>NZ_CM173231.1:0-4483448 GCF_057747955.1 Arthrobacter sp. SDR-2R
GGTAGACAGCAACCGCCACGGCACCGAGAGATACCAGGCGCCATCGCGCCAGCAGGCTGCCCGACTGAACGGCAATGTGCCGTGCGGCGTACAGTGCCTGCATCAGTCCGCCCAGCCCCATTGCCACCGCGCCGATGGCCAGTGGGCTCACGGCGGGCGCGAAGGTGGCCGCTGTTCCGGTGGTTCCCCAGAGGATGGATGCCGCCACTATGGAGAGCGCTCCCCAGGGCTGGGCCTGCTGATGGTTTGGCTTGTTGTTCACAGGTCGTCCAGCAGTTGCCCGGCGATGGCCCGGGCTTGCCGCAGCGGCACGTCGCCGCCCTCCAGGCCTGCCCTGGCCATGGCACCTTCGAGGAGGAAGGCCAAGTGGGCGGCAACGGCAGGCGCCTGCCCCTCCCTCCCGGGCAACAGTGCCGTGACGTGCCGGGCCAGGAGTTCCTGCACTTCCTCCTTGTGGAGCCGCACTGCAGTCCGCCCGGGGTCCCCTGCGGGCAGTTCAGCCGCCGCGTTGAGCAGCCCGCAGCCGCGGAATCCGTGCTGGTAGGCGGCATTTGCGTGGTCGAGGTAGGCGTCGAAGACCGCCAGTGCCTGCTCCGACGGGGTCCCGGCCTTTTCCAGCCGCGTCCGGTAAAGGCCGAGCCACTCCTCATGCCGTGCTTCCAGGTAGGCGGCCACGAGGTCCGCTTTGGACGTGAAGTTGTTGTAGAGGCTTTTTTTGGCAACGCCCGCCTCGGCAGTGATGGTGTCGATTCCCGTGGCGGCCACCCCCTGGGCATAGAAAAGGCGCGCTGCCGCTTCAAGCAGCAGCACCCGGGCGGGGCGGCGGCTGGTCGCCGAAGCGCGTGACACAGGCATGGGGCTCCTTGCGGTGGTAGTAGGTAGGCCAGTCTACCTACTACCACCACAAGGGCGGAACACCCGTTTGTGAATCAGGCGGTGCGGACCGCCTTAGCGGACACGGCCTGGAGCTCCGTGGCCAGCCGTTCCACCAGGAGTTCCGGGGGCTCGGTGATATCGGCCAGGAGGTGGGCCTCGTCCTCGTCCAGTTCCTCCAAGGCTGCGAACTGGGATTCCAGCAGGGTCCGCGGCATGAACTCGTGGGCGCGGGCTTCCATCCGCGCGCCAATGGTGCCCGTGCTTCCGGTCAGGTGGATGAAGACAACATCCGGCGCTGCGCTGCGCAGCAGGTCCCGGTAGCGGCGCTTCAACGCTGAGCAGGCGACGACAGGCGGGACTGTTGTGACGCCGTCGGCCTTTCCTGCGAGCAGCTCCCCCAGCGTGCCAAGCCAGGGCTCCCTGTCAACGTCCGTGAGCGGTTTGCCGGCGCCCATTTTCTGCTTGTTGGCGGCCGGATGGAAATCGTCGCCATCGAAGAATGGCATGTCCAGGCGCAGGCCCAGCAGGGAGCCCATGGTGGATTTCCCCGAGCCGGACACGCCCATCACCACCAGGGGCGGCAACGGGGCGTTCACCGTTCCTCCCCGTTCCCGTCGAAGCTGAGGAGGACTTTGCCGGAACTGGTGGAGTCCTTGGCTACCTCGAAGGCGTGCAGGGCGTCCTCCACGGGGTATTGGTGGGTGATGACGGGGTCGATGTGCAGTGACCCGTCGGCAAGCGCCGCGATGACCTCGTCGATTTCGTCGTTGAAGCGGAACGAGCCCTTGAGGTCCAGTTCGCGGGTGATGGCCAGCGAGATGGGTAGCGGCTGCATGCCGGTGGGCAGCAGCCCCACCATCACCACGGTCCCGCCCCGCACCGCGCCGCGGATGGCGGAGGCCAGTCCGTGGTGGTTGCCGGAGGATTCGATCACCACGTCCGCCTCCACGGCGGCGATCGCTTCCGTGTCTGCGGCGTTGATGACCTGGTCCGCGCCGACGGCCTTGGCGATCTCCAGCGGCTTGGGATGGAGGTCCACAGCGGTGATGTGCGCTGCACCGGCGCGTTTGAGGACCGCGACAGCGAGGGCACCGATGGGGCCGGACCCGATCACCAGCGCGGTCTTCCCGGCCACGTCCCCGGCGCGGGAGACCGCGTGCCAGGCCACGGACGCGGGTTCGACCAGGGCGGCCGTGCGCAGGTCGATGCCCTCGGGCAGGGCCCGCAGCATCCGGACGGGCAGGTTCACGTACCGGCTGAAGGCGCCGTCGGTGTGCGGGTAGCGGGCGGCGCTGCCCAGGTAGGTGCAGCCGGGTGAGAGGTTGGGCCGGTCCGCGGGGTACCTGGCCGCGCCGGGTCCCGGGGTGGCGGGGTGGACGGCGACGGCGGTTCCGGGCTGCGGTCCCTGGCCGTTGGCGGCGGCGCGGACCACCACGCCGGAGATTTCGTGGCCCAGGACCAGGGGTGCCTTCAGGATGGATTCCCCGGCCGCGCCGTGCAGCCAGTAATGCAGGTCCGAGCCGCAGATGCCGCCGTACAAGACCTCGACGACGGCCTGGTCATCCGCCGGCAGGGCCAGCGGGACCTCATCGATCCGGAGGTCCCCGGCGGCGTGGGCCACCACGGCCGGCCCGGAGGCGGGCAGCGTGTTGGGGCCTGGCTGGACGGGTGTGTTCGCGGGCATCAGACCACCACCGTCATTCCGCCGTCGATGAAAATGGTCTGGCCGTTCACGAAGTCCGACCCGTCGGAGGCCAGCCAGACCACGGGCCCGGCCAGGTCCTTCGGCGTGCCCCAGCGGTGGGCCGGGGTGCGGCCCAGGATCCAGGTATTGAACTGTTCGTCGTCCACCAGGTTCTGCGTCATCTCGGTGTGGATATACCCCGGCGCGATCCCGTTGACTTGCAGGCCGGAAGCGGCCCACTCGGCCGTCATGGCCCGGGTGAGGTTCCGCAGCCCGCCCTTGGCGGCAACATACGGGGCGATAGTGGGGCGGGCCAGGTCCGTCTGCACCGAGCAGATGTTGATGATCTTGCCCCGGCCGCGCGGAATCATGTGCCGGGCCGCCTCCCGCCCCACCAGGAACGCACTGGTCAGGTCCGTGGAAATGACCCGCTCCCAATCCGCCACCTCAAGGTCCAGCATCGGCACCCGGTGCTGGATCCCGGCGTTGTTCACCAGAATCTCCAACGGACCCACGTGCTCTTCGATCCACGCGATGCTGCGGGCTGCCGCCTCGCCGTCGGTGACGTCAAACGCGATGCTGGCGATGCGGCCGGCCGGGAAGTCGGCGGCGAGCGCGGCTTCGGCTTCCTTGAGCCGCTCCGGGTTGATGCCATTCAGCACAACCGTGGCACCGGCGTCGGCCAGTGCCCGGGCGAGTGACGAGCCGATGCCGCGGCTGGAGCCGGTGACCAATGCGACGCGGCCGGTGAGGTCAAACAGTGAGCTCATGCGAACGGTCCCTGCTGCACCAGGTTGACCGGGGTGTCGCCGGCGGCGAGGGCCTCAAGCTGCCGTTTCAGGAGTTTCAGGATCCGTGGTTCGAACGCTGAGGCGTTGCCGCCAACGTGGGGGGTGATGAGGGCGTTCTCCGACGACCAGAGCGGGTGGCCGGCGGGCAGCGGTTCTGGGTCGACGACGTCGATGGCGCAGTGCAGGCGGCCGGACACCACTTCAGCCGTTAGGGCGTCGGTGTCGATCACGGCGCCGCGGCCGACGTTGACCACCAGGGCGCCGTCCGGCAGGGCGGCCAGGACCTTGGCTCCCACCAGGTGGTGGGTCGCCTCGGTGAGGGGAAGGACGGAGACCAGGATGTCGTGGCCGGCGGCGAGCGCCACGAGTTCATCCGGACCGTGGACCTGGCCGTCCGCATCGGTCCGTGCGGCGCTTCCCACCCGGGTCAGTGTGACTTCGAAGGGCTCCAGGCGGCGGGCCAGCTCCTTCCCGATTCCGCCGATGCCCAGCAGCAGGACCTTCCGGTCGGCCAGCGACTGGCGGCGTTGCGGGTTCCAGCGTTCGGCCTGTTGATCGCGGGCGGCCTGGTCGATGCCGCGGAGCTTGGCGAGGATGAGGCCAACGGCCAGCTCCGCGGTGGCAGCTGCATGGACGCCCGAGGCGTTTGCCACGGCGGCGGCCGGACCCGCTGCCTCGCGGACGCCGTCGAACCCTGTTGACTGAGTTTGCACGAACTTCAGGTCCGGGACCTTGCCAAGGTTCGCCAGGACCGCGCCGGCATTGAGGTACGGCAGGATGACCCCGTCGATGCTTCCGTGGGCCTCGTCAGGGGCCACCTGCATGTCCCACACCACTCCCGTCAGTCCCTCCGGGAGCGGGGACAAATCGGCCAGGAGCTGGGGTTCGGGGAAACTGACGGTTTGCACGTGCTGCATCGTTGAAGGCCTATCGGTTGGTGGGAAGGTGCTGCGGGCGGATCGTTATGCGTCGCGGCGGTCGAAGGTCAGTCCGCCGGGGACCTGGAAGGTGGGCATGAGCTCGAGCATGCCCACATTCACGTGGCGCGGGGTTTCAATGGCGTAATCAAGGGCATTGACGATGTCGTCCGTGGTGAGCGACTCGTAGCCCTCGTAGTAGGTCTGCCAGGCTTCTTCCATGGCCTCGGGGCTGCCGCCCAGGTTGCGGCCGAAGATTTCGGTCTCCACCCGGCCGGGGCAGATTTCGGTGACGCGGATGCGCTTGCCGACCGTGTCGTTGCGCAACTGCCGGGAGATCTGGTGCACGGCGGCCTTGGTGGCGTGGTACGCGGTGTGGCCGTAGAAGTTGTAGAGCCCGGCGATCGAACTGATGTTGACCACGTGGCCCAGGTCCCGCTCCACCATGCCGGGCAGCACCAGCCGGGTGAGCTGCAGCAGGCCGCGGAGGTTGACGTCGATGAGTTCGTCGATGTCCTGCTCGGAGGAGTCCAGGATGTTGCCGGTCCGGGAGACCCCGGCGCAGTTCACCAGGACGTCCACCTTGAGGTCGCGGACGACGCCGGCCAGGCCGGCGGTGTCGGTCAGGTCCACCACATGCGGGACTGCTCCCGTGCGGTCGGCCAGTTCGGCGAGGCGTTCCTCGTTGCGGGCCACCGCGTGCACGGTCAATCCGCGCTTGGCGAGACGTTCGGCGATGGCCGCGCCCATGCCGGTGGACGCTCCGGTGACGAGGGCTGTGGTGTAGTCGGAAAAAGGCACAGGGACTCCAATAAGTGGTAAATGGCGGGGCTCTTAGGTCCGGCAATGGGCTGGGCGTAGTGGTTGGCAGGGGGTTAGGGATCGCGTAGCGGTTTGTGGGTGCGGTCCCGGGCGGTGGGACGGGCATTCATGATGTTCAGGCTCCTGACGCCGGGCTGAGTTCGTGCCAGCGCTGGCCGGCGCCGACCCCCAGGAGTCCAAAGACTGTGTTCACGGTGTTCCGGAGTCTGTCCAGCTCCAGGCAGGCTGTGCGGTGCATGGCTGTTGCTTCAGCCACGGTTGTCTTTCTGAAGGTGACGGTGTGTCCGGGCCTGGACTGTGCCAGGACATCCAGGGAGCGGCTTGTGACGACCCCCAGGACCGGATAGCCCGCCGTAACGCCGCGTCCCCGGTGCAGGACCAGCAGTTCGTCCCGGGACGGAACCTCGATGGCCCCCACCGGGACACCGCGGGAGAGGACCTCGGAGGTGAGTTGGCGTTCGGGAAGTGCGCCGCCGAGCCGGAGTCCGATGTGGTTGCTTCGGGGGCTCACGGTGTACTGCGTGGTGAAAAGCAGGTCTGCGGTGTCGCCGAATTCGGCTACGTCCGGCCCGTCGGTGACGTCGATGACCGGGTGGGTGGTGAATTCCGGCTTTGCCAGCCCCAGCCGGAACAGGGGCAAGCCGAAGTATGGCTGAGTGAGGGGCGCGGTGGTCTTTTGCGTTGCAAGCCGGGTGCCCTCAACAAGTTTCAGTCCGAAGCCCACGACCGTGTCCGGTGCGCAACTGCCCAGCAGCGTGGGGACAGTGAAGGATCCGCGGACGGCGATGTAGGCCCGGAGACCGGTGCGGATTCCGCGGACCGCCACTGTTTCGCCGGCCCGTACGGAGACGGGCTCCCACTGGGGGCAGTCGCGGCCGCCCACCGAGAGGTCCAGCGGCGCGCCGGTCACGGCGATCAGCAGGTCCGTGGTGGCGCGCATCCTGAAGTCCAGGGCGGTTAGTTCCAGCAGCGGATCGTTGTCCCCGTTGCCGGCCAGGATGTTCGCGGCCTTGGCCGAAAACTGGTCCAGGGCGCCGTTGACGGGAAGTCCGAATGCAGGACCCTTCGTCCGGCCAAGGTCGGTGACGACGGAGTGTCCGGGCTGAAGGACGACAAGTGACCCGGTCATGGCCGGGCCTCCAGGAACTGCCCCTCATACTTTCCGAAGTCCTCCGCGGGAATGCGGTAGAAGCGCAGTTCATCGCCGGGGACGTAGGGCACCAGGGGTTCGCGTGCTGCGTCCAGGACCGTCAGGGGGGTCTGGCCGATGACGCACCATCCTCCTGGTGCGACGGCGGGCGCGATCACGGCTTGGCGCCCGGCCACGGATACTGCACCGGCGGGTACGGACAGCCGCGGGTCTTTGAGCCTGGGGACGGGGACCGGGAAGTCTGGTCCGTCCATCATGGGCGAGCCTGCCGGCGCTCCGAGGCAGCGGATGACGTAGGTCTTGGCCATGTGCCGGGCGATAACGTCCTGGACATCCAGGCCCTGGTGCTCTGCCACGCTTTCCAGGTCCGGCCCGTAGCTGCCCCCGTACACGACCGGCACCTCGAAGCGGCGCGGCTCGCGCAGGGTGGTGCCAACAAAGTCCAGCTGGCGCATCCCCAGGAGGATGAACGCCCTGACCTGGCGGGCGGAGGTGAGGTAGGGGTCGAATTCGACCAGGACGGAGTCGTAGGTGGGAACGGCCCCATGGATGCCTTCGACGCCGGCGGTCGCCAGCCAGCCGGCCAGGGAGTGGACCGTGGCCCAGTTGGCTTCTGCGTCACCGGCCTGTGCCACCACACGCAGGGCGGCGTCGCCTGACTCGTAGATGTCCAGCATTGTCCGGCTGGTTGTCGTTGGGGCGGCCATGGTCAGGAAACCTTTTGCTTTGCGGCGAGCACTTGTGCCAACGGGGCAATGGTGACGCCTGCGGCGATCAGTTCGCTGCGAACCAGGCGGGCAAGTTCGACGGCGCCCGGATTGTCGCCGTGGAGCAGCACCGTGTCGGCATGGATGGCGATGTCGCTGCCGGAGACTGTTTCGATGAGTCCTTCGGTCACCATCCGCACAGTGCGCCGGACAATGACGGAGGGGTCGTGGATCACGGCGCCGGGCCGGCTGCGCGGCACCAGAGTACCGTCATCCTGGTAGGCGCGGTCCGCGATGCCAACGATGGCCACCCGCAGGCCGCGCTCCGCCGCCGCAGTGGCGAGTTCACCGTCCTGCGCCAGGATGATCAGCTTCGGGTCCACCCGGGCGGCGGCATCTGCTACGGCTCGGGCGTAGTCCGCGCGGGTGGCCACCAGGTTGCCCAGGCGGCCGTGGGGAGCCAGGTGGGAGACGGTACCGCCGTGGTAGGCGGCAAACGCCGACAGGGCACCCAGCTGGTAGATCACATCGTTGCGGACTTCGTCAGCCGTGAGGTCCATGGCCCGGCGGCCGAAGCCGCGAAGATCCGGGAAGCTCGGGTGGGCGCCGATGCCGACTCCCGTCCTGACACATTCAGCCACGGTGGCGTCCATGATGTCAGGGTCCCCTGCGTGGAAGCCGCAGGCGATGTTGGCGCTGGAGACGATTTCCAGGAGGGCGTTGTCGTCGCCGATCGAGTAGGCGCCAAA
Organism: Arthrobacter sp. SDR-2R; assembly: GCF_057747955.1. Classification (NCBI taxonomy): domain Bacteria; kingdom Bacillati; phylum Actinomycetota; class Actinomycetes; order Micrococcales; family Micrococcaceae; genus Arthrobacter; species Arthrobacter sp. SDR-2R. Next base: position 7,697 of record NZ_CM173231.1, read on the forward strand.
ACCTTCACCAAGATCCGCTACGAGATCAACTGTGGGCATTGCGGGCCTTCCTCTGCTGGTGCTGCGGGTGTAAATCAGTGTGGCATCGGGATTGGAGCCACACAAAGACGAATGCGGTATCACGCTATAGGGAACAGTTATGACCTTTAGAGGCGCTATTGGCGACCCCAAAAAATTCAAGCGGCCCTTATTTCGTAACAACAAGACTGGCTTTTCCAACAAATTTTTTCCCTGCTTATGCACAAAACATATGCCGGCATCAAAACCGGCGATGGCTTGGGCCGGGATAGAATGATCTGGTCATTGGAAAGTCATCTGCAATTAACCTATGCCCGAGACTCGGATCACACAAAGACGTATTGCCTGTCCCGCCATAGCGCCAACGTATGACCCCGCAGGCTGTGCCGTCCCCGGCTGGAAAAGAGGAGCGCTATGGACACCCGGAAGCTGGCGTACTTCGTGAAGATCGTCGACTCAGGAAGCATCACCAAGGCGGCCGCCGCCCTCCACGTCGCCCAGCCGGCGCTGAGCCAGCAGGTGTCGGCCCTGGAAACGGAGCTGAAGCAGCGGCTCCTGATCCGGAGCAAGCAGGGCGTGGAGCCCACGGCGGCCGGCCATACCCTCTACCGGCACGCCCAAACCATCCTGCGCCAAGTGGAGCAGGCAAGGATCGATGTGGCAGCTTCAGGAGCGGCACCTTCCGGGCGCGTCTCCATAGCAATCGCTCCCTACAGCATGGCCTCAAGCCTTACCCCGCGGATTATCCGCGAAGTAGGGCGGCGCTACCCCGACATCGTGCTGCACCTGACGGAGATATACGGCGGCGTACTCAGCGAGGCCATCAAGAACGGGCGGCTGGACATGGCCCTCATCTATGAACCGGGGCCCATCCGGGGTGTGCAATTCACCACCCTCATCGTCGAGGACCTGTACCTGGTGGTCAACGCCGCGCGGGAGCTTCCGGTGGATCCCGGGGCCGGCACCATCGCCCTGGAAGCGGCGGCCACGCTGGGCCTGTTCCTGCCCGAACGGATCCACACCCTCCGCCAGGTGGTGGAGGCGGGCTTCGACAGCAAGGGCCTCACGCTGCACCTGGTGGGGGAAGTGGAATCGGTGCCGTCCCTGACCAGGCTGCTGCGCAGCGACCTGGGTGCGACCATCCTGCCAAAGTCGGCCGCGGATGCCCTGTTCCATGAGGAGGACTTCCGGGTCCTGCGGATCACCGGGCCTGCACTCCAGTGCAAGATCGCGCTGTGCACTCCGGACCACGAACCGCTCTCTGAGGCCGGTTCCGCCGTTCTGCTGGTGCTGAAGGAAATGCTCCAGGAAATGCTGCGCAGCAAATACCAGCCGCTTTCCAGCGAAACACCCTCAGCTGGCGCGGATGCATCATAAGCGGCCCTTATCAGGTCACGCTCCATTAGTCTTATCCATGGATTTTGCTGCGTCCTAGGATAAAAGCCATAAAGGTTCGCCAACGGCGTTTACCCGGCACAAATGATTCCCTTGGAGCCCAGCATGAAAAAGATCACCAGCCTGCAATACCGGAAATCCTCGGAACGAAGGATCCAGCTTAAGGCCAGCACCGGTTCGCATTGCCCCACCAATGGTTTCTGGCGGGCCGAGGACGGCGCTGCCTCGGATCCGGTGTTTGTCTTCGAGGGCAGCATGATGCCGCCGGGCAAGCGGGGATCCACCATGTGGTACCTGGACGACTCCCAGGTGGGGCCGCCTGCGTATCTTCTTCCCGGGATGAACTGAGGTGGCTTGAACCACCGCCCCGCCGGCGGCCAACAGAAGGCCCGGAGTTCCAGAAGGAACTCCGGGCCTCTGTGGTTTAACCCCATCGGTGTGAGCTACAGCGCGGGCTCCAATTCGGCGTCTTCCACCAGCAGCCCCTTTGCCTTCAGGACCTCGGTCAGCTTGCACAACTCGATGGTGGTGCCACCCTCCTTGTAGCGGCGGATGAGGTCGTCCTCAGCGTCCACGCGTGCCTGCGACAGCCTGATGACTTCCTCGATCTCATCCTTGCGGACCACCACCACACCGTCGGCATCACCCAGCAGGACATCGCCCGGGTAGACAATTTCGCCGCCGAACACCAGGGGATGGTTGATCGGGCCAATGGTTTCCTTGACGGTCCCCTTGATGCAGACACTGCCGGAGAACACCGGCAATCCGAGTTCAATCAGGTCCTTGGTGTCGCGGACGCCTGAATCCGTAACCATACCCGCCAGGCCTTTCGCCTTCATGGCGTTGCCCAGCACATCGCCGAATGTCCCGGCTTCCTCGTACTCACCGGCTGCCACCAGGACAACGTCGCCCTGCTTGGCGTAGTGAATGGCCACCTGAAGCATCAGGTTGTCCCGCGGTGCACAGACCACGGTAACGGCCGGGCCGCAGAAGGACATGCTGCGGTCAATCGGCTTGATCTTCGAACTCAGCGCACCTTTGCGGCCCTGGGCTTCATGCACTGTGGCAGAGGAGAACTTGGAGAGCCGCTGAACGGCATCTTCGGAAGGGCGGTCGAATTTTGTTTTGACATGGATCATGAGGTGCTCCTGTTTTGTGGAAAGCGTGGGCAAAGCAGTGATTGGGTCAGGCCAGCGCCCTGACGGCCTTTTCGATGGCAGCGATGGAATCCTCGATCACCGGCAGGCCGGTGGCATAGGAAATCCGGAAGTAGGGGCTTAGTCCGTACGCCGAACCCTGGATGACGGCAACGGACGCCGCTTCCAGGAGATACAACGTGAAGTCCTCGTCGTTGCTGATCCGCCTGCCGTCGGGTGTCGTCTTGCCGATGACCCCGGCGCAGTTGACGTACGCGTAAAAGGCGCCTTCCGGCGTCGCGCACTGCAGGCCATTGACCGCGTTAAGCCCGGCGACTGCCGCATCACGCCGTTCGCGGTACACCTCCACGCTTTCGCGGACGAACGCATGGTCTCCGGTGAGTGCCGCGGCGGCAGCCGCCTGGCTGATCGAAGACGGGCAGGAGGACATTTGGGACTGCAGCTTGTTAATGGCAGCCACCAGGGGCGCCGGGCCGCCGGCGTAACCCAGCCGCCATCCGGTCATCGCGTAGGCCTTGGAGACCCCGTTGGTGACCAGCACGCGGTCCTTAAGCTCAGGGGCAACGGCCACGAGACCCGTTATGGGCTCTTCGCCGAAGTGGATCTCGTCGTAGATCTCATCGGTGAGGACATAGACGTCAGGGTGGTCCTTGAGGACGGCGGCCAGGCCTGCCAGTTCTTGGCGGGAGTAGACCGCTCCGGTGGGGTTGGAGGGCGTGTTGAGGATGACCCACTTGGTGTGCTCCGTCAGTGCGCCTGCCAGTGCCTCGGGGGTTAGTTTGAAACCGGTGTCCTCACCACAGGAAACGATGACGGGGGTGCCTTCGTTGGCGAGCACCATGTCCGGGTAGGAGACCCAGTACGGCGCTGGAATGACAACTTCGTCGCCCGGATCGAGGGTGGCCATGAACGCGGTGAAGATGACCTGCTTGCCGCCTCCCCCGATGGTGATTTCGCCGGCGGTGTACTGCTGCCCTGTTTTGCGGTGCAGCGTCTGCAGGATGGCCTTTTGCAGTTCGGGCGTCCCGGTGACCGATGTGTACTTGGTTTCACCACGGTCGATGGCCGCGACGGCAGCGTCCTTGATGTGCTGGGGCGTGTCGAAGTCCGGCTCGCCGACCGTCAGGTCCAGGATCCGACGGCCCTCGGCCTTGAGCTCCCGGACACGGGCCGCCGCGGCAACGCTGGGTGAGGATTTGATACGGGTTACGCGTGATGCGGGCACGAATTCAGGCATGGTGTCTTCCAGGCTTCCGGTACGGATGGGGGTGGTTCATTTGAGCCTAGGGAAGGAGCCGCCCCCTTGGATAAGACCTAAAGTGCGTGGACAGATAAGCAGCCCTTATGACGGAGCACCTAGAACTTTCGCCTATTGCTCCAAGTACTTTCGGTATTGCCCTGCCGGTTTGACCGGGGCGTAACCTGCAGGGTGGATAACGGGCCCAATGAAGGCACACCGCCGGCCCCCGCGACGCCTCCACGTCCGACGGGCGGGAAGCCGCGCGGGCAGGCGAACACCAACGGAGACAAGGAGCAGAGGTGCCCGGCAGAAAAATTCACGATCAGATACCTCCGCGTACAGCCAGGACCGGCACGGGCGCGGCCGGCGTGGCAGCGTACCGGTACCGCGGCGTCCCGAAGCCGGACCCCGCCACGGCCCGAGCCCAACAAGTCCTGGCCATGCTGGCCCAGCTGAGGACGACCCTCGCACTTCGGTCCAGCAGGGTACGTGCCCTCACCACCGAGTTGGGTGATTGCCTTGCCCAGGCCGTGTGCGATGGCGTGAAGGTTGCCGCCGTCGCGAAGGCCGCCGGACAGCCTGCAGCAAGTATCCGGTCTGCCGCGCTGGCACGCGGCGAGCTGTACCCGTCAGGCCAAACCCGGAGCGGGCATCTTCACCTCATTGCGGGATTGGCTTCAGAGCTGGCGGCAGCAGAAGGCGCCCGGAGCGACGCGGAAGAACAACGAACGCAGGTTCTGGCCCTGGCCAGGAAATCCCGGCTCCTTGACGACTACCAACTTGCCGGGGCAAGCGGGCTTAAGTCCGACGAAATCCGCAAAATGACCAGGGGCGTCGGCTTGCGTGTGGCCCAGCCGCAGTAATCGTCCCGCCTGATCCCCGGCTGGCGGGCCGGCGGGCCTTCCGCCCTCCCATCCCCGTTCCACGGCGAGCTTCCGTGTTGTCCAAGGTCTCCGGTCCTTCGACTCCAAGCCATAACAAATCGCTATGTAGGTACATAAAAGCCGACTTTGTGTGACCCATACCGCAAACGTTAACTTGATGTTTGAGGCCGGTCCGCAAAGCCGTAAACACGATTTGCGAGAGAGCTCACAGCAGGACCAACAGGACATTCCATTCAAGATCTCTTTCCGAGAGCCCAGGTTTAGCGGCAACCGGTGTTCACCCATCACCCACGGAGACGAAATGACAGAAACCACACTTCCCAGGAAGACCCCGGTCAAGGCCGCAATCGCGGCCTGGATCGGTACGACGTTGGAGTACTACGACTTCGCGGTGTACGGCACCTCGTCGGCGCTGGTTCTGAACGTGCTCTTCTTTTCACCCGAGCTGCCCCAGGGCCTCAGCGTACTGCTCGCCATGATCACCTTCGCGGTCGGCTACGCGGTGCGCCCCCTCGGCTCCCTCATCCTGGGGCCGCTGGGCGATCGTCGCGGCCGCAAGTTCGTCATGATGATCACACTGTTCGGCATCGGCGGCTGCACCTTTCTGATCGGGTGCCTGCCCACATACGCCCAAATCGGGCCTCTTGCTCCAGTCCTGCTCGTGCTGATCCGCGTCATCCAGGGACTGTGCCTTTCCGGCGAGCAGCCCAGTGCCATCACCATGAGCCTGGAGCATGCTTCCGAAGGCCGGCGCGGGTTCCTCGCGAGCTTCACCACTTTGGGTTCCTCCTCGGGCACGCTGCTCACCCTGCTGGTCTTCATCCCGATCGCCGCCATGCCCTCGGAGCAGTTGCTGAGCTGGGGTTGGCGGCTGCCGTTCTGGGCCTCCGCCCTCGTAGTCGTCGCTGCCTACCTGATCCGCCGCCACATCGAAGAGCCGCCGGAGTTCGTAAAGGCCCAGGCCGCCAAGGTGAACGTTGCTCCCCTCCGGCATCTTCTGCGCTTCCACTGGCGTGCGGTGCTGCGGATCGTGTTCTGCGCCCTCATCGCGGGCACGAGCTACATGATGCAGACCTTCTCGGTGGCATTCGGTACCGCCGGATACAAGCTGGATAAGCCGACCATGCTCCTGACGACTACCGTCTCGGCCGTGATCGCCCTCGGCATCACGCCCCTCGCAGGATTCCTTGTGGACAAGATCGGCCGCAAGACGATGTTCCTCATCGCAACGGGCGGCGTGGGCGTCACGATGGTCCCCTACCTGTGGTCAATCACGACCGGGAACTGGTCGCTGATCTTCCTGTTCGGCATCATCAACTACTCCCTCTTCTACTCAATGGTGAACGCGTCCTGGCCGTCATTCTTCGCGGAGATGTTCCCCGGCCGCCTGCGCGTCTCCGGACTCGCCCTTGGGACTCAAGTCGGCTTCGCCATCTCGGGCGTCATCGGCCCCGTTCTCTCGACAGCCCTCGCTGGCCCCGACCTGAAAGATTGGGTCGGACCGTCCATGGTCGCGCTCGGGTTCATGGTCCTGGCCGGAGCCTCAGCCCTGACCGCCAAGGAGACCAAAAAGTACACCCTCAAGGAGCTCGACGAGGTGCAGCAGAGCGAACGGGAAACGTCCGTCCTCACGGCCGCGGCCATGTCCCCAAGCTCAGCTGCCCGCGGCCTCGCCGGTTAGACCCAAAAGCTGGATGACGGGATATCTCCCTTGAGATGATCACGGACTCGCTGAACGTCCCACAACGTTGATTCAGTTGTGAACAAGTGAAGACCTCTTAGTGACGGCACCAACAGCCAACCATTAAGAGGTCTTCCTGTCGCCAGGGCCGCTCCGGCTGGCTGCAGCACGCCAACCAAAACTTCAACGGCCGCGGCTACCGGCCCGAAGCACGACGGGATCCGCAAGCTGACCAGGGGCATCGCTGCACCGTAACGGCCCGGGCACCTGAGTCCGGTCCGGAAGGCTCTGGCCAGATCTACCGGATAGTGCTGGGATAGTCCCGGAACACGGACTCGCTGGAGGCGACGGGCATGGCACGGTTGAACGGGCGTATTGCGTTGGTGACCGGTGCCACCGGTGGGATCGGGCGGGCAGTGGCTGCCGGCCTTGCCCGCGAAGGCGCAACTGTCGTGGTGGTGGGCCGGACCGTGGCGCGTGCCCAGGCGGCGATGGCCGATATCCGGACCCGCGTTCCGGGCGCGGAGCTTGAGCCGCTGGCCTGCGACCTGTCACTGCAGTCTTCGATCCGCTCTGCCGTGGACGGGTTCCGCTCCCGTCACGGCAGGCTGGATGTGCTGGTGAACGCGGCCGGCGTGTTCCGCAAGGAACGCCTTGAAACTGCCGAAGGGCTGGAGCTCACCTTCGCCACCAACGTGATGTCCTACTACCTGGTCACCGGGCTCCTGCTGGACGATCTCAGGAAGGGTGCGTCCGCCGCCCTGCCGTCGCGCGTCATCAACATCGCGTCCAAGTACGGCAATGTCCGGATCCCGTTCGATGACCTGCAGACGGCGAAGGGGAAATACAGCTTCCTCCGTTCCACGCCGCCCACCATGCTGGGCCGGGTCCTCCTGACCCAGGAATTCGCCGCCAGGCTGCGTGGAACAGGGGTGGTGGTCAACGCCGTCCATCCCGGACTGGTGAAGAACACGGGGCTGTTGCAGGACGTGGGCGGCCCGTTCCGGTGGATCACGAACACCCTGGGAAAGTCGGCAGAGAAGGCTGCCGACACGCCGCTCTGGCTGGCAACCTCACCCGAGACGGCGGTGCTGACCGGCAAGCTGTGGGCAGGCCGGAAAGAGCTTCCCACCCCCGGCATGGGTTCTGACCCGGAGGCGCGGCGGCGGCTGTGGGACGCCTGTGCCGGCCTGGCGGGGACTGACTTCCGGTGAGCGCCACCGTTCATGCCCGCCGCACGGGCCGCATGCCGGGGCGGCGCCGGATGCCGGGGCACGGGAATTTGTTGCCCGCGTCCGGCGTTGTCGATCTGTCCAGAACAATCTGGACATCAGCAGCTGGACAGGAGAACACACCACATGTCAGTTGACTACGACGCTCCACGGGTCACGCCCGAGGAAGAGCCGAACGTCGCCCTGGAGGAGCTGAAGTCCGATAAGTCCGGCCGCCGGGAGGCAGCTCCCGACATGGACGAAACGGACCTGGCGGACAGCTTCGAGCTGCCCGGCGCGGACCTCTCCAACGAGGAACTCCTCATTCAGGTGGTCCCGGTGCAGGCAGACGAATTCACCTGTATGTCCTGCTTCCTGGTCCACCACCGCAGCCAGTTGGCGCGCGAGAAGGATGGCAAGAAGTACTGCAAGGAATGTGAGGGCTAGCAGGGGCACGACGGCCAACTGCGTTCGGTTTCCAACCATTGGAATCTGCACTCGTGGCCGGAGCGATGGACAGCCATGATGTAGGTCACGCTCCGGCAAAGGCCGGCCGACTGGAAAGAAGGAAACCATGTCCCTCAGCGTTGAGGAAATGAACAAGCAGCTCCCGGCGGCCAACGTGCTGCCCGGAGAGGCAGTCCCGTATTACATGGCGTCGGGCGAGGGCGCGCGCTACGAAATCAACGGCCAGTTAGTAACTGTCATCGCCCGCGCCGCCGATACGGGCGGCATCTTCAGCGCGGCCTACATCTCCGGCGGAATGGGGGCCGAATCCCCCTTTGTCAGCCACAGCATCGAACACAAGACCCTCTACGTCTTCGACGGAATCCTGCACGTCTGGCTGCCCGGCGAGAGCAGGATCCTCACCCCCGGAGACTCGGTGGTCATCCCGCCGAACACCCCGCACGCCTACCGGATGGCAAGCCACTACACCCGGTTCCTGAACTGGATGACGCCCGGCGGCGGCGAAAAGTACTACGAGCGGGTGGGAACGCCCATTGATTCGCACGTCCCGCCGGTGCGCGCCGGACACAAGGCCAGCCTGCAGGAGCAGGCCGAGGTGGGCGCCGAGTTCGGCATCACCTTCCCCGACGTCCAGCGCGTGGCGCCGTCGTTCAAGAACGACGCCGGCCTCCCGCCTGCGCAGAGCCCCTACTTCCTGAGTGCCGGGGAGGGTGAGCGGCTGGTCAGCTACCAGACCATGTTCACCTACCTGTCCCGGCCGGAGAACACGGGTTCGAACTACTTCGCCGTGCACACCAAGGGCGCCAAGTCCCCCTACATCCCGTTGCACTTCCACTCACAGCACACGGAAAACTTCCTCTGCACGGAGGGCCGGATGTGGCTGTACGCCAACGGCCGGGAAATGCTGCTGACCAAGGGCGACTTTGTGCACGCCCCCGCCGGGACCATCCACTCGTTCGCGTTTGACGCCCACAACACCCAGATGGTGGGGTTCCTGACGCCGTCCGTCTTCAACGGGTTCTTCGAGTACTTCAACCAGCCCACGGAGGACTACATGTACACCGAGGGTGGCGAGCCCTATATGGACATGGAAGGTTTCGGCCGTGCCCAGGCCGAAATGGACCTGACAGTGGTGGGCCCGCCGCCCCAGCGCCGCGCGGCCCTGGACATCCCCTAACCGCTGCTCCCAAGGCCAGGGCCCGGACTTCCGAAAGGAAATCCGGGCCCTGGCTTTGTCATCAATCCATTGCTCCGTAGCGGCCGTTCCGGACACTCAAAAACGGCAGTTACGGAGCAGCCGATGGGTATTGCCTGACCAGTTCGCGGCCGTAGTCGTTGCCGTTGGGGGTGCGGACCACGGTGTGCATGTGGAACGGGGCAGGTTCGTCGTTGCTGAGGAACACGCCGGTGTGGTGGTCCAGTTCCAGCACCACCACAGGGCTTTGCAGGCGGAAGTAGAAGGCTTCCTCCCCCTCCCAGCCGCCGATCCAGCTGAAGAACGATTCACCGTAGTGCTGCTGGATCTCCCGGCGCCGCGCGGCGCGGGGCCCGTCCGGCAGGTAGGCGATGAAGTCATCCACCACCGCGTCCAGCAGTTCCCGGGCCTCCGGGGGCATATCCCGCACGGGGATGCCCTCACAGGGGATCACCCGGTTATCCTGGAAGCACCCGCCAAGGTGCCGCTCGTCGCCCGGGTGGAGGCGGCCTTCGGGCATGGCCGCGTCCACCATCGACGCGTAGACGGTGGCGCCAGCCCGGAGCTGGGCGGGCAGCGCGCCCATCAGCTGCCGGGCCAGGGCGATGCGCTCCTTGAACACCTTCACGCCCCGGTGCGGGCCGGCGTCGATCATGTCCGGTTCGGCGCCCATGAACACTGGCGACACCACCAGCTGCGTCCCCGCCACCAGGCAGTTCAGCGCCGCGTGGTGGCCGAAGAGCTGCCACCCCCACGGTTCGGTCTCGGACGGTTCGCCGTAGAGGGCAAAGTTGTAGCTGAACTCGTTCATGAGCAGCGGCAGCTCCACCAGGTCGCCCAGGAACCCGTTGATGCGCATCAGGTTCCGCACCAGCTCAAACCCCTGCGGGCTCAGGCTTGCTTCCACCACGCCCAGGGCAGCGTCGCGGACCGGTGGTTCCAGCTCATCCAGGCGCAGCCCGGTATCGTGCTGCATGAATTCGGGGTTGGCCCAGCTTTGCCACTCGGGCGCATCCACGGCGTAGCTGAGCTTCCGCGCCTGGTCCGCAGTGACGGTGCCCAGCAGCTTGCGGGCCGCGGCCACCATCTCCGCGGCAGGCGCTTCCTCCCCGGGCCCGGCCGGTGCCAGCGGGTACAGGCCTTCCCGGCGCACGCCGTCGCTGGTGATGCCGGTGAAGGGCTGCGGGTACAGCTTCTGCCAGCCTTCGATCATGGGCCCGGCGAACGCGTCGGTCTTGGCAGCTTCTGCGTACTCGCGGGCGTTCAGGCCCCGGATGTCCGCCACGCGCGGGTGGTCCGGGGGAAACAGGTAATCACGGAATGACGGCGTCGACACGGTTACTCCTGGTGTTCTCAAGGGAAGTGGGCGACCATCCGGCCGCCACGGATAGGGCTGCGCCCGCGGCGGGGGCGGAATTTCCGCGCCAGGCCACGTGCTGGTCCGGGCGGACCAGCACGGCGTTGGCGCCCCACACGTGGGAAAGGGGCCTGCCGTCGTCGGAAGGTCCGACGACTGCGACGGTCACCGGAACGCCCGTTCGGGCGGCGGCCGCCAACACCGGCTGGGCGACTTCAGCCGCGGTCGCGCCTGCCGCGCCGGCGTCCACCAGCAAGGTGAATCCGGTGCCCAGATGGCTGTACAGGGAGGTGCCGTCCGCCAGCCATGCGTGCGGCAGCAGGGCGCCCGGGCTGGCGGACGGTACGTAGCGGATGGGGTCTTCGGCCGGGACTGGCAGGCCGTCGGGAACCACGAGGGCCGACTCCGCGTACGAGTAGCCCAGGACCAGGCCCAGGGAGTCGAACTCGCTCTGCTTCACGGCGAGCGCGTCGTGGGCAGCCCGGCGCGCAGCGTCACCACGGGTCCCGGCAAGCGCCAGGTGCGGATCCGCAAAATGGTACGCCAGGGCCTTGCCGTTCTCCGCGGCGTCGCGGATGGTGCGGGCTGCCACGGGCCGGCGTTCTTCCCCATAGCTGGGCAGGAGGCCGGGGCCTGCCCAGCCGTTGACGGCGGCGGCGAGCTTCCAGGCCAGGTTGGCGGCGTCGCCGATGCAGGTGTTGAAGCCGTGGCCGCCCCATGGCGGGTTGAGGTGGGCGGCGTCGCCCACCAGGAAGATGTTGCCGCGGCTGTACTCCGGGGCCAGCAGCATTCGGGCAGTCCAGGGGTCCGTGGCCACCACCTCGACGTCCACCTCAGTGCCTACCAGCGCCCGGACCATCGCGGCAGCATCGGCGGCGGTGACGGTCACGGCCGGATCCACGCCCTGGACAATCGCCCACCAGGTGTCGGTGCGGTCCATGGGCCCCACCATTCCCGAGGTCTCCGATCCCACCACCCAATACTGCACGGCAGGATCCAGCGAGACGGCGGAGGCCAGTGACCGTGACCGGAACAGGATGCTGATGTTGGACAGGGCTGCGGAGCCGCCCTCCAGGCGCATGCCCAGGCTGCGGCGCACCGCAGAGGATCCGCCGTCGGCGCCAATAACGTAGTTCGCGCGGATGGTGCGGCGGGTACCGGAAACATCGGCGATGACGACGGCGTACGGCGCCGTGGCTGCCACGCCTTCCGGATCAGCGGCATCTTCGGGAGCGGCGGCGTGGGAAAGTCCGGCGTGATGGCTGCCGGCTTCCTCTCCGCGGGCGCCCGGCCCCTGAACCCCCTGAACCTCCTGGACCTCCTGGACGGACCACCCGGTCACAAACGTGACCAGCGGGTTGTCCGCGACGGCGGCGCGGAGCACCTCTTCGAGGACCGGCTGCGGCACCTGCTGGCCGCACTCCGGCTGGGGCCCGTAGGTGCCGGGAACCAGCTGGAAGGCGTGCCGGAACCGGCGGAGTTCATGTGCGGAAGGCCCGGTGAGCGCGGTGCAGAAGATGACGTCCTGGGCGTAGTCCACCGGCAGCGGCGAAGCCTTCCGGAGCGCGCCGGCAAGGCCCAGCCGGCGCAGGTGCGTCATGGTGCGGGCATTGGTGGTCTTGGCCCGGGGCCGGGTGGGGTCCACGGCGGTCCGGGGATCGATGACGGTGCTGGGGACCCCGCGGGATGCCAGGTCCAGGGCCAGGAACAGCCCGCTGGGGCCGCCGCCGGAAACCAGGACCCGCGCCTCCTCCGGGATGTCCGCGGGGCCGGCGTTCTGGAACGTGCTCATCAGGCACGGCTCCGGAGGGAGGGATCGCCCACGGGCGTGGTCAGGGTGCCGAGCTTCTCGATCTCCACCTCGACGGTGTCACCGGGCTGCAGCAGCCACTGCGGGGTGCGGGCGTACCCCACGCCTTCCGGTGTTCCGGTGGCAATGACGTCGCCCGGGTGCAGGGTGAACGTTTGGCTGATGAGCGCGATGATGGCCGGGACGGAGAAGATCATGTCGCGGGTGTTGCCGTTTTGGGCTTCGATTCCGTTCACGCGTGTGCGCACCTGCAGCCCGTCCCGCAAGTCGCCCACCTCGTCGCGGCTGACCAGTGGACCAAGGGGTCCGCTGAAGTCGCCGTTCTTGCCCAGGGTCCACTGCGACGTCAGTTTCTGGGCCCTGCGGGAGGTGATGTCGTTGAAGGTGGAGTAGCCAAAGACGGCGCCGGCAGCTGTTACCTCATCCGCGGACTCGACGCGCCGGCCGATGTAGGCGGCCACTTCGCCCTCCCAGTCCAGTCCCGCCTCGCCGGCCGGGACGGGAACCGGGACGTTGCCCACGGACAGGGACGCCGTCCAGCGGGCAAACAGGGTGGGGTACGGCGGCAGTTCGTGGTCCTTGAAGCTGCCTTCCGCCACGTGCGCCTTGTAGTTCAGGCCCACGCAGATGACCCGTGCGGACGCTGGGACGAGCGGCACTTCGGTGACGGTGCCGCGCTCCAGCCAGGCGCCGGCGTCGGACGCGTCATGCTCTGCCGCGCCGGCAACCTGTGTTGCCGCCTTGTCCTGCCAGCCTTCCGCGTCGGTCCAGAAGCCGGCGACGGGTGCCAGCGGGAGGACGCGGGAACCGGCGAGCGCTGCTGCCCAGGGTTCGCCGTGGTGCGTGATGCCAATGAACTGCATGGAGGTGCCTTTCGGGTGTGTTCCGGGCGCATGGCGCACCGAAGGAAGTAGGGAAATCAGTGCTGCTTTGCCTGCCGGCAAAGGAAATCAATGGTGGCGGCGGTTGCCTGCCCGGCCGCCGAGCTGCCGCCGTCCGGCAGCTGCCACATGTGGTCCGCGTCTTCCAGCAGGAGAAGTTCGACGGCGGCACCGGCACCTTCCAGCGCTGCGGCGAGGCTGGTGGACTGCTCCACGGGGACGAACCGGTCCGCCGTTCCGTGGATCAGGAGGAAGGGAGGCACGCCTGGATGCACATAGGTGAGGGGGCTGGCCGCCCTGGCCTTGTCCGGGGCGTCGGCCGGCTGCGCTCCGATCAACAGCGCTTCACGGGAGCCGGGGTCATCGGCGCGGGCTATGGCATCCGTCCTGGCCTGTTCGCCCATGCGTTCCAGGTCCGTGGGCGGGTACCAGGCCACGACGGCGGCAACCTGGTCATCGCCGTCGTGGTCCAGGGTGCCGGCGTCCAGGGTGCCGGCGTCCAGGGTGCCGGCCGGTTGGGAGGATCCGCCAGTCAGGCCCACGAGCGCGGCCAGGTGGCCGCCTGCCGAATCGCCCCAGGCGTAGATCCGGCGCGGATCCACGCCATAGTGGGCAGCGTGGGCGCGGAGCCAGCGGACCGCCGCCCTGGCGTCCAGCAGCTGGGCAGGGAAGGTGGCAACGTCCGTCAGGCGGTAGTCGGCGGAGGCCACCACGAACCCGGCGTCCACCAGTTGTTCGATGGGGCTGAGGCCGAAACCGTCCACCCCGGGCCCCAGCGAGGAACGCTCACCCATCCGCCAGCCGCCCCCGTGGAAGTGGATCACGGCAGGGCGTCCGCCCTGGTCCGGGCCCTCCCCGGGAGTACCGGGAAGGTAGAGGTCCAGCAGCAGCGGGACTGCGTTTTGGGGCCGGGCGAACTCGATCCCCCGTTGGATCCGCAGTACCGTCATCGTTGACTCCATGTATGCCGCGCCGTTTCTGTCCTGTGCCTTTGAGCGGGAGAATCCCGGGCTCCGCGTTCATGGACTCAACTCTGGGCCATGGACGGCTCCGGACGCGCCGCCGGTTTCACTGAATGAAACCCCTTCGGCTGCACCTTCCTTCTGTTCAAGCAGCGCCTTCTGTTCAAGGAGCGCCGTCTGTTCAAGGAGCGCCGTCCCAGGACTTGAACCTGACGCGGCGTTAGGTCCTACCGTTGGCGGTATGGAACATCTGGATGAACCGCGCTGGAGCATTGGCGAACTGGCCGCGGCCACGGGGGTCACTGTCAGGGCGCTGCACCACTACGACAGCATCGGGCTGCTCCAGGCAAGCGCCCGGACCGCGGCAGGCCACCGCCGCTACACAGGCCAGGACCTCAGGCGCCTCTACAGCATCCGGGCCCTGCGGAGCCTGGGGGTGCCGCTGGGCGGGATCGCCGCCGTGCTGGACCGGTCGGGTGGCAGTCCGGAGTCCATGCGGGATCTCCTGCAGCGCCAACTGGACGCACTGGACGGGCAGGCTCTCCAGCTCGGGCAGCTCCAGCGGACCATCAGGGACCTGCTGGGCCGCATCAACCAGGGGGACGCCGCCCCCGCTTATTTCATGACCGTTTTGGAAAGGATGACGATGTTCGAGAACTACTTCACCGAGGACCAGCGCCGGGAGCTCGAGGAACAGCGCAAACGGCTGGGCCCGGAAGCCACCGAGGAATCCCGGACCGAATGGGCCGGGATGGTCAAGGAGGGCCTGCGCCAGGTGGACGCCGGTGTCCCTGCCAACAGCCCGGAGGCGAGGGAGCTGGTGCGCCGCTGGGATGAGCTGGGCTCCCGGTTCCACAGCAGCGAGGGCACCAAGGCGGCCGCCCGCGCCATGTGGAGCGACAACAGCGCCGAACTCAGCAAGGACCTGCCGTGGACGGTGCAGCAGATGCAGGCACTGGTGGCTCACCTGCAGGAAGCCCGTGAGGCGGGATAACCCGCTGACCAGGCCCCTCAGCTGACCGGGACCTCAGCTAACCCAGCCCCTCAGCTGACCAGGACCTGGGTGGCGGATTCCTTCAGCTTGCCGTTGGCCCACTTCATCTGGCGGATCGTCTGGGGATGGCACTTTTCGGCCAGGGCCAGCAGGTCCTTGTCCTTCATTCCCTGGGCAGCCTGGGCCAGCAGCTCCCAGTCGGCCGAGACCCCACACGCCATCAGGTACAGCTCCCGGAGGTCCCGCAGCAGCAGCATCCCGGTTTCCGGACGCCGGCCCACCATCTCACTGCCCTTCTCGCGAAGGGTCTCCATCAGCCCCGCTTCGCCGCGCGGCTCCGGGTCCAGGTCCTGGCCGTAGTTCCTGCCGATCTCCGCGATGTCCCGCACGTGCTGCTGGGACCAGCGCGCCAGGTCACGGGCCAGATGGTAGATCTCGTGGTCCACTTTGTGGCGCTCCGAGATGACCAGCAGGTGGTGTGCCAGGTCGTTCTCGGAGCGGTGCATTTCCTGAAGTACAAGCCCGAATTTCATCGTGCCCCTCCTGCCGTGCCGGTTTCTTCGTCAGCCAGGGCGGCGGCGGTCCCCTTGGTCCTGGCCTCTTCCGGGAAGTCGCCGACGGGAGCCGACGCCGTGGTGGTGGGCGCCAGGGACGGCCCGTCACCGCCGGAAACCCGGGTAATGCGCGCCGCCGCTGTCTTGAAGATGGGCTGCTTGGAGGCGGCGTCCCAGTCCGTGATGGTCAGCTCATTGGCCGCCCGGCCCGGGCCGTCCGGCCGGTGGCCGCCGTTGGTGTCCCAGTAGCCGTAGTGGAACGGCAGGAACAGCACCCCGTTCCGGATCCCGCTGATCCGCACCCTGGCACGGACTGAACCGCGGGGTGTCTCCACCTCTGCAAGGTCGCCCTCGGCAATCCCGTACGCGCCGGCGTCGTCCGCTGACAACTCCACCCAGACGTCCGGCGCGGCCGCCTGCAGCTCCGGCGCCCGGCCTGTCTTGGTGCGGGTGTGGAACTGGTAGAGCGTGCGGCCGGTGATGAGCTGGAGCGGGAAGTCCCGGCTGGGCAGCTCGTGCGGCGGCATGTACTCGGCGGCTTTGATGATGGCCTTGCCCTCCGGGTTGAGGGCCTTGTATTCGGACGGCTCCACGGGCGCCCCGGTGATCAGGTCGCGGCCGTACGTTTCGCAGTACTCCGGGTGGGCCCAGAACTTCCCGTCGGCATAGATGCGCTCCGTGCCGTCCGGGTTTTCCTCGTTGCACGGCCACTGGATGCCGGAGCCGCCGCGCAGCTTGTCATAGGTGATGCCGGTGTAGTCGCAGGGGCGGCCGCGGGTGCATTCCTTCCACGCTTCGAAGGCGGACTCTGGATCGTGCCACTTGATCAGCGGCTGCCCGTCCCTGTCCTGCAGGCCCATCCGGTGGGCGTAGTCGATGAAGATTTCCAGGTCGGGCCGGGCCTCACCGGGTGGGTCCACGGCCTTCTCCGACAGGTGGACGGTACGGTCCACGTTGGTGAAGGTGCCCGTCTTTTCGCCCCAGGTCGCAGCTGGAAGCACGACATCGGCCAGCTGGGCGGTCTCGGACAGGAAGATGTCCTGCACCACCAGGAACAGGCGGTCCTGTTCCAGGATGCTGCGGATCCGCTTCAGTTCGGGCAGCGAAACGGCGGGGTTGGTGCCGCTGACCCACAGCATCCGGATGGAGCCGTCCTCCGCGTACCGCATCATCTGCATGACGTGCGTTGGCGGTGAGTAGTGCGGGATGGACATGGGGTCGATGTTCCACACCCTGGCGAGGTCCTGGATGTGGGCGTCGTTGGACCAGTTGCGGAAGGCGGCCAGGTCGCCGTCGGCCCCGCATTCGCGGGTGTTCTCCGCGGTGGGCTGGCCGTTCATCTGCAGGATGCCGCAGCCTGGCTTGCCCAGCATGCCGCGGATGATGTTGATGTTGTTGACCTGGACAGCGGCGGCGGTGGCCTGGTTGGACTGGTAGAAACCCTGAAGCACCGTGGACAGCAGCCGCTCGGCGTGGCCGATGATACGGGCGGCTTCGGAGATCTGCTCCGCCGGGACGCCGCAGATCTCCGCCACCAGTGCGGGCGGGTAGTTCCTGACCTCTTTTTCGAGCTCCGGGAACCCCACCGTGTGGGCCTTGATGTACTCGTGGTCCACCCAGCCGTTGGCGATGATGTCGTGCAGGATCCCATTCATCAGGGCCACGTTGGTGCCCGGCCGTGGCGCCAGATGCAGGGTGGCCGCCTTGGCCACGGGGGTGAGGCGGGGATCCACGCAGATGATCTTGGGCGGGTTGGGTCCGGCCAGGCGGTCCAGCATCCTGGTCCAGAGGACGGTCTGGGTTTCCGCCACGTTGTGCCCGTAGAGGGCGATCACGTCCGCGTGGTCCACGTCCGTGTAGGAGCCGGGCTGGCCGTCGCAGCCGAATGATTCCTTCAGCGCCTCTCCGGCAGTGGCAGTGCACAGGCGGGTGTTTCCGTCCACGTGATTGGTGCCGATGCCGCCGTGCGCCAGGGTCCCCAAGGTGTAGTACTCCTCGGAAAAGAGCTGGCCCGTGGTGTAAAAGCCAATGGCGCTGGGGCCCTGTTCGGCCAGCAGCGCCTTGGAACGGTCCACCACGCGCTGCATGGCCGTGTCCCAGTCGGTTTCCACCAGCTTTCCGCCCTCGCGGATCAGGGGCGTGGTTAGCCGGTCGGCTGACGCGTTCGCCTGCCAGCCGTACAGGTCCTTCGGTCCCAGCCGGCCGTGGTTGACGCGGTCCACAGCCCGGCCGCGCACCCCGACAATGCGGTTGTCCTTGACCGCGATGTCCATGGCGTCGCCGTTGGAGTGCAGGAGGGACGCCGTCTGGACCCACCTGTCCACGTCCTCCGGGGCCACCCCTTCGGCCAGGTGGGTGTCCACCCTCACCGGCCACTCACCGCCACTGCCGTACGGTGTCCTTGTCCCCCATGGTTCAGCTATTCGGTCAATCCGAGCCATCTGTCCATCTCCTGTCCGGAACTGGCAGGCAACATCGGGAACGACGTTGTCCCTACCCGGTCCTGTACCCACGAAGTACGGATGGAAACAGGCCGGCTTCCGGGCCGTGGAGCGTGACGGCGCTGGTCAGGCCTGCTTTTCCTGCAGCGGGCGCCGGGCGAGCCAGGCAGCCACGATGGCGCCGGAAATGTTGTGCCACAGGGAGAAGACGGCGGACGGGAGCGCCGCCAGCGGGCTGAAGTGGGCGGTGGCCAGGGTCGCCGCCAGGCCGGAGTTCTGCATGCCCACCTCGAAGGCGAGGGCTCGGCGCGCCTTGTCGTCCAGGCGTCCGATTTTGCCGGCGAGGTAGCCCAGGCCCAGGCCAAAGCCGTTGTGCAGCACCACGGCAAGGAACACAATGGCGCCGGCCCCGATGATCTTGCCGGCGCTGCCGGCCACCACGATGGCCACGATCAGGGAGATCACGACGGCGGACGCCCACGGCAGTGCGGGCAGCACCTTTGCGACGAGCTTCTTGAGGAAGAGCCGGGCGAGCAGGCCTGCCACCACCGGCAGCAGCACGGTCTTGACGATGTCCAGGACCATGCCGGCGGCGTCGATCTGGAGGTAGGAACCGGCCAGGAACAGGACCAGCAGCGGGGTGACGATCGGGGCGATCAGGGTGGAGACGGATGCCACCGCCACCGAGAGGGCAACATCGCCCTTGGCCAGGAACGCCATCACGTTGGAGGCCGTACCGGAGGGTGCGCATCCCACCAGGATGACGCCGACGGCCAGCTCGGGCTCGAGGTTGAGGGCGCCGGCGATCAGCCAGCCGGCCCCGGGCATGATGATGTAGTGGGCAACGATGCCCAGTGCCACCGCCCACGGACGCTTGGCCACCGCGGCGAAGTCCGGCGGAGTCAGGGTCAGGCCCATGCAGAACATGATGATGCCCAGCAGGTAGGGCACGCTGGGCGCCATGGGTTTGAAGACCCCGGGGAGCAGGAAGCCGATTACACCTGCGGCCACCACCAGGATGGGGAACACCGTCACCGCGATGCGTGCGATCTTGCTCTCCGCTTGCAGCGCAGGGTTGACGGGTGTCCCGTCCGGGGAATTATGGGATTTAGTTGCCTCAAGCATCCAACCATGCTGTCACCGGCTGGTATGGTTCCGCCAATTGATGACCGTGAACGGTAACAACGGCGGAACCATCCGGGCCAGCGGGCACCTGCCCCTTTTTGGTGCTCAGAGCTGCTTGCGGAGCTCCATCTTGCGGATCTTGCCGCTGGCCGTGCGGGGCATGTCCGCCACCACCACCAGCGACTTGGGAATCTTGTACCGGGCCAGCCGGCCGTCCAGGAAGCTGCGCAGCTGCTCCTCCGTCAGCGATTCGCCCTCCCGCAGGGTCACGATCGCCTGGGGAACCTCGCCCCATTTGTCATCGCTGACCCCGATGACCGCCACGCTGCTGACAGCCCTGTGCTCCGCGATCACGGCTTCCACCTCGGCCGGGTAGATGTTTTCCCCGCCGGAGATGATCATGTCCTTGAGCCGGTCCGAGACGAACAGGAAGCCTTCCTGGTCCCGGTAGCCCATGTCCCCGGAGCGGAACCAGGCCCCGTCCGCGTAGCTGGCGGCGGTGGCCTCCGGCCGGTTCCAGTACTCCTTGATCACATTGGGGCCGGAGATCTGGATCTCCCCCACCCCGCCCGGGGCCACTGCACCGCCCATCGGGTCGGCGATCCGGACGTCCGTGAAGAAGTGCGGCAGGCCTGCCGAGCCCGCTTTGTCCCGGGACCTGTCGACTGGAAGCATGGTGGCGCCCGGCGCTGTTTCGGTCATGCCGTAGCAGCTGGTGAAGCCGATGCCGCGGTCCTCGTACGCATCCAGGACGCGGCGGGGGATGGCGGAGCCGCCGCAGGTGAGCTTGTCCAGGGAGCTGACGTCCGCCGCGGCCCATCCCGGATGCTCGCAGAGGAGCTGGAACGTGGTGGGCACGCCGTTAAGGGTGGTCACCTTGTGCTCCTGGATGAGTTCCAGGACCCTGGCGGGATCGAACTTCGCCTCAAGCACCACGGTGGCACCCTTCAGCAGCATCGGCAGCAGGCCCATGTCCAGCGACGCCACATGGAACAGCGGCGAGATCATCAGCGCCACATCGTTTCGGTTCAGGTCCATGTCCACGATGGTGTTGATGCAGTTCCACGTGATGTTCCCGTGGGTCAGCAGGGCACCCTTGGGCTTGCCCGTGGTGCCGGAGGTGTAGAGGATCATCGCCGCGTCATCGTGCCCCACCGGCACGTCGGCGGGATCCGGTGCCGCAGCCTGCAGCGCCTCCTCGTAGGGTGCCACCTCACAGGGAACGACGGCGGCGGGTGAGGTGCCGGCGGAAGGTTCCGTCCCGCCGTCGGCCGCTACAACCAGCCGGTGGGTGACGCCCGTACCTTCCAGGGCAGCAGCGGCAGACGCCTCCAGGGCGCCGGCGTTGACCAGGAGCCGGGCCCCGGAATCCTGCAGCTGGAACTGCAGTTCCGGCGGAGCCAGCCGGGTGTTGAGCGGCACGAAGATGGCACCGAGCAGGCCGCAGGCAAAGAACGTTTCCACGAAGGAAGGGTGGTTCTCGCCCAGGTAGGCCACCCGGTCGCCCTTTGCCACTCCCCTGTCCCGGAGCGCGCTGGCCAGGCGGTCGGTCCTGTCGGCCAACTCTTCATAGCTCAGCGTGCGGGCTCCGGACAGGATGGCTGCCTTGGCGCCTGACTTCCGGCGGCGGCGGTGCAGCCAGGATCCAACTCCGTTGTTGTCCATGGTTCTCCTAACGGACCGTGGTGAGGTCGTTGTTCTTAGACTCGCGCGTCAGGGCGATGAAGACAACCGAGACGAGGGCCATGACGGACAGGAACACCACCACGGGAACGATGCTCTGGCCGGAGTCCTTGTAGAGCCCGGCCAGGATGCCGGGGGTGAAACCCGCCCCGATCAGGGTGGCCAGCTGGTAGCCGACCGCGGCGCCGGTGTAGCGGGACGTGGTGCCGAACTGTTCGGAGACGAAGGCTGCCAGCGGCCCGTACAGGGATGAGTGCAGGACCAGTGCCACGGTAAAGGCCACGAAGACAAGCCCGACGTTGCCGGAGCCCAGCATGCCGAACATGGGGAAAAGGTACGCGATGAACAGGGCCAGTCCGGCAATCATCACGGGCCTGCGGCCGAAACGGTCGGACAGGCGGCCGCCCAGGAGGACGAAGATGATGGAGATGGCCGAGGCTCCGGCGAAGGCGTAAAGCACGCCCTGCTGCGGCGCCCCCTTGGACACGGCATACGTCACTGAGAACGTGGGCAGTACCACCTGCAGCCCGAACCCGGCGGCGCCGGCGAACATGATCATGATCAGGGCCTTGGGCCGGCGCAGCACCTCAAGCAGCGGGATCTTGCGCTTGGTGGTTGCCTGGGCCTCTTCCTTGGCCACGGCCTCGGCGAAGATGGGGCTCTCCGAGACCCGCAGGCGGACAAACATGCCCACGATCAGCAGCACGAAGGACAGCAGGAACGGCACCCGCCACCCCCAGGCCAGGAACGCGTCCTGCGGCAATGCCGAGAAGATGCCCATCACCACGGTGCCCAGCACGGCGCCGGTGGGGGCGCCGGCGTTGACGAAGGAGGCGGCGAAACCGCGCCGCCTGGGGTCGGCGTGCTCCAGGGCCATGAGCGCGGCACCGCCCCATTCACCGCCGACGGCGATGCCCTGGCAGACGCGCAGGAGCACCAGGATCACGGCGCCCCACGGCCCGATGACGCCGGCGCCGGGAATCAGGCCGATGAGGGTGGAGGCGATGCCCATCATGGCCATGGAGATGATCAGCATTCCCTTGCGGCCCACCTTGTCACCGAAGTGGCCGAAGATGATGCCGCCCAGCGGCCTGGCCACGTATCCGGCGGCGAAGGTGGCGTAGGCCGCCACCACGCCCACCCATTCGTCCGTGCCGGCGAAGAAGACCTTGGGGAAGGCCACCGCTGCGGCCGTGGCGTACAGCAGGAAGTCGTAGAACTCGATGGTGCTGCCCAGATAGCTGGACAGGATGACCGTGCGCGCTTCCTTGCGCTTGGCGGCCGTGCCCGCGGGTGCGAGCGTGGTGTGTCCGGACATGGCTGTTCCTAGGGTTTGGGGAATGGGGTACGGAGGGAAGGGGATTTTGGGGTTGCCTGAAGAGGCGGCGCCGTGTGGTGCCGCCGGCGTGGTGAAGGGGTTACTGCCGGTAGTGCGGCCTACTTGTAGAAGCGGGCGAGGAATTCGGCGACGACGGCGGGGCGTTCCTGGCCTTCGATTTCGATGGTGGCGTTGACCTTGATCTGGGCACCCCCCTTGACCTCGGTGACCCCGGCGATGGTGGCCTGCATGCGGACCTTGGAGCCGACCGTCACCGGGGAGGTGAAGCGGACTTTGTCCAGGCCGTAGTTGACCTTGGTGGTGACGCCGTCCACGTCGAACAGCTCGCCCCAGAACGGGATGATCAGCGACAGCGTCAGGAAGCCATGGGCGATCGGGGCGCCGAACGGGCCGTCCTTGGCGCGTTCGGGATCGGTGTGGATCCACTGCTGATCGTCGGTGGCGTCGGCGAAGAGGTTGATTTGTTCCTGGGTGATCTGGCGGTAGTCGGTGGTGCCGAGGTCCTTGCCGGACAGGGTGAGCAGGGTGTCGAAATCGACGACGAGATTGGGCATCGTTGCCTCCTGGCAGTTGTTTCTTCGAGTGTGGAAGTTAGGTTCAGCGGGTGGGTGGTTCAGCGGGTAAAGGCGCTTTCGCCCGTGAGGGCGCGGCCGATGATGAGGGCGTTGATCTCGTGGGTGCCCTCGTAGGAGTAGACGGCTTCGGCGTCGGCGTGGAAGCGGGCCACATCCGTGGCCAGCGTGATGCCGTTGCCGCCCACCACCTCGCGGGCAAGGGCTACGGTGTCACGCATGAAAAGGGACGTCTGCATCTTTGCCAAAGCAGAGTCCTGGTCACGGTAGATGCCTTTGGCCTGCTGCTCGGTAAGCCGGACCACCAGGGACAGGGCGGCGTTGACGTTCCCCAGCATGCGGGCCAGTTTTTCCTGGACCAGCTGGAAGGAACCCAGGGTGCGTCCGAACTGCCGGCGTTCGTTGACGTAGGCCAGCGCGGCCTCGAACGCGCCGGCGGCGATGCCGGTGGCGATCCAGGCCACGTCCGAACGCATGGCCCGGAGCATCGCTGCGACGTCCCTGAAGGAGTTCACGTTCTGCAGGCGCATGGCCTCGGGAACGCGGACACCGGTGAGGGTGATGTGGGCGTTCTGCATCATCCTGAGCGACGTCTTTCCGTGGATCTTTTCCAACGTGATTCCGTCCGCGGCACGGTCCACGAGGAAGGCCTTGACCTGCCCGTCCGCGGCGTCCCGGGCGAACACGGCCAGGACGTCCGCGGTGGCTGCGCCCCCGATCCAGCGCTTGGCGCCGTCAAGGACCCAGCTGCCGTCAGCCTGCCGCCGGGCGGTGGTGGACAGTCCGCCGGCGATGTCCGAACCGGACCCGGGTTCGGTCAGCGAGAAGACGCCCTTGAGCGAGAAGTCGATGACCTTGGGCATCCATTCGGCCTGCTGTTCCGCCGAGGCACCCACGCGGATGGCCGTCCGGAACAGGCCGGCCTGGGCGGTGTACCAGGTGGCCAGGGACGCGTCGGTGCGGGCAAGTTCAAAGATCCGGAAGCCCTGGTAGATGCCCCGTGCGGGTCCGTCCGCCGTGAGCCCGGCCGGTTCCATCAGGTCCAGGTCGATCAGCGGCCGCGCCAGCTGTTCGGGAAACTCGCCGCGTTCCCAGTACTCGGCCAGGAGCGGCCTGGCTTCCGCGTCCAGGAATGACCGCAGCCGGGACAGGACCTGGCGCTCCTCGAGCGTGAGCAGGGACTCGGCGTCATACCAATCCGCTGCTTCGTAAAGCCGGGCACCCAGGGCGGCATCCGCCGTCGTCAGCGTGCCCATGTCAGCCGCCCAGCCCGAGCAGGCGGACCGCGTTGTCCTTGAGGATCTTGGGCCGGACCTCGTCCTTGAGCGGGAGGTCGGCGAACGCTCCCAGCCATTTCTGCGGGGTGATCAGCGGGAAGTCGGTGCCAAACAGCACCTTGTCCTGAAGGTAGGAGTTGGAGGCCTTGACCAGCGACTCCGGGAAGTACTTGGGCGACCAGCCGGAGAGGTCGATGAAGACGTTGGCCTTGTGCGTGGCGATGGAGTTTGCCTCGTCCTGCCACGGCACCGACGGGTGGGCCATGATGATCTGCAGGCCCGGGAAATCGGCGGCCACGGCGTCCAGCAGCAACGGGTTGGAGTAAGCGAGCTTGATGCCATACCCGCCGGGCAGGCCCGCTCCCATGCCGTTTTGGCCGGTATGGAAGATGGCGGGCAGGCCCAGTTCCTGGAGCGTCCCCCACAGGGGGTAGAAGCGCTCGTTCGAGGGGTCGAAGCCCTGGAGGGACGGATGGAACTTGAAGCCGCGGGCACCGAGCTCCACCGCCTGGTGCTTGGCCCCGGCGATGGCGTCCTCACCCGTGCGCGGGTCGACACTGCCGAACGGAATCAGTACGTCGTTGTTCCGGGCGGCGCCGGCGATGAGTTCGGGGATGCTGTTGGGCTCATGCTTGAGCTGGGTGCGGGCGTCCACGGTGAAGACGACGGCGGCCATGTTCAGTCCGCGGTAGACCTCGGCGATGCGGTCCAGGGACGGGGTGCGGTCTTCAGCCTTGAAGTACTTGGCCGATGCTTCGGTCAATGCCTCAGGCAGCGACCCGTGCCCGCAGCTGTCCACCTCGAGGTGGACGTGCATGTCGATCGCCTCGAGTTTGGCGGGGTCGACGCCCAGTTCGTAACGGTCTGCCATGATCAGCGCGCCTGGACCGGTTCGGGCTGCAGTTCTGCAGGCAGCGGCAGGAATTCCTCGCCGTAGCCCTGCAGCGTGTCCCGGTTGAACAGCTGGCCGACGTTGTCCAGCAGGGCCTCATAGGTCCAGCCGCCGTCGCGGTATTCCGTGGTGGCCGCTTCCGGGTGGGTCCAGACCTGCAGACGGTCACCGCCGGCGCCGATGGCCTGGCCGGTGATGTTGGCTGCCTCGTCGGAGGCGAGGAAGGCAACCAGTCCGGAGACGTCGTCGGCCGTTCCAAAGCCGAGGTCATGGCGGAAGAATGACGGCATGGCCTCGCCACGCTCGTCCGCCTCCACTGCCTTCTGGAAGTACGGCACGGTCTTGGTCATGGCGGTGGCGGCCACCGGAATGACGCTGTTGACCGTCACGCCCGCCTTCTTCATTTCCAGCGCCCAGGTGCGGACCATGCCCACGATCCCGGCCTTCGCCGCAGCATAGTTGGTCTGGCCGAAGTTGCCGCGCTGGCCCGTGGGGGAACCGATGGTGATGATGCGGCCCTGCACGTTGTTTTCCTTGAAGTAGCCAAACGCCTCCCGGACGCAGGTGAAGGTGCCCTTGAGGTGCACGTTGATGACCAGGTCGAAGTCCTCGTCAGTCATCTTCAGCAGGGACTTGTCCCGCAGGATCCCGGCGTTGGTGACCAGGATGTCCAGCCGCCCGAACGCGTCGACGGCGCCGGCCACCAGGGCCTTGGCCGCGTCCGTGGTTCCCACCGGAACCACCACAGCGGTGGCCCGGCCTCCGTCGGCCTCGATCCGGGCCACAGCCTGCGCGGCGGTTTCAGCGTTGACGTCATTGATAACGACGGCGGCACCCTGGCGGGCCAGTTCCCTTGCGTAGGCGAGGCCGAGGCCCTGCCCGCTCCCGGTGACGATTGCAACTTTGCCGTTCAAGCTCATGGCCTGCTCCTTCGCATGCGCCGGCCGAAGCCGTTGGGCTGGTCCCACTGCGGTGTGAGATCCTTGTTGGATTCAATGAAATTACGGATCATTGAAAAAGTCAACGATTGTTTTTTACCAGTACCGGAGTTGTGATGGCCACCTTGGGCACAGACGTTCAGACCCCGCGCCTTGCGGCAGCCAGGATCGGCAGTGACGTGGGACTGCTGCTGGCGAAGCTGCATGCCGCAGGCTCGGTCCTGAACAACAAGGCACTGGCGGACTTCGGCCTGCGGGAGCGCTCCTTCTCGGTCCTGACACTGGCGTGCAGCGGGCTGGAGCCGACGCAGCGGGAGCTTGCCGACTTCCTCAGCCTGGACCCGAGCCAGGTGGTCACGCTGGTGGACGACCTGGAACGCCGCGGACTGGTGGAGCGGGCGCAGGGGAAGCAAGACCGGCGCGCCAAGATCATCGTCTCCACTGCCGAGGGGCGGAAGATGCACGCGAAGGCCCGCACCGCCATGGACGCGGCCGAGCTGAACCAGCTGGCCGGGCTTTCCGACGGGGAGTCGCAGGAATTGAAGCGGCTGCTGCGCAAGGCGCTGTGGGGCGCGGCGGAGTAGGCAGCTGCCTGGATTTCTGTAATTCTCATCGTCCCGCTGTGGCTACCACGACCCCGACGTTTCTTCGACGAGGTTTCGGACGACTCAGAATCCCCTGACGCCTCCCGTCAAACGCCGGGTCCCCACGGCAGAGCCGCCTAGTCACCGCCTATGCAGTACACGTCATCCGAGCGTCCGCTGAAGGATCCTCCAAAGGGCACCCAGCGCGCTTTTGGAACCAAGAAATCGGGTTGGCCAGGCCCGCCTTACCACCGGCAGTATTTTGGTGACGAAGAAGGTTGGTTTCACCGTTCTAGCTGGTCAGGCTCAAAGGAGTTGCAGAGATGGATGATCGTCAGAAGCTGGCTGTTCCCGATCTGGTTGGGCAGCCTGTGCACATTGCCCAAGAGATGGCGGCGAACATTGGGTTTGGTCTCGCGTCCGGGGACCCTGACGGGCCGGGGCTCCGTTCGCGTACGTGGCCAGGGCTGTTCTGGGTGACTTCCCAAGATCCGTCTGCCGGGTCGTTCCTTGAGCGGGGGAGCCAAATTAGGATTACTTTCGTTCAGGACGGTCAAGCCCGAAGCGACGTGCCGGAGGAGACGGGCGGGCCGACCCCCTCACTTAAGAGTCATGCGGAGGCTGAGAAGGACGAGTGAGCGATGTTCGGTGAGGGATCGTCCACCGGACTCCTGGAAATACATTGACTAACCGCAAGATCATTGCAATCTGTTCCTAGAGAGGATCAGAAGACAAGGTTCTTCTTCCCGGCAAACGGATTCATCTCAATCGGCCGACAACTCTGCATGCCATAATCGGCGGATGACTGACCTTGGGGGAACAAGAGGCTATTACGCGAGTTTCGATCGGCGAGAGTGGGAGCGGCTAGAGACGCCCCAGGGCCGCATTGAGTTTGAACTCACCACTCACTTTCTAGCGAAGACAATGCCGGAATCGGGGCGTGTACTGGATATTGGCGGGGGCCCTGGCCGCTACAGCCGCTGGCTATGCGACATGGGCTATCAAGCCACATTGGCAGACCTTTCGCCTAACCTCCTCGACATAGCGCGGGCGGAGTTCGGTGAAGATCGGATCCGGGAAATCGTTGAGGCGGATGTCCGCGATCTTTCCCGTTGGTCGGACAACACCTTTGATTCGACAATCGCTCTGGGCCCGTTCTATCACCTAACCTCTGCAGCCGACCGGCGGAAGGCTCTTGAGGAGCTCATGCGCGTCACCATGCCCGGGGGAACAATCGCCGTTGCTCTAATGTCCAAGTACGCCCTGCTACGCCGGACCCTCTCTATCCGGGATGAACGACACAGAATGGCCGAAGCGTCCTTCGTGGAAGCACTACTCAGCCGCGGCACCTACGACAATCCCATTCCTGGCCGCTTCACCGAAGGATACGGTGTGGAACCATCCAAGGCCGCAAAGTCCTTCGAGGAAGCAGGGCTGATAACAGAGATCGTCGCGTCCACCCATGGGTTCGCCACAGGGTTGGAAGACCAAATCGAAAACCTCAGAAGCGAAGACCCCGACGCCTACGTTTCGACACTCGAAGTCTTGAAGGCCACCGCAACGGACCCCAGCCTCCTCGGGACTGCGGGACATCTTCTCTATATCGGAAGAAATGCTCCTCGCTAGATCTCCGTTGTCGGAAAATCCAACTTGATGTCCATGAGCACCTCGCCGACCTTCTCACAATCGGGAAAGCGGTTGGAGGCGCCCGTTAGCCGGTCCTCCACCGACCGCCATTCAAGGCCCAATAGCCCGCGTCAAAATTCCCGGCGTTCAAGGGTTCCCAGATTCCCGTAAGACCCGCCCGCAAAACTGCCCGGTGGAGGTGCGGCGGATTCAAGTGGTCGACGCAACAACGGGCTACTTTCGGGCTCTGTCGCCCTGTGGTTGAAGTCTACGAGAGTACGAAGGGAGCTGTAGAACGGCCTCCTGGATAGGCTGCGCAAAGAGGTTATCCCTTATTAGAAAGATCGCCTGTAGATTCGGTACCGGGACGTCCAAAGAACACGTCCTTCCGCAATGAAGGGGGCGTTGTCGTGGGCGCTGATGGTTTCAAGGGAAAACCAATCGTGGAGATAACTGAGCACTGGCGATCGCCCTTAGGTGCCAGCGCCGCCATCGAAGCCATTGCGGGATCGTTCGCTAAGTCACGCGCGAAGGTTGAAATCGACGGCGGAGCGGTACGTATCCGTGCTGGCTCTAATTGGTTTTATAGGATCCTCGGAAACCTCCTTTCAGGCGAGAAAGTTCTTCCAGTTGCCCTGGAGGTTACGGCGACAGCAATCGATGACGGGTGCAAGCTTCAGGCACGCGCTTTTGACACTTTCGGGTGGCGTTTGACGGACCGAACTTTTTTCGGCGCAGAACAGTTTTTTAGGAATCGCCTTGAAGATCTACTGAAGAGTGCTGCCACTGCAGGCCACGTTGTGAACCGGAGGATAGGGGCAGACTGACGGGACGCGGGAGAGGCGTCGCCAGTCGGCAGCTGGAGGCTCTTGGCGTGGGAGCCTATCCGTCCGTCGAGAATTGAAAGATTGCTGCCGGAGTGAGGTAGCCGAGGCTTTTGCGTGGCCTGCTGTTCAGCTCGACGCAGACCTGTTTGACGTGGACCTCTGAATGGACGGAGAGATCCGTACCCTTTGGGAAGTATTGGCGCGCGAGGCCATTAAAGTTCTCATTCGCGCCGCGTTGCCAGGGGCTGGACCGCTCCGCGAAGTAGATCCGCAGTCCGGTAGCGGCCGCTAATTCCTGATGACGGGCCATTTCCACGCCTTGGTCCCAAGTCAGTGTCTGCTTCAGGTGAGCCGGCAAGCCTGAGAAGGCAGCGATGATCGCTTGGTTGGTCTGCGCTGCGGTGTGTCCGTGCGGAAGGTTGATGATGATTCCGTAGTGGGTCTTTCGTTCCCGTAAGGTGACCATAGCGGATGCGGAACCAACCCCCACGATGAGGTCACCTTCCCAGTGGCCGGCCTCTTCTTTGGCATCAACCTCTGGCGGTCTTTCGTGAATCATCGTCATGTTCTTCACGACGGAACCATGACCTGATCCTGTCCGCCAGCGGTGCTTACGAATCTTTCGCCCTGTGCGCAGGCGTGGCTTGCCAGCCGTTCTTAGCCCGCCATGATCGCCGAACAATAGTGCTTGGTAGATTGTCTCCGGACAGAGCCGCAGCGCTGGTTCAGCGGGAAATTCCAGCGCCAACCACCCGCAGATCTGCTCCGGCGACCAGTGACTGGTTAGCTTTGTTTGCACCAGTGCGTGCAGGCGTGGATTAGCGTGCAATTTCCGATCCCTCGGCCGACGTCGCTGGCTGCGCGCTTCGTGATCGGCGATATGGGGCAAGTAGCGCCCCCGGGGATCACGGTGCCGGTCAAGCTCCCGTTTGATGGTCGAGGCATGCCTCCCCAGCTCCCTGCCAATTTGCCGCAGAGAACATCCCAAGCGGAGCAGGTCCGCCATTTGAAGCCTCTCGCGCAGGCACAAGTACCTGCCCGATGGTGGTTTGAGGCTGGCCCGTGGCTGTTGCGCCCTCTGGTTCCGAAGCCTTGTCCCGATAACCCTGCTCACGCCCAACATCCTGCAGGCGGCAGCATTGGAAGCACCGGAGCCCACCAACTCCCAATATCGTGTCTCCCGTAACGCGCGTCGCTTTTGTGCTGGAGACAAAGGAGCTGCAACCCTCTCGGCAACGATCCTCGCGGTCCGAATCGCTTCCCGCTCGGCTTTCAGCAGACGTGCTTTTTCGGCTTCCAGTTCTTTTCTCCGTTGGGCTTCCCATCTAACGGTTGTCCCCGGGGACAGTCGTAACGCATCGACAACCTCTGCCAGCGGAAGTCCACTTCGCAGAGCGATGAAACGACGGTAGACCCACCGGTAACCAGTCGTATGCTTCACGCCTGCCGATGTTGCAGCAGCCAATACGCTCATGCCGGTGGAGTATGAGGACCAGAACGCTTCCTCAACAGCTGGGTCGACTTGGAAGTGATGGCGCCCGGAGCTTCTCAGGAAGCGTTCGTTCCATTTCTCGGCATTGCGTGACGTGAATCCCAGTTCGACCTGGGCTGCTGCGTGGTTGAGGCCTTTGCTGCGGAATCGGAGGTACTCATCACGCAGCCACCGGTAACCGGTCTCCTTACCTATCCCGGTCACCCGTACTGATTGTCTGAAACTCCTGCCTTCCTTGATGAGAGCAAGAAACCTGACACCGGTGGGCGAATCGAACTGTTGATACATCGAAGGAACTCCCTGGTTTGGGGCGTTGCTTCGATCAACAGAACCCGGGGTGCCCTATACGCTACACACAAAGTTCCCTCGAAACCCTAGGGTTTCGAGGGACCGCACAAAGGCTGGAGCCCCGCACCACACGGCTACGAGTAAAGGCTGAAGGCCGCCGGAACCTATGAGACCCGGGCGCCAGAGCCCCGCACGCAAGTCACGGCCGCGAGCACACGAACATGACCGTCCGGATGCGCCGCTCGGCGAGGTTGGCCACCTGGTTGGCTGCCATCTGTGCGAAGCTGTCGCCAAGGAAGGTCGCGAAGGTCACCGGTGCTGGCCCTTCCCGCTGGATTTTGGCACGCATGTGCTGGAACCAGGAAAGGCTTTCGTCCGAGGAGTCGACCTCCGAGATGACGTCGAAACCTGCCGAAGGGAGGAGACGGCGCATGTCCTCCAGGGTCGCGGGAAAGCTCGTTGAGGGGTCAGCGGCCCACGGCACCGGGTAATGCACCTCCCCGCCTTCACCCTGCAGCACGTCGTAAACCACCAACCTGCCGCCCGGCCGCAGGACCCGGAAGGCCTCGGCATACAGCGCGTGCTTGTCCGGGATGTTCATCGCCACATGCACTGTCATCGCAGCATCCACAGACTCGTCCGGAAGGCCGGTGGCTGTGGCGTCCCCAACGTGGAAGCGGGTGCGGCCGGACAAGCCTGTCCACTCCGAAAGCGCCGTCGCTACCTGGCAGAACTCCGGTGTCAGGTCCACCCCTGTCACCGTGCACCCCGTCATCTCGGCGAGCGTCCGGGCGGGGCCGCCCAATCCGCTTCCGAGATCGAGCACTTGGGAATCTGCAGTAAGGCCGAGCGCTTCGATGATTTCCAGCGTCGCCCTGCGTCCACGGATATGGAATTCGTCGACAGCACCGAGGTCGGCCGGCCGCAGCGCCGAACGGTCCACGCCGGCCGCATCCAGGGCAGAACTGATGGCCGCCAAAAGCTGACCGGGGCCGGTATAAAAGGCCGAAACCTCATTCATGGCGCCATCCTCACACCGGGTGACGGCGGGGTCAACGGGAAGCCCTTGCCAGGTGGCGTGTTTAGTCCACACGCATCTGCCTGCCATCCCCGCCGGGGTGCATTCGGGAAACCGCTGTGGGGCGCGGAGCAGGAATGGAGCCCGGGGACGACAACCCTTCCGTAACGGCGTCAGCGGACGATGAAGACGGCGATCCTCACTGCGTCCTGGTACCGCTCGCCGGTACCGACGGCAACCACGTGGTTGAGCCACGACCATTCCCTGGACGCCGTGGAGAACCGGAGTGAACACCGGAAGTAGATGGCGGCCGGATCCACTGGTTCACCGCGGTTCAGCCGTGCGATATCGGCCGCTGAGCCGTGCCGGACGGCGCTGTTGTGCACGTGGATCAATGCCCCGTCCTCCGCCTCGACAACGTAGCGGGCATCAAGCTCGGTGAGTTCCGGGCTGTGCAGGGTCTGGAAATCCGCGCCGCCGGGCAGCACCGTGCCGCGGAGGGCGAGCCCCGTCATCGTTCCGCCGGTGATCGGTATGATCCTGCGGTGGCCGGTGGGGGCGGGCCCAACATCAATGGGTGTTTCCACCGTTACGTTCAGCTCCGTCAGGAACTCCAGGCGCGGCCGTAAAGGTGCGCTCACAGCAGGCCCACTGTCAGGCGGCTGGGGTGGGAGGCGCCCACATGGATGCGCTGGTTGGCGGTTACGGCAACTCCCGATTCGTAGGCCAGTTTGCCGGTGTTGAGGTTGCGGTCCCAGCGCGGGTGGCAGCTCGACGTGACCTGGACGCGCAGGCGCTCCCCGGGGGCGAGAGTCAGAGCCGTCTCCCAAAGGCTGATGGTGTACTCGTAGACCTGGCCTGGCTCGATGGGAGACGGCGGATGTCCTTCCTCGAACAGCCCGGTTTCCGCATAGGCATCGCGCCAGGACGCCCGGACGATCCCGTCGGCAATCCCCAGGGAAACCCCGTCCGCTGACACCCTGCAAAGCCGGACCACCCAGTCCGTGTCCACGGCACTGGAAGATGCAAACAAGGTGGCGGTGACGGCACCGAAGATGGTGGTGGTTTCGGTGAAGGGCTCCGTGGTGAAGACGGCGACGTCGGTGCGCGCCTCGACGGCGTCCTGCCGCGCCGGACCCGCGGGAAAGGCGCCGGCGAGCATGGTGGCCCCGCCCGTAGTGGGCACGGGATCCAGGGGGTCGTAGGCGTACTCAACGTTTCCGTCCACACCCGCCTGGTCCAGCAGGTCCCCCTCGGCGGAAAGGAACCACGACCTCTGCCCGGCGGGAACCGGCAGTTCATCAAAGCCGCGCCAGCGGTTCTCGCCCAGGAAATACAGCAGCACCTTGGGGACCGCGGCGATGGCCGCTCCGTCCTCCTTGAGGACGGCGTCGAACCAGGCCGTGTGGAGGGACGACAGATCTCCGCGGCCATCGACGATGCCGGAGGACGCGGCTGCGCCGAAGTGGATGTCCGGGTACCCGCCCGTGAGGTTGGCGTGTGTCCAGGGGCCCAGGATGAGGCGGGGTTCAATGCCGGGGAAGGTCTTGCTGAGGACCGCCTGGCGGCGGTACTGGTCCAGCGTGTTGGGGGCGAAGATATCGAACCAGCCGCCGATGTGCAGCGTTGGCAGCGGCACCGCCGCATCGGAAGCGTCATCCCACAACCGGCAGAAATCACTCCCCGGCCCCTCCCCCGCGGACGGGGTGACCTCGTTGCGAAGGAAGGTGCCCAGCCTGGGTTCCAGGTCCCGCAGCGGGAGGACTCCGTAGCAGGAACCATCGGCAAATCCAGTGTCCAGGGCAAGCCATTCCTGGAGCTCCTTCGCGCGCCGCTCGGGATCGTCAGCATGTTCCCGCATCAGTTCATTCAGGGAAATCGAGGCGTGCCCCCAGGCCAGGCGGCTGCCCAGCTCATGGGCGCCGCCCCGATACAGGGCCCCGTTGTTGGCGTTGCCGCCCGCCGAGACACCGGGCGCCAGGGCCTTGAGCCCGGCCGGAGCGTACCGGGCGGCACGCCACTGGGTTTCCGCGAAGTAGGACCGGCCCCACATGCCCACCCTGCCGTTGGACCACGGAAGGCGCGCGGCCCACTCCACTGTTGTGGCGCCGTCGGACGCTTCATTGACCGAAGGCTCAAACCTGCCGTCCGAGCCGAACCTGCCGCGGCAGTCCTGCATCACCACCACGTACCCGGCCGCCGCAACGGTCAGCGGATTGAAGTACGCCGAGTTGACCGCCAGGTCCCGCCCGTAGGGCGTGCGCGTTAGCAGCACCGGGAAGGTGCTGCCGGGCGAGTCCGGGCGGTAGACGGTGGACCGGAGGATGGTTCCGTCGGTCATGGTTGCTTCAACATCGCCGTCGACGACGACCGGGTAGCGCACGCGGATGCCTTTCTTTGGGGGCTGGTTTGGTGCTCAGGCGGCCTGGGCGGGCCGCTTGCCGAGGTCTTCGGTCCGGGTCCGGTAGGTCTCCTTGACCCACACGGCGGTCACGACGGCGGAGACGAGGCAGCAGGCGGCCGTGAAGAAGGCAACGGGCAGCCACCCGTCAGGGCCGGGCTGGACGATGGCGGCGGCAATGGCGGGAGCAAAGCCGGTGACGACGAGCCCCAGCTGGGAGGCAGTGGCAGCTCCGGTGTAGCGGATCCTGGTTTCGAACATTTCCGCGGTCATGGATGGGCCAAGCGGGTTGACCATGCCGTAGCCGACGGTCATGAAGAGGATGGCCGTGGCAAAGATCAGCGGGATGGAGCCGGCGCTGATCGACCAGAAGAACGCGAACACCGACGCCGCGCAGACGATGTTGCCGGTGATGAACACCGGTTTACGTCCGATCCGGTCGGCCAGGATGCCTGCGTACGGCTGGACGACGATGCCCAGGGCCGCGGTGACGATAGTGACGGTGAGCATGACGGCCGCGGGGACTCCGAGCTTGCCGGCGTAGGCAAGACCGAAGGCCGCGAACACCGAGGAAACGACGCTCCAGAGACCGAACAGGATCACCTTGAGGATGGTGGCCCAATGGTCGCGCAGGACCACCTTGATGGGCAGTTCCTGGGCGCCCGCAGATTCCTTTGCGGCCTCGAACACTTCCGATTCCGGGAGGCGGAGCCTGATGTACAGGCCCACCACGACAACCAGGATGCTGGCAAGGAACGGCAGGCGCCATCCCCATGCGAGCAAATCGTCCTGCGGCAGCAGCGATACCGCAAGGAACGCGAGCGACGCCAGCATGATGCCGGCCACCGCTCCCGTGTTGACCCAGCTGGCGTAGAAGGCCCTCCTGTGGGTAGGGGCGTGTTCCATGGTCATGGTCACGGCACCCACGGACTCGCCGGCGGCCGAAGCCCCCTGCAGTGCGCGCAGGAGTACCAGCAGGATCGGGGCGGCGGCGCCGATCACCGACACGGGCGGAAGGCAGCCGATCAGGAACGTGGCCACGCCCATGAGGACCAGCGTCAGGACCAGCATCTGCCGGCGGCCGATGCGGTCACCAAAGTGGCCAATCACGCCGGCCGCCAGGGGCCGCACCACATAGCCGATGCCAATCGTGGCCATGGAAAGCACCATGCCCAGGGATGGGTCGATGCCGGGAAAGAAGATTTTGTTGAATATCAACGCCGAAGCAGAGCCGTAGATGAAGAAGTCGTAGTACTCGAGGGTGCTGCCAATAAAGCTTGCGGCAGCGGCACGGCGGGCGTTGGCGTTGCCCTTGGAAGCTGTGGCGGGGACGGAAACGGTGTCCGGTGACAACGGCGTCAGCGGACCGGGACCTGCGGTCATTGCGGATCTCCTGGAAAGTTTTGAAGCAGGGCCTGACTCGCTCCTGCGGCGGGAAAAGCTACCGGCGCGGGGTGTGGGCCGGATCACTTGGATAGATGTTATGCGCTTATTGCAACGGCCGTCAAGGAAACTGCAAAGTTCAATTTGCCGTTCCCTCTACGCCTGAGAAGATGGACCGTGACCAGCAACCTCCACGTCCACTCCGGCGACCCCGCCGCACACCGCGTTGCCGCCGAGCAGGTCAATTTTCCGCGGCCGTTGAAGGGATCCGCTTCCCAGCACCTGGTGGTGACGATGATGGCGGACTATTGGCGGGAGTACACCGGATGGCTGCCCTCACGACTGATCGTGGCCCTGGCGGGAGCACTGGGCATCAGCGCGTCGGCCGCCTCTACGGCGCTGAGCCGCCTGGCCGGACGCGGGGTGCTGGAACAGTCGAACGCGGGACGAACGTCCCGTTACCGCTTCACGCCGGAAGCCCAGGCCCGCCTCGACGTGGGTGTGGGCCAGGTCAGTGGTTTCGGTTCCAAGGACCGCCGGTGGGACAGAATGTGGACTGTCATGGCCTTCACCGTTCCCGAGAGCTCCAGGGAGGTGCGTGACCTGCTCCGCAGCCGGCTCAAGTGGCTTGGTTTCGCTCCGCTGTACGGCGCGGTCTGGGTTTCCGCGTGGGACACGGTGCAGGATCTGGAGGACTCCTGCCGGCATCTGGGCGTGGACAACTATGCCATCTTCCGCACGCCTGAGGAGGAACTACGCGGCCGGCCGTTGATCGAGGCCTGGGACCTGAACGAACTCCGCGGGCAGTACGCACCCTTTATCGATGCCTACCGTGGGAAGGCCCAGACACTTGACGCCCAGCGCCTGAGCGGGGAGGAGGCCTTCCGGCTGAGGACCGAGGTGATGGATGCGTGGCGCGCTTTCCCCTGGGAGGACCCGGGCTTGCCTCCGGACCTGTTGCCCCACGATTTTCCACTGTTCGAGGCGCGCCGAATTTTCGTCACCCTCTACAACTCACTGATGGAGAGGGCTGCCTCCTACGCGGAGGAGACGGTAGCCCGGCTCGCCCCCGAACTCGCCGGGGAGAGCCGGGCCTTCCGGCTCAAGGGTTAGGGCGCCCCCGCAAGCAGCGGCTTGCAGGTCGTGGCCAGCCTCACGCGTCGTGGCGGTCCTTGCCAGTCGTGGCGGTCTTACCAGTCGTGGACGGTGCCGTCGACGAGGCGGTTGTAGGGCAGGTAGGCCTGCTGGTAGGGGTAGGCCGCGGCGGCTTCTTCGTTGAATTCGACGCCGATGCCGGGCTTGTCGCCCGGGTGCAGGTACCCGTCCACGAACGTCATGGACTGCTCGAAGACCTCGTTGGTCTTGGCCGAGTGCTGCATGTACTCCTGGATGCCGTAGTTATGGATGGCAAGGCCCACATGCAGCTGCGCGGCGAAGCCCACGGGCGAAATATCCGTGGGGCCGTGGAAACCGGACTTGATCTGGTACTGCGCCGCGAAGTCCATGACCTTCTTCAGCGGCGAAATCCCGCCGAAGTGCGTGGACGCTGCCCGGACATAGTCGATCAGCTGTTCCTTGATCAGCGTCTGGAAGTCGAACACGGTGTTGAAGATTTCACCGATCGCCAGCGGTGTGGTGGTGTGCTGGCGGACCAGGCGCAGGCCCTCCTGGTTCTCCGCCGGAGTGCAGTCCTCCAGCCAGAACAGGTCATACGGCTCCAGAGCCTTGCCCAGTTTCGCGGCCTGGATGGGCGTCATCCGGTGGTGCCCGTCATGCAGCAGCGGGATCTCGGGGCCGAACTCGTTCCGGACAGCCTCAAAGACCGTGGGCAGGTGCCGCAGGTAGGCGCGGGTGTCCCAGTCCTCTTCCTGCGGGAACGCTCCCCGGCCGGCGGGCTCGTAGTCATACCGCTCCCCCGATGCCTGTGCCTGGGCAGCCACGCCGTAGACGGCTTTGATCCCCGGGATGGCGGTCTGGATCCGGATGGACTTGTAGCCGAGCTCCAAGTGCTCCCGCACGGAATCGAACAGCGACTCGATGTCCGAGCCGGACGCGTGGCCG
Organism: Arthrobacter sp. SDR-2R; assembly: GCF_057747955.1. Lineage (NCBI taxonomy): Bacteria > Bacillati > Actinomycetota > Actinomycetes > Micrococcales > Micrococcaceae > Arthrobacter > Arthrobacter sp. SDR-2R. The sequence goes on from NZ_CM173231.1 coordinate 45,451, forward strand.
TAGGCGCGCAGTCCGTTCCGGGACGCCCCGCCCAGCAGCTGGTACACGGGAAGCCCGGCAACCTTGCCCTTGATATCCCACAGTGCCATGTCCACGGCGGCGATGGCCGCCATGGTGACCGGGCCACGGCGCCAGTACGCGCTCCGGTACAGGAACTGCCAGGTGTCCTCGATCCGGTGCGGGTCCTTCCCGATCAGCAGCTGCGCGACGTGTTCCTTGAGGTAGGCGGCGACGGCGAGCTCGCGGCCGTTCAGGGTGGCGTCGCCGATACCCGTCACGCCGTCGTCCGTGGTGATCCGGAGGGTCACGAAGTTTCGGGTGGGGCTGGTAACAAAGACGTCGGCGGCAATGATTTTCACAGCTGGCTTTCGGGTAGGGGCTTTGGGTAGATGGGAATTTCCCGTTGGGGTGGGCAGTTTCTCAGCGCTGGGTGCTGCCCCGGGCTGCGTCGAGCAGCGCAAGTTCATCGCGGCGCGGCAGGCCTTCCCAATCGCCGCGCGTGCTGACGGCGAAGGCGCCGGCGAGGATGCCGCGCTTGAGGCGGCCGGCGACGTCTTCGCCGTCGAGCAGGGCGGAAAGGTAACCGGCGGTGAACGCGTCCCCGGCCCCCACGGTGTCCACGCACGTCACCGGGATGGCCGGAGCTTCAAGAAGGCCGTCGGCTGTATGGACCGCGGCCCCTGCGGCGCCTCGCTTCACCACCACTTCGCTGACCCCCAAGTCCAACAGGTGCGCGGCCGCACGGGCCTCATCGGCCGGGGACGTTGCCTCCCCGCTCCCATCCGGCGGGACGGCAACCAGGTCGAGTTCGTCGTCGGACGCTATGACGATGATGGCGTGCCGGGCCAGGGGGCCGAGCACGGCTCCCGCCTGGTCCCGGGACCAAAGCTTGCTCCGGTAGTTCACATCCAGGGAGACCACCACGCCTTCAGCCGCTGCCCGTTCCGCGGCGTACTCCACCGCGTCCCGCGCTTCCGGGCTGAGTGCCGGAGTGATGCCGGTCAGGTGCAGGATCCGTGTTCCGCCATCCAGGGCCGCAGCAACCTGGCCGCGGGAGATGGTGGCTCCCGCAGATCCGGCGCGGTAGTAGAAGGCCCGGCTGAGGTCGGCGGTGCGCTGCTCCAGGAACATCACCCCGGTGCTCCGGTCCGCATGCACGGTGTGGTGCAGCTGGACGCCTTCGCCGCGCAGTTGCTTCAGGATGAACTCGCCGTGCGGGTCCGCGCCCACTGCCCCGGCCCAGGCAGCGCTGTGGCCAAGCCGTGCGACGCCGATGGCAACGTTCGATTCTGCCCCCGCCACCTGCATGTTCAGGGTGCCGCCGTTCGCCAGGGGGCCGCCGGCGCGGAGTGAGACCATGCACTCGCCGAAGGTCAGCAGGCAAACGCTCATGAAGGGGTCCCGGTTCCGGCACGGGCAGCAAATTCGGCCGCAAGGGCCAGGAAGCTGCGGGCACGTTCCCGCATTTCCGTGAGGTCGCCGCCGGAGGCTGCGCTGCCGAACAGCGGACCGCCCAGGCCGACGGCGATCGCCCCGGCTTCCCAGTACCCGGCCGCCTCGCCGAGGCCCACGCCGCCCACGGCGATGAAGGGGATGTCCGGGAAGGGATCGCGGACTGCCTTCAGGTAGCCGGGCCCGCCGATCGATGCCGGGAAAAGCTTGATGGCGGTGGCACCGCGTTCCATCGCCTCATAGGCCTCGGTGGGGGTCAGCGCGCCGGCCAGGACCGGGATGCCGGCACTGGCCGCCTCGCTGATGGAGGGGGCAAGGGAGGGGGTGACGATGAACTGGCCGCCGGCAGCGGTGACGTGTTCGACGTCGGCCTCGCTCAGGACGGTGCCGGCGCCCACCAGGCAGCCGGCCGGCGCAGCCGCGCGGACCTCGCGGATTGCCTCCAGCGCGTTGGGCGTGGTGAGGGCGATCTCCACGTACCGGAAGCCTTCCTCCATGGCGGCAAGCGCCGCCATGGCGGCAGCACCGCCGTCGTTCCCGCGGACAATGCCGACAAGCCGCGACTGCCGGATGCCGGCCAGCAGGCCGGCGGAGGTGACGGCTGGATTTTGGGATGTCATGGGATTCACCATTCTGCGAAGGATCCGTCGGGGTGGCGCCACACAGGTCCGCGCCAGGCATGGCCGCGCTTGTCCGCTGCCCGCACCACGGCCTCGTCGATTTCGACGCCCAGTCCGGGCCCGGTGAGACGCTCGATGTGGCCGTTTACGAACTTGAACGGCGTCTTGTCCACCACGTAGTCCAGGACTTCGGCGCCCTGGTTGTAGTGGATGCCGATGCTTTGTTCCTGGATGAGGAAGTTGGGCGTGGCGAAGCCCACCTGGAGGCAGGCGGCCAGCGCCAGCGGTCCCAGCGGGCAGTGCGGTGCCAGCTGGACTTCGTAGACCTCGGCCAGGGCCGCGATCTTCCGGACCTCGGTGATGCCGCCGGCATGGGAGAGGTCCGGCTGGGCCACCGCGATGCCCGCCTGCAGCGCCGGCAGGAACTCCTGCCGGCTGTACAGCCGCTCCCCCGTGGACACCGGGGTGGTGGTGGACGCGGTGAATTCCCGGAGCAGGTGAGTGTTTTCCGGCACCACGGGCTCTTCGAGGAAGAAGGGCCGGAAGGGTTCCAGCAAGGGGGCCACCCGCCTGGCGTTGGCCAGGCTGAACCGGCCGTGGAAGTCGACGGCGACGTCCCGGTGGTCGCCCAGGACCTGCCGGGCCGCGGCAACACGGCGGATGACGCCGTCGATCTCTGCCACCGACGCCACCGGGCTCATCCGTCCGCTGGCGTTCATTTTGACGGCAGTGAGGCCCACGTCCAGCTGGGCGCTGATTTGGTCCGCCACCTCGTTCGGCTCGTCGCCGCCCACCCAGCCGTACATCCGGATGCGGTCGCGGACGTGGCCGCCCAGCAGCTGGTGCACCGGAGTGTTGAAGTGCTTGCCCGCGATGTCCCACAGCGCCTGGTCCAGGCCGGAGACGGCACTGGCAAGGATGGGTCCACCCCGGTAGAAGGACCCCTTGGTCATCACCTGCCAGTGGTCTTCGATCCGGAGGGCGTCCCGTCCGATGAGCAGCTCCGAGAGTTGCCCGACGGCGGCGCGCACCGTCTCGCTGCGTCCCTCGCAGGTGGCCTCGCCCCACCCCACGATGCCGCTTTCGGTCTCGACCCGGACAAAGAGCCAGCGGGGTGGAACAAGGAATGTTTCGATCCGGCTGATGACGGTCACGCCGCGGTCCTAACCCTTGGTGGCGCCGGCGGTCAGGCCGGAGACGATGTACTTCTGCGTGAAGAGCGCAATGATCATGATGGGGATGGTGACAACAGTCGCCGCGGCCATCAGCCCGCCCCAGTCGATGCTGGCGTAGGAGACGAAGTCGAAGATCGCCACCGGCAGAGTCTTGGTCTTGGAGCCGGAGAGCACCAGCGCGAACATGAAGTTGTTCCAGGAGAAGATAAAGGACAGGATGCCGGCTGTGGCGATGCCGGACACCGCCAGCGGAAGCGTGATCAGCCGGAACGCACCGATCGGCGTAAGCCCGTCCACTTCGGCTGATTCCTCCAGCTCCAGGGGCAGCGAGTCGAAGTAGCTCATCATGATGTACACGATCAGCGGGAGGGCCACGAACATGTGGCTGAGGATCAGCACCTCGAACTTCCCCACCATGCGCAGGTTGGAGAAGACGTAGTACCAAGGCACCAGGAGTGAGACGCCGGGAATGACACGGGCCATCAGGACCACCAGCGCCGAGCGGTGCATGGTGAACCGGCTCATGGCGTAGGCAGCCGGGACGCCGAGGACGATTGACAGCGCGGTGGAGACGAAGGCAACCCAGAAGCTGTTGAAGATGAACACGAAGTAGTTGTTGCGCTGCAGCACGTTGGCGTAGTTCTCGATGGTGGGCGAGAACAGGAACGCCTTGCCGGTGTCGTAGATATCCACGTTGGTCTTCAGCGATGCCAGCAGCATCCAGAAGAGCGGCGCAAGCAGGAACAGCACCACAAGGATGAGGGCGACGACCCGGAACACCTTGTAGGCGCGCGTGGCCAGGGGCTTGCGGCGGCGCGGGGGCCGGCGGTCCGCGGCGGTGGCGGCGGAATCTGTCATGACGGTCATTTGCTTACCGCTTTCTTGCGCATGGTGAGCAGCCACATGGAGCCGATGATGATCATGAAGAACAGGATCAGCACCGCCGAGGAAAGCCCGTACTGGTTGTAGTCGAAGCTGAGTCCGTAGGCGTAGACGTTCAGCGTCTCCACTTCGTGGAACGAGCCGCCGCCCTTGCCCTTGGTGGCGTAAAGGATGTCGAAGGTCTTCAGCGCATCGATGCCGCGCAGCAGGATGGCCACGATCACGGTGGGCATCATGAGGGGGAGCGTGATGTAGAAGAACCGCTGGAAGGCGTTGGCGCCGTCCACGCGGGCGGCCTCGTCCGGTTCGTCGGACAGCGAGGTCAGCCCGGCCAGCAGGATCAGGACCACCATGGGGGTCCACTGCCACACGTCCATGAAGATGGTGGTGCCCAGGGCGGTGTCCTGGCCGGACAGCCACGGCTGGGGCGGAATGCCCACCATGCCCAGGAGCTGGTTGACGAAGCCGATGTTGGGATCGAAGATCAGCCGCCACATCATGCCCACCGCTACGGGCGTGGCCACGAGCGGCAGCAGGATGGCCACCCGGACCCACTTTTCACCCCGGAAGGGCCGCCACAGAAGCAGCGCCACGCCCATGCCCAGCACCACTTCGAAGGCCAGGGCGACGCCGGTGAAGGAAAGGGTGCGGCCCACGGCGGGCCAGAAACGCTCGGTATCGCTGAGGACCGTGATGTAGTTCTGCAGCCCGATGAACTCCGTTGCGGCCCGCACGGATCCCTGGGAGTCGGTGAGGCTGAGGTACACGGTCCAGGCCAGCGGAAAGATGATCAGGACGCCGACGAAGATCATTGCCGGTGCCGCGAAGAGCCACTTTCGGTGCCGGTTGGCCCAGGCGGAAAAGTTCCCCCCGGCACCGGCGGGGCCACCGGGCCGGCGGGTGCGGGCGCTGCGGGGAGGGTTCAATACAGACATGGTTCACCTAAGGAGTTTGGGGGTGAAGTGGGCCGCGCCGGGACGGCCATGGGCCGTCCCGGCGGGATGTTGGTGCGCGATAGGCGCCCGGTGTCCTACTTCTTTTCGCTGTCCAGGAAGGTCTGGAAAGCAGTCTGGGCGTCGTTTGCCGCTGCGGCGGCGTCCCCGCCGGTGATGGTGGCGACAATCGGGGCGCCCACGATTTCGCGTGCCTTGCCTACGGTGACAACCTCGGGCCGGTCGTGGCCCACGCCGTTCTTGGCGCTGGCGGAGATCGCGTCGGCAAGGTCCTTCGGGTAGGTGGAGGTTCCGTCAGGGTTGGACCAGACGGAGGTGCGCGGGCCCGGGACGCCGGCCTTCTGGGCTGCCAGGGTGCGTTCCTTGCTGGTTGCCCACTGGATGAACTTCCAGGCGTTGTCCTGGTTGCTGGAGTTCTGGTTCACGCCCAGCGCCCAAGAGGGGATGTTGTACGGCTTGGAACCGGCGGGACCTGCAGGCAGCGCAGCGAATCCAACCTTGTCCGCAACCTTGGACTTGGCGGGGTCGGTGGCGTTCTTGTAGAGCGAATCTGCCTCCGTGTAGAAGGCGGCACCGCCCTGGGTGAAGATGGCCATCGCCTCCGGCCAGCTCATGTCCGTGCTGACGTTGGCGGGACCGTAGTTGCGGATCAGGCCGCCGTAGTAGGCGTAGGCCTTCTTGGCGGCGTCGGTGTTGACGGAGGCCTTGCCGCTGGAGTCCATGAAGTCGCCGCCAAAGCTGTACAGGAAGCTGGAGAACTGGGTCACCGCGGCGGACTTGCCGGTGCGGGCCACGAAGCCTGCGGTGTCAGGGGAGGACGCCTTGATGGCCTTGGCCGCCGCTTCCAGTTCCTCCATGGTCTTGGGGACCTGGAGGCCTGCGGCCTGCAGCAGGTCCTTGCGGTAGTACAGGACTTCGCGCTCGGTGATGATCGGAACACCAACCACCTTGCCGTCAACGGTGGTGGCCTTGACCGGGCCCTCCTGGTAATCCTTCCAGTCCCAGCCCGAGTCCGATGAGACGTTCTTGGTCAGGTCCGCAAGGTAAGCGTTCTTGGCAAAAGCCTTGCCTTCCTGCAGCGGGCGGTACATCATCACGTCGATCTCGTCGCTGCCTGCGTTGAGCTTGACGTTGTACTGGTCAGAGAGCTGGTCCTCGCCGAGCTGGGTCAGCTCCACCTTGAGCCCGCTGGACTTCTCGAATTCCGGAATCGCGGCCTTGATGCCCTCGGTCCACACGTGGTTGGCCAGGGTGACACGGACGGTGCCGGACTGCTTGGCCTGGTCGCTGCCGCCTCCGCCGCCGCTGCAGGCGGTCAGCCCCAGCGACATCGCTGCGGCAATTGCCGCGTACTTCACAATTGAATGCCGCTTCATTACGACTTCCTTTGCCTTCAGGCCCGCAGCTTCGCGGGCGGGTGACAGACGCCTCGTTACGTCTGTTGTGTTCAGCGAGCATAAACAAATAAGGCAGACATATACAAGACCTTGCCATGCCCCCATATGATTTATTCATGACCATCCCAAAGGCGGCGTTGTCCCCGGACCTGCATTCATCGCTGGTCGAGAACCTGGGGCTCGCCATTGCCGAGGGAACGCTGGCCCCGAATTCGATCCTGCGCTTGGATGAGCTGGAGGCGCAGCACAAGGTGTCCCGCTCCGTGATCCGGGAGGCCACCCGTGTCCTGTCGTCGATGGGCATGCTGGAATCGCGCCGCCGACTGGGAACGGTGGTTCAGCCGGAAGCCAGCTGGAACCTCTATGACCCCCAGGTGATCCGGTGGCGGCTGGCCTCGGCCAAGCGGCTGGAGCAGTTGCGGTCCCTGAATGAACTGCGCGGCGCCATTGAGCCGCAGGCCGCCCGGCTCGCGGCCGAGCGCGCTTCACTCGACCAGGCCAGCGACCTTGTTTCCATGGCAGCCCGGCTTTGGGCCGCCGGGCAGCGGGGAGACCAGGAAGATTTCCTGCGCCTGGACATCGAATTCCATGCCGCTGTCCTCAATGCCTCCGGCAACCTGATGTTTTCGCAGCTGCATAAACTCGTGGCGGAAGTGCTGGCGGGGCGGACCCAGCACGGCCTGATGCCCCATCTTCCGGACCATGAGGCACTGCAGATGCACGTGGATGTGGCCAGCGCCATCCAGCGGGGCCAGGCAGCCGCCGCGCATGCCGCCATGAGCCGGATTGTGGAGCAGTCCACCGAGGAGATGGGTGACATCTGGTCCAGCAGCCATGCTTCCGTCAACGACGGCGCGGCCAACCCCGGGTAAGCCAGGTGCCGGCAGCACCAGCGGACGCCGGAAGGGTTACGCCCGCCGGACTGCCAGCAGCTCACCCGCCAGGAAATCCAGGGCCGCCTGCCCTTCCGGCAGGCCGGCGGTGTGGTTGAGGTGGCCGTGGACCGCGCCCTGGGCGAGGAAGCAGGACACCGGAACCCCTGCGCGTTCCAGCTCAGCAGCAAACAGCTCGGTGGAGCCGCGGGCGTCGTCGTACTCGCAGGCGAGCAGGGCCGTGGGCGGCAGTCCGGCAGGGTCCGCGTAGCCGGGCATCGCATAGGACGATGCCATGCTGACGGGGCCGCCCACGTAGTTCTCGGCCGTCCGGATGCAGTCCTCTACGGTGAACCGCAGGTGCCGGGGCAGCCCGGCCATGACCCGCTGATCCAGTCCCCCGGCCGGCGGCGGGAGTTCCGCGTGCAGGAAGGGGTAGGCCAGCAGGAGCTTGGCGGGCAGCGGCTTTCCGGCGTCAATCAGGTAGAGCGCGGCGCCCACCGCCAGGTTGCCACCGGCACCGGCACCGCCCAGGCAGAGCAGGTCCGGATCCAGCCCCAGGGATTCGGCGTTCTTCCGGGCCCAAAACCAGCCGGCCAGGGCGTCGTCGTGCGGGATGGGGAAGGACACGCCGTCGCGGGCCAGCCGGTAGTCCACGGACAGCACCGGCGTGCCCTGGTTAGCGAGCACCCGCGCCAGGTAATCCGACTCCGGGCTATCCACGCTGCCGCTGACGAATCCGCCGCCGTGCAGCCACACGAGGGCGGGGCTGTCCGCGCCGGCCGGTTCCCCGTAGATCCGGATGGCCACCGGCCCGTGCCGGCCGTCGGCCGTCACGGCGCGGATGGGGACGTCCGGCCCGGGTGAGCGAACGGCGTCCGGGTTAAGGAACTGCGGTCCTTCCGGGCTGGCCAGGTACTCAGCGAAACCGGCGGCGGCCTCCCCCTGTGGGCCGGCCGGGGTGGCGTCGGGGGAAGCCACGTCTGGTTTTGTGCGGGGTGTCATGGTGTTCCCAACTTCCGTGAGAAGTAGTCAACGGCTGTGGCCAGGATGGTATCCAACTGGTCCTCGGCGCCGAAGAAGCAGTGGTCGCCGCCCGTGATGGTCATGACGTCATGTTCCACGCCGGCGCCGGCGAGCGCGGCGGCCAGAAGCTCGGTCTGCGAGTGCGGGACCAGTCCATCCGAATCGCCGTGGACCAGGAGGAACGGGGCGGCATCCGCCGATACGTAGCTGACGGGGCTGGCCGCGGCCAGCAGTTTCGGGTCGTCCGACCCGCCCACCAGCATCTGCTCGGGCTGCAGCGACATTCCCGGCGGGACAGCGGCAGTCAAGGAAGGGGGAAAGAGCCCGTCCGGGGTAACTATTGGCGGGATGTCCACCAGCGAAGACACGCCGTAGAAGTCGACGACGGCGCTGACGCTGCTTGGGTGCCCCTGCGCACCGAGACCGCCCTCCAGGTCTTCGCGCTTGCCGGTGAGTCCCAGGAGCGCTACCAGGTGGCCGCCTGCTGATTCGCCCCAGGCGCCAAACCTGTCCGGGTCGATGCTGAGGTCCCCGGCGAACTCCCGGAGGTAGCGGACCGCGGCTTTGAGGTCGTGGAGCTGTGCCGGGAACGGCGCCTCCAGCGAGTGCCGGTAGTCTGCCGTGGCGCAGGCGATGCCTGCCTCGTTGAGCAGCCGGAACACGGAATCGGGGGCGAAGGTGGGCGGCAGTTCGCGGCGGTCGCCCAGCTGGAACGCTCCGCCGTGCACCCAGAGGACCACCGGCGTGGTCCCAAAGGCCTTGCGGGGCAGCCAGATGTCCATCTTCAGCGGCCGGAATCCGATGGCCCGGGCGTAGGTGACTTCACGGTGCACGGAGGATACGTCCGAGACCTGCTCCGCCGTGCCCGGGGCATCGAAGACAGGGAACGGCGGAACCTTCCTGCCTCCGGGACGGGAGGTGTCGGGACGGGATATGTCAGAACGCGACATGTCGGAAGGGGACAGGTCGAGTACCCCGGTAGCGTCATCCACTGTCATAGTGTGCTCCTCATCAGCGCAGGTTGTGCAGTGCCCGGGCCGGTGGCGGCAGGGAAAATGTGGTGTCCCGGCCCGACGACGGCGGCCGGCGCGCCGGGGAGCCGCACCTCCGCGGTGGTGCCGGAGGGAATCGTGGCTGTGAGCGTCAGCACGCCGTCGTCCATTGCTCCTTCCGCCGCAGTCCAGGCCACCTGGATCAGGCCCCGTGGCCCCATGTGTGAGGTGGAGGCGGATGCCAGGCCGGCGCCGGGGCGGGGCTCAATGATGATGCGCTCCCAGCCTGCGCTTCCGGGCGCCTGCCGCAGGCCGGCGGTGTAGCGGTGCAGGAAGGAGACCACGGCACCCTTGCTGTAGTGGTTGAGCGACTGGTGCGGCGTGCCGTTGGCATCGATGCCGTTCCACAACTCCCACACGGTGGTGGCGCCGCGGTCCACCATGGTCAGCCAGGACGGTTCCGAGTCCTGCATCAGGAGTTCATAGGCCAGGTCCAGTTGTCCGTTGTCCGCCAGGACCGGGAGCAGGTAGGGCGTGGCCAGGAAGCCGGTGCCCAGGTGGGTGCCGGCGTTCCGGATCAGGGCGGCCAGCTGCGAGGTGACCGTGGGGCGGTGTTCGGGGCTGACAAGGTCGAAGGCCAGGGCGCGGACGCAGTTGGCCTGCGTGGCTTGGATTACGCTGCCCGAAAAATCAAGGTATTCCGTCTCCCATGCGTCCCGGATCAGGTGTGAAAGTTCCGCGAGCTCGGCGGCCTCTGCATCAAGGCCCAGGACAGCAGCGATTCGTGCCATCACATCCGTGGTGTGCCGGTAGTAGGCCGTGGCCACGATCCCGTGGTCGGCGCTGCGGGCGGCGAACAGGTCAGGTTCGGGGCCGTCCGGTTCCATCCATTCACCAAAGTGGAAGCCGGTGTCCCACAGGTACCGCTCGTGCGGCGCGGGCGCTGCGCTAGAGGCGGCGCGCGCGGCGTGCCGCTCCGTTTCGGCGGTAGCCTGCACAAAGTGAAGCCACCGCTGCATGGCCTCCCAGTTTTCGGCGAGGATCCCGGCGTCCCCTGACGCCAGGTAGACCTCCCAGGGCACCATCACCACCGCATCGCCCCAGCCGGCGGACCCGTTGGTGAAGCCCATGAACTCCGCCCAGGTGGCCGCGGGCCCGGGGGACGGCGAGATGTTGGTGATGACGCCGTTGTCCCATTGGTCTGCACGGACGTCGCGCAGCCACTTGCGGGAGAAGCCTGTGACGTCGAAAAGGTATGCGGCAGTGGGGACAAACAGCTGCCAGTCCCCGGTCCAGCCGGCTTTCTCGCGCTGAGGGCAGTCGGTGGGGACCTCGCAGGAGTTGCCCAGGAAGCTCCATTCCACGATGTCATGCAGTGCGTTCAGGCGCGCATCGCTGCAGCTGAAGGTGCCAATACGTTCCAGGTCCGTCCGCACCAGGCAGCCGGTGATGTCTCCCGGTTGGAGGCCCGCGGCGAGGCCCTGGACCGAGACGTACCGGAAGCCGTGGGTGGTGTGCCGGGGTTCGAAGACTTCCCCGGGGGCACCCGAGGCGGTGACGGTGTCCACCTGGCCTGCGTCCCGGAAGGCTCCCGGCGCACGGAAGTCGAGGGGGCGTAGATGGTCCCGGTTGACGTCACCGTCCGCTCCGAGCGCTTCGCCGTATTCCAGGGTGACGGTTTCGCCCGGTGCGCCGAGCCTGGTGAGCCGGACCCAGCCGTGGATGTTCTGGCCAAAGTCCACCACCTGGCTGCCGTTGGCCAGCCGCGTGATGGACGCCGGAACAAGTTCCTGCGCCACCCGGGTGGGCGGCGCAAGGGGTCCGGCCAGTGCGGTGAAACTGCCGGGACGGACGACGGCGGAACACGGCCGGGGTGCGCGGGCAACCGGGGCGCCGTTGCCCGCCTTAGGTGCGCTGCCGCCGTCGGCCTTCCTGAAATCCACGCCCTGGCCCGCCATAAGGTCGGCGCTGAGGATCTCCGTGGCGGACACCAGCCACGAGCTGTCGGTGCCGATGACCTGCCTGCCGGCCCGTGACTCCAGTTCGAGCTGCGCCAGGAAGGCCGTGTGCGTTCCGTACATGTCGGCGTCGCGCGTGTATCCGAACGTGCCGCGGTACCAGCCGTCGGTGAGGACCGCGCGCACGGTGTTGCTGCCTTCACGGATCAGGGCGGTGACGTCGTGGGCCTGGACCTGGAGCGTGGTGTTGTAGCTGGTGGAGCCTGGGGTGAGTTGCTGGTCGCCCACGCGGTGGCCGTTGATGAATAGCTCATAGATGCCGTGCGCGGTGGCGTAGGCGCGGGCCTTCTGCGGGACCGCCGGCAGGGTGAAGGTCTTGGTGAGGGCGTAGCCGGGCCGGTCTCCTGGCGCCGGAACTTGGGGCTCGTCTGGCCCGATCCACTGCGCCGTCCAGTCCTCGGCATGCATCAGCCCCAGCTCCACCGGCATGGGGCTGGACCAGCCGCTTGGTGTTTCGGTGCCTTTTTCGTCCCTGTCCCAGGTGCGGACGCGCCACTCGAACCGGTCCCGCGAGCGCAGCGCCGGCCCGCCGTACGGGATGCCGCTGCAGGCGGCCGACTCGACCTTCCCCGTGTCCCAGCCGTTGCTTGCGGTGATGCGGTATGCCGCCTGGCTTGTGGTTCCGCCGGGAGGCGTCCAGCTGAGCCTGGGCTCCCGGATGGTCAGGCCCATCGCTTCTAACAGGTGCTCGGCCCGAAGCCGGGTGGGGGCGGTCATGCGGCAGGGCTCCTGGGGTGCGGGTGCTGGGAGTTCCAGCTTCGTTGGCGTGCTCCTGTCACCCACACAGCATTTTCATTGGTCGAAATAGTATTGTGGGGCAGCTCACCAATGCATCAGCGCTAGGAACCACCGCCATGACTGTCATTCCGGACCCGGACACCCCGCCTGCCCGCGGAAAGCGGCCCAAACAGGGCGAACCCGTCATCGACCGCGCGCTGAGCTTGCTCGCCGTCTTCTCCGACCGGCGGCGGGCACTGACGCTCTCGGAACTCGCCCGGTATGCGGACATGCCCGCGCCCACCGCACTGCGGCTGATCGCCCGGTTGGTGGCATGGGGTGCGCTTGAAAGACTCGACGACGGCCGGTATGTCGTGGGGGTCAGGCTGTGGGAAGTGGCGTCGCTGTCGCCCCGCGGGCACGGGGTGCGGGAAATTGCCCTTCCCTACCTGGAGGACCTGTTCGAAGTCACCCGGCACCACGTGCTGCTGGCGGTGCGGGACAACGAGCAGGCGGTGCTGATCGAGCGGCTGTCCGCGAAGGATGCCACGGAGGTGGCGTACCGCGTGGGTGGCCGGGCGCCCCTGCGGTCCACGGCGATCGGGCTGGTGCTGCTGGCGGGCGCGGACCAGCAGTTCCAGGAGACCATCCTGAAGCGGCCGCCGGAAAACGAGCCCGGAGTGCCGGAGATGCCGGAGGGCCAGCTGCGCAGGACCCTTTCGGATGTGCGGCGCACCGGGATTGCGATGATCCGCCGTACCGTCCCGTCCCGGACCGTCTCCGTGGCGTCCCCCATCTTCGACGCCCAGGGCTCCGTGGTGGCGTCACTGTCCATCGTGGTCCCGGACGGGTCCACTCCCCCGAACGTACTGGCCCCCGCTGTCCGCGCGGCCGCCCGCGCCGTCTCCAGGAACCTGGGGCACCAGGCTGCCGTCAGCGCCGGCAGCCGGACGCACTCGCAGGGGTAGCGGCCCTACGCGGCCGAGGCCGGGGTCGCGGGGCAACGTCACACAGGTGGCTCACAGAATCCGCCTACCGGATGCATAGTGCGGTGGCTTCCGATGGGTTCATGACCACTTCGCACAACCGCAATGAGCTCCCCGAAAACGCGCACCAGCCGCACCCGGATCACGACCGCGGCCTTGAATTCGACCTGTCGACGCTGATGAGCCGCCGCTCCCTCGGCATGTTCCTCGGTGCCGGCGGCGCCGCCGTCGCACTCGCTGCCTGCAGCCCCAACGGATCAACCACGGCTGCGCCGTCAGCCACGGACGCAACCGCCACGGCGGCTTCCACCGAATCCGCATCGGCTTCGGCTACGGCATCGTCCTCCGCCACGTCGACACCCACCATTACCCGGGCCATTGCCGAGTGCGGCGTGGAGATTCCCCAGGAAACCGCCGGACCGTACCCGGGCGACGGCTCCAACGGACCCAACGTCCTGGAAGCCTCCGGCGTGGTGCGGCAGGACATCACCTCCAGCTTCGGCACCGTGTCCGCTAAAGCGGTGGGCGTCCCGTTGACCTTCACCCTCACCCTGCTGGACAACGTCAACGGCTGCACACCGCTGGCGGGCGCGGCGGTCTACGCCTGGCATTGCGACCGCGACGGCAAGTACTCGATGTACGACTCGAGCCTGAAAAACGAAAACTACCTGCGCGGCGTCCAGGAGGCAGACGCCAACGGCCAGGTCACCTTCACGTCCATCTTCCCGGGTGCCTACGCCGGACGGTGGCCGCACATCCACTTCGAAGTGTTCGAATCCATGAACAACGCCACCGCCGCCGGCCAGGTGCTCACCGTCTCGCAGATTGCCCTGACCAAAGCGGCCTGTGACGACGTCTACGCAACTCCTGGTTACGAAAAGAGCATCACCAACATGACCCGGACCACGCTGCAGTCAGACAACGTGTTCGGCGACGACGGCGGCATCTACCAGCTGGCCATCATGACCGGATCCGCGGCGACGGGCTATGCGGCAGCGTCTAACGTGACCATCTAGGCGTACTCGCCCTTGATCACGAAGTAGGAGCCACGGATGGTGCCCGCAAGCTTGGACTTCTGGCGGGCGAACTTGAAGCTGGACGCAAGTTCCTCCGGAACGTCCATGCCGTCCGAGAGCTTGAATCCGACCGCCCGCTTGCCCCCTTCCTCAATGCCGTACATGACGTTGATGGACAGCCCTGACTCGTAGAACACGTAGGCCATTCGCAGCCCGTCCACTTCGAAGGAGGACACCTCAAGGGGTTTGGAGGCAATCACCAGGTTGCGCTCGGCGGACAGGATGTTGTTCACATAGTCCAGCACTTCCGGCGCTTCCCCGGCAGGGACCACCGTGAAGTCGTGGTCGTATTTATTCTTGTAGTAGCGGGCCTCGTTGGCGCGGAGCCCGGCCAACGCCTCCGCTACCGGTGACGATTCCAGACCGGCGGTGGACACGTTCTTGAAATCCACGGTGTACGGCATGAGTCCTCCCTGGGAATGATCTTTTGCCACATCGTTGCAGATCAGCGCCTCCGCTGCACCTCATCGAAGGACGCGGATGCTGTTCCCGCCGATTTCCACGCCAGTGATCCTGACCCTTTCGTTGGGTGTGTCGTTCGGCCCGTGAAAGACCAGATAGTCACGCCCGCCGGATGTGCGGAGGACCATTCCATGCCCGCCATTGCTGGACCACACAGGGTCCGCCTGCTGGATCCAGGGCCCCTTGATGGTTCCGCTTTTCGACTCGGCGATGCCCATTGCATACCCGGCCTCGCCGTGGCTTGACCACAGCATCAGCAAAGACCCTTCCGGCGAACGGACAACAAACGGTCCATCGGTGAACAGGGGATCTGCGGCAAGGTTCAGGTCCTTTGGGGGTTCCACCCCCTCCGGGAACCGCAGCGGCCGGGTCCAGGCCGCCGCGGATGCCTTGAACAGGAGAGCAGGCTCACCGGCTGCCGTGCGCAGGTCCGGCGCCAGGCGGACGGCACGCATCTCGCCGTCAGTGATCCCTGGTGCATCAGCGGTTCCCTCCGTCCCACGGCTGTAGACGAGCCAGCGGGTGGAATCCTCGTCGATATACAGCGTCCCGTCGAGGCACGGTTCGGCCGCCGGCGTCACGGCTCCGTCACTCCAGGGCTGGTACGGGCCCGTGGCCAGATCCGAGGCAAGAACCGCGACGCCCCGGGGGCGGTTGCCCGTTGACGTCGCAAAGGTGCCGAACATGAAGAACCGTCCGTCAAGGGCGTACACCTCCGGAGCCCAGAACTGCGCGTCCGCCCAAAAATCCGCTGGCGGCCGGAAGGCCGCAAAGGGGCCTTCCCAGTGTTCAAGGTCATTGCTGGTATAGCAGTCAAAGCCGGTGGCGGGGCCACTCCACACGTTCCTGTCGCTGGTCCCGAACAGGACAAACTCCCCCGGAACCGGTTCCAGGATGAAAGGGTCCCGCATCCGGATTTCATCGAGGCGCAGGTACTGAACCGTCTCTTGCTTGCCCATCAGCGGCTTGCCTCCAAATCGAGCATGGGGGCAACGCGCCCTTCGAAAGAGTGCGTGCCGCCCTCAACGGTGCGCCGCACACCGTCCGGAAGGACGACGTCGGCCGCCACCCCGTCGGGGACGGCCGCCTCGAGGCGGAACGCACCGCCGTCGAGCGTCCATTCAACCCGGACCTCACCGTGCGGAGTCTTCAGGTAGGTCCTGGCCCAGTCGATTCCTTGGCCCGGCTGCGGGGCGATGAGGACCCGCGCGTAGCCGGGTTCCAGCGGGCGGATGCCGCCGATGGCCTTGTGCATCCAGTCCGCAACCGCGCCCAAGGCGTAGTGGTTGAAGCTGGTCATCTGTCCGGGGTTGATGGTGCCGTCCGGCAACATGGAATCCCAGCGCTCCCAGACCGTGGTGGCTCCCATCGTTACCGGGTACAGCCAGGAGGGGCAGCCCTCCTCCAGCAGCAGCCGGTAGGCCTCGTCCATGTGGCCGGTGTCCGTCAGCGCGTGCGTGATGAACGGGGTGCCCGCGAATCCGGTGGACACGCGGTAGCCGTTGTCCCTGACCAGTTCCGCCAGGCGGGTCCCGGCGAACTCCCGCAGCTCCGGGGTGGCCAGGATGTCGAAGGCGATAGCCAGCGCGTAGACCGTGGTGCAGTCGCTGCGGATGGTGCCGTCGGCAGCGACGTAGTTCTCGGCGAAGGCGGTGCGCACCCGGGCGGCGAGCGCCTCGAAGTGGGCCTCGTCGTCGTGCCTGCCCAGCAGCCCGGCAGCCTGGGCGGTTAGGCGCGCGGTGCGGTACATGCAGGCGGTGGCCACCACGCCGGTGTCTGCCTTGGCCGCCCATGGCTGGTCCGGCGCGGCGTCGGGGTCCAGCCAGTCGCCGAACTGGAAGCCGGAGTCCCACAGGCCCGTGGGCGAGAGCAGCCCCTCCACCCGGCGGGTGTGCGAGGCCATCGACTCGTACTGGTTCCGCAGCACGCTGAGGTCCCCGTAGGCCTCCCAGAGTGCCCATGGCACCCACACGGCGGCTTCACTCCACAGGGCGGACGATTCCGGAGCCGGGAATTCGGGCGGCTGCGGGCAGTATTTCAGGGCATCGGGCACGGTGATGGGCACCAGGCCGTTTGCCGCTTTTTGCTCGGCGGAGAGGTCCAGCAGCCAGTCCTGCAGGAAGCCCTTGACGTCGTACAGGTAGGCGGCGGTGGGGGCGAAGACCGCGATGTCGCCGGTCCAGCCCAGGCGCTCATCGCGCTGCGGGCAGTCGGTGGGCAGGTCCAGGAAGTTCCCGCGGAGGCCCCAGACGATGTTGCGGTGCAGCTGGTTGACGAGTTCGTTGGAACATTCGAAGGTGCCGGTGCGCTCGAGGTCGGAGTGGACCACCACGGCTTCCAAGTCACCATCGGTGAGGTCGCCCGGCCAGCCGGTGATCTCGGCGTAGCGGAAGCCGTGGAAGGTCTTGGTGGGTTCAAAGTCGTCTTTCCCGCCGGAGAGGATGAACGTGTCCGTGGCCTTGGCCGACCGCAGGGGCCGGACGCCGAGTTCGCCGTCTTCCAGGACCTCGGCGTGCCGCACGGTAATGGCCTGCCCGGCCTCGCCCCGCACCGTGAAGCGGAGCCAGCCCACCAGGTTCTGGCCGAAGTCCACCAGCGTCCGGCCGGTGGGTGAGGTGCGGATTTCCACGGGATGCACGACGCCGGCACGCACCACGGGCGGGCCCACCGGCTCAGCCAGCCGGCCGCCGTCGAACGCCAGCCCACGCACACCCGTCCAGTCAGCACCGGGTACAAAGCCGGGCTCCGCCCAGCCCTTTTGCAGGCGGCGGGCGTCGATGGTCTGGCCGTCGTAGAGGTCGTTGAAGGTGGTGGCGGAGGGGCCTGCCTGCCAGGAGGTGTCAGAGGCGACCGACTGGACGTGTCCGTCGTCGAACTCGATGTCCAGCTGGCCGAGGAACCCCAGCTCACTGCCGTACAGGTTGGACATCCCGTGCCAGGCCAGCCGTCCGCGGTACCAGCCGTTGCCCAGTTCCACCCCCAGCACGCTGGTTGGCGCCAGCAGGGAGGTGACGTCGTAGCTGCGGTAGCGCAGCCGCCATTCGTAGGAACTCCAGCCGGGGCCCAGGACGTCTGGCCCCACCGGAGTGCCGTTGATGGATGCCTCGTAGACGCCGAGGGCGGTGGCCCGGAGCATCGCCTGCACCACGCCGCCGTGGCCCTCGTCGAGCGTAAATTCCTTGCGGAGCAGGGGGGCGCCGTCAAGGTCCTGTTGGGGCGTGATCATGGCGGCGTGCCAGGGCGTGGAGGTCATGGAAGGAGGGTTCCGTTCTGGTGGAAGCTGGTCAAAAGCAGGTGGAAGAAGTGCCGGTCAGGCGTAGTGGCAGGCCACATCCGCCGCACCCACACGCCGCAGGGCCGGCCGTTCGGTGGCGCACAGGTCAGTGGCCAGGGGGCAGCGGAGCCGGAAGGGGCATCCGCCGGGCCCGGGGACCGCGGCCGCCCCGGTGCGGACGCCCAGCGATTCGCGGGCCTCCCGGCGCGCCGCCTGCTCCGCCGGACGCGGCACCGGGGAGGCGGCCACGAGGGCCTGGGTGAAGGGGTGCTTGGGGTTCCCGGTGACGGCAGCGGCAGGTCCGCTTTCCATGACCTGCCCGCGGTAGAGCACCACCACGCGCTGGGCCAGGAACTGGACCACGGCGATGTCATGGGCGATGAACAGGTAGCTCAGGCCGCGCTCGTCGCGGAGGTCGGCCAGGAGGTTGAGCACCTGCGCCTGGGTGGAGAGGTCAAGGGCGCTGACGGCTTCGTCGCAGACCACCAGTTGGGGATCGTAGATGAGGGCACGCGCCACTGAAATGCGCTGGCGCTGGCCGCCGGAGAACTGGCTGGGGTAGCGGTCCACGGCGTCCCGCGGCAGGCCCACGCGTTCGAGCATGTCCCCGGCCTTGGCGCGTGCCTCTGCCGCTGAAACCCCTCGCAGGCGCAGCGGTTCGGCCAGGGACGTGCCGATGGTGTTCCGCGGGTTCAGCGATGAGTTGGGGTCCTGGAAGACGGCACGCAGTTCCCCGCCCAGGGCCCGGCGCTCCGCGGCGCTGGCGGAGGTGATGTCCTTGCCCTGATAGGTGATGGTGCCGCCGGAGACCTTTTGCAAGCCCAGGATTGCCTTGCCAATGGTGGACTTTCCGGATCCGGACTCCCCCACCAGTCCCACAGTCTCCCCGGGTGCGATGCTGAAGCTGACATGGTCGACGGCGGCCGGTGCGGCGGCTGCCTTCCGGCCCCGTCCATAGCGGACCACCAGGGCCTTGATCTCAAGCATGGGGGTGGCGGCGGAGGAAGCCGCGGAATCTTGGCGCTCGGTCACTGCGGTGCTCATGCCGGGTCCTTTTCAACGATCGGGTTTTGCTTGGGGGTGACCTCCAAAACGCGGGAGGCGGGCACGTCCGTGGCCAGCCAGTCCATGCCTTCGACGGCCAGCTGGTCCGCTTTGACACACCGCACCAGCCCTTCGCCGGCGCCGGAGCGCAGCAGCTGAACGGGTTCCATGCAGGCTGAGCCGGCGAACTGGCAGCGGGCCGCGAACCGGCAGCCGGTGGGCCAGTCCTTGGGCTGCGGCACCTGTCCGCTGATGGTGGCAAGGCGCTCCGGCATGTCGTCTGCGTGGTTGGCGTGCGGGTCGGCGGCCAGGAGCGCCAGGGTGTAAGGGTGGCGGGGGTGGTCCAGGACGGCCTGGGTTGTGCCGTTCTCCACCACCTGGCCGGCGTACATGACGGCCACCTGGTCGCAGATGTCCGCCACCACACCAAGGTCGTGGGTCACCATCACCACGGACATGCCTGTGTCCTTCACCAGGGTCCGGAGCAGGGACAGGATTTCGGCCTGCACCGTGACGTCCAGGGCCGTGGTGGGCTCGTCCGCCACCAGCAGCTTCGGCTGCCCGGCCAGTGCCAGGGCAATCGCCACGCGCTGGGCCATGCCGCCGCTGATCTGGTGCGGATAGGTCTTCAGGATCCGCGCCGCGTCCACGATGCCCACCTTTTCCAGCAGGGTCTGCGCCTCCTGGCGGGCCTCGGTCCTGCCCATGCCGCGGAGCCGGCGGATGGTCGCGGTGAGCTGGTACCCCACGGTGAACATCGGGTCCAGGGCGCGCATGGGTTCCTGGCTGATCAGCGCGATCTCCCGGCCGCGCACTGCTTCCATGTCCCTCTCCGCCACCGCTGCCAGGTTTCTTCCGTTCCAGAGGATCTGGCCGCCGGTGACACTTACGCCCGAGGGAAGCAGGCCCAACAAGGACAGCGCGGTCATGGTCTTGCCACAGCCGGACTCCCCCACCAAACCCAGGACGGTGCCGGGCTGGACGTCGAACGAGACATCGGTGACCAGGCGGACGCCGGTGCCTGTACCTGCACTGTCGACGCCGACGGACAGGTTACGGACGCTGAGCGTCCCCTTATCGGCAGAGGCGCCGTCCAATGCGGCCAAGTCCTCCGATCCGGGCGCCCCCGCCGCGATGGCGGCGACGGCCTTGGCGCGCTGCCGGCGTGCCGCGGCGGAGGGCAGGTGCGGTGCGGCCGCGTTGGGGGCCTTGCCCAGGGCATTGCCGATGGCATTGGCGGAGAGGACGGTGAGCGCCAGCACGGCACCGGTGGGCACCATCATCCAGGGGGCGTCATAGACGTGCTGTGAGGCGCCCTGGATCATGCCGCCCCAGCTGGGCTGCGGGATGGGCGGGCCGAAGCCGATGAACGCGAGGCCGGCCTGGATGAGCATGCCCACAGCGAAGATGAGCGCGGACTGGACCACGATGGTGTTCGCCAGGCCGGGCAGGACGTGCCGGAGGCTGATCCGCAGTGGGCTGACGCCGTCCACCTTGGCCGCATCCACGTAGAGCTGGGACTGCAGGGACTTGGCCTGGCCCAGGATCACGCGGTAGATGCCGGCGGACATCAGGATGCCCAGGATGGCCATAACCACTGGGATGTTGGTTCCCACCGCGCCGATGACGGCCAGGATGATCACGGTTCCCGGCAGGGACATCATGATCTCGGTAACCCTGCTGATCACGGCCTCCACGCGTTCGCCGGTGCCGGCAGCAAGCATGGCCAGGATGGTGCCGAGCCCGACGCCGACAATCACCGTGAGCATGGACGTCCCCAGGGTGCCGGCTGCGGCGGCGAAGATCCGGCTGAGGATGTCGCGGCCCAGTTCGTCCGTTCCCAGCCAGTGGGCGGCGGTGGGGCCGGAGAGGACTGAGGCGAAATCCTGGTCCTCTGTCTTGAAGGGCAGCCACAGCGGCGCTGTCAGCGACGCGGTGACAAGCGCCGCAAGCCAGGCCAGGCCGGCCACGGCGCCCGGCGAAGTGAACAGCCGGTGCCGGGATACCTTGGTGATGGCCGCCCTGCCGGCGTTGCGCGCGGGGGCTGCTGCCGGCGTCGTACTTCCTGCCTGGTCCGCGTCCGCAGGGGCCGGGGTAACTGTTGGGATCATGAGGCACGCAACTTCGGGTCGAGGAACTTGGTGGCCAGCTCCAGCACCAGGTTGACAGCGACCACCACCACGGTGGCGATCACCACCACGCCCTGGACGGCGGGGGCATCATGGGTGCTGACGGAGGTCTGGACAGCCTGGCCCAGGCCCGGCATGGCGAACAGCTGCTCGGCGATGACGGAGCCGCCGAACAGGCCGATGAACTGCAGGGCGATGCCGGCCACGATGGGCAGGCTGGCGTAGCGCAGGGCATGGACGTAGAGGATCTTCCAGGTGGGGGTGGCCGTGGCGCGCAGCGTGCGGATGTGTTCCTGCTGCAGCGCCTCGAGCATGGACGCCCGGGTCTGGCGGGCTATGAAGGCAGCGCCGCCCACGGCGAGGGTGATCACCGGCAGCGCCAGGGACAGGGCCCAGTCCTGCGGTGAGGCCTCGAACGGCACGTAGCCGGTGGCCGGGAAGATGGAGGACTGGACGGCGAACAGGTACACGAAGAGGACGCCCACCCAGAACGCCGGCAGGGCGACCAGGAGTCCAACGAAGCCGCCGATCACCTGGTCCAGGAGGCCGCCGCGGACCGCTGCGGTGACGCCCAGGGCGATGCCCAGGACCGCGCTGAGGACGGTGGCGCCGGCGGCAAGCGAGGCTGTGACGGGGAGGCGGCCGGCGAGGTCGGCGCTGACGGAGCGGCCATCGATGAGCGAGACGCCCAGGTCGCCCTGGACGGCGGAACCAAGCCACGTGAAGAACTGTGTGAACAGCGGATCGTTCCAGCCCATCCTCTGGTTGACCTCGTCGATGGCTTCCTGGGAGGCGCCTGCGCCGAGGGAGACGGCTCCCGGGCTGCCGGGCATTGCGTGCACCAGCAGGAATGCCAGCACCGCAACCACCAGCACGGTGGCCAGCGCCATCAGCAGGCGCTTAGTGATGAATAGTGCCATGGTGACCTCCATCGGTCAGGCCCTGCCCGGCCGGGCCCTCCTGTTTGGGGAGGGCCCGGCGGGAAGGTGCGGGTATTAGCTGGCCGGCGTGTAGGACGAGAGGAGCGGGTAGGCGTTGGTGCCGGCGAACTTCACCTGGGCCACCTTCTTGGTGTTGTAGCCCTGGTTGGTCAGCGCCTCATACAGCGGGATCATCCAGCCTGACTCCACCAGGCGGGTGTTCAGCTTGGTGGCGGCTGCCTTGACGGCGGCGTCGTCTTTGGCCGCGGCCAGCTCGCCGGTAGCGGCGCTGAGCTTGTCATCGGTGGCCTTTTGCACGTTGGTGAAGCCGTTCAGGATGGCTCCGTACATCACGCCGACGGGGTTGTCCCAGTTCAGGGGAGCGTAGCCAAGGGGTGTGGTGGCGACGGCGGCGAACGCTTCGTCGGTGGAGGCTGCCATCTTGACTTTCATGGTGATGCCGACGGCGGCGAGGTCCTTCTGGACGGCCTGCAGGTCCGTCTGGGTCTGCGCGCTTGCGATGATGGTGAACTCGAAGCCGTTGGGGTATCCGGCCTCGGCCAGCAGGCTCTTGGCCTTGTCCGGGTTGTACGCGAATGTGGTTTCCAGGTCCTTGGTGAAGCCGGCCGAATCCTTGGGCAGGGCGTTCCATGCAGGGATGTCGCCCTTGTGCAGGGCATCCACCAGGGCCTGGCGGTTGATGGCGTACTGAATGGCCTGGCGGACCTTCTCCTGGGCGAACGCCGGTGCGGTCTTGCCGATCTTGTCGAAGGAGATCATGGTGTTCACAGTGCCGCCGATCTGGGAAACGCCAACGCCCTTGGACTTGGCGAAGTCCACCGTGGAGGACGTCAGCATGGCAACGTCGGCCTGGCCGGAGACCAGGGCGTTGGCGCGGGCCTGCGGGTCCTGGACCACGCTGAAGACCACCTTCTTGTAGGCGTACTTGGAGGCGTCTGCGCTCTTGTCGTTCTTCACCAGGACGTACTTGTTGCCCTTCACGGTGGAGGGGTCAAGGGTGTACGGTCCGGAGCCGTCAGGGGTTGCAGCGAGGCTGGACGTGTCCGTGACGCCGTTCCTGCCCACGATCATGCCGGTGGTGGAGGCCAGGTTCTTCTCGAATCCGGGCTGCGGCTTGGCGAAGGTCAGGGCCACCTGGGTGGGGCTGACCACGTCCACGGAGGTGATTTCCTGGGCGCCGCCCTTCGCGACGGCGGAGTAGGCGCTCAGCGCGGGATCGGAGCGGCGGTCCAGGTTGGCCTTGACCAGGGCGGCATCCAGTTTGGAGCCGTCGGTGAACGTGACGTCGTCCTTGAGGTTCAGCGTCAGGACGGTGTTGTCCGCGTTGTAGCTGAAGTCCTTGGCCAGGCCCGGACCTGCGGAACCATCCGGCTGAAGGGTCATCAGGCTGTCGTAGAGGCCTTCGAAGAACTGGCGCTGGGCTGCGGAGACGCGCAGCGGGTCGAACCCGAAGGAGGCTGAGTCGCTGTCGATGGCCAGGGTGAGGCTACTGGTATCAGCCTTTGCGGCGGCTTGGCTGGACCCGCCGCCGCAGGCGGCCAGGGAACCCATCAGCAGGGCACCGGCCAGAACGGCGGAGCTCGCACGGGCGGTGGAGTTCGGAAGTTTCATGTAGTGCGCCTTTGCATTCTGATGTGATGACGGAGGAACGGTTGTGGGGGCTGGCTGCTCGCCGGCTCCCTTCAAGAATCAGCCGGGGCCACAGGCGCCAAACATGACAATGTCATTGATTGAAAAGGTATTGTGGCGGCGGTCACGCCGGGCGGAAGGATGGATGGAAGGCAACGAAGCCTCGGACGCCTGCACGCGTCCATCACGAAAGGAACCCCATGACCAACCCGTTCCCCCGCGACTTCCTTTGGGGCGTGGCCACCGCCGGCCACCAGGTGGAAGGCAACAACGTCAACAGCGATACCTGGTTCCTGGAGCACCTTCCCGGAACGATCTTCGCGGAGCCGTCCGGGGACGCCGTGGACCACTACCACCGCTACCGCGAGGACATCGCACTGATCGCCGGCCTCGGTTTTAACAGCTACCGGTTCTCCGTTGAATGGGCCCGGATCGAACCGGAGGAAGGCCAGTTCTCGGTGGCTGCGCTGGACCACTACAAGCGGGTGCTGGAAGCCTGCCACGAACATGGACTCACCCCGGTGGTCACGTTCCACCACTTCACGTCGCCGCTGTGGCTCCTCCGGATCGGCGGCTGGGAGGGCAGCCGGACGCCCGAACTCTTCGCACGCTACTGCGACCGGGTCATGGCCCACCTGGGTGACCTGATCGGCGTCGCCTGCACCCTGAACGAGCCGAACCTCCCTTGGCTGCTGGAGTCATTCGGCATCGGCGGGGAAGCCCCGGAGAACCGCGGTTCGGTGCCCATCTGGGCGGCCGCCGCCCAGCGCCTGGGCGTGGATGCCAGCACTGTTGCCCCGTTCCAGTTCTGCTCCACGGAGGCGGGGTTCCAGGTCAAGGTGGCGGCGCACCGGGCCGCCACCAAGGCCATCAAAGCCCATCGCCCGGACCTCCAGGTGGGGTGGACCCTCGCAAACTCCGATATCCAGGCGCTGCCCGGTGGCGAAGGGATTGCAGACCGGGTGCGCCGGGACGTCAACGAACGCTTCCTCAAAGCCTCCCGGGGTGACGACTTCGTGGGCATCCAGACTTACGGGCGCACCGTGTACGGCCCCGATGGCCATGCGCCCGCACCGGAGGGCGTGCCCACCAACCAGATGGGCGAGGAAATCTATCCCCAGGCACTGGAGGCCACCATCCGCGAGGCCCAGCGGATCGCCGGGATCCCCGTGATCGTCACGGAGAACGGCCTGGCCACCGAGGATGACACGCAGCGGGTGGCGTACCTGCGGACGGCCGTCGACGGGGTTGCTTCCTGCCTTGCGGACGGCATCGATGTCCGCGGGTACATCGCCTGGACCGCGTTCGACAACTTCGAGTGGATCTTCGGCTACGGGCCCAAGTTTGGCCTGATCGCCGTGGACCGCTCCACGCAGGAGCGGACGCCGAAGGACAGCGCACGCTGGCTGGGGAACCTGGCCAGGGAGCACGCCGGGGCCGGGGCACCGCAACCCGCTTAAGCGTGGTTCATAATGGCCCGGACTTCCCATGGAAGTCCGGGCCATTCCTCTGCCGCAGGCCTTTTGCCCTTGTCTACGGCCGCCGGGCGTGCAGGTGCAGCTTCGCAAAGAAGTCCGCAAGAACCAACCGGCTGTCCACACCCGTATAAATCCGGCGGGACGGCCTCGCGGACGTTTCGGTGAACACCGAGGTGACGTCATCCAGCCCGGTGACCACCAGGGGTGCACTGTCTCCAAGGCACCACACCGGCCCGAATTTCACGAAGTCCGGCACCTCAAGACTGTTGAAGTGCTCCCACAGCCACTCGCCGGCCGGGCCGGCAACCCTGAAGGCATGATCGAGTTCCGCGACGGACGCCACCATCTGCCGGTACGTTTCGGCGGGGAACTGCCAGACTGCGAGCTCCTGGTTCGCCAGCACGAAGTCCGCAGCGGCGGGGTCCGTGAAGTAGTTGTACTCGTCGTCGTTCCGGGCGGCTCCGCCGACCCAGGCAAGCGTCAGCAACCGGGCGATGCCCGGCTCCAGCAGGAGCGCGTCCGCAACATTGGTGAGCGGACCGGCGCACACCAGAATCAAGGGCAGGTCATCCGCGGTCATTGCGGTTTCAATGATCGCGCCCGCCGCAGCGGAGCTCCGTGGTTGGCCGGTAAAAGGGCTGTCCGGTCCGGGATGCACCGCCGCCGGTTCGGGGCGCTCGAGCACCCGGAGCAGTTCCCCGGCCAGGCAGGCGCCCCGCTGGGATCTGCCCTCCGGCAGCCCGAACATCGGATTCGTCAGGGAACTTGTGACGGCTGCGATCCTGTTTGCCGGGGACAGGGCATGGTGGGCCAGTCCAAGCAGGCCGTCGGGGTCGCCGGCCCAGTCGTTGTCGACAATCACGCGGCACCGGGGTTCAATCCGAATCATGTCCATCCTGCAAGCCTTGCAGCGCAGGCAGCATCACACGACGACACTTTCCATTCACCGAAAGGTGGAAGGTCCGTCCTAATCTGCGGCAGGCTCGCGGATGACCAGTACCGGGCAGTGCGCATGGTGGATGGTCTGGTGGGATACAGAGCCGAGCAGCATGCCGGTAAATCCGCCATGGCCCCGGGAGCCGACGACAACCAGGTCGGCATCGCGGGAGGCGTCAATGAGTGCCGCTGCCGGGTTGCCTTCCACGACCCGTCCTGTGATCGTCACGCCCTGGTCCTTGATGCGTTCAAGCTCCGCCTCCAGGATCGCTTGGGCGTCCTTCTGGAAGATCTCGTAGTCCCAGGCGGTGCCCAGGGCATCGCTGACATAAGGGAAGCTCCAGGCGGTCAACGCCTGGACCTCACCTTTGCGCAGCCTGGACTCCTCGATGGCCCAGTCCATTGCCGACCGGGACTGGTCGGAACCGTCCACGCCCACCACGATCCTGAAGCTTCCGTTACCGGCCACGGCTTCCCTTTTCCTGTTGCGGTGGTGCCGGCGGGACTAGGCCTGGCCCGCTGATGCACCGTGTGCCGGAACGGCCACCGTGGAGTGCTCAGGTTTGGCGGCCTGGTGGGGATTCCCTGCTTCCTTGGCACAGTGCAGGCAGCAGTAGATGCCTGCTTGGCTTTCCACGGGGTGGCCCAGGATCCGGCAACCGCAGTGCTCACATGCGGGAGCCATCATGTGGATGGCGCATTCGAAGCTGTCGAACGTGCCTGTCTGGTTCCCCATATTGACGGTGAACATGCGGCCCTCGCTGCTGCCGCAGACATCACATGCGCCCATGGTCTCTGCCTCCTGTTGTGCTCGCCGGGTGTACTCGCCGGCTCCGGACACTCCAGTTGACTGCTTCCGGGAGTTGCCTGCCTAGGGGCAAAGGTCCCACGGCCTGCCTGGGTCAATTCCCCTTGTGGATTTTCCTGGATCATTTCCCATCCACGGTGCCGCCGGTTCCGAATCCCAACCGTAGGAGTGCAACCAAAGGCAAGGACGTGACGATGGATGCCGTGGACCAGCAGGCCCTGACCGGCGCTCTGATAAAGGAGTACCGGCTGGATCTGGCACAGCTGTGGCTGGAGTTCGTTGGGCTGGGCGGGGACGCCTCTGAACAGCTCATCCGGGACTACTGCGCAGGCGAAGCCGCCCTTTCAACGAAGGAACGCGACGCACTGGCGCAGGCTGTCAACGAACACTGCGCTTCCGAAGGCCTGCCGCTACGGGCTCCGCTCAGCGGTTCCGCCCTTTCCACCCTGCAGCCGGAACACCGTGACCCGGAACGGAAGGATCCCTACTCGTCGAAGTAGGTGAAGGTGTCCGCGGCGCCGGCGACTGACGCGACGACGGCGGCCGCAACATCCCGGAGTTTCATGTTCCGCGTGCTGGACGCGTCCCGCAGCAGCTTGAAGGCCGCAGCCTGGCTGCACCGGTTCTGCGCCATGATGGCCCCGGTTGCCAGGTCGATCACGGTACGCGTCTGCATGGCGGCGCTCATGCCGTCCCTGGTCTCTTCCAGCTTCAGCATCCGCAGGGCAAGTGTCAGCCCATTGGAGGCCTGCCGGACAAACGCTTCCGCGGCACCGATGCCATGGCTGCCAAAGACGAGGGGCTGTGAACAGTGGAACGTAATCACGCCCTGGGAATCGCCTTCCAGCAGCGCGGGGATACTCAATACCGAGCGGAAGCCCTGCTCCTGGACAGCGTGGACGTACTCCGGCCAGCGGTCTTCGCGCCGGAGGTCGGAAACCAGCACTGTCTTTCCTGCCCGCATGGCCGTGGCGCCGGGACCATCGCCAAGCGTGGCCTCCAGCTGGCAGAGGAGTTGTGCACTGCGGTGGCTGCTGGCACATGCCGCGGGTTTTTTGGGCCGCAGCACCACGATTTCGCAGGAGCACACGTGCCCCTCCCCGCCAAGCCGGGCCACCGCGTAGGCTGCAAGATCCTGGAGAAATGCCTCAACTTCAGGGTTCTGCAGGAAGGACTCCTGGAGATGCAGGGCAACGTCTGCAAAATCCTCGTCTTCAGGCACGCCGGCATGGAGCACGCGTCTTACCTCCCGGACATTGGTTAAAAGCCACACCTCTGTGGCCGCCCACTGCCGAACGGTGATGCCAGCCTACCTTCGCCCGTGTCGTAACCTGTCAACCATGACGCCCCTCTCCACTCCGGACGGATCCGTCCTGGGCAATTCATTTGAGACTGACGGGACCACCGTCCACCGGTTCCTTGGCATCCCCTACGCGGAGCCGCCGTCGGGAAGCAACCGATTCCGCCCGCCGGTACCGGTATCGCCATGGAGCGGGGTGCTTGATTGCACCGCACCTGGCCCCGCCGCGCCCCAGAATCCCGAGTCCCATGCCCCTCCCGGCACTACGCCGCGCACCTGGAGCGAAGAGGCTTGCCTCAACCTGAACATCTGGACGCCGGCAACGGAAGGCCCGGCCAGGCCCGTAATGGTATGGATCCATGGCGGCGCCTACCTCATGGGCGCCAACAGTGACGCAATGTACGACGGCGCCCGGCTGGCGGCTGCGGCGGGCGTGGTGCTGGTATCCATCAACTACCGCCTGGGCGCGCTGGGTTTCCTGCACCTGGCGGACCTGCTGGGGCCCGGTTACGCCGATTCGTCCAACCTCGCCCTGCTGGACCAGCTGGAGGCCCTGCGCTGGATCCGCCGCAACATCGGCGCCTTCGGCGGCGACCCGCACAACGTGACCATCTTCGGGGAGTCCGCAGGCGCCGCAGCCATCGGCACCCTGCTGGGCATGCCGGCGTCGGAAGGGCTCTTCCGCCGGGCCATCATGCAAAGCGGCACGGCCGAGCGCTGCCGCCGGCCGGAGGACTCGGCGCGGATCAGCGCCACATTCCTTGAGTTGTGTGGTCTGGATGCCTCCTCCGCCAACCAACTGCTGACCCTCCCTGTGGAGCGGCTGCTGGAAGCGCAGGCCGCCCTGGAAAAGCGTGCTGCGGCGGAGTCCTTCGCGGTTCCATTGCCATTCCAGCCCACGGTGGGCACGCCGTCGCTTCCGTTGCCACCGCTGGAAAGTATCGGCAACGGGGTCAACTTCGGGGTGGACCTGCTGATCGGCACCAACCTGAACGAGGGCTCATTCGCCGTCGAGATGCGCCCGGACACGGGGTCGGACCCGGGCTACCCGGACCGTGCAGCCGCCGTGCTGTGCGGAGCGGGGGTGCCGCCGGCGCTTGCCCCCGGCTATACGGAGGCGCTCACCAGGGTGCTGGGCAGGGAACCGTCAGGCAAGGAACTCCTGGAAGCCGCCATCGCGGATTCCCTTTACCGCCAGCCCAGCAACCGGCTGCTGGACGCGAGGCAGGCGGCTGCCGCAGGCCGGTTGGCCCACGGAGCGACCGGTGAAGGAGCCGCCGGGAAGGACTTCGCCTACCTGTTCACATGGCGCAGCCCGGCCATGGGCGGGAAACTGGGTGCCTGCCACGCCCTGGACATCCCATTCGTCTTCCGGCACCTGGACGCGCCGGAGGCCGCCTTCCTCACACGGGGCAAGGCACCGGCGCCCCTCAGCGACGCCATGAGCCGGGCCTGGGCGGCCTTCGCCGGAACCGGGTCACCTGGCACGGAACGCCTTCCGTGGCCGGGAGTTGGAGGGCAGCGGCGCACCATGGTGCTCGACGGCGAGTCCCGGCTTGAAGCCGACCCCCGCCATGAGATCAGGGAGTTTTTCGAAGCCGTCAGGCTGCTGCCAGCGCGTTGAGGGTGTCCCGGATGCCGTTCAGCGCCGGATCCCGCAGCGACATGAAGGCGGGCTTCAGGAGGGGCTGGATGATCTTGGCCGGTCCCTTGATGCTGAACTCGGCCGTGTACTTCACCACCGAACCGGTCCCGTTGGGGGTGACGTCGATGGAATCGAAGGAAGTCACAGTTTTGTTCTCGCCGCGCAGCTTGATGTGGTTGTCGGTCAGCTCGATGACCTCGTAGACCAGGGTCTGGCGCTTCCCCCGGAACTCGGACTCGGCATGGTACTTGTGCCCCACGGCCACCGGCCCCGGGGTGGTTTTGTCCATGACGGGCGTGTTGGGGTCCCACTTGGGGGTGTTCTCGAACTCACTCATGAAGGCAAAGGCCTTCTCCGCGGACAGGTTGGTTTCCACACTTCCGGTGACTGTGATCATCACCCCAGTCTAGGAAGGGGGATCACGTAAGCCCAGCCCCCGCGCGGCGGGGGCTGGGGCAAAACCCCTGGAGCAAAATCCGCCGCCGCTAGCCGGCGACGCCCACGGAACAGTGCTGCAGCAGGCCGTTCACCACAGTGGCCAGCACGTGACCCTGCGCCAGCTCATCAGGGGCCGTTGACAGTGGATCAACGTCGAAAACGGTGAAATCAGCGCGCTTGCCCACCGTTACCGAGCCCGATACCGTCCGCTCCCCTGCAGCTTCGGCCGCGTGCGAGGTGTAGCCTTCCAGCGCCTGGCGTGCTGTGAGCGCCTGGCCCGGCACAATCGGCTGTTCATCCGGGTGGCCCGACCGCCGCCGAAGTTGCGCGTCTGCGAGGATCGGAAGGGGCGGAAAGGGGGCGACAGGCCAATCGGAGCCAAGCGCGAGCGTTACGCCTGCGGACCGGAGGTCAGCGGACCGCCATCCACGGTCCGCCCGTTCTTTTCCCAACCGCCTTGACCAGTTGTCCGTCTGGTCCGCGCGCGAATAGTGGGTGCAGTGGCTGGGCTGCATGCTGGCGATCAGGCCGGAACCGGCGAACCTTTGGATGAGTCCGTCCGGGACCGTTTCAAGGTGCTCGATCCGGTGCGGAGCCCGGGGCAGGTCCGCCGGAAGATCCTCGAACGCTGCCAGCACTGCCGCCACGCCGGCGTCACCGATGGCATGGGTTGCGGTGGGAATGCCCTGGCTTGCGAAGAACCTGATGGCCCGGTTGTACTCCTCCGGGCTTGGCCAAAAGGGTGCGACGGACTGGCCGTGGCTGTCGGGCTCAAAAAGCCAGGCCGTGCCGTTGTCCACCGTGCCGTCCACGAACAGCTTGATTCCGGCCACTTCCCACCGGGAGCCCCGAGCAGTCCTGACCTGCTCCACCAGCCGCCGCCAGTCGGCCTCCCCGCTTCCCGGCATGCACCATGGCGAAACCCGCACGCGCACCGGCAGGCCCCTGCCGCATCCGGCCAAATCGTTCTCAAGGGCGGCAAGGAGCTCCAGGGTTCCCTCCCCGCAGTCCATGACATGGATGCCTGTCAGGCCTGCCCGGGAGAACGAATCAAAGAGCTCACCCAGCCGGCGCTTCCGTTCCTGGAAAGTCTCCTGGGGCATATGTTTCAGGACCAGGTCCAAAGCCGCGGCTTCGAGCAGGAGACCGGTGGGGTTCCCCCTGCCGTCGCAGACCACTTCGGCTGCCTGGTCGAAGTGCCGTGGCCCGGTGATGCCGGCGGTCTCCAGCGCCGCCGTGCTCGCCAGGGCGGAATGGGCATCGAACAGCCGGATCACGGCCGGGCGGCCGGCCACGACGTCGTCGATCAGCTCCCGGTGCGGCGGCGCTGACCCGAAGGCATTTGGGTCGAGTCCCCAGCCGCGGACCCATTCGCCCGCCGGCGTTGCCGCCGCCTCTGCCCGCAGCAAGGCGCGCACGGCGGCAAGGTCCGTGATGCCGGAGAGGTCGCGGCCGCGTGTCATGTCCAGGCCCATGACGGGGTGGACGTGGCAGTCGACCAACCCCGGGGTAAGGACGGCGTCACCGAAATCGATGACCTCGGCCGGACCCCAGGACTGCGCGTCGTGCCGCGTTCCAACCGCCTGGATGTGCCCGTCCCGGACCGCTACAGCCTGAGGCGCAGGTCCGTTGGGTGTCCCGTCCATGGTGTGGACTGTGCCGGCAAGGATAATGAGGTCAGGATTCATGTCATTCATGTCATTCATGTGCTTCGAAGCTTCCAATGCGGTCAAAGGTGGCAGGACGACGGCGGCGCAGCCACCGGGCGGCCAGCAGGCCCCCGGCGAACACCACAGGCGTAACCAGGATCAGGATGGTGTTGGTCAGGGCGTCGGCCGCGGTAAGGAGTTCGATGTTCAGTGCGATGAGGATGACGACGCCGAAGAGCAGGACCGCTGATACGAGGCTGAGCGGGGCGAGGAGTTTGTTGCGGGCAGCAGCAGGGTTCCGGCGGAGGTACAGGAATGCTGCCACGGACACCAGCCCCTGGAGGCCCACGATGCCGAAGATGCCCGGGGTGTTCACCCAGATCAGGAGCTGCTGGTACGGGTCCGCGTTCAGGATGGCGCAGACAGTGATGACCACCGCTGCTAACAGGGTCTGCAGCTGCCCGGCACGGTGCGGTGACCTGAACCGGTGGTGCGTGCGGCCGAGGAACGCCGGCAGGACCCCGTCCCTGGCCAGCATGTAGACATAGCGGTTGATGGCGTTGTGGAACGCCAGTTGTGATGCGTAGACGCTGGTGACGATCAGGACGTACATGGCAGTTTCAGCCCAGGGTCCCACATACTGCCCTATGGTCTGGAAGAACATCCCGCCGGACAGTTCGCCAGCGGCTTCCACCACCTGGTCGTCGCCAAAGGCCTGGATGACGGCCCAGACGATGAAGGCATAGAACACGGACATGAAGCCCACCGCGATGTACATGGCGCGGGGAACTGACTGATCCGGGTTGCGGGCTTCGGAGCGGTACAACACCGTGGATTCAAAGCCCATGAAGGCGGCGAAGCAGATGCCCAGGATTGCCAGGACGCCAGGTCCAAAGGCCTGCCCGGGGCTGAAGGAGCCCAGGCTGATACCGTGTGCGCCACCGCTGCTGAGGATGCCCACGCCCATCACGCCGAGAATGCCTGTTTCCGCGACCAGGAGGACGCCGAGGACTTTGGCGCCCACGTCGATCCCCCGGTATCCCAGGAACCAGACGGCCGCGACGGCGATGAGGGCAATGGCGGGCCACGGAACCTCTAGCCCAAAGAGGACCTGCAGCATGTCATGCGTCTGGACGGCGAAGAGCCCGTAGACGCCGATCTGGAGGCAGTTGTAGGAGATGATCGCAAGGATGGCGGACGCCAGCCCCACGGTCTTTCCCAAAGAAATCGAGATGTAAGTGTAGAAGCCGCCGGAGGCTTTGACGTGGCGCGTCATCGCCATGAAACCGATGGCGAAGAGGGTCAGGACGATGCCCGCCAGGAGGTAACCGGCAGGGGCGCCGATGCCCGCTACTCCGATCGCCACCGGGGCCACGCCCGCCATCACTGTCAGGGGTGCCGCAGCCGAGATCACCAGGAAGGCTATGCCTCCGGTGCCCAGGGCATTGCGCTTGAGTGCGCCATCCACGGACGGCGCAATTGGTTTTGTTTTGGTCTCGGGCACAGCTCTGTCCTTTCCTTGAAGCCCACTTAAACGAAAGGCTTTCGTTTAGTATGGGACCAAGTGGTCCAGAGCACAATAGTTTTGCCGGCACGGGCGGATATGTGTCAGCCCGCTAGGCTGGAGCCGATGTCCAAGAGCTGCAGTGAGGAGAACCGATGGGCCGCCCGCCCCTCCCATTGATTTCCGTGGAGGCCCTCACGACGGCCGCACTTGAACTGGTGGACCAGAGCGGGGATTTCAGCTTTCCCAAACTCGCCAGGAAGATCGGCGTGAGTCAGTCCTCAATCTACAACCACGTCTCGGGACGGGACCAGATCCTGGAACTGCTCAGGCACCGCATCATCACCGAGGAGCCGTATCCGCCGGTGGACCATGAGGACTGGGAAGGTGCCCTGCGGATCCTGATCCGCGCCTACCGGGACGCCTTTGCCCGCCATCCGCGGCTGGCACCCCTGATGGTGCTCCAGTCCATTACCGACCCCGAGGTCATCGGGCTTTACGAGGACCTCGCGCTTGCCTTGGAGGCTGCCGGTTTCCGTGGCCGGGACGTGGTGTCGGCGATTTCCACGATTGACAGCTTTGCGTTGGGCGCGGCCCTGGATCTGGCCGCGCCGGACGTCGTCTGGGATCCGCCGGCGGAGGGCTATCCCACGCTCAAGCGTGCCGTCAGCCATGCCGGCCCTCCGGCGGAGCGCGGCAACCATGCGTTCGACTTCGGGCTCGACGTCATCATCGGAGGGCTCCGCGCGAAGCTGGACGGGTAAGCCCGCCCAGCTTCAGCGCCAGCGCTAGCAGCCCTCAAAGTCGGTGAGGACCTTGACCTTCCCGGCGGAGGCCGACGTCGGATCGAACGTGTAGCCGATCCATTCCTTCGCAAGCCGCCGTGCGAGCTCGATGCCCACCACGCGCTGGCCCATGGTGAGCACCTGGCAGTCGTTGGACAGGATGGAGCGTTCCACGGAGAAGGAGTCGTGGGCAGCGGTGGCGCGGATGCCGTCCACTTTGTTCGCAGCGATCGCCACGCCGATTCCGGTGCCGCAGAAGAGGATGGCCCGGTCAGCGGCACCGTCCCGGATCATCTCGCCGGCTGTGATGCCCACGTAGGGGTAGGGCCTGGTGAAGTCGTCCGGGGCGTCGCTTCGGTTGACGCCGATGTCGAGGACCTCGCTGACCCGGGGGTCGGTGCGCAGGTCCGCCAGGATCTTGTCCTTGTAATCGACGCCGGCCTCGTCCGCGCCGACAATGAGCCGCAGCCCCATGGTGTTTCCTTTCGTTGCCATTACTTTGCTGACGCCTGCACAGTGGCAGCGGTTGCGCGGGTGAAGTGCGGCCCCATCACGGCGAAGACCATCGCCAGGGAGGTTGCACCGGGGTCCGGCGTGCCCAGGCTCTTCTCGGCCAGCGGGCGGGCACGGCCCTTGAGCGGAAGGAGGTCCGCGGTGGCTTCCGCCGCAGCAGCGGACTCCTGCGCGGCTTCCTGCCATGCACGGCCCGTTTCCACGCCCTCGGCCACTGCGCGGCTAAAGGCGGAGGCGAAGGGCAGCAGGGCATCCACCATGGTCTTGTCGCCTGTTTCGGCCTTGCCCAACTGGATGATCCGGTCAGCGAATGCAGACACGGCTGCCGCAAGGGCACCGGGTTCGGGCGCGGAAGAGTTGCCCAGCGTCTCGCCAAATGCACGCAGCGCCGCTCCCCACAGGACGCCGGAGGTGCCTCCGGCCTTGTCCGCCCAGGCATCACCGGCAGCGGCAAGCACATCACCGGCGCCGGCCCCGCCGGCCAGGGCGTCCGACGCCGCGGCGGCTGCCGCGTCTACGCCGCGCACCATGCCCCGGCCGTGGTCGCCGTCCCCGGCGATGGCATCCATCCGTCCCAGCCGTTCCTCAGCGTCGTGAAGGGACGCGCGGGCGGCTTCAATGGCCGCAACGCAGGCGGCGGCGTACTCGCGGGAGGCGTCCGTGGCGACGAACGAAGCAGCGGCCGCGCCGCCGTCGGACGTTTCCTCGACGCCACGGGCCCCAGCCTCCAGGGCCGCGTTGCCACGGCGGTAGGCGGGCGTCTCTGCCGGGGCAACCCACAGCCGCTCAAGTTCCTCATCCAGCCAGGTGACCGTGAGCGAGACGCCGGCCATGTCCAGGCTGGTCACCAACTCGCCCACCTCGGGCATCACCAGCGTGTAGCCGGCCGCGCGGAGCAGCGGCGCCACGGCTCCCCAGAGGACAAAGAGCTCCTCATGCTTCGTGGAGCCGAGGCCGTTGAGGATGACGGCGATGCGCTTGCCGGCGTGAGGTGGCGTTTCAGAGAGCACCCGGGACACCAGTTCCTGCCCGAGGTCCTTCGCCGAAGGCAGGTCCGTGTCGTGCAGGCCGGGCTCGCCGTGGATGCCCAGGCCCAGGCCCATCTGCCCTTCGGGCAGCGTGAACAGCGGTGAGTCGGCGCCCGGGAAGGTGCAGCCGGCAAACGCGCTGCCGATGGTCCGCGTCAGGTCGTTGGCCTTGCGGCCCAGCCGCACCACCTCCGCGAGGTCCGCGCCGTTGTCGGCCGCGGCGCCCATTATTTTGAACACGGTGAAGTCACCGGCGATGCCACGGCGCTTGGCGGATTCCGACGGCGGGGCGCTGGCGATGTCGTCCGTCACCAGGACGTTCTCCACCGCGATGCCCTCGGCGGCCAGGCGTTCGCTGGCCATGCCGAAGTTCATCACGTCGCCGGCGTAGTTGCCGTAGGTGAAGACGACGCCGGCGCCGGACTCCGCGGCCTTGGCCACCGAGTAGGCCTGCTGCGCCGATGGCGAGGTGAAGATGTTTCCCACCACCGCGCCGTCGGCGAAGCCGGCGCCGACCAGCCCGGCGAAGGCGGGGTAGTGCCCCGAGCCGCCGCCGGCCAGGACGGCGACCTTGGGCTGCGCCGGCCGGTACCGGCGGACAGCGCCACCGGGAACCTGCCGGACCAGGTCGGAGTGGACGTCGCAGAAGCCTGCCAGGGCCTCCTCGGCGAACTCTGAGGGGTCATTGAAGATTTTGGTCATGGGGGTTCTCCGGCATCCGGGGTGGTCTGGGAGCTGTTGCTGCTAGTGGATGTGGCTGCCGCCGTTGATGTCGATGGTGGTGCCGGTGAGGTAGGCGGAGTCCTCGGAGGACAGGAAGGTGATGACGGAGGCCACTTCTTCCGTGGTGGCGTTCCGGCCCAGCGGGATGCCCGCGTTGATGGCGGCTTCCTGCTCCTGGGTGCTGCCCACGCGGATGTTGGTGTCCACGGCACCCGGGGTGATGGCGTTGACGGTGACGCCGGTGGCGCCCAGTTCGCGGGCCAGGGCCTTGGTGAATCCCAGGATGGCCGCCTTGGCGGCGGAGTAGGGAACCTTGCCAAAGACGCCGCCGCCGCGCTGGGCGGAGACGGAGGACATGTTCACGATCCGGCCCCAGCCGTTCTCGATCATTTCCGGCAGGAACGCCTTGGTCACCAGGTAGGTGCCGGTGGCGTTGACGTCCATGACCTTGTGCCACAGCTCAAGGGTGGTCTCCAGGAACGGAACCGGGGAGGTGATGCCGGCGATGTTGGCCAGGGCACCGACGGGCGGGAGGTTGCCGGCGGCCACCTCTGCGGCGACGGCGGCCTGGGCTGCGCTGACGGAGGCTTCGTTGGCGACGTCGATCTCGTGGCCGAAGGCGGGAACGTTGAATTCATTGCCGATTTCGGCTGCGACCTTGGCGGACTTCTCGCCGTCAAGGTCCAGGATGACGATGCCCCAGCCCTCACGGGCGTAGCGGCGGGCGGTGGTGATGCCGATGCCCCGGTCCGAAGTTGCTCCGGTGAGGACGGCGGTGCGCTGGATGGCGGTCATGGTGGTGCTCCTTGGGTTGTTCAGTTCAGATGAGGTCGGTGATGAAGCTTGCAGCCTTGGCGGCGGCGGCCGGGCGTTCGTCATGGGTGACGTCCCGGGTCTCCAGTTCCAGGGAGAAGTGGCCCGTGTAGCCGTCCGCGGCCAGCCGCTTCAGGCCGCCGGCGAAGTCGGCCTCGCCGTTGCCGATGCTGAGGTTGATGTTCCCCGGCACGGCGTCGCGCAGGTGGACATGGCTGATGCGGCCGGGGTGCCGGTCAAGATACGCCTGGACGTCCTCGCCGGCGGCGGTGATGTGGCTGAAGTCCATGACGATTCCGACGCCGGATCCGGCCAGCCGGTCGGCCAGCAGTCCCGCACGTTCCAGGTTCCAGCAGAACCGCAGGAAGTGCAGGGATTCGGTCCAGAGTTCGACGCCGAACTCTGCAGCGCGCCGGCCAGCAGCAGCGAGCTGCGCGGCAATGAGGTCCAGGTCTCCCTCGACGCTCCGGACCGGGTTGTGGTCCAGGGCGCCGCAGGGCAGCACCAGGGCTTTGGCCCCGATGTTGGCCGTGAGGGTGAGCAGGGCGTCCAGGTGGCGCCGCCTGGCGTCCTGCCCATCGGCGTCGAGGACTGCGTTCAGGTCCCCGATGTCGCCATTCACTGAACGGACCCGCACACCGGAGGCGACGACTTCCTGCGACACCGCCGCCACGGCGGCCCCGTCAAGTTCGTACGGCACGTGGTCGCAGACCCCGGGCAGGGCGCCCAGATCGATCTCCTCGAAACCAAGACCCTTCATGGTGCCCAGGGCAGTGCCCAGGTCCTGGTGCCGGAAGCTGATGGATGAGCACCCAAGTCTGGAATGGAACATCATTGATCCTTTGAATCGTGCCGAGCGGTAGTGATGGACACCACAGTAGTGGCGTTAACTGTCAACAGTCAACTCTGAAAGTCGACTGTTGACAGTGTAGATGATGTGCGTCACACTGGGTCGTACCAGTTTGTTAACAGTCGACAGCGGCGGACTTCTTCAGCCGCTTTTCGAAAGGGAACCACCATGAGCAAAGATGCTCTGACCATGCGCGGCCCGGTGCACGGCACCAAGGACGCCCGCCGAGTTGCCATCGGATCCGGCGTTGGGGCCGTCATCGAGACGTATGACTTCATCGGCTTCGGCACCGCTGCCGCACTGTACTTCGGCACCGCGTTCTTCCCCGGCAGCGATCCCGTCACCGGCACGCTTGCCTCCTTCGCCACCTTGGGCGTCGGCTTTGCGGCCCGTCCGCTGGGCGGCATCATCGGCGGCCACCTTGGTGACAAGGTGGGCCGCAAGCCCGTCCTGGTTGCCTCGCTGATCCTGATGGGCCTGGCCACGTTCGCCATCGGCCTGCTCCCCACCTACGCAGCGGTGGGGCTGCTTGCCCCCGCACTGCTCGTCTTCGTCCGCATCGTCCAGGGCCTGGCCTTCGGTGCGGAGTGGGGCGGCGCCATCCTGATGAGCTACGAGCACGCCCCCTGGAAATCAAAGGGCAAGTACACCGGGATCGTCCAGGCCGGCTTCCCCGTGGGCCTGCTGCTGGCCAACCTGACCTTCCTCTTCAGCGTCCAGCTCGGCAACGAACTCGCCTGGCGCATCCCGTTCCTCGCCAGCATCCTGCTGGTGATCGTGGGCCTCATCATCCGTTCCAAGGTTCCCGAGTCCCCGGTCTTCGATGAAGTCAAGGACAGCGGCACCATCGTCAAGGCCCCGATCGTCGAGGTCATCAAGACTGACTGGCGCAACATCGTCAAGGGCATCGGCCTGCGCATCGCCGAGACCGCCGGCTACGCCGTCTCCATCACCTACATGATTTCCTACATCAACAGCCAGCACCTGGCGGACAAGAGCCAGACCCTGATCGCCCTCTGCATCGCGTCGGCCATCGGCATCTTCGCCACCCAGGCCTGGGCAGCACTGACGGACCGCATCGGGCGCCGCCCCCTGTACGTCTGGTCCACCGCCTTTGCCGCACTGTTCGCCATCCCGATGTTCCTGCTGGTCAACACCGGCCTGTTCATTGCCATCATCATCACCATCGTGATCTCGTACGCTGTCTGCCAGAACTCGCTCGCCGGTGCCCAGGGCTCGTGGTTCCCCGAGCTCTTCCAGGCCCGCACCCGCGCCTCCGGCGCCAGCCTGGCCTACCAGATCTCCGCCATGGTCTCCGGCTTCACCCCGTTCATCACCACCCTGCTGTTCGTCAGCTTCGGCTGGATGGGCCCGGCACTGCTCTTCGGCGCCTACGCCCTGATCGGCCTCTGGGCCGCCATCGCCACCCGGGAAACCTGGGGCAAGCGCGAACGGGAGCTCGCCGACGAAGCCACCAAAAGCACCCCCAACACCGTCAACGCCTGAATGACCCGCACGCACCAAACGATCACGGAGCCAGTAATGCCTACAGATACAGTCCAGGACAACGCACTGCAGACCGCAGTGACCCCGGAACGTGTGGACAGGATCAGCGCCGCCGCCTACCGGATCCGGCACCACGCCCTGAACATGGGCGAGGTGCAGGGCCAGGGGTACGTGGGCCAGGCACTGGGCGCCGCGGACATGCTCGCCGCCGTCTACGGGGACCAGCTGAAATTCCGCGCGGATGACCCGCACTGGGAGGGCCGGGACCGGTTCCTGCTCTCCACCGGGCACTACGCCATCGGCCACTACGCCGCCCTGGCGGAGGCCGGCATCGTCCCGGTCGAGGAGCTGGAAACCTACGGCTCGGACGACTCGCGGCTGCCCATGTCCGGGATGTCCACCTACACCCCCGGCATGGAAATTTCCGGCGGCTCCCTGGGGCACGGCCTGACCATCGCCGTCGGCATGGCTTTGGGCCTGCGCTACCAGGGCTCAAGCGCCCGGGTGTTCAACTTCCTCTCCGATGGCGAGCTGGACGAGGGCTCCACCTGGGAAGCGGCCATGGGCGCGCACCACCACCAGCTGGGCAACCTCACCGCCATGGTGGACATCAACGCCCTGCAGGCCGACGGCAAGACCGACACCGTGCTCCGGACTGAGCCGGTCACCGAAAAGTGGGAATCGTTCGGCTGGTACACGCAGCGGGTGGACGGGAACGACGTCGGCGCGCTGCTGGCAGCGTTCGACAACGCAGCCGCCCAGGCCGCCGCCGTCGGACGTCCCTCCGTGATCCTGTGCGACACCAAGGTGGGCCGCGGCGTCCCCCTGCTCGAGGACCGCGAAAAGGCGCACTTCATGCGCATCGAAGAAAACGAATGGCAGACCTGCCGCGAGCAGCTCACCGCCGGATATGAAGGAAAGGCTTCAGCATGAGCACCACCACCGAGGCTCCCGATACCGCAGCCGCGGCCAAGCCGAAGCTGAAGACCTCGGCGATGATCGCATCCTTCGCGGACCCGGGACAGAAGACGTCCTCCGCGCCGTTCGGTCACGCCCTGGTCAAGGCCGCGCAGGAGAACGACAGGATCGTGGGCCTGACCGCGGACCTGGGCAAGTACACGGACATGCACATCTTCGCCAAGGCCTTCCCGGAGCGGTTCTTCCAGATGGGCATGGCCGAGCAGCTGCTCTTCGGCGCCGCCGCGGGCCTGGCCGAAACCGGCCTCGTCCCGTTCGCGTCCACCTACTCGGTGTTCGCCGCCCGCCGCGCCTACGACTTCCTCTGCCTGGACGCGGCCGAACCGAACCTGAACGTCAACATCGTGGGCGGCCTGCCCGGCCTGACCACCGGTTACGGCCCAAGCCACCAGGCCACGGAGGACATGGCGATCTTCCGCGGCATGCCCAACCTGACCATCGTGGACCCCTGCGACTCGATCGACATCGAACAGGCAGTGCCGCAGCTCGCCGCCTCCGAAGGACCCACCTACCTGCGCCTGCTGCGCGGCAACGTGCCCACCGTCCTGGACGAGTACGACTACACGTTCGAACTCGGCAAGGCCAAGGTGCTGCGCGGCGGCAACGACGTCGTCTTCATCTCCTCCGGCCTGATGACCATGCGTGCGCTGCAGGCAGCCAAGGCGCTGGCGGCACACAACGTGGACGTCGCCGTCGTGCACACCCCCACCATCAAGCCGTTCGACGCCGAAACCGTCCTCAAGGAGATCAACACCGACCGGCTCGCCGTCACCCTGGAAAACCACTCCGTGGTGGGCGGACTGTTCGAAACCGTCGCCTCCGCCGTCGTCACCGCGGGCCTGGGCAAGCGGGTGGTGCCCGTGGCGCTCCCCGACCAGTTCCTGGACGCCGGCGCCCTGCCCACCCTGCACGAGCGCTACGGGCTGGCCACAGACCGCATCGTCGCCAAGGTCCTGGCCGAACTCGGCTAAAGGCCAGGCACCAGATGGAAAATGCACGGCACCGGTCCTAAGCCGGTGCCGTGCATTCTGCCGTACTATCGAAACTACTACCGACTGTAAACAGTCGACTTATGACATTGAGGACAGAAGCCATGGCCGGACTGACCGCCCCCTTGCTGGGACTGGAAAAGAAGAGCCTGCGCGAGCAGGCGCTCTCGGCGCTGAGGACCGCCATCACCAGCGGAGAACTGGAACCCGGCCGCCACCTGGTGGAAACCGAGCTGTCCGAGATGCTGCAGATCAGCCGCGGCACCCTTCGCGAAGCCCTCCGCCAACTGGAGCAGGAGGGCCTGCTGTCCGCCGGCCCCCGCGGCAGGCTGTCCGTCCGGCACCTGGACGAAAAGGAAATCCGGGACATTTACTCCGTCCGCGCCGCCCTGGAGTCCCTGGCTGCCCGGACCCTGTGCGAACTGCCGGACCGGCAGCAGGTCACCGAATCACTGCACAAGGCCATTGACGCCATGGAGGCCGCGGCCAGCGGCAGCCTTGAGGCGCGGATCGAATCCGATCTCGAATTCCACCGCACGCTGTGCCGGCTCACCGGCAACGAAACACTGCTCCACTCCTGGGAATCCCTGGAGGGCTCCATCCGGATGTCCATCATGTTCGCCGGCCTGGAAAAAGGCGTCAGCAACATGAGCGTGGACCGGCACAAGGACATCGTCGCCGCCATCGACACCGGGGATGCCACCCTGGCCCGCAAGACCATCCTGGAACACATGGACACCGCGGCAGCCAACCTGGTGGCGTAGCTTTCGGCCTCTTTACCTTCCCGATTGGGAATCCCACGGCACTCCCAGCCGTTAACCTACTGCGCGGTAAATAACCGCGGCGTTAACGAGGGATGGTATGACCGCAAAGTTTGTGTCAGTTGAGGACGACGCCGGCAAGGTCACCCGGTATGCCCGCCACGACAACGGCGGCGGCCTCATTGCACCTGGAGCCATCGTGGCCGACAGCGCCAGGATCGGCTCCATGAGCTATGTGGAACACGGGGCCAGGGTGGGTGCAGGCTGCCGGATTGGACACGGCAGCTGGATCGACCGGGACGCGACGATCGGTGACCGGACGGTGATCGGCGATGGCGTGCGCATTGGCCGGGGCACGGTGATCGGCAACCGGGTCCACATTGGCAGCCACTCAAGGATTGGTTCCAGCGTCCTGATCGAACACGGCGCCCACCTGGACAGCGACAGCACGGTGCCTGACGGCAGCGAGGTCCTCGCCGGGGCGCACTCACGCCTGGCACCGGCCCGGCACCGGCAGCACCGGAGAGTCAAGGGCGGGATAGCGGCCTAACCCGGGGCTGTAGGTTCGCGGGTTACTGGGTTAATGGGTCACGGGGCGGTGCTCCCGCGCACCACCAGTTCCGCCGGATAGATGACCGGTTCCGATGCCTCTTCGGGGTTTCCGATGGCGCTGACCAGAAGCTTTCCTGCCGCAGCAGCCATCTCCACCATGGGATGGGCCACCGTTGTCAGTCCCAGGCCGTTCGCCGCCTGGATGGAATGGTTATCGAAGCCGACAACCGCCACGTCGACGGGCACACGGCGGCCCGCACTTCGAAGAGTGTCCACGACGCCAAGCGCCATGAGGTCGGACGCAGCGAAGATCCCGTCCACCTCAGGCGCCGTGGACAGCAGGTGCTCCGTAGCCTCCGCACCTCCCGCCGTCGTGAAGTCCCCGTGGATGACGG
Source organism: Arthrobacter sp. SDR-2R (assembly GCF_057747955.1). Lineage (NCBI taxonomy): Bacteria > Bacillati > Actinomycetota > Actinomycetes > Micrococcales > Micrococcaceae > Arthrobacter > Arthrobacter sp. SDR-2R. Next base: position 88,747 of record NZ_CM173231.1, read on the forward strand.
GCCCGGGCTGGAGGCCGGCTTCCCGCAATCCCTGCAGCCAACCTTCCAGGCGGTCGACGGCGGCTGTCATGTCCGTAGGGCCGGCAACAGTTCCGAGCCTGGTGCGGCCGATGCCGGCCAGGTGCCGCGCTGCCAACCGGCCGCCCTCGAAGTTGTCCAGGTCCACGTAGGGAATCCCGGATGCCGTGTCCCACGGCCTGCCGATGAAGACGGTTGGCAGCCCGGTGGCTCCCAGGGTCTCCACCCAGTCGTCCGCCCGGTGATGGGACACCACGATCGCGCCGTCAACGTGACCGCCGCGCAGGTAGCGGATGGTCCGTGCAGAATCGTCCCCTGCCCGGGACATCAGCAGGACCAGCTGCAGGTCCGTATCGCGCAGTGCCTCGTTGACTCCCGTGATCACCGCAGCAAAATAAGGGTCCATCATGACCCTGGCATCAGGTTCAGGGATCACCAGGGCCACCGAACCCGCACGCCGGGTAACCAGGCTCCGCGCAGCACGGTTGGGCGTGTAGCCCAAAGCGAGGATCGCGGCGTCGACGGCCGCTTTGGCTTCGGGACTCACCTTCAATCCGCCGTTGATGGCACGGGAGGCAGTAGAGCGGGACACGCCGGCGGCCGACGCCAGGTCCTCCAGCGTTGGACTTGGCCGCCCCGCCCCTGCCGGGGCCGGGCGGCTGGAGTTTGCGTTCATTACACCGACAATACGACACCTTGGCCTGATGCCGGCACGAGGTTGCTGGCCGCCGTCATGGCGTTGCCGGATGCCACCGCCGCGTACCACAAACCGCTCGCTTTCGGGACACGATTCTGGGTTGGATAGTCCACCCGGACCAGGCCGAAGCGCTGATGGTATCCAAAGGACCATTCAAAGTTGTCCAGCAGGGACCATGCGAGATAGCCGCGGACATCCACGCCGTCTTCGATGGCCCCGTGGACGGCCTGGAGATGGGCTGCGAAGAACCCCAGCCGGTCCTGGTCGTCCACGAACCCCGCTTCATTGGGAACATCATTGTAGGCGGCCCCGTTTTCGGTGATGTAGATGGGGATCCCGGCGGGTCCGGTGTAGTCTCCATGCAGCCGGTTGAGCAGGCGCCGCAGCCCCTCCGGCTGGACCTCCCAGCCCATGCCCGTTCTTGGCAGGCCCCTTGGAACCGACCGCGCCCCGTCGGCCGCCACGAAAGGGGAGGACACCGGGCGCGCTGTCTGCCCGGGGACCGACGTCGTCTCCTGACCCGCCTGTTCCCCGGGGTCCGCCGGGTCCTTCGTGAGGGATTCACCGTGGTAGTAGTTGACGCCCAGCAGGTCCAGCGGCGTGGAAATAAGATCCAGGTCACCGTCATGCACCAGGTCAGCCATTCCCAGGTGTGCGACGTCTGCCAGGAGATCGTCCGGATACTCGCCGCGGAACAACGGGTCAAGGAAAATCCTGTTGAACTGCCCGTCGATCCGCCTGGCAGCGTCCCGGTCGCCGGCGCTGCCGGGGTCCCTGGGATCGGCGACCGTCAGGTTCAGGGTGATGCCCAGGGACGTTGAAGCGTCTCGGCGCCGGAGTTCCCGGACCGCCAGGCCGTGGCCCAGCAAAAGATGGTGTGCCGCAGCAAGGGCTGAACGGGGTTCCTGACGCCCCGGGGCATGGATGCCGGCAGCGTAGCCAAGGAAAGCCGAACACCACGGCTCGTTAAGGGTCGTCCAGATGCGGACCCGGTCCCCCAGCACGCTGTGCATCAGGGCCGCGTACTCGGCGAAACGGTATGCGGTGTCCCGGTTGGCCCAGCCGCCTTTCTCTTCAAGTGCCTGTGGCAGGTCCCAGTGGTAGAGGGTCAGCCATGGCGTGATCCCGGCGGCCAGCAGTTCATCCACCAGGCGGGAGTAGAAGGCGATCCCTTCCGGGTTGGGTGTGACGCCGTCGGGCACGCAGCGCGCCCAGGACGTGGAGAACCGGTACGCCTTCATGTGCAGCTTGCCCATGAGCGCCACGTCCTGCTTGTAGAGCCGGTAGTGGTCGCAGGCCACGTCACCGTTGTGGCCGTCCGCGACGGCACCGGGCAGCCGGGCGAACACATCCCAGATGGAGTCCTCTCGGCCGCCGGTGTGTGCTGCGCCTTCGATCTGATAGGCAGCTGTTGCCGCGCCCCAGAGGAAACCCTCCGGAAATTCAAGTCGGGTGGGACTCATCCTTTGACTGCTCCTTGCATAATTCCAGATACGAGTTGCCGGCCTGCAGCGATAAAGAGGAGCAGGAGCGGGATGGTGGCCAGGACTGCGCCGGCCAGGACCACGGAGTAGTCCACGAAGTGGGCCGCCTGGAGCAGCTGCAGGGCCACCGGAAGGGTGGGGTTCGAAGGGTCAAGGACAATGAACGGCCAGAAGAAGTTCGTCCAGGTGGCCACGAAAGTGAACAACGCGAGCATGGCGGCAGCAGGCCTTGCCGCCGGGAATCCGACGTGCCAGAAGGCCTGGATCATGGAAGCACCGTCCATCCTCACAGCTTCAATCAGTTCATCCGGGAGGGCGTCGCGCAGGTACTGGGTCATCCAGAAGACGCCGAATGCGGTAACAACGCCGGGGATGATGACGGCCCAGAGGGATCCGGTCCATCCCAGTTTGGACATCAGGATAAACAGCGGGACTACGCCGAGCTGGGTGGGAACGGCCATGGTTGCGATGACAAACACCAGCAGCGCCTTGCTGCCGCGGAAGCGGAGCTTGGCGAAGGCGAATCCGGCAAGGGTGGAGAACACGACGACGGATGCCGCCGTCACGCAGGAGACCATAAGGCTGTTGCCCATTGCCTTCCAGAACGGAATGCTGTCAAAGACTTTGGCGGCGTTGGCCAGGAAGTTCCCGCCAGGCAGCAGCGGCATGCCGCGGCTCAGTACGGTGTTGTCGTGGCTGCCCACCAGGAAGGACCAATAGAGCGGAAAGAGGGACGCCAGGAGGACAGCGCCCAGGAAGCCGTAGGTGAGGAAGCCGGGCCGGCGGTCACTTCCGTGGCCCGACCTTTGTTTCCGGGTACCTGGCCCGCGCCGCGCTGCTGCCTTGGCCGCCCCTTTCCCGGCGGACTGTTCGATCATGGGAATGGAGCTCACTTGCGGCCTCCGTTGCTTGCGATGCGTTTGGTGATGAGGAAGTTGAGCAGGGCGATCAGCACGATGATCAGGAAGAGCAGCCAGGCCACGGCAGATGCCCTGCCGAAGTTGCGCTGGCCCCAGCCGAGTTCCCAGATGTACATGGTCAGCGTCTGCCACTGCCTGTCCGCTCCGCCCAGGCCGGACTGGTCGAAAACCCGCGGTTCGTCGAAAATCTGAAGACCACCGATGGTGGATGTGATCACCACGAAGATCACCGTTGGCCGCAGCATGGGAACGGTCACGGAAAAGAACTGCCGCAGCCTGCCCGCGCCGTCGATTGTTGCCGCCTCGAACACATCCCGGGGTATGGCCTGCATTGCTGCGAGGAAGATCAGCGCGTTGTAGCCGGTCCAGCGGAAGTTCACCATGGTGGCAATAGCCAGGTGGCTCGCAACGGGCTCTGAATGCCACCGGACCGGGTCCAGCCCTGCCGCCGTCAACATCCCGTTAACCAGCCCAAACTGGTCCGCAAAGAGATTGTTGAAGATCAGGCCTACTGCCACCGGCGCCACGACGAAGGGGACCAGGACCCCCATCCGCCAGAACGTCCTCGCCCTCAGGTTCGCGTCCAGCACCGCCGCTATCACCAGGGCGATAACAACCTGGGGAACGGAGGACAGGATGAAGATGCTGAAGGTGTTGCCCACGGCGTTCCAGAAGTAGGGCTGGGCCACGATGAAGGCGTAGTTTTCCAGGCCCGTGAACTTCCCCTGGCCGCCGATGAGGTTCCAGTTGTGCAGGGAAACCCATGCCGTGTACACCAGCGGGAACAGCCCGGTGACGGCGAACAGGATAAAGAACGGCGAGATGTAGAGGTAGGGGGACAGCTTTACGTCCCACCTGGAGACCTGCTGCGAGAAGGCCAGGCGCCGGACACTCTTCGCGCCCGCCGGACGCGGGGACTGTCCCCCGGCGCTTTGGGGCTTGACCCGGTCGGTGACAGTCATGCCTAGAGGGCTTTCACCGCGGCGGCGAACTTCTCCCAGGAGGAGGCGGCGTCGTCGGATTTGTCCACATCCACCCGGGTGAGGGCCTGCTGCATGGCGTCGTTGATGGCAAAGAACTTGCTTCCCTTGAAAGGCGTCACGTCAACGGCCTTGGCGCGTTCGGCGAAGATCCGGCCGGTGGGCGCACCGTTGAAGAACCCGTTCGTCTGGTCCAACAGTTCACTGCTTTCCAGGGCCTTCTTCTGGCTGGGGAAGGTGCCCTTGGCAGTGAATGCCTTGATCTGCTGTTCGGGTGCGGTCAGCCAGCCTGCCAGCTTTTTCGCCTCGGCCTGGTGCGCGCCCTGGGTGGGGACCGTCAGGTAGGACCCGCCCCAGTTTCCGCCGCCGCCTGGGAAGACGTTGGCCACGTCCCAGCCGGCGACCCCCGCCGCGTTGCCCTCGATGACACCGAGCATCCAGCCCGGGCAAAGGGTGGTGGCGAAGGCGCCGGTCTGGAAACCGGAAGCCCAGTCATCGCTCCACTGCTTGAGATGAGCTGACAGCCCGTCCTCGGTGGAGGCTTTGAGGACCTGGTTGTAGGTGTCCCTGACCTTCTGGTTCTCCGTGGCGATGACGGTGCCGTCTTCCTCCTCGTAGACCTTGTCAAGCTGGTTGCTCATGCCCTGGTAGATAGCCCCGGCGGAGTCGAACCAGGCGGACTTCGGCCTGGCGGCCTTGAATGCCTTCCCGGCTTGGAAGTAGCTGTCCCACGTGGTGCCCAGCAGTTTGGCAACTTCCTCACGCTGGGTGGGCAGGCCGGCCTTTTTGAACTGCTCAGCGTTGTAGCAGACGGCCTCAGGGCCGGAGTCGGTCCCGTAGCCAAGAAGCTTGCCGTCGGCGGTTGTGGCGGCCTCGGCCTTCCAGTCCAGCCAGCGACCTTCAACAGCGGGGTCGCTCAGGTCCGCGAAGCGGTCCGGATACTGCAGGAGTTCCGGGAGCCAATCCACCTCTACGGCCTCGATATCGGACAAGCCTGAGCCGGCGGCCAGGCGCGTCGTGAGGTTGTCCCGTGCTTCATTCGTGGTTGCCGCCTTCTTGTGCACGATGGTCACGTTCGGATTCAGGGCTTTGTATTCCTCAAAGAGCGCCTCGTAGCCGAATTCGTTGAACGTGCCGACCGTGAGCGTTACGGGCTCGGATCCCGTTGCACCGTTGACTCCTGCCTTCTCGGGCGATGAGGAACCGCACGCGGTCAACGACAGGGCAAGGCACGCGGCGGCAGCCGAAAGCACGGAGAACTTGCTGGGGTTTTTCACAGGGGAAGACTCCTTCGTCAGAAATGCCCCATTGGTCCGATGGACGGTGGGGCTGGGGAGCGGTGGGGACGGGTCGGAGGCCGATCCGCGGTGGGAGCGCTCTCACCAAATGGTGTCCCATCTCACAGATGGTTGTCAAGATGAGGTAGGAGCGCTCCCATATGCCCTTGTCGACCCCCCGTTGCGGTGTTAGGCTTCCCCGACGAGAGCGCTCCCACGGCCGCGTCTTTTCGCCGCCCACATCCGTCTCAACGAATCCCACCGACGAACAGGACCAGCAATGCCGCTAGCCCACCTGCCCCAACCGCCGCGCGCCGAAAGGCCCAACGGCCCCCAACCGCGGCGAATGAAAAGCCCCCTTAGACACGTCACCGGCACTGCGGTCCTCCTGGCCGGCCTGATAGGCAGCGGAGGAGGAATGGCCGTCGCGTCGCCCGCCGCACCACAGGCATGGGCCCCGACCCAGGCAGCCGCGCCCCAGGCCCCCCTGCCGGCCGCGATCCCGGCTCCTCCACAGGCGACGCAACACCCCTTCGGACCCAATGTGTACGTCTTCGACCCCAGCATGCCGGTGGCCCGGATCCAGGCAACGGTGGACTCCATCGCGGCGCAGCAGGTGGACGACGAAATGGGGACCAAACGCTATTCCCTGTTGTTCAAACCCGGCACCTATGGAACCCCGGAGCAGCCGCTGATTGTCCAGGTGGGCTACTCCACGGAGGTTGCGGGGCTGGGTGCTGCACCCACCGACGTCACCATCAACGGGCACGTGGACGTCTACAACCGCTGCCTGTCCGCGGACAACTGCATCGCGCTGAACAACTTCTGGCGTTCGCTGTCCAACCTCACCATCAACGTCACCGGACTTGAAGGCTGCCGCAGCTCGGCGAACTTCTGGGCGGCTTCGCAGGCCTCACCCATGCGGCGGATCAACATCACCGGCGGCAACCTTTCCCTCATGGACTACTGCACGGCAGGGCCGCAGTACGCCAGTGGCGGCTTCATCGCGGATTCAAAGACGGGCGCCGTCATCAACGGCTCACAGCAGCAGTACCTGGTCCGCAACAGCAGCATCGGCAGCTGGTCCAACGGAGTGTGGAACCAGGTGTTCTCGGGCGTAAACGGGGCGCCTCCGCAGTCCTTCCCGAACCCGCCGTACACCACCCTGGCCGCCACGCCGATCAGCCGCGAGAAGCCGTACTTGACGTTGGATCAGGCCGGCCAGTACAACGTGTTCCTGCCCGCCGTCCGCCAGGACTCTGCCGGGACCACGTGGGAAAACGGTCCCACAGAGGGCCGCAGCATCCCCTTGGCCGACTTCTATGTCGCGAAGCCCGGCGATTCAGTGCAGGCCATCAACTCCCAGCTGGCCAGGGGAAAGCACCTCCTCCTGACCCCGGGGGTGTACGACGTTGACCAAAGCATCGAGGTCAAGCGGGCAGGAACCGTCGTTCTCGGGCTGGGCATGGCAACCCTCACCGCCGTCAACGGAGCGGTCCCCTTGACGGTGGCGGATGTCCCTGGTGTCGACGTCGCCGCCGTCACCATAGATGCCGGAGAGGTGGAGTCACCTGCCCTGATGCGCGTCGGCAAGGCCCGCCAGGGCGCAGGGAGCGGACCGGCCAACTCCGCCGCCCACAGTGATCCGGCCAACCCCACCACGCTCCACGACGTGTTCTTCCGCATCGGCGGCCCGCATGTTGGCAAGGCTTCGGTCAGCCTGGAAGTCAACAGCGACAACGTCCTCCTGGACCACATCTGGGCCTGGCGCGCCGACCATGGGAACGGCGTCGGCTGGACCACCAACACCGGCGCGAACGGCGTGATCGTCAACGGCAACAACGTCACCGCCACGGGCCTGTTCGTGGAGCACTACCAGCAGTACAACGTCATCTGGAACGGCGAAGGCGGCAAGACCGTCTTCTTCCAGAATGAGCTCCCCTACGACGCGCCCAACCAGGCAGCGTGGCAGCACGACGGCGTCCTGGGCTGGGCAGGTTACAAGGTGGCAGATTCCGTCAAAACCCACGAGCTGTGGGGCGGCGGCAGCTACGTGTACAACAACGTGGATCCAAGCATCCACGCCACCCGTGGCTTTGAGGTTCCGGTAACGCCGGGTGTGAGGCTGCACAGCCTTTTGACGGTGAACCTCGGCGCGGGAACGCTGGACCACGTGGTCAATGACACCGGCGCACCGGTGTCAACCGACGCCGTCGGAGTTCCGAGCTACGTAGCCGACTTCGGCTAAAGAACCCCCTCAGGACCACCGCAGGGCGCGGTGCGGCAGTCAAGGCCGCACCGCGCCCTGCTAGGTGTTTCGAAGTGCCTTCCCTCGCAGCCCGGCCCCGCCCCACACGGCCAGGAGCAGCGCCACCAGCAGCAGGCCGGCGTCGCCCAGGTCGACGGACGCCAGCCACGCGGTCAGCGGATCCTCAGGGGCAAAGGCCGCGTGGAAGAACCCGGCCAAGGTAATCACCGAGATGAACAGCGCCGAGACCGCGGAAATGCCCGTGACCAGCGCGTTGAAGCCGAGCTTCCGCCGGGGATCATCCAACGCGGAGCGGTACATCCGCATCATGGCCATGCCGTTCAGCGAGTCGCACAGGGTCATCGCGGCAGCGAAGGCAAGCGGCAGCGCAAGCAAGGCGAAGGGCGGCACCCCGGCCAGCGAGGCCGCCGTCGCCATCATCAGCAGCCCGATGGTGGTGGCAGTATCAAAGCCCAGGCCGAACAGGAAGCCGATCACATAGATGCTCCCCGGCCGGCGCACCCGGGACAGCGGACGGGCGAGCAGCCGCGCCACCAGCCCCTGCGGCGCCAGGTCCCGGTGGCCAATGGTGGCGCCATCACGGGCGCGCCGGTAGGCAGAAAGTGAGCGGGTGAACGCGGAGCCGTTGAACAGTCCGATGGCCAGCAGGAACAGGCCGGACACACCACTGCCAATCAGGCCCAGGACCAGGTTTCCGGCCGTACCGTCCTGCATCAGTCCGCCCACCACGGACGCGCCGGCGATCACCAGCACGCCTGCCAGGGTCACCACTGAGCTGTGGCCCAGGCTGAAGGCGAAGCCCACGCTCACCGGGTCCTGCCCCTGGGCAACGAACCTGCGGGTGGAGTTGTCGATCGCTGCGAGGTGGTCCCAGTCGTAGCTGTGCTTCACGCCTGCGAGGTAAGCGGTGAGCACCAGCCCCGAGGACAGCGGCCGGCTTCCTGCGCCGAAGGTCCCGGCTAGCAAAAGGACGACGGCGGCGGCATGGAGCGCGGCTACCGCACCGAAAGTGAACAGCACCCGGGTCCGGAGCGGCAGCAGGTCCCGGTCACGGTAGAGGATGCCGATGCTGGTCATCAGTGCTTCCTCAGGTTTAGCGGGGCCTGGCCGTACCAGAGTCCGCGGAGCAGGTCCGTGCAGGAACGGAGCAGCAGGTTCAGTTCGTCGGTGCTGTGGGAGAGGCTCCGCAGCACCAGTCCGGTTGTGCCTGCCACGGTGCGGGTCAGGGAGATGCCGGTCAGCGATTCCCGGCCGGCGGTGAGGCCGTGGAGTTGGTCGGCGAGCGCCTGGTCCACCCGTGCGTCCACCACCACCAGCGACGCCAGGTGGCTGTATCCCTCCATGAAGCCGAGTCCGGTGACGTCGTGGAGTGGCGGCCGGATCAGCAGGTTGTCCAGTGCCAGCAGCTGCGGGTCACCATCAGCGGCCTCAATATGGATGTCGTTGCGCAGCCGGACTTCCTGGTACCGGAAGGCGGCTCCGTCGGGCGACCAGCCGGGGGTTACTACCTCGGCCATGACCAGGCTCGACGACGGCCGCAGGGTCACGGAGGTCCGCTGCCGGTAACTGGCCTGGCGGTAGGCGATGAGCTGGTCGGGCATGAGTTCCAGCCGCGCCCCCTCCCCCAGCCGCACAGTCATCCGCTGCTCTGCAAAAGACCCGGGAGTCCGGTAAACCTTCGTGGCGGACTGGGTGGTCAGGAGAAGGTCGGCCCCATCCTGGACCTCAACATCAACAAGGAAGAGGTCAGCGCCAAGATACGCCCCGCCAGGATTCACGACGACATAACAAACCTGCCCGGAGTCATCGAGGTAGTGCGGCCGGAGTACCCGAAGGGCCCCCTCATGGAACTGATGTGAGGCAAGGGACCGGCGGCCCCGCAAAGTGACGCCCAGCTCAAGCCGCCCCATAGGTGACTGTCCGTGGCTGGATCCGGCGGCTTCGCCGGATTTGGGCAAGTCCACGACTGCCATGTCTATTGCGCCAGGTCGAGCATCAGGACGTCGTGCCGGATCCAGTCGATGACCTTGTCCAGGCCCTCGTCAGTTTTCAGGTTGGTGAAGCAGAACGGTTTGTTGCCTCGGAATTCCTTGGAATCCCGCTCCATGACGGCCAGGTCAGCCCCGACGTGCGGCGCGAGGTCGGTTTTGTTGATGATGAAGAGGTCGGACTTGATCATGCCCTGGCCGGCTTTGCGCGGGATCTTTTCGCCCTGGGCCACGTCGATGATGTAGATGGAGAAGTCCACGAGTTCGGGGCTGAAGGTGGCGGAAAGGTTGTCGCCGCCGGATTCGACGAAGATGACCTGAAGGTCGGGGTGGCGGGCTTTGAGTTCCTCGATGGCGGCGGTGTTCATGGAGGTGTCCTCGCGGATGGCGGTGTGGGGGCAGCCGCCGGTTTCGACGCCGATGATCCGGTCCACGGGGAGGATGCCGTTGGCGGCGAGGATCTTGGCGTCCTCGATGGTGTAGATGTCGTTGGTGATGGCGGCCATGGAGATCCCGCCGCTCATGTGCCGGGTGAGCCGCTCCACGAGCTGGGTCTTGCCGGCTCCCACGGGGCCGCCGATGCCGATCTTGATGGGTTCAGACATATGTCCTCCTTTGACTCAAAAGCACAGTATTTACAGGCACTGTCAGCTCATGAACATCCGGGCACGTTGGCGTTCGTGCCGCATTTGCGAGATTTCCAGCCCCGGACTGACGGCGCCGAAGTCGTCCAGCGTCAGGCGGGCGATGCTGTCGATGGCGGCAGCAACGTCGTCGTGCGCTTTCCGCAGCACCCGCTGCCCGGCGTTCTGCCCCAGGGGGATGGCGCGGACGGCATTCTGCGTCAGGGAGGTGGCGGTGGCAAAGAGGTAGGCGGCGAGCGCCTCCTGGAGCGGCACGCCCAGGGAGCGGGCGACGACGGCGAACGCCAGCGGCTGGTGCCCGGCGGCCCGGCCCGTGGTCACCAGGTCCCGGTACAGTTCCAGCGCAGGCGACGGAAACACCTCCGCCCCGATCTCCAGCAACCGAAGCCCCATTTTGATGCCCGCCTCCCGCACCTGCCGGGGCAACAGGGACGCAGAGAGCAAAGTATCCAGCTCCCCCACATCAACACCCCCGTAGAGAAAGCGGATGGCGAGCCCGTCAGAGTATGTCAGCTGCTGCCCGATGAACGCGCCGAGCCAGATACCGAAGGACTCTTCATCAGATACGAGCTCCCGCTCGATGTATGTCTCGAACCCAAGGGAGTGCGCAAACGCCCCGGTAGGCAAAGCGGAATCGACAAGCTGCTGAAGCGCCAGCTGATAGTTAGTGGCTGTGCTCAGCATGGCGGAAAGGTACAGGCATGACGCGTTCCTGGCGGGTGTAGGGGACGGCATTGTGGCGGAGGTAGTCCTCGACGGTGTGGTCGTAGGCGCACACCATGACGTCCGCCCCGTATTCGGAAGCGGCGTCGAAGAACTGGGCCTGGAGGTGGCGGTTGCCGAGGGAGTGCGCGGTGACGCCCATTTCGGAGATGGTGCGGGGTGCGATGACCAGGACGTCGGTGGGCAGCACGGACACCACGATCATGTTGGCCTCTTCCACGTGGAGGATGTCGCCGTCGCGGAGGTCCCCGGAGCCGGAGGGGAGGCGGATGCCGATTTCCTTTCCGTGGTCGGTGGTGGCGCGCTGGATGCGTTTGACCAGCTGGGAGCTGGGAAGCACCACCTTTTCCCGGTGCAGCCCGGCGTAGGTTTCGGGGTCCGGAAGGTCGTGCAGGTTGCCGAGGACTTTGTCGATGATCACGTGGGGGCTCCGGTGGGGTCTAGAACAGGAAATAACGCTGGGCCATGGGCAGGACGTCCGCGGGTTCGCAGGTGACGTCCTCGCCGTCGACGGTTACCTGGTACGTTTCCGGGTCCACCTGGATGTCGGGGGTGGCGTCGTTGTACTTGAGGTCGGCCTTGGTGAGGGTCCGGATGCCGGAGACGGCCCGGATGACCTTTTCCAGCCCCAGTTCCTGGGGTACCCCGGCGTCGATCGCGGCCTGGGACAGGAAGGTGATGGAGGACTGCTGCATGGCTTTGCCGAACGTGGCGAACATGGGCCGCATGGTGCGGGGCTGGGGAGTGGGGATGGAGGCGTTCGCGTCCCCCATCAGTGCGTAGGCGATCTGCCCGCCCTTGAGCACCAGCTCCGGTTTGACGCCGAAGAATGCGGGATCCCAGAGGACCAGGTCCGCGAACTTGCCCACCTCCAGGGACCCTACGGAGTCGGCGATGCCCTGGGCGATGGCGGGGTTGATGGTGTATTTCGCCACGTAGCGCTTGAGCCGGAAGTTGTCGCTGCCCGCGCTGCCATGGATTCCTGCGGCGGAATCTTCCAACACCCCGCGCTGTTTCTTCATCTTGTCCGCCACCTGCCAGGTGCGGGTGATCACCTCGCCCACCCGGCCCATTGCCTGGGAGTCGGAGGAGGTGATGGAGAAGATGCCCAGGTCCTGCAGGACGTCCTCGGCGGCGATTGTCTCGGCCCGGATCCGGGAATCGGCGAAGGCCACGTCCTCGGGGATGTCCGGGTTGAGGTGGTGGCACACCATGAGCATGTCCAGGTGCTCTTCGATGGTGTTCCGCGTATAGGGCAGCGTGGGGTTGGTGGAGGCCGGCAGGACATTGGGCATGCCGGCAATCTTGATGATGTCCGGGGCGTGGCCGCCGCCGGCACCCTCCGTGTGGAAGGTGTGGATGACGCGGCCGTCGATGGCGCGGATGGTGTCCTCCACGAATCCGCACTCATTCAAGGTGTCGGTGTGGATGGCCACCTGGACGTCGTACTCGTCCGCCACCTTCAGGGAGGTGTCGATGGAGGAGGTGGTGGATCCCCAGTCCTCGTGGACTTTCAGCCCGATGGCGCCGGCGCGGATCTGCTCGGCCAAAGGTTCGACGGCGGACGCGTGGCCTTTCCCGAACAGCCCGATGTTGATGGGCAGCCCCTCAGCCGCCTGCAGCATCCGCTGGATGTGCCACTTTCCGGGTGTGACGGTGGTGGCCTTGGTGCCTTCGGCAGGGCCGGTGCCGCCGCCGATCATGGTGGTCACCCCGCTGGCCAGGGCCGTGGGCACCTGGTCCGGGGAGATGAAGTGGATGTGGGTGTCGATTCCGCCGGCAGTGAGGATCTTCCGTTCGCCGGCGATGATTTCGGTGCCGGCCCCGATGACGATGTCCACGCCGTCGGTGATCTGCGGGTTCCCGGCTTTGCCGATGCGGAAGATATGCCCGTCCTTGAGTGCCACGTCCGCTTTGTAGATGCCGGTGTAGTCCAGGACCACCGCGTTGGTGATGACGGTGTCGGGAATGTCCTCATCGCGGGTGGCCTGGCCGTTCTGGCCCATGCCGTCGCGGATTACCTTGCCGCCACCGAACACTACTTCCTCACCGTAGACGGTGAGGTCCTGTTCGATCTCGAGGAACAGGTCGGTGTCCGCCAGGCGGAGCCTGTCACCGGCGGTGGGCCCGTACAGGTCCGCGTACTGCCGGCGCGGGATCTCGAAGCTCACTGGACGTCCCCTTCCTGGCGGGTGCCGCCGTCGAGCTTTCCGTTGACCGCGTTGCTGAGCCCGAACACCTCGCGGCGCCCGGCCAGTTCGATCAGCCGCACGCTCCGGGAGTCCCCCGGCTCAAACCGCGCAGCCGTTCCCGCAGGAATGTCCAGGCGCCGGCCGTAGGCGGCGTCCCGGTCGAAGGACAAGGCAGCGTTGGCCTCGGCGAAGTGGAAGTGGGAACCCACCTGGACGGGCCGGTCGCCGGTGTTGGTCACGGCCACCTCGATCGCGTCCCTGCCCGCGTTCGCGGTCACGGGCTCCGGCCGGAGAACGTACTCGCCTGGGATCATTGCGGCTCTCCTTAGCGGATGGGGTTGTGGACGGTGACGAGCTTGGTGCCGTCGGGGAAGGTGGCCTCGATCTGCACGTCGTGGATCATTTCCGGCACGCCCTCCATGACGTCCTCGCGGCTGAGGAGGGTGGTGCCGTAGCTCATGAGATCGGCAACGGTCCTGCCGTCCCTGGCGCCCTCGATCAGTTCATAGCTGATGATGGCCACGGCCTCCGGGTAATTAAGTTTCAGGCCGCGGGACTGCCGGCGCCGGGCCAGGTCCGCGGCCACCACGATCATGAGCTTTTCCTGCTCACGCGGCATCAGATGCATGGATTTCCCTTCGACGGCCAACGGCGTGGGCTCCAGCGTAGACCCGGCACGTTTCCGCCAGGTTTCAGCAGCATCAGGCCGGTCTATCCGGAGCCTGCTTGCTGACCGGTGGGGCCTACTTGCTGAGCCCGGAAAGGATCTCCCCGCTGGACTGGACGGGCTGGCGGTAGGTAGCGGAAAGGATGCGGAGCATGTCGGCGGCGTCCTGGTCGGCTTCGGAGGCCATGGCGTCCCTGGCATACGTCACGCGGATGTTGTGCGCGAATGCATCGGCGGCGGTCTGGGCAATGCAGTTTTGGGTTGAGACGCCCGCGAGCACCACCTGGTCGGCTCCCCAGTTCCGCAGCCGGGCCAGCAGGTTGGTGCCCACGAAGGCGCTGTCGCGGGTCTTGTTCAGCTGGGGCAGGTCTTCGGTGATGAGCCCCGGCACGGACTGGGCCTGTTCACTGCCGCGGAAGATGAACCCCTGGTCGTCGTCGAGCATGCTGAGGGTCCAGGTGGATTTGTCCCGCTCGTGTTCGGTGCCCACCAGCAGCGCCTTGTGGCCGGCGGCCTTGAACCCTTCCAGCAGCCGGTTGCACTCGCTGACCACCCGTTCCCGCTGGGCTGCCAGTTCGGGGGTTTCGAAGAAAGCGTTCTGCATGTCGATGACCAGGAGGGCAATCATGGCGGCACCTTTCCGTCTCTTGAACCGGTGGCATAGGCGTACCCGCTTGCGGAGCAGGCGAAACCTGCCCGCCCGAAACCAGGGCGCCGGGACCAGAGCACCGGAACTACGGCGCGGACTCGCGGATCTTTAGTTCGAACCCGGCCTCCACGTGCACGCCCGCCCCGGATGTCTCGCGCCCGGCGATCCGGTCCAGCAGCAGGCCGATGGACCGTTCCGCGATCTCGTCCATGCCCGGCGAGACGGTGGTCAGGGACGGGGACGCGAACCGGGCTTCGTCGATGTCGTCAAAGCCTGCCACGGCCACGTCCTGGGGCACCTTAACCCCGCGGATCAGGAGTTCGTGCAATGCGCCGAGTGCCAGCACGTCGTTCAGCCCGAAGACGGCGTCGAACTCCACGCCGGATGCCAGGAGGCCGGCCACGGCGGCGGCGCCGGTGTCGCGGCGCCACTCCGCAGGCACCACCAGGGCAGGGTCGAACGCGATGCCGGCTGCCTCCAGCGCCTTCCGGTATCCGTTCAGGCGCAGGCCCCCGCTGCCGGAGGTCTCCCCGGCGTTCGCCCCGATCACGGCAATGCGGCGGCGGCCGCCGGCCAGCAGGTGCGCCGTGAGCGCCGCCGCGGCTTCCCCGTTCTTCATCGTGACCAGGTCGAAGCGGGGATCCATGATGTGCTCGCCGAGCATCACCAGCGGCTTGCTGCCGGCACGCGCGGAAATGGCCTCCGCGTCAACCATCAGCGGCGTGAACAGCAGGCCGTCGGTGAGCTGCCGGAACGTCCCCTGCAGGGCGCCCAGTTCAGCGGCCGCTTCCGCGTCGGACTGCTCCACCAGCACCCGGTAACCCCGGCGGGAAGCGGCCTTCATCAGCCTGGACGCCAGCTCGGCGTAGTACGGGGCGGAGAGGTCGGACAGGACCAGCCCCAGCATGGAAGTCTTGCCGGACCGGAGGCTGCGCGCCGTGAGGTTGGCTTCGTAGCCCAGCTCCGCAATGGCATCCTGCACCCGCTGCTTGGTGGCCGGACGGATGAATTCGTAGTCGTTCAGGACGTTGGAAACGGTCTTGAGGGAAACGCCCGCCGCCCGTGCGACGTCGTTCATGGTGACTGCCATTAACGTTCTTTTCCTGCTTTCGCCGCTGCTTTGGCGGCCTGCTTGCTGGCGCGCACTTTTGCCAGGGATTCCGGGTCCACGATGTCTGCCACTGACAGGTAGCTGCCGTCCTCACCATAGTGTCCCGCGGCTTCACGCCATCCCGGCGCATTCAGGCCGCGCTGCTTGCCCAGGAGGGCCAGGAAGATTTTCGCCTTCTGCTCGCCGAATCCGGGCAGGGCCTTGAGGCGGCGCAGCACCTCGGCCCCGTCCGGTGACCCTTTGGTCCAGATGGCCGCGGCGTCCCCGTCCCACTCGCTCTGGACGGCCTCGGCCAACGCCTGCACCCGGGCGGCCATGGAACCGGGGAAGCGGTGTACGGCGGGCCGTTCCTTGAACATCTCCACAAACGCCTGGGGGTCCTGCGCGGCGATGGCCTCCGGCTTAAGCGACCCGATCCGGCTGCGGATCTTCTCGGGCCCGGCAAAGGCCGATTCCATCGTCACCTGCTGGTCCAGCAGCATGCCGGTCAGCAGGGCGAAGTCGTCCTCGCTCAACAACTTGTCCGCGGCGGGATCGCCCGTGATGTGCAGTTCCATGCCGTCCATCCTCCCACCTGCGGCCCGCCGTCGTCATAAGGGCGCCCCTGCCCTCCCGCCCCCGGGGGGGTCAGCTGTCCACGGACAGCCGGATCATGGACCAGGACACGGCGGGGAGTTCGGCGGTGAGCCTCCCGCCGTCCACCTTCACGGTGCCGTTTTCCGATGGCAGGACAGAGGTGGAATCGTCGGCGCTGGCCTGCCAGTACGGGTCCTTGTTGGCGTAGGTCACCGCCTCCAGCAACCGGACATCGCCCAGCCCGGCCACGGCTGCGTCAAGCGTCAGTGCCTGGCCGGCGGACCGGTTGACGGCGAACACCACGGCTTCGCCCTTGTCCGCGTCATACGTGGCGACGGCGGACAGGGCGGCGACGTCAGTTGTCGTGCCGCCGCTGACCAGTGGGGATTCGACGGCGAGTTGCAGGACGGTGCCGGAGGCGTGCCGTGAGGTCAGGGCAAAGGGGTGGAAGGTGGTCTGCTTCCAGGCGCGGCCGCCCGGCTCGGTCATGATGGGGGCGATGACGTTCACCAGCTGCGCCAGGCTGGCGGAGTGGACGCGGTCCGTGTTGCGGAGCAGCGTGACCAGCAGGTCCCCCACGACGACGGCGTCCGCCACCGTGTAGGTGTCCTCCAGCAGGACGGGGGCCACGGGCCAGTCCTTGCCGGTGGGCACCTTGGACTCGTCGCGGCTCATGTGCCAGACGTTCCACTCGTCGAAGGAGATGTTCACCTGCTTGGAAGATTTCTTGACCGACTTCACATGGTCGATGTGGCTGACGAGGTCGCGGATGAAGGCCTCCATCTTGTGTCCCGCGGCGAGGTGTTCCTGCAGGTCGCCGAAGTCCTCGAAGTACTGGTGCGCCGAGATCAGGTCCACCAGCTCGTGGGTCTCCGTCAAAACCACGCGTTCCCACTCACCGAAAGTCGGCATGGTGGGCCCTGAACTGCCGCAGGCCACCAACTCCACGTCCGGCTGCATCATGCGCATGGCACGGGCAGTGTCGGCGGCCAGGCGGCCGTATTCCAGCGCGTTCTTGTGGCCGATCTGCCAGGGGCCATCCATTTCGTTGCCCAGGCACCACATCCTGATGCCATAGCCGTCCCGGGCACCGTTCGCCTGGCGCTGGCCGGCCAGCGCCGTGCCGGCGTCGATGTTGCAATACTCCAGGAGGTCCAGCGCCTCCTGGACCCCGCGGGTGCCCAGGTTCACCGCCATCATGGGTTCAACGCCGGCCTTGGCGGACCACGTGGCGAACTCGTCCACGCCCACCGTGTTGGGATCGGTGGAGTGCCAGGCCAGGTCCAGGCGCACTGGCCGCTGGTCAACCGGGCCCACCCCGTCCTCCCAGCGGTAGCCGGACACAAAGTTGCCGCCGGGGTAGCGGACGGTGGATACCCCCAGTTCGCGGGTGAGCGCGAGGACGTCCCTCCGGAACCCGTCGTCGTCGGCATCCGGGTGGTCCGGTTCAAAAATGCCGGTGTAGACGCACCGGCCAAGGTGCTCAACAAAGGCACCGAACGTACGACGGCGGACCGGCCCCACGGTGAACGACGGGTCGACGGTGATTTTTGCTGCGGCGGGTTCTGGCTGGGTCACGAAGGCATCCTCGGCTTGGTTTCTACAACGTTATAGAAACTATTGTTGGGGGGCCCGCCTCGGGAGTCAAGTGCTCCGTTGACCGGGCGGCAGCGCGGCCTCACCCCTGGGCCGCCAAGCGACCCGCTTCCCACCTGTGGCAACACGCCTGAGGGGTTTCCGCAGGGCGCGCCCAAGTACTCCCTAATCGGAAAAACAGGTACTGGTTACGCATCCACTGGGGGCTGGACGGCCATTAGGTTTTTCACAGAGACAAGACCTGTTCTGCTTTCCGGTACTTGGCTCACTAGGGGGTGTGAGACTGGCAATGCATGCACGACAGGTAAACCCAGGCTTCCCGGTTCATAGGACCCGGGTACTAAGCGGGGCCGGCGACGAGGAGTCCTTTGAGACCAAGGGCTCTCCCCCAGCCGTCGCCGGCCCTCTTTCCGCAGCGAACGCCCGCAGGACGCGCGTGCCCCATCCGGCGCCGCGCGGCCGTGAACGCGGTGCACCCCGGAACCCCGCCCTCGTGCTGGACCTGGTCAACGGCGCCCAGACCCTCTCCGATTCCCTTAGGCTGCTGGTGGCCGCCTCGGCTGACCATGTGGCCGCCACCGCCGGGATTGACGTGGGCTGCGGCCTGGTGCTGCACCAGGCCAAGCGGACTCCTGCCATAACGGGCACCACCGGTGAAGTAGTGCGGATGCTGGACTGGGAACGGGAAATGGACGAGGGGCCGGTAACTGACGTCATGTCAGGCGGGCACCCCGTCGCGGTGCTCCAGCGGAACGGGGATTTCCGGTGGCAGCACTATTCGTCGCAGTTGCAGTTATCAGGGTTCGGCAGTGCCCTTGCCGTACGGCTCCGTCTGGAAGCGGACCCCGCGGAAGATGACCAAACGATCGGCAGCAGTGGCCCCGGCCGGACCGCCGCCGCACTTGCCTTCTTCGCGCACGACTCGAAGGCTTTCCCGCTGCAGGCCATCGCCGAGGCACGCACCTTTGCCGCCCTGGCGGCCAAGAGCCTGCAGATGGCCATCAACCTGCACTCCGCCCGCTCGCTGGCCACCGACCTCCGTTCGGCCCTGGACAGCCGCACCTCCATCAACGTTGCCTGCGGCGTGATCATGGCCCAGAACAGGTGCTCGTACCAGGAGGCCTTCTCCATCCTTGCCAAGGCTTCCAGCCACCGGAACATCAAGCTGCGCAAGGTGGCGGAGGAACTGCTGGAGCGGTTGCCGGAAGGTGCCCCGCACTCACACTTCGGCGGCTGACCGCGTCAGGATGACAGGGTGCCCCTGGCGATGCTCACGCTGGAGTGCGCAGGATTGCCGTCCATCGGTTCGTCGGAAACATCCACCACCGAGTACTGGGAGAGGTCCAGGCCGCTGGGCACCTGGAACGTTCCGGATGTGGAGTTCATGACGCCCAGGCTGACCAGCCGGGAAAGGTCCGGCGCAATCAGCCACACCTCCTGGTAACCCTTGGCTTCATCCTTGTCCAGGCTGATTTCCAGGTTGCGGGAACCGTCGGGCGCCGTCACCACCTTGGCCGATCCTGCGGCGGAGTGCTGCGCCAGCGGCGCCAGCTGGGCAGAGGCCAGCTGCTGGGGCTGGGGCGGACGGGTCAAGGTCAACACCGCACCAACCACCACCAGGACGGCTGCGGCTGCAGCTGCCACCCACGTACCGGGGCGCTGCCACCAGGCACCCTTGGTCCGCCGGCGGATAGGGATAACGTTCGACGGCGGCGCGTCCACAGGTGCGGCCGCCGGACCCACGCTGTTTCCCTTGGCGGCGTCCGCCGCCAGCGGATCCTCCCGCACGGACCCCGAAAGGCCCAGTTCCCGGTGGATTCCAGCCCATACCTGTGGCCCGGGCACGGCCAGGCGGCTGGTGTCCGGTGCGGTCTTCACCGCGTCCACCGTGCGGCGCAGGGCGGCAAAATCGGCGGCGCACTCGGGGCAGGCAGCCAGGTGCTCCCGTGCACCCGGGTCCTCCCAGCCGTCGTAAAGTGCCAGGAGGCTCAACTGTTCCGGATCAAGATGCGGCATGGTCTACCTCCAATCTGCTTCGCAGGTGCGACAGGCTCCGGCGGATGTGGCTCTTGACCGTACCAAGGGGAAGGCCCAGTTTGCGTGAAATCTGCTCGTGGGTCAGGTCCTCGTAAAAGGCGAGCTTCATGATGGACCCCTGGGGCTCGCCCAACCTCTCCAGTTCGCCGTCCAAGAGCAGCCTGTCCGCCAGCATTTCCGCCGCCTCTGTTCCCGTTCCGGCGTCTTCTCCCATACCGGCTCCGGCCGCCGCGAAGGCCTTGCGTGCTTCCCGGGCTGCCGCCGAATGGGCATCGGTGATGGCGTTCCGGGTGATTCCCACGATCCACGCCGGCAGCCTGGCCACTTGCGGGTTGAAGGTACTCCGCGAACGCCAGGCCCGGATGAAGACCTCCTGGGTCACGTCGTCCGCCGCTGCCCTGTCCGGCAGGGAACGCAAGGCAAGGGTGTGCACCAGGGGCGCGAACTCACGGTAGGCCGCTGCCAGGGCGTGCTCATCCCCGGCCAGGAAGGAGTCGGTCAGTGCGTCATCCCATCCGCGGAAAGCGTGCCCGGGAAGCGTCACAGGCAACTCCTTCCCGGCGTCGGCGCACGAGTTACATGGCTGGCCACCGGTGATGCAGAAACCAGGTTCATGCAGGAACTGCGGTGACAATGACATTGTCGCTGTAGTCCATCCGCTCGTCCAGCCATCGGCCGCCGCAGGTGACCAGCTTGAGTTCGTGCGGGCCGGACCGGCGGAACAGGGCGCCGCCGTCGAACTTGTCCTTTGCCATCAGTTCCACTCCCACCACCCGGTAGGCGAGCGGCGCGGCCCCATCCCGGCCCACGCGGATGAGGATTCCCGGCGAGAGGGACTTCAATGCCGAGAACGGTGCCCGGTCGGACGTGGTGTCGATATGGCCGGCGATGACGGCGGTTCCCTCGGCTGCTCCCGGGGCCGGACCGAATTTGTACCAGGCCGCCCGGTCGAAGGCGTCAGGGATTTCCATCGCTCCCCCGCCGGAAACTCCCCCGGGCACCACCGGCATGTCGATGGCAGTGCCCGCCACGGTCAGTGATGTTGGTGCCGGCACCACCGCCGCGGCGGTTGGAGCCGCGGGCCGGACCGGGATGGCCCCGGTGGGAGGTACAGCGGAGCCGGCAGGGGCCGGCGCCCCCGGCGAGGGCGCCGGCTCGTGAGAGCCGGTTGCCGCGGCAACCGTGGAGGGGGCCGGCTGCCCGGCAGAACCGGTGGGACCCGCAGAACCAGTGTGACCGGGGGAACCAGTGGGACCGGCAGGACCGCAGCCGGACAAAACCAACGCGGCAGCCACCATCGCTGCCGCCGCGCCGCCTGCCGGATGGCGACGGCGGTACCCGGGTGCCGGCGTCGTGCCTGCCATCATGCCTGCCGCCTCCCTTCCATGTATGCCGGCCATTGGCGGTGCCGGTGCAGGGGCCCGTCCGTTGCCGGCCGGGCCCCTGCGGTGTGGTCCTTCAGCGGGCGTCTGGCCCGGTTACAGTTCCGCCCGCCGTGCGCGGACCGCGCGGGCTGCGCCCACCGCCCCCGCGAGGAGGGCCAGCGCTGCCAGGCCAAACCCTGCGGTGGCAACGGCAGGGCCCGCTCCACCGGCATCCGCGGACCCGTCAAGGGCACCCGGCACAGAGGCCGGTGCGGAATGCAGGCCCTCGATGGTCTGGACTGCAAGCTTCAGGTTCTGGTCGGCCAGGCTGCCCCAGGCGTAGACGATGGTGTGGGTACCTTCAGCCACCGCCACGTCGGCCGGGCCGACTACCGGGGCAGTGGTGCCTGCGGCAGCCACCGCGGCCGGGACGGTGCCGGGATCCAGGGTCAGGGTCTTTTCGTTCGGGTTGGCCAGGTTGGTGACAACGGCGGTGCCGCCTGCCAGGACATCGACGGCGGGGGCTGCGGCTGCGTGCCGGACCGTCAGTTTGCCCTTCCCGGCGGGAATTTGGGACACGTCGTTGGTGAACAGGCTGGCGGTGGGTTTGCCGTCGGCGCCGAGGTGGGCTGCGGCCGTGTAGTTTCCGTTGGCGGCAAGGGTGACGCTCACCGGACCAATGGCCGGCGCGGAGGCGTCGGCGGCATCGGCTGCCGTGATGGCGATTTCGTAGGTGCCGGCCGGAAGGGCCAGTGGCCCTGCAAGGGTTCCGGGGGCAAAGTCATCCAGGGTGCGGTCACCGTTGACCCAAACGTCCACGGTCAGTCCGGGAACGCCATGCAGCACGGACAGCTGGGCATCCCCGTCTGCTGCGTGGGCGGGACCGGCCAGAGCGATTGCGGCTGCAATGGCTGCTGCACCGGCACCTGCGGTGAAGATTTTGTTGCGCATGTCCATCTCCTTGAACGGCCCGGCTGACGGGCGTTTTTTGCTGACACTCCTACTACCGGCGCAGCCCCGGATTTGGATGCAGAATCATGGAGATTTTTTTGGCACTTGGTGCCGTCCGCCTAGGCGCGCGCTGGAGCGGCGGTGCTGGCACGCAGGACCAGCTCCGGCGGGACCACAGTGGAGCTCACCGCGGCACCCGACTCGATTTCCTTCAGCATGATGTCCATGCAGCGGCGTCCCAGCTCCTCGAAGTCCTGGCGGACGGTGGTCAGCGGCGGCGTGAAGTACCCCGCCTCCGGCTGGTCGTCGAAGCCCACCACGGAGACGTCGTCGGGCACCCTGACCCCCGCCTCGGTGAACGCGCGCAGCAGGCCCAGTGCCATCTGGTCGTTTCCAACGAAGATGGCGGTGGCCCTGAGTCCGGAGGCCAGCTTGCGGCCGATCGCGTAACCGCTGCCAGCGCTCCAGTCCCCCTCAACCAGCAGGGAATCATCCAGGCCGGCATCCCGGAGGGCAGCACGCCACCCCTCCGCGCGCTCAGCGCCGTCCGTCCAGTCAGGCGGCCCGGCGATGTGCCCGATCTGCCGGTGGCCCTCACTGATGAGATGTTCGACGGCGAGCCTGGCGCCCGCACGCTGGTCCACCATCGCGCCGCTGACGGAAGCGCTGCCGGCCGAGCCCACAGCCACCACGGGCACGGGAAGATTCATCTGCTCCAGCACTGCGAGGGTGTCCGAGTGCGGCACCAGCACGGCGATTCCGTCCACGGCCTGGTCCATGAAGTGGCCCACGGCGTTGGAGATGGCATCCCGGCTGATTTCCCGCAGGGCCGCGATACTGACAAAGTAACCGGCGTTGCGGGCGGCATGTTCAACCCCCAGCAGGGTGTTGGCCGGGCCGTACTGCGAAAGCTCGCTTGCCAGCACGCCAATGGTCTGCGAGCGCCGGGTGACCAGGCTCCGGGCCGCGGTGTTGCGCCGGTACCCCAGTTCGGCAATGGCGGCCTCCACCTTTTCCCGGGTCGCCTTGCTGACGTTGGGATGGTTGTTCACCACCCGGGAGACGGTCTGGTGGGAGACCCCCGCCACCTTGGCCACGTCTTCCAGGCGCGGCATCCGGCCCTTGCTGGTATTTGCCATGAGCCTATTGTGCCTGTTGCAGCCCCCGCGGCGGCGTCCCCGGGCGCCGGCACAGCGCGCCTGAATCCTTGCGCGGCAGCGGAGCGATGGGAAGGATGAAGCTTATCGACTTGCCAACGAAGGAGCCGTGAGAATGACCAAATACCTGATCTCGTTTCCCAGCGGCGCCATGGACATCCCGGATGGTGGCCTGCAGGCCGTAGCGGACGCCGCGCATGCCGTGGTCCAGGAGGCGAAGGATGCCGGCGTCTGGGTGTTCGGCGGCGGCATCGACGAGCGCGTTCCGCCCGTGATGGTCGACGGCGACGGTACGGTGAGCGAAGGCACTTACCCCCAGACGGCGCAGATCGAAGGCGGCTACACGGTGCTGGAGCTGCCCGGCTACGAAGCCGCACTGCACTGGGCCGCGAAGATCGCCGCGGCCTGCCGCTGCGCACAGGAAGTGCGCGCCTTCCAGTACGATCCCGCCAGCTGACCCATCAAGCCCCGCCAAACCATGCCTGCGGCGACCCCTGCGGACCTGGAGTATCCGTTCACCGGCCCCTGGCTGGTGCAGAATTCTCCCGCCAACCGGATCCCCAGCCACGGGACACGGCTTTTCGCCACGAGCCACGCCATCGACTTCACCCCGCTGGACCGGAACGGGCGGTCTGCGCCGGTCACCCTGGCGTCGCTGTTCCGGCCCGAGCCGCCGGAGCAGTTCGTGGGGTTTGGCAGGGCTGTGACAGCCCCGGCCTCCGGTATTGTCCTCGCCGCCCATGACGGGGAGCCGGACCATGCCGCCTTCCGCGGCCTTCCATCCATTCGTTACGCCGCTTCGCAGGCCAGGCGGGCGCGGGAGGGATGGCCGGGCCTTGCAGGCAACCACGTGATTATCGGGAGCGGCGCGGTGTTCATCGCCCTGTGCCATCTGCAGCGCGGGAGCGTCCGCGTCCGGCCCGGCCAGCCGGTTGAGTGCGGGGAGATGGTGGGCCGCTGCGGCAACTCCGGCAACAGCACGGAACCGCATCTGCATGTGCAGGCCATGGATTCCGCCGATCCAGCCCGGGCTTCCGGCGTTCCCCTCTCGTTCCCCGGCGGACTGCCACGCAACGGGACCATCGTGCATGCCTGAGGCGGGGGTTACCAAGGGCCGGAGCAATGGATGGGACCGGTCAGGGCCCGGCGGTGTGGGATCCCTTGCCCGCACACGTGCTACACGAGCAGGATGGACGCATCGAACGGTTGGGAAAAGGCGGGGGTCATGCGCTTGGTTCAGGTCGCTCAACACGCCAGTGATCTGCAGCGGGCAGCGGAGTTTTACAGCGCCTTGCTTTCGGCAAGATACACGGCCGTGTTCGATCCGCCCGGGTTGCTGTTCTTCGACCTCGACGGCGTACGGCTGTTGCTGGAGCAGGGCGCGCCGAGTTCGCTTCTCCATCTTGGCGTTCCCGATGTGAAGCGCACTGTGGAGCAACTCAAGGGCCGGGGAGTGGAAATAGTGGCCGAACCGCGGGTGATCTTCAGCCACGACGACGGCCTGCTGGGGCCCGCCGGCACGGAGGAGTGGATGGCATTCATCCGGGACAGCGAGGGAAACACCCTGGGGCTGGTCAGCCAGATTCCCCCGGCATCGCCATCCCGGCCGTGAGGCACCCAAACGCTTGCAGGCCGGGCCCGCGGACGCCCGCGCAATAGTTGGCCACGGCCCTGAAACCACCGGCAGGCCAGAGGCTGGATGCCTCTGGCCTGCGTAAACGGTGGGCCCTGTGGGGCTCGAACCCACGACCCACGGATTAAAAGTCCGATGCTCTACCAACTGAGCTAAAGGCCCCTGCCGGCCAGCCAAACACGCTGTGTCTGCCCATCCGGCCCAATCCATTTCTGGACGTTAATACTCTAACCCATGGTTCCGGCGGCTTCGCACATGGCCCAGGCGCCGTCGTCGGACGCTTTCATCCCCCTTTTGAAGCCTCTTCCCGCAGGTGAAGCCGGGCGCCGCAGACGCTCGATTTCCGCCGCGGCACAGGAGTAGCGTGGGGGCATGAGCGAGCAAGCAGGAACCAGTCCTTACGGCGGCAGCAACCGGCACCACAAGCCCAAGCCTTTCGCCCCGATGGATTTCGAGCCCTTCGCCGGCGGGGCCGATCCCGCCCGCGTCTCGGAGGCCGCCCACCTCGCCGCGCAGGCCCTGGTCCGCCACGGCCGGGACAGCGATGATCCGGTGGTCACCGAACGCCTCGTGAAGCTTGCCGACGAACAGGGCCTGGAGGCCATCGCCGAGATGTGGGCCGAGAGCCCGGCCCGCTCCCTTCCCGGCGCCCTGTGGCGGCTTTACGCGCTGCGCGCTGCCACGGTCCAGGATCCGGAACGCATCTCCGTGTATTTCCGCGCGGGCCGGGACACCGCGCAGGTCTCCAACGTGGTGGCCGGCGCGGCTGAACCACCCGGCGCGGAGGAAATGCGCACCATGGCCGACGCAATCCTTTCCGGCGCGTTCGACGGCGATTTCGACGTCGCGCTGGAACGGTCCGCCGCCTTCTGCCGGGTGGTGGCGCTGGGCCAGGCCACCCTTGCCGACGGCGCCGAACACGCCAACGAGGCACACGCCAGCAAGCTGACCCGCAACTCCCACCAGTTGGTCAAGACCGCCGAGGACCTGGAGCACGCCGCCAACGCGTGGCGCCTGGGCGAACTGGACTGAGTGGCCGCCGGGACCGGGTAACCGGCCGTACAGGGCTGGTTGCTCGAGCCTGCCCGGCACCCTCTGGCCCTTATTTTCGGGACGAACAAGGGCGCCGCTGTCAAGATTGACTTGGGCCGGGTGAAGTAGAAGACTGAAACCGGTGCCGAGCCGCGAAACCCCCGGGCTTCAACAATTAGCCGCCTAGAGCGGCCTACCGCCGAGAGGCGTATCCGGTTCGGCACCATTTTTCTGCCCTCTTCCGGGTGGACAATTCAGAGGTGCTCTTTCGGGCCGGTAGAGTAGGCGACAGTTGCGCGCCGGAGTCAAGTCACACGGCAGCGACCCCCGCCTTGATAAGTCCCCGGAGACCGGTAAACACGTGAAGCTGCGCCTTTTCCCCCAGGAGCCCGCAGGGCTGAACCTGCTCTCGCAGATGGCACAACAGATCGTGCTGGCCACCGCCACCCTGGCCGAAATCCTTGGCGTACCCGCGGACGAGCACGGCAACCTCGTGGAGGACATGCACAACCTCGAGGCCAAGTCCGCCGAACTGCATTTCGCCCTGCTGACCCACATGCGCACCAGCTTCGTGAACCCGCTCCCCCGCGAGGACATGTACGCCCTCTCCCGGTACCTCAACGAGGCCATGGAGAAAATGGATGCCGCCGCGGAACTGGTGGCGCTGTACAAGCTGGACCGCCTGCCCAAGCGCGCCGCGGACCAGCTGGAGATCATCAGCCGGCAGGCCGAGCTGACGGTCGACGCCATGTGCAGGCTCAACAACCTGGATGACCTTGAGGACTACTGGATCGAGATCCTGCGCCTGGCCAAGCGTGCCGAGCGGACCCACCGGGTTTGGGTGGCGGACATGATCGCGGACATGAAATGGGCGCAGTACTCGCGCAACCGGGACATCGCCAACCAGCTGGTGGAGGTCACCAAGGACATGCGGCGGGTGGCCACCCAGGTAGGCAGCATCATCGTCAAGGAATCCTGAGGTGGCGGCAGTCATCTTCGCGGCGGTGGTCCTGCTGGCGGCGGCGTTTGCCTTCCTCAACGGCTTCCGCGATGCGTCCACCTCAGTGGCCCTTGCCGTCCGGAACCGGGCCCTCACCCCCAGCGTGGGCGTGCTCCTTGCCGCGTTCTTCAACTTTGTCGGCGCCCTGGTGAGCGCCCTGCTTGCCGTCGCCGCCAGCCAGACCTGGATCCATCTTCCCGCCGGGGCCGACGGGCTCACCATCCTGGTGGCCGGCCTGGCCAGCGCCTGCGCCTGGGGGCTGCTGATGTGGCGGCGGGGCATCCCCGCGTCCTCCACCCACGCCCTTGTTGGTGGTCTTGCCGGCGCAGGCCTTGCCAGCCTTGCCATCGGCGGCCCGGGGGTTGCCGGGGTGGACCAGTCGCTGCTGTTCCAAGTGGTGCTGCCCCTGGTGCTGTCCCCGCTTGTGGCCTACAGCGGTTCCTTCCTGCTGGTGTATCCGGCCACGTGGGTGGCCCGGTACACGCAGCCCAATGTGGTGAACCAACGCTTTCGCAGGGGCCAGGCCGTTGCGGCCGGCGCGGTGGCCTTTGGCCACGGCCTGCAGGACGGCCAGCGCGTCAGCGCGGTACTGCTGCTGGCCCTCCTGGCGGCAGGCTATTCCGACGGCGGGATCCCCGTGTGGGTGGCAGGACTCTCCGCAGTAATGATGACCGCCGGGACGCTCTTCGGAGGTTGGCGGATCTCGCACACCATCGGCTACAAACTCACCAGGATCGACCCCCTGCGCGGATCGGTGGCCCAGACCTTCAGCGCACTGATGCTCTTTGTGGGCGCCATCGGGCTCCACTGGCCGCTCTCCACCACCCATACCGTCACCGCCGGGGCCCTGGGCGCCGGGGAGAACCAGAATTTTTCGGTAACGAACCGGAAGCTGGTGATCAGGATCCTGTGGCTCTGGGCCCTGACGCCCCTGGCCACCTGCGCCCTGGCCTTCGTGCTGGCCCTGGCCCTGTCCCCCGTTTCTGCCTAGCCCACCCCTGTCGAATCCACCCCCGGTGGGCCCTGGCAGCGGAGGGTGGAGCTCCCCTGTACAGGGGCACCCCCGTGACGTAGATTCGAAAAAAGCGCCCCGGGCCAAAGGTGCGGGGACCGGCGTCCGGGCCGCGTGCAGGGCCGCGGACGGGCAACCGCTGCAGCAACACGGCGGCTTGGATGCACACAGCGGAAAAGAGCAGGCGTCATGTCTTCCCCGTATTTCCGGCGCCCCCTGCCACAGCCACGGCAACTTCAGTGCGAGGCCTGCGGAACCGGGCACCAGCTGACCATTCATGCCATCACGTCCATCGGCGCCGCCGGCGGGGACCTTGTCACGGTTTCCTACACCTGCAACGACTGCAACCTGTTCCAGGAACACAGTGCCTTCGCTGCCTACGTGGCGGCCGCCCTGAACCAGGTCCGCTGGATGGCGAAAGTGATCCTCTTCGGGGACGAGTACATCCACTGCGGCTGCCCCATGGAGGAAGCGGAACACGAGGTTGAGCGGCTCTGCTATCGCAGCAGCAACACGGGCAGTGGCCTCAACGCGGTGTCCCTGCCCACCCGGGTCCTGCGCTGCCATTGCGGATTCCAGCTGGAAGTTCCGGAATAAGCCCGCCCGGGCCCGGGCGGGCGCCGGTCAGAGCTGGATGGCGGCCGGGCCATCGGTTTCGGCCATCAGGACGGCCGCGAGCTCCTCGGCGGTCAGGTTCGCCGCGGTGCAGAGTTCGTGGTGTGCCACTCCGGCCGCGGAAGCGTTGCGGACCGCCTGGTGCAGGGACTGCAGGGCGTTGTCCAGTTCCCACTGCATGCTTTCGAGGTGGGAGCTGGTGCGCCACACCTCCGACAGGACATCGCCCTCTTCCTCAAGGCCGGCCGCAGCCAGCCCGAGGTGTGGTTGAAGCTCAGGGGCCAGGGGGCCGGCGGCAAGGGGTCCTGCCAGGCCGGCGGCTGCGGCAAAGCCCTCCACGGGCAGCACGGCATCCCGGGCCGGTGCGCCCGGCCCGGGGACGGACACCGTAAGCTGTGGGCCCAGGGCGTTGCTGGCCGTCTGCGTCATGGCGAAACTCCTTTAGCTGACTTACTACTAGATTCAAAAGTATCTAGATGAGCGTACTAAACCGGCCAGTAGATCGCCAACGCTGGAGTGCCCTATCCGAAGCGGCCGGACACGTAGTCCTCAGTAGCCTTCTGGACGGGGTTGCTGAAGATCGTGTGGGTGTCGCCGTATTCGATCAGCTTGCCCGGCTTGCCGGTGCCCGCGATGTTGAAGAACGCCGTCCGGTCGGAAACCCGCGCGGCCTGCTGCATGTTGTGGGTAACGATCACCACCGTGTACTGGTCCTTGAGCTCATTGATGAGGTCCTCAATGGCCAGCGTGGAAATGGGGTCCAGGGCGGAGCACGGCTCGTCCATGAGGATCACCTGCGGCTCCACGGCGATGGCGCGGGCAATGCAGAGCCGCTGCTGCTGGCCGCCCGAAAGGCCGGAACCGGGCTTCTCCAGCCGGTCCTTGACCTCGTTCCAGAGGTTGGCGCCCTTGAGCGAGCGCTCCACCAGGACGTCGGCCTCACCCTTGGAGATCTTCTTGTTGTTCAGCTTGACGCCGGCCAGCACATTGTCGCGGATGGACATGGTGGGGAACGGGTTGGGGCGCTGGAAGACCATGCCGATCTGGGAGCGCACGGTGACGGGGTCCACGCCGGGGCCGTAGAGGTTGTCGCCGTCCAGCAGGACCTCACCCTCGACGCGCGCGCCGGGGATGACCTCGTGCATGCGGTTCAGGGTGCGGAGGAAGGTGGACTTTCCGCAGCCGGAGGGGCCAATGAACGCGGTGACGGACTTGGCCTCGATGTTGATGCTGACGTCCTCCACGGCAAGGAAATCGCCGTAGTACACGTTCAGGTCCTTGACGTCGATGCGCTTAGACATGGAGTTCCTTCACTTACTGGGTATGGATTGAAGTCTAGGATCCGCCGCGGTATGGCGGAAGGGAGGGCCTGGTTACCGGCCGGCTTTGGGGGCGAAGATCCTGGCGATCAGGCGGGCCACCAGGTTCAGGACCATCACCAGGATGATCAGCACCAGCGCCGCGCCCCAGGCCCGCTGCGAGGACGGGTCCGGGTTGGAGGGCGAGGTGGGGTTGAGGATCTGGGTGTAGATGAACGTGGGCAGCGATGCCATCCAGCCGCCAAAGACGTTCGAGTTGATGCTGGTGGCAAAACCGGCGGTGACCAGGATGGGCGCCGTCTCGCCGATGACCCGGGCAATCGCCAGGGTGACGCCGGACGCGATGCCTGAAATCGCCGTCGGAATAACCACCTTGAGGATGGTGCGCCACTTGCGCACGCCCAGGGCGTAGGCGGCCTCGCGGAGTTCGTTGGGGACGATCTTGAGCATTTCCTCGCTGGAGCGGACCACCACGGGGATCATCAGCACCGACAGCGCGACGGCGGCCACCGCACCGGTCTTGGTGCCCGGGCCCACCACCACGAAGAAGAACGCGGCAGCGAACAGGCCCGCCACGATGGAGGGGATGCCGGTCATGACGTCCACGAAGAACGTGATGGCCCTGGCCAGGCGGCCGTCGTGGCCGTACTCCACCAGGTAGATGGCGGTGAGCAGCCCCACCGGAACGGAAATCATGGTGGCAAGCAAGGTGATCTGCACCGTGCCCAGGAGGGCGTGGTAGATGCCGCCCATCACCGGGCCGCCGCTTTCCACGGCCTTGTTGTCATAGGCGCCCGTGACGCCGTTCATGGAGGTGGTGAGGAACCCGGGGTCCATAAGACCCGGGATGCCGTTCACCAGCACCGTCCAGATCACCGAAACCAGGGGCAGGAGGGCCACCAGGAACGAGCCCACCACCAGGCAGGTGGCCAGCTTGTCCTTGGCCTTGCGGGACCCTTCCACCACTGCGCTCCAGGACACCAGGCCGATGGCGAACAGGATCGCGGAGACCAGTCCCCAGCCGAACGCATTGAAGCCGACCAGGGCCAGGATGGCGGCGCCAACAATCAGGGCCGCAGCCAGGACGGCGTAGGGGGCATACTTGGGCAGTTGGCCCTTGGTGAGCGCCGACCGCTTGCTGCGGACGGGCGTAAGCGTGGAGGTCATTTAGTTGGCTCCCGAGAATTCTTTGTGCCGGGTGATGACCCAGCGGGCGATCATGTTCACGGCCAGGGTGATGACGAACAGGACCAGGCCGGCGGCGATCAGCGTGCTGACCCTGATGCCGCTGGCTTCCGGGAAGTTCAGGGCGATCTCGGCAGCGATGGTTTGGTTGCCGGACTGGATCAGGCTGGCCGTCAAAGCGCCGGAGGACAGGACCAGGGCAACGGCCATGGTTTCGCCCAGCGCGCGGCCCAGGCCCAGCATGACGGCGCTGATGATGCCCGGCCTGCCGAAGGGCAGCACTGCCATCTTGATCATTTCCCAGCGGGTAGCGCCCAGGGCCAACGCGGCTTCTTCATGCAGCTTGGGGGTCTGCAGGAAAATCTCGCGCGACAGCGAGGTGATGATCGGCAGGACCATGACCGCCAGGACGATGCCTGCGGTGAGGATTGTCTTGCCGGTGGTGGAGGCCGGACCCTGGAAGATGGGAAGCCAGCCCATGTTGGCCGCCAGCCAGACGTACGCCGGAGAAATTTCCTTTGCCAGGAACGCTGCACCCCATGCACCGTAGACCACGGACGGAATGGCGGCGAGCAGGTCAACCACATAGCCCAGTCCGGAGGCAAGGCGGCGCGGTGCGAAGTGTGAGATGAACAGCGCCACGCCAATGGCGATGGGGGTGGCGATGACCAGTGCGATGACGGCCGCGATGAGAGTGCCGATCACGATGGGCCAGATGTAGGCGAAAAAGCCCTGGCCGCCCTGGATCTTGTCGGCGGGCGCGGTCAGGGCGGGAACTGCCTGGACAACCAGGAACAGTGCGA
Organism: Arthrobacter sp. SDR-2R; assembly: GCF_057747955.1. Taxonomy (NCBI): domain Bacteria; kingdom Bacillati; phylum Actinomycetota; class Actinomycetes; order Micrococcales; family Micrococcaceae; genus Arthrobacter; species Arthrobacter sp. SDR-2R. Next base: position 120,646 of record NZ_CM173231.1, read on the forward strand.
CGCCGAAGAGGACGGCAAGGATCAGGCACCCGGCTGCCAGCGTGGCGCCGGAAAAGACTTTATCCCCGGCGCGTCCGGCGCCTTGGGTACTTGTCAGGGGGGTGGCGGTCATTCGACGGCCCTTCGAGTCGTTGCTGGATTGGGAATGCAGGGTGCAAAGCCAAGTTCCCCGCACTGCCTTCCGGCAGGCGGGGAACCCGGTTCGCAGCGATGGCTAGGACTTGGCCTTGATCGAGTCGATCGCCTTGACAGCCTTGGCTGCGAGGTCCGAGGACAGCGGAGCGGACTTGGCCGAGTCTGCTGCGGCCTTCTGGCCTTCAGCGGAAACTACGTAGTGCTCGAAGGCCTTGACCAGGTCCACGGTCTCCTGCTTGTCGTACGTGGTGCACAGGACGTGGAAGGACACCAGGACGATCGGGTAGGCGCCTTCGATGGTGGTCTTGCGGTCCAGCTTGATGGACAGGTCGTTGGCGGCGCGGCCTTCAACCGGCTTGCCGGCGTCCACTGCCTTGGCGGCAGCATCGGCGGAGATCTTGGTGAAGGACTCGCCCACCTTGATCTGGGCCACGCCCAGCTTGCCGCTCACGGCGGAGTCGTCGGCGTAGGTCACGGCACCGGGGGTGTCCGTCACGGTCTTGACCACGCCGGAGGTTCCCTTGGCGTTCTCACCCTGCAGGCTGGCAGGCCAGACACCGGCGGCCTTGTCGGTCCAGACGTCGGAGGCAGCGGCGGCCAGGTAGTCGGTGAAGTTCTGGGTGGTGCCCGAGTCGTCGGAGCGGTTCACCGGGGTGACCTTGAGGTCGGGCAGGGAGACGCCGGCGTTCAGGGCGGCGATGGCGGGGTCGTTCCACTTGGTGATCTGGCCGCGGAAGATCTTGGCTACGGTGGTGGCGTCAAGCTTCAGGTCCGTGACGCCGGGAACGTTGAAGGCCACAGCGATCGGGGAGATGTAGACCGGGACGTTGATGGCGCCGTCGGGGCCGCAGACGGACTTGGAGGAGGCGTATTCGTCATCCTTCAGGTACGCGTCGGAGCCGGCGAACTGGGCCGAGCCGTCCAGGATGGCTTTGCGGCCTGCTCCGGAGCCGTCCGGGGAGTACTGCACGGTGGCGCCGGAGTTGGCGGAGGCAAAGTTGGTCTTCCAGGCGTCCATGGCGGCGCCCTGGGCGGAGGAGCCGATGCCGGTCAGCGTGCCGGTGACCTTGGTGCCGCCGGCGGACTGGCTGCCGGCAGGAGCGGTGCCCGTGGCATTGTCTGAACCGCAGGCGCTGAGCGCGAGTGCGCCGGCTGCGATGACAGCGATAGCCGCGTGGCGGCCGAAGCGGAGTGCCTTCACTTAGATGTACCCCTTCCAGGGTTATTCAGGTGCGGGACAGGGCCGGAGAACCCTGCTGCGCGATGCGTACGGTGTGTACCTTTCAGTAAGTTATGGGCTGCAGGTAACGGGATGGGCTGTTCAAAGTGAACGGAGGATTAACGACGGCGGGATATTGGCTGACAAATGCCGGGTCACCATTGCGCGGATCACAGGTCCGGCCGTAGTGGCCTGCCCGGGTGCTCCACCGCCACTGAATAGACTTGAACCCATGGCAATCGAAGCAGGACTCTCGGCAACCCAACGGTTCCTGCGCAGCCGCGTCCGGACCGGCCTGATCCGGAGCCGCAACTCGTTCGTCCCTGCCATCCAGATGACCGTCTGCGCGGTGGGCGCCTACGCCTTCGCGGAATACGTCCTGGGCCACTCCGGCCCGCTGTTTGCCGCCACCTCCTCGCTGATCGCGCTCGGGTTTTCGCGGGAACCGCGGCTGCGGCGCGTGATGGAAGTGGGCCTGGGCTGCACCATCGGGATCGCCGTTGGTGACCTGCTCCTGCACTGGCTGGGCGGGGAAATCTGGGTGGCCGCCGTCGTTCTTCTCTTCTCCATCCTGCTGGCGCGGTTCCTTGACAGCGGGAACATCTTCACCACCCAACTGGCCCTGCAGTCGCTGCTGGTGGTGCTGCTTCCGGCGCCGTCGGGCGGACCGTTCACCCGGAGCATCGATGCGGTGGTGGGCGGCCTGTGCGCCCTGCTGGTGACCATCCTCATGCCCAAGGACCCACGGCGGGAACCACGCCGCGACGTCCAGAAACTGCTGCACGAACTGGCGGAAGTGCTGCGGGAATGCGCCTCCGCGCTGGCCAACAGCGACTCTACCCAAGCGTGGCATGCGCTGATCCGCGGCAGGAACTGCCAGCCCCTGGTCGATGCCATGCGGCAGTCGCTGCGGGCCTCCGGGGAAGTTGCCACGCTGGCGCCCGCCTACCGCCGGCACCGGGATGAACTGGACCGGCTCAAGCAGTCGCTGGACTTCATCGACCTGGCCCTGCGCAACAGCCGAGTCTTTGCGCGGCGGCTCACCAGCGCCATCAACCACGCCGCCCTCTCGGACGAGGCCACGGACAGCATCGCGGAGGTGCTGCAGGAGACCGCTGCCGCGATTGATGAGCTTTCGCTGGGCCTTGCGGAATCGCACGACGGCGTCCGCCGCGCCCACCTGCGTACGGCCCGGCGCGACCTGAGCGAAATCGCCCTTCGCCTGCACCCCAAACTCCTGGAGGTGCAGCGGCTGGAGGGCGAAACGGTGGTGATGCTGTTCCGGCCACTGATGGTGGATCTGCTGGAGGCCACGGGCATGGACGCGGACGAGGCCAGGGACGTACTGCCCGCACTGTAGGCGGGATGGGCCCGGGCCCAGCGCGGGTGGGCCCGATGTCGGTGCCCGCCACTAGGGTTGGACGCATGGCAACAAAGACTTCCCGGGCCTCCAAGGCGCCCGCATACAAATGCGCCGAATGCGGCTGGACCACCGTGAAGTGGGTGGGCCGCTGCGGCGAGTGCCAGGCGTGGGGCACGGTTGAGGAAACAGGCACGGCGGTGGCGCGGACCACCGCGGCCACAACAGTCGTGGAGCCGGCGCGGCGGATCGCGGACGTGGACGCCACCACCGCGGCGTTCCTCCCAACAGGGGTGGATGAACTGGACAGGGTGCTGGGCGGCGGACTGGTTCCCGGCGCCGTCATCCTGCTGGCGGGTGAGCCCGGAGTCGGCAAGTCCACCCTGCTGCTGGACGTTGCCGCCAAGTTCGCGCGGACAGCCCAGGACGTCCTGTATGTCACCGGCGAAGAGTCGGCCGCCCAGGTGAAGCTGCGGGCGGAGCGGATCGACGCCGTCGCCGAATCCCTCTACCTGTCCGCGGAGACGGACCTTGGGCAGGCGCTGGGGCAGGTGGAGAAGATCGAACCGCGGCTGCTGATCGTGGACTCGGTGCAGACGCTCAGCAGCGCGGACGTGGACGGCAGTGCCGGTGGCGTGTCCCAGGTCCGGGAAGTGGCGGCTTCCATCATTGCCGCAGCCAAGCGGCGGAACATGACAACCCTGCTGGTGGGCCACGTCACGAAGGACGGTTCCATTGCCGGACCGCGGCTGCTGGAACACCTGGTGGACGTGGTGTGCCAGTTCGAAGGTGAGCGGCACTCCCGGCTGCGGCTGCTCCGTGCCGTGAAGAACCGGTACGGGCCGACGGATGACGTGGGCTGCTTCGACCTGAATGAAAACGGCATCGACGGCCTGGCCGATCCCAGCGGGCTGTTCGTCAGCCGCACCAAGGATCCGGTTTCCGGGACCTGCATCACCGTCACCATGGAGGGGCGCCGCCCCCTGCTGGCGGAGGTGCAGTCGCTGCTGGCGGAAAGCCCCAACTCTCAGCCGCGGCGGGCCACCAGCGGGCTGGACAGTTCCCGGGTTTCCATGCTCCTGGCCGTGCTGCAGCAGCGCGCAGGGACCCAGCTGCACAAGGACGATTCGTACGTTGCCACCGTGGGCGGGGTGAAGCTCAGCGAACCGGCAACGGACCTTGCGGTGGCCCTCGCCGTGGCGTCAGCCAAGGCCCGCAAGCCCCTGCCTGTCCGGCTGATCGCCTTCGGCGAGGTGGGGCTGGCAGGTGAAGTCCGGCCAGTACCGGGCATCAACCAGCGCATCCAGGAGGCACACCGGCTGGGATTCACCCACGCCGTGGTTCCGGCCAGCCACACCGGCCCGGGCCCTGTGCCTGCAGGGTTTTCGGTCCGGGAAGTGGAACACCTCACGGAAGCGCTCAGCCTCCTGATCGGGTAGCGGCAGGAGATTGCCGGCGCCCACGGAACGCCCTGCCCTGGTTTCTGCAGGGCTTTCGGCGGGTACTGTTGGTGCAAAACCTTCTTGCAGACGGAGGCTTTTGGTTTCTGCGCTGGGGGAAGCATGGCAATCAAGGAACAGCAGGGCACCGCCGACCGTGCGGGCCGCGTACGCATGGCGCCTGTGCAGCCGGTTGTGTCGGACCGGATTGACGGACTGCTCGAAGGCCTGAGCATCCGGAAGCGCGTGGCCGCAAGCCAGCTGCCGGTCACGGCCACGGTTGCACTCGTGGTGATCGCCACGGCAATCTTCAGCCCGAAGACGTTCGACGACAACCTGTTCGTGGCGGCGCTGCTCTTCCATCTGGCAATTGCCGCGGCGTGCTTTGCAACACCCTGGGGCCGGCTCCCTGCAGGTGCGTTCGCCGTCATCCCGCTGCTCGACTGCCTGGCCATCGGGTTCACCCGTGAGGCGGGAGGCCCGCCCTTCAACGTCCTCAGCATCATGCTCGTGTTCCCCGTCATCTGGCTCTCCGTCCACGACCGGCCGTACATGCCTGTCCTGGCCATGGCCGGGGCAGTCCTCAGTACCGTGGTTCCGTCTGTTGTCCAGGGCTCCCCGGTGCTGGGGGGATCGATGATCAGGACCCTGATCCTTCCCCTGGTCCTGTCAGTCATAGCGGTGACCGCGCATGTGATGGCCACAACCATCCGGCGCCAGCGGATCAAGCTCATGGAAAACGAACTGCACCTGGGCCGAACACTCGGTGAAAGCGTCCGCCGGCAGGCCCTGCTCGACGCAGTGCTCAGGGCGGTTGGCGTGGGCGTTTGGGTGGTGGACGCCAAAGGGAACACGGTGCTGGCAAACAGGGCAATGCACGCGGACCCTGCCCTTGCCGGCGTCATCAGCCCGGCAGGGGGCCAGGCACCCCTGATGTCCGCCGACCGCTCCACTCCAGTGCCGGCAAACCTGCTTCCCGCTGCCCGCGCCGCAGCGGGAGAAGCCTTCATTGACGAGCTGTACTGGGCCGGCCCGGCGGACCGGCAGCGCGCCTATTCCGTGAGCTCGCACGGGTTTCCTCCGGCGGGCGGGCAGGAAGGCGGCGCCGTCATCACGTTTGTGGACGTCACCAGCCTGATCGGTGCGCTGGCGGCCAAGGACAACTTCGTTGCCACGGTTTCGCACGAGCTGCGGACCCCCCTGACATCCATCCTCGGCTACCTGGAACTGGTCCTGGACGAACCCGGGCATGAGGACATCCGCGACGAGCTCCTGGTGGTGCGCCGGAATGCCGAACACCTGCTGGGACTCGTCAACGACCTCATTGCGGTCGCCTCGGAACGCGTGGACCTCGCGCTGGAGCAGGCGGACCTTGCCCGGCTGGTGGCCCGGGAGGTGGACGCAGCTTCGCCCAAGGCTGCCGGCAACGGACTGCAGCTGGTGCTCGATGTGGAGCAGCCGCTTCATGCCAGGATGGATCCGGCACGGATCGGCCAGGTGATCCGGAACCTGCTTTCGAACGCCATCAAGTACTCCCCCAACGGCGGCCTGATCACCGCCCGGGCCTTCCGGACCCGGGAGGGCCTGGCCTGCTCCATCACGGACACCGGCTTGGGGATGACCGTGGAGGAGCAGGAACAGGCCTTCAGCAAGTTCTTCCGTTCGGCCCGGTCGCGTGAAACCGCCATTCCCGGCGCCGGACTGGGCCTGCCGGTGAGCAAGACCATTGTTGAGGGCCACGGCGGATCAATCAGCCTGGAGAGTGAACCCGGCCGGGGTACCAGGGCAACATTCATCCTGCCGGAATCCTGACCCCCCATCGCAGGGAGCTCCCGTGCTGCCCCTCGGGAGGAACCGCGCCGTCGGCAGGCGACGTGGGTCAGGAACCCGTGCCGGCCAGCCAGCTGGAAACGTCGCTGCGCAGCACGAGGAGGGGGCCGCCGGTGGCGCTCACGTTGCCGTTCACCACGTAATAGCCGCGGCCCGATCCGGCTCCCCCGGCGGCACGGTCCAGGGCATCCACCAGATGCCGCGGCAGGTGGCCCTGCGGCCCAAGGCTGCGGAGTTCATCGACTTCTTCGGGCGTAAGCCGCCCCAAAACCTCGGCAATGTTGGCCATGAGTGGTCCCGTCCCTTTCGACCAGAGTGCCTGGCAGAGTGCCTGAAGGAATAACCTAAAGCAGGGCCGTGAACTCCACGTTAACGGCGGACGGCAACTTCCTTTCCTGTTCCCAGCGGCTTTCTTGGAGGATCAATGCCCATTCGAAGCGCCGGCATCCTGCTGTACCGGCAGGACCCGGCCATGCCCGCCGGCGCCCGGGAGGGCCTGCAGGTGTGGATCGCCCACATGGGCGGCCCGTTCTGGGCCCGCAAGGACGCGCATGCCTGGTCGATTCCGAAAGGCGAATACAGCGAGGGCGAAGACCCACGCGCTGCCGCGCTGCGCGAGTTCGCCGAGGAAATGGGCACCGCGGCCCCGGACGCCGAGTACCGGCTTCTGGGCGATTTCCGGCAACCGTCCGGAAAGCTCATCACGGTCTTCGCGGCCCAGGCCGACTTCGCCCCGGCCGTGATCAGCAGCAACACGTTTCCGCTGGAATGGCCCAAGGGGTCCGGCAGGATCCAGCATTACCCCGAAATCGACGACGCCCGCTGGTTCCCCGAGCAGGAGGCGCGGCTCAAGCTCGTGAAGGGCCAGCTGCCCATCCTTAGTGCCCTGGTCAGCGACGCCGCGCTGGCGTGAAGCCCCGACCCATTAAGAACGCACCCCTGCCTTCACGGCCAGCACCGGCCGGTCCGCCTGCATCAGGATCTGCTGGGCGTGGCTGCCGAGGATGAACTTGCCCACCTGGGTGCGGTGGCGGAGGCCGATCACGATCAGCGAAGCATCAACTTCCCTGGCCACGTCCAGGAACTCGTCCGCCAGGTCGTGCTCGTACGGCGGCTGGATGACGGTGGCATTGACTCCGGCGTCGGCCGCCTTTTTCGCGGCCTGGGCCAGGACGTCCTCCGGGGCCACGGACTTGTCCACCAGCGCCCCATGGCGGGCGGAGTTCACGATGTACAGGTCCTTTTGCCGGAGCCGCGCTTCGGCGATCCCGGCGGCGAGGGCTGCCTCGCCGGCAGGCGTGGGGACGAACCCAACGATGATGCTCATACCTTCTCCTTGATGTTGTTGGTGCTGTCCGTGGCGGAGGCGACTGCCGCCGTCGAGCCCTTGCGCTTGGCCAGCATGCTGCGGAGGCCCGGCAGCACGGCCACCAGCACGAAGACCACCAGCAGTGTTGCCGAGATGGGGCGGGTGAAGAAGCCGGTGGCGTCGCCGCCGAAGACCAGCAGGGAGCGGCGCAGTGAGCTTTCCAGCAGCTCGCCGAGGACGAAGGCCAGAACCAGCGGACCGGGCTCGAAGCCGAACTTCTTCATCAGGTAGCCCACCACGCCGAAGAACACCACCAGGGTCACGTCGAACATGCTGTTGTTGATGGTGTAGGCCCCCAGCAGGGTGATCAGGGCGGTGACCGGCGCCAGGATGGCTGCCCGGACGCGGAGGATGCGGACGAAGATCCCCACCAGGGGCAGGCTCATGATCAGCAGCAGGATGTTGCCGATGTACATGGAGTTGACCACGCCCCAGAAGAGCTCCGGGTTCTGTTCCACCAGCTGCGGGCCAGGCGTCACACCCTGGATCAGCAGCGCGCCGAACATCAGCGCCATGGTGGCGTTGGCGGGGATGCCAAGGGTCAGCAGCGGGATGAACGACGACGTTGCCGCCGCGTTGTTCGCGGTTTCCGGGCCGGCCACGCCTTCCGGTGCGCCCTTGCCGAACCGCTCCGGCTGCTTGGCCCGTTTCTTCTCCATGGCATACGAGGCCATGGAAGCGATGGTGGCGCCGCCGCCGGGCAGAATGCCCAGGAAGAAGCCCAGGACCGAGCCGCGGGTAATGGCTCCCGATGCCTGCTTGAGGTCGGACCTGGAGGGCCAGACATTCGAGACCTTCGACGGCGCCTTGGCAGCCCGGTGCCGCTCCTCGAGGTTGTAGAGGATCTCGCCCAGTCCGAAGAGGCCCATGGCGATGGGCACGAAGTCGATCCCGTCCGCGAGCTGCAGGCTGCCGAAGGTGAAGCGGCTTTCGCCGGTAAAGATATCGCGGCCGACGGTAGCGAGCAGGAGGCCGACGGCGGCCGCGATGAGTGCCTTGGCCTTGGCGCCTCCGCTGATGGTTGCCACCAGCAGGATGCCCAGCAGCGCCAGCGCGGAGTACTCCGCGGGTCCGAAGTCGAGCGCGAAGCCCGCCACCACGGGAGCCAGGAAGGTCAGGCCGATAATCGAGGCGGTTCCGCCGATGAAGGACCCAATGGCCGCCAGGCCCAGGGCCGTGCCGGCCTTGCCCTGCCTGGCCATCTGGTACCCGTCGAAGACGGTGACCACGGAGGATGCCTCACCGGGAAGCCGGAGCAGGACGGACGTGATGGTGCCACCGTACTGGGCGCCGTAGAAGATGCCGGCGAGCATGATGATGGCGGTGACCGGCTCCACGCTGTAGGTCAGCGGAAGCAGGATGGCGATGGTGGCGGCCGGGCCCAGCCCGGGCAGCACGCCGATCAGCATGCCGATCACCACGCCAATCAGGCAGTAGAGAAGGTTCATTGGTTCCAGGACGACGGAAAAACCGTTGATCACAGGATTGAGGAAATCCACGGCGGTCTCCTAGAAGAGGTGGGGGATGGAAGTGCCCAGCGCCAGCACGAAGATCCCGTAGAAGGACGCGACGACGATGGCACTGATCACGAGGGTGGAACGCCAGGTCTCGCTGCCCAGGAACTTCATCCAGATGATGCACAGGATGAGGGCGGGAATCTCGAACCCGATCAACGGCATCAGCGCCACCATGGCGGCCAGCGTGGCCAGGCCAGTGAGGGGCGCGAAGGACATCCGGGTGAACTTCTCCGCGTCCCGGTTGTGCCGGCCCCACACCAGCTGGAAGATGGCCAGGGCCACCATCACGCAGCTGGTCAGGAAGGGCCACAGCCCCGGTTCGGGCTTCTCCGGAGTGCCAAGGCCCATGGAAACTGACAGCGCCAGGGCGGCGGTTCCGACGGCGAGCACCACCAGGGATGAGGCCGCGTTGGCGAGCGGGCCTGCAGCAGGAGGCTTTTCCTCCTCCCACTGCGCAGCCAGTTCTTCGGGGGTCAGGGCCTCGGGCAGGTCTTCCGGGCCGTCACTGCCCGGCGGAAGGGCGGAGCTGCCGCCCCGCCCGGCAGCCACTGCTGGAGTAGTCCCCATGGCCGTTACTTGTTCCCGTTGAGGCTGATGCCGTACTTCTCCACCAGGGACTTGTACTTCGCGGCGTAGTCCTTCCACTGCGTTACCACTTCCTCGCCGGAGATCTCCTTGGGCGTCAGGAGGTTCTTCTTGTTGAACTCCTGGTAGGCGTCGGTCTTGAACGTGTCCTTGAATGCCGCGGCGAGCTTGTCCTTGACCTCCTGGGGAGTGCCCTTGGGAGCCGCGACCGCACGGTACTGTGCCACGGGAACGTCGTAGCCGGCTTCCTTGGCGGACGGAACGTCAGGCAGGAAGCTGTTGCGCCCTTCGGAGAAGACCAGCAGAGGGGTGACTTTTCCGGCCTGGATCTGCGCCATGGCTTCGCCCAGCTGGACAGTGGCCAGCTCCACCTGGTTGCCCAGGACGGCGGTCAGTGCCGGCTTACCACTGTCGAACGGCACATCGGTGCCCTGCACGTTGGCCTGCTTGAACAGGACGGTCTGGGCCAGCTGGCTGCCCGTGCCCACGCCGGTGGTCCCGAACGTGACGTTCCGGCCGGCGGCGGTGACGTCCTTGAAGCTCCTGAACCCGGAGCCCTGGCTGGCCACCAGCACGTAGTCGTCCTGCGAAAGTCCAGTGATGATGTCCAGGTCGTCGAGGTTCACTGCCTCGTCCTTGCTCACGGCAAGGGGGGTGATGGTGACCAGGGAGGCTGTGAGGAGTACCAGCTCCTGGCCGTCGGCCGTCTTGCCGGCAACTTCCTTGGTGGCGAGGGCGCCGTTGGCGCCCGGCTTGTTCACCACGGGCATCGGGGCTCCGAGGGTCTTGGCGGCGCCGTCTGCAAGCGCCCTGGCGATCAGGTCCGTGCTGCCGCCGGCGGCCTGTCCCACGGTCATTGTTACGGGCCCGGCCGGGTACTTGGACGGGTTGCCGGCTGCGGCTCCGCCGGCAACGTTGCCGCCGCAGGCTGTCAGTGCCAGCAGGGTGAAGGCCGACGCCGTTCCGAGAACGGCGCGGCGGGACGGGAAGTGCATCATTGGGACTCCTAGGTGCAAGCGCAGGTGCGGGCTGGGACGCCCGGTACATCTGTGAAGCGGGTCACCCCCGCCTCGCTGTGTTGAGTGTAGGGAGCAGTTATGATGCCTGTCTAAGCCCATATCTGCATCATTTGATACCCGGAAGGCATCATGTTCACTTTCGACCAACTGGCCGGATTCATCGCCGTAGCGGAGGAACTCCACTTCGGCAGGGCGGCAGAACGCCTGAATATGACGCAGCCGCCACTGAGCCGGCAAATCCAGAAACTCGAAAAGGCCGTGGGCGCCGAACTGCTGGAGCGGGACAACAGAAGAGTGGAGCTGACATCTGCCGGCCGGACGTTCCTGGACGAGGCCCGCCGGCTCATGGCACTCGCGGAGCGGGCACCTGTCACCGCACGCCGCATCGCTTCCGGCAAATCCGGCGTCCTGCGGATAGGCTTCACCGCGGCCAGCGGCTTCAGCATCCTGGGTCCGCTGCTGGAGGAACTCGCGGGCATCATCCCCGATGTGGACATCGAGCTGCAGGAACTGGTGACCGGAGACCAGTTGGCCGGGCTGCTGACGGGCGAACTGGACCTGGGGCTGGCACGGCCGCCGTTCGACCGGGAGACCTTTGACTCGCATCTCCTCTACCGCGAGTCCATGATGCTGGCCGTCCCCGATGGGCACCCGCTGACGAAGCTGGAACGGAGCATTGCCGCGGACGATTTCAGCGATGAGCCCCTGATCATGCACTCGGCCACCCAGGCCCGCTACTTCTATGACCTGGTGGTGCGCATGCTCCCCATCCGCCACACCAACGTGGTGCACACGGTGAGCCAGATCCTCACCATGGTGTCGCTGGTGGCGGCCAAGCGCGGGCTGGCCTTCGTGCCCCACTCGGCCACCATGCTAGGTATCCGCGGCGTTGAATTCCTCCCGCTGGAGGGTGGCGACCACGAACAGGTGGAGCTGCATGCGCTGTGGAACCGGAGGGTCACCAATCCTGCGCTGTCGCGCCTCCTTCGGGACCTTGAGTTCGCCATGGAGTAATTGGCACTCCCGAGACGGTAATGCAGCAAAGGTATCAACGCATATAAAAATGCACTTAGACAGGCATCGAGGGCGCTCCTACTGTGGGAACGGAATCATCAGCCTGCCGCCCGCGGCGCACACACCCGGAGGACCCACACCGTGGCAAAGTACACACCCCAGGAACTGGCGGACACGCTCAAGGAAGGCCTGCTGTCCTTTCCCGTGACCCCGTTCGATGCCCAGCTCCAGGTCGATGAGGAGAACTACCGCAAGCACCTGGCGTGGCAGGCGAGCTTTCCGGTGGCGGGCCTGTTCGCGGCCGGCGGCACCGGCGAAGGGTTCTCCCTGACTCCTGCCGAGTCGGAGCACGTGGTGCGGACAGCCGTCGACGAGGTGGGCAGCCGCATCCCCGTCCTTGCCTCCGCCGGTGGCTCCACGGCGCAGGCCATCGAAAATGCGAAGGCTGCCGAGGCTGCCGGCGCAGAAGGCATCCTCCTCCTGCCCCCGTACCTCACGGAGGCAGACCAGGACGGGCTCGTGGAACACGTCAGCGCGGTCTGCCGGGCCACCTCCCTGGGCGTCATCATCTACAACCGGGCCAACGCCATCTACCGGGACACCACGGTGGCAACCCTCGCCGAGCGGCACCAGAACCTGATCGGCTTCAAGGACGGTGTGGGCGACCTGGAACACGATGCCCGCGTTTACGCCAAGCTCGGCGACCGCCTCTTCTACCTGGGCGGCCTCCCGACCGCCGAGACCTTCGCCCTTCCCCTCCTGCAGCTCGGCATGAGCACGTACTCCAGCGCCATGTACAACTTCGTCCCCCAGTTCGCACTGGACTTCTACCAGGACGTCCGCAACCAGGACCGGGCCGCGGTGAACAGGAAGCTCAACGACTTCGTCATCCCCTACCTGGACATCCGCGACCGCGTGAAGGGCTACTCTGTTTCCATCGTCAAAGCCGGCCTTGATGCCGTGGGCCGTCCCGCCGGCCCGGTGCGGCCGCCGCTGCAGAACCTCAACGATCAGGACTTCGCGGACCTCAAAGCCCTGATCGCCACCGTTTCCTAGCCGTCGCTGCAGACACAGGAGCCCCACCATGACCCTTAACGGACATTCACTCATCGCCGGCCGGCCCGTTACCGGCGAAGGCAAAACCACCAGCGGGTTCAACCCGGCCACCAACCAGGCCCTGGAGCCCGCCTACTCGCTGATCACGGAAGAACAGTTGAAAGCCGCCACGGCAGCGGCCGCCGAGGCCTTCCCGTCCTTCAGCACCCTTGACCCGGAAACCCACGCGTCCTTCCTCGAAGCGATCGCGGACAACATCGACGCCCTGGGCGAGGAACTGATCATCCGCGCCGGCCAGGAAACAGGGCTCCCGGCGGCGCGGCTCACCGGTGAGCGGGCCCGCACCACCGGCCAGCTTCGCCTCTTCGCGGACGTGGTGCGGCAAGGCGACTTCCGCGGCGTCCGCATCGACCCCGCCCTCCCGGACCGGACCCCGCTCCCCCGGGCTGACATCCGGCAGCGGCAGCTCCCCCTGGGTCCCGTCGCCGTGTTCGGCGCCAGCAACTTCCCGCTGGCGTTCTCGACGGCGGGCGGAGACACCGCCTCGGCCCTCGCCGCAGGCTGCCCGGTGGTCTTCAAGGCCCACAACGCCCATCCCGGCACCAGCGAACTGGTGGGCCAGGCGGTGACCCAGGCCGTCAAGGACGCAGGGCTGCACCCCGGCGTGTTCTCCCTGATCTACGGTCCCGGTTCCAGCATCGGCCAGGCCCTCGTGGCGGACCCCGCCATCAAGGCGGTCGGCTTCACCGGCTCCCAGGCTGCAGGCATCGCCCTGATGAAAACCGCGGCCGCCCGCCCCGAGCCGATTCCCGTGTACGCGGAGATGTCGTCACTGAACCCGGTCTTTGTCTTCGAGGGCGCCCTCGAGGGCGACGTCGACGCCCTTGCACAGCAGTACGTCACCGCCGTCACCGGAAGTTCCGGCCAGCTCTGCACCTCCCCCGGACTCCTGTTCGCCCCCGAAGGCGAGGCAGGGGACAAACTCGCTGCCGCCGTCGGACGTGCCGTGTCCGCCTGCGCCGGTCAGACCATGCTCACCGAAGGCATTGCCAAGTCCTGGAACGCCGGGACGGAAAACCTTGGCGCGGCAGCCGGCGTCGAACTCATCGGCCAGGGCACTCCCGGCCCCACCGAGAACGCCCCGGCGCCCACCATCTTCGGCACGGGCGTCACCGAATTCACCAGCAACCACGTCCTGCATGAGGAAATCTTCGGCGCCGCGTCCCTGGTGATCCGCTACAGCTCCATCCAGGACCTCCTCCAGGCAGCCGGCCGGATGGAAGGCCAGCTCACCGCGTCCCTGCAGCTCACCGAACAGGACTATCCAACAGCGGCGCCGCTTATCCCCGTCCTGGAGCAAAAAGTGGGACGTATCATTGTCAACGGCTGGCCCACCGGCGTCGAAGTCGGCCACGCCATGGTCCACGGCGGCCCCTTCCCTGCCACCTCGGACTCGCGCACCACCTCCGTTGGAACCCTGGCGATCAACCGCTTCCTGCGTCCCGTGGCCTACCAGAACCTCCCCCAGGAACTGCTCCCGGCAGCCCTGCAGGACGCCAACCCCTGGCACCTCAACCGGCGCATCGACGGCGAAGTGGTTTCCGCCGCAGAGAAAGCAGAGAGCAACGCATGAGCAACCAGCCCACCATTGCCGCCATCGAAGTTGTACCGGTAGCCGGCTACGACAGCATGCTGATGAACCTCAGCGGCGCCCACGGCCCTTTCTTCACCCGCAATGTGGTGATCATTACCGACTCGGACGGCCGCACCGGCCTCGGTGAGGTTCCCGGCGGCGAAAAAATCCGCAGCACCATCCAGGAAGCCGGCGTCCTGATCAAGGGCAAGCCCGTGGCCCGGTACCGCTCCCTGCTGCGGGAAATCGCCGCGGGATTCGCGGACCGGGACGCCGGCGGGCGCGGGCTGCAGACGTTCGACCTGCGCACCACCGTCCACGCCGTCACCGCCGTCGAGTCCGCCCTGCTGGACCTGCACGGCCAGTTCCTCGGCGTTCCCGTCGCGGAACTGCTCGGCGACGGGCAGCAGCGGACGTCAGTGCCGATGCTCGGGTACCTGTTCTTCATCGGCGACCACACGCGAACCGACCTGCCTTACCTGGTGGAGGAGTCGCCGTCGGACCGCTGGGAAATACTCCGGCGCCAGGAGGCCATGACTCCGGAAGCCGTCGTTGCGCTGGCCGAAGCCGCCCAGGAACGCTATGGCTTCTCCGACTTCAAGCTCAAGGGCGGCGTGCTGTCCGGCGACGACGAAGTGGACGTGGTCACGGCACTCGCCAAGCGGTTCCCGGAGGCCAGGGTCACGCTCGACCCGAACGGCGGCTGGCTGCTGGAGGAGGCAATCCGGTTGGGCAAGCGGATGCAGGGCGTGGTGGCGTATGCAGAGGACCCCTGCGGCGCCGAAGGTCGGTTCTCCGGCCGCGAAGTGATGGCCGAGTTCCGCCGGGCCACCGGACTGAAGACCGCCACCAACATGATCGCGACGGACTGGCGCGAAATGTCGCATGCCATCCGCAGCAACGCCGTGGACATCCCGCTGGCCGATCCGCACTTCTGGACCATGCACGGCTCGGTCCGGGTGGCCCAGCTGTGCAACGAGTTCGGCCTCACCTGGGGCTCGCACTCCAACAACCACTTCGACATCTCGCTGGCCATGTTCACCCACACCGGAGCCGCCGCCCCCGGTGGGATCACGGCACTGGACACGCACTGGATCTGGCAGGACGGACAGGGCCTCACCAAGGAGCCGCTGCAGATCAAGGGCGGCGCCATCGAAGTCCCGGCGACTCCCGGCCTGGGGATCGAGCTGGACCGGGACGCGCTGGACAAAGCGCACCAGCTGTACCTTGAGCACGGCCTGGATGCCCGTGACGACAGCATCGGCATGCAGTACTACATCGACGGCTGGTCCTTCGACCCCAAGCGGCCGTGCCTGGTCAGGTAATGGGCCAGGCCACGACAGCCAAGTCGCGACAGCAGGTAACGAAAGCCGGCAACCGCAAGTCCGGTAAGTTTCTCCAAGGCCCCCGCCTTGCCAACACCCCTCCCAAAGGAAACATTTAATGAAGTCTGTGGACAACGCCGTCCTGGACCTGGCATCTGCCACCAGGAAATTCTTCAAGCGCGTGCTCCCGGTCATGCTGGTCATGCTGGTCTGCAACCAGCTGAACCGCTCAAACATCGGCTACGCCCAGGACCACCTCCAGGCTGACGTGGGAATCGGCGCCGCCGCTTATGGTTTCGGTGCCGGCCTGTTCTTTATCGCCTATGCCATCTTTGAGCTCCCCAGCAACGTGATGATGGAAAAATACGGCGCCAAGGTCTGGCTGACCAGGATCATGGTCAGCTGGGGCATCGTCTCCTTCCTGATGGCGTTCGTGCAGAACGAGACCATGTTCTACGTCCTGCGGTTCCTCCTGGGCGCCGCAGAGGCCGGCTTCTTCCCGGCCGTCATCTTCTACTTCGCCCGCTGGGTTCCTGCCGGCCAGCGCGGAAAGGCAACGGCGGTCTTCATCGCCGGTTCCTCGGTTGCCGCGGCGATTTCCGGCCCCATCGCCGGCATGCTGCTGAGCCTCAACGGCGCCCTGGGAATGCGCGGCTGGCAGTGGCTCTTCGGGTTCGAAGGCATTCTGTCCGTCCTGGTGGGCGTCACTGTGTTCTTCCTGCTGGACGCGAAAATCGCCGATGCCAGGTGGCTCTCCCCCGCCGAAAAGGACGCGCTGTCCCAGGCCATCGATGCGGAGGACGCCGGGCACGCCAAGGCGGAGAGCGGAAAGGTCAACCGCTGGAAGATGCTGCTGAACCCGCAGATCCTGCTCCTGTGCGGCATCTACTTCGCCATCCAGCTGTCCATCTACGCCAACACCTTCTGGCTGCCAAGCATCATCAAGCGGATCCCCGGGACCACCGACCTCTCCGCAGGTTTCCTCTCCTCCATCCCCTGGATCTGCGCCGTGTTCGCGATGTACTTCGCGGCGAAGTGGCAGGACAAGGCCAGGTCCAGGAAGCCCCTGCTGGTGGTCGCGCTCCTGGTGGCAGCCATCGGTACCTACGCGGCGGCCGTGGCCTCGCCCGGGCTGGCGCTGGTGTTCCTGGCCGTAGCAGCCATGGGGTTCAAGAGCGCCTCACCGCTGTTCTGGACCATCCCGCAGTCCGGACTGCACCCGCTGGTGCTGGCTCCGGCCATCGCCATCATCAACTCGCTGGGCAACCTGGGCGGGTTCGTGGCACCTTTCGGTTTCGGCATCATCAAGGAGCAGACCGGCAGCGTCATTCCGGGACTATTCGCCCTGGCTGCGGCTTCGGCGGCGGCAGCCGGGCTGGTCTACTTCCTGAAGGAACGCCGCAGCGGGGCTGAGGCGTCGCCCGAGACGCCGGAACTGCCCAACACGGCGCCGCTCCCCAGCAGGGCCTAACCCGCGGTAAGCACCAGCGCCACGCTGTGGCCGCCAAAACCGAAGGCATTCACCAGCCCGGCCGGGGCATAACCCGGCGGAAGCTGGTGGGTGCCTTCGGTGAGGACGTTAAGGTCCACTTCCGGGTCCAGCGCTTCCACGTTCAGCGTCCCGGGGACCTTCCCGGTCCGCAGCGCTTCGAGGACCACGACGGCGGCCAGGGAACCGGCGCCGCCCAGCAGGTGGCCGGTATGCCCCTTGGTGGAAGTGACCGGCACGTCAGCGCCGAAGACGGCGTTGATCGCCTGGCCCTCCAGCCGGTCCCCCACAGGGGTGGAGGTGGCGTGCGCGTGGACGAATCCGATATCAGCCGGCCGCATGCCCGCCGAGTCCAGCGCCTTCTGCATGACCCGCCGCTGCATGGCGGGGTCCGCGGCCACGATGTCGTTCGCGTCGGAGGTCACGGCTCCGCCTGCCACGGCACCAAGGACGGCGGCGCCGCGGGCACGGGCGTGCTCCTCGCTCTCCAGCACCACCACGCCGGCGCCCTCTGCCAGCACAAACCCGTCGCGGCCGCCGTCGAACGGGCGCGAGGCCAGCTTGGGGTCATCCGACCGGGTGGACAGGGCACGGATCTGGGAGAAGCCGGTGATCACAAGGTCGTTGACGGAGGCGTCCACGCCGCCGGCAATCACGACGTCGGCAGCACCGGAGCGGATCATCTCGGCTGCCTGGACAATCGCCTCAGCCCCGGAGGCGCAGGCGCTGACAGGCGTCCGGGCGCCGCCACGGGCGCCAAGGTCGATGGACACCCACGCGGCCGGACCGTTGACCATGAGGCGGGTGAGGGTATGCGGCGAAACCTTCCGGGGGCCCGATTCGGCCAGCACCCGGTCCTGCTCGATGGTGGAACCGAGCCCGCCGTAAGCGGAGCCGATCACCACGGCGAACCGCTCCGGATCCACCTCGTTGGCGCCGGCCTGCGCCCATGCCTCGCGCGCCGCGATCAGCGCCAACTGGCCGCACCGGTCCATCCGCTTCATCTCGCGGGTACTGAGGTGCTCCGAAAGGTCTGCGGTGACCTGCCCTGCGATTTTGACGGGCAACTGCCCTGCCCAGTCCTGCTCCAGCGGCCCGATCCCGGACCGGCCCTCAAGCAGGGCCTCCCAGGTTTCCTTGACGCTGGAACCCAGCGGGTTGATGGTGCCGGCGCCGGTGACCAGCGCGCGTGGTTGTACTGCCGTCATGGTTGGCTACTTTGCGGGGTTATGGGTGCCGATGGGCACGAGCGTCAGGTCGGGGTGGTTCTTCTCGATCCGCCGGAGCGCCCAGACGTCGTTGAACAGGGCGAGGTATTCGCCGTCGGACCGCAGCAGCACCTCCGCGCCCGGGACGTTTGCCAGCGCGGGCATGGCATCCGCAGTCGAAATCCTGGCCAGGGAGTAGGGCAGGCGTTCCAGGCGCATGGGTGCGCTGAAGTCGTGCGCCATGCGGTCCTCCACCACTTCGAACTGCATGGGCCCGACGGCGGCAAGCACCGGAGCCTGGTCACCGCGGACGTCGGAGCGGAGCACCTGGATGACGCCCTCGTGTTCCAGCTGCTCAATGCCGCGGCGGAACTGCTTGAACTTGCTGGGGTCCTTGGACCGGGCCACCTGGAAGTGCTCGGGGGCAAACAGCGGGATGGCCGGGTATTCCACCGGGTTCTCAAGGAACAGGCTGTCGCCCACGCGCAGCGAGGACGCGTTGACCAGGCCCACCACGTCACCGGGGTAGGCCTCGTCAATGACTTCGCGTTCGCGGCCGAACACCTGCTGTGCGTACTTGGTGGCGAAGGACTTGCCGGTGCGGGTCTGGGTGACCACCATGCCGCGCTCGAAGACGCCCGAGCAGACGCGGATGAAGGCCACGTGGTCGCGGTGCGCCTTGTTCATGCCGGCCTGGACCTTGAAGACGAACCCGGAGAACGGGGATTCCACGGGACGGGGGTTTCCGTCCACGTCGGGGCGGGGCGCTGCCGGCGGGGCGAAGTCCACCAGCGCGTCCAGCAGTTCCTTGACGCCGAAGTTCAGCGCAGCGGAACTGAACAGGATGGGGGTTGCCCTGCCGGCATGGAAGGCGTCGACGTCGAACTCCAGGTTGGACTCAATCACCAGCCCGGCCTCGTCCACCGCATCAGACCAGTTGCTGCCCTGGTTTTCCGCCGCTTCCTCGGGAGTGAAGTACTCGGTGATGGCGATCTGTGCTCCGGCGTTGTTGCGCTGGAACCGGGCGAAGCGGTCGTTGCGGAGGTCCCAGACGCCGCGGAAGTCACCGGAGATGCCCACGGCCCAGGTCAGCGGCATGGGCTGCAGCCCGGTGCGCTCGGTGATCTCGTCCATCAATGCCAGGGCGTCCAGGCCCGGGCGGTCCCACTTGTTGATGACCGTGATGATGGGCAGGTTGCGCTGCTTGCAGACCTCGAAGAGTTTCATGGTCTGGGTTTCCAGGCCCTTGGCGGCGTCCACCAGCATCACGGCGCAGTCGACGGCGGCGAGCACGCGGTAGGTGTCCTCGGAGAAGTCGGCGTGGCCGGGGGTGTCCAGAAGGTTGATGACGGTGTCCCGGTAGGAGAACTGCAGGGCCGCGGAGCTGATGGAGATGCCGCGGTCCTTTTCCATCTGCATCCAGTCCGAGACTGTTTCCTTGCGGTTGGCCTTGCCACTGGAAGCGCCCGCGGTGCCGATCACCTTTGCGTGCAGCGCCAGCGCTTCGGTGAGCGTTGACTTGCCCGCGTCAGGGTGGGAGATGACAGCGAAGGTCCTGCGGCGGCCAGCCTCTTTGTGGATACCGGAGATCCGGGCGGGGGTCAGGACATCTTGGGACACGGTGCTACTTTCGCTGCGGTTGTGGCTGCCCAGGTGTCTTTCGGGTACTGCGCTGCGACTCGAGGGCGGGGAAGGTGATTGGCAAACGGCCAAAGTACAGTTTATCGCAGGGCTGCAAACCGGACGGGTTCCGCTTAACGCGGGCGAAACCGGACGTTCAAGGCGGCGAAATGCGGGGCAGTTAGCTTTGGGCGCATGATGCATGGCGCCACTTTCACCGGCAACCTTTTTTTCGACCCCCTGGCCACCAACCTGGGCGCCAACGCGGGTGCGGTCCTTGGCACCGCCGCGGCCCAGCCGCCGGGTTCGGCCCTTCCTACCGGCCCGTCCCGGAAACGGGGAGTGCAAACAGCGGCTGAACACAAAGCACTCCGTGCCGCTTCACTGTCGAAAGTCAGCCGGGATTTGGAGCGGATGCTCAGGGACCGGAAGCGCTGACGTCCCCGCGGCGGCAAAACCTGGCAGGCGTGGGGGTGCCCGGCAACGGATACCCGGCAACGGCATGATGGGTTCATGCGCAGCATCGAGTTGGTCTTTGACGGCCCCACCGAATCCCTGGTCAGGGCTGACTGGGCGCGGCTCGCGGCCGCCGGCCTCCCCAGCCTGGCAGGGCATACCTCCCCCAGCAACAGCCCGCACATCACCCTTGCGGCAGGCACGGACCTGGTTGCCGCCCGGGAAGGTCCCTGGGAGGTGCTGCCCGTGGATGTCACCTTCTCCGGAGCGGTCGTCTTTCCCGCCGGCGCAGGAAAATATGTCCTTGCCCGCGCGGTGCTGCCGACTGCTCCCCTGCTGGACCTGCACGGAATCCTGCACCAGGGCCTGTCAGGGGCGCTGCCGCTGACGTGTCCGGGGGCGTGGACACCGCACGTCACCATCTCCCGGCGTATTCCCGGCCATCAGCTCGGAACGGCGGTGGACCTGCTGGACCTGCGCCTCGAGGGCCGCTGCACGGGAGCGCGGCTCTGGGACAGCAGCACCAGAACGGTCACACCCCTGGGAGCCTCCGCCTGAGCAACCCGCTGAAAGGCAGAGCTAAGGCCGGGCAGGGTCAAAGCCGGGGCAGGGTTGAAAATGGCGGGGGCCCAAAGCGGCGAAAGTGGCCGCCCCGCAATGCCCCCAACCAGCGTTTTTGCCGCCGTTCCGGGCACCCCCTAATGGGGCACTTTGGGGCTTGCCCGTGCGGAAGTTGGGTTTCTTACCCCTATCATTGAGCTTGCGGGAATCAGTGCACTTTTTGATCCTGCCGGCAAACTGCGGACGCCGGCATTCCTGCGGGTGGCGGTCCGCACCTTTGAAGGGAAAAACCTATGGCGCGGAGCCCCGAAGAATCGCTGAGGGCCACTCTGGGCAGGGTTGCACCCGGAACGCCCCTCCGCGACGGCCTGGAACGGATCCTCCGCGGACGCACCGGCGCACTGATCGTCCTCGGCTCCGACCGCACCATCGATTCCATCTGCTCCGGCGGATTCGATATCGGCATCGAATTCTCGCCCACCCGGCTGCGCGAACTGGCCAAGATGGACGGCGCCATCATCTGCGACAAGGATGCCGGCAACATCCTGCGTGCCGCGGTCCAGCTGGTCCCGGACTCAAGCATCGAAACGCAGGAATCGGGCACCCGCCACCGCACGGCGGAACGGGTGGCCAAGCAGACCGGGGTCCCGGTCATATCCGTGAGCCAGTCCATGCAGATCATCGCCCTGTACGTCAACGGGTTGCGGCACGTCCTGGAGGGCTCGGAAAACGTCCTTGCCCGCGCCAACCAGGCCCTGGCCACCCTGGAGCGCTATGTTGCCCGCCTGGACCAGGTCACCAGTTCGCTCTCGGCCCTGGAAATCGAGGCAATGGTGACGGTGCGCGATGTGGCCGTGACCCTGCAGCGGCAGGAGATGGTGCGCCGCATCTCGGAGGAAATCTCGCAGTACGTCCTGGAACTTGGCGAAGACGGCCGGCTCCTCTCGCTCCAGCTTGACGAGCTCACCGTGGGCCGTGGACCGGGCAGCGACGTGATCATCCGCGACTACGCCAGCCCCAACGCCTCCGCGGAGGACATCGAAAAGGCCGTCAATGAACTGGTCAGCCTGGGCCCGACAGAGCTGATCGATCTCGGCAAGATCTCCGCGATCGTGGGGTTCGCGGGCGGCGAGGCAAACCTCGATGCCGTCGTCCAGCCCCGCGGATACCGGCTCCTGTCCGGCCTGAAGGCGGTTCCCAAGGCGGTAGCGGACCGGCTGGTGGACCATTTCGGTGGCCTGCAGTTCCTCATGGCGGCCACCATTGACGACCTCATGACCGTTGACGGCATCGGCGACCAGCGCGCCCGCACCGTGCGTGAGGGGCTCAGCCGGATGGCCGAAGCAAGCCTCCTGGACCGCTTCCTGTAACCCCAAGCCCCAACCCCACGGCCCGCTCCCACCATGCCGGCGGGATGCGTCAGTTCAGCTGGAAGACGGCCTTTGGACTGGCCCGCGAGCCAAGCTTGGCGGTGAAGATGTAGTAAGCGCCACCGCCGCCGGGTGCCGCCGCCACGGCCTTGCAGCCATCGGCACTGCGGGTCCGGTTCCATGGAAAGTTCGCGGTTTCGCTGGCGCCGGGCGCGATCACCTTCACCAGGTCCTCGCTGGACGCCTGGCAGTCCTTGGACGAGAAGATCCGGTCGGAACCGCTGGTCACCAGGAATTCCATTTGCGAGGTACCGATGTTGACCTCACAGGGGACGGTGCCGCCGTTGGTCACCTTCAGGGTGAGCATCGGGTTTTCCCCCGGCCCATAGGCGGGCTTGTCAGTGGACGCCGAAACAGTCACCAGGTTCTGGTTGCAGGAGGGGGCAGCGGAGGCAGTGGGCGACGGCGTGGCGGACGGGGTTGCCGAGGCGGACGCAGAGGGACTGGCGGCAGCAGACGGGGAAGCCTGGGAGGTGGCCGGATCGGCGGAAGACGGCTGCGTGGAGGACGCCTGCTGCGAACCGCCCTTGAAGGCACCGGCCAAGGCGAAACCACTGATCACGAGCGCAATCACCAGCAGGAGCGCGCCGCCAACAACCAGGCGGCGGCGGCGGTACACGGCGGCGCTGGGCTTCCGGACGCTGCTGGAACCGGATGCCGTGCCGCGTGCTGGTGAATCGCCTTGCCTGCCCATCCTCCTAGGCTAGGGAACGCCGCCGGATCTGCACTGCCACCACGCCGCCGGAGGCCCATCGCACTGGTCAGACCCCTGTTTTTCAGCCCGCCCGAACCTATCCACTACAGTGTTGGCATCGACACTGAAACCTCCACCGCCGCCCGCTCCGCGGTCGCTCCCACCGGTCCTGCAGACCTGGAGTTGCTCCATCGCCGGATCAACTCCTGGTTCGCCGGAATCGCCCGGGACCTGCCCTGGCGCGAACCTGGCTGCTCGCCGTGGGGTGTGCTGGTCAGCGAGATCATGCTGCAGCAGACCCCCGTGGTCCGGGTCCTCCCGGTCTGGCACGAGTGGCTCAAGCGGTGGCCCACGCCGGCCGGCCTGGCCGGCGAACCGGCAGGTGAAGCGGTCCGTTCATGGGGCCGGCTGGGCTACCCCCGGCGTGCCCTTCGCCTGCACGCCGCAGCCACAGCAATCGTCGAGGACCACGGCGGCCATGTCCCCGGCACCTACACGGAACTGCTGGCCTTGCCCGGAGTGGGCAGCTACACGGCCGCCGCGGTGGCCGCCTTCGCATATGGCCGCCGCGAGACTGTGGTGGACACCAACATCCGGCGGGTGCACGCCCGCCTGGTGTCCGGCGTCGCGCTCCCCGCGCCTGCACTGACCGCTGCGGAGATGCGGTTGGCCGCCGCCCTGTTGCCGGACGACGACGAAACCTCCGTGCGCTGGAACGCTGCGGTCATGGAACTGGGGGCGCTGGTGTGCACGGCCCGGGCACCCAAGTGCGCTGCCTGCCCGGTGAAAGACTCCTGTGCGTGGCTCGCCGCGGGTGAGCCCCCGCCGTCGTACGTTCCCAAAGGCCAGGCGTGGCACGGCACTGACCGCCAGGTCCGCGGTGCGGTGCTGGCCGTGCTGCGGCTGGCCGAAACTCCCGTGCCGGCCGACATGTTCCAGCGCGAGCCCGCCGACCTTGGGTTCACCGCCGAGGGCATCGGCGTGCCCCTCGCCGCGCTGCACCGGCTCAACTCCGCCCCCGAGCAGCTGGAGCGGGCGCTGGCGGGACTGCTGGCGGACGGCCTCGCCGAGATCCACGACGGCGGCTACCGGCTCCCCGCCTGACCTGCCGCACCCTCAAGGGCCAGGCCGGGATGGCATACTTCTTGGTGACCGGAACCGGGGGAGCCATGAAAACCATTCTGTACATCGTGTGGGCATTGTTCGTTGCCGCCGCGATATTTTCGCTGGTCCGTGCGGCCCGCAGGACCAGGCGCCAGGAACAGCAGATGGCGGCCTGGCCCAAGGTACAGGCGACCGTCACCGGCAGCACCACCGGCTGGACCAGCGGCGTGGGCGGCGCCAACCGGAACCTCCGCCACTACCCCACCTACCAGTTCACCGATCCGCAGGGCACCCTCTTCATGGGCAAGTCGGAGATCTCCGGGGTGGAGCAGCCTGTGCCGGGAGCCCTCATCGAGGTGGCCTACAACCCGCAGAACCCCAACGAATCCCTGCAGGTTTCCCCGGAGCCGCGCACCGCCATGGGCTGCCTGATCGCGTTTTTCTCGGTCTTTGCCATCGCGCTCTTCTGGTTCATCGGCATCTTCCCGCTGGGTTAGGCCGTGGAGGCATAACAATGCTGCCTTCAATTGACGCCGATCCGGCCCTGCGCGGGGCCGCCGACGTAGCCTGAAAGCATGCACAAGCCCGGACTGCTCCTGGCATTGACGACCGCGCTCATCTCCGCCCTTATCTCCGCCTGCGGGCCTGCCGGCAGCGCCTGCCCCGCGATCGCGCAGGCCACCGCCGTTTCCATCACCGTCAGCGCCGGCTACTCGCCGAAGGTGGCGGCGCTGCACGTCCGCGCCTGCCAGGACGGCACCTGCAAGGAGGCCGACGTCGAACTCCGCCCGGGCAGCACTTCCGTGGACGCGGGGTGCAGCCGCGAGGGCGCCTGTTCGGCCACTGCCTCGCCCGATGGCACCAAGACCGCTGTGCTGATGCTGGATACCCTGACCGAATCGCCCATGACGGTGACCGTGTCCGGTGCAGCGCCGGAGGGAACCGCACTGCCGGTACGCACCCTGGAATTCAGGCCGCAGGTGGCCTACCCCTTCGGTGAACAATGCGGCAAGGTCCTGTCTGCGTCCGTCGTCCTGGACGACGCCGGACTGCACCAGCAGCCTGCATACCGGTAACTGGACCGGGCGGCACCGGACTAGAACAGCACGGGCTGGGTGAAGGTTTCGCCTTCGGCGGTTCCGGCCGCCGGACCGCCACCCACGGGCTGGGCGCTCCAATCGAAGCCGAGTTCGGCGAGCAGTTCCTCCACGGAGATTTGGCCGTCCAGCACTTCGATTTCCTGGGGGTTCTCTGCAAGCGGCCGTTCCATGCCATCGAGCTTATTCGCAGGAACCCGCCATCGGGCTTAGGGCTCGCCGAAGCCGGCCTGCACCAGGCCGCCGACGTACTCCACTGCCCGTTCCGCATCCGTCCCCCACGCTTCCACGTGCAGCACGGTGCCCTTGCCGGCGCCGAGGGTCATCAACCCCGTCATGGACGCGCCATCCACCCCGTTGATGGTGACCTCGGCATCCAGCGAGGCCAGGCCCCCTGCCACTTTCGCGGCCGGCCGGGCGTGCATCCCGGCCTGGTTCACAAGTTCAAAGTCGCCGGTGGAATCCGGTGCGGCGCTGCTGACAGGTCCCTGCCCCGCTCCCCCGGCCCGTGCGGGTTCGGGCCGGCGGGCCGGACCGCCTGCCGCTTCAGCCGCCGCCCGGACCGCCTGCACATCTGCTCCGCCCTGGGCGGCAACCGCAGCGGCCACCAGCCCTTCCACCAGCGGCGCGTCGGCGAGCAGGACGCCGGCGGCATCCTCCAGGAACTCCAGCGCCGCTTCGGCCGTCATCACCGCTGATCCAAGGTCCGTCAGGATCACCGTGCCGTTCCCGCCGGGCTGCACTCCGGGCTGTTCCGCGCCGGCCTCTTGTGCATTGCGCTGTTTATCGCCGGCCTGTTCAAGGGCTGCCAGCACCTTCTCCAGGCTGGTGCCGATCCTGCCGTCGTCGGTGCCGCCGGCGGGCAGGATCACCACGTCGGGAGCCATCTGGGCGGCAAGCTCCACGGCGCCGTCGGCGATCTTTTCGCTGTGGGACACCACCACGATGCTTACGGTCACGCAGCCGCCCCAACGGCCGCACGCAGGATCAGCGCACTGGACACAGCGCCGGGGTCCCGGTGGCCGGCGCTGCGTTCGCCAAGGTAGCTGGCCCGGCCTTTCCTTGCGATGAGGGGATCGGTGGCCACTGCCCCGGCCTCGGCGGCTTCCGCGGCTGCCACCAGGACGCCAAGGACGTCCGTGCCGTCGCCGTCAGCCGCGGCCCGGGCCGCATCAACTGCCGGCGTCCACGCATCCACCATGGTCTTGTCGCCGCTCTCCGCCTTCCCGCGCGCCACGATCCCGTCCCGGGCAGCCTCCAGGGCAGAGGCCAGCCCTGCCGGATCAATCTCGGGCGCGTCGCCGAAGGCGGTGGCGGCGCGAAGGAACGCGGTGCCGTAGAGGGGACCGGCGGCTCCGCCCACCTTGGACATCAGGGTCATGGCCGTCATCTTCAACGCCGCCCCGGGCGTCTCCGGCGTGGATTCGCCCAGCTTGGCCAGGACGGCCTGGAAGCCGCGGTCCATGTTCTCGCCGTGGTCCGAGTCCCCGATTGCACGGTCCAGTTCGATCAGTTCAACGCGGTGTTCAGCCATGGCCTGCGCGCACAGGGTCAGCCATTTCACGGCCCAATTGGCGTCCAGGACCACGGTCACACGCCCCAGCGGAGGGCGGCGGTGTGCACGGGTGCATCCCACAGTTCCGTGAGCTCGTCGTCCAGCCGGAGGACCGAAATGGAGCAGCCCTGCATCTCCAGGGCCGTGATGTAGTTGCCCACCAGCGACCGTTCCACCGTGGCACCTGCTTCGGCGAGCACCTGCACGGCCCGCCGGTACACGATGTACAGTTCGCTCAGCGGTGTGCCGCCCATGCCGTTGACGAACAGCATCACCCTGTCCCCCGAACTGATCTTCAAATCAGCCAGGACCGGTTCCAGCAGGCGGTTGGTGATGCTGTCCGCGTTTTCCATGGGGATGCGGTGCCTGCCCGGCTCGCCGTGGATGCCAATGCCGATCTCGATCTCATCCTCTGCGAGGTCGAAACTGGGCGTGCCCGCGTGGGGCACGGTGCACGCGGACAGGGCCACGCCCATGGTCCTGACATTGGCGTTGACCCGTTCGCCGATGGCAGCGACGGCGTCCAGGTCGTCTCCGCGCTCGGCGGCGGCTCCTGCGATCTTCTCCACCAGCACTGTGCCGCCCACCCCGCGGCGGCCGGCCGTGTACAGGGAGTCCTCCACGGCGACGTCGTCATTGACCAGGACGGTGCGGACGCTCACGCCCTCCGCCTCGGCCAGTTCGGCCGCCGTCTCAAAATTCAGGACGTCGCCGGTGTAGTTCTTGACGATGTGCACGACGCCGGCACCTGAGTCGACTGCCAGGGTGGCGGGAAGGATCTGGTCCGGCGTGGGTGAGGTGAACACCGCCCCCGGCACCGCGGCGTCGAGCATTCCCTTCCCCACGTAGCCGGCATGCAGCGGCTCGTGGCCGCTTCCGCCGCCGGAAACCAGCCCCACCTTGCCCGCCACCGGCGCGTCCTTGCGCGTGATGTAGATGGGGTCTTCGCTGACCGTCACCAGTCCGGCGTACGCCATGCCGAAGCCCTGGACAGCTTCCTGGACAACGGATTTTGGATCGTTGATGAGTTTCTTCACGGCGTTGCTCCTGGCTGTGCTCCTGAAGGGTGTGTTTTCCGACCCTACTACCGTCATCGCAGGTGGCGGTAGGTTCTTCCTGCCCGGGTTTGCCGCCCGCTTCCCGGAACCGCCGGCCCGGGACGCAGCAAAGGGACAGCCCCCAATGACTGTCCCTTTCCTGAGGCCCCCCACATACCGGCCTGCAGTAGTTTATCCATCAATTCGAGTAAAGCCAATACGGCAGTCCCCCGTGCTCCCGCGGTTGGCTTTGAAGGGTGCGGAACAGCGTTAGAGGGTGCGGATCATCCGGGTGTTGCCCAGGGTGTTGGGCTTGACCCGGGCCAGGTCCAGGAACTCCGCCACGCCTTCGTCATGGGAGCGCAGCAGCTCGGAGTACACTTCCGGGTCCACCGCCGACTGGTCCGCCATCACTTCGAAGCCGTGGCGCTTGAAGAAGTCCACTTCGAAGGTGAGGCAGAAGACCCGGGAGACACCAAGGGCACGGGCCTCCTCCAGCAGGCTTTCCACCAGGACGTGCCCCACCCCTTTGCCGCGCCATTCGCCCGAAGCCGCGAGGGTGCGGATTTCCGCAAGGTCCTCCCACATCACGTGCAGGGCGCCGCAGCCGATCATTTCGCCGTCGCTGGACTCGGCAATGCGGAACTCCTGGAGGCTCTCGTAGTACGCCACCGTCTCCTTTGCCATCAGGATGCGCTCCTCTGCCAGGGGCGCCACCAGCTTCTTGATGGCAGGGACGTCGCTGGTGCGTGCTGGGCGGATGTGGAAGGAGTCGGTCACAGAGCTATCCTACGAGGCGAAGGAGGCTGGGACATTTGCGTAGCTCGCATCAAAGCTGGGCCCACGCTGGTGAGGGTCCCCGGCCGAGCTTGCGAGGCAGGGGGCCAGCGGGGAGGAACGAGCAGCAAGCGGCAAATGCCCCAGCCTCCGAGCCGGAGTATCCAACAGCTTAGAGGCCGAGTTCTGCCGGCAGTTCGATGTCCTTGCCCAGGACGTTCCGTGCCAGGAACCACTCCACCACCTGGTACCAGACCTTGGCGTGCTGCGGCTGGAGGACCCAGTGGTTTTCGTCCGGGAAGTACAGGAACCGGTGCGGGGTCTGCCGGTCCTGGTCCGCCGCGAGCCGGGACTTGGACAGCAGCTCGTACCAAAGCCGCAGGCCCTCGCCGATGGGCACCCTGTAGTCCTTGTCCCCATGGATCACCAGCATGGGCGTGCCGATGTTCTCCGCATGCAGGTGCGGCGAGTTCTCGAGTGCCATCTCCTCGGTCATTTCCTTCAGCCAGTACTGGGAGGCGTCCGTGGTGGGCCCGAACTGGTCCAGGGCCCACAGACTGGCATGGGTGACAACTGCCTTGAACCGGTCCGTGTTGCCTGCAACCCAGTTGGCCATGTACCCGCCAAAGGAGCCGCCCATCGCCGCGGTCCGGGACTCATCGACGTCGGGCCGTTCCACCGCCGCATCGGTCACGGCCATCAGGTCGGTGAAGGGCGCCTTCCCCCATGAGCCCCAGCCCCGCTGGATGTACGACTGCCCGTATCCCGTGGACAACGCGGGATCCGGCAGCAGCACCGCATATCCCCGGGCAGCCAGAAGCCACGGGTTCCAGCGCCACGTCCAGGCGTTCCAGGATCCCAGTGGACCGCCGTGGATCCACAGGAGCAGCGGCGCCGGCTCACTTGCGGAGGCGCCCTCCGGCAGGGCCAGGTAGGCAGGCACCCGGGACCCATCGGCCGCGGTGGCCGCGGTGCGTTCCAGCCGCCCCGGGAGGCTGGGACGTTCCGCAGGAGCCGGGAGGCGGGTTGTTTCCCCTGTGGCCAGGTCGATCCGGACGGCTTCGGCCGGAAATTCGTAGGAGCTGCGCAGGGCATACGCGCTCCGCCCCTCTGGAGAAATGACGACGTCGGAATATGCCGCGGCGTCCTGCGTCACCCGGGTGACGCCAACCTCAGCGGCAGCCGACGGAATGCTGACCCGGAAAACCGGCGACGCGCCGTCGTCGTCCGCTGTGACCAGGAGGGCAGAGCCATCGGGGAGCCACGCTGCAGGCTTGGGCCAACGGTCCCAGTCGTGGGCCAGGGGCTGCAGGCCCGCGGCGTTCCCGGCGGCCCCGCCGGAGACGTCCAGGAGGTGCATCTTGATGTCGGGGGCCTGCTGCGGGGTGGAGTCGCTTTCGCTGACCACCACCAGGGTCCGGCCGTCAGGGCTGACCGGACCCGGGAAGTAGCTCATTCCCTCCTGGTCCAACAGCACCTTGAGCCCGCCGGATGCCACATCCACCGCCACCAGGACGGACCTGCTGTCCGCCTTGGCCAGTGGTTTGGTGTAACTGCTGTAGATGGTCTTGCCGTCAGGGCTGACCACGGTCTCCGCTTCCCGCAGCCGGGGCCCGGCGTCCGGCGTCAGGTTACGCAGGACCAGCGGGGCGGTGGCGTCAACAGTTGCCGGTTTGCCGGGCGCCTTGTCCTCCCCCGCTTCCACCGCAAAGATCCGCGGCTGGCCCGGCCCCAGGTCCGCGTCCCAGTATCGGACCGGATATTCGCTGTGCAGGATGGCAGAGACTTTCCGGTCCTTGCGCGTCTTGCGCCGGTCGGCGTCGTCTTCCTCGTCCGTTGACCCTGCCAGGACCTCGGCGGTGACGAACGCTGCGTCCGCGCCCCTGGCCGTCAGCACTTTGCTGATGCCGCCGGGCCGGCTGAGGGCCACCCTGGCTTCCCCGCCGTCCGCCGGAAGCACCCACAGGGCGTTCACCGGCTCCTCGTCGGGGCTGTCCGGGTCGGGACGCGCGGACGTGAAGTAGACGTCGCCGTTGGCCGAGAAAGCGGCACCGGCTTCGCCCTTGGCACTGCGCGTAATTCGCCGCGCATGCTTCTGCCCGGCCGGGTCCAGCTCCCACAGTGCAGTGGCGAACTCGGTGCCTTTGCCGTTCAGGGTGCTGACGGTGGTGACCAGCCGCGAGCCGTCCGGGCTCAGGGCCAGGCCGCTTACCCGGGGGATGGACAGGTAGTGGTCGAGGTCGTGGAAAGGGGTCAGTGATTGCTCATCCGGGATCGCCGGTTCCAAGTTAGCCATGCCACCGATTCAACACGTTTTGTGTCCTGGAGCACAGCCGCCACGCACTGCCCGGCTGCGCGCCCGGGTGCGTTTTCCGTGGCTGGGTTCGCTCCGGCCGCGGCCCCGGACCCAGCCAGGGATGAAAGCGCCGGACCCAACCGGCGGAGGGGTGGTTAACAAGCGGAAGCCCCGCTGCTCCTTGCGGAGTGGCGGGGCTTTGGCTGTGGAGACTAGACGCTCGGGGCGATCTCCGGGATGCGCGGCTTGGCGTTGCCGGCGAAGGTGAACTTCGCGTCGTCGCCTTCGCCTTCGACATCCACCACGACGATGTCGCCGGGGTGGATCTCGCCGAAGAGGATCTTCTCGGAGAGCTGGTCCTCGATCTCGCGCTGGATGGTGCGGCGCAGCGGCCGGGCACCCATGGCGGGATCGTAGCCGCGGGTTGCGAGGAGCACCTTTGCGGCCTTGGTGAGCTCGATGCCCATGTCCTTGTCCTTGAGGCGCTTCTCCAGGCGGGTGACGAACAGGTCCACGATCTCGATGATCTCGTCCTGGGTCAGCTGCGGGAACACCACGACGTCGTCAACACGGTTCAGGAACTCGGGACGGAAGTGCTGCTTGAGCTCCTCCGTCACACGGGCACGCATGCGGTTGTAGCCGGTCTGCGTGTCGGTGCCGGACTGGAAGCCGGTGGCAACGCTCTTGGAGATGTCCCGGGTACCCAGGTTGGTGGTCATGATGATCACGGTGTTCTTGAAGTCCACCACGCGGCCCTGGGAGTCAGTCAGGCGGCCGTCTTCCAGGATCTGCAGCAGCGAGTTGAAGAGGTCCGCGTGGGCCTTTTCCACTTCGTCGAACAGCACCACGGAGAACGGACGGCGGCGGACCTTCTCGGTCAGCTGGCCACCCTCTTCGTAGCCGACGTAGCCCGGAGGGGCACCGAAGAGCCGCGAGACGGTGTGCTTCTCGGAGTACTCGGACATGTCCAGGGTGATGAGGGCGTCCTCTTCACCGAACAGGAACTCCGCGAGTGCCTTTGCGAGCTCGGTCTTGCCGACGCCGGTGGGGCCGGCGAAGATGAACGAGCCACCGGGGCGCTTGGGGTCCTTGAGCCCTGCACGGGTACGGCGGATGGCCTGCGACAGTGCCTTGATGGCCTCGTCCTGGCCCACCACGCGCTTGTGCAGTTCGTCTTCCATCTTGAGCAGCCGCGAGGACTCTTCCTCGGTCAGCTTGAAGACGGGGATGCCGGTGGAGTTGGCCAGCACCTCGGCGATGAGATCCTCATCCACCTCGGAGATGTCGTCCATGCCGCCGGACTTCCAGTGGCGTTCCTTCTCCGCGCGCTCGGAAATCATCTTCTGTTCCTTGTCGCGGAGCGAAGCGGCGCCTTCGAAGTCCTGCGCGTCGATGGCGGATTCCTTCTCCATCTTCAGCTTGGCGATGCGCTCGTCCATGGCCTTGAGCTCCGGCGGAGCGGTCATGCGGCGGATGCGCAGCCGGGCGCCGGCTTCGTCGATCAGGTCGATCGCCTTGTCCGGCAGGAAGCGGTCCGAGATGTAGCGCTCGGCCAGGCTTGCAGCGGAGGCCAGGGCGCCGTCGGTGATGGTGACCCGGTGGTGCGCCTCGTAGCGGTCGCGCAGGCCCTTGAGGATCTCAATGGCGTGCGCCACGGAGGGTTCCTTGACCTGGATCGGCTGGAAGCGGCGCTCCAGGGCGGCGTCCTTCTCGATGTGCTTGCGGTACTCATCCAGAGTGGTGGCGCCGATGGTCTGCAGCTCGCCGCGGGCCAGCATGGGCTTCAGGATCGAGGCTGCGTCGATGGCGCCTTCGGCGGCACCGGCACCCACCAGCGTGTGGATCTCATCGATGAACAGGATGATGTCGCCGCGCGTGCGGATCTCCTTGAGGACCTTCTTGAGGCGCTCTTCAAAGTCACCGCGGTAACGGGAACCTGCCACCAGCGAACCGAGGTCCAGGGTGTACAGCTGCTTGTCCCGGATGGTCTCCGGAACGTCGCCGCGGACAATCGCCTGGGCCAGGCCTTCGACGACGGCCGTCTTGCCGACGCCGGGCTCACCGATGAGGACCGGGTTGTTCTTGGTGCGGCGGGAAAGGACCTGCATGACGCGTTCCATTTCCTGCTCGCGGCCGATGACCGGGTCCAGCTTGTTCTCGCGCGCAGCCTGGGTCAGGTTGCGGCCGAACTGGTCCAGGACCACGGAACCGGCGGGTGCGCCTTCTGGCTGTCCGCCGCCGACGCCTGCGCCGGTGGTTTCCTTGCCCTGGTAGCCGGAGAGGAGCTGGATGACCTGCTGGCGGACCCGGTTGAGGTCGGCGCCGAGCTTGACCAGCACCTGGGCGGCGACGCCTTCACCCTCGCGGATCAGGCCAAGCAGGATGTGCTCCGTGCCGATGTAGTTGTGGCCCAGCTGCAGGGCTTCGCGCAGCGAGAGCTCCAGCACCTTCTTGGCGCGGGGGGTGAAGGGGATGTGGCCGGAGGGGGCCTGCTGGCCCTGCCCGATGATCTCCTGCACCTGCTCGCGCACGCCGTCGAGCGAAATGCTCAAGGACTCAAGAGCTTTGGCGGCAACGCCCTCACCCTCATGGATCAGACCCAAGAGGATGTGTTCGGTACCGATGTAATTGTGGTTCAGCATGCGTGCCTCTTCTTGGGCAAGCACAACTACGCGACGGGCACGGTCCGTAAATCGCTCAAACATTTCGCCACACTCCTAGCTACGACGTACTTTGATGCTACGTGGCCGGTCCGAAGTTGTGGAGCGTGTTCGCCACAGGGGAAACATGGGTCTTCCGGGAATATTGCCGCGCCCCCTTCCACGGACTTCGGCCGCCGGGCAGCAGCGGGCAAAGGAGCCCTCCAAGAAGCCCTTGTCCCGCGCCGGGTGATGGGCCATTCTTGGCCCTAACGGTGGCCTTGGCCGCTCCAGCGGGAGCAACATGGGCAGCGTCAATCAGCGGGGAGGGCGGGAACATGTCGCAGGTGGACCTGGAACGCGTAAGGCGCCCGGCGGGGGTTGCCCTCGCGGCCGGCGCGGTTTGGCTGGCCGGCATCAGCCCGGTGCCGGGGGTCTACCTGGAGCCCGACGCTGCGCGGCGGCTGGACATGCTCCGGAAAGGGCAGCGCTGGTGGGTGGCCGGACAGCATGTGGCCGCGGCGGGGACGGCTGCCATGCCCGCGGCGTTTGCCCGGCTGGCCCTGGCCCTCCCGCCCGGAAGGAGCAGGGCACTCGCCGGCACAGCCGCCGTCGCACTTGCCGCCGGGGCGCCGTTATTTGTGTCCGAACTCGCAATGCGTGCGTCGGACCTGGAGCGCTTCGCGGCGCGCCGCTTCCCGGCGTGGCCGTTCCACGCCTATGCGTGGCTGCATGTGCTCGCGCTCGGGTCCCTGTCCGGCACCCTGGCAACCTTGCCGCACCGGAAAAAGGAAGCGGCAGCGCTGGCCCTCGCCAGTGCCGGGTGTGGAGTGGTACTGGCGAAAACAGGCGATATTCCGCCTTTCGTGTTCTATGTCGCCGAGCAGTTTGCTGCCGGCAGCCTGCTGCGCCGTGAATCGCACAGCGGTGAATCCCCGGCTGCGGCGCGGGAGTAATTACGCCCGTACCGCTAAATACCTGCACCCAGCCAAAAGCCCTGCCTCCCGAAGGTGGGAAGCAGGGCTTTTTAGTCAGGCCACGCGCGTACCTAGGAATTTGCCTTTTGGTAGGCTTCCTGGATTTCAGCTTGAATTCGGCCGCGGCTGTTAACGGTGTAGCCGTTATCCCGGGCCCATTGCCGGATTTGCGCCGAATCGTGGCTGCGGCCACCGGCCGGAGCCTTCGCCCGCTGGGCGGTGCGGCCTCCGGAAGCCTTGCGTGCAGCGTTGATGAACCTCTCCAGTGAAGACCGAAGTTCAGCGGCATTGGCTGCCGACAGGTCAATCTCGTAGTTGACCCCATCGAGGCCGAACTTAACATTCTCGTCTGCGGATCCCCCATCCAGATCATCAACGAGGATGATGTTTACTTTCTGTGCCATTAAAGGTCTTCCTCTTGGGTTTTCAGAAAAGCAGGATGTTTCCCAAAAAAATTATGACTCTTATCTTGGCAACGCGTCAAAGCGCCTATTGGTTCCTTGGGGATAAAACCGGAAAGAAGGGGGTTTATCTATTTGGATTCGGGGCCCGGGCGGTCCGTGGGCTGCACCGGGAGGGAATCCGCCTCGGCCTGCGCACGGGCCTCCGCCTGGCGCTCGGCCTTGTCCGCGTTGAAGATTGCCTTCATGGCGAACCAGAACAGCAGGCCCACCACCAGGGAGGGCAGGATAACCGCTACGTATTCCATGATCAGTGCCCTTCGGGCTTCAGCAGGGGGAACAGGATGGTTTCGCGGATGCCGGCGCCCGTGAAGAGCATGACCAGCCGGTCGATGCCCAGGCCGATGCCGCCCATGGGAGGGGCGCCGTATTCCAGGGCGCGCAGGAAGTCCTCGTCCAGCTGCATTGCCTCCACGTCACCGGCGGCTGCGTGCAGGGACTGCTCGGTGAGCCGTTCGCGCTGGATGACGGGGTCGATCAGCTCGGAGAAGGCGGTGCCGCGCTCCATGCCGCCGATGATCAGGTCCCAGGCCTCAATCAGGCGGCCGTCCTCGCGGTGCGGGCGGGCCAGCGGCTGGGCGGAGGGCGGGTAGTCGTAGACGAAGGTGGGGTTCAGCAGGGTGGGCTCCACGATTTCGCCGAAGAGTTCCACCGCCAGCTTTTCGGCGTCCCACTTGGGGTCCGCCTTGACGTCGTGCTTTTCCGCGATCTCCCGAAGCACCTCAACGGGCGTCTCCGGCGTGATCTCCTGCCCCACGGCGTCGGAAAGTCCGGGGTAGACGGCCAGCCAGGCCCACTCGCCGTCGAGGTTGATCTCCCCCGCCTCGGTCTGAAGGACGCGTCCGGCACCCACGGCGTCGGCGGCGTCGAGGATGATCTCCTTGATCCGCTCTGCCATCACGAACTGGTCCGCCCAGGCCTCGTAGCACTCAAGGGTGGTGAATTCGGGGCTGTGGGTGGAGTCCACGCCCTCGTTGCGGAACACGCGGCCCATGTCATACACGCGGTCGATGCCGCCAACAACGGCGCGCTTGAGGTACAGCTCGGTGGCGATGCGCAGCGTCATCTTCTGGTCGAAGGCGTTCATGTGGGTTTCGAACGGCCGGGCCAGGGCTCCGCCGTGGACCAGGTTCAGGATGGGGGTTTCCACTTCCACGTAGCGGTGCCGGAACAGCGTTTCGCGGATGGAGCGGGTGATGGCGGCACGGGTGTAGACCATTTCGCGGGCTTCGTCGCGGACCATCAGGTCGACGTAGCGCTGGCGGACGCGGGTTTCCTCGTTCAGGTCCGCGTGCAGGACCGGAAGCGGGCGCAGGGCCTTGGAGGCCATGGACCAGGAGTCCGCCATGATGGACAGCTCGCCGCGGCGGGAGGAGATGACCTCGCCCTTGATGAACACGTGGTCGCCGAGGTCAACCAGGGCCTTCCAGTCGGCGAGCGCCTCCTCACCCACGTTGGCCAGGCTCAGCATGGCCTGCAGGCGGGTGGCTTTGCCGTCGGTGCCGCCTTCCTGCAGGGTGGCGAAGCAGAGCTTGCCGGTGTTGCGGATGAAGACAACGCGGCCGGTGACGCCCACGGTGTCGCCGGTGGTGTCGTCGGCTTCGAGGTGGGCGTACTTTTCCCGGATCTCGGCGAGCGAATGCGTCCGCTCCACCCCCACGGGGTACGCCTCCGTGCCGCGCTCAAGAAGTTTGGCGCGCTTTTCCATGCGGATCCGCATCTGCTCGCTGGCATCAACGGGCTCCGGGGCGTTCTTGGGCGAGGGGGTGTTTTGGGAAGTCACAATCATCAAGTTTACCGGGCATTGGGTGCCAGGACTTGCAGCTGGCCCGCAGGCTCACACCCTGGGATGGGCGGGTGAAAGAACGGGTACTTCCAGCGCACGACGGCGGCAGGCTGGCTTTGTACAGCTACGGCACCGAAGACGCGCCCGGGCAAAAGCGGGTGCTGCTGATCGGCGGCGCGTTCCTCACGGCCCTGATCTACCGCCCGTTCTCCATCGCACTGGCGAAAGGCCTGGGAGAGGGCTGGGCGGAGCGGTGGCGCTGAACGCCGTGCAGGAGTTCACCGGAACCGCAAAGGTCCCGGACAGGCTTGCGGTGTACGACGCAGCGGTGAACATCGACGGCACATCGACACCGCGTGGCTGGACGGATTCGAGGACGCCGTCAACGGCGGCAAGGTGGGCCACGCCCTGGCGCACATGAAGAAGGCCACCAGCCCGGGCTCAAGGAAACGGCGGAGCGGCTGCACCAGGCAGTTCCAGGCAGCACTTTCCAGCTCTCCCCCAAGTGCTTCCACGGGTCCATTCCGGCGGCCGTCAAGAAGCTTGTGACTGACATCGCGGCGTATTCCACGGGCGGGCATCCGGACGGCGGAACCCGCCCGGATGCTGCCGACGGCACTATCCCCGCTCGCCGCGGCTGAACCCGGCCAGGGCCGCCTCCCCCAGGTCCCGCCACACGGTCCGCGGCTTCGGTTCCACGCTCCGGTCCGCCAGCCAGTCACCCCAGGCCGTGATGTCCTTCCCGCCCGCAGCGGCAACCGCATCACAGGCGAACCCGACGGCGCTGGAACCGTCCGAAAGCTCCACGGATCCCAGGAGCATGGGTTCCGGGAGGGCGGCCAGGAACGTCCCCAGGGCCGCAGGGGACAGCAGCCACCGCTCCCCCACCAGTTCCGCGCCGTCGTCGGACCGGTAGACGCCTGGCTTTGCCGGCACCGTGTCCAGCGCCACCATGCGGTAGCGTGCGGCGGTCCGGACCGGACCATCCCACGAGGCCCCGAGTTCCTCCAGCTGCGGTGCCAGCGGCTGGCCTTTGCGGTGCGCACCCACCACCACCAGCGGCACGGCCGTTGCGCCCGCCGCCAAAGGCCAGGGCGTGGACGACGACGGGTGGGCGCCGGCGCGGCCAACCTCCGCTGCTGCGCCCGGAGCGAAGAGGGCGGGAGCGTCCGGGGTTAGCTCCAGGCGGCGGGCGATATCGGCCGCCACGGCATCGTCGAAGGTCCGGCCGACCACCGTGAGGCCGAACTGCGCGCCGTCCACTTCCCCGGCAGGGACAGCCACGGCACAGAGGTCGAACAGGTTACAGAAATTGGTGTAGGTGCCCATCAGCGAATTCACGCCTACCGGGTCCGCGGCCACCTCAGCCAGCGTGGGGTGGAAGGGCGCCGTGGGAACCAGGAGGGCATCGAAGCCGGCGATCCGGGCCAGCGCCCTGGTCCGCAGTTCCTCCAGCCGGGCGGTATCGGCAACGTACCGGGAGGCGGAAACGGTACCGGCCGCCCGGATGATGCCCGCCACGGTGGGATCGATGCCCGCCTGGCCGTCAGTGCCGGCGTCGTGCTTTGCCAGGAAGGCACCCACCGCAGCGTGGCGTTCGGCCACCAGCGCGCCGTCGTACAGCAGCCGTGCTGCCTGCAGGAAGTCGTCGAATTCGATTGCTTCGGCATCCACCCCGCTGGACCGCAGGCGGTCAACCTGCCGCTTGAATTCCGCCGCCCACTCAGGGGGCAATGCGGGCAGGCTGGCGGGATATGCCACGCGGGGACGTGCCGGCGCGGCCAGTCTGATGTCCGCGGGCCAGGACCGGGAGTTGCCGGCCATGAAGCCCATGGCCAGCTCGGCGGTGGACAGGTGCCGGGCAAAGATGGTGACGGCGTCCCAGGACCGGCAGGCGGGCACCACCCCCTCCGTGGAGACGGCGTTCAGCGTTGCCTTGATGCCCACGATGCCCTGCAGCCCGGCGGGGACCCGGCCGGAGCCCGCCGTGTCCGTGCCGATCGCGATGTCCACCAGTCCCAGTGCCACCGCCACCGCGGAGCCGGAGCTGGAACCGCCGGAAATGTACTCCGGCCGGCGCGAATCCCGGACGGCGCCGTAGGGGCTGCGCGTCCCCACCAGCCCGGTGGCGAACTGGTCCAGGTTGGTGGCGCCCAGGACCAGGGCACCGGCGGCGCGGAGGCGGGCCA
Source organism: Arthrobacter sp. SDR-2R (assembly GCF_057747955.1). Classification (NCBI taxonomy): domain Bacteria; kingdom Bacillati; phylum Actinomycetota; class Actinomycetes; order Micrococcales; family Micrococcaceae; genus Arthrobacter; species Arthrobacter sp. SDR-2R. The sequence goes on from NZ_CM173231.1 coordinate 159,523, forward strand.
CGGCTTCCGCATCCTTTTCCGGCGTGTAGGCAAAGCCAGGGCAGGCTGCCGTGGTGGGGATGCCCGCCACGTCAACATTGTTCTTGACGGCCAAAAGCAGCCCGGCCAACGGCAGATCCGCGCCACCTGCCACGGCGGCGTCGATCGCTGCAGCCTCCGCCAGGAGGTCCTCGCCGCTGCGGACCGTGATCCAGATTTCAGGCCGGTTTACTGATTCCAGCGCCGCTAGTGCCGCCTTGGCGCGACTGGTGGCACTGCTGTTGGTTGCCGGGCTCATACTGCTGCCTCTTCCAGTTCCTGGGCGTCGTCTGCCGGTTCAAGGCCCAAGTCGGCGCCGAGGACCACTACCGCCTCGCCGGCCACCACCTGGGAGCCGGCGGCCGGCAGGACGCGGAGCACCACGCCCTCGCACGGCGCTTCGAGGACCGTTTCCATCTTCATTGCTTCCAGCGAGACCAGCGGCTGGCCCTTGGCGACACGGTCGCCGGCCTTGACGTCCACCTTCCAGACGCTGGCGGCGAACGGTGCGGAGATGAGCGATCCGCCGTCGGGAACCACCACGTCGTCAACAGCGGGGGCCACGACGGCGGCGAGCGCGTCCGCCCGGTCGAACTCGCCGGCGTCGGCCCAGGCCTGCCGTTCCACCGCGAACGCTGCGCCCTGCTTCTCCCGGAACGCGTCGATGGACTGGCTGTTGTCGGCAAGGAACTGTTCGTGCTCGGCGAGGGAGAACGTGCCCTCCTCGATCTCCACGCCGCGGCCGCGTCCTGCTGCCATGTCCGCGCGCAGGTCCAGGAGTTCCTCGGGGCTGACGGGGTACCAGGAGATGCGGTCGAAGAACCGGAGCAGCCAGGGCGAACCGGGTTCGAACGGCGCGGAACCGGCGTACCGCGACCACACCTGGGTGGTGCGGCCGACGAACTGGTAGCCGCCGGGGCCCTCCATGCCGTAGATGCACATGTAGGCGCCGCCGATGCCCACCGCGTTCTCGGGCGTCCAGGTCCGGGCGGGGTTGTACTTGGTGGTGACCAGGCGGTGGCGGGGGTCCAGCGGGGTGGCCACGGGGGCGCCGAGGTAGACGTCGCCCAAGCCCAGGACCAGGTACTCGGCGTTGAAGACGGTGTCGAAGACGTCGCTGACGGAGTCCAGGCCGTTGATCCGCCGAATGAATTCGATGTTCCACGGGCACCAAGGGGCGTCGTCGCGGACGCCTGCCATGTAGCGTTCGATCGCTTCGCGGGTGGCCGGATCGTCCCAGGACAGTGGCAGCCGGACGGTGCGGCTGGGGACCGCCAGTTCTGAGCTGGCGGGCAGGGCGGCCTCGATTTCCTGGACCAGGTCCAGCAGCCGCCCGGTGGACAGGACGGACGGGTCCACCTTGATCTGCAGCGACCGGATACCCGGGGTGAGGTCCACGATGCCGGGTACCCGGAGCGCTTCGATGTGCTGGTGCAGGGCGTGGACCCGGGCGCGCAGGCCCAGGTCCAGCACCATCTCGCCGTATTCCACCAGCAGGTTGTCGTCTCCGGAGCGGCGGTACGTGACCGCGGGCCGGCCGGAACCTTCCGGCACCCGGCCCAGCACGCCGTCGTCGCCGTCGCCGCGTACCGTGCGTGCGGGACGGCCGGCTGCCGGGCTCACCGCCGGGAGGTGCGCTGAAAGATTGCCGGACCAGCCGGCGTCGCCCGGGAGCACCAGCTGGCGGCCGGGTCCCAGGTCCCTGGCCGACGGCGCCTGGCTGGCTTTGATGGGCACGAAGCGGACTTTGTCCCCCGGGCGCAGCTGGCCGAGCTTCCAGCGTTCGGCCGTCACCACGGTGACGGGGCAAACGAAACCGCCCAGGCTGGGTCCGTCCGGGCCGAGCAGGATGGGGGTGTCGCCGGTGAAGTCCAGGGCACCCACCGAGTAGGCGGTGTCGTGGATGTTGGAGGGGTGCAGGCCTGCTTCGCCGCCGTCGGTGCGTGCCCAGCGGGGCTTGGGGCCGGTGAGGCGCACGCCGGTGCGGGCGGAGTTGAAGTGGACCTCGTACTCCGCGCCGTACAGTTCCTCGATGTCCTCACGCTGGAAGAATTCCGGGGCGCCGTGCGGGCCCTCGGCCACGGCCAGTTCCCAGGTGGAGGTGAGGGCGGGACGGCTGTCGAGGGGCACCGCTGCCGCGGCGGCTTCCTCGGGTGCGCCGGCGGCAGGCTTGACCGTCCGCAGCACATCGCCCGCGCGCAGGACCCGTCCGGCGTGGCCACCGAACTGGCCAAGGGTGAAGGTGGAGGCGCTGCCCAGGTACTCGGGAATGTCCAGGCCGCCCTGGAACAGGATGTAGCCGCGCAGGCCCTTGCCGGCTGCGGTGCCGGCGTCGAGCGTTCCGCCTGCCGGGACCGTCACGGGCGTCCAGGCGGGCACCTCCGTTCCGTCAACTGTCACAGCCACTTCGGCGCCGGTAACGCAGACGGTGGTGGCGTGGGTGAAGGTCAGGCTGGGGCCGGTCATGGTGAACTCGAGGCCCGGGGCGCCTTCGGGGTTGCCCAGCGCGGTGTTGCCAAGCCGGAATGAGAGATCGTCCATGGGGCCGCTGGGCGGAACGCCGATCTGCCAGAGGCCGGTGCGGCCGGGCCAGTCCTGCACGCTGGTCTGCAGGCCGGGCCGGCCCACGGTGATGCGCGGCTCCGGGTCCCCCACGTTGTCCAGGGTGCTGGTGGAGTGCTGAACGCTGCGAACCACCTCCAGGCCGGTGGCGGCGCGGAGCAGCCCTAAGTTGGTCTCGATGCCGTCAATCCGGGTGTTGCCCAGCGCTGCGGCGAGGAGGTCGAAAGCTTCGGTGCGGTCAGTGCCGGAGGTGATGATCTTGCCCAGGAGGGGGTCGTAGTTGGTGGAAACGTCGGTGCCGGTTTCCACCCAGGCGTCCACGCGTGCTTCTGCCGCCGTGGGGTAGGCGGCGTTGGTGACGGTTCCGGCGCTGGGCTGGAAGCCCCGGGCCGGATCCTCGGCGTAAACGCGGGCCTCCACGGCGTGGCCGGTCACGGGCAGGCTGTCCGGCACGTCCGCAAGGACTGCCTGGGCCTGGCTGCCGCCCTGGGCCAGGCGGAGCATCCATGCCACCAGGTCCACCCCGGTGACGGCTTCGGTGACGGGGTGCTCCACCTGGAGCCGGGCGTTGACTTCCAGGAAGGAGGCTTCCTTGCGGGCGGAGTCGTAGACGAACTCGACGGTGCCGGCGGAGCGGTAGTTAAGGGAGGCGCAGAGGGCCCGGGAGCTGCGGTGCAGTTCTTCGCGCAGTTCGTCCGGAAGGTCGGGTGCGGGTGCCTCTTCGAGGACTTTCTGGTGGCGGCGCTGCAGGGAGCAGTCGCGGTCCCCCAGGCTGACCACGCGGCCTTCGCCATCGCCAAAGATCTGCACCTCGACGTGCCGGGCGTTCTCCACGTACCGCTCGGCGAAAACCCCTGCGGTGCCGAAGCTGGCGCCTGCCAGGCGGGCCACGCGGGGGAAGCTGTCCACAAGCTCGGCCTCGTTGCGGCAGACCGTCATGCCGATCCCGCCGCCACCGCCGGTGGCCTTGAGCATCAGCGGGAAGCCAATCGCGGTGCTGGCCGCAACGGCGTCGTCCACGTCCCCAAGCAGCCCTGAACCGGCGATCATCGGCACCCCGGCTGCCCGGGCGGCGTCGCGCGCTGTGTGCTTGGTGCCGAAGATGCGCAGTTGCTCGGCGGTGGGGCCCACGAAGACCAGTCCTGCCGCTTCCACGGCCTCGGCGAAGGCCGCATCCTCGGAGAGGAAGCCGTAGCCGGGGTGGATGGCGCCGGCGCCGGTTTCCTTTGCCGCCGCCAGGATTGCGTCCACCCGGAGGTAGGATTCCTTGGCCGGCGCGGGCCCCAGCAGTACAGCCTCGTCGGCGAGCCGGACGTGCTTGGCGCCGCGGTCCGCCTCGGAGAAGACGGCAACGGTGCGCAGGCCCAGCCTGCGGGCGGATTCGATGATGCGGCACGCGATCTCGCCGCGGTTGGCGATCAACAGTGTGTCGAAGGTGTTCGGCGTGTCAAAGGGGTTCACAGCGCAGCCTCCGGCCGGGTGACGATCATGCGGACGGGGGTGGGGTTGAAGCCGTTGCACGGGTTGTTGATCTGCGGGCAGTTGGAGACCAGGACCAGGGTGTCCACCTCCGCCTTCAGTGCCACGCGCTTTCCGGGGGCGGACAGGCCGTCAACGATGCCCAAGGCGCCGTCCGGGTCCACCGGGACGTTCATGAACCAGTTGATGTTGGACACCAGGTCCCGTTTGCCCAGGCCCCAGCGCGAGCCCTCGATCAGGAAGTTCTCCACGCAGGCGTGCTGTTCGCGGGTGTGCTGGCCATAGCGGAGGGTATTGGATTCCTGTGAGCAGGCGCCCCCGATGGTGTCGTGCACGCCCACTTCGTCTGCAACGACGGTCATCAGGGCAGCGCCGGTGTCGGCGCGCAGGACCGAACCGGTGGTAAGGACGATGGACTGCTGGGCGGCGATGGTGGCTGCCGCCGAGTAGCGCACCGTGGTGTCGGCCGCGTCGTACAGCAGGCAGTCAACCGCCTGGTTGCCTTCCAGGTCCACGATGGTCAGCACGTCGCCTGCTGCCACCACGGCAGACCAGGGGCCGCGGGCTTCGACGAACTCATCAAGTACAACGGCGCCAGGGGCCAGCGCGGTGGCGGCGGCGTCCGGGATGGGCGTGGTGTCAACGGCAGTGTTCATCGGGCGTTCCTTGCGGCGAGGTCGTGTTCGGTGTTGCGGAGGGCCTGCAGGTGTTCCGGGGCCAATGGTCCGGCCAGGTGGCCGGCCTCCAGTGCTGCCAGGTCCTGCGGCGCGTGCCAGGCGACGATGTCGACGGCGGTCCCCGCAAAGTCAGCGCGCGGGTCCAGGGGGTGGGCGGTGTTGGCCAGTACCAGCACGGTGTCCAGCTGGAGCAGGAGTTCGACGGCGGCACCGGGCCCGGCGCTTCCGGCAAAGGTGATGCTGCCGGCAGGGTCGACCGTGATGCCTTTGAAGAAGGAGATGGACGGCGCCACGTCGCGGGTGCCCAGGCCGTTCTTGAGGGCGCCCAGGGTGAGCAGTTCGCGTGCTGCCGGGGAGGGGCTGTGGGCGGTTCCGGCGCCGTACTTGGCGGTGTTGCCGGCGAGGGTTGTGGCGCCGGTGAGTGCGTCATGCCGCGACGAGGTGTCCGCCACGATCGTTGCCATCAGTCGGCCGGCGTCGGACAGCAGCGGGTGCCCGGCGGCGGGGTAGGCCTGCCACGGGACCTTGACGGTGTCGGCGACGTTCAGTCGTTCGTGGGTGGCCCCGGCGCGGTACAGGAGGGCGTGCACGCAGGCGTCGCCTGCCGTGTCGGTGAGCCGGACCCGGGTGCCGCGCGCCAGGGACATGGTGGTGTAGCGGCCAAAGGCGACGGATTCCGCCCATGTGGGGGACGCGGCGTCGGCCCCGTCCACTCCGGGCAGTCCGGCCAGAAGGTGCGCGGGCGCGGACGCTGCCGGTACGTGGCGCATGGTCTCAGCGGTCCTGCCGTGCTGTTCCCGGGCATGGGCGCGGGCACCGGCCGTGGTGGCCGTCCCGGTGGCTGGCGTTTCGATGGTCTGTGTCATGTCAGTCCTGTAGGTCTTGGAAGCGTGGCTTGCGGAAGCGTGGTTTTTTGGATGCGGTGCCGCGGGTCAGGCCTTGGCGGCCAGGTTCCTGCTCCGGACCCAGATGCCCAGGAGCAGCACCGCGGTGACCATCAGCGGCGCGGACCAGAGAAGGAGGCCGTTCTCGCCTGTGGGGTCGTACACTTCGGGCCGGGGCCATGCCAGGTTGACCACCATGACACCGCCGTAGAGTACGGCGAGGATGTTGACTGGAAGGCCCCAGCGGCCCAGGGAGAAGAGGCCTGCCGGCATGGTCTGCCCCACCCGGTTCCAGTCGCCGCGGAGGCGGTTGACCAGCTGCGGGACGGTGACCAGGAGGTAGGCGAGGTAGACCATCACGATGCAGACGCTGCACAGGGTGGTGAACAGGGCGGCGTTGCCGACGTTGATGGCCAGCACGGCGACTGCAAGGGCGCCGATCACGATGGAGGGCCACATGGGGGTGCCGCGGGTGGGGTGCACGGAGGAGAGCAGGGCCGACGCCGGGAGCTTGCCGTCGCGGGCCATGGAGAAGACCAGGCGGGAACCGGCGGTCTGGATCGCCAGGGTGCAGACGAAGATGGCGATGGCGACATCCACCAGCAGGACCTTGCCCCAGAAGGTGCCCAGGACCGCGGTGAGGACGTAGGGCAGGCCTTCGGTGGCGAGGCGGCCGTCGTCGAGGCTGGGCGCTGCCATGAGGGCGGTGATGATCATCAGCGCGCCGCCGATGCCGGAGATGAGGAGGGCGGAAAGGATGGTCCGGGGTGCGGTGCGGCGCGGGTCCTTGGTTTCCTCGGACAGTTCACCGGCGGAGTTGAAGCCCACCATGACGTAGGCGGCCATCAGCCCCGAGACCAGGAAGGCTCCCACGGCGCCCAGGTCCGATCCCTGCAGCACGGTGGTGTCCGCAACCACGTCGGGTCCGCGCTGGGCGGCACTGACGAGGGCCAGGATGACGGCAGCGACGCCCACGATCTCGCAGGTGACACCCACGGAGTTGACGTGGGCCATCAGCTTCACGCCCAGGGAGTTGATGATGGTGGTGGCGACCAGGAGGACGGCGCCGAGGACCACGGCGTTGGAAGCGCCGGTCACCGTGTTGAGCGCGGAGTCGCCGCCCACCACCTGGAAACCGTCCCAGAGCTGGGGCAGGACTACCTGCAGGGCGATTGCGGCAGCAGCTGCGGTGACCACCTGTGCGATCGCCATGAACCAGCCGGCGAACCAGCCTACGCCTTCCCCGCCCACGCGCCGCGCCCACTGGTAGACGGCACCGGACAAGGGGTAGCGGGCCGCAAGTTCGGCGAAGTTCAGGGCCACGAGCAGCTGGCCCACCAGCACTACGGGCCAGGTCCAGAAGAAGGCCGGCCCGGCGAAGGAGTAGCCGAACGCGAAGAGCTGGAAGATGGTGGTGAGGATGGAAACGAAGGAGAAGCCTGCGGCAAACGAAGCGTAGCGGCCGAGCTTCCGGTGGAGGGTGGGCTGGTAGCCAAGGGACGTCAGGTCTGCATCGTCCTGGTGGACGGTAGGGAGAACGGTTGATGTCATCGGGAATCTCCGGGGCTGGAAAGGGATCTTGGGGGCGAAGCCTCCCGGCACTGCAGCGCTCGGCCGAAGGCTGCGGATTACCGGTCACTTGATAGTTTTCCAGCGGGATGTCCCCAAACAGTTTCGCCTCTGTAAAAGGCGGATAGACATCCTGTTTCCGGCAGATTTCCGTCCCCTCACAACGTCCGGGCGTCATTTCCGCCGCGCCTGGCAATGCAAGAATGGGGCCGTGACTTCAGCCGGACCGGGACGCCCCCGCCACCAGCAGCCCTCGCGGCCAGGTGCCACCGCCCGCGATGAAATCCTGGACGCCGCGGCGGAGCTTTTCACCACCCAGGGCTTTGCCAGCACCTCCACCCGGTCCATCGCGGACGCGGTGGGCATCCGGCAGTCGTCCCTGTACCACCACTTCAAAACCAAGGACGACATCCTCGAGGACCTCCTCGAGGGGACGGTGTCCGGTGGGCTGACGTTCGCACGCTCGGTGGCCGCGCTTCCTGCCGACGCACCTGGAACCGAAAGTCCGGCTGGAAGCCGGCTGCACGCCGTCGCGCTTTATGACGGCACCCAGCTGTGCAGCGCCCGGTGGAACCTTGGCGTGCTGTACCACCTGCCCGAGGTCCGGAGCACCCGCTTTGCCCGGTTCCTCAACAACCGCCAGGAACTCAGGCGGCTCTACGGGGAACTGGGCGCCGGGTTGTCAGCCTCCCCGCACGGACCCGACGGCGGCGACTTCACCTTCCGCCTGGTCGAATCCCTGATCTACCTCCGCGCGGACGGCGCGGCCAACGCCGAATCGGCACTGCAGGCCGCCGACGCCGGGCTGATCCTGTGCGGGCTCGGGGACCGGCTGCCGGCCATCCGCGCCGCGAGCCAGGCCATCATCGACCGCCTTGCCTGACCTCCGGGCCGCCGGTGGCCGGGATGCCCCGCCCGGCTTGCTCGGCTAGGCTCGGAACATGACGCGAGAGAACATCAGGACCCCCGACGGCGGCACTGTGGAGCTCTTCTCCACCGGCGCTGAGCTTGCTTCTGCCGGTTCGGGCGTGGTGGTCGTGCCGCCTTCCATGGTGACCGCCGCGGATTACACCAAGTTCGCCCAGAAACTGAGCGCCTCCCTGGGCCGTCCCGTGCACACCTTCAACCGGCGCGGCCGCGGCTCCTCGTCACCGCAGCCCGAGGACTACACGCTGGACGTGGACATCCGGGACCTGGACACGGTGATGAAGCACACCTCCAGCACGGACGTCTTTGGGCACAGTTTCGGCGGCGCCGTCGCACTGCACGCGGCCCGGACCCTTCCGGTGGAACGGCTGGCCGTCTACGACCCCGCGGTCTCGGTGTCCGGCAGCGTCACGGCCGACTGGATCGTGGAGTACGAGCGTGCCATCGCCGCAGGAGACCATGACCGCGCCCTCGCCGTGATCCAGCGCGGGCTGGAAGCCGGCGGCTCCTTCTCATCGCGCATGCCGCTGTCCATGCTGACCCTGGCCAACAAACTGACCGCCGGCACCAGCGAAGGCAAGCAGCAGCGCGAGCTGATGCGCACCGGAGTCCGCGAGATCAAAGCCATCATTGCCGCCGACATGCCGGCCGAACCGTTCCAGGCGCTCCCCCTGGAGACGCTGATCGTGGTGGGCGAAAAGAGCCCCGCCTACTTCGGCATCGCCTGCGGCCAGATCCACGACGTGCTTTCCGGCTCCAGCTACACCATCCTGCCCGGGCTGGGCCACGACGGCGCCATCAAGGCCCCGGACAGGCTGATCAAGGAACTGAGCGACTTCTTCGCCGGCTAGCGCGGCCTGGGCTAATGTCCTGCGCCGTGGCCCTCGCCGGCGCCTTCGGTCTTGCGCATCATCGCTGAAAGCACGACGGCGGCAAGGGCTATGACGGTTGCCGTCAGGAAGGCGGCGCTCATCCCGGCGACGAGTCCCGACGTCGCACTCACAACCGCGAAGATTGACACCAGCAGCGCCGTTCCAGCGGCACCGGCCACCTGCTGGGTGGTGCTCATGATCGCGGAGCCGTGCGAGTAAAGGTGCGGCGGGAGCGGGTTGAGCCCGGTGGTGAAGGCGGGGGTAAACAGCAGCGCGAGGCCGAAACTCAGCCCAACGTGCAAGGTGACGATCCACCACACCGCTGTTCCGGCGTCGAGCATTGAAAACTGCCAGAGGGTCACCACCATCAGGACGGATCCGGTAATGGTGAGCGGCAGCGGACCCACCTTGTCGAACGCCCGGCCGATGACCGGGCCCAGCAGGCCCATGGCCAGGCCGCCGGGGAGCAATGCCAGGCCGGTTTCCAGCGACCCCAGGCCCCGGACCTGCTGGAGGTAGAGCGGCAGCAGGATGACGCCGCCGAACAGGGCCATCATGGCCACCACCATCAGCAGGACGGAGACGGTGAACATCCGGAACTTGAAGGCGCGCAGGTCCAGCAGCGGCGCGGCTGCTTTCTGTAGGCGCACCTGGCGGAGGACGAAAACCGTCAGGGCGGCCACGCCGATGACCAGGGCTGCGATGGCGCCGGCACTGGGGCCGGCCTGGCCGCCATGGCCGCCGCCGATCTGGCTGAGCCCGTAGACCAGGCCGCCAAAGGCCGGGACGGTGAGGATGACGGACAGCACATCCAGCCTGGCCTTTTCAGGCTTCCCCACGTTGGTGAGGTATTTGGCGCCGATGGCCAGCGCCGCCAGGGCAACCGGCAGCACGAAGACGAACATGAAGCGCCAGGTGAAATGCTCCAGGATCAGGCCGGACACTGTGGGACCCATTGCGGGTGCCACAGAGATGGCAATGCTCACGTTGCCCATGACGGCGCCGCGCTTGGCCAGCGGGACCAGGGTGAGGATGGTGGTCATCAGCAGCGGCAGCATGATGGCGGTGCCGCCGGCCTGGACAATGCGCGCCAGGAGCAGGACCTCGAACCCGGGAGCCACCGCCGCAAGCGCCGTTCCACCCGCGAACAGGCCCATGGCCAGCATGAAGACGGCGCGCGTGGACAGGCTCTGGAGGATGAAGCCGGTAGTGGGGATCACCACCGCCATGGTTAGCATGAACCCCGTGGATAGCCACTGGACCGTGGGAGCGTCCACGCGAAGGTCCACCATGAGCCGCTGCAGGGCGACGTTCATGATGGTCTCGTTGAGGATCACCACGAATGTCGCCACCAGCAGCGTGCTGATGATGGTTACCGATTCACGGGACATCTTCTCCGGCGCTGCGGACTGGGTTCCTTCGCGGGTTTCAGCGCGTATTCCTTCGCCCTGAACGGGCTTGCCGCTGGCGTTCGGAGAGACTTCGGTAGACATGGGTGTTCCCTCAGGGGTTTTTGGAAGTGATGCACGGCCGGCGCCGCTGCAGATGCAAACACTCTACCCGCTGGAGTAATTCCTCCATACGGGTTTTTCAACCCTGAGGGAACATTGGGGGTCAGGCGGTCTGGCCCGCGTGCTGGCCTTCGGAGATCTCTTCCACCAGCTTGTTGTTGAAGGCCGGGAGGTCGTCCGGGTTCCGGCTGGTCACCAGGCCCTGGTCCACCACCACTTCCTGGTCCGTCCAGTTGGCGCCGGCGTTCTTCAGGTCGGTTTCAAGCGTGAAGTAGGACGTGACGTTCCGGCCCCTGATGACTCCCGCCTCGATCAGCAGCCAGGGTCCGTGGCAGATGGATGCCACGGGCTTGTGCTGTTCAAAGAAGCTGCGCGTGAAGCTCTGGGCATCCTTGTCCACCCGCAGGTGGTCCGCGTTGACGACGCCCCCGGGAAGCACCAGGGCGTCAAAGTCCGTGGCATTCGCCTCTGCCACGGTGAGGTCGACGTCGAAGGTGTCGCCCTTCTCGGTGCCGTTGTAGCCCTGCAGCTTGCCGCTCTTGGGTGCCACCAGGGTGGGCTCGCCGCCGGCATCCTTCACTGCCTGCCAGGGGCTGGTGAGCTCCACCTGCTCCACGCCGTCAGTGAGCAGGAATGCCACCTTCTTGCCTGCGATGCTGTGCTCTGACATTGATCCTCCTCATGCTTGCGGTTGCACGCTTTTGGCGCACAGGTCCCCGCTTCGAGAGTTGTTTGCCTGACGCTTTCCAGCCTAGGAAAGTTGAAAGTCATAAGCAAGCTGACTATTTACTTTCCGGGGTACGTGCTTTGTTCGGTACGGCGGCTGCGGGCCGGCAAGGACGACGGCGGCACGGGGCTGCACGCTGGCGGGTTGTCTGCGGGCCTTTCGGGTTCCTTCTGCGCACGGCAAAGGGAGCTGCGAGTCCTGCGGATTGTGCCTCGGCGCCCTTTTCGCTGCGGATATCTTTTGGCGCTGCGCATCTTCCCTTTCGCGCGGCATATTTGGGGTGCGAAAAGGAATGTGCGTGTCGATAAGGCGTACGACGGCGGCACGGGGCTGGCACGCTCGCGGCACCTTGGCTGCGGCTGACGTTGGGGTACGGGCAGGAGCCTCGGGGGCAGGGCTGGTCGGCAGGCCTGATTGTCGGTGCCTCACTGGATGATGTGGGTATGGAAATCGGCACGGGTGTTGGGGTGGTTTTGGAGGGTGTTTCTGCCTCTGTTGCTGCCCTCGATGCGCTGGACCGTGAGGATCATTTCCTTGCCGCCGGGACTGGTGTTGGCGCTGATGTCGATGTGCTGCAGCGGCGGTATGAGCTCCGGCTGGAACGGCTGGAGGCAGTCTCCCGGGTCGAGGCTCAGCTCGCGGCGGTCAAAGCTCGTGATGCCGTGGAGTGCGTCGGTTTCCAGCAGGCACTGCTTGCCCCTGACGCCCCGGTGGATGAGCGCATGTTTTCGGAGATGTCCGCGGTGGAGGAGATCGCCGGTGTCCTGACCGTCAGTTCCGCGGCCGCAGGTGCTTTGGTGGAACAATCCCGCCGGGTGTGTTCCCTGCCGCCGCTCCTGGGCGCCCTGTCAGCCGGTGACCTGTCGTGGCAGCATGCCAGGATTGTCGCCGATGAAACCGAGGGGCTCACCCCCGACGGGGCTGCTGCCTTGGTGGCGCACTTCTTCGACCCCGACGCCCCCAACCCCGCCCGCGGCGCCGCGCCCGGCGAACTCGTCCCCGCCCGGTTCCGCGCCAAGGTCCGCGCCTGGCGGGAACGCCACCACCCCGAAACCCTCGCCAAACGCCACGCCAAAGGCGTCGCGGACCGGCGGATGGAATACACCCCGGACCGCGACGGCATGGCCTGGCTCTCGCTCTACCTCCCCGGCGACACCGCCTGCGCCATCTGGAACCGCACCACCGCCACCGCCCGCGGCCTCCAAGGCCCTAACGAGCCCCGCACCCTCACCCAACTCCGCCCCGACATCGCAGCAGCACTCCTCCTCGGCACCGGAAACGCCACGGCCACGGGTGATCCTGCGGGAACAACTACCGGGAGTAGCGGTGGTGTTGGAAAGGTTCCCACCCCGCGGGCCGATGTCCTGGTCACCGTCCCGGTCTTCGCGCTGCTCGGCCTGACCGATGAGCCGGCCGTGCTGGACGGCCTTGGCCCGATCCCGGCGTCGATGGCGCGGAGGCTTGTCGCGGACGGGGCGGAGTCGTTCTACCGCGTCCTGGTCGACCCCCGCGACGGGGCACCCCTGGAGATCGGACGCACCCGCTACCGGCTCCCCGAAACCATCAAACAATGGATCCGCATGCGGGACGGAAAATGCACCTTCCCCGGCTGCAGCAACCACACCCCCGACAACCACACCGACCACCTCACCGCCTGGGAACACGGCGGCAGAACAGCCGTCCGGAACCTGGCGCAGCTGTGCCCCAAACATCACCGTTTGAAGCACGCCCGCGCCTGGATCCCCGACCCCGCCACCAACAACGGACCGCCCGGCTGGACCTCACCCACAGGCCGCCACTACAACCCCGAACACCAAGACCCCGAACCAACCCACTGGCCACAATGGCCCATGCCCGCTGCTGCAACCCCGGGTGGAGATCCCGGCCCGGAGCACCCACAGTGGGAACCAGACGACGACACCTTCATAGACCTCAACGATCTGTCACCGGAAGACCCCCTCTGGGCAGACTTCTACACCACGCCATTCGCGCCCTTTCCGGACCGCGTTGGCGCCGGGCAGTAGTAACTGTGGCGCCGGAGCAATGCATCGCGTCGTACCTTATGCCTCGCCTCGGACGCCTATCTGGCGTCGGGCGCTATGCCCGGTGGTGCTCGATGAGCCAGCGCGCCATCTGTTGGGCGCGCTGGGCGGCCTGGAGGTCACCCTCGGTGGCTGAAGTTATGGAGCCCTTCATCAGGATGTGCCAGGAACGCGAAAATTCCTCCGGTCGGGCCAAACCGGCTTCCTCCGCCAGCCCCCGGACGTGCCCGCGGACCTTCGCCAGGTAGTCGATGCTCGCCTGGCCCAGGGGGTGGGAGGGCCCCATCTCCAGCAGGACATTGATAAAGGCACTGCCTTCGAAATCGTCCTGCTGGAACCAGTCGCCCAGGACGTCGAAGATCGCCAATAGTTGCTCAACGGGAGTGCTTCCCTTGCCGCGGGCCTTGGAAATGATGCTGTCCTCCGTCCACTGCTTATCCCGCCGTTCCAGGAAGGCCAGGACCAGCGAATCCTTGGATGGGAAATGCCGGTAGAAAGTCGCCTTCGCTACACCCGAACGCTCGATGAGCTCGTTGACGCCCACAGCCCGGATCCCCCGGCGCGAGAAGAGCTCGTACGCCACGGACAGGATCCGTTCCTCCGGGCTCGACTGGCCGCTCGGCGAAGCCGGCGCCGCTGGGAGTGGCACTGGCGATTCCGGCCCTGACGATGCTGGGGACGATGAATTTTCGGGCTCCGGATTCGTCACGTCCATGGGGTAATTCTGTCATGAGACAGACTTGTCTTCCCCGTTGTAATGTTTGTCCTACGTGCAGTGCATTCGAACGTCGCGGTGGTTCCCCGGCCACTGCAGCTTGATGCAAGGAGGCCACTATGACCGTAGAGCGGTCGGTCCAAGGCGTGCCATCGGCTCCCGAGCCGTGGATCCCCAGTGATACTCCTGTGGAGATCCGCCAGTTCGCCATCGAATCCCTGCGCTGGCAGGCGCAGGAGATTATCGACGAACAGCTTTCCAGCACGGATCCGGCCGAAGAACTCTCCAGGGCACGGCTTCGACAGTTCGTTGCACGCAACCCCGGCCGTCCGGAAAAAGCACTCCTGGAACAGCTGATGGCCAGCGAGGACGGGCTTGCCCCTTAACCCGCCATCGTCGTTCCCGGCGCTTCAGCCCGGCTGGAGGCCAGTGAAACAAGAAGTCAGGAACTGAGCGGCATATTGTCGATCAGCCGCACCGGGCCAACCTTGGCGGCGATGAGCGCCAGGGCCTCACCCCGGAAGGGAGTCTCGCGGCAGTTCTCGGCCAACGGTTCAAGGGTTCCCGGATCCACTACATCGAAGTAGTCCAGTTCCACCAGTGGCTGGGACCTCACAAGCGCCAGCGCGGAGTCCAGGTCCAGCGGCTCATGCGCGTTTGCCCGCTCCTCCAGCAGCCGCAGGGCCCTGGACAGAACAAGCGCGGCATCCCGCTCGGCGTCGGACAGGAAGCGGTTGCGGCTGGACAACGCCAAGCCGTCCTCCGCCCTGACCGTGGGCACGCCGACGATCTCGACCGGAAAGTTCAGGTCGGCAGCCATCCGCCGGACCAGGGCCAGCTGTTGTGCGTCCTTCTGCCCAAAGTAGGCCCGGTACGCCGGCAGGCCGCCTGCTTGTGAAGCCCCGTCAGTGGAACCGGAAGGAAGGCCCGCTGCCGGCATTCCGTAGTGCAGCAGTTTTGCCACAACGGTCAGGGCGCCGTCGAAGTGTCCGGGCCGGGAAGCGCCCTCCCACTTCTCCCCCAGGCGGCCGGAGGTAATCCGGACCAACGGCTCCCCACCGGGGTAAACCTCCTCCACGGACGGCGCGAACACCAGGTCAACACCCTGTTCCTCCAGCAGCGCAAGGTCGGCGTCCAGCGTCCTGGGATAGCGGTCCAGGTCCACAGCGTCGCCGAACTGCAGGGGGTTGACGAAGATGCTGGCCACCACAACGTCATTGTGCTCGACGGCGGTGCGCGCCAGAGCGGCATGGCCTTCGTGGAGTGCGCCCATGGTGGGCACCAGGCCCTGCGAGGTCCCGCGCCTGGCGCCAAGGAGCCTGGCGCTTTCCGCGTGCAGTTCGTGAACGGTTTTGACGAGTTGAATGGACATTCAGTCCTCCTTTGGATCGAGGGCCTCGTGCAGCCCCTTCAGCTGGTCAGGTTTCAGCAGTCCACGTCCTTCTGCCCTGAGGGCAGTGGCCCGCGCCATCGCAAGGTAGGCCTCAAGCACATCACCGTGCCCGCCGCCATCGAACTCCCGCAAAGCCTCCGCATGGGCACGGACCGTCCCCACGTCCCCGCGGGCCACCGGGCCGGTCAGCGCAGACTCCCCTGAGGCCAGCGCGTTTTCCAGCGTGGCCCTCAGCAGCGGACCAAGCATGCGTTCGGGCGCCTCCACGCCAACCTCCCGCAGGAGCTGCGACGCCTGCGCCACCAGGGTCACCAAATGGTTGGAGCCGTGCGCCAGGGCAGCGTGGTAAAGCGTCCGGTCCGCCTCGGCGATTGCAACCGGTTCCGCCCCCATCTCCACTACCAGCGCCTGGGCGATGGGCAGCATGGCGGCATCGGCCGTCACCCCGAAGGTGCAGTCCAGCAGCCGGGTGAGGTCCAGGCTCATTCCGGTGAAAGTCATGGCCGGGTGCAGCGCCAATGGAATGGCACCGGCGGCGCGGACGGGATGCAGCACGCCGACGCCGAACCGACCGGAAGTGTGTGCCACAAGCTGGCCGGGCTGCCATGCCCCAAGCTTCGCCAGGCCCTCCACCAGGCCCGGGAGGGCGTCATCCGGCACTGCCAGCAACACCAGTTCCGCGCGCTCAACGATGTCCTGCACTTCCAGGATGGGCACGCCGGGCAGCAGCGCTTCAGCCCGTTCCCGGCTTGCGTCGGACACCGCCGACACCCCGACGACGGCGTGCTCGGCTGCGCGCAAAGCCGCGCCAAGCACGGCTCCCACCTTGCCGGCACCGATGATTCCGACGCCGAGGCGTCCGGGCTTAGCCATGCTGCTGGCCTTCCTGTTGGTGGTGGGTGCGGGTTTCGCCGGCCGCCGCCTGGGACATCGGCGCGGCAGGGGTCGGCCCGGCAGGCAATTGCACGCCCAATTGCATGCCACCCGGCAGCGTGGGCGCAACTGCCGGAACAACCTGCAGCAACCATTGTTCGGTGGTTTGCCGCTTCCGGGCCAGCCGTGCGCGTGCTGACTGGTCGTCGAAGAGTTGCCTGGCTTCGTCCAGCCCGGCCTGCCTCAGGCGCGGCACAACCGGCCCGGCGGTTGTATGCAGGACCAGGTCCGCCACCCGGAACCGGCGTGCCAGGGGCCCCTGGTGCAGGGCCAGCGACTGGGTCCGCTGATGGGGAACCAGCACCAGCTCACGCCACCACCGCCCGGAACGGATCAGGAGGGCCGTGTCCGTTGACGTGAACCCGTTCCGGCGCCACGCGAGGGGCGCCAGCAGCCGGGCCCGGCGCGGCGTGGTGACGAATCCGCCGTCGGAATCCCTGCCTGCAAGCCCGGTGGTGAACACCAGCTCCGGCCGGTCCGTCCCGGGGTCCGGCAGGACCAGCGACAGCATTGCCATGACGTCGGCAAGCTTGCCGACGGGCAGGAGGATGGTCCTGGTGTTGCCCTCGACGGCGTTGCCGGAAACCCCGTAGCCGGCCGCATTCACCTGCATCCGATACCAGCCGAACGGCCGCCACAGCGGAGGCTGGGCGATTTTCACCGCCTGGATCCGGCCGGGCGGAAGCGTCTGCGCCTGGGTGTCCAGCAGCCCGTACCGCAGCCGGATGCCGTCGGGCGAAACCGCTGCGGTGAAGTTGAATCCCTTGTTGAAATAGTTCCAGTAGCCGGCGGCAAGGCCCAGGGCCGCCGGCACCAGGTAGAAGTAGAACGCGCGGTTGTCCGTCAGTGCCGACAGAACCACCGACGCAATGCCGCCCACCACAATGAAGACGCTTTGCTCGCTGAGGATCAGCGATCCGAGAAGGCGCGACGGCGGCACGGCGAGGACAGTGATTTCCGGCGCCTCGGGTGCGGGTTGGGGAAAGCGTCCCGGCCCCGCAGAATCCCCGGAAAAACCATCCGGGGCGGAACCAGCGCCGGCACCGGTATGGGAACCGGCGCCGGAGACTGCTCCGGAAGCCTGCGCCAGGATGGTGGCACGAAGCTGGCGGGCGTCATCGATCTTCAGGTAGGCCAGGCGCACCGCTGATTCGCCGGCGTCGGCCACCTCGAATTTGAGTTCGGCCAGTCCGAAGATCCGGGCCAGCAGGGGCTGCACGATGTCAATGGCCTGCACCCGGTCCAGCCGTGCCTGCCGGTGCTGGCGGAAGATGAGCCCGCTGTTGACCCGGACGTAGCCACCGGATACCTGGTACTTGGTGAAGTACCAGGTAAGCACGAATCCCAGCACCGCCACGGCCAGCACCACGGCCCCGCCGCCCAGCAGCCATGGGGCGCGCCTGGCGAACCCCTCCTCGAACACGGGTTGTCCCTGCAGTGTCCGCTCGAAGAGGTCCCGGCCGAAGAAGAACGTGATGGCTGCCAGGGCAACCCAGCCGCGGACGAACGGCGAGGCGGGATGCACGCGCAGCCATTCGCCGTCGGGCGTTCCGTTGGTTTGCGGGCCGGCCGCAGCAGGCGGAACCGCTGCCTGCCCGGGCAGCTGGCCGTCAGTGGTCACAGCCCTGCCAGCCTGGCTTCGCCGCGGGCGGCCAGCTGTTCCCGGAGCCGTGCGCCCTCCGCTGCCGGCAGGCCGGGGATGCGTGCGTTCGTTCCGGGTGACGCGGTGTGCAGCTTCACGGTGCACAGGCCCAGCGCGCGTTCCACGGGTCCGACGCCGATGTCCACGTACTGCATGCGGCCGTAGGGGACGGCCATGGTGCGCTGGAAGAAGATCCCGCCCCGGATCAGCAGGTCCTCGTCGCGCTCGGCGTAGCCGATGGCCCTGACCTGCCGCGGAATGAGCACCAGCCGCCACAGGGCAGCCAGGAGCGTGGCGGACGGAACAGTGATGGCGAGCCACAGCGGCGGCCACCGCCACCAGCCCAGGAGGACAAACAGCAGCGGAGCGGCCAGGACCACTACGGTGACAAGGTTGGCCACGGCCCATTCCACCAGGCGGACTGTGATGTATTTCGGTGAAACCCGCTGCCAGGCGATACCCGGCGGGTCAATCGCCTCGGTATGCATATTCGCCTTCCCCGGCGGCTTCCCCGCGGGCAGGGCGGCCCTTCTTCCCGTCGAGGCTGTTGGCGTCGCCGTCCTCCGGGGGGATCTTGCAGAAGCGCTCCACGAGGAGCCCCACCACGATCATCACCAGGCCGCCGCCGGCCATGGCCAGGGCCAGCCAGGTGATGCCCTGGTCGCTGCGCAGGCTCCAGATCCGCAACTGGTCCAGGAAGATGCCCACGTGCCAGCCCAGGAGCACCGTTCCAGCGTAGGCGCACGCCTGTGCCAGAATCAGCGTCCGCGCGGCCAGAAGGGGGTCCAGCTGAGTCTTCGTGGCCGTGCTGTTGGGCTTGAGGCTGTTGCGCCACCGCAGCACCCGGATACCCAGAATCAGCGTGATGGCAACGATGACGCCCATGGTGGCCAGCGCTGTGGCGGGCAGGACAGGCGTGGCCATGCTGTACCGGCTGGTGACTACCGTGGCTGACCAGCCCGCCACGGCGAGGATCACGCAGATCAGCAGGAGGCGCAGCGGGTTGATCGGCTTCATCGCTCCTCCACCGCTCCCGCCGTGGGCATGCCGTCAAAGTCGCCGAACCCGTCGAACGGCGACAGGTCTTTGAAATCCTCTGCCCGGGCTGCCAGGGCGCTGATCCGTTCGCCGTCCAGCGTAGCGGCTGGTTCGATAAGCGACCAGGGGTAGAGGACGAAAGCCCGCGTCGCGGCGCGCGGGTGCGGCAGGGTCAGCGCAGGATCATCGCTGCGGAGGTCACCGTAGGTGATGATGTCGACGTCGAGCGTCCGCGGGCCCCAGTGGACCTCGCGGACGCGGTGGTGCTTGTTCTCCACCGCCTGGCAGTGTTCCAGCAGTTCCTGGGGGCTCAGGCTGGTTTCCACCGTGATGACCATGTTCAGGAAGTCCGGCTGCCCGGCCGGGCCGCCCACGGCTTTGGTCTGGACTATGGGTGAAACGGCAAGGAGCCGGACCTCCGGCGGATCCACCAGGTCCCCCACAGCCTCGGTCAAGGTCTCGTTCCGTTCACCGAGGTTGCTGCCCAGGGCCAGCACGGCCTTGGTATAGGTCCCGTTCACGTCTGCACCCCGGAGCCGTCATGGCCAGCGGGGACCAGTGCCCGGTGGACGGTGACAGCCACGTCCCCGAAAGGAACCGCGATGGGAGCCTGTGGCTTGTGCACGGTGATGTCCACGGCCTGGAGCTTGAATTCGGACAGGAGGCTGTCGGCGATCCGCACTGCGAGTGCCTCGATGAGGTTGAGTGGTTCGCCGGTGATCCAGTCGGTGATACGCTGCGCCACCTCGCCGTAGTGCGCGGTGTCCCGCACATCGTCGGACTTTGCCGCTTCGGTGAAGTCCAGGTGGAGCACTGCGTCCACCACGAAAGGCTGGCCCTCCCGGCGTTCGAAATCAAAGACGCCGTGATGGCCGACGGCGGTCACTCCGGTCAGCGTAATCCTGTCCATGGGTCCCCCAGCCCTATTGGTTTTTGGGTACGGCTTGTGCCGCGGATGCTGCGGCCATGCGTGCAGCCACCTTGACGGCGTCAAGGCTGGACCCCACCTCGTGCACACGGACGGCCCAAGCCCCGCGGTAGGCGCTGATGGCTGTGATCGCCGCTGTGGCCCCGTCCCGTTCCTCCGGGGCGGCGGACTTGCCGGCCACCGTCAGCAGGGTGCCGAGGAAGCGCTTGCGGGAAGCGCCCACCAGGACCTTGTGGCCCAGGCTGTCCAGCTGGTCCAGGTTCTGCAGCAGCTCCCAGTTCTGGGCGTCATTCTTGGCGAACCCCAGGCCGGGGTCGATGATGATCTGTTCCTGGCTGACACCGGCGGCGTAGAGCTTGTCGCGGACTCCTGCCAGCTCGGCCACCACTTCACCGGCAACGTCCGTGTACTCGGCGAGGGAGTTCATGGTACGGGCGTCCCCACGGCGGTGGGTGAGGACGTACGGCACCTTGGAGGCCGCCACGAACTCGGCCATTTCGGGCTCGATGCTCAGGCCGGAGATGTCGTTGATGATGGCTGCGCCGGCTTTTACCGCCGCTGCCGCCGTCGAGGCATGCGTTGTGTCGATGCTGACCAGTGCGCCGGCCTTCACCAGGGCCTCGATCACCGGCAGGACGCGGCGCTGTTCTTCTTCCGGGCTGACGTCGTCAGCGCCGGGCCGGGTGGATTCGCCGCCGACGTCGATGATGTCCGCACCCGCGTAAAACATCCGCAGGCCGGCGGCGATGGCGGTGTCCGCCGTGGCGTGCTTCCCGCCGTCGCTGAAGGAATCGGGGGTGACGTTGAGGATTCCCATGACCAGGGTGCGGTCGGTGGGCAGGCCTTCGAAGCGCGCGGCCGGGCGGGGCTTGCGCAGGATGGGCAGCGGGGAGGTTGCGGGCCCCGTTCCAGGGGCTGCAGCGAGTGAATCCATGGTCTGTAGTTACCTTCCGAGGATGAGGCTCATGGCTTCGGCACGGGTGGCCGGGTCATGAAGCTGCCCGCGGACCGCACTGGTGACGGTCTTCGCTCCGGGCTTGCGGATACCGCGCATCGACATGCACATGTGTTCGCATTCAACGACCACGATGGCGCCACGGGGCTTGAGGTAGCGGACCATCGCTTCGACGATTTCAGTGGTGAGGCGCTCCTGCACCTGCGGGCGGCGGGCGTAGATGTCCACCAGGCGGGCCAGCTTGCTCAGCCCGGTGACCTTGCCGTCGTGGGACGGAATGTACCCCACGTGGGCCACCCCGTGGAACGGCACCAGGTGGTGCTCGCAGGTGGAGTAGAACGGGATGTCCTTGACCAGGACCAGTTCCTCATGGTCCAGGTCGAAGGTGGTGGACAGCACGTCAGCAGGATCGTGGTGCAGCCCCGCGAAGACCTCGGCGTACGCCTTCGCAACCCGCTTCGGGGTGTCGCGCAGGCCGCCGCGGTCCGGGTCCTCGCCAATGGCAAGGAGGATCTCGCGGACGGCCGCCTCGATCCTCGGCCGGTCCACCTTTTCGCGTTTCGAATGGTGGGATCCGTCCTCCGCCAGGTGTACGGCGGAGGCGGGAACGTCGTCGTCGTCGAAAGAAGTCACAGGGAAAGCTTAGCCGCGAAGGGTGTCAGGCCCCGAGTCGGAGGTGCCTCCGTGAAACGGAGCGTCCTCCGGAACGCCCTGCGAGTGCGGCGGCTGGGCGTCCAAAGGCTCGTCCAGCCGGGCCTTCTTTGCCTCTTCCTGTGCCTCGCGTTCCGCCCTTTCCTGGCGGGACTCCACGGGGCCTGCCATCTGGACAGGACGGGTTTCCTTGGACAGCCACACTTCGCGGAAGTCGCGCTTGCGCACGTCGCGGAAGATGTCGGCAATCTCGGACTGGTTGAGGGTTTCGCGCTCCAGCAGCTCAAGGGCCAGGATGTCCAGGATGTCGCGGTTCTCGGTAAGGATCTCGTAAGCCTCGTCGTGGGCCTGCTCGATCAGCCGGCGCACTTCCTCGTCCACCACGTAGGCGATCTGGTCCGAGTAGTTGCGCTCGTGGCCGGCGTCGCGGCCCAGGAAGGGTTCGCCGCCGCCCTGGCCCAGGCGGACAGCGCCGACGCGTTCGCTCATGCCGTACTCGGTGACCATCTTGCGGGCAGTGCCGGTGGCCTTCTCGATGTCGTTGGAGGCGCCGGTGGAGGGGTCGTGGAACACGATCTCCTCGGCAACGCGCCCGCCCATGGCGTAGGCCATCTGGTCGAGGAGTTCGTTGCGGGTGATGGAGTATTTGTCGTTTTCGGGGACCACCATGGTGTAGCCCAGGGCCCGGCCGCGCGGAAGGATGGTGATCTTGGTGACCGGAGCCGAGTTCCGCAGGGCTGCCGCCACCAGGGCGTGGCCGCCTTCGTGGTAGGCGGTGATCTTGCGCTCGTGTTCCTTCATGACGCGGCTGCGCTTCTGCGGGCCGGCCATGACTCGGTCAATGGCCTCGTCCAGGGCGCGGTCGTCAATCAGGTTGGCGTTGGAGCGCGCGGTGAGCAGTGCGGCCTCGTTGAGGACGTTGGCGAGGTCTGCGCCGGTGTAGCCGGGCGTCTTCTTCGCCACACCCTTCAGGTCGACGCCGGGCGCCATCGGTTTGCCCTTGGCGTGCACCTGCAGGATCTGGTCGCGGCCAATGAGGTCCGGCGCCTCCACCGAAACCTGGCGGTCGAAACGGCCGGGGCGCAGCAGTGCCGGGTCCAGGACGTCGGGCCGGTTGGTGGCGGCGATGAGGATCACGTTGGTTTTGACGTCGAAGCCGTCCATCTCCACCAGCAACTGGTTGAGGGTCTGCTCGCGTTCGTCGTTGCCGCCGCCGATGCCTGCACCGCGGTGGCGGCCAACGGCGTCGATCTCGTCCACGAAGATGATGGCGGGCGAGTTGGCCTTGGCCTGTTCAAAGAGGTCGCGGACGCGGGATGCGCCGACGCCGACGAACATTTCCACGAAGTCCGAGCCCGAGATGGAGAAGAAGGGCACGCCGGCCTCACCGGCCACTGCGCGGGCCAGCAGCGTCTTGCCGGTGCCGGGCGGGCCGTACAGCAGCACGCCCTTGGGGATCTTGGCGCCAACGGCCTGGAACTTGGCAGGCTCCTGCAGGAATTCCTTGATCTCCTGCAGTTCCTCGACGGCCTCGTCCGCGCCTGCGACGTCGGCGAAGGTCACCTGCGGCATGTCCTTGCTGACCATCTTGGCCTTGGACTTGCCGAACTGCATGATCTTGGAGCCGCCGCCCTGCATCCGGGTCATCAGGAACCAGAAGAGGGCACCCAGCAGGATGACGGGGATCAGGAGGGAGAGCAGGCCGGAGAACCAGTTGCTTTCAATCGGCTGGTCGGTGAAGCCCTGGGCCGGCTTGGCGTCGGTGACAGCCTTCACCACGTCCTGTGCGCGGGCGTCAACGAAGAAGAACTGGACGCTCTTGCCTTTGTCCTGCCCGTCCACCTGCAGGTTGTCCTTCAGCGTGAGGTCAACGCGGTTCTCGCCGTCGAAGATCTTGGCCTGCTCCACCTTGTTGCCGGAGAGCAGTTCCAGGCCCTTGTCCGTATCGATGCGGGCGGCACCGCCGGGGGCGAGCGTTGCAAAGGCCACCAGGAGCAGACCGACCACAACGACGATCCAGATGCCCGGGCCTTTGAAGAAGTTCTTAGCTTTCATCTGTTCGGGGGCTGGCCCCGTCCCTTCCGGTAGTGCTTCACGGCGAGTAGTCTGCGCGCGTGATGGTGCTGCGTCAGCTTCTAGCTATACACCGTCCGGAGTACATCACGCATAGCGAAAAGCAAAAGTTCCCTGTGGGCGTAGCAGTGCCGGGACAGCCCAGGAGTTGCCCACATGGCGCGGTTTTACCGGAGTACGGCGGCGGAGTGTGCGGCGCCGCTTACTCGTAGACGTGCGGGGCCAGGGTGCCCACGAAGTCAAGGTTGCGGTACTTTTCGGCGTAGTCCAGGCCGTAACCCACCACGAACTCGTTGGGGATGTCATAACCGACGTACTTGACGTCGATTTCCACCTTGGCGGCTGTGGGTTTGCGGAACGCCGTGCAGATCTCCACGGACGCGGTGCCGCGGGACTCCAGATTGGTCTTGAGCCAGGACAGGGTGAGGCCGGAGTCGATGATGTCCTCGACGATCAGCACGTCCTTGCCCATCAGGTCGGTGTCCAGATCCTTCAGGATGCGTACCACGCCGGAGGACTGGGTGCCCGAACCGTAGGAGGACACTGCCATCCAGTCCATGGAGATGTGGCTGTGGAGTGCGCGGGCAAGGTCAGCCATGACCATGACGGCGCCCTTGAGCACGCCCACCAGGAGGATCTCGCGCCCTTCGTAGTCCTTGTCGATCTGCGCAGCGAGCTCGGTGATCCGCTGCTGGATCTGCTCCTTGGTGTAGAGAACGTGCTTGAGATCTGCCTGGACGTCGTTTGAATCCACCAATGGCTCCTGTTTAGATGCGGGGTGCGACTATTTTGCGGGCGGTTTTTGGGACCGGAATACTAGCTTCCCACAGCGCGCCCGTTCGCGGGGAACAGAACCGGGGCCGCCCTGGGCACCCGGCACGCCGGCGTCCTTTGATCCCTCCAGCTGTGCCAGCGACAGCCGGTACACGCTGACGCCGCCGGGAAGCTCCACCGGACCCGCCGAACCCTGGCGCCGCAGCAGCGCTTCCGCCGCCAGAAGGCGCTGGTAGCTGGGCTGCTGGCCGCCGACGTCGGCCGCTGCCTTGGCGATCACACGGAACCTGATGGCCGGGGCCAGGGCACGCAACGCCTCCTCGGGCAGCGCCAGTGCGCCGCCGTCCCGCTCCACCAGGGAGGCGAAGGTGCTTTCCGCCACAGCCTCCAGGTAGTCGGCGTCAAGCTGCAGGATGGCGGCGGTCCGGGCCAGGGATTCGGCAACCCCGGGGCCCAGGTTCTCCTCGAGGTGCGGAAGGACCTCCACGCGGGTCCGGGAGCGTGCAAACGCGGGATCGGCGTTGGTGGGATCGTGCCAGGGATCCAGGTCCTCCACCGCGCAGATCTCCTCGGTGTCCGCCCTGCGCAGGCCGAGGAACGGGCGCAGCAGGACACTGTTTCCGGCGCCTGCCCGGGACGGCCGCATGCCCGCGAGCGAGCGGGAGCCGGAGCCCCGGGCCAGGCCCAGCAGTACCTGCTCCGCCTGGTCGTCGAGCGTGTGGCCCAGCAGGATGGCGCCGGCGCCCTGTCCCGCCGCGGCGGCTTCGAGCGCGGCGTGCCGGGCTTCGCGTGCGGCGGCCTCTGGGCCCATACCGGCACCAGCCACCGTGACCGTGCGGATCTCAACCGGTGAAAGGCCCAGCTCCTCCAGGGTTTTGGCGGTGCGCGCGGCAATGTCGCCGGACCCCTCCTGCAGCTGGTGGTCCACCACCACGGCTCCCACGGTCAGCGGGCGTCCGTCCACATGCCCGCGCCGGGCAAAGTACGCAGCGACGGCGGCCAGCGCCAGGGAATCGGGGCCTCCGCTGCACGCCACGACGACGTGGCCGGGATATCCGGCATCGGCGAGCGCGTTTTGCAGCATCCTGCGCGCAGTCCCGACGACGGGCGCGAGCCTTCCGGGCCGGCGCCGTCCGCTGCGTGGCCCGGCGGTGCCGGCAGGCCACTCAGTCCCGGGTACAGGTGTGTCCGTCAATCAGTGACCCATCCGCTCAAGCCACAGCTTGGCGTCGTGGATTTCGGGCTCGGTAGGCAGGTGGTCCACGGACTCCCAGACTTTGTTGAAGCCGTCCATTCCGGCCACGTCCACCACGGCCCGGACGAAGCGGGCGCCGTCGGAGTACTGGCGCATCTTGGCGTCCAGGCCCAGGAGGCTGCGGATGAACTTCTCGATCACGCCCCGGTCCTTGCCGCGGTCGTTGAACCGCTGCCGGATGGTCTTCACGGACGGGACGATGCTGGCGTCGACGGCGTCCATCACCACGTTGGCGTGCCCTTCGAGGAGGCTCATGACGGCGGTGAGGTGCGAGATGGCGGCCTTTTCCTCCGGATCCTGCAGCAGGTCCAGAATGGCGCCGCGGCCGGGAGTGTTTCCGGTGGCGGAGCGGTCCTTCAGGGAGCGGGCAGCAGCGGTGGCGCGCTCCATCAGGGTGTCGACGTTGCCCAGCAGGTGGCCGCTGAGTTCGTCGATTTGTTCCAGCATGTGGTGCCGCAGCCAGGGGGCGGCCGCGAACTGGACACGGTGGGTTTGCTCGTGCAGGCAGACCCAGAGCCGGAAGTCCTCGGGCGTGACGTTGAGTTCCCGTTCCACCGACACGATGTTGGGGGCCACCAGCAGGAGCCGGCCGGCCGCGGGAGCCGTGGAGTTTTCTGCCAGCGCCGCGAAGGGATCGTACTGGCCCAGGACCTTGCTGGACAGGAAGGCAAGCACGGCGCCCAACTGGCTGCCGGTGATGGCGCCGCTGACCTGGGCGGCAGCGGGGCTGAGGCTTCCGCGGCGGCTGTCCAGCATCTTCTGCATGGCGGGTTTGAGCATCACCGCGAAACTCTGCGTGTTGGCTTTGGCCCAGGACGCGCGGTCCACCACCAGCACCGAGGAATCGCGAAGGTCGCGCGCCGCCTCCAGGCCGGTGATGTCGTGCACGTGCGGAACGGAAGCGTCCGCCAGCCGTCGAAGGCTGTCCACCGCTTCCCCGATGGCCTTTTCATCGAGCTCCGGCCCGGCGGGAGCCAGCCGCGCTGCGGCAGACGCAGCGAGGTCCCAGTTGATCAGGGACTGGGCTGTTGGGGACAACGTCGATGCGGATTCGCGCGCAGTGGACTCCATGGTTCCCATCAGAACACAGCAGGCTGGGGATCGTCCTTAAGTTCGCTGACCGGCGAACTTGCACAGCCCCGGCACAGGAGGCCAAAAGCGCCGTCCCAGTCCAGGCCGGCACGTTGGAAGTGCAGGAAGAATCCCCCTCATGGAGTACCAATGGCAGCCGTGCTAGCGGCAGCCGCAGCCCGCCAGCGCCGTGGCGGCCCGGTCCAGGGCTTCCTTGTTGCCGGCCGCGCCCGGGGTCAGGCCGTTGCCGATGAAGGAGAAGACCAGGAGCCGCCCGTCGGAGTCCACCACATATCCGCTCAGCGCCAGAACGGTGTTCAGTGTCCCGGTCTTGGCGCGAACCAGGCCGGCACCGCCGGACGTGGTGGCATCCCCGTAGCGGGTGTCCAGGGTTCCTGACAGGCCACCAACCGGAAAGCCGTCCAGGGCGACCCGCAGCCTGGTGTCGGCGCCGGTGGTGATGGCCAGCACCACGTCAGTGAACTGGCGGGCCGCAACCTGGTTGCCCATGGCCAGCCCGCACACATCCACCAGCTTCACGGCGTCAGAGGGGATGCCCGCTGCCGCGAGTTCGGCCGCGACCACGGCCGTTGCACCGTCATTGCTTCCGGGCCGGCCGGTGGCCAACGCGGCCATCCGGCCCATGGTTTCGGCAAGGTAATTGTCAGATACCTGCAGCATCAGGTTCACCTGCTCAGCCACGGTGGCCGATTGCACGGCCGCCAGGGCTGGGGCGGCGGCTTGGGACGCGCCGGGTGAGCGTTCGACGCCGGCCGCCACGGTGAGGCCGGCCCCGGCACCTGCCGCACGGAGCCGGGCCGCGAACTCCTCCGCGGCGGTTATGGCGGAATCCTGGGGCCGGGGGCCGGTGGTGACGGCGGGGTCGAAGCGTGCAGAGTTGAGGGCCAGGGGGTACAGCGGCGCTATTTCGCCCGCTTCCACGTCGCCGCTCTGCCAGGCCGGATTCAACGCCGCGCCGGTGAAGAGGGAGTCATCCACCACTACCTTGATGTCTCCCGTGGTTCCGGCGGCCTGCAGGGCCTGCACCGTAAGGGCGGCAAGGGTGGCAAGGCCGGCGTGGCCCATAACCTGGTCCGGCTTCGACTCCCCGGCGGCCAGGAGGACGTCGCCGCCGCCCACCAGCACCACCTGCCCGGCGGCGGAGCCCGGCACCACCTTGGTGGCGAAGCGGTGGTCCGGCCCCAGGGTGCGCAGTGCGGCCACCGCCGTCAGCAGTTTAAGGTTCGACGCCGGCACCCGGCTTTCCGCGCCGCCCCGGTCAAAGAGGACCTGGCCCGTGAGCGCGTCCTGCACCATGCCGGTGAAGGTACCGCCGCCGTCGGCCTTCAATGCCGGGTCCACCTGGGCTGCCACCGCTGACGGAAGGGGCACTGGGGCCGACTGCTGAAGCGGGGCGAGCGCCTGAGGGGCGGACAGGGTGGCGGGGGCCTGCTGCCAGGCGGGGGGCGCCGGGGCGGATTCGGGGGCTTCCGCACCAAAGACCCCGGGGCCCAGGAATCCGGGGGCCACCAGCAGGGCTCCCGGGAGGGCGAGGACAAGCAGGATCAAGGCCGCCAGGGCCAGGGGCCAGGGCTTGCGCGGCCCTTCCGCGGGGGTCCGGCCAGGGCTGCCGGGGCGCCCGGACCGGTGCGCGCGCAACGGTTCCTGGCCGGTTGTTTTGGTCATGCTGGTGCTGGTCCTCAAGTCCTGAAATTTCCCCACAAGTTCCTGATTCCAGGGCCTCTCGCTATATCCTCAATAGTAGTCGGCGGCACCGACACTCTTTTTTGTGGGCCCGTCAAGTGTGCCGCGCACCCCCTGCAATTGCCGAGGAGCATTCCATGAAGCACGACGTGACCATCGAGATCCCCAAGGGATCGCGCGTCAAGTACGAAGTTGACCACGAGACCGGCCGTGTCCGCCTGGACCGCGTCCTCTTCACCTCAATGCAGTACCCCACGCACTACGGGTACTTCGAAAACACCCTCGGCGAGGACGGCGACCCGCTGGACGCGCTGGTGCTCCTGCAGGACTTCGACCTGCACCCCGGCGTCATCGTCGAGTCCCGCCCCATCGGTGTCTTCAACATGACGGACGACGGCGGCGGGGACGCCAAGATCCTCTGCGTCCCCGTGGATGCCCGCTTTGACCACATCCAGGAAGTCAGCGACGTCAACGAATTCCTGATCAAGGAGATCGAGCACTTCTTCACCCGCTACAAGGACCTGGAGCCCGGCAAGTGGGTCAAGGCCGAGGGCTGGGGCGACCGCGCCGCGGCCGAAGCCGAGCTGGAAGCCTCCATCAAGCGTTACGTGCCCGCGTCGCACTAGTTCCACGTCGCACTGGTTCCACCGGCGCACTGGTTCCACCGGCCCCCGCCTTTGGGCGGCCAGGCCCTGAATCCCCGTCTGCCGGACAAGTCCCCGCTTCATGCAAGGGGGATAGGTCCGGGAGGCGGGGATTTGTCGTTGTCCCCACAAAGGTAAATCTGTGGAATCGTGGGGCTGTGAGTTCTGAGCCAGCACTGACTTCCCAGCTCTTGTTCCATCCGCCCTGCGGCCCTGTCGCCGGCTGGCGGGACGGCGAGGTTAGCCGCGCCACAGGGATCCCGTACGCCGAGGCCGCCCGGTTCCAGCCGCCCGTGCAGGTCCCGGACTGGACCTCCGAGCTGTCCGCCACGTCCCTCTCCCCTGCCTGCCCCCAGGCGCCCGTGCCGTTCCTCGACGACGTCCTGGGCACCAGATACGGGGAGCTTCCGGGGAGCGAGGACTGCCAGAACCTTTCCATCACCCTGCCCGGCGACGTCAGGCCGGACGAAAAGCTGCCCGTCATGGTCTGGATCCACGGCGGCTCCTACACCACCGGCTCCGGGGACCTGGCCATCTTCGACCCCGCCCGGCTGGTGGCCGAGAACCGCGTCATCGTGGTTTCCGTGACGTACCGGCTGGGGCTGTTCGGGTTCCTGGCCACACCCGCGGGGCGTCCCGGCAACCTGGGGCTCCTGGACCAACTGGAGGCATTTCGGTGGGTGCGGCGGAATATCCAGGCCTTTGGCGGCGACCCCCGCCGGGTCACCGCATTCGGCCAGTCCGCCGGTGGTGACGCGATCGCCCACCTGATGGCCACACCCGAGGCGCCCACCCTCTTCCAGCGCGCCATCATCCAAAGTGCACCGCTGGGCATCACCCGCGGGCGGGCCAAAATGAACCACGCCATGGGCATTGCCGCCGAATCGGTCACCGAACAGACACCGGCCATGGACGTGGTGGCGGTCGAGGAACAGGTCACCCAGGTGGCCAAAAAGTTCGGCATGCTGGCCGCCATGCCCTTTGGCACACAGTACGGGCACGATCCACTCCCGGAGGAAGCCGGGATCGAAGCGGCGTGGGACCGGACGGCGCCCGGCATCGAGGTGCTGATCGGCCATACCTCGGAGGAGGCGCGCCTGTTCCTTCCCCGCAGCCCCCGACTGATGCGGCTGGCCGGGATCCCCTTGGTGGGTCAGCACGCCGTGCGTGCCATCGACTGGGTGGTCACCGAAACCGTGTACGGCCGGGCAACGCGCCGGTTCGCCCGGCGCCACGCCAAAGCGGGCGGAAAAGCCCACCGGTACCTCCTGACCTGGCATGCCCCCGGCAACATCTTTGGCGCGGCCCACACCGTGGACCTGCCCCTGCTGCTCGGCACCAGGGAAACATGGGACGGGGTGGGACTGATCGCCGGCGCCCGCTGGGAGGACGTGGAGGCGGCTGGCCGGAAGGTGCGGGCCCTGTGGGCCGGTTTCGCCCGCGGCGCCGACCTTGGGAAGTCCGGCGGCATCACCGGAGTCCTGCAGTATCAGGCAGCCTGAGAGCGTGAATACGCTGGGCGTGGACCTGGCGGCGGCCACCAGGAAGACCGCCGTCGCGGTGATCGAGTGGGAGCCAGATGCGGCCCGGCTCACCCACCTGGCCCTGGACGTGGACGACCAGGACATCGTGGAGCTGTTCGGCTCCTGCGACATGACCGGCGTCGACTGTCCGGTGGGCTGGCCCGACGCGCTGATCCCGTTCCTTACCGGCCACCTGAACTTCGACGCCGATCCCGTCCTCGAGTACGACGGAATTGCCGGCCGGAGGCTGCTCGCCTACCGGGACACCGACCGCTTCGTCACGCGCGAAACCGGGCTGATCCCGCTCAGCGTCTCCGCCGACCGGCTGGCCCATCCTGCCATGCGCTGCGCCGTGATCCAGGCAAAGATCGCCGCGCTGCACGGCCCACAGGCGCGTGACGGCTCAGGACGCCTGGCCGAGGTCTACCCGGCAGCATCCCTGAAGATCTGGGGCCTGAACGGGCGCGGCTACAAGGGCCGGGGCGTCCCGGAAGCCGAACGTCTCGGCCTCCTGCTGGCGGCCCTCGAAGAGCAGGCGCCATGGCTGGACCTGGGCGGGCACCGGGGCACGCTGGCCGGTTCGGACGATCTCTTCGACGCCGTCATCGCTTCCCTGACCGCCCGGGCCGCCGCCCGTCGTCGTACGCTCTTGCCGGACGGTTCCCATGCGCAGGCAGCGCGCAGCGAGGGCTGGATCCACCTGCCCTCCTGCACGCTGGACGAACTCCGCAACTAGGTGGGGGTCAGCCGCCCAGCTTCCAGTTCCGGATCTCCTCCGGGTCCTCGCCGTGGGTGCGGGTGTGCTCGCGCGCCCGGTTGCGGCGGTCCTGCAGGTCCTGGCGCAGGAGCGAGTGCTTCTCAGCCAGGCCGGGTACCCGGTCGATCGCGTCGATAGCCAGGGTGAACCGGTCGATTCCGTTGAGCATGGCCATGTCGAACGGTGTGGTGGTGGTCCCCTCTTCTTTATAGCCGTGCACGTGGAGGCCCTGCTGGTTGGTCCGCCGGTAGGCGAGCCGGTGGATCAGCGCCGGGTAGCCGTGGTACGCGAAGATGACCGGCTTGTCGGCGGTGAAAATCCCGTCGAAGTCATGGCCGGGGAGGCCATGCGGGTGCTCGCTGTCGTCCTGCAGCCGCATCAGGTCCACCACGTTCACCACCCGCACCTTGAGTCCGGGCGCGCCCTTCCGGAGCAGTTCGGCGGCCGCCACGGTCTCCACGGTGGGGACGTCACCGGCGCAGGCCAGGACGACGTCGGGCTCCTCGCCGGGCACCTCTGAACCGGCAAACGTCCAGATCCCCAGGCCGCGGCGGCAATGGTTGGCGGCATCGGCCGGACCGAGCCAGGTGGGTGAGGGCTGCTTCCCACTCACCACGATGTTCACGTAGTCCGTGGAGGCCAGGCAGTGCTCCATGACGGAGAGCAGGGTGTTGGTGTCCGGCGGCAGGTAGACCCGGATGACCTCGGCCTTCTTGTTCACGGCGTGGTCGATGAAGCCGGGGTCCTGGTGCGAGAAGCCGTTGTGGTCCTGCTGCCACACGTGCGACGACAGCAGGTAGTTCAGGGATGGCACCGGCTGGCGCCAGTGCAGCTTCCGGGAGACCTTCAGCCATTTGGCGTGCTGGTTGAACATGGAGTCGACGATGTGGACGAAGGCCTCGTAGCAGTTGAAGACGCCGTGCCGGCCGGTGAGGAGGTACCCCTCCAGCCAGCCCTGGCACAGGTGCTCGCTCAGCACCTCCAGGACCCGGCCGGAGCGCGCAAGGTGCTCGTCGACGTCATCGATCCTGTACTGCCACACCTTGTCGGTGACCTCATAGACGTTCTGCAGCCGGTTGGAGGCCGTCTCGTCCGGGCCGAACAGCCGGAAGTTATCCATGTTCTGCGCAATCACGTCCCGCATCCAGGATCCGAGCGTAACCATGGGGCTGACCCGCTCGGTGCCCGGGCTGGGAACCTCCACGGCGTGGTCGCGGTAGGCGGGCAGCTTCAGCGCGCGCCTCAACAATCCGCCGTTGGCATGCGGTGTGGCACTCATGCGGAAGTCGCCCGTGGGCGCACCTTCGGCGACGTCGGGCCGGAGCCGGCCGTCGCCGTCGAACAGTTCCGCCGGCCGGTAGGACTGCAGCCACTCCTCCAGCTGCTTCAGGTGCTCGCCGTTGGTGCGGACCTCGGACAGCGGCACCTGGTGGGCCCGCCAGGTGCCTTCCACCTGCAGCCCGTCAACCATGCGGGGTCCGGTCCAGCCCTTGGGCGAGCGCAGCACGATCAGGGGCCAGCGGTGTCCGCCCTCCCCCGCCTCTTCACCGGAAGCGTCCCCCCGGTGGGCATCCTGGATGGCCTTGATATCCGCCAGGCACCGGTCCAGGACGCCGGCGAAATCGCGGTGCGCCTTTTCGGTGTCGTCCGGGTCCGCCACCGTGACGAAGTACGGTTGGTGCCCGTATCCGCGCAGCAGCTGCTCCAGCTGGTCCTGGGGCATCCGGGCCAGGATGGTGGGGTTGGCAATCTTGTAGCCGTTCAGGTGCAGGATGGGCAGGACGGCACCATCCACGGCGGGATCAAGGAAGTTGTGGGAGTGCCAGCTGGCGGCCAGCGGACCGGTTTCCGCCTCGCCGTCGCCAATCACCACAGCGGTCACCAGCTGCGGGTTGTCGAACACCGATCCGTACGCGTGGGCCAGGGAGTACCCCAGCTCCCCGCCTTCGCTGATGGAGCCGGGGGTTTCCGGGGCCGCGTGGCTGGGGATTCCGCCGGGGTAGGAGAACTGCCGGAAGAGTTCGGCCAGGCCTGCCTCGTCATTGCCCACGTGGGCATAGATTTCCGAGTACGTCCCCTCCATCCAGGCATTGGCGACGACGGCGGGACCGCCATGGCCGGGACCGGCGACGAAGAGCATCTCCAGGGAGTCGCGGCGGATCACGCGGTTCAGGTGGGCGTAGACGAAGTTGAGTCCGGGGGTGGTGCCCCAGTGCCCCAGCAGGCGGGACTTGGTGTCCTCTGCCTGCAGCGGTTCCCGCAGCAGGGGGTTGGACCGGAGGTAGATCTGCCCCACGGAAAGATAGTTGGCGGCCCGCCACCATTTGTCGACGAGGCCCAGGTCTTCCTGCCCCGGCCCCTCCTGCCGTGCGGCGCCCTGCTGCACGTCGTCCTGCTGCATCTCATCCTGCCCAGTGCTGCCGGCCATAACCATCCTCACGTCGGGTGTGCCGCTGCAGGCGGCCGTTCCCCCATGGCAACAGATGGAGGGGCAGGCAGGCAAGCCCCGCCGTCGGGCTTTCCGCTCTTGCCACCCAGCGCCAGCCGGCATGGGCTCGCCCGGGCCGGGAAAATCTCCTGCCCCAACCGGCAACCGGGCCCTGCAATCGGCCGTTCCGTAGTTCCTACTTCCGGGTAGTGTGGATCCAGAAATGTTCACGTTGACCATCAATCAGACGGACAGCCGGCGCGACGGCGACCAGGTGCCGCAGCTGCTCAAGGCGCTGCGGCACATCCCTGCGCGCCTGGACTTCGACCGGTCGGTGGAGGACGAAGTCCAGGGAATCGTCGACTGCCCGCAGCAGGCCGTGGATGCCGCACTGATCGCACTTCGCAGCGGGCACTGGTACGTGGGGATCGGCGCGGGGCCGGTAAATGAGCCGCTGCCCAACCAGATCAAGGACGCCTCCGGCCACGGTCTGGTGTACGCGCGCCGGGCCGTGGACAGGCTCCGCAGCAGCAAGGAGCGGATCCCGTTGGCGGTGGAAGGACCGCTGGCCGATGTCGCCCACGACGCCGAGGCCATCCTCAGGCTGCTGGGCCATATCGTGCGTGACCGTTCCGATGCTGAATGGCGGGTGCTGGACCTGCTGACCCCCGGTGTCCGGGGGCAGCAAAAAGCCGTGGCGCAGGAACTGGGCATCACCACCCAGGCCGTCAGTAAAGCGGTGGCCCGGGCGCAGTGGAACGAGGAGCACGGCGCCCGGCCCGCAGCTGCCAGGTTGCTGGCACTGATCCTCGAAGCCCGGTAGCCAGCTGACTGTCCAGGCAGCGCTCGTTAGCTACCTTCCGGGGCCGGCCGGCCTAGTTGCCGGCGGCTGCCATCACGGGCTCGCCGTTGAAGTACTCCAGTTTCCAGCCGTCCACCGCGTGGTGGTGCGCCAGGTTCAGCACCGCGTTGTCCACGCTCGCCAGGGTCTGGCCAATGGCCCGGCTGAGGCTCACGCGCAGCAGGGTGCCGTGGGTGACCACCAGCAGCCGCTGGCCGCGGAACTCCTCCGCCAGCGCCTCAAGTGCGGCAAGGCCGCGGTCGGCGGCCTCGTCTTCACTTTCCGCGCCCTTGAAGCCGCCCGGAATGCGCAGCGCGTCCAGTTCGGGTCCGGCCTGCATCCCTTCGGCCGGGCCGAAACTGCGCTCGGTGAGTTCCGGAACGCGCCGGGAAACCGCCAGCCCGAGCCCTTCGGCAATCAGGTCTGCGGTTTCCGCGGCACGGCTGAGGGGCGACGAAACGATTGCGTCCCATTCGTACGGGGCAAGGACGGCGACGGCGTCCCTCGCCTGGCCGCGCCCGACGTCGTTCAAGGGGATGTCGGTGGCTCCCTGCAACCGGCGCTCGGCATTCCAGTCGGTCTGGCCATGGCGGACGAGGGCGAACGTCGTAAGGGTCATGCTTCTATTCTGCCTTGACCCAGGACGCGGTCCGGAATCGGGACGGACGGAAGTACCCCGGCCTAGAGGAGGCTGCGCAGCACGTGGGCGGCGCCGTCGTCGTGCACTGAGTGGGTGACCTCATCAGCGGCGGCCACCACCTCCGCCGGAGCCTGGCCCATGGCTACACCCCGGCCGGCCCAGGTGAGCATCTCGATGTCGTTCCGGCCGTCACCGACGGCGACGGTGAGGTGCTCTTCAAAACCAAGGCGGACCCGAAGGTTTTCCAGGGCGCTGGCCTTGGTCACCCCTGCGGCAGCGATATCCAGCCACGCAGTCCATCCCACCGAATAGGTCACTCCCGCCAGGCCCACGTGGTTGATGGCCTCGTTGAACTCCTCCGGCGTGTTTTCGGTGCTGAAGACCACCACGCGGACGGCGGTGGCTTCCAGCATGGTGTGGAAGTCCACGCCCACGGCCTCCACCCCGAAGCTGGCGTCCTGGAACCGCTCGGTGGAGAGGAAATTGCCGTCGGCATCCTCGAGTGCGTACTTGGCGGACGGGAGGCGCTCCCGGAGCGCACGCAGGGCCGGAGCGGGATCGAACGTGGCCTTGTGGATCACTTCGTAGCCGTTTTCGAGTTCCGGGTGGAGCCGGAGCGTTACGCCGCCGTTGCAGCAGACGGCGTATCCGCGCTCGATTCCGATCTTCTCGATGATGGGAAGGGTGGCGTTCAGGGAGCGGCCGGTGGCGATCATCACCTCGTGCCCCGCTGCAACCACGGCCTGGGCGGCTTCCCGCACACCAGGGGACATGTGGCCGTCGTGGTTCACCAGGGTGCCGTCCACGTCCAGGGCGACCATGAACTTCTGGTCCACAGCGGCGAAGCCGAGGGTGTTGGTGTTGGTGTTGTTGTTCGGATTGTTGTCTCGCCGGTCATCGTTGCCGGCGACTGAGGTTTCAGTCAGCGTTGTCATCCACATAGTGAACCAGACGTAACTGACACGCGCTAGGACGCAGGACACAGGTTTATTGAACTGTTGGTAAACACGGCGGATTCCCACATCCCGGCGGTCCCTCGCGCAGCAGATCCCCCTGGGCGGACGAGTCCCCGTCTTCCCTGGACCAACAGTCCTCACCTCGTTCGCACATCCGTGCCTTCACGGTTCTGATTAGCGAACCAGCTTCTGATTCGCGGGCGAGGACGTGCCGCAGCCCGGGCGGAGTCCGGTTGCCAGGAGCGGGCGGAGTCCGGCTGCCAGGAGCTTGCACCGCAGCCGGCCGGGGTCCGTGAGGTCAGCCCATCGCCAGCGAACAAAGCCGTGGCCCAGCGCCCGGATCCGGTCCTCGCGGAGCTTCTCCCGATATACGGCCTCGTCAGCCGTCATCCCGTCACGCAGGGCGGCCTGGACGTACTTCCCCTTGCCGTCGAACTCACCCACCACCCCCTGGGAAGGCCACCAGAAATCGCTCCTGCCGATGAAGCCGTTGCCGTCCTTAAAGACGTGTTGAAGTTCGGGCTGTTCGAAACCAAGGAACTCAAAGATGGCCCGGCTGTACGACTCCCCAACGGACTCCGGCTCGGGGCTCGCCAGGGCAGCGACCCGCTCCGCGCGGCGCCGGGCAGCCGCAGACGGAAGAGCCGCTATGCCGGCGGCAATGCCCGGCACGGACAGAAGGCTGGCACCACGATCCACAAGGCCGTCGGCCAGGAGTTTGCGGGCGGCCCCGTCTGCGAGTACCAGTGCCTGGCTCAGGTTCGTGGAGGAAATGACATCCACGGTGGTCTCCATGAGTCCTGTGCAGAGGAACTCCCCATGGCGGACAGGTTCCAGCACGCTCTTGAGCCGGTACCTAAGCGGATAGGAACGCGTGCGGCGCACGTCTTGGGCCGTTCCGTCCCCGCCCAGGACCAACAGCGGCGATTTCCTGATGCCGCTTCGGCCGGGCAAGGCAGTCGCCAACTCCACGCACGGTGGCGTTCCCAGCGTCGGCAGACCGCTCGCCACCGCTGCCGTTTGCCCGCACAAAACGGCACCTTTGACCGATCTGGCGAGTGACGTCGTCGTCCATGCGAAGCGCCGGGACGGCAGCGCGTTGAGCCAGTCCTCGGTGGAGACGTAGAAGCCGCGCCGAATCCGCACCAATTGCCCTGCTTTGAAGGCGCGGTGCACGCCGTCGGTGCCGGCGCCCGTGCGGAGAATGGCGGCAGTATCAATCAGTCCGGGTGGCATGTCCATTCCAACAGGATGTTGGACCATGGAAGCGCGGTCACCGGTCCGCTGCCTGTATGTGGACAAGCGACCGTCAGGCCTAAGCATGTTCGCGGATCAGAACCATGAAGGTCCTGATCCGCGA
The DNA here is from genome assembly GCF_057747955.1 of Arthrobacter sp. SDR-2R. Lineage (NCBI taxonomy): Bacteria > Bacillati > Actinomycetota > Actinomycetes > Micrococcales > Micrococcaceae > Arthrobacter > Arthrobacter sp. SDR-2R. Next base: position 197,072 of record NZ_CM173231.1, read on the forward strand.
ACAAGCTTATGAAAGGTCCTTTAGGGGACCGGCAGGACCTCGAGGCCGCCCAGGTACTTCTGCAGCGCCTTGGGCACGTTGACGGAGCCGTCCGGGTTCTGGTGGTGCTCCAGCAGCGCCACGATCCAGCGCGTGGTGGCGAGGGTGCCGTTCAGGGTGGCCACTGCCCGGGTGCCCTTGGCGACGCCCTCGGAGTTCACCACGCGCTCACGGATATTCAGGCGGCGCGCCTGGAAGGTGGTGCAGTTGGAGGTGGAGGTCAGCTCGCGGTAGGCGCCCTGCGTGGGAACCCAGGCTTCGCAGTCGTACTTGCGTGCGGCGGAGGTGCCGAGGTCACCGGCAGCGGTGTCGATCACGCGGTACGGCAGTTCGCACTTGGCCAGCATTTCCTCTTCCCACGCCAGGAGGCGCTGGTGCTCGGCGGCGGCCTCTTCAACAGTGGTGTAGATGAACATCTCCACCTTGTTGAACTGGTGGACGCGGATAATGCCTCGGGTGTCCTTGCCGTGCGAGCCGGCCTCGCGGCGGTAGCAGGAGCTCTGGCCGGCGTAACGGATGGGGCCCTTGGAGAAGTCCAGGATCTCGTCTGCGTGGTACCCGGCCAGGGCAACCTCGGAGGTGCCCACCAGGTACAGGTCGTCTTCGGCGAGTCGGTAGATCTCGGCGTCGTGCTTCACATCGAAGCCGGTCCCCTGCATGGTCTCGGGACGCACCAGCGTGGGGGTGATCATCGGGACGAACCCTGCCTCGATGGCCTGGTCCATGGCCATCTGCAGCAGGGCCATCTCCAGCCGGGCACCCACACCGCGCAGGAAGTAGAACCGGGCACCAGAGACCTTGGCACCGCGTTCCATATCTATGGCGCCGATCAGCTCGCCGATCTCCAAGTGGTCGCGCGGCTCGAAGTCGGGGAATTCGCGGGGGGTGCCGACGGTCTTGACCACCACGTAGTCGTCCTCGCCGCCCTCGGGCACGCCGTCCTCAATAAGGTTGGGGATGGTGCGCAGGAGTTCTTCCTGCTTGGTCTGCGCGGCATCGGCCTCGGCAGACGCAGCCTTAACCGAGTTGGCGAGCTCCTTGACCTCTGCCAGCAACGCCTGCTTCTCTTCACCCTTGGCCTGCGCCACCTTCTTGCCGAACACGTTCTGCTCGGCGCGGAGGTTTTCAAAGCGGATCAGGGCAGCGCGGCGGGCGGAATCCGCGGAGATGATCGCGTCCACCACTGATTCGTCCGCGCCACGGGCACGCTGGCTGGCACGGTATTTCTCCGGGTTTTCGCTGAGGTCTTTTACGTCGATCACCACACAAGGGTATCCAATACCGCGCACGACGGCGGGCGGCAGGGTGCGTGCCCCCACGCGCCGCCCGCACGGCTACTGTTGAAGCACCATGAGCGACTGGATTCTCTACCTGCTGATTGCGGTGGCGCTTGCCTTCGCCACGTCCAGCTGGTGGGGGGTGCGCCGCCTCAAAGCACTGCATATGCGCAGCACCGTGGCGGGGGAAGTTTACGACTCCGGGCTGGCGCAGCAGCGGGTGGCCGTGGTCCTGAATCCAATCAAGGCGCGGGCCGGGGAAGCGAGGGAAATCATCCAGCGCGCCTGCCTGGCAGCCGGGTGGGAGGAGCCTGTCTTCTTCGAGACGACGGCGGAGGACCCCGGCTTTTCCCAGATGCAGGCCGTCCTGGCCGGCAAGCCGGACGTCGTCCTTGCGGGCGGCGGCGACGGTACCGTCCGGGTGGTGGCCGAGGCCCTGGCGCACACGGACATTGCCATGGGTTTGATTCCACTGGGTACCGGCAACCTGCTGGCGCGGAACGTGGACCTGGATGTGAACGACCTTCACGGCAACGTCCAGACAGCACTCTTCGGCCGCCAGCGCTACATCGACACCGCACGGATGGCCATCGAGAACTCCCGGACCGGCCACTACTCCGAGCACATCTTCCTGGTGATCGCCGGGATAGGCATGGATGCCGAGGTCCTGGCCGACACCAATGACGGGTTGAAGAAGGCGGTGGGCTGGCTCGCGTACACGGAGGCGGGCGTACGCCACCTGCCGGGCCGGCGAAAGAAGGTTTCCATTGCGCTGGACGGAAACCCGGAGCAGGTAAGGAATATCCGCAGTGTGCTTTTCGCCAATTGCGGCCTTGTCCCCGGCGGCATCGACCTGATCCCGCAGGCCATGATCGACGACGGCATGCTCGACGTTGTGGTGATGAGCCCCCGCAGCGCGCTGGGGTGGCTGCTGATGTACGTGAAAATCATGTTCAAGCACAGCGGCAAGCTGCCCATCATGACCGTTTACCGGTCAGGCAGGGTGGTGATCAAGTGCCCCGAACCCATGCCCACACAGCTCGACGGCGACACCTCGGGTGAAGCCACGCAGCTCACCGTCCAGGTTCTGCCGCGGTCACTCCTGGTCCGGGTCAAGCGGGACGTCCATGGCAGCAGTGCCACGGCGGTGCGTTAGCAAAGGTGCGTTGACAAAAGAGCGCTGACAGCGCTGTTACGTGACAAAAGCAAGAGTGCTGCGCGGCTCAGGCGCTGGCCTGCTTCTTTGCATCGGCGGCCGCCTTGGCGGCAGCGTGGGCTTCAGACTGCTCGCGGATCATGGCCTGCTCTTCCTCGAAGCGCAGGCGGTCGGCGCGGTCAGCGTCATCCCCGTCCCAGTCCTGGTTGTCAGCGGTCGGCTTGGGGTTGACGATCATCCCCTGGCCGTCGTTCTCAGTGCTGCTGGTCATGACCCTCTCCCTTCGTCAGGGGCCATACCCCGTGTGGATCAAGCAAGCATACGCATTGTCCGCAGCCCGCGGAAGTAGTTCCCAAGCCATTTGCCTACGCTCTGGGCGAAGCTGCGGAACCGGTTTCACCTGCGACGGATTCTGCATCGAGTATGGATTCCACCCATGATTGGGCCGCAGAGAACGCCGCGTCGGAGACATAGGCCGGGACCGGCGTCTGCTGCTTGTCTGCCCTGGCGTACGAGCCAAGGAAACGCGTCCCCGGGCTGATGCGGTGCAGCCCCGCCAGCGCGTCGGCCACCCTCGCCTCGCCTGCGTGGCCGTCGGCATCAATGCTGAAGAAGTAGTGTCCCAGGTACTGGCCCGTGGGCCGGGACTCGATCCGGCTGAGGTTGACGCCGCGGCTGGCGAACTGGTCCAGGATCTCCATCAGGGCTCCGGGACGGTCCTCCGGAAGCGGCACCACCACCGTGGTTTTGTCCGCACCGGTCCGGGCCGGCAGGGCCCCTGGCAGGCTCACCAGGATGAAGCGGGTGACCGCACCCGGGTTGTCACCGATATCCTCCGCCAGCACGGACAGTCCAGCATGTTCGCTGGCCACCAGCGGCGCGCAGATGGCCGCGTCGTAGTGGCAGTCGGCCGCCAGCAACCCCACGGCCGCGGCGGCGGTCGAGGAGCCGGGAACGTATTCCGCATCGGGTATGTTCTTGTCCATCCACAGCCTGCACTGGGCCCAGGCGTGGCCGTGCGTGGAAACGCGCCGGACATCTTCCAACCGAGCCCCGGGACGGGTTACCAGGACAAAGCTGATGGGAATCAGGACCTCGCGGATGATCCGCAGTTCCTGGCCGGTGGCGATGGCGTCCAGCGTGGCCGTGACACCGCCCTCCACGGAGTTCTCGATGGGGACCATGGCGGCGTCGGCCGCACCTTCACGAACCTTCCCAAGGGCGGAGTTGACGTTCGACGCCGGGATCCTCACCGCCTCAAGGGCATCGGGTACCTGGAGGAGGGCAGCCTCGGTGAAGGTGCCTTCCGGACCCAGGAACGTGTAGGTGCGGGAAGTACCGGCCACTAAAGCACCAACGGCTTGAGTCCGTTGTCCGAAACCAAAGGTTTGCCGGCCTCCAGCCACTGGTCCATCCCGCCCGAGACGTTGATGGCGGAATATCCCTGCCCCGTGAGCCATTGGGCAACGCGGAAGGAGCGGCCGCCCGTACGGCAGATGACATAGAGGTCCTCGTCCGGATCGAGCTCACCCAGCCGGGCCGGGATCTGGTCCATGGGGATGTGGAGTGCGCCGTCAGCGTGGCCGGCGACCCATTCGTAGTCCTCCCGGACGTCCAGGATCACCGCGTCAGCGGGAATGTCATGCACGGGGACGGTATCGAAGTCACTCATCGGAGTCCTGTCTTGGCGGATCAGATTCAGGTTTAAGCCTAGCTCTTCCGCCCCCTTCCACCGTGAACAGGTATGCAAAAAGCCCCGGGTTAGGCTGGTGAAGCCCAAGGAGGTTTTCATGTCCCAACAGCCCGCCGCCCTCCCCGCACCCCCGGCTCCGGCCGCCCGCACGGAACGGCCTGCCGGTGCGCAAACGGAGTCCCGGTTCCGTGACTGAACTCCATGAGCTTTCGGCACTGGCCCTGCGGGACCTCCTGCGGAGTGGAGCAGTGTCCGCCGCGGAGGCCGCCGCCCATTTCCTGGCCCGGACCGGCCAGCGGAACGCCCTTCTCGGCGCCTTCATCACCGTGACCGCGGAACAGGCCATGGACCAGGCCAAGGCGGCCGATGCCGTGCATGCCCGCGCCGACGCCGATGACCTGCCTGTGCTGCACGGCATGCCCCTTGCCTTCAAGGACCTGACGGACGTGGCCGGGGTGGTGACCACGCACGGCAGTGCCGCCCTTGACCACAAACCCGCCCCCGCCGACGCTCCGCTGGTGTCCCTCTTCAAGGATGCCGGCGTGGTTTCGCTGGGCAAGACACAGGTACCTGAATTCGGACTGACGGCCTACAGCGAAAACCGCTTCGCACCGCCGTCGCGCAATCCCCATGCACCCAGCAGGAGTTCGGGAGGTTCGTCCGGCGGCAGTGCAGCGGCCGTGGCAGCGGGGCTGCTGCCTTTCGCTCCGGGGACCGACGGCGGCGGGTCAGTCCGCATCCCGGCGGCAGCATGCGGCCTGGTGGGCCTGAAGCCGGGCCGAGGGCTGGTGGCAGCCGGGGAAAGTGCCGGCGATCCCGCGCGGCTGGTGGTGCCCGGTCCCCTTGCCCACAGCACGGAGGACGCGGCGCTGATGATGGACGTCCTGGTCCCGGGAAACCACTACCTCCGGGCAGTGCAACAAGAGGAGCCGCCGCGGCTGCGGATCGGCGTCACCCTGGACAGCCCGTGGTCCGGCACGTTTCCCTTCACGCCCGAACAGGAAGCCCTGGACGCGCTCCGTGCCGGTGAGGCCCTCCTGGAACACGCCGGCCACAGCCTGGATGATGCATCCGTCCGCTACGACAACCGTTACCCGGATGCCTTCACGACGGCGTGGACCGCCGGGGTGGGCGCAGCCAGGATCAGTCCGACGCGTGAAGCTCTGCTGGCCCCCTTGACGCGGACCTTCCGCCGTCGGGCACAGCAGCGCAGCCCCGCCAAGCTCGCAGAGGCACTGGCATTCCTGCGGCAGTTCCAGCATGACACGGTGGCGCAGTACGGGCAGTGGGACCTGATGCTGATGCCGGCCCTGGCGCAGACGCCGCGGCCGGTGGGATGGTTCACCGGCACGGCGCATGGCGGGGAGCGCTGGCCGTCGGCGCAGTGGCCCGGGGACGCCGACGGCGACTACCGGAAGCAGTGCGAATACGCCCCGTGGTCCTCCATGGTGAATGTGTGCGGCCTGCCGGCCATCACCGTTCCCGTGCACTGGACCGGGGGTAGCGCCGGCAGTGGACTTCCCATGGGAATCCAACTTGTTGGCCCCATGGGCTCCGAAGCCCTCCTCCTGCAGGTGGCCCACCAGCTGGGCTACTAGGGAAACTTCGGGAAGCTTCGCCGGAGGGCAGATGTTGACCTGCTCCTAACACCGGCTTAATCCGCTGGTAACCCTGGCGGCGCACACTTGAAGGAGCACCTTTCAACACCCTCCATTCGCCCTCCGCCCGATGAGGAGTTGCCCCACCATGAACGTTGAACACCCTGCCCCAGGCACCGAAGCCACCATGACGGCAGACGACGGACGTCCAGACATGAGCAACTCGAACGTCAGGGAAGACCTGGCGATGACAGGCCGGTGCGCGCTGGTCCACCTGCCCACGGGACGGACCTGCCTCCTCCCCCTCCGGCATCAGGGGCCCTGCGAGTTCCACCGCCCGCAGGAGGCACAGGACGTGGTTGACGGCGCCTGACAAGCGCGGACATCACTCATGCGGCCGCTGAGGCCTCTGGTGCGTTCGCTGCCCCTGGACTGCGTTGGCATATCGACTCCCCCGCCAATCAGGAGGACGATTAAAGGGCAGTCACCATGAGGAGGTCTGTGATGTGCTACGCATCGAACAAGGACTTCGGGTGGGGCGCCAGGAAAGAAACCAAGCGCCGGCCTGAAGCCGAAACGGAAGCCCCTGCGGAAACTCCGGAGGAGCCGGTCAAGGCACCGGACTTCACGTTCTGGGCCTTCCCCAACTGGCGCAGGATGCCTGCGCCCCGCACCCCCTCCGCCGAACGGAGCAAGGAGAGGGTCTGACCCGGGCGGTGAGACCCGGGCCGGGCTGACCGGACCGAAAATGGCCCGGCCAGACTGCCGGAAGGAGGGGTTCTCACGTGAGGGCCCCTCCTGGCCGACGGCTCCCCCGCACCCTTTCCCTGCGCAGGTCATTGCGCCGGTCATGACGCAATTCCTAACGCAGGACGCGGTACCGGTCGTTGTGCCGCGTCAACCGGGGCGTCTATGGTTAGACAATAAGCATGCTTAGCATTTTGGGAAAGGGGACGGACATGAGCGCAGGACAGTACACGCCAGGGCCGGAAGGCCGGCAGGAACCGGATGCCACCACGCCGTCGAACGCAGCGCAGCCATCGGGAGACCGGGCCGCAACCTACGGCGGCGCGCCGTCCTACGCACCGGACGCAGGGGGAACAGTCGGAACAACGGGGACACCGGCCACCGGGACAGCGGCGACGGGCCGTGGAGTCCCTGAACGCAAGGTCACCCGCGCCGGAGTCATCTGGGCAGGTGTCGTGGCATCCTTGGTGCTCCTGATCCTGCTGATCGTCTTCATCCTGCAGAACCAGGACCAGGCCCTGGTCCGGTTCCTTGGTTTTGAGGGGTCCGTCCCGCTGGGGATGGCACTGTTCATCGCTGCCGTATCAGGCGGCGTCTTGGTGGCCGTGGCAGGCGGAGCGCGCATCCTGCAGCTGCGCAGGAACGCCCACCGGACCAGACTCCAGTCCAGGAGGTAGTCCCTTGGCAGCGGGTGCCGCCCGCCGCCGCGGGCGCTTCCCGCGACGGAAAGGCTGACCGCAGTGGGCAAGGTCGTGGTGATGAACCATGTGACGCTCGATGGCGTCATGCAGGGACCGGGGCGCCCGGACGAAGATCCCCGGGGAGGATTCACCGGCGGCGGCTGGGCCGTTCCGCGTGCCGACCAGGCGACGGTCCAGAAGATGGGCGGGCGCATGGGCGCCGGCCACGCCTTCCTCTTTGGACGGCGCACCTACGTGCAGCTCCTGTCGTCATGGAACGCCCAGGGCGGTCCATTCAAGGACGCCCTGAACAACACGCCCAAGTACGTCGCCTCCGGTGACCCCGCCTTGAAGCTTGAGTGGCCAAACTCAACGCTCCTTCGCGGGGACGTTCCGGCGGCTGTGAAGGAGCTCCGGGAAACCTTCCCCGGGAACCTCGTGATCATGGGCAGCGGAGTGCTGATCCGCAGCCTTATGGCGGCAGATCAAATCGACGAGTACCTGCTCATGATCCATCCCCTGGTGCTGGGCAACGGTCACCAGCTTTTCACCGGGGCAACAAAAACGCCGCTGCGGCTCCTCGAAGCCGCACACACCGCCACGGGCGTCATTATGGCCCTCTACGTGCCGGACCAGCCGTAGGAAGCGCCGGAACCGATACTCCGGCGCCTCCCGGGCCTGCCCCCCCACGACCAAGTGGCAACCGTCAGCTGCCGCCGAGGGATGCGAACTTCCGCGCCCGGGCAGCCACGAGTTCCGGCACGGGAACGCCGGCCACCGAGCCCAGCTCAAACTCAATCGCCCGGGCCATCCGGGTGCAGAATTCGCGCGGCTCCAGAGAAGCATCGTCCCGCTCATCCACAATGTGGTCCACCAGGCCGTTCGCGTACAGCGCGGCCACGTTCACTCCCTGCGCCTGGGCCATGGCCGGGGCGAACGCGGTGGTCCGGTGCACAATGGCGCTGGCACCTTCCGGAGGAAGCGGTGAAAGCCAGCTGTGCTGGGCCGCGATGGTCCTGTCCGCGGGCAGCAGTGCCAGGGCACCTCCCCCGGCGCCCTGGCCAAGCAGCACGGAGACCGACGGCGATTCCAGACCGATCAGTTCGTGCAGCGAGCGCGCAATTTCGCCGGCGAGTCCGCCCTCCTCCGCCTCCTGCGACAAAGCAGCGCCCGCGGTGTCGATCACGGTGAGCAGCGGCAGCCGCAGTTCCTCCGCCAGCTTCATGCCGCGGCGCGCCTCCCGCAAGGAGCCCGGTCCCATCCCGGCGGCGTCCTTCCGAAGCGGGCGGGCGTGGCCCAGGACGATGCAGGACTGGGTGCCAAAGCGCGCCAGTGCCAGCAGCAACCCGGGGTCCTTCTCCCCCTGTCCGGTTCCGTTCAGGGGGAGAGCGTCGGTGGCGCCGACCTTCAGCAGCTGGCGCAGGTCCGGCCGCCGGGGACGCCGGGAGATCCCGATGGACGTCCAGGCGTCAACTGTTGAAGGCCGGACGTTGAGGGTCTCGGGAGGGGCAGGGCGCGCAGCCACCGGACCCCCGGGAGAGAGGATGTCCAGTGCCCGGCCCACCAGGTCTGCAAGATCGCCGGGTTCCACCACGCCGTCGATCAGTCCCTTGTGGAAGAGGTTCTCCGCCACCTGCACGTTCTCCGGGAACGCCTCGCCGTACAGCGCCTCGTACACCCGGGGACCCAGGAAGCCCAGCAGGGACCCAGGTTCCGCCACGTTGATATGGCCCAAGGAACCCCACGATGCCATGACGCCACCGGTGGTGGGGTGCCGCAGGTAGACCAGGTACGGCAGCCCGGCCTGGCGGTGCGCCCGGACGGCGCCGGTGATCTTCACCATGGACAGGAACGCGAGCGTCCCTTCCTGCATCCGGGTTCCCCCGGACGCAGGCCCGGCCAGCAGCGGCAGCCCCTCCGCGGTGGCGCGTTCGACGGCGGCAACGATCCGTTGCGCCGCCGCGTGGCCGATGGAGCCGGCCAGGAAGGAGAATTCGCTGACGATCAGCGCAACGCGGCGGCCGCGGATGAGGCCGGCGCCGGTGACCACCGACTCATCGGCGCCGCTGCGTTCGCGCGCTTTTGCCAGGTCGCGGGCGTACTCGTCAGAGACGTCCGGCTGCTCCGGTTCGGTGTCCCAGGAGACGAACGAGCCCTGGTCCACCACGGCGTCCAGCAGTTCGGTTGCGTTCAGGTGCCGCACCTTTTCCCTCGTCGGCATGCTATTTGGCCCCCGCCGTTACAGAAGCCAGGCCCAGCCACTCGCGGATTGCCGGCCCGTCCTCGTCCAGCAGCGGCGGTGCATCGTGCTGGGTGGGGGTGGTTTCGGCCGCATCCCCGGGAGCGAAGAACCGCAGCGGCGGGCCGGGCAGGCTCACTTTTCCGAGCAGCGGGTGGTCCACATCCACCACCAGCCCCTGGGATGCCACCTGCTCCCAGGCGTACACCTCGTCCAGCGAGCGGACCTTCCCTGCCGGGATCCCGACGTCGTTCAGTTTCGCCAGCAGTTCCGCCGCACCGTAGCCGGCGAAGGCGCGTTCGACGGCGGCAATCACCCCCGCACGGTTCCGCACCCTTTCGGCATTGCTGGCAAAGCCGGGGGCACCCGGCTCCAGGCCAAAGGCCGCAGCAAAGGACGCCCACAGCTTCTCGCTGCCGACGCTGATCTGTACGCTGCCGTCCTTGCAGTTGAACAGGCCGTAGGGGGCGATGGACGGGTGGTGGTTGCCCTGAGCCTGGGGAACTTCGCCTGCAACGGTGGTCCTGGTGCCCTGGAAGGCATGGACGCCGATCAGCGATGCCAGCAACGACGTGCGTACCACCTTGCCCTGGCCGGTCCGGGTCCGCTCCACCAGCGCCGCGAGCACGCCGAAGGCGCCGTTCATCCCGGAAAGCAGGTCGGCAATTGGAACGCCGACGCGCTGGGGGTCGTCCGGCCCTGACCCGGTGAGGGACATGAGTCCGGCCTCGCCCTGCAGGATCTGGTCGTAGCCGCTGCGCTGGGACTCGGGCCCGTCGTGGCCAAAGCCGGTGATGGACAGGATCACCAGCCGCGGGTTGAGCTCATGCATCGCCGCGGTGGAGAAGCCCAGCCGGTCCATGACCCCGGGCCGGAAGTTTTCGATCACCACGTCCGCCCGCTCCAGCAGGCCGCGGAGCACCGCCTGCCCGTCGCCGCTCTTCAGGTCCAGGCTGATGGACTCCTTGTTGCGGTTGCAGGACATGAAGTAGGTGGACTGGAGGTCGTCTTCGGGGCCGACGAAGGGCGGCCCCCAGCCGCGGGTGTCGTCACCGGTTCCGGGGTTCTCCACCTTGATGACGCGGGCGCCGAGGTCCGCCAGCATCATGCCTGCGTGGGGTCCGGCCAGTGCGCGGCTGAGGTCGACGACGGTGTGCCCGGCCAGGGGGCCTTGGCGGTTCTCGGTGCTCATGGTTTGGGTTTCCTTTCTGGAACGGGTGGCGGACGGCCGCCGGTGTGGGGCAGCGGCAGCTAGAGCCAGCCGGGCACCACCAGCGCCAGCCATGCCAGGACGGGGCCGGCCACGATCACGATGCCGCTGTAGCCGAGGATCCGCTTGTAGAACTGGTCCTTGTCCACGCCTTCCGGGGCATTGGCCAGAACCAGCGCGCCGTTGGTGGAGAACGGTGAGACGTCCACGATGGTGGCGGACACTGCGAGGGCGCAGATGACGCCGACGGCGCCGATCTCGCCGGTGGAGAGGAACGGAACCGCGAGCGGGATGAGCGCTGCAAGGATGGCGGTGGAGGAGGCAAAGGCGGATACCACGGCACCGATGAAGCAGATGATGAGGGCGGCCAGGAGCGGCATTCCCATTCCGGCAACGCCGCTGGAAACGAACTTGATGGTTCCAGCTTCCTCCAGCACTCCGACGAACGTCAGCATGCCGCAGATCAGCAGCACGGTGGACCAGCTGATCTTGTTGATGGCCCCCTTCTGGGCTGCGGGTGACGCCAGGGCCAGCACAATGGCGATGGTGATGGAGACGAAGCCGACGTCCATCTTGAAGCCAAGGGCCACGACGGCCAGCACGATCAGGCCTGCAATGGTGACCAGCTGCGGAATCCGCTCTTTGCGCTCCTTGGTGGCCGCGACGCCGTCGCCTGCGGGGTCCCTGGGACCGTACATGCCGGAGCCGAAGCCCTTGAAGGGGACGTCGGCGCCGGCTTTGGCGCCGACGCTGACGGCCATCCGTGCCTCAGCTGCCTGCTCCACGAACTGTCCCACCTTGGAGGACATGAGGTTCCTGCCGCCGAGGACCACGAAGAGCACCAGTGCGATGACCAGGTTGAAGATGAAGCTGGACAGGAACAGCGCGGTGGGGCTGAAGGCAAGGTCCGTCTTGGCCAGGATGCCGTTGACGGTGACACCGTAGACGGCGATGGGCGAGAAGCCGCCCGCCTGCGCGCCGTGGATCACCATCATGCCCATGAGCAGCGGGCTGATCTTGTACTTGCCGGCGAAGCTCAGGGCGATGGGGGCAATGATGGCGACGGCGGCGGGAGACAGGGCGCCCACGGCGGTGATGACGGCGGTGATGGCGAACATGACCCACGGGATGAGGGCAACGCGGCTGCCCACCAGGCGGACTGCGCCGCGGACCAACAGGTCGATGGTTCCGTTGTTCTGCGCTATGGCGAACAGGTAGGTGACGCCGACGATGGTGAGGAAGAGGCCGCCGGGAAAGTTGGCCAGGATCTCGTTGGTGGACATGCCCAGCACCAGGGCGCCGAGCAGGAACGCGCCGACGAAGGCGAGCGCGCCCATGTTGAGGGGCAGGACGGTGGCGAGCAGGAACATCGCCGCGAGGATGATGATCGATAAGACAGGAGCGGACATCGTTGGTCCTCCGTTGGGGGAAAGAAAGAATGTGACGTGAGTTACTGGCTCACTGGACTAGCCTCTTAGACAGTGAGTCTATCTGTCAATAGACGAAGGAGGTATTCTGGTCCCTACGACCCCGAGGGAGGGCTTTGTGGAGAAGACAGCACGGCTGGGCCTGGAACGCGTCACGCGGCCCCGGCTGTACGAGCAGCTGGTGGAGCAGATCCTCGCCTACATCGAGTCCGCCCAGCTCCGGCCGGGCGATCTCCTGCCGGCGGAGCGCGACCTTGCCGAACGGCTTGGGGTTTCCCGCGCCACGCTGGCGCAGGCGCTGGTGGCCCTGGAAGTGCTTGGCGTCATCGACGTGCAGCACGGCACCGGCGCAGTCCTGGCCCGGCGGCCCAGCGTAGCCTCGGTCATCAAGGGCCTGCGCGAGCACCAAAGCCGGCTGCCCGAAATCGTGGAGGCGCGCAGCACCCTGGAAGTGAAGCTTGCCGCCCTCGCCGCCGAACGCCGGACCGGCCAGGACCTTGCCGCCATCGACGATGCCCTGGACGTCATGGCCAGGGAAATCAACGACGGCGACCGCGGCACCCACGGCGACGAACTGTTCCACCAGGCCATCACCGCGGCAGCACACTCGTCCGTCCTGGCACAGCTGATGGCCTTCATCGCCGAGATGATCCTGGAAACGCGGATGGAGTCGCTGGGGCAGCCCGGCCGGCCCGAACAGTCCCTGGCGTCGCATCGGAAAATCGCCGATGCCGTCCGGGCCCAGGACGCGGCGGCGGCCGCGGACGCCATGCTGGCGCACATCGAGCTTGTCTCGGACGTGGAGCTGCTCCGCTAGCCAGGCCGCGCGACACGCGGAGGCGTCTGGTTTCCCGGACAGCAGGACCCGGTTGCGGGTGTTGGCCGGCCGCCAAACCCGGTGTGATGGACCCTACGTTTCCATCACTGAGGAGTTAGGCCATGGCCGGAGGCAGTACCGCCGTTGAGGCACGATCGATCGACATGATCCCACCGGGCGAGCGGCACGGACACCCGCGCGGCCAGTTCACCCTGTGGTTTGGTGCCAATGCCCAGATCACCGCCATCGTGGACGGCGCCCTGGCCGTGGTGTTCGGCGCGGACGCCTTCTGGGCAATAGTGGGCCTGCTGGTGGGAAATGTGCTGGGCGGCGCGGTCATGGCCCTCCACTCAGCCCAGGGTCCCAAGCTGGGCTTGCCGCAGATGATCTCCAGCCGCGCCCAGTTCGGCGTCTACGGGGCCGTGATTCCGCTGGTGCTGGTCATCCTCATGTACGTCGGGTTCGCCTCAACAGGCACCGTCCTCTCGGGGCAGGCGATAAACCTCATGCTGGGAGTGGACGCGCCCGCCGTCGGAATCCTGGTCTTCGGTGCCGCAACGGCCCTGCTGGCCATCCTGGGGTACAAGTACATCCACGCGCTGGGCCGCATCGCCACCGTACTGGGCCTGGCAGGCTTCCTGTACCTGACCCTGGCGGTTGCCACCAAGTTCGACATCACCCAGGTGATGATGGTCAAGGGCTTTGAATGGCCCACGTTCCTCACCGCCGTTGCCCTGGGTGCCGGCTGGCAGCTCACCTTCGGCCCATACGTTGCCGACTACTCCCGCTACCTTCCCGCGGACACCTCGGAACGGAAGACCTTTTGGTACACCTTCGCCGGCTCGGTGGGCGGGGCGCAGTGGGCCATGACCCTGGGCGCCCTGGCCGGCGGACTCTCCGCCGCCAAGCTGGGCGGGGACTTCCTGAAGAACCAGGTGGGCTACATGGGCGATCTCGCCGGCGGCGGGCTGATCGCCATCTTCATCTACCTGATGATCGTCACCGGCAAGCTGACGGTTAACTGCCTGAATGCCTACGGCGCCTTCATGTGCGGCGTGACCATCAGCACCGCCGTCAACCGGAGGGATACCGTCTCCAAAGCCGTGCGGATTGCCTTCATCGTGGCGGTAATCGGCGCCAGCGTGCTCATCGCACTGTTCGCCAGCAAGGATTTCCTGAACCTGTTCAAGAACTTCGTCCTCCTGCTGCTCATGGTCTTCACGCCCTGGTCCGTGATCAACCTGGTGGACTACTACAAGGTCTCCCGGGACCGGCTGGACATCCCCGCCCTCTACAACCCGGACGGCCGCTACGGCCGCTGGAACGTGGCCGCCCTGGTTTCCTATGGAATCGGCGTCGTCATCCAGGTCCCGTTCCTGGCGCAGGCGCTGTACACGGGCCCCGTCACCAAGCTGCTGGGCGGCGCGGACATTTCCTGGCTGGTGGGAATCGTTGCCACCCTGGCCGTCTACTACCCCTGGGCCAAGGCCACCAACCGCGCGCCGGCGGAGACCATTTACCCCGGGTATCCGGTAGAGGTGCCCGCCACCGCAGCAGTCAAGGGGTAAGGCACGACGGCGGCAGAAGGCACGATGGCGGCACGGGCGCAGGTGCCCGGCCGCCGTCGCCGTGCTTTCCCAGCCGGCCAGGGCTAGAAGGTGCCCGTATTGGAACCGGCGGTGCCGGCGATGGCCAGGCCGATGATGAGCAGCAGCCAAAGGGCGCCGTAGCCCAGGAGGCACAGGTAGCCCAGCACCAGGCCGGTGATGGACATCCCCCTGCCGGAGGGTTCGCGCCGGAGGGCCAGGTGGCCGGTGATGATGGCGGCAAACTGCGGAAGCAACAGCCAACCCGTGATGACCGAGGCGATGCCGCAGACCATGCTTGCGATGCTCAGGGTCTTCGCTTCCACCGGCCGGCCATAGTAGGACGGCTGGCCGAAATACTGCGGCTGGCCGTACTGGCCCTGGTTGTAGGAGCCCGGGTTGTACTGGGGCTGGCCGTACTGTCCCTGCCCGTACTGTCCCCGTCCGTACTCGGCCGGCGGCCGGTAGCTGGGCCACGGCGAACCGTCACGCTGGTAGTCAGGCCCCTGGGATGGCTGGTTACTCATGGTTTCTCCCCTGCGGATCTCGGCTCCAGCCTACTTCAGTGCATGACCAGGCGGATGGCCAGGGCCAGCATCAGCACACCGATGGCAGCATCAATCCAGCGCCACGTTCGCGGGCTGCCGAGCACTCCAGCCAGCGCGCGTGCCCCATACCCCAGGGCGGAGAACCACAGCACGCTTCCGGTGACTGCGCCTGCGGCAAAGACCCAGCGCAGATCGGCTCCCTGCTGGTTGGCGAGGCTGCCCAGCAGCACCACGGTGTCCAGGTAGACGTGCGGGTTCAGGAAGGTCAGGGCGGCCGTGGTGGCGATCACCGAGTTCTTCGACTTGGGCGCCTGCTCCGCCAGGGTGGAGGGTTTAACCGCCGCCATGAAGGACCGCGCGGCGAACCACAGCAGGTACGCGGCGCCGGCCCAGCGCAGGACTTCCAGCGCCTCGGGGAACCGGGTGACCAACGCCCCGATGCCGGCCGTGCCAGCGACGATGAGCAAGGCGTCGCCGGCCATGCAGACGGCCACTACCGCCCCGATGTGCTCGCGCCGGATGCCCTGGCGCAGCACGAAGGCGTTCTGGGCGCCGATCGCCACGATCAGCGCCATCCCGGTGAGCATTCCCGTTATTCCAGCAGTCCACATACTTACTGACGGTAGGATCCGCATGACATACAGGCAAATTAATGATTCTTGGTATTCATTAGGATGTCTTCATGAATCTTGAGCACCTGAAGGCCCTGGTGGCTGTCATCGACGAAGGAACGTTCGAGGCAGCGGCCGATCTGCTCCGGATCACGCCGTCCGCCGTGAGCCAGCGGATCAAGGCACTGGAAGCGTCGGTAGGCCAGGTCCTGGTCCGCCGAAGGCTGCCCTGCACGGCCACCGACGCCGGCGCGCTGCTGCTGCGGATGGCCCGCCAGGTGCAGGTGCTGGAAGCGGAGACGGCGGCGGCACTGGGCGCAGGGTCGCCGGCCCGGGCCCAGCTGCCGGTGGCCGTCAACGCGGACTCACTGGCCACGTGGTTCGTCCCCGTCCTGCATCAGGCCGCCGCGTGGGAGGACTCAGCCCTCGATCTCCACGTTGAGGACCAGGGCTACAGCAGCCAGCTGCTCCGCGAGGGCGAGGTCATGGGAGCGGTGACGTCGGACCCTGTCCCGGTGAGCGGGTGCAGGGTGGAACTGCTGGGCTCCATGCGGTACGTTCCGGTGGCCACCCCCGGGCTGCGCCGGCGGTTTTCCGTGTCCGGCGGCGTGGATTGGGCGGCAATGCCGGTCCTGAAATTCAACACGAAAGACAACCTGCAGGAGCAGCTGCTCACGGCCAGGAGCCTGCGGCAGCTTCCTCCAACGCACACCGTCCCTTCGTCCCAGGGATTCCTCGCGGCAGTCAAAGCCGGTTTGGGCTGGGGGATGATTCCGGAGCTCCAGCTCACGGACGAGCTGGAGTCCGGCGCCCTGGTGCGGCTCGAGGACGGCCCCCACCAGGACGTGGCCCTGTACTGGCAGGCCTGGACCCTGGACTCGGAACGGCTCAACCGGATGACCGGAGCAGTCCGCGCGGCCGCCAAAGACCGGCTGCTGCCAGGAGATGCGCCGGAGGCTAGCGGCCCAAGTAGGGCAGGATATAGACGGCAAAAATGACGAAGGCCGCCAGCAGGGCAAGCTTCCCTCCACTGGTGCCGCCATGCTGCTGCGCTTTGCCGTTCCTGCCGCGGCGCGCCGATCCCGCCGACGCCCCGGTCCGCGTTCCGGCCGGCGCTCCCGCCCTGTGCCCTGTGGGTTGTCCTGCCTTCGTTCCGCGCGGGGGGAGGGCCCGCCCCGCGGGGTGCCGGGATGCACTTTGGCTGCGGCCCGTTTCGTCCGGGGAGCCGGGCTTCCCGCGGGGAGTTGCTGCGGGGCCGGCCGGGGGCAATGCTCCCGCCGGGCGCACCACGGTTCCCGGCCGTACGCTGCGAAAAGCGGTGATGCCTGGTTCCTGTTCATGGGTGAGCTGCTGGCCCAGGTGCGCGTACAGGCCCACCACTGTTTGCTGGTCGAGCACGGCCGGCAGCGCTTCGATGGCTCCCACCACCCGCTGGGAACCGGCCACGGCAACGTCGGATTCAGTCACCCCGAAAAGGTCGGGCTGCGCGGACATGCAGATGAGTGGACGCACCAGGCGGCGGTGCGGCGGAGTCAGCACCGAGGCCACGGCAGCACACTGGGCCAGGGCCCCTTCCACTGCCTGGGTCCGCGCAAAGCGGCCCTGCCACAGCACCCCGGAAGCCACCCGCACCTCACCGGTCCAGTTCTTCGAGTCGATCACCACCACGCCGCCGGGGCCCACCAGGACGTGGTCAAGGTTCGCTTTGGGCCGGCCGGGCCAGTGGACATCGTGGAGGACGTACCAGCCGCGCGGGACCAGTTCGCTGAGCTTGTCGGCCACCACCCGCTCCCCTGCGGCGCCGGCGTCCCACGCCTTCGTGGAACGTTCGGCCTGGTCGAGTTGGCGCTTCAGCCTCGCAACGCGCTCGGCAGCCAGCCTGGACTGCTCCGCTGCCCCGTCTCCTGCCCCCATTGGACGTCCCCGTTTCCTAGCCGGACAGGACTCCGGCGGCGGCCCGCCGTCGTCCGTTCCTTTCCCTTGTTTCCTGGAATTTTTTGAAAGGTAGCAGGGCGTCAAAGGGCCGGTATATAGGTACTTTCCGGGCCGGGTACTCAGGTGGACTACTTGGTTTGACGAGCACATTGCGCGTCACAGGGTCCGGATTATGGGCGGGTCGTTTGGACTCCTGCCAGGTTCTGGCATGCTGGAGCCATGGCTAGCCGCGCGGGTACAGTTGCCCAACCCCAGGACCTTGTTGACATCACTGCGCTTCTTGACGCGTATTACGACGTTGCGCCGGACCTGGGTGATCCCGGCCAGCGCGTCGTCTTTGGCACCTCCGGGCACCGGGGCTCCAGCCTCAAGGCCTCGTTCAATGAACAGCACATCGTTGCCATCACGCAGGCAATCGTGGAATACCGGGCTGCGCAGGGCGTCACCGGCCCGCTGTTCCTGGCCAAGGACACCCACGCACTGAGCGAGCCCGCGCAGAACTCCGCGCTGGAGGTGCTCGCCGCGAACGGCGTCCAGGTCCTCGTCGACGCCAGGCACGGCTACACCCCCACCCCGGCGCTGAGCCACGCCATCCTGACCTACAACCGGAAAGCCGCACCGGGCGCCCCGCAGGCCGACGGCATCGTGGTGACCCCCAGCCACAACCCGCCCGGCGACGGCGGCTTCAAGTACAACCCCCCGCACGGTGGCCCGG
The DNA here is from genome assembly GCF_057747955.1 of Arthrobacter sp. SDR-2R. Lineage (NCBI taxonomy): Bacteria > Bacillati > Actinomycetota > Actinomycetes > Micrococcales > Micrococcaceae > Arthrobacter > Arthrobacter sp. SDR-2R. The sequence goes on from NZ_CM173231.1 coordinate 215,350, forward strand.
CGGACTCGGATGCCACCGGCTGGATCGCCAACCGCGCCAACGAGCTGCTGGAGAACGGGCTGCGCGGCGTGAAGCGGATCCCGCTGGCGGACGCCCAGGCCGCAGACACCACCGGCAAGTTCGACTTCCTGAGCAGCTACGTGGACGACCTTCCGTCCGTCCTGAACCTGGACGCCATCCGCAATGCCGGAGTCCGGATCGGTGCCGATCCCATGGGCGGCGCGTCCGTGGACTACTGGGGCGAGATCGGCGAGCGCCACCACCTGGACCTGACCGTGGTGAACCCCACGGTGGACCCGCAGTGGGCCTTCATGACCCTGGACTGGGACGAGAAGATCCGCATGGACTGCTCCTCGCCGTCGGCCATGGCGTCGCTGATCCAGCGGATGTCCGACGCCGCCGCCTCCGGCCAGCCCGCATTCGACGTGGCCACGGGCAACGACGCCGACGCCGACCGCCATGGCATCGTCACCCCGGACGGCGGGCTGATGAACCCCAACCACTACCTGGCCGTCGCCATCGACTACCTCTACCGCAACCGCAGCGGCTGGAACCCCGCCTCGGTGATCGGCAAGACGCTGGTGTCCTCCTCCATCATCGACCGCGTGGCCGAGAGCCTGGGCCGCAAGCTCGTTGAGGTGCCCGTTGGCTTCAAGTGGTTCGTTCCCGGCCTGCTCTCGGGTGAAGGGGCGTTCGGTGGCGAGGAATCCGCCGGTGCCTCCTTCAACAAGCTGGACGGCAGCGTCTGGACCACGGACAAGGACGGCATCCTGCTGGCACTGCTGGCCTCGGAGATCACCGCGGTCACCGGCAGCTCCCCGTCCCAGCTGTACAAGGGGCTGACGGACCAGTTCGGCGCCCCCGTCTACGCCCGGATCGACGCCGCCGCCACCCGCGAGCAGAAGGCTGCACTCGGCAAGCTGTCGCCGTCGGACGTTACCGCCACGGAACTGGCGGGCGAGACGATCACCGCCAAGCTCACCGAGGCGCCAGGGAACGGCGCGCCCATCGGCGGCCTGAAGGTGGTCACCGAAAACGCCTGGTTCGCGGCGCGCCCGTCCGGCACGGAGGACGTGTACAAGATCTACGCCGAGTCCTTCAAGGGCGAGGAACACCTGAAGCAGGTGCAGGCGGAGGCCAAGGCGCTGGTGGACAGCGTCATCGCCTAGTACTGCGAAGGTTCCTGGCTCCACAACCGGAGGATGCGCCTGATGGCGTGGTCGCCGCCGGGCGCCATGTCCACCAAAGCCACGCGGTCAAGCACGACGGCGTCGCCCCGGTGGAGGCGCTTGGCGTCCGGGCCTGGGGTGGCCTGGTGGGAGACGTGCGGCCGGTAGCCGGACAACGTGTGGCGCGGCGTGAGGATCCTGCCGCCCGCGTCCACCACCACCTGCACCAGCCGCTCATGCAGTTCCTGCAGGGCGTGGTGCGGTTCCACCAGGTTGACGGGGACGGACCCGTTGCGGCCAAAGGCGGCGTCCTCCCCCACGGTCAGCTCCGCGCCAAGCGCTGCGTTGGCCGGCCCATCTGCAAGCGCGGCGATGCTTTGGGCGACGTCGGCACCGTCCGCGGCGGCGTCGAACCTCACCAGGGTGACGTGCAGCGGCCACTCCGTCCGCAGAAAAACCTGGCCGTCCGCCACCGGTTCCACGAAGGCCACAAAAATGAGGTTCCGCATCGGCATACGCCCAGTCTCCCACCGGCCCACCTCCACGCCTCTGACGCCCCATCACATCCCGCCCAAAAAACCCAAACGCCCCATCACCAGGTGATGGGGCGTTTGGAGAAAAGGCGCAGGAAGTGATGGGGCGTCAGACGGTGCGGACAGCCTCGTCGTAGGAGAATTTGGGCTTTGCCTCGCCCCAGGCGTCCTCGCCCGGCTGGCCGATGTTGACCACCAGGAAGCTCTTCTGGTCGCCGGCCGGGAAGAAGGCGGCGTCGATGGCGTTGAAGTCAGCGCCGGTCATGGGGCCGGCGGCGAAACCGAGCGAACGGACGGCCAGGATGAAGTAGCCGGCCTGCAGGTGGGCATTGTTGTTGCCCATGGCTGCGGCGAGCTGCGGGTCGGCGTCGTACATGGCCTTGGGGGCGTTGTAGCCGGGGAGGAAGTCGTCCCACTTGCCGGCCCAGTCGGTGTCGTAGCTGAGGATGGCCACCAGCGGGGCGGAAGCCGTCTTGGCCTGGTTGCCGCGGGACAGGGCATCCACCAGGGTGGCGCGGGCCTCGGGCGAGCGGACATAGGTGACGCGCAGCGGCTGGGAGTTGAACGCGGTGGGGCCGAACTTGGTGAGCTCGTAGATGGCCTGGGCCTGCTCCTCGGTCACCTCGCCGGTGAAGGAGTTGGCGGTGCGGGCCTGGGCAAAGATGGCGTCCACGGCTGCCGAATCGATAACCGCTTCTTCGTGGGCAATGGTCATTGGCTTACCTTTCGCTGCGCCGCCCGCCTGCCGGGGTGGCCTCTGATGCTTTCCATAGTTGCAACTTCAACTGCTTTCCTCCTCTTCCCGTGACGCCGGGTGACCTTGGCCACAGCGGGCCCGCACAAACACTTGGCGGTATTCTGGAGCGAGTTGATCTTCGCCCCCTCGCGGCACCCCCTGAAAGGCATTCCTTCCCATGAGCATGCTCGGAATCAAATGGAAGCTGCACGGCACCGGCAAAACCATCAAGCCCGGCCAGGTGGTGGCCCCGGATGAGCGGCTGGCGTGGCCCCTGACCATCGGCGTGGGCATGCAGCACGTGGTGGCCATGTTCGGCGCCACCTTCCTGGTTCCCATCATCACCGGGATGCCGCCCGCCACCACGCTGTTCTTTTCGGGGATCGGCACGCTGCTGTTCCTGGTGGTCACCAAGGGCCGGGTGCCCAGCTACCTGGGTTCAAGCTTTGCCTTCATTGCACCCATCACCGCCTCGCAGGCGCAGTTCGGCATCCCCGGCGCCCTGGGCGGCGTGGTGCTTGCCGGCGCCACCCTGGCCCTGGTGGGGGCCGTGGTGCAGAAGTTCGGCGCCGGCTGGATCAACCGGTTGATGCCGCCCATCGTCACGGGTGCCATCGTGGCACTGATCGGCCTGAACCTTGCCCCCGCCGCCAAGCAGAACTTCGACGCCGCCCCGATTACGGCCCTCATCACACTGGTCACCATCATCCTGGTCAGCGTCCTGTTCCGCGGAATCCTGGGCCGGCTCAGCATCCTGGTTGGCGTTGTGGTGGGCTACCTGGTGGCCATGCTCCGCGGCGAGGTGAAGTACGACAAGATGGACGCCGCAGCCTGGGTTGGGCTGCCGCATTTCCAGACCCCCGAGTTCCACATCGGTGTCCTGGGCCTGTTCGTCCCGGTGGTCCTGGTGCTGGTGGCAGAGAACATCGGCCACGTGAAGTCCGTTGCCGCCATGACAGGACAGAACCTCGACGGCGTCTCCGGACGCGCGCTGATGGCAGACGGTGCTGCCACCGTGCTGGCCGGCCTGGGCGGCGGATCGGGCACCACCACGTACGCGGAGAACATCGGCGTCATGGCGGCCACCAAGGTGTATTCGACGGCGGCCTACTGGGTGGCGGGCATGTTCGCCATCCTGCTCAGCTTCTCGCCGAAGTTCGGCGAACTGATCGCCACCGTCCCGGCAGGCGTGCTGGGCGGCGCCGCCACGATGCTGTACGGCATGATCGGCATCCTGGGCGTGAAGATCTGGGTCCAGAACAAGGTGAACTTCTCCAACCCGGTCAACCTGACCACTGCCGCAGTGGCCCTGATCATCGGCATCGCGGACTACACCTGGACCATTGGCGACCTGAAGTTCACCGGCATCGCCCTGGGTTCTGCTGCCGCCCTGGTGATCTACCACGGCATGAAGGCCGTCGCGAAGGCGCGCGGAACGGTGGCCGAACCCGAAACCGAGCAGGGCGTACTGCCTCCGGCAGCGAAGGCCGCGATGAAGGCCGCGGCCAAGCGCTCCCCCAGGAAGCGCTAAGCCACCCTGCCGGTTTCCACCCCGGGGTCCACTCCAGGCTGTCCGTCATAACCCGGTCCGGAGGTCCTGGCCGCGGGATGTCCGGGCGGGAAGGGACCGGGACGGCCGAGGCCGAACACCGGGACCGGCTGCGGCCGCTTGGCCGCCAACCCGCTGACCTGGTGGGGCCGCATCCGCTTCAGCACCCACGGCACAAAGTACTGCTTGGCCCAGACCAGGTCTTCGGCCCGGGCCTGCGTCCAGCCGTGCGCGGGAAGCGGCCGCGGCTGCAGCGGCCTGAGCGTATGCGGTACGCCCAGGGCGTTGAGGGTGGCCACCGCTACGGAATGGTGGCCCAGCGGGGACAGGTGCAGCCGGTCCGGGTCCCACATCAGAGCATGCTGCAGCTCCGGCAGGCACCAAAGGTCAACCATGATGGCGTGGTGCCGGGCCCCGATCCTGTGGAGATGTTCGTTGTAGACCGCCACGCGGCCGCGGATCTTGCCGAAGACCGGCGTGTTCCCCCAATCGGGACCTGCATACAGCAGGATGGTGGCGCCCGTGTCAGCCAGGATACCCACGGCCTCGTCGATCTTTTCCGCCAGCTTGTCCGGGTCGCCGTGGCGGAACACGATGTCGTTGCCACCGCCGGACATGGCAATCAGGTCGGGCTTCAACGCCAGGGCCGGTGCCAGCTGCCCGTCGAGGATTTGCCGCAGCAGCATGCCGCGGATGGCCAGGTTGGCATAGGCGAAGTCCGGCTGGCTGTCCGCCAGTTCCTCCGCCACGCGGTCAGCCCAGCCCCGGAGGCCGCCCAGGCTGTGCGGCTCGGGATCGCCGATCCCTTCGGTGTAAGAGTCCCCCAGGGCGACGAACCGGTGCCAGGGGTGCCTGCCCGGTCCTTCCGTGATGGAGCGCAGTTCCTGTTTCCCGATAGTCATGCTGTCCTCCCTTCCGCAGCAGGCGGGGGTTCCGTCCCCGCCGCAGCGTCCTTGCGGGCCGACCTTCCGGTTGGAAAGTCCCGCCCCGCCGGCGACGGCCGCGGGAGCTCCGCCACGCCGTCGTACGTTTCCTGCCGCAGCCCCGACGGCTGCCCAACCCCGAGGTCCATCCCTGCGGGGGCCACAACGTTCAATGCCACGTCCCGGAGATCCAGCTCGTGGTGCAGCGCCTGCGTCTGCAGGAACCGCAGCGCACCCTCCCGGGTGAGTCCGTATTCGTTCATCAGGCTGCGCACGGCGAGGTCCACCAGGACCAGGGAGCTTTGGACGACGGCGAGACCCGCCGTCGTTTCCGCGCGTTCGGCCACCCGGACCACAACATGCATGGCCCGCGCCACCTCACGGGCATAGCTTTGGCTGCGCACCAGGTCATCGCTGGTGAAGGCGTGCGGGAAAGGCGCGTAAAGATTGATGGCGGCACTGGTCCCGCCTTCGGTGAGGATGGGGACGGAGAGCAGGGACTGCACCCCATGGGCCGCGGCAGCGCTGGAATACCCCGGCCAGCGGCGGTCCCGGCTCAGGTCCGACACCAGGACGAATTCTGCGGTGCGCATGGCTTCCATGACCGGTCCGTCAGCGAACGAGCATTGCTCCCGGTCCGCTTCGCGTGCCTGCTCCGTACTGGCTGCGATGGTCCGCGCCGTGCCCAGGCGGAAGAGGGTGGCCGCCCAGCTGATGCTGCGGCGCTCACCTTTGATACCCGCCATGAAGTCGCGGGTGACGTCCCGGAGGTAGTCTTCGACGTCCTTGCTGTCGAAAACCGGCTCCGGGGTAACTGGAAGCGGTCCCCAGCCAACCTGCCCCGTGGGTTCAGCGGCCATGCTCCAGCCCTGCTATCAGCGCACCGGGCCCACTGCAAAACCTTGCTCTAAGAATACGACCGCTGGCCGCCATAGTGGGCAAAGTTGGCGAAACAAGGGGGTTTCGTCTGGTTGGGGACGGACGGCACGCCGGCGTCCCCTCCACCGGCTCCGCTGAGCAGTAGCATCGGGAGAGGGAACGCCGAATACTCCCTGTTGCCCTGGGTACGTTTCCTTGGGCAAGGGGTCTTGGAGCATCCATGCCAGCACGGAAACGAGCAATGGAAAGAGGAGCTTATGCCTGAGCCGGGCACCAGCGGGAACACTTCGGAAGCGGATGCAGCCGCCCCCATCGGGGAAGTGGAAGCGGGCGCTGCGGAGCCGTCAACGGAACTGGACGTCAATTTCGACGAGCAGTTCTTCGCGGCCAGGCCCAAGGCCCTGCGGCCCATCGCGCGCCGGCGCCAGTTCGTCGGCAGCAGGCCGTCCTTTGAGTTCGACGGGCGGAACGCGGCGTACGTGGACTGGCTCCGCAACCAGGCGATGCTCGGGGATGCGAACACGCTGGCCCGGCAGCTGTCCGGCCAGGCCAGCATGTGGCAGAACTCGTACGCCCATCCCAACCCGCGGGCCGCCGTCGAACGCGCCTCCGTGTGGTTCACCGCCTACCCGCTGTCCTTCATCACCCCGTCCGGTCAGTCATTCCTTTCGGCGCTGGGCGATCCGGCCATGTGGAAGGCGTTCCGCGAAATCGGCATCCGCGGAATCCACACCGGGCCCGTGAAGCTCGCCGGCGGCATCAGCGGCTGGTCCCACACACCCAGCGTGGACGGGCACTTCGACCGCATCAGCATGGCGATCGACCCTGTTTTCGGCACCGAGGATGAGTTCCGGCGGATGTGCGAGGTGGCCGCCGAGCACGACGGCACCGTCATCGACGACATCGTCCCGGGCCACACCGGCAAGGGCGCGGACTTCCGCCTGGCCGAAATGAACTTCCGGGACTACCCCGGCATCTACCACATGATCGATATTCCGGAGGAGGACTGGAACCTGCTCCCGGACGTCCCGGAGGGGGCGGACTCGGTCAACCTCAGCCCCGACTCCGAGCAGGCGCTGCAGAAGGCCGGCTACATCATCGGCAGGCTGCAGCGGGTCATCTTCTACGAACCCGGGGTGAAGGAAACCAACTGGAGCGCCACGCGGCCCATCGTGGATACCACCGGCAAGACCCGCCGCTGGGTCTACCTGCACTACTTCAAGGCCGGCCAGCCCTCCATCAACTGGCTGGACCCCACCTTCGCCGGAATGCGCCTGGTGGTGGGCGATGCCCTGCATTCGCTGGTGGACCTGGGCACGGGGGCGCTGCGCCTGGACGCCAACGGCTTCCTGGGCGTGGAGAAGAGCGCCGAAGAACAACCCGGCTGGTCCGAGGGGCACCCACTGTCCGAGGCAGCCAACCAGCTCATCGGCTCCATGATCCGCAAGGTGGGCGGGTTCTCCTTCCAGGAACTGAACCTGACCATCGACGACATCAAGGCAACCTCCGATGCCGGCCCCGACCTGTCCTACGACTTCATCACCCGGCCTGCGTACCACTACTCCCTGGTCACGGCCGATACCGAGTTCCTGCGGCTGACCCTCCGGCTGTCGCTGGAAATCGGCGTGGACCAGGCGTCGCTGGTGCATGCCCTGCAGAACCATGACGAACTCACTTACGAGCTCCTGCACTTCGCCGCCGGGCACCGGGACGAGATGTTCGAGCTCAACGGCGAGGAACTCACCGGGGCGCAGCTGGCCGAACAGGTCCAGCAGACCCTGCGGGAACGGCTCACCGGCGAAAACGGGCCCTACAACGCCGTCTTCACCACCAACGGCATTGCCTGCACCTCGGTGAGCTTCATCATGGCCGCGCTGGGCATCAAGGACCCGTCCACCACCACCCCGGAGCAGGAAGCCCAGATCCGGGACGTCCACCTGCTCCTGGCCATGTACAACGCCCTGCAGCCGGGCGTCTTTGCCCTTTCCGGCTGGGACCTCACGGGCATCCTGGCCCTGGACCGGAGCAGCGTCCGCGAGCTCACCTCGCAGGGCGATACCCGCTGGATCAACCGCGGCGCCCACGACCTCATGGGAACCAGTCCGGACGCCACCACCTCGTCCGCCGGGATGCCCCGGGCCCGCAGCCTGTACGGGCCGCTGCCCGAACAGCTCAAGGACCCCGACTCGTTCGCGCGCCGGCTGCAGCGGATCCTCGCCGTGCGGGAAGAGAATGGGATCGCCACCGGCACCCTGCTCGACGTCCCGGACGTTTCCAACCGCAGCGCACTGGTGCTGGTCAACCGGCTGAAGGACGGCAGCCTGCAGGTCACGGCGCTCAACTTCTCCGGGCAGGACATCGCCGGCAGCATCCAGTCCAACGAGCTGCCGTCCGGCGCCAACGTCAAGGATCTGTTCAGCGGCGAGACGGTGGGGCAGGTGGATGACCTGCACAGCTTCTTCCTGGAGCTGCCCGCGTACGGCGGCACGGCACTGATCCTGGCCGAAGCGCCCGAGCCGGAGGCGGAGGCGTAGAGCCCACGCCGGGTAGGCCGGGGATTCCCGGCTTTACCCGGCGATGGCGCCTGCCAGCGTGGCTTCGATGACGGCCGGCGAGAGGACGTACTGGGTGACCAGTTTGCTTGCGCCAAGGACCGCCGCCTGGCTCCCGGCGCGGGAGCCGTTGATGCGCAGGTGCGAGGTGGCCAGCGGCGGGGAGCGCCGGTAGACCACCTCGCGGATGCCGGCCACCAGGTGCTCGCCCGTCTCGCCAACGCTGCCGCCCACCACAATCACGGACGGATTGAGCAGGTTCACCACGGTGGCCAGAACCTCGCCGATGTCCCGGCCGGCCTGGCGCAGCGCCTGGATGGCCTGCAGGTTGCCGTCGGCGGCGAGCCGGAGCACGTCCGAGCCCTTTGCCACGTCCAGTCCCTGGTCCCGGAGGGAGCGCACGACGGCGGGACCGGACGCCAGCGCCTCCAGGCACCCATAGTTTCCACAGGCACACAGGACATCCGCGCCGCGGGCCACCTGGACGTGGCCCAGGTCGCCTGCCGTGCCGTTCGCGCCACGCTGCAGTTCCCCGTTGCTGATGATGCCGGAGCCGATGCCGGTGGCCACCTTCACGAAGAAGAAGTTGTTGTGTTCGGGCCAGTGCGCGGACTGCTCCCCCAGCGCCATGATGTTCACGTCGTTGTCCACCAGCACGTGGACGGGCAGGGACCGCTGGACGTAGCTGACCACGTCGAACCCGTCCCAGCCCGGCATGATGGGCGGCTTGACGGGCTTGCCGGTGTCATGTTCCACGGGCCCGGGCAGCCCGATGCCGATCCCGGCCAGTTCCGCAACGGTCCGTCCGGTGGACGCCAGCAGTTCCTTGCCCTGCGCTACCACCTGGTCCAGCACGGCTTCCGGCCCGTCGGCCACCTGCTGCGCCAGCCGGTGTTCGGCCAGGATGTTTCCGCCGAGATCCGTCACCGCAACGATGACGTGCGTGGCGCCCACGTCCACGGCCAGCACCAGGCGGGCTGACGGGTTGAAGGCAAAGCGCGACGGCGGCCTGCCGCCGCTGGAGAGCGCCTCACCCGCGGGACCCACCAGGCCGGACAGCATCAGCGCATCGATCCGCGAGGCGACGGTTGAGCGGGCCAGACCCGTGCTCAGCGCAAGCTCGGCGCGGGTGCGGGCCCGGCCGTCACGAAGCAGTTGGAAGAGGTCCCCGGCGCGCGACAGGCTGCCGACATCGGACTCTTTTCCGGCCTGCTTACCTGTCACTGAAGTCATGTCTAAGTCATAACACTCTTACTTTCTGCTGTCACCAATCAGAAGAATGACGCGCAACAAACAACTTTTGCTTGACGTGCGTCAAAAGTAGTTCTACGTTGTGACTCAAGGCACATTCGCGGATCCGATGGTGAACATCAGCCGCACTGATTCCGGCACCGTAATCCGCTTACACCCCCAGAGTCCGCTTACAAAGAGGTAACTGACCTTGTCCCAGCAAGCAGCGTCCCAGCACGCAGCGCCGGCAGACCGGCCGCTCCTCGGCGTCGGCATCCTCGGCGCGGGGCCCGTCACGCAGGCCATCCACCTCCCGGCACTGGCCCGCCTCCAGGACATCCTGGAAGTACGGCACATCATGGATGTGGATGCCGCCGTGGCCTCGTCGGTGGCGGCCCGCGTTGGCGCCACGGCCGGCACCAGCATGGCTGCCCTGCTGGACGATCCCGCCGTGGACGTCGTGGCAATCTGCAGCCCCCACCAGTTCCACGCCGACCAGGTCATCGCCGCCTGCAGGGCCGGCAAGAAGGCCGTCCTCTGCGAAAAGCCTTTCGCCATGAACGCCGAGGAAGCCGCCCGCATCTCGGCCGTCAGCGCCGAAACCGGGGTGCCAATCGTCGTCGGGGCCATGCACACCTTCGACCCCGGCTGGCTCGCGGCCGAACAGAACTGGGGCGACCTTCCCGGGCAGGTCCACACCATCCGTTCCTCCATCGTCCTGCCGCCCAATGCCCGGTTCGAGGACTTCGCCACCGAGATCGTCACGCGGCCGGCCGCAGGCCGGCCCGACTACTCGGACCCGGACGTCATCAAGAGCGCACTCCGGGGCGGGATCATGGGCCTGGCCATCCACGACCTGCCGCTGGTCCGCCGGTTCACCCCGGACTTCACGGACCTCGAAGTCCTCCAGGTGTTCCACGTCCGCCCGTTCGGCTATGCCGTTTCGCTGCGCACCCCAACCCGCGTCATCGAACTGCGTGCCGTTATGAACGGCACCTGGAAGCCCGAGTGGACCTTCGAGGCCATCGGGGACGATGCGGCCCTTCACATCGACTTCACACCGTCGTATGTCCAGGCCGGCTCCGCAGTGGCCACCCTCACCCGCGGCAACGGCAGCGATACCCGCACGTTCGGCCCGTACGGCCACAACGGTTATGAGGGCGAATGGCGTGAACTTGCCGGGCTTGCCCGGGGAACCCGCCAGGCACCCGCCGCACAAACCCTGATCGACGACCTCACCTTTGCCCTCGCCATCGCCGACGCCACGGCAGCAAGCGCCGGGGCGGGGCATGCCGGTGCCGCGGAAAAAGCAGGAGTTACGCCATGAGCGGCCAGTACACGGTCTCGGCATCACCCGCCGCGCGGGAAGAGGGCGCGGTTACCCAAACGGTGGCCTCACTGCCTGAAACCTTCGGCCCGGCTCCGGAGAGCCGGCAGGGCACCGCCGACGTCCTGGTGGTCGCAGGCGCACCCGGCTGGACCACCGAAGCACTTCACGCCGTTGCCGCCGGCACCCGCGGCGTTGTGGTGGCCAACCCGGCACCCGAGGACACCACGGAACTGGCCGCCGCGGTTGACGCCGCAGGAACCGCCGTCGTCCTGGACCTCCGCTGGGCCTCCAACCCCGCCCTGGTGGCCGAAGGCAGCGCCCCGGACGCCCGCGACGCAGTGCGCAGTGCCCTGGGCAGCGCGTCCCTGCTGGACAGCGTTGCGACGGCGGCCCCCGGCACCGACCCGCAGCGGCTCCTGGGCGAACACCTCGCCGCGCTGCTGGCCGTCAGCGGACCGCTCGACGGCGTAAGCCTCCTCCGCAGCGACGCCACGGGATACACGGTGGCCGGCAGGCTGGCCAACGGCGCGCCCTTCACCGCCCAGGGCGTGCTGACCGCTGCCCGCCCGGCCGCCGTCGACATCCGCCTCTACACCGCCGACGGCGGGGTGTCCGTCCAGGTCCCGGATCCGGACGCCGCCTGGCCGGCCGAAGTCCGGGTCACCGGAGCCCATGGCGAACTTTTGCTTCCCACGCTTTACGAATCCGCCCACCGGTCAGCGTGGCGGCGCCTGAAGGACCATCTTGGCGCCGGCACCCGGCCGGACGATCTGGCCGGGTTCGCCCGGCTGACCGACCTCTACGCAACCCTCGCTGCCACGTAACCAGACCCACCGATACGCAACCTGAACAGCAGTCCAGTCCCACCTCCACTCTCGACGATGAGCAGGACCGCACCAACGGCGCACTGCGCCGGCCGGTCCCGAAAGGACACATCATGAACGCAACTTCCGAACAGCGCCGCCCCTTCTCCCGGCGCGGTTTCCTGGGCCTGACGGCTGCCGCCGCCGCAGCACCCCTCCTCGCCGCCTGCGGCGGCGGCTCGGCATCGCAGGGCGGCGGAGGCGGCGCGGGCGGAACGGTCAAGTTCTGGGACATGCCGTGGGCAACGCCCGCCTACAACGACGCCGCCAAGGGCATCGCAGAAGGTTTCTCCGGAGCCAACGGCGCCAAGGCCTCGTACCAGATCATCCAGTGGAACAACTTCTACCAGACCTTCTCCTCCGCGATCGCCTCGAAGACGGGCCCGGCTGTCTCCACCGGCGGCGGCTTCCAAGCCTTCCAGTTCGAGCAGCAGGGCCAGATCGCGTACGCGGACAAGGTGATCGAGAAGCTGAAGGCCAATGGCCAGTTCAACGACTTCCTGCCCGGCGTGCTGGACCCCTTCAAGTCGGACAAGGGCTACGTGGCGGTCCCGTGGCAGCTGGACATGCGCGTCTTCTGGTACCGCAAGTCGCTGTTCGAGAAGGCAAACGTTGCCCTCCCCACGGACTGGCCGTCCCTGCTGGAAGCAGGCAAGGCCCTGAAGAAGGTGGGCGCATTCGGCTTCACCACCGGCGCAGGCGCGGGCAACAACTACGCCAACCACTCCATGATCATGATGATGGTCAACAACGGCGGCGGTGTCTGGAACAAGGACGGCGAGCTGGACCTGATGAACGACCGCAACGTGGAGGCCATGGAGTTCGTCCTGGAACTCGTGTCCAACGGCATCGTCGACCCCGCCGCTGTCAGCTACACCACGGACAACATGTCCGCGCAGTGGAAGGACGGCAAGGCAGGCTACGGCCTGTTCCAGGTCAACGTTCCGCAGCGTGTGGGCGATACCTCGGGCGACCTGCTGGTGGCTGACCCCATCAAGGGTCCGCACGGCGACAAGGCAACGATCGTCTTCCCGAACAACATCATGATGTACACCAACACCCCGTCCCAGGAGGCGTCGGAGGAGTTCCTGGTGTACTACCTGGGCCAGCTCAAGCAGCTGTGGCAGAAGAAGCTGATGTCCGCCCTTCCGGTCTTCAAGTCGATCACGGAGATTCCCGAGTTCGCCAACGACCCCAACAACGTCAAGATCGTCAAGGACTGGCAGCCCATCGCCAAGACCTTCGCCGCCCAGGGCAGCAGGCTCAACGCCAACCTCGCCGCACTCGACGGCGGCCAGGCACTGAACCAGTTCAGCCAGACCATCATCACCGGAAAGGCCGACGCCAAGACTGCCCTGCAGACCTTCCAGTCCGGCCTCGAATCAGTCCTGAAGAAGTAGGACGGACCGCCCATGTCCAGCACCACCACCCAGTCCGGCCTGGCCCGGGCCCGCCGCGGGATTGCCCCCGGCGGGTCCGGGACCGCCCCCGGCAAGCGCAAGAGCAAGCTCTCCGCCCAGGCGACCAGGACCTTCTTTTGGCTCCTGCTTCCCTCCGTGGTCCTCCTTGTCCTGATCCACGGCTACCCGCTGATCTATGCGGCCATCCAGGCCACGCATGACGGGGACCTGCTCCAGACCGGCAACTTCGTGGGCGCGCAGAACTTCGCCACCGTCCTGACGTCGCCGGCCTTCTGGAAGGCAGCACAGTTCACGCTGTGGTTCACCATTGTGGGCGTCTTCGGGTCATGGCTCGTGGGCCTGGGCCTTGCCCTGCTCCTGCGGACCAGGATTCCGGCCGGCGGCACCTTCAAGGTCCTGCTGCTCCTGCCGTGGGTGGTGCCCATCGTGGTCTCCTCCACCGCATGGAACTGGCTGGTGGCCACCCCGGACAGCCTGATCCCGTCGCTGTTCCGGAACCTGGGCATGGGCACCCCGCTCTTCCTGGCCGACCCCTCCCTTGCTTCCATCACGGTGATGGTGTTCAAGGTCTGGGTCAGCTTCCCGTTCATGATGATGATGATCTCGGCCGCGCTGGCCTCCGTGGACACCACCGTTTACGAGGCAGCCAGCATGGACGGCGCCAGCCGCTGGCAGCAGTTCACGCAGATCACCCTGCCGCTGATTGCCCGCTCCACCTACATCAGCTGGATCCTGATGACCATCTTCTGCGTCAACGACTTCCCCACCATCTACCTGCTCACCGGCGGCGGCCCGGTCAACGCCACCACCTCCCTGGTGGTCCTGGCGTACCGGACCGTGTTCCAGGACTTCGCCACCGGCCCAGGCGTGGCCATCGCCTTCCTCATGACCATGACCCTGGTGGTCATCTCGGTTATCCTGTACCGCCAGATCCGAAAGTCGAGCGTCGAATAATGAGCGCAGTACTCCACGCCCATCCCGAATCCGGCCCCACGCTCGGCGTCGATGCCGGCAAACGCCGCAGGGTCCTCTCCGAGGCGGGACAGCGCGGCCGCTGGTGGCGGTTCGCCGCGATCCTCATCATCACGGGGATCGTGCTGGTGCCCATCATGGTCACCATCCTCCTGGCCTTCACGCCCGGGCCGAACAGCACGGCCACCGGCCTGACCTTTGAAAACCTCGGCAACGTCTTCTCCAAGACCCTGGCCGCCACCTGGCTGAAGAACAGCCTGATCACCACCCTTTCCACGGTGGTGGTGTCCGTGGCCGTGGCCGCACCTGCCGGCTACGTCCTCTCCCGGGGCCGCAGCAAGGCGGTTTCCGGATATTCGCTGCTCCTGTTCGTGATGCAGTCGCTGCCCATCATCACCTCCGTGGTGCCGCTGTTCATCCTGTTCGCCGGCATGGGCCTGGTGGACAACCTCCTGGGCCTGACCATCATCTACGTCGGCTCCACCATGACGGTTGCCACCTGGATGATGGCCGCCTACTTCGATTCCATCCCGATCAGCCTGGAGGAGGCGTCCTGGATCGATGGGTGCTCCGTTTTCGGCTCCTTCACCAAGGTGGTCCTGCGGAACTCCCTGCCCGGCGTCCTTTCCACCGCGATCTTCGCCTTCCTCCTGGCCTGGAACGACTACCTGGTGGCCATCGTGTTCCTGCGCTCGAATGAAATCTTCACCCTTCCCATGGGCGTGCAGTCCTTCTTCCAGCAGAATGCAACGGACTGGACCTCGGTCATGGCCCTGGCCGTGGTCATGATGCTTCCGCCCGTCATCGTCTTCGCCACCTTGAACAAGTACTTCAGCGTGGGCGGCATCGGCGGCTCGCTCGCCGGCCGCTGACCCCAACCCCAACGACCTCTACAGAACCGCTAAGGAAACCCATGTCCTACTCACTGCAGCTTTACACGCTCCGCAACGCCATTTCCGAGGATCTTCCGGGGACCATCAGGAAGGTGGCGGAGATCGGCTTCACCCAGGTTGAGCCGTACAACTTCGTGGCCACCGCCAGGGAACTCGGCGCCGCCCTGAAGGAGTACGGCCTCACCGCGCCGTCCGGCCACGCGCCCCTGATGAGCCAGGACCAGGACGAAATCTTCGCGGCGGCCAAGGAACTGGGCATCACCACCGTCATTGATCCTTTCCTTCCCGCCGAGCACTGGCAAAAGGCCGAAGACATCCAGGCCACCGCCGAAAAGCTCAACGCGGCCGCCAAAAAGGGTGCTGAATACGGCATCCGCGTGGGCTACCACAACCACGCCTGGGAACTGGAGTCCACCATCGAGGGCCGCACGGCCCTGGAGTACTTCGCATCCCTGCTGGACCCGGAACTGGTCCTGGAGGTGGACACCTACTGGGCAGCCGTGGGCGGCCAAGACCCCGTGGAACTCCTGGCCAGGCTGGGCGACCGGGTGAAGTTCATCCACATCAAGGACGGCCCCCTGAACAAGGACAATAAGGCCCAGCAGCCCGCAGGCCAGGGCAAAGTGCCCGTGATGGAGGTCATCGCCGCAGCAAAGTCGCTGGAGGTGGGCGTGGTGGAGTTCGATGACTATGCCGGCGACATTTTCGATGGCATCGCCCAGAGCCTTGCCTTCCTGAACAGCGACACCGACAGCAACACCGCAGCCGAAGGAGCCAACGCGTGAGCACCCCCGCAAGCAAGCCGGCCCGCACCGGGCCGGTGGGCGTTGGCGTCATCGGCGCCGGCGTGATCAGCAAGCAGTACCTGGACAACCTGACCGCGTTCCCGGACCTCAAGGTCCACGTGATCGCCGACCTCTTCGAGGAAGCCGCCGAGGCCCGGGCCAAGGAGTACGGCGTCCCGGAGTGGGGCGGCGTGGACAAGGCCCTGAACCACCCCGACGTCGAGATCATCGTCAACCTCACCATTCCCGCCGCCCACGTGGAGGTGGCCACCGCCGCCGTCAACGCCGGCAAGCACGTCTGGACGGAAAAGCCGTTCTCCCTGGACCGCGAATCCGGGCTGGGCCTGCTCAAGACCGCCGACGCCGCCGGGATCCGCCTTGGCTGCGCCCCGGACACCTTCCTCGGGGCCGGCATCCAGACGGCCCTGCGCCTGATCCAGCGCGGCGACATCGGCACGCCGCTGACGGCGATGACCACGTTCCAGACCCCCGGCCCGGAATCCTGGCACCCCAACCCCGCGTTCCTCTTCCAGCACGGCGCCGGCCCGCTGTTCGACATGGGCCCGTACTACCTCACCACCCTGGTCCAGGCCTTCGGCTCCATCCGCAAGGTGGCCGCCGTCGGGTCCAAGGCCAAGGATGTGCGCGTGATCGGTTCCGGGCCCAAAGCCGGCGAGGAGTTCACCGTCGAGGTGCCCACCCACGTCTCCGCGATGGCGCAGTTCGAATCCGGGGCCTCCTCGCACAGCGTCTTCTCCTTCGAGTCGCCCCGGACCCGGATGGGATTCGTGGAAATCACCGGGACCGAAGCCACCATCTCGCTGCCGGATCCCAACTACTTCACGGGCGACATCAAGCTCTGGCGCGCCGGCGACGAGGACTGGACCACCGTTCCGGCCACCGGGCCCGCCAACGGCCGCGGCATGGGCGTGCTGGACATGGCACGCTCGCTGCGGGCAGGAACAGCCCACAGGGCCACCGGCGAACTGGCGTACCACGTCCTGGACACCATGGTCTCGATCTCCGAATCCATCGATGCGGGCACATTCGTGAACGTCGAAAGCTCGGCCCCGGTATCCCCCGCCCTCCCCGAGGAGTGGGCACCGGAAACCGCCACCCTCTAAATCCAGCACGTAGTCCAGCCAGCAGGAAGCACGCAGGAACGCATCATGACCACACCCGCACACCCGTCCGAACCTTCGGCCTCCCAACCGGCTCCCCGCCCGCTGGGTGTAGCCGCGATCGGTTACGCCTTCATGGGCAAGGCCCACTCCAACGCGTGGCGGAACGTGGCCAGCTTCTTCGACGTCCCGGCCTTCGAGCAGAAGGTCCTCGTGGGCCGGGACGCCGGCGCCGTCGCCGAGGCGGCGGCCAAGTACGGCTGGGCAGAATCAGCCACCGACTGGCGCACGGTGATCACCCGGGACGACATCGACATCGTCGACATCTGCGCCCCGGGGTGGATGCACGCCGAGATCGCCATCGCCGCCCTGGAAGCAGGCAAGCATGTCCTGGTGGAAAAACCCCTGGCGAACACCCTCGCGGAGGCCGAGCTCATGACCGCCGCCGCGGCCAAGGCCCGGGCCAAGGGCGTGCAGTCGATGATCGGCTTCAACTACCGGCGGGTCCCGGCACTGGCACTGGCGAAGGAGCTCATCGCCGAAGGCCGCCTGGGCACGGTCCGGCATGTCCGCGCCGCGTACCTGCAGGACTGGCTCGCGGACGCGCAGGCCCCCATGACCTGGCGGCTGCGGAAGGAAACCGCCGGGTCCGGCGCGCTGGGGGACATCGCCAGCCACGCCATCGACCAGGTCCTGTTCCTCCTGGGCGACCAGGTCACCGAGGTCAGCGGCCGGCTGAACACCTTCGTGGGCCGCCGCCCCGGCACGGACGGCATCGAGGACGTCACGGTCGACGACGCCGCCTGGGCCACGCTGTCCCTCACCTCCGGGGCGGTCGCCTCAGTCGAGGTCTCCCGGGTGGCCACCGGCAGGAAGAACTCGCTGCAGATCGAGGTGTACGGGGACAAGGGCAGCCTCCTGTTCGACCTGGAAAACCTCAACGAACTCGGCTTCCTGGATGCCACCGTCCCGGTCCGCGAACAGGGCTTCCGCCGGATCCTGGTCAACGAGCCGGAGCACCCGTACCTGGACGCGTGGTGGCCGCAGGGCCATATCATCGGCTGGGAACACACCTTCACGCACCAGGTCCGCGACTTCCTGCTGGCCATCCGGGACGGAAACCAGCCCTCGCCGTCGTTCGAAGAAGGACTGAACGTCCAGTACGTCCTGGACGCTGTGGAGGAATCCGCCGCCAACAAGAGCACCCTCACCGTCGTCCGCCACTAGCACCCCCGTCTTCCAAGGAGCCCTGCATGCCCCGCCCGTTCACCCTGTTCACCGGCCAGTGGGCCGACCTGCCCTTCGAAGAAGTCGCCCGCCTGGCCTCCGGCTGGGGCTACGACGGCCTGGAAATCGCCGTCTCCGGCGACCACCTGGACGCCTGGCGCTGGGACGAACCCGGCTACGTCGAGTCCAAACTCGAAATCCTGGACAAGTACAACCTCAAGGTCTGGGCCATCTCCAACCACCTCAAGGGCCAGGCCGTCTGCGATGACCCCATCGACTTCCGCCACCAGGCCATCGTCGGCTCCAAAGTCTGGGGCGACGGCGACCCCGAAGGCGTCCGCACCCGCGCCGCCGAGGAAATGAAACACACCGCCCGGCTGGCCAAAGCCCTCGGCGTGGACACGGTCGTCGGGTTTACCGGCTCCTCCATCTGGCAGTACGTGGCCATGTTCCCGCCCGTCCCGGAAAAAGTCATCGACGCCGGCTACCAGGACTTCGCCGACCGCTGGAACCCCATCCTGGACGTCTTCGACGAATGCGGCGTCCGCTTCGCCCACGAAGTCCACCCCTCCGAGATCGCCTACGACTACTGGACCACCGTCCGCACCCTCGAGGCCATCGGCCACCGCGAAGCGTTCGGCCTGAACTGGGACCCCTCGCACATGATGTGGCAGGGCATCGACCCCGTCTCCTTCATCTGGGACTTCAAGGACCGGATCTACCACGTGGACTGCAAGGACACCAAGATCCGCCAGACCGGCCGCAACACCGTCCTGGGCTCCCACCTGCCCTGGGGCGACCCCCGCCGCGGCTGGGACTTCGTCTCCGCCGGACGCGGCGACGTCCCCTGGGAAGCCTCCTTCCGCGCCCTCGCCGCCATCGGCTACAACGGGCCCATCAGCATCGAATGGGAAGACGCCGGCATGGACCGCCTCCACGGCGCCCCCGAAGCACTCACGGCCCTGAAAAAATACGACTTCCCCGCCTCCCAAACCAGCTTCGACGCCGCCTTCAGCAGCAAGGACTAGGACGAACTGACGTGGTCCGCACCCTTCAACCAGGCCAGCGCTGCGAGGTGTGGACCGCGTCGGTCACCGGCGAATCCTCGCTGGTCTTCCGCACCGGGGACATGCTGCTCGAGGCGCCCAACTGGACCCTCGACGGCCGGGCACTGATCCTTAACGGAAACGGGGAACTCTGGCGGCTCGACCTGGCGGCCGGTTCGCTGGAGCCCCTCCCGCTGACCGGCGCCCCGGACCTCAACAATGACCACGTCCTGGACCCTGACGGCAGCAGCATCTTCCTCTCGGGCGGGGACGGCCACATCTACCGCGCACCACTGGCAGGCGGGCGGGCCACCAGGATCACGGACGACGACGGATCCTTCCACTTCCTCCACGGCGTCAGCCCGGATGGGCGCAGGCTGGCGTACGTGGACATTGCGGCGGGAGACTTCACCCGGCCCGGCCGGCTGCGCACCATCCCCGCTGGCGGAGGCCCGCCCTGGGACGTGGAGGTGGGCGGGGGGCACTGCGACGGGCCCGAGTATTCACCCGATGGCGACTGGCTGTACCTCAACACGGAGTCGTTCACCACGGCACCCGGCCATGCCCAGCTTGCCCGGGTCCGCCCGGACGGCAGCCAGTTCGAGCGGCTCGTCAGCAGTGCCACCGTCGACTGGTTCCCGCACCTGTCCCCCGACGGGCGCCTGGCCAGCTATGTGCGCTTTCCCGCTGGAACCCGGGGCCACCCCGCAGACCTGCCGGTCGACGTCGTCCTTGTCTCCACCGGCGACTGGACCGCGCCGCTGCACACCTGGCCGCTGTTCGGCGGCCAGGGCACGCTCAACGTCAACAGCTGGGCGCCGGATTCGAAGCGGTTCGCGTATGTGGCCTACCCGCTGGACACCGCGCAGGGCCACTAGGGCCTGGTCACACAGCGTCCTCGTTCAGGACCACGTCGTACGCCTCTACCCGCCGGTCCGTCACGGTCGTGGGCGATTCAAGGTGGACCGCGCCGGACGGCAGGATCCCGGCCCCGCCGTACCGTTCCATCACCTGCCACTGCGCCACCACGTCCTCCCCGGCGTGGTCTGCAGGGAGCGTGCTCCAGAAACGGAACCCGCCGGCGTCGTCCAGCGCCTCCCTGCGGTAGAGCACACAGCCGCCCAGCCAGGCCACGTGGTAGGGCACCCACTCGCCGGGCTGCAGCGACAGTTCCGCGCAGACGTGGCTGAGGTTGGCGGCGCTGTGCAGCGGCCAGCGTTCAAAACCCGGGGCACCCGGACGGATGCGCTCCGGAGCCACCGGTCCGTCCCAGGCCTGGAAGGAGGCCGTCTGTTCCGGCCTGCGGTCGTCCAGGAAGGACAGGCCCTGCGGTGCCATCCCCACGAAACCGCACTGGAGCTGGTCCAGTGCCTTGCTCAGCCGTTCCACGGCACCGGGCTCCAGCCAGACGTCGTCGTCCAGGAAGAGGCACTGATCCGCGGTGGACTGGTCCAGCAGGAACTGGCGGTGTTCGGCCAGTCCGCGCCGCGGAAGGTGCCGCAGCAGCGTGACGGGCCGGCCCTGCACCTGCAGCACCCGCACCATGGCGGCGGCAGCGGGATGGTCCCAGGCCGGCTGTCCGGCTGACTGGTCGCTGATGACGACGGCGAACGCGGGCTCGGACTGTGCGGCCAGTCCCGCGAGGGTGACGGCGAGTTCGGCAGGCCGGTTGCAGGTGGGCACCAGGACGTCCACCGCTACCTTGTCCGGCCGGTCCTGCGGCCGCGCCCACTGTTCGGAAGATCTCCTGCCCACACTCCACCTTCCTGGCGTTGACGTTGGTGCCGGCGGCAGCGCAGGCTGCTTGCTGCTGCCTGCCGACGGGATGGGGTTCCGCGTGTTCCGTACCCCGGGGGACGGGATGTATTCGCCTTGGCGAAACCGCAAAGGCCCCCGCTTCCACTGCCCGGGGGCAGCGGAAACGGGGGCCTTTGGTCAGGAGGCTTTATCCGGCGTCGAAGCTCTCGTCGTCGTCATTGGGCGACTCTTCCTTCGGAAGGTCGTTTCCGCTGCCGTCCGGAAGGCCCGTCGCTTCCTGGCCCGACTCCGAGGACACCGGCGCCGACCCCTGGGAATCGTCATTGGACTCGTCGATCTCGGCCGCGCTGGACGGAAGATCCATGTCGTGCGGGACGGGAGCCTGGCCCGCGCCCGACTGCGGTTCGTTCGTGTCCGCGCCGGCCGTGGACGCGCCGCCGCCGGACTGCTGGCCACCCTCCGTGCCTGCCGCCTCCTGCTCGGCCGTGGGGGTGCCGTAGCCGCCCGGAGCCGTCTCGGGTTCAGCCTGCTGGTTTTCCTGCGTCATGCTTCCTCCTGTTGTTCGTTGCCGATATTGCTGGTCTGGTGATGCCGGCCCGGATGCCCCAGCGGGTGGGACGCCCATTAAAGCCCCTTGCCGCCCGTGACCGGGAGGACTGCACCGGAAATGTAGGACCCGTCCTCGGATGCGAGCAGCACGTACGCCGCGGCAAGCTCGGCCGGCTGCCCCGCGCGCCCCAGCGGCGTGTCCTGCCCGAAGGAGGGGAGCCTGTCCGGCCATTCGGTGGCCGGGATCAGCGGTGTCCAGATGGGGCCCGGGGCCACGGCATTGACGCGGATCCCCTTGGGACCCAGTTCCTGGGCCAGGGCCTTGGTGAACGCCACCTGCGCCGCTTTGGTCATGGCGTAGTCGATGAGCCCGGGTGACGGGTTGAAGGCCTGGATGGAGGCCGTGGTGATGATCGAGGCACCCGCCTTCAGGTGCGGCACGGCCGCCCGCGCGGACCACAGCAGCGAGTAGAGGTTGGTGCGGAAGACCCTGTCGAACTCCTCGGTGGGGAGCGTCTCGAGGCTCTCGCGGTTCTTCTGGTACGCGGCGTTCAGGACCAGGATGTCGAGGCGGCCGAATCCGGAGACCGTCTCCTCCACGATGCGGGTGCTGAACTCCTCCTCACGTCCGTCACCGGGAAGCAGGAGCGCGCGGCGGCCGGTTTTCCGGATCCATTCCGCCGTATCCTGCGCGTCGTCTTCCTCCTCAGGCAGGTACGAGATCGCGACGTCGGCCCCTTCCCGGGCGAAGGCGATGGCGGCAGCCTTGCCGATGCCTGAGTCCCCGCCCGTGATGAGGGCTGCCTTGCCGTCGAGCTTGCCGTGCCCCTCGTAGCTGCGCTCCCCGTGGTCTGGTTTGGGGTCCATGGGGCCGGTCAGCCCGGGCTGCTTCTGTTCCTGCTCGGGAAACGGGCCCGAGTGGTAGCCGCCGCGCGGATCCTTCGGCTGGTCTGTCTGCTTGTCGGTCTCGCTCATAGTCCGCCTGCCTGTGTCGGTTGACCTGTGTCGGTGCGAAGGGCCCGCCGTGCTCCGGCCCTTCGAAGCTATCCCGGGCGGAGGACCAAGTCCACCGCCCAAGACTAATAATCAGTAAACTTATCAAATGTAGGAGCACGCGCAACGGCCTGCCTTGTTTCTGGGTACGGGAGGAGTAGAAAGAAAGCCTGGGCCGCGGCCGGAGAGGAAGGAGGGCCGATGTCTGAGGTTGAGGACTACACGGGCCGGACGGGACGCAATGAAACCCGCGAGGAGCAGCTTGACCGCAACTGGGCGGAACTCCTGCAGGAGCTCCGCGTACTTCAGACCGGGGTGCAGATCCTGGCCGGCTTCCTGCTGACGCTGCCGTTCCAGCAGCGGTTCGAAAAGCTGGACGGCTGGGAGGTTGGCCTGTATCTCGTCAACGTCGTCATCGCCGCGCTCACCACGGCCTTCATCCTCCTCCCGGTCAGTGTGCACCGCCGGCTTTTCCGCAAGCGGCTCAAGGAAACACTGGTCTCCAGCGCAGACAGCATCACCAAGATCGCACTGGGCGGCATCGCCCTGCTGAGCGCCGGAACAGCCGCCCTGGTGTTCGATGTTGCCGCCGGGCGGTCTGCCGGCGTCACGGCCGGGGGTGCACTGCTGGGCGTCATGGTGGTCATGCTGGTTTTCGTTCCGCTCCGCCTGAACAAGCGGGCTACAGGCAGGATCCTCCCGCCAGCATCGGACAAGGAGTAAGACATGCGCAAATGGGCAAGGGAACATGGCCTGCTGCTGGCCAACCTGGGCTGCTTCCTGGCGTTCTTCGTGGGCATGATCCTCTCCGGAGCCGCTTCCTACAGTGAAGACCAGCAGGCCCACGGGGAGCCCGCCGTCTCGGTCCTGGAGTTCCTGGGCACGGGCGCCTTCGTCGAGGCCACCTTCGAGAACTGGGAATCGGAGTTCCTGCAGATGGCCATGTACGTGGTCCTCACCGTGTTCCTGTTCCAGAAAGGCTCATCCGAATCCAAGCCAATGGGCAAGGAGGCGCCGCAGGATGAAGATCCCCGCCAGGCGGCCCTGCGGAAGGCCACGCCCTGGCCGGTGCGGCGGGGCGGAGTGGTGCTCAAGGTGTACGAGCATTCACTGTCGATCCTGCTGTTCTCCCTGTTCCTTGGCTCGTTCTTCCTGCACGCCGCCGGCGGTGTGGACGAGTACAACCAGGACCAGCAAAGCCATGGCCAGCCCGCCATCACGTACCTGCAGTACCTGGGCACCAGCCGCTTCTGGTTTGAGTCCTTCCAAAACTGGCAAAGCGAGTTCCTGGCCGTCGCGGTCCTGGTGGGCGCGTCGGTCTACCTCCGGGAGAAGGGGTCCCCGGAATCGAAGCCCGTTGCCGAACCCCACTACGAGACCGGGACCTGAAGGCCCGGCCCACCTGGCCGATCCAACACCCGGCCCAATCCAGCCGGCAATCCAACCAGCCCCACCCAAGTGGCCGTGGGCTAGGCCCCTTCGAGTACCTGGCTTGTTGCCCAGGCCAGGTACTTGCCGGCGTTCGCCACAGCGTCCTGTGGGCTGGATGCGACGTCCAGCAGCTGCGCCGCGGAAACCACGCCGTGCCCGGCAAGGTCCTCAAGGGTCACCAGGATCCTGCCGGCCACCACGATGACGGGAATTCCACGTTCCCGGGCTGCGTCCGCGAGCGCGATCGGCGCCTTGCCGGTGAGTGACTGGGAATCCATGGATCCCTCACCGGTGATCACCAGGTCTGCCTGGTCCAGCTGCGCGGCCAGGCCGGTCAGTCCGGCCACCAGTGCGAAGCCGCCTTCCAGCGTGGCGTCGGTGAAGGCAAGGAACGACGCCGGGAAGCCGCCGGCGGCGCCGGCGCCTGGGACGTTCACGTCCCGGCCCGTTGCTTCCCGCAGCACTGACGCCCAGTTGCGCAGCCCGGCGTCGAGCATTTCCACGCTGTCCTGGTCCGCGCCCTTTTGGGGGCCGAAAACGTGCGCGGCACCGGATGGCCCGTACAGCGGGTTGCGGACGTCGACGGCGATGCGGAACGTGGTTGCAGACAGCCGCGGGTCCAGCCCGGCGGTGTCCAGGGCGACGATGTCCGCCAGGGAACCGCCGCCCAGGGGCACCACGTTCCCCGCGCCGTCCAGGGGCTTCAGGCCGAGGGCGCGCAGGGCGCCGCTGCCGCCGTCGGTCATGGCCGAGCCGCCCAGGCCCAGGACGATCTCGGTGGCGCCCGCATCCAGTGCGGCAGCAATGAGCTGGCCGCAGCCATAGCTGTGGGCACGCAGGGCGTTGGCGGGCGTTGGTTCCATGTCCGCCAAACCGGAGGCCTGGGCCGTTTCGATCACTGCCGTAACCTTGCCGTCCCCCGCCTTGTGGATGGCCCAGGCAGCGCCCAGCGGGGCAAGGATGGGCCCCACCACGGCGTTCAGCCGCTCTTCGTAGCCTGCGGCCACGGCCGCCTCAAGGGTGCCCTCGCCACCGTCGGCAATGGGGAACTGCGTGACGACGGCGTCCGGGTACACCCGCAAGGCGCCTTCCGCGATGGCAGCGGCAGCCTCGGCCGCCGTCAGGGACCCCTTGAACTTGTCCGGAGCGATAAGAATGCGCATGCGCTCCATCATGCCAGCAAGCCGCCGGAAAGCGCTTGCCAGATCCGCGATATGGACTCTGTGACTGCCCCACGCTCAGGAGAACAGCCAGCGACAGGCACCAGGGGCCTACGCTTCGCGCCAGTCGTTGCTGGTGATGTGCGATCCCGCCTGCGGACCCATCTGGAGCATCCCGCCGTCGACCACCCACGCCGCACCGGTCACGTAGCTGGAGGCAGGCGAGGCGAGGAAGGCGATGACGTCGGCGATCTCCCGGGCATGCCCGGGCCGGCCCAGCGGCACCCCGGGGCGCTTCGTCGTCGTCGGGTCCTGGTCCTCCTGCCCCGTCATTGGCGTGGCAATCTCCCCCGGCGCCACCGTGTTGGCGGTGATGCCGTACTGGCCCAGCTCCAGGGCGAGCGTCTTCATCAGGCCGCCCAGGCCGTGCTTGGACGCATCATAGGCGGACGATCCGACGCGCGGCTGGAACTCGTGCACGCTGGACACCGCCACCAGCCGGCCGCCCTTTCCGGCCTTGACCATGCGCCTTGCTGCCGCCTGCAGGCAGACGAACGCGCCGTTGAGGTTCGTGTCCAGGATCCTCATCCAGTCATCGATCCCCATGTCCAGGAACTTTGTGCTCGCACCCGTCCCGGCATTGTTCACGAAGACATCCAGGCCGCCCAGCTCCCCGGCGAGTTCATCGATCACGCCGGCAGCGGCGTGGAGCTCGGTGGTATCCAGCTGCCGGACCACGGCCTTGCGCCCCAGGCCGCGGATTTCTTCGGCGGTACCCTCGGCGCCTGCCTTATCCGAATGCCAGGTGACACCCACGTCCATGCCGGCGCGGGCGAGCGCCACGGCGGTGGCCTTGCCGATTCCTGAGTCTGAAGCGGTGACGATGGCGGTGGTGGGCGTGAAGTTGCTGGTATCCGGCATGGCGGGGCCTTTCGTCAGGTCTGGCGGGTCTTGTCAGGGCGGCTCTGGTTCGGGCAGGGCGGCTCTGGTTCGGGCAGGCCGGCTCTGTTCAGGCCGGGCGGCGGAGATCGGGCTGGTAGGACTCGTCGGCGGCGGTGGCCGTGCTGCCGCCGGCTTCCCGGGGCTCCGGCTGCGGTTCGGGCACGGCCATCAACGGAACCGCGAAGGTCACCACTGGCCGGGCACCGCCGTCGTCCGCCGACCTGATGGTCAGGCTCCTGGTGCCGGGCGGCACCGACGGGGTAAACACCTGCAGGTTGCGGGAACCGACAGTGGCCGATTCCTGCAGGGTGTATTCCGTGCCGAAGTGGTCCTCCACGATGAGGTGCGGTTCAGCCGCGTCATCCGAGGGAAGGTGGATGTTGACCACCAGGCCGGATGCCCAAACCTCCACTGACAGGATGGTGAACTCCGTGGCGGAGGTGACGTGCCGCCCATAGGTGGGAGGAAGGAGCATCCGGCGCAGGGCGCCGGATGGAATGAAGTTGCTCATGATGGTTCCTGTAGGTCTTGCGCCGACGGTCGGGTGGCGGCGCCGGAGGGTGATCCGGTGGCGGCCGAACGTGGTGGCGCGGGTGCGGCTTAGGCGTCTTCGCGGTCCGCGGCATCCGCATCGCGGATCCGGTTGCCTTTATCTCCTGCCATGGCAGTCTTCCCTCCATCCCCAGCTAACTAGTAAGTCTACTTACCATAGAGCCTCCGGATCCGGCCCCTGTCAAGGGGATGGAAGGCAGCCTGCGGCCGGGCTGCGGGGATATGCGTGAAGTCTGCGGAATCAGTTCGAACACCCCACTGCCAGGGCTACCGGCGGGGGCGGACCACCGCGTAATACCCGGGCACCCTGTCCTGGCCCGGCACGCCGGTCACCGGGTTGGTTTCGATGGCCACATGGCCATCCTCAAGGAGTTCCCAGTCCGACGCCGGGAACGCACGTTCGCGCTCTTCCGGCCCGAAGTGCCCCGGCATGGGAAGCCCGCGGATGGCCAGCTCCAACGGCGCCGGAATGCCATGCGTGCTTGCCCCAAGATGGGTGACGTACTCCAGCGGGTTTCCCTGGAAGTTGGTTTCCGCCATGAAGACCGTCCCGCGGCCGCCCACCAGGATCCGCAGGTTGTCGACCATCGCCGTTTGGTGGGCCGCATCGAGGACATGCAGCACGCCGCGGATAAAGACGTTGGCGCCGTCAGGGCCCAACTGGAAGGACTCCGCCAGTTGCCCGGCAGCACCCTCCGCCGTCATGTCCCTGGCTTCAAAGGCGGCGTTTCCGATTCCTGCGGACTCCGCCCGCGCCCGGGCAACAGCATGGGGTGAGACATCCACGCCGATGACCCGTGGAAAGATCCCGGCGAGCGCGCGGGTGAAGCTGCCGTGCCCACAGCCGGTGTCCACAACGGGAAGCGCAGGGTCCAGGTTACGAAGGAGGCTGTCCTGGTAGCCCTGGAACTCATGGTTGCTCCCCGAGTCCCAGAGGACCTCGCCGCCCGGACCGGTGGAAGTAATGCCGGCCCAGTACCGGTCCCACGCCTTATGCCGGTCCTTGGGGGCGCTGCGTGAGAGCCTGATGAGCTTGGGGATCATCAGGTACTTCTGCCAGGTGGACCGTGGCGACTTTGTTGGAGACACGGCTCAAATATATGGTCCTGCCCGTCCCGGTGGCGGACCTTCGGCAACATTACGGCGTGCCACAACTCCCTGGCAGCGCGGAAAGCGGGGGTAAGGGTGCGCACGCCGTGGACCCGCTTCGCCCGCATCCCCCTAGAATGTAGTCAACTGGGAGGGAAGGGAGCACTGTGACGGCTGTCCCGAGTGACGCGCGCCTGCCCCGCACGGCCGTCGTGGCCGATCCCGACGCAGGCCGGAGGGCCCGTAACGCCCAGGCGCTGCGCGACGCCGGATACACCGTCCTCGAAGCCACCGACGCCGGCAGCCTCGCCGCGGTGCTGGACGGCGGTGAACCGTCAGTCGTCGTCGCCGATGCCTTCCTCTCCGGCGTCCTGTCCACCACCACGTCCGCCGCCCCGGTCCTGGTGATGGTGGACCTGGACAGCCCCGCGGAGATCGCAGCTGCCAACCCGCCAGGTGTCCACGACTGCATCACCAAGCCGCCTGCACCCCAGGAGCTGGTGCACCGCGCGTCCGTCCTCATCGACCAGGTATCCCGCCGCCGCGCCTCCAGGCAGGAAGCCGAAGCGCTCCGGGAGCAGTTGCGTGAAGTCTCTGCCGCGGTGCGCGCCACCAACGACCCCCAGGAAATCGCCAACCACGTCGTCGCGGGATTCGGCCGCACCTTCAAGGCCGACCACGTTGTCCTGGCAACCTTCGAGGATCACCGCGTCCCCGTCATCACGGCCGGGTGGCACAGGCGGGGCCTCGCGGAGCTGCCCGCTGACGCCCTTCCACGCGAGGAAGACGCCCGTGCCACGGCGGACATGCTCTGGGCCGGGACCGAGACGCTCTCCGCCGACGGAAACGAACCGGCCGCCCGCAGCGAGGCGAGGCCCGGCCCCGGTCCCGCCATCGCTGGAGCCGCCTCAACCCTGGCGGTGCCCATCGGCGAAGGAAATTCCTCCCTGGGCATCATCTGGATCGCCATGATGGACCGGCCCCGGACCTGGTCCAGCGCTGAACTGGGGCTGATCCAGCACGTGGCCGGCAACGCCGCCTACGGCCTCATCCAAAGCCACCTGATCAGCAGCCAGCAGCAGGTGGTCAAGCAGCTGAGGGAACTCGACAAGGCCAAGACTGACTTCCTGGCAACGGTGAACCACGAGCTGCGGACGCCGCTGACCTCGATCATGGCGTACCTGGACATGATCCAGGAAAGCACCGAGCATCCGGTGTCCCGGGAGGTCCACCAGATGCTGGACATCGTGGTCCGCAACACCGAACGCCTCCGCACGCTCATCGAGGACATGCTCAGCGTCTCCCGCGGCGGGCTGGACAACGCCGCGATGCAGCTGGCACCCGTGCGGCTGGGTCAGACCCTGGATCTGGTGGCCGCGGCGCTCCGTCCGCTGGCCACGCTGCAGAACGTCACCATCGACGTGGACCCCGTTCCGGAGGATCCGGAGATACTCGCGGACGAAGTGCAGCTGCAACAGGTCTTCACCAACCTGGTGTCCAATGCCATCAAGTTCACGCCCAGTGGTGGACGGATCGAGGTGGGCAGCGAGTCCCATGCCGCCGCGGACGGCTCCAAATGGGCCACCGTGCGCATCGCCGACACCGGCATCGGCATCTCGAGCGATGAAATCAACCACGTATTCACCAGGTTCTACCGCGCCTCCAACGCGATGAACGGCGCCATCCCGGGAACAGGCCTGGGCCTTGCCATCTCCAAGGACATCGTGGACCGCCACGGCGGCCGGATCGACGTCGCCTCCACCCTGGGCTCCGGGACCACTGTCACCGTCAGCCTTCCCCTCGGCACCGACAACGTCCAGGCCAACTAGGCGCCGAAGGAGGACCTGCCATGTTTGCCGACGACGATCCCCGGCTTTCGCAGCTGCTGGAAGGTATTGTCCGGCTGGCTTCCGGGGACCTCAGCTCACGGATCGAGGTCTCACCCGCCCGGGATGAACTGGACGCGATCATCATGGGCACCAATCTCCTGGCCGAGGACCTGCAGATCATCTACGAGGAGCTCGAGCAGCGGGTGCAGGTCCGGACCCAGCTGCTGCACGAGGCGCACCTTGAGATGCAGAAGATGGCAATGCAGGACCCGCTGACCGGCCTGGCCAACCGGTCCGCACTGATCGAAGCACTGCGCACCGCCCTGGAAGCCCGCACCGCGGCCGGCGGCGAGCCGGCGGATGAAGGCCCCGCCATCTTGCTGATGGACCTGGACGCGTTCAAATCCATCAATGACAGCCTGGGACACACGGCCGGCGACCAGGTCCTGGTGACTGTGGGCGAAAGGCTCCGGACCGCGGTCCGCGCGGCGGACGTCGTCGCCAGGCTGGGTGGTGACGAGTTCGCGATCGTCATGCCGTCGGCGTCGGCAGACCAGGCCGCCATCGTGGCGCACCGCATCCTGGCCGCGCTCACCGAACCCATCGAACTGCCCGGCCGCAGCGTGCGTTGCGGTGCCAGCATCGGGCTCAGCGTGGGCAGTGAAGGCCACAGCCCGGAGGACATGCTGATGGAGGCCGACGTCGCCATGTATGCCTCCAAGGCCGAAGGGCAGAACAGGCTGCACCGGTTCGAGCCGGCCCTGCTGCTGATGCGGCGGCTCCGCAGCCAGCTGGTGGACGACCTGCGGGCCGCCATCAAGGATGACGCGCTGACGCTTTACTACCAGCCCGTGGTGGAGCTCGCCACGGGACGGATCGAGGGCGTGGAGGCACTGGTCCGCTGGAACCACCCCACCCGCGGCTTCATCATGCCGGACGAGTTCATTCCCCTTGCCGAGGAGGCGGGACTGATCTCGGAACTGGGCCTGTGGGTGCTCAGGACGGCTGTGAGGCAGCTCCGGGCCTGGATCGACGCATGCCTGCTGGACAGTACGTTTTCCGTGCGCGTCAATATCTCCGCCACGGACCTGCAGAGCCTGCAGTTCATTGAGGACGTGCGGAACGTGCTCCAGGAGACCGGGGTCAGGCCCGACCAGGTGGTCCTCGAATTGACCGAAGTGGCCATCGTCAAGGGCAATGAACTGGACCGGTACTCGCTGGGCGGGCTGCGCGGCCTGGGCGTGGGCATCGAAATTGACGATTTTGGCACCGGCTACTCCTCCATCAGCTACCTCCGCCGGCTGCCCGTGGACCGGGTCAAAGTGGACAGAACGCTGATTACCGGGCTGGAGACCGATCCCAGCCAGCCTGCCCTGGTGGCCGCCGTGCTGCAGCTGGTACGGGCGTGCGGGCTGGAAGCCGTATGGGAAGGCGTGGAAACCGCTGAGCAGGCGGAAATCCTGCGCGGGCTTGGCTGCCGCAGCGCGCAGGGCTACTACTTCAGCCGTCCGGTTCCGCCGGACCAGATACCCCAACTGCTGGCTGACCAGCAGGAAAGCGCTAACCAGTAACGCAAAACTACTGCGCTTTTGTGGCCGCCGTTATACGATCAGCGTGCGGTGTCTGGTTTTTCGCCGCCGCGAAATTCAGGTCTGGCAACACCGTACTTTTATAAGGCGTTTGGAAATTTGAACATTATTGGGCCATCGGGTCATTACTTCGTCAACTGGGGGCGTTGCTAATGTCGGTTCGGGTACAGGCATGGGGAATTATCGCTGCCGTGCTGGCGGATACGGATCCTGCGGGAGCCGCTGTCCGGCAACGGCTGAGCAGGAGCCTCGACGAGAATCCTGGCGTGCCGGAACGCGCTTTGCTGGAGTATCTCCTGGAGACCCGGCGCAGCGATGCCAACACCGTGGAAACACTGGAAGCGGCCAGGGACATGCGCCTCACAGCGCCCACCCTGCCGCCGCAGTTCGCTGAGCAGCTGGACGCCATCCGCAGCATCTCACGGATCAGCGCCCTGCTCGAGAACCAAATGCTGATGACCGCATTCCAGCCCATTTACGGCCTGGAAGGAAAAACCGTGGTCGGCGCGGAAGCCCTCTCGCGCTTCGTCAGCGATGACGGTGCCGCTGCAGAACTGTGGTTCGCCGAGGCCGCGGCCGTGGGCCTGGGCGCAAACCTGGAGTTCTCGGCTTTGGGATCCGCCGCGGCGGCAGCCCGCGACCTGCCGGACAACCTTTATGTGTCCCTCAATATTTCGCCCACCTCCTGCATGGACCCGCGGCTGCCGGAACTGTTCGACCATATTGAACTCCCCATCGACCGCATAGTGCTCGAATTGACCGAGGACATTCCGGAAGAGGAATATCTGCAGTTCATTTCCGCGATCAATCCACTGCGGGAAAAGGGCCTGCGGATTGCCGTCGATGACACCCACACCGGGGCCGGCGCCCTCAGCCGCATGATCCACCTGCGTCCAGACTTCCTCAAGGTGGGACGCAACGTAATCGGCGACGTCGACAAGGACGGCCTCCAGCGGGCCCTGTCGGCCTGCCTGGTGGACTTCACCGACCAGATCGGCACCATCCTGGTGGCTGAGGGGATCGAAACGGTGGGCGAACTCAAGGTCCTCACCGAACTTGGCATCAGCGCCGGCCAGGGTTACCTGCTGGGGCGGCCGTCAGTGCGGCCCCAGGATTGGGCCAACTGGAACACGCGGCTGGACGTGGACGGCCTGGAGCGCCATTTGGCGGGACCAGGGGAGTCGCGGGGCCGCCATGGCAAAGAGACTTCCTGACACACAGCACGCTCACACCTAAGGCGAGCAGCGCGGCGCATGGCATGACGCCAGGCGCCGCGCCTGCCATTAACCGCTATTCGGAGTGGCCCTGGTCCCGGCTCATCTGGTCCTCTGCCGGCGGCGTCTCTCCCGGGGGCACTCCCCCGCCCGGTTCCAGCCCGGTGACATTGCCCTCTGCCGGGTCGGGGTTTGGCGAACCGGCCGCCTCCCTGCTGCGCTGCTCCGCCAGGTGCGGCTGGGCGGCGCCAACGTCTTCCTTCCCCGGGCGGTCGGGGTTCGCGGGGTCATTCTCCGGATGGTAAGTGCTCATGCTGATCTTCCTTCCTCTCCGGCTGCGGTCCGATTCCCCAGCACTGGACTAATTGTAAGCATGCTGATAATTCTGGAGGAGTAGGGCCGGTATGCCGCTGGGCGCCGGCACGCAATGTCGGAAGGAGCAGTCAGATGGGAATCGGCGACAGCATCGGCAAGGCAGCAGAAAACGCCATGGAGGACCTGGCCGGAACATCCAAGCCGACGGAGAAGATGAATGTGCCCGACCCCACGAACCCCAATGACGGCGTGGAAGTCCACTCGTCCCTGAGTGAAGGTTCAAATGCCATGGAGGCGGAGAAGCAGAAGGCGCCCGGCCTCAATACAGGCGCTGCCCCGGCACCGGTCTCCAACCGTCCCCTGGGCGGTGACACCGACGAAACTGACCCTGGCCAGGCGGACCGCGACGGCCTTACCGGCGACGCCACCGCGCCGTCCGGAGGCTAGGAACCCGGCGCAGGCGGGTGGCCCTGCGGCCACTCCCCGCGCTCCATGAGCACTTCGCGAAGCAGGTCCGCGCGGTCCGTGACGATGCCGTCCGCGCCCAGGTCGAGGAGGCGGTGCATTTCCGCGGCATCGTTGATGGTCCAGACGTGCACCGCCAGGCCAAGGGCGTGGGCGCGGCGGATGAACCCGGCGGTGGCCACAGGGATCCGTCCATAGCGGACGGGGACCTGCAGCGCATGGACGTCCCTGAGCACCCGGCGCATGAGCCGGTGGAACACCGGGCGTGGAAGCACGGGGCCCAGCAGGGTGAAGAGGGCATTGGAGGACACGCCGGCGGAGGAGGCAACCGGCCGGCTGAGCAGTTTCAGCACCGCCCGCCGTCGACGGTCCGAAAAACTGGTGACCAGGACCCGCTGGTGCACTTGGTGCCGCTCGATGGCGGCGGCCGTGCTGTGGACGGAGCCCCAGTCCTTGACGTCCAGGTTCAGCCGGGCGTGTGGCAGCTGGGTCACCAATTCATCGAACGTGGGGATGGGCTCGCGGCCGTTGATCCTGGCCTTGGCGACGTCCGCGGCCGGCAGGTCCGCCACGCGGCCGCTGCCGTCGGTCAGGCGGTCCAGGGCTTCATCGTGGAAGAGCAGCAGCACGCCGTCGGCCGTGGTGTGCACGTCCGTTTCCAGGTACCGGAAGCCCAGTTCGACGCCGGAGCGGAACGCAGCCATCGAGTTTTCCAGCCCCTCAGCCGAGAACCCGCGGTGGGCCATGGCGATGGGTAGCTGCCGACCGGCGTCGTCCTTGTGCTCGAAAAAGGGCAGGGTCACAATGTGAGCGTACCCGAGCCGCGCGGGGTTGGGGCCGGCGGGTCAGTCAGCGCAGTCGGTTTCCCCGCATGGCACAATGTCCACCCCGTCGCCGCAGTGCAGGAGCGTCCGGCCGCGGCCGCCGTCCAGGTGGACCCAGACTGCCGTGTGGTCGGCGGTGATGGTGTCCACCACGCCGCCCGCCTCAAAACCGGGAGAAAGCAGGACGCGGACCCGGTCGCCCTGGCGCAGCTGCTTCCAGTGCGGAGCCGGGGTTGCTGGCCGGTGCGGCCCATCGGCCATGTGCTGTTTGACGTTCCTTGCCATGGTTGCCCCCTATGAGCCGGCGTAAGTAGTGCCTGCTTTCCATGGTTCACGCTAGGGGGCGAAGGTAAACGCCAGGTGAGCGGCAGCTGTGAATACGGGGGGCTGCTGCGGTCAGGAAAACTGGACGCCCAGGGAGGCGAGCCGCGCCTCCAAAACCTGGGCCACGCCGTCGTCGTTAAAATGCGGTGCCTGCTGCCCCGCCGCGCGGATGGCCTCCGGATGGCCGCTGGCCATGGCATAGCCGTGACCCGCCCACCGGAGCATCTCGATGTCATTGGGCATGTCGCCGAAGGCCACCACATCCGCGGCGTCAATGCCCAGCCCCGAAGCGTACTCGGCCAGGGTAACGGCCTTGTTGACCCCCGGCAGGGAGAGTTCCAGCATGGCAACGCCGGGCGAGGAGTGGGTCGTCGCGGCCAGGTGTTCGACGGCGGGTGCCACCTCGGCGAGGAAATCATCGGGTGTGCCGTCGCGGACGATGGCAAGGAATTTGACCACCGAATCGTCACTGGTGAGCGTGTCCTTCAGCGGGGCCGGGGTGAATTCGGCCAGCAGCTCGCTGGATTCGTTTTCGATGAAGCCCGGTTCCAGATGGAATCCGGTGAGCGTTTCCGCTGCGAACAGGGCCGCGGGGCGGAGCGCCTTGATGATGCCGCGGACCTCCAGGACGGTGTGGATCGCCAGGGTGCGGGCGGAGACCAGGCGGTCCGCCTCCAGGTCCCAGACCACGGCACCGTTGGAGCAGATCACCCGTCCCGTGTGGCCCAGCTGCTCCTCGAGGGGGTGCAGCCAGCGCGGCGGACGGCCCGTGACAAACACGAGCTCGACGCCGGCATCGCGGCAGGCGTGGAAGGCGCGGATGGTGCGGGGGCTGATTTTTCCGTCGTGCCCAAGGATCGTTCCGTCAATATCGCTTGCTACCAGCCGCATGATGCCAGTCTACGTGGGGGTTTGTGCACCGTCGCCGCCGGGGCGGCCGCTTCGGGTCCGCGGGCTGTCCAGGGACGGCCGGGGTGGTGCCGTTGTCAGCCTCCGGGTCTACACTGAAACTATCGAACATATATTCGAATAAGGGTGTGTTGTGGGCGTTATTATTGGTCCCCGCGTGATAGATGCGGGCGCCTCGTTATTCTCGGTGCTGATCTCCCCCGTGGCGGTGGCGGCAGGGTTTCCGTCTCCTGCGCAGGACTACTTTGACGGGCGGATCGACTTGAACGCGCACCTCATCAAGGACATCACCAGCACCTTCGTGGTCCGGGTCACCGGGGACTCCATGGAGGGCGCCGGCATCAGCGACGGTGACGAACTGATCGTGAACCGGGCACTGGAGCCGAAGGACGGGTGCGTGGTGATTGCGGTGCTGGACGGGGAGCTGACGGTTAAGCGCCTCCGCATCACCGGCACCGGCGTGGTGCTGCAGGCGGAGAACCCCAAATATCCGGATATCCACGTCCCCGCCCTGTCCGAGCTGACCATCTGGGGTGTCGCCACCAGGTGCCTGCACCATGTCTGAGGTATTCCATGTTTGAGGAGCAGCATGCCTAAGCCGGTGCTCATGCGGCGGATGCCGCAGATCGCCCACGTGGATGTCAACTGCTTCTACGCCTCCGCGGAGCGCGCCTTCGACCCCTCCCTGGAGGGCCGCCCGCTGGTGGTGCTGTCCAACAATGATGGCTGCGCGGTGACCCGCTCCCCCGAGGCGAAGGCCCTGGGCATCGCCACCGGCGAGCCCTGGTTCAAGCTCGCGCCGCGGGCCAAGGAGTGGGGCCTGGTGGCGAAGTCCAGCAACTATGAGCTCTACGGGGACATCAGCTCCCGGGTGATGGAGCTGCTGGGCAGGTACTCGGCGTGGCTGGAGGTGTACAGCATCGACGAAGCGTTCCTGGGCGTGAAGGGAAAACCCGACGAGCTGCTGGCCCTGGGCCGCAGGATGAAAGAGGCCGTGCGGCGGCACGTGGGGGTGCCGGTCTGCGTGGGCATCGCCCCCACCAAGACCCTGGCAAAGCTCTGCAACAAGTGGGCCAAGAACAACGCCGCTTTTGGCGGGGTCTGCCTCTGGGAGTCGGTCCCGGCCGACGTTCGCGAGGCCCTCATGGGCCGGTTGCCGGTGGACGAGGTGTGGGGCATTGCCGGGCGGCTGATGAAGCGGCTCAACGTGTTGGGCATCTTCACCGTGCGGGACCTGGTCCGGGCGGATCCGGTGGCGATCAGGGACAAGTTTTCGGTGGTGCTGATGCGCACCGTCCTGGAACTGCGCGGCACCCCGTGCATTCCCATGGAGGAGGAGCGCGTCGGCCGCGACCAGCTGATATTTTCCCGTTCCTTCGCCACTCCCGTGACCACCGCCGCCGGCCTGCGCGAGGTTCTGAGCATCTACGGGCAGCAGGCGAGCGCCAGGCTGTCCAAGCACGGACTGCAGGCGAAAGTGCTGACGGCCTTCGCTGCCACGTCCCCCTTCAGGGATTACGAACAGGCCTACCCTTCGGTCTGCGTCTCCTTGCCCATGCCCACCGCGGACCCACTCCTGCTCACCAAAGCCGCCCACGCGCTGCTGCCCAATATCCGGGATGGACTGAAATATGCCAAAGCAGGCCTGATGCTCACCGACCTGCGGCCCACGGGAAACCAGCCCCCGCTCGAACTGTTCGAGAACCGGCACGAGGAACGCGGCATCGGGCCGTTGCTCGAGGATGTGAGCCGCCGGTTTGGACGGGGGTCCATCGGGCTGGGGCATGCGGGCATCAAGTCGGGCCTGGACTGGACCATGAAGCGGGACATGCGTTCGCCCCGTTACACCACGCACTGGGACGAGCTCCCCCTGGTGAAGGCCGCGTAGGGGCACCAGGAGGGCCGAATCAAGACGCTCCGCGACGATTTTTAACGCCCTGCTACGCCGCATTGAGGCTTCGCGTCTCCCCGTGAACCACTGCGACACGAATGATTGTGGGGCCGCCGGGCGCTCCGTAATCTCGTCTCAGCATCAGCCCCAGCAAAGGATTTCCCATGGCAAACCCGCAGGACAAGAGTCCGCAAAACCAGCAAGCATCCACCCGCATCGTCGCCGGCGGGTCAGCCAAGCCCCAGCGCCCGCTCGGCCTCAAAATCGGCATCGCGGCAGCCGCGCTGGCCCTGATCGGCGGGGGTGCCGCCGTCGCCTCCGCCGTCAACAACGGCACCGCTGCACCGGCAGCCGACGTGGCGCCCGCCGGCAACCCGGCGGCCGAGCTGAAGCTTGGCTACTTCGGCAACGTCACCCACGCCCCAGCCCTGGTGGGGGTCAGCAAGGGCTTCATCGCCGATGAACTGGGCAGCACCAAGCTCAGCACCCAGGTGTTCAACGCCGGCCCCGCAGCCATCGAGGCGCTGAACGCCGGCGCCATCGACGCCACCTACATCGGCCCGAACCCGGCCATCAACTCCTTCGTGAAGAGCCAGGGCGAATCCGTCAACATCATCGCCGGTGCCGCGGCCGGCGGCGCACAGCTGGTGGTCAAGCCGGAAATCGGCTCCGCTGCAGACCTGAAGGGCAGGACGCTCGCGTCGCCGCAGCTCGGCGGCACGCAGGACGTCGCCCTCCGGGCCTGGCTTGCCACCCAGGGCTACAAGACCAACGTGGACGGCAGCGGGGACGTGGCCATCAATCCCACCGAGAACGCCCAGACCCTAAAGCTGTTCCAGGACGGCAAGCTCGACGGCGCGTGGTTGCCTGAACCGTGGGCGTCACGGCTGGTGCTGACGGCCGGAGCGAAGGTCCTGGTCGATGAAAAGGACCTGTGGGATGGCACACTGTCCGGCAAGCCGGGCGAGTTCCCCACCACCATCCTGATCGTGAACCGGAAGTTCGCCGCCGACCACCCGGACACCGTCAAGGCGCTCCTGAAGGGGCATGTGAAGTCGGTCGAGTGGCTGAACGCGGCACCGGCCAACGAAAAGGCAACTGCCATCAACGCCGCGCTCAAGGAAGCCGCCGGGGCCGAACTGAAGGCCGACGTCATCGACCGTTCACTGAAGAACATCGTCTTCACCGTGGACCCGCTCGCCGGAACCTACCAGAAGCTCCTGGCCGACGGCGTGACTGCCGGCACCACCAAGCAGGCGGACATCAACGGCATCTTCGATCTGCGGGCCCTCAACAGCGTCTCGGACGGGAAGACCTCGGCAGCGGGGCTTGGCAAGGAGTAGGCCCTCCCTCCATCGGTTGCTCCGCAGGTGTCTTTTGAGTCCTCAGAACGGCACCTGCGGAGCAGCCGATTCCTGCGGAAATCCTGTGCATTTCCGGCGCTGAGGCTCAGGAGCACGCCACTAGGCTATGGAGGTTGGCCCGTGGCGGGCCGCGGGAGCCAGGGGGATGCCAATGCATGGTTACGGGAAGAGCAACCGGTCACAGCCAGACATTCCTGGCGGACTTGCCCCACCCCATGTTCGGCGTTCCCCCAGCGGACGGATCCCCCAATGGGCCATCGATGAGGCCTTCGGCAGGGCGGAAACACCATCTCCATGGCGCGCCGAGCCTCCCCGGCCTCGACGGAAGACGTCCTGGGCCTGGTCAAGGACGCGACGGCGGCCACAACGGTCGATGCAGTTCAAGACCGTGCTGGGGATTGCCCTGGTTGTCTGCCTGTACTTCGCGCCGGCGCTCTTTGACCGCGTGATTCTTCCTGTTGCGGCCCCGTACCTGCCTGGCGCGAAAGTGCCGCCTCCCGGGTACGAGGCCTCCTCATCGCCCCTCGGCACGCCTCCCGCAACCACCGGTTCCACCGCCTTTGTGCTGCAGGAGTCGCCAAAGGAGGGCCAGCCGTTTGTGGCTTACGATCCGTGCCGCCCGATCCATTACGTTGTCCGGCCGGACAACGCCGTGCAGGGTGGCGACATCCTGGTCCGGGAAGCAATAGCAGCAGCCTCCCAAGCCTCCGGCCTGCAGTTTGTGTATGACGGAACCACCACGGAGGCCCCGGCGGATGACCGGCAGGCGTTCCAGCCTGACCGCTACGGGAAGCGGTGGGCGCCGGTGCTGATCGCCTGGTCCGCCCCTGCGGAATCTCCCGGCCTTGCCGGCGATGTTGCGGGCAACGGCGGCAGCGGCTACGCCCAGGCCCCCGGACAGCCGCTGGTGCCGCTGGTCCTCGCCGCCGGACAGGTGCGCCTTGACGCGCCAGATCTTGGCGGCATCATCGCCAGCCGCCCTGACGGTACGGCAGAGGTGCGCGCAATTATCATGCATGAGCTCGGACACGTGCTGGGCCTTGATCACGTCGATGATCCGGCTCAACTGATGAACGCGAAAAACATGGGCATCATGGACTTTGCCGCGGGTGACCGCGCCGGCCTTGCCCTGCTGGGAGCCGGCCCGTGCGTGCCGCAACTCTAGGGAACATCGGCCCGTCTCCCCGGCAGGGAGGAAGATTGCGGAGTATCAGCTTCGTGGATATCTGATATCGAAAAGCTCGTCTTCCCCAAATATATGAAGTACTTCACAGTAGTTACAGGACCTGCACCAATCAGACGGCAGCCAGTAACCAAAAGGACTTCAACGTGGAAACTCCCCTCTCCCATCTTGCCCACCTCGAGATCACCAGCCCGGACGTCGAAGCCTCGGCACGGTTCTACGAGGAAAAGTTCGGCATGCGCATCATCGACCGCGTGGACGGTAACGTCTACCTCCGCTGCTGGGGCGACTACTACCGGTACAGCCTGGTGGTCACGGAAGGACCCGAAGCCTCCCTTGGCCGGATGGCATGGCGCACCAATTCGCAGGCAGCCCTGGAAGCAGCAGCCCAGCGCATCGAAGCGACCGGCGTGCAGGGAACCTGGACCGCCGGCGGCCACGGCTACGGCAAGGCCTACGAATTCACCGGCCCCTACGGCCACCACATGCGCCTCTTCTACGAGGTGGACAAGTTCGTGGCGGAGCCCGGCTTCGAATCCACTTACCCGGACCGGCCCGAGCGCCGCAGCAGCCACGCCGCAGCACCCCGGTTCCTGGACCATGTCACCGTTGCCGCGTCAGATGTCCGCGGCTTCGCCAAGTGGTACAACGAGGCCCTGGGCTTCCGCGTCATGGCCTTCGTGGACCTGGACGAGGCCCCCATCACCGTCTTCTCAGTCCTCACCACCAACGAAAAGTCCCACGACCTGGGCGTAGTGGCCGATACCTCCAACCGCCCGGGCCGCGTCAACCACATCGCCTTCTGGGTGGACACCACCGAGGACCTGCTCCGCACCGCCGACGTGATGATGGAAAACGGCACCCCCATGGAATACGGCCCCTCCATCCACGGCGTGGGCGAGCAGAACTTCCTCTACTTCCGCGAACCGTCCGGCCTGCGCGTCGAGCTCAACTCCGGCGGCTACCGCAACTACGTGCCGGACTGGGAGGCCAACACCTGGAAGCCGTCCGAAGGGTCCAACAACTTCTACAAGAACGGCGCCATGCCGCACTCCATGACCGAATCCTTCCCACCGGCCGAAGGCTTCACCGCCACCGAGGAAGGCGCGTCCCCGGAAATGAAGGAAGCGCTCCTGAACCCTTACGCCAAGCACGGACGGGGCTAACGGCACCATGGCCGAAGCACAGTACGCACTCATCCGGTTCCAGGAGCCTGGCGACGGCAAGCCCCGCGCGGGCCTGCTGGTTGATGACAGGGTCCTGCCCCTGAACGGGGATATCAACTCGCTGATCGAGCATTGGGACACCACCGAAGGACAGCTGGACGCCCTGGCCGCCACGGCAGGTAAGACCACCGGCCTGGCGCTTGCCGACGTCGACATCCTCGCCCCGGTGGAGCCCGCCCAGGTGCTGCAGACGGGCGCCAACTACCGCAAGCACGTCATCGACCTCGCCGCGGCGCACCGCGAACCCGGCGAGGACGAGGAGGAAGTGCGCGCCAAGACGGCCGCGATGATGGACAAGCGCGCAGGCCAGGGCACGCCGTACTTCTTCATCGGACTTCCGACGGCGGTCGCGTCCGCCACGGACGATCTCACCTTGCCTGCGTATTCCAAGTCCCACGACTGGGAGCTGGAACTGGCCGCGGTGATCGGCAGGACGGCGTTCCGGGTCACCCCGGAGGAGGCCCTCGAGTACGTGTTCGGCTACACCATGGTCAACGACATCACCACCCGTGAGTATGTCTTCCGCAAGGACATGCCCGCCATCGGCTCCGACTGGTACCGCGCCAAGAACGCCCCGGGCTTCCTGCCCACCGGGCCGCTGCTGGTGCCCGCCAAGTTCTTCGGCGACCCGCAGGACGTCCAGGTGACGCTGAAGCTCAACGGCAAGCCCATGCAGGACGAATCCACGCAGGACATGATCTTCGGTGTAGCCAAGCTGGTCAGCGAAGCCTCCCAGATCATGCCGCTGCGCCCGGGCGACCTGGTGCTCACGGGCAGCCCGGCCGGCAACGGCCAGCACTGGGGCCGGCTGCTGCAGGACGGCGACGTCATGGAAGGCACCATCACGGGCCTGGGCACCCAGCTCATCCACTGCAAGGACGAAGTGACAATGGAAAGCAGCAGGCAGTGACCACGCAGGACACAGCACCAGTCACCGGCACCGGGGAATCCGCGGATTCCCCGGTCATCCGGCGTGACGATCCACTCGGCAGCATCCGTGCCATGGCACGGGCACACAACAACTGGGGAAGGTGGGGCCAGGACGACGTCCTGGGCACCCTGAACTTCATTGACGCCGCCAAGCGCATCGAAGCAGCGGCCCTGGTGAAGACCGGCGAGGCCTTCTCGCTGTCCCAGCCCTTCGACACCAACGGCCCGCAGAAGGGCTGG
Organism: Arthrobacter sp. SDR-2R; assembly: GCF_057747955.1. Lineage (NCBI taxonomy): Bacteria > Bacillati > Actinomycetota > Actinomycetes > Micrococcales > Micrococcaceae > Arthrobacter > Arthrobacter sp. SDR-2R. The sequence continues at coordinate 257,356 of NZ_CM173231.1, forward strand.
CGCCGCCGCACCAACCCCGTGCACACCATGACGGACACCGGGGTGGACGCCGAACGCGGCAACCAGGGTTTCCCGCACGGCTTCGGCGGCGCTGATGACGTGATCGCCATGCCGCTGCAGTGCTCCACGCAGTGGGACGGCCTGGGCCACATCTTCGACCAGGGCAAGGCCTGGAACGGGCGCGCCGCAGGTGACGTGGTCACCTCCGAGGGTGACCTGGTGACCGGCATCGAAACCGCCGCCGCCAAGATCGTCACCCGCGGCGTCCTGCTCGACGTCGGCCGGGCGCTGGGCCCCGGGCTGGGACGGAACGACGGCGAACTGCCGGACGGTTTCGCCATCACTCCGGAACACCTCCAGCGGACCATCGAACTCCAAGGGCCCAGCTCAACAGTGGGCCGGGGCGATATTGTTGTGATCCGCACCGGGCAGTACACCCGGGTGAGCCGCGACGGCTGGGGCGACTATGCCGGCGGCTCCGCCCCCGGGCTGTCCTTCAGCACGGCACCCTGGCTGCACCGCAGCGAGATCGCCGGGATTGCCACGGACACCTGGGGTTTCGAGGTCCGGCCCAACGAGTTCGACGGCGCATTCCAGCCACTCCACCAGATCGCCATCCCCAACCTGGGCCTGTTCCTGGGCGAGATGTGGGACCCCGACGCATTGGCGGAGGCATGCGCGGCGGACGGCAGGTACGACTTCCTGCTGACCGCAGCACCGCTCCCCATCACCGGGGCCGTCGGATCACCGGTCAACCCGATCGCCGTCCGGTAGCTTTCACTACAACAAACCACCAGCAGTAACGCCGTCAATACAAAGGAGTCAGCGATGGCAGCAGTACAGAACGTCGGAATCGTGGGGGCGGGAGCCGCGGGGCTGGCCGCCGCCATCCTCCTGGCCGACGCCGGAATCCAGGTGGAAGTCCTCGAGAAGGCAGACGCCCCGCAGACCCTCGGGTCCGGCATCACGCTGCAGGGGAACGCCCTGCGCGTCCTCCGCCACCTCGGCGTCTGGGACCAGGTGGAGGCCAAGGGCTACGCCTTCAGCACGCTCGGCCTGCGCGCCCCGAACCCGGCCGGCACGGTGCTCGCCGTCCTGGAGGATATCCGCACCGGAGGTGACGACCTCCCCGCCACCATGGGCATGTACCGGCCGGACCTCACGGCCATCCTCCGTGAACGGGCGGAACAGGCGGGGGCCCGGATCAGCTACGGCCGGACGGTCACCAGCATCACGGACGACGGCGGCTCGGTCACCGTGGGCACCGCCGACGGCGGCACAGCCACCTACGACCTCCTGATCGGCGCCGACGGCCTGCACTCGGCCGTGCGCAAGGCCATTGGCATCGACGTGGAACCCCAGCCCACCGGCATGGGCATCTGGCGGGCGTTCGTGGAACGGCCGGAGGAAGTGGTCCGGACCGACCTCACCTATGGCGGCCCCTGCTTCATCGCCGGCTACTGCCCCACCGGCCCGGACACCATCTACGCCTACCTGGTGGAGAAGGCCCAGGAACGCAAGCACGAGGACGGCCCCCGCATCATGGCCGAACTCGCGGCAGCCTACGGCGGGCCCTGGAACGAGATCCGCGCCAACCTGGACCACAGTGCCCGCATCAACTACACGTGGTTCACCACCCACCTGGTGGACGGGCCCTGGAACCGCGGCCGCACCGTGATCATCGGCGACGCCGCGCACAGCTGCCCCCCAACGGTGGCGCAGGGTGCAGCCATGGCACTGGAGGACGCCTCCGTCCTGGCCGAGCTGCTGATCAGGGCCGACGACGTCACCGAAACCCTGTTCAAGGAGTTCAGCGACCGCCGGCTGGACCGCGCCAAGGCAGTGGTGAACGCCTCGGTCCAGCTGGGCCAGTGGATGCTCGACGGCGTCCGCGATGCCGATGTGCCCGGGCTGATGCACGGCCTGTCCGTCATGCTGAAGGAGCCGGCATGAGCACCCGTCCCCACACGAACCCCACGGTGGATGTCCACGCCCATATCCTGCTGCCGGCCCTCCAGCAGCTGGTGGCCGAGGCCGATCCGGAGGCCTTCGGCGCCCAGCAGGCCCTGGAGGTGCGCCGCAACGGACCCGAATCCATGGCCGCCTCGGGCCGGATGATCAAGGAACGCTGGCCGCAGCTGACCGACCTGGACCGCCGGCTGGCGGACATGGACGCCCAGGGCGTGGACGTGCAGCTGGTCTCACCGTCGCCGTCGCACTTCTACTACTTCGCCGGGGAGGAGCTGTCCCTGCAACTCGCCCGGGCCGCAAACCAGGCGGTGCGCGAGTTCGTGGACCGCGCGCCGGGGAGGCTGAACGGGCTGGGCCTGGTCCCGCTCCAGCACCCGGGCCTGATGGTGGATGCCCTGGAACACGCCGTCTTGGAGTGCGGGCTGCTGGGAGTCGAAATCGGGTCCTTCGCCGCCACTCCGGGTGACCCGGAACGAGGCACCATTGAACTCTCGGACCCCCGGCTGGAACCGTTCTGGACCCGCGCCGAAGAGCTGGACGCCCTGGTGTTCCTGCATCCGTTCGGCTGCTCGCTGGATGAGCGGCTGGACCGCTTCTACCTCGCCAACACCGTGTCCCAGCCGGCCGAGAACGCGGTGGCCCTGTCCCACCTGATCTTCAGCGGCGTCCTGGACCGGCACCCCGCCTTGAAGGTCCTGGCCGCCCACGGCGGCGGCTACCTGCCCACTACGCTGGGCCGGTCGGACCATGCCTGGATGGTGCGGCCGGAGGCACATGGGTGCGCCGCGCCGCCGTCGTCCTACCTGCGGAAGCTGTACTTCGACTCGCTGGTCCACAGCCCGGCTGAACTGCGGGCCCTTGTTGCCGCTGCAGGGCCCGGGCAGGTGCTGCTCGGCTCGGACTACCCATTCGACATGGGGTCCGACCTGCCGGTGGACGAAGTGGAGGCTGCCGCACTCCCGGCCGACGACGAGGCCCGGGTCTTGGGCGGCAACGCACGGGCCCTGGGCATCACCGCGGCAGCCGCCCTGGCCACCCGCCCCAACGCCTAAGGAACACCCACATGGTCAAGATTGCCCGTTGGAACCACGACGGCGGGACGCGGTCCGGCTTCGTGGACGGCGAACACTGCTATGCGCTGCCGGCAGGCCAGTCCGTGCAGACACTGCTCGATGCCGGGCTGCAGGAGACACTGGACCTTGCCCGGAAAGTCACCGCTTCCGCCGCACCCGTACCGCTGGCGGAGGTGCGGCTGCTGGCCCCACTGGAACCGGCCACCATCCGGGACTTCGTGGCGTTTGAGGAACACGTGGAAGGAGTGCGGAAGAGCATCGACGGCGTGGCGGGCGTGGTGCCCGAATGGTACGAAGCACCCACGTTCTACTTCACCAACCCGCACACCGTCACCGGTACGGGCGAGGTGATTGGCATTCCCGCAGGCTGCACGGACCTGGACTTCGAAACAGAGGTGGCAGCCGTCGTCGGCCGCGTCCCCGGCAGCGACGGGCGGAACCTGACCGCAGAGGAGGCGCACCGGCACATCTTTGGCTACACCGTACTCAACGACTGGTCGGCGCGCGACCTGCAGCGCCGGGAGATGAAGGTCAGCCTGGGACCGTGCAAGGGCAAGGACTTTGCCAACACCCTGGGGCCTTGGATTGTCACGGCGGACGAGTTCGAGGACCGCCACGACGCAGACGGGTTCCTGCCGATCTCCATGGCTGTGGAAGTCAACGGGCGGCTGATTGGGCAGGACCTGCTCTCCAACATGGGCTGGCCGTTCGCCGAACTGGTGGCCTATGCGTCGCAGGATTCCGTGGTCCGGCCCGGCGACGTGCTGGGCTCCGGCACCTGCGGCAGCGGCTGCCTGGCCGAGCTCTGGGGCCGGAACGGGGCACAGACTCCCCCGCCGCTGAAAACAGGTGACGTGGTGCGCATGACCGTGGAAGGCATCGGAACCATCGAGAACACCGTGGGCTCCCGGCGCGAAGCCGCGACCCGAGTTCCCGCCCGGAACCGGCCGCGGAACCGTGTTGCCGCTGCTGCTCCTTCCGGAATCTAGGGTGGTTTCGCTTCAGCTCGAGGGCCGGACGGTGGTGGTCACCGGCGCTGGCCAGGGCCAGGGTGCTGCCGAGGCGCGGCTCCTGGTGGAAGCCGGGGCACGCGTCATCGCCACTGACCTTGCGGCGGACATGCCCGCGGAGCTGGCCCGTGCAGCCTCAGGCCCTGCCGGGCAGTTGCTGTACCGGCAGCTGGACGTCAGCGATGCCTCCGGCTGGTCCGAACTCGCCTCCTGGCTCCAGTCCCACGGCTGGCGGGTGGACGGACTGGTCAACAATGCAGGCATCACCCAGCGCAGCCGGTTGCTGGACGCGTCAGTGGCCGATCTGCAGAAGGTCTATGAGGTGAACGTCGCCGGAGCCCTGCTGGGGATCCAGTCGCTCGCGCCCCTGATGGGCAGCGGCGCTTCGATTGTTAATGTCGGCTCTGTGGCGGGCCTGACCGCGCATTATCCCGTGGCCTACACCACCAGCAAGTGGGCGCTGCGCGGGTTGTCCCAGATAGCCGCCATGGAACTGGGTCCGCGCGGGATCCGTGTGAACACCGTCCATCCGGGTTTCATCGAAACACCCATGACAGCGGGCGCAAAACCAGAGTTCCGGCAGGCAACCCTGGCCGAAACCCCGCTGGGACGTACCGGAGGCGTGGAGGAAGTGGCCGGCGTCGTGCTCTTCCTCCTCAGCCCGCTCTCGTCCTACGTGACGGGTGCGGAAATTCCGGTGGACGGCGGCCAGTCCTCCCACGGCGGCGCCAAGTCCATCTCCGACGCGCTGCGCTGACCGACCCGGAAGACGGGTCAGCCCGGGAGCACCGCCGACCAGCCGCCGTCGACCATCAGGTTGGCTCCGGTCACGTAGGACGCTTCGTCCGAGGCAAGGAACAGTGCGCACTTTGCCACTTCTTCGGGTGCGCCGATCCGGCCCAGCGGGATGCTGCCGGCGATGGTGCGCATGGGGTGGTCGGGGGCGAGGAGGTTGCCCTCGGTGGCGGCCGTCCGGATCATGCCGGGGCTGACGGCATTCACGCGCAGGCCGTGCCTTGCCCCTTCCGCCGCGAGCTGCTTGGTCATGGCCACCACGGCGCCCTTCGTGGCGGTGTGGGCCAACCGGCCGTTGGTCATGGACCCGGTGACCCCCGCCGTGGATCCCACCAACACGATGGCCCCGTTCTGCGCCTGGATCAGCTGGGGCCAGAAGTACTTGACCGGCAGGAACACCACGTCCATCTCGTGTTCAATGTTCCACTTCCAGTCGGCATAGGTCAGTTGCTCCACCGGGGAGAAACGCGTGACGGCGGCATTGGCGTAGAGGATGTGGACCTGGCCGTGGCGCTCCGCAACGTTGGCAGCCCAACCAGCCACTGCTGCCTCATCGGTCAGATCCACCCGGCTGCTGCTCATCCGTCCCCCGGCGTCGGTGACCGCCGCTACGGTAGCCGCGGCGCCGTCGTCGTCCATGTCACACCCGACAACCAAGGCCCCTTCGGAAGCGAAGGCGAGCGCGGCCGCCCTGCCTTGGCCGCTGGCCGTTCCGGTAATGACGGCGGTTCTGCCGGCCAGGCGGTGGCTGGAGACAGGCATAAGGAGTCCTCCCGAAAGCGTGTTTTCACGACTTTCGCAGGAATTCGCCCGGCACGGAACGGCGTCTTGGGTCTAGGTGGTATCCGCCGCGCGGATAGTCCCGCAGATATCGCCAGGACGGGTTCAGCCCTCTTCCGTCGCGGGAGTGCCTGCTGCCGGTGCCGCAGCGTCCGCGGCGAGGGCTTTGCGCCGACGGGCAACCTGGACAGCAATGGCGGTGGGGATTGCGGCCAAAGCGGTGATCCGCATCCAGGGCCGGTCCAGGACATGGCCGGTAAGGGCATCGAGGGAGTAGGGCCCGGAGCCGCCGATAGTGAAGGCCGCTGCTGCCAGGCCCAGCACCGCGGGGTACTCGAGGCCGCCCTCCTGGGCGAAGAATCCGTTCGGGGCATGGACGCTGGCCGCTACGCCCATGGTGGTTGCAGCAGCAGAACCGGCGGCAGGCGTGGCAAACCCAAGGGCCAAGGCAAGCCCAGCTCCCGCTTCACCTACGCCCGCAAGGACGGCGCTTGTTTTAGCGGGGCGGAACCCCATGGCGTGCATGCCCTTACTGGTGCCTTCGACGCCTCCCCCGCCAAACCAGCCGAAGAGTTTTTGGGATCCGTGAGCGACGAGCACTCCTCCCAGTGCCACCCGGAACAAGGTTTGCGCCGCGGCCGCCGCCTCAGGGCTGGTGGTTACACTGCTCATGACAGTCCTCCTTGGGTTGTTTGAGTCGCTGCACGGCTCGCTTGCGCACGAGTCTACGACTGCCCAACCACCCCGTCACGGGAGGAATTATCGGCCAGGACACCCCGACACGGGAGAAAATAAGCCTGGCTTCACGGGGTATCCGCCGCGTGGATAGCCACCGGATGGGCGTTGACGGGGAACAGCTCGTGGAGCCGGGCGCAGGAGCGCTGGACCACTGACCGCAGCCACACACTCGCGGGATCTTCCGCCTGGGACGGGTGCCAGTACATGGCCTCCACCAGGGACGCTTCGGTGCCGCCGGAGAACTCCAGCACCACGATATCCGCGCCGCGCTGCGCCCGTCCGGCCAGCATCCTCGGGACCAGTGCCACAAGGTCCGTGCCTTCAACCAGGAGCGGCAGGGACAGGAAGCCGGCCACCACGGCAGCCACCCGGCGCTGGATGCCCCGGGACTCGAACAGCTTGTCCGCCGGGGTGCTGATGCCCTCACCAAAATAGCCGACGGCGTGAGGCACCGCGGTCAGGTCTTCGAGGGTCAGGCGGGGCTGCTGGAGCAGCGGATTGCCGGCGTCGGCCACGGCCACGAAGCTGTCACGGAAGAGCTGCTTGCTGGCTCCCTGCATCTGGTATCCCGTTGGCCCCACCAACAGGTCGATCTTGGAGTAGTCGGCCATCTGGCCTTGGATGCCCGAACCGGCCGTGGGGACGAAGTCCACGGAAACACCCGGCGCTTCTTCCCGCAGGATCCCACGCAGCGGCCCCACGATGAGCGCCGCAGCGTAGTCCGAGGCGGCGATGATGAACTCGCGCTCGCTGGTGGCGGCGTCGAACCCGGACCGCACGCGCGTGGCACGCTGGATGTGAAGCATGGCTTCATCAACCAGCGGGACCAACGACTGGGCAAAGGGCGTGAGGTCATAGGTGCGGCCGTTGCGGACCAGGAGCTCGTCGTCGAAATGGCGCCGGAGCCTGGCCATCGCCGCGCTGGTGGCCGGCTGGCTCAGCTGGAGCCGCTCCGCCGCCCGGGAGACGTTCCTCAGCTCGAGCAGGACCTGAAGTTGGGGCAGCAGGTTCAGGTCCAGATTCTTCATACCCACAGGTTATCCGTGCCCGGATCGTGCCTTTTCAAATGCCGCCTGCTGCAGACTGCCGGGTCAGGAACCCAGCTCCTCGGCCACCTTCCGGGCACCGCGCACCGCGATGGCCACGCTCATCAGCGTGGGGTTCATGGCCGTGGCCGTCGGAATGAGCGCGTTCCCGCCCACTACCAGGTTCTTGTAGCCCCACACCCTGGACCAGGGATCCGCCACTGAGCTGCCGTCGTCGGCCGCCCCCATGCGCATGGTGCCCTGGTAGTGCAGGCTGGAGCCATTGGGCATCAGCCGGGGCTCGGCCACAAAGACACCCAGGGCCTTGCCGGCACGCCGCAGCCGCTCGGTGGCCTGGGCAATTTCCGCTTCTTCGCGGTCGGTGAGCGCATATTCGATGGTCATGTTGGGGAAGCCGCGGTAGTCGGGCTCATTGTCGTCGAAGCTGACGGCATCCTCGTAGCGGGGATGCTTGCGCAGGCCATAGCCCATGTTGACGTAACCCCACCTGTTGTCCGAGTACGCGCTGCCGGGTTCCATCGGGAACGGTGTGGACTCCGAGTACATGACCTGGACGGAGAAAGGGTGTTCCGGCTCGGAGAAAGGGATGCGGTTCACAGCAGCGACGGGATCCGCGGGGTTCTGTGCCCGTCGTGCCAGTTCGGCATCAAGGTCCTCCTCCGCGGCGAAGCGGCGCATTTTTTCGGCGTCGAGGGCCACCGTGGAAATCACCACCGGGTGTTCGGTCAGGTAGTGGCCCAGCGCTTTAGGACGGACGCCCGAGGCCCACAGGAGCTGGGGCGAGCGGAAGGCATCGGCCGCCGCCACCACCACGTCCGCCGGCACAAAGGATTCCTCCCCCGTGCGCAGGTCCTGCACGGTGACACCGGTGGCACGGTTTCCGTCCAGCTCCACCCGGCGGACCAGGGTGAGGTCGCGGAGTTCGAACCGTTCTGACAGCGGACTGCCAGCGTCCACCAGCGGGCCCAGCACGACGTCGGCACCGGCCCACCGCACGGATCCGTCCGGTTGCGGGTCTCCGGCGACCGGAAGCGTGCCCACCCCGTAGCCTTCGGGAAGTTCCGCACCGAACTCCTCGTCCAGGAGGCTGCGGATGGCCTCCCCCACCTTCGAGTCGGCGAACGCCGCGCTGTGGACGTGCAACAGCTGCTTTGCCTCGTCAATCAGCCCATCCCACTCCTCATCTGCGATGAAGGGGATCCTCTCGCTGAAGGCAGGCGACGGCGTGGCGCAGGTCCAGTGCGCACCCTGGCCGCCCACATTGGTGGCGGCTGCTGCGGCTGGGAAGGTCGGCGCGTGGGCGGAGCCTTCCCCGCCAAAGTCCAGGAGATGGGTTCCCTGGCGGGCGGTGAACATGCCTTCGGTGATGGTTCCGGCCGGAATGCCCAGGGATTCCCGGAACTCCCCAGCCTGTGGCCCCTGGGACATCTCCCGGGCCCGGGCCTTCTCGGCGGGATCAGCGATGTTGCGGACGCTTTCGCCGGGAACGGCGGTCAGCTGCGGGCCGGCTTCGAACATCACCACCCGGGCAGTGGGGACTTGTTCCAGCAGCACGCGGGCGTAAGCGGAGCCAATGGGCCCGCTGCCGACGACGGCGATGGTGGGGTTGGACATGATGTCTCCTTTGAGATCAGGCCGAGAGGGTTTCGGAAGGTGTGCGGGGAGCGGATACGGGTTCGTCCGAGAGGCGCCCGGACGGCAGCAGCACGGCCGCGGGGATGCCCAGGGCGTAGGCAGCTGCCAGGCTGATGAAAATGGGTGTGAACACCGAGCTGTAGATCCCGGCAACAGCGGACTGGACCGCCGGCGCGGCCGCATGCACCAGCTGCGGGGTCAGCGTGGCGGCATCCAGGCCTGCCGGCAGGAGAACCGCGACGCCGGAGCCGATCACTCCGCCGATCACTGCCGTGGCCACCGTTGAACCTACCTGCCGCACCAGGTTGATGGTGGCGGTCATGGTGCCGGTCTGGGTGGCGGGTGCGGCGCCCTGGACAACCGCGATGATCAGGCTCATGAAAGCCCCGGTGCCCATGCCCACAAAGCCCATCACGATCATGGGCACCCACAGCGGAAGCCCGGCAGGCAGCACCGCCATCACCAGCAGCCCGGCGGCTCCCAGCATTGTCCCCAGGATGGGGAAAATCCTGTACCGGCCGGTGCGGCTGGCCACCCAGCCCGTGAGCAGGTTGCTGATCAGCATCCCGAACACGGTGGCGATGGGAACCAGGCCGGACACCGTGGCGGTGGTTTGGTAGGCCATCTGGAAGTAGGTGGGCAGGTAGGCAGTGATGGAGAAAAGGCCGACGCCGATAATCGCCGAGAGTGCGGTGCCTGCGGCAATGGTGCGGTTGGCAAAAAGGTGGAGCGGGATGATGGGCTCAGGGGCCCGCCGCTCGATCAGGAAAAAGGCAATGAAGCCCAAGACACTGATGGCCACCGCGGTTGCGGTGGCCATCCCGGCGTCAGGCTCTGCGAGCCAGGAGGCGGCGAGGACGAGTGCCACGAGCGAGGCGGTGAACACTCCAGCGCCGGCAACGTCGAAATGCCGCGGTGCGGGGCCTGGCTCCAGGCGCGGGACGGCAGCCAGCGCGAAGGCGAGTGCCGCAGCCCCGACCGGGATGTTGATCCAAAAGACCCATTGCCACCCCCAGTAATCGGTGATGGCACCGCCGAGGACGGGGCCTACCAGGATGGCGATGGGAAATGCAGCGCCGATGATGGCCATGTAGCGCGGCCTCTCCCGCTGGGTGGTCACGCGGGCAATGATGGTCTGCGACATCAGCTGCAGGCCGGCCGAACTCATGCCTTGCAGGACGCGGGCGCCGATCAGCCACTCCATGCTGGTGGCAAAGCCGCACACCAGGGAGGCGGCCAGGAACATCATCAGGGAAGCCAGGAAGACCCGGCGGGCGCCCAGGACGTCGCCGAGTTTGCCGAGCACGGGCAGGAGCAAAGTGCTGGCCAGCGTGTACCCCACCACCACCCAGCTCATCAGTTGAAGCGCGCCGAGTTCGCCGGCAATGGTGGCCAGGGAGGTGGAGACGACAGTGTGGTCCAGTGCCCCGAGGAAGGCGACGGACAGGAGGGAGGCGACGAGGAAGCGGAGCTTTACAGGCGAGAGTGTCATTGAGGTCTGCCCGAACGATCGGGCCGTCGGCGCGACGTGGTGTGCCTCCGGCGCAGCATCACGACGGAGAACGGGTCCGGTTGGAACCCCGGCGCCACTTCCACCCTATCGACACTTAGGTTGGAAAGCAACATAAGAATGCTTCACTTTGACATCATGGCTGCGGGTCAAAGTGCCCATCCCGGAGGGCCAGTGCCAGCGCCATGTCGTCCAACAGTTCCGCCAGGTCCATCACGGCCACCCCGCAGGACAGTGCCGCGATTGCCCGGCGAAGAGCCAGGCGGGGCGACGATTCGTAGCGCTGCGGGGCCCGCACGGATCCCTCCCCGGCGGCCGTCTCCACCCGGGTCAGCCCGGTCGGCTGGTCCACGGTCACTTCCGTCCGGACCTCCCCGAGGGCAAGGACCTGCAGCAGGCCTCCCGGATGGGCCCCGCTGACAGGCGTCGCCAGGAGGGTGCCCGGAGCCATTGCAGGGCGTCCGGGATGGTGCAGGAGCGCCATCCTGCCCCCACCCGTGGCCGCGCCCGACTTGAGCGCCGGCGATACTCCCGCCAATGACCGCAGCCAGCCAAATCCATCGCAGGCAAGGGCATCCAGCGCCGCAACCGGACCCGCACACTCCACGGATACCAGGCGCGCCGCGCTGCCGCCCCTTGCCCGGAGGGCGTCTTCAACAACGTCCTTGCGCAGGCGGGGCCGCTCGACAATCACAGGGATATCTCCGGGCCACGCCTCCTGGACCAAAGCCTTCCGCGGCGTCCCCGGGCCGGCAATCACCACGGCCACCGCTCCCTCGTCCCGGGCGTCCAGCATGCCCCTCCACCAGTCACCTCCCCCCGGAACCACCACGACGCTTCCCTTGGCACCCGCGGAGCGGATGGTGGTGACGGGCAGTTCGGCGACGGCGGCGCGATAGGACGGCAGGTCCGTGGAGACGCTCCACACGCGGCCCCCGCTGCTCATACCCGCGCCGCTTCAAGAAGCCGGGCCGCAGCGGCATCGGCAAGGTCGACCACATACTGCGCGTCCGCGAGCAGTTCGTCGTACTCCACCGGGCCGGATCCTTCGAGGAGAGAGGCAAAGAGCCGCCACTGCGCCAGGTAGCCGTCGTCCTTGTCCCGCCGATACTCCGTCCATTGCCCGCCCACACTGCGTACGCGGACAGCAGCGCTGCCCGCGTGGACGAAGGCAGGCGGAAAATCAACCTCGATCCGGTCACGGGAGGTGGCGATGGTCATGCGCCAGAAGGCATCCGGCCCCTGCGGCAGCATGGTGAGCGCCAGTTGGACCAGGACGCCGCCGGCCCGGTACCCCACCAGATAACCAACAGGCGGAACCAGCCGCGCGTAGGCCACCTCGTCGATACTCGGCGCGACGTCCCTGACGGCAGGCAGGTCATGGACGGCAAACCCGGTCAGCAGCTGCCACAGGACTCCAGCCGCCACGGCCGGGTCATCCAAATCCGGGTGGCCGCGGCGGGGAGCCTGGAAGGGACCGCCTTCCGCTACCAACTGGTGGTACCTGTCATTGGGAGGAAGCGCCACGGTGACCGAGACGGCCTGGACCTTTCCTTCACGTGCCACCAGGTGGTGCTTGGCGCGTCCCCAGGCAGCATCAAAGAGATGGTTGGTGCCCACCAGCAGGAGGACGCCCGCGGACCTGCACGCGTCTATGACTTCGCCGGCTTCCTCCCGGGAAATGGCCAGCGGTTTCTCGCAGAAGATGGCCCGCTTTCCGGCCGCCACGGCAGCCAGGATTTGGCGCGCATGTTCACCGGGCGGGCTGCAAACGGCGATGACGTCCACGTCCGGGTCCGCCAGAAGGTCCGCCTCGCCCGTCGACCAGCGGGCACCGCACCCTTGCGCCAGCCCCCGGGCGCGCCCACTGCCGGCATCGGCAATATGCCGCACGGTGAACTGGTCCGGCAGCCGTCGAAGCACGGGGAGATGGAGGGCCACCACCCCGGGTCCTGCTCCCAGTATTCCCACATTCCACGGCATCCCAGCCTCCCGTCTTATGTATTTATTATGCATAAGTTTGGGATGTTGCAGCCATAGTTCCCACAAACAGCGCGTTAGTGAGCCACCCTGTGTGAGAATTGTTGCCATGACGACAGACTCCACACTCCGCTTTGGAGCCCAGACGGATGAAGTGACCAGCCTCCTCCGGATCGTGAACCTGGTCCGGACAGGCGAGGCGACCACGCGGCCCGAGATCGGCAAGGTCACAGGGTTGGGCAGGGGCGTCGTCAGCCAGCGCGTGGACCAGGCCATCCAGATCGGCTTCCTGGGCGATGGCGAGTTTGGAGCGTCGTCCGGCGGACGCGCTCCACGCACCCTCCGTTTCCGCGCGGAACAGGGGCGGATCGTGATCTGCGCCCTCGGGGCAGCTCATATCCGGGTGGGCATAGCCGCGCTGGACGGGGACATCCAGGACCACGCGCACCGCCCATGGGACATCGCCCAGGGGCCGGAGAAAACAATCACCGCCGTCATGTCACTGGTCGACGATGTGCTGAAGAAGCACCCCGCAGTGCCCGTGTGGGCCGTGGTGGTGGGGCTTCCCGGCCCCGTCGACTTCGCAACAGGACAACCCGTGGCCCCGCCCATCATGCCGGGGTGGAACGGTTACGACGTCCGCACCCCCTTCGAGGAGCGCTTCAATGCACCGGTGTGGGTGGACAACGACTCCAACCTGCTTGCCCTGGGTGAGCGCGCCCGGCGGCGCGACTCCCTGACGGACCTCATCTACTGCAAGATCGGGTCCGGAGTGGGGGCCGGCCTGCTGTCCAAGGGCCGGATCCACCGTGGTGCAAACGGGGCGGCCGGCGATATCGGCCACGTCCGGGTTGCCGACTCCGACGCCCAGTGCCGGTGCGGCAAGGTGGGCTGCCTGGAGGCGGTGGCCGGCGGCTGGGCCCTGGTCCGGGACGCCGAGCAGGCCATCAAGGAGGGAGTCCAAACCTCCCTCGCCGGACGGACAAAGAAGGCCCCGCTGACCCTGGAGGACATCACCCTCGCTGCGCAGGGCGGGGATTCCCTGGCCATCTCACTCATCCAGAAGTCGGCACGCGTGGCGGGTGAAACCATTTCCGCGCTGGTCAACATGTTCAATCCGGGCGTCATCGTCATTGGCGGCGCCATCGCCTCGGCAGGCGAAGTGTTCCTGGCTGAGGTGCGGCGGCGCGTCTACGAACTCTCCCTGCCCCTGGCTACCCGGGACCTCACCATTACCCTGTCGGTGAATGATGAGCGGGAGCCCCTTCGTGGCGGCGCCGAACTGGCCCGCGAGCAGCTGTTTGAGATCACGTTCCCCCGTTGGTTCGCGGAAGGCAGGCCGTCTCCGGAGCGGGTGGCGGTACCCGCCTAGGCTCCTTTTCGGAACCGGCCTGGGTGCAGGTCAGGCCACGTCGCGCGAGGTACCTGGCTCCGCCGTCCGGCCAGCGTCAAGCCGCGACTCCACGTGGAACGGCAGGACCAGCGGCGAGCCGGGACGTGCCTGCAGATAGGGCACCATCAGCTCGAAATCGACGGCGACTGCGTGCGTCCCGGCCGGGAGTTCCCGCGGGGCGGCAAGGACGAGCCGGTCCTGGATGAACCACCACCCGGCCTCCGCCTGAAGGGCGTCCGCCGGGACCCGCCGGGCGCCCAGCACCACCGCCAGCTCAGGGGGTGCCACCGCAACGCCGGCCACCGCCAGCCGGAGACCGGCCACGCTGGCCAGGGGCATGGAACGGATCCAGGGCAGGCCCAGGCGCAGTTCGAATCCTTCCGGGGTGGCAGTCAGCGCATCATGCCGCAGGGCCATTTCCAACATAGTCGATATCCTTTATCCTGAATTAGGCATAAGTTTGCAGGTAAAAAGCATAACCGGGAGGGCTTGCTGTGGAAACGGTATTTCCGGAGGGCTGGACTCTGTGTGCCAGCACATTTAACTGGGCGCCGGACATTGTCGCGGCCCGCCGAAGGGCCCCTGACATCGTGGCCGGAATCGCCGACTCCACCGTAAAGACAATCGAGCTCGAACCCGGGCTGGTGTGGCGGTCGTTCCCGGATCCAAGCGACGGCGAGGTGGATGAGCTCCGGGAGAGCCTGGTGGCCCGGGGCGGACGCGTCAGTATCGTTGGCGTGAGCCTGGATGACTTCGTTACCCGTACCCAGCGCCGTTCCGCGCAGGAGCGCCTGGACTTCCTGGTCCCCCAGCTCCGCGCGGCGCACCGGGTGGGAGCGGGCGGCGTCCGGCTCCCCATCGGGCAGGCGGGCCCGGAGCTCCTTGCGATGGTGCGGCCGCTGCTGCACGAACTCGATCTGGTCCTGTACGAGGAAATCCAGGGCCAGCAGGTTCCGGACCATCCCGCCGTGGCACCGGCCCTGGAGGCGATTGCGCGGCTTGACGACGACCGGGTGCGGGTCCTCGTTGACATCAGCATGCTGATGCCCACCCTTCCCGTCACCTACCTTGAGGAACTAAGGCGGGGAGGCATCTCCCCGGACCTCATCCGCCGCCTCGAAGACGAATGGCGGGACCCCGCCACGCTCGACGCCGTTACCGCCCTGCTCCGTTCGGGCGACGTGCCTCCGCAGATCCACACCCTCTTCATGAACCTGCTCATCCGCTTTGGCCGCAGCGGCGCCGCCGACCTGGCGGGCATCCTGCCGCGCGTGGGTGCCTTCCACCTGAAGTTCTGGGATTTGGACGACGACGGCGGCCGGGTTTCCCAGCCGCTGCGGGACCTTGGTTGCCTGCTTGGCCGCAGCGGCTTCAGCGGCACGCTGACCAGCGAATGGGGCGGCCACGAATGGCTGACGAACGACCCCACGGAGATGACGCGGAAGCACCTGGCGCTGGCGGAAACGGCACTGGCCCCTTTCGGCTGAGCCTGCGCGGCGCCTGGTTCCACCAGCAGGGAAACGGCCGGCCCCGGGATCTTCCAAGGCCGGCCGTTCCATTGCCGGCGTCGCTATTTAGTGCTGAAGGCTGCGTCGAAGGCCGCCGCCGAGGGCTGGTACCCGGAGAGCCGGCGCACGAACGCCAGGGCCTCCGGCGCACCGTCCAGGCGGTCCATGCCGGCGTCCTCCCATTCCACCGACAGCGGTCCCCGGTAGCCGATCGAGTTCAGCATCCGGAAGGCGTCCTCCCAGGGCACATCACCGTGGCCGGTGGAGATGAAGTCCCATCCACGGCGGGGGTCGGCCCACGGCAGGTGGGATGACAGCCGGCCGTTGCGGCCATTGGCCAGCCGCTTCTTCGTGTCCTTGCAGTGCACGTGGTAGATCCGGTCCTTGAAATCCCAGAGGAATCCCACCGGATCGATGTCCTGCCACACCATGTGGCTGGGGTCCCAGTTCAGCCCGAAGGCCTCCCGGTGCCCGATCGCCTCCAGGGCCCGCTGGGTGGTCCAGTAGTCGTAGGCGATCTCGGACGGGTGCACCTCGTGGGCGAACCGGACACCCACCTCGTCAAAGACCTCAAGGATGGGGTTCCACCGGTCCGCAAAGTCCTGGTAACCGGCGTCCACCATCTTTTCGGAGGCGGGCGGGAACATGGCCACGTACTTCCAGATCGATGATCCGGTAAAGCCTGTCACGGTCTTGACGCCCAGCTTCGCGGCAAGGCGTGCAGTGTTCTTCATTTCCTCGGCGGCACGGCGGCGGACGCCCTCGGGGTCGCCGTCACCCCAGACGACGTCCGGCAGGATTCCCCGGTGCCGTTCGTCGATGGGGTCGTCACAGACGGCCTGGCCCTTGAGGTGGTTGGAGATGGTCCACACCTTCAGGTTGTTCCGTTGCAGGATGTCCAGCCTGCCCTGCACGTAGGCCTCGTCATCCCAGCGCCACGGGTCCAGGTGGTCTCCCCAGCAGGCAATTTCCAGCCCGTCGTAGCCCCATTCGCCGGCGAGCCGGGCCACTTCCTCGAAGGGGAGGTCGGCCCACTGGCCGGTGAAGAGGGTGATTGGTCGTGCCATGTAGTTTCCCTTTCCTAGCCGGCCTGGACGGGGACACGGGCGGCCACGCGCGTCCAGGCGGAGTCATTGTCGGAACTGCGCTCGACGGCGTCGAGCACGCGCTGCACCCCGAGCCCGTCGTCGAAGGTCGGCTGCGGGTCAATGCCGCTGGAGATGGCCTCCACGAGGTCCTTGACCTGGTGCGAGAAGCCGTGCTCGTAGCCAAGCATGTGGCCGGCCGGCCACCAGGCCGAAACGTAGGGATGGTCCGGCTCGGTGACCAGGATCTTCCGGAAGCCCTGCCTGTCCGCCGGTACTGTCCGGTCGTAGAACTGGACGCTGTTGAGGTCTTCCAGGTCGAAGGCCAGGGCACCCTTGTCTCCCGAAATTTCGATCTGCAGCGCGTTCTTCCGCCCGGTGGCGAAACGCGAGGCCTCAAACGATGCCAGTGCGCCCGATGCGAACCGGCCGGTGAAGATGGCGATGTCGTCCACAGTCACCTGGCCGTAGCCGGCCGTGGCCGTGCCGGACAGCCCGGACCCGGAGTCCAGGAGCGGCCGCTCCTTCACGATGGTGTCGATGACGCCGGACACCTTGTCGATGTTTTGTCCGGTCACGAACTGCGCCAGGTCGATGGCGTGGGCACCGATGTCGCCGAGTGCGCCGGAGCCGGCATGTTCCTTCTGGAGGCGCCACGCCAACGGCATGTCCGGGTCAACCAGCCAGTCCTGCCGGTAGGAGGCGCGCACCTGGTTGACCTTGCCTACGGCACCTTCGGCAATGAGATTGCGCAGGAGCATGACGGCGGGGACCCGGCGGTAGGTGAAGCCCACCATGGCCCGTACGCCACGGGCTGCCGCCTTTTCAGCCGCCTCCGCCATGGCTTCTGCTTCCGCCACCGTGTTGGCCAGCGGCTTTTCGCACAGCACGTGTTTGCCCGCTTCGAGCGCCGCAATGGCGATTTCCGCGTGCGAGTCGCCGGGCGTGACGATGTCCACGACGTCGATATCGTTACGCGCCACCACCTCGCGCCAGTCCGTGGCTGACTCAGCCCATCCCCATTTCCCGGCGGCGGCAGCAACGGCGTCGGCGTTCCTGCCCACCACGACGGCCATGTCCGGTTCGGCCGGCAGGTCGAAGAAGCGGGGCGCGGTGCGCCAGCCCTGGGAGTGCGCTGCACCCATGAAGCCGTAGCCGATCATGGCCACGCGCAGGCGTGTCATGCCAGCACTACTTTCCGTTCGACGGCGACGCGGTTGCCCACGTAGTGCATGGGGGCGATCTGCATGTACAGGACGCGGAGGGTCAGGATGACTTCGACGTCGATTTCCTCGCCGGCGTCGGGGACACGGTCCAACGGGATGATGATGTCCGGCTTGTCGGCCACGAACCACAGGGTTTCCCACTGCTCCGGGAGTTCCGCGATGGAGTACGACTGGCCCTGCAGTTCGAAGCGGAGTGATTCTTTGGGGATTTCTTTCCCGTTGACGGTGGCCGCGACGTCGTCAACGGCGGACAGCCAGAGGCTGCGGTACCAGGGCAGCTGGACGGAAACGGAAATGCCCTCGGGGTGCCGGCGGACGTCAGCGTCCTGGAAAAGGGAGTTGTGGGTTGCCATGATGGTCCTTACTCGAAGGTGTCGACGAATGTCTGGTGGGGTAGCGGCGGCTGCGGTTCCAGCGTCTGCCGGGCCGACGGATTGTAGGGGTGGTATTGGCTGGGGACCGGCTGGTCCGCGGGCGGCATGAAGACGGGCTTTCCGTCGTCACCGAAGTACATGAGGTCCAGGGCGAAGGCGTGCTGGTTCTTCTCCGCGAAGCTGATCCAGTTTTCCTCGAAGGGTGCCCGGAGCAACTCGTAGCAGCGGAACTTCCAGATCTTCCATTCGCCGTCCTGACGCAGGAAGTCCACCGCATATTTGCACCAGACCCAGTGGGCCCAGACTTTCTTGCCCTGGACTTCGCCCGGCGAGTACATGTAATCGGGGCTCTCCTTGGCCACGTCCGGGTCGGTCAGGCCGGACTCGTTGCCGGTCATGATCCAGACGCCCTTGGCGGTCTTGCCGTCGGCCGCCACTTCGATGACCGGAGTGGTGGTGTAGTGCAGGATGAGCTTGCCTTCAGGGCGGGGGCGGCCCTGGTGATAGCGGATCACGCTGTCGTAGTCGGTGTACTGGCCGGCGTTGGTGTAGCGGGCCCGGATGCCCGGCGTTCCCGGCTTGACCCAGAGCGGGATGATCTGCTCATCCTCGAACGCATTATGGAGGTACATGTAGCGGTTGAACAGGTTCTCGATGTCGCCCCGGTCGTTGGCGCGGCGCGCCAGCCGGAGCGCTTCGCCAAGCTCGGAGCGAAGCCGTTCCACCTCGGCAGTGAGGCCGGTGTCGGTCGCAGGCATTGATTTCTCCTTAGGCGGGAACCACTGATTCCTCGATGGCTTGGCGCATAAGGGCATGCTGCTTCTTGACCAGGTCGATTGGATCCGATTCGCCAAGGTCGGCGAAGGCGTGGCCTTCCCATTCGCTGGAGAGGAAGCCCTGGTAGCCGCCCTTGACGAACTGCCGGACAATCCTCGGAATATCCATGGCGGGCTCGTTGCCGTTCCCGTCGATGTCATAGAACTTGGCATGGACGTGGAACATCTGCGGCATGATGTCCAACCATTCCTCCGGTGGAACCAGGCCGTGCATGTTGAAGGCCAGCCGGGTGAACGGACCCAGCTGCGCCGGGTCGAAGTTGTTCTCCCGCAGGTAGTCCTCAAACTCCTGGTTGCGTTCCTGCATGGGCAGCGGCTTGCGCCAGATGTCCTGCATGACGGCAAAGTGTTCCTGCGGCAGGCCCATCTGGGTCAGCGTGCGGAACAGGGTGGGCGAGAGGCTGTGCATGGTGGAGCTGAAGTCCGCGGTGAAGCCCAACCGGTCACTGCCGAGCTCCTCATACATCTCGCGGATCTGCAGGATCTTCGGATCGTTGGGGCCCTGGGGGGCGTGGATCTCGTAGCCCAGCTTCTGGTCATACTTTTCGGCCAGCGGAAGCAGCCGGCGCAGCAGTTCCTTGCCGGCGGACCGGATGACGATTTTGTTGAAGCCCAGCGTGTTGGCGGTCTTGAGCTGCCGTGCGAAGAAGTCGAACTCTTCGTCCGGCGTCATGTCACGGTCCTTGCGGCGGCCCATGTCCAGGTTGGTGCCCACGGCGCTGGGGGTCAGTCCGTAGCGGTCCATGCTGTCGCGCCAGAGCTTCACGAAGTCGTTGTCGACGTCGGGGTAGGTGCGCAGCATCTGCGCGATGTTGAACTCGACGCCCGGGCCGAGGCCTTCGTCGGCCACGGCCTTAATCAATGTCTCCGGCGTATAGTGCCCGGCGGCGAATTCGGAGGTGAGTGAGTAGAGGGTGATGCCAAGCTCGATGCCGGAGCCGGCGATGCCTTCAGTCATGTTTGTGTTCCCTTCAGTGTCAGCCGCGGACGGGCTGGGCGAGGTGGCTGTTGAGGATGCGGCGGGCTTCTGCGGGGTCGGTGATCATGGCCGAGCCCGCGTTGGCGGCTGCGGACCGCTGGACGGCCTGCTCGCCGCGGATGATGTCGAACGGGTCCTGCCAGTTGTTCCAGTGCCAGCCTTCGTATTCGCTGGAGATGGCCCCGGAGTAGCCGTTCTCCACGAGCTGGCGGACCAGGTCCCGGACCGGCACGGAGGGTTCCTCGCCGTTCTCGTCGATGCCGAAGAACTTGCCGTGGACGTGGCGGACCCAGGGCATGATTTCCAGCCAGGTGTCCAGCGGTGCGGGGCCGAAGAGGCCGGTGCCGTTGATGGCGAAGTCGATGCCGAGGTCCGGCCTGCCGTTGCGGGCAGCAAGCCCGATGAAGGCGCCGAAGCGTTCACCGTGAACCTTCTGGGTGTTGGGCGGGCCCTCGGCGCAGAAGCCGTTCCACAGCTCCACAACCTGCCGGAGCAGGTCTTCCGAGGCGCCGCGGCGGCGGTAGGCCTCCAGCAATGACGGCGCAAAACCGGTCACGGTGGCACCCCAGTCGGCAGTGAACCCGAGCAGTGGGGAATCGAGCTTTTCGTAACGGTCACGGAGCGCGAGCACCCGTTCGTGGGCGCCGTGCTGGTCGGCATGGACTTCCAGGGCCAGCGTGACGCCGTACTGTTCGGCGACGGGCAGCAGGCTCTCCATGGCGTCCGGGGTCAGCGAGATCTGGACCCGGGCGATCGGGAAGCCCAGCCTGGAAGCCACTTCGATCTGCTTGCGCATGTACTCAACCAGCTCGCCATGGTTCATCAGCCGATCGCGCCGGATGCCGGTGTCCACGTTGACGGCCAGGGAGGTGGGAACCAGGTCCACCTCTGCCACCAGGTCCCGGAACTGGCCCACAAAGTTGTCATCGATGCGGTCGGGGAAGCCGCGAAGGCTGGAAAAGCCAATGACCTCCAGTCCCGGACCGAATCCTTCGGCCGCGACCCGGCGGATGAGGCCGTCGAGGTCGTACTGCCGGCCGTGGAAGGCGCGGGTAAAGCTGTAGAGCGTGACGCCCTGGATGGGCGTGCCAAGGCTGGTCATCGCTGTGCCACCTTCATGGTCTTGGTGTCGTGCTCTTCGATGTGCAGCACGCCGTGGTCGGTGATGATGTATGGGATATAAAGCTTCAGGTCCACGCGGACTTCGTGCTCAGCCTCGCCCTCCGCCACGGGAAGGTCCCCGGACAGGACGGCGGAGTCCAGCGGGAACCACCATTCGCCGGTTTCCTCCACGAGTTCCTCAAAGCTGAAGGTGCGGTTGTTCATGGTCCACTTCAGCGAACCTTCGGCGGGGGCCACGCCGTCCACCGTCAGGGCTGCCCCTGCAATGCAGGAACCCGGAAGGGCGCGGTACCACGGGATCCGGACTTCGACGGCGGTGCGGCCGCCCTGCGTGGTGAGTGTTCCCTGCTCGATTATGCGGTCGGCGATCATCGAGACCTCCTTGTCTGCGGCATGCCTAGCCTGCACTTGCTGTGAAGGGCCACACTGGGCCTCTTCTTCATTGTTTTGACAGTCTATTGTCTGATTCTGACATAAGTAAAGCGCTGTTGATATCGGCAGCGATTTTCCTGGCCCCACGCACGGCGAGCGCCACCGCCGTCAGCGTGGGATTGCACGCCGTGGCGGTGGGGATGACGCCGTTGCCTGCCACGAAGAGACCGGGGACCTGCCACACCTGGCTGTCCGGGGAACAGACGCTCTCGCCGTCGTCGGTCCTTCCCATCCGCGTGGTGCCCTGGTAGTGCAGCGACGATCCCGGCGGAAGGACGAACGGGCGCTCGTCGAGCGGCTCGCCCACCGCCTTGCCCAGCCGCACTATCTCCCTGCCGGCACGGTCCAGCACCTCGTGGTCCCGCTCCGTGAGGCGGTAGTGGATGCGCATGGCGGGCATTCCGTAGGAGTCGCGGGCGCCGTCGTCGAACGCCACCCGGTCCTCACGCTGCAGGTCCTTGGCGCAGAACAGCCCCAGCCCAACGATTGAGCCCGGAACAACAGGGTCGTCGTCCGCCAGCGGGACGGGGGATGCATCCAGCTGCATGATCTGCCCGTGGAAGGGCATCTCATCGGTGTAAGGAACCCACGCCACCCCGGCCTGCTCGCTGAGCGCGCCGGCGGCCGCCGGGTGCGTGCCGCCCGCGGAGACGTCGCGCAGCCTGCTGGCGAACACCACCTGAGCCTGGTCGTTGAGGTACCGGCCCAGGGCATCGGGCCGGATGCCGGAAGCCCACAGCAGCTGGGGCGTGCGCAGTGCATCGGCGCCCACCACCACGTAGCGGGCGGCCACGCGGGAGATGGTTCCGTTGCGGCGGTCCCGGACTTCGACGCCGGCTGCCGCGCCATCCTCCACCAGGACCTTCGTCACCAGGGATTCGTCGAACAGTTGGAACAACGGGTTTTCCCGGGTCACGTCGCCCATGACGACGTCGGACCCCGACCAGGCGAGCCGGCCGTCCTCCCGCCGGTGGACGGCGAGCGGCATGGGCTGGACCCGGTAGGCGGGGGCGCGGCCGCTGTCCACCGCGGCGGCGAGGCGTTCCCGTACGAGGTCGGAGAACGGTGCGCCGTCAAAGGCGGAGCTGGTCACACCCAGGAGGCGGTCCGCGTCGTCAAGAAGCTGTTCCAGGTCCGGAAGGAACGCAATCCGCTCATTGCCGCCAGGCCGTGGACAGGCGGCCGTCCAGTGCGCGGCCATTCCGCCCACGTTGCTGGACATGGCTGCTACGGGCATGCCGTCTTCGCCGGGGAAGGAGTAGCCGTCCTGGAGCAGGTAGGTGCCCGGCCTGGCCCTTCGCTGCCCGCTCTTGACCGCTCCGGGGGAATTTACCGTCTCAGCTCCCGCACCGGGCCCTTCCGAGGCACGCTGCGCAAGGGTCCGCCGTTCCGGATCCTCGATGTTCTTGACGTGGGCGCCGGGTGGATTGCTGACCGTGGGGCCCACCTCGAACATGGCGATGGTGGCGCCCGGTGCTTCCTCGCTGAGGATCCGGGCGTAGGCCGAAGCCGTGGGACCGCTGCCGACGATGGCGACGTCCACGGAGCCGGGGTAGCGGCTGCCGCTCACCGTTCCGCCGCCAGTTCCTGGATCCGCCGCACGGATTTCGCAGAGTCGATCGTCGGGTAGTACTCAAGCCCGATGGGGCCGGCGTAGCCGCTGTTGCGCAGGTCCGCGAGCCGCGAGGGCCAGTCGATGGAACCGGAGCCGGGCTCACCGCGCCCCGGGGCGTCGGCGATCTGAACGTACTTGATGAGGTCGCCGGCGTTGGCCAGCTCGGCCACGGCGTCCTCGCCCTCGACAGTGGAGTGGTAGAGGTCGTAAAGGACACCAAAACCGGGCGAGTTGACTCCCCTGGCCACGTAGACTGCCTCCGAGGTCCGGTCCAGGAGTGCCCCGGGGTGGTCCACCCTGATGTTCACCGGCTCAAGAACAAGGGTGATGCCGGAACCTTCGATATGGGCCACGCCCTTGGTGAAGATCTCGATCAGTTCGTCCAGCTGGTCCTGGCGCTTGCGCCCGCCGAAACCGGTGCCGCTGCCAACCACGATCCGCGGGCAGCCGAGCTGTCGGGCCACCTCGACTCCGGCGTCCAGGCCTGTGTAGAAGGGGGCGTGGTCCTTGGGCGGGATCATGAACTGCATCCGGGGCTCGGCCAGCTGTGCGGTGAGCTGGACCCCGGTTTCCTCAAGTGCTGCCTTGAGGGCCGGGATGTCCTTGCCTGTGGGGCCCCACATCTCCACCGCGTCGAAGCCGGCCGCGGCGGCGGCGCGGACTCGGTCGGCGGCGCTTTCTCCAGCTTCGGTGAACAGCAGGTCGATATTGGGTGCAAGTTGAAACATGGGTGTCTCCTGAAGTCGGATGGGGTGTTTAAGGAGGTGGGGTTGTTCTTCCCCGGGTGCCGTTTTTGGGCGCGGTGGACCAGGGCAGGCGCCTGGGGGCGCATGGTCGTGGGTGGCGCTTAGCCCTTGAGGCCGCCGGAGAAACCTTGGATGAAGCGCTTCTGGGCGAACAGGAACAGGGCCAGGATGGGGATCATGGACACGATCACGATGGCGAAGATCGAATTCCACTGGGAGACCAGGGACCCGATGTAGTAGTACATGGCCACCGGCAGTGTCTGGTTGGCGGAGCCGCCCAGGAAGATCAGCGATGTGAAGAAGTCATTCCACACGATCAGCCCGGCAAAGATGGTGACCGTTCCCGTGGCCGGAGCCATCATGGGGAACACCACCCGGGCGAAGATCTGGGACTTGCTGGCGCCGTCAATCGTTGCCGCTTCCTCATAATCGGTGCCGAGGCCGCGGAAGAAGTTTGAATACAGGAAGATCGACAGCGGCAGCAGCATGCCGGTGTACAGGACGATCAGGCCCCAGGCAGAGCCGGTGAGGCCGAGGGCGCGGGCGCCCATATACAGAGGCACAGCGCCGAGTTGGCCCGGAAGGATGATGGCGATCAGGAACAGGTAGTAAGCTCCTTTGCTCCAGCGCTTGGTGCTGCGCGAGATGACGTAGCCGGTGATGGAGCCGAGGGCAACGAGCCCCAGGATGCTGCCGGCGGTGATGATGGTGCTGTTAACCAGGCCCATCACCACATTGGAATTTCCCTTTGCGGACAGCACCGCAATGAAGTTGCTGAAATCGGGGTTGACGGGCGGAGCCAGCGCCGAGGTAGTAAACA
The DNA here is from genome assembly GCF_057747955.1 of Arthrobacter sp. SDR-2R. Taxonomy (NCBI): domain Bacteria; kingdom Bacillati; phylum Actinomycetota; class Actinomycetes; order Micrococcales; family Micrococcaceae; genus Arthrobacter; species Arthrobacter sp. SDR-2R. The sequence continues at coordinate 282,030 of NZ_CM173231.1, forward strand.
GTTCGCCGTTTGGCTTCAGTGCCGTGGTCACCAGGAAGTAGAACGGGGCGAGAAAAACCAGGGCCAGGGCCCAGAGCCCGATTTCCCGGAGCAGGGTCAGTTTGGTGTAGCGGAACATGCGTTAGTCCTCGGGATTCGATCGCGTCAGCCGCTGCTGGATTACGGCGAAGATCAGGATGATCGCGGCGAGTACCAGCGCCAGGGCGGCGCCGCCGCCAAAGTTTCCCAGCGCGAAGGCCTGTTTGTAGACCTGGGTGGCCAGTGTTTCCGTCGCCCCGGCCGGGCCACCGCCGGTGAGCGCCATGATGGGGTCGAAGACCCGGAGGCCTTGGACGATCCCCAGCGTGGTGGCAACGGCCACGGCGGGGCGGATGGCGGGAAGGGTCACGTTGCGGAACCGCTGCCACAGGTTGGCGCCGTCGATCGCTGCCGCTTCCTCCACTTCGACCGGGACGCCGGCCAGGCCGGCCATGAAGATGACCATGGCAAAGCCGGTGGAGGACCAGACAAGCACTACCAGGACGGTCCAGATGGCCCATTGCGGGTCCGCCAGCCAGGGTTTGGCCTGGTCGCCGGCGCCGATCGCTGCGAGGAAAGCGTTGAGCGGGCCGTCGAAGTCGAAGATGTACTTCCAGATGTAGGCCGTGGCCAACGGGCTGAGCACTACCGGCATGAAGAAAAGGGTGCGGAGGATGTAGCGCGTCTTGATTACGCGGTTAAGCCCCAGTGCAATGATCAGGCCGGCGATGTTGCCAAGGAGGACCGAGCCGAAGGCCAGGAAGAGGGTGTTTGACAGGGCCCCGAGTTTGGTGGGGTCCCTGAAGATCGCTTCAAAGTTGGCCCAGCCCGTGATCTTGAACGCGCCGATGCCCGTCCAGTTGGTGAACGCGAAGAAGCCGCCGATTCCGGTTGCCACATAGTGGATGGCAAACACCAAGGCAATCCCGGGCAGGGCCCACCACCAGTGTCCGAACTCCAGGCCGCGGCCGCGGGGGCGGGCGTCCTGGCCCACCCCCGGGGTGCGCCTGCCTCGCCGGGGTGCTTCAGCTGCTTCGCTTTTGGGTTGCATCGTCGCAGTCATGGTATTTCCTTGCTTGTCCCATTGAGTCATGTCGGAACGTTGATGGTGACGAACGCTTACTGTCCCCAGGCGGCGTCCATGGCCTGCAGGACCTGGTCAGGGCTCTTCTGGCCGGTGACGATGCCCTGGACCCCGGTGGCCAGCGCGTCGTAGACCGCGGAGTTGGGCCACTGGATGTTCGGCAGGGGGCTGTAGCTGCCGTTCTTGATCAGTTCGCCGACGTTCTTGTAGGCGCCGCTTTCGAAGTCGTACTTGTCCAGCCCGCTGACGGGGAGGGCGCCGTCGATCTCGGCGAAAGCCTTGGTCTGCTCCGGCTCGGCTGCCCAGTCCAGGAACGCTTTGGCAGCGTCCTTGTTCTTGGAGGCAGCGTTGATGGAGAAGGCGTAATTGGCGCTGGCGTAAACGTAGTCCTTGCCGGAGCCCTTCTCCGCTGGAAGTGCGCGCACGGCGAAGTCGGTTCCGGCCGCGGCGGACTGCAGCTGCTTCCAGCTGGGAGCGGGAATGAAGCCTGCTACCGACGTTCCGCCGGCAAGGCCTTTGGTGATGGCGTCAAAACCGGCACCGGCGGCGCCCTTCTGGAAGCAGCCGGCGTCCTTGAGGGTGTTGACCGACTCCAGGGCGGACTTCCAGCCATCGGAACCGGCGAAGGTCACTTCCTTGGCTGCGCGCTTTTCGTTCCATTTGGGGTCTTCCGCGTAGACGCGCGTGGCAGCCAGGGACATGGCCATCAGGCCAGTGTTGGGCGGGGCCGAGCCGGCGATGGCAAAGAGCGACTTGCCGGATGCCGCAAGGGTCTTGCACTGGTCCTCCAGGGCCGCGAAGTCAGCCGGGAACTGGCCGGCGGCCTTGACCGCGGTCTCGTTCGTGACCAGGGCAGCCACGGTTATTTCCGTTGCCTGGCCGTAGACTTTGCCGTCTTTCCCGAAAGTGCTGTCGCTTCCTGCCGGAAGCAGCTTTTTGGCAGCGTCATCCAGCGGTTCCAGGAAGCCGGCTTCGGCCAGCGGGAGGATGCTGCGCCCCTGGCCCGCGCCAGGGGAAGTCACCACGACGTCGGAGGCGTTGCCGGCCTGGAGCTGCGTACGCAGGGTCTGGTCGTAGGAGTCATTGGGCTGCGGGTTGAACGTAATCTTTACGTCCGGGTGCGCCTTCATGTAGTCCTCGCCCAGCTTCTGGAACGGGCTTTCGATCGTGTTGGAGGTGGCGAAGGAGAGCGAGAACTCCTTGCTGCCCGACGAGCTGGCGCTTTCAGCGGAAGAGGAGCAGCCGGTAAGGGCCAGGGCAGCCAGGGTGGGGACGGCAAGGGCGCCGGCAACCTTCAGGCCCAGGGAGCGTCGGTGCTGTGTCATGTTCAGCCTTTCAGACTTCGTTGTCGAAGAACATCCGGGAGCGGTGATCCCGGTCACTTACCAGTATGAAGGAGATGTGTAGGAAAAGCACATAAGTCTTTGCTATGAAAGACATAAGTCTGACGGGGGTCTGCGGAACGGGCGCCGTTGCCGGAGCGCCCCAGGTCGCATTAGAGAGGGTGATACACACCGCTCGACGCATTGAAGGCACTGATAGAATCCGGTGACGTACTTCACGATCGAAAGACAGCTCCGTGACCAACTACGCACCGCTCGCCCGGCTTGACCTGAACCTGCTGATTTCGCTGGATGCGCTCATCACGGAACGCAGCGTGACCCGGGCAGCGGAGCGCCTTCACTTGAGCCAACCGGCATTGAGCGCTTCACTGGCGCGGCTCCGTTCTCACTTTGGTGATCCCATCCTGGCCCGGCGCGGCAATGCCTATGAACTGACGCCTTTCGCGCTGCGGTTGGCCGAACACACCACCACCGCACTGGAGGCTGCCCGCCGCGTCTTTGAGAGCCAGGCGTCGTGGGAGCCGGCTGAGTCAGAGCGCGAATTCGCCATCTATGGCTCCGACTACGGTTTCAGCACCATTGGCCGGGTCGTTTCGGAGCTGGCAGCCCAACGCGCTCCCGGGGTCCGCTTCCGGTTCATGCTGCACAACCCGCTCGTGGTTGAGGACGCCGCAAACCGTCTGCGCGCCGTGGACGGAATGGTGATTCCGCACGGCTTCCTCAGCGGCCTCCCGTACCAGGACCTGTGGCGGGATGGCTGGATGGCCGTTGTCTCCTCATCCAACGAGGCAGTGGCCGAACGCATCACCATGGAAAACGTCGCGGAGCTTCCGTGGGTCATGACCTTCCAGTCCCGGTCCGCATTTACGTCGGCCCAGCGCCAGATCCAGCAACTCGGGATTGAACCGCGCGTAGAGGTCGCGGTTGAGAGTTTCCTATCCCTCCCCCACTTCGTTCTGGGGACGCAACGGATAGGGCTTATCCAGGCAGCCCTGGCACCCATTGCCCTGCAGCTGGACGGCGTGCGGGTCCTGCCCCTGCCCTTCGACGCAACCCCTTTGGTTAATGCGCTGTGGTGGCACCCGAGCCATGACCGGGACTCCGAGCACGAGTGGATGCGGGCCCTGTTCAAGGAGGCCGGCGACATCGTTGCGGCTTCCGCAGCCAGAGAGGCGCTGTAAGCAAAGGGCCCGGCCAGGGAGTACCGGCCGGGCCCTGCTCCGCTGCCGGCGGATCAGGCTGAAACAGATACCGGACGCATGCTCCTCCGGATCAGGTCGTGCTGCTTGCGAACCAGCAGCAACGGGTCCACCTCGCCCAGCTCGGCAAAGGCGTGGCCCTCCCATTCACTGGACCAGTAACCCCGGTAGCCGCCCTCCACGAACACGCGCACCAGCTCCGGATAGTCGATTGCCGGCTCATTGCCCTGCTCGTCGATGTCGTAGAACTTGGCGTGCACATGCAGGATCTGGGGCATGATGTCCGCCCATTCCTGCGGGTCGACATGGCCGTGCATGTTGAACGCCAGGTGGGCAAAGGAACCCAGCCGGGCGGGATCGAAGTCGCGGTCCTTGAGGTAGCCGATGAACTCCTCCTGCCGGGCCCGCATCGGGACGTCCGTTGCCCAGATGGCCTGCAGCGTCCGGACGGCCTCGTCGTCCAGCCCGGCCCGGCGGACAGCGCGCAGGAGCGTCGGTGACATGCTGTGCATGGTGGAAGAGAAATCCGCCACGAACCCAAGCAGGGGCGAATCAAGCTCCGCATACACATCGCGGACCTTCATGATCTCCGGTGAGTTGGGCCCCAATGGCGCGTGGATCTCATAAGCGAGCTTGAGCTCCAAATCCTCGGCGAGCGGCAGGAGGCGGCGCAACAGGTCAGGCTTGGCGCTCTGGATGCGGACCAGGGGGAAGCCAAGTTTCTTCGCGCCCTGGAACAACGTTTCGGTGAACTCGTATTCCTCATCCGGCGTCATGTCCCGGTCGCGGCGCCGGCCCATGTCCAGGTTCGCGCCGAAGGAGCTGGCGGCGAAGCCGTGCTTGTCGAAAGTTTCGTGCCAGGACCGGGCGAAATCACCCGTGACCTGCGGATAGGTCGGCAGGACCTGCGACGCCACGATCTCGATGCCCGGGCCAATACCCAGTTCTGCCACCCTGTTCAACAGTCCGTCGAAGTCATACCAGCCTGCTCGGAACTCAGCGCTGGCCGAGTACAGGGTGAGCCCGAGGGAGAACGGGTCTTCTTCGGCCTTCGGCGGAGGCGGCGGGACCGCGGCCGCCAGGGCCGGAGCCGGGGTCGCCTTGTCCGTGACGGTGAGTTCCAGCGTCTGGTTCACGAAGTTGGGGACATACATCCCTGGGCCGCCGTCCTGTCCCGGAGCAATCTGCATGTACGGCAGCCGCAGTTCGCCAACTACCTGAACCGTGTGCTGCCCGCCGAGGACTACAGGGGTTTCCCGTGTGGCGATCAGGAGCGGATGTTCCTGGAGGTACCAGAGGGTTTCGCTCTGGGAGGGCAGCTCCGGAAGCGCGTAGCGGATGCCGCCCAGTTCCAGCGAGAGGTCCTCCGTGGAAATCTCTTCGCCGTCGACCGTCAGCCTGAGGCTGGAGACGGAGGAAAGCCAAAGGCTCCGGTACCACGGCAGGGTCAGGGCAAGGGCAAGGCCGTCGGGATGGGAGCGGAGGCTGGATTCGTTAAGAAGTCCGTTGGGCATGGGGTCTCATTCGTGGGAGTCGGGATGGGTCAGGCGAGTTCGGACGTGATGCGCCGGATCAGAGCGTGTTGGCGGCGGACCTGTTCGATGGCCCGCCAGGGAGTCCGCTCGCCTTCGTATTCGCTGGAGAGGTAGCCGGTGTAGCCGGAGTCCTTGAGGGCCTGCAGCACCGGGCGCCAGGGGATCTGCTGGTCCTCCAGGCCCTCGTTGATGTCATGGAATTTGGCCTGGATGAACACCACGTACTGCGCAATGTCCTTGAAGCCGGCCGGGTCCACGCCGATGCCGTCCAGGAAGGCGGGCCGCGTCTCCCGGGTTTCCCCTTCCCGCAGGGGGATGGGCCGGTCCTGGAAAATCCCGGTGTCGATCAGCAGGCCAAAGTTTTTGGTGCCGGTCCGCTCAATGAGGGCGATGTAGTCGTCCACCACCGGATGCTTGATGGGCGTCGGCGAGTGGATCTCGGGGCAGATGATGACTCCCAGCTCATGAGCGAGGTCCAGGGAGCGCTCCACGGATTCCGTCCAGATGGGATCCGGGACAAGGTCGGCGGACACCACTCCAATCTTGGGCCGGACAAAGCTGAAACCCAGCCGGCTGGCCAGCCTTAGGTCCCGCTGGAGTGCTTCCGCCCCTTCTGCGGCGGTCATGGACCGGCCCGGGTGCAGCCGGGTGTCGATCCATGACCCGTAGTTGGTTGGCTCCAGCGAATACTTCTCCAGCAGCGCAAACCAATTGTCGATCCAGGCCGGAGAGGGCTCCGGGTAGCTGGCCACATGCCCCTCGCCGAGAATCTCCACGCCGGTGGCCCCGACGTCGGCGACGGCGGCCAAGGCTGTCTCCAGGTCCATCACCGTGCCGAAGTCGTCCATGTAGCTGTAGAGGGACACACCGTAGCGGAAGGTACCCTCGCCGCCTTCGGGAGCCAGCGTCACCGTGCGGCTGACGCGGTAGGTGGAGGGCTGGTGCTCAAGGGGGATGTAGGACATCCTCAGCCGCAGCTCGATAGTGAGTTCGTGGACACCCTGCGGCAGGCCGCCGTCGAACGGAACCGTGACCAGCGCCGCCTCCTCAAGGGGCCAGCGGACGCCATCGCTGTTCCAAAGTTCCTGCAGCGAGTACTGCCTGCCGTCAAAAGTCCACAGGGGAACATCGGCGGGCACGTCCACGAGGTTGCCTACGCGCACTGCAATTCCATCGATAAGGGACGCCGTCATGCCGCGGTAGGAAGGCATCCGGACCCGGAACTGGAAACCGGTGATGCGGCCGCCCTCACGAACATTGCGGAAGCCGGATGACTGGATGAGATCTCTCTCGAGAAGCATCGTTGCTCACTCTCTCTAGGTGCGGAACCAGCGTAACATCGTTATGTTGTTTTCATACATAAGTATGTATGCATTCTCCTAAACCGCTGAAACGAGGCAGTGCTGCCATGGCCGACATCCTGAACGCCCTTATCCTCTCCGGGCATATGACCCGGGAGCATGACAATGAATTCCGCAGTTTCAGGGCCCACAACCAGTGGCTCACCACCCTCCTCGAGGACACGGGCCGATTCCGGGTCAGGGTGGTGGAGGACCCCCGGGGACTGGGGTCCGACGTGATCGACAGATACGACGTTGTCCTGGTGGTGTTCGAGGGCCGCGACGGATACCACGAGAAGGCCGTGGGCTTCGGCGCGGTAACCGACGCTGCCCTGCTGAAGTTTGTCCACCAGGACGGGAAGGGCATCGTCTGGTTCCATGGCTCTGCCGTCCAGGAGGACGACTGGGGATATCCGGAGGAGTACAACATAATGCGGGGTGCCAAGCTCAGCGTGCCCACCGGACTGCGGCCGAGGCCGTGGGGGGAGGCCCTGGTGCAAACCGCTGAACCGCGCCACGCCATCACCGAGGGCATCAGCAAAACCTGGACTGTGACCGGCGACGACATCCTGACCGGAGTGCAGCTGTACGAAGGAGCACAGGTGCTGCTCTCGGTCTTCGATGACGTGGAGTCGTACGGGAATGCACCCATGTGGCCGATGTCCCACTACCCGGTGGCCATCCCGGTGGAGGGACTAAGCGGCCTGCCCGGCATTAACACCCTCCAGCCCCTGGCCTGGATCAACCACTACGGGGAAGGCCGCAGCTTCACCATCACCATCGGGCACGACATCGACACCTTCCGGCGGATCGAGTTCATCCGGATGTTCCCCCGCGGCGTCGAATGGGCCGCGACGGGGAAAGTCACGCTGGACGGCCCGGACCGGCGCGGCGAACGCCGCTTCCTGCCGTGGCCCTACTACGACCACGGAGCAGTGTAGCGGGCCCTGGGAGCCCATCGCTTGCTAGCTGTACTAACCCTCTTCGGCCGTTCCCAGCCGGTCCATCTCAGCCCGCGTCGGCGGGTTGGCGCCCGGCCGCGACACCGTGACAGCCGCTGCACGGGCAGCATGCGCAAGGAGTTCGGCCAGCCCTTCGGCGGGCAGGTCGCGCAGCGCCCCGCGGTTCTGCGCGCCGTCCAGGTCCCGGTCCACCAGGCCGGACAGCAGCGCCGCCATGAAGGAATCCCCAGCCCCCACGGTGTCCGCCACGTCAACTTTCGGTGCGGGAACGGACGCTTCGCCGGCGCGGCACACTCCCCACGGCCCATCCGCGCCCCGGGTCACCACCACAAGCGCCGGCCCCTCCGAGCCTCCCAGGGCCAGCCACTTCCGCGCCGAGTCCAGGACGTCCTGCCCCGGATAAAGCCATTCCAAGTCCTCGTCGGAGGCCTTGACCACGTCCGCCAGGGTGACGAACTTCTCCGCCTGCCGCCGCGCGAAGTCCACGTCGGTGATGATGCTGGGCCGGCAGTTGGGATCGAAACTGATGGTGGCCGAGGGGTGGGCGTACTCGACGGCGGCCAGTACTTCGGTGGCACCAGGCATCAGCATCGTGGCTATCGAACCCGTGTGCAGCAGCGTGGTGCCCTGCAGCATGAAGCCGAGCCGGTCCGCGAGGCCCGGGAGCTCCCAGGTGAGGTCGAACGTGTAGGTGGCGGCGCCGTCGTCGTCAATCAACGCGGTGGCCACGCTGGTGGGCAACTCATCCGGCGGTACCGGCAGCATGACGGAACTGGCGCGCAGGTGGGCAGCCACCGAATCGCCGTACGCGTCCCGGCCGTAGCGGCCGATGAACTGCACCGGATGGTCCAGCCGGGCCAGGCCCACGGCAACGTTCAGCGGGCTGCCGCCCACATGGGCCTCAATTCCGGAGGCGCGCTGGACAACGTCAACAAGGCCTTCGCCGATCACTGTGAGCATGGTCATACTCTGCCAGAAAGCGGACCGGTCAGCAGGTCGTGTCAGCGGAGCAGCCGGCCCACCAGTTCCCGGCACGTGAGATACGCCTCCGCCGTGACGTCGATCAGGGCGAAGTGGTCCCCCGGCACCCTGACCAGCTGTGCCGGCACGGGTCCGGCCTGGCTGGCCTCAACATAGGTGGTGGACATGCTGAGGGGGACGTCGTCGTCCCCCAGCGCGTGGACGGCATAGACGGGAATGTCCAGCGGCAGCGCGGCCATGGGGTCGGCCATGCGGTGGCGTCCGGGAAATTCCGACGACGGCCCGGCCAGCAGGTTTGCCACCGCACCATCGCTGAGGCTGAGCCGCTCGGCCCCGCCCAGGTTGAGGACCCCCGACTGGCTCACCACCCCGGTGAGGCGGACGCCGTCGGTGCTGTTTTCCACCTGGCTGCCCTCTGCGGGTCCGAGCCCGTCCAGCCTGTTCCTGCCTGCCGCCCACACCGCCAGGTGCCCGCCGGCGGAATGGCCCAGCGCCACTACTCTGCCCAGGTCCAGCGCGTGCGGTGCTGCCAGGTCGGCCAGCTTGTCGATGCCGGCCAGGATGTCCTGGAAGGTGCCCGGCCAGCCGCCGCCGTTGCCGGCACGCCGGTACTCGAGGTTCCAGGCCGCCATGCCGTGTTCCGCCAGGTCCTTGGCCAGCGGCTCCCCCAGTTCGGCCCCGTAAGTGGAGCGCCAGTACCCGCCGTGGATGACCACCACCACGCCCCGGTGCCTCCCGCCAACCGGAAGATCGGGAAGGAAGAGTTCGCCCCACTGGCTGGGGTCGTCGCCGTAGTCATGGCGGTAGCGTCGCGTCACACTGGCCCACTTTAGCGGCCCGGATCGCCGGAAGAGCCCCGTGTTTCCGCGGCCAGGCCCATCAAAACTGGGCCAGAAGCGCGCGGTGCCGTCGTGCCCTGCCGTTTAGCCCCTCACTTTTCTGGGCACGGTCCCTGGCATGGAGGAACCTGCAGTGACCACCCAAGGGTCAACGGTGGAAGATTGGACGCGCGCGCTGGCGGAATCCACGGGCTCACCCGGCGGAGGGGCGGGGACAGGGCTGATGCTCGCCGTCGCCGCCTCGCTGACGTCCATGGTGGCCGGCTACAGCGGGGACGACGGCGGGGAGCCGGCCCGGATACGCGCCCGGGCGCACGCACTGCGCCAGGAAGCCCTGCGGCTGGCAGATGACGACGCGTCCGCTTCCAAGGCGTTCGGCGCCGCCTTCCGGCTGGACCCGGGCCCGGAGCGGGACGAGGCGATCCGTTCCGCGTCGCTGGAAGCCGCGGCGTCCTCCGCCCTCTTGGGCGAACGGGCCATCGGGGCCATCGACGACCTGGGCTGGCTGGCAACCAACGGCAACCGGTCGCTGGTGGCGGATGTCGTGGTCGCGTTTGGTGCCCTTCGGGCTGCCGTTGCCGGGGCACGCACCAACGTCAGCTTTGACCTCGGGTCCCTGCGGTCCGCCGGTGCAACCCTGGATCAGGTCCGGGAACAGCATCCGGACCTGTGGGCCGCCGTCGAGAAACTCAACGGAGCCATGGAGCGCATCGACGACCTGACAGCTGCGATCGACCACCGCGCCGCCCCCACCGACGCCGCCTGACACCGGGATACTGGGTACAACACCGGGAACAAACACCCGGGAACAAGGGAGGGCCGCGCATGGCACGCGTTTTCATCACCGGATCCACCGACGGGCTTGGCCTGGCCGCGGCGGAGACGCTGCTGCAGGACGGCCACGACGTGATCGTGCATGCGCGGTCCTCCCGGCGCGTCCCCGCGGTGCAGCACCTGCTGGACCGCAGGGCGCACTGCGTCACCGGTGACCTCGCGGTTGCACAGGAAGTCCGGCAGATCGCGGACCAGGCCAACGCGATCGGCGGCATCGAAGCGGTCATCCACAACGCGGGCGTACTCAACGGTGCGGCCCTGCTCCCGGTGAACGTGGTGGCCCCGTACCTGCTCACCGCCCTCATTCCCGGCCCGCGCCGGCTCATCTACCTCAGCAGCGGCATGCACCGCGGCGGCAGCACCGGCCTGGACGGCCTGGACTGGGCAGGACGGACGACGACGGCCTCCTACTCCACAACGAAGCTGCACGTCACTGCGTTGTCGGCAGCGCTGGCCCGCCTTGTCCCGCATGTCGCCAGCAACGCCGTCGACCCCGGCTGGGTGCCCACGCGGATGGGCGGCCGGTCAGCTCCGGATGACCTGGAACTGGGGCACCGGACCCAGGAGTGGCTGGCCACCAGTGATGATCCCGGGGCCCTGGCCAGCGGGGGCCACTGGTACCACCAGCACCGGCAAACGCCGCATCCGGCGGCCACCGACCCCCGCTTCCAGGACGCCCTCCTGGCTCGCCTTGCGGACCACACCGGGGTCACCCTCGACGCGCTGGCCTAGCCCTTCACGCGGGGGCCGCCAGTTCCCGGATGGTGATGCTGGAAAAGATGGCCGGGCCGCCGTCGGTGTACAGCGAGATGCCGGTATCGCCGTCCGCAAAGTGCACCTGCTGCGACAGCACAGTGTGGCCGGCGTTAACGAACACTTCCACGCTCTGGGTATCCACCAGGATGCGCAGGTGGACGGACCTGGCGTTGGGGTCGATGGGCGCCGCCGCCCGTGTGTAGGGCACCAGCGAGTAGCCGGGGAGGTCCGAGGGCGCCCGGTCAACGTACAGTTCGGCCCCATACTTGCCGATGTTCGTGTGGCGGGTCCCGTCCGCCGAGCGGCCAACGGAGACCCCCACATTCGTGGCCGCCTCCCATGAGATGTCGAGCTCCAGCTCGTATGCGCGGCCGTTCCAGGGCAGGACGGCACTCCCCTCCACGGTCCGGTCCGGGAGCCCGGTGGTGGCCGTGGCATACCTGGCGAGCGCCCTGACGGGGCTGCTCAGCAGGCTGTACCAGCCCCCTGCCTGGCGCTCCAGGCGCAGTTCGCGCACCACCGAGTTCTGTCCGTTGTACCCGTCCGTGGCATCGGTGGGGACATCCCGGGCGGCGTACTTCCAGTTGTTCATCCAGGCAACGGCGTAGCGGCGCGTCTCCGGTGCTTCGGCCGCAGGCCAGGTCACCGCCGCGTACCAGTCCCAGCCCCAGTCCAGCCATTGCGGATTGTCCACGTCGTCGGCAAGGAACTGGTTACCGTCCCAGGTTCCCGTCCAGTAGGCGTAGGTCATGGGCAGCCCGATGCTGTACGCATCCATGCTGGCGCCAAGCACCCAATGCCAGGTCCCGTCGTCGGCCTTTATCTGGAACAGGTCCGGACACTCGATGCCGCCCAGCGCGTGGTTGGGGTAGTCGAAGTTGCGCTTCAGCTGCCAGTCCCGCAGGTTCACCGACGTGTAGAAGGCAGCGTAGCGCGCCCGGCCAATCACGCACACCCACTCCCCGCGGGCCGCGTCCCAGTGGATCTTCGGGTCGCGGAACCATTCCGCATTTTCAATTTCCGCCTGGGTAACGGCCGTACGCCCGTCGGTGTTGGCAATGACCGGTTCGGGCAGGGAGGTGAAGGTGTAGCCGCCGTCCGTTGACCAGTAGAGGTACTGCTCCTGGTACTTGCGGATGCCGCCCGTGGGCTGCGTTGCCAGCACAACGACGGCACCGGTTCCGAAGCCTGCGGTATTGCCCGTATCCACCACTGCGGAGCCGGACCAGACAGGAAAGTCCGGCTGCAGCGGAAGGGCAACCCCGTGGTGCGTGAAGGCCACACCGTCCGCGGTGGTGGCGTGGTCCCAGCCGCCGGGGCCGTTGTTCTGCGCGGAACGCAGGTAGTAGAGGTGGTAGGTGCCGTCCAGGTGAACCGGACGCTGCGGGTCGCAGAGCCAGCCCGACGGCGGAGTCATGTGGTAGGCGGCCCGCAGTGAGGTTTGGGCGCGCGTGGGGACGGTCAGTCCGTTGCCCAGAAACAGGGCGAGCGCGCCTGCTCCTGAACCTTGCAGGACGTGGCGGCGGGACAGGGCGTGGGTCATCGTTGACTTCCTCTCATGGCCGGCGTCATCGCCGGGGCGCTCGACGGCGCCGGGACCCTCGTCAGCCCAGGACACACCGCCGTGCTTAAGCGCTTTAGCAGGAGAGGGTAATGTCCATCCACTCGACTGGTCAAGCGTTTCAGCAAAATGGCGCCCGTCACAATACGGCCGAAAACGACCGGGGAAAGTATTTTTGCTAAAACGCTTGATCAAGTGGCGCATTCCACGCTACCTTCGTGGTGATCAAACGCTTTAGCAGAAATGGACATCACCGCTGATGAGCTATCCCGTCTTCTTCCAGCCCGCCGATGCCTGGGTTGGAGACCTTATCCCCTTCCAGAAGGACGGCGAGTTCTGGCTGTTCTACCTTCACGAAGTCCGGGCCGAACCCAAGCCGGGCACCGCCTGGAACCTGGTGACCACCAAAGACCTCACCCAGTTCCAGGACCACGGGGTGGCCCTCCCCCACGGAACGACGGAGGAGCCGGACTTCAACTGCTACACCGGCAGCATCGTGGCCGACGGGTCCGGGGTGCACCACCTGTTCTACACCGGACAGAACCCCGCCAACCTCGGCACCGACGGGCTGCCCCTGCAGCTGGTCATGCACGCCACCAGCACGGACGGCATGGACACCTGGACCAAGCACCCCGGGCTCACCTTCGGGGCGCCCACCGGGTATGAATCCGCTGACTGGCGGGACCCCTTCGTCTTCCGCGACGAAGCCGCCGGCCTGTGGCGGATGCTGCTCGCCGCCCGCCACTCCGACGGGCCCGAGCGGCGCCGCGGCGTCATCGCCCAGTGCGTCTCCACCGACCTGATGACCTGGACGCACACGGACCCGTTCTGGGACCCCCGCCGCTACATCACCCACGAGTGCCCCGACGTCTTTGAATGGAACGGCTGGTGGTACATGGTCTACTCGGAATTCTCCGAAACCTTCACCACCAGGTACCGCATGGCCAAGAGCCCCACCGGCCCGTGGACCGTCCCCGCCCTGGACAGCGTGGACGGCCGCGCCTTCTACGCCTCCAAGACGGCAGAGCGGGACGGCCGGCGGTTCTTCTTCGGCTGGATTGCCAGCAAGGAAGGGAATTCCGACGACGGCGCCTGGCAGTGGGCGGGCACCATGGCGGTCTTGGAGGCGCGGCAGAACCCGGACGGGACTTTGGCGTTCGGGTTCACCGACGAGCTGGTGGACAGCTTCTGGGACGACGTGCCGCTGGAGCTTGAATCCGGGCTGCCCCTCCGGCTGGACGTGCCGGACGGCTACGGCGCCGCCGTCGCCACCAGCAACCTGCCCGCCCAGTTCCATGCCAGGGCGGTGTTCGATATCCAGGCCGGAACCACCGAATGCGGAATGCTGCTCCGCTCCAGCCCGGACGGTGACCGCTCCTACGTCCTCCGCCTCGAACCGAAGCGCGGGCGCCTGGTGTTCGACCGCTGGCCCCGGACCATCACCGGCGACGCCCAGTGGCACGTGTCCGGCGATGTTCCCTTCGCCATCGAACTCGAACGCCCCTGCAACCTTCCACCCGGCCGGCACACGCTGGAAGTGGTGGTGGACGGGGACCTCTGCGTCGCCGTCGTGGACCGCCAGGTGGCGCTCAGCACCCGGATCTACGACCTTCCCGCCGGCGCAATCGGCGTGTTCGCCGGCGAAGGATGCGTTACCGTCACCGACCTCGAAGTACGCAAGCGCACCGACAACTGAATACCAATCCTCCGTTCCACCCGACCCGTTCCACATGATCCACTCCAATCAAGGGAGATTGCCGCAATGAAGAACCTGTTCCGCGCTGCCGCCGTCGCAGCAGTCACCGCCCTGGCCCTGACCGGCTGCGGGGGCGGAAGCTCCACCAGTTCCACCAACGTCGCCCCCACCGGCGAGATCAAGCCCCGCGAAATTTCGTGGCTGCTGTCCCGCCCGGCCGACGGCGCGGTCATCAACATCATGAAGAAGCTGGCCGACGACTACGGCAAGGACCACCCGGGCTTCAAGCTGAACCTGATCACCACCCCGGACCGGCCCTCCTACATCCAGAAACTCGAAACCCTGGCGGCGGCCAACAAGCTGCCCGAACTGTTCGACACCGACGCCACTCCGTTCGCGCAGCAGCTGGCAAAGCAGGGCAAGATGCTGGACGCCGAGAAGCTGCTGAAGACACTGGACATCTACGACAAATACCGCCCCGGGGCCCTGGACTACCAGCGGTTCGACGACGGATCCCTGTACATGATCCCGTTCCAGTACGAGCTGGAATACATCTGGTACAACAAGGCGCTGCTGGCAAAGGCCGGGGTGGCCGTGCCCAAGTCCCTGGACGACATTCCCGCCATGTGCACCGCCCTCCGCGGCGCCGGCATCACGCCGATTGCCATCGACGGCCAGGACCAGTGGCCGCTGGAACGCTACGCCGCCTACCAGCCCTTCCGGGCAGCCGGACCGGAGTTCGTCCAGAAACTGAAGAAGGGCGAGGCCAAGTTCACCGACCCCGCAGGACAGAAGACCGTCAACTGGCTGGCGGAACTGGGCAAGGCCAAGTGCTTCCAGGACGGGTTCTCCGCGCAGGGCTATTCAGACGCGCAGAACCAGTTCACCTCCGGCCAGGCCGCCATGTACAACATCGGCACCTGGGAATTGCCCAGCCTCGCCACGGACAAGCTCAACCCTGCCGTGCGCGACGACATCGACTTCTTCACCCTGCCCACCACAGCCGGCTCGGTGACGGCGGCCAACGAGTTCGTGTCCCCGTCGGGCATCGGCATGGCGGTCAACGCCAAGACCTACGATCCGCTGGTGAGCGACTTCCTTAAGTTCGCCCTCCAGAAGTACCCCGCTGAATACGCCGCCACCGGGGCACTCTCCCCCACCACCGACGTCGAAACCGCCATTCCTGCCAACGCCACGCCGCTGTACCGGAAGGCGCTGGACCAGGCCAAGGACCTGGGCGCCAAGCAGGCCATGCCCTGGGACACCCAGCTGGACCCCACCACCAACGGGCGGCTGCAGCAGGAGCTCGTCCTGCTGGTGCAGGGCGAAATCACGCCCCAGCAGTTCACGGAGACCATGGACAGCACCATCGCCCAGAACGCCCCCAAGTTCTTCAAGTAAAGGCCAGCCATGCTCCCCAACAGGATGCTTCCCAACAGATCGAGGACCTCAGTCCTGGTCTTCCTGCTCCCGCCGCTGCTGCTGTACGGCGCGGCCGTCCTCTTCCCCATCCTCCAGTCCCTGTTCCTGAGCTTCTTCTCCTGGAACGGCATCAGCGACATGGAATTCGTGGGACTGGAGAACTACCTCCGCATGTTCACCGCGGACGACATCTTCTGGCGGGCGTTCCTGAACGCCCTCCTCTACCTGGCCATCTGCCTGGTCCTGCAGCTGGGCGGCGCCCTGGTGGTGGCCAGCCTCCTCACCTCCCTCCGCCGCGGACGGGAGCTCATCAAGACCCTGTACCTGCTGCCTGCCGTGATCTCCACCGTGGCCATCGCCTTCCTCTTCGTGCGGATCTACTCGCTGGAGCCGGTAGGCCTGCTCAACCAGCTCCTGCACTGGATCGGGCTGGGCAGCCTGGAACGGCCCTGGCTCTCGGACGTCAATACCGTCCTGGCGGCGGTGTCCGCGCCGGAAGGCTGGCGCTTCACCGGGCTGTACATGCTCATCATCTACGCGGCGCTGCTGGCGGTGCCCAAGGAGCTGGAGGAAGCCGCGGTCCTTGACGGCGCCTCCCGGTGGACCCTGTTCACCAGGATCCGTTTCCCGTACATCCGCCCGGTGTGGATCACCACCACGATCATGGCCACCACCTACGGGCTGCGCGGCTTCGACATCCCCTACCTGATGACCAACGGCGGTCCGGGCCAGTCCTCGGAACTGCTCACCACCTACATGTACAAGACCGCGTTCACCAGCACGGACTTCGGCTACGCCAGCACCATCTCGGTGTTCATCGTGGTGGAGTGCCTCGTGGCCGTCGGCCTCATCCTGTTCCTGCTCAAGCGGAAGGCAGACGCATGATCACCCAGGCAGCCCCGCCCACCCGGCCCGCCGCCGTCGTCCCGCCCACGCCGGCCGCACCACGCCGCAGGCGCCGGCCGGACCTGTTCCGGACCCTGTCCCGCGTGCTGATCATGCTGATCGTGATCGTGCAGGTCTACCCGCTCGCGTGGCTGTTCCTCACCAGCCTCCGCACCGAACACGACTTCGCCACCGGCGACCCCTTCGCCCTGCCCGGCGCCCTGACGTGGGACAACTACGCCAGGGCATTCGAAACAGGCGACCTGGGCCGGAACATCCTCAACAGCTTCGTGGTGACCATGGGCGCCAACATCCTCATCGTCCTGCTGGGCATGATGGCCGCCTACGCCATCCAGGTGCTGGGCTTCCGGCTCAGCAAACTGGTCCGCGGGCTGTTCCTGATCGGCATCATCGTGCCGGTCCAGATCGCCCTGGTCCCCCTGTTCATCGACTACTCCACGGTGAACCTGCTGGACACGTACCAGTCAATGATCATCCCGCTGGCCGGGTTTTCCCTGCCCATGTCCGTGTACCTGTTCTGCTCGTTCTACGAGTACATCCCCAAGGAAACCTATGAGGCGGCCTCCCTGGACGGCGCAGGGCCCTACCGGATCTTCGGGCTGATCACCCTGCCGCTGTCCCTGAACACCGTGGTCACGGTGGTGCTGGTCAACAGCATCTTCATCTGGAACGACTTCATCTTCGCCAACACGTTCGTCCTGTCCGAGGAGCTGAAGACCATTCCGCTGGGCCTGCAGAACTACATCGGCGCCATGGGCAAGGTGGACTGGACGGCAACCTTCGCCGCCGTGTGCGTCACCATTACGCCGCTGCTGCTGGTGTTCCTGGTGCTCAACAAGGCCATGATCCAGGGCCTCGAAAGCGGGGCGACCAAGGGATGACCGCCACGGCAGGCAGATATACTCCAGACGGAGGCCAGAAGATGTCAACGGAGAACAAGCCAGGCGGGCCGGCGCCCACCGCCCAACCGCCGCGGATGCCAGAACGCGCCCATCCGGTGACCCTCCGCGAAGTGGCCGAAGCCGCCGGAGTCTCCACGGCCACCGTCTCCCTGGTGGTCAACAAGAAGAAGAGCGCCAGGATCGCCGAGGAGACCCGGCAACGCGTCAAGGACGCCATCCGCACCCTCGGGTACCGGCCCAACGCCATGGCCAAGACGCTGGTCAGCGGGACTTCGAAGTTCATCGGGCTCGTGGCCGACGGCGTGGCCACCACCCCCTTCGCGGGCCAGATCATCCACGGCGCCCAGGACGAGGCATGGAAGCACGGGTACGCCCTGCTCATCGCCAACACCGAGGGCAACGGCGAACTGGAACAGGACGCCATCAAGATGATGCTCGAGTACAAGGTGCGCGGCATCCTGTACTCCACCTGGTTCCACCGGCAGACCGAGATCCCGGAGCCGCTGCGCGAAGCCGAGTTCGTCCTGGTCAACTGCTTCTCCGACGAGCCCGGCACCCGCGCCGTGGTTCCGGACGAGGTCCAGGGCGGCCGCTCCGCCACCGAAATCCTGCTCCGGAACGGCCACCGCCGCATCGCCTTCATCAACGCCACCATTCCCGCTCCGGCCAAGGACGGACGCCTGGCCGGCTACCGCGAAGCCCTCGAGGATGCCGGGGTGGCGTTCGATCCCGGGCTGGTGATGGAGGCCTATCCGGACCAGGAGGGCGGCTACGGGGCAACCGCGGAACTCCTCAAGCGCGACGTGACGGCGGTGTACTGCTACAACGACCGGATGGCCATGGGCCTGTACGACGGCCTGCGGGAGCGGGGCCTGTCCATCCCGGACGACATGGCGGTGGTGGGCTTCGACAACCAGGAGGTCATCGCCGCCCACCTTCGCCCGCCGCTGTCCACCGTGTCCCTGCCGCACTATGAGCTGGGCGCGGCCGGTGTGCGGACCCTCCTGGGCATCGACGCCGCCACAGACGGGGCCGCCAAGATCCACTGCCCGCCAGTGGAGCGGGCCTCGGTCCGGGCCCAGGCGCGGGCCTAGCCTCACCGGCCGGCCCCGCCGGCGGCGTCAGGACGCGCGGAGGCGGCGTTCGACGTCGGCCGTGTCCGGGTACGCTGCCTGGGTCCCTTTGCGGGTGGTTGCCAGGGCCGCGGCAACGGAGGCGAAGGCGGCGGCATCGGCGAGCGCATCGCCCGCCGCAAGCCGCACGGCAACTGCTCCCGTGAACGCGTCCCCGGCACCGGTGGTGTCCACCGCGTGCACCTGGGTGGGTTGAACGGACGTCACGCGGGAGCCGGGAGACGCCAGCGAGTCCAGCACCACGGAGCCCTGCGAACCGAGCGTCACCAGCACCTGCTGGATGCCCCGGGCGGCAAACCGCTCCCGCGCCGCTTCCCACTCGTCGGCTGGCGCGCCGGCACCCGGCACGGAAACACCAAGGAACAGCGCGGCCTCGTGGGCGTTGACCAGCAACACGTCAGCCAATCCGGCCAGGGCTGGCGGAATCTCCGCGTAGGGCGAGAGGTTCAGCAGGACCGTTGCGCCGGCGTCGTGCCCTGCCCGGGCTGCGGCCAGCACCGTGTCCATGCCGACCTCAAGGCAGAGGCTCACCACGGCGGCCTCCTCCAGCACGTCCCCGGCGTCCGCGACGTCGGCCGGGGACAGAGTGCCGTTGGCCCCGGCGGAGATGATGATGTTGTTCTCGCCACGGGCGTCCACGGCGATGACCGCGACGCCGGTGGGCTCAGTGGAGGTCCGCACGTGCCCCACATCCACGCCGGCCCCTGCCACCGAGGCCTCGAGCATGGCTCCGTTGGCGTCCTTTCCCACGGCACCCACCAGGCTGACGTGGCCGCCCAGTCGGCCGGCGGCCACCGCCTGGTTGGCGCTCTTGCCGCCCGGGTTCACGGCAAATCCGTTGCCCTGGACGGTTTCGCCCGGCTGCGGCAGGCGTTCGCAGTAGATGGTGAGGTCGGCGTTGAGGGAGCCGACGACGACGATCCGGCCCGTGCTGCCGGCCGCGGTACTCATTCAGTCACCTCAGCCTCAACCGGCTTGGGGATCAGCAGGGACGCGGCGAAGGCGGCGACGGTGAGGGCCAGCCCGACAAGCACGACGGTCAGGTAGGAGGCCTTCGCATCGCCGAGCGCCTGCGTGGCCACCAGGACCGCGGGAAGGATGAGGAAGCTCAGGCCCGCACCCAGGTTGAAGGCG
Organism: Arthrobacter sp. SDR-2R; assembly: GCF_057747955.1. Classification (NCBI taxonomy): domain Bacteria; kingdom Bacillati; phylum Actinomycetota; class Actinomycetes; order Micrococcales; family Micrococcaceae; genus Arthrobacter; species Arthrobacter sp. SDR-2R. The sequence goes on from NZ_CM173231.1 coordinate 301,675, forward strand.
CCGGCATTCATGCCGGGCAGGAAGCCGGGGTTGCCGGCGGGCGAGAGGACAACGCCGAGTCCGTTGAGCATGATGTTGACGGTACCGGCGTACATGATGCCCAGCAAGACGGTGCCGGCAATCATCATCGGCAGGCTGCCCAGGCCGAAGAAGGCGATGACGGCCAGTGCTGCGATGCTGCCGAGGAGCCCGATCCGCAGCACCTTGGTGTACCCGAGGACGGGGGCCAGCCGCCCGCTGAGCGGACCCACCAGCCAGCCGAGCAGGGCGTACGGGGTGAGGATGATCAGCGACATTTCGGTGGGGCCCACGCCGAACCCGGGGTTGGCGGCCTGGACGTAGGCGGGAACGATGCCGTTGATGACGGCGAAGATGCCGGTCATGGTCAGCGTGGTGGTGAGCAGCGGAGCCCAGGTGGAGCGCTGGCGCAGGTGCACGGTTCCCACCATGGGCTGCGCGGCGCGCTGTTCGGTGCGCCAGAAGGCGAAGAACGCGACGGCGGACACCAGTACCAGCGCCAGGCTCAGCATCAGCGTTGTGGCGGAGAAGCCGCCCACCAGCTTGGAGGCCTCGTTCAGTGCGGTCAGCAGGGCGCCGACGGCCACCACGATGAAGAACACGCCCAGCCAGTCCATCCGGGTGCCGGCGGCAGGCTTGCTTTCCGCCGCGAGGACCATGATCAGGGCGGTGGCGGCGGCGGCCAGCACCACCATGAGCCAGAAGATGCTGCGGAAGCCGAAGTGCTCCGCGAAGTAGCCGCCCACGAAGGAGTCCACGCCGGCCACGCCGCCGTTGACCGCGGTGATGAGGCCCATCAGGGTGCCGTATTTCCGCGGGTTGCTGACCGCAGAACGCAGCATGATCAGGCACAGCGGCACGGTGGGTCCGCTGACGCCCTGGATGATGCGGCCCACGAAGAGCCACGTGACGTCCGGGGCGAGCGCCGCGATGACGGACCCCGCGGCCATCAGCACCATCATGCCCACCAGGACCTTCTTGCGGCCCACGATGTCGCTGAGCCGGGGCAGGAACAGGGAGAAGAGGGCGGCGGCGGTGAAGAACCAGGTCTGGGAGAGGCCGATGACGGCCTGGTCGGTGTTGAGCTCCTCGCCCATGGTGACCAGGGCGGGGCTGAGCATGGAGGCGTTGAGCTGGAAGGCCACGCAGGCTGCCAGCAGTGCGGTCATGAGGGCGGCGACGTTGCCGCGGCCGGTCTTGGTTTCGGTCATCGTGGCAGTCATTTACTTGACCCCTCCGGCGGTGAGGGAGGCACTGGCCTGGCGTTCGACGTCGGACGCGTTGCCTTTGGTGATTGGCTCGCCGATGCGTTCCAGCGCGTCGGTGACCAGGTCCCAGAAGCGCGCGTGGTCCAGGTCCACGGCCACACTGGTGTGGCAGTCGGCGGGGGCGGGGGCGCGGAAGTCCGCCACGGTCATGCCGAGCGTGAGGGCGCCCTGCAGTTCGATGTTGACCGGCACCTTGCGGGTGCTGACGATGCTGGGGTCGATCACGTAGGCCACGGCGCACGGATCATGGACCGGCGGGTGATCGAAGCCCTGCGCGTCCTTGTAGGTGTGGGCGAAGAAGTCCATCAGCTCGGTGACGAATTTGGCCGGGGTGGTGCCGATGGCGGCGATCTTTTCCACGACCTCGGGGGTGGCGAGCGCCTGGTGGGTGAGGTCAAGACCCACCATCACCACCGGCCATTTTTCATTGAAGACGATGTGCGCGGCCTCGGGGTCGATGATGATGTTGAACTCCGCCACGGCGCTCCAGTTGCCCACGTGGTAGCCGCCGCCCATGAGGACCACTTCCCGGACGCGTTCCACGATGCGCGGTTCCTTGCGGGCGGCCATGGCGATGTTGGTCAGGCCGGCAGTGGGGACCAGGGTGACGGTGCCGGGCTCGTGCGCCATGACAGTGTCGATGATGAGGTCGACGGCGTGGCGCGGATCCAGTTCGATGGTGGACTCCGGCAGTGCGGGGCCGTCCATGCCGCTTTCACCGTGGATGTCCGGCGCGGTTTCGATGCTGCGGACCAGGGGCCGCGGGCAGCCGGCGGCGAAGGGGACGCCGGTGATCCCGGCGATGGTACCGACGGCCAGGGCGTTGCGGGTGACCTTTTCAAGGGTCTGGTTGCCCACCACCGTGGTGACGGCCAGCAGTTCGATGTTCGGGCTGCCGTGCGCCAGCAGCAGGGCCACGGCGTCATCATGGCCGGGGTCGCAGTCCAGGATGATCTTCCGGGGCTTTGGGTGGCTGTCTACGGGCCGGGGATCTAGTTCCACGATGGTTCTCCACGTCATTGGGGCCTGCCGGGGAGGCAGGGATTCAGTCTTCCGGGAGTGATCATGGCAGGCTTTTGCGCCCAACGTCAAACGCTTAACGTTGGGGAGGTATTGCCGCACGTCAAACGCTTGATGCGTTGCTGCCCCTGGTGTACCCTGCGGCGGATAGGATCGAAGTATGGATTCCGGGGAACAGGTGCAGCAGCGGGCGCGGCCCCGGCGGGTGACGGCAGCCATGGTGGCGGCGCGGGCCGGCGTCTCCGTGGCCACGGTGTCATTGGTGGCCAACGGCAAGACGGCGGGCCGGGTGTCCGAGGACAACATTTCCCGGGTGCGGGAGGCCATCGCCGAGCTGGGGTACGTGGTGGACGGCATCGGGAGCTCGCTGGCCAAGGGCGTCAGTTCAATCGTGATCCTGGTGGCGCCGGACATCTCCAATCCGTTCTTCGCCAAGGTGATCGGCGGGGTGCGGGAATCCCTGGGGCCCAACTACCAGCTGCTGCTCTCCGTCACCGATTCGGGCGAATTCCCCAAGGCCGACGACGTCCGGAAGCTGATGTCCCTGCGGCCGGCAGGGCTCCTGGTTGACGCACCGAACGCGGACTTCCTGGCCGATCTGTCCGTGGCCGGGCCCCTGGTCCTGCTGGACGCTCCCGGCCTGGAATCGGTTGCTCCCGCGGTCAATCTGGACGTCGCGCAGGGCGCCCGGGAGTTGGCCGCCCACCTCGCCGGGGCCGGGCACCGGCGCGTGGCCTACCTGGACAGCGTGACCGGAACCGAAACTTTTGCCATCCGCCGCGAGGCGTTCCTGGCCGAAGCGGCCGCCCGGGGCATGGCGGTGGATCCGCAGCATATCCCTGCCACCACCATCGATGTTGGCGAGGCCGCGGCGGCCTTTGCCGCAGCGTGGCCGGACTGGCAGCGCCAGGGGGTGACCGCCGTCGTCTGTGCCACGGACACCCACGCCTACGGTGTGCTGCAGGAAGCCCGGGTGGAAGGGGTCCGGATTCCGGAGGAGTTGGCGGTTGCCGGCTTCGACGACCTGCCGTACTCCGCTACCATCAGCCCGGGCCTGACCAGCGTGCACCTGCCCGCGGCGCTGCTGGGCCTGAAGGCCGGGGAGCAGCTCCGCCGCCTGATGGAAGGCCGGCCGCTGGAGCAGGAGGAACTCATCCTCGAGAGCTCCCTGGTGGTGCGCGGGTCCACGTCGGCCGCCGAAACGTAGGGGGCCCAAAGGCTTCCTGTCGGACCCCCGCCGTAAGCTGGGACCATGCCGAGTAACTGGGAAAACCTGGACGAGCCGCTGCGTGAGTCGGTGCAGCACAACGTGGAGATCTATGAGCGCGTCCGGCCTGCCCTGAAGCTGGTTACCCGGGACGTTTTGCTGGTTCTGCGGGACATGCTGAAGGACAGCGAGGTCACGCCGCTGTTTGTCACCGGCCGCACCAAGACGGTGGAATCGTTCAAGGAGAAGATCTCCCGCACGGAAGAGCCGCTGGAACCCGGCGGCCGGCGGCTCCTGAAGTTTCCGGACCCGTTCCGCACGCTGAATGACATGGTGGGCATCCGGGTGATCACCAAGCTGCCGGCCGAGAACGCCGCCGTGGCCAACATCATCAAGCGCCAACGGCAGCTGTTTGACTGCCGCGGCGACCGTGAGAAGGACATCGGCTCCATCGAGAGCGGCACATACGGGTATTCCAGCCGCCACCTCATCCTGCGCACCATCCAGAACGAGGCCGTCAAGGAATACCAGCAGGTCTTCAACCCGGACCTGCAGCCCAACGGCAGCTACTTTTTCGAGTGCCAGATCCGCACCATCTTCGCCCACGCATGGAGCGAGATCGAGCACGACATCCGGTTCAAGGCCGAGGACCCTCGCGCCTGGACCCCGCACTTCGACCGGCAGTTCACCGCCACCGCGGCCATGCTGGAAACCGTGGAGACGGCCTTCGCCGACCTGCACGAACGGTATGAGGAAGTCCGCAGCTTCTGGGACGTGGACGGCGAAGGGGCCGCGCCGCTCACGCCCAACCGGATCCGGGACGTGTGGCGCACGCTGCTCCCCCACGTTGACCGCAAGGTGGACGACGACTGGGGCTGGGCCGCCGAACTCCTCGCCGCGCACGGCCTGAACCAGACCATGCAGCTGGCCGGGCTGCTCAGCGCCAACCGCATCACGGAGGTCCGCAAGGCCCTGGACCACCGCTACTCCCCCGGGCCGGACCGGCTCCTGGACGACCTCCTCCTGTGGCAGTACGGCACCAAGCACATCGACCTCACCGCGGAAGGGCCCGACGCCGTCCCGCACCCGCGGCGCGACAGCCTCCTGCGGCGGCTGCGGCAGATCGAACGGTATCGGATGACGAAGAAGTAGGGGTAGGTACCTTGACGGCCCGTTTATATGGATCGAACCCGCGACCTGAACCAGATTCCCTGAACGATGGGAGGTTATTGGGGAGGCACGGCAGCTGATCCGAGAACTCGACCGCACTCCTCTGGTCCACCTGACGCCGCTCTTTGACCAGCACGCCTATGGGGAGCTGAGGATGACCACCCTTGACCTTCTTCGTGTGTTGGGACAAGAGGCCGACGAACGCAGCAGACTCTCATCAGCCTAAGGGCCGATAGTTGATCTTGTGCAAAGCCGCGAGCGAGAGGGGGTGGAGCGACCCCTCCCCCGCCGTTCAGGAAAGGCTGTGGATTGCCCCGGCCCAGCGGGGACCCGAGACGGCCCGGCGGACCGCCCTGGTACGTCCATGGAAGTCGATTTTTGGCATGCGCGGGGAATCGTCAGTTTGACTGCCGGGGTCAGTCCAGGTGGCTGGCGGTGCCGCATTTGTGGTTGTTGTGCTGTGGTCGGTGATCAGTCCCATGCCGGCATATTCGCGCACGGCTGCGATGCCGGCAACGGCGTCGGTCTTGGTATCGAAGGGCTTGGACACTGCCATGACAGTTCCATCGGGTGCTGTGAGCCGGAACCTGAACGCAGATTCGGTGTCGATAAATAGTTCGAACATTCCTGCCATTGCGATCCTTTCGTCTGCGGGATCTTGGGGCGGCATCTTTGCCGCCGGACAGGAGCGGTGGCATCGTTGCCTCCGTTTTCCCTGGTATCCCGCCGTCCAAATTTTCATCAATTCAGCGCGCGTTCCTCGAGTTTCTCGTGGGACCGCTTGCCGGCGCAAGATGTCGCCTGGCATCCAGTAGAAGTGATCACCTGCTCTCGGGTGTCCAGTCCACGCGCACCTTCCTCGGGGAGTTCACGAGACAGCCTCAGTGCTCGGCAGGTCGTCAACAAATGTTGACCCAACCTCTGGCGTCAACTAATGTTGACGCATGGAGGTGGAACGGATGAAGACTCTGGTGGCATCCATGGACGGGAAAGGACCGGCTGAAGCCCTGCAGGCGGTCGCCCAGCTGCAGAAGGAAGTCGGGCGAACAGAAGCGTCCCTGGTCAGGAAGGCCCGGCAGGCCGGCCTTTCCTGGGAAGCCATCGCGCTGTGCCTGGGCGTGAGCAAACAAGCCGTCCACCGTAAATACGGAAGGCGCTAGGTGCTGCTTCGGATCCTGGGCCGCGACCGCCCAGGCAGCAGGCAGCCACTCCCCTGCCTCAACTGAGAGAACGTCGCTGACTGATAGCCGACGTTATGTCAAGTAGAGAACGGCGTACTGCATCAGTTGCATCATTTTGGGACTTTGTGCACTGGCCGTCGGCCGCCCGGTTCTGCCGTTTCCGGGGCTCAGCCTTCGCACTCGATGCAGTACCACTGGCCATTGCTTTGCCGTGCCAGCTGGGACCGGTGACGGACCAGGAAACAGGATGAGCAGGTGAACTCGTCCGCACCCTGCGGGATGACCTGGACGATGAGCTCCTCGGAGACGATTTCCCCGCCGGGAGTCAGCCCTTCGTCCAGGGCGTCCGCTTCATCGAGCTCGGTGACGACGCTGCGGGCATCCGGAGCGCTGGCGGACTTCAACGCCTCCAAGGAACTCTCCTGAGATTCCTTGACGTCGGAGCGGACTTCGTCGTAGTCGGTAGCCATGTTTGGCGGTTCTCTTCTCTGTTCTCTGTCGGCTTCCTGTCTGACCAGAGAGCAACGTACACCATGGCGGCGTTGTTTCCCGGGAAGAGCGTCCCGACACGTGCATCAGCGGCGATGGCTTTGCCGTGCCGCCCGTGGACAATCCACCGGGTGCGAGCCGGTCCGCCTGCGCGGAAGTCTTGACGTGTTTCCTTGCCCGAGCTGACACTCGTTCATACCTAAGGGTTGGAGGCCGGCGAGCATGGACAGCGAATCGGTTACGTGCGGGTCAACACGCTTGACCAGAATGAGCGACGTCAGCTGGAGGGCGAGGTCCTGGACCGGCTGTTCACCTACAAGGCCTCCGGCAGGGACACCGCGCGGCCGCAGCTGAACGAGCTGCTGCGGTTCGTCCGGGACGGGGACACCGTTGTTGTGCACAGCATGGACCGCCTAGCCCGGAACCTCGACGATCTGCGCGCACTGGTCCAGGGACTTACGTAACGAGGGGTGCAGTTGGAGTTCCTCAAAGAGCATCCTGTCTTCACCGGCGAGGACTCCCCCATGGCGAACCTTATGCTGCCGTCATGGGTGCCTTCGCCGACTTCGAGCGGGCCCTGAGCCGGGAACGCCAGCGCGAAGGCATTGCCTTGGCCTAGCAGCGCGGCGTCCACAAGAGCCGGAAGAAGACGCTCACACCGGAGCGGGCGGCCGAACTCGTCCACCCCGCCGGCAATGGCATCCCGAAAGTCGTCCTTGCACGTGACTACGGAATCAACAGGGAAACCGTCTGCCAATACCTCCGTCAAGCAAGAGTGGAGTAAGCCCGTCTCCTCCCCCGCGGAAAGCTTCTCTGCTCCAAGCAAATTCTGCGCCCAACGATGGAACGAATTCATTTACTGCCTTGAGCTTATATCTGCCTGCTCGCAATCCATCCCCTGGGTCGATACCCTTGGCACGATGACAAATCCTGAAGACTGGATGGACATCAAGGTTTGCGCAAATTGTCCTCTTGGAGCCTGGAAATCCGCGCTGTCGGTGCTTGTATCTAGGATGATGAAGCACACGTATTCTTGGTTCAAGGTGGGGGAATGGCGCAAGAGTTCATCGCTGGTCGGTACGCGGAAATTATTGGTAGTCGGCGGCAGGGTGGACAGGGTGACGTTTTCAAGGCTGTCGACCTTGTCGACAACGGACGATTTGTTGCCGTCAAGGTAATCCCAGGAACGCAAGACCCTATAAATACTGTCTTCTTTCATAGGGAGACGGATGCCCTCGCCAGGCTCGATCACCCGAATATCACCGGTCTTCTCGATAAGGGTTTCGACGCCTCGTTGGGCGTTTACTACATCGTGCTCGAGTGGATTCCGAGCACCTTGGTCGATTGGCTAGCGGCTCTCGATGAGCCCCCTGGGTGGGACGATTTGTGCGAAAATGTCGGGCTTCCCCTCTCACATGCCCTGGCCCACGCGCACGCTCAGAATGTGCTCCACCGGGACATCAAACCAACAAACATTCTTTGGGACGGGAGCAAGCCGCTTCTGGCTGACTTTGGTATCAGCAAGATCAAAAGCCAAGTTGCAGCTCCAGGTGATGCAACAGTTGTCGATCATGCTTCAACTCCCTTTGCACCACCTGAGCGAGTAACGAAGGCAGCTTCGAATAGGGATGTTCATGGACTGGCGGCAACCCTTTTACGCTGTCTTGTTCCTTTCGAGTTAAAGACGTATTCGGACATCGACAGGGCACTTTCGGATAGTCGCGACGGCATTGACGTCCCCGACCGCGCCATGGATCTCCTGAAGCGCTGCCTGAGCAATGACCCGAGCGTCAGGCCGAAGGACGGCCAGATTTTAGACTTCGAGCTGCGGAAGATGCACACCGATAGAAGCAGGAAATGGCGCGCCCAGACCCAGCTGGTGCTGACGCTTGCACCGCAAGCAAGAGCGCAACTGCAACGTGAACGTCTGGACCTAAGCCCCGAGCAAACTGTCGAAACCCTTATGGGTAGTGCGACGTACGCCGTGCCCCGCAGGTCCGTGTCGATGCCAGGGCCGGGGGCACCTCTTACACCCGATGAATTTGATCTTGTAGGAGACGAGCTGCTTCTTCATGTGCAACACACGAGTCAGGGCATGGTGTGCAATCGAGCAGGCGTCCGTGACTTTTACGAGTTGGAGCGCCGCCGGCGAATGCCCGGAGCAGTACTCCTTCCGTCGGACGAATACATCTGGACGGCACGACCACCAAGGCAGCAGCTTGCTGCAATTCAAGCGGCCAGGGCATTGCGTAGCCTTCTGAGCCAAGCCATCCAGGATGCTGAAGACCGTGAAAGTGAACGATTTCGCCAAGCGCGGCTCGACGGGTGGTCACGGCTCATCGAGGCTAAGGAGGAATTGGACCGGAAGCTGGAAGACCCGGTCGGTTACAGCCTTGAGTCCCGTTCATGGAACACTGCGAAACTGCGATTGACCAACGAACCTCGCGAGGACATCGTTGACCAGGATCTGCTGGCCCGCGATAACTCACGTCCATCCACGATCAACGTGCCCTGCAACGTGGAGGAGGTTGACGGTGATGAAGCCCTCGTCCGAATAAATGGAAATCCTGACGATTTTCCCGAGGACGGTCTCCTCGTCCGCAACCGCACTGCCTCTACCTCGGCTGTGCGACGGCAACGAGAAGCACTCGGCGCCATCCGAGACGAACGAAGCCTCCGCACGGATCTACGGAGTCTCGTATTAGATCCATCAGGAAGTTCCCCTTCTCGTCCGGTCGAATTTGCATCCCAGCACGTGAACCTCGACGATGACAAGCGCGTGGCGGTGGCAAACGCCCTCGGTGCCCCGGATCTCTTTCTGGTGGAAGGTCCCCCGGGAACTGGTAAGACCTCTTTTATATGTGAGCTGGTTGCACAGCATCTTCAGGCCCGGCCAAACGACCGAATCCTGCTCGTAAGTCAGATGCACGTTGCGTTGGACAACGCAGTAAGTCGCTTAGACAAAGCCGGTGTATCTGGCATCGTCCGTCTTTCCACACGTGAGGATCGGGTTGCCGTAGACGCGGCTCACCTACTGCTACCGAATAAGTTGCGGGCTTGGATCGCGGAGGTCAGGCAGCGGGCTGCGCAGGGACTCGAACAACTCGTTGCTTCGGCTGGGGTCTCAGCCCCACGCCTCCACCTTGCCTTCGCTGCTGAGGAAGCTGCCGCCGCATTAAGACTGAAGGACCGCCGCCAAGAGGAGCTCGAAGCATTCGACTCCGCGACAGGCGACGATGACGTCGCGGACGAACTGCGGGATCGGCTCACGAGAGCTGAGCAGGCCGCTGATGCGGCAGTAGAGGCAGTTCAGGCCCACGTGGAAAGGCAGGGTGTAAGAGTCGATGTACCGCTTAGCATAAGTGGGCTCACACAACTGTCCACATCCTGTTTGGACGGCCAGGCGGAGGCCGAAAATCTGAGGGACATCATGCATGCCCAAGCAGATTGGCTCGCCAGTCTCCAGGATCCCCGTTCAGCTGAATTGCTCTTCTTACCTAAACAATCTGTTATCGCTGGCACTTGTATGGGCTTCCTTAGCAACCAGAACGTCCGCGACATCGACTTCGATCTTTGTATCGTCGACGAGGCTTCCCGAGCGACGTCGACTGAACTCTTCGTGCCGATGGTCCGTTCAAGGCGGTGGGTTCTCGTTGGCGATACTAAGCAACTCCCACCCATGCGCGAAGAGGTCATGGATTACCCTGAAATTGTCGAAGCCTATGATCTCAACGAACTCCTTGGAACTGATTCCCTCTTTAGTATCTTGGTGGCTGAATCACCCCAAGAGTGTCGGGCCAGCCTCATCACTCAGCACCGAATGGCGCTTCCCATAGGGAATTTGATTTCCAAGACCTTTTACGGCGAGCAGTTGGTGCATGACCCACATCCCTCCCTAGACGGACATGCGCTTCGTGACCAATCTCGGGTCGTTTGGTATTCGACTAGCAGACGAGAGAAACGATATGAGGACTCGTCACAGGTTAGAAGTTCCTCTAACTCAGTCGAGGTTGATATCGTGTGCGACCGCCTCCGCCAGCTCGACGAAAAGGTCGCCAAAGGTGAGGTCCGACGACTTGACGGAGCCTCCGTCGAGGTTCTAGTTCTCACGGGATACCAGCGACAGCTTCTAATGCTGGATCGCGCGATCCGAAGTCTCCGGCTTCCCCACCTCGAGGTCAAAGTAAAGACAATCGACGCGGTGCAGGGACAGGAGGCCGACGTCGTCATTTTCTCCGTCACCCGGAGCAATGCTCGTCTCGAGATGGGGTTCCTAGCTGAATCCTTCGGCGAAGGACGCATCAACGTGGCGCTCTCTCGGGCGAGGGAACTTCTGTGGGTTGTAGGAGACTCGGAGTTCTGCGCTGCCAAGGATGGGCCACTCAAGAGAGTGCTTGAACACATCAGCAATGCCAAGGGCTGTGGAATGGAGTTTGTGTGACTGACGCACTGGTTCGAGCAGCCCGCCGACACGCCCACGCAATTCCCGGCCACCTCCTCGTGGCCGCCGAGCCCTGCGCTATCCCGGCTTCCGTACTTACCGTCGACGTGTTGGCAGAGCGAGCAACTGACCTTGGCGTGGCGGAGCGATACACCCTACTGGCGGTCTCAAAGGGAATAAACACCCTAGAAGAGCTTTCCTGGTTCTTAGGCCTTGAGAGTACCGACACGGCCAACGTAATCAGTTCTTTGCTGCAACTCGAGATGATCGATTACCGGGCACAGGACAACAAGCAGCGCAACATTCAACTATTGCCTCCTGGGCTGGACGCCGTGGACGGCGTAGTAGCCGCAGCTCCCAAAGTTGTCACCCTGTCGGTCATGTTCGATCGGATTACCCGCACTCCTGTCGCGTGGACAAAGAGATCCCTTACTCGTGAGTGGGACGCGAGGAACACGGAAGGCCTCTTTAGGCTGCCGCCGGCGACAGGTGAGCCGGTAACTATAGACGAACTCTCTCCAGCAAACCTTGGCCCTATCTTGGCGGGCAGGAACCAGGTCAACAGGATCCTTGGCGCGCTAGGCGTCACGGAGAACCGGAGGTATTTTAAGGAAGCCACTCTGCTGATCTATAAGGGGATTGATAATGATTCAATTCGTCTTGGCATCGACATTGACGGCATTTGGAGCCCGGACCACGAAGTAGCTCTTGAAAGGATGGGCGTCGCCGAACGACTCGGTATCCGAGTTGAGGGGCCGCAGCCCTTGCCACCGAGCGACCTTTCCCTCGGCTTCCCTGAGCCTGCCAAAAAGTTGGGGCGTGACGAGGTTCTCCGACTACAAGCCCTGGCCGATACGGTGGAACAAGCGACGGACGGGGCTAGTGCTACAACTGACGACCAGCTTGAGGCTGGGAAAACCATTGAATCAGCGGCAGTCCGGTGGTTAGGAACATACGAGCATCCGCTCATTCTCGATGAGGCTTTGACGAAGAGCCGGAGGCGGCTGCTCATCATCAGTCCATGGATAACGAGTGCGGTGGTAACGAAAGAGTGGATCCGCCAGCTTGAGAGGCTGGCACACAGGTGTCCAGTGACCATTGCTTGGGGTTACGAGGACAACCCGAAAATCGACTCGGCTTTGGCCGGCCTTCACGCAGCAGCCGGCAGAAAGAATCAATTGGCGGTAGTGAGGTTGAAAAACACTCATGCCAAAGTTCTAGTCGGCGATGACTTTTACGTAACCACAAGCTTCAACTGGCTTTCATTCAGGGGTGATAGCAGCCGGCGCTATCGGATGGAGGAAGGGACTCTAATTCGCGATCGAGCTCTTGCTGATCAAGCTTACGAGAGGTACCTGGACCAGATCCGACAGCAGGCCATAGAGGTAGTTGGAGACCTTCCCGAGCCTCGGGGAAGGTCTGCTTCTCGCGCCGCACCAATGGTCCCGCCTCAAACGGCTGCGAATCATACTCGAAAGAATCGGGAGGGCGTGGAAAAGCCTTCGGTGGCTAGGAAGCAGCGAAGAACCCCAAATGAGGAAGATTGGTCGCGGCTTAAGGTCGGAAGCACCATCGCGGGAACAGTCAAGAACCTCACGAACTTTGGAGTTTTCGTAACTCTTGGAGATGGAATCGACGGACTAATTCACAACTCTCGACTGCCACAGACAATGAATGGGAACCAAGTGAGCAAGTTTGAAGTTGGGCAAAGTATTTCCGTGAAGATTCTTGAGATCCAGCCCGAACGTAACCGGGTCTCGCTCGGGATGGCGTAGCGGCCAAACGCGCAAGGAGTCGCAACCTTACAGAATCATCATTATCGGCTCTCGATGGTGGTTGTTCGACAGGAGGCCCGGGCGTGAATGCGGTGACGATCTGACAGGGACCCCAGGGGGCCGGTGTGAAGGTCCATCTTTGGGGTCCTTCAAGACTCCCCTAAGGCTGTGCTGACCTGCGATTTTGGCATTGACGACAAGAATGCCGGGGTTCTGAATGTGCGCGATGTTCCGAGCTGCCGTTCGTAGTCGGCGACTTGCACGAGGCGATTGAAAGGCCCGTTCCGGCGTCAGCGCTTCCTTGAGCTAGCGACGGCGCTCGAGGGCGTGTTCACCGAATACGAGCGGGCACGGCAGGCGAAGCTCGCGCAACTGCGTCCCGGTGCGGTCCCCGCTCGAACGGGACGCCGCCCGGATCGTGGTTACTCGATTGTCGGACTCTTGTGAAGTTGCGATGCCACATTTAATTAGGCACCTTTTATTTCAAAGTGGATAGGACTACTATTTGGGCAATAACAAGGGTTTATGTACATAGTTCAATTAAATAGAGTCCTATTTAATTCTTCCCCGAAAGCAACGCAGCAGCCCGCTTCGTTCATGCTTTGAGGAGTCAGTAACGAATCGCCTGCCCTTATCACTTCAGCGATCCAATGGAGCCTCGTTATGCAAGAAACAAAAACCCGCGCGAACCGCGCACTGATTGGATGCATTCTTTTAGTTTCAATGAACTTCGGCACCTTCATTGTGCTCTCGAACTACCTCAGCGGGCTATCGATGCAGTTCAGCGCAACTATGGGCCAGATTATCTTGCTGTTCTCGATCTCATCGATTGGCAGCCTGATCGCCAACCTCAGCCTGGCGCCCATGTTCCGGCGCATGAGAATCCGCTCAATTCTCCTGATCGGGATCTCCTGCTATGCGGCCTTCTTTCTTCTCACGGCATTCGCGACCTCGCTTCCGCTGCTCTACGTCGCTGCCCTCCTCTTTGGCATGGGTGTGGCTGGATGCGGATTCGTCGTAGCCCAGGCCGTCATCATGTGGTGGTTCGTTCGCGGTGTTGGGAAGAAGATCAGCTATCCCTCAATCGCATATCCGCTCGTGTCGCTTGCGCTCTCGCCGGCGATTGCCTGGGGGATTCAATCGATCGGCTTCACTCCGACGCTTTTGATTCACGGGCTCCTTTGCGTCGCCGTGATGCTCCTCTCTGCTCTTGCGCTCATCCCTGAACGACCCGAATTCTACGGATTGACCGCCTACGACCCCGCGCCGAGAACGAAGTTAGATGCCTCCTCGACCGAAGTCCGTGAGGCGATACACGCGGCCTCCGGGGCGGGACCGGACGCATCTTCTGACCATCTGGTCGCCGTCGCATCAGCGGCAGCACCGGCCGGCCTCACTCTCAAGCAAGCATTGAGGACGCCTTCGTACTGGTTGGTAAGCATCGCCGTATTCTTAATCGTGGGTGTGGGCACAGGATTTGGTGGACAGGCAGTCGTTATTTTCGAGGCCGCCGGCGGGGTCACAGCAATGGTTGCCGCCCTCATCCTTTCCGTGAAGAACTTCGCTGCGATGATCTGGAACTTCGCGTACGGTGCTCTAGCTGACAGAATCGGCGGTCTTCCCGCGAGTCTTGTCTTCGGCCTAGGCGTGATGGTTTTCAGCACAAGCGCGGTCTACGTCTCGGGAACGGGTGGCGCAATCTTCATCGCGGCAAGTCTCGCGGTCACGCAGTTCGGCGGAATGTACGCCGCGATGATTCTCCCTCGAATGTTTGGGCTGAAGGATTTCGGTAGTATTCTTGCTTCGATCAATGTGAGCGCAGCACTCGGTGGCGCAGTCGTTGGAGCCGTCGGTGGTTTTATCTACGACGCCACGCTCAGCTACACAATGTTCTTTGTCTTTTTCGCAGCAGCCGCCGCAGCCATGGTTACCCTCCAGGTCGTGGCTACCCGGGCGCGAGCCCTGAAGCGAATTGAGGAAACAGCTGCCGACGAGCCAATCGACGAGCGAGTCGCGGCCTGACTTCTTACGGAAAGCGGATATCCTCGCCGAGCAAAGCTGAATTTGTCCCGAACAGGCCGAATTGATTCGTCCCTTAATTCGAGAACCTGGACCGGCCCGGTAAGGCCTCGGTCGAGGCTGAGGATTTGTTCGTTACGGACTTTCTTTGCTACAACACCTTCCTCCACGGAATCCCTGTACCTGTCCGGCTGGCAAGCACACAGCCAGCGGCACAAAACCAGGCCACTCTTCGGCTGTTTCAACCGACAGTCAGTCGTACCACCGCAGGATATCCCGCATGCGGTCGCCATCAAGCCCACTGATTCCATACTTCCAGCACAGCCAAGGACCCCCGTGAGTTCACCAGCAGGACATCCATCCGCATGGACGGCCGACGTCGACCACAGAATTTTCATCCCTCGAAAAACGCATACGCACCGCCCCCATGACTGGGCAGACCTTCGGGGAGCAACTGTGGTAGTCCGCCGATCTGGAACATACTTCAGAACTGGCCGCGTGGAAGAAGCAACTTCGGAGCTTCTATGGCTCGCGCAAGAAGGCGTCGAGTCGAGAATGATAATCGACAAACTCGACGGCGATGAGATCTGGGTTGACCCCCAGCAACTGCTCTTCCTAAAGCACCGCGGGTAGCCGAATGAGGCATCCAAGGGCGGCCATCAGCGTTCCTGCACTGTACAGCAGGGCGTCACACTCCTCCCGGACGCTGCGTTCTCCGCGAACTTGAAGTTCCAAAGTCGCGGGGCCCGCTGGCGTAGGACTACGGACCTTGTGTCTTGGCCAACAAACGCTTTGAATTCATCACAGAAAGGACCTGAGATGAGAACCTTCGTAGCCCATCTCCGCATAACCTCCAAAGCGGACATAGATGATCGCCTCACGCACGCGGTTGCGGGAGCTATAAAAAGGGCAGAAGCAACCAGGCGCAACGGCGTTGTGGTCACCAGGCACAACCTCTCCCGCTTCACGGTGGCGATCAGTCCGAGTGTCCCATTCCGACTCGTCAGGGAGCGCGACCTGGTCGGAGAACTACCCTGATAGAAGGGGATCTTCACCCCTTTCGTGTCGCTTGCCATAGGCGACAAACAGCCAATAGGACGCACGCAACATTCCCCATTTTGGTCGTTTTCGGGAAATTGGGAGTAGACGCAAATACGACGCAACAACCCGAACCTTGCCGTTGCGGGTCTGGAATAGCGTTGTACATGGGGATAAACACGCGTTCACCTTGACATTTTCCTGAAAGTAGCCGATGTTGCGTTCCCGCACTCCCGAATCGCGCCGCCGCCCGTCGCCGGCGATTACCACCGTCCTGGCCCTCAGCGGCACCGTCGTGGCGCTCATGCAGACACTGCTGGTTCCGCTCCTGCCAGATTTCCCCGGAATCCTAGGCGTGAGTACGGACGACGCGTCCTGGCTGGTGACCGCAACCCTCCTTTCCAGCGCCGTGGCGACGCCAATCGTTTCCCGTAGTGCTGATATGTACGGCAAGCGCAAGATGATGGTGGCGTGCTTGGCCATCATGGTGGCAGGGTCTGTAGTGGCAGCTGTTGGTAGCTCCTTTGTATGGCTGATCATCGGCCGGGCCCTCCAAGGCTTCTCCTCCGCGCTGATACCGGTGGGCATCAGTATCATGCGCGATGAACTGCCCAAGGAAAAGATGGGTTCCGCGGTTGCATTGATGAGCGCCACCCTCGGAATCGGCAGCGCCCTGGGCCTTCCGTTGGCCGGGCTTTTGTACGAGAGTATGGGCTGGGCCTCGATATTCTGGGTCTCGGCAGCCGCCGGCGCCCTGCTGCTCCTTGCCGTGGTGCTGGTTGTCCCTGAATCGAAGATCCGCACGCCCGGGACCTTCGACTATGCCGGGGCGTTGGTGCTGTCCGCCGCGTTGGCCGCCCTGCTGCTGGCGATCTCCAAGGGCGGATCCTGGGGCTGGGGGTCCGAACCGGTTCTGCTGCTGTTCCTCACTACCGCAATCCTGCTGGGCGTCTGGGTCCCGTATGAACTCAAAGTCCGTCAGCCGATGGTCGACCTGAGGACATCTGCCCGCCGCCCGGTGCTGATGACCAACCTCGCCTCGCTGCTGATTGGCTTTTCAATGTTCGCCAACATGCTCCTGACCACGCAGCAGCTCCAACTTACCGCCGTTACCGGCTATGGCTTCGAGCTGAACGTCATCGCCGCGGGCCTGTGCATGGTCCCCTCCGGGCTGGCCATGGTGGTCTTCGCACCGCTGTCCGGGCGCATCATCAGGATCTTCGGCGGCAAGACCGCACTGCAGGCCGGGGCGCTGGTGATGATTGTGGGCTACGTGGGCCGGGTGTCTTTTTACGACTCCATCGCCTGGGTGATCATCGGTTCAGCCGTGGTTGGTATCGGCACGGCAATCTCCTATGCCGCAATGCCTACGCTAATTATGGGTGCCGTGCCGATCACGGAGACGGCATCCGCGAACGGCCTGAACAGCTTGGTCCGCGCCATTGGCACTTCGACATCCAGTGCAGCCATTGCTGCCGTCTTCACCTCCGTCACCATGACAGTTGGCGATACCCATCTCCCCTCGTTTGACGCGTTTAAGGATATTTTCTGGCTTGCAGCCCTGGCATCGGCGGCCTCGATGCTCGCGGCCTTCTTTATCCCGTTCACTTCTGCCGCCCACCGGCTGCCGGCGCCACTGGTCGCCGCCACCGAACTGGTGGTGCAGGGCCGCGTCCTGAACACGGACCACCGCCCCCTCACCCCCGCCGTCGTCACCGCTCTGCAGACCGACGGTGAACCCGTGGACTGGAGCCGGGTAGACGCTGAAGGTAACTACTCCGTGGCACTGCCCGGCGCCGGACGGTATCTGATAGTGGCCAACGCCGGCGGCTGGGCACCCATGGCCGAAGTCTTTAACTTCGACGGCCGCACTCTCCACAAGAATGTCTTCCTCCGAAACCGGCTGCAGGTCCATGGAACAGTCGCCGTTGGCGGCGCGTCTTTAGTCGGGGCGGCGGTAACCCTCCTTGAAGCCGGTGGCGGGTATGTCGGCACCACCCGCACCGACGGCAACGGCGGATATGCCTTTCCGCTGCCCATTGCCGGCCGTTATGTCCTAACCATGCTTCACCCGGTGACTCAAGAGGCCATGGCACAAAAGGTCACGGTGGACAACAGATCCATCACCTTGGACCTTACCGCCTCACCCGTGGATGACACCTCCGGAGAGAAAGTGGGAGCGTGATCATCCCAGCCACGACGCGATCCTCCATGCAGCCGGTCAGCTTTCCGGAGAACACGGCTACCGGGCCGTCACGGTGCGAGGCATCTCTCCGCCGACGCCGGAACTCTCCAAGCCCTTGCCTTCCGCGTGTTGAAGCGCCGGGCACTCGAAATTCAGGAGCCTTGGGCCAATATGTCGCTAGCCGTGCTGGACACACCCAACACCGCAGCCAAACGGGCAGACATCCGTGGGTGCTACCTCAATTCCATCGCCCAGCTCATCAGGACACCACCCAGGACCGCTGTTTCGCCTCTACCCTGACCGCTCTGATGACTGAGTTCGGCGACGCCATTCCCACCCCAAGCCCCTTTGATGGCTGGGACTTTGACGAACTAGTGGGCCATTACCGAGAAATCATGCAAACCCAGATTGACTCGTCCAAGGCTGCCTCAGAGACCGGATCCCAGTGAGTGCCGGCGGTCCGCAGACACCCGTCCGTGAGGGCGCCGCCGCGCCCGTAGAGGAGATGCCTCACGTAGTTGATTGTCCAGTTGGGCACCCCGACTTGACGCTAGGGCCGGCACTGGGACGCCGAGCTTGTCAGCGCGCCGGAAGCGGTACCCGACAGCCTGGAGCAGCTCCTAGAGCACTCGACGCCCGGGCGGCCCGCCAGCTGGCGGCACATGCCGCGGATGGTTCTAAACCGGCGATTCCAGAAGTCGGGCTACTAATGCAACCAGATCCTCATTTAGGGGGTCCAGACGCGGATCGAAGCGGGCTACGACGTTCCCGTTTTGATCCAAGAGGAACTTTTCGAAGTTCCAGTCGATGTCCTGGGCCACGCCGGTCGGGAAAAGCTTCAGAGCCTGATATAGGGGGTGAGCCCCCATACCGTTGACCTCGATCTTTTCGGTCAAGGCAAACGTCGTCGCATACGTACTTCGGCAGAAATGGGCGAATTCCATGTCCGACTCGGGCGCTTGCTCTGCGAACTGATTACAGGGGACGCCAAGTATTTCCAGCCCAAGGCCGCGGAATTCTTGATGAAGCTTTTCCAAGGACTGGAGTTGGGGTGTGAGCCCGCATCGCGAGGCGACGTTGACGATGAGCACGGTTTTGCCGGGGAAGCTTTTACTGATCGTCGTGAGGGTCCCGTCCATCATCTTGAACTGGATATTTGTGATTGACTGCAAGGGGTTCTCCTAGCTGCTCAAGGTCTTATCGGGTCGCGGTGTGGGCATAATGGCGTGCAGGAGCGGTTACGGGGAAAATACTTCTGGACCGTATGCTGCGGAGGCCGTTTCAGCAGGAGGACACCTGATACCGTCCGGCCCGTTGCGTCCTTCCCGACCTTGGAAGGTCGCGGCAAAGTAGGGCCCTCATGCGATTCTCCAGTTGGTTGGCTAAAGCCAGGTGTTTAGGTTTCCCGAACCCACAGACGATCTGTTTGGGGGTGAGTACGCCGTCATCGAACATACCTCCTTGTGATGTGGATGAACCGGTTCTCCCGGCACTTTGCCGGCTGGTGGAGAGCTTTCCACCTGCGTCTTAGGAGGCAGCGTCTGGCCCGACCAAGATTTTGACCTCCGTCTGGCGCCCTTCTCCGAGGAGATGCTGGATGCCTGCGTCGAGGGCCTTTTCGAGGGGGATCTTGCTGCTGATCAGCTTCTCCGGCTGGATTCGGTGATCGGCGATCGCGGCGACAACCTCGGCAAAGTCGGCAGCCGTGTAGGCGAAGCTTCCAACCAGCCCTTTTTCAGTCATCAGGAAGATGTTCGGGTCTATTGCTACTTCGGAGTGAAAGTGGGCCACAATGACGCTCCGGCCGCCGGGGCGGAGTGCGTCGAGCGTTGGCTGCAGCGTTGGTTTGCCGACTCCTGACGCGTCGAAGGAAACGTCCACTCCAGCGCCGTCGGTAACGGTGCGCGCATATTCGTTGACGTCGACTTCGCGTGGATCGATCACGTCAGCGCCGAGTTCGCGGGCAAGCTCCTTGCGGGAGGCGCTAAGTTCGCTGATGATGACGCGGGAGGCGCCGACGGCGCGGAGGCATAGCAAGAGGCCCAAACCAATTGGACCCGCGCCGACAACGAGAGCGGTGGTGCCGTCCGCCGCACCGGACTGCTTGACAGCGTGCCATGCGACGGTGAGTGACTCGACCAGGGCACCTACTTCCGGGGTAATCCCCTCAGGGAGGACGAAGGTGTGGTCGGCCGGCACGACGACATACTCACTGAATCCGCCTCCCCATCCGTTGATACCGATAAAAGCATAGTTTTCGCAGAGGTTCGGGGTTCCTTTGAGACAGGCTGGGCAGGTGCCGTCCGCGAAGTTTGGTTGCACGGCTACAAGGTCGCCGATGTTGATACCGGTTACATCGTCAGCGAGCTCAGTGACGAAGCCTGAAAACTCATGACCCAGTGTCTTCGGTCCGGTCTCGTTCATGATGGGATTCGGCCAGTCGAGTGGCACAGGTGCGTGCTCGTAAAGTGCGAGGTCGGACCCGCATATCCCAGCCCACGCGATCTTTACCTTGACGGTTCCAGGACGTATCTGTGGCTGAGGGATCTCATCGAGTTTGGCTTGCTCCGGTCCGTGGATGCGCAGGGCTTTCATTTGATGTTCTCCTTATGGTGGGAAGGGTGGTTGGCGTAACCCAAAAAATTGAGGCGCATCCGGCATTGTTCCGGCTTGCACTCCGATGGCGAGACCACATCTGCTTGGCCGCGCAAGTCAGCGGGAATCCTACTCTTTTCTGTGCCCGATGAATCAAATGCGCCGAACTTCACGCTGCTCCGGGAAAAGAATCAGGGACGTGGAACCGGGTAACCGCAAGCTATCGCAGCAGCGCTTATGTTCGGCAGTTGTAAGTCTGAATCATTTTCTTGGTCCTCGTACCACCAGCCTGCCCAGGGGGCCGCTGTGAGAATTCCGCATGGGAATTGACTGTTGTCCATGTTTTGAACTGGCTTGCACTCACTGGTGAACGAAAAGAGACGCTGTGAATTCGTTGGCATGGCTGGACTCGTCTTTTCTAGTTCATACCCGGGTCGTCCGTCAGGGTACCCAGATCCTCTTCGTGGGGTTTCTACTTGTCAGGAGTTGAAGCGGGGTGGGTGCGATGAGGAGCTCGCAGCCACGTGACTCTTCGAGCATGCTTCTCTGCTCGGTCCCGTGTAGCTGATATCCAGGCCGCATGGCGGGAGCCAATGGCGTCTTCGACGATGCCTGTCCTGACGAACGTGCCGTTGAGCCAAACATCGACTTCGTGCCGAAGGAGCTTCGGCCAGTCCTGGCGGGTAGGCGCGATCGGCGGCTTGACCTTGGTCCTTCACAGCCTGGTCCCGTCACTGAAAGACGGAGTCAAAGTGCTGGTGCGGTACCGGTGTCTGAGGTTTGTCTTGGGCCCGTGCGTGCTTGCTGTGCAGAGCAGCAGTCATGCGTCGTTCCGTCTTTGACAGACACCTGTTGTTTTGTCGGCCGGCGGCCGTCTCTCCGCGCTTACCAGCATCTCCAGCGGACCGCATCCCTGAGCGGTGCGGACAGGGGCTCGGCCGGTAGGGGAAAAAGTCGCCAGATTTCCGAGTGCGGCGCTTTCTACGACGCCCAAGTCGTTGTCCTGTTAGAGCGCGCAGCGAGAGCTAGCGGCTGGGTCATTGGCCCCGCTTGGCACCTCCCCCTTGAGTACCGGTGTGATGTCGCGTTTGAACTGGGACCAGTTGCATTCGCTGGTATTCATGAAGTAGGGCTCCTCCATATATTGGACGAAGGTCCATCCGGAGGGGGTTGCCCGCAGGACAGCGGAGACGCGGGTGTGGGTCACGGCTTGGATGGAGCTTTCGACTCGGAGCATTTCCCACCGAAGCACGAAGACTGCGACGGCGATGTCGGCCGTCAGCTCCCGGCTGTGGAAACGCGGAAGATCAACGGCCACACGATTTATCCGTGATGCTGTCCGGGACAGGTGGGAGATGATTGCGGCGGAGCCCAGCAGTATATCGTCGAGCTCCTCGGCGATATAGGTTGCCTCGTGGTCCTCCTGCCAGAAGGAGTGCAGCGCCGCCACATCCAGGCGCGCCCATGCTTGTACATACCGCTCCAGTGCGGCTCGGACACTGATACGTTCATTCATCCCGGCATCTCCTGCTGAACCCCGTATGGGGAAAATCCAATTACCCTGTCAGAGGGAACTCCGCGCTCAACTTGGTCCAGTTCAGCTGAGGCCCCGCGCAGCAGGAGCACGTCCTGGCTGCCTAGTGTGAGCCGGGTGAATCCGGCCTCAAGATAGTCGGGGGCGAAGTCAGGGGCTCCACTGTGGACGGCGGCCTCCTTACCGCGTGCGGTTGCTGCTTTCGCAAGCAGGGCTACTGTCTGGAGGAAGCCGGACGTGGGAGGAAACTGCTGGTGGCCGTATCCGAGGGCGATACCGAGATCGGCCGGTCCCACGTAGATTCCGTCAATACCGGCAACCTCGAGGATCGCCTCGATGTTTGCCACAGCCTGAGCTGTTTCAATCATGACGAAACATCGTGCCCGGGACTGCAGCTCCGCGGGTGCGCGGCTGATGTCCGGGTGCACGGGGCCGTAACTGCGGTTGCCGTAGGGCGGGAAGCTGCATGCGGCTGCTGCTTCCCGGGCGTCGTCCGCGTTCTCGATCAGTGGCACAATGACACCGTCTGCCCCGGCATCGAGCACCCGGCCGATAAGTTCGGGCCGATTCCGCGAAACGCGCACGAGCGTGGGGGTGGTGCCCAGGGAAGTGGCGTTGAGGATGTTTGCCACGTGTGTCTCGTCGAGCACCGAGTGCTGGCAGTCGATTCCGACGTAGTCGAATCCGCTGGAACGCAGGATTCTAAGTGTGTGCGCGGATCCTTCTGTCATCCAGACACCTAGGGAAGGGCGGTCCGTGGGTGATGGTCTGGTTGCTGGCGCTGGCATGGATAAGTCCTTGCTGTGATGGGTTGTTCAGAATGTGGGTTGCTTATTCACAGGTCAAGGGTCAGCCTGGGCGTTTTGGAACGGGAGACACAGATCATCATCCGGTCTCCTTCCTTCTGCTCGATGTCGCTGAGGACGCTGTCGCGGTGGTCGGCGACGCCGGCCAGGATTCGCGTCTCGCAGGTGCCGCACATGCCCTCTTCGCAGGAGCTGAAGACCATGACGTCCGTCTTTTCCCGGAGCACTTCCATGATGGTGGAGTCGGCCGGGACCTCCAGCACGACCCCGCTGGCGCTCAGTTCCACCTCGAAGGCGGTGTCGGGGTCATGCTCGATCACCTTGGGCGAGAACCGTTCGAACTGTAGGGCGCCGGGCGCCAGTGTCCCACTATTGGCCTCCACGGCTTTGAGCATAGGTTCGGGGCCGCAGCAGTAGACCAGGGTTCCCGGTTCCAGGCTGGACAGCAGCTCGCCCAGGGGCATGAACCCGCGTTCGTCCTCGGGGTAGAACTCGACCTTGTCCTCTGACCCGTGGAACTGGTCGGTGAAAGCCATGCTGGTGGCAGTGCGGCCTCCGTAGAACAGCCTCCAGTTCGCCCCGCTGTTCCGGGCGGCAGCAATCATGGGGAGGATCGGGGTGATGCCAATGCCCCCCGCGATAAACAGGTAATTGGCCGCCTCCACGAATTCAAAGTTGTTGCGGGGCGCGCTAATTGTGAGAGTGGCGCCGGGGTGGAGTTCATCGTGGATGAACTTTGAACCTCCACGGCTGTTGGGTGCCAGCAGTACGCCAATCCGGTAGGTGGTCCTGTCCGAGGGGTCGCCGCAGAGAGAGTACTGTCGGAGCTGGCCGTTACTGGTGAAGACGTCAATGTGGGCGCCCGGTTCCCAGGCTGGCAGTTTGGAACCATCCGGGCGCTCCAGCACCAACTCTGCGACCCCTTCCGCTGGTGCACGCTTCGATGCGACGATCACCGCGAGGGTTTTGTTGTCCTCTTGCCAGAGGCCGTCTGCGTCTGCGGGTGCGTTGTGTACGTTGAGGCTCATACTGGTGCTCCAAGGGTGCTCAGCAATTTGTGGTTGCCGATCTGGGACAGGCGGGGGGCGTAAAGGGACAGCGCGTTGTCGAAGAGGATCTTCGAGGTCTGCTCCGGGGTGAGGCCCCGGGGCAGCTCACCGGGCGTCATTGTCGTCCAATGGGGGTAGTTGCTGCCGTAGACCAGCAGATCCGCCGCCCTGCTCATGTCGTACCAGTCAGACGCGTCGATGTCCTCCGGGGGTCCCTCCAGCTGGTTCGTGCGGAAGACGAAGTGCTCTAGGTACTTCCCCGGCTCCTTCGTCATCCATGGCACTTCATGGCGGCTGATGGCGAAGTCGATGTCCATGCGCCACATCAGGGTCATGGAGAGGTCGTGGCCGCCGTCAGCGAAGATGATCTTCAGGTTGGGCAGCCGTTCGAAGACACCTTCCATCACGAAGCTTGCGGCATGGTAGACGAAATTCGAGGATTCCTGCGCGGCGTAGGAAATGTGCTTGCGCGGGTATCCGACGATGGTGGGCTTGAGGTTCGCTGCAGCACCTCCGTCGGAGTGGACGGCGATCGGGAGACCGTACTGGTGGGCGGCTTCCCAGATGGGGAAGTAGTTCCGCTGCCCGTAGGGCCGCAACGCGTCCAGCGGGACACCGACCTGTACCATCGCCGGGTGTTCCCCCCACTTGTGGATTTCCCGCACTGCGGCGTCCGGGTCGGAGGGATTCACGCGGATCGTCCCGACGAAGCGTTTACCATGCTCGGGGTCGGCGAGCCAGGTCGCGCTGAGCCATTCGTTTGTGGCCGCGCACAGGACGGTGGACATGTCCTGGTCCGGTTGCGGGCCACGGGTGAGTGGGTTCAGCACGCCCAGCACGGTGCCGTCGCTGTCCATCTTCTCGATGACCTTCGCAATTGAGGATCCTGAGAGTGTGATGTCGTCGGTGCGTGCAGAGTCCAGGTACTCGCCGTAGGGCGGGATCCCGGTCGGGGCGGAGTAGAGCTGGCGAAGGATCCCGGGGAAGTGGCGCTTGCTTTTCCAGGGTTCAGGCATCCAAGCATGCGGCTCGAGTTCGGTCTTCCAGAACGGGGTGATGTTGGTGTCAATGACGCGGGGGGCAGTAGACATTTAGGCGATTCCAATCAGTACAACGTTGTCGTCCTCGACAACGACTTCGTAGGTGCGGACACGCATCTTTGCTGCGACCGCATTTCCGTTTTCCAAGTCAAACTCCCACCCGTGCCAAGGGCATTTGATCAGCTCGTTCTCCCGGCCGTATTCAATCGAATAGGGTTCCTTTCCGGCGGTCGTCTCGCCGGTGAGGTTGCCAAAGCACATAGGTCCGCCGCGGTGGGGGCAGTAGTTGACGATGGCCGTGTATTCTCCATTGATGTTGTACACGCCGACGCCGAATTTCCCCACGGGTACCAGGCGCATCGATCCCGGTGGCAGCTCCTCGACTTTTGCCACGATGGTTCGGAGCCCGCTCTTTTGAGTCTCAGTCATCTCATGGCTCCTAGTCTGCTGCGATGAAGTCGTTGTGGGAGACCGAGCTCTTAATCCGCTGGACGCCGGTTTCATCGGCCATCTTTGACTTGTAGCGCGTCATGGCATCCGCGTTTACGTCCAGTGCGTCGACCGGGCGGGTCTTGGGCAGCCCGTAGAGCTCGATCGCGTTGCCACTGAGGACCTTGTCGCGCCAGGCGGCGGGGAATCGGCTGCCGACGAAGCGGGGATCGTCGTAGTCCCAGTGCGGATAGTCGCTGGAGAACATCAACATGTCCTCCCCGCCCACGAGCTCGATGAGCCGCATCAGGTGGCGGGGGTTCTCGGGCTCCTCGAGAGGCTGGGTGGTGATACGCAGCTGTTCGCGGGCGTATTCGCTCGGGCGCCGGCGTACGTTGGGGATCTCAGTCTTGAGGGCATCCCAGTAGCGGTCCATACGCCACAGGGTCGGGGCGGCCCAGGTGAATCCGCCCTCGACAAAGACCACGCGCAGGTCAGGGAGTTCCTCGAAGACACCGTCAAAGATCAGGCTGTTGAGGTGGGACACGTAGTACATCGACCACGATCCCATGGCCTCAATGTGGTAGGAACTGTAACCCACTGGCGTCATCGACTGCATCGAAGATTCCCGGGTGATGTGCATGCCCACCGGCAGTCCGTGCTTGGCGGCAGCCCGAAAGACCGGACGGTACATTGGATGGCCCGCTGCTTCGGTGAGAACCTCCGGAGCAAACTGCACCTGGCAGAAGTAGGGGTGACCCGCCCACTTCTCGATCTCCCGTACTGCAGCGTCCGGGTCACCTGGGGAGACACGGATTCCTGCACGGTAGCGCCCATGCCAATTATTTTCCGGGCCGAGCCATAGCCGATTGATGTACTCATTGGTCGCTGTTGCACGGGCGGATTCCCACTCGGGATCCCACCACTTCCCCCGGGTCAGGGGCAGCAGGATCGCGTAATCCGTGCCCGATTCCTGGAAAACCTGTTCCGCGTAGAGCGTCCTGTCCTGACCCGGGCGGTTACCTGGCGTCACCGCATCGGCACGCGCTGCGGTCGGAGGAGCGTAAAACAGGCGTGTGTTCTCGATGTCGTTGATGCGTGCGGCATTTTTGTAGTACCGCGTCCGCCAAGGTTCGGGGATGTACTCAACCATGTCTGCGACCCAGATGTCCGGATGCGTATCTGTGTCAACGATGCTTACCGGTTTGTGGTCGCCGATTTGGAGACCACCGGCGGTGGATGCTGTTTCGAGCATAAAATCCTGGCTCCTTTGCGCTGGAAAAATAGGCTTCTATATAAACCTTCGGCCTTGCTAGATCGGCCTTGTGATAGACAACACTAGCGCCTATGCTGGTAAATAAAAGGAACCTAATTAGAGGTGGAACAAGTTTGGAAAATCATCCCAGTCAAAAAGTCGGATGGAGTGTTGCCGGGCGCTTGATCGAGGAGGTCCGTGGGGCTGGCTGGCCTCTGGGTAAGAATCTGGGGAGTGAACCGGAGCTGATGCAGCGTTACTCCGTCAGCCGAGGCGTGCTGAGGGAAGCCATCCGACTCGTGGAGCAGCAGGGAATAGCCGAGATGCGACGGGGCCGCAGCGGAGGTTTGATCGTCCGGGAGCCAGATGACAGCGGAGTTGTCACCTCGATGATCAACTACCTGATGTTCAGGCGGGTAACGCCCGCGCACCTGCTCGAAGCCCGTCAGGTAATCGAGCTTTCCCTCATTCCCCGGATCGTGGACCGGATGAACAATGAGAACGAACGGCGCATCCTTGCATTCCTCAAGGCCGAATCCTCCGCGGCGGCTCTTACGCCCGAGCGGACCGTTGGCGCACGCTCCAGAGGCTTTCACACTCTGTTGGGGTCCCTAACAGGAAATCCCGCCCTTGAACTGTTCGTCAGATGCCTGGAAGCGCTCGTAGCAAGGGAGTACTACGCTCGCCAGCGGCAAGATATGCAGGAGTTCCACGCCAAGGTCCACGACAAACATGTGGAAATCGCCACCGCTCTTATCGCCAAGGACGAGCCGTTGGCGCGCCGGCTGTTTTCAGAGGCCCTGGAGATGACCGCACCGCTCTACAGTAACGGTGGGACGGAGCCGCTCACACCCTGGACCTCGGAAGCCACCGGCTAACAGCCAGCTTTTCGCGTCCCACCCAGGTCAAAACATGGTCTCTCAATATAGGAACCCCAATAGTGGACTTTCCCCAAGCCTCTGCTGTCTTCTGCTAATCGCATGCCGATTTTTGGCGCGGTTACCTTCCTGCGCGGGCCATAACCACGTAAGCGCAGCGAATTCCCGACGAGTCCAATTAAGTGCCCTCTTTCCTTATTGACGCGGATTACCCGCTGTCCATATGGTGAGTGGCACCACATGGTGAAGATTTTCGATAGTGATCAACAGGGCCGCACTGCCGTCTGCGAGCAACACACCCTGACTGCAATACCTTTCGGAAACCCGCCAGGCACTCTCCCCCAACGACGTGAAGGGTTGCAATGATGATCCAAACCAACCTGTCCCCTACCGTGGACCTAACTCCCTCTTACCGGCAATGGCAGAACTGGGCCGGCAACCAGCGCTCCACGCCCACATACACCAGCACACCCGAAACCGAACAGGATTTCGTTGACACGGTGCGTTTCGCACTCAAGCAGGGCCTGAGCATTCGGCCCATGGGCTCCGGGCTGTCGTTCTCGCCCCTTGTACAGACCGGCAGCGTCCTCCTTGACACTTCCCGCTACACCGGCATCACAGGAGTCGACTCCGCGAAGCACCGTGCACGGGTCAAGGCCGGCATGGTCGTCAAAGAGATGCTTCAGAAGCTGTGGGATCTCGGGCTATCCATGGAAAACCAAGGAGGCATCCGAGCTCAGTCCATAGCCGGCGCACTTTCCACCTCAACCCACGGGACAGGCAAGGACCTCCGGAGCCTTTCTTCACAGATGACGTGGGTTCGACTGGTCAACGGTGAAGGGGAGATCGTTGAAATTGATGAGTCCACCCCCGATCTCCTTCACGCTGCCCAAACCGCGATGGGGACCATGGGCGTGTTCCTGGAGGTGGAACTGCAACTCGTCCCCCGTTACTACATGGCAGAAAACCTCTCCTATATTCCATGGGCCGATGCACGCCGGACGTGGCACGAGGATCTGCAAAACAACCGGCACCATTCACACTTGTGGTTCCCCACGGATAACTCCCCCGGCCTCTATGGCATCCCTGCAGACCCCCGCCTGCCCGCAGCGAACACCAGCCTGGTCTTCCAGTTCAATCCCATCGTGATCAACGATGAGTCGGAGTTGGACCCCACCACATATGGAGCCCGGCGTGACCGGGCGTACCAGATTCTCTCCGGCGACAATCTGCCCCCCGTGTTCGACGAGCTCGAATACAACGTCCCGATCGAGAACGCGGAAGAGGCCGTAGCTGCGGTCCAGGAACTCTTCTACTCCACGCACAACGGCCAGGAAAATCCCATGTTCGTTCGGTTCATCAAGGGCGACGAGGCGTTCATGTCCCCCTTCTACAAGCGCGACGCGGCAACCATCTCCGTATCGAGCGCCCCGAACACCAACTACTGGCCGTTCTTCCAAGACGTCGACCGCATCCTGTCGCAGTGGGATGCGCGGGCACATTGGGGAAAGCTTCACCTCATGACGCGTGAACGACTCGAATCGCTCTACCCCAAGTTCGGTCACTTCTCCGACATTCGCAAACAGTTCGACCCCCAGGGTGTGTTCCTCAATGACCATCTGCGCTCTCTGCTGACATAACGCACAGTTGCCAGGGTTGCCTGCCCGCGGCGCGTTCATGACGCCCGGCGGCAACGACGCCCGGAGCAGCCCAGGGAGGCTTCTCCGAACCTCAGCAAGGTGGTGGAGTCGGTCGGAGACTTATTGACTCCTTATCTTCCCCGGCATTCTGGCAGCTTTTGTCGAAGCAGGGCCTTGACATGCCCTCGTCCCACGCATAACTAATTCATTTGATTTGTTGGAGCTTGGCCCCGCAGCATTGATCTTCGTCTCGCTGATCGCGGTCCGAATCGAGAGGTGCCCGTCGGGCCGTCGCGGCGCCCTGACCCGTCTGAAACGGTCAGCTTGCAGCCCCGATGAAGTAAGCCACTTCTTACCCCTACGCCGTGGTCCTAGGGCGAATCTGTGCAGCCCCCTCGCTGATGAGTGCAGGGGATCAATGAACCTGGTTTGGAACCGCGTTTCATCCCTGACCAAAGTCATTTTTAGTTGCGAAACCCATGAGAAGTACCAAATCCGAACGCCTAAACAGGCGAAATAAGAACGAAGGTGCAAGCATGCTTTCTAGTGAGATTGATAGCACATACCCATCTGAATATACGGCCGCTGTTCCCGGCGCTCACGGCCAAATGACTACTAGGACGTTTAGAACACCGAGCCCCGACAAGGGAGAGGTGCTAATCAAGGTGGATCGGGCAGCCGTGTGCGGTAGCGACCTTCACGCCCTGTACGAGGGCCTGGGATCGTTGATCGCCCGAGATGAACCGTTACCGGGAACTCCGGGCCACGAGGGCGTAGGCACAGTCGTCGAGTCCCGCTCGGAAAAGTACGCCGTCGGCGACCGCGTTCTTGTTCTTCAACTTGGTACTTACGCCGAATACATGGTTGCGAAAGAGACGGCCCTGGTTGAGTTGCCCGATGATCAGCCTTTCGACCGGATGGTTATGGCCCAGCAACTCGGAGTCACACTGTACGCCATGGAACGATTCTGGCCGGACAGCGAGCCCGGACGTGTAGCCACAATTATCGGCGCCGGACCCATCGGTCTGTTTTTCTTGCAATTAGCGCGCATGTGGGGATTCGAACAAATAGTGGTCTCGGATCCAGAGCCGAGTCGCCTCGCGGCAGCCAAAAAACTAGGTGCTACGGTCACTATTCAAAGCTCCGAGCAGTCAGTAGTCGAGGCCACACATGAAATTAGCAATGGTAAAGGGGCTGACTTGGTCATTGAAGCCGCCGGCCTTGACTCTGCACGTTCCCAGGCAATCGAATGCGTTCGGACCTATGGACGAATTGGCTATTTCGGTTATCCCGAGGCCTCCGGGATGGCTGAATTTCCCTACAACACAGCCTTCTGGAAAGGGCCGATCTCGATTGAATTCGTCATAAATGCTCAGGGCGTCGCAGGCTTGCCACATTTTCATAAAGCAGTCGATTTAATCGCGACGGGCAAGATCGAGGTTGACTATCTATTGGGCCAGGAGTTCAGCCTCCCTGAGATCGATGAGGCCTTCAAAGCGGCCAGGAACCGCCAGTTCATCAAAGTCCAGGTCGTGTCTTAGCAGAGTCTAATATTTCACGAGGTGACACTCGTAAGTAGTTTGGGCACGGTACTGTCCGGCGAGTAAATCATTGCTGGCTCTGAGCCTTCGGACCGGTAAGGCTCAGAGCCAACACCCAGCTACCCACAGGTTATCCGGATCCCCCGGCCCCCATGACTCTCCTGTCGTCCGAACGCCTCCTTCCGGACCAAATTCCCGGCGGAATATCCACCTCCGGTCTGGCGCAGCTGACCATCATCAAAGCCGACACAGGTCGATGTGGAGCGAATAGACATCTGCCCCCTGACCCGACGAGGGAACACAACAAGAACGAACGCGCCCAGACCCGGCCGGTCCGGGCGCGGTCACGACGACAAGCGCTTGGCCAGATCCCGGCTGTGCCTAAGGAGAGTGCCCCGGTGCAGCGAGGCACGAGACTGGGAGGCACTTGCTGGATATCTGTAAGCCTGCGCATTCCCAACCTGGCGTTCGCCGGTGTTGGAGCCCTCCAGCTCCTCACATCACTAGAGTCGTCATCGCTTTGATTGGCGTAGTCACCGTGTCATATGGCCCAAGACTCCAAGGCGTCCGCCTGCATCCTCGGCATCGTAACCAGGGAGCGCTGAACTCGCGCCCGGGAACACCGGACTGAAATTTCGTTCGGCCACAATCACCTGTAACAACCGGCGGCAGCAGAAACGAACCTCGTTGTCAGTCCGCTCTAGGAGAAGACATGACGTCCATCGAACTACGCGAAGACCTGACGACGCGAATTGCTTACGTTTCAGACGCTTCAATCTATCGGCGCGTGCCTGCCGCCGTGATCGAACCCGCCTCCGTTGAGGACATACGCGATGCCCTTCGCCTCGCTAGGGACCGTGGCTGGTCCGTTACCTGCCGCGGGGGTGGCACCTCAGTGGCAGGCAACGCCATTGGTGACGGGCTCATCATCGACACGAGCCGGCACTTTAACCAAATTCTCTCCATTGACCCGAAGGCCCGCACAGCACGCGTGCGCCCGGGAGTCGTGTGCGACACGCTACGGGATGCGGCTGAACAGTTTGGACTCACTTACGGCCCGGACCCTTCAACGCATTCCCGCTGTACGGTCGGCGGGATTTTCGCCAACAACGCCTGTGGTTCTCACTCAGTCGCCTGGGGCACAGCCGCCGATAATATCGTCTCCCTCAAACTGATGCTGGCTGACGGCCGCGAGATAGAAATCGGTGCCGGCTACTGCAGCGATCCGGTGATCGAGGACAATCTCAAACGGCTCCGCGACGACTACCTCAGCGTCCTGCGAACTGAGTTGGGCCAATTCGCCCGGCAGGTATCCGGCTACGGGCTTCACCACCTGCTCCCTGAGAACGGCTTCAACGTAGCCCGGGCCATAGCCGGGACCGAAGGAACCTGCGGGGTAATCACAGAGTTGACGGTGCGGCTCGTCGAGCGCCCGCGGGCCACCGCCTTGGCGGTCCTGGGGTTCTCTGATATCTTCGCCGCCGCGGCAGCGGCACCTCGTCTCCGACAGCCCGGCGTGTACACGGTCGAAGGAATGGGGGCCGACCTCCTGTCCGCCCTTCGTTCACGACCGGGCCAGTCAGCTGCAGGATCGGAACTGCCTACGGGTGGGGGCTGGCTTTATGTGGAGGTCGGTGGTGACACTCCCGAGGTCGCCGGTAATGCCGCCCGGGCACTGGTCGGCGAACTTGCCCGGGACGGACGAATCGTCGACTCCGTGGTGGTGACGGAGCACACTCAGGCACGTGCGCTGTGGCGGATCCGCGAAGCCAGCGCCGGGATTGTCACGCGGCTGCCCGACGGCGGCGAAGCCTGGCCCGGGTGGGAGGACTCCGCCGTGCCGCCGGAGCATCTGTCCGACTACCTGCGCGATCTGTACAAGATCCTGGACTCTCACGGCCTGCGCGGCATCCCGTTCGGCCACTTCGGCGAAGGCTGCGTGCATATCCGGCTCGACTTCAGCCTCGGATCCGAAGAAGGCGTCGTCGGCTACCGGAAGTTCATCGAGGAAGCCGCCGCCCTGGTGGCCCGGTATGGCGGGTCCGTCTCCGGTGAACACGGCGATGGGCGCGCACGCTCGGAACTGCTGCCGATTATGTACTCAACCGAAGCTCTGACGGCCTTCGCACGGTTCAAAGGCATCTTCGACAACGAGGACTTCTTCAATCCTGGCGTCCTTGTAGACCCGGAGCCGATTGACCAGGGCATCCGTCCAGGCCCTGGAAACCGCACCTTTGAATTGACTCCCGTACACGCCTTCAGCCACGATAGCGGATCGTTCGCGGGTGCCACGAACCGCTGCGTCGGCGTAGGCCTTTGCCGCTCCGATATGGGTTCCATGTGCCCGTCCTACCAGGTGACCCGGGATGAGGTCCATTCCACCCGTGGCCGGGCACGGGCGCTGGCGGAGATGCTGCGCGGGGAATCGGTGACTGACGGCTGGCGGTCCAAGGAGACCTTGGAGGCACTGGACTTGTGCCTGTCCTGCAAGGCCTGCTCCTCCGAGTGCCCCGTCAATGTGGACATGTCCACATACAAGGCCGAATTCCTCCACCACCATTTCAAGGGCCGCCTCCGCCCAATGGCCCACTACGCGATGGGATGGCTGCCGCTGACGTCACGCCTGCTGGCGGCTATCCCTGGTGCCGCCCGGTTCGCCAACTGGATCCTAGCGTTCCGCCCGGTGGAAGAGCTGGTCAAGCATCTCGCCGGCATCGAACCCAAGCGCCGCATGATCCACTTCGCACCCCAAAGCTTGCGAAAGTGGTTTAGGAAGCGGTCTGCCTCCGTAGCGCAGCCGGTAGACCCGGGACAACCCACCGTGATGCTGTGGCCGGACACGTTCAACAACTTCAATACGCCCGACGTTGGACAGGCGGCTGTCGAGGTCCTGGAGGCCCTGGGATACCGCGTACTCCTCCCGGAAGGACAAGTGTGCTGCGGCCTGACATGGCACTCCACCGGGCAATTGGATATGGCCAAGCGCGTCATTACCCAGACCCTGGATTCGCTGGGGTCGGCCCTAGACGCCAATATGCCGATCATCGGACTTGAGCCCTCCTGCACTGTAATGCTCGCGGACGAGATCACAGAACTCCTGCCTGATGACCCAAGAGCGGCCAAACTGGCCCGTCAGGTGGTGACGCTGGCGGACGTCGTGGCAGGTCACCAGGGACCCTGGCCATTCGGCGAAATCAACATCAAGGCCATATCCCAAGTGCACTGCCACCAAGAAGCGAAGGGTTCCTATGATCCCGACAAGGCGGTACTGCAAAAGCTCGGAGTTGACACAGACATCATCGGCTCCGGCTGTTGTGGGCTCGCCGGTAATTTTGGTTTCGAACCGGGACACTGGGACGTGTCACAGGCACTCGGCGAACGCGAACTCTTCCCAAAGGTGCGCGAAAAAGACGAAGCCACAATCGTGTTAGCCGATGGGTTCTCCTGCCGCACGCAGGTGACACAAGGCACCGGAGTAGATGCGAGTCACCTGGCCGAAGTTCTCAAGTCGGCGCTGAACCAGAAAACCGTTCAATCCGACTGAACTGCCCGCACCAGACCGAGGTTGCGGCAACATGAAACTCCTCGGTTGCTTCGGACATTTGGCGCGTGCTGTTGGCTTTCAGTGGCAATCCAGGGTGCGGGATGAGTCCGGCACCGCTTTTGCCCACGACAAGCCCACCCTGTCCCGTCTTCTGCACATCCCCAGCCATCACCCTCGCCCGCGTCCCAACTCCCCCTCGACCGGGCACCTGAAGCCACACTCCCAAAGCAGGCAGGGCCGGCGCCTAAGGGATGACTCATCAAAAGACGGCTACGCCGCTCATTAGATTGCCCGACGACTTCCCGCACCTACCATCACGTTAATTAGGTTCCTTTTATTTTGCCGCGCAAACGCTAAAATCGTAAACGTCAAGGCTAATTTTGTCGGCTTAGGATTAAAATAGCAGCCTATTTTTTAACGCAAAGGAGCGATTGATTATGGCAAGGTTCGCAGGCAAAGTGGCACTCGTGACGGGAGCAGCGTCTGGTATCGGGGAAGCGATAGCGAGGAGGCTTCACGCAGACGGCGCGACAGTGATCATCGCGGATGTGTCCAACGCCCGTGACGAAATCGCGGGGTCCTTGGGAAAGAGGGCGGTTGCACGAAGGCTTGATGTCGCCGATGAAGCAGATGTGCGCGCCACGGAGGAATGGGTCCTGGCGGAGTACGGCAAGCTGGACATTCTTGCCAACAACGCCGGTATTGGCGGGGCTCGGGCACTCACGCACGAGTATCCGGTCGAAGAATTCGACAGGGTGATGGCGATCAATGTCCGTGGACAGTTCCTGGTTCTCCAGGCCGGGCTGCGGCTGATGCTGACCAATGGTGGCGGGGCTATCGTGAATACGGCGTCCGTTGGCGGGTTCCGCGCTACCCCGAACTCGATTGCGTACATAGCTTCGAAAGGTGCCGACGTGATGCTCACCCGCACTGCCGCACTGGAGTACGCCCAACAGGGAATCCGAGTAAACGCGGTCGGGCCGGGTACAATTGCCACGCCAATTCTTGCGAATGCTCCGGAATCGTTTGTCGAGATGCTGGAGTCGCAGGTACCGCAGGGAAGGCTCGGCCGAGCGGAGGAAGTCGCCAACGTGGTTGCATTCCTCGCCGATGACGAGCAGGCCTCTCACGTGACCGGACAGGTTTGGCTCGTCGACGGCGGCCGCTCGGCCAGCTAACCCAGCAGGCAAACTATCGCGGCGACGCCACGGGATGAATGGCCACGGCCCCGGAAGTCCCCTTAAGGGCTTGCCGCCTTACCCTGGGCTTTCGATGTCGTCCCAACGCTTGGGCGTCGAAGCAGCATGGCACCACTGCAGACCTACAACCACCCCGTCCCGGCTCATGCGCTCCCGGTGGGAGGAAAGCCACTTCCGAAGGACGAGCCCGCGGTGATGCCGGGAACCGGCACCTACACGAAGGTGGTTTAGCTACCTCGAACGGCGCGATCCCCCGCGAACTCTCCGGCTGGTGCTGGTCCCGGACAACCGGAAACCCGACAACACGGCAATCACTTCTAACTTCCGGCCTCTCAAGGAAAGGAAAAGGCCCGGAGGCAACCTAGACAGTTGTTACATTTCAGCGCGTGGAGTAAACCCGAGGTATTGCTATGGTCACCTCCTCAAACAAGGTCACGATTGACATTCCTTGACCAGCGGTAACCTCCAGCCGACCACATCGCCATGCGGTAACCAACCAGCGAAATAACAGGTGACTTGGCTCACGGGTCATTGCCTCGCTCAATGACAACCGGCTGACCTGCAAAGATGTCAGCTTTGGGGCGGTTTCTCACGCACTAATGGGTGTTGTTTTAGTGTCTCCGTATGGCATTCATCAGGAGGGTACGGACGGCCTCCGGTGCGACGGGGTGCAGATTGTGGAGTATCTGCGGAGCCGTCATCGGATCGTCGAGCAAGTGGGCTCGGCGCCATACGGAGGCCGAGCTCGGCGTGCTGCTCCAGCGCGCCCGTGAGCTGCTGGAGAACCCTGCCTAGGGCGTCCTCGAGCTTGGGGTTGAGCCCAGCCGCCGGTGAAAGGCCTAATAGGCCATCCAAGTGACCCGGGGCCTGCGCGAGATTGTGTGTTCCGGGACCTGTTGATGCTCGGGTCGTGGAACGAACCTACCTGCTCGATACCGGGAGGGTTCTGCGGGACCTTGGCAAGGACCGTGCCAGCTACGCCACGATGAAGCGCATCCTTGGCCGCGCCGCCACCGCGAAATACCGGGACCGGGTCGCGACCTGGTGCTTTGACCATCCCAGTACCGACGGCAACACGTCCTTAGTGCCTTATGACGCGTCACGACGCTGTATTTCGAGGCGGAGAAGGAAGACGAGGTGCGCAAGATGGGCTATTCCAAGGAACGCTCCGTCGACCCGCAGATCGTATTCGGTCGGCTCGTGGACCGCCGTGGGTTTCCGCTGGCGATCCGCTGCTTCGAAGGCAACAAAGCCGAGACAGCAACCATGATCCCTATCATCAAGCAGTTTTAGGCCGCCACGGCGTGGCTGACATGGTCGTCGTCGCCGACGCCGGCACGCTCTCCGCGGGGAACCTAGGGGCGCAGGACAGGCGAACGTGCGGTTCGTCGTTGACTCCTGGGTGACGAAGGCGCCGAACGACCTGGCCTCGCACTTCCCGTGGCACAGCCACGCGTTCACTGACGGGCAGCTGCTCGATACCATCACCCCCATGACCGGCACAAGAACGAAAACGACCCCGCCCTCCGCCTGTCGAACCCGTCTGGGACCCAGAACAGCACTCGGGATCGCGGTGGGCAGTGTGGGCCTACTCCCGAAAGCGGCGGTCCATGACTACAAAACACTCACGGCCCAGGAGAACCGTGCACGGAGGTCATCGAGGTCCAGAAAGCCTCCCGGACCACCAGGTTCGTCAAGACCTCTCGTGGGCCGCGCAGCCTCTATGAGGAATCGCTGGCCCGTGCCCGGCAACTGGTCGGCTTGAAGGACTACCTGACGAATATCCCCCGAGACGCCGGGGAAGTCATTGGCTCGTACCACGAACTGTGGCACGCTGAGCAGTCCTTCCGAATGAGCAAAACAGACCTGTGGAGCCACGCCCACGTTCCACCGCATACCGTGACGCGATCGAGGCGCCCCTGACCATCGTGTTCACAGCGCTTGCCGTCTCCCGGACCGTCCAGACAGGACAGGAATCGCCGTAAGTAACATCATCAAACGACTCCGGCCACTGGGCTCAGCAACCATCGACATCAACGGCAGCACTCAGATATTCGTCCCAGCTTCGACGCCGAGCAGCAGGCGATTATGGATGCCATCACAGCCCGAAACTCGGGTACTAAGCAACTGTGCCAAGTCAGGGCAATCACCCTTCTGACTTCTGCCCGCTCAAGGGAAGGAAAAGGCCCGGACGCACCTTAGGACAGTGTTACATTGCAGCGCGTCGAGTAAATCCGAGATACAGCTCTGGTCACCTCACCAGGGTCACGACCGACATTCCGAGACCAGCGGTAACCTCCAGCCGAACACATCGCCATGCGTAACCAACCCGCTGAAGTATCAGTTTGACCGCGCCAACGACCACTCCCCTGTCCCGGCAAACAAAGGGAAGCCAGCCCCGGTTCTCCCCCCGGACTGGCTTCCCCATGTCTCTTGACAATGAAAGCTATATATCGGCTGTGCCCGCTTGTCCTGCCTCGCTGACATGCCTAGGTGCTGAGTCCCGACCAGCACGGGAGGTAAGAGTTTGGGCATATGCGACCGGCGCACTCATCACCGCTGAAAGCTCTGAGGAAACTACCGTTTTGAAGAAGACTCAGAACGAATTGCCAGAGACGCGAATGACGTCGAATGCCTCAGGCAGGCCTCATTCCCTCGCTGGCGGGACTGTACCGCCGAGGATTTAGGGCACACGTGCGGGGATCCCCTGCGGGTCTACCTGTTTCTCGGCATTGCGTTCAACCTTGATCGCAATGAAGGACAAGAGTATGAGGCCAACTGCTATTGCCGCCATGTATGCGAAGCCACCCTGGAAGGATGCGGCTGAGGGTGTGGGCGCTCCATCGATGCTTACCAGGTTTGTGGCTAGAAAGGTTGAAAAAACCAGAGGGGCGATGGCGAGCCCTACGGACTTCATAACTTGGTTCAGGTTGGA
The DNA here is from genome assembly GCF_057747955.1 of Arthrobacter sp. SDR-2R. Lineage (NCBI taxonomy): Bacteria > Bacillati > Actinomycetota > Actinomycetes > Micrococcales > Micrococcaceae > Arthrobacter > Arthrobacter sp. SDR-2R. The sequence goes on from NZ_CM173231.1 coordinate 339,931, forward strand.
TGCTTCGCTGGTCCTTTCCGCAGGGATGCCCTTGAGGAGCAGGTTGGGCGCTGCGGCAACGATAAATGCTGTGCCGACCGGGCCGGCTGTTAGGCCGAGCAGGAGCACCACAGCATTATTAGCGGCGAAGAGCAGCGGGATGAAGCCGACTGCGGCAATCAGGCTTCCGACTAACATAGCCATGCCTGCACCGTGCCGGCTGGATATACGCCCGGCAAAAGGGCTCAGCAGAAGGCCCGAGAGCACGGCGGGTCCGGTCAGGAAGAGTGCCGTGGTGGTGGCACTCAGACCGAGACCAATTCCGGTTTTCGGTGTCGTTTGGAGGACCACGGACGAGATTAGGCCCATGGAAAATATGCCTCCTGCGGCGAGCAACATGGCGAGGTGCGCAATCGAGATCCTGGGGTCCGTGAGTGAACGCAGGTCCACTGTTGGCGACGCGACTTTGAGCTCGAAGGCAACCCAGAATGCGATCACGGCGAGGCCCACAACGAGAGCCGACACTACGAGTGCGTTCGTCCAGCCCAGGCTGCGAACCAGAGTGAGACTGAGAAGGATGAGGGTCACCCCGATGGCAAGGAACGTTCCACCGAGGAGATCCACGTCGCCGACGGAGCCCCGCCGTTCGCTAGGCGGCAAGAGCGCGGCGCTAAGAATGACCGAGAGCAAGGCAAAAGCTGCACTCAGATAGAAGATGCTGTGCCAGCCGAAGCTGTCGACTAGGGCGCCCGCAACGAAACTGCCCAACCCTCCGCCAATGAGTGCCGTTCCTGCGAGAAGGGCGATGGCGGTCGCGCTTCTCTCCTTCCCGAGCCTTTCCGTCACGATCCCGAAGGCGAGCCCGAGGATGGCGCCCGTTGAGCCTTGAACGGCACGCCCCGCAATCAGGGCCGGAAGAGTGGGAGAGAAAACCACGATAGCGGAGCCGAGGGTACCCAGAAGCAATGCCGCGACGAGAACTTGCTTGCGGCCGAGTACGTCACCAAGCCGTCCCGCAGTGGCCGCCGTAGCGGCTGCAACCAGCGCATAGGCAGTAATTGACCAACCTACGGTGAAGGGGTCCCCGAATTCTTTGTACAGCCGAGGAAGCGCGACTGCGACCATATTCTGTTCGAACGAGTGGTTCAATTCGGCAATGACGAGAACGAAAAGCAGTAGGCCGATGCTGGTGTCGGTCCAGGTCCTGGGCTTCCGTGGTTGCTTTGTTGTCGATGGAATCATTCTTTAAGCTCCTTTGCTTTAAAGCACAATCTTCTTAATATTCGATCGGTGGGGCTGCAAGATCACATAGGGGTGAGTCACCGGATTGGACCGGGCATCCGTTTGAGTGTTTCGTCGAACCCAATGTCAACCTGGCTATACTCGGCCTCGTAAAAATGCTCGGGTTCCTGCGGCTCGTAATGTAGTCGATGCCCAATGCCTGATTCACGCAATAGCGACGCTAGCTCCGCGCCCATTCCGCTGTTTCAGACAAAGGTTCTTCCTTTGGTCTCATGTCCTTGCGCCCGTGGATTTGCCGGCCTGCTAATAGAGGGTGCTAATTCTTTGGGAACCTCCGAGGAGAGTGTTGTCACTCACCATATGTCCCCGCTCCCGGGCTGGACAATGGACTCGGGTAAAAGGATCCTATTAGCCGTCTCCTCGGAAGTCAGGTATGAAATGCCGTTGACTGTCAGAGGCAGGGCCGGGGCCCGGCCCACGTCACCTATCAGGGCATTTGCGCCTACCACGTGCGCCATGGGCGGCCGACCGCCCCGTTGCCTACCGGGATCCCGACAGCTAGCGGGAACTTGAGATGGTCCGGTTTAGGGCACACCCCAACCTGACGTTGGAGCCGTCCGACATGGGAAGACTCGCCCCGTGCCCGGTGGATGGGTCTGACGCCCTGTGCCGGCAGAGCCGCAACAGGTGGCATCGCGCCGTTCGTCCCGAGTGGGTGTCATCATTTCCTGATGCTTTGGCCTGTTTCGACCGTTCTCGAGCCGATGGACGTGCTTGCGTTGGTTGCGGACTGTCAGCTTGAGATCTGAGATGATCCGCAGCACCTGTCAGTACATCGATTCTGGACATTATTCTTACGCAATGCACCGCTTGAGGCGTCAGATATGCCCTTATTTTCAGCTCGTCAGGGCGGCTGCCCAGGCAATGGCGTTCCGTTGCCGGTAGTCCAGCACATCGATGTCCTGATCGCTCTGGACAAGGGCCAAGTCGATCGATGCCAGCCGCTGCTGCAGAACTACTGGGTCAATCAGCCGGGCGTCCACCAGTGCTCGAACGAACTCGAAGTCCTTTTCGCGGTGTGCCATGAGCTTCGCAACGCAAAGGTCATGGGGGTCCAGGCAGAGCCCTGTGGCGTTGTTTGTGGCTTCGCTGCGCACTCCGACCAGACGGTATTCCCAGTCGGGAGGCAGGATCGCGGTTCTTTTGCCGACCCCTTCGATGTAGAAGCCGTAGGTTGCATGGAACTCCGACCACTCCCCCACGTCGAAGCTGAGCTGATCACTCAGGGCATCGGCGTCCGCATCACGCATCGGCGCGATGTCAATCTCCGGGGACATCGTGGCCTCGGCGGGCAGCTGATCCTCAGTGTAGGAACCGAGGATCGACTGGCTGCCGATGATGATGACCTGGTCATCTTTGATGATCTGCGTCGCGGCACGGATTGCGTGCTCGAGTTCATCCCTTCGCAAGTAACTGCGCCTTCTTCATCGCAACCAGCCTGTCCTCGGGGCTTAGTGCCCCGGCAAAGGGGCTGATCTGGCGCAGGTCCCTTCCCTCCTCGTCATCGGCCAGCATCGCCTTCTCCAGCTCGTCATCAGGCAAGCGAAGAAGTTCTTCCCACCGGTCCAGCCACCGCTCAGCGACAGCCGCCCGCGGAGTGCGACGCAGACGTTCAAGATTCTCCCGCGCGAGGCTCCGCAGCCGCGACGGATTCTCCCGCAACCTCATCCCCAGCATGACATGCAGTTCAAACGGGAACCGCTCCTCACGCCGCGCTTGCGGATGCCGTCCCTTGGCTGTGCGGATCGCGTCCTGGATCACCGAAGCACTGCTTCCCAACCGCTCGGCGATTCCCCGCACCGACAGGCCCGAGGCGTGAAGACCCAGAATGCACTCCTGCCGGCCACGGGCCAGGACCAGCATCCGCTGCCGGGCCACCTCCGACTCCTCAGCCAAAGCCCTGGCCTCTGACGATAGCCGCGTGATCACATCATCCATACATGTATGGTACCCCCATACAGTCGCTTCCAGCTTTACGGAATCACCATTATCGGCCTTCGATCAGGGCAGTCACCAAACGACAGAATCTCTCACCTGAGTGCCCGGGGTAGGAATCCTACACAGCGTCACCACTTAGCAAGCGGTTATTCGCAAAGTCGATCGGTGTGAATCTTTAGGCATGCCGGCCCGCCCTGCAAAAATGCAAGTTGTGTACGCCCGTACTAGACAGTAACTTTATGGAGGCGACTACCGCACCATCCCCCGTGTCTGAAGGCGCCAGCTGAAGACCCCGAGACGTCCCCCACGCCTCGGGGTCTTCCTGCTTATCCAGCCGGTTATGTCGTCGCTAGCATTGGTGCCGGCACACGCAGGTGCGCTTCCCGCCGGCAGGGGCGGCGTGCGGTCCTACCGTGTTATTTTGTTCATTCGGCGGGCGCCTTGGACCGTTCAGACTTTGAAAGTGGCATGCTTCAAAGTACTTTTGCCGAAGCAATAACGAACGTATCCCCACGTGCGGAGCAGCTAAATGGAAGACCCTCATGGATCGAGTCAACGGACGTAAGGGTCTTTCTCCGTCTCCCGTTGCAACTTCGGGGACGTAGGCCTCCCACAACGAACCGTGCTCCGGAAAGTGAATGAGGAAGGGCGCCACCATCGCGGCGAAGAAGAACATGAGCGCCACGATGATCACCGTTCACGCTAGCACGTCATGTCCACTCAAAATGGGAACGATTCAGATCCACGGCCGACCTCTGCGAGCAGAGACGGTCACGACGATTTCACCGTGTCATTCCACGGCAGTGAGGGTTGATTGCCTGGGCGCCTGCGGGCGTAGTTCTCCCACTTGCTGGCCTGGTGCTCGCCCTCCACGAAACGGATGGTTCCGGACTTGGAACGCATCACGAGGGACTGGGCCAGGACCTTGTCCTTGGAGTAGCGGACGCCCTTCAGAAGGTCACCGTCGGTAATGCCGGTCGCGGCGAAGTAGCAGTTGTCGCTGGAGACGAGGTCATTGGTGGAAAGCACGCGCTCCAGGTCGTGGCCGGCGTCGATGGCCTTCTGCTTCTCTTCGTCGCTGGTGGGCCAGAGGCGGCCCTGGATGACGCCGCCGAGGGACTTGATGGCGCAGGCGGCCACGATGCCCTCGGGGGTGCCGCCGATACCCATGAGCGCGTCCACGCCGGTGCCGGAGCGGGCCGCGGCAATGGCGCCGGCGACGTCGCCGTCCATGATGAATTTGGTGCGGGCACCGGCTTCGCGGATCTCCTCCACCAGCGGGCGGTGGCGGTCGCGGTCGAGGATCATGACGTTGAGCTGGTTGACCTTCACGTCCTTGGCCTTGGCGATCAGGTGCAGGTTCTGCTTGACCGGCAGGCGGAGGTCCACCATGTCTGCGGCTTCGGGGCCGGTGACGAGCTTTTCCATGTAGAACACGGCAGAGGGATCGAACATGGAGCCACGCTCGGCAACAGCCAGGACGGCCAGTGCGTTGTTGATGCCAAGGGCGGTCAGGCGGGTTCCGTCGATCGGGTCGACGGCGACGTCCACCTCGGGGCCGGTGCCGTCGCCAACGCGCTCACCGTTGAACAGCATGGGCGCTTCGTCCTTCTCGCCCTCGCCGATGACCACGACGCCGTTGAAGTGGACGGTCTGCAGGAAGGACCGCATGGCGTCGACGGCGGCGCCGTCGGCGGTGTTCTTGTCGCCGAAGCCGACCCAGTGGCCGCCGGCGATGGCCGCCGCTTCGGTGACGCGGACAAGTTCAAGGGCAAGGTTGCGGTCCGGCTCGTCGTGGCCCACAGCAAGGGACGGTGAGAGGGTTAGATAGCGGGATGGTTTGGAAGCGATGGGCAAAAGTTTCCTTCTTGAGCGTTAGGAGATGGGTGGCTGCCCTGGCTGGATCGGTAGGGCAGCCCCATGGGTTGCGTGGTCACGGGGCTTTAGCGAACGTCCTCGTCGACCCAATCCATGGATTTGGTGACTGCCTTCTTCCAGAGCCGCATCTGGCGTTCCTTTTCGACCTGGTCCATCTGCGGTTCCCAGCGCTTGTCCTCGGACCAGTTGGCCGAGCACTCGCCCAGGTCCTTCCAGAAGCCAACCGCCAGGCCTGCCGCGTAGGCAGCCCCCAGCGCCGTGGTCTCAATGACCTTCGGGCGGATCACCGGGACGCCAAGGATGTCCGCCTGGAACTGCATCAGGGCGTCATTGGCAACCATGCCGCCGTCGACCTTCAGCTCGCTCAGGGGCACGCCGGAGTCCGCGTTGACCGCGTCCAGCACCTCGCGGGTCTGGAATGCGGTGGCTTCCAGCGCTGCCCGGGCGATGTGGTTCTTGTTGACGAACCGGGTCAGGCCCACGATCGCGCCGCGGGCATCGGAGCGCCAGTACGGGGCGAACAGGCCGGAGAACGCCGGGACGATGTACACGCCGCCGTTGTCCTTGACCGACGCGGCAAGGGTTTCCACCTCGGGGGCGCTGCTGATCATGCCCAGGTTGTCACGCAGCCACTGGACCAGTGAACCGGTGACGGCGATGGACCCTTCCAGGGCATAGTGCGGTTTGGCGTCGCCCAGCTTGTAGCCCACCGTGGTGAGGAGCCCGTTCTTCGAGTGGACGATTTCCTCGCCCGTGTTGAAGATCAGGAAGCAGCCGGTGCCGTAGGTGTTCTTCGCTTCGCCGGCGTCAAAAGCGGCCTGGCCGAAGGTTGCGGCCTGCTGGTCGCCCAGGATGCCCGAAACCGGCGTTTCGCGGAGCAGCTGGGAGCTGTGGACGGTGCCGTAGACCTCGGAGGAGGACTTGATCTCCGGCATCATGCTGCGGGGCACACCGAAGATGCCGAGGATCTCGTCGTCCCACTGCAGGGTTTCAAGATCCATGAACAGGGTGCGGGACGCGTTGGTGACGTCGGTGACGTGCACACCGCCGTCGACGCCGCCGGTCAGGTTCCACAGGACCCACGCGTCGGTGTTGCCGAAGACCAGGTCCCCGGCCTCTGCCTTTTCCCTGGCGCCGTCAACGTTGTCCAGGATCCACTTGATCTTGGTGCCCGAGAAGTAGGTGGCCAGCGGCAGGCCCACCTTCTGTTTGAAGCGGTCTGCTCCGCCGTCCTTGGCCAGCTGGTCCACGATGTCCTGGGTGCGGGTGTCCTGCCACACGATGGCGTTGTAGACCGGCTTGCCTGTGGTCTTGTCCCACACCACGGCGGTTTCGCGCTGGTTGGTGATGCCGACGGCGGCAATGTCGTGCCGTGTCAGGTTCGCCTTGGAGAGGGCCGAGCCGATGACCTCGCGGGTGTTGGTCCAGATTTCCGCGGCGTCGTGTTCCACCCAGCCGGCCTGGGGGAAGATCTGTTCGTGTTCCATTTGGCCGGAGGAGACGATGGCGCCGCTGTGGTCGAAGATGATGGCGCGGGTGCTGGTGGTGCCCTGGTCAATGGCGATTACGTACTGGTTCATAATGACGTCCTTGTCTTGTTGTTCGAACTGGGTGCCGGGGTTTAGGAAGCGGCGGTGACGATGATCGGAGCGATCCGGGCAACAACTCCGGCCAGGGCGCCGCCGACAAGCGGACCCACCACCGGAATCCAGGAGTAGCTCCAGTCACTGGAGCCCTTGCCCTTGATGGGAAGCACTGCGTGGGCGATGCGGGGTCCGAGGTCGCGGGCCGGGTTGATGGCGTAGCCGGTGGGCCCGCCAAGGGAAACACCGATGCCGACCACGAGCAGCGCCACCGCGAGCGGGCCAAGGCCCGAGGGGGTACCACCGAGGGTGAGGATCACGAAAACGAGGACGAAGGTTCCGATGATCTCGGTGATCAGGTTCCATGGTGTGGACCGGATGGCAGGGCCGGTGGAGAAGGTCCCGAGCTGGCCGGCAGGCTCCGGCTCGTCATCGAAGTGCTGTTTGTAGGCCAGCCAGCAGACCACGGCGCCGAGGAACGCGCCCAGCAGCTCGCCTCCGAAGTAGGTCAGGGTGGAGGCGAAGTCGACGGCGACTCCCGGAGCGTATTCGGGCTTGCCGTTGAGCAGCAGGCCGAGGGTGACGGCCGGGTTGAGGTGCGCGCCCGACTTGGCGGCGACGAAGACACCCGCGAAGACGGCGATTCCCCACCCCCATGTGACCATCAGGAATCCCCCGTTGTTGCCTTTTGTCCCCCGCAAAGCCACGTTGGCAACGACGCCGCAACCCAACAGCGTCAGCGTGGCCGTGCCGAAGAGTTCGGAGAGGAAGACTATTCCTAGAGACATCTTTGACTCCTTCTTTGTTATTGGTCCTATTCAGTGAGACAGCTGGGCTAGCGAGGCGTTTTAATCACGCCGGTAGGCTTGTTCAACCCTCTGGTTATCCGTTTCCACGCGATGAAAACGCTGCAGCACGTACTTCGCGTGCAGGATTTCTGCGTTCCGGTCTCCCGCAAGCCAACCAAGGGGGACGGAGAGCACCTCGGCCACTTCGTTGAGGAGGTCATCGGTAACCAGGCCGCGGAAGGCCAGGGAGGTGCGCCGGATGAAGACATCCACCAAGTGCCCCACTTGTTCGTTGGTCGCCATGAACTCCAGTTCCCGGACGCTGAGTTCCCGGGTGGACCGCAGGACGTGGTCGGGCTCGGCGTCGAGGTAGGCGATCACGGCTTCGGCGCGGGTCCCATAGCGGGTCAGCAGGCCGGCCGTCCGGTCTGCGTCGCGGCCGTCGGCCATGTGGGCCTTGATCCATTTCTGCACGCCTGCCTCGTCGGCTGGGAAGCCGGCGCCGCCGCCGATGGGGAGCTGCGCCGTCGAAAGCTTCCGCTGTACGCCGAGTTCGGTGAGGACCTCGTTGGTCAGGTGCTCTGAGAGGGCGCGGAAGGTGGTCCACTTGCCGCCCACCAGGCTCAGCACGAGTGCCCCGGTTCCGTTTGTTCCGGAGGCGCGGCGTTCGATGCGGTAGTCGCGGGAGACGAAGCCCGGCTGGGTGGCGTCATGGCTCGGCAGGGGGCGCACACCTGAGAACGTGTAGACGATGTCGTCAGGCGTGACGTCGATGGACGGGAACACGTGGCCGATGAGGTCGAAGAAGTACTGGATTTCCTCGTCGGTGCAGATGGCGTCTTCCGACATGTCCGCGTCGACGTCGGTGGTGCCCACCAGCACCCGGTCACCCATGGGGTAGATGAGGACAATCCGGCCGTCGGTGTGTTCGAAGAAGATTTCCCGGCCGCGGCAGGCGGCGAGGAGGCCCGGGTGGTCCAGGACGATGTGGGAGCCCTTGGTGCCGCCCATGAAGGCCGACGCCGCGCCCATGGCCTCATTGGTCAGGTCCACCCACGCCCCGGTGGTGTTCACGATGATGTCAGCCGTGAAATCGAACTCTTCCCCGGTGAGTTCATCGCGGAGCCGGACGGTGCTCCCCCGGCCGGTCCGCGGGTTGGGGGTGGAAGACATGGACTGCAGCGAGAGGTAGTTGCTGGCGCGGGCCGTGTCACCCTGCGCGCTGGTGCCCCTCGCGTTACCGGCGCGGCCGGCCTTTTCGCCGTCCTGGAGGACGTCGAGGGTCAGCCGTTCAGGGTTGTGCACGGAGGCGTCGAAGTAGGTGGCCGTGTATTTGACGTCCGGTCGAAGGGCGGGAAGTTCCTGGAGGGCTGCCTTGTGGGTGCGGAACTGATGCCGGGGCACCGTGCCGCCGTCCCGGGAAAACGAATCGTAAAGGCTGAGGCCCGCCTTGATGAGGAACGCACCGCGCTCCTTGGGCTTGCCCTGCTGCTTGTGGGTGAGGAAGCGCAGCGGCGCGGAGAGGATACCGGAGAAGGTGCTGAAGATCGGGATGGTGGTCTGCAGCGGCTTGACGTAGTGCGGGGCGATTTTCAGCAGCCGGTTGCGCTCCACCACTGATTCGCGGACCAGGCGGAACTCGCCGTTTTCGAGGTACCGGATGCCGCCGTGGATCATGTGCGAAGACGCGCCGCTTGCGCCCTGGCAGTAGTCGCCGCGCTCCACCAGTGCAACGTCGACGCCCTGCAGGGCCAGGTCACGGAACGTGCCCACTCCGTTGATGCCGCCGCCCACCACCAGCACCTTCGCGTGCGGACGGCGCCGCAGGCTTTGAATGGAGTTTCGTTCCGCCCCAACTCGTGCAGCCGTGAGCGATGGGGACGATGAATTATCGGGATTCAAAAGACTTCCTTGGCTTTGGGGACGCCAGCGAGGCGGCTGGCGGGGTCATCACCATTGTTCGAAGAGGCGGAAAATCGGGTCAAGCAATTTGCACAAACGTGCACGAACTGTTTTGTTCTTGCTGGGGAACCACTGGAGGGGGAGCTAGAAGGGCCTAATTGCAGGCACAAAACCGGAACAGCCGAGGTCCTACGGCTAAGCGTGCGCTGTGTCAGCCCGCAGTTAGGAGCACGCGCTTATCCCTGGGAGTACTTTCGGTAACAAGGGAACTCAGCGGCGGCGGCAAACGAATTGCGGGCTTGCTGGAGCCTAAATGAACGCCGCGTGCAAACAGAGCAGGCTGGAAACTACGGCCGGGCTGAATGATCATGACACCGTTCGCGAGCCAGCGATTTTCCAAATCCAAAACGTCCTCCCCGTTTCGGCCTCCTCTGATCGTCATGGCTATGAGGACCAGAGGAGGCGATTCGGGCTGGCTGACTCAGCAGAGAACGCCCCTGGCCGTTTCTTCAGCCGTCCTGCCCAACCGAAAGCTCTCTATCACTGACATCTTCTGATGATTCGTCCTGTTAGACAGCAAATCGGGCGACCAGGGACTTACCTGCTAGTCCGGATGCGTTAAACGAGATCTGGACATTGGGACTCAGCGCCACGACAGTGATGCCAGGGTCGGTTTGCAGGGTGCTGGTGGCCGGCCCGTCAATGGTTACCGTTACGGAACCGGTGACCTTTTGTGTGGGATCGGTGACGGCGATCGAGAGCTGCCCGTTTTTGCGTGTAGCGACGATGGATGCCCTGTTGTTGGACTGTATGCCCGCAGTCTTCGGGGGCGTAGGTGACCAGAAATTAATCATGGTGGTGCCGGTGCTCGAACGGGTGGCGGCCTGAACATCGTTATTGTTGGCAACCACCGCGATGTCGTTTGAGGACGCCATGCTTGAGGTTTGCGCTTGGGTTGCCGCAGGCAACTGAATGTAGGAGTAGGTGCTGTTGCTGGGGTTCACTCCATGATCTATCCACAGCGTGATGAATCGTCGGCTGTAAGTGGTCGTGTCATCATAGACGCCGCGGTTGTCCATGTCGGTCCACTTGCCTGTGCGATCTTCCCGCAACGCTTTAATCGATGTTCCCGAAGTAAACACGTAGCCGCCGACATTGGGAATCCAAACCCAGTTGGCAGTGAAGGAGCTCGGGGTTGGGCTTGGCGTAGTCAGCACCGAGGTTCCGTCCAGGATAGGAACGGTTGCGCCATTGGGGCCGATGTTACGGTTCTCAATTATGGTCTCCACGGTGTCGCCATCTGTGCTGCTGATGGCACCCCCGAGGCACACGATTGCGTCGTCCATGCAGAACCAGGATTTGCGCCCGCTCAGCGTCTGGGAGGCTGGTTTAAGTCCCATGCCAAGTGCGATATTCCCATCGAGTAAGGCGCCCCCCGCCCACGTATTGAGCGACGTGCGTGTAGCTGCTGGAGACAAGGGTGTTGTCCCGACGGTGGTGCCGGGAATGCGGTACTTGTTGGCCGTGGGCCAATATTGGTTGGCCCAGTGTGCGTTCTGACTGGAAAGGTTCAGGTAGACCGCCCCCTCTCCGGTGTACCAACCGAGACGATTCTCGCCACCGCTCTCGTAAGGCTTGATCACCGTGCTGTCCATTGCCACGGCGTAGGCGAATGTTGGCCGGCGGTGGACTGCTCTGGCCATCGATGTTGCCACGACACTCTGGGTTGATTCGGCCGCTGACGGAATGTTCGTGTCGGCTACGACAGCTCGTCCCTTCACAATGGAGGGCAGCCGCACCTGTTCAATCGGGACACTGTCGTAGACAAAGAACGGAAGGAACTGGTCAGCGTTGATCCAACCCTTGCACTGCCCCCGAACGACCAGGGCTTGAGCGGCGGGAAATACGGACGCGAGCTGTAGCAGCGTGGCGATCGTTAGTCTCCCTACCCTGTGGTCGGTCTCGTAGAACCGCGAAATTCCTCTGCCCCGAGTCATGTCCATAAAGCCGCCCCCGAAAATCCAGGGGACATAGTTGTCCTGCACCCAGTCGTAGACCTCAGCAATCTGTGCAGCATTGAAAGCCCATGGCGTGCCCAAGGTAGCGACCATGGAGTACGTGAGGTACTGCAGAAGTGAGACGGCGTATCCCCCGTTGTAGGAGAAATACTGGTGTTGAATGAAGCCGCCGTCTGCATAGAACCCGTCGCCCGTCGAGACGTAAGGGAAGATTGCCGCGTAGGCCGTCATTGCACCAGAAATCGTTGCACTGTCCTGGCTGAGGGCACCGCGGACTATGGCTATCGAGCAGGCCCAGTTGCGGTTCGCTCCGGTGGAGGTGCTGCCTGCGGTGATAGTGGGTGTAGGGGCATACCGCTTGATAGCAGCCATCGCGGTAGCAACCAAGGTGGCTGAAAGATCCTCGTAGAGCAGGACGCAAAAGTCGTTGAGCGCCAGGGGAATGCCGATTTGGAAGTCCCACCAGTTGTCATACTGGTTGGTAACACCGTATTTGTTGCTCAGGAACCAATCGAGGGCCGAGGCGATGTCGGCCTTCAGCTGTGCGTTTTCGTAGAGGGAGGATCCCGGAGACTTCAACGCGAGAGCCAGCGTCCGAAGCCGGCCCATGTTGTTCCGTTGAATCGCTGAAATGCTACTGCTGTTGAGGTCGGCCCAAAGGTAGGTGCGGTTGGAAGCAGTCGACAAGGTGTCCCACAAGGACTGTGCTTCCGCCGCTGATGCCGTGACATATTGCTGGACCGTAGAGTCGGAAAGGTCGTAGGTCGAAACCAGGGTGGCGCGCCACTGTGTGCGGACCTGGTCAAAATCCGTGGCCGTCGCAGCCCGGGCTGGCGCCGTGAATAGCGCGCCGACTGCCAGCATGGGGACCGCGGCTGCACCCGCAAGTATCAGCGAGCGACGGGAAACGCCTGGATTAAGAGATGCGCCCCTCGAAAAGGCATCTGAGAACGGCAGTGAATTTGTAGGCGACATAGCGGTCCCTTTCATGATGAGGTGATGGCCAATGCGCCCAAGTACGCGATCAGCTCCCTATCCCCCGATCCTTTGATGCTCCACTGCCCGGCATTGAACCGTCAATAAGATAATACCTATTATCAGAGAGTACCGACTACGGCTCCTCTATGATGATTTGTATTATCAAGTGCTTGGAAAGGAACGCCGATGACGTCGAGCCAGGGGGGAAGAGTTACGCAGCGCAAGATTGCGGAACTCGCGGGGGTTAGTCAAGCGACTGTTTCGCTTGTGCTGAACGGCCGTACCGACAATGGTGTGCGCATACCGGAAGAGACACGGAAACGTGTCCTTGACGTCATCAAAGCGACGACTTATGTTGCCGATCCTGTTGCCCGCAGCTTGGTGGGCGGGATGAACAATCTTGTCGGGGTGTTCACCTACGAACATGCATTTCCCAGCGAAACTTCAGACTTCTATACACCCTTGCTGACCGGCATAGAGAGTGCAGCCGAGGCTTTAGGCCTGGACTTGTTGATGTTCACCAGCGCTCCGCTGGTTGAGGGACGCCGCCAGATATTCCATGAGAATAGTCGGCTCCGCCTGGCTGACGGATGCCTACTGCTGGGTCGGAAGATGGACAACGACGAGCTTGCCAGGCTGCGGGACAGCGGGTACAAGTTCGTTGCTATCGGCCGCCGGGATGTTGAAGGCATAGCCTATGTCGGGGTTGACTATGGCACGCCCACTCGCGAACTGGCTCGTCAAGCCATCGGGGCCGGCCATGCGGCTGCTTTCTACGCCAGGCTGTCTCTCGCTGGCGAATCTTCCCGTGACAGGCATGACGCCCTGACTGACGAACTGGCAGCTGCGGGTATTGCCCTGGCACAGGCAGAGACTACGGCGGTCGGTCTGGCTGAGGTGTGGCGGCGCGTGCGCGCAGAAGGGGCTACCATCCTCTTTGTTGAGGATCCCAAGGACGCAGAAGAGCTTTATGCCCTCGCTGCCGCCGATGACGTCTCCGTTCCTAAGGACCTGTCATTCGTGGTCCTGGGTGAGCGAGATCGTAAAGGCGGGCGGGGGGTTGATTTTACCTGTTTCAGCGCTCCGCGCACCGAGCTTGGGGCGCGCGCCGTAGCCCTTCTCGATCACATACTCAAAGGGGTGCAGGGGCCGACGTTGTCTACCAGGCAGCTGCTGGAGTGCAGGGTGCTTCCGGGAAGAACCCTCGGCGTGCCATCGGTGCGGAGCTACCGGTGAATGCAGGTATGGGCCATTGTTGAGATCATCCCAGCCGGCGCTGCATCCCCGCCCCGGCCACGGAGGTGGATGTTGCTGGTCAGGAGATTTTCGTGGACTCTCGAGTGCATGCGTGGCTGACGCCAGTTGTCAGCAGCACCGTTGTCCTCTCCGGCGCGGACGCAGCTGGACGAAGTCGCACGTCGTAACCTCCCCTAAAGTCTGCCTGCCCGGCCGTCACAGTTCCCTTTCCGCCCCCGGTGCACCTATATGTAATATGCATGGCTACTAACCTCACCCCTGCACTGGCATGGCGCCGACTGCGCGAAGGCAACGAACGTTTCGTCAACGGCGAGTCCTGCCACCCGAACCAGGATGCCTCACGGCGCTCCTCGTTGGTGGAGACCCAGAATCCGTTCGCCGTGATCTTCGGCTGCTCCGACTCCCGGCTTGCAGCCGAAATCATCTTCGACGTCGGCCTCGGCGACGTCTTCGTGGTCCGCACCGCCGGACAGGTAATTGACGACGCCGTCCTGGGCTCGCTCGAATACAGCGTCGCCGTGCTGGGGGTGCCGCTGATCGTAGTGCTTGGACATGACAACTGTGGCGCCGTCACGGCAACCAAAGACTCCGTTAACACCGGCCAGATGCCGGCAGGATTCATCCGCGACCTCGTCGAACGCATCACCCCCTCCGTCCTGACCTCCCTGCGGAACAACCAGCCCGAGGTCAACGACATGGTGGTGGAGAACGTCAAGCAGATGTCCCATCGCCTCGCGGACAGTTCGCGTGTGATTTCGGACGCAATTGAAAACGGCCGCGCCGCGGTGATCGGCCTCTCCTACCGCCTGGCAGAGGGCCGCACCGACCTTGTGTCCGGAATCGGCGAGCTCTAGAAGCACCCTGCCGGCGGTCCCCCGGGCCGCCGGCAGCAGACCAGATCGCCATGCGCTAGCCCATGCCGAACGCGTCCGGTCGTGGGCGAGGGGCAGAAGGGCTACCGTTTTCTCTGTTGAGGATCAAGGAGGGTTTATGCCCGCGCTGTCGCTGATGGCAGGGGCGGTGACTGAGCCTGTCATCCGCAGTCCGGGGTCAGCGGGAGTGTAAAAGGTCGGGTGGGTGTGCTTCCACATGCCTCAACGCTCCGCGCATCGAGCTTCGCGTGGGTTGTAGTCCTTCTCGATCAAATACTCAATGGGGCGCATGGTCATGAGCTGGTTACCAGACAGCTGCTCGAGTCGCTGTCCTTCCTGGAAGAACCCTCAGTGTGCCATCGGTCAGGAGTTTCGGTGAATGCCGACGCGGAGCCGCCGTTTGCGACGACCGCTCGCCATTTTGCTACTGCACCCCTCGGGGAATAGCACAACCACACATGTGAGATTGCAGCAAACTTTTGGTGGGCCCGACTACCGGGACGGCTGACGCCAGTTGTCAGCATCAGGAGCGAAGCGTCAAACTTGTGGCGCACTCCGAGCGACGCTCCGAATTTCCTCTAGCGCTATCCGGAGAAGTTGCCGCTGCAGCTGGGGAAGCGTGGCGCGACCCCGGAGGTGGCACTCGAGGACACCATCCCTGGCGTTTCCTCCGATACCTACATAGTGCAGCCATAGCTGATGAGACTGGATGCAATCTTCCATCACCCCGTCGTTGAGGCAGCGGATTTCATCCAATTCGTTGGGGGGTAATCTCATTTACTCATCGCCCCGTAAGGGGAAAGGCGATCACGCCCCCTGAGAGGCATGGCAGTTCAGTGCAGGTTGCCCGGTGACTCATGGCCGTTCTCAGCTGGTTGGCGACTGCGTCCGCAGGCCTATGTGCGCATCCCACCTAGCGGTAGCTTCAGCCAACCCCAAACCGTAAACGGAACGTGCGGCAGAACTATTGAAATATCGGATCATACGCATTATCGTGATCTACATCATTAGATAATACGCATTAGCGCATGAAAGGGAAGGATCCTATGAGCGGGCAAAGGGGTGCGGGGAGGATGACGCAGCGCCGCATCGCTGAGCTCGCCGGTGTAAGCCAAACCACCGTGTCATTGGTGATGAACAACCGGGTAAAACCGACGGGGCGAATCGCGAAAGAAACACGGGATCGTGTAATGGAGGTGATCCGGGCGACAACCTATGTTGCCGATCCTGCTGCACGGCGTCTCGCCGGTGGCGAGAACCAGATTCTCGGTGTGTTCACATATGAGGCTGCTTTCCCTCATGAAACCGCGGACTTCTATACACCGCTTTTGACAGGGATTGAGTCCGCGGCAGAGGCGCTGGGTTGTGACTTGCTGATATTCACCAGCGCCCCCGTCGTCAACGGGCATCGACAAATTTTTCATCAGAACAACCGCCTGGCGTTTGCTGACGGATGCATTCTCCTGGGTCTGGAAATGGACACCGAGGATCTGCGGAGACTAGTCGTGGGTGGCTACTCCTTTGTCGCCATAGGTCGAAGGAGTACCCCCGGGGTACCGTACGTCGGCGTGGATTACGTTTCCTCCACGAGGGAGATCGTTGGGCGAGCCCTGCAGTTGGGTCATCGGCGGTTTTTCTATCTGGCGAGGGACAGCCGGGGAGAGTCCGTGCTGGATCGTCGGGCAGGCTTCCGGGAGGCCGTTGCAGGCTTTGCAAATGCACAACACATGTTCTACACCGTCTCGGGGAAGGGCCTGAGGGAGGCATGGAAAGTCACTAGGGCCTACGGCCCTACGGTCCTGTTCCTCGAGTCCGAGGACCATTCCGCGGGACTGCTGAAACTGGCCGCCGAAGCAGGTTATTCGGTACCCGGGGATCTCTCGATCATTGTTCTTGGGGATCCCCCACGGTCAGGTACCACCGATATCGATTTCACACGCCTCAGCGCTCCCAGGGAGGACCTGGGGGCCGGAGCTGTGAAGCTTCTGACAAAAATCATTGCGAGCAAAGAGCGGATTCCTGATTCCGAGCTGCGCGTTCTGCTGAACTGCCGCTTCGTGCCAGGCTCCACTCTTGCTGCACCCAAAAACGAAAGAGCCGCCCAATGAACTATCTCAACACCGACATTCTTATCGTCGGAGGGGGCCTTGGTGGCGTCGCAGCCGCACTGGCTGCACTCAGGGCCGGCCGCCGCGTCGTCCTGACAGAGCAATTTGAATGGCTGGGTGGACAGCTCACCAGCCAAGCGGTTCCAATGGATGAACACGCATGGGTGGAACAGTTCGGCGTTACAGCTTCCTACAGGCAGCTGCGGGAGGGCATCCGGGACTACTACCGTGCATGGTATCCGCTAACGGAGGAGGCTCGGGCAAAAAGCGATCTCAATCCCGGTGCAGGCTTGGTCAGCCGCCTTTGCGCGGAGCCCAAGGTCGCTGTTGCAGTTATTGACGCTCTGCTGGCACCGTATCTGGGTACGGGCCGCCTGACAGTTCTTCAACCTTCGATTCCAGTTGAAGCGGAAGTGTCGGACGCCCGAGTTACGAGTGTCACCGTCAGGGATGCGCGCACGTCAGAACGCACCCAAATCACCGCAAGGTTTGTCCTGGACGCGACTGAAACAGGCGAACTACTCCCCCTCGTCGGAGCGGAATACGTTACCGGCAGTGAGTCGCGGGAGCAAACAGGTGAGCCAAGCGCTCCCGAAACTGCCAGCCCGGATAATATGCAGGCTTTTTCGTGGTGCTTCGCGATCGATCACGTCCCGGGAGATCACACCATTGAGAAACCGCGGGATTACGACTACTGGCGCAACTACCAACCGGAGTTCTGGGGAGCGCCCATGCTCTCGCTCACGGGGCCTGATCCGCGCACCCTCGAGATCGTCACCCGAGAATTCACACCTACAATCGACGATGATCCGCTCGCCATCACCGCGGACCAGAGCCAGGCCGCCGGGGACCGGGAGCTATGGACCTTCCGCCGTATCCTGGCGCGGAAGCTTTTCACCGACGGGCACTTCGACAGTGACATAGTCCTGGTCAACTGGCCGATGATTGACTACCTTGAAGGCTCTATCATTGACAGCCCGGCCCCGGAAAAGCACTTGGAAGGTGCCCGGCAGTTGTCGTTGTCGATGTTCTACTGGTTGCAAACTGAAGCGCCGCGGCCCGACGGCGGAAAGGGTTGGCCCGGACTCCGCCTTCGCGGGGACGTCACCGGAACCACCGACGGTCTTGCCCAGGCACCCTATATACGTGAGTCCCGCCGCATCAAGGCGGAATACACAGTGGTGGAGAACGACTTGTCCGTCGCCGTACGAGGCAGTGGCAAGCCCTCCACTTTTTTCGACAGCGTCGGAGTTGGCATGTACCGAATCGACCTGCACCCCTCCACCGGCGGTGACAATTACATTGACGTCCCATCGGTGCCCTTTGAAATTCCCCTCGGAGCACTGATTCCGGTCCGTCTGGAAAACCTGCTCCCGGCGGGAAAAAACGTTGGTACAACACACCTCACCAATGGAGCCTTTCGGCTCCACCCCGTGGAGTGGAATATCGGCGAGGCAGCAGGTTGGCTGGCAGCCTTCTGCCTGGAGCGGGCGATTGAACCCCGAGCCGTACGTAACACTCCTTCCATCCTGAAGGACTTTCAGACCTTACTCGTCGGGGCCGGTGTCGAACTGCACTGGCCCGACATCACCGGCTACTAATCAAGGAGCACTAAATGAAACCAGCAAAGAAGCTGACAGGAGTGGCGCTGCTGGCAGCAGCGGCATTGACTCTTGCCGGCTGCGGAGGATCGACCGAAGCGAGCAGCGCTCATACTTCCGCCGCCCCTGGAAGCGTCACCCTGCGCATGACCACCTGGACATCGGACGCGACACAGCTCGCCTTGTTCAAATCCATTGCAGATAGCTACAAGAAATCACACCCCGAAATCAAAGAGATCACGTTTGATTCACTGCCGGTGGCGGACTACACGTCAACGCTGACCACGCAGATCGCCGGTGGCAACGCACCCGACATGGCGTGGGTCCTCGAAAAGGACGCGCCAGATTTCGTCAAATCCGGAGCTCTCGCACCTCTCACCGACACCCTGAAAGCAGCCCCTGACTACAACTACGCAGACCTGAACAGCGAAACGACAAAGCTCTGGACCCAGGACAACCAGCTTTACGCATATCCCTTTTCGACCTCCCCCTTGGTGATGTTCGCCAACGACAGTCTGCTCAAACAGGCCGGCCTTCCAACATCGGCAGAGCTGCAGTCACAAGGGAAATGGAACTGGCAGGACCTGGCAGCCCTCGGTTCGGTGGTTAAGGCCAAAACGGATAAGGACGGCATCATCATCCGTGACTTCAACTACTCCGACTGGTCCAACCTCGCCTCTGTGTGGAACGCCTGGGGAGCCGCTCCCTGGAGCAGTGACGGGAAATCCTGCACCTTCAACTCTCCCGAGATGAATACTGCCTTCACCTACATCCACGACGGCATCTTCAAACAGCACGCATTTCCCGGGCCTGGGACCAGCCCGGACTTCTTCGCAGGCGATTCCGCATTTACCGTCACCCAAATTTCGCGTGCTTCACTCCTGAAAGACGCCAAGTTCGGCTGGAACGTCCTGCCGCTACCAACCGCTACCAAAGGCTCCTACTCTGTCGTCGGGCAAGCCGGCGTCGGAGCGCTGGCGAAGGGCGCCCACGTCCAGGAGGCGGAGGACTTTATCGCTTACCTCACCAACCCCTCCAATGCCAAGCAGCTCGCCCAGTTCTTCCCGCCGCCCCGGACCTCGCTTCTGACGGCCGACACCCTGGCGGCCACGAATAAGCTCCTCTCCAAAGAGCAGATCCAGAATGCAGTCATCAAGGGCATCGCAGAAGGCCAAACCAAAGCCAGCCACACCAACTCGGCTGAAATCTCCCAAAAAGTGAAGGCCGCCCTGGACCCGATGTGGCAGCCCACAGCCGACGTGTCGAGCGTGCTCAACAATGTCTGCAGTGCGATCAAACCCCTCCTGGCCGGTTAGGAACGCGCGTGTCTGTTCTAAGCAAGGTAACGCCGGTCCGGGGGGCTCCCCCGGGCCGGTCCACCACC
This sequence comes from Arthrobacter sp. SDR-2R, assembly GCF_057747955.1. Classification (NCBI taxonomy): domain Bacteria; kingdom Bacillati; phylum Actinomycetota; class Actinomycetes; order Micrococcales; family Micrococcaceae; genus Arthrobacter; species Arthrobacter sp. SDR-2R. The sequence continues at coordinate 359,519 of NZ_CM173231.1, forward strand.
CGTCAATCCCGCTGGCCCTCCGGGCTGAACCGCCGCCGCCGCGACGCTGTCACCGGCTATCTTTTCGTGGCACCACAGGTTCTGGGGATCCTCACCTTCGTGATCGTCCCGCTGTCTCTCGTTTTTTATTACAGCTTCAACGAATGGAACGTGCTGGCAGGAACATTCAAATTCGTCGGAGCAGGGAACTACCAGCAGCTCGTCTCGGACCCGCAATTTGGTGAAGTAATTCTCGCTACTGTCATATTCTCCGTTGGTCTAGTTGCGATCAACATCCCCCTGGCCCTGCTCCTGGCGGTTATGCTCAACCGCCAGGGACGAGGAATAGCGGTGTTCCGAACACTCTTCTTTTCCCCCGTCGTCGTCTCCCTGGTCGCGTGGACCCTCGTCTGGGGATTCCTGCTCCAGGACAACGGGGGGATCAACGGGATTCTGCACGCTGTAGGCATACAAGGACCCAACTGGCTGCAGAGCGGGCCGACCGCCATGGCTGCCGTGATCGTCGTGCAGATATTCAAAAATGTGGGGTTGAACATGGTCCTGTTCCTGTCCGCCCTACAGGGTGTTCCGACGGAACTCTATGAAGCAGCACGGGTTGATGGGGCAACAGCCCGCACCGTATTTCGCCGGATAACTCTCCCGTTGATTTCGCCCACGCTACTATTGACGATCATTATCACCATCGTCGGATCCCTTCAGGTATTCGCGCAGATCGCAGTGCTCACCCAAGGAGGCCCAGGCCTCTCCACCACGGTTCTCGTGTACTACCTTTTCCAGCAAGCCTTCGATTTCCACCACTTTGGATACGGATCGACCCTAGCCATCGTTCTCTTCCTCGTGGTCCTGGCGCTCACTGTCCTGCAATGGCAAATGCGCAAAAGATGGGTATTTCATGAGAACTAGTCAGTTGACCGGTGCACCCTCCATTGGGACCGGGCTGCGGTTCGGAAAGCGATGGACCAGGGCAGCGCTATACCTGCTATTGGCTGTTATGGCCGTTCCCTTCGTCTTCCCGACCTGGTGGATGATTACCTCATCCTTCAAATCAATCAACGAAATCCTTGCCTTCCCGCCCACACCCTTACCGGTAGAACCTTCCCTCCAGGGGTACCTGCAGGCTTTCACCTTCCAACCGTTCGCCAGGCAGTACTTCAACAGCCTGTACATCGCGGCAGTAGTCACAGTCCTGACCATGCTCGTTTCCTCAATGGCCGGATATGCCTTCGCAAGGATCCGTTTCCGGGGGCAAAATATCCTTTTTCTCCTCGTGCTTGCAGGTCTGCTTGTGCCCAGTGAAGTTACCATCGTCCCGCTGTTTCAGATGTTCAATGCCGCTGGACTGGTCAACACCCACTGGCCGCTCATACTGGTGACATCTTTTGGCGCGCCAAGCGTCCTTGCCACATTCATCATGCGCCAATTTTTCATCGCCCTGCCGACGGAACTTGAGGAGGCAGCACGGCTGGACGGACTCGGAAGGCCAGGAATCTGGTGGCGGATCGCGATGCCCCTGGCACGGCCTGCTCTGGCAGCTGTTGCAATTTTCACGTTCTTGAACGTGTGGAACCTGTATCTGGAACCAACGGTTTATCTCTCCTCCCCCGATCTCTTCACGCTGCCACAGGCGCTGACCCGATTCACTGATGCCTACAGTGGGCCTATGTGGAACGTACAACTGGCCGCCGCCAGCATGACCGCCGTGCCTGTGCTGATAGTTTTTGTCATCGCCCAACGCCAGTTCGTAGAAGGGCTCGCCCAGTCCGGGCTAAAGGGATAAGCAGCCGGTGTCACCGGTCCTAAGGAGCGGTGACACCCGACCTCCCAGACCGAAGTGGTGACCGCATCACGGTCAAAGGCCCTTAGAAAAGTACGAGGCACAGCTTAGACGCCTGTGATGACAAAACCAGCTCCCGCCTCGAGCCGTCAGCAACAAGAGGTCCCTTTCAACTCTCATCGTCGACCAGGAGCATGCCATGGCGCTATTTGACCTATCCCCGGACCTAATGCGTGACTACGCGGGATCGGGGAAGGAACCGGCTGATTTCGATGCATTCTGGCAGCGGACCCTTGCCGCTGCCCGAGCGTTTGATTCCGCGCCGGAAGCAACGCTCGTGGAGACGCCGCTGACGACAATGGACGTCTACGATGTACGGTTTCCCGGATTCGGGGGCCAGACGATATCTGCCTGGCTCCGGGTTCCACGCGGTGCCCACGGACCCCTCCCCACCGTCGTGGAATACGTCGGATATGGAGGGGGGCGAGGTTACCCGGAAGAGTCCCTTTTTTGGGCGTCCAGCGGGTTCGCCCACATTCAAATGGACACCCGGGGACAAGGCGCGGGATGGTCTGTGGGTAACACGGGAGACGAAGGGCCCAGTGGCCCTTCCCATCCTGGATTCATGACCCGGGGAATCCTAGATAGGGACCATTACTATTACCGCCGGCTGATCACGGATGCGGTTCGTGCCATCGATGCGGCACGAACATTGCCGCAGGTGGATCCGACGAGAATCAGCGTCGTCGGCATCAGCCAGGGCGGTGGATTAGCCCTGGCGGCCGCCGGCCTGGTTCCCGATCTCGCCGCCGCTGCTGCCCTGGTACCATTCCTGTGCGACTTTCCGCGGGCGGTCAATATAACTGATCGCCCACCGTATGGCGAGATCGGCAGCTATCTGCGTGTTCGGCGCGACGAGGTAACAGGTGCCATGGAAACACTGGCAAATTTTGACTGCGTATTTTTCGCGCGCCGCGCTGCGGCGCCGCTCTACGTCTCGGCCGCACTCATGGACACCACATGCCCACCATCGACCGTCCACGCCGCCTTCAACAACTACGCCTCCACCGATAAACGACTTCAGCTCTGGCCCTTCAACGGGCACGAAGGTGGCGGCATAGTCGACCTGAAAAACGCCCTGGACCATGTCACCGTTCACGCGCCTCAACACGCATAACTACCCCGTGACAGTCATGCGTCAGGGAGATTTCACAAAGTTCTCCCACCTCGAACCCTGTTGCTCCAGCATGCATCCACCCCTTCCTGCCCATGCCGGATGCCGTTATGCCGGAAAACGGCAGCGAACTGAAACCCGGTGTGCAATCAGGACGCTTCCAGAGAAAGAAGACCAGCAATGCCGAAAGAACAAAACAAGGTGCTGCCGGAATCGTTAGAAGTTGCGGTCAGGACAAGAAGCGAGCTTGACTCCGCGTTGGACGCCGCCGTCAGAATCTTGCAACCTGCCGCAAGACAAAAGAAAGTGGGCGTAGCTGTCACCCGTGTCGCACCAGGACAATACGTCGTAGCTCTGAGCGCCGAGGTTCCCTACGGCCTCACCTGCGAACGATGGCATGAGCTGGCCGGCAGCCCGCCCACGATCCCGCCCGCTGCCCCGGCAGCAGACAGCAACCGCACGGACCGACAGGATTACAGCATTCGACATTCGTCGGCCGTGCCTTCGGGGGACGTGGTGAGGTCAACCCAGCTCACCTAACTCCCGGGTTTAAACCTACCCACTGCACGCCCTGTGCATACTTCCGCTCAGCAAACCGCGAACCACCACCGACGTCACTCAACCCCGACCTCAGTGAAAACACTGCCAAAGGCAGTCACAGGGTTCGGCGTCCGCCCATCACAATCGGACGCAACCACGGTCTATGCCTCCTCCGGGCATTCCGCAGGAACGCATAGTGATTCCCCTCCCCTAATCGACGGTTCAACCCGCATTCCTTACTTGCATCCGTGGACGCTTCTGCATATCACTGGACTCTACTTTTCATCGCTACGAAGAATGGCGAGGAATCACGCCGCCGCATCCTGCCCGGTCCCCAAAACCTAAGGAGGAGGTCTTTTGACCGCAATCACTAATTTCTACTACCGCGCGCAACAGCGCCTCCCGCAGCGGTAAAACAAAGATCAATTCAAAGCCCGAAAATACGCCAGCCAACTCTGCAGCGCTAGTTGGATAACATTCACAATATTTATTTGAACACGGAGCGCCCATGGGTAGTTCAAACCCCACCATTGCCATCGACGCCGGTCAATCATCGATTCGCGCCAGGCTGATATGCAGCGGTAAAACGCAGTTAGAGCGACATTTCCCTCCAGTTCTCACCGACATGTCGCTCATGCCGCAACTGGAACGTGTAGTCTGCGAGACCCTGTCAGGTCTGAATCTTGGGAATATTCAAATCTCCGCAGCGATGTCGGGGCTAACAGCGAGCAACTCTGATGCGCAAGCCGTCCTCCGCAGCTGCCAGGCCGTTGGCGTGGTTTCAGTCCATTTGGCCCATGATTCGGTGTCCAGTTACCTCGGTTGCCTCGGCTCTCGACATGGCTCTGCAATTGCTGCTGGAACTGGAGTAGTAACTCTGGCCACTGGCGCAAACACCTACGCAAGGGTGGATGGTTGGGGGCACATCATGGGGGATGCCGGGAGTGGCTACTGGATAGGTCGGGCAGGCCTTGACGCCGCCATGAGAGCCTACGATGGCAGAGGAGAGGAGACAGCCATTCTCCACCTGATCAAGCGGGACTTCTCAAACATAGAAACAGCTTACGTAGATATTCAGTCCGACGTTGAAAGAGTGTCGTTAGTTGCTTCCTACGCCAAGCAGATAATTGAACTTTCTGCACGGGATGCGGTAGCTGCGCGCATTGTCGATCAAGCTGCGGGCGAATTGGTGCACTCAGTTGGAGTAAGTCTTCGACGTACAGGCTGGCTCCCTGGATCGCAGCCATATGTCAGCTGGGCAGGAAGCATTCTTTCTAATCCCGTTATAGGCATGCCTTTTCGTTACAAGATGGGCAGGGCCTGGCCCAACGCTCTCCTTGTATCTCCATCTGGGAGCGCTTTGGACGGCGCTGCTAAATTGGCCGAACTCACGGCGCACCACCCTCTGTATCACTTGCTTGACGTAGCAGCTTTAGAAACTATAAATGTCTAGTTCCCATTCCGCCCCCTCTGCTGCGCAGTCTGCGAGCTCCTGCACGGGTTATGAAACCGCTTATAAGGCTGTTAGCGAAGGTGACCTGCAAACCCGCTCCGGACCAATCACCCTGGCCTGTAGTCCGCAGTGATTTTGGGCCGACGTGCTCCGATCGGGGCACGTGTGGCCGAAGAAAGCGGTAACCACCACGGCCAAGCAGAAGACAACCTCGTTGAGGAGCAAAACTTATATGCCAGCTACTGAAAGGCTGCGGCACTCCTGCGGTAGCGGATCCATACCTTCCGTTTCTCCAGGGCCGATAACGTACCCACAGCCGGAAAGTGTTGTGGTGATCCTGGGCGTGATGTATCCCAGTATCCTCCCTCAACCCAGCGAAAACGACGCCGGGCTTGATCCTGCACTTCCCTCTTCCTGCTTCGATGCCAACAGACAACGCGAAGACGTGATCCTTTACGACCCCCTGTCTTACAGCATCGATAGTGGGGCTTCAGGTCCGGCATCACGAGAAAAATTGAAGGCTAGTGGATACGCAGATCGTGTGGAGGCCCAGAGGATTCTTGCCTGCGATCTTCTGTTGTTGTCGCTGCAACGTGCCGGCAGGCAAGGCCTGGACAATTTTTTACCGCCCTAGCCAACGCAGACGTCGTCAGCGAGTCTCTGGCCGGGTTTCTTGAGCCATGCGGGGAGTTGGCTCAGGCATCGTCAACCAGTACGAACACGCCCTTTAACTTGGAACTCGCCTCGTATCCAGCGTCGGTCCCCCCTCTTAGACGTCCGCTGTTCAGCTAAGACCAAGGCGCCCCTTGGCCAAGGCTTGCCATCCAGACGCTAACCAACCCAACCCGATGGAGGAGTTATGCCAAACCTTGGCCCTAGCCTGAGCACGGACGACTGGGTCTTCCTAAACGCAGGTGACCGTGTTCTTGTCTTGCGCCCAAACGAGCCCCCCTGTTGTGGGACCATAGACGACGTCTCAGAGGACGCGTGCATCATCTGGGTTTGGCTCGACGGCATAGGCCGCATTCTCGTAACTGAGCACGACGCGGTGACCTTCAGACACCCATACAGACCTAATAAATGGGTTAGGTTATGAACCATCCGCGGCAAGCAGCACTTGCAATGTTGCAGCAGAACACGGCAAGCATCGAACAGCTCTGGCTGAGGTACTACGCCAACGGCGGTAACGCCGATCCCCTGGAGTTCGAAGCGTATATATATGGCCTTTTGCCCCACGACGACTTAGACGCCCTAATTCTCTCCTGGGCAATCGAGGACGTAGCCACCGGGTAAGGAATGCCCATCGCCGCTGAAAGGAGTTGCAGGGGTCCTTAGGCCGTAGTTGGAGCGCCCTCACCCCGGCCATACTTCCATATGGCCTACATTGTGAAGTACCGGACCGGAGCCAGTACCGGCTGGTTCAGGGTGGAAGGCATGCACCTCAGCGACGCCGTGGCCAAGGCGAAAGACGCTCTACGCGGTTTGAATTGCGCCTATGCAGTGCTGCTTTTCTCCATCTGCCCAACTCAGCCCAGCGGTGAAGTCTCGGTCGTCGCGACTTACACCCAAGTCGAGGGATGGAGCGTCCAAGAAACTTGGCCGGAACACTAGCCGGCCCCGAAGGGCACGAACTCGCTGACCCACTGGGGTCCGCGCTGCAACACAAAGCGTTGAAAAAGACCGACCATCTATCGCAGGCTCAAATAATGCGCATTCGAACAGGTACCGTGAGTCACAACTACACCCCAACCTGACGTCAGCCAGGCGTATGAGCTACGTCAGGTTGAAGTCGGAAACCCGTTTTCCTGACGTGCTAATCCAACCTCTATAGATCCCAACCTGACACGCAGCCAAGGTTTGTCCCAGCCGGGAACCAGTTAGTTCGGTGCCCAACTACCAGGGCGCCTGTCAGGGCTCGCAAGCTTCACAGAAGTCCTACGAAGTCCAACCTACCGAACGTTATCCATTATAGTGAACAGATGACTTCCCGTACGACCGTAGCCATCGCCGTCCCGCTCGAAGCAGAGCTTGTGGACCAGATTCGCGCCATTGATCCTTCGATTACCGTCCTTTACGAGCCCGACCTCCTGCCCCCGGAACGCTATCCAGCCGACCACGCCGGCGATCCCGCCTTCAAACGCACCGACGAGCAGGAGGAGCGCTACTGGGCAATGCTCAACCGCGCCGAAGTGCTCTACGGATTCCCCAACGAAAGCCCTGCGGGCCTTGCCCGCATCGCCCGCGACAATCCCGGACTGCAATGGATCCATGCCATGGCGGCGGGAGCGGGCAGAGCGGTGAAGGCGTCCGGCCTCAGCCAGGACGTCCTGCAGAAATTCAGGATCACCACCTCCGCCGGAGTGCACGCCCTGCCCCTCGCGGAATTCGCTGCGATGGGAATCCTGAACGGCTTCAAACGGAGTTCCGAACTTGCCCAGGACCAGGCGGCGAAGGCCTGGCCCACCCTTCGCGTCCCCACCCGGCTCGTCAACGGCTCCAACCTCGTGGTCAGCGGCCTGGGGGAAATCGGATTGGAAACGGCCCGGATCGCGCGCGCACTGGGCATGAAGGTCAGCGGCACCAAACGGTCCGTAGAGCCCATCGACGGGATCGATCAGGTTGTGGACAACGCCGGCCTTCCTGCCCTCCTGGCCACGGCAGACGCCGTCGTCAACACCCTGCCCGGCACTGCCTACACGGAGAAGCTGTTTAACCGCCAACTGTTCGCCGCCATGAAGCCCGGCACGACGTTCGTTAACGTAGGCCGCGGCACCGTGGTGGACGAGGACGCCCTGCTGGAGGCACTGGACAACGGCCAGGTGGGCTACGCCTGCCTGGATGTCTTCGCCGTGGAGCCGCTGCCGCAGGACAGCCCGCTATGGAACCATCCCCGGGTCATGGTTTCGCCCCACACCTCGGCCCTCAGCGCAGCCGAGAACCGACTCATCACCGAGCGCTTCTGCAGCAACCTGCGCACCTTCCTCGACGGCGGGGATCTCCCCCACCTCGTGGACACGGTCCACTTCTACTAGGACGGGGCGGAGAACCGGTGCGCATCGCAAGACTAGATACAGCAGCTGGTCCGCAGTACGCCGTTGAGAGCGACAGCGGCTGGGACCACATCGTCGACCCGTTTGAGGAAAGCCTCCGCTACACCGGCGGTGCCACCACCCACAACGAGGCAATATTCCTCGCCCCGGTGAGGCCCGCCGTCGTCCTCGGCATTGGCCATAACCGCACTTTGAATGACCATCCCCTGCCCATCCAGGCGTGGCACAAGTCCGTCCACACCATCGCCGGGCCGGGCGATGCCATCACCGCGGCCCGTGGACAAGGCACGGTCAATGCCGAGGGTGAACTCGCCGTCGTGATGGGCAGGACCGCCGCCAACCTGACCGCGGAAAACGCCCTGGAGCACGTCTTCGGCTACACCTGCGTCAACGATGTCACCAACGTGGATCAGAACGCGGTGGACGAGCGGAACTTCCAGGGCAAGGCCGGCGTCAACTACACACCCCTGGGCCCTTGGATAGAAACCGGACTCCCGGATCCCGAAAGGGTGGCCATCGACGTCTACGTCAATGGGGCCGCGAAGGCCACTTCCGGGACCTTCAACCTCCCCTCCTCGGTGGTGGACTGCCTCATCTATGTCACTTCCTGGCTGACCTTGGAACCCGGCGACGTGGTGATGACCGGAGCGCCCGCCACAGTGGTTCCCGTCGAGCCCGGGGACCGTGTGGACATCACGGTGGAGGGCATTGGAACCCTGAGCAACCGCGTGGCCTGAGCCGGGCCGGCGTCAGCGGGCGTCGCAGGACGTTAAGATGGATAACGTTCAGAGGACTGAACAACAGCGAAGCCCGCCCCGGCAAACCCAAGGAGAATCATGGCCGATTCCCCCATTCCTGCGTCATCCGAAAAATCGGGAACCGCCTCTCCGGCGCCCGCAGTCACCCGCGCCGCGGCCGTCCTGGATGCCCTGGCCGCCTCGGCAACCGGGCGGCTGACGCTCAGCGATCTCTCGCGCGAAGTGGGAATTCCCAAGTCATCCACCTCCAATCTCCTGCTGGCCCTGGAGGAGGCGCGCCTGATCAGCAGGCAGGGCTCGGAGTTCACCCTTGGCCGCAAGCTGGTGGAACTGGGTGCCGCCTACCTGGGCCGCATGGACGAAGTCCAGGAGTTTTACCGTTACTGCGAACAGGCCTCCGTCCTTTCCCGCGAGACGGTCCGGATCGCCATGCTGGACGGAACAAACGTCATTTACCTTGCCCGGTACGAGGGCCACCCGGCCGTGCGGCTCACCTCCAATATCGGCGACAAGATGCCCGTATCCCTCTGCGCAGTGGGGAAGGCGCTGATCGCCCGGCTGAATGTGCACGACATCGAGGAGATGTTCCCCGATGACGCAGAACTGCCCGTCCTCACGCCAAAGTCCTTGCGGACAGGGGCGGAGCTGAAGGCGCAGCTGCGGGAAATCCGCGAGCAGGGCTTTGCCTTCGAGGACGAAGAATCCACCACCGGCGTGGTCTGCCTGGCCGTTGCCGTTCCCACGCGGGGCGCGCACGGTCCCAGCCTGGGCCTGTCCGTCACGGCCCTCAAAGCCACCTACACGCCGGAACAGGGCTCCCAGATAGTCAAGGAACTGCAGGAACTGGCCCACTCGCTGGGCAACCCGATGGGCTGACCGCCAAGCGGCGGCCTTCTCCGACATATAACAGCCAGAGACTATTGCCAGCTGTTCAACTTGCTGTATCGTGTTCAGCATAGTGATCGACGCAATGGGCGTTGTCGCTATCCCACCAGGCCAACGGGGGCCTGGAGTGTGTTAGAGGGAGTTCTCGTGACAACTCGTACTAAATCACCGCAGGCCATCGCGGACGGCGCCGTCGTCGATCCGGACCAGCTGCGAAGGGCAACTCTTGCCAGCTCCGTGGGCTCCGCCCTGGAGTACTACGACTTCTACATCTACGGCCTTGCCTCGGCCCTGATCTTCGGCCCGCTCTTCTTCGCACCGCTGGGTGAGAGCGGAGCCGTCATCGCCTCCTTCGCCACCTACGGCGTCGGCTTCGCCGCCCGGCCCTTCGGTGGCGTGGTGTTCGGCTACATTGGTGACCGCTTTGGCCGGAAGATGGTGCTGATCCTGACCATCGGCCTGATGGGCCTGTCCAGCTGCGCCATCGGCCTCCTGCCCACCTTTGAACAGGCGGGCATGCTCGGTGCGGTACTCCTGGTGGCCCTGCGTATCCTGCAGGGCCTTGGCGCCGGCGCCGAGCAGGCAGGCGCCACGACCCTTATTTCGGAGGTGGCTCCGCGCCGCCGTCGTGGTTTCTTCGCGTCCCTGCCGTTCGTCGGCATCCAGCTGGGCACCCTCCTGGGCGCCGGGACATTTGCCCTGATGGCGCTGGCGGACAAGGCAGTCCTGCAGGCCTGGCTGTGGCGCGTACCGTTCCTGGCAAGCGTCGTCCTGATTGCGATTGCCGTCTTTATCAGGCTTCGGCTCAAAGAGACGCCGGTCTTCCAGGAACTCGAGAAGCACAAGGCCGTGGCCAAAAACCCTGTGGGCCAGATCTGGAAGCATTCCAAGAAAAACGTGCTGATAGGTATCGGCCTGCGGATGGGGGAAAACGGCAACTCGTCCATCTATTCCGCGCTCCTGGTGTCCTTCATCAGCATGCCTGCAGGTGTCTTCGCCGGCGACAAGTTCATCGGCCCCACAGGCCTGTTGATTGCCGCGGGCTTCGCCGCGGTAATGGTTGTTGCCTTCGGCGCCCTGTCCGACCGTTTCGGCCGGGTTCCCGTCTACCGCTACGGTGCACTCTTCCAGGCCGTTATCGCCTTGCCGGCCTTTTACCTGGTCACACTGGGCAATGTCACCCTGGTGTGGGTGGTCATGGTGATGGGCATCGCCCTCGGCGTGCAGGCCATGCTGGGCCCGCAGTGCGCCCTGCTGCCGGAACTCTTCGGCTCCCAGCACCGCTTCACCGGCGTGGCCCTCAGCCGCGAACTGTCCGCCGTACTTGCCGGCGGCTTCGCCCCGATGATCGGCGTGGCACTGCTGGCAGTGACCAACCACTCCTGGCTGGTCCCGGCGGTCTACTCGCTGGTCCTGGCGGCAATCTCGTTCGCCACCACGTTCTTCACCCCGGAAACGAATGGCCGCGACCTGGTGCTCGTAGAGGACGCCAGGTAACAACCGGCGCCGTCCCGCCCACGCCCCCCGGATCCCGCACTCATGCGTGCGGGATCCGCGGGGTGGGGCCGCTGCTATATTCTGTTGCTTTCACGTCCAGGCCGGGGGTAGCCGGGACACAGCACGTCGAATGGCCCTTCAGTGACTTCCAGCAGCAGCTTTCCAGGACTTGGATCCGTCGATATCCCGAATGATGTCTTTCTCGACTGTCCCACCGGACTGGTCGAGTACTACTTCGCGGACGGCATCTTCCGCTGGTCGGACGGGTTGTACCGGATCTACGGGTATGAGCGCGGCGAGGTTGTCCCCTCCATGGACATGGCCATGGCCCACATCGAGCCGGCAGACCGGCCCCGGGTCCAGGCGTATTGGGACCACGTCTCAGCCGCTGGCGGCCCATCATCGATCTACGTTTCCATCCGGGACCGCAAGGACCGTCAACACAAACTGCTCTACTCGGCGGACTACATCCTGGACGGGGACACCCCTGTTGGCGTCTGGGGCGTGGTGGTGGACCTCACCACATCGATTCATACCGACCGGCACCAACTGGCTACCGAGGCGGTCGCCGCCTCAGCCCGCAGCCGGGCAGTCATTGAGCAGGCCAAAGGCATCCTCATGGGGCGCACCGGCATTGACGCCGACAAGGCCTACGACCTCATGAGCCAGCTGAGCCAGGATACGAACCGCAAGGTGCACGCGATCGCCCAGGAAATCGTGGAACGGGCAACCGGGCGGGCCGGAAATCTGACAAACCAGCCACACCCTTTGCTGTAACCGCCGCCCCCACGCGCGGGCCGCCGTCGAACCCTACAACGCCAGGCGCGGCCCGTCTGCTCCAACCGGGGCGGAACCCCCAACAGGCCTGGAAGCCACAACGGGCATGGAACCGGTCAGGGCCTCAACAACCGTCATCTGGCCGGTGGTGTCGGGGACACCGGGATACTGAACCTGCGCCGGCTCGACGGCAGCAGCTGGGTTTTCGGAACGCATGCGGACCAGCGCAACGGCAGAGATCAGGAACCACGCCACATTGGTAACCACGGACGGCCATGCCCCGTGCAGCGTCCCGTTGATGATGAAGGCAACGGATCCGAACAGGTTGGCCGTCTGGAAACCCTTGCCTGCCTTCAGCCAGCCCATGGAAACCGCAAGGTAAGCACTGAGAATCGCAACAGCGCCTGCCCAGCCGGCAATTTCCCACAGCAGTTCCATGGTGTCCTTCCAAAGTGGTGCCTGCGCAGTATCCGGGCAGGGCTGAAGATGGTGATTCAGGGTTTGGTTTCGCCAGCTCTGCGTTGCCTCGAGCCCTGTTCGGGCGAGGACCTCATGCGCTGGCAGCGGCACAATCATACCCCGCTGCCGAGGGTCACTTTGACGCCGAATCCCCCACCGCCCGAAGGGTGGACAAGACCCCTCCCGCGTAGCACGATCAGAGCTGTGACCACCAGTCCCGCTTCCGATCCCTACCTTCGCGAGCTCACCCAGCTGAGGCGCGTCAAGGACCGCATGGACCGGGAGTACGCCCAGCCGCTCGACGTCGAATCCCTCGCCAGGGACGTCCATATGTCCGCGGGCCATTTCAGCCGGCGGTTCAAACTCGCCTACGGCGAATCCCCCTACAGCTACCTCATGACCCGCCGCATCGAACGGGCCATGGCGTTGCTCCGGATGGGTGACCTCAGCGTCACCGACGTGTGTTTCGCCGTCGGCTGTTCCTCGCTGGGAACCTTCAGCACCCGCTTCAGCGAACTGGTGGGGATGCCGCCCAGCATCTACAAGCAGGAGGCGCAAAGCGCGACGGCGGGCATCCCCGCCTGCGTGGCGAAGCAGGTGACCAGACCGGTCAGGAATCGAGAAGCGTCCGCCCCCGAGCCGTTACTAGCATGACTGCCATGGACATCAACATTTCCTCAACCTTCCTTCCCGCTACCGATCCGGACGCCTCGCTGGCGTTCTACCGCGACGCCCTGGGCTTCGAAATCCGCAACGACGTGGGCAAGGGCACCATGCGCTGGATCACCGTTGGCCCCGCAGGCCAAAAGGACGTCTCCATCGTCCTGCACCCGCCGGCCGTAGACCCCGGCATCACCGACGACGAGCGCCGCACCATCACGGAGATGATGGCCAAAGGCACCTACGCCACCATCGTCCTGTCCTCCCCGGACGTGGATGCCGCGTTCGCCAAGGTGGAAGCGACCGGGGCGGACGTCGTCCAGGAGCCCATCGACCAGCCGTACGGCATCCGCGACTGCGCATTCCGCGACCCCGCCGGAAACACGGTCCGGATCAACCAGCAGGCCTAGGCATATAACCAGTCACGTATATAACGGACGACGCCGACGGGAGGCTGCCAGCGCAGCCTCCCTCCGCGCCGCTCCAGGAGAAGGGGGACATTTTGAGCACGGACATCACCACCGATGAGGGCATGGCCACGAAAGCCGGGACCCATCTCGCCGACACCCACGACCTGATCCGCGTCCAGGGGGCGCGGGAGAACAACCTCAAGGACATCAGCCTTGAGCTGCCCAAGCGGCGGCTCACGGCATTCACCGGTGTGTCCGGCTCAGGCAAAAGCTCCCTGGTTTTCGCCACCATCGCCGCCGAATCGCAGCGCATGATCAACGAGACCTATAGCGCGTTCGTACAGGGCTTCATGCCCAACCTGGCCCGCCCCGACGTGGACCGGCTGGAGGGACTGACCACCGCCATCATCGTGGACCAGGAACGGATGGGCGCCAACCCGCGCTCCACCGTGGGCACCGCCACCGACGCCAACGCCATGCTGCGCATCCTGTTCAGCCGTTTGGGCAAACCCTACGTCGGCCCGCCCACCGCGTTCTCCTTCAACGTTCCCACCCGCAAGGCCAGCGGCATCATGAGCACCGAAAAGGGCGGCCGGGTGGAAAAGAACGTGGTCCGCCAGGTCACCTACCTGGGCGGCATGTGCCCCCGCTGTGAGGGCATGGGCAACATCAGCGACATTGACCGGACCGCCCTCTACGACGAGTCGAAGTCCCTCGCCGAAGGCGCGCTCACCGTCCCCGGCTACTCCATGGACGGCTGGTACGGGCGCCTGTTCGAAGGCATGGGCCTGCCCATGGACAAGCCCATCGCCACGTTCACCAAGAAGCAGCTGGAGACGATGCTGTACGCCGAGCCCACCAAGATCAAGGTGGAGGGCGTCAACCTCACGTTCGAGGGCATCATCCCCAAAATCCAAAAGTCCATGCTCTCCAAGGACGTGGAGGCCATGCAGCCGCACGTGAAGAGGTTCGTGGAACGCGCCGTCACGTTCGCCACCTGCCCCGACTGCGGCGGGACGCGGCTCACCCCGGAGGTGCTCAACGCACGGATCAACGGCAAGAACATCGCGGACCTCTGCACCATGCAGATCAGCGACCTGGCGCAGTGGATCCGCGACCTGGACGAGCCCTCCGTCCGTCCCCTGCTCATCGGGCTGCGGGACCTCCTCGATTCCTTTGCCGAAATCGGCCTGGGCTACCTCTCCTTGGACCGCCCGGCCGGCACCCTCTCCGGCGGCGAGGCGCAGCGGACCAAGATGATCCGCCACCTGGGTTCCTCCCTCACCGATGTCACCTACGTCTTCGACGAGCCCAGCATCGGCCTGCACCCGCACGACATCGAGCGGATGAACACCCTCCTGCTGCAGCTTCGGGACAAAGGCAACACCGTCCTGGTGGTGGAGCACAAGCCGGAGATGATCGCCATCGCCGACCACGTCGTCGACCTCGGCCCCAAGGCCGGCACCGGCGGCGGCGAGATTGTCTACGAGGGCGACGTCGACGGGCTGCGTTCCAGCGGCACCATCACCGGGCGCCACCTGGACGACCGCGCCCGGCTGAAGGATTCGTTCCGCGAACGCAGCGGGGCACTCGAAGTCCGCGGGGCCTCGACGAACAACCTGCGCAGCGTGGACGTGGATGTCCCGCTGGGAGTGCTGTGCGTGGTGACGGGCGTGGCCGGGTCCGGGAAGAGCTCGCTGATCCACGGCTCACTGGCCAGGCGCGAGGGCGTGATCGTGATCGACCAGGGCGCCATCAAGGGATCCCGGCGCAGCAACCCGGCCACCTACACCGGGCTGCTGGAGCCCATCCGCAAGGCGTTCGCCAAGGCCAACGGCGTGAAGCCGGCGCTGTTCAGCTCCAACTCCGAGGGCGCCTGCCCCACCTGCAACGGTGCGGGCGTGATCTTCACCGAGCTGGGCGTCATGGCCACGGTCGAGTCCACCTGCGAGGACTGCGAGGGGCGCCGCTTCCAGCCCGCCGTCCTCGAATACACGCTGGGCGGCCAGAACATTGCCGACGTGCTGGACATGTCCGTGGACGCGGCCCTTGCCTATTTTGCCGGGGGCGAGGCCAAGACCCCGGCCGCCCACAAAGTCCTCGAACGCCTGGCGGACGTCGGCCTGGGATACATCACCCTCGGCCAGCCGCTGACCACCCTGTCCGGCGGCGAGCGCCAGCGGCTCAAGCTGGCCACGCAGATGGCGGAGACCGGTGACACCTACATCCTGGACGAGCCAACGGTGGGCCTGCACCTGGCCGACGTCGAACAGCTCCTGGGCCTGCTGGACCGGCTGGTGGATTCCGGCAAGTCGGTTATCGTCATCGAGCACCACCAGGCCGTGATGGCGCATGCTGACTGGATCATCGACATCGGTCCGGGCGCAGGGCACGACGGCGGCAGGATCGTCTTCGAGGGCACGCCGGCCGAGCTGGTGGCCGGGCGGGGGACGCTCACCGGGCAGCACCTGGCCACGTACGTGGGTGGCTGAACGCTGGCCTACGCTGGGCCTATGCCCGAAACCTACCGCTATGACGTCGAGATCCTGCACCTGCTGGTGTCGCCCGCGCACGCCTATTTCGGACGCGCCCGGGACGGCGCGGCGGACGTTCCCACCACTGATGCGCAGACGGCAGAGGTGGTGGCCGGAAAGGGCATCGTGGGCGACAGGTTCTTCGGGAAGGCCGCCCACATGGACGCCGCGGTGACCCTGTTCGCCGTCGAATCCCTTGAGGCCATCGCCGCGGAGCTTGGCGCCGGGCCGTTCAATCCCCTGCTGACCCGGCGGAACGTGGTGCTCCGCGGCGCTCAGCTGGCCCCCCTGCTGGGGCAGGACTTTGCGCTGGAGTCCGGCGGCTCGGCTGTTTCGTTCCATGGCGGCCGGCACGCCCAACCGTGCGCGTGGATGAACGGGATGCTGGCACCGGGGGCGCACCCGGCCATGCGGGGCCGCGGCGGCATCCGCTGCCGTGCCCTGTCCAGCGGATTGCTGCACCGGGGCCCGGCCGTGCTGGTCAGCCCGGTGCGGCTGGACCCGGCCCAGGCGGGCCGGGCGAGCCTGCTGCGGCCGTCACGGCTTCCCTAGGAGGGCGTCCGACGGCTCCCCTTCCTCACGTCACGTGATGGCGGTGGCGTTGGCCGGGGAGCCCGTGCCCCCGGTGATGTTCAGCGGCTTAATGGTGATGAAGGCGTCCCATCTGCCGGTGCTGCGCATATGCCGGGCGAGCGGTCCCAGCTTCCATAGTTCCCCGAGTGGCAGGCCGAGTTTGGCCAGGAGCTGCTGGTGCATCATGCCGTTGTCGTTGGCGGCCGAATGCCGGTAGGGGCTGTCCGGGACCGCGGGCAGGCACTCGAGGGCGAAGTTGTCGGCGGCGAGGACGGCAAAGCGGTTATCCCACGCCCAGGCGGCAAACTCCCGGGACTGCGCCATGCCTGAGGCCTTCCGGCTTTGGCGGATGCGCTGCTTGTCCTCCGCGGACAGACCCAGAAACCATTCGCACCAGCCTGTATGGAACATGAGGATATCCCCGGGCTGGGTGCTGAGGGACCGGGCCTTCAAGGCGGACTCCACCAGGTCCAGGGTGAGTGGTTCCCCGCCCGCGTGGTCGATGGGCTCCCCTGCTTCGTCCCGGTGACCCTCGAGGTCCACCAGCACGCCCCTGCCGGTAATCGGGTTTTCCGCCCATTCCTGGATGCCGAGGTCCGGGGTGCCCTCGGTGATCCGGTCATCCGGGGTGCCGTTGTAGAAACCGACATCATCGGCCCGGCGGTGCCTGAGCCCGTCAATCTGGGTTGACCCCTGAAGGTAGTACCCGTCCAGGTAGTCGTCCCGGTGCGCCGGGTGCGAGGAGTAGATGGTGTGCCGCGGGGCGCCGCGCTTGAGGGACATCCCGGGATCGAAGGCGTCAGCCGGGTAGTCCAGGCCGAACACCGTTCCGGTGCGGATGCACTGCCGGGCATCCAGCACACCTTGGGGTGTAATGAACGACGGCGTCCCGCGGCTCTGGTGCGGAAAGAGGCCCCAGGAGGTGCCGGCCAGGCGGCCCTCCCTTTGCAGCAGACCTTCAAAATCCGGATATATTCCTTCAGCGGCATTCACCGTGCACCGGCCTTCTGGTGCTGCTCCTGGGGTTGGCGGCGCTTGTAGCTGAGCAGGAACCCGGCAACGGCGCAGACGGATGCAGCAATGCAGATGGGTGTCTTGATGGCGTCATTGAGCAGGGTGAGCCACTGGGCCTGCCCCGCAACCAGGCCAACGGCCTGGCCGAGGACGAACAGGATGCCCCCGCCCAGGAGTGCGGCGAGCGTCAGGACGAAGAGGACTTCAATGGCCCTTCGGATGGTGTTCATGGAATGTTTCCTAGATTGGCAGGATGCCGAGGATGATCAGGACGCCGATGCCCAGCAGCGGCAGGGCGTAATGGGTCAGCAGGCGGGCAAAGGTCTTGAGCGGGTCCACGTCAGCGATGCCGCAGGCCACGTACAGCGGGGCGCCGCCGGGCGGGACCGCCGCTTCGCAGGACGAGAACACCAGCACGGCCACGGCCGCGGTAGTGGCCGGAACCCCGGCGGCCACCAGGGTGGCCACTCCCACCGTCCCCACGGCGGCCATGGTGGCGGTGGCGGACAGCGGGGCCGCCACCGCGATGACGATCAGGCCGATGAGGATGGCCAGCAGCCACAGCGGCAGGTTCATCCCGTTCAGGAGCGAGGTCATCTGCTTGGGCAGGCCGGTGGCAGCCAGGGCGTTGGCGCCGGCGAAGGCGAACACCACGGTGACGCCCACGATTCCAAAGCGCGGAGCGGATTCCCGGAGCAGCGCCCACCAGCCGCGCCCGTCGCGGGGCAGCGTTTTCCTGCCCAGCAGGAGACCGGTGATGATGAGGACCACCGGGATCCAGACGATGACGCTGACCGACTTGGTAACGTCCCCGCCCGTCCACTCCGACAGGCTCTTGGCGATGGCGCCGGTGGTGATGACCAGCGGGACGGCCACCACGACGAAGAGCAGCAGGGTGGCCCAGCCGCGGCCGAACGCCGAGCGGACGGACAGGCGGTGCGCGGCGTCCAGCGGGGTCATCCCGCTCTTGCGGACCAGCAGCCAAGTGACCACCAGCCGGTGCAGGAAGCACCACAGTCCGCCGAACAGCAGGGGCAGGACCAGTGCGTTGATGTCCAGCAGCGGTCCCACGGTGGCGGAACCGACCAGGACGAACATCGAGGCGCTGAACGGGAATGTGATGCCCATGCCGGCGTTCCCCGCCACCAGCGTGGCTGCTGACGGTTTGTCCAGCCTGGACTTCTCCATCCAGGGAATGGTCACCGAGCCCACCGTGGCGGCGATGGCCGCCTGGTTGTGGACCACGCCGCCGAGGCCTGCGGAGGCCACCGTGGAGACCCAGGCCGGCCCGCCCTTGACCCCGCCGATCAGGGAGTTCAGCAGGTCGATCAGCCGGTCCAGCACGCCGGCCTTGTCCAGCAGGTAGCCCATGAAGACGAACGCCATGGTGGCGTACACGATCTCGTCGGTGATGGCAGAGTACAGGGCGTCCCAGCCGATTGCCGCTGCTGCGGCACCGGTGAAGGGAAGGACGGCCAGGAAGCCAAGGATCATGGCTTCGCCCACGCTCCGCTTGAAGGCCGTGGTCCAGAGCAGGATGACGGCAAGGTAGGCGCCGAGTGCCCAAATGCCGATCATGCTGCTGCTCCTGACGGCAAGATGCCGGTTGTTGTGGTCACGTGTATTACCCGTTCCTGATTGTGCCTGACTGCGCGGTCAGCGCAAGGCCGGCTCCGAGGTCTGCGCCATACGGGCCAGCGCGGCGGCGGAGGCGTTGGTCATCTCGGCGGGGACACCCAGGTCCGAGAGGTAGCTTGCGGTGTCCTGCATCTCCTTGGAGCGGCGCACGGCGTGCTTGGCGGTGCCCGTCAGGAACCGGTCGATCACGGCCTGCCCGTCGCCGGCCAGCTGACCGGCGATCTGGGCGCGGATCCACTCCTCGAGGCCGGCCGCCCGGCCGGCCGTCACGGCTTCCACCACCACAGATGCCAGGCCCTTCATCAGGACGCTGCGCAGCAGTTTGTGCGCCATCGCCGCCCCCGGGCCGCCGTCGGTGATTTCAACATCAACTCCCAGCGGCCGCAGCAGGTCGGCCACGGCCTGGGCGCCGGGGCCACTCACCATCAGGGGTGTCTTCTCGCCCAACGCCGCGACCGGTCCCAGGATGGCGACATCGGCAAAGGCGGCCTTGCCGGGAAGCTGCCCCAGTTCCTGCATGGTAGCCGGTGAGGACGACGTGAAGTCGGCGTAGACGCTGCCGCTGGCAAGGACCGGAAGGCACTCCTGTGCCACGCTGCGGGCCGCGGCAGCGCCGGTCATCACCAGGACGATGTCTGCACCGGTGCATGCTTCGGCGGCTGTTGCTGCCCGGGTTACTCCCTGCGGCGTACTGGGGGCCACCGGATCGAAGCCGGTAACCGTGTGGCCGGCGGCGGTCAGGGCCGCGGCGTAGGTGGCTCCGGCTTCGCCGAGGCCGATGACGGTGCACGCTGTCATGGTTTGCTCTGTTCTTTCTTGGCTTTGGTGAAGGTTCAGTTGCGGGCGGCGACGATGGCCTGGCGGCGGCTGGTTTCGTCCGCGAAGACCGCTTCGGCGGCATCGGCGACGGCGGCAGCCTGTTCCCGGGGGATGACCACCACGCCGTCCGAGTCGCCGACGATGACGTCGCCGGGCAGGACGGGGACGCCGCCGAACGCGAGGGCGGTTCCCAGCCGGAAGGGACCGTCCTTGTAGGGGCCGGCCGGCGAAGTAGCCCTCGCAAAGACGGGCATGCCAATCTCTGCCAGCGCCCCGGCGTCGCGGGCTGCTCCGTCCAGCGCGAATCCCGCGACACCAAGGTTGATGGCGCGCTCCCCGATCAGTTCGCCCAGCAGGGCGCGGGATTCATCGCCGCCCCCTGCCACCACAATGACGTCTCCGGGACGGGCCAGCTGCAGGGCGGCGTGGATGCCCTTGTTGTCTCCGGGGCGGGTCCATACCGTAAACGCCGGGCCGGCGAGCTTTGCGCCCGGCCAGACCGCCTGGATGGCAGAGTCCGCCACCCCAAGCCGGTCCATGGCGTCGCCGATATTGGCCGCGGGAAGCTTGCCGAGCCTTTCCACGATGTCGCTGCTGGGACGTGCGAAGTCAGCGCCGATGGCGTCAATGGCAGGAGTTGTCATGATGGATCTTTCCGTTCCGGGCAGTGGGGGTCAGTCTTTTTTCTGGACCAGCGGGAGGACTTCCTTGAAGTCCTCTTCCTGGCCGGCCCAGAACGTCTTGTAGTCGGCGCCGCTGAGGTAGCTGGTCTGCAGGCCCAAGTCCTTCATCTTCTGCACCACGGTGGGGTCCTCGATGGCCTTCTGGATGGCGGCCTCGAGCTTCTTGGCCACATCCGCGGGCAGGCCGGCCGGGGCCGAGTAGCCGCGGGCGGTTCCCGCCGTCAGGTCATAGCCGGATTCCTTGAAGGTGGGGATCTCCGGCAGGGAGGGTGCGCGTTCCGCGGACATGACGCCCAGCACCCGCGCTTTGCCCTGCTTGGTGAGGTCGTTCACGTCGCTGACGTTCGCCACCAGCACGTCCACGTGCTTTCCGAGGAACGCGGTGGTTGCCTGCGACGCGCCTTCGGAGAAGTGGACCGGGGCGAACTCGGAACCCGTGGCCTGCTGGATCTGGGCCAGGGCAAAGTGCTCGCCGGTCTGAAGCCCGGTGGTGCTGGCGGTCATGGACTTGGGCTTGGCCTTGACCGCTTCCAGGAGGTCCTTCAGCGTCTGGTACGGGCTGTCCGGCTGGACGGCGATGACTGTGGGATCGATGACCTGGCGGCCCAGGGGCTGGAAGCTGTCCCGGGTGTACTTGGCGCCGCGGGACGGGTCCAGGGGCGAGACGACCACGGACGGCGAGCCGGTGGCGCCGATGGTGTAGCCGTCCGGCTTGGCGCTGGTGAGCTGGGTGTAGCCGATCTGGCCGCCGGCGCCGGGCTTGTTGATGACCTCGACGTTGGTTCCGAGTTCCTTCTCGAGAACGGGCTGGATGAGCCGCGCGGCTGTGTCCACGGCACCGCCGGAACCGAACGCGACCACGAGGTCGATGGACTTGCCCTTTTTCGGGAAGTCGCTGGCGGCATTGTTGTTGGTGGCGCCGGCATTGGCGCCGCAGCCGGTGAGGCCGATCAGGGAGGCCGCGGCAAGGGCGGCGGTGAGGCGGAGGCGGGTTTTCATAGGTCTTCTCCTTTGAAGGGGTGCGGGGTTCAGGGGTGCGGGGTTCAGGGGTGCGGGTTCAGGGGTGCGGGTGGGGTTTAGGTTTCGGGGTCTTCGGTAAGAGCCTTGGGCTTGCGGAGCTTGAGCAGCGGGCTGATGACAATCAGCAGGCCGATGCCGATCAGGACCGCGGAAATGGGACGGCTGGTGAAGATGCCGAAGTCGCCCTGGGAGATCTCCAGCGACTCACGGAGGGACCGCTCCATCAGGGGACCAAGGACCAGGGTCAGCACCATGGGCGCCAGCGGGATGTCCAGGTGGCGGAGGGCGAGGCCCAGGAGCCCGAAGCCGATCATCACGAAGACATCGAAGACGCTGAAGTTGATGGTGTAGGCGCCGATGACCATGAAGAGCAGGATCAGGGCCGTCAGGATTGTTGACGGGACACGGAGGATGGAGGTCCAGAGCCCCACGAGCGGGACGTTGAGCAGGAGCAGGATCAGGTTGCCGATGAAGAGGCTGGCGATGATGGCCCAGGCGATCTCGGAGTTCTCGGTGAAGAGGGTGGGTCCCGGTGTGAGGCCCTGCTGCAGGAAGGCGCCCATCAGCACGGCGATGGTGGGCGAGGCCGGGATGCCGAGCGTGAACAGCGGAATCAGGGCCGCGTTGGCGTGGGCATTGTTGGCCGTTTCGGGTCCGGCCACGCCTTCGATGGCACCCCTGCCCAGTTCGTGGCGGTGGCGGGAGAACTTCTTTTCCGCCCCGTAGGACAGCAGCGAGGACACAGACCCGGTCATGCCGGGGATGAGCCCCAGGCCGAAGCCGATGCCGGTGCCGCGGGCCATCGCCGGGGCGCTGCGCCGCCACTCCGTGGCGGTGGGCAGCAGCGAGCGCAGGTTGGGGGCGTGCACCGCCGCGGGCTGGTCGCCCTTGCGGTAGGACAGGAGTTCCGAGAGACCGAAGACTCCGACGATGACGGCCACGAAGCTGACGCCGTCCAGGAGCCGGTCCATGCCGAAGGTGAAGCGTGGAGCACCGGCCACGGGGTCGATGCCCACCATGGAGATCAGCAGGCCCAGGGCGCCGGAGATGACGGCCTTGACCATGGATTTCCCGGCCAGGGCCACCAGGAGCGAGATGCCCACCACCATCAGGGCGAAGAATTCCGGCGGGCCGACCAGCAGGCCCAGTTCTCCCAGCGGCTTGGCTGCCGCCACCAGGCCGAGGGTGGCGATGGTTCCGCCAACGAAGGATCCGACGGCGGCGATGGTCAGCGCGGCGCCGGCCTTGCCCATCTTGGTCATGGCGTAGCCGTCGATCGTGGTGATGGCTGATGCTGCTTCGCCGGGGGTGTTGAGCAGCACGCTGGTGATGGTTCCCCCGTAGGCGGTGCCGTAGAAGATGGCACACAGCATGATGATCGCCCCGGTGGCGTCCATGTTCAGCGTGAGCGGGATCAGCAGGGCGACGCCTGCCACGGGCCCGATGCCGGGCAGCACGCCGATGATGGTGCCCAGGAGGCAGCCGAGGAAGGCGAACAGCAGGTTCTGCCAGGTCATGGCGGCCGCGAAGCCGTTGACCAGTTCGTTGAGGGTATCCACGTCTAGAGTCCGATCGCGTTAAGGAAGGGAAGGGCGGACACCGGCAGCGCGACGTTCAGGCCGTAGTTGAAGGCATAGAACGCTCCGAAGCTTCCGGCCACCGCGATGATCAGCGAGGACTTCCAGGTCCTGCGCCCGCGAAGTTTCAGGTGGTACAGCAGGAACAGGAACATGCTCAGCTGGAAGCCAAGCAGGTCCATGACGGCCGCAAGGATTACCAGGCTGGCAACGACGGCGATCACCAGGCCCCGGTCAACGCCGGCTGCGGTTTCGCTGGGGTTGCGGAGTTCCTGGAACAGCCAGAGGACGGCCATGGCGGCGAGGACTGCGCCCATGGCGAAGGGGAACAGGCCCGGGCCTGGGCCCAGGGAGGTCCAGAGTCCCAGGCCGGTCGAGCTGGCCAGGACATAGACGCCGACGGCGGCGAACGCACCGATTCCTACCAGCACGCTGCGGGCCACCCGTACGGGACTTCCGGGTTTCGTCGTGACTGACTCCGTTGTCATGGATTTCCTTTTCACTGCGCGTCATTGCGTTTCACAGAATGAAACTATATTGCGTACTGAGAAATAGTGACAGCAGACACATTGGCTGTCAAGCGCAAGAAACTTACATAGAATGAAATGATGGCGATGACTTCCACTTCAGGCAGCCCGACGGAGGACAGCCCCAAGTCCTCGAACATGCGCTCCCTTTCCCGGGCCTTGGAGGTCTTCGCGGAACTGCAGCGGGCGGAACGCCCGCAGCGGCTCAGCGATCTTGCGCGGAACTGCGGCATGAGCCTGCCCACCACACTGAGGATCCTTCGGGTCCTGCAGGATTTCGGGATGGTGAGCCAGACGGACAAGTCCTACCGGATCGGCCCTGCCGTCCTCCCGGCCGCCAGGAGCTACCTGGAGAACGATCCCCTGGTGGTCTCTTCCCGGCCCGTCCTCCAGCAGCTGGCGACGCAGACCGGCCTCACCGCCTCCCTCTACACGCGCCTGGGTTATGAACGGATCCTGGTGGCCCGGGTGGATGGAGAGGCCCCGCTTCGCTATGACCTCCCGCTGGGCAAGCGGCTGCCCCTGACATCCGGTGCGGCCGGAAAGATCCTGCTGGCAACGGCCTCTGCGGAGGAACTGCAGGAGGCCGTGGAGGCCGCCATCGGAGCGGGCCATGAAGGCAAGGCCTTCACGCTCGGGGAGCTGCAGTCGCGGCTGCCCGCGGCGGATGCCGACTACGCCTATTCAGCCGACGAGCGCGCTTCAGGAGTGTTGTCGGTGGCTGTAGCCCTGCCCAGGAGGTCAGGACAGCCGACGGAATCAATTTCGCTGACCAGCCCCGTGGAGGCCGCCTCCGAGGACACGCTGAAGGTGGGCGTTCCGGAGCTGAAGCGGGCGGCAGCCAGGTTGGCGGAACTGCTTGAGGGCTCCGTCTACTGACGGCACCCGGGGAAACGGCGGCAGGGAAAGCACACGACGGCGTCACGCACGGCGCGCTTTCGGCCCACCTGAGGTGGCCGTGGCCCCGGAAACACGTGGTCCCGCCGTCGTCCATTCCTCCGAAGCATGCCCGGCGTGACGCGAGGGCATCCGCAGTCAGTCGAGCTGCACGCCCCGGAGCAGCAGGAGCGTCCCGCCCACCACAACCGCCGAGGCAAGGAAGACTCCACCCGCCCCCAGCCCGGCCGCCACGCCGCCGATGGCGCTCGGAAGGACCACCTGCCCCACCCGGTTGCCGGCGAGCCTCAGCGCCAGCGCCCTGCCCCGCTGCCCGGCCGGCGCCTGGGCCGACAGCCAGGACATGGTCAGCGGCTGGCCGATGCCGAGCCCCAGCCCGAGCAATGCCATGACGGCAAACAGCAGCCACAGGGGCATGGGGATTGCCAGCGCAGCCAGCGCAAACGTGGACAGGGCCAGGCTCACCACCAGCAACCTCATGCGGCCGATCCGCCGGGACACCCGGCCCAGCATGAGACGGGAGACCATGGAGAACACGGCGCGCACCGTCAGCATGGCACCCACTGTTGCCACTGTGAGTCCGCGGTCGGCGCCGAGCGCGGGCAGGTAAACCACGGTCAGGTCCACCACGGCGAGGACGGTGGCGCTGGTGGCCAGCGCCCGGGCCACGCCGGGAGCCCTCAGCAGTGACACGCCACTGGCGCTGCTGCCAGCGGACGCTCCCTTCTTCCTGCCGCCGCTGACGTGCGTCGATACGGCGAACGTGGCAGCGAACAGCACCAGGCTCAAGACCACCGAGAGCAGGAAGATCGCCTGGGTGTCGGGCCGGACCGAGGCGCCGCCCACCAGCGCAATCGCCAGCGGTCCGAGGGCCTGCCCCAGGGAGGCGGCGAACGTCAGGTAGCCGAACGCGGAGTCCATCCGGGACGAGGCAGCATTATTGGCCACCACGGCCTGCTGCCCCACCACGCAGGCCAGTTGACCGGCACCAAGCAGCGCGGTTCCCGCCACCAGCGCCACGATCGACGAGCCCCACAGCAGCAGGAAGGCAGAGCAGGAAAGGACGACGGCGGCCCCGATCGCCATGAGCCGCCGCTCACCCAGGCGGTCCACCAGGGTGCCCGTGGGGACGGCAAGCAGCAGCGGAAACACCGCATAACTGGCAGCCAGCATGCCCAGGGCTAAGTCCGGAACGTCCAGCTCCAATGCGCGGTAGGTGGCCGCCGGCCGGACCAGGAAGGTGACGGCCTGGATCAGCGCCGAGTGGACCAGGAGGGCAGTGGCCGAGCGGCGGCCCAGCTCGCCGATCATGAGCCGGGGACGCTGGTGCCGGACATGGCCTGGACGGCGGCGTCGCGGGCGCCCATGACATGGTCGAACGCCACCTTGGCTGCCTTCTCCGGGTCGCCGCCGGCCAGGGCAGCCACCAGGGTGCGGTGCTGGGCCAGGGCCTGGTCGCGCCGTTCCTGGGTGCTGTTGGTGAAGTGGCGGTACCGTTCCATGTGGCTTGAAATCTGGTTGTGGAAGCGGCGGGCCCAGGAGTTCCCGGCAATGCCCGCGATCTTTGCGTGCAGTGCCATGCCCTGCTGCATCGCGTCATCGGCGAACGCCACCATGGCCGCGTTGCGTTCAAGAATGCCTTCGAGGGCCTCGATGTCAGCCGGCGTTGCCTTCATGCAGGCATTGCGCGCCATGAGGGACTCCATGGCTGCGCGGACCTCGTAGAGTTCCGAAATGGCTGCCTCGTCCAGCGCGGGCACCAGCACGCCTCCGGTGGGCTGCTGTTCCAGCAGGCTCTCCGAAATGAGCCGCCGGATGGCCTCCCGGAGCGGTGTGCGGCTCACCTGCAGGGCCGAGGCCATTGCCGGCTCGTAGATGCGCTCCCCCGGCTTGAGCTCAAGGCTCAGGATCCGCCGTTTCAGCTCGGCGTAGACAACGTGTGCCCCGGTGTTCCGGGCAGGTGATTCGGCCATGGTGTACCTCCCCGGCCATCATACTTGTATACATCTATACAAGCAGCCCCAAGTCCCGGAAACACAAGGGAGGGGGCAGCATCCGCTGCCCCCTCCCCCTGTCCCGGTGGCGCGCCCCTGGCCGGACGCACTGCGGCTGGACTACTTGCCGGCGGTACCGGCAGGTGCCACCTTCTGCACCTCGAGGTCCTCGAGTGACTTGCCCTTGGTGTCCGGGGACATCAGGGTGGCCACTGCGGAGATGAGGCAGATGCCCAGCGTGGCCAGTCCGATGGTGAACGGAACGTTGGTGGAGCCCGGAGGGGCAATCGCCGTGAAGATGCTGGGGAAGAACGATGCAATCATGAGCCCGATGTTCTGCGAAACGGCGAACCCGGTCACGCGGATCCGCATGGGGAACTGCTCCTGGAAGAACGTGGCGAAGGTGGCATTCCACATCTGGAAGAAGATGCCCTGCACGATCACAACGCAGACGAAGACCAGCGGGAGGCTCCCCTGTTCAATGGCCCACAGGTATCCGCCCACCAGGAGGCCGCCCGCCACCCCGCCGGCAGCCATGAGCGTCCGCCGGCCAATCCTGTCGGACAGCGCGCCGAACAGCGGGATGGTCATGACGGCGGCAATGTTGGCCACGAGTGTCACCCACAGGAACTCACTGCTGGAGAAGCCGTTGCCGTAGCCCTTTTGGGTGGCAAAGGAGACGCCGAAGATCAGGGTGGCCATGCCGATCACGTTGGTGAAGGTCATCGCGATGCAGCGGACCAGGACGCCCGGCCGCGTTCGCAGGAGTTCGACGAGCGGGAAGCGCTTGGTTTCGGGCTTGCCGGACTGTGCTGCGTAGGCGGGCGGTTCCTGGACCCGGCGGCGGATGAAGTAGCCGGCCAGGATCACGACGGCGCTGAGCAGGAAGGGGATGCGCCAGCCCCAGGTGCCGAACTGGTCGGCGGGGAGGACTGTCGCGAGCGGGAGCAGGACGGCGGTGGCCAGGATCGAGCCCACCTGGGTGCCCTGGAGGCTGAAGCTGGCAAAGAATCCGCGCCGGGCATCGGGAGAGTGTTCAACGATCATCGCGCTGGCGCCGCCGAGCTCGCCGGCCACCGCAAAGCCCTGGATCAGGCGAAGGAGCACCAGGAGGGCGGGCGCCAGGAGGCCCACCTGCCCATAGGTGGGCAGGAGCCCGACGGCGAAGGTGGCAAAGCCCATGAGCAGCATCGCGAAGACGAGTACCTTCTTGCGGCCGTGCCGGTCACCGTACGCCCCCAGGACAACCGCGCCTACCGGACGGGAGACATAGCCCACGGCATACGTTGCCAGGGAGGCGATAATGCCGACTGTGGGGTTCTCCGAGGGAAAGAAGATGGTGGGGAAGATCAGGGTCGCGGCCAGCGAGTACAGCGCGAAGTCGTAGTACTCCAGGGCGCTTCCGATCCAGCCGCTCATCGCCGCTTTCCTGGGGTCCCGCGAACCGGTGCCGGCACCCTGGCTGGGGAGGGCCACGCGGGTTGGGGTGGTGCTCATGTGCTTATGTCCTTCGTCTTCATTGGCAAGGAACCGGAACCGCTGGAATTCAGCCGATGTTCGTGGTGGTGTCTGCGCCGCCGCAGTCCGTCATGGACTGGAGCGGCAGCTCTTTGAATCGATTCATACAATATAGGAGGTGATGCCGGTTACGTCAATGGGCAAGCGCTATCCCGGACGGTCCGCGCCAGGATGAGCGGGGTCCTGCTACCGGCTGGCGTAGTAGGCCGCGGCCATATCCTGCCTGCCGCGGCCCTGGCCGGCCACCCGGTCCAGCCGGGCTGTGGAGGCAACGGCGCCGTCAAGCGTCAGGCCATGCTCGACGGCGGCATCCACAATGAGGTGGGCATCCTTGCGCGCGGTGTCCACGGCGAAGGAGGCAGGCTCCAGCTGGTCGTTGAGGATGAGGTCCATCTTCAGGCGGAGATAGGGCAGGTCAAGCGGGCCGCCGTCGAGCACGTCGAGGAACTGCTGCGGATCGACGCCCAGCGCCTGGGCAAGGGCAACCACTTCGCCGGCGGCGTTGGACGCCGCGATGACCCAGCTGTTGACCACCAGCTTGAGGCGGGCCGCGGAACCCTTGGACGGGTCGTCGCCTGTCCAGATGGTGCGGGCGCCAATGGCATCGAGGACCGGCCCCACGCGTTGGCGCACTGCTTCGGGAGCGGTGGCGAGGACAGAAGCTGGCCGGCTTCTGCGGGGGCGCGCGTTCCGGAAACGGGCGCCTCCACCAGGTCCAGGCCAAGTTCGCCGGCCAGTGCGGCCAAAGCGGCCGCGTCCTGCACCCCAACCGTTGTGGACTGGACCCACGTTGTGCCCGGCCGGACGCCGGGTGCGGCACTCCGGATGACCTGCTCCACCGCGGCAACGTCGTGGAGCATGGTCAGGACCACGTCGGCTGCCTCGACAGCTTCGGCGGGGGCAGCGGCATGCCGGGCACCGTCCGCGGCCAGCCGTTCCGCTTTGGCCGCGTCCCGGTTCCACACCGAGACCTCATGGCCGGCGCGCAGGAGGTTGCGCGCCATGGCCGCTCCCATGATTCCCGTCCCCAGCACAGCCACCTTGGGTTTCGTATCCATCGAATCCGCCTTCCGGTCCAGGTTTGGTGTTCTCCACACCTACCCAACGTCTCCAGGATTCTGTAAATTATTCATACGGAGGGGAGTATCCCCACTTCACAGTCCATCGTCAGTACGGAGGCCCCTGAGCCTTCCGGTGGGCGGGCCGCGTGACGGCCGGGAGAGACCTCCAGTTGGTTGTCACTGACTGGAAGCAGGTGCCCCATGAACGTTCCCCTCTGGATGTGGTTCGCCGTCATCGGATTCATCCTCCTCATGCTTGTCGTCGACCTCGTGGCCCACCGCCACGCCCATGTCATCAGCGTCCGCGAGGCCGCAGCCTGGTCCGGGATCTGGGTGCTGTTCGGCGTTGCATTTGGCGCACTGGTGTGGTTCCTGTACGGCGCGGAGTTCGGCCAGCAGTACTTCGCCGGATACCTCATCGAGAAGTCGCTCGCCGTGGACAACGTCTTTGTCTGGGCGATCATCTTTACGTTCTTCGCCGTTCCCCGCGAGTACCAGCACCGCGTGCTCTTCTTCGGTGTCCTGGGGGCGCTGGTGTTTCGCGGCCTGTTCATCGCCGCGGGCTCGGCGATCATCGCCAGCGCCGGGTGGGTCCTCTACCTGTTCGCGGCATTCCTGCTCTTCACCGGCTACCGGATGCTCAGGCAGCGTGACGAGCACATCGACCCCGGGAAGTCGCGGGCATTGAAGCTGTTCCGTCGGCACGTGCCCATGACGGACGCCTTCCACGGCCAGCGCTTCCTCATCCGGAAGGGCGGTGCACTGCTCGCCACTCCCCTGCTGGCGGTCCTGGTGCTGGTTGAAGTCACGGACATCATCTTCGCCGTCGACTCCATCCCGGCCATCTTCGCGGTCACGGACGAGGTCTTCCTGGTGTTCACGGCCAACGCGTTCGCGATCCTCGGCCTGCGCGCCATGTACTTCCTGCTGGCGGACCTCATCCACCGCTTCGTATACCTGAAGACGGGCCTGGCCCTGGTGCTGATCTGGGTGGGCATCAAGATGGCGCTCAAGATCGACGTCTACTACATTCCGACGCCGGTCTCCCTCGCCGTCATCACCGCCATTTTGGGCGTTTCCGTCGGCGCGAGCCTCATCGCGACCCGGCGCACGGGCCGGCAGGAACCGCACCTTCCCGCGGACCCGCCCTTCCGGAACGCCACCCCGGAGGAGCTCGACGCCCTGGAGCCGCTGTGGCGCAGCCGGCGGGCACGCTCCCGCGGGAAGGTGCCGCCGGCGGCCGAAGAGTCCGTCAGGTAAAAAATCCGAGCGTCAGCAGAAAAGGACAGCCCGGCCGGCACCAGGCGTTGGCGTCAAGATCCTGTGGCGCCAACGCCAGGCCAGGACCTACCAGGCCTGGTGTTCGCGGGTAAGGCCGAAGGGAACCGCGTCGCTGAGGGCAACGGTGAACTTGTTCGCGCCGTGCCGGGTAACGAGGATGCCGTGGCTCTTGCCGTCCAGGGCGTGGGCCTTGGCGGCAGCGACGGCGGCGTCGAGCTCGCGGTCCATGCTCTGGCGGTCGGACACGGTGAGGGTCAGCGGGAAGTTCATGGGTCTAGCCTTTGTGTGTTGGGGGTAGGGGGTGATATCCAACACCTGCGCTCCCCAAGGCTGCAGGCGAAGTTTGGGAACCTTTGTGCCCAGCTCATAATGCCCGAGGGATGGATCACCAGCAACTTGAAAAATCAAGTAATAAGTCGCCGCAGGTCAAGGCGTGACGGCTCGAGCCTGCCTCAGCAATTACGGGCGCTAAAGCACCGTGAATTAGAGTTGGACAGGAGTGGAAGCTGTTTCCGAACGGCTCCGCTGCCCCTGACCCAGCCCTGCGGCAGAACCAAGCCACCAGCACGACACCACACGTGTGCCACGACCTGACAAGGATCCGCCATTTCCACCGACGCTCTCTTCGGCAATCTCACCAGGATCCGCAACGTCATCCTCCCCACCCCGGTGCGGAGCCGGTTGAACACCGGGGGCGGCCTGCTGGCGGGATTCATCGTGGTGCACCTTGTCTTCCTGGTCTTCGCCGCTTCCCTCTCCCTTCGCGGCGAGGCGTTCAGCGACACCTTCATCTACCGTGACTGGGCCATGGCGGGATTCAACGACGCGAACCTCCGGGGCGGCCCCAGCCCGTGGGTGTACCCCATCCTGGCGCTCATCCCCATGGCCATCGCAGGCCTGGCCGGACCGGGACCGTTCTTCTTCCTCTGGGTCCTCATGACCACGCTCCTGAACGCGTGGGCCCTGCTCAAGCTCACCGGGCGGGGCCGCAACACCCGCGCCATCCCCGCCGGCTGGTGGTGGCTGGCCTTCACCTTCCTGATGGGCTGGCTGGGCTTCGCCCGTGTGGACGGCCTCACCGCCCCGCTGGTCCTTGTGGCCCTGGCCTACGGCGTCCAGCGCCCGTTCGTCGCCTCGGTCCTGCTGGCCGTCGGCACCTGGGTGAAGGTCTGGCCGGCGGCCATCATGCTGGCCCTTTTCGCCGTCGTAAAGAACCGCCTGCTGGTGGTGCTGGCAGGAATCGCGACGACGGCGGGCGTGGTGGCGCTGGCGGCAGCCCTGGGCAGCGTCCCCAAGCTCCTGAACTTCCTCACCCAGCAGGGCGACCGCGGCATGCAGCTCGAGGCCACCTTCACCACCCCCTGGCTTTGGCTCTCCGTCCTGAACATCGGCGGCTCGCGCATGTACATGAACACGGACATCAACTCCATGCAGGTGGACGGCCCGGGCACCGCCACCATGTCCGTGCTGATGCAGCCCCTCCTGGTTCTGGCGGCACTCCTGGTGGCCGGGTTGACCTTCTGGGCGCTCCACAACGGAAAGCAGCACAAGGTGGCCGGCGGCGTGGACCGCACCGAGCTGCTCCTGGCCGGGGCCCTGACCCTGGCCACCGCGTTCGTGGTTTTCAACAAGGTGGGTTCGCCGCAGTTCATGGTGTGGCTCGGCCCCGCCGTCGCGGTGGGCCTGGCGCACAGCTGGCGTGAATGGCGGGTTCCGGCGGCAATGCTGATCGCCATCGCCGTGGCAACCTACTTCATCTACCCGCTCTTCTACGACGCCCTGAGCCACAACAACCCCTGGATGGCCCTGGTACTGACAATCCGCAACGTCCTGCTGGTGGTCCTGTTCCTGTGGAGCGTCCGGCGCCTCTACACGCTGGGCAAGAAGACCGCAGCCCCCGCCCCCGCGCTCAAGGAGACCTGACATTTCCACGAGGTTCTTTGACCGCCTGGTGACCGTCCGCACCAGACTGCTCCCGGCAAAAGTGGTGGACTGGTTCGCCCGCCCATCCAGCGTCTGGTGGGGCTTCGCCGTCGTCCATCTGTACTTCCTGGGCTGGATGGCATCCTTTTTCCTGAACGGCGATACGTTCAGCGACACCGAGCAGTACCGGCAGTGGGCCCTGGACGGCTACAACCCGGCGGACCTGACCGGGAAGATCAGCCCCTGGGTCTACCCGGTGCTGGCGCAGATCCCCATCTTCCTGGCCAACATCGCCGGGCCAGGCCTCTACCTGCTGGTGTGGTTCCTGATCATCACGGCGCTCAACGCCGTCGGCCTGGTCTACCTCACCCGTGGCCCGCGGAAGGTCACGGGCATTGCCCCCGCCTGGTGGTGGCTGTTCTTCACGGTGTTCATGGGCTACCTCAGCTTCGCCAGGGTGGAGGGCATCACAGCGCCGATCGTGCTGATCGCCCTGCTCTATGCCGCTGAACGGCCCGTCGTGGCCGGCGTCCTGCTCAGCATCGCCACCTGGATCAAGGTCTGGCCCGCAGCCGTCCTGGTCCCGATCGTCATCGCCAGCCACAAGCGGATCCAGGTGGTCCTCGCCGGCGCCGCCGTCACCGCGGTGGTGGGCCTGGGCACGTGGCTGACCGGCGGGCTGCCGCACATCATGGACTTCCTCCTGAACCAGGGCGAGCGCGGAATGCAGCTTGAGGCCACCTTCTCCACGCCCTGGGTGTGGCTGAGCGTTTTCCACATCGCCGGTTCACGGATGGCCGACAACACCGCCATCAATTCCACCGAGGTCTACGGCCCCGGTGCCGGCACCGCCGCATTCCTGATGCAGCCGCTGCTGGTCCTTGCGGCCGTCACCGCGGCCATCCTTCTGGTCCGCGCCCTGCGGCGCGGCGCCGAACGCGAGGAACTGTTCCTCGAAGGCGCGCTCATGATGGTTACCGCCTTCATCGTGTTCAACAAGGTGGGCTCGCCGCAGTTCATCATCTGGCTGGCACCGGTGATCATCGCCGGCCTGGCGCATGACTGGGAGCGCTGGAAGGTCCCGGCCGCCCTGCTGATGGGCATTGCCATGACAACGTTCGTGATCTACCCGCTGTTCTACACCCCGCTCATCCATGCGCACCCCGTCATGGCAGCCATCCTGACCACCCGCAACGTGCTCCTGGTGGTCCTGCTGTGGTGGTCGGTGAAGCGCACCGCGGAGTTGGGCCGGAAAACGTCAGCCCAGGTGCCGGCCGGAGCCTAGCTGCCCCCGGACGACCGGTCGACGGCGGCACGGGCCTCAGCCTGGCGCGCGGCCCGGCGCTCCGCCACCCACCGCCAGGCCCGCCGGGCAACGTCCAGCGGCTTGCCCTCGATGAGCAGCTTGCGGGTATGGACGTCCAGGACCAGCAGGTAGAAGGTGAAGGCCAGGGCCGTAAAGAAGGCCAGGGACGAGGCGTCGATGGGCAGTTCCACGAAGGACCAGACCGAAAGCTGGTCCTGGGCGCCGAACACCACAAAGAACGTCACGCCCACGTACAGCGAGCGGATCTGCCAGTCGTCCCGGATTCCCGTGACCGCCAGGAACGGCAGGAACCACAGGATGTACCAGGGCTGGATGATGGGCGAGAGCATCACGACGGCGGTGAACGCCAGGGCCATCCGCCGCACCGCCCGCGAGTAGTCGCCGCGGAACATCAGCAGCAGGACCAAGGCGATCGCCGCCCACTTCATGGCGGTCCGCAGCCAGGTGGCCAGCGTTCCGCCGGGCAGTCCCAGGGCGTTGGCCAGCATCTCCACCTGCTGGCCCAGGAAGCCCGACGGCGAGTAGCCCGTGTAGCCGGGGGTGGGGTCCATGATGGCCCACGTCCAGCCGATGCCGAGGTTGTAGGGGATGCCGCTCAGGGCCAGCACGCCGAAGCTGATGCCCGCCGTGGCACCCCACATCAGGAATTTTCGCGGCCAGGAGGCAGCGGGCCCCGCCCACATCACACCGATGAACGGCAGCAGCAGGACGGTGATGGGCTTGATGCCGATGGAGGCGGTGACCAGGAGGACGCCCAGGAGGTAGCGGCGGGTGGCGGCCAGGTAGACACCGGCCACGGCGAGCCCCACCATCAGGGCGTCATTGTGGGCACTGGCGATGAAGCTGATGAGGAACAACGGGTTGGCCACGGAGATCCAGAGCGCGCGGGCACCGTTGATCCCGTGCAGTTCGGCGAGCCTGGGCACGTAGATGACGCAGAGCAGCACGCCGACGCCGGCCAGGAGGCGGAACAGCAGGACGGACGCGTCAGGCTGGGCTCCTGTCAGTCCCACCACCGCGCGCGCCAGCCACAGGAAGTACGGCCCGTACGGGGTCCGGTTTTCCGCCCAGGCGGGGTCGGCCCCCAGGGAGAACCAGTTGTTGAGGGTGGAAATGCCCACCTCATACGGGTTCTGGCCTTCCTGGACCAGGCGGCCCTGCCCCGTATAGGCGTAGACGTCCCTGGAGAAGACCGGAACGCAGAACAAGAGCGGCAGGGACCAGGCGGATATGGCCACCACCACGGACCGCAGGGAGGATTGTCCCCAGTCCCCCAGCCTCTGGCCCAGGCGAAGCCAGGAGCGCATCAGGAGCATGGCACCGGCCGTCAGCAGCACGGTGGATACCGCCACGCCCCAGCCTTCGGTACGGAGTGCGATCACCACCGGTTGCCGGATCATGGGCGACCCGTTGGCGATCCAGCCCGTTCCGATGGAACCGACGAACATCATGAGGGCGCCGACAAAGCCTTCGAGGGTTGCCAGGTAGGCACGGCCTTTGGCGGGCACGGAAACCCCGGCCGGTGTGCCCGGCCGGCTCTCCGACATCCTGAGGTGTGACCCGCCTGCCGTCATGTTTGTGTGGTCCCCTGACTTGTTACGGCACTGCTCGCCCCAGCTTCAAATGGCCGCCCTGCAACCCGGCCATTTTATCAGCCGAGCTTACTTCCGCCCGGGGCCGGGCCGGGCGGAAGCGCCACAGTTTGGCAACGGCTGCGGAACTGCGTATCGCGGTTGGCTGCCCCTCCATAAACCCTGGCGGGTAGTGTTGCCTATGCAGCCGAAAGCCACCGGCGCATTCCCTTCCCACCCCATTGTCTTCCATGGCCGGGCTGGACCCGTGCGCACCGTGGCGCGCAGAAACGTTGCACACCCGCTCTCCCAGGAGAGCCATGTCCCCTGGAGCCGCTCCTTGGCCGTCACCGCCCGCCCCCGCCCCGTCCGGCAACCGACCACTGTCCTGACCGCCGTGCGCTCCCCGCGGCAGCTCTCCCGCGAGGTCCTGGCCGGCATGGTCACCACCCTGGCCCTGGTCCCCGAGGTCATATCCTTCTCGATCGTGGCCGGGGTGGATCCCATGGTGAGCCTGGTCGCCTCCATCGTGCTGGCCCTGGCGATGTCGGTCCTTGGCGGCCGGCCCGGCGTCGTTACCGCCGCAGCCGGTTCCGTCGCCCTGGTGATCGCCCCGCTGGTGCACCAGCACGGTGTCCAGTACGTCCTGCCCGCCGTGCTGCTCGCCGGCGTGATCCAGGTGGTCTTTGGCCTGGCCGGCCTTGCCCGGCTGATGCGCTTCATCCCCAGATCGGTGATGATCGGATTCGTCAACGCCCTGGGCGTGCTGATCTTCATGGCGCAGGTGCCCCATGTCCTCAATGTCCCCTGGCCCGCCTACGTCCTGTTCGCCCTGACGTTCGCGATCATTTTCGTCCTTCCGCGCTTCACCAAGGTGGTTCCGTCGCCGCTGGTTGCCATCGTGGCCGTCACGGCAATCGTCATCATCGCCGGCGTGGCCGTTCCAAGCGTCGCGGACGAAGGTCCCCTTACGGGCAAGCTGCCGGGGATCACCCCGTTCCTTTTCCCGCTTGACCTTGCCACCTTCCAGCTGGTCCTGCCCACGGCACTGAGTGTGGCGTTCGTCGGCCTCATGGAAACCCTCCTCAC
The DNA here is from genome assembly GCF_057747955.1 of Arthrobacter sp. SDR-2R. Lineage (NCBI taxonomy): Bacteria > Bacillati > Actinomycetota > Actinomycetes > Micrococcales > Micrococcaceae > Arthrobacter > Arthrobacter sp. SDR-2R. The sequence continues at coordinate 396,002 of NZ_CM173231.1, forward strand.
AGCGAAACTCGTCGATGACATCACCGGCACCCCGTCCCATAAGGGACGCGAGTCCTGGGGGCTGGGCGTATCGAACATCCTCGCCGGTTTCTACGGCGGCATTGCCGGCTGCGCCATGATCGGGCAGACCGTCCTCAATGTGAAGACCGGCCAGGCCCGCACCCGCATTTCGACGTTCGTGGCCGGACTGTTCCTGCTGGCCCTGGTGACCGGGCTCAGCTCGATCATGGGGCAGATTCCCATGGTGGCCCTCGCCGCGGTCATGATGGTGGTTGCCGTCACCACGGTGGACTGGCACAGCGTCAAACCGTCCACCCTGAAGCGGATGCCCATACCGGAGACACTGGTCATGGCTGTTACTGTCGCCGTCGTGGTGCTGACGGGGAACCTGGCCTACGGCGTCCTCGTCGGCGTCATCCTGGCCATGGTCCTGTTCGCCCGCCGGGTGGCGCATGTGATCACTGTTGAGAGGACCCTGGCCGGCGACGGGGAGAGTGTCCGCTACCAGGTGGTGGGCCCGCTGTTTTTCGGGAGCAGCAACGACCTGGTGGAACACTTCGCCTACGCGGACGATCCGGGCCTGGTGTCCATCGACCTCAGCCGTGCACAGATCTGGGACGCCTCGACGGTGGCCGCCCTCGACTCCATTGAAACGAAATACGCGGACCACGGGGCCACGGTGAGGATCGAAGGCCTCGATGAGCGCAGCACCGGATTCCACCGCCGGCTCACCGGTCATTTGGGCGCCTGACACGCCGGACGGCATCCAGCCCGGACGGCACAGGCAAAAGGGCGGAGCCGCAATCCGCCCGGCCCCGCCCCTTTGCAGCCCGGCTTAGGAGAAGCGTCCCGGCCGGAAGGTGGCCAGCATGGGGTGCTTCCTGCCGGTCAGGATTTCCCCGGCCAGGAGCTCACCGGCAATGAGTCCCAGCGTGGCGCCGGAATGCGTGAAGGCAACGAAGCAGCCGGGCACCTGGCCCAGTTCGCCCAGGACGGGTTCGCCGTCCCCGGGAATGGGCTTATAGCCCATCTTCCAGGAGGCGGGCTTGAGTTCCGGATTGCCGGCAACAAGCTTCGATGCCTCATCGGCCAGTTCCTGGACCACCTCATCGGGGATGCTGAAGGAGCCGTCCGCGTGCTCGGTAATGTGTTCCTCGTACCAGTCGTGGTCCAGGGCAAACGTCCCGCCCGGGTTGGGCCGCAAGGCTGCGCGCGGGGTGTTCATCACCGCGGCCACGTCGTGCTGCACCTGCTTGGTCACCACCAGCATGGACACGGGAGAGCCGTTGGGGATGTGCACTCCCAGGGGTTGGACGACGGCGGGCGTCGCCGCGCCGCAGGCCACCAGCACGGCGTCGGCCGGGTATGTCCCGCCCGACGCTGTCTCCACGCCGGAGGTGCGGCCGCCTTCCACCATGACGGAGGCTTTTCCCGCGTTCAGGACCAGTTCGCCGCCGCGGGCGTGGAACTCCTCCATGAGGAAGTCGATCAGGTCCGGCAGGCTCACCCAGCCCTCGCCGGGATTGAAGATGGCATTCTCCGGCACGGCGTCCGCATCGATGCCGGGGGTGGTGGCTGCGATACCGCTGGGGGCGAGAAGCCGGGAGTCGTAGCCGATGGACTTTTCGTAGGCGTGCCGGGCCGCGGTGGCCTCGCCCTGCCCCGCGGCGTTCCACATCAGGCCGCCGCCAAACTGCAGCCAGTCGCGGCTGGGGTCCGAGGCGAAGAGGGTGCGGTAGCGGTCCACGCCGGCCACCCGCAGCTGGTGGTACGGGGTGGACCGTTCGCCGGCGGAGTTGAGCCAGGACAGCGAGCGGCCGCTGGCTTCGCTGGCGAGGCCGCGTTCGGTCAGCAGGATCACGGACGCTCCTTCGCGGAGCAGGTGGACCGCGGTGGAAACGCCGAGGATGCCGCCGCCGATGACGGCAACGCGCTTGGTGGCTGGAAGAGAGGACATGGTGTCCCTTTCTGTGGAATTCGTGGTTGCGGAAGACGCTGACGACGCGTCAGGGAAAGCAGGGGAAATTGGGTGTGGCGTCAGGCCAGGGCGTGGATGCCCTCGATCACCTTCAGCACCTCAAGCGGTTCGGCGGGATCCACCGGCAGCGGCCCGTTCCCGTGCAGGGCGGCGGCCAGCTGGACGTAGAACTGCGGGTAGGCGCCGCGTTCGGCGGGGACGGCCGCCGTTGCCCCGTCCACCCCCAGGAGCCCCCAACGCTCCTGGGGTTCCACACCATAGGCGGGGTCCGACGGCGGCGTCCCGGCAGCGAGGGCAGGTTCCTGTCCGTCCAGGCCCCACTTGGTGTAGCCGGCGCGGGAACCGAGGACGTGGAACCGCGGCCCGGCCTGGGCGGCCATGCCGTTCATCCAGAGCCGCGTCCGGACGCCGGAGGCGTGCAGCAACGACACGAACGCTTCCGTATCCGCCGCGTCCGGATGCGGACCGCGGTTGGCCGTCTCGCCGTAGCTCCGTTCCACCGGGCCGAAAAGGTGGATGGCCTGGTCGATCAGGTGCGCGCCGAGGTCGTGCAGGATGCCGCCGCCCTCGGACAGGGACACGGTGTCCCGCCAGTTTCCGAAGCCTTCGGGCCGCCACCATTCGAACCGCGATTCAAAGCTGGTGACCCCGCCAAGGTCTCCGGACGCCAGCACCTTCTGCAGGGTGAGGAAGTCTGCATCCCACCGGCGGTTCTGGAACACCGTTAGCTGCACCCCGCCGTCGGCCGCCCTGCTGATCAGCTCCCCGCCCAAGGCGGACGTGGGGACGAAAGGCTTGTCCACCACCACATGCAGGCCGTGGGCGATGGCTGTCGCGGCCAGCCCGTAGTGCGTGTGCGGCGGGGTGCCCAGGATGACCAGGTCCAGGTCCGCGGCCAGGGCGAACAGCTCCTCCGGGGTGCCGGCAATCCGTGCCTGCGGATACAGGCGTGCCGCCTCCGCCGCACGTTCCGGCTGGGCAGTGACGATGACGTCCAGCGAGAGGTCCGGGTTGGCCGCCACCAGGGGCGCGTGGAAGACCTTGCCGGAGATTCCAAAACCGACGACGGCGGTCCGGATGGGTGCCGCTGCAACCGCACCCATCAGAGCACCTCGGAAAGGAAGCGCTGGAGGCGTTCGCTGCGGGGATTGTCGAAGAGTTGGGCGGGTGTCCCGGCCTCCACTACTTCGCCTTCATCCATGAAGACCACCTGGTCTGCCACTTTCCGGGCGAAGCCCATTTCGTGGGTGACGACGAGCATGGTCATGCCCCGGCGGCCCAGGCCGGCCATGAGGTTCAGGACGCCCTTGACCAGTTCGGGGTCCAGGGCGCTGGTGGCCTCGTCGAAGAGCATCACTTCGGGTTCCATGGCCAGGGCCCGCGCGATGGCGACGCGTTGCTGCTGGCCGCCGGAGAGGTCACGGGGGCGGTGGTCGGCGCGTTCGGCGAGGCCAACCTCGGCGAGCCGTTGGCGGGCGCGTTCCATGGCCTGGGCCTTGGGCATGCCTTTGACGCTCCAGAGGGCCAGGGCCACGTTTTCCTCGGCGGTGTGGTCCGGGAAGAGGTTGAAATGCTGGAACACCATGCCGATGCGGGTGCGGAGTGTGTCCGGGTTGACGGTCAGGGTGCTGTCGCCTGCGAGCAGGACGTTCCCGCTCTTGGGTTCGTGCAGCCGGTTGACGCCGCGCAGCAGGGTGGATTTTCCGGATCCTGAGGGGCCAATGATGCAGGTGGTGGTGCCCGGCGCCACGGTGAGGCTGACGTTGCGCAGTACCTCGATGTCGCCGTAGGCCATGGTGAGGTTGCGCAGTTCCAGGCTTGAGCCGCGGAACGACTGTTCCTCCGAGGTGGCCGCATTCATGGTGGTGGGGGTTGGGGTGTTCATGTGTTGCTCCCGGCTGTGAGCGGCGAGGCCGCGTCGAGTTCCTTGACTTCCTTCAGGCCGCTGGTGGGTGGTGCGGCGCGGCGGCGGCCGGTGCGGAACTTGTTGTCGAAGTGGTTCACCAGGTGCGTCAGCGGGACGGTAATCACCAGGTAGAGGAGTCCGGCGGCCACCAGGGGTGAAAGGTTCCCGGACAGCACGGCGGCGTCCTGGCCCACGCGGAAGAGTTCGCGTTCGGTGACCAGCAGGCCCAGGAAGTACACCAGGGAGGAGTCCTTGACGATGGCGATGAACTGGTTCACCAGGGCCGGGAGGACCCGGCGGACGCCCTGGGGTACCACCACCAGGGCCATGGATTTGGCGTAGCTCATGCCCAGGGCACGGCAGGCCTCGCCCTGGCCCTTGTCCACGCTGAGGATCCCGGCGCGGAAGATCTCCCCGATGTAGGCGCTGGCGATCAGGCTCAGCGCGATGATGCCCAGCGGGTAGGGTGACGGGCCGAAGATCGACTGGCTCAGGCGGGCAAAGCCCTGGCCGATCAGCAGGATGGTGAGGATGGCGGGCAGGCCACGGAAAAGGTCCGTGTAGATCCTGGCCGGGACCCGCAGCCACTTGGATGGTGAGATGCCCATGACGGCCACCACCATTCCCAGCACCGTGCCAAGGACGGTGGCGGCAATGGAAATGATCAGCGTGTTCAGCAGGCCGACCGCCAGGAGTTGGGGCAGGACCTCGGCCATAGCGCCGAAGTCGAAGAAGGTACGGATGATGGTGTTGAGCCAGTCCATGATTGCTCTCAGACGTAGATGAAGGGGAGGTGCCGGGCAGGCCGCTTACGGCGGCCCGCCCGGCCCGGTGGCCCTAAGGCCTGACAGCCCGGCAAATAATGCTTGGGGGCTACTTGCTTGGCGAGGGTGATGCGGTCTGCTCGGCCTTGGGCAGGTACTGCTCGGGCATCGGTGAGCCCGGGAACCACTTCTGGTAGAGCTTCTTCCAGGTGCCGTCCTCCATGGCTGCGGCCAGGCCCTTGTTCAGGGCTTCCTTGAAGGCCGTCTTGCCCTTGGCCACTGCGAACCCGGCCGGGGCGTCGAAGGACGGGATGTCCGCGGCGCTGACCAGGCCGTGCTGCTCCTCGTAAGCCTTGGCGGCCTCGTAATCCAGGAAATGCGCGTCCACCGTTCCACTGTTCACGGCGGCGATCGCGGTGTTGTTGTCAGGGAAGCGGACCAGGCTGGCCGAGGTGAAGTTCTTCACCGCATAGGCTTCCTGCAGGGTTCCCTGGACCACGCCCAGGCGTTTGCCGGCCAGCCCGTCCGCGCTGGTGATGCCGGAGGTCTTGGTGGTGATGACCGTGAGGTAGCCGGCCAGGTAACCGTCCGAGAAGTCCACGGTTTCCTTGCGCTTGTCGGTGATGCCGATGGCTGCGACGCCGGCGTCGAACTGTCCGTTTGCCACTGCGGCAAGGAGCCCCGAGAAGTCCTGCCCGGTGAAGACCACGTTGTCCACACCGGCCCGGTGGGCCACGTCCTTGAAGAGTTCCACGTCGAAGCCGGTGAAGTTTCCGGAGGCATCGGCGAAGGTGTACGGCTTTGAGTCACCCAGGCTTGCCACCCGGATGGTGCCTGGCTGGATCAGTCCGTAGGGGTTGTTCTCTGTGGTGGAGGCGGCGGAGGTGGAGCTGCAGCCGGAGAGCGCCAGGACCGCGGCCAGGGCTGCCGCGGCAAATCCGGCAGGTCGGAGATTCTTTTTCTTCACAGCGTTGTCCAATCGTTGGTGGGAAGGCGGTGCTGTCAGGGCCGCCGAAGAAAGTCGTCGATGCTCTTGTTGAGTCCGGTCTCACAGCTTAGGATTGAGACCGGACTCACATCGATTGATTGAAATGTAGCCGATGTCACATGGGGCGTCAACAACCCCGTCGAAAGGTGAAGATGAACGGTGATGGAGCACGACGGCGGGACGTAACCGTTGCCGACGTCGCAAAAGCTGCGCAGGTCTCCAAGGCACAGGCCGCCCGTGCACTGGGCAATTACGGCGCGGTCAGCGACGACGTCCGCGAGCGCGTCCTCGCCGCTGCCGAGGCGCTTTCCTACCGTCCCAACGAGCTGGCCCGCAGCATGAACACCGGAAAATCGCACACCATCGGCGTGGTGGTGGGTGACATCGAAAACCCGCATTTCGGCCTTGCTACCCGGGGCATCACGGACACTGCCAAGAAGGCCGGGTACAACGTCATCCTGGTCAACACCGACGAGGACCGGGCGGCGGAAGTGGACGCGGTGCGGGTGTTGCTGGACAAGCGGGTGGACGGCCTCATCGTCGCCCCGGCATCATCAGTGGACACCGAACACCTGCAGGAGGTGCACCGGTCCGGACGCCCCCTGGTGTTCATCGACCGCACCGCCGGCGACCTCAAGGTGGAGACCATGGCCGTGGACATGGCGCGGATTTCCAGGGAAGCTACGCAGTATTTGCTCGAGGCAGGGCACCGGCGTATCGCCTTCATCTCCACACTGCGGACGGACACCCCCTACACGCCGGGCATGACCCTGGAGTCCTCCCAGATTGCGGACCGCATCGAGGGGATGCGGGACGCTTTCCTTGCGGCGGGGCTGCCCTTCCCGGAAGACCTGGTCAGGTTGAATGCCGGCGATGCCGACTCGATCCGCAGCATCACCCGCGAAGTGCTCCGGGGCCCGGACCAAGCCACGGCAGTGGTCGCTTCGGACGGCCTGATTGCCCTCAGCGTGGTGGAAGCGATCCAGGAATTGGGCCTGTCCATTCCGGCCGATGTGTCATTCCTGATGTACGACGACTTCGCATGGACCAGGCTCACCACGCCGCCCCTGACGGTCATCGCCCAGCCGGTCTACAACATGGGCGTGGCGGCAGCCAAGGCACTGATCCGCCAGATGGAGGGGCTGCCGCCCGCCGCTCCGGCGCAGTTCACGGCCACCCTGGTGCGCCGCGGTTCAGTGGGCCCGCGCCGGACGGGCGACGATCCACAGCGGGAAAAGCTGGCGGCCTCGCTCAACTGATACGCGGGAACCTACTGCGAGGCGTCGAAACCGGCCAGCAGGCGCCGGGACGCGGTCTGCATATGCGATCGCATGGTGGCCGTGACGGCCTCCGCATCGCGCCGCCAGAGCCTCATAGATCTTCGTGTGTTCCTTCAGCGCAGCCAGGTTGCCGCGCATGCGGCCAAGCGCCTCTTCCGTTATGCGCTCCGCGGCCAGCTGGGCAGCCTGGACTTCCAGTCCGCTGCGCAGCTCAACGAGTTCACGCGTCCGCGGCGCACCGAGCATCAGTCCCCAACTGAGGGTCCGGGGCAGGAGTTCGGAGACGCCGTCCCGAAGATAGGTGCCGGAGCCGGGACGGACCACCACGATGCCCAGGATTTCCAAGGCGCCCCAGGGAGCCCAGGGCGGCACTGATCTTGGCCGTCGAGGCGGCAGATTCTACGGACACCTCCCAAGCGTAACAACCTGAAGTCCGGCGCCTCCCGTGACTCTGCCGAGGCCGTCATCCGCACCATCTACGCTCCCGTCATCGACGTGCACTGGGTCACCGTCAAGCAGCTCGCCATCCTGGAGCCAACCCTGGTACGGCAAGGACAGCATCATCAAGGCCGACTGGAAGAAGATCTTCGACGACTCCGAATTCGACGGCGTTATCGCCAAGCTGCTCAAGCTCGAGGCGGTCAAGCGCTAGGCACCCACCCGCAGCGGCGGCCTCCGGCCGGTTATTAGGCCGGGCGGACGCCGCCGTTTTTTCGTTGTCCGACGCGTCAGCGGACGCCTGCGCCTGCGAGGTTGAAGTAGGACCGGGCGTCCGGCGGCCGGATATCGGCCACCACGTCGCTGAAGATCCGCATGGGATGCGGCGTGAAAGGATGCTCCGCGATCGCGTCATAGTCGAGGTCGATGCCCAGCCCAGCGCCGTCGGGGATCATGACATCGCCGTCTGCCGTCAGCTGAAGGCGCTCACTGGAGATGTCGCTGCGCCACGGCACGTCCGTGGCCATGATCTCCAGGTACCGGAAATTCGGCAGTGTGGCCCCGAGCTGCAGGGTTGCCGCAGTGCTGAGCGGCCCGCTGGGGTTGTGCGGTGCGAACGGCACATAATGGGCTGCCGCCAGAGTGGAAATGAACGACAGTTCCAGCAGCCCGCCGGCGTGCGTGACGTCCGGCTGGATGTAATCCACGGCGTTGCGGGCCAGGGCGGGAATGAAGGTGTTCCGGCCCATCCATCTCTCCCCCGCGGCAATGGGAACAGGGGACTTGCTGTGCACCTCCACGAGGGCGTCGATCCCGTCCGGCGGGCACGGTTCCTCGAAAAACACCGGCTGGAACCGTTCAAGTTCGCGGGCCACCCGGATGGCTGTGGGGACATCAAAGCGGCCGTGGCCTTCTATGAACAGTTCAACGTCGTCGCCCACTGCCGCCCGCACTGCCTCAACAGGTTCAAGCATGCGCCGCAGGTCCCGCGGTTCCAGGAAAAGGTCCGCGGCCTCGAAAGGGTCCCACTTTAGGCCGCGGAAGCCTTGGCCGACCGTCCGTACAGCGGCCTCGGCGAAATCCTCCGGAGTGATGGCCCCGGAAAACCAGCCGTTGGCGTAGGCGCGGACCCGGTCGCGGACCTGTCCCCCCAGCATCCGGTGGACCGGGACGCCCAAGGCCCGCGCCGAAACATCCCACATCGCCATCTCAAGGGCGCTCAGGGCTGTCATGGATACCGGACCGCCGCGCCAGTAGGCGTCGCGGTTGAGCTCATAGATGGTCTGGGTGATCCGCGTGGGGTCCTTGCCCCTGACGGCTTCGGCAAGGACAGCCACCGCCCCGAGGACAGCATGTTCCTGCCCTTCGAGGGTCGCCTCGGCGATGCCGGTGAGCCCCTCGTCAGTTGTAAGCCGGACGAAGATGAGGTTCGTCCGGTAGAAGTCCACGACCACGGTGTCGAGATGGGTGATTTTCATGGTTGTCTTTCAGTCCGCGGGAGGGGCGGTGGATTCCCGCACGATTACCTGGGTTGCCAGTTCCACTCGGTGGGAATCGAGGACTTCGCCTTGCACCTGCCGCAGTAGCGACCTTAGGGCCGCCCGCCCCATCTCCTCCAGGGGCTGGGCCACGGAACTCAGCGATGGAACGGACTGCTCACCCTGGTTGGTGCCGTCGAAGCCGATGAGGCTGATGTCCTCGGGAACCCTGATTCCGTGGCGCCGCGCTTCGCTGAGGACGCCCAGGGCAATGGTGTCGCTTCCGGCGAAGATCGCCGTGGGGCGCGGGTCAAGCTTCAGCAGCTCTTTGAATCCATTGACCCCACTCTCCGTCCGGAACCGGCCGCCGGAAACAACGTACTGGGGGTCCACCTTGATCCCTTGTGCCATCAGGGCTGCCATGTATCCGTGCAGCCGCGCCTGGTTGCATTCAGCGCCCTCTATGCCGCCGATGTAGGCAATGAGGCGGTGTCCCAGTCCCAGCAGGTGCTCGGTGGCAGCTTTGCCGCCGGCCCAGTTGGTGGCCCCAACGCTGACGACGTCGGCGGAGGGCGGGTTAAGCGGGTCGATGACGACGACGGGGATGTGGCGGCGCCTGAACGCGTGCAGTTGCGCCTCGCTGAAGGCCGAGGTCACCACGATCATCCCGGCCCTGCCCTCTTCGAGCATCCGCTGCGCCCGGCGCTCGGGGGTGTGGCGGGCGGGGGTGGACTGGCCGGTCACGCTGACCAGGATTTCGACGTCGGCGGCGGCAGCGAACTGCAGGATGCCGTTGAGGACCTGGATGGTGTATGCGGAGTCGAGCACGTCGATCACTACTTCCACCACGGTCCCGCTTTCGGCGGCCGCCCGGCGCTGGACAGGCGACTGGTAGCCCGCCTGCTCCAGTGCGGCAAGGATCCGGGCCCTGGTTTCGGGGGCCACGTCCTCACGCCCGTTCACCACTTTGGACACCGTAGGCGCCGAAACCCCTGCCTGCCTGGCCACGGTAGCGAGCGTAGGTTTGGTCCGCTCCTGCAATTTGCTCGTCATCGGTTCGCAATCTTTCGAAAGTGGGGAAACGCTTTCATTGTGCAGAGTGGGGCCTTCTCCGGTCAAGAGCACCGGGACATAGGGAGTAGACAGAAAAGATCCTCTAGGATCCCTTGACGCCGCCGGTAATTAGGGCTTTAGTTTACAGCGTGACTTATATCACCGTTCGAAATGTTTCGAACGAACGGCGGAGCTGACGCCCCGTACCCCGACGCAAATTCACAATGGAGAAGCAATGAAGCAACCCCAGTCCTCCCGGCGGTCTTTCCTCGCCCTCGCTGCCCTCACTCCCTTTGCCGTTGCCGCGACCACTGCCTGCGGGACGTCCGGCCCCGGTGCCTCCAGCGGCGGCGGGGGCGCCAGCATGTGGTACCTGTCCGGCGAGCCGAACCAGACCACCATGCAGAAAGCCGTGGATGCCTTTAACTCGGCAAACTCCGCCGACAAGATCACGGTCACGTACTTCCAGAACGACGCCTACAAGACCAAGATCAAGACCGCCATCGGCGCCAACCAGGCACCCACGATCATCTACGGCTGGGGCGGCGGTGGCCTGAAGACCTACGCCGAGGCCAACCAGGTTGAGGACCTCACCAGCTGGTTCGACCAGAATCCGGACCTGAAGAAGAAGTTCTTCCCGTCCGTGTTCGGTGCAGCCACCGTCAACGGCAAGATCTACGCCCTGCCCAACCAGTACGTCGCCCCGATCGTGCTGTTCTACAACAAGGAACTGTTCCAGAAGGCAGGCGTCCAGCCGCCCAAGACCTGGGACGACATCATGTCCTTGGTCAAGACCTTCAACGGCATGGGCGTAGCCCCGTTCTCCCTGGGCGGCCAGTCGCGCTGGACCTCCATGATGTGGCTTGAATACCTCCTGGACCGCATCGGCGGGCCGGACGTCTTCAAGGCGATCTTCGAGGGCAAGCCCAATTCCTGGATGGACCCGGCCGTGATCGAGACCGGCACCAAGATCCAGGAGCTGGTCTCTGCTGACGGCTTCATCAAGGGCTTCTCCTCCATCACTGCCGACTCGCAGGCAGACCAGGCCCTCCTGTTCTCCGGCAAGGCAGCCATGATGCTGCACGGTTCCTGGACCTATGGCGCCATGAAGAAGGCCGGCCAGAACTTTGTGCAGGACGGAAAGCTGGGCTTCGTCCCCTTCCCCACGGTTGCCGGCGGCAAGGGCGACCCGAAGAACGGCGTCGGAAACCCCGCGGCGTACATGTCAATCTCTTCCAAGGCCAGCGACAAGGAAAAGGAATCCGCCAAGAAGTTCTTCAAGGACGGGATCCTGACCGATACCGTGGTCGACGCCTACATCAACTCCGGCTCCGTGCCGATTGTCAACGGCATCGAAGACAAGCTGAACACCTCCCCGGACAAGGAGTTCCTGAACTTCGTCTACGACATGGCCAAGAACGCACCCAACTTCCAGCAGTCCTGGGACCAGGCGCTGAGCCCCACCGCAGCTGAGGCCCTGCTGAACAACATCGACCAGCTGTTCCTGAAGTCGATCACGCCGCAGCAGTTCGCCGAGAACATGAACGGCACCCTAGGGAAATGAGCAACGCCGTCTCCACTGCCCCGCGGGCCGCCACGAGGGCGAAAGATTCCAAGCAGACCGAACAGCGCAGGGCCGCCCTGGCGTGGCTGACCCTGCCGGCACTGTTCTTCTTCCTGGTGTTCGCAGTCATCCCGCTGGCCGGGGTGCTCATCCTCAGCTTCAGCAGCTGGGACGGAATCGGTGCCATCGGGGCAGCTGGACTGGACAACTGGTTCTCTGTGCTGGCGGATCCGGGACTGTACAACGCCCTGGGCCTGACCTTCCTGATCATGATCGTTTCGTGGCTGGTCCAGACTCCCATCAGCCTGCTCCTGGGGGTGTTCACGGCGGGAAGCCAGCGCTACCGGGCTGCCCTTGCCGTCCTGTACTTCCTGCCCCTCCTGCTGTCCTCAGCCGCCGTCGCCATCGCCTTCAAGGCCCTTTTGGACCCGAATTTCGGCCTGGCAACCGGCCTGGGGCTGCCCTTCCTGGCACAGGACTGGCTGGGGGTACCCCAACTGGCCGTAGGCCTGGTCATCTTCGTCATCGCCTGGCAGTTCGTCCCGTTCCACACCCTCATCTACCAGGGCGGGGTGCGGCAGATCCCGAAGTCCCTTTACGAGGCAGCGCAGATCGACGGTGCCGGAACCATCAAGCAGTTCTTCCACATCACCCTGCCCCAGCTGAAATACACCATCATCACGTCCTCCACGCTGATGGTGGTGGGTTCGCTGACCTACTTCGACCTGATCTTCGTCCTCACGGGCGGCGGACCGGGAAACTCCACGCGGATCCTGGCCCTGGACATGTACCTGCGGGGCTTCCGGGCCAACCTCATGGGCCCGGCCAGCGTCATCGCCGTCATTCTCGTCATCATCGGCCTTGCACTGGCCTTGTTCCTCCAGCGTCTTGGCGGCAAGGACAAACAAGGCAGCCAATTGGAAGGTTTGTAGGGTGAGTACCGTCCTGAAAAGCAATGCGCAGGAGGCCCGGACCGGAACCACGGCCGGTTCCGCCGCACCCAAGCAGGGACTCGGCCAACGGCTGAGGCGGCTCAACATCCCCGGCGGCCTCGGTGGGTGGATCTGGCTGGCCATTATCATCCTGCCGATCTACTACGTGGTGATCACCAGCCTGAAGACGCAGGCGGGATACTTCGGCCAGAATCCCCTGGCCGTCCCCACCTCGCCCACGCTGGAGAACTACCAACTGGTCCTTGAGAAAGACTTCGCCACATATTTCATGAACAGCGTCATCGTCACGCTCGGTTCCGTAATTCCCACGGTGCTGATCTCGTTCATGGCCTCGTTCGCGATCGTCCGGGGCAGCGGAAGGTTCCTCAAGCTGGTCAACGGCATGTTCCTCATGGGGCTGGCCATCCCGCTCCAGGCGACGATCATCCCGATCTACCTGATGATCATCCGGCTCAACCTGTACGACAGCCTGCTGGCACTGATGCTGCCGTCCATTGCCTTTGCCATCCCCCTCACGGTGCTGATCCTGTCCAACTTCATCCGCGACGTCCCGAACGAATTGTTCGAGTCCATGCGGCTGGACGGCTGCAGCGAGTGGCAGACCATGTGGCGGCTCGCCCTGCCCCTGACCCGCCCGGCTATTGTGACCGTTGCCATCTACAACGGCCTGCATGTCTGGAACGGGTTCCTGCTCCCGCTGGTCCTCACCCAGAGCCCCAGCCTGCGCGTCCTGCCCCTGGGCCTGTGGAGCTTCCAGGGTGAATTCAGCGTCAATATCCCGGCCGTTCTAGCCTCGGTGATGCTCAGCACGCTGCCCATCCTGGTGCTTTACGTCATCGGCCGCCGCCAACTGCTGGCAGGCCTGACGGCCGGCTTCAGCAAGTAGAAAGGACACGTCCATGACCACCGCCAAACCCCTGCGGGTCGGCATGGTGGGCTATGCCTTCATGGGTGCCGCCCACTCCCACGCCTGGCGCACCGCGCCACGGTTCTTCGACCTGCCGCTGCAGCCACAGCTCACCGCGGTCGCCGGCAGGAATGCCGACGGCGTCCGAGCGGCCGCTGACAAGCTGGGCTGGGAGTCGGTGGAGACCGACTGGCGGCGCCTGATCGAGCGCGACGACATCGACCTCATCGACATCTGCACGCCCGGCAACACCCACGCAGAGATTGCCATCGCAGCCCTCGAGGCCGGAAAGCACGTGCTGTGCGAAAAGCCGCTGGCCAACTCCGTGGAGGAAGCCGAGCGGATGACACTGGCAGCGGAGACCGCCGCAAAGCATGGCGTCTTCTCCATGTGCGGCTTCAGCTACCGCCGCACCCCGGCACTGGCACTGGCCAAGCGGTTCGTGGAGCAAGGACGGATTGGCGACATCCGGCACGTCCGGGCCCAGTACCTGCAGGACTGGCTCTCCGACGCCAACGCCCCCATGACCTGGCGGCTGGACAAGGACAAGTCCGGTTCCGGCTCCCTGGGCGACATCGGCGCACACAGCATCGACGCCGCCCAGTGGGTCACGGGGCAGAACATCAGCGGGGTGTCGGCAATGCTGGAAACGTTTGTCCTGGAACGTCCGCTGGCAGGCGACCTGGTGGGCCTTGGGGGCCACGGCGACCTCAGCAGTGACACCCCCCGCGGGACCGTCACCGTTGATGATGCGGCCATCTTCAGCGCAAAGTTCGACGGCGGCGCCTCCGCGGGCGCGATCGGCGTCTTTGAGGCAACGCGCTACGCCCTGGGCCGGAAAAATGCCATGCGGCTGGAGGTCAACGGCACCAAGGGTTCCCTCGCCTTTGATTTCGAGGACATGAACGTCCTGTCCTTCTACGATTCGGCCGAATCGCCGGACGCCGGCTTCCGCCGGATTTTCGTCACCGAGCCCGAGCACCCGTACGTGGGGCACTGGTGGCCCACGGGCCACGGCCTGGGGTACGAGCACGGTTTCACCCACCAGGTGGTGGACCTTGTCACGGCCATCGGCGAGGGCCGCCAACCGGAACCGTCGTTCGCCGACGCCTTGCAGGTACAGCGGGTCCTCGCCGCAGTGGAGTCGAGCGCCGCGAATTCCAGCCAGTGGCAAAAAGTCTGAGCGACCTACAGCTTCAAGAAACCAAGGAACACCCAATGACACGACCAATCACGCTGTTCACCGGCCAGTGGGCCGACCTGCCCTTCGAGGAAGTGGCCCGGCTTGCCGGCGAGTGGGGCTTTGACGGGCTGGAAATCGCCTGCTGGGGCGACCACCTGGACCCCCGCCGGGCTGCGGAGGACGACAACTACCTCCAGGGCCGGCTGGACATCCTCGAGAAGAACAACCTCAAGGTCTTCGCCATCGCCAACCACCTCACGGGCCAGGCCGTCTGCGATGACCCTATCGATGAGCGCCACCAGGGCATCCTGTCCGCGGAAGTCTGGGGCAATGGCGAGCCTGAAGGGGTGCGCCGGCGGGCGGCGGAGGCCATGAAGGACACCGCGCGGGCGGCCGCACGGCTTGGCGTCAAGACCGTGACGGGGTTCACCGGCTCGTCCATCTGGAAGGCCGTCGCCATGTTCCCGCCGGCCTCGCAGGCAATGATCGACGCCGGTTACCAGGACTTCGCGGACCGGTGGAACCCCATCCTGGACGTCTTCGACGAGGCAGGTGTCCGGTTCGCACTCGAGGTCCACCCGTCTGAAATCGCCTACGACTACTGGACGGCGAAACGGACCCTTGAGGCTATTGGCCACAGGGCGAACTTTGGCCTGAACTTCGACCCCTCCCACTTCATCTGGCAGGACCTGGATCCCGTGATGTTCCTGCAGGACTTCGCGGACAAGATCTTCCATGTGCATGTAAAGGAATCCGTCCGGCAGCTGGATGGCCGCAACGGCCGCCTGGGTTCGCACCTCGCCTGGGCGGATCCCCGGCGGGGCTGGGACTTCGTCACGGCAGGACACGGTGACGTGCAGTGGAACCGGATCTTCCGGACCCTGAACGCCATTGGCTACGACGGCCCCACCAGCATCGAATGGGAGGATGCCGGAATGGACCGCCTCATCGGCGCCCCGCAGGCCCTTGCCATGGTCCAGGAACTGGCCCGCATCGCCCCGCCCGCAGCCGCTTTCGACGCCGCCTTCGCCAGCCGCTGACCCCCTGCTCTTTCCGGCCCGCAAGGCCGGTAGCCAAACAAAGGAAATTCAATGACAGAACGAAAGAATGCACTGGTGGTCCGCGGCGGCTGGGACGGCCACCAGCCCTACGAGGCCACCGAGCTCTTCATTCCCTATCTCAGAGACAACGGCTATGACGTCCGGGTGGAGGAATCCCCCAAGGTCTACGCCGACGCCGCCTATATGGCCGGTGTGGACCTGATCATGCAGTGCATGACCATGTCCACCATCGAAAAGGACGAGTTCGCCGGACTGCGGGCCGCCGTGGAGAACGGCACCGGCCTGGCCGGCTGGCACGGTGGAATCGCCGATTCCTACCGGAACACCTCCGACTACCTGCACCTGATCGGCGGCCAGTTCGCCTGCCACCCTGGCAAGCACCCGGATGAGTGCATCGGCGAGCAGTCGGACAACTACGTGCCCTATACCGTCAACATGCTGCCCGCGGCCGCCGAACACCCCATCACCCGGGGCATCCAGGACTTCGACCTGGTCACCGAGCAGTACTGGGTCCTCTCCGACGACTACATCGATGTCCTGGCCACCACCACCCAGAAGGTCCGTGAATGGGACCCATGGAACCGTGAAGTGACCTCCCCCGCCATCTGGACCCGCCAGTGGGGCAAGGGCCGCATCTTCGTCGCCACCCCCGGCCATCGGGTCGAAATCCTCCAGGACACCAATGTCCGCACCATCATCGAAAGGGGCCTGCTGTGGGCAAGCCGTTGAAAGTCGGAATCATTGGCTGCGGAGCCATCATCGCGCAGTACCTGGCGAACTTCCGCAAACTCAGCCAGATCGACCTGGTGGCCGTGGCGGACCTGGACCCCGCACGTGCCCAGGCCGTGGCGGATGGCTACGAAGGTGTCCGCGCCATCTCCGTGGAGGAACTCCTCGCCGCGGACGACGTCGAACTTGTCCTGAACCTGACCATCCCCGCCGCCCACGCCGAGGTGGCACTGAAGGCCATCGCCGCCGGAAAGAGCGTCTACGGCGAGAAGCCCCTTGCTGCCACGACTGAGGAGGCGCGCCAGGTGCTGGACGCGGCACGCGAGGCCGGCGTCGCCGTCGGCTGCGCTCCTGACACCGTACTGGGCACCGGCATCCAGACCGCCCGCAAGGCGATCGACGACGGGCTGGTCGGCGCCCCCATCTCGGCGTCGGCAACCATGGTGACCCCAGGCCACGAGCGCTGGCACCCGAACCCGGACTTCTACTACCAGCCCGGCGGCGGCCCGCTGCTGGACATGGGTCCCTACTACGTCACCGCCCTGGTGACCCTGCTGGGTCCGGTCGTCTCCGTGATGGGCGCGGCCAGCCACACCCGGAATGAGCGCACCATCGGCTCGGGGCCGCGCCAGGGCGAGAAAGTGCCGGTCACCATCGACTCCCACGTGACCGGCGTCCTGGTCCACGCCTCCGGTGCGCTGTCCACCCTCTTCATGAGCTTCGATGCCGTGAAGTCGAAGTCGCCCAACATCGAGATCCATGGCGAGCGCGGTTCCCTGGTGGTGCCGGATCCGAACCACTTTGACGGCGACGTCCAGCTGTTCTCCCTCGGCGCCGAGGACTGGGAGACCCTTCCCGCCTCCGCAGGGTACGTCGACGCCGGACGCGGGTTCGGCATCGCGGACCTTGCCGCCACCCCGCAAGGCAAGGAGCCCAGGGCGGGTGGCGCACTTGCCTTCCACGTCCTGGAAGTCATGGAATCCGTCCTCAAAGCCGCACGCAGCGGCATGACGGTCGGCATCCGGAGCACGGTGGAGCGTCCGGAAAGCGTGGCCCTCACCGTCCTGGCCGAACAGGCGGACGCGCTCCAGTCCCAGTAGCCGGCTGTCCGGAACCGTGCCGCTTTGTGGCAGTAAAGCTACCGCAGCCCGTCGCTGCGGGCGGCGCGGTTCCGGCCCAGCGATTTGGCCCGGTACAGGGCGGCATCCGCTGCGGCGATAAGTTGGTCAACATCGGAGGTCACGCCGTTGTAAGTGGAAATGCCGTAACTCGCGGTGGGCATCTCCATGCCGCCCGGCGTGTCCGCGCCGGCCATGCGCCTGCTGATCTCCTCGGCAATCGTCTCGGCCCGTTCGGCGCTTGCTCCAGGAACCAGGATGACGAACTCTTCCCCGCCGTACCTCCCCGTCAGATCTGTGGAGCGCACGGTGGCAGCGCACGCGTCGGCGAAGGCCTGCAGCGCCAGGTCGCCGGCGGCATGCCCATAGGTGTCGTTGACAGTCTTGAAGTGGTCAAGGTCGGCAAGGATCAGGGCTCCCGAGCCGCCGGTGATGGTGCGGTCGGCCAACTGCTCGGTGGCCAGGTCCAGGAAGGCCTTGCGGTTCAGGAGCCCGGTGAGGTCGTCGCGGCTGGCCACCACGCGCAGGGCACGCGTCTGCTGTTCGGTGCTCAAGGCCGCCATGCTGAAGGACACCACCACCAGCAGGACCATGGTCACCAGGGTGGTGATGGCGGACCCAAAAACGGTGACGAAGACAGGCCCGTTCTGGCCCTCCACCAGGAACGCCAGCCACCGGAAGAAGTAGAAGACACTGAGCCCTCCGGCCGCCACAGCCATGGGGATCCGGACCCGCGAATACCCGGGCTCAAGGCGCCAGAGCTCACGGGACGCCAATCCGACGGTCAGGCTCATGGCGGCGAGGAACACCGTGCCGCCGGACCAGGTGTTGGTGGCGGGTTGGTCCAGCAGGGAGGCCACCAGGGTGACCAAGGGAATGCCGGTAAAGGCCCACCTGGGAGGCCGTACGGTCCGCAGGGAGCGCGCCCCGGCCCACACTGCAACGCCGCCGTGCACCAGCAGGGTGTTTCCCAGGGGGTTGGCCCACACCTGATGCACTGTGCCGTCAAACAGGAAGCAGCCTGATCCGGCCAGGAAGAACAGCAGGGCACCGCACCACCAGGCGCTGTATGGCGAACGCGTCAGCCGGTAGGCGGAAAAGTAGAAGAGAACCACCAGGACCAGGGCCATGAGGCCGAAAGCGATGCGCAGGGTCGCCGTGTCCAGAACCATGTGCCAGAAGTCCCCCCAGAAGGCCCGATGTTGCCCAGCACAGTATGGCATCCACGCACACCGTACAGAAGCGTCCGTACCCCTGAAGGACAGCCGTCAAACTCGCCTAGGGTGGCAGGTACCACCCAGGCAATGAAAGGCCCGCCCATGCTCCTCCTTTTCGGCTTCAAGACCGTCCACAAGGCCCTGCCGGGCCGGACGGCAACCTGCCAGCACTGCGGCGCCTTCGTCCACCATGCCCTGGACGAACAGTCCACCAAGTTCACGCTGTTCTTCATCCCTGTCCTCACGGTGTCCCGGAAATACCTGATCACCTGCACCAACTGCGGCTACGCTTCGTCCATCAGCGGACGGCAGAAGCGGGCGCAGGAACTTCGGCGGTAGCACGCGGCAATCCCCTGCGGAAGATGCCAACCTCTAGCCTCCGGCGTTGGCGGCCGCTAAAGTGGGAGACGGTCCCGCCCCGCCGCTTCCGGCAGGAGGACGGGAAACCGCATAAGGGAATGGAGGTGGTTTTGATGACTGCAGTTGCCGCGCGCCCTGGGCGCCCCGCATCCATCACACCCACCATCCCTCCCGGCTGCCTTCGCGGTTCCTGACGCTGCGCATCCACCCGCACTGCACCGGGGACAGCCCAAGGAACCACAGTGCATACTTCTTCAGGCAACCCCCTGGACACCACCAACACCACAGAAACAGACAGCGCTGCTGGCACTCGTCCGCTGCCCGGCCCCTCCGCATACGGCTACACGCCCGCCGTTGCCGGCTATTTCGATCAGCATCCCTGTCCGCCGGCAACTGAACGGGGCCGGGTGGTCCGCGTGGACCGCACCCTGCTGCTCGTTGCGGTCCATGACGGTCTCCTCCACCTGCCCTACCCGCTCTCGGGCGAGCCGGCCGTCACCGGAGACTGGGTCTGGATCGGCCCCAACCGGGGCGGCGACCGGCAAATCTTGGCCGTCCTCCCCCGCCGCTCGGAACTCAGCCGCAAACGTGCCTTCGAGGATTCGTCCGCCGCGCAGGTCCTGGCCGCGAACATGGACACCGTGGGCGTGGTGGTGCCCGTGGACCGGCCCCTCACACACAACCGGTTGGAACGCACCCTCGTCGCCGCATGGGATTCCGGCGCCACCCCCCTGGTGATCATCACCAAGGCGGACCTGGCCGAGGTGGCGGACGACGTCGTCGGAAAAGTTATCCTTCAGGCGGCGGGCGTGGAGGTGGTCACCACATCCGCCGAAAACGGCGACGGCATCGACGAACTGATGGCACGGATTCCGCCGGGCGGAACCATCGTGCTGCTGGGACCGTCCGGTGCCGGCAAATCCACCTTGATCAATGCCCTGGTGGGCCGCGACGTCCAGCAGACCGCCGAAGTGCGGTCCGGAGACTTCAAGGGCAAGCACACCACCACCGTCCGCGAGCTGGTCCCGCTGTCCAACGGGACGGTGCTGATGGACACTCCCGGCGTGCGCGGATTTGGCCTGTTCGATGCCGGGGACGGCCTGGACGGGATGTTCGGCGACGTCGAGGAACTGGCTGCCGGCTGCCGGTTCGCTGACTGCTCACACGGGAGCGAGCCTGGCTGCGCCGTCCGCGAAGCAATCGACACCGGTGTCCTGGCCGCGCGCCGCTGGAACTCGTATCTGAAGATGCAGCGGGAACTGGCGGCGCTGGCGCGCCGCTCCGATGTCGCCGCCCAGCGCGCCTACCACCGGGAGTGGCACCAGAAGGTGGTTTCGGCG
The DNA here is from genome assembly GCF_057747955.1 of Arthrobacter sp. SDR-2R. Lineage (NCBI taxonomy): Bacteria > Bacillati > Actinomycetota > Actinomycetes > Micrococcales > Micrococcaceae > Arthrobacter > Arthrobacter sp. SDR-2R. Next base: position 416,319 of record NZ_CM173231.1, read on the forward strand.
GGGAAGTCGCAACGCTGGGCTGAGCGCGAGGCCTCCGAACGCGGAAGCCGGAACGGAGACAAGGACCGGAAGCGCAAGCGGTAGGAGAACGCCTATTCCGTGTCATGGGTGGGGAGTAGGGTTCGGTCATGGACATCATCCTGGTACCCGGTTTCTGGTTGGACGCCTCGTCATGGGAGGGGGTAACACCTGCCCTGGAAGCAGCCGGGCACCGCCCCCATCCCCTCACGCTTCCCGGCAAGGACTCGGTGGATGCCAGCCGCGCAGGCATCAGCCTGCAGGACCATATCAATGCGGTGGTGGAGGTCCTGGACGGGCTGCCGGGCAGGGTGGTCCTGGTGGGCCACTCCGGCGGCGGGGCAATCATTCACGGGGTAGTGGATGCGCGGCCGGACAGGGTGGAACGCGCCATCTACGTGGACAGCGGGCCGCTGGCTGACGGCAGCGTCATCAACGACCAGTTGCCTGCCCACGGGGACGACGTCCCGCTGCCGCCCTGGCAGAGTTTTGACGACGCCGAACTGGTGGACCTCAACGACCGGCTGCGCCAGTCATTCCGCGCCCGCGCCGTTCCCGAACCCCGCGGCGTGGCGTACGGCAGGCAGCGCCTGCATGACGGGCGCCGCTACGACGTTCCCGCCACCGTCATCTCGTGCGGGTTCCCCTCGGCCATGCTCCGGGAGTGGATCGCGGCAAACCATCCTTTTGTGGCGGAGCTGGCCAAGGTGCGGGACGTGGAATTCATCGACCTGCCCACCGGGCACTGGCCGCAGTTCACCAAACCGGACCAACTGGCCCAGGCCATCCTGTCGGCGGTGGACCGGACAGGCAGGGACTGAAACGAAATACTCTTGCGCGCTGCCAGTACGGTCCCCATAATAAATGAATGGCATTCATTTATTATACCGCAGTCCGGGACAGCGCCGCCCCTGACCACGTATCCACCGGCACCGCAGGCCACATGCCCGCAGAGTGGGAGGCCCACCAGCGCACGTGGATGGCGTTTCCACCACCCAACGACACCTTCGGCCCCCTAGGCAGCCCCACCCTTGACCGGGCCCGGGCCGCCTGGACCACGGTGGCCCAGACCATCGCCCGGCACGAGCCCGTGACGGTGGTGGCTGACCCCAGGGACGCCACGGCCGCACGGGAATGGCTCGGCAGCGGCATCGACGTCGTGGAGGTCCCGCTCGATGACGCCTGGCTGCGGGACAGTGGCCCCACGTTCGTGCACCAGCCCAACGGCGCACTGGCAGCCGTCGACTGGATCTTCAATGGATGGGGGGCCCAGGAGTGGGCGGCGTGGGCCAAGGACCAGGACGTTGCCCGGACTGTTGCAATAGGCACTGGAGTTCCCGTCTGGCCGAGCCCCTTGGTGAATGAGGGCGGCGGGTTCCATGTGGACGGCGAAGGGACCGTCCTGCTCACCGAAACGGTCCAATTGGATCCCCGCCGCAATCCCGGCGCCACCAAGGAATCGGTTGAAGCAGAAGTCCACGCCGCCCTGGGCACCACCAAAGCCATCTGGCTTCCACGCGGACTGACCCGGGATTACGACGAATTCGGCACACGGGGACACGTGGACATCGTGGCAGCCTTCGCCGGCGCCGGCACCATCCTGCTGCACCGCCAGGACGATCCCGCCCACCCCGACCATGCCGTCTACCTGCAGCTGAAGGCCGTCCTCGCGGGCCAGCTGGATGCCAAGGGCCGGCCGCTGCGCATTATCGACGTCCCGGCACCCACGGTGTTGCGCGATGCTGATGGCTGGGTGGATTGGTCCTACATCAACCACTACGTCGGCAACGACGTGGTGGTGCTGTGCAGCTTTGACGATCCCAACGACACCATCGCCGCGGGGATCCTGGAACGCGCGTATCCGGGCAGGACCGTGGAACTGGTGGATGCCAGGGACATCTTCGCTTTCGGCGGCGGCATCCACTGCATCACGCAGCAGCAGCCGGCTGCCAAGGATGGAGGCACACTGTGAAGCTCGCCGAAACGCAGGTTCCGCTGCCGGTGGGGCAGACGTTCGACGTCGTGGAGGCCGGCATCGCACAGCTGCGCGCCGCCCTCGACTCCGGCCAGGTCACCAGCGAGGAACTGGTCCGTCTCTACCTTGACCGCATCGAGAAGTATGACTCGCACGGCATACGCCTCAACGCCCTCGTCGTGATGAACCCGGACGCAGTTGCCGAAGCACAGGCGTCAGACCGGCGCCGCGCTGCCGGCTTCACCCTGGGACCCCTCGACGGTATCCCCTACACGGCTAAGGACAGCTACCAGGTAAAGGGGCTTACCGTAGCCGCGGGCTCACCGGCCTTCAAGGACCTGGTGGCACAGCGGGATGCCTTCACCATCGAACGGCTGCGGGCAGGCGGGGCGGTCCTGATCGGGCTCACCAACATGCCGCCCATGGCCAACGGAGGTATGCAGCGCGGCGTATATGGCCGGGCGGAGAGCCCCTACAACGCGGAATACCTCACCGCCGCCTTCGCCTCCGGATCATCCAACGGCTCCGGTACCGCCACGGCCGCCAGCTTCGCGGCATTCGGCCTCGCCGAGGAAACCTGGTCCTCGGGGCGGGCACCGGCGTCGAACAATGCCCTGTGCGCCTACACACCCTCGCGCGGCATCATCTCCGTACGTGGCAACTGGCCCCTGGTACCCCCCATGGACGTGGTGGTGCCGCACACCCGCACCATGGCGGACCTGCTGGAGGTCCTGGATGTGGTGGTGGCGGATGACGCCGAGGCCCGCGGGGATTTCTGGCGCGTCCAGCCGTGGATCCCGCTGCCCAAGGCATCCGCCGTCCGCCCGCCGTCGTACGTTGGCCTCGCGGTCCGGGACGCTTCGGCGGCCGCGGGCGTGCTCGCGGGACAAAGGCTTGGCATCCCCCGGATGTACATCAATGCCGATCCCGCCGCCGGTACGGCCGAAGCACCTGGCATCGGCGGTCCCACGGGGCAACGGATCGAGACGCGCGGGTCCATCCTGGACCTCTGGAACGCGGCGCGGCGTGCTCTGGAAGCCGCGGGCGCGGAAGTGGTGGAAGTGGACTTCCCCGTGGTGTCCAACTATGAGGGCGACCGGCCCGGTTCGCCCACCATCGCCACCCGCGGACTGGTGTCGCCGGAGTATCTGCGGCGGGAGATCGTGGACCTGTCGGCCTGGGCGTGGCATGACTTTCTCGACGCCAACGGCGACCCGCGGCTGAACCGCCTTGCCGACGTCGACGGTTCCGCGATCTTCCCCGCCCCCCAGGGCGCGCTGCCGGACCGCTACGACGGGTTCGACGACGACATCGCCGACTATCCTTCCTGGATCCGCGACAACGGGGTTCCCGTCCTGGCCGACATTCCGCACCTGCCCGAAGGCCTGGCGGGACTTGAGGAAACCCGCCGGGTGGACCTGGAGGAATGGATGGACCGGCTGGGACTGGATGCCGTGGTGTTCCCGGCGGCGGCCGACGTGGCACCTGCCGACGCGGATACCAATGAACGCTCGGCGGACATCGCCTGGCGCAATGGCGTCTGGGTGGCCAATGGAAACCTGGTACCCCGCCACCTCGGCATCCCCACTGTCACGGTTCCGATGGGCATCGCTGCGGATATCGCGATGCCCGTTGGCCTCACCATCGCCGGCCGCGCCTACAGTGACACCCACGTGCTGCGGCTGGCCGCGGCCTTCGAAGCCACCGGGAGCCGCCGCGTTCCACCGCCGCGCACCACGCCCACAGGAAAAGCCTCAGGAAAGGGCACGGTAAACACGAACAGCGACTGACCATTCCCGCCCGATGCGGATATTCTGGACGCAGTGATTCTCCTTCATTGCCTTTGATGTCCAGCCGTCCGCAGTTCCCGTCATTCCCGGCAGGAACGGTGATTCCGCGTGCCACGGATGGGAACCCACCATGGGTTCCCCTCCGTCCCGCGCCCCTACCGGAACCACCCTCGGGAGCAATCATGAAACCCACCAACCCTCCTTCCGCCGCCACCCCCACCGGCCCGGCCGCCCTCCGGCCTGACTGTTCGCAGTGCTTTGCTCTGTGCTGCACGGCTTTCGGGTTCACCCGCTCGGCCGACTTCGCCATCGACAAACCGCCCGCCACGCCATGCCCCAACCTGGCGCCGGACTTCTCCTGCACCATCCATGACCGGCTCCGGCCCCGCGGGTTTGCGGGCTGCACGGTTTTCGACTGCTTCGGCGCAGGCCAGGCAGTCAGCCAGCGGCTGTTCAGGGGCATCAGCTGGCGGGAAGACCCGGAATCGGCGCCGGACATGTTCGCCGCCTTTAAAGTCCTGCGCCAATTGCACGAGATGCTGTGGCTCCTGGCCCAGGCTGGGGCGAAAGCCTACGGCCCGGATACCGCGGAGGATGTCCGCCGCTTGCAGGCGAAGGTCAGGGCAGTTGCAGCGGGCGCCCTTGAGGAGGTCCTCGCAGCCGACATCGCATCCCTGCACCTCCAGGTGGGCGGCGCACTCCGCGAGGTCAGTGAGGAGGTCCGCGCGGGCTACTTCGGCGCCGGCCCCTCCGGCGACGATCCGCGCCTGGTCCACCTGGCGCCGGGCGCCGACCTCGCGGGAGCAAACCTGCGCGGCCTGCCGCTGTGCGCTGCGGACCTTCGCGGTGCCTGCCTGATCGCCGCGGACCTCCGGGGCGCCGACCTGACGGCAGCGGACCTCCTTGGTGCCGACCTGCGGGATGCAAAGCTCGACGACGCCGACCTCACCGGGGCGCTCTTCCTCACCCAGGCGCAAATCACCGCGGCCCACGGCAGCGCTTCCACCCTCCTCCCCGCCGGGCTTGAGCAGCCCGGGCACTGGCATGCTGCCGCTCCTGCGGCCCCCGCCCGTTCCGTGGAAGCGCCTTGACAGCGAAGATTGTTAGCGCTGACAGTTGGAGGAAACCGATGTCAAACGAAAGCCACCCGATGAAGAACTGGGCAGGAAACCTCGAATACTCCTCCGCGGACGTGCGGCGGCCGGAATCCGTAGCGGAGCTGGCGGACATCGTGGCGGACTCGCCGCGGGTCAAGGCCCTGGGCTCCCGGCACTCCTTTAACCGGGTGGGCGACACTGACGGCGTCCACATCCTCCTCGATGCCCTGCCGCAGCAGGTGGAACTGGATGCCGGGCGGGGAACCGTGCGGGTCAGCGGCGGAGTGAGCTACGGGGCACTGTGCCGGACCTTGGAGGAGTCCGGGGTTGCCATCCACAACCTGGCCTCGCTGCCGCACATTTCGGTAGCCGGTGCGGTCCAGACCGGCACGCACGGCTCCGGGGTGGACAACCCGTCCCTCGCCGGCGCCGTGGAATCCATCGACCTGGTGCGGGCCTCGGGCGAGCAGGTGACACTTACCCGGGCGGACGGCGATGAGTTCCTTGCCAGCGTGGTGGGCATCGGCGCCCTGGGCATCGTCACCGGACTGGAACTGGCGGTCCGTCCCAGCTTCACAGTGCGCCAGCGTGTCCTGGAGGACCTTCCCTGGGACAACGCCCTGTCGGATTTCACCGCCATCGTCTCCAGCGCCTACAGCGTGAGCCTGTTTACGGACTACGCCGGCGACCGGATCAACCAGGTCTGGCTCAAAGCACTCGACGGGGAGCAACCACCCGCCAACCTGTTTGGTGCCACCGCCGCCCTCCGTCCCCGGCACCCGCTGCCGGACATGTCCGCCGAGAATTGCACTGCACAGCTGAACGAACCCGGGCCTTGGCTGGACCGGCTGCCGCACTTCCGGCACGAGTTCACTCCCAGCAACGGGGACGAACTGCAAAGCGAATTCATCCTTCCCCTGGAGCACGCCCCCGCCGCCCTCCAGGCAGTCCGCGGGCTGGCCGGCCAACTTGCACCCCTGCTCTTCGTCTCGGAGATCCGCACCGGAGCCGCCGACGAGTTCTGGCTCAGCCCTTTCTACCGCCAGCAGAGCGTTGCCCTGCACTTCACCTGGAAACCGCTGCAGCCGGAGGTGGAAGCCTTCCTCCCACTCCTGGAAGACGCCCTCCGGCCCTTCGGGGCGCGCCCGCACTGGGGCAAACTGTTCACCGCGGACGCCCATGACTGGGAAAAGCTGTACCCGCGCTTCGCCGACTTCCGTTCCTTTGCCGCCGGGCACGACCCGGAGGGCAAGTTCCGGAACGGACTCCTGGACAGCATCCTCGGCGTCCCGGCCCGCCGGTAGGCACCGCCGGTACGCTTGAGGCATGACCTTCCGCGCCGCCCTCGTTACTGCCGCCTCCCTGTCCACCGCCCTGTTGCTGCTGACCGGATGTGGCGGGGTGGAGGAGGCTGCGGGCAATGCCGCCAGCGATGCCGCATCCAAAGTTGCCTCCGCCGCCGCACAGGAAGTCAACCGGCAAATCTGCGCGGTGGTGCAGGACGGCCTGGTCAGCGTGGAGGACCGACAGGCGCTGGCCGGGCTCGTCTCGGCGGCACGCACGGCAGGGGTACCGGCGGAAATTACGACGCCGTTGGGCCAGATCGCCGAAGCCGGAGACCAGGTGCCGGCAGACTCAGTCCGGGCCTTGAAGGACGCCTGCCAGGCCTGACGGACGGGCTGACTGTCGGGGGGCCGGAAGACCCTTCAGCCGCCTCTTCCCCGGTGCTAGCGTGAAGTGACGAACCAATAAGCCTGTGACACCACGTCACGCGCGAAGGAGATCGTCATGGCAGAACGCGGCAATACCACCCACGGTTCCAGCCTGAAGGCATACGCGGACCTGTACCGCCTGCCCGGCCCCTGGTGCACAGCCTACGTGGATGCCGGAACCGGAACAGTGGACAGCCTGGAAGCCGGCGACGTCCGGGCCGGAAACACCCGCGCCCAGCTCGAGGCCCAGGGAGCAACGTCCGCTGACATCGACGCCATGGAACAGGCCCTCACGCCCGCAACGGGGATGCCCTCCCCCGTGTCCAGGTTCGTGCTGGTCCACGGCGGGAAAGCCGAACTCAACGAGGTGCTCCCGGGCCGGCTGGTCCTGCCGGAGAGGATGGTCGTCGAGCCCGTCCCGGACCTGCTCCCGCTGCTGAAACACCAGCCCGAAGAGTTTCCGTACGTTGTGGCCGAGGTCAGCCGCGAACATGGGGAAATCCGGTTGTACCGTGCCGGGGCGGGTGCCCCTGCCAGCGTCCGGGAGGTGGAGGGCGAGTCCGAACACATTCACAAATTCCATGGCGGCGGCTGGTCGGAGCTGCGGTTCCAGCACCACACCGAGGACGTGTGGCGCCGGAACGCCGACGAAGTGGCGGGCGAAATAGACAGGGTGGCCAGTGCGGGCGGCGCCCGGCTGATTGTTCTCGCCGGCGATATCCGCGCCCGCGGGCTGGTCAGGGAAAACCTCTCCGAGGCCGGCAGGGCACTGTTGTCGGAGGTCGGTTCCCACACGCACACTGCCGGGGCGGACAGCGCCAACCTGGAGGACCAGGTCAGCCAGCGGGTGGCGGAGGTCTGGGCTGAAGAACAGCAGGCGGTCATGGACAGGCTGGCAGTCCAGGAGGGCCAGGCAAATCCGGAAGCGGCCCACGGGGCGGGAGCTGTGGTCCACGCGCTCCAGCAGGGACAGGTTGAGGTCCTGATCCTTGATGACGCCGCCCTGTCCCGGCGGACCATGCTGGCCTTGGATGCCGAACCGTGGATCGCCACGGCCAAAGAGGAAGCCCTGGCGGCAGGAATACTTGGCGAAGTTCCGGCCCATGCCGCCCTGTTGCGGGCAGCTGCCCTGACTGACGCCCGCGTTCTCCTGGTCCCTGGACCTGTCCTGCCGGAGGGCGTGGACGTGGCGGCACTGCTCCGCTGGTCCCCGGGCCCGGGCGTCCCGTCGTCGTAATCAGCCTATGCAGCCCACCTGGTGCAAGGGGGACTGCTGGAGGAGGAACGGGAAGCCGAAGGTTGGACAAAACAGTGGCCGGTCCGAAAGGTCCGGCCACTGCTTTTTAGACTTCCCGTCAATTCTGGCGGGGCTGGTCCCATCCCCGCAGGCCGCCCGCACGCCCGGCCTGCGGCCGGTGACCGTGCGCGGCCCGGTGTTCGGGAGGGGCAAACGGAACCACGCCGGTGTCGTGGCTGAGCGGTGCGGCGCGGACAAACTTTGTCAGCTCCTCGCGGAGTGCCTTCCATGCGATGTCCGGATCGTCAGGATAGGCCTTGACCTCTGCCTCCCGCGCCGCTTCAACGGCGGCAACACCGGCATCGGTGAGTTCCACTTTCAGCTGCCTTCGGTCTGTGGCATGGCGCATCCTGGTGATGAGTCCTGTGGATTCAAGCCGGGTCAGGACACGGCCCAACGTCTGGCTTTGGACCCTGATCGCGTCGGCAAGCTGTTCCTGGTTCAGTGGGCCCCCCATCAGGCCTTCCAATGCAATAACAGCGGCACGGGTGAGGCCAAGGGGGGCCAGTGCATCGTCCTGCCGCCGCTGGATCAGCCGTGCCGCCAGAGTGATCAGGCGGTAGCTGCTCCGGGCGTCCGGATCGAGATTGCTGGTCATCGGCCGCAGCCTTCCTGTAGGTGGCGAAAGTGCTGGTCACCATGCGTCGCTACACCCCTACAATAAGCATGCTTAGCAACACATTCGCAAGTAGGCTTACTAACCGCCCACCTTCACGCCCTTGCATAGGCGCAGCCATTGGAAGCTGAACACCACTACCCCTTGCAATCGAAATGGGAAGTGTGCTTAGTATCTAATTAGTAACCTTGCTTACTAAGTTGCCAGCACTGCTGGTTCTTGTTCGCCAGCTAACCCTTTCTGAAAGAGAGCGATGATGACAGAGAACCAATGGCCCCAGACACCACACACCCCCGCCGCCCCCGGTGTTGCCGATCCGTACGGCGCAACGGAAACAGCGCCCCAGCATGACTCCTACACGGGGGTTTCAACCGATTCCTCCAAGTCGCAGGCAGCCAAGGAAGAGGCTTCCAACGTTGCTGGTGAAGCCGCATCAGCCGCCCAGAATGTAGCGGAGACCGCCAAGGGCGAGGCCGCGAATGTTGCCCACGAGGCCAAGCTCAATGCCCAGGACCTGCTCCACCAGGCCAAGTCGGGCCTGACCACCCAGGCCGGCACGCAGCAGCAGAAGGCCGCCGAGGGCATCCGCAACATTTCCAGCCAGCTGCACAGCATGGCCAGCGCCCCGGACCAGCAGGGCATGGCCAGCGACCTTGTCCGGCAGGCAGCTGAGCGGACCTCCTCCATCGCGTCCTGGCTGGAGAACCGGGAACCCGGCGACCTCCTGACCGAGGTCCAGCGGTACGCCCGCAACAATCCCGGCACGTTCCTGCTCCTCGCCGCCGGCGCCGGTGTCCTTGCCGGACGCCTCACCCGCGGCCTCACCGCAGGCGCGCCCGACTCGCAGGGGCAGGTCCAGGCTTCGGGCCAGCACCGCGCGGCGCAGACACCCCCGGCAGTGCAGTCACCGGTAGCGCCGCTGCGGCAGGAGACCGTGTACGCCGCCGGCAACGATGACCTCTTCAATGAGCCCACCGTCACAGGCGCAACCCCGGTATCCACCAGCACGCTTCCCTCGGGTACCGCGGAGGAAACCCCGCTCCGGTTCGACGACGACCCCTACCCGGCCGAAAACGGCGTGTACACCGGTGACGAGGCGTTCGGCACCGAGGGAACCTCCGGGACTGGCCGCCGCGGCACGGGTGGCCTGTAATGAGTAGCCAGATTCCGGAAATGCCGCCGAGTGCGGCGCATGTGAAAGCGGACAACGCGTCCCTGGGCGAGCTGCTGGGCGACGTGACCCGGGACCTGTCCACCCTGATGCGCCAGGAAGTGGAACTGGCCAAGGCCGAACTCAAACAATCCACCTCCCGCGCAGGGAAAGGCGCCGGCATGCTCGCCGGCGCCGGCGTCGGCGGACACTTCGTCCTGCTTTTCCTCTCCCTGGCTCTGATGTGGGCGCTGGGCGCCATCATGCCCCTGGGCTGGTCCGCACTGATCGTCGCCGTCATCTGGGCCATCATCGCCGCTGTCCTGGCCTCCATCGGCCGCAAGGAACTTAAGCAGATCAAAGGCCTGCCCCAAACCGGGGAAACCCTCTCAGAAATTCCCCCAACCCTAAAACCAGGTGAGGTAAACCGATGAGCGAAAACCCTGACGTCATCCGCGCAGACATAGAAGCCACCCGGGCACGCCTGGGCACCAACGTGGACGCCGTGGCAGACAAGGTCACCCCGTCCAACATCGTCCACCGCCAAACCGACAAGGTCAAAGACGCCGTCACCGGCGTCAAGGAGAAAATCATGGGCGCCGCAGACAACGCCACCACCAAGGTCCACGACACCACCGCCACCGGCGCCGGACACACCACCAACGCCATGCACACCGCCGGCGACAGCCTCCACCAGGCAGGCGACACCGTCTCGACCAAACTCAGCGACGCCGGCCACGCCGTCTCCGCCGCCCCGGACCAGGTCAAAGCCAAAACCGCCGGCAACCCCCTCGCCGCCGGCCTGATCGCCTTCGGCGCCGGACTCCTGGTCTCCTCGCTGATCCCGGCAAGCCAGAAGGAACGCGAAGCCGCGGACCAGCTCAAAACCGCAGCCCAGCCCCTGGCAACCCAGGTCACCGACGCCGCCAAAACCATGGCCCAGGACCTCAAGGAACCAGCCCAGGAAGCCATGGAAAACGTCAAAGCCACCGCCACCGACGCCGCCCAAAACGTCAAACTCGAAGGCCAACAAGCCGCCACCGACGTCAAAGACCGCGCCACCGACGCCAAAGACCACGTCCAAAACACGTAACCCGCGTGGGTATCCACGTACGAAAGCAAAACCGGCTCCGCATCCCACGGGCCGGCTTTGCCGTTGCCGGGCCTGGACTCCTGCCTAGCGCTTGCCCTTCTTACGGGACCCTTTCCCCCGGCCCTTGTCCGGGTTGGGGGCGTATCTCTGGGCTACCTTGGGCGCCTTTTTGGCGCCGGTGCCGCGGCGGTCCGGCTTCGGATCCTTCTTGACCTTGACCGGCTGGGCCGAGGGCTGGCGTGAGCTTTGGGCAGTGCGTCCGCGCACGATGCCGATGAACTCCTCCAGCACCTCATCCGTGGCCTCCGTCGGCCAGGCCAGCGCGATCTCAGTTCCGTCCGCGCCGGTGAGCCTGCGCGCCACCGTGTCCTTGACGTTGAAGTGGCGGGCCACCGACATGGGGAGGACCACCAGGCCGGCGCCGGCGGCAACCACCTGGAGCGCGGCCTCCGGTCCGCCCAGGGCAGCAACATCGAGGAATGACTCCTGCGCCAGGTCGGCCAGGGCCACTTCCTCGAACACTGAAATCTCGTGCCCCTTCGGCGCCACCACCACCGGCTGTTCCTCGTAGAGCGGTATGACGCTGAGCCCTTCCCGCTCGATGGGAAGGCGGACAAAACCCATGTCCGCCGCGCCGTCCCGCAGCTTCCCAAGCTGCGCGCCGTCGTCGACCATGAATGCCTCAAGGGGAATATGCGGCATCCGCTCTTCCCAGCGGCGGATCCATTTGCCCGGCGTCACGCCGGCCACGTATGCGATGCGCAGCACCCGGGGTGCCGCCTGGTCGGCCGGCCCGTCAGGGGCGGATTGGGCATCAGGCGAGGGGGTATTGTCGGAGGGCACGTCTTCACAGTACCCGCCGCCCGGATACCCTTGAAGCATGACCTCTGCAAACTCCCAGTCCATGAAGCCGGCCACCGTTGCCAAGAAACTTGGCATCTACCTCCCGGCCACGCCGCAGGAGTTCCAGGATTCAACCATCACCCGCGAGGAGTTCGCCGAACTGCAGGCCAACCCGCCGGAATGGCTCGCCGAGCTCCGCCGCAACGGCCCGCACCCCCGCCCCGTGGTGGCACAGAAGCTGAACGTGTCCATCAGCGGCCTAACCCGCGGCGGCGTCGAGGAAGCACTGACGACGGCGGAAATCACCGCGCTGCTGCAGGCTCCGCCGCAGTGGCTGGTCACCGAACGTGCCACCCACGCGGCTGTCCGCGCCGAGGCCCAGCGGGTCAAGGAAGAGGCCGCGAAGAAGCAGGCGAAGAAGGACCGCACCCAGGCCCGTTAGCCCTCAGTCCTGGTGGATCTGGATGTAGTTTCCGCAGCCGTCGTCGAACACTGCACTGGTCCCGAACGGATCCGTGGTGGGCGGGGTCTTGAAGCTGACTCCGGCGGCCACCAGCCTGTCGTATTCCGCCTGCACATCGGGAACCCCGAAGACTATCGCGGGTAGGCCCGCCTCGCGCACGGCTTTCATGTAGTTCGCGCCGATTGGGTTGTCGCTGGGCTCGAGGAGGAGTCCTACTGAACTGTCGTCCGCTCCCGGGTCTTTGATGATGTAGAGGTTGTACTCCGGCATGGCCATGAGCGTGTCAAAGCCGAGCGTTCCCGTATAGAAGGCATGGGCGGCGGCGGGGTCCTGGACGTGGATGCTGCACATTTTGAGTCGCATGCCTTCACCGTACCGCTCAGCTCCTGACGGTTTGCAGTGCCTTGGACAAGGAAATGACCTGATCAAGCAGCGGCTGCAGCGCCTCTTCCGCCCCTTCTGACGGCGTGAGGTTGTGGCACGCCTTCTCCGCCATTGACGCTGCGCCCGGGAGACGGTGCAATGGAAGGACCAGCCCGGCCTCTTCCGGCCGGGGGCTGGGCGCTGGAGGTGCAGGATGTCAGTTGTGGCGGAGTCTCTGATGCAGGGGCTGCTTCAAGGTGCGTGGGCGGTCCTGCTGTGCGGTCCCGTGCTGGTGGCCAGCGTGGCCGCCACGGTCTTTGTTGTCCGACGCCGGGCTTTGGCTTCCGGAGGCAGCGCACCAGCCGGCAACGCACTGGCCGGCCGCGCAGCGGAGGCTCCGGACCAGCTGTTTTGGGACCTGTTCCTGGGTGCCTGTGTCGCCCTTCCCGCGTTGATTATCCCCGCCCTGGTCTCGCCGTGGGCTGGACTGCTGTTGACAGGGGCAGCTGCCGCTGCCGGCATCGCCGCCTACCGTGGCAGCCCCCGGTTCCTGGCCTGGCGCACCGCCCGCCGGGAAGGGCGGCGGCAGCGTTCGGCCCACCAGGCCGCCAGCGCGCATCACGACGAGCTCATGGTCCGGTGGCGGCGCTACGAACTTGATCCGGCGTACAGCATCGACTACCCGGCACTGACTGACGTGCGGCTGCCCGAAACGTCGGCACTGATCAAGGCGATGCGGACGGCGGACCAGTTGCGGACGGCCGCGCACAAGGGTTACCCGGACGCCGTCGGAAGGCTGGCTGCGTCATTGGCAGCGGCGGAACGGGCGGCGGGAATCCCGGCCGCGCTGCCTGCGGAGCAGGCCACCTGAGGTTAACTGCTGTGTCGCCGGCGGTGGATCAGCGGAGAGCCCGGCGGTAGCATCCCAGGATGAAGCCTGAGGAACTGCCTGTCCACGATCAGTATGGCCGCCTGCTGGAGGACCGCGGAGTCTGGCGGCAGGCCACCACACTGGAAGCGGCCGGCGAACTGACTGCCCGGTGGCTGGAGGGCGGGAGTTCTTACCAGCCTGGACACTTTGCGCCGGGCTCCGACGACGAGACCAAACCCATCGCCACAGACTTGGCAGAGCTGAACCGTCACGGGTTGTTCACCAAGGAATCCCAGCCCGGCATCCGTAACGGGGCCGCGGCCCAACGGGAGTACGTCACCGGATTCTGCAGCGCCGCCACCGCCGGTGAACTGCTGGCGCTGTCCACCCGCACCGAACTGGTGACCGTGGCACATGCACCGGGCGAGGCAAGCAGTGCAGCCATCCCGGTAACCCTTGCCGGATCGGAAGTCACCACCGTGCTCGGCTCCAGCGAGAACCCCGTTGAGGAGGAACAGATCCGGGACTGGGCAGAGGAAACCAATGATGCCCTGGCCCTGCTCCTGGCCGACTCCTGGTACGTGGAAATCCTGGATCCGGTCTGGGGAAGGAACGGCGTACTGTTTCCGGCGGTCTTGCAGGCACTGAAAGGGGCGGAGCAGCCCTAGCCGCTCCGCCCCGTTCGCTTACCCGGCGCTCCCGGGAACTACAGCTCCACGGTGCCGCTTTCACCGACACTCATCCGGCTGTTGGTGACCTTTGCCTTCACCCACTGCAGCACCGTGGCGGCCGTGCCGCCGGGGCTGGTCCAGTACTCGGCAGAATCCGAATCGACGCGCAGCAGGCACACCTCGGGGGTATCCGGGCCATCAGGGAACCAGGCTTCAACCGCCTGGTTCCACAGTTCACGGATTTTTGCCCGGTCTGTGACCACTTCGGCGGTCCCGGCCACGGAAACCCATTCGGTCTTCCTGCCAAAGGCGACGTTCACGCGCGGATCAGCCCGGACATGCGCAACCTGGGAAGTGCCAAGGCCGGTGAAGAACCACATGTCGCCGTCGTCCTTTACCTCCTGGACGGCCAGCGGCCGGCTGACGAGGGCGCCTTCTTCGTTGATGGTGGTGACCATCCCGATCCTGGAATCGTTGATGATCTCAGTAACCTTGCTGATGCTCTGGGCGTCAGTCATGCCTCACCTCGTTCGTCGAAAGTCGGGGACGCTCCCCGCCGCCAGCCTATTAGTAAGCATGCTTATTTACCAGCCGGCGGCCACCGGCACCTTTGCCACCTCGGCGATGCGTGCAGCGGTAATCCGGCCCATGCGGACCGCGCCGTCCACGTGCTGGTAGCCCTCGGCAGCAAGGTCGGACGATGACCAGTAGATGGGGCCCACGGGTGCATGCTGGTCCTTGCCGTAACGGTGCAGTCCGCCCAGGTCGTAGCTGGCGGCGTAGGCGCCGCGGGTCCACTCCTCCGAGCCCCAGTCGGACTCGTAGTAGACCTCCGGCGCCAGGGCCTCGTCGCCAAGGTAGCCGGCGATCGATTTCAGGATGGCCTTCCGGCGCTCTTCGGCGCTGAGTTCGAAGACGGCGTCCGCCTTCTCATCCGACACGAAGCCCACCAGGGTGCCGCGCGGATCGCCGTGGTTGGTGTTGTCGTAGACCTCCTGAACCAGGGCGTCCGCCCCGAAGCAGGTGCCGGAGAGTCCCTTGTCCCGCCAGAAGGGCGTGCTGTAGACGGCGTGCACCTTGATCACCAGGCCCAGGGACTGGTGCTGGTGCATCTGGTGCTGGCGGCGCGGCAGCGGCGGGTTGAAGGAGACGCGGGAGTAGAGGTTCGGCGGTACGGCCATGATCACAAACCGGGCGTTGACCGTGGCCCGGTCGGATTCAACCGTGACCCGGTGGCCGCCGTCGGAATCCGGCTCCCAGTTGACGGTGCGCACCGGGGAGTTAAGGATTACGTCGTCACCCAGCTGCTGCGCCTGCAGCAGCGAGACCTGCTGCATTCCGCCCACCACGCGGCGGTCCAGGATGAAATCCTCGTCCGTCAGGTGGGTGAACGAACCTGCGGAGGCTGCCATCAGGACTGCCTGCAGGGCAGAGAAGGCGTGGGCCGGCTTGGTCAGCATACCGCCGGCGATAAAGAGGCCAATGTTCTTGCACGCTTCCTCGTTGCCAGAGTTCTGCCGGAGCCAGTGATGGAAGGAAATGGTGTCCAGTTCACGCGCCTTGGGATGCGCCCAGGGCTCTGTGGGGCCGATTTCCGCCGCAAGGCCGTCCAGCAGAGCCACCAGGCGGTCCATTTCGACGGCGGTGTCCGGATCCACCGGGAACGTGTCACCCGTATAGCGCACGGGTGCGCCGTCCGCGCCGATGTAGATGGACTCCCCTTCGCGGTAGCGCGGGTACGTTTCCAGGTTCAGCTCCTGGAGCAGGTCCAGGAGTACGGTCTGGTCCGGGGAAACCCACTGGCCGCCGATTTCGAGCATGGCACCGTCCACCGTGTCGGTCCAGGTGCGGCCGCCCACGCGGTCACGGGCCTCGAGCACGGCGACCGTGAGGCCGGCCTTTTTCAGTTCGCGGGCGGCGGTGAGTCCGGACGGCCCGGCTCCGACGACCACGACGTCGCGGTTCAGGTTCAGCATGATGTCCTCTCTGGGCCCCTTAGTGACGGGGACCACTAAATGAATGCCATTCATTTATGAGAACTATAGCGGGTGCCTGCCGGGAGGGGAAGTGCCGGGTGGAATAATGCAGGGGACATCGACGAAAGGGCAGCAATGCCGGCAGTATCAGCCGCACAGGGACGCTCCACCAGCAACGGCGGAGCACAAAGGAGGCGGGCAGGCAGGCCGTCTGCGGCCGTGCTGGCCAAGTCCGGAATTACCGAAGCCGCACTGGAACTGATCAGCCGCAAGGGATATGACGGGCTGACCATGGCCGCCCTGGCAAAGGTGCTGGACGTCGCTCCCTCCGCCCTCTACAACCATGTGGCATCAAAGCAGGACGTCCTGCTGCTGGTGGAGGACCACCTGATGTCCCTGGTGGACGTTACGGGTTTCGGCGGCGGGAGCTGGGAGGACGCCGTCCGGACCTGGGCGTGGAGCTACCGGGATGTCTTCGCCGAGCACACACCGCTGATTCCCGTGATCGCCGTCCTGCCCGTGACGGACGCGCCGCAGACCCTTGCCATGTACGAAACCGTGAGCAAGGGGTTCCTCGACGCCGGCTTCCCCCAGGAGCGCATCATCCCCGCCATCGTGGCGCTGGAGTCCTTCATCTTCGGCTCCGCTTACGACGTCACCGCTCCGGAGGACATTTTCGATTCCGGCTCCATGGCCGGCTCCACCCCCAACTTCTCCGCCGCGGTGCGCAGTTCGGCAGCCGGCCGGGAGCGTGGCCGGCCTGCCGACACCGCCTTCAGCCTGGGGCTTGATGCGCTGATCTCCGGGCTGGGGGCTCTGCGGACACAGGACGCCACATCCGGTTCATAGCGCTGGCCGCCGTGCCGCAAAAGCCCTGAATCAGGCTTCTCCGTTCACGGCCACCACGATCTTGCCCCGGGTATGGCCCTCCATGTTCAGGCGGAAAGCCTCCGCGGACTGAGCCAACGGAAGAACCTTGGCAACCTCTACCCTGATGTTGTTCCGGTCCACCAACCCGGCGAGCTCCTGCAGGTCTGCTCCCACCGGACTGACCCACATCCAGGTGCCGCCGTGCTCCTCCACTTCGCTGTCGGCGATGGATGCATGCCCGCCCCCTTCAGCCAGTACGGCCAGCGTCGCCTCAAGATTGCCTCCAGCGAAGTCGGCAACGACCTCCACGCCGGCGGGACGCAATGCACGAACACGCTCCACGAGTCCTTCCCCATAGGCAACCGGCTCGGCCCCCAAGGAGCGGAGGAATTCATGGTTCTTTTCGGAGGCCGTTGCAATGACCTTCGCACCCAGTGCCACCGCAATCTGGATGCCCAGCGACCCCACTCCACCGGCGCCACCGTGGATAAGGACAGTCTCACCGGACGCGAGGCCCAGGCGGTTCAGGACCTGGTAAGCAGTCAGTCCGGCCAGCGGAAGCCCCGCCGATTCGTTCCATCCCAGAGACTCGGGCCTGCGGGCCAGCAGCCGTTCCGGCAATGCGATGTACTCGGCAAAACTTCCGCCATGGACATAGTCTTTCCGGCCGTAGGCAATGACCTCGTCACCGGGCTGGAACGCCCGGGCGTCGATCCCCACCGACTCGACGACCCCCGCCACGTCCCATCCCGGGATCGCGGGAAACTGCAGGTCCATTGCCGCATCCAGGTAACCGGCCATGATCTTCCAGTCCACGGGGTTCACCGAGGCTGCCTTCACTTTGACCAGGACCATCCCCGGCCCCACCTTCGGCATCGGCCTCTCGGTCAATTCAAGGACGTCCGGGCTTCCGTATTCGCGGTAGGTAATTGCCTTCATGCCTGCGACAACGGCGCAGCTGTCCGCCACTATGCCCGCTCCGGCCCGGGAGTGTCGCACCACACCTCCGGCGGATGTACTTGTAATACAAGTCTGCTACTTATATCCTAAGCAGGTGGGGCGAAGGAGCCCTATCCCGCCTCCAGGAGAACTTATGAGCACCGTTGATCTGATCCGGCACGTCAAACTGTCCACCGCCCGCCTTCCCCTCGCCGTTCCCATCAGCGACGCGAAGGTCTTCACCGGACGGCAGAAGCCCATGACCGAGGTGGTCTTCCTGTTCGCGGAGATCACCACGGAGCTGGGCCACTCCGGCATCGGCTTCAGCTACTCCAAGCGCGCGGGCGGCCCGGCGCAGTACGCCCACGCCAAGGAAGTCGCCGAAGGCCTCATCGGCGAGGACCCCAACGACATCGCGAAGATCTACACCAAACTACTGTGGGCAGGTGCCTCGGTGGGCCGGTCCGGCGTCGCCACCCAGGCTCTCGCCGCCGTCGACATTGCTTTGTACGACCTCAAGGCCAAGCGCGCAGGCCTGCCGCTGGCGAAGTTCCTGGGCTCATACCGCGACTCCGTCCGGACGTACAACACCTCCGGCGGCTTCCTGAATGCCACCCTGGACGAAGTTAAGGCCCGGGCCACGCAGTCCGTCGAGGAAGGCATCGGTGGCATCAAAATCAAGGTTGGCCTTCCCGACAGCAAGGAAGACCTCCGCCGCGTGGCAGGGATCCGCGAACACATCGGCTGGGACGTGCCGCTCATGGTGGACGCAAACCAGCAATGGGACCGTGCCACCGCCTTGCGGATGGGACGCCGCCTCGAGGAATTCGACCTGGTCTGGATCGAGGAGCCCCTGGACGCCTACGACTTCGAAGGCCATGCCCATCTGGCACAGGTCCTGGACACGCCCATTGCCACCGGCGAGATGCTGGCGTCCGTGGCCGAGCACAAGGGCTTGATCACCGCCAATGGCTGCGACATCATCCAGCCCGACGCCCCGCGCGTGGGCGGCATCACCCAGTTCCTGCGCCTCGCCGCCCTCGCAGACGAACGCGGGCTGGGCCTGGCACCGCACTTCGCCATGGAAATCCACCTCCACCTCGCGGCGGCCTACCCCCGTGAACCCTGGGTGGAGCACTTCGACTGGCTGGACCCGCTGTTCAACGAACGGCTGGAAACCAAAGACGGCCGCATGATCGTTCCGGACCGCCCGGGCCTTGGCATCACGCTCAGCGATCAGGCCCGTGCCTGGACCACCGAGCGCGTAGAGTTCGGCGCGTAATCTTGAGCCATGAGCCGGAACCTCACCGCGGACCTTGCCGCTGACCTTCGCAACCGCATCGTCGACGGCGTAATCCAGCCGGGCGAGAAGCTGCCCAGCGAGAACACGCTCATCAACGACTTTGGCGTCAGCCGCACGGTCGTCCGTGCCGCCCTCACCCGGCTCCAGGCCGAAGGGCTTGTCGAAACCGAGCGGGGGCGGGGAAGCTTCGCCCTCACTCCCCCCACCGACGTGCCCCCGGCAGTGCCGGGTGGCCGCCCGGTGGCCACCACGGAGGACCGGCTGCACCTGCTGGCATTCCGGATGGGAGTGGAGGCCGAAGCCGCCGCACTGGCAGCGCGGAACCGCACGGACCGCCAGTTGCGGGCCGTCAGCGCCGCACTGGAATCCTTCACCGAAAGCGCAGGCCACCCTGCCCACGCCATGAAGTCGGACTTCGAGTTCCACCGCGCTGTGGCGGCGGCATCCGGCAACCCCTATTACTCAGATTGCCTGGCGGCGCTGGGGCAAACCATGATCGCCATGCCGCGCACCCGCCTGATGACCGGCGTCGAACACTACGCCCGGGACCATTTCGACCAGGTGGTGCTGGAGCACCGGTCCATCCGGGACGCCATCGCAGATGGTGACGAGGCTGCGGCCGCGGCAGCCATGCGCTGTCACCTGGCCAACTCACGACGCCGGTTCAAGGCATCGGCGCGCCCGTCCAGTCAGGAGGACGCAGCCAGGACCGCCGGGTCCTAAGCCTGTTCGCGGATCCAGGCCCTCGAGGGCCGGATCTGCGAACAAGCCCCTGACGTTTCCAGACCCAGCCCGGTGTTAAATAGGTAAGGGCCCCAATCGTGTAATTGGGGCCCTTACCATTTGCGTGCGCGAGGGGGGATTTGAACCCCCACGCCCTTTCGGACACTGGCACCTGAAGCCAGCGCGTCTGCCGTTCCGCCACTCGCGCGCAACTTCTTCCACTCAGCCGGTCCGGTTTCCCGTTTTCGCGCCTCGTAAAAGCAGCGAGATCAAGCATAACGGACAGATGCCGCAAATTACCAATTGGCCGCCGGCACCCTTTCCCCATGCCCTTAAAGGCGGCATAACAGAGGGGCCTCACCGGCCGGAGACGGAGGGCCGGAGCCGCCGCCGGTTTGCGCGGGTTGGGACCGGACCAGTCACAGATCTGAACTTTTGCCGGCGCCCGGCCGTTGTGGATTAAGGTCATTCGCAGGGGTGCCCAGTAGTATCGGATGTAGGAGTGGCCGCTGCCGGCGGGCATGCCGCGCAGTGCCGGACCGCCCTGCAGGTGCTGGTCAGCAACAACTACTGCCCCGGAACCGGGGGGAAAGGAGAAGAACCATGGGTCTGCTGGACAAGGTTGAACGTGGCATTGAAAAGGCCGTCCGCGGTGTCTTCTCCACCGGTTCCAAGGCCCAGGTCGAACCTGTGGAGATCGCCAGCAGGCTCCGCCGCGAGGTGGACCATAAAGCGATCACCATTGCGGCCGGACGTACGCTGGTGCCCAACGTCTTCGACGTCCAGCTCAGCGATGAGGACTTCGGACGCGCACAGGAGTGGGGCACGCCGCTGGCCGAAGAACTCTGCGACGTGGTCATCAACCACGTCCGGAGCCAGGGCTACACCCTCCAGGGGCCCGTCCGGATCTCCTTCCGCCGCGAAACGGCACTCCGCCTCGGTGATTTCGAAATTGCCTCCTCCACCGAAAAGTCCCAAGGCTCCGGCGGCGCCACGCCGCCCCGGCCGAACGTGCCGGCAGCTCCCAGCCGGCCGCCCGTGAGGCTGCAGCCTGTGCTGGACATCGAGGGCCAGCGTTATTCGCTGAACGCCCCGTCCATCGTCCTGGGCAGGTCGTCCGAGGCGGACATCCACATTGATGACACAGGCGTATCGCGGCGCCACCTGGAAATCCGAACGGCCAACGGCGCCACCAGCGCCGTGGACCTGGGATCCACCAACGGCAGCTACGTCAACGGGCAGAAGGTCTCCGGAAGCATCGAACTCACAGACGGCTCCACCATCACGATGGGACGGACAAAGATCATCTTCCGCCTGCTTCCTGCCAACCCGGGTGGCCACGCATGAGCGACCTGACCATCACCGCGCTGCGGTTCGGCTTCCTGCTGCTCCTCTGGGTACTCATCTTCAGCATCGTCTCCGCCATGCGCCGGGACCTCATGTTGGGCCGGAAGGCCGCATCCGGCGTGCCCACCGCCCGCCAGGTCCGCCGGAACCCGGAACTTGCCGAGACCCCGCAGCCCGTAAAGCAGCAGGCCCGGCAACTGGTGGTGGTCGAAGGCCCGCTCAAGGGCAGGACCCTGCCCCTGGCGGCCAGCCCCATCCTGCTGGGCCGCGCCCAGGAAGCCACCCTGGTGCTGGAAGACGACTACGCTTCCGGCCGCCACGCCCGGCTCTTCCCGCAGGGCAGCCGTTGGTTCATCGAAGACCTTGGCTCCACCAACGGAACCTACCTGGGAGACCAGCAACTGACCCGTGCCCTGCCCGTGGAGCCAGGGGTCCCCGTGAGAATCGGCAAGACGGTCATTGAATTGAGGCCGTGACCGTGGCCGAGGCTGAAAACCCCGCAACCGGCTCCAGCCCGGCGCAGCGGCCCCTCATCATGCGCTTCGCGGCGCGGTCCGACGTCGGCCGGATCCGTTCGAAGAATGACGATTCCGCCTACGCGGGCCGCCACCTCGCCGTCGTCGCCGACGGCATGGGCGGCCACGCGGGCGGTGACGTTGCCTCAGCCGCGACCGTCCTGGACATGATCCACCTGGACAGCCCCGACCACGGCGATGAAGCCGGGACGATCCTGGCCGACGAAATCCAGACCGCCAACTCACTGCTCTCCGAACTGGTGCACATCAACCCCAAGCTGGCCGGCATGGGCACCACCGTGACGGCCCTCCTGCTGGCAGACGGCAAACTGCACTTCGCGCACATCGGCGACTCCCGGGCCTACCGGCTCCGCGACGGCGAATTCAAACAGGTCAGCGTGGACCACACCTTCGTACAGCGGCTCATCGACGAAGGCCGGCTCAGGCCTGAGGAAGCGGAAACGCACCCGCACAAGAATGTCCTCATGCGGGTCCTGGGCGACGTCGATGCCAGCCCCGAACTCGATCTGGACACCCTGGACGCCCGTCCCGGCGACCGGTGGCTGCTGTGCTCCGACGGGCTGAACTACGTCGCCGCGCACGCCGTGGAGCGGACGGTCCGGGAAACCCACAACCTGCACGAATGCGCTGACACCCTCGTTGAACTGACTCTTGAGGCCGGTTCGCCGGATAACGTCACCGTGGTCATGGTGGACATCGTGGAGGAAACGCCCGACGACGTCAGCACGGCCGCCGTCGAAATCGTTCCGCCGGTGCAGGGCGGCAAGTCCGCTGCCGCGGCAGCTGGCGGGCAAGGCGCCACCGCCGCGTCCCCTGTTCCGGCCGGCGGGACGGAACCGGCCAAGTCCGGTTCAGCCACTGACGATGCCGGGCAGGAACGGGCGCCCGAAAAGAAGACGGCCGTCGGCGGCACCAGGGATCCGGAGGCCGGCTCCTCCGAGGCCGGCAGTACAGACCCCCACCTGGGCGAACATCTTTCCGCTGAAGTCCTCCGCGAAGAACTTGCCTCCCGCCCGCATGAACTGGTGGGTGCTGCCGCTGCCGCCGCCGAATCGGGCTCCATCCCCACCGTGGCCGGACGTACCGTGGCACGACGGGCAGCCACGCTCCTCACCCATAAGGCAGAACCGGCCGTCGATCCCGAGGACACTTTGCCGACGCTGCGTCCGCGCCGCTGGGTGGCCTGGTCCGTTGCAGCCGCCGTGCTGGTTGTCGTTGCCGTCGGCCTGTGGCTGGGGTACGCCTGGACCCAGACCCGCTACTACGTCGGCGAGTTCGATTCCCGGGTGGCCATCTACAACGGGGTCTCCCAACGGTTGGGACCCATCCAGCTGTCCTCCCTTGAGGCTGTGACGGATATCCGCATGGACTCGCTCCCGCCGTTCTCGCAGCAACGGGTCCGCCAGACCGTCCCCGCCAATGACCTCTATGACGCGCAGCGGATCGTCAAGAACCTGGAGCTCACGGGAACAACCTCCCCCGAGGAGGAGTGCCCCAGGCCATCTGCCTCCGCCACTGCGCCTGCCCCGTCGGCAAGCACAGGCACGTCGGCAAGTGCAGCGCCGCCCGCCAGCGCAGCCGCTCCGCCGCCCGCACCGGATGCCGCCGCGCCCGCACCCTCCGCGGCTTCTCCGTCCCCCACTCCGACTATCACCTGCGAGGCGGCCAAATGAGCCAGGTAAGCACTTTGCCCAAGCCCCGCCGCAACGTTGAACTTGCCCTCCTGCTCCTGGCCCTCGCCGTTGGCATCGGCGCCAACATGATGGTGGGCGTGGACCAGGAGAAGGCCTTCGATTCCGACTTCTGGTTCCAGTCCAGCCTGCTGGCAGCGGCAGCCCTGGCCTTCCACGGTGTCCTGCGCTTCCGCGCAAAGTATGCCGATCCGGTAATACTTCCGATTGTCGTCGCCCTTAACGGCTTGGGTCTTGCGATGATCCACCGCCTGGATGCTCCGGGCGAGGACACGGGAAACAACCAGCTCCGGTGGACCCTCATCGCCATGGCGGTGGCCATCGCCGTCGTGTTCTTCCTGAAGGACCACCGCATCCTGCGCCGGTTCACCTTCATTTCCCTGGCTGCGTCCGCCCTGCTGCTGATCCTGCCCCTGGTCCCGGGAATCAGCGCCGGCGAAATCCTCGGCGCACGGGTGTGGATCAGGTTTGGCCCCATGACGTTCCAGCCGGGCGAAGTAGCCAAGATTACGCTCGCCATATTCTTCGCCGGGTATCTTTCCTCCAACCGTGACCTCATCCTGCTGGCAGGCCGCAAGATCGGCCCCCTGCAGTTTCCCCGGTTCAAGGACATGGGCCCCATGATCACCGCGTGGCTGGTCAGCATCGGTGTCCTGATCTTCCAGCGGGACCTTGGTTCCTCCCTGCTCTTCTTCGGGCTTTTCATCGTCATGATCTACGTGGCAACCAGCCGCATCAGCTGGGTCGTGATTGGCCTGGCCCTGATCCTCGGCGGCGGTTTCGTGGCCGCCCAGGTGTTCTCCCACGTCCAGCAGCGCGTCTACGGCTGGCTCAACGCCTTCTCCCCCGATGTCTACGAGAACGGCAGCCGGCAGGTCATCGAGGGCCTGTTCGGCATGGCCAACGGCGGCCTGGTGGGCACCGGCCTTGGCCAGGGCCGCCCGGACCTGGTCCCGTTCGCCAACAGCGACATGATCATCGCCTCCCTGGGCGAGGAACTGGGCCTCATCGGCCTGTTCGCCGTCGTCCTGCTGTACCTGCTGCTGATCACCCGCGGATTCCGCGCCGCCCTGGGCACACGGGACGCGTTCGGAAAGCTGCTCGCCTGCGGCCTTTCCTTCGCGGTGGCGCTTCAGTGCTTCGTGGTCATCGGCGGGGTCACCCGGCTCATTCCACTGACCGGGCTTACCACGCCGTTCCTGGCGGCCGGCGGTTCGTCCCTTCTGGCCAACTGGATCATTGTGGGACTGCTCCTGATGATCTCGCATGCGGCCCGCGGGCCGGTGGACACTACACCGTTGCCGCCGGCCGGGACGGCAGCGGCAACAGGCATTGACACTCCAACCGAGGCGGTGAAGCAGGCATGAACCAGGCAATCCGGCATTCATGGGTAGCCGCAGTGGCCATGTTTGCACTGCTGTTCGGGGCCATCAGCTACGTGCAGGTGGTAGGCGCCGACGACCTCAAGACCAACCCCCTGAACCAGCGTGCCATCCTGCAGAACTACTGCAACGACCGCGGCGCCATCATCGTTGGGGGCACCCCCGTTGCCGAGTCGGTGGAAACCGGTTCGGAGACCTGCAAGTTCCAGCGCACCTACCCGCAGCCGGAACTGTATGCGGGAATCACCGGCTACTTCTCGAAGAACTATGGCGCCACCGGCCTGGAACAGGCCATGGGCGCCGAACTGGCAGGGAACTCGGACCAGCTCTTCCTTGACCGGGTGGGCCAGCTCTTCCTGGGCAACCAGCCCAAGGGCGCGTCCGTGGAACTCACCATCGACCCCCAGATCCAGAAGCTTGCCTACAGCCTGATCCCGGACGGACAGCGCGGCTCGATTGTGGTGACCAACCCCAAGACCGGCGCCATCCTGGCCATGGTGTCCAAGCCGTCCTACAACCCCAACGTTGTGGCCACCCAGGACGCTGCCGCGGAGCGCGCCGGCATGAACGAGCTGGTCAAGGTTCCGGGCATCAACCTGAACCAGAACGTCAGCGGCCCCACCGGCGAGCTGCTCGCACCGGGATCGGTCTTCAAGCTCGTGGACACCGCGGCGGCGCTTGCCTCCGGCAAGTACAACAAGGACAGTGTCCTCCCCAACCCGGCGGAGATGCCCTTTGACGGCATCCAGTACAAACTGCCCAACTACGCGGGCGGCAACTGCTACACCAGGGACACCGCCAGCTTCGCCTTCGCGCTGCAGCAGTCCTGCAATACCCCCTTCGCCAGCATTGCCCTGGATCTTGGCCGCGACGCCATCGCCGACCAGGCCAAGAAGTTCGGCTTCGGCGAGGACGTCGGCGGCCAGCTGAAGCTGGGCCACGCGCTGGGCAATGGTTTCCCCGGAAACCTGGACGCACCCGGCCTTGCCCAGTCGGCAATCGGACAGAAGGATGTCCGCGCCACGCCGCTGCAGATCAACATGATGACCTCCGCCATCGCCAACGGCGGCAAGCAGATGCAGCCTAACCTCATCAAGACCCTGCGCTCTCCGGACCTTCGTGTCATCGACGAACCGCAGCCGCAGCAACTGCGCACCTCCACCACCCCGCAGATCGCCAGCCAGATCACCGAGTGGATGGCAAGCGCAGTCAGCGAGGGCATTGCCAAGGGCGCAGCGGTCCCCGGCGTCCAGGTGGCGGGCAAGACAGGAACCGCAGAGCTCGGGAACGGAACCAATAACTCCTGGTTCACCGGCTTCGCGCCCGCAAACAATCCGCAGGTGAGTGTCACGATCGTCATGGAGGGCGTGAACATCACCACCGGCGCACAGCTGACCAGTCCTAACGCGAAGAAGATTTTTGAGGCGGTGTTGAATAAGTGAGGCCTACAACCGGAATCACCCTCGGCGGCAGATTCCAGCTGACCACGCGGATTGCGATCGGCGGCATGGGGGAAGTCTGGAAAGCCAAAGACCTCGTCCTGGGCCGCATCGTCGCCATCAAGGTGCTGAAGGAGGAGTACACGGGGGACCCCGGATTCCTCCAGCGCTTCCGTGCGGAGGCCCGCCACACTGCCCTGCTGAACCATGTGGGGATCGCCAACGTCTTTGACTACGGCGAAGAAGAAGGCTCGGCCTACCTGGTCATGGAACTGGTCCCGGGCCAGCCCCTGAGCAGCATCATCGAGCACGAACAAGTGCTGTCGCCGGACCGCACGCTGTCCATCATTGCGCAGACCGCCCGCGCCCTGGCCGTCGCCCACGCCCAGGGCCTGGTCCACCGCGACGTCAAGCCCGGCAACCTCCTGATCACCCCGGACGGACGGGTCAAAGTCACGGACTTCGGCATCGCCCGACTCGCCGACCAGGTGCCCCTCACGCAGACCGGCCAGGTCATGGGAACGGCGCAGTACCTGGCACCCGAGCAGGCGACCGGCCAGACCGCCACGGGATCCTCGGACATCTACTCGCTCGGCGTTATCGGCTACGAGTGCCTCAGCGGGCACCGTCCTTTCTCCGGCGAATCGCAGATCGCCATTGCCCTGGCCCAGGTGAACGACGCTCCGCCGCCTCTTTCGGAGACCTTGCCGGCCCCGGTCCGGGCCCTCCTGATGTCAATGCTGGCCAAGGACCCCAAGGACCGTCCCGCCAACGCCATCAAGCTGGCCGAGGCTGCGGAGGCCATCCGCAACGGCGACATCAGCGCAGCACGCGCCGCCGTTCCCGGCATGCTTCTTTTCGACGCCGACACAGGGCCCATCACGGCCCCCGTTGACACTGCCACTGCCCCCACCGGAGTCATTGGCGCCCAGCATGACTCCACTCCGGCTGCCACATCAGCCCTTCCAGTGCTGGGTGCCGGCGCGGCGGGCGCCGCGGCCGGGCTGGCTGCGGGCGCCGCGGGCGCTTCCGCCGACGGGGATGTTCCCAAGGGGCCACTGGCCCGGGCCGATGCGCTGGCTGCCGAGCGGAACTGGGACCAGGAGGAGGAAACGTACGACGACGGTCCCTCCGATGAGCCCCGGCGCAAGGGACGCAGTCCATGGACCTGGCCCCTGGTCGCCCTGATCCTGCTGCTCCTGTTTGCGCTGGTGGGTTTCCTGCTGAACCAAATGGGACTCTTCTCGCCCTCCGGCAACCCGACATCCGGCATCACCACCAGCAGCGCGCCGCCGTCGTCGGCAACGCCCACGCGGACCACTGCGTCAGCCACGCCGACGCAGACGCGCAGCACACCGACGCCGACGCCTACTTCCGAGCCCACCCAGGACACTGTCAACGTGATCCCGGCCGCCTACCTCGGCAAGGACTACCGCCAGGTCCAGACTGCCCTTGCCAACCTGGGACTCCAGGTGACGGTCCTGCCGCAGGAGAGCCGGACGGCCGCCCCCGGCACCGTCCTGGAGCTCAATCCGACCGGCGTGGTGCCCAAGGGTTCGCTGATTACCGTCATCTACGCGACCGCTCCATCACCCGCGCCCACGACGGCGGCACCCACGCCTGCTCCCACCACGTCCTCACCCGTGGCGGGCCCCACGCCCCTCTCGCCCCTGCCAACCTGTGCGGCCGGCCAGACGCCCGGAACGCCTGCGACCTGCACGCCGTAAACGTCGGGACCACCAGTGAATGAGTCACCACGCACACCGTTGCACCGGGAGGACAGCCTGCCGGTGGACAACCGGCGTGTCCTGAGCGGCCGCTACGAACTGGGCAGCCTCATTGGCCGGGGCGGCATGGCGGATGTCTACCGGGGAACCGACACCCGCCTGGGCAGGACTGTTGCCATCAAACTGCTCAGGCCGGATATGGCCCGCGACCCGCAGTTCCAGGCACGGTTCAAGCGTGAGGCACAGGCGGTGGCGGCCCTGAACCACCCCTCGATCGTGGCCATCTTCGATACCGGTGAACACCTGGTCCACGACGGCACCGGCGAGGACGTCC
This sequence comes from Arthrobacter sp. SDR-2R, assembly GCF_057747955.1. Taxonomy (NCBI): domain Bacteria; kingdom Bacillati; phylum Actinomycetota; class Actinomycetes; order Micrococcales; family Micrococcaceae; genus Arthrobacter; species Arthrobacter sp. SDR-2R. The sequence continues at coordinate 444,545 of NZ_CM173231.1, forward strand.
GCGTGCCCTATATCGTGATGGAGTACGTCGAGGGAAAGACCCTGCGCGATCTGATCCGCGCCCATGAGGTCAGCATCGACCAGGCCATCGAGTACTGCCTGGGGGTCCTGGGCGCCCTGGAATACAGCCACAAGGCCGGAATCGTGCACCGGGACATCAAGCCCGCCAATGTGATGTATTGCCCGGGCAGCAATTCCGTCAAGGTGATGGACTTCGGCATTGCCCGCGCGATTGCCGATTCCTCCGCCACTATGACCCAGACCCAGGCAGTGGTGGGAACAGCGCAGTACCTGTCACCGGAACAGGCCCGGGGCGAAACCGTCGACGCCCGCAGTGACCTTTATTCCGCCGCATGCCTGCTCTACGAAATGCTGACCTCGCGCCCTCCGTTCGTCGGGGACAGCCCGGTGTCCGTGGCTTACCAGCACGTGCGGGAAATTCCGGAGCCCGCCAGCAGCCTGAATCCGGATGTGTCACCGGCCCTGGACACCGTACTGGCCAAGGCCCTGCAAAAGAACCGGGCCGACAGGTTCCAGGATGCCGCAGCCTTCCGGCGCGCCCTGAGGGCGGCAAAGGCCGGGGTCCCTGTCCCTGCCGTGCCTGTGTCCGAGGCGCCCACCGATCCCAACGACCACGTTCCCGAAGCGTCCCCGCCAACGGAGGCGTTCGCCGCATCGGGGACCAACTTCCTTGATGACGCGCCCACCGGCCGCCTGGCAGCCCCCTCCCTCCATGACGACGGAGCAGCAGGTCCGCTGGAACTTGCGGATGAGCAGGAGATGGACGGGTACAGGCCGGGCGGATACAGGGCAGACGATTACGGGTCGGCTGCGCCGCTCCCGCTTGGCTTCCCTCCGGAACGTGAGCGGACCACCCGGCAAAAGTCCCGCCGTCGTGCGTGGATCGCCACCCTGGTGATCTTCACCCTGCTGGTACTGGCAGGCGGTGGCCTGTGGCTCTACCAAACGGTCAACCGCCCAGCCCCCGCTGCACCCAAAGTGTCAATCCCCTCGGTGTCGTCGATGACGGAGACCGCGGCGCTTCAGGCACTGTACAACGCCGGCCTGCGCCCCAGGATCGCGCGGGCGGTGAATGACACAGTGCCCAAGGGAACCGCCATTGGGACTGATCCCGCGGCGGGCGGGTCACTGGAGCCGGGGGCGGAGGTCATCCTCAACATCTCCGAGGGCCCCAGTTCGGTTAAGGTCCCGGACAGCATCCCCGGCAAGACCGAGGCAGCCGCCCGGGATATCCTGCGGCAGGTGGGACTGGTGGGCGCGCCGTCAACCAGCACGGCCAACAGCGCCACCGTTCCGGCAGGAATAGTGATCACCTCCAATCCGGCGCCCGGGCAAAGCGTTGGCGTCGGCACCAGCGTGGAACTCATCGTTTCCACGGGCAAGGTGGTTGTCCCCGAACTGCGCGGCCTGGCCCGTGATGAGGCCGAGGCGGCCCTGAAGGGGCTTGGCCTGGTGCCGTCGGTGATGGAGGCGGAGAATTCCCAGGTAGAGCCGGGCAAGGTGACGGACCAGAGCGACCCCGCCAACGCCGCCGTCGACCAGGGAAAGACCATCGGCATCGTTGTGGCCAAGGCTCCGCCCCCACCGGCTCCGACCGAAACGGCGACGCCGACGCCCACTCCCACTCCCACGCCGAAGCCCACCAGGAAGGGCTGACGTCCTCCCTGGACCTGTTTTCGGTTGGTGGAGGGCGCCGGCCTAGTGCTGGATGAGGGGGCTCAGTTTCGCCGCCCGCGCGGCTGCGCCTTTCATGCCCAGGGACTCCAGCCAGTTGCCGAGCATCTGGTAGCCGCCTTCGGTAAGAACCGATTCGGGATGGAACTGCACACCGCAGAGCGGCGCGGTCCGGTGCTGCAGCCCCATGACCACGCCGGATGCGGTCTGCGCGGTGACTTCCAGGACGTCAGGAATGGACTCCCGGACCGCGGCCAGGGAATGGTAGCGGGTGGCCGTGATGGGGGAGGGGAGCCCGGCGAAAACGCTGGTGCCGATGTGCTCCACCTGGGACGTCTTGCCGTGCATGAGTTCCGGGGCGTGCGTCACCTTGCCGCCGAAGGCCTCGGCCAGTGCCTGGTGGCCCAGGCATACGCCGAACATGGGGACGCTGTTTTCGCCACACCACTTGATCAGCTCGATGCAGATGCCCGCTTCAGCAGGATTACCCGGACCCGGGGAGATGAGGACGCCGTCGCGGGTGCTGGCAAGCTCAATCGCCTCCGCCAGCGTCACGTCGTCATTCCGGACAACTGTGGTCTCGGCGCCCAGCTCCTGGAGGTAGCCCACCAGGGTGTAGACAAAGCTGTCGTAGTTATCCACTACAAGGATCTTGGTTGTGGTCATGGCTGGTCTGTGGAACCAATCGTCGAGTCGGTGAATTGGGTGAAATGGGACATCCAGGGAAACAGGAACTGGACCATCAATACCAGGGCAATGAAGATCAGAACCAGCGAGATGAAGATCCGGAGCCAGAGCGGTCCGGGCAGGTGGCGGAAAATCCAGGCGTACACAGTCAGTTCCTTCCGGTGGCTGCCGCAACCTGCGCCGCGATTTCGGCCGGCGGGCCCGCTGCAGCCGGACGCCAGCTGTCCAGGAGGGCGTAGGCGATGATGCGTTCTTCCGCCCCGAAGCGGGGGTTGCAGCTGGTCATGGTGAGGTAGCTTTCGGTGGGCGTGGCGCCGGGCTGGGTGGGCACCGGTTCCAGGACGTCCGTGCGCGAAGGCATCACAATCTGGTTGTTCCGGAAGACGTAGACGTAATAACCGTCCTTGGTCTGGACGTAGATCTTGTCGCCGGGCACCAGGGTGTGGATGTTATCCAGCACTGCACCGTGCGTCTGGCGGTGCCCAGCCACCGCAAAGTTGCCTACCGCACCGGGCATGGCCGTGTTGCCGTAGTGCCCAAGGCCCAGGGTGTCCAGGACATCCTGGCTGGTCCCCTCGACAATGGGGCGGGTGTAGCCGGGGCCGAACCGGGGGATGTACATGATGCCGATCGTTCCCGCGTGGCCGGGGGCGGTACCCACCACGGGCTTGCCAAAATCCTCACCGGCGGCGGGTGCCGCGGCGGGCGCAGTTGGTGCGGGAGCGGGGGCGGCAGTGCCCAGGTCCTGGGCGAATTCCTTGATGACCTGGCTCTGCCTGGCATCGGACTCGACGTTGGTCCACCACAGCTGCCATGCCACAAAGAGAAGGAGGATAACGCCGGCGGTTATCAACAGCTCGCCCAGAACCTGGATGGTGCCGCGCAGCAGGGCACGACGGGGGGCGGGCGCAGTGGCGGGCCCCGCCTTCTCCTGCAATACCACGCGTTCTCCTCCGGGCGTTTACCCTGGGCACCGGCTGCCCATCAACTGCGGCTAGAATTGGCTGCTAGTAAGAATCCAGATTTGACCAAGATCGCGCAGACCGCTGGAAATTTCCTTCTTGCAGGATACCAAGCCCGGGGCGCCGGTCTTGCCCCATCCCGCCAAGGAGAGCCAGTGCCCGAGTCAAAGCCTCGCAAGAAGACCGCCAGCACCGCCCAGCCGGCTTCCCCCCAGGCTTACAAGCCCAATCCCGTCTGGTTCAAGCCGGTCATGTTTGGACTCATGATTATTGGCCTCTTCTGGATCATCACGTTCTACATCAGCGAGGGACGCTTCCCTGTGCAGGCCTGGCAGTCGTGGAACATCGTTGCCGGCTTTGGCATTGCCATCGTCGGCTTCCTGATGACTACCCGCTGGCGCTCCTGAGCGGCGTCCCGCGACTGTTCCGGGGAGGACTGCCGTGGCTCCCGAATCCGCCGGCGTAGTTATCGGCGAGGATGGCCTCGCGCGGCCGGCGTGGGCCGCGACGGACCCGCTCATGCGGAACTACTACGACCAGGAATGGGGCATGCCCGTCACCGACGAGCAGGGCCTGTATGAACGCATCTGCCTGGAGGGCTTCCAGGCCGGGCTTTCATGGGCCACCATCCTGCGCAAACGCCCCGCGTTCCGCGCCGCCTTTGCCGGCTTCGATCCGGAGGCTGTGGCCCTGTTCAGCAACGCGGACGTGGAGCGGCTGTTGCAGGATCCGGGCATCATCAGAAACAGGCTGAAGATCCTTGCCACGGTTAAGAACGCACAGGCCACCCTGGAGCTTCGGAACGACGGCGGCCTGGTGGACTTTGTCTGGGGCTTCCGGCCGGACAGCACCCCGGAGCCCCGGGTTGCCGCGGAGATTCCCACCCAGTCTGCAGAGTCCATTGCCTTGTCCAAGGCACTTAGGAAGCGCGGCTTTTCCTTCGTGGGACCCACCACCATGTTCGCCCTGATGGAGGCGGTGGGAATCGTGGACACCCACCTCCTGGCGAGCCATCGGCGGGGATCTTCCGGCGTCTGGCAGGTGTGAGGCCGGTCGGGGCAGAACCGGTCCGCGGCACACCGTTATCCCCAACTGTTAGGAAAGTTATCCACAGTGTGGAAAAGCCTCCCTGGCAGCTCCAGATGTGGCAGCCGGCCCCCGGGGCCGTGCTGATAAGGCTAAGTCTGCCGGGCAGATGCGGTTATTAACAGTGTGGAATACCTGTGGATAATCCCTACGTGCCCGGTGGATACCCGCGGGGTCCGGGGGTCCGGGGGTCCGGGGGTCCGGGAGGCTACAGGCGGTCCCGCTTGACGGGATGGTGGCTGGTAATGGAAACCCGGTTGAACGCGTTCATCGTCACCGCAACCCAGCTCACGGCCGAAAATTCCTCTGCCGTGAGGCATTCGCGGGCGGCCGCCTCCGCATGCTCCTGCGTCCGCTGGTCCGGGAGTTCAGTGATGCTCTCCACCAACGCCAGGGCCGCCCGCTCCTTGCCGGTGAACAAGGCCGTGTCACGCCACGCGGGCAATACTGCCAGCCGCTGCGGGGTTTCCCCTGCCTCGCCCGCCTTCCGCACGTGTAGGTCCAGGCAGTAGGCGCATCCGTTGATCTGGGAGATCCGGACGTTGAGGAGTTCCAGCAGGCCGCGCCCGATTCCAGCCTCCTCTGCTGCTTCCTGCACCCTGAGGCCCAGGCCGCTGATTGACTTCCAGAGAGCGGGGTGCTGTTTGTCCAGGTATAGATGCTCGGTGACGCTCACGGGGGTCCTTGTCGATAGAACGGCTTGGCAGGCAACCATCATAGGCAGGACGCGGAGGGCCCGCCGGGGATGTTATCCACTTACCAACAGCGCAATACCCACAAGTTATCCACAACTGTGGGTAAGCCCGTGGAAATCCTCCCGCCGCCGGGCGCTGCGCCTACTCCCGCGGGTTTTCCAACGCGGAAACTACACCTCTGTCAGTTATTAACACTGTGTATAAGGGTGTCGATAACGCCCCTCCGGGGTGGTGCACTGGGCCAACATGACGCTGCCGGTGCGTAGTTGTCCACAAAATCCCGTGGAATCCCCTGCTTATCCACTTACACACAGCAATATCCCCACAGGTTATCCACAGATGTGGAGAAAGTGGCGCAGCCTTCCAGCCCATCCCCGGACGCAGGCCATAAACGGGAGGACGCGCATATGAACTACAGCTGTGTAAGTTACCAACATTGTGGATAAGCCCTGTGGAAAACAACTCTGCCCCCGACACCATTGGTGGCGGGGGCAGAGTGCCGTTGCGGTTTGGGCGGGATCCTAGAGAGTTACCCGCACCCAGCTCACAGCGATGAGCAGGGCCAGCACGGCCGCCAGCCCCAAGGCCTGGATGACACCCTGGCGGCGTCCGCGCGGAGTGTAGGCGAGGACGGCCGCACACAGTCCGCCCGTAATGAGGCCGCCCAGGTGGGCCTGCCAGGCGATGTGGGGGATCAGGAAGCCAATGACGCCGTTGATGGCAATCAGGACCCACAGCTGGCGGGTGTCGCCGCCGCGCTGCCGTTGAACCAACAGCATGGCGCCGAAAAGGCCGAAGATGGCTCCGGAAGCACCTACCAGCCCCACGAGCCCTTGGCCGGGCACCAACACGGGATTGAGCAGCAGGTAGCCGACTGAACCACCAACCGCTGAAATCAGGTACAGCGCCAGGAACCGGACGCGGCCCAGAACGGGTTCGAGGGCCTGGCCGAAAATCCAGAGCGTATACATGTTAAGGAGGATGTGCAGCAGCGAATCCGGGGAATGGAGGAAGGCTGATGTCAGCATCCGCCAAGGCTCGAAAGCACCGTACTGCGGGGCAACAAAAATGTTGTTATAGGCGAACTGCTTGTATACGAAGTCGCCCGGGATGAGCATCTGCAGTGCGTAAACAACAACGCAGGCCGCGATGATGCCGAACGTCGCCAATGGCTTGCCGGTGGCAACGGCGCCGCCATAGACGGTCCGCACTTCCGGCGTCGAACGTCCTGTTTCGTTGACGCAGTCAACGCATTGGAATCCGACGGCGGCCGCCCGCTGGCAGTCAGGGCATGCCGGGCGCCCGCAGCGCTGGCAGCGCACGTAGGACGGCCGGTCCGGGTGCCGGGGACAGACCGGGACCTGGGCGGACGGCTCGGCCGACGGAATTCCGTAACTCATGCTGGGGTGTTACAGCTGCTCGATGTCGATGCTGTTGATGGTGACGTCTTCAACCGGGCGGTCGCCCATGCCGGTGCGGACACCCTCAATGGCGTCGACGACCTTCCTGGATTCCTCGTCAGCCACTTCACCGAAGATGGTGTGCTTGCCCTGGAGCCAGTCGGTGGGAATGGTGGTGATGAAGAACTGTGAACCGTTGGTGCCCTTGCCCATCTGGATTCCCGCGTTGGCCATGGCGAGCTTGTAGGGCTGGTTGAAGCTCAGCTCCGGGTGGATTTCGTCGTCGAAGCGGTAGCCGGGGCCACCGGTTCCACGGCCCAGGGGGTCGCCCGCCTGGATCATGAAGTCCTTGATGATGCGGTGGAAGATGGTTCCGTTGTAGAGCGGGGTGCCGGCCTTGTCCTCGCCGGTTTCCGGGTGGGTCCATGCCTGTTCACCCGTGGCAAGGCCAACGAAGTTCTTGACAGTCTTGGGCGCGTGGTTGCCGAAGAGGTTAACCACGATGTCGCCGAGGCTGGTGTGGATGGTTGCTTTTGCAGTTGCGATGGCAGTCATAGGCCCCATTCTCCCATGTCGGTTATTTGCGGCCACGGCTGCGGGGGCAGTTCCGCGCTGGGTGAAATCCCCCTAAAATCCGCAGAGTGAATAGCCCGGGGTGATCTGGGCACGTAGGCTAGCGACAGAACCGTCACATTAATCGGGAGGTAGTTGTGAAGAAATCGGATCGTATTACCCGTGACCTTGAGCAGTCGGTCACCAGTGCGGTGGAAAATGCCAAGGATTGGGCGGCGCCGCGGGTGGAAGCTGCAGTGGACTGGGCTGTTCCCCGTCTCCAGCACGGCCTGGATACCGCTTCTCCCAAGATCCAGGAAGGCCTGAAGACGGCCGCGCACTCCCTGGCCGACGGTGTTGCCACCGTGACTCCCCGGATCCAGGACGGTCTGGCCCAGCTGGCCCCCAAGATCAATGACGTCGTCGAAGGCGCCTCACCCAGGCTGCACGAGGCTTTGGACAAAGCCACGCCCGTTGTCCTGAATGCCCGCGACCGGGTGGTGGTGGAATACCTGCCCAAGCTTTCGGACCAGATCGGCGTGGCATCCGGTGCAGTCCACCGCACCCTGGAAAACACTCCGGCACGGGTGGATGCCGTGGCACAGAAGCTGGGCGATGTGGGAATCATCCACGCCCTCCAGGAACAGGCCCAGGCAACCGGTGCACAGCTGAAGGCAGCCGCAGCAGGTGCCGGCCGTGCCGCTGAACTCCAGCTGGCCCAGCCCGAAAAGCCCAAGAAGCGCGGCTGGCTGGTCTTCGGAGTTGTTGCTGCTGCCGTTGCCGCCGGTGTCGCCGCGTGGAAGGCATCCAAGCCTGTGGAGGACCCCTGGAAGACTCCTTCACCGGTCACGCCGACTCCTGCCCCGGTGCCCGCCACCACTGTCAGTGATGTCAAGGAAAGCACGGCAAACGCTGCCGGCGGCGCTGCCTCTGCTGCCGGATCTGCCTCAGCCGCCGCAGCGGAGAAGGCAGGTGAGGCAGCGGATACGGCCACTGAAAAGTCCGCAGACGCCGCTGACAAGGCCAAGCACGTGGCCGCCGACACCTCGGAGGCTGCCAAGAGCACAGCCGATGACGCAAAGCCGGCCACGGAGACTGACAAGGGCAGCAGCCAGGCCTAGTTTTCCCGCAACGCACCAAGGGGCTCCGTTTCACCGCGGGGCCCCTTTTGCGTACCAGAGCCATTCCTCCCGCCGATTTTGCTGACTGCCCTCCACAGACTCCCGGGCCGCCGCAGAAGCGCGGCCACCGCATAAGGCAGGCGGTGGCCCGGGTGCTAGATTTGTAGTGATGCCAGCCAATCGACCCTCTGGGGATGCCTTGAACGACGCAGCCGAACAGCTCCGCGTGTCCATCGTCATCCCGGCCTACAACGAGGAAAGCGTGATCAGGCAGTGCCTCATCGCTGCCATCTACCAGTCCGTTCCCGCCCACGAGATCATCGTGGTGGACAACCTTTCCAAAGACCGCACTGCCGACATTGTCCGCCAGATGCAGCTTGAGTACCCGGAAAGTCCCATCATCCTGCTGAGCCAGGACCGGGAGCAGGGACTGATCCCCACCCGGAACTTCGGTCTGGACAGCGCCACCGGGGACATCCTGGGTCGCATTGACGCGGACTCCATCGTGGAACCGGACTGGGTTGAGCAGGTCCAGAAGGCTTTCGCTGACTGGTCCGTCCAGGCTGCCACGGGCCCTGTGGTGTACTACGACATGCCGATGCGCCGCTTTGGGCTCAAGGCCGACGACAAAATGCGCCAGCTGATGCTCAAGCTGGCCAAGCACCAGTACCATTTCCTGTTCGGCTCCAATATGGCCCTGCGTGCCAGTGCCTGGGAGACCATCCGCTCCGAGACCTGCCGCGACGAAAAGGACGAAATGCACGAGGACATCGATTTGTCCCTGCACCTGGCCGATCATGAGCTTCCGGTGCGGTACTGGCCGCAAATGGTGTCCGGGATGTCGGCACGCCGGCTGGAGGATTCCCCGCGCGACTACCGCTACTACGTCACCCGTTTTGACCGGACCTATAAAGCCCACAATGTCAGGAAGATGGCGTTGAAGGCCCCCATGGTGGTCTTCTTCTCGGTATATTTCCCGGCCAAGCTCCTCCGGGCCATCCACACGGTCAACACAGCCCAGCCCGTGCGCCGCGGCGGGCAGTAGCTCAGTCCGTCCCCAACTCCGCGAGCCGGTCCGGCGGCGGGGCCGTTCCGCGCCGCGTTGCCATTGCGGCCCTCTGGCCCAGGACCACGACGGCGAGTCCAGCCAGGATCAGGCCGAGTCCGGCGTACGTGCCGGCCGGCAGGGTCTCGTGCAGGAACACGGCAGCCAGCAGGGCTGCGCCGGGGATCTCCAGGAGGATGATCATGGAGACGATGAGCGGGCTCATGGTGGCCAGCAGGTGGTTGAATGCGGTGTGGCCCACCAGCTGCGCACAGACGGTGATGGCTGCGATTCCCAGCCAGCCTGCGGGCTCGAACCCGGCCAGGGGTTGGCCGGCGAACAGCGCCAGTACTGCCACGAGGGCGGCGCACATCCCGTAGCAAAGCGTGGTGTAGGTTCCGGTGGTCATGCTTTGCCGCGCCTTGCCCCCGGCCAGGGTGTAGAGGCCTGCCAGTGCGCCACCGGCCACCGCCAGCAGGTCTCCCGTGAGTGCCTGCGGTGAGGTTCCGAGGTCGAAGCCGGTGATGGCAACGACCCCGCCGAAGGCGATGCCCAGACCGGCCAGGACCTGCCAGCGGTGCCGGGTGCCGCGGAAGAGCTGGAAGACCGCAATCCAGGCCGACTGCAGGCAGACCAGGGCTGTTGCGGCGGCTACGGAGGTGAGCTGCAGGGAAGTGATGAAGCAGGCAAAGTGCAGTGCGAGGGCGACCGCGGCCAGGGACGACCAGCCGAACTCGCGGCGGGAAATCCTGCCGAACTGGCGGGGCTCCCGGACCAGGGTGGGCGTGGCCATGACGGCCGCTCCGATGGCGTTCCGCCAAAAGGCAATGGCCAGGGCGCTGACGCTGGTTGCGCCAAGTGTGGCCGCTATCAGGGGGCCCGATGAGGCGACGCCGAGAACGCCGAGGGCCGCGATGATCAGATTCACGGCAACCCCCTGAAGCTCGTCCCTGACAGAGATGGAAAGCGAAAAGTCCCGGCCAGCGTTTCCGCTGACCGGGACTTCCTTATGGTGGAGGCACGGGGACTCGAACCCCGAACCCCCTGCTTGCAAAGCAGGTGCGCTACCAATTGCGCCATGCCCCCATAAGAAGCAACCCGTCAATCATACCCTAGAACCGTGGAGCCGCTGACAGGCTCCCGGTGCGGGCTCCCGGGCTAGTCCACCGTATCGGTTGACTTGCTCCAGACTGTTTTCCGGGCTTCGGATTCCTGTGCTTTCCGGTAGACCAGGATGCCTGCGATTGCCGCTGCCAGTACAAGCAACTTCTTCACATGCTCCCCGTTCCAGCCAGGTAATGGATGAATCCATCCCTGACCCTTGTTTGAAACCTGCACAGGTTCCGTGGGCGTACCAGGACTTGAACCTGGGACCTCTTCGTTATCAGCGAAGCGCTCTAACCGCCTGAGCTATACGCCCCGATCCCTCATCGGGCCGAGACATGACTTTACAGCACACCCCGGCCCGATCTCAAATCGGGCCTTTCCGCCGGTTTTGGGCCGGCGGAAATGGCTTCCTAGTCGTCGGTGAGGGTAACGCCAATGCCGCCCACCAGGGTGGCAGAAATGTTGTAGAGGACAGCTGACAGCATGGACAGCGCCGTCAACAGGACGACGTTGACCACGGCAATGATGGTGGCGAACGAGGCGACCTGTCCCAGTGAGGCCACCTTCTTCAGTTCGAAGCCGCCGCTTTCAGAACCTGCGAGCGTACCGAGCAGGCTGTCCACCTGGTCGAAGATCCCGGTCAGGTCCAGAACAGTCCAGAGGACAATGGCGGCCACCACGGTAACGATTCCCAGTGCCACGGAGAGCAGGAACGCCATCTTCAAGACGGACCACGGGTCCACCTTGCTGATCAGAAGACGGGCCCGGCGGACCTTGGCCTTCGGCGCCGGCTTGACCAGGCCGGGCGTCCCCTGGCCCGGGGCCCCTTGGGCGGGACGCTGCCCCGCCGGTGCCGGGCGCTGCCCCTGAGGGCCCTGGAAGGGGCGTTGGCCGGGCTGCGCGGGACGGTCTCCCTGCTGCGGCCGCTGGCCCGGGACAGCAGGTCGCTGGCCGGGAGCGCCGGCAGGGGCTGCCGGCCGCTGCTGCGGACGTACGGGGGCGTTCACGCGGGGAGCCCCTGCAGGCCGGTTCCCGTCGGGAACAGTACTGTTCGGCTTGGGAAATGAGTCGGAATTACTCACTCGTTACCTCCGTGTTGTCTTCGTTCGGCTCAGCGTCGCCCGAGGCGTCCTCTGACTCAACGGCCGGTGATTCTTCTGCCACTGCTGGCTCGGCGGATTCCCCAGCGGTCCCGCCATCTTCAGCCAACGTTACGTCATCCCCCGAGGATTCCTCGTCCTCAAGACCGCGTTCGCTGTTGCGTGCCACCTCAATGATCCGGTCGTTCTTGTCCGGCTTGGCGAAGATGACGCCCATGGTGTCACGGCCCTTGGCCGGGACACCGGCAACGGAGGAGCGGACAACCTTGCCGCCCTCCATGACCACCAGGACTTCATCCTCCTCCTGGACAATGAGCGCCCCCACGAGGTGCCCGCGTTCTTCCTGGTACTTGCCCACCTTGATGCCCAGGCCCCCGCGGCCCTGGAGGCGGTATTCCTCCACGGCCGTACGCTTGGCGTAGCCGCCCTCAGTTACGACGAACACGAATGAGCCGTCGGTGACCACGTCGGCAGCCAGGAGTTCATCGTCCTCACGGAACTTCATGCCGGTCACACCCGAGGTGGCACGTCCCATGGGGCGCAGCGCGTCGTCCGTAGCGGTGAAGCGGATGGACTGGCCCTTGCGGGACACCAGGAAGAGGTCGTCGGTTTCCGACACAAGCTGGGCGGAGACCAGTTCATCGCCGTCGCGCAGGTTGATGGCGATTACGCCTGCGGAACGGTTGGTGTCATAGTCCTCCAGCCTGGTCTTCTTCACCAGGCCCCTCTTGGTGGCCAGGACCAGGTACGGCGCCTGCTGGTAGTCCTTCAGGTCAAGGACCTGGGCAATGTGCTCATCCGGCTGGAATGCCAGCAGGTTGGCCACGTGCTGGCCCTTGGCATCCCGGCCCGCTTCCATCAACTCGTATGCCTTGGCACGGTAGACCCGGCCCAGGTTGGTGAAGAACAACAGCCAGTGGTGGGTGGTGGTCACGAAGAAGTGTTCCACTACATCGTCACCCCGAAGCTGGGCACCCTTGATACCCTTGCCACCGCGCTGCTGCGACCGGTAGTTGTCGCTGCGGGTGCGCTTGACGTAGCCGCCGCGGGTGATGGTGACCACCATCTCCTCTTCGGGGATGAGGTCCTCCATGGACATGTCGCCATCAAAGCCCATCAGGATCTTGGTCCGGCGGTCGTCACCGTGCTTGTCAACGATTTCGCCCAGTTCGACGCTGATGATCTCGCGCTGGCGCTGCTCGGAGCCCAGGATCGCGTTGTACTCCTCGATCAGGGCTTCAAGTTCGGCGTGCCGGTCCTGGATCTTTTGGCGTTCCAGGGCGGCCAGGCGCCGCAGCTGCATGTCCAGGATGGCCCGGGCCTGCAGCTCGTCGATATCCAGCAGTTCCATCAATCCGTCGCGTGCGGCTTCGGTGGTGTTGGAGGCACGGATCAGGGCAATGACCTCGTCCAGCATGTCCAGTGCCTTAAGGAGGGCACGGAGGATGTGGGCTTCCTCTTCCGCCTTGCGCAGGCGGTAACGGGTACGGCGCGCAATGACGTCCATTTGGTGGGTTACCCAGTGCCGGATGAACGCATCGAGGCTGAGTGTCCGCGGAACGCCGTCCACGATGGCGAGCATGTTGGCGGAGAAGTTGCTCTGCAGCTCTGTGTGTTTGTAAAGGTTGTTGAGCACCACCTTGGGCACTGCATCGCGCTTGAGGACGATCACCAGGCGCTGGCCGGTGCGGCCGGAGGTTTCGTCCCGGAGGTCGGCGATGCCTGAGATCTTGCCGTCCTTGACCAGTTCGGCGATCTTGATGGCCAGGTTGTCAGGGTTGGCCTGGTACGGGAGCTCCGTGACCACCAGGCAGGTGCGGCCCTGCAGTTCCTCAACCGCAACCACTGCGCGCATGGTGACCGAACCGCGGCCGGTCCGGTAGGCGTCCTCGATGCCCTTGTGGCCCAGGATGGTGGCGCCGGTTGGGAAGTCGGGGCCCTTGACCCGCACCAGCAGTTCCTCGAGCAGTTCTTCCCGGGTGGCGCCGGGGTTGGCCAGGTACCACTGCACGCCGTCGGCAACTTCCCGGAGGTTGTGCGGCGGGATGTTGGTGGCCATGCCAACGGCAATGCCCGAGGAGCCATTCACCAGCAGGTTGGGGAACCTTGCCGGCAGGATGGTGGGTTCCTGGTTCTTGCCGTCGTAGTTGTCCTGGAAGTCGACGGTTTCCTCGTCGATATCCCGGACCATTTCCATGGCGAGCGGTGCCATCTTGGTTTCGGTGTACCGGGGTGCCGCTGCGCCGTCGTTGCCGGGCGAACCGAAGTTGCCCTGGCCAAGGGCCAGCGGGTAGCGCATGGTCCAGTCCTGGATGAGGCGGACCAGGGCGTCGTAGATGGCGGTGTCGCCATGCGGGTGGTACTGGCCCATGACCTCGCCCACCACGCGGGCGCACTTGTTGAAGGACCGGTCGGGGCGGTAGCCGCCGTCGAACATCGCGTACAGGACTCGGCGGTGCACGGGCTTGAGGCCGTCGCGGACGTCCGGAAGGGCACGGCCCACGATGACGGCCATGGCGTAGTCCAGGTAGGAACGCTGCATTTCGGTCTGCAGGTCCACCTGTTCCACACGGTCGATCAGCACGTCGCCTTCAAGAACGGTGTCCGGAGTCCCGGCCTCGGGGGCGGGAATCTCGGGGGTTTCGTCGCTCATTCTTTATTTTCCGTTTCAGGTATATGTCTGGTTCCGAATACTTTGGAGCGGGTCCTTAGATGTCCAGGAACCTGACGTCCTTGGCGTTCTGCTGGATGAAGTTGCGGCGTGATTCCACGTCCTCGCCCATGAGGACGGAGAAGATCTGGTCGGCGGCAAGGGCATCGTCCATGGTCACCTGCAGCAGCGTGCGGTGGTCGGGATCCATGGTGGTGTCCCACAGCTCGGTGTAGTCCATCTCGCCCAGGCCCTTGTAGCGCTGGATGCCGTTATCCTTGGGGATGCGGCGACCGGCGGCCTGTCCCGCCACCAGCTTGGCGTCGCGTTCGCGGTCGCTGTAGACGTAGTCATGCGGCGCGTTGGACCATTTGATCCGGTACAGCGGCGGCTGCGCCAGGTACACGTAGCCGTTCTCGATCAGGGGACGCATGTAGCGGAACAGCAGGGTCATCAGCAGGGTGGTGATGTGCTGGCCATCCACGTCGGCATCTGCCATGAGCACAATCTTGTGGTACCGCAGCTTGGCGAGGTCGAAGTCCTCACCGATGCCGGTTCCGAAGGCGGTGATCATGGACTGGACCTCCGCGTTGCCCAGGGCTTTGTCCAGGCGCGCGCGTTCCACGTTCAGGATCTTGCCGCGCAGCGGCAGGATGGCCTGTGTCTCGGGGTTGCGGCCGCGCTTGGCGGAACCACCGGCGGAGTCACCCTCCACGATGTAGACCTCGCACTTTTCCGGATCCTTGGAGGAGCAGTCGGAAAGCTTGCCAGGCATGCCAAAGGACTCCAGCGGGCTCTTGCGCCGGGCGTTGTCCCGGGCCTTGCGCGCTGCCATCCTTGCCTGGGCGGCGGAGATCGCCTTGCGGATGACGTCGCGGGCGGGGCCTGGGTTGCGCTCCAGCCAGTCGCCCAGGCCGTCGGTGACAACGCGCTGGACGAAGCCCTTGACCTCGGAGTTGCCCAGCTTGGTTTTGGTCTGGCCTTCGAACTGGGGTTCAGCCAGTTTGACGGAGATGACGGCGGTGAGGCCCTCACGGATGTCGTCACCCGTGAGGTTGTCTTCCTTCTCCTTGATGATGCCCTTCTCCCGGGCGTACCGGTTGATGAGGGATGTCAGGGCAGCGCGGAAACCTTCTTCGTGGGTGCCGCCCTCGTGGGTGTTGATGGTGTTGGCGTAGGTGTGCACGCTCTCGGAGTACGCGCTGGTCCACTGCATGGCCATTTCCAGGGCGATGCGGCGTTCCGTATCCTCGGTTTCGAAGGCGATGACGTCTTCGTGGACAACCTCCACCTTCTTGCCCGAGTTCAGGTGCTTGACGTAGTCCAGCAGGCCTTCGTCGTACTGGTACACCACTGTGCGGTGCTCTGCGCTGACCTCGCCCTCGGTGCTGAGGTCGTCGAGGTCCAGGTCGCCGTCCGAGTCGTCGGCTGCCGTGCGCTCGTCCGTCAAGGTGATACGCAGGCCCTTGTTCAGGAAGGCCATCTGCTGGAAACGGGCGCGGAGCGTCTCGAAATCGAACTCGGTGGATTCAAAGATCGCAGGATCGGGGTAGAAGGTCTGGGTGGTGCCGGTGGCGTCCGTCTCCTCGCCCTTCACCAGGCTGCCCTGGGGCTTGCCGCCGTCGGCAAACGACATCCGCCATACGTGCCCCTGGCGCCGCACTTCGGTGTCCACGCGGCTGGAGAGGGCGTTGACCACGGAAATGCCGACACCGTGCAGGCCACCGGAGACGGCATAACCGCCGCCGCCGAACTTGCCGCCGGCGTGCAGGATGGTCATGACCACCTCGACGGTGGGCTTATGTTCAGTGGGGTGCATGTCCACGGGAATGCCGCGGCCGTCGTCCACCACCTTCACGCCGCCGTCGGCCTGAAGGACCACCTCGATATGGCTGCAGTAGCCGGCCAGCGCCTCATCCACTGAGTTGTCCACCACTTCATAGACCAGGTGGTGCAGGCCGCGGGGCCCTGTGGAGCCGATGTACATGCCGGGACGCTTGCGGACAGCTTCCAGGCCTTCAAGCACAGTGATATCGCTGGCGCCGTATTCCCTTTGGGTGCTGGGCGCAGCCGGGGTATCAGGGGTGCGGCCATCCTCGACTGCTGTATCTGCTGCCAGAATATCTGTATTGTCGTTAGCCACAGGCGCTGCGACTCCTCTGTTCTCGATGATGGCCGGCCGGTTTCTTTTCCCAAGGAAAAGCCACCCGCCAACAGGCACAAACTTATGGCGCCGGTGACTTGCTGACGGTTGGTGCTCCACGCTCCGCACGCGGATAGCGCGCGGAGAACGGACTGGTGTCAACGTTTCATCCGCGCCCAGTTATCTGCATCGATTCTACCGCGAACAGGTCCAGATCCCTGCATTCGGAGGGCCTTCGCCGCCAGTGAACATGGCCCTCCGAGGCTCTGGGTCCCGCCTAGGGCGGCCCCGCGGTACGCCCTCCGGGTGCCTATACACGCTGCGGTCCTTACAGCGCCCTACACGCCCTCGGGCGCAGTTTCAAGAGCTGGGTGCCGGCTATCCGTACGTGTCCCGCGGCCCACGGCCGTTGACGCTGCGTCCACCCTTGCGCCAGCTGGGTGCCGAGGGGCCGAGTACCTGGATGCTGGTCACCACGCCGTCGCCCAGTTCCCGGCGGAATTTATCGAGGAGGCTGCTGCTCAAAAGCCGCAGCTGCGTGGCCCAGGCAGTGGAATCACACCGCACGTGGAGTGTGGTGTCGGTAAAGCTTTCGGGAGTGCAGTGGGCCGAGATTTCCGGCCCCACCAGTGTGGCCCACTCCGCCATGACGGAACCGACGGCCACCGGTGACGTCCAGCCGCGCTCTGCCACCAGCCGGCCAACAACTTTTCCCAGGCCCAGGGGGTCGCGGCCCGTGGAGTGGAACTGGCTGAAGCCGCGCGTGTCACGGATACCGCCCTTGGCCTTCTGCGAACCAGGCCGGGCCACCCTGCGCCGGACTTCACCGCGCGCGGCCGCGGCTTCGCGCATCCGGTTCAGCGCAG
Organism: Arthrobacter sp. SDR-2R; assembly: GCF_057747955.1. NCBI lineage: Bacteria > Bacillati > Actinomycetota > Actinomycetes > Micrococcales > Micrococcaceae > Arthrobacter > Arthrobacter sp. SDR-2R. Next base: position 461,653 of record NZ_CM173231.1, read on the forward strand.
CCTGCGGGGCATCGATGTTGTCAGGCTCGCGGCCGGGCTGCGGCCCCCCGCCCTGCTCAGTGCTCATCGATACCTCCCGGGATGACCTTCACCCGCCGCCCGGACAGCTCTTCCGGAATATCGGCGTCGACGGCGGCGGTCACCAGGACCTGTTCCGCGCCGGAGACTATTGCCGCCAGTTTACGCCGCCGCTGGACATCAAGTTCGGCAAACACATCGTCCAGGATGAGGATGGGCGCCGAGCCTCCGGTCCGGGCATCGTCCAGCATCACGTAGTACGAGGCCAGCCGGAGCGACAGGCACATGGACCATGTTTCCCCATGCGAGGCATACCCCTTGGCCGGCGCCTGGCCCAGCATCAGCTCCAGTTCGTCACGGTGCGGCCCAACCAGCGATATGCCCCGTTCCAGTTCCTTCTTCCGCGACTCCGCAAAGGCTTGGACATACCGTTCCGTGAGTTGTTCCACCGAGAGAAGTCGCAGGTCATCCTGCCCGTCCGAAGTACCCCCGGCAGCGGCGCGCTGCACGCCGCCGGCCGGGACGCCGTCGTCGTCCATTTGGTTCTGGAGCGTTGAACGGTAGGTGGCGTCGGCGGGCTTGGTGGCGTCCGTGAGCTCAGCATAGGCGCGGGCCAGGTGCGGGCGGAGCCGTTCCACCAGCTCCAGCCGGGCGTGCAACAGTTCCGCGCCGGCGCGGGCCATGTGCTGGTCCCATACGTCGAGGGTGGATTCATGCGCTGCGGTGAATTTTCCGGCGCGGGCCGATTTCAGCAGGGCATTGCGCTGTTTCAGGACACGGTCGTAGTCACTGCGGGTGGCGGCATGATGCGGAATAAGGCTGGCCAGCAGCTCATCAAGGAAGCGGCGGCGGTTGGATGGATCGCCCTTGACCAATGCCAGGTCTTCCGGCGCGAACAGGACGGTCTGGCAGATGCCGAGAAGATCGCGGGCACGGACCGGGTTGCTGCGGTTGATGCGGCCACGGTTGGCGCGGCCGGCATTGATTTCCAGCTCTAGGACCGTGACCTGGGTTCCGCGGACCAGCCGGGCACGCACCAGGGCACGCTCCGTGCCGAACCGCAGCAGCGGCGCATCGGAACCCACCCGGTGCGAGCTGAGCGTGGCCAGGTAGCCGATGGCCTCCATGAGGTTGGTCTTGCCGATGCCGTTGTATCCCACCAGGACGGTGACGCCCGGGCCCAGGGCAAGGTCAACCTGGGCGTAACTGCGGAAGTCGGTCAGTGAAAGGTGTTCCAGGTACACGCGGTTTTCGGCAATTCTGGGAACGCTGCTGGTTCCCGGTGGGTGCTACTTGGCGGGACGGGTTGCGTGGCCGCCAAACTGGTGGCGGAGCGCGGAAACCATCTTCATGGCAGGAGAGGTGTCTTCGCGCGATGCGAACCGGGCGAACAGCGCGGCGGTGATGGCCGGAGCGGGCACTGCGTTGGCAATGGCCTCTTCCACGGTCCAGCGGCCCTCGCCCGAGTCCTCTACGTAGTCGTCGATCGAGGACAGTCCCGGGTCCTCGTCAAGTGCCTTGACCATGAGGTCCAGCAGCCACGAGCGGACCACCGTTCCCTTCTGCCATGCCCGGAAGGTGCCGGGCAGGTCGGTGACGATGTCCTTGGCCGCGAGCAGTTCGTAGCCTTCGGCATATGCCTGCATCAGGCCGTACTCGATTCCGTTGTGGACCATCTTGGCGTAATGGCCGGCACCGATGCCGCCCACGTGGACGAAACTGTCCGCCCGTTCGCCCTCGGGGCGCAGGGCGTCAAAGACGGGCAGTGCGCGTTCGATGTCGGCGGCGTCACCGCCGGCCATCAGTCCATAGCCGTTCTGCAGGCCCCAGACTCCGCCCGAGACGCCGCAGTCCGCAAAGCGGATCCCCTTGGCGGCAAGCAGTTCGCCGTGTTTCTGGTCTTCGGTGAACCGGGAGTTCCCGCCGTCGATGACCAGGTCGCCCTGTTCCAGTTTTTCACTGAGTTCGCTGATTACCGCGTCCGTGATGGCCCCCGACGGCACCATCACCCAAATAATCCTGGGCACCGGGACGGCAGCGATCAGGTCATCGACGCTGGCGGCATCAGTGACGTCCGGGTTCCGGTCATAGCCGGTGACCTCCACGCCACTTTTGCGCAGCCGCTCGCGCATGTTGAATCCCATTTTGCCAAGGCCAATCAGTCCAATGTGCATTATGCGGGTTCTCTTTTCTGCGCTGGTGGGGGATGGGTAGCCCAACTGCGTGCGCCCACGCCGCCAGGGTTCCGTGGCTGAGCTTGCGAAGGCTGGGAGCCGATGGGGACTAGTTGGGAAGGCGGACCGGCATCACCAGGTAGCGGTAGTCATCCTGGTCCTCGCCGTCGGCGTCTGCCTGGGCCGTGATCATGGCCGGCTTGGGCGCCGTGGTGAAGGAGAAACGGACGAACTTGGTCTCGATGACGCTGAGGCCTTCAATCAGGTAATGCGGGTTGAAGGCAACCGTGATGTCGTCACCGGAAAGCTGGGCCTCCAGCTCCTCGGAGGCCTGGGCGTCCTCACCGGTGCCGGCGTCCAGGTTCAGCAGGCCTGAGGTGAAAGCAAGCCGGACCGGGGTGTTGCGTTCGGCCACGAGCGAGACGCGCCGGACGGCCTCCACCAGTTCCTGCGTCTGGACGGTGGCGTGGATGGGCGTGGACTCCGGGAACAGCGAACGGATTTTCGGGTAGTCACCGTCCACCAGCAGTGACGTTGTGGTGCGGCCGCCGCTTTCGAAGCCGATAAGCCGGCTGTCGTCGTCGGACAGGGCCAGGTTGATGTCACCGCTGTTGCCCAGCGTCTTGGCCACCTCGTTGAGGGTCTTGGCCTTGACCAGGGCACTGGTGGAGATGCCCGGGGTAACCGGCTTCCACGGTACTTCGCGCATGGCGAGCCGGTACCGGTCCGTTGCCAGAAGCGTTATCAGGTCGTCTTCGATCTCCATCCGCACGCCGGTGAGGATGGGGAGGGTGTCGTCCTTGCTCGCAGCGATGATGACCTGGGAAACGGCCTGGGCAAAGGCGTCGCCCGGAACGGTTCCACTGATGGCCGGCAGGGCAGGCAGCGGGGGGTACTCGGCTTCGGGCATGGTGGCCAGGTGGAAGCTGCTTCGGCGGCAGGTGAGCGTGACTTTGTTGCCATCCGTTTCGACATCCACCGGAGCGGAAGGCAGGCTGCGGCAGATGTCGGCGAGCAGGCGGCCCGACACGAGGATGGTTCCTTCATCCCTGATGTCCGCCGTGATTTCAAGCCGTGCCGAGGTCTCGTAGTCGAAGCTGGAGAGGCTGACCGTTCCCGCTTCAGCCTTCAACAGCAGGCCGGAGAGGACAGGCACCGGCGGCCGCGGAGACAACGAGCGGGCTGTCCAGGTGACGGCTTCTGCCAGGACGTCCCGATCGACTCTGAACTTCACGGAAGGGTGCCGCCTTTCATTGCTGCTGCCAGGTAAACCCGGGAATTTCGCAGGGAAACTCCGGAAGAAGTGGGGCGCACCCTGGCTGGTGCATGGTTCGTCGAGCTCGCAACCACGCAGAAACCCAGGGATGGGAGCGCTGCTGACAGCTTAGCCGGAAGATCCTCGATTAACCCATCCCCCGGTGTACAGCCCGGCCCGCTTTGGGGCCGGCAGGCCCCCTCGCCGGGCGTTCGGATCGATCTTGTTGTTTGAGGGAATTCAATTTTTTGGGATTCGTAGTGTTAATAACTGCTGTGGAAACTGTGGATAACCCTGTCCTGCCCCACCGTTCCGCGGTTAGGGCCTGTTCACGGACTGTGCGTTAACTGGGTTTTAAACAGGGTGTGGATGGGGACAACGTGAAGGCCGGTTTTTAACGATCCACAGACGGCTTAAGGGTTTTAAGCCCATTAACCGCGCTTGTCCCCTTAACTATCCACAGGCTTATCCACATGCCCCTGTTAATAAGGTATGGAGTGCCGGGGGCGGTGTGGATTCAGGAGTCGCGCTGTTGCTGTTTGATCCGGTTGGTCAGCTCTGTCACCTGGTTGTAAATCACACGGCGTTCGGCCATCAGTTCGCGGATCTTCCGGTCGGCGTGGATGACCGTCGTATGATCGCGGCCGCCAAGTTCCTGCCCGATCTTGGGAAGCGACATGTCAGTCAGCTCCCGGCAGAGGTACATGGCGATCTGCCGGGCGGTGACCAGCGTCCGGGTCCGGGACTTGCTGCACAGTTCTTCCATGCTGAGCTTGAAGTAGTCCGCCGTCTGTTGGAGGATCTGGGCGGACGTGATCTCCTGCGCGCCGTCGTCGGTAATCAGGTCCTTCAGGACCATTTCGGCAAGTGCCACGTCCACGGGCTGGCGGTTCAGGCTTGCGAAGGCCGTTACCCGGATCAGGGCACCTTCAAGCTCGCGGATATTGCTGGAAATCTTGGAAGCGATGTACTCCAGGGCATCATCCGGTGCCGACAATCCCTCGCTCAGTGCCTTCTTGCGGAGGATGGCGATACGGGTTTCGAGTTCCGGCGGCTGGATGTCCGTCAGCAGGCCCCACTCAAACCGGGACTTCATGCGGTCCTCGAACCCTGCCAGCAGCTTGGGCGGCTGGTCCGAGGTGATGACTACCTGCTTGTTGTTGTTGTGGAGCGAGTTGAATGTGTGGAAGAACTCCTCCAGCGTCCGGTCCTTGCCCGCCAGGAACTGGATGTCGTCAATGAGCAGCACGTCCACGTTCCGGTACGTGGTCTTGAAGCTGGCGCCCTCGTCGTCACGGATGGAGTTGATGAAGTCGTTGGTGAACTCTTCGGAGTTGACGTAGCGGACACGGATCCCGCTGTAGAGCCGCCGGGCGTAGTGGCCGATTGCGTGCAGGAGGTGGGTCTTACCCAGTCCGGAGTCACCGTAGATGAAGAGCGGGTTGTACGCCTTGGCAGGAGCTTCGGCGACAGCGACGGCGGCTGCGTGGGCAAAGCGGTTCGAGGAACCGATCACGAAGGTGTCGAAGACGTACTTGGGGTTCAGCCGGCCGAATTCATGCGACGTGCTGGGCAGCATGGGCTGCGGCTTCTGCTCGATCAGCTGGTCAGGTGCGTAGGCGGGCTCGACGACGGGCTCAGGCTCCTCATGGATGGGAACCAGATCCGTGTCGACGTCGATGGCGCAGCGGATGTCCTCGGAGAAGACGTTGTGCAGGGCATCGTCCAGGGCGTCCTTGACCTGGGTCTGCAGCACTTCCCGGGTGAGTTCATTGGGCACGGCCACCAGGAGGGTGGAACCGATGAGCCCCTGCGCCTGGGCAAGGATGACAAAGCCCCTCTGGCGGGGTGATACGCGGTGGTCCTGTTCCAGCAGGCTGACAACCCGGCGCCAGGAACTTCCGACAGTATTGGCGTGGTTGGCTTCGTCTACTGTCATCAATCGGTTCCCTCAAAACTTGCTTTGCCTGCATTGCCTGCAGCCCAAGTCCGGAACCAGGGTGCTGGCCCCACTTAATCCACAGGGTTATGCACAGTCCGTGGATAATCGGCTACTGGGACACTCTAGGGGATGAAAAGCCTAGAAGATAGCTGGCTATCCGGCTGTGGATAATTACACTGTTGTGGTTCCCGGAACGCCCCTGTGAGCCACTTCATCCACAGGCTGTTGGGGATACTTAGGCACAGCTGGGGACAGCCGCCAAGGCGCCTTCCGGTTTGACTCCGGCCTGCAGATTGCCCTAACGTTGTGAAGTCCTTTGTGTCCGCTTTGTGGCCCCATCTGAACTCTCCAGGCGCAGTGCGTCCGGACAGCCGGGGGAAGCGTGCATATACAAAACTTAGCGTCGGCCAGTTCTTCCCCATACTGATCGGGTGGGCGCACCTTTGATCCACTGGAGTAACTAACGTGAGCAAGCGGACTTTTCAGCCGAATAACCGCCGTCGAGCCAAGAAGCACGGCTTCCGCCTTCGTATGCGTACCCGTGCCGGCCGTGCCATCCTGGCAGCCCGTCGTGGCAAGGGCCGCACCGAACTGTCGGCCTAGATAACTGGCTTGTCGGTAGACATCCCTTTGCGAGTTTAAGGTGCTGGCCGCCCGCAACCGCTTGAGGACCTCAACCGATTTTTCAACAACCGTACGTTCCGGTGTCCGCAATGGGCGCCGGAACGTAGTGTTATATGCGGCAGCCATTGCTGCCGACGAACCCAGCCGGATCGGGTTCATTGTTTCCAAGGGTGTAGGGAACGCTGTGGTCAGGAACCTCGTTAAGAGGAGACTGAGAGAAGCAGCTGCTGCCTCGTTGCGAGAGCACGGTACAGGACTGGCTATTGTGGTGCGGGCGCTTCCGGCGTCCGCGTCCGCCAGTTGGGACCAGCTGCTGTCGGACTACAACGCTGCATTGGAATCCACGCTGAACCGGCTGGCTGGCCGCCCTCCACGGGCTGCCGCGACAGGTTCGGCCGGTACAACACAGGAGGGGACAACGCGTGTCTAACGCCACCGCCGTCGTCGCCCGTTTCCGCAACGTGCCTGCCGCCGTCGGCAAGTTCCTCTGGAACCTGCCCCGCAACGTCCTCATTCTTCTGCTGATGGCCTACCGCAAGGTGGTTTCTCCCTTGTACGGGCCGGTCTGCCGATTCTTCCCTTCCTGCTCGGCCTACGCCCTTGAAGCGGTCACTGTTCATGGCGCCGTCAAGGGGAGCTGGCTCGCGGTCCGGCGCCTTGGCCACTGCCATCCATGGAATGCCGGCGGAGTGGACCACGTCCCCGCCGGCCACAGGGAATGGCCCGCAGGCCAGACCCCCACAATTGTTGTGCTGAACAATCCGGACAGGTACCTGGTTGCTCGGACTGATGAAGAAGGCCGCAGTGCGGCCTGACGAATAGGGATAAGTATGGACTTCTTTGGAACAATCATGGCCCCGTTCAAGTGGCTGGTTTCCATCATCATGATCGGATTCCACGATGGCTTGAGCGCCATCGGGATGCCTGCTGCGAACGGCTGGACCTGGACTTTGTCCATCATCGGACTCGTGCTGGTGATCCGTGCCGCCCTGATCCCGGTATTCGTCAAGCAGATCAAGGCCCAGCGCGGCATGCAGCTGCTGCAGCCCGACCTGAAGAAGCTCCAGGACAAGTACAAGGGCAAGACCGACCAGCTGTCCCGCCAGGCCATGGCGCAGGAACAGATGGCCATGTACAAGAAGCACGGGACCAACCCGTTCTCGGCCTGCCTGCCCATGCTGATCCAGATGCCGTTCTTCTTTGCACTGTTCCAGGTGCTCTCCGGTATCTCCGCCGCAAAGGACCAGGGCGCCGGCATCGGTGCCATGAGCCATGAGCAGGTTGTGGAATTCGACGCGTCGAGCATTTTTGGTGCTCCGCTGTCTGCCTCCCTGCTGCATGGCGGGGGTGGCGGCAACCAGGTTGCTGTGTGGATCCTTTCCATCGTGATGATCCTGGCCATGACGGCCTCGCAGTTCATCACCCAGAAGCAGATCATGGCCAAGAACATGTCCGAAGAGGCCATGGCCAGCCCGTTCATGCGGCAGCAGAAGATGATGCTTTACATCCTGCCCATCGTCTTCGGTGTGGGCGGCATCAACTTCCCCATCGGTGTGCTCATCTACTGGACCACCACCAACCTGTGGACCATGGGCCAGCAGTTCTTCGTCATCCGCCGCATGCCGACGCCGGGATCCCCCGCAGCCAAGGCCCTCGCCGAACGCCGTGCCGCCAAGGGCCTCCCCGCCCTTTCCGTCCTCACCGGCAAGCGGGATGAAGAAACCGACGCCGCCGCGGCCGCCGCACTTGAGACCAAGGGACAGCGCGTCCAGCCCCAGCGCAAGAACAGGAAGAAGAAGTAATGTCAGCCGAGAGCACCGAACACGCCCTTTCTGAAGAGATTGAAGATCAGGACGAGTCCGTGAACCAGGATGCTTCGTCCGCAAAGGTCTCCGCCGCCAGCCGCCTCGAGGAAGAGGGGGACGTGGCTGCCGACTACCTTGAGGAACTGCTGGACATCGCCGACATCGACGGCGACATTGACATCGAGGTCCGCAACGGCCGGACGTACATTTCCATCGTTGCCGACGAGGAAGCCGAGGGGCTGGAGAGCCTTGTCGGCGAGGACGGCGAGGTCCTCGAGGCCCTCCAGGAGCTCACCCGGCTGGCGGTCCTGTCCGCCACGGAAAACCGCTCCCGGCTTGTCCTGGACATCAACGGCTACCGGCAGGAACGCACCGGCCATCTGCAGAAGATCGCCGAAGACGCAGCGGCTTCCGTGAAGGAGACCGGCAAGTCCGTCGCCCTGGAACCGATGAGCGCCTACGAACGCAAGATCGTGCACGACGCCGTGGCCGACCTCGGCCTGGTCAGCGAGTCCGAGGGCGAAGGCGCCGGACGCCACATTGTTGTTTCCGCAGACTAGAGAATGCTGACCCCATAACCATGGTTGACATCACGGCAGCAGAGCTTCGCGCTGCTGAGAAGATCTTCGGCGACCGCCTGGACCTGGCAAAGCGCTACGTGGAGCATCTGGCAACGTCCGGCACTGAGCGGGGCCTGATCGGGCCGCGCGAGGTTCCCCGGCTGTGGAGCCGGCACGTGCTCAATTGTGCCGTCATCGAAAGCGAGATCGCCCAGGGAAGCCACGTTGCCGACGTCGGAAGCGGCGCCGGACTGCCCGGCCTGTGCCTTGCCATTGCGCGCCCCGACCTTGAGCTCACGCTCATTGAACCCCTGGAGCGCCGCGTGATCTGGCTCCAGGAAGTGGTTGATGACCTGGGCCTGGACAATGTCACGGTGATGCGCACCCGCGCCGAGCTCGCCGTGGGGCAGGTGGAGGCTGACGTGGTGACAGCCCGTGCGGTATCGGCGTTGACCAACCTCGCCGGCCTGACCATCCCGCTGCTTGGTGGCCACGGTGAAGTGGTGGCCATCAAGGGCCGCAGCGCCGGCGAGGAGATCGAGAAGGCTGCCAAGACCATCCGCAAATTGGGTGGTATTGAGACTTCCGTGCTGACGGTGGGCGACAACCTCCTTGAGGAACCCACCACGGTGGTCCGCATCGTTGTAAACAAGCCCCAAAAGAAGTCCTAATGCGGGCCCGCTGACGGCTGTCAGCGGGTCGGAGCAGTTAGGCTAGACAACGGCAGCAAAATTGGCTGAACGAGAGTGAGTGTGCCCCAGTGACCAGTAGTGAAGCCTCCGCACAACGGATCCCGCCGTTTGTGTCCTTGGGGTCGGCACGTTCTGTCGCTGGGTCCGGGCTTGCCGGTATAGCAATGGCACCCGGAAGAGGTGGCAATCACCCTAAAACGGTTGGTGCCGCGTCCGCCGGCAGCGCGGTTTCACGTGAAACAACCACTTCAGGTCGTTCGAACGTCATTGACGCCATCGATGATTCAAGTCCCATCGCCCGCGAGCTTGCCCACGAGACGAAGCGCCGTGAGCGCCTGATGGGACGTCAGCTCCCGCGTCCTGACAAGACCCGCATCTTCACGGTTTCCAACCAGAAGGGCGGGGTGGGCAAGACCACCACCACCGTGAATATTGCCGCGGCCCTGGCGGCTGCCGGACTGAACGTCCTGGTCATCGATATCGACCCCCAGGGCAACGCTTCCACCGCACTGGGAATTGAGCACCATGCCGACGTGGACAGCATCTATGACGTCCTGATCAATGACGTCCCGCTGGCGGATGTGGTTGCCCCGTGCCCGGACATTGGAAAGCTCATCTGTGCCCCGGCCACCATCCATCTTGCGGGTGCCGAGATTGAACTGGTTTCGCTTGTTGCCCGCGAACAGCGGTTGCGGCGTGCCATCGATGTCTACGCGAAGACCCGCGAGAAGAACGGTGAAGAACGCCTGGACTACGTGTTCATTGACTGCCCGCCCAGCCTGGGCCTGCTGACGGTCAACGCCTTTTGCGCCGCCAGCGAGGTTCTTATCCCCATCCAGTGCGAATACTACGCGCTGGAGGGCCTGAGCCAGCTCCTCAAGAACATCGAGATGATCCAGAAGCACCTCAACGCGGACCTCGTTGTTTCAACCATCCTCCTGACGATGTACGACGGCCGCACCAACCTCGCTGCCCAGGTGGCCGCAGAGGTACGCCAGCATTTCCCGGACCAGGTGCTCGCGGCTGTGGTTCCACGGTCCGTGCGGATTTCCGAAGCTCCCAGCTACCAGCAGACAGTCATGACGTATGATCCGTCCTCGAGTGGCGCACTGTCCTACCTGGAAGCCGCCGCTGAAATAGCCGAACGCTAAAATCTTCAATACCGCAACGCACGGAGCCAGGCTGGTCCGGGGCTCTACCACTGGAGGGATTTACCCATGAGCGAGAAGCGACGGGGCCTAGGCCGCGGTCTTGGCGCGCTGATTCCGAGTTCCGCCGCAACCAATGGGTCGGGCAACGGTGGGACGGTATCCCGGCCTGTGGATCTGTTCTTTCCCGAAGGACGGAAGAAAACCGAGCCGGTAGAACAACCCGCAGCCGAAGCCCCCGCGAAAACGCAGGACAAGGAAGCCACGGCTCCCGGCCAGCGCACCGCGGCAGGCAACGCAGCGGCTGCCACGACGGCGCCGGACAAAGACGGCGACGGCAGGAAGTCTGCTTCCTCAAGTCCGGAAGTTCCGGCGAAAAAGACGGCTGCCAGGAAGACTTCCGCGGCCAGCTCCAATGAGTCCCCGGAATCCTCCCCCGCCGCTGAAACCCCGGCAGTCCCCGAGGTTGTGGACAGCCCTGCCGAAGACGGTCCAGTGCCGGCCGAGACCGCCGGTGCAGACTTCCGGGAGGAATCCGGTGTTGAGCTGGTGGAAGTTCCCGGTGCCCGCTTTGCGGAAATCCCGGTGTCCGACATCCATCCGAACCGCAAGCAGCCCCGAAATGTCTTCGACGAGGATGACATGGCTGAGCTGGTGCACTCGGTGCGCGAAATCGGCGTCCTCCAGCCAATTGTGGTCCGCACCTCAACCGAATCCGGTAGCGAGCCCTATGAACTGGTCATGGGTGAGCGGCGCTGGCGCGCCGTACAGGCAGCGGGCCTGGAAACCATCCCCGCCATTATCCGTGACACAACGGACGATGACCTGCTCCGGGATGCGCTGCTTGAAAACCTGCACCGCAGCCAGCTGAACCCCCTCGAAGAAGCGGCGGCCTACCAGCAGCTCCTCGAAGACTTCGGCACCACCCACGAGCAGCTGGCGGATCGCATCGGCCGCTCCCGGCCCCAGGTATCCAACACGCTCCGCCTGTTGAAGCTGCCCCCGCTGGTTCAGCGGCGTGTTGCGGCGGGTGTGCTGTCTGCCGGCCATGCCAGGGCACTTCTCTCCCTTCCCGATGCTGCAGCCATGGAACGGCTTGCGCAGAAAATTGTCGCAGAGGGAATGTCTGTCCGCGCTACTGAAGAAGCGGTTACGCTCTACCAGGATCCGGCCAAGCCCGCCAAGAACAATATCCCGCGTCCCGGAGCACGGCACGAACGCCTGGACTACCTGGCATCCTCGCTTTCGGACCGCCTTGATACGAACGTCAAAATCTCCCTTGGTGTCAGGAAGGGTAAGGTCAGTATCGAGTTCGCCAGCGTAGAAGACCTGAACAGGATCATGGATGTCTTGGCTCCAGGTTCAACCAACTGATTCAAAGTTAGAAGGCCCGGTTCGTTGCGAATCGGGCCTTTTTGTTTTGGTGATCATTGCCCGTGGTTCCCATGGGTGGTTGATGAGGCTGTTTTCAGGCCGTTGTGTCGTTCAACCGTCCCCCAGCTAGTCCCCGAACCCTGCCTATTCCTGGTTGTTCCTGGCTGGCTTCCGCGGGGTTGCCGGCGTACATGGTGCGGCTGCACTTGTTTTGTCAGATTGGTGGCGTGCACGGGGCCGATTTAGTGCCGCTGGGAGGCCGGACAGCAGCCCCAACTCCATCTATGTACGTGCCCAGCGGTAAGTTGCAGATCCGCCATACTGGGCCCACGCTAGACGCGGGCGTCGGTGCCGGTGTCACAGAACGGTGTTCCTGACCTTTATGCGCCGGCCAGTTGTGGTGTGGTCTTTGGTGGGCCAAGGACTCATGGGCTGGTTACCCTCGTTCTTGTTTCACGTGAAACAAGGGTGAGCCCCGCCGCCTTCTGCGGTGGAATTGCTCCGCAAATCACCCCGCAAGGCCGCTTAGTGCGATGCTGCGGTGATCTGTGGCTTGCCGCCAAAGTCCGGTAACTGCACGCTCGGCCACACTCCACCCTTCTGCTGGACGCTCGCGTGGAGGACTTGCCAGATCTTGGTGAATGTAGCGCCATTGCTGGAGCGTTTTGCTCTGCATGGGGTTTCCGTCTGGGTTGAAATATTCGGCAAACGCGGCTGGTAACCGAGAATCCGGGCGCTTCGATGGACGCCCCGATTCGCGGAAGACCCAGGTTCTTGACGTTTCGCGCTTCAGCGGCACATCGGCGTCAGGTTCGGTAATTGCGGGAACATGCCCAGTGCCATATTGAGTGCGTCCGGTCCTGACACCTCGTGTGCGCAGAGAATCTCGTAGACGTCCTCGACGTGGACGACCTGGGCCGACTGTCATAGCACTATAGCCATGGAACTTCTTCAATCCTGGTGATACCCCGGAGCCATGGCGCAGGCAAAAGTTCACTATGCAAGGGTCCCCCGTATCTAGGAATGCGTTCGCGTCCACGTGCGCGGGGTTACCGTCACGCGGCTGCTCGCGGGTGTCAGTCAAGCATGACGTTTCACGTGAAACAGCCAGCTGCCATGGGGTTCGGCTGCCCGCTGAGCCAGTGGACCACGACGTGGATCCTTGATACCGATGATGCTGGACCCTTGCGGGAAGGCTACGCTCATCGTTTCCCCTGAAACAGCCAGCTGCCATGGGGTTTGGCTGCCCGCTGAGCCAGTGGACCACGACGTGGATCCTTGATACCGATGATGCTGGAGCCGTGCGGGATGGCTACGCTCCGCGTTTCACGTGAAACATGTGCGCTTGCTATGGGTAACCAGGCTCGACTGGAAGGCGTCATCCGTCAGCCCAGCAGTAATGCCGGCCCCACCAGAGTAGAGCGGACTCTATGGCCTTCGCCTCGCGTGCTCGCTCCCACACCTCTGTTCGATGCCTGCTTGGCCTCCGGCCTTATCTGGGGCGCCATAATTGTCTCCTGGCCACTGGTCGTCTCTTCGTGACGAGTCCGCCTTTTTTGGTAGCTGAGCCATATGTGGTGCTGTTCTCCGGAACGTGTCGCCGCCGCTGAATGGGTGGGCGCCGATCACTGAGTGCGGGGCTGGGATTCACCTGGATGTTGATGGCTCGCGGATTGCAGATGCGTCACCTCGTAATGGAAGGAGCACAGTCGTGGCCAGGTACCGGCAATGTCCTACTGGTGTGCGCGCTACTTTGCACCAGCCACTGTACCGGGAGGCGCGCCCGAAAGGGTGGTCTGCTTCGAAGCTCTTGAGGACCAGGAGAGGGGCTGGATAGGGTCATCACGGTACTGGCTTCTTGCGCTTCCAGAGGTGACTAACCAAAAGCCCCATCGCGGGTGGCACATGTCTCTGTCCTGTTGGCCGGCAGGAGGTCCCGTGGCTCCCCTTGGCGCAGTTGCCGGCGGAGCAGAACTGGGATGCCACGGGCTTGTGTGACCAATTTCATCGGTGGATATCCCTGTGGATAAGAGTGTGGATAACTCTGGCGGCAGGTGTGGGTAAGACTCCAGGTGCTAAAAGGTCAGTCGGGGGTCCAAGACGACAGTTCCCGCCGCGCGCGCCATCCGACTCGGAGCGCGGGTATGCGTTTCACGTGAAACAATCCTCAATGTCGTCTGCAGCCCCCGGGGACGCCGGGAGATAGCACCCGGCTGGTTGATTGCGAGCCTTTGGGGACGCACCTCCCCATCTCGGAACCGTTCGACCTGCATTTTCACGCGGATAACCGCTGGGACAACTCCTGATCTGCCGGCAGTAAAGTCTGCCATGTGATGGGGATCAGATCTGCGGAGACTGTATCGGCTGTGGATAAGTATGTGGATACTGACGCGATTGGCATGTGGAAAACTTTGTGTACAACTCTGCGCGCACCGTGGGAGTGACGGGTCGCAGGGCGGCTCGGCCGCAGGCGCGAATGCGTGGAGCTTCCGACCGGGACAGGGACATGCCCCTGCTCCAATTCACAGTGGATATCGTTTCGTGGGGCGCTGAACGGGAGGCTCCGATCCACATGTCCACGCTGGGCCATCAGCCTGGCGGTCTAGCTGCTGCTGCATTGGTTTGTGCCGCCGGCTAGAGCCCCCAGGCCGTGGTGTCGAGACGCACACAGTGTGAATGCGTCGTGAACCAGGTGAGATTGCCGCGCTTGGCCCTTAGTACGATCCTTGTTGCCTCTGCCGACCGCGAGCTGCGGGCGGACGGTCGCGTCGATCAGCGCGCGACCGTCCAGTAAGTGATTGCGGCATCTCGGTAACCGAGGTCGGATAAGCGCTTGGATAAACGAAGCAAGGGGGTCCTACGTACCGATTCTCATACCGCCTTGCACCGTAGGGTTTCCGTTACTCCTTCACTGGTGCGGGGCTACCCTTACTGCCCGTCTCCGGTCTGAGTCGCGGGCCGAGAGTGGAGATGTTTCACGTGAAACGCCGCGCACTCCCCTGTGTTTGTCATGTTTCACGTGAAACACTTCTGCGCTCCGCGGGAGCCCTGGATGCCTCTATATGGCTAACGACCTGCCATAGAATTTCCAAGTGTTCCGGAGTACGTGAGACCTCTACGGCCCACCGCAGGACCAGGGTGCACCGACAGTAGTCCGGACATGGGCGACAACAGATGCAGCGGCCTCGCTGGGCCAGCATCTCTAAGCGTCAGATTCCGTACATGCCCACAACTGCACCTCACATCATGCCCAACTCTCTGTGGTCGGGCCAGGATCGGCTGTGCCTATAGTTTGGGAGCGGGGAACTATCACCGTTCTCCTTCACCCTGCGTCAAGATGGTCAATTCCTGGCCCTACTGTGCCGGTTTCGGTCCGGTTGCAACTTCGTCCCCCCGTGACGCTCCAAAGCGACCTGGAAGTGCTGCGAGGACCGCAGCTCCACCCTCCCCGCACGTCAGGGTCTCCGGCTGCACGTAATGACTTCACTGGTCGAACAAGCCTCGCGGCCTCGGGAATAGTTCGATAGTTGTGCTCTGCCTGACATATAGGGGATCGGAACCAGAAATGACCCACCGGATAGCGGCAAGCGTGATTCATCGCCGCTCACCGCGTTGGGGGCAGCTAAAGCTCCACACCGCCACCCCATTTCTCGGGTGGTCAAGCGAGGCGAACACGGCTCGCACGCTCTCAAGAAGGGGGGGCGCACAAATTCATTGCCACGCAAGTTACGGTCGCCTAGTCCTGCTTACTCCAGGGCGGCATGACTCAAGTTCGGCACCCAGTCCACCCAGATGGATGTTTCACGTGAAACGCGACCTACTAGTAGCTGGAGGCAGTAACCCGTTGTGCGGCCCGAATGGTTGGTCCACAGTCCCGTACGAAGTACGTCGCCAGCGAAAAGGCCCTGATAGTGCAGACTAGGCGTTTCATGCCCTGTCGAACGAATGTTTCACGTGAAACCCTGTCTGACCCGTCCCATCTCAATGGGCGCAGACAAAAAATTGACCACCGCCCCCAGGGCGATGGCCAACTTTGTGCAGATCCCACTTCCTGCCTACCGCAGGGAGGGGTGCTCAGGAGAGAACGTCTGCGAATTCCTTTTCGAAGAACTGCTTCGGCTTGGCACCGATAACTGTGCTCTTCACTTCGCCACCCTGGAAAAGGTAAACGGCAGGAATGGAAGTGATTCCATACTCAGCGGCGATGGCAGGGTTGTCGTCTACGTTGACCTTGACGACGTCAACCTTTTCACCATACTCCACGGAAATCTCATCCAGGATAGGTCCGAGCTTACGGCAGGGCCCGCACCATTCGGCCCAGAAGTCCACGATTACCGGCTTTTCGGCGGACAGAACGTCGGAGCCGAAACTTGCGTCAGTTACATCTTTAGCGTTGCTCATAACCTTATCTTTCTCTTCGGATAACAGTGGGGGCAGATTATGCCGGCAGGTCGGCCAGGTAGTGCTCGACGTCTATTGCCGCGACACAGCCGGAACCGGAGGCGGTGATGGCCTGGCGGTAGGTAGGGTCAACAACGTCTCCGGCAGCGAAGACGCCGGGAAGGCTGGTACGGGAGCTGCGACCCTCCACGGCGATGGTTCCCTCAGGCGTCAGCGCGAGGACATCCTTGACGAGGTCCGTACGGGGATCGTTGCCGATAGCGACGAAGACACCTGTCACTGCGAGGTCCGACAAAGATCCGTCCAACAGGTTCTTCAACCGAATACCCGTCACTTTGTCCGTTCCCAGCACATCGTCCACGGTGCTGTTCCAAACAAAGTTGATCTTGTCGTGTGCCAGTGCCCGGTCCGCCATGATCTTTGAGGCTTTCAGCGAATCGCGACGGTGAACAACCGTTACCGATTTCGCAAACTTGGTGAGGAACAGGGCCTCCTCCATGGCGGAATCGCCACCGCCGATTACGGCGATGGCTTGATCCTTGAAAAAGAAACCGTCACAGGTTGCGCACCAGCTGACACCGTGCCCGGACAGGCGCTTCTCGTTAGGCAGGCCAAGTTCCCTGTATGCGGAACCAGTGGAGAGAATGACCGCCTTCGCCTTGAAGGTCTCCCCCGTGGCGATGGTCACCGTCTTGATGGCGCCCTCAAGTTCGAGCGTGGTTACATCCTCGAACTGGATCTCGGTGCCAAAGCGTGCCGCCTGCTTCTCGAAGTTCTCCATGAGGTCCGGCCCCATGATCCCTTCCGGAAAGCCGGGGTAGTTTTCAACGTCGGTGGTGTTCATCAACTCCCCGCCGGCGGTCACTGAACCCGCCAGCAGCAGAGGCTTGAGGTTCGCCCTGGCTGTGTAGACGGCGGCCGTGTAGCCCGCCGGGCCGGAGCCCACAATGATGACGTCGCGAACGCCGGACGCCGTCTTCTCTTCGATGGTCACTGGACCGTGAACCTCTTCCTTGTTCGACTCGCCTCCCCGTGGAGGCCGGCCACATGGCACAACTGTGTCCGCGTGCTGAATATTCCAGCGCCCGGGCAAGGTGAACCACCGGGGAAGTCAGAGGACCAGCCGTCGCAGGGCGCTCTTTCCAGACTACATTCCCGCTGCGGGTGCCGGTGGGCGGCAGTAACAGCGCCGGTAACACCCGCAGGCGGAAAGACGCCTACTGGACCTTGATTTCAGCCAGCCGGAGACCGTAGCCGTAGCGGGTCTTGGGAGCCGCCAGCTTGGGAAGGGAATTGATGGAGACAATCACGTACTGTGCCTGCACCGGTTCCGGAAGGGGCATGTTCAGGTCTGTGGACGTGAAGCTGTTGGTTCCTACTGCCTTGGCTCCGTCCATGGTGGGCCGGTCATTGGTGTAGACCGTGATGTTGCCCCCCGATCCCCCGAGCTGGGAGAGCGTGATGGAGGAGACAGTGGCAGCGCTCTTCAGCTTCACAACGAGGGGGACGCCCTGCGGGGCCAGGCCACCCCAGTTTTCCGTGGCGAATTCCATATCGGACCAGTAGCTGGCGGCATTGCCGTCGTAGGCCTTGACCAGATCGCCATCGAAGGTGGCGGCGAAGTCGAAGTTCCCCTGCCGGCTGACGCTCTCGATGGCCGGCGGAACGGCGGGCGGCGCCGACGGTGCTGCCTGAGTGGCAGGCGCTGATGCCTGGGAGTTGGTGGTTGCGGGGCCAGCTGTCGGCTTGGCCTGAGGCCCCGGCGTAAAGAGGCTGCCCAGGTTGGTCACGGCGAAGATCAGGCCGGCGATCAGCACAACGGCCAGGAGCCCGCCCACCAGCCAGCGCATGGATCGGGGCTGGTTTTCGGACTCATCACGATCGTCGTCGTCATCCTCGGCACGGTCCGCGAAGGCGACGCCGGCGGCAGCGGGCGCAGCCGCACGTGCAAAGAGGGCTGCCTTCCCCTTGACTGGATGCGATTCCTGCGGGGATTCGTGGGTCTCCTCGTAGTGGTCCTGATCCCCTGACTGCGCATAGTCGTCGTCGGACCACAGGGAAACCTTGGGCGTCCGGTCCTCAGCGGTTGGCTGGACCTGCTGCCGTGGGGTGCTTGCGGCAGCGGTATCGTTGGGTCCTGTGTCCGCCTCCGCAGCGCTGGCGCGTCCGGACTGGGTCTGGGCATTGGTTGCCACCGGCTGCGCTGCAGTGGCATCCGGATCCATCCGGGAGGACCCGTTTCCCTTGTTCGAAGCAGCACCTGCAGCCCCACCGGCCGCTGCAGCAGCAGCCGCTGCGGCCGCACCAGCGCCCGGAGCGGCCCCGGCAGCGCGCACTGGTGCGGCGGGCTGCTGGGCAGCGGGACGAACGGACGGCCTGGGCGGTACGGCCGGCGCTGAACGGTATGGATCAACCTGGCTGGGGTGCGAATCGGCGTAGTTGATGTATCCGGCGTCGACGTGGTCTTCCTCGTCGTACGGCTCCGGCTCGTGCGACCGCGGCTGGCCGAAGATTTCACTGCCCAGCGTGTCCGTGAAGAATGGCTCCACGTACGGCGGATTGGGCGCAACCACCAAGTCCAGCAGGTCGGCGGCGGATGTGTGGTTGGTGATGAGGTAGGTGGCGTCCTCGGTGACGCCAAGGTCCAGGACCTGAACGGTGCCGGGACGTTCGCCGGTGGCGACTTCGCGGGCGCTCTGCGCAACCTGTTCGGTGTTCTCCGGGCCGGCAACCAGGATGCTGACCGGGCGGTTGAGGACCTGGTCCACACCGTCCAGCACCAGATCGTGGTCGTGCGAGGCCAACACTGTGGCGGTGACCTTGTAGCGGCCGCCCAGTACTGATCCGACGTCGATCGGGTTGGACACGTGTTCCTCCTAGACTGTCCGGGATTGCCGGTCTGATGACGCAACCGCCGTTCGGGTGCCGCGAACGGCAAACCCGTAATGCAACTACCCCTGTACCTGTTCGATCCTAGCCGATCCGCCCCAAACGGCTGCGGAGAAGACGTGCGCCAGACCGGACGGAATTTACTTTTTCCGCTTGCGCCTGGTCTTGAAATACGGGTTCTCGCCGGGCTTCCCCTGGTAGGTGCGGCGGCCGGGAAGCGGGATCTGTTCCCTGAGCAGGCCGCCGCGGGCGGTGCCGGGCTGGTCCTCCCCCGGCAGGTAGGCGTCCTCGGCACCCTGGGCCGTGCCGCCGTCGTACATCTGCGGACGGTGCGTCCCACGCTGCGGGTCCGGGCCGGCACGGAAGGAGACGGCGTCGAATTCACCGGAGATACGGGGGATAAGGCCGGTATCAACGGACGTGGTGGCCCGCTCCGGGCGGTGACCGCGCTCCCCGTCCACAGCTTCAGCGGGAGGGGACGACGGCGCGTCCCCGGCGTCCGGAGCAGGGGCCTGGCTGCCGCGGCCAAACCTGCCCAGCAGGGGCCGGAGCATGTCGGTGAGCTCTGAGACCCGAAACAGCTTGAGAAGGACGAAGTACACCACCAGCATGACGGGTCCCACCACAATGACGGTGACCAGGGCAGTGATCCGGTTCTGCCATGCGAAACCGTCCGGGTTGTAGCTGCCCATGAGCCACAGGGCGCCCGCACCGGCGATTGCCGAACCGAGGGCCGCGTACCCCATGCGGATGTAGGAGTTGGCGATCCGTGGGCCGTCGAGGTGGCCCAGCATGCGCCGCAGGAAGAACGCGCTGATGACCACCGAGAGGATGTTGCCCACCATGTAGAGGACGGCAATGGCATAGATGATCTGGCCCACCGGCAGGAACTGGATGGCAAACGCCCCCGCCACGTACACCACGGCGAGCAGCAGCTGGACATAGAACGGCGTGCGGGCGTCCTCGTTGGCGTAGAACACGCGGGACATCATGAAGTTGGCACTCATGAACGGAGTGCTGAGGGCCAGGATGGTGAGCGTCTGGGCCAGCATGACGCCGTCCTGCCGCAGTCCGCCGGAGAAGAACATGCCCAGCGGACCGGCCAGGGCAAACAGTGCCAGCGCCCCGAACACAGTGGCCACGGCCATGGTCCGCAGGCCGTGGGAGAGGGCATCGCGCAGTTCAGCCCGGTTGCCGTCCTGCGATGCCCGCGTCATCCGGTTGAAGAGCACGGTGGCCAGCGACAGGGCAATGATCGAGTGCGGCAGCAGGTACAGCTGGCTGGCCACTTCAAGGACCGCGTTGCCGGGCAGGGTGTATGCCGACGGGTCCCCCGCCTGCTGCAGGCGGATGCGTTCGGCGCCGGGAATGGTGGCGATGCGCATAACGTACAGGAAGGCGAGCTGCCCGACGGCGGCCGTCAGGAGCGTCCATACGCTCAGCCTGGCTGCGTGGCCCAGCCCCACGCCGCGCCAGCCAAACCGTGGCCGGAGGCCGAGCTTCAGCCGGAAGACCGGGACCAGCAGGATGGCTGTCTGGGACAGCACGCCGATGGTGGAGAATCCTGCCACCAGGAGCGTTTGCGTTGATCCCCAGTTGTCCAGGTTGTGCGGGTTGACCTCGTTGCTGCCGAAAATCCAGATGAACATGCCCAGGCCGGCGATGGCCACCAGGTTGTTCATGATGGGCGCCCACATGGCAGGGCCAAAGGCGCCGTTGGCGTTCAGGACCTGGGTGAGCAGGGCGTAAAGGCCGTAGAAGAAGATCTGCGGCAGGCACCAGAACGCGAAGGTGACCGCCAGAGCCTTTTGCTGGGGTGAATAGCCCTGGGTGGTCAGTTCGATCACGCCGGGAGCTGCCAGGGTGACCACGGCCGTCAGGCCGAACAGGAGCAGGACAGCCAGCGTCAGCAGCCGGCTGATGTAGTCCGCTCCCCTGTCCGGAGCCTTGCTGGCCTTGATGATCTGTGGGACCAGGACCGCGTTGAACACGCCGCCGGCCACCAGGAGGAAGATCAGGTTGGGCAGGTTGTTGGCGTTGATGAACGTGTCATTGACCGTTGAGCCCAGGCCCAGGGCGGTACCGAGCATCCAGGTCTTGCCGAAGCCCAGGAAACGCGAAACCAGCGTTCCGGCGGCCATGATGGCGCTGGAACGGGTTTCGCTGGGGCCAGCGGCCACGGGCTGGGCCAGGTCCGGAGCGGCCGGCTCCGGGGGCACGCCGTCGGGTGCCGCGTCATCGGGCCGGCCGGACCGGTCGGAAGGAAAGTTGGTAGCTGACATCGACTTCATCGTCTCACCCACCGGCACTTAACACCGCAATGGCGACGGCGGCGTCCGGGCTTAGAGGTGTCCGGGCAGGACGTCACGGGCGAGGTCGGCGATGCGGCGTTCGTTGGGGAATGACAGCTTCCGGGCAAGTTCCTGGATGGGGACCCACGCCACGTCCACGGCTTCCTGGTCGGGATCGTTCTCGATGGTGAGTTCGCCGCCTGTGGCCCGCAGGAGGTAGTGGTGCACGGTCTTGTGGACCCGGTGGCCGCTGACGGTGAACCAGTAGTCGATGCTGCCAAGCGGCGCCAGGATGGTGCCCTCGATGCCGGTTTCCTCGGCAATCTCACGGACCGCGGCCTCTTCGTTGTTTTCCTTGCCCTCCGGATGGCCCTTGGGCAGGCACCACTCGAGGCGGCCACCCCTATTAAGGCGGGCGATGATCGCAACCCTCAACCCGGCGTCGGACGTATCCACCACGACACCGCCGGCCGAGACTTCCTCGACCGTAGGCAGCGACGCCGGTGCCGATTGCTGGGCAGGGGCAACGTGCGCCCCGATTGCCGACGGCAATGGTGCGTTCGTCCTCCTGCCTGGAGCGCTCGGTACTGGATGGGCCATGGAGTCCACTCTAACGACTGTTGCCCTTCCGTGATGACCGGAACATGACACCAACATGGACAGGATATGACGCACTTTCCGGCGGCGAAGGTCAATTGGCCCGGATCGTGACGCTTTTTGGACTGCCGCGGCGCTGGTTTCTGCCAAGCTTAAGGAACTATGTCGCACGCACATCACAAGATTGATTCCCACACTGTCGACTTCAAGGTGGACCCGGTGGTCCTGGAGCTCGGCCGGCGCTTCGTGGACGCCGGCCACGAGCTGTCCCTGGTGGGCGGTCCGGTGCGTGACCTGTTCCTTGGGCGGACCTCCCCCGACCTTGACTTCACCACCGACGCCACGCCGGACCAGACCGTGGCCCTGATCAAAAAGTGGGCGGACAACTTCTGGGAAATCGGGCGCGCCTTCGGCACCATTGGCATGCGCAAGGCCGGCTTCCAGATTGAGATCACCACGTACCGGGCCGAGGCGTACGATCCCGATTCGCGCAAGCCCGTGGTGGCGTTCGGTTCCTCGCTGACTGATGACCTGCTGCGCCGCGACTTCACCATTAACGCCATGGCGTTGAAGCTGCCCTCCATGGAGCTGGTGGACCCCTTCGGCGGCGTCCGCGACCTCCACGCCTCCGTGCTGGCCACCCCCGGCGCGCCGGAAGCTTCCTTCTCCGACGACCCCCTGCGGATGATGCGGGCCGCCAGGTTCGCCGCGCAGCTGGGCGTCTCGGTCCACGATGACGTGCGGGACGCAATGACAGGCATGGCGGACCGGATCAAAATCATCTCCGCCGAGCGCGTGCGGGATGAACTGGTCAAGCTGATTTGCGGTGCCCGGCCACGGACGGGCATCGACCTCCTGGTGGAAACCGGGCTGGCCGAGCATGTACTGCCCGAGGTTTCCGCTCTCCGCCTCGAATCCGACGAGCACCACCGGCATAAGGACGTCTACCAGCACTCGCTCCAGGTCCTGGAGCAGGCAGCCGAGCTCGAAACCGACGCGGAGGGTCCGGTGCCCGGACCGGACTTCGTGCTGCGCTTCGCTGCATTGATGCACGACGTCGGGAAGCCGGCTACGCGCCGCTTCGAACCGGGCGGCGCGGTGAGCTTCCGGCACCACGACATGGTGGGTGCCAAGCTCACCTCCAAGAGGATGAAGGCGCTGCGGTTCGACAATGACACCATCAAGGCCGTGGCACGCCTGGTGGAGCTCCACATGCGCTTCTACGGCTACGGCGACGCCGGCTGGAGCGACTCGGCCGTCCGCCGGTACGTGACCGATGCTGGTCCGCTGCTGGAGCGCCTGCACCGCCTGACCCGCTCCGACGTCACCACCCGGAACCAGCGCAAGGCCGAGCGCCTGGCCTTCGCCTACGACGACCTCGAAGCCCGCATCGCCGCACTCCGGGAACAGGAGTCCCTGGACGCAGTTCGCCCGGACCTGGACGGGGCCAGGATCATGGCCGTGCTGGGACTCAAACCGGGGCCTGTGGTGGGCCGCGCCTACAAGTTCCTCCTGAATGAACGGATGGAACACGGACCACTGCCCACCGCGGAAGCTGAGGCGCGCCTGCTCCGGTGGTGGGCCGAACAGCCTGAATCAGCACCTGCCGGACCCGGCCCTGGAGTCTCTTCCGCCGCCGTCGAACCTTCACCCGTTGAGGAGTCCAAGTGACCAACCCCGCCTTTGCCCCGCGCCCCCAGCTCTGGATCCTCCGCCACGGCGAAACCGAATGGTCAAAGAGCGGGCAGTACACCGGCCTCACCGACCTCCCCCTCACGGTGGAAGGCGAGCAGCAGGCCGTGGAGGCCCGCAAGGTGCTGGACGGCGTCGACTTCGACCTGGTGCTCACGTCCCCGCTGCGGCGGGCACGGCGGACAGCCGAACTCGCCGGCTTCCCCGATGCCCGGCATGAACCGCTCGCGGTCGAATGGAACTATGGCGACTACGAGGGCATCAGTTCGGACCTGATCCGCAAGGACAACCCCGACTACCTGATCTGGACCCACGGCGTGCCCAACGGGGAGACACTCGACGAGGTTGCCGCCAGGGCGGACAAGATCATCGGCCGGATCCTGGAATCCGGGATGGACAATGTGCTGATCGTGGCGCACGGGCACTTCTCCCGGATCCTCACCGCGCGCTGGCTGGAATTGCCGCCCACGGAAGGCCGGCATTTCATCCTGGGCACGGCGAAGGTCTGCACGCTTGGATGGGATAAGAAGACCCCCGCCATTGTCCGCTGGGGCCTCTAAATACCCCTATTCAAAAGTTTTCTTCTTTTCTCCGGAAATTGCTGGTCTTCCGCGAATTCCTGGGGTACCTTTATTCCTGACCCCACGGCAATCTGCCGGGGTTAAAGACCGCATTGCAATCCACGCAGCGGACAGTAGAAAAGGAGGTTGGGATAATGATGACTTTGACTGGCGAATGGAATGCCTCCATCAATGCATTCCCGGCCTTTGCTGATCCTGTGCGCGTGGCTTCGGTCAACTCGGGTTACCGCCGGCCGGCGGACCTCCCGGGCCTGCTGCGACGCCGCTAGGCGCCAGCCACCTGGCCGCGGGCCACGGTGCCAGTACCGTCAAGGCCCAGGCGGGACTCCATGTCCAGGACGGGCCGTCCAGGCCGGACCACCGTACTTCTCCGCTGACTTCCGGGAACTGCTGCTGCCCAGGCCTCCCCTTCGCAGCCGCATAGTCCCGCATTTGCCACAGCTCTCCCACCGGCATTGCGGTTCACTCCCGGCTCCCGGTAGTCCGCGCTGCCACTGCGCTCCTGCGCAATTCCACTAATTCCCCCGGTGAATTCCTTGCGCCCAAATTTCCGCGCTTTTGCGCACTGAAAAGGGGTGCTAATTCGCCATGCACTTTTGTTCCTTATAACCGAAGAAAGGAGGTGGCTCCCTTGATGCAAAAAATCATGGGACTCCTGTCCCGGCCCCTGCAGCGCCGCAGTTCCTTTAACAGCGCCCTGCTGGAGCAGCACCGGAACGACGTTTTCGTGCTCATGCACCAGCAAATAGGTGGCCTGCGCTGAAGGGCCGGCCCCCAAACCCCCGGCAGGGGGCCGGCTGTAAGCTCGAAGCCATGCACGAGACCCAGTCGCCGGACAGCGGACGACGGCCCCGAATCGTAGTGCCCAGCCGCAGCGATGCCCTGCTGCGGAATTTCACCGAGGTGATCGGCGGCCCGCTGGGATCCAGGACAGATCCCGGCGTGGTCTCCCCCGGTATCTACTCGGTGGAACGGGTGCTCATTGTCCTCACGGCCCTGGCAGCCCTGGTGGGGGTCCTGCTGAAGGGCTATTGCAGGGCCAACGGCTGGGAGACGCCCACGCAGTTCTATGCCACGTGTTACTCGGATTTCCCCGAATTGTTCCGCAACCGCGGCATGGCCGCGGGAATCTTTCCCATCCTGGGCAGCGGCAGCCAGTTCGAATACCCGGTGCTCCTTGGGCTGATTGCGGGTGTGACGGCCTGGCTGGTACCCGGCGGAGAGGCCGGTGCCCGCGCCCTGGCCTACTTTGACATCAACGCGGTGCTGCTGGCGGCGGTGGCCATGGCCACCGTGCTGGTGACAGCACGCATGCCCGGCCGCCGTCCGTGGGATGCGGCCATGGTGGCGGTGGCTCCGGGGATCGTGCTGGCCGGAACCATCAACTGGGACCTTTGGGCCGCATGCCTGCTTGCCCTGGGGATGTACTTCTTTGCCCGGCAACGGCTTGTGCCCGCCGGGGTCATGATTGGCCTCGCCACGGCCACCAAGCTGTATCCGCTGCTGGTGCTGGGCGCCATCCTGCTGCTTGCAGTACGCACGGGAAGATGGCGCCCGCTGCTGGTGGCCGGCGGCAGCGCGGCCGCCACCTGGCTGGCAGTGAACCTGCCGTTCGCGGCTGCCAACCCTTCCGGGTGGGCCTTCTTCTTCCAGTACAGCGCTGAGCGGGGCGCCGGGTACAGCTCAGCCTGGTTTGCCTACAACCTGGTGGCGGACAGGCTGGGCTGGTCCGGGCTTGGCGCCGGTGCCGTCAGCATGTTTTCCACCGGGTTCTTTGCCGTGGCCTGTGCAGGCATTGCCGCTGTTGCGTTGACGGCCCCCCGCCGTCCCCGCATGGCGCAGCTCGCCTTCCTGATCGTGGCGGCCTTCATCCTTACCAGCAAGGTGTATTCGCCCCAATACGTGGTGTGGCTCATTCCGCTGCTGGCCCTGGCCCGGCCGCGGTGGCGCGACTTCCTGGTCTGGCAGGGCATCGAAGCCCTGCATTGGGCTGCGATATGGATGTACCTTGGACAGGTGACCAGCGCAGGTTCCTCCCAGCACAACCTGGACATGCCCTACTACGTCCTGGCGGTGGCCGCGCATATGGCCGCGGTGGCCTATCTCATGGCACGCGTCGTCTGGGACATTTACGATCCCGCCTATGATCCCATCCGCCGCCACCACCTGGACGACCCCCACGGCGGCCCCTTCTCCAACGCGCCGGACCGGATCCGGCTGGCTTCATTCCGCGCGGCGAAGGCGGGGTCCCGTGCCTGATGTGGCAGTAGTAGGGTCCGGCCCCAACGGACTCTCCGCGGCAGCGGTGATGGCGCGGGCCGGCCTGTCAGTGGAGGTCTTCGAGGCCGCAGCGACGATTGGCGGCGGAACCCGGACCACGGAGTTGATGCAGCCCGGGCACTTCCATGATGTCTGCTCCGCCGTGCACCCAATGGCTGTGGCCTCCCCTTTCTTCCGCGCTTTCGAGTTGCCCCGAAGGGTGGACCTCATCACCCCGGACGTGTCCTTCGGTTCCCCGCTGGAAGGTGGCCGGGCAGCCCTGGCCTATCAATCGATGGACAGGACCGTTGAAGGACTGGGCCGGGACGGACCCGCGTACCGCCGGCTCATGGAGCCACTGGTCCGCCACATTGACGACGTCATGGACTTCACCCAAAACCAACTCCTCCGGATCCCCCGGAACCCCCTGGTGGCCGGCGTCTACGGCCTGCGGACCCTGGAACAAGGGACCGGGCTGTGGAACCTTCGGTTCCGGGAGGAACTGGCGCCGGCCCTCCTCAGCGGTGTGGCCGCCCATGCCATCTCCCACCTGCCCTCCCTCGCCGCCTCCGGAGCCGGGCTGATGCTTGGTGCCCTGGGACACGCCGTGGGATGGCCCATCCCCCGCGGCGGTTCCGCATCCATCGCCGCAGCCCTCGCGGACGACATCCGCGCCCACGGAGGAGTCATCCACACCGGAACCCCGATTGACCGGTTGGAACAGCTTCCTGCCACCCGCGCCACGCTGCTGGACGTGGCACCCCGGGGGTTGCTGGACATGGCAGGGGAATCACTTCCCGGACATTACCGGCGGGCCCTGGAACGCTTCCGTTACGGCAATGGCTCCTGCAAGGTGGACTTCATCCTGTCCGGGCCGGTGCCGTGGCAGGCCAGCGGACTTTCCGACGCCGGCACCGTGCACGTGGGCGGCACGCGGGCCGAGCTGGCACGCTCGGAAAACGAAGTCAGTGCCGGACACCATCCTGAACGGCCATATGTGCTCGTGGCCCAGCCGTCCCGCTTCGACGCAGGCCGCGCCCCTGCAGGCCGGCACACACTGTGGACGTACTGCCATGTTCCCTCCGGCTCGACGAAGGACATGACCAGCCAGGTTGCCGCGCAGCTGGAACGGTTCGCCCCGGGATTCCGCGATCTTGTGGTGGAATCACACGTCATCACCGCAGCGGAGTTGGCTGAATACAACCGGAACTACATTGGGGGCGATTTCAGCGCCGGCATTATGGACGTCCGGGGTCTGGTCCAGAAGCCGGTGGTGTCCCCCATCCCGTGGCGGACGCCGCTGCTGGGCGTCTACCTGTGTTCGTCGTCGACACCGCCGGGTCCCGGGGTGACGGGCATGCCCGGGCTGCATGCCGCAACGTCCGCCCTGAAGGACGTCTTCAAACTGCCGGTGCCGGACCTGGGGCTCTCATAACGCTCCATGACCCGGGACTGAACACGCGTGGCGCTGATGTCAGCCGGCCCGGGGGATAATGGCGCGATGGGGAAAACAACAAAACTTTCGCTTGCCATAACTGCGCTCATTATCGGAACCTCGCTGGTGGCCTGCGATGACGGAAAGTCCGGCGCCGAAGCCGCGGCACGGCAGCTGGCCGGCGCAGTCTCGGCGCTCGATGTAGGGTCCGTGGCTTTCGACGGCAAGGACGCCGCCGCAGCGAACGACCAGCTGCACCAGGTCTTCGCGGCCCTGGACCCCCAAAAACCCGAGGTCCAGGCAGGCGGACTCACGCTGGACGGGGACAAGGCCTCCGCACCCCTGAACTACACCTGGAAGTTCGGCGACGCGGAATGGAAGTACACCATCGCAGCGAACTTCAGGAAGTCCGGCGATAAATGGCTCACCGTCTGGGATCCGGCCATCCTGGCACCGGGCCTCGGGGACAGCGAAATCGTGACCAAAGGATCCCAGACCCCCCAGCGCGCAGACATCCTGGGCGCCGGAGACGTCCCGCTGGTGACCTACCGCCCCGTGGTGAATGTGGGCATCGACAAGCCCCAGTTGGGCAGCGCAGACCCCGCCGATTCCGCCGGCAAACTGGCTGCCCTGGTGGGAGTGGACCCTGCCGCCTACGTGCAGCAGGTCAAGGCAGCAGGTGCCCAGGCCTTTGTTTCCGCCATCACCCTCCGCGAAGAGGGCCGTACCATCACCGATGCACAGATCCAGGCCATTCCCGGCGCCCGCGGCATCCCGGCATCCATCCCCCTGGCCCCGAGCAGGACGTTTGCCCGGGCCGTGCTCGGGTCGGTAGGGGAAGCGACGGCGGAACAAATCGAGGCGTCCGATGGCGCCCTGGCCCCCGGGGACGTCACGGGCATCGGAGGGCTCCAGCAGCAGTATGACGAACAGCTCCGCGGATCGGACGCCGTTGTCATCCGCGCGCAACGGGCCGACCTCACGCGCGAACAGATCCAATCCGCCGGCACCGACCCCCGCCGCGTCCTCTTCCAGGTGGAGCCCAAGCCCGGGACGCCGTTGAAGACCACCCTCGATCCGCGGCTGCAGACGCTGGCTGAGGGCATCCTGGAGCCGGTGGGGCCGGCGTCAGCCATCGTGGCCCTCCGACCCTCCACCGGAGCCGTGCTGGCAGCGGCTTCCGGGCCGGGCAGCAACGGCTATAACACGGCAATGCTGGGACAGTACGCCCCGGGATCGATCTTCAAGATGGTGGATTCCCTGGCCATGTTCCGGAACGGGATGACGCCCGACTCCACCATCCAGTGCACCCCCACGCTCACGGTGGACGGGCGGACCTTCAAAAACTCGGAAGGCTACCCCGAGACCTCTTTGGGCGCGGTGACCCTGCGGGACGCCTTTGCCCACTCCTGCAACACTGCCTTCATCTCCCAGCGTGACTCGGTGTCGCAGGGCCAGCTTGAAGCCGCTGCCACGTCCATGGGAGTGGCGGTGGAGGCGCCGAAACTTGGCGCCGAAGCCTTCCTGGGCTCCGTTCCAGGGCAGGCGCAGGGCACCGAACACGCAGCGTCCATGATTGGCCAGGGCAAGGTATTGCTCTCCCCGTTGGCCGCAGCAATCATGGCCGGCTCCGTGGCCAAGGGCGCCCCCGTCGCCGCGCAGCTGGTCCTCAACCCCGACGCCGGTGCGCCCGCTGCCGGAACAACGGCAGGTTCCACTGCCCCCGCGGCCGACCGGTCCGCAACCGCCGCTGCCGAGGCACCCTCCACCGCCTCGGACAAGCCGATCACGGCTGCGGAGGCGGCGTCGCTGGCAGACATGATGCGCGCCGTCGTCACGTCCGGCCACGCGGGGTTCCTGTCCAGCGTCCCCGGGGCACCGGTAGGGGCGAAGACCGGAACCGCCGAATTCGGCACCGAGACTCCGCCAAAGACGCACGCCTGGATCGTGGCCGTCCACGGGGACCTGGCCGTAGCCGTCTTCGTGGAGGACGGCGGCCTGGGCGCCACCACCTCCGGCCCGCTGCTGAAGCAGTTCCTCACCGCCGCCGGCTAGGGGACCCCGCCAGGCAAGGGACCGGCGTGGGAGGATTGACGGTGTGGCCCATATTGACGTTTCCGGCATCGACTACTTCCTCTCCGACGGCACCCAGCTCCTGAACGGAGTGACCTTCAAGGTCCCTGACGGCACCAAGACCGCCCTCATCGGGCCCAACGGCACGGGGAAGACCACGCTGTTCCGGATCATCGCCGGAGACCTGGTCCCGGACGAGGGCGTCATTGGGCGGTCCGGAAACATGGGCATCATGCGCCAGTTCGTGGGGCAGGTGCGGGACGGCTCCACCGTCCAGGACCTCCTGGTGTCCGCCGCTCCCCCGGCCCTGGCAGCCGCTGCCCGCGAGGTGGATGACGCCGAGCTGGCCATGATGGAGGACGACGACGAGCCCACCCAGATGCGGTACGCCCAGGCCATCGTGGATTGGGGGGACGCCGGCGGCTACGACGTCGAGACCGTCTGGGACGAGGTCTGCATGGCCGCGCTGGGGCTGCCCTTTGACCGCGCACAGCACCGCCCGGCGTCGACCCTTTCCGGCGGCGAGCAGAAGCGCCTGGTGCTGGAAGCACTGTTCGCCGGCCCGGACGATCTCCTCCTTTTGGACGAGCCGGACAACTACCTTGACGTGCCGGGCAAGCGCTGGCTCGAGGAGAAGCTCAATGACTCCAGGAAAACCGTCTTCTTCATCAGCCACGACCGCGAGCTGCTGAACAACGCCGCCGGGCGCATTGTCACCCTTGAGCCGGGGATCAACGGGGCCGCCGCGTGGATCCACGGGGGCGGATTCGAATCGTACGTGGAGGCCCGGGCGGACCGGAACGCCCGGTTCGAGGAATTGCGCAAGCGCTGGGACGAGGAGCACATCAAGCTCAAGGAACTCGTCAACATGTACAAGAACAAGGCCGCGTTCCGCTCCGACATGGCCAACCGCTACCATGCCGCCCAGACCCGGCTGGCAAAGTTCCTTGAAGTGGGGCCGCCCGAGGCGCTGCCCATCGAGCAGAACGTGCAAATGAGGCTCAAAGGCGGACGGACCGCCAAGCGCGCCATCGTGGCGGAGAAGCTGGAACTCACCGGGCTCATGAAGCCCTTTTCCACGGAAGTGTGGTTCGGCGACCGCGTGGGCGTGCTGGGCTCCAATGGTTCCGGCAAGTCGCACTTCCTGCGGCTGCTGGCCACTGGCGGCACTGACCCCGAACGCGAACACCTGCCCGTGTCCGATGTTGACATCGCCGAGGTACCGCACGAAGGCACCGTCAAGCTCGGTGCCAGGATCCGGCCGGGATTCTTTGCCCAGACCCATGTCCGTCCCGACCTGCTGGGAAAGACCCTGCTGGAAATCCTGCACCGCGGCGATGAACACCGTTCCGGGCTGGGCCGGGAGGCCGCCGCGGGTGCCCTGGACGGCTACGGCCTGGCGGGACAGTCGGAACAGAAGTATGAGTCACTCTCCGGCGGCCAGCAGGCGCGGTTCCAGATCCTCCTGCTTCAGCTCAGTGGTGCCACCCTGCTGCTGCTAGACGAGCCCACGGACAACCTGGACCTGCACTCCGCTGAAGCGCTGGAGCGGGCCATTGACCACTTCGAGGGAACTGTCCTGGCGGTCACCCACGACCGCTGGTTTGCCCGGACCTTCGACCGGTTCATCGTATTCGGCTCCGACGGGAAGGTGTACGAGTCGGCGGAGCCGGTGTGGGACGAACAGAGGGTGGCGCGCAGCCGCTGAGCTGTCCCGGCCACCACATGAGCAAATGATCATGAGTTGATATCATTTGCTCATGAAAACGGACGAGCGGCACAGGACCATTGCCGAAATCCTCCGGCGGCAGCCGGAGGTGAGCGTCGAGGACCTGATGCAGGCCTGCGCCGCCTCCGGCGCAACCATCCGCCGGGACCTTGAAGTACTGGCCGGCCACGGTGTGCTCCGCAGGGTCCACGGCGGCGCCAGGAGCCTGATAGGCCACGGCCGCAACCCGGGCTACGGACAGCGGGAGCTGGAGGACCGGGATGCCAAGAAGCGCATCGCAGCTGCCGTGGCCGGCCTGCTGGCCGACGGCGAACACGTCTGGCTGGACAGCGGCAGCACGGCAACCGAAGTGGCGCGGGCAGCGGCCGGCCGGCAGGTGACCCTGATGCCCATGTCCCTGCAGGCCCTCAATGCGGCTGCAGGCGGTGACGGTGCCGCAGGCTCCCGCCCCGCCCTGCTGCTGCCGGGTGGAAGCGTGGTGCCCGGTGAACTCTGTTTCCGCGGACCGCTGGCCGAGTCCAACATCAGGTCCCTGCGTTTTGACACCGCGGTGGTCACGCCCTGCGCAGTGGACTTCCGCGACGGCCTGCTGGCCCACGACCTCGACGATGCCGCGGTGAAGAAGGCCGGCCTGGAAGCTGCGGCACGAGTGGTGGTGGCCGCCTCCGCGGGAAAGTGGCAGGCCAGCGCCCGGGTGCTCGTCGTCGGCCTGGAAAAAGTGGATGTCATCGTGACGGACCGGCAATTCAGCGCCCAGGACCATGCCGACCTTAAAAAATACTCTGTGGAAGTAGTGTACGTATGAGCTCCAGTACAGGTAAGGAAGAGCAGGCAGGCTTGAGAGCCGCCGCCGCAGCCACGTTCGTGGTCTTCGGGATCAACGGACTCGTGTTCGCAAGCTGGGCGGCCAGGATCCCTGCCGTTACGCAGACGCTGCACATCACGTCAGGGCAAATGGGCACGCTGCTGCTGTGCACGGCCGTAGGCTCACTGCTGGCACTTCCCACCGCCGGCCTGGTGGTCGGCAGGATTGGCACCGCCAACACGGTCCGCTTTGCGGGCTTGCTGGCGGCGGCCGCAGGTGTGGGAATCGCCCTGTCGCTTTCGGCCACGTCCATTCCCGGAACAGCGGTTTCGCTGTTCTTCTTTGGCATTGGCATTGGCCTTTGGGATGTGGCACAGAACATCGAAGGGGCCGACGTGGAGCACAAGCTCCGTCGCACCATCATGCCCCAGTTCCACGCGGCCTTCAGCGGCGGCGCATTCGTTGGCGCCCTGGTGGGTGCAGGGCTTTCCACCCTGGGTGTGGACCTGCCGCTGCATCTCATGGCGATTGCAGCCGTGGTGGTGCTCGTGGCATTGACCGTGCCACGCTACTTCCTTCCCCACATCTCCACCGCCCCCGTGGAGGGGGAGCCGAAACCCGCCAAGGGACCGTCCGCGTGGCGGGACAGCAGGACACTGCTCATCGGCGTCGTGGTCCTGGGCGCCACCCTCACCGAGGGAGCGGGCAACGACTGGATCGCCAAGGCCTCAGTGGACGGGCTCGCGGCCTCCGAATCCACCGGCGCCCTCATGTTCGCCCTCTTCGTCCTGGCCATGACCGCCATGCGGTTCCTGGGCGGCCGAGTCATTGACGCATACGGACGGGTGGCAGTCCTGCGGGCCAGCATGGCCGCAGCGGCCGCGGGCCTGGGCCTTTTTGTGCTGGCGCCCAATATCTGGCTGGCCGGCATCGGTGCAGCCCTGTGGGGCGTCGGCGCCGCCCTGGCTTTCCCCATGGGCATGTCCGCTGCGTCCGATGACCCACGGCACTCAGCCGCACGCGTTTCCGTTGTATCCACTTTGGGGTATATATCATTCCTTGCTGGACCACCGCTGCTGGGCTACCTCGGTGACCTCACCGGTATCCACACCGCGCTGCTGGCCATCATGGCACCCATCCTGGTGGCGCTGCTTCTTGCCGGTGCCGCGAGGCCCCTTAACGCGGTCGAGGAAGCCGCCGGGCAGGAAGCCGCCAAGCGGGACTAGACCTTGGGTTAGGGTGATCACATGCAAAGCGCCAGGCCGCGGGGGAGAAGCTGGATCAGCCGCCTCGATAGATACCTTCTCAAGCATGTATCCAACCTGCCCGGCGGCAACCACGACGTGTTCTTCCGCCGGCTTTCCGCCTCGGCCAACCACGGAAAGCTCTGGATGGGAGCGGCGGCCGTCCTGGCGTTGTTTCCCGGCAAGACGCGGAGGGCAGCACTGCATGGGCTGATCGCCCAAGGGGTGGCCTCCGCCGTGACCAACGTGGTGTTCAAGACGCTGCTCCCCCGGACCCGCCCGCTCCCCGAACATCTTCCGGTATTCCGCTTCGTGCATCCACAGCCCACCAGTTCCTCCATGCCGTCGGGGCATTCGGCGTCTGCGATAGCGTTCGCAGTCGGGGCAGGCCTGGTCCGCCCGGCCGTAGGTGCTGCCCTGGCTCCCGCAGCCGTGGGAGTCGCCTATTCGCGGGTTCACACCGGCGCCCACTGGCCGTCGGACGTCCTCTTCGGTTCGGCCCTTGGTGCCGGTGCTGCGCTGGTGACCCGCCATTGGTGGCCGGTTCGTCCGCCGATTCCGCAGACGACCAGGGCATGGACCAGTGCGCCTGAGTTGCCGGGCGGCGAGGGTCTGAGCATTGTGGTCAACACCTTGGGCGGATCCTTCAAGGAGGAGACGGCGTCAGCACTCAAGGAAGTATTTCCCAAAGCGCATATAAACACCGTGCAGCCGGACGAGGACCTGGTGCAACGGATCGCCGCCACCGCCGACTTCCCTGGCACCCGCGCCCTGGGCGTGTGGGGCGGTGACGGAACGGTCGGCGCAGCGGCCGCCGCCGCCGTCGCACGTTCGATTCCCCTGCTGGTCCTGCCCGGCGGCACCCTGAACCACTTTGCGCGCGACGCGGGGACGGGAAGCCTGAAGGATGCAGTGGATGCGGCCAGCAAAGGTGAAGCGGCCCTGGCGGACATCGGGGTGGTGACGGCGGAACGGGGCCTGGCGGGAAGCCCGGAGGTCTCCGAAATGGTCATGCTGAACACCTCCAGCGTCGGCCTTTATCCGAACTTTGTCCGCCGCCGGGAACACCTGCAACCGGCGCTCGGGAAGCCGCTGGCAGGGGTGGTGGCCATGTTCAGGACCTTTGCGGCGGGCACCCCAACCACCCTGTCCGTGGACGGCGTTGTGCGCAAGGTGTGGATTGCCTATCTGGGCAGGGGGCGTTATTACCCCCGGGACCATGCGCCCTTGTTCCGGCCGGTGATGGATGACGGCGTGCTGGACGTCCGGATGATCACGGCTGACGAATCCTTTGCCCGGCTGCGGCTGCTGTGGTCCGTGCTGACGGGAACAGTGGCAAGCTCCCGCATCACCCACCTGCGGGAGGCCACCGAGGTAAGGATCGACGCCGGAGGCGCACCCATGGCGCTGGCGGTGGATGGCGAAGCGCTGGCCGGCGTGCGCAGAGTCGCGTACCGGATCCAGCCGAAGGCACTGACGTATTACTCCCCGCGCCGCTGACCACGTGGACGTGGGGGAAGTAACTACCCTGATTCTCCCCTGAATCAACCCTGATTCCGGGAAAAAGCTGCCCGGGCATCGGTAGCGTAAGGCATGAACACCCACCGAAAGTCGTCTGCAGCCGCGCGCTGCCGTGCAAAGGATTCTTCATGATCGAGGCAAACGGGCTGACCAAGGTCTACGGCGCCAAAACCGCCGTGGCCGGCGTCAGCTTTACCGTCAGGGCAGGGCAAGTGACCGGCTTCCTGGGCCCCAACGGGGCAGGAAAATCCACCACCATGCGGATGATCATGGGACTGGACCGGCCGACGTCGGGCTCGGTCACCGTGAACGGCCTGCCGTACGTCCGGCACAAGGCACCCCTGCGCGAAGTGGGTGCCCTTCTCGATGCCAAGGCGGTCCACACCAGCCGCAGTGCCTACAACCACCTGCTGGCCATGGCGGCCACGCACGGCATCCCCAAATCCCGGGTGCACGAGGTGATTGAAATGACGGGGCTGGAGGCCGTGGCACGCAAGAAGGCCGGCGGCTTCTCCCTGGGGATGGGCCAGCGGCTGGGCATAGCGGCAGCCTTGCTGGGGGACCCGCAGACCCTCATCCTGGATGAACCCGTCAACGGCCTGGACCCGGAAGGTGTGGTCTGGGTGCGGAACCTGGTCCGCTACCTCGCAGGGCAGGGACGCACGGTTTTCCTTTCCAGCCACCTGATGAGCGAGATGGCCCAGACCGCCGACCACCTGATCGTCATTGGGCGCGGCCGCGTGATTGCCGACGCACCCATCCGTGACATCATCACCGGCAAGGGGCAGGCACGGGTCCGGGTGCGTACCGACGAACCCGACCGTCTCTACCAGCTGCTCGCCGGACGGGGCGCGTCCATCGACGTCCCGGAGCGGGAACTGCTCGAAGTAACGGGCCTGGAGCCCAGGACCATCGCGGCGGCCGCCCTGGAAAACCACGTCATGGTCTACGAACTGACGCCGCTCGTCGCCAGCCTCGAGGAGGCGTACATGGAACTGACCAAGGACGACGTCGAATACCACTCCCTGCCCGCCGCGGAGGTAAGCAAGTAATGAGCGTAACCACCACCGAACCCACGTCTTCGCCTGACCCCGCATCCTCCGCCGGGGGCCGCAGCCCCCGTGCCGGTGGACGGGCCCTGCCCGGCCCCACGTTCTTCCGGGTGCTCAACTCGGAAGTCATCAAGTTCCGCAGCCTCCTTTCCACGCTGATCCTGCTCGCTTCCACGGCGGTGGTCATGGTCGGGTTCGGCGCGCTGTCCGCGTGGGGGACGGGCCAGTTCGCCGACGCGGCCACAAGGGATCCGCAGGCCGCGGCGCGGATGGCATCGCAGGGCGGCGATCTTGCCGTCAGCGTGCCCACCTCCGGCATCGCCTTCGCCCAGCTGATCCTGGGGTCCCTTGGTGTGCTCCTGATGAGTTCGGAATTCACCACCGGGATGGCCCGGTCCACCTTCGCGGCCGTGCCCAGGCGGCTTCCCGCATTCGCTGCAAAGCTCGTGGTGGTCATGGTGACGTCATTCGTGGTTACCGCCGTCTCCACCTGGGTGGCAGGACTGGTGGCCGTGCCCATCCTGGACAACTATGGCCTCGCGCTGGACCTTGGCAGTTCCCAGTCGGTGAAGCTCCTTCTGGTCAACAGCATTTATGTGGCCGCTGTCGCCGCCATCGGCATGGCCCTGGGCACTCTCATCAGGAATTCCGCCGGCGGCATCATGAGCCTGGTGGGCATCTTCTTCGTGGCACCCATCGCCTTCCAGCTCATTCCCGGGGACTTCTTCAAGGAGGCCCGCAAGTACCTGCCAGGCAATACCGTTGATCCGCTGACGGCGGCCCAGCATGTTCCGGACACCCTGGAAGCCTGGCAGGCGGCACTCGTCCTTGGCGCCTGGGTCATAATCCCCGTCCTTCTCGCGGCAGTCCTGTTGAAGCGGCGGGACATTTAGCGGCCAACCACTGCTGACGCCCCCGGCGAGAGGGACGGCGCGTGGTTTCCGGCACATTACAAAAGTGCATGGCGGGAAACTTTCTTTGCCCGTGGTGGTTCCTGCTTGGAGGCACGTCCTGTTGGGAGCAACCAGGTCTGTTGGAGTGCACAAAGCAAGGTGCATAATGGCCGACCTAGGGTGAAACGACGATGTGGTGCATCACACGGTCCCCGGGTGGTCCACCAAGGCACGTCGCTCAACCCATGCTATTTTCCCAACAGGACGGCGCTTCCATGCATGCTGACCAGCAACTCTCAAAGTCCCTGAAACCCAGGCACCTGTCCATGATCGCCGTCGCCGGCGTCATTGGTGCAGGCCTCTTTGTCGGCTCGGGCGCCGCCATCCAGCAGGCCGGCCCGGGTATCCTCGTCGCCTATGCTGCCGCGGGCCTGGTGGTCATCCTGGTCATGCGCATGCTGGGGGAGATGGCCGCGGCAAACCCGGAAACGGGCTCATTCTCGACCTATGCGGACAAGGCACTGGGCCGTTGGGCAGGGTTCAGCATCGGCTGGCTCTACGCGTGGTTCTGGATCATCGTCCTGGGCATCGAGGCCACTGCAGGCGCGGCCATCATGCACCGGTGGGTGCCGGGCATTGACCAGTGGGTCTGGGCCCTTGTCCTCATGGTGCTGCTGACGCTCACCAACCTCGGCTCGGTGAAGTCCTACGGCGAGTTCGAGTTCTGGTTCGCGTCCATCAAGGTGGCGGCGATCGTCCTCTTCCTGGTCTTCGGTGCCGCCGCCATCCTGGGGCTCATCCCCGGTGTCCCAGCCCCCGGCCTGAGCAACCTGATCAACAACGGCGGCTTCATGCCCAACGGTCCGGGCGCTGTCCTGGCCGGAATCCTCGTGGTGGTCTTCTCCTTCTTCGGCGCCGAAATCGCCACCATCGCCGCCGGCGAATCAGAAAACCCCGTGGATGCCGTGAAGAAGGCCGTGAAGTCCACCGTATGGCGCATCCTGGTCTTCTACATCGGCTCCATCGCCGTGGTGGTCACCCTGCTTCCGTGGAACTCGGCCTCGGTGGCCAAGAGCCCCTACGTAGCGGTCATCGAACTGTTCGGCATCCCGGGCGCCGGAACCATCATGGACGTGGTGGTGCTGACCTCTGTGCTGTCCTGCCTGAACTCCGGCCTCTACACCGCCAGCCGCATGCTGTTCTCACTCTCCACCCGCGGTGACGCACCGCGGGCATGGACCCGCATCTCCCGCCGCGGCGTACCCGCTGCCGCGGTCCTCGCCTCCACCGTGGTCGGCTTCGTCACGGTGGGCCTGAACTACATTGCCCCGGACACGGTGTTCCTCTTCCTGGTCAACACCTCCGGAGCCATCGCATTGTTCGTCTGGCTGGTCATCTCCGCCTCGCAGCTGGTCCTCCGCAAGCGCATGGGAGCCGCAGCAAAGGACCTGCAGCTGAAGATGTGGCTTTTCCCCTACCTCACGTGGGCAGCGATCATCAGCATCGTGGCCCTGCTGATCGGCATGGTGATCGTGGAGTCCACCCGGGAGTCCCTGCTGCTTTCGATTGCACTGGCAGCCGTTGTGGTGGCGGTGGGCGTGCTGCGCTACCGGCGGAAGGGCGTGGCCGCCGCGGGCCAGCCGGACGTGGCAACCGAGGCTGCGCCGGCACCTGTCGAGTAGGCGCGGCACTAGACTCGGGACCATGCCTTTGCCTCCCTCTGCTGCAGACCACATCCAGGACCTTGGCGCCTATGTCAGCGCATCGCCGTCGAGCTTCCACGCTGCGCATGAGGGGGGCCGGCGCCTGGAGGAAGCCGGGTTCACCCGCCTGGATGAGCTGCAGCCGTGGGAGGCCGGGCCCGGTTGCTTCTTCATCATCCGCGACGGCGCCCTGATCGCCTGGGTGGTCCCCGAAGACGCGGGACCCGCCACGGGTTTCAACATCCTGGGCGCGCACACCGATTCGCCGTCGTTCAAGCTCAAGCCCAAGCCCACCACGGGTGCGCACGGCTGGCTCCAGGCCGGGGTGGAAATCTACGGCGGCCCCCTGCTGAATTCCTGGCTGGACCGGGAGCTGCGGCTGGCGGGCAGGCTGGTGATGCTTGATGGCACCGAGCACCTCACGGCCACCGGGCCGCTGCTCCGCTTCCCGCAGCTGGCCATCCACCTGGACCGGGCCGTGAACGATGGCCTCACCCTGGACAAACAGCGCCACATGAACCCCGTCTGGGGGCTGGGAAGTCCTTCAGACTCCGACCTGCTGGGCGTGCTGGCGGCGTCGGTTGCCGGCGCATCCGTCGATCCGGGGCAGATTGGCGGGTACGACGTCGTCATTGCCGACACGCAGGCGCCTGCGGTTTTCGGGGGCAAGGGGGAGTTCTTCGCATCAGGGCGGCTGGACAACCTTTCCGCCACGCATGCCGGACTGGCAGCGCTGACCGCCCATGCGGAGTCCGCAGCCGCCGGCGGCCCGATTACGGTCCTTGCCGCCTTCGACCACGAGGAAATCGGCTCCAACTCCCGCTCAGGGGCCTGCGGGCCCATCCTCGAGGACGTGCTGGTGCGCATCTCCGACAGCCTGGGCGCGACGGTGAGCCAACGGCGGCAGGCCTTGTCGGCGTCGTTCTGCCTCTCTGCCGATGCCGGCCACGCCGTGCACCCCAACTATCCCGAGCGGCACGACCCCGCCAACCATCCCGTGCTGAACGGCGGGCCGCTGCTGAAGATCAATGCCAACCAGCGCTACGCCACGGACGCGTTCGGCGCCGCATTCTGGGCGCGGCTCTGCGGCGAAGCAGGCGTTCCCTATCAGGAATTCGTGTCCAACAACGTGGTGCCCTGCGGTTCCACCATCGGGCCGCTCACCGCGACCAGGCTGGGCATCCGGACCGTGGACGTGGGCGTGCCCCTGCTGTCCATGCACTCGGCCCGGGAGCTGTGCGGGATTGAGGATCCACACCGCCTGGCCGCGGTGACGGAGCTGTTCTTCCGGACGGCGGCCTTGCCGGCGGGGGCACACCCCTAACGGATCCAGCCGTAGTTGAACCCACCATGGTCAATTTGGTGGGCAGGCACCCCTACCCACGTTTCGCCGTCGGGAACATTGCTGAGAACGGCCGCGCCCATGCCGATGGTCGCGTAGTCTCCCACGGATGTCCTCTCCCGGACGCTCGAATTCAATCCGAGGTAGGCGCCCTTGCCTATCCTGGCGCCGCCGCCCAGTGAGACGCCCGCGGCGAAGGTCGCAAAGTCGGAGACATCGTCGTCGTACGAGAACGTGACTGAGGGCATGGCAACCACGTGGGATCCCAGGCTCACGGCGGCAGTGAGGGTTACGTTGCGCAGCAGGATGCTGCCGCGGCCCACACGGCAGCCTTCCGGGTACTGGACGGAAGGATCCACCGCACTGGCGTACCTCGACTCGCCGATCCCCAGAGTGCCCAGATGCGACACCACCGCTTCGCGTTCCCTGCTGGACGCAATGCACACCAGGAGGAAGGCGTGCATGTAGTTGACTGCATCATCAATGCTGCCAAGGACGGGGGCACCATCGACGGTGACGCCGGCCATCTCCCTGTCATCATCGAGCAGCCCAACCACGTCATACTGGCCGCTGCCGCGGACCATGGCCAGGACTTCACGCGCCAGGCCGCTGGCACCTATCAGGATCAGTTCGCTCACGTGACGGCGCCGGCAGCAGCCTGCCGGGGTGTCGTTACTGGAATCCGGTCCATGCTGTACCTTTCCGGCGCGTGACGTCCTCTGAACGTGGGACAAGGCTATTCGCCAGGGGCACACTTTCCGGCTGGACACCGAAGGCTATGTGGTTCGGAACAGGGACTATGTGGAAACTGCGGGGACCTGTGGATCACAGGACGGGCAGGACGTACGGCTCCGCAGCCGGAGTTGCCTTGCCGGCGGCCAGGGCAGTCAGCTGTGCGCGGGACTCAACGCCGAGCTTGCGGTAGATGGCCGTGAGGCGTACTTCGACGGTGCGGACCGAAACATACAATGTGCCGGCTATTTCCTTGTTGCGCATCCCCCGGGCCACCATCATCGCCAGCGCCCTCTCATGGTCCGTGAGCAAGAGCATTGACGGGTTGCCCTGCGGGCGGGCGGCCTCCCACCGTTCGTCCAGCAGGAGGGCGTCCACGTGCTGCGTCCAGGCATCAGCCCCGGCCTCGTCAAACATCACCTTGGCCCGGAGCAAGGCCTCCCGCGCGTGGCGCAGCCTGCCGAAGCCATGCAAACGTTCCGCATAGCACATCAGGGTCCTGCCCCGCTCAAGCCTGTGACCGTTCCTGTCTTCAAGCGCCTGCTTGAAGAGCTGCAGGGACTGCTCGCCGTCCGCAAGCATGGCGCGGCTCCGGGCAACCACCATGACCAGCCACGGAGAGCGCAACCCCGCCGAACGGCTTTCCAGGCGTTGAAGAGCCTGGGTGGCTTCACGGTGCCGGCCAAGACGGACCAGTACCTCCACCAGGTCGGCCTCACAGCGCAGCAGGGTGGGGTTGCCCAGCCCCAGACCGATTTCCGTGGCCCTGGACAACTGGACAACGGACTCCGCCAGGTCACCCCGCAGGAGTGCGAAGTGGCCATGGCAGGCCGCCAGCTGTGCCGTGAGCCCAGGGTGGTTTCCCGATCGCAGATAGTCCAGGGCATTGGCGGCCTGGTTACGCGCGAGTTCGTCATCGCCCAACGAGTAGGCACGCCAAACCCGGAACAGGTGCCGGGCTCCCCGGTGGTACTCCAGGTCAGGTTGGCAGAGCTCGAGTTCGTCGATCAGCCTGACCGCCGCTGCCACATTCCCGGCGCGGATCTCATTGTCTACTGCCGTGAGGGCTGCTGTTTCCCGCCAGTTGGCGTGGTCCGGTTCTGTGGAGCTGCGGAGCATCGCGAAGGCTTCACGGGCGCTTTCGTACTGTTCCGCATAGGTGAGCGCCCGGCCGCGCAGCAGGAGGCGGGCCGGCCGGGCGCTGCGGACCTGCCCGGGGCGGCGGGAGGGGTTTGCCCTTCCGCCGCTGATCGATTCGACCAGCAGTTCGGCATGGTCGGCGATGGCCAGGCACTGCAAGGACGCGGAGCCGCGGAACGCGCCGCCCTGGCGCAGCAGCTCAACTGCCTCTTTCAGTTCCCACCGCTCGGCATAATAGACGGCGCCGATGGCCAGCAGGGCAGCGGAATACCCCGGATCGTGCTGGCCAAACTCCTTTACCAGCCGCTGCAGCATGCTGCAGCGCACCGCAACGCCCTGGACGAAATCGATCTCGAAGGAGAGGCCGGTCAACCGCAGAATCAGGTTGGGGTCGCGGGTGACCCCTTGCGCCCACTCCAGGTACCGGCGCGCATGCACCAGATCACCGCGGGTGAAGAGCAGCTCGGCCAGCCCGGTGAGGCGTGCCGCCGTTTCCGCTTCGCCCGGGTTGATGGCGAGGGCCCGCTCGATGCACTCCACCGCGAAGGACACCTCGCCCCTCCGGACCAGGTGCACCGCGTTACGGAGAAGGTGGAAGGGAGTTTCGTGCTCCAAGACCACCGCGAAGCTCAAGTGCCAGCTGCGGGCATGCCGATCGGTGCCCCGTGCTGCTTCAGCCAGGGCGCGGTGGGTTGCGGTGCGGACGTCAGGTGGCATGGCCGCGTGCACATGGCCCCGCAGCATCTGGTCCGCTATCCACAGGTGTTGTCCGGATCGCTGCACCAGTCCGGCAGCCACCAATTCATCTGCGTGAAGCCACGCTTCATGGTCGATTTTCCCGATAGTGGTGATGTCACTGCGGAACGAGAGCGCAAGCAGGTCCAGGACCATGCTCGCGCCGGGGGTCAGAGCGGCCACCGCTGATGCGTGTCCAGCGTCAAGGCTGCTCGTGGAGGACAGCGGGATGGGCAGTGCGCACTTGCCGCCGGCGTGCCTCTCCACCAGCCCGCTGTACAGTTCGACGGCGGCAAGCGGGTTGCCGCCGGTGGCTGCGGCAACCGCGTGGGCCACCGCCGTCGTGGTCTGTTTGGTTGGCATGCTTTCCAGCATCCGCACGGTGTCACCCTGGCTCAGCGCACCCAGGCGCAGGGCGGGGAGGCCGGTGAAGGGGCTTCCGGGGACCTCGTCCCGCATGCCCGCAAACAGGACAATTTCCGTGCCGGCCAGTCGCCGTGCCAGGAATCCAATGACTGATTGACTGGCCGGATCCAGGCTGTCGGCGTCGTCAATCGCAATGATGGTCCGCGTTGACGACCGGCGCTGCAGTCCGCTGAGCAGCATGCCGGACACAGCGGGAACGGTCAGGGCACCGGCGTTGCCACCCCGGAGGGCGTCGACGGACCCGTTCAGGACCGGGTCATCCATCTCATTCAGCAGCGCAGTCAGCCCGGAAAAGGGCCAGCCCGATTCAGCGGCGCTGGCGGCCAGGAACACGGACCGGTATTCGCAGAGAGAGGAAATTTCGGACAACAGGGCTGACTTGCCTATGCCCCGGCCGCCGACGATGGCCAAGGCTGTTTCCTTGGGGCCACGGATCGCAGAAAGAATCCGGTCAATTTCTTTGTTTCGGCCCACAAGCGGCATGGGGTCCCCAATCATCGAAGAAGGAGACCGCATTTTGTACTGCCGGTTCAAATGGTGGCCGCGCTCCCCAACGCGTAGGCCGCTACAAGCGAATATAACGCGCCACTAAACATGGCACCATACAAATTTGCGCTGGATTGCATCAAGATTAGATCCACAATTGCTCAAGGTCCCGGCCGCGTGGCTGAAGGCCGGCCCGGCGAACGCTGGGGCCTTGCAGGGCCTGGCGATTGCAGTATTGGCGGCAGTACCGGCGCCACCCCATCGCATGAACCACGAAGGGCGGCATGATAACCCCCGTACTTAAAAACGCGCGGCAGACAATAACCCCTATACCTAATATCACCCTGCACCCGTAATCCCCGTACTTGCCTTATCGCAGTAAATATGACTGCAGAAACTGAGTACTCGCTACTGGTGACACTCGAAAGGGGTGGAAATAGGCTTTCTCCACGGCCAGAGTCAAAGGCTAACGAGAGCTGGGGCCCGAGACCAGACCCATGACCGGATAAAGCGTCAAAGACGCGCTCGGCTTCCAAGCGGGCGGGTTCGTTGTTAACTATCCGCAAACGTCATGAAGTGGTGAGGTATTTGTCCATTTCCATCCAGCTCCCAATTGCTCTTGCGATGCAGGGCACGGAGCCCGGTAAGGCCTCCGTCAGCGTCGTCATTCCAACACTGAACGAAGCCAGGAACATTCCGTGGGTCCTGCGCAGGATGCCGTCCTACGTTGATGAGGTCATCATCGTGGACGGCCGGTCCACCGACAACACTGTGGGAGTAGCCCAGGCGGTCCGCGACAATCTCGTCATCGTCAATGAGCCCCGCAAGGGGAAAGGTGTGGCCCTACGCTCAGGGTTCGCTGCCGCCTCAGGCGACATTATTGTCATGCTTGACGCGGACGGCAGCATGGACCCGCAGGAGATCGGGTGGTTCGTTTCCCCGCTGCAACATGACTACGACTTCGTCAAGGGCTCGCGGCATGTCACCGGTGGGGGCTCCGAGGACCTCACGCGCCTGCGGAAAGCCGG
Organism: Arthrobacter sp. SDR-2R; assembly: GCF_057747955.1. Taxonomy (NCBI): domain Bacteria; kingdom Bacillati; phylum Actinomycetota; class Actinomycetes; order Micrococcales; family Micrococcaceae; genus Arthrobacter; species Arthrobacter sp. SDR-2R. The sequence continues at coordinate 506,299 of NZ_CM173231.1, forward strand.
CAACCAGGCGCTGACCAAGTTGGCCAACGCGGTGCTGCACAGCAATTACTCCGATCTCTGCTACGGATATATTGCGTTTCGGCGTGAATGCCTTGAGATCCTGCAACTCGAATCAGATGGATTCGAAATCGAAACTGAACTGATCGTCCGGGCAGCACGGGCCGGCCTCCGGATTGCGGAAGTCCCCAGCATTGAGCTTGACCGGATTTCGGGAGCCTCCAACCTGCAGACCTTCCGTGATGGGTGGCGGGTCCTGCGGAAGCTGGCCCACGAATGCACCATGTGGGAGGCACCCACGGCCGGCGCCCGGCCCGAAGCCCTGCGCCGGGTCAAGTACGCCTACGCCAACGTCAGCGTTCCGCGGACGCCAACCGACCCGCAGAGCATCCTTGCATTGGTTCAGGGGGCTTAGCATGCTGGATCGAATTGTCCGTCCAAGTGTGTCGATCGTGATTTGTGCCTACACCGAACGCCGCTGGGAGCTTTTGCTGGACGTGATCGAGTCTGTCCGCGCCCAAACTGTCGCCCCCCAGGAGATCCTGGTGGTCGTGGACCATAACGAGGACCTCTACGGTCGGCTCCTCGAAATTGTCGACGACGTGACAGTGGTGGAGAGCGAAGGCCCTCCGGGGCTTTCAGGGGCGCGCAACACGGGCGTCGGACTCGCAGAGGGGGACATCGTGGCCTTCCTGGATGATGATGCGGTGGCGACGCCAAACTGGCTGGAACGCCTGCTTGTCCTCTACGACGATCCCGACGTGCTGGCCGTTGGCGGCCGCGTCGAACCTGTATGGGACCAGGGCCGCCCAGGCTACTTCGGTGAAGAACTCGACTGGATCGTTGGATGCAGCCACCGCGGAATGCCGACGGTTGCCTCCGAAGTCCGGAACCTCATTGGGGCAAACATGTCCTTCAGGCTCGACGTCCTCCGGCAGGTTGGTGGCTTCAACATCGCGCTGGGCAGGCAAGGCAATTTGCCGCTTGGCTGCGAGGAGACCGAGATCTGCATCCGCTCCACCATGGGCGCACCCGGTTCCCGGATCGTTTACGAACCTGCTGCCTTGGTCCGGCATCACGTCCCGCAGGAACGTGGGACTGTGCGCTACATGCTTTCCAGGTCCTGGTCGGAGGGCCTCTCCAAGGCACAGGTCAGCCACGTCGTGGGGCACAAACGGGCCCTCGGTCCCGAACGGCGGTATGTCCGCAGCACACTGCCGCGCGCCGTGTTCTCGGGAATCCGCGATTGGAGCCGGGGCGACAATCCCATGGGACTGGGACGGGCAGGATCCGTCCTTGCGGTATTGGCCTTCACCTCCGCCGGCTACCTCCGCGGCCGCCGGCTGGCGCACAGCTCCACAACCCAGTTGGGCAGTGAAATTCCCCAAGGCGCAGTCTGGCGGGAAGTCCAGTGAGGGTGAACACCTAGCCAGGACGCTGCCCGTCCCGTCCATGGGAAAGACCTCTTAACGTTGGTGGCAACCAAACAGAGCCAACGACTAAGAGGTCTTTCCCAATGTGGAGGTTGAATCAAACCCGGCACAAGCGCTGCGTTCAGGGGCTGCGGCAGTGGGGTCAGCCGGCGTCCGGGTGCCAGTACCGCAATCCGCCGCTGGTACCCCCGTCGTCGGCGACATCGATCAGCGCGTAGGGAAAGACCTGGCGGTCCAACTGATCCGGACCTTGGCCGCGGACGTCCGACGACCAGGTGCCGGTGTTGATGTACCGGGTTGGAGAACCTTCCAGCCGTGATTCAAGGGCGCGGTGCGTGTGGGCCGAGATGTACCAGGCCACTTCGGAACCGTGTGCTTCAAGAATGCCCGCCACCCGGGCTGCCGCCGCAGGAGCTTGCCCGCCACTGACATTGCGTCCAGTGGCAGCAAGCACCATGCGGGTCGCGGTAAGGGGAAGCGCTGACACCGTCCGGAACCGGGACAGGCGTGCAAGTTCCCGCACTGCCGTCCCGTTGAGCGCGAGCCGCTGCGACTCGGTCTGGAGCAGCTCGTCATAGGCCGGGCCGCGGACGCGCCGTTCCGCCCGTTCCGAGGCCAAACAGGCCTGGGCAACAGCTCCGGCACGACTGAGGCGCGACCGCGTGGGATGGGCATGCCAGGCGGCGAGGGGCGGCAGATCCAGCCCGTCAGTGCCGTTGACGGCGGTGCGCAGCACCTCGGGTATCCGGTGCAGCGCGTGATGCAGGTGTCCATGCTCGGCCATCAGCACGGAGGGGACATAGAGGAACCACGGGTGCACCCGGACCCGCGTGGGATCATCGGGTGCCAGCAGCGCCGCCAGCCGTGCGGCCACCGATGGGCGGGCCAACTCCACATCATGGTTCCCGCATACGAAGTGCAGCTGCACCCCGCGCGCCACGCACGCCTCGAGGGCCCGGAGAGTGGCCGGGTGCCGTTCGAAGATGGAGTCAAGCCGGGCCAGGCTCTCGTTCTCGGACAGGCCTGTGAGTTCAAAAGTGTCACCAACGAAGACAAGGTGTTGCTGCATGCCCGGGGCGGCGGGCACCTCGCGGTGGAGGAACCCCGGCAGTACCCTGCCGGGGTTCCGGGGATCGTCGTCAGTGACGTCCAGATGGAGGTCGCTGACGAGCAACCATCGCGCCCCGCGCCCCAGGTTCACGTAAGCAGTCCAAGGACGCGGGGGAAGAGAAGGAGCAGGAAGGCCGCCCACATGACGCCGACTACGATCCTGCTGTTCCTGGACTGGCTGTGGGGAACCGGCGCTGCTGCCGGTTGCCCAGTGCTTGATCCAGTGCTTGGTGCGGTGGTTGACCTGCCGGGTCCAAGCCGCCGGACCTCGAGGGTTACGAGGGTGATGAGCAGCACGGCAGCTGCCAGCACTCCTGCCAGATCCATCATGATGCGACCTCCTGACGTGCCCGCGCCAAGCATGCGAGGACAGTAATGACGGCCATTGTCACGACGCATGCCTGCCACGACCACAGCGTGAGGTAGAACATGGCCGTGGACACTGCGGTGAGTGTGGCCAGGCCCAGTCCCAGGACGAGCAGCACGCCAAGCGGGACGTCGGTAATCGGGATAAGCCGGGCCAGTGCCTGGCCCGGGAGCAGGATGAGGATGGCTATGGCGGCGACCGTCTGCAGCGGTGTCGGCAACCCGACCAGCGTGACCAGGGCCAGTACCACCGCGGCAACCCCCAGCGCCAGGGTGGGCCGGCTCACTCCGCGGCCGGTCATGGCCCCACCCGGTATACGCGTGCGTCGGCATTGCTGTACGCGAGCTCCACGCCGACCTGCGTATCAAGCCAGTCCTCGAGCTCCCCGAGGCCCGTGGCGGTGGTCTGGCCCTGGATGATCAGGCTCGACTCCGATGAGCGCAGGAGCAGCAGGTAGGCGCCGGCGGCATTGTGCCTGGCGTAACCGTAGATGAGGGGGCCGCAGGTTTCGGCCGACAGGTCGGCGGGACAGAGGTCCTCAATGGTCCGGTATCGGTGCTCCAGGTAGTCCTGGTTGCGCCACGGTGTGGGATGGTCAGCCGAGATAATCGAAGAGCCGGGCGGCGCCATGTGGTCCACGGCGGCGATGGCGGCCATCTCGTCATCGGTAAAGACGTCATATTGCGCGTTGCCAAAACGGCCTGTCACGGTCATGACGGCGAACAGGATGCAGGTGAGGACAAGGGCTCCCGCAGCACGGAAGGAAGGCCGGTATCCCACGTTTCCGGGAAGCAGGACCGATGACGCCTGCATCGCAACGAAGGGGAGCGCGAACAGTGATACGCGGATGAGCATTTCCCCGCCGTAGGACTGCGCGGGAAAGAGCAGGAACGGGGCGACGGCCAGGAGGAGCACGCGGATGTCAAGGCGCCCCCTGCGCCAGTCGCGGAACGTTCCAACGGCGGCGAGGGCCCAGAGCAGGAGGGTGAGGCCCATTCGGACCTGCACCACGAGCAGATGTCCAGGGGTCCCGTTGGTGCGGTCGACGACATTTGCTTCGATGGCGGTCTGCAGGCCCGCGTCCGCCAGCGGCGGATGGCCTGCGAGGTACGTGCTTGCAGGAAAGACAAGCCAGAGCACCAGTACGACGCCGGCGATCAGGGGCAGCCTGCTGGGCCAGAGACGTCCGCTCAGGGTAAGGGCGGTGAGCGCGATCAATACCATGAACGGCGTGAGCTGGTGGCTCGCGCAAATGACCACGATCAGCAGGAGGGTTACCGCCAGGGCGCCAATCCGGCGCCCCGGCTGGGGTTCGGCCGGGGACCGGCCCCGCCACCATGCTGCCAGGTCGGCGCGCCGGAACCCGCGGAAGTGGGAAGGCTCCGTTGCCAGCGGCCCCAGTGCCAGGGCCACCACAACCAGGTAGAGGAAGAAGCCGAAGGCCTGGGGGGAGAGGTAGTCCTGGTCCTGCCAGTTGCCGAGGCAGAAGAGCCAGAGCACCAGCCAGCGCCGGCGCGGATCGCTGATCAGGTACCGTGTCACCACGGCCACGGCGACGAGCCACAGGCCCACGTTGAACACCGGTGCCCACAGGGCAACGCTCACGGGGTCGAGGCCGGCCGTTCCGAGCACGGTCGCCAGGAGGGCAAAGAATCCCGGCCAGTTGAAGTATGCATCGATGTTGGGATCGATGGCCACATTGCGCGACATGGCGTCGGCGATGCCCAGGTGGCGGAACGCCACTTCACCGCGCGGTACGTCCGTCACGAAGACAGCGGCGCCGAAGAGTATGAGCACCAGTACCACGAGGAGCCACAGCATCACCGGGCTGCGTGCAGGGCCCGCGGCATCCCCGCGCAGTGCCACGACGAAGGCGATGTTGAGAATCAGGACCCCCACCCAGAACGGGTAGGGCAGCACACCGACCAGTCCAAGGTCGCTGTTCACAGGAAGTGCCACGGTGGAGGCGGCCCACGCTGCAAGTGCGAGCGACACCGCCCCCGCTGCGGCGCACCAGACATCCCTGGTTTTCCAGCGCGCCTGGGGACGGTGGATGGCCTCCTTGAGCGTGCTGGTCATGATGCCTCCTTTTTGGTGCGGTGGAGAATTGCGATGAGCCGCAGTCCGATGACCAGGGCCCCGGCGGAGAGCACTACCAGCCACGCAAGGGCCATGGCGCTGGAGCCACTGTCGGCGCCCAGGAGCGCCGAGACGCAGAGCGCGGCGCCAAGTGTCACCCCGACGATGATCGACTCTGTATAGCGGCCGAGCACCCGGCAGACGGAGTTGTAGGCCTGCAGCACCGCATAGGCCACCACTCCCGCGGCCAACAACCGCAGGGTGCCGGTGGATGCATTGGCGTACCTGTCGCCGAGCAGATGGAGCAGCGGGTGGGCAAAGACGATGAGGACCATCGCAGCGAGGCCACCGACTATGAGGGACCAGCGGAAACTTGCCCAGGTGGTGGCCGCCAGGCGGCCCGGTTCACGGACTCCCTCGGAGAATTGGACAATGCCTATAAGCATCGGAGCTGTGTAGGCAGCCCAGGCCATCATCCATGCGGGATACCAGTAGGCCGCCACCTCCGGCGATACCAAGTGCGCAAGCAGGAGCGGCAGCACCAGTCCCGGGGCGCGTTCGGTGAGGGTGAGGAGCTGGTTTGGAATGCCCATTTTCAGCAATGAACGTCCGCGCCCGGGATGCAGGGACGGCCGTGGCCGATAGCCCACCAATCTCCGCAGCTGGACGCCACCGATGATGCACGAGACGGCCGAACCGAGGGTCCAGCAGGCCATCAGCACATCGGCCGTAGCCGCGTGGGCCGCCTGCAACGCCACCAACGCCGTGGCCCCAAGGGAGACCATGCCGCCCAGTGTGTACCTCAGTGTTGCGCTGCTGCCGCGTCCCAACGCGACGAGCGCCTGGTCCAGCACCGTGCACATGGTTCCCGTGACGGCAGCCACCACGAACGTCAACCAGAAGAGAACCGACATCGGGGCCGTGTTCGGCGCCACGAACAACTCCAGCACGAGGTAGCCCAGGGCCAGCACGGTCCCTGCCACCCCCACGATGCCAAACGCCGCGTCCAGCACCCGGGCCGGCGGCTCCCCCCGCCCCACCGAGACGATGACGGCCGAACCGGTGCCCAGCACCGCAAGCTGGGTGCAGATCATCACCGCCGAAACCGCAGCAGTGGTCAACCCAACCTCACGGTCTATCGCCGCGTGCGCGGCGACGACCCAGAATGCGAAACCCGTGCCCGTCTGCGCAGCCTTGGCCAGGACGAGTCCAAGCGAGCTGCGCAGGGGGGAATGCCGGACGACGGGTGGGGCCTCCGTTGGAGCGATCTCCCGTTCAGCCGTCACGACCTAAACCCCTCGCCATACCCGCGTAGTTGTACCAGCAGAAGGCGATGTAATAGCGAAGCCATTTAGGCTGGCCGGAGGCGAGGCTCAAAGCGCTTCCCCGAACGGCGGCGGCGGCGGGCAGGAGCGCCAATCGTGCGCCGCCCCAGCCGTGCTTCCGGACCATCCGGCCCAGTCCCGTACCATCCATGAGGAACTGGTCAAGCGCGAAGTCGAAGTCGTCGGCGGCAAACCGGTGTTCGACCATGACCCGCTGCGACACCCCGGTCTTCATCCCTGATTGCCGCATCCGCCACCGCAGTTCGATGTCCTCGCCCGACTTGAATGCGTCGTCGAAACCGAGGCCCAACATCAGGTCCCGGTCTACGAGCGTGGCGACGAGTCCGAACCAGTTGCGGCTGCGTCCGGTGCGATGGTGATGTGCCAGCGCCTGGCCCCAGTAGCCGGGTCCTGCGACGCTTTCAAGGCCTGCCTGGAGGGCGTCATATCCGTCCTCCACCAACTCAATGAGCAGGTCTGCGACGCCGGTGGCTCCGAACACGACGTCGGCATCCACCAGCAGGACCCACCGGGTGGTGCTGTTCTGGACGCCAAGCGTGCGGGCCCAGGGCAGGCCGCGGCCCTCGTCACTAAGGATCCGGGCGCCGGCAGCGCGGGCAATTTCGACCGTGCGGTCGGTGGACAACCCGTCCACCACGATGATTTCCGCGACACCGGACTGACGCAAGGCTTCCAGACAGCGCGGAAGCAGCTGCTCCGCGTTGCGGGCCGGAACGACCGCGGTGACGTCTGCTGTGCTGTAGCCCACCGTGATCCCCCTTAGGCCTGCTCGTCGAGGATTGACGGCAGCAGCTCGTCCAGGTGCCGGACAATATCGTCCGATGCCTCGTCCGCGGAGTAGGCGGCCGGGACTTGGAACAGGTGGCAGGGGCGTCCGTCCAGGGCTTTGCTGAGAACGAGTCCTTTCGCCGCGAAGTGTTCGCGCCACGGGACCACGGAGCTTGCTGCGAGGCCGGTAACGACCCGCTGCGAGAAGCTCGCCATCTCGATATGGAAGTTGCCGATCATGCGGTCCACCATCCAGTCGGTGGTCCGTTCAACAACCCGTGACCGTGCGCCCTCGTAGCGCTCCACATATATGGCGGCCGCAAGCGGTGCTGAGGTGGTCACCTTCCGACCGGGAAACGCTGCCTCCGGGGTGACCATGCGGTGCTCCGGCGACCACCGTCGGGAGAAGTCGGCCAGGCGTGGATAACGGATAACGAACGGGTGCACCACAGTGGTGAGGCGTCCGATGCTCCCGGAGAACCGGGAGGGGACGAGGGGCTTGCGCGCACCTTCAAACAGGTGCGGGTAGATTGCGCGGTGATGCGGCTTAATGAACATGGGCTTCGCGTATCCAAGCAGCGTTGCGTCCTCGGCGAGGAATGCCCAGTCGTCACCCATGAACGACCAGCCCTCACGCCGCATCAGCTTGGCGGCGGTGCTGGTCTTACCGGTCCCGCCGGCCGCGGGCAGCGCGATGGCGTGGCCCCGGTAGGCCATCGTTGCCGCGTGGATCATGGCCGCCCCGCGGGAGATCATGGCGGCATCGAGAACCGGTACCACGGAGGTCAAGAGCTCTCCGGGTCCGTGAATACGCCATTGCTCTGCACCCCTGACAACTTGGACCCGGTCAGCCTGAAAGCGCACACTGTTGTCCGTGTACGCCAGCTCATGCTCGACGAAGCCGGCATTCGGCATAGGCTCGGGGCGGTCATCAACAATAATGTCGGGCTGCCGATCCTCCGTGTCGGAGGCGAAACACGCCAACATGCTTTGAAGCTGCCTTGCCGTGGGGGCCATTGCGTCGACGCTGATCGTGACGCGGCCGTGAATGTCGAAGTGCAGTGCCTTCGCCCGCCTGGTGCTCATAGTCCTCCCCTGTCTGATTGGTGTCGGCCGAATACAGCTCCGGCCCGGGCCAATCCACCCAGTGCCCGTAGACGGATTCGAAACCCCCGGCCGTAAAACTCCGCCGGCAGAATCGAGCGTAGGGTAGGCCGCCCGGGTAAACACCGGTAGTGAGTACTCGCCTTTTGCATCGCCTGCTACGTGGGGAATGGCGCGCTTTTCGCAGGGCTGGGGGTGGAGGGGCACGTCCGGGCGTGGCGTTAAGTACGTTGGGGGTTTGTCCCGTTCGGTGCGTCAGGTAGAGGGGGTACCTTGGGCGTAGACGCGAACCCAGTCCACCCTCATCTCGCCGTGACCGTTGGGAGTGCCGTCCGGAAACCAGTCCAGTTGCAACGTCTGGTGCATCGAACCCGGTGGCTGATGCGTGGGGTCGCTGTCCTCAAACCACTTCACGCCATCGACGTAGCCGATGATGCCGCCGGGGGACCAGTCAACTGCGTAGTTGTGGAACTGCGTGACGTCCAGGGGCTTGGAAACAGAGGTCTTAGAGTTCGAGCATCCGAAGTGGTGGAAGAAATTGGTGCGGTTCCAGTCACCAGTGGTCTCCGCATAGTCCACTTCACCGTCACAGGGCCAGTGCCCGCTGTCCGGCCACAGGATCGACACCATGTGGTATTCATCGTCCCCGGAGCCCGCTGCCCGGACTTCCCAGCGGCCATACCTCTGGAGGCCAAATTTGGCACTCATTCCCGCGGTCGTGCCATCCGATGTTCCGGTAATGACCATCCTGGAACCATCCACCGTGACCTGCCGGGGACTGCGTATGCCGTTCCCTGCGTGCCCGTCACTGTCGTACACGGACCACTTCGCGGCGTCCGGTGCCCCGGCGTAATTGAACTCGTCGCCGGCGATCGGCGTGCCCCAGTCCAGCCTTGCCGCGGCAGAGGTCGCGGCAGAGTCTGTCATGGGTTGGGCTGAGCTGGCCGAGCAGCCGGCCAGGAACAGTGCCGCCATCCCCAGGGCCATCGCGGGTCGACGCATGTGTCAGATAATAGGGGCTTCAGCGGCGGGGTGGATAGCAGCCGCGGTTTTTCCACATAGCGTGCCGCGCCGCTGCCTGGGCTTCGCACCACGGCACTAGCCTTGAGTCAAGCGCGAATCGCCTATCGGGTCCAAATGCACTAGGATATTGAAGTCTGTGCTGCGTCCTGCCTCCGTTCCGGGGCAAGGCATTGCACGGAATCGCAAATGAACCTCCTGTTACGGAAATGCCGTAACCGCTTAGCCCAAAGGAGGTGGGTTCACATATGCGTCCTTACGAATTGATGGTAATCATCGACCCCGAGGTCGAAGAGCGTACCGTTGAGCCGTCGCTTCAGAAGTTCCTGAACGTCATCACCAACGATGGTGGAACCATCGAAAAGGTTGACATCTGGGGCCGTCGCCGTCTGGCTTACGAAATCAAGAAGAAGTCCGAAGGTATCTACGCCGTGGTGAACTTCACCGCCAAGCCGGAAACCGCCAAGGAACTTGACCGCCAGCTGTCTCTTAACGAGACCATCATGCGCACCAAGATCACCCGCCCCGAAGAGCAGAAGGTTGTTGCTGAGTAATTCAGCACCACCTCTTCATTCTTTACCCCGCAGGACACGCACTCTTCACCCAGGATCGAACAAGGAGGCAGTAGATGGCAGGCGAGACCACCATTACGGTCATCGGTAATCTCACCAATGACCCGGAATTGCGGTTCACACCGTCCGGTTCGGCAGTAGCGAACTTCACCATCGCTTCCACCCCCCGCACCTTTGATCGCCAGTCCAACGAGTGGAAGGACGGGGAAACCCTGTTCCTCCGCGCCGCTGTCTGGCGTGAAGCAGCCGAGAACGTTGCCGAATCCCTGACCAAGGGGATGCGCGTCATCGTGACCGGCCGCCTGAAGAGCCGTTCCTACGAAACAAAAGAAGGCGAAAAGCGCACCGTTATCGAGCTTGAGGTCGACGAGATCGGCCCGAGCCTGCGCTACGCCAACGCCAAGGTTAACCGTACCCAGCGCTCCGGCGGACAGGGTGGCGGCGGCTTCGGCGGCGGCAACAGCGGCGGTGGCTTCGGCGGCGGCAACTCTGGTGGAAGCCAGGGCGCCAACGCCGGCGGAGGCTGGGGCGGCGGGAACCAGCAGGCTGCACAGGACGATCCCTGGGCTACGCCCGGCGTGTCCAACGCAGGCGGCTGGGGCAACGGCCCCGATTCCGAACCTCCCTTCTAAAACCCAAACAACGGTCCGGCGCGGGGCCTCCCAGGGAGCCGAAAGGCACCCAGGGAACTGCCGCCGTCGGACCACCACCATCCCGTGGATCAATATCCACGGGCTCCCTAGAATAGGAGCTCCACGATGGCTAAGGCTGAACTCCGTAAGCCCAAACCAAAGTCCAACCCCTTGAAGGCCGCTGACATCACTGTCATCGACTACAAGGACGTAGCATTGCTGCGCAAGTTCATCTCCGACCGCGGAAAGATCCGCGCCCGTCGCGTCACTGGCGTTACGGTGCAGGAACAGCGCAAGATCGCCCAGGCAATCAAGAACGCCCGCGAAGTTGCTCTGCTGCCTTACTCCGGCGCTGGCCGCGGCTAAGGAAGGGATTAACTAACATGGCAAAGCTCATTCTGACCCACGAAGTCACCGGTCTCGGTGCTGCTGGCGATGTTGTCGAGGTCAAGGACGGTTACGCACGTAACTACCTCCTGCCCCGCAACTTTGCCCTGACCTGGTCGAAGGGTGGCGAGAAGCAGGTTGAGTCCATCAAGGCTGCCCGCGCTGCCCGCGAGCACGCTTCCCTGGAAGATGCTCAGAAGCAGGCCGCTGCACTGTCCGCGAAGCCGGTCAAGCTGGTCGTCAAGGCCGGCGAGTCCGGCCGCCTGTTCGGCACCGTCAAGCAGGGCGACGTCGCCGACGCTGTTGAGGCCGCCGGCCTCGGCAAGATCGACAAGCGCAAGGTTGAACTGCCTGCCCACATCAAGTCGGTTGGTTCCTACCAGGCCAACGTCCGCCTCCACGCTGACGTTGCTGCTGTGATCGAACTCGACGTGGTTGCAGGAAAGTAGTCCTCAACTGCATCGGAAGACCCCCGTCGCCGGACTCCGGCGGCGGGGGTCTTCCGTTTTCCGGTGGTAGCCTGCTCCGGTGAACCCGACACCACGCAGCCGCCCCTTCCATCAGGTGGATGTTTTCGCCAGCCAGGCCTACCGCGGCAACCCGCTCGCCGTCGTACTTGATGCCCAAGGGCTGGACACGGCAACAATGCAGCACTTCGCCAACTGGACCAATCTCTCGGAAACCACGTTTCTCCTGCCTCCCGAAGATCCCCGCGCCGATTACCGGGTCCGGATCTTTACCGGCAGCGAAGAGTTTCCGTTCGCAGGCCACCCGACCCTTGGCTCGGCCCATACGTGGCTGCAGGCCGGGGGAGTGCCGCGGTCTGACGGCCACGTGGTGCAGGAGTGCGCTGCGGGGCTGGTCCGGATAAAGCGCGACGGCGGGAGGCTGGCTTTCGCGGCACCGCCGCTGACACGCTTCGGGCCTGTGGATGCGGGTATCCGCCGTCAACTGGCCGCGGCGTTGCGGGTGTCCGCTGCCGACATCGTTGACGCGTCCTGGCTGGTGAATGGTCCGGAATGGATCGGTGTCCTGCTGCCTTCTGCGGCCCAGGTGCTGGCCCTGAATCCGGACCAGGCGGCGATGGGCGACCTGAAGATCGGCGTTATCGGGCCGCACGAGCCGGGTGCAGACGCCGACTTTGAGGTCCGCACATTCCTGCCCGGCGACGCCATGGCCGAAGACCCGGTCACCGGCAGCTTCAATGCAGGCGCCGCCCAATGGCTCATTGGAAGCGGCAGGGCGCCGGAGGAATATGTGGCCTCGCAGGGGACCGTCCTGGGGCGCGCCGGACGCATCCACATCACTGCCGATGCCGGGGACATCTGGGTGGGCGGGGACTCCGCCACCTGCATCCAGGGAAGCGTCCTGCTCTGACGCAGCGGCCCGGGTTCACGTCCGGGAATACTTCGCTGCCGGCGGCAGTTCACAGGTATAGATGCAAACGCATGTATGCTGAAGTGAACGATTACCAGGAGAATGCCATGGAAACCCGCCGTATCACCGTCCTTTCCGCAGGGCTTGGCGTACCTTCGTCCAGCCGGCTGCTGGCTGACCAGCTGGCTGCTGCCGCCGAGCGCCAGCTCAGGGCCGGCGGCTACGAGGTGGAGGTGGACGTCGTCGAACTCCGCGACCTTGCCGTGGACATCGCCAACAACTTCGTCACCGGCTATGCCGCACCACGCCTGGCCGAGGTCATAGCCGGGGTGGAGGCCTCGGACGGCATCATCGCCGTGACACCGGTCTTCAGCGCCTCCTTCAGCGGCCTTTTCAAATCCTTTATCGATGTTCTCGACCCGAAGTCGCTGGACGGCAAGGCGGTCCTGCTGGGCGCCACCGGCGGCACGGACCGGCACCAGATGGTCCTGGACTACGCGCTGCGGCCACTGTTCAGCTACCTCCGCACGCGCATGGCTGCAACCGGCGTCTTTGCCGGACCCCAGGACTGGGGAACAGCTGAAGAGGGCGGGGGGTCACTGGCGGACCGCATCGACCGCGCAGCCGGTGAATTCACCACTCTGCTGCAGGGGCCCCAACCGGGCCGGAAGCCCGCCCCGCTGGAGTCCCTTCCCTTCGAGCAGCTGCTGGCCGGGATTTCCGGGAACCGCTGACACACGGGCGGCCGCCCCCGGTGCCGGACCCCGTGGTTTCGGGGTTAGGGGACCCGGGCCGCGGGTTTTAGGGGGCGGTCCGGGGATTGCTATTGATCCTTCCACCGCCAACACTGAGCAATCTGGGGGTTGACTGATAATTCAACACCGGGGAGTGAAGTTGAGAGACCATCCAATATCCAACGTGGACGAGCATGATCGGGGTGCCGGGGCTTCCCGGCCCTTTCTTAGATGGGGACCTGCCGGTCCCGAGGGCCGCCGCATGCGTCAACGCCGACTGGCGTTTCCCGCACTGCTGACGGCGCTGCTGCTTGTGCTTGGTGGTCTGGTGGCGCCGTTGGCCGCCTCCGCCGCTACCGGTGATGTAGGCGTCCAGGGCCCGTCCCACTCCGGGACGGCAACGCCCACCGGGACCAAACGGCAGACGAATTCGCTGTGGTTCAACGACGGGACCTGGTGGGGGAACCTTTGGGACGCCGGCAGTTCCACTTTCCGCATCTTCCGGTTCAATGCCTCGACAAGTTCGTGGACGAGTACAGGTGTGGTGACGGAGTCCCGGGCGAACACCCACCATGACGTGTTGTGGGACGGGAAGACCCTGTATGTCGCGAGCTTCCGGTTCGTCAACGACGGCCTGCCGTCCGAACCGAACTTCCCCACGACTATGCGGCGGTACAGCTACAACTCGAGCACCAAGTCGTACACGAGCCTGGGATCCAGCCAAATCAACAACCAAAAAACTGAAACCATCTCCATTGATAAGGACTCAACCGGCCGGGTGTGGGCCACGTGGCAGCAGGGCAATCGGATCTATATGAACGTCACCGGCACGGACGGCGCCACGTGGGGCACCCCGTTTGCCCATCCGGCGTCGTTGAGCAATGTGTCCGTGGACGATAACTCAGCGGTCATCGCGTTCAGCGGGAACAAGATCGGTGTGATGTGGAGCAGGCAGGTGGGGGACTCCACTGACGGCATGTACTGGAGCTACCACGTCGACGGAGCGTCGAAGACCACCTGGACCACTCCTGTGGCGGCGGTGAAGGGGCAGCGGAGCGGCGACGACCACATGAACCTGAAGTGGCTGGATGCCTCAACAGACAAGGTTTTTGCCGCAATCAAAACCTCGTACACCTCGGCGTCCCAGCCGCTGATCCAGTTGCTGGCACTGAATACGTCTACGTCGACATGGTCTGCACACACGATTGCGACAGTGTCTGAGTGCCCGAACAGGGTGATCGTCATGATCGACGAGGCAGCGCGCAAGCTGCGTACCTTCGCTACCTATCCGAAGCCGGGTGGCACAACGAATGCCGGGGTATGCACGAGTTCCGGCGGGGCCATCTACGAGAAATCCACGTCCCTGGACAACATCAGCTTCAGCACCACCAAGACGGCCCGCATCGTTGACGCCGACCAGTACGTCCATAACGTCACGTCGACCAAGCAGAACGTCAACAGTGTTGCGCGGGGCACGGCCAACAGCGGCCTGCTGGTGCTCGCTGACGTGAATGCCACAAGCCGGTACTGGCACTACTACGATTCCACCGGCGGTGCCGGGTAGGCGGGCGGCAGCCAGCCCATCTTCATCCTGAGCCAGGCAAGGCATACAGGACAAGTACGGCCGGGACCCATTCGCAGGAATGGGAGCCCGGCCGTACAGCCGTTTCAATTGGCAGGTGTCAGTCGTCCAGCAGCGCAATGAACTCGCGGGCCTGCTTCATGGAGATATCAGAATGCTTGGACAGTGCAGTGGCTGCCGCTTCGGTGTCGCCACTGCGGGCAAGGGTGCGGATCCTGCCATAGATCTCGTCGTTGAGCATGTTGCTGCTCACTTCGCGGGTGACGTCGCCCTTGCTGGCGATCGCCCGGTAGCGGTAAGGAAACCGCTGGGGCTCGTCGTCGTCGGCCTCGGGTGCCTGCGCCGACTCGGGGCTCCGGTAGGGCTGGGGATGGGCCGCCAGGGCCCCGACGGCGTCACGGGAGGCCCGAAGCCCGTCGCCCGTGATTTCGTAGTAGAGCTTGATGGCAGCCATGGCCTGGCCCTGGGCAATCAGGGCATAAAGCCGCCGGTGTTCGTCTTCCGACAGCCGGTCTGCCGCAGCCCGGGCCAGCTCCTGTGGGGTGGCAGCGGGCTGGGACTGGGAGGCAGTATGTGCGGCCCTCCGCCTGGTGGCCGCGCGGTAGGCCACGGTGACTCCCGCAACCACGGCGAGCAGGATAAGGACCGGGACCACAAGCGATTCCATTTTCACGAGCCGTTCTATGTACTTCCTGGCCCTCGCCAGGTGCGATTGCTTTGCTGGTCATCCGCCCAGCCGTGTTCCTGCTGTTGGATGTGCTGCTGCCTGTTTTGGCTTGGGTGGGTAGCCGCCTCCAGCCGGGCGCGGGCGGCGGTGGCCGCCTCGACCTGGGCTGCGTAATGCCGGGCAGACCGCACGGCAAGTTCGTGCTGGTATTTTTCGGCTTCAGAGGTGCCCGCACCACGCGGCCGCAGGGCTGTGGCAATGCCCCAGATGAGCGCCACCAAAACTATCGCAGGCAACAGCACCAGCAGTAGATCGCCCATACCTAGAGCTTAATCCAGATCGTGGTTATCCACAGCATATTCACTGCTTCGCATACAGCGCCCCGCTGGTGTGGGTCAAACTCCCTGACGGGAATATGAGTAGTGCCACAGCGCCGATCGAAGTGCTCCCGGCCCGGCCTTACCTCCGCTTTCCGCGAGTGGTGCCAACAATGGCCTGTGGATGAAATTCCTTGGAAGAAATATTTACTCCACATGCTGTCCCAAGTGTTTCCGCAGGTCAGAGGCGGAAGCGGCGACAAAAAACTTTGATATCCACAGTGTTCCCCACAGACTGTGCACAAGGTATGCCCGGTACTGCACAGGTTATCCACAGCCCCTGCGGCATGCTGGCTTTGCGGCTGGCGCCAGGGCGGTTAGCGTAGCGGGGTACCTGTTCTCCGCGGTCAAAACAGGGTATGCCTGCACCGGTTTTCAGCCCGGCGCACGGCCTCCTGCAGGTCTCTGTGGAAAAGCTGTGGATAGTGGGGATAACTCCTGCGGAGCCGGGCATCCGGAGCCGCCGGCGCTTGATTGTCAGGGCCAGCGGGTAGACCTGGGCAGGTGGCGGAGCCGGTTACCGGGTGCCGCGAACAGGATGGATCGCCGGGCCGCCAGGCCGGGCATAAATTGAGGACGGCAGCTTTGTCAATCGCGCATCTGGACCCTGTCGAGACAACCCGTGGATCGGACGCCAGCCGGAAACCTCCCCAGGACATCGCGGCCGAACAGTCGGTCCTGGGCGGCATGATGCTGTCCAAGGATGCCATCGCAGATGTCGTTGAGATCCTCCGCGGGCAGGATTTCTACCGTCCCGCGCACGAGACCATCTACGAGGCCATCATTGACCTCTACGGCCGGGGGGAGCCCGCCGATGCCGTCACCGTCTCCGATGAGCTGACCAAGCGCGCCGAGATCAACAGGATCGGCGGCCCTGCCTACCTGCACGAACTGATCCAGACCGTTCCCACGGCAGCCAACGCGGGCTACTACGCCGAGATCGTGGCCGAACGGGCAGTGCTCCGCCGGCTGGTGAACGCCGGAACCAAGATCGTCCAGCTGGGGTACGGGTCGGACGGCGAGGTGGAGGACCTGGTCAACCAGGCGCAGGCGGAGGTTTACGCGGTAGCGGAGCGCCGCACCGCGGAGGACTACGTGGTACTGAAGGACGTGATGGAGTCCACGGTGGACGAAATCGAGGCGTCCGGCCACCGTGGAGAGGGCATGACGGGTGTGCCCACCGGGTTCTATGAGCTCGACGAGCTGACCCACGGGCTCCACCCGGGGCAGATGATCGTCATCGCCGCCCGCCCGGCCGTCGGTAAGTCGACGTTCGCACTGGACTTCGCCCGTTCCGCAGCCATCAAGAACAACCTCGCCACCGTCATGTTTTCGCTGGAAATGGGCCGGAATGAGATCGCCATGCGCCTGCTGTCTGCCGAGGCCACCATTGGTCTCCAGGACCTCCGCAAGGGCACCATCAAGGACGAACAGTGGTCCAAGATCGCCACCACCATGGGCCGGATGAATGATGCACCGCTGTTCATTGATGACAGCCCCAACATGTCCCTGATGGAAATCCGGGCCAAATGCCGCCGCCTGAAGCAGCAGCACGACCTCAAGCTGGTCATCCTGGACTACCTGCAGCTCATGAGCTCGGGAAAGAAGGTGGAGTCCCGCCAGCAGGAAGTCTCCGAGTTTTCGCGTGCGCTCAAGCTCCTGGCCAAGGAACTCCAGGTCCCCGTGATCGCGCTGTCCCAGCTGAACCGTGGATCGGAACAGCGGCAGGACAAGCGGCCCATGGTGTCCGACCTCCGCGAGTCCGGCTCCATCGAGCAGGACGCGGACATGGTGATCCTGCTTCACCGCGAGGACGTCTACGACAAGGAATCACCCCGTGCCGGAGAAGCGGACATCCTTGTGGCCAAACACCGTAACGGTCCCACCAAGGACATTGTGGTGGCCTTCCAGGGCCACTACTCCCGCTTCGCCAACATGGCCGGCGATACCGGCGGCGGCTTCTAAGTATCCCGGCGGGCGCTGGTTCCCCCGCCGGCAGGCCCTGCGGCGGCCAGCAGGTGGTTCGGCAGGCGGTTGCCGGGCGCTGTTCCCCGGATCTCCAGGAGTTCGCGGGCGTGGGCGTGGAGCCGCTTGTCCTCCTCGCTGACCGGCACCCAGGCGGGGACGGGCACGGAGTTGCCCTCGTCGTCGCGCGCCACCATCACGGTGAGGCAGTATGTGGTGAGGGCCAGTTCACGGCCTTTCGGATCGCCCGAACGGACATGGACGGCGATGTGCATTCCCTTGGTCCCGGTGTAAACCAGCCGGGCCTCAACCTCCACAACATGGCCAATCAGCAGCGGCCGGTAGAAGCGCACGCCGCCGGAGAAGACAGCCACGGTATCCCTGCCGCAGTAACGGGAAGCGCACACGTAAGCGGCCTCGTCGATCCACTTCATGACAATGCCGCCGTGGACCTTGCCGCCCCAGTTCACGTCCGTGGGGGCGGCCATGAACCGCAGCGTCACCCGCTCGGCCGTACCGGCGTCGGTATATTCCTGCCGGTTCATGGCTTCCACGATCTGCTCGCGGACCTTGATCCTGGCCAGCGCGTGGTCCCGTTGCTCGATCTCGGCCGGGGTTTGGGGTTCGAACTGCTGCACCGGGATGGGCCTGCCGTCCGGGCCGACCGCAACGAAGATCACCATGCACTGGCTGCGCATGGTGGCAGGGCCGCCTTTGGGGTCACCCGAGGAAACCACGGTATGGATGTGCATTGAGGACCGGCCGGTGTAGACGATGGTCGCTTCCACCTCCACCATGTCGCCGCTGTTGACGGGATCGGCGAAGTGGATGTTTCCCACGTACGCGGTGACGCAGTAGGACTTGGCCCATCCCACTGCCGCGGCATAGGCGGCTTTGTCCACCCACTCAAGCACCGTGCCTGCGTCCACGGAGCCGCTGTGCCCCACGTCGGTGGGGGCAGCGAGGAAGCGGAGGGTCACGGAGTTGGCGCGGCCGGTCTCAGTCATGCTGCGATCTTACTGAGGGCCACGGTTACCGGCCGGTTGGGTCTGAAACAAACTTCCCGGCGGGAGTGCCGCGATTAAAGCCCGACGGCGGCCGGCCACCTTGGGTGACCTGCCGCCGTCGCACCCGGTGGGACAAGTGATCCTAGGCGAGGGCGGCCAGCCGCGAGTTGCTGCGCCCGAAGAGCGCGCGGTCCAGGGAAAGCCGGCCGGCGCCCGTGAGCGCCAGCGCGAATGCCGCGGCGGCCAGGAGCAGGACGAATTCGTAGCCGCCGTTTGCGGCAAAGATGCCGGCGGGAGCGTGCACCAGGAAAAGGGCGCCCAGCATGTCCAGGGCGAGGAGGGCGGCCACCACTCGGGTGAGGATCCCCAGGATCAGGGCTACGCCGCCCGCCAGTTCCAGGACGGCCACGGCGGGTGCCACGAGCCCGGCTGCCGGAACCCCCATTTTGGCGAAGGATGCCTGGGTGCCGGCGATGGTCCATTCGTTGAACTTCTGCCATCCGTGGGCTGCGAAGAGGAAGCCAAGGACGATGCGCAGGGCGGTGAGGGCGGTGGTGGTGAGTCGTAACTGGTTCATGGATACCACTCTTGCCGACCAATGGTTGAAGTGTCAACTATTCTTTGGGGGACTGTGGGCTTTCTCATCTCCGGAGCGTGTTGTCGGCGGCCGCGGTTAAGCTGGCAGCGTGCCCCAACAACCCGCCCCCTCCGCCGTGGCCGGCCGCCAAGGCCATGCCCGGGAGATACTCCGCCTTGCTGTCCCTGCCTTTGGCGCGCTGGTGGCTGAGCCCCTCTTCCTGCTGGCGGACTCCGCCATTGTGGGACATCTTGGTGTTGCGCAGCTCGCGGGAGTGGGGCTGGCATCTGCGGTGCTCCAGACCGCCGTCGGACTCATGGTCTTCCTGGCCTACTCCACCACGCCCGCCGTGGCCCGCGCCATTGGTGACGGGCAGTTGGGCAAGGCCCTTGCGGCAGGGCGCGACGGCGTGTGGCTGGCATTGCTCCTCGGCGTGGTCCTCGCCGTGGCAGGCTTCGCGGCGGCCGAACCGCTGATTGACCTGATGGGGGCCCAGGGCAGCGTCCGGACCTTTGCGGTCGAGTACTTCCGCTGGTCCATGCCGGGCCTGGTGGCAATGCTCTTGATCTTCGCCGGCACCGGTGTTCTCCGCGGACTGCAGGACACCCGCACCCCGCTGGTGGTGGCCACGGCCGGTTTCGGGGTCAATATTGTCCTGAACCTGTGGCTTGTGTACGGGCTGGGCATGTCTGTGGCTGGTTCCGCGGTGGGCACCAGCCTGGCCCAGTGGGCCATGG
Organism: Arthrobacter sp. SDR-2R; assembly: GCF_057747955.1. NCBI lineage: Bacteria > Bacillati > Actinomycetota > Actinomycetes > Micrococcales > Micrococcaceae > Arthrobacter > Arthrobacter sp. SDR-2R. The sequence goes on from NZ_CM173231.1 coordinate 526,137, forward strand.
CGGCTGTCTATGTGGTGATGGTGCGGCGCAGCGCAGTGCGGCAGGGCGTGAGCCTGCTCCCCAGCTGGCGCGGCATCCGCAGCATGACGCGGGTTGGATCCTGGCTGATGCTGCGCACGCTGAGCCTCCGGGCCGCAATCCTGGCCACGGTGCTGGTGGTGACGGCCCAGGGGGAGGTCAACCTTGCCGCCCACCAGCTGGCCATGACCATTTTTTCCTTCCTGGCGTTCGCGCTGGATGCCCTGGCGATCGCGGCGCAGGCGCTCATTGGCAAGGAGCTCGGCGCGTCCCATGCCGCCAGGGCCCGGCTGCTGACCGGAACGATGATCCGCTGGGGCGCGGGGTTCGGCGTGGTGACGGGCCTGCTGCTGGCAGCGGCAGCCCCCTGGGCCGGGGCTCTGTTCACCACGGACCCCCAGGTGCAGCAGGCACTCACCGCTGCCCTCTGGATCCTGGCGGCCGGGCAGCCGATCGCCGGCTATGTCTTTGTCCTGGACGGTGTGCTGATCGGCGCAGGGGACGCGCGGTACCTCGCGCTGGCGGGGCTGGTGAACCTTGCCGTCTACGTGCCGCTGCTGGCAGCGGTTGCCTGGTCCGGTGCCACCGGCACCACCGGGCTCGCATGGCTTTGGGTTGCCTTCGCGCTGGGGTATATGGCGGCGCGCGCCGTGACGCTGGGCCTGCGTGCCCGGTCCGACCGCTGGATGGTGCTGGGCTCTGCCTGACGCGGCCCGGTTAGACCTTCCAGCTGCCCCCACTAAACTGGACCGGTGACACAACCATCCACCCCCGCCGGTGCTGCTCCCGGAACCACCGCCCGCCACGACCTCTGGAAGCCGGTCCTGCTCCGTGCGGCCGCTGCCCTGGTGTTTGGCGCCGTGACGGTCTTCTGGACGTCACCGTCTGTGGAGGTCATGGGCTGGGCCGGGGGACTCTACCTCCTGGCCGCCGGTGTGGTTTCCCTGCGGACCGTCCCCGCAGCCGGATTCGCGCAGAACTCGGCGGCCGGCAAGCTGCTGTCCGCCGCCGGCGCGGTCCTGGCCGGCGCAGGCTTTGCCGTGCTCCTCCTGCACAGTGACCTGCTGTTCGGGGTGATCGCAGCCCTGGGTCTGGGCGCAGCCGGCATCCTGGAGCTTGCCTGCGGCCTGCAGCACAGGGGCCGCCATGTTCTTGCCCGCGACTGGATTGCCTCCGGCGTCATCGGGATTGGAACCGCGGTGCTCCTGCCGTTCTTCATCAGTCTCGGTGCCCATGCCCTGCTGGGCGTGGCCGGTGGAGGCGCCATTATTTCCGGCGTCCTGTGGGTGCTTTCCGGCCTGACGCTGCGGCACGATGCCCGTGCCGGCGCAGGGAAGCCGTAAACTAGGGGGAGCGCCCTTCTACTTTCTGTAGAAAATTCGGTGCGACACCGCAATTCGTAAACCGGGCCGGCCGTGCGCCGCCCGCAGGGAGGAACCACCGTGGCTGACCAGCATCAAGGAAAACCGCGCAAGCTGCGGACCTCGGTGAAGGGGCCGCTGATGTTTTCGGCATTCTGGGCCGTCGTCGCCTTCGTGGCAGTGTTGATCTTCGCCTCCGGTGGAAGCGCACGTGCACCCCGGTTCGACCTCGCGTTCACCGCAGCCGGCATCGCCTTCATCGCCACCCTGGTGATCGCCGCAATGCTGTCCATGAGCTACAAGGAGAACGCCGAACACCTGGGCAAGGGATCAGGGGTGAACCTGAGTTCGGCGCCCAAAGGATCCCCGCACGCAGGGCCAAGCCATGGCTTCGGAGCTCCCGGCAACCAGAACCCGCCGGCATCCGGCGATGGCACTGACGAAACTCCCCAGCGCTAGCCGTTACCGGCGGCAGCCGGACAAAGCGCGGGAAAATCCCTACCCCGCAGCAGCCTGGCGGGCCCGGTAAGCAGCAACATGCGCACGGTTGGCACAGTTGCCGGTATCGCAGTACCTCTTGGACCGGTTGCGGCTCAGGTCCAGCACGGCGGCATCGCAGTCCTCTGACTCACACATCCGCAGCCTGTCCATCTCCTTGCTGCGGATCACATCAGCCAGGGCCATGGCCGCTTCGGTGCTCATCCGGTCGGCAAGGGGTGCCTCGGGCGCCGTGGCATGAAGGTGCCAGTCCCATCCGTCGTGCTTCATCAGCTGCGGCAGCGCGTTGGCGTCCCGCAGCAGCCGGTTGACGGTTTCCACGGCGGCGTCCTCACCGGCCGTCCATACCGCGGACAGTTCACGGCGCAACTGCCGCACGCTTTCCAATTCCGCAGCGTCCCGGTTCCGGGAGCCGGAAAAACCCTCCGCGGCGAGGAAGCTGTCCAGGTCCGCAACGGAGGCCAGGCCTTCCCTGCCGTTCGCGGCCGTGTTGATGAGGTTCACCACCGTCCGCAGCGCCACTTCAGTGTCAGGGGCGAAAACCATGTTGACTCCTTACAGCGCTTGAGCGTAGTGTCATGAGCATTACCCCACTTTACTCCTGACAGGAGGCAACGGTGCCTGCCGCCCAAAACCACACCCCCACCCCGGAACTGTCCCCCAGGCGTCCCGGCTTCCAGGCCTCCGGGCTCGGCGTCGCGCTGTTCTCCTCCGCCGTCTTTGGCCTGTCCGGATCCTTCGCCAAGTCGCTGCTGGAAACCGGCTGGTCCCCGGGGGCGGCCGTGACTGCCCGCCTGACGGGAGCTGCCCTGATCCTTGCCCTGCCCGCGGCGTGGGCGCTTAGGGGCCGCTGGAGCCAGTTGAAGGACAACTGGCTCACCATCATGCTGTTCGGACTCATCGGGGTGGCGGCATGCCAGTTGTTCTACTTCAACGCAGTGGCCCTGCTCTCCGTGGGCGTCGCGCTCCTGCTGGAGTACCTGGCCCCGGTGATCATCGTCCTGTGGCTCTGGGCCGCCAGCCGACGCCGCCCGCGCGTCCTCACGGCCGGCGGGACACTGCTTTCGCTGGCCGGGCTGGTACTGGTCCTTGACCTCACCGGAGCCGTGAAGGTTGACCTGGTGGGGGTGCTGTGGGGCATGGCTGCCGCGGTCTGCCTGGCCATCTACTTCTTCATCACGGCAAAGGAAAATGACACGCTGCCGCCCATCGTGCTGGCTTCCGGCGGCCTGCTGGTGGGTGCGGCCGCCATGTGGCTCGCTGCCGCCACGGGCCTGCTGCCCATGGCCTTCAGCACTGCGGACACCACCCTGGGCCCATGGCTTACGCCGTGGTGGGTGCCGCTTGCCGGGCTGGTGGTGCTGGCCACCGTGCTGGCGTACGTCTCTGGCGTCATGGCGGCCCGGGCCCTCGGTTCCAAGGTGGCGTCCTTCGTGTCGCTCACCGAGGTCCTCTTCGCCGTGGTCTGGGCGTGGCTGCTGCTTGGGGAACTGCCGGGCACCATCCAACTCCTGGGTGGGGTGCTGATCGTCGGCGGGGTCATCCTGGTAAGGCTCGACGAGCTGCGTTCCCCCGCCACCATTGCTCCTTACGACGGCGGAAAGGGCACCCAGGTGCCGGCGTCACCGCTGGAGCACGCGAACGACGTCGAGCCTGTCCCTTAGGAGCGCAGGTCCCGTAAGCCGGGCACCGGCGTCGCACGCCAACACAAAAGGGCAGGGACACCACCTGGTGTCCCTGCCCCTTGCCGGAATGCGGCGACAAGCCTAGTTCGATGCCTGGCTCTGCTGCTCGGCGTTGCGCTTGGCCTGCGCGCCGGCTTCCTTCAGCGCCTCGGCAACCTTGGTAAGCATGGTGGTGTGGGTTCCGGACCACTCCTGGCGGAACTTATCAGCGTCCGGGCCCTTCCAGTCAGTGCCGCTCAGGACCTTGGTGAGAGTGGACTTCTGCGTCTCGATCTCGGACGCCCCTGCCTGAAGCTTGCTGCCGAGCTGGCGAAGCTGCTCAACGTCTGCACCCCAAATAGCCATCAGTTTCTCCTTGTTAGGTCGTGGATCCGAACCAGATCGGCTCCCCAGTGGCCCCCCGGCTCATCCGGAAGATCCATTGCCTCAAACCTATCCCGGCCCCCAAAACAGTGTCGATGGGCAGCCCTGCCCATGCCGGGCTCCCCATGGACGCCGGGTAGGGACCATGAAAAGGGGTCGATCCCAGGCGTTGGAAGAGCCTAGCATGGCGGTATGTGCCGGAATATCCGAACCCTTCACAACTTTGAGCCGCACGCCACCTCCGAGGAAGTGCACGCGGCGGCGCTGCAGTATGTCCGCAAAGTCAGCGGCAGCACCAAACCGTCCAAGGCCAACCAGGAGGCCTTTGATGAGGCCGTGCACCAGATAGCCCACATCACGCAGCACCTGCTGGATTCACTGGTGACGCAGGCGCCGCCGAAGGACCGGGAGGCCGAAGCGGCCAAGGCCAGGGCGCGCGCCGCGGTCCGTTACGGCGCGGCCTGAGCCCGCGCTGCTACTTGCCGAAGCTGCGCAGCCGCAGAGAGTTGGCCACCACCAGCACCGAGCTGGCAGCCATGGCAGCTCCTGCGATCATCGGGTTGAGCAGCCCCAGGGCGGCCACCGGGATCCCCACGGCGTTGTAGAAGAACGCCCAGAACAGGTTGGTCTTGATGGTGAACAGGGTCTTCCGGGACAGCTCGATGGCCTGGGCCACCTGGGCGAGGTCGTTCCCCATCACCGTCAGGTCCGCGGCTTCGATGGCCACATCGGTCCCGGAGCCCATCGCAATCCCGAGATCCGCCTGCGCAAGCGCCGCGGCATCATTGACGCCGTCCCCGGCCATGGCCACCGTGGCCCCGTCCGCCTGGAGCTCCCGGACTGCTGCCACCTTCCCTTCCGGCAGGACGCCTGCACGGACGTCATCCGCGGCGATGCCGACGGCGGCAGCCACCTGGGCGGCGACGGCGGCGTTGTCGCCGGTCAGCAGGATGGGCCGCAGGCCCAGCGCCTTAAGCCGGGCGACCGCTGCGGCGGACCCTTCCTTGACGCTGTCCCTAAGGCTGATGATGCCGGCGGGCGTGCCATCCACTGCCACGCAGATGGCCGTGGCGCCGCCTTCCTCTGCAGCAGCCAACTGCGCCTGCTGGCCGCCGTCCAAGGCAATGCCGTTCTGCTCCAGCCAGCTGCCCCGCCCGGCCATCACGTGGCTGCCCTCGACGGTGCCCGACACCCCGCCACCCGGGGCGGAACTGAACCCCTGGACTGGCGGCAGGTGCACTGAAGGCGAGGTGCCGCCGTCGTCCCCTGCGGGCGCCAGGCGTGCGGCGGAAACTGCTGCTGCCGCAATGGCGTGCGCAACCGGGTGCTCGCTGGCGGCCTCAACGGCTCCGGCCAGCCGGAGGACATCCCGGTCCTGGAAGCCGGGGAACGCGGCCGTGGCATCCACGGCCAGGGCGCCGGTGGTGACCGTCCCCGTCTTGTCCAGCAGGATGGTGTCCACGGTGCGGGTGTCCTCCAGGACCTGGGGGCCCTTGATCAGGATGCCCAGCTGTGCGCCGCGTCCGGTTCCGGTCAGCAGGCCCACCGGAGTGGCCAGGCCCAGCGCGCAGGGGCAGGCGATCACCAGCACTGCGACGGCGGCCGTGAACGCCTGCCGCAGGTGGCTGCCGTCGGCGCCCGGGCCGGCGACGAGGAGCCAGAGCACGAACGTCAGGGCGGCGATGGCCAGGACCACCGGTACGAAGACGGCGCTGATGCGGTCGGCGAGCCGCGCGATGGGGGCCTTGCCGGTCTGGGCCTGCGACACCAGGCGCGCCATCTGGGCCAGTGTGGTTTCGGAGCCGACCCGGGTTGCCCTGACCAGCAGGCGGCCGGAGGTGTTGATGGTGGCACCCGTAACGCGGCTGTCCGGCCCCACCTCGACGGGGACGGACTCACCCGTGACCAGGGAGGCGTCCACCGCGGAGGCGCCGTCCACCACCACACCGTCGGTGGCGATCTTTTCACCCGGCCTTACCACCAGGACGTCGCCCACCTGCAGACCGTCCGCGGGAATTTTCTCTTCCCGGCCGCCGCGCAGGACGGCGGCGTCCTTGGCGCCCAGGTTCAGCAGGGCCTGGAGGGCGTCGCCGGCCTTTTGCTTGGCATTGGCCTCCAGGTACCGGCCCAGGAGAAGGAAGGTGGTGACCACCGCGGCCACCTCGAAGTACAGGCCGCCGGACATGCCTTCCATGCCGGGATGCTCCGTCATGCGCGGGTCCGCCAGCAGCTGCCAGGCGGAGAAGGAGTAGGCGGCGGCCACGCCGAGCGACACCAGGGTGTCCATGGTGGAGGCGAGATGGCGGGCATTGACTGCTGCGGCCCGGTGGAAGGGCCACGCCGCCCACGTGACCACCGGCAGCGCCAGGACCGCTGCCACCCAGCCCCAGTGCGGGAACTGGAACGCCGGAACCATGCTGACCAAAAACACCGGGACTGTCAGCACCGCAGCGGCGGCCAGGCGCGGCCGGAGACTCGAAGCGTGGACCTCAGCAGACGGGTCCACCGGCCGCGCCCCCGCACCAGTAGTGCTGCGGTGGCGGACCCTCGCCTTGTACCCGGCTGCCTCGACCGTTGACGTGAGCTGTTCGTCGGTGATGCCCTCGGGGACCGTCACGTACGCCGACTCCAGCGGCAGGTTGACGGTGGCCGCCACACCGTCGAGCTTGCCGAGCTTCTTCTCCACCCGGTTGACGCAGGACGCGCAGGTCATCCCCTCGATGTCCAGTTCGACGATCCGGGTACCCGGTGGGTGGAGCAGTTCCTGGTGGCTCATGTCGCTTTCCGCGGTGTAGGGGTTTCTAGGCCTCGTTGGCAACCACCAGGTAGCCCGCCTCAGCGACGGCCTCCCCGATGTCGGAGGGTGGGAGTTCCTTGCTTGAGGTGATGGTCACGGTGGAGACCCCGCCGGCGTTCAGGTCGACGGTGACCTCTTCAACGCCTTCGAGGGCTTCAAGTTCTTCACTGACGGCCGACACACAGTGCCCGCAGGTCATGCCGGAGACGCTGATGGTCGTGGTGGTGGGAGAGGTGGTGCTCATGGCTTGCTCCTTCAGTTGGGACGGCGGCGGCCGGGATCCGGGTTTTGGTGGGTGTCAGCGAAGCAGCCGGCCGATGGCGTCGGCGGCTTCCTTGACTTTGGCATCGATGGCTTCAGCGCGTGCTGCCGGGTCCGGCTCGGAGGCTGCACCCACCACGCAGTGGCCGATGTGTTCCTCGACCAGCCCCAGGCTGACGGCGTGCAGGGCCTTGGTGACGGCGGCAACCTGCGTGAGGATATCGATGCAGTACTTGTCCTCATCCACCATCCGGGCAATGCCCCGGACCTGCCCCTCAATGCGCTTCAGGCGGCGAAGGTACGCGTCCTTGTTTTCCGTGTAACCGTGCTGGGCTGCGTAACCGTGTTGGGCTGCAACGCCGGACTCCGCGGCCGGTGGTGCGGCTGCTACCGCCGCAACGGCTTCTTCGATAGCGTTCATGCAGCCAACCTATACCCCTTGGGGGTATGAGCGCAAGTACCCCCTAGGGGTATCCGGGAACTCTTCCCACCCGTCCGTGGGGCAGTATCCCGGGCACAAAAAAAGCTCCGGAGTGCGTTATTGGGGGATACGCACTCCGGAGCAGCTTTTGGGCAAATCCGGCTTCCACTCGTGTGGATCGGCCTTGCTTGAATCAGCTTACTGGCAGGTACGGGCAGCGCGCCAGCACCACGAATAAGTACTTTCGCTTTACTTTAAGCCCGCCATTTCCAGGCGTATTTTCCCCGGTATCCGCCGCTCAGGGCCTGTCCTCATGGGCCGGCATCCGGTATGGAACCACAAGCACGGGGCGGCTTTGGTGGTGGCTTAGCCACTGCCCGACCGATCCGTTGAGTGCCTCCGAGAGCCGGTGCGTGAAGCCGCGCTCGGAGGTGCCCACGATGATGACCGGGGCATCCAGTTCGGCGGCCAGTTGCGCCAGCGCCCGTGCGGGATCGCCTGAAAGGGTGCGGAAGGACCACTGCAGGGGCCCGCCGTCGGAAGGCACCTTGTCCGCCGCAGCCTGGACCTGTGCCTTCAACTCCGTTGTCAGGGCCAGCATGTCGTCATCTGCGTCCGGGTGCAGGGAAAGCCGGTGGGCGGAGCGGGCCGGGTCCCATTCCACCAGGTAGCTGGCTTCGTCCACGTACGCGCAGACCAATGGCGCCGACAACCGGGCTGCCAGGGAGGCTGCGATCTGGAGAACCTCCGGGTGCTGTTTGGGCATGATTCCCGTCAGCAGCGGAGCGCCGTCGAAGTTTTCCCATGTCATGCTGCAATTGTCCGCCCGCACCGGCTGCATGAACAGGTTCGTTCGGCCCGTCAAACTTCCGGAGTGCGGGCCCGGAGGCCTAGGGAAGGCTGGGATATGCCGTGACCACCACGTTCTTGCCCCACGGATCCTCGGTGTAGCAGCTGATGAGGACCAGCCGGTTGGGCACAATGTCCCAGACGGGGCTGTCCTTGAGGCTGGACTTCAGGTAGGTCGTGACGCTGTCCACCCGGTAGCTGATGGTTCCCGCCACTGTTTCCACCTCCAGGCGGTCGCCAACGGCCGCCGCCGAACTGAGGTGGTTGAAGGGAGCATCCGCGCCGTCCCAACTGTGGCCAATCACGTAGGTGGTGTTGCCGGAGCCCTTGCCCGGAACCCCGAAGGGCGTGAGCCAGTAGCCGTCCTTGGTGGCGGGAGGTTCAATGGTCCGGCTGTATTGGGCCCCACTGTCCAGGTCCAGCGGGTGGACGGGCACATCGAAGGCGGCCGACGGGTAGCGGATGCGGACCGGCTGGGACGCCGCCGGAAGCTCCGGTCCCGCAGGCGCTTCCGTTGCTGTTTCGCCAGGAGCCTGGGCTGCCGCTGCCTGGTCGGGTGCCGCTGCGGCGTCCTGCAGGCCGGTCTCCGCAATGGGAGCCGCCCCCGCGGCGGATGGAATGCCGCCACGAACCAGGGCAACCGAAGCGGGGGCATTTCCGATTGCCAGTGGCGGTGCCGGGTGGAACAGGGGAGCGCCGAGGGTGAATGACACGAAGGCGAGGACGCCACAGCACAGGATTGCCAGGTCACCGGCGTTCCACCGGCGCCATATGCGCCGCCACATGCCGTGCTGGGGGGCTGCGTGCCGGCTCCGGTCCTGTGGCATGTCACTCCTCAAGGGTTGGCGGGGGTGGAAGGAAGGCGTCCTGCCGGGCACTGGCAGGACGCCTTCCTTGTCAGGGGGCCACTGTTGGTGGCGGTGTTCCGGCTAGCCGGCAGTGTGCAGCGGACGCGACTGGCGCCGTACTGCCACCACGGTCCCCGCGGCAGCAAGCGCTCCCAGGCCTACCAGCCAGCCCGGCAAGCCATCGGGTGCTCCCACCGCCGTCTGTGCGTTGTAGCCCTGGTTGGTTCCGACGGCGACCGGGGCAGGGGCAGCCTTGGGTGTGGCAACAGCCTGCTTGGCGGGCGCCGGCTGCGCGGGTGCGGCAGCAGGGGCCACAGCCGCCACAGCGGCCGGAGCAGTTCCACCGGTTGTGTCGCCGCCGGTGTTGCCGCCGGTATTGTCGCCGCCGGTGTTGGTGTTGCCGCCGGTATTGTCGCCGCCGGTATCGCCGCCGCCGGTATTGTCGCCGCCGGTGTTGCCGCCGGTATTGTCGCCACCGCCGCCGTTGCCGCCACCGTTGTTGCCGCCGCCGTTGCCGTTGCCGTTGCCGCCACCGTTGTTGGTGCCGCCGCCGCCACCGTTGCCGTTGCCGCCACCGTTGCCGTTGCCGCCACCGTTGCCGCCACCGTTGCCGTTGCCGCCACCGTTGCCGCCACCGTTGTTGGTGCCGCCACCGCCGTTGTTGGTGCCGCCGGTGCCGCCGCCGTTGGTGCCGCCACCGCCGTTGCCGCCGCCGTTGTTGGTGCCGCCGGTGCCGCCGCCGTTGGTGCCGCCACCGCCGTTGCCGCCACCGTTGTTGGTGCCGCCGCCGCCGTTGCCGCCACCGTTGTTGGTGCCGCCGCCGCCGTTGCCGCCACCGCCGTTGTTGGTGTCACCGGTGTTGTTGCCACCGCCGTTGTTAGTGCCGCCGTTGGTATTGATCTCCAGCGGTATCAGGGCGCTTCCGTTTGAGCGGGCGACCACCACCTGGTCGGAAGCCGCGATGGCGGGCGCTGTGAGGCTGATAAGGCCAAGCCCCATCACCCCCATTGTTGCTAAGGTGCGTTTCATTTTGTCTCCCCATATATGTGTGAAACGGACCATGGCGAGGAAAGGCCAGCGGTGACGCCGTATGCCCCAGCAGCACGGTCAGCTTGCTTGAGATTTCAGGCTAGGAGCGCCGCCTTGCGCAGTCGCCAGTAGGGGATACTCGTCTTTCAACGGGGTTGGCTGGGAAAGTTACCTGCCAGTACTTGAAACCCGGCCGGACACACCTGCTTCCGGCCGCAGCACCTTGTCCCCCGGAGGGGCCGCGCCTAACGTTTAAAGCGACGCAAGGAGGGGTTTCGTGGAAATCTTTATGTGGTGGCTGGACCTGGACCTCGCCAGCAAAGAGTGGCTGCGGGAAAACCTTTATGCGGAGGAACTGCCCCTTCCGGTGCTCCAGGGCATCGCTGAGGCGGGCGGCCCGCACCCCGGAAATCCCGCCGCCGTGCTGACCGTCGCCGACTGGGACTTCATCCAGACGCAGTCGGAGTTCGTGGACTGACTCCTGCCTCTGTGAATGTGGAGCCTGCGCACCTGGAAACGTTGCGCGGTGACTGATCCGGTGGTTGCATGGTCCGCATGGCAACGGCCGCAGAATCATTTGTCCTGGCAATCGGGACCAAGAAAGGGCTGTGGCTTGCCACGAGCCGGGACCGGCAGGAGTGGTCCTTCACCGGGCCGCACTTCCTCATGGCGGAGATCCCCAGCATCGGGATCGATACCAGGGAAGGCCGCACGCGCATCCTGGTGGGTGTCCGCAGTCCGCACTGGGGACCAACGGTTGCCCACTCCGACGACTTCGGCACCACCTGGACCGAGCCGGAACAGGGCGCCATCAAGTTCCCAGAGGACACCGGGGCAGCATTGGAGCGGGTCTGGCAGATCTATCCGGACGCCGAGTCCCGCCCCGGAGTGGTATGGGCCGGAGCCGAACCCATCTCCGTCTGGAAATCCACGGACGGCGGGGAGCACTTCGAGCTGAACCGCGGCTTGTGGGACCACCCGCACCGCAGCGAATGGGGAGCGGGCTATGGCGGGGCGGCTGCGCATTCGATCGTGGTCCAGCCGGCCGGGGAAACGGTGCACGTTGCCATGAGTACCGGCGGCGTTTACCGCTCGCTGGACGGCGGCACCTCCTGGGAGGCGCGCAACAAGGGCATCTCGGCCTACTTCATGCCGGACCCCAACCCCGAGTTCGGCCAGTGCGTGCACAAGATCGCCGCCGATGCCGCCGTGGAAGGGCGCCTCTATGCCCAGAACCACCATGGGGTGTACCGGACGGACGACAATGCGGACAGCTGGACATCCATCGCCGAAGGCCTGCCTGCCGATTTCGGCTTCGTCATGCTCACGCATCCCCGCAGGGAGGGCACCGCCTGGGTTATTCCGTTGAAGGCCGACGGCGAACGCATCCCGCCCGACGGAAAGCTTGCCGTCCACCGCACCGACGACGCCGGGAACACCTGGAAGCGGCTCAGCACCGGGCTCCCTGAGCACGAATACAACAGCGTGCTCAGGGACGCGGCGTCCGTGGACACCGCAGATCCCGCCGGCGTGTACTTCGGTACGCGGGGCGGGACGGTCTATGCGAGTGCGGATGAAGGGGAGACATTCAGGGAGGTGGCCTCCCACCTGCCTGATGTCCTGTGTGTCAGGGCGGCCGTGGTGGCAGGTGCCTGAGATTTCTTTGCTGCTGCCCAGCGTCCTGCAGCCCCTGGCCGGCGGGCAGTCCGTACTGACTGCGCCCGCGGACGGGCCGGTGACGGTGGAAAGCCTGCTCGATGCGGTGGCCTCCGACTACCCGGTGCTGGGCCGGCGGCTCCGTGACGAAACCGGTGCGCTGCGCCGGTTCGTCAACATCTACGTCAACGGCGACGAGGTGCGGCGGTTGCAGGGCCTGGATACCAGGGTGGCGCCGGGCCAGGAAGTACTGGTGATCCAGTCCGTGGCCGGCGGCTAACCGGGAGGCGGGCCGGTGGCGGGCAGTCCTTACTGACTACGCCCGCAGCCCCGCATCCAGGTCCCTATGCCACACGCCAGACGGTGCATTCGTCCGTATTGATTGCTTTCCGGACCCCCGTGATCCGGTCCAGGATCCACACCACCCCGATGCCGGGCGCCGTTTCCTGCACGCTGCCGCGGCGGATCACCACGTCGTCGTAGGAAGGGCCTACGGAGAGGCGGGCTTCGATTTCGTCACCGCGGTGGAGCTGGTCCAGGGCGCGGACTCTGGTTACATGCGTGGTCGCTTTCTTCAACATCGGGGGCCTCCTGGCTGGAGCTGGTGCCGGCTCTTGCCTGCACTACCCAGTGTGGGCCGGGAATGTTGCGTAGCGGTTTCCCCGTGGTTAGCGCCCGGTTAGTTCTTCGCGCCGCTGCGGTTTCCTGCCTCTGCTTACATGTCCCCGGCGTTATTCGTCCGTGCCGTTGCGGTAGGCGGCCAGGAAGCTGGAAATCCGCCGGACGGCTTCCTCGATGTCCAGCACCGAGGGGAGGATGACAAACCGGAAGTGGTCCGGCGCGGGCCAGTTGAAGGCCGAGCCGTGGGAGACCAGGATCTTTTGGTCCCGGAGCAGGTCCAGGACGAATTTTTCGTCATTGGCAATGGGATACAGGTCCGCGTCCAGGCGCGGGAACAGGTACATGGCGCCCGACGCCGGCACGCAGGTCACGCCGGGAATGGCGGTAAGGAGTCTATGGGCAAGGTCCCGCTGCTCGCGCAGCCGGCCTCCGGGTTTCACCAGCGCCTCGATGCTCTGGTAGCCGCCCAGGCAGGTTTGGATGGCATGCTGGGCGGGAACGTTGGCGCAAAGGCGCAGCGAGGCAAGCAGCTCAAGGCCTTCACGGTAGGCGGCGGTAGCGGCAAGCGGTCCGGTGATGGCCACCCATCCTGCCCGGTAGCCAGGCATCCGGTAGGCCTTGGACAGTCCGCTGAACGTCAGGCAGCACAGGTCCTCAGCCACGGACGCGGTGTGGATATGCTTTGCGTCGTCGTACAGCACCTTCTCGTAGATCTCATCCGAGAACAGGACCAGGTTGTGCTTCCGGGCCAGCGCCGCGAACTGCTCCAGGATGTGGCGGGGGTAGACGGCGCCGGTGGGGTTGTTCGGGTTGATGATCACGATGCCTTTGGTGCGGCTGGTGATCTTAGCCTCCACGTCGGCCATGTCCGGCCACCAGTTCTCCGCCTCGTCGCAGGCGTAGTGCACGGGTTTTCCGCCCGTCAGGGTCACGGCGGCGGTCCACAAAGGGTAGTCCGGTGCCGGGACCAAAATTTGGTCGCCGTTCTCCATGAACGCCTGGAGGCACATGGAGATCAGTTCGCTGACGCCGTTGCCGATCACGATGTCTTCGACCCCGATGTTCATCAGGCCACGCGTCTGGTAGTACTGCGAGATGGCGGTCCGCGCCGTGAAAATGCCCTTGGAGTCACTGTAGCCCTGGGCGCCGCGAAGGTGGTGGATCATGTCCACCACCACGGATTCAGGTGCTTCCAGGCCGAACGGCGCCGTGTCCCCGAGGTTCATCTTGAGGATCCGGTGCCCTTCGGCCTCCATGTTTTTGGCCGCCTGCAGGACTGGCCCGCGGAGCTCATACCGGACGTTTTCAAGCTTGCTGGAGTGCTGCATTGCGTGCATGGTTGATCTTTTCACACAGCGCACACCGCGGGCAGCGGGTCACGCGGCCCACCTGGCAATGTCGGGACCGCTTGTCCGATAAGTTTGAGACTTGTAGTACTTTGTCCTGCGGCGCGGCAGGATGCGGCGGGAGCGGAAGGAAGTACCCCACGTGGGCGGTGTGCTGATCGGACTGGCGGTGATCGGCGTCGTCATTGCCGTGGGTTACATCGCCGCACGCTGCGGCCTGGGCGATGAACCCACCATCTCGGCGCTGACCCGGACCGCCTTCTTCATCACCAACCCGGTGCTGCTCTTCACCGTGGTGCTGAAATCGGACCTCTCCGTGGTCCTCTCCGCATACGTTCCGCTCGCCATGATCACGGCGGCGGTCACGGCCCTCCTGTATGTGGCCGCCAGCCGGATCTGGTTTCCGCGGCCGCTCGCGGAGACGGCCGTGGGCGCGATGGCGGGCTCCTACGTCAACGCCAACAACATCGGCATCCCCATCACGCTGTATGCCCTGGGGGACGCCACTCCCGTAGCTCCGGTCCTGCTGGTCCAGCTGCTCCTGTTCGCCCCGCTGGTCCTGACCCTGCTGGACCTCTCCGAGGCCGGCCGGTTTTCGCCCCGGCTCATGCTGACGCAGCCCTTCCGGAACCCCATGATCATCGCCTCGCTCCTGGGCGTGGTCCTGGCCGCGTTCCATGTGCAGCTTCCGGCTCCGGTGATGGCTCCACTGACGCTCCTGGGCGGTGCTGCAGTGCCGGTGGTGCTCCTGGCCTTCGGGATGTCGCTGCACGGAACAAAGATGCTTCGAAGCGGCGGCCACACGGCCGAAATCCTCACTGCCACGGCACTCAAGTCCGCGGTGATGCCGGCGGTGGCGTTCGTCGTCGGCCGCTTCCTCTTCAACCTGGACCACCACATGCTGCTGGGCGTAGTGCTGATGGCGGCGCTTCCCTCGGCCCAGAACGTGTTCCTGTTCGCCAGCAAGTACGGGAGGGGGGTGGCGGTGGCGCGGGAAACCATCCTGCTCTCCACCGCCGCCGCGGCGCCGGTGCTGGTGCTGGTGGTTTGGCTGCTGGCAGGCTGAAAACCACTCCGCCGCCGCGCCGCCCTACCGTGCAGGGCGCTGGCCGGGCAAGAATGGGCACTATGGAACTTCCCGTGATGCCGCCCGTCCCGCCCATGCTCGCCAAGGCCGTCAGCGGCATTGACGGCATTCCAGGAAGCGCGGACCTCAGCTACGAGCCAAAATGGGACGGCTTCAGGTCCATCATCTTCCGCGACGGTGATGACCTGGAGATCGGCAGCCGCAACGAGAAGCCCATGACCCGCTACTTCCCGGAGCTCGTTGCGGCACTGAAGGAAAACCTGCCGCCGCGCTGCGTGGTGGACGGCGAGATCATCCTTATCGGTGCGTCCGGCGACCGGCTGGATTTCGACACCCTGCAGCAGCGCATCCACCCCGCGGCCAGCCGGGTGAAGCTGCTGGCCCAACAAACCCCGGCGAGCTTCGTGGCGTTCGACCTGCTGGCGCTGGACGACGACGACTACACCGGCAGGCCTTTTTCTGAGCGGCGGGCCGCGCTGGAGAAGGCGCTCGCGGCCAGCAGCGCCCCGGTCCATCTCACAGCTGCCACCACGGACAAAGCCACGGCCGCGCAGTGGTTCGAACAGTTCGAGGGCGCCGGGCTGGACGGCATCGTGGCCAAGCGGCTGGACGGCCGGTACGAGCCGGACAAGCGGGTGATGTTCAAGGTCAAGCACGAGCGCACGGCCGACTGCGTGGTGGCAGGATACCGCCTCCACAAGAGCGGTCCCGATGCTATCGGGTCCCTCCTGCTGGGCCTCTACAAGGACGACGGCGGCCTGGCGAGCGTGGGCGTGATCGGCGCCTTCCCCATGAAGCGCCGCAAGGAACTGTTCGAAGAACTCCAGCCGCTGGTGACCGGCTTCGAGGGCCACCCGTGGGCGTGGGGCAAGCAGGAAGAAGGGGAACGGACGCCGCGGAACGCCGAAGGCAGCAGGTGGAGCGCCGGGAAGGACCTGTCCTTCGTCCCACTGCGGCCCGAACTGGTGGTGGAGGTCCGCTACGACCACATGGAGGGCGACAGGTTCCGCCACACGGCCCAGTTCAACCGCTGGCGCCCGGACCGGGACCCGGAGTCCTGCACCTACGAGCAGTTGGAGGAACCGGTCAATTTTGACCTGGCCTCGGTGCTGGAGACCGGGCGGGGGTAAGTGCCCTGCGGGACGCTTCCGAAGCAGCCCATCTTTCACGAAGGAAAGCCCGCCATTTGGGGGAATGGCGGGCTTTCCGGCTCTAAACCGGGCTGGTGTGACGTCGGCGCCTACTTCACGCCCAGCAGGTTGGTGGGGGTCCGGAAGGACTCCTTGGCCGTGAGTGCCGAGACGGCGGCGATGGCGCAGATGATGGCGGTGAAGATGCTGATCTGGACCCAGCCGCCCGCCTGGATGCCGCCCATGGCAGCCACAATGGCCGGGGCGAAGCCAGCCATCAGGAACCCGAGCTGGGTGCCGATGGCCAGGCCGGAGAAACGGACCTTGGTGCTGAACATCTCGGCGTAGAAGGACGGCCACACGGCGTTGGAGGCGGCGTAGCCGAAGGAGAAGAAACCGATGGCTGCAACGAACATCAACGGGATGCTGTGGGATTCCAGGCTGAGCAGGAACAGCGGGGTGAGGATTGCGCTGGCCACGGCGCCGTAAATGAAGACGGGCTTGCGGCCGATCCTGTCAGCGAGCTTCCCGAAGAGCGGCTGGGTGCCCAGGGCCACCAGGTTGGCCCCGACGACGAGCCACAGGGTGGTGGTGCCGTCCACTCCGGCCACGGTCTTGGCGTAGCTGATGGCCAGGGTGCCGAAGACGGTGGAGACGGCGGCAATGAAGGCGCAGGCGACAACACGCAGGACGTCGCGCCAGTGGCCCTTGAGGAGGTCGGCCACCGGGAGCTTGGAGATCTGGGCGTTCTTCTGCGCTTCCTCGAAGGCCGGCGGCTCGTGCAGCGTGCGGCGGATGAAGAAGGCAACCATGACCACGACGGCGCTGAGCCAGAACGGGACGCGCCAGCCGATGCCGTACTTGATCTCATCCGGCAGGGCCAGGACGGGGATGAAGACCAGGGCGGCGAGGATCTGGCCGCCCTGGGTACCGGTGAGGGTCCAGGACGTAAAGAAGGAACGCTGGTTGTCCGGAGCGTGCTCCAGGGTCATGGACGAGGCGCCGGCCTGCTCACCGGCGGCGGAGAGGCCCTGGCACAGGCGGGCCAGCACCAGCAGGACCGGGGCCCACCAGCCGACCGTGTGGAAGTCGGGGAGGCAGCCGATCACGAACGTCGACGCGCCCATGAGCAGCAGGGTAAACATCAGGACCTTCCGGCGGCCCACCCGGTCGCCGAAGTGGCCCAGGATGATGGCGCCCACGGGACGTGCCACGTAGGCGAAGCCGAAGGTGGCGAAGGACATGATGGCAGCGTTGGTGTCTGCATCGGGGAAGAAGACCTTGGGGAAGATCAGCGCCGCAGCGGATCCGAAGATGAAGAAGTCGTAGTATTCGACGGCGCTGCCCAGGAAGCTGGCGAGGGCTGCTTTCCTGGGCGTCCCGGCACGGGTGAGGGCACCCGCCCCGGCGGACGGAAGTGTCTGGCTCATGGTGTTCCTTTGGTGTGACGACATTGTCGCGGATGGATCTGGAGGTCGCAGCCGCCGCTGCCTTGGTACGGGCGGGGCGCGATGCGGCTGGAGTCCGGAAGAAGACCCGGCGTCAGTAGCCACATGGTGGGAGCTACTTGTGCGATATAGAAACTATGACTGTGAGGGCAGTCACCTGTCAAGAAAATAATCACCATCTAGAAATAGCTCTCACATTGTGGCAACATGTTTGCCATGAGTGTGAACCAAACCACAGCGGTCAATGAAGAATCCGCTGCTGCCCCTGCCGCCACGGAGCCCGTGAACACCATGCCCCCGGAGGCGAAGGTTGGCGCGCGTCCTGCGGAACGCACGGACATGGTGGGCAAGGCCCTGGGCCTGCTTGTCCTCCTGGGGGACGAACCCCGCGGTGCCAGCGCCGCGGAAATTTCCCGCCGCGCGGAACTGCCGTTCAGCACAACCTACCGGCTGCTCGGATCCCTGACCCGTGACGGCTTTGTTGACTACGAGCCGGACGGCCGCCGCTACCACCTGGGCCTGCGCATCTTCCAGCTGGGCCAGCGGGTCTCCAACCACCACGGTTTCGCGGGCACTGCCATGCCCATCCTGCGCCGGGTGACCGAGCAGACCGGGGAAGCCACCATCCTCAGCGTCCGCGACGGCCTGCACCACCTCACCGTCAGCAAGGTGGACGGGCCGCAGATCTTCCGCGTCACCAGCGATCCGGGCCACCTGGGCTCCTTGTCCACCACTGCCGTCGGCAAGGCCCTGGTGGCATTCGCCGAGGATGCGGAACGGGAGCGGCTGCTCGCGGAACTCCCGCTCGAGGCGCTCACCGCCCGCTCCATCACCGACCGGGACGCGTTCCGGGCGGAAATCGAGGAGGTGCGCCGCCGCGGCTACGCGGTCATGGATGAGGAGAACGAGGCCGGCATGCGTGCCGTGGCGGTGCCCCTGCTCAACAGCCAGGGTCACGCCTTTGCCTCCCTGGCGACGGCCGTTCCGGTCTTCCGCCTGAGCCTCGAGGAGCTGGAGGCCCACGTCCCCGTCCTGGTCGATGCGGCAGCCGAGTTGGCTGCACGCCTTCCGCAGCGCGGCTAAGGCGCCTGTGCCGTTACTCAAAATATTTAGTTCGTATCTCGAACAGTAGTGCGAGAAGTGAACAAATGCTGTACTGTAATCCCTATCACCGGCGCAGCCCATCCCCGCATGGACACTGCCGGTGCCGTTACCAAAGGAGCTGCACGGATGAGTATTCGAACTGAGTCCTACCTCGTGGGACTGGTTGGAGACGGTGTCACGCCGTCGCTCACGCCGCCCATGCACGAACGGGAAGGTGACGTGCAGGGCCTGCGTTACCTCTACCGCCCCATCGACCTCCTGGAGCTGGGCCTGGCGGGCGAGTCCGTCGGCAGCATCCTGCAGAGCGCCCGGACGCTGGGCTTCAATGGGTTGAACATCACCCATCCCTGCAAGCAGCTGGTCCTGGAGCACCTTGACGAAATCTCCCCGGACGCCCGCCGCCTGGGCGCCGTCAACACCGTGGTGATCCGGGACGGCCGCTTCATCGGCTACAACACCGACTTCTCCGGCTTCGCCGCGGCACTGGCTTCCGGCCTCCCCGGGGCGTCGCTGGACCGCGTGGTCCAGCTCGGTGCCGGCGGTGCCGGATCTGCCGTCGCCTACGCCCTGCTGACCGCCGGCGTCAGGACCCTGCACCTGGTGGACGTGGACCCGGGACGCTCGGCAGCCCGGGCCGCCGAGCTCCAGGGCTTCTTCCCGGACAGCACCGTCACGGCAGGTACGACGGCGGAGCTGCCGCAGCTGATGCGCGTGGCCGACGGCCTGGTGCACTGCACCCCCGTGGGGATGGCCGCCCACCCCGGCGTGCCGCTGGACCTGGACCTGCTGGAGTCCCGGCACTGGGTGGCGGATATCGTCTACCGCCCCATCGACACGGAACTGGTCCGCGGCGCCCGGGCCAAGGGCTGCGACGTCCTGGACGGCGGCCGGATGGCCGTGGGCCAGGCCGCGGACGCGTTCCGGATCTTCACCGGCCTGGACGCGGACCCGGACCGCATGCGCGCCCACTTCCTGGAGCTCGTGGCAGCGGAAGAGGTGGCTGCCTGATGCGCACCGGAATCGCCACTGTCTGCCTGTCCGGAACCCTCAAAGAGAAGATGCAGGCCTGCGCCATCGCAGGCTTCGACGGCATCGAGATCTTCGAGCAGGACCTGGTGACGTCCCCGCTGAGTCCCGAGGACGTCCGCAAGCTGGCCGCCGACCTGGGCCTTGGCCTGGATCTTTACCAGCCCTTCCGGGATTTCGACGGCGTCAGCCCGGACCTGCTGAAGGCCAACCTCCGCCGGGCCGAGGCCAAGTTCCGGCTCATGGCCCGCCTGGGCATGGACACCATCCTGGTCTGCTCCAACGTTGCCACCGCCACCATCGACGACGACGGCCTCCGCGCCGAGCAGCTGGCACAGCTTGCCAACCTGGCCGGCGACCACGGCGTCAAGGTGGCCTATGAAGCGCTTGCGTGGGGCAAGTACGTCAACGACTACGAGCATGCCTACCGGCTGGTGGAGATGGTTGACCATCCCAATCTGGGCACCTGCCTGGACTCCTTCCACATCCTGTCGCGGGACTGGGAAACCGCCCACATTGAGGCATTCAACCCGGAGAAGATCTTCTTCGTCCAGGTTGCGGACGCCCCCAAGCTCTCCATGGATGTGCTGTCCTGGAGCCGGCACTACCGGGTGTTCCCGGGCGAGGGCCAGTTTGAGCTGGCCAAGTTCATGGGCCACGTGGTCCGGGCCGGGTACACCGGACCCGTCTCGCTGGAAGTCTTCAATGACGTTTTCCGCCAGTCGGACGTGGAGCGGACGGCCGTGGATGCCATGCGGTCGCTCATCTGGCTTGAAGAACAGAGCGCCAAATGGCTGGCCGGTACCGAAGCCGCACCAGGCAACGGAGCAGCGCTCCGCCGTCGTTACCCCATGGAACTTGCCACCCTGCCCAAGGTGAACGAACCCGCGGGCTTCAACTTTGCCGAGGTCAAGGCGGACGACACCGCGCAGCTGGAGAAACTCCTGGGCCAGCTGGGCTTCGCCTTCGAGGGCAGGCACCGCACCAAGGACGTCCAGCTGTGGACCATGGGCCAGGCCCGGGTGATCATCAACGAACAGGCGGCCCGGCATGCCGAGCCGGCCATTGCCGCACTGGGGTTCGACGTCGATTCCCCCGTGATTGCCTCGGCGCGCGCCCAGCAGCTCAAGGCCCCCGTGGTGGCCCGCAAGGTGCAGGCCGACGAGGAAGTCTTCCAGGGCATCTCCGCGCCCGATTCCACCGAGATCTTTCTCTGCCAGGGCAGCCCGGACGGCACGGCGGCGTGGACCCACGAGTTCGGGGAGGGGCTGGAGCACCCGTCCACCGGAGCCAGTGCCGTGATCGACCACGTCAACCTTGCCCAGCCGTGGCAGCACTTCGACGAAGCTGTCCTCTTCTACACCAGCGCCCTGGCCCTGGAGCCGCAGCCGTTCGCGGAGGTGCCAAGCCCCAGCGGGCTGGTGCGCTCGCAGGTCATGCAGACCTCCGACGGCGCGGTGCGGCTGGTGCTCAACCTCGCCCCCATCCAGCAGGCACGGAGCGAGGTCCGCAAGACCTACCAGGAGCACATCGCCTTTGCCGTGGACGACCTCGTGGCCACAGCCCGGGCAGCCCGGGAACGGGGCCTGGAATTCCTGCAGATCCCGGCCAACTACTACGAGGACCTGGACGCCCGGTTCGACCTGGAGCCTGGGTTCCTGGCCACCCTGCAGGAGCTGAACCTGCTGTTCGACCGCGACGCCGACGGCGAATTCCTGCACTTCTACACCGCCACCGTGGGCAGCGTGTTCTTCGAAATGGTGGAACGCCGCGGCGGTTACGACGGCTACGGCGCCCCCAATGCTCCGGTGCGCCACGCCGTCCAGTACGACTCGCTGCACCGCACGCCTTAGACCGCACCACACAACCCCGGACGCAAGAAACCGAACAGATCAGAAAGGAGCCAGCCATGCCGGAAGACATCACCGCCGAGCTGGAGTCGGAGGAACTCGTGCCCCCGGCCGAACCGAAGGCTGCCCACCAGCCCCTGGACAAGGCCATCGAGTCACAGGCGGACCTCAGCGCAGAGATCAACGCCATCGGCGAGGCCTACCAGCGGGCATTGAAGGACGGCGCCCAGCCGGAAACCCAGCCGCGGCTGGACTACCCGCCGTACCGCAGCAGCATCCTGCGCCACCCCACCAAGAGCCTGCACCACGCGGATCCGGAGACCATCGAGCTGTACTCGCCGGCGTTCGGGCACCAGGACGTGCACGCCCTGGAGTCCGACCTGACCATCCAGCACAACGGCGAACCGCTGGGCGAGCGGATTATCGTCGCCGGCAAGGTCCTGGACGGCGACGGCCGCCCTGTGGCCGGCCAGCTGGTGGAAATCTGGCAGGCGAACTCGTCCGGCCGCTACATCCACAAGCGCGACCAGCACCCCGCCCCGATCGACCCCAACTTCACCGGCATCGGCCGCTGCATCACCGGCCCGGACGGCTCCTACCGGTTCATCACCATCAAGCCCGGCGCCTACCCCTGGAAGAACCACCTGAACGCGTGGCGACCCGCCCACATCCACTTTTCGCTGTTCGGCACGGAGTTCACCCAGCGCATCATCACCCAGATGTACTTCCCGGGCGACCAGCTCTTCCCGCTGGACCCCATCTACCAGACCATCGTGGACCAGGACGCCCGCGACCGCCTGGTGGCCACCTACGACCACAGCCTCACCGAGCCCGAGTGGGCCCTGGGCTACAACTGGGACATCGTCCTGACCGGGCCCAAGCGGACCTGGACCGAAAACGAGGCGCTCGGCGCAGAAGGTGACGAGGAGTAGGAAAATGAGCACCAAACTTGTTCCCACCCCGGGCCAGACCGTTGGCCCCTTCTATGGCTATGCGCTTCCGTTCGAGAAGGACAACGAGCTGCTGCCTCCCGGCTTCCCGGGCTCCATCCGCCTGCAGGGCACCGTCTACGACGGCGCCGGCCACACGATCCCGGACGCCATCCTGGAAATCTGGCAGCCGGACGCCGACGGCAGGGTTGTCCAGCGCACCGGCTCCCTGGTCCGCGACGGCTACACCTTCACCGGGTGGGGCCGCGGCGCCGTGGGCAACTCCGGCGTTTTCACGTTCACCACGGTCAACCCCGGCCCCACCAAACCGGGCGCGGCGCCGTTCATCTCCGTGGCGCTCTTTGCCCGCGGCCTGACCAACCGGCTGTTCACCCGCATCTACCTGCCTGAGGACGCCGAGGCGCTGGCCAACGACCCCCTGCTCAGCTCGCTGGATCCGGAGCGCCGCAAGACGCTCATCGCCCGCCGCGACCCTGACGGCGGCCTCACCTGGGACATCCGCCTCCAGGGTGAGGGCGAGACGGTCTTCCTGGACTTCCAGTGACCAACGCCGCCCCGGGAGATCTGCGCGCCTTCGCGGAAGAGGCCGACGCCGGCCTGCTCAGTCCCGTATCAGCGTCACCGTTGGTGGCGGCGCTGACGGGGGACCGGGCAGTGCTGGCGGCGATCCTCGCCGTCGAATCGGGCTGGGCAGCCGTGCTGCAACGGGCCGGCCTGGCACCTGCCGGTTCTGCCGCCGTCGTGGCTTCCGCTGCCGAGGCAGGGCGATACGACCTCGCCGACATCGCGCTGCGTGCCCAGGGCGGCGGCAACCCGGTCATTCCGCTGCTGGCGGACCTCCGGAAGAAGGTGGCCGCGCTGGACAGCGCCGGGATCGGTGCCGGGAAGGCCGTGCATACCTCCCTGACCAGCCAGGACGTGCTGGACACCGCCCTCATGCTGGTGGCCCGCAACACCGTCCACGCCGTGCTGGCCGACCTCAAAGGCACCGCCGCGGCGCTGGCCGCCCTGGCGGGGCAACATGCGCAGACACTGTGCGTGGGCCGGAGCCTGACGCAGCATTCGCTTCCCTATACCTTCGGGCTCCGGGCCGCGCAGTGGTTCCAGGGCGTGGCCGCCGCGGGCCGGCAGCTGCAAGGCCTGGAGTTCCCGGTCCAGTTCGGCGGGGCTGCGGGAACGCTCGCCGCCGGAACCGTGCTGACCGACGGATCCACTGCCACCCCGTTTACCCTGGCCGATGCCCTGGCCGCCCAGCTGGGCCTGGCCCCCGCGGCGGCTCCCTGGCACACCAACCGGCTGGCCATCACGTCCCTTGGGCATGGGCTGGCTGCGGTTTTGGATGCGTTCGGAAAGATCGCCGCGGACGTCCTGTTCCTGAGCAGGCCCGAGGTGGCCGAGCTTGCCGAGCCACGCGCTCCCGGGCGCGGGGTTTCCTCTGCCATGCCGCAAAAGCAGAACCCGGTCCTGTCCGTCCTGGTCCGCAGCGCCGCACTGCAGGCGCCCGGCCTGGCTGCCCAGCTGCACCTGGCCGCCGCCACCTTCAACGACGAACGCCCGGACGGCGCCTGGCACATCGAATGGCCGGCACTCCGCCAGCTCCTGGCGCTCACGCTCGGCGCTGCCGGACATATCCGTGAGCTCGCCGAAGGACTCCAGGTGTTCCCCGATGCCATGCGCCGCAACCTGGACCTGTCCGGGCCGCTGCTGCTGGCAGAAGGCGTCAGCGCGGCCGTGGCGCCCCTCCTGGACGGGAAGGACGGCCGCACCGGCAAGCAGCAGCTGCAGGACGTGGTGGACCAGACCCTTCAAGCACCGCCTTCCGACCAGGCCGCCACCTACCGGAAGCTGCTCCGCGAGGCCGTCCCTGCCGCCGTCGTTCCCGACCAGCGGCTGGAGGAGCTCCTGGACCCCGGCAGCTACCTGGGCCAGGCGGCCCAGATCTCCCGCCGCATCCTGGCGGCGTTCCCCGACTTTGATTCCCAGACCACCGACGCGAACGGAGCTTCCCGTGGCTAAGCCAACCCTGAAGGCAGCGCTGCTGTCCCCCCAGCGACCCCTTGGCGACCACCCCCTGCTGGTGGCGGGCCCATCCCTGGGCACCTCCTCCATCCTGTGGAACAGGGTGGCCACCCTGCTCGGCAATGACTACGACGTGGTCGCCTGGGACCTGCCCGGCCACGGCGTCTCTCCGGCAGCCACCGAAACCTTCGACGTCGCAGCCCTCGCGGACGCCGTGGTGGACCTGGTGGATTCCATCGCCCCCGGTGAAACATTCCACTACGCCGGCGTTTCACTGGGCGGCGCCGTGGGCCTGCAGCTGGGCATCAAGCACGGCGAGCGGCTCAAGAGCCTCTCCATCCAGAACAGCGGGGCGAAGATCGGCACCCCGGAGGGCTGGCTGGAACGGGCCGAAACGGTCCGCACCCAGGGCACACCCGTGATGATCCAGGGCTCGGCGCAGCGCTGGTTCGCGCCGGGCTACATGGACCGGGAACCCGAGTTCAGCAGCCGGCTCCTGCACGCCCTGCGCGACGCCGACCGTTTCAGCTACGCCTTCTGCTGCGAGGCCCTGGCCTCCTTCGACGTCCGCAGCCAGCTGGGCAGCATCCGCGTCCCCACCCAGGTCATCGCCGGCGCGGTGGACGGCGTGGCCACGCCGGCCATGGCTGACGAGGTGGCAGCCGGCATCACCGCCGGGGGCGGCACCGCCACTGCCGTCACGCTGGAAGGCGTGGCGCACCTGGCACCGGCCGAGGCTCCCGCGCATGTTGCCGATCTCATGCGCAGCCTGATCAGCTGGACCGAATCCCAAGGAGCAGCCAAGTGAGCGGAAATGAGCGGCACGGCGTGGTCCAGCCCGGCGCCACCAGCCAGGAGATTTACGACGGCGGCATGGTGGTCCGGCGCGAAGTCCTGGGGGACGCGCACGTGGACCGGGCCAACGCCAACAAGGATGAGTTCACCGAGGACTTCCAGGACATGATCACCCGGATCGCCTGGGGTGGTATCTGGACCCGCCCGGGGCTCCCGCGCCAGATGCGCTCCGCCGTCACCATCACTGCCATGGTGGCGCACGGGCACTGGGAAGAGCTGGCCATGCATATCCGCGCCGCCCTCCGGAACGGCCTGAGCAGGGACGAGATCAAGGAGATCCTGCTCCAGACCGCCATCTACTGCGGCGTCCCCTCCGCCAACACCGCCTTCAAGACAGCACAGCAGGTGTTCCACGACATGGACAACACCGGAACGGATAAAACCCCATGAACCAGGCATTTGTGTACGACGCCGTGCGCACCCCCTTTGGCAAGTTCGGTTCCGGCCTCGCCGGCGTCCGGCCGGATGACCTTGCCGCGCACGTTATCAGCGAGTCCGTGAAGCGGGCACCCGGGCTTGATCCCGAGCGGATCGATGAGGTGGTGTTCGGCAACGCCAACGGCGCGGGCGAGGAAAACCGCAACATCGCGCGGATGGGAACCCTTCTGGCCGGGCTGCCGGTGTCCATCCCGGGCACCACGGTCAACCGGCTCTGCGGCTCGTCCCTGGACGCGGCGATCATCGCGTCGCGGCAGGTCAACGCCGGCGACGCCGACCTGGTGCTGGTGGGCGGGGCCGAGTCGATGTCCCGTGCCCCGTGGGTGCTGCCCAAGACGGAGAAGCCCTACCCGGCCGGGGACATGACCCTGGCCTCCACCACCCTGGGCTGGCGGCTGGTGAACAAGGCCATGCCCAAGGATTGGACCATCTCCCTGGGCGAGGCCACCGAGCGGCTGCGCGAGAAGTACAACGTGACCCGCGAGGCGCAGGACGAGTTCGCCGCGGCCTCCCACAACCTCTCCGCCGCCGCCTGGGATGAAGGGTTCTACGACAACCTGGTCGCCCCGGTGCCCGGGACGGACCTGGTCCGCGACGAAGGCATCCGTGCCGGATCGTCGGCGGAGAAGCTGGCCGGGCTGAAGACCGTGTTCCGGACCGAGAACGGCACGGTGACCGCCGGGAACGCATCCCCGCTGTCCGACGGCGCCTCCGCGGCGTGGATCGGATCCGAGGCGGCCGCCGGGCTGCTGGGGCTGGATCCGCTGGCCCGGATCGCCGGCCGCGGCGCGCACGCGAATGATCCGCAGTACTTCGGGTACGCACCGGTGGAGGCGGCGAACAAGGCCCTCGCGAAGGCGGGCATCGGCTGGGACCAGGTGGGCGCCGTCGAACTTAACGAAGCGTTCGCCGCGCAGTCCCTGGCCTGCATCAACGCCTGGGGCATCGATCCCTCGATCGTGAACCGGCATGGCGGGGCCATCGCGATGGGCCATCCGCTGGGTGCCTCCGGCACCCGGATCCTGGGCACCCTGGCCCGGTCCCTGCAGGCCTCCGGCGAACGCTGGGGCGTCGCGGCCATCTGCATCGGCGTGGGCCAGGGCCTGGCCGTGGTACTCGAGAACGTCACCGCTGGAAAGGACCAGTAATGCTGACTTTTGTTGACACCGTCCAGGAGGCCGTGGCCGGCATCAAGGACGGCTCCACCGTGATGATCGGCGGATTCGGCAACGCCGGCCAGCCGTTCGAACTGATCGACGCGCTGCTGGACTGCGGCGCCACGGACCTGACCGTGGTGAACAACAACGCCGGGCAGGGCGACCAGGGCCTGGCCCTGCTCATCAAGGAAGGCCGGGTGCGGAAGATGATCTGCTCCTTCCCGCGGCAGTCCGATTCCTGGCACTTCGACGCCAAGTACAAGGCCGGCGAGATCGAGCTGGAACTGGTGCCGCAGGGCAACCTGGCCGAACGGATCCGTGCCGCCGGGGCAGGCATCGGCGGGTTCTTCACCCCCACCGGATACGGCACCATGCTGGCCGAGGGCAAGGAAACGCGGATCATTGACGGCCGCGGCCAGGTCTTTGAAACCCCCATCCACGCCGACGTCGCCCTGATCAAGGCACTGAAGGCGGACGGCAAGGGCAACCTGGTCTACCGCAAGACGGCCCGGAACTTCGGCCCCATCATGGCTGCCGCCGCGAAGCAGAGCATCGTGCAGGTCTCCGAGATCGTGCCCACGGGGGCGCTGGACCCGGAAAACGTGGTCACCCCCGGCATTTACGTCAACACGGTTGTCCGCGTCCCGGCCTCAGACCGCAGCGCAACCGGCACCAGCGGAAAGGTGGCCTGACCTTGACCACTGCAACATCACTCCAGACCTCCGCCACGCCCCTGGGCCGGGATGACCTCGCCCGGCTCGTGGCCCGCGACATCGCCCCGGGCTCGTTCGTGAACCTCGGGATCGGCCAGCCCACCCTGGTGTCCAACTACCTCACCGAGGACCAGAACATCACCCTCCACACCGAGAACGGCATGCTGGGCATGGGCCCCGAAGCCAAGGGCGACGAGATCGATGAGGACCTGATCAATGCCGGCAAGATTCCCGTGACCGAACTCCCGGGCGCTTCCTACTTCCACCACGCCGACTCCTTCGCCATCATGCGCGGCGGGCACCTGGACATCTGCGTACTGGGCGCCTTCCAGGTCTCGGCCACCGGTGACCTGGCCAACTGGCACACCGGCGCACCCGGGGCGATTCCCGCCGTCGGAGGTGCCATGGACCTGGCCACCGGCGCCAAGGACGTCTTCGTCATGATGACCCTCCTGACCCGCGACGGCGCCTCCAAGATCGTCGAGGCCTGCACCTACCCGGTCACCGGCGTCAACTGCGTCACCCGCGTCTACACGGACAAGGCCGTCTTCCTCACCGGTCCCAACGGTGTCACCGTCCGCGAGACTTTTGGCTGCACCCTCGAGGAACTCCAGGAACTCATCCCCGTCCCGCTCAAGGCCGCCTCGGCCGGCTAAGGACGGCCCTAGGATTGGTTACCATGACCGACGCCGCAGGTACCGATATCCAGCCAACCCCGCAGGCCGGCGACCAGTACGTCCAGTCGCTGGCCCGCGGGCTGGCGGTGATCCGCGCCTTCGACGCCGACCGGCCGGTCATGACGCTCACCGAGGTGGCGGGCCGCACGGGCCTGACCCGTGCCACGGCACGCCGGTTCCTGCATACCCTGGTGGAGCTGGGGTACGTGCGCACCGACGGCAAGACCTTCGCGCTGACGGCCAAAGTCCTCCAGCTGGGCTACGCCTACCTCTCCGGGCTGTCGCTGCCCCAACTGGCCCAGCCGCACCTGGAGGAACTGTCCCTCAAACTCGGCGAATCGACGTCGGCCGCCGTGCTGGACGGCACCGACATCGCCTACATTGCCCGCGTCACCACGCGCCGCATCATGACCATCGGGATCACCGTGGGCACCCGGTTCCCCGCCTACGCCACCTCCATGGGCCGGGTCCTGCTGGCCCACCTGCCGGCGTCGGACCTCAAGGCCTATCTCGCCGCGGCCGACATCAAGCCCCTGACCCCCCGCGCCCTCGGGTCCGTCCAGGAACTGTTGGCCGTCCTGGAAACGGTCCGTGCACAGGGCTGGTGCCTGCTGGACCAGGAACTGGAGCTGGGCCTGATGTCCGTTGCCGCTCCTGTGTACGACGGACCCAAGGTGGTGGCCGCGGTGAACGTCTCCCTGCAGGCCCAGTCCGTGGAGGCCAAACCGGACCGGGAAGCCTACCTGGCCTCGGTGGCGCAGGAGATCATGGCCACCGCGAAACTCATCTCCGCGGACCTGACCGCCCGCGGTTAGCAATACCACCCCAGCCGTGCGTCCACTCCTGGCCTGAGTGCGCCGGGACTGTTCCTGCGCACTCAACCAGGGCCTCGCCGCGCCGCCAGGTTAAGCAAGAGGACGACGGCGGGTGCTTCCCGCCGTCGTCCTCTTCTGTTCGTTATGGGGCTGTGAATGCCCCTACCGGACGGGGTTGCCCAGCTCCCGCAGCGGCGTCTTGGCGGTCTCGCGCGCCCACCAGGCGCCGGCCACGGCGAGGATCGACGAGCCCGCCACGATCCAGGCTGCCGGTCCCCAGTTCGCCTTGTCGGCGCCCACCAGGGCGGTGCCGAGCAGCGGGGTGAAACCGGCGCACAGGATGCCGATCTGGAGCCCGATGGCCATGCCGGAGTAGCGGACCTTGACGTTGAAGAGCTCGGAGAACCAGGCCGGGTAGATCGCGTTGGACATGGCATAGGTGCCGGCGGTGATCAGCGTGCTGGTCAGGAAGATCATGGGGATGTTGCCGGTGGCGATCACCGAGAAATACACGAAGATCATGATGCCGGAGCCCAGGACGCCGATGATGAAGATGGGCCGGCGGCCGAACGTGTCCGACAGGCGCGCGGTCAGGGGCTGGGTGAAGACGGCAAGGATGTTGCCCACGATGCTGACCCACAGCATGGTGGAAGCGGGAACGCCGACGGACACGGCGTAGGCCAGGCCGAATGACTGCATGAACGTGTTGGTGACCGTTTCGAAGGACATGAGCGCCACCTGGAAGAACTGCGCCGGGTGGGTCTGGAACATCTTGGCGAACGGAAGCTTCACCAGTTCACCGTGCTCCTGCTTTTCCTCGAAGACCTCAGGTTCGGCCAGTGACCGGCGGACCAGGTAGGCGACGATGAGCACGATCAGGGAGAGCCAGAACGGGATCCGCCAGCCCCAGGCGAGGCGGTCGGCCTCGCTCATGGCAGCCACGGGCAGGAAGGCCAGGGATGCCATGACGATGCCCGCGGAAATGCCGCTCATGGCAAAGCTGGCGAAGAAGCCGCGCCGGCCCTCGGGAGCCTCTTCCGTGGAGAGGGCGGAGGCGCCGGCCGTCTCGGCGCCGGCGG
This sequence comes from Arthrobacter sp. SDR-2R, assembly GCF_057747955.1. Lineage (NCBI taxonomy): Bacteria > Bacillati > Actinomycetota > Actinomycetes > Micrococcales > Micrococcaceae > Arthrobacter > Arthrobacter sp. SDR-2R. The sequence goes on from NZ_CM173231.1 coordinate 556,238, forward strand.
AGAGGCCCTGCATCAGGCGGAGCAGGACCAGCAGCGCGGGTGCCCAGTAGCCGGCGGTGTTGAAGTCCGGCAGGGCGCCGATGAGGAACGTTGCGCTGCCCATGAGCACCAGGGTGAGCACGAGCGTATTCTTCCGGCCGATCTTGTCACCAAGGTGGCCGAACACCACGGCGCCGAAGGGCCGGGCCACGTATGCCACGCCGAACGTGGCGAAGGAGGCCAGCAAGGCAACCGTGGGGTCGCCCGCCGGGAAGAAGATCTTCGAGAAGACGAGGGAAGCGGCAGTGGCGTAGATGAAGAAGTCGTAGTACTCCAGGGCGCCGCCGAGGAATGCGGCCAGCGCTGCCTTCTTGGCGCGCTTTAGCCGGCGTTGTGCCTCAGGCGTCGGCTTGGCCTGGGCTCCTGCTGCGATGTCGGTCATGTCCGGGTTTTCCTTCCACGCTGAAGGCGGGGGATCTGTTCTACTTGTACGCATTGCGAACATATGTGCGTAATGCGCCTAGAAAGAGGATACTAGTCGGTGACGCCAATCACAACGCCGACGGAAAGGTGCTTCACGATGGAACCCTCCCGCTTAGTCCTGATCGGATCAGCAGCTTCCAAGGCCATGTCCCCGCACCTCTGGAATCCTGTTTTCCAGGAACTCGGCCTTGGATGGACCTACGATGCCTGGGATGTGCCGGCCGGCGGCGACCTCGACGAGGTCCGCAGGCGGCTCCTGGCGCCCGGCATCGTGGCGGCCAACGTGACCATGCCGCACAAGCACTGGGCGGCGGAAACAGCGGACGAGGCAACAGACCCGGTCCTGTTGAGCGGTGCCTGCAACCTCCTGGTTCGAAAGGGCACACGGCTGGTGGGGCACAACACCGATATATCCGCCGTGACCGCGCTGCTGGGCGGCCAGTACCAACGGCACGCCCTCCTCCTGGGCGCCGGTGGAGCGGCAAGGGCCGCGATGATCGCCCTGGAGGGGCATCTGGGGACCGTTTCCATCACTGACCGCGACCCGCACGCCGCGGCGGAATTGCTGGATCTTGCCCGGGAACGCGGCATGGACGCCCGGACGGTCTCCTGGCAGCAGGGGCAGGAGCTGTCCGCCGATGCCTCCCTGATCGTGAATGCCACTCCCATCGGCAAAAGCATGTCTGACGGTCCGGCATGGGGCGACGGCCCACTCGCCCCTGACGCCGTCCTCTATGACTTCGTGTATGCCCGCCACACCACTGCAAGCGTGGCCCGGGCGCGTGGCCTGGGAGTCCGGTGCATCGATGGCTGGGAGCACCTGCGGGAACAGGCGGTGGCCATGGTGCCGCTCCTGGGGCTCGACGGGCAGTCCGGGAGGCTGCTCAAGGAAACGCTGGAACGCATCCGGGCCGCCTCCTGACCAGCGGGCCGCCCCCCGCACTCCAGTGCCCACCGGGCCGATATGATCGGACAGGCGCTGAAGCCCGGCGGACCCTATGCCGGGGCGCCGACCGTCGGGAGAGGAACCGCAACGTTCATGGAGGAGCAGCCAGCCTACTTTGTGAAGTCGGTTGAGAAGGCCTTCGACGTGCTGCTCGCCTTTTCCCCCGACCAGCCACGGCTCACTGTTTCCCAGGTTGCTGCCCGGACCGACATGACCCGCGCCTCCGCGCGCCGGTTCCTCCTGACCCTGGCAGATCTTGGCTACCTCCGCGCCGAGGGCCAGGCCTTTGAACTGACCGCCCGTTCCCTGGACATCGGTCGGGCCTACCTGGCCGGCCTTACGCTGCCCGGGGTGGCCCAGCCGCACCTCAAGGAACTGGCGGAGGACCTGAACGAGACCACGGCCTTGTGCATCCTCGACGGCGGCGACGTGGTTTACGTTGCCTGCGTGCCGTCGCCGCGGCTGTTGAGCGTCTCCATTACCGTGGGGACCCGGTTTCCGGCCTGGGCGACGTCAATGGGCCGGGTGCTCCTCGCCGGAATGCCCCCGGCGCAGCTCGAGGAGTATCTCCGCACGGTCCAGCTGCACCGCTACACCGACCGCTCCATCAGCAGCATTGACGACCTGCGTTCCGAAGTGGAGCTGGCGCGTAAAAGGGGCTGGTCCATGGTTTCCCAGGAGCTCGAGGAAGGCCTGCGCGGCGTGGCCGTGCCGGTGCGGCGGGGGAACGAGGTGGTGGCTGCGGCGAATGTTTCACTGCAGACGCATCGGGCGGCCGCCCAGGACATTGAAGCGTCAGTCCTTCCCCCGTTGATGGAGACCGCGCGGCGGATCGCACTCGATTACGGCGGCCCTGGCCCAACCACCCGCGGCTGACCCTCCCTCCCGCGGTGGACCGCGCTCAAGGCCGCTTGCCATGTAACTGTTTCCACACAAGCACAGCGCACCACTCCCGCCGCAGCTGAACGGGCCATAGACTCTAGCCAACTGCGTGCAGCAGAGCCGCTGCATCGCTTGTCAGGAGGAGGGGTCGGCGGGTGAAACTGGGCATACCGCGGGAACGCCGGGAGGGCGAGCGTCGTGTGGCCGCCACGCCGGATACCGTCAGGCAGCTGGCCGGGATGGGGCTGGAGGTCCTGGTGGAGACCGGGGCGGGGGACGGCGCCGGGCACGCTGACCAGGCATACCAAAACGCCGGCGCCGCCGTCGTCCCGGAACTCAACACCACGGCCCTCGACATCCTGGCGCATGTCCGCCCCCTTGACCCGCACACCGCCGCGTCCCTGAAAAGGGGAGCCGTCACCGTGGGGCTCGCGTCGCCGTCGTCCGAGCTGCCGGCAGTGCAGGCGCTCGCGGACAACGGGGTGACCTCCTTCGCCCTTGAACTGGTGCCCCGCATTTCCCGTGCCCAGTCCATGGACGCCCTCAGCTCGCAGGCGCTGGTGGCCGGCTACCGCTGCGTGCTGGAGGCTGCCATCCGGCTGCCCCGCTTCTTCCCGCTCTACATGACGGCCGCGGGAACCATTCCGCCCGCCAGGGTCCTGGTCCTCGGAGCCGGGGTGGCGGGGCTGCAGGCCATCGGCACGGCCAAGCGCCTGGGCGCCCGGGTTTTCGCCAACGACATCCGTCCGGCTTCCGCGGACGAGGTTGCCTCCATGGGCGGCACCTTCATCCGGCTGGACCTGGAGACGGCGGAGGCGGCCGGCGGCTACGCCCGGCAGCTGAGCTCCGATGCCGGCACACGGCAGCGGCAGCTGCTGGCGCCGCACGTGGCTCAGTCGGACGTGCTGATTACGACGGCGGCAGTCCCCGGGCGCCCCGCACCCCTCCTGGTGACGCGCGGGATGGTGCAGGGCATGCGGCCCGGGTCGGTGGTGATTGATCTCGCCGCGGAGTCCGGCGGCAACGTGGAGGGTTCGGTACCGGGCCAGGACATCCCCATCCCCACCGCCGATGGAATGGGGCACGTCACCCTGGTGGGCCTGAAGGACCCGGCCTCGGCGATGGCGTCGGACGCCTCCCGTCTTTACGCCAAGAACGTGGCCAACCTGCTGGCCCTGCTGGTGCGCCCGGATGACGCCGGTGCCGGCGGGCTCACCCTGGATTTCGACGACGAAGTGGTGGCCGGTGCCTGCCTCACCCACGACGGCGTGGTGCGGCACCAGCCCACGGCGGAGCTGCTGGCCGCCCGCGCACGTGCTGCCGCAGAGCCGGCCACGGCCGCGGCCCGGCAGGAAGGAACGCTCTGATGGACGGAACAGCCCTGCTGACCATTACGGTACTGGCGGTGTTCGTCGGCTTCGAAGTGGTGTCCAAGGTCTCCAGCACCCTGCACACGCCGCTGATGTCCGGTGCCAACGCCATCCACGGCATCATCCTTGTCGGTGCCATCATTGTGGCCGGCCAGGCAGCAGACCCATGGGTCCTGGCGGTGGCGCTGCTCGCCGTTGTCCTTGCCACCGCCAACCTGGTGGGCGGGTTCGTGGTGACGGACCGGATGCTGCACATGTTCCATGCCAGGAAGGACGCAGCCCCAAAAGGTGCCGTGCAGCCTGAAACGGGCAGCAAATGAGCCTCCTCGACCCCATCGGGACCTCCCTGCTCTACCTCGTCGCGGCGGTCTGCTTCATCCTGGCCCTGCGCGGGCTCAGTTCCCCGCGGACCGCGCGCCGCGGAAACCTGGTGGGCGCACTCGGTGCGCTGATCGCCGTCGTCACGGTGTTCCTGTCCGCCCGGCTGGAGAACATCCCCTGGATCCTGGCCGCCATCGCGGTGGGCAGCGTGGTGGCGGCACCCGTGGCCCGGCGCGTGAAGATGACGCAGATGCCCCAGCTGGTGGCGCTGTTCAACGGCGTGGGCGGCGGCGCGGCTGCCTTGGTGGCCCTCCTGGAACTGGGCCATGCCGGCAATCCCTGGGTCCGCGTGGCCATCGTGTTCACGCTCCTGGTGGGTGCCGTTTCCTTCGCCGGTTCCGGCGTCACCTTCGCCAAGCTGCAGGAACTGATGACCACCCGGCCCGTGGTTTTCCCGGGCCTCCCGGTGGTGATGGCCGTGGTCCTGCTCGCCGCAGTGGCCGCCGGCGTGGCCGTGGTGCTCACCGCCTCGCTGCCCCTTGCGGTCCTGCTGTTGCTGCTGGGCCTTGCCGCCGGCGTCCTGCTGGTGCTGCCAGTAGGCGGCGCCGACGTGCCAATCGTCATCTCGCTGCTGAACGCCTTCACCGGCCTGGCCGTCGCGGCGTCCGGCCTGGTGCTGGGCAACGTCCTGCTGGTGGTGGCCGGGACCTTGGTGGGGGCTTCGGGCACCATCCTCACCCGGGCCATGGCCGCCGCCATGGGCCGGAGCGTGGCGGGCATCCTGTTCGGGGCTTTCAGGGGAGGTTCGACGGCGGGGTCCACCGCCGTGAGCGAGCGTCCGGTCCGTTCGTCCTCGGCCGAGGACGTGGCGGTCCTTTTGGGGTACGCCCAGCGGGTGATCATCGTCCCCGGCTACGGCCTGGCCGTGGCGCAGGGCCAACATACGGCCGCCGAGCTGGCCCTGGCCCTGGAGGCCCGAGGCATCGAAGTGGATTTTGCCATCCATCCCGTGGCCGGCCGGATGCCCGGACACATGAACGTGCTCCTGGCCGAGGCCAACGTCCCGTACGAGTCGCTCAAGGAGATGGGCGAGATCAACCCGCAGTTCAAGACGACGGACGTGGCCCTGGTGGTGGGCGCCAACGACGTGGTGAACCCCGCCGCCAAGACTTCGTCCGGCTCACCGATCTACGGCATGCCCATCCTTGAAGTGGCGGAGGCGCGGCAGGTGGTGTTCCTCAAGCGGTCCATGCGCCCGGGATTCGCCGGCATCGAGAACGACCTGCTGTATGAACCCCAGACATCGCTGCTGTTCGGCGACGCCAAGGACTCCCTGGCCCAGGTGCTGGGCGCGGTCAAGGCCCTGTAGGCGCGGAACGGCGCACCGGGCGGGTTACCCTTCTCTCAGAAGCTTGCTTTCCATCCGCCATCAGAGGACGCCATGACTGACAACAGCTCCACTTCGCCCAAACGTGCCGCCATCATCGTCAATCCTGCCAAGCCGGTGGATATCGACGTGCGCGGCCTGGTGGCCAAGCACTGCGTGGAAAACGGGTGGGGGGAAGCCATTTGGCTGGAAACCACCAAGGAGGATCCGGGCGTCGGCCAGGCGAAGGAAGCGCTGGCCCAGGGTGCGGACATCGTGATCGCGGCCGGCGGCGACGGCACCGTGAGGTGCGTTGCCGAGGTCCTGGCCGGCAGCGACACCCCCATGGGCCTGCTGCCGCTGGGGACGGGCAACCTGCTGGCGCGCAACCTGGGCATGGACGTCACCGACTACGACGGCGCCATGGCCGGGGCCCTCATCGGCACGGAGCGGAAGATCGACGTGGTCCGGGCCCGGCGCAGCGACCCGGACAAGGACCAGCTCTTCCTGGTCATGGCCGGCCTGGGCTATGACGCCACCATCATGGCGGACACCAACGAGGACCTGAAGGACAAGGTGGGCTGGCTGGCCTACGTGGACGCCGGCATCCGGAACCTGCCCGGCAAACCGGTCAAGGCTACCGTGGTGATCGACGGCAAGCCCGTGGTGCACCGGGGCGTCCGCAGCGTGATGGTGGGCAACTGCGGCAAGGTCCAGGGCGGTCTTGAAATCTTCCCTGATGCCAAGGTGGACGACGGCCTGCTGGACATCGCCATCCTGGCTCCCCACCACGGAAAGCTGGGGTGGCTCTCCGTGGTGGCGGGAATGATCGGCAAGGGCCGCGGCAAGGACACCGCCGTGGAGTACTTCCAGGGCAAGACCGTTGAGATCACGCTGGAACACAAGGACGACTACCAGTTGGACGGGGACCACGAAGGCGAGAGCAAGCACGTGCTCATGACCATGGAGCCCGGCGCCCTGACCTTGCGGATGTAGGGCGGTTTAGCCCAGCAGCCGTCCCCAGCGTGGTTCCAGCAACGGCGCGCCTGCCAGTTTCAGAGCGTGCCAGAGGGTGACGGCAACGGAGTCCAACACCGGCACTCCGGTGCTGTCCTCGATTTCGGCGGCGATGTTGGCCCCGTAGAGGTTGGTGCACAGGTACACCAGGGCGTCCGGGGCATTGGCTGCGAGTTCCAGGGACCCCGGGCGCACCTCGTCGTCGGTGACCCGGGCAAAGGACTCGTTGTCGCTCAAACCCAGCGCCCGGTGGTCCACGGTCTTGATGCCTTCGCGCTCGTAGCAGGCGATGACCCGGTGGTTCACGTCCGCGGTGTAGGGGGTGAACAGGCCGATCCGCTCCGTGCCGAAGGTCCGGAAGGCTTCCAGGTAGGCAAGCGTGGAGGTGGTGGCGGGGATGCCCGTGGCGCCGCTGATCCCGGCCGCCAACTCCTGGTCGTGCGCCGGGCCCAGCCACGAGCCTGACGTGCCGTTCCAGGCAATCACGTCCACGTCCGCCGTCGCCAGCAGCGCTGCTGCCTCCTGCATGACTGTGGGATCGAACTGGCGGTCGGAGGAGTCATCGAGCGCGATGCGGGTGACTGGGATCCGGGTGAAGTGCACCGTGACGTCGGTGCGGCCGCCCAGGATGCGGTAGGTCTGCGGTTCCAGGCAGGTGTTGGAGGACGGCACGATCATGCCGATCCGGCGGGGGCGTGTGCTTGCAGGCATGGGGGCTCCTAGAGGGCGGCGGCGAGTCGGGAAGCTTCGGGGGCAGCAGACTGGTGCTGCCGGAAGCCGGTGCGGTTGATGAAGCGGCCCACGGCGCCGGGGTCATGGAAGCCGTCCGCGTCCAGGACCACGCGTCCCTTGGAAACAACGACGGCGGGCCAGCCCGTGAGTGCCTTCCCGTCAAAAGGCGAGAAGTCCGTTCCCATGTGCAGGGCCGCGCCGTTCACGGTGCGTTCCTCTGCGGGGTCGAAAACCACCAGGTCGGCGTCGAACCCCTCGGCGATGCAGCCTTTGCCGGGCACGGCGTTGATCCGTGCCGGCGCGGCAGCGAAAGCCTCCACGAACTGCTCCACGGTTGCCCCGGCGGAGGTCATCGCGGTGAACGTCACCGGCATCCGCGTCTCCACGCCGGGCAGTCCGTGCGGCATGGCGCGCACGTCGTCGGTGCGCTCGCGCTTCTGGGACAGGTCGTAGCAGGAGTGGTCGGAGGACATGGTGTGGATGGCTCCGGACACCAGCCGCTCCTTGAGGGCGGCCACGGTTTCCGGGCTGCGCATGGGCGGGCAGCAGGCGAACCACTCGGGGAAGGTGGATCCGTAGACGGAATCGTCCAGCGTGACGTAATGCGGGCAGGTCTCGGAGTAGGCCTCCAGTCCCCGGGAGCGGGCTTCGCTCACCAGGTCCACTGCCCCGGGCGTGGACTGGTGGACGAAGTACACCGGGGCGCCGGTGTATTCGGCCATGGCCAGGGTTTCCTTGACCGAGATCTCCTCGGCCAGTTCCGGCCGGGTCCGGTGCAGGTGTTCGATGCCGATCCGCCCGTCCTCCGCGTGCTGGGCGGTGCAGTCGGCAATGATGGGATCGTGTTCGGCGTGGATGTACGTCAACCCGTCCAGCCGGACCATTTCCCGCATGACCTTCAGGATGGTGTCGCCGTCGGCCATGGTGGTGCCCCGGTTGGTGGTGTACATCTTCACCGACCGGACGCCTTCCGCTGCCAGCTGCTCAAGCTGCCACGGGACGGTTTCGTCCCAGGTGACCACGGCGCCGTGAAGGGCAACATCGCAGCGGGACTCCGTGGCGAGTTCCTTCTTGTGCAGGGCGGCGGCGAGCGGGGTTTCCTGGGCGTCGCGGGGAATTCCGAAATCGATGATGGTGGTGGTTCCGCCCCACAGCGCTGCCGTGGAGGTGGTCCGGTAGTCGTCCAGGGTGCGGAATCGCCCCGTGACCTGGGCCACGTGGCAGTGTCCGTCCACGCCGCCGGGGATCACGAGTTTGCCCGCCGCATCGATGGTGCGGTCCGCCGCGGGGACGGGCCCGGCGGCGTCGACGAGCCGGGCAATGCGGCCGTCGTGGACCACGACGTGCGCCTCCCGGCGGCCGTGGCTGTTCACCACGGTGGCGTTGGCAATGACGAGTTGTGGCTGGTGGGACATCGGTGTCCTCCTAAAGTTGTTGGGCTCTGGCTAGGCGGCGGGCTGGGGGGTGCCGGCGTGCTCCTGGCGGGCGGCAAGGGCCGCGTCCAGATTTGGCGACAGGCCCTTGCGGTCCTTGGCCGGCGGCGGGGCGAAGGCGCCGGCGCGGTGCGGCCCGGATTGCAGCGCGGCAACGGCCTCGGCCATGCGGATGCCTGCGGAGATGCCATCCACCACAGGGACGGGAATCTGCCCCGTGAGGTCGCGGGCCAGGCCGGCCAGCGGGGCGCCGGCGAGGATCACGACGTCGGCGCCGTCCTCCGCCACGGCCTGCCGGCTGAGTGCCAGCAGGGTTTCCCTGAAGTCCTGCTGGACGGAGGCGATGCTGTTCAGGGAGTCATTGATGGAACGGATGGAGGCCAGACGTCCGGCAAGTCCGAACTGCTCCACGCACTCGCGGTACCAGGGCTTGATCCGGTCCGAGATGGCGATGATGGAGAACCGGTGGCCCTGCAGTGCTGCTGCGCACAGGGCGGCCTCGGTGATCCCGATGACGGGCACCTCGGCCAGTTCCTTGAGGGCCGGCATTCCCGGGTCCCCGAAGGCAGCCACCACCACGGCGTCCACCCGGTCTGCGCCGGGACGGGTGTGTTCGGCAATGATCTCTGCCACGGCACCCGCGGCGATGAGGGCTTCGAAGCGGGTCTCGATGTACTCCACGCCGTGCCCGGCAGTCCTGACCAGCAGTTCGGTGCCGGCGGAGGCGGAACGGAGCGCCTCGGATTCAATCAGCGCGGTGACATCGGCGCTGATGTTGGGGTTGATGACCAGGAGTTTCATTTTCTCTTCCGGTGGAATTCTGGTTCGGTCTTCTGGAAGTCCTCGGGAAACTGGTCCCGGTACTTTCCAATGTGTGATGCGGACTGGGCGGCTGCCTTGTCCGGATCGCCGCTGGCAATGGCGGTGTACAGGTCGCGGTGTTCGCGGATGAGTTCGGGCAGGTCGCTGACATGCCGGAACAGCCAGTGCATGCGGCCCTGGAGGGGTTCCAGGGCGGACTTGAGGAAGTTGTTGTCCGCGATGCGGGTGATGGCGTCGTGGAATTCGCTGTTGGAGCGGTGCGCCTCCATCACTGATCCCTTGGCCAGGAAGGTTTCCGCATCGTCCAGCAGCCCCTTCAAATGGGCGAGGTCCTCCTTGGTGGCCCGTTTGGCGGCGAGCCGGCATGCCAGGACTTCCAGGGACTGGCGGACATCGAAGAGGTCCTCCACGTCCTTGGGGCTGAGGCTGCTCACCTCAGCCCCGCGGGCGCCCCGGTCGCTGATCAGGCCTTCCTGGCGAAGCATGCGCAGGGCCTCGCGGACCGGCAGCCGGGAGACGGAGAATTCGGCTGCCAGGTCGCGTTCCACCAGCCGCGTGCCGGGAGCGTAGTGTCCTTCGAAAATCCTGGTGCGGAGGGTGTCCCGGACAGTCTCGCGGAGGGGGCGGTCCTTGTCCTGGGTCTCTTCTGCGGTCAGCATGATGCTCCATTCGGATTTTGTACGGCACTGCTCCCGGCTGCGGGGGCGTTGGGTGCAAGTTTCCCTGCGAGGGTCAGCTTAGACAGGAAGCCGCTTGTTGTAGTTCAGCGTCAGGACTGAGGCGCCCATGATCACTGCGGAACCCACGAAGTACAGCAGCGCCCAGGTGTAGGAACCTGTGGCTCCGACGATCAGGCCGACGGCGATCGGCGTGACGAAGCCGGAGATGTTGCCGCTGAAGTTCATGGCACCGCCCAGGACGCCTGCGTTGGTGCGGCCGCCCAGGATGGAGGGGATGCTCCAGAACAGGCCCACCCAGCGCAGGAAGAACATGACGAGGGAGAGCAGGACCACAGCGGTGGTGGGGTCCGGGACCACGGTGACGCCCACCAGGCCGCCGATCACCACGACACTCGAGATGCCCAGGAGGGTGCGCATCACCCGGTTGGCTGACGCGCCGGATGCACGCCACTTGTCCGCAATGGTGCCGCCCAGGATTTCACCGACGAAGCCGGCACCGAAGATGACAAAGGTGGACCAGCCGATGGTCTTCAAGTCGAAGCCCTTGGCCTGGGCGAGATAGAGCGGGCCCCAGGTCAGCAGGCCATAGAACACTCCATTGAAGCCGAGCCAGCCGAAGCACATCGCCCAGAAGGAGCGGAACTTGAGGTAGGGGAGCAGTGCGCGTTTGCCCTGGCTGCCGTCGAGCTCAGCTTCGGCATCCTCGGCAGCGTGCGACGCTTCGATGTACTCGGCTTCGGCGGCATTGACACCGCGGTGCTGCCGCGGGTTGTCGCGGACGTACCACCAGACGGCCAGGCCCATCAGGACTGTTGCGGCGCCGGCGATGACGAACGAACTGCGCCAACTGCCCGTCGCTGCGATGAGGCCGGCGATGAGGATGCCGCCAAGGCCTGCACCCAGCGGGGCGCCGGCGTCCAGGATGGTGGCACCGCGGCCGCGCTCCGACTTGTGCATCCAGATGGCGTTGAGCTTGCCGCCGGCGGGCATGACACCTGCTTCGGTCACGCCGATGCCGAGGCGGGCGATAAACATGCTCAGGAAGCCGCCGGCCATGCCGGATGCGGCCGTTGCCGCGCCCCAGCCCACGCAGGAGGCGGTCATCACCTTGCGGGGACCGAACTTGTCGATGAGCAGGCCCACAGGGATCTGCATCAGGGCGTAGGTCCAGAAGAAGGCGGAGAGCAGCAGGCCCACCAGTTCCGGGGCGAGGTCGAACTCCTTTTGGATGATTGGCAGGGCCACCGAGATGGAGCCGCGGTCGATGTAGTTGACGGACACCAGGACCAGGAGCAGCAGGAACAGCCGCCAGCGGACGGAGGTGCGCCGTTGCGTTCCGTCCTTTCCGCGCGTTTCGGTAGTGCCGGGGGTGGCCTCGTCGGACGTGGCCGTTGTTTCAGTGTTTGGGATGGACACAGCTTCTCCTTCACGGGGAAGTTTACGGATGGGGAGGATGCGAATGGTGCGTTGTACGTACGTGCCGGGCAGGGTTGTTGCGCCTGCCGGCAGGGGGCCGCTGGACGATCCGGAGCGTTGAGCGGGAAATGCACTTTTGGGATCCCAATTTGGGATCCCAAAATCAAAGGTAGAAGTGACTCCGGCCACTGTCAAGGGTTTTTGCCGGCCGGGCGCTGCAAGGGCCCTGCTGACGGATTGTGACTGCCGCGCACGGGTAAGGCCGGGCGGCAGCAGCGCGGAAAGCTCAACGCGCCGTGGGGGATCCGTCCGGCCGGTGGGACAGGATCTCGGCCAGTTCCGCCAGCCGGTGGGCCCGCGCGGACTCGGCCGGCGTAAACGGCTCATCCGGCCGGGAGAAGGTGATGGGGCCATGCCAGGCCGTGGGGATCTTAAGGTGCGTCCCGTCGTCGGACGCTTTGAAGCCGGCGTCCGACGGCGGCACAATCCGTGCGTGCAGCAGCTCGGCCACCGCCAGGGGGAGTTCGTCCGGGGTGGCGGCGATCCTCGCTGCCAGGCTGAGCGCCCGGGTTTGCCCGTCAGCCATGGCCAGGGCGGTGGTGGGCCAGGCGTGCGGACTGCTGCCGCCGCCGTCGTGAAGTGCCGCCAGCAGTTCCCGTTCGCCCACGTCCCCGGGCACCGAGAGGACAAACTCATCCAGGACCCCAGCCGGTACCGGGTGGACGTGGATGCTCAGGATGTTGGTGTCCAGCCGGGCCAGCGCCGCCGTGATCCGCTGCAGCGAACCGGGCCGGTCCTGGAGAAGCGTCCGCGCCCGCCACAGGGACGGCGCCGACGCCAGCTGCCGCCGGTGCCGGAGGGCCGGGGCGTGCAGCCAGCGCAGCAGGATCCGGGCAGCCGAGGGCTCGGCCACCCAGATCACCAGGACTGTGGCCGTCAGGGTCAGCACCAGGACCTTGGCCACATAGGGAAGGTGGGTCTCCACCACCAGGGCGTGGACCAGCAGCTCGATGGGCAGCATCACGGCGACGTTCGCCAAGGTCAGCCGCGCCTTGGGCGGCTCAGGCATCAGGCCGCAGACCTCGCAGCGCAGTTCGGCAGCGGGTGTGTTGTGGGCAGGGCGCTTCATGACACAAGCATGGTGCGGTGCTGTTTCCACCGCATTGCCCCCCGATTCCATTCATGGGAACGCGCCGGGGGCCTTCCGGGTCCCGCACCGTAGGATTTATCAGGAACGTCAGCGCGGCCGCCCGTCAGAATCCACCCCAGGAAGGCGCTGCCCGTGAAGTTGTTTGCTGAAATGTTCAGCATTGCCCCCGGCAACAAGGACCACCACCCCGCGTTCAGGTGCGCCGTGGGCGTCTTCGTTCCGCTGATCACGCTGGTGCTGCTCGGCAGGCTGGACCTGGCAATTTTCGCGTCCTTCGGCGCCTTCACCGGAATCTACGGCCGCGGCGAACCCCACGCCGTCCGGTTTATCCTGCAGCTGCGCGCCGGTCTGCTGATGCTGCTCGTCATGCTCCTGGCGGCGCTGGCGGCGCGCATGGGTCCCGCCTGGGGCCTGGACGCCCCCACCCACACGTGGCTGCTGGTCCTGGCCACCACGCTGGTGGCCGGCGCCTGTTCGGTTGCCATTTCCTGGCTCAGGCTGCGCCCCGGCGGCTCGCTCTTCCATATCTTCGCCTTCGCCGCCATCGCATCCATTCCCAACCAGCCGCCGCTCTGGCAAGGCATGCTGGTGGCCGTCCTGACCACGGTGTTCGCCCTGCTGGTCGGCTTCTCGTCCCGCATCCTTCCCAGCCACAGGACTCCCTGGGCCAGGCCTCCCCGCATCCGCCGCACTCCCGCGGAGAAGCGCGCGGCCTGGGTTGAAGGGCTCGGCTACCTGGTGGCCGCAGGCCTTGCCGGCACGCTGGCAACGTGGGCGGGGGAGCGCCTGGGGTTCGGGCACAACTACTGGGCCATGGTTGCTGCCGTGGTGCCGCTGGTGGGCCACACCACCAGGCACCGGGTGCGCCGCGGCATACAAAGGATCATCGGCACGGTCCTGGGCCTGCTGGTCCTCGCGGCCGTGCTGCTGGTGGGCCTGCAGCCGTGGCAAACCGTGCTGGTGATGGCGCTGTGCCAGTTCGGGGCCGAGATGTTCATCATCCGCCAGTACCTTCTGGCCCAGGTTTTCGTGACACCCCTCGCGCTGGTCTCAACACTGCTGGTGGTCCCGGCGTCACCCTCCATCCTGCTGCGCGACCGCATCATCGAGACCGTGATCGGCGCCGCCGTCGGCATTGCCGTGGTGCTGGCGCCCGGCGCATGGCGCCGGATCAGGCAAAGGACGACGGCGGCCTGACCGCCTTGTGCCCGCCCCTGCAACACCAGGGGCAGGGGCGGGTGGTGACCCGTTACGGACGTTCCGCGGCTGATGCTTCCCGGACCGCAGCGATGGTGTGCGGCACCGTCACCAGCGCTACCACGGCAATCGCGGCAGCGGCCGCAAAGACGTAGAAGCCCCAGGGGTAGGCGATGTTGGCAGCGACCAGCGTGCCGGTGACGGCGGGGCCCATGATCGCGCCGAGCCGGCCCACCCCGGCGGCGAAGCCGAGGGCTGTAGCACGGAGGGTTGCCGGGAACAGCTGGCTGACCCATGCATAAACCAGGACCTGTGCGCTGAAGACGAACACGCCGGTGACAAAGACTGCCGCGTTGAGCAGCAGTTCATTCTGGATCTTGACGCTCAGGACAGCCAGGAAAACCGCGGAGAGTCCGAACCACAGCAGCACCACACGCTTGGTGCCGTGTTTGTCGGCCAGGATCTCTGCGATCACCAGGCCCACCACGGCCCCTACGTTGAGGACCAGCAGGAGAACCAGGCCGGTGCTGACGGTGTACCCGGCGCCGGCCATCAGCTGCGGAAGCCAGGTGTTCAGGCCGTAGACCAGGAGCAACCCCATGAAGGACGCGGCCGCGATGGCCAGCGCCACCAAGGGGTAAGGCTTCCGTGCCAGGTCCCGGAAGCCCGGGCGGGCTGCGGCAGGTTCTGTTCCTGCCGCCGCCGGGGGAAGGGTTTCGGGGAGCTTGAACCACAGGAAGGGTGCCAGGGCGAAGCCTGCCAGCCCGCCCACGATGAACATCATCCGCCAGTCCGGGATCAGCAGCAGGGCAAGGAAGGCCGTGGCCACAGCGCCGGCGTGGTAGCCGGTCATGGTCCGGGTGGTCGACTTTCCGGCGGTACCTGCCGGAGCGTAGTCGTTCATGTAGGCCAGGGCGGCCGGGAGGCAGGCGCCCAGTCCCAGCCCGGCAAGAAGCCGGAAGGCGCAGAGCACCGCCACGTTGGGTGCGAACACCACGGCGATGGTGAAGATCGAAAACCACAGGACGCAGGCCACCAGGAGGCGGCGCCGGCCAAAGCGGTCGGACAGCGGGGCGATGAACAGGGCACCGGCGCCAACGCCCACCAGTGAGATTGTGGCGGCCAAGGTGGCGCCCACCGCGTCGAAGCCAAGCTCATGGGTCTTGATCAGTGTGGGAATGACGGTGCCCAAAACCACCAGGTCAAAACCGTCAAGAACCATAGCCAGCCACCAAAGCCAGACTGGCCACTTGGAACGGTGCTGGGATGGCGCAAATGACATAGAAATACCTCGGTGTATCTTCCAGGAGTTTTGAGCGGCAGTCTGCTTTGCCGGTAGTGGGTGGGCAGCATTGCCCACATCCCCAGTGAGGTTTGTATCACTATCGGGTGTAATCTGGGACAACTTTTCCCATTCAATGGAAGCAGGTGTTCACGCTGGCCAACTCCCCGTCCGGCGACTCCGTGGTGGACCGGATCGTGCGGCTGATCTCCGCGTTTCCCCAGGATGTCAATGCCCTCCAGTTGTCTGACCTTGCCGGGCGGGCAGGCCTTCCGCTGACCACCACCCACCGGCTGGTGGGGCAGCTGGCAGGTCACGGACTGCTGGAGGCTGCTCCCGGCGGGATGGTGCGGCCTGGACTCAGGCTGTGGGAACTGGTGAACCGTGCCTCGCCGGCGCTGGCGCTCCGGCAGGCAGCCATGCCCTTTATGGAGGACATCCAGCAGGTCCTGAACCAAAACGTGAACCTCGCGGTGCTGGATGGCTGGGAGGCGCTCTTTGTGGAACGGCTGTCCCGCCGGGGCTCGGTGGCCAACCGGGCGCAGGTAGCGGGCAGGATGCCCATCCATATCTCGTCCGCCGGACTGGCGCTGATGGCCCACCAGGACAAGGCCATGCAGCAGGAGTACCTGGGCCAGTTCACCGATCCCGAAGGAAGGCTGGCTGCGGCCGACGTCCGGGCGCTGCTGGCAGAGACCGCCCATCAGGGCTTTGCGCAACTGAAAGGCGTGGTGGATGCGGGCACCTGGGGGATCGCGGTGCCCGTGCTGGACCGCCGGCAGCGGGCCGTAGCCTCACTGGGCGTCGTGGTGCCCCTGCAGGAGATGCGCCTGCAGGCACTGGTTCCGGCACTGCAAACGGCCGCCCGGGGCATTGCCCGGCAACTTGCGGACGCCTGAACCATTCAACGGAATTTCTGTAACGCCGGTCACCCGGCTTCCCCCACACTGATGGCAGACAAACCGATCCGGTGCCGCCCGTGGCGGGACCCGCAACGAAGCGAGACGCAGTCATGGCACGAAAAACCATCACCACCCAGGTGGCCATCATGGGAGGCGGCCCGGCAGGGCTGATGCTGTCCCATCTCCTGGCGAAGGCAGGCATCGAGTCAACGGTCATCGAGGTCCGCAGCCACGAGGAGATTGCCCACACCGTCCGCGCCGGCATCCTGGAGCACGGGACGGTCAACCTGCTGGTGGACAGCGGGGTCTCGGACCGTGTGCTGCGCGAGGGCGACCGGCACGATGGCATCGAACTGCGGTTCAACGGCGAGAGCCACCGCATCGACTTCAAGGACCTCGTGGGCGAGTCCGTCTGGCTGTACCCGCAGACGGACGTCTTCCTGGACCTCGCCGCGCGGAGGAAGGACGACGGCGGCGACGTCCGCTACAGCGTCACCGACACCACTGTCCATGACCTGGAAGGCAGCCCGAAAGTCCGGTTTACCGACTCCGAAGGCGTTGAGTTCGAGATCCAGGCGGATTTCCTGGTGGGTGCCGACGGCTCCCGCAGCCACTGCCGGTTCCAGATCCCGGAAGCCCACCGCAAGTGGTACTTCCACGAGTACCCCTTCGCCTGGTTCGGCATCCTGGCCGAGGCCCCGCGCAGCTCCGATGAACTGATCTACGCCAACTCGGCCAACGGATTCGCCCTGATCAGCCAGCGTACGGAGACAGTCCAGCGGATGTATTTCCAGTGCGACCCCAAGGAGAACGTGGCCGACTGGGACGACGAGAGGATCTGGGCCGAATTCCGGAGCCGTGTCAACGGCAACGGCTTCGAGCTCAAGGAAGGGCCCGTCCTGGAAAAGATGGTGCTGCCGTTCCGCAGCTTCGTCCACACCCCCATGCGCCACGGCAACCTCTTCCTCGCCGGCGACGCCGCGCACACCGTGCCGCCCACCGGTGCCAAGGGCCTGAACCTTGCCATCAACGACGTCAAGGTCCTCTTTGAGGGGCTGGACAGCCACTACAACTCCGGTTCCGGCCGCCTGCTGGAAACCTACAGCGACCGGGCCCTGGAGCGTGTCTGGAAGGCGCAGCAGTTCTCGTACTGGATGACCACCATGCTGCACACCCCCGCCGACGCGGACGATTTCTCCCGCGCGCGCCAGCTCGGCGAGCTGAACTCGGTGGTCTCCTCCCGCCACGGCATGGCTTACCTGGCCGAGGCCTACACGGGCTGGCCCGGCGGCGCCTAAAGCCGCGGGAGAAGGACGACGGCGGTCGGCAGGGGTGGGTTCAGGGGCCTGCCAGTCGCCGGACGGCCGCCGCGATGGCGGCAGCGTCAGGCTGCTCGTCGCGCCTGACGGTAAGCAGGTGCAACAGCACCCCGTCGCCGTAGTCCGCGATATCCCGGGCGCGTGCTGCTGCGTCAGCCACCCCCAGGGTTGCAAGAGCCTGTTCCAGCCCGCCCACCAGCAGGTGGTGCCCGCCGGTCACCGCCTCCGGATGGTCCAGAGACAGGGCCAGCCGGGCCCGGGTGAGGCCGGCATGCTGCCGGGCCAGCGCGAGAACCATCGCGGCCAGTTGCCCGGCCAGCTGGTCGACGTCCCGTGGGGGACCGGCCGGGCCAACGCGCTGCAGGAGCTCTGCGTCCAGCTGCAGCAAACGGTCCAGGACGCCTTCCACCAGTGCTGACCGGTTGCGGTAATAGTTTGACGTCGTGCCTTCGGACACGTTGGCGGCGGCATCCACGGCCCGGTGCGTGAGGCCTTTCAGCCCCTTGTTTGCCACCACGGACAGCGCGGCATCAAGGAGCTGGGTACGTCTGTCGCGCATGGCCACAGTCTAGTGGGACTCCTTTCAATTCACTACAAAAGTAGTAGAATCCTGCGTATGGAGACGATCACCATCGTGGGCGGGGGCATCTCCGGGCTTGCCCTCGCGGCGGCGTTGGACCCCAACCGCTTCCACGTGACGGTGTACGAGAAGCGTCCGGAACTGCCCGCCGTCGGCAACGCTCTCGGGATGTGGCCCAACGCCCAACGCGCCCTGGCCCGGCTGGGGATACTGGACCAGGCGCGGGCGGTGAGCCCGGTGCTCGGGAGCGGGTCGGTACGTAACGCCCAGGGGGAACCCTGGGTTACGGTCGATGCCGGGGAAATGTTCGGCATTTCCCGGACCGACCTGCTGCGGCTCCTGGACACGGCCGTCCCGGGGAGCGTCCGCCGGGCCACCAGCCAGATACGGGGGCTGCCCGCGGACGGGGGACTGGTGGTTGGCGCCGATGGCGTCCACAGCGTTGTCCGCAGCACGGCCTGGGGTCCCGGCGCGGACGCACGTCTGACGCCCTACCTCGCCCTCCGCGGGACCCTGCCTACTCCAGTTGCCCCGGACGAGGTGGGCGAGTACTGGGGCCGCGGGGACCTGTTCGGCATGGCCGCCGCCCGGGGCGGGTCCTTCTGGTACGCCAGTTACCGGTCCGGACTTGGCCCCTACGGGATCGACGTTCCGTCAGCGCTGGAACAGGCCCGGGAGCGCTATGCGGGCCACGCACCTGCCATCCGGCGCGCCCTTGCTGCAGCCACGCCGGAGGAATGCCTGGTCCAGCGCCTGTGGACGGTTCCGCGCCTGGGCTCCTACGTCAGTGGCAGGATTGCGCTCATCGGTGATGCGGCCCATGCCATGATGCCCACACTTGGCCGCGGCGCCTGCGAGTCGCTGGTTGACGCGGTGACACTTGCAGACCTGCTTAACACGCTGCCCGAAGACCAGGCACTGCGCGCCTACGACCGGCAGCGGAGGTTCCGGACCCGCGCGGTGAGCCTGGCGTCCTCGGCGCTGGGCCGCGTCGCGCTCACCGAACGCGGCCAGCCGCTGCGTGATGGCCTGCTCAACCTGGCCCGGCGGCGCAACAAACGCGCCGCCGTCGGCAGCAGTTCCGGCAGGTGATTCAGCGCACGGCCGCGGCAGGCCGTGTTCCGTCGTCCCCGCCCGGGGCCTGGGCGCCGGGGAGTCCTCCAGGAGCCTGCTGGACGGGCGGTACCGCGGGCAGTCGTTTCCTGGTCCGCCTCCGCCCCGACCTGCCGTAGATCAGGTACATCGTCACGCCGGTGATGATCATGAGGAGCACCGTGTAGACGAACGTGTTGGCAATACCCTCGGTGCCTTCTGCGCCATCGGTGTTGGCCTTGATCACCAGGCCCAGCGGCTGTACCAGCGGGTGGGCCAGGAAGATGGCTGTGTCATAGTCGTCCAACAGGCTGTTGAAGTTCAGGGCGGTTATGGCTGCTGCCGCCGGGAGAACCAACGGCAGGAGGATGCGCCGAAAGACGTACAGCGTCTTGGCTCCCATGATGGATGCAGCCTCCTCCAGCGACGAATTCACGGAGGCAAAGGACGCTTTGAGCATCCGGAGGGTGAACGGAATCTTCACCGTGACGAATGCGATGAGCAGGATCACCGTTGTTCCGGTGAGCACGGCACCGCCCACCAGCGGGCTGGGGTGGTCGTAGCTGACGATCAGGCCCAAAGCCAGCAGCGCAGACGGCAGGATCCAGGGAATGTGCAGCAGGTACTCGAAGGCCGAGGCCACCCAGTTTTTGTATTTCTGCAGCAGCCGGGCCACGAAGAGCAGTCCGCCGACGGCAATAACGGCCGCCAAGGCGCTGTACACAACACTGACGACAAATGGACGGAGCCCGGACTGCTGGGTGAGGACGCGCACGTAGTTGTCCAGCGTGAGGTTGGCCGGCGACAGCTGCCCCGTCTGGATGGCCGCGCCGTCGGCAAACGAGTAGAGCACGATCAGGGCCACCGGGAGCGTGTAGATGGCAAACAGGAGATATGCCACGGCGTGGACGGCCATGTTGGCTGCGGGGTTGGTGATGTCCTGCTTCTGCAGCTCGGAGGACACCTTGGACACCGAGAAGTAGGTGCCGCCCTTCTCAAGCCGGGACATGACGGCGAGCATCAGCATGGTGGCCAGGCCCAGGATCACCGCCAGCAGCGCTGCCAGGTCCCTGGACGTGGGGCTGTTGGTGAAGGTCAGGATCATCGGGGTAATGGTCTGGAAGTCGCGGCCGCCCAGCACCTGCGGTGCGCTCAAAGCCCCCAGCCCGGTCAGGAACGACAGGATGGTGACGGCGAACAGCGTGGGCTTGAGCATTGGCAGGACGATGCGCCGAAGAATCGTCCAGGGGGATGCGCCAAGGTTCCGGGCGGCCTCGATGGTTTGGTAGTCGATCCCCTTGAGTGCGTTGGCCACGAAGAGCATGTGGTTGGTGGTGGTGGCAAAGGTCATGACCACCAGGACGGCGAAAAACCCGGAGAACCATCCCGGGTCCATTCCGGGGATCAGCTTGACCAGCAGCGAGGTGACGATGCCCTTGTCCCCATAAATGAATTTGTATCCCGCAGCCAGCACGATGCCGCCATAGATGAAGGTGGAGGCGTAGCCAAGGAAGAGGATGCGCGAGCCGCGGATCCGGAAATAGTGCGTCACCAGCACGATGAAGACCCCCACCACGTTGACGGTGACGGAAAGGGCCACGGCCAGGAGGAAGCTGTTGCCGAGTGCCTTCATGGCCCGCTGCGACGAGAACAGCTTCTCCGCGGCGCGCCCCGAGAAGCTGCCGTCAGGAAAGAAGGTGGCAATCAGGATATTGACGTTGGGCCAGACCAAAAACGCGGTGATGAACCAGGTGAGGATGACGCCCACCACCAGGACGAAGGGTGAACGGCCCATGCTGCGCACAGTGGCGTTGGCGCTCATGGCAGGGCAACTGCCCGGTCCCGGCGCAGCGACACACCGGTTTCCGGATGGTACTGGAGGATGTGTTCAGGCTGGACATAGACGGTGGTGTTCGTGCCGGCCTCCGGGTGCCTGCCTCCGTTCTCCCTGACAAGGAGGCGGATGTCCGCGCCGTGGCTGCGCACAACGTAGCGGCTGTGGAGGCCATGATAGGTGCGGGAGACCACAGTGGCCGGAAGCCCGACGGCGGTGCCTCCGCCGGAGGGCCGGTCCAGTGAAGCCTTTTCCACGCGGAGGTAGGATCTGGCGTCGGTGCTGAGGCCGGCCCCCGAAAGTTGGTTCACCTCGGAGACAAAGTCCGGAGTCAGGGTTGAGCTGTCGCCGATGAAGTTACAGACGAACTCCGTGGCGGCATGGTCATAGATGTCCTGGGGTGTCCCCACTTGCTCGATGACGCCCTTGTTGAACACCGCGACGCGGTCACTCATGGCGAGTGCCTCATCCTGGTCGTGAGTGACATAGACGGTGGTGATGCCAAATTCACTCTGCAGGTCCTTGAGCTGCTGGCGCAGCTGGTGGCGCAGCTTGGCGTCCAGGTTTGACAGCGGCTCATCCAGCAGCAGGATCTTGGGCCGCAGCACCAGGGCGCGGGCCACGGCAACGCGCTGCTGCTGGCCACCGGACAGCTCCGCCACGTTCTTCGCCAGCTGCTCATCACTGAGCTCAACGCGCCGCGCGATATCCCGCACAAGTCGGTCGCTCTCGGCAGGTTTTTCTTTCCGGACACGGAGCCCGAAGGCGATGTTTTCCCACACGCTCATGCTGGGGAACAGGGCGTAATTCTGGAACACCATCCCCACCTGCCGCTTGTCGCTGGGAAGCCGGGTCACGTCCTTCCCATCCACCCGGACCGTACCCTTGGCCGGCTGGATGAAGCCGGCCAAGGTGCGCAGCGCCGTCGTCTTTCCACAGCCCGAGGGCCCCAGGAGGGTGAAGAACTCGCCGGGGCGCACATGCAGGTCCAGCTGCGGAATGGCGGTGAAATCGCCAAAGGTAACTTCGATGTTTTCCAAGCGGATCATGGCATACCTGTCTGATGGAAAGCGGAACGGTGACTGGCAGGACGGTTACGTCATGTACTCGAGCTCGATCTTCTCCACCCAGGCACCCATGTTCTTCTGGACGAAGTCCCAGTCGATGTCCTGCTGCTTAAGATCCGCGAAGAAGCCCACCACCTCGGGATTGGCCTTTGCCTGGGCGCCCTTGTTGACCGGCATGGAGTTGAACTTCTGGGCGAACTCGCCTTGGACCTCGGCGCTGCCAAACCAGTCGATGAACTTCTGCGCCTGGTCCTTTTTCTTGGTCCCCTTCACCAGCGCGATCTGCTCTACCGCCAGCGGGACGCCAACCGCAGGGATCACCGTGTCGACGTTCACCTTGAAGGACTTTTCGCGATCGGCAATGATCGAGGACGGCATCTGCCCCATGTCCACTTCACCGGATGCGATGCGGGCGAACAGGTCGGTTTTCGCCACGGCGGGACTTCCGTTCTTGAAGTACTGCTCAACCTGCTTCCAACCGTCATCGGAGATTCCCAAATCCCCTGAGTCGTCCCGGTAGCGCGAGAGGATGCCGGCAAAGACCAGCTGGGCTGTGGCGGTGCCCAGGCCGGTGACCCTTTCATAGCGGCTCTTGAACTCATCCTTGGCCCACAGGTCAGTCCAGTCCTTCGGTGCTGCATCCTTGGCGAACTTGTCAGAGTTGTAGCCAAGGAGGATCGCCTGCTTCACGAGGGGCCAGTACGTCTCGCCGTCACCGAGTCCCTTGTCTACGTCACCTGCCCACGCCGGCTGATAGGCCTCCAATGCGCCCTCGTTCTTGATCTGCGAGAAGTACATGTTGTTCAAGCCGAATGCGACGTCCGCGATCGGGTTGTTCTTCTCGGCAATGAGTTTATTGGTGGCATCAGCGCCGCCGGCCCCCACGATCTCAATCTTGAATCCGGCCTCGGCCGCCTTGGCGGCCAGCCAGTCACCCCGGCCTTCACCGTTGGAGTTGGTGTAGACAACCAGGGTGTCCCCGGACGCACCTTGCGGAGCTTTGGAAGCTTCCCCCGTTGAAGTTGGTGGGTTCGATCCACCACCGCATCCGGCGAGGAGGGTGACGGCGACGGCGGCGGCAACCAAAGTCTGCAATTTACGCACGATCAGGACTCATTTCTGGACTGGAATCGGAGCATGTCCGCACAGCCTATAGCCGCGCATGACAAAAACCGGGCTGTTATACCTATCGATTCGATAAACAGCCCGGCTGTCCACTTTGGACCAGATGGGGAAACTCTGGGGGCCCGCGGCGTGAACCGGGGGCGAACGTTAGTCCTTGACCGTGGTACCGCTGAGGTGGTGCGTGGGAATCCGGTCCCGGTCGTAGGTGATCTCCGTGTAGCCGTGCGGCTCGGGCTTGCCGTCCTGGTTCAGGTTCACGAACACGATCTCCTCGATGGTGAGGATGCTTTGCCGCGTGATCATGTTGCGGACCTCGGCGCGCATGGTGAGGGAGGTCCGGCCAAACCGGGTGGCCGTGAGGCCCATCTCGATGAGGTCGCCCTGGACGGCCGAGCTGACGAAGTTGATCTCCGAAATGTACTTGGTGACGGCGCGGCCGTTTCCCAGCTGGAGGATGGCATAGATGGCGGCCTCTTCGTCAATCCATTTCAGCAGGCTGCCGCCGAAGAGCGTCCCGTTGGCGTTGAGGTCCTCGGGCCGCACCCACTTGCGGGTCCGGAAGGTGATGTCCGCTGTTTCCATAGGCTGAGATTAGCCGACGGGGCGGTGCGCCCTTACAGTGTGACGGCGCGCCGGCACCGGCGCCATAGGCTCTACAGCTAGGCCATGGCGGTTTGCGCCGCGCTGCGGGCATTGATGCTCTTGGCGTAGCAGTACGAGTGTTCCACCCCGACGTAGGGCCCGAAGTTCGGGATGGCCTCGAATCCCGAATTCTCGTAGAAGTTCCGGCCGTCCGGCTGCGCGGACCCCGCCTCTGCCTTGATGCGGGTAATGCCCTGCCTGAAGGCCTCCGCTTCCAGGGCCGCCAGGATGGAGCTGGCCACCCCGGATCCCCGCGTGTACGGCAGTACGTAGAGGCGCTTGATTTCCGCCGTCGATCCGTCCAGGAGCCGCAGCCCCCCGCAGCCCACAGGCTGCCCCGAACCCTTGTCGTACGCCACCAGGAACACCGCACAGTCGGCGCCCGACGGCGGCGGGCCGGGTTCGTGGTCGGGCCGGCCAAAGCGGGCGTCAAGTTCGGCCTGCTGGGCGCGGCGGAGGTCGGCGCCCACGGGGTTGGACCAGGGGACCTGCCGGATGTTCAGCCTGGGGTTGGTCTGCATATCTGCCTCGATTCGCCGGAGGGGTATGCCTGATAAGGCTAGGCGCGGGGAGTTACACAGGTGTTTCCTGGCGGTAAGCACCTGGATAACGCGGATGTTGACGCGGCTGGGCAGGTTACTTGGCAGCCTAGTTACCAGCTGGTCTAAAATAAATCCATGGCTTCTATGGGCAACGAGGGATCCGGCTACTGGTACGGGCCCGACGGGCAGCTGGACTACAGTGCTGCGGTGCTGAAGTCGCTCCGCGACTACCGCGCGGCCGAAACCGAAATCCGCCGCACCACCAGGGACTCCATGGGCATGGGGGAAACCGACATTCTCGCGCTGCGGTATCTGCTGCGTGTGCAGGCCTCAGGCAAGCAGGTTGTCCCCAAGGACCTGAGCCAGTTCCTCAATATTACTAGCGCTTCCACAACCTCGCTGATCGACCGGCTGGTGGCCAGCGGCCACGTTCGCCGCGAGGCGCATCCCTCGGACCGCCGGTCCGTGGTGGTCATCCCCACCGTTGAATCGGACAGGGAGGTCCGCGAGACGCTCGGCGCCATGCACCGGCGCATGATGCAGGTGGCGGAAGGCCTGACCGCGGAGGAGGCCCGGGTCGTGGTCGATTTCCTCCAGCGGATGACGGACGCGCTCCAGGCGCCCGAAGGCAAGGACCAGAAAATTCACTAGCTGGACTAGCTAGATCAACTAGTTATATGTAAGCTTACGATTGTTCCCAAAGTTGCTTCCCAACGGAGTCGTGAGTGTGTTGGTTACTTTCACCGAAGTTTCACCGCCTGAACCCCGCTTGGCCGGGGCGGTCCTGACAAGCGACCTGCTGGAATCCACCTTGGACGGCACCACTGCGCCGCAGGGAGATCCGGCAGTCCACTGTGGTGCCGCCATGCAGCTCGTGACGCCGGCTGTGGGATGGCACCGCGCCAGCTACACCTTCACGCCGGCCGACGCAGGGGGTACGGAGCTTCCGCCCGTGTGGCGCTGCGCCTGCGGATTCCAGCTGGATGCCTGGCAGCCGGCCGATGTCCGCGCCACGCACACCTCTGCTGCCCTTTCAGCATGAGCATCGCCGGGACGGCAGCGCCTGTACTGCCGCTCAGCCCGCAGAAACCTGGCCCGGACGGTCTCATTGCCGGGCGCTACCAGCTCAGGGAACGCCTGGGCCGCGGGTCCGCTGCCGAAGTCTTCCGTGCGGTTGACCTGGAGGGCGGTCCTGATGCCGCAGTCAAGATCGCGGCAGTCAACGGCCGGAAGCAGCACCAGCGCATCCGCAATGAAGCAAGCGTGCTGGCGGGGCTCAACCACCCGTCCATCGTGCGGCTGCTGGCCCAGGGCGTCATGCCCGACGGCGGGCGCCATTCCGGGCGCCCCTTTCTGGCGGAGGAACTTGCGTTGGGCGCGAGCTTGGCCGAAACCATCCGGCTGCAGAATCCGGGGCCCGGGGATGTTGCACTCTGGGCACAGGGTTTCTTCCGTGCACTGGCGCACCTTCACTCCAGCGGGCTTGTGCACCGGGACATCAAGCCTGCCAACCTGATGCTGAGCGGGCTGCGCAGGAGTCCGGTCCGGATCATCGATTTTGGAATCGCCGCCGCGGCGGGGTCGGCTCCCGAGCCCGGAATTTCCTCCGGCACCGTGCATTACATGAGCCCCGAGCAGGCCTCCGGCGGCACGGCTGACCCCTCCTGGGATGTGTACGCCATGGGCCTGGTCCTGCTGGAGCTTCTCACCGGCTCCAAGGCGTTTCCGGGCACCGCCATCGAATCCCTTGTGGCCAGGACCCTGCGGTCACCGGATGTTCCGGACCACCTCGGTGAATGGGCCATCCTGCTGCGGTCCCTGACAGCCATGGATCCCGTCGAACGGCCGACGGCGGCAAGCGCCGCGGGGATGGCAGCACGGCTGATCCCCGCGGCCCCGGTGCAGGCCCAAGACAGCCGGCCCGGCGGGGACGACCAGCGCAGCCGTGTAAGTCAGCGCGTGGAGCCGGGTGCCGTCCCGTGCAAGGCAATGCGCATCTTCTCTCCCCGGCGCCACCGGCAGCAGATCTAGGGGGCGCCCGCGTCCCGCCCTGTCGGGTCCTCGGCGGTCGGGTCCGCCAGGGCGAGGCCGCCCACCGGGCTGCCGTCCCAATGGATCAGGTTCCAGCCGGCACGCAGGTCGCCCTCCAACGCCACGATCCCGGTATTGGCAAGGACATGGCGGGCGGCGAACTCGTGGTCAACGCCGTCGGCCCGCAACCCGGCCCACGTGCGGATGGCTGCACCATGGCTGACGACCGCAACGGTGCCGTGCTGGTGATGTTCGGCCCGCTCCACCACCCGGGCGATGGCACCGTCAAACCGTTCGAAGAAGGCGTGGCCGTCCGGACCCGCCGGCATGCGGAGATCCAGGTCCCCGGCGGCCCAGGAGATGACCGTCCCCATGTAGCGCTTGTGGGATTCGTGGTCGGTGAGCTTCTCCAGCGATCCGGCCTCGATTTCGTGCAGCCCTTCCAGCACTTCGACATCGAGGGTCTGCAGCCGCGCCAGCGGGGCGGCGGTGATCTGGGTCCTGATCAGCGTTGAGGCGTAGAGGGCCCCGATGCGTTCGTTGGCCAGGGCCCGCGCCATGGCCTCCGCCTGGCGCTCGCCCAGTTCGGTCAGCCCAGGGCCGGGATGGTCGGTATCAAGCTGGCCCAGCACGTTGCCGGGGGTTTCGCCGTGGCGGATCAGGAGCAACTTCATGATCCCAGTTTCGCACTCCGGAATGCTGCCGGCGTACGGCCGGAACGGGCGTCACATCGCCGGGGTCGCAGAAAGGCGCCGGGCCCTGGGGAGCCCGGCGCCGCCGTCGTAATCTGCTGCGTTGGTGCGGAGCCTACTTCAGGTGGTCCACCAGCTGGTCAGCGATGCCCGTGTACTTGCCCGGGGTAAGGGCAAGGAGGCGTGCCTCGGCATCGGGGGAAAGGCCCAGTCCCTGAACGAACTCGCGCATGCGCGCTGCGTCGACGCGCTGGCCGCGGGTGAGGTCCTTGAGGCGCTCGTACGGGTTCTCCATGCCTTCGACGCCGGCAATCGCCTCCGCGCGCATGACCATCTGGATGGCTTCACCCAGCACTTCCCAGTTGGTGTCCAGGTCCGCCGCCAGCACGTCCCCGGCAACGTCCAGGCGCTCCAGGCCCTTGGCCACGTTGGAGATGGCGAGAAGGGAATGGCCGAATGCCACGCCGATGTTGCGCTGGCTGGAGGAGTCGGTCAGGTCGCGCTGCCAGCGGGAGGTGACCAGCGTCGCGCCCAGGGTGTCCAGCAGGCCGTTGGAGATCTCCAGGTTGGCCTCGGCGTTCTCGAAGCGGATGGGGTTCACCTTGTGCGGCATGGTGGACGAACCCGTCGCGCCGGCCACCGGAATCTGGGCGAAGTAGCCGATGGAGATGTAGCTCCAGATATCCGTGCAGACGTTGTGCAGGATGCGGTTGAAGCGTGCCACGTCGGCGTAGAGCTCTGCCTGCCAGTCGTGGCTCTCGATCTGCGTGGTCAGCGGGTTCCAGGTCAGGCCCAGCCCCTCCACGAAGGTCTGGGACACCTGCTGCCAGTCAGCGCCCGGGACGGAGGCCACGTGCGCGGCGTAGGTGCCCGTGGCACCGTTGATCTTGCCCAGGTACTGCGTCTTTTCGATCCGGTCCAGCTGGCGGGTCAGGCGGTGCGCGATGACAGCCAGCTCCTTGCCCAGGGTGGTGGGCGTGGCCGGCTGGCCGTGGGTCCGGGACAGCATGGGGACGGCGCGGTTGTCTTCCGCCATCCTGCTGATCTGTTCCACCAGGGCGCGGGCGGCGGGCAGCCACACATCCTCCACGGCGCCCTTGATGCCCAGCGCGTAGGAAAGGTTGTTGATGTCCTCGGAAGTGCAGCCAAAGTGGACCATGGCGGTCAGGTTTTCGATGCCGATAGCGGGCAGCCGGCGGCCGATGTAGTACTCCACGGCCTTCACGTCATGGACGGTGACGGCCTCGATCTCTGCGAGTTCGGCTACCGAGGCGGCGTCGAATTCGGTGACGATGGCGCGGAGCTGGTCCTGCTGCTCCTTGCTGAGGGGACCGGCTCCCGGCAGGACGTTGTTGCTGGTCAGGTGGATGAGCCATTCAACTTCCACAGCCACCCGGTCGCGGTTCAGGGCGGCCTCGGACAGGTAGTCCACGAGGGGGGCGACGGCGGACTGGTAACGGCCGTCCAGGGGTCCGAGCGCGATTTTTTCCGATGACGCGGCGAGGGCCAGGCGTCCTGAGGGCGTACGGGTATCAGCTGTGGCGGCAGTTTCAGGCATGTGCTGATTCTTTCATGAAGTCCGGCACCGCCTTAAGCCGGGCAGCCACGTTACTTGTCCACATAGCCGACGGCGGTGCTTACCCCGCGGGGGCTGCCTGCCTAGCGTTGGACACAGCAGGGAGATGGTGAAACATCTGGCCGGGAAGGCCGTGACGGGGAGCTGGCATGGGGAACGATCTGACGGACGGGATATGGGGCAACGGGCTGGGCGTCAGCCTTGAAGTCCAGGAACTGGGGCGAAGGGTGGCGCAGTGCTGTCACACGGCGGAAGAGGTGCTCGCAGGATTCCACGAGATCCAGTTGGCGAACTGGGAATCACCTGCCGGGCAGGCATACCGCGATTCGGTCAGCCTGCAGGCGGTGGCGGTCCGCAGGGCGCTTGACCGGGTGCGGGAGGCGTCTGCCGCGGTGGCCGCGCACGCCAGCGCGGCATTGACGGCCGAGTGCTCGCCGGGCAGCCGGTTCTGATGGCCGATGTGACGCCCTCCGGTTCAGGAGGTCCCATCCACGTTTCACCACCGCCCCCGGACGGCATCTTGACCATTTCCGGTGGCGTGGGTGGAATCACCGTCCAGCTGGAGGAACTGGATGCGGGGGCCGCGAAGCTCGATGGACTCGCCGGCCGTCTCGCCGCCATCGAGGCGGAGCTTTTCACGGTCTGGCGGGAGCTTGGTGAGTACCAGAACCAGCCGCGAACCACGGGGACTGCAGCGCTTATTGCGGTGGGGGAGTCAAGGGAGGCGGTCCTCAGGGTCCGGCTGGAGCTCCAGCGGATCAGCGGCCAGGTACGGAGCTGCAGGTGGGATTACCAGATGGCCGAATCCATTGCCCACACGCAGTGGATGCTGGGCCTGTCGAATCCGGACGTTGAACTCCGGAAGCATGTGGACTTCTGGCGGACGGGATTCCTCAATGGGGATGCCATGGAGATGCTGGTGGCCAATGCCGTCACCACCCTTCCCTTGATCAAGTCTCTGGTCGAAGGCGTCAACCCCGCGCTGCGTCCGGGCCCGGTGACGGCCAGGCAGGAAGAGCGCGTGCCCATCGACCTCGACGCCACCCCCGCCGGGCTGCTTGAACGGGTCAGGCTGGTGGAGGAGCGCGGCAGTGGCTATATCGAAGTCATCGAGGTGGACAACGGAGGCGGAAAGGCCTACGTGGTGGTGGTTCCGGGAACCCAGGTCCATGACGAAGACGAAGGCACCAACCCGTTCGATCTTGCCGGAATCGTCGACGGCCTGGGCAGCAATTCCCGGCAGGTGAATGCCGCAGTCCTGCAGGCACTCCGGGAGGCCGGCGCCGAGCCGGGAGCGGACGTCGTTGCGGTGGGGTACAGCCAGGGCGGAATCCATGCCATGAACCTGGCGGCGGACAAGGAGTTCCTCAAGGAGTACGACATGAAATACGTCCTGACTGCGGGATCGCCCATTTCGCGCATAACGCCTCCCCCCGATGTCAGCACTCTTCACCTGGAACACCGCACGGACTGGGTGCCCGGCAGCGATGGCCTGGACAACCGGGATGCCAGGAACCAGGTCACGGTGACCGTGAACAACGACCTCTACGTGCGCGGGGGAGAAGACGCCGGCTTGGGGCCGGGCCACCGCCTCACCGGCTATGAGGAGGCAGCCCGCCTGGTGGGCGCCAGCAAGGACCCGTCCCTGGCCCAGTCCACGGCGGTGCTGGGCGGGGTCCTGGGTGCCGGCGGTGCTGCCACTGCCACCAGGTTTTCCCTGTCCAAGCCGCCACCGCCTCCTCTTCCCAGGGAACGCAGGGACCCCTTTTCGGGGCGGCCGCAGCCGGGTGCCAGGTAAAACTTGCATCCAGCCAAAGCAGGGCAGGGCCTCAGGAGATCTGGGCGGCGTGCATTTCCGCGAACCTCTTGGTGCGCGTCTTTCCCTGCGGGTCCGGCTGCGGGGCGGGCTTCGGGGCCGGCGCCGGCACGGCGGCTGTGCACCGGTAGTTGTAGTCCAGGTCGCCTTCGGTGAACTGGGTCAGCGTGACGGTCCCGCCCGGCGCCAGGGGGGAAGCCGAGCAGTATTCGCGGGCAGACTCCGTGGATTCCGCACCCGCCAGCCAGTTCCTCAGCCGGTAGAGGTTGCTGCCGGGGCCCACTTCCCCCACAATTTCACCGAATTGATAACCGGTGGAATAGATCCCCACGTCCAAGCCAGTGCCCTCCAGGAACGCGGTCATGCCCTCCAGCTCCGCAGCATTGGCGGTCTTGTCCCACAGCCAGCTGTTTCCGGTTTCAACATCCAGCCACCACATGCGCCGCAGCTCCCCGGCGCCCGAATCCTTCAGGATGGCAACGTCATTGGCGGCCATGGCGTACCCGTGGACGTAGGCGCAGGCAGGTGCCCCCGTGCCGTCACACACTCCGTAGGGGTTGCTGACGTCCATGCCACGGTAGCTGTTGCTCGCAGGCCACCACACCGACTCCACCGGTCCTGTTGCGGCGGTGTTCACGTACACCGCCGCCGGAGTTCCCCCGGCGGCATCCGACGTCTGGTCCGCCCACGCCAGTTGGGCAGCCAGGCATGGGTTGACGGTGTCCGGCCGTCCCCCGTTGACGCCCACGATTGCGAATGCCGGGGGTGCGGGGAGGTCTGCGCCGCACTGGGGCCAGGAGATGTCGTTGCCAAGCGCGGTCATGCTCCGCGGTGCCGGCCCTGTTTCGGCGTCTGCTTGTGCCGGGCCTGCCTGCCACGCCAAAAGCAGGCAGGCGGCAAGCAGGAATCTCATGGGCTTCATGCGTGGGCCCCCCGTGGTCCGGAACTGACAGCAACAGGGCCTCTGGAGGCCCCGGTTCGCAGCCTAAGCGGCCCGTCCGGCAGGGGTCATGGGTGGCGGGTACTGCTGTTTTGGGAGCTGGGTGGCGAAACGGCACCTGCCGGGTACCTGTTTCCGCCCGCCTTCCTACTTAGAGGCTGGATCCCGGACCCGGGGTCAGCGCCTGCCGCCCGGGAGCAAACCTGCCACCAGTGAGACCAGGGAGATGATGATCGCCGCCAGGACGGCGGTCCAGAAGAAGGAATCGATAGTGAGGTGCACCGGTGTGTAGCCGCTGATCCAGGCTGTCAGGTACAGCATGGCGGCGTTGATGACGATCGCGAACAGGCCCAGGGTCAGGATGGTGATGGGAAGCGCCAGGAGTCTGACCAGCGGCCGCACGAAGGCGTTCACCACCCCGAAGATGAGGCCGATGAAGAGGTAGGCCAGGACGATCCCGATGGCATCGGTGTCCTGTGAAATACCGCTGCGGGCCACGGCATCCGATGCCGCCGTGCTGGAGATGTCCATGCCCGGCAGGATCCAGCTGGCCACCCAAAGAGCTGCGGCATTGACGATGACCCGGAGGATGAATGAACCCATGGCACCATGCTTCCACAAGGTGCTGATGTGCGGCCGGCAGCGTGCCCTGAATTTCGGTGCATGGTCCCCCGATTCCCGTGGGGGCTTGGAAGTAGGCTAGAAGCCATGACCTCATCTGAGACCAGGGCAGGCGGCATTGCACCCCGCCCGGTGCTGGAGCGGCTGCCCCGCTACGCTGCAGGAAAGCCACCGGCCGCCGTCAGCGGGCTGGCCAGCTACAAGCTGTCGTCCAACGAGAACCCGCTGCCCCCGATTCCGGCCGTCCTCGAGGCGATCGCCCGGCAGCGGGACTTCAACCGGTACCCGGATCCGCTGAGCAGCAGGCTCCGCGCGGCGCTGGCGGAATTCCTTGGCGTGCCCGCCGAGGACATCGTCACCGGCGCCGGGAGTTTGGGCGCACTGAACCAGATTCTGGCTGCCTTTGCGGGCCAGAACGAGGACGGCAAGGCGGACGAGGTCATCTATGCGTGGCGTTCCTTTGAGGCGTACCCCATCAGCGTGGGCCTGGCAGGTGCGGAAAGCGTGCGCATCCCCGTGACCGCGGACGGACGGCATGACCTGGAAGCGATGGCGGCTGCAGTAACGGCCCGCACCAAAGTCATCCTTCTCTGCACGCCCAACAATCCCACGGGCCCGGCACTCGGCGCTGCTGAAACCGAAGCCTTTATCCGTTCCGTGCCGGCGGACGTGGTGGTGGTCATCGACGAGGCCTACCAGGAGTTCGTCAGGGCCCAGGACGCCGTTGAGGGGATCGACCTCTACCGCAAATACCCCAACGTGGTGGTTTTGCGGACCTTCTCCAAAGCCCACGGACTGGCCGGCCTTCGGGTGGGCTACAGCGTCTCCCAACCGGAACTGACGCAGTACCTCCGCGTTGCCGCCACCCCGTTCGCCGTGTCCCAAATTGCCGAGGACGCAGCAATTGTTTCCCTTGGGAATTATGCCCAGGTTGTGGAAAGGGTACAAAAGCTCGTGGACGAGCGGGCGCGGGTAACCGCCGGCCTGAAGGAGCTCGGATGGGCCGTCCCGGATGCCCAGGGCAACTTCGTATGGCTGGCACTCGGTCCTGAAAGTTCAGCCTTTGCGGAGCTGGCGGGGACGCGTGCCCTTTCCGTGCGGGCCTTCCCCGGGGAGGGCGTCCGGGTCAGTATCGGGGAACCCGAGGCCAACACCCGGTTCCTCCAGTTGTGTGCCGACTATACAAAGGCACCGGCAACTTCCTAGCACTTAACAAGTAGCCCTCCCGCTACTTACCGAAGATAAAGTTAGGATCAGTAAGCCAATGTATATGCCGCAAAGGGAATGTATTCCTTTTGAGGCATATATCCCAGCGACATTTGCATTGCATCCGGATGCGGCAAGCAAGGAGACGGTATGGGCACTCATCTGCCTTCCACCGAGTTCGACGGAACAGCGGTAGACGATCAGCGGGAAGCCGATGCTGAAGCCGTCATGGGCGAGCCCGCGGCCCAGATGGTGCAGCTGCTCGGCCCCGACGGGAAGCTCGGCAGCGATCCGGTCTTCAGCGGCTACGCGGACAAACTGACCCCGGAGGACCTGCGTGGGCTGTATGGGGACATGGCCGCTATCCGCCGGTTCGATATTGAAGCCACCGCCCTCCAGCGCCAGGGCCAACTGGCACTGTGGGTACCGTTGACCGGCCAGGAGGCAGCGCAGATTGGCTCGGGCCGTGCCAGCCAGCCGCAGGACTACATTTTCCCCACGTACCGGGAGCACGGCGTCGCGCTGACCCGCAACGTGGACCTGGCCGAACTCCTGCGCCAGTTCCGCGGAGTTTCCAACGGCGGCTGGAACCCCAAGGACACCAACTTCCACCTGTACACCCTGGTCCTGGCTGCCCAGACCCTCCACGCCGTGGGCTACGCGATGGGGATCCAGCGCGACCAGAAGCTCGCCGCCGCCACGGATGCGGCCAACGAGCAGCCGAACGCCGCCGTCATCGCCTACTTCGGTGACGGCGCCAGCTCGGAAGGTGACGTGCACGAGTCCATGGTGTTCGCCTCCTCCTACAAG
Organism: Arthrobacter sp. SDR-2R; assembly: GCF_057747955.1. Lineage (NCBI taxonomy): Bacteria > Bacillati > Actinomycetota > Actinomycetes > Micrococcales > Micrococcaceae > Arthrobacter > Arthrobacter sp. SDR-2R. The sequence goes on from NZ_CM173231.1 coordinate 590,109, forward strand.
GCGCCGGTGGTGTTCTTCTGCCAGAACAACCACTGGGCCATCTCCGTACCCACCAACGTCCAGACCCGGGTTCCGCTGTCCAACCGCGCCAAGGGCTATGGTTTCCCGGGGATCCGGGTGGACGGCAACGACGTGATCGCCGTGCATGCAGTCACCGAATGGGCCCTGGAGCATGCCCGCCAGGGCAACGGACCTGTCCTGATCGAGGCCTTCACCTACCGGGTGGGCGCGCACACCACCGCCGACGACCCCACGAAGTACCGCCCGTCGACGGAAGAAGACGCCTGGCGGGCCAAGGATCCGCTGACACGGCTCGAGAAGTACCTGCGTGCCGAAGGCCTGGCGGACGACGACTTCTTCGCCAAGGTCAAGGCCGACGGCGACGAGCTGGCCGCGTATGTCCGGCGCACCGCCCATGATCTTGAAAACCCGGACATCCGGCAGGCCTTCGCCAACGTCTATGCCCAGGCGCATCCGCTGGTGGCCGAGGAACTGGCATGGTTCGAGGAGTACAGCGCAGGATTCGCCGGCGAGGAAGAAGCCGCCGCGCAGGAAGCAAAGGCAGGCCACTGATGACCACCATGACCATTGCCAAGGCCATCAACGAGGGCCTCCGGGCCACCCTGGCGGCAAACCCCAAGTCGCTGCTGATGGGCGAGGACATTGGTCCCCTGGGTGGTGTGTACCGGGTGACCGACGGGCTGATCGGCGAGTTCGGCCCGGACCGCGTGGTGGACACCCCGCTGGCCGAATCCGGCATCATCGGCACCGCCATCGGCCTGGCCCTGCGCGGCTACAGCCCCGTCTGCGAGATCCAGTTCGACGGCTTCGTCTTCCCCGGCTTCAACCAGATCACCACCCAGCTGGCCAAGATGCACGCCCGCAGCCACGGCAACCTTACGGTTCCCGTCGTCATCCGCATCCCGTACGGCGGCGGCATCGGCTCCGTGGAGCACCACTCCGAGTCCCCCGAGGCGCTGTTCGCGCACACGGCAGGCCTGCGCATCATCACCCCTTCCAACCCGCACGACGCCTACTGGATGATCCAGCAGGCCGTGGAATGCCAGGACCCGGTGATCATCTTCGAACCCAAGCGGCGCTACTGGCTCAAGGGCGACGTCGACGTTGACGCTCCGGGTCCCTCGGAGGACCCCTTCAAGGCCCACGTGCTGCGTGAGGGTACTGATGCCACCATTGTTGCCTACGGCCCCCTGGTTCCCGTGGCGCTTGCGGCCGCCAACGCCGCGGCGGAGGACGGCAGGAGCGTTGAGGTCATCGACCTCCGGTCCATCTCGCCGATCGATTTCGACACCGTCACCGCCTCCGTCCAGAAGACCGGACGGCTGATCGTGGCGCACGAGGCGCCCACCTTCGGTGGAATCGGCGGCGAAATCGCCGCCCGCATCAGTGAACGTGCCTTCCATTCGCTCGAGGCCCCGGTGATCCGCGTTGGCGGATTCCACATGCCCTATCCCGTTGCCAAGGTGGAGGAAGACTACCTTCCGGACATCGACCGCATCCTGGAGGCGCTGGACCGCGCCCTCTCCTACTGAGGACACCATGACCCTGAACAAGTTCAACCTGCCCGATGTCGGCGAGGGCCTCACCGAAGCGGAAATCGTCTCCTGGAAGGTCAAGCCGGGCGACGCCGTCGCCATCAATGACGTCCTCTGCGAGATCGAAACCGCCAAGTCCATCGTGGAACTGCCGTCCCCGTTCGCCGGGACGGTCACCGAACTGCTGGTGGGGGAAGGGGTGACCGTGGACGTCGGCACGGCCATCATCAGCGTCAGCGACCACGTGTCCGGCGATCCCACACCCGCTGACGTCTGTGCACCGGAAGCACCAGTGCAGCCGCTCTACGGCAAGCTCCCGCAGGATGCGGCAGTGGACACAACGGCCGACGGCGGCGCTGGCGGAAGTGCCCCGGCCGCCGGCCCGCTGGTGGGGTCCGGCCCCAAGGCCGACGCGGTCAAGCGGCGCCCGCGGAAAACGGCGCCGGCCGCTGCCGTGACGGTCAATGCCCCGCAGGTTGAACCTGTCCAGCCGGGCACGCCGGCTGCAGTGTCCGCCACCGAACCCGCGGCCGTCGACAACCGTCCTACCCTTGGCGGTACCATCACGGGCCTGGTCAACCGGGTCCTGGCCAAGCCGCCCGTCCGGAAAATTGCCCGTGACCTGGGCATCGACCTGGCAGATGTTGTTGCCACCGGTTCACGGGGTGAAGTAACGCGCGAGGACCTGGTCAGCTACCAGTCTCAGCGCGATGCCGAGCTGGACAAGGCGGACGGCTTCTGGGGCAAGGCCGGAAAGCCGCAGGACCAGCGCGTGGAGCGGATTCCGGTCAAGGGCGTCCGCAAGGCCACCGCAAAGGCGATGGTGGAATCCGCCTTCGCAGCGCCGCACGTCAGCATCTTCGTGGACGTGGATGCCAGCCGCACCATGGAATTCGTCAAGCGGCTCAAGGCCTCCCGGGACTTCGAGGGCATCAAGGTCTCGCCGCTGCTCATCCTGGCCAAGGCCGTCATCTGGGCCGCGGCCCGGAACCCCAGCGTGAACGCGTCGTGGGTGGACAACGAAGACTCCGACACCGCTGAAATCCATGTCAAGCACTTCATGAACCTGGGGATTGCCGCCGCAACCCCGCGCGGCCTGATGGTCCCGAACATCAAGAATGCCCAGGACCTGTCCCTGAAGGAGCTGGCGCTGGCGCTGAACAACCTGGCCACCACCGCCAGGGCCGGGAAGACCCAGCCGGCCGAGATGCAGGGCGGCACGCTCACCATCACCAACATCGGTGCCCTGGGCATCGACACCGGCACGCCCATCATCAACCCGGGCGAGGTGGCCATCGTTGCTTTCGGAACCATCAAGCAAAAGCCCTGGGTCCTGGACGGTGAGGTGATTCCCCGCTGGATCACCACCTTGGGAGGATCCTTCGACCACCGCGTGGTGGATGGTGACCTGTCCGCACGCTTCATGGCCGACGTCGCAGCCATCCTGGAAGAGCCCGCGCTCCTGCTGGACTAGGGCCCGGACCAGGACGTGACGGTAAGCAGCGGCTCAATCCGGGCCAGGAACCACACCGCCAGGTGGCTGACTGAGGTCTTCCAGCCGCCGGTGGTGGTGAGCATCCAGCTGTTGATCAGCCCCCTGACGGAGGCAGGATTCCCCGGGACCATGGGTTACGGGGCGCTGGCGGCCCTCTTTGTGTGCGTGCTTCCGCTTGTGGTGCTGCTGGTGCTGGTCAGGCTGGGGAAGGTGACGGACCATCATGTGAGCGACCGCAGGCAGCGCGCCCCGGTGCTGCTGATGGCGCTGGCCTGCATTGCCGTGGGGCTGCTGGTGCTGGACACCGTGAACGCCCCGCAGAGCGTGACCGCCATGGTCCTGGCGGTGGTGGGCGGCGTGGCCGTGCTGGCAGTCGTCAGCCCGTACTGGAAAATGAGCGGCCATGCCGCTGCAGTGTCCTGTGCCGCCGTCGTATTGGTGCTGATGCTTGGCGCGGCCTGGGCCCCGCTGCTGCTCCTGGTTCCGGCGGTGGGCTGGTCACGCGTTGTCCTGCGGGCGCATACCCCGGGGCAGGTGGTGGCAGGTTCGCTCTTTGGCGGAGTGGTGATGGCCGGGATCTGGTGGCTGCTCCAGGGCTGGCTGGTGGGCTGAACGCCTAGTACGCGGAGTAGGCCGTGAGGGCCTCAAGCAGGGCAGGATCAGCTGTGGTTCCCAGAACCACAGCGGCTGCGGTCATCAGGCCGCCCATCAGGGCCGCCATCCCGGCCCAGGCGCCCAGCAGCTTCCAGTCCTCGCGCAGGACGCTCCGCACGGTCTGGGGAAGCTCGAGTCCCGGCGCGATCAGGTTGGGGGCGCTGTCCAGGCTGCCGTCGTCAAGCAGCGCAACTACCCTGCCGTTGCTCCGGTCCACGCGCATGGAGGAGATGTGGTTTCCGTGGCGGGCCAGGAGGATGTCGTGGCCAACGAGCTGCCGGCGCTGCAAGGTGATCAAGGGGGAGCCCTTCGATGGGGGTGGATTTGTCAATGTCCACGCCTTTGGGGCCTTTTCCAATTTTATCGTTGGAGAACGCAGCGAAACCGGTTTCAGCCGGTGAGAACGGACACCCCCCGCAGCGACATGCACCACCACGGGGAGTGTCCGGCGTTACGCCGGCGGCCGGTCCTGACGGTTCAGTCGGCGTCGTAGGTGTTGGCGATGTACACGTCGCAGGGTGCGTTGTGGGCAACGCTGTTGGCCACGCTGCCAAGGACGCGCCCGATGCCGTGCATGCGCCGGTTGCCCACCACGATGATCCTGGCGTCCATGCGGATGGCTTCCTTGATGAGGGCGTCGGCCGGGCGCCCGCGCGCTGCCGAATACGTCACCGTGATGTCGCGGCCCAGCGATTCCGCCACCGTCCGGGCCACCTGCTCCGCGGCGTCCGCGTCGGAGACGATCCAGCGGTCGCTGCCGCTGCCGAACACCTCGGTCCGGTCGCTGTCGAAGGCGGACACGACGTGCAGGGAAGCGCCCAGGGCCGCAGCCAGGTCCCTGGCTGACTGCGCCGCCTTCTTCGCCGTCTCGCTGCCGTCAACCCCTACAACGATGATTCCAGCCATATGCATGCTCCTTTGCTAGGTTTCGGCACTCGTGTGGCTTACGCTACAGCGCGGCGATGGCTTCCTGCAGCACCGGCGCCAACCGGCGCACTCCCTCGGCGATGGCATCGGGTGGTACGGCGCTGAAGGCGAGCCTGAGCTTGTTGGACGGTTCGTCCGACGGCGTGAAGGCGGCGCCGGGGATAAACACGACGCCGGCATCGATCGCCTTGTGCAGCAGTGGGTAGGTATCAACACCCTCCGGCAGCGTCACCCAGACGAAGAAGCCGCCCTGCGGGTTGGTCCAGGTGGTTCCCGCGGGCATGTATTCCCTGAGGGCGGCCAGCATGGCGCGGCAGCGCTCGGCGTACAGCCGGCGGTAGGTCTCGATCTGTCCCTTCCAGTCGTAGTCACGCAGGTAGGCCGAGACCAGCATCTGGTTCAGGGCGGGCGGGCAGAGCGTCACGGCTTCGGCGGCCAGGTAGTAGCGGCGCTGCAGGTGCTCCGGCACGAGGGCCCAGCCAATGCGCAGGCCGGGCGCGAAGATCTTGGAGAATGATCCCAAATAGATGACGTCGTCTGGGTTTGCGGCCCGTAAGGGAGCCAAGGGCTCCCCCTCGAAGCGGAGCAGGCCATAAGGGTTGTCCTCGAGGACAAGGATATTCGCCCTGCGGCATATATCGACCACCTGCTGCCGGCGTTCCCTGGCCAGGGTGATGCCGGATGGATTGTTGAAGTTGGGGATGGTGTAGAGGAACTTGATGCTCCTGCCCGCCAGCTGCAGGGCGGCGATCCGCGCCTCCAGCAGTTCCGGAACCAGGCCGTACTGGTCCATCTCCACGGTTTCCACCTGGACCTGGTATGCCTCGAACGTGTTCAGTGCGCCCACGTAGGTGGGGTCCTCCACCAGCACCACGTCGCCCGGATTGCAGAACAGCTTGGTGGCAACGTCCTGGGCGGACTGGGAACCTGCGGTGATCACCACGTTCTGCGGACGGGCATCCAGGATTCCTTCTGCAGCCATGACATCGCAGATCTGTGCCCGGAGTTCCGCTGTGCCCTGCCCGGCCCCGTACTGGAGGGCGGTAAGGCCGTCCTCCGCGATGATTTTCGCCGCCGTGGCTGCGAGCCGGTCCAGGGGGAGCGACTGCAGGTACGGGCTTCCCCCCGCCAGCGACACCAAGCCGGGCCGCATGGAGATGTCGAAGACATCCCTCACCGCCGACTGCCGGATGTTCGCCGCGCGCTCGGAGAACAGTTCCTCGTGCCGGTGTGCCGACGTTGCCGCCCGCTCGATTGCATCAATGGCTTCCGCCGGCAGCGTGCCTGCCGCGGTGTCAAGTGTCTCGTGGGTCACAGAGTCAGGATACAGCCAGTTGTTGCTCTAAAAGCAACATATGTTTATTACTGATTTACCGGCGGCCGGCTACTTCAGTTTCAGGGAGTCCGCCAGGGTCTTTCCGTTGATGTAGATATCAGCCCGGACTGCACCCACTGCCTCAAGGGCGGTCTGGGTGAGCTGGGCGTCTATGCGCGGAAGGTCGCAGGTTCCGCCGGGCTTCAGCGCGCCCGCCAGGTAGACCGTGACCGTGGTGCCGTCAAAGCTGCCGGACAGGAACTTCAGCCTGGAGCCGCCCAGCGCGTTGTACAGTCCATCCGCCTGCTGTCCGCCGTCAAGGAGCGCAGCGATTGCAGCCTTCAGCCGGCCATCCCCGGCGCCGGCCAGTGGGGCGGAGGCGACCAGGCTGTCATTGCAGCCAAAGCGGATACCGTGCCTCCCGCCGTCGTCCACCATCACGAAGTAGGCCGTTACCGGCGGGGCCGTGGCGGCGGCGCTGGCCCGGGGACCTGCGGGTGCCGCTGCCTGGGGCGTACTTTGCGGCCTTCCGGCCGGTCTTCCTTGCTCCGCCCCCGGAGGGCTGCTTTCCATCGTCGCCGGAAGGAGGGCCAGCGGCGCTGCGCTGGTTCCGGCATTTCCGCCGGTGGCAGGCGCGGATGGCCCTTCCGGTTGGGGGAGAGGGGCGCTGCAAGCGCTGAGCAGCAGCGCAAGGCACCCTGCTGCCGCTGCCAGGCTGCCGCTGCCCCCGCCGCCCCAACTCCGTCTCTTTGCCATGCGGCACGCAATCCCATCCGGTAGGTCCAGTGGATTAACGCTACGGCGGCCCTGGTCCGCGCAGATGTCCGGAAGGTACCGGTTGGGACAAGAGTTGGTCACGGCTGGGAAGTGCCCCTTAAGCCGGCAGCGCCCGGCATGCAAAGCTGCATGCCGGGCGCTGCCGGGCTCCCTAAGCTGCCAAGTGGCGCGGGAGGTTAGGCTGCCGGTGCTGCGGCGGCCAGGGTGTCGAAGATGCCCTTGATCTGCTCCACGATTTCGGCGTCGTCCTTCGGGTGGACCTCGGCGAAGCGGACCATGGAGCCCGGGACGGCCAGCTTGACGTCGTCGAGGATCTGCGCGCCGGCGATGCCGGCGGCCTTGCGTGCCTCATCCTGGGCCCACACGCCGCCGTACTGGCCAAATGCTGTACCGACGACGGCGGTCGGCTTGCCCGCCAGGGCCCCGGCACCGAAGGGGCGGGACAGCCAGTCAATGGCGTTTTTCAGGGCGGCGGGAACGGTGCCGTTGTGTTCGGGGGTGACCAGCAGGAGGGTGTCGGCCTCTTCGGCGGCGGCGCGCAGTGCCGCGGCGGCAGCCGGGACCTGGCCTTCCACGTCCAAGTCCTCGTTGTAAAAGGGGATGTTGCCCAGGCTCTCGTGGATCACCACGTCCACCTGCTCGGGCGCGTTGAGCTGGATGGCTTCCGCCAGCTTCTGGTTGGTGGACTCGGCGCGGAGGCTGCCGACAAGGGTAAGGACTGTGCTCTTGGTCATGGAATCTCCTGGCTAGGGTCGCGGCGGGGACCGCGTTCGGGTGAACAGAGGCTCATGGAGCCTTCACCGTACTAAACGGACCGCAGTCCGCTTATATTCCCGGTGGCTACACTGTCTGTGTGAGTTCCATCCCAGTGCGGCCGGGAATGGCCCCGGTAACGGCCGCGGAACGCAGCGACGCTGCCCGGAACCGGGAACGTCTCCTGCTGGCTGCCCGGGAGCTGATTGCGCAGGGCGGAGCGGCGGCGCTCACCATGGACCGCCTGGCCGGGCACGCCGGGGTGGGCAAGGGCACGGTCTTCCGCCGCTTCGGCAGCCGCGCCGGACTGATGCTGACATTGCTGAACGATTCGGAGGCCGCCTTCCAGGCCCGCGTCCTGTTCGGCCCGCCGCCCCTGGGCCCAGGGGCTGCGCCGCTGGACCGGCTCATCGCCTTTGGCACCGAGCGGATCGCTTACGTACTGGAATACGGCGACCTGGTCCTCGCTGCCGGACACGCCTCCCGCAGCAGGTTTGACGTCCCGGCCGCCGCCCTCTGGAACCGGCACGTGGAGATGCTCCTGCGCGAAGGCGGCTTCGAGTCCCCCGAACCGTGGCTGATGGCCGGATCCCTTAATGCCAGCCTGGACCCCGAGCGGCTCCTGCACCTTGTCCGCGAACATGGGGTCACCAGTGAACGGCTGGCAACTTCCTGGCGCGATCTTGTCACACGCGTGGCGGGCGGCGCGTAGATTACGCGGTGGAACGCCCTTGCGTCCAGTCAAACCAACTTCACAGAACTATTCATAACGATCTGATACGGCCCGCCTGATTTCGGGGGATTGCGGCGCTTTTCCGGTGAATGCTTGTGATAGTTTCCTCTGGAATGTGACCCGCGACATAGTCCACCAGGACCTGCCCATGGGGCTGCGGGAGGCCAGCTACCCGCTGGTGCAGAACCCGGTGAGGCGGCACAACCCGTGCTTGTCCGGGGACGACGGAAGGATCCAGCAGTGATGGTTGACTTGGCCAGCGGCACGGCACGACATCGGACATTGGAGTGTTCCTCCGTCCAGCATCCGGCGGCGCGGCCAAAGAAATAGCCCCATGCTCAAGTACCTCGCCAAACGCGGCCTCACGTATGTGGTGATGATCTTCCTCACCACATCCGCCGGATACTTCCTGGCTGTCAGCTCGCTCAAGCCGGCGCTGCTCGAGCAGGAACGCATCCCCCGGCCCACCCCGGAGCAGGTGGCCAACTCCATGCGGCTGAAGGGCTTGGACCCGGACCTCAGCCCGTGGGAGCGCTACGTTGACTGGCTCACCGGGATCGTCACCCGCTGGGACTGGGGCCGGAGCCCCAACGGCGCCTACATCAACGCCGAGTTTGGGGACCGCGTCTGGATCTCCACCCGGCTCTTCCTGGCGTCCATCATCCTTACCCTGGTTATCGGCGTCGCGCTCGGCGTCTATTCGGCCGCACGGCAGTACAAGTTCCAGGACCGCGTCATCACGTCCTACAGCTACCTCGCATACATCGTGCCCGCGCCCATCGCGTACTTCCTGGTTCAGCTGGGAGCCATCAACATCAATGAGTCCGTGGGGGACCGGATCTTCTTCGTCACCGGCATCTCCACACCGGGCGTAGCGGCCGGCTGGCCCCAGGCCATGGACCTGGCCGCGCATTACGTGGTGCCTACGGTGGCCATCACACTCGTGGGCTGGGGCGCCTACCAGATTGCGCAGCGGCAGTACCTGCTGGACAACGTGAACGCCGACTTTGTCCGCACCGCCCGGGCCAAGGGGCTCAGCCGGAACCAGGCAATCGCCCGGCACGCCCTCCGCGTCTCCTTCATTCCGGTGGCCCAGAGCATCGCGTTCACCATCCCGGCCATCTTCGCCGGCGGCTTCTTCGCCGAAAAGATCTTTGCCTGGCCGGGTGTTGGCTCCTGGAGCATTGACGCCATCTCGCTGCAGGACGTCAACGCCGCCACGGCCACCCTGGCCTACGGCTCCGTGATCTTCGCCCTGGGCGCCATCCTGGCGGACTTCGCCACCACGCTTGTCGACCCGAGAGTGCGGGTGCAGTAGCCATGACCAACCTGAACGCCGTTGACCCGGCAGCCGTGGCGCAGGACGCGCACCTGGAGAGCGCCGACGTCGTCATCGGCAAAAACACCATTATCTTCCGCCGCTTCCTGCGGAACAGGACCGCAGTGGCGGGCCTGGCCATCTTCCTGGCCCTGACGGTTTTCTCGTTCATCGGGGGATTCTTCACCCCGTGGGACAAGGAAACCATCGACCCCTTCAACATCGGAATGCCGCCATCGGCCGACCACTTCCTCGGTACGTCCCAGGCCGGAATCGATCTCTACGCCATGACCGTCGAGGGCACCAGGATCTCCATCCTGATTGGCCTGGTGGTAGGCCTCGTGTCGGTCCTGATCGCCGCCGTCTACGGCTGCAGCATGGCCTACTTCGGCGGCAAGGTGGACAAGGTGATGCTGTTCATCCTGGAGGCCCTGATCATGATGCCGGCACTCCTGGTGGTGGCCGTCGCCACCAGCGGCGGCGCTGCGGGCCTCAAGCGGGACCTTCCCTCATGGCTGCTGCTCATCATCGTGCTGCTGGTATTCAGCTGGATGGGGACGGCCCGCCTGATCCGTTCCATGTCCATGTCCCTCATGCAGCGTGACTTCGTCAAGGCCGCCCAGTACATGGGCGTGCCGCCGCGGCGGATCGTCTGGCGCCACCTGGTTCCGAACATCGGCTCGCTGCTGATCCTGGACATCACCCGCGGGGTCACGGCGGCCATCCTCGCCGAGGTGGCCTTTTCCTTCATCGGCATCGGGATCAAGGTCCCGGACGTGAGCCTCGGCGTCCTGATCGGCGGTGCCACCTCCCAGGTGCAGACCTTCCCCTGGATGTTCTGGGTACCGCTGACCGTCATGTTCCTCCTGACCGGCTCGCTGGCCATGATGAACGACGGCCTGCGGGACGCCTTCGACCCCAGCTCCAGTTCCACCGGCAAGGCCAGGAAGGCCAAAGCCCGGACCATCCCCGCGGAAAAGAAGACGGCATGAGCAGCGAAACCACCACCGGAGCCATGGAACCCGCCCGGTCGGACGTGGAGCGCCTGCACGTGGCAGGACTGCACGCCCCTGCCGACGCAGTGCTGTCCGTCCGCGACCTGAATGTCCGCTTCAGTTCAGAGAACGGCGTGGTCCACGCCGTCAGGGGCGTCGACTTCGACCTGATGCCCGGCAAGACCCTGGGGATCGTTGGTGAATCAGGCTCCGGCAAATCGGTCACCTCGCTGGCCATCATGGGACTCCTCCCGCCCGCGGCCCAGGTCTCCGGCTCCGTCCGGCTCAACGGCAGGGAACTGCTGGGGCTGAGCGACAAGGCCATGTGCCAATTCCGCGGGAACGACCTTGCCATGGTGTTCCAGGACCCCCTCTCCTCCCTTACTCCCGTCTTCACGGTGGGCACCCAAATCATCGAAGCGCTGGCCATCCACCACCCCTCCATGAGCAGGAAGGCCAAGGAAGCCCGCGCCGTCGAGCTTCTCGCCATGGTGGGGATCCCCAGCCCCCGTGAACGGCTGAAAGCCTTCCCGCACGAGTTCTCCGGCGGCATGCGCCAGCGCGTCATGATCGCCATCGCCATCGCCAACAACCCGCGCGTCCTGATCGCGGACGAGCCGACGACGGCCCTGGACGTCACCATCCAGGCCCAGGTCCTCGAGGTGCTCCACGCGGCACAGGAGGAGACCGGTGCCGCCGTCGTGATGATCACGCACGACCTCGGCGTGGTGGCCGGGATGGCAGACGACATCATGGTCATGTACGCGGGCAAGCCGGTGGAAACCGGTGCCGTGGACGACATCTACTACAACCCGCGGATGCCCTACACCATGGGCCTGCTGGGCGCCGTGCCCCGGGTGGACGTGGCGGAGAAATCCTCGCTCGTCCCCATCGAGGGAATGCCGCCCAACCTGCTCCACGCCCCCACCGGATGCTCGTTCGCACCCCGCTGCCCCCTTGCCTCGGAGGCCTGCCTTGACGGCGAGCCCGCCCTCGCACCCGTCGAGGGCGGCGCACTGCACCGTGCCGCCTGCATCAAGTCCGGATCGCTGGGCGGAACTGTGGATGTCCACGACGTGTTCGCCGCCCCGCCGGTGCCTGTGTCCCGCTTCGACGCCATCCCCCGTGCCCAGCGGGACACCGTGCTGAGGCTCAAGGACGTGCGGAAGCATTTCCCGCTGACCAGGGGCGCCTTGATCAAGCGCAGGATCGGCACGGTCAAGGCCGTGGACGGCGTGACCTTTGATATCCGCGAAGGTGAATGCTTCTCCATCGTGGGCGAGTCCGGATCGGGAAAGACCACCACGCTCCTGGAGATCATGGAGTTCCATCCGGACCAGGACGGCGAGGTGGTGATCGGCGGGCTCAGCAACAAGCAGGCTGCCGACGCAAAGACCAAAGCCAGGATGCGCCGCGAGCTCCAGATGGTGTTCCAGGATCCCACCGGCGCCCTGGATCCCCGGTTCACGGTGTACGAGGTCCTTGCCGAACCCCTGCAGAACGCGGGCATGGACCGGGCGGCCACCAGGAAGCGGATCATGGAGCTGATGAAGCTCGTGGGCCTGCAGCCGGACCACGTCAACCGCTTCCCCAACCAGTTCTCCGGCGGCCAGCGCCAGCGGATCGGGATCGCCCGGGCGTTGGCCGTGAACCCCAAGCTGGTGGTTTTGGACGAACCCGTCTCCGCCCTGGACGTATCGGTCCAGGCCGGCGTGATCAACCTCCTGGACCACCTGCGCGCCGAACTGGGCCTGAGCTACCTGCTGGTGGCGCACGACCTCTCCGTGGTGCGCCACATCTCCAACCGGGTGGCGGTGATGTACTTGGGCAAAATCGTGGAGATCGGTGCCGTGGACCGGGTGTTCGACAACCCCCGGCACCCTTACACCCGCGCGCTCCTCTCCGCCATTCCCGTTCCGGACCCCCAGCTGGAACGCACCCGCGAACGCATCATCCTGCAGGGTGACCTGCCCTCGCCGCTGCAGGCACCCAAAGGCTGCAACTTCGCCACCCGTTGTCCTGTCTTCGCGGCGTTGCCGCCGGCCAAGCAGGAAAAGTGCCTCACCCTGGAACCGCCCCTGGAAGCTGCGGCATCCGCCGCGGACCAGCAGTTCGCCTGCTTCTTTCCGGATGGGGAACTGGATGAGGACATGCTGGTGGTCCACGAACCGGCGGACCACCATGCGCCCTAGGACTTCTCGACCCACAAGCACCACCACTCGCACCAATGAAGGGAAAACCATGAGGAAACTGAACAGGATCGGCGGAGCTGCAGCTGTTGCTGCGGCCCTGGCGCTGACGGCCTGCGGCGGTGGCGGTGCCAGCGGCCCCGAAACGGCCAAGGCACAGGCATCGGGAAGCGACCTGGCCAAGCTGATCAGCATCAACGAGAAGCCGGCTGCCGACCTGCAGCAGGGCGGCAAGGTTACCCTTCCGTTGGGCAACATCGGGCCGGACTTCAACGGGTTCTCCAACAACGGCAACAGTGCGGACAACTCAGCGCTGCAGGTTCCCATGAACCCGGTCGCCATGAACGGCGGCGGCATGGGCGGCTGCTGGAAGGTGGACTTCAAGGGCAAGGTCACGCCGAACACGGATTTCTGCGAGTCAGTGGACAGCGTGGTCAAGGACGGCAAGCAGACCATCACCATCAAGGTGAACCCCAAGGCCACCTACAACGACGGCACCCCGATCGACGTCAAGGCCTTCAAGAACACCTGGAACATCCTCAAGAGCCCGGATGCCGGCTACGACATCGTCAGCTCGGGCGCCTACGAGTTCGTTGACTCCGTCGAAGCGGGCAGCAACGACAAGGAAGTCATCGTCAAGACCAGCCAGCCGGTCTTCCCGGTGGATTCGCTGTTCTTCGGACTCATCCACCCCGCCGTCAACACCCCCGAAATCTTCAATGAGGGCTTCAACGGCAACATGCACCCCGAATGGATGGCAGGTCCCTTCAAGCTGGACCAGTACGACACCGCCGCCAAGACCGTCACCATGGTGCCGAACGACAAGTGGTGGGGCCAGAAGCCGGTCCTTGCCAACGTGACCTTCCGGCAGCTGGAAACCAGCGCCCAGATCGCCGCGTTCAAGAACGGCGAGATTGACGCGATGTCGGCCAACACCATCTCCCTCTACAAGCAGCTGGACGGCACCAAGGACTCCGACATCCGCCGCGGCCAGCGGCTGTTTGCCGGCGGCCTGAACCTGAACGCCCAGCGCATCACCGACGTCAACGTCCGCAAGGCCATCTTCGCCGCCGTCGACCGTGAAGCCCTGCGCAAGGTCCGCTTCAACGGGTTGAACTGGGAGGAGCCCAGCTCCGGTTCCATGATGCTCCTGCCGTTCTCGGACTACTACCAGGACAACTACCCGGTCAAGGAAACCGGCGCGGACGCCGCCAAGAAGGTCCTCACCGACGCCGGCTACACGGCCAACGCCAACGGGATCATGGAGAAGGACGGCAAGCCCGCCGCCTTCAAGATCAGCAACTTTGGCGACGACCCCACCACCCTGGCAGTGGCCCAGACGCTCCAGAAGCAGCTCCAGGCCGGCGGCATGGATGTCGGGATTGACCAGCGCGCCTCCGCCGACTTCGGCAAGGTCCTGGGCAGCCGTGAGTTCGACCTGAGCATCTCCGGCTACACGGTTGGTCCGGACGCCACCGATGCCGTCAAGCAGTACTACGACTCCAAGACCAACGAGAACAAGCTGGGCGACGCCGAGCTGGACAAGAAGATTGCCGACCTCGCCTCGATCGAGGACAACGCCGCCCGCAACAAGGCAGCCATGGATGTGGAGAAGGAGCACATGGCCAAGTACTACTCCATGGGCGTGGTCTTCAACGGCCCGCAGATCTCCTTCGTCCGCACCGGCCTGGCCAACTACGGCCCGTCCCTCTTCAAGAGCCTCTCGCAGGTTCCGGACTGGACCACCATCGGCTGGGAAAAGAAGTAACGTCCCTCCCGCGGCAGTAGCCGCACAACGCCGAAAGAAGGCACCCCTGGTCACCAGGGGTGCCTTCTTTCGGCGTTTAACGGGTCTTGTTCGATGCCGCCACGCCAGGGGTAGCGTTGGTTCCATGACCGGAACTGAAGGCGACCAGCGCACCATCCGTACCGCCGTCGTCGGCTATGGGCTAGCCGGCAGCGTGTTCCACGCGCCGTTGCTCGCGGCCAACAGCAGCTACTCTCTGGACGCCGTGGCCACGTCCGACGCCGGGCGGAGGGCGGCTGCCTCATCCAGGCTTCCAGGGGTGGAGGTAATGCGGGACGGGGCCGCCGTCCTTAAGCGGGCAGCCGACCTTGACCTGGTGGTCCTGGCGACGCCGCCCGCGACGCACCATTCGCTGGCCAAGGCAGCGTTGGAAGCGGGGCTGGACGTGGTGGTGGACAAGCCATTTGCGGTCACCAGCGGGCAGGGGCAGGAACTGAACGACCTGGCGCGGCAGCTGGGCCGCGTGCTCACGGTGTTCCACAACCGGCGGTGGGACGGGGACTTCCTCACGCTGCGAAAGCTGCTGGCCGCGCAGTCGCTGGGAAGCGTCACCAGGTTCGAGTCGCGTTTCGAACGCTGGTCCCCGGCCATCAGCAAAGCCTGGAAGGCCCGGGCCACAGCCGTCGACGGGGGAGGCATCCTGTTTGATCTTGGCAGCCACCTGATCGACCAGGCGCTGCAGCTGTTCGGCCCGGCCGCCGTACTCCACGCCGAGCTGAAGGCGCGGCGCTCGGATGAGCGGACGGATGATGACGTCTTCCTGGTCCTGCGGCACGATTCGGGGGTGACCAGCCACCTGACCATGAACATGCTGTGCGCGCAGCAGGGTCCGCGCTTCCGGGTGCTGGGCTCGATAGGCGGCTTCACCAAGAACGGTGTGGACCCCCAGGAGCCCTACATGGCGGCCGGCGGCAGCCCCCTGGATCCCGCCTACGGCCAGGAGGCGCCGGAGTGGGCCGGCCTCTTGGGCCGCGACGGCCACCTGGACCGGCTCCCCACCGAACGCGGCGCGTACCCCGAGTTCTACCGGATCCTGGCGGACAAGATCCTCGACGGCGGCACCGCGTCAGCCCGTCCCCTCCCGGTAGACCCGGAGGACGCGGTCGCGGCCCTGAAAATCATGGAAAAAGCGCGCGAACTGGCCTAGGCCCGTCGATTGCTCCCCACAGGGCCCCCGTAGACGCCGTTTTGAGGGCTCAAAGGGGCGAGTAGGGAGCAATCGACGGAGGGGCTTACGCGGAGACCAGTTCGTGCCAGTCCTTGACGAGGGGCAGGTTGTGGGCTTCGGACACGGAGTGGTGTGCCACGTGGCCGGCGGCGATGTTCAGGCCGGCGGCGAGGGCGGGGTCGCGGTCGAAGGCGGCCCTGACCCCCAGGTTGGCCAGGGACACGGCGTAGCGCAGGGTGACGTTGGTCAGCGCGTAGGTGGAGGTGTTGGGCACGGCGCCGGGCATGTTGGCCACGCAGTAGAAGATGGTGTTGTGCACCTTGTACGTGGGTTCCTGGTGCGTGGTGGGGTGCGTGTCCTCGAAGCAGCCGCCCTGGTCCACCGCGATGTCCACCAGGACCGAGCCGGGCTTCATCCGGGCCACGAGGTCGTTGGTGACCAGCTTGGGGGCCTTGGCGCCCGGGATCAGGACGGAACCGATCACCAGGTCGGCGTCCACCACTGACTTTTCGATCTCGTACTTGTTGGAGGCAACCGTCTTCAGCCGTCCCTGGTACTGGGCGTCCAGTTCGCGCAGGCGGTTGATGTTGATGTCCAGGATAGTGACGTCGGCACCCAGGCCCAGGGCCATGGCTGCGGCGTTGGTGCCGGCAACACCGGCGCCCAGGACCACCACTTTGGCGGGGCGCACGCCGGGAACGCCGCCCAGCAGGACGCCCTTGCCGCCGGCCGGAGCCATCAGCGAGGTGGCACCCACCTGGACGGAGAGGCGGCCGGCAACCTCGGACATCGGGGCCAGCAGCGGCAGCGAGCGGCCTTCCTGCACCGTTTCGTAGGCGATGGCAGTGACGCCGGAGTTGATGAGTTCGCGGGTGAGTTCCGGCTCGGCAGCCAGGTGCAGGTAGGTGAAGAGGATCAGGCCCTTGCGGAAGCGGTGGTACTCGGACTTGATGGGCTCCTTGACCTTCATCACCATGTCGGCCCGGGCCCAGACATCGTCCGCCTCGTTAACGATCTCGGCGCCCGCGATCGAGTATTCCTCATCGGTAATGCCTGAGCCCAGGCCGGCACCGCGCTCCACCAGGACGGTGTGTCCGTGGGTGCGGAATTCGTGGACTCCGGCCGCGGTGATGGCCACGCGGAATTCGTTGTTCTTGATTTCTTTGGGGACGCCGATGATCATCGTCTGCTCCAGTGTGCGGGGCCGGTGGGCCGAAAAAACGGAAAGGATTTCGTGTTTCAACGATAAATCCGGCTGTGAGCCACGTGACACGGAGCGGGCTTGCAGCCATGCCAAGGACCCCCGTGATTCCGCGGTTTTGACGCTTCAGTGCTCGACAGGTGTCGAGCACTGAAGCGTCAGGTGTCGCCTCGTGTCCGTTCGTCTGTAGAGCTTCCAGCGCAGTAGTGTTGCCCCATGCAGCAGCAGGGTGTGGAACAGCTCGTCGAACAGGTGGCGCAGAAGCTGGGGCGCGGCCTGTCCCTCGAGGACCTGGACGGCCTTTTGCTGGCCTACAGCTCCAACCAGTCCCACGCCGACCGGGTGCGGGTGAACTTCCTGCTGAGCAAAAAGGTCCCGGCGGACGTGAGCGCGTGGCAGCTCTCGCACGGCATCGCCACCGCCGTGCGGCCCGTTGTGGTCCCGGCCAACCCTGATCTGGGCATGCTGGGCAGGGTCTGCGTTCCGCTCATGGTGCGGGGCTTCCGCGTGGGTTACCTCTGGGTGCAGCAGGACTCCGCGGAGGAAAGCCCGACGGCGATCCTCACCCAGCTGCCGGGCGTGAACCATGAGCTTGAGCTGCTGTCCGGCCTCCTGCTCGATTCGAATACGGCCGAATCCGAATTCCGGCGGGGCCGGGAGCGGGAGTTCCTGGCCGCCTGCGCGGGAGAACCGAACGCTGTGGCCGCCGTGGCCGGGTGGAAGGAAGTCCAGGGCCGCGGTCCGTGGCAGATGGTCACGGTGCTCGATGCGGACGGCTGGGCCAGCGGCCCGGACCCCATCGCGTCCACCCTGATCCACCGCTCCACAGCGCTCCAGGCCACCGTGGGCGTGGACGCCGCCCTTTTCAGCGCCGGTACGGAAACCCACTCGGTGGTGCTGTTCCGCGAGTCGACGGGCCGGGCCAACCACGCCCAGGTCCTGGTCCACTACCAGCTGGAGCTGGCCAAACGGTCCGGCCGCCCGGTCCACCGGATCATCCTGGGCATCAGCGAGGGCTTCTCCAAGACCCGCCAGCTCTCCGAGGCATACCGGCAGTCGCGGGTGGCAGCGCAGGCGGCAGCCGTGGACCCGCAGCTGGGTGAACTGGTGGACATCCGCGCAACGGGCGTCTACCAGCTTCTCGCCTCGGCCGGGGGAGGGGTGGGGGCCTGGGCGGATTCCGGTTCGGTGTACTTCCGGATGCTCGAGGACCACGACCGCAACGGCGAGCTCATCCCGGTCCTTGAACTCCTGTATGACAACGATGGGTCCGTGCAGGATGTGGCCGGCAAGCTCCACCTGCACCGCAGCAGCATCTACAACAGGCTGGGCCGGATCCGGCAGCTGCTGGGGGTGGACCCGCTGAAGGGGATGCCCCGCCTGGAGCTGCACGCCGCGTTGAAGATGCGGCGCTGGGCGGCGAGGCCAAGGATCTGAGTACCCAGACCTGGCGTTAGGCACCGGCCTCGGTGAAGGACATGATGGCGGCCGCTACCTGCCGTGGCCGCAGGTGCTGGGCCACGTGTCCTGCCCGGTCGATCTCAACAAAGCGTCCCTGCGGCACCACCTGGGCAAGGAGGCGCGACCAATCCGCGCCCGCCACCGGGTCCTGTTTCCCGCGCAGGACCAGCACCGGCACATTGATGCCCGCCAGCCGCAGCTCCGTGGGGTAGCCCATCATCACGGGGAGCACGGTGAAGTACCATCGCGGACCGCAGCGTAAGTAGTCCGACACCACCAGCCAGTTGGAGGAGGCGCTTTCCCGGAGGAGCGAGTCCAGGAACAGTGCCAGGCCCTGCCGCCCCACGCTGCGGTGCCGCGAATCGACCACGGGACCCATCAACACCAGCCGCAGTGCCTGGTCCGGTGCGCAGAGTGCCGCCTCGATGGCGAACTGGACGCCCATCGAATGTCCCACCAGGATGTACGGGCCAATGCCGCTGGCCGTCAGAGCCTGCGCGATGAAGGCGCCGTAGTCCTCCACGGACAACTGCCTCCCCGGCCTGGGGGTGCCGGCAAAGCCCGGCAGGTCCAGGGAATAGGTGGGGGCAGTGGCGGCGAGCTCACCGTGCAGGCGGCGGAGGTAGCGGTGGGAAACGCCGATCCCGTGGATGAGGATGTATGCGCGCTCTCGCGAACCGTCCGCGCGTTCCAGCCCCGGTGCAGGTGTTCCATCAGCCCAGAGGATCCGGCCTTTCAGCCCGTGGGCTTCCAGGTCGGCTGACTGCAGCGGAGGGATTGTCCCGCCTCCGGCCTTCGCCATGGGCACTATTCCCGCGGGCCGGCGTCTGCCCCGGCGTTCTTGTCCTGCCTGCGCTTGTGTTCGGCAAGTTTCTGGCTTTCGAGCCACGCCATGATGTCAGCCTGCCGGATCCGCCGGTGCGAGCCGCGGTACTCCACCGGGATCTCACCGCGGTCCGTCATGTTGCGCAGGTAGGTGTGCGAAATCCCCGCCAGCTCTGCCGCCTGCGACGTGGTCAGCATTTCCGCCACGCTGCTCACGGTCACCGTTTCGCCGCGGCCCAGCCGGGCAAGGAGGTCCACGACGGCGTCCCGTGCCTGCCCGGGCAGCCGATGGACCGTTCCGTCGACGAAGACAGTGATGTCATTGCTGTCCTCGAGGGCGCGCGTCAGGACGCGGGCTTCGCCGGCGGGCAGGCCGGCCGTGACGCGGGGGGCTATCAATGCCATGGACGTAGCCTATCCCGGCCGCAGCCGGCGTGGCCGCGGACCCGTCAGAGCCCCAGCTCCTCCAATACCGGCAGCTTTTCCCGGACCCACGCGCGCGCCTCGGTGGCGCTCGGCGCGGACAGGGCGAGCTTGGCCAGGTCCTGGGCTTCGGACAGGGTTACCGTCTTCAGGACTGCTGCCACCGCGGCGAGGGACCGCGCCGTCATGGACAGGGTGCTGACGCCCAGTCCGGTGAGGACGACGGCGAGGGCGGGATCGGCGGCGGCCTCGCCGCAGACACCCACCGGTTTGTTGTGGCCCTCGGCCCGGGATCCTTCAACCGTCAGTCCGACCAGCCGCAGGACGGCCGGCTGCCACGGGGTGTTCAGGTTGGCCAGCGGGCCGAGCTGGCGGTCGGCGGCCATGGCGTACTGGGTGAGGTCGTTGGTGCCCAGGCTGGCAAAGCTGACTTCGCGGAGGATGGCCTCGGCGGTGAGGGCCGCGGAGGGGACCTCCACCATCACGCCGGGGGTCTTGATGCCCGCGTCGGCGCACATGGAGGCGAACCGGGCCGCTTCTTCCGCAGTGGAGATCATCGGGGCCATGACCCAGACGTCGGCTTCTGACTGCTTCTGGGCCAGGGCAATGGCTTCCAGCTGCCGGTCCAGGACGCCGGGGGTGGTGAAGTCGGTGCGGTAGCCGCGGACGCCAAGGGCCGGGTTGGGCTCCGTGGAATCCGTCAGGAACGGCAGCGGCTTATCCGCGCCGGCATCCAGCGTCCGGAGGACCACCTTCTTGCCGGGGAAGGCATCAAAAACGCTCTTGTAGGCAGCAGCCTGCTCTTCGACGCTGGGTTCGGTGTCGCGCTCCAAAAAGCAGAACTCGGTGCGGAACAGGCCCACGCCCTGGGCGCCCAGCTTGGCGGCCGCTTCGGCGTCCTTGCCGCCGCCCACGTTGGCGAGCAGCGGCACCTCGTGGCCGTCCGCCGTCGCGCCCGTGCCGGTGAATTCAGCCAGCAGCGACGCCGTGGCGGCCCATGCTTCCGCTGTTGCCCGGAGGGATTCGTCGGGGTCGGAAGTGATGAGGCCGGCCGCGCCGTCAACGTACACCTCGGTGCCGTCCGGCAGTTCGTCCACTCCCACGGCGGCAACCACGGCGGGCAGGCCAAGGGACCGGGCGATGATGGCGGTGTGGGACTGGGGGCCGCCGCCGGCGGTGACCAGCGCCAGGACCTTGTTCGGGTCAAGCGTTGCGGTGTCCGCGGGGGCCAGGTCCTCGGCCACCAGGACGAACGGGGTGTTGGACGCGGGAATGCCGGGCGCGGGCACGCCGCGGAGCTCGGCCACGATGCGGGCGCGCACGTCCAGGACGTCGGTGGCACGTTCGGCCATGTAGCCGCCCAGGTTGTGCAGCATTTCGGAGACGGAGGAGCCGGACTCCCAGATGGCGCGTTCGGCAGAGGTGCCGCGGGCCACCAGCTTGGCCGCACCCTTGATCAGCATGGTGTCCTTGGCCATCAGGGCGGTGGCCTCCAGGACGGCCTTGCCGTCGCCGGTGGCATGGGCGGCGCGGTCCTTCAGTTCGTCGTGCACGGCCTGCGCGGCGGCCTTCAGTGCTGCGGTGGCTTCTTCTGCAGTGGTGTCCGGGGCCAGCTGTTCACCGGCGGGAGGCTCACTGATCGGTTTGGGCATCTGCCGGATGGTGCCGATGACGCGGCCTGGACTGACGCCTACTCCTGGGAAGTTCTGCACTGAAGGTCCTCATTCTCTGCCGGTAGACAGGCCCGCCAAGTTCCCCCGGCGCCGTGCCGGGTCCGCCGGAGGACTGCTACGTCCAGGGCGGGAAACGTGCCTGAAAAAATTGTATGTGATTCAGTTCATATAGCAACGCTATAGGTGCTAGGGTAGCGGTTATGAGTTTGGATGGCCAGCTTCCCCCCAAGATGCGGCTGCTCCGTGCTGCCGCGGAACTGCTGGCGAAATCCGCGGGGGCTCCGGTGTCCACGCGCCAGATCACGCAGCTGGCCGGGGTTTCGGCTCCTACGCTGTACCACCACTTCGGTGACAAGGAAGGTTTGTTCGACGCCGTCGTCGCCGCAGGGTTTGAAGAATATGTCGCGGGCGAAAGGGATTTCGCCCCCTCCGGACAGCCCATCGAGGACATCCGGAGAATGTGGGACAACCACGTCCAGTTCGGACTGAACCAGCCCGAGCTGTACCTGGTGATGTTCGGCAATATCCGCCCGGAGAGCCGGCCTGCCATCGTGGCGGACGCCGAGGCGCTCATGGAGGAGATGCTGAACAAGGCAGCGGCGGCGGGCCAGCTGAACGTCCAGCCCCGGGAGGCAGCCAGGTCCATCCTGGCTGCCAACGTGGGCGTGACGCTGATGCTGATTGCGGAGCCCGCTTCCGAACGCAACCTCGAACTGTCCACCATGACCCGGGACGCCATGATCTTCGCGGTGTCCGCCGAGCCCGCCAGCGGCCCGGCCCCGGGCGGCACCGGTAAGTCCTCGGTGGTGGTGGCAGCGATCGCCCTGAACGCCGCACTTCAGGCTTCGCACTCTGACCAGCTTTCCAGCTCGGAACTCAAGCTCTTCCTCGAATGGCTTCACCGGATCTCCACCAGCCCTGCCGGTTAGCCCCGGACCCCCGCAGTACCCAGCAGTACGTCGTCGTAATCATCGGACCACTCCTGCGGAGCAGCAGGAATGAGGTTAGGAAATCACATGGCAACAGAGACAGTTGCAAAACCCCGCACCAGCGCGCGCGTGCACGTCCAAAAGTTCGGGACATTCCTGTCCGGCATGATCATGCCCAACATCGGGGCGTTTATCGCCTGGGGCATCATCACGGCCCTCTTCATTGAGAAGGGCTGGCTGCCCGTACCCGTCCTCGGTGGCTTCGGTGAGACCGGCGGGAAGCCCAACGTCGGCCTTGTGGGCCCCATGATCACCTACCTGCTGCCACTCCTGATCGGATACACCGGCGGCAAGAACGTCTATGACGTCCGCGGCGGCGTGGTGGGGGCCATCGGCACCATGGGCGTGATCGTCGGTGCCGGCATCCCCATGTTCATCGGCGCCATGATCATGGGCCCGCTGGGCGGCTGGACCATGAAGAAGATCGACATGCTGTGGGAGGGCAAGATCCGCCCCGGCTTCGAAATGCTGGTCAACAACTTCTCTGCCGGCATCTGGGGCGCATTGCTCGCCATGCTGGGCTTCTTCGGCATTTCACCGCTGGTCACGGCCTTCAGCACGGGCGCCGGGAACGTGGTGCAGTTCCTGGTCAACAACGGCCTCCTGCCGCTGACCAGCATCTTCATCGAGCCCGCCAAGGTCCTGTTCCTGAACAACGCCATCAACCACGGCGTGCTGACCCCGCTGGGCGTCCAGCAGTCGCTGGACCAGGGCAAGTCCATCCTGTTCCTGCTCGAGGCGAACCCGGGCCCTGGCCTCGGCATCCTGCTGGCCTACATGTTCTTCGGCCGCGGCGCCGCCAAGGCGTCGGCGCCCGGTGCTGCGATCATCCACTTCCTGGGCGGCATCCACGAGATCTACTTCCCGTACGTGCTCATGCGCCCGCTGCTGATCCTGGCCGCAATCGCAGGCGGCATGACCGGCATCGCCACCCTGGCCGTCACCGGCGCGGGCCTGGTTGCGCCGGCCGCCCCGGGCTCCATCCTCGCCGTGCTGGCCCAGACGTCCCGCGACAGCTACCTCGGCGTGATCCTGTCGGTGGTGCTCGCCGCCACGGCATCCTTCCTGGTGGCCTCCGTCATCATGAAGACCACCAAGCACAGTGACGAAACAGACCTGGGCGACGCCACCGCCCGCATGGAGGCAATGAAGGGCAAGAAGAGCTCGGTTTCCTCCACCCTGACCGGTGCAGGTGCAGGTGCAGGCGCTTCCGCAGGTGCCGCGTCCGGCGGCCGCGGCGGAGTGGGCGTGCTGGCCGGACCCGTCCGGAACATCGTGTTCGCCTGCGACGCCGGCATGGGCTCCAGCGCCATGGGCGCCTCGGTGCTGCGGAACAAGATCAAGGCGGCCGGGTTCCCGGACGTCAAGGTCACCAACGCCTCCATCGCCAGCCTCAGTGACACTTACGACGTTGTAGTCACCCACCAGGACCTAACCGAACGGGCCAAGCCGGCCACGTCCAGTGCCGTCCACTACTCGGTGGACAACTTCATGAGCAGCCCGCGGTACGACGAGATCGTCGAGCTGGTCCGCGAGAGCAACACGGAAGGCGGAACGTCCGACGCCGGCACCGCCCACGGAGCGCACGCCGCCGAGGCGCCGGTGGACGCAGCGCCTGCCGCAGCAGGTGCGGCAGCGGCAGCTCCTGCCGCCGGCAGCTCCGACATCCTGGCCCGCGAGAGCGTGGTCATGCGCGGTTCGGCCACCACCCGCGACGCCGCCATCGACGAGGCGGGCCGGCTGCTGCTGGCCCGTGGCGCCGTGGATGAGGGCTACATCGCCGCCATGCATGAGCGGGAAGAGTCCGTATCCACCTACATGGGCAGCTTCCTGGCCATCCCGCACGGCACCAACGCCGCCAAGGACCACATCCGCAAGTCGGCGGTTTCCGTCATCCGGTACCCGGAAGGCATCGACTGGAACGGCAAGCAGGTGAAGTTCGTGGTGGGCGTCGCCGGCATCAACAACGAGCACCTGCACATCCTGTCGTCCATCGCCAAGGTCTTCACCAACAAGGAACAGGTTGCCCGGCTCGAGGCCGCCACATCCGAGGATGAAGTCCTGGAGCTTTTCGGAAAGGTCAACGCATAGTGAAGGCAGTACATTTTGGGGCCGGCAACATCGGCCGCGGCTTCGTGGGGCTGCTCCTGCATGACGCCGGCTACGAAGTGGTGTTCGCGGACGTGGCCGAAGACCTGATCAACCGGCTCAAGGAAGCGGACAGCTACGCCGTGCACGAAGTGGGGGAGAATCCCGCCGTGCGGACCGTGGACAACTTCCGGGCGCTGAACTCCAACGCCCAGGAGGCGGAACTGGTCTCCGAGATCGCCACGGCGGACATCGTCACCACCGCAGTGGGCCCGCACATCCTGAAGTTCGTGGCGCCGGTGATCGCCAAGGGCATCGCCGCAAGGGAACCCGGCCGGGCGCCCCTGCAGGTGATGGCCTGTGAGAACGCGATCAACGCCACGGACATCCTGGCCAAGGAGGTGGCCGCCCAGCCAGGGGCCACCGCCGCAGTGCTGGACGGCAAGGCAGTGTTCGCCAATACTGCCGTGGACCGGATCGTGCCCAACCAGGAGGCCGGGCAGGGGCTGGACGTAACAGTGGAGACTTTTTACGAATGGGTCATCGACCGCACCGCGTTCGGTGACTCCGCTCCGGCCATTCCCGGCGCCACGTTCGTGGACGACCTCTCGCCCTACATCGAGCGGAAGCTGTTCACCGTGAATACCGGCCACGCCTCGGCGGCATACTTCGGGTTCGAGGCGGGCCTGGAGAAGATCTCCGACGCCATGGCGGACCAGGACGTGGCGGAGGATGTCCGGGCGGTGCTGGAGGAAACCAAGCAGCTCCTGGTGGCCAAGCACGGGTTCAGCAACGATGAGCAGGAAGCCTACGTCCAGAAGATCCTGGTCAGGTTCTCCAATCCCTATCTTCCGGACACCGTCAACCGGGTGGGCCGTGCTCCGCTGCGGAAGCTGAGCCGGAACGAGCGCTTCATCGGCCCCGCCGCCGAGCTGGCCGAACGTGGCGTGGTGCCGGAGGCCCTGCTTGGTGCCATCGCATCAGCGCTCCGGTTCAACGACCCCGCTGATACAGAGGCCACGGAGCTGGCAGAAATCCTTCGCTCCACCAGCCCCGCCGACGCCACGGCAAAAATCACCGGGCTGGCGCCTGGCCACCCGCTGTTCGCCGCCGTTGCCACCCTCGTCGAGGAGCGGCAGGCCGAAATGGCCGGCACCCCCGCCTGACGCGCCAACTGACACGCTCCATCATTACCTGCGCCCTCAAGCGCAACGCTCCATCAGATCCTGCAGGAATTCCGGCGACGCTCCATCAGAACGACGCCGGCACTTACCCAAGTGCCGGCGTCGTTCTTTGTCTGTGCCAAGCTGGGCGGGTGAACCAGAACCCAAATGCCGCGCCTGCTTTGCTCACCGCCGACGTTGACGGCGGGACGTTCCGCCTCAGGCACGCGACGCGTGCCGACATCCCGGACATGGTGCGCCTGCTGGCCGACGACGCCCTGGGCGCCGGCCGCGAGACCGCGAAGGATATGGAACCCTACGAACGCGCCTTTGACGCGATCCACGCCGACCCCGCCCATCTCCTGCTCGTCGGCGAAAGGGTGCCGCAGGGGGAAGAGGAAGGGCCGGTGGTTGCAACCTTCCAGCTGAGCTTCCTTCCCGGCATCTCCAGGCAGGGCGGGTGGCGCTCGCAGCTCGAAGGTGTCCGCGTGGCCGCGTCCCTTCGCGGGCAGGGCCTGGGGAGGCTCATGGTGGGCTGGGCCATCGCGGAGTCGCGGCGCCGGGGCTGCGACCTGATGCAGCTGACAACGCACCATAGCCGTTCGGCAGCCCAGCGGTTCTACCAACAGCTGGGCTTCGAGGCCAGCCACGTCGGCATGAAGCTGGCCCTCTAGGCCTTGACCGTTAGGTTCCCTAACTGTTAGGCTACCTAACGATGACTGACGACGATCCCCAGCTCCACGAACTTGCCGGCGCCTTCCGTGAAGCCCTGCGGCACAGCGTCTACCTGGTCCGGCGCCTCGACGCGGACGGTGAACTCAGCGCCGCCCAGCTCAGTACCCTCAAGATGCTGCTCGGCGAGGGCCAGCGCGTCGGTGAGATCGCCCGGAACCTCGGTGTCCGCGTGCCCAGCGCTACCGAACAGATCATCAAGCTCGAACGCGCAGGCCTGGCGCGCCGGGAACCGGACCCGGATGACTCCCGCGCCGTCAGGGTGATCCTGACCCCCGAAGGCCGTGCCGCCGTCGACTCCGCAAACCGGCGACGCAACCAGGTGATGGCCGCCATCCTCAGCACGCTCACCGACCAGGACCGCCAAGCCCTGGCGGAGGCCCTGCCGGTCATCGACAAAATCAACGCATCCCTCCAGAACTGAACCAGCCACGAACTTAGGAGCACCCTCCATGGAAGGCCAGCTCGCAGAAACCCTGCAAGCACCAGAATCAACCTTGACGGCCGAAAAGGCCTCATTCCTCAAACAGCCGAAGGCGGTATGGGCCACCGCCCTCGCCGCAGTGTTCGCCTTCATGGGCATCGGCCTGGTGGACCCCATCCTTCCGGCCATCGCCACCAACCTGGACGCCAGCCCCAGCCAGGTCTCCCTCCTCTTCACCAGCTACTTCCTGGTCACCGCGCTGGCCATGCTGATCACGGGGTTCGTCTCCTCCCGCATCGGCGGCAAACGGACGCTGCTGATCGGCCTGGCCGTCATCGTCGTGTTCTCCTCGCTGTCCGGCCTGTCCGGCAGCGTCGATGAGCTGGTGGGCTTCCGCGCCGGCTGGGGACTGGGCAACGCCCTGTTCGTCGCCACCGCCCTCGCCGTCATTGTTGGGGTGGCCAGCGGCGGCGCCGGCACCGCCATCATCCTCTACGAAGCCGCACTGGGCCTGGGCATCTCGCTCGGCCCGCTGCTCGGCGCCCTCCTGGGCGGCTGGCAGTGGCGCGCCCCGTTCTTCGGCACCGCCGTCCTCATGGCCGCCGCCTTCATCGCCCTGATCGCCCTCCTGCCCAGGACGCCGCTGCCTGAGCGCAAGGTGCGGTTGCGGGACCCCCTGCTGGCGCTGGGCCACAAGGGACTGCGGACGACGGCGGCAAGCGGCTTGTTCTACAACTACGGCTTCTTCACCATCCTGGCTTTCACCCCGTTCATCCTGGGCATGGACGCGTACGGCATCGGCGGCGTCTTCTTTGGCTGGGGTGTGGCCGTGGCGGTATTTTCCGTCTTCGTTGCACCGGTCCTGCAGACCCGCTTCGGCGCGGTGAAGGTACTGACCGGCACTTTGTTCGTCCTCATGCTGGACCTGGCCGGGCTGGGACTGGCCGCGGGGCACTCGGTGCCTGCCGTCGTCGTCCTGGTCATTGTTGCCGGCGCGCTGCTGGGCATCAACAACACCATCTACACGGAACTGGCCATGGGCGTCTCTGATTCGCCCCGGCCGGTGGCTTCCTCCGGCTACAACTTTGTCCGCTGGATGGGCGGTGCCCTGGCCCCGTTCGCGGCGGCGCAGCTCGGTGAGCACTTCGGCCCGCAGGTCCCGTTCTTTGCCGGGGCGGTGGCCATGGTGATCGCCATCCTGGTCGCGTTCGGCGGCCGGGCCTACCTGTCCTCGCACGAACCGCACGTCGTGTAGCCGCTGCCGGCGCACCAACGGACAAACCCTCCATCACGGCATGTGATGGAGGGTTTGGTGTTTTCATGCGGAAGCTGATGGGGCGTTCCAGGGAAGGCCGCCAAAAGTGATGGGGCGTTGCTAGGCCTTGGCGGAGCCCTTGGGCACGAACAGCGTCTCGGCCTGCTCCAGGGACATGCCGTTGGTCTCCGGGACCTTGAACATGACGAAGAAGAAGGAAGCCGCAGCGAACAGGGCGTACATGGCATAGGTCAGCGGCAGCGAGCCCGCTGCCATGACCGGGAAGCTCAGGGTGATCACGAAGTTGGCCACCCACTGGGCCGCTGCGGCCAGGCCCAGCGCCCGGGCACGGATCCGGGACGGGAAGATCTCGCCCAGGAGGACCCACACCAGCGGTCCCCAGGACGCGCCGAAGCTGATCACGAAGACGTTGGCGGCCACCAGGGCCACGGGGCCCCACGCGCCCGGCAGGCTGATGTTCTCGCCGCTGCCTGTTGCCGAGGAGAACGCCACGGCCATGGCGCCCAGGGACACGGCCATGCCCACGGACCCGGCCAGCAGGATGGGCCGGCGGCCCACGCGGTCCACCAGGGCGATGGCCACGAGGGTTACCAGGATGTTGGTGACGGAGGTTGCCACCGAGATGGCCAGGGAGTCCTTCTCCTGGAAGCCCACGGCCTTCCACAGGGTGGTGGAGTAGTAGAAGATCACGTTGATGCCCACGAACTGCTGGAGCACCGACAGCGTGATGCCCACCCAAACCACAGCCTGCAGGCCAAAGGCCTTGCCGCGGAGGGACCCCTTTTGCCCGGCCAGCTTGTCTTCCTCAATGGCTTCCCGGATATCCCGGATATGCCGACCGGCATCCTCGGTGGGTGCGATGGACTCAAAGACTTCCCGGGCCTGGTCCTCTTTGCCCTGGAACACCAGGAACCGCGGGGACTCGGGCAGGGTGAACGCCACCCAACCGTAAACGACGGCCGGGACGGCGGCGGCCAGGAACATCCAGCGCCATGATTCAATGCCCAGCCAGAAGGCCTGGTCCGCACCGCCGGCACTGGTGGCCAGGAGCGCGTCAGACAGCAGCGCGGCAAAAATACCCGTCGTGATGGCCAGCTGCTGCAGCGAAGCCAGGCGGCCGCGGACCTTTCGCGGCGAAATCTCGGAGATGTAGGCGGGCGCGATGACGGAGGCCAGCCCAATGCCCAGGCCGCCCACCAGGCGCCAGAACACCAGGTCCCAGACGCCGAACGCGAAACCCGTGCCCACGGCGCTGACCAGGAACAGCAGGGCGCCCAGCTTCATGGCCGGAATGCGGCCGTAGCGGTCCGCCACCTTGCCTGCCAGGAAGGCGCCGGCCGCGCAGCCCAGCAGGGCAATGGCTACGGCGAAGCCCGTGACGGCCTCTGACAGGGCAAATTCTTCCTTCATGGCGTCCACGGCGCCGTTGACCACCGATGAGTCGAAGCCGAAGAGGAATCCGCCCACCGCCCCCGCGAGCGCCAGCCAGATCACCCGCCGCGGTATCCCGGTTGTGGTCTGCTCCTGTGCAGTGGGCATGGTTCTCCCTGGGTTTGGGGGTTTTATGGATGCGGTGCGGACGTCGTCGGCTGCGGTACCGGCAGAATGGCCGGCGCACACGCGCTAAACAGTGTGGCACGTCACCGCCCGAGGTTCCACTTGGCGCCTTTTGCCCCGTTAACGCAGGACGACGACGGCGGGCCGTGCCGCCGTCGTCGTCCCACCCATGCGCTTCCGGGCTAGTGCGCCGGAATCTCCATGCTGTCCTTGTCCTGCGGGGATGCCTTCTGGTCGGTCAGCTTCTTCCGCGGAAGGGCGAAGCTGATGAGGAACGCCAGGCCGGTGAGCGCCGCCGCCGTCAGCATCACGGTGTCGATGGACGTGGCAAAACCCTCGGTGATGGGCCTGGTGAGGGTGCTGTTGGCGGTGTGCAGCCAGCTGGTGTCGTTCAGGGAATCGTTGGAGGCGCCGTTCTTGAAGAATTCGTAGAGCTTGGCGTTGGCAGGGTCCGACGCGACGGCAGGGTCCTTAAGGACGGCCAGGTAGGCGGGGTCCGTGGTGGCGGCCTTCATGCCGTCGGCAATGCGGCTTGCCGCCATGCTGAAGAGCATGGAGATGAAGACGGCGGTGCCCACGGCGCCGCCCATGGAGCGGAAGAACGCTGCGGAGGAGGTTCCCACGCCCATGTCCCGCGGCGGTACCGAGGTCTGCATGGCCAGGGTGAGCGGCTGCATGCAGAAGCCCAGGCCGACGCCGAAGAAGACGGCGATGAATCCGGGGACCCAGAGTTCGGTGTCCACTGCCAGTGAGAAGCCCATCACCAGGGCGGCGGCGGTCAGGATGCCGGTACCCATGATGGGGAAGATGCGGAACGTGCCGGAGGCCGAGATGGTGCGGCCGGCGGTGATGGAGCCGAACAGGATGCCCACGGTGAAGGTGATCATCATCAGGCCGGCCTCGGTGGGGGTGAGGCCCTTGACCAGCTGGAGGTACATCGGAAGCATGGCGATTGCGCCGAACATGCCGATGCCGATGATGAAGTTCAGCAGCGAGGACAGTCCGAACGTGATGTTGTGGAAGAGCCGGAGCGGGATCAGGGCGTAGTCGCCGGCGCGCTTCTCCGCCAGCAGGAACCAGGCAATGCCCACCACACCCAGGCCGTAGCAGAGGAAAGAGTTCACGGAGGTCCACCCCCACGTGCGGCCCTGCTCAGCCACCAGGAGGAGCGGAACGATGGCCACGGTGATGGCGGCGGCGCCCCAGTAGTCGATTTTCTGTTTCAGGTGCTTGGCGGGCAGGTGCAGGAACAGGAACACCACCGTCAGCGCGGCAAGGCCAATGGGAATGTTGATGAAGAAGACCCAGCGCCAGCCGTCAAAACCGAGGATGTTCGCCGAGCCGGCGAATGCCCCACCCACCACCGGGCCCAGGACCGAGGAGATGCCGAACACGGACATGAAGTAGCCCTGGAACTTGGCGCGGTCCTTGAGCGAGACGATGTCGCCGATGATGGTCAGCGCCAGGGCCAGCAGGCCGCCGGCGCCAAGGCCCTGGATGCCGCGGGCAACTGCGAGTTCGGTCATCGAGTGGACCGAGCCGGCGTAAAGCGAGCCCACCAGGAAGATGAGGATCGCGGTCAGGTACAGCGGGCGGCGTCCGAAGATGTCACTCAATTTGCCGTACAGCGGGGTGCTGACCGTGGAGGTGATCAGGTACGCGGTGGTGGCCCACGCCTGCAGGGAGAGCCCGTCCAGGTCATTGGCAATGGTGTAGATGGAAGTGGAGACGATGGTCTGGTCAAGGGATGCCAGGAACATGCCCAGCATCAGGCCCACCATCACGGTGACGATCTGGCGTTGCGTCAGGGTTTCTCCGGGGCCGGGCGCGGCAGTGGCTTTGGACATGGGTGCTCCAAGGGGAAGGAAAAGATATAAGCAGCGATAGTTGCTTTCAGTAACTATCTTACTCGTTGTTTTTATTCCCCGCCCTGCCGGGCTTCCTGCTGGCGCTCCACGAGGATGCCGTCCGGATCGCACCAGACGGTGGCTCCGGGGCGGAAGGTCACGCCGTCGATCACCACATCCACGTCAACCTCGCCGGCCCCCGCCTTCTGGCTCTTCCTGGGGTTGCTGCCCAGGGCCTTGACGCCAAGGTCCAGGTCCGCGATCGCCAGCCGGTCACGGATGGCGCCGTTGATGACGACGCCGGCCCAGCCGTTTGCCACGGCGCTTTCGGCGATCATGTCCCCCATCAGGGCCGTGCCCAGCGATCCGCCGCCGTCCACCACCAGGACCGCCCCGTTCCCCGGTGACCCCAGCGTGGACTTCACCAGGGCGTTGTCCTGGAAGCAGCGGATGGTGCGGACCGGGCCGCTGAAGTGCGAGCGGCCGCCCAGGGACTGGAACTGCAGGGAGACGGACGCCAGCTCGTCGCCGCGCTCATCGTAGAGGTCGGCGGTATTGACCGCTGTGCCTTCGGTCGGGGTGGGTGCGCTCATCTGGTTCTCCTCGATACTCGGCAATTTGTTACCCGGCAACGTGATCCCCCGGGCGGCGTTGACCGCCGCGTGCCCGGTGGCCCGGTACCGCCCACGATAGTCTGATTCCACCGCCAGCCGGCCGCACCAGGGGGAGCACGCCAATGAGTCCGTTCAACACGCCCGCGCCGCCGGATGATGCCGCAGGCAAAACCGCGACGGCGGCGTTCGCCGAGCCGGTGCAGAAGGTCACCGCCCGTTGGGTCACCGGCCTGGTGCTGGTGAACGTGGGCATCAACGCGGCGTTCTTCGGTCCCATCAACGTGTTCATCGGCCAGCAGGCCATCAGCATTGATGCGCCTTCCAAGGAAGCCATCCTCTCGCTGGTGACGGCCTGCGGTGCGGGGGTTTCGCTGGTGGCCAACCCCCTCTTCGGTGCCCTCTCGGACCGGACCACGTCCCGGTTCGGCCGGCGGGCCCCGTGGGTGCTGGCCGGGGCAGTCCTGGCCACGGCGGCGCTGCTGGCCATGTCCTTCTCTGCCGCGGTGGCCCTGATGGTGCTTTTCTGGTGCCTGGTGCAGCTGGGTGCAAATGCCGCGTACGCGGCCATTACCGCCGCCGTCCCGGACCGGGTTCCCGTCATCCAGCGCGGGGGAGTGGGCGGACTCGCGGCCATGGGGCAGACCCTTGGCATCCTCACTGGCGCGGTTTTCGGGGCAGTGGTCTCCGGCAACTTCATGGTGGGCTACTGGCTGTGTGCGGGCGCCCTGCTGGTGTCCGTGCTGCCGTACCTGTTCCACCGGAATGATCCCGCCCTGCCCAAGTCCGGGCTGGAGGCTTTCCGGCCCAGGGTTTTCCTCAAGGGTTTCTGGATCAGTCCCCGGCGCCACCCGGATTTCGCCTGGGCCTGGCTCACGCGCTTCCTGGTCAACGTGGGAAACCAGCTGACCATCGTCTACCTGCTCTTCTTCCTGCGTGACGTCATAGGCCATGAGGATCCTGCCGCGGGGGTTCTGGTCCTGACGGGTATCTACGCGGTGATGGTCATGGCCACCGCGGTGGTGGCCGGTCCCTGGAGTGACCGGGTGGGCAGGCGGAAACCGTTCGTCATCGCCTCCTCGGCCACAATCGCCATGGCCGGAGCCATCATGGCCTTCTTTCCCGTCTGGCCCGGCGCGCTCGCCGGCGCCGCCGTCCTGGGCGTCGGTTTCGGCGCCTACCTGGCCGTGGACTTTGCGCTGCTGACCCAGGTTCTGCCGTTCGCCGTCAGCCGCGGCAAGGACATGGGGATCATCAACGTGGCCAACTCGCTGCCGCAGGTGGTTGCCCCGGGACTGGCGCTGCTGGCCGTGGCCTACTGGGGTGGCTACCGGACGCTGTTCCTCACGGCGGCTGCCATCGGGCTGCTGGGTGCCGTTTTCGTGGTGAAAATCAAGGGCGTCGACTGACCTGCCGGTGCCCGAAACTAAGGCCGCTGACTAATTAGGGCACACGCCTGTGCCGTATAGTTGAACCGGGCTGCAGGGCGGTACGGAAGTGGGGGCGCTCCTGGCCGCAGTCCCTACGACACAACCCCGGAATGCTGATGCCCGAGACTTTTTCAGACCATCCGCCCATGGCCGCCCGGCCTTCCGCTCCACGCCAGCGCCTCCGCTACACGCGGATCCTGGACACCGCCGCAGGGTTCGCCCGCACGGGTCTTGACGCCGTGGAACTCTCCGAAGTCGCAGAAAAAGCGGACGTGCCACTGGGAACCCTCTACCGTTACTTTCCGTCCCCCACCCACCTGATGCTGGCGCTGTACCGGCAGCAGCTGGACGAGCTGCAGGCCGGTTCCCGGGGCTCGTCGCCGCGCTTCCGGGGCCGGGCGCTGTCCGGCCTGCTGATGGAAATCTTCCACATGCGCGTCATGCAGCCCGCGGTGGAGCAATGCCTCAGCCGGGGCGTGTACCACCCGGACAAGGACACCACCGCACTCCTGCGCGAGATTGATGCACTCAGCGAAAAGCTCGTTGCGGGTGCCTGCGGCGACGCCGTGGGAGCCAGGGTCCTCCTCCTGACCGTCACTGGTCTGGTCCAGTCCGTCCGGAACCGGCGACTGTCCCTCTTCGAAGCCGAGGAGGACCTGAAAAAGGCGTGCGGTCGGCTGTCCCCCGGGGCCGAGGCGGGCTTCACAGTGTCCCGGTCGGCGTAACTGGTCTAGACCAAAAGGCAATTAAATACGCCATAATGCCGTGATCTGGATCACAAATCGTCCTGCATAAACGTTTTGTCAGGCTAAAGCTGTGTCAAGCAGGACCCGGCAGCCCTTTCGGGCCTGCCTACCATTGGGGCACAGGAGCGGCAGGGCGGAAACATCCCCGGCGTTCCCGCGGACCCGCCACCCTTGGGTTTCCTGTCGCACTACCTTCCACGCCTGGGCCCGGGAGGGCCCGGTTCCCGATGTGCCGTGTGCCCACGGCCAGCACCAGGAGACAACGACGTGTCCATTGACGCAATCACAGCCACCGACGATTCAGCAGCCACGGCCTTGACCGAAGACGAAATCTTCACGGCCCACCAGGGCGGCAAGCTCTCCGTCACCAGCACGGTTCCGCTGTCCAACAAGCGGGACCTGTCCATCGCCTACACCCCCGGAGTGGCCGAGGTGAGCCGGGCCATCCACGCCAAGCCCGAACTGGCCCGCACCCTGACCTGGGCCGAGCGCCTGGTGGTCGTGGTCAGCGACGGCACTGCCGTCCTGGGCCTGGGCAACATCGGGGCCAGCGCCTCGCTGCCGGTCATGGAAGGCAAGTCCGCCCTCTTCAAGACCTTCGGCGACCTTGATTCCATCCCCCTGGTCCTCAACACCACGGACGTGGACGAGATCGTGGAAACGCTGGTCCGCCTGCGCCCCAGCTTCGGCGCCGTGAACCTTGAGGACATCTCCGCCCCGCGCTGCTTCGAGCTCGAGGAAAAGCTGATCGAAGCCCTTGACTGCCCGATCATGCACGACGACCAGCACGGAACCGCCGTCGTGGCCCTGGCAGCGCTGACCAACGCCGCCAAGGTGACCGGCCGCGGCCTCGAGGGCCTGAAGGTAGTGGTGTCCGGCGCCGGCGCGGCGGGGATCGCCGTCGCCGAAATCCTGCTCGCAGCCGGGATCACCGACGTCGTCCTGCTCGACTCCCGCGGAGTCATCAACAGCGGCCGCGCCGACCTCGCTGCCAGCCCCGACAGCAAGAAGGCCGACCTCGCCGGCCGCAGCAACCCCCGCGGCATCACCGGCGGACCTGCTGAAGCGCTGGCCGGTGCCGACGTCTTCATCGGCGTCTCCTCCTCGAAGCTGGACGAGGCGCACCTGGCATCGATGAACCAGGACGCCATCGTGTTCGCCCTGTCCAACCCGGATCCCGAAGTCCTGCCCGAGGTGGCCGTAAAGTACGCCGCCGTGGTGGCCACCGGCCGCAGCGACTTCCCCAACCAGATCAACAACGTCCTGGCGTTCCCCGGCGTCTTCCGCGGTGCCCTCGACGCCGGCGCCCGCCGCATCACCCCGGCCATGAAGCTCGCAGCGGCGCGCGCCATCGCCGGGCTCGCCGCCGAGGACCTCTCGGCTGACTACATCGTCCCCAGCCCGCTGGATCCCCGCGTGGCACCGGCGGTCACCGCGGCCGTCGCCGC
Organism: Arthrobacter sp. SDR-2R; assembly: GCF_057747955.1. Taxonomy (NCBI): domain Bacteria; kingdom Bacillati; phylum Actinomycetota; class Actinomycetes; order Micrococcales; family Micrococcaceae; genus Arthrobacter; species Arthrobacter sp. SDR-2R. The sequence continues at coordinate 625,690 of NZ_CM173231.1, forward strand.
GGCGGTGGAAGCGGAGTAAATCCCCTTTCCGGCAGAAACCACGACGGCGGTGCCTCCTTCCCCGAAGGAGGCACCGCCGTCGGGCGTTAAGGGCCGGCCCTAGACTGAAGTCCATGAGCTCCGAAACCGTGGTGACCATCCTGTGCGGCCTGGCGATCCTGGTGGGGGTGGCCGGCACCATCATTCCCGTCCTGCCAGGCAGCGTCCTCATTGGCGTGAGCCTGCTGGCGTGGGCCATCTGGGGCGGCGCCGGGTCTGCGGGGTGGGTCGTGTTTGCGGTGGCCATGATCTTTGTCGCCGCGGGGATGACGGCGGGTGCCGTCCTCACCGGCAGGAAGCTCAAGCAGCATGCCATTCCCAGCCGCAGCATTGTGGTGGCCCTCGTGGCGGGCGTGGTGGGGATGTTCATCATCCCTGTGGTGGGCCTCTTCGTTGGTTTCGCGGCCGGGCTGCTGGCCAGCGAGTTCCTCCGGACTCGGAATTTTTCGACGGCGGCGAAGTCCAGCTGGGCCGCGCTGAAGGCCACCGGGCTGGGGATGCTCGCGGAGTTCGGGCTGGCCTGCCTTGCCGCCAGCACCTGGGTCATTGGTGTGTGGATCGCCGCCGCCAACGGCTGAGTCCATTGCGCCCCGGACCCTGCCCGGGTACAACCAAGGTATGACCCAGCCAGCTTCAGCCCGGGACCATGTCCACGCCTGGATGGAAAAATACCAGGCTGCCTGGACCAGCAACGGCGCCGATGACATCCGCAACCTGTTTGCCCCGGACGCGCTCTACGAGACGCGTCCCCATGATCCCGAACCCTGGCGCGGCCAGGACGGGATCGTCCAGGGCTGGCTGGCGGCACGTGACGAGCCAACCGACTGGACGTTCAGCTGGGAACTGCTGGGGTGCGACGGCGACACCGCCTTTGTCCAGGGCCTCACCACCTACTCGGGCGGCAGGCCCACGTACGACAATCTGTGGGTGATCAGGTTTGATGGATCCGGCCGTGCCCGCTCCTTTACTGAATGGTTCATGGCGGGGAAGCCGGAGATCCCTCCCGGTTAGCATGGAAAGATGAGCGCCGGGGAGACCGCACCGATCTACTGGGACAACCGCGACCTCACACCGTTCGGGCAGGCCCAGCTGCGCACCCCTGTCCACGACCTTGCCGGGGGAGTGGGCGGCCTGCTGACCGGCGTCCTCGGCGGCCGCAACCCTGCCCTGCTCTCCATCGACGGCGAGGTGCCGCGGCTCAAGCGGCTGCTGCCCAAGCCTGCCAAGGCGGTTCATGAAGCCGTCTTCACCAGCCACGAACCGGAGCGCCTGATCACCCTGGCGCGCGCCTACCCCGGGTGGGCGGGGCTCTGCTACCTCATGGGCGGGCTCCTGGCGTACAAGCACGGCGGCTACCTGCGGGCGTCGGAACTCCTGCAACGGGGGCTCGCCACCCGCAATGACGACGAAGCCAACCGTTACTCATCGACCTACCTCACCCGTATCGTCACCCGGATCGAACTGGCCGAGCGGGTGGAGATCCCCGTGCTGTTTAGCGAGGAATCGGTGTTCCTTGCCCTGTCCCATGCGCTGCGCGAGACGGGCCGCACCGAAGCGGCGCTCGACGCACTGGGCGGGCTGCCGCCATCGCTTCCCATGGCCCTGGCGCGCTGCTCGCTGGCCCTCACCCTGGGACGAAGCCGCACGGTCATTGACTGGACGGAGGGGCTGCTGAACGCGGACGATCTCTCCGCTGCCCTGCTGCTGGTCCGCGCCCGTGCCCTGCGGCGTGAAGGCCGGCTGGAGGCTGCGCACCAGGCCATCGCCGAAGTTTTGCGCCGTCGCAAGACACACCTTGTGCTCCGCAACGACGCGCTGACGGACCGGGCATTGCTCGTGCTGGAATCGGGCCGGCGGTCGCTGAATCCCCGCGACTGGGGACGCCGGCGCGGGGACCCGGAACCGCAGCGCGAACTCGAGGCGCCGCCGCGCATCCGCAAGGATGAGGAAATGCGGCGGATCTGGGAGCAGGACTGGAAGGAACTCGGCGGAGAGTAGGAACCCGGACCGGCTACTGGGGGCGGCCGGCCAGGAACGGCACCAGCTGCTCGCCGAGCAGCACGGCCCCCAGTGCCACCATGATGATACCGCTGGCAAGCGTTACTGCCCGGGCGGCGCCGGGCCTGCTTTGCAGCAGGGAGCGCGAGAGCAGGGCCACCACCGTGTAAACCAGGCCCGCCAGTGCCACGAACGTCATGCCCAGCAGCCCGGACTGCACCGGCACGGGCAGGGAGGCCTCGGAGCTGACGAACTGCGGTATGAGGGCCACATAAAAGAGCAGGCCCTTGGGGTTGATCCCGCTGGTGCCCATCCCCTGCAGGAAGGTGCGCAGCTGTGTTCCGGCGGCCTGTATTCGGGCGGCGCCGGGCGCGTCCGCGCTGAAGCTCGCGCCGCGCCAGGACCGGAGGGTTCCCACCCCCAGCCACAGCAGGTAGCCCGCGCCGGCCAGGGTAATCCAGCCCAGGACCCCGGGCATGCCTGCCAGCACGGCGGCCAGCCCGGCCACCAGCAGGACGGTGTGAAGGACGTATCCGCCGCAGAGCCCGGCAACCGCGGGGGCGAAACTGCGCTGCCGCAGGCCCGCCGCGATGGTGTAGGCCCAGTCCACCCCCGGCGTGCAGGCCAGGGCTGCAGCAACCACCAGGAAGGCAAGGAACAACTGCGGGTTCATCGGGTTTCTCCTGTCGAAAGGCTCTCAGGAGCAACCATAGGGAGAATCCAGCCATAAGTGCTGTCCTGTTTTCGCCCGCCCCGCGGTGACAGCAGTATGTTTATTGCGTGATAGACAAGATTGACAGGAATATCTTGCGGCACCTCCAGGAGGACGGGCGCATGACCGCCACCGCGCTGGCAGCGAAGGTGGGCCTGACGGTGGCTCCCTGCCACCGGCGGCTGCGCGACCTGGAGTTGTCCGGGGTGATCCGCGGGTACAAGGCAGACATCGACCCCGCGGCGGTGGGCCTGGGGTTCGAGGCGATCGTTTTCGTCACGCTCCGCCAGGTGGACCGCCCCACCATGGAGATTTTCGAGAACCGGGTGGCGGACAACCCGAACATTGTGGAGGCACAGCGGCTGTTTGGTTCACCGGACTATCTGCTGAAGGTCATAGCGGAGGACCTGCCGGCGTACCAGCGCTTCTACGACACCGAGCTCACATCGCTGCCCGGCGTTGAACGGCTGACGTCAACGCTGGTCATGAAGAACCTCAAGTCCAACGCGGGTCCGCCCGTCTAGGTCCCCGCGGTCCGCATGTCAGTCGGCAGGCAGGATGTGGACGATGATCACCTGCGTGTCCTTGCTGCCGTCGTAGCGGAGATCGTAGTTCACCGTCAGTCCGGTGCCTGTTCCCGGCGTGATGGAGAAATCGCTCTTGGAAGCAGGATCCGCCTGGGTGCTGCTGATCCATTCTTCAGCCGGCTCCGCTGCTATCCCGTAGCGTTGCACGCCGTCCCTGATCAGCTCAAAGTACTCGTCAGGTGAGCCGGCGGTGAGGAAGTAGGTGACCTCGCTGAAGTCCGTCCGCCGGTCTGTGGTGTTGAAACGGATCCGGTCCGTTTCGGCGGTTATTTCGCCGTTGGGCGCCAGGATGCTGAGGCTGATCTTGCCCGAACCCCGGGTATTGATCTCGGGGCCGTAACTGTCCTTGGTGACGCGGACGGCGTCCTTTTCCAGGCGTCCCGAGCTCATATCCAGGCGGGCCGTCCCGGTGGTGCGGATACTTTCCACGCCGGCGGCGTCAAGGGTGGAGAAAGCGGAGGTTTTCACGGGGCTCCCTGCAGAAGATGAAGTGGCGGTGGTCGGATCGGCCGGAGTTGGCGCTTTGCAGCCGGCCAGGACAAGGAGTGAAACGAGGGCAATGACGACGGCGGTCCGTTCGCCGGGTGCGGCGCGTCGGCGGGGCGCAATCACTGGTGGACCTCCGCGTCGAACCCGTCAAGGAACCGGTCCATGATGCCGGGAATGTTGTTGGTGGGACGGTACTGGTCCACCCGGCCGTCAAAGTCGGAGCCGATGATCTGCGCCGCCCGGTCCGGGTCCGTGGCCAGAAGATGTTGGTAAGCGGGGAGGGTGTCCTGCCGGATGAGGTTCCAGCGCTGGTCCGCGTTGGCGATGTTGCCGTCGGGGAAGCCCGTGGTGAAGTCGGTGCGGAACTGGGCAGGATTGTCCCAGCTGGTGAAGGGGATGTTCTCGGGACCGGGGCTTTCCACGCTGAAGCTGTAGGGAAACACCTCGGGGTAGCTTTTGGCGCCCGGGATGGAGGGTTCCCCGGCGAGCGTCACCATATAGGTCACGGCTTCCCCTCCAGGGTGGCCGCGCATGTTGTCGTAGTCGTCCGCGATAATTTCGTTCTGCTCGCGGTACAGGAGGGCCGTGTTTCCTTCACGGACCTGGTCGGGATCTCCCGAATCGATCTGCGCCCACGCGTTGGCCGTGGCCTGGTCGATGGCGCCGGAGTCGCGAAGGCGGTTGATCTCACCGATGCCACCGTTCAGATACGCCTGGTGCTGGCGCGCCTGGTCCAGGAAGATTTCCTTGTTCATGTCCAGCATGCTGGTTTCATAGAAGCGGATTTCCGCATCCGTCATCCCTGCGAGCTGTTCCAGCTGGTCCAGGACGGGAAGGGGGATGTCCGAGGCTGGATTGTCGGTGATTTGTTGAGCCAAATCCCGCAGCATGGCCATGTCCCGGAATCCGCCGGCGAAGGACGGGCCAATCATGTTGGCCATGCCTGCCCACTGCAGGTCCGGGTTGGCAAGGTAGGCCTGGCCGTAAAAGTCGTAGACCTTGGTGATGGTCTCCCAGTTGTATTCCGTACCTTTTGACGTGTCCCAGTCGGCTGGATCAATGCCCATGTCCAGCATCGCCTGCCGGTTCCAGTAGGAATTGAGGAAGTCCTGGTAGCCCTTGGAGTTCTTGCTGATCAGGCCGGAGTCCGCCGCGGCGTCCATGGCGGTTTTGGCTGCCTCCGGGTTCGCCTGGGCCCACTGGCGGAACCCGTCGCTCAGCAGGTAGGCGCGCCGCTCGGCCGGGGTCATGGCATTCAGTCTGTCTGTCAGATCCTGGGCGGTTCCGCTCCCGGATCCGCCCGACCCGGGGCCTCCCGGTCCACCAGTGCTGGCCTTCTCTTGTTCGTCCGCGTTGGCAAGGAGTGTCCTGGCGGCCGACTCCAGCCCTGCCGTTGCCGACCTCAGCAGCCTGGCGTGCGATGACGTCCACTCGCTGCGGAACCTGTCGCCGTCGCGCCCTTTCCACAGGCCGGAACCAATGCTGCTGCTGAGCTGCTGCCCCAGGACGTTGAGCCGGTTGGCGCCGGCAGCCAGGTCCTTGGCGAGTTGCCGCAGCTGCGCCACATCGCCGCCGTAAAAGTTTCCCGCCATGCTGCCCCCTGTTGGCTCCCCCGCTGTTGGCTCTTCCGTGCCAGCCTAACGGGGCATCCTCCGTGCGGCGATGGGGAGTGGTGCCCCTGTGGTCCCCGCCTACTCCGCCTGGTCCCCCAGGAGCCCGGTGGTCCGGTACGGGATGACTTCGCGGAGGAACATGCTGGTGGACGTGCGGACGATGCCCGGGCAGAGCCGGATCTCCTCCGACACCCGGTAGAGGTCGTCGGGGCTCTTGGCCACCACGCGGATCAAGAGGTCGGTATCGCCGGCCGGCGCATGGCACTCCAGGACTTCGGGAATTTCACGCAGGGCAGCGATAGCCTCGTTCAGGTGGCTCTGGTCCAGCTCTGCGCTGACCGCGGCGGCCACGCCCCGTCCCAGGGCCGCCGGAAGCACCCGGCTGCTGTTGGGGCGGAGGGCGCCGGATGCCGTCATCCGCTCCAGCCGGCTCTGGACGGTTCCGCGGGCGAGGCCCAGCCGCTGGGCAAGCACCATGATGGGGACACGCGGATCCTGGTCCAGGGCATTCAGGATGCGCCGGTCGGTGGCGTCCAGTTCCTGCAATCTGACCACTTCCTGTTACTGCTGGCCTCAGGGATTGATCAAACTGATCAACTCAAGTTGGGCCAATTGTCCCAACTGTATGTTCTCTGCTGGAATAGTGGCAACAAGGACAAAAGCTACCGCTGGTCCGCGCAGGCTACAGTTTCCCCGGCACACCACCCGGCACCTGGACACCGCTTCCCGCAAGGAAGCCGCCGCTGATTGACGCTTGTTCACACCACGCTCATTCTGCAAACACGGCAAGAGCCCCTGAGCTACCGACGCCCGCCTCCCGGAGTCATCGGTAGCTGAGGGGCTCTTGTGTGCTTCCGTTTAGGGTTGATCCATGACCTCCGCCGGCCGCTTCGCCCCCAGCCCGTCCGGTGAGCTGCACGTGGGAAACCTGCGGACCGCCATCCTCGCCTGGCTTTTCGCCCGCTCCACCGGACGCCGCTTCCTGCTGCGGGTGGAGGACCTGGACCGCGCCCGCGCAGGAGCGGAGGCCGTGCAGCTGCGAGATCTGGCGGCAGTGGGCATCACCTGGGACGGCGATGTGGTCCGGCAAACCGACCGCGGGCCCCTCTACGCCGCGGCGATCACACGGCTTGAAGAGTCCGGCCTGACGTACGAGTGCTTCTGCACCCGCCGCGAGATCCAGGAGGCGCCGTCCGCCCCGCATGCTCCGCAGGGTGCCTATCCCGGCACATGCCGCAACCTGGACCGGGCGGAACTGGAGTACAAGCGGTCCACGCGGCCGGCCGCCATCCGCCTGCGGGCGCATGTGCGGGAATACACGGTCCAGGACGTCCTCCACGGCGAGTTCACCGGGGCTGTGGACGACTTCGTGCTTCGCAGGAATGACGGGGTAACCGCCTACAACCTTGCCGTCGTGGTGGATGATGCCGCGCAGGGCATAGACCAGGTGGTCCGCGGCGACGACCTGCTCCCCTCAACGCCCCGGCAGGCTTATCTCGCCTCGCTCCTGCATATTCCCGTCCCGGAATATGTGCATGTTCCCTTGGTGGTGAACCGCGACGGCGTGAGGCTGGCAAAGCGCGATGGAGCGGTCACGCTGGCGGACCTCGCCCAGGCCGGGGTGGGTGCCCACGACGTGCGGAACCTGCTGCTGGAGTCCCTGGGATTACCCGCCGGAACGCTGGGCCACGCACTGCAGGCCCTGGACCCGGCACGGTTGCCCCGCGAACCCTGGGTGTGGCCCGGGATGGACCGCCCGGCCGCTGGCTAAGCTTGGTAGATGTCAGACGAGCACATTCCGGCCCAGGCCCGGACGCCAAGGTTCACGGTGGAGACCGCCAAAGTCCTCGCAGAGGTTGCCCACAACCGGCAGAAGGACAAGCTGAAGCGGCCCTACCGGGACCATGTCCTTGCCGTCGGGGATGCCCTGGCGGACTTCGACGACGAGATCCGGATCGCGGGTTACCTCCACGACATCGCCGAGGACACACCGATGACACGGCAGGCCCTGCTGGACATGGGGGTTCCCGAGCGCTCCGTGGACATCATCGAGCGCGTCACCAACCGCCTGCACAGCGACCCCGACGATTACCAGTCCGGCATCCGGGAGATCGCCGGGGACCATGACGCCGCCCTGGTCAAGATCGCCGACAATGCGCACAACTCCCTGCCCGAACGCGTCCAGGCGCTGGCGGAGAAGTGGCCGGACAAGCCCCCGGTGACAAAGTACCGGGACGCCAGGCCGGTGCTTTACGCAGCCGTGGAGGTGGAGGAGGTCCGCAAGATTTTAGCTCGGGCCAATCCCTGGCTGCTGGAGGAATTCGACGCGCAGCTGGATGAGGCCGACGACACCGACTACGAGAACCTCCGCTACGATTCCGGCCCGGGCTCCCGCTCCAAGTAGACCAGGAACTCCTCCGCGAACCGCCGCACCCCGTCCCATTCCGTGTAGATGTAGTCGCGGCCGGTGTCCGTATCCGGGCTGCCCTGGCCGCTGACGATCTTCTTCATCATCATGCGCTTGAGGAATCCGTACTGGGTGTAGAGGAGGGCGCCGCCGAACATCGCCACCTTGTCAGGATGCCAGCCGGTGCTGTCCTCGAACTCCGCAACGTACTTTTCCGCCTCTTCCGGCTCCGCGTGCGCCGAGAGGCTGACCGAGAACAGGGCGGCCGGCAGGCGCTCCAGGCCGGACCGGTTCCGGCGGACAAAATCGGCCACGTAGGCCTCGTGCTTTCCGGCATGGATGGAAGCACCCACTATGACGCCGTCATAGCCGTCAGGCAGGCCGTGGTCTGCGTGCTTGAGGTCCAACGTGTCGGCCTGGTGCCCGTGGGCCTGCAGGACATCAGAGATGTAGTCGGCGATGCGGGCCGTTTGCCCTTCCGAAGTTCCGTACGGGATCAGGATTCTTGCCATGACCACTACTCTGGCGTCCGCCCGGAACCGGGCAAAGGGGCAAAGGTCCCTGTATGCGGTGCCCTGCAGGCGTCCTGCGGAGCAGCCGGGGACTAGACCCGTCCCAGCGCTTCGATGTCCTCCAGGAAGTCCGCCTGCACCTCCGCGCTCACGGTGGTGCGGGTATCACCAATGGCGTCGAGGTAGTCCTGGGTGGAGGGACCTTTCCTGACGGCGGCGCGGACGGAAACGTCGCCCCCGGAGGCCAGCCCGCCGTCGTCGTACACGGCTTTTTCCAGCGCCCGCTGGGAGGCGCTGCGGGCCGCGTACTCGATGTCGGCCGGGGAGAAGCCCTCGGTACGTTCCACCAGGAGTTCCACGTCCACGGCATCCACCACGGCCGCCGGGATGAAACGCTGCCACATCGCCTCCCGGGCCTGCCGGTCCGGCAGCCCGATGGGGATGACGTAGTCGAACCGCCCGTGGCGCAGGAAGGCCGAGTCGAGGGCGCGGATGAAGTTGGTGGCGCAGACCAGGAGCCTGCCGGGCTGTTCCCGGAATGCGGGAATGATCTTCAGCAGCTCGTTGGTCACCCCCTGCAGCGGTGACGGCGGATCACCGGCGCGCTGGGAAGCGATCTCCTCCACCTCGTCGATGAACACCACCGCGTGCTCCAGTTCCGCGATTTCCAGGAAGGTCTCGCGCAGCGCGCCGGCCAGGCCCTGCGGGTCGCCGGCCAGGCGGGACGGGAAGACCTCCACGAACGGCCACTCCAGCCGGGAGGCGATGGCCTTGGCAAAGGTGGTCTTGCCGGTGCCGGGAGGCCCGAAAAGGACGACGGCGCGCGGCGGCACCACGCCGAATTCATCGGCCAGGTCCGCCTCGGCGAGCGGCAGCACCAGGCGCCGTTCCAGCAGTTCCTTTTCCCTGCGCATGCCGGCAACGTTTTCCCAAAGGTCGCGGGCCAGGACGCGGCCGCCCAGCTGGCCCAGGGCGCCGAGCTCCTGGCGCTGGACGGGAATGGTCCGCTCGAAGTAGCGCAGGTTCTTCTTGAGTGCGAAGCCGCGGCCCAGGAAGGCCTCCACGCGGGTTTCGGACTCAGGCATCAGGGCGGAGAGCTTGTTCAGGCCGTGCGGGGCCATCCGGTTTTCGACGGCGGCGAGCAGCGAGGTGCCGATGCCCCTGCCGCGGTACTCGGGAAGGGTGGCCAGGAACACGATCCAGCCCTGGTCATGCGCGGCCCGTCCCACAGCGGCGCCCACCACCTGCTCGCCCTGCACCGCAACCACCGCATGGTCTTTTTCGCACGATGCCAGGACCTCGGACAGGGCGTATACGGGTTCGACGTTGTGGGCCTTGAGCGTCTCCCACAGGTGCAGGATGCCGTCCAGGTCCGCCGAGTGGAAATCCCTGATCCGCCAGTTGGTCATGCGTTACTCCTGTTGGTTCGTCATTGAGCCAGTCGTGGTCGAGCCAGCGTGGACATCTCAGGTGAGCATATGTGAAGCAGGCACCGGGCGGGGTTGCGGTGGCGTTGCATGACGTGCCGCTGCTCAAACCCCCAGCATGTCCATTGTGTTCCGCAGCGTGTCCGCGGAATGGTGCAGGGCGGCCAGCTCGACGTCGTCCATGGGCGTTTCCAGGACACGGTGCACCCCGCCCCTTCCCACCACGCTGGGGAGGGACAGCGCCACGCCGGAAATCCCGTACAGCCCCGACAGCACAGTGGAAACCGGAAGGACAGCGTTGTCGTCCCGGAGCAGCGCCTCCACAATGCGGGCACCGGACAGGCCGATGGCGTAGTTCGTGGCCCCTTTTCCGGCGATGACCTTGTAGGCGGCCTGCACCACTTCACGGGCGGTGCCGGCGAGGTATTCGGGCGTGAAGATCCGCTCCCCGCCCACCGTCCAGTCCCTGATGGGGACCGGACCGATCGTGGCGCCGGACCACAACGGGAACTCCGTGTCCCCGTGCTCTCCCACCATGCTGGCGTGGACGCTGGTAACGGAAACCCCGGCCTCCAGGGCCAGGAGCCACCGCAGCCGGGACGTATCCAGCACCGTGCCGGAGGAGAAAATCCGTTCCGGTGGCAGCCCGGAGATGCGCTGGGCAGCCACCGTCAGGACGTCGCAGGGGTTGGTCACCAGGACATAGACAGCATCCGGCGCACGTTCCAGCAGAGGCGGCATCAGCTGCTCGAGGATCCGGACGTTGGTCCCCGCCAGGTCAAGGCGGCTCTGGCCTGGGTTCTGCTTGGCACCGGCCGTGATGACCACGACGTCGGCGCCTTCCGTGACGGCGATATCCCCGCCGCCGGTGACGGTGGCCGACGCCGCGGCGAACTGGCTGCCGTGGGCAAGATCCAGTGCTTCCGCCTCCGCCTTGGGCGTGTTGACGTCGTACAAGGCGATACTGCTGGCGGAGCCGCGGATCAGCGCGGCGTACGCCAGCGACGTCCCGACGCTCCCGGCGCCCACCACTGCGAGCTTGGATCCTGCCATGGTGCACTCTGCCTTTCCGGAGCCGTTGAGTGTGTCCTACCCGAAGAGTAGCGTGGCCCACATCACTCAAATCCCCAATTAGGAGCCACCATGCCACATTATGGAGGCCGGCTCGCAGCTGTTACTGCAGCGCTGGCTATGAGCGTTACCACCGGGGCCATCAGTCCTGCTTTTGCCACCAACCAACACGGCGCCGATGAACGGCACACGGACAAGAATCCCACCGCCACCGGTTACGGCGGTGCCGTCAGCACCGTGGACCCGGAAGCTTCAGCGGCGGCCATTGACGTCCTCCGTCACGGAGGCAACGCGGTGGACGCCGCCGTGGCTGCTGCGGCCACCCTTGGCGTCACCGAACCCTACAGCGCCGGCATTGGCGGCGGCGGATATTTCGTTTACTACGACGCGAAGTCCGGAAAGGTCAGCACCATTGACGGCCGCGAGACGGCTCCGGCGGGGATTACCCATGATGCGTTCATCGATCCGGCCACCGGCAAGCCCTACCCGTTCACTCCCGAGCTTGTCACCAGTGGCGTCTCGGTGGGTGTTCCGGGGACGCCTGCCACCTGGGAGCGCGCGCTGGAGCGCTGGGGAAAGTTCAGCCTGAAGAAGGCGCTCGAACCCGCCATCGAGGTGGCGGACCGCGGGTTCGTGGTGGACGAGACGTTCCGGAGCCAGACGGCGGACAACCAGAAACGGTTCGAAGCCTTCACCTCAACCAAGGACCTGTACCTGCATAACGGGAAGCTCCCGGAGGTGGGCTCGGTCTTCAAGAACCCTGACCTCGCCGACACCTACCGGCTGCTGGCAGACAAGGGCATGGACGCGTTCTACGACGGAGCGCTGGCCAAGGAGATCGCCAAGACCGTACAGAACCCGCCCAAGTCTCCGGACACCAAGCTTCCTGTGCCCAAAGGCTCCATGACCGAGGAGGACCTGGAGCACTACAAGGCCCTGGACCAGGACCCCACCCACGTGAACTACCGTGGCTATGACGTCTACGGCATGGCACCCTCCAGCAGTGGCGGCACCACCGTGGGTGAGTCGCTGAACATCCTGGACGTGTTCAACCTCCCGTCCCTCAAGGCTGACCAGCCCGCCGTGCTGCACCACTACCTGGAGGCCAGCGCCCTGGCTTTCGCGGACCGTGCCAAGTACGTGGGGGACCCCGCGTTCGTGAAGGTGCCCACCAAGGCGCTGACCGATCCCATCTTCGGCAAGGAGCGTGCCTGCGAGCTTGATCCCATGCACGCGGCTATTAAGCCCTTGAAGACCGCAGGCGATGTCACCTCCTACGACGGCACCTGCCCGGTCAAACCGGCTGCGCTCGCGGATGAGAAGGACACGGAAAACATCTCCACCACCAACATGACCGTCTCGGACAAGTGGGGCAACGTCGTCGAGTACACGCTGACCATCGAACAGACCGGCGGCTCCGGCATGGTGGTTCCCGGCCGCGGGTTCCTGCTCAACAACGAGCTGACCGACTTCTCCACGGTCTATGACCCTGCCGACCCCAACCGGATCGAGCCGGGCAAGCGGCCGCGGTCGTCCATGTCGCCCACCATCCTGCTGGAGGACGGCAAGCCGTTCCTGGCCCTGGGCTCCCCGGGCGGCTCCACCATCATCACCACGGTGCTGCAGACGCTGGTCAACCGCATCGACCTGGGCATGAGCATCCCGGACGCCATCGCCGCTCCCCGTGCTTCACAGCGGAACACCAAGGCCGTCACTGCTGAGCCGGCGTTCATCGACAAGTACGGCGCAGCACTGACGTCGCGCTTCGCGCACACCCTGACCCCATCGGGCGACTCGTTCTCCTCCGCCTCGGAGATCGGGGCGGCCACCGCCATCGAATTCCTGGGGGACGGCCGGACACTAGCGGCAGCCGAGCCGGTCAGGCGCGGCGGCGGATCGGCCATGGTGGTCAAACCGTCAAAGTAGAAGAGCCACTGCCTTAAACGCCCGACGGCGGCACCCGGCTCCTGGATTTCCAGGACCTGGGTGCCGCCGTCGTTCAGGGCAGCTACTTTTTGAAGGTCTCCGCCGGGGCATTGGCAACCACCGGCGACATGCCGGTGTAGCCGTCGCGGGTTTCGGCGATTTGGCGGATGCGGGTGCGGCAGGCGTACCAGCCGGCGACCATGAGGATGGAGGCGATGGCGGTGACGAGCATGGTCAGGGGTGAGTCGATGAAGACCATGATGAGGACGCCGATGAGGAAGAGCAGGGAGAGGTAGCCGGTGTAGGGGGCGCCGAACATGCGGAAGGAGGGGCGGGTGACCCAGCCTTTGTCGGCCCAGCGTTTAAGTTGGATTTGGCACAGGACGATGGTGGCCCAGGTCATGATGATGCCCACGGAGGCGATGTTCAGGACGATTTCGAAGGCTTCGGCGGGGACGAGGTAGTTCAGGGGGACGCCGAGGAGGGAGACGGTGGCGGTGATGGCGATGCCGCCGTAGGGGACGCCTGCTTTGTTCATGCGGGAGGCGAAGCGGGGGGCGGAGCCGTTGACGGACATGGAGCGCAGGATCCGGCCGGTGGAGTAGAGTCCGGCGTTCAGGGAGGACAGGGCGGCGGTGAGGACGACGAGGTTCATGATGACGTCTACGCCCTGGACGCCGATGGAGCCGAAGAAGGTCACGAAGGGGCTGACGCCTTTTTGGTAGGAGGTGAAGGGCAGCAGCAGGGCCAGGAGGATCACGGAGCCGACGTAGAACACGGCGATGCGGAAGACCACGGAGTTGATGGCCTTGGGCATGATTTTTTCGGGGTTTTCGGTTTCGCCGGCGGCGGTGCCGACGAGTTCGATGGAGGCGTAGGCGAACAGGACGCCCTGCATGAGGATGATCATGGGCAGCAGGCCGTTGGGGAAGATCCCGCCGTTGTCGGACAGGAGGCTGATGCCGACCTGTTGGCCGTCCACGGGGGTGCCGAAGATGACGAAGTAGGTGCCGATGATGAGGAACGCGACCAGGGCGGCGACCTTGATCAGGGCGAACCAGAATTCCATTTCGCCGAAGACCTTGACCGAGACCAGGTTCAGGGCCAGGACGACGATGAGGGCGGTCAGTGCCCAGGCCCACTGGGGGACGTCGGCCATCCAGGGGATGTAGTTGCCGAAGAAGTGCATGTAGAGGGCGGCGGCGGTGATGTCCACGATGGTGGTGGTGGCCCAGTTGATCCAGTAGAACCAGCCGGAGACGAACGCGGCTTTTTCGCCGAAGAATTCGCGGGCGTAGGAGACGAACGAGCCCGAGGAGGGCCGGTGCAGGACCAGTTCGCCCAGGGCGCGCAGGATCAGGAACGCGAAGAATCCGCAGACCGCGTAGGCGATGACCAGGGACGGGCCCGCGGCGTTGAGCCGGCCGCCGGCGCCCAGGAACAGGCCGGTGCCGATCGCGCCGCCGATCGCGATCATCTGGATCTGCCGGGGCTTGAGGTTCTTGTGGTAACCCTTGTCCTCCGCGTGCAGGGAGGTCTCGGACGCATGCGCGTGACCACCATCAATCAGGTGGTCGGGAAGGGGAGTATTTGTCATTGGTGTGTCCTTCGGAGCAGGTGGGGACTACTTGCTGAGGTTTGCCAGGCGTTCGGGGCTCAGGAGTTCCTGGAGCTGGGCGTCGGTGAGGAGCCCGTGTTCCAGGACCAGTTCAGCCACGCCCTTGCCGGTGGCAAGCGCCTCCTGCGCGATGGCGGTGGCGGTGGCGTAGCCGAGGTGGGGATTCAATGCGGTGACCAGGCCGATTGACTGCTCCACGGTGCGGCGCAGGTGCTCGGTGTTGGCGGTGATGCCACGGATGCAGCGGGCCGTAAGGGTGCGGCATGCTGCTTCCAGGTGGGAGATGCTCTTGTGGAGGCTGTGGACGATGATCGGTTCGAAGGCGTTGAGCTGCAGCTGCCCGGCCTCGGCGGCCATGGTGATGGTGACATCGTTGCCGATCACCTCGTAGGCCACCTGGGAGACCACTTCCGGGATGACCGGGTTGATCTTGCCGGGCATGATGGACGATCCGGACTGGACGGCCGGCAGGTTGATCTCGCCGAAGCCGGCGCGGGGGCCTGAGGAGAGCAGGCGGAGGTCGTTGCAGATCTTGGACAGCTTGACCGCCACACGCTTCAGCACGCCGGACAGGTGCACAAAAGCGCCCACGTCCTGGGTGGCTTCAATGAGGTCGACGGCGGTCACCAGCGGCAGTCCGGTGACCTCCGCAAGGTGCCGGCAGGCCGTTGCGGCGTAACCGGCCGGGGCATTCAGGCCGGTGCCGATGGCGGTGGCCCCGAGGTTGATCTCGTGGATCAGCAGCTCTGCCTCCGCCAGGCGCAGCCGGTCCTCGCCGATGGTGACGGCGTAGCTGCCGAACTCCTGGCCCAGGGTCATGGGGACGGCGTCCTGCAGTTGGGTGCGGCCCATCTTGACCACGGTGCGGAATTCCATGGCCTTGGCAGCGCAGGCATCCTCGAGTTCTTCGAGTGCAGCCAGCAGCTCCCTCGCGGCGAAGATGGTGCCCAGCTTCACGGCCGTGGGGTACACGTCATTGGTGGACTGGCTGAGGTTGACGTGGTCGTTCGGGTGCAGCCGCGCGTAGTCACCCTTGGGGTGGCCAAGGATTTCCAGCGCCCGGTTGGCGATGACCTCATTGGCGTTCATGTTCGACGACGTCCCGGCACCGCCCTGCACCACGTCCACCACGAACTGGTCGGCAAGCCGTCCGGCCAGGACGTCCTGGCATGCCTGTTCGATGGCGTCGGCGCGTTCGGCGTCCAGCAGGCCAAGCTCGCGGTTGGTGCGGGCGGCGGCCAGTTTCACGGCGGCAAGCCCGCGGACCAGGTGCATGTTGGAGGACAGCTTCTGGCCGGTGATCGGGAAGTTCTCTACCGCGCGGAGCGTGTGCACGCCCCAGTAGGCGTGGGCCGGTACGTCGCGGTCGCCGAGCAGGTCGTGCTCGGACCGGACGTCTGCGGTGGTTTGGGTGATGGTCATGGGGTCCTTACGGGGCGTCGTTGTCGGGTTCGGACGGTGGTTATGCGGAAACAGGGGCAAGAAAATCGGTGGCCAACAGCCGGCCCACCTGGTGGCCGCCGCCCAGCACGGGTGCGGTGGCGATACCGGTGAGCGGTTCGATGTCCACGCCCAGCGCATCCAGCAGGCGGACCGTGGCGGGCATCCGGGCGCGGTCGCCGCCGTCGGAAATTTTTACACCCACGGCGCTGCCGTCGGCCAGGCCCACCAGCTGCACGCCCTCAAAACCGTCCTTGGCCACGGCGCCGGGCAGCAGGCGCATCAGTTCGGTGACGTCGCGGCCTTCCCCGGCCACCATGTGCGGGTGCTGCTGCATGGCCAGCCCGACGGCGGCCTCCGCACTTCCCGAATCCAAGGCGTCATTGTGCGCGGCCGCTTGGGCGATCCGGCCAAAGGCGCGGGCCATGCCGCGCAGGCTCAGGGCAAACAACGGGGTCCCGCAGCCATCGGTGCTCGCCGCGGCCGGCTCCTCGCCGGTCAGGTCGGTGACGGTCTGCGCAACGAGCTGCTGCAGCGGGTGGGCGGGATCCAGGTAGCCCTGCACGGACCAGCCGTTGATGGCGCAGGTGGCGGCCATGGCGGCGTGTTTCCCGGAGCAGTTCTGGGTGATCCGGGTGGCGTTTCCGCCGTTCCGCAGCCAGTCCTCACGCTCGGTGGTGCCGTAGGGAAGGTCGGTGCTGTTTTCCAGGTCGGTGGGGGCGAGTCCGTGCAGTTCCAGGATGCGCAGGGCGCCGTCCCGGTGGACTGCGGCACCCGAATGGCTTGCGGCGGCCAATGCCAGGAGGTCTGCGGGGAGTTCAAGGCCGGCGCGGACCAGGGCGACTGCCTGGAGGGGCTTGAGCGCAGAGCGGGGGTAGAAGGGAGTCTGGGGATCCCCAGCGGCTGCCGCCACTGAACCGTCAGCCGCAAGGGCGATCGCTGAGCCGTAGTGGACACTTTCCACCAGGCCGTCACGGGTGGCGGCCACCAGCGGGACGTGCTGCGGCAGGGCCAGCTGGGCCGGGGCAGCGGTGTGGGCAGCAGAAAACACGGGGGATGGCATGGAGTCCTAGGAAGGTTTGGTTGGATACGGCTAGTTGTTAAGGATGGAGTCCAGGGCCACGCCCACGGCTTCCAGGTGGTGGGCCATGGCGGCGCGGGCGTTTTCCGCCGAGCCGGCCTCGATGGCAGCGAGGATCTGCTGGTGCTCAATATCGGAGGCATGCTGGCGGTCTGCCACCATGTTCAGGGTCTCGGACTGGTGCGCCAGAGCGTCGCGGATGTCAGCCACGACGCTGGCAAACACTTTGTTGCCGCTGGCGCGTGCGATCGCGGCGTGGAAGCTGGAGTCCAGGGCCACCCAGGATTCCGGATCGGTTTCCGTGGCCATGGCGGCAACGATCCCGCGGAGGACGTCGAGCTCCTCCGGAGTGCGGCGTTCCGCTGCCAGGCCTGCAGCCGGGACCTCGATGTGCGGACGCGCTTCGGTCAGGTCCCGCGCCGAGTATTGCCCCAGCATGAGGTCGTTGGCCACCTTGCTGGCAATGACGAACGTGCCCTTGCCGGTCCTGGTGACCGTGAGCCCCAGCGCGGTGCAGGAGCGGAGGGCTTCCCGGATTACCGATCGGCTGACTCCGTACTGCTGCGAGAGGGTTGCCTCCGAGCTGAGCTTGCTTCCCACCGGAAGCGCGCCGGACTCGATGTCCTCACGGATGGCGTTGAACACCGCCTCGGCAGCGCTCAGCCGGGCAAGGGGGCGGAATGCAGGCTGTCCTGCTGTCCGGCTGTCTGACAGGTTCACGCCTTAAATATGGCACTGGTCACAGTTGCTGTCAAGCTCTCCCTAGTCCTGCCGCCGGCTGGCCGCACGCCGCCGGTCGTGCCGCCGTCGTGACCGGACGTGCCAGACGATGAGCCCTGCCACCGCCACGATCGCTATGACGACGGCGAGATCCCGGCCCACTGCCTGGGCAACGGCTTCGTAGGAGTTGCCCGCGAGGAAACCCAGCAGGACGAAGCCGATGCCCCACACCATGCCGCCCACCGCGTTGTAGGCAAGGAACCGGCCATAGGGCATCCGGGACGTGCCCGCGAGGGCGGGCATGACGGCCCGGAAGAAGGCGGTGAAGCGGCCCAGGAAGACTGCCGAACCGCCCTTGCGGCGGAGGAATTCCTGCGCGTTCTCCAACCTCCCGGCGTGGCGGCGCAGCATTCTTGCCTTCATGATGCGCGTGCCCAGATGCTTGCCCACTTCGTAGCCCACGCTGTCGCCGATGATGGCGGCAGCGACCACCAGGGCCATCATCGCGCCCAGCTGCACTTCACCGCGGCTGGCCACTACTCCACCCAGGACGGCCGCTGTCTCACCTGGAACCACGAAGCCCACAAACAATGCGTCCTCGGCAAAGACCAGGCAGAAGACGGCAATATATGCCACAAGCGGGCTGACGTTCAGGAGGCCGTCGATGAAGCCCGTCATGGCTGCTGGTCAGCCTTGCGGGGCCGGGACGGGGCCGAGCTTTGCCAGGAACGGGACCCGGGCCAGCAGTGACAGCCCAAAGCGGTTCCACAGGCCGGTCAGGAACGCGGCACCGGTAGCTGCGGTAAGGAAGGATGCCGTGACGTCGGTGGGGTAGTGCACGCCGAGGTAAACACGGGAGAAGGCCACGAGGACCGCCACGGCGATTCCGAGGACGGCAGCCGGCCGCTGCCACCTGGTGCCGCGGGCCAGCAGGAAGACGGCAATGGCCAGCGCGGAAGCCAGCGCCACATGCCCGCTGGGGAAGCTGTCCGTTCCCGGCTCCGGGATGAGCGGGTTGTACAGGGCTGTCGAGTCCGGGCGGTGCCGGGCCACCAGCACCTTGAACAATTCGCTGCTCACCCAGGCGCCGGCCGCAACCAGGCCCGTGGCGACGGCGTTAACGGGGCTGCGGCGGACCAGCAGCAGATAGAGGCACAGGGCTGCGATCATCAGCACCCCGCCAGCCGGGCTGAACACCACATTGATGAACATCGCCATGCCGGTCAGGGGTGCGGTGTGGTCATGGCTCAGCTCGGCGTCCACGGACATGTCCGCTGACGTCAATGCCGGGCTGAACCTCAGCGCCAGTCCGCCTGCCACAATCAGGACTGCTGCGATGACGGGCACGGCAATCCAGTGCCGAAGCTGGGGGAGCACGGCCATGCGGATGGCTGCAGCCTCCGCTGGAGGTCCTGCCTCATGGGAACTGTCGGGGTGGGACATCAAGGTCAGCCTGGTTCTCTCGCCGGTCAGGGTACCTACGAGTATGCGCCTGCGCGGCTGGAAGAAAGCTGGGAAACCGTCCGCTAAAGGTGCTGGATGCCTGCCCGCTGCATGGCATCACGGTAGGTGTCCACGCTCTTGGCCAGCAGTTCTTCCTGCTTGGCTTCGGAAACAGCAAAGGCCCTGCCGCCGAGGGCAGAGGCCTTGTAGATTTTGATGCCGGCGTTCTTCAGCGATGAATGGTAGGTCTTCTCGAACAGGGTCAGGAACGTGGAGGCGTCCGTGCCGTGCGCGATGATCGCCGAAACGCGGGAATTGATTTTGAGGAACTGCCGGAAAGGACGCAGGCCGTCGGTCTTTTCCTGGACACTCAGGGCCGATGGGCTGCCACTCTCGCGGACCCACGGGTAGGCGTTCCACGGCATGACGTAGCGCGGATCCAGTTCAGCGAGCTCATAGATCTGGGTGGCTCGGCGGGCCGCTTCGTCGTCGTTGTTGTGGGAGACGAATCCGGACTCCGTCCCCTTGCCGGGGCTCGCCTGGAGGCTGATGATCCTGCACTCGTCTTCGTCGTGGACGGGGTCGATATAGGGGACGACGGAACCGGGCTTCTTTTCCATCAGTTCATCGCAAAGCTGGGTTACCTTCGCGATATTTGGTTCCTGTAGCAGGGCCTTTTTTTCGTCCCAATCAATCGTCACGATTTCTCCCTTTGCAGCGAGGCGTCCAGAATCAGGCGTCCTATGCCACTCTACGCTTTTGCGGGGAGGGGTGGGCACACCAAATTTGGGCCGGCCGGGCTGTGGGAGTAAATGACGACGTCAGGGCCTCATGCGCGAACGCCAGCCACTCTTCGTGGGAGTTGCGTGATCGTGCTCCTGCCGGCGGGCGAGCAGGGGTGTGGCGTTCCGGGTGGTGGTGGTGCGGTGGAATGGTAGGTGTGGCCGGTGGGGGTGGTGGTTGCCACCGTATGCCGCGGGCCGGGCACCTTTTGGGCCGTCCAGCCGGGGGTTTCCTTGGTGTGGTTGCAGGCTTCGCAGAGGCCCTGGCCGTTGCCGGCGCTCGTGGAGCCGCCATCGTGCCAGGCGGCGATGTGGTCGTGGTGCCGGATCGGGGCGTCGCAGTACGGGGTGCGGCAGGTATCGTCCCGGATCTGCAGGAAGCGTTTCAACCCCGCCGGGAACAGCCGGGCCCTGGAATCCATGCCCACCAGATCCCCGCTGCCGGGGGCGGTGTAAAGCCGGCGGACCCACAGGCTGGGTTCGGTGTGGCCGGCGCCGGTGAGGGCGACGTTCCGGGCCCAGGCGGCGGGGATGGTGCCGTAGCCGGGGAGCCGTGCGGGTTCGGCATCACCCTGGAGGAAGGTCCGGTCGGTCATCACGAGCTGGATCTCGACCCCGCTGACGCCTCCAGGGGTCCCGGTGACGCGTTCGACGAGGGCGTCAGCCATGACCTGCCCCCGGGAGCGCCCATCCCCGGCCGAACGCACCGTATCCGCCTCGCGGGACAACGCGGCGTAGGCGGCCACGGCCTGGGCGACGGGCAGCAGCGCGGTCAGGTAGGCCATGGTGTCCGGGGCCGGCCGCAGGCTCACCGTCCGTTCCGTGACCGCACGGGCGGCCCGTTTGGCGACCGCTGCCGGGTCCCGCCGGTACGCGGCGGCCCGGACCGCGGCAATGATGGCCTTGTCGCCGGCGCCGTCCAGGGTGCCGGTGTCGGCGGCGAGTGCCTCATCCACCCCGGCCCGGTCCTCCGCTGACAGACAGATGGTTTCCTTCACGATCAGGGTTGCCCGCCATTCATTCAGCCGGCCCGCCCGGAACGCCGCGAACGTGCGCGGCATCCCGGGAAGGGTTCTGGCCAGGCCGAGCAACCGGGACCCCCTGGCCGGGGATTCCCGCCGGGCCAACGCGAGCTGCGCCGCGACCCCGGCACCCTGCTCATGAGCCGGGACCCCGGCGGCGGCCTGCTCACCCCGCTGCTGTAGATCAAACGCCACCGCGGTATCGGCCTGACGGGCACCGGCAAGTCACTTCAAATCCTCCAGCCCACGCATCTGGTCGATCATCCCCGCGCTGTCGGCAGCCAGCGGAACAGAAGCGAGCAGCTTCAAGACATCACCAATCGAAGGCGCAGCAGGCGGGAACGGAAGCCCATCCTTGACACCCGTAACAGCAAACGTGCGATGCGGCGGACCAGCAGCCAACAGCCCCCGAGGCTCCGCCCCAAGCACTGCCGCCATCCCACCAACCGCTTTTCATGACCAAAGTCTTCCACCAGGGTCCGGCAACGACAGCCACCCAAAAGCCCTATGTGGAAAACGGCAGGCTCCAACAGTGAGGGTCCGAGGACATGCTGTTCAATGGATTATGCAGTTCACCAGGAAGGGCCTGAAGGCCGAAGGTTTCGCTGGCTTCCGGCCCATCCAGGATCTCGAGACCATGAGGATCCCGCAGGCAACAGGCCTCTTCACCGTCGTGGCTCCGGAAGGTTTCCAGCCGCGCTTCCTCACGAAAAGCACAGCAGGAGTCTTCAAGAAGAAGGAACCGTCCCTCTCCGCCGCCGCTCTGACCGCCGAGTGGGTAGAGGGCGCCGTCGTTCTCTATGTCGGAAAGGCCGGGCCGGGAAGCAAAGGTAACCGGGGGCTGCGACGTCAGATCCAGGAGTTTGTGGACTTCGGGCAAGGAAAGCCCCCCGGGCACTGGGATGGGCGGGCGATCTGGCAGCTGGCCAATGCTGGATCACTGGCCATTGCGTGGAAAGAACTCCCGGCGGAACAACTGAATGACGCAGAAGCGGCCTGCCATTCAGCTTTCGTGGCGGAATTCGGCCGGTTGCCGTTCGCTAACCTCGTGCAGGCGCGCACCAAGTCTGGCGGTTGACCTCTGCAGCACGCTCCTCACGCAGGGCCGCGCAAACGCTCCATCTCGCGACGGTCCTTCTTGGTGGGCCGCCCGGCGCCCCGGTCCCGTTGCGGCAGTCCAAGTCCCGGCAGGACAGGCCGCGGCGGAGTGTGGTCGGTAAAGCAGTGCGATGCCGCTTCGGCTCCCACACGTTTGGCGATCAGCCGCCGAACCTCCAGGATGCGCTCGTATCCCGGCATGCGGACGGTCACGGTATCACCGGTGACGAGGGTGGCTGATGCCTTGGAAGGGCTGCCGTTGAGGCGGACATGCCCGGCGCGCCAGGCTGCTGTGGCGGCGGACCGCGTCTTATAGGCGCGAATGGCCCACAGCCAGGCATCGATTCGGACACTGGCGGGGGAGGAGGGGAGGCTGGTCATGGTTGGCACCGAGTATAGCCGCGGCCGCGTCGTGCCGTCCCGCGCCTCGTGCAAGACTTGGAGCACCTGCCAGGAAGAGAGAAACGTGGAGCCCTACCGCCCTCACCAGCACCAGGACCCCAGAGCCTGTCCGGATTCATCACAAAGGCCTGCGTTGCCTGCATGGGCGGGGACGTTCCGGACGGTCCTGCTGGTCCTGGCCGCGATTTTGTTGCTGCTTCTGCTGCTCCTGCTCATGATGGGCACGTCAAGAGTCGGGGACATGTATGCCGGCGGCACTTCGGCAGTCCTGCAGGCGACCATCTGGATTGGATTGGCGCTGCCCGCCCTGGGCGTCCCGTACGTGGTGGCCAGCATTGCCTACGGAGCCTTGTGGACGGCAAGGCTGCGGGGCAGGGGCTACCGCCGCTACCCGGCCACGACGTGGATGCTTGTGGCAGGGCCGATTGTTGTGGGACTCTCCATCACGGCCCTGGTCGCGCTGGTCATGGCACCGGCCAGCCTGCTGTGATGCCCGGTAACCCTGACCGGCCGTACCCTTGCACGCAGGACTAACTTCACTCCACCGTCACGCTGACCCGCTGCACCACGTTGTTGCCCATCCCCTGGTAGTTCCAGTTCTGTTCCAGGGGCTGGGTGGCACCAGTGACGTCCGTGGCGCGGCAGGCCAGGACGTGCTCGCCGGGGTCGGCCACCCAGGGCAGGCTCCATCTCCGCCACGCGAATCCGCCGGACGGCTTGTCCAGATGGGCCGGCAGCCAGGTGCCGTCAATCCCCACCTCGACGGCGGTCACGGCGCCTTCCCCTGACCAGGCCCTGCCTTCCAGCATGACCGGGCCCGGGCGAAGGAACCGTTGCCGGGTGAAGAAGTCCGGAACGCCCGGCGGAACCATCAACGAACGCACCCTGATCCGCGTGACCGGCCTGCCGGCGTCGTCCGCGGAACTCTGGTAGCGGTAGGCGGACTGCTGCTGGAACCCGGTGAACGGCGCCCGGACCACGTCGATGGACTGCAGCCACTTCACGCTGGCCATGCCGTACCAGCCCGGCACCACCAGCCGCAGCGGGTACCCATGCTGCGGCGGAAGGTCGGTGCCGTTCATCTTGTAGGCAAGAACGACGTCGGGACGCAGCGCTTCACGGATCGGCAGGCTCCTCGCGTACTGCTGGGGGACGCCGCCCTGAACCCCGGCATCTGCTCCGGTGAAGACCACCTCCACCGCGTCCGGCAGCACCCCCGCCTTGCCCAGGAGGTACGCCAGCGGCACCCCGGTCCAGTGCGCCGTGCCCACCGCCTCCAGCACCCAGGGCTGGCTCAGGGGCCGCGGTTCCAGGAGCGAGCGGCCGTTGCCCGCGCACTCGAGGGTGACCGGGACGGTGATGGCCGGATCCCTGCGAAGTGCCGCCATTCCCAGCTCCAGGGCACGTTCCACTGCGCCGCCGATCCGCAGATGCCAGGACGAAGCATCAAGGTCTGGAATGTCGAAGTGGGTCAACACGTAGTGAAGCCCCGGCGGCGTGACGTCGCGGCGGAGCGCCTCCAGCGGCAAGGAATGGTTCCGGGCGGCGAGCTGCAGCTCCTCACGCGTCAGTGGACCTGACACGGGCTGCGCGGCCGGGGACAGCACCGGCGCCTGCCCTGCCGCCGGCTCCTGGCCAATGGACTGCTGGTTGCTGTGATTCATGGCGGTGCGATTCTGCTTGGCGTAGTAACCCTGCTTGGCGGAGTAAAAGGTCCCCGCCACAGGTCTACGCCGGGTCCACCCGCCCGTCAACGCATAAAACTGCCCGCTACAGCACCGGCCGCGTCAGGAACTCGGCAAGGCTGATGGGGTCCTGGCCGGTCAGCCCGTGGATGTCCGGCGAGAGCCCCGCCATCTCACCGGCGGCCATCGCCGTGTAGGTGCTGACCCAGGCGTCCAGCTGCCACTGCGGCACACCGTAGGAGGCCCGGGACGCATAGGCTTCCTCCACCGTCTCGGGGTGGTAGCTGATGGTGCGCCCGGTCCCGGTGCTCAGCACCTCCGCCGCCTGTGCCAGGGTCAGTTCCTCCGGGCCGGTCAGGTCATAGGTCTTGCCCTTGTGGATGGCCGGATCCCGCAGGACCGCATGGGCGCAGCGGGCAACATCCTCCCGGGCCACGCCCGAGAACACGCCGTCGCCGGCAGGCCCGCGGATCACGCCGTCCTCCCCGGCCAGCAGCGGCAGGAAGTCGAGGTAGAAGTTGTCCCGCAGGAAGGTGTATTGCAGCCCGGACGCCCTGATCCGCTCCTCCGTGGCGTGATGGTCCCTGGCCAGGGTGAAGGTGGCGTCCGGCGCGGCACGGTAAAAGGACGTGTACACCACGTGCTCCACGCCGGCATCAGCAGCGGCGTCCACAAATGCGTAGTGCTGCTGCAGCCTGTCTTCGGCCTCCGCGGCGGACACCATGAAGAGGATTTTCGCCCCCTCCAGGGCGCGCCGGGAGGCAGCGCCGTCCCCGTAGGAACACACCACGGGATGGGCGTCATCCAGCTGTGGCGCCCGTGCCGCATCGCGCACCAGCAGGCGCTGGGCGAAGCCGGAGGCGGCAAGCTGCCGCGCCAGCATTCCGCCCAGGCCTCCGGTGGCCCCGGTGACCGCAAGCTCCGGGAGCTCTGACGGGGACAGTTCCGACGGGGACGCCACTTACGCTTCCCGGGTGGCCGGCGACTTGGTCTGTGCGGGGTCCCGTTCAGCAAGGCCACCGACGGCGTCGTCGATCTTCTTGAGGACCTCCGCCTCCAGCTTCACTCCGGCTGCGCCCACGCTGTCGGCAATCTGCTCGGGCCGCGAGGCACCCACGATGGCTGACGCAACGTTGGGGTTCTGCAGCACCCATGCCACAGCCAGCTGCGGCATGGAGAGGCCCGCTTCCTGGGCGATCGGCTTCAGTTCCTGCACGGCTGCCAGGACGTCGTCGCGCATCCAGCGCTGGAT
Organism: Arthrobacter sp. SDR-2R; assembly: GCF_057747955.1. NCBI lineage: Bacteria > Bacillati > Actinomycetota > Actinomycetes > Micrococcales > Micrococcaceae > Arthrobacter > Arthrobacter sp. SDR-2R. Next base: position 651,014 of record NZ_CM173231.1, read on the forward strand.
CATCTTGGCGCCGCCCTTTTCATCCGTGGCGCGGCTGCCCTCCGGAGCGGGCTGGCCGGGCTGGTACTTGCCGCTGAGGACGCCCTGGGCCATGGGCGACCAGACAATCTGGGAGACCCCCAGTTCCTCCGACGCCGGGACCACCTCGGCTTCGATCACGCGCCACAGCATGGAGTACTGCGGCTGGTTGGAGATGAGCTGGAAGCCAAGCTCTTTGGACAGCTTGTGGCCCTCGCGGAGCTGGTCAGCGGTCCACTCGCTCACGCCGATGTACAGCGCCTTGCCCTGCCGGACGATGTCCGCGAAGGCCTGCATGGTTTCTTCCAGCGGCGTTTCGAAGTCATAGCGGTGGGCCTGGTAGAGGTCCACGTAGTCCGTTTGCAGCCTCCGCAGCGAGCCATTGATGGACTCCATGATGTGTTTGCGGGACAGGCCAAGATCGTTCTTGCCCTTGGGGCCGGTGGGGCCAAAGACTTTGGTGAAGATTTCCAGGGACTCGCGGCGCTCGTCCTTCAGGGCCTGGCCCAGGACGGTTTCCGCGGCTGTGTTGGCGTAGACGTCGGCGGTATCGAAGGTGCTGATGCCGGCGTCGAGGGCAGCCCGCACGCACTGGGTGGCAACGTCGTTTTCCACCTGCGAGCCGTGCGTCAGCCAGTTGCCGAACGTGATTTCCGAGACTTTGAAGCCGCTGTTTCCGAGGTATCTGAATTCCATATGTTCACGCTAACCCAGATGGTTGCTCAGGGTAAGGGCTTGGCCGTTTCTCCCTTACGGCTGGGGGCCCGGATCCTGCGCCTTCTCCTTGAGCACCTGCTGCGGGCCGGCTATGGAAACCAGGGACCCGGTATCCAGCGGCGGTACCGGATGAGGCGGCTGGGGCTTCTTGAAGGACCTGGGCAGCTCATGCGGCGGCCGGTGGTTGTGCAGGGCGGACTCCACCAGCGGGGCTACCTCGGACACCTTGTCGGCAGGGACGGCCGGGTCTGGAAGGTCCCGCACCGACAGTTTGATTTCGGGTGCCGCGGCGCGCGCCCTGGCCTGGGCGCGCTTGTCGGCCTCGGCGACCGCGGAGGCCCAGTCCTCAGCGAGGACCGGGGGGTCGTGGCGGGCGGCGGCAAGCTTGGGATGGCGTTCGACGGCGGTGCGGAGCGACTTTTTCAGCCGGTCCGGCTTGAGTGCGGAGGCCCGAGCCCGGAGCGGCCTGCGGGCTTGGCCCGGATTCATGGGGGCGCCGGCGGTACCGGGAGAATCCCTCCTGCCGGGAACGCGCCCGAACAAGGCCATCAGCACAAGGGCGGCAAACCGGCCCAGGCCCGCGAGCACCAAGGTGATAACGCCCAGCAGGAAGAGGACCAGAAACATAAGGAGGGCAACGCCCACCGTGCCCAGGAATGTCAGGTTGAGGACGAGAGTGTCCGGGTTCTCCACGTCTTCTCTCCTCTCCAATCAACATCCTGGGCCGCCCCGGCACTCACGGCCGGCGGCAGGCTCCTTCTCCACCATACGGATTTTTACCAGGCGATGCCGCCGCCTGCCCGGCACGGTTCGAGGTTGTAGCGAAGCTGTTACCGGATATGGCAGCATCACCGGATGACCGAATCGATGGAGTCCGCGAACTGCACGTGCCTGTCCGGGGAGCCGTACGCCGAATGTTGCGGCAGGTTCCTTTCCGGCCGCGCATCTGCAGCCACTGCCGAACAGCTGATGCGGTCACGCTACAGCGCCTTCGTCCGGCTGGATGAGGACTACCTGCTGCGCACCCACCATCCGTCCACCGCGCCGGCCAGCCTGGACCTGGACACGGCCATGGAATGGCGCCGCCTGGACATTGTGTCCACCAGCAACGGCGGTCCCTTCGATTCCGAAGGGACCGTCGAATTCAAGGCCTACTACCGGCAGGGCCGGGAACGCGGGGTCCTGCACGAGAACAGCAGGTTTGTCCGGGAGGATGGCCGGTGGCTGTATGTGGACGGTGACATCCTCGCCTGACTACTCCCCGTCGTCGTAAAACTCGCTGTCCGGGGTGAATCCGGCGCGGTCGACCTTCCGGTGGAACCGCATGCCCGCCAGGCCGCCCAGCAGCGCGCCGACAAGGGCGACTGCCGCCACCACGATCGCGGCGATGATGCTGGTGGTGGTCAGCTGTCCCTCGTTGATTGGGATCCGCGGGAAGCTGTTCAGGTTGGCCAGGACGTTGAACTGTTGCCCGGCCACCAGGCCCAGGATGGCCACCACAACGGCTGCGATCAGCGCCCAGATCCAGACCATGAGTCCCTGCTTGAGGCCGTTGAAGCGGGCCATCCGCCCGGCCACGTAGCCGCCGCAGTAGTAGGAGAGGAAGAGGATCACCAGCAGCACGATGATGCCCACCAGGCCAACCGTGCCGCTGTTCTGCGCCGCCTGGTTCACGGCCTCGTTGACGTCGGTGTTGCTGGCCAGGCCCACGGCGGTTCCGGCGGCTGCCACCAGTGCGGTGAGGAGCACGGCCATCCCGGTGGCGGTCAGCCATCCGAAGAAGGCCGAGCCCACTTTGATGCCGCCAAACCGCTCCTTCTGGCGCGCGACGGCGGTTTCCCGGTTCGCAAGCGTTGGGTCTGCCACCGGTTCCACCACTGGTGTGGCCCTGGTGGGGGCAGGCTGGTATTCGCGCTCCGCGGCGGGGGCGCGGGTGTAGTCCCGCTCCCGCTGGCCGGCCGGCGCCTGGTCCATCGAGCGCGTGGCGGCATCGTCTGCGGCTGCCTCCCGGTAGCTTCCGCTGCGGGTGGTTTCGTCCTCCCGGGCACGCCGGGGAGGCAGGTTCTCTGGTTCCGTTGAGCTGCTCATGGCTCAACTCAACCACCCGCCCCGGGTGATAGCAAGCGTGCTTACTATTTTGTGACCTGCGGCTTTACCGGTATTTCCGGTGCAGGTCCTCCTTCCTGGATGGGCCCGGCGAGGCATCGGCGATCCACGGGCCGGTGCCTTCGGACTGGTCCAGGACCCCTGCCTCAAGCCATAGGTAGTCACCGGCGAGGACCTTCCGCGTCAACGCCCGGTCGGCATCGTCGGTGTTCCGCCACAGCTGGTCAAAGTACTCGTCCACCCGCACCCTGGCCTGCTCGCAGTAGGCGTCGGCAAGCTCGTAGGCGCCGGCAGCCTTTTCCGGGGCGGTTTTCAGCAGCATCTCGGCACGGGAGCAGCATGCAGTCATGGCGAACAGTTCGGCGCCGATATCCACCACTCGGCCCAGGAACGCCTGCTTCCGCTCCAGCTTGGCCTGCCACCGGCCCATGCCATAGAAGGTCTGCCGGGCCAGCCGGCGCGACGACCGTTCAACGAACCGAAGGTGTTTGGCCAGCCTGCCGAACTCCCCGTAGGAGCGGGGGTCCATGCCGGCGCCGGCCACCAGCTTGGGCAGCCACTTTGCATAGAAGCCGGAGGCGCCGACGGCGGCCTTCGCTTTGTCCGCCATGCTCGCATCCAGCGAAGCAAGGTCGCCGGCGGCAGCCAGGTGCGCATCCACCGCCTCGCGCGCAATCAGCAGCCGCATGATTTCGGAGGACCCCTCGAAGATCCGGTTGATCCGCATGTCCCGCAGCTGCTGCTCCGCCGCTACGGCACGTTCACCGCGCGCGGCCAGTGATTCAGCGGTCTCAAACCCCCGTCCGCCGCGGATCTGGACCAGTTCGTCCGCGATCCGGCAGCTGATTTCCGTGGCCCAGAGCTTTGCGAGCGCGGCCTCGATCCGGACATCCTTCTGCCCGGCATCGGCAAGTTCTGCGGAGAGTTCGAACACGGCATCCAGGGCAAAAGCCGTGGCCGCGATGAAGGCGATCTTCTTGCCGACTGCCTCATGTTCACCCACGGGCCTGCCCCACTGGGTGCGGGCGTTGGACCATTCACGGGCAATCTTCAGGCTCCAGCGCCCGGACGCCACGCACAGCGCCGGAAGCGCCAGGCGGCCGGTGTTGAGCGTGGTCAGCGCGATCTTCAGTCCCTGGCCCTCCCGGCCCAGCCGGTTGGCGGCCGGCACCCGCACCTGGTGGAACCGGGTAACCCCGTTCTCGATGCCGCGCAGGCCCATGAAGGCATTGCGGTTTTCCACCGTGATGCCCGGCGAGTCCATTTCCACCACGAACGCGCTGATGCCGCCCTTGTGCCTGGTGCCGTCCGGATCGGTGTGCGCCGGGACAACTGCCATGACCACCACCAGTTCCGCGATCACCCCGTTGGTGGTCCAAAGTTTCACGCCGTCCAAAAGGTACGCGTCGCCGTCGTCCGTGGGAGTTGCCGTGCTGCCCAGCCGGGCGGGATCGCTGCCCACGTCCGGTTCGGTGAGGAGGAAAGCAGTGACGGCGCCGGCAGCGCACCGCGGCAGGTACTCACGCTTCTGTTCGGGCGTGCCGAACACCTTGACCGGCTCGGGCACGCCGATGGACTGATGGGCGGAGATGAGGGCGCCCAGGCTGGGGTGCACGCTGCCCAGCAGGGCAAGGGCCCTGCCGTAATAGACCAGGGAGAGGCCCAGGCCGCCGTATTCCTCCGGGATTTTCATCCCGAAGACGCCCAGGGCAGCCAGGTCCTTGATGTATTCGTCCGGAATCTTCGCTTCCCGTTCAATGACCCGTCCGGACATGGTTTTGGCGAACTCCGTGAGGCGGGCCATGAATGCCTCGCCCTTGTCCACGGAAGCGGGGTCGGCAGCCGGCCAGGGATGGACCAGGCCCAGGTCGAAACTGCCCAAATAGAGGCCCTTGGCGAAGCTGGGACGGTCCCAGCCGGATTCACGGGCGGCTTCGGCAACGGCCCGGGCATCTTCGGCGGTGGCTCCGGCGCCGATGTTGCCGGCGGGGACGGGGGTTTCTTCAGCCGGGGCGTCTTTGGCCTGGCTGTCAGTTGCGGAGGTCATGGGTTATCTCCTTGGCCGGAATGGCCGGTGTAGCCATGGATCCGCCGGGTTGGAGAACCCTTCAGCTGTCCCTCAAGATTACCCGCGGGTAGGTTCCGGTGCTAGGGGATGGCTGCGCCTGGAAATCGCCGGGCAGTTCCACGGTGGAGGCCCGGTGGACCAGCCGGTCCCAGCCGGAGTTGATCCCGTGGACCACCGCCAGGAGCGTATTGGCCACCACCATCCAGGTGAGCTTGCCCACCCCCAGCAGCGCCAGGGCAACCAGCCCCGCCGAGAGGACGAATGCGGCCAGAACTGCGCCGAACACCAGCGTCCCGATGAAGACCAAGGTGGCTGTTTCCACTGAGCTTAGATCGAACTGCATGAATCCCCCTGCTGCGACGTTGCTTTGCATAAGACTGCGGTGGCGAAGACCAGTAGCAGAAGCGTAGGGGGACAGCTGCGCGGCCAGCCAGACCCGGCACGGGCGGGGGAGCCTGTTGATATGGGATCGAAATGCTACCGGCAGGTAGGTCACGGAGCGGTCGCGGCGGCTGCGTTAACCTTGTAGTTGGCAGTTTTCCGGTTCGTCCCCTGCGTGCCGCCCCTGCCCGGTCCCCGTTCAGCCCCCGTTCAACAGTCCAAGGAGAGTGCGTGCCCCGCTCCGCCAGGTCATCCGCTGACGCCATCAGCGCCCGGCTCCGGGACCTCGAACTCCTCACCAAGGGGCCCGCGTGGGCACTGACGCGTTCGGCGCCTTGGGTGATCGCCGTGCTCCAGGCCTCCTTCACCCGCACCCGGCCGCAGGTGCCGCTCGAGGAATTCCATGCCGACGTCGACTCCTTCCTTGAGGAGCTCCGGCGCCAGGATCCGGGCCTGGGCGGAGGGGCCAGCGGAAAGGCGTTCGGGGATGAGTGGACCCGGCGGCAGTTCCTGACCCGGCGGAACCAGTCAGGCCAGATCGTCTACGAGGCCACCGAGCCTGCAGCACGCGTGCTCGCCTTCCTTGACAGCCTTTCCAGCGAGCGGTCCACGTTGAACGGTTCCCGGCTGGGCACCCTGCTGGGGGACGTGGAAAAGCTCGCCAACGAGACCAACCCGGACCAAAGTGCGCGCCTCGAAGCCCTGGAAGAGGAAATCGAAGAGCGGCAGCAGCTGATCCAGGACATCAGCACGGGCGACTTCGACGGCCTGCTTGACGACGACGAGGCCGTGGAGGCCGCCGGAAACATCCTGGACCTGGCCGCCAGTTTGCCCGCGGACTACAAAAAGATGCGCGACCGGATCGAGGAACTGGTGGGCGGACTGCGCAACCAGATCATCGAGGAGTCGCTGACCAAGGGCGCCACCATGGCCCAGGTCCTGGAGGCGGACAAGCGGCTCCGCCAAAGCCCGGAGGGCAGGACGTTCCGGTCCTTTACCGCCTTCCTGGAGGACCCGCAGCAGCAAGTGCGGTTCCGGTCCGCGATTGGGGAGGTCCTGAGCCGCCAGTTCGCGGATGACCTGTCACCTGACGACCGGGAGACACTGAAGAACCTGGTGGCCGAGCTCCGGCAGCAGCACAGCCAGATCCAGCGCATCTACGGCAAGCTCAGCGAAAGCCTGAACACGTACGTCCAGAGCGACGACTTCCGCCAGTCGGTCCGGCTCCGGAAGGTCCTGCGCGAGGCAGAACAGGCCATCCGTTCACTCCCGTACGAGCGTGAACGGCCCGGCCTGGTTCCCGGCCCCGTCCTGTACAACGCAGGGTTTGAGTCACTGTCCATGGTGAAGCTCTTCGACCCCGACGAGTTCGCGGCACCACCCAGGCTGGCCGATCCCATCGCGTTTACCGACTCGGACCGGGTGCGCTCGCCGCGGACGGGCAAGGCCAGGCCCGACGTCGTCCGGTCCGCCATGGCTGGGGCTGCCACGCTCGCCGACGCCTGGCAGCAGCTGCCGCCCGAAGAGCAGCACATCAACACCATCCGCGCGCTGCTGTCCGAGGCCCTGCACGCCGGGGCCGACTTCAACCGCAGCGCCTGGGATGGCCTGGACTTCGAACAGATAGACGGCTCCACCCGCAGGGCCTACCTGCCCGTGGTTACGCTCGCAAAGGATCCACATGACTGAAGTTTCAAACACTGAGGGCCCAGAGCTGATCGAAGACCAGCCGCGCGGCGAAGGGGCGGTGGCGGCACCGGGCGTTGAGCGCCCCTTCGCAGTGTCCCCGCGCGACACCTTCGTCGACGGCGCTGCCCTGTTCCCCGGCGATACCGGCGTCCTGTCCATGAAAGTGCGCCAGGCCCTGGTGAAGCTGTTGAAGGGCCCGTACATCGACGGCGGCCGGGACGAAAAGCTCTGGACGGTACTGCTGGACAACCAGGTGATCCTGCGCAGCCGCCTGTCCGAGCTGTTCCTGACCCTGCAGCTGGACCCCGAGCGGAAAATCGCGGTCCTTCGCCCCGTGGACCCGGACGTCATCGGCGGGAGCGCCCGGTCCAGCATCCTGCGCCAGCAGCGTGCCCTCAGCCGGGTGGAAACCATTGTGCTGCTCCGGCTCCGCCTGCTGCTGGACCGTCACGTCACGGCCCAGACCGACCCCACCATCACCCGCGAGGAGATCACGGACCTGGTGGCGCACTACCAGCCCGCCGGCCAGCAGGACGCACTGCGCGACTCCGATGTGGTCACCCGTGCCATCACCAAGCTCCTGGCCCGCCAGCTCCTGCTCCCCACTGGACTGGACGACGTCTACACCATCTCCAACGCCCTGCCCCTGGCCCTGCCGTTCGAAAACATCGGCGACATCCCGGCCCACATCGAAGCCCTCGTAGCCGCCTCGGCTGACCAATCAGGAACGGAGCCGCTCCTGGACCTGGAGGACACAGCCGCCGCGGAGACGAACGGAACCACGTCCGAGGAGGATGACCAGTGACCATCGCAAGCATGCTCCCGCTGGGGGATGTCACCAACCCGGGCCAGATGCGGCTTGCGTTGGTGCAGGTGGTCAACTGGGGGACGTTCCATGGAGCGCACACCATGCATGTTGACCGGAACGGAACCCTGCTGACCGGTAACTCGGGCGTGGGTAAATCCACGCTGTTCGACGCGATGCTGCGGGTCTTCGATGCGCGGCCGCGGTCCAACGAGGCGGCGGCGCAGCGGTCGGGCGGTGCCGTGGAGGACAAGCGGACCACCTTCACGTACATGCGCGGCAAGGTGGGGGACAAGGCGGTGGGGGAGGGCTCGGCGAGTGCGTTCCAGCGCCCGGGTGCCACCTGGTCCGCCGTCGCCCTGACCTTCGACAACGCCGCCGGGACGCGGGTGACGGTGTCGGCGCTGTTCGACCTGCCCAAGAACGGCACGGAGTCCAGCGTGGGCCGGTTCTACCTGATCGACAACGTGCCCCTGGACCTTGAGGCGGTTGAGGGCATCGCCGACAAACGGTTCACCAAGGGCGCGCTTGAGGCGATCTTCCCGCACGCCCAGGTCTTCGACGTGCACAAGGCGTTCGCGGAGCGGTTCCGCCGGCTGCTGGGGATCAACTCGGACCAGGCCCTGCCCCTGCTGCGCGTCATCCAGGCCGGCAAGGGCCTGGGCGGCAGCGTCAACACCTTCTTCCGCGACCAGGTGCTGGATGCCCCGGCAACCCTTGCCGCCGCCGATGACGTGGTGGAGGAGTTCAGCAACCTGATGTCCATCCGCCAGCGGCTGGAGGATGTCCGGCAGCAGCGCGACCAGCTGGCGCCGGTGCCGGGACTGAACCGCGAATATGCGCAGTCGCTGCTGGACGCGAACCGGCTGCGGGAGCTGGTGGGTGGGGAGTTCGAGGCGTACAGGCAGCAGCTCGCCGTCACCGTGCACCAGAAGACGCTGGTCCGTTTCCGCGAGCTGGCGCAGGCGAAGGCGAAGGAACTCGGCGCCGAGCGTGCGGTCCGCGACAACCTGGCCAAGGAACTGCGGCAGCTGGAAACCGAGTACAACAACCAGGGCGGCAACGCGATTTCCGCGATTGAGCAGTCGCTGGAGAACGCCCGGGTTGGCCTGAAGCTGCGACGCCAGGTGGAGGAGGCGGCGCAGCAGGCATTGGCCGACGCCGGGCTGCAGCTTGAGTGGAGCGCGGCCGGCTGGGAGCAGGCACACGAGCAGGCGGCGGCACGGTCGGCCGAGCTGAAGGATGATTCGCAGGCCCTGCAGGAGCTGCGGTTCGAGGCCTTCGACGCCCACGCCAGCCGCAAGCGGGAGCTGGCGGCTGCCGAGCAGGAACTCGTGTCGTTGAAGACGCGCAAGTCCCTGCTGCCGCCGTCGAGCATTGAAAACCGTGCCGCCATCGCCGCTGCCACCGGTATTGCGGAAGACCGCATGCCCTTTGCCGGCGAGCTCATGGACCTCGCAGACGGCGAGGAACGGTGGCGCCCCGCTGCCGAGCGTGCGCTCCGCAGCCTGGCCACCACCCTGCTGGTGCCCGGTGAGCACTTCGGCGCCGTCACCCGCTACCTGAATGACCACAACGTCCGCGGCGCGCTGCGGGCAGTGGACGTCTCCAAGCCGCTCGCCGGCGGCGCGCTCGCTGTGGAGGACGTGCGCGACGGCGACCTGCTCACCAAGCTGGATATCCTCGAGTCCGGCGCGGCGGCCGAAGCCGGCGGGTGGGTCCGTGAGCGCATCGCGCTGGACTTTGCCTACCCCTGCGTGGAGGACCCGGACGAGCTGGCAGCCCTGGACAAGGGCCTGAGCCTGGGCGGCGTGGTCAAGCGGAACCGCCACACGGTGGAGAAGGACGACCGCTTCACCAGCCGCCAGGACTACGTCCTGGGCTTCGACAATGCCGCCAAGCTGGAACTCGTGGCCGGCCAGGTGGAGGACCTCCGGCAGGAAGTGGCCAAGGCCGCCGAACTGGCGCAGAGCCGCGAGGACTCGCACCAGGGCATGAGCCGCCAGCTCGACGCCCTGCGCCGGATTGCCGAAGACGACCGGCCCTGGGAACAGGTGTCCGCGGCCGTTGCTGCCGATGAGCTCACCAGGATCGAGCAGCGGCTCAAGGACGCACTTGCCGCGCAGGCGGACCTGGAGCCCCTGCGCGCCACCATCGAGGAGGTCCGGCAAAAGCACCAGACCAGCACCGAGTCCGCGGCCGTCCTGCAAAGCGAATACAAGGCATTGGACCGCCAGCTCACGGCTGCGGATTCACTGCTGGAAGCGGCGCGTGACCGCCTGGCCCAGGCGCCGCCGTCGGACGCTACCGTGACGGCGCTGGAACCGTACTTTGCGGAATTCGGCGACGTGACCGAAATGCACGAGCTGGACAACCTTGCCAACCGCGTCCGGACCACCCTGCTGGGCGAACTGCACACTGCTGAATCACGGGGGCAAGGGACAGCCGAGCGGCTCACCCGGATTTTCGAAGGCTTCGTCCGGGAGTGGGGCAGCGCCATTTCGGCGGACCACGGCACCAGCATCGGCGCGGCCAGCGAATTCGAAGCCCGCTACCATGCCATCGTCAACGACGGCCTGCCGGCGCAGGAGGCGGAGTTCCGGCAGTTCTTCAACCAGCGCACGCACGAATCCTTCAGCACCCTGCTGCACCTGCTGGACGAGGAACGCCGCTCCATCACCAGCCGCATCCTGCCCCTCAACGGCATCCTCTCCCAGGTGAACTTCCATGAGGGCAGTTACTTGGAGCTGGATATCAAGCAGACGCTGCCGCCCACTGCCAAGCAGTTCAAGGACGCCATCCAGAACGCCTTGAAGGCCCGCCACGCTCGGCCGGCCAGGACGGACGCCGCCAGGGGGGAGGGGCCGGACGGTGACGACGCCGAGCTCACCGCGCGCTACAAGTCCCTGGAGACCCTGGTCAAGAGGCTTGGCTCGCAGGCGCCGGAAGACCGGCGGTGGCGGGCGGAGGTGCTCGACGTCCGCGGCCACCTGTTCATCCAGTGCAAGGAGCACCGGGAAGTGACCGGCCCGGCGGCTGGCAAAAAGAAGGGCGGCGGCACGAAGACCGAGGTCTTCATGCACGCAGACACCGGTTCCATGTCCGGCGGCGAGCGGCAGCGGTTCACCGCGTTCATCATGGCCGCGGCCCTGAGCTACCAGCTGGGGATCGCCGAGCAGGGCTTCACCACCTACGGCACCGTGATGATGGACGAAGCGTTCGTGCTCGCCTCCGAGGAATTCGCCGGCGCCGGCATCAAGGCCCTCCACGAATTCGGGTTCCAGCTGCTGCTGGCCGCCCCGGAAAACGTCATCGATCTGTCCCGGCACCTGGGCTCCGTCACCGAGATCCTCCGTGACCGCCGCACCAACCGCTCCGGCGTCCTCACGGCCCCGGTGATCCGGCCGCGTCCGGGGGAGGAAGGAGCCTGGCGCTCCGAGGCAAACCCGGTGGATATCGTCCTGCGTTGAAACCGGATCCAGCAATATAACAAATTGATGGATTTATCGCTCCGGCCGTGGTGGCCGGTCTTTTCGCTGTGCCACTCTGGGCTTTACCAACTCACCTCGCCAGAGTAGATCCCATAGGTACTGCAGGATGCTGGGTCCGCACTTTCTCCGAGAGAACGATGGCGTCCTCTTTGAAAGGCACCCCATGCGCCCACGGCACCCCGCTCCAATCCTCCTTGTGATAACAGCCGCAGCGGCGCTGTCCCTCGCCGCCTGCGCGGACTACGCCCCCGCAGGGAGCGGGGGCGCGTCCACGGAGACTGCCGTTCCGCCGCCCTCGCCTGCTCCCACGTCCGCGCCCACTCCTGCCGGGATGGTGACCTATACCTTCCCCGATGGCCGGCTGTCCTTTGCCCATCCGGCGGACTGGCGCGTGGTACATGAACAGGTTTCCGCATCACCCCCGGTGGAAACGGCCGCCGTCATTGATGCCAACGGCGCCGGGCGGGTCAACATCTACTACAGCCAGGTGGGTGACGCCGTGGCCGGTCCTGATGCCAGGTTTGTCCTTGCGGCGGACCCTGTGCCGGGGCTGGTGGGCCACGCAGTTCCCACGCCCCATTCGTCGTTCTTCACCGATCACGTCAATGGTGCCGTTGAGTACCGCATGGGGCTGACGGCGGGATTGCCGGTGTCACCGGACGGCAAGGTGCAAAACGGGCCCGTCATGCTCGGCGACCGCATTTTGGCCGCAGACGTGCTGTTCACCGGTCCGCCGTTTGCCAATGACGAGGCGGCGAAGGCGTGGTACTGGGGCGGGGACGGCCAAAAACTGAAGGCGTTGCTGATGAGCTTCTCCTACCGCTGAGGCACACGGGGAAGCCCTCCGTCACCGGAGTGATGGAGGGCTTCCGCTGACCGCCTACTTATTCTGCACGCGGGCCAGGAACTGCGCGGTGCGGTCCTGCAGGCCCTGGATCTGGCGTACCACGACGGCCGCCGGATCGGGGTTGATCTCGTTGGCCGGCGGTTCCTTGCGGACGTTGCCACAACACAGGAAGTCGGCGCAGATCAGGGTCCCCACGGTGTTGCCGTCGCGTCCTGACTGGCCTGCGCGCCTTGCGACCCAAAGGAGCACGTCCTCCTTCGAGAACACATCCCGGCACAGTTCGCACAATACCGAGCGGTTCTTCCTGGCTCCTCCTTCGGGCGCCCGGAGCAGGATGCCCGTGAGGCCCTTGGGGCCGGGAACCACCAAGTACCCGCGCAGCGGCATCTTTTCATCGCGCCAGCCCAGGAACTCCAGGCTGTCCCAGTCCAGGGCGTCGAAGTTCCTGGGCAGTGTCAGCTTGGCTGCTTCTGAGCGGCTGGCGTTGACGAAGGATGAACGGATTTGTTGGGGCGTGACTGATTGCATGGCTGAACTTTCGTAAAGGGTGGGCGGCCCTAAGCCGGGCCGGGGTGACAGGGGAGTCAGTCAGTCTCCGCGGAGCAGGCCAAAGCGGCCACCCCGCTTCCCATGGCAGCGGCGGCCGGAACGACCTTTTGCATGCGCATTGTTCCCGTTGTTCCGTTTCTGTTCAGCGTGCCCTGGTAAGGGTGCCCTGCCGGCAAGGCAATCCTGCCAAATGTGCCCCGCCCTGTCCAAGAACCTGATGGCGCATGTGGCCTTTGTCACGTTGCGGGATTAGGTGACAAAAACGTTGCGTAATCGACACTTACATAGGTTAGCCTTACTTAAGTTTCCAGCAGCCTGATCCAAGGAGCCCCGTGACGTCCCCCCTCTTTTCCGGCCCTCTCTCCACCCGCCGGACGCTTTTCTCTTCCGCCGGCAAGGCGGCTGCGGTGCTCGCCGCGGCAGCCTTGACCCTGTCCGCCTGCAGCACGGGTCCGGCCTCTTCAGTGGCTGGCACGGGCGGCACCGGCAGCAGCACCCAGTTCCCGGTGACCATCGGCCATGCATTCGGCCAAACCACCATCGATAAGCAGCCCGCGCGCGTGGCGACGGTTTCATGGGTGAACGACGACGTCGCGATTGCCCTCGGCGTGGTGCCCGTCGGTGTCCCCAGGAACGATTGGGGTGGCAATGACAAGGGGTCCACCCCCTGGAAGGACGCGGCGCTCGAAAAGCTGGGGGCCGGATTCGGATCGGCCAAGGCCCCCGTGCAGTACTCGGAGGCGGACGGCATCAACTTCACGGAAATCGCCAAGCTCGCCCCGGACGTCATCCTCGCCGCCTACTCCGGCCTCACCGAGGAGGACTACAGGAAGCTCAGCGAAATCGCCCCCGTGGTGGCGCACCCGGAAGTGGCCTACGGAACCTCGTGGCAGGACTCCACCACCATCATCGGCAAGGCCCTGGGCAAGGAAGCGGAAGCGGCCAAGCTGGTCTCCGACACCGAGACCACCGTTAAGGACAAGGTCTCCCAGTACCCGCAGATCCAGGGCAAGAGCTTTATCTACGGCAACCTGGAGCCCGCCCGGGGTGACGGCGTCAACGTCTACACCACCAACGACAACCGTCCCCGCTTCCTCACCGAAATCGGCATGACCCTGGCCCCGGTGGTCGCGGAGAACTCCAAGGGTTCCAAGGAGTTCTACCTTTCCTGGTCCGCCGAGAAGGCGAACGAACTGCAGTCGGACATCTTCGTCACCTGGGTTCCCGACGCGTCCACCGCGGAGGCCATCAAGGCTGATCCGCTGCTCGGGCAGATCCCGGCCATCAGGAAGGGCGCCCTGGTGGCCGACCAGGACAACACCCTGACCCTGTCCATCTCGGCGTCGTCGCCGCTGAGCCTGCCGTGGTCGCTGGATACGTTCCTGCCGCAGTTGGCCACGGCGGCGGATGCAGTGAAGTAGGGGCCGCGCCTTCATGGGTACGACGACGGTACGTCCGGCCGCCGGCACGGGCACCCAGGTGCGGGCCGGGGCAGCCGCTGCTCCCGTCTGCGGTGTTGCGCCGGGAACGCGAGCCGCCTGGCTGGCCGGCGCCGTCGTCGTGCTGGTGCTGGTGGCCGGGGCATCGCTGGCCGTGGGGGCCCGGGAGGTTCCCCTTGCGACGGTATGGCAGGCCCTTTCCGCGTTCGATCCCGCCAACGGTGACCATGCCGTGGTGCTGGCCCGCATTCCGCGCACGGTCCTGGGCCTGCTGGCCGGCGGCGCGCTGGGCCTGGCCGGGGCCGCGATGCAGGGAGTTGCCCGCAATCCGCTGGCCGACCCCGGCATTCTTGGCGTCAACGCCGGAGCCGCCCTGGCGGTGGTCGCCGGCATTTACATCTTCGGTGTGGCCACCTTCTCCGGCTACGTTTGGTTCGCCTTGATTGGGGCCGCTGCTGCCGCAGTGGTGGTATACCTCATCGCCTCGCTGGGCAGGGAGGGAGCCACCCCGGTCAAGCTCGCGCTGGCCGGAGCCGCGCTCAGCGCCGGACTGTCCTCGCTCATGAACATCATCCTGGTCTCCAGCCAGGACACCCTGGACAGGTTCCGCTTTTGGCAGGTGGGCGGCATCGCGGGCCGTGACTGGACCGTACTCCTGCCCGGCCTGCCGATCCTGGCCGCCGGTGCGCTCATCGTGCTCCTGGCCGGCCGCACCCTCAACAGCCTGGCGCTGGGGGACGACATCGCGCGGGGGCTTGGCCGGCGCGTCGGGCCCTCGCGGGCCCTGGTGGCCCTGGGCATCGTCCTGCTCTGCGGCACCGCCACGGCATTGGCGGGCCCCATCGGCTTTGTGGGCCTGGTGGTACCGCATGCCGTGCGTGTCCTCACCGGGCCCGACTACCGCTGGATCCTGGCCTTCTCCCTGGTGGCGGCTCCGGTCCTGCTCCTGGCCGCCGACATTCTTGGGCGGGTGGTGCTGCCGCCGGGCGAAGTCCCGGCCGGCATCATGACCGCCCTCATCGGTGCGCCGGTGTTCGTGTGGCTGATCCGCCGCGGAAAGGGGGCCGGGCTGTGATGGCCAAGGGGGCCGGCAACCGGACCGCCGTGCTGGGCGCCGCCGTCGTGCTCCTGTTTTTCGTATCCGTCCTGCTGGGCAGCTACACGGTGACCGTTCCGGACTTCTTCGCCATCGTCTTCAACCATGTGACGGGCGGCGCCAGGATTCCGGGCGCCAGCTTCATCGTGATGGAGAACAAGCTTCCGCGGGCCGTCATCGGCACCATGACCGGGACTGCCTTCGGGCTGGCCGGCGCCCTGTTCCAGACCATGCTGCGGAACCCCCTGGCCAGCCCCGACGTCATCGGCATCAGCTCCGGGGCCAGCGCGGCGGCGGTGGTTGCGATTGTCATCTTCGGCGCCTCCGGTGCGCTGGTTTCCGGGGCGGCGCTGGCGGGTGCACTGGCCGTGGCAGGCCTGATCCATGCGATCTCCAGCGGCGGTGCCACCCGCAGGGCAGGCCGGGGGAGCGCCGCCGGAAACCGGCTGGTCCTTGCCGGCGTCGGGATCGCTGCCGCCCTGCACGCAGTTGTCAGCTTCCTGATGACCCGCGCTGACATCCGCTCTGCCGCCGACGTCCTGGTCTGGCTCAATGGATCCCTGAACTCCGCCAACTGGGACCGGGCCGGAGTCCTGTTCCTGGCGCTCGCGGTGCTGGTTCCCGCCGTTGTGCTCATCGCCGGTCCGCTCCGCATCCTGGAACTGGGTGATGATGCCGCGGCCGGGCTGGGGGTCCGCGTCAATGCCGCACGCCTGGCGCTGGTGGCCATTGCGGTATCGCTGGCGGCAGTGGCGACGGCGGCCGCAGGGCCGGTGTCGTTCGTCGCCTTCCTGGCCGCTCCCATCGCCCGCCGCTTCGCCGGCAAGGCCAGCCTGCCGGCGTCGGCCCTGGTGGGCGCCCTGATTGTCCTGGCGGCAGACTATGTCGCCGCCAACCTGGCCCCCCTGTTCCTGGACGGCACCGTCCTGCCGGTGGGTGTTGTCACCGGCGCGCTCGGCGCCCCCTTCCTGCTGTGGCTCCTGGTCACGGCCAACCGAAAGGATGCCTGACGTGGCACTTCTCGAAGCACGCGACCTGACGCTCACGTACGGCCAGCGCTGTGTGGCGGACGGGCTCAACGTCCGGATTCCCGAGGGCAGGGTGACCATGATCGTGGGTGCCAACGCGTGCGGAAAGTCCACCCTGCTCCGCGGGCTGTCCCGGCTCCTGAAGCCCGCCGGCGGCACCGTGACCCTGGACGGCAGGGACATCCACACCCGTCCGGCCCGTGAACTGGCCCGGACCCTCGGCCTGCTTCCCCAGCACCCCACCGCCCCGGACGGCATCACCGTCCGAGACCTGGTGGGACGCGGGCGCTACCCGCACCAGGGTTTCTTCCGGAGCAGGAGTGACAAGGACGACGCCGCCGTGCAGCGCGCGCTGGAAGCCACCGGGACGCTGGACCTCGCCGGGCGCGACGTGGACGAACTGTCCGGCGGCCAGCGGCAGCGGGCCTGGATTGCCATGGCACTCGCCCAGGAAACCGACGTCCTGCTGCTGGACGAACCCACCACCTACCTTGACCTGGCCCACCAGGTGGAGGTCCTGGACCTGGTAACGGACCTCAACCGCAGACGGGGTATCACCGTGGCAATCGTCCTGCACGACCTCAATCTGGCGGCCCGCTACGCGGACCACATCATCGCCATGAAGGACGGCACCGTGACAGCGGTGGGGTCCCCGCGCGAGGTGGTGACGGAAGGACTGGTCCGCCACGTCTTCGGCCTGGAGAGCCGGGTTATCCCGGACCCCGTTTCGGCCACCCCGCTGATCATCCCCATCGGCCGCCACCACACTGCCTACGAACTGGAGCCCGTCCCATGACGACCCGCGACACCGCCCGAGCACAAACGGCAACTGCACAACCGGCAAGTGCCCAGCCGATGACCACCCAGCCGATGAGTCTCGCCTTTGAGGTCACCGTTTCCTCCGTCCAGCAGCTCAGCCCCACCTTCCGCAGGATCACGTTCGGTGGCTACGCGCTGCGTGACTTCGGCGTCCAAGGCCACACCCTGGACCTCCGGATCAAGCTCCTGATTCCGTCCCTGGCCCCGGACGGCTCGCAGCTGCCGCTGCCGGCCGTCAACACCGGCCAGCCCGGCTGGTATCGGGATTGGCTGGCCATGGACCCGGAGGTGCGCGGCTCGATGCGGACCTACACCGTCCGTGAGGCGCGGCTGGACGCGGTGTATCCGGAGATCGACGTGGACTTTGCGATGCACAAGGACGGGCCGCACAACAGCGGGCCGGCCGCGGACTGGGCCCTGAAGGCCAAACCCGGTGACGCCCTCACCATCATCGGGCCCAACAACCGTGCCGCCCACTGCATCACTGCCGGGACATACTCCGGCATCGAATGGCGGCCCGGCCTGGCCCAGCGCATCCTCCTTGCCGGTGACGAAACCGCAGTCCCCGCCATCTCCGCCATCCTCGAAACCCTCCCGCCGTACATGAGCGGGCACGCCCTCCTGGAGGTTCCCCAGGCCGGCGACTTCCTTGAACTGCAGTCCCCGGCGGACATCGAGATCACGTGGCTTGCCCGCGGCGCCGTCATCGGCCGCTCCCGGCCGCACGGCCAGCTGCTGCAGGAGGCCGTACGCACAGCAGTCCCCGTGCCGGGCTGGGTGGGCATCAAAGCGGACGGCGGCGGCGCCGGCCCGGAGCCCGAAGACGTCAACGTGGACACGGACATCCTCTGGGAAACCCCCGCACGCCTCGAAACGGGGGACATCGGCGCCGCCGGCAACCCCGGAATGCCCGCCGGCGCCATGCCCTTCTACGCCTGGATCGCCGGCGAAGCCGCCGTCATCAAGGACCTGCGGCGCTACCTGGTGCGCGACGTGGGGATGGACCGGAAACAGGTGGCCTTCATGGGTTACTGGCGGCAGGGCAAAGCAGAAGGCTAACCCCGGCCCGCTCGGCGCCTCCGCGCAGTAACACAAATTTTCAGCAATTGCCAATTAAGGAAATTGCTGTGTCACAGGGTGTGACACGCGTATGCTTCGGATATTTCAACTGGAACATTAAGGTCTCATTCCATGAAAACTATCCTGCGGCCAGCTGTTTCTGCCCTGACACTCTTAGTCATGCTCGCCTCACTTGCCGTAGTGGGCAGCGTGGCGAACGCGGTGGGAGCGCTGACATTCGCGCCGACCGCCGACAGTTATGTCCAGGCCGACCGGCCAACGGAGAACTTCGGGACCAGTGTGCGTTGGTCCACGGAGGGCCGGACAAGCATCTCGCGGAGCAGTCTCCTGCGGTTCAACGTCCAGGTCCCCGCCGGGGAACACATCGTCTCGGCAAAGCTGCGGGCATATTCTGAGGCGGCGGCAACGTCGACCGAGTTTGTGGACGTGTACACCACCAGCGGCACATGGGCCGAAACGGGCGTCACCTGGAACAACGCACCGGCCCGCGGGAGTTGGCTGGCCAAGACCGGCGGGTTCGCCACGGGGGCCTGGGTGGAATGGGACGTTACCAAGGGCGTCGGCCCCACCGGCGGCGAGCAGAACTTCCGGCTCGAATCCAGCGCGCAGAAATGGCTGGGCTTCAAATCGAACCAGGCCCTGGACGCGGCACTCCGCCCAAAGCTGGTGGTCACCACCGCCGCTGACGCCGTGGTGACAAGCCCCGCCCCGACGCCAACCCCCACCCCTACCTCCACCCCTGCGCCCGCTCCCGTTGATGCGGGCGGAGTCCAGGCTGCTGCCACGCAGAACTGGGGCGCACCTGTGGCCGGGGACGAGTTCAACTACACCGGAGCCCCGGACGCCACCAAATGGAGCGTGTACAACAGCGCAGGGCACGCCGGCCAAGGCATCCGCAGCCCGCAGCAGGTAACAGTGGACGGTTCCAAGATGGTCATGAGCGGGACCCCGGACGGGACCACTGCCGGGATGTCCGCGAAGTTCGCCAAACAAAAGTACGGGCGGTGGGAAGTCCGCGCCGCCGGGTCGGGCGACAATGAGTACCATATGGTTTCGATCCTGTGGCCGGACAGCGGAAACTGGCCTTGCGACGGCGAAGTGGATTACGCGGAAACAACGGGCGCCTGGAACGTGATCAACTTCTTCCAGCACTTCTCCTGCAGCAACTCCCAGACCAGGGCCAGCAAGACGCTGGACGTGACCCAGTTCCACAACTACGCAGTGGACTGGTCCCCCGCCGGGATGGTCGGATACGTGGATGGCGTGAAGTGGTTCGAGGACACCGACCCCAACCACCAGCCTCCGGGCAGTATGCACCAGACGCTGCAACTGGACTGGTTCCCTGATTCCACTGCTGACGGTGCTGCGGAAATGCGCGTGGACTGGATACGTGTCTACCCGGCCGCCGGCGGGACGAGCCCCACCCCGACTCCTACCCCCACCCCGACTCCCACCCCGGCGCCTACCACGCCGCCGGCGGGCGATTCCTTCGAGTTCGCCGCTGTTGGCGACATGAACCCGTCAGGAAATACGTCCACGAGTTCGGCGTCCGGCAAGAACGCTGCCAGCATCATCAGCGGCCTCAACGATGGTTCGTTGGATAATTTCCTTGCCATCGGCGACTTCCAGTACGACAAGGGGACCTGCTCGGCGCTTGGAGCGTGGAACACGCTGTGGGGCGGGTTGAAAGCCAAGACGTACTGGACCACGGGCCCCAACCACGATGTGGAGCCGGGTGTGAACGATGACGTGGACCGGTTCATGGACGGCCAGTGCGTCAACACCACCAAGTCCGCTACCAGCACCACTCTGGGCCGGTTCCAGGATGCGCTGGAGTGGTATTCGTTCGATAAGGGGAACTGGCATATCCTGGTGGCGCCCACGGCCACATGGCGCTACAACGTGGCCCGGGCGCAGGCGATGACCGCCGAAATGGACGCTGACCTGAAGGCGGCCAAGGCCGCGGGGAAGCATCTGGCGGCCGTCTACCACGACCCGTATTTCACGTCCGACACATCCAGCCACACGCGCTTCACCCAGGCGAAGCCCTGGATCGACATGTTCTGGAACAACCGGGTGAAAGTCCTGCTGTCCGGGTCCCAGCACAACTATGAGCGGACCTGCCCGGTGAACAACGCCGACCAATGCGTCCCCGACGGCATGCAGCAGTTCCAGGTGTCCACCGGCGGTATCGGCCTCCGATCGTTCGCGAGCAACCCGGCCTACGTCCAGCGGAAGTTCAGTGATACCTGGGGCCACCTGAGGATGAGCCTGAAAGCGGACGGCTCCTACACCTGGGAGTTCCGTCCGGTTTACGGAGGAATGCAGACGGACAGCGGGTCCCGGACGCCATAAGTGCTCCACCGGATCCCGCAGCGCTTTCCCAAGCTCCCGCTCACTTACTGTTCATCCCGGCGTCGTCCTTGCTTTTCCCAGCGCCGCTACGTTGGGGCGGTGGTGACTGGATCCTTGCTTCCTGACTCCGGGCGGCGGGTGTTTGTGGCCCTTGGCGACTCCTTCACCGAAGGCGTGGGGGACCGGGATGAGCGGCTGCCCAACGGGGTGCGGGGGTGGGCCGACAGGGTTGCCGAGAAGCTCGCCAAGGCGCAGCCGGGGTGGAAGTACGCCAACCTGGCCATCAGGAGCAAGCGGCTGCGGCACATCATCGACGAGCAGCTGGAGCCGGCACTGCGGATGCGGCCAACACTGGTGACCTTGTACGCCGGCGGTAACGACATCCTGGACCTGAAGACCGATATGCCCGCGCTCATGGCGGACTATGAACAGCTTGTTGACCAGCTCGCCGGCACGGGGGCCACGGTGGTCCTCTTCACGGGGTTCGACGTCAAGGTTTCCGCGCTCCTGGAGCCGTTGAAGAAACGCAACGCCTACTACAACCAGCGGGTGCGGGACATCGCGGAAAAGTACGGGGCCGTGCTGGTGGACTACTGGTGCCTGGATGCCTTCCACGACGCCAGGATGTGGGACTCTGACCGGCTCCACATGTCCAAGGCCGGGCACAAATACCTGGCCGGGCAGGTGCTGGACCAGCTGGGCGTGCCGCACAAGATCAAACCCCGGGACTGGGAGCCACCACCAAGGTTGGGCCTGCGCGAATGGGAACGGCGCCAGCGGCGCTGGGTCCATGACTGGGTCCTGCCGCTCTTTGGCCGCAAGCTCCGCGGGGTGACGCTGGGGGACAGGCTCAGCCCGCGCTGGCCCAAGCCTGTGAAGGTGCCGCGGAAAGGTGGCCTGAAGAAGCTCGCCGCAGAAGGGTACGACGGCGGCAGCCCACCCTAGCGGCCTGCGTCACCTTAGGTGGTTTGCGCGGGCGGGGTGTCCAACAGGTTTTCGAACCCCGGGGCCACCCGGCCGGCGTGGAACTCCAGCACCTCGAAGTCGGCCACGCCGTTGATGTAGAACGGGTCCTGCGCAAGGCTCGCGTCAAGGGTTTCCCGTTCCGCCTGCGAGAGCAGCAGCCCTCCAGTGCGGGGAATCTTGCGGCCGGCGGCAATGAAGACACCGTCGTCGAACGCCTTTTGCAGCCAGGCGATGTGGGCGTCGTTGTGGAAGTCGACGATCTCCTGCGGCACGCGGTAGGTGAGGGAGACAACATACATGGGGCAAGCCTACCCGTGCCGCTTCCAGCTACTTGAAAGATCAATCGTAGAATGGGGGCCATGACCGAACCCCGCTGGCTCAACGCTGACGAACGCCGCGCCTGGCTGGCGCTGGTGAGCATCAATACGCTGCTGCCGGCGGCCCTCGACACCAGGCTGCATGCGGCCGGGAAGCTGTCGCTCTTCGACTACACGGTCCTTGCCATGCTGTCCGAGGCAGACGACCGGTTCCTGCCCATGAGTGAGCTCGCCGCCCGCAGCAGCGCTTCACTGTCCCGGCTATCGCATGTGGTGACCAAGCTGCAGAAGCGCGGCTGGGTGGAGCGGCGTCCCCACCCCCATGACGCAAGGGTGACCACCGCGCACCTCACGGAGGAAGGCATGGCCACCATCGTTGGGCTGGCCCCGGGCCATGTTGAGGACGTCCGCGACCTGTTCCTCGATGCCCTGACCGGGCAGGATGTGCTGGACCTGGCGCGGATCGGCGAGAAAGTGGTGGGACGCCTGGACAAGGACCACTGGATCCTGCGCGAAACCCAGCCTGACCAAGCGACATAACCGGCAATTGGTTGCTTCCGGCAACGGATGGCAAACTAACCGCATGGATTTCACTTCCCGGTTCGTGGCCCTTGGCGACTCGTTTACCGAAGGCGTCGGTGACGACGACCCCACCCGCCCCAACGGGGTCCGCGGCTGGGCGGACCGGGTGGCGGAGCAGCTCTGCGCCGCTGATCCGGATTTCGGCTACGCCAACCTGGCCATCCGCGGCAGGAAGCTTCGGCAGATCGTGGCCGAGCAGGTGGACGCCGCCGTCGAACTTAAACCCACGCTGGTGAGCATCTACGCCGGGGCCAATGACATCCTCCGCCCGCGCGTGGACATCGATGACCTCCTGGTGGAGTACAACGACGCCGTCGGGAAGCTGGCGGCCACCGGCGCCACTGTGGTGATGTTCACGGGTTTCGATGCCCGGGGTTCAAAGGTGTTCGGCACCATGCGCGGCCGCACCGCCATCTACAACGAACTGGTCCGCGGAATCGCAGGGGACCACGGCGCCCTGCTGGTGGATTACTGGCGCTTCAGCGAGTACTACGACTGGGGCATGTGGGCCCACGACCGGATGCACATGTCCGCCGCCGGCCACGCCAACATGGCCAAGCGCGTCCTCGAGGTCCTCAAGTACGACCATTCCATCGACGTCCCGCCGATGACCCCTGTTCCGGAGTTGAGCGGCGCCGACGCCCTCCGCGCCAACGCCCGGTGGTTCCGCGAGTACGCCGCGCCGTGGGTGGTCCGGCGCGTCACCGGCAAGTCGTCCGGCGACAACCTGCAGCCCAAGTACGCCCAGCTCACCCGGCTGTAGCGGTTGTAGCGGCGGTGGGGCGCGGGCGGTTCAGGCGGGATGGAAGGCCGGAGTCGCCAGCGTGGAGCCGTCAGCTCGGATCGCCAGCACGGCAACATCCCAGGTGTCCGTGGCGCGGTTCAGCATCTGTGTTCCGCCGGCGACGATCGCCGTGGCCAGCACGTCGGCGGTGACAATGTCCGCGGCGGCCACGGTGACCTGGACAAACCCGGCGCCGCGTCCCACCCGCCAAATGTGCTCACCGCGTTCAGCGGAGCCGGAGGTGGCGATCGCACTGTGCCGGCTGCCCGCGCCCAGTGCGTAGCCGGTAATCAGGGTTTGGCGGTCCGCCGGATCCACGATGCCGGCTTTCCAGGGCTCGGCGCTGCCGGGGCGTGGTGAGCCGCTGACCAACACGTCGCCCCCGGCATTCAGGCACCAATCGTGCCGGCCCAGGGCCTGGAGCGACGTGGCCGCCTCGCGGATGGCATGACCCTTGATGATCCCGGACAGGTCCAGGACGCCGTCAGGCCGTTCCGGGGTGAAGGCGCCCTCCGTGCGCAGCCGCCATTCGTGCGCCTCGGCGTACCGCTCTCGCATCTGGGCTGAGGCGCCCCGCAGCATCAGCTCGCCGCGGGCCAGCCTGGCCGCTTCCGAATCCGGGCGGTACAGGCTGAATTGTTCGTCCAGGTCGCGGAAAAGGCGTTCGACGACGGCGGTGGCGGCAGCCAGCTCATCGAGCCCAGGCTGCCCTTCCGCAGGGGAGCTGACGGGCAGCGTCAGCCCGATGACCGTGCCCATGCATTCAAAGGTGCGGGCCTTCAGCATGGCGGCGGGGGTTGCGGCGTCCAGGGGGCTAGAGGTGGGCTGCATCGATGGCCGCCTGGACTGAGGTCAGGTACGCGTCGCTGGTAATGGTGGCGCCGCTGACGGTCTGGACATCCGCCGACTGCGCCGCGAGGACCTTGCTCCGGAGCAGGGGTGCCGCGCGGTTGCTGATCTGGATGGATTTGCCATCGGTGTTGGTGAGCTGGAGGGCGGTGATATCCGTGATCTTCCCGTTGGCCACCGTGATCTGGACCTGCACGGGACCGAACCGGGTCTGCACGGCGGTTCCCTTATAGGTGCCGGAAGCCGAGGTGCCCGAAGAGCCCGAGGAGCCGGACGTACCCGTACCCGTCGAGCCCGTACCCTTCGAGCCCGTGGTGCCTGACGCCGTCGTGCTTGATGCGACGGTGCTGATGCCGCCTGCCTGGGTGCCTGTTTGCCATCCCGCCAGGAGGATCCCGGCGGAGGCCAGGGCCGCTGCGACTGTTCCGCGTATTTTCACCAGTCAAACCTTTCGTGATGGATCTGTTCCCCGGAGACGCCGGCTTTCCCGGCATCCGCTATGACGTCGGCCGCCCACGCCGCCGGGCCGCAGACGTAGACGTCCGCATCCGCGATGTCAGGCACGTAGGAGGTGAGGCTGTAGCCGTTCCGCACGGCGTCCCCGGGAAGCCAGGTGGAGTGGCCGTGGGCCCTCGGCCCGGTGAGGTGGAAGAGCCGGACCCCCCTGGCTTGGCAGAGGTCGAGGATTTCGCTGCCCAGGTACAGCTCCTGGTCGGTGTGGCCGCGGAGCAGGACTGTTGCCTCGCCGGGAGCAAACGGCGTGGTTTCCAGCAGTGCGCGCAGGGGTGTGATGCCGATGCCGGCACCGATCATCACCACCTTGTTCCTGGTCCTGGCAGCTGTGCTGAGCAGTCCGTAGGGACCCTCCAGCGCCACCTTGGTCCCCTTCCGCAGCCGCAGGAGCTGGGCGGAGCCGCTGCCAAGGTTCCGTACGGTGACCCGCAGCGTCCCCTGGCCGTCCGGGCCCTGGAAGACGGGTTCGGCGGACAGGCTGAACGGGTGGGGATGCCACCACAGTCCCGGAGCCAGGAAGCGCCAGATGAAGAACCGTCCGCCCGTGCCCGCCAGCTGGTCCAGTTTCCGGCCATTCATGACGATGTTCACCACGCCCGGCGCCACGGCCTCCACGCGGGCCACCGACAGTTGGTGCCGCGCCGTGGCCAGTACCGGTTCCAGTACCCGGAAATACACCAGGGCAGCGCCGGTGTAGATGCAAATGGCCAGCCAGTACCAGCGCTGCCATGTGCCTGCCGCAAAGAGGCCTCCCACGCTGAACTGGTGGGGCAGCGACGTTGCCACCGCGGCGTAGGTCAGGAGGTGCACCACGTACCAGAACTCGTACGGGAAACGACGCCGTACAGCCACCAGGGACGTGACGACGACCGCGATGAACAGCGCCATGGAAACAAACGCCAGCCACATGTCCGGCACCTGCACCCAAAGGTTGACGGACTCGGTGAACGGATCCAGTCCTTCGGCCATGCCGTACCCAGCCGCGACCAGGAGGCCGTGTGCCAGAAGCAGGTACAGCGAAGGCTTTCCCAGCTTCCCGTGGAACTCCAGCGCGCGGTCGTGGCCGATGGTGCGGTCAATGAAGGGAATCCTCGCGGCCAGCAGCAGCATGAGCAGGACCAGGTCCATGCCCGCCAGCCCGGCCACGATGCCCGCCGCCGTGAACAGGGACGCCGGCGACGTGATCGCGGTGGCCCCGCCGTCGGCAAGCCAGAGGGCAATTGCGGCGGCAACGGAGGCCCAGGCAATGAGCGTCAGGAGGTCCGTCCGCAGCATGCGCTGCCGGTACTGTCGGGCAAACCAGCCACGGCCGGGCCTCTTCGTCGAAGGTGATGAAAGCTCCGGGCGGCCGGAACTGCTTGCGGCCGGAGATGCCGGCAGGAGCTGCGTGTTCATGTATCCAAGGTGCTTGGCGAAGCTATGTGCCTGCTGTGAAAAGGACCAACCTGTCGCTGTGACCTTTCGGCGGCCCTTATACACCCGATGACCCCCGATTGGTCTTTAATTGCGCCAACTCGTAGACTTGGTAGGCGCTAAGTGCGCGGAGCGTGCGCAATTGCTCCGGTTGCCCGGTAATTTTCTCCAGGGTGGCCGGTAGTTAGGGGCTCAAGTTGCGTGACTAACCGTTGCCCTTCTGCATTTTTGGGTCGCCCTTAGCAGCATGGTCCAGCAGCAGATATGCGGATCATTACTTTCAATTCTTGAGGAGAAGTCATGGCAGCACACTGCCAAGTGACCGGGGCCGAGCCGGGCTTTGGGCACAGCATTTCGCACTCGCACCGCCGCAACAAGCGTCGGTTCGATCCGAACATCCAGAAGAAGCGCTACTGGGTTCCGTCCCTGCGCCGTAACGTCACGCTGCAGGTCTCGGCACGTGGCATCAAGACCATCGACGTACGCGGCATCGACGTAGTCGTCGCCCAGATCCTGGCTCGTGGGGTGAAGCTCTAGTGGCTAAGGACAAGGACGTACGTCCGATCATCAAGCTCAAGTCGACCGCGGGTACGGGTTACACCTACGTAACCCGCAAGAACCGTCGTAACGATCCGGACCGCATGGTCCTGAAGAAGTACGACCCCAAGATCCGCCAGCACGTCGAATTCCGAGAGGAGCGCTAAACATGGCTAAGAAGTCCAAGATTGCTCGCAACGAGCAGCGCAAGGTCATCGTTGAGCGTTACGCTGCAAAGCGCCTCGAGCTGAAGAAGACCCTGGTTGACGAGAACGCAACCGACGAAGCACGCGAAGCAGCCCGCCTGGGCCTGCAGAAGCTGCCCCGCAACGCGTCCCCGATCCGTCTGCGTAACCGCGACATCATCGACGGCCGCCCCCGCGGTACCTTCCAGAAGTTCGGCATCTCCCGTGTCCGCTTCCGCGACATGGCCCACAAGGGCGAACTCCCGGGCATCACCAAGTCTTCCTGGTAATCCAGCACCGCTGAATCCAGCTGCTTGAGAAGGGCCGGCAACCTTAGGGTTGCCGGCCCTTTTGCTGTCTGCCGTGATGGCTGCCGGATGTGCGGCAGCGCACACAGCGGAATTACGACAGCGGGAGGCCGGCGGGTGCCCCGCATGGCCGTTCCTGCCCCGGAATCCCGGGGAATTGCAGCCTTTGGATGACCGGTTTGCGGTGGGCTACGAGTGCGTGTATTGTCTTCTAAGTCGCCGCGGGGGAGACAGCCAAGAGCTGGTAACCGCGGGTGGCCAAACCCCCAAATTCAAGACCAAATTCTGGTCGCTCCTTAGGGCGCCGGAAATTGGTGGGGGACCGTCTTCTGGTCTGATGGGAATCCTGAGAAATGGATTTGCGTCGGGGTGGTTGATCGGGTAAGTTTGGAAAGTTGCTCCGGAGCGAGCCTGGACGTTGGTTTGGGTGGTGCCGGGTGTGTCTGTTGTTTGAGAACTCAATAGTGTGCCAAGTTTGTTGATACCGATTATGTATGTAATTGGTTGATTGTGCTGTGCCGCCACCCCGTGGTGTGCATGGTGTTTTTAGCTGGTTTCAAATTTTGTGCAGCTGTTTCTGCCGTTATTTCCGGTGGTTGTGGTTGTGTCTGTTTTTGTTTTACTTCAACGGAGAGTTTGATCCTGGCTCAGGATGAACGCTGGCGGCGTGCTTAACACATGCAAGTCGAACGATGATGCCAGCTTGCTGGTGGATTAGTGGCGAACGGGTGAGTAACACGTGAGTAACCTGCCCTTGACTCTGGGATAAGCCTGGGAAACTGGGTCTAATACCGGATATGACCTTCCATCGCATGGTGGTTGGTGGAAAGCTTTTGTGGTTTTGGATGGACTCGCGGCCTATCAGCTTGTTGGTGGGGTAATGGCCTACCAAGGCGACGACGGGTAGCCGGCCTGAGAGGGTGACCGGCCACACTGGGACTGAGACACGGCCCAGACTCCTACGGGAGGCAGCAGTGGGGAATATTGCACAATGGGCGAAAGCCTGATGCAGCGACGCCGCGTGAGGGATGACGGCCTTCGGGTTGTAAACCTCTTTCAGTAGGGAAGAAGCGTAAGTGACGGTACCTGCAGAAGAAGCGCCGGCTAACTACGTGCCAGCAGCCGCGGTAATACGTAGGGCGCAAGCGTTATCCGGAATTATTGGGCGTAAAGAGCTCGTAGGCGGTTTGTCGCGTCTGCCGTGAAAGTCCGGGGCTCAACTCCGGATCTGCGGTGGGTACGGGCAGACTAGAGTGATGTAGGGGAGACTGGAATTCCTGGTGTAGCGGTGAAATGCGCAGATATCAGGAGGAACACCGATGGCGAAGGCAGGTCTCTGGGCATTAACTGACGCTGAGGAGCGAAAGCATGGGGAGCGAACAGGATTAGATACCCTGGTAGTCCATGCCGTAAACGTTGGGCACTAGGTGTGGGGGACATTCCACGTTTTCCGCGCCGTAGCTAACGCATTAAGTGCCCCGCCTGGGGAGTACGGCCGCAAGGCTAAAACTCAAAGGAATTGACGGGGGCCCGCACAAGCGGCGGAGCATGCGGATTAATTCGATGCAACGCGAAGAACCTTACCAAGGCTTGACATGAACCGGACCGCTGCAGAAATGTGGTTTCCCCTTTGGGGCTGGTTTACAGGTGGTGCATGGTTGTCGTCAGCTCGTGTCGTGAGATGTTGGGTTAAGTCCCGCAACGAGCGCAACCCTCGTTCTATGTTGCCAGCACGTGATGGTGGGGACTCATAGGAGACTGCCGGGGTCAACTCGGAGGAAGGTGGGGACGACGTCAAATCATCATGCCCCTTATGTCTTGGGCTTCACGCATGCTACAATGGCCGGTACAAAGGGTTGCGATACTGTGAGGTGGAGCTAATCCCAAAAAGCCGGTCTCAGTTCGGATTGGGGTCTGCAACTCGACCCCATGAAGTCGGAGTCGCTAGTAATCGCAGATCAGCAACGCTGCGGTGAATACGTTCCCGGGCCTTGTACACACCGCCCGTCAAGTCACGAAAGTTGGTAACACCCGAAGCCGGTGGCCTAACCCCTTGTGGGAGGGAGCTGTCGAAGGTGGGACTGGCGATTGGGACTAAGTCGTAACAAGGTAGCCGTACCGGAAGGTGCGGCTGGATCACCTCCTTTCTAAGGAGCACCTCCAACTCTTCTGTGCTGGTGAATGCCGGTGTGGGGGGTTGTCAGGAAGCAAGCCCGCAGCATGGACGATTGTTCCGTGGCGGGTGCTCATGGGTGGAATATCAACAAATAGGTGCCTGGTGGCACGGACCGGTGTGGTTAGTACGAATGTTTTGTTCTTCTCTTCGGGGGAGGGCGGGTGTTCTGGAACGCGGCTGGTTTGGGTTGCTGGGTAGTGTTTGGCACACTGTTGGGTCCTGAGGCAACAGGGCCGGGGAGGGGTTGCTGCGGCTTTGGTCGTGGTGGTTCCTTGTCGGGTTTGTTTGTTTCTGGTTTCCCTGCCGTGACGTTCTGTGCGCCTGTTGTGGGTGTGTGGGGTGTGTGGTGTGGGGTTGTTGTTTGAGAACTACATAGTGGACGCGAGCATCTTGTATAAGAAGCAATTTCCAAGATTAATGAACCTGGATCTGGCTGCGCTGTTGATGCCCTTTGGGTGTTGGGGTGTGGTTGGTTTCTGTGGTTCTCTCGAGAAATGTTTTTGATCTTTGTGGTCAAGTTTTTAAGAGCACACGGTGGATGCCTTGGCATTAGGAGCCGAAGAAGGACGTAGGAATCTGCGATAAGCCTGGGGGAGTCGATAACCGGACTGTGATCCCAGGGTGTCCGAATGGGGAAACCCCGCCGAGCGCGCGAGTGACTCGGTGACCCGTACCTGAACACATAGGGTGCGTGGGGGGAACGCGGGGAAGTGAAACATCTCAGTACCCGCAGGAAGAGAAAACAATAGTGATTCCGTTAGTAGTGGCGAGCGAACGCGGATCAGGCTAAACCGTTCCATGTGTGATAGCCGGCGGGCGTTGCATGGTCGGGGTTGTGGGACTTTCCATACCAGTTCTGCCGGGCTGGTGGGGTGTGATGTGCGCGCATAGGTGAACGGTTTTGAAAGGCCGGCCAGAGAGGGTGTTAGTCCCGTAACCGTAATGTGTTTGTACCGCCTGTGAGAGTATCCCAAGTAGTACGGGGCCCGAGAAATCCCGTGCGAATCTGTCAGGACCACCTGATAAGCCTAAATACTCCCTAATGACCGATAGCGGACCAGTACCGTGAGGGAAAGGTGAAAAGTACCCCGGGAGGGGAGTGAAACAGTACCTGAAACCGTGTGCTTACAATCCGTCGGAGCCAGTCTGATTCTGGTGACGGCGTGCCTTTTGAAGAATGAGCCTGCGAGTTAGTGTTACGTCGCGAGGTTAACCCGTGTGGGGCAGCCGTAGCGAAAGCGAGTCTGAATAGGGCGTGTGAGTGGCGTGATCTAGACCCGAAGCGAAGTGATCTACCCATGGCCAGGTTGAAGCGACGGTAAGACGTCGTGGAGGACCGAACCCACTTCAGTTGAAAATGGAGGGGATGAGCTGTGGGTAGGGGTGAAAGGCCAATCAAACTTCGTGATAGCTGGTTCTCCCCGAAATGCATTTAGGTGCAGCGTTGCGTGTTTCTTGCTGGAGGTAGAGCTACTGGATGGCTAATGGGCCCTACAAGGTTACTGACGTCAGCCAAACTCCGAATGCCGGTAAGTGAGAGCGCAGCAGTGAGACTGTGGGGGATAAGCTTCATAGTCGAGAGGGAAACAGCCCAGACCACCAACTAAGGCCCCTAAGCGTGTGCTAAGTGGGAAAGGATGTGGAGTTGCCCAGACAACCAGGAGGTTGGCTTAGAAGCAGCCACCCTTAAAAGAGTGCGTAATAGCTCACTGGTCAAGTGATTCCGCGCCGACAATGTAGCGGGGCTCAAGTACACCGCCGAAGTTGTGGCATTCACATTTTAGCTAAGCCCTTGTGGTTCAGGCGTGTGGATGGGTAGGGGAGCGTCGTGTGGGCGGTGAAGTCGCGGTGTAAACCAGCGGTGGAGCCTACACGAGTGAGAATGCAGGCATGAGTAGCGAAAGACGGGTGAGAAACCCGTCCGCCGAATGATCAAGGGTTCCAGGGTCAAGCTAATCTGCCCTGGGTAAGTCGGGACCTAAGGCGAGGCCGACAGGCGTAGTCGATGGACAACGGGTTGATATTCCCGTACCGGCGAAAAACCGCCCATGCTGAGCGGGGGATACTAACTGCCCGAAGCCTGCCCGAGCGCCCTTGTGGTGTGAGGGTTTTGGTGGAGCGCAGGACCTGATCCCGGGAGGCAAGCGTATTAACAGGTGTGACGCAGGAAGGTAGCCGAGCCGGGCGATGGTTGTCCCGGTCTAAGGATGTAGGGCGAGTGGTAGGCAAATCCGCCACTCATGGTGCCTGAGATCTGATGGGACCCCCGTTTGGGGGGATTTGGTGATCCTATGCTGCCGAGAAAAGCATCGACGCGAGGTTTTAGCCGCCCGTACCCCAAACCGACACAGGTGATCAGGTAGAGAATACCAAGGCGATCGAGAGAATTATGGTTAAGGAACTCGGCAAAATGCCCCCGTAACTTCGGGAGAAGGGGGGCCCCAACCTTGATACACCCTCGCGGTGTGGAGGGGATCGGGGCCGCAGAGACCAGGGGGAAGCGACTGTTTACTAAAAACACAGGTCCGTGCGAAGTCGCAAGACGATGTATACGGACTGACTCCTGCCCGGTGCTGGAAGGTTAAGAGGACCGGTTAGCCGCAAGGCGAAGCTGAGAATTTAAGCCCCAGTAAACGGCGGTGGTAACTATAACCATCCTAAGGTAGCGAAATTCCTTGTCGGGTAAGTTCCGACCTGCACGAATGGAGTAACGACTTCCCCGCTGTCTCAACCATAAACTCGGCGAAATTGCAGTACGAGTAAAGATGCTCGTTACGCGCAGCAGGACGGAAAGACCCCGAGACCTTTACTATAGTTTGGTATTGGTGTTCGGAGTGGCTTGTGTAGGATAGGTGGGAGACGTTGAAGCCCGGACGCCAGTTCGGGTGGAGTCATCGTTGAAATACCACTCTGGTCACTTTGGACATCTAACTTCGGCCCGTAATCCGGGTCAGGGACAGTGCCTGATGGGTAGTTTAACTGGGGCGGTTGCCTCCTAAAAAGTAACGGAGGCGCCCAAAGGTTCCCTCAGCCTGGTTGGCAATCAGGTGTCGAGTGTAAGTGCACAAGGGAGCTTGACTGTGAGAGAGACATCTCGAGCAGGGACGAAAGTCGGGACTAGTGATCCGGCGGTACATTGTGGAATGGCCGTCGCTCAACGGATAAAAGGTACCTCGGGGATAACAGGCTGATCTTGCCCAAGAGTCCATATCGACGGCATGGTTTGGCACCTCGATGTCGGCTCGTCGCATCCTGGGGCTGGAGTAGGTCCCAAGGGTTGGGCTGTTCGCCCATTAAAGCGGTACGCGAGCTGGGTTTAGAACGTCGTGAGACAGTTCGGTCCCTATCCGCTGCGCGCGCAGGAAATTTGAGAAGGGCTGTCCTTAGTACGAGAGGACCGGGACGGACGAACCTCTGGTGTGTCAGTTGTACTGCCAAGTGCACCGCTGATTAGCTACGTTCGGATGGGATAACCGCTGAAAGCATCTAAGCGGGAAGCTCGCTTCGAGATGAGATTTCCATACACCCTCGGGTGTGAGAGGCCCCCAGCCAGACCACTGGGTTGATAGGCCGGATGTGGAAGCGAGGACTAACGACTCGTGAAGCTGACCGGTACTAATAGGCCAACAACTTACACCACACAGATACATACAAACTCTGCTTGCGTCCACTATGTGGTTCCCAACCAACAACCCCCCCAACACGCGGGGTTGTCACGGCACGGAACCACCACAACTGAATAACAACACCACAATGTTGTAACCACCAGACTTCCCACCCCCGAACAAAATACCGGGCGGGCGGGTACAAGGGTTACGGCGGTCATAGCGTGGGGGAAACGCCCGGTCCCATTCCGAACCCGGAAGCTAAGACCCACAGCGCCGATGGTACTGCACCCGGGAGGGTGTGGGAGAGTAGGTCACCGCCGGACACACATTGGTCGAGGCCCCAACCACCAGGTTGGGGCCTCCCACATTTAACCCACCAATCACCGGTATCAAAACGGGCCTTCACCACCGCCTAGACTTACCGTTTATGACCCCCCGAACGCCCAGTCCCAGGGACCGGCGTGCAACCATCCTGGATGTGGCAGCCGCTGCAGGCGTATCGCGCCAAACCGTCACCCGGGCCATGAATGACATGGCAGGCATCAGCGCGGAAACCCGCGCCCGGGTCCAAAAGCTCGCAGCAGAAATGGGCTACAGCCCCAGCCGCTTCGCCAAGGGCCTTGTGCAGGGCGCGCGGATCTCTGTTGGCCTCGCCATCCCGGACCTGACCAACCCCTATTTCCCGGCCTTTGCCTCAAGCGTGGTGGAGGCCGCCACGGAGCGCGGCTGGAACGTGGTGGTGGACGACTACGGCCACGGGACCGGCAGCGCCGTTGACGCCGCCGCGCGGCTTGCGCCCCAGGTGGATGCACTGATCGGATACCTTGCACCCCACCAGGACGAGGCGCAGGCGCTGATGGGCCGCCGTCCCGTCGTCGCCCTTGACTCCCCGGACGCCGGCACCGCCGGCAGCATCTCCTTTGACTACCGTCACGCTGCCAGGCTCGCCCTCCGCCATCTCGCATCCCACGGGTGCAGGAGCATCCTCTTCCTGGACTCGGACCAGGGCGGCCCCGCCGGCAGCCGGAGCGCGGCCGCCGCCGCGGTGGCAGCGGAGGCAGGCATCCAGCTCGCCCGCCTCCAGGCACAGCCATCGGCGGCCGCGGCACGGTCGGCGGTGGCCCTCCATCTGGCCGGAGGCGGGAGCCCCGATGGCATCCTCGCCTTCAACGACCTGATGGCAGCCGGCGCCTTGAAGGCACTGCGGGAGTCAGGCACCTCCGTCCCCAATGAGTGTGCCGTCATCGGCATGGACGGGATACCGCTGGGGGAACTGCTCACACCTGAGCTGACCACCCTCGCACTGGACCTGCGCGCCGTGGGCCGCGCCGCCGTCGGACTCCTGGATGGTTTACTCACAGGTGCCATCCAGGACCGCACCCCAGGCGCCCACCTGACCCTGCAGCACCAACTGGTCCTCCGGCAATCAGCCTGACCCCTACTCAAATCATGACCGAGCGGATAGGCTTAACATGCAACTGCGTGAACGTTCACGTAGGCACTTCCGAAACTCCCTTCAAGGACCTCCATGCCAGCCCACACCCCTGCCGCAACTGCCGGCCACGGCTCCGCTCCGGCGACCAAACCCTCCTACCGCAGACTCGATCCGGCTGCCGCAGACGTCGCAGAATTAGCCTCGCTGGGACCCGGCCGGGGAAGCCTCCCGGCGCGGGCCTACCTGGAGTCCGACGCACCCCGGCTCCCACTCAACGGAGAATGGCAGTTCCGGCTGAGCCCGGGAATCCGGACGGCCCCACACGACGACTGGCAGCAGGGCAATGACCTCTCCGGCTTCACCCTGCTGCCCGTCCCCTCCAGCTGGAACCTGCACGGGCACGGCTCTCCGGCCTACACCAACGTGCAGTTTCCCTTCCCGGTGGAACCTCCCTACGCACCGGACGCCAACCCCATCGGCGATCACCTGGTGACCTTTGAGGCCGGCCCGGAGTTCTTCCCGCACGCCGTGCTCCGGTTCGACGGCATCGACTCGGCCGGAACCGTGTGGCTGAACGGAGTGGAGCTCGGGACCACCCGCGGAAGCCGCCTGGCCCACGAATTCGACGTGTCCGGCATCCTGGTCGAGGGAGCCAACACGCTGGCCGTGCGGGTGGCCCAGTTCTCCGCCGCCAGCTATGTGGAGGACCAGGACATGTGGTGGCTCCCGGGGATCTTCCGGGACGTCACCCTGCAGGCGCGGCCGGTGGACGGCATCGACGACGTCTTCGTCCACGCCGGCTATGAGCCGGGCACGGGCGAGGGCACGCTCCGCGTCGAGGTGAGCCGGGCCGGGCGGGCGATTGACGCCGTCGTACGCATTCCGGAACTTGGCCTGGAACTTCCAGCAGGGGCGGAGCAGCGTGTCCCCGGCGTGCAGCGCTGGTCCGCCGAAGTTCCCCGCCTCTATGGCGCAACGGTCAGCACCCCGGGCGAGACCGTTGCCCTGCAGGTGGGTTTCCGCAGCATCGTCATCGAGGACGCGCAGTTCAAGGTGAACGGCCGCCGGATCCTGCTCCGGGGAGTGAACCGCCACGAGCACCACCCCCGGCTGGGCCGTGTGGTCCCGCGGGACGTGGTGGAGGCGGAGTTGCGGCTGATGAAGCAACACAACATCAATGCCATCCGGACCTCGCACTACCCGCCGCACCCGGAGTTCCTGGCGCTGGCAGACCAGCTGGGTTTCTACGTAGTCCTGGAATGCGACCTGGAAACGCACGGCTTCCACAGCGCCGGCTGGGCACAGAACCCCAGCGACGATCCGCAGTGGGAGGAGGCCCTGCTGGACCGGATGCAGCGAACCCTTGAGCGCGACAAGAACCACCCTTCCGTGATCATGTGGTCGCTGGGCAACGAGGCAGGCACCGGCCGGAACCTTGCGGCGATGTCCCGCTGGGCCAAGGACCGTGACCCGTCCCGTCCCATCCACTACGAGGGCGACTGGTCCTCACCGTACGTGGACGTCTACTCCCGGATGTATGCCAGCCAGGCCGAGACGGCGCTCATCGGGCAGGGCATCGAGCCGGCGCTTGAGGACGCCGAACTGGACGCTCGGCGCCGAGCCATGCCGTTCGTGCTGTGCGAATATGTGCATGCCATGGGAAACGGGCCGGGTGGCATGACCGAGTACCAGGACCTGTTCGACACGTATCCGCGGCTGATGGGCGGTTTTGTCTGGGAGTGGCTGGAGCACGGGATCCTTGTTCCCTCCCCGGGCGGCGGTGAACACTTCGCTTACGGCGGGGACTTTGGCGAGGAAGTCCACGACGGCAACTTCGTCACGGACGGGCTGGTTGATGCCAACCGCAAACCTCGTCCCGGGCTGTTGGATTTCAAGAAGGTCATCGAGCCTCTGGGCATTGACGTTTCCTCCTCATGGGCCCGCTTCACGCTGCGGAACCGGCAGGACTTTGCGGACACCTCCGCCTACCGCTTTGAGTACAAGGTGGAGGACGACGGCGGAACACGGTTGGAGGGAACGGTGGCCGTTGCGCCGCTTGCGGCGCAGTCCACGGCTGTTGTTGAGCTGCCGGCGGAGGTTGCCGCGTGTGTGGCGGGGTTGGCGCAGGACGCGGGTGCGGTGCTCACCGTCAGCGCTGTGCTGGCCGCCGATACTGGGTGGGCTGCCGCAGGACACGAGGTTGCCTGGGGGCAGGCTGTCCGCCTTGCCTCACCAGGCACGGGGGTGCAGGCCCGGGACCTGGTGGAGGCCGGCCAGGACGAATTGCAGCTGGGTACCGCGGTGTTCAACCGGGCAACCGGCATGCCCACATCCATTGGCGGACTTCCCGTGGAAAAGTTCGGCCTGGTCCTGTGGTGGCCCCCGACCGACAACGACCTCGGCCGCGAGTGGGGAAGCCCGGACGAACGGCCCCTTGCGACGCAGTGGAAGGACGCAGGACTCGACCGGCTCCGCACCCGCCTGCTGGGCATCCGGGCGGAATCTTCTCCTGACGGCGGAGAGTACCTGCGCGTCAGCACGCGCATGGGTGCCGCGGACAAGCAGTTCGGTGTGCTGGTGGATTACCTGTGGACCGCCAGCTCCGACTCCCTGGGACTACGGACGCAGGTCAGGCCCGTGGGGGACTGGGTCAATGCCGGCTTCGAGGTGGAATGGGCGCGGATCGGGCTGGAGCTGGTGCTGGGTTCCCGGACCACCGGGGTGCGGTGGTTCGGCCAGGGCCCGCACCAGGGCTACCCGGACACCGGCCAGGGTGCGCGGACGGGATGGTTCGAGCTGCCCCTTGCCGCGCTGGACGTTGAGTACGTCCGTCCCCAGGAGTCGGGAGCCCGGTCCGGCGTGCGGTCCGCTGTCCTGCACGCCGGCGGAAGGGAGCTGCACCTTTCCGGCGAGCCCTTTGCCCTCACAGTCCGGCCGTACAGCATGCAGGCTCTGGATGCCGCAAACCACAGGCCGGATCTGGTGCCGGACGGGCGGAGCTACATCTACGTGGACCATCTCATGCGTGGCGTTGGCACCGCCGCCTGCGGCCCCGGCGTTCTGGAGCCGTACCGGCTGAAGCCGAGGCAGGCCGACTTCGAAGTGGTCCTCAAGGTACTGGGGTAGGGAAGTCCCGGCTCCCCCTTCGGCTACTCCCTCGGCTCCTCTTCGGATGTGAGCCACTCCATAGAAGCAGCAAACGAGCTTCAGAAGCGGAAATCTCTTGCCCACGCTGCCGGAAACCGCGGAATTCCGGGGTTTCCGGCAGCACAAGAGGCCCCCGGGGGTCGATTTGCGGTTGGGTGTGGGGGCGGGTATTGTTTTCTGAGTCGCCGCCGCTGAAGCGGAAAGATAGCGGCGAAACCCCTTACTGAACGGCCTGGAAATGGTTCGCCTCTTGGCGTGCCGGACGCGGGTGGGGCTGGTTTCGGAGTGGAGTGGATCGCGGTAACGCTGATTTGCGAAGCTTGTTGGAACCGGGTAAGTTTGGAAAGTTGCTCCGGAGCGAGCCTGGACGTTGGTTTGGGTGGTGCCGGGTGTGTCTGTTGTTTGAGAACTCAATAGTGTGCCAAGTTTGTTGATACCGATTATGTATGTAATTGGTTGATTGTGCTGTGCCGCCACCCCGTGGTGTGCATGGTGTTTTTAGCTGGTTTCAAATTTTGTGCAGCTGTTTCTGCCGTTATTTCCGGTGGTTGTGGTTGTGTCTGTTTTTGTTTTACTTCAACGGAGAGTTTGATCCTGGCTCAGGATGAACGCTGGCGGCGTGCTTAACACATGCAAGTCGAACGATGATGCCAGCTTGCTGGTGGATTAGTGGCGAACGGGTGAGTAACACGTGAGTAACCTGCCCTTGACTCTGGGATAAGCCTGGGAAACTGGGTCTAATACCGGATATGACCTTCCATCGCATGGTGGTTGGTGGAAAGCTTTTGTGGTTTTGGATGGACTCGCGGCCTATCAGCTTGTTGGTGGGGTAATGGCCTACCAAGGCGACGACGGGTAGCCGGCCTGAGAGGGTGACCGGCCACACTGGGACTGAGACACGGCCCAGACTCCTACGGGAGGCAGCAGTGGGGAATATTGCACAATGGGCGAAAGCCTGATGCAGCGACGCCGCGTGAGGGATGACGGCCTTCGGGTTGTAAACCTCTTTCAGTAGGGAAGAAGCGTAAGTGACGGTACCTGCAGAAGAAGCGCCGGCTAACTACGTGCCAGCAGCCGCGGTAATACGTAGGGCGCAAGCGTTATCCGGAATTATTGGGCGTAAAGAGCTCGTAGGCGGTTTGTCGCGTCTGCCGTGAAAGTCCGGGGCTCAACTCCGGATCTGCGGTGGGTACGGGCAGACTAGAGTGATGTAGGGGAGACTGGAATTCCTGGTGTAGCGGTGAAATGCGCAGATATCAGGAGGAACACCGATGGCGAAGGCAGGTCTCTGGGCATTAACTGACGCTGAGGAGCGAAAGCATGGGGAGCGAACAGGATTAGATACCCTGGTAGTCCATGCCGTAAACGTTGGGCACTAGGTGTGGGGGACATTCCACGTTTTCCGCGCCGTAGCTAACGCATTAAGTGCCCCGCCTGGGGAGTACGGCCGCAAGGCTAAAACTCAAAGGAATTGACGGGGGCCCGCACAAGCGGCGGAGCATGCGGATTAATTCGATGCAACGCGAAGAACCTTACCAAGGCTTGACATGAACCGGACCGCTGCAGAAATGTGGTTTCCCCTTTGGGGCTGGTTTACAGGTGGTGCATGGTTGTCGTCAGCTCGTGTCGTGAGATGTTGGGTTAAGTCCCGCAACGAGCGCAACCCTCGTTCTATGTTGCCAGCACGTGATGGTGGGGACTCATAGGAGACTGCCGGGGTCAACTCGGAGGAAGGTGGGGACGACGTCAAATCATCATGCCCCTTATGTCTTGGGCTTCACGCATGCTACAATGGCCGGTACAAAGGGTTGCGATACTGTGAGGTGGAGCTAATCCCAAAAAGCCGGTCTCAGTTCGGATTGGGGTCTGCAACTCGACCCCATGAAGTCGGAGTCGCTAGTAATCGCAGATCAGCAACGCTGCGGTGAATACGTTCCCGGGCCTTGTACACACCGCCCGTCAAGTCACGAAAGTTGGTAACACCCGAAGCCGGTGGCCTAACCCCTTGTGGGAGGGAGCTGTCGAAGGTGGGACTGGCGATTGGGACTAAGTCGTAACAAGGTAGCCGTACCGGAAGGTGCGGCTGGATCACCTCCTTTCTAAGGAGCACCTCCAACTCTTCTGTGCTGGTGAATGCCGGTGTGGGGGGTTGTCAGGAAGCAAGCCCGCAGCATGGACGATTGTTCCGTGGCGGGTGCTCATGGGTGGAATATCAACAAATAGGTGCCTGGTGGCACGGACCGGTGTGGTTAGTACGAATGTTTTGTTCTTCTCTTCGGGGGAGGGCGGGTGTTCTGGAACGCGGCTGGTTTGGGTTGCTGGGTAGTGTTTGGCACACTGTTGGGTCCTGAGGCAACAGGGCCGGGGAGGGGTTGCTGCGGCTTTGGTCGTGGTGGTTCCTTGTCGGGTTTGTTTGTTTCTGGTTTCCCTGCCGTGACGTTCCGTGCGCCTGTTTGGGTGTGTGGGGTGTGTGGTGTGGGGTTGTTGTTTGAGAACTACATAGTGGACGCGAGCATCTTGTATAAGAAGCAATTTCCAAGATTAATGAACCTGGATCTGGCTGCGCTGTTGATGCCCTTTGGGGTGTTGGGGTGTGGTTGGTTTCTGTGGTTCTCTCGAGAAATGTTTTTGATCTTTGTGGTCAAGTTTTTAAGAGCACACGGTGGATGCCTTGGCATTAGGAGCCGAAGAAGGACGTAGGAATCTGCGATAAGCCTGGGGGAGTCGATAACCGGACTGTGATCCCAGGGTGTCCGAATGGGGAAACCCCGCCGAGCGCGCGAGTGACTCGGTGACCCGTACCTGAACACATAGGGTGCGTGGGGGGAACGCGGGGAAGTGAAACATCTCAGTACCCGCAGGAAGAGAAAACAATAGTGATTCCGTTAGTAGTGGCGAGCGAACGCGGATCAGGCTAAACCGTTCCATGTGTGATAGCCGGCGGGCGTTGCATGGTCGGGGTTGTGGGACTTTCCATACCAGTTCTGCCGGGCTGGTGGGGTGTGATGTGCGCGCATAGGTGAACGGTTTTGAAAGGCCGGCCAGAGAGGGTGTTAGTCCCGTAACCGTAATGTGTTTGTACCGCCTGTGAGAGTATCCCAAGTAGTACGGGGCCCGAGAAATCCCGTGCGAATCTGTCAGGACCACCTGATAAGCCTAAATACTCCCTAATGACCGATAGCGGACCAGTACCGTGAGGGAAAGGTGAAAAGTACCCCGGGAGGGGAGTGAAACAGTACCTGAAACCGTGTGCTTACAATCCGTCGGAGCCAGTCTGATTCTGGTGACGGCGTGCCTTTTGAAGAATGAGCCTGCGAGTTAGTGTTACGTCGCGAGGTTAACCCGTGTGGGGCAGCCGTAGCGAAAGCGAGTCTGAATAGGGCGTGTGAGTGGCGTGATCTAGACCCGAAGCGAAGTGATCTACCCATGGCCAGGTTGAAGCGACGGTAAGACGTCGTGGAGGACCGAACCCACTTCAGTTGAAAATGGAGGGGATGAGCTGTGGGTAGGGGTGAAAGGCCAATCAAACTTCGTGATAGCTGGTTCTCCCCGAAATGCATTTAGGTGCAGCGTTGCGTGTTTCTTGCTGGAGGTAGAGCTACTGGATGGCTAATGGGCCCTACAAGGTTACTGACGTCAGCCAAACTCCGAATGCCGGTAAGTGAGAGCGCAGCAGTGAGACTGTGGGGGATAAGCTTCATAGTCGAGAGGGAAACAGCCCAGACCACCAACTAAGGCCCCTAAGCGTGTGCTAAGTGGGAAAGGATGTGGAGTTGCCCAGACAACCAGGAGGTTGGCTTAGAAGCAGCCACCCTTAAAAGAGTGCGTAATAGCTCACTGGTCAAGTGATTCCGCGCCGACAATGTAGCGGGGCTCAAGTACACCGCCGAAGTTGTGGCATTCACATTTTAGCTAAGCCCTTGTGGTTCAGGCGTGTGGATGGGTAGGGGAGCGTCGTGTGGGCGGTGAAGTCGCGGTGTAAACCAGCGGTGGAGCCTACACGAGTGAGAATGCAGGCATGAGTAGCGAAAGACGGGTGAGAAACCCGTCCGCCGAATGATCAAGGGTTCCAGGGTCAAGCTAATCTGCCCTGGGTAAGTCGGGACCTAAGGCGAGGCCGACAGGCGTA
The DNA here is from genome assembly GCF_057747955.1 of Arthrobacter sp. SDR-2R. Taxonomy (NCBI): domain Bacteria; kingdom Bacillati; phylum Actinomycetota; class Actinomycetes; order Micrococcales; family Micrococcaceae; genus Arthrobacter; species Arthrobacter sp. SDR-2R. Next base: position 692,451 of record NZ_CM173231.1, read on the forward strand.
GTCGATGGACAACGGGTTGATATTCCCGTACCGGCGAAAAACCGCCCATGCTGAGCGGGGGATACTAACTGCCCGAAGCCTGCCCGAGCGCCCTTGTGGTGTGAGGGTTTTGGTGGAGCGCAGGACCTGATCCCGGGAGGCAAGCGTATTAACAGGTGTGACGCAGGAAGGTAGCCGAGCCGGGCGATGGTTGTCCCGGTCTAAGGATGTAGGGCGAGTGGTAGGCAAATCCGCCACTCATGGTGCCTGAGATCTGATGGGACCCCCGTTTGGGGGGATTTGGTGATCCTATGCTGCCGAGAAAAGCATCGACGCGAGGTTTTAGCCGCCCGTACCCCAAACCGACACAGGTGATCAGGTAGAGAATACCAAGGCGATCGAGAGAATTATGGTTAAGGAACTCGGCAAAATGCCCCCGTAACTTCGGGAGAAGGGGGGCCCCAACCTTGATACACCCTTTGCGGTGTGGAGGGGATCGGGGCCGCAGAGACCAGGGGGAAGCGACTGTTTACTAAAAACACAGGTCCGTGCGAAGTCGCAAGACGATGTATACGGACTGACTCCTGCCCGGTGCTGGAAGGTTAAGAGGACCGGTTAGCCGCAAGGCGAAGCTGAGAATTTAAGCCCCAGTAAACGGCGGTGGTAACTATAACCATCCTAAGGTAGCGAAATTCCTTGTCGGGTAAGTTCCGACCTGCACGAATGGAGTAACGACTTCCCCGCTGTCTCAACCATAAACTCGGCGAAATTGCAGTACGAGTAAAGATGCTCGTTACGCGCAGCAGGACGGAAAGACCCCGAGACCTTTACTATAGTTTGGTATTGGTGTTCGGAGTGGCTTGTGTAGGATAGGTGGGAGACGTTGAAGCCCGGACGCCAGTTCGGGTGGAGTCATCGTTGAAATACCACTCTGGTCACTTTGGACATCTAACTTCGGCCCGTAATCCGGGTCAGGGACAGTGCCTGATGGGTAGTTTAACTGGGGCGGTTGCCTCCTAAAAAGTAACGGAGGCGCCCAAAGGTTCCCTCAGCCTGGTTGGCAATCAGGTGTCGAGTGTAAGTGCACAAGGGAGCTTGACTGTGAGAGAGACATCTCGAGCAGGGACGAAAGTCGGGACTAGTGATCCGGCGGTACATTGTGGAATGGCCGTCGCTCAACGGATAAAAGGTACCTCGGGGATAACAGGCTGATCTTGCCCAAGAGTCCATATCGACGGCATGGTTTGGCACCTCGATGTCGGCTCGTCGCATCCTGGGGCTGGAGTAGGTCCCAAGGGTTGGGCTGTTCGCCCATTAAAGCGGTACGCGAGCTGGGTTTAGAACGTCGTGAGACAGTTCGGTCCCTATCCGCTGCGCGCGCAGGAAATTTGAGAAGGGCTGTCCTTAGTACGAGAGGACCGGGACGGACGAACCTCTGGTGTGTCAGTTGTACTGCCAAGTGCACCGCTGATTAGCTACGTTCGGATGGGATAACCGCTGAAAGCATCTAAGCGGGAAGCTCGCTTCGAGATGAGATTTCCATACACCCTCGGGTGTGAGAGGCCCCCAGCCAGACCACTGGGTTGATAGGCCGGATGTGGAAGCGAGGACTAACGACTCGTGAAGCTGACCGGTACTAATAGGCCAACAACTTACACCACACAGATACATACAAACTCTGCTTGCGTCCACTATGTGGTTCCCAACCAACAACCCCCCCAACACGCGGGGTTGTCACGGCACGGAACCACCACAACTGAAGAACAACACCACAATGTTGTAACCACCAGACTTCCCACCCCCGAACAAAATACCGGGCGGGCGGGTACAAGGGTTACGGCGGTCATAGCGTGGGGGAAACGCCCGGTCCCATTCCGAACCCGGAAGCTAAGACCCACAGCGCCGATGGTACTGCACCCGGGAGGGTGTGGGAGAGTAGGTCACCGCCGGACACACATTGGTCGAGGCCCCAACCACCAGGTTGGGGCCTCCCACATTTAACCCCAACTCCCCTTCATGGAACCGGACGCGGCGTCCCAGGAAACCCGGCAGGAAGCGCAAAGCCTTCCTCCAAGGGCTGAAAATGGGCCCCGGAATCGGTGATTAACCTCAAAAAGTCGCGGAAACACGCGGAATTTGCGGACCGGAAGCGCCCAAGCTGGTAAGTTTTCGGACAGTGGCTTGTGCGCATGCCGCGTGCAGGCTCCAGAATCAGAATCGTCCAGGAGGACATAAATGGCTAAGAACCGTAGTGAACTTGTTGCAGAGGTAGCAGGCAAGGCCGGCACCAGCCAGGCTGCCGTCAACTCCGTCCTCGATGCACTGTTCGAGGTTTTCGAGACTTCTGTCGCCGCGGGCGAGAAGATCACCATCCCGGGCTGGCTCGCCGTCGAGCGCACTGACCGTGCAGCACGCACCGGCCGCAACCCGCAGACCGGCGAAACCATCCAGATCGCAGCAGGCCACAGCGTCAAGCTGACCGCCGGCTCCAAGCTGAAGGCTGCAGTCTCCAAGAAGTAAAGCTTGTCCCTCCCGGCATGCAGCCGGCTGGAACAAGGAGCGGCAACCCATCGGGTTGCCGCTCCTTTGCTTTAACGGCCCGGCTCCAACTGCTCACCGGCTCCAACTGCTCACTGGCATACAACCCGGATTCGCGGCGCAGGCAGGCGTAGCGGACAATGGAATGGTGTCTTCCGCCGCAACTCCACGTTCCACCGCGCCCCAGTCCGATCCTGGCAAGGGAGCTGCGGTCCGGGACGCCGGAAGCCGGGGGATCCCCGTGCCCTGGCAGCTTGCAGGCCTGGCGGCACTCTTCCTGGCCCTTGCAGCAGCACTGATCTTCTCCGGCGCTGCAGCGGCGCGCAGCGTCGCCGACCCCGGCGCCCTGGTGCGGTGGGGCCTGCCCGTCAGCAAGGCAATCCATAACGTCTCCCTGGCGACCGTCGTCGGAGGCCTGATCTTCGCCGTCGGCATCCTCCCCAAAAACCTGAACCCCCGGAACAGTGCCGTGCGGGGCCGGGACCGGGAAACTCCACCAGCCGGAGGTGCGCCCGAACATCCCGCCTTCACCCGCGTGCTCGCTGTGGCGGCCGTCGCGGGCGCCGTGTGGACCTTGTCCGCCATCGCAGTCCTGGTGCTCACCTATGCCGACGTGGCAGGGCAGGGGCTGTCCGGCGATCCCGCGTTCACCCAGGCCCTGGTGTACTTCATGACGGACATCGAGACGGGCCGGGCATGGCTTGCCGTCATCATCATTGCCGCCGTGGTGACCACCGCGCTGTTCGGCGTCAGGTCCCTGGGCGGCCTCGCCCTGACCCTCATCCTGGCCCTCATCGGCCTGGTCCCCACCGCCCTGATCGGACACTCGTCGAGCTCTTCGGACCACGAGGGCGCCATCAACTCACTCGGCCTGCACCTGGTGGGCGTGAGCACCTGGGTGGGCGGCATCATCATCCTGGCCCTGCTGTCCGGGATCCTCACGGGGTCCAAGGCCGGGGCAGCCACGGATATCACCGAACCCACGCTCCGGCGGTTCTCCACCCTGGCCGGCTTCGCGTTCGTGCTGGTTTTCGCCTCGGGCATTATCAACGCCAGCATCCGCGTCACCAGCTGGCATGATCTCTTCGGCTCGGCGTACGGCCAGCTGATCCTGGCCAAGACTGCCGCCGCGGTGGTCCTGGGCGGCATCGGCTTCATGCACCGGCAGTGGGTCATCCCGCAGCTGGGCCGCAAGGGCTCCACCCTGTCCTCGCGGCGGGTCCTCTGGCAGCTGGTGCTGGCTGAGCTGCTGGTCATGGGTGCCACCTCGGGCATCGCCGTGGCCCTGGGCCGCTCGGCGCCGCCGCAGCCAACGGAAGTGGCGGCCAATGCCTCGCCCGCCTTCATCCTCAGCGGCTACGAGCTGCCCCCGGAGCTGACGCCCGAACGCTGGTTGACCGAGTGGCGGCTGGACTGGCTCTGGGTGGGCGTGGCCCTCTTCGGCCTGGCCACCTACTTCCTGGGCGTGGCCAAGGTCCGCCGCCGGGGCGATTCCTGGCAGTGGTTCCGGTCCCTGAACTGGGTCGTCGGCCTGCTGGTCCTGACGTTCATCACGTCCGGGCCGCCGTCGGTCTATGGCCGCGTCCTGTTCTCCGCGCACATGGTGGACCATATGGCCCTGACCATGGTTGCCCCGATCTTCCTGGTGCTGGGCGCCCCCGTGACCCTGGCCCTGCGTGCGCTGCCCGCCCGCGGCGACGGCTCACGCGGGATGCGCGAATGGCTGCTGGTCTTCGTCCATTCGAAGTTCTCGCAGCTGGTCACCCACCCGCTGTTCGCCGCTGCCAACTTCGCCGGCTCGATCGTGCTGTTCTACTACTCGGACCTGTTTGGCTTCGCCATGCGCGAGCATGTGGGCCACGAGCTGATGAACCTGCACTTCCTGCTCACCGGGTACATCTTTGTGCTCAGCATGATCGGCACGGACCCGCTGCCGCGCCGTGCGCCGTACCCCATGCGGCTGCTCCTGCTGCTGGCCACCATGGGCTTCCATGCCTTCTTCGGGGTCTCCATCATGGGCGGCACCGGGCTGCTGGCCGCGGACTACTTCGGCAACCTTGGCCGCGCCTGGGGACCGTCGGCCCTCGTCGACCAGCAGACCGGCGGCGCGGTGGCCTGGGGCATCGGTGAGGTGCCAACGCTGCTGGTGGCGATCGGCGTCGCCATCATGTGGTCCAGGTCCGACCAGCGGGAGACCAAACGCGTGGACCGCGCGGCGGACAGGAATAACGACGCCGATCTGACCGCTTACAACGATATGTTTGCCAAATTGGCCGAACGCGACGCCAAGCTGGCTGAACGCAACAAGCTGGAAGGACGCTGATGAGCGAAACCGTACGCACGCATGCCCGGGTCCGGGCCTCCGAACTGGTAGGCCGCAACTGGCTGAACACCGGCGGCAAGACCCTGGACCTGGAGGCCCTGCGCGGCAAGATCGTGCTGCTGGACTTCTGGACCTTCTGCTGCATCAACTGCCTGCACGTCCTGGACGAGCTTCGGCCGCTGGAGGAGCAGTACTCCGATGTCCTGGTGACGGTGGGCGTCCACTCGCCCAAGTTCGAGCACGAGGCGGACCCGGTGGCGCTGGCCGCGGCCGTGGAGCGATACGAGATCCACCACCCCGTCCTGGATGATCCAGAGCTGGACACCTGGAAGGCCTACACCGCCCGTGCCTGGCCCACCCTGGTGGTCATCGACCCCGAGGGCTACATCGTGGCGCACCTCTCCGGCGAGGGCCACGCGGACGGGCTCGCCGTGCTGATCCCCGAGCTCATCGCCGAACACGAAGCCAAGGGCACCCTGCACCGCGGCTCCGGCCCGTACGTGGCGCCCGAGGCAACCTCCGGCACCCTTCGCTTCCCCGGCAAGGCGCTGTTCCTGCCCGCCGGCCGCGGGTCTGCCTCAGGGGCAGCGTCCGACGGCGGCACGTCCGCAGGTGCCCCGACGTCCGGCACCTGGCTGGTCACCGACACCGGCCACCACCGGCTGGTGGAACTGGACACCGGCTTCCACACGGTGCTGGCAACCTTTGGCTCGGGCACCAAGGGCTATGCCGACGGTCCCGCCGCCGGTGACACGGCCACCGCCCAGTTCAACGAACCCCAGGGCCTGGTCCTGCTGCCGGAAGATGTGGCAGCCAAGGTGGGCTACGACGTCGTAATTGCTGACTCCGTCAACCACCGCCTGCGCGGACTGTCGCTCACGGACGGCAAGGCGTCCACGCTGGCCGGCAACGGGATCCAGCGCCTGCTGGAGACCGGCCCCGCCCGCGTGGACGAGGACGCCGCGGGGTTCACGGGCAAGCTGAGCGAGCACCCGCTCGAAGTCTCCCTGAGCTCTCCCTGGGACGTGGTGTGGTCACGGAAGCTGAACGCCGTGGTGGTCGCGATGGCCGGTACGCACCAGATCTTTAGCTTCGACCCTGTGGGCGGCGAAGTGGACATCATCGCGGGCAACGGGCTTGAGGGCCTGCTGGACGGCGCCGCGCACGAATCCTGGTTCGCCCAGCCCTCAGGCGTGGCCGAGGACGCCGACGGCAACATCTGGGTGGCTGATTCGGAGACCTCCGCACTGCGGAAGCTGGTGGTTGACGATTCCGGGAAGGTCACCGTGGAGTCTGCAGTAGGCAAGGGCCTGTTCGACTTCGGCTTCCGCGACGGCCCGGCCGCCGACGCACGCCTGCAGCACCCGCTGGGCGTGACCGTCCTGCCCGATGGCTCCGTGGCGATCGCGGACACCTACAACGGTGCCGTCCGCCGCTACGACCCCGCATCCGGCACCGTGTCCACCCTGGCACGAGGTTTGGCCGAGCCCTCCGACGTGATCGTGGACCGCACCCACTCGGCCGGTTCCGAGCCCCTGCTGGTAGTGGTGGAGGCCAACAAGCACCAGATCGTCTACGTGCCCATTCCCAAGGAAGCACAGCAGGTGGATGAGGGCGCATCCCAGACCCACCGGCCCAAGAGCCCGGTGGCGCCCGGCGCGCTGGACCTGACCGTCCGCTTCACGGCGCCCACGGGGCAGAAGCTCGACGACCGCTGGGGTGACCCCACCCAGCTGAAGATCTCGTCCACGCCTCCCGGGCTGCTGGTCTCCGGCGGCGGAACCTCCGTGGGACTGCAGCGCACCCTGGAGCTGTCCCCGGACGTGCCCGAGGGCGTGCTGCACATTACCGCCCGCGCCGCGGCCTGCGACGGCCCCGAGACCGAGGACGGGGAGATCCCCGACCACGCCGCCTGCCACCTGTACCAGCAGGACTGGGGCATCCCTGTGGTCCTGCAGGCCGATGGTGACACGGAACTGGTCCTGGACCTGCGCGGAATGGACTGACCCTCCGCTGGTTTTGATGAACTGGCCCGGTTTCCAGAGCGTCGTGCCCTGAAGACCGGGCCAGTCCTGTCTCTGCTCCCCGAAAACTGGGCCAGTCTGGACGCGCCGTTGTCCACATAGCCTCCGTTACTTCTGCCGCAGGCCAGGGCAGGCAGGCATTGTGGCCACATGGACCCTACAGAGATCCTCAGGTCGGCCGGGGGAGTACTGCTGCGGCGTGACGTGCTGGCCGCAGGGGCTACGGAAACGGCGCTTCGGCGGGCGGTCCGGAGCGGCCGGGTGGTACGCCTGGAGCGGGGCGTCTTGGCCGTGGCGGGCGCTGATCCGGAGCTGATGGCTGCCGGCAGGGCCCGCGGTCTCCTGACATGTGCCTCCGCAGCCCCGAAATACGGCCTATGGCAGCTGCGTTCCGCCGCGACGCCCCATTACTGGCACAGCAATGGGCGGAGTGCAGCCCGATGTGTCAGCCACAGGCTTCCCCTGACCCAGCAGCCGCAGCACAGGACGCTTGCAGCACTGCCCGACGTCCTGCTCCACGCGCTGCTGTGCCTGCCGGAACTCGAATCCGTGGTCATGGTGGAATGCGCTTATAACCGCGGAGACATTGAGCCCGGCCATCTCTTCCGCCTCTTGGATGGCAATCGATGCGGCAAGGCGCGGCAGGTTCTGTCCAAGGTTGATCGTGGCGCGGACTCCCTCCTGGAAACCCTGGCCCGGGTGCTGTTCAGGGATGCCGGGATAGCCACGGAGACGCAAGTGTGGATCGAGGGAATAGGACGTGTGGACTTCCTCCTGGAGGGATTCCTCATCGTCGAGATCGATGGAATCGCCTTCCACATGGAGCCACGGCAATACAAGAAGGACCGCCGCAGGGATAACGCCGCAATACGTCGGGGCCTGCCCGTGCTCAGATTCTTCTACGACGATGTGGTTTACGCGCCGGAGTCCGTCTTGGCGCAGGTGAGGGAGGTGCTGGCGCGGGGTTCGCTGCGGTGGCCGCAGCCGAACCAGCCCAGTTTTCGACAGGACTGGGTCTAAAACTCCAGGCAGCACGTCAACTATGGGACCAAAACTGGGCCACTTTGGAAGCAGGGCCTAGAAGCTCAGCATCGGGGTGACCTTGACGGTGTCGCCGGAGACGTCCAGGCGGGTGGTGAAGCTGAAGTCCACCTCTGCGTCCAGCGGGTACCAGGCCCCGGTGAACGAGTTCTGCTGGAGCGCCTCCACCTTGGCCTTGCCGTCCAGGGGCGCCACCACCCAGCGGCCGTCGAACGGCTCCACTGATACACCCGGGTACTTGGTCACGGTCCACCGGATGGTGCCGTCCTGGACCCTGTTGTTGCTGGTGTAGTAGAAGGGGCAGTCCGGCTGGAGCTTCTGTTCCTTGACGGCCTCCGCCGCGCAGCCGTCCAGGAACTCCCGGATCTTGGCTGCAACGTCGTTCTTCAGCTTGTCCGTGGCCTGGGTCAACAGGTTGAGGGGCGCCACCGGGGCGTCCTTGGAGGTGACGGTGGCCCTGGTGGCGGGTGCCGAGAAGTACTGTCCGTCCAGGGACGCCTCGTATTCGCCCGGGTAGAACACGGCAAAGGAGTTGCGGCCGTTGGGCATATTGACCGGGACGCCGTTGACGTCAGCCTCGTTGCCGTTGACCACGGTGATATCAACGGTGGGCAGCCGGGACGGGACAAACGCCCAGGTGTTGAAGAACAGCCACTCGGTGCCGGTCTTCTGCAGGAGGAAGTCAGTGTGCAGCCGGCTGCCGTCGATGGTGTACTCCAGGGGCACCGTGACCTGGTTGTTCGGACGTTCCTCAGGGTCGCCGATCTTGATGTTCGCTACACGGGACGCCGCCGTCTGCAGCCCGGGGCCATCCAGCATTGCAGCATTGCTGGGCGGGACCGCGGCCCGCAGGAGTCCGAGTGCACGCCCGCCGTCTCCGCTCCTCAAAGCATCCAGGTATTCCCGTACCGGCTGCTGCGGGCTGGCCACGGTGTTGTTCACAACGTTGATGGCCACGATGGCTCCGGCGATGGCAAGCATGAGGCCCAGCAGCCATCCGGCCGCGATCCTCACCAACGCTTGACTCATCTGCACGTTCCTTACAGTAACGGCAGTGCGGACGCACACTAAAGTTGGCGTCCCCCCTATCTTGCCGGGCAACACCCGGTTAATGCCCGACGGCGGGTGGCCGGGCCGGCATTGACACGAGCCTTGGCGGTTCCCGGGACACCCGTTGCAGGGTGGGCGCGGCAAGGTCAGCGGCGGCGGCGCCGGGACGATGTGCCGAACACGCCGCGGAGCAGTTCGCGCCCCAACTGGGTGCCCATGGACCGTGCCATGCTCTTGAGTCCGCCGCCCAGGGCGCCGCCGAGCACTCCGCCGAGGTCGCCCATCATGCCGCCCGGTTGCGGCTCGGGCTCCCGCGACTGCGGCTGCCGGGACCGCGGTGCCCGGGGGGCCTTGGCCCGCCGTGGCGTTTCACTCGCCTCCCCGTCCTCCGCGCCGCCGTACTGGGGTTCAGGATCCTGCGTGGGAACCGGGGCCTGCGGCGGCCTGCTGCTGGGCCGGCCCAGGATTTCCTCCTCGATCCGGCGGGCTTCGGCGTCCACGTCGTAGCCGGCGGGCGCCGCAGGTTCCCCGGCCGGGGTGTCGGCCGCCGGACCCGTGGGCGCGGCCGCCTTGCCGGTGAGCTTTTCGTAGGCGGAGGGGTTGTCCACCGCTGTTCCGTACTTGCCCAGCAGCGCGGAACCGGCCACCGTGCTGCGCACCAGGGTCTCCTCGCTGGGGCCCATCAAGGACTCGGGTGCCCGGAGCCGGGTGAGGGCCACCGGCGTGGGCGCGCCCTTTTCATTCATGACGGTAGTGACGGCCTCGCCGATACCCGCTGAGGTGAGGGTCTCTTCGAGGTCGTAGTCGCTGACCGGGAACGTGGACACCGTGGCTTTGAGCGCCTTGGCGTCCTCGGGGGTGAACGCGCGGAGGGCGTGCTGCACCCGGTTGGCCAGCTGGCCCAGGACGTCGGCGGGGACGTCCTTGGGTGTCTGGGTGACGAAGAAGATGCCCACCCCCTTGGACCGGATGAGCCGGACGGTGGTGGTGATGGCGTCCAGGAAGGCCTTGCTGGCCCCGTTGAACAGCAGGTGGGCCTCGTCCAGGAAGAACACGAGTTTGGGCTTGTCCAGGTCGCCGGCCTCCGGAAGGTCCTCGAACAGGTCCGCCAGCAGCCACATCAGGAAGGTGGAGAACAGCATGGGCTTGGTCTGCAGGGTGGGCAGCTCCAGGCAGGTGACCACGCCGCGGCCGTCGGGGGCGGTGCGCAGCAGCTCGGCGGTATCGAACTCCGGCTCACCGAAGAACTTTTCCAGCCCCTGCGCCTCGAGGCCCACCAGTTCGCGGAGGATCACCCCGGCGGTCGCCTTGGACAGCCCGCCCAGTTCCTCCAGCCGGTCCTTGCCCTCGTCCGAGGTGAGGAACTGGATGACGGCGCGGAGGTCCTTGAGGTCGATCAGCTCCAGGCCGTTCTTGTCCGCAAAATAGAACACCAGCTGCAGGCTCGATTCCTGCGTGTCGTTCAGTTCCATGATGCGCGAGAGCAGGATGGGCCCGAACGAGGACACGGTGGCGCGCACAGGAACACCGTTGCCGTCCCCGCCCAGCGCCAGGAACTCCACCGGAAACGCCTTGCCCTGCCACGGCTGGCCGATGCTTTGCGTGCGCGCGGTGAGCTTGTCGCTGCCGGCGGCGGCAGTCGCCAGGCCGGAAAGGTCGCCCTTGATGTCGGCCAGGAAGACGGGGACGCCGGCTGTGGACAGCTGTTCGGCCATCATGTGCAGGGTGACGGTCTTGCCCGTTCCGGTGGCGCCGGCCACCAGCCCGTGCCTGTTCATCATGGCCAGCGGCAGCCGCACCGGCGCGTCCTTGTGGAGCTCGCCGTCGATGATGGCGGCCCCCAGCTCGATGGTGGCGCCTTCGAGCGTGTAGCCCTTCTGGATGGTGGCAAGCTTCTCTGCTGTGGTTTTGGAGGCCATGGCGCCAGCATAACCGCGGCGGCCCCGGATGCGGCGGTGGCCGGGCGGTCAGTCCCGCCGGGAATTCCGCGGAACCGGGGCGAGCTCCTTGGTGAACGCCAGCGGTCCGATGGTTTCCGGATCGGCGTCGAGGTCGAACTGTGCCTGGTAGCCGCTGGCGAGGTAAAGGTCCTTGGCTTCGGGCTGCCGCGGGCCCGTGGTGAGGTACAGCCGGGTGTAGCCGCGGGCGGCAGCCAGGGCTTCCAGCTCGGCCAGCACCAGCCGGCCCAGACCACGACGGCGGTGGGCCGAGTGCGTCCAGATCCGCTTCAGTTCCGCGGTGGTTTCGTCATACCGGCGGAACGCGCCGCCGGCGATCGACTCGCCGTCCTCCTGGATGACCAGGAGGGCTCCGTGCGGTCCCTCGAATTCCGCGGCGGGGTAGCGGTTCAGTTCCTCTGCGGCAGCCGTGCGGCCGAACAGGTCCCCGTAGCGGGTGTCGTATTCGACGGCGAGCTCGTCCAGGAGCGGCCGGACGCGCGGATCGTGCATGGGCAGGCTGAGGACCACCAGGCTGGCGGGATCAAGCGGCCTGGGACGAAGGTGTGGTTCTGCGGTCACTGGTTATTCCTTGTCACTGGTCGTTATTGTTGCCGGTCAGTTCTGTCCGGCGGCGGCTGGTTCCGGAGTCATGGCGGCCGGGGCAGACACATCCCCGGCAGCCACGCCGCGGGCAGCGCGGAGGATGGTCCGGGCCAGGGCATCGTTCTCGCGGAACGGCGCGGCGTTCGTGTTGGGCCGGGCAAAGGCGCCCGCGCCCCAGCCCGACGTTCCCGGGCCGACGCCGAAAAGGGCGGTGTGCGGCTTGCCGCCGGCCCCCACCAGCTGGTGCTGCGGGGAGACCAGGAGTTTCCCGGTGGAGTGGATGCCGTCGGAGGTCAGCAGCTGCTGCTCGCTGCCCAGGCCGCTCCCGTGCAGCGAGGCGAGCACGGGGTTCAGCGAGCGGGCCACGGACGTGGCCGGCAGCCGCGCCTCGATCAGGGCCTTCGCCGTGACGGTCACCCCGGACTGGGCGGACGAAGCAACAAAAAGCCCCATGGCCTCATCGGCGGAGACCTGGAGGCCGGGACCCAGGAACTGCAGCAGGCCGGCCCGGTGCAGCGCCAGGACCTGGCGGAGCCGGTGCGGCGGCGGACCGGAGTCCACGAAGCTGAAGAAGCCGTGCCACCAGCCGTGGATGACCTGCTGCGAGCGTGCGTTCAGCCGCTCGGGCGGGACTATGCGCCCCACCTCCATATAGACGTGCAGCAGGGCCAGGAACAGGGCAAGGGTTTCGGGGTGGTCAGGGCTGTCCCGCAGAGCCAGGTCCTGCTCGATGTATCCGGCCACCGCGTCCTGGACTTCCGCGTGATCGCTGAAGCGGCGGCCGTCGAAGGGGCGGTCCAGCCGCTCCAGGTCCAGGTGCAGGCCGGCGTCAGGGACCGCTGCGGCCACCAGGTCTTTCCGCCCGGGGCTGTACCAGTCCAGTCCCGCATAGGCGGCGGCGAACCCGTCCCAGCCCATGGCAGCGCGTTCAGGGCTTCCGGTCAGAAGCTCGCGGTAATAGTAGTAGCCGGCTTCCTTGGCGATCAGGGGCCAGAGATGCCGGTGGAAGTCCAGCTCGCCATGCTGCTGCAGCAGCGCATCCACGGCGGCGGCCGTAAAGAACCGCAACGGCCCGGGAGCCTGCCCCCGGAGGGCAGCGGAAATCTTGGAGTGGTACGGCACTCCCCGCCGGGAGCCGGCCCACAGCACCGGTTCCCGTCCGGACGGAAGGTAGCGCAGCCCGCCGTCGGACATTTCCTGGAACCTGCCGCCGCGCCCTTCCATCAGGAGGACCAGCAGGTCCACGAACGCCAGGCCCATCCCGGCGACGATGACGTCCTGTCCGGGGGCAATGGGGGAGTAGTCGACGTCGGTGGTGTAGCTGGGTGCCGCGTGGCAGCCGCCGTGCCGGGCGGCGAAGTCCGTGAAGCCGGCGGACACGGCGTCCGGGAGGGAATCGGTGTGGCCCAGGGCGGTCACCACGATGTCCGCGTGCAGGGTCCGGCCGTTGGCCAGCCCAACCTGGTGGCCGCCGCCTTTCAGTTCCGTAATGCCCACGGCGGTGGTCCGGTGGACCGTGACGCTGCGGCCCAGGGACCTGGCGGCGCGGCGGAAGAACCACTCCAGGTACTGGCTCTGCAGCTGGCGGGTGGGAAAGGTGGTGCCGGTCAGGGACCGCAGCTGGTCCCACAGCGGCTGGGGAAAATCCGGGACGTCGATGATGGAGGCGTCCAGGACGCCGGCGGCCCATTCGGCCAGCGCCGGACCCGGTGCGGCGGGGCCCTGGCAGTCCACCGACTGGTCCGTGAACATGGTGATGTCCGCGGCCATGGAGTTGAGGAGGAGCCCGGGGTCCTGGTCGTACCGCCAGATGCGGCCCGAGCCCGGGATGTGCGGCTCCACCACGTGGATCTGCAGCGGCCCGGCGAAGACGTCCGGCCGGTTGGCGGCGATCCGTTCCAGCACACCCGCCGTGCGCGGCCCGCCGCCGATGAAGACGATGGCCGGGATGGTGGCTGGCATGGGCTCTCCTGACGGCGAGTGGGTGCGGGGACGGCGCGGAAGTGGCCGTCGGAGTGCCCATGCTAGGCAGCCGTGACGACGGCGGTCGAGCACCTGGTCACGGCCGTTAACTCCGCGTCACGGCGCGTTAAGGGACGCAAAAAACCGACTCATGACGCCGTGCGAAGCCCCGTGAAGTATTGCAACCATGCGCCTTGCTGGCCCGTTCCGGCCGGTCCTAGATTTGCAGCCAGCACCCCGGGGCGAGCCGCCCCGACGCCGGGCAGTCCGGCTCCAGTCCAGGAATGAGAAGTGAGGTGGCCCCGTGAGTTCAGCAACCAGGGTGGCGCAGTCAAAGCAGCCGCAACCGGCACAGCCGCAACAGGAACAGCCCGCGGCAGCGTCACCGGCGGTGCCACCGGCAGCGCCACCGGGCAGGGCCGGCGTCCCGGAACGGGTCCCCGCGGACTATTCGTCGTACCGCGTGGTGGCCGCCAAGCATCCGTGGCGCTGGGTGGGGACTGCCGTCGTCGCCCTGGGTGTCCTGGCCGTGGCATGGTCGCTGGCCACCAACCCGCGCTGGGAGTGGGGCGTGGTGGCGCAGTGGTTCACGGCCCAGTCCGTGGTCAACGGCCTGCTGGAAACGCTGAAGCTGACCGCCATCTCCGGCGTCCTGGGGTTCGTGCTCGGCTTCATCCTGGCGCTGATGCGGCTCTCGGCGTCGCCGCTGCTGGTGTCCGTGTCCTGGACGTTCTCCTGGATCTTCCGGTCCACGCCGCTGCTGGTGCAGATGCTCCTTTGGTACAACCTGGGCTACCTGTACGAGAAGATCAGCCTGGGGATCCCGTTCACGGACGTCCGGTTCTTCGAGGTCCAGACCACCACACTGATCAGCCAGTTTGCGGCAGCAGTGCTGGGCCTGACCCTGAACCAGGCCGCCTACTCGGCTGAGATCATCCGCGGCGGCATCCTGTCCGTGGACCAGGGACAGCTGGAGGCCGCAGCCGCCCTGGGCATCCCGGCCTGGCGCCGCTCTACGCGGATCGTGCTGCCGCAGGCCATGCGCGCCATCCTGCCCACCGCGTTCAACGAGATCATCGGCCTGGTCAAGGGCACCTCGATCGTCTACGTGCTGGCCTACTCGGAGCTGTTCTACACCGTCCAGGTCATCTACAACCGCACCCAGCAGGTCCTGCCGCTGCTGCTGGTGGCCACGCTCTGGTACATCGTGATCACCTCCGTGCTGAGCGTCTTCCAGTACTACATCGAACGGCACTACTCCAGGGGCGCGGTGCGGAGCCTGCCGCTGACGCCCCTGCAGAAGGCCCGTAAATTCTTCGCCACCCACGCGGCGGTGCCCACCCGGAGGAACCCCTGATGACTGAGACCCTTACCGCCCCCACAGCCACCCGCGGCCTGGTGGAAATCACCGGCGTCCGCAAATCCTTCGGCGCCACCGAAGTCCTCAAAGGTGTCAGCCTCACCGTGGAACCGGGCGGGGTGGCCGTGATCGTAGGCCCCTCCGGCTCCGGAAAATCCACCCTGCTGCGCACCATCAACCACCTGGAAAAGGTGGACGGCGGCCACATCACCATCGACGGACAGCTGGTGGGCTACAGACTCCGCGGCGACCGCCTGCACGAGCTGCGGGAAAAGGAGATCCTGAAACAGCGCACCGACATCGGCATGGTGTTCCAGAACTTCAACCTGTTCCCGCACCTCACTGCCCTGGAGAACGTGGCGGAAGCACCCGTCGTGGCGCAGGGGCGGTCCAGGGAGGCGGCCCGCCGCCGCGGCCTGGAACTGCTGGACCGCGTGGGGCTCGAGGACCGGGCGGACGCCTACCCCCGCCAGCTTTCCGGCGGCCAGCAGCAGCGCGTCGCCATCGCCCGGGCCCTGGCCCTGGACCCCAAGATCCTGCTGTTCGACGAGCCCACCTCCGCCCTGGACCCGGAACTGGTCAACGAAGTGCTGGACGTGATCCGCGAACTGGCCACGTCCGGCACCACGCTGATCATCGTCACGCACGAGATGGGCTTTGCCCGCGACGTGGCGGACACCGTGGTGTTCATGGACCAGGGCCAGATCGTGGAACAGGGCACCCCCAAGGAAATTTTCAGCAACCCCCAGGAACCGCGCACCCGGAGCTTCTTCTCCAAGGTGCTGGAACCGGCCTTCAACATCTAAGGACCACCCCATGGCTTTCCCCACCCGCGGCCTCCGCCGCAGCCGCGCCCTCGCGGCGCGTCCCGCCGTCGTACTCCTCGGCACCGCACTCCTTGGCACTGCCGCGCTCGCCGGCTGCGCCGACCCCGGCGCCTCCGCCGCCGGCAACGCCAGCGGAGGAGCGCAGACGACGGCGGCACGCAACGGCGTGGTCTACAACACCTCACCGGACCAGCAGCGGATCCGGGGCGAGACGGACGCGGCGCTCGCCGCCAAGGTCCCCGGGCTGATCGGCAAGGACGGCAAGCTGACGGTGGCCACCACCGCCGGGTCCATCCCGCTGTCCTTCCACGCCACCGACGACAAGACGCCGATCGGCTCCGAACTGGACATCGCCCAGCTGGTGGCGGACAAGCTGGGCCTGGAGCTGGACGTGCAGGTGACGTCCTGGGAGAACTGGCCGCTGAAGACCCAGTCCGGCGACTTTGAGGCTGTGTTCTCCAACGTGGGCGTGAACAAGGACCGGGTGAAGCTGTTCGACTTCGCCAGCTACCGGGCCGCGTACATGGGTTTCGAGGCCAAAAAGTCCTCCACGCACAGCATCAAGGGGGCGGACGACATCTCCGGCCTGAAGATCTCCGTGGGGTCCGGCACCAACCAGGAAAAGATCCTGCTGGCGTGGAACAAGGAGCTCGAGGGCAAGGGCAAAGCGCCGGCCACGCTGCAGTACTACTCCTCCGACGCGGACACCATCCTGGCGCTGTCCTCCGGCCGGACGGACCTGAACATCGCCCCCTACCCGTCCACCGTGTACCGCGAGAACACCCGGGACGACCTGAAGGTGGTGGGCAAGGTCAATGCCGGCTGGCCCTCCGAGACCCTGGTGGCCGCCACCACCCTCCGCGGCAACGGGCTGGCACCGGTCATTTCCGAGGCCCTCAATGCCGTCATCAAGGACGGCTCCTACGGCAAGGTGCTGGAGCGCTGGGGCCTGTCCGAGGAAGCGCTGCCGGAATCCAAGACCATCACCGAAGAGAACTTCGCGGCCACGCAGGCATCGGCCGGCGCGGCCCCGTCAGGGAAGGCATCATGACCGCACAATCCACCGGAACCGCCCTCGAATCCTTCGACGCCGACTGGCAAGAATGGCACGCCGCCCACGAACAGCACCGCGCCCACCCGCACGGCTTCCTGGCGGTGACCCACCTGCACTGGCTGGGCAGCGAACCCGCCCGGCTGGAAGGCGCCCCGGGCACCTGGAGCGTGGCGGCCGACGTCGTCCGCGTCCTTTTGGAGCCGGGCGACAGCCTGCAGCAGGACGGCAGGGAGCTGAACACTGCGTCCGGGGCCACCGTTGAGCTTGGCCCCATCGAGGAGCGCGGCGGCATCAACCTGGTGTCCGGCGAGACCGTCATTGAGCTGGCCAAGCGCGGCGGCGAATACATCGTCCGGCCCCGTCATCCGGAAAACCCGCTGTTGCAGGCCTACCAGGGCACGCCCGCCTACTCGCCCGATGCCGCGTATGCCGTGCGCGGAACCTATGTGCCGTTCGAGGCGCCGAGGTCCACCACGGTGGGCGCCGCCGTCGAGGGCATCCAGCATGTGTATGAGGCGCCGGGCGAGATCCGCTTCAAGCTGGCCGGCCGGGAGCTGGCGCTGACCGCATTCAACGGCCACGCCCCCGGCGCCCTGTCCGTGCTGTTCACAGACCAGACCTCCGGCAAGACCACTTATGCCGCCAACCGCTCGCTGTCCGTAGTGCCGGCCGCAGACGGGTCCGTGCTGCTGGACTTCAACCGGGCCGTGAACCTGCCGTGCGCGTACACGGACCTGGCCACCTGCCCGCTGCCGCCGGCGGAAAACCGGCTGCCGGTGGCCATCGAGGCCGGCGAGAAGATTCCCTACGAACGTCAGGACCAGCAGTGAGCATCTCTTCAACCCGCCAGGGAGGGTTCCTTGCCCTTGAGCTCGACGGCGCCGGCTGGGACGGCGCGCACCTCACCCGGGCCGTGCTGGCAGCAGAGTCCGCGGGCTTCCATGCAGCAACCTTCACCGACGCAGCCGCTACGGTCCGCGCCAACGCGCTGCAGCGGGCGGCCTTCGCCGGGCCCGCCACCCGGACCATCGCCCTGGTACCCGAGGTGGACACCGTCTACACCGAGCCGTTCCACATCTCCACCCAGCTGGCCAGCCTGGACTACGTGTCCGGCGGCCGGGCCGGGTGGATCGTGACGGCAGCCGAATCGCCGGAGGCTGCTGCCGCCGTCGGACGCCCGTCCGTGACCGGCGCTGCACTGGGTCAGGAGGCCGCGGCGTCCATCGAGGTGTCCCGGCGGCTGTGGGATTCGTGGGAGGACGACGCCGTGATCCGCGACGTGGCCACCGGCCGGTACATCGACGTGGACAAGCTGCACTATGTCGATTTTGATACGGCGGTCGATTTCGAGACTCGTGCCGATTTTGCCGGCGCCGGCTATTCCGTGAAGGGACCGTCCATCATTCCGCGGCCGCTGCAGGGGCAGCTGCCCGTGCTGGCGCCCGCGTCCCTGCTGGGGGAGGTTCCCGCGGACGCCGTGGATGCCGTCCTGGTGTCCGCACCTGCCGCCGAACTGCTGGCGGCAGAGGTCCGCGATGTGCGGTCCCGGGTGGCTGCCGGCGTTGCAGTGGTCGCCGAGCTCGACGTCGTCCTGGACTCCCGCGGGCAGGCCGCGGCGGGGCGGGTGGCTGGCTTTGGCTCCGGCCGTGCTAACTACGCCGGTTCCGCCGCCGGTCTCACGGACTTCCTCACGGAACTCCTGAAGGAGGCCGACGGCGTGCGCCTGCACCCGGCGTCGCTCTTTGTCGACCTGGAGGAACTGGGCCGCCTGGTCCTGCCGGAACTGCGCCGCCGCGGAGTCCTCCGCCCGGTGGTGCAGGACGGCACCTTCCGCGACCTGCTGGGGCTTTCACGCCCGGTGAGCCGCTACGCCACCGCCGCATCCAACGCCGCTGCGCCCGCCGGCGCGGGAAAGTAAGGGGAACCACCGTGACACAGCACAACCGTGCTAAATCCGATGTCTTTGTGCCGTCGGGCCAGATCCAGTTTGGGGTCTTCTTCCAGGGCGTGAACTCCGGCACCATCTGGAAGGCCGCCGAATCGGGCTCGCAGACGGACTTCGAATCGTTCCGCCGCATCGCCCAGACCGCCGAGCGGGGGCTGTTCGCCGCGTTCTTCCTGGGCGAGGGGCTCCGCCTCCGTGAACACCTGGGCCGCCCGCACGCGCTGGACGTGGTGGGCCGGCCGGACGCGCAGACGATGCTGGCCGCGCTGGCCTCGGTGACCACAAACATCGGGCTCGTGGCCACCCAGAACACCACGTACAACGATCCCGCCGACCTGGCGCACCGGCTCGCGTCGCTCGACCTGATCTCGGGCGGGCGTGCCGCGTGGAACATCGTGACCACTGACAATGCCTGGACCGGGGCCAACTTCCGCCGCGGGGGATACCTTGACCACGCTGACCGGTACAAGCACGCCGAGGCGTTCGTGGAGACGGCCAAGCGGATCTGGGATTCGTGGGAAACCCCGGACGGTCCTGCCCGGCGGGTGGTGCACCAGGGCCAGCACTACACGGTGGACGTGACGCCGCGGCTGCCGCGTAGCGCCCAGTACCGCCCGGTGCTGTTCCAGGCCGGCGACTCGCCCGAGGGCCGCAACTTTGCCGCCCGGCAGGCTGATGTGATTTTCTCCGCGCACCCCAAGTTCGACGACGCCGTGGAGTTCCGCAAGGACCTCGTGGAGCGGTCCCTGGCCGCTGGCCGGGGTGCCAACGCCGTGCAGATCGTGCCGGCCAGTGAGTTCATCCTGGCGCCCACCGCTGCGGAGGCGGCGGCGAAGAAGGAGTGGGTGCGGAGCCTGCAGATCGGCCCGCAGCAGGCCATCGCCTACCTGGAGCAGTTCTGGGGCCGCGAGCTGTCGTCGTACGATCCGGACGGACCGCTGCCGGAGATCGATCCGGTGGTGGAGGAAACGTCCGAGACCCGCGGCAGCGGCTTCCACGGCGCCAAGGCGCGGCAGCTGGCGGACCAGTGGCGGGCCGAGGCCAAGGACAAGGGGCTGTCCATCCGGCAGTTCGTCACCTCCCGCACTGCACGGGTGGATTCCACCTTCACGGGTTCGTATGTTGAGGTGGCGGACCAGCTGGCCGAGTTCGCGCGGGTGGGGGCGGTGGACGGATTCAACATCTCGCCGTGGCTCATTCCCTCCGGACTGGACGACATCGTCAACCACCTGGTGCCGGAGCTGCAGGAACGCGGGGTGTACCCCACGGAGTACCGCGGGAACACCCTGCGGGAAAACCTTGGCCTGGAGACGCCGGTGCGTTCTTCGGATGCGGCTGCTGAGGCGGTCCGGGCGTGATGCGGCTGATGCGGCTGGCTGTTTTTGCTGGAAGGGACGACGACGGCGGCAAGGTGGGTGCCGTCGTCGACCCTTCCGCGGGGGCCGGTTCCGTTGTGGCTGGTTCGTCCGGGACCGTCAGCCTGCAGCTGACGCTGTGGGAGCAGTGGGTCTAGGGCCTGTTGCCGCCCTGCCTCGCAGTGCCCAGGCTGACGGCGTGGCCCCAGGGCTGGGGCGCTAGTCGGTTTCCGGGCTCTGGCAGTAGAAGCAGGTGCCGGCGTCGCAGTCTTCTGCAGTTTCCTGTTCCGTTTGGCGCTCACTCATCTCGGGTCCTTTCCGTGCGGATTGTGAAGTAATACCCCTTGCAGGGGTTTGCCCGGGACCCCTGCTGGGATCCCGGGCAAACACTGATGGTGGTGGGCTGGCGGCCGGTTAGTGGGCCAAGGCCGGTTCGGCCAGCTGAACCTTCTCCGCCTCGGTGGGCACGAAGCCCGCCTGGAGCTCGGAGCGGAGCTTGACCATGTCCAGCTCACCCTGCCACTTGGCGATTGCCACGCAGGAGACGATGTTGCAGACCGTGCTGGTGAGGGCACGGGCCTCGCTCATGAAGCGGTCGATGCCCACGATGAGGGCCACGCCGGCCACCGGCAGGGTGGGCATGACCGTCAGCGTCGCCACCAGGGCCACGAAACCACTTCCGGTGACGCCCGCCGCGCCCTTGGAGGTCAGCAGCATCATGCCGAGCATCAGCAGGATCTGGCCCCAGCTGAGGTGGATGTCGCAGGCCTGGGCGATGAACATGGAGGCGAGGGTGAGGTAGATGGCCGTTCCGGTCAGGTTGAAGGAGTAGCCGGTGGGGACCACCAGGCCCACAACGCTGCGGTCGCAGCCGATCCGTTCGAGCTTGGACAGCAGGCGCGGCAGGACCGGTTCGCTGGAGGACGTGGCCAGGACGATCAGGAACTCATCCTTGAAGTAGCGCAGGATCTGCCACAGGCTGAAGCCGGTCACCTTGGCCAGGATGCCCAGGCCGACCACCACGAAGACGATGCAGGCGGCGTAGAAGGCAAGGATCAGCATGCCGAGGTTTCCGATGGAGTGGGCGCCGTACTTGCCAACGGTGAAGGCCATGGCCCCGAAGGCTCCCAGCGGAGCCACCTTCATGATGTAGCCGAACATGATGAAGAGCAGCTTGTTGAAGCTGTTGACCACGTTCAGGGCCAGCTGGCCCGGTGCGCCGAGCTTGCTGAAGGCAAAGCCGCACAGCATTGCAATGACCAGCACGGGCAGGACCTCACCGTCGGCGAAGGCGCCAACGAAGGTGGTGGGGATGATGCTGAGGATGAAGTCCACGGGGTTGCTGCTGGGCAGTTGCGTGGTGTACTTCTGCGCCACCGAGGAGTCCAGGTGCGTGGGATCGATGTGCATCCCGGCGCCGGGCTGGAACAGCGTCACCGCGGCCAGGCCCAGGGCCAGGGCGAGTGCCGTCAGCGCGTAGAAGAGGCCAAGCGAACGGATCAGGGTGGGGCCCACCTTCTTGGTGTCCCGCAGCGAGGTGATGCCTCCGACGATGGTGCAGAACACGATGGGGGCGATCATGAACTTCACGAGTTTCACGAAGCCGTCGCCGATGGGCTTGAGGGACGAACCGAGGTCGGGCCACAGTGCGCCCACAACGACGCCGAGGGCGACTCCGATGAGTACCTGGACATACAGGTGTCCGAGGATGGATTTGATCTTCATTGAACAACTTCCTGGTTGGTGCGGCCCCTTAATGATGGGGCAAAGAGATAAGGGGTTTTAGGCAGACAGCTCGGCGGCCGGGGCCACGTCGATATCTGCGGTGGCGATGTGGCGGGCTGCCTGGTGGAGGGCCACTTCGCTGACGGCGCCGGTGTCATCGGTGATGATTTCGGCGGTGATCACGCCGGCGGGCGTCCCGACCCGCAGCAAGCGGGGAGTTCCGGTGCCGGTGGAGGGTGATTGGCCTGCTGCGTTGGCTACGACCGATGACTGCAGCGAGGATGCAAGGGCAACTGCCACGGCTGAGGTCAGGCCGATGGCCGGGTGGGGTGCGAGCATGGACAGCATCCGCACCCGCACGTCGTGGCTGCCGGCGGTGATGGTTGTTCCGTCCGCGGTGATGTAGTCGCCGGCTGGCGCCACAACCCCGACTTTCGGGACAGCGTTCTGCGGCGGATCCTCAGGCTTCCGCAGCCCCATGATGAGGCCGGCTGATGCCCGTGCCGCGATGAGGTCCGGCAGCTGGGCGGTGAGGTTGTCCGTCATTGAGGAAAGATCGACGCCGGCCTGGTCGGCTGCGAGGAGCACGGCAGGGGCGCCGGCGTCCACCATCGTTGCGCCCAGGGTCCTGCCGTTGACCTGGAGTTGGTCCACGGTGTTGCCGGTAGGCAGGAGTGCACCGGTGTTCTGGCCCCAGGGGCCGTGGAACGAGAGGCTGACGGGAACACCGGCGGCGCTGCTGCCCGGAACCCGTGCCAGGCCGGACTTGGGAATGTGGCCGCCGGGAGTTGGAACCGCTCCGCTGAGCACGGCGCCGGAAGTGACGTGGCGCATGCGGACCTTGGTCATGCCGTCCCGGGCGGGAACGATGCCCGTCTGGACGGCGAACAGGGCAATGGCGGTGGCGCAGTTGCCGCAGTTGGAACCCAGCTCAACGGTGGGGTCACCGATCCCTACCTGGGCGAAAAGGTAGTCGAGGTCTGCCTCGGCACCAGGGGTTGCCCAGATGACCGCAGCCTTTGACGTGGTGGACGTTCCGCCCCCGACGCCGTCCAGCTGCCGCGCATCCGCTGCGCCGAAAGCGGCTGACAGCAGTGCGGGGATTTCCTCGCGGGTGGGGGCGTGGAGGGCCACGTCCCTGGCATCGAAGAGCCAGCACTTGCTGGTGCCGCCCCGGTACCAATGTCCTTTGAGTCCCACTGTATTTCTCCCTCGTAACTTGCAGGTGCTCTACTTCACAGCACCTTGTACTTCTACGATCCGGGATGGGATCCTTCAGCGCAATCGCAAATAAATGGACGACTATCTACTTTTGCTAAACTCAGTGCATGGCAATCCTCGATCTCCACCGGCTCCATGTGCTCCGTGAGGTGGGCCGTTCCGGCTCCCTGACCTCGGCTGCTGCCGCCCTTTCCTTCACCACCTCGGCGGTGTCGCAGCAGATAGCCAAACTCGAGCAGGAGATGGGCGTGGTCCTCATCGAGCGCCATCCCCGGGGCGTGGTCCTGACCGAGGCGGGGCACGCCCTGCTGCACTACGCCGACGACATCGACAGGACCGTTGAAGCCGCCCGTGCCGAAATGGGGGAGTTCGCGGGCCTTCGGCGGGGCCAGCTCCGGCTTGGGACCTTTCCCACCGGCGGGGCCTCCCTGATGCCCGACGTCGTGCTGGCGTTCCGCGCCCGCCACCCGGAGGTGGCAGTGACGGTTGTCAGTGCCCGCCGGGACGGCCTGCTGGAACGGCTGCGGCGGCGGGAAATCGAACTGACGCTGCTGTGGGACTATCCCTGGCAGCAGATCGAGGACCCTGACCTGGCCCTGGTCAGGCTGATGAACGATCCAACAGTGCTGCTGGTACCGCGGGAGCACCCCATTGCGAAACTGGGCTCGGTCCGCATCGGCGCCTTGAGCGACCAGGAATGGGTGGTGCGCGACGAGCACCCCGTGGCCGATGTCCTCAGCCGGGTATGCCGCGACGCCGGGTTCGAACCGCGGATCGCCTTCGCCGCCAACGATTACCAGGAGACACAGGGCATGGTGGCGGCCGGTATCGGGATCGCCCTGGCACCCAGGCTGGCGCTGACGGCCCTGCGCCCCGACGTGGTGGCGGTCCCGCTCGCCGGATCGCCGAAGCGCCGGATCCTCCTGGCCCACCTGGCAAACCGGCGGCTCAGCCCCGCGGCGCAGCAGGCAACCAAGGTGTTCCGTTCCATCGCCAAGGGCACGGCTTCCTGACAAAGGAGGGTGCCGCCGTCGTACGGTGCCTTTCCTGACGCCTACCGGGCCAGGGGCCCGGCAACCAGAGCCCGGGCAAGGTCCATGAAGTCGGCGTGGGTCACCGGAGCGGGGCCTGCCGTCGAGGCAGCTGCCGTGTGGGTGTTCCGGGCGACGGCGAAGCCGTCGCTGACGAAGCGCCGGTGCACAATGACGCTCCCGATCGCCGGCAGGACCAGCAGGAACTGGCCGTAGTTGCCCTCCGCCAGGAACGCCCCCTCCCACTGCGGGCCGGATTCCCGGGGGAGCCACCACAGGTAGCCGTAGTCGCAGGTGCCAAAACCGGTGGCCGGCGCCATGTCTGCGCGCCTGACATGGGTGGCCACGCTGTCCCTGACCCACTCCCGGGGGACATGCTGCCGTCCCTCCCACTGGCCGCCGGCAGCCATCAGCATCCCGATCTTGGCCAGGTCCCGGGCGGAGAGGAAGAGGTGGTAGGCAGGGAAGGCGGACTTTCGGGCGTCCCCGAGCATTCGCTGGCGTGTGGGGTCGTAGTCGTCGAACCCCAGCGGACCGGCCAGGTGCTTCTGGAACGCTTCGAAGACGGTCAGGCCGCTGGCCTTCTCGAAGATCGCGCCGGCGGCGTTGAAATCCCAGTTGTTGTAGAGGAAATACTGCCCCGGTGCTTTTGTGCCACGTGAAGGGAAGGCATCCTCGTCACTGCCCGGGCTGGAGGGCGGATGGTAGACGCCCGAACGCGACGTCAACAGGTCACGGAGCCGGGCCGTCCGCTCGATGGGCAGCAGGCCGCCAACATCATCAACACCGAACTCATCGAGTGTGGCGTCGAGGCTGGCCGTGCCGGCGTGCACCTGGATTCCGAAAAGGATCGAGAGCAGGCTTTTGCGCACGGAGGCGACGTAGCTGGCGCGGGTGGTGTCGCCGAGTTCAAGGATGGTCCTGCCGTCCTGGCGGACCAGCAGGGACGAGGTGTTCCGGGGCACCGGAAGTGCGGGGACGTGGACGGCGGTCACGGGGCTCCTGGTGGTGGGTGAATGAAAAAGCCCGGGGACCCGGCGGAGGCCGGGTCCCCGGGCACGGGATTGCGGGGTTACTTGGTGTAGCCGAAGACCTGGTTCCACTTGGCAAGGTCGTCCTTGCCGTAGGTCACGGCGTCGGTGTTCTGCATGCGGTAGACCTTGCCGGAATCGACGGCGGGGAGCGTCACGCCCATGATGGTGGGCGGTGCCACGTCGGTGCGGACCGGGTATTCACCGATCTGCGCAAAGACCTGCTGGCCCTGCTTGGAAAGGTTGTAGTTCATGAAGACCTTCGCGGCTTCCACGTTCGTGGCGGTGCCCGTCATGCCCAGGTAATAGTCGTACGAGACGAGTCCTTCCTCGGGGACGATGAACTTGACCGGGGCCTTGTCCTGGACGGCCGAGATGTTGGTGCCGCTGATGGTGACCGTGCCCACGGCCACTTCACCGCGGGCCAGCGCCGTGGCCTCAGCACCCAGGGAGTCGTAGATCTTGGGCTTCTGCGCAGCGTACTTGGCGAAGTAGTCGCCGCCCATCTTGGTTTCCATGAACCTGTTCAGCGCAGCGGTGCTGCCGCCCGAGCCGCCCTGGACGATGCCCAGCTTGCCCTGCCACTTGCCGCCGACGGCATCCGCCCAGGACTTGGGGGCATCGGCTTCCTTCACCAGCTGGGTGTTGTAGCCCAGGGTGTAGACGGAGTTGAACATGCGGGTGAACTGGCCGCCGTCCACGGAAACGTCCTTGAGGGCCGAGGCGCCGGGTACGTCATAGGCCTTCCAGACCTTGGCGTCCTCCATGGACTTGGCAATCCGGTAGTCGGAGGTGCGGATGACGTCGGCGCTGAGCTTGCCGGCGCCCTGTTCGGAGAGAACGCGTTCGGAGAGCTTGTTCGGGGTGAGCCGGACGACGTTGACCTTGATGCCGGTGTCCTTGGTGAAGGCGTCAACCAGCGCGCTTTCAGAGGAATCGGTGTAGCCGGAGTAGAGGGACAGGGTCTGGGTCTTGGCCTTTTCGTAGGTGTCCTTGTCCGCGATGGATTCGCCGTTGATCACCAGTCCGTTGTCGGTGTTCACAGCTGCGGTGGCAGTGACCACGCCGGCACTCTGGGCGGGGCTTCCGCACCCGGCCAGGCTGAGGGCGAGCAGCACTCCGGCTGCGGTGAAGGCGGGAAGTTTGGACGCTAACTTCATTGTGGGTGTCCCTTTCAAAGGTGGTGAGGTCAGTTCTTGGTCTTGCGTTCGCCGCCGACTTTTTGGGCGATGACGGCGAGGATTCCGATGACGAGGCAGTACAGGACGCTGACGGCGGCAGCTGCCTGGCTCTGGCCGTTGTCGAAGTTGTCGAACACGAGGATGGACAGGATCCGGGTGTTCGAGGTGAAGAGGAAGATGGAGGCGCTGAGCTCACGCATGGACAGCATGAGGAACAGCAGGAACGAGGACATGATGCCGACGCGCATCAGGGGCAGGGTGACGTCCAGGACGGACCTGGTCCGTCCGGCGCCGAGCATGACCGCGCTGTCCTCGAGGTCCTGGTCCATCTGGAGCATCGATGCGGAGACGCCGCGGTAGCCCTGGGGCATGAACACTGCAACGCAGGCGACGGCGAGGATCGCCAGGGTGCCGTAGATGGGCAGGGGCAGCAGCAGCCAGGTCCAGAGCAGTCCGATGCCCATCACGATGGCGGGGACGGCAAGGGGGGTCATGGCGACCAGTTCGATCAGCCGTCCCACCTTGGACTTGGTGCGGTAGCGGATGTAGGAGGCGATGAAGCTGAGGGTGGTGCCGGCGAATGCCGCGATCAGGGCCACCAGGACGCTGTTCTTGAGGGCGAGCTGGAAATCGTTGGATCCGAGGACTTCGATCAGCTTGGCGAAGCTGAGGGAATTGGCCTCCAGCAGCTGCGACATCGAGGACACGAAGGGGGTGGCCTGCATGGACGCGGCGAGCAGTGCGAGCATGGGCAGGACGACGGACACGGCGAAGTAGGCCAGGGCCAGGATGGTGAAGGGCCAGCGCATCTTGCGCAGCGGCACCTGCCGGGGACGGTTGCCCTTGCCGGTCATGGTGGTGAATTTGCGCTTGTTGATGATGCGCTGCTGGATGAGGGTCACGGCCATCAGCGCAACGGTCAGGATCACGGCGACGCTGGCAGCCTGGTTGCTCTTGGCCGGAGTGGCACTCATGAGGCGGTAGATATAGGTGGGCAGCGTGTCCACGCCGGCGGGGTTGCCGATGACCTGGGCCACGGGGAAGTTCTCCATGGTCAGGGCGAAGACCAGGACGGCGGAGCCCAGGATGGCCGGCAGGGCCAGGGGCAGGGTGACGGTCCGCAGCATGGTGCGCAGCGGAGCCCCGTGGACGGTCGCTGCCTCTTCGAGGTCGGCGTTCATCATCGACAGCGAGCTGTGCAGCAGCAGGAAGGCGTACGGGGCGTAGAAGATTCCCAGCACGAACACCAGGCCCGGGAGGCTGTAGATGTTGATGGCGGCGTCAATGCCCAGGTCGCGGAGGAAGATGTTGATGTAGCCGGCGCTGGGCGAGCAGAGCAGGGACCAGGCCAGGGCGCCCACCAGGGCGGGGATGAACATCGGCGCCATGCCGATGAAGAAGATGAACTTCCGCCACGGCGCATCGGAGCGGGCGCACACGAAGGCCAGGAATGCGCCGATCAGCAGGGCGATGAGTGCCGAGCCTGCACCGACCATGAGCGAGTTGACCAGGGCCCCGAGTGCTTCCGGGGTGGCCAGCAGCGCCAGGTTGGACAGCGTCAGGCCGCCCAGGGAGATGCTGCCCGGCCGGGGAACGCTGTCCGAGAACGCGGCGAGCAGGACCAGGGCAAGGGGGAGGACGATGAGGACGCCGAGGATCACCAGGACGATCAGGCCCGGCGTGTTCTTCCGGAGGCCGGCAAGGGTCCGGGCAGAGCGGTAGTCCCGGGGTTCGGGCTTCGGTGCCAGGCGGGCCTCGACGCGGCTGGCCGCCTCGGTGGTCTTGAGGCTCATGCGAGCACCTCAGCCGGCAGGATCTGGACTTCGCGGGGGTTGACGGTGACCCACACGCGGTCCCCCACCTTGTGCTGTTCGCCGCGCCTCAGCCCGCCCAGTGCGTCCAGTTCGGGCCCGGATTCCAGCTGGATCGCGTACCGGATGTCGTTCCCCTGGAAGCCCGCCACGCGTACCGTCCCCGGCCACGAGTTGGGGTGTTCGGTGGGCATGGCAGTGATCTGCAGGTCCTCGGCCCGGATGCAGACCTTGGGGGATGCGCCCGCATCACTGGCCTGCTGCGCCGACTGGATGGTGAGCTCACTGTTGGCGATGCGTGCCGTGGTGGCGCCGGTGGCCGTGCCCTCCGGGGTGCAGTCCATGATGTTGGAAACACCCAGGAAGTGGGCGATCGAGGCGCTGGCGGGTGCCTCGTACATGTGCTGCGGGGCGCCCATCTGCACAATCCGGCCGCCCTGGAGCAGGGCGATGCGGTCTGCCAGGGCGAAGGCTTCGTGCTGGTCGTGGGTGACGTACACGCAGGTGAGCCCCAACTGGAGCTGGATCTCACGCAGTTCAACCCGGAGCCGGTCACGCAGGCGGGCGTCAAGGTTGGAGAGCGGTTCGTCGAGCATGAGCACGCTGGGCCGCATGACCAGGCTGCGTGCCAGGGCCACGCGCTGCATCTGGCCACCGCTGAGCAGGCTGGCGCCGCGGTCGGCGTAGGGCTCCAGGCCGACCAGCGTGAGCGCCTCCATGACGCGCTCATCGATTTCGCTCTTGGAGAGCTTCTTCTGCTTGAGCGAATAGGCAACGTTCTGGGCAACCGTCATGTGCGGCCATACCGCGTAGGACTGGAAGACCATGCCGACGTTGCGCTTGTTCGGGGGCAGGTTGATGCCCTTTTCGGAGTCGAAGACCACAACGTCGTCGATGATGATCCGCCCCGAGGTGGGCTCCTCCAGGCCGGCGATGCAGCGCATCGTGCTGGTCTTGCCGCAGCCCGACTGGCCCAGGAGGACCAGTGCCTCGCCGTCTTCAATGTCGAGGTTGAGGTTTTCGATGGCAGTGAAGCTTCCGTACTTCAGCTGCAGGTTTTGAATGCTGATTTTCATGGCTGATTCCTTGGGCTGGGTTTTTCCTGTAGGGGTTTCTTCAGTCACTTGGCACCAGGATGGTGCTTTCGCTGATGACGCGGGCCGAGCGTTGAAAGGAGACTTCAGCAGGATCGGCTGCATCCAATGCCAGCGCCGTCTTGCCTTTCAGTAAGTGGATAAAGAGTCCGGCCTCCGCCGCCGGAACCACGTTGCGCTGCACCACGCTGCCTGCGGTCCCCGAAGCAGCCGCGACGGCGACCGCGCTGGTGAGGCCGATGGCGGGGTGCAGCGCGCTCATCGAGATCATCCGGGCCGAAACGCCGGTTGCGCCTGCGGGCGGAGGGCCCACGACGCCAACCTTCGGAATGGAGCTGAGGTTCTGCGGCAGCCCCATCCTGCGGGCGGCCGCAGCGCGCAACTGCGGAGCGATCCGGACCAGCGCCTGCAAGGCTTCCTCGCTGGCGGTTGCGTCCAGCCCCAGGTCCTGTGCGGCAAAGAGTGCAGCCGGGGCGCCCGCGTCGATCAGTGTCGCCTGGTACCGCTTCCCGTCGACCTCGATGTCATCCGTGGCGTTGCCTGTGGGGAACTGTGCACCGTAGCTGGACCAGGAGGACTTCTGGAAGATGACGTCGATGGGGACGCCGGGGTAGTGCTGGCCGTCGAGGCGCCGCCCGCCGTAGGCCGGTACCTGCGCCCCCGGTGTGGGGATCTCGCAGACGAGGCGCAGCCCGGTCACGGTGTTCAGGATGGGGACCCGGGTGACTTCCCCGGTGGGAGCGACCAGCCCGGCATGGAGCGCGTAGAGGCCCAGCGCTGTTGCGCAGTTGCCGCAGTTGCTGGCCCACTCGACTGCCGGCTTGTCGATGGCCACCTGGGCGAACCGGTAGCGGACCGTTCCGTCCCGGTCGGTGCCGGCCACGGTAATCGCCTTGCTGGTGGTTGACGAGGCGCCGCCTACTCCGTCGATCTGGCGGAGGTCCGGCGAACCGAAGGTGCGGATGAGGAGACGGTCCGTCTCCAGGGCGTCAGCCGGAAGGTCCTCGTCCCGGAATATCCAGCACTTGCTGGTGCCGCCACGGACGAGGGTGGCCGGCACCGGGGTGACCGGGAGGGTGCCGGCCTGCGGCTCTTCCCTGAATAGAAGCGTCATTGGTTCTCCTGAAAAACCCCGGGCTACCGTGTGCAGCCGCCAGATGAATGTTCAAAGCTGAGCAAACCGGAATCCGATAATTACCATGCTGTATGGCGTTGGTCACAAACGGTATACCGTTTATATGACTTAAGCAACAGTCCTCAAAAGATGAATACCGAAAGGGGAGTATGGGTGCCTGGCGCTGTTGGGGAGAGTGTGCGAAATATCGGCACGGTGTTCACAGCCCGCCGGAACGGTATGCAGTGCGCTAGAATTGCGGCTAAAGGTATGGCGCCGGCGCGTCCTGCCGCTTGTTTGCATGAAGACCGGAGGCCGCCCGTGGCGTCGCAACCAGAGACAAGCCCCTACCTGATGATCAGGAACGCCATCATCTCGCAGGAGCTGCCTCCCCGTGCCCAGCTCGTTGAAAGCGCCCTGGCCAAGAAGTACAACGTCTCCCGGACGCCCATCAGGGAAGCCTTGCGGCGCCTCGAAACCGAGGGGCTCGTGGAGCGCTACGGTTCACGCATGCAGGTGCGGGAGTACCGCCCGGAGGAGATGCTGGACCTCTATGAGGTGCGGACCTTCCTGGAGGAGGCGGCCGCAAAAACTGCGGCTCTCCGGCACACGGACATGGACCTGATGCTGATCGACCGCGCGCACCAGGCCATGGTCACCCTTGATTTCGATGCTGCCACTCCGGCTGAACTGGCCGCCGCCAACCGCACCTTCCATGAGCGCATCTGGGCCGCCAGCCACAGCGCCGCCCTCCTTGACCTGCTCGACCGGATCCTGGTCCACTTCATCCGCTACCCCGGCACCACGCTCTCCACCAAGGAGCGCTGGGACCGCGTGCTGAAGGAGCACGAGGAGCTGCTGGTTGCCATCCGCGCACGGAACGCGGAGGAGGCCGGCCGCATCGCCAGCGCCCACATGGACGAAGCAAAGAACATCCGCATCCAGATGTACATCGACGCCCAGGAAATCAGCCACCCGCGCCTGGGGTAGCCACCACCTCCGGCACTCACCCTCTCCTGCCATGCCCCCAAGCATGTGCCGCCATCCCATTGCATGCGACGGCATACTTATGTATACAATCGTGTACAGCGATGGAGCTGAGGAGATTGATGATGATCAAGAGCGACGTTTTGGTAGTGGGCGGCGGCAACGCTGGATTTGCGGCAGCACTTGCAGCCGCCGAGCGTGGACGCAAAGTTGTCCTGCTGGAAAAGGCGCGGGAAGCCGCCTCGGGCGGCAACAGCTTCTACACCGCCGGTGCCACGCGCATCTCCCACGACGGGCTCCAGGAGCTCATCGAATTCGTGGAACCGGATGAGCGGCACGCCGCCAGCGAAGTCCCCGCGTACACCGCTGCCGAATACCTTGCCGATCTGTCCAAGGTCTCTGAAGGGCGCAACGACCCCGAACTGTCCACGGTCCTGGTCAACGAAAGCAACCCGACCTTGCGCTGGCTTCAGGGCATGGGACTCAAATACCGCCTGATGTACGAACGCCAGGCGTACCGGACCCAGGACGGCGGGTATCTGTTCTGGGGCGGACTGCACGTGGGCAACGTGGGCGGCGGCAAGGGACTCATGGCCGACCACCGCGCCGCCGCGGAGCGCATGGGCGTGGAGGTCATCTACGACTGCGCAGCCACCGGCCTCATCCAGGAGGACGGCCGCGTGCGCGGCGTCCGGTACCGCACGTCAACCGGGGAAGGCGAGCTCCGGGCCGAGTCGGTCATCCTCGCCTCGGGAGGGTTCGAAGCCTCGCCTGAACTGCGCCGCCGGCACCTGGGGGAGGGCTGGCAGAACGCGAAGGTACGCGGCACGCCGGGCAACACGGGGGAGATGATCCTCGCTGCGCTGGACGCCGGGGCGGCCAGGGGCGGCGATTGGTCCACCTGCCACAGCGTGGCCTGGGACGCCTGGCACCCGGAGAACGAGAGCAACCTGGCGCTTACCAACCAGCTCACCCGCGGGGGGTACCCGCTGGGCATCGTGGTGAACAGCGACGGCAAGCGGTTCGTGGACGAGGGCGCCGACTACCGCAACTACACCTACGCGAAGTACGGCCGGGACATCCTTGCCCAGCCGGGCTCGGCCGCCTTCCAGATCTTTGACGCTTCTTCCCGCCCCATGCTGCGCGCCGAGGAGTACGACATGCCGGGCGTCTCGGTGGTCACCGCTCCAACCCTCGCCGAGCTGGCCCAAAAGGCCGGTATCAGCCCCGAGGGTTTGGAGGAGACGGTGCACAACTTCAATGCTTCGATCACCGGCAGCTCGCCCTTCGACCCCAACGTCAAGGACGGACGCCGGGCCGACACCCAGCCGCCGAAGAGCAACTGGGCCCGCAGCATCGCCACCGGCCCGTTCTACGCTTTCCCGGTGACCTGCGGCATCACCTTCACCTTCGGTGGCCTCAAGACGGACACCTGGGGCCGCGTGCTCACCGAAGACGCGGAGCCGCTCGAAGGGCTGTATGCCTGCGGGGAAGCGCTGGGCGGACTGTTCAGCGGAAACTACCCCGGCGGCTCCGGGCTTGCGGCGGGCGCCGTCTTCGGCCGCCGGGCCGGCTCCATCGCCTAAGCAACCCAGCAGCCCCACCAGCAACGGAAAAGAGGAAAAAGTGGCCAGTCCCATCCATCAGCGGCTCCGCGAGGACGTTCTCGCGAGCGTCTTTGCCCCTGACGAGCCGCTCACGGAGGCCAAGCTCACCGAGCGCTACGGGGCTTCCCGGACGCCCGTGCGGGAGGCGCTGCAGCGGCTGGAGCAGGACGGGCTGGTGGAACGGCGCGGCAAGGCGGTGGTGGTCCGCACGCATTCGGCCGAGGAGATCATCGACATCTACGAGTCGAGGATCATCCTGGAGCAGGCCGCGGCTGCCAAGGCCGCCGTCAAGGCAACCGCCCTGGACCGCCAGCTGCTCGCGGGGCTGCTGACGCAGATGCAGCAGCTGGACCCCAGCGACGGCCGGGCGCTCGCCGAAACCAACCGCGCCTTCCACGCCCAGCTGTGGCACGCCACCCACAGCCCGTCGCTGATCGGACTGCTGGAACGCCTTGACCAGCAGGTGCGCCGGTACACCCTCACCACCCTGACCTACCCGGGAAGGTGGCCGGTGGTGCTGGCGGACTACGCCGAGCTGCTGGACGCCATCGGGGAAGGCGACTCCGAGCGCGCGGGTGAGATCGCCGCCCGCCACATGTCCGACGCCTTGAACATCAGGCTGAAGATGTACGCCGACGATCCCAGGACGCTCTAGGCCGCCGGCGACCGCGGGCGGCCGCACCAGACCCGCCGGCAGATGTTCCTGCATACTCCATCGCAACAGGAAACCCGAAAGTCGGGCGCAGGGCGTCAGCCGGTGCAAAGAGGCGGGGCAGGCTCCAATGGGCCTGCCCCGCCTCGCTTTTCCGGCGCCTTATGCGCCGGGCCGGCTTCGCTGGAACGGACGACGACGGCGCCGGGCGAGTGCCGCCGTCGTACTATCTGCGGGGCTGGTTTCGTGCGGGGAAGCGCGCGTCCGGACGCACAGGAACGGCACAGCAGCAACCGGCCCACGGCATAGCCCCGTGCGGTTTCCTTGCATCATGACCACTTCACGCACACCCCGCCAGCCCGACCTTGACCAGCCGCACCCCGACCACGACCGGGGGCTGGAGTTCGACTTGAACACCCTGGTAAGCCGCAGGTCCCTGGGACTGTTCCTGGGCGCAGGCGGTGCTGTGGCCGCGCTCGCCGCCTGCACGCCGGCCGGAACCTCTGGCTCTGTCTCCCCGGCATCAAGCACGGCGGCGGCCGCCACATCCTCCGCGTCTGCCACGACCACTGACTCCGCCGTCACTCCGACGCTGACCCGGGCCATTGCCGAGTGCGGCGTGGAAATCCCGCAGGAGACCGCAGGCCCCTATCCGGGGGATGGCTCCAACGGGCCGAATGTCCTGGAGGCATCCGGGGTGGTGCGGAAGGACATCACGTCGAGCTTCGGGACTGCCTCCGCAAAGGCGGAGGGCGTTCCGCTGACCTTCATCCTGACCCTCCTGGACAACGCCAAGGGCTGCACCCCGATGGCCGGTGCCGCGGTGTACGCCTGGCACTGCGACCGGGACGGAAAATACTCGATGTACGACTCGAGCCTGAAGAACGAGAACTACCTGCGCGGCGTGCAGGAGGCCGACGCCAACGGGCAGGTCACGTTCACGTCGATCTTCCCGGCCGCCTACTCCGGGCGCTGGCCGCACATCCACTTCGAAGTGTTTGAGTCCATGAACAATGCCACCGCCGCCGGGCAGGTATTGGCCGTCTCCCAGATCGCGCTGCCGCAGGCGGCCTGCGACGACGTGTACGCCACCCCCGGGTACGAGCGCAGCGTCGCGAACATGACCCGCACAACGCTCAAGTCGGACAACGTGTTCGGGAACGACGGCGGCATCTACCAGCTGGCAACGATGACCGGTTCCGCCGCGGAGGGCTATACGGCGGGACTCAACGTGACAATCTAGGCTGCCGCAGCTCCCCGGTTCCAGGCAACTGCCTCCGGTTTCGTCATATGGGCCTGGTAGTAAGGGACAATCGAGAGGTCAACACCTGAGGAGCGTGCGAATCGATGGGGCTGGGTATGGGGCGCACCCGCGGGAGCGCAGCTGTTGCCTGCCTGCGTTTGTTCGTTGCCTCGCTCTGCGCAGCGGCGGTGTTGGCCAGCGGTGCTGGCAGTGCGGTGGCCCCTTCCCTGCTGCAGCCCCATGACCGGGTTTCCAGCCAGCCGCGGGTGGTGCCGATGCCACCGCCATTGTCGGACGTGCTGGATCAGCCGGCCGCTGTCACTGGCGGGTACCCGATGGCCTTGACGGCCCAGGTGGGAAACCACCACGTCCATGCGTCCTGGACCTACGTTGACGGGCTGCCCGCCTTCAACGCCCGGATTGACTCGTGGCTGCTGGGACTTCTGGATGCGGCGGCTCCGGCGGGTGGCCGCTACCGGCCCGCGATGGCACTGAACGCCGGCCAGCACCAGGGCCGGGAAATGGTCATTTCGGCCAAACCCGTCCAGGCCAAGGGCAATGTGCTCGTGGTCCGTCAAAGAGTGTCGGACGCCGGGCCGGACGGAGTCAGTGCGATGGCGGCCGCCACCGTTTATATCGACCTGGCCTCCGGCGCGGTCCGGAGCGGCACCGACCTGCTAAGGCCTGAGTCCATCCCCGCCATCCAGGCACGCGCGACGGGCATCCCTGCCGACATCGCCGCCCGCGCCCCTCAAGGAATCCCGACCGACCTTGTCCTCAGTCCGGAAGGCGAACTAACCGTCTCCGCAGGGCAGCCCGGCATGCCCGGCCGGGAGGTGACGGCCACGATGAATGCCGCAGACACGGCGGCTGCCCTCAGCGATTACGGCCGCCAAGTGCTGGGGCAGCTGAACGCCGCCGCAGCACCGCGCCCGGCAAGCGCCCCGGCCCACAGGCACGTGAACTGCGATATTGTCCCCTGCGCTGCACTGACCTACGACGACGGGCCCGACCCCCGCACCACGCCCCAGTTACTGGACATCCTGAAGGCCAACGACGCGCAGGCCACGTTCTTCATGACCGGGTCCAACACCACCGCCAACCCGGCCACCGCCAGGCAGGTTGCCGAGACCGGGTACGCAATCGGCAACCACACCTTCAGCCACCCCTACCTGACCAAGCTGTCACCGCCCGCGATCAGGAAAGAGATGGACCGGACGGATGCCGCGATCCTGGCCGCCACGGGTTCCACGCCGGCCCTGATGCGTCCGCCGTACGGCGCGGCCGATGCAGCGGTCCAGGCGGCAGTGGGCAAACCATTGATGATCTGGGCAGTGGACTCGCTGGACTGGCAGAGCAAGAATCCGGCGGCCTTCGTGCCCAAGGTGCTGAAGGAGATCACGCCCGGCGCGATGGTGCTCATGCATGACGTCCAGCCCTCGACAATATCCGGGCAGCAGGAACTGATTGCGGGCCTGCAGGGGCAGGGCTACAAGCTGGTGTCCGTCCCCCAGCTCTTCGAGGGGATTCCGCTGCTGCCCGGGCACGTTTACCGGTCCCGGCCGCCGCGGCCGTAGGGCTGCGGCGGCCGGGCTGGCTGCTCAAGCCGGCTTTTGCCGCGAACCACCGGTGGGCGATGGCGCGCGGTCAGGAGGCGCTGGCCCTGGAACTGCGCCGACGCCGGCCAGGCGCCGACCCAGCCAAAATCCCGCCGCCCACTGGGCCCACGTTCGCACGCCTGTCCCGCTGGTGGCGGAAGGCGACACAGGCCTGACGTACCGGGCTGCCTTTGCTGGAAGGTTCGACGACGGCAGCGGGTGATTTCCGCCGTCGACCATTGCTGCGGGTGCTTTTCTCCGGGGCCATCAGCCTGCAGCTGACGGTACGGGGGAGTCCTTCCAGGGCTGGACCCTGCAGGCCTTTAGCGCGCGACCGGGGCGGTAACGGGCGCGCAGCTGTTGCGCGGCAGGTAGTCCGCTTTGACTTCGATGCGGCGGGCACCCTCCGGGAGCTTCCCCTGCATCCGTCCGAGCACCAGCTCGATGGCGTGAACGGCGAGCATGTCGAGCGGCTGGCGGATGACGCTCAGCGGGGGAGAGGTGAGCTCAGTCCAGGGATTGTCGTCAAAGACAATGAGCGAAAGCTGATCGGGGATGTCAGTGCCCATCTGGACGAGCCTGCGGACTGAACTTTGCACCTGTGCCGTGTTGGCAACGATGAGTGCTGTTGGCGGCTGGCGCATCGCAAGCAGCGATCCTACGGCGTCCCCGCCCGCGTCCCCGCGAAAAGGTACGTCACGTATCAGCGTGGGGTCTACTGGCAGGGAGGCGTTCCGGTGTGCAGCCCTGTAGCCGTTCAACCTCGCACTCCCGGTGGAGGTGGTTAGCGGGCCCGTGATCAGCCCGATCCGGGTATGGCCCAGGCTGATGAGATGCTCGGTTGAGCGTTGTCCCGAGTCAAAGTTTTCGATGCTGACAACATCGACATCTTCGAGTTCTTCGATGGCACGGTCGATGAAGACGACATTGACGCCGAGGTCGCGCAGGCGCCTCCATTTTTCGATGTTGCCCCCGGTGGGAGTGGCAATGACGCCACTGACCGACCGGTCCAGCAACGTATCCAGGGAGTCCGCCTCCAGGTGCGGATCCTCCTGCGTGGTCATCAACACCACCTGCACGCCATGGCTGCGCGCCTCCCAGACGATCCTGTCCGCCAGGCGGGCGAAGAACGGGTTGGACAGATCGGTGACCACCAGGCCGATGGTGAGTGCATGCCCGGCGCTGAGTTCACGCGCTGCCGCCCTGGGCCGGTAACCCAGTTCATCGATGACCCTCAAGACCTCTTGCCTCTTTGCGGGTGCGACCGGTCCCGACTCCGGGTTCAGTACCCGTGAGACCACAGAGACGGATACTCCCGCAGCAGACGCTACGTCGCGAATGGTAGGCGCTTTGCGCACCGCTCCTCCTTGAGACACAAGACCTTCGTGGTTATGACCTACGCGATTTCTTTCAGCCGTTTGCTTCATGACGCCGGGCTGGAAGGTGATCGTTGACACAGCTTATCAGCAGCTGGTACAAAAGTGGAACCGGTTCCACTCCGGACGGTTTTCCCACAAAACGCGACAAAGAAGTTGTGCCATCCGGCAAGCCGGAGGTGCTTTTCTTTGGCCAAGCACCCCCTAGAGAGATTCCCGTGAACCTTCATAAACTCCTCAGCGAGCGTGAGCAGCAGTCCCGTCCCATCCGCGTTGGACTGATCGGCGCCGGCCGCTACGGGACCATGTACCTGGCGCAGGCCAACAACATCCCCGGCATCCACGTTGTTGCCATTGCCGACATCAACGTCAAGCGCGCGCAGGGGGCCTTCGAGCTGGTGGACTGGCCCGCCTCCCAGGTAGCTCCCGATATCGCTACGGCGCTGAAGGACCGCTCCACCGCCATCGTCGCCAACGCTGACGAACTGTTCGACGTGGACATCGACGTCATTGTCGAAGCCACCGGTAACCCGATCGTCGGCATCAAGCACGCCCTGAAAGCAATCGAAACCAAGAAGCACATCATCATGGTGACCGTCGAAGCTGATGCCCTTGCCGGCCCTGCGCTGGCCAAGCGGGCCGAGGAAGCAGGCGTGGTCTACTCCATGGCCTACGGGGACCAGCCGGCCCTCATCATGGAACTCGTCGACTGGGCCCGCACCAGCGGCTTTGATGTGGTTTGCGCCGGCAAGGGCGCAAAATACCTGGAGCACTACCACGAGATGAACCCGGACAACGTCTGGGAGAACTGGGAGTTCTCCAAGGAATTGACCGACTCCGGCCAGCTCAACCCCTACATGCACACCTCGTTCCGCGACGGCACCAAGGCCGCCATCGAAATGGCGGCGGTGGCCAACGGCGCGGGGCTGGCCCCCTCCGATTCCGGCCTGAGCTTCACACCGGGCAACGTTGAAGAGATCGCCACCATCTGCCGCCCGGCCGCCGTCGGCGGTTCCCTCGCCCACGAAGGAAGCGTTGACGTCATGTCCAGCGTCAACCGCGACGGCAGCTGGATCAGCCACAACACCCAGGAGGGCGTCTTCGTCGTCGTCAAGGCAACCAACAATTACGTTTCCGGCTGCTTCAACGAATACCCCTGGCACCCGGACCCCACCGGCCAGTACGCCGCCCTGTACCGCCCCTACCACTACGTAGGCCTCGAACTGAACATGTCCATCGCCAACGCAGCCCTCCGCGGCATCCCCACCGGCGGGCCCGTCGGCTTCTATGGCGATGTGGTCGCTACCGCCAAGAAAGACCTCAAGGCCGGTGAATTCCTCGACGGCGAAGGCGGCTTCACGGTGTGGGGCAAGCTGGTTTCCGCCAAGCACTCGGTCTCCACCGGCGCCCTCCCCGTCGCCCTGGCCCACCACGTGGAGCTGCGTAACGATGTGCCCAAGGGAGCGATCGTTGGTTGGGACGATGTCATCATTGATGACTCCCTGTCCCAAGCGCTGGAACTCCGCCGCGAAACCGAAGCGCTGATTTCCGCCCCCGTCACCGTCTCCTGAACCAGTACCACCGCATCCTTCCAATGAAGAAAGGCATCGAATGAACTTCAAGACCCGCGCCATGACCGGGGTACTGGCAACCAGCCTGGCCGCCGCCCTGCTGTCCGGCTGTGCAGGCGGAACCCCCGCCGGCCAAAGCGCCCCGGTGGCCAAGATCCAGCTCTCCATCCCCGATCCGCTGACGTCCTCGGTCGGCGTCACCGCCCAGCACTTCGCCGACCAGGTCAAGAAGACCTCCAACGGTTCCGTCCAGGTCACCGTGGTACCCAACGGCACGAGCTTCAGCGGGGACCAGAACGCGGCCGTGACCCGGCTGCAGGGCGGATCACTCGACGGACTCATCCTGTCCACCTCCGTCTACGCCTCGGTGGTGCCGGAAATGAACGGCATCAGCATCCCCTACCTCTTCTCGGACACCAAGGAAGAGGCAAAGTTCCTGGCTGGAGAACCTGGAAAGGTCCTGAAAGACAAGCTGGCGGCAAAGGACACCGTGGCACTCGCCTTCCTGACCCGGACCGGCCGCGAGATCACCAACTCCGTGCGCCCGATTGAACAGCCTTCCGACCTGAAGGGGCTGAAGATCCGGGTGCCGGGCAACACCCTGTGGACCGACTTCTTCGGCAAGCTGGGCGCAAGCCCCACCACCATGGCCTTCTCCGAGGTCTTTACCGGCCTGCAGACCGGAACGATCGACGGCCAGGAAAACCCGATTGAGGTCCCTTGGACGAACAAGTTCTCCGAGGTGCAGAAATACGTCTCAATGACCAACCACATCAACGACGCCTGGGTGCTGGCACTGTCATCGAAGAAGTGGGATTCCCTCACGGATGACCAGAAGAAGGCACTCACCGCCGCTTCAGAGGAAACGGCAACCTTCAAAACCGGCTATGACGAGGAACAGTCCAAGAAGCAGCTGGATGAACTGGCAGCCAAGGGCATGAAGGCCAACGAGCTCAGCGCGTCCGGGCTCGCCGAGTTCAAGGCCACCTCCCAAAGCCTCTACCCGGAGTTCTCCAAGCTCATCGGCAAGGAATTCTTCGACCAGGCCATCGCCTTCGCCGGCAAGAAGTAGCAAGGACGGGTGGGAGCCCACAAGTCGGCTCCCACCCGTACCAACACCCCACTCCCCACACACATCCCGCTATCAATGTCGACAGTCTGGAAAACCATGAAACCCACCGTTGCTCCCCAGGACTACGAGGAAGTCCTTCCCCTCGAAGCGGAGGAAATCCTTCACCACGACCACGTGCCAGAGCGCTGGAGCGGCGCAGCTTGGCTCGACAAGACGCTCGAAGGGATTGTGGGAGCGGCGATTCTCGCGGAACTCGTGGTCATCCTCCTGAACATCACCGTCCGCCTCATTACCGGTGATTCCGTGCTTTGGACACAGGAAGTGTCCGAGATTGCCCTGCTGACCATTGCCTTCATCGGCGGCGCCATCGCCTACCCGAAAGGCGCACACATGTCCGTCCAGGCGCTCATCATGCGCCTGCCCGCAACCTGGAAGCCGTACCTCGCCGCGCTGGTCGACTGGCTCGTCTTTGTCATGAGCGCCGGCGCGCTTGCCCTGTTCGTGCCCACCCTGGTCCAGCAGGTCGAGGAAAAGACACCGATCCTTCAACTCCCCGTGTTTTGGGTCAACCTGCCCTTCTCGGTGGGCATGGTCCTCATCGCCTGGTTTGCCCTGGTCAAACTTCGGCGCCAGGCCTGGCGTCCCGCCGTCGTCGGTGCCGGAATCGCAGCCGCCCTCGTCGCCGTCGTCCTGATTTCCCCGCCGCTGTTCTACTACGCCTCACCGAACGTCCTGCTCGTGGTGGTCCTCGTGGCCCTGTTCGGCCTGCTGTTCCTGGGACTGCCCATTGCGTTTGTCCTGGCCCTCGCCTCCGGCATCTACCTGTACCTCGGCGGCATTTCCGACGTAAGCGCCATCCCCATCGGCATGGCGTCCGGAGCCAAGGGATTCGTCCTGCTGGCCATCCCGTTCTTCATCCTGGCCGGCACCGTCATGAACTCGGCCGGCCTTACCCTGCCGCTGGCCAAGCTCGTCGATGCGCTGATCGGGCATCTCCGCGGCGGCCTGCTGCAGGTGGTGGTGGTCACCATGTACATCTTCTCCGGTATCTCCGGCTCCAAGGTCGCCGATGTCGCAGCAGTGGGCACCACCATGCGAGGCATGCTCGAAGAGCGTAAGTACCCGCGCGGCGAAGTGGTCGCCGTGCTGTCGGCGTCGGCCATCATGGGCGAAACCATCCCGCCCAGCATCGTCCTGCTCATCCTGGGCTCCATCACCACCATCTCAACCACCACCCTGTTCCTTGCAGGCTTCGTGCCGGCAGCCTTCCTCGCCCTGGTGGTCATGGCACTGGTGTTCCTGAGGGCGCGCAAGCAGGGAGGCGTGCCAAGCGCCAAGGCCACGTGGCGGGCCCGGGGCTCCGCCACGTTCTTCGCCCTGCCGACGCTCCTGCTGCCCGTAGGCATGGTGGTGGGGATCCTCAGCGGATTCGCCACCCCCACGGAAGTTTCCTCGGTCGCCGTCGCCTACGCCTTCGTGCTCGCGGCAGCCTACCGCCGCGGCAGCAGGCGCCTTCTGGGGGACACCTTGCGTGAAACAACCACGACGGCGGGCATGGTGCTGTTCATCATCGCCGCGGCGTCGCCCCTGGCGCAGACTCTCGCCCTGGCCGGCGTTTCGCAGCAGATCCACGACCTGATGTCCGGGCTGGGCGATTCCCCCATCCTGTTCATGCTCTTCACGGTGGTGCTGCTGATCATCATGGGCCAGCTCCTCGAAGGCCTGCCAGCGGTGCTCATCTTCGCGCCCCTGCTGCTGCCGATCGCCACCGACTTCGGCGTCAACCCCGTGCAGTACGCCATGGTCCTCATCATCTCCATGGGCATCGGATCCTTCGCCCCGCCGGCAGGGGTTGGCTTCTACGTCGCCTGCGCCACCGCCCGCGAAACCGTGGAAAACAGCCTCAAACACTTCTGGCCCTACCTGGTGGCGGTGTTCGTCGGCCTCCTCGTCCTCGCCGCCGTGCCCTGGTTCAGCACCTTCCTTCCCGCCCTCGCCGGCCTGATCCCCTTCTAACCGATGACAGAAACCAAACCTCCCTCGCCGCTCGATCCCGGTGTCTCCGTCTCGCTGCTCGGCACCGGTCCCATGGGAGCCCCCATCGCCCGGAACATCATCAACGCCGGGGTACCCCTGACGCTCTGGAACCGCACGATCCAGAAAGCCAAAGCCATCGAAGAGGGGACAG
The DNA here is from genome assembly GCF_057747955.1 of Arthrobacter sp. SDR-2R. Classification (NCBI taxonomy): domain Bacteria; kingdom Bacillati; phylum Actinomycetota; class Actinomycetes; order Micrococcales; family Micrococcaceae; genus Arthrobacter; species Arthrobacter sp. SDR-2R. The sequence goes on from NZ_CM173231.1 coordinate 734,954, forward strand.
TAGCGCTCCGGCCAGCGGAGGCCGCGGCGAATGTTGTCCTCACCGTCCTGCCGGACCTGCCCCAGGTCGAAGCACTCCTGGAGGGCGAGGACGGCCTGCTCGCGGGGTGGGCGCGGGCAGGCGTGGCTGAACCTGTCCTGGTCATCCACGGCACCGTGTCCCCCACGGCGGTCACCGCCTTCGCAGCCCACTGCAAGTCCCGTTACGGGGTGGTGGTCATCGACGCACCGCTCAGCGGCGGGACCATCGGAGCGGAGCAGGGGCGGCTGAGCATCATGACCGGCGGCCCCCGGAGTTCGGTCGAGTGGCTGACGCCGCTTTTCAAGCTCTACGGCTCCACTGTCATATGGTTCGGGGAGGCCGGCGCCGGGGCCATCGTGAAAGCCTGCAACCAGATCGTGGTGGCGGCAACGGTCACCGCCCTGTCGGAATCCATGGCGCTGGCGAAGGCATCCGGCCTGGACCTGGAAAAGGTCCAGGCCATCCTCAAAGGCGGGCTGGCCAACTCCGAAGTCCTCCGGCAAAAAGGCGGCCGATGGATCTCTGGGGACTTCCACGGCGGCGGTTCGGCCAAAAACCAACTCAAAGACCTGCGCTTTGTCACGGAGGCGGCCGCGGATGCCGGACTCGCGCTGCCCGTCGCCAACACCCTGACCTCGGCATTCCAAACAATGGTCACCGAGGGTCTCGGGGACCTTGACCACACAGGCATTTATCTGAGCATCACCAGCAATCGAGTAAAGGAATCATCATGACCATCGTCGTCACTGCAGTCTTCACGCCCAACGACGGCGCCCGCGACCAGGTTGCCGCGGCCCTCAAGCCCGCCATCGCCGAGGTCCACGAAGAACCCGGATGCCTCCTGTACGCCATCCACGATGCGCCCAACGGCCAGATCGTCATGATTGAGAAATGGGAGAGCGCCGAGCTGCTCGACGCCCACGGAGTGGGGGACGCCGTCAAGCGGCTCAACGCCTCACTCGAAGGACTCCTGGCCGAACCCGTCGAGGTCACCCGCCTGACGCCCATTCCCGCCGGCACTGCCCGGCAGGGCGCCCTGTAATGCCCCAGAGCATCGTGGTGATGGGCGTCTCCGGTGCAGGGAAATCCTCCGTGGGCCAGGCGCTCGCCACCCGGCTCGGCGCCAGTTTCGTCGATGGCGACACCCTGCATCCGGAAGCAAACGTCAAGAAAATGGCTTCGGGCGTTCCCCTCACGGATGAGGACCGATGGCCGTGGCTGCACCTGGTGGGTACCAAGCTGTCCGCCAGCACCGAAAAAGCAACCATTGTTGCCTGCTCAGCACTGAAGCGAAGCTACCGGGACGCCATCCGGACGGCCGCGCCTGCCACCACGTTCATCCTGCTGAAAGCCGACAGGCCGGCACTGCAGGACCGCCTCACCCAACGCCCCGGGCATTTCATGCCGGCCTCGCTGCTCACGTCCCAGCTGGAAACCCTGGAGGAGCTGCAGACCGACGAATCCGGCCTGATGGTCGAGTCAACAGGGGGCATCGACCCAACCGTCGAACGCATCCGACGGCTGCTGGAGCAATCAGCAGCGGACTGAGCCTCCCCTTGCTGGAAGGTACGACGACGGCGGCGGGTGAGTGCCGCCGTCGAACCTTCCAGCGGGGTGCTTTTCTCGGGGACCGTCAGCCTGCAGCTGACGGTGTGGGGGAGTCCTGCCGCTGGGTGACACGCTGGATGAACTCGACCGTCTCGCGCTCTGTCTCTGCGCGGGTGGTGGGTTCGTTGTGCACTTCATGCCGGACGCCGGGGAAGACGCGGGTGCGGACGTCCGCGTGGCCCGAATCCGCCAGGCGGTTGGCCACGTGGTAGGCGCCTTCGCCGTAGTTGGTCACGGGGTCCTGGTCGCCGGCGAGGATGAGGACGGGGAGTTCGGCGGGGAGCTGTTTGTACCAGTCGTCGTTGGTTACCTGGTCGTAGAGGTCCACGAAGCCCTGCAGGAAGCGGGCGCTGAGCGGTGCGCCGAAGTTGTTGAAGGGGTCCCTCCCGTGGTCGGCGACGACGTCGGCGTCCAGCGCCACCCAGGCGGTGGGGCCGGCGTTTTCTCCCAGGCGGCCCAGGAAGCCGTCGAACAACTGGCCCACCAGTTCCTCGGGCGCGGGCTCCGCGGCGCGCTCGCCGGAGGCAAGCCGTGCCAATTCCGGCCGGTTGATCCTTTTCTCGATGCCACGCATTTGGGCGGCGATTCCGCAGAGGATCAGGCCGGAAAGCTGCGCACCTGGATTGACGGCCATGCCGCGGGCGATCATGGAGCCCCAGCTGTGGCCGAACACCACGTACGGAAGCGGGGGGAGTGCCTCCCTGGCTTTGGCCTGGAGGGTGACCTCGTCCGCCACCACCACGCTGGCTGCGTCCTCACCGGCATCGCCCCACGTGCCCTGCTGCATCGCGGTGCGCCCGTGCCCGGCATGGTCGCCTGCCACGACGATGAATCCCGCGTCCACCAGGGTGGAGATGAGGTGGAGGTAGCGGCGGGAATGCTCGCCGAGCCCGTGGACCAGCTGCACGATTGCCTTTGGCTGGCCGATGGGTTCGTAGACCCATGCCTGGATGGTGTCGCGGCCGTTGGCGGACGTGAATTCGATTTCCTGCAATGACATGTATTCCTCCCCTTGCCTGCGCCGTCGCTGGCTCGTGGTGAGCCTAACGCCAAGGCCGTCATGTGCGTCAATGCTTGCTGGTTCATTTAAGGGGCTTCCGCCTAGTCTGAAACCAGCCCCGTCCGCCGCTTTGAAGGAAGCCGATGCCGCACCCCAACCGTCCCCTGCGCAAGCTGGGGTTCCTCACCATTGGTTTGTTTGATCCGGCAAACCCGGCTGCGGGCCACGAGTCCACGTTGCAGATCATCGAGCTGGGGGAGCGGCTGGGGTTCGACAGTGCCTGGCTGCGCCACCGCCACCTGCAGTTCGGGATTTCTTCCCCTGTGGCGGTGATGGCTGCGGCGAGCCAGCGCACCTCGCACATTGAGCTTGGCACTGCCGTGACGCCGCTGGGCTGGGAAAACCCGCTGCGCCTGGCCGAGGACCTGGCCACCGTGGACCTGCTGGCAGGTGGACGCATCAACCCAGGCGTAAGCGTTGGGGAGCCGATGCAGTACGACACGGTGAAGCATGAGCTGTACCCGGATACCGCGGACGTGGAGGACTTCAGCTACGCCCGGGTGGAGCGGTTTGCGCGGCTGGTTGCCGGGGAGCCGGTGCGGGAGTTCTCGGGCAAGCAGGGCGTGGTGGAGGAGTTTTCCAGCCGTGTGGAGCCGCATTCCCCTGGCTTGCGGGACCGTCTTTGGTATGGGGCCGGCAGTACGAAGTCGGCGGTGTGGGCGGGTGCTCATGGCTTCAACCTGCTGTCCAGCAGCGTGATTTTTCCGGACAAGGACCAGGAACCGGACTTCGCCCTGGTCCAGCAGTCGCAGATACGGGCGTTCCGGGAAGCGGCAGCCTCGGCTGGACTCGCCGGGGCTAGGGTTTCGCAGGGGCTCGTGGTGATCCCGACCGACTCGGCGACGCCGTCCCAGCAGGAGAAGTACCAGCGGTACGTGGACGAACGCACTCCACGCACGGCTGCACCTCAGGGGCCGCGGGGCATGATGTTCGCGGCTGATCTGATCGGCACCAGTGCGGAGATCGCGGAGCAGCTGTACGCTCACGCCGGATTCCAGGAAGTGGACGAGGTGGCGTTCGCGCTTCCTTTCAGCTTCGACCACGAGGACTACGTCCAGATCCTGACGGACATCGCGGGCAAGCTGGGGCCCACGTTGGGTTGGACGGCGGGCGGCGACCAACCGGCGCCGTAGTACGACGGAACCGCTGCGGCGCGGGCTACAAGGCATCCGACGCATTGCCGTTGGGTGACCTGCTGGATGAGGAGGATGAACCGGTTGAGCCTGCTGCTTCAATTTCGCCGATTTGCTGGTGAAACTGATGGTGGTTCTACAAGCCGGACGCGGAACGCTGCTGCAAGATACGTGGCTGTTGGGCGGGACCAGCCGGGACAATCGCTACGGCCAGCGCGGGGCTTCCCAGGCCGCTCGGGCGTCGTACGTGGACCCGTGGGTAGGGTCTCTACCGGACGGGTACGACGCAGCGTTGGACGACGAGGCTGCGAACGTGTCCGCCGATTAGAAGCAGTAGCTGTCCATTGCCCAGGGTTTGCAGACTTGGCAGTCGGTGCTGATCCTGGAAGAGGCTAGGTCCTCCGTGGATGCCGTGGCCAACGTGCCGTTGCCGAGGGCCATGATTGCACTCAGGTCCAACGGGGCACCGTTCTTGATCGCCCCTGCCTCTCCACGGGTCCGCGACGCTGACCTCATCCTGTCGATGGAGGCAGGCAGATAATGGAGCGGGCACGCACGCCTCGTTGCTGGCAGCGAGTGGTGCGTAAGCCTGGCTTGTACGCCGCCTAGTTCGCGCCTCCTGCGGCGGAGGTTTTGAGGTTCCTTCGGTCCGGCCGCGTATAAGACCCGAAAGGCCAAGTAATCTAGTGCCGGCAAGGAGACCTACCCTCGAGCTCAAGTCGCAGGGGAACTTGCTAATAGTCGCTGGACTTCCCACGCGGCTTTCCTGAGAACTCGTGCCCTACTTTCCTGGACCAATAGAGAAATTTGGGCTTCTACGCCGCCGCCGTAGTTCCATGACCCTTCTCTAGCAACTATTTGGAACCCATGCAAAGTCCGCAGTGGTACGAGGATACCGTCAGCTTCCAGTAGTTCGACGAGGCGTCGATGCACAATCGGGCGCATGGTTGATTCCATGTTGCCAACAAGGGCCAAGCCGTGTCCCGCTAATGCCCGTACAACGGGTTCGGTTTCTCGGGACAACTGAAGTAGAAGGACCTGCCCCCACTCCGCTTCTCCGAACTCCCTAGCGACAAAAGGCAGGATTGAACATGCCGCTTTTCGACTACTTGCCGAATCTCCGCCTGCCATGTCGGTCACTGCTCCAACAGCTTCGTCACGACTCAGTACCTTCAATAGCGACCCGAATCGAATAGCTTCTGGGAAGTAGGGGAGTTTCTCAGAAGAGAAGGGCGAATCCGCGTGGGGGGAGTCAATTACGCTGCGCCAATTGGACCTAAGTGTCCGAAGAGAACGCTCTGGAATCTTGCTATATGAAGCACTTAGACGATCAAGTGCTGCTTTCTTGTAGTAACCGTCGACAGCCGGATCAATGAGGAGTTCTGTCACGGCATCCCAGAGTCTTACTTCGTCGAACTTAACGGCGAGAGCCAGAGATAAGAGGCCCAGGTCGTGCCCTCCGAAAGACATACTCCCGCTGCCAGCTTGGTTCTGGATGTCGCGGAGCCCGTTCAGGCAGGCCTGGATGGCGCGTTCTTTATCGGTGTCCGCAAGTACAGCGCCATCAGGGTGATAGTTCGCGATCTGGACGGCCACGTAGTAGTCGGATAATGCTTCGTAGGCACGCCTACTTGTTAGAGGTACGCCGATACCAGAAGCCTGGGCTGCCAGATTCTTGGAGCCCTCTTGGTCAGCGTGTAGCCGTCCCCAGGCTCTCCATGCGTCTTGGATATCAGCCGATACCGCTTCCCAGTCGATCTCTTCTACGAGGTTCTGAAAGGTGTCTTCTAAAATGCGTGTGTTCTGATGTGTCTGCAGGTACTGGAGTGCTTGGGAGGCAACGCGGTCGTCCGCGCCGCTATCGGGAAGAAGTCTTGCAACTGCCGCCCATGTCGACCTTTCATCTTGAAAGCTTCGTCCTGAGTTTTCTGACGATGGACTTTGAAGGTAGCTGAATACGCCCTCCAGGGCCGCGTTCAGCTCCGCTGGGTCCATAAAGTTAGCGGCTGCGGATATCACCATTAGGTCAGGTTGACTCATCCGGCGGGGAAATGAGGATCTCCGCCGGATAACAGACGCATCGTTCTGTAAAGCCTCAGTGGGTCCCTGTGATTGGATCCTGTGAATTGCCCCTTCTAATGAGTCCTTGTCGCCTGCGAGCCGCAAAAGTCGAAGTGCATCTTGTATCGCTCCGGCATCCAAGGGCTCAACAAGGATTCGGATGCGTCCGAGCGCAGAGCGGCCATTGCCTATCTCGTAAATGTTGGCCGACAACTCCGCAGCGAGGAGGCTCTCCCATCCTTCTCGAAGGACGGGGTTCCCCGATGCCCATAAGGTCTTCTTGGTGCTAGGGGCCGCCACGTCCTGGAAATGCTGCTTCACAAACTGATTGTCACGTGAAGCCGCATGCGCCCTGATCCGCGTATCCGACCAAGGCGAGCGAGCCCTGACCACGTCGATCCACGTGTCACCTTCAAAACCCTCCATGCGGGACGTTAACATTCGTTCATGGACGCGGGTAGCCTCGAAGGCATCCTTCTGAACCCTCACTGAATCCCAACTGATCCCCTTCGACACGGGAAATCTATCCCAGCGCCCCCGTACGTTATTGAGCTCCCGGAGTTCAGCCAGGACATTCTGTGCTTGAGAACGGTTGGACGTTTCGTACTCTCGGAGGGCCAATTGGATGAGCAAAACCCGAAGGACCAGTACTTTGCTTGGAGAAGCTTCTTCGGTGGCTTGAAAATCTGCTCGCAGTACTTCTGCCAGGGTCCGGAGCCTCGTCACTGCCGTTTCAGGTTCGTCCATCTCCACTTGAGCCACGGTGCCAAAAAGCGCAGCAGCGACGCGGGCGCCAAGGGGAATGGTTGCATTATCGACCAGTTTCCATAGTTCGGCCGCCCCGTCGTGAATCGATGTCCCATTAACTGACTGCCAAGCAGCATCAACAAGCGCTGTAACCCACTCAGGTGTTTCCGGGCCCAGGAGATCTCGGTATCGTTCAAGGTCATTGGCTCTGAGTTGAGCTACCAAGGCCAACAGTCCCGGACCCTGTATTCTGTCCTGTGAAAAGTTAGGATGCGGGGACATTGCCCAAGGGGCAACAACACTGGATACCCACGACGAATCTGTCATATCCCTCTCGCATCCCACGGCTCTAGGCTTTCGTTTTGCGCTTTATATTGCATGTCGAGGTCAGACGATCCATATTCCGGGGATATCATGCCGCGCTCTATCAGCGACTGTAACAGCAGCATTTCCGTCTCCGACCGCAGCAGTTCTGTTGTGTACGCACGAATGGTGTGGTGCTGCTTACCCAAGTTACTTAGCGCTTCGTTCGACAAAATCTGTACATGCTTTTCATTTACTTTCGGTAAGCCTGCCTTATCGCAGGCTATCAGAACTACCCGCGAGTGCTTATTCGGTGGCCAATTGAGGACAGCGGCTTCAATGGCGCCATCTTTCTTGATCTTCTTATGCCATTGTGCCTCGTATGCAAAAAAATGTATATGAGCCTCTTGGTCTGATTTTTGATCAAACTCCTTTATGGGTGCTGTGGCGGAGCTCAATTTAAGAACTGTTTGGCGCCAACTTGCTTCCCATGCCACATCCATTGTCAATAGAGGTATCCATTGAACAACCAAGGCGGTTGCCTGCTCAGCTTCAGTCATTCTTAGTCGGCTCCGGTTGGACAGTGACGGTAACCGACTTTCGTTCTACAAAGATGTCGATCCTGCCCTTACCGGAGGTGTTTCCGCATTCATGGGACTCCACCTTCATCGGAATTAGAACTGAGTTGCCCCGCAGATCCTCGAGCGACATCCAGCCAGAAAAAGGTCTTTTTAGTTCGGGACACCCTGGCATTGTCTGCAAGGATTCTGCCAACAGAACCGTTACCGGAACGTCCGGCTCCGGGAAGTAGGTGTCAAAAGGGATGACCATGAGAGCCGCCCCGGCAGCAACAACTCCCGCCATGGAGCCATATCGCGTTGAGGATCTTATTTTGTCAATTATTGAATTAGTAAAACTTTCCTTTGAGCCAGTGCCTTCTGGCTTGGAATATAGAGACGCCTGAAGATAAAAACATCCGCTAATGATGAAAAAAATAAGAGAAATGTAGCCGGCGACTTGCGCTGCGGGAGAAAGTGCATCGCGAATGGGTGAAAACACCAGCCCCGCAACGAGCGCTCCAGCTGCTGTCACTACAAGTGTGGTGGCTGAGCGAGCTCTGTCACGATAACGCTCCGCCGGTGACGCAGCGGGCTCTGGTGCAACACCTACATCCGACCCCATTTGAACATCATAGGCTAGGGGACTGCTTGCCTGTCTTCGGTACCCATAGGCCTTTTCGCAAGCTGCTCAGGCGGGATCTGTCTGACGGAGCTCAGCTTCCCATACGAGGTGCCAGGGCTCGGGCCCGAGGCGTACGACCTTCGCGCGTACCAGTGCGCAACAATCTACGCAGGGGGCCGACAGCCCCGCCGGGCAGGAACGTTGCGCCTGTCTACGCTGTTCAAGGCCGCCGACGGCAGCAGGAAGCTCAGGAAGCTTCGGACGTCGTCCTGGTAACGCTGGCACCTTCTGTTCATCCTTGCGAAACCGCTTAGAAGGTGCCAATTCTCTGGTGTCCACCAGTGCTTTCACGCACACTTGCGCCAGTACCTTTCCAGTCCTCCGGATACTCCCGTTGTGCCAGGACTACTTCTTGTCCGTGAGAAGCATCATCGTCGTCTCCAAGTGGAAACTGCGTCGGCACCCGCTTCGCCGAGGCACACAGGCCAGCTGCCGTCGATGTCGGCAAGTCCCTGGCCCTGACGCAGGTGGACTCACCTGATAGACGCCAGCCACCCCGTAGCATCCGGACACACAGCGCAACGTTGGCGCCCCCACACGTAACCTGTTTAGATGCCTCGTTTTGCGCTTGATATTGAGTCCGTGCCCCGCCCTGCCCGTTCGCAGGAGCTCCTGGATGCAGTGAACCACTCCGTGGTCATTGCCGACGGCGCCATGGGCACGATGCTGCAGGGCCGGGACCTCTCACTTGAGAAGGACTTCCTGGGCCTCGAAGGCTGCAACGAGATCCTCAATGACACGCGGCCCGATGTCCTCGCGGACATCCACGACGCCTACTTCGCCACCGGCATCGACGCCGTCGAGACCAACACCTTCGGCGCCAACTGGTCCAACCTGTCTGACTACGGCATCGACGACCGGATCGAAGAACTGGCGAGAAAAGGCGCCCGCATCGCCCGTGAACGCGCTGAAGCGGCAGAAAAAACAGACGGCCGCATGCGCTGGGTCCTCGGCTCGATGGGACCCGGCACGAAGCTCCCCAGCCTGGGCCACACCAGCTACGACTACCTCAAGCAGACCTTCGCCCTCCAGGCAGAGGGCCTCATCGAAGGCGGCGCGGACGCCTTCCTCATCGAAACCAGCCAGGACCTCCTGCAGACCAAGGCCGCCGTCAACGGCTGCAAGCAGGCCATCGTGGACCGCGGCGTCCGCCTCCCCATCTTCGTCGAGGTGACGGTGGAAACCACCGGAACCATGCTCATGGGCTCCGAAATCGGCGCCGCGCTCACTGCCCTCGAACCGCTCGGCGTCGACGCGATCGGCCTGAACTGCGCCACCGGCCCGGACGAGATGAGCGAGCACCTCCGCCACCTCTCCAAGCAGTCCTCCGTGGCCATCGCCTGCATGCCCAACGCCGGCCTGCCTGTCCTCGGCGCCAACGGCGCCCACTACCCGCTCTCACCCTCCGAACTCGCCACCGCGCACGAGCAGTTCGTGCGCGAATTCGGCCTGGGCCTGGTGGGCGGCTGCTGCGGTACGACGCCGGAGCACATGGCCGCCGTCGTCGAACGTCTTGCCCCCTTCCGCACCAAAGCCGTGGAGACCAAGGAAGACAACGCGCCGGCGAGAATCCCCGAAGAACGCGAGGCCGGCGTCGCCTCCCTCTACCAGCACGTCAACTTCGACCAGGAGTCCGCGTATCTGGCCATCGGCGAACGTACCAACGCGAACGGCTCCAAGGCCTTCCGCCAGGCCATGCTCGAGGAACGCTGGGACGACTGCGTGGATATCGCCCGCGAACAGATCCGCGTCGGCGCCCACCTGCTGGACGTCTGCGTCGACTACGTGGGCCGCGACGGCGTCGCGGACATCAAAGAGCTCGTCAGCCGCTTCGCCTCCGCCTCCACCCTCCCGCTGGTCATCGACTCCACGGAGCCGCCCGTCCTGCAGGCCGGCCTGGAACTCATCGGCGGCCGCCCCGTGGTCAACTCCGTCAACTACGAGGACGGCGACGGCCCCAACAGCCGCTTCGCCCGCATCATGCCCCTGGTCAAGGAACACGGCACCGCCGTCATCGCCCTGACCATTAACGAAGAGGGCCAGGCCCGCACCACCGAAGGCAAGGTGGCCATCGCCTCCCGCCTGGTGGACGCCCTGGTGGGCGAATGGGGCATGCGCGTAGAGGACATCATCGTCGACTGCCTCACCTTCCCCGTGGCCACTGGCCAGGAGGAAACCCGCCGGGACGGCATCGAAACCATCGAGGCCATCCGCCAGATCACCGCCAAGTACCCCGGCATCAACACCACCCTCGGCGTCTCCAACGTCTCCTTCGGCCTGAACCCCGCAGCGCGCATCGTCCTGAACTCCGTGTTCCTGCACGAGGCCGTCCAGGCCGGCCTGACCAGCGGCATCATCGACGCCGCCAAGATCGTCCCGCTCGCCTCACTGCCGGAAGAGCAGCGCAAGGTGGCCCTGGACCTGGTCTGGGACCGCCGCGAATACGACGCCGACGGCAACGTCACCTATGACCCCCTGGCCAGCATGCTGGACCTCTTCGCCGGCGTCGACACCGCAGCGCTCAAGGACCAGCGCGCCGCCGAACTCGCGGCGCTGCCCACCGGCGCGCGCCTGGAGCGGCGCATCATCGACGGAGAAGGCAAGGGCCTCGAAGAGGACCTGGACCTGGCCCGCAGCGAGGGCATGACCCCGCTGGGCATCATCAACGACCACCTGCTCGAGGGCATGAAGGTGGTGGGCGAGCGCTTCGGCGCCGGCGAGATGCAGCTGCCGTTCGTGCTGCAGTCCGCCGAGGTGATGAAGAACGCCGTCGCCCTGCTCGAACCGCACATGGAGAAGTCGGATTCGTCCGGCAAGGGCACCATGGTGATCGCCACCGTCCGCGGCGACGTGCACGACATCGGCAAGAACCTGGTGGACATCATCCTCACCAACAACGGCTACAAGGTCATCAACATCGGCATCAAGCAGGGCATCGCCGAGATCATCGCCGCAGCCGAGCAGCACAACGCCGACGTGATCGGCATGTCCGGCCTGCTGGTGAAGTCCACCGTGGTGATGAAGGAAAACCTCGCCGAGCTGCAGTCCCGCGGCCTGGCCAAGAAATGGCCGGTCATCCTGGGCGGCGCAGCCCTCACCCGCGCCTACGTGGAGCAGGACCTGGCGGAGCAGTTCGACGGCGTGGTCCGCTACGCCAAGGACGCCTTCGAGGGCCTCTCCCTCATGGAGCCGCTGGTCCGCGTGGCCCGCGGTGAATCACCGGACGACGTCGGCCTGCCGCCGTTGAAGAAACGCATCCACAAGGGCGGCGCGAAGTTCACGGTCACCGAGCCCGAGGCCATGCCCGGCCGGTCCGACGTCGCCACCGACAACCCCGTCCCCGTGCCGCCGTTCTGGGGCACCCGCATCGTCCGCGGCGTCTCGCTCCACGAGTACGCCGCGTTCCTCGACGAGCGCGCCACCTTCATGGGGCAGTGGGGCCTCAAGCCCGGCCGCGGCGAGGACGGCGCCTCCTACGAGGAACTCGTGGAACGCGAGGGCCGGCCGCGCCTGCGCTACTGGCTGGACCGTATCCTGGGCGAGGGGATGCTGGACGCGTCCGTCGCCTACGGCTACTTCCCCGTGGTCTCCGAAGGGGAGCAGGTGGTGGTGCTTCACCACGGCGAGGATCCCGACGGCGTCCTGGGCACCGCGGGCCTGCTCGCCCCGGACGGCGGTTCAGGCGGCCCGATCGGCACCGACCGCCTGCGCTTCGACTTCCCACGGCAGCGCCGCGACCGCCACCTGTGCCTGGCCGACTTCGTGAAGTCCCGCGAGTCCGGGCAGATCGACGTGCTGCCGGTGCAGCTGGTCACCGCCGGCTCCAAGATCGAAGAGTTCACGTCCAAGATGTTCGCGGCCAACCAGTACCGCGACTACTACGAACTCAACGGCCTGGTCATGCAGCTCACCGAGGCGCTGGCAGAGTTCTGGCACGCGCGGATCCGCAAGGAGCTGGGCTTCGCGTCCGAGGAGCCCAAGGACACGGCAGGGTACTTCAAGCTGGACTACCGCGGTGCCCGGTTCTCGCTGGGCTACCCCGCCTGCCCGGACATGGAGGACCGCCGCAAGGTCACCGAGCTGCTGAAGCCCGAGCGCATGGGCGTGGTCCTGAGCGACGAGCTGATGCTGCACCCCGAGCAGTCCACCGACGCGTTCGTGTTCCACCACCCGGAGGCCAAGTACTTCAAGGTGTGAGGTCGGCGGCTGACGGCCACGGCCTCCTGTCATTCCGCGCCAGGCAGCGAGGCCAGCTCCGTCAACGACCCGTCGCGTCCCATGCCGAGGATGAGGTCCAGGTCCAACCGGTCCAGGAAGGCGTCATCGTGGCTGACCACGATGACGGCGCCGCCGTAGGCCCCGAGCGACTCCACCAGCTGGTCAACGCTCCGGATGTCCAGATTGTTGGTTGGCTCATCCAGGATCAGGACTTGAGGCGGCGGGTCGGCGAAAAGCAGCCGGGCCAGGGAAACCCTGAACCGCTCACCGCCTGAGAGTGTGTGCACCGGCCGGTTCACGCTGTCGCCGCGGAGGAGGAACCGGGCCAGCTGGTTGCGGATATCACCCGCAGGCACGTCCGGTGCGGCGTCCTGCACGTTTTCGAGGGTTGTTGCCTCTTCCCGCAGCCCGTCGAGCCGTTGACGCAGGTAGCCGGCGCGGTCCGTCAGCAGGCTTCCACCGGTTTCGCCCTCGATGCACGGGACACCGCCCATCAAGCGTTCCAGGAGTGTGGTCTTGCCGGCCCCGTTGGGTCCGGTGATGGCCACCTTCTCCGGGCCCTGCACCACGAAGGAGCGGTTGGTGCCCCGCAGTTCCGCGATCCGCCGGCCGCGCGGAACGTCCGGGTCGGGAAGGTTCAGGGATATCCGCTCCTGGTCCCGCACCCTCGCTGCGGCGGCGTCCAGGGCCGCTTGCGCGGCCTGCACTTTGGCGTCCATGCCGGAACGCATTCGTCCGGCTGAGACCTGGGCATCAGAGGCCCGCTGGTTCATCAGGATCTTGGATCCCTTCTTATTGTCGTAGCTGTCCTGGCCCGTCCTGGCCCGTTGGGCGAGCTTCGATTCGGCCTCCTGCTTTTGCCGCTTTTCCTTCTTCACCAGTTGCTCAGCGGCACGGGTTGCCTGCGCGGCTGCGGCTTGCTGGCTGTCCAGGTACGCCTGCCACTCGCTGTAGGGGCCGCCGAACACCGTGAGCCCTCCCTCATACAGTTCGGCCGTGCTGTCCATGAGTTCCAGCAGTGCCAGGTCGTGGCTGACCACCACCAGGCTGCCCGGCCAGTCGGCCAGCATGCGTCCGAGCGCCGAGCGTGCCCGGCGGTCCAGGTTGTTCGTCGGTTCGTCCAGCAAGGTGATGGGGGTGCGCCGGATCCGGAGCCCGGAGATGGCGGCCAGCATGGCTTCCCCGCCTGACAGTTCGCCCACGCGCCGGTCCAGTCCGACGCCGGTCAGGCCGATCCCCTCCAGCGCCTCGTCCGCACGGGCCTCGATGTCCCAGTCGTCGCCCAGCACATCGAAGTGTTCCACAGCTGCGTCACCGGATTCGATAGCCCGCAGGGCACGGACTTGGTCCTTGATCCCGAGCAGCTCCATCAGGGTGGCATCGTTGTGCAGTGTCAGGGTCTGCGGAAGGTAGCCGACGTCGGCTCCCGTGGTGATACTGCCGGCCGTCGGTGTGAGGGTCCCCGCCACGAGTCGCAGCAGCGTTGACTTCCCGGAGCCATTCGTTCCGACGAGCCCGGTTTTCCCGGGCCCGAAGCTGCCGGAGATCCCGGACAACGCCGGCGAGCCGTCCGGCCACCGGAAATGCACGTCCGTGAGGACGATGGATGGGTTTTTAGTTGCAGGCATGGTGCTCCCAAAACAGGATGTTGGGCGGCTGGGCCGCGGTTCGCCAAGGTCAGGTCCGTAGGGCGCGGGTCCTAAGGCGGACGGGGCGTGGCGGTGGGCTGCCACGGCGGCCCGGGGAATGGGCGCGCGTATGCTGCGGGGCAGGAAATCAGTGCAGGGGAGAAATAGCCGTGGATCGGCATCGGGCTCCGGGTGGTTTCAGCGGGTGAAGCGCTGAACTTGCCGGCCCTTGGGGCATCAGGGAAGTGTCAGCGCGCGGACTGCGTCGCGAAACCTGAAATGCCCGTCAAAACATTGCCTAACACTGGGGAACAGAGGACAACAGTGTCACAAATTCGTCTGCTGGAGGCAACCCGCCGGCCTGCGTCAAGGTGTGAGCTGGCGCCGGTCCCGGGCGGGTGGGGACGGTGTATGGGCCCGGTGGCCGGCCTGCCCACCCGCGCCGGAGACCGGCTTCACGCGCCGCAGCGCGGCGAGGATGGCGCGGCCCACCACGGCGATCCCGAGCACTGTGGTGACGGCGCGCAGGGTGTCCCAGCCCGCCGTCGACGTCAACAGCGAGTAGAGCAGGAAGCTGCTGAGGTTGGTGGCCAGCGGCGCGCCTGGAACGTAGGAGATGCCGGTGCCGGCGCCCACGGCGAAGGGCCAGAACCACAGGTTGGTCAGCAGCCCGAACAGGTACGATGCCACCACGCCGTAGCCTGCCAGCATCCACAGCTCGGCCCTGCCCCGCACCCGGCGGGGGAGCAGCCCGGCACCGGCGCCCACCCAGGCGCAGGCGAACATCTGGAACGGCGTCCACGGCCCGATCCCACCCCACAGCACGCTGGAGACGGCGATGGTGGCGGCGCCGAGGAGCAGGCCAAACCGTGGACCGAACGCCCGGCCCGCCAGGATCAGCAGGATGAAGACCGCCTCCACGCCGCCGACGCCGGTGCTCGCCACCCGGACAGCGGAACCGACGGCCGCCAGCACGCCCAGCAGTGCCACCGTGTGTGCCGAGCGGACCGACCCGTCCAGGGACACCACGACGGCGACCGCGGCCACGGGTGCGATGGCCAGCGCAGCGTAGGGGAGGGCAGCGGTGGCATCCTGCGGCACGGCGGCGGCGAGCAGCGGCCAGGAGAAGGCCGCGAGGGCCAGCAGGTTTGCGGCCGCGAGGACTGCCAGTTCGAGCGCCCGCGGCATCCGGGGGCGCCGGGGCTTTGCAGCGTCCCGTGGGCCTGCCTGCTCGTTGAGGGTCGCTGGCTGTGGCCTCGTTGCTGCTGGCCGCGATGGGAGGACAAGCGGTTCGGGGCTGATGGCTGCTTTGGCTGCAGGCGCCACGCCGTCCCGCATCGGCAGGATCCGGGCGCCCAGGCCGCGGGCAAACTCAAGGTCGTGGGTGGCAATCAGGACTGCGGCGCCGTCATCCGCCGCCGCCCGCAAAGCCGCCGAGACAGCCGTCCGCGCCGCGGGATCCAGGCCGCGCGTGGGCTCATCGATCAGGAGGACCTGCGGGCTGTCCATGGTCTGCAGCGCGATGGCGAGGATCCTGCGCTCACCGGCAGAGAGGTCCCGGGGATGCTCGTGGCCAATGGGAATCTGCACGCCTCCCCGCAGCCGGGCCAGGCGTGCCGCCGCAAAGCCGGGGGCGGGCTGTCCGCCCTTCTTCCCACGGGCACCACTCTTCCCACGAGCGCCACTCTTTCCACGGGCCAGGCGCCGCTCGGCCGCACGGAGCTCTCCGGACACGGTGTCGCTGGTGAAGAGGTCGTCCGACGCGTCCGGCACCAGGGCCACCCGGCCGCCGTCGAGCACTCCTTCGTCAGCAGCTCCCTCACCCAGGGTCAGCGCCACCAGGAGGGAGGACTTGCCGGCTCCGTTCGGCCCCACCAGTGCCACCACTTCACCGGGGTGGAGGGCCAGGGACGCGTCGCGCACCAGCGGCGTACCTTTGTGGTGCACGGCGAGGTGGGCCGCCGTCAGCACCGGCACGGAGCCGGCCACCTCCCGCGCCGGACTGTCACCGGAAGGCACCGGCGCCGCGGGCGGCGCAGAACCCTGCACCAGCGCGCCACCATCAATGGTCCACCATGCATCGGCGACGGGGGCGAGTGCTGACGCCCGGTGCTCCGCCACGATGACGCAGACGCCGTCGCCGGCGAGTGCGTTGAGCACTGCGATGACGCGTGCGCGGGCTGCCGTATCAAGATCCGCCAGGGGCTCGTCCGCCAGGAGAAGCTTTGGATGGTCCACACGGCGGCGGCGATGGCCACCAGCGTCGCCTCACCGGCCGAGAGGGTGCTGACATTCCGGTCCAGCAGTGCCGGGATTCCGATCCGCCCGGCCACCTCCAGCACCCGCGCCTGCGCAGCGGCGGTCGGCACGCCGCGCAGCTCAAGGGCCAGGGCAATTTCATCCCGGACCCGGGTGGTGGCGAAGGCAGCCCGGGGATTCTGGAGCACGGTGCCGATGAGGCGGGCGGTGTCCCGCGGCGGTGTGGCGGCGCGGTCCAGTCCGCCGGCGAGAACGGTGCCGGAAACCGCTCCGCCGTCAACGTGGGAGAGCAGGCCGGCGATGCCCCGCAGGATGGTGGACTTTCCGGAACCCGTGGGCCCGGTGATCACGGTGACGGAGCCGGGCATCGGCGCGAACCCGTCAACCCTTACGCAGGTGTCCCCAATCCGGAACTGTGCGTTCCGGACGATAAGCGGCAGGCCGCCGTCGAGCCCTGGCTGGTGCGCTGCCCGGCTCCCGAAACCGCGCAGCTCCAAAGCTGCGGCAACCCGCCCGGCGTGCTCCAGGGTGCGCTCCAGTATGGGGACCAGGGCGCGGGGGCCGAAGCGTTCGCCCCGCAGCCGGAACGCCAGGCGCACGGAGGCGACGGCGTCGGACAGGGCGGGGAGGGCCGCCCATGCCACCACCAGCATCCGGGCCACGCCCTGCAGCGGGCCGCCGCGGGCCAGCCGCACGAAGCCGCGGGACACATCAACCCACGCGTTGAGCAGGCCGAAGCCGAGGATGGTTGCGGCGATGGGCAGGGCGGACAGCGCCGCCTGCCAGAGGCCCGGCGCGGTGACCGGACCGAGGAAGACTACATGGGCATACGGGGCGGGAAGCCGCAGCGGCGGCAGGTCGAGCAGGACCGGGCTGCCGGTGCCCGCCCCATTGAAAAGGACGCGGTAAATGACCCGCGCCGCGATGAACACAGCGGCGAGGACTGCCGCTGCGCGCAACGGCGCGGGCCGGAAGGTCATGCCGCGGGCGCGGCCGGCTCGCCGTCGACCGTGAAGAGCAGTTCCAGGCTCTCACCGGGGCTCACCTTCAAGGTGGCGAGGCCTTCCTGTGCGTAGGCCCATTCACCGGAGGCGGGCTTGACCCAGAGACCCCAGTAGGCGAAAGCGGCGGGCATGCCCTTGCACTCTTCGCGGTAGGTGCCGTCCTTGTGCTTGATGTCGAAGTCGGCGGCGGGCACGCCGTTCACGCGGCACACGATTTCGTTGGGGTACTGGGTGGTGCCCTCGGTCTTGACCTTTGCCTCGTCGAGCACCTTGGACGCCACGGTGGGTCCGTCCACGGACACGCAGGTGGAGGTGTCCGCAGCGGCCTGCTTCAGGGCGCCGGAATCGACGATGACCTTAACCCCGGCGCAGGGGCCGGCTGTGGTGGACGCGGCGCTGGCAGAAGCTGGGGAAGCGGGCGCAGAGGCGCTTGGCTGGGTGGCGGCCGGGGTGGAACAGCCGGAGAGGGTCAACAGGAGACCGGCGGCGGCGAGGGAGCCCGCGGCGGCGGTACGAATCTTAGTCAAAGTCACCTGTCAAGGGTAGGGCGTTGCCGCTCCGGATCAGGAGGCCGCTTCCTTGTGTGACGACGGGCCTCAACATGGCGGTGGCCGGAGGCGCAGAAAAGGCCGACGACGGCACTCACGTGAGTGCCGCCGTCGGCCCCTTCCTTTGAAATGCGCTGCTGCAGCGGACCCTGCTGCAGCAGCAGCCCTATGGCACCTGCACGTCCACCAGGTGGTGCTCCCCGGAAGCGGCGCGTGTGGCGCTCGACGACGGGTGGGCAGCCACGGCTGCGGCGTGCTCGGCCAGTACCCCTGTCTGGTGGCGGATCTTCAGGCGGTAGAGGAGGGTCCCGCCAATGATGACGGCGGCCACGAACATCACGCCGCCCCACTGCAGGTACCACTCGAACGGCGGCACCGAGTTGTAGATCTCCGGGCGGGGCCACACCAGGTTCACCGTCATGGCAGCGCCCCACAGGACGGCCAGGATGTTCACGGGAACGCCCCACTTGCCCATGCAGAACCCCGGCTCGGAAACGTCATCGGCCAGCGGCCATTTCCTCAGGAACCGCTTGCGCAGCAGGGGAACCGTGACCAGGAGGTAGGACAGGTAGATCAGCACGATGCTGATGCTGGACAGGATGGTGAAGATGGCCGGCTGCATCACGTTGACCAGCAGCGGGATGACGGCCATGATCCCGATGACGATGGCGGCGACAGTGGGGGTCCGGCGGACCGGATCCACCTTGCTGAGCTGCCGGCTGAAGGGCAGGTTGTTGTCGCGGGCCATGGCGAACATCATCCGGATGGCGGCGGCGTGGACGGCCAGGGTGCAGACCACCACGGCCACCACGATGCAGGCCAGGAAGGCCTTGCCGAACGGGCCGCCCAGGACGGAGAGCACGATGTGCTGCAGCCCGCCGTCGGCCGCCCCCACCTGGGGGTCGCCGAGGTCCGGCGCGGCCAGGATGCCGAAGAGCAGGATTCCCCCGCCCAGCAGGAACGATGCCGTAACGGCGCGCAGGATGGCCTTGGGAGCGGTCTTCTTGGGATCCTTGGTTTCCTCGCCCAGCGAACTGGCAGTGTCGAAGCCGTACATGACGTAGCCGGAGGCCATGGCGCCGATCAGGAAGACGCCGAAGAAGCCCAGGTCGTGGCCTTCGCCGAAGCCGTTGGTCTGGAAGAAGACCTCCGGGCCGCGCACCACATGCCAGCCCAGCGCGAGGATCAGCAGCACGGCCGCGATCAGCTCCACGAAGACACCGATGCTGTTGATCCTGGTCATCAGCTTCACGCCGAACGCGTTGATGAGGGTGGAGATGGTGATCATGATGGTGGCCAGCACCACGCCGTTCATGGCGAAGTCGTAGGGGCCTGTGCCGTCACCCACGAACTGGAAGCCGGACCAGAGCTGGGGCAGGGTGATCTGCAGGGCCAGTGCCACGGAGCCCAGCGCCATGATGGAGGACAACAGCAGCAGCCAGCCGGCCAGCCAGGACGAGGTCCCGGACGCCAGGCGCTTGGCCCAGTTGTAGACCGAACCCGCCACGGGGTAGCGGCCGGCCAGTTCGGCAAAACACAGGGCCACCATCAGCTGGCCGACGAACACGATGGGCCAGGACCAGGCGTACGCCGGGCCGGCCATGGAAAAACCAAAGTAGAACAGTTGGAAAACACCGGTGAGGATGGAGATATAGCTGACACCTGCGGCGAAGCTGGCAAACTTGCCGATGCTCCGGTCAAGGGTCTGGGTGTAGCCGAATTCATCCATGCCGCTTGAATCAATACTCTTGCTGGGTTCCAATATGGACTCCTAGATCAGAAAAGCACGATGGGACCGGCCGCCCTGGGGTGCGGCGGAATAACGAGGGTGGGGGCCGCCGCTGTTGGGGAAGTGCGGCCCCCTAAGACCTGCCGCTCAGGCGAGGGATGTGGTGAGCTCCTTTTCTTCCATGGCGTCTTCGACCGTGCGGTCCGCGCGGATCAGATCGGCACAGCGCTCGCCGATCATCATGACGGTGATGTTGGGGTTGACGGTGACGTGTTCGGGCATGACGGACGCATCGGCGACGCGGAGGCCGGTGACGCCCTTGACCCGCAGCCCGGAATCCAGCGGCGACATGTCGTCGTCGGCCGGGCCCATGCGGACGGTGCCCACCGGGTGGTAGACGGTGTTGTGGGTCTTGCGGATGTAGTCCTGCAGCTCTTCATCCGTCTGCGCCTCGATGCCGGGCGACAGTTCCCGGCCGGTCCATTCCGCCATGGCGGGCTGGCCGGCGATTTCACGGGCCTTGCGGATGCCGGCCACCATGACGCGCATGTCGTGGCCGTCGGGGTCCGTGAAGTAGCGGGGGTCCACCATCGGCTTGTCGCGGAAGTCGCGGCTGCGCAGCCGGACGGTGCCGCGGGAGCGGGCGTGCGTGACGTTGGGGGTGAGGCTGAAGCCGTTCTCCGTGGTGGGGTAGCCGTGCCGCAGCGTGTTCATGTCGAACGGGACGGAACCGTAGTGCATCATCAGGTCGGGGCGGTCCAGGCCGTCCTCGGTGGGAGTGAAGATCCCGATCTCCCACCACTGCGTTGAGGTCTGCACCATGGGCTGTTTTGCCTCGAACTGGACCACGCCCTCGGGGTGGTCCTGCAGGTGCTCGCCCACGCCGGGGGAGTCCACCAGGACCTCGATCCCGTGATGGGCGAGGTGTGCTGCCGGTCCGATGCCGGAGAGCATGAGCAGTTTGGGGGAGTCGATGGCGCCGGTGGACAGGACCACCTCGCGGTGTGCGGAGAGCCGGTGGGTGCGGCCGAAGGCCGAGTCCACCACGTCCACGCCGGTGCAGCGCTTGGCCGCATCGAACACCAGCTGGCGGGCGCGGAGGCCGGTCAGCAGGGTGAAGTTGGGCCGGTCGATGATGGGGTGGATGTAGGAGACGGAACTGGAGGCGCGCGTGCCGTCCGCCCGGCGGTTGATCTGGAAGAAGTTGGCGCCGTTGACCACGGTGGTGCCGGTGTTGAACTTCGCACGGGGAATTCCCGCCTGCTCGCAGGCGTCCAGAAGAGCGACGCCGGCAGGATCCGCCGGGGGCACGTTCATCAGGTGCACGGGGCCGGAGTCCCCGTGGTGGGGTGCGTCCGGGCCGGCGTCCTCGTTGGTTTCCAGCCGCTTGTACAGCGGCCAGGCCGCGTCGGCATTCCAGCCGGCGGCGCCGTACTTGGACTCCCATTCGTCCAGGTCCTCCCGTGGCGCCCAGAAGGCGATGCACGAGTTGTGGCTGGAACAGCCGCCCATCACCTTGGCACGGGCGTGGCGCATGAAGGAGTTGCCGTTTTCCTGCGGTTCCACCGGGTAGTCCCAGTCGTAGCCGGATTCCAGCAGCTCCATCCAGCGGTCCAGCTGCAGGATCTCGGGGATGTTGCGGTCGTCCGGACCGGCCTCCACCAGGGCCACGGTCACGTCCGGGTCCTCGCTCAGGCGGGCGGCAACCGCGGCGCCGGCGGATCCGCCGCCGATGACGATGTAATCGAACGAGCGCTCGCTGAGGTCCTCGATGTTGTCGAAGTGCATCTAGTTCTCCTTGCCGTGGTCAGCGAACCAGCCGGTGACCTGCGGGCTTGTGTTCTGGTAGATGTGCTTGGCTTCCTGGTACTCCGCCAGGCCCGTGGGGCCCAGCTCGCGGCCGACGCCGGACTGGCCGAAGCCGCCCCACTCGGCCTGGGGGAGGTAGGGGTGGTAGTCGTTGATCCAGATGGTGCCGTGCCGCAGCCGGGACGCCACGCGCTGCGCCTTGCCGGCGTCCTGGGTCCATACCGCCCCGGCCAGCCCGTAGATGGTGTCGTTGGCGGTGGCCACGGCCTCGTCCTCGGTGCGGAAGGTTTCCACTGTCACCACGGGGCCGAACGCCTCGTCGGTGACCACGGACATGCCGCGCTGCACCTGGTCCAGGATGGTCGGCTGGTAGTAGAACCCGCCGTCGTACTTCTCCCCGGAAGGTGCCGCGCCGCCGGTGCGGAGCCGCGCGCCCTCCTGGATTCCGCGCTGGACGTACGCGTGCACCTTGTCCCGGTGGGCGGCGGAGATCAGCGGGCCGGTCTCGGCGGCGTCGTCAAAGGGGCCGCCGAGCCGGATGCCCCGGGCGCGGCGGACCAGCTCGTCCACGAAGCGTTCGGCGATGGATTCCTCCACCAGCAGCCGGGCGCCTGCCGAGCAGACCTGCCCCGAGTGGACGAAGGCACCGTTGAGGGCGTTGTCCACGGCGGCGTCGAAGTCCGCGTCGGCAAAGATCACGTTGGGGTTCTTGCCGCCCAGCTCCAGCGCCACCTTCTTGACGGTGGCTGCGGCGGCGGCGGCGATCCGCTTGCCGGTTTCCAGGCCGCCGGTGAAGGAAACGAGGTCGACGGCGGGATGTTCCGAGAGCGGTGCACCCGCCTCCGCGCCGGGCCCGGTGACGAGGTTGGCGACCCCATCCGGCAGGCCAAGGTCCTTCAACAGCTGCATGGCCATGATGCTGGTGGAAGGGGTCAGCTCGGACGGCTTAAGGACGAAGGTGCAGCCGGCGGCCAGCGCGGGGGCGATCTTCCACGCCGCCTGGAGCAGGGGGTAGTTCCATGGTGTGATCAGGCCGCAGACGCCAACGGGTTCGTAGACGATCCTGCTCACGACGCCGGGGTCCCCGGCGTCCACCACCCGGCCGGCCTGCTGCCCTGCGAGCCTGCCAAAGTACTCAAAGCAGGCGGCGATGTCGTCCATGTCGATGCGGCTCTCGACCATGCGCTTTCCGGTGTCAAGGGACTCGGCCCGGGCGAACTCTTCCCGCCGTTCCCGCAGCCCGGCAGCGACCTTGAGGAGGAAGGACCCGCGCTCTGGTGCCGGGACGGAGGACCAGGCGCCGGAGTCGAAGGCGGCGCGGGCCGCGGCAATGGCGCGTTCGGCGTCTTCCCGGCCGGCCTCGGAGACCGTGGCCACCAGCTCGCCGTCTGCCGGGTTGCGGATCTGGCGCACGGCGCCGGATGCCGCCGGCTCCCACGCGCCGTTGATGAACAGGGAGGACGCTGCGTCCGTTGTGGTGCTCTCGACGGCGTCCAGGGTTGGTGTGGCGTATGTCATAGGAAGGACAGTAATGCACGTTGAACGAGTGTTCAATACTTTTTTGAACACTCGTTCAATGTTACTTTCGGGCCCGTCTGCGCCCGGGAGCAGGCGGGTTAGCGCGGGCTGGGCTCCTGCCCGCCGGCCCCTTCATCCTGGACCGGCGCGAAGGCAATCTGTTCCGTGCGCTGGATACTTCGCTGGATGGCGGCATTGTCCACCCCGAGCAGTGCGGTCAGCCACATGCCGTTCTGGATGACCACGATGTCCGATGCGCGCTCCCGGCATGCCTCCCAGGAGAGCCCTGGCCTGGCGCTGGATACCAGTGCTGCGAGCCCGTCGATGTAGCGGTCGAAGGCGGCGGCGTTGATCTGGGCGTAGTCCTCGTCGGCCTGGGCGAGGGCCCAAAGGTGGAGGCGCAGGGACAGGTAGCGCGTGGTCAGCAGGTCGGCGCCGGCAACCCGCCGCAGGGCCTTGCGCAGCTGTTCATCCGGGGGCATGGACGGATCGGGGGCGACGAGCAGAAGGTCATGCTCATCCACCCGGCGCAGGGCTGCCCGGATCAGGGTGGTTTTGTCGTCGTAGTAGTAGTTGACCAGGCCCAGCGCCACGCCGGCTTCCCGCGCCACGGACCGCATGCTCACTCCGGAAATGCCGTGCCGGGACAGCAGGTCCATGGCCGCCTCGAGTATGCGCGTCTGCCTGTCCACTTGTTCGCCGGAGTTAACGGCACTGGTCCCCATCTGGCCAGACTATTGCCTAACCGGCCGGGAGCGCACTTTCGCGGGTCCCCGGCAGCGGGCGGGCGGCACGGTATCAGGGCTGGGCGTGGTCGGCGCGCTCCAGCAGGCGGGACACCCCGTAGCCAATCACCAGGCCCCAGAACGCCGCATGGACATTGAAGAGGTTCATGCCGGAGATGGTCACCACGAAGGTCACAAGGGAGCCCAGGGTGAAGCTGGTGGCGAAGGCCGTGACGAAGGCCTGCTGAAGGGCCCGGAGCATCGCGATGCCACCCAGCGCCAGGACGAACTCCTTGGGCGCCGCCAGCATCAGCCGGGTCAGTGTGGGGGCAAACGCTGCGAACACCAAGGCCAGCACGCCGTAGGCCACGGCGGCCGTGTATTGGCGCTGACGGCTCCCGGACGAGGTCAACAGGGCGTTGGTGGGGCCTGTAACGCATGCTGAAACGGCGCCAAACCCGGCGTTCAGTACCGAGAACGCGCCGGAGGTCATGGCGAAGGCATTCACGGGCGGCCGGTGGCCGGCAGCGCGGAGGACGGCGATACCCTGGCCGTTTTGGACGAACAGCGCGGTGACGGCCAGCGGAACTACGAGCTCCAGCTGCGCGGCCCACGTGAATTCAGGGGCGGTGAAAACCGGGGTGGCCAGGAGCGGTCCGCCGGGCGCCAGGTTGAACTGGCCGCTAACGGCCACGGCGATGCCGCCTGCCACCAGGGTGCCCAGAACCGGCGGCAGGAACCTGCCAAGCGTGGGAACTGCGGTGAGGACCAGGAACGCACCCACCATCGGAGCAGCCACGGCCGGATTGTCCTGGGTGGAGGCAACAATGTCCGTGCCGAACTTCAGGAACACCGCGGCCACCATGGCCATCACGATCGGCATGGGTACCAGCGCCATGGCTTTTCGCACCACGCCGGTGGCGCCCAGGGCGAGGATCAGCACGCCGGAGGTGAAGAAGGCCCCGACGACTTCGGGAAAGGAAAGGTGCTGCAGGGACGGTCCCAGGAGCACTGTGCCGGGGATGGACCAGGCGAAGCCCAGGGGCTGCCGGTAAATGAGCGACATCAGCAGCGTGGCCGCGCCGCCCGAAAACAGAATGCCAAAAACCCAGGACGAGAGCTGGCCCTGGGTCAGGCCGCCGGCCGTTCCGACGGCCAGGGTGACGGCGATGGGCCCGGATGCCGCGAAAATGAGCCCAATAGCGCCGTTCGAGACATAGGACAGACCCAGGTCGCGAAGAATCCGGCGGGGGCCTGCAGGCCGGACCCCCGGACGTTCCAGCAGGGGCTCAGGCACAGGCTGGGCTGCCTCAACGGAGCTGGCGGTCGGATGTGGGCGGGGATGGCTCATCGGGGCTCCTGGCTGGGGCGGAAAAACCGGAGGCGCTCCGAAGCATCAGCTCCGGAGCGCCTCCGTGCGGGGGTATCTCCCAGTTTGCGTGCTACTTCTTCTGGCCCTGCTTGGCCAGGACGTAGTCATAAACTACGTCCTCGCCCTTGCCGTCGGAACGGGGGCGGGGGTCCAGCATCAGTTCGGGCTTCACTGCCGAGGCGATGTCGTCAGCGTTGTGGGGATCGCCGGGGAAGTAGAGCTGCTGGGTGACCGGCTCGTAGCCCGGTGCGGACACCTTGATGTGGATGTGCGCCGGACGCCAGGCGTGCCAGCCCGCGGCGCTGATCAGCTGCCCGCAGGCGCCGTCCGTGGGGATCTGGTACGGCGCCGGACGCATCGTGTTGATCTCGAACCGGCCATCGTCCGAGGCCTTGACGGTGGCGCGGAAGAGCCACTCGGGCAGGCCAGGGGCGTACTGGGAGTAGAAGCCGGCGGCGTCCGCGTGCCAGATCTCCACCTGGGCGCCCTGGATGGGGTTGCCGTCGGTGTCGGTGAACTGGCCGCTGAAGCGCAGCGGGGTGCCTTCTTCGCCGTCGCGCATTTCAACCGTGGCGGGCGTCTGGAGTTCCGGGGAGTTGGGAACGTAGTAGGGGCCCTCGATGGTGCCCACGGTGCCGGGGCGGTCCTGGGAGTTGACGTCCTCAACGGTGTGCTCAAGCCAGACGTCGAGGAACAGCGGCCATTCACCGTCCGTCCCAACCTTGATCAGCCACGCTTTGAGCGCGTTGTATTCCTCGTAGGTGACCTGGTGCTCCTCGACGATGTCGTTGGCGGCCTTGATCAGCGCGCCGGCCAGCAGGCTCACCCGTTCCTTGGATACATCCACCTTGGAGAGCTTGCCCGACGCTGCGAACCGCTCGGTTGCCTTGGTTCCTGCTTCGACGGCGGTGCCTTCGTTTTCCGTGCGGCTGTCCGTTGGGGTTTGGGTCATGACGATGTCCACCTTCTTCATTGAATGGGACAGGAAGGGCTCCTGCTCCCCACGCGGCCTGCGGGGCGGAAAGTTTCGCCTGCGTTGCTCGGCCTGCGTGATCTCGGTCTCAATCGTAGGCCCGCAGATAAGGACGCTACAAATATCAACTAGGCGTCTTTTGAGTCATTATCAGTACATAAAGACACCCTTGGTGGAACCTAGGTATTTGCCTGATGTGAGGCCAATCACGAGCGGCAAGAATTGCTGGACAACGTCCGCCGCCGAAGCCTCTTCCCCAGTGGACCTCCGCCCATCCGTCCAGCAATCTCCAATGAAGGAGCACGCCATGACCGAGAACCTGATCCATGCCCGCGAGGTCCTTGCCGACGCCGTGATCGACGACCGCGAGAACGGCGTCATCCGGGCCAAGCGCGAGATCTTCACCGACCAGGAGATCTTCGAACTCGAGATGAAGCACATCTTCGAAGGCAACTGGGTGTACCTCGCCCACGAGTCGCAGATCCCCAACGTGGGCGACTACTTCACCACCTATATCGGCCGCACCCCCGTGATGATCACCCGGGACAAGGACGGGAAGCTGAACTGCCTGGTCAACGCCTGTTCGCACCGCGGTGCCATGCTGTGCCGCCGCAAGACGGACAACCGCACCACCGTCACCTGCCCGTTCCACGGCTGGACCTTCAAGAACTCCGGGGAACTGCTGAAGGTCAAGGACTCACGGAACGCCGGCTACCCCGAGACCTTCAACAAGGAAGGCTCGCACGACCTCACCAAGGTGGCCCGCTTCGAGTCCTACCGCGGCTTCCTGTTCGGCTCGCTGAAGGCTGACGTCCTCCCGCTCGAGGAACACCTTGGCGATGCCACCAAGGTCATCGACTCCATCGTCGACCAGTCGCCCGAAGGCCTGGAAGTCCTGCGCGGCTCGTCCACCTACACCTACGACGGCAACTGGAAGGTCCAGGCCGAGAACGGCGCCGACGGCTACCACGTCACGGCCGTGCACTGGAACTACGCAGCCACCACCGCCCGCCGCAGCGCCGGCGACTCCGCCAATAAGACCAAGGCCATGGACGCCGGTAAGTGGGGCAAGGTCAAGGGTGGGTTCTACTCCTACGATCACGGGCACCTGCTGCTGTGGCAGGAATGGACCAACCCCCAGGACCGCCCGCTCTGGGACCGCCGCGACGAGCTCGTGGCCAAGTACGGCGAGGAAATGGCCAACTTCATGATCAACATCTCGCGCAACCTCTGCCTGTACCCGAACGTCTACATCATGGACCAGTTCTCCTCGCAGATCCGCCACTTCCGGCCGATCTCCGCGGACCAGACCGAGGTGACCATCTACTGCATCGCCCCCAAGGGTGAGTCCCAGGAGAACCGTTCCAAGCGCATCCGCCAGTACGAAGACTTCTTCAACGCCACGGGCATGGCCACGCCGGACGACCTCGAGGAATTCCGCTCCTGCAACAAGACCTACTGGGCCACAAGCGCCCCGTGGAACGACATGACCCGCGGCTCCACCCACGAGATCACCGGTCCGGACGAGCAGGCGCGGGCCCTGGGCATGACCAGGGTGATCGCCTCCGGCGTGCGCACCGAAGACGAAGGGCTCTACCCCATCCAGCACGGGTACTGGAAGGAAGTCATGGACCGGGCCCTGGCGGAGGAAGAGGAGCGTTCCGCCCTGGATTCCGTTCCCGTCACCTGAGAGAGCCCACCGGAACCACAGAGAGCGCAGAACCCATGACCAATCTGACCCACACCGCCCCGGTCCTGAAGACCGCGGAGGAGATCACAACCCTTGAAACCGTCCGGGCGTTCCTGTACCGGGAAGCCCGCCTGCTGGATGACCGCCGGTTCGATGAATGGCTTGAGTGCTACCACCCGGACTCCGAATTCTGGATGCCGGCCTGGGATGTGGACGACCAGCTGACGCAGGACCCCCTCAACGAGATCTCCCTGATTTACTACGACAACCGGGGCGGCATCGAGGACCGGGTATTCCGGATCAAGACCGACAGGTCGTCCGCCACCTCCCTCCCTGAGCCGCGAACGGGCCACAACGTCACGGACGTCGAAGTGTTGTCGAACGACGGCAGCAAGGTGGAGGTGCGCTTCAACTGGTTCACCTTGTACTTCCGCTACAACACGACGGACACGTACTTCGGCACCAGCTTCTACACGATCGACCTTTCCGGCCCGCAGCCGGTGATCCTGAAGAAGAAAGTCGTCCTGAAGAACGACTACATCCACCACGTGGTGGACGTCTACATGATCTGACCTGTCCCGCGCGGGCGCCCGGCCTAACCGGGCGCCGCACGGACTGTCCCATTCCGTGCCCGCCGGGCACGCCCAACTTTTTCCCCGGACGCGACGACGCGCCCGCCCAGTCAGGAGGACCCCATGGGCCACAAAGTAGCCCTCAGCTTCGAAGACGGCGTTACCAAAGTCATCAAGGTCGGCGACTATGAGACCGTCATGGACGCGGCCTACAAGGCGCGGATCAACATTCCGTCGGACTGCCGCGACGGCGCGTGCGGCACCTGCAAGGCGTTCTGCGACTCAGGCTCCTTCGACCCGGGCGACTTCATCGATGACGCCATGACCGAAGAGGAGCTCGAAAAGGGCTACATGCTGACGTGCCAGGCCGTCCCGGAGTCCGACCTGGCCATCCAGATCCCGGCCACGTCCGAGTCGGCAAAGACGGCGGCCGCCACCTTCAGCTCCACCATCAAGGAACTCAACCGGCACACCGACACCACGGTCTCCTTCACCCTCGAGGTGGAGAACCGGGATGCACTGGCGTTCCTGCCGGGCCAGTACGTCAACCTCAAGGTCCCCGGTACCGACGCCGAGCGCTCCTACTCCTTCAGCAGCGGCCCCGAAGTGGACGATGCGTCCTTCATGGTCCGCGTGACCCCGCAGGGTGCCATGTCCGAGTACCTGCGCGACCGCGCTGCGGTAGGCGACGCCATCGAATTCACCGGCCCCTACGGATCCTTCTTCCTCCGCGAGCCCAAACGGTCCCTGCTGCTCCTGGCCGGCGGCACCGGCCTGGCCCCGCTGCTGTCCATCCTCGAGAAGCTTTCCGAGAACCCGCCGTCCAGCCCGGTGCACCTCATATACGGGCTCACCCGCGAGGCGGACATCGTGGGCCTGGACTGGCTCCGCGCCTACGAGGCGAAACTGCCCGGCTTCACCTGGGACTACATCGCCTCCGAGCCCGGCACCTCCGCACCGCACACCGGCTACGTCACGCAGATCATCGAACCGAAGCACCTCAACGACGGCGACGTGGACATCTACCTCTGCGGGCCGCCGCCCATGGTCAACGCCGTCTCCAAGTGGCTGGATACCGAAGGCATCAAGCCCGCCAACTTCTACTTCGAACGTTTCGCGCCGAAGGAGACCACCGGAGGCGACGCCGAAACCGGGGCCCCGGCACCGGCCGGAAAGATCCAGTCCGAAGGCGACACCATGAGCCGCGGGGAGGCCGTGTCCTCGCTGGAGACCGGCCAGCTGGATTTCCGCAAGGAGGACAGCTTCGCCCAGTTGGACGCCCGCATGGGCCTGGAGCTTGCGGTCAGCGAACTGCTGCTGGGAAGGCTCAGCGAACAGCAACTTCGCCAGTTCCGCCGGCTCGCGGAAGCCACCACCGGCTCGGTGCAGGACGGAAACATCACCGACCCCGAGGAATTCGCGCGCACCAACGAAGAATTCCATGAGTACCTCTTCATGGTCTGCGACAACCCGATGCTGCTGGAGTCGTACCGGCGCCTGGATGTCCACGCCCAGATGGCCGCGGCGTTCGAAGCCGGGACGCCGATCTTCGAACGCGTCACGCAGGACCACCTTGAGATCGTGAACGCCTTCGAACGCGGCGACAAGGACCACCTGCGCGCCGTCATCACCGCCCATGCCCAGGACGCGAAGGACACCATGGCCGGGGCCATCGACGCCAAGGCCACCCGCTGATGGCTGCGCCGTACGCCGGGCAATACGTGACGCCGGGCAGGTTCGGCGGCAAGGTCGCCGTCGTCACCGGTGCCGCCCAGGGGATCGGCCAGAAGGTGGCCGAGCGCATCGGCGCCGAAGGCGGTGTGGTGGTCCTGGTGGACCGCGCGGACCTGGTCCACGACGTTGCCCGCGGCATCGACGAGGCCGCCAAGGCGTCGGGTTCGGGCGGGGCGGCCACGTCCGTCACCGCGGACCTGGAGACCTTCGCCGGCGCCACCCAGGCCATCAAGGCAGCGCTCGCAGCCCACGGCCGCGTGGACGTGCTGGTCAACAACGTGGGCGGCACCATCTGGGCCCGCCCCTACCAGGAGTACGACGAGGACAAGATCGAGAAGGAAATCCGCCGCTCGCTCTTTCCCACGCTCTGGACCTGCCGGGCAGTCCTGCCGGCCATGATGGAGCAGGGCTCGGGCACGATCGTGAACGTCTCCTCGGTGGCCACCCGGGGAATGCACCGGGTGCCCTATGCCGCGGCGAAAGGTGGCGTGAACGCCCTGACCCAGTCGCTGGCCATGGAGGTGGCCGGGCACGGCATCCGCGTGGTGGCCACCGCCCCGGGCGGCACCGAAGCCCCGCCGCGGAAGGTCAAGCGCGGGCCGGAAGCCGAGTCCGCCACCGAGAAGGACTGGTACCAAACCATCGTTGACCAGACGGTGGAGTCCTCGTTCATGAAGCGCTACGGCACCCTGGACGAGCAGGCGGCGCCCATCGTGTTCCTTGCCTCGGACGAGGCGTCCTACCTGACCGGGAGCATCCTCCCGGTGGCCGGCGGCGACCTGGGCTAGTGCATCCGATGGATGCACGCCATGGGGGGCGCCCAGGCCGCTCCGGTAGGATTGCAGCCATGACGGCGGGCTCCACC
Organism: Arthrobacter sp. SDR-2R; assembly: GCF_057747955.1. Lineage (NCBI taxonomy): Bacteria > Bacillati > Actinomycetota > Actinomycetes > Micrococcales > Micrococcaceae > Arthrobacter > Arthrobacter sp. SDR-2R. The sequence continues at coordinate 765,773 of NZ_CM173231.1, forward strand.
CAGGGCGACACGGCTGAGGACTTCCCGCTGGCCGGCCGGGCAGCGGTGTTCGAGCAGCTGCTGGAAACCCTCCGGACCGTCCGCAAAGGCAAAGTGGGAACCGTTGTGCTCTCCGGCCCGTCCGGATCCGGGAAAACGGCACTCCTGGAGCTCTTCCTTGAGCACTGCCGCACGGCCGCCCGAGGCGTCCGCGTGCTGTCCGCCATGGGGGACGACTGGGAGGCGCAGTTCGCCCTGGCAGGCTACTCCCAGCTCATGCGGACCCTGCCGCTCCGTACGGCAAAGGATTACGACGGCGGCCCGGCCCTGGCGCCGGGGCCCGTCGCCTCCCTGACCCCGGACCAGGTGGTCAACTACGCCTCCACCCTCAGCACCCATCTCGAAGGCCTGCAGACGCACGGCAGCGTGGTGGTCGCCGTCGACGACGTCCACAAGCTCGACGAGGCGAGCCTGCGCATCCTCACCTTTGTCACGCGGAGGCTGCATGACAAGCGGGTCCTGTTCCTGCTGACCCTCAACCCTGTAGATGCGCCCCGTGTCCCGGCCGGCGTGCTCGACTTCCTCACCGGCCACCAAGTGGCCCGGATTCCGCTGGAGCCCCTGTCGCCGCAGCAGGTCCAGGACCTGGCACGGAGCCTGTTCGGCCTGGACCTCAGTGCAACAGCGGCGCACGGCCTGGTGACGCACACCGACGGGATTGCCCAGTCCGTCGTGGAGCTGCTCCGCGAGCTGCCGCCGGAAACCTGGCAGTCCTGGTTTCCGTCCCTGCCGCCCACCTCCCGGGTGCGCGCCAGGGTCCGCAGCGTCCTGGCCGCCGCGTCCCCCGCCCTGGTCACCGCCGCGGAGACCGCAGCGGTGCTCGGCCCCGGCGCCGGCCTGGCGGAGGTGGCCAGGGTGGGCGGACTGGAATCCGTCCTGCCGGCACTCGATGAGGGACACCGTGCGGGGCTCCTGGGACTGTCCGTGGACCAGTCCCGCTCCGCCGTCGCCTTCCTGGAACCCGGCACCGCGGAAGCGGTCTACGAGCAGATCGTCCCCAGCCGGCGCATTGCCCTGCACCGGAAGGCCGCCGAAGCTGTCCAGTCCGAGGGCGAACAGCTGGGCCACCGCGTTGCCGCCACCCCGGCCGCAGACGAAACACTGGCCGCGGAGCTGGAAGAGTTCGCGCGGCGGCAGGCCACGGTTGGCGCATGGCAGGATGCCTCCACCGCACTGTTCTCCGCCTCACGGCTGTCCCCCGATATCCGCGCCCGGAACCTCCGGCTCCTGAAAGCCGTCGACGCCTTGGTGGGCTCCGGCAATGTTGCCCAGGCGCAGGCCTGGGCGGGGGCGGTGGATGCCCTGCCGCCGTCGCCCCTGCGCTCCTCGGTGCTGGGGTACCTGTCCACGGTGTCCGGCCAGAATGACAGCGCCCAAAGCCAACTGGAGATGGCCTGGCGAACCAGCAATCCGCAACATGAACCCGGCGCGGCAGCGCAGGTGGCCCAGCGTTTCGTCCTCCACGGGGTGGCCTCGTGGGACGGTCCGATGATCACCGGCTGGGCCGAACGCGCGATGGCTCTGACCGAACCCGGAACTCCGGCTCACATCGAGTCGGAGGCCATCTACGGCCTGGGCCTCTATGCCCAGGGCCGCATATCGGACGCCGAGGCCTCCTACCAGCGGGCCTCCGCCCACGCGGCCGAGAATGCCCAGAAGCAGCGCGTGCAGATGGGCGCCGGGTGGCTGGCCCTGCGCCTGGACAACGCAGAATCCGCGCTGGTGAATTTTGAGTCGGCCGCCCCCACCGAGTACCGCGGGGGATCGCTGCGGATCTCCCTGTGGGCCGAGGCCTGGCTTGCCCGCACCCACCTGGTGCTGGGCAACTGGGACGCGGCCGCGGCCACCGTCTCCCGGGCAAGCGTCCGGCTGGAGACCTCGCGGATGCCGCTGATCCGGCCGCTGCTGTACTGGACGGCCGCCGAGCTGTGGTCCATGCGGGGCGACTGGGACCGGGCACGCTACTACGTTTCACAGGCCGCGGTGCAGCCGGGAACTTACCGGGCCATGCAGGTCCCGGCAAGCCTGGCGCGCGCCCGCTTCCACGAGGCACGGGCAGACTACGAAAGTGCCCTGGCCGCCCTCCAGCCGCTGGCGGAACTGGACCCTTGGACCGATCAACGGGTGTCCTTCTGGCCGTGGCAGGACACCTACGTCAACGCGCTGGTCATGACCGACAAACTCGATGCCGCAGAGACGTTCCTTACCGCTTTTGAAGGAGTGCATCGCGAGCGGGAAGTCCCCTCGGATCTGGCCCGCGTGGCGTGGGCCAGGGGCCGGCTGCTGGCCGCGCAGGGGGACCCGGACACGGCAAGGGAGTACTTCGAGGCGGCGCTGGGGCACCTTCGCGGGCTCAACCGCCCCTATCTGCGGGCGCGGATCAGTTTCGCGTTCGGGCAAAGCATGCGCCGGGCCGGAAAGCGGCGCCTGGCGTCATCGGTGCTGCGGGCGGCGCGGGACCTGTATGACACCCTTGGCGCGGCCACCTATGTGGAACGGTGCGACCGCGAGCTGAAGGCAACTGGCCTGGACGTGGGGAACCTGCCGGACCCGGCGGACCCGGTGCTCTCCTCTGTGGGCGGCCACCATCAACAGCTCACGGCCCAGGAACAGGCCGTGGCCGAGCTGGTGGCTGCGGGCGCCACCAACAAGGAAGCGGCCCGGGCCCTGTTCCTGGCCGAAAAGACGGTGCAGTACCACCTCACGCGGCTGTACCGGAAGATGGGAATCCGGTCCCGCAGCGAACTCGCGGCGGCGTTCCGGGCCAAGGACTGACCCGGCTACTTTACATCCGAAGGGTGTTTGGCCAGCGGGACCACAGTGATGTCCATGTACGGGAACAGCGGAAGGTCCTGCAGGATGCCGTGGAGCTCGTCGTTCGATTCGACGTCGAAGATGGAGTAGTTGGCGTATTCGCCCACCACGCGCCAGATCTCAGGCCATTTGCCGGAGCGCTGCAGTTCCTGGGAGTAGGCCTTCTCCTTTGCCTTGATTCCGGCGGCTTCGTCGGCGGGCATGCCGTCGGGCAGGTTGACGTCCATATGGACCAGGTACTTCATGGTGACCTCTCGGTGGAAGGGATGGAATGTCAGTCGATGCGGTAGTGGGCGAGCTTGTCGTCGTCCACGTCGGTGCCCGCGCCGGGGCCCTCGGGAACGTGGATTCGGCCGTCCGTGATGGCCAGTGGCCGGGCCAGCAGGTCATCGGTCATATCCAGGTAGTTGGACAGCTCCGCCGCGCGCTTGGCCGTGTGGGCGAAGGCTGCCCCGAATACGACCGAGGCCACGGTGCCCACCTGGGTGTCGATCTGGTTGCCGATGTAGACGTCGATGCCCATGCCCTCGGCCATGCCAACAATCTTGGCGGCTTCGGTGAAGCCGGACCGGGCGGTCTTGACGGACAGGAGGTTGGCCCCGCCGGTGAGGATTTCGCGGGCCGCCTCGCCCAGGTTGGCGGCGGATTCGTCGGCGGCAATGGGGATGGGGGAGTTGGTGACCAGCCGGCGGCGGCCCAGGACTTCGCGGGCGTCGTCCGGTTCCTCAAGGAACTGCAGGCCGAGGTCGGCGGTGCGGCGCAGCACCTCGGCGGCTTCGTTGGCTGTCCAGCCGCGGTTGGCGTCCATGTACAGCTCGGCGTCCTCGCCCAGGCCTTCCCGCAGCACTTTGGCGGCCTCGATATCCAGGTTCAGCGGACGGCGGCCGGTCTTCAGCTTGAAGGTGTTGATGCCGTAGGTTTCCCGGAACTCCAGGGCCAAGGCCAGGAGTTCCCGGGCGGGTTTGAATCCGAGCATGTGGGAGACACGCAGCGAGTCGGTGTAGCCGCCCAGCAGCTTGGTCACGGGCTGCCCCAGGGTCTTGCCGATAACGTCCCAGACGGCAATGTCCACCGCGCCCTTGGCCGTCTGGTTGTGGATGGTCCGCGCCATCACGGCCTGGATCTTTTCCCGGTCAAAGACGTCAATGCCCACCAGCTGCGGGGCGAAGACATCCTGCACCACCGCGACGATGGACTTCTGCGTCTCGCCGTAGGTGTACGGGCGGGGCGGGGTGTCCGCGGTTCCCACCAGGCCGTCGTCGGTGTGGACGCGGACCAGGACGTGGTCGGCCTCGTGCACGGAGCCGGAGGCGAAATGGAGCGGGTGGCGGTACGGGATCGAGTAGGGGATCGCCTCGATGGCTGCGATCTTCATGATGGGAGGAGCCTTTCATCAGCGGGAGCGGGGGTGGCGGCATCAGCGGTTGCCGTGGCCACGATGTCCAGGAAGTTTTGCAGCAGGGCGGACCGGTGGCCGCGCAGCCAGGCGACGGCGAGTTCCACCGGGGGAGCATTGTCGATCTCCCGGTATGCGACGCCTTCGAGCTGGAAGGCGCGCACGCTGGACGGCATGACGGCGATGCCGCCGCCCGCGGCCACGAACGCCAGCATGGTGGAGGTCTCACCAACCACTTGCGTGATCCGCGGCTGGAAACCTGCCTGCCGGCAGAGGTCCGAGGTAATGCGGTTCAGCACGGACTCCGGTGCGTAGGCGATGAAGTCCTGGTCCTGCAGTTCGTGCATGGCCACGGGCCGGTCCACCGCCAGCGCGCTGAAGGAGGGAAGCGCGACGACGAGTGGCTCCTGGGTGACCACGCGGTAGTCGATTTCCTCGGAGGCAACGGGGGGACGCAGCAGTGCCGCGTCCAGGGTCCCGTTCCGGAGCCCCGCTTCCATGGACGGCGTCAGCATCTCTCCGTTCAGTGCCAGCGACAGGCCGGGAAGGACCTGTTTGGTGAGCCGGGCGATCCGGGGCATGACGCCGTAGGTTGCCGAGCCGGAGAACCCCACCCGGAGGACGCCGGTGGCGCCCTTGCCCACCTGGTAGACATCCGCGCGGAGCGTTTCGACGTCGTTGACGATCTGGCGGCCGCGGTCCAGCAGGAGCTGGCCCGCCGCTGTCAGGTCCACCCGGCGGGTGGTGCGGTTGAGGAGCTGGACGCCCAGCTGGTCTTCCAGCTGGCGGATCTGCTGGGACAGGGGCGGCTGCGCCATGTGGAGGCGCTTTGCCGCCCTGCCGAAGTGCCGCTCCTCCGCCACCGCGATGAAGTAGTTAAGCTGGCGGATTTCCATCCGGTGCCACCTTTCCAGCGGGTCGGGGGAGGCGCGGAGCGGCCTCATTGATTCATAGAGTAACCATAAAAGGCCTTACTTAGATACTTTTTCGACGTAATCTTTCCGCTCTTCGGCCCGGGGGAGGGCTTCTTCCAGCTTGTGCTGGCGGGGTACCAGGATGGTGACGGCGCCGCCAAGCAGGGCCACCGCGCCGTAGATGTAGAAGGCTGTTGCCCCGCCGATCCCCGCCGCTGCCAGCCAGCCGCCGATGATCGGACCCAGGACGCCGCCCAGCCGGCCCACGCTGGCGCACCAGGCGACCCCGGCTGCACGGGCATTGGTAGTGAAGTAGTTGGACTGGAAACCGTAGACCAGCACCTGGGTGCCCAAGGTTCCCACCCCGGCGGTGGCGATGAAGGTGAAGAGCAGCGGCAGCGGGAAGCTGAAGGTCATCAGTCCCAGGGAAATGGTGGCGAGGGCAAACGTGGCAGCGATAACCCGCTGCGGTCCGTTCCGGTCGGCCATCCGGGAGGCGACCAGACCGCCCACCACGGCACCGAGGTTCAGTGCCAGCGGGAAGAAGAGGGCGTAGGTGCGTCCGTAGCCATAGCCCTCCATGATCTTGGGCAGCCAGGTGTTGAGCCCGTAGGTGAGGAGGAGCCCGCAGAAGGACATCAGGCCCAGCAGGATGGATGCCACGGCGAACTGGCGGGAAAAGACGGCGGCGAACCCGGACTTCTGCGGGGCGGCGCCGGCCTCCCGGATTACTTGCTCTTCGGCGAGCGGCACCCCGGTGCGCCAGGCAGCGGCCAGCGCTTCCTCTTCCCGGCCCCGGGCCAGCAGCCACCGCGGGGATTCCGGAAGCTTCCGCCAGGCAACGGGCAGGATGACCAGGAGGGGCAGGGAGCCTATGACGAAGAGGCCGCGCCAACCGATGCTGTCCAGGAACGCGATACCCAGGACGGACGCCAGCACGCCGCCCGCGGGGACTCCGGAGTACACGATCGCGTTGTAGAACTGCCGCCGTCCCGCAGGTGCGAACTCGGCCATCGTGGCGCCGGCGCTGGCGATGACGACGCCCAGGCCCAGGCCCGTGGCAAACCGGAGGGCGCCGAAGGCGGTGACATCCGTGGCCAGGGCGGTGGCGAACATGCCCAGGGAGAACCAGGCGATGCCCGCGAGCATCAGCCGGCGGCGGCCGAAGAAGTCACCGATGGCACCGCATGCCAGCGACCCCACCAGCACGCCAATGAGGGCCCAGGACCCCAGGAGCCCGGCCGTGGCCGCATCGAAATGACCGATTTGACCCGCGTCCGCGAGCAGTCCCGGAAGGACGGTGCCGTAGACCACCAGGTCGTACCCATCGAAAAGGAGCGCGGCGCAGATGACGAAAGCCACCCAGTTGGCTGTCCGGGTCTCCTTTCCCGGGTTTCCGGAGATTGTTGATTGGGGGTGCGGCAGCGTCATGGCGCAGGTCCTTTCAGGGGGGGCGGGTGTGGAGGCGTTGCGGCATCCGGATGGATCCGCGCCGGGGCCTCGGCAACCCAGCCTGACAGGCAATGTGACGCACGGCATATGAGGGGAATCCCCGGTTTCGCGCCCGGGGTGCATTGGGCAGTTTCCGCATATCAAAGGGGCTGTATTTGCGATGGATCCGGCGGAACAGGCCCAATGCGCCCGGCGGCAGCGGCTTTCTGGCGGTGGCTGGCGGGCCGGTCTTAGTCCATACGCGGCCGGTATGAACCAGGAGGCCCGTAACCATGGCCGGGGGTATGGCGCCCCGGTTAGGCTGGCGGAATGATCAATCCAGCACGGCTGCACTCAGACCTGTCCCGCCTGGGCCGGGAGACGGACATGTTTCTTGCCACGGTCTCCTCCTTGTCCGATGAAGAACTGGCTGCCGCTTCGCTGTGTGAAGGGTGGACCCGTGCTCAGGTCATCGCGCACGTCGCATCCAGCGGACGTGCCCTGGTTGGGCTGATCGACTGGGCCACGTCCGGGGAGGAACGCCAGCTGTACGCGTCCCCTGAAGCGCGCTCGCAGGCCATTGCCGCCCTTGCGGCCCTGCCGCGGGAGGAACTCCTGGCTGAAGTGCGGGACTCGGCCGCCGCTTTCGCCGGTGAAGCCCAGCGGTTGACCGGGGATCTTGTGGCACCGGAAGTAAAGGTGGGTGGCCGGGAGTTGCCGGCAACCTCCATTGTGGCGCTGCGGATTGCCGAGGTGGTGGTGCACCACCATGATCTGGACACCGCGTGGACCATCGAGGAAGCCGACCCCGATTCGCTGTTGAACGCCATCGAGGCCGTGGTACGCGCCATGCGGGCCAAGGGCGCGCCCGGGATGACGCTGGTTACCGAGGAACGCGACGAGTGGGTAATCGGTGACGGCGGCCTGCGGGTCGAGTCGGACCGGGAGGGCCTCCTGAAATGGCTGGCACGCGGCGACGCCGAAGATGTTGAGGCGGCCGGCGCGGTGCCCGTGCTGCCGGCCTGGTAAAGCCAAAGAAGAATCCCCGCCCTGCTGCCGGCAGGGCGGGGATTCCTTCGTCGGCAGGCTGCCTTATTTCTTGGGCAGCCCCGCCGGGTTCAGCTCGGACTTCTGGATGGCCTCGGAGGAGAGGCCCCAGCGGTCCAGGATTTTCGCGTAGGTGCCGTCCTCGATCAGGTGGTTCAGCGCAGCCTGGGCGGCCACCGCCAGGCCGTTGCCCTTCTTGGTGGTGAAGGCGATCTGTGCCGTCAGCGGCCAGCCGCCGTTCAATGTGCCCACCTGCTTCGTCTTTCCGTCCTGCGCTGCCTTGTAGGCGGCAGCCGCGCTGGGGCCGAACGTCAGGTCCGCACGTCCTGACTGAAGGGCCAGGCTCGAGGCGGAGTCGTCGTCGTAATACTGGAACTGGACCGGCGCCAAACCGTTCTTCTTGTTCTCCTCGTCCCAGCGCACCAGGATGGCTTCCTGGTTGGTGCCGGAGCCCACGATGATCCTCTTGCCGGCCACGTCCTTGGCTTCCTTGATTTCACCGATGCCGGAATCGCTCTTGGCGTAGAAGCCCAGCAGGTCATTGCGGTAGGTGGCGAAATCGAACTTCTCCTTCCGCGCCTCGGTGACGGTCACGTTGGAAAGCACGGCCTCGTACTTGGCAGACTCCACGCCCAGCGGCCAGTCTGCCCACGCCACAGGCAGGACCTCCACGTCCAGGCCCAGCGCCTCGCCCACCGCGTAGGCGATGTCCACCTCGCTGCCAATCAGGGTCTTGTTGTCCGTGGCGAACAGGCTGAGCGGCGCCGCCCCGCCGGTGGTCACTACGGTCAGCTTGCCGTCCGCTTTGATGGCCTCCGGCACCAGGGCCGCCGCGGACGGGTCTTTGGTCGCTGTGATGCGGTTCTGATCCGGGGACAGGTTGAAGGTCTTGCCACTGGCGTTGGTGGCGGACGACGACGGTGCCGTCGCCGCCGAGGCGCCGGGATCGGAGCAGGCAGCCAGTCCCAGCAGGGCTGAGACGGCCAGGGCAACGACGGCGGCCGGCTTGGGCTTGATGGCCATGATTCCTCCTTGGAAAGGGGGTGGAGATGCAACGGAATGTGCGCGTTGCAGCAACTATCCGGCAGCCGCCGACAGCGAATCAAAGCCCCCGAAACGCTGGGATACAGGGAGTAACGGCGGTTAACCGGAGGACCGCGGCAGTCATATTCAGCCCGGCCCGGGCCACTACCCCCAATGGCGCGTCACAGATCCATCAGAAAACGAGTACCCGGCCGGAAAAGACAGGTGGTGACTACGCGTGTTCTCCGCCGATGGCGGACTCTACGGTTGGGCCATGAGGCGGCCAGAGTTGGCCGCCGCAATGGTCTCAACAGGAGCTCGCATGCGCACTTCCCCGTCCAAGTCCCCCCTTTCCCGGCGCCTGGCCGCCGCCGTTGTCCTGCCCGGGCTGCTCACCACCAGCATGGTTCTGGTCCAGCCTGCCGTTGCCGCTACAACCTCCACCACCGGCATGTGCAACGGCGTGGTCAACCAGCTGGCGCACCGTGGCGCCGTCCAGGAGAACCTTCTTAAGGCAGCCGCCAAGAAGAACGCAGACGCGATCGCTGCCTTGCAGGCCGACAAGGCCAATCTGCAGGCCCAGGCGGATGCCTTGGCAGCGCAGAAAGCCGACGCGGAGAAGGCGCTGGCTGACCTCGCTGCCCAGGAGACGCAGCTGGACAGCCAGGCAACGGCAGCGCAGGCAGAACTGGACAGGGTGACCGCTGAGCAGGAAGGCCTCACCACGCAGGTAGCGGCGGCGAAAACGGCCATCACCGACCTTCAGGGCAAGAAGGCAGACGTGGAGAGCCAGCTGGCACCGCTGCAGGAGGAACTGGCAACTGCAAAGGCCGCCTCCGCGGACCTTCAGGCCCAGGCCGACCAGGTGGCAGCAGCCCTGGTGGCCAACAGCCAGGCCATCGCAGCCGCCCAGACGGAGCTCTCCGCGCTGCAGCAGGCCGCGGACCAGGCAGCTTCTGACCTGGCCACCAAGGAAATCCAGATCCAGCAGGCCCAGGATCAGTTGACAGCCCTGGCCGCGCAGGCGCTGCAGGCCGCCGCTGCCGTGGACGATGCGCAGCAGGCCGTCGCCAACGCCGAAACCCAGCTGAACGCGCTGGTGGCAGCCGGAAACACTGCGGCAGCAGAGCTGCAGGCCCAGCAGGACAAGGTGGATACTGCGAAGGCGACACTGGCCGGGCTGCAGGAAACCGCTGCAGCCGCCAACGCTGCCGTCACCGGCAAAAAGGACCAGATCGCCACGGCACAGGCCGAGCTCACTACCCTGCAGTCCACAGCCACCACTGCCAAGGCGGCCCTCGATGCCAAGAACGCCGAGATCGCCAAAGCCCAGACGGACCTGCAGACCCTCCAGACCAATGCGGCGGCCGCAGCAAAGGCTGTCAGCGACAACACCGCCAAGATTGCCGCGGTTAATGCCGGCATCACCAGCCTCCAGGGCCAGATTGCCACGGTGAACAGCCAGATCGCCTCGAAGCAGGCCGAGCTGGCCCAAGCCCAGAACGACCTGACTGCACTGCAGACACAGCAGGCCGATCTCACGAGGCAGATCGCTGACCTGGACAGTCAAATTGCCGCCATCAATGGAAATTCCATCAAGAAACGAACTCTCCAGGCCCAACGCGATGGCCTCCAGGTCCAGTTGAATGGCGTGAACAGCCAGATCGCCGATAAGAGCGCCACCATCTCCGGCCTTCAGGGCGACCTGGCTACCCTCCAAAAGCAGGTGGACAGCCTGAACTCCCAGCTGCTGGCCAAGCAGCAGGAAAGCAGCACCCTGCAGCAGAACGCTGCGCCGCTGCAGGCAGCACTGGATGCAGCGAATGCAGCGGTGACGGCAAAACAGAACGACATTGCCACCCTTAAGGCCCAGGTGCCGGCACTCCAGGATGCCGTGAACCAGGCCAACGCGGCTGTCACCACCAAACAAGGGGAGCTCACCACCCTGCAGGGCCAGCTTCCGGCCCTGGAGCAGGCAGCGAAGGATGCTGCTGACGCGGTGACGGCCCAGCAGCAGGTGGTGGCGGGCCTCGAAGCGGCCCTGCCCACCCTCACCGAAAACGTGGCGCAGGCCCAACAGGCCATCACGGACCAGCGGGCAATCCTCGACGGTTTGAATGGCACCTTGGCCCAGGCAAAGGATGTGCTGGCGGCGGCCAACGGCGCGGTGGACGGCAAGAACGCTGAGATTTCAGCGCTTCAGGCTCAGCTTCCGGCACTGCAGGCCACCCTGGACGCCGCCAACACCGCGGTTGGCACCAAAACGGCGGAGATCGCATCGCTCAACAAGATCGGGGACGACCTGGTGGCCCGGATTTCGTCGCTCAATGCCCAGATCGCCGAAGCCGAAGCCAACGTTCTTGACCTGCAGGGACGGGTCAAGCCTTTGCTGGACCAGCTCAGCAGTCTCAACGGGGAGATCAGCGCGGCGGAAGCAAACCTCGCAGCCCTCCAAAGCCGGCTGAGCACGGTGGACGCCCAGGTTACCGCTGCCCAGGACACTCTTCGGGCCCTCCAAGCCAAGAAGGGGAACTACGCGGATCCGATCAAGGTGCAGAAGCTCCTGGTAGCCAGCCTGCAAACCCAGCTGGCGGACATCCAGAAGCAGATCATGGCCATCGATCCCACGATTGGGAACGGGGGCTGCGCCGTCTGACCAGGGGGTCGTCTGAAGGCCGGCGCCCAATGACGCGCGCCGCAAGGAGGGGACCAGTTCATTGCGAACTGGTCCCCTCTTTTATGGCCGTTTGTGCTTGCTGAACTAGCTCAGTGCAGCCAGGACTTCCTTGGCCACGTCCTCGCTGGACTGCGGGTTCTGCCCGGTGACGAGGTTGCCGTCGCGGACCACGTTGGAGGACCAGGCGGCACCGTTTTCGATCACCGCGCCCTTCTCCTTCAGCGCATCCTCCACCAGCCACGGGGTGTTCTCCCCGGTCCCGCCGCCCAGCTCCTCCTCGTTGGTGAAGACCGTGAGGCGCCGGCCCTTGAAAGCGAACCCGCCGTCGTCGTCCGTTGCACTCAGCAGCCCCGCCGGACCGTGGCAGAACGGCGCAATGATCTTGCCGTCCCTGTTGGCTGACACCAGCAGGCGTCCCAGGTCGGCGTCCTGGTACAGGTCCGCCATGGGGCCGTGGCCGCCGGGCATCACCACGGCGTCATACGCTGCGGCGTCGACGTCGGCCAGCACCAGCGGGTGCGCCAGCTCGCCGTCGATCTTTTCCAGGTAGTCCCGGAAGCCCTGTGCCCGGTCCTCGCCACCGGCCGATTCGGCAGCCAGGCTGACTTGGTCCACGGTGGGCTTCCGGCCGCCGGGGGTTGCGATGTGGACGGTGTTGCCGGCCTGCGTCAGGGTCTGGTGGGCCACCACCAGTTCCTCTGCCCAGTAGCCGGTGGGGTGCTCGCTGCCGTCCTTCATGGTGAGGGAATCGGCGGCCGAGACGACCATCAAAATGTTTGCCATGGTGTTTCTCCTGTCTCTGATGCTCTACTTGCCGGCCGCTTCAAGCTCCGCGTACGTATCGTCGTCGAGCGTGATGCCTGCAGCGGCCATGTTCTCTTCGAGGTGCTGCACGGAGCCGGTGCCGGGGATGGGCATCATCACGGGGGAGCGGCGCAGCAGCCAGGCCAGGGCCACCTGGGAGGTGGTGGCGCCAAGGCGCTTGGCGGCCTCATCCAGCGGTCCGCCGGGCCGGGCGAGCTCGCCGGCGGAGATCGGCGCCCACGGGATGAAGCCGATTCCGTTCTCCTCGGAGTAGCGCAGCACGTCCTCGGAGCTGCGGTCCGTCAGGTTGTAGCGGTTCTGGACGGTGGACACCGTGAAGTGCTTTCCGGCGGCTTCGAGTTCCGCCACGCCCACCTGGGACAGGCCCAGGGCACGGACCTTGCCTTCGTCCTGGAGCTCACGCAGCACGCCGAACTGCTCCTCGGCGTCCACCTTGGGGTCGATGCGGTGCAGCTGCAGCAGGTCCAGCGTGTCCACCTTCAGCTTGCGCAGGCTCAGTTCCGTTTGCTGGCGCAGGTATTCCGGCCGGCCAACGGGAACCCATTTGTTGGGCCCCGTGCGTGTGAAGCCCACCTTGGTGGCGATCTTCAGCCCCTCCTTGTAGGGGTGGAGGGCCTCGGCAATGATTTCCTCGCTGATGTTGGGGCCGTACGAGTCGGCGGTGTCAATGAAATCCACGCCGAGTTCGACGGCGCGGCGCACCACGGCCACGGCGGCCTGCCGGTCTGCGGGCTCACCCCAGACGCCGTCACCCACAATGCGCATGGCACCAAAACCCAGCCGGTGCACGGTTCCCAGGTCCTTGAGGTCGATCGTTGCGGACAGTTCCAGCTGCTTCGTTGAATCATGGCTCATAGGGGCGGCAACCTCATCAGTATGCTGAGTATTCCCCAGCTCACAGAAATAAGGCGGGGCCCGCCGTCGTTATGCATCACGTGCCCGCCGCCATCCGGCCGGCACCCCCTACGAAACATTTTGAAAGGCCGGCACCTGACGTGACTCTTCCCCTCTCCATCCTTGACCTGGCAACCATCGGCAAAGGCCAGACGGCGGCGGAGAGTTTCGCAGGCAGCGTGGCCATGGCGCAGGACGCCGAGAAGCTGGGCTACCGGCGCGTCTGGTACGCCGAGCACCACAACATGTCCTCCATCGCCTCCTCCGCCACCAGCGTGCTGATCGCCCACGTGGCGGCGCACACCGAAAGCATCCGGCTGGGCGCCGGCGGCGTCATGCTGCCCAACCATTCCCCGCTGACCATCGCAGAGCAGTTCGGCACCCTGGAAACGCTGCACCCCGGACGGATCGACCTGGGCCTGGGCCGGGCCCCGGGCAGTGACCAGAACACCATGCGGGCGCTGCGCCGGGACCCGATGTCCGCGGACAGCTTCCCGCAGGACGTCCTTGAACTGCAGGGCTACCTGACCGGCCCCACCCGCATCGAGGGCGTCGAGGCCACCCCGGGCAAGGGGACCAACGTGCCGCTGTACATCCTGGGATCGTCCCTGTTCGGCGCCCGCCTGGCCGCGCAGCTGGGCCTGCCCTACGCCTTCGCCTCGCACTTCGCCCCCGCCGCTTTGCAGGACGCGGTGGCCATCTACCGCAGCGAGTTCAAGCCGTCCGCCCAGCTGGACGCGCCGCACGTGATCGCCGGCGTCAACGTCATCGCCGCCGACTCCGCGTCCGAGGCGCAGGCCATGTTCCAGGCCACCAAGCGCGCCCGCGTCTCCCTGTTCTTCGGCGGCGGCCGCGAATTCACCGACGACGAGGCGGACATGATCCTGGACTCGCCGCAGGGACGCCACATGGCACAAATGATGACGTACTCCGCAGTGGGGACGCCCGACGTCGTCATTGACTACCTGGACAGCTTTGGAAAGCACGCCGATGCAGACGAACTCATCGTGGCGCACCAGAGCCCGGGGACGGAGGCGCGCCTGCGGTCCGTGGAACTCCTGGCCGAGGCGGCCGGGCTGGTCCGGGTGTAGCCGCTGTGGTTTGCCGGCGGTGCGCAACATGCAACGCCACTCGGCCGGTCGGACTTTTACACATACGCAATGAAGGGGACTTCCGGGGGTAACTGCCCGGGCTGAGGATGGGATGTGCCCCGGGTCATCCACCCGGAACCCCGGGGCGCCAACCGGTAGCCCGCGGACCGTCCGTGCGGCTGTGTTCCCGGCCTGGCCCTGCCTCAAAGGGGTTTTGGATGCCGACGCCATTGAACCAGAGCGTGGCGGATTCCGCGCTGCTCACACGGTCCCTTCCGCTGGACATGCTGCGCGCCTTCATCCAGTCCGATGCGGCGGACAACGGGCTGACCCCCGCCCTGCTCACGGAACTCAAGGTGCTGGCCCGCGTCCCCAGCCTCCTGGTGGCCTGCAATTACGGCGGAACGCTGTGCGACGCCGAAGGCATTTCCACCGAGACGCTCCCGCTGGGCAGCGCGGCCATTGCGCTTCGTGCGCTGGCAGCGCTGCCCAATACCCATGCGGCGATCATCTCGGGCCGCTCACTGCGTGACCTGGCAGCGGTGTCACGGCTGCCCGCGGAGGTGCACCTCATCGGTTCGCACGGCGCCGAAGCGGACATGGGGTTCGCCCACGCGCAGACCCTGGCCACCGAGTCCGTCCTGCAAAAGGTCAATGCCGCCCTCAACGAGGCCGTCGGCTTCCACGAGGGCATCTGGATCGAACGCAAACCGGTGGCAGTTTCGGTGCACACCCGGCCGGCCCGGCCGGACGTGGTGGCGACCGTGACGGAAATTTCCCGGCAGATCGCTGCTGCCCACGGGCTGTTCTTCATTGTGGACGGCTCCGTGCTGGACCTGTCCGTGGTGGAACCGTCCAAGGGCGAGGCCTTGGAGACCCTCAGGTCCCGGCTGGGGGCCAGCGCGGCCATGTTCGCCGGGGACGCCGCCAGCGACGAACTGGCCATCGCCACCCTGCGCGGGCCCGACCTCGGGCTGCACGTGGGCCCGGGCGAGACGGCAGCACCGCACCGCCTCCGCGACCCCCAATCCTTCGCCCGCGTCCTGGCGTTCCTCTTCGAACTGCGGCGGGCGTGGCTGTTCGGGGAGGACGCGGTTGGCCTTGAACGCCACTCGATGATCGGCAACGGCTCCTCCACCGCGCTGCTGACGCCCGACGCGAAGATCTGCTGGATGAGCCACCCCCTGCCGGACTCCGGTTCACTGTTCGCCCACATTTTGGGCGGCGATGCCGCCGGGCACTTCTCGGTGGAACCGGTCAAAGCCTCCCAGGTGCTGGGACAGCGCTACGTGGACAGCACCATGATTGTCGAAACCCGCTGGGCGGACGTCACGGTCACCGACTACCTGGAGCCCGCACCGGAAGGCATCACCAGCCTGGTCCGGGTGCTGACGGGCCACGGCGCAGCCAGGATCACGTTTGCTCCGCGGCCGGACTACGCCAACGCCCCGTTCAGCATGGAGGCGCGGGGCGGGGAACTGCATGTGCTGGGCACCTCGGAGCCCATCATCCTGTTCGCGCCGGGCGCCGCGTTCAGCATCACCTCGGACGGCCGCCATGCCACGGCAACGGCATCCGTCAACCTCCAGGACGGGCCCGTGGTACTCAACCTCCGCTGCGGGGACACCGAACCGCAGTCCGCGGACCCCGGCGGGGAGACGGAACGGCGGGCCCGGGTGGCGCTCCATAGCCGGCAGTGGGTGCAGAACCTTTCCCTGCCATCGGTCAAGCCCTCGCTGGTACGGCGGTCGGCGCTGGTGCTCCGCGCCCTGGTGCATGAACCCACGGGCGCCGTACTCGCGGCCCCCACCACTTCCCTGCCCGAGGGAATCGGCGGGACCAGGAACTGGGATTACCGGTACTGCTGGCTGCGGGATGCCTCCATGACCGTCAATGCGCTGGTGGACCTGGGCTCCACGGCGGAGGCAGCCGGATTCCTGGGCTGGCTGGGCCGGATCCTCGAACACGCACCCGGCCCCGAATGGCTGCACCCCCTTTACTCGGTGACGGGCGCGCCGCTGTCCACGGAAGCCGTGGTCGACAGCCTTCCCGGGTACGCGGGCTCCCGTCCGGTGCGGATCGGAAACGCGGCGGACCACCAGGTCCAGCTGGACGTCTTTGGGCCGGTGGCCGAACTCATCCACTCGCTGAGTGAACGCGAGGGCGCGCTCGCCGACGACTACTGGGAGCTGATGATCCAGATGGCCTCGGCGGTCCTGGCCCGCTGGCATGAGCCGGACCACGGGATCTGGGAAGCCCGGCGGGCGGCACGGCATCACGTGTATTCAAAGGTGATGTGCTGGGTGACCCTGGACCGCGCGCTGCGGACCGCGGCGCGGCACGGCCGGGAGCCGGACCCGGCCTGGGCGCCGGCGGCAGCCACGATCCGTGCGGAAGTGCTCCGTGAGGGCTGGGACGAGTCCGCGAAGTCCTACACTGTTGCCTACGACAGCCCGGACCTGGATGCCGCCGTCCTTCACATCGGTCTCTCCGGCCTGCTGGACGTCACGGACCAGCGTTTCCTGGACACCGTCACCGCCGTGGAGCGGGAGCTGCGGGTGGGGCCAACGGTCTTCCGCTACAGGTACGACGACGGGCTGCCGGGCCTGGAGGGCGGGTTCCACATCTGCACCACCTGGCTGATCGAGGCGTACGTGGCCGTGGGCCGCATCGATGAGGCCTGGGACCTGTTTGACCAGCTGGTGAACCTTTTCGGCCCCACCGGGCTGCTCCCCGAGGAATACGACCCCGGCACCGAGACCCACCTGGGCAACCATCCGCAGGCCTACTCGCACCTGGGTTTCATCCGCTGTGCCCGGCTGCTGGACGAACACCAGGGCAGGAGATAGTCGGCTCCCGTCGTGGGTACGTAGAGTGGAGGTAACAGGGACCCACATTACTGAAACGAGACTGATGACGACCGCCCGCGCCCAGGGAGTGGGGTTCCGGTCCGAACGCGGACCCATCCTCATCGCACTGATGCTGTCCACGGGACTCGTGGCCATCGACTCCACCATCGTGGCCACGGCCGTGCCGTCGATCGTCCGTGACGTGGGCGGCTTTTCGTCCTTCCCCTGGCTGTTCTCCGCCTACCTGCTGGCGCAGGCAGTCACGGTACCCATCTACGGAAAACTTTCGGACATGGCGGGCCGCAAGCCCATCATCCTGACCGGCATTGGCCTGTTCCTGCTGGGTTCCGTGCTGTGCGGCGTCGCCTGGAGCATGCCGTCGCTGATCGCCTTCCGGGCCCTGCAGGGACTGGGCGCCGGCGCGGTGCTTCCGGTGTCCATCACCATCGCGGGCGACATCTACACCCTGCAGGAGCGCGCCAAGGTCCAGGGCTACCTGGCCAGCGTGTGGGCTGTTTCCTCGGTGGTTGGCCCCAGCCTGGGCGGCATTTTCTCCGCGCTGGGCATCTGGCGCGGCATCTTCCTGGTCAACGTTCCGCTCTGCCTGCTGGCCGGGTGGATGCTGGTCCGCACGCTCCACGAAAACGTGGAACGTGCCAAGCACAAGGTGGACTACGCCGGCGCCGTGCTTTTGGCCGGCTCGCTGGGGCTGCTGATCCTCGGCGCCCTCCAGGGCGGCCAGGCCTGGGCCTGGAATTCGCCCATCAGCATTGGCGTCTTCGTGGTGGGCGCAGTCCTGCTGGCCGCGTTCCTCCTGGTGGAGCGGCGCGCGGCCGAACCCATCCTGCCCTCCTGGGTGGTATCGCGGCGCCTGCTGGCCACCACCGCCCTGGTGTCCTTCGGGGTTGGCACGGTGATGATCGGCCTCACCTCCTACGTGCCCACCTTCCTGGAGGGAGCACTGTCTTCCTCGCCCCTGGTGGCCGGCCTGGCCCTGGCAGCCCTGACCCTCGGCTGGCCCCTCAGCGCTTCGCAGGCCGGCAGGTTCTACCTGCGCATCGGCTTCAAGTCCACGGCCCTGATCGGCATCGCCATTTCCGTGGCGGGCCTGCTGATCCTGTCGCTGACCGCCGGCGCCCCCAACGTTGCGCTGATCGCCGTCAGCTGCTTCGTCGTCGGGTTCGGCCTGGGCCTGCTGGCCACGCCAACCCTGATCGCCGCCCAGTCCAGCGTCCCCTGGCATGAACGCGGCGTGGTGACCAGCACCAACATGTTTGCCCGCTCCATCGGCAGTGCGCTGGGCGTGGCCGTGTTCGGTGCCGTGGCCAACGCCATCTACGGCCGCAGCAGCGGCGGCGAGGGGGACCCCGCCACCGTGGTGGCCGCGTCCGGGGCTGTGTTCCTGGCCGCGCTGGTGGCTGGGTTGCTGACCGTCGCGGCGGTGCTGGCCATGCCCGCCGTCAAGGCCGAAACAGCGGATCCTGCCGCAGAACCTGTGAAGGAACTTGTCGATCCGGAACCCGTGTCCAGCCCCGAAGGCGGCTCCAGCCATGGCCGCGCCGTCTAGTGGAATGCCGGCTGGCGCGATGCCCGCCGGGGGATGACTACCGGGAGGCTCGGAAGATCGACGGCGCGGGCCGGCCCCCGGTGGCAAGGTCGGCCAGGATCCGTCCGATGACGGGGGTGAACTTGAAGCCGTGCCCGGAGAAGCCGGCGCCGATCACCACAGGCCCCACCCGGTCCAGGATGAAGTCCTCGTCCGGGGTGGTGGTGTACGTGCAGCTGATGGCCTCGAGGTCATCGGGGTCGACGCCGGGCAGCCACTGCCGCGCGTAGTCCTGCAGCGCTGCCAGCTGCGTTGGTTCGGGCCGGAAGTCGCGGTGGTCCGGGTCCACCACGGGTCCCACCCCATGCCAGCCGGCCTTGATGCCCTCGCCCGGAGTCTGCATGCCATAGACAGGGGAGTACCAGCCCCGGTAGTCCGGACCCGGATAGTGGTTGAAGCCGGGCCACACGGCGCCGGCGTCCGCCACCCGGAAATGCGCAGGCTGCTCCTGCGTCACCCGGAGCCGGGGTAGGCGGATCCCGCCAGCGTCCACGCCTGACGCGTTGCCGGAGAGAATATCCAGCAGCTTCCCGGTCCAGCCGCCTGCCGTCACCACTGCCTGCGCTGCCGTAACCACCTCGGTTCCCGCAGCCGATTCGAGTGTCAGCCGCACGCCGTCGTCGAGCACCACAAAGTCCACGACTTTGGTGTGGTGCCTGATCTCGGCGCCCCGGGCGATGGCCAGCCGCTGGAAGGCGGGCAACGCGGCTTCCGGGTTGAGCTGGCCGCCGTCGGGCATGTGCAGGACCTGCTGGTCGAAGCGGATGCCGCGCCACCGTTCATGCGCCTCGGCAGGGTCCAGGAACTCGGCCCGGATCCCGGCAGCGGTGAGGGCAGCCGAAACCTTTTGGAGGTCCCCGCCGGGGCCGTGGTTGACGATCCCGGTGCGCGCCAGCAGCTGTGTGCCGCTTTCCTGCTCCAGCTCGTCCCACAGGGCCAGCCCCTCGGCCAGCATGTCCACGTACTCGGGCCGGTGGTAGCCCGGGTTCAGGTTCCGTGTTGCCCCGTGGGATGCGCCGATCCTGTGCCCGGGACCGAACTGCTCCACCAGCGTTACCTGCCGGCCGCGGCGGGACAACGCCCACGCGGCGGCGGAGCCCATGGCGCCGCCGCCGATCACCACGGTGTCAAGAACAGTGTTCATCAGCCCTCCAAGCTGGGTGTGCGGTTCAACAGATTTACAGGCTTATGCCAACAAAAGCGCGACGCCGATCATCGCCGGCACTGCCACCACGGTGGTGATCAGCACGGTGTCCTTCGCCACGGTGAGCCCCGTCTGGTACCGGCTGGCGGCCACGAACACGTTCTGCGCAGTGGGCAGGGCCGACGTGACCACCACCGCGAACAAGGCATGGCCGTCCATCCCCAGCGCGAAGCGCGCGAAAACATAGGCAAGGGCCGGCTGGACCACCAGCTTGAAGCCGCTCGCCAGAAGGGTGTCCACGCGCCGCCCGGCCGAGGCCTGCAGCGGGCGGGTGCCGTTCAGGCTCATCCCGAAAGCGATCAGCATGGCGGGAATCGCCGCGCCGCCAATGAGGTGTATGGGTTCCATCACCAGCGCCGGAACCTGGAATCCGGTGCCGGCCACCAGCAGCCCCAGGCCGGAGCCCACAATCATGGGGTTCCGCAGGATCATCAGGAGGAAGCCCAGGGCAGTGGTGCGGTGCGTGCTGGTGCTCGAGTCGAGGATCATCAGGAACATCGGGGTGAAGAACGCCAGCTGGAAGATCAGCAGCGGGGCCACGTAGCTGGCATCGCCCAGGACATATACCGCGATGGGAATACCTAGGTTCGCCGAGTTGGCCAGCGATGCTGACATGG
This sequence comes from Arthrobacter sp. SDR-2R, assembly GCF_057747955.1. Lineage (NCBI taxonomy): Bacteria > Bacillati > Actinomycetota > Actinomycetes > Micrococcales > Micrococcaceae > Arthrobacter > Arthrobacter sp. SDR-2R. Next base: position 786,200 of record NZ_CM173231.1, read on the forward strand.
CGGACATCAGCGATTCGGGGAGCGCCCGCTTCAGCCAGAACCTGGCGAGGGCGAAGAAGATGGCGGCGGTGGTGATGGCCGCCGCCGCGGTAACCAGCAGCGGTTCGGCGAACACTTCCTGCAGCCGGGCCTTGCTGAGGGTTTCGAAGAGCAGCGCCGGGCTGGCGACGAAGAAGGTGAGGCCGCTGAGTACGGACCGGGCGTTGTCGCCCAGGATCCTCCGCCGGCCCACGAACCATCCCACCAGGATGATGCACCAGACCACGAAGAACCCGGCCAGCACCCCTAGCAAGGATCAGCCTTTTGGGCGCACTGGAGTAAAGGACCGGGTTGCACGCTCCGGTTACAGGGTGGCGTTGTTAAGCGCGAAAGGGGGGCGCATCATCCCGGGGGTGAGGCCCTCTGCGGGATCGTTGCCCAGCTGGATCATCCGGTTGTTTTCATCCACATGGACCACGCGGGGCTCGTAGGCCTTGGCCTCTTCGGTGGTCATCTGGGCGTAGGTGATGAGGATGACAATGTCGTTCTCGTGCATGAGGTGCGCCGCTGCACCATTGATGCCGATCACGCCGGAGCCGCGCTCGCCGGCGATGGTGTAGGTCTCAAGCCGCGCGCCGTTGGTGACATCCACAATGGACACCAGCTCGCCGGGGAGGATGTCGGCGGCCTCGAGCAGGTCAAGGTCCACAGTGACCGACCCAACGTAGTGCAGGTCGGCGTGCGTGACGGTGGCCCGGTGGATTTTGGACTTGAACATTGTTCGATTCATAACGGCTCCAGTCTAGACCTGCGGCCTTCTGCCCGCAGTGACGCAGGAAACACAAGAGTCACGTACGCTGCTGCGCAGTGATGCCGGGGATCGCTGCGCAGGGTGCGCACCTGCGCAACGACGTGCTGTGCGGCGGCGCAGGGAAGGGTGCGTACGACGGCGGCCGGTCACCCGGCGTCGTCCCTTGCCACTGCGGCGGCGGCCGCAGCCAGGGTCTCCCGGGCGGCCAGGATGGCCGGGCGCTGGGCGCTGGAGCGGCGGACCGAGGTGAATATGGTGCGGTGCGGCTTGCCGGGAAGCTCCAGCAGCTGGGCCGTGGTGCCGCGGCCGGTCCACACCAGGTCCGGCATCAGGGCCACGGCATTGCCGGACTCGATCAGGCGTGCCTGGGCCTGCAGGTCTGCGGTCTCAAAGCGGACATCGGGCTCGAAGCCGGAGCTGCGGCAGGCCTGTTCCGCCCAATGGCGCGACGCGGCACCCCTCGGTTCCATGACCCAGGCGAGGTGCGCCGTGTCCTCGATTCCGCGAATGGCCGGGCCGCCGTCGGACGCCGGGGGGACCGCCAGCCGGATGGCGTCGGTGGTCAGCTTTACCCGGTCCAGCTCCGGATAGCGCGGGGCGGCGTGCCCGGGGTATTGCTCGGCGATGACCAGGTCGAAGTCGCGCGCCCATGTCTCATGCAGCGCGGTCTCGGGCTCGCGCTGGATCATCTCGATCCGGACCTCGGGGTAGGCGGTGGCCATGCGGGTGAGGGTGTCCGGCATCAGGGCCAGCGCCGCGGACTGGAACACGGCAATCCGCACCGTCCCCGTGACTGTGGTCAGGGACGCGGCCAGGTCCGCTTCGGCCTGCTCCATGGTTTCCAGCAGCTGCGCCGTGTGCGCCACGAGCACCTCCGCCTGGGGTGTCAGCTGCACCCGCCGCCCGGTCTTCCGGAGCAGTTCCACGCCCACTTCCTTCTCCAGCAGGGCCAGCTGCTGGGATACCGACGACGGGCTGTACTGCAGTGCCTCAGCCACCTCTGCCAGCGTCCCCCGGATGCTTAACTCGCGGAGCAGCCGAAGCCTGCGGACGTCAAGCATGATGGATTCCTAACTGAAACTAATGAATATAGGTTAGAAGTAGTCACTTTATCTAACGCAACCGCGCACGCATACTGTTGAAACCGAGTTACCCCCGTCACAGCCAGTTTCCTTGGCGTGCCGCGGCGGGGTCGCACCCCAAGCAGGAGTTCCTGATGAGCAGTAAAGATATGAGCCAATCGATCATGCGGCGCAAGCCAATTGATGACATCGAAGAAGAAAACAAGCACAGCGGACTGTTCAAGTCCCTTGGCCTGTGGCAGCTCACCGCCATCGGCGTTGGCGGAATCATCGGCGTCGGCATCTTTTCCCTCGCGGGACTGGTGGCCGCCGGCAGCGAAGGAACACCCGGGGTGGGGCCCGCGGTACTGATTTCCTTCCTGATCGCAGGCCTGGCCTCAGCGGCCGCAGCCCTGTCCTACGCGGAGTTCGCGGGCATGATCCCGCGCGCCGGCTCCGCCTACACCTATGGCTACGTAGCGCTCGGCGAGGTGATCGGCTGGTTCATCGGCTGGGACCTGCTGCTGGAATACATTGCCATTGTGGCGGTGGTGGCCATCGGCATCTCCGGCTACCTTGATGCCTTCCTCGCCGGCATCGGCATCCATTTGCCCACCTGGATGACCTCCACCGCAGACGAGGGCAAGGGCGGCATCGTCAACATTCCTGCCATCCTGGTCTGCCTGCTGGTGACCTGGATCCTCTCCCGCGGCACCAAGGCGTTCGGCCGGTTCGAACTCGTGGCCGTGGCCATCAAGGTCATCCTGATCCTCTTCATCATCGGGCTGGGCATCTTCTACATCGACACCAACAACTACAACCCGTTCATGCCCAGCGGCTTCGGTCCCGTGGTGGCAGGCTCCGCCACTGTCTTCTTCGCCGTGTTCGGCTACGACGCCATGAGCACCGCGGCAGAGGAAGCCAAGGACGGCAAGAAGCACATGCCCAAGGCCATCGTGCTTTCGCTCATCATCGCCATGCTGCTTTACGTTGCCGCCACCCTGGTCCTCACCGGCATGCAGAACTACAAGGACATCGACCCCAAGGCGGGCTTCGCCTCGGCCTTCACCTCCGTGGGGCTCCCGGTCATCGCCACCATCATCTCTGTGTTCGCCGTGCTGTCCATCCTCACCGTGATGCTGACGTTCCTCCTGGGCGTTACCCGTGTCTGGTTCTCCATGAGCCGCGACGGCCTGCTCCCCGGCTGGTTCTCCAAGACCGACCGCCACGGCACCCCGCAGCGCGTCACCTGGATCGGCGGCATCGCGTCCGCTTTCCTTGCCGGCGTGTTCCCCATCAAGGCGGTCGCTGACCTGACCAACATCGGCATCCTGGCCGCGTTCGTCGTCGTCTGCCTGTCCGTGATCATCTTCCGCTACAAGCGCCCCGACGCCCCCCGCACGTTCCGCCTGCCGCTGATGCCCCTGGTTCCGGCCTTCGGCGTCCTTGCCTCGGCCTTCCTGATGCTGCAGCTGCACTGGGAGACCTGGCTGCGGTTCGTGGTGTGGCTGATCATCGGCCTGGCCATCTACTTCGGCTACGGCCGCAAGCACTCGCTGATGAACCCCAACAGCCCGCGCCATGAGGAGCTCGTGGAGCTGCACCGCCCCCTCGCCTAACCCTCCTCCGGGACGCCCGCTCACATCCGGCGGATTTTCCGGGAACCCCCGCTCACTTATGGGCGTCCCGCAGCGAACCCCCGCTCACCCAGTGAGCGGGGGTTCGCTGTTTGTTGCCGGAAGTGAGCGGGCGTTGAGGTTTCGGGCGTCAAAGGTGAGCGGGCGTGCGGGGGCGGAACCAGGGCGGCAAATCATCGGTTTTCCTAACCTGTATTGGTTGGAAAAGATCGCTTTATCTTATGTGAGCAGAAGCTCATACTGGTGGAAAGACCTTCTCCCACGGCAAGAAAGATCGGGAAAATCATGACCCACGTTGCAATGGAACCAGCAACTTCAGCCGGTCCCGCACCGCTGACCGTCGACGTCGACGTCCCCCAGGCAAAGGCCCTCGCCAATGAGTCAGTCGCCTTGGTCCGCCGCTGGCTCACCGAGGCCTCCAAGGTCCCCGTGGACGCCTCCGCCGAGCAGCTGGCCGGCGTGCTGAAGGACCCCAACGGCCTGGAGTTCACCGTGGGCTTCGTGGACGGCGTGGTCCGTCCCGAGGACCTGAACGTGGCGGCCCGCAACCTGGCCAAGCTCGCCCCCAAGGTCCCGGCCTTCCTGCCCTGGTACATGCGCAGCGCCGTGGCCCTCGGCGGCACCATGGCCCCCGTCATGCCGCAGGTGGTCATCCCCATCGCCCGCAGGGTGCTCCGTGAAATGGTGGGCCACCTGATCGTTGACGCCACCGACGCCAAGCTGGGCCCGGCCATCGCCAAGATCCGCAAGGACGGCATCAAGCTCAACGTCAACCTCCTCGGCGAGGCAGTCCTGGGCGAACACGAGGCGTCCCGCCGGCTCGAGGGCACGCACACGCTGCTGGCCCGTCCCGACGTCGACTACGTTTCCATCAAGGTCTCCTCCACCGTGGCCCCGCACTCCGCCTGGGCGTTCGATGAAGCCGTGGAACACGTCGTCGAAAAGCTCACCCCGCTCTTCCAGCGCGCAAACTCCTTCGCCGGCCCGGGAAAGAAGGCAAAGTTCATCAACCTGGACATGGAGGAGTACAAGGACCTGGACATGACCATCGCGGTCTTCACCAGGATCCTGGACAAGCCCGAGTTCAAGGACCTCGAGGCCGGCATCGTGCTCCAGGCCTACCTCCCGGACGCACTCTCCGCCATGATCCGCCTGCAGGACTGGGCCGCCGAGCGCCGCGCCAAGGGCGGCGCGGGCATCAAGGTCCGCGTGGTCAAGGGTGCCAACCTGCCCATGGAGCAGGTGGAGGCCTCCCTGCATGACTGGCCGCTGGCCACCTGGGGCACCAAGCAGGACTCGGACACCAGCTACAAGCGGGTCATCAACTACGCGCTGCACCCGGACCGGATCCAGAACATCCGGATCGGCGTGGCCGGCCACAACCTGTTCGACATCGCCTTCGCCTGGCTCCTGGCCAAGCAGCGCGGCGTGGAGTCCGGCATCGAGTTCGAGATGCTGCTGGGCATGGCGCAGGGCCAGGCAGAGGCGGTCAAGAAGGACGTGGGCTCCCTGCTGCTCTACACCCCCGTGGTGCACCCCTCCGAGTTCGACGTCGCCATCGCCTACCTGATCCGCCGCCTGGAAGAAGGCGCCAGCCAGGAAAACTTCATGTCCGCCGTCTTCGAACTCAGCGAGAACGAAGGCCTCTTCGAGCGCGAAAAGCAGCGCTTTCTGTCCTCGCTCGACGCCCTGGACAACAGCGTGCCGCTGCCCAACCGGCGCCAGGACCGCAACCTCCCGCCGGAGCCCATGCCGCACGCCGGTTTCCGGAACACCCCGGACACCGATCCCGCGCTGCCGGCCAACCGCACCTGGGGCCGCGCCATCCTGGAACGCGTCCCGGCCTCCACCCTGGGCAACGCGTCGGTCAAGGCCGCGTTCATCAACGACGAAGCAACCCTCAACACGGCCATCGCCAACGCCGTGGAAAAGGGCAAGGACTGGGGCGCCCTGTCCGGCAACGAGCGCGCGGACATCCTGCACCGCGCCGGGGAAATCCTGGAAGCCCGCCGGGCCGACCTCCTGGAGGTCATGGCCAGCGAGACCGGCAAGACGATCGACCAGGGCGACCCCGAAGTCAGCGAAGCCGTGGACTTCGCCCACTACTACGCCGAGTCCGCGCGGAAGCTGGACACGGTCGACGGCGCCACGTTCGTCCCAGCCAGGCTCACCGTTGTCACGCCGCCCTGGAACTTCCCGGTCGCCATCCCCGCAGGGTCCACCCTCGCGGCACTCGCCGCCGGCTCCGCCGTCGTCATCAAGCCTGCCAAGCAGGCCGCACGCAGCGGCGCCGTGATGATCGAAGCCCTGTGGGAAGCCGGCGTGCCCAGGGGCGTGCTGACTATGGTGCAGCTGGGGGAGCGGGAACTGGGCCGGCAGCTGATCAGCCACCCGTCCGTGGACCGCGTGATCCTCACCGGCGGCTACGAAACCGCTGAGCTGTTCCGTTCCTTCCGCAAGGACCTGCCGCTGCTTGCTGAAACGAGCGGCAAGAATGCCATCATCGTCACGCCCAGCGCGGACCTGGACCTGGCGGCCAAGGATGTGGCCTACTCCGCGTTCGGCCATGCCGGCCAGAAGTGCTCCGCGGCCTCGCTGGTGATCCTTGTGGGCTCGGTTGCCAAGTCCAAGCGCTTCCACAACCAGCTGATTGACGCCGTGACGTCCCTGAAGGTGGGCTACCCGCAGGACCCCACCAGCCAGATGGGCCCCATCATCGAGCCCGCCAACGGCAAACTCCTCAACGCCCTGACCACCCTGGGCGACGGCGAGAACTGGGCCGTGGAACCGCGGAAGCTGGATGACACCGGGCGGCTGTGGAGCCCCGGCGTGCGGTACGGCGTCAAGCGCGGCTCCTACTTCCACCTGACCGAGTTCTTCGGCCCGGTCCTGGGTGTGATGACCGCTGGCACGCTGGAAGAGGCCATCGCCATCCAGAACCAGATCGAGTACGGCCTCACCGCAGGCCTGCACTCGCTGAACTCCGAGGAGCTGGGCATCTGGCTGGACACCATCCAGGCCGGCAACCTCTATGTGAACCGCGGCATCACCGGCGCCATCGTGCAGCGCCAGCCGTTCGGCGGCTGGAAGAAGTCCGCCGTCGGCGCCGGAACCAAGGCCGGCGGCCCCAACTACTTGGCCGGGCTCGGCGATTGGGCGCCGGGCACGGCCTCGGCGAATGCCGCTGTCACCCACCCCGGCGTGCGGCGCATCGTCAACGCCGCCGGCCCCGCCCTGCAGCCCGCCGAGCTCGAGTCCGTCCAGCGCGCCCTGGCCTCCGACGCCGAGGCGTGGGCCAAGGAGTTCGGGACCGCCAAGGACGTCTCCGGACTCAGCGCCGAGCGCAACATCTTCCGCTACCGGAGCCTGCCGGTCACCATCCGGCTCTCCGAAGGCGCGCCGCTGGCGCACCTCGTCCGGACTGTGGCGGCCGGCGTGCTGGCGGGTTCGGCAGTCACCGTGTCCACCGCCGTCGAACTTCCCGCCCAGCTGCGCTCCGTGCTCACCGCCCTTGATATCGACGTAGTGGTGGAGTCCGACGCCGGCTGGCTGGCTTCGGCGGCAGGCCTCGCCTCCGCGGGCAAACTGTCCGGTGCGCGCATCCGCCTGATCGGCGGCGACGCTTCCGCGCTCGCCGATGCGACCGGCGGCCGGCCCGACGTGGCCATCTATGCCCACGCCGTCACAGAGGCCGGGCGCGTGGAACTGCTTCCGTTCCTGCACGAGCAGGCCGTCAGCATCACGGCACACCGGTTCGGCACCCCGAACCACCTGTCGGACGCACTGATCTGAGCCATTGAGGCTCTGATCCCTTGAAACCCGCGCGCCGGAGCCAGGCGCAAGGAAAGGCCGGGCAGCCACCGAACGGCGGCTGCCCGGCCGTGTCCCTCTTCAGGGCCTTGCCTCTTTAGAGCAGTGTGTTTAGCCGGCCTCTTTAGCCCAGATACCAGCCCGGTGGTGTCCAGGTGGCCGGGACGCTGTGGGCCGAGAATTCCTCGCAGCGGGTGCAGGTGTACGCCACTTCGCCGAGGGTGGCTACGCTTCCGTCACGCCGGTAGGTGGGCGGAATGTACGATTCGAGGTAGACGAACTCGTCGGTACGGCATTTGTCGCAGGTGGGTTTTCCCACGTAGCCGGAGTCCACGGAAGCGTGTCCGGTTCCGAGGGTGTTCTGGCGGGTGGACGGCCGTGCGGTGTTGTACGGGCGCGCGTGCGCTGAACCGAGATGGATGTTCCTGGCTGTCGTCATTGGCTGCCTGTCCCAAGCGCGGCTTTCCGGCATGCGGATGCGCGCTTGTTTTAGTGAACCGGCCTGCTGCTTGACCTTGGTAATTGAGCATAGGGGATGGCACCTCCCCTATCAATGGACACGGGCCCCTAACTCCCCTAAATGCAGGAATTTGTGCCGGTAGGGAGTTAAGTTTGGCGGTTAATGGTCCTTCCGACGATCGATTGGGTGAGGGCGTCGATCACCTCGGCGTTGGCCAACGGGTTGCGGATCAGCGTGAAATCCACATCCCCCACCGCCGGAAGATCGAACCGGCGCGTGATGATTTTCAGGTCCTCGGGCACCAGCGACGTCGGCATCACGGCCACGCCGATGCCGGCCCGGACTGCCGCAAGCACGCCGCTGATCTGGCGGGTGGTGCAGGTGATCCGCCAGGTCCTGCCATGGGCTTCCAGCGCATCGATGGCCAACTTCCGGCTGAGGCTGGGGGCAGGGTAGGCGATCAGGGGCACGGGCGTCCCAGGCTCCAGCACCGTCTGCTCCAGCCCCACCCAGGAGAAGGAATCGTGCTGGACCACGGTGCCGTCCTTTGCGCCGGCCACCCATTTCACGAACACCAGGTCCAGCTGTCCGGCGTTGAGCTTCCGGTACAGCTGGTCGCTTTGCCCAACGGTCAGTTCCAGGTTGATCTGCGGGTAGATCTGCCGGAATTCACGCAGGATCCGGGGCAGCCCGGTGATGGCGAGGTCGTCCGCGGTGCCGAACCTCAGGCGGCCGCGCATTGCCGAGCCGGAGAAGTAGCGCGCGGCGGCGTCGTGCGCGGACAGGATGTTGCGGGCAAAACCCGCCATGGCGTCGCCGTTGTCCGTGAGCCTGACGTCCCGGGTATCCCGGGCAATCAGGCTGCGTTTGGCGGCCGCTTCAAGTTTTCGGATGTGCTGGCTGATGGTGGGCTGGGCCAGGCCCAGGCGCTCGGCGGCCTTGGTGAAACTCAGGGTGTCCGCCACCGCGAGGAAGGAACGCAGCTGGGCTGGTTCAAACATTGTGGGTTCCCGGGCCTTCCACTCTGGATGGGTTATTGCGTTTCGCAATACGAGTTATAGGGACCATACGCCTCCATAATCTGCTCCGCCAGCCTAGCGTTAAGGACATCCCAGACCGCCCGCAATTTGAGGACACTCCTGTGGCACCCCCACCGCCTTCGTCGGCCTCCGTCTCCCAGCCAGTCATCGACGCCGCGGGCACACCGCCGCCGGACAACCAGACCCAGCCGCTCGCCGTCGTCGCCGAAAAGCTCCCCTGGAAGCACACCTTCATCTCGTTGAAAGTGCCCAACTTCCGGATCTTCGCCGTGGGCCACTTCATCGCCGTCATTGCCATCTGGATGCAGCGCATCGCCCAGGACTGGCTGGTGCTGCAGCTCTCGGGATCGGTGACGGCCGTCGGATTCACGGTGGCCCTGCAGTTCATGCCCTCCCTGCTGCTTGGCCCGTGGGGCGGCATGATCGCCGACCGGTTCGCCAAGCGGAAAATCCTCATCCTGTGCCAGGCTATGGCCGCCATCCTGGCTGCATCACTGGCCCTGCTGGCGCTCACCGGCGTCATCATGGTCTGGCATGTCTATGTCATCGCCTGCGTCCTGGGCCTGGTGACCGTCCTTGACCAGCCCGCACGGCAGGTGTTCGTCAATGAACTCGTCGGCCCCATGTATCTGCGGAACGCCATCAGCGTCAATTCCACCACCTTCCAGCTGGGCGGGCTGATCGGCCCTGCGATCGCGGGCCTGCTCCTGACGGCGGTAGGGGCGGGCTGGGCGTTCGCGGCGAACGCCCTGGCCTGCTGCTCAACGGTGACCATGCTCCTGCTCCTGCGCAAGGACCAGCTGTACGTCAGCGCCCCGACGCCCAAGAGCAAGGGCATGCTCCGGGAAGGGCTGCGCTACGCGCTGAGCAAGCCCACCATCTACTGGCCGTGGCTCATGGCGGGGTTCATCTCGGTCTTCGCCATGAGCCTGCCGGTGCTGCTTGCCGCCTACGCGGACCACATCTTCCAGGTGGGCGCCGGCGGGTACGGACTCCTCAACGCCCTGGTGGCACTGGGTGCCCTGTCCGGCGCCGTGGCGTCCACCCGCCGTCGGCAGCTCCGCCTGCGGTCCGTGGTGTTCTGCGCGGGGATGTATGGCCTGATGCTCTGCCTCGCAACCCTCGCCCCGTCCATGGTGTGGTTCGGGGCCGTGATGGTCCTGTCCGGGTTCTGGTGCCTGATGTTCCTTACCGGCTCAAACCAGCTGGTGCAGGTCAGTTCCAACATGGCCATCCGCGGCCGCGTGATGAGCCTGTACATCATGGTGCTGATCGGGGGCCAGGCGCTGGGCGGCCCCATGCTGGGCTGGATCGCCGAACATGCCGATCCCCACGTTGCCCTGCTGGTATCCGGCGGTGTTCCCGCGCTGGCGGCCATGACGGTGGCGGTGGTCCTGGCGCGCAAGGGTGGATTGAAGCTCCGGATGGACCTGAAAGGCGGCCACCCGGTGAGGATCGTCAGCCGCCACGCAGGTGCCTAGGACTGCGCCAGCCGGTCCGCCATGTGAAGAACCTGGTGCGGATACTCCGGGGAGCGCTCCTGGAACTGGAGCACGGCTTCATTGCGGATGACCCCGTCACGGATCTCGATGGCCCGTGCGATGGTGTCATTGCCTTCCCAGGCGTCAGGACCGGCCATCACGGTTTCGAGGAACGGCTGCAGGGCCTGGCTGATCTCCCAGCTGGAGGAGTTCCAGAGGTAGGAGGGGCTGTGGTCCACCGCGTAGTAGTTGATGTGGTCCCCGACCGTAAACATCGGATCGGCAAACGTGGTGGAGCGGGCCCAGCTGAATCCCATGCCCTCATCACAGGAGACATCGATGATGAGGCTGCCCGGGCGGAATCCCGCCAGGTCCTCTGGCCGCAGGTACGTCAGCGGGTTGTTGGGGTCCTGCAGCGTGCAGTTGACCACGATGTCGCTTTCGGCGAGGAACGGGGCCAGCGGAACCCGGCCCCGCTCGGTGATGACCTGGCTCAGGAAGGGGGCCTCGGCGTCGTGGTCAAACTGCACGATGTTCACCGAATGGATAGGGGCACCCACCGCAGCCACACCGCGGTTGGTGAGCACCTGGACGTCGTGGACGCCGTGTGCGTTCAGTGCCGTCACAGCCCCGCGGGCGGTGGCGCCGAAACCGATCACCATGGCACTGAGGCGGCGCCCGTAGTCCCCGGTGGAACCGGTCAGGGCCAGCGCGTGCAGGACCGAACAGTAGCCGGCAAGTTCGTTGTTCTTGTGGAACACGTGCAGGCCGAACCCGCCGTCGCTGGCCCAGTGGTTCATCGCCTCAAAGGCGATGAGGGTGAGCTTCTTGTCAATGGCGAGTTGGGTGATGGCACGGTCCTGGACGCAGTGCGGCCACCCCCAGAGGACCTGCCCATCGCGCATGTCGGCAAGGTCTTCCGGCTGGGGTTTGGGCAGGAGCACGACGTCGGCCGCGGCCAGTAGCTCTTCCCTGTCCGCCATTCTTCCCACCAAGGTGGAGAGGTGGCTGTCCGGAACACCGAAGCGCTCGCCGTAGCCCTGTTCCAGGATGATGCGTCCGCGGAGTTCGGGGTCGATCCGCTCAAAATGCAGGGGATGGATGGGAACCCGGCGCTCGTCCGGTTTCCGCGTAGTGGCCAGGACGCCCAGGCTCAGCTGGGCCTGTTGGCCTGTCACTTCTTCTTAGCGGCCTTGCTGGATGTGATGTCCAGGGAGCTGGCCGGCGCAGCGGCGGCCTTCTTGTCTGCGCGCTTTTCCTTGAGGGACTTGCCGGACTTTTTTGATGCCGTTTGACGCGGGGACTTGTCAGCCATGATTGCTCCTGTAGCGGAACCGAAAAGGTTCCTGACTACCGACCCTACACCCCTGTACCTAATACGCGCCGGGGGTTGCAAAGCTGTGGGAAGAGGGAAAACAGAGCGGCTGACGGGAATCGAACCCGCGTATCAAGCTTGGGAAGCTAGCGCTCTACCATTGAGCTACAGCCGCATGCCGCCACTCGCGCGGGGCAGAACTTAGCTTAGCGCAGATCTGCGGGCTCCCCGCCAACCCCGAAGCTGCGCGGCTTTCGTGTCCTGAACGCGGGACGTCATCCAGTAACTCTTCAATAACGTCGGCGCTGTCGGCTGGGTCTGGGCGCCGGGCGCTGGCTAACCTGATCCGGGTAGCGGCCGCGTTGGGGGAGGCAGCTATTGCGGCAGCCCACGTCAACCACAGGAACTATCTTCATGGCAATCGCAGAGTACGAGGTCCTCATAGAACGCGACGCCATGGCCGTCTACCAGTACCTCCTCGACGCCACCAATCTTCCCTCCTGGCGCAACGATGTCCGCAGCGTGAAGCTCGTGCAGGGGCCGGCCGAGGCTGCGGGGGCTGTCTACCGGAAAATGGTGGCGGGCCGTTCGGGCCTGAGCATTCCCGCGGACCTGGAAATCACCAACGTGCGCCCCGGCGCAGAAATCCAGTTCCACGTTGTGTCCGGGCCGGCAACCCGCTGGGGCGGCTATTACCTGAGCACCGAAGACGCGGGAACCCGGGTCCGGTTCGCCATGGAAGCCAAACGCGAGGGGCGCCTCGGTTTCTTCAGCAGGTTCGGCTTCCTGGACGGTATGCTGCAGCGCCGTGTCAGCGCGGATGTGGCCCAACTGGACCGGCTGAAGCACGTGCTGGAGCTCCAACCGGCCATCTGAGCCCATGCCGGCAGTCCCGGCCTACTGGGCCAGCCGCTGCCCGGTCCAGGGTCCGGCAAGGTTCGACGGCGAGGCAAGGCTTCCCGCGGTCAGGTCCCAGTACTGCACGGTGTCGTTGGCGCGGCGGAGCGCCACGCCCGTGGAGTTCAGCCCAGTGACGTTGCGCAGCGCCCGGATTCCCGTAACGTCCGTCCAGCCGGTGGCCACGGTGGGCCGCGTCTCTGCACGTAGTGCGGTGGTGCCCCACCCGCGGTAGAGCTGCACGCTGCCGTCCGCTTTCAGCGCCAGCACGTCCTGGAAGCCATCGGCGTCATAGTCCACCATCGAAAGCCGGGAAGCGTAAACACCGGTGGCAACGGTGGCCCGCTCCGCGATGTCGCCGGTGCCCTTGTTGGCGTAGAGGAACAGGTTCCCGGCCCCGTCCAGGGCCAGGATCTGGGGCATCCGGTTGTTGGCGCACCAGCCGCCCACGGCCAGGGTCAGCGTGTTCCAGCCGCCCTTACCGAGAGTGATGGCGGCCTGGAACCCACCCCCGGCGATGCCCCGGTGCAGTGTGAGGTCGCCGCCGGTCCACTGGGTGAGGACGTCATATGTGCCGTCACGGTCCCAGTCCGTGACAAAGACTTCCTTCGCTCCGCTGAACCCTGCGCCGATCACCCTGGCCGGAGCATAGGTGCGGGGTCCGGTGGATGCCCTGTCCAGCAGCTGCCCTGCGGAGTCGACGGACACGATGTCGGCCGGGCCTGTGATCGCGGCGGCGGCGAGATTAAGCGTGGGCGGCATGTGCTTGGCGGGTGCATCGCACAGGCTAGGCGCCGGCGGCGGGAAAGCGTCCCCTGATCCCCGGCCGCCCGGGGAATCCAGGGTCCCCGCCGGCAGCGTGGTGTAGCCGAAGAAGTTCACCACGCCCCAGATCTGGTAGGTGGAGTTGGTGTAGGAAATGCCGGCACCCATCACGTTGAACCGTGGATCGAGGAGCATGGCGTTGTGGCCCGGCGACCCCTTCCACCATTCCACCAGCTGGGCGGCGTCGCGGTCGGTACGGATGGCGATCACCTCGCCGGCGCCGTTGTTGGGGCTGAGGGCGCGGGGATCGGTCCAGAAACTTGCCCGGTGCTCGATCACGTCACGGCCGGCGATGCTGTCCGACCATTCCTGCGACATGCCCGCCACCGTGGGGTGGTACTTGACCTTGTTCAGGCCGTTGGCCACCCGGTATTCGTTGATCCTGGTGAACACGGTGAGGATGGCTGCAGCATTCGAGTCCGGGACCAGTGCCTCCGTGGAGGGAAGCGCGGTGCCGGACTCAGGGGTGGCCAGCCGGGTGGCCGGCGGCGAAGCCAGTTCCTGGTCCGGCGCCCACAACGGAGGGATGGACACCGTCTGGGCTGCGGACTCCGCCGGAACGGCTGTTGGTGATGCCACCGGTGACGTTTCCGTGGAGGGCACAAGCGCAGTTGTTGCAGGAGCGGCTGTCACGGGCGCGGACGCCGCAGTTGGCGTGGCTGTGGCCGCCGGCAGGGGCGAGGCCACCCGGATGTCCGGGTCCACGGCAGGGGTGAGGCGTCCTGCGGAACCGCCACCATCGACGGATGTTCCGCCCCGAACCACGGGAGCCGCCAGCGAGATGCCAGCCGAATCCGCCTGGCTGAACGGCAGCGGCGCGGGAGGCGCTGCTGCCGACGAAGAGACCAGTGCCCACGCACAGAGCACGCCAATGAAAGAGGGTGCCACCAATTTATTCACAAACATCCCCAGCCCTGTTACGCCATCCGGGAGACCATTCCGGCGGCTTTCATTCGCAACATTAGCCCCACGAGGCCACAGCAACAACGGGAAAGTGCGGCTGTGGATAACCGATACGGTAATTTGGGACGGTGCTGATCTCTGACCGCGACATTCGTGCCGAAATTGATTCCCAGCGGATCGTGCTGGAACCGTTCGATCCTGCGATGGTCCAGCCGTCGTCCGTGGATGTCCGGATCGACAAGTTCTTCCGCCTGTTCGACAACCACAAGTACGCGCACATCGATCCCGCGCAGGAGCAGCCTGAGCTGACGCGGTTGGTGGAAGTGGAGCAGGACGAGGCCTTTATCCTGCACCCGGGGGAGTTCGTCCTGGGTTCCACCTATGAAACCGTGACGCTGCCCGACGACATCGCGGCCCGCCTGGAAGGCAAATCATCCCTGGGCCGCCTGGGCCTGCTCACGCACTCCACCGCAGGTTTCATCGACCCCGGATTTTCCGGCCACGTCACCCTGGAGCTGTCCAACATGGCCACGCTGCCCATCAAGCTGTGGCCGGGGATGAAGATCGGGCAGCTGTGCTTCTTCCGGCTCAGCTCGGCCGCGGAATACCCCTACGGCCAGGGCGAATACGGCAACCGGTACCAGGGCCAGCGCGGCCCGACCGCAAGCCGCAGCCACCTCAACTTCCACCGCACCAGCATTTAGCCGCACCAGCGTTCACCTGCGGCAGTGTCCGGCAGAACCGGCACGGCCGCCGGCGCGCCTCCAGCGCCTAGAGCTGCGGGGCGACGGCCGGCCTCCGGATAAACGGCCTGGCCAGCGGTTCCACGTAACGTGCGGCCAGCGGGCCCAGCACCGCCATCAGCAGCACGTAGGCCGTAGCCAGCGCCGCCAGCTCGCGCGGGACCACTCCCGATGCAACGGCCAGGCCGGCGATCACGATGGAGAATTCGCCGCGGGCCACGAGCGCGGCGCCGGCGCGGAAGCGGCCGGGCCTGGCGATGCCGGCGCGTTTGGCGGCCCAAATCCCGGTGGCCATCTTGGTGGCGGTGGTGGCCGCCGCAAGGACCAGGGCCCAGCCAAGGACCGGGGGAATGGATGACGGGTCCGTGTTGAGTCCGAACGCCACAAAGAAGATGGCGGCAAACAGGTCGCGCAGGGGTTCAAGGATCCGGGTGGCGTTGTGGGCCGTGGAACCCGAGATCGCGATGCCCAGCATGAAGGCCCCCACGGCTGCGGAAACCTGCATTGCCGATGCCGCCCCCGCCACCAGCAGGGCGGCCCCCAGGACGTTGAGCAGGAAGACCTCGGAATTCTCGCTGTGCACTGCCTTGGAAACATGGTGCCCGTGCCGCAGCGCCACCATGAGGACCATGGTGACCACCGCCAGGGCGATGCCCACCGCGGTGAGCCCGCCCAGGAAACTTACTCCCGCGAGCGTTGCCGTGAGGATGGGCAGGTAGACGGCCATGGCCAGGTCCTCGAACACCAGGATGGACAGCACCACTGGTGTCTCGCGGTTTCCCAGCCGGCCGAGGTCGGTGATGACCTTGGCGGCGATGCCGGACGAGGATATGTACGTGACGCCGCCCATGACCATGGCACCCACGCCGCCCCAGCCCAGGAGCAGGGCCAGCCCCGCGCCGGGCAGGAAGTTAAGGACCAGGTCCAGGACGCCGGCCTGCCACGAGCGCCGCAGGCCGGTGAAGAGCTCAGACGCCGTATATTCCAGTCCGAGCATAAGCAACAGCAGGATGACGCCGATCTCGCCGGAGAGATGTGCGAACTCGTGCATGCCTTCCAGCTTGACGATGCCGCCCGCACCAAAAGCCAATCCGCCCAGCAGGTAGAGCGGGATGGGCGACATTCCGATCCGTCCGGCCAGCCTGGCCAACAGCCCCAGGCAGAACACAACGGCCCCCAGTTCAATGAGGGTCAGGGCCAACGGGTCCATAGGGCTTAGCCGTGGCGCAGGATATCGGCCGCTGAGTCGAGGCCTTCCTGGGTACCCACAGCCACCAGCAGGTCGCCGGGGTGCAGCACGACGTCGGGACCCGGCGACGGCAGCACTTCGCCCTCGCGCATGATGGCCACGATCGACACGCCGCAGCGGGTGCGGATGCAGGCCTTGCCCATGGGCTGGTTCTGGAACGGGGAGTCCGCGGCGATGGAGAACTGCCGGGTGACAATCCCGGGAACGTCCTTGTGCTCTTCCGCGAGCTTCATTGCCAGGTGCGTGCCGCCGAGGAGGTTGCCCAGGGTGGCGGCTTCGTCGCTGGTGAGCGGAATGGAAGCCTGGCAGGTGTCGGGGTCGTCCCAGGTGGAAACGATGAGTTCCGTCTGGCCTTCCCGCCGCTCCACGACACCGATGCGGCGTCCGGAGGCGGTCATGAAATCCTTCCGGCGGCCCAAGCCGGGAAGGTTGGTTTCGTCCACGTTCATAGGTCAAGCCTAGTCTGCCTGGCAACACTTGGCCGGGGCCTGGAACGTTGCCCGGAAGGTGTTTTCAGGCGGCGGGGACCACGGCGATGGGTGCCTTGGCCGGCGACTTCACCGGCAGCAGCACCAGGAGCCCTGCCAGGAGGACCACCATGATGCCCAGGATCCCCCACCGCTGTGCCTGCCCGGCCGGCACCAGGGGGGTGGCCACGGTGATGCAGAGGGTGAACAGCGCCGGCGCCAGGAAGCTGACGGCCCGGCCTGTGGTGGCGTAAAGGCCGAACAGCTCCCCGGATTCGCCGTGCGGCGCGAGCCGGGCCAGGTATGCGCGGGAGGAGGACTGGGCAGGCCCGACGAACAGGCAGAGGAAGAGCCCGAATACCCAGAACGTGGTGGTCCCGGCCCACTGCATCCCGAAGAAGACATAGTCCCCGTTGCCCAGGGCCAGGATCGCCGACCCGGCGACCAGGAGGCCCGCCAGGGACCCGGTGATGACAGCTTTGGGGCCCACCTTGTCGTCCAGGAATCCGCCAATGACCGCCCCGACGGCAGCCACCACGTTTCCGAAAATGGCGAAGAAAATCACCTGGGAAAGGGCAAAGCCGAAGGTACCGGCGGCGATGATGCCGCCAAACGTGAAGACGGCGGCCAGTCCGTCACGGAACACGGCACTGGCCAGCAGGAAGTAGATGGTGTGCGGGCTGGTGGCATAGATCGCCTTGATGCGCCGGAACAGCAGCCCGTAGCTGGCAAAAAAGCCCAGGCGGCCCGCCTGGGCGGACCGGGGCAGTTCGGGGACGGCAAACAGGACGGGGAGGGCGAAGACGAAGAACCACAGGGCGGAGAAGACGGCAACCAGCCTGATGTTGAGGCTGTCCCGGGTGGACGCGCCGAACCAGTCAAAGGCCGGCTGGACGAACAGCTGCAGGACGATCAGGAGTGCCACGATGCCGCCAAGATAGCCGGCTGCCCAACCCAGGCCGCTGACCTTTCCGATGTTTTGCGGCGTGGAGACCTGGGCCAGCATGGCGTTGTAGTTCACGCCGGCAAATTCAAAGAACACGTTGCCCAGGGCGATCAGCGATACCCCGAGGAGCAGGAATTCCGGGCGGGGGAATACGAAGAAGCACAGGGCCGTCAGGATGGCGACGGCGGCCGAGTTGACTCCCAGCCACAGCTTCCGCCGGCCCCCCGCGTCCGAACGCTGGCCCGTGACCGGCGCCAGCAGGGCGATGGCGAGCCCGGCAACGGCAAGTGCGGCGCCCAGGACCGCCGAGGCACTGTCCTCGCCGCCGAAAGCGTTGGACGTCAGGTAGACGGTGAAGACAAAGGTGGTCATCACTGCGTTGAAGGCCGCCGAGCCCCAGTCCCAGGAAGCCCAGGCCAGTACGCGGCCCTTGCTGGAGTTCCGGGTTCCGGCTTCGAGTTCCGAGGCAGGCTGCATTGCTCCCGGAGCGCTGGCGCTGTTCATACGATGCATCGTATCCGCCGGTGGCGAACACCCTTGGGACCACGGGCCTTTGACGGCGGGGTTCCGCCGGCGGCGGGGCCGCTGACGGGGGAAGACACCCGACGGGCCTTGATAAACTGAGCCCTCCCGGACCTTACTTTTTGCCGCCTGCTCCAACTTTTGACAATCGAATTCCTGACGTTGCGGAGAATACAGTGATCACAGTCCTTGCCGTGCACTTTTCGGTGGCTGTCCTCGCGCCCTTCCTCTTCAGGCTCTGGGGCCGCAACGCCTTTTACGCGCTGGCTGCCGTTCCGGCTGCTTCCTTCGGCTGGCTGGTGTTCCAGCACGGTCCCGTCTACTCAGGGTCAGGGGCCGTCACCGAGGCCTTGGACTGGATCCCCAGCCTCCACCTGGAATTCGCCTTCCGCATGGACGCACTGGCTTGGGTGATGTCACTGCTGGTGCTTGGCGTCGGCGCCCTGGTGCTGGTTTATTGCGCCCGGTACTTCAAACGGAAAGACCAGGACCTCGGCCCGTTCGGCGCCCAGCTGCTGGCCTTCGCCGGTGCCATGTTCGGGCTGGTCACCGCCGATGACCTGCTGCTGCTGTTCATCTTCTGGGAACTGACCACCATCCTGTCCTACCTGCTGATCGGCTTCGCCCGGACCAGGCTTGCCGCCCGCCGGTCCGCCCTCCAGGCACTGATGGTCACCACTGCCGGCGGCCTGGCCATGCTGGTGGGCCTGATCATGCTGGGCTACACCGCGGGCACGTACCGTATCTCCAGCATCCTGGAGCAGGCTTCCACACTGGCGTCCGGACCGTCCGGCGCCGTGGTGGGTGCCGCCGTCGTGCTCATCCTGGTGGGTGCCATCACCAAGTCCGCGCTGGTCCCGTTCCACTTCTGGCTCCCCGGCGCCATGGCCGCGCCCACCCCCGTCAGCGCCTACCTGCATGCCGCCGCCATGGTGAAGGCCGGCATCTACCTGGTGGCGCGCCTCGCTCCGGGATTCTCCGCGACGGCGTACTGGCAGCCCGTGGTCCTGGGCCTGGGCCTGGCCACCATGCTGGTGGGCGGCTACCGGGCACTGCGGCAGACCGACATCAAGCTGATCCTCGCGTACGGCACCGTCAGCCAGCTGGGCTTCCTCACCATGACGGTGGGCCTGGGAACGCCCGACGCCGCGCTGGCGGGCCTTGCCATGCTGCTGGCCCACGGCCTCTTCAAGGCCACGCTCTTCCTGGTGGTGGGCATCATCGATCACCAGTCCGGAACCCGCGACGTGCGCAAGCTGTCAGGGGTCTTCCGTTCCTCCCGTGCGCTGGGCATCGTGGCCGGCATCGGTGCCGCGTCCATGGCGGGCGTTCCGCTGCTGGCCGGCTTCGTCGCCAAGGAATCCGTGCTGGAGGCGTTCGTGCACCACGCCGCGGACCCGCACTCCGGACCGTGGGGCACGGTGGTCCTGGCTGGGCTGGTGGTGGGGTCAATCCTCACGTTCGCCTACAGCGCCCGCTTCATGTGGGGTGCCTTCGCGGTCAAACCCGGCGTGGACCCCATCCCCTTCAAAGCCATCCGGCCCTCCTTCCTCGCCGCCCCCGCCGTCCTCAGCGTCCTGACCATCGTGTACGGGCTCTGGCCCGTGCCGGTGGAGGCCTGGATCCAGCCGTACGCGGCGCTGTTCGCTTCCACAGCGCCCGACGCCGGCACTCCGGCCGCGCAGGCGGGCCACCTTGCGCTGTGGCACGGACTGACCCCGGCGCTTGGGCTGACGGCCGTCACCTTCGTGCTTGGCGCGGCCATGTATCTTGGCCGCAACGCGGTGGCCCGCGTCCAGTCCCTGGTCCCGGCCTGGGTGGACGGCGACCGTGCCTACCAGCTGACCATCGGCGCCCTGGACGACGTGGCCGTCTGGATCACCGGCCGGACCCAGCGCGGCTCACTGTACTTCTACCTTGCCGTGATCCTCAGCGTGGCGTTCGTCCTGCCGCTCACGGCCATCCTCCTGGGCGGCAACCCCCTGCCGCAGAACGTCTACCTGGTGGATCCCAACTCCCCGCTGCAGCTTGTGGCCGGGGTGGGCATCGTGATCGGCGCCCTGGCCGCCGTCAAGGCGAACAAACGCTTCCTCGCTGTGCTGATGGTCTCCGTGACCGGGTACGGCATCGCCCTGGTGTTCGCCCTGCAGGGCGCTCCGGACCTGGCGCTGACCCAGATGCTGGTGGAGACCATCATCCTGGTGGCGTTCGTCCTTGCCATGCGCAGCCTCCCGCCGGAACTGCGGGACCGCACCGGCGGCAAATACCGGGTGGTGCGCGTCATCATCGGTTTGGGTTTCGGCGCCACCATGGTGTTCGCGGCCATTTTCGCCATGGGCGCCCGGACCGCCCTGCCCGTATCACTGCAGTTCCCGCAGCTTGCCTACGAGGGCGGCGGCGGCCTGAACGTGGTCAACGTGACCCTGGTGGACATCCGCGCCTGGGACACCTTCGGCGAGATCAGCGTCCTTGCGCTTGCCGCCACCGGCGTCGCCAGCCTGATCTTCGTACGCGGGCGCGGCGACCGGCTGCAGCGGTCCGCATCCGTTGCCGAGGGCACGGTGGGACGGTCCCACGGCGTGGATCCCGGCTCCCGCGACGGCGCGGCACTGGCCATCAGCCGCAGGTTCGCAGCCGCAGCCCGGGATCCCTGGATCGTCGCGGGCCGCACCCTGGCCCCCGAACGGCGCTCCATCATCTTCGAAGTGGTCACCCGGCTGCTCTTCCACTCGATGATCATCTTCTCGCTCTACCTGCTGCTGGCCGGCCACAACCTGCCGGGCGGCGGTTTCGCCGGCGGCCTCACCGCCGGCCTGGCGCTGACCATCCGCTACCTGGCAGGCGGACGCTTCGAACTGCGGGAGGCGGCGCCACTGAGCGCCGGCGCGCTGCTGGGCACCGGCCTGGCCCTGGCCGCCGTGTCCGGCGTGGTGCCCCTGCTGCTGGGCGGCCAGGTGTTCCAGTCCGCCATCATCCAGGTGTGGCTGCCCGTCTTCGGGGACATCAAATTCGTCACCTCCACGATCTTCGATATCGGGGTGTACATCGTGGTGGTGGGGCTGGTGCTTGACGTGCTGCGCAGCCTCGGGGCCGAAATTGACGAGCACATGGAGGAACGATCGGCGGCCGCCCCACACCAGGACGAGCCGGACATCGACCGTCCCGGGCAGCCGGAACTGGAGGCTGAACGGGACCTGGAACCCCCGCTGGAGCCCGACACCGTCCCCGCCGAGACCACCGCAAAGGGCCACGCATGAGCGTCAACCTGACCCTGCTGATCGTCATGGGCGCCCTGTATGCCTGCGGCATCTACCTCATCCTGGAACGCAGCCTCACCCGGGTGCTGCTGGGGCTGATGCTCCTGGCCAACGCCACCAACCTGCTGATCCTGGCCACCGGGGGCTATGCAGGACTGGCGCCGCTGTTCGCCAAGGACACCCCGGCACAGGACTACAGCGACCCGCTCCCGCAGGCCCTGATCCTGACCTCGATCGTCATCTCCTTCGCCGTCACGGCGTTCATGCTCGGCATCATCTACCGCACCTGGCTGCTGGCGCGCCAGGACGACATCCAGGACGACCTGGAAGACCGCCGCGTGGCGGCGACCCCCAGCTTCGACGCGGAGGACGACGCCGAAGTTCCGGCGGAAACCTCCGAGTTCCCGCTCACCATGCTGGGATCGGACGGCCGGGACGTCTCAAACCATGCAGCGTCCAACAACAACGCAGATCTGCAAACGGACCAGCCGGTGGCCACGCTTGTGGCCGGCGGCCGGGAGATGCCCGCCGAACACGCTGCCGCGGAGGAAAAGCCCGGCTCACTCAACGTCGACTCCGGCCCGGAAGGAGGCGGAAAGTGAACATCGCAAGCTTTGCCCCGCTCGCCGTCGTACTTCCCATCCTGGGCGCTGCCCTGACCTTCCTGCTGATCCGGCATACCCGGGCCCAGCGCGCGGTGAGCATCGCCCTGCTCTCGCTGACGCTGGCGCTCGAATGCCTCCTGCTGGCATCGGCGTGGAACGGCGGGACCGCTGCCGTGGCCATCGGCGGCTGGCTGCCGCCGTGGGGCATCGTGATGGTGGTGGACCAGTTCTCGTCCCTGATGCTGGTGGTGTCCTCCGCCGTGAGCCTGGCCGTGCTGGTGTATGCCACCGGGCAGGGCATGGCCGACGGCGACCAGGACGCCCCGGTCTCGATCTTCCACCCCACCTACCTGATCCTGGTGGCGGGGGTGTCCAACGCGTTCCTGTCCGGGGACCTTTTCAACCTATACGTGGGCTTCGAGATCCTGCTCACGGCAAGCTACGTCCTGATGACGCTGGGCGGCACCGGGCCGCGCATCCGCGCCGGCGTCACCTACGTGGTGGTGTCCGTGGTGTCCTCGGTGCTGTTCCTGATCTCCATAGCCATGGTCTACGGCGCCACCGGAACGGTGAACATGGCGGATCTGGCCATCAAGCTCGGGGACCTGGACCAGGGCACCAGGACCCTTCTGCACGTCATGCTGCTGGTGGCCTTCGGCATCAAGGCCGCCGTCTTCCCCCTGTCCTTCTGGCTCCCTGACTCCTACCCCACGGCGCCGGCCCCCGTCACCGCCGTGTTCGCCGGGCTGCTCACCAAGGTGGGTGTGTACGCGATGGTCCGGACCGAGACCCTGCTGTTCCCCGGGGACACCCTCAACACCCCCCTGATGGTGGCGGCGCTGCTGACCATGGTGGTGGGCATCCTTGGTGCCCTGGCCCAAAGCGACATCAAGCGGCTCCTGTCGTTCACCCTGGTCAGCCACATCGGGTACATGGTGTTCGGCCTGGCCATGTCCTCCGTTGCCGGGCTGGCCGCAGCGGTTTTCTACGTGGCCCACCACATCACCATCCAGACCAGCCTCTTCCTGGTCACCGGCCTGATCGAACGGCGGGGCGGGAGTTCCTCCGTGGACCGGCTGGCCGGCCTGGCCAAACTGTCGCCCATGCTGGCGATGCTGTTCTTCGTTCCGGCCATGAACCTCGCTGGCATCCCGCCCTTCTCGGGGTTCCTCGGCAAGGTGGGCCTGATGCAGGCCGGCGTTGAGCTGGGCACGCCACTGGCCTACGCCCTGGTGATCGGCGGGGTGGTGACGAGCCTCCTGACCCTGCTGGCCGTTGCCAGGGTCTGGAACCGCGCGTTCTGGCGCAGGCCCACCGACGCTGAGCATCCGGATCCGGTGCTCCTTGCCAGCCCGGCCCGGGTGTCGGGACCGGGCGCCAAGCTGAACACCGTGACCCTCCTGCCGCGCACCATGGTGGGCCCCACCCTGGGCCTGGTGGCGCTGGGCGTTGCCCTGACCGTCTTTGCCGGGCCGCTGTTCGGGCTCTCGGACCGGGCAGCGCGGGACATGCTGGACCGGACCCCGTACATCCAGTCAGTCCTGGGCCCTGATGTCCCGGTTCCCGCCACGCCTGCCGTGGGAGGTATGCGATGAGCCGCAAACGCATCTCCCTGCGCCAGGAACTGCCTCTCCTGGTCTGGCTGGTGATTGTCTGGGGCGCCCTGTGGCAGGACTTCAGCCCCGGGAACCTCCTCTTCGGTGCCCTGCTGGCAGTGGGCGTGGCCCGGTTGTTCTACCTTCCGCCGGTGGAGCTCAGCGGCCGGTTCAACATCCTTTACGCGGTTCCCTTCGCGCTTGCCTTCGTGGGCAAAGTGGTGGTGGCCAGCGCCCAGGTGCTGTACCTGGCCACGGTCCGCGGCCCCAAGGTGACCAACGCCGTCGTTGCGGTGAGGCTGCGCAGCCACCAGGACCTGATCGTCACCGCCACCGGCCACGTGATCTCCCTGATCCCGGGGTCCCTGGTGGTCGAGGTGGACCGCTCCACATCCACCCTCTACCTGCACGCGCTCAACATCGCCTCCAAGCAGGACGTGGAGGGCCTGCGGAACGAAGTCCGGTCCATCGAGGCCGGCCTGATCCGCATCATGGGCAGCCCGGAGGAACTCGAAGCCGTCCGAATGGAGGCCGCCACGTGATGCATGTTGTCCTGGCTGTTACAGCCGTCATCTTCTCGCTTGCTGCGGCCGGTGCCATCATGCGGATCGCC
The DNA here is from genome assembly GCF_057747955.1 of Arthrobacter sp. SDR-2R. Lineage (NCBI taxonomy): Bacteria > Bacillati > Actinomycetota > Actinomycetes > Micrococcales > Micrococcaceae > Arthrobacter > Arthrobacter sp. SDR-2R. Next base: position 810,416 of record NZ_CM173231.1, read on the forward strand.
CGCGGCCCGTCATTGCTGGACCGGGTGCTGGCGGCCGACGTCCTCCTGGCCATCCTGGCCGGAGGCCTGTGCATCGACATGGCCGTGAACCGGCACCTGAACAACCTCATGCTGGTGGTGGCCATTTCCATCATCGGCTTCATCGGGTCCGTCACCGTGGCCCGTTTTGTGGCGGACCGAAGGGTGAAGCCCGATGAATCCTGACTTGTCCGGTCCCGACGGCTGGATCGACGCCGTCTCGGCAGTATTCATGGTGGTGGGGGCGCTCATGTCCCTGGGCGCCGCCATCGGCCTGCTCCGCTTCCCCGACCTGCTGAGCCGCATGCACGCGGCCACCAAACCGCAGGTCCTGGGCCTGTTCCTGCTGCTGGCGGCTATTGGACTGCAGATGCGGACATGGTGGGTATGGCCTGTCCTGGTGGTTGCCTGGATCTTCCAGCTGCTCACCGTACCGGTGTCCGCGCACATGGTGGGCCGCGCGGGGTACCGCACCAAGCACCTGCACCGGGAGCTGCTCACGGCCGACGAGCTGGAGGCCGTGGTGCAAAAAGCCGCCGCCGAGGCTGCCCGGAAAGACAGCCCCGACGGCGGCGGGTAATGCCGGGAGCTAGACGATGTCCTGCGACTTGGCGAAGCGGGTGATGGCGCGCTGGGTGCCGCGGTTGGCCAGGACCTGGATGATGGCGCTGACCGACGCCGAGATCAGCGCGAAGGTCAACGCCGAACGCAGGCTGGTGGGGACATCCTCGTTCTTGCCGGTGGGGGCTTTCTGCCCGGTGGTCTTCTCCCAGATGGTGTTGACCAGCTTGGTGCCGGCCAGGCCTGCGCCGAGGCTCACCCCGGTTCCGAGCAGCTTGATGAAAAGGTTCATTCCTATTACTCCTTGCGGGCGGAAAACGGACTGCCTCCAGCCTAGCCGTACGCCCGTGCCGGTCCGGGCAAGGCCGTGGCGTGCTGCAGGCAGGTTGTTGGACTGAATGGCTTGTTGGACTACTTCGCGGGCGGCTCGGTGCGGAACTTGATCATCTTGTGCGTGCCGTCGCAGTAGGGCTTGATGGCCGAGGCGCCGCAGCGGCACAACGCAACTGTCCTGCGGTCGCGGGGCACCGCGTCCCCGGATGGGGTGACGATCTCGAAATCACCCCTGACGATCAGGGGCCCGTCCGGGCAGACCACGATGGAGCCCGCGGCGGATTCGTGGTCCATGTCCGATCCTGTTCCATGCTGTCCGGGTTTCATGCCTGCACCGCTTTCGTCGTAGTCATGCTGCCGCCGGTACGGCCGCCCGCAGCGATGATGCCCCGGCTTCCCATGAGGACATCAGATGGGCGGACAGCCGGCCGTCGAGGGCCATGGCGGCAGTGGCCCCAAACAGGACGTCCGCGAGGAGTTCCGGCTCGGCTTCGACGAGGCCGCCGGCGAGGTCCCGGCCTGCGATCTGCTCGTGGACGGCGTCGGCCTCCACATGCTCATCGAAGTAGTGGGTGATGTCCGCGCCGAAACCGTGCCGGCGGAATCCGTTGCCGTAGAACCGGTTGGGCTGGGAGGAGGTCATCTCGTAGATCGCCAGGTGGCCGGTGATGGCACCCCGGAGCCGCCGGTTCAGGCCGCACAGCGACATGAGGTTGACGGACGCGAGGGAGACGGCGGGGACGGCATCCACGTACGCGCCGTAGCTGACGTCGAGGCCCAAACCGCGCATGGTCCGGGCGAACAGCGCGCTGTGCATGCGCTCGGGGCGGCCGCCGCCGTATTCATCCGCCTGGATTTCCACCAGGGCCGCCTTGGGCCGTCCGCTGAGCCGCGGAATGGCCCATGTATGCGGGTCGGCTTCCTTCAGCTGGTACATCGACTTGTGGATCAGGAACTCCCGGAGCTGGTCCAGGCCCGCCCTCCTGGCGACGTAGCGGGAGACGCTGGGCCCGGTGTCCGTGGCTGCGAGGCCGAACAGGACGTCGGCGACCTGGTCGCTGGTCAGGGCACCGGCAGGCAGTTCGAAGTCTGCGGCGGCCTGGTGCGCGGCAGCACGGAGGGCTGCCTCAAACGGTGCCTCGACCAGCTGCCGGACCCGGATTAACGCCGGCTCCCACTCCCAGTTGTCGGAGACGCCGGCCAGGCCGGAATAGTGGAGCTCGTAGAGGCAGAAGAGGGCCAGCTGGATGTCCTCGTCGCCGATGATGTCATTAGTGCCGGCCACCTGCCGTGCCGCGAGGTGGTACAGCCCGTCCAGCCCCGTCCCGGCTTCGGCCGGAGCCTGCGCAAGGAGTGCGAACAGGGCGTTGCTGAGGGGGCCTCTGGATTCCGGGATTCTCATGGTGCTCCTTGGTCTGCCGCGCTGGTGACGGGAACGAACGCGGGACCGCCCATGGTGACTCCCATGCCCTGTCCTCCTCGAAACCCGGGAACCAATATAGTAAGCATGATTACTAATAAAAGCTAAGCAGGCTTCCTGTTGGCGGCAGGTCAACCGGCGCCTAATCCCGCAGCGACGACCCCAGGATGTCGCGCAGCGCCTCAACCACCAGGTCATGGTCCTGCAGCTGCGGCAACCCGGAGACGGTCACCGTGGCCACGGCGCCCACGCCGGTGACGTAGATCGGAAAGGCGCCGCCATGGGCTGCATACCGGGATTGGTCGAACCAGGCGTTGTCCTCGATCCGGCCGCCGCCCAGCCGGCCCCGCAGCCCCACCAAAAGTGACGGCACCTCGTACCGGGCGGCAGTGCGCTGCTTGGCGCGGATCCAGTGCCCGTTGTCCGGCGTGGCGCCCGGGAGCGCGACGTGGAACAGGACCTGCTCGCCCTTGGTGATGTCGATGGCGATGGGAAGGGACCGCTCCTTGCCCAGCTCCACCAGGAGCAGGCCCAGGTTCAACGCGTCATCCAGCGAAAAGCCGGGGAACTGGAGCTCCCGGACCTCCGCCTCGACGCGGGCAATCGACGCTTCCAGCGACCCCTCCAGCTGGGCGTCGGCGGAATCGGGATCGAATCCGGTCACATCCGGTGGAATGGCGCTCATGGCCCTCAATCTACCCCCGCCAGGTGTAAACTTGACCACGCCCGGAAGGGCAGTTCAAAAAGCCTTACCCATCCAAAAGCACCACTAATAACGACAGGGGAGCGCCGCCGTCGGACATCCTGGCACAAGCCGGGCACCGCAGGTGGGCGCTGAGAGTGCGGACAGCCGCAGACCCTCGAACCTGATCCGGTTAGTACCGGCGCAAGGGAGTCGAGTTCTCAAAGTGCCGCGGCTGCACGGCAACAGCCGTCAGCCGGGTCCACTTTCCCCTCCTGTTTCCCAGGAGGATCACATGAGTACTGCAGCAATCAAGAAGACCGCCAGTAAGTCCTGGCGCGTCGTGGACATCGTGGTCGCCGCGCTGGTGGCCATCGCGGGCGGCGTCATTTTCTGGGCGTGGGACCAGGGAGCAGCCGCGCTTTCTGCCCCCATGAATGCCGCCTACCCGCCCCTGACCGGGCTGCTGGCGGGCGGCTGGATGATTCCCGGCGTGCTGGGAATGCTCATCATCCGCAAGCCCGGGGCCGCCCTGTTCTGTGAAACCGTGGCCGCCACCGGGGAACTCCTCATGGGTTCCCAGTACGGTGCCTCGGTCCTCTTCTCCGGCTTCATCCAGGGCCTCGGCGCGGAAATCATCTTCGCCATCTTCGTCTACCGCAAGTTCAACCTTCCCGTCTCCCTGCTGGCAGGCGCCGCGGCTGGATTCTTCTGCGGACTGAATGACTCGTTCGCACCGTGGGGCTGGAACATCGCCTACTCCGGTGCGGACAAGCTGGCGTACATCGTGCTGACCACCCTCTCCGGCGCCATTCTCGCCGGCGCCCTGTCCTGGCTGGCCACCCGCGGCCTGGCGCGTACGGGCGTGCTGAGCTCCTTCGCTTCGCGCAAGGCCGCCACGGAGCCTGTCTTCTCCTGATGGCACCAGCCCAGCGTGACGGCGGCACCGTCCGCCCTGCCGCCGTCACAGCCCGGGGCTGGGGGTGGCGGCATGCCGGCAGGGCCAAGCCTGCCGTCCATGCGCTTGACCTGGACATCAGCCCGGGGGAGCGGGTGCTCCTGCTCGGCCCCTCGGGTGCCGGGAAGTCCACGCTCCTGCATGCGCTCGCAGGGGTGCTGGGGGACATTAACGACGACGGCGGCGAGGCGGGGGACGCCGACGAGTCGGGTTCGCTGCTGGTTGACGGCGCCGTGCCCCGCGCCCAGCGCGGGCGCGCCGGACTTATGCAGCAGGACCCCGAGACGCAGGTGGTCCTGTCGCGGGTGGGGGACGACGTCGCCTTCGGTGCCGAAAACCTTGCCGTCCCACGGGAAGCAATCTGGGCGCGCGTGCACGAGGCGCTTGCCGACGTCGGACTGTCCCACCTGCCGCTGGACCACCCGACGTCGGCCCTGTCCGGCGGGCAAAAGCAGCGCCTGGCGCTGGCCGGCATCCTGGCCATGCGCCCGGGTCTGATCCTCCTGGATGAGCCAACCGCCAACCTGGACCCGGACGGCGTGTTGGAGGTCCGCGATGCCGTGGCGCGGTGCCTGGACAAGACCGGGGCCACGCTCGTGGTGGTGGAGCACCGGGTGTCCGTGTGGAAGGACCTGGTGGACCGGATCGTGGTCCTGCAGCCGGGCTCCGCCGCGGATCCTGCCGTACTCCTGGACGGGCCGCCGGACCGGGTGCTCACGGAGGCGCGGGCCATGCTGGCCGCCGCCGGTGTGTGGGTCCCCGGCTACGTCCCGGCAACCCGTGCCCGGGCGGTGGTCCCGGCCCCCGGCACGGGAAACCTCCTGCTCGCGGCCGAACAGTTGGGAGTCGCCCGCGAACGTCCCCGACGCAAGGGCTTAAGGAAGATTCCGCCGTCACCGGTCCAGGAAGGCCTGGCCGCGCAGGTGCGCGCCGGGCAGGCGCTCGCCGTGACGGGTCCCAACGGCGCCGGTAAGTCCACTTTCGCCCTGACCCTGGCAGGGCTGCTGGAACCGGTGTCCGGAAAGGTCTCCGCCACCATGGACCTGAGCCGCGGTGCCGGCATTGACCCGTACCGGTGGAAGGCGGATCAGCTGATTTCCCGAGTGGGGACGGTGTTCCAGGAGCCGGAGCACCAGTTCGTGACCGGCAAGGTGCTTGACGAACTGCTGTTCGGCCCCCGGCACCTGGGCCACGGCGGGGATCGGGTGGACGAACTGCTGGAGCGGCTGCGGCTCACCGCGCTGGTGGACGCCAACCCCTACACGCTCTCCGGTGGCGAGAAGCGGCGGCTGTCCGTGGCCACCGTCCTTGCCGCCAGCCCGCAGGTCCTGGTCCTGGATGAACCCACGTTCGGGCAGGACGCCAACACATGGGCCGAGCTGGCGTCCTTCCTGTCCGAGCTCCTGGATGCCGGCACTGCCGTGGTGTCCGTGACCCATGACGCCGAATTCACCCAGGCCTTGGGCGGGGCCGAACTGTTGATGGCCGCGGCGGAAGCGGTGGCGCCATGAGGCAGCAACTCACCCTGGGCGGCAACCATGCCCTCCTGGTCCGCGCCAATCCACTAAGCAAGTTCGCTGCCGTCCTGCTGATCACCGCCGTCCTGGCGCTGTCCATCGACTGGGTTTCGGCGTCCGTGGCCCTGGTCTTTGAGCTTCTGCTCTTTCCCCTGGCCGGGCTCACCCTGTCCCTGCTGTGGCAGCGCGGCTGGCCGCTGATCCTTGCCGCTGCCGTGGGTGGCTGGAGCACCTCCATCCTGGCCCCGGACAGCGGCCGGATCCTGCTCGACGCCGGGATCTGGTCCATGAGCGAAGGTTCCCTGCAGCTGGGCATCGGCTTCCTCCTGCGCGGCTTTGCGATCGCCCTTCCGGCCGTGCTCCTGATGAGCTGCACCGATCCCACGGACCTTGCCGACGCGCTGGCGCAGAAGGCGCGCCTGCCGCACCGCTTTGTCCTGGGAACGCTCGCCGCGATGCGCCTGGTGGGGCTCATGGCTGAAGAATGGCAGACCATCGGGATGGCCCGGCGTGCGCGCGGCGTGGGTTCGCGCGGCAGCGTGGCCCAGCGGGTGAAGGCCACGCTGGGCCAGAGTTTCGGGCTGCTGGTACAGGCCATCCGCCGCGCGTCCCGGCTTGCTGTGACCATGGAAGCCCGCGGTTTCGGCGGCGGCAACCGGACCTGGGCCCGGGAATCCACGTTCAGCGCGCTGGACCTTGGGGTGGTGGCCGGCGGTGTCCTGGTGGCCGGCCTCGCGCTATTTGCTGCCCTGGCCGCCGGGACCTGGAACATGGTGTGGCTGGGCAGTTGATGTTGGCGGTCCGGCCCAGGTGATTCCTATCGCATGCAGTGGGTAGAGGCTTTCCCGATGCCCCATACCAGTGGCCGATCAGGGCCCGCGTAACTCATCTATGATATATTTGCGGATATGACGCAGGAGACCGCTGAGCACGTTGCCGCCATGTTGAGGGATGCCCGGAGCGAGAAGGGCTGGACCCAGGGCCAGTTGGCCGCCGAGCTCGGCACCAGCCAGAGCGCCGTTGCCCGGATGGAGCAGGGCAAGCAGAACCTGAGCCTGAAGATGATCCAGAGGCTGGAGAAGATCTTCGACCGCAGCATCGTCAACGTCGGCAAGCCGCAGATGACGCACCTGCGGGTGGAGGGCGGCCGTACCCTCTCCGGTGCCGTGGATGTCAACAGCAGCAAGAACGCCGGCGTCGCCCTGCTGTGCGCCAGCCTGATCAACCGTGGCACCACCGTGCTCCGCCGGCTGGCACGGATCGAGGAAGTCAACCGCATCGTCGAAGTGCTGACCAGCATCGGCGTCGAGTGCACCTGGCTTAACGACACTGACCTGCGTCTTCGCCGCCCCGCCGTCCTGGACCTGGAAGCCATGGACGTTGACGCGGCGCGCAGGACCCGCAGCGTCATCATGCTGCTGGGTCCCCTTCTGGATGAGTCGCGGGAGTACCGGCTGCCCTACGCCGGCGGCTGCGACCTCGGCACCCGCACCGTGGAACCGCACATGCAGGCGTTGCGCCAGTTTGGCCTTGCCGTGGAAGCCACGGCCGGTTTCTACACGGTCCAGGCTCCGCCGGCGGACGCGCAGGACCGCTCCTTCGTCCTCACCGAACGCGGGGACACCGTCACCGAGAACGCCATCATGGCCGCGGCGCACCGGCCGGGAACCACCGTGATCCGCAACGCCAGCCCCAATTACATGGTGCAGGACCTGTGCTTCTACCTGCAGATGCTGGGCGTCACCATCGAGGGCGTGGGCACCACCACCCTGAAGATCACGGGCCGGGCCGACATTGACGCGGAGATCGAGTACTTCCCCTCCGAGGATCCCATCGAGGCGATGAGCCTCATCACGGCCGGCATCGTCACCAATTCCGAGGTCACGGTGCGGCGGGTGCCCATCGAGTTCATGGAAATCGAGTTGGCCACCTTGGGCCAGATGGGGCAGAAGCTGGAAATTTCCGGCGAGTACATGGCCCGCAACGGCCGCACCCGGCTGGTGGACGTCACCACCAAGCCCTCCGAGCTGCATGCCCCGGAGGACAAGATCCATCCGATGCCGTTCCCCGGGCTGAACATCGACAACCTGCCGTTCTTTGCCGTCATTGCCGCGAACGCCGATGGCCAGACCATGATCCACGACTGGGTCTACGAGAACCGGGCCATTTACCTGACAGAGCTGAACAGGCTTGGGGCGCAGGTGCAGCTGCTGGATCCGCACCGGATCTACGTCAACGGGCCCACCAAGTGGCGCGCCGCCGAGGTGGGCTGCCCGCCGGCGCTTCGTCCGGCCGCCTGCCTGCTGCTGGCCATGCTCGCCGCCCGGGGCGTGTCCGAACTGCGGAACATCTACGTGATCGAGCGTGGCTACGAGGACTTGGCGGAACGCCTGAACACCATTGGCGCCAAGGTGGAGTACTTCCAGGACTAGCATTCACGGTTCGTCATGAATCGCCGGGGGCCCTCGAATGCCGGACAAGTATCGCAGAATGTTCGTATGCGTACTTTTGGCGTAGAGGAGGAACTCCTGATCGTTGATCCGGAGTCCGGGGAACCCCTTGCCCTGGCCGACGCCCTCCTGGCCGGCCACCGCGTTGCGGCTGACGATCTTCCCGTGGACCCGGAGGTCCACCACTCCGGAAAACAGGCGGATTACGACGACGAGATGGGCTTGAGTGCCGAGCTGAAGCTTGAGCAGATCGAGACCCAGACCCGTCCGTGCCTCGAATACGGGAGCCTGCTCGAACAGATCCGCGCGGGCCGCGCCCTGGCGGACCAGGCCGCCAGGAAGCATGGCGCCAGGGTGGCGGCCCTCGCCACCTCGCCCTTGGCCTCCACCACCCACACGACGCCCGACCCCCGGTACGCCAAAATGCTGGAGCGCTTCGGCCTCACCGCCCAGGAGCAGCTGACCTGCGGCTTCCATGTGCACACGTTCATCGAATCGCCCGAAGAGGGCGTGGCGGTCCTGGACCGGATCCGCGACAAGCTGGCAGTGCTGACGGCCCTGAGCGCCAATTCGCCCTTCTGGAACGGCGTTCCAACCGGGTTTGAAAGCTACCGCACCCAGGCCTGGAACCGGTGGCCCACGGCGGGCCCGGCCGGTATTTACGGGACGTACCCTGCCTACCGGCGCGTGGTGACGCGGCTGCTGGAAAGCGGCGTCATGCTCGATGAGGGCATGCTGTACTTCGACGCCCGGCTGTCCCGCAACCACCCCACCGTCGAGGTTCGCGTGGCGGACGTCTGCCTTCGTGCCGAGGATGCAGCGCTCATTGCCGTGCTGGTTCGGGCGCTGGTGGAATCCGCCAGCAGGGAATGGCAGGCCGACGTGGATCCTGCGCCGGTTCCCACCGTCCTCCTCCGGATGGCCTCGTGGCAGGCCAGCAGCGCCGGGCTGAGCGGTGAACTCCTGGATTTTGGGAATTTCCGGCCCGCACCGGCCGCGGACGTGGTCCGGTCCCTGGTGGATTACCTGGCTCCCGTCCTGTCCGAACAGGGGGAGCTGGCACTGGCACGGCAGGGGGTGGAGGACATCATCGCCCGCGGAACGGGAGCCGCCGAACAGCGCCGCGCCCGGGACAAGGCGCTGGCGGGACCGCCCCCGGAGGACATGGGGTTCGGCGCCGTGGTGCGGCAGGCCGTCAACGTGACCATGCGGGATGCCCTGGACCTTGCTGACGTGGAGGGCACGCCCGAACTGCTGCGGGTCCGCCAGAGCTGACCTTCGACGCGCATATCCATTCCCGACGCGCAGATTCCTCCTCGCGGCCCATATTTGGTGCGCGCCAGGGAATCTGCGCATCGAGAGTGAGGAAGCGCGTCGCCCGGACCCAGAGGAACTACGGCTTCCCGCGCGGCTAGATCTGCTTGAGGGCCTGTTCCAGGTCGCGGAGGAGGTCCTCCGGGTCCTCGAGCCCCACCGAGAGCCGCACCACGCCGTCACTGAGCCCAATGGCGGCGCGCCCTTCCGGCCCCATGGCGCGGTGCGTGGTGGTGGCGGGGTGCGTGATCAGGGACTTCGAATCACCAAGGTTGTTGGAGATGTCGATGATGCGCAGCCCGTCCAGCAGTGCGAAGGCCGCTTCCTTGCCGGAGCGCCCGCCGGAGGGAGCCAGCTCAAGCGTAAGGACCGTACCGCCGGCGCTCATCTGCCGTGCCGCCAGGTCGTACTGCGGGTGGGACTTGAGCAGCGGGTACTTCACCCAGCTCACGGCGGGCTGTTCTTCCAGCCACTCTGCGAGCCGGAGCGCCGTGGCGGAGGAATGGTTCACGCGCAGGCTCATGGTCTCCAGGCCCTTGGTCAGGACCCAGGCGTTGAACGCCGAGAGTGCGGGCCCGGTGTGGCGCATGAGCTGTTTCACGGGACCGTCGATGAACTCCTTGGTGCCCAGGATGGCGCCGCCCATGACCCTGCCCTGGCCGTCGATGTGCTTGGTGCCGGAGTAGACGATGACGTCGGCGCCCAGGTCACCGCAGCGCTGCAGCAGGGGAGTGGCGAAGACGTTGTCCGCCACCACCTTGGCGCCGGCGGCATGCGCAAGTTCGCTGACCGCGGCGATGTCCACGATCTCCTGCATCGGGTTGGACGGGGATTCGAAGAAGACGGCGGTGGTGGGCTTGGAGAGGGCCTCGCGCCACTGGTCCAGGTCCGGCCCGTCCACGAAGACGGTCTCCACGCCCCACCGGGGAAGGATCTCGTTCAAAATCACGAAGCACGAACCGAACAGCGACCGGGCGGCCACCACCCGGTCGCCGGCAGCCAGCAGGGCACCAAGCGCGGTGAACACCGCGGACATGCCCGACGCCGTCGCGAAGCAGGCTTCGGTGCCTTCCAGCAGCCGGAGCCGCTCCTGGAAGGTGGCCACGGACGGGTTGCCGTAGCGGGAGTAGACAAAGCGTTCGTCCTCGCCGGTGAAGGCGCGTTCAGCTGCTGCCGCGGATTCGTAGACGAAGCCGGAGTTCAGGAAAATGGCCTCGGACGTTTCCTGGAAGTTGGTGCGGTCCAGCCCGCCACGGACAGCCTGGGTGTCGGGGTTCCAGCCGGGGGCGTCTTGGTTGAAGGTCACTTAGTTCTTTCCGAGGTTGGTGGGAAGGCCGCGGTTTTTCCAGCCGTTGACGGTGCGTTCGCCATAGCGGTCCGGCTCGCCTTCAAAGCCCTCCAGCACGTTGTAGGAGGTGAAGCCGGCCCGGGTGGCCGCGATGGCTGCCGCGATGGACCGCTGGCCGGAGCGGCACAGGAACACCAGTTCGGTTGAACGGTCCTCGGGCGCCTGCTGGCTGAGGTCGTTGATGAAGTCGGGGTTGGGGATGCCGCCGGGGAAGGTCCACTGGATGAAGAGGGGGTCGTTGTCCGTGGCCTTGGTGTCCGGAATGCCGATGTGGGCCCATTCGCCCTCGGTGCGGACGTCCACCAGGATGGCGCCCTGTTCCAGCTTCTCCCATGCTTCCTGGGGCGTGAGGTCTCCCGCGTAGCTCATGCGTGGCCCTCGCCGTCGAACTCGCCTTCAAATTCGGCGTCCAGTTCATCCACTGCGGTGGCAACCGCGGCATCGGCCGAGGCGATTGCCGCCGGAAGGACCACTGCCTGCGCCACGATCACGCTGGTGCCGTTGAAGGTGGCTGCCGGGCTGCCGTGCAGCACATAGCCGTCGGCCAGGGCCGTGGAGATCCGCTCGCAGAATGAACGGTCATCCGGGCCGGTGATCAGGCGGTAGGACAATTTTTCGTCAGGGGCAGGTGCGTCAGACACGACGGATCTCCTTCTTTCACGCTTGCAGCTCGAATCGGTCGATATGCCGAGTATTCACCTGAGGCACCCCGCCGCGAAAGGGAGGGTTGCCGACCGGCCAGTCAGGGCTTCACACCGGTACTCATTACTCCCCAAAAACGTAACATCTGCCGCGCCAAGCCGCACCGCCGCCGTCGTCATGTTCCGTAATTGAGCAGCGCTGAAGGGAGGCGCGGGGTTGAAGGAAAGCGCGACGGCGGACATCGCCGCAGGTGGGCGGCCCGCCACGTGCCGCCCGGGGCCGCGGGGCCGATAAAGTTCTTACCGGGGCGCCGCCCCGTCGTCACAGCAATGAGCACCGGGGGTCCTGTCAGCATGCGGGCAAACACATCGCGCCACCAGGCCGCCATCCGGGGGACCCTCCGGCCGTCCATCGGGGCGTTCCTGGCCGCGGCCCTCGTCAGCCTCCTGGCCCTGCTGGCGGCTGCGCCGGCGCATGCGGCGGACGTTGCGCCGGAGAAGGGAAAGCCCTGGCTGGGCGCGGTGCTCGAGTGGGGCGAGGACACCGCCGCAGGTTTCAGCGGCCGGCTTGGTGCCAGTCCGGCCGTCTTCGGCCACGACATCACCATCCCCTACCGCGATTCGGAACGGAACGACCTTGACGGCTTCCTTCAGCAGGCCGCGTCCCTAGGCGCCCACGCCCTGCTCACGGTGAAGCCGTCAGTGCCCCTGGACCAGCTCGGCACCGCGGAAGCGGAAGCATTCGCAGCGCAGGTGCGCGACCTTACGTCCGGGTTCAAGGGGCAGTTGCTGATCCGGTTCGCCCCGGACATGAATGCAAGCTGGGTGGCCTGGGGCCAGCAGCCCGCCGCGTACCGGCAGGCCTTCAGGGCTGTGGCGGCAGCGTTCAAGAAGTACGACGGCGGCCGGGCCACCTTGGTGTGGGCGCCTTACCTGGGCAAGGACTACCCCTTTGACCGCAACCGGGATGCCCCGCAGCCCGGAACCGAAGGCTTTTCCCTCCTGGACACGAACGGCGACGGGGCCTGGAACTCAAGCGACAGCGCCTACGCCCCGTACTACCCGGGTGACGACGCAGTGGACTGGGTGGGGCTGGCCGCCTATCACGACGACACGGCCGGCGGCCCCGCCGTCAACTCCGAGCCGAGGGCCGGCGAGCTCCAGGACATGCTGACATCCTCCGGCGGCGAAAACTTCTACGGCACCTATTCCGAGGGGCGCAACAAGCCGTTCCTCCTCCAGACCTCTGCTTTCTACAGCCCCGCGTCCGGCGGCGCGCAGGAAACGGACATCAAGGCAGGCTGGTGGGACCAGGTGGTGGGAACTGCCACTTCCCCCGCTTTTGCCCGGACTGCCGCCGTTGTCTGGGACGAGCGCACCAGCACCAGGGATACCGGCGTGGCAAGCATCAGCTGGCTGCTCACGGGACAGCCGGGCATCGCCAAAGCGGCCCTGGACAGGCTGAAGGCATCGCCAATGGTCACCGGGCCGGTCACCGACGTGGCATCCGGGAGCACCTACGTCCGGGCCAACACGCTCTCCGGGGCTGCCGCCTGGACTGTTGCCGCCGCCATGGCCATCCTCCTGGTGGCCCTGTGGCAGATACCCCGCCGGATCAACGCAGCCACGGCCTGGGGCTACCAGGATCCCTCCGCCAGGGACTCGCGCATCGATCTGCTGCGCGGGATGGCCATCGTCTTTGTGGTGGTGAACCACCTGGGCATGGCATCGCTGTTCCAGCTGCTCACCCAGGAGGCCGTGGGCTTCGTGTCGGGTGCGGAACTGTTCGTCCTGTTCTCCGGACTGGTGGTGGGCATGGTGTACGGGCCCAAGGCCAGGGAGGACTTCGGGCAGGTGGTCGACCTCACGACCCGCCGCGCCGGCAAGCTCTACCTGACGGCGCTGGCCGTGCTGATCGGCGTCTTCCTTCTGTCCCTGCTCCCGTTCTTCCACACCGAGGCCCTGACCACGTTCGTGGACCAGGGGACCGGTGGCGCCGGGCACAACGGGGCCGGCCGGACCTACGACCTCTATTCGGGCATGGCATCGCTGTTCCAGTTCCCCGTCCCGCCCCAGGTGCTTCCGGCCATCGTGCTGCTGCAGTTCGGTCCCTGGCAGTTCAATGTCATGGGGCTCTATGTGGTGCTGTTGCTGGTCAGCCCGCTGATCCTCGCGGCGCTGAACCGCGGGAAGGCCATCTGGGTCGGGGCGGTGTCGGTTGCCGTGTATGCGGCAGGTGCCATGACCAGGTTCCGGATCCTGCCCTCGCAGTTCGAGGACTCCTTCCCGCTGCTGGTGTGGCAGGTGCTTTTCGTGCTTGGGCTGGTTGCGGGCTACCATCGGCGCAGCATCACAGCGTGGCTGTCGCGCCACACGTGGGTGGTGGTTGCCTGCACCACGGCAGCATTCGCTTTGGCCTTCCTGTCCTGGGGCAACCCCTACCTGGCCAACGCCTATGACGTCCGACTGGCGCTTCTGCCGGATGCGTCCTACCGGGCAATGTATGACGCCTTCTTCGGCCGGACATACCTGGCCCCGGGCCGGCTGCTCAACGTCCTGGTCCTGGTGGTGGCTGCGTACGCATTCCTCAGTGCCTACTGGAAACCGGTGGACCGGGCCCTGGGCTGGTTCCTGGTCCCGCTGGGCCGGGCCACGCTGTACGTCTTCATCATGCACGTGGTGCTGATCGCCGTCGTGGCCAACATCCCGGCCCTGCAGCAGCAAAGCATCTTCCTCAACACCGTGGCCTACGCCGTGGTCCTGGGGCTGCTCTGGGTGATGGTCCGCACCAGGTTCCTCTTCCGGATCATCCCTACCTAGCCCGGGGCATGAAAAATGCTGCGGCACGGGCGCGCCACAGCATTTGATCATGTACCACCCGGCTGCCCGGTGGCCTCTTACGAATCCGGGGGTCTCAGACGAGGCCCGGGTAGCTGGTCATGATGTAGTCCGCAGCGGCAGGACCCTTCATGCGCAGCCCGTTGCGGCGCGGCGGGATCCGGTGCTTCATGGCTGCCCAGAAGGTGGACTCGGTGCCGGCCGGCTGCTGGTTGAGGAAGCACCAGCTGGTGTACAGGCCGTAGAGGCGGTCGCGGTCCATGCTGGAACCAGCGGCGTGGTCGGGGTAGGTGGCTTCGTGGAGAAAAGTATCGAACTGCGAATGTGCCATGATGGCTTCCCTTCGCTAAGTGCTCGGCGCCGCCGTTCGGCTACAGCAGCAAGATTTGATGCCCTGCACATGGCCATCGAATCTATAGGTTGGGTCCCCTGAAAGGCATCTGGGGCCTCAGCGTCGTCAGCGCCTGTCTACGATGTAGACTTTACTCGTAGACTACAAGTAAGGCAACCGTCTCGATTAATCCGGGCCGCCACTTCCACCGCTAGGACAACACCATGAATCCCCCGCACGCTTCCGGCCGCACCCCCGCCAAGGCCAGGCTGAGCAGGGAGGTCGTGCTGGCCAAGGCCCTGGAACTGGTTGATGCCGAAGGACTGGATGCACTGACCATGCGCCGCCTGGGGCAGGAGCTTGGCCGGGACCCGATGAGCCTGTACCGCTACGCCGAGAACCGCGCGGCGCTGCTGGACGGGGTTTCTGAGCTGGTGCTCAACCAGCTTCCGATTCATCCGGAGGACCCGGATTGGAAAGCGCAGCTGCGGAGCATCGCCCACAACCTGCGGATGCTGGCGCTCAAGCATCCCAACGTTGTCCCCCTGCTGGTGACCCGGCCCCTCTCCACGCCGCTGGGCATGCGTCCGCTGGGCACGTTGCGGCCATTGGAGCAGATCCTGACCCTGCTGGTGGCGGCAGGATTCGAGCCGGCGGATGCGCTGCACGTCTACCGCGCCTACTACGGCTTCCTCTACGGGCACCTCCTGAACGAACTGCAGGAGTACGTGGTGGACCCGGAAGAGAACGAGGTGCTGCTGCGGCTGGGGCTCCACCGGCTGCCCGCGAAGGAATTCCCCCGGCTGCGTGCGCTGGCGCCGGCGTTGGCTGACTACGACGGCGCCAAGGAGCTTGACCAAGGGCTCACCATCCTGCTGTCCGGGCTGGAAGCCCAGCTTTCACGGCAGGCGGCAGGCTCCAGCGCCTGACGGAGCGGCCGTGTAAAGGTGTGGTCGTTGAGCGGCCGCTATTCGAATGACGCCCGGCGCCGGTCCTGGAGGCGGGTGTTCCAGACGTCCGGGCGGTTCACCTGGAACCTGCGTCCGGTCAGCGCCTTGGCGTTCAGCCTGACGTAGTTTGCCTTTTCGCCGGGCTGCCACGGCTCCAGGCCAAGGCTGTCCACCGCATCTTTGACGGCCTGGTCTTCGATGATCCCGGTATTGCCCCGCGCCACCACGCTCCAGGCCAGTTCGGTGGTGGGGTCGTAGCCGTCGATCTCCAGCGCGGCAGGGCGTTCCATTTTCGCGTCCCACAGTTTTGAGCCGGGTGCCGTGCGGAAGACGATGCTGCGCAGGTGGACAACGTAGTTCACGGGGAAGATTTCCGGATGTCCGTCCACCACGATGGCCAGCCTGCCCACCGTGTCGGTGTCAAGGAGTTCCCAGCAGTCGTCAAAGGACAGTTTTTCGATCGGCAGCTTGTGCGAGTCCATGGTGCACACCTTACGGGTGATGCCGGGGCGGGAAAAGGGCCGGCCCTGCCTGTTGCGGGCTAATGGATGCCGGCGAAAAGTCCGCTCAGTTCTGTGGTCAGTTCCTTTTGCACAGACGGGGTGCCGATCTCCCTGCCGTCAATCCGGTTCACGGGCGCCAGCAGGCGGACACTGGAGATCAGCCAGACCGCGTCTGCGTCCAGGAGGTCCTGTGGCACCAGCGGCCCGTAGCCCAGTTCCCAGCCCGCCGCCTTGGCGGCAGCAAAGAGAGCCCCCTGTGACGTTCCAGGCAGGATGCCGCTGTCCAGCTGTGGTGTGATGAGGCGCTTCACTGTTGTGCCGTCGTCGGACTTCTCCACATGCGCCAGCAGCACCGTGGAGGTGGGCCCTTCCAGGACCCGGCCATCGGAGGACGTGAAGATGACGTCGTCGGCGCCCTGTTTATGCGCGTGGCGCAGCGCTGCCATGTTGACGGCGTAGGAGAGCGTCTTGGCGCCCAGAAGCAGCCAGGGTGCCCGTTCGGCCACGTCACTGTCGTAGCCGCGGTCAAGGAGGATGACGTCGACGCCCGTTTCCCGCTGGCGGCGGGCGGCAGCTCCGGCCGGTGAGGCCTGGACCCAGGCGGTGGGGGCGGGCGCGCCTTCCACGCCGCGGGTCACCACCAGTTTGACCACCAGTTCATCTGCCGCCGGGTCTGCCGGCGGGTTCTCCGAACGGTGCCGGGCAACGGCAGCGGCAATGGCGCGCCGCCACACATCCTGGTCCGGGATGTCCAGGTCCAGCGCCGCGGCGGATCCGGCAAGCCGGTCCAGGTGGGCCTGCATCTTCCGCACCGTTCCCCCAACGGCCAGCATGGTTTCGAACACGCCGTCACCGCGCGTGACGCCAAGGTCCGTGACCAGCAGCTGGGGCTGGGAGGCATCCGCCACCCTGCCGTCGGGGAAGGCGGGGTCAAGGAAAACGAGAACCACGGGGGCTGGAGAGCTCATGGCACCAGCTTAGTGCGGCACCGCGGATAAGCTGGGCAGAGCGCCCCGGCCGGAAACCGTTCCCCGGGGCCCAACCTCCCCGGGAGTTATTGACGTGTTGTGGCCTTTTTCGCTTGCCGGCACCGCGCCGACGTGGGTTGTGGTGCTCCTGGGCTTCGCCGACCTTGTCATCAGGGTCCTGGCACTGGGCATCATCCCCGGCAACAGGCGGCCCACCACGGCGATGGCCTGGCTCCTGGGCATCTTCTTTATCCCATTCGTGGGCATCGCGCTGTTCCTGCTGTTTGGAAACTTCCAGCTGTCCAGCCGCCGCCGCGCCCAGCAGGAGCAGGTCAACGACCGGGTGCGGGCCGGCATCACCGCCCTCTCGGACGTGGACAGCGACTACCCCGGCCCCGAGTGGGTCAAGTCCGCCGCCGAGCTCAACCGCACCCTGGGTTCGCTGCCCATGGTGGACAACAACTCCGTTGACCTCATCCCCGGCTACCCGGATTCCATCCTGGCCATGACCCACGCGGTGCGGAAGGCGAAGAAGTTCGTCAACGCCGAGTTCTACATCATGAGCTCCGACCACGTCACCAACGACCTGCTCACGGCCATGGAAGAGGCCGCCGAGCGGGGCGTGGAAGTGCGGCTCCTGTTCGACCACATCGGCACGCTGCGCATCAAGGGCTACCGGAAGCTGCTGAAGCGCCTGAGGGCCGGCAAGATCCAGTGGAAGCGGATGCTTCCCCTCCTGCCCATCCATGGCCAGTGGCGCCGGCCGGACCTGCGCAACCACCGCAAGATCATGGTGATCGACGGCGAAATCGCCTTCACGGGGTCGCAGAACCTGATCGAGCCGTCCTACAACAACCCGCGCCACCGCAAGGCCGGCCGCGAGTGGGTGGAGCTGATGGCGTGCCTGCGCGGGCCCATCGTGACCACCCTGAACGTCGTCTTCGCCACCGACTGGCTGAGCGAGACCGACGAATCCCTGGAACACCAGTTGCAGCTCCCCGCGAATCCGGAGCCCGGCCACGTCACGGCCCAGGTGGTGCCCAGCGGTCCCGGGTTCATCACGGAAAACAACCTCCGGCTCTTTAACACGCTCATCTACTCCGCGCAGCACCGGATCTCCATTTGCAGCCCCTATTTCGTTCCGGACGATTCACTGCTGTACGCCATCACCACGGCAGCGCAGCGCGGCGTCGACGTGGAGCTGTTCGTGTCCGAGAAGGGCGACCAGTTCCTGGTCCACCACGCCCAGCGCTCCTACTATGAGGCGCTCCTTGAGGCCGGCGTGCGGATCTACCTCTACAAGGCGCCGTTCGTGCTGCACGCCAAGCACTTCACCATCGACGACGAGGTGGCCGTCCTGGGCTCCAGCAACATGGACATGAGGTCCTTCTCGCTGAACCTCGAGGTCTCCGTGATGCTCCTGGGCGAGGACATCGTGAACAAGATGCGGGCGGTGGAGGACACCTACCGGGACATCTCCCATGAGCTGAAGCTGGCAGACTGGCTGAACCGGCCGCTCGCCGCCCGCTATGTGGACAACGTGGCCCGGCTGACGGCCACGGTGCAGTAGGACGGCCGTACCTCCCTAAACCCGGGTCAGTCTTCGGGAAACTCCGCCCCCAGGGTGGAGAGCACCCCGTAGGCCTTGGTGCGGATCTCCTCATATTCGTCGTCCGGGTCGGAGTCCGAGGTGATGGCACCGCCGACGCCGAGCGACAGTTCCGCGGTTCCGTCGCCAGCCGTGCTGACCACCAGGGTGCGGATGGCGACGGCGAGATCCGCCGCCGCGCTGAGCGAGAAGTAGCCGATGGCGCCTGAATAGATCCCCCGCGGCCCTGCCTCCAGGTTGTCAAGGATGGCCATGGTGCTGATCTTCGGAGCCCCGGTCATGGAGCCGGCCGGGAAGCAGGCCGCCACCGCCTCTGCCCGTGGTGCTCCGGGCAGGAGGTGGGCGTCGATGGTGCTGACCATCTGGTGGACGGTGGCGTAGCTCTCGATGGCGCAAAGCCTGCTGACCGTAACGGAGCCAGGCATGGCAAAGTGGCTGAGGTCGTTGCGCAGCAGGTCCACGATCATGATGTTCTCGGCCCTGTCCTTGACGGAGGTGGCCAGGTCCGTCCGCAGGCGGCTGTCCTCCTGCGGGTCGGCAGCCCGGCGCCGGGTGCCCTTGATCGGTTCGGCGCGCATTCCGCCGTCGGACCCTATCTTCAGGAACCGCTCGGGCGAGGTGCTGGCCACGGCAACGTTTCCCAGCCGGAGGTAACTGGCGAACGGGGCCGGGTTCCTGCTGCGGAGCGACAGGTAGGTGGCCCATGGATCCAGCGAGCCGGCCGGGACAGTGGCTTCGAGGGTGGTGGTCAGGCACACTTCGTAGGTGTTTCCCTGGGCGATCTGATGCTGTGCGGCGGCAATCTTCTCCCGGTACCGTTCCCCGGTGTCCCGGCTGCGGAAAGTGGGTGGTGTGGTGGGACGCACGACGCCGGTGCTGCCGCCGGCTTCCTGCGTTGGGTCCGCGGCGGCTTCCACGGCTGCCCGCGCCTCCACCAGCCACCCGCCGGCGTCCGGTGCCTCCAGGGCCAGGAGCCAGGCCGTGCCTTCGGCGTGGTCCAGGACCACCGCTCGGCCCGCGAAGATCAGGGCTGCGTCCGGCGTGGGCGCGGAAAGATCGCTGCCGCCGGTTTCGCGTTTCAGCTCATACCCCAGGCAGCCCAGCCAGCCCAGGGTGAATTCGCCGGGGTAGCCCTCGGGGGCCCGCACCGCCCGGCGGCCCCAGACGGTGTCGAGCCAGCGGAAGAAGGGGCCGGGAACGTTGGCAGTGGACGAGCCGGCGCTGATCCGGCTCACACCGCCACGGTGCGTGACGCACTGGCCGAATGTGCCGCCGTCGTCCGCCATGATGCTGAACCGGCTGCGCTCTGCGGCAGTCCGCTGTACAGGACCCGTGCTGTCCGGTCCGCTGCCTGTGTTGGAGGAGTCCAGCCAGACGGCGTTGCCAGAGCCGCCATACAGTGAGTGGAACAGGGTGGGTGCGTCCGGGGCGGCTTCAATGCGCTCGGCATGAAGGCGAAGGCCGCGGCGGGCTGACAACTCGGGGGCGAGGACCGGAGCCAGGGCGGGCAGGTAGGGGAGGAGTTGGAGGAGGTCCGCGGGGGCTGAGCCGTCGGCGAGGTTCCGGACGCGGAGGTCCGCGTGGCCGGGGACGTCGTCGCGGCCCAGCCACTCTTGCTCCTGGGCTGCCCACAGGTCCCAGTACGGTTCATATGTTGCGCCGTCGCGCTCCAGTGCCCGGGTCCGCCGGACGTCGTCCGGGGATTCCGCCCAGATCACCGCGCCCAGCATGGGGCGGGCGGCCTCGGCGGCGGCGCCCACTCCCTCAACGATGACGATCTCCGCAGGCAGCGTCACCCGGGCGTCGCCGTCGTAGTGGTTAGCCCAGTCCCAGCTGGTCCAGGAGGCCGCCTGCCCCCGGCTCAGCGGGGTGAGGACCGTGGAGACGTAGCGTTCAATGCCCGCCGCCAGTCCGTCCCAGCCCGGGTAGATGTCCTCAAGGTGGAACAGCGAGACCTTGTGGTGCGCCCGGAGCCGGGCCGCGAGCTCGACGGCGAGGGTGGTCTTGCCTGCGCCGGAGCGCCCGTCGATGGCGATGATGACGGGGGCTGGGCTCATGGACTAGAGCGTACCGTTTTCCGTTGCACCCTTTCACCCGTGGGGCAGTTGCTGCGCCGATGCGTGACGGCCGCTGCTCAGGTGGCCGCCCAGGAACCCGCTCACCAGCAGCAGGACAGCCCCTGCCCTCGCCAGGCGGCGTTGGCGCCGGCATGCATGATGCCTGCACGCTTCAGGGCGCGGTCCTTGCCGGACCATGTCGCCCAGCCGGAGACTCTGCCTCTTCCAGTGTGGCGAGGAGCCGTGCGTACTTGCCGGATGTGCTGGGAAGGCCGTCCATGCAGCAAGAAAATACTCCTGGTGCCGCTGGATTGCACCGTCTTTTGAAGAGTTTTTGGTGCCTAGTGCGGCTGCAGCTGGGTGTTCCGAAGGACCGCGGACCTGATGTGCTGGACCAGGCCGGGCAGGGCTGCATGGATCTGGTGCCAGACGGCGTCGAAATCCGCGTGGCCGCCGTACCAGGGGTCCTCGATGCCCTGATCCAGGCGGTCCCGCTCCGCCATGGTGGGATCGAAGCTGCGGAGCATCCGGATCTTGTCCAGGGATTCCTGGTCCGGCGCCGCCTCGGTGAGCCACGCGTAGTGGTCGATGTCCAGGGCCAGGATCAGGTCGCGCTCGCGGAACCACCCGGGTTCCCACTCGCGGGCCACGTGGTGGTCCGAGGCCAGCTGGGTTGCGGCGAGCCGGCGGGCGGCGCGGGGATCAATGGGCCGGCCCGCTTCGTAACCGGTGGTGCCGGCGGAGTCCACCTCCACCAGGCCGTCAAGGCCCTCGCGTTCAAGCGCTGCCTTGAGCATGAGCTCGGCCATGGGGGACCGGCAGATATTGCCCGTGCAGACGGTGATGACGCGATATGCGCTCGACGCTGAGTTCATGCCCTAAGCATGCGCGCTTCCGAACGCTCTTGGCTAGGCGCCTGTTCACAAAGTTTTACGGGTTTGTAAAGATGCATGACTAACGCCCGAATGGGTACGTCACACGCTGGTGCCGAGTTTGGTGGGTACCTGGTTCAGTGGATCAGGGCCAGCAGGATACCCACACCCACGAACAGGACACCGAACACCCTGCTGAGGACCATTTGGCCCTGTTCCGTGTTGGTGAAGCGCTGGAATGACCTGGCAGCCGCCGCAAAGAAGAACCACATCACCAGGATGTCGATGACAACGATTGTCGCCGTCAACACGGCGTACTGGGTGAACAGGGGCAGGTCGGGCCGGATGAACTGGGGAGTGAAGGCGAGGAAGAACACGATCGCCTTCGGGTTCAACAGGTTGACCCAGAAGCCGCGCCGGAAAATGGACCACGCGGGTTCGTTGCGAAGGGCAGCTGCCTGCTCCTGGGCCACCGTGGGCTTGCTCAGGAACTGGCGGATGCCCAGGTACACCAGATAGGCCGCGCCCGCGTAACGGACCACGTTGAAGGCAAGGGGGGAACTGGCCACCAGCACCCCGACGCCCAGGGCCACGATCAGGACGTGCACCATCAGCGCAGCCTGCTGGCCCAGGATTCCCCAGATGGACCGGCGGAACCCCGCGTTCAGCGAGTTGCTCATGGTGTTGATGGCCCCGGCGCCCGGGGTGAAGCTGATCAGGGCGCCGGCACCTGCCAGGGCCAGCCAGAGGGAAAATTGCACTGAACAATCCTACGGTGGCAATTGGCTGCCCCTTTTTCAGTCCCTGTGCTGCTGTCTGGGCAACCAGGGATCAGGCCCGGGCGATGACCTCACCGTTCGGGATCAGGAACCATCCGTCGTCCGTGGAGCCCCAGCGGTGCCAGCCCGCAGAGATACGGGCAAGGTCGGCCGGGTTGGCGAACCCGTACTCCAGCGCCTGCTCGGCGAAGGCTGAGTGGAGCACCCGCTCACCCCAGACGCGCGCCTGCCAGCGCCGCTGCTGCGCGGTGGCGTAAAGCCAGTTGCTGCTGGTGGGGGCGACGTCGGTGAATCCCGCAGCCTGTGCCCAGCTGACCAGCCGCCGCCCGGCGTCGGGTTCTGCACCGTTCCGGCGGGCAATCCGCTGGTACAGGTCCATCCACTCGTCCAGTTCCGGAATGGCGGGGTACCAGCTCATGCCGTGGAAGTCGGCGTCGCGCACTGCCACGATGCCGCCGGGCTTGGCCACCCTCCGCATCTCCCTGAGGGCCTCAACGGGATCGGTCAGGTGCTGGAGCACCTGGTGGGCATGGACGACGTCGAACGTTTCGTCGGCGAAGTCGAGGTCGTAGATGTTGCCGGCAACGAATTCAACGTTGGGTACTTCCCGCTCGGTGGCGAGGGCCTGCGCCTGGGCGATGATGTCAGGTGAGCGGTCCAGGCCCGTGACCTTGCCGGGGCTGACCAGGGCGGCGAAGTCGCAGGTGATGGTGCCGGGGCCGCAGCCCACATCGAGCAGCGACTTACCAGGCGTG
The DNA here is from genome assembly GCF_057747955.1 of Arthrobacter sp. SDR-2R. Lineage (NCBI taxonomy): Bacteria > Bacillati > Actinomycetota > Actinomycetes > Micrococcales > Micrococcaceae > Arthrobacter > Arthrobacter sp. SDR-2R. The sequence continues at coordinate 833,320 of NZ_CM173231.1, forward strand.
AGGTGCGGGAGGACAAACGCCGCGGAGTTTTCGGCGGTACGGGCGGCATGGGCGCGGACCACCGATTCGTGGTGGCCGTGCGTGTAAACGTCGTCTTCAGGCTGCTGCGCACTCATAACCAAACGCTACCCCCAACCTGCATTGCACGAGCGGACGCCCGGTCCGCGTCATGCAGCCCCCGGAAGGCGGGCCCGAAGGTATGGGTGCTATCCCCGTACCCCCCTGCCTGCGGCCGGGAATACGATGGCCCTCCAGCCGGCGCCGGGCTCCTGACCTCGCTGGACGTTCCATGACACCGCCGTTGCCGCCGAACAGGTGCGGCAACCAGTATTGGGGAGGCAAGAGTGACGCTCAAATCGAGGTTGGCTGCCGCATTGACGGTAGGCGGACTGCTGTCCGGACTGCTCGCGGGACTGGGTGCCCCGGCGGCAAACGCGGCCGTGGCACAGGTGAATGCGACGGTGGAAACTGCCCCAATGCACGGAACGGGGGACGCTGCGGACGACGCAGCGATCTGGATCCATCCCACCGACCCGTCGAAGAGCACCATCATCGGCACGGACAAGAGCACGGATGGCCACGGTCTGGTGGTCTATGACCTGTCGGGCCGGGAACTGTTCTATTACCCCGACGGGCGGATGAACAATGTGGACGTCCGCTACAACTTCCCCCTCGGCAGCAGCCGAGTGGGCCTGGTGGGTGTCAGCAACCGGGTCCGGAGCCTTGACTTCTACAAGGTCAACGAGGCCGACCGTTCGCTCACCAAAGTGGGCAGCTTTGCGCCGACCTCCAACATCGCCACACCCCGCGGGTTCTCCTTCTATCACTCGCCGGACACCGGCAAGTACTTTGCCTACGTCACTGACGTTGGCAAGGTCGAGCAGTGGGAGCTTGACGGCTCCACCGGATCGGTCACCGGCAAGCTCGTGCGCAGCTGGACCGTAAGCGGCCCCGCCCACACCGAGGGCCTGGTGGCCGATGACGAGATGAAACGGCTCTACATTGCGCAGGAGGATATCGGCGGAATCTGGCGGTACGGGGCTGAACCCGGGGATTCAACCGCGGGGACGAAGGTTGTCAGCACCACCGAGAACGGCGGGGACATCGTCCAGGACATCAAGGGCATCAGCATCTACTACGGCAGCGGGGGCGCCGGCTACCTGCTGGCAGCAAGCCAGGGCTCCAACCGGTTCCACGTCTACTCCCGCGACGACAACCGGCCATTGGGGGCCTTCGCCATCCCGGCCGGTAACGGAATCGATGCTGTCACGGGCATGGACGGCATAGACGTCACCAACTTCGGGGTTGGGGGCCCGTTCCCCCAGGGTTTCTTTGTCACCCAGGACACCAGCAACGACACCGGCAAGCAGAACTTCAAGCTCGTACCATGGCAGTCCATCGCAGCCGCCTACGTACCTGCCCTGCTCGTCGATGCGGCCTACGACCCCCGGAAGATCGGGGCCGGCACCTCCACACCGCCTCCGCCGGGGGACACCACGCCGCCCGAGACAACCATCACTTCCGGACCGCCCGCGACAACGACGTCGACCAGTGCCTCCTTCGCATTCACCTCGAGTGAGGCCAATTCAACCTTCCAGTGCAGCCTGGACGGCGCGGCGCGGACAGCGTGCACCTCGCCACAGACGTACTCAGGACTGGCGGTTGCATCGCATAACTTCAGCGTGTGGGCCACCGACGCCGCCGGCAATACGGACGCCACGGCGGCCACGCAGGCCTGGAGCGTCACCTCCGGCAACACCGGCGGCGGCGGCACCATCGTCCGCGAGTCAGTGAGCCAGGCCGTGAACACCACGGCAACCACCACCCTCAGGATCCCCAAGCCGGCCAATGTCGCGCAGGGCGACCTGCTGGTCAGCTGCGTGTCCCTCACGGGCGGTACCATCGCAACGTCAGGTGTCCCCGCCGGGTGGACAGTGCTGGCATCGGTGACCAATATCGCAAACCCCAAGGTCTACGGCTACTACAAAGTCGCCACCGGGACCGAGCCGGCGGATTATGCCTGGACCACCTCTTCGACGACGAGCGGGGGAGGCATCGCCAGGTATTCCGGCGCCTCAGGGCCCGACACCGCTGCCACGTCCGGCTCGGGCGCGGCGGCATCGTCGGGAACCATTCCAGCGGTGGCTACCACGGCCGCGAACGCGATGCTGGTGGGATGCATGAGCGTCAACTCAAGCTCCGTGACCCTGACTTCGCCGGCCGGGATGTCCCAGGCAGTGGAAACCGGTGCGCGCCGCTTCGAAGTTGCGGATGGCATCCAGGCGGCAGCGGGGCCAAGCGGGGCGAAGACGTGGAACTTCAGTGCGGCCCGCGAGTGGGCCGGGTGGCTGGTGGCGCTTCGACCCAAGGCGCCTTAGTCCCCGGGCGCCGCCCTGATTGGGGGAAGCAGGAAGGGCCGTCTTCGGACATCCGAAACGGCCCTTTCCTGCGCTTTCCGGGAATGTCACCTAGCCATCGGCGGACTCGCTCCGGGCAGCCACCGTGGCCTCCACCATTGCGGTCATGAAGCGTGTGACTGTTTCCAGCTCGTCTTGCGAGAAGTCCGCCATGGCGCTGCCCATGTGCTGGGCCAGGGGAGCGAAGACAGCGCCCCCGTCCTGGAAGGCCTTGGGGGTCATTTTCAACTGGACCTGGCGCCGGTCCGTGCTGTTCCGCTCGCGCACGATATGCCCCGAGTGGTCCAGTCGGTCGATGAGGGCGGTGGTGGCAGGCGAGCTCAGGTTCAGCTCTTTGCGCAGGACCCCGGGCGTCACCACGCTCCCGGCGGCCGTGTGCCGCATGATGACGGCGAGGGCATTCATGTCCGTGCGGTGCATGTCCTTCCTGCCGCCGGCGACATCCACATAGCGGTTGGCCTCCATGGTGAACTCCTGCAGGAGGCGGATCAGCGGGTGTGGCGGACCACCGGGAGGGCCGCCGGATGGTCCTGGTGCCGCGCCAGCTGACGTCTTGCGTGCCATGCCCACCTCCCTGCCTTCCTGGTTCCACGCCCACACTTCCGTCCGGCCGTACTGACGGATATTACTGCAGGCCCGGCATTCGTCCCCTACCTGCCGAAAAAAGCTTGGCAGCCACTTATCTCTATGGTGGAGATAATCTATGCTGGAACAAATACTACTCCGCCCGCTTATCGATGGAAGGCGCCATGAACCGCAATAAAGTTGCCAAGGAGCGAGTCCCTTTCTGGCTGCGCTGGCTGGTCCCTGTCGTCCTGGTGCTGATCTGGCTGGGTCTCGCCGGGGTCGGCGGCCCCACCTTCGGCCGGTTGGAGGAGGTCTCCTCCAACGACCAGGCGTCATTCCTGCCCGCCAGCGCCGAGGCCACCGAGGCGCAGGACTGGCAGGCAAAGTTCCGGGACTCGGATGAGGTCCCGGGGATCATCGTCATCGAGAAAAGCGAGGCTTTCACTCCCGCCCAGCTGGGGGAGCTGGCCACGCTCAAGACCAGCCTTGAAGACCTCAAGCTGGGCAGCACGGTGATCGGCCCGATTCCCTCCAAGGACGCCAAGGCGGTGCAGTTCGTGGTCCCGGTCGGGTCCTCGGTTGAGCTCAAGGATGCGGTCAAGGAACTCCGCGGGACTGTCACAGAAGCGGCCCCGGCAGGTGCCCAGACCTTCGTGACCGGCCCCGCCGGCCTTGCCGCCGACCTCACCGCAGCCTTCGGCGGCATTGACGGCATCCTCCTGCTGGTGGCCTTGTCCGCGGTGTTCGTCATCCTCCTCATCGTTTACCGGTCCCTGCTGCTGCCCATCATGGTGCTGCTGACCTCCGTGTTTGCCCTGTGCGCAGCAATCCTGCTGGTGTTCGGCATGGCCAAAGCCGGCTGGATCCAGCTCAACGGCCAAAGCCAGGGCATCCTCTCCATCCTGGTAATCGGTGCGGCCACGGACTACGCCCTGCTGTTCGTGGCACGCTTCCGGGAAGCGCTCACCCACACCACCAACCGCACCGCGGCTGTCCTGAACGCCTGGAAGGCGTCCTTCGAGCCCATCCTGGCGTCCGGCGCCACCGTGATCATCGCGCTGCTGTGCCTGCTCTTCTCCGACCTGAACTCCAACAAGGCGCTGGGACCGGTGGCGGCCGCAGGCATCCTGTGTGCCCTGTTCGCAGCGCTGACCCTGCTGCCCGCGCTGATGGCCCTGCTGGGCCGGGCAGCCTTCTGGCCGTTCCGTCCCAAGCTCCTCCCTGCAGACCAGCGTGAACCCGAACTGGTTACGGGCCTGGAAGGCCAGAAAGGGCTGTGGCGTGCCACCGGTTCGCTGGTAGCGCGGCGGCCCAGGACCGTCTGGGTGGCTTCGGTCCTCCTGCTGCTGGTTGCGGCAGGCGGCCTGTTCCAGCTGAAGGCCAACGGCGTACCGCAGACCGACGTCATCCTCACCGCCTCCAACGCCGTCGACGGCCAGGACGCACTGGCCCGCCATTTCGACGCCGGCAGCGGGAGCCCCGCCGTCGTGATTGCTGACCAGGCCAAGGCCGCCGAGGTGCTGGACCGCGTGAAAGCGGACGACGGCGTGGGCGAGGCCTACCTGCTGGGCCCGGGCAGCGTCCCCATCACCGGAGCCCCCGGGGCTCCCAGCGCCCCGGACGTCCGCGAAGGAAAGGTGATCATCAACGCCACCCTCAACGACGCGGCGGACTCGCTGGAAGCGGAGGAAACCGTCAAGGCGCTGCGGGCCGGGGTGAAGGCCGTCGATCCCGGCGCCCTGGTGGGCGGCGTCACCGCTACGGCGCTGGACACCAACACCACCGCCCAGCACGACCTGGTGGTCATCATTCCGGTGGTCCTGGTGGTGATCCTCTTCATCCTGATGCTGCTGCTGCGCTCGATCGTGGCCCCGGTCCTGCTGGTGCTCTCCGTGGTGCTTTCCTACGCGGCGGCGCTCGGTGTGTCTGCCTTTGTCTTCAACAACATCCTTGGCTTCCCGGGCGCGGATGCGACGGTTCCGCTGTTTGGCTTCGTGTTCCTGGTGGCCCTGGGCGTGGACTACAACATCTTCCTGATGAGCCGGGTCCGTGAAGAGTCGCTCAAGCACGGCACCCGGCCCGGCATCCTCCGTGGCCTGGTGGTGACCGGAGGGGTCATCACCTCCGCGGGCGTGGTGCTCGCGGCCACATTTGCAGCGCTTGGCGTCATTCCCATCATGTTCCTGGTGCAGCTGGCGTTCATAGTGGCGTTCGGTGTGCTGCTGGACACCGTCCTGGTGCGCTCGCTGCTGGTGCCGGCCCTGGCCTACGACATCGGACCGAAGATCTGGTGGCCCAGCAAGCTGGGGCGCGCGGACGGCGGGAATGCAGCCCGGCCGCGGGAGCCCGGCGTCGAGCCGCTGGAAGAAGTGCCCAGCCGCTGACCCTGCGCCAAAGCGCTAAACCTCGGAGCACCAACCCTGCTGCCGCCACCAGTCCACGGTGGCGGCAGCAGCCGTTTCCAGCGGAGTCGGACCGACTTCCAGGGCAGCCTGGGACGCAGCCGAGTCCATGATGAACGGCCGCTCAAACTGGTACAGCATCTCGGCCAGCTCGCGGGCGTCGGTTGAGAGCATCCCGGCGGTGCGGAGGGTCCAGCCGGGCAGGGCGCGCACCTTGGGCGCCGGCCGTCCTGCCGCGGCGGCGAAGGCGTGGGCCAGCTCCATCTGGGTAAGGGCCGGACCCGTGGGGGCGTGCCATATGGCATTCCAGGCGGAGGGCCTGTCCGCCGCCGCGATCATCGCCGTGGCCAGGTCCGGGACGTACGTGAACGAGTGCGGCTGCCGTGAGCTGCCCACCACGCTGACGTTCTTCCCCGCCAGGATGGGCACCACCATGCGCTCCCCGCCGTGCGCCATCCGGACGCGGGGACCAAAAAAGTCGCCTGCCACCACGCTCACCGTTGGCGTTGTGGCGGCCTCGCGGGTCCGGAGCAGCTCCGTCCGCACCCCGCGTTTGCCGCCCGCAGCGTGGCGCGGGCTGCCCTCCGTCATCACGCTGTCCGGCTCGCTGTAGGAGTAGAGGCTTTCCGGGAATACGACGACGGCACCCGCTTGGTGCGCCGCAGTGAGGACCGCCTGCTCGGCGGCGGGAAGCTCCGCCCGCCATGCCGCGGCGGTGTACGCCGAGCCGTGGATGCAGTGGAAGACTGCCCGGGCGCCGGCCAGGGCTGATCGCAGAACCTCGGGATCCTTCGCATCGCCGGCGATGAGCTCGATCAGCGGGTGCTGTGGTCCGCTGCCCGACCGCGTGAGGACGCGCACCTGCCGTCCCAGGTCTGCCAACTGTTCGGCCACCGTCCACCCCACCGGTCCCGCTCCGGTTACTACGTATACATCTGCCATTGTGGCCTCCTTGTTCCTTTTCCGAGAGCACCGCTCTCGGGCAACAGCATGACCCCATACGCCGGCTAAGTCAAGAGCGGTGCTCTCTTTTGATTCCGGCGCTCTCGTTTATGGCATGCTGGACCCGTGACTGACGTCGAAAAAACAGCCGGCACTGTTGTCCGCCCCCTCACCCCGCGGCAACGGGCAAGGGCGCAAACCGTGGCGGATATCGTCCGCCTGGGGCGGCAGCACCTGGCAACGCACGGTGCGGCCGCTCTCTCCCTGCGGGCGGTGGCGAGGGACCTCGGGGTGGTGTCCTCCGCGGTCTACCGCTATGTGGAGAGCCGGGACGAGCTCCTGACCTTGTTGCTGATAGACGCCTTCGGCGAGCTTGGGGACGCGGTGGACGCCGCCGTCGCCCAAGCGCCGGAGGATGACCACACTGCCCGCTTCCGGGCGCTGGGCCGCGCGGTCCGGGAATGGGCCCTGCGCGAGCCTGCCAGCTACGCGCTCCTTTTTGGCAGCCCCGTGCCCGGCTACAGCGCCCCGGCGGAGCGCACGACGGGCCCGGGCACCAGGGTCATCGTCAGCCTCATCGGCATCCTGGATGCAGCTTCCCGGGCAGGGCAGCTGGCAGTTCCGGCCGAAGGCGCACCACAACTGCCGCCAACCCTGGGCAGGGACCTTGCCGCCATCCGTTCCGAGTTTGGCCTGGACCTTCCGGAGGAACTGGTGGCGAGGGGTGTCCTGGTGTGGAGCTCCCTCTTTGGTGCGGTCAGCTTCGAGGTGTTCAACCAGTACGGGCCGGATACCTTCCATGCGCCCGCTGACCTCTTCGACCATCACCTCGCCGTCCTGGCAGGCATCGCCGGCCTGCCGGCAGGGGCCTCCCGATAGGTGCCGGCGAAGCCCTGTTGGTGCGCGCGGGCCGTCGATAGACTGCCAGTGCGCCCGCATGGACGCGGAGCCTCGAAGGAGAGATGCACCATGACCGAGAACCCTGAAGTTGCAGCCGAGGAGCCCCGCAAGGGAAGCAGCGCACCCGGACTGGAGGGTGAAGGCGGGCAGTACGTGGATGGTGACTATGGCGATGCCGGAGCCGTGGAAAGGCCGGCGGGCGAACGGGACGACCAGTATCCGGAAGGCAACTACGGCGATGCCGGAACAGTTGGGGCCCCTGCCGGAGGTGCGGGCGAAGGCGGGCAATACGTGGACGCGGACCATGGCGCCGGCGGTACCGTCAACGGGCCCGGGCGGGACCTTGCCGACGGCGAATACGAGGAAGGCGACTACGGGGAGGCCGGCACAGCCGGCGGCGCCCGAACAGAGGAGGCCGTCCGCGAAGGGCTTACCGACCGCCAGGTCCAGGCGACGGCGGAAGAGCGCGGCCCGCTGCACGGCGACCGGGACACGGAGCGCTGAGTAGCCCGGCGCCGCGTTCTCCTAAAGCGAACCCGCCTTCCGGCGTCGTAATTCTGCGCGCAAAGCCCGGAAATCCAAGGAATACCGCGGCTGTCATCCGGCGCGGCATCCAAAGTTGAGCGGACTGCACTCAACTTTGGATTGACATCGGTGGCGCCCTGAGTAAAGTTGAGTGCAGAACGCTCAATGCTTAGGGCGCCAACCAGTTTCCAAGGAAAGAAGGAAGCAACACATGTCACGTGCAGTAGGTATCGACCTCGGAACCACCAACTCCGTCGTCTCCGTTCTCGAAGGTGGCGAGCCCACCGTTATTGCCAACGCCGAGGGTGGCCGCACCACGCCGTCGGTCGTTGCATTCTCCAAGTCCGGCGAGGTCCTGGTTGGCGAAATCGCCAAGCGCCAGGCCGTCAACAACATCGAGCGCACCATCGCTTCAGTCAAGCGCCACATGGGCACCGACTGGAAGGTGGACATCGACGCCAAGAAGTACACCCCGCAGGAAATTTCCGCGCGTATCCTCATGAAGCTGAAGAACGACGCCGAGTCCTACCTGGGTGAAAAGGTCACCGACGCCGTCATCACCGTCCCGGCCTACTTCAACGACGCCGAGCGCCAGGCCACCAAGGAAGCCGGCGAAATCGCAGGCCTGAACGTCCTGCGCATCGTCAACGAGCCCACCGCCGCGGCACTGGCCTACGGCCTGGACAAGGGCAAGGAAGACGAACTCATCCTGGTCTTCGACCTCGGTGGCGGCACCTTCGACGTCTCCCTGCTGGAAGTCGGCAAGGACGAAGACAACTTCTCCACCATCCAGGTCCGCGCCACCGCCGGTGACAACCGCCTGGGCGGCGACGACTGGGACCAGCGCGTCGTTGACTACCTGCTGAACCAGCTCAAGGTGAAGGGCATCGACCTCTCCAAGGACAAGATCGCCCTTCAGCGCCTCCGCGAAGCAGCTGAGCAGGCCAAGAAGGAACTCTCCTCCTCCACCAGCACCAACGTCTCGCTCCAGTACCTCTCCGTCACCCCCGACGGCCCGGTCCACCTGGACGAGCAGCTGACCCGCGCCAAGTTCCAGGACCTCACCAAGGACCTGCTGGAGCGCACCAAGAAGCCGTTCCACGACGTCATCAAGGAAGCCGGCATCAAGCTCTCCGACATCAACCACATCGTGCTGGTGGGCGGTTCAACCCGTATGCCCGCCGTCTACGACCTCGTGAAGGAACTGGCCGGCGGCAAGGAGCCCAACAAGGGCGTGAACCCGGACGAGGTCGTCGCAGTCGGCGCAGCCCTGCAGGCCGGCGTGCTGAAGGGTGAGCGCAAGGACGTCCTCCTGATCGACGTCACCCCGCTGTCCCTCGGCATCGAAACCAAGGGTGGCGTGATGACGCACCTGATCGAGCGCAACACCGCCATCCCCACCAAGCGGTCCGAGACCTTCACCACGGCGGATGACAACCAGCCGTCCGTGGCCATCCAGGTCTTCCAGGGCGAGCGCGAGTTCACCCGCGACAACAAGCCGCTGGGCACGTTCGAACTCACCGGCATCGCCCCGGCACCGCGCGGTATTCCGCAGATCGAGGTCACCTTCGACATCGACGCGAACGGCATCGTGCACGTCTCCGCCAAGGACAAGGGCACCGGCAAGGAGCAGTCCATGACCATCACCGGTGGCTCCAGCCTCTCCAAGGAAGACATCGACCGGATGGTCCGCGACGCCGAGGAGCACGCAGCCGAGGACAAGGCGCGCCGCGAGGCCACCGACACCCGCAACACGGCCGAGCAGCTTGCCTACTCCGTGGACAAGCTGATCGCCGACAACGCGGACAAGCTGCCCGAAGAGGTCAAGACCGAGGTCCAGGCCGACGTCGACAGCGTCAAGAAGGCCCTTGAGGGCACCGACGACGCCGCTGTGAAGTCCGCGTTCGAGAAGCTGCAGGCTTCCCAGACCAAGCTGGGCGAGGCCATCTACGCCCAGGCCGGTTCGCCGGACGGCGCAGGCGCTGCAGGTGCTGAAGGTGCCGCCGGAGCTTCGGCAGGTTCCAAGGACGAGGACATCGTCGACGCCGAAATCATCGACGAAGACGAAGCGAAGAAGTAACCCATGCCGCACCACGGTAACGAGGAAGAGCACAACACATCCGCAAGCCAGCAGAACACGCAGGGCAACGGCCAGGAGCCCGTCATCCGGGACAACCGCAAGGTTGACCCGGTGACCGGGCAGGCCCGGCACCCCGAGGGCGGCCAGTCCGCTCCGGGGGCCGGTTCCCGGGCCGGGGCAGCAGATTCCGACGGCGACGCGCTGGCCCAGGCCGAGGAGATTCTCAACGGCGTGGACGTGCCGGCCGAGGAATCCGTGGCCCAGGGTGCGCCCGCAGGGTCCGCCGGCGCCGAGGCAGCCGAACTGCGCAACGACCTGCTCCGCCTTCAGGCTGAGTACGTCAACTACCGCAAGCGCGTTGAACGCGACCGTGCCGTGGCAGGGGAAATGGCCGTCATCGGCGTCCTGAATTCCCTGCTCCCGGTCCTGGACGACGTCGACGCCGCACGGCAGCACGGTGACCTCACCGACGGCCCCTTCGCCGCGATCGCCACCAAACTGGAGAACGCGCTGAAGACCTACGGCCTGGTCCGCATCGACGAAACCGGCGTGGAGTTCGATCCCACGATCCACGAAGCCCTGATCCAGCAGCCCGGCGAGGACATCGAGGTTGACACCGTCAGCCAGGTCCTCCGCTCCGGCTACAAGTCAGGCGACCGTGTCCTCCGCGCAGCCCAGGTGATCGTGGCCGTCCCGGCTTAGTTGCCCCTCGCCTCCGCGGATGAGGGGGTCCCGCCCGGGCCCCCTCATCCGCTCCGGCGTTCAGCGGTAATCTCGCCCTAACGCTTTTGTACTTTGAAAGGAAACGCCATTGGCTAGCCAGGATTGGGTGGACAAGGACTTTTACAAGATCCTTGGTGTTGCCAAGGACGCTTCCGACGCCGACATCAAGAAGGCCTACCGGAAGCTTGCGCGGCAGCACCACCCTGATACGAATGCGGGGAACGCCGCTTCCGAGAGGAAGTTCAAGGACATCTCCGAGGCTTATTCGGTGCTTTCGGATCCGGATGAGCGCCAGCAGTATGACGCCATCCGGGCCATGGGCAGCGGGGCCCGCTTTGCTCCCGGCGGCGCCGGCGCCCCCAACGGCGGGTTCGAGGACATGTTCGGCGGCCTGTTCACCGGCAATACCGGACGGCACGCCGGTGGTTTCAATCCCTCCGCCGGCGGCATCCCGCCCGAGTTCGCCGACCTCTTCGGCGGCTTCGGCGGCGCCCCCGGATTCCAGCGCGCCCCGCAGAAGGGCGCCGACCGGACCGCGTCGACCAGCATCTCCTTTGCCGGCTCCATCCGCGGCACCACCATCGGCCTGCGTGAACCCAGCGGCGAGGTCATCGACGTCCGGGTTCCCGCGGGTATCAAGGACGGCCAGAAGGTCCGCGTGCGTGGCAAGGGCCAGCCCGGTCCTGCCGGCAATGGTGACCTGGTGGTCTCCGTGTCGGTCCAGCCACATGCGTTTTACACGCGCGACGGCGACAACCTCCGGATCCACGTCCCCGTCACCTTCCCGGAGGCTGCTTTGGGCGCGGACATCGAAGTTCCCACCATCGACGGCGACAAGGTCAAGGTCCGCGTCCCGGCAGGCACGCCGTCCGGCCGTACCCTGCGGGTCAAGGGCAAAGGCGTCAAGACGCCCAAGGCCACCGGCGACCTGCTGGTGACGATCGACGTCGCGGTTCCCAAGAATCTCAACAAGGACGCCGAAGCTGCGGTCAAGGCGTTCGCCGAGGCCACGTCGTCGGCGGACGTTCGCGAGGGCCTGGCAGCCAAGGCCCGGCTCTAGGCGCGGAGGTGAGGCGTGGACATCAATGCTGACCAGCCGATCTTTGTGATTTCGGTGGCGGCAGAGCTGGCGGACATGCACCCCCAGACCCTGCGGCAGTACGACAGGCTTGGCATCGTCAAGCCCAGCCGTGCCCCCGGAAAGTCCCGGCGCTATTCGCAGCGTGACGTGAACATGCTGCGGGAAGTGCAGCGGCTGTCGCACGAAGGTGTGTCGCTGGAGGGGATCAAGCGCATCCTGGAACTCGAAAACCAGGTCGCAGCCCTCCAGAGCCGGATCGCTGAACTCACCGAGGAACTCGGGCGGCGGCCGCGTTCCGTGGATTCGCGCATCTTCGCCGCCGGCGCCGCGGGCGATGTGGTGAGCCTGGCCCGTGGCCAGCGCCCCCGGCCCCGGTCACAGGCGGTCATGTTGTGGCGGCCCCGGGCGATCGGACAATAAGTGCCCTCGGACAATAACGGGATGCCGGAGAGCAGGTAGCGTTTCCCGGTGCCCCGGACAAATATGAGTACCCGCTACTCGTGACGGAAAAGCCCTCTGGAATTTGAATGGAACCATCGCCGGATCAGCGGCGATGGTTCCGCAATTTCTGGGGGTTTTCGTGTTTAAGGTTCTCAGCGAAGCTGCTTCAACCCGGGTCCGGCCATGAGCCCGGGGATGGAATCCGTGGCCGCGTTCAGCAGCTCCTTGCCGGGGCAGATCCTGCTGGCCATCGGGCAGACCATTGTTGTGGTCTGCGTCTGCTTTGACATGGTCCGTGAATTGTCCGTCCCGCGGTCCCACCGGCGTTACGTGGCCAGCACCGTCTTCCGTACCCTGGCGATCCCGTCGATCGTGGCCAATGCCATGACCGTCTTCATCGCCCTGGTGGTGTCCTCCTGGGTGGACGTGGTGATGGGCATGTTTGTCCTGGTGGCCATTGTTTTCCGGTTCCACCACAACCAGGACGAGGACAACTGGTGGAAGGGCAAGGGCAAGAAACTTGCCCGGTGGGCCCGCCGGCAGTTCGCCGGCCGGACGTCCACGGCCCCGGCCATGGGGTAGCGCCGCGAAGCCCCGGGAGCCCGGCGCCGGCAACCTTGCGTGCCGGGCTCCCGCGTCAACATCAGCCGTTGATCACCTGCGGTACGCCCAGGGCCTTGAGGCCCTCCACGCCGAATTCCACGCCGTAGCCGGACTGCTTGGCGCCGCCGAACGGGATGCGCGGGTCCACGGCGCCGTGCCGGTTGATCCACACGGTTCCGGCCTGGATGCGGGCCGCGACCTCCCGGGCTGCTTCCAGGTTGGGGGACCAGACGGAGGCGCCCAGGCCGACGTCGAGCCCGTTCGCCTTTTCCACCGCCTCGTCGATGCTGCTGTAGCGGATGATCGGCAGGGCGGGGCCGAACTGTTCCTCGGCCACCAGCGGGTTGTCGTTGTCGATGTCCGCCACCAGGGTGGTGGGGTAGAAGTAGCCGGGCTGGCTGGTATCCGGGTTCCCGCCCAGCAGGACGCGTGCCCCGGAAGCCTTGGCCGCCTCCACGAGGGTGGCCACGACGTCGTACTGCGCCTTGTTCTGCAGCGGTCCCAGCACGTTGTTCTCGTCCAGGCCGTTGCCCATGGGCATCTGCTTGGCGACCGCCACGAGCTCGTCACAAACGTCGTCGTAGATGTCGTCGTGGACGTAGAGCCGCTTGAGCGCGGCGCAGGTCTGGCCGGTGTTGAGGAAGGCGCCCCAGAAGATGTCCGTGGCAATGGCCTTGGGGTCGGCGTCGGGCAGGACAATACCGGCGTCGTTGCCCCCAAGTTCCAGGGTGAGCCGCTTGACGGTGTCGGCGGAGGACTTGATGATGGCGCGGCCGCCGGCGGTGGAGCCGGTGAACATGATCTTGCCGATCGCCGGGTGGTCGGTGAGGCGGGCGCCCACCTCGCGGCCGCAGGACACCACGGACAGGATGCCTTCGGGGAGTTCTTCGTTGAGGACCTTGACCAGCGCCAGAACGGAGAGCGGGGTGTTGCCGGAGGGCTTGACGACGACGGTGTTGCCCATGCGCAGGGCCGGCGCCAGCTGCCAGACGGCGATCATCATGGGCCAGTTCCACGGGCCGATCGCCCCGACCACGCCGATGGGCCGGTAATGCAGCTCAGCGCGGGTCTCACCGTCGTCCACGATGGTTTCCGGTTCCAGCGGCAGGCCGGCCGTGGCGCGGAGCCAGGCGACGCAGGCGCCCACTTCGAAGCGGGCGTTTGGACCGTTCAGCGGTTTGCCCTGCTCGCGGGAGAGCAGCTGGGCGAGTTCCTCGGCGGAGCGTTCGACGGCGTCGGCTGCCTTGAGCAGCGCGGCGGACCTTGCGTCGTGGCCCAGGGCAGCCCAGGCTGGCTGCGCGGCCACGGCTGCGGCCACGGCGCTTTCCAGGTAATCGAGGCTGTGGACGGGGGCTTCGCCTACCGGTTCGCCCGTGGCCGGATTGAGGATGGTCCGGCCAGTGCCGGCAGCGGGGGCAATGGAGGCAAGAAGTGCATCGTACGTTTCCAAGGGATACTCCACATCGAGTAGGCGAGGACGCCAGCCGGTCGGCGTAGCGGGTTACTCCCCAGTTTGGGTGAGTGCCCGCCCCCGCTCTTGTGTTTGTGCGCAGGACTGTTGGCGGAGAGGGAACGGCGTAAAAATCAGCCCGCCTTATTGTGAACTTGTCAGATTAAGCCTTAGGGTGGGGATCAGGCCGGCGAAGCCCTCGAGAACCGCCGGGTAACTCCTCCCCGGATCCAGGCAAACGACCCCGTCAAACGCCCAGCAGCGGTACCGCGGCCCTTATTGCGCCACGGCGCACAGGTGCTGGGTTTTGCCTCGTCGACGCCCCCGACAAGCAGGAGAACACCATGACCGTAGAGTCCGAGCTCACTGAAGCGCCCGCAACAGCACCTACCGACATCTCCCGAGGGGGCAGCTACGTTACGTTGCCACCCGGATCGGAGGTATCGCCGAAGCTTGAGGGCAGCTACGTCACGGGGCCCGGAGCCCTTCCCGGACATGGCAACAGGGCCCAGGGCACGTACGTGACACTTCCCGCGGCGCCGGCGGGGGCGACCGAGATCAGCTACACCCGCGTCGGCTGACCCGCGTCAAGAAGCACCTGCCACCCTTTCGACCAGGGCGGCAGGTGCTTCTTCCCCGCGGTTACCCGGCGTAGGGGTCGGCGATGCCGATGTATTGGGTGGTGGTGTATTCGGCGATGCCTTCGGAGCCGCCTTCGCGGCCCAGGCCGGATTGCTTGACGCCGCCGAAGGGTGCGGCGGCGTTGGAGATGACGCCGGCGTTGAACCCGACCATGCCGAATTCGATCTGTTCCGCGACGCGCAGGAGGCGGTTGAAGTCGCGGCTGTAGAGGTAGGACGCCAGACCGTATTCGGTGTTGTTGGCGAGCCGGATGGCGTCTTCCTCGGTGCTGAAGGTGGTCACCGGGGCTACGGGGCCGAAGATTTCCTGGCCAAGGATCGCCGCGTGGTTGGGCACGTTGGCCAGGACGGTGGGCTGGTAGAAGTAGCCCGGTCCGTCCACCGGTGCGCCGCCGGTCACGGCCACTGCTCCGGCGTCGACGGCGGCGCTCACCAGTGCATGCACCTCATCACGGGCGCCTGCGTCGATGAGGGGTCCCACCTGGGTGGCCGCCTCGGTGCCGCGCCCGGTGTGCAGGGCGCCCATGGCGGCGGCGAACTTCCGGGTGAACTCCTGCGCCACGGATTCGTGGACGAGGAAGCGGTTGGCGGCGGTGCAGGCTTCGCCCATGTTCCGCATCTTGGCTGCCATGGCCCCTTCGACGGCCTTGTCCAGGTCGGCGTCTTCGAAGACGATGAACGGAGCGTTGCCGCCGAGCTCCATCGAGGTCCTTAG
Organism: Arthrobacter sp. SDR-2R; assembly: GCF_057747955.1. Taxonomy (NCBI): domain Bacteria; kingdom Bacillati; phylum Actinomycetota; class Actinomycetes; order Micrococcales; family Micrococcaceae; genus Arthrobacter; species Arthrobacter sp. SDR-2R. Next base: position 848,807 of record NZ_CM173231.1, read on the forward strand.
CACGTTCTGCGCGGCGTCGGCCATGAGGCGCTTGCCGACGGGGGTGGAGCCGGTGAAGGAGACCTTCCGCAGCCTGGAGTCCTTCAGGAGCGGGCCGGAGATCCCGGACGCGGAGGAGGATGCGACGACGTTGAGGACCCCGGCGGGAAGGCCGGCGTCGAGCATGGTCTGGGCGAAGTACTGCGCCGTAAGCGGGGTGAGCTTGGCGGGTTTGAGGACCATGGTGCAGCCGGCGGCGATGGCGGGGGCGACCTTGCGGGTGGCCATGGCGAGCGGGAAGTTCCAGGGGGTGATGAGCAGGCAGGGGCCAACGGGTTTGTGCTGGACCAGGATCTTGTTCCTGCCCTCCGGGGTGGTGAGGTAGCGGCCATAGTCGCGGACGGTTTCCTCCGCGAACCAGCGCAGGAACTCCGCACCGTAGGTGACCTCACCGCGGGCTTCGGCCAGCGGTTTGCCCATTTCCAGGGTCATCAGCAGGGCGAAGTCCTCGGCCCGCTCGGTCACCAGGTCGAAGGCCCGCCGGAGGATCTCCGCCCGGGTCCTAGGTGCGGTGCGCGCCCAGGACGCCTGCACGGCGTCGGCTGCATCGAGTGCGGTAATGGCGTCTTCGCTGGTGGCGGAGGCGAGGGTGGCGAGCACCTCCCCGGTGGCGGGGTCGTGCACATCGAACGTGCCGCCGTCGGACGCCTCGCGCCACTGACCGTTGATGAGCAGGCCGGTAGGGACGGAAGCCAGGAGCGAGGCTTCATGCTCCGGCGAAAAGGCAGGGGAGATCGCAGAAAGTGTCATGGCAAGTCCTTAGGAAGGGAAGGTCAGTAGCTGGCGGGGGTGTCGCCGTCGGCGTGGGGAATGTACTTTGCTGCGAGGGCCTCGGAACCGCGGGCGAGGAGTGCGACGTCGGCGCCCACCAGGATGAAGTCCGCGCCGTTGGCGAGGTAGTGCTCGGCCGTGGCGGGAGCGAAGGCGTTGACGCCCCCGGGTTTCCCGGCCGCCTTGGCAACGGACAGGCAGTGTTCGACGGCGGCGCGCACCTCGGGGTGTTCCTGCTGTCCCAGCAGGCCCATGGAAGCGGCGAGGTCGGAGGGGCCCACGAAGATGGCGTCCACACCGTCCACTTTGAGGATGTCCTCCACAGCCTCGACGGCCGCCGTCGATTCAATCTGGACGGTGACGCTGATGGTCTCGCTGGCCCGGGCGAGGTAGTCCGGGACCCGGTTCCAGCGTGCGGCGCGGGCCAGGGCCGAGCCCACGCCGCGGGTGCCGTGGGGCGGATAGCGGGTGGCAGCAACCGCCGCCTCCGCTTCCGCCACCGAATTCACCATGGGGATCAGCAGGTTCTGAACCCCCAGGTCCAGGTACTGCTTGATCACCACCGTGTCATTCACCGGCGGCCGGACCACGGTGTGGACCGGGTAGCCATGGATGGCCTGGAGCTGGGCGAGGATGGACTCGAGGCCGTTGGGGCTGTGCTCCGCGTCCACCAGCAGCCAGTCCAGCCCTGCCCCCGCGCAGAGTTCGGCGACCAGCGGGCTGCCGGAGCACACCCACATCCCGGCGAGCGGGCGGCCTGCCTTTCCCTTCTGTTTTTGCGCAGCCAGGGCGGAGCGGAAGGTGTCTTCTATTCGAAACGGCATGTCACAGCTCCCAGGGGTCCGTAGTCGGCGTGGACGGTGTCGCCCTTGTACACCCACAGTGGGCGGGTGAACGAGCCGGCCAGGATGATGTCGCCTGCCTTGAGCGCGTCGCCGTGGGCGGCGATCTTGTTGGCCAGCCAGTGCACGCCGTTGGCGGGATGGTCCAGCACGCCCGCGGCCACGCCGGTTTCCTCCACGGTCTGGTTCTTGTAGAGGATGGCGGAGACCCAGCGCAGGTCAACGGCGTCCGGCTTGACCGGGTTGCCGCCGATCACCATGGCGCCCATGGCGGCGTTGTCCGAGATGGTGTCCACGATGGTCCGGCCCTCCATCTCGATCCGGGAGTCCAGGATTTCGAGGGCCGGAACCACGTAGTCGGTGGCCTTCAGGACATCAAAGATGGTCACGCCCGGGCCCTTGAGTCCGTCCCTGAGGACGAACGCCAGCTCCACCTCCACGCGCGGGTGGGTGTACTGGTCCCACCGAACGGAGCAGCCGGTCTCCAGCACCATGTCATCGAAGATGGCGCCGTAGTCCGGTTCGGTGATGCCGGTGGCGGCCTGCATCGCCTTGGACGTGAGGCCGATCTTGCGCCCCACCAGGGTCCGGCCGGCGTCCTCGTTGCGGCGCCGCCACAGCTGCTGCACCGCGTAGGAATCCTCCACCGTCATCTCCGGGTACCGGGCGGTTAGGCGGGGGACAGGGGTGCGGGTCCGGCCGGCTTCCACCAGCTCGTCCGCGATGGCCTCGATCGTCTTGGGCTCCAGCATGGCTAGACCTGGACGCCCAGCTTGAAGCCCGTCCGGTCGCCTTCGGGCGAGCCGTCCTTGCGGGTGTAGGAGAAGCCGTCGGCACCCACCGTGACCGCCATCTCGGACTTTTCCTCGCGGACGATGACGGGCTGCGGGTTGCCGTCCAGGTCCAGGACCAGGGAGGCCTCGGTGTACCAGGAGGGGACCACGGGGTTGCCCCACCAGTCGCGGCGCTGGTTGTCGTGGACGTCCCAGGTGATGGTGGGGTTGTCCGGGTCGCCGGTGTAGTAGTCCTGGGTGTAGATCTCAATGCGGTGGCCGTCCGGGTCCAGGATGTAGAGGTAGAACGCGTTGGACACGCCGTGGCGGCCGGGGCCGCGTTCGATCCGGTCGCTGATGCGCAGGGCGCCCATCTTGTCGCAGATCTGGATGATGTTGTGCTTCTCGTGCGTGGCGAACGCGACGTGGTGCATGCGGGGGCCGTTGCCGCCGGTCAGGGCGGTGTCATGGACGGTCTGCTTGCGGTGCATCCAGGCGGCGTAGGTGACGCCGTCGGCATCCTTGATGTCCTCGGAGACGCGGAAGCCCAGGTCCTCCAGGTACTTGCGGCCCTTGGGGACATCCGGGGTGACCTGGTTGAAGTGGTCCAGCCGGACCAGTTCACCGGCGGAGTAGAGGTCGTAGCGCTGGGTGAGCCGCTCCACGTGCTCCACGTCGTAGAAGAACTCGTACGGGAAGCCCAGCGGGTCCTCCACGCGGACGGAGTCGCCGATGCCTTTGGTGAAGCCTTCCTTGCGGCGCTCCACCCGGCAGCCGAGCTCCTTGTAGTAGGCCTCGGCGGCATCCACCTCGGCGGGGGACTTCACCCGGTAGGCGAACGCGGCGACGGCGGCGACAGGGCCCTTGCGCAGGACCAGGTTGTGGTGGATGAACTCCTCCAGGGAGCGCAGGTAGATCGCGTTCTCGTCCTCCTCGGTGACGTGCAGGCCCAGGACGTCGACGTAGAACTCGCGGGACCTGGCGAGGTCGGTGACGATGATCTCCATGTAGGCGCAGCGGACGATGTCCGGTGCCGGGACGGTGGGGGTGGGAACGAAGTTGGTCATGATGGTCTCTCTTCTTTGAAAGGGGGCTTCTTCCCCAACTGACTGGCAGTAGTTGTCGTTTTGAGGCCTCAAAACGACAACAAATGCGAGCTGGTTGGGTTCAGGCGCCGAATTTGGGGGTGTGGACGGTGCCGAGCGTGATGTGCACGGCCTGCTGGTCGGTGTAGAAGTCGATGGAGCGGTAGCCGCCCTCGTGGCCCAGGCCGGAGGCCTTGACGCCGCCGAACGGGGTGCGCAGGTCGCGGACGTTGTGGCTGTTCAGCCACACCATGCCGGCTTCGACGTTCTGCGAGAAGTTGTGGGCCCGGGTCAGGTTCTGGGTCCAGATGTAGGCGGCCAGGCCGTACTTGGTGTTGTTCGCCAGGGCGAGGGCCTCGTCGTCGTTCTCGAACGGGGTGATGGCCACGACGGGTCCGAAGATTTCCTCCTGGAAGATCCGGGCATCGGGCGCGACGTCGGCGAACACCGTGGGTGCGATGTAGTTGCCTTCGGGCAGGTGGCCGGGGCGGCCGCCGCCGGCCAGGAGCCGGCCTTCGGACTTTCCAATCTCCACGTAGGAGGCCACCTTGTCGTAGTGCTCGGGGTGGACCAGGGCCCCCACTTCGGTCTTGGGGTCATGGGGGTCACCCACCACGATGTTCTTTGCCCGGGCGGCGTACTTTTCGCAGAATTCGTCGTAGATGGCGCGCTCCACCAGGATGCGTGAGCCGGCGGTGCAGCGCTCCCCGTTGAGGGAGAAGACCCCGAACAGGGCGGAGTCGATGGCGGCGTCCACGTCGGCGTCGGCGAACACGACGCAGGGGGATTTGCCGCCGAGCTCCATGGACAGGCCCTTGAGGTTGGCCGCGGCGTTGCGGAAGATCGTCTGGCCGGTGGTGGTCTCGCCGGTGAAGGAGATCAGCGGGACGTCCGGGTGCTTGACCAGGGCGTCGCCGGCCTCCTCGCCCAGGCCGTTGACCAGGTTGAAGACGCCGTCCGGCAGCCCTGCATCCTTGAAGATGGTGGCCCACAGGGAGGCGGACAGCGGGGTGAATTCGGCGGGCTTGAGGACCACGGTGTTGCCGGTGGCCAGCGCCGGGGCGAGCTTCCACGACTCCAGCATGAACGGGGTGTTCCACGGCGTAATCAGGCCGGCGACGCCGATGGGCTTGCGGTTGACGTAGTTGATCTGGGAGCCGGGGACCTTCATGGCGTCATCGAACTGGGCCACGATCAGGTCGGCGAAGAACCGGAAGTTCTCCGCAGCGCGGAGGGCCTGGCCCTTGGCCTGGGTGATCGGCAGGCCGGTGTCGAACGTTTCGAGTTCGGCGAGCCGGGCTTCCTGGGCCTCGACGGCGTCGGCAATCCGGTTCAGGACACGGGCGCGTTCACGGGGCTTCATCCGGGGCCACGGGCCGTTCACGAATGCATCACGGGCGGCCGCGACGGCGAGCTCGATGTCTTCCTTCTGCCCGGCCGCGGCGGTGGCGTAGTTGCGGTTGGACACCGGGTCCAGGACATCGAAGGTCTTGCCGGAGATTGAGTCCACGAACTTGCCGTTGATGTAGTGCTGGATGTGGCTGGGCAGGTCATCCGGAACGTAGTGCTTGGTGGTTTCTACTGAGGTCGTCATCGTTGAAGTCCTAACTGTGGTCTCTTCGTACAAGTGGTCGCGTCGTACAACTGGTCTTTTCGTACTAATTGGTTTGGGCGAGGTAAGCGTCCAGGGTCGCCGTGCGGTGCCGGCGGGCTGCCTTCTCGATGTCGTCGGCATCGGCACCGGACTCGATCAGCTTCAGGAGTTCCTCATGTTCCTCCACCGAGTCGCGGGCCCGGCCGGGGACGAAGCGGAAGGTGGAGGACCTGAGTGCGGCCAGCCGGTTCCAGCCGCGGTGTACCAGGTCCAGGATGTGCGGGTTGGGGCAGTGTTCGAACAGGACGCTGTGGAAGTCCTGGTTGAGCTGGGTGAAGCGCACCGGATCGAAGTGCTCCAGGCACTGGCGCATTTCCTGGTTCACGGCACGGGCCCGGGCAATGGCCTGGCCGTCGATCAGCGGTGCGGAGAGTGCCGTGGCGGCACCTTCCACGATGCTGAGGGTCTGCATGGTGTAGAGGTATTCGGTGGGGTCGATGCCTGCCACCGTGGCGCCGACGTTCCGTTCAAACGTCACCAGTCCCTCGGCTTCAAGCCTGCGGATCGCTTCCCGGACCGGAACCACGCTGAAGCCCAGGTCCTTCGCTATGGCACCCAGGACCAGCCGGTAGCCGGGAGTGTAGGTGCCTTCCACGATCCGTGCCTTGACGGCCTGGTAGGCCTGTTGGGACTTGCTGCCGGGAGTGGTTGCCACGCCGGCCACGGCGGTTTCAGTCATGGCGGTTGCCTGCCCATTCCTTGTACCGGGCCTGCCATTCGGCGTTCATCGGGTAGAGGCCGTCCACGCTGTTGCCCTGCTTGACCATCTCGAAGATGAAGGTTTCCTCCTTTTCCTGCTGGATGCAGTCCTCAACGAGTTCTTCGGCGATGGCGGGCGGGATGACCAGGATGCCGTCGGAGTCGGCCACGATGATGTCGCCGGGCTGGACGGTGGCGCCGCCGCAGGCGATGGTGATGTCCGTGTCCCACGGGATGTGCCGGCGGCCCAGCACGGCGGGGTGCGGGTTGGCGAAGTACGTGGGCATTTCCAGGCCGGCCACTGCGGTGTAGTCGCGGACGCCGCCGTCGGTGATGATCGCTGCCGCGCCGCGGACCTGGGCGCGCAGGGCCAGGATGTCGCCCACGGTGCCGGTGCCCTTTTCGCCGCGGGCTTCCATGACCAGGATTTCGCCTTCGTTGACGGAATCGATGGCGCGTTTCTGGGCGTTGAAGCCGCCGCCATGGGTCTTGAAGAGGTCTTCCCGGTTGGGCACGTAGCGCAGGGTCCGGGCCAGTCCCACCACGCGCCGGTCCGGGCGGGTGGCCTGGAGGCCGTCGATGCTGACGTTGTTAAGGCCGCGCTTGCGCATCTGGGATGACAGGGTGGCGGTGGCGACCGACTCGAGCTTGGCTTTCAGTTCCGGGGTGAGGGCGCTGTCAGGAGCAGGGAGCCCTGCGGCTTCGCGGGATCCGTAGGCCTCCTCCCGCTGCAGGTCGTCAACCTTGGGCTGGGCACCAAAGTCCGCGAACGCCGTCGTGCCTTGCTCAACGGTGGTGACCAGGCGTCCGGTGGTGAGGGTGCCATCAATCGTGCCCGCCTCAACCTCCAGGACGTCGCCCGGTGCGGCCACGGAGGCGCCGGCAGGGGTGCCGGTGAGGATGATGTCGCCCTCCTCGAGGGTGAGGAGCTGGGACAGGTCCGCCACCAGCCGGGCGAAGGGGAAGAGCAGGTCAGCGGTTGTGTCGTCCTGGACCAGTTCACCGTTGTGCCAGGTGCGGATGCGAAGTTTGGAAGGGTCGACGGCGTCTGCCGGAAGAAGTGCCGGGCCCACAGGGGTGAACCCGTCCCCGCCCTTGGACCGGAGGTTGGAGCCCTTGTCCGCGTAGCGCAGGTCGTACACTCCGAGGTCGTTGCTGGCGGTGACGGCGGCAACGTGGCTCCAGGCCTCCTCGACCGTGACGCGGCGGGCGGCCTTGCCGATGATGAGCGCAATCTCGCCTTCGTAGCCGAGCAGTTCGCAGCCGGCCGGGCGCTCTACGGGGCTTCCGCTGAGCGCCAGCGAGCTGGAAGGCTTGAGGAAGTAGGACGGTTGGGCCGGGGTGCGGCCACGCTGGGCGGCCCGGCTGGGGTAGTTGATGTGCACCGCGACCACCTTGCGTGCTGCTGCCAGGGTGTCGCCGTTGACCTGCTCCAAAACGTCTCCTCATCAGGTACGAAATCGTATACGATCACTATCCATAGATTTGCAGCTTCCGTCAACCCCCTTGTTTCGGCTGTTTCTGCGGCACTTCCGGAGCCACTTGTCGCCCGCGTCACAACCGGCGTACAGTGGAAAACAAGTTTAGAGTTTTCGATTATCGAATCTACTGTTCTGATATAGAACACAAACTGATGTGAATCATCCACAACGAAGTGAGGAAAGCCCGTGCAGTTCCACCACCACGGATACGTATCCGGTGACCCGCGCATCAAGCCGGCAGCCGGCGTCGGACTGAACCGCCCCGAGGAGCTCCCGGATGAAGTGGACGTGCTCATCGTCGGCACCGGCCCGGCCGGAATGCTCGCCGCCGCGCAGTTGTCCATGTTCCCCAATGTCACCACGCGGATCATTGACCGCCGGCCGGGCCGCCTCGCTATTGGGCAGGCTGACGGGATCCAGGCGCGCAGCGTCGAAACCTTCCAGGCCTTCGGGTTCGCAGAGCGGATCATCGCCGAGGCGTACCGGATCACGGAGATGGCGTTCTGGAAGCCGGACCCTGCCAACAACGCCAACATCATCCGCGCCGCACGCGCCGTCGACGACGAAACAGGGATCAGCGAGTTCCCGCACCTGATCGTCAACCAGGCCCGCGTGCTGGACTACTTTGCCGAGTTTGCGGCGAACTCACCCACCCGCCTCAAGCCCGACTATGGCTATGACTTCCAGGGCCTCACCGCCGCCACCGAGGGCGACTACCCGGTCACTGTGACGCTGCTTCACACCGCCGGACCCAATGAGGGCCAGGAGCGGATTGTCCGTGCAAAGTACGTGGTGGGGGCCGACGGCGCGCGCAGCAAGGTTCGCCAGGCGATCGGCTGCACGCTGGCAGGGGACCAGGCCAACCACGCCTGGGGCGTCATGGACGTCCTGGCCGTCACCGACTTCCCTGACATCCGCACCAAGTGCGCCATCCAGGCCGAGAAGGGCAGCATCCTGCTGATTCCGCGGGAAGGCGGCTACCTGTTCCGCATGTACGTGGACCTGGGCGAAGTGGATCCTGCCACCCACCACGCCGTCCGCAACACGAGCATCGAGCAGATCATCCACAAGGCAAACGAGATCCTGCACCCCTACACCCTGGATGTACGCAACGTGGCATGGCACAGCGTGTACGAGGTGGGCCACCGCCTCACGGACAGGTTCGACGACGTCCTGCCCGTGGACCGCGGCACCCGCACCCCGCGGGTGTTCATCACCGGCGATGCCTGCCACACCCACAGTGCCAAGGCCGGCCAGGGCATGAACGTCTCCATGCAGGACGGGTTCAACATCGCCTGGAAGCTGGGGCATGTGCTGGAGGGCCGCAGCCCCGAGAGCCTGCTGACCACCTACTCGGAGGAGCGGCAGGTGGTGGCCAGGAACCTGATCGACTTCGACAAGGAGTGGTCCACCATGATGGCCAAGAAGCCCGAGGAGTTCGAGCACCCCTCGGACCTTGAGGACTTCTACGTGCGGACCGCCGAGTTCCCGGCAGGTTTCATGACCCAGTACGCGCCGTCCCTGATTGTTGGCGGCACCGACCACCAGGACCTGGCCGCCGGCTTCCCCGTGGGCAAGCGTTTCAAGTCGGCACCGGTAGTCCGCGTGGGCGACACCAACCCCATCCACCTGGGCCACCACGCCACGGCTGACGGCCGCTGGCGGATCTATGTCTTCGCGGATGCGGCCCAGCCCGGAACGGACTCCACCACGGACAAGCTTGCCGAGTGGTTCGCGCACTCGCCGGAATCACCCCTGGCAGTAACACCCGCGGACGCCGACCCGGACGCGTGGTTCGATCTGAAGGTCATTTACCAGCAGCCGCACACCGCCGTCGACATCAATGCCGTCCCCTCCGTCTTCAAGCCGCAGGTGGGCCCGTTCAAGCTCACCGACTACGAGAAGGTGTACGCAACCGATCCCACGGCGGACATCTTCGACCTGCGCGGACTGGACCGCAACGGCGTCGTCGTGGTGGTCCGCCCGGACCAGTACGTGGCCAACGTCCTGCCGCTGACGGCAACCGCCGAGCTCGGCGCGTTCTTCGCGCCGCTGCTCAAGGCCGCGCCCGCACAGCCACGTCAGGCGGTGGCTGCCGCCGCCCGGTAGTCAGCCGCGGGGTACACGCCGAGGATCCGCACCTCGGTGGTGAAGAAGGCCAGTTCCTCGAGGGCCAGCTTCAGCGGCAGGTCCTCGGGGTGGCCCTCGACGTCGGCCATGAACATGGTGGCGGCAAACTCGTTGCCCACCATGTAACTCTCCAGCCGCGTCATGTTCACGCCGTTCGTGGCAAACCCGCCCAGCGCCTTGTACAGGGCGGAGGGGACGTTGCGGACGCGGAACACGAAACTGGTGACTGCCGGTCCGGGAAGATCCTGCCGGGCCGGCAGTGCCGTTTCCCGGGCAAGGACCACGAAGCGGGTGGTGTTGGAGGGGTCGTCCTCCACGCGCGAGGCCAGCACCTGGAGGCCGTAGATCTCCGCGGCCAGCGGAGGAGCCAGCGAGAGCTTGCGGGGGTCATTCCACTCGGCCACCTCCCGGGCGGACCCGGCGGTGTCACCGGCGATGACCGGCTTGAGGCCGTGGTCGCGGATCAGCTTCCGGCACTGGCCCAGGGCGTGGATGTGGCTGTGCACCTCGGTGGCGCCCTCAATGGTGCTGCCCGGAATGCCCAGCAGGTCGAAATGGATGGGCAGGAAGTATTCGCCCACGATCTGCAGGTTGGACTGCGGCAGCAGGATGTGGATGTCCGCCACCCGGCCCGCGATGGAATTCTCGATGGGGATCATGGCCAGGTCCGCTTCGCCGCCGGCCACCAGTTCGAAGGCGTCCTCGAAGCTGGCGCACGGGACGCTTTCCATGTCCGGGAACATCTGCTGACACGCGATATTGGAGTTGGCGCCGGGCTCACCCTGGTACGCAATCTTGGAGGCCATGGTCCGTATGCTTTCACGCGCGCGGGCCCGTTGCGAAAACGGGCCCGCGAGTGCTACGCGGGGGTGACGCGCAGCCAGAGGTACTGCCGGGGGAGGAGGGTGATGCCGTCGTCCAGTTGCAGGGTGGCTTCGGAGAGAAGGTCGACGGCGGCAGGGGAGTACCCGCCAAAGGTTTCCGCCGGGAGGGTCTGGGCGGAGTCGCTGAAATTGGCGAGGGCCAGGACGGTGCTGCCACCGTCCGGACCGCCCGGGCGCTGGTAGCCGAGCACCGAGCGGTTGTTCGTACTGAAATCCACCAGCGTGGTTCCGGCAAATTCAGGAGTGCCGGCCCGGACCTCGATCATGCGCTTCAATCCGGCGTAGACGGCCCCCTCGGGGGTGGAGGGATCGGCACGGCGGGCGTATTGTTCGGCGGGAAAGTGCGGCCGGTGCACCCAGCGGCTGTCCTCCTCGTGGCCGGGCTCGGACGCGTAGGAGTAGTCGTTGACCTGCCCCACTTCGTCACCCAGGTACAGCAGCGGGATGCCGCCGGTGCTGAAGGGCACCGAATGGGCCAGGAGGATCCGTTCCACCGCCTCCGCCGGGTCAACCTCCATCCCGCACAGGGACGCCGTCGTGCCGGAAATCCGGCAGTCACCCGTCTTGGGGTTGTCCTGGAAGGGGACGCCGCGGGCGAAGCTGCCCGGGAACCGGTTGACGTAGAAGGAGTTCAGGAAGCGGCGGTGGTCAAAGCCGTTGATGCCCAGCTCGGCCGCGTCCTCATCGGCGAAGGTCCAGCCGATGTCGTCATGGCTGCGGACGTAGTTCACCCATGCCGTACCGTCGGGGATGTTGTGCCTGCGCTCCAGCGCCTGTGACAGCAGGGACACGTCCCTGGTGGCCAGGGACTCCCAGATCAGGGCCATCTGCAGCGGGTTGTAGGAAAGCTGGCATTCCGCGGGGTCGATGTACAGTGCCACCTCGTCGGGGTGCACGATGGCCTCCGACTTGAACAGCAGCGACGGTGCCGCCAGGCGGCAGACCGCGTTGAACGCCCGGAGCAGCGTGTGCGCCTGGGGGAGGTTTTCGCAGGGCGTCCCCAGCTGCTTCCAGATGAAGGCGACAGCGTCCATGCGCAGGATATCCACCCCCTGGTTGGCCAGGAACAGCATCTCGGCGGCCATGGCCCGGAAGACGCCGGGGTTGGAGTAGTTCAGGTCCCACTGGTAGGTGTGGAACGTGGCCCACACCCACCGGCCGTCCGCCATCTGGATGAAGGACCCCGGATGGTTCTCCGGGAAGATCTCGCGGACATTCGCCTCAAAGGCGTCCGGCATGGTCCGGTCCGGGAAGATCCAGTAGTAGTCGCTGTACTCGGGATCGCCCGCGGCTGCCTTCCGGGCCCATTCGTGCTCGTCCGAGGTGTGGTTGAAGATGAAGTCCACCACCAGGCTGATCCCGTTGGCGCGCAGTTCGGCCGCGAGGGAGCGCAGCTGTTCCATGGTGCCCAGCTTGGGGTTGACCTCCCGGTAGCTCGACACGGCGTAGCCGCCGTCCGAATGCGGTTCGGGCGCCAGGAACAGCGGCATCAGGTGCAGGTAGGTGAGGCCCAGCTCCTTGAAATAGGGAATGCGGCTGCGCACTCCCTCCAGGCTTTCGGCGTAGCGGTCCACATAGCAGACGCCGCCCAGCATGCCGTTGGACTGGAACCAGTCCGGCGCCTCCTCGCGTTCGGCGTCCAGCGCCTTCAGCTCCGGGGAGCGCTCCTGCCACGACCGCGCGCTCTGCACCACCAGGGCGGACAGCTGCTCCAGCCAGTCCTGCCGGGCGCCGTAAAGCGAGTGGAACAGGCTGCGGAGGGTGGGGAAGTGCTCATCCAGCCGCCGGTCAAAGTCCGGATCCGCAGGGAGGCCGAGGTCCCGTTGCCGGGCGAGTGAAGCGATGACGGCCTGGCGCGCCTCTTCGTCCTCGTTAACGGTTTCCTGCATGCCACTGCCCCTTCCAGCCGCCGCCGAGATGTCCGGCCGCACATGTACTGAAGTATTCCATGTCACACATACTGAGCCTGTCCATCCTTGAGCCGCCTGCCGGCAAGGGCGGCGCCCACAACGCCCGCGGCGTTCTCGAGGCTGGCCGGAATGACCGGGGTGCGCAGTGAGAGGCGAGGGAGGTATTCGGTACTGCACGCTGAAATGCCCCCACCGATGATGATGAGGTCGGGCGAGAAGAGGAACTCCACGTGCGACAGGTACTGCTGCAGCCGGTCGGCGTACTCCACCCAGGTGAGGCCTTGGTTCTCCCTGACGACGGCCGATGCCCGGGACTCTGCTTTGCAGCCGCCGATTTCCAGGTGGCCCAGCTCGAAATTGGGAACGAGCCTGCCGTCCACCAGCAGTGCGGATCCGATGCCCGTCCCCAGGGTCAGGACCAGGACAACGCCGCGCTGGCCTTTCCCGGCGCCGTACAGGGCTTCCGCCGTACCGGCAGCGTCTGCGTCATTCACGACGCAAACGGATCGTCCAAGCCGGGACTCCAGGTAGGACTGGACATCAAGTCCCACCCAGCTGCCGTCCATGTTTGCTGCCGACAGCGCCACTCCGCGCTGGACAATCGAGGGGATGGCGACGCCGGCAGCCAGGTTCCCGTGCCCGGGGCTTTCGGATTCGAGCTCACTGATGAGCTGGTCCAGGGTGTCTGCCACGTCATCCACCCTGCCGCTGGACGGGGTCCGCAGGCGGCGGACACCGCCGGCCGGGATGCCGCTGCCCAGGTTGACGAGTGCACCCTTGATCCAGGTCCCGCCAACATCGATTCCTATTCCGAAATCCGGTCCGGAGCCGGCGTCGGCAGGGGCGCTCACCGCAGCCACGCCGTGGCAGCGCCGGGCAGCCGGCCGGCTTCGAGTGGCGAGCTGGAGACCAGCAGCTGGCCCGCGGGCAGCTCGAAGGGTTCGGTACCGAAGTTCGTTATGGAGGTCCAGCCGTTGGGGCGCCGGAAGGCCAGGACGTCATCCCGGCCGGTTTCCAGCAGCTCCAGCGCTTCTGTTGTTTGCAGCTGCGACCGCAGGGCGAGTGCCCGGCGGTAGAGGGACAGGGTTGAATCCCCCTGGCCCTCCTGGGCCTCCACTGAGCTGCCCGCGAACCATTCCGGCTGCGGCAGGTGGGAGCCGCCGGGGCCGAAACCGAATGAGCTGCCCGCCGAGGTCCACGGCAAGGGGACGCGGCAGCCGTCGCGGCCGATCTCCACGCCCTTGTTCCGGAAGAAGGCCGGATCCTGCCGGGCGGAGTCCGGGATTTCATTGCCGACTTCCTGCAGTCCCAGTTCCTCGCCTTGGTACAGGTACGCAGAACCCGGAAGGGCGAACATCAGCAGGGACGCGGCTCGGGCGCGGCGCAGGCCGAGTTCGGCGTCGACATCTGCCTGCCTGCCGCCGGCCAGAAGCCACCGCTTGCCCGCCTGCCCGGCCATGATGTCACCTCCGGCCGAAGGCTCGGACGCGGGGAGGCCGTAGCGCGTGGCATGCCGGACCACATCGTGGTTTGAGAACACCCAGGTGGACGACGCGCCGGATGCTTTGGCCTCTGCCAGGTTCTTGATGATCGTCTTCCGGAACTGGGCGGCGTCGAAGTCCGCCTGCAGCAGGTCGAAGTTGAAGGCCTGGCCCAGTCCCTCCGGGCTGGCGTAGCGGGCGCGGCGGTCGGTATGGACCCAGGCTTCGGCGACGGCGGTGCGCGGCGGGTTGTATTCATTGAACACGCGGCGCCACTCGGCGTAGATTTCGTGGACCTCGTCGCGGTCCCAGTACGGGTGCTGCCCCGTGAGGTACAGCGCCTCGCCCTGGGCCTCGAGGTCCGCCTTGGTGGGCAGGGTTTCTTCCAGGTTCTTCGTCAGGGCGTGGGCGACGTCGATGCGGAAGCCGTCCACGCCCCGGTCCGACCAGAAGCGCAGGGTTTTCAGGAAGTCTTCGCGGACTTCGGGGTTGTCCCAGTTGAAGTCGGGCTGTTCCTTGGCAAAGATGTGCATGTACCACTGCCCGGGGCTGCCGTCGGGTTCGGTGATGCGCTCCCAGGCGGGGCCGCCGAACACCGAGTCCCAGTCCGACGGCGGCAGCTCGCCTTTTTCGCCCAGCCCGTCGCGGAAGATGTACCGGTTGCGCGCCGCGGACCCCTTGGGCGAGGCGAGGGCTTCCCGGAACCACTGGTGCCGGTCCGACGAGTGGTTGGGCACGATGTCCACGATCAGCTTGAGGCCGGCGGCGTGCAGGGCGTTGGCCATCGCGTCGAAGTCCTCCAGCGTGCCCAGCAGCGGGTCCACGTTGCGGTAGTCGTCCACGTCGTAGCCCCCATCGGCGAGTGCGGAGGGGTAGAAGGGGCTCAGCCAGACGGCATCGATGCCCAGGTTTTTCAGGTACGGTACCTTGGCGGTGATGCCGTTGATGTCGCCGATGCCGTCGCCGTTCGAGTCCGCAAAGCTGCGGGGGTAGATCTGGTACACGGAGGCCTGGCGCCACCAGTTGGGGTCGGCCGTGGGGGCGGGATGGCTTTGGGTTGCCTGGGTGGCGGTGGTGGGCAAGATTGCTTCCTTCAGTTTCAGCTGTATCAGGTGTGTGGGTCCGGAGTTACTTGACGGCGCCCTGGGTGAGGCCGGACATGACCCAGCGCTGGGTAAACAGGTAGACGATGATGGCGGGGGCCATTGCCATCAGGTAGGAGGCGAAGGCCACGTTGTAGCTGTTGCTGAACTGCGTCTGGAAGATCTTTTGCAGCACGGGGATGGTCTGCAGTTCAGGATCGGAAATGATGAGTGACGGCATCATGAAGTCGTTCCATGACGCGATGAAGGCGAAGATGCCCACGGTTGCGCTCATGGGCCCCAGCAGGGGGAAGATGAGCTTCCAAAACACCTGCCACGTTCCCGCGCCGTCCATCCGCATACTTTCCTCCAACTCCAGGGGGATCGAGCGGAGGAAGGCGGTGAAGAGCATGGTGTTGAAGGCCAGGGCGAAAACGATGTGCAGGATGGCCACCCCGAGCGGGTTGTCGAGTCCGACGAGTCCCGTGAGCTGGATCTGCGGCAGCGCCACCACGGGGAACGGGATGAACATTGCCGCGAGCAGGTAAAAGAAGGACCAGCGGAAGAGCGGACGGTCCCAGTTGCGGACGATGGCGTAGGCGGCCAGGGCCGAAACGATGATCTCCCCTGCAACGGCGATCACCGACACGAACACGGAAATTCCAAAGCCGCGGGGGAAGTTTGTGAGCGTCCAGGCCTGGGCAAAGCTGTCGAAGGTCAGGGGGCTTGGCAGGGAGAAGGCGTTGCCGTCCACTGCCTGGCCAGTGGTTTTGAAGGCCATGCTGACCGTGACGTAGAGCGGGACGAGCACGCTGAGCGTGCAGACAATGAGGATGATGGTGGCGGGCCACTGGATGCGTTCGGGCCCGGCGGGTATCCGGCGGCCCTTGGCGGCCGCCGTGGGTTCTACCTGGATGATGCTGGGTGCGCTGCTCATGCTGCGATCCCTCCCTTGCCACGTGTGAAGCGAAGTTGGACGAGTGCGATGACGATGCTGATGAGGAAGAAGATCACGGCGTTGGCCATCTGGTAGGCATAGTCGCCGCCTTCGAAGCCGCGGAAGATCGACATCGCGACGCTTCGTGTGGCCACGCCGGGCCCGCCGTCGGTGAGGCCGATGATGATGTCGTAGGCGTTGAGGTAGTTCTTGAAGCCGAGGACCGTGTTGATCACGGCGTACCCCGCAATGAGCGGCAGGGTGATGTGCCGCAGGTTCTGCCAGGGCGATGCCCCGTCGATGGAACTCGCCTCGTAGACCTCGGCGGGGACCGTGAGGAGCCCCGCGATGTAGATCAGCATGGCACTCGGGATGGACTGCCACGCCGTGACGAAGACGATCGCAAGCCACGCGAGCTGGGGGTTTGCGAGAAGGCTGGTGGCCAGCGGCTCGATTCCCATGCTTTTGCCGGCAAGGGGCAGCGAGTTCGAGAAGAGGTACTGGAACACGAACGCGATGACGATGCCGGAGATCACCATGGGGATGACGAAGACGGTGCGAAGCGCGGCACGGAAACGGACGCGGGACGTGAGGCCCAGGGCCAGGAGGAAGGCCACGGCATTCACGACGATGACGGTGACCAGCGAGAAAACGAGTGTGAAGCCGTAGGCGCCGAGGACTCCTTCATCACGGAACACCGCGATGAAGTTCCGGATGCCGATGAAATCGAAGTCACCGAAGCCCACGGAGTTCGTGAAGCTGTAGATGAACCCGAGAACGGCGGGCAGCGTGACGGCCAGCGTGAAGATCACCAGCGAGGGCAGGAGGAAAACATAGTAGAGCGGATCAATGCGGCTTTTGCGCACGCGTGTGGTTCCAGTCGCTGCCGGGGCCGTCACCTCCACCCTGGTGGAAGGTCTCGTCATTGATGACATGGATGGTCCTCGTTTCGTGCTTTGAGAGATCGAAAGTGTGGGTCTAAGCGCGGAAAGCCAGGCGGGCCCAGTCGGCGTCCATCCTGCGCAGCGTGCTCTCGGCATCGGCGCCGCCGATGATCGACTGGATGTAGTTGGCGGCCGGAATCGAGTTCGGAATGAACTGTGAGGCGCCCATGTAGAAGCGGCCCTCGTCGTAGTACTTCTGCATCTCGACGATTCGTGGGTCGGTCACCGGTGGCGCGTCCTTGGTCGTCCCGAAACCCAGGAATTTGGCGTTGTAAGGGTTCTGGATCTCCGGCCGCATCAGGTACTGCAGGAAATCGCGGGCACCCTGCTGCCCGTTGGCGACCTCGGGAACCCAGAGCGAGAGGTCGATGTTGACGCGGACTTTGAGATCTGCAGGATCGCCGGTCATGGGCAGCGGGAAAGTTCCCAGATCCAGGTCTTTGCCGGCCTTTTCGATCTCGCCAAAGGCCCAGGGTCCCTGGAAGTACATGGCGGCCTGGCCCTGGGCCATTGCCGTGTTGCCGTCTCCGTAGCCGCGGCTTGCCGCATCGGGATTGACGTATTTGGTCAGTTGGACCATGCGCTTCACCGGCTCGAGCATCGTTTTCTGGAACGAAACTTCCGAATCCGGTCCGACGTTTTCGCCAATCCCATGCATTTTCTGATAGAAGTCGCGCACGTTGACCATGCCGCCCACCGTGTAGTCGAACAATCCCTGTGCCACGGTCCAGGGGTCGCGGAAAGTGCCGTAGATCGGCGTGATGCCTGCTGCCTTGAGCACCTCGCACACCTCGATCAGTTCATCCCAGGTTGTTGGGACGGCCACCCCGTTCTCTTCGAAGATGCGGCGGTTGTAGATGACCGAGGCCGCCATGACCGAGTAGGGGATGACGCTGGTGCGGCCGGCATAGGTTGGATACCAGTTGGTGAGGTCCAGTACGTCGTCCCGGATGGAGGCCGCTGCCGGGAGGTCGGAGAGATCCGAGAGCGCCCCGCGCTCCATGAACCGCGCCATCTCCAGGTTGTAGTTGAGGCATCCGAGGTCCGGGGGACTGCTGCGGACGAAGCTGGCAGAGAGATTTGTGGCCATGTCATGCAGGACGCGCACCCGGTCCTGCGAGTCGGTGAACTTCGCAGCCAGGTCCCGGAAGTATGGAACTGCCTCCGGCTTTGACTGGTGGAACGTGATGGTGGGCCTGGCACTGGCCGGGGCGCAGCCGGCCAACCCGAAAGCGGTGAGCGCACCTCCCGCAGCGGCAAGGAAAGTGCGCCGGGAAACGTGTCTCCCGGCGGACGTCAAAGGTGGCAACATCGGCTCCTCTTGGACTCTCGGATAATTTATATGGGTCTTATATTTAGGACCTATATGAGGATGGGGGACGCAGGGGCTATCGTCAAGGGGTGGACGGAAATACGGCGAGCTCGACACAACTGTTACGGCAGATCAACTCGGAGGCGCTGTTGCGCTTTGCCCTCCAGGAACAGGTGTTTACTGCCGGAGAAGCCATGGCTGCCACCGGGCTTACCCGCGCCACGGTGCTCGGGGTTTGTGACGGCCTGGTTGATGCGGGCTGGCTGGAGGAATTGACTGACGCCCGTACCGAGGCCGGCAGACTCAAGGGCAGGCCGGCGCGGCAGTACCAGCTGCGCGAAGCTGCGGGTGTGGTTGTGGGCCTGGATGCCGGGGAGGGCTACTTCACAACCATCGTTGCCGACCTGCGCGGCCGCGAGCTGGGCAAGCGCCGCCAAAGCATTGATTCGCACGCGCTGGGACGCGCCGGCCGCGTGGCGAATGCACGGGAGCTGATCCGCCTGACCCTTGAGGATGTTTCATGCACCCCGGAGGATGTCCTGCTCACGGCCGTCGGCGTCCCGGCGCCCATTGACGCGAACGGCGCGTCTCCCGCCGGAGGAGAATTCTGGAAGTTGATGAATTCCGGCTTCGCAGGGCACCTTTGGGGCACTGTCATCGTCGAAAATGACGCCAATCTCGCCGCCATCGCGGAGCAGGCACAGGAGCCGTCAGCCAACGTGGCCACCTTGCTGTCGGGTGAGCGGTTTGGTGCCGGCCTGATTGTCGATGGGCGCCTGCTGCGGGGTCGCCAGGGGGGCGCGGGGGAGATGCGGTTCCTGGATGAGCTGGACAGCAAGTTCGTGCCGGATGAGGGGAGCTCGGACGGGTTCGGAGCACTTGCGCGGAAGTGGGCGCGTGCCCGCATCCATTCCTACGATGGCGAGACGGTGCTGCGGCAAATACCCGAGGAGGACATCAACGCCGAAGATGTCTTCCAGGCGGCCCGCGCGGGAGACCCGCTGGCACAGGACATCATCGCCAGGCTCGGGGTGCGGCTGGCGCGAATCGCTGTGGTGCTCTCCAGCCTTCTTGACATTGAGCGGGTGGTCATCGCCGGCGCGATCTCACGCGCCATCGAACCGGTCCTGGAGCGCGCCCGCAGCCTGCTGCCCACGGATTCCGGCCTGCCGCTGCCGGATCTGGTTGCGAGCACTCTCGGGGCGGAATCCGTAGTCCGGGGTGCCATTGAGTCGGCGCTGATGCGGATCAGGCGTGAACCCTCAGCGTTCATTCCGCGGGCGCCCCGTTCCTGAAAGGCGGGCGGGCGGACAGCCTAAAGCACGCTGCGGATGGCCTGCTCGAAACTGGTCACGTGCTCAAGGGCCAGCTTGCCCGCCCGGTCCGAGTCGCCGTCGGCCACTGCCTCCAGCAGTTCCACGTGTTCGGCGATGTGCTCCGCCACTGACGGCACCTTTTCCAGCACCATGCACCAAATGCGGGTGGCCAGGTTGTCGTAACGGATCAGCACGTCCTCGAGGTGGGTGTTGGCGGCGGCCCGGTAGATGAGGCGGTGGACCTTGATGTCATACCGCATGAGGTCATAGGGATCGTCATCCGCCCCCATCCTGGCAATTGCCGCCGCGGTTTCCCGTATTTCCTTGCGCAGGGCAGGGGTTGCCAGCTTGGCGGCCCGGCGGGCTGCCAGGGGTTCCAATGACTCCCGGAGTTCGGAGACGTCCGCGAGTTCGGTGATGTCGACGACGGTGGCGAACGTTCCACGGCGGGGGTACGACACGACGAGGTGGTCACCTTCCAGGCGCTTGAGCGCTTCCCGGACCGGCGTGCGGCCGATCCCGAGCTCGGCGGCGAGCTTGCCGTCGTTGATGGCCTCACCCGGCCGGATGTCGAGCATGATGAGCCGGTCCCGAAGGTGCCGGTAGGCCTGCTCGGCGAGCGAGAGGTCGCCTTCTCCGGCCAGCTGGTTCTCTGTCATTACGCTCATTCCGAGCTCTCCCAAGGTAGCTATTGACTGCCGCGTGATCTACAACATACTATTACGTCAGTTCTAATATATCAGTTACAGATCAGTTATGGATCAGTAACTTCGAAGGGCCCCAGAAGGAGAACCATGCAGGATGTACTGAACGCCTCGCTCGCCACGGTTGACGCCGACGTCGCCGCCGCTGTGGCACGGGAACTGCACCGCCAGCAGTCCACCCTTGAAATGATCGCGTCGGAGAACTTCGCTCCGTCAGCCGTGATGGAAGCCCAGGGCTCGGTCCTGACCAACAAGTACGCCGAAGGCTACCCGGGCAAGCGCTACTACGGCGGCTGCGAGCACGTGGACGTCATTGAACAGCTCGCCATCGACCGCGTCAAAGCCCTCTTCGGCGCCGAATTCGCCAACGTCCAGCCGCACTCCGGCGCGCAGGCCAACGCCGCCGCAATGTTCGCCCTGCTGAACCCGGGTGACACCATCCTTGGCCTCTCCCTGGCCCACGGCGGCCACCTGACCCACGGGATGAAGATTAACTTCTCCGGCAAGCTCTACAACGTGGTCCCCTACCACGTCCGCGAATCAGACCTCCGCGTGGACATGGCCGAGGTGGAAGCGCTGGCCCTGGAACACAAGCCCAAACTGATCGTGGCCGGCTGGTCCGCCTACTCCCGCCAACTGGACTTCGCCGAATTCCGCCGTATCGCCGACCTCGTGGGCGCCTACCTCATGGTGGACATGGCCCACTTCGCCGGCCTGGTGGCTGCAGGCCTGCATCCCAACCCCGTCCCGTACGCCGACGTGGTCACCACCACCACCCACAAGACCCTTGGCGGACCCCGCGGCGGCGTCATCCTCGCCAAGGAGGAATACGCCAAGAAGATCAACAGCGCCGTGTTCCCCGGCCAGCAGGGCGGACCGCTGGAGCACGTGGTTGCCGCCAAGGCGGTGGCCTTCAAGCTTGCCGCTGCTCCTGAATTCAAGGAACGCCAGGAGCGCGTCCTGCAGGGAGCAAAGCTGCTGGCAGAGCGACTCCTCCAGCCGGACGTCCAGGCCGCAGGCATCTCCGTGGTGAACGGCGGCACCGACGTCCACCTGGTCCTGGTGGACCTGCGCCACTCCGAACTGGACGGCCAGCAGGGTGAAGACGCCCTCCACAAGATCGGCATCACCGTCAACCGCAACGCCGTCCCGTTCGATCCCCGCCCGCCGATGGTTTCCTCCGGCCTCCGGATCGGCACCCCCGCCCTGGCCGCCCGCGGATTCGGCGCCGCCGAGTTCACCGAAGTGGCCGACATCATCGCCTCCGCGCTGATTGCATCGGCCGGCACGGGCACCCTGCCCGGGGACACCGCCGTCGAACTCCGCGAACGCGTGACGGCCCTGGCCGAAAAGTTCCCCCTTTACCCGCACCTCACCGCCGACGCCGGCCTGGCCGACGCTGAAGCAGACCTGATTGGAGCCGCCCAGTGAGCACCCAGCACCTTCCGGAGCACCCGGACTTCCTCTGGCGGAACCCGGAACCCAAGTCCTCCTATGACGCCGTGATCGTGGGCGGCGGCGGGCACGGCCTGGCCACCGCCTACTTCCTGGCCAAGAACCACGGGATGACCAACATTGCCGTCCTGGAAAAAGGCTGGCTGGCCGGCGGCAACATGGCCCGCAACACCACCATCATCCGCTCCAACTACCTCTGGGATGAGAGTGCGGCCATCTACGAGCACGCCCTCAAGCTCTGGGAGATCCTGCCCGAGGAACTCGAGTACGACTTCCTGTTCAGCCAGCGCGGCGTGATGAACCTGGCCCACACCCTGGGCGACGTCCGCGAAAGCATCCGCCGCGTGGGCGCCAACAAGCTCAACGGCGTGGACGCCGAATGGCTGGACCCGCAGCAGGTCAAGGAACTCTGCCCCATCCTGAACATCCGCGACAACATCCGCTACCCCGTCATGGGCGCCACCTACCAGCCGCGCGCCGGCATCGCCAAGCACGACCACGTGGCCTGGGCCTTCGCCCGCAAATGCGACGAAATGGGCGTTGACATCATCCAGAACTGCGAGGTGACCGGCTTCCTGAAGGAGGGGGACCGCGTGGTGGGCGTCAAGACCAACCGCGGCACCATCAACACCGAAAAGGTGGGCCTCTGCGCCGCAGGCCACAGCTCGGTCCTGGCCGAAATGGCCGGCTTCCAGCTGCCCATCCAGTCCCACCCGCTGCAGGCGCTGGTGTCCGAACTGCACGAGCCCGTCCACCCCACGGTGGTCATGTCCAACCACGTCCACGTCTACGTCTCCCAGGCCCACAAGGGCGAACTGGTCATGGGCGCCGGCGTCGACTCCTACAACGGCTACGGCCAGCGCGGCTCCTTCCACGTCATCGAGCAGCAGATGGCGGCCGCCGTCGAGCTCTTCCCCATCTTCGCCCGGGCCCACGTGCTCCGGACCTGGGGCGGGATCGTGGACACCACCCTGGACGCTTCCCCGATCGTGGGCCTGACCCCGGTGGAGAACATGTTCGTGAACTGCGGCTGGGGTACCGGCGGGTTCAAGGGCACGCCCGCCGCCGGCCTCACCTTCGCGCACACCATCGCCACCGGCGCCCCGCACGCACTGAACAAGCCGTTCTCGCTGGAGCGCTTCGAAACCGGCGCCCTCATCGACGAACACGGCGCCGCCGCCGTGGCCCACTAGCCGCCGCCACCAGAAAAGGACTAACGCACATGCTGCTGATCCCATGCCCCAACTGCGGCCCGCGGGACGAAACCGAATTCCACTACGGTGGCCAGGCCCACGTTCCGTACCCGGAGAACCCGTACGAGCTGAGCGACACCGAATGGTCCCGCTACCTCTTCTACCGCGAGAACCCCAAGGGCATCTTCGCCGAACGCTGGGTCCACAGCACCGGCTGCCGCCAGTGGTTCAACATGCTCCGCGACACCGTGAGCTACGACATCCAGGCCGTGTACCCGATGGGCGTGCCGCGGCCGGCCGCGCCCGTCCCGCCTGCAGCCGATACCGGCACCGCAAGCACCGGCCCGGCGAGCACCACCCCCCTCAGCCCCAGCACCGCCCCGGAAGGAGCGACCAAGTGACTTCCCAGAACGCCCGCCTGGCAACCGGCGGCCGCATCGACCGCACCATTTCCTGGCGCTTCACCGTTGACGGCGAGGAGTTCACCGGGCACCCCGGCGACAACCTGGCCTCGGCACTGCTGGCCAACGGCCACATCGCCGCAGGCAACTCGCTCTACGAGGACCGCCCCCGCGGCATCATGTCCGCCGGCGTCGAGGAAGCCAACGCCCTGGTCCGCGTGGAGGCCCGGTTCCCCGGCCACGTCGCCGAGTCCATGCTCCCTGCCACCACCGTCTCGCTGGTGGACGGGCTGCAGGCCACCCTGCTGAACGGCCTGGGCAAGCTGGATCCGGAAGATGACCGCGCCGAGTACGACAAGAAGTACGTCCACACCGACATCCTGGTCATCGGCGGCGGCCCTGCCGGCCTGGCCGCGGCCCGCGAGGCAGTCCGCAGCGGTGCCCGCGTGATGCTCCTGGACGACCAGCCCGAGCTCGGCGGCTCCCTGCTCTCCGGCTCCACGGCCCCGGGCGTGGCAGAGACCATCGAGGGCAAGCCCGCCCTGGAATGGGTGGCCGACGTCGAAGCCGAGCTGGTGTCCGGCGCGGAATCCACCGTGCTGAACCGCACCACCGCGTTCGGCGCCTACGACGCCAACTACGTCATCGCCGTCCAGAACCGCACCGACCACCTGGGCAGCCCCGCGGCTCCCGGTGTGTCACGCCAGCGGATTTGGCACATCCGTGCCAACCAGGTGGTCCTGGCGCCCGGCGCCCACGAACGTCCCCTGGTGTTCGAGAACAACGACCGCCCCGGCATCATGCTGGCATCGGCCGTCCGCACCTACCTCAACCGGTACGGCGTGGCCGCCGGGAAGCGCGTGGTCATCAGCACCACCAACGACAGTGCCTACGCCGCCGCAGCCGATCTCGCCGCCGCCGGCGTCAAGGTTGCCGCGGTGGTGGACGCCCGCCCTGCGCTGACCGCCGTGGCAACTGCCGCCGTCGAATCCGGGATCCGGGTGCTGATCGGCAGCGCGGTGGCCAACACCTCTGCCGACGCATCCGGCCGGCTGGACGGCGTCACCGTCCGCAGCATCAACGACGACGGCGCGCTCACCTCCGGCATCGAGCAGATCGCCTGCGACCTGCTGGCGGTGTCCGGCGGCTGGAGCCCGCTGGTCCACCTGCACTCGCAGCGGCAGGGCAAGCTGCGCTGGGACGACGAGCTGGCAGCCTTCGTGCCCAGCACCGAAGTGCCCAACCAGCAGACCATCGGCTCCGGCCGCGGCTCCTTCGCCACCGCCGACTGCCTTGCCGAGGGCGTCTCCGCCGGCGCGCGGGCCGCCATCGCCGCGGGCTTCGAATCCGCCGTCGAGCCTTCCGTTTTCGCTGAGCCCAAGGCCGCCGCCCCCACCCGCCAGCTCTGGCTGGTGCCGGGGGAGAACGGCACCCCCGACGACTGGCACCACCACTTCGTGGACTTCCAGCGCGACCAGTCCGTGGCTGATGTGCTGCGCTCCACCGGGGCCGGCATGCGTTCCGTGGAGCACATCAAGCGGTACACCTCCATCAGCACCGCCAACGACCAGGGCAAGACCTCCGGCGTCAACGCCATCGGCGTGATCGCGGCGGCCCTCCGCACGGCCGGCGAGGCCTCGCGCGGCATCGGCGACATCGGCACCACCACCTACCGTGCACCGTTCACCCCGGTGGCCTTCGCGGCACTGGCCGGACGCCAGCGCGGTGAACTGTTCGACCCCGCCCGCATCACCTCCATCCACCCCTGGCACGTCGCCAAGGGCGCACTGTTCGAGGACGTTGGACAGTGGAAGCGGCCCTGGTACTACCCCCAGGGCGGGGAGGACATGGACGCTGCCGTGCTCCGCGAGTGCGCCGCCGTCCGCGAATCCGTGGGCTTCATGGACGCCACCACCCTGGGCAAGATCGAGATCCGCGGCAAGGACGCGGGGGAGTTCCTGAACCGGGTTTACACCAACGCGTTCAAGAAGCTCGCCCCGGGTTCGGCGCGTTACGGCGTCATGTGCACGCCGGACGGGATGATCTTCGACGACGGCGTGACCCTCCGCGTGGACGACGACACCTACTTCATGACCACCACCACCGGCGGCGCCGCGAAGGTCCTGGACTGGCTGGAGGAGTGGCTGCAGACCGAGTGGCCCGAACTGGACGTGCACTGCACCTCGGTGACGGAACAGTGGAGCACCATCGCCGTCGTGGGACCCAAGTCCCGCGAAGTCATCGCGAAGGTGGCTCCGGAACTGGCTGCCAACGGTGGCCTGGAGGCCGAGGCGTTCCCGTTCATGACCTTCCGCGAAACCATCCTTGCCTCCGGCGTGCGGGCCCGGATCTGCCGGATTTCGTTCTCCGGTGAACTGGCCTACGAAATCAACGTGCCGGCCTGGTACGGACTGAACACCTGGGAAGCCGTGGCCGCCGCAGGTGCTGAATTCAACATCACCCCCTACGGCACGGAAACCATGCACGTGCTGCGCGCCGAAAAGGGTTACCCGATCGTCGGCCAGGACACGGACGGCACCGTCACGCCGCAGGATGCCGGGATGGAATGGATTGTCTCCAAGGCCAAGGACTTCATCGGCAAGCGCTCCTACTCCCGGGCCGATGCCCAGCGCGAGGACCGCAAGCACCTGGTGAGCGTCCTGCCCGTCGACGGAACGCTCCGGCTGCCCGAAGGCACCCAGCTGGTGGAAAAGGGCCGCTCAACCAACCCGGCCTACGGCCCGGTGCCGATGGAAGGCTTCGTGACTTCCAGCTACCACAGCGCAGCGCTGGGCAGGTCCTTCGGCCTGGCCCTGATCAAGAACGGCCGCAACCGCATCGGTGAGACCCTGGTGGCCGCCGCCGGCGACCAGCTGGTTGACGTGGTTGTTGCAGAAACAGTGCTTTTTGACCCAGAAGGGACCCGTAAAGATGGCTGAAACAGCAGCATCCCCCACCGCCGCAGACAAGAATCTCGCAGCCCGCGTCAGCCCCGCCAGGCAGCTCGCGGAGGCCTTCGCGGCAGGCTCCCTGGCCGGCACCGTCGAACTTAAGGAGCTGCCCTTCCTCACCATGGTGGGTCTCCGGGCCCAGGCAGGATCGGACACCGCGCAGCGCCTGGCCGCCGTCACCGGCGGACTGCCGGCCGGCGTCGGCGCCGTGGACAGCTCCGGCGACACCTCGGTCCTCTGGCTGGGACCCGGTGAATTCCTGGTGGTGGCACCCACCGAGGCACACGAGTCCCTGGGCGGCGGCCTGATCCCCGCCCTCCGGGACGCGCTGGGCGACGGCGCGGGCCAGGTGGTGGACCTGTCCGCCAACCGGACCACGTTCGAACTGTCCGGCCCCCGTGCCCGGGCGGTCCTGGAAAAGGGCTGCTCGCTGGACCTGCACCCCCGGGTGTTCAAGGCCGGCACCGCCTACTCCACGGAGATCGCCAACATCCCCGCCATCCTGTGGAAGACCGGTGAGGACTCCTTCCGGATCTTCCCGCGGGCATCGTTCGCCGAGTTCCTGGGCCGGTGGCTGCTGGACGCCATGCGGGAGTACGCCTCGCCAGAGGTCCCCTGATGGCGCTCAGCGTCCTGGACCTGTTCTCTGTTGGCATCGGGCCCTCGTCATCACACACGGTGGGCCCGATGCGGGCGGCCAAGCTCTTCGCCGATGGCCTGAAGGGCGACGGCCAGCTGGCATCCACCGTGCGCGTCCAGTCGGAACTGTTCGGTTCCCTGGGCGCCACGGGGCGCGGCCACGGCTCCGACAAGGCGGTGGTCCTGGGACTGCAGGGCCTGGAACCCGAAACGGTGGATACGTTCACCGCGGACGACCAGGTGGCGGCCGCGGCCCTCAACGCTGAACTGCACGTCGCCGGCTCGCACCGCGTGGACTTCAACTGGGAAGAGGACGTGGTGCTCCACCGCCGCAAGTCCCTTCCCGCGCACCCCAACGGCATGACCTTCCGGGCTTTCGACCACACCGGAGCCGTGCTGAGCGAGCGGAGCTTCTACTCGATCGGCGGCGGGTTCGTGGTGGACGGCGACGCGGAAGGCGCGGACAAGGTGGTGGCGGACGACACCGTCCTGCCCTACCCGTTCTCCACGGCGGACGAGCTCCTGCAGATCTGCAGCCGCGAAGGCATGTCCATCTCCGACGTCATGCTGGCCAACGAGCTCACCTGGCACAGCGAAGCCGAACTGCGGGAGAAGCTGCTGGGCCTGTGGGCCGTGATGCGCGAATGCGTGGAGAACGGCTGCAACGCCGAGGGCATCCTGCCGGGCGGCCTCAAGGTACCCCGGCGCGCACCTGCGCTGTTCCGCACGCTGACTGCCTCCGCAGCATCGGCGGAGGCGTCCGCAAAGGCGGCGGCAGCAACGCCGTCGCCCGTCCAGGCGCCGGCGGACCCGCTGCTGGCGATGGAATGGGTCAACCTGTTCGCGCTCGCCGTCAATGAGGAGAATGCCGCCGGCGGGCGGATCGTCACCGCGCCAACCAATGGCGCTGCCGGGATCGTGCCTGCCGTGCTGCACTACTACGTGAAATTTGTTCCGGGAGCAGACGACGACGGCGTGGTCCGCTTCCTGCTGGCGGCTGCCGCCGTCGGAATCCTGTTCAAGACGAACGCTTCCATCTCCGGTGCCGAAGTGGGCTGCCAGGGGGAGGTGGGCTCCGCCTGCTCGATGGCGGCGGCCGGGCTCTGCGAAGTGCTCGCCGGAACGCCCGCCCAGGTTGAGAACGCCGCGGAGGTGGGGATCGAGCACAACCTGGGCCTCACCTGCGATCCGGTGGGCGGCCTGGTGCAGATCCCCTGCATCGAGCGGAACGCGATCGCCAGCGTGAAGGCGATCAACGCAGCCCGCCTGGCCCTGCACGGGGACGGCAGCCACAAGGTCTCGCTGGACAAGGCCATCAAGACCATGCGCGACACCGGAGCCGACATGAAAACCAAGTACAAGGAAACCTCCAGAGGAGGACTCGCCGTGAATGTGATCGAGTGCTGAGCCATGACTGTTACTGAAACCCAGATGCCCGCCCCGAAGGCGCCCACCACCGTGGAACACGTCCTGACCCTCGACTGCGCCGAGGGCCCCGGCATTGTGCACGCCGTCTCCGGCTTCCTGCTGGAACACGGGTGCGACATCATCGACAACAAGCAGTTCGGTGAGCGCTCCGAGGGCCACTTCTTCATGCGCGTCCACTTCGTGTCCGAGGGGGACGAGTCCACGCTGGATACCCTGCGGAAATCGTTTGCTCCCGTGGCGGACAAGTTCGGCATGCGGTGGCAGCTGGAACGCCACGGTTCAAAGCGCAGGGTGCTGATCATGGTGTCCAAGTTTGGGCACTGCCTCAACGACCTGCTGTTCCGGGCCCGCATCGGCGAACTTCCCGTTGACGTGGTGGCGGTGGTGTCCAACCACCGTGACCACCAGGCCCTGGTGGAGTGGCACGGCATCCCGTTCCACCACATCCCGGTCACGGCTGACACCAAGCCCGACGCCGAGGCCAGGCTCATGGAACTGGTTGATGGGCTGGAGGTGGAACTGGTGGTGCTGGCCCGCTACATGCAGGTGCTCAGTGACGACCTGACCCGGAAGCTGGACGGCCGCGCCATCAACATCCACCACTCGTTCCTGCCAAGCTTCAAGGGCGCCAAGCCGTACCACCAGGCCTATGCACGTGGCGTCAAGACCGTGGGCGCCACCGCCCACTACGTCAACGCCGAACTGGACGAGGGACCCATCATCGCCCAGCAGGTGGTGGAGGTGGACCACACCTACGGGCCCGAGGACCTGGTGGCCGCCGGCCGCGACACGGAATGCAAGGCCCTCTCCAACGCGGTGAAATGGCACTGCGAGGGCAGGGTCCTGCTGCAGGGCAACCGGACCGTGGTGCTGCGGTAGGCCGGTACAACTAAACATCACCGGCGCGGCCGGCTGCCCCCAAGGGCGGCCGGCCGCGCTTTGGCGTGCCCGGGCGGTGGCGGCCGCTCACGCCTCCCGCCGCGAAAGCACAACCCGGTGTACCTCCTCAAGGGCCGCGGCAATCTGGTCCCGCCCAACCCCGGCCAGGTACTGCAGCACCAGTCCGTCCAGGGCCGCGAAGAGCGTGCGGGCAACGATGCGGACGTCGCCCTGGACGCCAAAAGCCTGCAGCCCCTCGGCAAGTGCGTTGACGTAGTTTTCGTACAGTTCCGCCACCGGGCCGGCCAATTCGGGGCGCCTGCGTGCTTCCAGGATCATCTCGTACTGGAATACCTGCAGTCCGGGATCCTCCAGCAGCAGCTCCAGCAGTGCTTCGGTGAAGCTTCCCTCCTGCTCCGCTGCCTCCCGCAACCTGGACGCGGCGATGGATTGCTCCGAGGCCCATCGCAGCGCGGCGGCAATCAGCGCATCCCGGGACCCGAAGTGGTGTGCCACCAGGGAATTGTTCACGCCCGCGGCCTCCGCCACTGCCCGGTAGGTAAGCCCGCGCAGGCCCTTTTGCGCCACCACGTCCACCGCGGCCCGCAGCAGGGCTTCACGCCCTTTGCCGTACCCAGGTGTCGCCGCGGGGGCAGTTGAAGCAGTCATGACGACGAGTCTAGCCAGCACCAGGCCGGTTCAAATCCCCTATTGACTTAAAACTAAGCAATTGCTTAGATTGCTTCCATCGGGTGATGCCCATCACAGGCGAACCTCTTCCGTCCCGTTTTCCGGTGACCGCCCCGGCAACAAGCCGGCCCTTCCCTTGGAGCACTTATGACCACAACGACTGCATTCACCACCTCGTCCTCCTTTGACCCCGCCAGGAATGAGCCCTTTGAACTTGGCCGCGTCCAGTGGATCCGCCGCTTTGGCGAGGGCGGCCGGCCTGCCCTCGCCTGCGGCTACTGGCACGTCGACCCCACAGAGGCGCCCGAGCCTTTCGATCTCGTTATGGAGGCGGACGAGACCATCCACATCATCGAGGGCCACCTCCGCATCGAAGTGGAGGGCGGGGATGTGTATGAGCTCACCGCCGGCGGTGCCGCATCCTTCAACAAAGGGGCACGCACACGCTGGGCCGTGCTGGCGCCCACCGTCGAATTCTTCGTCTACTCCTAGGCCGCCCCATGGATCAGGAACGCAGCGCCGTGGAAAACGACGGCCTGGACGTCATTATCGTGGGGGCCGGGTTCGCCGGCCTGACCGCTGCCCGGGAACTGAGCCGGCAGGGGTTGTCCGTGCACATCGTGGAAGCCCGGGCCCGCATAGGAGGCAGGACCTGGCTGGACCACCGGCTGGGCCGGGACCTTGAGATCGGCGGAACATGGGTGCACTGGACCCAGCCTTACGTTTGGGCCGAACTGAAGCGCTACGGCATCGGCACGGTTCCGAGCCCGGAGCCGCAGCAGGCCTTGTGGTGGGCCGACGGCGCCCGCCGGGCAGGTGCCCCCGCCGACCTTCTGGAACTGATCGGCACCTGCAATGCGCAGTTCGTCCAGGACTCGTGCCGCTACTTCCCCGAGCCCTTCAGTCCGTTGGCCAGCGATGACTTCGAGGAGATCGACCACATCGCGGTCCAGGACCGGATCCGGGAGCAGTTCCCCGCGGGGACTGCGCGGGACATCCTGGAATCGTTCTGGGCATTGAACTTCAATGGTCCGCTGGAGGACGCCGCCCTGACCCAGGCGCTGCGTTGGGTGGCCCTGACCAACGGTGACTGGGCCGTCAACTTCGAAGCCTGCGCCACCTACAAGATCCAGGGTGGAACCGCGGCCCTGGCCAACGCCATCCTCCAGGACACGCAGGCGGGCATGGACTTCGGCTTCACGGCAGCGGGGATCGTCGACGACGGACATTCCGTGACCGTCCGCAGCACCGGCGGCCGGACGGTGACCGCAAAGACGGCCATTGTGACGGTGCCTATGCATGTCCTCCCGGGAATCGTGTTCGAGCCGCCGCTGCCACCGGCCAAAACAGACGGCGCCCGGCGCGGGCAGATCTCCAAAGGCGTCAAGGTATGGATCCGGCTCCGGGGCGAACGTGCACCCTTTGTCGCACTGGGGAACGCCGACTGGCCGTTGAACTTCTTCCAGGCTGAATACACGCTCGACGGCGACACGATCGTCGTCGGCTTCGGCCCGGACGCGTCGAAGATCGACGCCGCTGACAGGGCCGCAGTGCAGGCTCAGCTGGCCCGGCTGGTGCCCGGCGTTGAGGTGCTGGAGGTGGCCACCCACGACTGGGTGGCGGATCCGCTGGCAGGGGAGACATGGCCGATGCACAGGACAGGCTTCCTGGCCAACCACCTGGCCGCCCTGCAGGCGGGGCACGGAAACGTCCTCTTTGCCGGCTCTGACATCGCCAACGGCTGGGGCGGCTTCATTGATGGTGCCATCGAGAGCGGCATGGAGGCCGCGCTTGAAGCAGCATCGATTGTCAGCGGACGGCCGGCACTGCGCTGACGGACAACAACTCATCGCTGGTGGACAAAGCAGCAGCGGGCGCCGCTGCCAAGCTGGATCCCACAGCAATTTTCCCGAACTCATGACCGTTAAGAAGGATCCAATGAGTATTTCGAATTCCGAGGCCCGGACCACTGACGCTCCGGCAAAGGAGCATTCCACGGCCCTCCGCGCCGGCAGCATCGGCGTGCTGGGCATCCTGTTCTTCGTCCTGTCCGCCCAGGCACCACTGACGGGGATCGTCGGCGCAGCGCCGCTCGCCGCAGCGCTGGGCAACGGCGCCGGCGCCCCGGGTGCCTACCTGATCGTGGGCATCGTCATCGTGATCTTCGCCGTGGGTTTTGTGGCGATGAGCCGGAAGATCCAGGCCAACGGAGCCTTCTACGCCTACGTGACGGCGGCATTCGGCAGGCGGACCGGAGCCGGCGCGGCCTGGCTGGCACTGCTGGCCTACAGCACTGTCCAGGCTGCCATGTACGGGCTCTACGGTGCGGCCTTCTCCGGGCTCCTCGCCTCTGCCGGGCTGGACATTCCCTGGTGGTTGCTGGCCCTGGCCACCATGGCCGGCGTCCAGGTACTGGGCTCCCTCAACATCGAACTCGGCGCCCGCGTGCTGGCCGTGCTGGTGGGGCTGGAGGTGGCCATCCTCCTGATGTTCGGCTTCACCGTGCTGTTCCATGGCGGCGGCCCGGAAGGCATCAGCGTGGCCGCGTCCTTCTCCCCGGAAGCCATCGGCGCAGGAGCTCCCGGTGTTGCCATCATGTTCGCGGTGGCCTCCATGTTCGGCTTCGAGTCCACGGCCATCTACTCCGCCGAGGCCAAGGATCCGCACCGCACCGTGGCCCGGGCAACCTACCTGTCCGTCGGCGTGATCTCGGTGTTCTTCGCCTTTATTTCCTGGATGCTGGTCAGCTATTACGGCCCCTCGCAGGTGATGGACGCCGCGGGCGCCGCGCTCGAATCAGGGGATGCCACGTCCTTCGTCCTGGGCCCGCTCGTGGAACTGTTCGGCCCCTGGGCGGGCATCGTGGCCGGCATCCTGCTGGTCACCTCGCTGCTCGCCGGCATCATCGCCTTCCATAACGGCATCAACCGCTACCTCCACTCCCTGGCGCTGCGTGGTTCCATGCCCGCCGTCCTCGCCCGGACCAACCGGCACCGGGCACCTGCCGTGGCAGCCTGGGTCCAGTCCGCCACCGCCGTCGTGCTGGTGGTGCCCTTCGCCATCCTGGCCCTGGATCCTGTCCTGACGCTGTTTTCCTGGTTCAGCGGCCTGGCCGTGGCGGCACTGCTGGTGCTGTACATGCTGTGCTCCGCGGCCGTCGTCGCGTTCTTCCGCCGGGAAAGCGCCGGCGCCCAACTGTGGCAGACCCGCGTCGCTCCCGTCCTGGCGGCGGTCCTGCTGGCCTGGGTTTTGTCCCTGGTGGTCAGCAACTTCACCGCCCTCATCGGCGGCAGCGCCGAGACTGCGACGGCCCTGCTGGTGGCGGTCCCGGTGGTCTTCCTGGCCGGCGTCCTGGTGGAATCGGCCATCCAGCGCCGCCACCACATTGCCACCCTGGGCCACGCGCTCACTTAGCCGGCAGGGACTTCCCGGCACCGGCCCGGCGCGGAACATTCTGTCCGCGCCGGGCCAGTGTGCGTGCCGCCACGAACAGGCCCGCCAGGAGCAACGCGGCCAGCCACGCAACGGCGGCCGATCGCGGCCAGAGACCGGCCAGGCCAAGAAGCGCCGGAACCGTGGCCGACGCCTGGCTGGTGAGCACCAGGGCCCAGCCCGTGAAGGGTTCGAGCCGCACTGCGTCGAGGGCCATGCCGGCGAACAGCAGTGCCCAGAGCGCGGACCAGCACAGCCAAAGAACCGCGAGCAGCGGGTCAACGGTCAGCCAGGCGGCCGCCAGCACCAGCCCGCAGAATGCCACCATCCCGCAGAACCAGCCCAGGCCACGGCCCCCGAGTGCCAGCAGCAGGTCCAGTCCCGAGTACAGGTAGGTCACCGCGAACAGGAACATGCCGGCGGCCGTCAGGAGCATCGGCGGAGCGTCCCCGGACGAGGAAAGCTGGACGACGCCGAGCGCCAGTTGGGTGCCCCCGACGACGAGGCTGAGGACGGCGGCGTCGCGGCGGGGGAGGTGCCCAAGGGTGGCGAGGCCGTTGACCAGCAGGGCGGCGCCCGAAAGGAGGAGGCAGACGTACGGCATCAGGGCATCCTGTCCCGGCCACGCGGCTGATTGAATCTCATATAGCGGAAGGTTTCTGTCACAATGTGGAGATTAGCGCACGAGGGGGCGCCCGGCTAACGGCGCCCGGTCGCAATCCGATAGGTTGAAACGTAAACCTATCGGGGCGATGTTGCCTGCCTGGCGGCCGCTCCTGCCCCGGCGCAACGGTAAGGAAAAAGTTCATGGACGCACGGCTGGAAGCCATTAGGGACACCGTCCTGGCACGGAACCCGGGGGAAACAGAATTCCACCAGGCGGTGGTGGAGGTCTTTGAAAGCCTGGGCCCGGTGCACGACCGCCACCCCGAATTCCTGGAAGCCGCGATCCTGGAGCGCCTCTGCGAGCCCGAGCGCCAGATCATCTTCCGGGTCCCCTGGACGGACGACTCCGGCCGCGTGCGGATCAACCGCGGCTTCCGGGTGGAGTTCAACTCCGCCCTGGGCCCGTACAAGGGAGGCCTGCGCTTCCACCCTTCCGTATACCTCGGGATCGTCAAGTTCCTCGGCTTTGAGCAGATTTTCAAGAACGCCCTGACGGGAATGCCCATCGGCGGCGGCAAGGGCGGTTCCGACTTCGATCCCCGCGGCCGCAGCGACGCCGAAGTCATGAGGTTCTGCCAGTCCTTCATGACCGAGCTCTACCGCCATATCGGCGAATACACCGACGTCCCCGCCGGCGACATCGGTGTGGGCGGCCGCGAAATTGGCTACCTCTTCGGCCAGTACAAGCGGATCACCAACCGGTATGAGTCCGGCGTTCTCACCGGCAAGGGCATCTCCTGGGGCGGATCACTGGTGCGGCCGGAGGCCACCGGATTTGGCACTGTGATCTTCACAGAGCAGATGCTCCGGACCCGCGGGACGTCCTTTGATGGCCAGCGCGTGGTTGTCTCCGGATCCGGCAACGTGGCCATCAACGCCATCGCCAAGGCGCAGTCGCTCGGCGCCACCGTGGTGGCCTGCTCCGATTCCTCCGGTTATGTGGTGGATGAGGCGGGCATCGACGTCGGACTGCTCCGCGAGGTGAAGGAAGTGCAGCGGGCGCGGCTCAAGGACTACGCCGAGCGGCGGGCGGGCGTTGCCTACGTGGACGGCGGCTCGGTCTGGGACGTGGACGCTTCGGTGGCGCTGCCGTGCGCCACCCAGAATGAGCTCGACGGCGGTGCTGCCGCCCGGCTGGTGCGCGGCGGCCTGATGGCCGTCGGGGAAGGTGCCAACATGCCGTCCACGCGCGACGCCGTGGCGGTGTTCCAGGACGCCGGGGTGCTCTTCGGTCCCGGCAAAGCGGCGAATGCGGGAGGGGTAGCCACGTCGGCCCTGGAAATGCAGCAGAACGCCAGCCGGGACGCGTGGTCCTTCGAGCATACCGAGGCGCGGCTGACGGACATCATGGTGGGCATCCACGACCGGTGCGCGGCAACCGCCGAGGAATACGGCGAACCGGGCAACTACGTGCTCGGCGCGAACATCGGCGGCTTCATCAAGGTGGCCGACGCCATGTTGGCGCAGGGCTTGATCTAGCAGGGCTTGATCCGGGAGGGCTTTTTCCAGCAGGGCTTGATTTAGCCGCCGCGGCGCCACTGGGTGGGGGAGACCCCGAACGCGTCCCGGAACGTGCGGCTGAAGTGGGCGGCGTCCAGGAATCCCCAGGCGGCGGCCACGGCGCCCACGGACTTTCCGGCGTGCAGCGGGTCCCGAAGGTCCCGCCGGGCACCGTCCAGGCGCTGGCTCCGGATGAAGCCGGCAACTGTGCTGCCGGACTCGTGGAAGACGTTGTGCAGGTGCCGGGTGGAGATGAAGTGCGCCGCGGCGATTCCCGCCGGTGACAGCAGCGGCTCGGAGAGGTTGGCCTCGATGTACTCCCGGATCGACACGGCCAGGAGTGCCTGCGGCTTCATCCTGTCCGGGGAGATGTCCATTTCCGCATGCAGCATGGTGGACACCAGGTCCAGGGCATTCGTGGCCAGCCTGGATCCGCTGGGCCCGTTCAGGACATCCAGGTTCGACGACAGCTGCCGGATGAACTGGCCCACAATGCCGCTGAGGCCGCTGCTGCCCATCCGTACCGCCGCAAGCTGGCCGACGTAATCCGTGGGCAGGGACAGCGCGTCGCAGGGAAACATGAGCACCATGATCAGGGTATTTTCCTCGAAGGCGAGGGTATAGGGCCGGTTGGTGTCGTAGATGGCAAGGTCCCCGGGGTGAAGCACCGCTTCCCGGTTGTCCTGGATCAGCAGGCCCGTTCCCTCCAGCTGCAGGTTCAGCTTGAAGTAGCGCTCGTGGGCCTGGGCGATCAACGCCGGCGTGCGGTGGACCTCGTGGGAGCTGGCGGTGACTTCAACGATGGACATCCGGTCCAGCACCCGCGAACGCATCTGTCCCCGGAAGCCGTCCACGTCGTCGGTCCGCGCTGTGAGGGGCACGAAGGATTCGGCCACCAGGTGCTTCCAGTGGTCGAACGAGCCGGCCACCCTGGAAACAAGGTCCTGCGGTGCATATCCGGACGTTGCCCGGGTTGGAGCTGTTGCTGGCATGGTGTTCCTCGTTACGTATGCAGCGTGACGTTCCCCCGGCTGTGTCGTGGGACACAGTGAGTCCAGATTAACCCCGGCTCCGTCTTTTTTCAACAGTTGGCGAAAATAAAACTGCGGCTCCGCGCTGGGTAAATCCGGCGCGCGCTTCACAGGTGGGCTGCAGCCTCCCGTGGCAGGATCGAGCCATGGACGGAGCAGCTGCCCCCGGGGGCATCAAGCGGAACTTTAATTCCCCTGCGCACCACTCGCGGCTCAGGATGCTGGTGATGCTGGGCGTGGGCCTGGCTGCCGCCCTGCTGGTGGGCTTTTGGGGCAATTGGGCATACGCACCCGCTCTTGGCTGGGCTGCTGCGTCCGTGACGTACCTGCTGTGGGTGTGGATCGTCATTGGGCGCCTGGGGCCCGCCGCCACCGCGGCCCATGCGTTGCGTGAGGACCCGGGCCGGGTCTTTTCGGATGCGCTGGTGCTCACGGCCACGGTGGCCAGCTTTGCGGGCGTGGGGCTGATCCTGGCGGATGCCTCCAATGCCCAGGGCTACACCAAGGACGCAACCGTGGCCATGGCCCTGGGCAGCATTGCCTTGTCCTGGTTCCTGGTCCACACCCTGTTCACCCTGAGGTATGCGGCCATTTACTACCGGGACGGGACCGGCGTTGATTTCAACGAGGAGACCCCTCCCCGGTACGCGGACTTCGCCTACCTGGCCTTCACTGTGGGGATGACGTTCCAGGTGTCCGATACCGACCTCAAAACCAACGCCATCCGTTCCACCGTCCTGCGGCAGGCACTGCTGTCCTACCTCCTTGGTGCGATCGTGCTGGCCACCACCATCAACCTCGTGTCGGGTCTTATCCACTAGCCGCGCCGCCGGGCTGGCGGGACATAGTCTGGGTCCATGGCGGACATCAGAGTCAACTGGCACCGGCGGCACAAGGAAGGGCTCACCCCTGGCGAAAGGGCCGCGGACACCCTCCGGAACGGGATGGGCAGCTGGCCCTTCGTGGGCATCTTTTTGGCTTTCATGATGCTGTGGGCTGCCCTGAACTCCTACGTCCTGGCAACCAGTGCGTGGGACCCCTATCCCTACATCCTCCTGAACCTTTTCCTGTCCATGCTGGCCGGCCTGCAGGGGGCCATCCTGCTGATCGCGGCCAAGCGCCAGGATGCCATTGCCTCGGCGATGGCGCAGCATGACTATGAGACGGACGTGAGGGCGGCGGCGCAGATAGAAATGCTCATGAACATCAATGCCGAACAGTTGAAGCTGCTGCAGGAACTGCGGGACATGAGGAACGGGCCGCCCGCCGAAGGCGCCGGAGCCGAATTCCCCTGAAAACGACAATGGGTGCAGCTCCTGCTGGAGCTGCACCCATTACGCGAGCGTCGATTAATCCTTCTTGAACGCATCCTTGACGTGCTCGCCGGCCTGCTTGAGGTCCGACTTTGCCTGGTCTGTCTGGCCTTCGGCCTTCAGGCTTTCATCGCCTGTGGCGTTTCCGGCAGCTTCCTTGCCCTTGCCGCCGAGCTTCTCTGCTGCGTTGCCAATCTTGTCATCCAAACCCATGGAGATGCTCCTTACAGTTCGTGCTCGCTCCGGTGTGAACCAGAACCTGACCCCTCAATAGTAAGCATACTTTCGAGTATGGCGCTCATTTGCCCGCGGGATTTTTGCCGAGCAGCGCAAGGTAGCCCTCAAGCTGGGCGGCGTGTCCAAAGTCCGTCCTGCCCTCCGGCGCAAGGGCAGCCTCAATCTGCGCGCCGAGGAGCATGTTCAAAAGTTGGCCGGCCAGGACGTGGTCGTCGACGGCGGCGGTCACGTCCCCGCTGTCCCTCGCCTCCGCCAGGTAGCGCCGGATGGCAGCCAGCCATTCGTCCATGGAGCGCTGGTGGATCCCGGCTTTTTCGGCATCGTTGACCGCCCTCTGCCAGAACGGGATAACAATCCGTGCCTCGTTGACGCGCTCCTCATCCAGGGGGAGCACTTCAAGGCAAAAGGCCCGGAGTGCGGCGAGGCCGGACTTGCCCTGCGTGACCTCTGCAATCCGCTGGTTGGTGCGGTTGAACACATGGCTGAATGCGAACTCCAGCAGTGTGTCCTTGGTGGGGAAGTAGGGTTTCAGTGCGCCGTTGGCGAATCCTGCCTCCATGGCAATCTCCCGCATGGTGGCGCCTTCGAGACCCTGCCGGGCAATGATCCGCCAGGTGGCATCCACCAGTTCCAGGCGCCGCTCGTCATGGTCAACAATCTTGGGCACTGCGGCCACTCCCCGAAAAAATATTGGTCCAGCCTCTTGTGAGCCATGTTACGGACGTTTATTCTCTACAACTATAGAAAATAAACCCAGTGGCCGGAAACGGCCCGGACAAAGGTTCACCCCCATGACGCTTGCCCCAACCGAAACTGTCTCCGCCTTTGGCCTGGCAACCGCCGCCGAAATCCTGCAGGTTCGGGCCATCCTGCAGGCGGAAGGCCACCTGGGCCCGCAGCACAGGATCGCCTACCTTGGCCTGCTCGATCCCGCCCGCGGCGCGGCTCCGGAAACCGCGGACCGCCGCTTCCGTGTGTTCATCCACGACGTCTCCGGCGCGGCCCCACGCGACGTCATTGTCTCCGCCACGCACCAAAAGGTGGCCTCCGCCGTCGAACTCGACACCGCGGTGACCGGCGAACTGCCGGTCCTGGAGGAGGAATTCGAAGTGGTGGAGTCCCTGCTGGCCACCGATGAACGGTGGCTCAAGGCGCTGGCGGACCGCGGTCTCGCCGTGGAGAAAGTCCGCGTGGCTCCGCTGTCCGCCGGTGTCTTCGAATATGCCGGGGAGAAGGGCCGGCGCATCCTGCGCGGGCTGGCATTCGTCCAGGAGTTCCCGGAGGACAGCGCCTGGGCGCACCCCGTGGACGGCCTGGTGGCCTATGTGGACGTGGTCAGCAAGGAGGTCACCCAGGTGATCGACCTCGGCGTGATGCCCATCCCGGCCGAGCACGGCAACTACACGGACCCGGAACTGACCGGGCCGCTGCGGACCACCCAGAAACCCATCAGCATTACCCAGCCGGAGGGGCCCAGCTTCACGGTGACGGGCGGCAACCACGTGGAGTGGGAAAAGTGGAGCGTGGATGTGGGGTTCGATGTCCGCGAAGGCGTGGTCCTGCACAACCTTGCCTTCCAGGACGGCGGCCGGAAGCGGCCCATCATCAACCGGGCGTCCATCGCCGAGATGGTGGTCCCGTACGGTGACCCGTCACCGGTCCGGTCCTGGCAGAACTACTTCGACACCGGCGAATACCTGGTGGGCCAGTACGCCAACTCCCTGGAACTGGGCTGCGACTGCCTGGGCGAGATCACCTACCTGAGCCCCGTCATCTCCGATGCCTTTGGCAACCCCCGGGAAATCCGCAACGGCATCTGCATGCACGAGGAGGACTGGAGCATCCTCTCCAAGCACTCGGACCTCTGGAGCGGCGTCACCTACACCCGCCGCAACCGGCGCCTGGTCATTTCCTTCTTCACCACCATCGGCAACTACGACTACGGCTTCTACTGGTACCTCTACCTGGACGGCACCATCGAATTCGAGGCCAAGGCCACCGGCATTGTCTTCACGTCCGCCTTCCCCGAGGGCGGCTCGGATAACATTTCGCAGCTGGCACCCGGGCTGGGCGCGCCCTTCCATCAGCACCTCTTCAGTGCCCGGCTGGACATGGCCATCGACGGGTTCACCAACCGCGTGGAGGAGGAGGATGTGGTCCGCCAGGCCATGGGACCCGGCAATGAGCGGGGCAATGCCTTCTCCCGCAGGCGCACCGTCCTGGCCCGTGAATCACAGGGTGTCCGGGAGGCCGACGCGCGCACCGGCCGGACCTGGATCATCTCCAACCCGGACTCCCGGAACCGGCTGGGCGAACCCGTGGGCTACAAGCTGCATTCCCACAACCAGCCCACCCTGCTGGCGGATCCCGGTTCCTCCATCGCCCGCCGGGCCGCGTTCGCCACCAAGGACCTGTGGGTCACCCGCTACGCGGAGGACGAGCGCTACCCCACGGGCGACTTCGTGAACCAGCACGCCGGGGGAGCGGGCCTGCCGGCCTACGTGGCGCAGGACCGCGATATCGACGGGCAGGACATCGTGGTGTGGCACACCTTTGGCCTCACCCACTTCCCCCGCGTGGAGGACTGGCCCATCATGCCCGTGGACACCGTGGGCTTCAAGCTCCGTCCCGAGGGCTTCTTCGACCGCAGCCCGGTGCTGGATGTCCCGGCCAATCCGAACATGCAGGCTGCGGCCTGCCACACCGAGGGCGGCAGCGGTGGCTCCTGCCACTGACCTCCTTGCGCCGGCAGGGAGCACGACGGCGGCAGGACGGGCCGGTGCCAGGGGTCCGGTCCTGCATCCGCGGCTGGTGGCCGTGGTCACCGCCGTCTGCTGCGCGGCACACCTGTGGCTGGCCGCTGCCGGCCGTCATGGGGTGTGGCTGAGTGTACTCATGCTGGCACTCGCCGCCATCTGCATGCCGTGCGCGGTCCACATCTGGCGGCACAACCGCGTGGGCGCCCTGCACCAGGTCACCGCCGCTGCAGTGGCCATGGCCGCCGTGCACGCCGTCCTGCTGCTGGCCGCCGGCGGTGCGGGGCACGCCCATGCCGGCGCCCCGCCGTCGTCCGTTGCCCCTGCGGACGGCGCGGCGGAACTGCTGCTGGTCATCGCACTGGAATTGGCGACAGCCTTGCTGGCCGCCGCGCTGGTGGCACGGCTCCGGCGGGTGCCCGTTTAGCGGGTGCCGCCCGGCCGGAGTCAGCCCGCGGGGACGCCCAGGGGCCGGGCGACGTGCAGCCGCTCATGCTCCACCAGCCATTGGATGGATTCGAAGACGGCCTGCTCCGGCTCATACCGGGGCGCATAACCCAGCACGGACGCGGCCTTTTCAATGCTGAAGCAGTGGCTGCGGTAGAGGTGGCCCCAGCTGGACTCGGCGTAGTCCCGGGAGGTGTTTTCGCGGAAGCGGTCCCACGTCACCGTCTCCAGCACGGCGGCGTGCCCGAACCAGGCGGCCGCGATGTCCGCGTAGCCACGCACGGTCAGGGCCGTCGGGGCCACGATGTTGAAGTCCTCGCCGGCGGCCGCCTCCCGCTGCGCGATGGCCTTTTCGAAAGCCTGGGCGACGTCGTCGGCATGCACGTGGTGCATCAGTTCCGCGCCGCTGCCGGGGATCCGGAGGGGTTGGCCGGCGGAGAGCGTCTGCCAGACGGACGGATCCAGGTTTCCGAGCGGGCCAACGGGGTGCCACCCCGGACCGACGATGTGGCCGGGGTGCAGCGACGTGGTTGCCAGGCCTCCGCTGGCGGTCTCTTCCTTGAGCATCAACGCGATCCGGTTCTTCTGGATGCCGTAGTCGCCAAAGGGTGCTGCGGCGGAATCCGAACCTTCCCGGATGGGCAGCTTCAGGCTTTGCCCGTAGCGCCAGATGGAGCCGCAGTGCAGCAGGTGCCCCACCTCGCCGCGCAACCGGTGCACCAGCGCCGCCGCAGATTCGAGGGTGAAGCAGACCAGGTCCACCACGGCATCCGGCTTGAGCGCGGACACCCGCTCGGCGAACGTTCCGTCCCGGTCTTCCTCCTGCCGGTCCGCGGTGACCTGGTGGACCTGTTGCCATTCGGGCGTGTCCGTGTAGGGGGCGCTGGTGCCGCGGCTGATGTTGGTGACTTCGTGGCCTGCGCGGACCAGCCGGGGGACCAGGAACGAACCGATGTGGCCGCTGCCGCCGATGACGGTGACTTTCATTGCTCTCCGATCG
This sequence comes from Arthrobacter sp. SDR-2R, assembly GCF_057747955.1. NCBI lineage: Bacteria > Bacillati > Actinomycetota > Actinomycetes > Micrococcales > Micrococcaceae > Arthrobacter > Arthrobacter sp. SDR-2R. Next base: position 890,869 of record NZ_CM173231.1, read on the forward strand.
TCGTGTTCCCCTCAACGGTAGGGCCCCGGCGGCAGGAAAGGGAGGTCTGGGGGACCTCCCTTTCCTGCCGGTTCGCCGTGCTTCCGCAGAATCAGGCGGGCTTGGCGTACTCGGCCGCGCTGATGACTTCATACCCAACGAACGTCTCGCCGCCCTCCACCCAGGCGTCGTGCCCGGCCGGGATGGAATAGGCGTCACCGGCGTGGATGGTCTTCTGCGTTCCATCGTTGAGCTGCACCGTCAAGGTGCCGCCGGTGCAGAAGCCCAGATGGTTGTTCTGGCAGCTGTCCGTCTTGACCACCGTCTTCACGGTTTCAGACCAGCGCCAGCCGGGCTCGAAGGTGAACCGGCCAAGGGTGGCGCCGCCAATGCTGACCACATCCACCTGGGTCTTGGGTGGGCGGCGCTTCTCATCGGGTTCGTCGAAAGATTTGGTTGCAAGGTCCGTGACCGTTACTGCGGGCATTTCTGGCTCCTTCATAAGGAGTGGTTATTGAGTTCGTCCGGGGCTGTGTGCGCCGGGAAAGGGGACCGGCAGGGCGGGATGTGCCCGTCCAGAACCTGCCGGCCCCGTGTGCGACGCTCCCAATGTGCTCCCGGACGGACCCGATGTCAATGACGCTTCTCGCAGATCAACCTACTTTTCGCCAGGGCCCAGGTCCGGGCCGCCGGCGAACCCCACCAGCCGTGTGGAGCTGCCGTGCAGTTCCAGGATGGCCAGCTCATTGAGCCCCTGCCGGACGAGCGGCCCGGGTATGTAGAGGGTGCGCTGCGGGCCGCGGCTCCAGTAGCGTCCCAGGTTGACCCCGTTGATAAAGGCGTTGCCCTTGGTCCAGCCGTCGAGCCGGAGGTATCGGTCGCCGGGACCGTCGGCAGCAAACGACCCGAAGGACACGGATGGGCCCGCAACGCCGCCGGAACCTTGGAGTTCCCCGGCTTCCTGCCGGAAGTCACCCAGCGGGGCAAGGTCCACCGGCCGGAGGGCCCAGTCCAGAACCTCTGCGCCATCCAGTAGCGCCGGTGCGATCAGGCCCTTCGCTTCGCCGAGCCTGGGCCCGTAGTTGACCCTGCCCTGGTCCTCTACAAGCACCTGCAACAGCCCTTCCCGGGGGATGACGATGGAGCCCTCGCCGAGTTCGCGGCTCAGCGTTCCCAGCGGAAAGCCGTCCAGGAAGAACTGCGCCCGGTCACGTACGTCGGTGAAGGAGAGTACACCGCTGCGGGCAAGGACCTTTTCGTAAAGGAAGAATCCGCGGTATTGGCCGGTGGCTTCGGCGGCTGGAACCGCTCCGGCCACCACCTGGGCCGGACTGCCCAGCCATGAGACATCCAGCAGCGGTACGCTTTCCGTCAATTCCACCCCGGCCTGGGCGGCAACAGGCCGGCGGCCTGGTACTTCGGCCGGAACCGGGAAGTGCTTGGCGATGACACTGCGGAACGCGAAGTACTTTTCCGTAGGGAAGCCGTCTTCGGCCAGGGGGGCGTCGTAGTCGTAGGACGTAATGGTGGGCTCGTAGATGCCCTTGTCATTGGCGCCGTTGGTGAAACCGAAATTGGTGCCGCCGTGGAACATGTAGATGTTTACCGATGCCCCGGCGGACAGCAGGGCGTCCAGTTCCGCTGCAGCGGCGGCAGCATCGGTGGTGTGGTGGTGGGTTCCCCAGTTGTCGAACCAGCCGTTCCAGAACTCGGCGCACATCAACGGCCCCGTGGGCTGCCGCTCCCGCAGGAAGGCCAGCCGTTCATCCGCCCTCGAGCCAAAGGTGCCGGTCTTGTGCAGCCCGGGGAGCGAACCGTCCTCGATCATGGTGCCGAAAGGCTGGTCACAGGTGAACAACGGCACCTCCACGCCCGCCCGCTTGGCAACGTCCACGAGGTGCTGGAGGTATTCCTTGTCCGCGCCGTAGGCTCCGTACTCGTTTTCTATCTGGAGCAGGATGACGGGACCGCCGGTGGTGACCTGCCGTTCCACCACGATGGGCAGCAGCTGGTCCATGAAGGCATCCACGGCGGCCAGGTAGCCGGGCTCACTGCTGCGCACGCCGATGGTGGGATCCGTGAACAGCCACGCCGGCAGCCCGCCGTTGTCCCATTCTGCACAGATATACGGGCCGGGCCGGACGATGGCACGCATGCCCTCGGCCGCCACGAGGTCCAGGAAGCGGCCAAGGTCCAGGCTGCCGTCAGTCCGGAAAACGCCTGGGCTGGGGGCGTGTTCATTCCAGGCCACATACGTTTCGATGGTGTTGAGCCCCATCAGCCGTGCCTTGCGGATCCGGTCTGCCCATGAATCCGGGTGCACCCGGAAGTAGTGGATGGCGCCGGAAAGGATTCGAAACGGCTCGCCGTCCAGGAGGAAGTCGCGCTCGCCGATGGCAAAAGAGGTCAATGGGTATCCTGGGGAGTGCGGAGTGCAGCGGAGAAGGCATAATCGGAGTTGCTCCACACCACGAACAGCAGCGGCGCCGGGGCCAGCGCCACGCCGAGGACCGGCTGGAGCAGGGCGGCGGCAGCGATGATTCCCAGAAGCACCAGCATGGCCAGGCTCAGGTACCAGCGCTGCACGGACACGTATAAAGCGGCCTTGACCAGGCCCTTGAGGCCGGCGGCCGGGAAGAGTGCGACGCCGGCAACCGCCATCACGGCAATGGCCACCGTTAGGGCTGCGGCCACCGCGATCACCGGCACCAGCAGCGCCGCGGCCGGCATGGACTGAACGATGGCCAGGTCCACGCCAAGGAACAGCAGTGCCGCCACGGCGGCCAGGCCCAGCAGGGCCGAGCGCCGGAAGCCGTGCCGGTAGCCCCGCAGGAAGGAGGCGACCGGCTTGACCGCAATACCGTCGTCGTTCAATGCCTTGAAGGCGGCGAACAGGCCGGAGAGAGACGGCGGGACGGTGGCCGAAAGTGCCAGGAAGAACGGCCATGCGGCAACAGGGTCCGCTACCAGGGCCAGGCACAGCACCAGCGGGGCGTTGGCCGCAGCCATCAGCACGTTCCCGGCCAGGAACGTATAAACGAACCCGAAGATGCTCCCAAAGGTGTCAAACCCGGGACTCGGAATCCGCCCGGCCAGTCCGCGCCGCGGTGCTGCTTGCTCCCGCAATGCACTCAACCCTTCATGCCGCTCGTTGCGATGCCTTGGATGAAGTACCGCTGGCCAACCAGGAAGATCGCCAGGATGGGGATCACCGAGATGACCGAGCCGGTCATGATCATTGCGTACTCCGCGTCGAACTGTCCTACGAATGAACGCAGTCCCAGCTGGACCGTCCAGAGCCGGTTGGACGTGAGGTAGATGAACGGCCCCATGTAGTCATTCCAGGTGTTCACGAACGTCAGCAGTGCCAGGCTGGCGAGCGCCGGCTTGGACAGCGGCAGGATCACCCGCGCCCAGATGCCGTACTCGCTCAGGCCGTCAATCCGGGCGGCCTCGCACAGTTCATCCGGGATGGTCATGTAGTACTGGCGCATCAGGAACACGCCGAACGCGCCGAACGCCTGCAGCAGGATCAGGGCGTTAAAGCTGTTGGTGAGCCCCAGGTTCTGCATCATGATGTACTGCGGCACCATGTAGGCCTGCCACGGCACAGCGATGGTGCCGATGTAGGCCAGGAACAGGACATCCCTGCCTGGGAAGCGGACCTTCGAGAACCCGTAGGCGGCCAGGGAACCCGTCAGCACCTGCAGGCACGTGATGATCACGGCCAGGTACAGCGAATTCTGCAAGTAGCCCATCATGGGAATGCGGGTCCAGATGTCCGTGTAGTTGCTCCACACGAATTCGCTGGGAATCCACTGGATGGGAACCGTGAGGACCTGGTTGTTCTCCTTCAGCGACGAGGAGACCATCCAGATAAACGGCACCATGAGTGCCACCACCAGGACGGCGAGGACGGAATAGATGACCAGGTCACTGGTGCGCTTTTCCCGCTCCCGGGTCGAGCGTCTGCGGTCAATCCGACGGCGGTCTTCCGTGGCAGGTGCCAGGCCGGCGAGGGGAGCTTCGGTCTTGAGGTCTTCGGCCATGTTGGTCATCAGCGTTCCCTCCGCTGTTGGATCTTGAACTGCAGGACGGTGACCGTCAGGACGATGAGGAACAGCACCAGGGAGATGGCGGACGAGTAGCCGAACTTTCCTTCACCGATGCCTTCCTGGTAGATGAGCTGGGACAGCACGGTGGTGGAGCGTCCCGGTCCGCCGTTGGTCATGACCACGATCAGGTCGAAGACCTTGAAGCTGGAGACTGTCAGCATGACCACCACGAAGAAGGTGGTGGGCCGCAGGGACGGGATGGTGACGTTCCAGAAGCGCTGCCACGCACTGGCGCCGTCCACCTCTGCCGCTTCATACAGTTCGGTAGGGATGGCCTGCAGCCCGGCCAGGTACAGGACCATGTAATAGCCCATATCCCGCCAGACGCTGGTGATGATGACTGCGGGCAGTGCCCAGTCGGAGCTGGAGGTCCAGCCCGGCGCATTGGCGATGCCAATGGCGTGCAGGAACTGGTTGATGGGGCCGTTGTCCGGGCTGAACAGCATGTTCCAGACCACTGCCACCGCCACCAGGGAGGTGATGTAGGGGAAGAAGATGGCCACCCGGAAGAAGCCAATGCCCTTGAGTTTGCGGTTCAGCAGCATGGCCAGCAGAAGGGCCAGGGCCATGGTGAGCGGAACGTGCCCGATGGCGTAGACCACGGTGTTCCGCAGTGCCACCCAGAAGGAATCGCTGGCGAACATCCGCTGGAAGTTGGCCAACCCCACCCATTTGGGGGCGGTGAAGGAGGTCCACTCCATGAAGGAGAGGGCGAATGCTGCCAGCACCGGAATGAGCGTGAAGGCCAGGAACCCCAGGAAGTTTGGCAGGATGAACGTCCAGCCGATCAGGGTGTTGCGCCTGGCCTGCTTCCGGTTGCCCCGGCCGGCGGCCGGGGCAACCTTCGAAGGAATGGTTTCAGTAGTCATGCTGCTGTTACTGACCGAGGACTTCGCTCTTGACGCGCTTGCCCATCTCGGCAATAGCGTCGTCCACCGGGCGTTCACCCACCATGATGAGGTCGTGCTCCTGGTTCAGGACCTTGTCTGTCGCAGCGGACTTGTCGCTGACCGGCATTTCCAGGGCAATCTGGTCCGGGGTGAAGGCCTTCTTGGACAGGTCGTCCGTGGGCATCCCCTCGAGCTTGAAGTAGGCGTCCTTGACGGCATCGTTCTGCAGGGCCGGAACAACGCCGATCCTGGAGATCGCCTTGGCGCCCTCCTCACCGGCTGCCCATTCAATGAACTTCCTTGCCTCGTCCGAGTGCGCAGCGTTCTTGTTTACGGCGAAAGCCGTGGGGGAGCCGAACGTGGTAACCTTCCCGCCCTCGCTCTTCTGGGGCATGGGAGCCAGGCCCCAGTTTACGTTCGTCTTTCCGTCCTTCTTAGCCTGCAAAATTCCTGCGATGTACCAGGTGCCCATGGGCATCATGGCAGCCTGCCCACTTTCAAACATGGTGCGGTAGCTGGTCTTCTGGCTCTTGGCCGTCCCGAAATCCAGTGTGGCGCCGCTCTTCTGGAGGTCCAGTGCCGTGTTGTACTGGTCCTTGAAGAAGCTGTAGTCGCCGCTGTTCTGGTCGGCGTTGTTCTGTGCGGCGGCGATGGCCTGCACCACGGAACGCCAAATGTGGTGGTAGGTGCCGTACACCTTCTTGCCGCCCGCTTCGGTGGTGAGTTTCTTGGCAAGCGCGGTGTACTCGTCCCAGGTCAGGTCCGCCGGGTTCTCCACGCCGGCGGCCTTGAGCAGGTCCTTGTTGTAGTACAGCAGCCAGAAGTCCCGCCGGTACGGCGCGGCGAAGTACTTGCCGTTGATATCGAACGCATCAATGCCGGCCAGGTTGTCCTTGCCCACCTTGTCCACCACAGTGTTTATTTCCTGCAGCTGGCCGTTGTTGGCGTAGCGCGCGTAATCAATGACGTTCTTCATGGTCAGGACGTCCGTGGTGTCGCCGCCGGCCAGCATGGTGGTGACCTTCTGGGGGTAGTCGTCCGCCAGGATGTCCACGGGTTCAATGTCCACCTTGGGGTTGGCGGCCTCGTAGCTGTCGAACAGTGCCTTGAATTCGGGGGTGCCTTCGTAGTTCCACACGGACACGGTAAGGCGGGTCTTTCCGTCCTGGCCTTGGGGTTCGGCCGGGCCGGCTGCCCCGGCGCAGCCGGTGAGTCCAAGGCCGGCAGTCACTGCCAGGGCGATGGCGGCGAGGGTTGTGCGCTTCATTGCGGTCTCCTTACTAGGTTTTCAAATGGGCCGCGGGCTGCGGCGGTTACGTTGTCAGGCGCTGAGTGAAAGGTCCGCGGACACCACTTGCGCGGCCAGCTGTTGTCCGGTGAGGTACCGTTCGAGGTCGTTCAGGGCGGCGTCGGACATGCGGCGGGTTTCGGTGCCCAGCGACCCTGCAATGTGGGGGGTGATCTGGACATTCGGGAGGTCGTACAGCACCGAATCCGCCGGCAGCGGTTCGGGCTCAGTCACGTCCAGCAGGGCCTGGATGCGCCCGGTAGCGCACTCGGCTTCGAGGGCCTTCGTGTCCACGAGTGAGCCCCTGGCCGTGTTGATCAGCGTTGCGTTGTCCTTCATGGCCCGTAGTTCGGCCGCGCCGATCATGTGTTTGGTCTCGGGTAGGGCAGGTGCATGCACCGTCACCACGTCCGATGCGGCCATCAACTCCGGGAGGGACACCAGCTGCCCTCCCTCCGCGGCCACGGCGGCGGGTTCCGCGTAGGGATCGCTGACTAGGCAACGGACATCCTGCAGTTGCTGGACCAGGTGCACTACCCGGCGTCCAATGCGGGAGAACCCGATGACGCCAATGACCCGTCCAATGTTGCCCAGCTCACCCCGTTTCGTGGTGTAGTTCCAGTCGTCCCGGAAGACCCGGGCATCATTGGCCAGCACGTGTGCCTTCTTTCCAGCCAGCACGATGGACGCAAAGGTGAACTCCGCTACCGGGATGGCATTGGCGTCTGCCCCGTTGGTCACCAGGATGCCCCGCTCCCACAGTTCCGGAGTGACAAAGCTGCGCACGGTGCCTGCGCAATGGAATATTGCACGAAGCTTTGGCATGCGTGCGAGGGCGGCACCGTCGAGCCGCGGCACGCCCCAGCTCGTCAGCAGGATTTCAACATCGGCCAGGCGCCCGGCAAGCGCAGGCCGGTCAAGGGACGCGGTCCAGGGTTCCGGGCCTAGATCTACCAGGCGCGCCAAACGGTCAAGCCGTGTGGAATCGAACTGGTCAGCAAATGTTTTCTGGTTCATGACCAGCAGGGCCTTGGGTTTCCGCGCCACTCGGGCCTCCTTTCCTCCGTGAAGTGAAATGCGGGAATCCGCGTTCCATGTCTTGCATCACATCTAACAATCAGTAGATACTCATGAACAAGACAGAACATTCAACGTGGTCATGGTCGTCCTAAAACGATCGTATTCGAACAAGAGAACCGGTTTCTGCATGACAACCACCACAGGCCATTCCGACGCGGAGCGTCCGGCACCGCTCATCTCCGCATGGTGCCAGGCCGCCACCGCTGCGGAGTTGGTCACGTCACTTCAGGGCGCAACTAAGCGACTGTCCGTCCCGCCCGCTGAGGCGTCCGCATGGAGTGCAGTTCCGGCTGACGCCCTACGCATGATCAGGGAGCAGGCCGGCACGGAACGGGGAACTCCGTGGCCGCAGCCCCTGGTGTCCCATTACGCGCGCTTCTTCCGCGACGGGAACCGTACCGCGTACGAAAGCCTGGTGCGTGCACGGCAGCAAAGGCTTACCCGCGCGGTGGTCATGGCCCTGACGTCAGCGGACCGTGAGGCCACCGACCTCTGGCTCGACGAATCTATCGACGGTGCCTATCTCCTGTGCGAACAGAGTTCCTGGAGCTGGGCGGCCCACGATGATGTCTACAGCCGCTCTGGAGAAGTTGTCCCGGACCTGGCCCGGCCCTTCCTGGACCTGGGCGCCGGCGAGGTGGCTGCCCAGCTGGGCTGGCTGGACCACGTGCTGGGCAGTGAACTCGACGCGCGAGCCCCTGGCCTGCGGCGGCGCCTGCGCGATGAGGCGGCTGCACGCGTCTTCCAGCCGTTCCTTGAACGGCTGGACTGGCACTGGCTGGGCCTGGACGGGGACGTCCACAACTGGAACCCGTGGATCCACTCGAACCTGGGCGCCGCCGCACTGTTCCTGGTGGAGGATCCCCACCTCCAGGCACGGATCATGGAACGGTGCATCGAGGGCCTGGACCGCTTCCTGGCCTCAATCCCGGTTGACGGCGCCATCGATGAAGGATTCGCCTACTGGTGGAACGGCGCGGGGCGGGCGCTGGAGGGGCTCAAGCTGCTGGAGGAGGCCACCGGAGGAGCCGTCGACGCCGGACTGCCAGTCGTCCGTGAACTGGTGGCCTTCCCGCACCGCATGCACATCGGAGGTTCCTGGTTCCTGAACGTGGCAGACGGGCCGGCGCGGGCGGCGGACGCCCTCCCCTGGGACATGCTGCACGGCTGGGCGGACCGGCTGGGGGACCAGGATGCAGCGAACCATGCCGCGTCGATGCTCGCCCGGGAGCCGGATGCCGCTGCCGGGCTGGGCCGCGTCCTGCACTCGCTCCTCGCCACCTCACCGAGGCCCGCAGGGACCCCGCCACTGGTTTCCTTCAGCTATCTCCCGTCCGTCGAGATCATGGTGGCCCGCCAGAAGGCCGGGTCTACGGAGGGGCTGCTCCTGGCAGCGAAGGGCGGCCACAATGGCGAGCACCATAACCACCAGGATGTGGGTTCTGTGGTGGTGGCGGTGGATGGTGTTCCCCTCCTGGTGGACGCCGGCCAGCCCACCTACACGGCGAAAACCTTCGGCCCGGAGCGCTACGGCATCCGCGCCATGCAGAGCGCATGGCATAGCGTCCCGGCGCCATGGGGGCTTGAGCAGGGCACGGGCAGCGAATTCACCGCCCAGGTCCTTCGGCAGCCCACGGTCCACCAGCCCCGCCTGGAACTTGCCCTCGGCGCAGCCTATGGCCTCGATCCCGGGCAGTGGGTTCGCACTTTCGATCTCGACAGAAACACCGGCCGCGTCACCATCGGGGACCGCTGGGAGCTTCCGGAGTCCGCGGCACCGGGGACGCCCGACGTCGACATCACCTACCTCACGGCCGGTACCCTGCGCCGTGGACCGGACGGGGCGGCCACTGTGCATCCCGCCGGAATCCCCACCGCCGCAATCCCGGGAAAACCATCGGGCCGCGGAGCCGTGCTGCGCTGGGAGCCGGCCACCGCCGTCGTGCTGGTGGATGAATGGCACCTGGATGATCCGCTGCTGGCGGACATCTGGGGACAGTCCCTGACCCGGCTTCGCTTCCGCATGCCCGCAACAACCGGTGCCGACGGCGCATTCACCCTCACCGTGGAGGCAGCATCATGAGTCCTGACCAACCCGCCGAGCCCGCAGGAAAATCCCTCTTCTCGCTTCAGCGCAGGGAGCGGCTCATGGAGGAGCTGCGCGCCCACGGCGCCATCACCGTCCGGGACATCGCCGGCAAGCTGGGCGTCAGTGAACTCACCATCCGCCGCGACGTTAATCTCCTGGCAGATGAGGGCCTGGTGTCCCGCGTGCACGGCGGGGCCACGCTTCCCAGCCCGCTGGACCGGACCGCCGCCGGGCGCGCAGTAACCCACAGCTACTCAATCGGCATGGTGGTGCCGTCCCTGGATTACTACTGGCCGCAGGTCATCAGCGGCGCCCGTGCCGAAGCGGAAGAGCAGAACCTGCGGATCATGGTCCGGGGTTCCACATATGACGCCGCGGACAACCGCCGCCAGGTACAGGCCCTGCTGGACACCCAGAACATTGACGGGCTGATCGTGGCACCTGACATGGGAGGGGAACGCGGCCAGGAACTGCTGCGGTGGCTGAACGCGCTTCCCATTCCCGTGGTGCTGGCCGAACGGCGCGCACCCGCAGAAGTCCCCGCCCACCGCCTGGAATGGGCGGCAACGGACCACGCGTTCGGTGCCGGCATGGCCGTGCGCCACTTGTGGCAGGAAGGGCACCGGCGGATCGGCTGCCTGACCGACTCGTCCAGCCCCACCAGCCCGCACGTGGTCCGCGGTTGGCAGCAGGCCCTGGCGGCGCTGAAAATCCCACTCCAGGAAACCGTCCACGAGGATTCGGTCAAGCAGGGGGACGGCGGGCGCAGCGCCCACTTCGATCATGTCCTGGAGCTCTGCCGCAAAACCGGCACCACGGCCATGCTGGTGCATTCAGACACCCAGGCGGTGGCGTTCGTGCAACATTGCGTGGACCGGGGGCTGGCAGTTCCGGGCGACATCGCGGTAGTGGGCTACGACGACGAGGTAGCCTACCTGGCAGAGCCGGCCATCTCTGCCGTCCGTCCGCCCAAGCACTACGTGGGCAAGGTGGCTGTGCAGCTCATGGCAGCTCGGCTTGCCGAGGGGCGCATGCGCCCGGTGCACCGTGTGGAACTCAACCCCGAACTGATCCTGCGGGACTCCTCAATAGGCGCTCCGCGGCTGCCTGCCATGGGCGTACTCGAGGATTCCCGGTGACCGCCCCGCTGGGCGGTGCGCCCACCGCCCTGCTCCTCACCGGCGAGGGACGGTATGCGGATCCGTGGCACCCGTTCGCTGACACCTCGCATGCGTTGGCAGGCCTGTTGCGGGACACGGGCTTCGACGTCGTCATTTCCGGCGATGTTGACGAAGCGCTGGCCGACCTTGCACATGCGGACGCCGCTGGCCTTCCTTCGGTACTGGCCGTGAACGTCGGCCTGCCCCGTGACGGCCGCCCGTCGCCGGGAACGCCGGATGCCTCGGCAGGGCTAGTGCGGTGGCTGGGCTCGGCCCGGCCAATGCTGGTGACCCATTCAAGCTCCACCAGCTTTGTTGACCTGCCTGCCTGGGAGGACGGGCTGGGCGGCCGCTGGGTCAGGGGCACGTCCATGCACCCGGATTATGGGCCGGCTGCCGTCCGTCTCCTTCATGACTCCGGGCCGGTGGTTGCCGGCATCCCGGATTTCGTGCTGCCGGATGAGCGCTACAGCTATCTCAGCACCTGCCCGGACATCACCGTTCACGCCACCCACAGGCACGACGGACGTGACCATCCGCTGATGTGGTCCCTGCACCGGGGGACCGGCACGGGCGGCAGGCGGGGCCGGACCTTCTATGACGCCCTGGGCCACGACGCCGCCTCGTATTCGTCCCCTGAACACCGTGCCATCCTGCTGCGGGCCATCGCCTGGCTCGGTGGCAACTGAGACAACCCAAGGAATCCATGACCACCTCTGCACTCCCTGCTGCCCTGGTCCTTCCGCCACTGGACCGCGAACTCTCCCCGTTCACCGGCTTGACCCGTGAGCACTGGTGCGCCTGCGCCGACCACCTGCTGCGGTCCGCTCACCGTTACTCCACCGGTGATCACGCCAACTTGTACCTGCCCGGCGCCACCAGCAACTATGGCCCTCGCAGCGACTCCCTGGAGGCCTTCGCCAGGACATTCCTGCTGGCGTCTTTCCGGATCGCCGGCAGCCCGGAGGACACCGGATGGCTTGTGGATTGGTACGCGCAGGGGCTTGACGCCGGAACCGACCCGGCCAACCCTGACCGCTGGCCCACGCCGGGGGAGCTGGGCCAGGCGAAGGTGGAAGCCGCCTCGCTCGCGGTGGGCCTGTCGCTTACCCGGGAGCTGCTGTGGGACAAGCTGCCGCAGCGGGTCCAGGAGCAGCTCATTGCCTGGTTCGAGACCGTGATCGGCGGCCAGTACCCGCCCATCAACTGGGTGTGGTTCCAGATCGTCGTGGAGATGTTCCTGGCCAGCGTGGGAGGCCAGTTCTCCAACGCCGACATCGACGCCGGCCTGGCCATCCACGACTCGCTGTACCGGGGCCATGGCTGGTTCGCCGACGGCCCGGAGCGGGCTTACGACCACTATGTGGGCTGGGCATTCCAGGTCTATCCGCAGCTGCTGCAGCTGATGGTACCGGAGGACCCGCGTGTCCAGGCCAGAACTGCTGTTGACGGGGAACGGCTTGCCGATTTCCTTGATGACGCCGTGCATCTGGTGGGGGCTGACGGCGCCCCGCTGGTCCAGGGCCGGAGCCTGATCTACCGGTTTGCGGCGGCTGCGCCCTTCTGGTCAGGGCAGCTCTTGGGCCATACCCGGCTCAGCCCTGGCCTCTCGCGGCGGGCCGCGTCCGGGATCCTGGGCTATTTCCTGGAACGCGGGGCAGTGAACCGCGACGGTTTGCTGACTATCGGGTTCCACGGCGAGTTTCCCGGCATGAAGCAAGCCTACTCCGGGGCCGGCTCGCCCTACTGGGCGGCCAAGGGGATGATGGGCCTGGCCCTGCCGGCGGACCATCCCGTTTGGACCGCGGTGGAGGAGCCGTTGCCGGTGGAGGTTGGAGACACGCAGCGCTTCATTGTTGCGCCGGGCTGGCAGGTGGACGGGACTGTGGCAGACGGCATCGTCCGGGTCCTCAACCATGGGACCGACCACGCCAACCCCGGCGTCCAGGTGGCCGATTCGCCGCTGTATGCCCGCTTGGGCTATTCCACGGCCACCTTTCCGGACTTGGAGCCGGAGTCGCTCGATAACGCGGTGGTCTTCGAAGATGCCGGCGGCCGGCTGACGCACCGCACGGGATTCGAATTCTTGGGGCACTTCACGCTGGACGGTATTCAGGTGGGAGCCTCCCGGACCGCCACCAGCTGGATCGCCATTGATCCCGACTGCGGTCCCGACCACGGCAGCGGCGCCGCCGGGACCGCAACTCCAGGCCCCGAGGCCACAGTGGTGTCCCTGACGCGCGGTGCCGTAGAGCTGCGGCTGGTCCGCGTCCGTGGCGGGTCCAGCCTTGCCGCCAGGATGAGGATCGGCGGGTGGCCCATCGAGGCAGGCTCCGCGCTTGCCTCCGAGGTCAGGCCCGTCCCCTGGGGAGGGAAGCTCGACGACGGCGGAACCTGGGGACGGCAGGCGCCGTACCCTATGGGATCACACCTGACCATCCCCTGGATCGGCACGTCGGGTGGGGTTGCAGACGGCGACTATGCCGCCGTCGTCGGACTGGGAGGGCAAGGCCTGCATGTGGAACTGGACGGCTCGCACGTCCTGCCGGACGGCCGTTTTGCCTTCGTCGACGGCAGCACAGTGGATCCCATCGACGTCTGGGCCCGGCTCGGGCTGTAGCCGTTTGCGCCTACTGCTCCTGGAACCACTCCCGGGCAGGGTTGGTCACCGCCGGGGCTGAACGGGCCAGCTCCGGCTGGGCGGCCCACTTCACGCCGTTGGCCAGGACCCGCTGGATCTGCGGGTGGTGGTACACCGGGTACTCCTGGTCGCCGGGGCTGAAGTAGAAGATGCGGCCCTTGCCCCGGGTGAACGTAACGCCGGAGCGGAACACCTCGCCGCCCGCGAAGGAACTGATGAAGATCAGGTCGTCCGGATCCGGGATGTCGAACAGTTCGCCGTACATCTCCTGTTCGGGAATGACGATGGGACTGTCCACGCCTTCGGCGATGGGATGGGACGGCTTGACGGTCCAGACCAGTTCCCGCCCGCCGTCGTTGCGCCAGGCGAGGGAGCAGCTGGTGCCCAGGAGTTTGGTGAAGATCTTCGCGAAGTGCCCCGAATGGAGCACAATCAGTCCCATGCCGCCAAGCACGTGCCGGTGGACGCGTTCGACGACGGCGTCGCCCACCTCGGCGTGGGCCATATGGCCCCACCAGAGCAGGACGTCCGTCTCCGCAAGCACCTCCTCGTCAAGGCCGTGCTGGTCGTCGGTAGCCAGGACCGCCGTCGTGATGTCAGCGTCCGGGAAGTAGGAACGAAGTCCTGCCGCAATGGCACCGTGGATGCCGTCAGGATAGATCTCCCCGATGTGCGACGGCTCGTTGATGGCCTCGTGGACGCCCTCGTTCCACACCCGGATCCTCAGTTTGCCGTTCATTAGAGACGAACCTCCCTCTGCTCAAGTGCGGACTGGTAGCACGCGTCGATGATCTGTGCACGGTAGAGCGCGAGGGAGCCGTCATGCCCGGCCCAAACGGCGTCGCCGCCGCGCACTGCCGTAACGAAGTCTTCCACCACTGCGTCATGCGCGCGGCCCGGGAGCACAGTTGGCACGTAGTCTGCGGATTCGCCGTCCTTGTCGGTAAACACCCGGAGCTGGCCGACCGGCGGGAAGGGTGCGCCGTGCACCTTGAGCTCCGCGCCGCCGTCGGTGCCGTAAACCGTGAAATCGAGCAGGTCGTCCTGTTCCCGGTAGGTGGCCCAGCCCGCCTCGATCAGCAGTGTGCCGCCGCCCTCAAGCCGGAGGAACGCTGACGCGAAGTCTTCCACCTCGAACGCGTGGCTGGTGGCCAGGGCCGTATACCGGCTGCCGCCACCCCTGCCCTGCGGGCCAAGCTCCGAGTGGGTGGCGGCGGAGACAGCCAGCACCTTCGGTTCGCCCAGGAGGTGGAGGGCGTAATCCAGCGCGTGCACCCCGATGTCCGCCAGCGGTCCGCCGCCGGCAAGTTCGGGGTTGGTGAACCAGCTTCCCAGCGTCGGGATGCCGGAGCGGCGCAGCCAGGAAGCCTTGGCGTAGTAGGGCCGGCCCAGCCCGCCGTCGTCGATCACTTCCTTCAACGCCTGGATGTCGCCGCGCCGGCGGTGGTTGAAGGCGACGTCCAGGACACGGCCTGCCTTGCGGGCGGCGTCCACCATGGCCTGGCCCTCGACGGCGTTGCGCGCGATGGGCTTCTCGCTCAGCACGTGGATTCCCCGCTCCAGGGCGGCGACGGCGATGGGTGCGTGGAGGAAGGTGGGCACTGCCACACTGATGGCGTCCAGGCCGCCGTGGTCCAGCATCTCTTCCCATCCGGCGAAACCGTTGGGAATGGCGTACTCGGCCTGCAGGGAGTCACGGAGCTCCTGCTCCATCCCGGCCAGCGACACGATGCGGACACCGTCCAGCTCGGAATAGGCCTTGAGGTGCTGCTGGCCGGCCCAGCCAATGCCCACCACACCCACGCGCAGTTCCGGGTTTCCTCCTGGCGCTGGCGGCTGCTGGACGGGGGTTTGCTGGTTGTTCACGAGGTTCTTTCCTTTTCCGGGCGGCGTTGGGGTGAGGGTCATGGAATCGATTCCAAAGTGGTTTGAATGGTGGATCGCAGAGGTTTTGGAATCGATTCCAAAATCCTTTCAGGAACTGCCCCGGGGAGTCAACCCCTGTCAGTTCTTTGTGGAATCCCGGATGACGAGCTCGTGCGGGAGGAATGTCCGGCCGCGGCGGTGGGCCGGGCCGGTCATCCGTTCGAGGAGTGCTTCGAAGGCCACGCGGCCCAGGTCGTAGGCCGGTTGCCGGATGGTGGTGAGCTCCGGGATGCACATCTCCGCCTGGATGGAATCATCGAAGCCGGCAACCGCCACATCGTCCGGCACCCGCAGGCCGGCGTCGATGATTTCCCGGACGCAGCCCGCCGCCACCGTGTCGCTGCCGCAGAACACGGCATCGGGCAGGCGGTCCATGGCCAGCAGTTCCCTGGTGAGGCGGCGGCCGGCGTGGAAATCGAAGTCACCGTTGGCGAACAGGCCCTGTTCCGCGGCCAGGCCCGCCTCGGACAGGGCCTCCCGGAACCCCTGTTCGCGCAGCCTGCCGGAGCGGGCAGCCCGGTTGCCGATGATGGCAAGCCGCCGGGCGCCTGTCCCGATGAGGTGCCGCGTAATGTCGTAAGCGGCCTGCCGGTCGTCAATGGATACACCGAACGCTGCCTCGGAATCGACGATCTCGCAGACCTGGACAACGCTCAGCTGCTCAGCCAGCGCTTCAACGTCGCCGTCCGGCATGGTGGGGGAAAACAGGATCAATCCGTCCACGGACCCGTTGCGCAGCATATCCACGAGCTGCTGTTCCCGCTCGAGGTCGCCGGACGTCGGGGCGATCAGGCTGACATAGCCGGACAAGGCCGCGGCGTCACCGAAGCCACGGAACGCTTCGCTGATGACGGGGGACTCGAGGTTTTTCGAGAGCGCCAGGATGCGCATGGTGCGGTCGCGGCGCAGGTCGCGTGCGGAGGCGAGCGGGCGGTAGTTGAGCTGCCGGATGGCACCGGCCACCTTTTCCCTGCTTGACGCGCTCACGGCCGGGCTTCCATTCAGCACGCGCGATACCGTGCCGACGGACACTCCCGCCGTTTTGGCGACGTCCTGCACAGTTGCTCGAGCCATTCCGATTCGTCCTTCCGCGGCCACTGGCCTAAGCCGCCCTCCACCCCGTGGTTGCGATTTTCAGCTTAGCCGCCGTTGCGGGTGCGGCGGGCCGGCTGCTGCGGCCACCATCATGCCCATCCCTTCCCGTCGGCTGAAACATGCATTTAACGTTCCTGTCCGACGCACGAAATCACCCCTTGGCTAATCTGGTGCAACAAGGTTTACTGATAGCTAACGCCAACCCTGACAGGAATGTTTCGATGACGAGTGTCGCAACCCCTGCTGTGACCCCAATGCCAGAAGGCGGCCTGAAGGCGCCCGCGCCGGCCGAAGAACCAACCATCTCCCTGGCCGATATTGCGCGGGCCCACAACGTCCGCTTCCTGCTGGCCACGTTCGTGGACATGACCGGGAAGCCCTGCGCCAAGCTGGTCCCGGTGGAGGCCGCGGCTGAACTCGAGGACGGCGCCATGGGGTTCGCGGGCTATGCCGCGGGCCTGATGGGGCAGAAGCCGCAGGACCCGGACCTGATCGCTGTTCCCGATCTGGCGTCCTTCACCCCGGTCCCCTTCATCAAGGAAGGCCTGGCCATCATCCACTGCGACCCGCATGTGGGCGGGAAGCCCTGGCCCTACGCCCCGCGCGTCATCCTGAAGAACACGTTGGCCGGCCTGGCGGAGAAAGGCATGCAGGCCAAGGTGGGCGCCGAGGTGGAGTACTTCCTGGTGAAGAAAAACGACGACGGGACGCTGAGTACCGCCGACGACAGGGACGATTCGCCCCGCCCCTGCTACGACGCCCGCGGCGTCACCCGGATGTACGACCACCTCACCTCCATTTCGGAGGCGATGAACTCCCTGGGCTGGGGCAACTATGCGAACGATCACGAGGACGCCGCCGGCCAGTTCGAGCAGAACTTCAACTTCACGGACGCGTTGACCACGGCGGACCGCGTGGTGTCCCTCCGCTACATCCTGAATATCCTGGCCGGGCAGCGCGGCATGACCGCCACCTTCATGCCCAAGCCGTTCACCGACCGCACCGGCACCGGCCTGCACTTCCACTTTTCGCTGTGGGCAGGTTCCGATCCGCTGTTCCCCAGTGAGGGAACGGACGACGGCGGCCGCGGCCTCGGGCTTTCCGGCCTGGCTTGTTCGTTCATCGCCGGGATCCTGGAACATGCTCCTGCGCTGCAGGCCTTCCTCGCCCCCACCGTGAACTCCTACAAGCGGACCGGCGCCACCACCAGCTCCTCGGGTGCCACCTGGTCGCCGCGGAAGGCATCCTTCGGCGGGAACGACCGCACCCACATGATCCGGGTGCCGGACAACAAACGGATCGAGCTCCGCTCCGGCGACGGCTCCGCCAACCCGTACCTGGCCATCGCCACCGCCCTTGCCGCCGGGCTGGACGGCGTGGAGAAGTCCCTGGATCCGGGTCGGCCGTCCGGGCCGGGAGAGTCCAAACCCGACGCGCATCTCCTTCCGGCCACGCTGCTCCACGCCGTGGAAGCACTGCGGAAGGACCCCGTGATCCTGGCCAGTCTCAGCGGGGATCCTGCCGTCGGCGGCTACTACGCGGACGCCAAGGAAGAGGAATTCCTCAGCTGGCACAACCAGGTCAGCGACTGGGAAATCCGCACGTACCTGACCTCGATTTAGCAACCCACACATCCAAGAAAAGGACTTTCCATGTGCGGAATCGCCGCGCTGCAGCTGCGCAATCCCTCGCTGCACCCCCAAATGGGCGCCCTGCTGTCCTCCATGCTCTGCCAGATCGTGGACCGCGGACCAGACTCGGCCGGCCTGGCCGTCTACAACACCCCGGGCCTAGTTTCCCCCGGAACCTCCACCCTCAGCCTCCTGGGCAAGGACCAGGGAATGACGCCGGCGGCCATCACCGCCGGCGTGGCCGTCCTCCTCCCGCTGGACGCGGCAGCAGCCGTCCGCGTGGTGGGTGACACCACCCTGGTGAGTGCCGGCGTCGGGACGGACCTCCTGGTGAAGGCCGTCGGCGAAACCCTGCCCGCCGCCACCATCATTGGCCGTGGCGAACACGTGGCCGTGATGAAGAGCGTGGGCCATCCCATGGAGATCGCCGCCGAGCACGGACTTGAGGCGATGGCCGGCAGCCAGGGCCTGTCCCACACCCGGATGGCCACCGAGTCAGCCGTCACCGCCGGGGGCTCGCACCCCTTTTCCGTGGCCGACGACCTCTGCCTGGTGCACAACGGCTCCTTCTCCAACCACGCCACCGTCCGCCGGGAACTCAAGCGCGAAGGCGTGGTGTTCGATTCCGAGAATGACACCGAGGTGGGCGCCCGATACGTAGCCTCCCGCCTGCAGCAGGGCGACACCCTCGAGGAAGCCCTGGTGAACCTGGGTAAGGTCCTGGACGGCTTCTACACGCTGGTGGTCACCACGGCGGACAGCATGGCCGTGGTCCGCGACCCCATCGCCTGCAAGCCGGCCATCATCGCCGAAACGGACGACTACGTGGCCATGGCCTCCGAATACCGTGCCCTGGCCGGGCTGCCCGGCATCGACAACGCCCGCATCTTTGAACCGGAACCCGGAAAGGTCTACACATGGTCACTCTGACGGCCCCCGAAACTTTCGCCCCGACGGCCGCCCCCGATGCCGGGCAGGTAGTGGTTGACCTGGCCATCAGCTCTGTCCGGGAACTGAACCAGGCCATCCACGACGCCGAAGACGGCCAGTCCTGGACCGTCACCAACCCCGGCGGGAAGCACAGCCTGGCCGTTGGCATCGACGCGGACATCGCGGTGGCCATCGACGGCCATGCCGGCTACTACGCAGCCGGGATGCACCAAAAGGGGAGCGTGGCCATCAACGGCAATGCCGGCGTCGGGCTGGCGGAAAACATCATGTCCGGGAAGGTCCATGTGACGGGGGATGCGTCCCAGTCCGCCGCGGCCACCGGGCACGGCGGCCTGGTGGTCATCGACGGCAACGCCGGAGCCCGCTGCGGGATCTCCATGAAAGGCGTGGACATCGTGGTGGGCGGCAACATCGGCCACATGTCCGCCTTTATGGCCCAGGCCGGCCGGCTGGTGGTCTGCGGCGACGCCGGTGACGCCCTGGGCGACTCCATCTACGAGGCACGGATCTACGTCAAAGGCACGGTGGCCTCCCTCGGCGCGGACTGCGTCGAAAAGCCGCTGCGAGATGAGCATCTGGCCGAGCTCGCGGAACTGCTCGCCGCCGCCGGGCGTACCGACAACCCGGCCGACTTCAAGCGCTACGGCTCAGCCCGGAACCTCTACCACTTCCACGTCGACAATTCGACTGCCTACTAGGAGGCTACCGTGACCATTACCTCCATGCCCGCCCCTGACATCGCTGAGCTTGGCCTGCGCGAGTCCGCCACCTTCGACCGCGCCACCATCGCCGACATCCAGCGCGCGGCCGCCACCGGCGTGTACGACATCCGCGGCTGGGGCGCCAAGCGCAAGGTCCCGCACTTTGACGACCTGCTCTTCCTCGGCGCCTCCATGTCCCGCTACCCGCTGGAGGGCTACCGCGAAAAGTGCGATACCGACGTCGTCCTCGGCGACCGGTACGCCAGCCGCCCGCTGCACCTGCAGACCCCGGTGACCATCGCCGGCATGAGCTTTGGCGCCCTCTCCGCCAACGCCAAGGAAGCGCTGGGGCGCGGCGCCTCCGAGGTGGGAACCTCCACAACCACGGGCGACGGCGGCATGACGCCCGAGGAGCGCGGCCAGTCCAGGCACCTGGTGTACCAGTACCTGCCGTCCCGGTACGGCATGAACCCTGACGACCTCCGCAAGGCGGACGCCATCGAGATCGTGCTGGGCCAAGGCGCCAAGCCCGGCGGCGGGGGCATGCTCCTGGGCCAGAAAATCACCGAACGCGTCGCCGGGATGCGCACCCTGCCGGTGGGCATCGACCAGCGCTCCGCCAGCCGCCACCCGGACTGGACCGGCCCGGACGACCTGGAAATCAAGATCGGCGAGCTGCGTGAAATCACCGACTGGAAAACCCCCATTTACGTCAAGATCGGCGCCTCCCGGCCGTACTACGACACCGCCCTGGCAGTGAAGTCCGGCGCGGATGTGGTGGTGGTGGACGGGATGCAGGGCGGGACCGCCGCCACGCAGCAGGTGTTCATCGAGAACGTGGGCATCCCCACCCTGGCCGCCATCCCGCAGGCCGTCCAGGCCCTCCAGGAACTCGGCGTCCACCGCAAGGTCCAGCTCATCGTCTCCGGCGGAATCCGGACGGGGGCCGACGTCGCCAAGGCCATGGCCCTGGGTGCCGACGCCGTGGCCATCGGCACCGCGGCGCTGATCGCGCTGGGCGACAACGATCCCCGCTACGCTGCCGAATACTCCGCGCTGGGTTCCGCCGCCGGCTTCTACGACGACTTCCAGGACGGCCGCGACCCCGCCGGCATCACCACCCAGGACCCCGAATTGTCCTCCCGGCTCGACCCGGTGGTTGCCGGCAAGCGCCTGGCCAACTACCTGCGCGTCCTGACCATGGAGGCCCAGACCATCGCCCGGGCCTGCGGAAAGTCGCACCTGCACAACCTGGAACCGGAGGACCTGGTGGCACTGACCATCGAGGCGGCCGCCATGGCCCGGGTGCCGCTGGCCGGGACCAGCTGGATCCCGGGGGCAGGCCAAGGGGGCTTCTGATGACCGAGGCTTCCGACTATGTGGTGGTGGGTGCCGGCCTGGCCGGCGCCGCCACCGCCTGGCAACTGGCATCCCGCGGCCACCAGGTCACCCTGCTGGAACGCGACATCCCCGCCGCGCACGACGGCAGTTCCCACGGATCCGCCCGGATCTTCCGCTACGCCTACCCGGACCCGTTCTACACGCAGGCGGTGCTGGACTCGAAAGTCCTGTGGGACAGGCTCGCCCTGGATGCCGGCACGGAGCTGATCACACCTTTCGGGGCGGTGGACCACGGGTCCAGGCGGCAACCGGACCTGCTCGCCAAGGTGCTCGCCGACGTCGGAATTGACCACGAACTCCTCTCCGCCGCGGACGCCCGGAAGCGGTGGCCGCAGATCGCCTTCGACACGGAGGTCCTCTGGCACCCCGGCGCCGGCGTGATCGACGCCGAAACCGCGGTCAACGCCATGGTGTCCCTCGCCGTCAGGAAGGGGGCGCGGCTACTGACGGGCTGGCACCTGGAGAGCATTGAGGGGGACGGCACCGGCTACCGCCTCTTCTCCTCCACCGAGGAAACGTTCGACGCGGGCCACGTGGTGGTCAGCGCGGGCGGCTGGCTGCCGGAGCTGCTGGGCTCCCTGTCACTTCCGGCGGGCTTCCTGGCCGCGCTCCCGGCGATCACCGTCCGGCAGGAGCAGGCGTTCCACTTCCGGTACAGGGACCACGACGGCGGCGCAGCCCCGGGTGCGGGCCCCTGGCCGACGTTCATCCACAAGGCGGCGGACATCCAGGCCTACGGTCTGCCCGGGGGCCGGGATGCCGGGTTCGCGGGCCAGAAAGTCGCCGAATACAACGGCGGCAGGCTCATTCCTTCCGCGGCAGGCCAGACGGGCCGGGTGGACCCGGCCAACCGCGCACGGGTGGTGGACTACGTGCGCCGCTGCCTGCCCGGCCTGGACCCGGAACCGTACGCCGAAACCACCTGCCTGTTCACCAACACTCCAAACGAGGACTTCCTCATCGACCGCGTGGACAACCTCACCGTCGTCTCGCCGTGCTCCGGGCACGGGGCAAAGTTCGCACCCCTGATCGGCCGGTGGGCAGCGGACGTGGCCACCGGCAGCGGGAATGTTCCGGACCGGTTCCGGAGCGCCTCTTCCACAGCATTCACCACCTAGAACGGACACCGTGAGCATTTCCCAGACAGCACCGGCGGCGGAGGCCCTGCCCTCCGCCGCAGCCGGCACATCCACTGTTACCGGCCTCCTGCAGGACATCTCCACCGTCGGCAGGGATGCCTCCCGCGGCGGCTACTCCCGCCCGGTATTCTCCACCGCCGAGACGGACCTCCGCAGTTGGTTCATTGAGCAGGCGGCCCGGCGCGGGCTGGACGTGCACACGGATGCCAACGGGATTATCTGGGCCTGGTGGGACACAGCAACGGGAGTGCGGAAAGACGCCGTCGCCACCGGAAGCCACCTCGATTCCGTCCCCGGCGGCGGGGCGTACGACGGCCCGCTGGGGGTCGCCTCGGCACTGGTCGCCGTCGACCTCCTCAAAGCGCGGAACTTCCGGCCGCGGCGGCCGCTGGCGATCGCCGTCTTCCCGGAAGAGGAGGGGTCGCGGTTCGGCGTGGCCTGCCTGGGCTCACGGCTCCTCACCGGGGAACTGGAGGCCAACAAGGCGCGCAACCTCAAAGACCCGGACGGCAACACGTATGCGGATGTCGCCGCGGCAAACGGCCAGGACCCGCGGCTTATCGGCGCGGACTACAAGACCCTGCAGCAGCTGGGGATGTTCGTGGAACTGCACGTCGAGCAGGGGCGGGGGCTGATCGACCTCAACCAGCCGGTGGCCATCGGCTCGTCGATCCTGGGCCACGGCCGCTGGAAGCTGAGCATCACGGGGGAGGGGAACCACGCCGGCACCACGCTGATGAAGGACCGCCGGGACCCGATGATCGCCGCGGCCAAGGTGATGGTTTCCATCCGGGACACTGCCCGCAAATACCGTGACGCCCGTGCCACCGTGGGCCGGCTGCAGCCCGTTCCCGGCGGCACCAACGTCATCGCCTCCCGCGTGGACCTGTGGATCGACGTCCGGCACCCGGAGGACTCGGTCACCGCGGCCCTGGTGGAAGCCATCGGGCTCAACGCCCAGGTCCTTGCCGCCGAGGAAAACTGCACGGCGAGCCTGGGCACGGAGTCCCTGAGCCCCACAGTGCATTTTGACGGCGGGCTGCGGGACCGGCTGCGGGAACTGCTGCCTTCCGCGCCGGTGCTGGACACCGGCGCCGGCCACGACGCCGGCGTGCTGGCCGCGCACCTGCCCACCGCCATGCTGTTCGTCCGGAATCCCACGGGCGTCTCGCATTCACCGGACGAACTGGTGGAGAACTGGGACGCCGAAGCCGGCGCGCTCGCCCTGGCGGACTCACTCTCCGGCCTGCTGGGTGAGGCACGGGCGATCGGCTAGCGCCGCCGTCGTCCGTCCACCCGCCTAAGATGGCTGACATGACCGAACAGGCCCGGGACCGCGCAGAAGACCAGCACGCCGGCGACGGATCTGCAGAGGTAGCCGGGCGCCTGGAACAGGTCATCGCGGCGCAGGTGCGGCACTACCGCACGGCCGCAGGCCTGTCGTCCGCTGAGCTTGCCGCCCGCACCGGCCTGTCCAAAGCCATGATTTCGCGGGTGGAAACAGCCACCACATCCTGCTCGCTCACCACTTTGCAGCGGCTGGCGGACGGACTGAAGGTTCCCGTGACCGCGCTGTTCCGCGGCGCGGACACGGACCGGGACGCCACCTTCACCAAGAGCGGCCAGGGAAGCCTCACCGTCCGCAGCGGAACCCAGCATGGCCACGAATACCGTGTCCTGGGCACGCTGAAAGGGCGCACCGACGCCATCGAACCCACGCTGGTCACCCTCACCGACGCCTCCGACGTGTTTCCCCTCTTCCAGCACCCGGGCACCGAGTTCATCTACATGCTCTCCGGCAGGATGGTGTACGGCCACGGCTCCTACGAATACGCCATGGAAGCGGGCGACTCGCTGCTGCTGGACGGCGAAGGCCCTCACGGACCGCTGGAGCTGCTGGACCTGCCCATCCAGTTCCTGGCGATTTCCGCCAAATAGCTTCCTGTTGCCGGCTGTTTCTGCAGCAACTCCTGCGTGCGGCGGGACGCCTGAAACTCGGTGGCGGATGACCGAAACGATCATTTAACACGCCGGAAACCCACCCAGAAACAGCCGCCATACAGTTGGAACCAGACGGCAACAGCCGCCCCTCCGCTGAACGTGGTCTCTCCATCCGCGTCCCTCCACGGAGCGGCTCTGACGGCAACTTACCGTTCTCTCTTCGCATCTTGAAAGGGGTTTCCCATGGATTCGGGAAATGTCGCTTGGATTTTGGCCAGCTCGGCGCTGGTTTGCATGATGATCCCCGCCCTGGCCCTGTTTTACGGGGGCATGGTGGGGTCGCGGCGCATCCTCAACATGATGATGATGTGCTTCGGCGGCGCCAGCCTGGTGGCCGTGCTCTGGGCATTGTTCGGGTACTCGATGGCGTTCGGCAACTCGGTTGGGGGGCTGGGGCTGATCGGTGACGTCACCGAGTTCCCCGGCATGGGGCAGATGCTGGCAAAGGATGACGCAGCGTCCATCCCGGTCATCCTGTTCGCCGCATTCCAGCTGTTCTTCGCCTGCGTCACCACGGCACTGGTTGCCGGCGCGGCGGCCGGGCGCATGAAGTTCGGCGCCTGGATGCTGTTCGCAGGCATCTGGGCCACCGTGGTCTACTTCCCCATCGCGCACTGGGTGTTCGCATTCGACTCGGCGGACGGCAGCACGGCTGGCGGCTGGATCGCCAACGGCATCAAGGCCATCGACTTCGCAGGCGGCACCGCGGTCCACATGAACGCCGGTGCGGCCGCCCTGGCCCTGGCCCTGGTCCTCGGCAAGAGCTCCGGCTGGCCCAAGGTGGAACACGCCAAGCCGCACAGCCGGCCGCTGGTCCTGGTGGGCGCAGGCCTGCTGTGGGTGGGCTGGTTCGGCTTCAACGCCGGTTCCGCCCTCTCCGCCGGCCAGTCGGCGTCGGTGGTCTTCCTCAACACCGCTGTGGCCGCATCCGCCGGTCTGCTCGCCTGGGCCCTGGTGGAGCGCGTCCGCCACGGTGCCGCCACCAGCATGGGCGCCGCCTCCGGCCTGATCTCCGCTCTCGTGGCCATCACCCCCGCCTGTGGTGCCGTCAGCCCATTGGGCGCGGTGGCCATCGGCGCCATCGCCGGCGCTGTCTGCTCCCTGGCCATCGAGCTGAAGTTCCGGCTCGGCTTCGACGATTCCCTCGACGTCGTCGGTGTCCACCTAGTGGGCGGCATCCTGGGCACCCTGCTCATCGGCCTCTTCGCCACCGACGCAGCACCCAACGCCGTCAGCGGCCTGTTCTACGGCGGCGGGGTTGAACTGCTGGGCGTCCAGGCCCTCGCCACCGTCACGGTCCTGGTCTACTCCTTCGGCATCACCTGGGTCCTGGCAAAGATCCTGGACAAGACCATTGGCCTGCGCATCAAGCCCGAGGACGAACTGCGCGGCATCGACCTCGCAGCCCACTCCGAGCTGGCGTACCTGACGGACGAGGACCCGGTGGAACTGGGCTCGCCGCAGCGCGTCTCATAAAAGCTGCCGGGCGCCCGCCTGCTGGGGGCGGCGCCCGGTGCAGTGTTCACACGGAGTGTCCCACGCGCCCCAGCGCACGAGTCAGGGCCAAACCTTGGACCGGTGCCGGCAGCCGCCGGCTTATAGTTCCGGGGTTTGGCCCTTCTGTGTTCAGTGTTCCGTGCAGACCAGGATGCCGTCGCGCACCTCAAGCATCGCGGCCCGTATGTGGCTCAGCCGGGTGCGCGGGTCCGGCGCCATGGTGCCGATGTCCTCGCCGTTCCAGTGCGGGTGCGTGAAGTAGACCAGCAGTGCCCGCTCCGCGCCGCCGTCGCCAGAGTCCCCACCCTCAAGCGAGACCACGTCCGCGTGGCGTCCGACGACGGCCCGCCCGTCCACCGATTCCGGCGCCGTGAGGATCAGCCCGTCCAGGTGCTCCTGCCGGGTCCAGTTTCCGGTAGCGTCGCGGGAGCGGTAGACGCCCTGGCCTCGCCATTCGTCCACGATCATCCAGTACCAGCCGCCCAGCCGGAAGACCTTGGGCCCTTCGTGCGGCCGGCCAGGGATCGCGACGCCCTCGCGGACCCAGGATGCTGGATCCGCCGGGGTCTCCGTCACGGCGCTGTAAGTATTTGAGCCTCGGGTTTCGTCCTTGTACCAGAGCCGGTACCGGCCGTCCCCGCACCGTGCCACGGCGGCGTCGATGACCCGCGGTGAGGCCAGGTCCACGGCGCCCAGGTACTCCCAGTGCTCCAAGTCGCGGCTGGCAAGCTGGACGATTCCGGCCGTCCCGGTCCAGTCGGTGCGCCTGCCGCCGAGGACCGAGAGGTACATGATCCACCGGTCGCCGATGCGTACGACGTCGGGCGCCCAGAGGGTTGCCGGAAGGTCCGTTCCGGGCGGGATAAGTCCCCCGGCGGTGCCTTCGTAGCGCCAGGTGGCGCCGCCGTCGGACGACCGTGCGACGCCGATCCCGGTGCCGTGCACCCATTCAACCCCCGTCAGCCCCGGAGCGGTGGCGCGGCGCTGCGTGTAGAAGAGGACCCACTCGTCCCGCAGGTGGTCCGCCACCAGGACGGGATCTGTGGGGCCGTCCCACACCGGGTCGCGGTACGGGTTGGCAAAGGCGTCAGGACGCAGGTGGGGGAGGGTCGGCGGTGCAGTCATGTGCTGGGACACAATTTCTCCAACGTTGTAGTTTGCGTTGGGCACCAGCATAGGCTGCGATTTTCGACGCGCAAACGCACTTGCGCTGCGCGGATTCCCTGGCGCTACCAAGATGTGGGCCGCGACAGTGAAGATGCGCGTCGAAAACCAGGATGCGCGTCGGTAACGACGGGACCTACTCCTTGAACAGGCCCGCCAGGTCCTCGGCCGTGATGGCCCCGCCGGCCAGGGCATCGCCCTCCATGACGTCGGCAAACAGCTGCGACTTCCGGGTCTTCAGCGCCATGACCTTCTCCTCGATAGTGTCCTTGGCCACCAGCCGGTACACCATCACGTTCCGGGCCTGGCCGATCCGGTGCGTCCGGTCAACAGCCTGCGCCTCGGACGCCGGGTTCCACCACGGATCGAGCAGGAACACGTAGTCGGCCTCCGTGAGGTTGAGCCCAAAACCGCCGGCCTTCAGCGATATCAGGAACACCGGCGCGCTGCCGTTCTTGAACTCACTGACCACGTCGGCGCGGTTCCGCGTGCTGCCGTCGAGGTAGCAGTACTCGATGTCCTCCTCGTCCAGGCGCTCCCGGACCTTGCCCAGGAACCCGGTGAACTGGCTGAAGATCAGCGCGCGGTGCCCCTCGGCCACCAGGTCCTCGAGCTGTTCGAACAACACATCCAGCTTGCTGGACCGCACCGCTGACAACGCCGGGTCCACCAGCGACACGTCCAGGCTCAACTGCCGCAGCAGGGTCAGCGACTGGAAGATGGTGAACCGGTTCTTGTTGACGTCCTCGATCAGTCCCAGGATCTTCTGCCGCTCGCGCTGCAGGTGCGTCTGGTACACCTTCTGGTGCCGCGGGTTCAGCACCACTTCAAGGATCTGTTCCTGCTTGGGCGGCAGGTCCTTGATCACCTGGTCCTTGGTTCGGCGCATCATCAGCGGGCGGACCCGGCGGCGGAGTTTTTCCAGCTGCCCCTTGTCGCCGTTCTTTTCCACCGGCTTCTGGTAGTACTCCGCGAAGCGCTTGGGGCTGGAGAACAGGCCCGGGGCCACGATGGAGGTCAGCGCCCAGAACTCCATGAGGTTGTTCTCCAGCGGAGTGCCCGTGATGGCGAGCTTGAACGCGGCCGGCAGCTTCCGTGCACACTGGTACGCCTTGGACTGGTGGTTCTTGACGAACTGCGCCTCATCCAGCACCAGCCCGTTCCAGGTGCGGGAGGCGTAGGCCTCGTAATCGATGCGGAACAAGGCATAGGAGGTGATGACGATGTCGGCACCGTCAAGGGCCTCCGCCACCTCCTGGCCGCTCTTGGCAAAGGTCTCGCCGACCGTCCGAACGGTCAGCCCCGGCGCAAACCGGGCCGCTTCGAGGGCCCAGTTGCCCACCACGCTGGTGGGCGCCACCACCAGGAAAGGCGCGACGGCGGCGGGCCGGCTTTCAGCGGCAGCGGCAGCACCGGCGTTGGTATTCCCGTCGTCGGTATTCCCAAGGGACGAAGCAGCCGCGGCGGCCAGCTCCTTGGCGGCGCACATCAAGGCCAGGGCCTGCACGGTCTTGCCCAGGCCCATGTCGTCGGCCAGGATGCCGCCCAACCCGTGCTTGTACAGGAAGCTGAGCCAGTTGTAGCCCTCCAGCTGGTACGGCCGCAGCTCCGCGTTCAAGGTGGGGGGCAGCGGCAGCCCGTCCGTGCCGCCCTCCAAGAGACCGCCCACGGCGGACCGCCAGGCCGCGGCCTGTTCGTCCACGATTCCCAGCTGTGCCAGTTCATCCCAGAGCCCCGCCTGGAACCGGCTGATCTGCAGCGGCGCATCCTTGTTGTCCTGCAGCGCCCTGGCTTCCTCGATCAGGGCCCGCAGCTGGTGCAGTTCCGGGAGGTCAAGGGAGAAGTAGGCGCCGCTGGGCAGCAGCATCTTGGTCTGTCCCGCGGCCAGGGCGGAGAACACGGCGGCGAAGGAAACAGGCTGGCCTTCCAGGGAAATCTGGATGCCCAGGTCGAACCAGTCGCGCTGTTCGGTTGCCTTGGTGGAGATGGACACCACCGGGGCTTCTTCAGCCTCGCGGTAGTCGGCGATGTCGCCCACCGTCTCCACGTCAACGTCCGGCGCCTCCCGCAGCCGCGGCAGCACTTCCTCGGTGAAGGCCAGCGTGTCCAGGCCCGTCAGTTCGGCCGACGCGGCCAGCCGGGGAGTGCCCCAGCCGCCCGTGGCGGACTCGCCCAGCGCGGGCACCACGTCCCACGGACGGCCAATGCCCTCAAGGATGCGGGACTCAGCCGTGTCATCGCGGTAGCCCGCATCGCCGGGGTGCCGCCACAGAGGTTGCGCGGTGACCAGCTTGCCGGTCTTGTAGTGCCACTCCCAGTGCAGCCGCACCCGGTGGTCCGCCCCGTAATTGGCCAGCAGCGACAGGGTGGGGACGGCCAGTTCGGGCAGTTCCACCGACTCGTCGCGGGCCGTCACCCGGGCCGCCTGCTTGAGCTTTGGATAAAAGCCCGTGAGGAAGCGTGACTCGTCCCTGGCCGGTATGAGCAGGGTGCTTGCCGCCGTGACGAACGCCAGCAGTTCCTCGCTGAGCCCGTTCTCCAGCGGCGCCAGGGTGATGGTTCCGTCGGGGTCGGGAACGCCGGGCAGCGCGGCCTCGCCGGATGTGAAGAACAGCCCGTGCGCCGGCCGGCCGATGGTGCCCACCGACGCCGGATCAACCTCAGCGCCCTCCACGGTGATGGTGGGCGACAGCTCCAGCCCGCCGTCGGAGGTCCCGGCGGTGGTGCCGGCCTCAGCGGCGTCCGCCACCGGAGTGCCGTACCGGCTCAGCGAAAGCCCGACGGCGGCAGGGGCTTCGGCCAGCCGGACCGGCCCGGTGCCGCGCGAGTGGACCAGGGCGAGCCCGATCTTCCCGGCCTCGGACAGCAGGCTCCACAGGTTCTTCCCCGAGTAGGAGTTCAGGCTCAGCCACAGTCCCGCGGAGTTGTGCATCCGGCTGGCGGTAGAGGAGTGGCCGGCGAGGAACTCCTGCAGCCATTCCACGTGCGCCTGGTTGGATTCGCGCCGGAAGTTCAGGTAGTTCAGGGTGTTCCAGGAAACGTCGCCGCGGATCCACTTGCCCTTGGCCCCCATGATGACGGGCCGCGCCTTGAGCTGCCGCACCCCGCGCACCGGGTCCCGGCGCCCCGTGTAGGAGAAATGCGGCGGCGGTTCCTCGATCTCGAATTGCAGGGCCAGGGGAACGCCGCTGGTGGAAGGGGCTGAACCGGGCTGGGAAATCAGCGGGCTGAGGGCCTGTTCCCAGTCGGACAGGACCGCCGAGGGTGCGCGGGATACCTGCGTGGAGGTGGACGGCGCCAGCAGCTGCACCCGGATGGACGGGTTGTCCTCCGCCGCGAACAGCAAGGCCGCCACGTGCTTGCAGTCCTTGCGGACCGGGCAGCTGCACACTCCCACGGTGCAGCTCCAGCCGCCCGCCTTCCGGACCAGCTTGGCCGTGGTGGAATAAGGGACCTCCGCACCGCCCCGGACCTTTCCCAGCATGAGGCCGGTGCCGCCGTCGAACGATATTCCCGAGACCCTGCTCGCCATGGCATAGGCCAGCCCGGCCGCCAGCGAGCGGTCGTTGATGGCGGGTGTCTGTATTGCCAGTTCCGCACTTTCGTCCGGTTGGGATGGCATGTACGCGCTACTTTCGGCAGGTCACGGCGGGGCCGGGTCCGGTGGGTGGTTATCTGATCCATCTTAGTTCGCCCCGCGGCACGCCCATGCCGGGCGCCTTCCCGGCCGGCCCCGAAAACTTCGCTTGACGTTCATTTGTCCGCCGATCCTGCCGTGGCCCGGCCGCCGTAGCGTGAAGGCGTCCGGCGTACCACCACCCCAGCAAGGAGTGCCATGACCACCAGCCAGCAGCCCGTCGTCCTGACCAGCAGCAGCATCGAAGGCAGGGACGAGGAGGTGGTGGAGGCCAACGTGGCCATCATCGATGCAATGCACAACGCCCTGCTGGCCGCGGAGGACATGTCCCCCGTGGCCGTCCGCAGCTATTTTGTGGACTTCTACCTTTGCCAGGCCCTGGAGGGCGGGTTCGCGCAATACGCCGTCGTGGCGGCCGCACGGTCCACCATGGACACGCTGGTCCGGGAGGGGATGGCCGGAATGGGCGCAGGCGCGCACCTGGACCTGTTCAACCGCGCCGTGGACGCCTACGACGCACTGACCGCCGAAACAGCTGCCGCCTACCTGGACGGCATCGATGGCATCGGTGCCGTGCCCGACGGCGTCTTCCGGATGGAGGAGCTCGACGGCGAGTTTGAAGAGCTGCTGGAACGCGAAAACATCACTGCCCTCAATGCCCGCTGGCTGCGCGGCCAGGCGGACCTTCTGGTGCTGGACGATGAGGAAGTGGGCCCGTATATCCAGCGCCTCGCGGCAACCCTGGTTCCCAGGGAGAAAGAAAATTCGAGGCGCCCGTAACCTTTCCGCAACCGGAGGCGATGTAGTCCGTGATGGGTCCGCCCGGCGGACCCGATCCGATGTGTTGTCTAGGTTTGGAGAAGTTAGATGTCTGTGTTCACCGTTCTCGCCACCAGCAAAGTCGCCGCCGGAGTCCTGGCTGCAGGGACCCTGGCAGTGGGAGGAACCGGCGCCGCCGCCGTCTCGGGCGTCCTTCCCACCCAGGCCCAGCAGACCGCCCACGAGCTCTTCGGCGCACCTGCCCCCAAGCTTGCAGCCGAAGCAGCGGCTGACGCCCAGGCCACCCCGGCGCCCACGGCGACCGAAGCTGTGACCGGTGCCCTGAAGACCGCCGACGCCGATGCTTCCGCCACGGCTTCCGGTTCGGCTGCGGCCTCCGACGACAAGGTCACCGCCGATGCGACTGCTTCCGCGGCAGCCAACACCGCCGTTGACGCCGCCGGTCCTGCGGCCCTGGGCCTGTGCACCGCCTACACCCACGGTGGCGTGGACGCTTCCTCCAAGGCGTTCTCCTCGCTGTCCATCGCAGCCCAGGGTGAGGCGAACATCGAGGGCTACTGCACCGACGTCGTGGCCAAGGCCGATGCCGCTGCCAAGGCTGCGGCCGAGGCCAAGGGCTCCGCTGCCGTCGAGGCTGAGAAGCCTGAGCTTCCGTCCGCTCCCGCCGTTCCGGCAGTTCCTGCCGTCCCGGGTGCCGACGGCGCAACCGCTGTTCCTGCCGTTCCTGCCGTTCCCGCCGTGGGCGGCGACACCGTGCACGCTCCGTCGGTTTCCACCCGCTAAGGCAGGTTGGCTAGTCTGGACTGCGGCCGCCGCTCCGGCTGCGGCCGCAGTCCAGGCAGCCGGCCGGGCGCGCACGCCTTTGGAAGTGCACCCCCGCCAGGCCTGCAAAGAGGCAGCTGGAAGGCCACGGAGACTGGCAGTCCGTACCGGAAACCGGGACAGGGCGCGGGCCGGATCCCGGGATGGAGGAGCCGCTGGTGCTAGACACTTTGGTCCAGGAAGAGATCGACATATTCGACAACGCGGCCGGAACCGATCCGGCCGTGTTGTTCGCGGCTGCCTATCGAACCTTCGCGGGGCCGGTGCACGGCTACCTCAAGGCCCGCGGCCTGGATGATCCCGAAGCCGTCACCCAGGACGTCTTCCTGGCCTTTTATCCCAAAATCGGCAGCCTCACCGGCGGTCTGGCGGGCGCCAAGTCCCTGCTCTTTTCCATCGCGCATGCCCGCATGGTGGACCACTACCGCCGGCTGGAGCGCAGGCCGCAGCTGACACCGTACGATCCCCAGCAGGACGGCCGCACCTCGCCGTCCGCGGAGGACCACGCCGTGGAACTGACCGCCGGGGCCGCGGCGATGCTGGAAGGCCTCAGCGCGGAACACCAGGAAGTGCTGGCCCTGCGCGTCGTGGCGGACCTGTCCATCGACCAGGTTGCCGACATCATGGGCAAGAGCGCCGGAGCCATCAAACAGCTCCAGCGCCGCGCCCTGCAGAACCTCAAGGCCCAAACGCTCAAGAGAAACCAGGCGAACCATGAGTGACACCGCAGGATCCCGCAACGACGGGACCGTTGACCAGCTACTGCTGGAGGCCGGCGTGGACGACGACGGCCAGCTCCGTGATGCCCTGGTCAACCTGCGCGCCCTCGCGGCAGGCGCCCCTGAGCCCTCCGCCGAAATCGCGGCCCTGATGGCGGGAACTTCCGCTGCCGGCCCCGCCCCCACCACGGTGCTCTCCGCCGCCGAACCTGCGGCACCGTCCCCGCGTCCGGCCGGCCGCCCGGCCGATGAACTCGCCGCGCGCCGCAAGGCCAAGCGCCGGGTCACGCTCACCACCTTGTCTGTTGCCGCTTCGCTCGCGGCAGGTGGTGCCGTTGCCGCTGCTTCGGACCAGGGGTTCCGGGAATCCTTCACCCAGCTGAACCACGCCGTCACGTCATTCGTGACAGGGTCCAGTGCGGCACCCACCGGCCACGACATGCCGCAGGTGCCCGCGCCACAGCCTGCGGCGCCTGCCCCGCAGGCAACCAGCGGCCCGGACGCCGTCCCGGCGGCACCGGCCCCGGCTTCGGCACCTGCCGGTGCGGCGCCGTCGGGTGTTCCGGCACACGGAAACACGCCGAGCCATGGGGCTGCCACGCAGCAGCCCGCGGCTACGGAGCCGTCACTGCCCGCCACCGTTACGGAGGATGTCAGGAAGGGCCTGGAACCAAGCTCCAAGCTGCCCGTTCCCGTGCCCACGGAAGTCCCCCTCCCGGGCAAGGTCCCGGACGTTCCCCTGAAGTAGGCCGGACCGGTGGGCCTGCAGGCCTAGTAACCCTGGCCGGCTGCCTTGATCATCGCGCCCGACGGGTCCGACAGGTACCAGACGCCGCCCACACCCTGGCCCAGGATGTGGCCCGGCTTGGTGTCCTTTGCGAAGTAATAGAGTGGCATGCCGTTCAGTGTCACCTGCTTCTTCCCGTCAGGGGTGCTGATGGTGCCCAGCTTGCCGGTCACGCCTTCGCCCGCGGGGGAGCCCGAGGTGGTGGTCAGCGGCGGCCACTGGACCAGGCAGGAGCCGGTGCAGGCGCTGGTGCCGGAGTCCTTGGTGTCCTTGGTGAAGAAGTAGAGGCTCATTCCCTTCGCATCCACCACAATGCTGCCTGCGGATGAGGATGCCGTTTTGAGGTCGACGGCGGCGCCCGCCTGGGTCGATGACGCGGAGGCTGAGGCGGTGCCGGACGAAGAAGCCGTGGCGGACGCGGTGCTGGAGGCACCCGTGGCCGGGCTGGTGGCCGACGGAGTGGTCCCGGTGCTGCTGCCGCAGCCGGTGAGGGCTGCCGCCAGGGCCAGGATGGCAAGGCCTGGCCCGACATGGTGCTTCATGATGTGCTCCTTGGCTGGTGTTTCCTGCTGATGCTGGTGCAGGCGCCCGGAGCTGAATTGCCGGACGCTAACCCCTACGACGCTTCCAGGTAAAGAATGGTTCACAGGCGCGCTCCGGAGCCACCCGGTTGAACCTTTTCCTGCTGCCCAACGTGGTAACAGCCGGGAGCGCAGGATGCCGTGGCGTTCCACGCTGTGCAGTGATGTGAACGGGCAGGGACGGGGGAAGCGGGATGCCGCTTGACGACAAGGTGGTGGAAGCCATCTACCGTGAACACGGCAGCGCCCTGCGCCGGTTCGTGCTCAGCGCTATCCGGGATCCGCAGCTCGCGGAGGACGTGGTGCAGGAAACCGTGCTGCGCGTCTGGCAGCATGCGCCGGACATCAACGGCAGCTTCCGCAGTTATCTGTACCGCACGGCCAGGAACATCATGATCGACAACTACCGCCGGAGCCAGCGCCGGCCGAACGAGGCGCTGGAGAGCAGCCTTACCGACCCCGCCGCAGTGATGGGCCGCGTTGACGAGATGCTCAACCGGGTCCTGATGGAGGAAGCGCTGCTGCGGCTGAGCAAGGAACACCGGGACGTCCTGGTGGCCCTGCACTACCGCAGGTTCACGGTCAACGAGGCGGCCGTCCAGCTCAACATCCCCAGCGGAACGGTCAAATCCCGCGCCTTCTACGCGCTTCGGGCACTGCGCACCATCCTGGACGAGATGGGGGTGGAGCGGTGAACACCGACCTCCACCACCTGCTGGGTGCTTACGTCCTGGGCGGCCTGGATCCCGACGACCTCGCACTCTTCGAGGCACACCTCCAGGACTGCGGCGCCTGCCGCAGGGAACTGGCGGTGCTGGAGAAGGTGCCCATGCTCCTTGACTCCCTTCCGGTCCCCGACGCCGTGGCGCTGACCGCCGTCCCCGGCGGCAGCGGGGGTGCCGGCGCCACCCCCGCCCGCCTGCTCGACGAACTGGGCCGCCGGCGTCGGACATTACGACGGCGGTGGGCGGCGCTGGCAGGTGCCCTTGCCGCCGCGTGCCTGGCCCTGGGACTTGCGGTGGGTCCCATGCTCGCCAGGCCGCCGCATCCGGACGCCACCTACTCGGTGGCATCCGGGGGAGGGCTGCAGGTCAACATCGACATGGCCCGGAAGACGTGGGGAACCGAGCTTGCGGTGAGCGGCAGCAGCCTCCCGGCGGAAGGGACCCTTTCACTGTGGGTGCGCGACCGCGCCGGCGGGGAGGACCGTGCCTGCGCCTGGACGGCCACCCCGAGCGGGAAGGTCAAGGTCACCGGGGCAACCCCCATCCAGCTGGGCAGCATCTCAAGCGTGGAACTGCGCGACGGCGCCCAGCACGCGGTGGCGGTCATTACCGTTCCCTAGGGTGTGAGTCCCCTGAACTCCGCGACCAGTGACTCGTCCTCGCAGGCGCGGGCGAAGGCCTCGATCCGCCGTTCGATCTCGTAGCCCAGCAGCCGGCTGCCGATCCGTTCCATGAGGGGCCGGAGCGCAGCCGGGCGGCACGAAAAGGTGTATTTCCAGACCGCCCGGGTGCCGCCGTCGTCCGCCGTGAAACGCCAGCCGCCGCCGAAGTTGGTGAAGAACCAGGGGCCGGAGACCATGGTCATGCCCACGTTGCGGGGCGGCGCATAGGAGACATACTGGCTCACCATCGCCAGGCCAAGCCGGGACCTGGTGCGGGTGCGGACGCCTTTTCCTGGCGCCCGGGCGCCGTCAAGGAAGCCCTGGGCGGAGATGAAAGGGTCCCACTTGAGCCGGAAGTCCCCGGTGGTTTGGGAGATGGCGAAGGCAGTCTCCGGATCGATGCGGATCAAGCGTTCGGCACGTACCTGGGGCATGCCTCTACCTAACCATGCTGATTGACGGCTTACTTGGTCATTTTGGCCAGCCGCGCGCGCATGATCATGTATGCGCCGTAGCAGACCAGTCCGGCTCCCACCGCGGCCAGCAGGTAGGGGCCCAGCGGCTGGTCGCGGAGGGCCCGCAGCCCGCCGTCCAGGCCGGTGGAATCCTCAGGGTGCTCCTTGAGCGTGGCGATGGCGATAAGCAGTCCGGCCAGCAGCAGCACGGTTCCCTTGGCCAGGTAGCCCGCCACCCCCAGGGCCGTCACCGCTGTCCTGGCCGGGCCGGGGGAAGGCATCCGCAACTGCTTCTCAAACGATTTCTTTGGTCCCCGGATGCCGTACGCCACGCCCGTGACTGCCACCGCCACGCCGATCAGGACGAGCAGCGCCACCCCGCCAGGGGCCTGCATCATGGAAATGGTGAAGTCGCTGGCGGCCTTCCGGTTGTCATCGCCCGTCCCCGTGCCCATGGCGAAGTGCCACAGGGTCAGGGCCAGGACGGCGTACACGATCGCCTGCAGGGCGGCCTTGGCCTTGTTCTTGATCTTCTTCCTGGTGGGCTGGTGGTTGAAGTCGAAGATGGCGTCGCCGGTCTGCCAGAGGGACAGTGCGGCGCAGGCGGCGAAGCTTCCCCACAGCAGGAACGGACCCACGGGCATGGTGGCAAGTTCGGCAACGGCGCCGCTGAAATCGGCGTGGCCCGTCCCGCCCATGGCCAGGCGGATGGCGATGGCACCCACCAGCAGGTGCAGGATGCCGCTGGCTGCGAATCCGGACCGTGCCAGGATCTCGAGGACGCGCGAATTGGTGACGTCCTCTGCCGTGTCGACGGCCTGTTTCAGTTCTTCTTTGATCGTCGTTCCTTTGGACAGGCGCGTTGTGCGCCGCTGTGCGTGCCCTTCTTACACGGGTAATCGTGCCATGCCGGCCGGGCCCCGAACAGCCGGCCCGGAACAGCCGGCCTCGAGCAGCCCGCCCGGCACGGCTCCACAGGAGACCGGCCACCCGATGCCCGGTTGCACAGGCAGCCGCGGGCGATGGGGAGGGATCCCCATCGCCGGGCCCCGGCAGCCTGTGCAACCATAAGGACCAGCGATTGACACGTACCGCACTTTCCCGGGGGAACCATGACTTTTTACGGCGCAGACACCAGCCAGTTGCGGGCGCTGGCCAAGGCGGCAGACCAGGCAGCGTCGCTGCTGAGCAGCCGGGCAGGGTCACTGCACAGCCAGATCCAGTCCGCGCCGTGGAGGGGCCGGGACGGGGACCGCTTCCGCCAGGAGTGGAGTGCCAGCCACCGGCCCGGCCTGGACAAGGTGGTGGCCAGCCTGCGGGAGAACTCGAAAATCCTGATGAAGCATGCCGACGAGCAGGAAAAGGCGTCGGCCGCCGGCGGGTCCGGCACCAGCGCTTGGGACCGGCTGACGTCGCTGGCCGCGCAGGCCAGGGAATGGCTCAGGGAAAAGGCCGAGGCAGCCAGGGCGGCGGCGGAACACCGCCGGGAGCTCGAGTCGGGGCTGGACCGGATGCTTAACGCCAGCCCGGAAGAGCAGGCGAAGTGGTGGGCCGCCCTCTCCGACGCGGACCGGAAATACCTGATTGAGGGCGAAGGCAGCGACGGCCCTTTCGCCGAGGACCTGATGCGCATGGATGGCGGCAT
Source organism: Arthrobacter sp. SDR-2R (assembly GCF_057747955.1). Classification (NCBI taxonomy): domain Bacteria; kingdom Bacillati; phylum Actinomycetota; class Actinomycetes; order Micrococcales; family Micrococcaceae; genus Arthrobacter; species Arthrobacter sp. SDR-2R. Next base: position 928,430 of record NZ_CM173231.1, read on the forward strand.
TCCCGCCGCCGCCCAGCAGCTGGCCAAGCAGCACCTGCAGGAGCTGGCAAAGGCGGACATTCCGGTTTACTCGGAGACCGGGAAGGCCTCCATCGAGGCCCGGGTGGCCTGGGTCCATGGCGGTGCCGAGGTGGGGACCGAAGTGGTGGAGAACGCCGATGGTTCCGCCACGATGAAGGTTTACGGAAACATGGGCCTGGGCGTCAACGACACCACCGGTACGGCGGGGGCAACACTGACCGGGGAGGTCTCCCGCGAGTACACGTTCGCCAGCGTTGAGGAAGCGATGGCGGCGCGCCAACAGATGTACCGCGACCTCCCGCCGGACAGCATCGGCGAGATCAAGGACGTGGCGGGCAACCCGCCCGGATACATCCTGGACACCATCAATGATGCGGCGAAGGACAACGGCTCCACAGGGCAGACGGACAAGGCCAAGGGCACGTTTTCGCTGGCTGCCGAGGGTGAGGCCGGCACCGCGTCCGGCGGGGCAAAGCTTGACCTTGCGTACGAGCGGAACCTCACGGACGGTACCTCCACAGCCAGCGGCGAGGTCTCGGCGCAGGGCAAGCTCAACCTGGACGGCAGGGTCTTCGAGGCCTCCGGCAAGGGCGGGCTGCAGGTCACCATGGACAAGGGCAACAACATCGAGTCAGTCTCCGTATCCATGGACGGCACCGTGGCCCAGGGGGTGACCTCCGGCGTGAAATCCGAGGCCGCCAAGTTCGATTCCACCGTGACTGCCGGAACGCAGGGGACGGTGAAGATTGATGTGGACTACTCACCGGAGAACCGGCCCGTCATTGACAGCTACCTTCGCAACGTCGCCCTGGGGAATGAGGCGGGCGCCGCCCGCGACGCCGCCCGCCTGTACGAGGCCGGCTCCGCCACCATCCAGGTGAACTCCGTGCTGACGGCCACCAACGAGGCAGGGTTCGACGTCAAGGTGGGTGAGGTGGAGGTCAAGACCGAGAACCAGTCCACCACCAACGTGTCCACATACTACAAAGTCCCCAATGACACCAAGCTCGAGAGGCTCTGAAACCAATGTCAGTGCACATCGAATCCCCGCTGGGCTTCACCGCAGACTTTCCCGAGCACACCCAGGTCCTGGATGATTCCACGGCCGGGCCCAACAGCGAGCAGTACGGCCTGCTGGGCGGCGTCCTGGTCACGGTGATCAAGGACGATACCTCGGTGCAGGATGCACCGCAGGCCACCGGCTGGGCGCACCTGATGTCAGGGTTCTACCTTGAGGAACGCGGCGGCACCCTCCTGGCGGAGGGCGGGCTGAACCTGCCCGGCAAGGCCGCCTATGCGGTGGTTGTGGGATATGACGACGACGGCGGGCCGGCCAAGGTGGCGGCCACCGTGGGCGTGTGGGAAAGCGGGCGGTTCATTGGCGTGGTGGTCATCTGGCCCTACCTGAACCCGGAGGCCGAACCCCGGCTGGATATGCTCAAGGAGATCGTGGCCTCGATCAGCGTGGCCTGACTGCCGCCCGGCACCCCTCAGCGGCGGCGGTAGCAGAGATCGAAGATCAGGCGGCCTGCCTCGTGGGCCTTCGACTCGAAGCTGGTCCGGATCCTGCCCTCGAAGCGGGGAGCCCAGCCGCCCGTTTCATCCACGCCTTCGTTGGGACCGGTGTGCTCCGTGCTCACCGGTGCGCGTCCCTCGCGGACGGGGGCGCCGCCCACCACCGATTCGACGCCGGACTGCCATACCTGGGTGAGCGGGCTTTCGGGTCCGCGGCGCTCTCCGGTGTGCAGGTTCTCGAAGTCCGCTGAGCCTGCCATGACGTCCCGGACGTGGACGGCATAGTTGGACCAGTCGGTGGCGATCCGGAACAGGCCGCCGGGCTTCAGCGCCCGGGCCGCCAGCTTGGCGAACTCCGGCTGGATGAGCCGGCGTTTGTGATGCCGCGACTTATGCCAGGGATCGGGGAAAAAGACCCACAGTTCGCTGACCGAGCCTTCGGGCAGCATGGTGGCCAGCACCTCCGGGGCATTTGCCTCCACCACCCGGACGTTGTCCAGGCCGCGGCTGTTGATCTTGATGATCGTGTTGGCCAAGCCCGGGGTGTAGACCTCGACGGCCAGGAAGTTGGTGTCCGGGTTCTGTTCGGCCGCATGGCAGATGGCGTCGCCAAGGCCGGAGCCGATTTCGACGATAAGCGGGGCCTCCCGGCCGAACTCTGCGGCGGCGTCGAAGGTGTAGTCGGGGTGGACCGAGGTGTTGGCCACGTGACGTGGAACGTTGACGGCCCAGCGCTCGGCGTGCTCTGCCCAGGCAGCCTGCCGCCGCCCCTGCAGCCTGGTGCCGCGGCGCACGAAGCTGACAGGCCGGCCGCCGTAGGTGCCAAAGGAGGCCTGGGTCCCGGGCGTAACGGGCCTGGGGACATGCGGCTGCTGGGGGTTTTCAGGGGATTCGCTCATCCCTTCCAGAATAGCGCCGCGGGGGCAGCGGAAGATCAGGGCGGTCAGAACAGGCCAATAGCGTCGAGTGCCGGGCCCAAGGCCAGGGCGAAGACCAGGCCGCAGATGCAGAGGGAAACTGCCGCGGCAGACCAGTTGCCCGATCCCCGCGGGGACCCCTTCAGGGCAGGCAGTGCCAGCCGCAGCGCCAGTACGGCGAAGAGGAGAGGCAGGCTGAACAGCACCATGGGGGTTACCCACGGCCTTGGGGACGGCCCTTCGTCCGGGTAGGTCAGCAACATGGCGAACATGGACAGCGGCCCGGTGAGGAACATGCTCGCGGGGGCAAGAATCGCCAGGACCAGGCTGTTCGTTCCCTTGTTGCCTGGCCCTGCATTTCCTGTTCCTCCGTTGCCTGTTCCTCCGTTGCCTGGCCCTCCATTGCCGTGCACGCCCGGGGGCAGGGGAGGGTGGGGGTCCTGTGATGGCGTCGTTTCCATGATGCTCCCTCAAGTTGGTGCGGCTTGTTGGTCCAGCCATTTGCCGGCCTGCGGCTGCTTACAACCTATGAAGCTGCAGGGGGTGCGGGAAGGCGCCCGGCGTCGTATGTGGAAAACTCCCGGCGGCGCTTCCCTGCAAGAATGGGCGCATGACGGACGCAACGAATGCCGAAGCGAAGAAGCAGCGGCGGGGGGATGCCTCCGCCGACGCCCGGGGAAGGGCCCGGACAGGCAGCAGCGTGGTGGACACCAGCACCCTCGTGGACGCAGAAATCGATGAGCTTCCGGCAGCGGAGCCCACCCGGGTGGGCAGCCGCCGTGCCCTTGCCTACCTGGGGGTGTGCCTGGTCCTGATCGGGCTGAACCTGCGCAGCGTCTTTTCCAGCCTTTCCGCGGTCCTTCCGGAGGTGACCTCGCAGGCAGCGCTGCCGGGTTGGTCCGTGGTGGTGCTGACCACCGTTCCCGTCACCCTGCTGGGGGTGTTCGCGCCGCTTGCGCCGGTCCTGGCCCGCCGGTTCGGTGCGGAGCGGGTGCTGCTGGGGGCCATGGCCCTGCTGACCGCGGGGCTGCTGCTGCGGCCAGTGGGCACCGGTGCTGCCCTGGGCGGCGCCGGCCACCTGCCTGCCCTCCTGGTGGGCACGGCAGCCTGCGGCGCGGCCATCGCATTGTGCAACGTGCTTCTTCCGGGCCTGGTGAAGCGCGACTTCCCGCACCGGCTGGGACTTATGGGCGGCCTCTACACCACCGCGATTTGCGCCTCCGCCGCGCTCGGTGCCGGCTTTACCTACCCGGTCTACACCGCGACGGGGGAGTGGACCAGGGCGCTGTGGGTCTGGGCGGTGCCCGCCGCCGTCGTCCTTCTGTTGTTCCTTCCCGTGGCCGTTCGGCAGGGGACCGTCCGGCACCAGGCGGTCAGGGACGGGGTCAACGTGTGGCGCTCACCCGTCGCCTGGCAGGTGACCATCTTCATGGTGCTGCAGGCCATGATGTCCTTCAGCGGCTTCGCCTGGCTGGCCCCCATCCTCCGCGAGAGGGGTGTTGACGGGGCCACCGCGGGGCTGATCGTTGCCGTGTGCATCGTGCTGCAGATGCTGGGTTCCCTGTTCGCCCCCGCACTGGCCGCCAGGTTCCGGGACCAGCGCGCCATCAACACGGTGGTGGCGCTGATGACCGGCAGCGGGTTCGTGCTGAGCATCCTGGGCCCGCTGGACCTGGTCTGGGTGGGGGCCGGGCTGCTGGGGCTGGGGCAGGGAAGCCTTACCGCCTGCGCGCTGACCCTGATCATGCTCCGCACGCGCGACGGGCATACCGCCGCGCATCTTTCGGGCATGATGCAGGGTGTTGGCTACGGGGTGGGCTCCACGGGAACCCTCATGGTGGGCCAGCTGCACCAGGCCACCGGGTCCTTCATTCCCGCCGGAGTCCTGTTCATGGTGGTCGGCCTGCTCGCGGCGGTCTTCGGCTACCGCTCCGGCCGGGACCGGTACGTGGGCTAGGGAACGCTGTGCGCGACTCCACCCTCCCGGCCGCCCATCCCGCCACCGGGATCTTCCGGCCCCCGTACTTCTGGGTCACCATCGGCACCTGCGCCCTGGTGTTCCTGGCCGCCTTCGAATCCCTTGCCGTGACCACCATCATGCCCCTGGTCAGCCGGGAACTGAACGGCGGAAGCCTCTACGCCCTGGCCTTTGCGGGACCCCTGGCAACCGGCGTGATCGGCATGGTGGGCGCGGGCAACTGGTCCGACCGCCGCGGCCCGGCCATGCCGCTCTACACCTCCGTGGCACTGTTCGTGGCCGGCCTGCTGATCGCGGGCACCTCAAGCTCCATGCCCGTGCTGGTTGCCGGCCGGCTGGTCCAGGGGCTCGGCGGCGGCGCCCTCACCGTGGCGCTTTACGTGCTGGTGGCGCGGTTCTTTCCCGGGCCGCTGCACCCCAGGATCTTCGCCGCATTCTCGGCCGCCTGGGTGGTTCCCTCGCTGGTGGGGCCCTTCGCCGCCGGCGTCGTGGCCCAGGTCTTCAGCTGGCACTGGGTGTTTCTGGGTGTGGTTGGCCTGGTCATTCCGGCGCTGGCAATGATCGCCCCGGTACTGCGGGGGCTTGCAGAGCGCGAAAAAACAGGAGCGCCGGATAACACTGCTCCGCCCTGGGCCCCCGGACGCCTGGGGTGGGCGGCGCTGGCCGCGCTCGCCGTGCTGGGCCTGAACCTTTCCGCCGACGTCAGCATCCCCGCTTTTCCCGCCGCCACGGCACTCCTGGCGTCCGCCGCCGTCGTCCTTGCCTTGGTGGCTGTCCGGCCCCTGGTGCCCGCCGGTACCCTCACAGCCCGCCGCGGGCTGCCGAGCGTGATCCTGGCGCGGGGCCTCGCCTCGGCGTCGTTCTTCGGCGCCGAGGTCTATCTGCCCTACCTGCTGATCGACCGGTACGAATTCCCGCCCACCCTGGCGGGCCTGACCCTCACCGGGGGTGCGCTGGCCTGGGCCGGTGCCGCCGCTGTCCAGGGCCGGCTGGGCTCCCGGCTCCCGGATCTCCGCGCCGTCCGGGTGGGGTCGCTCATGGTCCTGGCGGCCGTGCTCCTGGCCCTGGCCACCACCGCGCTGCACTGGCCGGCCGCCGTCGCCATCGCCGGCTGGGTCCTGGCGGGCGGCGGCATGGGCCTGCTCTACCCGCGCCTGAGCGTGATGACCCTGGCGCTGTCCACCAAGGAGAACGAAGGCTTCAACAGCTCCGCCATGTCCATCTCCGATTCCCTCGGCGGGGCATTGTCGCTCGCCACCACAGGGCTCGTCTTCGCAGCCTTTACGACGGCGGCCCAGTCCTTCGCGGGCGTCTTCGCCTTCACCGCGGCCATCGGCGTCGCCGCGGCATTGGTGGCACCCCGCGTCACCGCCGGGAAGCCCGCGGGGAACTAGGGCAGGCGGGTGGCGCGCAGGACGACGTCGGCAATGGTCGCTTCCTGCCCCTCCGGCCCGGTCACCGGCCGCTCCCTGCTGGTGAGGACCTCGATCTGCCACCCGGGGCCGTTGAGCTTCAGTTCGCGGACCACGTCATCACCCGTGTAGAACATGTCCAGGTGCTGGTGGTGGTCGTTGCCCCAGGGCGGCAGCCGGTGCGGGTGGTGGCCCACCACCAGCAGGGTTCCGCCGGGCTTGACGGCGGAGGCAGCCGTGCGCAGCGGGATCCGCCAGTCCAGTTCCTGGGAATGCAGGAACTGGGACGTCACCAGGTCATAGGAAGTGCCGGGTTGCCACTGCGTCAGGTCCGCCAGTTGCCAGGTGATCCGGCTGGCGATGTCGCCATTGGACGCGCGTACGCTTTCCCGCGCCAGCTCCGCCAGTTCGTGGGAATGCGCCCGTTCCAGGGCGACGGCGGAAACGTCGACGGCGGTCACGGACCAGCCCTGCTGGGCAAGCCAAATGGCGTCGGCGCCTTCGCCGCATCCCAGTTCCAGCGCCTTGCCCGGACGCAGTCCGCCGGCTTCCCGGACCAGCTGCGGGTTCGGCTTTCCGCTCCAAAGCCGCGCCTTGGTGCGGTACCGCTCGTCCCATGCCGCTGCGGGATCGATGCCGCCGCCGCCCCCTTCCGGCGCGCCGCCGCCGTCGTTCCCGTGATGCCGGTGGGTCTCCTCGTGCTGCGTCTCCTGGCGTCGGCCCGGCTGTTCGCTCATGCCTCAACAGTGCCCCGCCGGAGCCCCGAAGGCAACGCCGGGGTCGGTTACAGGGCCGCGGGGTGCTAGACTGGAGGAACTTGATGTGCAGTGATGCCGCCTGCTCCTGATCTGGAGAACCTTTCCAGGGAGTGGGCTTTCTTCATGTGAGAGGCACATCCTGCGTCGATGAACGCGTTCCATTTGGTCCCTGCCGGCTGTCCTTATTTGCAGCGGCACGGTTGATCACCTGACTTTTCTTCGGCGAACCCCTGGTCCAACCGGCATCGGGGGCCGATATCCGCATGGATACCGCCTGAAAGACCGTAAAAACTACATGACAACTTTTGCTGCCCTCGGTACTCCCAAGGCCCTTGCAGACACCCTTTCCGCCCAGGGAATTGTTGAACCGTTCCCCATCCAGGTGAAGACCCTTCCGGACACGCTGTCCGGTCGTGACGTCCTGGGCCGCGGCCGGACCGGATCCGGCAAGACCATCGCTTTCGCCATCCCGCTTGTAGCAAGACTCGCTGAGCGGGAAGCCAAGCACTTCCGCAAACCCGGCCGCCCCATGGGCCTGGTCCTGGCACCCACCCGTGAACTGGCAACCCAGATCAACGCCACCATCGAGCCGCTGGCCAAGGCCGCCGGCCTGAACACCACCGTGATCTACGGCGGCATCTCCCAGGCCCGCCAGGAAAAGGCGCTGCGTGCCGGCGTCGACATCGTCATCGCCTGCCCAGGCCGCCTGGAGGACCTGATCCGCCAGCGCATCCTGACCCTGGAGGCAGTGGAGATCACGGTCCTGGACGAGGCCGACCACATGGCCGACCTCGGCTTCCTGCCCGTGGTCAAGAAGCTCATGGACATGACCCCCAGCCAGGGCCAGCGCCTGCTCTTCTCCGCCACCCTGGACAACGGCGTGGACAAGATCGTCCAGCGCTACCTGTCCAACCCGCTCACCCACTCTGTGGACGACCCGCAGGCCGCGGTGACCACCATGGAGCACCACGTGCTGGTGGTCAACGACCAGACCGTCAAGAAGCAGCTGATCGTTGAGCTCGCTTCGGGTGCCGGCCGCCGCGTCCTGTTCATGCGGACCAAGCACCACGCCCGCAAGCTGGCCAAGACCTTGACCGACGCCGGCATCCCCGCCGTCGACCTGCACGGCAACCTGTCGCAGAACGCCCGCGACCGCAACCTCGCCGAGTTCTCCAACGGCGACGTCCGCGTCCTGGTGGCCACCGACGTCGCTGCCCGCGGTGTCCACGTCGACGACGTCGAACTGGTCATCCACGTGGACCCGCCCACCGAGCACAAGGCGTACCTGCACCGTTCCGGCCGCACCGCGCGTGCCGGCTCCGACGGCACCGTGGTCACGCTGACCCTCCCGGAGCAGCAGTCCGACGTCAAGAAGCTCATGAAGGCTGCCGGCGTCGACGTGAACTTTGAGCGCGTCACGGCAAACTCCCCGCTCGTGGCCGACCTGGTGGGCGAGATCGCCGACAAGGTCGACCCCCGCACCCGCGCCGCTCTGATGGCCGCCAAGGCTCCCCGCCAGGGCGGCGGCACCTCCACCGGTGCCAATGCTGAGCGCAAGCGTGCACGCCGCCAGGCTGCACCGTCTGCCGGTGGGCGCGGCGGCCGGGGCGGACGCGGCAAGGTTTCGGCCGAACCGGCCCGCACCGATGTTCCCCGCGCCGAGCGCCGGGCCGTGGCCTTCGAGGGCCGCACGGAAGCCCGCGCGGCATTCGACCGCAATGCCGAGCAAAATGAGGACCGCGCGGTGGCAGCAGCCGCTGCCCGCCGCAACGCCCGTGGCCGTGGTACCGCTTCGACCCACCGCAACGACGTCCCCGCAGCAGGTGGCCGCTCATCGGCCGGCCGCGGTTCGGACGGCCGTGCAGCAGAGGGCCGGGGCGATTCCCGAATCACCCGCAGCGACGCACCGCGCGGCGGCACCGGCCGTCCGGCTTCAGGCGGACGCCCCGCCGGCGGCGGCCAGCGCAGCGGCCGCCCCGCAACCGGCCAGCGTGCAGCAGCGGGGGCATCCGGCCAGCGCTCAGGTGCGGGCGCAACCGGCGGCAGCAAGGCTGTCTGGTCCTCCAACACCGGTGGAACCTCAGGCGGCTCCTACAGTGCAGGCAATGGCGGCGGCTCCGGCCGTCCGGCCCGCAGCGGCCCGCGCCGCGCGTCCGCCCCGGCGTCGAACGAACGCCGCGGCCGCTAGCCAATGAACTAGCCAATGAAAATGGCGGGCTCAACCACACGGTTGAGCCCGCCTTTTTGTGTTTGACGTACCTACCAGCCGCGGGCGCGCCACTCTTCCAGATGCGGCCGCTCGGCGCCCAGCGTGGTGGGCTTGCCGTGCCCCGGGTGCACCACGGCGCTGTCCGGGTAGGCGTTGAACAGCCGCTCCGTGACATCGGACAGGAGCTGGGTGAACCGGCCGGGATCCTTCTGCGTGTTGCCCACTCCGCCCGGGAACAGCGAGTCGCCGGAGAAGATGTGGGCGGGGCCGTCCGGATCCTGGTAGACAAAAGCGATCGAGCCGGGCGTGTGCCCGCGCAGGTGCACGGCGGTCACGTCGAAGCCGTCGAAATTGCCGACGTCCCCGTGGCCAAGCCGCACGTCCACGGGAACCGGCAACGCATCGGCGTCGTCCGCTCCGGCGGCTGTCCGCGCGCCGGTGGCCTCCACCAGCCCCTTGAGCGCCCGGACATGGTCCCAGTGCTGGTGCGTGGTTGCGACCAGCGCCAGGCGCGGAGTGGCCGATGTGTCCGCAGCGCCGTCCGCGAGCAGCTGCTGGATGGCAGGGAGATCGTCAGCGGCGTCAATCAGCAGCTGTGCCCCGCTTTCCTTGGCGGTCAGCAGGTACACGTTGTTGTCCATCGCACTGACGGAGATGCTGCGGATGGTCAGGGCCGGCAGGTCGTAGCGAAGTGATTCCATGGGCTTTGTTCCAGCCACGGGCTACAGGTCGAGCGGCAGGGTGGTCGAGTAGACCTGCTTGGATGGCGGCGCGGCCAGGACCTCATGCAGCGCGCTCTTGCCTTCCGGTGTTCTCCGCCAGGCGGCGTAGTCGTCATGGTCCTGCGTGGTGGCCCAGGTTTCCACCACCAGGATGTGGCAGGGGTCGGCGTCATCCACCAGCGCTTCGATGCCCTGGTTGCCGGGCCACGCCCGGGTGGCGGCCAGCGTTTCGGACAGGTACTTCGCGGCGTTCTCGCGGTGGGCGGGGTCGATCTGGACTTCGAAGTGGACGATGGCAGGCATGGGGCTCCTTGGGTTGGGTGAGGGACGGGTTTTTGGAGAGCGGCTTTATTCCCGGCCTTCGGACACCCAGGCGGGGTCCGCTGAGCGGGAGCCGACGACGGCGTCCGACGCTGCGTCGAGGGCCTCCAGGTGCGCCGGGGTGAGGTCCAGGGCAAGCGCGCCAAGGTTTTCGTCGATGCGTGCGGCCTTGCGGGTGCCGGGAATGGGGACGACCGGCAGGCCGAGCCGCTTGCCCTGGGCGAGCAGCCAGGCCAGGGCCACCTGCGCCGGCGTGGCGGCCAGCTGGTCCGCCACGGCCCGGACGGCGTCCACCACGGCCTGGTTGGCGCTTGCGGCGTCCGGCGCAAAGCGGGGGATGTTCCGCCGGAAGTCCTTCTCGCCCAGGCTTGCGGTATCGACGGTTCCGGTGAGGAATCCGCGGCCCAGCGGCGAGTAGGGGACGAATCCCACTCCCAGGGCGGCTGCGGCGGGAACAACATTGCGTTCCACGTCCCGGCTCCAGATGGACCATTCGCTCTGGACCGCGGCGATCGGGTGGACCGCTGCCGCGTCCTGCAGCTCCTGCGCCGTCACTTCTGACAGGCCCAGGTGCTTGACCTTGCCCTGCTGGACCAGTTCCGCCATGGCGCCCACGGTTTCCTCGATGGGCACCCTGACGTCCCGGCGGTGCATGTAGTACAGGTCGATGGCGTCGGTGCCCAGCCGCTGCAGGCTCCGCTCAACCGCCTGGTGCACGTACCCGGCGTCGCCACGGATGTCCGTGTAGCCGTCAGTCGGCGTGCCCACCAGCGCGAACTTGGTGGCCAGCTGGACCTCGCCCCGTCGGTCCTTGAGCAGCCGGGAAATCAGTTCCTCGTTGCTGCCGCCGCCGTAGATGTCCGCGGTGTCGATGAAGCTGACGCCGGCGTCAACGGCGTGATGCAGTGTCCGCAGTGCCTCGGCGGGGTCAACCTCGCCGTATACGGGGGTAAGGGCCATGCCCCCGAATCCAAGGGGGCTGACGGCCAGGCCGTCGCCAAGCTGGACGGTGCCGCGGCGGTCGGTGGGTGCGTTTGCCATGGGTGCTCCTGTTCGTTTCCTGCTCTTGGAATTGGTTGTCTAAAGCCAGGGGATGATGCGGTCCGCGGCCGGGCGGGTGGCCTGGATCAGCCGGGCATTTGCTTCATCGGGTCCGCCGGCCCAGGCCACCGCAGCCTCCCGGTCCATCCCGAAGGATACGTGCCGGTCCACCAGCCGCTGCAGCCGCAGCGCGGGCGGGGTCTCGAGGAACCAGACCTGGTCCAGTTGCGCCCGTACCTCCTTCCACGGTTCCTGGTCCGCCAGCAGGTAGTTGCCCTCCGTGATGACCAGCGGGACGTCCGCCGGCACGGCAATGGAAGCCGCCACCGGCTCGTCCAGGGCGCGGCGGAACTCCGGTGCGTAGACGACGGCCTCGTCCCGGCGCACCAGGCGGCGCAGCAGCGAAAGGTATCCGCCGGCGTCGAACGTATCAATGGCGCCTTTACGCTGCCGCAGCGGGGTCCCCTCGATGATGGCGTTGCCCAGGTGGAAACCGTCCATGGGAACCACAACCGACATTCCCGGGCCGAACTGCTCCTGCAGCCAGGCGGCAAAGGTGGACTTCCCGGAGCCCGGCGCCCCGGCGATGCCCAGGATGGTCCGCGTTCCGGGCGCTACCCGGTGCCGCAGGGCGTCCAAGGCGTCAGTGATCTCGGGGGAGTCCATGGCAAAAGCCTAACCGCCGGGATCAGCGGCGGCTCGACTCCACGGGATAGTCAGCGGCGGCGTGGTCCCTGGCCGGCAGCGCCTTGAGGCCGGCCGCGCAGCCCACGATGCCTGCGATGAACAGCAGTTTCACCACGCTGAACGGTTCCACCCCGGTGGCCATCGCCCAGCCCACCGTCAATGCGGCGCCAATGCCCACCCAGATGGCGTAGGCGGTGCCGAGCGGAATGCTGCGGATGGACATGCCCAGGCCCAGCATGCTCAGGGCGGCCGTGACGGCGAAGACGAGCGTGGGCAGCGGCCTGCTGAAACCGTCGGACAAGCCCAGCGCCGTGGCCCACACGGCTTCCAGGACAGCGGAGGCCAGGAGCACCAGCCAGGGAAACGGGCGCTTCATCATCACGCCACCACCTTCAGGCCAACCACGCACGCGGCGATGCCGGACAGCAGCAGCAGGCGCGCCGCCGTCGGACGTTCAACCTTGCTGGCCATCGCATAGGCGGAGGTCAGGACCACGCCCACCCCCACCCAAACCGCGTAGGCAGTGCCGGTGGGAATGGACTGCATGGCCACGGCCAGTCCGCCGGTGCTGGCGGCAACGGCCACAAGGAACAGGGCGGCAGGGGCCACGCGCCGGCGGCCGGAAGCCCGGGAGGCGTTGTGCAGGGCGGCTGCCCAGACGGCCTCCAGCGCGCCGGAAAGAAGAAGGATTAACCACGCCATGACCAGATCCTTTGGCCAGTCTTGTCGCGTGCCGGGTACTGAACCGTCGTCCGGAGGCTCGGGGTGGAGCCTTGGATCCCAGCGTAGCAACGCACGACGGCGGGCGGCCACGTTGGTGCCCAACCTCACCACCCGCGGTGGCCGGCCGGATCAACCGGCGCTCTCAGCCGGCGCGTTGCGCCAGCAGCTGTTCCACCCGCTCCGGCGCGTAGAGGCTCTCCTCCACCAGCCGGCACAGGCCCACTGCGGTGGCCTTCCGGCTGTCAGCAGGGACGATCTCCAGATCCACCAGCGAGGGTTCGAAGGCATCGGCCAGGATTTGCTGCCGGCAGGCCTGCAGGAAACCAGGGAGGACCCCCACCAGCCCGCCCACCGCCACCCGGCCGGGGTTCAGCGTTCCCACGATGGCGGCGAGGACGCGTCCGAGCACCCTTCCGGCGTCTGCGACTGCGGCACGGACGTCCGGATCGTCGTCGGCCGCGTCAACGAGCCGCCGCAGCGACCCGTAATGCGCAAATTGCGGGGCGGCAAGCAGCGCGCGCCCGGAGGCCACCGCCGCCAGGCAGCCGTCCCTGCCGCACCGGCACCGGCAGCCGGCGGCTTCCGGGATGCGCACATGCCCGATGTCACCGGCGGCCCCGTGGGCGCCGCGCACCAACGAGCCCCGGACAATGATGCCGGAGCCGATCCCGGTGCTGACCTTCACCGCGACGAGGGAGTCGAGCGGGCCGCGGACCTCCCCCACCGCCATTGACCGGGTGTCGTTTTCCAGCAGGACCGGGCAGTCGAGCCTGGATTCCATGGCCTCCTGCAAAAGCTGCAGGTCCCAATGGGCAAGGACGGTCCGCTCCAGGCCCAGGCGGTGGAGGGGGTCAACGGGGGCGGGCAGTCCCACTCCTGCCCCTACGGGTTGCCGGCCGTCCAGCAGCCGCAGCGCCTCACCCACCACCTGGTCCACCACCACCTCCTGCGCATTCCCGATCTCCACAGGGATGCGGACGGAAGCCACCACCTCCCTGCTCAGGGACAGGAGATGGATTCCGGCGTGCGTATGGCCGATTTCCAGGCACACCACCAGCTTGTCGCGGTCATCGAACCGGAGGGAGCGGGGCGGCCGGCCCCGCTGGGCGCGCAGGGGAGTGGACTCGTAGACAAGGCCCGCCGCGAAAAGTGCATCGAGCCGCTCGTAGAGGGTGGATCGCGCCATTCCGGTGATCTCCAGCAGGTCCGCCCGGCTGTACCCCGCGGTGTTGGAGCGCAGGAGCTGGAGAAGATGCCCGGCGCTGGTGGCCGGCCCCGGCGACGGCTGGGCGGTCTCGCCCACCAGCGTCCTCTGCTCCGTCATGCGGCAGGCTTCCTTTCAACTGCGGGCGCGGGCGTGGCCCGTCCATCATTGACGCGATCTGTATCACACAATTATGATCGATCATCAGACAAAATACCTAGCAGCCCTTCACCCCAGGAGGCTCTAATGTCCGTTTCCGCCCACCACGACGTCAGCCGGCGAGCATTGCTGAAGGGGGGCCTGACGGTTTTGGCGGCCGGTCCGGTCCTTGCAGCCTGCGGGGTGAATACCAGCGGGAGCGGAGGCAAGGGTTCGGTCAGCTTCCTCTCCACGCAGTTCTCCCCGGTGGAGGAACGCCAGAAGTACGAGGCCACACTCAAGAAATTCGCGGGGGACATCAGCGTGGCCTACAACCCCGTTGACACGGGCGTATTCAACACCACGCTGAAATCCCAGCTGGCAGCGGGGAAAGTCGAGGTGGGAATCGCAGGCGGACTGCACGGTGACCTGGCCCCCTTCGCCTCGCAGCTTGAGGATCTCAGCTCGCTCATGAGCGACCTCTCCTCGGCGGGCTACTCCAAGGATGTGACCGAGCTGGCCAAGCTGGGCACCGACGTCCCCCGGTACATCCCCTGGATCCAGGCCACCTACGTGCTGGCCATCAACAAGAAGGCGCTGCAGTGGCTGCCGTCGGGAGCTGACGTCAACAAGCTCACCTACGACCAGTACCTTGCGTGGGCCAAGGCGGCCAAGGACGCCAACGGCCGGCCCGTCTTCGGCCTTCCCGCCGGCCCCAAGGGACTCCACCACCGCTTCTACCAGGGCTTCCTGCTGCCCAGCTTCACGGGCGGGCAAATCACCACCTTCCGCAACCAGGACGCCGTCAGCGCCTGGACGTACATGCGCGAGCTTTGGGCCAACACGAATCCGGCGTCCACCAACTACGACTTCATGCAGGAGCCGCTGGCCAACGGCGAGGTCCTGGTGGCCTGGGACCACGTGGCGCGCCTCATCACGGCCGTCAAGGACAAGCCGGACGACTGGCAGATGGTTCCGGCCCCGTCCGGGCCCAAGGGCAGGGGCTACCTCCTGATCGTGGGTGGCATGGCAGTGCCGAAGGGTTCCCCCGAGAAGGACAAAGCCTTTGAGCTCATCAAGGCCCTGTCCAAGCCCGAGGCGCAGATCGAGACACTGAAATCCAACGCATTCTTCCCTGTGGTGAAGACGGACATCGGCGGCGACCTGCCAGGCGGCATCGCCCTTGAAGCGAAGGCCGTCAAGGCGCAGCAGGAGGCTTCCGACGCCCTGCTCGCCCTGCCGCCCGTGGGCCTGGGCGACAAGGACCCCCAGGTCTCCCAGCTGTTCAAGAACTGCTTCCAGGAGATCTGCCTGAACAACTCGGACGTCAAGGCCACGCTGGACAAGCAGGGCGCGGAACTGGCCAAGATCATGGACACCCTCAACGTCCCGTGCTGGGCGCCGGATCCCAAGACATCCCCCTGCAAGGTCGCGTGATGGCCGCACCGGACGCGCCGGCGGCAGCCAGGCCGCACGTTCCCCCTGCGGGGCCCAAGGTCCGTGCCCCCAGGAGGAGGGGAAGCTCCGCGGCCCTGCTCCTGATTGCCCCGTCGATCGTGTTCATGACGCTGCTCTTTGGCTGGCCGATGGTCAGCGGCGTCCTGCAGGCATTCGGCGGCCCCGAAGGCTTGACGACGGCGAACTTTACCCGGATGTCCCAGGACCCGTACTTCTGGTCCTCGGTGGGCAACACCCTCCTGCTCATCGTGGTGATGATCCCCATCCAGTTCGTCCTCGCCCTGGCGATGGCCCTGCTGATCCGGGCCAAGCCCCGGGGGGCGTCTGCCTACTTCTACATCTGGGCCATCCCGCTCGCGGTCAGCGACCTCGCCGCCGGCCTGGTGTGGCTGACGGTCTTCACGGACCGCGGCTACCTCAACTCGCTCCTTGCATCCATGGGCCAGCAGCCCGTCTCCTGGCTCGCCTATGACAACTACCCCTCCATGTTCGCGGCGGTGCTCATTGCGGAGGTGTGGCGTGCCACGTCGCTGGTGTTCGTGATTGTCGTGGCCGGCCTGCAGTCCATTCCCAAGGATTACGAGGAAGCCGCCGGGGTCTTCGGGGCCAGCTTCTGGAACCGGCTGTGGCACGTGACCCTGCCGCTGCTGCGTCCCAGCCTGCAAACAGCGTTGATCCTGAGGACCATCCTGGCCTTCCAGACATTCGCCGTTGCCCTTGCCCTCACCGGCCAGAACTTTCCGCTGGTGGTGGGCGAGACCTACCGCTGGTACACAGGCCTGCAGGATCCCAACGTGGCATCGGCGCTGGCGCTGGTGGTCATGTTCGTCTCCATGGTCACGGCCGTGGGCTACCTGAAACTCCTGAGGGACCAGACGGAGGCGGCGCGATGAGCCATGCAACGACGGCCAGGACCACTGCCGGTGCCGACCGGCCCGAACCCGCGGTGGACCGCCGGCCCCTGGCCCGGCAGCGCCGCAACCGGGTGCTCCTCCAGGTGGCCTGCATCCTGATCACGCTCTTCATGGCACTGCCCATCTACCTGATCGCCCTGGCCGCGATGTCCAGCCGGCAATCGCTGCAGAAGTTCCCGCTCAGCTTCATCCCGGACAACTTCTCCACCGAGACCATGCAGACATTCCTGCAGTCCACCGGCATCCTGGGCGGCCTCATCAACTCCGTCCAGGTGGGCGTGTTCACGCTTGTGCTGTCGCTGCTCATCGGCGTTCCGGCAGGATACGCCGTGGCGCGCTTTGCCTTCCGGGGCAGGGAGCCGTACCAGCTCTTCCTGCTGTTCACCCGCGCCCTGCCGATCGTGGTGCTGTCCGTGCCGCTGGCCCAGCTCTTCCTGCAGACGGGGCTGTACGACAGTGCGCTCGCCGTCGTCCTGCTCCACTCGGCGCTGGCCCTGCCCACCACCATCCTGATTACGGCCTCGGTGTTCCTCGGTGTTCCGCGGGACGTGGAGGAAGCGGCGCGGATCTTCGGCTGCAGCCCGGTGCAGGCCTTCCTCAAAGTGGTGCTGCCCATGGCCATACCCGGCATCGCGGCGGCCTCGATCTTCACGTTCGTCATGTCCTGGAACGAGGTCCTGGGCGCGTCGATCCTGACCCTGAACCAGCGCACCCTCCCTGCCCAGGTCCTCAGCAGCCTCGCCGAATCGCCACTTGCCTACCGCTTCGCCGGCGGCTTCCTGCTGGTGGTCCCGGCCCTTGTCTTCATCTTCTTCATGCGCCGCTACCTCACCAACATGTGGGGCTCCACCATCCGCTGATTGCGTCCCAGAGAGGCCGTCCCATGGCTGACATCTCCATCAAGGGTCTGCACAAGACCTACCCGGGCAGCACCGAGCTGGCCACGAACAACGTCTCCCTCGAGGTTGCCGAGGGCGAGTTCATGGTGCTGCTGGGACCCTCCGGCTGCGGGAAGACCACCCTGCTGCGCATGGTGGCGGGCCTGGACTTCCCGGACCAGGGCAGCATCTCCATCGGCGGGAGGGACGTGACTTACCTGCCCCCGCAGGACCGCAACCTGTCCATGGTCTTCCAGTCCTACGCCGTCTTCCCGCACCGGAACGTCCGCACCAACATCGCGTTCGGGCTGATGATGAAGAAAGTCCCCCGGGAAGAGCTGGAACGGAAGGTGGAATGGGCGGCGGACCTGCTGCAGCTGAGCCCGTACCTGGACCGCTACCCCGCCAACCTCTCCGGCGGCCAGCGGCAGCGTGTCGCCGTTGCCCGGGCCATCGTCATGGACGCCGATGTGCTGCTGATGGATGAGCCCCTGTCCAACCTGGATGCCCTTCTTCGCCTCGACTTCCGCGCCGAGTTGAAGAAGATCGTCCAGCAGCTCGGTTCCACCACGCTGTACGTCACCCACGACCAGGTGGAGGCGATGAGCCTCTCGGACCGGGTGGCGGTGATGAAGAAGGGCCAGATCGCCCAGCTCGGCCACCCGATCACGGTGTACGAGGAGCCGGCCGACCGGTTTGTGGGCGGTTTCATCGGATCCCCGCCCATGAATTTCCTGGACGGCCGGATCACCCCGCAAGGAGGCCTGGAAGTGGGCGGCCAGAGCATCGCGGCGCCCGAATTCCTGGCCCGGGCAGCGGCCCGTACCGGCGGCACGGCGGTCATGGTGGGCATCCGGGCCGAGAACATTTCGCTGGAGCAGCGGGGCGCGGAGGGTTCCCTGGATGCGGCCGTGGAGGTAGTGGAACCGCTCGGACACGCCACCTTGCTGACCGTGGACCTGGGTGGGCAGACCGTCAAGGTCCAGGTTCCCTCAACAGCGCGGGTTTCGGCGGGGGACACGGTGGGACTGCGTTTCGAGCAAAGCGCCCTCCGCTTTTTCGACACGGAAACCCAGTTGGGGCTGACGGCGTGAGCGCCGAAGCGGACGCGACTGGTTTTCCGCTTCGGGACCTGGCGGACATGAGGCAGCGGGCCAGGGATGTCCTGGCCGCCAATGACCTGGGCACCATGGTCACCGCCGCGCCGAATCTCTACCCGCACATGTGGAGCTGGGACGCGGCCTTCGTGGCCACCGGCCTGTCCACGGTGAGCGTGGCCCGGGCGCTGCAGGAGCTGGACTACCTTCTCGCGGCGCAGTGGAAAAGCGGGATGATTCCGCACATCGTGTTCTCCGACGTCCCCGGCTACTTCCCGGACGTGGAGCGGTGGGGAACGCGCGGAGCATCGCCCGAGGGGGTGCAGTCCAGCGGCATCTGCCAGCCGCCCGTCCATGCGACGCTGCTGCGCCGCATCGTGGAGCGCGCGACGGCGGCGGGCGGCGAGGACGCCCGGCTCGCCGAAGAGTTCACCCGGCGGACGCTGCCCCAGTGGATCCGCTGGCATGCGTGGCTGCGCACCAGCCGCGGTGGCGACGGCTCGGGCCTGCTCACGATCTACCATGGCTGGGAGTCCGGCATGGATAACTCGCCGCGGTTCGACGGACCATACTCCAGGGTCCATCCCGGGCCGATGGAGCCCTTTGTCCGGACGGACACGCAAAAGGTCACCGACCGGAGCCAGCGGCCCAGCGACGAGGAATACAGCCGCTACCTCTGGCTGGTGCAGCAGATGGCCGACGTCCGGTTTGACGACGCCCGGCTGCCGGAAGTGATGGACTTCCAGGTCAAGGACGTCTTCATGTCGGCGATCTTCGCCGCGGCCAACAAGGACCTGGCCGTGTTGGCTGAACACATCGGCCTGCGCGGGGATGTGGCCCGGTTGCGGGAGTGGGCGGAGGAGTTCCGGGAGGGCGTGGACGCCACCGTGGATGACCAAACCGGGCTGGCGCGGGACCGCGATGTGCTGGCCGGTGAATGGATCGGGCTGCCCACGATGGCCGGGTTCGCCCCGCTCATCTCCACGGCGGATGACTCCCTGTTGCGGCGGCAGCTGGACATCTTCGAAGGACCGGACTGGACCGGCGACCCGCGCCTGGCCTTCCCGCTGCCGGCATCAACCTCCACCACCTATGAGGGCCTCAAACCCCGGCAGTACTGGCGCGGACCGGTCTGGCCGGTGATGAACTGGTTCCTGGCGGGCTGCCTGCGCAGGCGCGGTGACGGGGAACGGTACCTGCGGCTGCGGGACGCTTCCCTTGCCCAGCTGATGGAGGGCCACTTCGCCGAGTACTACGAACCGTTTACCGGCGAGCCGCTTGGCAGCATGGACCAGTCCTGGACGGCGGCCGTTGCCCTGGAATGGCTCGCCGATCCTGACGCCGGCTGACCCGTGGAGGCGCCGCCGTCGTCCATTCCAGTCACCGCACCACCGGTGCGCCTCCTCATTGCCGGCGCCGGTGCACGGGGTTCCGCCTATGCCCGTCTTGCCGTGGACACGGGCCGGGCCGCCGTGGTGGGGATCGCGGAGCCGCGACGGCACCTGCGCGAAGCCATCGCGGCGGAGCTCCACGTGCCGGCGGAGCGTGTCTTCGAGGACTGGCAGGCCATGCTCCGCACCCGGCTGCCTGCCGACGGCATCATCATTGCCACCCCGGACCGCGACCACGGAAGGCCTTTTGCGGCCGCCGCAGCCCACGGCTACCCGGTCCTCCTGGAGAAGCCCATCGCGCCCGACCCTGCCGGCTGCGCGGAGCTGGCGCGCCTGCAGCAGGAATCGGGAATCAGGGCAGCCGTCTGCCACGTCCTGCGCTACACGCCGCTGACCACCCTGCTGCGGCAACTTCTCTCCGCCGGGGCAGTGGGCCGGGTCATCTCCGTCCAACACCTGGAACCCGTGGGCTTCTGGCATTTCGCGCACTCCTACGTCCGCGGGAACTGGCGGCGTGAGGCAGAGTCCAGCCCCTTCCTGCTGGCCAAGTGCACGCACGACGTCGACTGGCTCTCCTTCATCATTGGAAGCCGGCCCCTTCGGGTGTCCTCCTTTGGCAGGCTGTCGCATTTCCGTCCGGAGGAAGCGCCGGAAGGCGCGTCAGGGCGCTGCACGGACTGCCCGGCGGAAGCCCGCTGCCCCTATTCGGCCCTGCGCATCTACGCGCCGGGCCGGCCGCCGGACGGTGCCCCTGCGGACCCCGGCAGGGCCTATTTTGCCGACGTGGTGGACCCGGGCGGCACACCGGAATCGCTGTGGAAGGCGTTGGCAACGGGGCCCTACGGGCGGTGCGTCTACTCAGGAGGCAACGACGTGGTGGACCACCAGGTGGTGAACATCGACTACGAGGACGGCACCACCGCCGCCTTCACCGCCACGGCCTTCACCGCCGCAGGCCCGCGCCGCACCAGGATATTCGGGAGCCACGGAGAAATCTCCATCGAGGCAGGCAGCATATCGGTCCATGACTTCCTGACCGGGACCACCACCGCCTACCCCGCCCCCGCCGCTGACCCCACGGTGCCCGGCGAAAAGCATGAAGGCGGCGACCGGGGACTCGTGCAGGCCTGGGTCGCTGCCCTGGCCGGCGGTGACTGGTCCGGAGTGGTGTCGGGGCTGGAGGAGTCATTGGTCAGCCATGCGGTGGTTTTCGCGGCTGAGGAGGCGCGCCGGAGGGGCGCCGTGGTACCGGTGGAAGGGTTCAGTTCCCGGCTGTAACCGGATCGAGCGACACCACGGCCAGGAAGCCGCGGCCCAGGACCTCGGGCGAGTCGGCGTCGGAACCCACCACGGCGTCGTACCTGCCCAGCTCCAGCGGCTCGGTTCCGCTGTCGCTGACCGTCGCCTGCCCCTGCAGCAGCACCGCAAGCTGGCCCTCAAACACTGGGTGGGCGCGCTTCTTGGACAGCTCGATGATGGACGTGTAGCCCTTGAAGGCGGCTGCTCGCGTGATGACGTTCAGGTCCCGGATGTCCCCGGTGGGCAGTTTGGCCGCGGTGGCGGCGCCGCCGTCGAACCTGAAGGGACGGTACTTCTCCAGGGGCTGTTCCGCCCCGTCCACGGTGAGCAGCAGCAATTCCCCCTCGATGACCGTCAGGACCCGCTCCATGCCGGGGAACGCGGAGAAGTCCCCGGCCTTGGCCACGTCTGCGATGCTCACACGCCAGTCCCAGCCGCCGTCGGCCGCGCCCTGGCGGGCGATTTCCCTGGTCACCCCGCCGCCGTTGCGCCATGGTTCGGCCTTGAGTTCAGCGAAGCGGATGATCTGCATCAGCCCAGCCTAGTTCGCTGCGGTGGTCACGCGTCGCAGCCCGTACCCTGTCCCTGCTACTCTCCTGCGGGGGGTCATCACGAAAACAGCCTGAAGGAGCCGGGAATGTTCGTTAAAGTGTGTGGTCTCAGCACGCCCGAATCGGTGCGTGAAGCGGTGGATGCCGGCGCGGACGCCGTGGGGTTCG
The DNA here is from genome assembly GCF_057747955.1 of Arthrobacter sp. SDR-2R. Lineage (NCBI taxonomy): Bacteria > Bacillati > Actinomycetota > Actinomycetes > Micrococcales > Micrococcaceae > Arthrobacter > Arthrobacter sp. SDR-2R. The sequence continues at coordinate 949,832 of NZ_CM173231.1, forward strand.
TCCTCACCGCGAGCCCCCGCGTTGTCTCGCCGTCGCAGGTGGCCTCCCTGCTGTCAGGGGTCCCCAAGGGTGTTTCCCCGATCGGGGTCTTCCGGGATGAGCCCGTGGCGGACGCCATCGCCATTGCCCGGGCCGCAGGCCTGGAATGGATCCAGCTGCACGGCCAGCGGTCGCGTGCGGACGTGGCAACAGTGCACGACGCCGGCATGAAGCTGGTCAGGGCCGTCACCATGGGTGCCGGCCAGGATGAGTTCGACGACTGGGGCGAGGACCTGCTCCTGATTGACGCCGCGGTGCCGGGCTCAGGGGAATCCTGGGACTACGCCTCCGTGGCGGACCTGCCGGTGCTGCAGGGACGGAACTGGCTGCTCGCCGGCGGACTGGACGCTGCCAATGTTGGCCAGGCATCAGCGGCCGCGCATGCCTGGGGAGTGGATGTTTCCTCAGGCGTGGAGGCATCCCGGGGCGTGAAGGACCCTGCCAAGATCCGCGCCTTTGTCCACGCCGCAAAGTCGGCCGCCACGGTGTAGGCGCCGCAGCCCGGCCGGGGATCAGGGCAGGATCAGGGGAGTCCCCCAGCGCCGCGTGGCAGGGGCTGGGGGCAGAATGGGTGCATGAAGACACTTCTGAACATCATCTGGCTGGTTTTCGGCGGCCTGTGGCTGGCCCTGGGCTATTTCCTCGCGGGCGTGGTCTGCTGCCTGCTGATCGTCACCATCCCCTGGGGCATCGCCTCGTTCCGGATCGCCGCCTACACGTTGTGGCCGTTCGGCCGGATGGTGGTGGACAAGCCCGGCGGCACCGGTGTCTTCTCGCTGCTGGGCAACGTGATCTGGCTGCTCGTGGCCGGCATCTGGATCGCCATCGGCCACGTGGTGACCGCGTTCGCCATGGCCGTGACCATCATCGGGATCCCGCTGGCCATCGCCAACCTCAAGCTCATCCCGGTATCCCTTATGCCGCTGGGCAAGCAGATCGTGCCCACCAATACGCCGTTTGTGAGCAACTACCCCGTCAGCCGCTACCGCTAGGCGGATCCGTCCGGGCGCATCGCCCGCAGCACGCAGAACTCGTTGCCGTCGGGATCAGCCATGACAACCCAGGTTGCCGCTGCCCCCTGTCCCACCGAGATTTGCCGGGCGCCCAGCTCTTCCAGCCTGGCCACCTCCGCGTCCTGGTCCTCCGGGCGGAGGTCCAGGTGAAGGCGGTTCTTGAGTTCCTTCTGCTCCGGGACCCTGAGGAAAAGCAGGTCCGGCAACACGCCGTCCCCGGCGCTGCCTGCCGGCGGCTCCACCACGATCTCGTCGTCCTCTTCATGGGTGCGGCGCCAGCCAAGCGCTTTTTCCCAAAAGGCAGCAGGAACCCGGGGGTCGGTGGAATCAATGGCAAGGGCTTGGATGCGCAGGCTCATCCGTGCAGTTTTGCATCCGGTTCCGGCATCCGTAAACCCGTGGAAGCCGCAGCCCCTTAGAGCGGCCGGAACGCCCCGTTGCGCAGGAGGGCCACCGAATCGCTTTGGTCCAGTTCCGCGGCGATGTCCACGTCCTCTGGGTAGCCGGCCCCGGTCAACTCGCGGCCGCTGGAACACAACTGGAGCATCTCACGCAGCCGAGGTTCGGCGGCTTCGAAAACGGCCATGGCAGCTACGGCCTCCGGCGCGTAGCCGTGCCTGCCGTCCCCGGCTTCGTAGCCGCCCCTGCCGGCGGCCGCCAGCCCGGCGATGAACGCGCCCGCCCCGATCTGGTCCTCCACCGCAGGCCGCAGCGTGCCGTCCGGCCAGCGCTCCCCGGCAGCAACCACCGCCAGTACCGCGTCCTCCGGAAGGTTCGCCGCCACCCAGTCGGCCGTGGCTGCGGCGTTCCGGAGGCACACTGCGGCCACCAGCGGTACGTCCCCGGCCAGCGCGTGGCAAAGTTCCGACCCGTTGGGGGAGGGCAGGACCACTTTTCCCAGGGCTTCTGCCGCGCGGAGGCTTGCGGGGGAGAGGCTCAGCCCGCCACCGCCGCGCGGGCCGGCCAGCTGCGCCTGGTGGTGGGCGGCGAAGTCTTCGGCGCTGGTGTCCCGCCACGGGTAGGGAAACACCTCCGCGCCGCGGTCCAGCGCCACACTGACGCAGGTGCTGAAGGAAAAGACATCCACCACCACCGCAATGTCGGCGCCGGACGCCACGGTCCCGGCTCCATCAAGGCCCCAGTCCAGCCTGACCGTGAACGGAAGCTGGCGGTGCGCGGCATTGGCGGAGTGCGTGTGCCGTGAACCGGAGCCCGGAACGTTCATGCCAGTTCACCTTTCAGGTTCAGGTGCGCGGCGTCCTGCCACAGTTCCCGGGCCCGTGGGTGGTGAAAGAGCGGGTCCAGTTCCAGCAGGTGGCGCACGACGGCGGCCCTGCCGGCTGCGAAGTCGGCGTCACCGATGTGCGCGTAGTCTTTGCGGACAGCGGCAAGGTAGCGGGCGTATTCCTCAGGATCGCCGCCGAGGACCGAGAGGTCCGCGTCGCAGAGGAGGGCGCCGTCGTGGTCCCCTGGTTCGGGCCGGTGGTCCGACGTGAGGCGGACCAGCCGCGCCACTTCCGCCACCTCGTCCGGCGGCAGTCCGGTCCCGGCCAGCCGGCTTTCCGCCAGCCGGGCGGACTCCTCCTCGTCCCTGCCCGCCGCGCCGCGGTACACGGCATCGTGGAACCAGGCCGCCAGCAGCACGGTCCGCGGCGCCTCGCCCGGTTCGGTGAGCAGGTCCAGTGCCTCCAGGACGGAGAGCAGGTGGGTGCAGCCGTGGTAATGGCGGTGTGGTTCGCTCCATCGGTCCAGCAGGTCCAGGAAGAGTGCGTCACGGCCCGGCATGATGGCTTCCCAGCGGGACAGCAGTGGGACCTTCAGCGACTTGTTCCGCCGGCGTGCCGGGATCCGGAGCCCGCTGGCGATCAGTTTGCGGACCAGCACCCTGCCCTCCACCCGGACCGCGCCTGCCGCCACCAGCTCCTCAATGCGGCGTTCCGGCACATCGTAATGGTCGCCGTCGAACGCCCGCTCCGGGATCCCCGCGGCAGCTGCGAACGCATGCAGCTCATCCAGCGAAGAGTCCGAGACCAGGTGCGAGAAATGTGTTCCGTGTGCAGGCCACAGAGGCGGGTCAATGTAGATGGCCATGGAAGGAGTCTAGTGCCGCCCTTCGGGCAGGGGACGCGCAGCCACGGGGCACGCAGTCATTTTGCATATGCTCCCAGAAGCGGAGGCCTAATCCGCATCTGCGGACTAGAATCAAGAAATGACCCTTATCCGCGTTTCTGAAGCTGCCCGTCTCCTGGGCGTAAGTGACGATACCGTCCGCCGCTGGACGGAGCACGGAACACTTACCCCGCTCCGGGACGGTTCCGGCCGGCTCGCCGTCGATGGACTCGAGCTGGCGACGCATGCGCAAAAGCTGGCCCAGCTGCCCGATGACCCCAAGAGCGGGAGCAGCTCCGCCCGGAACCGGTTCGTGGGCCTGGTCACCAACGTCATCACGGACAAGGTGATGGCACAGGTGGAACTGCAGTGCGGGCCGTTCCGGGTGGTCTCGCTGATGAGCAGCGAGGCCGTGCGGGAACTGGGCCTGGAACCGGGCTCGGTGGCCACGGCGGTGGTCAAGGCAACAACGGTCATCATCGAATCCCCGAAGGGCAGGGCCGCCGCATGACCCGGACCTCCACGCGTACCGCGGCGTCCGCCTCCCTGGCGCGGCTCCTTTCGCTTGCTGTCCTGCCGGCCGCCGTGCTGCTGCTGGCCGTCCTCACCGGCTGCGCTGCGGGCGGAGCGGCCCAGGGCACAGGCCCTGGCGAGGAGAACAGCGCGGGCAACAGCGCAGCCGGCTCAGGCGCCAAGCCGGAAGGCACCATCACCGTTTTCGCGGCCGCCTCCCTCAAAGGCACCTTCACCGAACTCGCCCGCACCTTCGAGGCGGAAAACCCCGGCACCACGGTTGCCCTGAGCTTTGCAGGGTCCTCGGACCTGGCCAGCCAGATCAGCCAGGGGGCGCCGGCGGATGTCTTCGCGCCGGCGGACCTGGCCAACATGAAGAAGGTGCAGGACGCCGGGCTGGTGGACGGCGCCGCCAGGAACTTCGCCACCAACACCCTCGCCATCGCAGTAGCGCCGGGCAACCCGGCAGGAATCACCGCACTGAAGGACCTTGCCCGGCCGGGCCTCAAACTGGTCACCTGCGCAAGGCAGGTTCCCTGCGGGACTGCCGCGGCCACGGCCGCGGAGGCGGCCGGAGTGGCGCTGAATCCGGTCAGCGAGGAGAACGCGGTCACGGACGTCCTGGGCAAGGTGGCCTCCGGGGAGGCCGACGCCGGGCTGGTCTACGGCACGGACATCAAGTCCGCCGGGTCCAAGGTGGCCGGGATCCAGTTCCCGGAATCAGGGAGTGCGGTCAACACCTACCCGATCGCCGGCGTCGCCGGCGGCCGGAACAAGGCCGCCGCCCGGGCTTTCCTGGACCTGGTCACCGGTCCGGAAGGCCGGCGCGTCCTCGCTGCAGCGGGGTTTGGGCCGGCCGGCGCCGGTGACGGAAGCGTCAAGTGACCCGGAAGCAGGCAGCAAGGCGGCAGCCCTTTCTGCCCATGGTGCGGCCACGCACCCCAAGCCCGGCCTACTCCGGCATCCCCGGCTGGGTCCGCGCGCTGGCCGTCCTGGCCGCCGTCGTCGTCGTGCTTCCGCTGCTGGCGATGGTGCTCCGCGTGGACTGGCCACGGTTCCTCCCGCTGGTGACCTCCGGGCCGTCGCTGACCGCGCTGGGGCTGAGCCTGCGGACGTCGGCCGCCAGCACCCTGCTGTGCATTGTGCTGGGCGTGCCGCTGGCCCTGGTCCTTGCCCGGGACACCTTCCGCCTGCAGGGGCTGCTGCGCTCGCTGGTGCTCCTGCCGCTGGTCCTTCCTCCTGTGGTGGGCGGCATCGCGCTGCTCTACACGTTCGGCCGGCAGGGGCTGCTGGGGCAGGCGCTGAACGTGCTCGGCCTGCAGATCGCCTTCTCCACCACCGCGGTGGTCCTGGCGCAGACGTTCGTGGCGCTGCCGTTCCTGGTGGTGAGCCTTGAGGGTGCCCTGCGCACGTCGGGCTCCCGGTATGAGGCGGTGGCGGCGACACTGGGTGCCCGGCCCGGCACGGTGTTCCGGCGCGTCACGCTTCCGCTGGTGCTCCCGGGGCTGGCGTCCGGCGCGGTCCTCGCCTTCGCGCGGAGCCTGGGCGAGTTCGGCGCCACGCTGACGTTCGCGGGCAGCCTGCAGGGGGTGACCCGGACCCTGCCGCTGGAAATCTACCTGCAGCGCGAAACGGACCCGGACGCCGCTGTCGCCCTGTCCCTGGTACTCGTGGCCGTCGCCGTGGCGGTGGTTGCCCTTGCATACCGGCGCCCGGCACCGGGCCGTTCCGGGTCAGGCAAAAGGACGACGGCGCCGGCCCCGGCAGGAGGGGGTGTCCGGTGACATTGTCCTTCCGCGCAGTGGTGGCCGGGCGCAGCTTCGACGTGGCCCTGAGCGTCCGACCGGGCGAAACCGTGGCCGTCATGGGGCCCAACGGTGCCGGTAAATCAACCCTGCTGGCCGGCATCGCGGGCCTCCTGCGGCCGGACAGCGGCCGGGCCGAACTCAACGGCAGGACCCTCTTTGACCTCGACGGCGGAAAACGTACGTGGGCGGCTCCGCACCGCCGCGGCACCGCCCTGCTGGCCCAGGAACCGCTGCTCTTCCCCCACCTGAATGCCCTGGACAATGTCTCGTTCGGGCCCCGCAGCGCCGGAGTTTCCAAGCGGAATGCGGAGGAGCAGGCGCTGCACTGGCTGGCCGAGGTGGAGGCCGGAGAACTGGCCGGGCGGCGTCCCGCCCAGCTGTCCGGCGGCCAGGCCCAGCGCGTGGCCGTGGCCCGTGCGCTCGCCGCCGACCCCGCCCTCCTCCTGCTCGACGAGCCGCTGGCAGCCTTGGATATCCACTCCGCGCCGCTGCTGCGCCGCCTGTTCAAGCGCGTCCTCGCAGGCCGGCAGGCCATCATCGTGACCCACGACGTACTGGACGCGCTGGTGCTCGCGGACCGGGTGGTCATACTGGAAAACGGCCGGATCGCGGAGGAAGGCCCCACCCGGGCGGTGCTGGAGCGGCCGCGCAGCTCCTTTGCCGCCGGGCTCGCCGGGCTGAACTTCATTCCGGGCATCCTCGACGGGGCGGGGGTGCGGACCAGCCACGGCCTGCGGATTGCCGGCCACGACGAGGAAGCCGTCCCCGCCGCGGCGTCCGGGGAGCCTGGCCCGCTGCCCAGGGCGGGCGGTCCCGGCGTCGCCGTGTTCCCGCCGTCGGCCGTTTCCGTGTTCCTCGACGATGCGCACGGCAGCCCGCGGAACTCGTTTGCCGTCACCATCACGGACCTCGAGCCGCACGGCGACCAGATCCGCGTCCGGGCCGGCGGCCTGGCCGCGGACATCACCCCTGCCGCCTCCGCCGACCTGGGCCTTGTCCCCGGCATGACGGTGCACTTCGTGGTCAAGGCTGCGGCCGTGTCCGTGTACGGGACCTAGGCGGAGTATGTCCCGGCAGCCGATTGTCCAAGCAGGCCCGGCGGGACCTCCGGCTCTGGACAGCCGTTTCGCCGTGGGCAAACATGGCTAGTGGACGTCGCCGTCCAAAGTTGAGCGTAGTAGACTCAACTTAGTCAACAAGCCCCCGAAAGGAGCTCTCTTTGGACGTCAAATTCACCACCAAGAGCCAGGAGGCTCTTTCCGCCGCGGCAATGAACGCCTCGACGGCCGGCAACCCCCAGGTGGAACCGGCCCACCTCCTCAAGGCGCTGATGGACCAGCGTGAGGGCGTCGCCGTCGCGCTGCTTCGCGCAACCGGCGCCGATCCCGATGCCGTCAGCGTCCAGGCCAGCAGTGCCATCAAGGCACTGCCCGCCACGTCGGGCGGCTCCAGCCAGCAGGCGCAGCTGTCCCGGCCCGCACTGCAGGCCATCCAGCACGCCAAGGAGGAAGCGGACCGTCTGGGCGACAGCTTTGTCTCCACCGAGGTGCTCCTGGTGGGCCTCTCCACCGGCAACGATGCCGCCGCCCGCCTGCTGCGCGACGCCGGCGCCTCCCGCGAGGCACTCCTCGCCGCCCTGCCGGGCGTCCGCGGCGACCGCAAGGTGGACAGCCCGGACCCCGAAAACACCTTTCAGGCGCTCGAGAAGTACGGCACCGACCTCACCGCCATGGCCCGCGCCGGCAAGCTGGACCCCGTGATCGGCCGGGACGCCGAAATCCGGCGCGTTGTCCAGGTCCTGTCCCGCCGCACCAAGAACAACCCGGTGCTCATCGGCGAACCCGGCGTGGGCAAGACCGCCGTGGTGGAAGGCCTGGCCCAGCGGATGGTGGCCGGCGACGTCCCGGAGAGCCTGCGGGGCAAGACCCTCATCTCCCTTGACCTCGGCTCCATGGTGGCCGGCGCCAAGTACCGCGGCGAATTCGAGGAGCGGCTGAAGGCGGTCCTCGAGGAGATCAAGGGCTCAGACGGCCAGATTGTCACCTTCATCGACGAGATCCACACCGTGGTGGGCGCCGGCGCCACCGGCGATTCCTCCATGGACGCCGGCAACATGCTCAAGCCCATGCTGGCCCGTGGCGAGCTGCGGCTGATCGGCGCCACCACGCTGGACGAGTACCGGGAGAACATCGAGAAGGACGCAGCCCTGGAACGCCGCTTCCAGCAGGTGTACGTTGGCGAGCCCAGCGTGGAGGACACCATCGGCATCCTCCGTGGCCTGAAGGAGCGCTACGAGGCGCACCACAAGGTCTCCATCGCCGACTCCGCGCTGGTGGCGGCAGCCACGCTGTCCAACCGCTACATTTCGGGCCGCCAGCTGCCGGACAAGGCCATCGACCTGGTGGACGAGGCCGCGTCCCGGCTGCGCATGGAGATCGACTCCGCCCCGGAGGAGATCGACCAGCTGCGGCGCCAGGTGGACCGGCTCACCATGGAGGAGCTCGCGCTGGAGGGCGAGACCGACGCTGCCTCCGTGGAGCGGCTGGCTGCGCTCCGGGCCGACAAGGCGGACAAGGAGGAGGAGCTCTCCGCGCTCAACGCCCGCTGGGAGGCTGAAAAGGCCGGCCTGAACCGGGTGGGTGACCTGAAGGCCAAGCTCGATGAGCTGCGGTCCGCCGCGGACAAGGCCCAGCGCGAGGGTGATCTGGAGACCGCCTCGCGGATCCTCTACGGGGAAATTCCGGCGCTGGAACGCGAGCTGAACGCCGCTGCCGAAGCGGAGGCCGCCGTGACGGACAAGTCCGCGCAGATGGTGGCGGAGGAAGTGACGGCAGAAGACATCGCGGAGGTCATTTCCGCGTGGACCGGCATCCCGGCCGGCCGCATGCTGCAAGGTGAAAGCCAGAAGCTGCTGCACATGGAGGAGGAGCTCGGCAAGCGCCTCATCGGCCAGGGCAAGGCTGTAGCCGCAGTCTCAGACGCCGTCCGGCGCGCCAGGGCGGGCATCAGTGACCCCAACCGGCCCACGGGTTCCTTCCTGTTCCTGGGCCCCACCGGCGTAGGCAAGACCGAGCTGGCCAAGGCCCTGGCGGACTTCCTGTTCGACGACGAACGCGCCATGGTGCGGATCGACATGTCCGAGTACGGCGAGAAGCACAGCGTCGCCCGGCTGGTAGGGGCGCCTCCGGGATACGTGGGCTACGAGGAAGGCGGGCAGCTGACCGAGGCCGTGCGCCGTCGTCCCTACTCGGTGGTGCTGCTGGACGAAGTGGAGAAGGCGCACCCCGAGGTGTTCGACATCCTCCTGCAGGTGCTCGACGACGGCCGCCTCACCGACGGGCAGGGCCGTACCGTGGACTTCCGCAACGTGATCCTGGTGCTCACCTCCAACCTGGGCAGCCAGTTCCTGGTGGACCAGACGCTGGACGCCGAGGCCAAGCGCAATGCGGTCATGGCCACGGTGAACGCGTCCTTCAAGCCGGAGTTCCTCAACCGGCTCGATGAAGTGGTGCTGTTCGATGCCCTCACGGTGGAGGAGCTGGCGCACATTGTGGAACTGCACGTGGCGGAACTGGGCCGCAGGCTGCACGAGCGCCGGCTCACCCTCGATGTGACCGACAGCGCCAAGGCCTGGCTGGCGCTGTCCGGCTACGACCCCGCCTACGGCGCCCGGCCGCTGCGCCGCCTGGTGCAGCGCGAGATCGGCGACCGGCTGGCCAAGTCCATCCTCGCCGGTGAAATCAGCGACGGCGACACCGTCCTGGTTGATACCGCGCCGGACTTTGGGGAACTGACCGAAGGCAACGTGGACGCGTTGACGGGCGCCCCCAGTTCCGGACTGTCGGTGCGGCGGAAGGACTAGCCGCAGGGCCTCTGAAGCGGGCCGTGCTGCCCTGGCGGGCTGACCGTCAGGGCAGCACGCTCGCGTTAATCACATTGCCGGTGTCTGCCGTGACGTAGCAATCAACCCTGCGGTCGCCGGATTCCCAACTGGTGCTGCTGGGGAAGCTGCGCTGGTAGTTGAGCTGGAAGTTTTTCGCCGCCGGGCCGAGTTTCGCCGCCTGGCAGACTTCCAGTGCCTTGGCCTTGAGCGGCTCCGCCCCCGGGTACTTGGCGCTTTCCGGATATGTCAAGGTGGCCACCAGCTGGGCCGAATGGCCCGTATCGCAGGGCACCAGCGTGGACGTCAGGGCCTGGGGATCGAAATCCTTGAAGCAGTCACCCAGTGCGTACGCCGGGGGTGCGACCCCTTCGCGGGGAAGGGGTTGGGGAGTGGCCGGCGGCGTGACCGTGGTTTGCAGCACGCCCTGTGCGTCATTCTTTGCCGCATCGGTGCCGGGCGAGGAGTTCAACCAGACGGCAAGCCACACCAGTGAGCCGGCAACGGCGAGGATGACGACGACCAGAAACGCCTTCCACAGGGCAGGCTTCCTGTTGGTGTGTTTTTCCGGCGCAGGATCATGGCGCGGCTGGGACCAGGTAACGGATTCCGGGGCGGGGGCTGAACCGGTCCCACTGTGGATCTTCGGCAGGCTTCCGGTCCGCGGAGGCGAAGCGGGTTTCGGCGGGATGTCCTGGTGGTTCACGGGTGCGCATCCTCCTGGGTTTTGGTGCCACGGCTCGCCAACGGCCAGATAAAATCGGCAGTTCTTAAGCGACTCTACCGAAGAAAAATGCCGGAATCCCGCGGGAGGAGGTGCATCATGGTACCCCACCCGGCCGTCCGGGGCGCCGGGCGGCAAGCGGGGCCCGCCGAAAGCATGTAATCTAGGTGTACGACAAATTGACCAAACATTCCGGGGCCTCACCGATCGCCAAGGTGACCACCTCCGGTCCAAGTACAAAAGGGGGTCACGCCATGGGGCGCGGCCGTCAAAAGGCAAAAGCTACCAAGCAGGCTCGGGACATTAAGTACTACTCCCCGAACACTGACTACTCGGCACTTCAGCGTGAGCTGACGGGCCCTGGAAGTCGTTCAACGAGCCATTACTCGAATGAACCGGTCGAACCGGACTATTCGGCTTATGTGGATAAGTACGCGGATGATTTGGATGACGATGACGACGAGGTAGACAACCGTCGCATCGGCTAGTTGTCGCAAGCCTGCTGTGGCCCCTGGCCCGGCTGCTGTGGCGCCGCTTACGTCATGGAGCCCGCTGCCCCACCGAATTACCGGCAGGGCAGCGGGCTTTCCGTGTTTGGTTGGTAACCTGACCGCATGACTGTTCGGACCACGTACGCCAGCGGCGAGCCCTGCTGGGCGGATCTCCAGACCCCCGATGTTGATGCCGCCAAAGATTTCTACGGCCGTCTGTTCGGCTGGACCTACCAGGACTTCCCCACTCCGGACGGCCGCAGCGACGCGCAGGCCTTTGTCCGCGGGCAGTTGGTGGCCACCATTGCGCCGCAAAATCCCTTGCAGCTTGAGGCCGGCACCGCTGCCGAGTGGAACGTCTACTTTGCGGCCGCAAATGCCGCGGACCTGCTCCAGGAAGCGGGCCATGCCGGCGGAACCGCCCAGTTCGGGCCTGAGACGGTGGGCGACACCGGGGTGCTGGGCTTTTTGGCCCCTCCCGGCGGCGGAACCACCGGGATCTGGCAGGCGGGTACCCACTTCGGCAGCCGGCTCTTCAACGAGCCGGGCGCCTTGGCCTGGGCTGAGCTCTTTACACCCGAGCCGCAGGCCGCCATCGGCTTCTTCCAGCAGCTTTTCGGCCATGAAGTCACCGAGTACCCCCAGGACGACGGCGGCAGCTACAGCACGCTGCTCATCGACGGCAGCGAGGTGGCCGGCATCGTTCCTGCCGACGAAGGCGAGGAAGCGGACTGGCAGATCTACTTTGGCGCGGCAGATATTGCCGCGGCGGCAGCGGCCGCCCTGGCAGCAGGCGGCGAAGTCCTGGTGGAGCCGGATGACCGTCCCACGGTGGGATCACTGGCCACCATCGAGGACCCGCAGGGCGGTGTGCTGAACCTCATACAGGTCGCTTAAAAGTGGAGGCTCCCCACCGCGTGCAGTGGGGAGCCTCCAGCAGTTGGCTAGGCGTAGGCGTTGACCAGGCGGACAGCGCCGCCGTCCACGCCCTTGGCGCCCTGGACGTAATCCGGGCCGGACTTCAGGATGGAGTCCGAATCCTCGGTGACCGTGCCCATGATCCAGGACGGCAGGCCCCGGTCGTTCAGGCGGGCAACGGCGGCGTCGGCAGCTTGGGGCGACACGATGGCCACCATGCCCACGCCAAGGTTCAGGGTGCGCTCGAGGTCCGCAAGGGGCACGTTGCCCAGCTCCGAGACCAGCTTGAAGATGGCCGGCAGTTCCCAGGTGGCGCGGTCCACGGTGGCCACGAGGCCCTGGGGGAGGACGCGGGCCAGGTTGGCGGCCAGGCCGCCGCCGGTGACGTGGCTGAAGCCGTGAACAGCCGCTTCGGCGCTGACCGGGAAGGTGCGGGCCAGGTCCAGGCAATCGGCCGCGTAGACGCGGGTGGGTTCCAGGAGTTCCTCACCCAGGGTGCGGCCCAGTTCGGACACCTGGCGGTCCAGGGCCCAGCCGGCGTGGTTGATGACGCGGCGGACCAGCGAGTAGCCGTTGGAGTGGAGGCCGGAAGAGGCCATGCCGATCACGACGTCGCCCGCACGGACGCGGTCCGGTCCCAGCAGGGCATCGGCCTCGACCACGCCGGTGGCTGCGCCGGCAACGTCGTATTCGTGCTCGCCCAGCAGGCCCGGGTGCTCGGCAGTCTCGCCGCCCACCAGGGCGGTGCCGGCCACGGAGCAGGCGGCCGCGATGCCGCGGACAATGCCCGCGATGCGTTCCGGGACCACCTTGCCGCAGGCGATGTAGTCGGTCATGTAGAGCGGCTCGGCGCCTACCACCACGATGTCATCCACCACCATGCCCACAAGGTCGAACCCGATGGTGTCGTGGATGTCCATGGCCTGGGCGATGGCAACCTTGGTGCCCACGCCGTCGGTGGACGTGGCCAGCAGCGGCCTCTTGTAGGTCAGCAGCCGGGAAACGTCGTAAAGGCCGGCGAAGCCGCCCACCCCGCCGATCACCGAGGAGTTGTGGGTTGCCTTGACGGCATCCTTCATGAGCTCGACGGCGCGGTCCCCGGCTTCAACGTCCACGCCTGCGGAGGCGTAGGTGATGCCGGAGTTGTTTGCGGCGGGGCTAACGGAAGTCATACGGACTCTTTCTTATCGGCGCTGGTGGCGGCGGGTACGTCGGGCACAAGGTCGGCTTCGGTCAGCAGGTTCTCGAATTCTGAGTCCGGGCCCGGATCACAGCCGGTAGCCCCGGCCTTCTCAGCGGGGTCCTCGGTGGCGTCAACGGCCAGGGCGGCGGTTTGGCCGGGAAGCGCGGACGGGGAGGGCTTCAGGCCGCCCAGGTCGGTGCGTTCCAGGAGGTTCTTTCCCAGCTTGTCCGCATCCGGGAGCTTGATGGGGTACTTGCCGGTGAAGCAGGCGGTGCAGAGGCGTTCGCGCGGCTGGCGGGTGGCACCGATCATGCCGTCCTCGGAGATGTAGGCCAGCGAGTCTGCGCCGATGGCTTGGGAGATCTCCTCAATGGTGGCGCCGTTGGCAATCAGTTCGGCCCGGGAGGCGAAGTCGATGCCATAGAAGCACGGCCACTGCACAGGAGGGGAGGAAATCTTCACGTGCACTGCGGCGGCGCCGGCCTCCCGGAGCATCCGCACAATGGCGCGCTGGGTGTTGCCGCGGACGATCGAATCATCCACCACCACAACACGCTTGCCGCGGATCACGGATTCAAGGGCGTTGAGCTTGAGCCGGATGCCCAGCTGGCGCAGGGTCTGGGAGGGCTGGATGAAGGTACGGCCCACGTAGGAGTTCTTGACGAAGCCGTGCGCGAACGGGATACCGGATTCTTCGGCGTAGCCAACAGCCGCGGGGGTGCCGGATTCCGGCACGGGGATGACGATGTCCGCCTGCTGCGTGTTTTCGCGGGCCAGCTGGCGGCCCATCTCCACGCGGGACTCGTACACGGAGCGGCCGGCGATGGCCGCGTCCGGGCGCGCGAGGTAAACGTACTCGAAAACGCAACCTGCCGGCGTCGGCTCCGCGAACCGCTTGGACCGCACGCCTTCCTCGTCGATGGCAATGAACTCGCCCGGCTCGATCTCCCGGATGAAGCTGGCGCCCACGGTGGCCAGGGCGGACTGCTCGGAGGCAACCACCCAGCCGCGCTCCAACCGGCCCAGGACCAGCGGGCGGATGCCGAAGGTGTCACGTGCAGCGTAGAGCGTGCCCTCGTCCATGAACACGAAGCAGAAGCCGCCCTTGATCTTGGGCAGGAGTTCGGTGGCGGTTTCTTCCAGGGTCTTGCCGGGCTCGCCCTCCAGCAGGGCGGTGACCAAGGCAGTGTCAGAGGTGTTGCCCTGCTTCATTTCGCCGGTGAGGTGGCCGCCGTTGCGCTCGGTGATCATGGCATTGAGCTCGGCGGTGTTGGTCAGGTTGCCGTTGTGTGCCAGGGCCACCGTGCCGGTGGCGGTGGCGCCAAGGGTGGGCTGCGCATTGGCCCAGTGGCTGGCGCCGGTGGTGGAGTAGCGGCAGTGGCCCACGGCCAGGTGCCCGGTCAGGGTGTTCAGCGTGGTCTCGTCGAAGACCTGGGACACGAGGCCCATGTCCTTGTAGACGTTGATCCGCTTGCCGTCGCTGGTTGCTATGCCAGCCGACTCCTGACCGCGGTGCTGCAGTGCATACAGCCCGTAATAGGTAAGTTTTGCTACCTCTTCGCCTGGGGCCCAGACGCCGAAGACGCCGCAAGCGTCCTGCGGGCCTTTTTCGCCGGGGAGAAGATCATGGGAAAGTTTTCCATCGCCGCGTGCCACTGGTCGATTATCTCACGATATGGGGTATGACTTTTCCGGCCGCCCGTTTGTGACTTGCTACGCCTGGGGATCGGTGTCCGGCTCCGAGTCGGGAACGGCCTCCACGACGGCCCGGTCCTGCCGCTTCAGGCTGCGGCGGTCCAGGACCAGCGCCAGTGCGGCGCCCAGGATTGCGCCGCACGCGGCAAACATCACCAGGAAGAATCCGAAGACAGCGCCGGGGTCGAACGTTGCATCGCCCGGTACCGCGTAGGCAACCACTGCGGCTGCAGCAACACCCACCAGCGCACCCAGGACCAGGAAGGGAACGTACTTGGGTGCCCGGCGGACGGTTACTTCGCGCCGCTCGGCAGCGGATTCTTCAAAAGCCATGCCATCAAGCGTACTGCCGGAGATTTTGGGGACATAACGGGGCGGCCGCCGCCATTGAGCGCCCCGGGCGACCAAAAACGCCCAGGCGGCCAATGCCGGACGCCTATCGCCCCGCTGCCCTGCAACTGATATATCTATTGACACGAGGTGTGGCCGCTGTCATATTGCTAGGTAGCGCTATGTGCATTCTGTTGTGCATTACGCAATTGTTCAAGGGGTTGGTAGGCCCAAGACCCCGTCCTTGAACAGCTGCGTCAGCTAGATTGGCACACGTCGCCGACTTACCGGACTGCCAAGGTCCAGGAAAGGAACACAAGAACAATGGTCCACAAGGTTCAAGCTGTCATTGTCCGGGAGAAGGACGCTCCGGTGTCGTTGGAGACCATCCTGGTGCCGGATCCGGGGCCGGGGGAGGCGCTGGTGGACATCCTGACCTGCGGTGTCTGCCACACCGACCTGCACTACAAGCAGGGCGGTATCGGAAACGACTTCCCGTACCTGCTCGGGCACGAGGCCACGGGGGTTGTCAGTGCTGTCGGCCCGGATGTGACCTCGGTGGCCCCCGGCGACCGGGTGATCCTTAACTGGCGTGCCGTCTGCGGGGAGTGCCGTGCGTGTGCCAAGGGCCAGCCGCAGTACTGCTTCAATACGCACAATGCCACGCAGAAGATGACCCTGGAGGATGGAACCGTGCTTTCGCCGGCCCTGGGCATCGGCGCTTTCGCCGAGAAGACGCTGGTCGCCGCCGGGCAGTGCACCAAGGTGGACCCGGACGTTGACGCAGCCGCGGTGGGCCTGCTGGGTTGCGGCATCATGGCCGGCATCGGCGCCGCGATCAACACCGGCGAGGTCAAGCGCGGGGAATCCGTGGCCGTCATTGGCTGCGGCGGCGTGGGCATCGCTGCGGTCGCCGGGGCCAGGCTGGCCGGTGCGACGACGATCATCGCCGTGGACATCGACGACAACAAGATCGACATGGCCAAGTCGCTCGGTGCCACCCATGGCGTGAACTCGCGCCGGGAGGACGCCGTGGAAGCCATCCGTGCACTCACCGGAGGCCACGGAGCGGACGTGGTGATTGACGCCGTCGGCCGCCCTGAAACCTACAAGCAGGCCTTCTACGCCCGCGACCTTGCCGGCCGCGTGGTCCTTGTGGGTGTGCCGACGCCGGAGATGACGCTGGAACTGCCGCTGCTGGATGTTTTTGGCCGCGGCGGGTCGCTGAAGTCCTCCTGGTACGGCGACTGCCTTCCGTCCCGTGACTTCCCGATGCTCGTCTCGCACTACAAGCAGGGCAACCTGGACCTCGACGCGTTCGTGTCCGAGCGGATCACCATCGACCAGGTGGAGGAAGCGTTCGGCAAGATGCACGAGGGCAAGGTGCTGCGCTCCGTCGTCGAGGTCCAGCCGGCGGGGGCGTCCGCATGAGCGTCACCATCGAAAACCTGGTCACCTCCGGCACATTTTCGCTCGACGGCGGCACCTGGGACGTGGACAACAACGTCTGGATCGTGGGCAATGACGAGGAATGCATCATCATCGACGCGCCGCACGACGCCGCCGCGATCATCAACCAGGTCCGCAGCCGGAAGGTGAAGGCCATCCTGCTCACGCACGCGCACAACGACCACATCGGTGCCGCACGCGAGGTCGCCGATGCCCTGGGCGCACCGATCCACCTGAACAAGGAGGACCTGGTGCTCTGGGAGCAGGTCTACCCGGACGCCAAACCGGACCACTACCACTCCGATGGCGACGTGTTCCAGGTGGGCGGGGCAACCCTGAAGGCAATCCACACGCCCGGCCACTCGCCCGGGTCCACCTGCTTCTACCTGGAAAGCGAGGGGACGGTCTTCACCGGGGACACGCTGTTCAACGGCGGCCCAGGCGCCACCGGACGGTCCTACAGCGACTACCCCACCATCCTGACCTCCATCCGCGAACGGCTCCTGACCCTCCCGGCCGACACCGTGGTCCGCACCGGCCACGGCGGGAACACCACCATCGCCGCGGAGCAGGAAACGCTGGCGAAGGTAGCCCAGTAGCAAGCGACATTCAGTAAGGTGACGTGCCGGAGAAAGGCGCGCCGGGAGGCCCGGCGCGCTTTTCACTGGCCCTCGAACACCACTCGCCTTCGAACACCACTCACCTTCGAACAACACAGGCCGGTAAGGAAGTTGGAACGATGAAGTTCGGTAAGCAGCCCGCCCCCGTCGCGGACATCAATGAGGACAACCTTGAGGTCCACAAGCCCAAGACCGAGGCCGCCGGCGTCAAGGCCGTCATGGTTGCCCTGGAGCGTGCAGTCGCCCAGGCAGGGGTGGCCCGCACGGCGCAGTCACTGCTGCGGTTGAACCAGCGTGGCGGCTTCGACTGCCCGGGCTGCGCGTGGCCGGAATCGGACAAGAAGCGCAAGACGGCCGAGTTCTGCGAGAACGGCGCCAAAGCGGTGGCCGAGGAGAACACCCTGCGCACCGTAGGTGCGGAGTTCTGGGCCAGGCACTCCATTGCCGAGCTTTCCACCAAGACCGAGTACTGGCTGGGCAACCAGGGCCGGCTTTCCGAACCGGTGGTGATCCGGGAGGGCGAGACGCACTACTCGCCCATCTCCTGGAATGAGGCGTTCGAGCTGATCGGGGAGCACATCCGGGCCAGCACCCCGGACCGCTGCGTCTTCTACACCTCCGGACGCACCGCGAACGAGACTGCCTTCCTCTACCAGTTGTTCGCCCGGTCCATCGGGACGAACAACCTGCCCGACTGCTCCAACATGTGCCACGAGTCTTCCGGCTCGGCGCTGAACCCGACCATCGGCATCGGCAAGGGCACGGTGTCCCTGCACGACATCCACGACGCCGAACTGATCTTCGTCGTCGGCCAGAACCCGGGCACCAACCACCCCCGCATGCTGTCCGCGCTGAAGGAATGCAAGGACAAAGGCGGCAAGGTAGTGGCCGTGAACCCGCTGCCAGAGGCGGGCCTGTTCAACTTCAAGGACCCCCAGACCGTCTCCGGCGTGGTGGGCGGCGGCACCCCGCTCGCGGACGAATACCTGCAGATCAAGGTGGGCGGGGACCTGGCGCTGTTCCAGGCGCTCGGCCACCTGCTCCTGGCGGCTGAAGAAGCCAACCCGGGCACCGTCGTCGACCATTCCTTCATCGCCGCGCAGACGGACGGATTCGACGCCTACCGTGAAGCCCGCCGGACTCTGGACTGGGACGAGACCGAGCGGGCCACCGGCCTGTCCCGTGGGCAGATCGAGAAAGTGGCGTCGATGCTGGTGGCGTCCAAGGCGTCCATCTTCTGCTGGGCGCTGGGCGTGACGCAGCAGCCACACTCGGTGGACACCATCAAGGAGATGGTCAACGTGCTGCTGCTGCAGGGCAACTTCGGCAAGCCCGGCGCCGGCGCCTGCCCGGTCCGCGGGCACTCCAACGTCCAGGGCGACAGGACCATGGGCATCTGGGAGAAACCCAAGGAATGGCTCCTGCAGGCCCTGGACAGCGAGTTTGGAATCACCTCCCCCCGGCACCACGGCTACGACGCCGTGGAATCCATGGAGGCGTTCGAGCGCGACGAGGTGGACGTGTTCGTCTCGATGGGCGGCAACTTCTCGCTCGCCTGCTCGGACACCGAGGCCCTGGAAGCCGGGATGCAGCGGATCGGCCTGACCGTGCACATCAGCACCAAACCCAACCGCTCCCACATCGTGCACGGCCGCACCTCGCTGGTCCTGCCCACACTCGGCCGCACCGACAAGGACGACAAGCACCCCAACGGCGCACAGTTCCTGTCGGTAGAGGACTCCATGTCCGTGGTCCACTCCACCCAGGGCCGCCTGACCCCCGTCTCCGAACACCTGCTCGCCGAGCCCGTCATCGTGGCGCGGATGGCCGAGGCCACCTTCGGCCCGGACCACCCCGTCAACTGGAAGGCCATGGCCGAGGACTACGACGTGATCCGCGACCACATTGCCCGCGTGCTGCCCGGCTTCGAGGATTTCAACGCCCGGGTCCGGACCAAGAACGGCTTCGTGCTGCCCAACGCGCCCCGCGACACCCGCTCCTTCGCCACCGACATCGGCCGCGGCCGGTTCACCGTCAGCCCGCTGGAATACCTCACCCCGCCGCCGGGGCACCTGGTCCTGCAGACCATCCGCAGCCACGACCAGTACAACACCACGTTCTACGGCCTGGATGACCGCTACCGCGGCATCTCCGGCGGCCGCCGCGTGATCCTCATCCACCCCGAGGACCTTGCCGAATCCGGCTTCCAGGACCGGGAGCTCGTGGACGTAGTCAGCACCTTCCAGGGCGTGGACCGCCGCGCGGACAAGTTCCGGTTGGTGGCCTACCCGACTGCCAAGGGCTGCGCCGCGGCGTACTTCCCCGAGGCCAACGCCCTGGTCCATAAGGAGAACGTGGCCCGCATCTCCAACACCCCCGGCTTCAAGGCCATGTTCGTCCGCTTCGAACCCCACAAGGGCGAGGACGCGGTGGCCGAAGAGGCAGGATTGCTGCAGGCCAGCGTGTAGATGGCGCGACAGAGCGCCCCTGCGTCCCCGGCTGGATAACAGCGGGGAGGCGGGGGCGCTCTTCCGTCGTTTACGGCCTAAACAGGGTTGTTTCCGTGGGGCTCGGCCTCCGGATCCAGGTCCTTGCCATAACCGCTGGCCGAGGCAAGCCCCGACACCTGCTGGCCGGCGTTCGTTTGACCGGGGGCAAACTGCCCGTCCTGTGGGTCCTGGGCTTCCCCCTCCGACCCGGGTGCGACATCCTGCCGCAGGTGCTCGTCGGAAGGAACGTTCTTGGATACCTCTTCATCAGCCATGCCAACAACCAAACACTTGGGTCATAACGGCGGCAAGGGGTAAACGTGGGCCGCGTTCCGGCCATGCTCCCGGCATACAGTCCGCCCAGTAGAACCGTGGGGCACGTCCAAAGCAGACCGGGGTGCAGCAGTCCTCATACGGGGGCGTGGAGGAACCGTTCCAAGGCTTCTTCTCCCGGGGACAGCGGAATGAACGCAAGGTCCGGTGGGCCGCCGAGTGACCTTCCGGGGGGTCCCACTATCCGTTTGAGCCACTGGGGCCACCATGGTGGTTCCCAATCCTGGTGTTCGGACGTGTAATGGCGGCCGGTGGGTGAGGTCCAGCCGGGTGGTTCGTTCCTGGTGGCCGGGGTGGGTGTCCAGCCGGTGCTGTGCCGGAGTTTGTGGTGTTTTCGGCAGGGTTGTCCCAGGTTGGAGATCCCGGTGGTGCCGCCGTTGTTCCAGGCGAGGATGTGGTCGGCGTCGTTGTCGAGTGAATTGTTGCTGCAACCGGGGAACGGGCATTTTCCGTCCCGCAGCCGCAGCCAGGCCCGCATCGCGCCCGTGACCCTGTAGCTGGTCCGCCCGATCTCCAGCGGCGCCCCGTCCCGCGGATCCACCAACACCCGGTAGAACGAGCTGGCGCCGTTGGCGACGAGTTGCCTGGCCATGGACGGCGGGATGGGCCCGTAGCCGTCGAGCATGGCTGGTTCATCGGTCAATCCCATCAGCGAGGACACCGGGACGGTGACCAGCACCTGCGCTTGGATCCGTGGCGATGGGACATGTGCTGCTTCACCGACTTCAACATCCCCGGTTGCGGTGCCGCTGCCCAGAATCGCGTCGGCGAAGGTGTCGGCCCGGAGCTGGGGCATGCTGCGGGGCTCGTCGGGGCCCTGCATGCTCCGGGCGAGGGCGGTGAGCCGGTTCCAGCCGGCCAAGGCTTGGTGGGCGGGCAGGTGTGCGGAGAGCCAGGCCATGCTGTCCTGGTCCGGCCGGAACTCCACCCGCCGATCCGCCACGGACTTAGCGTGGCGTTTTCCGATGCTCTCGGCATGGTGGCGTTCCCGCCAAATCCTTGCCTTGGCCCTGAACCGGTGCGCGGGCATCTGCCCGGCCGGGCAGCCCCGTGCCGGGTCCGGGGCGCCCGGGTCCAGGAAGTGCCCTTCCAGTGCGGCGGCACCGGCGGCATCAAGGCTGGCCGTCTCGTCAACCATGGCCAGGGCATGCTGCCACGACAGGTCCCCGGCTTCCAGTGCCGACAGCGTCCGGGGCAGCGTGGTGGCCAGGGCGTGGGAGGCGGCCAGGAACGACGACGCGGCCCGCGGCCCCAGAGACAGCACACACCCGACCTCAGCCGCGACAGCCATCTCCTGCGCCTGCACCGAAGCATCCGGCCCGGCAACACGATGGGCGCTGTCCGAGTACGTCACCGCGGCCTTCGCCTTTAACGCCGCGAACCCTGCCTCCACTTGACGGGCCCCGGCAAGAATATCAAGGCAACCATCGGCGAGCCCCGCCAAGGGATCAGCCGGCGAGAACGGCTCGGGACCGTGCCCCTCCACCTCGGCATGAAGCACAGCAAGGGCACCACGGATATCCGCATATGCCTTGGCCACCGCTGCTTTCCCCATGAACTAATCATCGGGGGAGGGTCTGACATTAAGAGGAGCGGCCGGACCTTTCACCGGCAGGGGAGATCGGAGCTAAACGACGGCTCCGTCATGGCGCTGCACCCGGCGGGAACGGCGGGGGAGGCGCCAGGCCCAGTACGCAATCATGAGTCCTGCCGTCGCTGCCCCTCCCGCGTATGTCGACGGCGAGCGGGAGGACCCAGGGACGGGCCGAACAACAGGAGCGTCAGCGAGGTCACCATCACGCAGACCGCGGCGAACGTCCAAGGGCGGCGGCCCGGGCGCTGCTGAATCACGGCAGTGACGCCAGAATGTCATCTGGCCACACCCTGGTCAGCACGCTGTTCCCCCAAACACCTGTTCCCTCAAATTTGTTGTTGCTCCGGTGAGTCTACGACACGGTTTTGCCGCGCGAATCAGTGCCCTCCCCGAGGCACCAAAAAGGGTGGGTGGTCCTGCCGGTCTCAAGCAGGTCCACCCACCCTTTGGGCGGGGCTGGTCAGCCGCGGAGGCGTTCCATGCCCGGGTCAAAGAGCGGCTCCGCAGTGACGGTGGCGGCCACCCGCCGGCCGAAGTACTCGATCTCCACGGCGTCCCCTTCGGACACTGACGAGGGCAGCCAGGCGTAGGCGATGGGCTTGCGGATGGTGAAGCCGTACGCCGCGCTCGTGACGTACCCAACGGCTTCCCCAGCCACAAACACCGGTTCCTTGCCCAGCACCACGGACGTGCCGTCGTCGACCGTCAGGCAGCGCAGTGTCTTGGCCGCCGGCTGTTCGCGGAGCGACGCCAGGGCCTCGGCACCAACAAAGCCCGTCTTGTCCTTGGCCACGGAGAAGCCAAGGCCGGCCTGGTAGGGGTGGTGCTCGGACGTCATGTCCGTGCCCCACAGCCGGTAGCCCTTCTCAAGGCGCATGCTGTTGAAGGCACCGCGGCCGGCGGCGACGATGCCGTGCTCCTGGCCCGCCTCGAACAGCAGGTCCCAGAGCTTCAGCCCATATTCGGCCGTGGTGTAGAGCTCCCAGCCGAGCTCGCCCACGTAGGAGAGCCGCATGGCCGTAACGGGGATGCCCCCAACGGAGATTTCCTTGGTGCGGAAGTACTTGAGGCCGTCGTTGCTGAGGTCGTCCCCGCTGACCTTGCCGATGACCTCGCGGGCCAGCGGGCCCCAGAGCCCGATGCAGCAGGTGCTGCCCGTGATGTCGGTGACGTGGACCCACTGGGCAGGATCAGCGGCCGACTGCTTCCGGGCCTCCACCCGGAGGTAGTCGAAGTCAACGTTGCTGTTGACGCCCAGCTGGAACTCCTCCTCGGCGAGCCTGGCGACGGTCACGTCACTGCGGATGCCGCCGTCGTCCGCCAGCAGCAGGCAGTACGTCACGGCACCCGGCTTTTTGGCGATATTGCCCGTGCTCAGGCGGTGCAGCAGTGCTTGGGCGCCGGGGCCGGCGACGGAGAGGCGCTTCAGCGGCGTCATGTCGAAAAGTCCGACGGCGGTGCGCGTCTTCCACGCTTCGGCGGCGGAAATGGGAGAGTGGAACATGGCGGACCATTCGTCGCGCCCAGGAGCCCGCCATTCTTCCGGCAGTTCGGCCAGGAGTCCGCGGTTGGCTTCGAACCAGTGCGGGCGCTCCCAGGCGGCGGACTCCAGGAAGAAGGCCCCGAGTTCCTTCTGGCGGACGTTGAACGGGCTGACGCGCAGGTCGCGCGGGGATTCGCGGGGCTGCAGCGGGTGCAGGACGTCGTAGATCTCCACGAAGTTCTGCTGCGACGTCTCGCTGACGTACGCGTCGGAGGTCTGCACCTTCTCGAAGCGTGTCAGCTCGCAGCCGTGCAGGTCGGTCTGCGGCTGGCCGTCGACGAGCAGTTCGGCCATGGCCTTGGCGACGCCGGCCGAGTGCGTGACCCACACTGCCTCGGCCACGAAGAAGCCGTCGAGGTCCGGCGCCTCGCCCATGAGCGGGCCGCCGTCAGGGGTGAACGAGAAGATGCCGTTGAAGCCGTCCTGGATTCCGGTGCTGCGCAGTGCCGGCAGCAGGTCCTGGCTGTCCTCCCACGCGGGCACGAAGTCTTCAAGGGTGAAGTCCAGGCGGGAGGGCATGCGGTGGTCGGACATCTCCCCGGCCGGGACCTTGGGCAGTGCAGCCATGTCCACGGGCATGGGACGGTGGGCGTAGCTGCCGATGCCAATGCGGTCGCCCCACTCGCGGTAGTACAGGTCCTTGTCCTGGTAGCGCAGAATCGGCTTGCTGGCACCCTTCGGAAGCTCGTTGACGCCCTCAAGTTCGGCGAGGGGCGTGGTGACCACGTACTGGTGGGCCAGCGGCAGCAGCGGCACCTCCAGGCCCACCATCCGGCCGAGCTCACGGCCCCAGAACCCTGCGCAGGACACCACGATGTCGGCTGGGATCACACCGGAGGAGGTCTCGACGCCGGTGACCTTGCTGCCCTCCCGTGCGATGCCGGTGA
Source organism: Arthrobacter sp. SDR-2R (assembly GCF_057747955.1). Classification (NCBI taxonomy): domain Bacteria; kingdom Bacillati; phylum Actinomycetota; class Actinomycetes; order Micrococcales; family Micrococcaceae; genus Arthrobacter; species Arthrobacter sp. SDR-2R. The sequence continues at coordinate 973,450 of NZ_CM173231.1, forward strand.
CGGTGGTGGAGCCGAGGTAGGTGACACCGAGTTCGCGCGTCCGCTCGATCAGCAGCTGCACGGCCCGGGCCGCCAGGGCGATACCGTCGGTGGGGATAAGCAGGCCGCCCAGGACCTCGCGCCCGCCGGTAAGCTTGCCGGTGTTCAGCAGCGGGTAGATCTTTTCGCATTCGTCGGCGTCCACGATCCGGCTTTCGACGCCCCAGGAGGTCATCAGGCCCATCTTGCGCTTGAGGTCGGCCAGGCGCTCTGGGGTGGTTGCCAGTTCCAGGCCGCCCACTTGGTTGAAGCAGGACTGGCCGTCCTTGGTCAGGGCGAGCAGCTTGTTAACGGTGTAGGTTGCGAATTCCGTCATGGTCCTGGACGGGTTGTTCTGGAACACGAGGCCAGGGGCGTGCGACGTGGAGCCGCCTGCGAGCTCCAGCGGGCCCTGGTCGACGACGGTGATGTCGTTCCAGCCGCGGCTTGCCAGCTCGTCGGCGAGGTTGGTGCCGACGATGCCGGCTCCGATAATGACGACGCGGGGTGATGCGCTCATAATTCTTGGTTCTCCTGGTTGGTGCTGAAATCCGCCTGGCCGGGGTGATGGAGTTCGCTTCGCTATGAGCAACGCGCATCACTATATGCAACAGGGTGTCTCAGCTCACATAGGATGTCAAGGGTTTCCTGCTTTGTTGCGGGGATGGGCGGTGCTGTGATCACAGGCGGCAAAGAGGCCCCCGCCGCTGGTGCGGCGAAGGCCTCTTTGGTGCAGCTCCGGTTATCCGGCGGCGTGTGTCCGTGCGGTCCCGGTGTCAGTGGGAGAAGTCTGCTGAAATCTCGGCGAGGGTGCGCCCTTTCGTCTCAGGCGCGAGCCATTGCGAGAGGACTGCGCCGAGTAATGCGACGGCGGCGGCTACGACCATGGTTGCGCCCATGCCGATATTGGCGATCGCCCATGGCAGGGCGAAGGTGCCGAGTGCGGCTCCGATCCGGCTGAAGGACGCGGCGAAGCCCATACCGACGCCGCGCAGGTGGCCGGGGAATACCTCGGCCGGATAGACCTGGGTCATCGTGGTGTAGCCGGCATTGAAGTAGGAGAAGGCGAGAAACAGGACGAGCACGAGGATCGCTGGTGCGTTCCCCCATACTCCGATGACCAGCAGGATGCCCGCGCAGAGCCACTGCCCGGGCACAGTGAGGATTCGGCGGCCGAGCTTATCAATCAGAAGTACGCTGGTGACAACGCCCGCGACCGCAAGTGCGGACAGGCCGACTCCACCGGCCCAGCCGCCGCCGAAGCCGAATTGGTTGAGTACCTCGTCGGCGAAGGTCGCGATCGCGAAGTACGGAGTGACCGCGCAGAACCAAAAACCTGCAGTGAAGATAGTGGCGCGCCAGTACTGCCTCGAGAACAGCATTCCGAAGGAGGCGTTCTTGATTTTGGTCCCACTCTCCGCGGCTTGGGCCTCCTGGAGCATCCTCAGATCCATCTCTCCGGTGATGCTGTCGTGCATCTGCGGCGATTCGACATATCGGTGTGCGATCTCGAGTGCTTCCTTGTGCCGGCCCTTCGTAATGAGCCAGCTCGGCGATTCGGGGAGGCCCATGCGGGCGAGGAACAGAACGAATGCCAGTATCGTGCTCGTGCCGAGTACTAGGCGCCATGGGGTGCCGGCGTCGTGCAGGAGCGTGCCGATGATGAATGCCATCATGAAACCGACGTACCAGGCGATCAGGGTCAGCCCGAGCAACCGCCCGCGGAGCTTGGGTGGGGAGAACTCTGACAGCAGTGGCCCACCGATTGAGTACTCGCCGCCGATCGCGACGCCCATCATGAATCGGATGATGGCCAACTGGATCACGGCGCCGTCTCCAGAGGTTACGAAGAATTGGGCTCCTGAGGCGACCAGGAACAGGCCCATGTCCACCAGGAACATTGGCTTGCGTCCGAACTTGTCAGTAGCCCAGCCAGCCAGCGGGGAGCCGATGAAGATACCAGCCAGCGGGCCTGCAGCGATCATGCCCAGCGATAGTGCGTCGAGCTGGAGATCTGACCGCATGGATCCGGTGACCGGGCCGATGATTCCGAGGATGTAACCGTCGAGGAACATCCCGCCTATGAAGACCGCTACAAGCCGCATCATGAAGCGGCGCTTGAACTTGGAGCTGGTCTCTTTTGATGAGGAGGTGTCGACGGGGGCCGTCGTCTTGGTTGGATTGATCATTGAGATTCGTTCCCTTCCGGCTTCAGCGCAAACCGCTGAAGGTGCCAGAGCGCTGTTTCCTGGACCCACGGACAGGCTTCGGCGTCGTTCCCCGGTTCCGGCGCCCCGCGCTGCTTTGATCGATGGTGCTGCCATCCCTGATAGTCATAGACAGTTTCCTTTGGTGATCTGGCGCTGCCGCATGGATACTGGCAGCGTTGTGCGGCCGATGCACGGGCCAGGGCCCCTTTCGGATCGGCCATCATGAATTCGTTCGTCTGTTCCCCAAAGTCATCACGGGTGGAGCCGGGGGACGGGAGGAGCGTATCCGGGCGTGCCTCGTTCCGTGATGATCAACAACCTTCGCTGTATGCAACAAAATCGTGCGCTAGCTCACATTCAATGTCAAGAGTGTGACCCCCTAAAGGCAAAGTGTGTAGGCGCTCCTGCTGGGGACTCCGGGTCACACCAAAGGCCCTGACCGCTGGGAGCTGGTGCTGCCCACGGAAGCGGGAGCACGGGAACGGGTCCCCCGGAATCTACACCCTGGGGTGGAACGGCCATGACCGCGTCCGCCCAGGCAAGCCCGCGCATCATGCCGGGCCCGGTGTGCTGGACTGGGAACGCAAGGCCGGACAGGAACCGGCAGGGGACCAGGCGTGTCCTTCCCGGATCGCCCTCGAGGTAGCAGCCGGACATCACGAGCTGCAACGGAGGCAGCTGCGCGCCCCCAAGCGAGGCCATCAGCGGTGCGCCCAGGGTGAGGAGGGCCATCATGGCCGCCAGGGGATTGCCGGGCAGGCCAATGACGAGCCGGCCGCCGGGAAGCGCGGCGAGCACTGCCGGGTGCCCGGGACGCATCGCGATGCCGTCCACCAGCAACTGCCCGCCCATGGCGTCGACGGCGGCACGGAAATGGTCGGTGCCGGATTTTCCGGTGCCGCCGGTGGTGATGAGCACGTCTGCGTGCCCGCCATGGGGCATCACCGGGTTCTCCAGGGCAGCCAGCCAATCGCTGAAAGAGTCACCGATTCTTTGCGGGCTGTCCGCAACACCGCCGAGCAGGGAAACCACGTGTCCGAGCTGCGGGCCAAAGGTGTCCCGGACCTGTCCCGGGCCCGGAATTCCCTGCGTCACCACTTCGGCGCCGGTGAGTACGACGGCGGCAGCGGGCCGGGCGCGGACCTGGACGGTGTCGTGCCCTGCCGCCGCAGCCAGGGCCACGTGCGCGGGATTAAGGACGGTGCCGGCAGGGATGAGTACGTCCCCTGACCGGGCTTCCTGCCCGGCAGGGCGGATGTGTTGGCCGCTGCACGGCTCACCGGGCTTCGCATCGGCACGCAGCGCCAGGATGTGGTTGCCGTTGGGGTCCCGCACGGCCAGGCCGCTTTCCTTCCGCAGGACGGCATCGGCACCGTGCGGTAACAGTGCCGCCGGTGGCAATCACGGCGGCACTGTTTGCAGGCAGGAATCTGTTGCCTGCAGGCACCGGGGAGGCGTGCTGGCCGGCTCCGGCCAGCAGCCATGGACCAGGCCCGTTCACGGCCCAACCGTCCATGGCGGACGAGGCATAATGCGGGAGGTCCTGGAGGGCGGTGACATCCCGGCTCAGCGTGCGTCCATTGGCTTCAGCGAGCGGGACTGCCACGGGCGGGAGCGGACCGGCGGAACCGAAGGCCACATGGCGCGCTTCGGACCACGGTATGCACCCGCGTTCCGGGACGGGACCCGGCGCAGCCGTGCTCCTGGAAACGGTGGCTGTCAATCCATTGGCAGGCATCCGGGGCCCCTCCTTTTTAAGTCACCGGCACCATGCCGGTTGCGGGGTCCCGTTTTCCGAAAACGGTGCTTCGATGAGGAATACCTCCCCAGGTCTTAGGCCCATCGAAGCACCTTTCACGGAAAACGGGACGCCCGTTGCTAACGCTGTGCCTTTCCTAGCCCGCGGCTTCCAGGACCTGGGACTCCAGGGGCCCGGCCGCCAGCGGCAGGGAAGACACTTGCCTGCGTGCAGCCTCCACGGTGTGAAGCAGCAGCAATGCCGTGGTCACTGAGCCCACGCCGCCGGGAACCGGGGTGAGCGCCGCTGCCGTCCCGGTGACGCCGGCTTCGTCCACGTCACCCACCAGCGAGCCGTCGGGAAGGACGTTCGTGCCGACGTCGACCACTACCGTCCGGGAGGAGACATGGCTACCGGTCAGCAGGCCGGCGCGTCCGGCGGCGACCACCACGACGTCGGCATCCTTCGTGTAGCGCTCAAGAGGGCCCGACCTGGAATGGCAGACCGTCACGGCGGCATCGCGTGCCAGCAGCAGGAGGGACAGTGGCTTGCCCACCACGGCGGACCGGCCCACGACCACCACGCCCTTGCCCGCCAGGGGAACCTGGTAATGATCCAGGATTTCGACGACGGAGCGCGCGGTGGCGGGCGCAAAGGCCGGCTGCCCCACGGCAAGGCGACCCAGGCTCAACGGATTTGCGCCGTCAATGTCCTTTTCCGGGGCGATAAGGCCCACCAGGTTGTCCGTCCGGACACCGGGCGGCAGTGGAGTTTGCAGGATGATGCCGTTCACGGACGGTTCGGCGCTCAGGTCCCGCAGGACGCTGGCCAGCACCGGTTCCGTTGCGTCATGGCCCAGGTCGATGATCCGGCAACCCACTCCTGCCCGCTCCGCTGCCCGCTCGATGGAGCGGACGTACCAGTGCGTTGACTCATCGGCGGTCGCCATGACCACCGCCACGACCGGGCGGACGCCGTCCAGTTCAAGCGACCGGACCTGCTCCTGCACTTCCTTGTGGAACAAACCGGCCAAAGGCTTTCCGGAAAGTACTGCGGTGCTCAACCAAGGATCCTTTCCCGCACGCGGGCCGAGAGGGCCTCAGCCGCCAGGACTACCTTTTCCTCAATACCGTCCGTCTGCCGAGCAAGCAGCGCGCGTGCCTCCGGGTCCTTGACCGCCACGACGTTGATGTCGATGTTGACGCGCGCGGTGGCGGCAGCTGCGCGGGCGGCATCGGCAGCCGCTGCCACGTCGCTGATGACGTTCGCGTTGGCCACGTCGAACAGCTCCGTGGCGAGGTCCACGATGTCGCCTGAGACCTTGATGAGCTTGGCGGGTGTCTGTGCAGCCTGGATGAGTGCCGACTGGATCCCGGCCGCGCGCGCGGCCTTGGACTCATCCGTGTCGGACGGCAGCCTGTAGGAGTCGATGACTGCCTGGAAGGCCTGTTCGTCCGCGTCGGCCAGGCGCAGTGCCTCGGTAATGAGATTGTCTGCTGCCTGGGTAATGCGCTGCACCTGGGGTGCGTGCTGTTCGTACCTGGCGCCTGTGGTGTAACGCGCCACCATGGCCACCAGGGCTGCACCCTGGGCCGCATGCAGGGCAGCGGCTGCACCGCCGCCCGGCGTGGGCTGTTTTGCGGCCAGGCGCGTGAGGTAGCTGCTGACTGTCTCTGAGCTGATCATGGCACTACCCGCGGAGCCGGGTCATGGTGGGGTCGTACAGCGGGTCCTGGGTCACCGTGGCAACGATCCGGCGTCCGAAGTACTCGATCTCCACGGAGTCGCCGATCGAAACTTCGGCGGGCAGGTAGGAATAGGCGATCGGTTTCCTGACCGTGTAGCCGTAGGCGCCGCTGGTCACGTAGCCAACTGCCTGGTCCTTGTAGAACACCGGTTCCTTGCCGAGCACCAGGCTGCGGCCGTCGTCGACAGTGAGGCAGCGCAGGCGCCGCGCGGAGTTCTCCTCCGTGCGGCCTTCCAGGGCCGCCTTGCCGACGAAGTTGTCCTTGGCCATCTTCACCGCGAAGCCCAGGCCGGCCTCGAAGGGGTCGTGCTCGGTGGTCATGTCCGTGCCCCAGGAGCGGTAGCCCTTTTCCAGGCGGAGCGAGCTGAACGCGGCCCGCCCGGCAGCGATGACGCCAAACGGCTGGCCGGCCTTCCACAGTGCATCCCAGAGCCGCTGTCCGTTGTCGGCGCTGGTGTACAGTTCCCAGCCCAGCTCACCGACGTAGGACAGGCGCATGGCGGTAACGGGGACGCCACCGATGACCACTTGCTTGGACCGGAAGTATTTCAGGCCATCGTTGGAGAAGTCATCGCTGCTGACGGTGCTGACGAGGTCGCGGGCGAGCGGGCCCCACAGGCCGATGCAGCAGGTGCCGCCGGTGGTGTCGCGGACCTGGACCCAGTCGTCGGCGCTGCCGCTTGCTGTCTGGTGCCGGGCTGCGCGTTCAAAGTAGGCGGTGTCGATGTTGCCGTTGGCGCCGAGCTGGAAGGTGTCCTCGCTGAGGCGGGCCACGGTGATGTCACTGCGGACCCCGCCCTGCTCGTCCAGCAGCAACGTGTAGGTGACGGCTCCGGGCTTCTTGTTCATTTCCGCGGTGGTCAGTTCCTGCAGCAGCTTCAGGGCGCCCGGTCCGGAGATTTCGAGGCGCTTGAGCGGGGTCATGTCGTACATGGCGACGGCGGTGCGCGTCTTCCATGCCTCGGCCGCGGCAATAGGCGAGCTGAACATGCCGGACCAGGAATCACGGGCCGGCGGCTGCCAGTCTGCGGGCATCTCCTTGAGGAGCTCGGCGTTGGCCTCGAACCAGTAGGGACGTTCCCAGCCGCCGCCTTCCAGGAAGTAGCCGCCCAGCTGCTTGTGCCTGGCATGGAAGGGGCTGACGCGCAGGTTGCGCGGGGAGAGCTTGGGCTGCAGCGGGTGCAGGACGTCGTAGATCTCCACGAAGTTCTGCTGCGAGGTTTCGCTGACGTATTCGGGGGTCAGCTGCACGTCCTCGAAGCGGTGGATGTCGCAGTCGCCCAGGTCGATGGAGGACTTGCCGTCCACCAGGAGTTCGGCCACAGCGCGCGCGATGCCGGCGGAGTGGGTGACCCAGACGGCTTCGGCCACGAAGAAGCCGTCGAGTTCCCTGGACTCGCCAACGAGGGATCCGCCGTCGGGGGTGAAGGAGAAGATGCCGTTGAAGCCGTCCTCGATCTCGCTTTCGCGCAGGGCAGGCAGGATCTGCTTGGTGGCTTCCCACGCGGGGAGGAAGTCCTCGAGGGTGAAGTCCAGCCGGGACGGCATGTTGTGCTCGCTGATCTCATGCGGCTTGAAGCTGCCGAGTTCGTCCAGGTCCACGGGCATGGGCTTGTGGGCGTAGGAGCCGATGCCGTAGCGGTCGCCGTGTTCGCGGTAGTAGAGGTCCTGGTCCTGGTGCCGGAGGATGGGCAGCCGGGCGCCGTTGGGCAGTTCGTTCTTGCCCTGCTGTGCCGGAACCGGGGTGGTCTTGACGTACTGGTGGGCCAGGGGCAGCAGCGGCACGGACATGCCGATCAGCTCGCCCACCTTTGCACCCCAGAAGCCGGCGCAGGAGACCACGATGTCTGCCGGGATCACGCCGTCGGGCGTCTGGACGCCGGTGACCTGCCTGCCGGACTGTTCGATGCCGGTCACAGTGGTGTTGCCCAAGTACTTGACGCCGGCCGCTTCGGTGCGCTTGATCAGCAGCTGCACCGCCCGCGCCGCGCTGGCCAGGCCGTCGCTCGGGACGTGCAGGCCGCCCAGGATGTCCTCATCGTTGATGAGCGGGTAAAGCTCCTTGCATTCTGCCGGGGAAAGAATGGAGCCTTCGATGCCCCATGCCTGCGCATAGCCGAGCTTGCGCTTCAGGTCCGCGAGGCGGGTCTCGGTGGTGGCAACCTCCAGGCCGCCCACCTGGTTGAAGCAGCTGACGCCGTCTTCGGTGAGGGACAGCAGTTTCTCCACGGTGTACTTGGCGAACAGCGCCATGGACTTGGAGGGGTTGGTCTGGAAGACCAGTCCCGGGGCGTGCGAGGTGGAGCCGCCGGGCATGTTGAGGGGTCCCTGGTCCAGGACGGTGATGTTGTTCCAGCCGCGCGCGACGAGTTCATCCGCGAGGTTGGTGCCGACGATGCCGGCTCCGATAATGACAATGCGTGGTGACGATTCCAAGGAAGTCTCTCCTGCTGCTTTACGGGTTGGGTCTGCGGACGAGGGCTGCTTACCGGAACACCACGGTGCTGGTCTGGTCCAGCAGCACGCGGTGCTGGCAGTGCCAGCGGACGGCGCGGGAGAGGGCCAGTGCCTCGGCGTCCTGGCCCACGGTGGACAGCTGCGCCGGGCCGTAGCTGTGGTCCACGCGGATGACTTCCTGCTCGATGATGGGACCCTCATCCAGGTCCGCCGTGACGTAGTGGGCGGTGGCGCCCACCAGCTTGACTCCGCGGTCGTAGGCCTGGTGGTAGGGGCGTGCGCCCTTGAAGCCAGGGAGGAAGGAGTGGTGGATGTTGATGGCCCGGCCCTCCAGCGCCCGGCAGAGATCGTCGGAGAGCACCTGCATGTAACGGGCCAGGACCACGAGGTCGGCCTCGTACTCCTCCACCAGCTCCAGCAGCCTGCGTTCGGCGTCGGCCTTCGTGTCCGGTGTGACGGGGACGTAGATGAAGGGGAGCCCTGCGGCTTCCGCCATTGCACGGTGGGTCTCGTGGTTGGAAACGACCGCTACCAGTTCGCCGCCAAGGCTGCCGCCGCGCCAGCGGAAGATCAGGTCATTCAGGCAGTGCCCGAACTTGGACACCATCACCAGAACGCGCGGCTGGGTCTTGTCGTGGAAGCTGAAACTCATGTCGAACCGGCCTGCAATGGACGCAAATTCTTCCTCGAGCATCGCCGGCGTGTAGTTGGGGGAGCCGGAGAACGCTGTGCGCAGGTGCAGGGTCTCACGCAGGCTGTCATCGAACTGCTGGTGTTCCTCGATGTTGAAGCCACGCTCGAAGAGGAACGTGGTCACGGCCTGCACAATCCCTGCCTGCTCGCGGCAGGACAAGGTCAGCACGAACTTCTGCGCCTGCTCTTCCTTGAGCGCCGGCAGGGTAGCGGTTGCTGAAGCTGTTTCAATGAGGGTCATGTCCCTCCTCCTTCTAGATATATTCAAAAGATGCGGACTGATATATTAGATTGGCTGTCAGCGTATACTGGTCTCGAGGCGAGGTCAATAGTTTTTTTCTGGTTGGGAAGAAGGGGCTCAGCATGGCATTCGAAGCTTTGGCGGTGGCGGACGACGCCGGCAGGAAGTCGCTGGCAGACGTCGCGTACGAGAGCATCCGCGACTGGTTGCTGACCCTTGAAATCAAGCCCGGCGAGCTGCTGAATGACGAGCTCCTTGCCAAGAACCTGGGCGTGGGGCGGACTCCGGTGCGCGAAGCGCTGAAGCGGCTGGAGCTGGACCGGCTGGTGAAGACCTACCCCCGGCGGGGTACCTTCGCCACCAGGGTGGACGTGACCGACCTTTCCTTCATCTCGGAAATCCGGGCCCAGCTCGAGCCCCTTGCTGCCGCACGTGCTGCCCGGGTGGCATCCCCGGCGGTTCGGGACGGGCTGCGTGCCACGCTCGAGAAGGTCGAGGCATTCGATGTTGCCGCAGCAACCGTAACCGAGACGCTGCAGCTGGATGCCCGGGTGCACCAGGGCATTTACGCCGCCGCTGCCAACCCTCACCTGGAGGACATCCTGATCCGCTATGACAACCTGGCAACGCGGATCTGGTGCATGGTCATCGACCGCCTGCCGGACCTGTCCCACCACGTGCGCGAACACCTCGATCTGCTCCGCGCCGTCATTGACGGGGATGAGGAGCGGGCCTCCGAGCTTGCCAAGGCCCACGTGAGTGGATTCGAGCATGCGGTCCGGGAGGCCCTCTTCAAGGCTTAGTCCCGGCCGGTCTGCGCGTCTGTTGACATCGGGTGTGACCTGCACCATACTCTGAATCCAGATTGATATATCAATCAAATATCAGAGTTGGATTCCCATGAGCGGCGATGGCGCCGGCGAACGGAGCGACCAGTGAATTCCCAGGCAACCCTTGAAGCCCCGCGGAGAGCCACCGGCCTTGACCTTCAACAACGTGGCCAGGGCGGCGGCACGTCGAAAAAGGCCCTTGGCCTCCGGACTGACTGGGCGCGCCTGCCTGGCCGCAATGTCGAGGTGTGGCTACTGGGGGAGCGCGTGGCCAGCGGGGTGGTGGACCAGGCTGCGGAGGATGGATCGGTGCTCTGGATAGCCGCCGAGGGCATCAGCACGCGGCGCATCTTCGACAAGCAATCGGGCTACCAGATCTGGGTGTGACTGTTCTTAGCCCTCGACGCTGCAGGTCCTAACGCAGTCCGTGGCTGTGGGCCAGCGCAATGGCTTCGGTCCGCGAAGCCACGCCCAGCTTCCTGAACAGGTTCCGCACGTGGAACTTGACCGTGTTCTCGCTGATGTTGAGCGCGGCGGCTATGCTTCGGTTGCGTTGGCCCGCAGCCAGCAGTTGGAGGACCTCGAGTTCCCGGGCCGCGAGGTTCCAGCCCGAGACGTCTGCCGGAGAAGCAGGCGGGTCCAGGGGCAGCGTGACGGAAATGTCCGCGCCCCACCCCGGCATGAGATCGACTTCCATGCGGCCGTCCAGTGCCTGGACCCTGCGCTGCAGCCGTTCCATGTTCGGGGCGTCAGCCGAGAGTCCGCCCCGTCCGTCGTCCCGGACATTGATCAGCAGGTTTTCGCCGTCGCAGTCCCACTGGGTCCGCACCCTGCGGACTTCCGGTTGCTCCATCATGGCCAACAGCAGCCCGCGCACGATGGCCCGCGCCGCGATGGCTACCTCGCCGGGCAGCGCCCGGCCATTCAAGGGGGGTTCGATGAATTGCACGTCGATCCCACTGAACCGGGTCAGCGGACGCAGATCCTCGCGAAGCCGTTCGAAGGCGGTGGCCACCGGTTCCTTCACCAGTTCTGCCGTCTGGTCATTGTGCGTGCGCAGTTCCACCAGCGCCTTGGCCGCGGCGTCACTGACGGTGGCCCGTGCCGTTGCGTCATCCAGGGAGCCTGACCGTGCGGCCGCCAGGATGGTTTCCAGGGTTGTGGAATGAAGGTCCACCAGCTCGCCCGTGACCCTGATCCGTTCCGCGGATGCTGCCCGTGACTCCAGCAGGTAGGACGGCGGCGCATCCTTCACCTTCTCCTGGATCCGGCGTGCTGCCATTACCCAGAGATAGGACACGAGGTCCAGGTTCTCCATGTCCCCGGCCTGCTGCCGGCCCCCGGCCGTCCCGGGATAGGTAATGACCAGCAAAGCGTTGCTGGGAGCGTACCTCAGGGCGAAGGCCTGCCGTTGCCTGCCTGCGATCTGTGCCGTTCCCGCCCAAGGCCCCTCAGCGGCCACCTGCTCGCGCAGCTGCTGGAGTTCGCTGATCGATACCCGGGCCACCACCTCCCCGTCGCCTGACTTCTTCTGCGGGCGTCCTGTGCATTCCTCGGTGAAGATCACCAGGGCGTCGCCGCCAGTGTAGGGGCGGACAGCTTCGTGCAGCCGTTCGGCAATGGCGGAGAGGGGCGCCTCCGCGATCCGGGCCACCGCGCGGAGCAGGGGCCAGGGAAGGGCGGTTTCGGGGAAGTCCGTAACCAGCCGAACGGGCGGGGTGCTCTCAATCATCTCGACAGATTACGCGAAGAATCCCGTCCTGAACTACCCGAACGGGTGGTTAAAACCATCCCGAATTGGCGTATCACCTACCCGCCCGTTTCGGCACGATGGATGCCAGGTACACGATGAAGGAGGAGATATGGACTCAACCGTTCTGACCGCTCCCGCGGTGGAAGCAACCGGCGGGGCCATCACGGGCAATATCTCCCTGGTGTTAAGGGAGATCGCAGACACCGCGGCCCGCATCAGCCCGGACAGGCTGCGCCAGGCGGGCTCGATGCTGGAGAACGCCGACCGCGTCTTTGTGGCCGGGGCAGGCCGCAGCGGCCTGGTGCTGAGGATGGCAGCGATGCGGCTGATGCACCTCGGCCTCGTGGTCCACGTGGCCGGGGACACCACCACCCCCGCCATCCGGAAGGGTGACCTTCTGCTCGTCGCATCGGGCTCCGGCAGCACGTCGGGGATCGTGAAGGCCGCCGAGACCGCCGCCAAGGCGGGGGCCCGGATCGTCGCCTTCACTGCCAACCCCGGTTCGGCACTCGCAGGACTGGCTGACGCCGTCGTGCTGCTCCCGGCCCAGCAAAAGACCGACCACGGCTCGGGCGTCTCCCGCCAGTACTCCGGGAGCCTCTTTGAACAGGTGCTCTTCGTGGCAACGGAGGCGGTGTTCCAAACACTCTGGGACAACGCCGACGTCCCCGCCGAGCAGTTGTGGCTGCGCCACGCCAACCTCGAATAGACCTTTCCCGACTTTCCAGTCCTTTGGACAAAACCCCAACAGAAAGAAGAAGCAATGAAACTTCAGGTAGCCATTGACCTCCTCACCGTCGAGGACGCCCTCGAGCTGGCCGGCAAGGTCGCTGAATACGTGGACATCATCGAACTGGGCACGCCCCTCATCAAGGCTGCGGGCCTCTCCGCCGTTACGGCCATCAAGGAAGCCCACCCGGACAAGCTGGTTTTCGCCGACATGAAGACCATGGACGCCGGCGAACTCGAAGCCGACATCGCCTTCAAGGCGGGCGCCGACCTGGTCACCGTGCTCGGCTCCGCCGATGACTCCACGATCGCGGGCGCCGTCAAGGCCGCAAAGGCACACAGCAAGGGCGTCGTCGTTGACCTGATCGGCATCGCGGACAAGGCCACCCGGGCCAGGGAAGTGCGCGCCCTGGGTGCGAAGTTCGTCGAGATGCACGCGGGCCTGGACGAGCAGGCAAAGCCCGGCTTCGACCTGACTGGACTGCTACGCGCGGGCGAAGAATCGCAGGTGCCCTTCTCCGTGGCAGGCGGCGTGAACGTCAGCACCATCGCAGCCGTCCAGGCCGCAGGAGCCGACGTAGCGGTGGCCGGCGGCGCCATCTACGGCGCCGCAGATCCGGCTCTGGCCGCCAAGGAACTCCAGGCTGCCATCAACTAGGCCCTGGCATACAGCGGCGGCTCCACCTGGACCGGGGTGGGGCCGCCGCTGTGCCATGCCCTCATCGAGCCCATTCCGTGGCGGACGAACCTGGAGAAGGCCATGATCGTTAACCTGCCCGACACCACCACCTCGAAGGTGTCCAAGAAACTCATGGCCCTGCGCGAGCAGGGCGGCGTGATCGCGCTGGGCCGGGTCCTGACCCTGGTGGTCGTGACCAAGTCCGGACTCGAGGAAGAAGCGATCGAGGCCGCGAACGACGCCAGCCGGGAACACCCCTGCCGGATCATCGTCCTCGCCGACGCCGGGAAGGACGCCGAAGACCGGCTCGACGCGCAGATCCGGGTGGGCGGGGACGCCGGCGCCTCGGAAGTGATCGTGCTGCGCGGCTACGGCCAACTGGCCCACGAGTCCGGGTCCCTGGTGGCCGCGCTGCTGCTTCCGGACGCCCCGATCGTGGCCTGGTGGCCGCACGGCGTCCCCGCGAACGCGTGCGAGACCTCCATCGGCGCGATCGCGCACCGCAGGATCACCGACTCCGCGAACGAACCCGACCCCCAGGCCGCACTGGAACGGATCCACCGCACCTACAAGGCCGGCGACACCGACCTCGCCTGGACCCGACTGACCAACTGGCGGATCCAGCTCGCAGCAGCCCTGGACCAGGTCGACCCATCCTTGGTGCTTGCCGCCGAGGTGGAGGGCGCCCCGGATTCCCCCAGCCCGCTGCTGATGGCTGCCTGGCTCAACGACGCGCTGGACGTACCTGTGAACAAGGTTGCAGGACCGGCAGGATCAGGCCTTGGCCGAGTGAGCCTCACGCTGGCCGACGGTCGGATTCAGCTTCTCCGCCCCGGAGGCTTCGTCGCCGAACTCACCCAACCCGGCCAACCTGCCCAGCGGATCCCGCTCCCACGCCGCAGCCTCAGCGAATGCCTCGCCGAAGAACTCCGCCGCCTCCAGCCGGACCCTGTTTTCGGTGAGGTGCTGGCCACCGTGGGGCGTTTGTGCGCGGACAGGCAAGTGCAGCCGGTGCCTGAGGCCGGTTACCAGCTGCAGGGTTGCATGGTGGTGGCCTAGCCGCAGGGCCATTAAAGGATTTGGCCCCGGCGCATGATGCGCCGGGGCCAAATTCGGGTGTTTACCTAACGTGTGGCTGCCTTCTCCAGATCCTGCCCCTTGCCCGGGCACCTCTGGCCATCGGCGCACTCTTCTGCGCACTCGTGCTTTGTCACAAGGTCGAACTGCGCGCCCCGGTGTTGCTCCACGCCCGCCCGGATAGCCCGTTCCACCACAGAGTCCGCCAGCCGGCGGCGCAGGGAAAGGGGGTCCCTGCGCAGGTCCTTGGTGATGGCGAAACAAAGCAACAGCATGACGATCACGAAGGGCAGGGCCGCGACAATGGTGATCCGCTGCAGGCCCGACAACGCTTCGGAGGGCTGGTCACCGCCGGCCAAAAGCATGACGGCGGCCACGGCGCCGGTGAGGGCGCCCCAGAAGATGACCAGGGCACGCTTGGGGTCGGAGCTGCCGTTGGAGCTCAGCGACGCCATGATCAGGGAGGCGGAGTCGGCGCCGGTAATGAAGAAGATTGCCACCAGGACCATGGCCAGGACAATCACGGCCGCAACCATCCACTCCGGCAGGGGGAGGTTCTTCACCAGGTTGAACAGGGCGCCGTCAAAATCGATGGTTGCCTTGCCGTCGGTGACGGTCATCAGGCCCGGCGTGCCGGCTTTGTCAGCTTCCTGCTGGATGTGGAAGGCCGTACCGCCGAAGATGCCAAACCAGATGACGCTGACAATGCTGGGGACCAGCAGTACGCCGGTGACGAACTGCCGGATGGTCCGGCCGCGGCTGATCCTGGCGATGAACATGCCCACGAAGGGCGTCCAGGAAATCCACCAGGCCCAATAGAAGATGGTCCAGCCGGACATCCAGGTCCGCAGCGCCTCGTCGCCAACGGCCTCGGTGCGGGAGGACATTTCGGCCAGGTCGCGCAGATAGTCGCCCACCGCCGAGGGGATGAGGTTGAGGATGAAAAGAGTGGGGCCCGCCACGAAGACGATGGCGGCGAGGACCACTGCAAGGACCATGTTGACGTTGGACAGCCACTGGATTCCACGGCTGATGCCGGACACGGCGGAGGCGATGAAGCACGCTGTCAGGATGGCCACGATGGCCACGAGCACGGGTGTTCCGATCTCGCCTGTCCAGCCGTTCGAGGTGAAGCCGCTCCCGATCTGCAGGGCGCCAAGACCCAGTGACGCGGCGGTACCGAAGAGGGTGGCGAAGATGGCCAGGATGTTGATGACCTTGCCCACCGGCCCCTCAACGGTCCTGATGCCGAACAACGAGGTGAAGGCGGCGGAGATCAGTTGCCTGCGTCCCAGCCGGTAGGTGCCATAGGCCATGGCAATGCCCACCACCGCATACATGGCCCAGGGGTGCAGGGTCCAGTGGAAAATCGAGGTGGCCATGGCAGTCTGGATGGCTGCCGGGGTGCGCCCGTCAACCGTTCCGGGCGGGGGAGAAACGAAGTGGTACAGCGGCTCGGCCACCCCATAGAACATCAGGCCGATGCCCATTCCGGCGGCGAACATCATGGCGATCCATGACACCGTGCGGAATTCGGGTTTTTCGCCGTCCTTGCCCAGCGGAATGTTGCCGAACTTGCCCATGGCCAGCCACAGGACAAACACGACGAACAGGGACGCCAGGACCATGAAGAGCCAGCCGGTGTATTCCATGACCCAGTCCAGGGCGTCCTTGGAAGTGGTGGCCAGGCTGTCCTTGTCGGCAAATCCCCACACCACGAAGGCAAGGGCAATGGCGCCGGTGATGCCGAACGTGGCCTTGTCCAGCGTCAGCTTCCGGTCGCGGCGCTGGGAGACGGCCTGCTCCCTGTTACTCAGCCGCAGTTCGGCCAGAATCTGCTTGTGTTCGTTGACGGCGGGAAGGGCGGCTGTCGATTCCTCTTGGTCGGTGTCCAGAGGCTCGGGGGGAGCGCCATCTGAAGGCGGCACTTTTGGCTTGGCGGAGGTTAGATCACTATTAATGGCCATGAAAGCGGGTCCTTTGGCTAGTCCATGGGCTTGCGTTTAGTGCTGGGAATCGGGCAGAGCAATCCGGGGGTGAATTGCCGCGTGGCCGTTCGCCAGCGGTGGCAGGGCCTTGAGCCCCATGGGGAGGTGTTCCGCAAAGATCAACAGAGTTCGCGCTAAGCAACAAGAGTGCTGTACGTCACTTTGAAAGTCAAGGATGCCAGGCAGCGTGAACCTCTTGGGGCGCATTGTGTCGCCGGACCGAGCTGTTGCATAGTGCGCTTGTTGTTGCACTCCAGCGTCCGGGTTCAGTGCGCCGGCAGCGGCTCCCGCATAGGCGAAAGGGCAGGCCAACCGTTTGGGGACACAACAATGGCCCCGGGCACTGCCCGGGGCCATTGTTGTGTCATTTCCGCGTGTACCCCATATTGCCGCTGACCTGGAGCCCGGCTTCCTTGAGCGATTCGAGCAGGCCGGGAATCTTCTCGGGGTCGAACCGGAAGGCCGGGCCGGAGATGCTGAGGGCGCCAATCACGGTGCCCTGGTGGTTGTAGACCGGCACCGCCACGGCATTCAGGCCGATCTCGAACTCCTCGTGCACCACGGCGTACCCCTTGGCGGCTACCTCGAGCAGCTGTGCGTCCAGTTCCTTGCGGCTGGTGATGGTGCGGGCAGTCCGGGCAGCAAGGCCCGTCTCCTTGAGGATACGGTCCCGGTCGTCCGCCTCCAGGGCAGCCAGGAGGACTTTGCCGCTGGACGTGGCGTGCAGCGGGGTGAGGCTCCCCACCCAGTCGTAGGTGGCCAGGGTGGACGGGCCCATGGCCTGGTCCACATTCACCGCGTAGTTCGAGCGCAGGACCGCGAGGTTGACGGTTTCCTTGAATTCGTCGGCCAGGCTTTCCAGGACGGGCCGTGCCTCGCGGACCAGGCTGAGTCGCCCGGGGATGGAACTGGCCAGGCGCAGGATTCCAAAACCGAGCTGGTACTTGCCCCGCTCGCTGTTCTGGTGCACCATCTCGCGGGTCACCAGCGATCCCATCAGCCGGGAGACGGTGGACTTGTGGATCCCCATTTCCTCGGCTATTTCGCTCACGCCCGCGTGCCCTTCCCGGGCGAGGATCTCCAGGACGGTCAGGGCGCGCTCCACGGACTGCACGCCGCCGGACTGGCCGCCTTCGGCATCGGTATCGGATTCAGGGTCTCTATTCGAAGCCATACTTCCTGATCCTATGCCGGAAACTGTGACGGCGGTGACATTGGGTTAACGCGCTTGACACCCGGGCGCCCCCAGGCCGGCCTAGCTGCCGCGGTAGGTGGAGTACGCGAACGGGCTCAGGAGCAAAGGAACGTGGTAATGCTCCGGGCCGGTGACTTCGAAGACCAGGTCCACTTCAGGGAAGAACGTCGCGGTCTGCAGGCCGGCGTAGTACGTGCCCGTGGCGAAGTTCAACTTGTAGTGCCCGGGCTCCAGCTGTTCAGGCCCCAGGTCCTTCGCCCGGCCGTCGGCGTCCGTGCTGGAGGTGGCCAGCTCGCGCCAGGTACCGCCGTCGTTCTTCAAAAGGACGACGGCGACCCCCGCCGCCGGGCGCCCGGCGCCGGTGTCGAGGATGTGGGTGGTCACGTGGGAAACGCTCATTCGCTGATCAGTCCTTCAAGCCGCAGTACGGCGATTTCGCGCAGCTGCTGGGCCACGATGGTGTCTTCCTCCTGCGGGGAATTGCCGAGCCGCTGGTTCAGGGCCTGCAGGATTTCCGGAGCGGTGCGTCCGGCGGCCCGGATCAGGAAGACGCGGCCGAACTTCTCCTCGTACTCGCGGTTCCCCCGGGCCAGGGCTTCTGCTGCCGCAGCATCGGCCGGATCCACCCCGGCCTGCTCGGAACGGGACATGGACGCCTCGGTGCTGGCCGCCGTCGGACGTTCCCCGATCCTGGGGTGGTGGGCCATGGCGGCGTCAACCTCCGCAGGAGTGAAGGGGTTGGCTGCCTGGGCGGCGAACTCCAGCAGCTGGTCCCGGCTGGCGAACGGCCGGGCTGCTGCCACCGCCTCCACCCAGCGGCTGACGTCGATGCAGGGCCGGAGGGTGGCCTGGGCCGCGGCGGAGCCGGCGGCGTTGAATTCGGCAAGCTTCATGCTGGCGTATTCCTCGATGGTCATGCTGGCATCCATGGTGACGGCTATGCGGATGCCGGAGAACCCGGCGCCTGTTCGGGGATTTCCCCAAACAAGGCTTCCGCATCATGGAACTGTTATTTCAGCATACGTAATATTCAAGAACAGCCGCGTGGCCGTGTCAAGCGGCGGCGCGCAGCTCCAGCAGGGGCAGTCCTAATCCTGGGAGGACGTCCTGGAAAGGACCCAGGTGTTGGTGGCACCCTGGCGCTCGAAGGTCACCGTGGTGACCAGCGCCTCGATCAGCGCCAGGCCGCGGCCTGACTCGGCGTCGTCGCCGGGCGTGGCCGGCTCCATGGGGCCGTACGGTGGCTTGGCGTTGTAGGCACTCACCCGGGCCTGCAGCAGCGTGGGCTGCACGGTGGTCTCCACCCCCAGTTCCACCTCCCGGTCCCCGGCGGGCCTTGCGTGCTGGACGATGTTGGAGGCGGACTCGATGACTGCGGTGGTAAACGTCATCTGGTCCATGTCGTTGACGAACGGAACGTCCAGCCAGAGGCTGTCCAGGTCGTTGTGGACCGCTTCGATGGCGTCCTCGGCAGCAGGCCCCCGGAAGCTGCGCGAGGCCAGGACCTCAGTCATTGCCGAACGCCTCTTCGGCTGTGGCATACGCCGTAAGGACCTTGTCCATGCTGGTGAGCTTCAGGACCATGTTCACCTGGGGCTGCACCGCCGCGATCCGCAGGTCGCCGCCGGCCTGGCGGGCCGCCTTGAGGCAGCCGATCAGCGCGCCCAGCCCGGAGGAATCCATGAAGGCGGTGTTTTCCAGGTTCACCACGATCCGGTTGGACCCGCCGGCAATGACATCCGTGACGAACTCGCGCAGCTTGGGCGCGGAGACCATGTTGAGCCGCCCGTCCGCCTTGACTTCCGCGTACGAATCTTTGACCTCGTAACTGAACTCCATCAGGGTTCCTCTCTGTTTGCAGGTTCTGCGGCCGGTTCGTACCCCTTGTAGAGCACGGCGCGGACCAGGATGCTCATGACCACCAGGTCGAAAACCACCCAGACAACATTGACCAGGGTGCCCAGCGGTTCCGCCAGCCCGGTGGCAAGGCGGATGATTCCGACGACGGCGGCGACGGCAAGCAGGATGGACACCACGATCTGGGGCCGGATGAGGCTCCAGCTCGGTCCGCCGCTTTGGCGCGCCTTGGGGGTGACCGCGAACCCAAGGGGACGGCCGAACCACACGTTACGGGCCGCCGTCGTGCATGCCTTGATCCAGGTGGGGAACAGCGCCAGGCTGTACTGCTGCCCGCGCCAGGTGGGGATTCCGCGGCCGGCCACGGCGAACAGCAGCTGGTTGACCACCATGAACGGGATGAAGCGGATGAAGAAGTCCCAGCTCAGGCTGCTGACCGGCAGGATGCCCAGCAGCAGGTAGATGATGGGGGCCGCGAAGTAGATGACCGCGGCGAACCCGCTGAGGTAGGTCCACATGGTGGCGAAGTACATCAGGCGCTGGCCGAGCTTGAGGCCCTTCTGGACCAGCGGGTTTTCGCGGAGCAGCACCTGGATGGTGCCCTGCGCCCAGCGGAGGCGCTGGGTGAGCATGGTCTTCAGGTCCTCCGGCGCCAGGCCGTAGGCCAGGATCTCGTGGTGGTAGACGCTCTCCCAGCCCATGGCGTGCATGCGCATGGCGGTGGCCATGTCCTCGGTGACGGAGATGGTGGCCAGCGGCATTACCGGCTGGGCCTCGTCGCTGCGCTCCACGGTCAGCGCGTCCAGGACGGCCTGGACGGATTCCAGGGCGCCCAGCGGCGACCAGTCACGGGCGGACATGCGCTGGACGGCGTCGTCGGCCACCACCGGGACGCCGGACTCGCCCACGTGGGCCAGTTCCATGGCGGCGATCTCTTCGAGGTCGGCCTGCAGGGCGGCGACGTCGGCCTGGACCAGGGTCTGGACGGCGGCATCCACGCGGCGGCGGACGCGGTACGTGACCTCGCTGAGGGGCCTGCCGGCGTCCACTTCCTCCTGGGCCTCGCGGGTGGCTGCCTCCACCTCGTCGAGGACCTCGGCCACCAGGGGAGAGTCCACGTCCGCCGACTTGCGGGCCTGCTTGATGGCTGCCCGGGATGCGGCCAGGGCACGGCGGATACTCTTCTCGGTCTCCTTGACGTAGCCCACCAGGCCCAGCTGCATCAGGGCCTCGCGGCGAAGGATGGCGTTGGAGCCGCAGAAGAAGGCAGCGTTCCAGCCGTCCTTGCCCTGCTGGATGGGACCGTAAAACAGGGGCGCCTGGCTGCCTAGCGGATCATCGGCCGGCACATTGCTGAAGTATTGGGGGGTTTGGACCAGGGCCACCCGGCGGTTGTTGAAGTAGCCCAGGGTCTTTTCCAGGATGTCCGGCTCCGGGATCTGGTCCGCGTCCAGGATCAGCAGGAACTCGCCGTGGGTCACCATGAGGGCGTTGTTCAGGTTCCCGGCCTTGGCGTGGCGGGGGAGGTCCTTGGTCCAGTCCTCGCTGCGGGTGACGTAGCCCAGGCCATGCTGTTCGGCCAGGGCCTTGAGCTCGGGCCGGGCGCCGTCGTCCAGGATCCAGGTGCTGTGCGGGTGCCGGATCTTCTGGGCCGCCAGTGCGGTGGTGAGGACCATGTCCAGGTCTTCGTTGTAGGTGGTGATGAAGACGTCCACGGTTGCATCGTGCGGCGGCGCGGGAGCGCCTTTGCGGATCCTCAGTTTCCACACGGTCATGCCGAAGAGCATGACGTCGATGAGGCTGTAGGTTTCGGCCACCACCAACGGCAGGGCGATCCACCAGGCGTCCCAGTTGAGGGACGCCATCCAGCGCCACGCGATGTAGTTCAGGCCGGTCAGGACGGTCAGGACAACCACCACGCGGGTCCAGAAGCGGGTCAAGCCGGCACCTCCACGGGCAGGCGGCGGACCACAACCACCGTGACGTCGTCTTCGGCGGTTTCTGCGGGGGCCAGGGCCAGGATGGAGTTGCTGGCTTCCTGCGCCGTACCTGCGGACTGCGTTGCGTGCTGCACTGCCTCGGTGAATTCCTCCACTGACCCGAACACATCCAGCACTCCGTCGCTGACCACAACCAGCGAGTCGCCCGGGGCCAGCTCCAGGCCCGCCTGCGGCCACTGGGTCCCCGGCCAGGCGCCAACCGGTGGTCCGCCGGAGGGGAGGCGGTCCGCCGGTCCGGCCGGCTGGACATGCAGCGCAAGGCCGTGCCCGGCGTCTACATAGCTGACCTTGCCTGATGCCGCGTCCAGGCGGGCATGGAACAGGGTGACAAATGAGTTGGAGGAGTCCAGGTCGGCGGCGATCGCCTTGCTGGCGGCGCCGAACCCGGCGTCGAGGTCCTGCCGCAGGCCCGTGGAACGCATCACTGCGCGGACTGTTGCCGCGATCAGCGCCGCCCCCATGCCTTTGCCCATGGCATCGGCGAAAGTGAGGTGGAGCCCGTCCGGCGTCTGGTACCAATCGTAGAAGTCGCCGCCCACGCTTTGGGACGGGCGGAAGAGGCCCGCCACGTCGTAACCGTCAACCCGGATGTCTTCCTTGGGCAGGAGGCTTTGCTGCACTTCGGTGGCGCGTTCCAGCTCGCCCCGGGCAGCGGACTCCGCCGCGGCTGAGGGCCGGCGCCGGAACAGTGCATTGATCCGGGACTGCAGTTCCCGGGGGCTGAACGGCTTGCTGATGTATTCGTCGGCGCCGTTGTCCAGGCCGGTCAGCTTGTCGAGTTCGTCCGCACGGGCGGTGAGCATCACGATGAACGCGTCCGAGAACTCGCGAAGGAGCTTGCAGACCTCCAGCCCGTCAAGGTCCGGCAGGTTCAGGTCCAGGGTTACCAGGTCCGGCCTGGTGCGGCGGACTTCCTCCACCCCCGGGAGCCCTGCCCCGGCCTGGGTGACGTCGAAACCCTGCTTCACCAGGACGCGGACCAGGAGCCCGCGGATGTCGGGGTCGTCTTCGATGACCACGGCACGGCGGGTTTCGGGGGGAGAGACCATAGCTCTACTTCTACAGTATTAAGGCGCACGGGGCATGTCTTAGGCTCCACAGTTTCCGGTGACTTCGCTGACAGAAACGTTGTATGCGGCCCCCTCAGCAGATCTTGCGGAAATCTTGGCATCTGCTTGCCGGGACGTTGAGGAACGGACGTCACACTCGAAGGAACGCAGCAGCGTGCAGGCGGAAAAGCCCGACGACGGGCCGCGCGGCGGGCTGCATGGTTGCGGAGAGCGGGGAAGCAGCATGGAACAAGTCAAAAAGAGGGGAGCGGACAAGGCCAAGGCATTGCTTCGCCTCTATTTCCACTCACGAAAAGTGCGGGCAGCGGCCAGGGAACTGGAGAACGCGCTGGCCGAATCGCGGGAAGTTTCCAGCTGGCCCGGAGACCGGCTCCCCGTGGGGGAGGAGATGTCCCGGCACGTGGAGAAACTGACCCGCCGGCTCAAGCTCGAGACCGAGGCGCACCACAGGCTGGGAATCCTTTTCAAGACTGCGGGTGGAGGGCATTCCGTAGCGGCGCTCTAGGTGCCACACTTAGCAGCAATCGATTGGCTGGGGATAGTCAGGAGATTGCTGTGAGTTTGTTTGTCGGTTGGTCGTACCTGATGGCTGGACTCATGACCATGGACGCGATGCTGCTGGCGCTGTGGGCCATGGAAGTCGATTGGCGAAAGTACTGGCACCGGAAGTAGCGAAGTTATTCCAGTTGCAGCCGCATCAGCACCCGGGGGAAGCCGTTGAGCACCGAGGTGGTGTCCGCAGCCTTGGTGAAGCCAGTATCCTCGAACAGCTTCCGGGTGCCCACGTAGGCCATGGTGAGGTCCACCTTGCGGCCGTTGTTGTCCACCGGATAACCCTCGATGGCCGGGGCCCCATAGGAGCGGGCCATCTCCACGGCGCCTGCCAGCAGAACGTGCGAGATGCCTTTGCCGCGGTGGCCGGGACGGACGCGCAGGCACCACACCGACCACACGTCCTGGTTGTCCACATGCGGGATCTTCCTGTTGCGGGCAAAGGCCGTGTCCGCCCGCGGATGGACCGCTGCCCACCCAACGGGTTCGCCGCCGTCGTACGCCACAATGCCGGGCGGGGGATCCTGGGCCACCAACTGGCGGACCAGCTCCCCGCGTTCCCCGCCACGGAGGGAGACGTTCTGGCGGGACGGGATGCGGTAGCTCAGGCACCAGCAGACGGTGGCATCCGGCCGTTTGGGCCCCACCAGTGTCTTCACGTCCTCGAAAATTGTTGCCGGACGAACCTCGATCGCCATGGAACTATCCTGACACCCTTGCGCGAAACAGGGGGGACCAAAAGGCGGGCGCCGTCACTACACTGGGACGCATGACCGAGCAGGACCCGGGCAGGGCGGCTGCGGATTCCGACTCCACCGGCACCTTCCTGCGGAGCCCGGCAGAGCGCTCCCGCACCTTCACCGGCATCCTGGTGAACACAGCCCTGGCCAACATCACCACCAGCTATTTGTGGTTCGCGCTGACTTTTTGGTTGTACCTGGAGACGCGGAACGTGATTGCCACCGGGGTGGTGGGCGGCGCGTACATGCTGCTGATTGCCCTCTCCAGCATCAGCTTCGGCACCTTCGTGGACCGCTGCCGCAAGCTGGCCGTGATGCGCTTCGCTGCCTGCTTCACGCTGGTCATGTTCGTGCTGTCCGGGGTGATGTTCCTGCTGGTGCCTGCCGCGTCACTGCTGGACCTGGGGCAGGCATGGTTCTGGATCTTCACTCTGGTCATCCTGGTCGGCGCCGTGGTGGAGAACCTGCGGAACATTGCCCTGTCCACCACCGTCACCATCCTGATCGAACCGGAGCGCCGTGCCAATGCCAACGGGCTGGTGGGGATGGTGCAGGGGCTGATGTTCATTGTCACCTCCCTGCTGTCCGGATTGTCCGTCGGTCTGCTGGGCATGGGCTGGACCATCGCCGTCGCGCTGGTGCTCACGGCGCTGGCCTTCGCCCACCTGCTGACCCTGCGGATGCCCGAGGAGGTGCGGCCCGCGGCAACGGACGCCCGCGGCGGGTTCGACCTGAGGGGCTCGATCGCGGCAGTGCTGGCCATTTCGGGGCTGTTCGCGCTGATCCTGTTCTCCACGTTCAACAACTTCATCGGCGGCGTGTACATGGCGCTGATGGATCCGTACGGGCTGGAAATGTTCTCAGTGCAGATGTGGGGTGCTGTCTTTGCGGTCGGATCCACCGGGTTCATCATCGGCGGCGCCTTGATCGGCAAGTTCGGGCTCGGCGCCAACCCCCTGCGCACCCTGCTGGTTGCGGTGGCGGCCATGGGAGTGCTGGGTGCGGTCTTCACGCTGCGGGAGTGGGCGTGGCTCTACATCCTGGGGATCTGGCTGTACCTGGTGCTGGTCCCGTTCGTGGAGGCGGCCGAGCAGACCGTCATCCAACGGGTGGTGCCGTTGGAGCGGCAGGGGCGCGTTTTTGGCTTCGCCATGGCATTCGAGTCCGCTGCCGCACCGGTCACCGCGTTCGTCATCGCGCCCATTGCCCAGTTCTGGATCATCCCGTACGCACGGTCAGCGGAAGGTGCAGCCCGACTGGACCCGCTGCTTGGCGGGGGCACCTCCCGCGGAATCGCCCTGGTTTTCCTGGTGGCCGGCATCATCATGATCGCGGCCGCCCTGCTGGCCTTCCTGACTCCCGTTTACCGCCGGGTTTCGGCTTCGTATGCCCACGTGGCGGCGGAGGCGAAGGCAGGTGGTTAAACGCCCGGACGCTCCCGCAGCACGTGCGGAAGCGTCCGGGAAAACCCGCAGCAGGTGATGGATCGTCCTAGACGCCCAGGGCCTCCTTGAGGCGGGCGACGTGGCCGTCGGCCTGCACCTGGTACTGGGCCAGGGTGACTTTGCCTTCGGGGTCCACCACAACGGTGGAGCGGACAATGCCTTCGTGGATTTCGCCCTTGACCAGCTTCTCGCCCCAGGCGCCATAGGCCAGGGCAACGGCATGGTCGGGGTCCGAGAGCAGGGGGAAGGTCAGGGAGAAGTCGCCGCTGAAGCCGGCCAGGGCTTCCTGGGCATCCGGGGAAACCCCGATGACTTCGTAGCCCTTGCCCTGGAGGGAGGCGAGGCTGTCGCGGAAGTCGCAGGCCTCGGTGGTGCAGCCGGGGGTGGCGGCCTTCGGGTAGAAGTAGACAATGACGTTCTTGCCACGGTAATCGGCCAAGGAGGTCTCCCGGCCCTGGGCGTCCCGGAGGGTGAATTCAGGAGCCGGGGTGCCGGGCTGAAGCTTGGTGGTCAGGGTGGGGCTCATGGCGTTCCTTTGTAAGACTCGGTCAGTGATGGCCAAACATCAAGTGAAGCGGGTTGCCGCTTACTGATACAAACCAGCGCGTCATATGCAGTATTCCGCCGGTCCACGAACTGCAGCGTGCGGACCCGGCACAAACTGGTACCCGCCGCCGCGGACAGTTGCCACGGCATGGCGGGCGTTGCCCAGTTTCTTGCGGATCCTGCCCACGTAGACGTCGATGGAGCGTGCCGTGGCGCCGGGGAAATCGAGGGACTCCAGGAACTCCTGCAGTTCCTCGCGGCCCACCGTCCGTGACAGGTGGGTCACCAGGTAGCGCAGCACTTTGTATTCGACGCCGGTCAGGGCCACGGGCCTGCCGTCCAGCAGGACGGTGTCGGCGGCGAGGTCCACGGCGACCCGGCTGACGGGGCCGGCCGACGGCGGCAGGCGGGTGCCGCCGTCGTCATCAGTTGCGCCGGGGTTCTCCGCCGCGGAGGGAACCGGAGAGGAGTCGGCTGCGGCTCCTTCCGCGGCGGACGTGGGGGCTCCGGCGGCAGGCCAATGGACTTCCGCCTCCGGAGCAGTTTCGAGGGCCCTTGCCAGGACCATTTGGGCGGCGTGGCGCAGGAGTTCCGGGCTGGTTCCTTCGGCCGGAACCACCCACACGGCGAGACCGCGGGCGGCGGCCTTGCGTGAAGGAAATCCCGGCCGCGCCCCCGCCCCCGGATAGTGCGCTTCCACTGCCATGGCGTCTCCCTAGACGCCGCCGCGGCGGATCAGCCTGCCCGTGGGGGTCTGGCCGTCCACTACGGCGCCGCGGAGGAAGGTCTTGCGCACCACGCCGGACAGGGCTTTGCCGTCGTACGGGGTGATGGGGTTCTTGTGCTTGAGCTTGGACACGTCCACCACGAAGGCCTCGTCGGGCGCAAAGACGGCGAAGTCGGCGTCGTAGCCCAGCGCCAGCTGGCCCTTGTTGGTGAGGCGGGCCAGTCCGGCGGGCTTCTCCGCCATCCAGGACACCACCTGTTCCAGCGGGATGCCGCGGTGCCGAGCCTCGGTCCAGATCAGGGACAGGCCCAGCTGCAGCGAGGAGACGCCGCCCCAGGCCACGGCGAAGTCCCCGTTTTCCAGATCCTTCAGGTCCAGCGTGGAGGGGGAGTGGTCCGAGACGATGCAGTCGATGGTGCCGTCCAGGAGGCCCTGCCACAGCAGCTCCCGGTTGGAGGCCTCCCGGATGGGTGGGCAGCACTTGTAGGCGGTGGCACCGTCCGGGATCTCTTCCGCCATCAGGGTCAGGTAGTGCGGGCACGTCTCCACGGTGAGCTTGACGCCGTCGCGCTTTGCGCTGGCGATCATGGGCAGCGCGTCCGACGACGACAGGTGCAGGATGTGCGCACGCGCACCGGTCCAGCGGGCCCGTTCGATGACCTCGGCGATGGCCTTGTTCTCGGCGCCACGGGGGCGGGAGGCAAGGAACGTGGAGTAGTGGTCGCCGCCGGGGTGCGGGGCGCGGTCAATCGCGTGCGAGTCCTCGGCGTGGACGATCATGAGGGAGTCGAAGGACTTGAGCTCGGCCATGTCCTCCTCCATCTCGTCCGCGTCCAGGTGCGGGAACTCGTCCACGCCGGAGTGCAGGAGGAAGCACTTGAAGCCGAAGACGCCCTCATCATGCAGGGGGCGGAGGTCGGCCTTGTTGCCGGGGATGGCACCGCCCCAGAACCCGACGTCGATGAACGCCTGGTCTTCGGCCACCTCGCGCTTGAGCTTGAGGTTTTCCACCGTGGTGGTGGGCGGAACGGAGTTCAGGGGCATGTCGATGATGGTGGTCACGCCGCCCGCTGCCGCGGCCCGGGTGGCAGACGCGAAGCCCTCCCACTCGGTGCGGCCGGGCTCGTTGACGTGGACGTGGGTGTCCACCAGGCCCGGGAGCAGCGTCTCGTCGTCGGCGAGGTCGATGACTTCGGCGCCGGCCAGGCTGTTGCCGAGCGGTTCGAGGGCCACGATCTTGCCGTTGCGGACGCCCACCTCGCGTGGCGCGATGCCGGCGGTGGTCAGGATGCGCCGGCCCCGGATGACGAGGTCGAAACGTTCTTCAGACACGGAGGTCCTCCTTGGTACTTGCGGCGGCAGGCCTGTTGGCTGCCAGCCCCGCACTGATTTGGGTGCCCAGCTGCTCCAGCAGCGGCCCTGCCTCTGCTATGCACCTGTTTACATCGGTTTCGAGCGCTGTCAAAGCGTAAACATCCTCGAATCCTGCGGCCGCTGCCTGGCCCTGGTCCAGTGTGGTCCGGCCGCAGACGGCGATGACCGGAACGCCCTGCGCCGCAGCAGCCCGGGCAACACCCATGGGGGTCTTGCCCAGCAGGCTTTGCTCATCCAGGCTGCCTTCGCCGGTGATCACCAGGTCGGCGCCGGCCAGCCGCTGCTCCAGTTCCGTGAATTCAAGGACGACGTCGATCCCCGGCCGCCGCGTGGCGGCCAGGACGGCGATGGCGGCGTAGCCCACGCCGCCGGCTGCCCCGGCTCCGGGAGCCTCGGCAGCCTTGACGGCGCGGAATCCGATTTCCCTGGCCAGGACTTCGACAAACCTGGCCAGGGCGGCGTCGAGCATGCCGACGTCCTGTTGTGTGGCTCCCTTTTGCGGGCCGAAAACCGCCGGGGCGCCCTGGGCGCCCAGCAGCGGGTTGTCGACGTCGGATGCCAGCACAAAGCGGGTGTCCACCAGCCGGGGCTCGAAATCGGTGAAGTCGATGCTGTGCAGGTTTGCCAGCGCAGCCCCGCCCGGTGGAAGTTCGTTGTTCCTGCTGTCCAGGAACCTGGCACCAAGCCCCTGCAGGAGCCCCGCGCCGCCGTCGGTGTTGGCGCTGCCGCCCACGCCCAGGACGATCCGCCGGCAGCCGGCGTCCAGGGCGGCCCTGATGAGCTGGCCCGTGCCCAGGCTGGTGGCTGTGGTGGCGTCAGCCGAGCCCGGCCTGCCGCCGTTCCGGACGCACGGCATCAGCGCGAGCCCGGATGCCGTGGCCATCTCGATGACGGCTTCGTGCCCGCGGACGGCGAAGTCCGCATCCACGGGCTGCCCGCTGGGACCGGTGACCGTTGCGCTCCGGCGGGTGAAGCCGGAGCCGACGGCGGCGTCGAGGGTGCCCTCGCCGCCGTCGGCCACCGGAATCCGGACCACGTCAAGGTTCCCGCCGGCCCCGCGCTGAAGGCCCCGCTCCAGGTGGCTGCAGACCTCCGGCGCGGACAGCGAACCCTTGAACTTGTCCGGGGCGATAACCACGCGCATGGTTATGCCTGCAGGGCCAGGATGGCGGTGGGTGCGTCTGCGGCGGTCTCGGCCAGGGCCTCGAACTCGTTGACGGCGTTGATTTCCACGCCCATGGAGATGTTGGTGACCTTTTCCAGGATCACTTCCACCACCACGGGAACCTGGAATTCGCCCATAAGCGCCTTGGCCTTGTCGAAAGCGGCGGCGAGGTCGTTGGGGTCCTCCACGCGCACGGCCTTGCAGCCCAGGCCTTCAGCAACCTTGAGGTGGTCCACGCCGTAGCCGCGGGTGTCCTCGGACAGGTGTGCGCTGTTGATGTTCTCGAACGCCAGGGACACGTTCTGCTCCATGTTGAACCCGCGCTGGGACTGGCGGATCAGGCCCAGGTAGGAGTTGTTCACCACCACGTGGATGTAGGGGAGGTTGAACTGGGCGCCCACGGCCAGTTCCTCGATCATGAACTGGAAGTCGTAGTCGCCGGAGAGGGCCACCACGGTCTCATCCGGCTTGCCGCGGACCACGCCAAGCGCTGCCGGGGCGGTCCAGCCCAGCGGGCCCGCCTGGCCGGCGTTGATCCATTTGCGGGGACCGAACACGTGGAGCATCTGGGCCCCGGCGATCTGGGACAGGCCGATGGTGGACACGTAGATGGTGTCGCGGCCGAAGGACTTGTTCATCTCCTCGTACACGCGCTGCGGCTTGATGGGGATGTTCTCGAAGTGCGTCTTGCGGTGCAGGGAGGCTTTGCGGTCCTGGCACTCGGCAACCCAGGCGCTGTAGTCCGCCAGGGACCCTGCCGCCTTGCGCTCCCGGGCGAGCTCAACCAGCCCTGCCAGCGCCGCGCCGGCGTCGGACGCGATGCCCAGGTCGGGGGAGAACACGCGGCCGATCTGGGTGGGCTCGATGTCGATGTGCACGAACTTGCGGCCGGCGGTGTAGGTTTCCAGGCCGCCGGTGTGGCGGTTGGCCCAGCGGTTGCCGATGCCGATCACGAAGTCGCTCTGCAAATAGTTCTCGTTGCCGTAGCGGTGGCTGGTCTGCAGGCCCACCATGCCGGCCATCAGGCGGTGGTCGTCCGGGATGGTGCCCCAGCCCATCAGGGTGGGAATGACCGGAATGTTGAGGGTTTCGGCCAGTTCCACCAGCTGCGCGGAGGCGCCGGCGTTGATGATGCCGCCGCCGGCCACGATCAGCGGGTGCTTGGCGGCGAGGAGCATGTCCAGGGCCTTTTCCAGCTGCTTGCGCGAGGCTTTGGGCTTTTCAACGGGCAGGGGCTCGTAGGTATCGATGTCGAACTCGATCTCGGCCATTTGAACGTCGATGGGCAGGTCCAGGAGAACCGGGCCGGGGCGGCCGGAGCGCATCAGCTGGAAGGCCTTCTGGAAGGCGCCCGGAACCTGGCCCGGCTCCAGGATGGTCATGGCCATCTTGGTGACGGGCTTGGCGATGGATTCGATGTCCACGGCCTGGAAGTCTTCCTTGTGCAGCTTGGCAACCGGGGCCTGGCCGGTGATGCAGAGCATGGGGATGGAGTCTGCCCAGGCGGCGTAGAGGCCGGTGATCATGTCGGTGCCGGCAGGGCCGGAGGTGCCGATGCAGATGCCGATGTTGCCGTCCTTGGCGCGGCTGAAGCCGTCGGCCATGTGGCTGGCGCCTTCAACGTGGCGGGCCAGGGTGTGGCGGATGCCGCCGTGGGCGCGCATTGCGGAATAGAAGGGGTTGATCGCGGCGCCTGGCAGGCCGAACGCCTCGATGGCGCCTTCCTTTTCCAGGATGGCCACCGCTGCATCAACGGTACGCATCTTGCTCATGGGGTGCTCCTTGAAAGCTTGGGAAGTCTGTTTTTGGGTGTGCTGAAGGAAGGCCCGGCGGTCGCGGGGCACTTTGGGAGTGTCGGCGTCGTAAATTACGACGGCGGCCGGCGTGTCCGTGTCAATGTGCCCCGTTTTCGGGGCGGCCGGCTGGGCTGCGTGAGGGTTACTTGCGGCCGCTGAGCTGGAGGACCTGCTTGAAGAGTCCGGAGTGGTCCAGTGCGCCGTCACCCTGGTTGACGGTGGCGGCGACGAGCTGGGCGACGACGGCGCCGAGCGGGATGGCCACGTTGGCCTCGCGGGCGGCGGAGGTGACGATGCCCAGGTCCTTGTGGTGCAGGGCCAGGCGGAAGCCGGGATCGAAGTTGCGGTCCAGCATCTTCTGGCCCTTCTGCTCCAGGACCTTGGAACCGGCCAGGCCGCCGCCGAGGACCTTGAGGGCGGCGTCGGTGTCCACGCCGTAGGCCTCGAGGAAGGCGATGGCCTCGCCGAGGACTTCGATGTTGACCGCAACGATCAGCTGGTTGGCTGCCTTGACGGTCTGGCCGGATCCGGAGGGGCCTACGTGGACGATGGTTTTGCCGACGGCATTCAGGACGTCCTGGGCGTCGTCAAAGTCAGCCTTGTCCCCGCCCACCATGATGGAAAGGACGGCGTCGATGGCGCCCTGTTCGCCGCCGGAAACCGGGGCGTCGAGGGGGCGGATGCCTGCTTCCCTGGCCTCCGCCGCGAGGCGGACGGCGACGTCGGGGCGAATGCTGGAGGCGTCGATCCAGAGGGCGCCCTGCTTGGCGTTGGCGAAGACACCATCCTTGCCGCTGACCACGCCCTCGACGTCGGGGGAGTCCGGCACCATGGTGATGACGACGTCGGCATCCTTGACGGCGCCCGCGATGCTGGTGGCGCCCTTGCCGCCTTCGGAGACCAGCTTGTCGATCTTGTCCTGGCTGCGGTTGAAGCCGGTGACGGTGTGGCCGGCCTTGACCAGGTTGATGGCCATTGGCAGGCCCATGATTCCGAGTCCGATGACTGCAACGTTGCTCATGATGGTTCTCTTTCCTGAAAAGTCTGTTCGTGGTTTCCCAACTGACTCGCATTTGTTGTCGTTTTGAACGCTCATAACGACAACTACTGCGAGTTAGTTGGGCGGGTGGGGACTACTTGGCGATGCGTTCGCGGATGGCCCAGCTGAAGGCCGTCTCCTGCGGTTCCTTGTACTCGAGGCCGATGTAGCCCTCGTAGCCGAGTTCGCGGCTGCGGGCGATCCATTCGCCGAGCGGGAGGGTGCCGGTGCCGGGGGCGCCGCGGCCGGGGTTGTCGGCGATCTGGATGTGGCCGAAGTCCTTGGCGTGGTTTTCGATCACGGCCGGGACGTCGTCGCCGTTGACGGCCAGGTGGTAGAAGTCGGCGAGGAGCTTGATGTTGCCGGCGCCGGCCTCGGCCTTGACGCGGGCAATGACCCTGAGTGCGTCGTCGGCGGTGAGGAGCGGGTACCTGGGTGCGCCGCTGACCGGTTCCAGGAGGACGGTGCCGCCGATGCGGGCAACCCCTTCTGCCGCTGCCGCCAGGTTCCTGACAGCCAGTTCGTCCTGTTCTTCAGGGGTGAATTCGTCCTGCCTGTTGCCGTAGAGGGCGTTGAAGGCCTTGCAGCCCAGGCGCCCGCCGATGCCGGCAACAACGTCCACGTTGTCCTTGAACTCCGAGCAGCGTCCCTTCCAGGAGACCAGGCCCCGGTCGCCGCCGGGCATGTTGCCGGCGTTGAAGTTCAGCCCGGTGAGCTGGACGCCGGCGTCCGTGATGGCGTTCTCGAACTTGGTGATCTCGCTGTCCGCCGGAACGGAGGTCTCGAAAGGCCACCAGAACTCGACGGCGTCAAAGCCGGCTGCCTTTGCCGCGGCAGGGCGCTCGAGCAGGGGAAGCTCCGTGAGGAGGATGGAGCAGTTCACTGTGTACGTCATCGTAGGTCCTTCCGAGGAGGGGCTTTGATCTATCTTCCCTTGCTTCCGGCTCCCTTGCGGTTTCCGCTTTGTGGAATTTAGATTCTGCTTTATGAAAAGTGTAGGGAAGGTGGGGTGGGGTAGTCAAGGGGAGCCGGGGGCAGGAGACTGGTATGAGGTAAGCCCGCTCAACAGGAATGGACTCGAGCGATGACCACCGGTGCCCGCCTGCGTCTCCTGGCCTGGCTCGTTGCCCTGGCCGGATTCCTTGCGGCCTGTGTTCCCGTGGCGGGCCTGCAGGAGGCCGCCACGGCTCCCGCTCCGGCTTCGGCCTCCGCGGAGACTGGCCTGCCGGGGGGCGCTGCAGGTGGTGCGGCCTTTACTGCCCCGCCTGTTTCCAGTGATCCGGCGGCTCCGGTCCAGGCTTCCCTCCCCACCTCGGAGCCTTCGCCGGCACCGGCACCCGTCCCTGCCCCGGTGCCGCAGCCGTTCGCCCTGAACCTCTACCGGGAGGGTGACTTCGTTCCGCAGTACACCTTTGACTGGTGCGTTGCCGCGAGCATCCAGATGGCGCACAACCTTATTGACGATACGGGCGGGGGCACCTGGGCTGACCGTGCGCAGCAGAATGAACTGTGGGAGATGGCGCGCGCCCGTTCCTCTGATTCGTTCAACGGTGCCAACCCCTTTGGCTGGGCCCAGGTGCTCACCGAATCGGGAATGGGACCGTACCGGGTGGTAAGCATTCCCGACTATCCGGAAGCGGTGAGGACGGCGGCCCGGGCCATTACCGACACGGGCCGGCCGGTGGGACTGGTCATGTGGAGCGGCAGGCACGCCTGGGTGATGAGCGGGTTCGAATCCCTCGGCGACCCCCGGCAATTCTCCGACTTCGCCGTGACCGGCATCCGCGTCCTGGATCCGCTGTACCCGTACGGCAGTGGACAGTGGGGCCCGTCGCCTGTTCCCAACAGCCTGCTGACCCCCGAGGAGCTGGCCACCCAGTTCGTGGTGCGGGAGCCGCGCCGCTGGAGCAGCGGGCTCCCCGCCGGCTATCTCCTGGTGCTGCCGGTCACTGCCTGAACCTGCAGGCGGCTTCCCGGGACTTCTTTCTTGGGACTTCTTTCCCCGGACGGTTCTTCCGCTGTGACACTTGACACCTTTCCCTGGTGAAACCTAAAGTAAGTGCCAAGTCGTTTTGGCAAAACGATTTTTCACCCCGATAGTCTCTCCGTTTCCGTTCAAGAGAAAGTGAGTCGACAGCGATGTCCACTCGTAAAAACATCAACAGGCTCGCCACCATCGGCGGTATCTGCACCGTCGTTGCCCTGGCTGCCTCCGGGTGCGGCGCAGGGGGCCCGGCATCATCGTCCGGGAGCGCCGGCACCAGCACCGTAAACGTCCTGGTGGAAGCCGGCGGCCACGCCGAGCTGACGGGCGTCGCGGAACAATGCAAGAAGGAAACCGGCGTCGACGTCAACTTCGTCGAACTGCCCTACGACGGCATGTTCAACCGTCTCTCCAGCGAATTTTCCTCCGGCACCGTCTCCTTCGACGTCGCCGCCCTGGACTCCGTCTGGCTGCCCAGCTTCAAGGACGCCGTCCAGCCCATTGACGAACTCTTTACCGATGAGGCAAAGAAGGACATCTTCCCGGCGTTGGTCAAGGAAGCCAACGTGGACGGCCATTTCATCGGGATGCCCGCCTGGACCAACGCGGAAATCATCCTGTACCGCAAGGATCTGTTCGAGGACGCCAAGAACAAGGCTGACTTCCAGGCCAAGTACGGCTACGGGCTCGCCGCCCCTACAACATGGAAGCAGTACCAGGACATTTCCGCGTTCTTCACCAAGGACGGCATGTACGGAACCGACGTCAAGGGCGGTGTGGAAACCGAATGGCTTGCCCACGTCCTGCAGGCCGGCTCGCCCATGGTCCTGGATGCGAACAACAAGGTGGTCATCGACAACGCCGCCCACAAGGAAGCCCTGGACTTCTACACCAGCCTCGTCAAGGACGCGCCCTCGGGTGCCGCACAGGTTGACTGGGCTGCCGCGCAGAACCTGTTCAACCAGGGCAAGACGGCCATGACCCGTTTCTGGGCCCACGCTTACCGCCAGATCCCCAAGGACTCGGCAGTGGCCGGCAAGGTTGGTGCTGCACCCATGATCGCCGGTTCAGCCGGCGTCGGCGGCGTGCCAGGCCCCTGGTACCTGTCCGTACCGAAAGCAACCAAGAACGCGGACGCCGCCAGGAAGTTCGTCAAGTGCGCCTACGACTACAACGACAAGGGCATCGAGTCGAATCTTGGCCTGGCCGCACGCATCTCCGCCTTCGAGAAATACCAGGACAAGCCAGGCTATGAGAGCTTCAAGCCCCTGATCCAGACCCTCAACGGCAAGGCCACGGCCACGCGCCCCGCTACCGAAAAGTGGCAGCAGATCGTGGACACCGTGCTGGTGCCCATGCTCCAGAAGGCTGTCGCCGGCGGTGACTCCGCAACTCTCCTCGCCGATGCCAAAAAGCAGATCGAGGACCTCCTTAAGTAAGACCCCCGCGGCCGGCGCCTGACTCACCGGCGCCGGCCGCGGCCCCAACCAGCGGAAGAGAAAACCGTGCGTATCTCCGATCGCCGCTTCGCATTGTTCCTGATGACACCAGCGGCGCTGTTCCTGGCAGTTTTTGTGGCCTTTCCGCTGTTCCGCCTGGTGGCGGACAGCTTCTTCAAGATTTCCCCGATTGCCGGCGGCTCCCGCGAGTTCGTAGGCCTGGACAACTACGTCAGGGCCTTCGCCTCGGAGGCCTTCACCGGCGCAGGGTGGCGGACACTTGCCTACACCCTGGTGGTGGTCACGCTGGAATTCGCGCTGGGCCTGGGCATGGCGCTGCTGTTCACCATGCTGGGCAAGAGCTCCCAGATCTGGCGGACCGTCTTCATGTATCCGCTGATGATCGCCCCCATCGTGGCCGGCCTGCTGTGGAAATTCCTGATGATCGACAACTTCGGCCTGATCGGAACCCTCCTGCACCAGGCGGGGATCCTGTCCGACCCCAACCAGATCGGCTGGCTGTCTGACCCGGGCATCGTGCTCTACTCGGTGGCCGTCCCTGACATCTGGCTGACCACATCGTTCATGTGCCTGGTGCTCTTCGCAGGCCTGCAGAACATCCCCGGCGACCTGATCGAGGCAGCACGGCTGGACGGTGCACGCGCACCGGCACTGCTGTTCCGGATCATCCTGCCCCTGCTGCGGCCGGTCATCGCCGTCGCCCTGGTGGTCCGCGGCATCGACGCAGCCCGCGCCTTTGACACCATCCTCATCCAAACCAATGGCGGACCGCAGTCCGCGTCGGAAACCATGAGCCTGCTGATCTACCGGACCATGATCCGGTTCGGAGACCCCGGGCTGGCAAGCGCCATGGGCACCCTCTACCTGCTGGCGATGCTTGCCGTCGCCTTCGTGGCGGTATCCACCATTTGGCGGCCAGGGAAGGACAACTGATGAGAACCGCAGAAAGAGTCAGGCACGACGGCGGGGCCACGGCCATGGCGCCCGGGGCACCTTCGGCGCCGGTCGCCACAGGCAAGGAACGCAAGCGCCGCGGTGTGAACCGGGAAGGCCTGGAAGCAGGCCGGCGCGGCACCCGCACGCTGCTGTGGGTCCTCCTGGCGGCAGCGATGGTGCTGTACGGGTTCCCGTTCCTGTACCTGCTGTTCACGTCCTTTAAGACGCCGATCGACACCATCGCGGTGCCGCCCACCATCCTTCCCCGGGAGTGGACGCTGGAGAACTACGCCAATGCGCTGGGCCGCAGCGGCGTGCCGGCGTCGTTCATCAACAGCATCCAGACTGCCATCATCAGTACCGTGCTTTCGCTGGTGCTGGCGGTGCCGGCGGCATACGGCATCACCCGGTACAAGACCCTCAGCGGCCGGATCTTCATCATGGCCGCGCTGGTGACCCGGATGGTGCCGCCGGTGGCCATCGGAATCCCGCTGGCGTCCATGATGGCCTCAATGGGGTTGGCCGACACTCCCATTGCACTGTCCATCGCCCACACCACCATTTCCTTGCCGCTCTCGATCTGGCTCATGTCCAGCTTCTTCGAAGCGGTGCCGAAGGACCTGGAGGAAGCGGCCACCGTGGACGGGTGCAGCCGGCTGGGAGCCCTGTGGCGCGTGGTGATCCCGGTGGTGTCCGGCGGCATCGCGGTCACAGCCATCTTCGCCTTCCTGGCCTCCTGGAACGAGTTCCTGTTCGCGCTACTGATGACGGCCATCCGCTCCCAGACAACGCCCGTGGTGATCGCGAACTTCCAGACGCAGTTTGGCCTGGACTGGGGATCCATGACGGCCCTCGCCGCCGTGTATTCCATCCCCGTCATCCTCCTCACGCTGCTCCTGCAGCGCAGGATCGTGGCGGGCATGACCCTCGGCGCCGTCAAGGGCTAGATCACCAGCAACGAGTAGCCTACTGGTAGCCCCAGGGGCATCACTGACCATAAGGACGTGGGAGACAGATGAGCAACAAGAACATCGGCATCAAGGACGTGGCCGTGGCCGCCGGCGTGTCCGTCACCACCGTCTCCCATGTCCTCAATGACGTCTCATACGCCAGGGTGAGTCCGGAAACCCGGAACAAGGTGCGGTCCGCCGCCGAGCAGTTGGGGTACGGGCCAAACCGCCTGGCCCAGGCGCTGCGCACGCAGAGGACCGGCATGCTGGGCCTGGTCAGCGAGGATATCGCCACCACGCCGCACGCCGGGCGGATCATCCTCGGCGCCGACGAGGCCGCCAAAGCACGCGGGTACAACCTGATGATCATCAACACCTCCGGCTCGGCCAGCCTGGAGTCCCGGGAGGCCGACGTCGAGGCCCTCCTGGACCGCCGGGTGGACGGAATCCTCTACGCCACCATGTACCACCGCAACGTGGAACTGCCGCCCAACCTCGGCAGCGTGCCCTCCGTGCTGGTGGACTCCGTGGCCACCGGCGGAAACATCACCGCAGTGATCCCGGATGAGGAAGGTGGTGCCCGCGCGGCCGTGACCGCGCTCCTCGAAGCGGGCCACACCCGGGTGGGATTCATCAACAACACTGACGACGTCCCCGCGACCCGTCAGCGGCTCCGGGCCTTCCGGGCCACGCTGACGGAAGCAGGGCTCGACGGCGACGCGGCACCTGTCGAGTCCGAGGTTTCCGAGGTGCATGGCGGCTATGAAGCGGCCCGGCGCATCCTGGCAGGCGCCCACCGGCCGACGGGCCTGTTCTGCTACAACGACCGGATGGCCATGGGCGCCTATCGCGCCGCTGCCGAACTGGGCCTGTCCATCCCGGCCGAC
Source organism: Arthrobacter sp. SDR-2R (assembly GCF_057747955.1). Taxonomy (NCBI): domain Bacteria; kingdom Bacillati; phylum Actinomycetota; class Actinomycetes; order Micrococcales; family Micrococcaceae; genus Arthrobacter; species Arthrobacter sp. SDR-2R. The sequence goes on from NZ_CM173231.1 coordinate 1,011,333, forward strand.
CTTTCGATTGTCGGCTTCGATGACCAGGAACTGATCGCCGCCAACCTTTATCCGGGCCTCACCACCGTGGCCCTGCCGCACTACGAGATGGGTGCCTGGGCCACCGAGCACCTGATCGACGCCGTCGAGGGGAAGACGGACCTTTCCCTCATGGCCCTTCACCCGACCATCCTGAGTTGCCCCCTGGTGCGCCGCGACTCCATCGCGGCGCCCCGCCAGTAGGCAGCCAGCTCCTTCCACTTCCCAAGGGGAACACCAGACATGTCCAGTTGCCTTGATGCCGCCCGCCCGGAAACAGCTCCGGCAGAAATCTCCAGGTTCCGGCCTGCCATCCACTTCACGGCAAGGGATACCTGGCTGAACGATCCCAACGGCCTGGTGTTCCACGACGGCCTGTACCACCTCTTCTACCAAAACAACCCCTATGGCAGCGTCTGGGGCAACATGTCCTGGGGCCACGCCACCTCCCGTGACCTGCTGCACTGGACGGAACACCCGGTGGCGATTGCGTGCGACGAGACAGAGGACATCTTCTCCGGCAGCGTCGTGGTGGACCGCGGCAACACGGCCGGCTTTGGCTCTGCGGAGCAACCCGCCCTGGTGGCCATCTACACCAGTGCCTTCAAAGCCGCGTCAGAACTGAACGGCACGCAGGCCCAGTCCCTCGCGTACAGCACCGACGGCGGCATGACGTGGCAGAAATACGACGGAAACCCTGTCCTCACCAGGAATTCGGCGAACTTCAGGGATCCCAAGGTGTTCCGCTACCAAGGGGAGCTGGGCGCGTACTGGGTCATGGTCGCGGTCGAAGCGCATCACCAGCAGGTGGTCTTCTACCGTTCGGATGACCTCAAGTCGTGGGATTTCCTGAGTGATTTCGGCCCGGCCAACGCCGACGCCGGTGACTGGGAGTGCCCCGATCTTTTTCCCCTCGCAGTGGACGGGGACCCGGCCAACACCAAATGGGTCCTGATCGTCAACGTCAACCCCGGCGCAGTGGCTGGGGGATCCGGCGGCCAGTACTTCGTGGGCCAGTTCGACGGCGCCCGGTTCGTTCCGGACGCAGGTTCCCTCGTGGCTCCGGCCGGGCTGCGTACCGTCCCGGACCCCTCGGAGGCTTCGGCCGCGCTGCGGCAGTGCCTGTGGCTTGACTGGGGACGCGACTGCTACGCCTCCGTTTCGTTCAGCAACGCCCCGGATAACCGGCGCATCATCATCGGCTGGATGAACAACTGGGACTACGCCAACGAACTGCCCACAGCCCCATGGCGCTCTTCCATGACCCTGGCCCGCGAACTGCGTCTCACCGCAGTCGATGGCTGCGCCCGCCTGGTCCAACAGCCGGTCCTGCCGGAACCCGGCACAGGGGGAGCACTGCCCGCCGCAGGGGAGCACCTGACCGTGGAAACGGTTGAGCTGCGGAACGAAGCCCTCCGCCTGCCGGACCCCGTACCCGGCAGTGCCCAGGTCATCGAGGCTGACATACTGCCCGGCACGGCGGACCGGATCGGGTTCCAATTCTTCGGAAACAGCGACGGCACCGCCGGCGCCATCCTCAGTTACGACCCAGCAACTGCCCAACTCATCCTTGACCGCAGGCAGTCGGGAAACACTGGCTTTCACGGGAAATTCGCTTCGGTTGAGTCCGCGCCGGTCCACCTTGAAAACGGTGTCCTGAAGCTGCTGATTGTCGTGGACCACTGCTCGGTCGAAGTCTTCGCCCAGGGCGGCAGGACGGTCCTGACCGATCTCATCTTCCCAGGCCCCGGCAACACGGAGAACCGGCTGACGGTCGACGGAGGCCCGGCAACAATACTCAAGCTCGCCGTCAGTGAACTTGCTTAACGGTTCGCCCTCGCCCAACGAAAGGTCCAAAAAGATGCCAACAGTCCAGCAGGCTGCCGACCCAAGGCAGGGCATCGACGTGGTTGTTGTCGGTGAAGCCCTCATGGACATCGTGGTCACGCCGCGGGGCACCGTGGAGCACCCCGGCGGGTCGCCGGCCAACGTGGCCTATGGGCTCGGGCGGCTGGGGGCAAGCACGGCATTGTTCACCTCGATCGGCGACGACCACCACGGCTCCGCCATCGAACAGCACCTCCAAAGCGCGGGAGTCCAACTCCTGCCGGGTTCCCGGGTCCGCGGCGCAACCTCTACGGCCACCGCGGTTCTGGCGTCCGACGGTTCCGCCCAGTACGACTTCAACATACGGTGGGACCTCCCACGGACCGCCCCGGCGGTCCTTCCCAAAATCCTGCACACCGGTTCGATCGCCTCCTTCCTGGCACCGGGAGCGCAAGGAGTCAGGGAGCTCCTTGAGCAGTCCCACGAGCGCTGCGTGGTCACCTACGATCCCAACATCCGCCCTGCCCTGCTCGGCAGCCATTTTGAGGCAAAGACCGTCTTCGAGGAACTTGTTCCGTTCACGGAGGTGGTGAAACTCAGCGATGAGGACGCCCGCTGGCTCTATCCGCGGCTGGCCGTGGATGACATCGCACAGCGAATCGTTGGGCTTGGGGCCGGTCTCGTCGCCGTCACCATGGGCGCGGAAGGATCCCTGCTCACAACAGGTGGCGCACGGGTGGAAGTACCGTCCGTCAGGTCGGCCGTGGTGGACACCATCGGGGCCGGCGACTCGTACATGGCTGCCCTCATCTACGGACTGCTTATGCGCGGAGCAGACGGGCTGGCACCGTCGGTGCTGGAGTCCCTGGGCCGCATGGCATCAAAGGCAGCGGCCATCACGGTGCGCCGCCCAGGGGCCCACCCTCCAACACTGGAGGAACTGCGGGAGGACCTTCCCGAGCATCAGCCGGTGGCCCCATGAACACCACGACACAAAGGGAAGAAGCCATGTCCAGCAACAACTACTACGACGTGACGACGTGGCCTGCCGGCGACCCGTTCGAGGACGTCGGTGAAGTCATCAACAGCATCATCGATGACATCAAGCACCGGCAGGCCGCCACCGATGCGAACAGCGGCGGAAAACCCGGCGCGGTGATCTACATACCGCCGGGGGACTACCGGCTGCGTACCCAGGTGCTGATCGACATCAGCTTCCTCAAGATCCAGGGATCGGGACACGGGTTTACGTCCTCCAGCATCCGGTTCAACGTTCCCGAAGACGAATGGCCCAACCTGCACGAGCTGTGGCCCGGCGGCAGCCGCATCCTGGTGGACATTCCCCTCAGCGGCGGCAGCGGGGAATCCCAAGGCGCCGCCTTCTACGTGGAGCGAACCGGGAGCCCGCGGATCAGCTCGGTGGAGTTCTCCAATTTCTGCATTGACGGGTTGCACTTCAGCCCGGACGGCTCGGGGATGCATCCGGAGAACACGTACGTCAACGGCAAGACTGGCATCCATGTGGCGAACGCGAATGACTCGTTCCGCGTCAACGGCATGGGATTCGTGTACCTCGAGAACGCCCTGACCATCTACAACGCTGATGCGCTTTCCATCCACGACAATTTCATCGCCGAATGCGGAAGCTGCATTGAACTGCGCGGGTGGGGGCAGGCGTCAAAGATCACTGACAACCTGATCGGGGCAGGCTTCAAGGGCCACTCGATCTACGCGGAGAAGCATGGCGGCCTCCTGGTCACCGCAAACAACGTCTTCCCCCGGGGTGCCAGCAGCATCCGTTTCAACGGCGTCACGCGCTCAAGCGTCACCAACAACCGCCTGCATTCGTTCTACCCCGGCATGGTGGTGCTCGAAGCGAACAGTTCGGAAAACCTCGTGGCCACGAACCACTTCCTGCGCGACCATGAGCCATGGACCCCGTTCCAGGGAGTCGGGAACGGACTGGACGACCTCACAGGGCTTCTCTGCGTCAGCGGCAACAGCAACTCGGTGATCGGGAACCACTTTTCCGAGGTCATCGACGCGCACAGCGTCCGGCCGGCCGGGGCCACGCCGGTCATCATCCGGCTGATGGAGGGGGCGGGCAACTTCGTTTCCAACAACCATGTGGTGGCCCTTGACGTTAATGCCTCGTCGAGTAACTCCTGCTTCGAGGCCCAGGTGGGCGCCCTGCTGGCCACTGGCGCTGCCGACGGCCTCGCCGTGACGGCCGTCGTGGTCGATTCCGCGTCAACGCGGAACACCATCCTTGATTCCGGAACTGACGCCCAAATCAGCGCTGACAGGGCCGCGAATGCCGTCAGGGCCACCCCAACGGCCGGCTGACAACGACAAGAGGTCCCCGGCGCCGGAATGCTCGCCGGGGACCTCTTGGCAGCGGGACGGTCAGTGCGTCAGGTCCTTGCCCTTGGTCTCAGGGATGGTGAACACAAACGCCGCGCTGACCACCAGCAGCAGCACTGCGTACGCATTGAACACCTGCGGCGCGCCAAGCGAGGAACCCAGCCACTGCTGCAGGTAAGGGGCGGTGCCACCGAACAGGGCCACGCAGATGGAGTAGGGGACGCCCACGCCTACGGTGCGGATGGACGTTGGGAACAGCTCGGCGTACACGGCGGGGACGATGGCTGCGCTCGCGGCGATGAACACCAGCATCACGGACATGGACACCGCCAGCTGCCAGGCCGAATCCTTCAGGAGCCAGGTCATGGGGAAGTGCAGCACTGCCGAGCCGATGGCGCCGGCCCAGAGGACTTTCTTGCGGCCGATGCGGTCGGACAGCTTGCCCCATACCGGCAGCGCGGCGATGAAGACGATATTCGCGATGACGCCGGCCCACAATGCCTCGCCGCGGTCGATCTTCAGGGCGGTGGTGGCGTAGCTCGGTGCCACGACGCCCCAGATGTAGTAAATCACCGTGAGGCCCACGGTCAGACCGATGACCTGCAGCGCCTGCTTGCGGTAGCGGACAATCTGCGGCCAGATCCGCGCGCGCTTTTCGGTGACGGCTTCGCCCTGGAAGGCCTCGGTTTCGTGCAGCCGCGACCGCATGATCAGCGCGTACAGGCCCATGGCGGCACCGATGAGGAACGGCACTCGCCAGCCCCACGCGTTCATCGCCTCGGTGCTCAGGGCCATGTTCAGCACGGCTCCCAGCAGCGTGCCGAAGAGGATGCCCACCGTCCCCGACGTGTAGATCAGGGTGGCCCAGAAGCCGCGGTGCTCCTTGGGAGCCATCTCGGACAGATACGTTTGCGACGACGGCAGCTCACCGCCGTGCGCCAGGCCCTGCACCAGCCGGGCCACCAGCAGCATCAGGGAAGCGAACGCCCCGACGCTGGCAAAGGTGGGGGCGACGCCGATCATCAGGCTGCCCAGCGACGCGAGGCCGACGGCGAGCGTCATCGACGTCTTGCGGCCCACCCGGTCGCCGATCCAGCCGAAGAGGAAGCCGCCGAAGGGCCGGGCCACGAAGCCCACGGCGAAGATCGCCAGCGTGGACAGGACGGCCGATGCCGGGTCCGCTTTGCTGAACAGCTGGCTGGCAATGAACGGGGTAAACGTGGCGTAGATGGCCCAGTCGTACCACTCAACGGCGTTGCCGATGCCGGTGCCGACGACGGTCTTGGCGGTGGACATGCGTCCAGTCTGTGGCTTGGTTGCTGCAACGGACATGGTCTTCTTCCTGGTGGGTTGGGGCATGGTGGCGGTGCTGCCGGGCTAGGAGGCCTGCGAAAGGGCGGCCAGCCGGGAGATGGCGAGTTCCGCATAGAGGGCGGCCCCGTCAGCCAGCACGCCGTCGTGGAACGTTGCGTAGGGTGAATGGTTGAACGGCGAGGTTGCCGGATCGCCGCCCGGGGCCACGGCGCTGAGCCCCACAAAGGTGCCCGGTACCTCTTCGAGGACCCGGGAGAAGTCCTCCGAGCCGCTGAGGGGGGTGGCCCAGCGCGAGAGGCGGCGCTCGCCGAAGAGTTCGGTGATCACCTTTTCGGCGGTGTGGGTTTCGTCCTCGCTGGTGATGGTGAGGGGATACTCCTGCAGGTAGTCGACGGCGACCTCCACCCCGTGCGCGGCGGCGATTCCCTTGAGCAGGCGCGGCACGGCGTCCATCATCTTCAGGCGCGATGCTTCGGAGAACGTTCGGATGGTGGCCTCGATGCGGGCCGATTCGGGGATAACGTTCCGTTTGGTGCCGGCATGGAGCACGCCCACGGACAGGACCACGGGATCGAACATGTTGAACTGCCGGGTGACCATGACCTGCAGGGCAGTCACCATCTCTGCCGCCACGGTCACCGGATCCTTCGCCGAGTGCGGGGCCGAGCCGTGGCCGCCGGCGCCCAGCACCGTGACTTCCAGCCCGTCGGAGGCGCTGAGCATGACGCCGGGCTTGGTGCAGAAAGTGCCATGCGGTTCCAGTGAGGAGAACACGTGCATGCCGTAGGCCGCCTGGACGCGCGTGCCCGCGGCGTCCAGGACACCTTCCCGGAGCATGTAGCTGGCGCCGTCGAACCCTTCCTCACCCGGCTGGAACATGAGGACGACGTCGCCACGGAGTTGGTGCCTCTTCTCGGCCAAAAGGGTGGCGGCACCGGCGAGCATGGAGGTGTGCAGGTCGTGGCCACACGCGTGCATGGCACCGTCAGCCTGGGAGGTGAAGTCCACGCCGGTCTTCTCCTGGACAGGCAACCCGTCCATGTCGGCGCGAAGCAGGACGGCGGGGCGGACCGCGCTGTCCCCGGCATGGCTGTCCCCGGCACTGCTGCCGCCGTTCCCCTGCTCCCCGCCCGGGTGCCCGCCGCGCAGGACCGCGGTGACCGACGTCGTGTCCTTGCCCAGCGTGATCTCGTAGGGAAGTCCGTCCAGCGCCTGAAGGACCCGCTCCTGGGTGCGGGGGAGGTGCAGGCCAATTTCCGGCTGCCGGTGCAGGTCGTGGCGGAGCCGGATGAGGTCTTCCTGCAGGTCCTTGGCGTCGTCGGTTATGGGCACGTGTCACTCCTTGGAAATAGGCATCAGGGCTTGTGGACTATTCTGAAGTGGCGTGGTTCACATCAGACGAAAGCGCTGGAATTATTCGTGGAATGTCGTCTGCGGGCAGGATTCGCGCATCAAAGAAAGGTGGTCCGATGGAGCTCAGTGAGGATGACCTTGCCCTGATCCAGGTCCTGCAGGCCGCGCCGCGCCTGGGGTGGACGGACGCTGCCAAGGTACTGGACGAGCATGCCACCACGCTGGCGGCCCGCTGGGAGCGCCTTACGGAAAGCGGGGCGGCGTGGGTGACGGCGCACCTGGCGGGTGACCCGAAGCAGATGCTCCTGGCCTACGTGGCGGTGGACTGCGAAATGAACCGCCGGGACAGTGTCACGGCGGAACTGGCTGCTGTTCCCGAGATCGTGACGGTGGAGGAGGCGGCCAGCAACCGCGACCTGATGCTGACCGTCATCACACGTTCACTTGAGGAGTTCAGCGACAAGATCATTACGCGCCTCAAAGCGGTTGAGGGGCTCACAAAATACCAGGTGGCCCTGTGCACCCGGCTGCACAGCAGTGGCGACGACTGGCGGTTGAATGTCCTGAGCCGTTCACAGTTGGCCACGCTGCGGACGCTTGGCTCCCCGGCTGTTCCGGATTCCGCTCGGCCCGGCCACCTTCCGCAGAGCCACCTCGACCTGCTGCCGTTCCTCGCCAGGGACGGCCGCGCGACGGCGGCTGGGATGGCCCGCTCCCTCGGACGGCACCCGGCAACCGTGCAGCGTCAGTTGAACCGCGTGCTGGCAAGCGGCATCCTGTCGTTCCGCTGCGAAATCGCCCAGCGGTATTCGTCGTTTCCGGTGACCTGCCAGTGGTTTGTCAACGTACCGGCAGGCCAGCATGAGGCGGCTGCCGCCGGGATCCGCACCATCAGCAATGTCCGGTTGAGTGCCTCCACCACCGGGCCCACCAACTTTGTCATCATCATGTGGCTCCACACGCTGGCGGATGTCATGTCCGCCGAACTGGCGCTGCAGCAGAAGGTGCCGGGCATCGAGATCGTGGAAAGTGCGGTGATGCTGCGCACCGTCAAGCGGGTGGGCTGGATGCTGAAGGAAGACACGACGGCGAGTGGCGCCGTCGTTCATGCCGGAAGCCTGGGTGCGGGGGAGTGAGCGGGCATTGCGCCGCACCAGCGCACACGTCCCCTGGATAGCACGCTTCATCTTTAATAGTTCCGCATTACGGATTTATCTTTCCGGAAACATCCGTTTCCTACCGTTGGGGTGATCCTGCGGCGTCCGATGGCGCCGCCGTCCGAAGCAGGCGTCCTCCTGGATGACGTCCTCCCTAACGAACAGGCACCCCGCATGAAGACCACCGCGCCCGCACCGCAGCCGCAAGTTCCGGCATCCGCGCCACGCACGAAACCGCTGTACAGGTCCCTCTTCGTCCAGATCCTCGCGGCGGTGGTGGCGGGCATCCTGGTGGGCCACTTCTGGCCGGACCTCGGCGCAGGGCTCCGTCCGCTGGGCGACGGCTTCATCCAGCTGATCAAGATGATCATCGCGCCGCTGATCTTCCTGGTCATCGTCACCGGCATCGCCGCGGTCAGCGACGTGAAGGCCGTGGGCCGGGTGGGTATCAAGGCCCTGGCCTACTTCACGGGTGCCACCCTGTTCGCGCTGGTCTTCGGGCTGGTGGTGGGGAACCTGGTGCAGCCGGGAGCCGGGCTCAACATCGACCCCGCAACCCTGTCCCAGGATGCCCTCAATGCCAAAACCGCCACCGCCCCGCCCAAGGATGCCGGAGCCTTCCTGCTGGGCATCATCCCCACCAGCGTCATTGGCGCCTTCGCCGGCAACAACCTCCTGCAGGTCCTGTGCTTCTCCGTGTTCTTCGGGGCGGCGATCGTCGTCGTCGGACGTGAACGCTGCCTGCCGGTGATCACCCTGATGGAAACGGTGCTGGAACTGTTCTTCAAGATCATGGCCTGGGTGATGCGGGCAGCGCCGGTGGGTGCCTTCGGTGCCATGGCCTTCATCATCGGCCAGTACGGCCTCGATTCCCTGGGGACGTACGCTGTGCTGATTGCGGCCTGTTACGGCGCCGCGGTGGCATTCATCGGGCTGCTGTTCGTGGTGGCGTGGGCCTACCCGCGGGTGCCGCTGTGGCAGTTCATGAAATATACGCGCGAGGAGTTCCTCCTGGCGCTGGGGACGGCGTCCACGGAGTCCGTACTGCCCCGGATCATGACCAAGCTGACCAACGCCGGCTGCTCGCGTGCCACCACCGGGCTGGTGGTTCCCACCGGCTACTCCTTCAACCTTGACGGGGCCGCCCTGTACCTCTCCATCTCGCTGCTCTTCCTGGCGCAGGCATTTGGCTACAACCTGGACCTGGGCCAGCAGTTGGCGGCCCTGGGAGTCCTGATGCTGACATCCAAGGGCATGGCGGGCGTTCCCGGTTCCGCCTTTCTGGCCCTTTCCGCCACCGCCGGGGCGCTGGGTATCTTCCCGGTGGCCGGCGTCGCGCTGCTGCTGGGCGCCGACCGGCTGATGGACTCCATGCGCGTCGTGGTGAACCTGCTGGGAAACTGCGTGGCCACCTTTGTCGTGGCCAAGTGGGAAGGGCAGTTCGACCGCGCCGCCATGCTGCGTGCATTTGCCGGTGAAGGTACGACGGCGGAAGCGGCCGGGCAGCCAGCCCCCACCAAGGTGCCGGAAGAGGAAGCGCCGCGCTCCGCCGTCGGGCCTGCCCAGCAAAGCGCCGTGTCAGGCGCCGTCCCTGCGGAGCCCGCCGCGCCGGCGGCGGTCCCGTAGGTTCACCACCTCCTTCAGCCCCATGCTGCACAATGTCCCCATGACGTTTGCCAATGTGGGACTTCTTGGAACCAAGCCAGGCCAGCGCGACGCCCTCGTGGCCATCCTGCTCCGGCCCAAGCCCGGGATGAAGGAAGCCGGCTGCCTTCTCTATGAGGTGGGCATCAACGATGACCTGCCGGACACTGTCTTTGTTTCCGAACTCTGGGAATCCGCGGAAGCGCACCGGGCGTCGCTGGAACTGGCCAGCACGCGCGCCGCAATCGCCGAGGCGATGCCGCTGCTCTCAGGGGAGATGGGAGGCCACCGGTTTGCCGTTGTGGGGTCACCCCTGCGCTGACGGCGCCGGAGGCAGCCTGCCCAATAAACGGGTCTCCTGGACAGGGTGTTCTGTGATGAGTGGATTGCGGCGATTGGGGTAAGGGAGGACACATGAAACCGTTGCCCGCACTTGAGCTTGTCACCCGTTTCGAAGATGCCGAATGGCTTGACCCGTTGGCCAGGACTGTCCGGAAAGCCGTCAAGAAAGTCATCAAGCCCCAGTGGGCCCGGGACATCCTGCACGGCGTCCCCATCGGCCACCCGGTCCACCCCCTCGCTGTCCAGGTGCCGATTGGCGCCTGGGTCTCGGCGGGCGTGCTTGATGCCGTTCCCGGTGGCGAAAAAGCTGCCAGGTTGTTGATCGGTGTGGGCACCGCAAGCGTGCTTCCGTCCGCGCTGGCCGGGCTCATGGACTGGTCGCAGCTGCACCCGCAGCAGCAGCGGGTGGGCCTGGTGCACGCGGCGGCCAACGTCACGGCAACCGGCCTCTACATTGCATCACTCGTCCAGCGGGCCAGGGGCGGCCAGGGCGGCGGCAAGGTGCTTGCGTACCTGGGGCTCGCCACCGTGGGCGCCGGCGGGTTCCTTGGCGGGCACCTGACCTACCGCCAAGCCGCAGGGGTCAACCACAGCGAGGAGATTCCGCACCGCTTTCCCTCCGGCTGGCATCCGCTGTCCCCGCTGGCCGAACTGCCGGAGGGCGGCCTCCATAAGCGCGTCGTGGCCGGTATTCCGCTGCTGGTCCACCGCGAGGGCACCACCATCAATGTGCTGTCCGATGTCTGCAGCCACCTTTCCGGACCGCTTCACGAAGGCAAGATCAAGGACGTCGGCGGGGACGCATGCGTGGTCTGCCCCTGGCACCGGAGCACGTTCGCACTGCGCACGGGTGAAGTGAAGGCCGGTCCCGCCACGTCCAGGCAGCCGGTCTTCGAAACGCGCGTCACCGGGGACACCGTGGAAGTGTGCCTGCCCGGGGCCGACGGGTAGTGCGGGCGGACGGGTAGTAAGGACATTCGGCCCTACTGGCTGCTGTCACGCCGGGGAAAACTGGCTCCATGGGTTGGCTGCGTGTACGGTGAGTGACCTCCGGCAGGACATTGCGTCTCTCTACAAAACCCGCAAAGGAACTGTCGACTTCGTGGACGTTCCTCCGCTGCTCTTCGCTGTCGTCCAGGGTCAAGGGGACCCTGATGGGCCAGCATTCGCCGGGGCGGTGCAGGCGTTGTTTACCGTCAGCTACGCGGCACACTTTGGTCTTAAGAAGCAGTCCGGTGAGGTGACAAAAGTGATGCCCCTCGAAGCCTTGTGGTGGTTCGAGGACCCGGACCACACGGAGCCGCCGGAAGCCGTGAGCGCAGGCTTCACGGGACTCGGGGGCTTTGCCCGGGAGTCATGGCGCTGGCAGGCCATGATGGTGCAGCCTGAACCGATCGATGAAGCCCTTCTTGAGCGGGCCGTGGAAGAATCCCGTCCCAAAGGGCTTCCCGGTTTGGAGTTGGTCCGCTTCGAGCGTTGGGAAGAGGGCCGCTGCGCGCAGGCGCTCCATATCGGTCCCTACGCGGATGAAGGCCAGACCATCGCCCTTCTGGACGCGGCCATCACGGCCGCCGGATTGAAGGTCCGGGGGCGGCACCATGAGATCTACCTCGGCGATCCGCGACGCAGCGCACCGGAAAAGCTGCGCACTTTGCTTCGCCACCCAGTGGTGTGATTCATGATGGTGCGGATTTCAGAACCACGGGAGATTGCCTCCGGAGTGGTCCTCATGACCACCGGTTCAGGGCCCATGGCCTCAAATCTCTACCTTGTGAGGTCAGGTTCCGCGTGGGTGATGGTTGACTGCGGATGGGCGGCCAGTGCGGAGCCGGTCCGCAAGGCTGTGGAAGACATGCTCGGATCCGGGACTGCGCCCGCAGCCATCTTCCTGACGCACATCCATCCCGACCACTCGGGCGCTGCCGGGGCCCTGGCACGGCGGTGGGACATCCCGGTGTTCGTCCACCAGGCTGAATTGCCCATGGCTGCCGGGCGGTACATCCCTGAGTTCTCCATGCCGTTGGACCGGTGGCTCATCGCCCCGTTCCTGTGGTCCCTGCCGGCCCGTGCACGCCGGCGGGTTGAAGCCGCAGGCGACATCACCGACGTGGTGCAGAGCCTGCCCCGGGACGGAAAAATGCCAGGTCTACCCGAGTGGGTCGCCGTCCCAACGCCCGGCCACACCGCCGGACACGTGGCCTACTGGCGATCCCGCGACGGTGTCCTGATCACTGGTGATGCTGTTGTGACGGTCAACTTGAACTCGATTCGCGGGCTCCTGCCGGGAAGACAGGATCTGTCCGGGCCTCCCTGGTACACCACGTGGAACTGGAAGCTGGCCATGGAATCAGCCAGGCGCCTGGCGGAGCTGGGCCCACGGTTGCTGGCACCCGGGCACGGACCGCCCCTGGCCATGGGGGTGGTGCCCCGGCTCCGGGCCCTGGCCGCCAGGGAGCGTGCCTTGCGGATTCCACTTCGTCGCCGCCTTGGGGGAGCGCCCGAGGCTGCATAGCCACATGGGCGTCGGCAGTAAACCAGGCATGCGTAACCGCTGCTCCGCCGCAGCCTGACGGTCAGTCTCAACCTACGTGGCCAGTCTTAGACGGCGAGGCGCTCCAGGAGCGCTTCCTCTAGGAGGCTTCGTTGCCCCGGGAGGGTGCCTGGCGGCCAGTGGGTTGGTTGGGGGTCTTGGTGTTCGGGGTTGTAGTGGCGGCCTGTGGGTGAGGTCCAGCCGGGTGGTCCGTTGTTGGTGGCGGGGTCGGGGGTCCAGGCGCGGGCGTGCTTCAAACGGTGATGTTTGGGGCAAAGCTGCGCCAGGTTCCGGACGGCTGTTCTGCCGCCGTGTTCCCAGGCGGTGAGGTGGTCGGTGTGGTTGTCGGGGGTGTGGTTGGTGCAGCCGGGGAAGGTGCATTTTCCGTCCCGCATGCGGATCCATTGTTTGATGGTTTCGGGGAGCCGGTAGCGGGTGCGTCCGATCTCCAGGGGTGCCCCGTCGCGGGGGTCGACCAGGACGCGGTAGAACGACTCCGCCCCGTCCGCGACAAGCCTCCGCGCCATCGACGCCGGGATCTGGCCAAGGCCGTCCAGCACGGCCGGCTCATCGGTGAGGCCGAGCAGGGCGAAGACCGGCACGGTGACCAGGACATCGGCCCGCGGGGTGGGAACCTTTCCAACACCACCGCTACTCCCGGTAGTTGTTCCCGCAGGATCACCCGTGGCCGTGGCGTTTCCGGTGCCGAGGAGGAGTGCTGCTGCGATGTCGGGGCGGAGTTGGGTGAGGGTGCGGGGCTCGTTAGGGCCTTGGAGGCCGCGGGCGGTGGCGGTGGTGCGGTTCCAGATGGCGCAGGCGGTGTCACCGGGGAGGTAGAGCGAGAGCCAGGCCATGCCGTCGCGGTCCGGGGTGTATTCCATCCGCCGGTCCGCGACGCCTTTGGCGTGGCGTTTTTCGAGGGTTTCGGGGTGGTGGCGTTCCCGCCAGGCGCGGACCTTGGCGCGGAACCGGGCGGGGACGAGTTCGCCGGGCGCGGCGCCGCGGGCGGGGTTGGGGGCGTCGGGGTCGAAGAAGTGCGCCACCAAGGCAGCAGCCCCGTCGGGGGTGAGGCCTTCGGTTTCATCGGCGACAATCCTGGCATGCTGCCACGACACCGACCCAGACGACAATGCACCCATCACCCGCGGCAATGAACACATCCGCCGGGACTGCTCCACCAAAGCACCCGCCGCCCCAGAACTCACTGTCAGGACTCCGGCGATCTCCTCCACCGCGGACATCTCCGAAAACATGCGCTCATCCACCGGGGCGTCAGGGGCAAGCAGTGCCTGCTGGAAACCGACGCACTCCGCCGCATCGCGCGCCTTGACCGCCGCGAGCTGAGCCTCCAACCGCCACACGGCCGCCAACCGCTCCAGACACAACTCGTACCGCCGCTGCAACACATCAACAGCGGCACCTGCGACGGCCCCCAAACCAGCTGAGTCGAGGGAAGCGTCTTCCAGAACCAGTACATCCAACGCAGCAACTGAGGCACGAACGCCCTCCATCACCGCCGCCAGGTCAGTACTGATTTCCATAAAAACATCGTCCTACGAGGCACTGACAATAATAGGTCGTGGGTAGGCCACGGCAGCAGACGCCCATCGCCGCAATGCAGCTCAGCCGGGTGCGGTGACCCATTCGCCGCTTCGCAGCACTGCCTTCAGGTTCAGGTCCTGGTCAAGAACGACGACGTCGGCCTGCATTCCGGCGCGCAGGTCGCCCGCATGCGCCGAGAGACCCAGCAACGATGCCGGGACTGCCGACGCGGAGGTGACGGCATCCCGCAACGGAACTCCGGCAGCAACGCAGGAGCGGATGACGTCCAGCAACGTGCTGGTGCCGCCGGCAATGGCGCCAGTGGCGTCAACCCGGGCTACGCCGCCGGCAACTGTGACGGAGAGGGACCCCAGCCTGTACTGTCCGTCCTCCAGCCCGGTGGCGGCCATCGAATCGGTCACCAGCGTGATGTTGTGCGGCCCCACAAGGTCAAACACCAACTTCACGGTTTCCGGTGCCAGATGCACGCCATCGGCAATCAGCTCCACCACAGCCTGCCCGGCCTTGGCTGCGCTGAGGCTCGCCGATACTGGCCCGGGGGAGCGGTGGTGAAGCGGAGGCATGGCATTGAACAGGTGGGTTACCGTTGGGCGGTTCCTGCCGGTGGAATTGCCGGCCGAGTCCAAAGCCGCGGCCGCGCGCGCCAGGAAGGCTGCCGCCGTCGCATGGTCCGCGGCGGTGTGGCCCAGGGATGGGATGATGCCGCGGGCCGCAAGCTGGGCGGCGAGTTCGGAGGCGCCGGGCAGCTCGGCCGCCAAGGTCATGGAGGCCAGGGTTGGCCCTGCCGCGGCCAGCATGCGGGCCACCACCTCAGGATCCGGTTCCAGGAGCAGGACGGGATCGTGCGCGCCACACTGCTGGCCTGAGAGGAACGGACCTTCCAGGTGCGATCCGGCAATCAGCCCCAGGCCTGCCAGCTCCCGCAGTATCTCCAGGTTCCGGACCAGGTCCCCGGGCTCTCCGGTAACCAGGCTGGCCAGCAGCGTGGTGGTCCCGCGGCTGTGCAGGTAGCGTGCCGCCCGCTCGGCGCCGTCGGGATCGCCCTCCGAGAAATCCGAACCGTAGGCGCCATGGCAGTGCACGTCCACCAGTCCGGGCACCAGGATGCGTCCGCCGGGTGCGTCCGGCGGAAGTACCCCGGGGAAGTCCTGCGCCGGGCCCGCGAAAGTGACCAGGCCGCCGTCGGCCGCCACCACCCCGTCCGCAATATCCAGCGAGGCGGTGACGATGCGGCCGCGAAGAAACAGTTCCTTGCCCATCGTTTACCGTCCTTCGTTCGTCGGTTGGGGCAGCGGCACGGCCGCCACGGCGGCAGCCATGCGGGCGGCCAGTCCGTGGTCCGCGGCGCCGGCGCGGTCCCCGCCCGCCCCGCCCCCTTGCCGGGGCCGCGCCGACGTGTGCACGGCATGGACTCCCGCTTCAAGGAGCGACGGTACCAGCGCCAGGGTGACACCCCCACCGGCCATGATCTGGACCGAGGGAGCACTCCGGCGTCCCTGCCGCACAATCCTGCGCAGCATCTCCAGCCCCGCGGCGCAGTCGGGGGCCCCACCACTGGTGAGGACCCGGTCCACCCCTGCGTGCTCCAGCCGGGAGAGCGCCCCGGCAGGGTCCAGGCCGGCGGCCAGGGCTGCGTCGAACGCGCGGTGGAACGTGACTTCGGCATCCGGCCTCACGGCCCGCGCTGCTGCCACAATGTGCCGGATTGCCTGGACATCCGGGCCGCCGTCGGATGCCAGGACACCAACCACCACGCCCGCGGCTCCGGCACCCAAAGCCGCAGCGGCATCGCGCTCAATGACATCAAGCTCGCCGGGCGAATAGGTGAAGTTGCCCGGCCGCGGACGCACCAGGACATGGACGGGAAGGCCCAGGCCGCACGCCTGCCCGATGGTGCCGATGCTTGGCGTGACGCCCTCTGTCTCCGCCAGGGCGGCGCACAGTTCAACCCGGGCCGCGCCCACGGCGGCGGCCAGCCGGACGCCGTCGGCATTCTCCACGGCCAGCTCAAACTGCGGCGCGGTGCATTCCACGGACACCAGCCCGCGGCTCAGAGTCCCTGCCATGCCGGCTTCCGGCCGAAGGTGTCCTGGTAATACTCGCGGTGGGCGAGCCGGGAGGCTGCGGCCTCGTCCACCAGTACCGAGACGTGCGGGTGCAGCTGGAGGGCCGACGCCGGGCAGATGGCCGCTACGGGACCTTCGACGGCGGCAGCCACAGCCTCTGCCTTGGCCTCCCCCATGGCCAGCAGCAGCAGGTGCCGGGCCTCACGGATGGTTCCCAGGCCCTGGGTCAGCACATGGTCCGGCACCTCCTCCGGTGCATCAAAGAAGCGGGCGTTGTCCAGGCGCGTCTGCCGGGTGAGCGTCTTGATCCGCGTACGGGAGGCCAGCGAGGACATAGGTTCATTGAAGCCCACATGGCCATCCGTCCCGATGCCCAGAATCTGGATATCCACGCCGCCCGCGGCGGCGATCCGGGCCTCGTAAGCGGCGGCCTCCGCCTGCGGATCCCGGGCCATGCCGTCCAGTCCGTGGACCGCGCCGTCGCCGAAGTCCACGCTGGTCGTGAATTCTTCCCGGATGACCGAGTGGTATGACTGCGGATGCCCGGCAGGCAGTCCCACGTACTCGTCCAGCAGGAACGCCTGGGCCTGCGCGAAGCTCAGGCCGCCGCTGCGGTGCCGTTCGATAAGTTCCTGGTAGGTGCCCAGCGGGGTGGACCCGGTGGCCAATCCCAGGACGGACGGGCCGCGGCGGACCTGGTCCTCGATGGCATCAGCGGCCGTGCGGGCCACGTCGTCAGGGGTGGGAAGGATGATGATTTCCATGCGCTCTGGGTGCTTCCGGTTGCAGTTGCGGGAGATGGGGATGAAATAGGTGGCGCTACTTGGCGGCGTCGGTCTCCACGGTGACTTCGTCGTCCTCGCGGCCGGGGGTGCGCAGATTCCAGCGCTTGATGACGAAGGAGAAGAGGAAGTAGTAGATCGCCGCGTAGCCAAGTCCTATGGGGATGAGCAGCCAGCCGTTCTGTGATTTGCCGAAGTTGAGGACAAAGTCGATCAGGCCTGCAGAGAATGTGAACCCGTGATGGATTCCCAGCGCGTTGACCAGGGCCATGGACGTTCCGGTCAGGACGGCGTGGACGATGTAGAGCGGGAAGGCCACGAACATGAAGGAGTACTCAAGCGGTTCGGTGATGCCGGTGAAGAAGGCGGTCAGTGCGGTGGAGAGCATGATGCCGCCGACGATCTTCTTCTGCGAGGGCTTGGCGTGGCGCCAGATGGCAAGCGCTGCTGCAGGCAGGCCGAACATCATGATGGGGAAGAAGCCGGTCATGAAGATGCCTGCGCTGGGGTCTCCGGCGAAGAAGCGGTTGAGGTCACCGCGGACCAGGTGGCCCGAGGCGTCGGTGTAGTCGCCGATGAGGAACCAGACGCCGGAGTTCAGGATGTGGTGCAGTCCCGCGGGGATCAACATGCGGTTGGCGAAGCCGTAGATGCCGCCGCCGGCAACAGCATTGCTGGCCACGGCCTGGCCCACCGCGGAAAGGCCGGCGTTGAAGAGCGGGTAGGCCAAGGCAAGGACGACGCCGGCTACCAGGCTGGAAACGGAGGTCAGGATGGGCACCAGGCGGCGGCCGCTGAAGAATCCAAGGAAGTCCGGCAGTTTTGTGCGGTAGAAGCGCTGCCACAGCGATGCGGAAAGCAGGCCCACCACAATGCCGGCCAGGACGCCGTAATTGATCATCGCCTGCTTGCCGGCCGGGTCAACCTGTCCTGCCAGGACCAGCGGGGACATGGCCTTGAAGACGCCGTCGATCACCATGTAGCCAACGACGGCGGCCAAAGCAGTGGAACCATCGGCCTTCTTGGCCCAGCCGATGGCAATGCCCACCGCAAAAATGAGCGGCAGCCAGGTGAAGACCGCATTGCCGGCTGCGGAGATGACGGCGGCGCCGCCTTCGAATCCAGGAATGGCGCCAAGCAGGTCGGCCTGGCCAATGCGCAGCAGGATGCCTGCGGCGGGAAGAACGGCGATGGGCAGCATCAGGGTGCGGCCAAGGCGCTGCAGTGTGGCAAACGCCTTGTTTGGCTTCTTTTCGGGAGCCAAGGCGGCGGTCTCGGATGTTGACATGGTTGCACCTCTGCGGGTTCGGGTGGGGCTTGTAAAGGAGGGGTTCCAGCCGGTACTGTCTGGTTATGACCAGTTCAGTGTGATTCATCCCACGAGTACCTGTCAAGGCAATGGGAAATCCCGCCGGGCCATTCAAAAGGCCGGTGGTGGAAGCCATAATTGGTCGCACTTGGGCCGCCGGCCCCGGTGAGGAAGCAGTGCTCCCAGCGGGCACCATCAGAAAGGGCAACCATGTCCAAAGCAGAAAAGATCATTGAAGGACTGGGCGGCGCCGGCAACATCGTGGAGATTGAAGCCTGCATTACCCGCCTTCGCACGGAGGTTAAAGATGGTTCCCTCGTGAACGAGGCCTCCTTGAAGGCCGCCGGAGCCCACGGCGTGCTGACCTCCGGCACGGCTGTCCAGGTCATTGTTGGCCCGGAGGCCGACAACCTGGCCGAAGACATCGAGGACCTCCTCTAGTGGGTCAGTCCCTGGTGGTGCTGGCACCCATCGCGGGTACGGTAATTCGCCTTGCCGAAGTCCCGGACCCTGTGTTCGCCGGCCAGATGGTGGGTTCCGGCGCCGCAGTGGAACCGCCGGCGGGCGAGATGTTCGACGTCGTGTCCCCCGTGGCGGGAAAGGTGGTCAAGCTGCTGCCGCACGCCTTTGTTGTGGTTGAGTCCTCGGGGCGCGGCGTCCTCACCCATGTGGGCATCGATACGGTCAAGCTCAAAGGCGAAGGCTTTAAGCTTCTGATTGCCCAAGGCGACACTGTCGACGCCGGCGCTGCCGTCATGCGTGTCGATCCCACCGCCGCCCTTGCGGCAGGTTACTCGATGGTGAGTCCCGTCGTCGTCCTCGATACCAAGCCGGACGTGGCAACGCTTACTGGAGCCGGCACCGTCACCGCCGGCCAGGAGCTGTTCTCGCTGGACTAGGGATTTGCTTCTAGAGCCGGACTTCCATGTTCAGCGAGTAGCGGTCGGAGCGGTACCACGAACGTGAATGTTCGATGGCAAGGGGGCCTGAATAGGACACCCGGTCGAAGGCCAGCACCGGCGCCCCCGTGCCGGTTCCGAGGAGCGCCCCCACATCCGCGGGGGCGCCCTCGGACCGCACGCTCTGCCGTGCCCTGTCGATCTGGTGCCCGAACTGCGCGGCGAGGGCTTTGTAAACCGAGCCGGTCAGGTCGATGTCCAGAAGGCCGCGGGCATGTTCGGGGTTGTACCAGGCGTCATCCACGCTGACCGGCCGGCCGTCTGCCAGGCGGAGGCGCTTCAAGTGGATGGCCTCGGAGCCCGGCGGCAGGCTGAGCGCCTCTGCCGTATCCGTGGGGGCAGCGCCCGCTTCGGCCACCAGCACCACCGTACTGGGCACGTGTCCCATCGCCTCCATTTCCTGCGTGAACGAGGCCAGGTGGAGTGTTGACTGCACTGGGGAATCCGCCACGAAGGTACCCTTCGCCGGAACCCGGACCAGGTGCCCCTCGTTGACCAGGCGGCCGATGGCGGCGCGGACTGTAATGCGGCTGACACCGTAGGAGTCCATGAGCGTCCGCTCGCTGGGAAGCCGGGCGCCGGGCTCCAGTTCCTCTTTGGCGAGCTTGAGTATGATCAACCGCAGCTGCTCGTGCTTGGGGACCTGGGTGTTATTGATGGCCTTGGCCGCCGCTCCGGCGGTGCTCCTTGATGTGGCGGACAATTGAGGCCCCTCCTGCTGCTGGATAAGTCCGGTCCGGACCACCTGCTTGGATTATTCCACAGGCGCGGGCCGCGGGGGGCCGCCCGGCCACCTTTGTTGCCGGGCCGGGCGTTAGCGCACCAGTTCCGCATCGCGGGGCGCGGCAGGCTGCCGCACTGCCCTGGTGCGCAGTGCGAGCATGAGCACCGCACCCAGCAGGGCGGGCGCCGCGAAGGCAATGGCGGCTACGGGGACGCCGCCGCCTAAGCCCACCAGCAGTGCGCCGTAGGTTGGGCCCGCGATGGCTCCGATGCGTCCCACAGCAAGTGCCCAGCCAAGGCCGGTGGCGCGGGTGGCGGCAGGGTAGAACTGGGCGATGTAGTCGTTGATCATGTTCTGCGTGCCCAGGCCGCCGAAACCTGCGACGGCGGCGAGCACCGTCATGAGCGCGGCCGGCGGGTTGGCGGACATCAGGAGCAGGGCTGCCGCTGCACCGGCGAACCCCACCACCACCAGCGGCCCGGGCCCGAACTTCTGGCTGGCCACAGATGCGAGGACGGTGCCGACCACGGCACCCACCGAGTAGGCCAGTAGGAATGACACAGAGGATCCGACGCCGAACCCGGCAGTGCGCATGATCTGCGGCAGCCACGTGCTGACGCCAAAGATGGTCAGCAGGCTCAGGAGAGTGATGCCCCACAGCAGGACTGTGGTCTTGCCGGTGCCGTTGGCGAATAGGGCGCGCGTGGGAGAGACCCGCACGGCTGTGGCCGGGACTTCCGTGGTGCGGGGCAGCCCGTAGGCGGCCTCGATGCTGTCGGCCTCTGCGGTGCGGGACCGGGTCCGCAGGAACGACGGTGACTCCGGCAGCAGGAACCAGGCGAAGGGAACGATCAGCAGCCCTGCGGCACCGATCGCGTACACCGGGCGGAAACCACTGGACTCCAGGACAGCGAGGGACGTCAGCGAAGCGGCAACAGTACCCGTTGCCGGCCCGGTCAGCACCGCACCGAGGACCAGTGACTTCTTCCCGGGCGGAGCGAATTCATTGGTGAGAGCTACCGCCGTCGGCAGCAGGCCGCCCACGCCGAAGCAGGCGATGAAGCGGAACGCTGCGAAGAGCTCCCAGCTGGGTGCCATGGCGCAGGCGAGTATGGCCAGCGAGAACAACGCCAGGGCGGACACAAAGATCCGGCGGCGGCCAAGCCGGTCCGTGAGCGTACCCACGATGAGTGAACCGAGCAGCATCCCCACCAGCGCCAACGAGCCCACCGCGCCTGCCGCGGCGGGCGTGACATTGAAGGGCGGCTGCCCGATAAGGGCGGGGAGGGTGGCGCCGTAGACGTAGAGGTCGTAGCCGTCGGCGAGCAGGCCAAGCCAGCACAGCACGAAGATACCGGCCAGGGATTTGCTGGGGGCATTGGAGTTCATCATTGATTCCAATCGGGTCAAGGGACGCTGGCTGTATGCCTGCGGGACGTCCATCAGCTTGGCCTGCTGCAGCAGCCCTGCGAACGGTCTTTTCACTGGGTGAAAAGCCACTTTGTGGCGGGGCCCACACAGCCCAGGCTTGAAGGACGCAACGGATGGAGGCGGAGATGGCGGGAGCGGGCAGGACGGCAGCCGCCGTGCCCACAGAGGCCGCCGCCGGTCTTCCGGGCACGCCCGTACTGGTGCGGGCTCTGAGCCTGCTTGCCCAGTTTACGGAACAGCGCCGTGCCCTGAATCTGTCCGAACTGTCCCGCCAGGCCGGACTTGCCCCTGCCACGGCCCTGCGGCTGGTGCGGCACCTGACGGAGTGGGGCGCGCTGGAACGCCTCGAGGACGGCCGCTACGTGGTGGGTGTGCGCCTCTGGGAAATTGCCTCGCTCTCGCCGCGGGGCCACGGGGTGCGGCAAATCGCCCTGCCTTACCTTGAGGATCTGTACGAGGTCACCCGGCATCACGTGCTGCTTGCCGTCCGCGAAGGCACGGACGCAGTCCTGATCGATCGGCTCTCTTCCCGGACCGCGACGGAGGTGGCCTACCGGGTTGGCGGACGCATGCCGCTGGGGACCACCGCCGTCGGGCAGGTCCTGCTGGCCCACGCCGCTCCGGAGCTGCTGCAGGAACTGCTTTCGCAGCCGGCGCCCCCAGGGGTGCCGGGCAGTGTTTCGGATGCCGGGAGTCTCCCGGTGGCCCGGCTTCGCGGTGTCCTGGCAAACGTAAGGCAATCCGGGGTCGCAGTGGTTCGGCGGGACCACCCCTCCCGCACTGTCTCCCTCGCCGCACCCATTCATGGGGCTGCCGGCGATGTAGTGGCTGCATTGTCCATTGTGGTCCCGGATGCCCAGACGCCGGCGCATGAGCTGGTGCCGCTGGTCAGGGCCGCCGCGCGGGCCATCTCGCGAAGCCTCGGCCACCAGGCGAAGGCCAGCGGAGCATGGCGGCACCCGCAGCTCCAGGAGCCGGGCCACCCCCCGGCCTGACACTTGGCGTCCTCCCGGCGCTCGCCAGTCCCGCCGGTTTTGAGACCGTTCCGTTATTTGCGTCCCGCCTTTCACCCTTTACGCTTGAAACTACTAAGCATGCTGTCTATTTCGGAGGTTAACCCTGATGCGAAAAGTTTCTGCGCTTGGAGTGGTAACTGCGGCGATGCTGGCCTTGGCCGGCTGTTCGGGAGGAGGCGGCGGAACTGCCAGCCCGTCAGGCACGGCAACGACGTCGGCATCCGCCTCTGCCAGCCAAACCGCCAACGCCAAGGTGTACTCGGAGGACGAGCTCCGCGACCTCATTTCGGGCATGAAGGACGCTGACGGCAACGAACTCAAGCTCTACTCCAAGGAGCAGGTTGACCAGGGCGGAAACATTGCCAACCTGCTCATGAGCACGGCAACCATTGACCCCAAGGACTGCAAGGACATCGCCACCGCCGGCTTGCTGGACAAGGTGGAAAGCGGCGACGTAGCCGTGGCGCTTTCCGAGGGCAACCAGCCGCGCACGCTGTCAGCACAGTCCGGCAGCCAGGGCCCCGACGCCGTCAAGACACTGAGTGACATCAGCGGCAAGATGAACCAGTGCGCCAAATTCTCGGTCTCCGCCCTTGGCCAGAAGTACGACGTTTCCAGCCAGGAGCTGAAGGCGGACACTGACGCTGATGAGACCTTCGCAACCGTCAGCACCCGCAGCGGCGACAACCAGCAGAAGCTGATGCAGGTTTCCGCTGCCCAGGGGCGCCTGTTGGTGGTTGCCACCAAGGGCGGCACCGATCTGGGCGACAAGGACCAGAAGGAGCTTGAGGAGCTCATTAACGACGTGTTGAAGAAGGCCGAAGGCGGCGCAATGTCCAGCCCCACCTCCACCAGCTCGTCCGGTTCTTCCGGCACGTCATCGCCGGGCAGCTCGGCGTCGTCCACTGCCTCGTCCACCTCGTCGGCGACGATGACCTCGGGCAGCGGTTCCTCGTCGTCGGCCTCCCCAACGGCGTCGCGGTAGCGGCACCAACTCCGCAATATTGAAACGGGGCGGGCCAGGACAATTATTGTCCTGGCCCGCCCCGTTCTCTCGTTGCCCGGCGCCCTACTTGGCTTTGCCGCTCAAGCCGACGCTGGCGCTTGTGTTTTCCGGCAACTCGGAGACGACCTCCCGTGTTGGTGCGCCCCGGAACTTCGGTGATGGGTCCTGTCCCGCTGTAAGCCGCTGCAGCTCCTGCCCCTCAAAATCCTCTTCCTTGCCCAGCAGGATCGCAGAGTCGTGGTTGGTGATCTCACCCTTGAAGGCGCGCAGCATGACGCTGTGGTCAAACTGGCCTTCCCACTTCGAGACAACGAAGGTGGCAACACAGTTGCCCAGCAGGTTGACTACGACGCGCATTGAGTCCATGAGCCGGTCTGCGCCAAGGAGCAGTGCCACGCCGGCCACCGGGAAGATACCCAGTGCTGCAGCAGTGGCGGAAAGCGCGAGGAATGAGGAGCCGGGAACCCCCGCCATGCCCTTGGATGTCAGCAGCAGTACGCCAAGGGCGGCCAGCTGTTGGCCAAGGTCAAGGTGGTGGCCGAAGGCCTGGGCCAGGAACAGCAGGGAGATCGAAAGGTAGATCGCGGCGCCATCGAGGTTGAAGGAGTAACCGGTGGGCACCACAAGGCCGGTGGTGGCACGGGAACAGCCCGCGTTGGTCAGTTTGGTCATGATCCTGGGCATCACCGCTTCGGTTGATGCGGTGCCCAGGGCCAGGAGGAACTCCTCCCGCGTGTACTTCAGGAACTGCCAGAGCGGCACCCGGGCAAACCCCCAGGCCACGACGAACAGCAGGCCGATGAAGACCAAAGCGGCGCCGTAGCAGGCTGCGATCAGGACCGCGTAGGTGCTCAGGGTATCCAGCCCGTACTGGCCGATGATGAATGCCATGGCGCCGAAGGCGCCCAGTGGGGCGACCTTCATGATCCATGCCATGATCTTGAAGATCAGTTCCAGGATGGTTTCCATGACGTTGATGACCGGCAGGCACTTTTCACGCCCGATCACTACGATGGCAGCACCAAAAAACACTGAGAAGAAGAGCACTTGCAGGAGGCTGTTGCTGGCAAATGCGCCGATGACGCTGGCCGGGATGATGTCCAGAATGAAGGACGCTGCATCCTTGGGTGCCGCGGACCCGGTCTTTGCGTCCAGGTCTGCCTGGGAGAGCGTCGACGGGTCGATGTTCAGGCCGGCTCCGGGCTGGACGATGTTTCCCACAATGAGTCCGAAGACCAGGGCGAACAGGGTTGCTCCCGTGAAGTAGAGCAGGGCCTTTACCCCAACCCTTCCGACCGCCTTGACGTCGCCTACGGCTGAAATTCCGGTAACGATCACCAGGAAGATCAGCGGCGCGATGATCATTTTGATGAGTTTGATGAAGCCATCTCCGAGCGGCCTCAGTTGTGATCCAAGGTCCGGCCAGAAATGCCCGATGAGGACACCTGCCACGACGGCGATCAGAATCTGGAAGAAGAGCGACTTGTACAGCGGCTTCCTCTTCGCGGGCACCGAACTCGCCTTCAGTGCCTCAGGGTTTGGGATCTTCATTGACCTTTGCCTATCAATCGGGAACAGCCCGTTTTCGGGGCCGTTTCCAACGTAATCCTCGTCACACTAATTCCGCAAGAGGAAAACCAGATTCCGCTATGTGGAATGTTAAATAGTGTTTGTGACTGCGCCCCGTCGAGTCGTGAGCGCAACTCGGCCATCAACTGCTGTGCGGGGACGGAGGCGTCCAGCTTCACGAAGCGCGCGTACTCCGGCAGGTCCCGGTATCCCGACTGGAATGCGGCGAGGTCATCAAGGCTCTCTGAGTCAGTGCCCCGGACAATGATGCGGTGGTGCGCCTCGACGGGGTCGATGTCCAGATGGAAGATGGCGTCCGGTTCCGGCAGGCGGGCCAGCAGCCACGGAAGGAACCGGCCGCGTGGCAATCCGTTGGCGGTCCGCAGTGCCAGCTGGCAGTGGAGGTGCCGGTCCATGATTACCAGGCCGTCGAACCGGCTGGCGCGCAGGTGCGATACCAGTACGTTGCCCACCCGGAGGGCGGTTTCGACGGCGTCGGCCAGTTTGGCGGGCAGGCGCACTCCCAGCCTGGCGGACAGCAGGGACATGACCCGCCGGCCCGCGTGGTTGCTCAGGAGCAGCGCACGGCCGCCCTCCGCCCGCACCGACGACGCCAAGGCGCGGGCCGCCGTCGACTTCCCTGATCCGTCGATACCCGTCAGCACAATGATCATCCGGCCTCCTCCCGCCGCCTTGTTCAACGCCGGGGGAGGGCGCAACGTCCCGGGTGAGCTGCAATTCACAGCTGGGGGACAGAGTCCGGGGCGGCAGGTCAAGGAAGTGAACAGCAAAGCGGGCCGCTAGATGCTGACGGGCCGCCTGATGGTGGAAAAGGACCTACATGATGCCGGTGGGTACCAGCAGGGCCCACGCCAGTGCCGGTGCCACCAGCACCACGCCGCCTGCGTAGAACATCAGCTGCTTGTAGACGCGCTGCCGGTCGTCGTCGCGGGCGTTGGCCACTACGAGTGCTCCGTCCGTGGAGAAGGGGGATACGTCGACGACGGTGGCTGCGATGGCCAGCGCGGCCACGGTTCCGGAGGCGCTGAGCGAGCTGGTGGCCAGGAGTGGGCCGGCCAGCGGGATGAAAGCGGTCAGCAGGGCGGTGGAGGACGCGAAGGCCGAGCCGACACCGATCACGTAGCAGAGGACCAGGGCGATCAGCAGCGGAGCCCCCAGGGCCAGGGCGTGCTCGGCAAGCGTGTCGATGACGCCCACGTGCGCCAGCAGGGATACGTACGTGATCATGCCTGCCACCAGCAGGACGGTGGACCAGGAGATGCCGCCGATGAAGGTCTTGTGTTCCTTGATGTTGATGAACGCGAGCAGGAGGCCGGCGGAGAGGGCCACGAAGCCGATGGGCATGTGGAAGCCGAGGGTGCACACCAGCATTGCCGCGATCAGCGCCAGCGTCAGAATCTGCTGGCCGTGCGGGCGTCCGGCGGAGGAAGTGTCGATGTCCACGTGCAGCCCGCTGGCACCGTCGCGCAGTTTGCCGATCAGGGCGAACAGGACGATGGTCAGCACCGAGAGGATGAGGTTCAGGGCGAAGCTGGCAATGAACAGGCCGCCCTGGGAAATCGGGAAGTCGTTCTTCAGTGCGATGTTGTGGACCAGCACGCCGGCCACTGACAGCGGGGAGAATCCGCCGGCGTGTGCGCCGTTGATGATGAAGGCGCCCATGACCACGGGGTGGATGCGCGATTCGTAAGCGAACCCGATCGCGGCCGGTGCCAGCAGCGCGATGGCGGCCGGGGAGAACGTTCCGAGCGAGGTCAGCGCGGCGGCGACCAGGAAGAACACCCACGGCAGCAGCATCGTCTTGCCGCGGACAATCCGCACACATCCCTTGACGATGATCTCGACGGTGCCGTTGCGCTGGGCCATGCTGAAGAAGTAGGTGACGCCGATGATGGTGAGGACGATGGTGGCCGGGAACTCCTCGAGGATCTGCTTGTCAGACATCCCGAGCATGAAATAGCCGACGCCGAATGACGCGACTAGTCCCATCACCCCGATGTTCAGCGGCCATTTGGTGGCCACGACGAACATCACCACGAGGATCACCAGCGGGATGATCTGGACAGCGGTCATGGTCGGCTCCGGGTCCGTGGCGGCCGCCTGGTTGAACATGCCGCCGGCAACGAGGGCAATCACGCCCAGGATGGCCAGGCCGGCCACCACCCACAGCAGGATACGACGGCGGAGGTTGCCTTCCACTCAACACTGCTGGAAATCGCGCGGGAACGGGCCGGCGACTACCTCCAGACCGTAGGCTGGAAGCCGGTCGGGGGTTCCCCGGCCGGTACAGCAGTTCCCAGGTGAAAGGCAGGACCATGACCGTTTCCAGCGACGATCCCCAGAACACCGCAGACCTCCGCGGGCCGGGCGACCCGGACGGGGCCAAGGACGAAACCAAGGACAACGTCACCAAGGCCCCGCAGTCCGGCCAGCACCTGGAACAGCCGGGAGCATCCAACATCCGCGAGGAACAGCAGGGCCATGCTGCCGGAACGGTCCCGGCATCGTATGTGGGCGGCGAAGAGGCCGACCCGGAACAGAAGCCCGAAGAGGCGCTGGCGGAGCCGGGCACCTGGGATGACGAAGTCTGACAATGATCACCCGCGCTGACATCGACCAGGCCGCGCAGCGGACAGCGGGCCTTGTCCGCAGGACCCCCGTCCTGCAGGCGGATGCGGGCACCGCCGCCGGCCCGGTCTGGTTCAAATGCGAGTTCATGCAGCACACGGGCACGTTCAAGGCCCGGGGCGCGCTGAACCGGATCCTGGCCAGCAAGGAACGGGGTGAACTGCAGGCGGACGTGGGGGTGGTTGTTGCATCCGGCGGGAACGCGGGCCTGGCCAACGCCTATGCGGCGGCCCAGCTCGGGGTGCCTGCAACGGTCTTCGTTCCTGAAGCGGCACCGGCCGTCAAAGTCGGCAAGCTCAGGGCCATCGGTGCCACCGTGGTCCAGGGCGGTTCAGAGTACGCGGCCGCCTACCAGGCCGCCATTGCGCACGCAGAGAAGACCGGCGCCATCTACTGCCATGCCTACGACCAGCCGGAAATTGCCGCCGGCGCCGGGACGGTGGGCTCCGAATTGCTGGAACAGGTGCCGGACGTGGACACCGTCCTGGTGGCCGTGGGCGGTGGCGGCCTGATGGCGGGAGTAGCCGCCGCCGTCGAAGGCTTTGCCAAAGTGGTGGCTGTGGAACCGGAAACTGCGCCCACCCTCCACGCCGCCCTGGCGGCAGGGGAACCGGTGGACGTCCCGGTATCGGGCGTCGCCGCGGACTCCCTGGGTGCCCGTAGCGTTGGTGACATCGGCTTCTCCGTCGCGGTCCGCTGCGGCGTCGGGAGCGTCCTGGTCTCCGATGAACAGATCATCGCCGCCCGCTCCGCGCTGTGGAACGACTACCGGATCGTGGTGGAGCACGGTGCCGCAGCCGCCTACGCCGCGCTCGCCTCCGGCGCCTACGTGCCCGGAAAGGACGAACGCGTTGCCGTCATCCTTTGCGGCGCCAACACGGATCCGGCCACGCTCTAGGCCGGAGACAGAGATAGGCCGGAGACAGAGAAAGGACCGGCCGCCTGTCCCGCAGGCGGCCGGTCCCTTCAGAAGATTGTCTAGCCGCCGGCCTGGCCGCAGAACTTGCTGTAGGTGCTGCCGGCTTCCTGGTAGCCCGACTGCAGATCGGCCAGCTTGTCCTTGTCCGGGTTTTCCTTGGCCTGCTCGTCCGTGTACGCCAGGATCGAGGCCAGGGCGGGCTTGAGATCGTCCGAAGCAACGGCGTGGATGGGTCGGATCTGGTTGGCGAGGTTGTTCATCCCCGTCTTGCCGGCGTTGTTGGCGGGGTTCGACACAACGGCCTGGATCCGCTCGCAGGTTTCAGCGGTGGACAGTTGGTGCGTGGCGGAGCAGGCCGTGGCGGAGGCAACGAGGCCGGCGGCAAACAGGGCTGTGGCGAATTTCTTCATGGGTCCCTCAGTAGTGGTCAGAGGTTTCGATTGTAAGCAGATTGGGTAGGCCGATGCCTTCGCAAGCCCAATACATGCGCTTAAACTGGCAGCACCAATCGTGCGGAGCTTCCGCAGATGGGCCCCGCGCGCATCGACCCAGACTAAGGAACCAGCATGCGCCATCCAGTACGCCACGGTGCCGCCGCAGGGCTCGTGGCCTCTTTTTCATTGCTTCTTCCCACTGCCCTTCCGGCGTCGGCTGCTCCACCGTCCGGGGAGATAGTGCTCGACGGCGCCACCTCCGCCGAAGGCATCGCGGCAGGGGAGGGCAGGACTTTCTATGCAGGGGAACTCACCACGGGCGATATTTTCCGCGGCGACATCCGCAAGGGCACGGCAACCCGCTTCATCGATGCACCGGCCGGCCGCGCCGCCGCCGGGATGAAGGCCGATCCCTGCCACCACCTGCTGTTTGTGGCGGGAGCCAACACCGGCAAGGCATTCGTCTACAACACCGACACGGGCAAGCCGGTTGCCGATATCCGCCTGGCCCAGGGATTCATCAACGACGTCACCCTCACCAGTGACGGGGCCTGGTTCACCAACTCAGCCGCCGCGGAGCTCTACTTCCTGCCGGTCGGCGGGGACGGGGAACTGGGCAAAGTGAAGACCCTCAAGCTCAGTGGCCCGGCGGCGGACGTCAAACAGGGGTTCAACCTCAACGGCATTGCGGCCGTGCGGGACGGCAAAATGCTCATCGTGGCCCACTCCCTCAACGGAGCCCTCTACACGGTGGACCCCAGGACCGGGGATAGCGCTGCGATCAAGGGCGTCAAAGTTCCTTATGTTGACGGCATCCTGGTGCGCGGCGACAACCTTTGGGCCGTCCAGAACCAGCTGAACCAGATAGCGCGCATCGACCTCTCCGGCGACCTGGCTTCCGGCGAGGTACGGGACACGATCAAGAGCAGCGACTTCAATGTGCCTACAACGGTCGCCTTGTTCGGGAATACGCTCGCCGCGGTCAACGCCCAGTTCAACCAGCCGCCCAGCCCGTTCGAAGTGGTGCTGGTACCGGCCTGGAACCGTTAAACACAGAACTGGCTGGCAGTAGGCACTGCCAGCCAGTTGTCGGACGGGACGAATCAGAGAGTCCGAGTAGCCTTTTCCAGGTTGTCCTTCAGCTCAACGGCGTTCTGCCTCTTCACGTAGGCAGGACGGTCCCGCTCCACGCGCCAGCTCTCGGACAGCGGCCCCACGTTAACCGTGTCGAAACCGAATTCGTCGTACAGCCGGGTCACCAGGTCCGCGGCTTCCTGGTAGTCGCTGGCGGTGGCCAGGGCGCGCCGGTTTTCCGTGCCGTCCGGAGTTCCGTCCGTGGTGATGTCCTTTGCCATGATGTGGTTGAAGCCCTTGGCCACCTTTGACTGCGGGAGGTGCTCCTGCAGCAGACCGGAGGTGGTGGCTTCGCCGTTGTCCAGGGCGGGGATCCTGCCGTCCCGCTCCCAGTAGTAGTTGTTGGTATCGATCACGATCTTGCCGGCCAGCGGCTCCACCGGGATGTCCTTGTAGTTCTTCAGCGGCACCGTGACCACGGCGAAGTCGCCGGCCGCTGCTGCTTCAGCCGGCGTGGCGGCCCGCGCCCTGGGGCCAAGTTCCGAAACCAGCTCCTGGAGGGTTTCGGGCCCACGGGAGTTGCTGATGACTACGTCGTAGCCCAGCTCCACGGCCTTCCGTGCAACCTGGCTGCCAATATGTCCTGCACCGATGATTCCGATTGTTGTCATATGGGCGGCAACGCAGGTCCCCGCGCAGATATTTCAGCGGCCTGCAGGGAATAAAAAGCCGGTAAGCCGCCTACTTTCCCAGGTACCGGCCCGGCCGGTGGTTCAGGGCGAGGACCAGGTTCAGGAGGGTGGCGCCGGCCGCGGACAGCAGCACCATCAGGGGCGGAACGAGTGCCAGGGCCGCCAGGACGATGGCCACGTCCAGCACCATCTGCACGTACCCTGCGCGCCATTTCAGCTTTTCCTGCAGCAGCAGGGCCAGGATGTTGAAGCCGCCCAGGCTTGACTGGTGCCGGAACAGGATCAGGAGGCCGACGCCGGCGAGCAGGTTTCCGCCCAGCACGCCATACACGGGGTCAATGTGCAGGGACCCCAGGGCCGCCGGGTGCAGGCTGGCCATCACGGACACCAGGGAGATCGCGGCGCCGGTGCGGAGGGCGAAGTTCCAGCCCTTCTTCCACACTGCCAGGGCGAAGAACGGCAGGTTCACTGCGAAGAAGATGACGCCAAACGGCAGTGCGACCGAATAGCTGAGCAGCAGTGCGAGGCCGGCGGTGCCGCCCGTCACGGCCCCGCTCGACTTGAGCAGGAACAGCCCCAGCGACGCCGCGAAGGTGCCGGTCAGGATGCCCAGGACGTCCTCAACCACGGAATGACGGACGGCCGACGGCGGCGCTGAAGGTGCCGCCGTCGGCCCTTCCATGTGCCGGGCTGGGGCAGGGGTTGCGGCAGCCGGTGTTTCTGTTGTGGTGCTCACTGGGCCGCGGCCGCCTCACGCAGGAACCGCCCGCGGTTGGCCAGGACAGCAAGGACCCTGTCGTTGGTGGCCCGGTCCGCCAGCGTGATGCGGACCCCGTCCACGGCGTAGCCGCGCACCAGGATGTCGGCGTCGGCCAACGCGTCCAGGAGCTGCACACGCAAATCATCGTCGGCACGCAGCCAGTAGAAGTTGGCCTGGCTGTCCGGCACATCCCAGCCATAGTCCCGTAGCGCGCCGATGACCCGGGTGCGTTCCCGGGCCACCGCCTCGGTCCGCTCAAGAATTTCGTCCCCGGCGGCCAGCGAAGCAACCGCGGCCGCCTGCGCCATCCTGTTCACGCCGAAGGGGACGGCCGTCCGGCGGAGGCCCTCAGCAATTTCCGGCCGGGCAATGGCGTATCCGATCCGCAGGCCCGCCAGCCCGTATGCCTTGGAGAAGGTGCGCAGAATGCACAGGTTGGGGTGGCGGCGGTAGAAATCGAGCGAGTCGACGCCTGGTCCGCGCTGGAATTCGACGTAGGCCTCGTCCAGTACCACCAGCACCCGCGGCGGAACGGAGCGGAGGAACTCCTCAAGGTCCGCGGGGCTGATGGACACACCCGTGGGGTTGTTGGGCGAGCACAGGATGACCAGGCGAGTGCGGTCCGTGATCGCGGCGGCCATGGAGTGGAGATCGTGCTGCTCGGTGGCCAGCAGCGGCACGGGGACCGAAACGGCGCCCGCCACTGCCACCAGGATGGGGTAGGCCTCGAAGGAGCGCCACGCGTACACCACTTCGTCGCCGTGGCCGCAGACTGCGGAAATGATCTGCTGCAGGACGCCGGAGCTCCCCGGTCCGGCGGCGACTTCCCCGGCGCTGACGCCGAACTGCTGGGCAATGGCGTCCCGCGCCTCCACCGCACCCATGCTTGGGTAACGGTGGATCCTGCCCGCCTCGGCCGACATTGCCTCAATGACGGACGGCAGGGGAGCAAAGTGGCTTTCATTCGAGGCCAGGGCGGCGGTCAGGTCAGACTGCGCGCTCTTGCCGGCCACGTAGGCGGGAAGTTGGGCGACGGCGGTACGGACCTCGGGTGCCTGGGTTTCGGGAAGGGTGCTGGTCATGGAGAGCATGCTCCCGGAGCGCAGGACGTTTGCGCAACACAACTGTGTGCAGGAGGACAGATCCGGTGCTCAGGGACTGCAGGGGTGGCAAAATGCTCAGTATGCACCGCATTGATGCCCTTGACGCTGAGATCCTCCTCACACTTGACCGGGATCCGCAGGCCACGGTCCTGTCCCTCTCCAGGACGCTGGGCGTTGCCCGCAATACGGTGCACGCCCGGCTCCGCCGGCTTGTCAACGACGGCAGCCTGGCGCCCTTCAGCCAGCGGGTGCGAACGGAAGCGCTGGGCCTGCCGCTGATTGCCTTCATCTCGATCTCCATCAGCCAGTCCGCCAGCGACATTGCCGTGGCGGCGCTGCAGACCATTCCGGAAATCATCGAGATGCATGCCACCACCGGGGACGCGGACCTGCTCGCCAAGGTGGCCGCAAGGGACCCCGCCGACCTGCACAGGATCACCAACGCGATGCTGGCGATTGACGGCGTCGTCCGCACCAGCACGGCCATGTCCCTGGTGGAAGTCATGCCCACCCGCACCCTGCCGCTGCTGCAGGCGGCGACGGGGAAGCAGTGAATCCAACGAGATGGGAAGCAAACGCAATGAAACAAAATCTCCCAATTACTTACGTCACACTATTGACCATATTTGTCATGCGCTGATAAACCTAAAGGGCAGAAAGCGTTTCCCCGCAGCTTCCATCCCTCCTCCACATCACTCGGGAGGGAGATCCTTGGCGTGAATGAAACGTTCCAAACTGACGTGCGGCAGACTCAGCTGCCGCCGCATCAAAGGAGATGTTCTTTTGGCACAACCCTCAATGTGTTCCCCGCAATCCCCAGCGGGCAGGGCCTGGAAGGCCGCGCCGGCCGCAGCGGCGGCAACGCTCGCCGCAGCACTGGCCTTCACTGGCGTCCCGCTTGCTGCTGCTGATCCCGGCCAGGCCGGGCCGGCCGCCCAGGCCAGCCCCGCCGCCCCGGCACCGTCCGGGCCCACCCGCCAGGTGGAAACCCTGGACCGTGCCCCCGTGGCTGTGCTCACGGACCGGGGCGTCACCCTGGGTTGGCGGATGCTCGGCCTGGACAAGGACAGCGTGGGCTTCCACGTCATCCGTGACGGCGTCCAGATCACCGACGAGCCCATCCGCAGCACCACCACCTATGTGGATCCTGCGGGAACGGCGGCCTCGAAGTACGTCATCAAGACGGTCGGGAACGGCAACGGGCAGGACAAGCTCAGTGCCGAATTCAGTCCGCTGGCGCAGAACTACCTGCCCATCAAACTGGACAAGCCCGCCGACGGCGTCAGCAGGGACGGCAAGCCGTACACCTATACGGCCAACGATTCGAGTGTGGCGGACCTGGACGGCGATGGGGCCTACGAAATCATCCAGCTCTGGAACCCGTCCAACGCCCAGGACAACTCCAAGTCCGGCTACACCGGCAATGTGTACGTGGACGCCTACAAGATGGACGGCACCAAGCTTTGGCGAATCGACCTTGGCCGCAACATCCGTGCCGGCGCCCATTACACCCAGATGCTGACCTATGACTTCGACGGCGACGGCACAGGCGAAGTGGCCTTCAAAACTGCGGACGGCACCACCGATGCGGCAGGGACCGTCATTGGCGATGCTGCGGCTGACTACCGCAACAGCGCCGGCTACGTCCTGTCAGGGCCGGAATTCCTCACTGTGTTCAACGGTGCCAGCGGCACCATTATGGATACGGTTCCCTATGATCCGCCGCGCGGGAGCGTAGCCGCCTGGGGTGATAGTTACGGCAACCGCGTGGACCGTTTCCTTGCCGGAGTGGCGTACCTCGATGGTGAGCACCCGTCCATGATGTTCAGCCGCGGCTACTACACCCGCACGGTCCTGGTCACCTACGACCTGGTCAACGGCAAACTGGTCAAGCGGTGGAAGTTCGATTCCGACGTGGCCGGGGCCGAATACAAGGGCCAGGGCAATCACAACCTGTCTGTGGCGGACGTGGACCAGGATGGCAAGGATGAGTTCGTCTTCGGCTCCATGACGATCGACGACGACGGCACGCCGCTGTACAACACCAAGCTGGGCCACGGCGACGCCATCCACACCGGCGACCTTGACCCCTCGCGGCCGGGCTTTGAGACGTTCGCCGTACACGAGAGCATGTCCGCGAGCGGCAATCGCGGTGCCACCTTCCGCGACTCCGCCACCGGTGAAGTGCTCTGGAGCATTCCCGCTGTCAAGGACACCGGCCGAGGCGCCACCGGCGACATCGACCCCCGGTTCCCAGGCTCGGAAAGCTGGGCCGTGGGCGGTGACGCTGCCTGGAACTCACCGGCGGGGTTCCTGATGTCGGCCAAGGGCGAGCGGGTTTCGGACAAGATCCCGGCGGCCAACTTCATGGCCTGGTGGGACGGCGACCTGCTGCGGGAAATCGTTGACCACGACTTCAATGCCGAGGCAGGCGTGGGCGTACCCACCATCTCCAAGTGGAACTGGGAAACCGAAACCAGCGACCGGCTCCTGACAGCCACCGGCGCTAGGACCAACAACGGCACCAAGGGCAACCCGTCACTGCAGGCCGACTTGCTGGGTGACTGGCGCGAGGAACTGGTGTTCCCCTCCGCCGACAGCACCGAGCTGCGGATCTACACCACCACCTCTCCCACCGAGGTCCGGCTCCGCACCCTGATGCACGACCCCATGTACCGGACCGGCGTGGCCCGCGAGACGGTCGGCTACAACCAGCCTCCGCACCCCAGCTTCTTCATCGGTGAGGGCATGCAGACGCCGGCCTCACCGGCTGTCTTCTACGCAGGCAAGGCCAGGTAAGCCGCCGGACTCCGGCGAAGTCATCATGCAGATGCAGCCTGATTAAGGGCTATATGGAGGATCGGGAAGGGCGCGCTCAGCTACTCGGGGCGCGCCTTTTTCATGTCGTCGATCGGGAGGCCAGAGCCCAAAGATTTGGCGCTGCCATAGGTGCGGAGGGGTGCTGTGGGACGACGACGGGCCCCCGTTCCGACGCAGTGCGCTGGAACGCGGCGCGTGCTTAAGCGTCTGCCCGTCTGGCGGCGGGGGGCGCAGTTGTTCCCGGCTCGCGGCAAGGCGGCCACGGCGGGGCACCAATAGCCGCCGGAATGCTTCACGCTAGTGAGGATTCTTCATCTCGTCGACAAACTCCTGCGCTATCTGCGACATCAGGGTCAGTGCCTCTTCCTCAGTTATCGCCGCACCTGTGTTGGCACCCATGTCCAGAGACACCGTTCCGGCAAGGACGCGGAGCCCCGACCCCAACAGCGTTGCCGTCGAAGGATTCCTTGGTCAGGTACGCCTTCTCACCAATGTCCGGACCAGGGAGAAGTTGAATGGTGAACCTCTGGGGTCCATTGGCTGAGGAAAGTGTCTGGTCAAACATGGCGCAGCGAGCCATCAGCTCCGGGCTGTAGTCAAAGTCCGCTTTGGCGAGCGTCTCCCGAGGCGCGCTCCGCACATCAAAGAGAACCATGCCCATGCCTCGATTGCCGGCGTTGAAGATCTCGGCCAGCGCGAAGCCCATGGAGGGATCCAATTGCGCCTCGTGCTGCCACGACCTGTGGAAGACGTTGCATTCACCTGGCTCGGTCGGACCGAGGATCGGCGGAGTCGATCCAGACGCCGGTGGTTGGGTGATCAAGGCATAGGACTTGCGGACCATGGCTGTGTCTTCGGCCCTTCCGCCGTAAGGCTCCAGCACTTTGCTGCTGGCTTCTGGATGCATCGGGGTCCTCCTCCTGTTGGTTTCCGTCCCAGAGCTTGTTGGGGCGGGCAGGGGCTGTCTCAGAAGTCGATCCCCTTGACCAAGGTGACGAACTGTTCCTTAACCTGCTCTTCGGTGGGTCCAGCTGGTGAGATCAGGATCTCTGCGACGAATATGGCCATGTTCTGGCCGCGGGCCACCATCAGTGACATGTAGGTAACCGGTACATCACTTGGCGGCCGGAGAGCCTTGGGTCCGCCCGGGTCTGATCGGATTAGCAGGATTGCTTTGTCTCCAACGCCTTCGATGCTTTGGCCATCAGGCGGCATAGGCCCCGAGAGCGCGGACGCACCGCCTTGATGGAGCTCGATGGCGAATTTGAGCGAGTCCGCCCCGGGCGTACCCAGAGCACCAAATTGGTACCGACAGTTACCCTCACCCGGGAGAACCTGCGCCTGCGTTGTGGTGCCAAAGGCCTGCTTGAGCGCGTCTACGCTTACCAAGGCACATACGGGATTGTTCGTCTCAGTCTGGGGACCGACGGGCGGGGCGGGCGGTACACGGAGTTCAGCCCCGTTGCCCCACCCGCCCTCGACAAGGGCCTGGGCAAGTGCGCGCGCCGCGGCGTCGCCGTCCGGTCCCGGGGTGTCCGGTGACATTGGCGGCATGGCCACGATCCGCAGGTCGAGCGACTCGTTGCCGCGGACAGCCTTGAGCACCGTGTTTGCCGACGCCCCGCCGGACTCGCCGCGGAACCAGCCCGACCACTGCATGCATGCGAAATCACCGATGCCCTCAATGACCGAGCAGTCCGGTGTCTTTTTCGTTTCGGCGATCTCCGCCGCCGACGCGGGTGAGGTCAGTGAAACGGTGAGCGCAAGGACCTTCTCCGCCTTGCTCATGTAACTGCACACATACCCCTGGCTCCCCGCCGGTTTGCCCCCTGGGCCCATTTGGGCCAAACCAGGATCGATCTTTACGGCGATCTCGGGTGTGATCAGGTCACAGGCCGGACTGCCCGACTTGGCTGAAGCTGACCGCGTTGGTCCGGACAAGGGGGACTGCATTGGTTCGGATGAGGGCGACGCTGTTGGTGACGGAGGCGCACCGCCTTGCGCGCACCCTCCGAGGAGAAGGGCCTGTGCCGCGACAAGCGCAAGACCTTTCCACGGGGAAAGTTTCCGGTCAGCGCTCATTGCTTTCCCCTCCACCTCCAAAAAGCTGCCAAGCATCCGGCTGTTCTAATGCGCTGATGCTATGGGTGTGAAGGGCGGGTCGAAAGAGGCTAAGGACCCGCTGAAAAGAGAAGACGTGAACCGCTGAACATCACCGTGAGTTGTTCCGATGAAGCCGCGCGCACATCAGTACCGATACACCGGCCACCCACCTGAACGACTACCTCTGCCGGTCCTATCATTGGGCAGCTTATGAACTGGGCCGCGGGTGCATGATCCGCATCTGGTCCCAGGTGCGTTCCGAAGCCGCGATACTCCGCGTCGACCGATCGCGATCCAAGGAAGCGAGCTCAACAGCCACAGCCTGCACCGCCGCCACTGCGCCCGTCAGGGAGGGGAAGAAGCCCGCACTTTCGGCAGGCACCACAATCCGGTCCGTTGCATGTTCCGCAACCGGTGAGCTGGCGGTGTCCGTGATGGTAACGATCCTGGTGCCGAGACTGTGTGCGATGTCCACGGCCCGGACGGTGCTGTCATAGACGCGCCAAAGGCTGATGGCAATGACCAGATCGTCCGTCGTCAGGCGAGCCACAGCATTGGTCAGTGCCGCCACGTCGGCGTCGAACAGCCTGACGTCGTACCCGGCAATGATGGCGTTGTGTTCCAGCGCCTTACCCGGAATGGCATAACTGCCGGCAGCAATAATGAGGGTTTGCCGCGCACCTGCGATGGCCTCGGCAACCGCATGGACCACGCCCGGATCCACGGTCCGCTCCAGGTGCGCCAGGTTGGACCGATCGGTGGTCAGCGAGGCCTGCGCCGGGCTGCTGACGTGGCCGTTGTGTTCGGCGGCGATTTCGACTGCGCTCAGCGATGCGAGGAACCGGGAGCGGAGCTCGAATTGAAACTCAGCCCACCCCTTGAAACCAAGCGTTTGGGCGGTGCGGGTCACGGTCGACGCGTTCGACGATGCCGCGGCCGCTATGTCGCTGACTGAACCGTAGGAGGCCAGCCGGGGCTGGGATCGAAGGACACCCAGTACCTGCAGCTGCCGGGCTGCAAGCTTGCGTCCCTGGGCCTGGCCGTCGAGCCATTCGGTCAAGGTGGCGCTGTTAACTTCTTGTTTCACCTATTGACCTCCGCAAGTGATCCACGTAACTTCAATCTACATGCACGGATCTGTGCAAATTCTAAAAACTGTACAACTTGGCCCACTTCGGCAGGATTCCCATGTCTCTAACAGCTCGCCTGGACCGGCTCCCACTCAGTCGTCCACACTACAAGCTTCTCCTTATCGGAGGGCTTGGATACTCCTTTGACGGCATGGACGGCGCGGTCGTGGCTTTCCTGCTGCCCCGCATCCAGGAACTCTGGGGCCTCAGCACGGCGTCCCTGGGCCTGGTTGGCTCCGCTGCGCCGCTGGGCTTCTTCTTTGGCGCTATTCTTTCCGGCTGGATGGGGGACCGGTTCGGGCGCAAGAAGGTCATGCTGTGGGCCCTTGCCTTCTACTGCGCCATGTCCGTGGTTGCTGCCATGGCGCCCAATTTTGAAGTCTTCCTCGTTGCACGTGTCCTTGCAGGGCTCGGCGCTGGAGCGGAAAGCGTCATCATCGCCCCGTTCCTCTCAGAGTTCATCCCGCCCAAGCGGCGTGGCTGGTTCATCGGGACGCTGGCCGGGTTCTTCTCCTTCGGCTTCGTTGCCGCCGCATTCATCGGACGGTTCGTCGTCCCCGTGGGCGACGACGGATGGCGGTGGGCGCAGGTCATCACGGCAGTTCCCATCCTGCTGCTCCTCTGGTGGCGCCGCAGCCTGCCTGAATCACCCCGCTTCCTCATGAGTCAAGGCCGTGCGGCGGAAGCCCAACGCGTGGTTGAAGGCTTCGAGCAGAAGGTCCTCCGCGCAACAGGCAAGGAGTTGCCGGCAGCGGAGGAAGGCGTCGAGGATATTGCCAAGCATGGGCAAAAAATCAGCATTTGGAACGCCCTGAAGGTCATGTGGTCGCCTGCCCTCCGTCGCAGGACCGCCGTGATCTGGCTGATTTGGTTCGTCATCACCTTCTCCTACTACGGATTCTTCTCCTGGATCCCCACCCTTCTTGTGGGGCGCGGAATCACGGTCACCAAGAGCTTCGAATACTCCATCATCATTTACCTGGCCCAAATCCCCGGCTACTTCTCCGCCGCCTGGCTCTGCGACCGCATCGACCGCAAGAACACCATCGCCCTGTACCTGGCGGGCTCGGCCCTCAGCGCGTTCTGGCTCAGCCAATCCAGCGATGCCGGGATGATCCTGGTGGCGGCAGCAACGCTTTCCTTCTTCCTCAACGGCACCTACGCCGGCGTTTACGCATACACGCCGGAACTTTTCCCCACGTGGATGCGGGCTACCGGCGTAGGGCTGGCAAGTGCCGTTGGCAGGGTGGGAAGCATCCTGGCCCCGTCCATCATCGGTGTGTTCGCCGCAACCCTGGGCTTCGGCGGTGTCTTCACCATGACCACGGTGGTCCTGGCAGTCGGCGTTCTGGGTGTGGTCATCTTTGGAACGTCGACAGCGGGCAAGTCCTTGGAAGATATCAACGCCCGCACTGAACCGGAGCGCCCGGCCGCAGTGGGAGGCGGCAAATGAACGGATCGAAAGTCGACGCAGCACTCCAGGCCGTCTACGGAGAATTGCGCCAGGATCCTGGAGTCATCCTGTTCACCGCACTCCGTTGGCTGCAGGCAGACTCCGTATTGCGGCGTGTGTTCACCAGCCATCCAGAGGAGTACCCGCTGGGTGCTGAAAAGTCAGTGGAAATCTCTGCAGGCTGGCTGGAAACCGTCATAGCTAAGCAGCAGCCATTCCTGGCACCCGATCTGGAGTCGCTGGCCGAAGTGTTTACTGATGTTGCCCTGATTCAGTCCCTCGGATGCGGTGCGGTCATCAATATTCCCGTGGTCTCCGGCGGTGCGGTGGTGGGTGTGTTGGCACTGCTTGATGCCGAAGGAAAGTACACCGATCGGAGCCTCAGCACCGCATCAGCAGTTGTGTCCGCTGCGACCGAAGAGATCGCATCGGCCTTTATCAATTCAGACCAAACCGTCTTTACCGGAAAGGAAGCAGTCCGCCCGTGACTCAATCCACCCAACCACTTGTCATTAGGAACGCCAGTGTCCTGGACGTTCACGGCGGCACCTTCTCGGTCGCCGACGTAGTCACAGCAGGCGGAAAAATCAGGAGCGTAGAGAAGGGTGCGGATGCTCCGGAAGAAGCGCAGATCATCGACGGAACGGGCAAATATGTCATCCCGGGCCTCATTGACGCCCACGTGCACGTCGTGGCCTCGAGCGCGGACTTCCGTTCGCTGACCTGGACTCCGCCCTCCTATGTGTATGCGCAGACCGCCCGAATCATGCAGGGTATG
Organism: Arthrobacter sp. SDR-2R; assembly: GCF_057747955.1. Lineage (NCBI taxonomy): Bacteria > Bacillati > Actinomycetota > Actinomycetes > Micrococcales > Micrococcaceae > Arthrobacter > Arthrobacter sp. SDR-2R. The sequence continues at coordinate 1,052,222 of NZ_CM173231.1, forward strand.
CTGCGGCGGGGCTTCACCACCGTCCGTGACCTTTCAGGTGCAGATTTCGGCCTGGCGAAGGCGCAGGCCGAAGGGCTTCTTGAGGGTCCCAAGCTTCACTTCTGCGGGCGGGCCCTCAGCCAGACGGGTGGCCACGGCGATATGCGCCTTCCCGGCGAGGACCATGAGCCCAACCGCAAAGGCTGCTGCGGGATCGGCCGGGTTGCCGATGGTGTGGACGCCGTGCGCGCCGCGGCCCGTGACGAGCTCCGCAAGGGAGCCCACCACATCAAAATCATGGCCTCAGGAGGGGTATCGTCCCCCACCGATCGCATCGACTCCACCCAGTACTCGCGCGATGAAATGCGGGCCGCCGTGGAGGAAGCGGAGGCGGCCAACCGGTACGTCGCCGCGCACGCCTACACTGCCCGCGCCATCAACCGGGCCCTGGAGGCAGGAGTCAGGTCGATCGAACACGGCAACCTTCTTGATGACGAGAGCCTTCGTCTCTTCCTGGAAAAGGACGCCTTCCTGGTGCCCACCCTGGTGACATATTGGGCCCTGAAGGAAGAAGGCCGGGAGTCCGGGCTGACGGAGGAGATGTGGGCCAAAGTGGATTCTGTCCTAAACAGTGGACTTGAAGCCATTGCCCAGGCCCACGAAGCAGGCGTGAAGCTGGTCTACGGTTCAGACCTGCTGGGCGGCATGCATCGTCACCAGAACGAACAGTTCAGGCTGCTGGGAAAGGTCCAGCCGGCCATCGACGCTATCCGTGCCGCGACCACCACGGCCGCCGAGTTGCTGGGAAGGCCCGGTGAAATTGGAATTATCGCGCCCGGAGCGGACGCCGACATGCTCGTCCTGACGGCTGATCCGGTACAGGACATTGCTGTGCTTGCCGACATGGCTGACCATCTTGAGTTCGTCATCCAGGACGGCGCCGTCATCCCGGGGGCCGCAAACTAAGCAGTGACGGCAAAGCGCCGCCCGCCTTTGGGGGAAAGGCGGGCGGCGCTGGTTCTTCGGTTGGGACGGGTCAGTGGCCGCCGAGGTTGCCACCCACAGGCGGAAGGCCGCCGTCGGCGTTGCGGTCGTCCTCGCGCCGTTCGCCGGCGCTCAGGTTTTCGCCGGCAACCGTGTCATCGGACTCGCCGGTGGTGTCCACGAGGCCGTTGGTCTGGTCAAAAGCGTGGCCGATCCTGTCATCGCCCAGGTCGGCGACCGAGCCGGTGGAGCCGGCCCCCGACGTCGTGCCTGGGGTTGTGGTGTCAGTTGTCCCCGTGCCCGGGTAGGCGCTGCCGGTGGTGGCGCCGGTGGTGAGGGGCTCCGCGGGCACAACCGGTTCTGCCGGGACCGCGGGAGTGGTCTGCGTAACCGTCACGTCACGCGTTTCGGTGTCTTCCTTGTTGCCGCTGGCAGCCATGGCCGCTGCTGCGCCCGCAGCCGCTGCGATGCCGACGCCGGCCGCAACCTTGCCGGAGACGCCGGCCTTGCCGGAATCGCCGCGGGAGCCCCCTGCATGTTCAACACCGGGCGTGCCCACAGCTGAGCCGGCATTGACGGATCCGCGCCAGGCGCCGCTGGCGTAGCCTTCGTCCTCAATAAATTCCTTGAACTTCTGCAGGTCCGATTCCGCCTGCCGGTCCACGACGTTGAGCTTGTCGCCCACCTTCTCGATCAGGCCTTCGGGCTCGTATTCGAGGCTCAGCCGGATGGAGGTCTGGCCGCCTCCCACGTCCTCGAACTCCACAGCGCCGGCGTTCGTGGCACCTTCGGTCGCGGCCCACGCAACTTTGCGGTCCGGGACCTGCTCCAAAATCTTGGCTTCCCATTGCCTGCGGACGCCGCCGATCTCGGCCACCCATTCCAGCCGGTCGTCACTGAGCTGGGTCACGCTCTTGACGCCGCCCATGAAGTGCGGGAATTCCTCGAACTGGGTCCACTGGTTATAAGCGGTGCTCACCGGTACGTTCACCAGAATGCGTTTTTCCACCTTCGTGCTCATAACGTCTCCTTCGCTTTGCTACCGGAAACCAATGACTCGGGAAGAATCATCAGCATGCTTACTAACATACCTTTTGATCTTGGATGTTTCCAGAGTCCAACTTGGTCATGGGGGAAAACGGACGACGGCGGCACCCGGCCAGGTGCCGCCGTCGCGGTTTTGTGCCACGCAGGAGTGTCAGTCCAGGTACCGGCCCACGAGCGCCAGGTTCTGGATGACTGCCAGCCCGAACTGGGCGGTGTCATTGGTGGACACCGTCGGCGCCTCGTCCACGGGCGCCAACACGTGGGGCGGCTCGATTTTCCGCAGGGTGAAGGCCGATTCGTGGTTCAGGTGCTCCCCGCCTTCGGCAAAGCTTTCCCATGCCCGGGCTGCCAGTTCTGGGTCCTGCAACCTTGCCGCCGCGTAGGCCGTCAGCCTGCTGTGGGCCTGGGTGAGATGGATGCCGTCGAGCGGCTGGCCCACGGCTTCCACCTGTTCCTCCTTCGATGCCAGAAAGAGCCGGCAGTACTGCAGCCAGGACCGCTCGAACTCCGGGTCCGGCACCAGGTCCACCAGCTCGCTGCAGATTTCCACCAAGCCGAACACCGCGCTGAGGTGTGAGACCTGGATCTGCTCGCGGCCGGAGTCGAACCGGCCCTTGTCCAGGTCATACAGCGCTTCACCGGTGAGGAAGCCGTACTTGAGCGCCCCGATGTCCGCCATGGTGCCCAGCAGCCGGTCGCGGGAACGCGGGTTGCCGGTGCGTTCCCAGTCCGTCAGCCAGGTTGCGGCGAGGGAACCCCAGTCCGTCCCCAGCCCCACGCCAAGTGCGCCGCGGTTGGGGCGGTAGGTGTCGGCATCCGTGCGGACCTTGCGCACGGGGTCAAGACCCAGGAAGTTCTGGTCGCTGTCCACCAGTTCGGTCAGCAGGTCCCCGGTGCGCTCGTCCGCCGTCAGGTAGTAGTAGAAACGCCGGTAGGCCGGCGTGCTGATCCGCAGCTGCTTGGCGCTGCAGCCCCAGTGCTGGACGTTGTGCCGTGAGCCGAGCCCCTTCCAGGGACCCAGGTGGTAAACGTCCACTTCTCCCGTGTGCCGGGTCATGGCCTCGGCAAAGCGGAAGACTTCCGCCCGGCCGGAGCGCAGGTAGGAGTACCAGAGCCACAGGTCGGGGGACAGTTCCGAATTGTCCCAGGCGTAGCCGCCCACGTCGTACCGCCACACGTGCCGGTCAAAGTCGTAGGTGTGCATCACGTCGCCGTAGTTCCAGAAGCCGTACCAGCGCCGCTGTTCCACCTGGCCGGCGTAGAAATCGAACAGGAAGTCCAACCGGTCTTCAAGCACGGCCCGCGCGGGAGTGCTCCGGTCCACCGGATCCCAGTCGCCAAAGACGCCCGCCGAGTGCAGATACTCCGGTGTGGCCTGCAGCAGGGCCGGGGTGGCGGCGGAGGCGGCGTCGGCCGCGAGGGTTTCGGTGGGCGGGGTGGCATCGTAGGCGAACAGGGTCAACTCGTGGGTGCGGGCAATTCCCGTGGGGTTGCCGAAGCCCGGCTCATAGTCCTCATACGTGATTTCCAGGCCGTCGAGCTGTTCCTCGAACGTTTCCTGGCCCAGGCCGTCGTGGTAGAAACGCAGGTCCATGGGCTGGGCCTCGGGGGAGAACAGCCACGCCGTGAGCGAGGCCTCGCCGGTGGCGGCGCCGCGGATGTCCAGCTGGCCCGGGTGGGACTGCCAGAAGTCCTTGATGCCCACCCCGAGTCCGCCGTGGGTATCGCTCAGGGAGCAGAAGCCGCCGGCGCGGGTGCCGCCGGTGATTCCCACCCAGCCGTGGCCGGCGGCGGTGCGCTTGCGCAGCTCGAATCCGTCGGCGCTGAGCTGGCTGAGGGTGTAGTCGCCCCACGTGGGAACCAGGTGGAGGCGGGTCGAGACGTCAGGATTCCAGGTATCCGGCGGGGGAGTGGGGCGGCCGTTAACCTGCGCCTCCCGTACGTCCCCGCCCGGGTCGCGGCGGAGTCCGGTGAGGCCGCGGACTGCCTCGGCGAGGAACCCGCCGTCGGCTCCGGCGATGCGGATGTGCCGGTTGTGCAGCTCCGCCGCCAGTGGCACCGTGAACCGCACGCCCAGTCCTGCCAGGAAGTCCTGGTCCGCGTCTCCGTCCCAAATGAAAGAGTGCACCATCCGCACGCTGCGGGCGTTGGCATGGAAGTAGAAGCGGACCACAAACGGCAGCCAGTCCCGCTTTCCGCTTTCTGGAGTGTCCGGACGGTGGTTGCCTTCCAGCCGCACCACCGCCCGCACGGGGCCGCTTTGTTCCAGGACGACGGCGGTGACCCCGCCGGTGAAGGCGTCCCGGCCAACCGTTCCCGCGCCCTCGGGGACGCTGTCCTGCAGCAGGCTGACCAGCCGGGCGTCCCGGGCAACTTCCCGCCCGTTCCGGGAAAGGGTGCTGAACAGGGTGGAACCGCCGCGGTTGATCACCATCTGCAGGACGCCGGTGTCCACGGTGAGGGTGTCGGCACTTTCGGTGACCGTGACGGACGCGCCGGCCGACGACGGCTGGCTGGGTTCGGCGGCCGTGCCGCCGTCGGCCCTCACCTGATAGGTGTCCGAGGGCGTGTCCGTTGCCGGCAGCGCAATGCCCGCCCACTTCAGGGACCCGTCCGGCCAGGTGGCCAGGGGCCAGGCCTGGCTGGGGACCGGCGTGCCGCTGCCGTCCGCAACTGACAACGCCTCCACACCTTGCGCGGTGCCGCGCGGGAACGGCATCCCCCACGTGGTTCCGCCGCTGATTTCTGCGGGTGCCTGCCCGTCGATCCACCTGATGAGGGTGTTGTCCGTCATGTCATCCAATTCCACTGGTGATTGCTGCGCGCGGAAGTCCCGATAGTGGGAAAGCGCTTTCTCGATGACCTACAACGTAGTAGACAGGTGGCGTGCGTGCAAGGGGATTTTGCCAGGCGGGACGGTCGGCTGCTGGGCCGGGGCTGGCGTCCGGGCGGCTATTTCCTGGCGGGGTCCCCGTCGTCGTCTGCTCCCTCGGCGGGGTCCTGGGAGTGGACGCGGATGTCGGCAGGGTCGGCGTCCGGATCGCCTTCGGCGGGCGATTCAGCGTGGACCCGGTCGTCGTCGTCGTTCCGTGAGCGATCTTCAGTCATGGCTGCTCCTCGTGGCGCTGGTTCGCGGTACCCCTCATTCAGCGCTCCGCTCCATGACGTGTCAAGGACCTCCCACGCACTCTGGCCGCAGCAGGGCTTGTGTGCTGGACTGGTGAAGCAGTGAGCACCAACCGCCGTTTCTTCGCCCCTCCGGGCTGCTGGGACGGCGCCATTTCCAACCCAAACCGACCCAGCCGGCGCGGCCCGGCTGTTGGAAAGGACCACTCATGGCAACGTACAAGATCGGATATTTCGTGGGCAGCCTGGCCAGCGGTTCCATCAACCGGGTTCTGGCCAAGGCCCTGATCAAACTCGCGCCCGGGGAACTGGAATTCACGGAGATCCCCATCAAGGACCTCCCGCTGTACAGCTACGACTATGACGCCGACTTCCCGCCGGAGGGCCGGGCCCTCAAGGAAGCCATCGAGGCCGCGGACGGGATCCTCTTCGTGTCCCCGGAATACAACCGCTCCATCCCGGGAGCCCTCAAGAACGCCATCGACTGGGGATCCCGGCCCTGGGGCACCAACTCCTTTGCCCGCAAGCCCACCGGCATCATCGGCGCCTCACCTGGCAGCATCGGGACGGCCGTGATGCAGTCCTCCATGCGGGCCGTCCTGAGCTTCCTGGACGCACCGCAGCTGAATGCGCCGGAGGCCTACGTCAAGTACGATCCCAAGGTTTTCGGCGACGACGGCGAGGTCAAGGACGGGTCCACCGCCAAGTTCCTCAGCCACTACATGGAAGAGTATGCGGCCTTCGTGGCACGGGTCCTGGCCGCCAACGCGCCCGGTCACATCGGCGACCTGGAACCGGACGCCGCCAAGCTTTCCCGCTGATTCCCTGGCGGGTCTTCATAAGGCATACGGATGCCCGCCGTCCCAGCAACGGCGGGCATCCGAGTCTTTATGCCGGCATCGCGAGCCGGCGGGTCAGTCCAGCGGCAGCGTCACCGTCACGCTGGTGCCCTGGCCGGGGCTGGAACTGATCTCCACTGCGCCGCCCGCTTCCTGCACGGCGACCGCCATGAGCCGCAGGCCGTAGCCGTGGTGCCGCCCGCTCTTGGCGAGGATGCTGTCGAAGCCCGTGCCGTCGTCGGCCACTACCAAGCGGATGCCGTGGTCAACAGCCGCCAGCTGGATGCTGAGCGTGGACGCGGACGAGAATTTGAACGCGTTGCTGAGCGCCTCCCGGGCCGACTGGTACAGGAGGGACGCGCAGTCCGCCGGGATCTCGACGCCCCAGTGCGGAGTATCCCAGTGGACCGAGGTCCCGCGCTGCCTCAGGGGGGCGGTAAGCCGGTCAATGCACCCGGCCAGTCCCAACGTGTGGAAATCCAGCGGCTGCTTGTCCGTCAGCACGCCTCCCACGGTTGTGACCTCGTTGTCCAACGCTGTTCTGCTTCCCATGACTTCCTGCTCCCCACAAGCTGGTTTGGTCCTATGGCTAAAGCGTGGACCTGCAATGTCTAGGGATGGCAAGGTTTGCCTCAAGATCCCATCAATTCTGCGCGTGGAGGGTGACCGGGTGCACTGCTGCCCCTTGTTTCATTGCCGCCGCGCTGGGGACGGAAGAGGTATGCCTACCTGGTTGATGTCACTTGTATGGGGCACCGGTGCCGGTGCTGCCCTGGTCCTGGGAGCTGCCGTGTCCTGGCGGTGGTCCATCCCCTCCAAAATCGTCTCGACGGTCATGGCTTTCGGCGCAGGCGTGCTGATCTCGGCCCTTGCCTTTGAACTGGTGGACGAGGCGGTCAAGGGCGGTGGCCTTTGGCCCACGGTGGCGGGCTTCCTGGCGGGGGCAGTGGTTTACGTGGGCGCCAACGTGCTCCTGGCCAGGGCCGGCGCCAAGCACCGCAAGCGGTCCGGGGACCAGCAGCCCTCCGAAAAGGACAATCCGGGCAGCGGCACCGCCATCGCCGTCGGTGCACTGCTGGACGGCGTCCCGGAATCGGTGGTCCTGGGCGTCGGCCTGCTGGCCGGCGGAGCGGTGAGTCCTGCCATGCTGGCAGCCGTCTTCATCTCCAACGTGCCGGAGGGCCTGTCCGGCACCGCCGGCATGAAGAAGGCGGGCCGGAGCAGGGGGTACGTGTTCGGGCTCTGGGGCGGCATTGCGCTCCTGAGCGGAGTGGCAGCGCTGCTGGGATATGTGGCGCTGGAGGACGCCCCGGATGAGCTGGTCGCATTCATCACCTCCGTTGCCGCCGGCGGCATCCTGGCCATGCTGGCGGACACGATGATTCCCGAGGCCTTCGAGGAGCACCACAACCTGACCGGACTCACCGCGGCCGTGGGGTTCCTGACGGCGTTTACGGTGCACCACCTGGGGTGAGGACAGGGGCCCCTACGCCCCCGTCAGCACCGGCGCCGTCAGCCTGCCGTCCCGCATGGTGGCCACCACGTCCGTCAGCGGCACGAACTCGGTGTCATGGGTGACCATCACGGTGGCCACCCCGAACCCGGTGGTCACCTGGCGGAGGAGCCCGATGATCGAGGCGCTGCGTTCATGGTCCAGAGCGGCGGTTGGCTCGTCCACCAGCAGCACCTTGGGGCTGCCCATGAGTGCCCGGGCGATGTTCACCCGCTGGCGCTGGCCGCCGGAGAGCTGGTGCGGCAGTTTCCTGGCGCTCGCGGAGAGGCCAACGACGTCCAGCAGTTCCGCGGCCTTCGTCCGAGCCGCCTTGGCAGGCTTTCCGCGCAGGTGGTCGCTGATGATGAGCTGTTCGACGGCGGTGAGCGCGGGCAGCAGGTTGGGCTGCTGGAAGATGATGCCCACCTTGTGCCGGCGCAGCGCGGTGAGCTCCTTGTCCCTGAGGCCACCGGTATCGGTGCCGTCAATCATGACCTGCCCGTGGGAGGGCCGGACCAGGGTGGCGGCGACGGCCAGGAGGCTTGATTTGCCGGAGCCCGAAGGGCCCACGAGCGCAACCAGCTGGCCGGCGGGGGCCGTGAGGCTGACCCGGTCCAGGGCGGTGGTGGTTCCGCCGCCGTCCGGATATTCGAGGGTGACGTTGACCAGGCTCAGGGGAGCGGGGGTGGGGGAGGGCATGATGGCGTTCCTTTCGTAAGGGTGGATTAGTTGCCGCCGAGCGCCAGGAGCGCGTCGACCTTGGTCACGCGGCGGACCGCCAGTGCGGCGCCGGCCAGGCCCAGGGCAACAATCCCGACGACGGGAAGCACCGTGGTGCCCGCGTTCAGCAGGAACGGGGCAGCCTGGGCGGCAAGGGAACCGGCCGCGACGCCCACGGCTCCACCTACGGCGGCACCGGCGGTGAGGACGATCGCGGCCTGGGTCAGGGCGTCCCGGAGGATGTAGGCACCGGGCGCGCCCATGGCTTTCAGCACGGCAATGTCCCGGGTCCGCTGGATGGTCCATACGGTCAGGAATGCCACGATCACCAGTGACGAGATCCCGTACAGGAACGCCTGCATCAGGGTCAGGGACCCGTTCTCGCTCTTGAAGGAGCCCAGCGCCTGGAAGGACCCGGTGCGTGAGGCGCTGACCGTATGCGCGGCTGCGTCGACGGCGGCGCCGTCCACCGTGGCCCCCGGGGCGTAGCTGACGGCGACGACGGTCGCCAGCTGTCCGCCGTCGGACACGTGCGCTGCCCTGGCCCACGCCGGCAGGGCCGTCCACACCACGCTGGTATGTGCGTACCACTGATCCGGCACCACCGCGGCGACGGAAAGCTCCACGCCGCCCAGGGAGACTTTGTCGCCTTGGCTGGCCGACAGAGCCTGCGCAACCGAGGTACCCAGCACCGCGGTGCCGGCGGACACCTCAACGGGTGCCAGCGGGCTTCCCGGGGAAACGCCGAAAACCGCCACGTTGGCCGTGCCCGACCCCTTGACGGTCTGGGCCCGGGTCTGGGTAATGCCCAGCGGCTCTGCGGACCTGACGCCGGGCTGGTTCTTCCAGCGCTCCACCTGGGCGGCCGTCACGGAGCTTTCCGTGTAGGACGCCTTGGGGGTGGCGGAACCGGGAGCGCCGAAGACGATGGTATCCACCGGCCTGGTGCCGGCCGCGCCCAGCTTGTCGATGGCCGACGTCGACTGCTCGGCCAGGCCCGCCGTCAGGCCTGACAGCATGACCAGCAGGAGGGTGATCAGGGCTACGACGCCGCCCATCATGGCGAACCGGCCTTTGGCGAAGCGGATATCGCGGATTGCCAGGAACACGTTGTTTCTTCTCTCAGCAGGGGTGGATTCTTGTGTCCTTCCACTCTCCCGGGGGCTGCCCCCGGCGGCATCGCGGGGACGGTTGATCCTCCGGGATGGAAGGGTTGAGCCGGGAGTCAACCGTTCGGTTGATCCCCTGCAGGCGGTCCCGGCATAAGCTGGGGAAATGCCTGCCACGCCCCTGCCGCAACCACCGGAGAAGGCCGGCGGCATCCCCGCGAAGGGGCCGTTGAATGCGCTGGAAAACGCATCGTCGGCGGCAATCCTTCGGGTCCTGCGTGTCACCCTGCACACGGGGTTCGCGGTGCTGCTGGCCGTGGCCCTGGTCCGGATGCTGATGTCCGGTGGTTCCCTGCACTGGCTGTGGGCGGGCGCCGCCGTGGTCCTCGCTGCTGTGTACCTGGCCGGAACGGTCCTCGAAAAGCGCCACGCGGAAGCCCGGATCGGCTTCAACCCCCGCCGTTACGGCCTGCTCTGGCTGGCCCTGGTCACGGGGTTGTGGGCGTTGCTGCTTGCCGGGAGTGCGGACTTTGCGTGGCTGGCGTTCCCCATCTTCTTCCTGCACCTGCACCTGCTGCCCCGGCGGGCTGCGCTGCCGACCATCGCGCTGATGACGGTTGCGGTGGTTGCCTCCCAGTGGGCTGCCAGTGGCGCCCCGGTGCCGCACGCCGCGGCCGTGGTGGGCCCTGTGCTGGGTGCGGTCTTCTCGGTAATCACCGGGCTGGCGTACGCGGCCCTGTACCGCGAGGCCGAAAACCAGCGGCGTGCGGCCGACGAACTGCGCCGGACGCGGCAGGAGCTGGCCAGGTCCCAGCACGACGCCGGGATGCTGGCGGAGCGGGAGCGGCTGGCCCGGGAAATCCACGACACCCTGGCCCAGGGGCTGTCCAGCATCGTGCTCCTGGGACGGGCGGCGGAACAGTCCCTTGCCGATGGTGATGCCGCGACCGCATCCTCACGGCTGGCGCTGGTGCAGCAGACCGCCGCCGACAACCTTGCGGAGGCGCGCAGCTTCGTCCGCGGTCTGGCCTCACCACAGCTGGAGGGGACCACTTTGGTGGAGGCCCTGCGCCGGTTGTGCGGCAAGACGGAGGCGGGCGCCGCGGCCGCTGGGGTGGCGCTGCGGTGCCGGCTGGAAGTGGACGGTGAGCCGCAGGATCTGTCCCAGCCGGTCCGCGTGACCCTGCTCAGGGCGGCGCAGGCGAGCCTCGCGAATGTCCGCGAACACTCCCGGGCAGCGAACGCCGTCGTCACCCTTGCCTTCCTGGGCACCGAGGTGACCATGGACATTTACGACGACGGCACGGGCTTTGATCCCGCCGCTGCGGCCGGTGCCGCGGACCCAGCGGACGGCAGCGGGTTCGGGCTGCGCTCGCTGCGGGAGCGGGTCGCCGGATTGAACGGGACGCTGGCACTGGAGGCCGCGCCCGGCGAGGGCACCGTGGTGGCCATCCGGCTGCCGCTGGACGGTGGTCCCCGTGGGTGAGGTGCACGTCCTGCTGGTGGACGACCACCCCGTGGTCCGTGCCGGGCTGCGTGCCATGCTCACCGGAATCGAGGGCATCTCCATCGCCGCCGAGGCCGCTGACGGGGCCGCTGCGCTGAAGGAACTGGCCCGGCTGACGGCGCTGGGCGAGGCGCCGGATGTGGTCCTCATGGACCTGCAAATGGGCGAGGGGATGGACGGTGTCACGGCCACTGCCGAGATCCGCAAACTTCACGCCGCTCCGCCGGTACTCATCCTCACCACGTACGACACCGACGCGGACATCCTGGCGGCCGTCGAGGCGGGAGCCAGCGGGTACATGCTGAAGGACGCGCCGCCGGACCAGCTCCGGCAGGCGGTTTTGCAGGCGGCTGCTGGCGGGACGGCCCTGGCGCCGCGGGCGGCTGCGCTGCTGATGGACCGGATCAGCAACCCCGGCACTTCGCTGACCCCCCGGGAGGTGCAGCTGTTGGAGCTGCTGGCCACGGGCCTGTCCAACCGCGCCATCGCCAGGCAAGTCTTCATTTCCGAGGCGACGGTGAAGACCCACCTGGTGCACATCTACGGCAAGCTCGGCGTGGACAACCGCACCGCCGCCATCGCGGCCGCTGCCCAGCGGCGCATCATCAGGCCGCCGGGCGCCAGGGGCTGAACTGCAGTACGTTTATTCCACTGCGTTACAGAGGCTGCTGTTTCCAGGTGCCGCTGTTCCAGGTCACATTGTTCAAAGGAGAATGAATGTCCCGTCCGGTCCCAGCCGTTGATGCCCTTCTTTCCACCTACGGTGCGGCCGACGCCTGCGCGGCCGAACTCCTGTGTGACAGCCACGATCCCAACGCCGTTGCCTTTACGGTGGTTGCTGCCGACCTCTCCGCCGAGGACATCACCTACGGCGAGCTCCGGGAACGCTCGGAACGGGGAGCCGCCGCCTTGGCGGAGTTGGGAATAGGTCCGGGAGATGCGGTGGCCACCCTGATGGGAAAGTCGGCGGACCTGGTGGTGATGCTCCTGGCTATTTGGCGCCGCGGCGCCGTCCACGTGCCGCTGTTCACCGCCTTCGCGTGGCCGGCCATCGAGCTTCGCCTCACAGCCTCCGGCGCAAAGGCTGTGATCACCGACGCCGACCAGCGTGCGAAGATCCAGGAAACCGCCGCCGCCGTCGTGGTTGCCGGCGCAGAAGCATCCCTGCCGGACCTGGCGCTCACGCCGCTCCTTGCCAGGCAGCAACCGGGGATCGCGGCCGAAGCTGTGGGAGGTGACGGTGATTTGGTGCTGATCTTCACGTCCGGAACCACCGGTGCACCCAAGGGCGTACCGGTGCCCGTCCGGGCGTTGGCCGCGTTCCGCCAGTACGTCGAGCTGGGCCTGGACGTCAGTGACGAGGATGTTTTTTGGAATGCCGCAGATCCCGGCTGGGCCTACGGCCTGTACTACGGGATCCTCGGTCCCATGGCGGCAGGGCGGCGGAACCTCCTGCTGCGCCCGGGTTTCTCGCCGGAACTCAGCTTCAAAGTGCTGGAGGCGTTTTCCGTCACCAACTTCGCGGCTGCCCCCACCGTGTACCGCACCATGCGCGCGAAAGCCGGCGCCGGAATCAGTCCTTTCCACCTTCGGCGCGCCTCGTCCGCCGGCGAACCGCTGACCCCGGAGGTGATCAGCTGGGCCCGGGAAGTGCTGGGGGTTCCGGTACGGGACCATTACGGACAGACCGAACACGGGATGATGATCATCAATGCCTGGCATGACGGCGTGCGGACGGAACTCAGGCCGGGTTCCATGGGCCGGCCCCTGCCGGGGTGGAGCTGTGCGGTCCTCAAGGACAACGCCGACGAGCCGGCCGCGCCGGGTGAACTGGGCCGGGTTGCCGTCAATGTGGCAGACAGCCCCATGATGTGGTTCAAGGGGTACCAGGACGCACCGGAAAAGACGGCGGAAAGATTCAGCGCGGACGCCAAGTGGTACCTGACCGGCGACGCGGGCACGGTGGACGCGGACGGCTACTATTTCTTCTCCTCCCGTGATGACGACGTGATCATCATGGCCGGCTACCGGATTGGCCCTTTCGATGTGGAGAGCGTCCTGGCCACCCATCCGGCGGTCCTGGAAACTGCCGTGGTGGGCGCTCCCGACGAACTGCGCGGAGAAGTCCTGGAGGCTTATATAGTCCTGGCGGAAGGGACCACCGGCAGTGATGCCCTGGTGGCCGAACTGCAGACCATGGTCAAGACGCAGTTCGCCGCACACGCCTACCCGCGCCGCATCCACTTCGTTGAGGACCTGCCAAAGACGCCGTCGGGCAAGCTGCAGCGCTACATCCTGAGGCAGCAGCGGGCCGCGGAACTGGGCAGCTGACTTCAGGAGATGGCCGCCTTCCGGCGCCTTTTGGGTCGGGGGCTGTTAGCGTGGAGGCCCAGCCACAGAAGGAGGATCGATGTCCATCAATTCACCTGATTCACTGCCCGGGGATGAGCCGCAGGAAGGCTCGGCGGCCGGCAAAGGCAATGCCGACGGCGGGATCCCCGGTGGTAAGGACGGCGTCGGGATTTCCGACGGCGCCGAGCCCAACACCTTTGAACCGGAAGAGGATCCGGATGCCGCGGCGGGGCCAACGGACTGAGTTCCGATGAGATCGCGCAGTGAGCTCCGCTCAAGGTTGGCTCAAGATTGGCCGAAGGTGCCGGTTTTGGACATGTAGGCAGGCTACCGACCGGTAATTTCTTAACTGCTTCCACGTCAGTTCCCCGGCAGGAAGCATTGGAGGCCCCTGCGCTGGAGCTAGACTCGCGCGGGGGCTTCCCCCCATGGGCTAGGCGTTCTCTATCCAATAGCGGCGCTTGCCGTTGCGCGTGTCTTCGTACTGCCCGCCATTCTTTTCAATGGTGGCCCTCGAGCCGGCATTGGCCTCGTCGCAGGTCAGGAGCACCCGTTCGATCCCCAGCGCCCGCGCCACGGGAAGCGCGTCTGCCAACGCTTTCGCTGCATGGCCGCGCCGCCTCGCGGACGGCCTGACGCTGTAGCCGATGTGCCCGCCTTCGTTGAGGAGGTAGTCGTTCAAGCTGTGCCTGATGGCCAGCGAGCCGAGGAACGTGCCGCCGTCGACAATCCACAGGTAGGTGCAGGGCACGTAGCCGGGCTTCCGCACCGTTTCCGGCCTGGCGTCTTTGATGAGGACGTCAACGAACCGGCTGAACGCCTGTGCAGCGATGAGATCGTCCGGGGACCAGCTGTCTGCGCCCGCACCGTCCTGCCGGGCACCGGCAAACTCTGCCGCTGCCTCAAGCCACGATGAGTGGAGGCTGACGTCTGGTGCGATGAGCTGGGCCATGAGAAGATCCTATGCTGCGGGTGTGCCTGCGTTCCGGCCGTGCACGGTGAGCGCGTTCCCGGGAAATCGCTGCTGGCCTGTACTATCGGCCCCGGACCCAAATTTGCGGTCTGAAAGGGGACAATTCATGGCGCGCACTCAGACGGTAACTGCAGCTCCCGCGGATCCGGCCGGGCGGGACGAACTGCTGCAGGAATACGGGTTCGCCTTTGCCGCTGACGAAGGATCCACGCACACCCCTGACGAGCTGTCTACGGAACCCCTGAAGAACCTGGTTCAGTTGGCCGCCAAACTTTGCGGCGTCCCCTTCGGCGTGATCAATGTTGTCACCTCCGATCAGCAACAGCAGGTGGCGGCCGTCGGCTTTGAGGCCGCCGTCTGCGCCCGCGAAGATTCCATGTGTTCACAAGTCTTCCTTTCGGGGAAGCCAACCGTTGTCCCCGACGCATCCCTGGACCCCCGCCTCGCATCGAATCCGTTTGTGACAGGGGAGATCGCCTCCGTGCGGTACTACGCGTCGGTGCCCCTGGAGACCGCGTCCGGGTTCGTGCTGGGCTCCCTCTGCGTCTTCGCCAATACCCCGGGCACCCCTGGGAAGGACCACCTGGGCATGCTGGAGATCCTGGCCCGCCAGGCCGTCCAGCTCCTGGAACTCCAGCGGCGAACCCTCCAGCTGAACAGCGCCCTCAGCGAGGTGCGCGAAAGCAATGCCAAACTGGCGGAGTTCGCGGGACGTGTCAGCCACGACCTGCGCGGACCCCTCACCACCATGCTGGGCTACGTGGAGATGGCCGGGGACGAGGTGGACGGCGACCACCCTGCGGCCGAGTACCTGCAGATCATCGATGCCAGCGGGCACCGGATGCTCGCCATGCTTGAAGACGTCCTGACCTACTCCCGGATGGGCGGTGCCCTCCAGCGGCAACGGGTCTCCCTCCAGACGGTGGCAGCAGAGGTCGCCAAGGATCTGGGCCTGTCCTTCGGCAGTGGCGCCGTCCTGGACGCCGAGGCTATGAAGCTCCATGTGGATCCCGGCCAGCTGCGCACGCTCCTGCAGAACCTGGTGGCCAACGCAGTGAATTACCGGAGCCCGGACCGGGACCTCAAGGTCCGCATCAGCGGTATTTCCAACTACCACGGAACCACGGTGTTTGTGGCGGACAACGGCAAGGGGATCGCCCCGGAGGACCGGCAGCGCGTCCTGGAACCCCTCGTCCGGCTCCACAGGGACGGTGACGGACACGGCTCGGGTCTGGGCCTGGCAATCGCCCGGCGCGTTGTGGAAGCCCACGGTGGAGAGCTGAGCCTGAAAGAGACGCCGGGCGGCGGCACCACCGCGGTGATCAGCTTTCCCGCCGGACCCTGACAATCGCTTCAAAGGAGTCAGGGCCGGCTGCGGTATGCAGCCGGCCCTGACTTAGGGGTCTAGTTCAGGTCGAAGCGGTCCAGCTCCATGACCTTGGTCCAGGCGGCCACGAAGTCGTTGACGAACTTCTCCCGGGCGTCGTCGCTGGCGTAGACCTCGGCGAGGGCGCGCAGTTGCGAGTTGGAGCCGAAGACCAGGTCCACGGGGGTGGCCGTCCACTTCAGCTCACCGGTGGCGGCATCGGTAATTTCGTAGACATTTTCCTCCGACTCGGACGCCTTCCATTTGGTGCCTGGTGAGAGAAGGTTGACGAAGAAATCGTTCGTCAGGACCTGCGGCCTGTCCGTAAGCACGCCGTGGCCGGCGCCGCCCACGTTGGTGCCCAGGGCACGCATGCCGCCCACCAGCGCCGTCATTTCCGGCGCGGAGAGGTCCAGCATGTAGGCCTTGTCCAGCAGGAGGGTCTCTGGCTGGAGCTTCAGGCCGGCCCGCAGGTAGTTGCGGAACCCGTCAGCCCGCGGCTGCAGGTACTGGAATGATTCGACGTCGGTCTGCTCCTGGGTGGCGTCCGTGCGGCCGGGCCGGAACGGCACAGTCACGGGGAACCCTGCGTCGGCAGCGGCCTTTTCCACCGCAGCCGCGCCGCCCAGGACGATCAGGTCGGCGAGGGACACGTTCTTGCCGCCTGCCTGGGCTGAATTGAACTCATCCTGGACACGCTCAAGGGCCTGGAGCACGGTGGACAGCTGCTCCGGTTCGGAGACGTCCCAGCTGCGCTGCGGCTCCAGCCGGATCCGGGCACCGTTGGCGCCGCCACGGCGGTCCGTCTTGCGGTAGGTGGCAGCCGAGGCCCAGGCCGTGCCGGCCAGTTGCGGGATGGTCAGGCCGGAATCCAGCAGCTTGGCCTTCAGGGAGGCGACGTCCTGGTCGTCAATCAGTTCATGGTCGACGGCGGGAACAGGGTCCTGCCACAGTTGCGGCTCCGGGACCCACGGGCCCAGCATGTGGGGCCCCACCGGGCCCATGTCGCGGTGCAGCAGCTTGTACCAGGCCTTGGAGAACGCCAGGGCGAACTCGTCCGGGTTCTTGAGGAAGTGCCGTCCGATCGCCTCATAGACGGGGTCGAAGCGCAGCGACAGGTCCGTTGTCAGCATGGTGGGCCGGTGCTTCTTAGCGGGATCGTGGGCGTCCGGGATGATCTCGGGGGCGTCCTTGGCCACCCACTGGTGGGCGCCACCCGGGCTCTTGACCAGTTCCCACTCGTACTCGAACAGGATCTCCAGGAAGCGGTTGCTCCATTGCGTAGGCCTGTCCGTCCAGGTGACCTCAAGGCCCGAGGTGATGGTGTCGCCACCCTTGCCGCTGCCGTAGGTGCTGAGCCAGCCCAGGCCCTGTGCCTCAAGGTTGGCGGCTTCCGGTTCGGGACCCACATGAGCATCGGCGGGGCCGGCGCCATGGGTCTTGCCGAAGGTGTGGCCGCCGGCGATCAGCGCGAAGGTTTCTTCGTCGTTCATTGCCATCCGCTTGAAGGTCTCGCGGATGAACGCGGCAGCGGCCGCCGGGTCCGGGTTGCCCTTGGGGCCTTCGGGGTTGACGTAAATCAGGCCCATTTCGGTGGAGCCGACCTCTTCGGACATCTGCCCTTCGCCGACGTAGCGCTCGTCGCCGAGCCAGGCATCCTCCGGGCCCCAGAAGATCTGCTCGGGCTCCCACACGTCCTCCCGGCCAAAGGCAAAGCCGAAGGTCTTGAAGCCCATCGATTCCAAGGCAACGTTTCCGGCCAGGACCAGCAGGTCGGCCCAGGAGAGCTTCTGGCCGTACTTCTGCTTGACCGGCCACAGCAGGCGCCGGGCCTTGTCCAGGTTGGCGTTGTCCGGCCAGCTGTTCAGCGGGGCAAACCGCTGGCTGCCGTCACCTGCTCCGCCGCGGCCGTCCTGGACGCGGTAGGTGCCTGCGGCGTGCCAGCTCAGCCGAATCATGAGGCCGCCGTAGTGGCCGAAGTCCGCCGGCCACCAATCCTGCGAGGTGGTCAGGACCTCGGTGATGTCACGCTTGAGTGCCTCCACGTCCAGCTTCTGGAATTCCTCGCGGTAGCTGAATGACGGGCCCAGCGGGTTGCTCGCCTGGCTGTGCGCATGAAGCACGGAAAGGTCCAGCTGGTTGGGCCACCAGTCCTGGTTGGTCCGTGGCCGGTGCCCCTTGGGCTGCGGCGTGTCAATCGCCGGGTTTTCACTTTCGCTGCCCTGGGCCGTGGCGCTGCCATGGGCTACGGGGCACCCACCCTCAACCTTCTGGTCCAGGCCCTGTGCGCTCCCGGGCGTGGGGACCGGGGGATGGTCTTGGGGTTCGGTCATGTGCTTCTTCCTTCCGTTGGGCCGAGGCCGCGGTTGGACTCGGGCAGCCGGTGCAACCCTCCTATTGGAACATAGACGAGGGGGAGGGAAACCCCTCTTTTCCAGGAGGGATCCGTTCTCCAAGTGAGGGAACGTAACAGTTGGTCAACCGGTTGGGAGGCTGCCGCTGCCCCCAGCCATAATCAAAGTGCGGGTCCTCTCTCAGTCAGTCCGCACTCTCCATTTCTTCCCACCCTTTTGCGTGGGACTTTCGAAATTTCAGGAAACAACTTCATGGACGGTTCAAGCCTTGTAGCCCTCTTCCTTGCGAGGAGCGACGACACTGCCACCAGCGCGCTGCCGCGTGCGCCCAAGAGGGTTCGGGTAAAGAAGCCCGGCCTGTCACCCTGGTCAATCCTGCGGGGCCGGACGGCAAGTGTGCTGCACCGCCTTGCGTGGGCGATTGAGCCTGACACGGAGGGCAGCTTCTAGCCCCCTCCGCCTACACCTCGACTGAGCGGCGGAATATCTGCCTGACGCTGGGGCTTGTCGCAAGGGGGCGTCGTCGGACAACCCTGCAGCAGAAGGAGCACTATGACCATCGGTTCAGGAACAGCAGCGGGTTCAGGATCAGCAGCGGGCAACGGGCGGACTGCCCTGGTGGTGGGTGCCACCGGCATCGCGGGGTCCGCGCTGGTGGATACTTTGGTTGGCGAAGGCTGGGCTGTCCTTGCCTTGTCCCGCAGGCCCGGAGCTGAGCGCCCTGGCGTCCGGTGGCTCTCGGCGGACCTGACCTCAGCTTCCTCCCTGGCGGCTGTGCTTGGTCCGGAGAACCCCTCCCATGTCTACTTCACCGCGTGGTCGCGCCGGGCCACCGAGGAAGAGAACATCGCCGTCAATTCGGGCATGGTTCGTGATCTCCTCTCAGCACTGCAGGGCAAGGCCGTGGCCCACGTTGCCCTGATGACCGGACTCAAGCATTACCTGGGACCGTTCGAGGCGTACGCCGCCGGGGAAATGCCGGACACCCCCTTCCATGAGGAAGAACCGCGCCTTCCGGTGCCGAACTTCTATTACGCCCAGGAGGACGAGCTGTGGGCGGCAGCGGCCCGGCAGGGGTTCACCTGGTCCGTGCACCGCGCCCACACCGTCATTGGGCATGCGGTGGGCAACGCCATGAACATGGGCCTCACGCTCGCTGCGCAGGCCACCCTGTGCCGGGACAGCGGGCAGCCGTTCGTGTTCCCGGGATCCGAGACGCAATGGAACGGCCTCACTGACATGACGGATGCAGGCCTGCTGGCCGAGCACATGCTCTGGGCCTCCACCACCCCGGAAGCCGCAAACCAGGCCTTCAACATCGTCAACGGTGACGTGTTCCGCTGGAGGTGGATGTGGCCGAAACTCGCCGCCTACTTCGGCGTGGAGTGGGAGGGTTATCAGGGAGAGCCCCGTCCCCTGGAGCAGTCCATGGCGGGGCGCGGGGACCAGTGGCGGCAGCTCGCCGCCCACCACAACCTCAGCGAGCCGGAGCTGGACCGGGTGGCATCCTGGTGGCACACGGACGGTGACCTGGGACGCGGCATCGAGGTGGTGACGGACATGGGCAAGAGCCGGGACGCCGGCTTCATGGGATACCGGCGGACGCTGGATTCCTTCACGGCCCTGTTCGACCGCTACCGCGCCGATAGCCTGATTCCCTGATCAATGAGGCCCAAAGAGCTGTTCGGAGGGCCCGCGTACGCCGTCAGTGAACCCTGAAAGTTCTGGCTCGAACCCCCGGTTAAGTCCCAGCCTCCGGACGTACACTGACCTTCGCACCACGTTTGTGGACACTCCGTCAGGTGAGGGCTTGTACGTATGCTCTGGAAGTTGCTTGTCGAATACCTGCGGCCGCACCGGCCGCTGCTGGTCGCCGTCGTGGTTTTCCAGCTGGCGCAGTCCATCGCGTCGCTGTACCTGCCAACGCTGAACGCGGACATCATTGACCAGGGTGTGGCCCGCGGCGACACCGCCTACATCATGTCCACGGGCAGCGTCATGCTGCTCATCACCCTCGCGCAGATCGCCTGCGCCGTGGTGGCCGTGTACTTCGGTGCCAAGGCCGCGATGGGCCTGGGCCGGGACCTGCGCGGCGCCATCTTTGACCGCGTGGGCGAGTTTTCCGAGCAGGAGGTCACCCGCTTCGGCGCCCCGAGCCTGATCACCAGGTCCACCAATGACGTCCAGCAGGTCCAGCAGCTGGTGCTGATGTCCGCCACGCTCATGGTGGCCGCGCCCATGCTCAGCATCGGCGGCGTGATCATGGCCATCCGGCAGGACGCCCAGCTGTCCTGGCTCATTGCCGTGTGTGTCCCGGTGCTGCTGATCGCCGTCGGGCTCATTGTCACGCGGATGGTGCCGCTGTTCCGCAAGATGCAGGCCCGGATCGACACCGTGAACCGCGTATTGCGCGAGCAGCTCGCGGGCATCCGCGTGGTGCGGGCATTCGTGCGGGAGGACATGGAAACGGCGCGTTTCGCCCAGGCCAACACGGACGTCACGGACGTTGCCCTCCGCGCCGGACGCCTGATGGCGCTGATGTTCCCCACCGTCATGCTGATCCTGAACGTATCCAGCGTGGCGGTTATCTGGTTCGGCGCCTTCCGGATCGAGGACGGGTCCATGCAGGTGGGCACCCTGATCGCGTTCCTGAGCTACCTGATGCAGATCCTCATGTCCGTCATGATGGCTACCTTCATGGCGGTGATGATCCCGCGCGCGTCGGTGTCCGCGGACCGGATCGGCGAGGTGCTGGGCACCAGCTCCAGCGTCCTGCCGCCGGAGAACCCGGTCACCAGCGCGGCGTTCGCCGGCAGGCAGCGGCGCGGCGAGCTGGAGATGCGCGACGTCGGATTCGCCTACCCGGGTGCCGACCAGCCGGTCCTGTCAGGCATCAGCTTCACCGCCCGCGCTGGGCAGACGACCGCGATCATCGGCAGCACCGGCTCCGGCAAGACCACCCTGGTGAACTTGATGCCGAGGCTCTTCGACGTCACCTCCGGCGCGGTGCTGATGGACGGAGTGGACGTCAGGGACCTGGACCCGGACCTGCTCTGGGGGCACATCGGCCTGGTGCCACAACGGCCATACCTGTTTTCCGGCACCGTGCGCAGCAACCTCCTGTACGGCAACCCGGACGCCACCGAGGACGAGCTGTGGACCGCGCTGGAGATCGCCCAGGCCCGGGACTTCGTGGAGCAGATGGAGGATGGGCTGGACGCGGCGATCTCGCAGGGCGGCACCAACGTCTCCGGCGGGCAGCGGCAGCGGCTGGCCATCGCCCGGGCCCTGGTGAAGCGGCCCGAGCTCTACATCTTTGACGACTCGTTCTCGTCCCTGGACACCGGCACCGACGCCCGGCTGCGCCAGGCGCTCAAGCGCAGCACTGCCGGTGCCACCATGGTCATCATCGCCCAGCGCGTGTCCAGCATCGTTGATGCGGACCAGATTATGGTGCTCGACGACGGCAGGATCGTTGCGCACGGCACGCACCATGAGTTGCTGGAGACATCCGAGACGTACCGTGAGATTGTTTCGTCCCAGCTGGCAGCGGAGGAAACAGTATGAGCACCCAACACCCGGGGACCCGTCCCGCTCGCGGCGCCAAAGCCGGGCCCGGCTCCGGAGCCGGCCAGGCCGACGTCGTACGCATTCCCCGGCCGCGCGGCGGCCCAGGGCACGGCGGACCGTTTGCCGGGATGAACGTCCCGGCAGAGAAGGCGATGAACTTCAGCGGTTCGGCCAAACGGCTGCTGGGCACCCTGCGGCCGGAACGGCTCTGGCTGGTGCTGGTGCTGGTAATGGCCGTGGCGGGCGTAGTGCTGCAGGTGATTGGGCCGCGGCTGCTCGGCGAGGGCACCAACCTGATTTTCGCCGGTGTGGTGTCCAAGCAGCTGCCGCCGGGGATGACGCAGGCGCAACTGATTGCGCAGCTGCGGGCGGCGGGGGAGAACCAGAAGGCGGACATGCTGGGCGCCATGACGCTGACGCCGGGTGCGGGGATCGACTTTGCGGCGCTGGCCAGCGTGCTGACGTGGGCGCTGGTGCTGTACGTGCTGGGGTCGGCGTTCATGTGGGGGCAGGCGTATGTTCTGAACGGCGTGGTGCAGCGGACGGTATTTGGGCTGCGCGAGAAGATCGAGGCGAAGATCAACCGGCTGCCGCTGCGGTATTTCGACTCGATCCAGCGCGGTGAGCTGCTCAGCCGGGTGACCAACGACGTGGACAACATTTCGCAGAGCCTGCAGCAGTCCATCAGCCAGGCGGTGACGTCGTTGCTGACGGTGGTGGGCGTATTGGTGATGATGTTCATCCTGTCCCCGACGCTGGCGCTGATCGCGCTGGTGACCATTCCGCTGACGCTGGGGATCACGGCGCTGATTGCCAAGCGCTCGCAGAAGCTGTTTGTGCAGCAGTGGAAGAACACCGGTGAGCTGAATGGGCAGATTGAGGAGACCTACACCGGGCATGCACTGGTAAAGGTGTTCGGCCGGCAGCGCGAGGTGGGGGAGCGGTTCCGGCAGAAGAACGTGGAGCTGTATGAGGCGAGTTTCGGGGCGCAGTTCATTTCCGGGCTGATCATGCCGGCCATGACCTTCATCGGGAACCTGGTGTACGTGGGGATTGCCGTGGTGGGCGGCCTGCAGGTTGCGTCCGGGGCCATGCAGTTGGGTGACGTGCAGGCGTTCATCCAGTACTCGCGGCAGTTCACCCAGCCGCTGGCGCAGCTCGGCTCGATGGCCAACCTGCTGCAGTCCGGCGTTGCGTCGGCTGAGCGGGTGTTCGAGTTGTTGGATACGGAGGAACAGTCTGCCGATCCTGTGGGTGCTTCTTTGCAGAGTCCTGATGGTGCCGGGCGCGGGCGGCTGGTGTTCGAGGACGTGTCCTTCTCGTATTCGCCGGACAAGCCTCTGATTTCCAGGTTGTCTTTGGTGGCGGAGCCGGGGCAGACGGTGGCCATTGTGGGGCCGACGGGGGCGGGCAAGACCACGCTGGTGAACCTGATGATGCGGTTCTACGAGCTGGATGCCGGCCGGATCACGTTGGACGGCGTGGACATCACCACCATGACCCGGAACGACCTGCGCTCGCGGATGGGGATGGTGCTGCAGGACACGTGGCTGTTCGGTGGGACCATCCGGGACAACATTGCCTACGGCCGGCCCGCTGCGTCTTCTTCGGAGGTGCTTGAGGCCGCGCGGGCGACGTACGTTGATCGCTTTGTGAAGTCCCTGCCCGAGGGATACGACACCGTGCTGGACGACGAAGGGTCCAACGTGTCAGCGGGTGAGAAGCAGCTGCTGACCATCGCGCGGGCCTTCCTGGCGCGGCCCTCTGTTTTGATCCTGGACGAGGCGACGTCTTCGGTGGACACCCGGACCGAGGTGCTGGTGCAGAAGGCGATGAGCGCCCTGCGGTCAGACCGGACGTCATTTGTGATCGCGCACCGCCTGTCCACGATCCGCGACGCCGACCTCATCCTGGTGATGGAGGCCGGCCAGATCGTGGAGCAGGGGACCCACTCATCACTGCTGGCCGCCGGCGGGGCTTACGCACGGCTGTACGAGGCCCAGTTCGCTGCGCCGGTTGCGGAGGTTTAGGACCTGGGGTCACCGCAGGCCTCACAGGCGGGCGACGACGGGAAGTCCCGTCCCGTCGTCGTCCGCCTTCCCCAACGGAAGAAGGCCAGGTTCACGCTGGCCCGGCTCCTGGGCTTAGAAAGCGTCGGCCTCCGCATTGAGGTCCCGGCCCCTGGTTTCCGGCGCAAAAAACCCTGCCACAATACCGATCGCAGCGTAGGCCATGAGGATTCCGGCTACCGGGATCCACCCCGGCCCGGTCGCAGCAACGACGCTGGCTGCAATGATGGGGCCGAGACCGCCGGACAGGACGGCGCCGATTTCCTTGACCGTGGTCATGAAGGAAAAGCGGCGTTTGGACCCGAACATTTCCACCAGCCAGGTTGACTCCACGCCGTACAGATTCGGCAGTGGACCGCCAACGAAGATGACGAAGACCAGGGCCACCAGCACAGGGTTACGCGTTTCGATCATCAGCATCGCGGGAATCGTAAAGGCAAACTGGAATCCGGAGAGCCAGAGCCAGACCCTGCGGCGGCCGAATCGGTCAGTGAGCTTCCCGGTCAGCAAGACTGTGGCCACGCCCAGGACGGAGCCGAGTGTTACACCGGTGGTGACGAGGTTTGCGTCCATTTTCACCACCGATACCGTCCAGCCGATAAGGAAGCCCTTGACGAGGTAGACCGAACCGTTTTCGCCGAGTTTGATCCCCAGTGAGACGAGGAAGGCCTTTTTGGCATCCGCGGCGTCACGCCAGATGCTTTGCTGCCTGGCTTCCAGACGTGCTGCGGCACGCCGCGCCTTGACCGCCTCGAAGACCGGTGATTCGCTCACGCTGCGACGAAGGTAGAGCGCCACTAGGGTGGTACCGACGCTGAGCAGGAAGGGAATACGCCATCCCCAGGCAAGGAAATCGTCCTTGGGCATCTGCGAGAGCAGCAGCCACAGTCCGCTGGCCAACAGCACACCGGTCGCAGTTCCCAGTGCCACCACGGCGCCGTAAAAGCCGCGCTTACCGGAAGGAGCGGATTCCACCAGCAGCAGCGAGGCCCCGGATAGCTCCGCGCCCGCGCCGAAGCCCTGGATAAGCCGCAGGAGCACAAGGAGGATTGGGGCCGCGACCCCGATCTGGGCAAATGTGGGCAACAGACCCATTCCCAAGGTGGCGATACCCATCATCCCCACGGTGATGACCAGGACGGATTTCCGCCCATACTTGTCGCCAAGGTAGCCAAAGTAGATCCCGCCCAGGGGCCGGACGAGAAACCCTGAACCGAAGGCGGCAAAGCTCGCCATCAATGCCATCGCCGGGTCCGTGTTGGGGAAGAAGAGCGGCCCGAAGACCAGCGCTGCCGCCAGGGTGTAGAGCGTAAAGTCCATGTATTCCAAGGCGGAACCAAGGAACGACGAAATGGAGGTGCGGCGCAGTTCAGCCGGCGCCACCTCCAGCTCCGATACCAGGCCCTGCGGCTCAGCGGCGGCATATTTCAGGTTTGGGTTTTCTGTGACCATGGGGTTTCTCCCTTGTGTAGAGCCTGTCGGCAGGCCCGGAGGCAAACGTCATTGTTCGGATGGTGGTGCAAGGTCTTCAAGGGCAGTTCAGTTCGGGAGCAGGGAGACAGTCTCCGCTATGCAGGCAGGCTTTTGCGAGCCTTCCAGTTCGATCAGGTGATTGAACTGCAGCTGCCGCCCATTGGCCGTCTCGCTCACCGAGGCCAGCGTCAGCCGGTCCCTGATGCGTGAGTTGACCCTGGCCGGCGCCGGGAACCTTACCTTATTCAGGCCGTAGTTGATGATCATCGCGGCCCCGTCGACCCGGTATACCTGGCCGGCCAGGTATGGCAGCAGCGACAAGCTGAGGTAGCCGTGGGCGACAGTGGCCCCGAAGGGCCCGCCTGCTGCCCGCTCCAGGTCCGTGTGTATCCACTGTTGGTCCAGGGTGGCATCGGCGAAAGCCTGGATCTGGGATTGGTCCAGGGTATGCCATCCACTCACCCCGATTTCCTGGCCAGCCATGGTGGCGAGCTCGGCGGCGTCCTTGAACAGTTTCATTTAGACCCTCTCCAGCAGCATGGCGACGCCCTGGCCCAGGCCCACGCACATGGTGGCCAGGCCGCGGTTTGCGTCTTCGCGTTCCATCCGGCCCAGTAGCGTGACGACGATCCGTGATCCGGAGGAGCCCAGGGGATGGCCCAGGGCGATCGCACCGCCGTCGTTGTTGACGGTTCCCTCATCCATTCCGAGCAGCCGAATGCAGGCCAGAGCCTGCGCTGCGAACGCCTCGTTGAGTTCGACGGCCCCCACCTCGGCCAAGTCCCAGCGCGCCTTGGCCAGGGCCTTTTGTGTCGCAGGCACCGGGCCGATGCCCATTACATCCGGCGCCACACCGGCCGCTTGGCTGGTCACGATGCGGGCCCGGGGCGTGAGCCCGTAGCGCTCCACGGCCTCCCCGCTGGCGACCAATACAGCTGATGCGCCGTCGTTGAGGGAACTGGAGTTGCCAGCGGTGACCACTCCGCGGGGCGCCACGATCGGCCGGAGGGCGGCCAGGGCATCAGCGGTTGACCCGCGTCTGGGTCCCTCATCGGTGACTAGCAGCGAGACTTCCCCCCGCCTGCCCGTGACCGGAACAGGGACTATCTCGTCGCTGAAGCGGCCGGCGTCGATCGCCGCCACTGCCAGGTTGTGGGAGCGCAGTGCAAAGCTGTCCGCGTCGGCACGGGAAATCCCCTCCCGCTTCGCTACCTCTTCTGCCGTTTCGGGCATGGAAAACAGTGCCCCCGACTCCATCCGCGGGTTAACAAACCGCGCACCGATTGAGGTGTCCGCGAGTTCACCCGGTTTGGAGTAGGGCTTCTCCGGCTTTGCCATCACCCACGGCGCGCGGGTCATGGACTCTACGCCGCCGGCCACCACAAGGTCGGCGTCACCGTTGCGCACCGACTGCGCCGCCATGCTGATGGCTGTTAGCCCGGAGGCACAGAGCCGGTTGACGGTCACGGCCGGTACGGCGTGCGGGAACCCGGCCAGCAGTGCGGCCATCCGGGCAACGTTACGGTTGTCCTCACCGGCCTGATTAACACAGCCAAAGATGACCTCGTCAACGGTGGCAGGATCGACGCCGGCCCTGTCTACTGCGGCCTGGAGCACAAGCGCGGCCATGTCGTCGGGACGGACAGTGGCGAGCACGCCGCCGTGACGGCCCACCGGGGTACGGACGCCCCCGACGAGGAATGCCTCGGGCATCAGCGGGCCCCGCCGTTGATGTAAAGGGTCTGGCCGGAGATGTAAGAGGAGTCGTCACCGGCGAAGAAAGCCACGGCCGCTGCCACTTCCTCCGGCTGGCCTACACGTCCCAGTGGGGTTCGCTCCGCCACCGCCTGCTGGTGCTCGGCCGGGCTGGCCCCCACCCGCTCTGCCGTTGCGGCAGTCATTGAGGTGGCGATGTAACCCGGCGCCACCGCATTGACCGTGATGTTGAACGGACCAAGTTCGATGGCGAGCGTCGCGGTCAGGCCCTGGATACCGGCCTTTGCAGCCGCGTAGTTGGCCTGGCCGCGGTTGCCCAGCGCGCTGCGGCTGCTGAGCGAGACGATCTTGCCGTACTTGGCCGGAACCATGTAGCGCTGGGCAGCGCGCGTGCAGAGGTAGGCGCTGGTGAGGTTCGTGGCCAGGACCGAATCCCAATCCTGCCGCTCCATCTTGAAGAACATGTTGTCGCGGGTGATCCCGGCGTTGTTTACCAGGATGTCCAGCCGGCCGAACTCCCGGTGGATGTCATCGAATACCCGGTCTACTGCTGCCTCATCCGTGACGTCGCAGCAGGCGGCAAGGGCCTTTCCGCCCGCCGCCACGACGTCCGGGTGGTCCGAGATACGCTGCGCGGTGTCCTTGGCGCGGTCCTCGTTGAGGTCCAGGACGGCGACAGTGGCGCCGCCATTGGCCAGTTTCAGCGCGGTGGCTGCGCCGATTCCCTGCGCCCCTCCAGTGACTACTGCCACCCGGTTGGTGAAATTGCTCATGACATTTCCTTTGCTGGTGTTTGGAGCGTGCTTTGGCAAGCCCGGGTCGGGCCCGCCCGGGAGCTAGCTGAAGGCGGAGAGGCCGGTGATCTCGCGGCCAACGAGAAGGGATTGGATCGAGTCCGTGCCCTCATAGGTGGAGACGACCTCCATGTCGGTCATGTGCCTCGCCACGTGGTTCTCCAGCAGCATTCCGTTGCCGCCGAGCATGTCCCGTGCCTCTGAACAGATCCAGCGGGCTTTCCGGGCCGTGTGCATCTTGGCCATGGAGGCCATGGGCCCGGTCATCCGGCCGTCCTCGGCCAACACGGCAAGGCGAAAGCAGATCAGCTGCATGGCTGTCAGTTCTGCAAGCATGTTGGCCAGCTTGTTTTGCACCAGCTGGAAACTGCCGATTGGTTTGCCGAACTGCTGGCGGGTCTTGGCATAGTCCACTGCGATCTCGTAAGCGGCCATTGCGTGGCCGTAGGACTCCCAGGAGGCGCCGCTGCGTGTGGAAGTGAGTACCTTGGTGACGTCCTTGAACGAATGGCATTCCGTGAGCCGGTTGGCCGCCGGGACCCGGAGGTTCTCAAGGGTGATGTCCGGTTGGAGGATCGCCCGCTTGCCAATCTTGCCGGTGATGACTTCGGTGGTATACCCCTCTGGAAAGCTGCCGTCCTCGTTACGCTCCATCACGAACGCCTTGACCTTGGCATCCGCTTCGTCGCGGGCAAAGATGATGACGACGTCGGCCATGCTGGCGTTGCCGATCCAGCGTTTGCGCCCGTTGATGATGTAGCTGTCCCCCTCGCGCCGTGCGCTGGTTTCGAGCGCCACGGAGTCAGACCCGTGCTCGGGTTCGGTCAGGGCGAAGGCGCCGATCTTGCCGAGGGCGGCCATGGCAGGGAGCCAGCGCTGCTTTTGCTCCTCGCTGCCGAGCATGTTGATGGTTCCCATCGCCAGTCCGGACTGGACGCCGAGGAAGGTGTTGACGGAACCGTCGCCGCGGGAGACCTCGGCGGCGACAATCCCCGCGGCAAGCCGGCTTAGCCCAGGGCATCCGTAGCCCTGAATGGTTGTTCCGACGATGCCGAGCCCGGCAAGTTTGGGTACAAGTTCGAAGGGGAACTCGGCACGTTCCCAATAGCCGTTGATGACCGGCAGCAGGTCTTTGTCGACGAAGGCGCGGACTTTCAGCCGGAGCGCCCGGTCCTCAGCGCTGAGGAAATCGTCCATGAGGTAAAAATCGGTGCCGTTCGCGGCCGTTTCGGGTGTCATTGAGTGAGCTCCAGTGGTGTGTGATCGGGGACCCATTTGCCCTGCGGGTCTGTAGTTCCATGTGAAGGCTGGAAAAGGGTGAGCCAGTGGCGCTCGTGTTCCGCCAGGGGCCGGGATTTGCCAGTGTCCGGCTGGACTGAAACCAGCACGGTACGGCCGTCTACGGCGACCGCCCCGAATTGGCTGCCCTTGAATTCCAGGCTGAACGAACTCCTGCCGATCCTGGTCACCGCGAGTTCAACCTCCAGGTCTTCGCCGTGGTGGACTGGCCGCCGATAGTTCACTTCGAGGCTGGCTACCACCGTGGGGGTCGCTTCGGCTCGGCATATGCCCGGCATCGAAGACCGCCATTTGATTCTTGACTCCTCCAGGAGCGTGACGACGGCGGCGTGGTTGACGTGCCCGTTGAGGTCCTGGTCGGACCATCGTGGGCAGACTCGGGTCCGGTAGGTTTCAGGCATCGACCAGGGCTTTCCGATGGAGTAGCCATTCCCGCACCAAGCGGGAGCTTTCGTTCAATCCCGGGGGTGCGAGCGAATAGTCCACCGGCGTAAGGGAATACTCGACAGGATGGCGGACCGTGGGTATCTTCCGGGGCCCGTCGCCAGCCATCACTATCGGGTTCAGCCCCAGCTGTTCAGCGAGCTCCACACCGCCGCGGACATCCTGGATCGGAGCGCAGGGCAGCCCTGCCGAGGAGAGCTCACGGAACCATTCGTCGGCTGACTGGCTGGCCAGTTGGGCGTGGAGGATGCCGCGCAGCTCGTTACGGTTGGCGTTGCGCTGCAGAGTTGTGACGAACTTTGGATCACGGGCGACTCCGGGAATCCCCAGCGCCTCGCACAGCCGGACGAACTGGGCATCATTTCCCGTCGCGATGATGATAGTGCCGTCCCCGGTCTGCATCGGAGCGTATGGATACATGCTGGGGTGTTCGTTCCCCATCCTGGTCGGTACCACACCGCCCGTTACGTAGGCCGCAGACTGGTTCACCATGCCGGACAGGGCCGAGGTCAGCAGGTTCAGTTCCACCAGCTGACCCTCGCCGGTCCGGTCCTTGTGGTGTAGTGCCCCCAGGATGCCGATGGCAGCGTGCAGGCCCGTGATGACATCGAACAGCGCGATGCCTGCCCGGTACGGTTGGGAGTCCTGGTCCCCGGTAAGGCTCATCATCCCCGATGCGGCCTGTACCAACAGGTCATACCCCGGAATATGTGCGCCCGCTCCAGTACCGAACCCAGTGATGGAAGCATAGATAATGTTCGGGTTCAGTTCGGCCGCGGACGCGTAATCCAAGCCCAGCCGCGCCATGTTGCCGGGCTTGAAATTCTCGATCATGACATCAGCGCTGGCGATCAGGGAACGCGCAACGTTGAGGTCCTCCGGGTCTTTCAGGTCCAGGGCAATGGAATGTTTGTTGCGGTTAACCGCGAGGAAGAACGTGGCCTCGCCGTCCCGTACGGGGGGCATATACGTGCGGGTGTCGTCACCCTCAGGTCCCTCCACCTTGATCACCGTGGCGCCCATGTCAGCCAGGAGCATGGTGGCGTACGGGCCTGCCAGCACCCTGCTGAAATCTGCCACCACAACGCCGGCGAGGGGACCCGCGCTGGCCCGGCCCAGGACGTCACCTTCAGGATTGTCGTCACTGCCAGCGGGACGACTATGTCCGCTGGAAACCGGTTCGTTGATCGGTTGTGTCATCTGCTTCCTCCGCTTTGTGGTGTGCATCACCTACCTTCCCAAGCGGACTGATTCGCGTCCAATACACATTGGGTGCCGGACTGATACCTCAGCGCCATCAATGTCAGCTCGGTCTGCCTTCGGTATGTTGGGCGTATGAACAACGACGTTTACCTGGTCAGGAGCTGAGCGGAAGTGGAGATACACCAGATCCGGGCCTTTCTCGCCGTGGCAGAGGAACTGCACTTCGGCCGGGCCGCGCGTCGGCTCCATATGGCCCAGCCGCCGCTGAGTCGGTCCATCCAGCGGCTTGAGCACGAACTGAAGGCGCCGCTGTTTATCCGCAGCACGCGCACGGTGCAGCTGACCGCCGCGGGTGAGGCCCTTCTCGGCCCGGCACGCGAGATACTCGAGGGGTGCCGGCGGGGCCGCCTCGCGGTCGCCTCGGTGGGCCGCGGCGAAACCGGGCGCGTGCGGGTCGCCTTTGCCGGGGTTTCCTCGCATGTCATGGTTGGCAAGCTCGCCAAGCGTGTCCGGGAGGTGCACCCGGGAATCGACTTTGAGCTGTCCAGCTCCAATTTCGCCCTTCCGGCCATGGAGAAGGTTATGAGCGGGTCCATGGAAGTCGGCCTGGGCCGCTGGAATTTCATTCCTGCTGTCCTTGACTCGCGGATCGTGGCCAACGAGCGGCTCGTCGTTGCCCTGTATGAAAGCCACCCCCTGGGCGGGCAGGCTTCGCTGCGTATGGCAGACCTCGCGGGGCAGCCTTTCGTCACGTTGCCGGAGCACCCGGGCGCCATCCTCCATGACCACCTTCGAAGGCTCTCCAGTGCCGCAGGTTACGTCGTGGAGATTGCCCAGGTGGCGCCGGATTCCCAGACTCTTATGGCGCTGGTGGCAGCCGGGATCGGTGTCGCCCTGACAGTGTCCTCCGTGCCGGAAAACTTCAGCCACCCGGGTGTCGTGTTCATTCCCCTTGATGATCCGGTTGACCCCATCCAACTGCGGCTGGTCTGGCGGAAGGACAACACCAGCCCGGCGCTGCGCGAGGTCCTTCGGCTGTCGGAAGAGGTCCTTCCATCGCCAGACTGAACCGTCCATTGATGCGCATGGGGCATAACCGGAATCACTATTAGGTATTGGATCTGACGGCAATCAGGCTGGCACAGTGGTTCGGGTCACCGGGTGCAAGTACGCCCGTGCTGACGCCAACCCTTCCCTTGACCTGCCAGGAGAATCACCGTGACCGTAACCGCACCTGCCCTGGTCTTCGACGACGTGCTAAACCTTGACACCCTCCTGACCTCCAGGGAACTGGAGCTGCGCAGCACTGTCCGTGCCTTTGTGGATGAACGGATCCGGCCCAACATCGCCGAGTGGTATGAGGACGCCCACTTCCCGCTCGAGCTTGTTCCCGAGCTTGGGGAGTTGGGGGTCCTCGGGATGCACCTCAAGGGCTACGGATGCCCGGGCCGCAGCGCCGTCGAGTATGGCCTCGCCGCCATGGAGTTGGAAGCCGGCGACTCCGGGCTTCGGACCTTCGTCAGCGTCCAGGGTTCCCTGGCCATGAGTGCCATCCACAAATGGGGGTCCGAGGAGCAGCGGAACGAGCACCTGCCGGCGATGGCGCGGGGCGAGAAGATCGGCTGCTTCGGACTCACCGAGCCCACGGCCGGCTCCGATCCTTCCAGCATGGCAACTTTCGCGGCACCCGACGGAGACGGCGGCTGGGTCATCAACGGCGCAAAGCGCTGGATCGGGCTCGCCTCAGTCGCCCAGATTGCGGTCATCTGGGCTAACACTACCGAAGGTATCCGCGGGTTCATCGTCCCGACGGACACCCCCGGCTTCACTGCGACGCCCATCAACTCGAAGCTGTCCATGCGGGCCTCCATTCAATGTGACATCAGCCTCGATGAAGTACGGCTGCCGTCCACTGCGCTCCTGCCCGGTGCCCGCGGGCTCAGCGGCCCGTTTTCCTGCCTTAATGAGGCCCGTTACGGAATCATTTGGGGGGCCATGGGTGCCGCGCGGGACTCCTACGAAACGGCCTTGGCGTATTCCAGCGACCGCCTCCAGTTTGGCAAGCCCCTCGCCGGCTACCAGCTTACGCAGGAAAAACTGGTCAATATGCTGCTGGAAATCCAAAAGGGGACCCTGCTGGCGCTTCATACCGGACGCCTGAAGGACTCCGGGACGCTGGAGCCAGTTCAGATCTCCGTGGGAAAGCTGAACAACGTCAGGGAGGCCATTGCCATCTGCCGCGAAGCCCGCACCATCCTTGGGGGAAACGGAATTACCCTGGACTACTCGCCGCTGCGGCACGCTAACAACCTTGAATCAGTGCGAACGTATGAAGGTACGGACGAGGTCCATACCCTAATCCTGGGTCAGCGGATCACGGGCATCCCGGCGTTCCGGCAGGAGTGACGGCATGGCACGCGGCTGTGCGGCCGCGTGCCATGCCGGCCGCTTAAAGCCCAAGTGCTCCTGCCCGGGAAGCCCCGTCATAGCCGCCGGCCGGTGGGTTGAGTCCGTAGATCGCGCCAATGGTCGGTGCTACGTCGGCCGTCCTGGCCGGATCCGAAGAAACCCCCGCGACTACCTTGGGGCTGCCGCCGGTAATGAAGAAGGGGATAGGTTCCGTGGCGGGATGTCCGTGATTACCGGGAATCGGATTTGAGATCACGTACGGGTCGGAGAAGCGCCAGCCCGCCCGGCAATAGGCCACCAGGTCTCCCGCCTCGGCCCCGAGCCGGAGTTCGCCGGGCTTATGTACTGACAGCACTCCCTCATGCGCGTCCACAAGCTGTTCGACGGCGGCCAATCCCGCAAGGCGGTCCGCTTCGGAACCGGTCCAGTACAGCAGGTCCGCCCCGCCATTTTGGGCGATCCTGATGTTGGCCTGGAGGTCAGGGCGTGCCTGCAGGATCAGGTCGACGGAAACCACATTGGTGGGAATGGACCAGTCCATGGAGTGGTCAGCAAGCACCATGATCACGCTCGACTCCCATTTGCCCGTGCCCTTGAGGTGATCGACGAAACGTCCCACCTGCTGGTCAGTGTTCATCAGCGCGGCCTCGCGTGCCGCCCGCAGCGTGGTGCCGGTGAGGTCGGAGTGCCCCACCCGGTCGATGTCGCCCAGGTTGGTGAACACGAAGTCGGGGTCCGGCCCGCTGACCATGGCCAGCAGGGCGTCCATCGTGGCCAGATCGGGTGCGTGGCCGGTTACCGGGAGAAGCGGCTGGGGTTCCCAGCGGTAGCTGGCTCGGGTTCCGAAAATGCCGTAAAGGTACTTCTTGCTGAGTACAGACCCCGTGGTAAGTCCGCGCTCCTGCAAACGCTCCAAAATAGTTGGAAAGTGCAGGTCGGTGGGCCGGTCGAGGTCGCGGACCACACTTTCCGTGCTGTCGAAGATGGAGTTGGCAGGGACCCCGGAGCGGTCCGGACGGACACCCGTCATCATCATCACGTGGTTTGGAATGGTCTCCATGACGGGGAGCGACCGGGCTGCCGGGAAGTTGGTGCCAGCGGCCCGGAGCGCGGCCAGCCGTGGGGTCAGCGTGGTGGAGATTTCGTCTGGGCGGCAGCCGTCCACCACCAGCACGTAGCTTCGCACACGTTCGGCGGCGGGTGCTGCCCATGCCGCCCCATGGGCGGCGGAAAGCACGACGGCGGAACCTCCTGCGGCGGCGAGTTTCAGGAACTGCCGGCGTCCTGGGTTCTGATGGGTTGATGAGCTCAAGAGAGGCCTCCTTGTGCCGGCGTTACTTTGCCGGTGTTGGCTGCGATATTAAACGAGGTGGACAGGGTGGATCCTGAGCCGGCGGAAGTTCGCTCGGCGAGGACATACCAATCCATCCGCACTCCGCCGGGCGTGACGTCCAGGACGGAATAGCCGTGCGAGTCGAAATCGAGGTACTTCACGTGCGGGTTTGCCCCCTTGATGGCGCTCTCGACGCCGACGGAGACCGTACGGGGTGGCACGT
This sequence comes from Arthrobacter sp. SDR-2R, assembly GCF_057747955.1. NCBI lineage: Bacteria > Bacillati > Actinomycetota > Actinomycetes > Micrococcales > Micrococcaceae > Arthrobacter > Arthrobacter sp. SDR-2R. The sequence goes on from NZ_CM173231.1 coordinate 1,086,603, forward strand.
TGAGGATGTCGTCCAGGTTGTCACTCGTCACCGAAGTACAGACAAGTTCGGCCGCCACGGAATCGCCCGTGACGGGGTAGGTGGCGGGATCGGCCGGGATGTCGCATGCCCAGCCGGAGTGGATGTCGCCGGTCAGGAACACAGTGTCCTTGACCGCGTTGTCCCGCAGGTGGCTGATGACGCGGTGCTGGTCCGCCTCGTAGCCGTCCCACTGGTCGACGTTGATCTGCGCCCCGTCGATGGTGGTGCCGCCCATAAGTTTCTGCACCCCGCCCAGTTCGGCCGTGCTCAGCGATGACGGGACGCGCACTGGCGTGATCATGACCGGGTTGCCGACCAGCTTCCATTGCGGGCCAGTGGACTTCAGGTTGCCAAGGAGCCAGTCCATCTGTGCGGCGCCAGTGATGCTGCGGTCAGGGCTGTCGACTGTGGGGTCGGCTGCGTTGGCGGCCTGATGATCGCGGTAGGAGCGCAAATCCAGCATGGACAAGCTGGCCAGGGAACCGAAGTCCAACCGCCGGTAAAGTTGGCCGCCAGGTTCGTACCGCACTGGCATCCATTCGGCGTAGGCCTGATGTGCCGCGGCAAAACGCTCATCCCACGCTCCCTCGGCTCCCTCAGTGTGGTTTTCCGCGCCGCCCTTCCAGGCGTCGTTGGCCGATTCGTGGTCGTCCCAGGTCACGATGAACGGCGCGGCGGCGTGCAGCGACTGCAGGTCCGGGTCGGTCTTATATTGTGCGTGCCGGCGGCGGTAGTGGGCCAACTGCGTCATTTCGTGGGCAGGCTCGTGGGGACGGACCACCACGTCACGTGCCTGGTATTCGCCAGGCCCGTATTCGTAGAGGTAATCGCCGAGGTGAAGCACGGCGTCGAGGTCTCCGCGGGCGGCGAGGTGGCGGTAAGAGGAAAAATAGCCGGCCTGCAGGTTGGCGCATGACACCACGCCAAACTTCAGCCGGTCCACGGGGGTACCGGCGGCGGGTGCTGTTCGGGTCCTGCCCACGGGGGAAACTGATTGCCCCAAGGTAAACCTGAACCAGTAACTGGTGCCTGGGGAGAGCCGGGGCGCAACAACCTTGACCGTGTGGTCCCTGGCCGGGCTGGCGTTGGCGATGCCGCGGGCAACTATTTTTCTAAAGTCTGCATCAGCCGCGACTTCCCACCCCACCGTGACCTCCGGGCCCAGCCCGCTCCCGGGCAGGGCCTCAGGTGACGGCGTGACCCGTGTCCAGAGCAGCACGCTGTCAGGAAACGGGTCGCCCGAGGCAACACCGTAGGCGAAAATCCCCGTACCAGCTGCGGCCGCGCTGGCCGCGGCGGTCCCGGCCCAAAGCGAGCCACTGCCACCCGCTGCCGCAACCACCGCTGCGGACCTTAGCATTTGACGACGAGTGTAAGTGTTCATAATTCGAGTATTCCTACTCGCCAGTAGCGGATTGGGCTTTCCGTCCGGGAGTTCGCCTGCAGTTTCCCAAGTGTTTGCTCCCGGGCAACTGACGGATACCTCCCATGTCTGCCTCCCGATGATGGCAAGGCCAGGTGGCGCGGATGCACAGTCCTGGCCGCCCCGTTCAGCGCATGGGCCCCGAAGAACCATGGCTGGAGATGTGGGCGCCGATGTCCTGATGAACACAATCGCTTGCCTCAGCACGGTGGACAGGTTGAATCGGAACTCGAATTGTCAGACCCCAGTGACAGCATTTGGGTATGGAAACCGGAGCGGTTGTGGACGCGGGACGCAGGGCCGGGTTGCCGGCTGCTGTCACCTCCCTGGCCGGACTGGTGGACGAGTTGGCCGGAGTCCTTGCCCGTTCCTCGGAAGCGCCGGCTCGTGGAGACGGCCTGGCTGGCCATGATCCTCTGCGGGAACTTTCCGAGTCCTGCCTGGACGGCCTGGCGGTGGTGGCCCGGATCGAAGCTGCCACAGCCGCGGCGAAGGTCCAATTGCTGGCCGGTTACGCAGAGGCGTCAGATGCGTTGGAAGGGCCGGCGCAAAGTGCCTATGAATCGTCGGCGCGGGAAATGAGCATGGTGGCAGAGGTTGCCTGCTTCCTCACCATCGGTGAACGTGCCGCGTCTGCACTTTTGGGGGAAGCCCAGGCGCTGACCAGCTCTTTGCCGTCGACGCTGGATGCGCTCCAGGACGGAAGCATTTCCTGGCAGCACGCACGGATCCTTGTGGACGAAACCTCTGGCCTCAACCCCGCTGCGGCCGCTTCATTGGAAGCTCACTTCCTTGACCCGGAGGCACCGAACGCGGCCAGGGGAGCCGCTGCTGGCGAATTGGTGCCGGCCCGGTTTCGTCGGAAAGTCCGTTCCTGGCGGGAACGGCATCACCCGGAGTCCCTGGATTCGAGGCACGCGAAGTGCGCAGGGGACCGGCGGATGGAGTACTCCCTGGACCGGGACGGAATGGCATGGGTCTCGCTGTACATGCGGGCGGACACGGCATGCGCGGTCTGGAACAGGATGTCCGCCATGGCCCGCGGCCTGCAGGGCCCGGATGAACCGCGGACGCTTGCCCAGCTCAGGGCGGATGTGGCTGCGGGGTTGCTGTTGGGCAATCCAGCCCAGGCAGTTGGCGCGGCGCCCTCCCTTAAAGCCGACGTGCTGGTCACCGTGCCGGTGTTTTCACTCCTCGGAACCGCGGACGAGCCCGCAGAGCTTGACGGTTACGGACCCATCCCGGCGTCGATGGCCCGAAGGCTCGTCACGGAAGGTGCCGGCTCGTTCTACCGGGTCCTCGTGGATCCCCGGGACGGGGCACCGCTGGAAATCAGCCGGACCAGCTACCGCCTCCCGGAATCACTGAAGCGGTGGTTGCGGATGCGCGATGGAAAATGCACTTTTCCCGGCTGCAGCAACGCCAGCCCGGATAATGAATCAGACCACCTCACGGCCTGGGAACATGGCGGAACTACCGGAATCAGCAACTTGGGTCAGCTGTGCCCCAAGCACCACAGGCTCAAGCACCGAACGGGCTGGAGCCCCGGACCAGCCGCCAGGAACGAACCACCCGGCTGGATCTCGCCCACCGGGCGCCAATACAACGCCGAACAACCGGACCGGGAACCGCCACTGTGGCCGCCGGGCTTCCTGCCCGGAGAAGGCAGCCTCTTGGAAGCAGTATGCGTGGATTATCTGGCTGCGTCATAGCCGGGGTATTCATGCTCCCCGTCGGCGTGCTCCGTTGATGTGCGCCCCGGCACAGCCAGGACCGCGTTCAACCGCGGCGCCACGTGGAGCAATCATCCGTGCCGGTCTTGGAAGTGAAGTAGACATCCTTGCCGGTCTTGGAAGCAGGCTGCCGGTCCTGTAGGGACCGGCCTGTTGTTCCCTTCCGTTTACCCACCATCAACCAAAGCGCTCCAAACCGTTCCAGCAGGCACAGCAAGCTGTTCGGGCACCCTTCCGCCCGTCACACCCCGGCCGGGCAGACATCCCCGACGCACCAGGAGTACTCCGTGTTCGTGAAAAGCACCCTCGCCACCGTCGCCATCCTCGCTTCCCTTGCCGGGACAGCCGTAGCCCCCGCCCAGGCGCAGACTCAAGCCCCGGCTGAGGCACCCAGGCCGGCTCCCGTCGTCGTCGGCCAGCCGCTTGCCGGGACACACGCCCACAATGATTACGAGCATGACCGGCCCCTGTTCGACGCCTTGGAGCACGGCTTCACCAGCGTCGAGGCGGACGTGTGGCTTGTGGACGGCGAACTGCGGGTGGCCCACGACCTCGCCGACGCCAAGCAGGGCGTCACGCTCGAGAGCCTCTACCTCGACCCGCTCCAGGACCTGGTCCGCAGCCAGCCCGGCCACAGCGTCTACCCCCAGTGGGACGGCAGCCTCCAACTCCTGATCGACATCAAGAGCGAAGGCGAGGCCACCTACGCCGCCGTCGAACAGGAACTGTCCGAGCACCGCGGCATCATGAGCCGCTACACCAACGGCAACGTCAAGACCGGCCCGGTGACCGCCGTCATCAGCGGCAACCGCCCACTGGCCACCATGCAGGCACAGACCCAGCGCTTCAGCTTCTACGACGGCCGCTCTACGGACCTCGCCTCAGGCCTCCCCGCCGCCCTGATGCCCCTGGTCAGCGACAACTGGACCAAGCTCTTCACCTGGCAGGGCGTGGGCCCCATGCCCGAATCCGAGCGGACCAAGCTGCGCGCCTTCGTTGCCACGGCCCACGCCAACGGCTACCGCGTCCGCTTCTGGGCCACCCCGGACCAGCCCGGCGCCGCCCGCGACGCCGTCTGGACCGAACTGGCCGACGCCGGCGTGGACCACATCAACACCGACGACCTCGCCGGCCTCCAGCAGTTCCTCACCGCCCGCGGCGCCTAGGCATTTAGCAGAAACAGGAGCAATCACATGCCCACAAAGACTTTGAAAATTACGACGGCGGCACTCACCCTGGCGCTTGGCCTCCTTGCGTCCCAGCCCGCATTCGCCGGAATACAGGCTGCGGACAGCAGCAGCGACAACAACCAGGCCTTCACCTTCGCCGCGATCGGCGACATCCCCTACGGCGCAACCGAGATCGCCAAGTTCCCGTCCCGCATCCAGGACCTCAACGCCGACAAGGACCTGAAGTTTGTAGCACACGTGGGCGACATCAAGAACGGCTCCTCCGTCTGCTCCGACGGGTACTTCTCCTACATCCGCTCCCAGTTCGACACCTTCACCCACCCGCTGGTCTACACGCCTGGCGACAACGAATGGGTGGACTGCCACCGCGCCAACAACGGCGCCTACAACCCGCTGGAACGCCTGAACAAACTGCGGGAGGTCTTCTTCAACCAGCCCGGCAAGACACTCGGCGCCACCATGCCGGTGAAGTCCCAGGCGAACCTGGGCCTGCCCGAGGACGTCCGCTTCACCAAGAACCGGGTGGCCTTCTCCGTCCTGAACGTCCAGGGCAGCAACAACTCCCTCCTGCCGTGGACGGGCCTGGGCAAGACAGAACCCACCCCGGAGCAGCTGGCGGAGGTGGAGCACCGGACGGACGCCGTCATCACCCAGATCCACCAGACCTTCGCCGACGCCAGGCGCAGCAATGAGCGCTCGGTGGTGCTCATGCAGCAGGCCGACATGTTCGACCCTTCCCTCCTGGCCGACGCCACCGCCAGTCCCGAAACCGTCTCCGGCTTCCGCGGGATCGTGCAGGCGATCGTCGAGGAAACCAACCACTTCGACGCACCGGTCTACCTCATCAACGGTGACAGCCACGTCTTCGCGGAGAACCAGCCCCTCGCCGCGGGATCGCCGTGGCTGGGCATCTACGGCTCGGCCCCAGCGGACAACCTGCGGCGCATCACCGTGGACGGCGCCAACAACGCCGTGGACTATGTGCGCTTCACTGTGGCCGGCAACAGCGCCACGGGTGAGGACGTCCTGAGTTGGGAAAAGGTCGCCTTCAGCGGGTAGGCACCAACCGGAAGCGGACGACGTCGGGCGCCCACCCGCCGTCGTCCGCTTGGGAATTCCAAGGCTCTGGACACAGATAGCTGCCGGACTTATCGTGCTGGGGTGGCGGCTGCCTGACTGGCAGGAAGGCCAGTGCTGCCGGTCTGTCGCTGCGGCCGTCCGTCATAAGGAGGAAGCAGATGGAACACTTCGAAGAGGTTGAAGAGACCGTTGAAGTCGCCGTCCCGGTGGGTACCGCTTACAACCAGTGGACCCAGTTCGAATCCTTTCCGCGGTTCATGTCCGGAGTGGAATCGATAACCCAGCTGACGGACACCACCAACCACTGGGTTACCAAGGTGGGTGGCGTCAGGCGGGAGTTCGACACTGAAATTGTCGACCAGGAGCCCGATGACCGGATCGCCTGGCGCAGCGTCGACGGCAAGTCGCATGCCGGTATCGTCAGGTTCACGCCGCTGGACGCTACTCACACCAAGGTCAAAGTCCATTTCGAATGGGCCCCGGAAACCGTCACCGAAAAGGCAGGCGCGGCGCTGAAGATCGACAACATGCAGGTCAAGGCGGACATGCGCAAGTTCAAGGACTTCGTTGAATCGCGCGGCACCGAAACCGGAGGCTGGCGTGGCGAAGTCAAGGACAGCGGCCCCACCGGCCAGTTGTAGACCTGGCAAACAGAAACGTACGACGGCGGGTGCCCACCCGGCGTCGTACGTTTCCTTGTTTTTGTGGTTGTGGTGCGGGTCAGGGCGAGAGTTCCTCGAGGACCCGGCCCTTGGTTTCGATGGCAAAGAAGATGGTGACCAGTCCACCGATGAGCGCGACTGCGGCGAAGACCGTGAAGACGTAGCTGACCCCGTAATTGTCCACGATCCAGCCGACCAGGATGGGCCCGATCGCGGAGCCTGCCCGAAGCCAGGCACTTCCGAATCCGGTGCCGATGGCGCGGAGACGCGTCGGGTAGAGCTCGGCCGAGTAGAGGTAGAGGGAAAACGAGATGGTCTGGAGGATGGCGTAGGCGATGCTGGCGAACACCACAACCTGCGTGGCGGAGACGGCGCCGAGGGCGGTGAGCACTACCAGCGGGACCGTAGCGGCGAGGAATGCCCATGAGTACCAGCGCTTGCGGCCCACGCGGTCGATGAGGAGCGCGCACAGGATGGACGCCACGACGCCTACTGCCGATGTCACCCAGCCGTAGGCAAGGCTGGCCTGAAGCGGGAGGTTGAAGGTCTGCTTATAGAGCGTTGGGAGCCAGGTGATAAGGCCGTTGTTGACCATGTAGACGCAGATCCAAAGCATCCAGATCATGAGCGTGCGTTTGCGGTAGATGCCTGAGAAGAGTTCGCGCCAGTCGGTCCGGGCGGTCGCTTTCGGGTCCACGGGGCGCACAACGGGCTCGGAAAGGGCGTGGCCTGCTTTTCGGGCTTCATTTTCCAGCATGGTGACAACCATGTCTGCCTTGTTGACGTGTCCCCGGGAGGCGAGCCAGCGGGGGGATTCGGGCATCAGCCAGCGCATGGGAATGGTGAGCAGGGCGGGGACGATGCCGACGATAAACATCGCCTTCCAGCCCACCACCGGGACCAGGAAGTACCCGGCGATGCCGGCGAACATGAGGCCCACGGGGAAGATGACCTCGTAGAGGAGGAAGAACCTGCCGCGCTTTTTCGCTCCAACGAATTCGTTGATGTAGGCGCTGGCCACCGGGACCTCACCACCGGTTCCAATGCCCTGGATGAAGCGGAAGACGATCATCGACGCGGCGCCCCACGCGAACAGGCAGGCGACGTCCATGGAGACGAAGAGCAGGATGGTGATGAGCAGGACGGGAAGCCTGCCGATCCTTTCGGCCAGCTGGCCAAAGAAGAGTGAGCCGAAGATCTGGCCGACGTATCCGGCTGACAGGATCATCCCGATCTCCCCGGCCGTCAGGTGCCATTCCGTGGACAGCTGCGGCATGGCGAAGGCGATGGCCAGGACGGTGTAGGCGTCGAAGAACGTGGCGGACCCGATGATCACGCGGATCAGGGTCAGGCGCCGGGTGAGCGGAAGCCTTTCGAGACGGGCTACGAGCTCTGCATTTATCCGGGCGGCGTTGGGGCCGCCAGCCATGGTGGTGGTGTTGTTCGGCTCGCGCATTGCGAGTCCTCCTTCTCCAGCGCGGTGCTGGGGTCCTCATTGACCAAGAGTGGAGATGGCAAAAGCCTAGGGGAGGATGGCGGGAGTTGTCCCCGCCATCCTCAGGATCCGTGGATCAGACAGTGGCGGTGACCTTGCCGATGTTTGCGGCGGCGAAGGCTTCCGCAATTTCGGTCTCGGCGCCTTCCGGCAGGGGCAGGAGCGGGGTGCGCACTGTTGCGTGCTCGAGGATACCGCGGTTCACCAGGCCCCACTTCAAGGCGACGGTGCCCTCCATGTGGGAGCCGCGGTGGTAAACGTTCTTGGTCACTGGCAGCAGCCGCTCATGAATGGCGTGGGCACGCTTGTAGTCCTGCGCCTTGCCGGCCTCGATCAGTTCGACGAGCAGTTCGGGGGCGATGTTGCCGTAGCCGACGAGCAGACCGTCGACATCGAACATTGTCGGGAGCAGGTACTCGTCATGGCAGGACAGCACCTGCAGCTCGGGGTACGCGGCGCGCAGTGCGGGAATCTCGGTGTACCACCGGCGCATGTTGCGGACACCGTTCTTCGTGGCAAAGACGCCCTCCTGGCCGGCGATCTCCAGCTGGGTGTCGAGGTCGTAGGTCGCCTTGGTGTTGTCGGGGTACTGGAAGAGGATCAGCGGCAGGCCGGACTCTTCGTAGATCTCCTGGTAGCGCGACTGCGGGGCACCCTTCTGGTATCCGAAGCGCAGCCACCCGTGCGAGGGGTAGACGAGACCAGCTGACGCGCCGGCCTCGACGGCCTTCCTGGCCTCGAGGGCCGCGGTCTTGTTGCCCTCCTTCGTGATGCCCGCCACGACCGGAATGCGGCCGTCGGTGGACGCCACGAACGCGCGGATGACGTCCAGCTGCTCCTCTTCGGTAAGGAACGTGCCTTCGCCGGCGTGGCCCAAGACGACGAGACTCTTCACGCCCTCAATCGATCCGAGCCACGAACCCAGACGCTGGATCGCAGCGAAGTCGACAGCGCCATCTTCGGTGAACGGGGTGACAGGTGCGGGGCTGAGTCCGCGGAGATCGAGTGTCATTACAGCTACCTTCTTCTCTTCTTTGATAGTTGGCAGTTCCGCTAGTATGGGAACGTTTGCAGGAACGTTTTCAAGTTTGCACGTGTCGCAGCTCACTGTCAAGGGAACGTTTGCAAGTTGGAGGAATAGAGTGTCTGTTACACCCTTGCTGAAGAGGAGAACCGCGATGGAACGGGCCTTACCGGCTGAGATCGTTACCCTGAAGGACGTCGCAGCTGCCAGTGGCGTCAGCATCTCCACGGCCAGCCGGGCCCTGGATGAACGCACCCCGTCCCGTTCAGCGGCCGCAATACACGTCCGGAAAATCGCTGAGGAGCTCGGCTATCGGCGGAACTCCTTCGCCTCAAGTCTTCGCCGCGGCGAGACCCGGACGTTGGGTGTCTTGGTCCCCCGCCTGAGCGACACCGTCATGGCCCTGATGTTCGAAGAACTCGAAAAGGCCGCCTCTTCCCGCGGCTACTTCGCCATGGTCGCTACCAGTGGGGATGACCCTGAGGATGAACGACGCGCAGCCGAAACACTCCTGGACAGAAACGTCGACGGGTTGATTCTCGCCACGGCACGCCTCGATGACGAACTCCCCCGGCGGCTGCGTGAGCGCCGGGTAGCCCATGCGCTGGTGCTGCGCACCGACGGTATCAGCCCCTCCGCGCTCGGAGACGACGAGATTGGTGGATACCTCGCCGTACGCCACCTCATCGACCTCGGTCACCGTGACATTGCTGTTGTTACCGGTCCCGCCTTCACATCAACCGGAACCGCACGCCTGGCAGGAGCCCGGAAAGCACTGGGCGAAGCAGGGATACAGCCGCGCGAAGAATGGCTGATCGCAGCCGGATACGGCATCGAGAATGGATATTCGGCAGGTGAAACCCTGCTTGGACACACTGCGGGAAACCGACCCACAGCCATATTCGCAGCCAATGACAACATTGCCATGGGGGTCATTGCCGCGGCGCACCATCACCGGATCGAGATAGGGAAAGACCTGGCCCTCGTGGGCTATAACGACATCCCCCTGGCTGCCAGGCTCTCCACGCCCCTGACGTCCGTGCGGGTACCCCTGGACCAGATCGCCGCCACCGCGATCGACCTCATTATGAATCCCGGAAAGGAACCGCGCATACGGAAATCCCTTCCAACGCTCATTCCCCGCGAATCCAGCGGCGCCCCCAAACACTTTCCGCGGTAAGGGGGCGTCTACGCCTGGAGCCTCAGCTCCATGAACACGCTGTTGGGGTCCAGGACATAGTCGGCGAAGGGCGGGCACTCGGTGAACCCGTGCCGGGCGTAGAGACGCCGTGCGGGCGCGAAGTAATCCTCTGTTCCGGTCTCCAGGAAGACGTGCCCAAGGTTCCGGGCACGGGCGTCCTCAAGGATATGCCGAATCATGAGGGTGGCCACACCCCGTCCCCGCGCCGTTGCCGTGGTGCGCATCGACTTGATCTCGCCGTGCCTTGCGGCGCCGGCGGGGGAGGGCAAAAGTTTGAGGGCGCCGCACCCCAGCAGCGCGCCGTCCTCGCGTGCGGTCCAGAACGAGATGGACGGCGCGGACAGCGCGGAATGGTCCAGCGCGTGGACGCTTTCAGCGGGCGAGGTGGCGAACATGTCCGCCAGGTGCTCGCTCAGGAGCAGACGGACGTCATCACGCGCGGGGCTGTCCCGCTCAATCAAAATCATCGCTACAAATTTACCCGTTGCGCCCGGCCCCGCAGGTGTGCCAAGATTCCCATGATCGTGACCAGGCCGCAGGAGGTGAGACCCATGAATGCTGTATCCGCAATGGGTGCTCCCCGCAGTCCACGATCGAGCGGCTGAACTAGTCGCCACCGGGAGCGCCGAATCAGGCAATTCGCGAAGGGCGACTCCCATGAACTCAACACCTTCTTTAACCCCGCACGGCACCTTTGCGGTGTCTTCCGGGCGGGCACTGGTCCTTGGCGGCGGCGGCTCAACAGGAAATGCATGGCTGATCGGCGTCCTCGCCGGGCTGGCCGATGCCGGTTTGGACGTGGCCGGCGCCGAGCTGGTCATCGGCACCTCCGCCGGGTCAACAGCTGCAGCCCAGATCGCCGGCGCCCCTCCCGCCGAACTCTATGCGGCCGTCCTTGACGCTGCGCCGCAGCAACGAACGGCTCCGGCCGGAGCAGCTGCTGGGGTGAGTCCCGCCAGGCCGGTGTCCGACCACCTCGAGCGGACTGACCGGATCATCGCCTCAGCTGCAGATCCAGCCGACATGCGCCGCAGGATGGGCGCGCTGGCGCTGGACCTCGCTTCCGCGCATGACGCCACCGGGCGGTGGCGCGAAACCGTCGCCAGCCGGCTGCCAATCCGGGAGTGGCCGCAGCACAGGCTGCTCATTACGGCGGTCGATGCCCGCACCGGCGAACCGGCCGTCTTCGACCGCAACAGCGGCGTGGACCTGGTGGACGCCGTCGCCGCCAGCTGTGCCAGCGGGTTCGCCTACGGGATCGGGGACAGGCGCTATATCGACGGCGGCTACCGGCGCAACGAGAACGCCGACCTTGCCGCGGGGCACGGGCGCGTCCTGGTGCTTTCGCCCTTTGGCGGCAGGACCCGGATGCCGCTCGAATGGGGCATGCAGCTCACCGCGCAGATGGCGGAGCTGACTGCAGGTGGGAGCAGGGTGGAAACGGTCTTCTCGGACAGCGGTTCCGAGCACATGTTTGGCGCCAACGCCATGGATCTGTCACTTCGTCCGGCCGCGGCCCGGGCTGGGTTCAGCCACGGTGAAAAGCTGGCCCCGCAGCTCACTGAATTCTGGCGTTGAGTGGGTGGTTTTCCTGCGGCAATTTCGGAAATTTCGGCGCCATGCCCAAATCAGCAGAATCATCAATTTAATGTTTTTGTACTCCGCTCCGAAAATGACCAGACCCCGCCGCAGGGCAGGTGGAGGCGGCTGCGTGGGGCGATTTTGGGAGGGCTGGATAAATAAATAAAACGGCGTAGGGTGGCGGGTATCGCAAGCAAGGAAAGGCGTGATTCCGATGTCCGGAAAATCTCCCAGGGGCTCCGCTGCCAAAAAGGTCGGCAAGTCGATTCTTGAAAAACGGGCCGACAAAAAAGCGAAACATGAAAGCGGCATACTCAACATCGTGAAGCCGCGCAAGAACCAGCGCTGACAGGCGCGCGGGCGGCCGGAACTCCTAGCCCGGCCGCCCGCTGCTGACGGCCGGGATCAAAGCAGGAAGGACGACGGCGGGTGCCCACCCGCCGTCGTCCTTCCTGCCTGACTGCCAGTCCTCCGATGGTGACGCCGCGCCAGAAGGTGTTTTTGCCGCTCTCCCGCAGGTAGCCGGCGTTGACAGTGTCGCGCGGGAAGTAGTGGTGCCGGCGGCGGGCTTGTTTCCGGTGACGGCGCTATCGCGGGCTTTTGTCGATGACGCAGAACCGGTTCCCGTCCGGATCCTCCAGGACCACGAAGTCCGGGTCATCCGGGTACAGGTCCCAGTCCACCCGCTGGGCGCCCAGCGAGACCAACCGGTCAACCTCCGCAGCCTGGTCATCCGCGTAGAGGTCCAGGTGGATCCGCGGGTGGTCCTGGACGGGCGTTTCGCTGAGCTGGAGGGACAGTTCCGCGCCAGGGCCCGACGCCGGCACGAGGGTCACCCACGTGTCGTCGCCAGGTTCCCGCGGGACGTAGCCGATGGCGGCGTTCCAGAAGTTGGTGGCGGCGGCAACGTCGTTGACGCCGAGGACGATGGTTCCGATGGTCAACATCCGCCCAGCCTAAACCCGGTCCTTGGGGACCGGCCAGGTTCCTGCGCATGGGGGAGCGCCGGTGTCTGCGAAAGCTGCGCGCCCACGGTAATAGGCACGAAAGAGTAAATTCTGAAGATATGACAGAGATCCGCTGGCTGGAAGCATTTGTTGCGGTTGCCGAAGAACTGCATTTCGGCCGTGCCGCACAGCGCCTGCACACTTCGCAGTCGCCGCTGAGCCAGACCATCCGGAAGCTGGAGGCGGACCTGGGGACGCGTCTCTTTGAACGCAACACCAGAAGCGTAGCCCTCACACCGGCAGGGTATGCCCTGCTGCCGCGGGCGTACCGTGTGCTCCACGAAATGCGCCTTGCCCGGGAGGCGGCCCAGACCGAGGAGGCGGGCGTCCGTGGCAACATCAGGATTGGATTCTCAGGTGCCGTAAACCATCTCACTCTTCCGCCGCTCACCCGCGCCGTCCGGCGTCGCTATCCCGACATCAAGATGGACCTCACCAGCCGGGTCCGAACGGCTGATGGACTGGCCAGCGTCGCGAAGGGCGCTCTCGACCTTGCTTTCGTTGGCCTTCCCGAATCCCCGCCAGCGTCGGTGATGACCAGGCTGGTTGCCAGTGAGGAAGTCGGCGCGGTACTTCCTTTGGACCATCCGCTGGCCCAGGAACAGTCCATCCCATTGAAGTCACTGGCAACCGACGACTTCATTTCCCCGCCGCTGGATGGCTCATCGTCAATGACCGACGTGATGCTCGCGGCCTGCCAGGCGGCGGGATTCCGTCCCCGCATCGTCCAGGAGTTGTCAGACCCCTACATGGTGTTGACCTTCGTCGCCGCCGGTGTGGGGGTCACCCTGATGAGCAGCGGGATAGCGGGCATCATTCCCTCCGGAGCCACATACGTGGCCCTGGATGACCCGCCGCATTTCATGAACCATGCCATCGCGTGGTCGGCGGAGAACGATTCAGCCGTCCTGGCCGCTGTGCTCGGAGTTGTCGAGGAGATCTTTCCGGAGATTCCCCGCTGACGGCACCTAACTCCACTTAGTGGAATAGCAGCATAGTGATAGATCATTTTAGTCGTGGACTAGCTAAGTGATGACAGCCACACTGGATGGAGCAGCCGCATCAAGCGGCGAACCACAAGAAAGGGAACTCCATGTCAGTGTCGACATCGGCTCCAGCACGCCCCAAAAACAACGCGAAAATCGCGGCCGTATCCGGCTTCGTGGGCAGCGCACTTGAGTACTACGACTTTTTCATCTTCGGCTCCGCGGCAGCGCTGATCTTCGGCAAGCTGTTCTTCGCGCCCGGTCCCTCCGCCATGCTGCTGTCCTTTGCAACGGTGGGCGTCGCCTACATCGCCCGCCCGCTCGGAGCAGTGGTCTGCGGGCACCTCGGCGACAAGTTCGGCCGCAAGCGGGTCCTGCTCCTGACCCTGCTGCTAATGGGTACCTCGACCTTCCTCATCGGCTGCCTGCCTACCTATAGCCAAATCGGGATGGCAGCGCCCATCCTCATCGTGGTTCTTCGCCTTGTGCAGGGACTTTCGGCGGGCGGCGAATCACCCGGATCAAGCTCACTGACCCTTGAGCACGCCCCTGACGGGAAGCGCGCCTTCTACACCAGCTGGACGATGAGCGGCATCATGTTCGGCATCGTGCTTTCCACCCTTGTCTTTATTCCGGTGGCATCCATGCCCGAAGACCAGCTGTTCTCCTGGGGCTGGCGCATCCCCTTCCTCGCCAGCGCAGTAGTCACAGTCATCGCCTTTATCCTCCGCCGCCTCCTCGAAGAGCCTGCCGTCTTCGAGGAAGTCAAAGAGCACGACGCAGTGGTCAAGGTACCGCTTGTTACGCTGTTCCGGCATCACTGGGCAACCGTCATCCGCGTCACGGCAATGTCGCTGTTCACCATCATCAACACCATCATCAACGTCTTCGCCCTCTCCTACGCCACCTCGGTGGTCGGCGTGGAAAAGGGACTCATGCTGACGGTGATCGCCGTCGCGAACCTTGCCGCCGTCGCCATGGGTCCGCTGGCAGGCATGCTGTCGGACCGGATCGGCCGCAAACCCGTCTTCGTCTCCGGGCTGCTGCTGCAGATCGGCATGATCTACGTGTTCTTCATGGCCCTCTCCGCCGCGAACCTCCCGCTGATCTTCCTCACCGGCATCCTGCTGATCGGTGTCGCCTACACGTCCACCAACTCCATCTACCCCGCCTACTTCCCGGAGCAGTTCCCGGTCAGGGTCCGGTACTCGGGCATGGCCATCAGCCTCATGTTCGGACTGCTCCTGGCCGGATTCGCCCCGGTCATTTCCGAGCTGCTGATCGGTGGGGACAAAGCCAACTGGGTGCCGGTCGCAACCTTCGCCGCGGTGGCCTGTGCCATCTCCGCGGTCGCTGCGCTGATGGCACCCGAGACCTTCAAGACTCCAACTGCCCAGCTGGGACTCAAGAAGTCTGACCTGGCGCGCCACCCGGCGTCGTCCGCCATTCCTGCGGCAGCCACCGCCAAGGTGCAGGCATGAGCCAGCTCGCGCTGCCTGGCCTGTGGTCATTCCAACCACGTGAAGCCGATACCGGCCACCGGTTTGTCGTCGGACTGCTCGGATCGGGGATCGGCGGCTCACTGACCCCGGCCCTGCATGAAGCGGAAGCCGATAGCCTGGGCCTTTCCTACACGTACCGAGTCATCGATCTGGACGTCATCGGAGAACCCGCAGAGCGGTCCGCGGCACTGGTGCGGCGCGCAGCAGACCTCGGATTCGACGGCCTGAACATCACCCATCCGAGCAAACAACTGGTGCAGGACGGCCTCGACGAACTCTCACCCGAAGCCCGGATCCTCGGTGCCGTCAACACCGTCACTTTCCACAACGGAAGGGCGGTGGGCCACAACACGGACCACGTTGGCTTCATCGGCGGTCTCCGGGCCGGCCTTCCGACCGCAACGACCGGCTCGGTGGTTCAGATCGGTGCCGGGGGAGCCGGTGCGGCAGTGGCCTTCGGGCTGCTCAGCGCCGGAACCAGGAACCTGGTCATTGCTGATATTGAACCGGCAAGGGCCGAAGATCTCGCCGCCAGGCTCGCCCGGCACTTCCCGGGCAGCCAGCTGTCAGTGAGCGGGACGGATGCCATCGCCGGAAGCCTCCGGGAGGCCGACGGGCTGGTGAACTCCACGCCCATCGGCATGACAGGCCACCCCGGTACACCGGTGGATCCGGACCTCATCCACCCCGGCCTGTGGGTGGCGGACGTGGTCTACCGGCCGCTCGAAACCCAATTGATCAGGGCAGCGCGTGGCAAGGGCTGCGCTGTACTTGACGGCGGCCGCATGGTGGTTGGCCAGGCAGCCGCCGCCTTCGAACTCTTCACCGGGATTCCCGCAGACGCTGACCGCATGCTTGCCAACTTCCGACGGGCGGTTAGCCGATGACACGCCAGGCACCGGCCACCATCACCGGGTCCCGCTGCCTGGTGGTCGGGGCAGCCAGCGGCATCGGGCGTGCGACGGCGTCATGCCTTCGGGCGTCCGGGGCGGCGGTGGTCGGCGCCGACCTGCCCTCGGCCACCTGGCCCGGAGAAGCCGGGACCTCGTCACTGGCCATGGACGTCACCAACCCAAAGTCCGTTGCTGCGGCCGTGTCCGCCGCAACGGAGGACATGGGAGGGCTCGACGCGGTGGTGAACTGCGCCGGCATCCTGGGTCCCGTGTCCCCTGCGGCGGACATGTCCGTGGAAGACTTCGAACGCATCATCAGGATCAACCTGACCGGGGCGTTCATCGTCTCCCGGGCCGTCCTGCCGCGAATGGCAGAAGCAGGCTACGGCCGGCTGCTCCACATTTCCTCGACAGCCGGCAAGGAAGGCGTGGCCAACATGGCCGCCTACTCCGCCAGCAAAGCCGGGATCCTGGGCCTGGTCAAGTCCCTCGCCAAGGAGTTTGCGCTGTCAGGGGTCACCGTCAACGCCCTCGCCCCGGGCAATGTTGTAACCCCGCTCTTCGCCGAAGTTCCGCAGGAACAACAGGCAGCCCAGGCCGCCAAAATCCCGATGGGCAGGTTCGGCACGCCCGCCGAGGCGGCCTCGCTCATCCAATTCATCATTTCGCCGGCGGCCTCCTACACCACTGGCTTCGTTTTCGACCTGTCCGGCGGCCGCGCCACCTACTAGGCCGGAACCAGCCGGCCGCCCGGACCCACACACTTTCCCACCGCACCAGAAAGACGGCACCAGTCGATGAACACCGCACCACCTCCCACCGCCCGCCCTCTCCGGATTGGAATCGCAGGATGCGGCGCAATCTCCCGCAACCACCTGGAGGCCTTTCGCGCCCTTGACCACGTCACCATCGCCGGGGTCTGCGACATCGACCTGGACCGTGCGCGTGGCACTGCCGGGGCGTGGGGGATCCCGGCGGCAGTGAACACCGTCCGGGAGCTCCTGGACCTGGGCCTGGATATCATCTCCGTCTGCACGCCGCACCCCACCCATGAGGATGTGGTGTTGCAGGCCGCTGCGGCAGGGGTCCATGTTCTTTGCGAAAAGCCCATCGCCATTGAGCTGGCATCGGCTGAGCGGATGGTGAAGGCCTGCGGGGATGCCGGTGTGAAGTTGGGCGTCCTCTTCCAACGCCGGTTCTGGCCTGCCGCGCAGCGCATCCGTGCAGCGATTGACGACGGCACGCTGGGCCGGCCCATCATGGGCCAATGCTCGGTGATGTTGTACCGCGAACCGGAGTACTACTCCCGGGATGCCTGGCGCGGAACGTGGGCCAACGACGGCGGCGGCGTCCTGATGACCCAGGCCATCCATTACATCGACCTGCTGCAGTGGTTCATGGGAGATGTGGCAGAGGTCTACGGGAAGATCACCACCTACAAGCACGGCGGGCACATCGAAGTGGAGGACTCAGCGACGGCCGTCATTACCTTCACCTCCGGTGCCATGGCCACCCTTGAAGCGTCGACGGCGGTGTCCCCGAGCCTTGGCGTGCAGGTCAGGATCACGGGGGAGACCGGTGCCTCCGCGTCCCTCACCGAATTCCCGGAAGGCAGCGACGGGCGGGTGGACCTGTGGGCAGTATCCGGGACGGTCAGCACCGAGCCTGCCTACCCGGAAGGAATGCAGGGGAACGTTCCCCTGGAAAGGATCAATGGCCAACTCATCCCCCACCACACCTCCCAGGTCAAGGATTTTGTCCAGGCCGTCCGTGAAGGAGGCGAACCGGCCATCACAGGCCGGGACGCCACGAAGGCCCTGCGGATCCTGCTGGCGGTTTACGAATCGTCCCGTACCGGCAAACCCGTCCACTTCACCCAACTGCCGTCAGATACCCTGCCCCGTGTTCGGGTTGCAGGCTAAGGAACGTCATGGAATCCAACACACGCCACGCCGCCCGTCCGCTCACCCTGGGCCGCAACGGCCGCACCCCAAAAACTCTCCGTAACCGCCTCGCCTCCGCTCCCATGGAACGCAATTACGGAACCGCCGACGGCCGGATCACCGAGCAGTACATCGACTATCTGGTGACCCGCGCCAAGGCCGGGCTGGGGATGGTCACCACCGAGGCCACGTATGTCCGCGCCGACGGCAAGGGCCGCACCCACCAGCTGGGCCTGCACAGTGATGCCATGATCCCGGGTTTGCGCAGACTCACGGACGCCCTGCACGCGGAAGGCGCGCTGGCCGCCGTCGAACTCAACCATGGTGGGCGCACCGCCCAGGCCGCCGTGTCCGGTCTCCGGAACGTGGCGCCCTCAACGGTGGCGTGCGAGGTGGCCGGCGGCGAGGTTCCGCGTGAACTCACCGTGGAAGAGTGCCACGAACTGGCGGAAGCCTACGCCCACGCCGCCCGCCGGGCGGTCCAAGCAGGGTTCGACGTCATCAACATCCACGGCGCCCACGGCTACCTGATCCATCAGTTCATGTCGCCCATTTCCAACCACCGCACGGATGAATTCGCCGCCCCGGAACGTTTCATGAACCTGGTCATCGATGCAGTGCGGGCGGCTGTCCCGGACACCATTGTGGGCATGAGGGTGTCAGTTGTTGAAGGTCCAGCGGACGGCATCACCGCCGAGCAGCAGGTGGCCATCATCGCCAGGGCCCGCCTGGAGCACCTGGACTTCCTGGACCTCTCCGCCGGCAGCTATGAAGCCGGCGAATGGATTGTGCAATCCGGCGAATGGAAGCCTGGAATCCTCGCTGACTACGCCAAGGCGTACCGACAGTTCGGCCTGCCCCTTGGGATGGCGGGGCGCCTGAACTCCCCGGCCATCATCGAAGAAGTACTCCGGGAGGAAACCTGCGATTTCGTCAGCCTTGCCCGCGCCATCCACGCCGACCCGGCTTTCGTCGGCGGCGTCCTCCAGGGCGGCCGCTACCGTCCCTGCATCGCCTGCAACGTCTGCATCGACAACCTGGGGCTCGGCCAGGTGACCTGCACCGTTAACCCGGCCGTGGGACGTTCCCGCGTTCCCGTTCCCACACCTGCCGTTCGCGAAGGATCCCGCGTTGTCGTGGTGGGTGCCGGCCCTGCGGGCCTTACGGCAGCCCGGGAACTTGCTGAAGCGGGAGCGCAGGTGACCGTCCTCGACGACGGCGCCCGCGCGGGCGGTCAGTTCGCCCTCGCCGAGCGGATGAAGTCCACGCCGGACTTCCACCGTTTTGCCGAATGGTCCGCGGAGGAGAATACACGGCTGGGCATCGATGTCCGGCTGGGGGTCCACGTGAATACCGGCCGCCTGGACGACCTTGTCCGCGGCATGGAAGCAGACGCCGTCGTGCTGGCAACGGGGGGTCTCCGACCCGCGGCAGGATTCACCGGGGCAGACTCCGCCAACGTTCTGGATGTCCGCGAGTGGCTCGCCAAGCACCCGGAGGTTCTCGGCGCCGGTCCGTCAGACAGTGAAGTCCCTGATGCCGTGACCATCTGGGGAGCGGACTCCGTCGCCATGAGCGTCGCTGACACTTTGGCCCACAGGGGGACGGCTGTGCTCCTGGTGGGCCCGCAGGCGGCCATCGCGCCGGAATCCGGGCGGAGGGCCAAGATCCTGGCCGTGCCCCGGCTTGAGGCCAACCCACGGGTACGGATCCGGCTTGGCTCGACGATTGAAGAGTACGACGGCGGCCGGGTCCGGATCAGCGGTCCGGGCCTGGCTCCCGAGGGGGAGTGGCTGGACGCGCCGGGACCGCTCCTGGTTTCGCGCTCCGTGGTTCCGCTTGACGGGTCCGTCCCGGCGCGGATCCGGGACGGAGAGCTGGGCCGCCAGGCCACCGTGCCGGTGACGCTGGCCGGGACCGTGGCGGACCAGGCCCCGGCCATTGCCTCCAACGCCGTCAAGAGCGGCTATGACGCAGCGCAGAGGATCGCCGGGCTGCTGGCGTCCAGCGCCGCCGCAAACACCGAATTGAGCCTGAACGGAGCATCGTCATGACCGGAAATGCGCACAGGCCCATCGGCCTGGCACAGCTGTCCCTGCTGAACACGGCCCCGCCTGAACTTGTTGGCGTGGCAGCCCGGGCGGGCTTTGATTTCGTCGGCGTCCGGGTCCGGCCCGTAACGCCGTCCGAACGGCGTTACGAGCTGCAGCCCGGTTCACCGATGCTGCGCGAAACGCTGGCCCGGATCCAGGACACGGGCGTCGGCGTACGGGACATCGAATTCCTGCTTCTTGACGGAAGCGACCAGCGCGACGCGTGGCTGCGGATGATGGAAGCCGGCCAGGCACTCGGTGCCAGTTCCCTGACGGTGGCCGGCGGCGATCCGGACAGCACCCGCCTGACGGACACACTGGCGCGGATGACCGAGGACGGTCGAGGTTTCGGCATCACACCCACCCTGGAGGCGATCTCCTACCAGCCGGTCGCCTCCATCGCCCATGCAGCTGGCATCGCGCGACAGGCGGGCTGCGGGATCGTGGTGGATACCCTCCATTTCAACCGCTGCAGCGGTCCGGGCGCGGCCGCCCAGTGGAAGGAGCTGCGCACCAACGCGGACCTCGTGCCGCTCCTGCAGTTGTGCGACGGGCCGGCAGCACAGCCGGTCAGCCGTGAGGCGCTGGTCTTAGAGTCGCGGTCTGAGCGCGGGATTCCCGGCGAGGGCGGGTTCGGCCTTGCGGAGGCGGTTGCCGCGGTGCCGCCCGGACTTCCGGTCAGTGCGGAGGTGCCCTCGGACCGGCGCGTGGCGGAATTTGGCGAGCTCGGCTGGGCACGCAGGCTCAAGGCAGGCGTTGACACTGTGCTGGCGCAGGCCGGCAGCAGGCAGCCGAACAGCTCTGTCCGCGCGGCGGCCGCGACATGAGCGCCACCACAAGCGAGATCACGACGGCGGAGCTTACGCCGGGTGTGCGCATTCCGCTCGTCGGCCTGGGAACATGGCCCTTGACTGGTGAGGGCGCCGCAGCGGCGGTGCAGCAGGCCATCGGCAACGGCTACCGGCATATCGATACGGCCGAGAACTACGGCAACGAAGAAGCGGTGGGGGAGGGGATCCGCCGCAGCGGTATCGGGCGCGGAGACCTTTTCCTCACCAGCAAATTCAACAGCCGGTGGCACAGCCGCAGCGGAGTGCGTGATGCCTTCGGCGAGGCTGTAAAGCGGCTCCGCGTCGACTACCTGGACTTGTTCCTGGTTCACTGGCCCAACCCAACCCAGGGGAGGTTCGTCGAAGCCTGCGAAGGACTGCAGGAACTTGTCAATGACGGCTCCATCAGGGCCTGGGGCGTCTCCAACTTCAAGCCGGCGCATCTACGGCTCGTTCAGGACGCAGGCCTTGCCGTCCCGCTGAACCAGGTCCAGGTGGACCCCGAGCACGGCCAGCCGGCGCAACTGGCCTGGCACCGTCGGCACGGGATAGTCACTGCCGCCTACAGCCCGTTGGGCCGCAACGGTAAGTTCCTCGGCCATCCTGCGGTGACCGGACCGGCGCGGCAGCTCGGCAAAACCCCCGCCCAAATTGTCCTGCGCTGGCATGTCCAGCACGGCCGGGTGGCGGTGCGAAGTCCGCGGACGGCCAACGCCAGCGCGAGAACCTGGACGTTTTCGGCTTTGCCCTGGCACCGGAACAGCTTGAGGCCATCGACGCCCTGGAGACCGGCGCGCCGCCGCGCCTGGACTCCGATACCTTCTTCCATTAAGAAAGCACCGAAATGACTGCATCATCAACAACACCTTCATCTGCCCTGCCGACGATAGACTGCGACGTCCTGGTGGTCGGCTCCGGGGCCGGCGGCCTGTCCGCCGCCGTCACGGCTGCCTACCACGGCTTAAAGGTCATTGTGGTGGAAAAAGCCGAGGTCTGCGGCGGGGCCACATCATGGTCCGGTGGGTGGGCCTGGACGCCCGGAAATCCATTGGCCAAGGCCGACGGCGTCGCCGAGGACCGGGAACTGTTCCGTACGTACCTGCGCCACTGTCTCGGCCGGAATTATCAGGAGGAGCGGGTAGAGGCCTTTCTGGAAGCGGTCCCGCACATGGTTGGCTTCTTCCAGAACAAGACAAGCCTCCAGTTCGTGCCGGGAACCAAGATCAAGGACATCTACGGCAACACCCCGGGCGCGGGCGCCGGCCACCGCTCAGTGGGGCCCAAGCCAATGAACGCCCGCCGGATCAAGCCAGAGCTGCGCGCCAAGATGCGCCACCAGCTCTACGAAACCTCGTTCCTTGGAATGGGGATCATGGCGGGTCCTGACCTGACCAAGTTCCTCTCCGCCTCCCGGGGCAACATCAGGGGCATCGTCCATGCAGGTTGGCGGGTGGGCTTCCACCTCCTGGACCTCCTCACACACCGCCGGAACATGCAGCTTGTCAACGGCACGGCCCTCACCGGGCGCCTGCTGAAGTCGGCAGATGACCTGGGGGTGGAAATCCGCGTCTCCACCCCGGCCAAGCACCTGCTTACCGACGGTTCCGGCACGGTGACGGGCGCCGTCGTAAGTTCCCCGCAAGGTGAGCTGCAGATCAATGCCTCCCGCGGCGTCGTCCTGGCCGCAGGCGGCTTCCCCAATGACATCTCCCGGCGCAAGGCGCTGTTCCCCGGGAACCCCACGGGCCGGGAGCATTGGACACTGGCACCGAAGGAAACCACCGGGGACGGCATCACCATGGCCCAGGCCATTGGGGCACGCTTCGAGACCGATGTCGCGTCGCCCGCTGCATGGTGCCCGGTGTCGCTGGTCCCGTACCGGAACGGACGGACCGGTACGTTTCCGCACATCATGGACCGTGCCAAGCCGGGCAGCATCGGAGTCCGCCGGGATGGCAAGCGGTTCGTCAACGAGGCAAACGGCTACTACGACTACGTTGAAGGCCTGCTCAATGCGACCCCCGAGGGTGAGCCCGTAGAGGCGTGGCAAATCGCCGATGCCGCGTTCGTGCGGAAGTTCCCCCTGGGCATGGCGAAACCCCTGCCGGTGCCTCTCTTCCCGTACATACGGTCCGGCTACCTCAAGAAGGGCAACACCCTTGAGGAACTGGCGGCAGCATGCGGGATTGATCCACAAGGGCTCACGGCCACAGTGGCAGCCTTCAACGCCAATGCCCGCCTGGGCATCGACCCCGACTTCAACCGCGGAGAGACCGAGTTCAACAGGTACGGCGGCGACCCCGGAAACACCCCCAACCCTTCACTGCGTCCCCTGGAAAAGGGCCCCTTCTACGCGGTGAAAATTGTCCCCGGATCCTTCGGTACCTTTGCCGGACTCGCAGCCGATCATCACGCACGGGTCCTGGATACGCAGGGCCAGCCCATCAGCGGCCTTTACGTTGCGGGCAACGACCAGGCCTCAGTCATGGGTGGGCACTACCCGGCTGGCGGAATCAACCTGGGCCCCGCGCTGACCTTTGGGTACATTGCGGGGCGCCGCCTCGCGGACGCTACGGAGTATGAAGACGACAACACCCCCGAACCGGGAGTACAGGGGAGCCAAGTTCACCCAGGCTGAGAGACGTGCAAGCTGCGAGAGCCCGGCTCCCTGCCGGAACCGGGCTTTCCCGTCCCGGGACTAAACGGCAGGCACCACGCTGCAATCCGCCCTTGAACCAGCGAGCTGCGGCGCCCACCCGTCACTTCCCTGCAGGTATGTCCTGGCCGTGTACTTGGCCGCCTCAGCCGCGGGCAACTGCGGACGGTCGGGGGTAACCTGCGCGCCGGGGCCGTGGTTGTTGTACTCATGGAACCGCGCCTCGCGCCAGGAGAAGCCGCTCATGTCCGTCCACGGCGTGCCGGAGATGTGGGCGCCAAGCCAGGAGTCCCGCACCAGGACCTGGGCAACGGCTTTCGGGTCGCCGCTGGGATGCCACGGCCTGCCGAGATGGACGGTGTCCCTCGCCGCGTCCGACACCAGCCGGCACTGGTCGAAGAGGTAACCGTACGGGATGGACAGGTCCTGGCTGCCCGCCGTCACGTAACCGTTGTTGGTGGTGGAACCCCGATCCAGGGATTTGATTTCGCAGCCTCTGAAGACGGCCGTTCCGCGGCCGAAGATGAAGTCCACGTCGCCTTCCACATAGCAGCCGTCAAAGTAGAAACGGGCCTGGACGCCTGCACCCGGTGAGTTGACCAGCAGGGTGTCCTGGTTGCCCAACAGCCTGATGTTGGACAGCACCGACCGGTCCGCCGTGATGTGCAGCGCCACGGCCTGGCGGTCCTTCATCCCCGTGTTGGCTGCCTCGTCGAAATCGTTGCTGATGGTCAGGTTCCGAGCCACAAAGTCCGGCCCGTCGATCCGGACGGACGCGCTGCCGGAGGTGCCAAAGTTCCCGCTGCCACCCGGCTTGGGGGTGCCGGACGCGTTGTTGAAGACCAGCACCACATCCTCGGGACGTCCGCCCTGGCCGATGAAGGAGATCCGCGGCTTGTCGGCCGGAACCCGCACGGCTTCGCGGTAGGTGCCGGGCTGGATCCTGATGACGGCCCGCTGGAGGCTCCCCGCAGGCGCGGAATCCACGGCGGCCTGTACGGTAGCGAACGTCCTGCCGGGTCCGACGTCGAGCGTCATCGGGACGTCGATGGGCCGCTCGGCCGGCCAGTACATGTCGAGCAGGGGTTCCGTGACGGCATCGATGTTCTGGAAATAGCCCGGCGGGACGATCTCCTTGGACTGCAGTTCACGTGCCACGAGGCGGGCCACCGCCACCGCGCCGGCGGCTTGGAAATGCGTGTTGTCCTCCGAACCCTGAGGGTACTGCGGGTGCTCGCCGGGAGCCAGGAAAAGGAACTGCGACTTGGTTCCTTCCGGCCCCAGCTGCTGCCAGAGCTGCTTCGAGGACGCGGTGAGGTCCACCAAAGGAGTGCCGGACGCGGCGGCAAGCTCCCGGACAGCCTGCGGATACGCGCCGTGGGAGTCCTTCGCATTGCCGAACGAGTCGAAGCGGCGGCGTTCCACCGGGGTGACCAGCACAGGTTTTCCCCCGCGTGCCCTGGCCCCGTCGATGTACCTGCCCAGGTACTCCTTGAACGTGGTGTCCGGGAGCGTTCCGCGCGCTGGGTCCGCCACCTTTTCGTCATTGTGGCCGAAAGAGACCAGCAGGTAATCGCCCGCCTGCATCAAGGTCAGCACCTGGTCCAGCAGCCCGGTGTCGGCAAAGCTCTTCGAGGAGGCGCCGGACCATGCGTAATCAAAGACGGTTGCCTGCGACCCCAACAGGAGTGGCAGGGCCTGGCCCCAACCGGCGCGGGGGCGCTCGGACTGCTGGTAGGCCGACGACGTCGAGTCCCCGACCACGAAGATGACCGGCCTGTTGCGGGGTTTCGTGGGGTCGGGGCCAGCTTGGGCGAAGGCCGCCGCCATGCCCGTTCCAGGGAAGGCTGCGGCGCCGGCGGTGAGTGCCAGCGCTGTCAGGACGCTGCGGCGGCTGGGCAGGATGGCAGCCATCAGAGGTCGCCTCCGGCCGTGAAGACCGGGCCCGTGGAGTCCTTGAGCAGTGCCGGCACGGCCTGGGCCGGGTGGACCTGGGTGCGCAGGGCAGGTATCCAGGACGTGTCCTCGGCCAGCTGGTCTGCGGGCGCCGCGGCGGCGTTGTACTCGGCGCGAATGTCGGTGATCTTGCCATTGACTGCATTGGCGGTGGTGGTAATGGCCGTTCCCTTGTAGCGGCCGATGATCTCCGCCGCATCAACGCCGGCTGGAAGCGTGAAGGCGTTCGCCTCCGCGTAGAGGTGTGAGCTGAACCCGGCGCCCAGGCTGTATTCGTAGGGGATGGCGCTGTCTTCGGTCACCTTGAAGTGGTTGTTGTACACGTCCACGTGGCCGAACCGGACGCGTGGCGCGCGCTGGCCCACATTTTCAAAGACGTTGTGGTGGATGGTGACCCGCAGTTTGCCGGGGTCCCCGCGCGTGGGCGAATCGGTGGAGCCGATCAGCAGCAGCTTGTCGTGGTCGGAGAACCGGTTGTAGGACATGGTTACCAGGTCCGATCCGTTGGTGACATCGACGGCGCCATCATGCACCTGGTAGGGGCGGCCGAAGTAGAGCGGCTGGGAGCTGTCGAGATTGGGGGCGTCCGTGAAAGCAGAGTGGTCGATCCAGACGTGCGTGGCCTTGTTAATGACTTGCAGCAGGTCGTATTCGCTGTTCCAGTTCCCTTCAGTGCCATCTGTGGGATCCCACGCGGGAAAGCAGTCGGCAGCGTCCCGCAGGGTGAGGTTACGGACGATGACATTGCTGGCTCCGTTGATGCGGAGGGCTGCGCCGGTGATGCTGCTGCCGGGAGTGGCACCGACGATGGTGGTGTTGCCTGGGATGTCCCACCGGATGGTCTTCGCCTGCTTTGCGGCGGCCAGGCGCCTCGCGTCCTCCTGCGGGCCCTCCGGCTTGCGGTCCCGGCCGTAGGTTGCCGGATCAAAATCCTCGAGGTACTGCGCCAGGCTGTAGTTCGTGCCGTCCGCGTAGCTTTCGCAGGTGAGTGGCGAACCATCCGCGGCAGTGTTGGCGTCGATGCTGCCGTGGACACGGACAATCTTGGGCTGGTTGCCGCCGGTGGCGAATGCAGCCAACAGTTCCGCCTTTGTGGAGACGTCGTAAACATTGGCGGCCTCTGCTGCCGAGCCGCCGGTGGTTCCAGTACCTTCGGATGCCCAGCCGTTTCCAGTGGGAAGAATCTGGCGCTCAAGCGGCGTCTGGGCGGTCTGGGCCGTGGGATCCGCCACTGGAACTGGGGAAGCTCCTGCCGGTCCGGCAACGAGGAGTGCTCCTGCAATGGCAATGGCTGCAGACATGGATAAGTGCGTACTGCTTTTTCGCATGTTCTCTCTTCCGTCATTGGAATGAACTGCGCCCAGGACCGGGGCCACTATGCCGCCGACATTTGTGAGCGCTGACAAGGACCATATCCAGAAAACGGTTTCTCGGCAATAGTTCTACTCCGGCTAGACTCGCCTGCATGGGGGAGAACAACATGCCTGACGAGCGCCAACCGTCCAAACGCGGCAAGCTTCCAGCCGCCGTCGTGCCAGTGCTCGGTGCTGCGGCGGTGCTGCTTGGCTGCCTGATCGCGTACCTGAACCGTAACTTCACCGGCTGGTCTGCCTATGCGCCGCTGAGCAAGACGCCCTTCAGCGCCAACGGCGCGGCCTTCGTCACCCAAGGGACCCAGATAGGCCTGGCCATCATGGCCGCCGGGCTGCTGGTGCTCGCATTCTGGGCCGGCTACCGGTTGGGACGGCGGGCGAAGCCCGTGCGCTGAGGCCCGGCGGAGCCAGCGGAGCCGCCCAGCGGAACCCGCCTTGATACGTCGGAAAATTCCGACATATACTGTGGGTGTGCTTCCCGATGTCTTCGCCGCAGTAGCCAACCCGGCACGGCGCACCATCCTGGACGAGCTTCGGCAGGGACCGCGGACGGCGGGTGAGCTTACCGGCCTGCTGGACCTCAGCCGCCCCGCCGCGTCCGAACACCTGGCCGTGCTTCGCGAGGTGGGGCTGGTCCGCGAGGAGCGGCAGGGCCGGAACCGGGTGTACCACCTCCAGCCTGTCGCCCTCGCCGAGGTCGGTGGCTGGGTAAAGAACTTTGAGCACTACTGGAACCAGCGGCTGGACGCGCTGGCAGACCTTCTGGACGAGGAGAATCCGTCATGACCGAGAATGCCATCCGGCTGGAACGCCGCTACCCGCACCCTGCCCCGGCGGTGTGGGCTGCACTGACCACACCGGAACTGCTGGCGCGCTGGTGGGCGCCCGGCGATATTGCGCCCGTGGCGGGACATCGTTTCACCATGGACATGGACGCCTGGGGCCGGCAGCAGTGTGAGGTCCTGGCCGTGGAGGAGGGCAGCTCCATCAGCTTCCTCTTCTCCGAAGGCCAGCTGGACACCACCATCACCTGGCGGCTCGAACCAGTCGACGGCGGTACCGTCCTCCACTTCGAACACGCGGGCTTCCAAGTCGATACCCCTATGGGCCGCCATGCCATAGAAGGCATGGGCAACGGCTGGCCGGGCCTGCTGGCCCGCATTGACGGGATCCTCGCCGAAGGCTCCTGACGCCTTGGGGGAGCGGACGACGGCGGGACGCGCCCGCCGTCGTCCGCTCCCTTCCGCGCCTTCCGCGGGTTTACCGCCCGAAGGCGAAGGGTAACGATGGAGTATGACTGATTCAGGAGCGGGCGGCGCCAACGACCCCTTTGACGGCAGCGACGGGATCGTGGCCGGAACCGAGCACCTTGAGACGCCTGAAAGCATCGCCGAGGATGTCCGCCACGACATCCAACTGGGCCACGTCCAGGACGATGTTACCCACGTCCTTGAGGAGCGGTTCGAGGAAGCAGGCATTGAGGCCCGCCCTGAGGAAGTGGATGACCTCGCCGAAGAAATCGAGCGGGACGCATCAAGCTAAGCCCCTGGCGTCGACGCCAAGGAGCAGGTGCTTCACCGAGCAGGACGGGCCTGAAACGGCAGGTAACAACCTGGTCCAGTGCGCTGGCCGTGTTGGGCGCATGGCTCCAAGGAGTCATACCGGTGGTCCAGGTGGCCCGCCCCTCAACAGGGTGGTTGCGGCTTAGGGCCAATCGGCCCGGGTGAAGCGTATGGGGCTCCGCAGTGTGAGAAGGCAATCGGATGTCCACTCGGCGACATTGCCTTGTGAGTCCTGTGCATTGGGCGCTGCGACCTGCTGCACGTCCTGGTTTGCAGCGTCTTGAGGACCATCGGCGATGCTTTTCATTTATCCCCCTTGGCAAGCGTGTGTGCCCACCCTAGGCACCCCGGAATGCCAAAGGAAGAGAGTTAATCCACCAGCGGGATAAACTGCGCAAATCTTGAGTATCAGCGCGATTGTTCCCGCATCCGGCGCCGCAGCTCACATCCCGGCATGCGAGAAAACAGTGCTGAAGAAGGCGGCCAGCGCGTCTGCTCTGGCCTGCGTTTCGGACTGGGATGCCGTGTTGCTGTTTGCCTCCACCGACAGCGTCCCCTTGCGCGCGCCGGCCCGGATATGCCATGCACCCGTCCCGTCGGAGAGCTGATAGGCCATGGCGTAACCCGAGTCGGCAGCCACCCCAAGGTTCAAGGGGGACACCGAGGTCCACGCCCGGCTGCCCCCACCGGGCAGGCTTTCGTTAACGTTCGTGCAGCCCCGGAGGCGCTCCGCCCTGGAGTCAAACGGATAGGGTGGCCCCATGGTCGAGGGCATGCTGATGACGGTGAAATCGGTGTAGTCGTTCTTGCTGGCCCCCGCAATCTGTCCCTGCCCGTAGACGGACCCAAGCAGCGAGGCGGTGTAGGTCTCGTCGCTGATGGTGCAAGGGGAATCAGGCAGCTGGGATGAGGCGCCAGGGGTGAAGCCGGGAGGCGGCCCAAGTACCGTGGCCTGCGGCAGGCTGACCGGTTCCCCGTTCGGGCCGGTGATGCCCTTGAACAGTGCCACCAGCTGGTCCGGGGTCAGGGAGTTTGGCGGCGGCGCTGCCACTGATGAAGCGCCCTTCCCTGCCTGGTCAATGAGCTCCTTGGCAAGTCCTGCCATGGCCTCAAGGGCGGGCTTCGCATCAGACTCAGAGTTGAGACTGGCAACCCCAAGACTGAGGGTAATGGACAGTGTGCCATCCAGGACCCGAAGCCCCACGGTGCCTATATCCCCATGGCCCGTCGGCTTGGTGACCTGCATGAAGCCGTGCTGCTTTTCCCCGACTTGGGGAGCGGCAAGCAGTTGGAAGGCGGATGTGGAGGTCCGGCCGGCCTCGGTGTAGGCCAGGTCGAACTGGCGGCAGCGGGACACGAGATCATCCGCGTAGCCGAAATCAGCCTTGGCAATGGTGTCCTTGTCCGCGCTTCGCAGGATGATCATGATGGTGGTGGTGGGGCCGGACTCACCACCGGCCGGCGGCATGCCGCCTTCCGCAAAACCGATGTCCTTGTCAGCCCAGCGGGCGAAGGGATCCTGCGGGACGAAGGCGAGGCAATCCCC
The DNA here is from genome assembly GCF_057747955.1 of Arthrobacter sp. SDR-2R. NCBI lineage: Bacteria > Bacillati > Actinomycetota > Actinomycetes > Micrococcales > Micrococcaceae > Arthrobacter > Arthrobacter sp. SDR-2R. The sequence goes on from NZ_CM173231.1 coordinate 1,116,360, forward strand.
GGGTGTCGTTTCCATTTTCGTGGAGGGAAAGGACCCGCTGACGGCGCCGCTTCGAAGCGAAGCCGAATCATGGGCGGCGGGGAAGGGCAGGTTGCGGGTCTGGCCCACGCCGTTGATGATGGCCACAAGTTCAGCATCCGAGAAGGGCTTTGACAGGGATGCCGTTGCGCCGGGGCTGCTGGGCGCCAGGGGGGTTTGCGGGGCAGGCCCGGAGGTGTTGGAAGGGCTGCTGCCCTGGGTGGTGCTACCGGAGGAACAGCCGGCCACGGCGAGCAGGACGGCCGCCATGCAACTGAACCACCACCTGCCGTTCCTTCGTGGAGCAGCAACGCTGCGCTTCGCGGCTCCACGAACTGCCATGGCCGGCCTCCTTTGCCAGCACCCACGCTAGGCCGCCACCCGGACGCCAGCTAGGGCCGTAGGACCCGGCCCGGCGCCGTGCCACCAGGGACGGCAGAACCCCTGGCGGCAACCAGCGGCGTGACTTCCAGCCGGGTTCCCGGCCCTGCCAGCACCAGGACATGCTGGGCTGCCACGCCCTCCAGGGCGGCAGCCACCTGCGGGACGATGTCCTCCACCCCGGCAGGAAGGACGGACGACGGCGGAAGTCCGGCGCCGCCGTCGTCCGCCCTCAGCCACGTGGTCACCTTGGCGCCGCCGGTGGCATCAGCGATGCCACGTGCCAACGCCTCCGGGTCCACGGCACCCGGCGCGTAGCCGCTGATGAGCGTGACCCGCTCAATCACCCGTTTATGGATGGGTGCGGCGGCGGCAAGCAGGGCCCGGTCATGCCGCCACAGCGCAAAGTGGTAACCCGCCACCAGCCCGGCCGCCACCAGGAGGCCCAGCGGGGCCCGGATCCGGTCCAAAAGGCTGCCGCCCGAAACGTCACCCAGGAGGAATTCGAAGAGCCGGTAGCCAATGACCAGCAGCGTAATGAGCGCCACCACCGCACTGACACCGAAAAACGCCACCAGGTAGACGCGCCGGCCGGGAGGGATATCGGCTGCCGTCCGCGGCTGGTGCCTCGGCTTCCAGGCCTGCCACCAGACCGGGCCGCCGACGGCGAGGGAACTGATGCCGCCCAGGAGCAGGGTGCGCGTGGCACCACCGGCCAGTGGCGATACCGCAGCGGCCAGCAACGCGTTCACCACCACTCCGATGCCGGACGCGGCCGCGGCAAGCGCCACGGCCGACGTCACCAGGAGACTGGCGCGGCGGGTCCGGGGTGATCGGTGGACGGACGTGGTGCGGTGGTACCGCCACACCAGGGCGCCGATGACGGCGGCCGCAATGGCCGGGGCGAGCGGTTCGAGCAGGTCGTTCAGCGGGTCGTTCCGGTCAAACGCCAGCCGCAGGAGGACAAACAGGATGACACCCAGCCCGCCCAAAGCGGAGATCCCGGCGACGAAGATGCCGACAACGATGATGGTGACGTCCACCAGCCCTGTTTGGTAGCGCCGGCCACCCTCCCGGAACCAGTGCCACCACCACACCACTGCTCCGCCGGCGGCCCAAATGAGGGACCGGAGGACGTCGACCCACCACGGCTCAAAGGTGGCGGTGGCCGTGAAACCGCGGATGGCGACATCCAGCAGCGTACTGAGCGCGGCAATCGAAGCGCCGGCGGCCAGCAACAGGCCAAAGACGAAGCCGACGACGGCGCGCACGTCCTCAAGGTGCGATGACGGTTTGCGGGGGTGCTTCCACATCCACCGGTGCCACCACCAGATAGCTGCCCACACAAGGGCGTTGGCCAACGGGGACTGCCACTGGCTTTCCTTCGCATCAACAAAAGATGAGGCGAGGTCCAGCAGCGATGTGGTGCCGATGATGAGCGAGACCGCGTACATACCGGTCAGGTAGAGGCCCCACCCGGGCGCAGTCCGCTCCGATTCGTCGTCGAGCCTCCGCCACACGAACCACCAGAGAAGCAGTGCCAGCGGTCCGCCGATCAGGGTGAAGGCCAGCGACAGGGCCAGCCCGGCCACGTCGCCCGCCGCCAGGACGGACGCCGTTCGGAACAGCCGTTCCAGCAGTCCGCTGAGGCCTGACGCCGTGATAACCACCAAGGCAAACAGCAGAACGTACAGGATCAGGCGGCGAAGTGTGGCCAGGCCGCTGGCGGGAGCGGGAGCCAATGGTGCTGCCGGCGCCGTCATTGCTTCACCGGCGTCACGGTGCAGGCCATCAGGGGGTACGGCGGCTGGTCGATCATCCATGTCCCGTTCACCTTGAGGAGCGAGAAGGCGTCCTCCATCTCATACTCTGAGGGGCCGAACGGTCCGCCCTGGGCTGACCGCACGATCGAAACTTTGACGGTGGCTGAATCGGTGCGCTCCGTCGTCGAAATCAACACCACCCGGGCAGGGCGCGGTTCGCCCGGATAGGACCCACTGCACCTGCTCCGGGCACCCTCGGTGAGGAAGGACTGCGCGGTGGGGATGTCGCCGTCGATCACGGCTTTGCTGTACTGCTGGACCACTCCGGCGGGGCTCGCCTTATCCAGCGGTGCCGGCTCACCCCGGGTAAATACCACGGCCAGCGCAACCACCACCAGCACCACCACAACGCCCGCCAGCGCGAGCAGGATCCGGTCCGGTTTTCGCGCTGCGTCGTCCATGGCGCAAGTATGCGGCAGGTCGGCGGCTTTCGCCCGTGTCTTAGGACCTGATTTTCCGCCGCCACTCGAAAACTCAACAACGTTGCGCCTCACGCAACATAATCGGGCATTGCTGGCAGATTGCGTTCGTCCTGCGACGGCGTTGCCACTCCGTGGAATGAGCTAATAAACTTTATCGGCGGCTATTGACTGTGGCACGCGTCACGGCCTATCTTGAAACAACCATGTTGCAACAGCTGCAACTCCTACTTTTACTGGTGGTTCCATGAGTAACGAATCAAACTCACCCGTCGCAGGAGTCATTGCCAATGACGTTGATGCTCCTTCCGCGGCAGGCCACGGCGCGGACAACCCGGTGGCCAGCAAGGACGTTCGACGCCGGGTGGTCACGGCGAGCTTCATCGGCAACTTCGTCGAGTGGTTCGACTACGCCGTGTACGGCTATCTCGCGGCCGTGATTTCCTCGGTATTCTTTCCCGAAGCCGACCGGCAGACCGCGCTGCTGGCAACCTTCGGCGTCTTTGCCATTTCCTTCTTCTTCCGGCCCCTGGGCGGCTTCTTCTGGGGCCACATCGGCGACAAGCTGGGCAGGCGCAAAGCCCTGTCGCTCTCCATCGTCATCATGTCCGTCTCCACCTTCTGCATCGCCCTCATTCCGGGATACTCAGCCATCGGCATGCTGGCTCCGGTCCTGCTGCTCCTGGTCCGCGTGGTGCAGGGCTTCTCGGCAGCCGGCGAATACGCAGGCGCCTCAGCCTTCCTGGTGGAATACGCCCCGGCCAACCGCCGCGGACTCTACGCCGCGGTGGTCCCGGCCAGCACCGCAGCGGGCCTGCTCCTGGGTTCCCTGATCGCTGCGCTCCTCAGCTCTGTGCTCAGCACCGAACAGCTGCACGAGTGGGGCTGGCGGCTGCCGTTCCTCCTGGCGGCCCCCATGGGCCTGATCGGCCGCTACATCCGCACCAAGCTGGAGGACACACCCGCCTTCCGCGCCCTGGCCGACCAAGCCGAATCAGCGCCTAAGGCTCCTGCGCTGGACATGTTCCGGACCTACCGCAAGCAGCTGATCATTGCCTGCGGGGCAGTGCTGCTCAACGCCGTCGGCTTCTACGTCATCCTCAGCTACATGCCCACGTACCTTTCCGAGGAACTGGGCTTCGGGCCCACCGAATCCTTCCTGGCCACTACCATCGCCCTGGCCAGCTACATCGGATTCATCTTCCTGACCGGCATCGCGTCGGACCGGTTCGGCCGCAAGAAAATGCTGATCACCGCCTCCGTGCTGTTCATCCTCCTGACCGTCCCCGCCTTCATGCTCCTGGACACCGGCAACTTCCTGGTCATCGTGCTGGTCCAGATCCTGCTGGGCGGCATGCTCACCCTGAACGACGGCACCCTGCCCAGCTTCCTTGCCGAACTGTTCCCCACCAAGGTCCGGTACAGCGGATTCGCCGTCAGCTTCAACCTGTCCAATGCATTGTTCGGCGGCACCGCACCCTTCATGGCCACACTGCTGATCGGCCTGACGCAGAGCAAGCTGGCCCCCGGCTGGTACCTGGTGGCGGCCTCTGTCGTATCCCTGGTGGCCGTGCTGTTCGCCGCCGAAACGTCGCGGAAGCCCCTTAAACACCTCTGAGCGACCAGAGGCCCCTCAACCAACCCCTCGCACAAACAACACCAACTGCAGCGCAATCACCTGCCGCGGCATGCCCTGGCAGCAGCTGCATCCATTAGAAAGGCACACCCGTGACCATCACTGCCGACAACGCCTCATCCATCGCCGAGCTGGAGCGCCTCAAGGTCCTGCACAACGGCACCAAGGGCAAGCTCACGTTCTCCGACGCAGAGTTCGAGCGCCGCCTGGGCGGGCTCCGCCGGATCATGGCCGCCAAGGACCTGGACGCTGTCATCCTCACCAGCTACCACGGCATCAAGTACTACTCCGACTTCCTGTACACCACGTTCGGCCGCAACTACGCCCTGGTGGTCACCGCTGACGACTCCGTCACCGTCACGGCCAACATCGACGCCGGCATGCCCTGGCGCACCTCCTACGGCGAGAACATCGTCTACACCGACTGGCGCCGCGACAACTTCTACTTCGGCCTGCAGGAGGCACTGCGCCAGCGCGGCGTCAAGGCCTCCCGCCTGGGCGTCGAGGACGACTTCCTCCCCGGCCTGACCCGCGAGAAGATCGCCGCCGCCTTCCCCGGAGCGGAACTCCTGGACGTTTCGCAGGACGCCATGCGCCAGCGCATGATCAAGTCCGCCGAGGAGATCGAGGTCATCAAGCACGGCGCCCGCATCGGCGACCTGGGCGGCGAAGCCATCCGCAACGCCATCCGCGAGGGCATCACCGAGTACGAGGTGGCCCTGATCGGCACCGAGGCCATGGTGCACGAAATCGCCCGCACGTTCCCGCACCGTGAGGTCCGCGACACCTGGGTGTGGTTCCAGTCCGGCATCAACACCGACGGCGCCCACAACTGGGCCACCACCCGGAAACTGCAGCAGGGCGACATCCTCTCGCTCAACTGCTTCCCGATGACCTCCGGCTACTACACCGCCCTGGAGCGCACCCTCTTCCTGGGCCAGCCGGACGAACGCTCCCTGGAACTGTGGAACATCAACGTGGAGGTGCACCGCCGCGGCCTGGAACTCATCAAGCCCGGCGCCGTCTGCAAGGACATCGCCGCCGAGCTCAACGAGATCTACATCAGCCACGGCCTGCTGGCCAACCGCACCTTCGGCTACGGACACTCCTTCGGCGTCCTCAGCCACTACTACGGCCGCGAAGCCGGCCTGGAACTGCGCGAGGACATCGACACCGTCCTGGAACCCGGCATGGTGGTCTCCATGGAACCCATGATCACGGTGGCGGACGGCCTGCCGGGCGCCGGCGGCTACCGCGAGCACGACATCCTGGTCATCGGCGAGGACAACACGGTGGAGAACATCACCAAGTTCCCGTTCGGCCCGGAACACAACATCATCCAGGCATAACCATCACACCGGGAGGCGGCGCCACGGACACGTGGCGCCGCCTCTGCCGTCCATGAGGAAAGATGGTGTCCACCATGACTCCTGCAAAAACCTCCGACAGCAACGGCAACGGGACCGGCACCAACGGCGGGACGGACGCGAAAGGCGCCTCCGTCGTCGTCAATGCCATCGCCGTCCTGCGCACCTTCACGGCTGACGAACCACTGCTGGGCGTCACCGAAATCGCCAACCGCGTAGGCATGCACAAGAGCAGCGTCTCCCGGATCCTGGCCACCTTCGAGCAGGAAAACCTGGTGGAACGGGACCCCGAAACCAAGCGGTTCCGGCTGGGACTGGGACTCATCGCCGTCGCCGGGCCGCTGCTGGCCGAGATGGAGGAACGGCGCGTGGCGTATCCGGTCCTGCGGCAATTGACCGAGCAGACCGGGGAAACCAGTGCGCTGATGCTCTGGAACGGGGACGAGGCCATCTGCGTGGAGCAGATCGCCAGCCACCACCAGATCAAGCACACCACCCCTTTGGGGGCGCGCTACCGGGACGCCATGAGCGCCTCCGTCCAGGTATTCCTCTCCACCCTCCCGGCCGAGCGGGTACGGGAGCTGCTGCGCAGCGGAACCATCACCTTTCCAGGACTGGACGACGCCGGACTGGCAGCCTACGAAGCCAGGCTCCAGGATGTGGCGGAGCGGGGATGGGCGGGAAACTACGGCGAATCGTCCATGGACGAGGTTGGCGTCGCCGCCCCCGTCCGGGACCACCGCGGCGACATAGTGGCCGCCGTCCTCATCCCAGCCCCCCGCTTCCGGGTATCGAAGGAACAGTTCGAAAGCCTGGGGGAGGCCTGCGTGGCCGCCGCCGCCAAAGTCACCACCCGCCTGGGCGGGCGCCCCACAACCTGAAGCGGCGTGGCGGTGTTGTGCGTCTTTTAGCTGGGGTGTTCGAGCGAGATGGTTTCCAGGTGCTCGGGGACGCGGGCTTTCCAGCCAAGTTGGCGCTTGATGCGGGCCCGGAGGGTGTCTGCGGCGTCCGGTTCACCATGCGTGACGTAGGTCATGGCCGGCGCCTGGGAAGCGGTCTTCATCCATTGGATCAGCTCGTCGGAATCCGCATGGGCTGACAGTCCTTCCATTTGGATGACTTCTGCACCGATTTCAACGTCCTGTCCGTAGATGCGGAGGTGTTTTTCACCCGCGGCGAGCGATGCTCCGCGCGTGCCTCCGGCCTGGTATCCGCTGAGGATGATGGCGTTGCGCCGGTCCGGCCCGTAGGCCGCGAGGTGGTGCAGGATCCTGCCGCCAGTGAGCATGCCGCTGGCGGAGATGATGATCATGGGTCCGCCGCGAAGGTTGAGCAGCTTGGATTCGTCAGCGCTTCGGACGGGCGTAGCCACTTTGTACATGCTTTCGAATTCGTGCTGTTTGAGCCTGTGTTCCTCCCGGTGGCGCTGGTACATACCGGAGGCGTCAATGGCCATCGGGCTGTTGAGGTAGATCGGGATGGAGGGGATGGCATTCCTGGCCAGAAGGCGTGAGAGGTGCAGCAGGACTGTTTCGGCCCGGCCGACGGCGAACGCAGCGATCATGATGACGCCGCGTCGTTTGGCCACCCGGCTGATGATCTCGCCCAGTTCGGTTTCAGGGTTCCCCGCGGGATGTGCCCTGTTGCCGTAGGTGGATTCGGTGACCAGTACGTCCACGGGCTCAAGGTCACGGGGCGGGTACATCAGTGGGTCGTGGGTGCGGCCCAGATCCCCGGTGAAATGGATCGTCCTGCCGCCGAGTTTGAGGTGCACCTGTGCGGCGCCCAGGATGTGGCCGGCGGGAAGGAATGTCGCTTCGATGCCCCCGGGCAGGGAAAACGGGGAGTCGAAGCCCTGGGTCCTGAAACTGTTGAGCGATCGGACGGCGTCTTCTGCAGTGTAGAGGGGCACTGGCGGATGATGTGTTGATGATGCTGTGCGGTCCGCATACCGGGCTTCCTCTTCCTGGAGGTAACCGCTGTCGGGAAGCAGCAGTGAACACAGTTCTGCCGTACCAGGTGTCGCATAGACAGGGCCGTTGAAACCGTCGCGGACCAGGGCAGGAACATACCCGGTGTGGTCCAGGTGGGCATGTGTGAGGACAACGGCGTCGATGTTCGCGGGGCTGACCTGGAACGCTACCCGGTTACGGTCGCGGAGGTGTTTATAGCCCTGGAACAGACCGCACTCGATCAGGACCCGGTGGCCGCGTGAACGGATCAGGTACCTGGAACCCGTCACAGTGTCGGTTGCACCGAGGAACTGCAACGTCGGGGGATGCTGGTCCCTTGGCTGGGGCACTGCCCGTTACCCGCGGGTGATGGGAAGTTTTTTCGGTTCGGTGGGTTGGGCCTGCTCGGGCAACGGGGTGCGGACTTCCAGGACCCCGTTGGTGTAGGTGGCTTTGATGTCTTCTTCCTTGACCCCGTCAGGGAGCGGGATGTTCCGGCTGAAGGACCCGTAGCGGAACTCTGACCGATAGCTGCCTTTGTCCTTGTGTTCTTCCTTTTCCTGGCGTTCAGCGCGGATCCGCAGGAACCCGTCATCCATTGTCACTTCAATGTCTTTGTCAGGATCGACGCCGGGCATCTCGGCACGCACCACAAGGGTCTTGTCGTCGACGAACTCTTCGACCCTGATCGGGGCAGGGCTGGCCGGTGACTCAAACATGCGCTCTATGGAGTCCAGCAACTCCGCCGGGGAGCGCAGGGCAGACGTGAAGGGGGAGGGCCACCGGGAGGCTGCGAAGGGGGACCATTTGGGCAGATCAGACATGACAAAAACTCTCCAGATTCGGTGCGGAGGACGCCCGGAAGGGGCCGGATCAATCCAGTAAATACCCGTGCATCCGGGGCTGGCAGGGGCAAAAGACCCGCCCGCCGGGAGCCCTCACGCACAGCCCTGAAATTCATGGATACCTGAGGACTAAAGCCTCTGAAGGCAAGACGCGCCCGGCTCGAAGCTGGAAACATAGGGAGGCTTGCCCCATCCCGGCAGCCGAACTTAAACACAACAATCTCCCTCCCTGCGTACAAGGAAGCAAGCCATGTCTGCATCATCAGCACATCCGGGCGTAGGCGCACGTCACCACCGCACGGCCATCGAAATCACTGCCCTGGCGGCGGGAGCAGTTTTCGCCTTGGTGGGCGTTCTCGGTTTCATCCCTGGAGTCACCACGAACTATTCGGAACTGAGTTTCGCCGGCCCCGACTCCGGCGCGATGCTCCTGGGTGTCTTCCAGGTATCCATCCTGCACAACATTGTTCACCTCCTCTTTGGAGCAGCCGGCCTGCTCATGGGCAGGACCGCGTCCCAGTCGAAGTACTATCTCATCGGCGGCGGCGCCCTCTACCTGGTTATTTGGCTCTACGGACTCCTGATTGACCAGGCATCCTCGGCCAACTTCATCCCGGTGAACACCTCAGATAACTGGCTCCACGTGGTGCTGGGAGTCGTCATGCTCGCAGTGGGGATTGTGCTTGGCCGCGGAACCGGCCCGGCGAAAGCACCCTGACCCTCTGACCCAGTACGGCTCGGGGCAGTGAAAGGAAAGACGAATGACCAGCACTGGTCCATTCCTGATTGTTGTCGGCTTTGACGGTTCCGAACCCTCCCAGGCAGCACTGGACTGGGCGATGGATGAGGCCCGCCAACGCAATGGCCAACTCCGCCTCGTCACCGCCTGGAACAAGCCGCCGATGGCGTGGTATCCGGCTGTCCTGGAAACGGCCGCAGGTGAAATTGCCGCCGAAGAGTCTCCGGAGCACATCGCCCGGACGCTCCAGGGTGAGGCGCTGAAGGCCGCCGCAGATGGCGGCGTGACCGCTTCGGGGCAACTCGTAGACACCCATTCACCTGCTTCGGCGATTCTTGACGCCGCCAAGGACGCGGATCTCATTGTCGTCGGCTCCCGGGGCCATGGGGGATTTCCAGGGCTGCACATGGGCTCCGTATCCACCCAGGTGGTCAACCACGCCCCCTGTGCTGTCCTGGTGGTCCGATCCAAGGCGTAATGCCCCTGGAGCCTGCTCAGCTGGGCCCCGTCAGCCGCTGCAGCTGGGCGCGTGGAGGGGACGCACACCAAAAGTTCAAGCGGAATGCGCTCTACCTCTGGTGGGGTGGCGGGGCCGGTCGTAGAGTGGAAGTGCCTGCAGGTAACCATCAGATGACGCCGGGTTGTTCAGGACATGAGAATGTCCGAGCCGTCTCTTAGCGAGATCGCGAAGGTACCTGCAGGTTCTGCGTTTAAACACTTTTCTCCGCTGGAAATTTGGCTCTTGCGTCCCCGCAAAACCAGGCGTAACACTGTTAATACGTTCTTCGAAAGAAGGGCGGGAACGGACAACAGGGAACCCTGGAACACGCCGAGGATCTGATCCAGGTGGTCTGCCGGTGACGAGGCAGGAAGCACCAGGATTCCCGCAAGTTCGGGAGATGATGTTCGTCATAACGGAATCAAAACAGTCGAAGCCCCTTCAGCATTGCTGGTGGGGCTTCCCCTTGTACTGCCAGGTCAGGGCAGTCCGGCCATCCGGGCCGCCAGGTGCAGTGCCGCCAGCCGGCCCGTGCCGCGCGGATCACCGCCGCACAGCTCGAAAATGCGCTGCAACCTGTGGTGCATCGACTGGCGCTCCAGGTGCAGTTCCCTTGCAGACTGCGCTGTGTTGCAGCCTGAGTCCAGCCACACCTGCAGGGTCTCCAGCAGCTGGGACTGCCGCTGCGCATCATGCTCAAGGACCGCCCGCAGCTGCCGGTTGACGAACGCCTCCCGTGATGAGGCATCAAGGCAGGTCAGGGACAGGCTCTCCACGGCCGCGTCCTCCGCATCCACCACCACCAGGCCGCGGGCCGGATAGCGCCTGCGCGCCGACGCGTTCCTGCGCCGGATCTGGCGCACCTCCAGGGTGCGGCGGGCTTCGGCCAGGGACCAGGCGGCCTCCGCCACGCCGCCGGCCAGGGGACCGACGGCGATCACCGCATCATGGTCCCCTTCCAGCCCCTTCAGCGATTCCACAAGCTGCCGCCGTTCACCCACAGTGTCAGCGCAGGGCAGGCCGATCATCACCACCAGTTCGGCATCATCCAGATAGGCGGCGCACGGAATGCGCCGTGAGCTGAGGAAGCTTTCGACGGCGCCACGCAGCTCCTGCGGTGACGCGGCGTGGATTGCCGCCACCACGGAGGGGGAGTCCGTGGGGAAGCCGGCACCCGGAGCAAGCTGCTCAAGGCGCCACTCCGGAGCTGCGTTCAGGACTGCCCGCATCAGTTCGGCGCCAGCCAGGGCATGCAGTCCGGGAGGCGTGTGCTGCAGCAGCGCCAGGCCCAGGATGTCCACGGCGCGTTCCCCCGCCACCTGCGCCAGGGCCACGTCCGCGGCATCCGGAACCCGCACCTCCAGGCGGCCCATGAGGACACCCCGCACGGGAATGTCCACGGTGATCACCGTTCCGCCGGACCTGCCGTGAAAGCCGCCGTGCCCGCCCGGCCCGGAGCCGCCGTCGTCCGCTGTATCGCCAGCTGCCGCCGCCCCGGCTTCCGCGCCAATGTCACCGTTCCAGCCCTCGGGCATGGCGCTGCCCATGGTGACTCCCCAGGGGGAGGTGAGCTTCACCGCGGAGCTGGTGATGCCGGCCAGTACGCCCAGGATCTTGTCGAGTGAAGCGCCGTGGGCCAGCTCCGCCGCCATGGCCCGGGTGGCAGCGTCAGCCTGCTGCAGGTGTCCCACGGACTCGCTCACAAGCAGGGAATTGATGGCCTGCATGACGCCCACGAACGGCACCACCTTGCGCAGCTCCACCACCGGAAGGCCATATTCCTCGGCCTTTTCGAGCATGTTGGCCGGGATCTCCGGCAGGGCGCCACCGGTCTCGATGGCGAGCGCTGCAATCCCGCGCTGGGCCAGTTCGCGCACGTAGTCCTCGCGCTTGGCAGGCGTGGCCGTGGCCAGGGTGATCCCGCCGCACAGCAGCAGTTCGCCGCCCCGGAGCAGGGGTGCAATGTCAAGCACTTCGCTGGAGTGGACCCAGCGGACCGGTTGCGCGTCGGCCGCCACACCCAGGGGGTGGACCACGGGATCGGCGGCGGCGAGGGCGGGGTGGGCGAGTATTTCGCCAAGAAACACTGACACGACAGTCCGTAACGTAGTAGGGGAATCTGTTCGACACATCGTATCTTGTTCCTTGTGATGGGGGCCACATAGCCTTTTGGTACTTATCCACCTCACGGAGGCCCCCATGCAAGAAAAGCTTTCACCAGCCACGCCCGGCCAGCCCGGCCAGGCCACGCAGGACCACAACGCCGTGGACCACGAAGCCTGGCTCCAGCCCATCCCCGAATCAGCACGCACACGCAAGGTATCCGGCCAGTTCTGGATCTGGGCGGGCGCCAACCTGGCACCCATCAACTGGGTGCTGGGGGCACTCGGGATCCAGCTGGGCCTCGGGTTGGCTGACACCGTCACCGTCCTGGTCCTGGGCAACCTGATCGGCATGCTGCTCTTTGGCTGCTTCGTCCTCCTGGGCCAGAAGACCGGCGCCACCGGCATGGTCCTGGCCCGTGCCGCATTCGGACGGCGCGGCAATTACCTTCCGGCCGCCATCCAGGCCCTCCTGGTCATCGGCTGGTGCGCGGTGAACACCTGGATCATCCTGGACCTGGTCATGGCGCTCTTCGGAACCCTTGGGTGGGTTGACCCGGAAGCCCCCAACTACGCCTGGAAGATCGGCGTCGCCACCTTCATCATGGCCCTGCAGGTAGCCATCGCCTGGTTCGGCTACAAGGCCATCGCGGCCTTCGAAAAATGGACCGTACCGCCCACCATCCTCATCCTGGCCGTCATGTCGGCCGTCGCCTGGTTCGGCATGGACATCGACTGGGGCTACGCCGGACCGGCCGGCGCCATCCTGGAAGGCTCGGAGCGGATCGCCGCCATGAGCGCCGTCATGACCGCCATCGGCATCGGCTGGGGCATCACCTGGTTCACCTACGCCGCGGACTACTCCCGGTTCGTCAGCACCAGCGTCCCCAAGAAGAAGGTCTACCTCGCCTCGGTCCTTGGCCAGTTCATCCCGGTGGTCTGGCTGGGTGTCCTGGGCGCCAGCCTGGCCACCAACTCCGGGGAGATCGACCCCGGCAAGCTGATCGTCCTCAACTTCGGCGCCATGGCGCTGCCGGTGCTGCTCATGGTGCTCCACGGCCCCATCGCCACCAACATCCTCAACATCTATACGTTCTCCGTCGCAACCCAGGCACTGGATATCTCCATCAGCCGCCGCAAGCTCAACCTGTTCGTCGGCGTCTTCTCGCTGGCCGCCGTCGTCTTCTTCATCTTCCAGGAGGACTTCGCCGCGGTACTCGACGCCTGGCTGATTGGCCTGGTGGCCTGGGTGGCCGCCTGGGGCGGCATCATGCTGGTGCACTACTTCTGGCTGGACAAGCGCTGGCCGGGCGAGCCGGAGCGCCTGTTCGACGCCGTGGGCACCAAGCGGCTGCCCGGCGTCAACTGGGCCGGTGTCATCTCCCTGGTGGCCGGGATTTTCGCAACGTGGCTCTTCATGTACGGCCTGATCCCCATCATGCAGGGCCCCATCGCGGTGGCGCTGGGCGGCTGGGACCTGTCCTGGCTGGCCGGTGGACTGACCAGCGCCGGGGTGTACGCCATCCTCGGGCCGCGGCAGCACATCCGCTACCTGGCCCTGCAGCCCCGCATCAAGGAGGCGGCGGACAGCGCCCCTGGAGCGGACGGCAAGGCAGCGGACAGCGCGCCCGCCCTTCCCGCCCTCTAAACGGCCCTGCCCTTCTTCCCCAGCACCTGGCGGGCGCACTGCGCCCGCCGAAAGGATTTCCCATGAACCAGCCCGCCATCGCAGACCCGCTGCACCCCATCATCTGGCCCGACGGTGCCAAGGCCGCCGCATCCTTCACCTTCGACGTGGACGCAGAGTCCTGCACCATCGCCCACAACCCCACCAGCACCCGGCGCATGTCCCTGATGAGCCACCAGTCCTACGGCCCCAAAATCGCGGTGCCGCGGCTCCTGGCCATCCTGGCGCGCCAGGACATCCAGGCCACCTTCTTCATCCCGGGCTTCACCGCCGAGTCCTACCCGGACGTGGTGCGGCAGATCGTGGACGGCGGCCATGAAGTGGCGCACCACGGCTACCTGCACGAACCCATGCAGGGCATCGACGCCGCCACCGAGGCAAGCTACATCGACCGGGGCCTTGAGGCCCTGGCCACGGTGGCCGGAGTCCGGCCGGTGGGCTACCGGGCACCGTGGTGGGAGCTGAACTGGCACTCGCCGGGCCTGCTGGCCGACCGCGGCTTCCTCTACGATTCCAGCCTGCTCGACGGCGACGCCCCCTACCGCTTCGCCGTCGCCGCCGATGATCCCCGGGACATTGTGGAGATTCCGGTGGACTGGACCCTTGACGACTGGGAGCAGTACGCGTTCTATCCCGGCGTGACGGGCAGCGGGGTGATCGAGAGCCCGGCCAAGGTCCTGGAGATGTGGACCCTTGAAGCCGAGGCCCACCACTCCCAGGGCAGCTGTTTCGTGCTGACCAACCACCCGTTCATCTCCGGCCGGCCGTCCAAGGCGGTGGCGCTGGAGCAGCTGATCGAGCGGGTTAAGGCGATGGACGGCATGTGGGTAACCACCATGGAACAGATTGCCCGGCACACCAAGGAAACCGTGACGGAGGTCCACACCCACGCTCGGATCGACGTGCCGGTATTCCCGGGCGCGGGTGCACAGTTCCAGCCCGCCTTGGTGCGGCAGGGGGTGCTGGCCTAGCGTCCTGGGGTAACGTCCGGGCCCAGCGACCCGGGCGAGGAAAGCGGCCGACGGCGGGAGTTCCCGCCGCCGGCCGCTTTCGGTTGTTTACGACTGGTCAGCCGTGGTCATCAGGGACTGCATCTGGGCGGCGGCGCCGCTGCCCGGGGCGGGCGTGTAGACAACGATGTGCAGGTCCGGCCGGTCCGAAGGCGACACCTGGTGGTGTTCCAGCTGGAGGACTCCGACGGCGGGGTGGTGGAAGAGCCGCTCGCGGGATTCGAAGCCCAGGATGTCGTACAGGTCCCAGCCCTGGCGGAACTCGGGGCTTGCCTCCTTGAGCCGTTCCACCTGGTACTGGATGTCCGGATCACCCAGCCGCTGTCCGGTTTCGGCGCGGAATTCGGCAAGGAAACGCTTGCTGGTGGTGTCCCAGTCCGGGAGCAGGTCCCGGACGTAGGGGTCGGTGAACACCAGCCACAGCAGGTTCCGGTCCGCCGGGGGCGCTGTGGCGATGTTGGGGTACAGCGCCGCATAGGCCTTGTTCCAGCCGGCTACGCCCCAGTCCGGGAACAGGGCAAAGGACGGATTGGGATCAAGTGCATCCAGCAGCCGCTGGATGTGGGGCGGAGCAGTATCGGCGGCGGGGCCGGAGGGCGCCGCGGACGCATACCCGCCCAGGGACAGGACATAGCCAAGGCCGGTGGTGGAAAGATGCAGCGCACGGCTGACGGCCTCCAGGACCTGTCGGGAGGGGCTGATGTCCCTGCCCTGCTCCAGCCAGGTGTACCAGGTGACGCTGACACCGGAGAGGAAAGCCACCTCCTCGCGGCGCAATCCCCGGTCGCGCGAGCGGCCGATCGGCGGCAGGCCATAGTCGGCCCGCAGCGCCTGGTCGCGGCGGGCGCGCAGGAAGAGGCCAAGTTCCTTGCGCCGTCCGGGATCACTCACCCGAAAATACTATTACTCTGGTACTCCTACTACTAGTAGCAAGAGCGTCTTCCACCCCGGCCCATGAGCCCGCAGGATGGTAGGCATGCCTGCACTTCGCTCTAAAACAGTCACCCATGGCCGCAACATGGCCGGCGCCCGCGCACTGCTGCGCGCTTCCGGCGTCGCCAACTCGGACATCGGAAAGCCGATCATCGCCGTGGCCAACTCCTTCACCGAGTTCGTCCCCGGCCACACCCACCTCGCCCCCGTGGGCCGGATCGTCTCCGACGCGATCCTCGCCGCCGGCGCCGTGCCGCGCGAGTTCAACACCATCGCCGTGGACGACGGCATCGCCATGGGCCACAGCGGCATGCTCTACTCGCTGCCGTCCCGCGACCTGATCGCCGACTCCGTGGAGTACATGGTCAACGCACACTGCGCCGACGCCCTGGTATGCATCTCCAACTGCGACAAGATCACCCCCGGCATGCTCATGGCCGCGCTGCGCCTGAACATCCCCGTGGTCTTCGTCTCCGGCGGCCCCATGGAAGCAGGGCGCGTGACCCTGACCGACGGCTCCGTCCGCTCCCTGGACCTGGTGAACGCGATTGCCGATGCCGTGGACGAGTCCATCTCCGATGCCGACATCAACCTCATCGAAGAGAACGCCTGCCCCACCTGCGGCTCCTGCTCCGGCATGTTCACCGCCAACTCGATGAACTGCCTCACCGAGGCCATCGGCCTGTCCCTGCCGGGCAACGGGTCCGTGCTCGCCACCCATACCGCACGCAAGGCCCTGTACGAGAAGGCCGGCGCCACCGTCGTCGAACTCGTCAAGCGCTACTACGACGGCGACGACGATTCCGTGCTGCCGCGCTCCATCGCCACCGCGAAGGCCTTCGATAACGCCATGGCCCTGGACATCTCCATGGGCGGCTCCACCAACACCATCCTGCACCTGCTGGCCGCCGCCCAGGAGGCCGGCGTGGACTACGGCCTGGCCGAGATGGATGCCAAGTCCCGCCAGGTGCCCTGCCTGGCCAAGGTGGCTCCGAACGTGGCCAAGGACAAGACCTACTACATGGAGGACGTGCACCGCGCCGGCGGCATCCCCGCCCTGCTGGGCGAGCTGAACCGAGGCGGCCTCCTGCACAAGGACGTCCACTCCGTGCACTCCGATAACCTGGACGGCTGGCTGGATGACTGGGACATCCGGGGCGGCAAAGCCACCGAGGAAGCAAAGGCCCTGTGGCACGCCGCTCCCGGCGGCGTCCGTTCCTCCACCGCGTTCTCCCAGTCGAACGAGTGGACCTCCCTGGACACCGACGCCGCGGAAGGCTGCATCCGCTCGGTGGAGCACGCGTACTCCAAGGACGGCGGACTGGCCGTGCTCCGCGGCAATGTGGCCATCGACGGCGCCGTGGTGAAGACCGCCGGCGTGGACGAGTCCATCTGGACCTTCTCGGGCCCGGCCGTGGTGTGCGAGTCCCAGGATGAAGCCGTGGAGAAGATCCTGAACAAGACCGTCAAGGAAGGCGACGTGGTGGTCATCCGTTACGAAGGCCCCCGCGGCGGTCCCGGCATGCAGGAAATGCTCTACCCGACGTCGTTCCTCAAGGGCCGCGGCCTGGGCAAGAAGTGCGCCCTCATCACTGATGGCCGTTTCTCCGGCGGCACGTCCGGCCTGTCGATCGGGCACATCTCGCCGGAGGCTGCCTCCGGCGGCGCCATCGCCCTGGTGGAGGACGGTGACATCATCAGCATCAACATCTCGCAGCGTTCCATGCAGCTTGAGGTCTCGGACGAGATCCTGGCCGAACGCCGCGAGAAGCTGGAGGTCAACGGCGGCTACAAGCCCAAGGACCGGGACCGCCAGGTCTCCGCTGCACTGCGCGCCTACGCCGCCATGGCCCTGTCCGCGGACAAGGGCGCAGTACGGGATGTGTCGCTGGTAGAGCGGTAAGGCGTCCGCGGCGGGAGAGGGGAGAAGCAGGTCCTCCGGCCCTCCCCCGCCCGGGCCCGGCGCGCCACACTTGAAGGGTCATCGGCAGGCCCAAAGGAGGGTGTGGTGCGCAGGCTCATCACGGCGTTTTCGGCAGCGGCCCTGGCAATGCTGTTCCTGGCCGGCTGCTCACCGCAGCCGGGAAGTCCACAGCCCTCGCCATCCACGGCGGGCTCTGCCGCCACGTCAGCAACGGCCACCGGTACGGCCGCCGGGCCGACGCCGTCGAGCGTCCCTTCCACACCAACAGCCGCGCCCGGCACTTCTGCGGCCGGTTCTGCCGCGGCTGCCTGGACCACGTTCACGACGGCGGATGGCGCCATGGCGTTCGACTTACCTGCCGCCTGGAGCGTCAAGGATCCGGCAGGGGAGTTGGCGGAGGGCGGAGGGGCCTTTGCGGAGGTGCGGAACCAGGCCGGAAAGGTGATGGCCACGCTGCGGACCAACATGGCCACCGGCTCCACGTGTACCGAGAGGTACCCGTATGAAGTCCTGGACAGCGCGGACATCCCGGTACTGGTCCAGGGCGGAGTGGTGCCGCAGTTCGTGTTCGAGACCCGCGCAAACGCCGCGGCGCCGGGCATGTACCGCACCCCGGCGGCCGGCTACGGCATTACGTCCGGCCCTCCGCCGAGCGGTCCCGACGCCTGCCCCATCTTCCAGTTTTTCCGGTGGCCGCCCAACGCTGCCATGTTCGGCGCCTCCTACGACCCGGAAATCAACGCGACACCCGGCGACCAGTCACTGCCGTACCTTGAGCTGGCGCGGAAGTACCGGGACACGGCCGAGTACGCGGACATCAAGAGAATGATCACCTCGCTGCGGCCGGTAAACCGCTGACCGGACGATACGTGGGCCTGGCCCCTTGTCAACGGGCCAAAGGTCCGGTCCTGCCGTCCTGCCGTGACGGTACCCTGTTGACATGGTGCAGGAATTTTCCGACTACCGGGCGGAAGGCATCCTGCTTGCTGGGGCAGGGCGGGCCATTCTGCTGCAGCTTGCCAATCCGGCCATTGGCCGGGGCGTGGCGGAACACAGCACGTTCACTGAGCGCCCCGTCAACAGGCTCAAAGGCACACTGACGTATGTCTACGCGGTCGTCTATGGAAACGACGCCCAGGTTAACGAGGTCCGCCGCAGGGTTAACCGGGCTCATGTTCCGGTGCACGGCACTGCGGACAAAACGTCCGCCGGGTACAACGCCTATGATCCGGAACTGCAGCTCTGGGTGGTGGCCACACTCTACGACACCGCTCTGACCATCATCGAGAAGATCTACGGCCCGCTGGACGATGCAGCTGCCGACGCCATGTACCTGGACTACGCGCGGATCGGCACCGCGCTGCAGCTTCCGCCGGGCATGTGGCCCAAGGACAGGGCGGAGTTCGGCCGCTACTGGGCCGAACACGTCTCCACCCTGCACGCGGAGGCCCCCGGGGTCCGCGTTGGACGCGGCCTGCTGTTTCCCAAGCACACAGCCCTGTGGTACCGGGCCATCATCCCCCCTGCCAGGTTCCTCACCGCCGGACTCCTTCCCCACCAGTTGCGGAAAGACTTCGGCCTCGGCTGGAGCGACCGGCACGAACGGCGCTTCAACCGCACCTTTCGCATCCTGGCCGTTGCCTACCCGCGGCTGCCGCGGGGCATCAGGTACTGGTTCAAGAACTACTGCCTGCGCGAACTCGACAGGGACCTGAAGAGGAACACCCGGCCAAGCCAGCGCCAGGGGATCAGTGCCTAGCCCCAGACGCGGTTCACCACCGGTGGAGCAGCGGATCGACGAACGGGCCAGGAGGTTCCTGGCAACTGCTCCGGCCGGCGGCGGCAAAACAAGACTCACTGAGTTCGTGGTCTTTGGCCTCAAGCAGGGCTGGGCCTGCATCTTCGGCGCGGCGCTCCTGGCAGTGCTCATGGCCGCCAGGATCTGGTATCCGGACACTGCCGGCCTGGCGCGCAACGACTTCCTGACGATCGCCGCCGTCGTCATCCAAATCCTGATGGTGGCGTTCAAGCTGGAAACCCTGCGGGAACTGCGGGTCATCGTCCTGTTCCATCTTGTGGGGACCGTCATGGAGCTGTTCAAGACGGACGTGGGTTCGTGGTCCTACGATGCCCAAGGCTTCCTGCGCATCGGGGCCGTGCCGCTCTTCAGCGGGTTCATGTATGCCGCCGTGGGCTCGTACATGGTGCGCGTCTACCGGCTGTTCGACCTGAAGTTCGCCGCCTACCCCCGGCGCTGGATCACCGCCGTCCTCGCCGCCGCGATCTACGCCAACTTCTTCACCCACCACTACATCTGGGACCTGCGCTGGGTGCTGCTCGCCGCCGTCGTGCTCATCTACGGCCGGTGCGTCATGCACTTCCGCGTGTTCCGCCGGGAGTTCCACATGCCGCTGCCGGTCTCTTTCCTGCTGGTGGCGCTGTTCATCTGGCTCGCCGAGAACATCGCCACCTGGTCCGGTGCCTGGCTCTACCCCAGCCAGGTGGACGGCTGGCACCCGGTGGGCCTTGAGAAACTCGTGGCTTGGTTCCTGCTAATGATCATCTCTGTGGTGCTGGTGGCCTGGGTGTACAAGCCGCAGCCCCCGGTGGCGGCCACGGGAGGGCGGCGGGAGGCCCCGTCGTCCGCTGTGCTGCGGTAAGGGGGGTCTGCCAAGACCCGTTTCAGCAGGGCCCTCGCTAGGGCTTCGGAAGCGCGCTTTGATGGAGGCTATGGCCTCCGAAACAACCGTCATCAACACCAGCGGGCAGCAGCGACCAGGCATCCCCGGGCACCAGCAGGCCCACTGGGGAGGCGTCTTCGCGATGTCGCTGTGCGTCTTCGCGCTGATCGCCTCCGAGTTCATGCCGGTCAGCCTGCTCACGCCGATGGCCTCGGAACTGCAGGTTTCCGAGGGCATGGTGGGACAGGGCATCGCGGTCTCCGGCGTGCTGGCCGTCCTGACCAGCCTGTCCGTGTCCACTCTGGCCGGCGGCATGAACCGCAAGACCCTGCTGCTGGGCCTGACGGCGCTGATGGCCGCCTCCGCGGCGCTGGTGGCCACGGCCCCGGGGTACCTGCCCTTCATGATCGGCCGCGCCCTCATCGGCGTGGTGATCGGGGGGTTCTGGACCATGTCGGCAGCCACCGCCATGCGGCTGGTGCCGGCCCACCAGGTGGCGCGGGCCTTGGCCATCTTCAACGGCGGCAACGCCCTCGCAACCGTGCTGGCTGCACCGCTGGGAAGCTACCTTGGCTCCGTCATCGGCTGGCGCGGGGCGTTCTTCTGCCTGGTGCCGGTGGCCGTGCTCGCGCTTCTCTGGCAGTGGATCAGCCTGCCGTCCATGAACGTCCAAAGGCAGGCGCGTGCGGCGGGAAACATCTTCGGGATCTTCGCCGCGTTCAAGAGCCGGCCGATTGCCTGGGGCATGGCCGCCTGCGGCGCCTTCTTCATGGGGCAGTTCGTCCTGTTCACCTACGTCCGCCCGTTCCTGGAAACGGTGACCCGCGTCGATGCGGGCATGGTGTCCCTGGTGTTGCTGGTCATCGGTGCGGCGGGATTTGCAGGCACCCTGCTGATCGGCCGGTTTCTCGGCACCGGACTGTACCGGACGCTGGTCTTTATTCCGGCGCTCATGGCAGTCCTTGCCGCAGCGCTCGTTCCCTCCGGCGGGTGGATCGCCGCCGTCGTGGTTCTCCTGGGCCTGTGGGGCCTGATGTCCACGTCCGCGCCGGTGGGCTGGTGGAGCTGGATTGCGAAGGCGATGCCCCACAACGCGGAGGCGGGCGGCGGCCTGATGGTGGCCGTCATCCAAACATCAATCGCCATCGGATCCACGCTGGGCGGAGTGCTGTTCGACTGGGCCGGCTACCGCGTCACCTTCCTGGTGGCCGCAGCGGTCCTTGCGGCGGCGTCCGTCCTGGCCTTCGTGACGTCCCGGGCCACGCCTGCCGGCCCCGGGCAGACAGCATGACCAACGCACACCTTCCCATCTACCCGAACCATCAGGAGGAGAACATGAAGTACACCCAGAGCGGCGGCCAGACGGCGGCCGGGCCCAAGGAATGGTTCACGGGTACGGTCCAGATCGACGGGATCCGGAATCCGGATGAACAGTCAGCCATTGGCTGCGCGCACGTCCGGTTCGCGCCCGGCGCCCGGACCGCCTGGCACCACCACCCCATGGGCCAGACCCTCTACGTGACGGACGGCATCGGCCTGGTGGCCCGCCGCGGCGGCGAGGTCCAGGAAATCCGCCCCGGCGATGTGGTCTACATCGAACCCGGCGAGGAGCACTGGCACGGGGCCACCCCTGAGCGGTTCATGGCACACATCGCCATGCAGGAAGCCGACGGGAACGGACAGGTTGTCACCTGGCTCCGCCACGTGACCGATGAGGAGTACGGGGCGTAACTGACGTTTGCGCACAAGGAGGGCCGACGACGCCGGGAGTTCCCGACGTCGTCCGCCCTCCTTGTGTGTGGGGCAGGTCAGTCCTCGTACGTGTTCGCGATGTAGACATCGCACGGGGCATTGTGCGCCACACTGTTGGCGACGCTGCCCAGGAGCCGGCCGATGCCGCGCATCCTGCGGTTGCCCACCACGATCAGCCGGGCATCCAGGCGGATGGCTTCCTTGATGAGGGAATCGGCCGGCTTGCCGCGGGCAGCGAAGTGGGTAATCTCCACTCCCGGCCGCGAGGCGCCGAGCGACTTTGCCACCATCTCCGAGCTGTCCGCGTTGGAGATGCGCACCTTGTCCGAGCCCACCCCGAAGGTTTCGGCGTTCTCCATTTCAAAGGCGGTCACCACATGGAGTGTCGCTCCCAGCGACTCCGCCAGCCCCAGCGCCACTTCCGCAGCCTTCCGTGCGGACGGGCTGGCGTCCACACCTACAACGATTACACCGCTCATGTCCTGCTCCTTCGTCCAGTCCTGGCCTTAATGTTCACTGCCAGTCTAGGGACTACCCCTCCCGGGCCCTCGTATCACACGGCCTGGGGCACCGTCTCATGGACCCGGCAGTCAGAACGCGGATCCAATCGAGGCAAGGCCGGCGGCGGACGCCCCCGCGTACCGGTTGGCCGGCCGTGGCAGGCCGTAGTGCTCCCGCAGGGTCCGGCCCGTGTATTCGGTCCGGAACAGGCTGCGCTCCTGCAGGATGGGCACCACCTGGTCCACGAAGGTTTCCAGCCCGGACGGGAGCACCGGCGGCATGATGTTGAAGCCGTCCGCCGCTCCGCCGTCGAACCATTCCTGGATGGCGTCCGCCACCTGCACCGGGGTGCCGGTGAAGGTGCGGTGCCCGCGGCCGCCGCCCAGGCGGCCGATCAGCTGCCGCACGGTGAGCTGCTCCCGGCGCGCCAGCTGGACGATCAGGGTGTAGCGGCTCTTGGCGCCCTCGATCTCATCCTCGCTGGGCAGGTTGTCCGGCAGTTGCCGGTCCAGCGGCAGGTCCTCCGGGTCCACGCGCAGGGTCTTGGCCAGCTGGATCCGGGCGTATTCGGGCTTGATCAGCCGGTCCAGCTCGCGCTCCAGCTCCTGGGCTTCCTCCTCCGTGGCACCAATGACCGGCACGATGCCCGGCAGGATCTTGATGGCCTCCGGATCACGGCCGGCAGCCGCGGTGCGGGCCTTCAGGTCGCGGTAGAACTCCTGCGCATCGGCAAGGGTCTGGTGGGCGGTAAAGACGGCGTCCGCGTACCGGGCAGCGAGGTCCTTGCCGTCCTCGGACGAGCCCGCCTGGACGATCAGCGGGTGCCCCTGCGGTGAGCGGGGAACGTTCAGGGGACCGCGGACCTTGAAGTGCCTGCCCTCGTGGTCGATGGTCCGGATCTTGTCCGCGTCACCCCACACGCCTTCGGCCTTGTCGGCCAGCACGGCGTCGTCCTGCCAGCTGTCCCACAGCTTCTGCGCCACCTCGATGAACTCTGCGGCGCGCTCGTACCGGACAGCGTGGGCGGGCTGGTCGTCCACGCCGAAGTTGCGGGCGGCGTCCGGGCCGGCCGTGGTCACCACGTTCCACCCTGCCCGTCCGCCGCTGGCCCAGTCCACGGACGCGAAGCGGCGGGCCAGGTTGAAGGGCTCGTTGTAGGTGGTGGACGCGGTGGCGATCAGCCCGATCCGTTCGGTGGCGCCGGCGATCGCCGTCAGCAGCACCGTGGGCTCGAGCTTGCCGGCAGGACGGCGGCCCACCTCGCCGAACAGGACGGGGGAGTCGGCAAAGAAGATGGAGTCCAGCTTGCCGCGCTCGGCAGTCTGGGCGAGCAACTTGTAGTGCCCAATATCCGTGCTGGCCTGCGGATCGCTTTCCGGCAGCCGCCATGAGGCCTCGTGGTGGCCGGTGCTCATCAGGAACGCGTTCAGGTGGAGCCGGCGCCGGGGAGGGTTGTTGGAAGTCATGGGTAGTCCTTCGGGTCTGGTGGTTCAGTGGGTGGCGCCGACGACGCCAAGATCGGTGAGGAGGCCGCGGCGGAGGGCTTCATGCCCGGCCGCATCGGCGGAGGAGCGGATCTCCGGCGTTACCGGGCGGACGGTGGCGATGCGGCCGTGGTCCAGGACCACGATCCGGTCTGCAAGCGCGATGGCCTCGTCCACGTCGTGCGTGACCAGCAGGACGGCTGGGCGGTGCGCGGCCACCAGGTCCTGGAGCAGCCCGTGCATCCTGATCCGGGTCAGCGCATCCAGGGCGCCGAACGGCTCGTCGGCCAGCAGCAGCTGGGGTTCGCGGACCAGTGAACGGGCCAGCGCCACGCGCTGCTGTTCGCCGCCGGACAGCTGGTGCGGCCATGCTTTTTCACGTCCGGCGAGCCCCACTTCGGCGAGGGCCTTGCGGGCGCGGGCTTCGGCGTCGTGCTCCCGGACGCCCAGGGTGACATTGCCCAGCACGCTGTCCCAGGGCAGGAGCCGCGAGTCCTGGAAAACCACGGAGACGCGGTCCGGGACGCTGATCACGCCGCTGCCCCGGACGTTGTGGTCCAGGCCGGCCAGGGCGCGCAGCAGGGTGCTTTTGCCGCAGCCGCTGGGTCCCAGCAGGGCCACGAACTCGCCGGGGGCGATGTCCAGGTCAACGCCGTTCAGGACTCCCTTCGGGCCGAATCCCCGGACCAGGTCCCGGACGGAAACGGCGGAACGTACGGGACGTGCGGGCCCGATGGCGGTCAGCCCGCCAGGGTGCGCTGCCATGAGAGGGCCTTTCGTTCGATGAAGCGGACAATGCCGTCGGAGAGGAGGCCAAGGATGCCGTAAACGGCCAGGCCCAGGACGATGATGTTGGTCTGGCCATAGGTGCGGGCGAGCTCCATCATGTAGCCGATGCCGCTGGTGGCGTTGATCTGCTCCACCACCACCAGGGACACCCAGGCGCCGGTCACGGCGAAGCGCAGGCCCAGGAAGAACCCGGGCAGGGCACCGGGGAGGACCACCTTGCGGATGAAGCCGGCCCGGCTGAGCCCCACGGTCTGTGCGAGCTCCACGAAGCGCAGGTCGATGCCGCGCAGGCCCGCATGCGTCTGCAGGTACACCGGGACAAAGACGCCCAGGGTGATGGTGAGGACCTTCATGGTCTCGTCGATGCCGAACCACAGGATCAGCAGCGGGATCAGGGCCAGGCCGGGGATGGCGCGCTTGATCTGCACGGGCCCGTCGATGAAGGCCTCACCCACCCGGCTCAGCCCGGACAGGAGCGCCAGGACGGCGCCCACCAGGATGCCGAAGAAGAGCCCCAGGCCGGCGCGCTGGGCGGAAATGGCCAGGTTCTCCTGGAGCCGGCCGTCCGCGATGAGCTCACCGGCGGTGGCCACCACGGTCCAGGGCTCGGACAGGATCCTGGGGTCCAGGAGCCCTGTTGCGGAAGAGACTGTCCACAGCAGCAGCAAGGCGGACGGGCCCACCCAGGCGAGCTGCCGGCGTCGTCCGGGCCCCAGCCGCTTCCCTGCGGGCCGCACATCCGGCCGCCCTGCCGGTGCCGGATCCTGGTGGGCTGCCACCACGGGCCGGTCCAGTACGGCGCTCATGCGGCACCTGCCTTTCCGGCGGGCGCAAATGCCGTGCCGGCGATGGCTTCAAACCTGGTGTCGTACAGGTCGGCCGCCGTCAGCTGCGGCTTCTTCTGCTCGCGGGCCAGGAGGTCGATGGTTTCCTGGTGCCTGGCGATCGCTTCGGTCCAGGCGGTGGGCAGGTCGCGCTTGCCGGTGGCATCGATCAGGTATTGGCCGTCCTCGCGGGACAGCCCCTGGTCCTTGACGTAGTAGCCGTCAAGCCACTCCGCCGGGTGGTCTTCGATCCAGCGCTGCGCCTTGCCCCAGACCTTCACGTAGGCGGCCAGGGCGGCGGCCTTGGCCGGATCGGCCAGGACCTTGGCGGGGGAGTAGAGGAGGCTGGGATCATCGCGCAGCCCGTGGCGGATGGTGGTGGCGCCGTCGGCCTTGTACTTGGCCAGGTAGCGTTTGATCTGGACCCCGCCCAGGGGAGCGGCGTCCACCTGTTTGCTGGCCAGCGCCGTGGCGTAGGCGTCCCCGGTGCTGGGCAGCTCCACCAGCTTGACGTCCTCCTGCCTGAGCCCGGCCTTGTCCAGGATCCGCAGCACCAGCGCACCCTGCGCCTGGCCCGGGCTGTAGGCCACTTTCTTGCCGCGCAGGTCTTCCAGGCGGCTGATGCCCGCTCCCGGGGCGACGCCCAGCTCATAAATGGGATGGTTCACGGCATCCTGGCGGTAGCCCGCGGCGATGATGCGGACGTCGAGGCCGGTCCAGGTGGCGTGGATGGGCGGGATGTCCGCCACGGACCCCACGTCCAGGGCGTTCGCCCGGAACGCCTCGGTTGTCTGCGGGCCGCCGGAGATGTTGGCGAACTCCACCGTGAAGCCGTCCAGGTCCTTGATCAGGCCGGACAGTTCCAGCGCCACTTTGATGCTGGGATCGCCCACCTTGATGGTGGTCCCGGCGGGCACCGAGGCAGCCAGCGGTTCCAGGGCGCCCTGGCTGATGCGGGCGCCGCCTGCGGTGGCGGTCCCGCCGCAGGCGGACAGCAGGCCGACGGCGGGAATCGCCAGAAGTGCGCCCAGCGCACGGCGGCGGGTGAATGCCGGGGAGCCGGGGCTGGAGTGGGGCGGGGGTGCTGGGAAGGACATGGTGTTCCTTTCGGGGAAAGATTCCGGGTACGACGACGGCCCCCGGGGTGTGTGCCCGGGTGGACGTGTGAGGTGGGTGGGGCCGTCGGCGCGGCGGCGTGCCCGCGCTTTGGGCTGGTGCTTACGGCCTGGCCGGTGCCGTGAAAACACTCAAGCACGGTCCGCAGGGCGTTGGCCAGCAGCACGCAATGGAGGCTAAACGCTGCGAAACGGCGCTACTTATGGCGCCATCCGGCCGACAAACGCGGACCAATGGGGACAAGCCAGGCAACGCGGAGCCACGAACCGCAACGGAGGTTAATGTGACTGGACGGCAAGGCGCGGGCGAAGGCCGGCGGCCGGTGAAGCCCTGTGGCCTAGGCGCGGACTTGGCCCTGGGCCATGTCCGCGATCTTTTCGGTGGCCGCCCAGGAGGCCAGGAGCTTGAGGGCCTCCTCGGAAGGGCTGCCGGGAGTGGCGGGATACACGGTGAGCGTGTGCCCGGGGTCCTCTTCCAGGCCCAGGACCTGGTAGTTCAGTTCCAGGAGGCCCACCACGGGGTGCTGGAAGAACTTGGTCCCCGCGTAGTGGCGGCGGACGTTGTGCGCTGCCCAGAGCGTGCGGAACTCGTCACTCCGCATGGACAGCTCACCGATGAGTTCGGCGATGCCCTTGTCATGCGGGTTGCGGCCCGCCTCGCGGCGGAGGATGGCCACATTGGTGTTGGCGGCCCGGTCCCAGTCGGTGTAGAAGTTGTGGGCCCGGGGGTCAAGGAAGATGAACCGGGAGTGGTTGGCCGGCCGTGACGGGGCACGGTACATGTCCGAGTAGAGGGCGTAGCCCAGGGTGTTGGCGGCCACGATGTCCATCCGGTTGTTGCCGATGAACGCAGGTGCCCCGGTGATGGTGTCCAGGAGGTACTGCAGCTCGGGCCGCACTTTCGAGGGCGCGGACCCGCCTGCGCCCGCAGCCCTCTTCCGGCCCGACGTGTTGGCCGCCCGGGCCAGGTCGTAGAGGTGGTCGTGTTCCGCGCGGTCCAGTTCCAGGGCACCGGCAATGGCATCCAGGACACTGTCCGAAACGCCGCTGAGGTTCCCGCGTTCCAGCCGGGTGTAATAGTCCACGCTGACGCCCGCCAGCCGGGCCACCTCCTCGCGGCGCAGCCCCGGTACGCGCCGCCGGCCGCCGTACGGTTCAATGCCGGCCTGCTCAGGGGTGATGCGCCCACGGCGGGAGGACAGGAACTGTCGGACCTCGGCTCGGTTATCCATGGGGACCACGTTACGACCATCGGCATCGCCCTAAGGAGGTTCTGCCAGAACCAGTTACAGCAGGGCCCTCGCTAACGTTCACCGGGCCGGGTTTGATGGGATTGTCCGTTTTCAGCTTTCCACCCCTTGGAGGACCCAGCATGCGCGCAGCCATCATGCACGCCCCCGGAGACGTGCGCGTCGAGGACCGTGACAAACCCGCCATCAGGCAGCCCAGCGACGCGGTCATCAAACTCGTTGCCGCCTGTGTCTGCGGGTCCGACCTCTGGCCCTACCGGGGCGCAGACAAACTGGCCAAACCCATGCCGATGGGCCACGAATACGTGGGAATCGTCGAAGAAGTGGGCGCCGACGTGAAGAATGTCCGCCCCGGCCAATTCGTGGTTGGCTCCTTCTTCGCCTCGGACAACACCTGTGAGATCTGCCGCTCCGGCTACCAAAGCGGCTGCGTCCACCGGCAGGGCGTGGGCGGTGCGCAGGCTGAGTACCTGCGCGTCCCGCTGGCGGACGGCACCCTGGTGGCCACGCCGGAGATGCCCGACGCCGGCATGGTTCCGTCGCTGCTTGCCGCCTCCGATGTCCTGGGCACGGGATGGTTTGCCGCCAAGGCGGCCGAAGCGGGACCAGGCAAAACCGTGGCGGTGGTGGGCGACGGCGCCGTGGGGCTTTTGGGGATCCTGGCCGCACAGCAGATGGGCGCCGAACGCATCATTGCCATGTCCCGCCACGCCGACCGGCAGGCCCTGGCCCGCGAATTCGGCGCCACCGACATCGTCGAGGAGCGCGGGGACGCAGGCGTGAAGAAGATCAAGGAACTCACGGGCGGGCTCGGCGCACACTCGGTCATCGAGGCCGTTGGCACGCAGGAATCCATGCTGCAGGCAATCCACGCCACCCGTGCCGGCGGCCATGTGGGCTTCGTCGGTGTCTCCCATGACGTGGCGCTGCCAGGCCGGGACCTGTTCTACTCGCACGTCCACCTGCACGGCGGTCCCGCTCCGGTCCGGCAGTACCTTCCCGAGCTGATCGACCTGATCCTCCGTGGCGACATCAACCCCGGAAAGGTGTTCGACCTCGAACTCCCCTTGGACCAGGCAGCAGAGGCGTACAAGGCCATGGACGAACGCCGCGCCATCAAGGTGCTCCTCCGGCCCTGACGTTTCACCCGGCTTGGCCAGGCTGCAGAGGGTAGGACTGCCAAGACCAGGTACAACAGGGCCACGCTGGCCCCACCTTTTCCGGGGTTTGATCCGAACAACCCCGGTAGCATTTCAGTTATCCCCCAACAGATCACAGGAGAACCATGACTACCGTCAAGGCTTATGCATCCCCGTCCGCCACGGAGGACCTGGTGGCAACCACCATTGAGCGCCGCGAGGTGGGTCCCCACGACGTCATGATCGACATCAAGTTCGCCGGCATCTGCCACTCGGACATCCACACTGTCCGCGGCGACTGGGGCCGGCAGCAGTACCCGCTGGTTCCCGGCCACGAAATCGCGGGCATCGTTACAGAGGTGGGCTCCGCGGTGACCAAGCATGCCGTTGGCGACCGTGTTGGTGTTGGCTGCATGGTCAACTCCTGCAAGGAGTGCGCCAACTGCCAGAAGGGCGAGGAACAGTACTGCCTCAAGGGCAACGTTGGCACGTACGGCGCCGTTGACCGCGACGGCACCATCACCCAGGGCGGCTACTCCACCCACGTTGTGGTGACCGAGGACTTCGTGGTGACCATCCCCGAGGGCATCGAACTCGATGTCGCCGCACCGCTGCTGTGCGCCGGCATCACCACCTACTCACCGCTGCGGCACTGGGGCGCCGGTCCCGGCAAGAAGGTCGCCGTCGTCGGCCTCGGCGGCCTGGGCCACATGGCCGTCAAGCTCGCCCACGCCATGGGCGCCGACGTGACTGTCCTGTCCCAGTCGCTGAAGAAGCAGGAAGACGGCCTGCGCCTGGGCGCTGACAGCTACTTCGCCACCAGCGATCCCGCCACGTTTGAGGTGCTCGCCGGCTCCTTCGACCTCATCATCAACACGGTCAGCGCTTCAATCGACATCAGCTCCTACCTCGGCCTGCTGAAGCTTGACGGCGCACTGGTCAACGTTGGTGCTCCTGCCGAGCCGCTTCCCGTCAATGCGTTCGCACTGATCGGCGGCCGCCGCTCCTTCGCCGGTTCCATGATCGGCGGCATCCGCGAGACCCAGGAGATGCTCAACTTCTGCGCCGAGCACGGCCTGGGCGCCGAGGTCGAGGTCATCCCGGCTGAGAAGATCAACGAAGCCTACGAGCGCGTCCTTGCCTCGGACGTCCGCTACCGCTTCGTGATCGACACCGCCACCCTCTAAAGCACCACCCCCGCGCGGCGGGCCGGCTCCGAAAGGGGCCGGCCCGCCGTCGTCCGTGGCAGAAGCAGCAGCCGTGGCAGAAGCATCAACCCGCTACGGGGCGAGGCTCTTGAGGATCGCCGCCGCGGGGCCGTCCACGGCATGCCGGTAGTTGATGCCGGCCCACAGGTTCAGCCAGTCCGGCTCGCCGGCGGCTGCAGCCGCTGCCCGCAGGGGAGTGGTCAGGTGGTGGATCTCCGGGTAGCCGTAGGGGGCATCGGGGTCGTGGCGGCGCATGAATTCGTTGTAGAGGCCGCGGGCGTTGCGGCCCGAGAAGGCGCGGGTGACGGCGGTGGTGGTGAACCGCTCCGATGACGACAACGCGGCCCGGTGCGCCGCCTTGGTTCCCGCTTCATCCGCGCGGAGGAAGGCGGTTCCGGCCTGGACCGCCGCGGCACCCACGGCGAGGGCAGCCCGCGTGTCATCGGGCGTGGCAATCCCGCCGGCCGCGATGAGCGGCACCTCAAGGTCGGAGAGCTCTTCGAGGATGCCATGCAGGGGCACCTCGGGAGGCGGAACATCCGCCTTGAACGTCCCGCGGTGGCCGCCGGCTTCCGGGCCCTGGACGCACAGGGCGTCGGCGCCTGCCTCAAGCGCCTGAAGCGCTTCGCCGCGGTCCGTCACCGTGGCGACCACATACACACCCTGCTTTTGGAGGGCCTGGACCACGCCGGTAGCGGGAACGTCGAAGGTGAAGGACACAACGGCCGGCGCGAGCTCCAGCAGGACCTCGAGCTTTTTGTCCCAGTCGTCATGGTCATGCCGTGGCTCGCCCAGGCTGACACCGAAGCGCTCGGCGTCAGGGGCCAGGGACGCCGCGTACTGCTGAAGGGACGCCGGGCTGATGACCGACGGCTGGGGAACGAACAGGTTGACCCCGAACGCCCGGCTGGTGAGTGAGCGCACCGTCTCAATCTCGGAGCGCATCGCCGCGGCGGTCTTGTATCCGGCCGCGAGGAAGCCGAGGCCGCCGGCGGCAGTGGCAGCCGCCGCGAGCTGAGGTGTGGAGGGCCCGCCTGCCATCGGTGCCTGGATGATCGGCACTGCCAGGGACCCGAGGTTGAACCGGCCGGGCTTTTGCTGGGTATCCATGTTTCCTCCCCGTCCTGCTGCGCGTACCTCACGAATGCTACGCCGTTCCGCGGCGGCGGGCTGCGCCAGGTTGTGCGGTCAGGGCCCCCGTCCCCGCGGGGCAGCAAAAAAAGCGCGGACGACGGCGGGTGGTTCCCCGGCGTCGTCCGCGCCCCTTGGTGGTGGGAGTGCCTAGAGGGCCAGTGCCGCCTCGTCGCCGCGCACACTCAGGGTGAAGGTGTTGGGCCCGCTGCACGTGACAGCGATGCGGCAGGTGGTGGTGTTGTGGCGCGACGACAGGTCGCTGACCGCGGAATCGAGGGTCTCGTGGAGTGAGGTACGGTCCCAGATCTTCAGGGTCACGGATTCGGCAGTATTAAACGTCATTGTTCAGACTTTCCTGTATCAAGCCGGCGCTGCGTCCGGTCAATTGGCCTGTCCGCGCTCAGAGGATCGGTGGCCGGTGCTCACCGGTGGGCCTCATTGCGTCACCAGGATGTCGAGGGCCGATGTGTCCTGCCCTGCCCTTCCATAGTGCCCATGACGAAAGTGCCTGCTCAACCAAAATGCCCTATTATTGCGAGTGATTCTCATCACTTGTGAGCGGGCGCACAGTCCACTCCGGCGTTACGGAAGCGCAGTGCTGCTCCACGCCTTTGCTCGTCGGCTTCGATCAGCTGGTCCGGCCCCCGGTCCATTCGACATTCATCTTTTACCCCCACCCGGATCGGCATTAAGGCTGCCCCTCGCCACGATCTCCTGCGCAATCTCCTGGATCCGGCGGTTGCCGGATGCGGCAGCGGCCTGGAGGAGGTCCAGTGCGCCGTCCCGGCCGCCGCGGGCCTGGAGCATAACCAGCGCAATGGCCGCGTCAACCACCGCGCGCGACTTCAGTGCGGCCCGCAGGTCCTCGGAAAAGACCTCAGGGGCGTGGAGCCGCAGTGCGAGCCGAAGGATGCGGGACATCGACGCCGCCTGGTCCTCCACCAGCTTGACGGTCTCGGGGTCGAAGGCATGGACAGCATGCGCGTAGCAATTGAGGGCCGCTTGGGAAAGGGGCTCCGTGCGGATGGGTACCGCCAAAACCGAGCGCACACCCAGCTTTGCAACGGCATAGGTGTACGGTGCCCACCTCTGGTCAAGCTGCAGGTCGTCGATCAATACGCTGCGCTGCTCCCTGAGCGCGGCGAGGCATGGGCCTATGCCAAAGGCGTACTGGGTCTCGTCCAGCCGGCGGCCCTCTTCGCTGCTGTAGGCAAACGTGGACAGGGCGCCGTCGCGCTCCACGGTGACCGTACATGCCACCGGCGTCCCGTCTCCCCCCAGCTGCGACGCGGATATGGTCGCAAGGCCCAGGAGGAACTGCGAAAATTCCGGGGTGTTGAGCAATAAATCCTGATACTGGTCTGCGGTGGTGACTGCATCGTTGTTGGCCATAAGGCCTCAATCCCTAGTTGCGCCAGTGATCCTTTATTCGACACTACGCCTGTAAAGGGGATTCCGAACAGGGTTTGATGCCCGTCTCACTGATGCTGCTTCAGGAGCTTGGCGCGGCGGCGCCTGGTTCGCTGCCGCCGTCGTCATCCCCTTCCGCATCCCCATCCGCATCCTCTTCCGCGGCCTCCGGCCTGGATGTGAAGTCATTGGAGTAGGGCGCACGCGGCCGCGGCCGCTCGTCAATCAACTCGTTCGCCGCAAGCGCCAGCAGGTCGCGCTGGATCGGCGGCAGCGAGAGAAGGCCCTGCAGGTAGGCCTCCACCTCATATTCGCCTGCGTCTCCGGACATGCCAAAGTACTTCAACCACAGCTCCGACACGGAGATATCCGCTGCCCTGAGGGCTGCACGGAGCCGGCGCCTTTGTTCCGGTTCGTGTGGATCGAAACCCATCCGCGCTGCCTAAATCCCGGACGCCGGCGTCCCGGCCAGAATGGATTCGCTGATGTTCAGCAGGGTGGTGCGCTCGTTCCGCGCCTGGTTCATCAGCTGTTGCAGCGCCGCCTTGTGCGTCGTGCCCAGGCGTTCCATCACCACACCGCAGGCGCGGTTGATGACATCCCTGCTGTGGAGCGAAGTCTGCAGCCCTTCCGTCATTTTGCGCGGAGCTTCGCTTCCTTGGACGTGCGACAGAAGGGTCGCGGCCGGCCCGGCGAACAGTTGAATCAGCCGCACGCTGGTTTCGTCGTAGCCGGACGGTGTGGCGGCATACAGTTTGAGGGCGCCGATCGCTTCCTTGCCGGCCATCAACGGTGCACTCACCACTGACCGGATGGGTAGTCCCCGCACCGAGTCCCGCCATAGCGGCCACCGCATGTCGTCGTGGAGGTCCTGGACCAGGACGGGAATCTCTGCCGCCCAGGCTGTCAGGCAGGGACCTTCGCCATGGCGGTACTGTTCGGCGTCAGCCTGTTCCACCACCCCGTCGGTGTAGCCGCTGCTGGTCCGCCGGCCCCGGGAGTCAAGCAGGGACACGCCAGCACCGATGGTGCCCGGGACTGACTCCTTGGCGGCCCGCGCCAGGAGGCTGACCGCGGTGCCCACCTTTTCCTCTGTCAGCAACAATCCCTGAATCCGAGCAATCACAATGCTGAGCTCGTCAATGGGCAGGTGCTGGGGCATCTCTCCAGCATAGGTTAACCACTTGGCGTCTCCACGCGCCGCTTGGCTGCAACAGTAGGATTGCAGCATGTCGACATCAGCAGATAACGAGTCGGTCCGTCAGCTGCAGGAAATCCTGGTGGGCGCGGAGGGCATTGTGGATTTCCTGTCCGGGCTGTCGGGCATGGCTGCCGCAGCGGTCTCCGAAGCTGCGAACGACACGATCGAATGTGCTGTCACCCTCAAAGTCCGGCGGCGTCCTGCCACTGCAGCCGGCAGCAGCGACCGTGCGCTGGAGCTCGACCACATAGAGCAGGTGTTGGGCGACGGGCCTTGCGTCCGTGCCCTCCGGGAGATGACTCCGATCATGATTGACGACGTCGCAGAAGACCCGAGATGGCCGGACTTCAACAAGAAGCTGGCCGAACACAGCGTGCGCAGCAGCCTTGGCGTGCCGTTGGTGATAACCGGTGATGCAAGGGCGGCGTTGAACTTTTTCGCCGCCAAACCCCACGCGTTCACCGCTGATGTATACGATAAGGCAGTTGGTTTCGCTGGTGCCGCCCACAACACCATGCAGCTCTCCGTGCGCATCAACACGAGCGAAAACCGGGCCGACGACCTGGAAGCCGCCCTTGAGAGCAGGACCGCCATCAATCTGGCCTGCGGCGTGATCATGGCGCAGAACCGATGCTCGCAGGAAGAGGCGATGGAGATCCTCACCAAGGTCTCAAGCAACCGCAACCGTAAGCTCCGGGATGTTGCCAAGGAACTGATTGAGCAGTTGTCCGGCACCAGCGTCCGCACGCACTTCGACTCGTAGCCGGCAGGTTGCCAACCTGATCCCGGCCCGGTCAGGGTGCAGCTCTCAAGGATACGATGGCGGTCCCTCCGCTTCGGTGAACGTCCCAGCAGTGGCCGCTGCCGATGACGTCGTAGTCCCCGTCGCCCAAGGCCGCTAAAACCACGGCTGTGCGCTCGTCAATGGCCACCGTCCTTTCCACCAGGCCAGCTGCCACGGCGCCCACGGCACGGCTCAGGGTCCCGGCCTGGGCGGCATGGACATCCACGGAAAACCCGGCCAGCCCCAGACCCTCGCGGATATCCACTGAGTCCAGGCCCTCCGAGCACTCTTCGCCGCAAACTTCCACTCCGTTGACCTTGTATCCGCCAACCAACGCCCGCCGGGGTGCCACCACGGCGCCGGCGGAAAACCCCAGATAGGGTGCGCCGTCGGCAACCAGGCGCCGTATCGTTGCGGCCGCGGGGTGCAGGGCCTCCCAATAGGCCGGTGTGAGACCGCCGCCCACCACCACCGCATCGACTTTCGCGAAAGCGCCGGGGTCGGCAGGCTTGCCGTCTGGAAGCGGTACGGCAGCAATTTCGCACTCGATCCTGGCCTGGAGGGATTCGGCGCAGGCGGCCACGAGTTCCTGCAGGTTGCCGCCGCGTTGGTGCACGGCTACGGCGATGCGGGGAGTCCGGCGGCCGGCATGTTCCCGGACGTCGAGTGCGAACCGGTCGAAGACCTCCTGGAATGCCAGCGGATCCGGGCCCGCCCCGGCGAGGAAGATGCTCATGGCCTTCAAGATACCGGCACGGCCGGGGTGCCCACGGCAGGACCATTGACGCACGTCCAACTGAGGGCTAATCTACAACCAAATGGTTGTAGATACGCTGACTGAGACTGAACTGGACCGCCTCTTCCAGGCGTTCGCCGATTCCACCAGGCGGGACATCGTCCGCCGGGTGACTGTCGGCGAGTACTCCGTTTCCGGCCTGGCAGCGCTTTATGCCATGAGTTTTGCGGCCGTCCAGAAGCATGTGGCGGTGTTGGCGCGGGCATCCCTGGTCACCAAGGAAAAACGCGGAAGGGAGCAGATCGTGCGGGGCAATCATGAAGGACTGCGGAAAGCCCGGCAGCTGCTCGACGAATATGAACAAATCTGGCGGCAGCGCGCCGCCAGGATGGCAGACATTCTCGCTGAAGGTTAGGAAGGCATTGCCATGGCAGTCATCACTATGGACAAGAACCCGGAGGCGCTGACCCTCACCCTGGTCGCAGAGTTCGACGCCGGCGTCGATCGTGTGTGGCAGCTGTGGGAGGACCCCCGCCAGCTGGAGCGCTGGTGGGGCCCACCCACTTGGCCGGCCACATTCCACAAACTGGAATTCGTCCCCGGCGGCCGTGCCAACTACTACATGACCGGCCCGGAGGGGGAGAAGGCCCACGGCTGGTGGGAATTCACAGCGATTGATGCCCCGCGGACGCTGCAGTTCGACGACGGGTTCGCGGACGACGACGGCAATCCCACCGGCGACCTGGGCGTCACCCACGCCACGGTCACGTTGGAGCCGCTGGGGGAGCGTACCCGCATGACCATCCAATCGTCCTTTGAATCCGAGGAGCAGTTGGAGCAGATGGTGGCCATGGGCATGGAGGAGGGCCTGAAGGGAGCCGTGGGCCAGATCGACGGCATCCTCGCCGAGCACGCCAACGCCTGACTGCACGGTTGCCACGACGAACTCCCGCCACAGCATCTGGTGGGCGGACGACGGCGGGACGTCCCGCCGTCGTCCGCCCACCTTTGCCGTTGAACAAGGAAGCCGCCCGTTGAAATACTTGAAGGTGGTTCAGGCCGAGGGAAGGCGGTGGCAGCAATGAGCGGCGGGACAGGGGATTTCCGGAAGCGCCTGGAGAGGGCAGTGGAGCTCCGTTCATACCGCGGCGCCGGCATCAGTGCCGAGGAGGAAGCCGCGCTGGACGCCCTCGACGAGAGGGAGCGTGAGAAGCGGAGGAAAGTCAGTGATGCCGCCCGCGCCGAGTACCTGGTCCGGGATGCCATGGCACAGGGCAAGTTCGACAACCTCAAGTACGCGGGCAAACCGATCCCCGGCCTGGGGGACTCGTACGACCCCGACTGGTGGGTCAAGGGGCTGATCCAGCGGGAACATATCAGCGGCCTGGGCCCGGCTGCCATCCTGCTCCGCGGCGAGGACGCTGAGCTCGAAGCCAAGCTGGATACCCAGTACACCGAGCAGCAGGTCCGGGACCTCCTTCAGGATTTCAACCGGCGCGTGATCGATGCCCGCCGCCAGCTGCAGGGCGGGCCGCCGGTGGTCACCAAGACCCGTGACGTGGAGGAGGAAGTGGAGCGCTGGCGCAGCCGGCGTGCGGCGCGGAGTGTGGAAGTTCCCGCCGAACCGGAGCCCCAGCGTTCCTGGTGGAAGCGGTTATGGAAGGGGACGGGCCAGGAATAAGGGTTCCACTGCTCATGGAGCCGACTGGCAGATGGGGGGACAGTTAACGGCGGTCAGCTGGTTTTCCACATAGGGCTTTTGGGTGGCTGTCGCTGTCGGACCCTGAGGTCTGCCGCTCCGCTGAAGCCAGGGCCTACGGCTTCGGGGTAGGGCTGGGACCAATCATCGAAGCGGGAGGCGGCGCGAACGGGGTTGCGGGATAAAGCGGCGCCACCTTGAGCATGTAGTTGGCCCACTGTGGACCGGCGATCATGTATCCGTCCAGCCGGGGGTAGAAGGTGCCGTTGATGGTCACGTTTTGTCCTGGCCGCTTTTGGCCTTCCAGGGCATCCCCGAAGAAGGAAGCGGTGACCATGCCGGTGGTGTATCCCACCACCCAGGTGGAACCGTTGTTGTTCGAGGTCCCGGTCTTGGCTGCGGTGGGGACCTTGTCATGGACCTTCGGGTTGATCCAGACACCGGAGCCCTTCTTCAGGACATCCTGCAGTACCGAGTTGACGCCGCGGGCTACGTCCGGTTTGACGGCATCGTGGCAGTCCGGGGCCTGGGCGGGCAGCTTCGCCCCGGCTGCATCCGTGACATCAACCAGTCCAATGGGTGCGCAGAAGCGGCCGTCCGTGGCGAAAGTGGCAAAGGCATTGGCAAGGGTAAGGGGGGCAACGCCGGTTCCGCCCAGCAGGTTGCCCAGCTGGTGCATGTTGACCGGGGTGCTGTCGAGGCCACTGTGCAGCCCGACGGCATCCACCATTTTCTGGATGCCGCAGAAGTCCAGCTGTGCCGCCGCGGCGAAGGTGGCGGTATTGATCGAGTTGTACAGGCCGTAGTTGACGGGCATCGGCCGGTAGAAGCCGTCCTCGGCATTCTGCAGGTCGTCGGCAGCACCAAGGGCGGGGTTTGCCTGCGCGGTGCTGTAGGCTCCCAGCACCTTTCCGCAGCTGTCCTTCCACGGGAACCCCAGGGGATAGACGCGGCGTGAGGCGTCCACTTCGGCGGTGATCGACTTTCCCTCGTTCAGCCACTCCGCAAAGGTGAAGGGCTTCATGGTGGACCCGGGCTGGAAACCTCCGGCGCCGTTCAGGTCGTTGCCCTGGGCGTCCTTGGCATCCACGTTGAAGTTGAGGTTGGTGTCGAACTTGCCGGGTTGCGGAAGGAACACCGTGTTTTGGGCCATCGCCAGGATCTTG
The DNA here is from genome assembly GCF_057747955.1 of Arthrobacter sp. SDR-2R. Lineage (NCBI taxonomy): Bacteria > Bacillati > Actinomycetota > Actinomycetes > Micrococcales > Micrococcaceae > Arthrobacter > Arthrobacter sp. SDR-2R. Next base: position 1,154,568 of record NZ_CM173231.1, read on the forward strand.
CCGCTGCCGGGCTGGATGGTTAGCAGCGAAGCTGCCCACCGGTCAGGATTTGCGCCTGCGGTTCCGTCAACCTGGGCCTGTGCGGCGGCCTGAAGCCTGCTGTCCAGGGTGGTGACGATAGTGAGCCCACCCCGGTACAGCCTTCGTTCCCGCTCAGGTTCCGTCGGGCCGTAGGCAGGATTGTTGAGGATCAGGTGCGAGATGTAATCGCAGAAGTACGGCGCGATGGCCGCATTGGCGCAACCCTGCTGCTGGGGCGTGATCTTCAATTCAATCGGAGCGGCCACGGCCTCGTCATGCTGGGCCTGGGTGATCTTGCGCAGGCGCAGCATCTCGGACAGGACCTGGTTGCGGCGCACAATGGACTTGTCCGGGTTGGTGGCCGGGTTGTACAGGGTTGGGCTGTTGACCAGCCCGGCCAGCAAGGCTGCCTGGGGAAGGGTGAGGTCTTTCGCGCTGGTGCTGAAGAAGTAGCGTGCCGCGGCTTCAATTCCGTAGGCGTTGCTGCTGAAGAACACGATGTTGAGGTAACCCTCAAGGATCTGGTCCTTGGTGTACTTCTTCTCCAGCGTGATGGCGAGCTTCATTTCCCGCAGTTTGTCGCCAAGGGTCTTCTGCCCGTTCAGCACCACCGCGTCCGGCCTGTCCTGTGAGAGCTGTGCCTCGTTCAGGACGTTGGTGACGTACTGCTGGGTGATGGTCGAGGCGCCCTGCTCGCCGCCCTTGGTCAGGTTGGACACCATCGCCCGCAGGATCCCCTGCGGGTCAACACCCGCATGGTCGTAAAACCTGCTGTCCTCGATGGCGACAATGCCGGTCTTGATGAAGGGCGACATCTGGTCCAGCGGTACCCGCACACGGTTCTCCGCGTAAAACGTGGCGATCGGTTGCCCATCGGCGGTCAGGACCTTCGTAGCCTGCGACGGCGGCTGCACCGTCAATTCCGCCGGCAGGCTTTCGAAGAAGCCAATGGAGGAACTGACGCCCATCCCGGCGGCTGCCACAGCCGGAACCACCAAGCTGGCTGCCAGCACGCCGCACATGACGCTCGCTGCAAGGAACCCCAGGACCCGTCCCAGGGCCGCGCCAAAACCGCCCCTGCGCTTCCGCTTCTTCACCATTCCTCAGCCCTCGTCCTGTGAGGTGGGAACAGGATACGCCCCTGCCAAGGGCCGAAACAGTGGCGGAAGGTCAGGATTTGGTCACACCAAACCATTGACCAAGCGATAGTTACCGACATATCGTTAACTATCGCTGAACAAAACAGCGAGCTTCTGAAAACGAAAGGACCATGCCACCATGAAAGGCATATTTGATGACAGGAATCCCGGCCCGGAATTCGGCAAGGGCCGCTTCGAACGGGGGAGGGGCCACAGGGGACCGCACGGGCACCGGGGTCCGGGCTTTGGTCCCGGTTTCGGACCTGGTTTTGGACCTGGTTTCGGACCCGGATTCGGGCCGGGCTTTGGCCCGGGTTTCGGGCGGGGCGGCCGGCGGGCCAGCCGGGGCGATGTCCGTGCAGCCATCCTCTCGCTCCTTGCGGAGGCACCATCCAATGGTTACGGACTGATCAAGACCATCGCCGCAAAGACCGGCGGAATGTGGCGGCCAAGCCCGGGATCCATTTACCCCACGCTCCAGCAGTTGGTGGATGAGGGCCTGATCGAGGCGCTCAGTGAAGGCCGCGGGACCGAGTTCGCACTCACGGACGCAGGCAGGGCCTATGTGGCAGAGCATGCCGAGGAGATGGAGAACGCCTGGAACGCCGAACCGGACAGCGCCGACAGGGACTTCCACCAAAGCATCGGCAAGCTCCTGGGCGCCATCCATCAGTTCCGCACCGGCGTGACCCAGGAACAGCGTGCTGCTGCGATCGAGAAGATGGACGAAACCCGCCGGGCGCTCTACAAAATCCTTGCGGACTAGATCCTTAGGCCGCGGCTGTGGAAGCTACGCGAAGGAGTCTTCCCGGGCGTGCCGCTCCGCGGGAGCAGCAGCGGTTGGGATGTGCGCAGCTGCCTGGCGCAGGGGGTTGAAGCCTGCTCCGATCTCGCCGAACGCGTAGGCGGTCTCGGCGTGCTCGGACAGGTCCACGCCGGCGGTCTCGGCCTCGTGGCTGACGCGGAAGCCCACCGCCTTGTTGATGACCCGCGCAATGACCGCCGTTCCAAGTCCGGACAGCAGCAGGGTGATGACGACGGCGGCTGTCTGGGCGATGAGCTGCTGGACACCGCCGCCGTAGAAGAGGCCGCCGCCCTGGCCGTTCACGGGGAGGGCGATGAATCCCAGGGACAGGGTGCCAATGAGGCCGGCCCCCAGGTGGACGCCCACCACGTCCAGGGAGTCATCAAGGCCGAACCGGTACTTGAGGTCCACGAATACGCAGCATGCCGCTCCCGCCACCAGGCCCAGGCCGATGGCTGCCACCGGGCTGACGTTGGCGCAGGAAGGGGTGATGGCCACAAGGCCGGCCACAACGCCGGAGGCGGCGCCCAGGGAGGTGGGGTGCCCGTGGCGGATCTTTTCGGTGATGAGCCAGGTGAGCATGGCCGCGGCGGGGGCCACCAGCGTGTTGATCCAGATGAGGCCGGCCTGTTCAGCGCTGGTTGCGGCGCCGCCATTGAAGCCAAACCAGCCGAACCACAGGATGGCCGCGCCCAGCATGATGAAGGGCAGGTTGTGGGGGCGGTGATTGGGGTCCTTCGCGAAGCCGTGGCGCTGGCCCACGATGATGGCCAGCACCAGCGCGGCAGTTCCTGAACTGATTTCCACCACGGCGCCACCGGCGAAATCGATGACCTGGCCGAAGATTGCGGTGACGGCCCCGCCTGCACTCATCAGCCCGCCACCCCAGATCATGTAAGCGAGAGGGCAGTAGATCAGGGTGATCCACACGGGAACGAACAGTGCCCATGCGCTGAACTTCGCGCGGTCGGCGATGGCGCCGCTGATCAGGGCCACGGTGATGATGGCGAAGGTGGCGCTGTAACCGGCCTTGAGGAGGTCCGGCGAGCCCATCAGGTTCTGCAGGCCGAAACTCGTGAAGGGATTGCCGAAGAGCCCCAGGATGCCGTCTCCGGTAGTCATGGAGTAACCCCAGAGAACCCACACCACGCCCACAATTCCGGCGGAGATGAAGCTCATCATGATCATGTTCAGCGCGGCCTTGGCGCGGGTCATGCCGCCGTAGAAGAGACCGAGCCCAGGGGTCATCAGCAGTACCATCGCGGCCGAAATCATCAGCCAGACGTGTTGGGCAGTGATTTCCACCGGTGGGTCCCTTCGCAACGTGATCTTGGTCCGGGGCCCGTTTTGGCCCCAGCATTTCCCCCGGGATCCATTTTTGGCGTCGCGTGTTTCAGTCAATGCCGCTTTAAGTTGCAGGCACGTTACACAAATCGCTCCCGCGTGAAGTTCACGTATCCGGTATGTTTCAGGAATGTAAACGGCTTCTCTGGCCGGAGCCACCCACGCTGGCACCATCCCAAATACTTCCCCGCCGGCACAGGCGACGCAGCGCACCTAAGGTGAGAAACGCCGTCGTACCCTGCTTGGCCTTCTGTTTCAGAGCTATGAACGGCAGCTCACAGGGTCAGAACCTGCGCGCGTTGGCCAGGACCGGCAGGTTGGCCCGTACGTCGGCCACCGTGGCGGGGTCAATATCGACGACGGCGAGTTCGGGTTTTCCGCCAAGGGTCACCAGCGGTTTGCCGAGTGGGGTCACAACCGCGCTGTGGCCGATTCCCGTGGGTGCTGTTCCGGCGGGACCAGCGCCGACGGTTTCGGGATCCCCTTGGCCGCAGGCAATCACGAACGCGGTGCTGTCCAGCGCCCGTGCGCGAACCAGCAGGTCCCACTGCTCGGCCTTGCCCTCCCCGGCGCCCCAGGAAGCGCACACGATGTTCACCTGCGCCCCCGCGTTCGCGTTTGCCGTGAACAGGCCGGGAAAGCGCACGTCGTAGCAGGTGGCAAGGCCGAAGACGGTCCCGTCGAGTTCGAACGTAACCGGCCCTTCCCCTGCGTCCACTGTCTTGGACTCCGTGAACCCAAAGGCATCGAAGAGGTGGATCTTGTCGTAGGAAGCATCCACACCGGGTCCGGTGACCAGCAGCGTGTTGCGGACGCGGCCGTCCTTCCCCGGCGTGAACATGCCGGCCACAATCGTGATCTCCAGCTCCCGGGCCATCTTGCGGACCTCGCTGGCCCACGGGCCGTCGAGGGGCTCGGCAATGTCCCTGAGGGAGTGCCCGAACGCGCGCATCGTCGCTTCGGGAAACACAACCAACTGCGCGTCCGCATTACTGGCCTGCGCGGCGTAGTCCCACATCAGTTCAAGGTTGGCGGCGGTGTCTGCACCGCTGATGATCTGCGCTACTGCAATACGCATTACTGCCGGTAGCCCTCAACCTCGCTGATGGGGCGGGCCTCGGCGTCGTTCGGGTTCTCCCCGGAATCCTTCTTGGCCCGGCGCTGGCGCAGCAGGTCCCAGCATTGGTCCAGGCTTTCTTCCACGTACTTCAACCGCGCCGGGTCCGGGGCCTGCCCGCTGCCCGATCCCTCGCGCAGCGAGTGCTCCTCCTCCACCAGGGCCTGGATGTGCGTCAAAATGTCCTGATCATTCATGGCTTCCCCTAACTCCGGTCCGGTCACCTTCAGCGTACGGATCAGGTGCTGAAGCCACCAGTCCCCGCGCGGTACCATCAACTTCATGCCCACTGCGCTCGATATGGCAGGTCCCATCCTGGAAGTGCTCACCTGGTTGTGCCTGCCCGCCGGGCTGGGACTGCTTTTCTACACCGGCTTCCTCCGCCGCTTCGTGCACCCCTGGGACGTGGCCGAGGCCGTGGTGTACTCCGATTCCACCGGCGTGGGGTTCCGCTGGTTCGACCGGAAGCACCAGGTCCACAACGCCCCCATGTCTCCCTACGACATCAGGGACATGGCGGCGGGAGACACCCTCCCCATCTACTACCACCCCAAGCGCCCAACGCAGTGGCAGACCACCGCGCCGGAGGAAGCCGGCAGGACAGCCTCGGTCCTGGGCCGCTGCCTGACGGCGATCGGCTCGGTAGCGCTCCTGGCCGGCTTCGTCCTGCCGATGTTCTAGGAACTGGCTGTGTTCTACGGACTGATCAGGACCACAACAATGCCAAGTCCGCCAAGGACCACTCCGGCGAGAGCGGTCCAGAGCACGGCAGGCAGGTCCGCTTCGATGCTTTCGCCTGCCAGACCATGGGACCTGGCCCGGTACCGGCGGCGCTGCGTGAGGTAGATGGCAAGGGCGGCGCCGCCGGAAATCGCCGGCAGCATCAGGATGGGTAACCCGTAGACGGGTAGCCAGCGCAGGAAGAAGGCGCTCGCCGTCACCAACGCCAGCATGGTGCGGCCCCATGCCAGGGCGGTCCGCTCGGGCTGGAGGCCGGGATCGCCGTGGGGGCTGGGAGCATGGGCTGCCACAGGCTCAGCGCCAGAGGATAAAGACCAGGACGACGGCGGCAGCCAACGCCCCTGCCCCGGCCAACAGGGGCACGAAAAACGGCAGGGGCAGCGGGGCCCTGGTGCGCATGCTCCGCTCCACCCGAAGCCACCGCACCGCGGCGCCACCGCTGAGCATCATGCCCAGCAGCAGCAGGAGGACGGCAAGGCCTTTACGGACAGGCTCAACAAAAAGTCCGGACGTGAACGCCTCAATGGCAATGCCGCCTGCCAGCAGCGCCAGCGACGTGCGGATCCAGGCGAGGAAGGTGCGCTCGTTGGCAAGCGTGAAGCGGGGGTCCGGTTCCTCGCCGCCGGGGAGCAGCCGTTCGGCCATTTTTCCGCGCGGGGGCGGGCCGGGCGGCTGCTCACTGTTGGTCACCGGGCCAGTTTAGCCGCCGCTCCGCGGGGCAAACATGATCACGGCAACACCCAGCAGGCAAACCAGGGAGCCTGTGATATCCCACCTGTCGGGGCGGAAGCCGTCAAAGACCATGCCCCATGCCAGGGAACCTGCCACAAACACCCCGCCATAGGCCGCCAGGATCCGGCCGAAGTGCGCGTCCGGCTGCAGGGTGGCCACGAAGCCGTAGGCGCCGAGTGCGACCACGCCAAGTCCGGCCCACCACCAGTCCCTGCCTTCGCGGACGGACTGCCACACCAGCCAGGCGCCGCCGATCTCCGCTGCCGCGGCCAGCACGAACAACACAATGGCCTTGAAAATACTGACGGTTTCCTCCGGAATGCCCACGGAGCCATCATTCCAGCCGGGAATGCCACCGGTATCCGGACAGTTGGGCAAGGTATGCAGCGCATAGGATTCCTTTCATTCGGCCACTGGGGCCCCGGCCAGGGCTCGCGCACCAGGACGGCGGCGGACGCCCTGCTCCAGGGGATCGAACTGGCGGTTGCCGCTGAAGAACTCGGCGTGGACGGGGCATTCTTCCGGGTCCACCACTTCGCCAGGCAGCAGGCATCACCTTTCCCACTCCTGTCAGCCATCGCCGCCCGCACCCGCCGGATCGAAATTGGCACCGGCGTCATCGACATGCGCTACGAAAATCCCCTGTACATGGCGGAGGAGGCTGCAGCGGCAGACCTGATCAGCGGTGGCAGGCTGCAGTTGGGCATCAGCCGCGGGTCACCCGAGCCGGCCCGGGAAGGCGCGTCGGCATTCGGCTACCGGCCGCAGGCGGGGGAGACCGACGCCGACATGGCCCGGCGCCACACCGCCGTCTTCCGCAAGGCCATCACGGGTGCCGGCATGGCTGAGGCGGACCCCAGGTACGCCGGCGGCGCCACCGGCCTCCTCCCCGTCCAGCCCCAGTCCCAGGGCCTCGCGGAACGGATCTGGTGGGGCGCCGGCAGCAGGAAGACCGCCGTCTGGGCCGCGGAACTGGGCATGAACCTGATGAGCTCCACACTGCTCACCGAGGACACCGGTGTCCCCTTCCATGAACTCCAGGCCGAACAGATCCAGCTGTTCAGGGACGCGTGGGCGGCAGCAGGACATACCCATGCCCCGCGTGTTTCGGTCAGCCGCAGCGTCCTTCCCATCGTGGATGAGGAAGACAACTACTACTTCGCCGGCAGCGCCCTTCGTGACGGCCGCGACCAGGTGGGCGTTATCGACGGACTGACTGCCAGGTTCGGCAAGAGCTACGTGGGCGCGCCGGACCTCCTGGCGGAAGAACTCGCAGCCGATGCGGCAGTGCGGGCAGCGGACACCCTGCTGCTGACCGTTCCCAACCAATTGGGCGTGGACTTCAACGCCAAGTTGCTGGGAAACATCGCCGGGCACGTCGCCCCGGCCCTGGGCTGGAGCCGCCAATAAGGTGCGGAAACCAGGTGCGGGAACAATTTGTGAGACCGAACCGTTACTCTTATAGTGCGGCGTGGGGGCTTCGCGCCCTTAACTAGTGTGTGACTGCGGAACGGTCATATGACGGAGAGAGAGATATATGGCTCGCACCGCTCTAGGCTTAACCGTATGATCCGGCTACGTCAGCTGGCCCAGGCGGCCTCAGTGCTTACCACCCCTTTGGCGCCGGAAGACATTCTGGCACTTTTCAACCCTGTCTACTCAGCCAGGCAACTGCGCGGCGTGGTCACCCGCGTGGTCCAGGAGACGGCCCAGTCGGCCACCATCTTCTTCCGCCCCGGCCGCGGCTGGAAGGCGCACCTTGCCGGTCAGTGGGCCCGCATCGGCGTCGAACTGGACGGCGTCCGGCACTGGCGCTCCTATTCGCTCAGCGCTCCGGCAGGCAAGGATCCTGCCATCACCGTCACGGACGTCGGCGCCGTGTCCGGCACGCTGGTGCGCACCACCAAGCCCGGCGATGTCCTGTTCCTGGCTCCGCCGCAGGGCGACTTCGTGCTTCCCGAGCACCCCCGGCCCCTGCTGATGGTTACGGCGGGCAGTGGCATCACCCCGGTGATGTCCATGATCCGTACGCTTGTGCCGCGGCGTCCGGACGCCGACGTCGTGCTGGTCCACTCCGCACGCACCCCGGGCGACAGCCTGTTCCGTGAAGAGCTGGCCGAACTCGCGGACCAGTTCCCCAACTTCCGCCTGGCCCACTGGTACACCGGTGAACAGGGGCGGATGGACTTCTCCAGCACCAAGGAGCTGGACGAAATCTGCCCCGACTGGAAGGACCGGGCTGCCTACGCCTGCGGTCCGGACAGCTTCCTGGACGACGCCGAGGCCCTCTGGAAGCGCGCTGCGCTGACCACCCGGTCGCCGGGGACCGACGTCGCCGTTGCCGGAGACGCCGGCAACCTCATGATCGAGCGCTTCAACACCACCTTCAACGCCGGTGTAGGGCACGACGGCGGCTTGGTCACCTTCGAAGCCTCGGACCGGGAGGTGGAGGCCGACGGCGACACCCCCATCCTGGACATCGGCGAGGACGCCGGGGTGCTGATGCCCAGCGGCTGCCGGATGGGCATCTGCCACAGCTGCCTCACACCGCTCCTGGCCGGCCAGGTCCGCGACCTGCGGACCGGGGAAATCCATGGCGAACCAGGCCAACTTATCCAAACGTGTGTCTCGGCAGCCGCCGGACCCGTCAACCTCGAACTCTGAGGAGCAGTACCGTATGACTGTCATCTCACCTACAAAGACCACGGCCGCCGGAGGAGCCAGCGCCGGCACCTCACGGACGCGCCCGGGCAAACTCGCCGAATCCGGCAGCCCCACCGTCCGCCCGCCGGCCGCCGCGCACCTCAGCGACGAGCAGGTAGCTGAACTCGGCCGCGAACTGGACGCCATCCGGGACGAGGTCCTGGCCAAGCGCGGGGCCGAGGATGCTGCCTACATCCGCCGGATGATCAAGATCCAGCGCGGCCTGGAGATTTCCGGCCGCGCCGCCCTCCTGGTCAGTAAGAACAAAGCCGCCTGGGTTACCGGCACCACCCTGCTGAGCCTGGCCAAGATCCTGGAAAACATGGAGCTGGGCCACAACATCCTGCACGGCCAGTGGGACTGGATGCGGGACCCGGACATCCACTCCACTACCTGGGAATGGGACTTCGTCACGCCCTCGCGGTCCTGGCAGCACACCCACAATGACCTGCACCACCGCTGGACCAACGTGGTGGGCAAGGACAACGACGTCGGATACAACCTTCTGCGCATGGACGAGAACCAGCCGTGGAAGCCCATCAACCTGGCCAACCCGCTGTTCAATGCCATCCTGGCGCCGGTTTTCGAGTGGGGCATCGCCATCTACGACCTCGAGCTGACCGAGTACAAGGAAGGCACCAAGTCCAAGGAAGCCCTGCTCAAGGACCTCAAGGCGCTGGGCAAGAAAGTCGTTACCCAGTTCACCAAGGACTACGCGGCCACTCCTGCCGTCGCCATGCTGACCGGATCCGGCAAGCAGGCGCTGTTCGGCACGATCACTGCCAACGCTGTCCGCAATGTGTGGGCCCACGCGGTTATCTTCTGCGGCCACTTCCCGGAAGGAACCGACACCTTCACCGAAGAGATGGTTGACGGCGAAACCCGCGGTGACTGGTACGTGCGGCAGATGATCGGCTCGGCGAACATCTCGGGCTCCAAGTTCATGCACCTCATGACCGGCAACCTCTCGCACCAGATCGAGCACCACCTTTTCCCCGACCTGCCCTCCAACCGGTACGCCGAGGTGGCGCCCAAGGTCCGCGAGATCTGCCAGCGCTATGGCCTGAAGTACACCACCGGCCCGCTGCTGAAGCAGGTGGGTTCGTCCTGGGCCAAGGTCTTCAAGCTGGCCCTGCCCGGCAAGGCTGCGCGGGCCTAGAAGCCTCAAAGCAAAACCCGGGAAGTGACCCGGCCGGCGCTGCCCGGCCGGGTCACTTCTGCGTTGGCGGCCTTTAGCGCCGGGTGCCTGGAACCAGGAGCACGTGGTCCAGCTTGGGCAGTGCATGACGCAGTCGGTGTTCGGCGCTTTCAAGGACCGCTTCCGCCCGGGACAATTCCGTGTCCGCCAGGTCAATCCGTGCCGAGCCCTGCAACCGGTGCCCGGACCACCGCAGCTGCAGGTGCCGGACTGCCAGGACGCCCGGCGTAGCCTCCAGCGCGGCTTCGGCACGCGACACCAGGTCCGGCTCGATGCCATCCATGAGCCGGCGCCCAATGCTGCGGACCGTTCCCCACAGCAGGACCATGATGGCAGCGGAGATGATCAACCCGACGATCGGATCAGCCAGCGGGAAACCCAGCATGACCCCCACCGCTCCGATTACCACCGCGAGCGAAGTGAAGCCATCCGTCCTGGCATGCACACCGTCCGCCACGAGCGCCGCGGAACCGATCCTCCGGCCAACCCGGATGCGGTAGATTGCCACGGCCTCATTCCCGGCGAAGCCGATCAGGCCGGCGGCGATGACCCAGCCGAGGTTTTGCAGCGGCTGGGGATGGATCAGCCGGTCCACGGACTGCCAGCCGGCCACCACTGCAGAGAGGGCCACCACGGCCACGATGAACAGTCCGGCCAGGTCCTCAGCCCTGCCGTAGCCATACGTGTAGCGGCGGGTGGCGGCCCTGCGTCCCAGGATGAAGGCCACCCACAGGGGCACCGCGGTCAGGGCGTCCGAGAAGTTGTGGATGGTGTCCGCGAGCAGGGCCACCGAACTGCTGAACAGGACCACCAGGAACTGCAGCGCCGTCGTGGCCAGCAGGACGAACATGCTGATCTTCAGCGCCCTGATGCCCTCGGTGCTGGCCTCCATGGCATCGTCAATGGAATCTGCGGCGTCATGCGTGTGCGGAACGAAGAGCTCCATCAGCCAGCCCTTGAAGCCGGTGTGGTGATGATGCCCGTGGTCGTGGTCGTGGTCGTGCTGGTGGCCGCCGTGGTCCGTCCCGTGCGGGTGGCCGTGGCCGTGCGTTGACCCGCGGTGCGGGCCGCTCACGACGCGTTCCCCTGTCCGGTGTGGACGAAGCCCTGGTCGTGGGGGACCTGCTTGTGGGGAGCGCGGTGGTGGGCAGGTTCGCCGCCGAGTGCATGCTCGGCCTGGAAGATGGCGTCCGCCACCAACTGCCGCGCGTGTTCATTTTCCAGCCGGTAGAGCACCCGGGTCCCGTCCTGCCGCGTGGAAACCATTCTTGCCAGCCGCATCTTGGCCAGGTGCTGGGACACGGCGGCGGGGGACTTGCCCACCACGTCCGCCAGGGCACCCACCGCCATCTCGCCGTCACGGAGGGCCAAAATGATCCGCACCCTGGTGGCGTCCGCCAGCATGGCAAAGACCTCCACGGCCAATTCCACGTACTGGCTGTCCGCCTTCAGTGGGCAAGCATTACTATCTGCATTCATGCGCATATAGTGTCACACTATTTCACTGCAGCGGATCCAGGCCGCCGCGGGCAGCGAACGGCGCGACGAATCGAGGCTGCTGGAGCGGGGGCCGCCCCCTAGAGTAGGAGGTGCAGGGCCCGGCGCTCCGCCGGGCTGCTCCGATCAGATCAGTCTCGAAAGGAACTTGCCTCCATGGCTTTCATTACCGTAGGTACCGAGAACAGCACTGACATCGAGCTCTACTACGAGGACCACGGCTCCGGCCAGCCCGTCGTGCTGATCCATGGCTATCCGCTGGACGGATCATCCTGGGAAAAGCAGACCGCCGCCCTCCTGGATGCCGGGTACCGTGTCATCACCTATGACCGCCGGGGCTTCGGAAAATCCAGCAAGCCCACCGAGGGCTACGACTACGACACCTTCGCAGCGGACCTCAACACCCTGCTCAACACCCTGGACCTGAACAACGTGGTGCTGGTGGGCTTCTCCATGGGCACGGGAGAGGTGGGCCGCTACCTCGGTACGTACGGCTCGGCCCGCGTGGCCCGCGCGGCGTTCCTCGGGTCCCTGGAGCCCTTCCTGCTCAAGACCGATGACAACCCCGACGGCGTCCCGCAGGACGTGTTCGACGGCCTCAAGGAAGCGGTCACCGCCGACCGCTACGCCTTTTTCACCGAATTCTTCAAGAACTTCTACAACTCCGACACCTTCCTGGGCACCCCGCGGCTCAGCCAGGAAGCCGTCAACGCCAGCTGGAACCTGGCTGCCGGCGCCGGAGCGCATGCTTCTGTCGCAGCGCAGCCCACCTGGCTTACGGATTTCCGCCAGGACATCCCCAAGATCGATGTTCCGGCGCTGATCCTGCACGGCACCGCTGACAACATCCTGCCCATCGATTCCACCGGCCGGCTGTTCGCCAAGGCCCTGCCGAGTGCCGAGTACGTGGAGATCGAGGGTGCACCGCACGGCCTGCTCTGGACGCACGCCGCGGAGGTCAACGAAGCGCTGCTGGCCTTCCTTTCGCAGTAGGGGGTCAAACGGACAAACGGCGACGACGGTATGCCGCCGTCGCCGTTTGCTCACCACCGCGGTCCGCTGAGGTGTCATGCCTCATGTCCAGGAGGCGAACTTAGCAGGCGGGTTTGCCCGTTATGTGCGGCTCCTGGGAAACCGGCGGCGGTGTCACCAGTTGTACGGCGAGATCCCGGAGCTCCTGCGGACGGAAAGGCTTGGTGAGGTACCCCGCGGCCCCCGATGCCATGCCGGCCAGCACATCGTCCTGCTCGGAACGGGCCGTGAGGAACAGCAGGGGCGCGCTGGTAAGGGCGCGGATGGCGCGGGCCACCACGTACCCGTCCATATCCGGCAGCCCAACGTCCAGGGTCACCAGGGCGATGGCGGGATCAGCCGCGGCGGCAATGGCCTCGGCCCCCGTGCCCACCATCCTGACCTCAAAGCCCGCGCGCGACAGGACCACTTCGATCAGTCCGCGGATATCGTCGTCATCCTCCACGACAAGGCAAACACGCTGCTGTTCCATCAAGCCCCCCGGCGAAAAGTTGGCACCAGTCTACCTGCGGGAACGCTGCCGGCATGACCGACGCAAAAGATGGCCGCTATCCGTCGTAATGCGTGCGCGCCGGGCCCTGGCCCAGGGCGTTGACGACCGCCGCGGCCACATCATGCAACTTGGTGTTCCGGGTGCTGGAAGCGGTCTTCAGGATGTCGAAGGCTTCCTGCTGGCTGCACCGGTTCTGGGCCATGATGATGCCGACAGCCATGTCAATGACCGTGCGGGACTCAAGGGTGGCCCGAAGGTTCGCGGCCGTTTCGCTGTAGTGCGCGAACCGCACCGCAAGGCGGAGCGCCAGCGAGGTCTGGCTGACGAAATCCTCGGCAAACTTCAGCACGCGGCCCTCGAACCGGTGCGGGCGGCGGGAGTACAGCAGCAGCGATGCCTTGGTTTCCCCCTCAAGCCGGAACGGAACTGCCGCCACGGAGCGGATCCCCTCGGCAGTCGCGGCGGCGGCGTACTCAGGCCAGCGGCCATCCGCGGTGAGGTCCGGAGCGTGCACGATCTCCTGGGCCGTGGAAGCCGTGAGGCCCGGGGTGTCGCTGTACCTGTGTTCAAGCCGTCCGATGGACTTTGCATCCGGGCTGCTGCTGGCGACCGTGGCGGCCTTGCGTTGCCGGAGGAGGGTGATGGCGCACAGCATTTCGTCGCCGGGCTCGGAGAGATTGCGTGCGGAGACCTGTGCCAGTTCATTAAGGAAGTCCTCAACGTCGGAGCTGTTGAGGACAAGTTCATGCAGGTGCTCAGTGATGGATGTATCGGTTTTTGCTGTTGACTCGCTGGCCACGATTTTCTGGTGCCATTCGCTCAGGTCAAAACGAGCCGGCAACACGCCAACACCCCGCAACTGGGCGGGGAGCCGGTGATGGTCGCTGGATCGACGAACTTTCCAACGGCCTGCTGCTAAACCGATAACCAGAAGTATATACATCCCCGTGCCGCCCAAAGCGTCATATATGGCTGCCCCGGAGCGGGCAAAGGCTGGCGCGGGGCCGGGCATACCGGCACAATGAAGCAGGCGCCGGTGCTGCTGCGGGCTGGCCGCGGGACCAGGGGCTGCTCAGCGGCGGAGGGACAGGAACATGACCAGGCTGCTCATCATTGGACCACCAGGGTCCGGCAAGGGAACCCAGGCCGAACACCTCGCGCGGCACTTCCGGGTCCCTGCCGTTTCCACCGGGGATATTTTCCGGAGCAACGTCAGCCAACAGACCGACCTGGGGAACCAGGCCGCCCGGTACCTGGATGACGGCCATTTCGTACCGGACCACCTCACCAACGCGCTGGTCAAGAACCGTCTCCTCGAAAGCGACGCGATGCACGGGTTCCTGCTGGACGGCTATCCGCGGACAGCTCAACAGGTACTGGAACTCGACCGCATGCTTGAGGCACAGGGGCATGCGCTGGACGCCGTGATCGAACTGCAGGCGCCCGACGAGGAACTGGAGCAGCGGATGCACCGCCGCGCCCTGGAGCAGGGGCGCACGGATGACACCATCGACGTCTTCAGGCGCCGGCTGGACCTCTACCACCGCCAGACGCATGAAGTAGTCTCGGTGTACGCGGGCCGGGGCATTCTTGTGTCCGTCAACGGCAGCGGGGACCCGGGCGGGATAACTGCACTGGCAATCGCCGCCGTCGAAAAGTTCCTTGCAGCCCCGCAACCCCCGTCCTGACCGAAAACACCGCACGGTGAACGCACTCGAGCAAAAGGAAACAGTGATGAGAATTGCCGTTACAGGCGGAAGCGGAAAACTGGGGCGGCACGTGGTGCGCCGGCTGACAGGCGACGGCCACCAGGTCCTCACCCTGGACCGTGCGGGTGCCCGCAGCCCGGAACTGCTGGTGGTTGACCTGCGCAACTACGGCCAGGTGGTGGACGCGCTGCTGGGCGTTGATGACCGGCATGACGGGTTCGACGCCGTGGTGCACCTGGGTGCCATTCCCGCCCCGGGCATCCTTCCGGACGCAGCCACCTTCGAAAACAACATGCTGTCCACCTACAACGTCTTCCAGGCGGCGCGGCGCGCCGGCATCAAGAAGGTGGTGTACGCCTCCAGCGAGACGGTCCTGGGGCTGCCGTTCGACATCGACCCGCCCTACATCCCGGTGGATGAGGAGTACCCGCCGCGGCCGGAAAGCACCTACTCGCTGGTGAAGACGCTGGAGGAGCAGATGGCTGTGGAGATGACGCGGTGGGACCCCGAACTGAGCATCACCGGCCTGCGGTTCTCCAACGTCATGGACGAGGCCGAC
The DNA here is from genome assembly GCF_057747955.1 of Arthrobacter sp. SDR-2R. Classification (NCBI taxonomy): domain Bacteria; kingdom Bacillati; phylum Actinomycetota; class Actinomycetes; order Micrococcales; family Micrococcaceae; genus Arthrobacter; species Arthrobacter sp. SDR-2R. The sequence goes on from NZ_CM173231.1 coordinate 1,169,658, forward strand.
TACGCCAAATTCCCCTCCTTCGACGCCGACGCGACGCTGCGGAAGTGGAACCTGTGGGGCTATATCGACGGCAGGGACGGCGCGCAGGCCGTAGTACGTGCGCTGGAGAACGCCAAACCAGGGTTCGAAGCCTTCATCATCGCCAACGCTGACACGGTGATGAGCCGGTCAAGCGCCAGCCTGGCGGAAGAGGTCTTTCCCGGCGTCAAGGTCACCAAGGACCTGGGAGAGCACGAAACGATGCTGTCCATCGACAAGGCGCGGCGCCTGCTCGGTTTCGAACCCGAGCACAGTTGGCGTAACCACGTGGCGGCCGGCTCCAACACGGTGGAAAGCCAGCGATAACCACCGGTCCGCAGGAATCGCCGAGGGTTCGCGAAGGATCATCCAAGGAGCCGGAAGCCGTGTGCTTCCGGCTCCTATCCTTTTGGTATCCCCCCTTGCCCCGCCACCACAAGGACCCCAAAATTCGTACCCGATTCTTCGTGCTGCCGGCCCTCACGGCGCTGCTCTCCGCCGTCGGCCTTTCCACCGTGTCCCTGCCGGCGGCTGCTGCTCCTGCCCCCGCCGCCGCAACCGGCCGTTACATCGTGCAGTACGCCGCCACTGCCGACCTCGCAGCCGAGGTGTCCGGGCTGCGCGGCCAGGGCCTCGCCGTCGGCCGTACCTTCGAGCATGCAGTCCGCGGCGCCGTCGTCACGGCCAACCCCGCGCAGGCGGCAGCCCTTGCCAGGTCCGGGAAGGTGCTGTCCGTGGAGCCCGACGCCCCCGTCAAGGTTTCCGGGACCGAGCAGCCCGCCCCCTGGGGCCTGGACCGCGCAGACCAGCGGACCCTTCCGCTCTCCGGTTCGTACTCGTGGACCGCGGCGGGCGCCGGGGTGACCGCCTACGTGGTGGACACCGGCATCCTGGCATCGCACACCGACTTCGGTGGCCGGGTTGCGGCAGGCTGGACAGCGGTGGCGGACGGCAACGGCACCACCGACTGCAACGGCCACGGCACCCACGTGGCCGGAACCGTGGCCGGAGCCACGTATGGCGTCGCCAAGAGCGCCAAGCTGGTGCCCGTGAGGGTGCTCGACTGCAGCGGGTCCGGCTACAACTCGGACGTGGTGGCCGGCCTGGACTGGATCGCCGCCAACCATGCGGCCGGAACCCCCGCCGTGGCAAACCTCAGCCTGGGCGGAGCGGCCAGCAGCACCGTGGACGCCGCCATCCAGGCAGTTCTTGACGACGGCGTCACCACAGTGGTTGCCGCAGGAAACTCCGCCGTGGATGCCTGCACCGCTTCGCCCGCCCGCGTCCCCGGGGCTGTCACGGTGGCAGCCAGCGACTCCGCCGACAAGCAGGCTTCGTTCTCCAACTTCGGGTCCTGCGTGGACCTGTATGCGCCCGGCGTCGGCATCACCTCCGACTACTACACCTCCACCACCGCCACCGCATCCATGTCCGGAACCTCCATGGCCGCGCCGCACACCGCCGGAGCAGCCGCCGTCCTGCTGTCGCAGAACCCTGCCCTGGCACCGGCCGACGTAGCAGCGGCACTGGTAGCCAATGCCACGTCCGGCGTCATCGCCGGCGCCTCCGCGGGAACCCCGAACCGCCTGCTGTACACCGGGGCAACGGCACCTGCACCTGCGCCTGCCCCTGCACCCGCTGTCACGTCTGTTTCACCGGCCGCCAAGGCCACCGCCGTGGCAGCTGGAACGAACGTCACGGCCACCTTCAGCACCGCTGTTCAGGGCGTGAGCGCCGGGACGTTCGTGCTCAGGAATGCAGCCGGCAACAGCATCGCGGCCACCGTCACGTACAACGCCACCACCCTGACCGCCACCCTTGACCCGGCAGCAAGCCTTGCCCCCGATGCCAGCTACACCGCAATCCTGACAGGAGGAGCCTCGGCCATCCGCGATGCCGCAGGCACCCCGCTGGCGTCCACCAGCTGGACGTTCACCACTGGCCCCGCGCCCAGCGTCACCAGCTACTCGCCGGGCAGCAACGCCCTCCTGGTCCGCAGGAGCAGCAGCATCAGCGCCACCTTCAGCGAGGCGGTCCAGGGCCTTAACACCACCACGTTCACCCTGAAGAACCCGGCCACCGGCGCCGTGGTGGCAGCAACGGCCTACCGCAACGGCACCACCAACCAGTGGATCCTTGACCCCCAGGAGACCCTCGCCGCCAAGACGCGGTACACCGTGACCCTCACGGGCGGGACCAGCGGCATCCGGGACCTGGCCGGCAACCCCCTCGCCAGCCGGAGCTGGCAGTTCACCACCGGCTCTTTCTAGCCGCCTGATGGAGTGAATGGGCCGTGGCCGGGATAATCTTCACCCTAGGCATTCATCACGGCACGCATCTTCCGCGGCGTAGGGACGGGCAGCACATTGGCACAGAAATCAGCAGGTTCCGCAGTCTCTGAACGGAAAGCGGGAAGGTGGCACGCCTTCCACGAGAAGTTCGTGGTGGAGGAACGCTACGTGGACCCTGCCGACCGGCGGGGCCTGTACCGCGCGTCGATCATCCTGGCCGTCGTGGGGCTGGCACTCTTCATTGCCACCCTGGTCAGCGTGGTGCAGGCCGACGGCCTTTCCGTTGCCGACACTCCCGTGCATGACTGGCTGCTGACCACCCGTTCAGCGGCCGTCACTGCCATCATGATCTTCCTGGCGGTGATTTTCGGCCCCATCGCGCTGCCCATCATCGTGCTGGTGGTGATCCTTGTCTGGGGATTCGCAGCCAAGCACGCCTGGCGCCCCATCCTGCTCGCCTCCGCGATGCTGACCGGAGTGATCATCTCGCAAATCATCCTCCACATCGTCCAGCGCTCCCGGCCCCCCGTGGACCAGATGCTGTTCGGCGCGGACCAGACCTTCTCGTTCCCGTCCGGGCACGTCCTGGGGGCCTGCGACTTCCTGCTGGTGGGCGCCTACCTGATTTTCTCCCGGCGCCGGAACCCGCGTGCCGCGGTGTTCGGCTTCATCGGGGCCGGGATCGGCATCATCCTCGCTATCGCCAGCCGGTTGTACCTTGGCTACCACTGGCCCACGGATGCGTTGGCGTCGTTCGCGCTCTCGCTGCTCATCCTCTCCGGGGTCATCGCGCTTGACACGTGGCGGACGGCCAGGATTCCGGGGGAACCGATCACCGGAGAGCTGTCAAGGGCCGAATCCACCGGAGAGTAGGAGCTTACCGGGAGCAGTCCGGGAACCGGATCCCGCTTACTGGGCCACTTGCTGGCCCACTTATTGCGGCCGCGATTTTGCCCGCTTGAGTGCCCGGTGCAGCTTCACGTTGGCTGCCTCCAGCTCCAGTACCTTCGCAACGCCCGCCAGGTTCAACCCCTCCTGCAGGAGTTCGCCGATCCGCAGCAGTACGGCAATATCGTCGTCGCTGTACTGGCGCGTGCCGCCCGCCGTCCGCGAGGGCGTCAACAGTCCCTTGGTTTCGTACAGCCTGATGTTCTGCTGTCCGGTTCCCGTGAGCTCCGCCGCCACCGAGATGGCGTACAGGGCCCGTGAACCGGGGGAGCGGCCAGCCCGACCTGCTTCAGGATCCGCCATTCTTTCTCCCAAAAATCGCTTCCGCTGGTACCTTGCTTCAGTTTTGCACGAGTGCTATAAAAAATCTATATCCACCACCATAGATTAAAGGAGGTGGTGGGTAGCTGCAGATCCAGCACCTGGAAGCTAAAGGAGTGGGAAATGATGTTGATGCGTACGGACCCGTTCCGTGAGCTGGACCGGCTCACGCAGCAGGTCTTTGGAACCTCCGCCCGCCCGGCAGCCATGCCCATGGACGCGTGGCAGGAAGACGGGGAATTCGTGGTGGCGTTCGACCTTCCCGGTGTGAACGTGGATTCCCTGGACCTGAACGTTGAGCGGAACGTCCTGACCGTCCGGGCGGAGCGCAAGGACCCCACGCAGCCCAACGTGGAGCTCGTGGCCTCTGAGCGTCCCCGGGGCGTGTTCAGCCGCCAGTTGATCCTGGGTGACACCCTGGACACCGAGCACATCAAGGCCAGCTATGACCAGGGTGTCCTGACCCTGCGGATTCCGGTTGCCGAGCAGGCCAAGCCGCGCAAGATCGAGATCCAGACCCAGCAGGGCGAGAAGCACCAGATCGGCAGCTAGGACCATGCTTTCGTGCCGGCGCCCCTGGCCCTCCGGGCGGGGCGCCGGCGAAACAGGAGGCAGGATGACTGATCTCCCCGACTACTACGCCATCCTGGGCGTAGGCCGGGACGCCGGCCGCCAGGAAATCTCGCATGCCTACCGCGCCCTCATGCGCACCCACCATCCGGATATGGACGGCGGGCGGGCTTACGAAGGCATGGAGACCATGGGGGATACGACGGCGGAGAAGGGCAACACTGCACAGGGGGAGGAACTTCTCCGGATCATGCAGGCGTTTAACGTGCTGCGTGACCCCGGGCGCCGCGCCGACTACGACAGGAAGCTGGCGGCAGCTGCGCCCACCAACATTCCGGTCCGGAAAGTCCGCAGCCGTGGCGGGCAGTCCGGACCTCCCATCCGCGTCACCCCGGTGCGGTGGGAAAGCGGGCCCTGGTCCTGATCCAGGCCCTGGGCCATTGATCCAAGGAGGCGGAAAACTGCATGGGCGACTGGCGGCGCTACGATTCACACCTCATTCCTGCATTCTTCGAACGCTTTGAGCAGCGGTGGGGCGAGGGAACCGCGCCCTTCCTGGACCCGGAGGCGCACGAACAGCCTCTGCCGCGGGCACAGTGGATCAACCCCACCACGGGTGCTGCGCTGGCGGTGGTTCCGGTATGGACCGCCGATGAGAGGCAGCAGCGTTCCTTCGGCGTGTTCTACCTCCCGCCGGGCGGGGACATCTGGGTCCTGCGGCCCGGGTACACCGGCTACCTGGAGCCGTCCGACGACGACACGGAACACCTGGTGACGCTCCGGAATGATGCCTTCCGCAAGGCAGTGGCGCACGCCAAGGAGTTCCTGTTCGGCACCCAGTAGTTGCCGGCGCCGGGAGCGGAGTTGCTGCTCGTCAGCCGACCTCCGCTGTGACATTCTGGGACGTACCCTAACTACCGTGACCAAAGGCTGGACCCCAATGCACATCACCGCCAAGGACCTCGCAGCGCTCATCCCCCCGGGGTTCACGCTTGGCGTCGCAACCGCAGCATTCCAGATCGAAGGGGCGCTGGACGAGGATGGACGGGGGCCGGCGGGCTGGGACAGGTTCGCTGCCCGGCCCGGTGCCATCGTTGAGGACCACAGCCCGGTGGTGGCCACGGACCACTACCACCGGATGCCGCAGGACGTGGCCCTCCTGAAGCAGCTCGGCGTTGACTCCTACCGGTTCTCCTTCTCCTGGCCGCGCATCCAGCCGGGCGGCACCGGCCCGGCCAACCGCGCAGGCATGGCGTTCTATGACCGGCTCCTGGACGAGCTCCTGGCCAACGGAATCTCGCCCATGGCCACCATCTACCACTGGGATACGCCCCTGGAACTGGATGAGGCCGGCGGCTGGATGAACCGGGACACCGCCTACCGGCTGGGGGAGTACGCGGCGCTCGTGGCCGATGCCTTCGGTGACAGGGTGGCCCGGTGGGTCACCATCAACGAGCCGGCAACGGTGAGCGCCAACGGCTACTCGCTGGGGCTGCACTCCCCAGGCAAGGAGCTGGCCCTGGGTGCCTTCCCCACGGTCCACCACCAGCTGCTGGGCCACGGGCTCGCCGTCCAGGCCCTTCGCGCGGCGCGGGTGCCCGGCGAAATCGGCATGACCAACGTCTACTCACCCATGGTGCCCAACTCCATCAACCCGCTGGACAAGATCAGCGCGGGGCTTATGGACCTGGGGCAGAACCGGCTCTACGCGGACCCTGTCCTGACGGGCAGGTACCCGGACCTCATCCGCGCGGCCAAGTTCTTCAGCTCCTTCGAACATCCCGAAGAGGACATGGAGATCATTTCCCAGCCCCTCGATTTCTACGGGCTCAACTACTACATGCCCACCAAGGTGGCCGTTGGGCCGGGCAACGGCGCCGTGCCGGCCAGCATGGCCGAGGCCATGGGCAGCGACCTCAGCGCGGCCGGAAACGGCGCTACGCCTTTCCACGTGGAGACGTGGCCGGAAGCGGACGTCACCGCATACGGCTGGCCGGTCAAGCCGGAGTACATGGCCGTGGCCCTGAAGGAGATGGCCGAGCGGTACCCCAACCTGCCGCCCGTGATCATCACCGAGGGCGGAGCCAGCTTCGAGGACATCATTGTCCGGGACAAGTCCACCAACACCAGGTTCATCCCGGACGAGCGGCGGCTGAAGTACATTTCAGACCACCTTGAAACCGCGCTCCGGGCCACGGCGCCCGGTGGGGTGGCCGAATCCGTGGACCTGCGCGGCTACTACGTGTGGTCCTTCCTGGACAACTTCGAGTGGTCCGCCGGCTACAACCAGCCGTTCGGCCTCCTGCACGTGGACTTCGAAACGCTCGACCGCACACCCAAGGCGTCCTACTTCTGGTTCCAGGAGCTCATCGAGGAACGCGACCTGGCTGCCGCGGCCGGGGCGGCCATCGCGCAGGCAGCGGTTCCGGAGCTGTTGGACAGTGAATTGCCCGACGACGGCGCACCCCTGGGTGCCAACGCGCAGTAAGGCTGCGCAGCCGGGAGCCGTTCAGCCCCGGAGCAGGTCCAGCATGGCCAGCTGCTTGGCGATGCCGGCGCCGTCGGGCGAGTAGATCCACGGCACGCGGGAGGTGGTGTGGTCGCCGTCCTCGGAGTGGCCGCCGGCGAACACGGATTCGCTGACGGACAGCTGCCGGATGGCGATTGCTGCAACCTTGTCCGGATTTTCGGCGGCAAAGGCGGAGTAGATGGCCTCGTCATGCTGTCCGTTGTCGCCGATCAGGAGCCACCGCATGTCCGGGAATTCCTGGGCCAGCCGCTCCAGGTTGCGGTGCTTGTGGTCCTGGCCGCTGCGGAACCAGCGGTCCTGGGTGAGTCCCCAGTCCGTGAGCAGCAGCGCGCCCTTGGGGTACATGTTGCGGGTCAGGAACCGTGCCAGGGTGGGGGCCGCGTTCCAGGGGCCGGTGGACAGGTAAATGACCGGGGCTTCAGGGTGCTCGATGGTCAGCCGGTCCAGCAGCACGGCCATCCCCGGAGTGGCCATGCGCGCCCGTTCGCTGAGCACGAAGGTGTTCCACAGGGCCAGGAAGGGCCGGGGCAGGGCGGTCACCATGACGGTGTCGTCGATGTCCGAGACGATGCCGAACTGCACGCCCGGAGCGATCACCTGGATCAGTGCCTCCGCCGGCTCGGTTCCCTCGGCCCGCAGCACGGCAGTGTGCCAGCCGGGGGACAGCTGCACGTCCACCTCGGTGTCGATCAGCCCGCCCCGGTCCGCCGTGACGTGGGTGACCACATCACCGATGGTGATTTCGACGTCGGAAAACTGCAACGGCACCCCCGTGAACGCCCGCCAGCCGCGGATGTTCTGGTTGCCGTTCCTGGCCGCGTGCTCGGCCTTGCTTCCGGGCGGCGGCTTCTGTGTCAGCAGTACCCTGCCCAGGACGCGCACCCGGGTGGTGGAGCCATAACCCTGGTACGCGATGGTCTGCGGCACGAACTTCCACCGCTTGGCGAGCTGGATCCGGACGTCGTTGACCGCGTCCGACAACCGGTGTGCCAGCCGGAAGAACTGGCTTCCGGACAGGGCGGTGCGGCCCTTCGTGTTCCGCCGGGGTGGGCGTGCCGTGTCCTGGTCGGGGTTCTGCGGGGCCGAGTCCATGCCACCACTCTGCCACAGGGCGGCAGCGGGCATCAGCCGTTGCCGAGGATCGCGCGCAGGGTCCGGGCATTCCACACGGCGTTCCCGCCGCCGTCGTTGTTGAAGTACGCGTAGACATCGATGCCCGCGCCGTCCCACTCACGGATCCGGTCGGCCCACCAGTGGAGGTCGGCGTCCGAGTAGGAGCCGCCGTAGAGGTGCTGGTGGTCGGGTCCGTGCAGCCGGACATATGCGAAGGAGGCGGTGGTCCGCAGGATGCAGGGCAGGTTGGCGCCGCTCATGATGCAGTAGGCGGCCTGGTGCCGCTCCAGCAGGGCAAACACCTCAGGGCAGTCCCAGCTCGGGTGCCTGAACTCCACGGCAACCCTGATCCACGGCGGAACCGCAGCGAGGAAGTAGTCCATCCTGGCGTCGTCGCGCTCCAATTGGGGCGGCAGCTGGACCAGGAGCACGGCACGTTTGTCCCCCAGTTCGTGCCAGCAGCGGGCAATCCGCTCCACCCAGACTTCCGGTGAATACAGTTTCCGCGCGTGCGTGAGTCCCCTGGGAGCTTTGACGGACATGGCGAACCCGGGCGGCAGGCGCCTGTTCCATCCGGCGAAGGTGGTATCCCTGGGCCAGCGGTAGAAGCTGGCGTTCAGTTCCACCGTGCTGAATTCGGCGACGTAGCACTGGAGCCGGTCCCGCACGGGCAGCCCGGGCGGGTACAGGACGTTCTCCCAGTGGTCGTAGCTCCAGCCGGAGGTGCCGATGTGGATTCCCATTTGCCTCAGGCTACACCGGGCTTCCCCTTCCGTTCGGGCCCGGGTGTGGCAGGGTAATGTCATGGCGCGAATCGAAGATTATGCCGTTGTTGGCGACCTTCAGACCGGAGCCCTGGTCAGCAGGGAAGGCTCGATCGACTGGCTCTGCCTCCCGAGGTTCGATTCCCCTGCCTGCTTCAATTCGCTGTTGGACACGCCGGACTCGGGGCGCTGGCTGCTGGCTCCGGAAAGAGGGGGCGAATGCACCCGCCGGAGCTACCGCGAGGGCACCCTCATCCTGGATACGGAGTGGGAGACGCCGGACGGAACCGTGCGCATCACCGATTTCATGCCGCCGCGTGATTCCGTCGCTGACATCGTCCGGATTGTGGAAGGCATCAGCGGCAGCGTCAGGATGCACGGCGAACTGGTCCTGAGGTTCGACTACGGGCACATCATTCCGTGGGTGCGCAAGGACAAGCGCGGGCTGCACGCGATCGCCGGTCCGGATGCCGTCTACCTGGTCACTCCGGCACCCCTGCATGGCGAGAACATGCACACTGTCAGCGACTTCACCGTGAATGCAGGCGAAAAGGTACCTTTCGTGCTGACCTGGGCGCCCAGCCATGTGGGACGCCCGGTATCCGTGGACGCGGAAGTAGTCCTTGACAGCACCTTTGCATTCTGGCGGGGCTGGTCCTCGCAATGCACCGTCAAGGGCAAGTACCGGGAGGCCGTGGTCCGTTCCCTGATAACGCTCAAGGCGCTGACGTATGGCCCAACCGGCGGGATCGTCGCGGCCGTCACAACGTCGCTGCCGGAGCAGCCGGGCGGCCAGCGTAACTGGGACTACCGCTACTGCTGGCTGCGGGATGCCGCCATGACGCTGCAGGCGCTGCTGGCGGCCGGCTACACCGCGGAGGCCGCTGCCTGGCGGGACTGGCTGCTCCGGGCCGTGGCCGGCGACCCCGCCGACCTGCAGATCATGTACGGGATCCATGGCGAGCGGCGGCTGCCGGAAATGGAGTTGCCGTGGCTGAAGGGTTACGAGAACTCGGTACCGGTGCGGATCGGGAATGCGGCGGCTGAGCAGTTCCAGCTGGATGTATGGGGTGAGGTCCTTGACTGCCTGGCGCTGACCCGGAACTCGCTGCTGACGCATACGGACGAGGCCTGGGACGTGCAGATTGCGCTGATGGAGCACCTTGAAACCATCTGGGACCAGCCGGACAACGGGCTCTGGGAGATGCGTGGGCCGCGCCGGCACTTCACCCACTCCAAGGTCATGGCGTGGGTGGCTGCGGACCGGATGGTGAAGGGTGTGCGCGAGTCCGGCCTGCCGGGCCCCGTGGAGCGCTGGGAGCTGCTGCGGGACCAGATCCGCAAGGACATCATGGCCAACGGCTTCGACGCGGAGCGCAATACGTTTGTCCAGTCCTACGGCCGTCCGGAGCTGGACGCCAGCCTGCTGTTGATTCCCAGGGTGGGGTTCCTGCCGCCCGATGATCCCAAGGTGGTGGGAACCATCGAAGCAATCCAGCGGGAGCTGACCCAGGACGGGTTTGTGCTGCGGTACCGGCCGGAGCAGAGCGACGACGGCCTGCCGGGCGACGAGGGCGTCTTCCTGGCGTGCTCGTTCTGGCTGGTGGAGGCGCTTCTGGGGGCGGGCCGCCATGAGGAATCCCGCGAACTCTTTGAGCGGCTGCTGGAACTGCGCAACGACGTCGGGCTGCTAAGCGAGGAATGGGCGGTGAAAGCCAGGCGTCAGCTGGGCAACACGCCGCAGGCGTTCAGCCATTTTGCCCTTGTGACTAGCGCCCTGGAGCTGCATCAGGATACGGTTCGGCGCAGTGACAGCCCCATTCCGCCTGAAGGGGTGGATTCGCGCTGAGGCGGCGCGGACCGGGGCTGGAACTTCTCCTTCGCAGGATAGATAAGTATACTTACTAATACCTCATGGAGTGCTCCCAAGCACAGCGCCGTGATTGATGGAGGAGTGATAGTTATGGCCGGATATTTTGAGCTCGTTGATGCCCCCGACGGCGGGTACCGGATCAGGATGATGGACGGAAGCGGGAACCTGATGGCCATCTCGGTAACCTTTCCCACCAAGAGGGCTGCTGTGGCGGGCGTCGCGATGGCCCGGGAAATTGCCGGCACCGGCCTGATCCGGGACAAGAGCCTGGACGGGGCCGGATCGGTCATCCGCGACCGCGTGCGGCCCGTCAACTCCCCCAAGGAGGAGGCGGCCCGGCGGAAGAAAGCGCCGGAGGCACGACGGGCAGCCGTGAGCTGATGCCGGGTTCCACTCCACCCCCGGGCGGCCCGCGCCGGGGGGTCCTCTTTGACGTTGACGGGACGCTGATCGACTCGTCCTACATCCACACCGTCGCCTGGTGGGGGGCGTTCCGCCAGTACGGCCACGACGTGCCCATGGCGGCCATTCACCAACTCGTTGGCATGGGCGGCGCCCGGCTGGTGGACAATCTCCTGCCGTCCGGCCGCGACCGCGGCGAGGATGAGGACATCATGGCCAGCCACGGCGCGCTGTATGCCTCGCACTGGCCCTCCCTCCGCGCCCTCGACGGGGCCAAGGAACTGTTAGGCCGGTGCCATGCAGGCGGGCTGGCTGTGGCCCTGGCATCCTCGGCGAGGGACCGCGACCTCCAGGTGATGCGGTCCGTCCTCGACGCCGACCCCTTCATCGATGCCGCCACCAGCGCGAATGATGCGGAGGAAAGCAAGCCTGCGCCGGACATCCTGGAGGCGGCCCTGGCGGCCACCGGCCTCGATGCCGCAAACGTTGTCTACGTCGGGGACGCGGTATGGGACATGAAGGCGGCGGCGGCGCTGGGGATCCCTTCCATCGGCGTGACCTGCGGTGGAATCCAGGCCGGCCAGCTGCGTGACGCCGGCGCGGCGGAGGTCTACCAGGGACCGCGCGACCTGCTGGAAAACCTGGGCTCAAGTGCCATTGGCCGGCTGCTCGCGCTCCAGCCGAACGCCTGACAGCACCCCGCTTGACGGCACCCACGCCTGGCGGCGGTCATAACGGCTGGCCGCCGGGCACCGAATCCTCGTTGCCGGCGACGGCGGGCTTCGTCCACGACACCACCACCTTCACCGAGCCGTCGTCATTCCGCTCGATGTCAGTGGCCACCTCTGCTGCGGGCGCGCCCATTTCCGCGATCCGCGCGCGGTAGGTGCTGACCAGCTCAGCCAGGCTTTCTTCCGTCCATTCACCCGGACGCATGCGGGTGGAGATCTCGACTGGTTCCGGCTGGTACAGCGACATGGCGTTCCTCTTTCCCGTTGTCTTTTGCCTGCCCTTCCTACGCTAGGAGCAGTCGACGGCGGTCACAAGGTTTTCATCAGCATGCTTACTTTTTTTCCCTAAAACAGATAGCGTCGAAGAAAGGGTGCCGGCAGGCGCCCTTCGCACGCCCCCGGAGAGAGCCCGGCGGCAGGACAGAGTGAAAGGGAGACTGTGAAAGCACTGACGTGGCAAGGAAAACGGTCGGTAAGCGTTGAAGAAGTACCCGATCCCGTCATCCAGGAACCGACGGATGCGATTGTCCGGATCACCTCCACAGCCATCTGCGGCTCGGACCTGCACCTCTACGAAGTCCTCGGGCCATACATGCACAAGGGCGACGTCATCGGCCACGAGCCGATGGGCATCGTGGAAGAAGTGGGAAGCGGCGTCACCAACCTCCGCAAGGGCGACCGCGTGGTGATTCCCTTCAACATCTCCTGCGGTTCCTGCTTCATGTGCAGCCAGGGCCTGCAGTCGCAGTGCGAAACCACACAGGTGAAGGAGAAGGGTTCCGGCGCGGCACTGTTCGGTTTCTCCGAGCTGTATGGATCCGTACCCGGCGGGCAGGCGGAATTCCTTCGCGTCCCGCACGCGGATTATGGCCCCATCAAGGTGGGCAGCGAGCTTCCGGATGAACGCTACCTGTTCCTTTCCGATATCCTGCCCACTGCGTGGCAGGGCGTGGAGTACGCCAATGTCCAGCCCGGTGGCACCTTGACGGTCTTCGGGCTGGGGCCCGTAGGCCAGTTCGCCACCCGGATCGGGATCCACCGCGGTTACCGGGTCATTGGTGTGGACCCGGTCCCGGAGCGGCGTGAAATGGCCGCCCGCCACGGCGTGGAAACCCTTGACTACAGCAAAGGCGTCGCCGACGAACTGCGGGAGATAACAGACGGCAGGGGCCCGAACGGCATCGTGGACGCCGTCGGTATGGAGGCGCACGGTTCCCCGGTGGCCGGCTTCGCCCACCAGGCCCTTGGCCTCCTGCCGGACAAGCTCGCACAGAAAGCGATGGAGACTGCCGGCGTGGACAAGCTGGCCGTGCTGCATACCGCAATCGACGCTGTCCGCCGCGGCGGCACCCTGTCGCTGAGCGGCGTCTACGGCGGCGAAGCCAGCCCCATGCCACTGATGACCATGTTCGACAAGCAGCTCCAGCTGCGCATGGGCCAGTGCAACGTCCGTAACTGGACGGACCAGCTCATCCCGCTGGTGGAGGACGACGCCGATCCGCTTGGCGTCATGGACCTGGTCACCCACCGCTCCGGCCTGGAGGGTGCGCCCGCCCTGTACGAAAAGTTCCAGAAGAAGGAAGACGGCTGCATCAAGGTGGTCCTCAACCCCGGCGCCTGATGCCCGGGTGTCTGTACACACAAGCAGGGGCGGTTACGGAAATCCGTAACCGCCCCTGCTCCTGTCCGGACAGGCCGGAAAACTCCTAGGTGAGCTTCACCTGGCGGTTCATGTCCTTGTAGAGCAGGTAGCGGAACTCACCCGGGCCGCCGGCGTAGCAGGCCTGCGGGCAGAAGGCACGCAGCCACATGAAGTCGCCGGCCTCCACCTCCACCCAGTCGTTGTTCAGCAGGTACATGGCCTTGCCCTCCAGGACGTACAGGCCGTGCTCCATGACATGGGTTTCCGGGAACGGGATCACGCCGCCCGGCTGGAAGGTCACGATGTTGACCTGCATGTCATGGGCGAGGTCGCTGGAGTCCGTGAAGCGGGTGGTCTTCCAGACGTCGTTGGTGTCCGGCATGGACGTGGGCGCCACGTCCTTTTCGTTGGTGACGAAGGACTTGGCCTCATAGCCTTCCAGGCGCTCGTAGGCCTTGCGGATCCAGTGGAAGGACACGATGTCGTCGGAGATGTTCTCCAGCCCCCACTGCGCGCCGGCCGCCAGGTAGGCGTAGCCGCCCTCCTCCAGCTGGTGCAGCCCGCCGTCGAGGGTCAGGTTGACCGTGCCCTTGGTGACGAAGACGACGCCCTCAACGCCTTCCTCGAACTCCGCCTTCGGCGCCCCGCCGCCGGGAGCGATTTCCACGATCAGCTGCGAGAACGTGGTGGCGAAACCGGAGATGGGGCGGGCAATGATCCAGGAGCGGGTCTTCGAGAAGCCGGGCAGGTTGGACGTGACGATGTCCGTCAGCACGCCCTTGGGGATGACCGTGTAAGCCTCGGTGACGATGGCGCGCTCGGTGGTGAGGTGGGTCTGCGGCGGCAGGCCGCCTTGCGGGTAGTAGTACTTGCCCATGAACGAAGGTCCTTTTCTTAGGAGTTTGACGTGGTGGCGAGCCGCGGGTGCGCCAGCGCGGTGAGCTGCGGAATCCCGACGCCGGCAAGCGCCTGGACTTCATCCGCACCGACTGCGCCGCACTGGACGCCGCGGAGCACGAAGGCGGCCAGGGCCCGTGCGGTGGCGGGCTCGTCCATGACGCCGCCTTCGGTCCGCTCCACATAGTTCCGCAGGCGGGCGGCGGCGGCCGGCAGGCCCTCGCGGTAGAACGCATAGGTGGCGGCAAACCGGCTGGGAAGCTGGGCCGGATGCAGGTCCCAGCCCTGGTAGTAGCCGCGTTCCAGCGACCGGCGGACCAGGCGCCCGTGCAGCTGCCAGGCGTTCTCCACGTTGTCGCCCACCGGGATGATGTTGGTGGACCCGTCGGAGAGCCTGATGCCGGTGCCGGCGACGGCCAGCTGCATGACCTCCTTGGCGAAGTCGGCCACCGGGTGCTCCATGGACTGGTACTCGGCAGAGATCTGCAGCGACGCCGAGTAGTCGTAGGTGCCGTAGTGCAGCCCGCTGATCCGGCCCGGCACGGCATGCGGCAGCTGCGCCACCGGGGAGGTGCCGTCGGGGCCGAGGATCAGCTGTGGCGTCTCCACCTGGACCTCGAAGCGGAGCCGTCCGGCGGGCAGCGAGTGGACTTCCTCCAGCCGCGACACCGCGTAGTCCATTGCCTGGACCTGGGCCACGGTGGTGACCTTGGGCAGGGTCAGGACCAGGCCCTCCGGCAGTTCGCCGGCGGCGGCGAGGCCGGAGACAAACAAGTCCAGGGTGCGCAGCCCCCGCGCACGGGTGGCCGCCTCGAAGCACTTGAAGCGGATGCCGATGAACGGGGGAGCGGACCCGGCCGAGACGGCGGCGGCCACCGCGGACGCCGCGGCAACCGCGGCGGCGTCCTCGGCGTCGTCGCCCCGGTCCCCGAAGCCGTCCTCAAAATCGAGGCGCAGGTCCTCGATAGGTTCGCTGGTGAGCTTCGCTTCCACGCGCCCGGCGACTGCTTCGGCGAGGCTGCCTTCCTGGCCCAGGAGCCGGCCCAGTGCTTCCAGGCCGCCGTGGGCGTTGGGCACAGCCAGCGCCTGGGCGCCCCAGTCGGCAGCGAACGACGGCGTGAACCGGTCCGCGGGCACGTAGACCGTATGCACGGGCTGGCGGGAGCCGTCGTCGCCCGGGTAGTTGCGCTCCAGCAGCCGGTCGGTGGCGGCCAGCTGCCCGTCGATGTGCGCGAGGTCCCCTGCGGACAGCGAGGGCCTGGATGCTGCTGCCATCTCAGCCCACCAGCTCGTAGGCGGGCGTGGTGAGGAAGTCGGTGTAATCATCCGACAGGCAGATGTCTGCGATCAGTTCGCTGGCCGGCTGGTAGTAGCGGCGGAACGCCTCGTCCCCGAATTCGGTGCGGAGCCGCTCGGTTTCCTCCGCCAAAATCTTTTCCACCAGCTCCCTGGTGACCGTGTTGCCGGTGTCCGCGAGGATGGACTTGTTGCGGATCTGCTGCCACACCTGCGAGCGGGAAATCTCGGCCGTGGCGGCGTCCTCCATGAGGTTGTGGATGGCCACGGCGCCGTTCCCGGACAGCCACACGGCCGTGTAGGCAACGGCCACGTAGAGGTTCAGGCGCAGGCCGGCCTCGGTGACCTGGCCCCCGGCGGACTGCACGTCCAGCAGATGCTCCGCGGTAACTGAAACCTCGGGGCGCTGCTTGTCCACCTGGTTGGGCTTGTCACCCAGGACGGAGTCGAAGACTTCGCGGCAGGTGGGGACCAGGTCCGGGTGGGCAACCCAGGAACCGTCGAAGCCGTCGTTGGCCTCGCGGGTCTTGTCCGCGCGGACCTTTTCAAACGCCGCTTCGGTGACCTCAGGGTGGCGCCGGTTGGGGATGACCGCGGCCATGCCGCCCATGGCAAAGGCGCCGCGCCGGTGGCAGGTCTTGACCAGGAGTTCGGTGTAGGCGCGCATGAAGGGGGCGGTCATCGCCACGGAGGCGCGGTCCGGCAGGACAAACTCCTCACCGGCATCGCGGAAGTACTTGATGATGCTGAACAGGTAGTCCCAGCGGCCGGCGTTCAGGCCGGAGGCGTGGTCCCGCAGTTCGTACAGGATCTCGTCCATCTCGAAGGCGGCCGGGATGGTCTCGATCAGCACCGTGGCGCGGATGGTGCCCTGGTTCAGGCCGAGGAAGTCCTGCGCGAACACGAACACGTTGTTCCAGAGCCGCGCTTCGAGGTGGCTCTCCATCTTGGGCAGGTAGTAGTACGGCCCCTGCCCGTTGAGGACCAGCTGCTTGGCGATGTGGAAGAAGTGCAGGCCAAAGTCCACCAGCGCACCCACCGCGGGTTCACCGTTCACCAGCAGGTGCTTCTCCTGCATGTGCCAGCCGCGGGGCCGGGCCACCACCACGGCGAGCGGCGCGTCGGTGCGGAGGCGGTACTCCTTGCCTTCCTCCGAGGTGTAGCTGAGCGTGCCCTGGGCGGCGTCGCGGAGGTTGAGGATGGCATCGATGACATTGGCCCAGGTGGGCGTGCTGGCGTCCTCGAGGTCCGCCAGCCACACCTTGGCGCCGGAGTTCAGGGCGTTGATGGCCATCTTGGCCGGCGAGGCGGGGCCGGTCATTTCCACCCGGCGGTCCTGCAAAGCTGCCGGTGCCGGCGCAACCTTCCAGTCGCCGTCGCGCACGTCCTGCGTCTCCGGCAGGAAGTCGAGCTTGCCCGTTTCCGCCACCCGCTGCCGCTTGACGGCACGGGCTGCCAGGAGCTCGTTGCGGGTGCCGGCGAACCGGTTGTGGAGTTCCTCCACGAAGGCCAGTGCCTTGGGGGTGAGGATCTCCTCTGCGCGGTCGATCGGCCGGGGATCTGTGACGGTGATGGCCATTTCTGGTCCTTTCCTTAGGCTGGAAGTCGGGCGGTCAGGCGGAGGCCAGTGCTGGCTCCGCGGCGGAATCGGCCGGTCCGGCAGCCGTTGCCACGTTTGAAGCGTGAGCCGCGGCCGCGACGGCTGCCGCGACGTTGGCGGTCACGTGCGGGTCGAAGATGCTGGGGATGATGTAGCTGGCATTGAGCTCATTATCATTCACCCGGTTGGCGATTGCTTCCGCGGCGGCCACGAGCATTTCCGGGGTGATGTCGCTTGCCCCCACGTCGAGGAGTCCGCGGAAAAGGCCGGGGAAGGCCAGGACGTTGTTGATCTGGTTGGGGAAGTCGCTGCGGCCGGTGGCCACGACGGCGGCGTGCCGGGATGCGACGGCGGGGTCCACCTCGGGGGTGGGGTTGGCCATGGCGAAGACGATGGCGTCCTTTGCCATGGAGGCGATGTGTTCCTCCTCCAGGATGTTCGGGGCGGAGACGCCGATGAAGACATCAGCACCCACCAAGGCCTGGTGCAGGGTGCCGGCGAACCCTTCCTGGTTGGTGTTTTCCGCGATCCAGGTGCGGTGCGGATCGTTGTACGCCTCACCCTTATGGATGGCGCCGGAGCGGCCCGCGGCCACAATGTGCCGGGCGCCCTGGGCCTTGAGCAGCTGGATGATGGCAGAGCCGGCGGCGCCGACCCCGGACACCACGATCCTCACGTCCGCGATCTTCTTGTCCACCACGCGCAGGGCGTTGACCAGGGCAGCGAGGGTCACGATGGCCGTGCCGTGCTGGTCGTCGTGGAAGACCGGGATGTCCAGTTCCTCGCGCAGGCGGGCCTCGATCTCGAAGCAGCGGGGGGCGGCGATGTCCTCCAGGTTCACGCCGCCGAAGACGGGTGCCAGGAGCTTGACGGTGCGGATGATTTCCTCGGTGTCCTGGGTATCCAGGCACACGGGCCAGGCGTCCACGTTGGCGAACTGCTTGAAGAGGGCGGCCTTGCCCTCCATGACCGGCAGGGCCGCGGCGGGGCCGATGTTGCCCAGGCCCAGCACGGCGGAACCGTCGGTGACCACTGCCACGGTGTTGCGCTTGACCGTCAGGTTGCGGGCAGCGGCGGGATCCTCGGCGATGGCCAGGCAAACGCGGGCGACGCCGGGCGTGTAGGCACGGGAAAGATCGTCGCGGTTGCGCAGCGGGACTTTGGGAACGACTTCGAGCTTGCCGCCCAGGTGCATCAGGAAGGTGCGGTCCGAGACGTGCTGGACCGTGACGCCCTCAAGGGCGTTGAGGGCGTCCTTGACGCGTGCGGCGTGGTCGTCGTCGGTGGTGTTGCAGGTGACGTCGACGACGAGGGTCTCGTGGTGGGACTCGGTGACGTCCAGTGCCGTGATGGCCGCGCCGGCTGCTCCGACGGCTGCGGCGAGTTCGCTGGTGGCGTTGAAGCTTGAAGGTGCTTCCACGCGCAGGGTGATCGAATTTCCGGGGCTGGGGTTCGCCATTGAATGTCCTCCTGTTTGGGCCTGGTCCGGCTTCTGCTCTAATCCGAATGTTTTCGTATTATGGATATTATTATCTACTTTATGGAAACACAACCCCTCCGAATGCGACCGTCCCTTCGCGTCGCGGCGGCGGTGGCTGTGCTGTATGTTGGGTGTTCTAAGCAACTCTTTTCACGATGCGGATAAGAGTTGTCGGATTCCGAGCCATAGGAGACAACGGAATGGCAGAAAAAGCCTCTGGCGGGGTGCAGTCGGTAGAGCGCGTCTTCGAACTGCTTGAGCTCATCACCGATGCCGGCGGCGACGTCACCCTCAGCGAGCTGTCGTCCTCCACGGACCTGCCGCTGCCCACCATCCACCGCCTGCTCCGCACCCTGGTGTCGCTTGGCTACATCCGCCAGCTGCCCAACCGGCGCTACGCGCTGGGCCCCCGGCTCATCCGCCTTGGCGAAGGTGCCAACAAGCAGTTGGGCGCCTTGGCCCAGCCCCAGTTGAAGATCCTGGTGGACCGGCTGGGAGAGACCTCCAACATGGCGGTGCTGGATTCGGACATGGTGATCTATGTGGCCCAGGTGCCGTCGCTGCACTCCATGCGCATGTTCACGGAGGTGGGCCGCCGCGCCCATACCCATGCCACCGGCGTCGGCAAGGCCATCCTGGCCCAGCTCGACGACGACACCGTGCGGGGTATCGTGGCCCGCGCCGGCATGCCCACCCCGACGCCCAAGAGCATCGGCGATGTGGATGAATTGCTGGCCGACCTCAAGCTCATCCGCGAGCGTGGCTACTCCATTGACGAGGAGGAGCAGGAACTTGGTGTCCGCTGCTTCGCCATGGCGGTACCAAATGCCCCCACGCCCAGCGCCATCTCCGTCTCCGGCCCGGTATCCCGGGTGGATGAGGACTTCGCCGACAAAGCCGTTCCCATCCTCCGTGAAGCCGCCGAGGCCATCTCCCGCGAACTCAACCGCACCTGAGGCACCCGCGCGGCGCCGACTTCCAAAACCACACACTAAGCGGCCCCTCCCGTTCGGGAGGGGCCGCCGTCGTCTGTTGCAGGGAAAATTAATGCTCCGACGCCTTCTCAGATGACTGGATGGGGACTTCCTTGCCGTCGCAGTCGATGAGCTTGCCGTTTTCAAACCGGTCGCCCTCGGCCAGGCAGCGGAGGTCCTCGGCGCGCACCAGGCGCTCGGTGCCGGCCACGAACACGGACTGGTTGTCCGAGTTTCCGGCCCGGAGGTGGTTGAACAGCAGGTTCAGCAGGATGGCCATGACCGCGGCCGAGCTGATGCCGGAGTGGAAGATGGTGCCGAACCAGGACGGGAACTGGTCGTAGAAGGTGGGGGCTGCGATCGGGATCATCCCGAAGCCGATGGAGGCGGCCACCACGATCAGGTTCATGTTGTTCTTGTAGTCCACCTTGGACAGCGTCCGGATGCCGCTGGCGGCAACCGTGCCGAAGAGCACGATCCCGGCGCCGCCCAGGACGGGGGTGGGTACTGCTGCCACCACGCGGCCCAGGACGGGCAGCAGGCCCAGGACCACCAGGATCACGCCGCCGGCGCTGACCACGAACCGGCTCTTGACGCCCGTGATGGCCACCAGGCCCACATTCTGCGCGAACGCGCTCTGGGTGAAGGAGTTGAAGAGCGGGGAGACAGCGCTGGACAGCATGTCGGCACGAAGGCCATTGCCGATCCGCTTGGAGTCAACCTTGGTGCCTACGATCTCGCCCACGGCGATGATGTCCGCCGAGGTTTCGGTGAGGGTAACCAGGATGACGATCAGCATGGAGATGATGGCGGCGACTTCAAAGGTTGGCGGCCCAAAGGCGAAGGGGGTGGGGAAGGCGACAATCTCGCCCTGGCCCACCTTGGAGAAATCGGCCAGGCCGAAGACGATGGCGATCACCGTGCCCAGGACCATGGCCAGCAGGATGGACAGCCGGGAGATGGCTGCACTGCCCACCTTGCTGAGGAGCAGGACGATGCCCATGGTCGCTGCAGCGAGTCCGATATTCGCCACGCTGCCGTAGTTGGGGGCCTTGTTGTTGCCGCCCATGGCCCAGTTAGCGGCCACCGGCATCAGCGTTAGGCCGATTGTGGTGATCACCGTGCCGGTGACCACCGGCGGGAAGAAACGGATGATCTTGGAGAACAGTGGCGTGATCAGCAGCCCGATCAGGGAGGCTGCGATGACCGAACCGAAGACGGCCTGGATGCCGCCTCCGCCGTGGACGATGGCCACCATGGTGGAGACGCCGGCAAAGGAGACGCCCTGCACCAGCGGCAGCTGCGAGCCGAAGAACGGGATGCCGACGGTCTGCAGGATGGTGGCCAGGCCGCCGACAAACAGGCAGGCTGCGATGAGCAGGCCGATGTCCTGCGAGTTCATCCCGGCGGCCGCGCCGATGATCAGGGGAGGGGCGATGATGCCCCCGTACATGGTGAGGACGTGCTGGAAGCCGTAGGCAAACATGCTTCCGATCGGGAGCCGCTGGTCCTCGGGGCGGGCCGTCCGTGCGCCTTTGCCGGCGGCTGCGGGGACCAGTTTCTTCTTGGTGTTCATGGCAGACTTTCTTGGTTCATGGCAGACGTCATCGTCTGGCTAACTGGTGTCTGGCTAACAGGTGCTGTGAAGATGCGGGAGTGGTGCCGGGTTTGGCTTCGACAGGCTCGACCACTGATGGTTGAGCCTGTCGAAGCCATGGGCGTGGCGTCTTAGCAGAAGCCGGCGATGCCCGACCACGCCGCGGGTGCGGCAGTTGCGTCATCACGCTGGACGGTGGCCTCGATCAGGCCGTACGGCCGGTCGGCGGCGAAGAAGACCTCGTTGGGGTTGTCCAGGCCGAACGGGGAGAGGTCCACCAGGAAGTGGTGCTTGTTGGGCATGGAGAACTTGATCTCGTCGATTTCGCTGTGCGCCTCCAGCACCTTTGCGCCCATGTCGAACAGGGTCTGCTGCAGTGCGTGGGAGTACTTCTCCGTAAAGCCTTCGAGCAAGAGGCCCTTGACGTCGTCGTAGCTCTTGTTGAAGTCCAGGCTGCTGAAGTCCGTGCCTGCCTTGAAGCGCCAGCGGGCCGATACGTCCGTGGCGAGGATGCGGTCGGTGGTCTCCGGAAGGGTCGTGTAGCGGTCGCGGGGGTAGCCCACGAAGCCGGACTCTGTGGACTTGAGGACGGTCAGGTCCTTCAGTCCGGAGATCAGGTGGGTGGCGGCGCCGTCGCGGACCAGGACCGCGGTTCGCACTTCCTGGCCGTTGCGGACGAATGAGTGGTCGTGTTCGCTTCCGTGCGCCTGGATGCGGTTCCAGGCGTACGATTCGGCTTCCCAGCGGCCGCCGGTGACCCAGTCGAAGCTGGAGGTGAAGTGCTCGCCGAGCCGCAGCAGGAAGGCCTCGGGCGAACCGATGCCGTCCCGGGCGAAGGCGTAGATGGTGTTCTTCTGGGTGTCCGTGGCCACCACGTGGGCGTTGTCGCCTTCAAGGTGGGCCGCGGCGAAGTCGCCCCGCAACTGCGAGGTGACGTTCAGGTCTTCGATCTCGTGGCGGTTGGTGTCCCTGGTGATTTTGACGACGCGGACTTCGGCCTTGCCGTATTGGTTTTCGCCGAGAATGATCTTGCTGCTCATGGTCTTTTCCCAATCTCCGGTAAGTGGAACCAAGGTTCCATCACTGAAATTAAGCGCGCGTTTCAAGCGCGTTTCCGGTGGAGCCGACCCAACAAAAAAGAGCCGGCATCCATTGATGCCAGCTCATTACGACCCTGCCTGCTGCTCCCAGGTTACGTGACGTGCGCCACGAGTTGCCTACCAGCGTACCCCCGCCGGCCGGTGGTGTACATCACAACCCCAAAATTCAGTTTGTGACCGGACTGCCCGGGCGGGGGTTCCCGAGCGACTGTTGACGGCCCGGCGCGTTGATCCTAAACTTTCACAAAGTAGAATTTGCTTTCCGCATTACGAAATTAGGAGGTTTCGATGTACCAGCAGGACACCCCTCCCATGCCGGCCGCCCCGGCCGCCGGAGCCGGCGCGCAGGAGTTCTACCTCCCGATCGGCGGCGGGATCGACCCGGACCTGTTTGTGCCGGAAGAACGGCACCACGAACGCGGGCTGTTCTCGCGCTGGGTCCACGCGCTGCCGGTATTTGGCCGGCGCTGATGGCAGTAGCGGCAAGGCTCAGGAGCCGGGGCGTCCCGGCCACTGCTTGCCTGCCCAGGGGTCGTAGTCCGCGATGAGGTCTTCCTGCGGAGGGCGTTCGTCCTCGGGGACGTGCTGGAGGTTGACGCGGACCCGGTACCAGAGCGAGCTGGACCCGCGCATCCCGTCCACAAGGACGTCGGCCGGCTGGAGCGCGCCAACCGCTGCGGGATGCCGGGCCTTCCACTGGTCAAGGGCTGCCAGCGCCTCGGGCTTGGTCTTGGTCCGGGCAACCTCGATAAGCGGCATGAGCGACTGCCGGCGGCCGGTTCCGTTGCCGCTGCGGGGCGCCTTCTCTGCTGGGCCTAGCTTTTCGGCCAGGGCGAGGAGCCCGTCAAGTGCGCCCACCGCGTCATCGATTCCGGCATGCGGATCGCCGATGTCCGCGAAGCGCTGCGGTACCGTCTGCACCGTGAACTGCGCCGGCCGGGCGGTGCGGACCTCTTCCCACGTGAGCGGCGCGGACACCCGGGCGTCCGGCAGCGGCCTGACCGAGTAGGCGGAGGCCACGGTGCGGTCCTTCGCGTTCTGGTTGAAGTCCACGAAAACGCTCTCGCCGCGCTCCTCCTTCCACCACCGTGCCGAGGCGAGGCCGGGCGCACGGTTTTCCACCTCCCTCGCAAGGGTCTCGGCGGCGAGCCGGACATCACGGTACGACCACTGCGGGGCGATGCGCACCAGGATATGCAGTCCCCGTGATCCGCTCGTCTTCGGCCAGCCCACCAGCCCCGCGTCGGCCAGGACCTCCCGTGCCACGTAGGCGACGTCCACGATCTGCGACCAATCCACGCCGGGCATCGGATCGAGGTCCACCCGCAGTTCGTCCGGGTGCTCCAGGTCTTCGGCCCGCACCGGATGCGGATTCAGGTCCAGGCAGCCAAGGTTGATGACCCAGGCTAGGCCCGCCGCATCCCGGATGACAGCTTCCTCGGCCGACGTTCCGGACGCGTAATGCAGCGTGGTGGTGCCGACGAAGGGCGGGTGGTTCTCCGGCACGCGCTTCTGGAAGAACGGCTCGGCGTCGATGCCCTTGGGAAACCGTTTGAGCACCATCGGCCGGCCACCCGCGCCGCGCAGCGCCCCGTCCGCCACGGCCAGGTAGTACCGCACCAGGTCCAGCTTGGTCAGCCCGGGGTCCGGGAACACCACCTTGTCCGGGCTCGAGATCCGGACCTCAACACCTTCGATATCCAGGACCTCGGCCGGCGTCTTTGACGGAGTCATGCCGCCACGGTAGCAGTGGCCCGGACCCGTGTCAGCCGATCACCGGCCCCCGTTTACCAGGCGCTTGGCCGCCGCTGAGTGCTCCGCGATGAGCCCGGCGATGTCCAGGCCGGGGATTTGCCCATCCACGACGCGCCACTGGCCGCCCACCATCACGCGGTCGGCGCGGTCGGCGGCGCACAACAACAGGGCGGCGACGGGGTCGTGGCTGCCGGAGAAGCGCAGGTCATCGAGCTTGAACAGGGCAAGGTCGGCCTGCATCCCTGGCGCCAGCTGGCCAAGCCCGGGCTGTCCCAGCACTGCGGCCGAACCACGGGTGGCCCAGCCGAGTGCCCGCTCCACGGGGACATCAGCGCCGTAGCGGAGGCGCTGGAGGTACAGCGCCTGCCGGGCCTCCAGGATCATGTTGGAAGCATCGTTCGACGCCGAACCGTCTACTCCCAGCCCCACCGGAACGCCCGCGTCCTCGAGTTCCAGGACCCGGGCAGTGCCCGAGGCGAGCCGCATGTTGGACGTGGGGCAGTGGGCGACCGCGGTCCCCGCCGAACCGAGGCGGCCGATTTCGGCGTCGCTGAAGTGGATCCCGTGCCCCAGCCAAGTGCGGTCCGTCAGCCAGCCCACGCTCTCCAGGTAGTCCACCGTCCGCAGCCCAAACATCTCCCGGCAGAAGTCTTCCTCGTCAAGGGTTTCGGCCAGGTGGGTGTGCAGCCGGACGTCCAGCCGTTCGGCGAGTGCGGCACTCTCGGCCATGATTTCCTTCGTGACGGAGAACGGCGAGCACGGCGCCAGGGCGATCTGGATGACGGCGTCCTCCCCACGCTCGTGGTACGCGCCGATCAGCCGTTCGCTGTCCGCCAGAACCACCTCCGGTGCCTGGACCGTTGACTGCGGCGGCAGGCCGCCGTCGTCCGTTCCCAGCGTCATGGAGCCGCGGGTGAGTGTTGCCCGCATGCCCAGCCGGCGCACGGCCGCCACCTCGATGTCGATGGCGTCTTCCAAGCCGGCGGGAAAGAGGTAGTGGTGGTCGGCGGCGGTGGTGCAGCCGCTGAGCAGCAGCTCCGCGAGGGCGGCGGTGGCGGCGAGCTCCACATCCTTGGGTGTGAGCCGGGCCCAGACCGGATAGAGGTTCTGCAGCCAGGGGAACAGCGGGGCGTTGGCCACCGGACCCCAGGCGCGGGTGAGGGTTTGGTAGAAGTGGTGGTGCGTGTTGATCAGTCCCGGCAGCAGCACGTGGCTGCCGGCGTCGAACGTCTCGGCACAGGGTTCGGACGGTATCTGTCCGGCGGCCAGGACCTCGGTGATGACGCCGCCGCTGATGACAATCCCGCCGGAGGCGTCAAGGTTGTTGGCGGTGAACGCGGCCTGCGGATTCCGGATCCAGAGCCGGGGTGCGGGTGATGGTGCGGGCTGGTGCATGGGTTTTCCTGTCCTGAGCGCGGTGGCAATTGTTCCAGCTCAGTGAGGCCCTGTCTGCTGATCCAGGTGGCCGCGGCGGGCCGCGGATCCGATGAGACTAGCCAGCCCGGGCGCAGGGCGTCAATACCGGCGGGATGTGACTGGCGGGGGTTAGCAGACTGAAACATGGATTTCACATAGCGAAATTAAATTTCCAGAAAACTATGGCGCGGGCCACAAACCGGTGCTAATCTCGATTCTGCCAAAGGCGGGCACCCGAACCCGGGAAGCTATCTACCAGGCGCAACTTAACCTTCGCAGCACATGCTGAAGCCTGGTAACCGTCGCACCTGGTTCTACTGGTCCTTGCACGGCATCAGGCTTCCCGGCAAAAGGAAGTCGCATCATGAGTACCACCGTCACGGCCGAGCAGTTCCTGGCCAGATCCATCCGGCTGGCAACAGCCAACGTCCTGAACAGCGGCGGCCCTTTCGGCGCCATGATCGTTACCGCGGACGGCAAAACGTTCGACGGCGTCAACCGCGTCACCGCGGACAACGATCCCACGGCCCATGCCGAAGTCACCGCCATCCGCACCGCCTGCCGCGAACTCGGCACCTTCGACCTCAGCGGTGCGGTCCTCTACACCAGCTGCGAGCCATGCCCCATGTGCCTCGCCTCCGCCCTCTGGGCCCGGGTTGACCGGGTGGTCTACGCCGCCGACCGGCACGATGCCGCCTCTGTGGGCTTCGACGACGCCGTCTTTTACGAATACTTCGAAAACCAGGACAGGGACTCCCTGATGCCGGTATCCAAGCTGGAACTGGGCGATCCCCAGGCACCCGCACCGCTGGAACCGTTCAATACCTGGAACACGCTCGAATCCAGGATCGACTACTAGGCCGGGCGGCTGAGATGACCATCCTGGACCATTCCCACGAGGAGCATCCGGCTCCAACCACCAGCACCTCGCGGCGGTCGCCGCGTACCCCATCCGTACCCGGCCCGCCGGCGTCGGGATCCTTCCTGGACCGCTTCTTCCAGATCACCCGCCGTGGCTCAACCGTTGCCCGGGAATTCCGGGGCGGCCTGGTCACCTTCTTCACCATGGCGTACATCGTCATCCTGAACCCCCTCATCCTGGGCGGGTTCAGCGCGGACAACGCACCCACCGATGTGGCTGGCGGCTGGCTCTCCGCGTCCCAGGTGGGTGCCGTCACCGGCCTCACCGCCGGCGTCATGACCATCCTCTTCGGCCTCATCGCCAACCTGCCGTTCGGGCTCGCCGCCGGACTGGGCATCAACTCCTTCCTGGCCGTCTCGGTGATCCACGAGGTCACCTGGCCCGAGGCCATGGGGCTGGTGGTCATCAACGGCATCCTGATCGTCCTCTTCGGCGTCACCGGCGCCCGGACCGCGATCTTCAGGGCCGTTCCCAAGGAACTCAAGGCCGCCATCACCGTGGGCATCGGCCTGTTCATCGCCTTCATCGGATTCGTCGACTCCGGCTTCGTCCGGCCCACGGCGGGCGGTCCGCCGGTCCAACTGGGCGACGGCGGCTCCATCACCTCGGTGCCAACGCTGGTGTTCGTCGTCGGCCTCCTGGCCATGGGGATCCTCGTGGCGCGCAAGGTGCAGGGCGGCCTGCTCATCGGCATCGTCGGCACCACCGTGCTGGCCGCTGTCGTGGAAGCCATCATGAAACTGGGTCCTGCCGGCACCACCAACCCCGGCGGCTGGCACCTGAACACCCCTGTCCTGTCCGGCCAGCTGGTCTCCGCACCCGACCTGGGGCTGGTGGGGCACTTCGACCTCTTTGGTTCGTTCAGCCGGATCGGCGGACTTGCGGCCACCATGCTGGTGTTCACGCTGGTGTTCACCAACTTCTTCGACGCCATGGGGACCATGACCGGCCTGGCCAAGAGCGCAGGCGTCGCACACAAGGACGGCACGTTCCCGCGGCTGAAAGCCGCCTTCATCGTCGAAGGCTTCGGCGCCGTGGCGGGCGGAGCAACCTCAGGTTCCTCCAACACGGTGTACATCGACTCCGCGGCAGGGATCGGCGAAGGCGCCCGGACGGGCCTGGCATCAGTGGTCACCGGCCTGCTGTTCCTCGGCTCAATGTTCCTCACCCCGCTCACCAGCGTGGTGCCGCTCGAAGTCGCGGCCGCCGCCCTGGTGGTGGTGGGCGCCATGATGATGGCCCAGATCCGGGAGATCAAGTTCACCAAGTTCACCGTGGCCCTGCCGGCATTCCTGACCATCGTCACCATGCCGCTGACCTACTCGATCGCCAACGGCATCGGTGTTGGCTTCGTGAGCTGGGCCGTCATCGGGGCTGCGTCAGGCAAGGCGAAGAAAATCCATCCGCTGATGTGGGTGGTGAGCATCGGGTTCCTGGTGTACTTCGCCCGCGGTCCGATCAACCACCTGCTCGGAGGCTGAGCTTGCGCCAGCCACACCGGGGGCCGGGCCAACCCTTGGCCCGGCCCCTGCCAGGACCGACAATGGACACCACCGCCGCGCGGAAGAAGGAGTGCCGCCATGCTTGACCTGATCCCTTCGCTGGGCCCGTGGCTGCACCGGCTTGCAGACGGGCAGTTCGCCGTTGCCACCATCGTGGCGGCGTCCGGTTCCGTGCCCCGGCCGGTGGGAACATCCATGCTGGTCACCGAATCCGGCGAGGTGCTGGGCAGCCTCTCCGGCGGCTGCGTGGAAGGCGCCGTGGTGGTGCTCGCCCAGGAGGCAATGGACGACGGCGGCCCGCGCCTTGAGTCCTACGGGTTCAGTGCCGCCGACGCCTTCGCCGCCGGGCTCACCTGCGGGGGACGGCTGGACATCCACATCCAGCCGGTGCCTGCCGCGGTTCCGGCCGAACCCGCCCATCCGCTGCGCACCGCCCTGCTGCAACTCGCCGAACCCGGCCCGGACCAACCCATGGCCCTGGTACGGCTGCTGGGCAGCCCGGGAGGCGCCGCCGTCGTACTGCACCATCCCGCCACGGCCGGCGTGGCCGCATCCCCGGAGCTGTCCTTCCTCCAGGGGGAGGCGGCACTGCAGGTGGAGGCCATCCTGCGCCTCGGTGGCACCGGACTGGTCAGTATTCCCGGGGCAGGGGACTGTCTGCCAGACCGGACAGCGCAGCCTATGGACGGGTCCGCCGTCCTCGTGGAGTCGCGGCTGGCCCCGCCGCGGATGCTGGTGTTCGGCGCCAACGACTTCGGCGCGGCGCTGGTACCGGCTGCGAAGCTGCTGGGCTACCACGTGACCCTGGTTGATGCCCGGCCCGCCTTCGCCAGGCAGCCCCGTTTTGCCGCCGCCGACCAGGTGGTGGCCGAGTGGCCGCACCGGTACCTGGCGGCGGAAGCGGCTGCGGGCAGGACGGACCACCGCACCGTGGCCGCCGTCCTGACCCATGATCCGAAGTTCGACATCCCGTTGCTGGAAGCCGCGCTGGCCCTGGACCTCGCCTACGTTGGCGCCATGGGCTCCCGCCGGAGCCACCTCCAGCGGGTGGGCGAACTCCTCAGCGCGGGTGTCCCGCCGGAGCGGATCGCCCAGCTGCACTCACCCATCGGGCTGGACCTTGGTGCCGCCACCCCCGCCGAAGTGGCGGTGTCCATCACCGCGGAAATCATCGCTGCCCGCAACCGCGCCGCCAGCTGCCTGCCGCTGCGCGAAACCTCCGGCACCATCCACCCCCACCCCGCGCCCACGCCGGCGCCTACAGACTCTGACAAGCAGGAGATTGCATGGACATGAACACCATTGAAGCGGTGGTCCGCACCACCGACCCCGCGGAATGGCGCGACGGCGACGCCTGGCTTGCCGGCGGGACGGTCCTTTTCTCCTACGGCAGCTACGCCTTCGGGCCCCAGCCGCTCAAACGGCTCCTGGACCTCGGCGCCGCAGGCTGGACGCCCATCACCGTCACCGACGACGGGATCGAGCTTGCCGCCACCTGCACCATCGCCGGGCTGTACAGCCTTCCCGGGCTTCCGGATGTGTCGGACCGCGGCTGGCGGGCGCTGGACCTGGTCCGGGCATGCTGTGACTCCTTCGTGGCTTCCTTCAAGGTGTGGAACATGTCCACCGTGGGCGGCAACCTCTGCACCTCGCTGCCCGCCGGGCCCGTCATTTCGCTTTGCGCCGGACTGGACGGCACAGCCACCCTCATCGCACCGGATGGCGGCAGCCGCACCCTTCCGGTGGCGGACTTCATCACCGGCGACGCGAAAAACGCCCTGGCACCCGGTGAGCTGCTCCGCAGCGTCCACCTCCCGGCGTCGGCCCTTTCCGCCCGCGTGGCGTTCCGCCGCCTGTCCCTGAGCAACCTGGGCCGGTCCGGCGTGCTGCTCATTGGAAGGCTCGACGGCGGCACCTCCCTGGTGCTGACCGTCACCGCCGCCACCAAGCGGCCCGTGCAGCTGCGCTTCGACGCGCTGCCGGACGCGGACCGGCTGGCGGCCGGACTCGATGACCATATTCCGGCGGAGCTCTACCACGACGACATCCACGGGCTGCCCGCCTGGCGCCGCGACATGACGTACCGGCTGGCCGAGGAAATCCGCGGCGAGCTGGCAGCGCCGCAGGGAACGCCGGGACTGGCTGTGTCCGGGGACTTCTGGCCGCCCCGGACCGGCGGGATGCCGGGGCCCGGGCCCACAACTCTTTCGAAAGGGGCCTGAGCATGGCCATCGAGATTAACGGAATTTCCGCGGACGCGGCACCCCGTCCCGGGCAGTGCCTGCGCACGTTCCTGCGGGAGCAGGGAAACCTTGGGGTAAAGAAAGGCTGTGACGGCGGCGACTGCGGTGCCTGCACGGTGCACGTGGACGGCACCCCGGTCCACAGCTGCATCTACCCGGCTGTCCGGGCGGAGGGCCATGCCGTCACCACTATCGAGGGGCTCGCGGGTGCCGGCGGCCCCGACGGGCAGCTCCACCCGGTGCAGCAGCAGTTCCTGGAGCGCCAGGGCTTCCAGTGCGGCTTCTGCACGGCCGGCATGGTGATGACGGCCGCCACCTTCACAGATGAACAGAAGGAGAACCTGCCCCGGAACCTCAAAGGCAACCTCTGCCGGTGCACCGGCTACCGTGCCATCGCGGATGCCGTCTGCGGGGACGCCGGGCGCCCGGATCCCCAGGGGCCGGGCTCCGGCATCGCAGGGGACGGGCAGCCGGATCCGGAGCCGGGCCGGCTGGGCGATGACGTCCCGGCGCCGGCCAGCCGCGCGGTGGTCACGGGCGCTGCCCGGTACACCCTGGACGTGCCGCCGGAGCAGCTGCAGGGGCTGCTGCACCTGAAGATCCTCCGTTCGCCCCATGCCCACGCGCGGGTGGTGTCCATCGACAAGGCTGCGGCGCTGAGGGTTCCCGGCGTGGTAGCCGTCTTCACCTCCGAAGACGCCCCGGAACAGCTGTTCTCCACCGCACAACACGAGCTGTTCACGGACGACCCCGATGACACCCGGGTGCTCGATGACGTGGTCCGGTTCATTGGGCAGCGGGTGGCCGCCGTCGTGGCTGAATCGGTGGGCGCCGCGGAAGCCGGCGTCCGTGCCCTCCGGGTGGACTATGAGGAACTCCCGGCGGTCCTCTCACCGCAGGATGCACTGCTGCCCGGCGCCCCGCTGGTCCACGGTGGCAAGGATGCTGCAGGCTCCCGGATCGCCCGGCCTGAGCGGAACGTGGTGGCGGAGCTCCACTCGGAGCTGGGCAGCGTGGCCGACGGTTTCGCTGCCGCCGACTTCATCCACGAAAAGACCTACCAAACCCAGCGGGTCCAGCACGTGGCACTGGAAACCCATGCAGCCATCGCCTCGGTGGACGCGGAAGGACGGCTGCAGGTGCGCACCTCCAGCCAGGTCCCCTTCCTGGTCCGCCGCACCCTGTGCCGGATCTTCGGCCTGGAAGAGGACAGAGTGCATGTGGTGGCCGGCCGCGTGGGCGGCGGGTTCGGCGGCAAGCAGGAAGTGCTCACCGAGGACCTCGTGGCGCTCGCGGCCCTCAAGCTCGGGCGGCCCGTCCAGCTGGAACTGACCCGCACCGAACAGTTCACCGCCACCACCACCCGGCACCCCTTCACCATCAAGCTGAAGGCCGGAGCGAGCAAGGACGGGAAGCTGACGGCCCTGGAGCTGGACGTGGTGACCAACACCGGCGCCTACGGAAACCACGGCCCCGGCGTCATGTTCCACGGCTGCGGCGAATCGCTGGCGGTCTACAACTGCGCGAACAAGAAGGTGGACGCGCATTCTGTGTACACCAACACCGTGCCGTCCGGAGCTTTCCGCGGGTACGGGCTGAGCCAGATGATCTTCGCCGTCGAGTCCGCCATGGATGAGCTCGCCGCCGGGATCGGCATGGACCCGTTCGAGTTCCGCCGCCGGAACATGGTCCGGGAAGGGGACCACATGCTGTCCACCCAGCCGGACCCGGAAGAGGACGTCCATTACGGCAGCTACGGGCTGGACCAATGCCTGGACCTGGTCAGGGACGCGCTGGACCGCGGCCGCGAACGCTACCGGCAGGCCGGCCTTGAGGACCTGGGGCCTGACTGGATGGTGGGCGAAGGCACGGCCCTGTCCATGATCGACACCGTGCCGCCGCGCGGCCACTTTGCCCATTCAAGGCTCCGGCTCCTGCCGGACGGAACGTACCAGGCCGACGTCGGGACCGCCGAGTTCGGGAACGGCACCACCACGGTGCACGCCCAGCTTGCCGCTACCGCCCTCTCCACGGAAGCGTCCAGGGTGGCGGTGCGGCAATCGGACACGGACCTGGTAGAGCACGATACCGGTGCCTTCGGCTCGGCCGGCACCGTAGTGGCCGGCAAAGCCACCCTCGCCGCAGCAGAGGAACTGGCCGTCCGGATCCGTGCATTCGCCGCCGGCATCCGGCAGACCCAGGCCTCCGCCTGCGTCCTTGAGGGCGACGTCCTGGTGGTCGACGGGACTCCCGTGGCACTGTCTGAACTGGCCCAGGCCGCGGAGAGTGCCGGCGTCGAACTCGCCGCCGAGGGGCGCTGGGGCGGGACTCCGCGCTCCGTCGCATTCAATGTGCACGGCTTCCGGGTGGCGGTGAACCGCGGCACCGGCGAGCTGAAGATCCTGCAAAGCGTGCAGGCGGCCGACGCCGGCGTGGTGGTCAACCCGCGGCAGTGCCGCGGCCAGATCGAAGGTGGGATCGCCCAGGCCCTTGGCGCCACGCTCTACGAGGAGGTGGTGGTGGACGACGCCGGAAAGGTCACCACGGACATCCTGCGGCAGTACCACATCCCTACTTTTGCGGACGTGCCGCGCAGCGAGGTGTACTTCGCGGACACCAACGACAAGATGGGGCCGCTGGGGGCCAAGTCGATGAGCGAAAGCCCCTTCAACCCGGTGGCGCCGGCGCTGGCCAACGCCATCCGCAACGCCACGGGCGTGCGCTTCGCGTCGCTGCCAATTTCCCGGGACCGCATCTACCTGGGGCTGAAGGAGGCGGGGCTGGTGCCCAAGCTCGAGCACGCCCGGTCATAACGCCGGGGCCCTGCCCGCACCGTGCGTGCGGAAGGCCCAAAAGGTGTTCGCAGCGGGGCAACCTGACTGCGGGTTGCATCGTTGCATATAGTCAGGGGATGGAACAGCGGATTTTAGGCAAGACCGGACGGAACGTCTCCATCGTGGGGCTCGGCACCTGGCAGCTCGGCGCGGACTGGGGCAACGTGGACCCGGCACAGGCGCAGGCCATCCTCGCCGCCTCCGTGGAGGCCGGGGTCACCCTCTTCGACACCGCAGACGTGTATGGCGACGGCAAGAGTGAGCAGGCTATCGGGAAGTTCCTGGCGGACAACCCGGGCCTCGGCGTCACGGTGGCCACCAAGATGGGCCGCCGGATGGAACAGCGGCCGGAAAACTACACGCTGGCCAATTTCCGCCAATGGGTGGACCGCTCAAGGAAAAACCTGGGCATGGACACCCTGGACCTGGTCCAGCTGCATTGCCCGCCCACCCCGGTCTACAGCAACAACGAGGTCTACGACGCCCTGGACACCCTTGTGGCCGAAGGCGCCATCCGTAACTACGGCGTCAGCGTGGAGCGGACGGACGAGGCCCTCGAAGCCATCCGCCACGAGGGAACTGCCTCGGTGCAGATCATCCTGAACGCCTTCCGGCTCAAGCCGCTGGACGAGGTGCTTCCGGCCGCCAAAGCGGCCGGGGTGGGCATCATCGCCCGCGTGCCGCTGGCGTCCGGCCTGCTGTCCGGGAAGTACTCGAAAGAGACCACCTTCGCGGAGAACGACCACCGGAACTACAACCGCAAGGGCGAGGCGTTCGACGTTGGCGAGACTTTCTCCGGCGTGGACTACGAACTGGGCCTGAAAGCCGTGGCGGAGTTCGAACAGCTGGTGCCGGAGGGCGCCACCACCGCGCAGGCGGCCATTGCGTGGATTGCCGCGCAGGACGGCGTCACGTCGGTGATCCCCGGCGCGCGCAACGTGGATCAGGCCGGGGCGAACGCCGCTGCGGCCACGGTCAGCATCAGCGAAGAGTTCGACGCCGGCGTCCGCTGGATCTACGACCACTACTTCCGTGAGGCCATCCACCCCCGCTGGTAAGGCAGCACCTGTGGGCGGCAGGGAGTTGAACGATGACCAAGACGTCGGACTACCGGGCGGTCCTGGAAGCGCTGCCGTCGGCGCAATGGGAGGCGTACCTCCGCGCCGAGTCAGGATTGCCGGGGCCGCGCGGCAACCTTGAACTGGTTGCGGCGTTCGCCGACGTGGCGGATCCCGGCCTCATCCGACGGCTCGTTGACAGTCCGGACGAGTACCTTGCCACGTGCGCTGCTGTCGGCCTCGGCCGCCTGCTTGCCGCGGGTGACCAGCGCGCCGCGGAAACACTAAGGGTCTTGGCGGAGGACGGGCGCTGGCGGGTTCGTGAAGGTGTTGCCATGGCCCTGCAGCGGCTGGGAGACGCGGACATGCGGGCACTGTGGGCGTTGGCCAGGGAATGGGTGGACGGGAAGCCCCTGGTCCAACGTGCCCTTGCAGCCGGGGTCTGCGAACCACGGCTGCTCCGCGTACCGGAAGATGCAGCCAAGGCAGTGGAAACCCTCGACCGGATCACGGCGTCGGTCGAAGGAACCGGCCCGGAATCGCGGAAGCTGGATCAATTCCGCGTGCTGCGCCAGGGGCTCGGCTATTGCTGGAGCGTTGCCGCGGCCGCTTCCCCTGCCCTGGGCTTCGCGCGGCTGGAGCGGTGGGCAGCCAGCCAGGACAAGGATGTCCGCTGGATCGTGCGCGAAAACCTTCGGAAAGCCCGGCTGTCCCGCGCGGACGCACCGGCAGCGGAACGCGTTGCGGCGATCCCAATTCAAGCCTTCGTTGAGCGGCTGGCCGCCGTCGAGGCCGGGCCGGTCTGCAACAACTTCTTCAACCGTTCCGTCCCGGCGAATGAGCTGCGCCGGCGCAACCTTGAGATCTACCTGCAGGAAATGCTGGACCGGCGGCCCAGGGTACTGCTGGTGGGTGAGGCCCCGGGCTTTAGGGGCATGCGGATCACGGGCGTGCCCTTCACCAACAGGACCATCATCGAAGGTCCCGTCAACAGGTTTGGACTCTTCGGCCCCGGCAAAGGCTATGTGCTGCCGCCGGACGCCGCGGGAATAGCCGCCGAACCTACTGCAACGGTGCTGTGGCAAGTCCTCGAAGAAGTGGACTTCGTACCGCTGCTCTGGAGTGCTTTCCCCTGGCACCCCCACCAGCCCGGCAAGCCCTTGTCCAACCGCACACCAAAACCCTCGGAAACCAAGCTCGGAACATCCTTCTGGCAGGAGCTCGCGGAGATCTTCGGGATCAGCTCCATCGTGGCAGTGGGAAATGTTGCCCAGCACAGCCTGCAGCGCAGCGGCCTGGCTGCCCCTAAGATCCGGCATCCTGCCCATGGCGGCCGGTCCGGCTTCAAGCGGGGACTCGAGGAGTTGCTTGAGGGAAGGCCGCAGGATTGACCTGACTCTTCACGGCCAGAATGTCGGACCCCCTTGTCATGATGGGTTTATGGGGAAGGCGGCGGTGGTGAGGGCGTTCGAGGAGATTCGCGCTGCCCTTGCTGTGCTTCAGGCTGAGGTGGACGGGGCGGGTCTGGAGGCGTTCTCGGATGCTGATGCGGTTTCTGATCCGCTGGCCGGTTTGGCGGATGGGTGCCTGGACATCCTCGCCGGGGCCCGGGAGGTCGAGGCGCGGGTTGCGGGGTTGAAGGCGAAGGCTGCGGTGGGGTACGCGGAGGCTGCGCATGCTGTGGCGGGGCCGGACGTGCCAATGGTGGCGCAGGAAATGGCGGTCGCGGCGGAGATCGGGTGCGTGCTGGCCCTGGGTCCGCGGGCGGCGGCGTCGTTCCTGGCCACCTCCCACGCCCTGACTGTTTCATTGCCGCGGACTTTGGAGGCGCTGCAGTCAGGGACCCTGTCGTGGCAGCACGCGATAGTGCTGGCAGACGAGACGGCGTCCCTTGATGCGGCGGGGGCGGCGGCGTTGGAGGCGCATTTCCTGCCACCCGATACGCCGGACCCGGACGCCCTTCCCCCGGCCAGGGGGTGCCCGGTTGGGGAACTGCCGGCGCACCGGTTCCGGGTCAAGGCCCGGACCTGGCGGGAACGCCACCACGCCGAATCGATGGAGAAGCGGCACGCCAGGGGTGTGGCGGAGCGGCGGGTGGAGTTCCGGCCGGACCGGGACGGGATGGCGTGGCTGGGCGCGTACCTGCCCGCGGACCAGGCCATGGCTGGGTGGAACCGGCTCACCGCTGCCGCACGAGGTTTGCAGGGGCCGGCCGAGGACAGGACCATGCCCCAGCTGCGCGCGGACAGTTTCACCGCCGCGATCCTCGGCAGCGGTAACACCCGGGGCGGCAGCACCAGTCTCACCAGTGCCAGTGCCACTGCCGGCGTCGTGGCTGCTGCCGGGCCGGGCGCCGGCACCAGCGGCAGCGGGACCAGCGCCGCATCGGGAACTGGCCACCAGTCGCCATCGGTCCGCGCCGAGGTCCTGGTTACGGTTCCGGTGTTCGCGCTGATGGGCCTGACCGATGAACCGGCGATGCTGGACGGGTATGGTCCGGTGCCGGCGTCGATGGCGCGGCGACTGGTCGCGGACGGGGCGGGCTCGTTTTACCGGGTGTTGGTGGACCCGCGGGACGGGGCGCCGTTGGAGATTGGCCGGAAGAGTTACCGGGTTCCCAGGGCGATGCGGGCCTGGCTGCGGATGCGGGACGGGAAATGCCCGTTCCCGGGCTGCAGCAACACCTCCCTGGACACGGAGGCCGACCATCTTCTCGCCTGGCACCACGGCGGCACCACCGGCATCAGCAACCTGGGACAGCCCTGCCCGAAACACCACAGGCTCCGGCACACCACCGCCTGGAAACCCACCCCGGCCAGCACGAACGAACCACCCGGCTGGACCTCACCCACCGGCCGCCACTACACAAGCGAACACCAGGACTGGGAACCACCAAGGTGGCCGGAACGACCACAGCCGGGCAGCATCGACATCGTTCACCACGGCACGTCCCCCTGGGAGGATGCCCTTGAGAAGTTCCTGCACGCCCATGCCTGACCACCCTCGGTTGCTAACGGAGAAGCCCCAACTGGTCCGGGGTATCCACATCCTCACCCGTTGATTGGTCGCTGCAATCCACCTCATCCACCAGTTCCGGATGCGCCCGCAGGAAGCCGCGTGCGCCGGCGTCGCCCTTCACTGTTGCACACACCGCTTCCCGCAGGGACACGTCGATGAGCAGGGGATGGCCGCGCTGGAGTTCAGCGTCCCCGCCCTCGCCGGGGCCGTCGCGTCGGCGGTAGGCGGCAGCGGTAATCCGTCCGCGGCGGCGGCGGTCCAGCAGCCGCTCCACGGTTTCGGAGGTCAGGCCCGGCTGGTCCACCAGCGCAACCAGCAGGTGATCCTGCGGAGCCGCGGCCTGGTTCCCGAGCAGGAAGGAACTGCCCATGCCTGACTGCCATTCCACGTTGGTCAGCACGCGGCACTGGTCCAAACGGGCAGCAGCCTCAACATCAGCTGCTCCAGCCCCCAGGACCACCACCACTTCCCGGCAACCGCCGTCGAGCAGCCTGCCTGCGATGGCCTCAACCAGTGGCCGACCGCGATACGGCAACAGGGCCTTGGGGCCCAAACCCAGCCGTGTCCCGCCTCCGGCTGCCAGCACAATGCCCGTCACCCCGGGGCCAGCCGATTCCGTTCCGCGGGCATCCATGCTCGTCATAGCTGCACTGTAGTGCTTCCGAGGCGGTGGCCTTTTACACACCAAGTTCCCGGGCACGCCGCAATGCGCCAACGGCTCCAGCCACGAGCTCCTGCACGATCCCTGCGGCCGGGAGAATGCTGCTGACCAGCCCCGCGGACTGGCCGGTGAATGGTACATACTCCTCCATCCGCCCCTCCCGGATTCCCGTTCCAATATCTTCCTGGAGCCGGGCCGACTGCTGCACCGCTCCAGCCCGGTTGGGTTGCCACTGATCTATGAAAGGGGTCCGCAGGGCGCGGGGAACCACATCGAAGGCACCGCTCCCCGGTTTCGTGAAGATATCGTCCCAGACCTCCACCTTGACGGCGTCCTGGGCTTCGGCGGCTACCAGGGAGCGTTTCCAGCCTTCGCTGATCGATGCTTCTGTCGACGCCAGGAAACGCGTCCCCATATTGGCTCCCTGGGCGCCCAGCATGAGGGCAGCCGCCAAGCCCCTGCCGTCTGCAATTCCACCCGCAGCCAGAACCGGCAAGGGATTCACCGCATCCACCACCTGCGGCACCAGGACCAACGTGGAGATACTCCCGCCGAACCCGCCGGCTTCAGCTCCCTGGGCAATGATCACGTCCGCGCCGCGGTCCGCAGCCAGCCGGGCCTGCTGGACAGTGTGGACCTGCTGTACAAAAAGGCCACCCGCTGCATGCACCTTTGCCGGGAACCCGTACGGATCGCCCAGCGCCATGGAAATCACAGGCGCCTGCATCTCCACAGCTATGTCGAAGGACTCGGGGTGGCCCTGCAGCCAGGGCTGGGTGAAGTTCACCGCGAAAGGCCGCCCGGTGAGCTCCCGGATTCGCCGGATGCTGCCGCGAAGATCCTCGGCGGTGCGAAGTGCACCGCCGAGGCTGCCCAAAGCGCCTGCGTTGGAAACAGCAGCAGCCAGTGCTGCATCGCTCCCGAAGGGCCCCATTCCCGCCTGCATGATGGGGTAGTCAATTCCGAGGAGTTTACAAAAAGACGTCCGCAGCATCGGACTCCACCGCTGCTCCTTCACACAACAGGGACGGGCTTACAGGGCAAGTACAGACCGCAGCTGCACCGTCGTCAATAGGCCCAAAGGCCTCCGGAATTTGGCGCGGTTCCCCGTCTCAGGCGTCGCCGCCCGCGCCACCGGTGGTGCCGGCGTTGACGTCCAGGAGTTTGTAGCGGTCCAGGGCATACGACGGCGCGCCCTCCTCAACCTCGCCCCTCGCCGCCAGCATTTGCAGCACTTTCACCACGATGGAGTGGGTGTCGTTCTTGAAGTAGCGGCGCGCTGCTGCGCGGGTGTCGGAGAAGCCGAAGCCGTCGGCGCCGAGGGTGGCGAATTCGTTGGGGACGAACTGCCGGATCTGGTCGGGGACGGCTTTCATGTAGTCGGAGACGGCGACGATGGGGCCGGTGGCGCCTTCGAGTTGCTGGGTGACGAACGGGGTGCGGGCGGGTTGGCCGGGGTTGAGGAAGGCTTCTTCTTCGGCGGCGAGGCCGTCGCGGCGCAGTTCGTTCCAGGAGGTGACGGACCAGACGTCGGCGGAGACGTTCCAGTCGTCGGCCAGGACGCGCTGGGCTTCGATGGCCCAGGGCACGGAGACGCCGGAGGCGAGGATCTGGGTGCGGGGACCGTCGATCTTTGCCGGTGCGAGCAGGTAGATGCCCTTGATGACGCCTTCGATGTCGAGGTTTTCGGGTTCGGCGGGCTGGACGATGGGTTCGTTGTACACGGTGAGGTAGTACATGACGTTCTTGTCCGTTGAGTCCGGCCCGTACATGCGTTCGAGGCCGGAGCGGATGATGTGGCCGATTTCGTAGCCGTAGGCGGGGTCGTAGGTGAGCACGGCGGGGTTGGTGGAGGCGAGCAGGGGGGAGTGGCCGTCGGCGTGCTGGAGGCCTTCGCCGGTGAGGGTGGTCCGGCCTGCGGTGGCGCCGATGATGAAGCCGCGGGTCATTTGGTCTGCTGCGGCCCAGAAGGCGTCGCCGGTGCGCTGGAAGCCGAACATGGAGTAGAACACGTAGACCGGGACCAGGGGCACGCCGTGGGTGGCGTAGGAGGTCCCGGCGGCGGTGAAGGCTGCCACGGCGCCGGCTTCGTTGATGCCGGGGTGGATCAGTTGCCCGGCGGG
Source organism: Arthrobacter sp. SDR-2R (assembly GCF_057747955.1). Lineage (NCBI taxonomy): Bacteria > Bacillati > Actinomycetota > Actinomycetes > Micrococcales > Micrococcaceae > Arthrobacter > Arthrobacter sp. SDR-2R. The sequence goes on from NZ_CM173231.1 coordinate 1,209,337, forward strand.
GGATTCCTTGTAGGCCAGGACCAGGTCGCGGTCCACGGACAGGTAGTTCTGGCCCTCGGGGTTGTAGATCTTCGCGGTGGGGAAGAACGCATCCATGCCGAACGTGCGTGATTCATCCGGCACGATGGGCACAATCCTGCCCCCGAACTTTTTGTCACGGAGCAAATCCTTGAGCAGGCGGACGAAGGCCATGGTGGTGGCGGCCTGCTGCTTGCCAGAACCCCGCCTGGCTACCTCGTAGGACTTTTCATCCGGAAGCTCCACAGCACTGTATCGGCTGCGGCGCTCGGGAACCGATCCGCCCAACGCCCGCCGCCGTTCAAGGAGGTAGGCGATCTCGGGTGCATCCAGGCCCGGGTGGTAATAGGGAGGCCGGTATGGGTCGGCGTCCAGTTGTTCGTCCGAGATGGGGATCCGCAGGTAATCCCTGAAGTCCTTGAGATCCTCGACCGTCAGCTTCTTCATTTGGTGCGTGGCATTCCTGCCTTCAAACCGCGGTCCCAGGCCGTAGCCCTTGACGGTGTGGGCGAGGATGACGGTGGGTTTGCCCTTGAATTCGGTGGCGGCTTTGTAGGCTGCGTAGACCTTGCGGTAGTCGTGGCCGCCGCGTTTGAGGTTCCAGATCTGGTCGTCGGTGAGGTCCGCGACGAGGTCTTTGGTCTGCGGGGTTTTGCCGAAGAAGTGTTCGCGGACGAACCCGCCGGATTCGGCTTTGTAGGTCTGGTAGTCCCCGTCGACGGTTTCGTTCATGATTTTCACCAGGGACCCGTCGGTGTCGCGGGTGAGCAGGTCATCCCATTCCCGGCCCCAGACGACCTTGATCACGTTCCAGCCCGCGCCGCGGAAGAACGCTTCGAGTTCCTGCATGATCTTGCCGTTGCCGCGCACCGGCCCGTCCAGGCGCTGGAGGTTGCAGTTGATCACGAAGTTCAGGTTGTCCAGGTTTTCGTTCGCCGCCAGCTGCAGCAGGCCGCGGGATTCGGGTTCGTCCATTTCGCCGTCGCCCAGGAACGCCCAGACCTGCTGGTCGGAGGTGTCTTTCAGGCCCCGGTTGTGCAGGTACCGGTTGTTCTGGGCCTGGTAGATCGCGTTCATCGGGCCGATGCCCATGGACACGGTAGGGAATTCCCAGAAGTGCGGCATCAGGCGCGGGTGCGGGTAGGAGGACAGGGCGTGGCCCTCGCGGGACTTTTCCTGCCGGAACCCGTCCAGGTCCTCCTCGGAGAGGCGTCCTTCCATGAACGCCCGGGCGTACATCCCGGGGGAGGCGTGGCCCTGGAAGAAGACCTGGTCCCCGCCGCCGGGGTGTTCCTTGCCGCGGAAGAAGTGGTTGAACCCGACCTCGTACAGGGTCGCGGCACCGGCGTAGGTGGAGATGTGCCCGCCGACGCCGATATCGGGCCGCTGCGCCCGGTGGACCATGACCGCGGCGTTCCACCGCATGTAGGCCCGGTACCGGCGCTCGTACTCCTCGTTGCCCGGGAACTGGGCTTCCTGGTCCACCGGGATCGTGTTCACGTAATCGGTGGTGGTCACCATCGGCACCCCGACGCTCTGCGCGCCGGCGCGCTGCAGCAGGCTCCGCATGATGTATTGGGCACGCTCGGTGCCCTGTTCCCTGATCAACGCATCCAGGGACTCAACCCACTCGGCAGTCTCTTCCGGATCACGATCAGGCAGCTGGTTAGTCAACCCGCTGAGGATATGGGAGGTATCTTCTCCTGCAGCCACGGCAGCCTCTTTTCATCTTCGAATGCTCGGCTTGAGTTTTCATATTACGAGAAAACATTATTGCTAGATGAGATTAGTCAGACGCGGGGGTATGGTCAATGTGACCGGTGCCCCTGAGCCCGCAGGGTGCGCAGGCCGGGAGGAAGAAACAGTTTGTGACTGCCCGCCCATGCCGGCATTGCTTGACGCCCCCGTGACGCAGGTCATACTCTTATTTCACTATTCAATATCTCGATTCCGCAATGTGGAATAACAGAAACGACCCAAGGTCGGCCTCACCACACGGAATCCACCAAAGAATTGAGACCCCTATGCAGACCCCTCCATCGGCGGGCGTTGACGCGGACCTGGACCTGACAGCGCCGTCAGCCGGGCCGGTCCACCCGGCCGGCAGTGTCGAAGCCCTGTGCGAATCGGCCAGCGCGGCTTCCGGCAAGAGCATCAGCCCTTCCCTCTACAATGCAGACCTTGCCCCCACCAAACGCACGGGCCGCAGCTGGACGAGCTACAGCATCTTCACCCTGTGGGCCAATGACGTGCACAGCCTGGGCAACTACGCCTTCGCCATTGGGCTGTTCGCTTTGGGGCTGGGCGGGTGGCAGATCCTGATGGCACTCGGCATTGGTGCCGCGCTGCTGTTCGGCCTCCTTACCCTTTCCGGCTTCATGGGGGTGAAGACCGGCGTCCCCTTCCCGGTCATGAGCCGCATCAGCTTCGGCATCAGGGGCGCCCAGATCGCCAGCCTCCTCCGCGGCGCGGTGGCCGTGGCCTGGTTCGGCATTCAGACGTACCTGGCGTCCGTTGTCTTCCGCGTCATGCTCGTGGCCATGTTCCCGGGCCTCCACGACCTGGACCAGGACTCCCTCCTGGGGCTGTCCACGCTGGGGTGGATGGCATTCGTGGCCCTCTGGGTGGTCCAGCTGGTCATCGTCAGCTTCGGCATGGAGATGATCCGCAAATACGAGGCCTTCGCCGGCCCCGTCATCCTGGCCACCATGGCCGCAATGGCTGTCTGGATCTTCGTGGAGGCCGGCGGAAGCATCGCCTGGTCCTCCAACAAGGCCCTGGAAGGGCCGGAAATGTGGCTCACGATCTTCGCCGGCGGCGCCCTCTGGGTTTCGATCTACGGCACCTTCGTCCTGAACTTCTGCGATTTCACCCGCTCAGCCGTCTCAAAGAAGGCCGTGGTCCGCGGAAACTTCTGGGGCATCCCCATCAACATGCTCGTGTTCGGCGCCATCGTGGTGGTCATGGCCGGTGGCCAGTTCAAAATCAACGGGACCATCATCAAGAGCCCCTCGGATATCGTCCAGACCATCCCCAACACGCTCTTCCTGGTCCTTGCGTGCCTTGCCCTGCTGATCCTGACCATCGCAGTGAACCTCATGGCCAACTTCGTCGCCCCTGTCTACGCCCTGACCAACCTGTTCCCCCGGCGGTTGAACTTCCGCAAGGCAGCAATGGTCTCCGCCACCATCGGCCTGGTCATCCTGCCCTGGAACCTCTACAACAACCCGCTGGTCATCGTGTACTTCCTGGGCGGCCTCGGTGCCTTGCTCGGCCCGCTGTTCGGCGTCGTCATGGCTGACTACTGGCTGATCCGCCGTGGCAAGGTCAACGTCCCCGAGCTCTACACGGCATCACCGGAGGGCGCGTACTTCTACAGGAAGGGCGTCAACCCCCGGGCGATCATCGCCATGGTTCCGGCCGCCGTCCTTGCCCTGCTGATCGCCTTCGTACCGGCACTGGCTGCCGCGGCACCCTTCGCCTGGTTCTTCGCAGCGGGCATTGCGGCGGCACTGTACTTCTTCATCGCCGACCGCAACCAAAGGCTGGACGACCACGACGGGGAAGCCATCGCCGTCGTCAGTACCCACTGAGCCAGTCACAAGCCAAGGACCTACCCAATGCGCATACTTGTCGCCAACGTAAACACCACGCAATCAATGACGGACTCCATCGCGGCCTCGGCACGCAGTGTTGCCGCTCCCGGCACGGAAATCGTGGGAATCACCCCGAGGTTCGGCGCGGACTCCTGCGAAGGCAACTTCGAAAGCTACCTGGCTGCCATCGCCGTGATGGACGCCGTCACCTCCTTCCCGGGAACGTTTGACGCCGTCATCCAGGCCGGCTACGGCGAGCACGGGAGGGAAGGGCTCCAGGAGCTGCTGGACGTGCCGGTGGTCGACATCACCGAGGCTGCCGCCGGCACAGCCATGTTCCTGGGCCATAAATACTCGGTGGTCACCACGCTGGACAGGACGGTTCCCCTCATCGAGGACCGGCTGAAGCTGGCCGGCCTGGACGCAAGATGTGCTTCCGTCCGTGCCAGCGGAATGGCGGTCCTGGAACTCGAGGAGGAACCGGAACGCGCCGTTGAGGCAATCATCAACCAGGCCATGCTGGCCGTCACTGAGGACAAGGCCGAGGTGATTGTCCTTGGCTGCGGCGGGATGGCGGGGCTGGACGAACAGATCCGGCAACGGGCAGGCGTTCCCGTGGTGGACGGTGTGGCCTCGGCCGTAACCATCGCCGAATCGCTGGTCCGGATGGGCCTTTCCACCTCCAAGGTGCGGACCTTCGCTGCGCCGCGTCCCAAGACCGTCATAGGCTGGCCGCTGAACAAGCCGGCCGTGCCGGCGCAGTTTTAGGCCAGGAGACCGCATGACCACTTCCCTTCCCACAGCACGCGTTGCCGTAGTGACCGGGGCCGGCTCCGGCATTGGCCGGGAGGTTGCCCGGCAGATGCTGGCCGACGGCTACCGCGTGGTGCTGGCCGGCCGCCGCGAGGCCCAACTTGCTGAAACGGCGGACGGCCACGCGGAGGCCCTGGTGGTGCCGTGCGACGTCACCCGGCGCGACGACGTCGAACGGCTTTTCGAGGCAGCGCGCCGGAAGTGGGGGCGGGTGGACGTCCTGTTCAACAATGCCGGCGTGTTCGGTCCCGCCGCCGGGGTGGATGAGATCAGCCTGGAAGACTGGAACGCCACCCTTGCCGTGAACCTCACCGGGTCCATGCTGTGCGCCGCCGCGGCGGTAAGGACCATGAAATCGCAGGAACCGCAGGGCGGCCGGATCATCAACAACGGCTCCATCTCGGCGCATTCACCGCGGCCGCGGACGGTGGCCTATACGGTCACCAAGCACGCCATGACAGGCCTGACCAGGAGCATCGAACTGGACGGCCGGGGCTACGGCATCACCTGCGGGCAGATCGACATCGGCAACACCGCCACCGACATCATGGACACCATCGGCGTCGGCTCGGGGGCCCTGCAGGCAGACGGCAGCCGCAAGGTGGAGCCCATGTTTCCGGTGGCGGACGCGGCCCGCGCAGTACTGATGATGGCCAACATGCCGGCCTCGGCCAGCGTGGGGTCAGTAGTGGTCACCGCTGCGGGCATGCCCTTCATCGGCCGCGGCTAAGGCTTCTGCCGGGCCGGAGCAGCGCGAAGGGCCGGAGGGGCTAGAGGGGCAGCAGGGCTGACAGGTCCGCGCGCAGCCCGGACGCGGCCACCTTGCCGGCGCTGACTGCGTCGGCCCACTCCATCTGTCCCGTCACCATCGCAAGCCAGGTGGCGGCGTCGCACTCAATCACGTTGGGCGGGGTGCCGCGCGTATGCCGCGGGCCCTCAACGCACTGGGTGACGCCGAACGGCGGGACGCGCACCTCCACGGAGTTTCCCGGTGCACGCGCCGTCAGCTCCTCCAGCGAGTACCTGACGGCAGTGGCCAGGACGGTTCGCGGCAAGGGAGCGTCCGACGACGGCTGGGCAGCTTCCAGCCATGCGTTCAGTGCTGCTTTGCCTTGCTGGACGTCAATACGACGGCGGGCTACGGCCATGCGGTCAGCCTTCCTTTGATGTCTGGTGTGGGAAGGGGTGTCAGTCCAGGAGGGCGGAAACAGCGGGGCCCAGGCGGATCTTTCCTACCGGCCGTCCGCCGCCCATCACCGGTTCCACAACCTGCTCCAGGGCGCTGGCAACTCCCGGGATCTCCACGGCCCCCGCCGCGGCGAGCAGCGTCAGGGCCACCAGCGAGGTGGCCCTGATGTTTCCGTCCAGGATCTTGACGGCCACGGACACGCCCTGCGGAGTGGCCATGGCCAGCACCCCCTCTGCCCCGATCTTGGCGATGATCTCCAGCTCGTCCATCACCAGGGTGTTGGCCTCGCCACGGCCCTGTACCGCCCATGGGTAATCGAGCATCGAAGTGGCGATGGTGGCGGCCCTGGCGCTGAAGCTCTGGTCCCCGGGAGCCTTGGCGAGCTGGGAGTAAGCCCTGGCCAGGCCTTTCAGGGAGACAGCCGCCACGGGGGCGCCGCAGCCGTCGATCCCCAGGTGGGCGATCTTCTCACCCGTGTATTCCTCCACAACGGTGCGCACGCGCTGCTGCAGCGGGTGGTTCGGCTCCAGGTAGCTGTGCGTGTCCCACCCGTTTTCCGTGCAGGCCCACAGGAAAGCGGCGTGCTTTCCGGAGCAGTTGTACGCCAGCCGCGACTTGCCCTTTTCGGAGCGCACCAGCCAGTTCCGGGCCGTTTCATCCTGCGGCCAGGCCTCGGGGCACTGCAGCTGGTCTTCACGGACTCCGGCGGCCTTGAGCATGCCCGCCACCACGTCCATGTGGTCCAGGGAGCCCGTGTGGCTTCCGCAGGCAATGGCCACCTGGGCGCCCCGCAGCGGAACCCCGGACTGCATGGCGGCCAATGCCTGGAACGGCTTGAGCGTGGACCGCGCGAAGATGGGCGTGTTGATGTCTCCGAGTTCGGTGACCACCGAGCCGTCGGCGGACAGGAGCACGGCGGAACCGATGTGCCGCGACTCCACAAAGCCGCTGCGTTCGATCACGGCCAGTTCGACGGCGGAGTCAACAGTGAAGGTGGCATGCGGATTATGCGGCATACTGCCAGTCTATGGGCCAGCCCCGCAGAAGCCCGGGCACTCCGGGCTGCGGCCTACTGCACGGTGACCATTATCGACTGCCAGCCCGACGCACCGTCAGGCACGGGATCTGCGCGCTGGTCGGTTTGGACCGCCCCGGTCCCGTCGGTTGCCCGTACCTTGATGTAGTGGGGGCCGGGCGTGGCGTCCCACTCATAGGACCACTGGCGCCAGGTAACGGTGGACGCTTCGGCGGAGAGGGTGGCTTCCGCCCACCCGCCGTTGTCGATCTGGATTTCCACTTTGCTGATGCCGCGAGTTTGGGCCCATGCGGTGCCGCCCACCGCGACTTTCCCGGCCGGCACCTTCGCGAAGGACTTGGGCACGTCCACGCGGGCCATCGTCTTGATGGGGCCGCGCTCGGACCAGCCGCGCTCGGTCCAGTAGGCCTTGCTGTCCGCGAAACGGGTGACCTCCAGGTCCACCACCCATTTGGTGGCGGACACAAACCCGTACAGTCCGGGGACCACCATCCGCACGGGGTAGCCGTGCTCCAGCGGAAGCGGCTCACCGTTCATGCCGATGGCCAGCATGGCGTCCCTGTCATCCTGCAGGACCTCAAGGGGAGTGGAAGCGCTGAAGCCGTCGATGGACTTTGACAGCACCATGTCTGCTCCTTCTTTGGGCTTGGCGCGCGCCAGCACCTCACGGATGGGCAGGCCCAGCCACTTGGCGTTTCCGGCGAGGTTGCCGCCCACTGGATTGGACACGCAGGTGAGCGTGACGTGGGATTCGATCAGCTCGGCGTCGAGCAGGTCCTGGAAGGTGAGCGTCACTTCCTGCTCCACCAGCCCGTGAACGCGCAGTTCCCAGTCGTCAACGTTGATTTCCGGCACGCTCAAAGCCGTATCGATCCGGTAGAACTCGCCATTGGGCGTCAGCCACGGCGGGACGCCGGGGACCGTGGACTGGACCCCGGCCGGTACGGCGGCTGCAGCTTTCGCCGGCGTTGGCAGGCTCAACGCTTCACGGGCCTGGGCCACATTGCTGCGCGCCGCAGCCAGCAGCCGCCCACCGGTGGCGGCGATGCCCGCGGCTACGGCCGTGATCCCGGCAGTGGCGAAGAAGCGCCGGCGGCTGGTGCCTTCGCCCCCAGGCCGTTCGCCGCCGTCGGACGCTGTATCCGCCGGTGCTTCCGGCCACGCCTTCAGCCCCCACAGCGGCACCATCAGGCGGTGCAGGACCACCAGTCCGGCCAGGGTTCCCAGCACCGAAGGGATGGCGTCAGCGGCGCCGACGCCGGCGCGGGTCACCACGCTGGCCACGATCACGGCCCCCATGAAAAGTACACCCAGGACGCCGAGGGCCCATTTCCGGTAGGCCACCACGCCCAGGATGCAGGCGAGCACCGCAATGGTCAGGCCCATGCCCACGAATAGCGCTGTCTTGTCGTTGGTGCCGAACGTGGCGATCGCAAAGTCCTTGAGCCACGGCGGCGTGAAGTCGATGAAGGTGGACCCCAGGGCAAAGAGGGGGGTGGCGCGGGCGGTAAAAAATGCGCCAATCAGCTCCGCAACGGCAAGTACGACGGCGGCTGCCACCACGCCTGCCAACGCGGCCATGGTTCCGGCGCCTGTCATCCTGTTTCGCAGCTTTGTCATATGTATGGTTCGGAGCGGGCGGGACTCCGGATTGACCAGGCGGGGGAGGACACAGCTTAGGAGCGGGGAGGGTGCACAAAGTACCCTTGGACACTGTGAAGGTACTCGTCATTGGCCCCGGAGGCCGCGAACACGCCATTGTCCGCTCCCTGCTCGCCGACCCCAACGTGTCCGAGGTCCACGCGGCACCTGGCAATGCCGGCATCAGCAAACTGGTTCCCACCTACGACATCAACGGCAACGATCCCGACGCGGTCGCCGGGCTGGCCGCACGGCTCGGTGTGGACCTCGTGGTGGTGGGCCCGGAAGCTCCGCTGGCCGCCGGCGTATCGGACGCCGTCCGCGAAGCCGGGATCCCCGTCTTCGGACCCAGCAAGGCAGCAGCCCAGCTGGAGGCCTCAAAGGCCTTCGCCAAGGAGGTCATGGCGGAAGCCGGCGTCCCCACGGCGATGGCCATGGTGGCCACCAACGCCGAGGAAGCAGCATCGGCACTGGACACCTTCGGCGCCCCCTACGTGGTGAAGGACGATGGACTCGCCGCCGGCAAGGGTGTTGTTGTCACCCGCAACCGCGATGAAGCTTTGGCGCATGCCCAGTCCTGCTTCGACGCCGGCGGCTCCGTGGTCATCGAGGAGTTCCTGGACGGCCCGGAGGTTTCCCTGTTTGTGCTCTGCGACGGGCAGAACACGGTGGCGCTCTCGCCCGCCCAGGACTTCAAGCGCATCTTCGACAATGACGAAGGGCCCAACACCGGCGGCATGGGTGCCTATACCCCGCTTGAGTGGGCCCCCGAGGGACTGGTGCAGGAAGTCCTTGAACGCGTGGCCCAGCCCACCGTCAACGAGATGGCCCGCCGCGGCACCCCTTTCGTCGGCGTGCTGTTCGTCGGCCTGGCCCTCACGTCACGCGGCACCCGCGTGATCGAGTTCAACGTCCGCTTCGGCGACCCGGAAACCCAGGCCGTCCTCGCCCGGCTCAAGACCCCCCTCGGTGCGCTGCTGATGGCCGCCGCCAAGGGCGAACTGGACAAGGCTGAGGAGCTGCGGTGGTCCAAGGAGTCCGCCGTCGCCGTCGTCATTGCCTCCGAAAACTACCCGGACACGCCCCGCACCGGTGACCGGATCCGTGGCCTCAAGAAAGTGGAAGCGCTGGACGGCGTGCACGTTATCCACGCCGGAACCGCCCTGGACAAGGAAGGCAAGGTGGTGTCCGCCGGCGGCCGTGTCCTGGCGGTTGTCGCCCTGGGCAGTGACCTGGTGGAGGCGCGCGAGAAAGCGTACGACGGCGTGGAGCTGGTTCAGCTGGACGGGGCGCAGTTCCGCACCGACATCGCCCGCAAAGCCGCCCGTGGCGAGATCAAGGTTCCTTACGGCGCCACCGGTTCGATGCCCATCGTGAAAGCAAAGGCCTGACATGACTGAAAACCGAGAGAACCGCGGCTACGCCACCAAAACACTGGATCTTCCCGGCTGGACCCACGTCTACTCCGGCAAGGTGCGCGACCTCTATGAGCCCGCCGACGAATCCATCCTGCAGCGCGTTGGGCAGGACTGCGTACTGGTGGTGGCCAGCGACCGCATCAGCGCCTTTGACCATGTGCTGTCCAGCGAAATCCCGGACAAGGGACGCATCCTCACGCAACTGAGCCTCTGGTGGTTCGACCAGTTGGGCGTGGAACACCATGTGCTCGGCTCCACGGTGGAGGACGGCGTCCCGGCCGAGGTTGAAGGCCGGGCCATGATCTGCAAGAAGCTGGACATGTTCCCGGTGGAATGCATCGCACGCGGCTACCTCACGGGCTCCGGCCTGCAGGAGTACAAGGCCTCCGGAACCGTATGCAACATCCCGCTGCCGGAAGGGCTGGTGGACGGATCCCGGCTGGAGCACGCCATCTTCACGCCGTCGGCCAAAGCGCTGATCGGGGAGCACGATGAAAACATCACCTACGACGCCGTAGTGGCGCTGGTGGGCGACGACATCGCGGGCCGCCTCAGTGAGTTGACACTGAAGATTTACACGACGGCGGAAAAGATCGCCCGGGAGCGCGGCATCATCCTGGCGGACACCAAGGTGGAGTTCGGCTACGACGCAGCCTCCGGGTCGATCACTCTGGGCGACGAGGTGCTGACCCCGGATTCCTCGCGTTTCTGGGACGCTGCCACCTACAAGCCGGGCCAGGCCCAGCCGTCCTACGACAAACAGTATGTGCGGGACTGGCTGACATCGGCGGAGTCCGGCTGGGACAAGGCCTCGGACACGCCGCCGCCGGCGCTCCCCGCTGAAGTAGTGGAACGGACCCGCAGCCGCTACGTCGAAGCATACGAGAAGATCACGGGGAAGGCGTTCTCCTAGAACAACCGGAAGCCAGGTAAGCCCGCACTGCGGGTTTACCTGGCCTGGTCAGCTGGCTTTCGCAGCCGCAGCGGCGGCGCGTTTCTGCGCCAGCTTAATCTCGAGGATCGCGTCCAGCGCCTGTTGAACCCGGTCCTGGGCGCCGGCAGTGGCGAAGGCCTTTTGGGCTTCCTCGAGATGCACCAGTGCTTCGTCCGTATCACCCGCGGCCTTGAGGGACTTGCCCAGGAGGAGGGAAACTTCACCCGCGGTGTGCTTGGCGAGCTCCGCGCGTTCGGCGTGGATTTCCCGCAGCTTTTCGACGGCGGCCACAATGTCCCCGGTCAGGTACAGCCAGCGGGCACGGATGAAGGCGACCTCCAGCTGATCGGACTTGTTCCCACCCACAATCGACAAGGCCAGTTCGGCACGTTCGATTGCCGACAGGGTCTCCGGCTCCACGATCCCCGAGGAAAGCCGGACGGCTGCGGAGGCCTTGTTGAACCGGGCCCACAGTTCGATGTCATTGGCGGGGGAGAGCAGGCGTGCTGCCCGCTCATGGTGTTTGACGCCTTCCGTGTAGTCATGCCGCATGAACGCAACGTTCCCCACAACCCAGGCCACCTCGCCGGCGAGCTGCGTCATGGAAAGCTCATCCACGTGGTCGATCATGGCCTGGCAATACTTCCAGGCCTCGTCGAGCCGCCCGCTTTCTGCAAGCGCCCCGATCAGCGCGTGATGGGCGTTGATGATCAGGGTGGATCCCTTGGGAAGCTGCCTGCAGAGGTCCACTGCCTGGATCCCCTGGTCCACGGCAAGGCTCAGCTGGCCTTGTCCCTGGTAGATACCCGCCAGCATCTGGTGTGCCCGTACGGCAAGGCCGGCGGATTCCCTGGCCATGGGGTGCTCCAGTAAGTGCTCCATGATCTTCTGGGCTTCGCGCCAGTTTCCCTGTTTGATGAGGCATTCGGCCTGCATATAGGTCATGTTCCACCAGGCGCTGGTGTTCCGCCCCTCGAGGGCAATCTTTGCGGCCGTGGCAGCGTGGCTTGCCGCCAGTGGATAATCACGAAGGTCCCACGCCTGGCGGGCATAGAGGCCTGCCAGCACGTACTCGGCGTCGCTCACGGAAATTGGCTGGCTCCAAGCCTCCAGCGCCTTGGGGGCCAGTTCCAATCTGCGTGCCAATTCTTCAATTACTTCGGCTGTCGGCTCCCGGCGGCCGGTTTCCAGCAGCGAAATGTAGCTGGGTGAATACAGGTCCTTGCCCAGTTCGGCCTGTGTCAGTCCACGCTCCAGGCGCTCCGCGCGGAGCTTTTCTCCGAACCCGTTGCCCACGCGTTTCCTCCTTTTGGACACTTGGGCTGCCGAATGCTTGACAGTCCCTGTGGAAAATATTTTACAATGTGTGTCAACAAGGACAGTGCTGGCTTTGTAACGAATCCGACTCGTATTGAGGAACTTATATGTTGAAGAAGATCGCAACCGCGGCCGTCCTGGCTGGGGCCCTGGCTTTTTCTGCGGCGGCTCCGGCCGTCCTGGCTTCAGGTTCCGTCGCCGATAATTCGGGTGTGTCGGTAGCTGTTGGTAACTGGCCTGATCCCGCCTCGGCAAAGGTGAAGAAGGACAAGAGCACCGATACTACCTTTACAACCTACGTTGGTAACTGGCCTGATCCCGCCTAAACAGCTTCCTCACATCAGGAGGCGAGAGTGGCCCCGGAGCAACAGCTCCGGGGCCACTCGTTTTAACCCCGGTGTGCCGGGCCGTGGCCACATCGAGACAAAAAAGAGGGCCTCCGCAAGGAGACCCTCTTTTCGTTATGGTCGGGATGACAGGATTTGAACCTGCGACCTCTTCGTCCCGAACGAAGCGCGCTACCAAGCTGCGCTACATCCCGATCCGCTGCAAAAGCAACTTTACAAGGATAGCCGATTCCGGGTCCCGATGCGAAATCCTGCCCGGTCCGGGCGGGACGCGGGTCAGACCAGGGAGTCCTTCCACGCCCCATGCAGGTCGGCGAAGCGTCCGCCGCCGCCGATCAGTTCCTCCGGCGTGCCGTCCTCCACGATCCGCCCGTCGTGCACCACCAGGACACGGTCCGCCGTCTCCACCGTGGACAAGCGGTGGGCGATGATCAACGCCGTCCGGCGTCTGGCTTCCGTGCCGGCCAGCAGGCGGGCCAGTCCGGCCTGCACCAGGCGTTCGGACGGGATGTCCAGTGAGGAGGTTGCCTCGTCCAGGATCAGCACGGCCGGCTGCGCCAGGAACGCCCTGGCAAAGCTGATCAGCTGCCGCTGGCCGGAGGAGACCCTGCCGCCGCGTTTGTTGACGTCGGTGTCGTAGCCCTCGGGAAGTTCAAGGATGAATTCGTGGGCGCCAACTGCCTTGGCGGCCTCTTCGATTTCGGCGCGTGATGCCTCCGGCCGGCCCAGGGCGATGTTGTCCGCCACCGAGCCGCTGAACAGGAAGGCCTCCTGGGTGACCATGACGATGTTCCGGCGGAGGTCGGTGGTGGCCAGGTCGCGGAGGTCCACGCCGTCCAGGGTGAGCGTTCCGGAGGTGACGTCGTAGAACCGGGCGATGAGTTTGGCCAGGGTGGATTTTCCAGCGCCCGTTTGTCCCACCAGCGCCACTGTCTGTCCGGCCGGGATGTGCAGGTCCAGGCGCGGCACCACCAACGGACCGTCGCCATAGCGGAACTCGACGCCGTTGAAGTCGATGCGTCCGGTGGCGCTGGGCAGGGCCACCGGGTTCCTGGGTGGCCGGACCGTGGGAACCTCTTCGAGCAGTCCGGACACCTTCTCCAGTGCTGCCTGCGCGCTCTGGAATGAGTTGTAGAACATGGCCATCTGGTCCACCGGCTGGAAGAACCGCTTGGTGGACAGGATGAGGGCCAGGAGCACGCCCACTGCCAGGCCGCCGTCCAGCACCCGGAATCCGCCGAAGAGCAGGACCACGGCAACGCAGACGTTGCCAATCAGCACCAGTCCCGGTTGGAAGATGCCGTTGAGGTTGATGGAGCGGACTGTGACCAGGCGGTAGTCCTCGGCGAGTTTCCCGTAGCGCTCCGAGTTCTCCTTCTCCTTGCGGAAGGCCTTGACGGCGCGGATGCCGGTCATGGTCTCCACGAAATGCACGATCAGCCGGGCGGAGACCACGCGGGACTCCCTGAAGGCAATCTGCGAGTGCTTCTGGTACCAGCGCGACAGGAAGAACATCGGCACGCCGGCGGCCAGCACCAGCAAACCGCTCCGCCAGTCCAGGGCAAAGATGGTGACGGCGGTGAAGGCCATGAAGAGCATTCCCGAAGCCAGTGAACTGACCCCCGAGTCGAGGAGTTCGCGCAGTGCTTCAAGGTCTGAGGTCTGCCGGGCGATGATCCTGCCGGAGGTGTATTTCTCGTGGAACTCCAGGCTGAGCCGCTGCGTGTGCCGGAAGACGCGCACCCTGAGGTCCAGCAGCATCGCCTGGCTGAGCCGCGCCGTGGAGGTGACGTACAGGGCGGTGAGTCCCGCCGTCGCAATGGCTGCCAGAAGGTAGCCGACGCCGGTGAACACCAAGGGGGCGTTGTTGCCGGCCTGGAGGGCGGGAAGGGCATGGTCGATCCCGAACGCGATCAGTGCCGGGCCGGCCACCCGCGCGGCCTGGGACAGGACCACCATGGCGATGGTCAGCCAGAACCGGGCCCGCACGGGACGGATCAGCGATCGCAGCAGGGCAAGTGAACGCCGTCGTACTGCCCGGCTGTCGCTCTTGCTGAGGTGGGCATTGTCTTCATTGGCGGTGCCGAACGTTGCAGTGCTCATCGGGACACTTCCTCAGCATTGTCTTCAAGTGCCGACAGTTCAGAGTCCAGGTCCCGCGGCTCCCGGTCCAGGCTGGCGATGACGTAGCGGTAGTGCTGGTTATGGGCCAGCAGTTCGGTGTGCGTTCCGACGGCGGCGATGCGGCCGTCCTCCAGCAGGGCCACCCGGTCCGCGAGGGCCACGGTGGACGGCCGGTGGGCCACGATCAGGGTGGTGGTGTCCTTCAGGACCTCGCGGAGGCGGGCCTCCACCAGCTCCTCGGTGTGGACGTCCAGGGCTGACAGCGGGTCGTCCAGGACCAGGATCCGCGGACGGGCGGCGATGGCACGTGCCAGGGCGATCCGTTGCCGCTGGCCGCCGGACAGGCTCAGGCCTTCCTCGCCGATCAACGTGTCCACACCCCCGGGCAGGGAATAGGCGAAGTGCGCCTGCGCCACATCGAGGGCCTCGTCCAGGACCTCCTCTGTGCGGGCCGGGGCGCCGAGCAGGACGTTGTCCCGCACGGAATTGGAAAAGAGCGTGGTGTCCTCGAAGGCCACCCCCACGATCCGGCGCAGCTCCTCCACGCCGAAGTCCCGGATGTCGACGCCGTCGATGGTGATGGCGCCGCCGGTGACGTCGTACAGGCGCGGCACCAGCTGGATCAGCGCACTCTTGCCGCTGCCGGTGATGCCCACCAGGGCCATGGTTTCGCCGGGCCGGATGTCCAGGTTGATGTCCTTGAGAATGGGCCTGTCCGGTGCGTCCTCGAAAGCGAACGTTGCATCACTGAACCGGAGCGCCCCGGCCAGTTCGTCCGGTCGGCGGGGCTGGGCAGGGCTGGTGATGGAGTTCGGGGTGTCCATCACTTCGTAGTGGCGGTCGACGGCGGACTTGGCCGTGAGTGCCATGGCCAGCAGCATGCCGGAGAACTCAACGGGGGAGGCGATGACGGCGGCCGTGGCAAAGAATGCCACCAGCGCCCCGATGCTCAGCTGGCCGCTGGCGCAGAGCATGACGCCGACCACCAGCCCGGCGCCGAGGGCGAGTTCGGGGAGAAGGGTGACCACCAAGGTAAACGTTGCCTGGTGCCGCGCCTTCGCGATCTCCGTCTGGCGCAGTTCCTCCGCCTGTTCATTGAAGTTCTCCAGGGCTTCCCGGCTGCGGCCGAAGGCCTTGAGGACACGGATGCCGTGGACGGATTCCTCCACGGTGGTGGCAAGGTCACCGGCCTGGTCCTGGCTGCGCCGCGCTACTTTGCTGAACCGGGTGCGGAACCGGAAGCTGTTGATCGTAATGGGGACGGCCGCAGCCAGGAAGATCAGGGCCAGCTGCCAGCTCATGGAAAACATGGCCACGATGCCAATAATCACGGTGAGGGTGGTGACCACCAGCATGATGGCGCCGAAGGCCATCCAGCGGCGCAGGAAGTTCAGGTCCGTCATGGCGCGGGACAGCAACTGGCCCGAACCCCACCGGTCGTGGAACGAAACGGTCAGGTCCTGCAGGTGGTCGTAGAGGGACACCCGCATCCGGGTTTCCACCGACGTGGCCGGGTTGATGACGAACTGTCGGCGCAGGGCCACGAGTCCAGCTTCCGCGACGCCCAGCACCAGGATGACGCCCGCGGACGTCCACACCGCTTCCGGTGCTCCGCCGGGCTGAAGCGCGGTGTTGACCAGGATCCGGAGCACCTGCGGGATGGTCAGCGCCACGATGCTGGCCAGGAGCGCGCAGAGAAGCCCGAGCAAAAGGCGGGGCATGATGGGCCGGACGTGGGGGTAGAGACGGCTGATGGATCGAAAGAATGGAGTCTGCTTGGCCATGCCCGCTTCTCAAGCTCTAAAACGAATGTAGTTTCCTGTAGCAACTACCCTATGCCAAGGGCGTGAGACGATTCACAGCTATCGTGACACCCCGGCGACTGCTTGCCCAGTTATTGCGGACCGTAATGCTCCGGTTCAGCTGGGGGAAGTGAGGGTCAGCAGGACAGCCTCCGGCTTGCAGGCGATCCTGACTGGTGCGAAGCGCGAGGTGCCGATGCCGCCGGAGACGTTCACCGGCGTCGTGCTTCCGTTGCTGGACCAGTCGTGGAGGCCCTTTGCCCGCCAGGTGGGGATGTCGCAGTTGGCCACCACGGCACCATACCCCGGGATGCACAGCTGCCCGCCGTGCGTGTGGCCTGCCAGCAGGAGGTCGGCGCCGCTTTCCGTGAAGTGGTCCAGCACCCGTTGGTAGGGCGCATGGATGACCGCGACCTTGAGGTGGTCCTTGGCATCCTGGCTTACCGTTCCGCGGGGCCAGCCCGCGTACCGTTCGCGCTTCAGGTGGGGATCGTCCACCCCCGAGAAATCGAAGCGCATGCCGTTGAGAACCAGCGACTGGTGGCGGTTGGTCAGGTCCACCCAGCCGCTCATGCCAAAGCCCGACCGCAGCCGCGGCCAGTCGAGGGCAACCGGCTTTGGCTTCACCTTGGATGGTCCCAGCAGATAAGACGCCGGGTTCTTGGGACTGGGCGCGAAGTAGTCGTTGGAGCCCGGGACAAAGACGCCCGGGAACTGCAGCAGTGGTTTCAATGCGTCCAGGAGCGGGTCCACTGCTTTGACATGGCTGAGGTTGTCTCCAGTATTGACCACCAGGTCCGGCCGAAGGTCGGCCAATGACCCCAGCCAGTCAGCCTTCTTCCGCTGTCCCGGCACGAAATGGATGTCGCTCAAGTGCAGGATCCGGAACGGGGCGCGGCCGGCCGGCAGGAGGGCCAGGGTCTCTTCGCGGAGGACGAACTGGTTCTTTTCCCACAGGCCATACCCGAAAGCGGCCATTCCGGCCGCGGCTCCGGCGCCCGCGGTAACGGCAAAGCCGCGCCCGATCGATCGGGCGCGGCCTGCCAGGCTATCGATGCTCATGCGCGGTCAGCCGTTGCCCTTTCCATTCCCATTCCCGTTGCCATTGCTGGTTGGCGCCGGAGCGGGAGCCTGCGTGGCAGGAGCCTGCGTCGCCTGCGGGGCAGGAACGGGAGCCTGGGTGGCCTGCGGGGTGGTAGTCCTGTTAGGCGAGGTTGTGGTGGCTCCGTTGATCATGTTGCTCGGAGGCGCGGGGAACGGGTTGGTCCCGTACGCCGGTGCGATCTTGGTCATGAAGTTGGAGAACATCGGTCCGGCAATCATGTAGCCGTCAATGCCCTGGTAAAACTTGCCGTTGATCGTGACGTTTTGCCCTGCGCGGCCCTGGTTGCCGAGCGGATCACCAAACCAGGCAGCGGTTGCAAGCCCCGTGGTGTGGCCAACAACCCAGGTGGAACCATTGAGGTTCGACGTACCCGTCTTGGCGCCGATGGGGAAGCTGGTCTTGGTGGAGATCCGGGGCTGGATCAGCGAACCTGAACCGCGGTTCAGGACTTCCTGCAGTGCGTAGTTCACGCCCCTGGCCACCTCGGGCTTGATGGCATCCCGGCAGCTGCTGGACTGGGCCGGAAGCTGCTTGCCCGTAGCGTCGACAACGGAGGTGATGGCGATGGGTTCGCAGTACTTGCCGTCATTCGCGAACGTGGCAAAGGCACTCGCCATGGTCAGCGGCGACGTCTGGGTGGACCCCAGCAGGTTGCCCAGGGTCGACATGTCGATCTTCGGGTGAGGGTCGTCTCCGGAGGGCAGGCCACTGTGCATTCCTGTTGCGTCCACGATTTTCTGGATTCCACACAGATCCAGCTGGGCGGCGGACGCAAACGTCACAGTATTGATGGAGTTGTAGAGGCCTTCGAGGACTGTCAGCGGTCGGTACCACTGCGGCTCAGCATTTTGCAGGTCATCTGCGGCGCCCAAGCCAGCGTTCTTCTGGGCCGTGCTGTAACCGTCCACGACCTTGCCGCAGGTGTCCTTCCACGGGTAGCCGATGGGGTAGACCCGCTGGGCGGCGTTAACCACCGTGTTCATGGTTTTGCCTTCATTCAGCCACTCGGCGAAGGTGAATGGCTTCATGGTCGAACCGGGCTGGAAACCGCCGATTCCGTTGAGGTCGTTGCCGTCCTTGTCCAGCTTGTCCACGTTAAAGTTCAACTGCGAGTCAAACCCCTGGCCTGGCAGGAACGTCGTGTTCTGGGCCATCGAGATGATCTTGCCGGTGCCTGGCTGGACGGAAACCATCGAGGCGCCCCATTTGTCCGGGTTGGCCCCCGTGGCGGCGTTTGCCTGCTCCTGGGCGGTGGCCTGGGCGTTGGGGTCGAGTGTGGTGGTGATGGTCAGGCCGCCGCCGTAGATCAGCCGCTGCCGGTCCTTGACGTCCGCACCGTAGGCGGGGTTGTTCTCCAGCAGGTGGAGGATGTAATCGCAGAAGTACGGGGCGGTGGCCGCATAGGAGCAGCCCTGCTTGGGCTGGGTGACCTTCGGCTCCACCGGCGTGGCCACGGCGGCCTGGTACTCCTCGGGAGTGATCTTCTTCTGGTCCTTCATCAACCCCAGCACCAGGTCGCGGCGCTGCTTGGACTTCTCCGGGTTGGTAATAGGGTCGAAGGCCGACGGGCTGTTCACCAGGCCGGCAAGGAGTGCCGCCTGGGGCAGGGTCAGATCCTTGGCGGTGGTGCTAAAGAAGTAGCGCGAAGCGGCTTCGATGCCGTACGCATCACGGTTGAAGAACACGATGTTCAGGTAGCCCTCAAGGATCTGATCCTTGGTGAAATCCTTCTCCAGGGCGATGGAGAGCTTCATCTCGCGGAGCTTGTCCCCAACGCCCTTGTTGACGCCGTTGAGCTTGATCTGGTCTTCCTCACCGGCGGCGGCGAGGTTCGCGTTGAGGACGTTGTTGACGTACTGCTGCGTAATGGTTGATGCGCCCTGCTTGTTGCCGCGGGCGGTGGCGACCAGCGCACGCAGGATGCCGGTGGTGTCCACACCGCCGTGCTCGTAGAAGCGGCTGTCTTCCACGGCGATGATGGCATTCTTCATGTTCGGGGAAATCTGGTCCAGCGGGACCTTGGTGCGGTTCTCCGTGTAGACGCTGGCGATCTCGCTGCCGTCCGCGGCCAGGATACGGGTGGTCTGGCTCGGGGGATCGACCTTCAGCTCCGCCGGGAGGGAGTCGAAAAAGTCGATGGAACCGCTTGCCGCACTGCCGGAAACGGCCGCGGCGGGGACCAGCAGGCCGGCCACCAGGACACCGCAAATCGCGCTCACACCAAGGAAAAGAAGGATTTTACCCAGTGTGGTGGCAGTGTCGAATAAGGGGTTGTTGCGAGTCGCCATGTTTTCCACTTTACCGGCAACGGCTACGCTTTCTCTCATGACCAAATGGGAGTACGCGACGATTCCGCTCATCATTCACGCCACAAAGCAGATCCTGGACCAGTGGGGAGAGGACGGCTGGGAGCTCGTCCAGGTAGTCCCCGGACCGGACGGCAACGGCCTTGTCGCCTACCTCAAAAGGGAGAAGCAGTAATGAGCACACCAGCAGAAGCCCAGTCCAGTGCCGCAACGGCGCCCGTGTCCGCCGTCGAACAGCGCCTGGCGGAACTTGGAATCACGCTTCCGGAGGTCGCCGCCCCGGTGGCCTCCTACGTTCCCGCCGTGGTTTCCGGAAGCCATGTCTACACCTCCGGGCAGTTGCCATTTATTAACGGCAAACTCGAAGCTACGGGCAAGGTGTCGGGCGGTACCGAAGGGTACGCCGACGAGCCCACCGTTTCCCCGGAGGACGCACAGAAATACGCCGCCGTCTGCGCTGTAAATGCCCTCGCCGCCATCAAGAGCGTCATCGGCGACCTCGACCGGATAACCCGCATCGTCAAGGTCGTCGGATTCGTCGCTTCGGATCCCTCGTTCACGGGCCAGCCCGCCGTCGTCAATGGCGCTTCCGAACTGCTGGGCCGTGTTCTTGGTGACGCCGGGCAGCATGCCCGTTCCGCCGTCGGCGTTGCCGTACTTCCGCTCGACTCTCCCGTAGAGGTCGAGCTGATCGCCGAATTCAGCTAAGACCGGACAATTCCCTTGCCACACCTCGCACGACGCCTATTTGCACTTCCCCAGGATCTTGAAGGGGCAGCGCAAAGCTGGCTCGAACACGGCGAGCGGACCCCCCGTGCCGCCCGCTACGCCTCCTCGGTGGTCCTCCTCCGCGATTCGCCCACCGGCCTGGAGACGTGGCTGGGTTACCGGCCCGGCTCCTCGCCGCTGGGCGTGCTCGCGTTCCCGGGCGGTTCCCTCGACCCGGCCGACGACGACGCCATGGGTTGGCTGGGCCCGTCGCCGCAGTATTGGGCCGAGCAGATGGGGACTGACGACATAGGGTTGGCACGCCGCCACGTGGTGGGTGCGGTCCGGGAACTGTTCGAGGAAACGGGCATTCTGCTGGCCGGTCCCGACATGTCCAACACCGTCGAGGCCACCTCCACGCCCGAATGGATGCGGGCCCGCATTGCGGTGGCTGACCAGGAGAAGACGCTGGCCCAGGTGCTCGGCAAGCGTGGCCTGTCCTTGCGCACGGACCTGCTCAAATCCCTCGTCAACTGGCGCAGTCCCGACTTCGCGCACCGCCGGTTCGACACCCGCTACTTTGCGGCCACCGTGCCGCTCGGCCAGGAACCGTCCTTGCTCGAAGGCAAGGGCGTCTGGGGCCGGTGGGTCAACGTTGCGCAGGTGATCCAGGACCGGAACACCAGCGCCCTCGGCGACGAGGCCGGCCAGGAGAACACCGTGGGCCGCCCACTGGGTGAACTGCTGGTTCCCGGCTCCGAAATCATGCTCGAGAAGATGGCGGCTGCCAACGGCTGCATCGCCTACCTGAGCTACAAGCGCAAGCCGCATGTGTACCAGCCCACGTTGGTCGAGGAAGACGGCAAGCTCATGCTCGAAGTGGAGGCCGCGAAAACCGTGGCGGGTGACCACCAGCGCGAACGCTGACGCGCCACGGAGCCGGGTAAAATCTTCACCAAAGCCACACCGGGAGCAAGGGGGCGCCTTTGCGCGCAACGGTCAAGGACGTAGCGCGCCTCGCAGGGGTTTCGCCAAAGACCGTCTCGAACGTCATGAACGGCATTGTTCCGGTCAGCGGCCCCACCAGGATCAAGGTGGAGCAGGCCATGGCGGAACTGGACTACGTTCCCAACCTCTCTGCCCGGGGACTGCGCAACGGAAGGTCGGGCGTCATCGCCCTGGCCCTGCCCGATCTGGCCACGCCGTACTCCGCCGAGATCGCACACAGCGTGGTGGAGGTGGCCCACGAGCAGGGGTGGAGCGTGCAGATCGAGGAGACGGGGTCCGATCCCACGCGCGAATACGAGCTGATGTCGCGGGCGCGGTCCAACCTCATCGACGGGCTCATCCTCAACCCCGTGGTTTTGGACGAGAGTGCCGTGAAGGTGGGGGTTGCCCTGCCTCCGGTGGTCCTGCTGGGTGAGGTGACGCAGAAACTGGCTGACCGTGTATGGGTGGACAGTGTTGCCGCCGCACGGGACATGACGCTGGCGCTGGGCAGCACCGGCAGGCGCCGTATTGCCGTGCTGGGGGCCGCGGAAGGCAGGGGCTCGGCGGCGGCCGTCCTCCGCACCCGTGGGTACCAGGCTGCACTCGAAGAACTTGGCATTGGCTGGGATGACTCACTGATCATCCCCTGCGAAAAGTGGAGCCCGGATACGGCGGCGAAAGCGCTGTCCACCTACCTTGACTCGCATCCCCTGCCCGAGGCCTTGTTCTGCTTCACCGACTCCATGGCCATCGGGGCCCTCAGTGTGCTGTGGAAGCGGGGCATCAGGGTGCCCGACGACGTGGCCGTTGCCGGCTTCGACGACATCGCCGACGCCAGGTATGCAGTGCCGTCACTGACCACCGTTTCCTTTGACAAGCGCCAGGTGGCCAGGGAGGCCTTGCGCCTCCTGACCGAGCGCATGGCCGACCGTGAGGGCCCGCAGAAGGTAGTGGCCATCGATTACCGGATCGTGGAACGGCAGAGTACCTCCTAGGCTCCTGCCCTCCGACCGGGATCCTGGCGCGGGAGCCCTAATCGAGAGTGGCGGGTCACTTTGCGAACGCTAACAATTATCCATTGCGGTGGCCATTACATCGATGTAATGTGAGGCGTGCGTCACACCGGGGCCCCGCGGGGCATGGCTGCCCAGCATGCGGCAGCAACGGTTTGTGGCGCGGGAATGACTTTCAGCGGACCCATCCAAAGGAGTGACGGGTGAAGCAGTTTGATTTTTTCGCAGGCAGGCAGCTGTCGAGACGGCAGCTGTTGTCGGGAACCGCAGCAATGGGCAGCGTCATTGCTGCGGCGGGCCTGGCAGGGTGCGGTGGGAATGCCTCCGCAGCGGCCGCCAGGGACATCCAGTTCTGGCATCTGTTGTCCGGCGGCGACGGCATCAAGATGCAGGCCATGATCAACAAGGCGAACGAAGCCAACCCCGGGTTCAAGGTGCACCCGACCGTCCTTGCGTGGGGCCCGCCCTACTACACCAAGCTCGCCATGGCCTCGGCCGGCGGCCGGCCGCCGGAGTTGGCCATCATGCACGCCAGCCGTGTCCCGGGCTACGCCCCGGGCGGCCTGATTGAGCCCTGGGACCTCTCGCTGCTGGCAGAGCACGGCGTCACCGGCGCCGACTTTGCCCCGCGGATCTGGCAGAAGAGCCAGCAGGACGGCAAGGTGTTTTCCATCGCCCTGGATTCGCACCCGTTCATCATGTTCTACAACACGGACGTTGCCCGCAAGGCCGGCGTCCTGGGTGGTAACGGGCAGCTGCAGGAGGTCACGTCCCCGCAGGGGTTCATGGCCATGGCCAAGGAAATGCAGAAGGTCACGCAGGCCCACGGGTTGTCCTTTGGCTACCTCGGCAGCGGATCCCAGATGTGGCGGCTGTTCTACACGCTCTACAAGCAGCACGGCGCCGACATGACGCTGACGCCGGGCCAGCCGATGAAGGTTGACCGGGACGCCGCCATTGAGTCGCTGGAATTCATGGCATCGCTTTTCGACGACACCATTGCGGCAAAGAGCGGCGACATCAGCACCGGCATCGCGGAATTCGCCCGCGGCGGCTCGGGCATGCTGTTCAGCGGCGTCTGGGAACTGCCGACCATGAAGAAGGCAGGCCTCCCGGTGGACGCTGCAACGATCCCCACGCTCTTTGGCACCCCGGCCGCGTACGCGGACTCGCATTCCTTCGTCCTGCCACGGCAATTGAACGTGGACGATACGAAGCGGCGCGATGTCTACAAGTTCGTCAGCGACATCCTCAAAGGATCGCTGTCCTGGGCGGAGGCAGGACACATCCCCGCCTACCAGCCCGTGGTCCAGTCCCAGGCGTATAAGGCCCTCACACCGCAGGTGCATTACGCCAACGCCGCGGACGTCATTGCCTACGATCCCGAAGCCTGGTTCAGCGGCTCCGGTTCCGACTGGCAGACCTACTTTGCCGAAAACGTCCAAAACGTCCTCCTAGGCCGCGACAAGGCAGCGGCCGGATGGGACGCCTTCGAAAAGCGCACCAACACCCTTCTTTCCCGGCCAAATCCGGTCTAACCGCCCGAGCGACAAAGGAGTCCTTCATGAGTTCTTCACCAGCAGCCCGGCGCAGGACCGGGAGCCTCGCCAGGAGCAACCTCAGCGGTTGGGGGTTTGCGGCGCCCTTCCTGGCTTTCTTCGTCGTCTTCCTGGTGTGGCCGGTTCTTTACGGCATCTATATGAGCCTCACCGGCAAGTCCCTTACCGGAGCCAACGACAGCGTGATCGGTTTCGCGAACTACGCCGAAGCCTTCGCCGATGCCGACATGTGGCGTTCGCTCGGCAACACCCTCTACTTCACCGTCATCAGCACGGTCCCGCTGGTGCTGGTCGCTTTGGTGATGGCGGCACTGCTCAACGCCGGCCTGCCGGCGCAGTGGCTGTGGCGCCTGTCCTACTTTGCCCCGTACCTGCTCGCGTCCACCGTCGTTTCGCTGTTCTTCAGCTGGATGTACAACCCGCAGCTGGGCCTCATCAACGATTCCCTGTCCAGGATCGGCATCCCCAAAGTCGCCTGGCTCAACGACCCCAACGTGGCCATGTGGGCCATCGTCATTGCCACGCTGTGGTGGACGGTGGGGTTCAACTTCCTGCTGTACCTGGCGGCCATGCAGAACATCCCGCAGCAGCACTATGAGGCGGCATCCCTCGACGGCGCCGGAGCCTGGCGCCAGCTCTTCTCGATCACCTTGCCGCAACTGGGCCCCACCACCGTGATGATCGTGCTCCTCCAGGTCCTTGCCTCGCTCAAGATCTTCGACCAGGTGTACCAGATGACCGCCGGCGGGCCCGGAGGGTCCACCAGGCCGGTGGTGCAGTACATCTTCGAAACCGGGTTCACCGGCTACCGGCTGGGCTATTCCGCAGCCATCTCCTACATCTTCTTCGGACTGATCGTGGTCGTCTCGGTCATGCAGTTCGTCATCACCCGCCGCAGGAGTGCATAACCATGGCAACCCAGACCATCAGCCGGCCCCGGCCGGGCACCAACACCAGCCAGGAAACCCGCCAGCCCCGCAAGACGATGACCCCGGGCAAGATCGCCACCCTGGTGGTGGCCGCGGCCATCGCGGTCCTGTGGCTGGTCCCGTTCGCCTGGGCCACCGCCACCGCCTTCAAGAGCGAGACGGATGCCGCAGCTCCGAAGGTCAGCTGGCTGCCGCCGTCGGGCTTTACTGCCGACGCATTCGTCAAGGTCTTCCAGGACGGAAACATCCCGCTTTGGACGTGGAATTCCCTCTATACCTCGGCCGCCATCACGGCCATCACCCTGGTGATCTCGGCGCTCGTGGCCTACGCCTTGTCCCGGATCGACTTCAAGGGCAAGAAGGTGCTGATGACGGTGATCATCGCCTCCATCATCGTCCCGCCGCCGGTCCTGATCATTCCGCTCTTCTACCAGATGCTCGCCCTGCACATGGTGGACACCTCATGGGCCATCATCCTGCCCCAGGTCATCCACCCGGCCATGGTGTTCGTACTCAAGAAGTTCTTCGACCAGATTCCCCGCGAACTTGAGGAGGCCGCGGTGATGGACGGTGCCAGCCGCATGAGGATCTTCACCCAGATCATCCTGCCGTTGTCCCGGCCCATCCTGGCCGCCGTCGCCATCTTTGTGTTCATCGGCGCATGGAACAACTTCCTGTGGCCGTTCATCGCCACCAACGACGCCTCGCTGCTCACCCTCCCGGTGGGCCTGCAAACCATCAAGAGCGCCTACGGCATCCAGTACGCGCAGAACATGGCGTCCGCCCTGCTCGCGGCGCTGCCGCTCATCCTCGTGTTCCTTTTCTTCCAGCGCCAGATCATCAAGGGCGTCGCGACGACGGGCCTCGCCGGAACCTGAGCCGGCACCTTCCGCCCATCCAGACCCACACCTGCGAACCAACCACAACCAAGGAGATGTCCCACATGTCCCGCGCACGGATCACCCTCGACCGCGACTTCACCATCGGCGAAGTCCCCCGACGCCTCTTTGGCTCCTTCGTGGAGCACATGGGCCGCTGCGTCTACACCGGCATCTACGAACCGGGCCACCCTGAAGCGGATGAAAACGGCTTCCGGCAGGACGTCCTCAAACTCGTCAAGGAACTCGGCGCCACCGTCATCCGCTACCCGGGCGGCAACTTCGTCTCCGGCTACAACTGGGAAGACGGCATCGGCCCCCGCGAAAACCGGCCCCGCCGGCTGGACGGCGCCTGGCACACCGTGGAGACCAATGCGTTCGGCCTCCACGAATTCGTGGACTGGTCCCGCCAGGCCGGCACGGAAATCATGGAAGCCATCAACCTGGGCACCGGGGGAGTGGACGCGGCCCGCGAGATCGTCGAGTACGCCAACCACCCCGGCGGCAGCTACTGGTCCGACCTCCGCGCGAAGAACGGCCACAAGGATCCGTTCAACATCAAGCTCTGGTGCCTGGGCAACGAGATGGACGGGCCGTGGCAGATCGGCCACAAGACCGCAGAGGAATATGGCCGTCTGGCCCAGGAAGCCGCCAAGGCCATGCGTTTCGTGGACCCGGACATTGAACTGGTGGCCTGCGGAAGTTCCAACTCCGGCATGCCCACCTTCGGCGCCTGGGAGCAGACTGTCCTGACCCATGCCTACGACGAGGTGGACTACGTCTCCCTCCACGCCTACTACCAGGAGCACGACGGCGACGTGGGCAGCTTCCTCGCCAGCGCAGTCGACACCGACTATTTCATCGAGTCAGTCATCGCA
The DNA here is from genome assembly GCF_057747955.1 of Arthrobacter sp. SDR-2R. Lineage (NCBI taxonomy): Bacteria > Bacillati > Actinomycetota > Actinomycetes > Micrococcales > Micrococcaceae > Arthrobacter > Arthrobacter sp. SDR-2R. Next base: position 1,235,938 of record NZ_CM173231.1, read on the forward strand.
ACCGCCGACGCCGTCCGGGCGAAGGGAAAGCACAAGAAACACATCAACCTTTCCTTCGACGAATGGAATGTCTGGTACCAGCGCGGCCGGGACACCGAGGACCAGCTGCGCAACGTCGCCAAGGCCGGCTGGCGCGAGCACCCCCGGCTCATCGAGGACAAGTACAACGTGACGGATGCCGTGGTGGTGGGAACCCTGCTGAACTCGCTGCTCCGCCACGGCGACCGCGTCAAAATCGCCAACCAGGCGCAGCTGGTCAACGTCATCGCCCCGATCTTCAGCGAGGAGAACGGCCCGGCCTGGCGCCAGACCATCTTCCACCCGTTCGCCCGGATGGCAGAGCTGGCCAAGGGCCAGATCCTGCGGTTGTCCGTGGACTCGGACCAGTACGCCAACAGCCGGTTTGGTGACACGGACCTGGTGGATGTCAGCGCCACCTGGAACGAGGAAACCGGCCGCGTGGCCCTGTTCCTGGCCAACCGCGGCCTGGAAGAGGCCGCGGACGTGGAGGTCAGCCCGCGGGGCTTCGACGCACGGCGGGTGGTCAGGGCCGAGGTGCTCGAGATCCCGGAAGGCGGCGACCGCTTCACCATCAACAACCAGGAAAAACCCGACCGGGTGGGCCTGAAGCCGCTTGAGGGAGCCAAGGCAACCGGATCTGAGCTCCGGCTGGGACTTCCCGCCCTGTCGTGGGCTGTGGTGGAACTGGACGTGGCGAAGAACTGACCCACGTTCCAGGCACAAAAGGTCAGGCACAAAAGGTCAGGCACAGGAAAGGCCGCCCCGAGGGGCGGCCTTTCCTGTTGGGCCTGGTTTTTGTTGGGCCTGGTATTTCTTGGTTCTGGTTTTTGTTTGTCCTAGCGGGAGCGCTGGCGGAGGCGCTGCATGTCCAGGATGACCACCGCGCGGGCTTCGAGGCGCAGCCAGCCGCGCTGGACGAACTCGGCCAGGGCCTTGTTGACCGTTTCGCGGGAGGCGCCCACCAGCTGCGCCAGTTCTTCCTGCGTGAGCTCGTGGGCCACCAGGACGCCGTCGGTAGCCGGCCGGCCGAAGCGGTCCGCCAGGTCCAGCAGCGCCTTTGCCACGCGGCCGGGGACGTCGGAGAACACAAGGTCCGAGAGGGAGTCGTTGGTGCGGCGCAGGCGGCGGGCCAGGGCCTGCAGCAGCTGGGCCGAAACCTCCGGGCGGGTGCGCAGCAGGGCGTTCAGGCTCTCGTTCTTCAGCCCGGCCAGCCGGGTTTCGGAGACCGCGGTGGCGGTGGCGGTGCGGGGGCTGGGGTCGAACAGCGCCATCTCACCAAAGAGCTCGCCCGGGCCGAGGATGGCCAGGAGCGATTCACGGCCGTCGGGCGAGGTGCGGCCAAGCTTTACCTTGCCGGAGACGATGAAGTACAGCTGGTCACCCTGGTCACCTTCGCGGAACACCGAAGCGCCGCGGGACAGGTCCACCTCGGTGAGCTCGTCCGTCAGCAGCCGGAATGCGTCGTCGTCGAGCGTGGCGAAAAGGGGTGCTCGGCGCAGTACCTCGATGTCCATGAAATCTCCTGAGTAAAAGTATCGGCTGTGGCGCTTGTGCCATTGTTTCAGAATTTTCAACGTTCTGTGACGAACTTGGCAGCCGAAACGCCTGCGGGCAACCGAATGCAGGTCTGCCGGAGGGCGGTGCACGCCACAGAAGATTGTCAGCGTCCGCCACTAGAATGGGGGTTCAACTGTAAATAAGGAGCCTTTGTGGTCGGCCTGACTGTCCTGGACATCGTCCTGATCCTGGCGCTGCTGTCATACCTGATCTATGGCCTCCGCAACGGGTTCCTGGTCACTGTCGGCGGCCTCGCCGGGTTTGCTGCCGGTGCCATCGCCGCATTCTTTGCCGTCCCCCTCGTCAGCACCTTTGTCGAGGACTCCGGGTGGAGGCTTACCGCCATCATCGCTGCCGCCGTCGTGCTGATGGCCGTGGGACATGGCCTGGGCACCATGGCCGGGCGGCAACTGCGCGGCGTGGTGCGGATCCGTCCCTTGCGGGCGGTGGACCGGCTGGTGGGCGGGGCGTTGAACCTGGTGGTCTCCGCGCTGGTCATGTCCATGCTGGCGTTCAGCGTCAGCTCCCTGGGCGTGCCTTTCGTGTCCCAGCAGCTGGCCGAGTCCAAGGTGATCCGCTTCATCGACGGGCTCACCCCCACCCCCGTCAAGGCCACCATGGCGCAGCTGCGGTCCACTGTGATCGGCAACGGCATTCCCACGTTGATCGAAGGGCTGGACCAGGGCCAGGCGGTCCAGGTGCCCAACACCAGCACCAACACTCCGGCGCTGAACAAAGCGGCGCAGTCCGTCCTGAGGATCGCCGGCACTGCCTACGAATGCGGCCAGAACCAGACCGGCAGCGGCTTCGTGGTTTCCCCGGACCGCGTGGTGACCAACGCCCACGTCGTTGCGGGCGTGTCGCAGCCGGTAGTGGAGATGCCCGACGGCGGTGCGATGCCCGGCCGCGTGGTCTACTTCGACACCAAGCGGGATCTGGCGGTCCTGGCGGTGGACAACCTGCCGTCCCGGCCGCTGCCGCTGAGCCGCGACCTGCCCGGCGGCAGCCAGGCCGCGTTCGCCGGGTACCCGCACGGCGGGCCTTTCCAGTCCAAGCCCGCCACCGTGCAGGACATTGCCACGGTCCTGGTCCCGGACATCTACGGGAACAACCCGTCCCCGGAGGACATCTACCGCCTTGCCGGGGACGTGCAGCCGGGAAACTCGGGCGGCCCGCTGCTGACCACTGACGGCCAGGTGGCCGGGGTGGTCTTTGCCAAGGCAACCTCTGACGCCGAGGTGGGGTTCGCCATCACCATGAACGATCTTGACCCGGTCGCGGAGCAGGCACCCGCATTGTCCACACCCGTCTCCTCCGGGCAGTGCATCCAGAAGTAGCGGCTCCCGGCTACAGGACCTCGGCCAGGTAGTCGATGGCAAGTTTGTAGCCGAACACCCCGGCACCAACGATCACCGCCGCGCAGACCGGCGACAGGTAGGAGTGGTGCCGGAATTCCTCGCGCTGGTGCACGTTGGTGATGTGCACCTCGACGGCGGGCACCTGCACCGCGGCCAGGGCGTCACGAAGAGCAACGGACGTGTGCGTGAAGGCGCCGGCGTTCAGGACAATGCCCACCGCGGTGCCCCGGGCGGCGTGGATGGTGTCCAGCAGGACGCCTTCGTGGTTGGACTGGACGCACTCCACTGCGAAACCGTGCCGCTCTCCGGCGGAAGCGGCCAGCCGCTCCACATCGGCAAGGGTGGAGGTGCCGTACTTCTCCGGCTCCCGCGTACCCAGCAGGTTCAGGTTGGGGCCATTGATGACCAGGATGGTGCCGCGGCCGGCTTCGACAGTGGAGGAGGCTTCAGTCATGCCTGCAAATCTATCGGTTGGCCCTGCCCGCCGCGCATTCTTACGTCCGGATGCGCGGCGGGCAGGGGGTCCGATGGCTGTTTAGAGGGCCGTCGCCTTCAGCAGCAGGGCATGCTCGGGGTTCAGCACCGGCATCGGCAGCCCTACCTCCGCGAGGAAACGGCCGTTGGCAACGGCTCCACCGGCAAGCCACGCCGGCGGTTGCGCCTGGGTGAAGGTGTGCGCGTAGTCGGCGTCCTCCTGGACGGGGGCGAGGACCTCAATCCGGTAATTCCGCTCCGGCTCCAGGCCGGGGAGGCCCATGCGTCCGGGCTGCTCCGCGGCAGAGGTGCGCGTGCCCACAACGGCGAACAGGGCCGCCGTCGTGCTGTCCGCGATGGACCCGTCCGCCACCACGCCGTGCAGCAGGAAGGCATCATCGGCGACGTCCGCGTGGACCCGGCGGCCGCTGTGGATCAGGTCCCGGTGTTCCTTGTACAGGCCCACGATGCGCCGAAGTTCGTCGCGCTCCTTGCCCTGGACGCTCCGGACGTCCCATTCCATGCCAAAGTGGCCGAACAGGGCGGTGATGGCCCGGAAGGACAGGTCGTGCGTGCGGGCGGTGGTGTGCGACGTGGTGGGGCCGATGTGGCTGCCCACCAGCTCGGGCGGGACCACCGCGCCGGTCCAGCGTTGGATGGTCTGCCGTTCCAGCGCATCGTTGCAGTCCGAGGCCCAGATCCGGTCGGTCCGCTCCAGGATGCCCAGGTCCACGCGCGCGCCGCCGGAGGAGCAGCTTTCAATCTCCACGCCGGGGTGTGCCTTGCGGAGCTCGTCGAACAACCGGTACGCGGCGAGGGTCTGCGCGTGGACGGAAGGGGCGCCGGCGTGGCCGTGTTCCACGAGGTCGCGGTTCTGGTCCCACTTCAGGTAGCTGATGTTGTTGCCGGACAGGAGCCCGTCGATCCGGTCGTAGATGTACTGCCACGCGTCCGGGTTCACCAGGTCGATGACGTGCTGGTTGCGCCACTCCAGGGGCAGCCGGCCGCCGTCCTTGTGTGCCTTCGCCGACGGGCCCACGATCCAGTCAGGGTGGGCGCGCGCGATGTCCGAGTCAAGGTTGACCATCTCCGGTTCAACCCACAGCCCAAACTCCATGCCGCGGGAGGTGACGGCGTCGATGAGGGGGGCCAGGCCGTTGGGCCACAGGGTTTCGTCCACGTACCAGTCGCCCAGGCCTGCATGGTCGTCCCGGCGGCCGCGGAACCAGCCGTCGTCGAGCACGAAGCGCTCCACGCCGAGGTCGGCGGCCGATTCCGCCAGTTCGGTCAGGATGTCCAGGTTGTGGTTGAAGTAGACGGCCTCCCAGACGTTGAGGACGACGGGCCGCGGCTTGCCGGCGGGCAGGCCGGTGGACGCGGCGGGCAGGACATGGTGGGGACGGGAGCGGAACCAGCTGTAGAACGCTTCGGTAATGCCGTCCAGGCCGTGGTCGGAGTAGGCGGCGAACAACGCGGGGGTGGTGTAGCGGGCACCTGGTTCAAGGATGACTTCGGCGGGACCCAGCAGCTCGGAACCGCCGATCATGGTCCGGCCGTCGCCGATGGTGTCGGCGAACTGTTCATGGTTGCCGCTCCAGGCCAGGTGGGTGGCCCACACCCTGCCGTGCCGGTTGCCGAAGCCCTTGGTGCCGGCGGCGAACAGCAGGGAGGAATCGTGGCCGGTGCGGCCGTGCCGGCCGGTGCGAACCCAGGTGCCCTGCTGGATGGGGCGGCGCTGGGGATGCCGCTCGCGGCACCAGCGCCCGGTCAGGTCAAGGAGTTCGACGGCGTCCGGTGCCACGGGCAGGACGGTCGCCAGCTCGTCCACCTGGAAAGGCGTGGTTCCCTCATTGGTGATGGTGTGGCGCAGTTCCAGCAGGCCGCCCGCATGAAGCGCAAGGGACGTGGCGACGCTCAGGCCCGTGTCGCCGTCGGCCTGCACGATGGTGGCGCAGGATCCTTCGGTGCTGACGGAGGTGACGCGGAGGCGGGAGGAGAAGTCCCGGCCGGCGCCGCTGTCCGTGATCCTGTGGCCACGCAGGGCCGGGCGCCCGCGCCAGGCCGAGGAAGCCTGGGGGAGGAGGCCCGCGGGAACGCGGACGTCGATCGACGAGGGCGGCACCGCAGCCGTGAGGATGGCCAGGTCCGGCAGGTCTGCGCCCAGCTCGGCGCCCCAGTGGATGACTTCGGCCTCTCCGCTGTCGAAGCTGATCACCAGGCTGGTGCCGGCGGAACGGAGGTGCAAGGGATCCATAGGGAAGTCTCTTTCAGTGTTCAGGGATTGCGTCGTCACGAACGCGCAAAAGGAAAATCACGGGAAGGGGAGGCCGGGTGCCGCCGCCGCGAGGAGGGGACGGCGGCACCCGGCCGGGTGGCTGCGACCACATACGCAGCCACGTGCGGGGGTTACTTGAAGAGGGCGTTGACCTGGTCGTTGGCGGCCGTCAGGGAGCTGGCCTTGGATTTGCCGGAGACCACGGAGTCCATGGCCGGCTTCATGATGCCGTCAACCTTCGCGGCGTTGTCAGCGATCGGGTAGAGGAACGTGGTGCCGTCCTTGACCTGCTGGCTGAAGGGGGTGACGTCCACGCCCTTGGCCTTGAAGGCTTCCACGGCCTTGTCTGCGGAGGTCTTGATGGCGGGGAAGACGACGGCCTTGGAAGCCACCACGTCCTGGCAGGCGGCGGAGCCGAGGTATTCGACCCACTTGATGGCGGCTTCGGGCTTCTTGGTGCCGGCGTAGATGGAGTCCGCCAGGCCGTTGTACATGCTGGCGCGCTTGCCGTTGACACCCACCGGGGTGGGGGCGATGCCCACCTTGACGTCCTTGTAGCCGGTGTACTGGCCGATCATCCAGGAGCCGTTGGCGTTGATGACGGACTTGCCGGCGGCGAAGGTATCGGCCATGCTGGCGCCCACCGTGGTTTCGAGCTTGGGCATGTAGCCCTTCTCCACCAGCCCGGCGAACCAGTCGATGCTTTCCTGGAACTTGGGGTCGTCGTAGTTGAAGTGCTTGCCCCACGGGTTCTTGTCCGTGTGCGTCCAGCCGGTGGTGCCGGTCAGGTAGCTCCATTCGGTCTGGCCCTGGCCGGAACCGGAGCCGTTGAGGCCGAGCCCGTAGACGGCAACGTTGTTCTTGTCGAAGCCGGGCTCGTCGCCGCGCTTGCCGTTCTTGTCCACGGTCAGGTGGGCGATGGTCTTTTCGTACGAACCGCCGTCCTTCGGATTCCACGTCAGGTTGGCCATCTGCTCCGGGGTGACGCCGGCGTCCGCGGCAAGTTTGGTGTTGTAGAACAGCGCGATGGTGTCCCAGTCCTTGGGAAGTCCGTAGCGCTTGCCGTCCTGGCCCACCCAGAGGTCCGCCAGGCCGGAGTTGTAGATGCCGGTGTCGATGTTGTCCTTCTTGACGGCGTCGTCCAGGGCGAGCAGCTGCTTGTTCTTGATGAATTCGGGGTACTTGCCCAGGTGGTCGGTGAAGACGTCCGGGGCGGTGCCTGCCACGAATCCGTTGGTCAGGGTGCCCCAGTAATCGTCCCAGCCGCGCTGGGTGACCTTGACGGTGATGTCCGGGTTGGCCTTGTGGAAGTCGTCGGCGCACTGCTTGTAGGCGGGGAGCTGGTTGGCGTCCCAGAGCCAGTAGTTGATCTCGCCCTTGCCGGCTTCCGCGGAGCCGCCGCCTCCGCAGGCGGAGAGGGCCAGGACTGCTGCCGCGGCTGCTGCGAGGGAGCCGAGTGCTTTCTTGTTCAGGTTCATGGGGGTCCTTTCAGGGTGCTTCCGGGCAGGCCGCCGTGGCGCGCGCCGGGAGGGGGAATTTCGAGGGAAGGGGTGATTACTTGATGCCGGAGAAGCCGATGGAGTTGACGATTTTCTTGCCGAAGACGGCGAACAGGATCAGGACGGGAAGGGCGGAGACCAGCGTGGCTGCCATGAGGCCGGACCAGTCCGGCGCTCCCTGCGGCGATTGGGACTTGAACACGCCCAGGCCCACCGTGAGGACGCGGACGGACTCCTCCTGGCCCACCAGCAGCGGCCAGAAGTACTCGTTCCACTGGCCGATGAAGGTGAGCAGGGCCAGGGTGGCGATGGGGGCTGCGGCGTTTGGCAGGATGATCTGGAAGAAGATCCGAAGGTGCTTGGCGCCGTCGAGCATTGCCGCTTCCTCCACCTCGCGGGACATGTTCAGGAAGAACTGCCGGAGGAAGAAAATGGCGAACGGGGTCATGAAGATGTAGGGGAGTACCAGCCCCGCCATGGTGTTGAGCAGGCCCAGGTTCTTGATCAGGAGGAAGTTGGGCAGCGCGGTGAAGATCGGCGGCACCATCATGGTGGCCAGGAACAGGCTGAAGACCAGGTTCCGTCCCCGCCACCGCAGCCGGGCGAAGGCGTAGGCGGCCATGGCGCTGAAGAACACTGCGCCGGTGGTGGTGATGGAGGCAAAGAGCACGGAGTTGCGCAGGTAGATCCAGAAGTCGATTTGCGCGCCGGATCCGCCCTGGGCCACTGCCTCTTCGGGGGACTGCAGGCCGAAGACGCGCTGGAATGCGCCCAGGCTGAATTCTGCGGGCAGCAGGTTGGTGGCGTTGCCGGCCAGGGCCCCGTTGGTGGACAGTGCCGTCCGGAGGATCCAGTAGAAGGGGAGGACCGAGACGGCCACGGCGATGGCCACAAGGAACCAGGCGGCGGTGCGGCGCCAGTTGAACGGACGACGGCGGGTGGCGGGCCGGGCGGGTGCGGAGACTTTTGCGGTGGTCATGGAAGTGTCCTTAATCCAGGTCTGATTCGTTGCCCTTGAGGAACTTCATCTGGATGAAGGCCACCAGGGCGAGGATGACGAAGAGGATGACCGCCAGGGCGGAGCCGTAGCCGAAGTCCGATTCCGTGAAGGCCTTTTGGTAGATGTAGAACTGCAGCACCCGGCTGGCATTGACGGGTCCGCCCAGGGTGGTGACGGCAACGGTGTCGAACACCTGGAAGGAACCGATGACGGTGACGATCAGGACCAGCGCGAGCACCGGGCGCAGCAGCGGCATGGTGATCTTGCGGAATGTTTGCCAGGGTGAGGCGCCGTCCAGGTTGGCCACTTCGTAGACGTGGCTGGGAATGGCCTGCAGGCCGGCGAACAGCAGCAGGGCGGTGTAGCCCATGTGCCGCCAGGTGTTGATGAGGGCCTGGGTGGGGATGGCCCATTCCTCGCTGCCGAAGAATGCCACCTTGGGCAGGCCGATGGCGTCGATGAAGTAGTTGACGATGCCGATCTGGTAGTCCAGGAGCCAGAACCAGAGGAGGGCGGCGATCACGTTCGCCATCAGGTACGGCAGCAGGAGCGCGCCGCGGATCACGGTTGATTTGGCTACCCGGTGCATCAGCAGGGCAAGCCCCAGTGCGAGCGTGGTCTGGAGGAGGATGTTGATCAGGACGTACTGCCCGGTGACAGCCAGCGCATTCCAGAACAGGGGGTCCTTGGCGATGGCCTCATAGTTGGCGGCACCGATCCACGTCGGGTCGCCGAGGATGCTGTATTCGGTGAAGCTGAGGTAGATGCCCCGCAGGGTGGGCACCAGGTAGAAAACGATAAATCCGATCATCGCCGGGGATATGAAGAACAATGCGATCTTCAGGTCGCTCTGTCCCCGGCGCTTCAGCGGCCGGTGCGCTGCGTGCACTGCCGGGCTGGCGTTCCTGGTAAGGGTGGTCATCGTCGACCCTTTCCTGAGTGTGATGGAAGTAACAGGCTGGAAAGAAATCTACACGAGTAGATATTGGACGGCAAGGGCTTATTTCAATGTTTCAAAACCGGGGCAATTACGCCAGTGACTGGATATTGACTCGAGTAGATGCGGGTGAAACACTCGGAGAAACTTCAATCGGAAGGCAAACAATGACGTTCTCCATCGGCATCGTGGGCGCGGGCCAGTTCGGCAGCCAGTTCGCACACCTGTTCAACCTGCATCCCGGCGTCAGTGCGGTCTATGTTGTGGACGAGCTGCCGGAGCGGGCTGAATCCGTGGTCCGAAGGCTGGATCTTGCCGGCGTCGTGCCCGACTTTGACGCCCTTCTGGCCTCCGACGTCGACGCCGTGGCGGTCTTCACCCAGCGCTGGACGCACGGGCCCCTGGTGGAGCGTGCTCTCCGCGCCGGCAAGCACGTCTACTCAGCCGTGCCCATGGCGGTTGCCGAAGAGGAGATCGCCCGCATCATCCAGGCCGTCCGGGACACCGGCAAGGTGTACATGATGGGTGAGACCAGCTACTACAACCCCGCCACCGTGTATGCCCGCGAACAGCAGGCGGCCGGCAGGTTTGGCCGGGTCTTCTACTCCGAAGGCGACTACGTCCACGACATGGACCTCGGCTTTTATGACGCCTACCAGTACAGCGGGGGCGAGCGGTGGAAGGAGACGGCAAGCTACCCGCCAATGCTCTACCCCACCCATGCGATCGGCGGGGTGCTGGGGGCCATCCCGGCGCACGCCGTCAGCGTCAGCTGCGTGGGCGTCAAGGACCAGCGGGATGACGGGGTATTCGACAAGGACGTCAGCATGTTCGGCAATGACTTTTCCAACGCCACGGCGCTCTTTGAACTGAACGACGGCGGCGTGATGCGCACCAACGAGATGCGCCGCGTGGGCTATCCCTCCCACATTCGCGAATCGCGCTTCCGGTTTTTTGGCACGGAGGCAAGCTTTGAACAGCTCGCCAGGGTCACCGTCTGGCAGGACAAACAGAATGTCCACGACATCTCCGAGCAGATGGAAACCCGGCCCAGCATGTCCCTGGACGATCCCTCACTGGCCAACGTGGCCCCGGAACTCCGGGACGCATTCGTGTCGGGACTGGCCCCGGTCCACGACGCCGGACGGTTGCCTGAGGAGTTCCGCGGCGCACCGAACGGGCACGAGGGAAGCCACCATTTCCTGGTGGACGACTTCGTCACGGCGGTCAATGACGGCACACTGCCGCCCGTGAATGCGTGGGTGGCCGCCCGCTTCACCCTCCCGGGCATCGTGGCCCACCAGTCCGCCCTGCAAAACGGCGTACGGCTTCCCATCCGTGACTTTGGGGATGCGCCGGGTATGAGTGGTTAGCATGGACAGCATGACTTCCCTGGCCGCGCAGGCCTCCCGCGGCGGCCCGGTGACCCGCAAGGATGTGGCGCGCTATGCCGGCGTCAGCACCGCCGTCGTCAGTTACGTGGTCAATGGCGGACCCAAGAAAGTGGCGCCGGCAACCGAAGCCAAGGTCCAGGACGCCATCCGCGTCCTGGGCTACCGGCCCAACGCCGCCGCGCGGGCGCTGAAGCTCGGCTCAAGCGAGACCCTGGGGCTTATCGTCCCGGACATCTCGAACCCGTTCTTCTCACTGTTTTCGCACGCCGTGGAGGATGCCGCCGCAGACCTGGGGTACGCGCTGGTGTTGAGCAACTCGGACGGAAACCTGGCCAAGGAACGCCGCAACATCCGGAACCTCGCCGCCCGGCAGGTGGACGGCGTCCTGCTGGCCAGCGTCCTTTTCGAACCCGATCTCGAGGCGCTGGAAACGGCGGACATCCCGTCCGTGCTGCTCAACCAGGAACGTGACGCCCCGGGCTTCAACAGCATCGGTGTGGACCTGGCGGCCGGAGCCAGGATCGCGGTGGAACACCTGATCAGCCATGGCCACACCAACATCGGCCTGGCCATGGGAACCAACGTCTCCGGGGAGACCGACGGCCGTGAAGTGGGTTGGCGGCAGGCGCTCCAGGAAGCTGGTCTGCCCGAGGGGCCCATTGCCTACAGTGCCTTCACCCGGCCCGGAGGGTACGTGGCCGGGCAACGCCTCCTGGCGTCAGTGAACCGGCCAACGGCCGTCTTCGCCACGTCCGATATGCAGGGGATTGGACTGCTGCGGGCCATCCATGAAGCGGGACTGTCTGTTCCGGGCGACATTGCCGTGGCGTCTTTTGACGGCTCGGCCGACTCTGAATACTCCTGGCCGCCGCTGACCACCGTTGAGCAGCCGGTGGCGGCCATGGCGGAGGCTGCCGTGGCGGCACTCGTTGGAGCCAGCCGGGGGGAGGACCCGCGGCACCGGATCTTTCCCACCAAACTGCACGTACGCCAATCCTGCGGCTGCCCCTAGCCGGCCGACTGCATGGCGGGCAGGCGCAGCCTGGTCCGCTCCTGCAGGACCCGCCGGGCCTCCGGGCCAAGTCCGGAATCGCTGATGACCTCATCCACGTCATCCAGGGCGGCGATGGAACTGATGCCCAGCATTCCCCATTTGGTGTGGTCGGCCAGCACCACTGTCTTGCGCGCTGCTGCCATGAAGGCCCGGTCGGTTTCGGCTTCGAGCAGGTTGGGTGTGGTGAAGCCCGCCTCGGCATCCATCCCGTGGACGCCCAGGAACAGCACGTCCAGGTGCAGTTGCTTGAGGGCGCCCGTTGCGATGGGCCCCACCAGGGCGTCTGAGGGCGTGCGCTCGCCTCCCACCAGGATCACGGTGGAGGAGTAACGGGCCGAGCCGGACGAGGCAGCGTGGTGGAAGAGGTCCGCGATCCTGACAGAGTTGGTGACCACCGTGATCCGCGGCCCTCCAACCAGTTCCTTGGCCAATGCCCACGTGGTGGTGCCGGCACCCAGGCCGACCGCCATGCCCTCGTGGACCAGGGCGGCCGCCTCCACGGCGATGGCGCGCTTCTCCGCGGTCAACTGCGTGGACTTCAGCTCGAAACCGGGCTCATGCGTGCTTGCATCCCCCGGCAGCTTGGCGCCGCCGTGGATTCGTTCCAGCTTGCCGCCCTCCTCGAGCAGCTCGATGTCCCGCCTCACCGTCATCAACGAGACGCCAAGCTGGGTGGCGAGGTCCGAGACCCGGACCACCCGCTCCCGCTGGACGGCATCCAGGATTGCTTGGTGTCGGGCGGCAGGCAGCATGGAGGCGGATCCTTCAACGCGGGTGGCAAGGGTGCTCCCAGCATACGGCGACGGCGCCTCCCCGGCTGGGGAAGCGCCGTCGCCGTATTGCTACTTCCGGAGGCTGGCCGCGATCTGCTGCATGATCGTGGGGTCGGACAGCGTGGTGGCGTCGCCCGGGTCGCGGCCTTCCGCCACGTCCTTGAGGAGCCGGCGCATGATCTTGCCGGACCGGGTCTTGGGCAGTTCGGGCACCACCAGGATGTTCTTGGGCTTGGCAATGGGCCCGATTTCCTTGCCCACGTGGTTGCGCAGCTCCTGTACGGTGGCGTCGCCGTTGTTCACGGCATCGCCGCGGAGGATCACGAACGCAACCACGGCCTGGCCGGTGGTTTCGTCCGTGGCGCCCACGACGGCGGCCTCCGCCACGGCGGGGTGGCTCACCAGGGCGGATTCGATTTCTGTGGTGGAGAGCCGGTGCCCGGAGACGTTCATGACGTCGTCCACGCGGCCCAGCAGCCAGATGTCCCCGTCTTCGTCCTTCTTGGCGCCGTCCCCGGCGAAGTACATGTTTTCGAAGCGGGACCAGTAGGTGTCCTTGAACCGCTGCGGGTCGCCCCAGATGCCGCGCAGCATGGCCGGCCAGGGTTCGCGGATCACCAGGAAACCGCCGTGGCCGTTGGGGACGGACTCGCCCATTTCATCCACCACATCCACGGCGATACCGGGCAGCGGCACTTGGGCGGAGCCGGGCTTGGTGGCGGTGACCCCGGGAAGCGGGGCGATCATCTGTGCGCCGGTTTCGGTCTGCCACCAGGTGTCCACGATGGGCGCCTTGTCGCCGCCGATTACCTTGCGGTACCACATCCAGGCCTCGGGGTTGATGGGCTCGCCCACCGAACCCAGCACCCGCAGGGAGGAAAGATCGTACTTCGCCGGGATCTCCGCGCCCCACTTCATGAAGGTGCGGATGGCGGTGGGAGCGGTGTACAGGATGGAGACCTTGTACTTTTCCACGATCTCCCACCAGCGGCCCTGGTGCGGGGAGTCCGGCGTGCCCTCGTACATGACCTGCGTGGCGCCGTTGATGAGCGGGGCGTAGGCGACGTAGGAGTGGCCGGTGACCCAGCCGACGTCGGCCGTGCACCAGTACACGTCCGTTTCCGGATGCAGGTCAAAGACCGCCCTGTGGGTGTAGGCGGTCTGGGTGAGGTAGCCGCCGGTGGTGTGCAGGATGCCCTTGGGCTTCCCGGTGGTACCGGACGTGTAGAGGATGTAGAGCGGGTGCTCCGAATCGTGGCCCACTGCGGTGTGCTCTGCGCTGGCCGTCCCCACCGTGTCCGCCCACCAGTGGTCCCGGCCCTCGTGCCAGTCCACGTCCTGGCCGTTGCGCTTGACCACCACCACGTTCTGGACCGTGTGGCCATCGTGGGCCAGGGCATCATCGACGGCCGGCTTCAGGGGGCTCGGCTTGCCTCGGCGGTAGGTGCCGTCGGCGGTCACCACCAGCTTGGCTTCGGCGTCGTCGATGCGGGACCGGAGGGCCTCGGCCGAGAAGCCGCCGAACACCACCGAATGCACCGCGCCGATCCGGGCACACGCCAGCAGCGTGATGACGGCTTCCGGGATCATGGGCAGGTACACGGCCACCCGGTCGCCCTTGGCAACGCCCAGGGACTCGAAAGCGTTGGCCGCCTTCTTCACTTCCTCGGTCAGCTGGGCGTAGGTATAGGTGCGGGTGTCGCCGGGCTCGCCCTCGAAGTAGATGGCCACGCGGTCGCCGTTGCCGGCCTCCACATGCCGGTCCAGCGCGTTGTACGCCGCGTTGATTTCGCCGCCAACGAACCACTTGGCGAACGGCGGATCAGACCAGTCCAGCGCCTGTGTGAAGTCCTTGGACCACGTCAGCAGCTCCCGGGCCTTCTTCGCCCAAAACGCGGGCCGGTCGGCGTTCGCCTCCCCGTACTCGGCGGCGGTGACAACGGCGTCGGCCGCGAATTCCGGGGAGGGTGGAAAGGCCCGCGTCTCATGCAGCAGGTTCGCGAAGGCGTCGCCCTGGTGGCCTTGCTGTCCTGCCGGCTGGGCGGAAGCGGACGGAACGGTAGCCGTGGAGCTGGGGGTGTCCTGGGACATGTGAACCTCATCATTCATCGATCTTTGCCGCGCGGGACGCCGCCACCGCATTGGCCCGCCGATCGCACGGCATTGGGCTCCAGCCGGGGGCGGGCATACCGCAAAGAGCTGTTCCGCAACCAAGCCTAATGCTTACGGTGCATCCGCTGTGTGCCCCGTCACATAGGCGGCCATGAGCGGCATTTTTTATGCGGTGAATGGTCTCTTCATGACTCGCCAGGCACCGCCGGAGGCCTGCCCCAGCTAGTGATCGGCCGGGCCGTTGACTAGGCTGAGATGGAATTGTGACTTCACTTCGGACCTCTCCGGCCGGGCGCAAACAGCGCCTTGCCGGGCCCGGACCGCATGTCAAGACGGCACAGTTTTCGGGTCCGGACCGGGCCCGGTGCCGCCACGCTAAGGAGAGCAGAATGAACCAGCAGAGTTACGGCCAGCGAACGGGTCCGGACACCAAGGCAGGGCCAGGAGCCTCCGGGCCTGCCGTGGGAGGATCCGCGCACGCGACACCGGCCGGCAACGCCGCCAAGGGGCAGGCTGCAGGGCAGAAGGCCGGCTCCGGGAAGATCGACCCGAACGCCAACCAGGCGGTCCTCGGTCCGTTCACCGTGCGCGACCTGGCCGTCTTCGCAGGCACCCTGATCCTCTTTGTCGCGTCCCTGCTTCCCCTCTTCGGCGCCCGGTACAACCTGTGGAACCTCAACAACCTGTTCTTCCTGGGACTGGGCATCGTCCTGCCGCTGATCGCCAGCGCACTGTTCG
This sequence comes from Arthrobacter sp. SDR-2R, assembly GCF_057747955.1. Taxonomy (NCBI): domain Bacteria; kingdom Bacillati; phylum Actinomycetota; class Actinomycetes; order Micrococcales; family Micrococcaceae; genus Arthrobacter; species Arthrobacter sp. SDR-2R. Next base: position 1,251,130 of record NZ_CM173231.1, read on the forward strand.
CGGCGCGCCGCCTGGCACCCGCCACAAGGATCCGCGTGGGGTCGCTCTCGATCGACCAGTTCGCCTCCGTTGTGGCCTCCTTCGCCCTGGCCTTCTTCTTCCTGTCCGTTGCAGGCGGCTACGTCACCAGCCTGCTGGTGGGCCTGATCGGCTCGCTCGTCCTCTTCGCCGCCACCGTGCTGGGCCGGTTCCTGCCGTACCTTTCCGGTGACTTCAAGGACCGGCCAGAGACGCCGGCGCACATTGTGGCCCGCGAGGCCGCGGTCCCGCTGCGGAAGCCGCGCACCCCCAAAGCCCCCAAGCCGGAGTCCGGCTCCAACCAGTCAAAGGGCGGCTTCAAAGGTGCCACCCTGTTCGGTGGGGCCGGTGCAGGTTCCTCCGCCGTCGAGCCGGGATCTTCCAGCCCCAACCCTGCGCCGGCGCGTTCCACCCACACGCCCGCCACTGCCGCCGTCCCCGTGGCCAATGCCGGGGCTGCCGTTGCAGGGACCGGTGCTGCAGCTGCCGGCGCTCCAGCTGCGGGCACCGTCGCGGGTCCGGCTGCCTCGACCCCCGCGGCGCCAACCGCCCCTGTATCAACCAGCCCTGTATCAACCAGCCCTGTATCATCCACCCCTGTATCAACCGCCCCCGAAGCCGCTGACCGGGATGCCGGCACACCGCATGTGGACGCCGGCCCGCCCACCCAGGCGGCCGACGTCGTCCGTCCTGACTCAACCCCGGCCCCGGCAGCCGAGGAGACCCAGCACGGTGCCGTCCCCGCCGTGGGCGCTCCGCAGGCAGCGTGGGAGCCGCCGGCCGCCACCGCTGTCCACCAGCAGGTCCGTTCCGAGCATCCCATCGGCGCGACGGTGGACCCGTCCACCCGCCATGACGAGACCGACGGGCAGCCCATCCATGAGGCTTTCTGGTTCGCCGTCGCCCAGCACCGCACCGCCTACGACCCCCGCACCGGTGCGCCTGCCTTCGTGATCGAGCCCGGCGGCTGGGTACTGGCGCTGGAGGACCGGGGCCACGAATTCCTGGTCCAGCACACGGACGGACGGCTGGGCGTCCTGCGCGACCTCAGCAACATCGAGCGCGGCTGACGCCGTGGCCGGGCCACGCAGCAAGAACGGGCAGGCCGCGGGGATGCCCGTGGTCTCGTCCGAATCCGTCCTGGCGCTGAAACGGCGGGCACGGCGCATCCACCGGGCCCTGGCCGAAAAATATCCCTACGCCCACGCGGAACTGGACTTCCGCAACCCCTTCGAACTGCTGGTGGCCACCGTGCTGTCCGCCCAGACCACCGACGTCACGGTCAACCAGGTCACCAAAGTGCTGTTCGCACGCTGGCCCAATGCCCGGTCCCTGGCCGAGGCGGACCCCACGGAGCTTGAAACCATCCTCAAGCCCACGGGGTTCTTCCGCGCCAAAGCGAGGAACGTCCTGGCGCTGTGCACCCGCCTGGTGGATGACTTTGACGGCGAGGTCCCGGGGCGGATGGAAGACCTGGTCACCTTGCCCGGGGTGGGCCGCAAAACCGCCAACGTGGTGCTGGCCAACGCCTTCGGCATCCCGGGCATCTCCGTCGATACGCATTTCGCCCGGCTCGCCAAGCGGTTTGGGTGGACCCAGTCCGAGGACCCTGTGCAGATCGAACAGGACGTGGCGGAGTTGTTTGACCGCAGGGACTGGACCATGCTGTCCCACCGTGTGATCTTCCACGGCCGCCGCGTCTGCCACGCCCGGAAGCCCGCCTGTGGTGCCTGTCCCGTGGCTAATTGGTGCCCGAGCTATGGCCTGGGGGAGACCGACCCCGTCAAAGCAGCCAAGCTCCTCAAGTATGAACTTGCGCCCGGCAGCGAGGCGTTGCTGGAGCAGTACCTGTCTGAACAGCAGCGGGCTGCGGAGATCCGGATGGCCTCCCAGGCGAGGGCCACGTGAGCGCAAGGGAAGACCTGGCCGCGCTGGTCCAGCGGGCGGAAGCCGGGACGGCCGGGCCCCCTGATCCACGCTGGGCTGCACTGACAGTAGATGCCTCCCGCGCCCGCAGGGCCGCGGTCCTGATGCTTTTCGGGGTGCTCGACGACGTCCCGGCCGCGTCCGGCAAGCCACTGGCGCCGGCGGATCTGGACGTCCTGCTCCTGGAGCGCGCCCACACCCTGGGTTCGCATCCAGGGCAGGTGGCGTTTCCCGGCGGCAGCATCGACCGGGGCGAAACGCCGGTGGCGGCTGCGCTTAGGGAAGCCGAGGAGGAAACCGGACTGGACACCGGCGGGGTGGAAGTCCTCGGCACGCTCCAGGAACTGGGCCTGGCGCACAGCAACTTCCTGGTGACGCCGGTGCTCGGATGGTGGCACTCGCCGTCGCCGGTACGGGTGGTGGACTACGCCGAATCCGCCCAGGTATTCCGCGTCCCGGTCAGGGACCTCCTGGACCCGGACAACAGGGTGATGGCCACGGTGCACCGCGCAGGCCGCACGTTCGACAGCCCTGCCTTCACTGTCAACGGCGTGGTGGTGTGGGGCTTCACCGGCATTGTGCTGAGCGGCCTCTTCGACCAGCTCGGCTGGTCCGTTCCATGGGACCGCACCAGACTGCACCCGATCGGGGTCTAGTTTTCAGGCCTGCTGGTGGCGCAAATCCACCACGATTCCGGTGGCGGCATTCTCGCGCATGGCGTTGATCCCGTCGCGGAGCAGGCTGAGGGACCTGAAGGTTGGTGACACCGCAACGATATTGCCTTCGGCGTCGGTCAGCCGCAGCCGGTACGACTCATCGCCTGCACGGTGAATTTCAAATCTTCCCGCCATGGACGGGGACCTCCCTGGTATGCGTCGTTGCATCAGCGTGTGGACCGGTCTGCATCAGCCCCGCTTCGACTGTAACGTCCGTCACCGGGCGCGCATAGCTACCGCCGGGTAGATTACTTATCGTCTCGACGACAGCGAAAGAGGCAGCACGGGAGGCCCTCCGCCCTATTTGGCGAGGTCGTAGGAGTCCACCACGGCCATGCTGACGGGGAACTCCACGGGGATGGGACCGAACAGCAATTCCTTGGCGGCCTTGGCCGATTCCTCGATTGCCGCGATGCAGGCATCGACGCGGTCCGAGGGCGCGTGCACCATGACTTCGTCATGCAGGAAGAAGGCGAGTTGGGCCCCCACAGGTCCGCCGCTGCCGCCGGTTCCTGCCGGCCGCAAGGCGCGCAGCCGCCGTCGCAATTCTGCCAGCCAGCAGGCCGCCCAGTCCGCTGCCGAGCCCTGGACCACGAAGTTCCGGGTAAACCGCCCGCGGGACCGCGCGATCGACTCTGCCCTCCGCTGCTCCTCCGCCGTGGCCGAGCGCTGGCTGAGGAACCACTGCCCGGACGGCGGAGGGCTGCTGCGGCCCAGCCTGGTGGTGACCGTCCCGCCCGCTTCGCCCGCCCGTGCCGCCCGCTCCACAAAGTCCACGGCACGCGGGTAGATGCGGGCCAATTGCGGCATGAGGCGGCCGGCCTCGCCGGAGGTGGCGCCGTACATGGCGCCCAGCAGGGCCATCTTCGCCTTGGCCCGGTCGCCGCCAAATCCCTTGGCGGCGATCCCGGCGTACAGGTCCTGGTCCCGCGCCGCCTCAGCCATGGCCGAGTCCTGCGCCAGGGCCGCCAGGACGCGCGGCTCCAGCTGCGAGGCGTCCGCAACGATGAGCTTGTGGCCAGGGTCGGCGTGCACCGCGCCGCGGACCTGGCGCGGAATCTGCAGCGCCCCGCCGCCGCGGGATGCCCAGCGGCCCGACACCACGCCTCCCACCACGTATTCCGGGCGGAACCGGCCGCCGTCCACCCACGCGTCCAGCCAGGACCAGCCGTTGGCGGTGTGGAGGCGGGAAAGCTTTTTGTACTCCAGCAGCGGCTCGATGGCCGGGTGGCTGGATTCCCTCAGCTCCCACTTCCGGGTGCTTTTGACCTCGATCCCGTTGCGGTGCAGCGCGCGCATCAGGTCCTGCGGGGAGTCCGGGTTGAGCCCGGGCGAGTTGAGCAGGGCGCGCAGCTCCGCCGCCAACGCCTCCAGTTTCACCGGACGCTGCCCGGCGGGCGGGCGCGGTCCCAGATGGCCGGCCAGGATCTGTTCGTGCAGGTCTTCGCGCCAGGGGACCCCGGCGTGCTGCATCTCGGCGGCCACAATTGCGGCCGCCGACTCCGCCGCGAGCAGCAGCTGGAGGCGGTTCCGGCGGTTTTCCTCCGTGCCCACGCCTGCCAGCGCACTCTGTTGGGCTGCGTATTCGGAACGGAGTTCCTCGAGCGGCGCCCCCGGCGGCGGCCCGGTTGCGGGATCATCGAACAGCGCGCCCTGGTCTGCAGGGGGACGCGGCGGCTGCAGCGACTTTGGCGGAAGAGCGGGATCCTCCACCGGTACTCTGTCCGTGTTCCGGGCGTAGTCGGTGTGCGCGCTGAACTGCGAGAAGGCCAGGATGTTGCCGCACAGGGTGAGGTCGTAGCAGCGCTCCACCTCCACCCCGGATGCGAGCAGCGCCGGGTACCAGTCCTGGGTCCGGTGCCATATCCAGCGGGGCGGTTGGCCACCGGGGCGCCGTGCCTCCAGTTCGCGGACGACGGCGGCAAGGTCGGTGAGTGCCACAACGCGGGGTTCGGGATTGGCCGGCTGGGCGAGGCCCGCCAGCGTCAGTTCCTGGAGCGCCGCGCCGCGGGGGTGGGCGGCGAGCAGCAGGTACATGTTCCCATTGTGCCTTGTTGGAGGCTGTGCCTCGTTGGAGGGTTGGGCCTTGTTGAGGTGTCCGCGCTGCAGGTTGTCCACATACGGGACTTGCTCCCTTAACCAGGCCGCACCGCCGCGGCAGAGTGGCTCCATGAGCAGGCACCAGCTGAACGCATCCACATCCGGTCCGGGACCGGCCTCCGGCTCCTCGTGGCGGCCAACGAACACGGCGCCACCATCCCGCGGGGGTCCTGTTGCGGACAGCGGGGAAGCGTCCGAGGCCGCCTGGCTGCCGGAGCATTCAAAGCCTGGCGCTTCAGGGCTCAGGGGTTCAATGCTTGGGGGTTCAATGCCCGCCGGGATGCGGCCGGATGGCGCAGGAGAGGTCCTGCTGGTGACCTCCTCCGGCGTCCTCCGTGCCGAAGTGGAGCGTATTGTGGCAGCCGCCGGCGCGCACCTGCACGTTGTCCCGGAAGCAGTGGAGGCAGGCCGCTACTGGGAGGCGGCAGCTGCCGTCCTGGTGGGCAGTGACGTGCGTGAACTGCCGCCCCGGCGCAGCACGCCTGCGGTCATGGTGGGCCTCGACGGCGAGGGCGACAGCCTCTGGCACCTGGCGGCGGCCCTCGGGGCAGAGCGTGTTGCCGTACTGCCGGATGCCGCCGCCTGGCTGGCAGACCATCTGAGCAGGTCGCGGTCGCCGGGCCCGGGCGGAATGGTCCTTGGCATCACGGGCGGTTGCGGCGGTGCAGGAGCCACCACCGCCGCCATCTGGATAGCGCAGGCGGCAGCAGGGCTGGGGGTACGGGTCCTGCTGGTTGACGGCGACCCATGGGGTGGCGGCCTGGAGCTGGCGCTCGCAGCAGAGGAAACCCCCGGGCTCCGATGGCCGGACCTCGCCGAGGCCAGGGGAAGCATCGACCCCCTGCAGCTCTCGGATTCCCTACCCGTTGCGGGAGGCTTTTCCTTCCTGTCCTGGCCTGCCACACGGGAGCAACCCCTTCCCGTCGCCGCCGCAGCCGCAGCCGGTGTGCTTGATGCTGCGCGCCGTGGCTATGAACTGGTCCTGCTCGATGTGGGAAGGGGGGCAGAGCCGCTCCATACGGTGGCCTGGGACTGCGACCGGATCATGATGGTGGTACCCGCACAACTGAAGGCAGCAGTGGCGGCCGTACGCCTGATGCAGGAGCTTCCGCCAGTGGAGGCGGCCCTGCTGGTGCGGGGCCGGCCGGGCTCCGCGCTGGACAGTTCGCTGATCGCTGACGCCGTGGGACTGCCGGTCCAGGGCCGGATACCAGAAGTCCGCGGCGTCGGCGGAGCCATGGAATCCGGCCGGCTGCTGGACCTGGGGAAGCGCCGGAACATCCGGCGCTTCGCTGCATCTGTGCTCGATTGGCTTGGCGATGACCTGCCGGCTGGAGAGTTGGCATGAGCCCGGCGCCGGGTAATCCGTCGGCTCCGGCCGGGAAAGCGGGCAGCGCAGCGGGGGCGGGAGGCCTGGGCTCACGGCGCAGCGTCCGCATCCTGGAAGCAAACCAGGCAGGCCGCCTGACGCGCAGCAGGGGAACCGCCGGCAGCGGCAGGACCATCGATTCAGGGCTGCTGGAATCCGTCCGCGAATCGATGATGGCAGAGGCCGGTGCCGTGACGCCGTCACGGGTTGCCGCGGCAGTCCAGGCCACCGGCAAGCTGTTGGGCACCGCAGGATCCCTTGCCGCCGTAGAGCGGATCAGTGCCGAACTCAACGGGCTGGGGCCGCTGCAGGAGCTCACCCGGGATCCCGCCGTCACCGACATCTTCGTCAACGCTCCCCACTCCGTCTGGGTGGACCGGGGCCGCGGCATCGAGCGGGTCCCCGTCCTGTTCGACGGCGAGGCACAGCTGCGGGCGCTGGCCTGCAGGCTCGTCGCTGCAGGCGGGCGCCGCCTCGATGACGGCTCGCCCTGTGTCGATGTCAGGCTCGCCGGCGGCTACCGTGTCCATGCCGTGTTGCCGCCGGTTTCCACGTCCGGGACGCTGCTGAGCGTCCGGATCCGCAGGGAGAAGGTCTTCAGCATGGAGGAGCTGCGCACCGGGGGCATGTTCGGCCCGGGAGTGCAGGCGGTGCTTGAGAAGGTCGTGGACAGGAGGCTGAGCTTTCTGATCAGCGGTGCCACGGGTTCCGGGAAGACCACGCTGCTGTCTACGCTCCTGGGATTGTGTGCGGCGGAGGAGCGGCTGGTCCTGATCGAGGATGCGTCCGAACTGAATCCTGTCCACCCGCACGTAGTCGCGTTGGAATCACGGCACGGAAACCTCGAAGGCGGCGGGACAGTGGACCTGGGGGAACTCGTCAGGCAGGCACTTCGCATGCGTCCGGACAGGTTGGTGGTGGGCGAGTGCCGGGGCGCGGAAGTCCGCGAGCTCCTTACCGCGATGAACACCGGGCACAGCGGCGGTGGAGGAACCATCCACGCCAACACGGCAGCAGCAGTCCCCGCCAGGCTCAACGCCCTGGGCGCGCTCGCCGGGCTGGGACCCGAGGCTGTTCGGCTCCAGGCTGCCAGCGCCGTTGACGCTGTGATCCACGTGGGCAGGACGTCCCGGGGGAGGGAAGTCCTTTGCATCGGACTTATCGGCGACGGCCCGGAGGGGCTGACGGTGGTGCCGGCGGTTGAAGAATCGGGGGTGGCGGGTCCCGCATGGCCGGCGCTGGCTGCCCGTTTGGGAATGGACTCCGGGGTCACCCTGTGACGATCCTCCTCATCGGAGTCCTGGGCGCCGCTGTGGTGCTGCTCCTGAAGCCGCCCCTGGATGCTGCGTCCAGGTTCCGTGCAGCAGGCGGCAGCAGCCAGAAGGCACCGGGATCCCGGCAGAGCCGGATACTGCGCTGGGGCAGCGCAGGCGGACGGGGCTCGGCGAAAATGCGGGGCCCTGGACTGACCCTGGTGGTGCAGCAGCTGGCGGCGCTGCTCAGGGGCGGCCGGACACCCGGGCGGCTGTGGGACGAGCTGTGGTCCGTGTACGGCACGCCGCAGGACGGGCAATGGCATGACCACGCGGCGCTCCCATCCCCAGCGCTGTCAGAGGGTTCAACTGCCGTCCTGGCTTCCGCACGCGCGGCCGCGGCAACCGGAGCCCCTGTCTCGGAGGCCATCCGGCGTGCGGTTTCCACGGCGTTGCCTCACAGGGACCGGGAGGCCAGGACCTGGTCTGAGCTTGCTGCCTGCTTTGACATAGCCGAAGCCAGTGGATGTCCGCTCGCCGACGTGCTGACCCGGTTCGTGGCCCAGCTGGAAGCGGAGGATGATGCGGATGCAGCCAGGCAGACCGCCCTCGCCGGCCCCAAAGCCACGGTCCGTCTCTTGACCTGGCTTCCATTGATGGGTCTTGGACTGGGTGCTGCCCTGGGCGTGGATCCATTGGCCACCCTGCTGGGAACACCCCTGGGACTGGCCGCATTGTTCAGTGGCGCGGTGCTCACGGCAGCAGGAAGGGCGTGGTCCGCCAGGCTTGTTGCGGCGGCCGCAGGGACAGGAGTGCCATGACCCCGGGTTTGGCTGCAGGCTTTGCACTGTTCCTGCTGCTCGCCGCAAGTGCCTGGCTTGCCTGTTCCGGCTTTAACCGGTCGTGTCACCGGCTCCGCCACCTGTTTCATGCCGTCCCGGGGGCGCAGCAGGTGGCCGAAGCCGAGTGGCCCGCAGGGAGCCGCGGCGAAGGCTTGAAGGACACTGCCATGATGCTCGAACTCGTGGCGGCGATGCTGGATGCCGGAGCCGGCATCGGGCGATCGCTCGAACTGGTGGCTGCCTCGGCCGCGCCGCAGTACAGGGACTCACTGCGGCCGGTGGTCTCGGCGCTGGCCATCGGGGCCGACTGGGAAACAGCGTGGCGCAGCTCCGCCGTCCGGCTCCCCGAAATCCTGGAGCTCCGGGATGCGCTGGGCTTCGCCGCGCTCACGGGGGCGCCATCGTCTGCAATCCTCTACGCCCAGGCAGCAAGGCTTCGCCGGGAACGGTTCCGGGCCGCGGAAAAGCGGGCCGCTTCGCTTGGCGTGAAGCTGGTAGTTCCGCTGGGCCTGTGTTCACTCCCTGCCTTTATCTGCCTTGGCGTCGTCCCCGTGCTGCTTGCCCTGGTTCCCACCGGGTAACCTGCCGCTGCCGTGGCCACCGCGAAGGCCGATCCCTTCCTCCACAACACCGGGACGGCCCACCTTTTCCACTTAGCGCATCCCCTCCCTTACCTGCTCCCGCTGGGCGGGGAAGAGTCAAGACAGCCGGGAAACCACCGGAAACCAATGGAAAGGAAAACCACATGTCCATCCACCACCGCCGTCACTACACGGCAGGAACCTCCGCGTTCGCCGCGTCCGGCCAGAAGCCCACGAAAAAGGACGGCGCCCCGCGCAGCACCAGCAGCATCCCATCCGCTTCCGCCCCTGCCTTGGGCCCAAAGACTTCCCTCCCGGAGGCAGGCAGGATCGTCGAACTCCACCCTGGTTCGGGAAGTCTCCGGCCCAAGACATGGCGCCCCACGGGGCTGCTGGGTTCCCAGGCCGGCATGGCCACCGCGGAATATGCCATTGCTACCCTGGCCGCCGTCGGGTTCGCCGGGCTGCTTGTGTTCATCCTCCGCAGCGACGAGGTACGTGGTTTCCTGCTCAACCTCATCCGCACCGCGCTGGCGCTGCCGTGACACCTCTGCCGGCGGGGCTGCGAATTCATGGACCCCTCACGGCCGTCGTCGGCAGCAGCGCCGGCGGCAACGATGACCGGAAGACGGCGGACGCCGGTGCAAACGCCCGCGGCGCGGTTACCGCAGAGTTCGCCGTGGCACTGCCTGCCGTACTGGCATTGCTGGCCATGCTGCTTGCAGCAGCCGCCGCGGGGATGACGCAACTGCGCATCGAGGAGGGAGCCAGGGCCGGTGCCAGGGCGCTGGCCCGGGGCGATGACACCGTGGCAGTGGAACGGACGGTCCGGACGCTCGCCGGCGGTACGGCGGCTGCGTCAGTTGCTGCAGACGGCGAGTGGTTCAACATCACGGTCACGGACCGCGTGCCTGGGCCATTGGGAGCATCCATCCCGTGGACCCTCACCGCGCGTGCGTCAATGCGGAGCGAAACAGCCGGGACGGGAGCCGGCATCGGCGCCGGTGCCCTCAGGGGCTCCACGCATGGCCAGGCCGCCAAATGATGGCCGATGCCGGACGGCCCCACACTGCCGCCGCCAGGCGCCACACCACCAAGGGCAGGCGCGGGGCGGGAAGGCATGACGGCCGCGAACGCGGTTCGGGCACAGTCCTGGCCGCAGGGCTGGCCCTTGTGGTCATGACGGCCATGGCCGTCATGCTGCTGCTGGCCCAGTCCGCCGTGCTGGCCAGCAGGGCGGCAGCGGCTGCGGACCTGGCGGCCCTTGCCGCAGCGGATGCGCTCCGCGGCATCACCACGGGCGAGCCCTGCAGTGTTGCCGCCGAGGTCGCCGCGCGGCACGCCGCCACGGTCCTTAGCTGTACCGAGGGCGCGGGCCAGACCATTGAGGTGCGGACCCGGCTCGGCGAGCGCCCGCTGCTGGGAGCCGCAACCGGACATGCCCGGGCAGGGCCGCCGCCATAGCGATGACGCCGGCATCGGGCGTCAGCTCCTCGCCTCCACATCCACACGGGACGTCTCGGAGGCATCCTTGAGCAGGACATCCAGCAGGGTCACCGCGGCGGCCTTGTCCAGCGGATTGTTCTTGTTGCCGCACTTGGGGGACTGCACGCAGGACGGGCAGCCGGACTCGCACTCGCAGGCCTTGATGGCGTCCCGGGTTGCCGCCAGCCACACCATGGCCTTGTCGAAGCCCCGTTCGGCAAACCCCGCCCCGCCGGGGTGCCCGTCATACACGAAGATGGTGGGCACCCCGGTGTCCGCATGCAGTGCCGTGGAGACCCCGCCGATGTCCCAGCGGTCGCTGGAGGCGACGAGGGGAAGGAGCCCGATCGCGGCGTGCTCGGCGGCGTGGAGGGCACCGGGGAACTGGGCTTCGATGAGGCCGGCCCCCGTCAAGGAACGGTTGTCCACCACGAACCATACGGCCTTGGTGAAGAGCTCCCGGGCACCCAGCTCAAGGGGCTCCTCACCCAGGACTTCGTTGGAAATCAAGGCCTTGCGCTGGAAGGAGACAACCTGCGTGGTGACCTTCACATCGCCGAAGTGGACGGTTACATCGCCCCATTGCATGGTCCGCACCGTGTCCAGGACCTCGATCTGGGTCACGTCCCGTGCTGTGGTGTAGTAGTCGGGGTTTGCCCGGCGAACCATGACAGAGTGGTCGTCTTCGTTCAGGTCCTCCACCACGTAGGTGTCGCCCTGGTGGACGTATACCGCGCCCGTGTGGGCCTGGTAATGGGTCTGGGGCGAGTCCATGGTCCCCAGCAGCGAGCCGGTCTCGGCGTCAACGATGCTGACCGGACCGCCGCCGTCGGCCCGGAGATTGACCATGGCCGCGGCGCTTTGCGAGTGGGTCCAGAACCAGCCGGCGGGACGCCGCCGCAAATATCCCTGCGCCACCAGACGGTCCAGGAGCTTTTCGGCAGTTCCGCCAAAAAGGTCCAGCTCCGCCGGTCCCAGGGGGAGTTCCGCTGCCGCGGCGCAGAGGTGTGGTCCCAGCACATAGGGGTTGGACGGGTCGAAGACCGTGGCCTCCACCGAGACATCGAAAATCGCCTCCGGGTGGTTCACCAGGAAGGTGTCCAGCGGATCATCGCTGGCCACAAATGCGGCGATGGCATCCTGGCCCGCCCTGCCGGCGCGGCCAATCTGCTGGAACAGGGAAGCCCGCGTCCCGGGCCAGCCGGCCACCAAGACCGCATCGAGACCGGAAATGTCGATTCCCAGCTCCAGGGCAGACGTGCTGGAAACGCCCAGCAGCTGGCCCGACCGCAGCGCCTTCTCCACCGCGCGCCGCTCTTCCGGAAGGTATCCGGAGCGGTAGGCGGCCACCCGCTGCGGGAGGCCGGGGTCCACCTCGTCAAGGAGCCGCTTGGTGATGGCGGAGATGGTCTCGGCGCCGCGGCGGGATTTGATAAAGGCAATGGTCCGGATCCGGGCGGACACCAGGTTGGCGAGCAGGTCAGAAGTTTCGGCCACTGCCGTCCGCCGCTCCTTGGCCCCGTTCTCGCCCCGGACCTCGGTCAGCGCCGGTTCCCAGAGCGCCACGGTGGTGGCCCCGTGGGGCGAGCAGTCCTCGGAGACCGCCTTCACGGGGGCGCCGATGAGGCGTGAGAAGGAGACATCAGGCTCGGAGGCGGTGGCGGAAGCCGCGATGAAGACCGGTTCGGGGAACGAGGTGCCCGCGCCATAGTACGCGCAGATCCGGCGGAGCCGGCGCATCAGGTTAGCAACATGCGATCCGAAGACGCCACGGTAGCTGTGTGCCTCGTCCACGATGACGTAGCGCAGCCGGCGGAAGAACCCGGCCCACCAGGCATGGTTGGGAAGGATGCCGAAATGCAGCATGTCCGGGTTGGCCAGGATGAAATTCGCGTGGTCCCGGATCCACCGCCGGGCGGCCGGATCCGTGTCGCCGTCGTACGTTTCCGCCCGTACCGTGGGCAGCCTCAGGGCCCGGATGGCGTTCAGCTGGTCGGCCGCCAGCGCTTTGGTGGGGGAAAGGTAAAGGGTGACGGCACCGTCGTCGTGAATCTTTCCCGGCTCCGCCAGCACGCGCAGCTCGGAACGGTGGATCGCATCCAGCGCCGGCAACTGGTACGCCAGCGACTTCCCGGACGCGGTTCCGGTGGCCACCACAACGTGCTCCCCGGCATATGCTGCATTGGCCGCGTCCACCTGGTGCCGGTACGGCTCGCGGATGCCAAGCGACCCGTACGCCCCGAGAATGTCCGGGTGCACCCAGGCCGGCCACGGCGCGTGGATTGCCTCCCGCGCCGGGATCCTGCGGACATGACGGAGCTGTTCCGGGTCCGGGCCGCGGCCCAGCAGAGGAATCAGGGAGTCATGGGGGTTCACCCCACCATTCTTTCATCCGATGCACCGCGGCAGGCCACGGGTCACCAACGGGAACCCCGCAGCCCGGCTCCGCCGGACGGGCCGGCTCAGCTCAGCGACAGATCCGATCCGTCATGCGATGCCGAAAGCATCAGGACCCGGGCAATGGTGCTCCAGCCGAGGTGCGAATAGAGCTTCTGCCCGTCCACGGACGCCAGCAGGAGGCCGGTCCGGATGCCGCGGCCGGACGCCTGCGCCGCCAGCGCCCGCATGATCAGGCTCCCCAGGCCCCTGCGCTGGAATGCCGGCTGGGTGATGATCTTGTCAAAGACGGCGGTATCACCCACCACGAAGGCCCGGCCGCCCGCCGCGACCGCGTCCCCCGAAAGGACTTCGGCGTAATACACGCCGTCCCTTTCGTACGTGGAAAGTCTCAGGTCGTCATCGGAAAGCCACGGGTCCTCCGCGTCCTGGGTTTCCATGTCAACGATCATCATCGCCTGCGAATCCGAGGTGACATTCAGGCCCTGCCGGCCTGCCATTGCCGCATAGCGGGAGGGGTCATTGGTAAGGATGGTCAGCACCCGCGCGGGGGCTTCTGCGGTTCGGGCGGCCAGCGTGGCGAACTCGTCATCAGTAGGTTCTGAGGCGAAGACTTCCCACTCGCCGCTGGTATCAGCACGGAGTGCTGCCGGGAAGCGGCCCTCCTTGGCGGTCTGGTAACCGCGACACCCGGCCCAGCCCGCAACCCACACCTCAAGCAGGCCAGTGATGTCTTCAACCGCGGTTTCCGGACTCATGGCAAGAAGACTATTCCAGCCCGATCGCCAGCAACAGGGGGTAGGGAATCGCTTATGCAATCGTAATGAGGCCCTCCTCCGGGCGTTGTGAAGCAGGACCAGGCCGCCGCTGCAGCCGGTACCCTTAAATGCGTGGCTTTGAACAAAATTGTGCTTTTCTACGGCTTCACCCCCATCACCGATCCGGACGCCGTCCGGCTCTGGCAGCGCGCCCTCTGCGAGAAGCTGGGTCTTACGGGCCGCATCATCCTCTCCAAGGACGGGATCAACGCCACCGTGGGCGGGGAAATCGGCGCCGTTAAGCAGTACGTCAAGACCACGCGCGAATACGCCGGGTTCCGCGGCATCGACGTCAAATGGTCCGACGGCGGAGCAGAGGACTTCCCCCGGCTCAGCGTCAAGGTGCGGGACGAGATCGTCTCCTTCGGCGCACCCGGAGAACTCAAGGTCGACGCCAACGGCGTGGTGGGCGGCGGGAAGCACCTCAAACCCGAGGAACTCCATGAACTGGTGGATGCCAGGAAGAAGGACGGCGAGGACGTCGTCTTCTTCGACGGCCGCAACGCGTTCGAAGCTGAGATAGGCCGGTTCAAGGACGCTGTAGTCCCGGACGTGGCCACCACCCACGACTTCATCAAGGAACTGGACTCCGGCAAGTACGACTCCCTGAAGGACAAGCCGGTGGTCACCTACTGCACCGGGGGCATCCGCTGTGAGGTGCTCTCCAGCCTGATGGTGAACCGCGGCTTTAAAGAGGTGTACCAGCTGGACGGGGGTATCGTGCGCTACGGCGAAGCCTTCAAGGACCAGGGACTGTGGGAAGGCTCGCTCTACGTCTTTGACAAGCGCATGCACCTGGAGTTCAGCGACGACGCCAAGACCATTGGCCAGTGCGCCCGCTGCTCCGCGCCGACCAGCAAGTTCGAGAACTGTTCCAATCCCAGCTGCCGCACGCTGACGCTGTACTGCACGGAGTGTGCCGCCAGTCCCGAGACGTTGCGCTGCCCCCAAGGCTGCACCGCCGCCTGAGGACGGTGCCGCCCCGGACGCAGGTGCCAAGCCAGGGTGAGGCCCCGCCGGGACGACCCCGGCCGTCAGAGCCGGTACACGCGGAACGCATAGTTGGCCGCGGTCCTGGCCTCCACCCTGACCGTCAGGACGCTGTCCGTGGACAGGTAGATGACGTTTTCGCGGTTGATGCCGCACCGCAGGCCCAGGTCCACCAGTGTGAGGGTCTCAGTGCGCACCGTGAAGGTCACCCGGCGCTGGCTCCTGCAGGCGATGGCCAGGGTGTAGGTTCCGGTCTTCAGGACCGGTGAGGAGATGGTCCGCACTTCCGCGGGGGCCAGGAGCCCGGCATCGGCCTGGACCACCGGACCGGTGCCGTCGGGGAGCGCCCGCGACACCCAATCGCCCAGGTCCGCCTCGCTGACCGGGTCCTGCTGCAACGGGTCACGGGTGAAGGCCGGCGCCGGGGCGGCGCTGGCGGTGCCCTGCACGGTGCCGGTCCGGGCGTCGTCGTACGTATATTCGCAGCCGGCCAGCGCACCTGCCGCAAGCACCAGCCCAAGGGCGACGGCGGCGGCGGGCTTCGGTGCCAGCGGCGCCCGTGCTCTCCCTCGGGGAAGGGGCGCGGAGATTCTCCGCACACTGGGCATAGTCAGACTTTATGCCCGCAGCGGGCGGCGGACCATAGCCCGAGCGGGCGTTATTGGGCCGGTACCAGCTGGTAGGCGTAAAGCAGCGGAGCGTCCACGCTGGAGCTGCTGATTTCTACCCGTCCGGCAGCTGGCAGGCTGATTTTCGTGGTCTCGCGCCGGCCGTTGCAGGCGGCCCCGGCTTCCGCCACGGGCTTGCCGTCCAGCGTCACCGCGAAGAAGGCCTTCCCCGTCCCGTCACAGACTGCCGTCAGCGTGTAGCTTCCGGCAGGCACCCTTGCGGCCGCCTGCACGATCCGGTCGCGGTTAAGGATCTTGCCCGAGTCCTGGAGCACAACGGCCGCTGAGGAGGAGGGCAGGGCCGTGGCCCGCCACTTGGGGACATCCGCATTCTCCACGGAGGTCCCGGGCGAACACCCCGCAACGGCCAGGGCGAGGACCGCGGCAAACAGAGTCCCCGGCAGCGGCCGGCGCACCGCAGCGGCTGCCATGCGGGCGCGCGGAAGGAGGGCAGGACGTGAAGGCATGGCTCCACCGTACCGCGCAGGCAGGCCGGACTAAACTTGAGCGGTGCCTAGATCCCCTCACGAGTTCACCGCCGGCAACACCCCCGACGCTCCCCGCAGCGACCTTCCCGGCCTGCTGGCGGCGCTAGCCGCAGACCTCCGCCGCCTCGATTACACGCTCGACGGCGTCGCCCGGCTGCTTGGCCCCACCGCCTCCGCGGCACTGAACCGGGACCAGATCATCCCCGCGCTGCTCGCTGCCGAGCGGGCAGTGCGGCAGGACAACCAAGCAGCGCCGCTTGCCGCCGTCGTCCGTCTGTGGCTCCTTGCCGAGCCCCAGGAACGGGAAACGCTCGACGCCGCCCTGCCGGGCACAGGCGTGGAAGGCCTCCTCGAGCTTGGGCTGGTACAGCCCGTTCCCGGCTCGGGCCTGCTCACCGCCAAGGCCGACCTGCGGCCGTACGGATGGGACAGGAATGACGACGGCAGCGGCGGCGCCGAGCTGTGGGTGGCCAGCGACCTTGCCGCCCACCAGCAGGCCGGGGTGCTGCGGCACGACCACGTCCTGGGCATCGGGCAGGCCTCCACCACCCTGGTGCAGACCACCATCCGCCGCCACACCGAGCGCGCCCTGGACCTGGGAACCGGCTGCGGCATCCAGGCCTTCCACCTGCTCCACCACTGCCAGCACGTGACCGCCACCGACATCTCCGAGCGAGCCCTGGCCTACGCCCGGTTCAACATCCTGCTCAATGCAGAGGCGCTGTCCGTCGATCCCGACCGGCTTGAGGACCGGGTGAGCCTGCGCCTGGGTTCCCTCCTGGGGCCTGTAACCGGTGAGGAATTCGGCCTGGTGGTCTCCAATCCGCCGTTCGTCATCACCCCGCGCAGTTCCGGCGAGGATGCCGCGGACCAGTTCACCTACCGCGACGGCGGCCTCCCGGGCGATGACATCGTCGCCTCCCTGGTGGCGGACCTGCCCGGGATCCTGGCCCCCGGCGGTTCGGCACAGATGCTGGGCAACTGGGAAGTCCCGGCCGGCTCTGGCTGGGACGAGCGGCCAAAGTCGTGGGTGCGGGCGGGAACTGACGCATGGTTTATCCAGCGCGAGCAGGTCAGCCCGGAACAATATGCCGAAACCTGGCTGCAGGACGCCTCGGAATCCCGGGACCGGCAGCACTACCGGGACGCGTACGCCGCCTACCTTGACGACTTCGCCTCCCGGAACGTGGCAGGGATCGGTTTCGGCATGGTGTGGCTGCGGCGCCCCGCACACGGCGGCCCGGCCGCCATCAGCCGTTTCGAGGAAATCAGCTACCCCATCGAGCAGCCCATCGGACCCCACCTGGGTGCCGCCGTCGAACGCAGCGACTGGCTGGCCGCGCATGATCTTGCCGGCACGCACCTGCTGGTGGCCGACGACGTCACCGAGGAGCGCCACCAGCGCCCCGGCGCCGAACACCCGGGCGTGATCCTGCTCCGGCAGGGTGCCGGGCTTCGGCGCACCAACCTGATGAGCACCGAGCTGGCGGGCTTCGTGTCCGCGTGCGACGGCGACCTCACCGCCGGTCAGATCGCCGGTGCCCTGGAGGCCCTCCTGGGTGGGGCCCTGGACGCCGGCGGGGACGGGGAGCAAGGGTTCGACGCCGGATCCTTCCAGGGTGCGCTGCTCGCCGACGTGGCCAACCTGGTCCGCGACGGCTTCCTCATTCCGGCAGGGAGCCCAGCCTGACGGGAGGCCCCCTAAGACGCTCGCCGGAACCCCGTCTTTTCCACATGAATGCGCACGATTCCCCAAAATATGGTGAACTAGGCGAACATGGGCTCATCTGCCCCAGCAACCTTTTTCTGTAGGAGCACAGTGCCAAGCAAGGCCAAAACCGGCAAGAAACTCGTGATTGTGGAGTCTCCGGCCAAGAGCAAGACCATCGCCAAGTACCTCGGCGAGGGCTTCATCGTTGAGGCCTCCATTGGTCACATCCGCGACCTGCCGCAGCCGTCCGAACTCCCTGCCGAGCTGAAGAAGACATCGGTGGGCAAGTTCGCCGTGGACATTGAGCACGACTTCAAGCCGTACTACGTGGTGTCCCCGGACAAGAAGAAAAAGGTGACCGAGCTCAAGGCTGCGCTCAAGGACGCCGACGAACTCTATCTCGCAACCGATGGGGACCGCGAAGGCGAAGCCATCGCGTGGCACCTGCTGGAAGTGCTGAAGCCCAAGGTCCCGGTGTACCGGATGACGTTCGGCGAAATCACCAAGGAAGCCATCCAGCGCGCCATGGGCAACCTGCGCGACGTGGACCAGGACCTGGTGGATGCCCAGGAAACCCGCCGCGTGCTTGACCGGCTCTACGGCTACGAAATCTCCCCCGTGCTGTGGCGCAAGGTGGCGCGGGGACTGTCCGCCGGGCGCGTGCAGTCCGTGGTCACCCGCATGGTGGTGGACCGTGAACGCGAACGCATGGCCTTCAAGGCAGCCTCCTACTGGGACCTGACCGGCCAGTTCGGTGCCGACTCCGGCTCCTTTAAGGCCAAGCTTGCCGCCGTTGACGGCGCCAAGGTGGCCACGGGCCGCGATTTCAACGACAACGGCGAACTCACTTCCCGGAACGTGGCCCACCTCAACGAGGAACTGGCAACGTCCCTGGCGGCAGGGCTGCAGGATGCGGAGTTCCGGGTCCGCTCCGTTGACACCAAGCCGTACACCCGGCGTCCCGCGGCGCCGTTCACCACCTCCACGCTGCAGCAGGAGGCGGGCCGGAAGCTGCGCTTCTCCTCCAAGAGCACCATGCAGATCGCCCAGCGGCTGTATGAAAACGGCTACATCACCTATATGCGTACGGACTCCTCCGCGCTGAGTGACGAAGCCATCACCGCTGCCCGCCGGCAGGCTTCGGAGCTGTACGGCCCCGAGTACATCCCGCAGTCACCGCGCGTGTACACCGGCAAGGCAGCGAACGCGCAGGAGGCACACGAGGCCATCCGCCCCGCCGGCGACTCGTTCCGCACCCCGGCCCAGGTGGCCAAGCAGCTGTCGGGCGACGAATTCCGTTTGTACGAACTGATCTGGAAGCGCACCGTCGCCTCCCAGATGGGCGACGCCAAGGGTTCGACGGCGACCATCCGCCTGGGTGCCGTGGCCACCGACGGGCGGGACGCGGAATTCTCCGCCTCCGGCACCGTGATTACCTTCCCCGGCTTCCTCGCCGCCTACGAGGAAGGCAAGGACGAGACGCGCGGCGACGACGACTCCGACGAAGCGCGCCGCCTGCCCAACGTGGCCAAGGGCGACTCCCTCACCGCTGCGGACATCCAGGCCGTGGGCCATGAGACCTCCCCGCCTCCGCGCTACACCGAAGCATCCCTGACCGCGGAACTGGAAAAGAAGGGCATCGGCCGCCCGTCCACCTACGCCTCCACCATCTCCACCATCCAGGACCGCGGCTACGTCCGGAAGCAGGGCTCCGCGCTGGTGCCCAGCTGGATCGCCTTCTCGGTCATCCGGCTCCTGGAGCAGCACTTCTCCGACTACGTGGACTACGAGTTCACCGCCGACATGGAAGGCGATTTGGACAAGATCGCCAACGGCCAGGAAGCCGGCGCGTCATGGCTGCGGCACTTCTACTTCGGCGAGGACTCCGACCCCGGCCTGCTGAGCATCGTGAACAACCTGGGCGAGATCGATGCCCGGGAAATCAACTCGATCCCCATCACCGACGACATCACCCTCAGGGTGGGCAAGTTTGGCCCCTACCTGGAAAGCTCGGCGGCAGTGGTGGACCCGAAGACCGGCGAAATCGTCGAATCGGCGCGCGCCAATGTGCCCGAGGACCTGGCCCCCGACGAGCTCACCGCCGCCAAGGCCATCGAACTGATGGAGACGGCGGCGCCGGAGGAACGCGTGCTGGGCACCGACCCGCACACGGGCCACACCGTTGTTGCCAAGAACGGCCGCTACGGAGCCTACGTCACCGAAATCATCCCGGAGATGACCGAGGAACAAATTGCGGCGCAGCCGGTGGAGTACTACAAGAACGGCAAGCCCAAGCCGCCCAAGAAGCCGGTCAAGGCCAAGCCGCGCACCGGTTCGCTGTTCAAGTCCATGACCGTCGAATCGGTCACGCTGGACGAGGCGCTGCAGCTCATGAGCCTGCCCCGCGTCCTGGGCGAGGACGCCGAGGGCAACCTCATCACGGTGCAGAACGGCCGGTTCGGCCCGTACCTGAAGAAGGGAACCGACTCCCGGTCCATCGGCTCGGAAGAGGAAATCTTCACCATCACGCTGGAGCAGGCGCTGGAGATCTACTCCCAGCCCAAGCAGCGGGGCGCCCGCGCCGCGGTTCCGCCGCTGGCAGAGTTCGGCCCGGACCCGGTGTCCGAGAAGAACATCGTGGTGAAGGAAGGCCGGTTCGGCCCCTACATCACCGACGGGATCACCAACATCACGGTTCCGCGGGCCACGCCCCTCGAGGAACTGACGCGCGAACAGGCCGTGGAACTCCTGGCCGAGAAACGCGCCAAGGGTCCGGTCAAGCGGACCGCCACCCGCAAGGCTCCGGCCAAGAAGAAGGCAACGGCGAAGAAGTAGCCCGTGGCCGGCGCGTTTGCGCCGGCCACCGGATCGTGATCGGCTAGTGGTATGACTGAACAGCCAGCGCACACGGACCTCCAGCCGCTCAACGACCTCGAAGAGAAGCTCGCCACCGGCGGACAACCCGACGCGAACCCTGTGGACGTCATCCTGTCGTTCCTGAACAGCGAGGTCTACATCATCAGCTCGGACACGGTTGAGGGCATCGACTCCCAGGTGGAGCCCCTGGTCCTTGCCAACGCCGACGGCGACCCCGTCCTTGCCGTGTTCTCGCACCCGAGCCGGGTGGACCAGCAGTACCTGGAAGCTGCACCCAACGTGCTGGGCACCCAGGGCGCCGCCATCATCGCCAACCTTGGCGATGAACTCGGCATGGTGATCAACCCCGGTGCTGCCTATGGTTTCGAGATCAACCCCGAAGGCGTGGCCAACATCAGGCGCGACTTCAAGCGCGCTGACGAGCAATAATGTCCCCATGCGTCTAGGCGTCCTCGATATCGGTTCCAATACTGTCCATCTGCTCCTGGTGGATGCCCACCCCGGTGCGCAGCCGGTCCCGTTCGCGTCCCACAAGCGGCCGCTGTCCCTGGTCCAGTACCTGGAGCCGGACGGCAGCATCAGCGACGAGGGCCAGCACGAGCTGACCGAGTTCGTGCTGGAAGCGTGGGAATTTGCTGCCCGGCACAAGGCCGAGGACCTGCTGGCCTTCTGTACGTCAGCCATCCGCGAGGCCACCAACGGCCCGGCAGTGCTGGCCCGGGTCAAGCACGAAACCACGGTGACCCTCCAGGAACTCACCGGAAGCGAGGAAGCGTCCATGACGTTCTTCGCGGTGCGGCGCTGGCACGGGTGGGGCGCCGGACCCATCCTGAACCTGGACATCGGCGGCGGTTCCTTTGAAATGGCTTTCGGCCAGGACGAGCTCCCCGAAGTGGCCACGTCCGTGCCGCTCGGCGCAAGCCGCCTCACCCGGGACTGGCTCGCCGAGGATCCGCCGTCGGCCAAAAGCGTCAAGGAACTCCGGCGCTATATCAGGGCGACGCTCAAGCCCGCCGTCCGCGGGTTCGACGGCCTGGGCCGGGCCAATGTGGTGGCCGGCACCTCCAAGACCTTCCGCTCCCTGGCCCGGATCGCCGGGGCTGCCCCCAGCGCTGAGGGCCCGTACGTCAAACGGGAACTGCACGCCTCGGACCTGGGCATCTGGACCCAGCGGATCTCGGCCATGAGCTCGGAGGACAGGCTGCACCTTCCCGGCGTATCCGAGGCGCGGGCCCATCAGCTCCTGGCCGGCGCGCTGGTGGCCGAAGCCGCGCTTGAGATGTTCAAGTTCAAGAAGCTCCGCATCTGCCCCTGGGCACTGCGTGAAGGTCTCATCCTCCGGCGCCTGGACCAGCTGGTATTTTCCGGTCCGCTGGAGCCGGCACCGCATGTGGCCGCTTCCCGGCCGGTGGAAGCACCGGTCTAGGGGCCCAACGCCCCCGCTGCCGCGGCCGTTAAAAGCGGAAGCACCGGGGCGGGCAACAGGAAAATGGGGGAAAACCTGTCGCCGCGCCGCCGGTGCCCTGGCAGGCATCCCCATGCCTGCCGCATCACTCGCACCCTCAATGAGGTAATAACTACGTTAGGACCGCAAGTTGTGTGCTGCCTGCGGTGAAGATGGGAGTTGCCTGTGAATGCCTGCCTCCTGCAATGATGGAGGCATGAGCAACCGAATCGCATTCCTTGGCTGTGGATCCATGAACGAGGCCATTCTTGGCGGCCTGCTGGAGGCAGGGACGGATCCCGGGGATGTGGTGGCCACGGTCCGCCGCGCGGAGCGTGCATCCGAGCTGGCCGAGCGCTACCCGGGGATCACTGCCATTGCCGGCGAGGAGGAACCTGACAACAACAGGCAAGCCACCAAGGGGTCCGCCGTCGTCATCCTTGGCGTCAAGCCGGTGGGCATCGCGGACCTTGCCCGGGAGATCAGCCCGGCACTTTCGCCGGACACCGTGGTGGTCAGCGTCGCCGCCGCGGTCTCGATCGCCCAACTCGAGGCAGCCCTCCCGGAAGGGCAGCCGGTCATCCGGACCATGCCCAACACGCCGGCAAAACTGGGGCGCGGCGTCGTGTCCGTCTCGCCAGGAACCCACTGCAGCCCTGGGCAGCTCCAGAAGGTCAAGGACATCCTCCAGGGAGCAGGCACCGTGGTGGAGGTCCCGGAGGAGCAGGTGGACGCGCTCTCCGCCATCAGCGGGTCCGGCCCGGCCTACGCCTTCTACCTCGCAGAGGCCATGGCGTCCGCCGGGGAGGAACTGGGCCTGGACCGGGAGTTGTCCCTGCTGCTGGCGCGCGAAACTGTTGCCGGTGCGGGCCTCATGCTCGCCCAGCCCGGAGCGGACCCGGCAGCGCTGCGCAAAGCCGTGACCAGCCCCAACGGCACCACCGAACGCGCCATCGCCACCTTCGACGAACAGGGCATCCCGGCCATCATTGCGGCCGGTGCCCGCGCCGCAGCCGACCGGGCAGCGGAGATTACCAGGCAGCTCGGCTAGGGCCGCGCGGCGAACCGTTCGAGCAGGTCCACGTGGCCGGAGACGATGAGCATGTCGCGGGAGGACACCTTGGTCTCGGGCCGAGCATAGGTGAAGTCCTCGCCGGGGGACTTCACGCCCACAATGGTCACGCCGTACTTGGAACGGACCTTTGACTCGTCCAGGGTGAAACCCACCGTTTCGCGCGGCGGGTACATTTTCACGATGGCAAAGTCGTCGTCGAACTCGATGAAGTCCAGCATGCGCCCGGAGACCAGGTGCGCGGCGCGGACACCGGCGTCGGCTTCCGGGTAGATCACGTGGTTGGCGCCGATGCGGGTCAGGATCTTGCCGTGGGAGGGCGTAATGGCCTTCACCCACAGGTGCTCGATGCCGAGGTCCACCAGGTTGACGGTAATCAGCACGGAGGATTCGATGGAGGTGCCCACACCCACGACGGCGGAGCTGAACTCCTGTGCGCCGAGCTGGCGGAGCGCATCGATGTTGGTGGCGTCCGCCTCCACCACGTGGGTCAGGAGGGGCGCCCATTTCTGCACCAGGTTCCGGTCCCGTTCGATCGCGAGGACTTCCCGGCCCTGCTTCACCAGCTGTTCAGCCGTGGATGATCCGAAGCGGCCCAGCCCGATCACCAGTACAGGGGCATTGTGGGCGGGGCGCCGGGGGGCGTCTGTGGAACTAGCCAATGATCGGCCTCTCTTCGGGATAGTGGTACAACTGGCTGCGCTGGCGCAGGGCCAGGGCAGCGGCGAGGGTAACGGTACCCACGCGGCCCGCGAACATCAGCGCCGTGAGGACGTAGACGCCGGCGGGCGGCACCTCCGCGCTGAGGTTGGTGCTGAGTCCCACCGTGGCGAACGCGGAGATGGTTTCGAACAACACACGGTCAAGTGACTGGCCGCTGATGTGCAGCAGCAGGAAAGCCGACACGGAAACCAGGGTGGCGCCGGCGACGATCACAGAGATGGCCACCCGCATGCTGCCCTGCGGGATGGTCCGGCCGTAGACCTTGACGTCGGCGTCGCCACGGGCCTCGGCGACGATGGCCAGGAACATGACGGCGATGGTGGTCACCTTGATGCCGCCGGCCGTGGAGGCGGAGCCGCCGCCGGCAAACATCAGGGCATCGGTCAGCAGCATGGTGGTGGAGTCCATTTGGTTCTGGTCCACCAGGTTGAATCCGCCCGAACGCGTCATCACGGACGCGAAGAGCGCGTGGGTGATCTTGTCGCCCACGCTCATGGTGCCGATGGTCCGGGCGTTGTCCCACTCCATCAGCGCCCACAGGAACGCCCCTGCCGCCAGGAGGATCAGGGAAACCTGGATGGTGAGCTTGGTGTGGAGATTCCACTTCTTCCAGTTCAGGCCGTTCTGCTGCAGGACCATCACCACGGGGAATCCCAGGCTGCCCATGAAGACCCCCACCATGAGGGGGATCAGGATCCAGAGGTCCGTCTCGTAGGGCACGATCCCGTCCGAGTGCGGCGTGAAGCCGGCGTTGTTGAACGACGAGATGGCATAGAAAATACCGTGCCACACCGACTGCCAGAAGGGCTCACCCAGGGTGAGGAACCGGGGGACCAGCGCGAGCGCCAGGACACCCTCGATGACCACGGACGTGGTGATGACGATCCGCAGCAGGGTGCCCACCTCGCCCAGGCGCCCGGCGTTGTTCATGGACTCCGCCGCGATGATCTTGCCCCGGACACCCAGCCGCTTGCTCACCATCAGTGCCAGCAACGACGCCAGCGTCAAGGTGCCCAAGCCGCCGATGAAGATGCCCACCAGGATCACCAGCTGGCCGAAGAAGGACCAGTGGACCGCCGTCGACACCACCGTGAGCCCCGTGACGCACACCGCAGAGACCGCAGTGAACAGCGCCTGGTGGATAGGCGTGGGGCTTCCGTCAGCTGAGGAGACCGGCAGGGACAGCAGGAACGTGAACACCGTGCAGACGGCGGCGAACGCCGTCAGCGCCAGCCGTGCGGGTGTGGTGTTGGCAATGTCGTCAATGAGGTCGCGCAGCCGCGTGAGGACCCGGAGGCCCTCCCGCTCCTGCGCCGGGGGGTGCCAGGTGGCCGGCGTCCGGGGCCTCGACTGGCTCTGGGTCATGTGTGGCTTTTCCTCGGTTGTAACGGCTTCCCCCAGTAGTAAACCACTAAAGCCCGCGTCATGGCCGGGTGGGCGGCCGTGCGGGCTCGGGTAGCCTGTGATTGATGACATACCTGCCCGGCCTCAGCCAGCCCGCGCCGCCAACGATGGTGGCGTGGAGTCCTGACATGACAGCCTACAACTTTGGTCCGGGCCACCCCATGGCGCCGGAGCGGATGGACCTGACGGCCCGCCTTGCCCGCAGCCTGGGTCTGTTCGACCTGGACCATGTTGACGTCGCGGCGCCGGAGGTGGCCTCGGACGCCGACCTGCAGTCCGTTCACTCGCCGGAATACGTGGCGGCGGTCCGCCGTGTCAGCACGGACCCCTCCCGGCCGGACGAGTCCCGGGGGCTGGGAACTGAGGACGATCCCGCGTTCGCCGGCATGCATGAGGCTGCGGCACGCCTGGCCGGCGGATCCCTGCTGGCGGCATCGCGCGTGCTGGAGGGGTCGGCCGTCCACGCCGTCAACTTCGGCGGCGGCATGCACCACGCGTCCCGGGACCGTGCCAGCGGATTCTGCATCTACAACGACGCAGCGGTTGCGGTGCAGAAGCTGCTCGACGGCGGCGTACGCAAAGTGGCCTACATCGACGTCGACGCCCACCACGGGGACGGCACCCAGAACATCTTCTGGGATGATCCCCGGGTCCTCACCCTCTCGCTGCATGAGACAGGGCTGACCCTCTTTCCCGGGACCGGGTTCGCCAACGAGATCGGCGGCCCGGCGGCAGAAGGAACCGCAGTGAATGTCGCCCTGCCTGCGGGCACCGGTGACGCCGGGTGGCTCCGCGCCTTCTACGCCGTGGTGCCGCAACTGGTGGGCGCCTTCGAACCCGAGGTGATTGTGAGCCAGCACGGCTGCGATTCACACCGCAGCGATCCCCTGACGCACCTCAACCTCAGCGTGGACGGACAGCGGGAGGCAGCGAACGCCGTCGGGCATCTGGCCGAGCGCTACTGCGGTGGCCGGTGGATCGCCACCGGCGGCGGCGGCTACAACGTGCTGGACGTGGTGCCGCGGGCCTGGAGCCACCTGGTGGCCATCGCCGCCGGACGGCCCGTGCCGCTGCGGACGCCCGTGCCCGGGGACTGGCGGCAGTATGTGACGGAGAAGTTCGGCAGGGAGGCGCCGGCCCTCATGGGGGATGACGTGGAGCTGTGGTGGCGGTCCTGGGAAGTGGGCTTCGACCCCAACGACG
This sequence comes from Arthrobacter sp. SDR-2R, assembly GCF_057747955.1. Classification (NCBI taxonomy): domain Bacteria; kingdom Bacillati; phylum Actinomycetota; class Actinomycetes; order Micrococcales; family Micrococcaceae; genus Arthrobacter; species Arthrobacter sp. SDR-2R. The sequence goes on from NZ_CM173231.1 coordinate 1,277,215, forward strand.
CCGTGGACCGCACTGTCATGGCCACCCGCAAGGCAGTGTTCCCGCTGCACGGGCTGGACCCCTGGTTCGACTAGGTTCCCTGGCGGCCGAAATAGTTGATGCCTTTCGGGGCATATGTCGCTAGGGTGGGAGGCATGGTGACAGACGACGTATTTGCCGTCATAGCGGAATCCACCCGGCGGGATATCCTGGTGGCCCTCCGGGCAGGAGACAAGGCCGTGGGGGAGCTGGTGGAGGAACTGGCGGCGAGCCAGCCCACCATTTCCAAGCACCTGAAAGTCCTTCGTGAAGCACAGCTGGTCAGCATGCGGGCCCAAGGCCAGAAGCGGTACTACGCGTTGAACCGCGGGCCGCTGGAGGGCATTGCCAGCTGGCTGGAGACGTTCGACGTCGGCCCTGGCACCAAAGCCGCCACGGCACCGCGTGGCCATCATCAGGAAATCCCGGGTCAGGCAGTCCCGGCCCAGGCGGGCAGTGCCACAGCGGGCGCTGTCCACCTGACCGAAGGCGTCGCCGCCGCGGCCCCCTCCCTGTCCCGGGCCGCCGGCGCTGCCGGGCCAGGCGCGTCGCAGACCCGGGAGGAAGTCCCGGCGCCCGTCCTGGTGCGCGAAGGCGCCGAGCTGAGCCCCGCCGTCGTGATTCCCGGCGGGACGGCCGCCCCTTTGAGCGATGACAGCGTGCCCCAGCAGATCGGCAGGACTGTTGGCCGCGCTGCCACCAAGGCCGCCGACCTGCTGGCGAACCTGCCCAACCTCCCTAAGTTCGGCCGCAAGAAGTAATCCCTGCGGAGCGGTAAGCGCAGCGCAGCCTACTTGGCCAGCAGGCGCACGTGGTCCGGGGTGAGTTCGGACACCTTGCTGACGCCCAGCAGGGTCATGGTCCGCGCCATGTCCTTCTCGAGGATCTGCAGGGTGCGGTCCACTCCCGCCCGTCCGCCGGCCATCAGGCCGTAGAGGTAGGCGCGGCCGATCAGGGTGAAGTCCGCGCCCAGGGCCAGGGCGGCCACGATGTCCGCGCCGCTCATGATCCCGGTGTCCAGGATGATGGCGGCATCGGTGTTGTCCGCCGTGAAGGCCTCCTTGACCCCGGGCAGCAGGTGGAACGGGATGGGGGCCCGGTCCAGCTGGCGGCCGCCGTGGTTGGACAGGACCACGCCGTCGGCGCCGTGGTCCACTACCTTGCGGGCGTCCTCAACGGTCTGGATGCCCTTGACCACCAGCTTGCCTTTCCAGGTTTCGCGCAGCCAGTCCAGGTCCTCGAACGTGAGGGTGGGATCGAACATGGAGTTGATGAGATCGGCCACGGTGCCGGTGTAGCGGGAGAGCGAGGCGAACGTGAGCGGCTCGTGGGTGAGGAAGTTGAACCACCAGGCCGGCCGGTAGGAGGCATCCAGGACGGTCTTCACCGTGAGCGCCGGCGGGATGGTCATGCCGTTGCGGACGTCGCGCAGGCGGGCGCCGGCCACGGCAGTGTCCACGGTCACCATCAGGGTGTCGTTGCCCGCCCTGGCTGCGCGCTCGATCAGTTCCAGCGACCGGTCCCGGTCCGTCCACAGGTACAGCTGGAACCAGTTGCGCCCGTTGGGTGCGGCAGCGGCGACGTCCTCGATCGAGGCGGTGCCCATGGTGGACAGGGTGTAGGGGATGCCTGCGGCCTCCGCTGCCTGCGACCCTGCGTATTCGCCCTCGGACTGCATCATCCGGGTGAACCCCGTCGGTGCGATGCCAACGGGAAGCCGCGAGGGCTTTCCCAGGATCTCCGTACTGAGGTCGATGGCGGAGACGTTCCGCAGGATGCCCGGCCGGAACTCGATGTCCAGGAAGGCCTGGCGGGCGCGGCGGAGCGTGATCTCCTCTTCAGCCGCGCCGTCGGTGTAGTCGAAAGGCGCCTTGGGGGTGCGGCGCTTGGCGATGTCGCGGAGTTCCCAGATGGTGCTGGCCCGCTTCAGCCGCGCCTCCTTGCTGAACTCCGGCTTCTTGAACTGCATCAGCGGCGCCAGGTCCGAGTACTTGGGAATACGGCGCTTCAGGGCTGCGGGCAGCGCGGACGACGACGGTGCCGGGGCGGGTGCCGGCGCTGCGGGGATGTCGGTGGTGTCCGGCGCCGGGGTCGCCTCAGGGTTGTTGGGCTGGATTGTATGCGTCATGGGTCCTCCTATGGTCCAACCACACTCTAGGTTATGTGGTCCAACCACATCAAGTACCATTGGCCTATGCGTACCCATCAGCTGGTCCTGTCCTGGATCGAGGACCAACTCTCGGCCGGCCGGTTGGCCGTGGGTGGAAGGCTGCCGGCGGAGCGCACCTTGGCCGAACAGCTCAAGGTCTCCCGCACATCGGTCCGCGAGGCGATCCGGATTCTGGAGGCAATGGGAGTGGTCCGCGCGGGCGTCGGGTCCGGGCCGGAAGCCGGGACGGTGGTGATTTCGGACCCCACCGCGGCGCTGGGCTCCGCCCTGCGGCTGCACGTGGCCACCCAGCACCTGCCCGTGGCGGACATCGTGGAAACGCGGGTCCTGCTGGAGTCATGGGCTGCGGCGAAAGCCCCGCAGGACGCACCCGAACTTGACGGGGCGGCCGCGCTCCTGGCGGCCATGGATGCCCCGGACGGACTCTCGGCCAGCGATTTCCTGGCCCTCGATGTCCGGTTCCACCTGGCCCTGGCCAACGCCGCCGGCAATGCGGTGGTCAGTGCCATGATGGGGTCGCTCCGGGAAGCCATCCAGGGCTACGCTGCCGAACTCACGGCCACCTTGCCGGACTGGGAAGCCACAGCGTCGCGCCTGCGCACCGAACACCACGCCATCCTCGCTGCGGTCAGGAATGGGGACGGCGCCCGGGCCGCGGAACTCGTGGCGGCCCACATCGAGGGATTCTACAAAGAGGCCGGGCTGGGCGCGGGATAAACCTGGGCGGAGCGTACAGAAAGGCTCAGCCGTGGACCGTGCTGCGCGGCGCCTTGGCCGGCCCGGTGCTGGCCCGCACTTCCAGCCGCGGCTGGTAGCGGCTGCCCGTGGACGCATTGCCTTCCTTCCGGATCAGCGCCCGGAGCTGGTGCCAGGCCTGCTCGCCCAGTTCGGTGATGGGGACCGCACCGGTGGTGAGGGCCGGCGTCGTGTACCTGGCGAAGGGGATGTCATCGAAGCCGGTCACGGAAATATCCCCGGGGACGTCCAGGCCGCGCTCATGCAGTCCGCTCATCAGGCCCATTGCCACCAGGTCATTGAAGGCCAGGATGCCTGTGGCCCCGCTCGCCAGGACGGCATCCACCGCTTCGTGCCCGGTGTCGAAGTCGGAGCCGCCCTCCAGCATGGTCACCTCCACCTCGGGGTGGGCGGCCCTGAAGGCCTCCAGGCCCTTGAGCCGCATCTCATTGGAGGCGCTGCGGGGCGGGCCCGCGAGGAAGGCCAGGCGGGTGTGGCCCAGTTCCACAAGGTGCCCCGCGATGTCCTGGACGCCCTGGCCGTAGTCCACCACCAGGCTGGGCACGTTCGGCGTGGAGGTGGTGCGGTTGATCAGCACCAGCGGGTGCAGCGAGGGTGCGATCTCCTCCAGTTCCGCATCGGACATGCGCGGGGCGCACAGGACCAGCCCGTCGCAGCGCCGGCGCGCCTCGCCCGCGAGGATGGACTCCTCGCTGGACACTTCGAATGAGTCCGCGATGAGCACGCGGTAACCGTCCTGGGCGGCTGCCCGGCTCAGGCCGCGGAGGATCGCCTGGAAGGTGGGGTTGGCCAGGTCCGGCACCACAATGCCGATGGTGTCCGTCTTGCCCAGGGCCAGGCTGCGGCCCACGGGATTGGGCTGGTACTTCAGTTCGGCGGCCGCTGCACGGACCCTGGCGGCAATGTCCGGGTCCACGGTGAAGTTTCCGTTCATGACACGCGAAACGGTGGCATGGGAGACTCCCGCCTTCACGGCGACATCTGCGATGCCGATCCTGCCGCTTGCCGATTTCCTGGCCATGGGGAACCCTTCGTTTGCGCCATCCGCCGGAGCTGCCGCGACCGGTTGGTGCCCGGGCGGCCGGCCGTGATGGCAACCTGCTTTGAAAGACAGCATATACGGGCGTAGGAAAGCGATTTCTATGCTTTTCCCAGCCGTTTTCCCGGACCGCCGGCAGATGTCCTGCGCCGGGAGCGAAGAAAGCGCTTTCCCTCAGCGCGGGAAATGGTTGACGAATGCCCCGCGGGGTTGGTACAACTTTTATAGACAACTGAGAAAACGCTTTCTCGCCTGCTTTTCCAACCGGTGCAGCAGAGTGCCGCCGCTGATCCACAGCCGCCGTTCCCACGGCCGTTCAATGAGCTTTCGAAAGGGACCCCATGGTCAACACAGCCGAGACGACGTCGGCCGCAGCTGCCGCCCAGGCCACTGCCAAGGACGGCGGGAAGACCCGCATCGCCCTGATCGGCACCGGTGGCCGCTCCGAGATGTACATCCGGGCCATCTTCGGCAAGCACGCCGATACCGCCGAACTGGTGGCGTTCTCCGACGTGAATCCCGGACGCGTGGAGTTTTACCAGAAGCTCATCCAGGAACTGGGCGCGCCGGGACCGGTGGCGTCCTTTGATCCCGCGGACCTGACAGCGTTTATCCAGGCCAACGGCATCGACCGGATTATTGTCACCACCCCGGACTACACCCATGCGGACTATATTGTTGAGGGTCTTCGTGCCGGAGCGGATGTCGTGGTCGAAAAGCCACTGACCATCGATGCCGAAGGCTGCCGCCGCATCACCCAGGCCGTCCAGGAAACCGGCCGGAACGTGGTGGTCACGTTCAACTACCGCTACTCGCCCCGCAACAGCGCGCTCAAGGAAATCATCCAGAGCGGCGTGATCGGCAAAGTCACGTCCGTCGACTTCAGCTGGGTCCTGGACACCGTCCACGGCGCGGACTATTTCCGCCGCTGGCACCGTGAGAAGAAGAACTCCGGCGGGCTGCTCATCCACAAGGCGTCGCACCACTTTGACTTGGTCAACTGGTGGATCGACGACGTCCCGGAGCGGGTCTTCGCTTCCGGTGGCCTGAAGTTCTATGGCGACAAGAACGCTGCCGAGCGCGGCCTTGGCCCACGCCCGGAACGGGGAACGCCCGACGCCGATGCCCCCGCCGGCGAGAAGGACCCCTTCGCGCTGGACCTGCGCGAGGACGAGCGGCTCAAGGCACTGTTCCTGGACAACGAACACTACGACGGCTACCGCCGCGACCAGGATGTCTTCACCGCCGGCATCACCATTGAGGACAACCTGGCCCTGGTGGTGGAGTACCAGGGTGGGCCGCGCCTGAGCTACTCGCTGAACGCGCACAGCCCCTGGGAAGGCTACCGGGTGGCGGTCAACGGCACCGAGGGCCGGGCGGAGCTTGAAGTGGTGGAACGCGCCGCCGTCCTGCACAGCACCGACCAGAAAACCGTCGTGGACCCTTCCGCAACCCCCGTGGAGGAAGAGGACGCCGTGCGCCGCAACGGCGAGCGGCTGGTGGTCCAGCGCCACTGGGAGGCCGCCTACGAGGTGCCGATCGTCAACGGCGAAGGCGGGCACGGCGGCGGTGACGAACTGCTGCTGTCGGACCTCTTCAACGGACCGGGCGAGGACCCCCTGGGCCGGCCCTCCGGTTACCTGGACGGCCTGCGTTCAGTGTCCGTGGGCATCGCAGGCAACCGCTCCCTGGAATCGTCCCTGCCCGTCCGGGTCGAGGACCTGGACCTCGGCGTCGACCTTCGCCGCGCCAAGTAGAGGAAAAACCATGAGCAGGATATTCGTGACCGGCGGCGCGGGCCGCCTTGGCCGCAGCGTGGTGGCGGGGCTGGCCCAGGCGGGCCATGAGGTGGTCTCGGTTGACCGTGACGCCGTCCCCGCCGGGCTCCTGCCGGCCGGCGTCGTCCAGGAGACCGCGGACCTCCTGGCGCCGGGCGAGGCACTGCGCCTCCTTCGGGGTGCAAGGCCCGACGCCGTCATCCACCTTGCGGCGATCGCGGTACCGTTCAGCGCACCCGAGGACGTCATTTTCGCCACCAACACCCGGCTCGCCTTCGCGGTCATCAGCGCCGCAACGGAACTGGGCGTTGGCAAAATCGTCACCGCCAGCAGCCCCACGGTCCTGGGCTACGGATGCCCGGCGGGGTGGCTGCCGCCGTCGTTCCCGTTGGACGAGCGCACGCCGCCCAAGCCCTGGAACGCCTACGCGCTGTCCAAGCTCATCGCCGAGCAGACCATGCAGATGTTCGCCACGGCGCAGGGAGAGAAGATCCGGTACGCGGCGTTTCGTCCCTGCTTTGTCATCTCGCCGGAGGAATGGGACGGTGCCCCCACCCAGCAGGGGCACACGCTCGCCGAACGCCTGGCCGACCCCGCCCTCTCCGCTCCGGCGCTGTTCAACTACGTGGACGCCCGGGATGTGGCTGATTTCCTGGACCTGCTGCTGCAGAAAATGGCAGACATTCCGAACGGGGAAACCTTCTTCGTAGGGGCAGCCGACGCACTGGCCACCGCGCCCCTGGCGGAGCTGATGCCAAAATTCCTGCCGGGAAGCGAAGCGCTCAGCGCCGGCCTGACCGGAACCAACCCGGCGTTCTCCATTGCCAAGGCCCGGGAACTGCTCGGCTGGCAGCCCAAGCGCAGCTGGCGCACAGAACTCAAGTCCCACCCAACCCTCAACGACGAGGCTTCCACGCTGGTTACCGCCAGCGCCGGAGGCAAGGAGACATCATGAAATTCGACGGCGTACTCTTCTTCCCCGTCACCCCGTTCACGGCCGAAGGTGCCGTTGACGTGGAACTGCTCAAGGAACACATCAGCTCCCGGCTGCCTTTCGGCCCGGGCGGCGTCTTCCCCGCCTGCGGCACCGGCGAATTCCACGCCCTCAGCATCGGGGAGGTCCGCACCGTGGTGGCGGCCGCCGTCGAGGTCGTTGCCGGGCGAGTCCCTGTGGTGGCCGGTGCGGGCGGACCCCTGGGCCACGCCCTCGCAGCCGCCCGGGCTGCCGAGGAAGCAGGCGCCGACGCGCTGCTGGTGCTTCCGCCGTACCTGGTCACCGGCCCCGCGGACGGGCTGGTGGCCTACATCGAGGCCGTGGCCAACGCCAGCAGCCTGCCGGTCATCGTGTACCACCGCGGCAACGCCAAATTCACCGCGGCGTCAATGGCCAAGCTCGCCGCCAACCCCAAGGTCATCGGTTTCAAGGATGGTCTTGGCGACGTGGGCCTCGCCCAGGAAATCGTGTCCGCGGTCAAGGCAACGGGCCGCAAGGACTTCGCCTTCTTCAACGGCCTGCTCACCGCCGAACTGACGCAGGGCGCGTACCGCGGTCTGGGCATCCCGCTGTACTCCTCGGCGGCTTTCGCCATGGCCCCGGAGATCGCCAAGGCCTACTATGACGCCTACGCTGCCGGAGACGAGGAACGGCGCAACGCCCTCCTTGAGGGTTTCTACGCACCCCTGGTACGCCTGCGGGACCAGACCCCCGGCTTCGGCGTTTCCCTGATCAAGGCGGGCCTCCGGCTGGGCGGAATGCCGGTGGGTTCCGTCCGCCCGCCGCTGGTGGACCCCACGGAGGAACAGCTCGTGGAGCTCAAGGCCATCCTGGCCAAGGGTTACGAGCTGGCCGGGCACTGATGGGCGCACCGGCGGCCGAAGCCGTCCGTACCGTTCCGCGCATCACCGGCCTGTCGACGCGGCTCCTCACCGTTCCGCTGCGCCGCAGCTGGGGCGCAGAGGCGCCGGAGAACCACGTGATCGCCACGGAGGTTCACACGGACGACGGCGGCACGGGCTTTGGTTTCTCCTGGATGCCCACCATCGGTCCCCAGGCAGTCAAGGCGCTGCTTGATCACGACATCGCCCCTTTCATCGCCGGTCTGCCCGCCACCCCCGAGGGGGTGTGGGACGTGCTCTGGAAGCGGCTGCACGAGGCCGGCGGCGGAGGGCTCACCACCATCGCCATGGCTGGTGTGGACCTGGCGCTGTGGGACCTGCAGGCCCGCCGTGCCGGGACGTCGGTCACCGGCCTGCTGGGCCAGCGGCAGGAATCAGCCGAGGTTTACGGCTCCGGCGTGAACCTGCACTACACCCTGGACGAGCTGGTGGCGCAGGCTGAACGCTGGGTTGCCGCCGGCCACCAGGCAGTGAAGATCAAGGTGGGCAAACCGGACCTCCGCGAGGACCGCGAACGCGTTGCCGCCGTCCGATCCGTCCTGGGCCCGGACCGCAGGCTCATGATCGACGCAAACCAGCGGTGGGACCTGCCCACCACCTTCCGGGCCCTCGATGTGCTGGCCGAATTCGGGCTGGAATGGCTGGAGGAACCCATCCGCGCGGACGATCTCTGGGCCTACCGCAGGCTCCGGAAGCACTCGCCCGTGCCCATCGCCCTTGGCGAAAACCTGCACACCATCTACCGGTTCCGCGATTTCATAGAGGCGGAGGCGGTGGACATCATCCAGCCCAACATCATCCGGGTGGGCGGCATTACCCCGTTCCGGCGGATCGTTGAGCTGGCACGGACCAACAGCATCAAGGTCATGCCGCACCTGCTGCCCGAACTGTCCGGGCAGCTGGCCCTGACCCTGGCGGAGCCCACCATGGTGGAGGACGTCGAGGAGGCATCCTTCGAACAGTTGGGGATCCTGGCCGGCCCGTCGCCGGTGCGGTTCGCCAACAGCAGGGTGGCCCTGGCGGACCGGCCCGGACTGGGCTTCCGCTTCCGGGAAACCCCGCAGCCATGAACTTCCATACGACGAACAGGTACCTGACGTGACAACTGCAACGCTTTCCCTGACAGAGCTCACCGCTGCGGCCACAGCAGCAGCCAGGATCTCGGCCGCAGCCCGTGACGCAGAGCGCGCCGGCTGGCTGAACGCGGTGGCTGACGCCCTGGACGCCAATGCTGCTGAACTGGTTGACATCGCGGACGCCGAGACCAGCCTGGGTGCCCCGCGGCTGACGGGGGAGGTGGCCCGCACCACCGGCCAGCTGCGCCTGTTCGCCCGGGTGATCACCGAGGGTTCCTATCTTGAAGCCATCATCGACCACGCGGATCCCGCTGCCACCCCGCCCAGGCCTGACCTCCGCAGGATCCTCAAGCCCATCGGCCCTGTTGCCGTCTTTTCCGCCTCCAATTTCCCGTTTGCCTTCTCCGTGGCAGGCGGTGACACCGCCTCGGCCCTCGCCGTCGGGTGCCCGGTCATCGTCAAGGCACACTCAGGCCACCTGCGGCTGTCCGAACGCACCGCGGAGATCGTGGCGGAGGCGCTTCGCGGCGCGGGTGCACCGGACGGCCTGTTCGCCCTGGTCCACGGCCGTGAAGTGGGAACAGCCCTGGTCCAGGACCCCGCCATCAAGGCCGTGGGCTTCACCGGGTCCATCCCCGGCGGCCGGGCCCTGTTCGACCTTGCCACGTCCCGCCCCGACCCCATCCCGTTCTACGGGGAACTGGGGAGCCTGAACCCCGTGGTCATCACCGCGGCGGCACTGGAGGCACGCTCCGCGGAACTCGCCGCCGGACTGGCGGGCTCCTTCACCCTTGGGGCGGGCCAGTTCTGCACCAAGCCGGGCCTGGTGTTCATCCCCGCGGGGACGCAGTTTGCCGGGGCCGTGGCGGAGGCCAGCAAGGACAAGCCGGCCCTGGGCATGCTCACCAGCCGGATCGCGGAAGCCTACCCGGACGGGTTGCGCGCCTTCGCGTCAGTCGACGGCGTGGAGGTGGTCAGCGGCACAGTGGACCAGGACGCGGCCGCCAACGGCGCCGCTCCGGTGGTCTTCTCCACCACCGCCGCCAGGGTGCTGGAACGCCCGGAGCAGCTGCTGGAGGAGTGCTTCGGCCCCACCACCATCCTCATCGAATACACGGGCCAGGACGAACTGTCCGCCGTCCTGGCCAAGGTCCCGGGGAGCCTGACCGGCACCCTGCACGCCCAGCCCGGTGAGGACATCGCAGGCCTGGTGGAGCAGCTGTCCGGACTTGCAGGACGCGTCCTGTTCGAAGGCTGGCCCACGGGCGTGGCCGTCAACTGGGCCCAGCAGCACGGTGGCCCGTACCCGGCCACCACGTCACTGTTCACCTCGGTGGGCGCGACGGCGGTCCGCAGGTTCCAGCGGCCGGTGGCCTACCAGGACGCCCCGGAGGCAGTGCTGCACCCGGCACTGCGTGAGGACAACCCCTTGGGCATCCCGCGCCGCGTGGACGGTGAACTGCAGCTTCCGTAAGCCAAGTGCCGGCAGGACCATCGACTAAGCCCCGGGACCGCAAGGTCCCGGGGCTTACGTGATGCCTGCAGAAGCGCCTTACAGCTGCAGCGTCACCGGCCGGTCCAGCCCATTCACGGTGGCCACAGGCCAGCGCGGGTCCACGGTGAGCACTCGAAGTCCGGATTCCGTGAGCTGTACCGTGTCTTCGATCTTGACGCCGGGGCCGGAAGGGTTCCAAGTGAAGGCCTGGTCCAGCACCACAGTGTCGGTGGCTTCGGATGTCACCCGCGGGTCACGGCCCGCGTAGCCGGCCGGACCACCCTGGTGGTGCTGCTCCCACTGGTCCGCCCCGAAACCGTGCCGCACGTAGGATGCCTGGATCTCGGCGAAAATCCTGTCCAGCCCGACTCCCGGGACGGTGGCGTCAAAAACATCCGCTTCCACTGCCGCGATGCGCGCCTCGGCGTCGCGCTCTTCCGGGGTGCCGGCGTCGAACCTGATCCAGCGGGTGATGTTGGCAACCAGGCCGTCGCGGCGGGCGCACACGACGGCCATGGCACGCCTGCCGAGGGGGGAGTGCGTGGCCAACGGGTGCCGGAAGGTGGTGCGGGAGCTGCCGTTGCACAGCAGGACCAGCGGCTCCGCGCCGGCGGCCACCACCCGGCCCGCCAGGGCCGAAACCAGCTCGAATTCCGTGGTGTCGGGGCGGGCGGCAGACAGGACATCGGTCATCATGGCGGCCAGTTCCGCGCTGAGGGTGGAATAGCGGGCGCTTTCAGCGGGAAGGAGCCGCTGGCGGGCGGCCCGCAGCTGCGAAGAGACGTCCGCTTCCGCCAGCGGCCGGGAGCCGTTTCCGACGGCGGCCGCGGCCTGGTGCAGGTTCCCGTACCAGGGCACGGTGTGCAGGTTGACGCCGCCGGGAAGCTCCTCGGCCGCGATCCTGCCGGCTTCGTTGTTGAACGTGACCAGGTGGTCGCCGTCCCGGTCCACCAGCAGGGCGGCGATGGGATCGCCGGCCAGGCTGATGTGGACGCGGCTGCCGTCCAGGTACCACGTCAGGGCGGTGTTCGTGGTGAGAAGCACGGAGTCATGCCCGGCGGCGTCGAGAATGTCCAGGACACGCTGGCGCTTGATGGCCCGGTCCGTCCTGGACCCGGGAGCCACCCGCGCCTCCCGCCCGGAAACGGCTGATGTTGTTGTTTGGCTCATGACGGGTCCCCCTGCTGGTTGGTCAAATCTTCGATGTCGGTTGTGGACAGGATTCCGTCGGCCACGAAGACGGTGACGCGCCGCCGCACGGGACTGCCCGGCCGGGCCGTCACGGGGGCGTCCCATGCCAGGGACTGGCCCACTCCGGGGTAGCCGTCCACCCGGACAAACCAGGGATCCGTGGACCCTTCCGGTGCGACGAACACCAGGGTGGCGGGCCCGCCGTCGAACTTTCCTGACCAGGCGAGCCAGGGCGTGACGCTTCCGTGGGTCTCCGCCTCGCCGGAACCGGCGGTGGTCCAGACCGCGGCGTCACCGCAAGGGGGCAGGCGCCAGAAGAAGCCACCGTAACCGCCCTCGAAGCGTCCGTTCGATCCCGGGCTGCCCAGGCTGACCGGCTTGTCACCGGCGGGGGACAGCGCGAAGTCGAGGGACAGCCGCCAGATGGAGGGCGCGACGCCGGACCACGCCCAGGAGCGCTCCTCCACCAGGATGGGGGCGCCGTCGGGCCCGTTCCAGTCCAGGGTTTCCTGGAGCTTGCCCGCACGCCCTTCGCCGGCGTCGGCCTGCACCGCCGTGGTGGCGGTGCGGACGATGCTGCCATGGTCAGGACGCCAGACGTACTGCCCGGCTTCCCGGGTATAGGTGCGGCCGCCCCAGAAATTCACCCCGTCCACGTCCTGCAGCGCCACCCCAACCCCCAGGTGCCACACGTGGTCCAGCGGCTGGTGGTCCGTCACCACGGTGCCGTTGAGGGTGCGCACCGGGTGCAGGTAGGGGCGCGGGGAGGATACTGTGCGGATGTGGCTGCCGTCCTGGTAGTCCGCCACCGGTCGGCCCCCAACGGTCAGCGTCCGGACCGGCGGAAGCGGGCGGGCCCAGGGGACGCCGAGTTCGGCGAAGGTTGCCTGCGCCTTGACGGCGCGGGCCATCAGGTCGGTGATGCCCGGGACCACGGGGTGGGCGTCGTCGCCCCCGCCCTCCCAGGAGACGTACCGGGCGTCGATCGGGGCCGGTGCCGGAGAGGTGCGGATGGCCTCCAGGACGGCAGTGAACGCGCCGGTGTCCTCAAGGGCGCAGAGCAGGGGAGCCCCCGTGGCCCGGGCCTCGAGCAGGTTCTCCAGCAGGTCCGTCCGCGCGTAGGTCTCCCGGCGCTCGCCGTCGGGCGTGGTGATGACCACCTCATCGCTGGTGTAGGAAAGGGTGATGTCACCCAGGGTTCCGTGCACGGTCACGGTGGGGTCCAGCTGTTCCGGGGCGCAGAGCGTGAGGGCGCACAGCAGCGTGGTTCCCTGGGAAGTGCGGACGCGCAGCACGGAGGTGTCGTCGCTTTCGGTCTGGTTGGCCCGGTACAGGTCCGTTTCCACGGAGGCAATGTCCGCCAGGGTGTGTGCCCCGGCCAGATGCAGGGCGGTGGCCACTGCGTGTGCCAGGGCATTGGTGGCCACGCCGTCCACCACGTCCACGCCGTCGAGGCTGCGCTTCCCGGCCCAGCGCGAGCGCTTGAAGTATGCCGTGGTCCGGAGCCACTGGCCGGTGGCGCTGATGCCCAGGACGGTGCCGATGTCCCCGGCGGCCACCAGGTCCCTGATGGCGGGCAGGGCGTGCGATCCCAGGCTCTGGAAGCCGACCTGGACCAGGCGGCCCGCTTTCCCGGCGGCTGCCAGCACGTCCTGGAACTGGGCGAGGGATGCTACCGGCGGCTTTTCCACATACACGTCCTTGCCCGCTGACAGGGCGGCGAGGGCCAGGGGAGCATGGGTCTGGATGGGGGTGGCAATGATGACGACGTCGACGCCCGGCTGGGCGGCCAGCAGCCCGTCCATGTCCGGGTACACAGCCACCGAACCGGCCAGGCTGCCGGGCTGCGGCGGGTTGGGATCGGCGACGGCCACCAGTTCAAGGGCGCCTGCCTGTTCAAGGCGGGCCAGGTTGGCAAGGTGCCGCTCGCCGAAGCCGTGCACGCCCACCAGGGCCACCCTGGGGAGGTCTGTGGACGGGGGCTGCCGGTGTGTGGATTCCGCCGAATGCTGTGTGGTCACGTGGGTCCTTGGGGAGGTTGTGGAAGAGGGTCAGAAGGCCAGCGTCTTGGCCAGGAACTCAAGGGCTTCGTCCTGCATGGGCGCGGTGAAGACGTGGCCGCCGGGCCAAAAGCTGCCCGTGTACCTGTCGGTGCCCCCGTACAGGGATTCCAGTATCCGGTGCGCCTGGCGCATTCCGTCTTCCGGAAAGAGATCGTCGGCCAGGGCGTACTGCACCAGGAACCGGGCGGCTCCTGCGCGGGCGGTGAGTTCGGGCCAGTCGCCCAGCTTCCACAGCCCGGGAGTCTGCAGCAGCCACGAATGGGCGTCCAGGTAGGCCGGGAGCAGGGACTCGAAGGTGGTCATCATGCAGGACACCACGGCGGCCCGGATACGCGGACTAAGGACTGCCAGGGCCAGGGAACGGCCGCCGCCGCCGGAGAATCCGATGCAGCCCAGCCTGTCCTGGTCGACGTCCGGCAGGGACGCCAGGATGTCCAGCGCGGCGAGGTCGTCGTGTGCCACCATGCCTGCCAGGCTGCTGCCGAGCAGCCCTGCGGCCTTGGCCACCGTGTCCTCGTGAAAGCCCGCAGCAGCGTTGTAATCGTCCGCGTCGGAAGGTACGACGCCGTCCTCCCTCCATTGTGCCCGCCGCGCGTCCAGTGCGGCGGAAGTGCGCCAGGGGGGAGCAGAAAGGTCGAATTTGCGGCTGCCCCAGGCGAAAGAGTCATGGGCCAGCACAGCGAAGCCGCGGCGAGCGGTGTCGGTGGCCAGGGCGTGGCCGTCGTAGTGGCCGGCGCGGGCTGCCGCCGCCGACGGATGGTTGTCCGGCAGTTCCACCAGCCGGTCGGCGCCGCCGAACTTGTTGCCGCCGTGGCAGTGCAGCGCCAGGACCCCCGGCAGGGGCCCGGAGCTTCCGGCCGGCCGGACCAGCCAGCCCGTGGTCCGTGGGCCGAAGCCCAACTGCCAGCTGAGCTGGGAGGTGGTGGCGCCGTCGTGCGTTTCCTCCCAGTGCACGGTTAGTCCGGAAGGTGCGCATGCGCCGGGAACACCCAAGGCGTCGGAGAACTCCTGCGCAGGAGGGGCGGAGGCCTGATGCCGTGGATGGTTCCGGACGTAGGCAGGCCAGTCTTCATAGCCGGCAATGGCACTGGGGCGTGCTGTCGGGGTCATCCAGCCTGCCTCCTTTCGGCAGTGCTTCTGCTATTACAGCGCGGTCGGTCCGGTTCACGCGAGGTTCTGATTAACCTCGGCGATCATGCCCTTGGCTGCGTCCCTTGGCGAGATCTTCCCGAAGAGTACATCCGTGTTGTAACGGTTCAAAACTTCCAAGGTTGCGGATGATCCTGCCGGGAACGGCTTGGGGGCCTCGACCTTCAGGGCGGCGATGCGGTCCAGGTACGCTGCCTCCTTCTGCTGTGTTTCCTTCAGCAGTGGAGTGATGCCCGCCTTCAGTTCGGTGTTGGCAGGCATGCCCCGGTCGCTCTTGATCTTGGACGCTGCATCCATGTTGTTGACCAGGTAGTTGATGAAAAGGGCCGCTTCCTTGGGCTGCGCGGACTTGGACGAGATGGCGTATTCCATCGAGGACCGCAGCCAGGCGCCAGGCTGTTTGCTCTCACCCGGCAGCTTGGCCATGACCAGGGGTGCACCCGAGTAGGACGTCATCTGGTTGCTCCAGGAAATCTTCATGCCTTGTTTCCCCTGTCCCATCAGCGTCAGTTCCGGCTGCGCGGAACCGTCCTCAACGGTCTGGGACGCGGAGGGGGCGCCTCCGGTTTCCATCAGCTTCTTGTTGAGCTCAAACCACTTGGCGAGCGTGTCCTCGCTGATGCCCATTTTCTTGCCGTCGTCCGTGTAGAGCTCCTGGCCATTCTGGCGCGCCCAGACGGCAAGGAAGGAGTCGTTGGCCATGGGGGTCGTGCCGAAGGTGCCGGCGGGCGACTTTTTGGTGATTTCCGCGGCGATCCGCGCGTAGTCGTCCCAGGTCCAGGTTTCGTCGTCCGGCAGCGGCACCCCGGCGGCCTCGAAGACCTTGGGGTCCAGGACCATGGACATGGAGTTGACGCCCGCCGTAATGGTGTACTGCTTTCCGTTGATCTTGCCCAGGTCAACGGTCCCGTCGGCGAACTTCGAGGTGTCGATCTGGTCCTTGACCTTGTCGAGGTCCAGGAGGACGCCGCGGCTGGAGTATTCGCTGGGGTAGGCGCCGCTCATGGCGATCACGTCCGGGGTGGTTCCGCCGGCGATCTGGGTGGCCATCTTGTCCCAGTAGGAACTGAATTCGGTGTTCTCGCCCTGGACCTTGATGGTGGGGTTGGCGGCTTCGAAGGCTTTGATGACCTCCATGGTGGTCTTTGCCCTGGAGTCGTTGCCCCACCATGCGAACCGGATCGTGACGGGATCCTCCGCAGTCCCTACTTTCCCGGCCTGCGGGCTGTTGCCGCAGCCGGTAAGAACCATAGCCAGTGCGGCGGCGGCGCCGGTGATTCCCATTACCGATTTCCTGAGACCAAACCTCATTGTTGTCCCCTCATATTTGGTAGTCACGTCCCTCTGCCACATGTAACAGAAAACGTTTTCTCAAAAACTAACAAAGGGCTGTACAGGAGTCAAGAAACCGTTTACTTTGGTACGGAGCCGCTTTCTAAAACGACGCTCCCGGCGGGCGGAACCGCTCCAGCCCTGGCGGGCATGCAGCGGGCCCGCAAAGGGAGTCCCGATCCCCCATCGCCTGGCGATGACCGAAACGTGGAGGCCACGATGACCGAAGGAGACCACATGGCCGCAAAACATATTCCCAGGACGCGCCGTCCGGCCCAGTTGCCGGCCGCAGCGTGCCTGCTGTCCGTGACGGAGCAGCAACCGTGAGCGCCATCAGCGAACTGTCTTCGCTGAGCCGGCGGAAGGGCAAAGCCACCGCTGAGGAGAAGAAGGCCAACAGGCGGGACAACAAGGCCGCCTACATCTTCCTGCTCCCGTGGCTGGTGGGCCTGGTGGCCATCACCATCGGCCCCATGTTGATGTCCCTCTACCTGTCCTTTACGGACTACAACCTGCTGCAGCCGCCTGAATGGACGGGGCTGGACAACTTCACCAGGATGCTCAGCGATGCCCGGCTGCACAACTCGTTGCGGGTTACGTTCACGTACGTCCTGGTGGGTGTTCCACTGCAGCTGGCTGTTGCACTGCTGATCGCGCTCGTCCTGGATAAGGGGCTCCGCGGCCTTCCGTTCTACCGCTCGGTGTTCTACCTTCCGTCGTTGCTGGGCGGTTCGGTGGCCGTCGCCATCCTGTGGAAGCAGATCTTCGGTACCACGGGCTTGGTCAACCAGGTGCTGGCCATGTTCGGGATCCAGGGTCCCGGCTGGATCTCGGATCCCAGCACCGCCCTGGGATCCATCATCCTGCTGCACGTCTGGACCTTTGGCGCTCCCATGATCATCTTCCTCGCGGGGCTGCGACAGATCCCAAATATGTACTATGAGGCGGCCAGGGTGGATGGTGCCACCACGCTGCAGCAGTTCTGGCGGATCACCATGCCGATGCTGAGCCCGATTATCTTCTTCAACCTGGTGCTGCAGATCATCGGTTCGTTCCAGTCCTTCACCCAGGCGTTCATCGTCTCCGGCGGCAACGGCGGACCTTCCGACTCGACGATGTTCTTCACCCTGTACCTCTACCAAAAGGGCTTCGGCCAGTTCGACATGGGCTACGCCTCAGCCATGGCGTGGGTGCTGCTGCTTATCATCGGCGTTTTCACCGCCATCAACTTCATCGCTTCTAAGTATTGGGTTTTCTATGACGACTAAGCTTGAGACGCTGCCCACCCCGGAGAAGAAGTCCGGGGGCGCCGGCAAGCCTACGAACCGCAAGCCCAGGGTCCGCGAGTCCCGGGGAACCCTGGCCTTCAGCCGTGCCCAGCGCAGCAAATCGCTGATGAAGCACGGCATTCTGATCCTCGCCGGCACGCTGATGATCTACCCGCTGCTGTGGATGGTGGTGTCCTCGCTGCGTCCGAACGAGATGATCTTCCGTGAACCGGGCCTGTGGCTGAACAGCCTGGAAATGAGCAACTACACGTCCGGATGGTCGGCCCTGACCCATCCGTTCGGCCACTACATGATCAACTCCGCGATCGTGGTGATTGGATCGATCCTGGGCAACCTGGTCTCATGCTCGATGGCTGCCTACGCGTTCGCCCGCCTGCAGTTCACCGCCAAGAAGCTGTTCTTCGGCATCATGCTGCTGACCATCATGCTCCCGTTCCACGTGGTGATCGTTCCGCAGTACATCCTGTTTTCGCAGATCGGCTGGGTGAACACCTTCTGGCCGCTGATCGTCCCCAAACTGCTCGCCACGGATGCGTTCTTCGTCTTCCTCATGGTGCAGTTCATCCGCGGCATCCCCAAGGAGCTTGACGAGGCCGCCAGAATCGATGGAGCCGGCCACCCGCGCATCTTCCTTCGCGTGATTCTGCCGCTGATGGTGCCGGCCCTGGCCACCACCACCATTTTCACCTTCATCTGGACCTGGAACGACTTCTTCGGCGCCCTGATCTACCTCACGGACCCGGACATGTTCACGGTTCCGGTGGCCCTGCGGGCCTTCGTGGATTCGCAGTCGGCCACGAGCTGGGGCTCCCTGTTTGCCATGTCCATCGTGTCCCTGCTGCCGGTTTTCCTGGTCTTCCTCTTCGGCCAGCGGTTCCTCATCAAGGGCATCGCCACCACCGGAATCAAATAACGGCAGGCCTCGCCCGTCGCCGCGGTACCACCCTGCACTATCTGTTCGAACGGCCCGTCGCCAGCGACGGGCCGTTCGTGCGTCACGGGACGGGCGCATTTCGTTCGCATCTTGTAATACAAGTAATGAACTTGTAGCATTAGGTACAGAAAGCGCTTTCGCGGACTGTGGCCGGCCTTCGAAACCTCGACGGCTATGCCACCGGCCAGCCCCAACATCACCGCACCTGGATCAAAGAAGATCGGAGTCAAACAGTGCCGCTATTTCCCCGTCCTGCATCCGCTGCCAAGCAGCCGGCAGGGGTACCACCTTCACGCCCATTGCGCCGAACCCGTACAGCAGGTGCGGTCGCCGCTGCCGTCGCCGCCGTCCTTGCCCTCAGCGCCTGCGGCGGGGGAGCCACTCCCCAGAACGCTGACGGAACCGTTGAGCTTCGCTTCTCCTGGTGGGGCGGCGACAAACGCGCCCAACTGACGCAGGAAGCCATCAAGCAATTCGAAGCCGAAAATCCCAAGATCAAGATCAAGCCGGAGTTTGGGGACTGGAGCGGCTACTGGGACAAGTTGGCCACGCAGGTGGCAGCCAACGATGCCCCGGACATCATTCAGATGGACGAGAAGTACATCACGGAGTACTCCAGCCGCGGCGCCCTTCTTGACCTGTCCAAGTACGACATCGACACGTCCAAGCTGGACGAGGCAGCACTCAACGCAGGCAAGGGCGAGAAGGGGCTGACGGGGATTGCCGCCGGCATTAACGCGGCCACCATCCTGGCCAATCCTGCCGTCTTCCAGGCTGCCGGGGTTCCGCTCCCGGACGATAGCAAGTGGACCTGGGACGACTTTGGCCGCATTGCCGCTGAGATCACCGCCAAGTCGCCCAAGGGGACCTACGGCGCTGCAGCCTATGGAACTGACGAGGCGTCCCTGGGTGTCTGGCTTCGGCAGAACGGCAAATCCCTGTATACCTCCGATGGAAAGCTGGGCTTCGAGCCGAGCGATATCGCCGAGTGGTGGGCATTCCTGAAGCAGCTGAGCCAGAAGAAAGCAGTCCCATCCGCGTCCGAGGTAGTGGAAGCCGAGGCTGCCCCGCTTGACCAGAGCGGATTGGCAACAGGCAAGAACGGAATGGCCTTCTGGTGGTCCAACCAGGCGCCGGCCCTGGAAAAGGCAAGCGGCGGGGACCTGAAGATCCTGCGGTTCCCCACCAAGACCGGCTCTGCCGCTGATGCAGGCCTCTGGTACAAAGCGTCGCAGTTCTGGTCAGCTTCCTCGCGCACCAAGCACCCGCAGGAAACGGCCAAGTTCATCAACTTCCTGACCAACAATGTCAAAGCCGGCGAGGCCCTCCTCGCTGACCGGGGTGTCTACCCCAACTCCGACGTGCGGGCCGCGATCCAGCCGAAACTCACCCCGGCCGATGTCAAGGTGGTCAAGTTCATCGACCAGATCAAAGACGAGCTCGGCGAGGCGCCGGCGCCGCCGCCGAAGGGAGCCGGTGCCATCCAGGAGATCATCAAGCGTTACACCTCTGAGGTCCTCTTCGAGCGCTTGTCCCCGGATGATGCCGGCAGGAAGGCCACCGACGAGATGAAGTCGGCCATCAGCAAGTAGGACTCCACACCGCCAACACGGCTCCGGACAACATGGGTGGGTGCCTCCCCACCCAGATGTCCGACGGCGGGTGGCAGCTCCGCCCCGGCGGGAACCGATGGTTCCTTTCCGGGGCGGAGTTGTTTAAAGCGCAGTTGTACGGCTGCCGGCTTGCTGCGCCTGGCTTTCAGCCACCACTGCGACGCCGCCGGCAGGAACTGTACCCGGAAACTGCTCACCGGTCAGCAGGTCCACACCGGCGGCTGTGACGGCGGCATCCGCCCGCGTGTGGTTGATCGCGAAGAGGAAGCTGCGCCCGTCGGCGGACCGGCGTCGCACCACTTCCACTCCGGGATCGGCAGTGGCAACGGGGGATACGCCTGATTCGGCCAGCAGTTTGTCAACCAGGGCCTCAATCCCGTCGGCATCGGGGAACGTGGCCAAGTACCAGGCAGCCCCGGAACCCACGGGCCGGCGGGTGAGGGAAGGGACGCCCTCCAGCGGGTATTCGGTGAAGGTCTGGATGGCCTCGGCGCCGGCAAGGTGCAGGTGTTCGCTCCAGACGGATGACACAGTGCCGTCGCCCAGCTTCAGCTGCGCCCCGGCCAGCAGCGGATGGAACTCCTCCACCCTTACGCCCAGGAGCTCACGGAAGGCGCCCGGATAGCCGCCCAGCCGCACATGGTCCTGCATGTCCACGATCCCGCTGAAGTAGCTGACCAGCACCGTTGCGCCGGAGTCGGCCGCAGCGGCGACATTGTCAGCGGACTCATCGGACGCGGCGTACAGCGTGCACACCAGCACCAGGTCGTAGCCTTGCAGTGACGTTGACGGATGCACCAGGTCCACGGAGACTCCGCGCAGGACCAACGACCGGTGGAACGCCCGCAGCAGGTCCAGGTACTTCACGTCGATGCTCGGCTTGGAGTCGATCTCAGTGGCCCACCAGGCCTCGTAGTCGAACACAATGGCGGTACGCGACTGGACCCGCGAACCGCGCACGGGTTCGAGGCGTTTCAGTGCCGCGCCGAGCTCCACCACCTCACGCCACACCCGCGTGTCCCGTCCGCCGTGCGGGACCATCGCTGAATGGAATTTCTCGGAGCCCACATAGCTCTGCCGCCACTGGAAGAACATCACGGCGTCGGCCCCGCGTGCCACGTGCGACAGTGAATTGCGCAGCATCTCGCCGGGCATCTTGGGCTGGTTGCGCGGCTGCCAGTTAACGGCCGACGTCGAATGCTCCATCAGGATCCACGGGTCGCCCCCCGAGATACCACGGGTGAGGTCCGCGCTGAACGCGAGTTCCAGGTGGCGTTCCGGGTCCGCGGCCACAAGGTAGTGGTCGTTGGCGATGACGTCCAGGTCTTTGGCCCAGCTGAAGTAGTCCATGGATTTGGTGGCACTTGAGGCCATCAGGTTGGTGGTGCAGGGGATGTCCGGGGTCACCTCGCGAAGGACGGCCACCAGCTCCCGGTAGTAGTCCATCAGCGCCCACGAGTTGAACCGCTGGAAGTCCAGTTGCTGGCCCGGGTTCAGGGTAGACGGGGCGACGGCGGGCGGCAGGATTTCGTCGAAGGAGCCGTAGTTCTGGGACCAGAATGCCGTGCCCCAGGAGGCGTTCAAGGCATCGATGCTCCCGTACCGGCGTTCGAGCCAGGCGCGGAAGGCGGCTGCGTCCTCTTCCCCGTAGAACTCCGAGACGTGGCAGCCCAGTTCGTTGTCAACGTGCCACAGCGCCAGCGCGGGGTGGTTCTTGTACCGTTCGGCGAGTGCGCGCGTGATCCCGGCGGCGTAGCGGCGGTACACGGCCGACGACGGCGTGTAGTGCCGCCGTGAGCCTGGTCCCAGCACGGTCCCGTCAGCCGTTACCGGCAGGATTTCCGGGTGTTTGCGGACCAGCCAGGCGGGAGGCGCGGCGGTGGCGGTGGCCAGGGCCACTTTAACGCCGACCCCGGCGAGGTTGTCCATGACTTCGTCCAGCCAGCCGAACTCGTAGTGCCCTTCCGCGGGTTCCAGCAGGGCCCAGGAGAAGATGCCGACGCTGAGGAAATTCACGCCCGCTTCCTGCATGAGTTCCAGATCCTCCAGCCGGACACCCGCGGGCCATTGCTCGGGGTTGTAGTCGCCCCCGAATGCGATGCCCCCGACGTTGCTCCAAACTTTGGACGGGCGGGTGCTTTCCTGCTGTGTCATGGGACTCCTTTGTCGACTGAGGTGCTGCCTTACAGTAAGGAAACGCTTTCTTGGAAAACGCTTGCCTGAGGGCCTGGAAAACGCTTGCCCATTGATCCGAATGCAGCTATTGTATCGTTTCAGACGCCATGTTAGCCAGCTCACTACTTACGTAGTAGACCGAGCCAGGCCAGGCACCCGTAGAGCAAGGAGGCTCCCGTGATCAACAGAAGGCATTTCCTCACAACCGTGGCCATCGGCACCGCATCTGCCGCAGCCCTGGCAGCCTGTGGGAACGGAGGCAGCTCGTCCGGGCAGACCGGATCCGCTGAAAAACCCGTGACCATCAACTACACCTGGTGGGGCAACGACGACCGCGCCGAGCGGACCCGCAAAGCCATCGCCCTGTTCGAGTCGAAGAACCCGGACATCAAGGTCAACGGCAACTTCACGGACTTTGCCGGCTACTGGCAGAAGCGCGCCACCGAAGCGGCAGGCGGCGGCCTGCCTGACGTGATGCAGTGGGACCTGTCCTACCTGCGCGATTACGGCCAGCGCAACCAGCTCCTGGACCTGGGCACAGTGAAGATCGATACCTCCGCGTTCGAGAAATCACTCCTGCCGTCCGGCCAGATCAAGGGAAAGACCTACGGCATCCCCACCAGCACCAACGCCTTCGCGGTCTACTACGATCCCGCCAAGCTGGCCTCCCTGGGCATCGCCGAACCCACCGGTAAGTGGACCTGGTCCGAATTCCAGGCATTCCTGAAGGAAGTTGGGGACAAAGGCAACGGCACCCTGTACGGCTCCACGGACTTCACCGGCGTGTGGTGGCAGTTCAACATTTGGCTCCGGCAGAAGAACATCCAGGCTTTCACCAGCGACGGGAAGCTGGGATTCAGCAAGGACGACCTGAAGACCTGGTGGAACCTCAACTCGAAGCTGCGCGGCACCCAGGCCCTCGTGCCGGAAGACCGGGTAACCCAGCTCAAGCCCAAGTCGCCGTTCGGCTCCAACGTCAGTGCCGCCGAGGTTACCTGGGACAACTTCATGGCCGGATACCTGGCCGACAGCGGTGCCAAGCAACTCAAGCTGGTACCGGTACCCTCGGACGACCCGAACAACCTGGGCCTGTTCCTGAAGCCGTCCATGCTGATGGTGGCCAGCGCCAAGACCAAGTTCAAGGACGCTGCCGCACGCTTCATCGATTTCATGGTCAACGACCCCGAGGTGGGCCAGATCTTCAAGACCTCCCGCGGCGTTCCGGCCTCCAAGACCCAGCGCGACGGCACCACGTTCGATGGCGCCGACAAGCTGGTGGTTGATTACGAGAAGTCCATCGAGCAGTACCTCAAGGACGCACCCGAGCCGCCCATCGTCGGTTTCGGCACGCTCGAAGCGTCGTTCGGCCGGATCGCCTCCGACCTCAACTACGGCAAGCTCACCGTTGACGGTGCCGTCGACGCGTGGTTCAAGGAAGCCGAAGACCTCATCAAGCAGAATGCCTGATCCGGCCAGTGCCGATCGAGTGTTCACGACTGACGGATTGAACTCGTGACTCAAAGCCCAACCCTGAGCAGGCGCCAGGGGCACTCCGGTACCGCGCTGCCGCGCAAGTCGCGGCAGCGCGGGGCGGATGCCCGCGCCGGTTACACCTTCCTGCTGCCCTGGCTGCTGGGTTTCATCGCCCTGACGGTCGGGCCGATGATCTCCTCGCTGTACCTGTCGTTCACCAACTACAACCTGTTCGAGCCGCCCAAGTGGATCGGCTTCGATAACTACGCCACCCTCTTCCAGGACGAGCGGTTCCTGCAGTCCGTGGGCGTGACCCTCTCCTACGTGGTCTTCGGCACCCCGCTCAAGCTCGCCGCGGCCTTGGCGGTGGCGATGCTGCTGAACAGCAAGCGCCGCGGCCAGGGCTTCTACCGGTCGGCTTTCTACGCCCCGTCCCTGATTGGGGCCTCGGTGTCCATCGCGATCGTCTGGAAGGCCATGTTCGGCGATTCCGGACCCGTTGACCAGGGCCTGTCCTTCTTCGGGATCAACATCGGCGGCTGGGTGGGGAATCCGTCCATGACCATGCCCATGATGATCCTGCTGACCGTGTGGCAGTTCGGCGCCCCGATGGTGATCTTCCTGGCCGGCCTGAAGCAGATCCCGGGCGAACTCTACGAGGCGGCATCGATGGACGGTGCCGGTCCGGTGCGGAAGTTCTTCAACATCACCTGGCCCATGCTCTCCCCCGTGATCTTCTTCAACCTCCTGATGGAAACCATCCACGCGTTCCAGATCTTCGCGTCGGC
The DNA here is from genome assembly GCF_057747955.1 of Arthrobacter sp. SDR-2R. Taxonomy (NCBI): domain Bacteria; kingdom Bacillati; phylum Actinomycetota; class Actinomycetes; order Micrococcales; family Micrococcaceae; genus Arthrobacter; species Arthrobacter sp. SDR-2R. The sequence continues at coordinate 1,301,450 of NZ_CM173231.1, forward strand.
TTACATCATTTCCAACGGTGAAGGCGGCCCCGCCGGATCCACCCTCTTCTACACCCTCTACCTGTACCTGCGGGGCTTCAGCGACTTCCGGATGGGCTACGCCTCAGCCATGGCATGGTTGCTGGTGATCGTGGTAGGCATCATCACCCTGATCTTCTTCCGCACGTCCAAGTCCTGGGTCCACTACAGCGGTGATGCAAAATGACAACCACGGCAACCCCCGTCCAGCCGGCCCCGGGCGCCACCGCCCCGGCCTACAACCCGAAATCCGAATCCAGCAGCGCAAAACGCGCCAAGAGCACCATCTTCCACGCCGCAGCGCTCGTGCTGACCTGCGTGGTGCTCTACCCGGCCCTGTGGATGATCGCCTCCGCGTTCAAACCCAACTCGGAAATCGGCGGCCAGAACACCTCGCTGTGGTCCAACAACTTCAGCTTTGACAACTTCGCCACCGCGATGGACGGCATCGGCGGGGTCTCCACCCTGCAGTTCTTCACCAACTCGCTGATCCTGGCCGTCGGCGCCGTCGTGGGCACCATCCTCTCAGCGAGCGTGTCCGCCTACGCCTTCGCCCGGATCAAGTTCCCCGGCCGCAGCGTGTTCTTCGGCATGATGATCGCCACCTTGCTGCTGCCGTTCCACGTGGTGATCATCCCGCAGTACATCATCTTCCAGCAGCTCGGACTGGTGGACACCTACGTCCCCCTGCTCATCGGCAAGTTCCTCGCCGGAGACGCGTTCTTCGTGTTCCTCATGGTCCAGTTCATGCGAAACCTCCCCGCCGAACTCGACGAAGCAGCCCGCATCGACGGCGCAGGGCACGTCCGGATCTTCACCTCCATCATGCTGCCCCTGATGAAACCGGCCCTGATCTCGACCTCGATCTTCTCCTTCATCTGGAGCTGGAACGACTTCCTGGGCCCGCTGCTCTACTTGAACACCCCCGACAAATACCCGCTGCCCCTGGCCCTGCGCCTCTTCGTGGACCAAACCCAGTCTTCGGACTACGGCGCCATGATCGCCATGTCCGTCCTGGCCCTGCTCCCCGTGCTGATCTTCTTCCTGATCTTCCAGCGGTACATCGTCGAAGGCGTTTCCACCCAGGGCCTCAAGGGCTAACGGTCAACGGAGAGAAAAATGAGCATCATGGACAGCACCACACCGGCAGCCCACCAGCACGAGCCCATCCCGGTGAACAGGTTTGCCCTGTTCTCCGAAACCCTCCTGGCAGGACTGCTGGTGCTGGTGCTGTCCATCCCGCTGGTCACTATCCCCGCTGCCTACGCCGCCGGCATCGCCCACCTGAAACGCCACCTGGCGGGCCGGGATGATTCGGTCCGCGGACTCTGGAGCCTCTTCAAGGAGGCCCTGCCGGGCAGCTGGAAGCTGGGCCTCACGACGGCGGCTGCCGCCGTCGTGATTGTCCTCAACCTCCTGCTGGCCTGGGTGGGGCAGCTTCCCGGCCGTGGTGTGGTGCTGCCTGCCACCCTGGTCCTGGCGGCCGGGGCGGCGATCGTGCTGCTCCGCACCGCCTCCGCCTGGTCCGACGGCCAGCCCACCGGCGCCACCGGCAACAACATGTGGCACCAGGCCCTCCGTACCGGCAAGGACATCTCCCTGCGCGACTGGACCGGTTCGCTGCTCCTCGCGGCCGCGCTGTTCTGCGCCGTGGTGTTCGTCTGGATGCTCGCGGCGCTCTTCGTGGTAGTCCCCGGCACCCTGATCCTCGCCGCGGCCGCAGTCAAACTCCGTTCCCACCGCACCCTCCGGTAGCTGTGCCTTCCCGACGAACCCGTTCCGGACCCGCCGCCAGCCCCGGTACCACCCGGGCCCGCTGGTACCACCCCCTCAGCCAACACAATTACCGTCTGTTCCTGGCCATGCAGCTGGCCGGGAGCCTTGGCGTGTGGATGCAGCGGCTGGCGCAGGACTGGCTGGTGCTGCAGCTGACCGGAAGCCCCGCGGCGGTGGGGGCCGCCGTCGCCCTGCAGTTCCTGCCCATGCTGGTGGTGGGCCCGCTGGCCGGACTGGTGGTGGACCTCTTCCCCAAGCGCCGGATCATGATGGTGTGCCAGTCCGTCATCGTGCTCCTGGGCCTTGGGCTGGCGGCATGGGCGGCAAGCGGCACCCTGACCGTCTGGGTGGTCTACGGCAGCTGTATCGCCCTGGGCGTCACCGCCGCAGTGGACCAGCCCACCCGCCAGGTCTTCGTCAATGAAGTGGTGGGCGATGCCGCCCTGCGCCCGGCGATCGGACTCAACAACGCCCTGTCCCAACTGGGCGCCATGGCCGGGCCTGCGCTGGGCGGCATCGTGATTGCGCAGGCAGGACCGGCGGCCGCGTTCGCTTTGAATGCGTTGATCGGGGTTGTGGTGCTCGTCCTGATTGCCGGCATCCGGTTGCACGAACTGCACCCCGGCGCACCGGCCGAAAGGGGCCGGGGCCAGGTCCTTGCCGGCTTCCGGTATGTCCGGGAGAGGCCGCGCCTGCTGCTCCTTATTGTGTTGGCCGGGCTGCTGGGCGCCTTTGGCATGAACGGGCCGGTGGTCCTTGCCGCCTTTGCCGAGCGGGTGTGGCACAACGGGGTGGAAGGCTTTGGCCTGTTCAACACGGTCAGCGCCTTGGGCGCACTGGCAGGCGCACTCCTGGCGGCACGGCTGGGCAACATGGGCCGAAAGGGCATCGTGGCCGCGGCGGCCCTCTTCGGGTTGTCCCAGCTGGTGGCCGCGCTCATGCCCACCCTGGTGCTGTTCGTGGCGATGCTGCTGGTGGTGGGTGTGATGACGCTGCTGTTCCTGACCTCCGCCGCCACGGCCGTCCAGCTCGAAGCCGGTCCCGCTATCCGCGGCCGGGTGATGGCCCTGTATTTGCCGCTCCTGCTGGGCGGGCATGCCTGCGGCGGCCTCCTGGCCGGCTGGCTGACCGAGCAGTTCGGTGTCCGGGCCGGGCTGGTGGTCACCGGCTGCCTGGGCATGCTGTCCGCCGTGGTCATCGGCTTCCTGCTCTGGCGGCACGGGCGGCGCACCCGTCCTCCCGTGGCAACTACCGGGCCGTAAACGTCCAGGTGCCGGTGTGCACGCGGAACTCCCTGGCGGCGCCGGCCGCTGCGCGCAACGGGACGGAAGGTACGACGACGGAATCCGCGGAGGGCCCCTTCACCCCGTAGGCGCCGTCGGGCAGCCGGACGATTGCCGTGGTTCCGGGTGGAATGGTGCACTCCAGTTCCACCAGGCCGCCGCGCCGGTGCCAGCCGGCCTGAACGTATCCGTTGCCGGTAGGGACGCTGCCGCGGGCATGCTCCAGCCGGCAGAGCGGTGGTTCGACCACAACCTCGCTGCCGCCGGCCACGGCGTACCGGATGCCGAGCAGGTGCTCAAGGATCTCCTTGAGCACGGACGCGGACCAGGCATGCGACTGGCTGTAGTCGCTGCCGTCAACCAGGTCCCACGCCTCCCACGTGAAGGTGGCCCCGCGGTCCAGGAGCCGTGCCCAGCCGGGCTGCCCCTTGCCGGTGAGCAGGTCCAGCACGGCGTCAGTCATGCCCTGGTCCACCAGCGCGCGGACCAGCCGGTGGACCGTCATGGGTCCCTGCCGCATTCCCATTCCGGCAATCCGGGCGGCATCCGCAGCAGCATAGGCGGGGTCAGTGATGCCGAGCGACAGCGGGAAGGACGTGGCGTGCTGGGAAGCGTGGGAACTGGGTGTCCCGTCCTCGTGGAGCCCGTCCACCATCACCCCGCCAACGCGCAGCCGGCTGCGGATCGCGCCGGCCAGGGTGCGGGCCATGCCGGCATAGTGGGCCGCCGCGTCCTGTTCGTCGGCCGCGCCGCAGAGCCGGGCGGTGGACACCAGGGCCGAGTAGGCCTGGGCGTTGACGGTGGTTTTGGCCGCGCAGTCCATGTCGTAGCCGAACCGGCCGGGCGCCGGCCAGTCGACGATGCCGTGCAGGTAGGGTCCGGAGCCGCCGCCCAGCCTGGTGACCAGTCCCGCCGTCGGGCCCTCCGCCGGAATGTACCGGAGCGCATAGTCGGCCGTGTCGCGCAGGTGCGGCAGCAACTCCCGGACCAGGGCAAGGTCACCCGTGCGCAGGTGATACTCCTCCGCCCATTCCGGCAGCATCAGTGAAAAATCGGGGATGTCGCGCTTCCCGTCGCCGTTGGGATAGACAGCGTTGTAGCGCCCCTTCTCCTCCCCGTCATGCCAATAGCGGCAGGCTGACCAGGCGAACTCCCGGAGCGCCTGCGCCGTATAGGCGTGTTCGCCGAACAGCGCCATGGTGGCATAGGAAATGTTCGCGGCGTCGGCCAGGAACTGGCCTTTTTCCCGGGTGGGAGTGTCCACGAACTGTTCCTGGATGCCATGCAGCGCAGAATCGCGGAGCAGGCCGAACACCGCGTCCAGGGTTGGGTCCGAACTGCTGAAGCTGCCCTCGGCGGGGTGGCTGGCATGGACGGTAGCGGCGCCAACGCGTGAGACTTCCGCGGCATCCACGCCGGGAAGCTCCAGGTAACGGAAGCCCAGATGCACTGAGGCCCGGTACTGCTGGGGCCCGGAAGCCTGGGTGTAGGGGAAGGACATGTCGGTGTTCTGGCTGGCGGTCTTCCCGGCGTCCACCCTGCCATCGGGGCGCAGGACGTAGCCGGCCCGGAGCATCACGGTGCGCCCGGGCACCCCGTCCAGGAAGTCCACCTCCGGCCGCGCGGCGATGACCTGGCCAAAGTCGGCAACCATTGTGCCGTCGTCGGCCGTCAGGAACTGCCGTGGCGCCACGAACCCGCCGGCAAGGAAGGTCCTGCGGGGGTGCAGCCGGGGAAAGTCCGACGACGGGTGGCCGGCAATGGGGATGGCGGCCGGCAGGTCAAAAGCCGCGTCAAGGGACGCGGCTGCCTGTCCGTCGAGGTGCTCGACGGGATCGCCCTCGTCGTTGCGGTAGCCGGCCTGGCGGTACGGCGCCTCGCCGGCGGACCAGCCAGGGCCCGAGGCAAGGATTTCCCGGCGCCCGTCGTCGTAGTCCACGGTGAGCCGGACCAGGAGGCCGGGGATGCCGGCGGCGCGGCCTTGGCCCGGGCCGTACCAGTGAAGCAGGGCCGTCACCGGCACGGGCGTGTCCGTGGGGTGTCCGGCGAGGAGCTCCGTAAGGTCGGCGGCGTCGTAATAGCCCTCGCCGGGGTAGCCGAACGAGGTGGTGCTGAGGCAGTGCGTTCCTGCCACGGAGAACTGGGCGTGATGGTGGGCTGCGGCGTAGAGCCGGGCACGCCGCACGGTCCCGCCGAGTGTGAAGGTGGTCCGGAACAGGGTCCACTCATCCGGCTGGCGGTGAAGGGTGGTTCGGGGCCAGTGCGCCAGGCATGCCAGGGCCTGGTCAGCGTCCGTGTCGAAACGGTGGTCCAGCAGCAGGTTTTCGCGTCCGCCGGCAGTCCCGGCGACGCGCAGGGAGGCGTACTCGGCCTGGCTCCGCGGGCCCTGGTGCAGCGCAAGCATGGCTGCGCCGCCTTCGTCAACAGGGACGTCAACCGCCAGCAGTTCGGCGCCGTCCACGGCGACGCGGATGATCCGGCCATCATCGCTGACCGCAAGGTTCCGCCAGGCGCCGGACGCCGCGTTGGTGGCCTGGGCGCTGGCTATTAATTCCGTCTCCGGAGCCGCGGGGGAGGGGATCTCCCATGCAGGGGCGTGGCGGAGCACCACTTCCCCCGTGGCGCCCAGTTCCAGCAGCAGGCCGGTGCCGGGGCCGCTGCTGCGCAGGAGCAGGCCGGCCCGGCCCATCACGGGGCGTACTCGGGCGTCAATCCGGAAGCTGGGCAGCGCAGGGCAGGGAACAGGGAGGAAGGGGGAACCTGCCACCCGGAGTGCGTGGTCGAGCACTTCCAGCGGGGCCCGTCCACCCGGGGCCCGTCCCATCCAGCCGGCCCGCCACGAACTGTCCGTGAGGCCGGTGCTGAAGGGCTGGAGGGCGGACCAGGGACCGGGGACACCGGTGGCGTCCCGGATGCGCACGCGCCAGGCGTAGTCGCTGTCCTCGTCAAGGCGGGAACCGCCGTACGGAACGCCACGCTGGGAGGAGGCCGGCACCTGCCCCGAGTTCCACAGCACGGCGCCCGGGGCATCCTGGACCTCAAGCTCGTAGCCGGTCTGCCGCGCAAGGGCGGGGTCGCCGTCGTCGTCCTGCCCCAGCTGCCAGCTGAACTGAGGTGACAGTGCGGCGGTCAGGCACGAGGCAAGCCCGTCCGTCAGGAGGTTGATGGCGTGGAGCTGCCCTGCGTCTTCCGAAATCGCTGCGGCCTCGCGGTCTGGGGCTTCCTCCACGCCCCTCATGAGGCCGGGATTTCGAAGGAAGTTGGTTTGGCGGCAGCCCAGGGGAGGCCAAGCTCACTGAACGTGGCATGCTGCCGGCCCGCGCGCTCCAGGGCGTCCTCGATGCCAACCACCACGGCATGGGCTGCATCGCCTTCGCCTTCCCACCGGACATGCGCTGGATCGATGGGAACGGGACGCGGTGCTGTCCTGACGGCCTCAAGCACCAGCATGAACGCCCCGCTGTCCACCAGGCTGCTGATCAGCGGAACGCCGTGGGCCCGGTGGGCCAGGAGGTTCTCCGTCAGGTCGTCGCGGCCGTAGGTCTCCTCCGTGCGCCCGGACGCCGTCTCGATGGTGAGCCGGTCCTCGGTGTAGTGGAACACCGCACTGCCGGCCGAGCCCTGAAGGGTGACATAGGGCTCCACGGATTCCGACGCGCAGATGGTCAGGGCGCAGGTGATCGGCAGGCCCGTAGCGGTGCGGATCCGGATCACGGACGTGTCATCCGACTCGATGTCGTTGGCACGGTACAGGTCGGTCTCCACGGAAGCGAGGTCCGCGGTGGTGCGCGCCCCGGCAATCCGCAGCGCGGTTGCCACGGCGTGCGCAAGTGGATTGGTGGCAACACCATCCACCACGTCCACCCCATTGATGCTCCGTTTTCCCGCCCAGCGGGAGCGCTTGAAGTAGGCCTTGTCCCGCACCCAGCGGCCGGTGGCGGAGATGCCTTCCAGGGTTCCGATGGTTCCGGCGGCAACCAGTTCTTCGATGGCTTTCAGGCCGTGCGAGCCGAGGCTTTGAAAGCCGATTTGTACCTCCCGGCGCGGTTGCGATGCCGCCGAACACAGCCGGTTGAAGTCCACGAGGGAGGCCACGGGAGGCTTCTCCAGGTACAGCTCAGCGTCCGTTGAGAGGGCGGCCAGGGCCAGCGGGGCATGGGTCTGGATGGGCGTAGCCACAATGATCAGGTCCAGGTCCCGGGTCGCCTCGAGGAGGTCATCGAGCCCCTGGTAAACAGCGGCCGACGGCGGGACGGCGCCGGGTGCCGGCGGCTGCGGGTCCGCCACGGCCACCAGTTCAACGCTCCCGGCCGCCTGGAGGCGTTCGAGGTTCCGAAGGTGATGGGTGCCAAAGCCGTGCACCCCCACCAGGGCAATCCTTGCCGCAGCAGGTGCGGCGACTGTCCCGGCGCCGCCGCCGGCGGCTTCCGTTGCTGTTCCCAATGGTTCTCCGTTCTGCCCGGGCACCGGCCTGCGGGTACCAGCATCGAGGTGCGCAGCAGTCCAGCAAGCGCTTTCCACCTTTTAGTGTGCGGTATGCAGGCGTCCCCCGTCCAGCTATGTAACGATTCAAAATTCCGCTTGACCCGGGTGTGGAGGGAGGGCTAGATTTTCGAGGAACCGATTACTGGCGTGATGCGGACCACTTTCCGCTTCGCCTCTGCAACGATGGAGAAGGGGGATTGCGGCATGCTGTCCGGAACCTTGAGTGCGCGCGCCTACTCATTTTTTGACACGCTCGTATGGATAGCCTGCCTCAATCTGCTGTGGATCGCCTTCACCGTTCTGGGTCTGGGGGTCTTCGGTGCTGGACCGGCTACTGCCGCCGCCCAGATTGCGGTGCGCAAGCGGGCCGCTGGGGACGCCGCTCCTCTGCTGCGTGGCTTCACCGCCGCATACTTCCGGAGCTTCCCCAGGGCGAACATGCTTTCACTCCCGGTCATGGCCATCGCAGCGGCGCTTGTCCTGAACTGGAACTACTTCTCCCGGGGCGCAGGCCTCTTTTCGCAGCTCATGGCGGCCGGCATTTTCGTTGCGGCGATCTTCGTGGCCGGTGCCGCCTGCTACGTGTTCCCCATGTATGCGCGGTATGAGCTCCCAATGGCGCAGTACCTGCTGGTGTCCTCCCGGTTTGCGGTGCGGCACCTGGCGGGAACGGTGATCCTGCTCTTTGTTTCGGCCGCGGTGGTTTATGCCAGCGGCAGCCTTCCGGGCCTGATCCCGTTCTTCAGTATCGGCGTCTGGCTCTACCTCACCGGCTGGTTGTGTGACCGCTTCTTCACCGCCAATGACGCGGCCGTAGCAGCTGTGGCGGAACCAGCCGTCCCGCCAGCCCTCCAGCAGGCCTCGACTGCCTGACTTCCCCCGGGCAGCCGGCCGCTTGCATTGATGTGGCCCAGACCTGCCCGGACACGTGACTGAAACGTATCAACAAGGGGCGGAACAACCCCCAAGTACCCCAACGAAGTGGAAAAGGAAGAATATGATCCGCAGGAAACTTTCCCTGGCCGCCGCCGTCGTCACCGCCACGGCACTGAGTCTCACGGCCTGCAGCGGGAGCAACACTCCCGCTGCGGACCTCACCTCGGTCTCCATCATGGCCCCGTTCCTGGAGGCGCAGCCGCCAGCAGCGGACGGCGCGGTCCAGAAGAAGCTGGAAGAACTGACCGGCAAACAGGTCAAGATCAACTGGGCCCCCAACGCCTCCTATGAGGACAAGACCAACATCACGCTGGCCGGATCCGACATCCCGCAGGTCATGGTGATCCAGGGCAAGACACCCGGCTTTGTGAAGAACGCCCAGGCCGGCGCCTTCTGGGACCTCACGGACAAGCTGGACAAGTACCCCAACCTCAAGACAACTCTTCCGGACATCCAGAAGAACGCCAGCGTCAACGGCAAGGTCTTTGGGGTATTCCGGGGCCGCGCCCCCATGCGTACGGCCGTCATGTTCCGGCAGGACTGGCTGGACAAGCTGGGTCTCCAGCCGCCCAAGACCGTGGAGGACCTGTACAAGGTGGCCAAGGCCTTCACCGAACAGGACCCGGACGGCAACGGCCAGAACGACACCTACGGCATCACCATCCCTAAGTGGGGTGCGCTGGGCACCAACAGCCCCTACGACGTGATTGAGGAGTGGTACGGCGCGGGGAACCGCTGGACGGAGCGGGACGGGAAACTCATCCCCAGCTTCGAAACGGACGAATTCCTCGAGGCGGACCGGTTCATCAAGAAGATGGTGGACGAAAAACTCATCAACCCGGACTTCGCCACCTTTGACAGCACCAAGTGGAACGAACCGTTCTTCAACGGAAAGGGCGGCATCATTGTCGACGTCGATTCCCGGGTGAGCGTGCTGATCAACCTGTTCAAGCAGGCAGACCCCAACAACTTCCAGAACAAGGTGGGCTTCGTGGGCAACCTCGAAGGACCCGACGGCGAACTGCACGCGCACCCCACTGACGGCTACTCAGGATTCCTGGCCATTCCCAAGGCCAGTGTCAAGAGCGAGGCCGAGCTGGACAAGGTCCTGCAGTTCCTGAACACCATGAACGGCAAGGACGTGGCCGTCCTGCTGAACAACGGCATCGAAGGCGTGAACTTCACGGTGGAGGACGGCAAAGCGGCCACCATCAAGCCCGAGACCCCTGAGGGCAAGGCTGTGACCACCGATATCAAGAGCTACGCGCAGCTTGGCATGAATGTGGCGGGCAACCAGTTCTACCCGGTCAAGCAGCCCACCGACTACGAGCAGCAGGTGTTCGACAAGCGCACCGAAGTGATGGCGGAAGACTTGAAGAGCGCCGTCTACAACCCGGCCGCCCCCTACGTCTCAGAAACCTACGTTGCCAAGGGTGCGCAGCTGGACAACATTGTGGCCGATGCGCGCATCAAGTACCTCGCCGGCCAGATCGATGAGCAGGGCCTCAAGGACGCCATCAAGCTGTGGGGCACCAGCGGCGGCAACAAGGTCAAGGAAGAGATCAACAAGCTGTGGCAGGACAACAAGTAAATGGCAGCCCCTGTCATTGACACCCTCGCCGGGGAGCAGACGCGCGGGAATGCCACCGCTCCCCGGACCGGGGGCAGGTTCTCTGTCCATTTCGCCCACTACAAGTGGCTGTACCTGCTGCTCCTGCCCGGAGTGGTGTACTTCGCGGTGTTCCGCTACGCCCCCATGTACGGGGTGTCCATCGCGTTCAAGGATTACGTCCCGTTCCTTGGCGTGAACGGCAGCCCCTGGGTGGGGTTCCGGAACTTCGAGGACTTCTTCGCGAACCCCGACTTTCCCCGGCTGCTGGGCAACACCCTGATCCTGGCCTTCCTGAACCTGGGCGTGGCCTTCCCGCTGACCATCATCCTGGCGCTGCTGCTCAACGAGGTCCGGCTGTCCATCCTGAAGCGTACGGTCCAGACGCTGGTATATATCCCGCACTTCCTGTCCTGGACCATCGTGGCATCGCTGAGTTTCCTGCTGTTCGCGTTGGATATTGGCCCGCTGTTCCAGCTCCTGAACAACGTCCTGGGCACCCACATTGATTTCCTGTCCGACCCCGCGTGGTTCCGGCCCCTGATCGTGCTGCAGGAAATCTGGAAAAACACGGGCTGGGGGACCATCATCTTCCTGGCGGCTCTGTCCACCGTGGACCAGGACCAGTATGAGGCGGCGATCATCGACGGCGCCGGCCGGTTTCGGCGGGTCTGGCACATCACCCTTCCCGCGATCCGTTCCACGATCATCGTGATGCTGATCCTGGCCATCGGGCAGATGCTCAACACGGGCTTCGAGCAGATCTACCTGATGACCAATGCCCTGAACCGGGAAGTGGCGGATGTCTTTGACACCTACGTCTACTTCGTGGGCATCACCCAGGGTGCCTACAGCTACTCCACCGCGGTGGGCCTGTTCAAATCCCTGGTGGGCATTTTGCTGATCTTCGGCACCAACGCCCTGGCCAAGCGATTCAACCAGAGCGGACTGTTCTAGCCATGAAAATCCACAACACCCGCGGCGGCCGCGTCTTCGATGCCGTCAACTACGTCTTCCTGTCCCTGATCGGCATCATCACGCTGTTGCCGTTCGTCTACGTCTTCGCCGGGTCCTTCGCCAACGAAGCCGAGATCACCCGCCGGGCCTTTTTCGTGTGGCCGGAGCAGTTCACCCTGGGCTCCTACGAATACATCTTTGCCACCCCGGCGTTCATCCGCGCTCTGGTGACCACCATCCTGGTCACCGCGGTGGGCACCCTGGTCCAGCTGGCCTTCACCGTGACCATGGCCTACCCGCTGGCCAAGAAAACCCTCCGCGGCAGGAACGTCATCCTGTCCCTGGTGGTTTTCGCAATGGTCTTCTCCGGCGGCATGATCCCTACCTTCCTGCTGGTCAAGGACCTGGGCCTGCTCAACACCTACTGGGCCCTGATCCTGCCCGCGGCCATCAACCCGTTCAGCCTGATCATTATCAAGAACTTCTTCCAGGAACTCCCCGCGGAGCTTGAGGAATCAGCCAAGATGGACGGCGCCACCGAGATTGGGATTCTCTGGCGGATCCTGCTGCCGCTGTCCAAACCGGTCCTGGCAACGTTCGCGCTGTTCTACGCCGTGGGCATCTGGAATGACTTCATGTCGCCCCTGCTCTACCTCAGCGACAACTCCAAGTGGACGCTCCAGATGTACCTCCGCCAGGTCACCGCCGCCTCGGACCTGCTGGGAACCGGCAACGTGGACCCCAACTACATTCCGCCGGAACAGGGCATCAAGTTCGCCGTGATCGTCGTGGCTACTTTGCCCATCCTTATTTTCTATCCGTTCCTGCAAAAGCACTTCGCCAAGGGCATGCTCATCGGTTCCGTGAAAGGCTGATCCGCCCGTTGAGGAAAGACACAATGAAGATCCTGCTGGCCGGAGATTCCACCGTGGCCAACTGTCCCACCCATGAGTTCCCCATGAGCGGCTGGGGTGCACACCTGCCTCCGCTCACGTACAGGTGGGGAGCGGTCCACAACTTCGCCAAGGGCGGGGCCAGCACGGAGTCCTTGCGCGATGACGGGCTGTGGGCGGCGCTGCTGGCGGAGGCCGGTGAAGGCGACGCGGTGGTCATCCAGTTCGGCCACAACGACCAGAAGAAGCAGCACCTGGCCGCCCGGACCGGCTACGCGGCCAACCTGCGCGCCATGGTGGGGGAGGTCCGGGACCGGGGCGCGGCTGCGGTGCTGTGCACCTCCGTGGAGCGGCGGCACTTCCTGGACGCGCCGTCGTCGGACGCTGTCCTGGCGGAAAGCCTGGAGGACTATCCGGAGGTGGTCCGCGAACTCGGCCTGGAGCTGGCGGTCCCCGTCGTGGACCTGAATGCCTGGACCCGGCGCCTGTACCGCCGGCTGGGGCCGGACAGATCCCGGGAGCTCTTTTGCCACTTCGGGCCCGGAGAGCACGCACATTGGCCTGCCGGCCTGGCGGACAACACCCATTTTTCCCAGTCCGGGGCTGCGTTGGTGGCGGAAGAAGTGGCCCGGCAGCTTGGTTCGCTGGGATACGGCGCGGCCGGCACCAAAGAGTTAAGTACGACGGCGGGACGCGGCTAGGTGGGCACGACGGGCTTGGAGACGGGCATCCTCTACAGCAACCCGCTGGCAGGACCGGATGACGTGGCCGGTTGGGTGGCGGAAGGGCCGCTGCGGATGGGGAGCCATGAAGGAGCCCTGGAGCTGTCCGGCGCACTGGACGACCAGGAGTTCGGCGACCACGCGCATTGGACGGTCTGGTGCCCCCGGGACTTCCCGGACGGCATCCGCATCAGCTGGGACTTCCGGCCGCTCGCGGAGCCCGGCTTGGCCATGCTGTTCCTTGCAGCCACAGGACAGGCCGGGCTGGACCTGTTCAGCCCGGCCCTTGCGCCCCGGACGGGCTTCTATCCCCAGTACCACTCCGGCGACATCAACACCCTGCACGTCTCCTACTTCCGGCACAAGCACCCGTCCGAGCGTGCCTTCCGTACCTGCAACCTGCGCAAGAGCGCGGGATTTGAGCTGGTGGCGCAGGGTGCGGACCCGTTGCCGCCCGCGGAGGATGCCGCCGGCTTCTACCGGCTGGAGGTGGTGAAGGACGGGCCCCGGGTGGCATTCTCCATCAACGGCCTGCTCCTCTTTGAGTGGGACGATCCCTCGGGAAGGGTGCTTGGCGGCGGCCGGATCGGCTTCCGGCAGATGGCTCCGCTCCGGGCTGCCTACCGGAACCTGGTGGTGGAGAGGCTTTAGGGACAGCGCAAAAACTTGGGGGGACAGCGCAAAAGCGGACGGCCTCGAAGGGCCGCCCGCTCCTGGCAATACCTGGTTGTTGGTGCTGGCAGACTACAGTCCCAGGACCCGGTTGAGCAGGTTGGCCAGGCCGCTCAGGCCGGTCCCGCCGTCCAGGAGTCCGGTGATGGCGCACAGGAGGTTGCCCACCAGCTTGCCTGCGCCGGACTGCGCCACGATGTCCAATACCACCTGGTTCAAGTCGACGTTGAGTCCCAGGACATCGAGGTGAAGCGGGCCGAGGACAAGGTTCACCACGTCGCAGCCGCCACCGCCGCCGCCGGCCATGGTAGTGGGTGCAGCAGCGGCGGTTGTGGTTACCGTCTGGCTCACCTGGGTGGCCTTGCCGGCGAGGTCGGTGAAGGTGCCCTGCACCAGGCCGGTGACCATGAGCTGGCCGTCCTGGGCATCGAAGCCGGTGGGAGTGAAGGAGCCCGCAAAGCTGCCTACGCCCTCGATGGTCTGGTTGATGGTGCCCGTAACGCCGGCAACCTTTGATGACTGGGAGGCGGCAGAAGGAGCCGCGGGTGCTGCTGCCGTGGCCGGGCCTGCCATGCCAAAGAGCATGGCGCCGGAGAGGGCGAGAGCGGTGATTGAAGCTGAGACCTTGGTTCGCATTTTCGGTAAATCCTTTCAGCGCCGGGTGGCGGCGCAATGAATCCTCCGAGGCTCCGCCCCCATGGAGAACCCCGGCGGAACTGTTTATTTCAAATGCAGTTCATTTCAAATGCAGCCCCGACGGGCCGCGACACGTGGCGTTTGACTGGTGATCCAGGCCACGGGCACGTCGACCAACCTATTAGTAAGCATGCTGATCAGTCAAGCCCGTCGGAGGGCAGGCCCGTGGTCCGGGGAGTGGCGCGCGCCTGGCTGTCCATGCGTGGGGCAAGATAGAGGGGTTCAGCAACTGCCCACTGGAGGGAGGCGGCGTCATGGAGCCCGTAACGGTCGACGGTGGCAAGGGCACCGTGGAATTGCGCACCGATGGCATCATCCATCTCATTTGGGAACCTCGTGTCCGGATAGAACTCCAGGATGCGCAGGCGGCCATGGCGACGGTGAACCGGATAGCCGGGGATGGCAGCTACCCCATGCTGGTGGATATGGCCACCACGGAGGCCGTCAGCAGGGATGCGCGGTCGGTCTTCTCCATTCCATGTGCGGCCAACCGCATCGCGCTGCTCGGGGCAAGTCCGGTGGACCGGATCATCGCCAACTTCTTCCTGGGAGTCCATATTCCACCCTGCCCCACCCGCTTTTTCACTTCGCGGGATGAGTCCATGAAGTGGCTGCAGCAGGGCGGAAACTAGCCTGGCCGGTGGGGTTGTCAGCCGGCGGTCGGTGCCGTGCTCTGCCGGATGACAAGCTCAGGCGTGAAGACCACTGACCGGTGGACGGGGTTCTGGGACTCCACTTCTTCGGCCAGCAGCTCGATGGCTGTCCGGCCCAGCAGCTCTGTGGGCTGGCGGATGGAGGAGAGCGGCACCACGGCGGAGACGGCAAAATCGATGTCGTCGTAGCCGATCAAGGCCACGTCCTCAGGAATGCGGAACGTGTGCGTCATGGTCAGTGACTGCATGACACCCAGGGCCAGAAGATCGTTGGCGCAGAAGATCCCGTCCGGCAGTTCCGCCCGGCCGCGCTGCACCAGCATGTCGCCCACGCTGCGTCCCGCAAGGACCGTCTGCCCCTTTGAATCCAGCACCTCCAGCGTGGCGTCCGGCTCCTCCTTCACGGCCCGCCGGGCACCCTGGAGGCGGTCCGCCACCTGCCGGATGGAGGTGGGGCCGCCAACGAAGGCGAGCCGGCGGCGGCCGGTGTCCAGCAGGTGCCGGGCTGCGAGGTACCCGCCGGCGTCGTCATCCACTGCGACTGAACTGAACTTTGATTCGTCAGCCAGCCGGTCCACCAGCACCGTGGGCACCCCGCGCTCGCGGAGGAGGTCCAGCCGCTCCGTGATGTCCCCCACCGGCGAAATCAACAGGCCCTGGACACGCTGCTCCTGGAAGAGGTCGATGTAATTGGCCTCCCGGCCGGCGTTGTGGCCGCTGTCGCCCAGCAGGACGGCGCTTCCCTGCAGTGCGGCAGCGTCCTCGGCGGCGCGGACCACGGAGGTGAAGAAGGGGTTGCCGACGTCCAGGACAATGAGTCCGATGGTGCGGCTGTGGCCCGCGCGGAGTTGCCGGGCGGCGTCGTTTCGGACAAAGCCAAGTTCATCGATGGCGCGCAGGACCCGTTCCTTGGTCCGTGCCGACACCCGGTCCGGATAATTCAGGACGTTCGACACCGTCCCCACGGCCACGCTTGCATGGTTGGCCACGTCCTTGATACTGGCTGTGCGGTTCATCGATTCTCCGTGCTGACTTGCCCGCTGCAGGAGGTTCCGTGCGGGAGATCAAAAGTTCCTGTCATTGCTTGACAGCTGCTCAAGTCCAAGAGTACTTTGAATCGTATTAATGAAACGATTCAAAGATCAACGTTTGAAAAAGGAGTCCCAATGAGGGTGTGCTTCCGTTCCTCGGTGCAGCCGGCGCTGATCGATGAATACCGTCGCCGGCACGCCGCGGTGTGGCCGGAGATGCTGCATGCGCTCAAGGAAGCGGGATGGCATAACTACTCCCTCTTCCTGGCGGAGGACGGCCTCCTGGTGGGCTACGTGGAGTGCGACGACTTTGACGCCGTCCGCGCCCGCATGGCCCTGACCGAAGTCAACGCCCGTTGGCAGGCGGAAATGGCAACCCTCTTTGCAGATTCCGGCCAGGCGCCCGACGAAGGGTTCCAGGTCCTGGAAGAAGTTTTCAACCTTGACAGCCAGTTGGCCGCACAGCCCTCGGCGGGCTGACGGGCTGAAGCAGGCAGCCCGCCGTCGAATCCGTCGGGCACCACCACCAGCACGGCTCCAGCAGCGGGGCACCCATCCACAACGCATCAGACAGACGCTCAGACACCGGAAAGAACCATCATGAATGACGTAGCAAAGGCGCTGGGCAGGCTCGGGGAGCTTGCCATCGAGGTCCCATCGTGGGCTTATGGAAATTCAGGCACGCGGTTCAAGGTGTTTGGCACACCCGGTACGCCGCGGACGGTCCAGGAAAAGCTGGCCGACGCCGCGAAGGTCCACGAGTTGACCGGGCTGGCTCCCACCGTGGCCCTGCATATCCCGTGGGACAAGGTGAACGACTACTCCGCACTGAAGGATTACGCCGCCGGACTGGGGGTGGGGCTGGGCACCATCAACTCCAACACCTTCCAGGATGATGAGTACAAATTCGGTTCACTGACCTCCTCCAACGAGTCGGTCCGCCGCCGGGCCATCGACCACCACCTGGACTGCATCGACATCATGCACGCCACGGGTTCGAAGGACTTGAAGATCTGGCTGGCGGACGGCACCAACTACCCGGGCCAGGACGACATGCGCGGCCGCCAGGACCGGCTGGCCGAGTCCCTGCAGGAAATCTACGCGGCCCTGGGGGATGGGCAGCGGCTGGTACTGGAGTACAAGTTCTTTGAGCCGGCTTTCTACCACACCGATGTTCCGGACTGGGGCACTTCCTACGCCCAGACCCTGGCCCTGGGTGAGAAGGCGTTTGTCTGCCTCGACACCGGCCACCACGCGCCGGGCACCAACATCGAGTTCATCGTGATGCAGCTGCTGCGCCTGGGCAAGCTGGGTTCCTTCGACTTCAACTCGCGCTTCTATGCCGACGACGACCTGATCGTGGGTGCTGCGGACCCGTTCCAGCTCTTCCGCATCATGTGCGAGGTGATCCGCGGTGGCGGCTTCGGCAAGGATTCCGGTGTGGCCCTCATGCTGGACCAGTGCCACAACCTGGAGGAGAAGATTCCTGGCCAGATCCGTTCCGTCCTGAACGTCCAGGAAATGACCGCCCGCGCCCTGCTGGTGGACACCGCGGCGCTGGCCGAGGCGCAGCGCGCCGGCGATGTGCTGGCCGCCAACGGCATCTTCAACGATGCGTTCTACACCGACGTCCGCCCGGTCCTTGCCGAGTGGCGTGAATCCCGCGGCCTGCCCGCGGACCCGATCGCTGCCTTCAAGGCCAGCGGCTACCAGAAACAGATCAACGAGGACCGCCTTGGCGGCCAGCAAGCCGGATGGGGCGCATAACCAGCCATGAGCAACAAGACTGTTGAAGACCTGATTTCCCGTTCCAACCGCCTGGGTGCGGACAAACGGAACACCAACTTCGCCGGTGGCAACACCTCCGCCAAGGGCACGGAGAAGGACCCGGTCACGGGCGAGGATGTACAGCTTTTGTGGGTCAAGGGTTCCGGTGGTGACCTGGGCACGCTGAAGGCACAGAACCTGGCGGTGCTCCGGTTGGACCGGTTGACCGCCCTGAAGAACGTGTACCCGGGTGTTGAGCGTGAAGACGAGATGGTGGCGGCTTTCGATTATTGCCTGCACGGCAAGGGCGGCGCCGCTCCGTCGATCGATACGGCGATGCATGGTTTGGTGGACGCCGCGCATGTGGATCACCTGCACCCGGACTCCGGCATCGCCATTGCCACCGCCGTTGACGGGGAAGCACTGACCACCAAGATCTTCGGCAACAAGGTGGTCTGGGTTCCCTGGCGCCGTCCCGGATTCCAGCTGGGCTTGGACATCGCCGCCATCAAGGACGCCAACCCGCAGGCCATCGGCACCATCCTGGGCGGCCACGGCATCACCGCCTGGGGCGCTACCAGCGAAGAAGCGGAAGCCAATTCCTTGTGGATCATCGAACAGGCCGAAAAGTACATCGCAGAGAACGGCACGGCCGAGCCCTTCGGCGCCAAGCTGCCCGGATATGCGGCCTTGCCGGAAGCTGAGCGCCGCGCCAAGGCCGCAGCCCTGGCGCCTGTGATCCGCGGCCTGGCCTCCACGGACAAGCCGCAGCTGGGGCACTTCAGTGACGACGCCGTCGTCCTGGACTTCCTGGAAGCCGCCGAGCACCCGCGCCTGGGCGCCCTGGGCACCTCCTGCCCGGACCACTTCCTGCGCACCAAGGTCAAGCCGCTGATCCTGGACCTTCCGGCCGACGCCTCCATTGAGGATTCGATTGCCCGGCTGCAGGAGCTCCACGCCGGCTACCGCGAGGACTACCAGGCCTACTACGACCGCCACGCGGATGCCGATTCGCCGGCGCTGCGCGGCGCCGACCCGGCCATCGTGCTCGTGCCCGGCGTGGGGATGTTCTCCTTCGGTGCCAACAAACAGACCGCCCGGGTTGCCGGCGAGTTCTACATCAATGCCATCAACGTCATGCGCGGCGCCGAGGCCATCTCCACCTACGCACCCATCGAGGAATCCGAGAAGTTCCGGATCGAATACTGGGCGCTGGAGGAAGCCAAGCTGGCCCGGATGCCCAAGCCCAAGTCGCACGCCACCCGCATCGCCCTGGTGACTGGTGCGGCATCGGGCATCGGCAAGGCCATCGCCACGCGCCTCGCCGCGGAAGGCGCGTGCGTGGTCATCGCCGACCTGAACCTGGAGAACGCCGAAAAGGTCGCCGAAGAACTCGGCGGACCCGATGTTGCCGTCGGTGTGCAGGCGGACGTCACCGACGAAGCCCAGGTCGCCGCGGCGATCGACGCCGCCGTGCTGGCCTTCGGCGGCGTGGACCTGGTGGTCAACAACGCCGGCCTGTCCATCTCCAAGCCGCTGCTGGAAACCACCGAAAAAGACTGGGACCTGCAGCACAACGTCATGGCCAAGGGCTCCTTCCTGGTGGCCAAGGCCGCCGCCAGGGTGATGATCGCCCAGGGCCTGGGCGGGGACATCATCTACATCTCCTCCAAGAACTCCGTGTTCGCCGGCCCCAACAACATCGCCTACTCCGCCACCAAAGCAGACCAGGCCCACCAGGTCCGGCTCCTCGCGGCCGAACTGGGGGAGCACGGCATCCGCGTCAACGGCATCAACCCCGACGGCGTGGTCCGCGGCTCCGGCATCTTCGCCGGCGGCTGGGGCGCCAAGCGCGCAGCGGTCTATGGCGTTGACGAGGAGAAACTGGGCGAATACTACGCCCAGCGCACACTGCTCAAACGTGAAGTCCTGCCCGAGCACGTAGCCAACGCGGCCGCCGTCCTCACCAGCAACGAACTGTCCCACACCACCGGCCTGCACATCCCCGTGGACGCCGGAGTAGCCGCAGCCTTCCTCCGATGAGTGCGGCTGTGTTTGCCGCCGTCGACATCGGTGCCTCCTCCGGGCGGGTCATGCTGGGCCGGGTCTCCCCGGACTCGGGGGTATCGCTGGAGACCGTCCACCGGTTCCCCAACGGTGTAGTGGAGCTCGACGGCGGCCTCCGCTGGGACTTCGACGCCCTGTTCGCGGAGGTCCTTGCGGGCCTCCGCGCCGCGGCTACGGCGGCGGCGGCGCAGGGCGAAACAATTGCCAGCATCGGCATCGACACGTGGGCCGTGGATTACGGCCTGGTGAACAAGGCCGGCGAGCTGGTGGCACAGCCCTTCAGCTACCGCGATGACCGGAGCAGGGCCGCCGTCGCGCCGGTGCACGCCAAGCTGGACCCTGCACGGCTCTACCGGACCACCGGGCTGCAGTTCCTCCAGTTCAACACCATCTACCAGCTGGCCGCCGAGCGTAACCTGGCCGGGCTGAAGGCCCTGTTGATCCCGGACCTGATCGCGTTCCTGCTCACCGGGGTGCGCCGGACCGAGGCCACCAACGCCTCCACCACAGGGCTGTTCGATGCCGTCGCGGGGGAGTGGGCCACCGATTTCTTCACCGCCCTCGGGCTGCGGAAGGACCTGTTCCCGCCGCTGATCCAGCCCGGGGAACCCTACGGGTACCTCCTGCCGGACATCGCCGCGGCCCTGGGACTGCCGCGTGAAACCACGGTGGTGGCGGTAGGTTCGCACGACACTGCGTCCGCCGTCGCCGCAGTCCCAGCGCAGGGCGAAAACTTTGCCTACATCTCCTCCGGCACCTGGTCCCTGGTGGGGCTGGAGCTGCAGCAGCCCGTCCTGACCGAGGCCAGCCGGGAAGCGAACTTCACCAACGAACGCGGCGTGGACGGCACCATCCGCTACCTGCGCAACGTGGGCGGACTCTGGCTCCTGAGCGAGTGCCAGCGGACCTGGGCGGGCGAGGGTTTCCAGCCTGACCTGGCCGCGCTGCTCTCCGCTGCCGCAGCCCTGCCTGCCGGCGGTCCCCAGGTCAACGCCGACGACCCCTACTTCATCGCCCCGGGCGATATGCCCGAGCGCATCCGGGCAGCAGTCCGGCGAACCGGGGACGTCCTGCCCAACGAGCCCGCGGCGATCACCCGCTGCATCATGGACAGCCTCGCAGCTGCTTATGCCAGGACCATCACCACGGCCGAACGCCTGGCAGGCCGTGAGGTGGACGTGGTGCACGTGGTGGGCGGCGGCTCGCAGAACACCCTGCTCTGCCAGCTCACCGCCAACGCCACCGGCCGCCCGGTCATCGCCGGTCCGGTCGAAGCCACCGCCCTGGGAAACGTGCTCATCCAGGCCCGCGCCGCCGGGGCTGCCACCGGGGGCCTGCCACTCCTGCGCGGAATCATCGCCGCCGGAACGGACCTTCGACGGTACGAACCCCAGGAGCTGACACTGAACGCCGCCAGGAATTGAACTCCTGGGTGTCCACAGGCCCAGGCGGCGGGATGCCGTCATCGTGCGCTAGAAATAGAGGAGCGTCCCGCTGGGGCGCCAACAACCGAAAGCAGGACGGACAACGATGCCCCTCTTCGACCTACCCCTGGCCCAGCTCCGCAGCTACACCTCCGACGTCACCCCGCCGGAAGACCTGGATGCGTTCTGGGATGCCACCCTGGCGGAGGCCCGTGCCTTCCCGTTGAACCCCGCGTTTGAGCCGGTGGAGAACTACCTGGCACTGATCGACACCTTCGACGTCACGTTCGCCGGCTTCGGCGGGGCACCGGTCAAGGGCTGGCTGCACCTTCCCGCCAACCGGGACGAGGGGGCCCGGCTACCGGTGGTGGTGAACTACATCGGCTATTCCGGTGGCCGCGGCCTGGTCAACCAGGACACGCGCTGGGCGCAGGCCGGGTACGCGCACTTCATCATGGACACCCGCGGCCAGGGGTACGGCGGCACCCTGGGCCACACCGCGGATCCCCACCCCTCGGCGGGGGATGTGGCGCACGCAGGCCTGATGACCCGGGGCATCGCGGCCCGGGAGGACTACTACTACCGCCGGGTCTACGTGGATGCCTTCCGGGCGGTGGAGGCGGCCCAGGCCCACCCCGCGGTCGATCCGTCCAAGGTGGTGCTGGCCGGAGTCAGCCAGGGCGGCGGCCTGGTGGTGGCCACGGCAGGGCTTACCGCGGGACGGCTCGACGGCGTCATCGCCGCGCTGCCCGACGTCCCCTTCCTCCAAGACTTTCCCCGCGCCATCGACATCACCCCGCGCGGGCCGTACCCGGAGATTGCCCAGTTCCTGGCACGCCACCGGGACCGCTATGAGTCCACCCTTGCCGTCCTCAACTACTTCGACGGCGTCAACCTGGCCCGCCGCGCCAGCGCCCCGGCACTGTACTCCGCGGCGCTGATGGACGACATCTGCCCGCCGTCCACCGTTTTCGCCAGCTTCAACGCCTACGGTTCCGGATCGGGCGCCTCCTCCGCCAGCGGGGCGGACAAGGAGATCGAGGTGTACCGGTTCAACAACCATGAAGGCGGCCAGGAACATCACTGGATCCGGCAGCTCCAGTACCTCCGCAAACTCCTCGGCTGAGCCCGGGCAGCGGGCCGCTAAAGCCTAAGCTTGTTCGCGGATCCGCACCTTGTGCGTCCGGATCCGCGAACAAGCCCGGGATGGAATGTGACGGAAGCCGATTTTGCTCCCGCGGCGGCCCGGGTTTATTGTCTTTTCCATGACTAACCGTTGGTATGCGTATTTTTCGTTGGCTCTGGAGGGGCCCGCGTCTAACTGACACGCATCCAGCATTCCTTCAGAGCCAACAGGGCAGAGATTATTCTCTGCCCTTCGCCGTTTCTCCGGCGGGTTCTGAAATCCGGGCCCGCTTCCCATCTGGAACAGGACCCGAACATGAGCACCGCAACAGCACCGGCACAAACCACCTCAAACCAGCGCGCCAGCGACACCAAGTCCACGTCCAACCTGCGCGTCAGCGAGTTCACTCCGCTGCCCACTCCTTCCGACCTCCTCGCGGAACTGCCGCTGGACGCCCGGGCCGCTGCCGTCGTCGAACGCGGCCGCGACGAAGTGCGCGCCATCATGGACGGCGTGGACGACCGCCTGCTGGTCATCGTGGGTCCCTGCTCCATCCACGACCCCAAGGCAGGGCTGGAATACGCCCGCCGGCTGGTCAGCCAGGCGGAGAAGCACAAGGAAGACCTGCTGATCGTCATGCGGACGTACTTCGAAAAGCCGCGCACCACCGTGGGCTGGAAGGGCCTGATCAACGATCCACGGCTGGACGGCACCCATGACATGGTCACCGGCCTCCGCACCGCCCGGCTGTTCCTGCAGCAGGTCACCGCGCTGGGCCTCCCCACGGCAACGGAGTTCCTCGAACCGATCAGCCCCCAGTACATGGCGGACCTGATCTCGTGGGGTGCCATCGGTGCCCGCACCACCGAGAGCCAGATCCACCGCCAGCTCGCGTCCGGGCTGTCCATGCCCATCGGCTTCAAGAACGGGACCGACGGCGGCCTCCAGGTGGCCATCGATGCATGCGGTGCCGCGGCGGCGGCGCAGGCCTTCCTGGGGATCGACGGCGACGGCCGGGCTGCGCTGGTGGCAACGGCTGGAAACCCGGACACCCACGTGATCCTGCGCGGCGGCCGCAAGGGACCCAACTACTCAGCGGCCGATGTGGAACGCGCCTCCGGTGAACTGGCAGGCAAGGGGCTGAACCCGCGGCTGATCGTGGATGCCAGCCATGCCAACAGCGGCAAGAGCCACCACCGGCAGGCTGAGGTGGCCCTGGAGATTGGCGCCCAGCTGGAGCAGGGCGGGGCTGCCGCGCGGGCCGTGGCCGGCGTGATGCTGGAAAGCTTCCTGGTGGGCGGCGCGCAAAACCTGGATGTTGCCGAGCACGCGGCCGGACGCGCGGAGCTGGTGTACGGGCAAAGCGTCACGGATGCGTGCATGGACTGGGACGTTTCCGCGTCCGTCCTTGAGCAGCTGGCGGCATCGGCACGGAAGCGGCGGCAGTCAGATTAGGGGCTGAAATAGGGGAGGCACTACTTTCACATCTGCCACATGAACATCTAGAGTATCTTTTTAGGTGGTTGGTGGATGGCTCAGCATCGTAACACCGCATTGGCACGTACCTGGGGTCACTGTTGTCCATCCGTCAGCAAAGGAAAATAGGGAAATGTCGGCAGAACAGAACTTCTCCAACGCGAAGTTCCTGACCGTGGCTGAAGTAGCCGAGGTCATGCGGGTCTCCAAAATGACTGTTTACCGGCTGGTCCACTCCGGCGAAATGCCGGCGGTGCGCTTCGGCCGCTCCTACCGGGTCCCCGAAAACGCCGTCGAACAGTACCTCAGGGGTGCTGTCGTGGAAGGCCACACCGAAACCGCCTGAGGCTGCCTGTCCTGAGCGGCTCCCGATAAGCGGTACCCTGTTAAGGAACGTTTTACGTCATTGTAAGAATCTGTCAGTTGTTCAGTTCGTAGCTTTGTCCACGGACATTCTCCATCAGACAGGTACTGCATCTAGTTTGTAAGGAACTTTCGTGGGTTCAGTTATTAAGAAGCGTCGCAAGCGTATGGCCAAGAAGAAGCACCGCAAGCTGCTTCGCAAGACCCGTCACCAGCGCCGCAACAAGAAGTAGCGATACTTCAAGCAGCGTGGAAATGCCCGTCGCCTTCCAAGGTGGCGGGCATTTCGTTTAACCCGGCAAGAGGTAAGAATTATGCCCGCGGGCCGCGGATGCGGGCGAAGCCCTTCCAGAGGCCGTAGATGGCCCCGCCGAAGGTGGCCGCCTTGAGTCCCAATGTCGCGGCACGGCGGCCTGCGCGGAAATCGTAAACCGGCCAGTTGCGGTCGCGGGCGTGGCGGCGCAGCCTGGCGTCCGGATTGATGGCCACCGGATGGCCCACCAGCGACAGCAGCGGGACGTCGTTGTAGGAGTCGCTGTAGGCCCAGCAGCGCTTGAGGTCCAGGCCCTCATCGTCGGCGATGGCCTGCACGGCCACGGCCTTGGCCGAGCCGTGCAGGATGTCTCCCACCAGCCGCCCGGTGTACAGGCCGTCCGAGACCTCGCCCACGGTCCCCAGGGCTCCGGTCAGTCCCAGCCGGGTGGAGATTACGGTGGCCACTTCGATGGGGGTGGCTGTCACCAGCCAGACGCGGCGGCCCACCCTCAGGTGCTGTTGCGCCAGCGCTTTGGTGCCGGGCCAGATCCGGGACGCGATCATCTCGTCATAGACTTCTTCGCCCAGCGCCTTGATGTCATCCACACTGATGCCCACGGCCAGGGTCAGGGCCGAGTCCCGGACGGCATGGACATCGTCCATGTTCTCGCCGCGGGCCACAAACTTGAACTGCTTCCAGGCCATACCCGCCGCCTGCCTCAGGGTGAAGGCTCCCCGCTGGTGCATCTTGCGGGCCACATGGAACAGGCTGGCACCCCGCATCAGGGTGTTGTCCACATCGAAGAACGCCGCCTCGCCGGGCTGCGGCGCAGCAACCGGCCGTGTGACTACGGCGACGTATTTCTCCTGGGGCATGGAGTTGAGTCTAGTCAATCCACTGGCCCGCCGCCGTCGGCGTCAGCCTCACGCCGGGAACGGCGATACCGTTAAGCCATGGCTACACCCCGCGTCGTCCTGGTCACCAAAGCTGACTGCCACCTTTGTGAGGAGGCGCGCGACGCCGTCGGCCGGGTCACTGCCTCATTGGGCCTTACCTGGAGCGAAGAGCTGGTGGACAACCAGCCTGAACTGCGGGAGCGCTACGCCGAAGAGATCCCGGTGGTCCTGGTGGACGGCGTGCAGCGCGACTTCTGGAAGATCGACGAGGTCCGGCTGGCACGCGTGCTGCAGCGCGCCATGGGCCGGTAGGGCAGTGGCGGCAGTTTCTGATGGTCCTGGTTTTGAAGGCATGAGCGGCAGGGACCTAGAGTGGACTCACAACGCGACGCAAGGGAGGTGCGGGTGACATCCCTGGGTTCTTCGCCCCAGTCTGTCCCGGACCTTCCGGATGCCACGGGCGCACTGACCAAGCAGATACCTCCTGCCGCCGTGGCCCGGCTCACCATCTACCTCCGTGCCCTGAACACATTGCTGTCCGAGGGCGTGGAGCGCGTTTCCTCCGAATCCCTGGCAGAAGCCTCCGGCGTCAGTTCTTCAACCCTCCGCAAGGACCTGTCCCATGTGGGGTCCTATGGCACCAGGGGCGTCGGTTATGAGGTGCAGTACCTCAGCCGCCACATCGCCGCCGCGCTCGGACTGACCCACGACTGGAAAGTGGCCATTGTGGGCGCCGGCAACTTGGGCAAGGCGCTGGCACGCTACGGCGGCTTTGAGTCGCGCGGGTTCGATGTGGTGGCCATCTTCGACGCAGACCAGATGGTGGTGGGCAACGAGGTGGGATGGCTGCGCGTCAGCGACGTGGCAGACCTGGAGACCGTCCTGCACCGCACCGGGGCCAACATGGTGGTCCTGGCCCTTCCCGCGGCCGTCGCGCAGGGCGTTTGCGACCGTGTGGTGGCGGCAGGCGTGCGCAGCGTGCTGAGCTTTGCACCCGTGATGCTGCAGGTTCCCGAAGGGGTCAATCTTCGCAAGGTGGACATGGCCACTGAACTCCAGATCCTGGCCTACCACGCCCAGCGGGCCCAGACGCCCGGGCAGACGGCCTAGGGTTTCCCTGGAAGTTTTCCCCCGGCCCAAGTCTTGGCGGACCCGTTAAAGCAGGTGGCCCGGGATGCGAATGATGCATCCCGGGCCGCGTGCAGTGTCAGCGGGCGGAGTGGCTACCGCCCGTAGGGGTTGCCGAAGCCGCCCGAATAGGGGTTGGCGAAAGGCTGCTGCTTCCGGAAGTACGGGGCGGCTGCCGGAAGGTAGAGCAGCACGATGGCCGCAATTCCCAGGAGCGTTCCGATGGTGGCAAAGCTGGGGGGACCAAAGAGTCCGAAGACGGACAGTGCAGCGAAGACCGTTCCCAGGATGCGGGCCCAGTTCTTGCCCTTTCGGACGAAGAAGGCCACCAGCAGGTAGAGGGCCACGCCAATGATCGCGAACACCACCAGGGTGCCGGCGATGACCCCCTTAATGTCGTCATAGGTGACTCCACTGGCGCCTCCGGCCGCCATCTGGTCCTCGAATGTCCGCCGGAACACCGGATCATCCAGCTGCGTCAGCCCGGTCAGCAGGGAGATCACGAAGATCACTGCCGACGCGATCAACAGCCAGAACGAGATGTTCACCAGCTGCGGGACGCCGTTGCCTCCGGCCGGCTGCGGCTGCTCCGACGGGTACTGGCCGTAGGGGGACTGCCCGTAGGGCGGCTGGCCGTACTGGGGTGCATTCTGCCCGAACTGGGCGCCATACTGCGGCGGGTTCTGGCCGTAGCCCGGGGCCTGCGGCGCATTCTGGCCGTACTGGGGCTGGTTTTGGCCGTACTGCGGCGCTGCCGGCGGCTGGTTCTGGCCGTACTGGGGCGCGTTCTGCCCATATTGCGGGGCGTTCTGGCCATACTGCGGCGCATTCTGCCCGTAGCGGGGCTGCTGCTGGTCTCCGGACTGGGGGCTGCCGGCCTGTTCATGCCCCGGCTGGTCGTTGCTGGGGTCTTGGGGCGACGGGGGCGGGACGGGAGGAGTACTCATGGCGTTCCTTCTGCAGGTCGGGATCCGGGTAGGCTGCCGGGAATCAGTCCTCTGCCTTCCCCCAGCATGGCTTAAGTCCACCGTACCCCCGGCGGGCGGCGTTGTGGGTGATTCAGCGGGTATTGGCGCAGGTGGTTGCCGTTAAACAGGGAACCCCGGCGCCAGGCCGGGGAGGCCTGGCGCCGGGGTTGTGCCCTGGCGGGCGGAACTACGCTGCGGGGGCGATGAAGGCGAGTTCAAGGTTGATGGCAACCTTGTCGCTGACCAGCACGCCGCCGGCTTCCAGGACGGCGTTCCAGGTGAGGCCGAAGTCCTTGCGGCTGATGGTGGTCTCGGCGGAGACGCCGGCGCGGGTGTTGCCGAACGGATCAACGGCAACACCGTTGAATTCGGTTTCCAGGGTCACCGGGCGGGTGACACCCTTGATGGTCAGGTCGCCGGTGAGCTCGTAGCTGTTGCCCTTGGCCACCAGGCCGTTGGATACGAAGGAGATCTCGGGAAACTTCTCCACATCGAAGAAGTCCTCGCCCTTGACGTGGCCGTCGCGGTTGGCGTCGCCGGAGTCGAAGCTGGCGGTCTGGATGGTGGCGTTGATCCTGGACTCAGCCACATCCTGGCCCAGGTCCAGCGTGGCGGCGGCCTCTTTGAACTGGCCGCGGACCTTGCTGATGCCGGCGTGCCGGACAGTGAAGCCGATCTCGCTGTGGGAGTTGTCCAGGGTCCAGGTGCCGGTGGTGACGTCTGCGGGAAGTGCCATGATGTTGCTCCTTGTAAAGGTGTATGTACTGAGGTCCTGCCGTTGAACCTTCATCTGTTGAAGCCTCAACTAACTTGCTGCATCCAGTATAAACATGCATTTGCATGTTTTGTTCCCGTCCACGGAACATTTCTTCAAAAACTTAAGTTCTACTCTTTGTAGAAGGAGCGGCCCGAGATTTCGGATCGCACGCCATCTTTGAGAAACTGGTAAACATGCCCCAAGCCACTGTCCATCTGCTCCGCCACGGCGAGGTCCATAACCCCGAGGGCGTTCTCTATGGGCGGCTTCCCGAATTCCACCTCTCCGAACTGGGGCAGGAGATGGCCCGGACGCTAGCCGAATACTTCCGGCAGCGCGCCGAACGCGGCGCCCGCATCACCTACCTGGCCGCCTCCCCACTGGACCGCGCGCAGGAAACGGCGCGGCCGACGTCGGAAGCCCTGCAGCTGCAGGTCCACACCGACGAGCGGATCATCGAAGCGGAAAACTACTTTGAGGGCATGAAGGTCACCAAGGCCGAACTCCGCCGGCCCAGGCACTGGCCGCACCTGGTCAACCCGCTGCGCCCCTCCTGGGGCGAACCGTACAAGGAGCAGGCCGCGAGGGTGGCGGCCGCGGCGCAGGACGCCCGGCTGCGGGCCATCGAACTTGCTGCCGGCGACTTCGGTGCCCACGGCCCCGAGGCGATCCTGGTGAGCCACCAACTGCCGATCTGGGCTGCCCGGCTCAGCGCCGAAGGCCGGCCCCTGTGGCACGACCCACGCAAGCGCGAGTGCACCCTGACGTCCGTCACGTCCCTGGTGTTCGACGACGACGGCTCGCTTTTGCGGGTCGAGTACAGCGAACCCGCGGCGTCCCTTCTTCCCGGTGCCGCCAGCACCCCTGGAGCCTAGAAGTGAGCAACAACAACCTCCCCTCCCGCCGCAGCATGCTCGCCGCCGGCGGCATGGCCCTGACCGCACTGACCCTGGGCCTCTCCGGCTGTGCCCAGGAGGATGCGCTGGCCAAGCAGGCCAAGGCAGGGGACAACAAGAACTATGTGGCCGGCGACGGCTCCGTGACAGAGTTCGCCGCCGGGGACCGCAAGGAAGCCGTGCAGATCCAGGGTGCGCTTTTCAACGGCACTGCGGTAACCCCGGCCGACTTCCAGGGCAAGGTGAGCGTCCTGAATTTCTGGTTCGCCGCCTGCGCGCCGTGCCGCGTGGAAGCTCCCCTCCTGGAAGCGCTGCACCAGGAGTTCAAGGACCAGGGCGTGCAGTTCTTCGGCGTCAACCTCCGGGACGAGAAACCCACGGCGGAGGCGTTCGAAAAGACCTTCAACCTGACCTACCCGAGCTTTGACGACAAGGACGGAAGCGTCCTGCTGTCCGTGTCCGGCCTGGTACCGCCCGGCGCCGTGCCCACCACCCTGGTCCTGGACAAGCAGGGACGGGTGGCCTCGCGCGTCCTCGGCGAGATCGAGAAGGGCACCCTGAAAGCCCTCATCACCGCCGCCGTGGCCGAGTAGGGCGGGCCGGGACCATGAACAGCCCCTTCGCCGAAGCCATCCTCAGCGGCTCCATCCTGCTGGCCATTCCGGTGGCACTGCTTGCCGGACTGGTCTCCTTCCTTTCCCCCTGCGTCCTTCCCCTGGTTCCTGGCTACCTGGGTTACGTCACGGGCCTGAGCGGCGTGGACCTGCAAAAGCAGAAGCGCGGCCGGATGCTGGCCGGGATCGGGCTCTTCGTCCTGGGCTTCTCGGTGATCTTCGTCCTGCTGGGCGGCGCATTCGGTCAGTTGGGCACCCTCATTACCGGCAGCCAGAATGCCTGGATCACCCAGCTCCTGGGGGTCCTGGTGATCATCATGGGCATTGTCTTCATGGGCGGCTTCAGCTGGCTCCAGCGGGACGCCAAGATCCACGCCAAGCCGCCCGCCGGGCTCTGGGGAGCACCGCTGCTGGGCCTGACCTTCGGCCTGGGCTGGGCGCCGTGCATCGGCCCCACCTACTCGGCCGTGCAGCTCCTCAGCCTTTCCGGCGGCTCCTCGGCCGCCAAGGGCGCCTTCCTGGCATTCGTCTACAGCCTGGGACTGGGCATTCCGTTCCTGTTGATCGCGCTGGCCCTGCGCCGCGGAATGGGCGTCATGGCGTTCTTCCGCAAGCACCGCCTTGCCATCCAGCGGACCGGCGGCGGAATCCTGGTGGTGCTGGGCCTGCTGATGGCCACCGGCGTATGGGGAGCCTGGGTGACCGGGCTGCAGTACTGGTTCCAAACCGACGTGAAGTTGCCGATCTGATGAGCGAGCGTGTGAACGTAAAGAAGAAGCAATCCGCCCCCGTAGCGGAGGCAAAAGCCCAAGCCGCCCTTCCGGCCCTGGGCCCCAAGGGCATGCTGCGGTGGGCCTGGACCCAGCTGACCAGCATGCGCACCGCGCTGTTCCTGCTGCTGCTCCTCGCCGTCGCCGCCGTCCCCGGATCCCTGTTCCCGCAGCGGCCCGCCAACCCGGCCGTGGTGACCCAGTACATCAAGGACCATCCGGACTACGGCAAGCTGCTGGACTCCCTGCAGCTCTATGACGTCTACTCCTCGGCCTGGTTCTCGGCGATCTACCTCCTGCTGTTCATCTCGCTGATCGGCTGCGTGGTGCCGCGTGCCATCGCCCACTACAAGGCCATGCGCTCCCAGCCGCCACGGACGCCGCAGCGCCTGTCCCGGCTGCCGGAATACGGCACCCTGGTGATTCCCGCCCGCACCGGCATCCCGGCGTCGGAGGCCATCAACAGTGCGGCCGGACTGCTGCGGAAGCGCGGCTACCGGGTGGAGGTCAGGGACGCCGACGGCAACCGCCCGTCCCTGGGGGCCGAGCGCGGCTTCCTGAAGGAAGTGGGCAACCTCGTCTTCCACACCTCGCTCATCGGCGTGCTGGTGGCCGTGGCCGCAGGGGGCCTGTTCGGCTACAGCGGCCAGCGCATCCTGGTGGAAGGCGACACGTTCGTGAACACCCTGGTGGGCTACGACCAGTTCAACCCGGGCACCAACTTCCAGTCCAGCCAGCTGCAGCCGTACTCGCTCCAGCTGGACAAGTTCAACATCACGTTCGACCGCGAATCCAAGGGCAAGTTCGGCCAGCCCATCGACTTCGCCGCCACGGTGACCACCAAGGAAAACCCGGACGCTCCAGCCAAGCAGGAAATCCTGAAGGTCAACGATCCCGTGACCCTGGGCGGCACCAGCATCTACCTCACCGGCAACGGCTACGCACCGGTGGTGACCGTACGGGACGGCGCCGGCAACGTGGCCATGCAGGGCCCGGTGGTGGCCAAGCTGCAGGGCGATAACTACTACTCGTCCGTGGTGATCAAGGTTCCGGACGCCCAGCCGGACCAGCTGGGGTTCGTGGGCTTCTTCCTCCCCACCGCGTTCGTGACGGACAAGAACGTTTCGTTCAGTGCCGACCCCGAACTGTTCAACCCCCAGCTGACCCTGAACTCCTACTACGGGGACCTGGGCCTGAACACCGGTGCCCCGCAGAACGTCTTCGAACTGGATGTCAAGAACCTGACGCCGCTCAACGCCAGGAACCTGGCGGCCGGCGGCATCACGCTGGCACCCGGCTCCACCTTCACACTGCCGGACGGCAAGGGCACCATCAGTTTCGACGGCGTGAAGCGGTACATCGGCGTGGACATCCACCACAACCCCGGGCAGGTCTACGCCCTGGTCTTCGCTTTGCTGGCCGTGGCCGGGCTGATCCTCTCGCTCTACGTCAACCGCCGGCGCGTCTGGGTACGGACGGGTACCGCTGCGGACGGCCGCACCATGGTGGAATACGGGCTCCTGGCCCGCGGCGAGGACCACCGCCTCGCCGGGGAGGCGGCAGCGCTCCGGAAACTGTTCTCCGCCGAGTGGCAGTTGCCGGAAGACACCGAAGACACGGGCCAGTCCCAGCAAACTCCCAGCCGGCGGAGCGATAATGTCGCAGGCTCCGCCGCTAATGCCGCAGGCTCCGTCACCACCCCAGCAGGCCCCACCGGGCCCGAAAAGGACCAGTAATGCCATTTGGAATCAATGAAACCATGGGCCAGTACAGCGAACTCTTCATGCTGCTGGCGGCGGGTACCTACACGGTGGCCTTTATCGCCTTCGCCTGGGACCTGGCCAAGAGCAGCAAGGCGCTGCGCGCTGTGGACCTCAAGGCCGCGCAGGCCGGTGCTGCCGCCAAGGTCCCCGTAACCGCCGGCGTTGCTGCCGGAGCAGGGGCGCGCGAAGGATCCCGCGGTGTTGAGGCCCGACTGGACGGGCCGGCCGGACGGGCCGAGCGCCCGTCGTCGTCCGCCGCCAAAGCCAGCGGTGCAGGAACCGGAGGCTTCGTGACTGCCGACGGCGACATGAAGTACGCCGCCGAGCGCCGGGTTCCGGCGCGTGTTGCGGTGGCCGTGACCACCCTTGCTGTCGTCATCCACGGCGCCGGCGTGGTCACGAGGGCCCTGGGCGCAGGCCGGGTGCCGTGGGGCAACATGTACGAATTCCTCACCACCGGCGCCTTCCTGGTGGCGGCCGTGTTCCTGCTCTCGCTGATCCGCCGCGACCTCCGCTTCCTGGGCACCTTCGTGGTGGGCCTGGTGATCATCATGCTGGTGGCTGCCTCGGTGGCGTTCTGGACCCCCGTGGGACACCTGGTTCCCGCCCTCCAGAGCTACTGGCTGGTCATCCACGTTTCCATCGCCGTGCTCTCCTCGGCGCTGTTCACCCTGACCTTCGCGATGTCCGCACTGCAGCTGGTGCAGACCCACCGGCAGAAGACCGTGGCCGCCGGCGGTGCCGACAAGCTCGGCTTCATGCGCCTGGTGCCCTCCGCGCTGAGCCTGGAAAACCTGTCCTACCGCATCAACGCCATCGCCTTCATCGGCTGGACCTTCACCCTCATGTTCGGTGCCATCTGGGCGGAAAAGGCCTGGGGCCGGTTCTGGGGGTGGGACACCAAGGAGGTCTGGACCTTCGTGATCTGGGTTGTCTACGCCGGCTACCTGCACGCCCGGGCCACCCGCGGCTGGACCGGAACACGGGCCGCCTGGCTGTCGATCGTGGGCTACCTTTGCGTGATCTTCAACTTCACCATCGTCAACCAGTTCTTTAACGGACTCCACTCCTACTCCGGCCTTTAAAACAAGGGCCTTTCGGCCCCTGAAACGGGGGTTTCCGGGTCCTAAAACCGGGGGCGCAGTCGAGAGACGGCAACGGTCCGATAAATAACCATTCGATGTAGCAACAGGGGTGTTCCCCGGTCCTTCGGAAATGCTACGTTGGTGACGTTCCCTGTGATGAAGCTTGCAGGTGGACCACCAGCCTTTCGAGGTACCCCAATGAGCTACGCTCTCGCCGTTGACGTCGGGACCAGTTTCACGGCAGCTGCCGTTGTGCGCTTTAACCAAGGTCCCAACGCCGTGCCCGAATGCCTGCCCCTGGGCACGCGTGGAGCGTCTGTGCCCTCCGTGGTGTACTACCCGGAGGAAGGCGCGGTCCTGGTGGGGGAGGCGGCAGAACGCCGAGGACTGGACTCTCCGGAACGCGTGGTCCGGGAATTCAAGCGCCGGATTGGCGACGACGTACCCTTCGTCCTGGGCACCCTGGTCCTGCGGCCGGAGGACGTCTATGCCACCGTTGCCCGCTGGGTGGCGGACCGGGCCACCGAGCGTGAGGGGGGCCCGGCGTCGGCCATTTTCCTGACCCACCCCGCAGCCTGGGGCAACCACCGGCTTTCCGTCGTCCGCGACGCCCTCGCCGCGCATGGCCTGGAGAACGTCACGCTCCTTCCCGAACCCGAGGCCGCAGCCCTGCATTACGCCTCCCAGGTGCGCGTGGAGGAAGGCAGCACCATCGCCGTGTACGACCTCGGCGGCGGCACGTTCGACACCGCCGTGCTGAGGAAGTGCGGCAGCAGCCGCTTTGAGCTCTTGGGGCACCCGGAGGGCATCGAGGACCTGGGCGGCGCCGACTTTGATGCCGCAGTGTTCCGGTACGTGGCTGCGCACACCGGGAACGCCCTGGACGATCTGGACACTGGTGACCCGGCGGTGCTGGGGGCCCTCACCCGGCTCCGCCGCGAATGCGTCGAGGCCAAGGAAGCACTCTCCGCGGACAGCGAATCCACCATTCCGGTGCTCCTGCCCGGCATCCAGCAGCAGATCCGGCTGGTCCGTTCAGAATTCGAGGCGCTGATCGAAGAGCCCGTACGGGAAACAGTGGAGGCGCTGGAGCACTCCCTGGCCCAGCTCCACCTGGTACCGGCAGACTTGTCCACGGTGCTGTTGATCGGGGGATCGTCCCGGATCCCCCTGGTGGCCCAGGTGGTGTCGGAGGAGCTGGACCGGCCTATCGCTGTGGATGCCGATCCCAAGTCCTCCATCTGCCTGGGGGCGGCAGTGGCAGCCGTCCTCGCCCACACGGCCGCAGTGGCGGCAGCAGCTGACCCGGCAGAAACTGAAGCGGACGCCCGGGAGGCGCCGGCCGCCGTCGTACCCTCCGACGTGCCGCCCGCTCCAACCGGCCCGGGCAGGCCCAGTTGGTCGCGGAAATATACGACGGCGGCAGGCGCCCCGGCAGGGCCAGTCGCCGTCCGCGGTGCCCGGCGCGGGGCGCGGGGCGCGCACGCGCCGAAGCCCACCGTCCGCGTGACCGCCGTGGCCGCGGCTGCTGCGGTCCTGACGGTCCTCACGGCAACGGCCGCGCAAAGCCCGGACGGTTTCGGAAGCCTGACTGCCATGTTCGTGCCGCAGGCCGGTGCCAGTACCACGGGAGGCTCCGCCGGCACCGATGCGGGCGGTTCGGACGCCGCCGATGCAGGGGAGTCAGCAACCCCGGCCGCGGTGGCCCAACCACTCGCGGGCATCGAGGCCAGCGCCAGGAAACCCCTTGCTCCAGGGACCGGACTGGAAGCATCTGCCACGCCCCCCGGCGGGCAGGCGGCCGGCAACGACGGGCCGGCGGCTGGAAGCAGCGCGATTGCTGACGGACCTGTCGTCGCAGCGGCGGCAGTCCCCGATGCGCTTGCCGGCTCCGGGGGGACAACGGGCGGGTCAGGCGTTGCTCCCGAGGCCGTTACGGTGGTTCCCACGCCCGCTTCCGACACCCCGCAGGCAGGCGGTTCCGCCGACCCCACACAGAGTGAAGGCACCCCAACGCCCACCGACTCCGGGACGGCTGACCCGACGACTCCTGCGGCGACTGATTCGCCCACGGCAACTGAACCGCCTACACAGGACGACACCAGCCAGCCCACGCAGACAGAGAGCCCAAGTGCCACAACTGCCCCGGATCCCTCGATGACACCAACGGAGGTGGCCGTGGAAGCTACCGGCAGCCCAGCGCCGCAAGTAACACCGCTTGAACCCGAAACCACGTCCGCCGCAGCCGCCGTTGAAACGGCCACGACCGCCGCTCCGGGGGCCTGAGATGGACGGGCAGCTTCAGGACGGACAATTCCAACGGGAGGAACAACCCGGGGCGGCGTCTACGGGACCGGACCACCAAGGGCACCCGCTGCACGCTGCCGAGCAGATGGCCAAGCAGCTGAAGGGTGCCAACGCCGTGGTGCGGGAACTGCTGCTGGCGCTCTCGGTGGGCTTCGCCTTGCCGGGGCCGCTGCCTGCGGACCTGCAGCAAAAGTTCGGCAGCGGCGGGGCGGAGGACCTCGATGTCCTGGTGGACCGGGCCGAGGCCGCGGGACTGCTTGGGCCGGACGGCACCGTGGTGGGGACGGCGCAACACGCACTGCTGGCTGCCACACCTATTGCCAAGGTGCACGCGCTCCAGCGTGAGCTCGTGGGCGTCTACACGGCCGCCGGACAGCGGTTGGGTAATCTTGCCCGCGAGCTTGCCCGCGGCGGGCTCACCGACCCCCGGGTGGCTGCTGAACTGGAGCTGGCCGCGGACAGTGCGTTGGAGCATAACCCACGGCTCGCGTCGCAGCTTTACGAGGAGGCCCTCCTGGCGGGCGCCGATCCGGTATCGACGGCAGCCCGCCGCGCGCAGGCGGCGGCCGGTGATGGTGAGCTTGATGCGGCTGCGCGCATCATTGACACCCTCCTGGTCAGCGCCGACCCGCGGGATGTGCGCCGGGGTGCGGATGTGGCCGCCTCCGTTTGGGCGCAAAGGGGCATGCTGGCCCGCGGGGCCGATGTTTACAACTGGTTGGGCCCCGAGCGTGTGGGCGTATCAGCGCCCCTCGCCGCCGTTGTCCTGATAGGAGTCGGAGACCGGTCTGGGGCGGAGGCGTTCTTCCAGCCCGCCGCGCCGGCAGCTTCCCCCACCCTGCTTGCCGCCACGCTGGTCCAGACGGGGCAGGGGGTCTTCGCATCCTTGGGGGAGAAACCACAACAGGGCATCTCCGTGCTGATCCATGCCTCGGACATGCTGAACTCGGCAGGCATATCGCTTCCGCTGCCGGAAACGCCGGCTGCGCTGGCAGCCCTGCTGGCCCTGCACACCGGTGAGCCGCACCTGGCGGAAACCGTCTGCCGGGCAGCGGCCGCTGCCGGGCAGGGAGGCAATGCCGCACAACCCAGGCTCCTGCTGCTGCAGGCCTGGGCGGACATGATGCAGGACAAACTCGAGGATGCCCGGCTTGCCGCCACGGAAGCCGCCAAGGCCAACCATTGGCCGCTGGTCCCGCGCGACGAGTTCATGTGCGCTGCACTTGAGGTGGGGCTAGCCCGGCGGAACGGTGACGTGCCGGAGCTCCTCAGGGCGTGGGAACGGGCCCGCGAGGCCATGCTCCATACCTCGGTGGACCTCTACAACCTCCTGCCGTGGGGGGAAATGCTGATTGCTGCTGCCCGCCTGCGCGAAACGCGGCGCGTGGCGCACTACCTGGAAGAAGCCTGGAAGCTGCTGGGGCGCGTGGACGAACCCGCGCTGTGGGCCGTTCCCCTGCACTGGGCCGGCGTCCAGGCCGCACTGCTGAATGAAAGCCCCGCCGATCTTGCTCCGCATGCCACTGCACTGGCCCGGGCCTCCGTCCACAGCCAGCTTGCCGCAGTCTTGGCCACCGCGGGAAAGGCCTGGGTTTCGGTGCTCGCCGGCCGCTTCCGTACTGCCGACGTGGAGGGCGCGGCCCGGCTGCTGGGCGCTGTAGGAATGCCCTGGGAGGGTGCAAGGCTGGCCGGCCACGCTGCCGCACGTGCCGACGAGCGGCGGGACATGATGCGCCTGCTGTCCTGCGCCCGGGACCTCCACCCGCAGGGCAACCCGGCCGGTGCCGCGTCAGGGGCCGCCATCCAGGCAGGAACCCCCGCCGACAACGGCGGCAGGGCGCACCAGCCGGACGGCTCCGGACTGAGTGAGCGGGAAAAGGAAGTTGCCAGGCTGGTGCTTGAGGGCAAAACCTACCGGGAAATCGGTGAGGCCATCTACATCTCGCCCAGGACGGCAGAACACCACATTGCCCGGATACGCCGCCGCCTGGGCGCCGAAAACCGGTCTGACCTGCTGGCCCGTTTACGGGTGGCCTTGGGCGTTGAGAATTCCCAGCACATGAACCCGCAACAGGAGTAGTCCCTAATGCCCCTAGCCGCGGACCCGGGAGCACCCCGGCACGGCTTCCACCGGTAGGGGGAATGCGCCCGATGCCCAGTCTCCGGCAGCGAACCTAGTTTTGAAGCAGCCAGACACGTTCCGCCGGATGATCCGCAACTCGACGAAGATGTGAGGACCACTCATATGCCAACACTCGCAAACGACCTTGTTCAATTCCTGATGCACCTCTTTGGCAGCCGCAAGGCAATCCAGGCGTTCCTGGACAACCCGGAGAAGACGCTGGCCGAACACGGCCTGGGCAACGTGTGCTTGGCCGACGTTGACGCTGCAATGCCTGTTGTCCTCGACTACGCTCCCATCACCGTCAACGCCTCGTCGTTCGAACGCGAATACAACACAGGCGGCAGCAGCGCATGGGCGGGCGCAGGTGCGTCGGCTGGCTCTGTGTCAGCGGGTTCTGTGGGGGGCGCAACAGCCATCCACGCCGGAAGCCAAGGAATGGTACATGGCATCCCGAACTACGACCAGGACGACCACGCCCACGCAGTACAGCAACTGCACAACGTGATAAACCACTTCTCCTACACCACCAGCACCACCACGGTTGACGACCGGGACACCATGACCGACCAGTCCGTCAACCAGAACATCTGGGCGCACGGAGACGTGGAGCAGTGGTTCGACAACGACGCCGTGGTGGCCACCGGGGACCGGGCCGTCGCCGCCGGCGATGACGCCGATCTCAGGGACTCGAACAACATCAGGGATTCCTACAACACCGACCACTCCACCGATAACTCCACGGACAACTCCATCCACGCCGGCGGGGACGTCGGCATCGGCAATGAGGAGACTGACATCTCGGACTCCTTCAACACCGACGTCGGCCTGGATGTTGACGACTCCTTCAACGACAACTCGGACAACTCCGACTACTCGGACCATTCGGACCACTCCGTCAGCACCGATACTGACCTCGATGTCCGCGACTCGTTCAACGACAATTCCGACAACTCCACCCAGGCCTCGGTGGATGTGGAGGACTCCTTCAACCAGGACAGCTCCAGCACCACGACGCTGGAAGATTCGTTCAACCAGGACAACTCCACCGCCAGCACAGTGGATGTCAACGTGGAGGACTCCTTCCAGGACAATTCGGCCACGAGCATCGTGGAGGACAACGTGGTGGTGGCAGACAACCAGTTCGATTTCACCGAGGACAATTCCAGCCACACCGATATCGACCAGGACAACCACACCACCATCGACGATTCAGTGGTTGACGACTCCACCGTCCTGTAACACGCTGTTTTCGGGAGGCGAACCGCCCGGCAGGAGGCATCCCACCTTCTGTCGGGCTCTTCCCGTATTACCGAAGGCGCACTGGACACATTTTCCGCACTGGAACGAGGGGCACGCTGTGGCAGAAGCAGGACCGGCAAGGGCAGCGGGGCCCATGACGGCCGGCCAGCTGGTGAGGCTTGTTGACGAGGGCCTGCAGCTGGTGGGCGGCGGGGAGCGTGCGGACCTGCGCAGGAGGCTGGAGCAGGCCATGGCACGGCTGCAGGATCCCAGCATCCGGGTGATTGTGGTGGGGGAGTTCAAACAGGGGAAGAGCAAGCTCATCAATGCCCTGGTGAACGCGCCGGTGTGCCCGGTGGATGACGATATTGCCACCTCGGTTCCCACCATCGTCCGCTATGGTGAACCGGCCTCGGCCGCCGTGCTGGTCCCGGCAGCTGAAAAGGCGCCCGGGGAGGCTGCCGCCGACGGCCGGGAAGGAAACGTTGAGCGCCGGCCCGTCGACCTGGCAGAACTGCCGGCCCTCGTCTCGGAGCAGGGCAATCCGGGAAACAGCCTGAAGCTTGCGGCCGCGGAGGTCTGCCTGCCCCGACGGATCCTCACCGGTGGGCTAACCATCATCGATTCCCCTGGGGTGGGCGGCATGGGCTCCACCCACACCCTCACCACCCTTACCGCCCTTCCCACCGCGGATGCCATGCTGCTGGTCTCGGACGCCTCCCAGGAATACACGGAACCGGAACTGCGGTTTCTGCGCCAGGCCATGCGGATTACGCCCAGCGTTGCAGCCGTCCTTTCCAAGACGGACCTCTACCCGGACTGGCGCCGCGTAGGGGAACTGGACAGGACACACCTGGACCAGGTGGCACCGGACATTCCCCTGTTTCCCGTCTCCGCGGACCTCCGCCTTGAGGCCTCCCGGCTCCAGGACAGCGAGCTCAACGCGGAATCGGGCTTTCCCGGCCTGGTGGCCCATCTGCGCAACGATGTGGTGGGCAAGGCGCAGCGCATCCAGCGCCGCTCCGTCAGCCAGGACCTGCTGTCCGTGACGGACAACCTGCGGCTGTCCCTGCAGTCCGAGCTTGAGGCCCTGGAGAACCCTGCGGGTACGCCGCAGATGCTCGCGGACCTTGAGCAGGCGAAAACAGAGGCGGACGACATGCGGAAACGGTCTGCGCGCTGGCAGCTGACCCTCAGCGACGGCATCAACGACCTCATTGCCGACATGGAATACGACCTCCGGGACCGCCTGCGCCGGATCCAACGGGAAGCCGAGTCGGCCATCGACCAGGGCGATCCCGGGCCGGTCTGGACGGAATTTTCCCAGTGGCTCGAAGATTGCGCCGCCGCGGCGGTGTCGGACACCTTTGTCTGGACCAGCGAGCGGTCGCAGTGGCTGGCGGCGCAGGTGGCGGAACATTTCGCTGCCGACGAAGTATCGCTGCCCGTCCTGCACGTTGCCGATTCAGGGGACGCGCTGGATCCGGTCGACCAGATGGCGGAACTGGACCCGGGCCGGGTCAACCCAATCCAGAAAGTCCTGATCGGCATGCGCGGCTCCTATGGCGGCGTTCTGATGTTTGGCCTCCTCACAGGTATTTTCGGGATGGCCCTGATAAATCCCCTGTCGGTGGGCGCCGGACTGCTGCTGGGGCGCAAGGCCTACCGGGAGGACAAGGAAACGCGGCTCAAGCGGCGCCAGGGCGAGGCCAAGGCGCTGGTGAGGCGCCAGCTCGACGACGTGACGTTCCAGGTGGGAAAGCAGCTCAAGGACAGGCTGCGCCTGGTCCAGCGGACCATCCGGGACCACTTCACCGACATCGCGGACGAGTACCACAGGTCATTGTCGGATTCGGTGGCCGCGGCCCAGAAGGCCGCCAAATCGTATGCCGAGGAGAGGGAAGGGCGGATCCGGGAGATCAGGGCCGAACTCAAAAAAGTGGATGCGCTGCACCGGGCCGCGGAAGCCGTGGCCGCGGAGGTCATGGCTGCCGGGACCCGTGCCGGGGCGGGCGTTGGATGACGCCGTCCACCACGGCCGGGGCAGCCGGACTGATCCGGGAAGCGCTGGAGGTCTACGGCGACGACACCCAGGCTGCCGAAGCGCTGCGCGGCTACGCGCGGCGGCTTGCCGAGCCATTGCGGATTGCCATTGCCGGCATGGTGAAGGCAGGAAAATCCACGCTCCTCAACGCCATCATTGGTGAGGAGATCGCGCCGACGGACACCGGCGAATGCACGCGGATCGTCACCTGGTACCGGCACGGCCACACTCCCCGCATCACGCTCCACCCCGTCACTGGGGAGCCCCGGAACCTGCCGTTGAAACGCGTGGACGGGCGCCTGGTCTTCGCCCTCGACGGCGTCGAGGCGGAGGAAGTGGAACGGCTCGACGTCGAATGGCCTGCGCCGGCCCTGCAGGCCATGACGCTGATCGACACCCCCGGCATCGCTTCCGTGTCCCAGGACGTGTCCGCACGGTCCATACGTTTCCTGACTCCGGAGGATTCGGCGTCGGAAGCTGATGCCGTCATCTACCTGATGCGCCACATGCACGCGTCCGATCTGAGGTTCCTGGAATCCTTCCGCGACACCGCGGCGGGCCGCTCGGGTACGGTCAACGCCATCGCGGTGCTGTCCCGTGCCGACGAGGTGGGAGCCGGACGGATCGACTCCCTGTTGTCCGCCGGCAGCATCGCGGAAAGGTACAGCCGGGACCCCAACCTCCGGAAGCTGGCACTGGGCGTTGTCCCGGTGGCCGGACTCCTGGCCCAAAGTGCCCGCACCCTGCGCCAGCCGGACTTTGAAGCCCTCCAGTTGCTGGCCACCCTGGACCGGGCCGCGCGCGAACGGATGTTGCTGTCCGCCGACAGGTTCCGCCGGTCCGGGGAACCCGTGGCACTGACGGAAGAGGCACGGTCCTCACTGCTGGAGCGCTATGGCCTTTTCGGTATCCGGCTGGCCGTGGTCCTTATCCGCAATGGCTACCCCGAGCCAACGCCCCTGGCCCATGAGCTGGCCCGGCGCAGCGGCCTGGATCCGCTGTTGGAGGTGCTGGACCGGCAGTTCCAGGCGCGGGCGGAAGCGTTGAAGGCCAGGACCGTGCTGGTGGCGGTGGGGAACCTCCTGGACAGCCGCCCCCGCGAGGGAACGCAAGAGTTGGCGGCGTCCCTGGAGCGCGTCCAGGCCAACGCGCATGAGTTCCGCGAACTCCGGCTGCTGGCGGCCCTGCGCACTGCCGGAGTGGACCTGGCCCCCGAACTGGCGGCGGAAGCTGAACGGCTCATTGGCGGCCGCGGCGCGGCGGCATCCCTGCGGCTCGGCATGGCGCCTGACTCCGGTCCGGACGTGCTGGCCGCTGAGGCGCGGCGCTGCCTGGCGCGGTGGCGCAGGGTCGCTGAAAGCCCGTTGACGGCCAGGTCCGCTGTTGAAACGTGCCGGGTGGTGATCCGCAGTTGCGAGGGTGTCCTTGCGGATTTCGCAGCCAGGGACGCCCAGGCGCAGTCAGCGTAGGGCTCAGGCCTGCGTGGCCTCCCGCTTCAGCCAGGAGCCGGCGGACGGCAGGAACAGAAGCACCAGCCCGGCGAACGCCAGGAGCAGGCCGGCACCCCACAGCATCACCACGTAGCTGCCGTCGGCGCCGTTTGGGACCAGGAAGGCGGATGCCAGGAGCAGGACGGGAAGGTGGGCGGCCAGCAGCAGGACCAGGACCCAGCGGGCCCAGTTTTTGCGGCCCAGCGCCGCGGCCAGGACAGCAGCTTCAAGCACGGTCACCAGCAACAGGGCGCCGATGCTCCCCCAGAAGACGATCTCCGCCGCGGTCCCTACCGAGCCGGCGTCGCTGCCCGCAGCCATGTCCGCCACTACGCCACGGAGCCGCTGCAGGTTGGAATCCCGGGCCACGAAGGATCCCAGCAGGACGGCCAGGCCCGCCACGAAGCTCAAGATCCAGAGCGTGCGGGCCGTCCGGACAACCTGGGGTACCGGGGGAATGACAGGGATGGGCGGCGGCGCGGAGTAGGACAGGCCGGGCCTCGGTGGGGGAGCCGGCACGCGCCGCTCTTCTCCGCCGGGTTGGAACGCCATAAGCGTTATTTCAGTCCGTCGGTATCGTGTTCATCGGTGCCGCGCTGGCCTTTGCCGCCGTCCTCCTTGGCTTTTGCGTCCAGCTCGTCCCGGAGTTTCTTGAGGCGCTCCGTTTCGGCCTGCTTGCGGCGCCGTGCCTCAAGGTTGCGGAGGAAGTCCGGGTCATCGTCCGGAGCCACGGGATGCGGGTAGCTGGGCCGGGGCTGCTCAGTACCGCGCGGCCTGCCAATCAGCAGCCACAGGATGGCTCCCAGGACGGGCAGGACAATCTGGACGATGATCCAGGCCGGTTTGGAAATCCCGCGGGTCAGTCGGCCCTCAGTGCGAATCACGTCCACCAGGCCATACACGAAGATGACGAGGACTGCGACGGCCAAAGCCACACGGAAGAGCATGCCATTAAGTCTATCGTCAGGACGCGCAGGGGCCGCTGGCGGAGGCGGCTAAACTTGAATAGTGGCCTTTTTGAAATATTCCCTGATCCGGCTGGCAATCTTCGTGCCCCTGTTTGCCCTGTTCGCGCTTCTGCAGGTGGGGGTGCTGATGTCCGTGATCTGCGCCGCGCTCATTGCCTTTGCCATCAGCTACCTGTTCTTCCAGAAGCAGCGCGACGCTGCCGCCGCGGCCCTGCAGCACCGCTTCTCCGGGAAGGCCAAGCCGCTGCGCTCCGCCGGCGAAGTCCAGGACGCCAACGCCGAGGACGCCCTGCTGGACGCCAACCCGGACATCACCATCAACAACGCCAAGGGCAGCAACAACAACAAGCGCTAGAACCCGTGGCTGAGGATCAGCCCCAGTGAGAACAGCACGCTGTAGCCAAGGTTGATCAGGCCGGTCTGCTTCAGGACCGGGATCAGGCTTTTGCGCTTGCGCCCGTTGATCATCAGCCAGGCCGGCATCAGGCAGGCCGGAATGAGCAGCAGCACGATCAGGATCCACGGCCGGCCCGGTGCCAGGATCACCACCAGCAGGATGGCGACGGCGAGCATCAGCACGTAGCTTTCCCGCGCATGCTTGTCGCCCAGCCGCACCGCCAGGGTCTTCTTGCCGGCCTGCATGTCGGTGGGGATGTCCCGGACGTTGTTGGCCATGAGCAGCGCCGTGGCGATCAGGCCGGTGCCGATCGCTCCGATGACCGCGGACAGGCTGATGTGGCCCGCCTGCGTGTAGGTGGTGCCCAGGGTGGCCACCAGGCCGAAGAAGACGAAGACGAACAGGTCGCCCAGGCCCATGTAGCCGTAGGGGTTCTTGCCGCCGGTGTAGCCCCAGGCGGCCATCACACAGCCGAGCCCCACCAGGATCAGCCACCAGGCCTGGGTGAGGACCACCAGGACCAGGCCGAACACCATGGCCAGGGCGAACGTCCCCAGCGCCGCCCACTTGACGTGTTCAGGCTTGGCGGCGCCGGAGCCCACCAGCCGCAGCGGACCCACGCGGTCGTCGTCGGTCCCGCGGATGCCGTCCGAGTAGTCGTTGGCATAGTTCACGCCCACTTGGAGCAGGAGCGCCACCAGAGCCGCAAGGATGGCGTTGGGCAGGAGGAACGAGTCCATTTCGTAGGCGGCGGCGGTGCCGATCAGCACTGGCGCGATCGCTGCCGGCAGCGTCCGGAGTCGGGCGCCTTGGATCCATTGGGCGGCTGTTGCCACGGTTAGTACCTCGTGTTGTTTCGGTAAGACGGCAGGATGGAACGTGCGCACCCGCCGCGGTGGTGCAGGTCCAACTCTACTTTCCCCCGTGCAGGGCGCTGAGTTCGGCGGTCATGGCGAGCCGGTCCGG
Organism: Arthrobacter sp. SDR-2R; assembly: GCF_057747955.1. Classification (NCBI taxonomy): domain Bacteria; kingdom Bacillati; phylum Actinomycetota; class Actinomycetes; order Micrococcales; family Micrococcaceae; genus Arthrobacter; species Arthrobacter sp. SDR-2R. Next base: position 1,346,073 of record NZ_CM173231.1, read on the forward strand.
TTTGCCGTTGGGCAGCATCCGCAGGGCCGGTGCGGTGAGGACGGTCTTGGGCGCCAGGACGCCCAGTTGCTGCTGCCACAGTTGTTGGAGCACGACGGCGGCGTCCCCGGCTTCCTGCCCGGACGCGCCTTCGGGGGTGAGCGCCACGTAGGCGGCAACGGCCTGCCCCCACTCCGCGGACGGCACACCGGCCACGAAAGCCGCGGCGACGGCGTCGGATTGTTCCAGCTGCTGCTGGACGTGCCCGGCGGAGACCTTCACGCCGCCGGTGATGATGACGTCGTCGGCCCGGCCCAGCACGGTGAGCCGGCCGTCGTCGTCAATGGAGCCCAGGTCGCTGGTGCGGTACCAGCGCACGCCGTCCTCCTCGAAGAACGTCCCGGTTTCCTCGTCCGGCGCCTCGATGTAGCCGGCGGCCACCGTGTCCCCGCCCAGCAGGATCCGGCCGTCCTCTGCCACGCGGACCGAGACGCCTTCCAGGGGGTAGCCGTCGTAGACGCAGCCGCCGGAGGTCTCGGCGGAACCGTAGGTGGTGATGACCCTGGCCCCGGCGTCCCGGGCGGCTGCCAGCAGGGCCGGCGGGGCCGGGGCGCCGCCCAGCAGGATGGCATTGAAGCGGCGCAGCACGGCGAGCGTGTCCGGTGACGGGTGGTCCAGGAGCCGCTGCAGCTGGGTGGGAACAAGGGAGGTGAACCGGATTTTGTCCGTCAGTTCCAGCGCGGCGGCCGTGAACGCCTCCGGGGTGAAGCCGCCGGACATGTCCATGACCCAGGGCCGGGTGCCGGCGAACAGGGAGCGCACCAGCACCTGGATGCCGGCCACGAACTGGACGGGCAGCGCCAGCAGCCACTGGCCCTCGCCCTTGAGCCGGAGGGCGGTGGCCATGGAGGAGGCCGCCAGGGATTCCACGGTCAGCACTGTTGCCTTGGGTGTGCCGGTGGAACCTGACGTGCGGACCACGGCTACGGCGTCGTCGCAGCCCGGCGTCTCCACGTGGCCCACGACCAGGCTGCCGTCCGGGCCCAGGGACAGTTCGACGGCGGGGCCCTCACCATGGAGGGCGGCCGCGAGGGCTTTCAGGGCGGGTTCGATATTCAGCGGCCCGGTGGGGGCGGGCGCCGGTGTTGCTTCGCTGTTCATTGCCGTCCTGCCTTAGAAGTAGTGCGGGAAGCGTGACCAGTCGGGGTCGCGTTTTTGCAGGAAGGCCTCCTTGCCCTCCACGGCTTCATCCGTCATGTACGCCAGGCGGGTGGCTTCGCCGGCGAACACCTGCTGGCCGGCCAGGCCGTCGTCCGCGAGGTTGAAGGCGAACTTCAGCATGCGGATGGCCTGCGGGGACTGGCGGGCGATGTCCGCGGCGTACTCCAGCGCCACTTCCTCGAGCCGCGCGTGGTCCACGGCCTCATTCACTGCACCCATGCGAACCATGTCCTCTGCGGAATATTCGCGGGCCAGGAAGAAGATCTCCCGGGCTGTCTTTTGCCCCACCTGGCGGGCCAGCAGCGCGGAGCCGTAGCCGGCGTCGAAACTTCCCACGGTGGCGTCTGTCTGCTTGAACTTGCCGTGCTGCCGGGAGGCGATGGTGAGGTCGCTGACCACGTGCAGTGAATGTCCGCCGCCGGCGGCCCAGCCGTTGACCACCGCGATGACCACCTTGGGCATGGTGCGCATGAGCCGCTGGACTTCCAGGATGTGGAGCCGGCCGGCGCGGGCGGGGTCGATGGTTTCCTGCGTCTCGCCGTCGGCGTACCGGTAGCCGTCCCGGCCCCGGATCCGCTGGTCGCCGCCGGAGCAGAAGGAGTGGCCGCCGTCCTTGGGGGAGGGGCCGTTGCCGGTGAGGAGCACGGTGGCCACGTCGGGGGTCATCCGGGCGTGGTCCATGGCGCGGTAGAGCTCGTCCACGGTACCCGGCCGGAACGCGTTGCGGACCTCGGGCCGGTTGAATGCGATGCGGACCGTGGGCAGGTCACGCACCCAGCCGCCGTCGGAATCCCGCTCCACCTGCCGGTGGTAGGTCATGTCCTGGAAGTCCTCGAAGCCGGAGACCACCCGCCAGCGCGTGGGATCGAAGACGTCGGACACCGGGGCGGGGATCTGGTTGCTCACCGTCCAAGTCTAGTAATCGGCATCAGCTGATGCAGAACTCGTTGCCCTCGGGGTCCGCCATGGTGTGCCAGGAATGGGGCCCCTGCCGCGCCGACCACAGGAAGGAGGCGCCGCGGGCCTCAAGCTCGCGCCGCACTTCGTCCTTGTCCCGGCCGTCCAGCCTGACGTCCCAGTGCACCCGGTTCTTCACCGTCTTTCCCTCCGGGACCGACTGGAACAGCATGCGCCGCGCAGGCGCCTTGGCCTCGATCTCCTCCGGCGGCCGGATGGCAGCGCCGTCCTTCCACACCAGGTTCCCGCGGTGCGTCATGGTCTGGTCCTCCGTGGCGAAGCCCTGGTCGATCATGGAGCGGATGAACCCGGCGTCCTGCGGTTCCACGGCCCACTGCAGGGTTTCCGCCCACCAGTCGGCGAGCTCGTGCGGCCTGGCGGAATCAATGACTATCTGGATATTCAGTCCCATCCGTCCACCGTACGGCCGCATGCAGCGGTGCGGAAGATGTTGTGGAGCGGGCCTATGCCTGGATGTTCTGCATCTGCTCGAAGAGTTCCGGCGGGATGGCGTAGACCAGGATTACCGCCAGCAGGTTCTTGGCGGCGTGCACGAAGTAGGAGAACATCACGTTCTTCCCCGTCCACACGTAAACGAACACCAGCGTGGCGCCCATGGCCAGGTAGGGGAGCAATGCGGTGAGGGTGATCGCTTCCTGCCCCACGATGTGGAGCGCTGCGAACAGCAGGACGGACAGGGCACAGCAGATCCAGATGTTGAGGCGCCTGCTGAGCTTGCCGATCAGCAGGTGGCGGAAGATGTATTCCTCCACGAACGGGCCCACCACCACCAGCAGCGGAACCATGAGCCACGCGGGAACCTGCTGCATGAGCGCCTGCAGGCCCGCCTGGTTCGCGGAGGTCTCCACCTGCCCGTTGGCGGCCACCACAATTGCGGTGAGGATCATCATGGCGATTACGGCCGCCGGCACCATCAGCAGCGTGAACCAGGGCCGGGTTGCCAGGACCTTGAGGTCCCGGACCACCACTTTGCGGGCGGCCAGCAGCGCCAGTATTCCCACCGAGGCATAGAACAGCAGGTTCACGGCGTAGGTGGCGGCGGCGGGGGACGGTGCGATCTGCCGGACGAAGGGAACCACCAGATCGCCGGCAACCGCGAAGAACCCTGCGATGGCAACGTAGAGGCACAGCGTGGCCAGGTCCATGGGGGAGAAGCGGTACAGCTGGGGCTGTGGCGCGGGCGGTACGCGGTGGACTGTTGCCATGCTTTCAGCCTATCCCCCAACCAGGCAGCAGCAGGTGCCGGTATCCGGGCTGACGGAACGGTGAGAATCGCGTAAAGCAGTCTTTACCGGGGGACCGGCGGCCGGAAACATCGGCGGCGGAAGATGGGCCCATGCCCGTCTTTCCGCCGGCCGAAAGGATCTGTCCGTGATCACCAAGAACCTTTTCCTGCAAGGCATTTACCACTTCCAGGGCGTGGGAATGGAGAAGCCCGTCCCCCTGCACAGCGAACTCTCGCACTACGTCCCGGACGGGGTGATCAACCAGGCGCTGTACTTCCGCGGCGGCAACTCAAGCAGCGAACTGATCGCCGTGGTGCTCATGCGCAACGGCGTTCCGATGCGGTACTTCCCCATCGGAGCCAGGAACGAGGTCCATGTTCCGCTGCGCGTGGTGGAGGACATCGACGGCGGCTCGGTGATTGAGCTGTACCTGGCGGCGCCCGAGGGAGTCCACGGATCCGTGGTGATCGACCTGGGGATGGTGGAGCACTGATGGGCAGCATGGCGGAGCAGACGCAAACCGGGGCGCAAGCCGCAGCCCGACCCAGGCCCCGGTCCCGCGCAGGGGACAGTCGCCGGCGCCTCGTGGTCATCGGCAACGGCATGGCCGGCGCCCGGGCGGTCGAGGAGATCCTGGCCCGGGGCGGTGCGGAGCAGTTCAGCATCACCATGTTCGGGGACGAGCCGTACGGAAACTACAACCGGATCATGCTCAGCCACGTCCTTTCGGGCGAGGAGAGCGACGCGGACATCTTCCTCAACCCCCTGTCCTGGTACCAGGACAACGGGATCACGCTGCACGCGGGCGTCCGGGCGGACAGGATCGACCGGTTCGCCAAGCACGTGTTTTCCAGCGACGGCCGGGTGACGCCCTACGACACGCTGATCATCGCCACGGGAAGCCGCTCCCACCTTCCTCCCCTGGACGGCCTTTACACCCCCGGCGGGTCGGTGAAGCAGGGCGTCTTCGGCTTCCGCACCATCGATGACACCCGCAAAATGGCGGCGCACGCGCAGCAGGAACATCACCGGCATGCCGTGGTGATCGGCGGGGGCCTGCTGGGGCTGGAGGCCGCTGCCGGGCTGCGCAGCTTCGGGCTGGGCGTGGACGTGGTCCACTCCGGCGGCCACCTGATGAGCGCGCAGATGGGGCCCGACGGCGGTGCGGTGCTCCGCCGGAGCGTTGAGGCCCTGGGCATCGGGGTGCTGACCGGCTGCCGGACCACGGCCGTCCTTGGCAGGGAGAGGGTGACCGGCGTCAGCCTCCGCGGCCGGCCGGACATTGCGTGCGACATGGTGGTGGTGGCGGCCGGGATCCGTCCCAACGTGGACCTGGCTGTCCTCAGCGGGCTCCCGGTGGAGCGGGCCATTGTGGTGGATGACAGCCTGCGGGTCCAGGACGAGGACGACATCTACGCGGTGGGGGAGTGCGTCCAGCACCGCGGTGAGGTGTACGGGCTGGTGGCCCCGCTGTGGGAGCAGGCGGTGGTGCTGGCCAACCATGTGACGGGGACGGACACGGGCGCCGCGTACCTGGGCTCGCGCACCGCCACCAAACTGAAGGTGGCCGGCGTCGAGGTGGCTTCCATGGGCCTGCACGGGCCGGAACTTGAGACGGACGACCACATCGTCTTTTCCGAGCCCAGCCGCGGGGTCTTCAAGTCCATCGTGGTGCGGGACAACAAGATGGTGGGCGCCACGCTGCTGGGGGACAGCCGCAAGGTGGCCTACCTGACCCAGGCGTTCGACCGCGGGCTTCCGTTGCCCGAGGAACGGCTCGGGCTGATGTTCGATCTTGGCGCGCCCGGGGAGGAGACCGGAGTCGCGGAGCTCGACGGCGAAGCACAGGTCTGCAACTGCAACGGCGTCAGCAAGAAGGACCTGGTGGGCGCGGTGAAGGGCGGCTGCACCTCGGTGTCCGGGGCCATGGAGGCCACCCGTGCCGGCAAAGGGTGCGGCTCCTGCAAGCTCCTGGTGCGGCAGGTGGTGGAGTGGGCGGCCGACGGAGCGGTGGAAGAGGATCCCGCTGCCGGCTACTACGTTCCCGGCATCCCCCTGGACAAGCAGGCCCTGATGGCAGAAGTCCGGGCACGCGGCCTGCGGTCGGTTTCGGCCGTGTTCCAGGCGCTGGCGCCGGGCGGCGCCGAGGATGCAAAGTCGAAGATGGGCCTGGCTTCGCTGCTCAAGATGATGCTGGGGGACCGGTACATCGACGAACGCGACGCCCGCTTCATCAACGACAGGGTCCACGCCAACATCCAGCGGGACGGCACCTTTTCCGTGGTGCCCCAGATGAAGGGCGGCGTGACGTCGGTCCAGCAGCTGCGCCGGATCGCAGATGTTGCGGAGAAGCACAACGTCCCACTGATCAAGCTCACCGGGGGGCAGCGCATCGACCTGCTGGGGATCCGCAAGGAGGACCTGCCGCAGGTGTGGGCGGACCTGGACATGCCCTCCGGCTATGCCTACGGCAAGAGCTTCCGCACCGTGAAAACCTGCGTGGGAAAGGACTTTTGCCGCTACGGCACCGGCGACTCCACCAAATTGGGTATCGAGATCGAATCCCGCTTCCAGGGCCTCGAGGCGCCCGCCAAACTCAAGCTCGCAGTCTCTGGGTGTCCCCGGAACTGCGCCGAATCGCTGGTGAAGGATGTGGGCGTGGTGGCAGTGGAGGGCGGCCGCTGGGAGATCTATGTAGGGGGAGCCGCCGGTGCCCACATCCGCAAGGGAGACCTGCTGGCCACCGTGGACGATCCGGAAGAGGTGAAGGTCCTCACCGGCCGTTTCATGCAGTACTACCGCGAACAGGCCAACTGGCTGGAACGGACCTATGCCTTTGTCCCGCGCGTGGGCATCGAGCACCTGCGGGCCGTGATTGTGCAGGACGCAGAGGGGATCGCCGGACGGCTTGACGAGGCGGTGCAGGCCTCCGTGGACAGCTACGTTGATCCGTGGCAGGAACGCGATGACCCGCGAACGCCCGGCCAGTTCAGGACTTCGCTGCCCCTGACCGTCCTCCCTCAGGTGCCGGTCCGATGAGCGGCGCCGGAACAGGTGCCGGCGCCCATGTCCTGGGACCGGTGGACCAGATTCCGCTGGGCGAGGGAAGGGCCTTCGGAGTCGGGAGCGAACAGGTGGCCGTCTTCCGGCTGCGGGACGGTTCGTTGCGGGCGGTCTCCGGGGTCTGCCCCCACCGCGGCGGCCCTGTTGCGGACGGCACCGTGGACCGGCAGGTGGTGATTTGTCCGCTGCACCAGCACGCGTTCGACCTCACGTCGGGATGCTCCACCACCGGAGCGGAACCCCTGCGGACCTACCGGATTTCCCTGGATCCGGAGCAGAATCTGGTGCTGGAGACGGCTGAGATGTAGTGCGCGTCACGTACCACTCCGGACTGTCTTGTAGGATGGTCAGGTCGCGTGAAGCTTCGGCAGTTCGACGATCCGCCCACACATCTGCAGGTTCAACGGCCCAGAGGCCGAATTTTGTGAGCTTGATCATACGAAGTCCGGATGCGGCCAACCCCCAACCCACAAGGAATCGTTGTGCCTCAAAGTACCCCCACAGATCTCGAGAACCGCACGGCCCCACCCGTCGCCGTCGACTCATCCCTCAGCGCCGAGGGCTACAGCAAGACGCTGGGCCGGCGCCACGTCACCATGATCGCCATGGGCGGCGCCATCGGCGTCGGCCTCTTCATGGGAGCCGGCGGCCGCCTCGCCTCCACCGGCCCGGCCCTGATCTTCTCCTACGCCATCGCCGGCGTCATCGCCTACCTGCTCATGCGGGCCCTGGGCGAACTCATCATGTACCGCCAGACCTCCGGCTCCCTGGTGAGCTACTCCGGTGAGATGTTCGGCCAAAAGGGCGCCTACCTGTCCGGCTGGATGTACTTCATCAACTGGGGCATGACCGGCATCGCCGAGCTCATCGCCATCGGCCTGTACTTCCAGTTCTTCTTCCCCAATGTCCCCGTGGAAGCCTCGGCCATCGCCGCCCTGGCGCTCCTGGTGGCCGTCAACCTGCTGAGCGTCAAAGCGTTCGGCGAGTTCGAATTCTGGGCCTCCTGCCTCAAGGTCGGCGCAATCGTCATCTTCCTGGCCGTGGGCACCTTCATGGTGGTCACCAACGCCAAGGTGGGCGACGGCCACGCGTCCGTGTCGAACCTCTTCGCGGCCGAGGGCGGCATGTTCCCCAAGGGCGCGCTGGTGATGGTCCTGGTCCTCAATGCCGTCATCTTCGCCTACAACGGCATCGAACTGGTGGGCGTCACCGCCGGCGAGATGGAAAAGCCGGAACGCGAAGTGCCCAAGGCGATCCGCGCCGTCGTGCTGCGCATTGTGGTGTTCTACGTAGGGTCCGTCCTGCTTCTGGCCATGCTGCTGCCGTCCGACCAGTACAAGGCCGGCACGTCCCCGTTCGTGACCGTCTTCGGCCAGATGGGCCTGGGCTGGGTGGGCGACGTCATGAACATGATCGTCATCACCGCCGCCCTCTCCTCCTGCAACTCCGGGCTGTACTCCATCGGCCGGGTCTTCCGCACCATGGCCAACAACGGCCACGCCCCGCAGTGGCTCACCAAAATGTCCAAGCGGCACGTCCCGTATGCAGCCATCCTGGCCATCGCCGCGTTCTACCTCGTGGGCATCATGCTGAACATCTGGCTGGGCGGCTCGCACGCGTTCGACCTGGCGCTCAACAGTGCCTCCATCGGCGTGATCTTCTGCTGGGGCTCCATCTTCGCCAGCCAGATCGTGCTGCGGCGCCGCAAGGGCGTCACTTCCACCCTGCCCATGCCCGGCTCGCCGTGGACCAGCTGGGCGGGCATGCTGGGCCTGCTCGCCATCACCGTGCTGATCGGGTTCGACACCATGACCAGCAAGGACGGCGAGGTGTTCTACCTGGGCCTGTGGACCCTGGCCACCATTCCGTTCTTCGCGCTGGTCCTGTGGCTGGGCTGGCAGAAGGTCAAGAACAACCAGCCCAAGAGCCAGCTCTTCAGCTAGCCCTTCCGGCCCCAGCAGCACGGACGACGGTGGGACTCCCCTTGGCGGGAGACCGCCGTCGTCCGCGTTTGGGCCACTTGGCCTTGCTCCGTCCAGCCAGGCGGCCCGTCAGCCGCGAAGGTACCTGGCGAAGTGATCCTCAATGCGCTGCCAGGCTTCGGGCGAGGACTCCGGGTCCGGTCCCACGCCCATGACGCGCATCAAGGGCCGGAGGAGGACCGGACCCAGCTCTTCATCATTGAGGAAGGCGTGTCCGGCGGTAGGGAATTCCTTGACGCTGCCAGCCTGTCCGCGTGCCGGCGGGTCTGGTCATCCAGGCCGAACACCTCGTGGATCATGACGACGGCGGGAAAAGGGCCTTGGCCTTCAGGTACCGCCAGATAGCCGCGCAGGCCGGGGGAACCGCCCGCGGCGGCGCTCCCTGGGCCCAGGTCAACGATGGTCATCGGCCAAGGCTAACCGGCCGCCCCGGGGAAATCCCGCCTTTTGCGTTCCAGCCCTGAAGGGATGCGGGAAAGATGGCCTGCGGCGCCCGGCCGGGGCAGACTGGGCATGTGAGCGAACCATGGGTGCTGCATGTGGACCTGGACCAGTTCATCGCTGCCGTCGAGGTGCTCCGCCGGCCGGAGCTTGCGGGCAAGCCGGTGATCGTGGGCGGCCGCGGTGATCCCACCGAGCGGGCGGTGGTGTCCACGGCGTCCTACGAGGCCAGGGCCTACGGCGTGGGCTCCGGCATGCCGCTGCGCATCGCCGCGCGGAAAGTGCCGGACGCGGTCATCCTTCCCGTGGACCACGAGGCGTACCTGGAGGCGTCGGAGAAGGTCATGGCAGTGCTGCGCTCGCAGCCCGGGGCAACGGTGCAGGTGCTCGGCTGGGATGAGGCGTTCGTTGGCGTCGAGACGACGGATCCGGAGGCCTGCGCCCGGCAAATCCAGCAGGCCGTCCTGGCGGAAACGCGCCTCCACTGCAGCATCGGGATTGGCGACACCCTGGTCCGTGCCAAGGTTGCCACCGGATTTGGCAAGCCCGCCGGCATCTTCCGGCTGACGGAAGGCAACTGGCTTGACGTCATGGGGGGCCGTCCCACGATTGAGCTGTGGGGCATTGGTGCAAAGGTCTCCCAGCGCCTGGCCAAGCTGGGCATCAAGACTGTCGAGGCGCTCGCAGCCGCGGACCCCGGTGACCTGGTCCCCGAGTTCGGTCCCAAGATGGGTCCCTGGTACGCCCAGCTTGGGCGGGGCGACGGCGCGCGGGTGGTCGACGATACTCCCTGGGTGGCCCGGGGGCACAGCAGGGAGACCACCTTCCAGCGCGACCTGACGGATGCGGCGGAAATTGACGACGCCGTTAGGGAGTTGGCCGCGCGGGTGCTGGAGGATGTTGCTGCCGAGGGGCGGCCGGTGATTGGCCTGACGTTGAAGGTGCGGTACGCCCCGTTCAGCACCACGACCTACGGACGGAAGATCCCCGCGACGTCCGATCCGGGCGAAGTACTGGCCCGGACCTTCGACCTCCTGGCGAAGATCGAGCCGGGCCGGCCCATCCGGTTGCTCGGCCTCCGGGCCGAGATGACCATGCCCGAGGATTCGCGAAAGGGGCACACGCCCACCCGCAGTGGATGGTGAGGGCTGGTGCAGCACGCCGTTCGCTGCGGCCGCACCAGCAAGGAACTAGTCCCGCTTGAACTCGTCCTTCACACTCTCGCCGACCTTCTTGGCATCGGCTTTGACCTGGTCGGCCTGGCCCTCTGCCTTCAGCCGGTCATTGTCGGTCGCGGTTCCTGCAGCTTCCTTGGCCTTGCCGCCAAGGTCCTCTGCCGCGTTACTGATCTTGTCTCCGAGGCCCATGGTTCCGGCCTCCTTTCGTTTCCGTCGATCAACCGTGCTCTCTCACAATATGCAAAGCTTGCTTACTATTTCAAGCCCCTGGCCCTGGGCGTGCTGTTCCTTGTCGGTGCCGGCCGTTAGGCTCGGGCCATGGATAAAGTGCGAGGCAAGGGGGTGGCCAAAGTGGCGCCGCCCCGGCTCTCCCCGGTGGAACTGCAGGGTCTTGAGGACCGCCCGGACCTCGAGTTCCGGCGTGGCGGGAGGCATGAGAACGTCCGGTTCAGCCGTCCCGCCGCCGACGGCCTGGACCTGGGCGGTGCCGTCTTTTCCGAGTGCGTCTTCGAGGCCGCGTCCTTCAACGAGACCCAGCTGCGCGGTGCCTCGTTCCGCGACTGCATCCTGGCCGAACTGTATGCGCCCGTCTTCCGGGGCGCACGGAGCACCTGGCAGGAGGTGGAGTTCCGCAATCCGCGCCTGGGCTCTGCCGAGCTCTATGAAAGCGGCTGGCGGTCCGTCCGGATCGACGGCGGCAAGCTGGACTTCCTCAACCTCCGCGGCGCCAAGCTCACGGATGTGCTGATCACCGGCTGCATCATCAATGAACTTGACCTTGGTGCCGCCGTGGCAACCCGCGTGAAGCTTGTGGACTGCACGGTGGGATCGCTGGACCTGGCTGGAGCCAAGCTGAAGGACTTTGACCTCAGGGGCACGGAATTCCGCAAAATCAGTGGACTCGGCAGCCTGGCCGGCATGGTGATTGAGGATTACCAGCTGGGACTCCTCGCGCCACTCCTTGCCGCCCACCTGGGGGTGACAGTCCTGTAACTGGATGCGCATGCACAGCATCGCCGTGTACCATTTACAGAACGAACGGTCGGTAAGTGGAGGATTCCGCTGTGCCGGCCGCCGATGACAGTGCTGTTTATCGCGTGAAGGGTGTTTCCATGGCTGCAACCGCAGGTCCGCAGGCTTTCCTTGTTGGCGGGGTCCGAACGCCCGTGGGCAGGTACGGAGGCGCGCTGTCCGCCGTGCGCCCGGACGACCTCGCCGCCCTGGTGCTCCGCGAGGCCGTGGAACGCGCCGGCCTGGATCCCGAGAGCATTGACGAAGTAATTCTCGGCAACGCGAACGGCGCGGGGGAGGAGAACCGGAACGTGGCCCGGATGGCCACCCTGCTTGCCGGGCTGCCGCTGCACATCCCGGGCATAACGGTCAACCGGCTCTGTGCCTCCGGCCTGAGCGCCATCATCCAGGCCAGCCATATGATCAAGGCCGGCGCCGCGGACATCGTGATTGCCGGCGGGGTTGAGTCCATGAGCCGGGCACCCTGGGTGCAGGAGAAGCCCACCGCCGCCTTCGCCAAGCCGGGCCAGATCTTTGACACCTCCATCGGCTGGCGGTTCACCAACCCCCACTTCCAGCACGGCGGGCTGTCCCGCGACGGCAAGATGACCTACTCCATGCCTGAAACGGCAGAGGAAGTGGCCAGGGTGGATGGCATCTCCCGCGAGGACGCCGATGCATTCGCCGTCCGCTCGCACCAGCTTGCCCTGGACGCCATCGAAGCCGGCCGCTTCAAGGACGAGATCGTTCCCGTGACCGTCAAGACACGCAAATCCGAAACGGTGGTGGATACGGACGAAGGCCCGCGCCCCGGCACCAGCATGGACGTTCTTGCAGCGCTGAAGCCGGTGGCGCACGGCGGATCCGTGGTGACGGCCGGGAACTCCTCGTCCCTCAACGACGGCGCCTCGGCGATCATTGTGGCGTCGGAGGCAGCTATCGAGCGGTTGGGCCTGACATCCCGGGCGCGCATCATCGACGGCGCGTCTGCCGGCTGTGAACCCGAGATCATGGGCATTGGTCCTGTCCCCGCAACCCAGAAAGTACTCAAGCGCAGCGGCCTGGGCGTCGGTGACCTGTCCGCCGTCGAACTTAATGAAGCCTTTGCCACGCAGTCCCTGGCCTGCATCCGGCGCCTGGGGCTGGAGCCGGAAATCGTGAACCGCGACGGCGGAGCCATCGCCCTGGGGCACCCGCTTGGTTCCAGCGGCTCACGGATTGCCATCACCCTGCTGGGACGGATGGAGCGTGAGGACGCCCGAATCGGCCTTGCCACCATGTGCGTGGGCGTCGGCCAGGGCACCGCCCTGCTGCTGGAGAAAATCTGATGGCGGCCTGGGTGGACTTGGCGGCGGAAGAGTTCACCGCCCTTTTGGTGGAGGAGCGGGACGACCGCGTGGTGGTGCTGCTCAACCGGCCCGAGGTGAAGAACGCAATTGACCAGCAGATGGTGGATGAGCTCCATGTTGTCTGCACAGCGCTGGAACAGAACCCCAAGGTGCTGATCATTGCCGGCGTGGAGGGTGTCTTCGCCTCCGGCGCGGACATCGCGCAGCTTCGCGAAAGGCGTCGGGACGATGCCCTGCAGGGGATCAACTCCACCATCTTCGTCCGGATCGCCAAGCTGCCCATGCCGGTCATTGCCGCACTGGACGGTTACTGCCTGGGCGGCGGGGCGGAGCTTGCCTACGCTGCGGACTTCCGGATCGGCACCCCCAACGTGCGGATCGGCAACCCGGAAACCGGGCTGGGAATCCTCGCCGCGGCCGGTGCCAGCTGGCGGTTGAAGGAGCTGGTGGGCGAACCGATGGCCAAGCAGATCCTGCTGGCCGGCCTTATCCTCGGCGCCGATGAGGCCAAAGCGGCCAACCTCATCACCGAAATCCACGATCCCGCGGAGCTTTTGGATGCAGCCCACGGCCTGGCCAACAGGATCGGGCGGCAGGACCCGCTGGCCGTCCGCATTACCAAATCCGTGTTCCACGCCCCTGCCGAGGCGCATCCGCTGATCGACCAGCTGGCCCAGGGCATCCTGTTCGAATCCCAGGCCAAATTCGACCGGATGCAGGCGTTCCTGGACCGGAACGCAGCCAAGAAGGCCAACGCCGCCTCCGCCAATCCAGCCGACGGAAAGTAGACCATGAGCAACATTGAAGTCCCCGCCAACCTTCCCACTTACGTGGGAGTGCTGGGCGGCGGCCGCATGGGCGCCGGTATTGCCCACGCTTTCCTGATTAAGGGCGCCGACGTGCTGGTGGTGGAGCGCGACGACGTCTCCGCCCAGGCCGCCCGGGAAAGGGTGGAGTCTGCGGCCGCGAAGAGCATTGAGCGCGGCGGTGTGGACGCCAACTTCGAAGAGCTGGTGTCGCGGCTCACCGTCAGCACCGACTACGACTCCTTTGCCGGCCGTCAGCTGGTGGTGGAAGCCGTCCCCGAAGACTGGGACCTCAAGGTGACGGCGCTGCGCGGGATCGAGGAACGGCTGACGGAGGATGCCTGCATCGCGTCCAACACCTCGTCGCTGTCCGTCAACGGCCTGGCCCGTGAACTGAAGCGGCCGGAGAACTTCCTGGGCCTGCACTTCTTCAACCCCGTGCCGGCCTCCACCCTCATTGAGGTGGTGCTGGGTGAGCGCACGTCTCCCGAACTTGCCGCCGCGGCGAAAACGTGGGTGGAGGCACTCGGCAAGACCGCCGTCGTCGTCAATGATGCCCCGGGGTTCGCGTCATCCCGGCTTGGCGTGGCCATCGCCCTCGAAGCCATGCGGATGGTGGAGGAAGGCGTGGCGTCCGCTGAGGACATCGACGCCGCGATGGTGCTCGGCTACAAACATCCCACCGGACCGCTCAGGACCACGGACATCGTGGGCCTGGATGTGCGGCTGGGCATCGCCGAATACCTGCACTCCACCCTGGGCGAGCGGTTCGCGCCGCCGCAGATCCTCAAGGACAAGGTGGCCCGCGGTGAACTGGGTCGCAAGACGGGCAAGGGCTTTTTCGACTGGCCCAGCTAGAGACGCTGCCTAGTCGAAGAAGCCCACAATGTAGCCGATGAAGTACAGGAGGCACAGCAGGACCACGACGCCGATAACGGCGATCCACAGGAACTGCGTGCCCTTCCCGGGCCCGCGCTCCTCATGGCCCTGCGGGCCGACGGTGGATGCTTCCCCCGGCGGAGTTTCGCCCGGCGGAACCCCGCCGCCCGGCTCGAGGCCGGTGATCTTGTCGTCCTCGGGATCCGGGTTGGTTCCTGACACAGTAACTCCCTCGCTCGACGCCGTGGTGCTGCCCCCAAGCGTAACCCGCCTACCGGCGGCCCTAGGCTGGTGCAGTGACTTTCCTTGAACCCCTTACCCTGACCGGCCGCTACGTAATCCTGGAGCCGCTCGCGGAGGAGCACCACGACGGCCTGGTGGATGCGGCCAGTGACGGCGAGCTGTGGAAGCTTTGGTACACGTCGGTCCCGGCTCCGGACGCCATGGCGGCAGAGATCCGGCGCCGCCTGTCCCTGCAGGAGCAGGGATCAATGCTCCCCTTCACCACCCGTATGATCGACGCCGCCAGCGGCGGGCCGGGCCGCATCATCGGCATGACCACCTACATGAACATCGACCCCGCCACGCCGCGCGTGGAGATCGGCTCCACCTGGAACGCCGCCTCCGCGCAGGGCACCGGCACCAACCCGGACTCCAAGCTCCTGCTGCTTCGGCACGCCTTCGAGGTGGTCGGTTGCCCGGCCGTGGAGTTCCGCACCCACTGGCTGAACCACCAGTCGCGGGAGGCCATCGCCCGGTTGGGCGCAAAGCAGGACGGCGTGCTGCGCAGCCACTCACGGACCAGCGACGGGAACCTGCGGGACACCGTGGTGTTCTCCATCCTGGACCATGAATGGCCTGCCGTCCGTGCCGGGCTTGAGTACCGGCTGGCCCGGCGGACGTAGTGGTTTGGCCTGATTACTGCACGGCCAACGGCGCCGAACTAATGGCGCTCCTCACCGCTGACGCATAAGCCCGGTGTCCGGCGGCGTTTGGGTGAAAGTTGTAGTCGGCAGCGAAGTTGTTTGGGTCCAGTCGAAGCCACGGATCCAGGGAGTTGGCGGCATGCCCTGCGAACCGTGCCGTGACGTCGACGTAGCGGGCGTTGGTGCCGTAAAGGCCATTAGCGGTGTCCACGGCACCGGAAATGGTGCCGTTGACCGTCAGCGTGGCCTGGTTGATCAGCATTTGGTTGGTAACGGGAATGGGAGCGAAAGCGCTCGACGGCTCGAAGAGCAGCGGATAACCCAGCACTACGATCCTGGCGTTTGGGGCTGCTTGATGAATAGCGGAGTATGCCTGCACCAGGCCTGTCGTCAGGAAGGCGAGTGCTGCCGGCGATGTGGCCTGCGCAATTGCGGCCTGGCACGCCGTATCCCCATAGAAGGCGCACACACCCAAAACCCGGGAGAAGCCCAAATCGTTGGCTCCGGCCGTGATGGAAACGAGTTCGGTATCAGGGCTGAGCTTGCCGGAGCTTACAAGGCCCTGGAGCTGCTCCTGGACGGTGGGCGTGTAGACAACAGGATCGTAGGTGGGGCTGGCCGTCGACAGGACGGCTCCATGGCAGGCGGCATTCTCCACAAGGTCAACACGGCCGATCTTCGCCACGATGTCCACGTAGCCCGGATGGCTCTGCCAACAGGACACGCCGGCAGGGCGGAGGGCTGCGCCCGCCCCTGTTCCAGCGGTATAGGAATCTCCCAACGCGACATAGTCGATTGGGGGAGGCGCTGCCTGCGCCGGAATGGCCGCAAGGCCCAACGCCATGGCCATGCTGGCAAGGCCGGCCGCTATAGCCGGGAGTCGGCGTCGTAGTACAGCATTTCCCACTGGGGTCCCCTTTGAACATCGGTCATATGAAGTAGCTAGTGCCCGCAACAGTATTGCCCAGCGGGTGGAAGCCAGGAGGCCTTTGTACCCTTCCCTGTTGTGACCTTTTGTGCTGCAGCATTCAGGAGCTTGTGGTTAGCTGTGCGGATGAGTGAGCGTGGCAGGCCCATGGACTGGGACGGAGCTGTCATCGCGTGGCACGTTTCCGGGGGCATCTACCGGATGGGCCGGCGTGAATGGCTGACCGGGGCGGGATGGAAGCAGGTGTTCGACGACGGCGTCCGCACGGTGGTGGATCTCCGTAACACCGCGGAGGGGCGGCGCCGGGACAACGACCCGGTGGTGCCGGAGGAGGCGTGGACGGGGATCGACATGGTGCAGGCACCCACGGAGGATCCGGATGACCCGCGCTTCACCGCGATTACCGGACCCTACCTGAATGATCCCGCGCATTACGCCGCGAACGCCCGTTTTTTCCCCGAGAAGCTGGTGGGCGTCTTCCGGAGCATCGCCCTGGCCGCGCCCAAGGGGAACGTCCTGCTGCATTGTGCCGCAGGCCGGGACCGCAGCGGGCTGGTGGCCGCCATGGTCCAGGACCTCGCGGGGGACTCCGACGACGCGATCGCCGAACGGTACCGGCGGGCTGCCCGCGGCATCAACGAGCGCTACCGCACGCACGGTCCGCCGCACAGCCGGGAACGCTGCCTGCCCGAATCGGAACTGGCTCCGCTGCTGGAGCAACGCGGGCTGGCGGTGGTCGCGTTTGTCCGCGGCCTGGACACCCGGAGCTATTTGCTGGCGAACGGATTGAGCCCTGCGGAATTGGATGCCGCTTCCGGCCTTGCACGCCAAAAGGATACTCTTGTGACTTGAGTGACAGGTGTGGTTGCTGTGACCTGTGCGACCGCGCCGTCATCCCAGCGCGTGTATACGCAGATGCGGACGAGCGGAACGGCGATCCCAATGAAAAGAATTACTGCCACAGGAACGGTAGCCGGCGTGGCACTGGCCTTGGGCCTCGCTGCCGGGCCCGCTGCGGCCTTCCCGGCACCCGCCGGCTCCGAAAACCCGTCGCCGGCTCCGGGAACCTCCGCAGGGACGTTCACGTCTTCCGGTACAACACCAGGCGCGGGCACAACCACCCTGTCAGAGGCAGCGCTGGACGATGCGGTGCAGCGGGACCTCAAGCTGACTCCCCAGCAGTTCGAGGCCGCGGGCGAGTTGGGTGCGCAGGCGGCTGCCGCGGCTGTTCAGTTGCGCCAGGTCCCGGGCTACGCAGGAATCCGGATCGACGGCCGCACCATCATCGTGACCGGATCCGGCGATGCGCTTGGGAGGGCGGTTGCCGCCCTTGCCGGCAATACATTCCCCATGTTGCTCGAAGCACCCGCGGCGGAGCCGCCCACGGCGGCGCCGGCTCCCTCACACTCGACGGCTGCGGACGGCTCCAGGGCACAACTGGCAGTGAACACGGAGCAGCTGTTCCAGGCATACCTCCGCGACGTCGGCCCGCAGGGTTTGCAGGCCGTCATGTCCGCGGGGGGAAAATTCGTGATCCGAACCGGCGGAATCAACACGCCGGAGGCGCTTTCCGCCGTTTCCCCCGCAGCCGGGGCAGACGCAGCCGGCAAGAGCACCGGCAAGGTTTCCCCTGAACAGTTCGTGTCCCGTTACGCCAACGTGGAGCTCGACGGCGGGACTCCGCTGAAGCCCGAGGCGGACGTTCCCGGCGGCATTGGATACCAGACGGACATCGGCTTCGTCTGTTCCACAGGCTTCTCGGCATTCGACCCCGCCGGGCTTCCCACCGTCCTGACTGCCGGCCACTGCGCATCGGATGGTGCCGCCAAGACAGCAACCCTGGAATTCCAGGGGGTACCGGCCGGGCCCCTGGGAAAGTTCGGCTTCAGCCAGTTCGGTGGCCCGGGCAACTCACCGGTTCTTGATCCCAGTACGCCTTCAGGCCCTGATTACAACGCCATCACAGACCCCGGGAATGTCGGAACGGACATATCTGTCATCCAGTCACTAAGACAGGACATCGATCCGCTTCCTGCTGCCAGTACCTGGGGCGACCCTTCAGCGCCCGGGCCGGACGTGAAGATCGTTGGTTCGGCGGACCCGGTGGTTGGGATGCCTGTTTGCCGGTCCGGCAGATCCTCAGGCTGGTCCTGCGGAACCGTCGACGCAGTGGGGATCTTCCTGGTGCCAGGACCTGACTATAAGAAGAACGCCAACGACATCCGGGCCTTTGATGGCTTTCTGTCCTACGGAGTACAGTCCAGCGGCGGCGACTCCGGCGGACCATACCTCAGTGGGAACTACGCCCTGGGCACTCACTCCGCGGGGGATACGCCGGATGCGAATGGCAATGTGGTGCAGAATTTTGCTGTCGCAGCAACCCTGCGGGACAGCCTGGCTGTGCTGCCCGGCTACCAGCTGGAAGTGTTCCTCAACAAGCCTGCCATCACGGCACCAGCGCCCGGCGAAACCTACAAGCCCGGCCAGGTCCTTTCCGGCCAGGTTCCTGCCGCGCCCGCTTCGGCCGTCGCTGCCGGGTCCAGCGTCAGGATCACAATCCAAGGGAAGGACCCGTTCGACGTGCCCGTGGACGCGGCCGGAAAGTGGAGTTTCCCGGCTCCGCAGGGTGCGGACACGCTACGGTTCACCGCTGAGACGGTCAATGGGTTCAGCCGGTCCGGGGTCAGCAGTTTCGAGTTCGTGGCCGCCACAACGGGACCGCCGACTCCAACGCCAAGCCCGACGCCGACTGCGCCGACAGCAACGCCGACGCCCACTGCGCCGACAGCGAGCAATCCAGCGCCAAACAGCCCTGCCCCTGCTCCAACCACACCTGCTCCCATCGCCCCTGCCCCCGCCGACCCGTCGCCTGCCCTGCCGACTGAAACTCCCGCCGTCGTACCTCCGCCGGCGGCCAGCCCGACTCCCAGCGCACCACCTGCGGACCTTGCCAACACCGGTGGACACGATGATCGTGGCGCCGGCGGCCTGGCCAGCACCGGAGCGTCCGGATTGATTACCGCAGCGGCCTGGGCGGCGGGAGCCCTCGCCGTCGGAATCCTGCTCATGGTCCTTGTCCGCCGGCGGAACAGGCGTGCATCACGGTAACCGGACCCGGGCAGGGCCCCGCCAGGGGGCCTGCCCGCAGCCATAGCGCTGTGGATGGTAACTGCGTGGTTAGTCGTGCTCGTCGCACTTCTCCTTGCCGCCAACCACCTGGACGGCCAGTTTCAAGGTGTTGTCGGCCAGGCTTCCCCACGCGTAGACGATGGTGTTCTTCCCGGCTTCGACGGTGATGTCCGCTGGGCCGATCACGGGATCGGTTGTTCCGGCCGCGGCTACCGCTGCTGAAATGGTCCCGGCCTTCAGCTTCAGGGTGGCCTCGTCCGGGTTGCGGAGGTCCTCGATCACTGCCGATCCGCCGGCCAGCACATCCACGGCGGGGGCTGCGGCCACGTGCCGGACCGTCAGCTTGCCCTTCTCGTCGTTGCGGGGCGCCTTGGTGTCGTTCGTGAACAGCGATGCGGTGGGTGCCCCATCAGCGCTGAGGTGCGCCACGGCAGTGTAGTTGCGGCCCTCGTCGAGTTCCACGTCGACCGGCCCGATCACCGGGTTCTCCGCACTGGTGGCATCCGATGCCGTGATGGCGATCCGGTAGTCACCGGCAGCCAATTCCAGCGGGCCGGCCAGGGTCCCTGGTGTGAAGTCATCGAGGGTGAGCTCGCCGTTCACCCACACGTCGACGGTCAGGCCGGGAACTCCGTGCAGGACGGACAGCAGGGCGGGATCGTCATGGTGGTGCCGGCCGCCTGCCTGGGCGGGGGCGGCGAAGGCCAGCGAAGCGGCAAGGGAAAGCGCTCCAGCGGCGTAGGTCATTTTGCGCATGTCGAACTCCTTGAGGGAAGCCCGGTAGCCGGGCAGAGGATGCTTACGCGCTTACTACCGCCGCAACACCGTCCCTGGATGCACGGCCCGGCATCTTTTTAAGTCAGCTTTTTCTTTTCATCAGCAGGTTGGTGATGCGCAGGGTGCACAGCCGCTGGCCCGCCTCGTTGGTGATCAGCACCTCGTGCGTGGCCAGGGTGCCGCCCAGGTGGATGGGGGTGGCGGTGATGGTGATCTGGCCTTCGCGTGCGGAGCGGTGGTGGGTGGCGGAAACGTCCACGCCCACCGCCGTCTTGCCCATGGTGCTGGCGTGGATGACGGCAGCCCAGGATCCCACGGCCTCGCCCACGGCAAGGGAGGCGCCGCCGTGCAGCAGTCCGAAGGATTGCCTGTTGCCCTCCACCGGCATGGTGGCCACCACGCGTTCAACGGACTCCTCCAGGATCTTCACGCCCATCTTTTCGTCCAGCTCGCCGAGCGTGATCTTCCACAGCTCTTGCGCATCGGGCTGGTTCCCGGCAGCATCCATGGGGGTTGGGGCGCTCATACGTTCTCCTTTGGGTGGCCGAATTCAGTCCCGGCCTTCTAGTGTGCAGCACGGCACTTCATGTATGGTGAATATATTACCGAACGGACGGTCAGTAATGACCCGTCCTGTTTGCCTGCCCCCTTGTTGGAAGGACCGTCAACGATGACCACCACCGCCACAGCTCCCCAGGCCACGGTCGACACCGTGGAGACAGTGCCCAGCTTCATCATGGATGCATGGTGGACGCCCGACGCCGGGTCGTCGGCTTCGGCAGTCCCCGTCCGTGATGCGAGCACCGGGGAGATCCTGGCGAAGGTGAGCACGGAGGGCCTGGACCTGGCCGCCGTCGTGGACTACGGCCGCACCACCGGCCAGGCCGAACTGGGCAAGCTGACCTTCCACCAGCGGGCGCTCAAGCTCAAGGAGCTGGCGCAGTACCTGCACGCCCGGCGCGAACACTTCTACACCTTCTCGGCACAGACCGGTGCCACCAAGGTGGACTCCATGATCGACATCGACGGCGGCATCGGCGTCCTCTTCACGTTCGGGTCCAAGGGCCGGCGCGAGCTCCCCAATTCCCAGGTGGTGGTGGACGGGCCCATGGAGGTGCTGTCCAAGGACGGGTCCTTCGCCGGCGAGCACATCTACACCCGGATCCCCGGCGTGGCCGTGCAGATCAACGCGTTCAACTTCCCGGTCTGGGGCATGCTGGAGAAGTTCGCGCCCGCCTTCATCGCCGGCGTGCCCACCATCGTCAAGCCCGCCACGCCTACCGGCTACGTGGCCGCCGCCGTGGTCAAGGCCATCGTCGAGTCGAACATCCTGCCCAAGGGCTCGCTGCAGCTGGTCTCCGGTTCGGTCCGCGGGCTGCTGGACGTCCTGGACTACCGCGACCTGGTGGCCTTCACCGGCTCCGCGTCCACCGCACTGTCCCTGAAGTCCCACCCCAACGTGGTCCAGGGCGGCGTCCGCTTCACCTCGGAAACCGACTCCCTCAATGCCGCCATCCTTGGCCCCGACGCGGTGGAGGGCACGCCGGAATTCGACGCCTTCGTCAAGTCCGTGGTCACCGAGATGACGGCCAAGGCCGGGCAGAAGTGCACGGCCATCCGGCGCGCCATCGTGCCCCAGGAACTCGTTCCGGCCGTCTCCGCCGCCATCGGCAAGCGCATCGCCGAGCGCGTCGTCCTCGGTGACCCCCGCGCTGACGGCGTCACCATGGGCGCCCTCG
Organism: Arthrobacter sp. SDR-2R; assembly: GCF_057747955.1. Lineage (NCBI taxonomy): Bacteria > Bacillati > Actinomycetota > Actinomycetes > Micrococcales > Micrococcaceae > Arthrobacter > Arthrobacter sp. SDR-2R. Next base: position 1,367,685 of record NZ_CM173231.1, read on the forward strand.
CCTCCGTGGAGCAGCTGAACGATGTGCGTGCGGCCGTGCAGTCCATGCTCGACGCCGGCGGTGAGCTTGCGTACGGAACGCTGGATTCGCCGTCGGTCACCTCAGCCGACGGAACCACCGGTGTGGTGGAGGGCGGGGCATTCATGGCGCCCGTCCTGTTGAACTGGCAGGACCCGGAAGCGGAGGAAGTCCACTCGCTGGAGGCCTTCGGTCCCGTTTCGTCCGTGATCGGGTACAAGGACATTGCCGACGCCGTCCGCCTGGCCGCCCGCGGCAGCGGCTCCCTGGTTGCATCGGTATGCACCAATGATCCTGACGTGGCTCGGGAACTGGTCACGGGAATCGCAGCGCACCACGGACGTGTCCTGATGCTCAACCGCGAGGACGCCCGCAGCTCCACCGGGCACGGTTCGCCCGTGCCGCACCTGGTGCACGGCGGTCCCGGCCGCGCCGGCGGCGGCGAGGAACTGGGCGGCATCCGCTCGGTGATGCACCACATGCAGCGCACCGCCATCCAGGGTTCGCCGAACATGCTCACCGCCGTCACCGGTGTGTGGCACACGGGCGCGGACCGCAACTTCACGGTGGAAACCGAGGGGACGCACCCGTTCCGGAAGTCCCTGGAGACGCTGCGGATCGGTGATGCCGTCCGCTCGGACCTGCGGCAGGTCACCCTCGAGGACATCACTGCTTTCGCCAACTCCACGGGCGACACGTTCTACGCGCACACCAACCGGGAAGCCGCCGAAGCCAACCCGTTCTTCCCGGGCATCGTGGCCCACGGCTACCTGCTCCTCGCCTGGGGAGCCGGACTGTTCGTCGAGCCCGCCCCGGGCCCGGTCCTGGCCAACTACGGGCTGGAAAACTGCCGCTTCACCACCCCCGTGGCCGCAGGTGATTCGATCCGGGTGACCCTGACCGCCAAGAAGATCACTCCCCGTGAAACGGACGAATACGGCGAGGTGGCCTGGGACGCCGTGCTCACCAACCAGAACGACGAGATCGTGGCCACTTACGACGTCCTCACCCTCGTGGAGAAGTAACCTCCAACGCCCCATCACCTGCTGCGGGTTTTTCCCCAACGCCCCATCACCTTCCGTCAGGGGGTGGTGGGGCGTTTTGGGTTTTGGTGCGGGAGGTGGTGGGGCGTTTGGGGGAGGGTCTTTTCCGGCATCCCGGGCGTAAGATTCTTCCCGTAGGAGGTGGCCCACATGAACCTTAAACTGAGCACAGCCACAACCATCCTGCCCGTCGATGATGCAGCCCGCGCCCGCAGTTTCTACACAGAAAAGCTCGGGCTCCCGCACCGCGGCAAGGCGGACGACGGAAGCGAATTACTCGGCACCGACGGCGGCCCCCTGCTGCAGCTGATGCCGGTCGCGGACGGCAAGCACTCCGATCACACTGCGCTGAGCTTTGAGGTCCCGGACATCGAGGCAACTGTCAGGGACATGGAAGCCAAGGGTGTGGTGTTCCAGGACTATGACCTGCCTACGCTGCGGACGGAGAACCACATCTGCACCACGGACTCGGAGAAGTGCGCCTGGTTCATGGACACGGAGCACAACATCCTGTGCGTCCACCAGAACCTCGGCAGCGCCCTCGAGTACCAGGTCTAGGCGAGTACCAGGTCCAGGCGCGGCAGCTGCAGGCAAGCCCAAACTGAAGCAGCAGAGGTGTCCCGGTCGGATCGGGGCACCCCTGCTGCTTGTCTTGGTTCGCCGGCGTCAGCTTTCGGCGCCGCCGTGCAGGCTGTCGTCGCTGCTGTCATCCTCGCGGCCGGTGCCGTGGCCGTCCTCGCTGCGGTCGGAGAGGTCCATGTTGCCGCGGGCCTCGTCCATGGTGGGGCCGCCGGAGGGAATGCTGTAGGTGTCCGGGCGGACGCCGTGCGACTGTTCCTCGATCAGGGCCTGCTCCTCGCTGAAGCGGATCACGTTGGCCTCGTCGCCGGCGTCGCCGGGAACGTCCTCGCGCATTTTTGAGGGGTCCGGGATGATGAATCCTGCGTCGGGCTCTTCCTTGGGGTGGCTCATATTCTTTTCCTTCCTATCGGGTGGTTGTGCTGGCAGGCCGGTCGCTCAGGTCCACCTTGATATCCAAACTTTGATCGCCGCGCTTGACCTTGAAGCCTACGGTGTCCCCTGGGTTGCGCTTGCGCAGCTCCGCCAGGAGCTTCTCCGGGGTGGTCAGCTCCACGCCCTCCATGGACTGCAGGACGTCGCCCGGCCGGATCCCCGCGCGCCCGGCAGGACCGTCACCGTCGGCAGCGAGCACCACGACGCCGGCCCCTTCCTGGATTCCCAGCTGGTCCGCAATCTGGGCCGTCAGCTCGCCGGGCGTCAGCCCCAGGTAGGCGTGTTTTGCGGTGCCGTTGGCCAGCAGTTCTTCGGCGACGTCCACGGCGGTGGCGGCGGGAATCGCGAAGCCCAGTGACACCGCGCCGGCTGACGGCGGGATGTAGGCCTCGCTGATCCCGATCACCTCGCCGCGCATGTTGATCACGGCGCCGCCGGAGTTGCCGGGGCTGATGGGCGCGTCCGTCTGGATGAGGTCCACCAGGGAGAGGCTGTTGGACGCGGAGCCCGGGATGGAGCGGTGGAGTCCGGAGATGATGCCGGCGGTGGCCGTGTTTTCAAAGCCGAGGGGTGAGCCCAGGACCAGGGCGCCTTCGCCCACCTTGGGCAGGTTGCTTTGATAGGTGGGCTTCGGCAGGCCGGTGCGTTTGGCCTGCACCAGCGCAAGGTCCGTCACCGCGTCGCTGGCTTTCACTGTTCCTTCCACCCGCTGACCGTCCGCGAACCCCACCTCAACCTTGGTGGCGCCGCGGATCACGTGCTCGTTGGTCAGGATTAGGCCGTCGGGCGAGTACACCACCCCGCTGCCCAGGCCGCCCTCCGTGAAGATGGTGACAACCGACGGCGACAGGTTTTCCACGAGTTGCGGCAGGTTTCCGGCCGCTGTCCCGGAGTTGCCGCCGTCCGTCCCGGCCGAACCGGAGGTGGAGGGAGCGGGCGTGGAGTTGGCGGAGGCCGACGGCGACGCCTGGCTTGGGGAGGTGCCGCTGGGGGCCGGGGGGCTTGGCGTACCGGTGCAGCCGCTGAGTGCCAAGGCGGCCGCCAGGGCGCCGCCGGCAAGCACTGTCCGGGGGCGCCGCGAACGCCGTGGATCTGTGGCCTGGCCCATCGGTACCTCCCTGCGGATGCTGGTTTTCTACCACCGTAGCCGGGGAGCAGGAAAATACCAAGCACACTTATTATTGATGTCTGGGCCGGCCCGGCTGCTGCCTATGCGTCAGCATGCAGGCCGTCGAACGCCATGGTGATGACGTCGTCAGCCAGCCGCTGCGGGGACAGGGAGCCGCCGGGCTTGTACCACTCGACGATGGAGTTGATCATGCCGAACAGGAGCCGTGAGACGGTCCGCGGGTCGATGTCCTGGCGGAGCGAGCCTTCGTCGCGCGCGGCGGAGATCAGGGCCGCCACCTTGTGGTCGAAGGTGCGCCGGCGTTCCAGCGCATCCCGTTCGATGTCCGTATTCCCGCGGAGGCGCAGGAGCAGCGTGACGAAGGGCAGGCGGTCCACCAGCACCGCCACGGTCTGCCGCAGCACAAACTCCAGCCGCGCGTCTGCTGCCCCGGAGGTAGCCTGGGGCTGCTCCAGGATGGCCTCGAGGCCTCCCAGGGCGTGGTCCAGGGCAAGCTTGAGGAGGTCGCCCTTGGACGGTACGTGGTGGTAGATCGCAGACTTGGAGATGCCCAGGTTCTCGGCCAGGATGCCCATGGAGGTGGCATCGTACCCGTGGCGGTTGAATACGTCGACGGCAATCAGCAGCACCGACTGCTGGTCATACCCGGGCCGGCCGCGCTTTGCAGGAGCATCTGTGGAAGACATACCCGCCATTTTCTCATGAACGTTCGGTAATCGGCCGGAGCCTGGCCGCCGGGTCCAGCAGCGCTGGACCCGGCGGCCGTCTAAGCGGCCCCGGCCGACCGTGGAGAACTGACTCCTAGCCCTTTGGGCGCAGGTCGTAGATCCGGCGCAGCTTGCCGTTGGACCGCTCCAGCGACCCCGGCTCCACCACGTCCACCGTGCACGAAGAACCCACGTGGATCTTGATCTGCTCCTTCAAGGTGCGTGCCGCCGTCGTGCCCTGTTCAATGCTCACCGCGTCGCGGCGCTCGATGCGCACGGTCAGCTGGTCCATCCGCTGGCCTTCGGGGCGGGTGAGTTCGAGCTGGAAGTGCGGGCTGAGCTCAGGGATCCGCAGGGCGATTTCCTCGATCTGGGACGGGAAGAGGTTCACGCCGCGCAGGATGATCATGTCGTCGCTGCGGCCGGTGATGCGGCCCATCCGGCGGTGCGCTGGGCGGGCCGTGCCGGGCAGCAGGCGGGTGAGGTCCTTGGTCCGGTAGCGGATGATGGGCAGCGCTTCCTTGGTGAGGGACGTGAACACCAGCTCGCCGTGTTCGCCGTCGCGCAGGACGTTCTCCTTGCCCGCCACCGGGTTGAAGGGGTCGATGATTTCGGGGCGGAAGTGGTCCTCCCAGATGTGGCTGCCGTCCTGGGTCTCCACGGCCTCGCCGGCCACGCCCGGGCCCATGACCTCGGACAGCCCGTAGATGTCGCATGCCTTGAGGTTCATGGTGACCTCAAGTTCATGCCGCATCTCCTCGGTCCACGGCTCGGCGCCCAGCACCGCATACTTCAGCGATGTGGAGGCGGGATCGATGCCCATGTGGGCCATGGCGTCGGCGATGGTGAGCAGGTACGTGGGCGTGGCCAGGATGGCGTCCGGCTTGAAGTCCTGGATCAGCTGGATCTGGCGTTCGGTCTGGCCGCCGGAGATGGGGATGACGGTGCAGCCCAGGGCTTCGGCCCCGGCGTGGGCGCCCAGGCCGCCGGTGAACAGGCCGTAGCCGTAGGCGTTGTGGACCTTCATGCCCGGGCGGATGCCGGAGGCGCGGAAGCTGCGGGCCACGAGCTTCGCCCAGTCTGCCAGGTCCTGCTTGGTGTAGCCCACCACGGTGGGGCGGCCCGTGGTGCCCGAGCTCGCGTGGACGCGGGCCACTTCGTGCTGCGGTACCGCGAACATGCCGAACGGGTACTCCTCGCGCAGGTCGTCCTTGGTGGTGAACGGGAAGTTGCCCAGGTCGCTCAGTTCACGCAGGTCGTTGGGGTGGATGCCGGCGTCGTCGAACTTGCGCTTGTACAGCGGCACGCGCTCGTAGGCGTAGGCCACCGTGTGCTGCAGGCGGCTGAGCTGGAGGGCCTCGAGCTCATCGCGGGAGATGGTTTCCTCGCGGTCCAGGCCGGGGTCGATGCCGGCAGCGGCGGGGGTTTCGGGGGCATGCAGGGTCATGGTTTCCTACTTCTTGGGAATGGTGCGGCTGCGTCCGCGGAACTCGGCGATGAGCTCGCCCGGGGAACTGGGTTGGGTTTCGGAAGCCGGCGCGGCGGCGTCGGCCGCGAAGATCTGGATGTCGTACAGTCCGCTTCGCCCGGCACTGGAGCGGCGGTCTGCGACGGCGGTCAACACCTGGCCGCGGAAGGCGGGCTTGAGGAAGTTGATGTCGACGCCGGAGGCCACGGTGATGGTGCCTTCCTCGCCGGGTGCAGGGTGGATGGGGTTGCACGCGAGGGCGAAGGCGGTGTCCCCGAACGCGAAGATCATTCCGCCGTGGGCCATCCCGAAACCGTTGAGCATTTCCTGCCGGAGGGTCATCCGGATGGTCGCATGGCCGTCGCTGAGGGCGAGGACCTGGATTCCCATCCATTCGGAGGCGTAGTCGTTTTCCAGGATGGGGTGGGTGGCCCCGGAAAGTGTTGCTTCAGCCATGCGTCATTGCCTCCAGCTTTATTTACCGAATGTTCATTAGGTAATCCCATGAGGGGGTCCGGTGTCAAGGGCAGCGTGCGTTGGCCGGGAGGGCATCCGGGGTGGAATGCCCGACGGCGGCGCGCGCCACGGGGCTTGAAGTGCAAGGATGGGAGGACCTGCACCAGCAAGAACAGCAAAGGGCGGACCATGGCCAAAGGCATCTACGTCAGCGCAACCACCCCCGGCTCGGGCAAGTCCCTGGTAGCCCTGGGCCTGGCGGACACCCTGCACCGGCACGCGGACCGGATCGGCTTCTTCAAGCCCGTGGTCCACGGCCCCTCGGCAGCCGAGGACCCCATGGTGGCGCTGATGAAGTCCCGGTTCGCCCTGGACGATGACCGGTGCCGCGGCGGCCTGACCTACGGGGAGGTCCGCACGCTGCTCGCGGAGGGAAACCGGGCCGAGATCGACGCCAGGTGCGTGGAGATCTTCGCCGACATCGCCCGCCTCTGCGACGTGGTGATCGTCGAAGGCACAGACCTGGTGGGCCAGGACTCCGCCGTCGAGTTCGACCTCAATGCCCGGCTTGCCAACAACCTGGCCACGCCCGTGGTGGCTGTTGTGGGCGCCAAGGGGCGGACCGTTCCGGAGACCGCTGCCGCCGTCGAAGTGGCGCGCAAGGAACTTGCCGCGGAAAAGTGCTCGCTCCTGGCCATCATGGTCAACCGGGCAAACGCCGATGACCTGGATGCCATTGCGGCAGCCCTGAAGCCCGGTGCCTCCGGCCGGCCCGTGTACATCCTGCCGGAACTGGAGGAGATCGCCCGGCCCACCACCGGGGAGGTGGCCATGGCGCTGGGCGTGCGGCAGATCGCCGGCACGCCGGACATGGAACGCGACGTCAGGGACATCAAGGTGGCTGCCATGAATGTGGGCAACTTCCTGAACGTGCTGGATGAAGGCGCCCTGGTGATCGTGCCGGGGGACCGGGCGGACGTGATGGTGGCCTGCCTGGCATCCTCCTTCTCACCCGAGTTCCCTGTGGCGTCGGCGCTCATCCTCACCGGCGGCCTGGCCCCGGATGCCAACATCTACCCGCTCCTGGCGCAGGCACCGTTCCCGGTGTTCGCCACCGGAGATGACACCTACCAGACCGCCCGCCGGGTCTCCGAGGTCCGCAGCGAGATCTGGTCCGGGCACCGGCGCAAGGTGGCCTCCGCCCTGGGGCTCTGGTCCCGGCGGGTGGATGAAGCCGAACTGGTGGAACGCCTCCACCTGCCCAGGCCCGAGCGGATGACCCCGCTGCGGTTCCTGCACGACCTCATCGAGCGGGCCCGGTCGCAGCGCCGCCACGTGGTCCTGCCGGAGGGAACCGATGTCAGGATCCTGCGCGCAGCCGAAATCCTGCACCGCCGTGACGTCTGCGACCTGACGCTGCTGGGCCCCGAATCTGCCGTCCGGGAACTGGCCGCCGCGAACGGCATCGACCTCACCGGGATCAACGTCACTGACCCTGCCACCTCCGAGCTTCGGCTCACGTTCGCGGAGAAGTACGCCGAACTGCGGGCGCACAAGGGCGTGGACCTGCCCAAGGCGCTGGAGATCATGCAGGACGTGAGCTACTTCGGCACCATGATGGTCCAGCTGGGCGTGGTGGACGGGATGGTCTCCGGCGCGGCGCACACCACGGCGCACACCATCCGCCCGGCCCTGGAGTTCGTGAAGACCCGGCCGGGCGTGAAGATCGTGTCCTCGGTGTTCCTGATGCTCATGCCGGACCGCGTGCTGGTCTACGGCGACTGCGCGGTGAACCCGGACCCCAACGTGGAGCAGCTGGCGGACATTGCCCTGGCCTCGGCCGAGACCGCCGCCCAGTTCGGCGTGGAGCCGCGGGTTGCCATGCTCTCCTACTCCACCGGAGGCTCAGGGTCGGGTGAGGCGGTGGACGAGGTGCGGCAGGCCACCGAGCTGGTCCGCCGGCGCCGCCCGGACCTCGCCGTGGAGGGCCCCATCCAGTACGACGCCGCCGTGGATGCCTCCATTGCCGCGTCCAAGATGCCCGGCTCCTCGGTGGCGGGGCAGGCCACGGTGTTCATCTTCCCGGACCTGAACACCGGCAACAACACGTACAAGGCGGTGCAGCAGAGCTCGGGTGCCGTTGCCGTGGGCCCCGTCCTGCAGGGGCTGCGGAAGCCGGTCAACGACCTCTCCCGCGGCTGCACGGTGGAAGACATCGTGAACACCGTGGCCATCACCGCCATCCAGGCGCAAAGTGCTGCGAAAGCCCAGGTGCAGGAACAGGCGCAGGTCTCCGCAGAGGCACCGGCCTCCTAGGGCACCACGCAGAAAACGTACGACGCCGGCACTTTGGTAAGTGCCGGCGTCGTACTTTTGCCTGGCGGCTGGGAAGGCCTAGGCGGCTGCCTTGACCTTCAGCGGCTCGATCTTGCCAATGACGAACAGGTAGTTGGCTGCGCCAATGAGGGAGATCGCGCCGATGACGGCCAGCGGCGCCACGAAGGATCCGGTCTGGTCCACCAGCACGCCGATCAGGATCGGCGTGAAGATGCCGGCCAGGTTGGAGGCGAAGTTCTGCAGGCCGCCGATGGAGCCGACGTGCCGTGAACTTGGGGCAACGTCCGCCGGCAGGGACCAGATTCCGGTTGCCGCCACGGTGAGGCTGGAGTAGGCGACGGACAGGAGGGCAAGGGCCATCCAGGCTTCCGGGACCAGTGCGGCAAACATGATGACGGAGCCGCCTGCCAGGCCGCCGGCGATGGCCGTTTTGCGGACCTTGCTGACCGGGGACCCGGCGCGCACGGCACGGTCGGCCAGGTAGCCACCCAGCCAGCCGAACAGGACGGCGCAGATGCCGGGGATGGCGCCGAAGAAGCCGAGCTTGAGGAGGTCGAAGCCGCGTTCCTTGACCAGGTAGCTGGGGAAGAACGTGATGAAGAAATAGATGGCGCTGTTCAGGCAGAAGAAGCCGAACATCATGCTCAGGATGGGGCGGTACTTGAAGAGCGAACGCCAGGGGAGTTTGGCCGCGCTTTCGTCGTCGCTTGCCGCGCCGCGGGCGCCGCCGTCCTGGATGTAGCTGACTTCGGCGGCGTTGGCGCCGGCGTGCTCCTCCGGGCCGCGGTAGTACTTCCACCACACGGCGGCCCAGATGATTCCAAGGACACCGATGATGATGAACACCGCGTGCCAGGAGGTGAAGGCGACGATCAGGGTGACGATCGGCAGGGCGATGACGGCCCCGACGCGCGAGCCGGAGTCCCAGATGCTGGTGGCGAAGGCGCGTTCGCGGACCGGGAACCAGGTGGCCACCACCTTGGCGGCTGTGCTGGGCGCCGGGCTTTCACCCACGCCGAGGAGGAAGCGCGCCGCGAAGAGGGACCAGAAACTGGATGCGGCGGCGGTGACCATGGTGAAGACGGACCACCACACGGCGGCCAGTGAGAACGAGCGGCGCGGGCCTACCTTGTCCACGTACCAGCCCGCTGCGAGCTGGAAGAAGTCGTAGGCCCAAAAGAAGGCGGCAAAGATCAGGCCCTGTTGGGTGGCGCTGAGTTCAAAGTCCTTGCCCATGAAGGGCAGTGCGACGCTGAGGCTGGAACGGTCCAGGTAGTTGATGCTGAGGCCTATGAAGGCAAGCCAGATGATCACCCAGCGTTTGCGGGTCATCAGGCGGGGCTGCCGGGCTGGAGTGCCAAGGGTTGTTTTACTTCCGAGCGTAGTCATGCGGTCTCCTTCGACATATACATGGCTTCGGGTGCGGTGCGCGCGGGCGGGAGGGGGAGACGCGGAAGATATCTGCGCCAAAATCATATAGGAATCGGGTTAATCATATAGATTTTGTGATCCAGATCAAGTGTTGCTTTTGGAAAGCCTGCGGAGAAGCTGCCGGCGGCGGGTGGCTTATGATTCCCCCAGCAGCTTCACTCCAACCGGCGCCCGTGCAACCGGGTGCCCCGGTTCAACCCGGTCCACTCCAGTTCAAGAGGTAATTGCGTGCCCCCACGTCAACCATCCGAAGGTCCGCGCGGCAAAGCAGCCGTTCCCGACGTCTACACGGCCATGCGCGCCTCCATCCTGGACGGCGGGATTGCGCCGGGCACCCGCATCAACATTGATGCCGTGGCCCGCAGCCTTGGCGTCTCGCAGACCCCGGTCCGTGAGGTGCTCCAGCGGCTCGAGGGCGACAACCTGGTGGTGTACAACCCCGGCCGCGGCTACAGCACCACCCCGCTCCTGGGCCTGCCGGAACTGCGCTCGCTGTTCGAGTTCAGGCTCCTGGTGGAGCCCTGGGCGGCGCGGGCGGCGGCGGTGGACCGCCTTGCCAATCCGGCCGCCGCGCTGGAAAAGGAGCTGGCGGGCTTCCGGGGCACCATGAAGCGCAGCAAGGACCTGAGGCAGGATCTGGTGGCGCACGACACCCGCTTTCATGACACCATCCTGGCCGCCTCCGGAAATCCTGTGGTCCGGCACGCCTTTGCCCAGACGCACTGCCACCTGCACACCTTCCGGCTCTACCCGGCAGATGTGGACGGCGCCATCACGGTGGCTGAGCATACGGCCGTGCGTGAGGCGATCGAAGCCTGCGATCCGGAGCGGGCCGAGGCGGCCATGACCACCCATATCCGCAACTCCTTCGACAGGTTTGCCCAGGCCTTCGAAGGTGAACTTGCCCCCCTGGAGGACAGCGGCCCGCCGCGCAGGCGGATCATCACCGGCTAGCCCAGTGCGGCGCAGCCCCGGCCCCGCAGGCCGGGGCTTTTGTGTGCCCGGGCAAGCGAATGCCTGCCGGGCAGGTCTTGACCTGGATCACATGTCCTATATGATTTTAGAAATTCGTATAGGAATCGAATCTTTCCCCTCCCAGCAGTCGTAAACCGAAAGTTGAGTTCCATGCCTTCCATCACGTCCATCAAGACCCAGGACGTTCGTTTCCCCACATCCCTCGAACTTGACGGTTCCGATGCGGTCAACGTCGACCCTGACTACTCCGCCGCCTACGTTGTCATCCGCACCGACGCGGGCGATGAGGGCCACGGCTTCATCTTCAGTTGCGGCCGCGGCAATGAAATCCTCACGTCCGCGATTGACGCCTACGCACGCCTCCTGGTGGGCCGCGACATCGACGAGCTGATTTATGACCTGGGCGGCGCGTCCAGGCTCCTGGTCCACGACTCCCAGCTCCGCTGGCTGGGACCCGAGAAGGGCGTGACCCAGATGGCCTGCGGCGCCCTGGTCAGCGCTTTGTGGGACATCCGTGCCCGCCGCGAAAACAAGCCGTTGTGGCTCCTCCTTGCCGAAATGACACCGGAGGAACTGGTCAGCGTGGTGGACTTCACCCACATCCGCGACGCCCTCAGCCCCGAGGAAGCCCTGGAGATCCTCCGCGCCGGCCAGGAAGGCAAAGCCCAGCGCATCGAGTCGCTCCGGAACAACGGGTTCCCCGCCTACACCACCTCCCCGGGCTGGCTGGGCTACAGCGACGAGAAACTGGTCCGGCTGAGCAAGGAGGCGGCCGCGGAAGGCTTCTCCATGATCAAGCTCAAGGTGGGCGGCGACATCAACGATGACCGCAGGCGCATGGCCCTGGCCCGTGAGGCGGTGGGCGCCCTGCCCATCGCCATTGACGCCAACCAGCGCTGGGAAGTCTCCGAGGCCATCGAGTGGGTCAACCAGCTGGCCGAATTCAACCCCTACTGGATCGAAGAGCCCACCAGCACGGATGACATCCTGGGCCACGCCGACATCCGCAAGGGTGTCACCCCCGTACGGGTGGCCACCGGAGAGGCCGTGGCGAGCCGGATCGTCTTCAAGCAGCTCCTCCAGGCCGGCGCCATCGACGTCCTGCAGCTGGACTCCACCCGTGTGGCCGGCGTCAACGAGAACATCGCCATCCTGCTGCTGGCAGCCAAGTTCGGGGTCCCCGTCTGCCCGCACGCCGGGGGAGTGGGCCTGTGCGAGCTGGTCCAGCACTTCTCCTTCTTCGACTACGCCGTGGTGGGCCGCAGCCAGGAAAACCGCATGATCGAATTCGTGGACCACCTGCACGAGCACTTTGCCGAACCCGTCCGGATCATCGACGGCCGCTATGCCGCCCCGGCACTGCCCGGCACGGGCGCCGAGATGCTCACCGCCTCCCGCGCCCGCTGGGAATTCCCCAACGGCGCAGGCTGGCAGGAAGTGGGCAACCGGGCCGCCGTCACCGGCGGATCCCTGGCCGCGGCGGCAGGAGCCGGCCGATGACCGCGGCTCCCCACGCAACGGCCGTCCTCGCCGGACCCACCACCGCAGGGGAGCTCGACGCCGCCGTCGGCGCCGCCCACCGTGCCTTCGAACAGGCCCGTTTGGCGGACCCGCACCGGCGCGCCGGCTGGCTTGAAGCCATTGCCGCCGGCCTGGAGCAGGACGCTGCGGGACTTGTGCAGACCGCCGTGGCCGAAACACACCTCGGGACGGCCAGGCTGGAAGGGGAACTGAAGCGCACCGTGTTCCAGCTGCGGCTCTTCGCGGCGGAAATCCGCCTAGGGGAGCACTTCGACGCCACCATCGACCACGCCGACTCCAACTGGCCCATGGGCCCGCGCCCGGACCTTCGGCGCTACAACGTCCCGCTCGGCGGCGTGGGCGTCTTCGGCGCCTCCAACTTCCCCTTTGCGTTCAGCGTGATGGGCGGGGACAGCGCGTCGGCCCTGGCGGCCGGCTGCGCAGTCGTCCACAAAGCCCACGACGCCCACGCCGGGCTTGCGGCCCGGACCGCGCGGACCGTGATCGATGCGCTGGAAGGTGCAGGTGCGCCGTCGGGCCTGTTCTCCATGGTGACCGGGCGGCAGGCAGGCGAGGCGCTGGTGGACCACCCCCAGGTGAAAGCCATCGGTTTCACCGGCTCCACCGCGGGCGGCCGCGCCCTGCTCGACCGCATCGCTGCCCGCCCGGAGCCCATTCCGTTCTTCGGTGAACTGGGCGGCATCAACGCCGTCTTCGTCACGGGCAGGGCCTGGGCCGCGCGGCGGGCGGACATCCTCGCCGGCTATGCTGCCTCGTTCACCCTGGGCATGGGCCAGTTCTGCACCAAGCCCGGGCTGCTGTTCGTCCCCGCGGGGCAGGCCGATGACGTTCGCCGCGAACTGGCGCAGGCCCTGGCAGGTTTCACGCCCGCCCGGCTGCTCAGCCCCCGCCTGCACGACGGGTACAGCGATGCCGTCAGCCGGCTCCGGGACACCGACGGCGTGGACGTCCTGGTGGAAGGCGACTTTGCCGAGGAGCCGGCCCCCACCGTCCTGCTCACCACTGCCGACGAGGTCCGGAAGAATCCGGAGCTGCTCCGCCAGGAGATGTTCGGGCCGGCCAGCCTGGTGGTCGCGTACGACGACGAATCCGGGTTGCCGGACCTGGCCGGGCTGCTGGAAGGGCAGCTGACCACAACGCTCCAGGCGGAAGCGGACGACGACGTCGCCGCGCTCGCTGCCCGGCTGGCGGACATCAGCGGCCGGGTCCTGTGGAACGGCTGGCCCACGGGAGTTACCGTCAGCTACGCCCAGCACCACGGCGGGCCATACCCCGCCACCACCTCGGCCACCACGTCGGTGGGCACGGCGGCGGTCCGCCGGTTCCTGCGGCCGGTGGCATACCAGGACTTTCCCGCGGACCGGCTGCCCGAACCCCTGCAGGACAGCAATCCCTGGCAGGTTCCGCAAAGGGTGGATGGCGTCTGGCAGCGCCCATCCGCCGCCGCAGCCGGGGTTGTGGCCACCCAGGAGGACAAGCAATGAACGCCACAGGCCCGGAAGACGTCCACGCCATACTCCCCGAGGACGCGGACCAGGCCCTGCTGATCGGGCGGGTCTGGGATGTGGAGAGCGGGGGACCACGCGTTGTGGCCGTCAGCGGGGGCAGCGTCTTTGACCTGCACCGCCTGGCCGGAACGGTCGCGGATCTCCTGGAGCTGCCCGATCCCGCTGCCGCCGTCCGCTCAGCCCTGGCAGATCCCGGCCTGGCGGAACCGCGTTGGGACACGGCCGGCGTCGTCAAGGCGTCCCTGGAGGGTGACAGCACCCGGACCCGGTTGCTGGCCCCCGTGGACCTCCAGGTCATCAAGGCCTGCGGCGTCACGTTCGTGGACAGCATGATCGAGCGCGTCATCGAGGAGCGCTGCGCCGGCGACGCTGGACGCGCGGCCGGGGTCCGGGAACTGGTGGGCCGCGCCCTGGGTGGAAGCATTTCCGCCCTGCGGCCGGGATCGCCGGAAGCCGCCGAAGCCAAACGCGTCCTGATCTCCGAAGGCCTGTGGTCGCAGTACCTGGAAGTGGGGATCGGTCCGGACCCGGAAGTCTTCACCAAGGCCCCGGTCCTCTCCTCGGTAGGCCTGGGCGCGGGCATCGGCATCCCGGCCTTCTCGTCCTGGAACAACCCGGAGCCGGAGCTGGTCCTGATCGCCACCTCCGGCGGCACAGTGGTGGGTGCGACGCTCGGCAACGACGTGAACCTGCGTGATGTTGAGGGCAGGAGCGCGCTGCTGCTGGGCAAGGCCAAGGACAACAACGCCTCCAGCGCGCTGGGACCGCTGATCCGGCTGTTCGACGGCCAATTCACCCTGGATACGCTGCGCGGCGAGGAGATCCTGCTGCGCGTCGAAGGCCCGGACGGCTACCTGCTGGAGGGCCGGAACAGCGTGTCCCGGATCAGCAGGCCCTTCGAGGAGCTCGTGGCGGCGACGCACGGGAAGCACCATCAGTACCCGGACGGATTCGCACTGTTCACGGGGACCCTGTTTGCGCCCACACAGGACCGCGACGTGCCCGGACAGGGCTTCACCCACAAACACGGTGACCGGGTGACCATCCGCAGCCGGCACCTGGGTGCCCTGATCAACCGGGTGGGGCCCTGTGAGGAACTGCCGGAGTGGTCATTCGGCCTGCGCCGGCTGTTCTCATACCTGGCCGCGCAGCAGCAGGAGGCGCGGGCCTAGCTGTGGTGCAACAACGTACGACGCCGGCACTTTGGTGAGTGCCGGCGTCGTACGTTGTTCATGGGGTGCTTTGGTGCCTGCGGTGCTTAGCTGTTGTCCGGCTTGGCCAGGCTCTCCTGATCCTCTTCCTTGGCAGGCTCGTCGGAGAGGCCCTGCGGGGTGAGGTCCAGGTCCTCCCGGTTCTCGGGCGCCTCCGGCGCTTCCCCGGTCTCTGCGGCCTTGAGGTTGCCGGTGTCGTCCAGGGCCGGATTGGCGCCCTCCACTCCCGTGGGATCACCCTTGCCGCCGGATCCCGTTCCGGCGTTAAGCGGGGCGGTGCTGCTGGATCCCGTGTTGGTGGGGTCGTTCTCGTCGATCGAATTGGGCTCGTTCGTCATGGAATTGTCCTCTCGGCGTGGTCCAGCCTTGTCCGCCGACCATAGGCACAGCGGGGCCTGATCCGCAAGGAAGGGCCCGACCCGATGTTCCCCTCGGCTAGCATCGCTGGCATGCCCGGTACAGCCATCACCACTGCCTTCATCCCTGTCCGCAACCCACGCGCCGCCGCCGACTGGTACCGCCGGTTTCTTGGACTCAGCGTCGCGGAGGCGAACACCTTCTCAGCAGTCCTCACCGCTGCGGGAACCGCGTCCGTCACGCTGATGGGCCCGGACAGCGGCATCAAGGCCGCCCCCGGGCTGGCGTGGGCAACCTGCAATTTCATGGTGGACGACCTGACTGGAACGCATGCCGTGCTGGCGGAAAGCGGTGTTCCGGTCGGTGCCATCGAAGGGTCTCCGGAGGTATGCCTCTTCTTCACGGCGCAGGACCCGGACGGCAACACGCTGCTGCTCACCGACCGATAGCGGCTCAACCTATAGTGGGGGTTGAACTGCAGACGCCAGGCTGAGGAGGCCCCGCATGCTCGTGCTCGTCATCAACTCCGGTTCGTCCTCCCTGAAGTACCAGGTCCGTGACGTGGCCGCCGGAACGGTCCTCACCGAGGGGCTGATCGAGAGGATCGGCATGGGCAACGGCGGCGGCGGGGACGGCGAGATCGAGGGCCCGCGGGACCACGCGGAGGCGCTGGAGCAGGTGGACGCGGCCATCCACCGGGAACTGGGCGGCCTTGAGCTCGGTGCGGTGGGGCACCGGGTGGTCCACGGCGGCGAGCGGTTCGCCGAACCCGTCCTGGTGGACAACGAGATCACCCGCGCCATCGAACGCCTCAACCCGCTGGCGCCGCTGCACAACCCCGCCAACGTGCTGGGCATCCGAGCCATCACCAAAAAGTGGCCCAAAATGCCGCAGGTGGCCGTGTTCGACACCGCCTTCCACCGCACCCTGCCCGAGCACGCGTGGCGCTACGCCGTCCCGGACGAGCTGTACACCAACCACGGCATCCGCCGCTACGGCTTCCACGGGACCTCCCATGAGTACGTGGCGCGCCGGTCGGCCGCCCTGCTGGACCTTCCCGCTGAGGAGTTCGACGGCGTCATCGCGCACCTGGGCAACGGTGCCTCCGTGACCGCCATCCGCGGCGGGAAGTCGGTGGACACCTCCATGGGCTTCACCCCGCTGGAGGGCCTGGTCATGGGCACCCGCTCCGGCGACCTTGACCCTTCCATCCTGGTGTTCCTTGGCCGCGCCGGCTGGACGCCCGAGGACATCGATACCATGCTCAACCGGGAATCGGGGCTGAAGGGCCTGGCCGGCAACAACGACATGCGCTCGGTAGTGGAAGCCTCTGAGTCCGGGAACGAAAAAGCCACGATGGCGCTCGCGGTGGCATCCTACCGGCTGGCCAAATACATCGGCGGCTACCATGTGGCCGTCGGTGGGGCCAAGGCTCTGGTGTTCACCGCGGGGATCGGCGAGAACTCCTCCCAGTTCCGGGCGCAGGTGGCGGACCGGCTGTGCGCCCTGGGCATCGAGCTCGACGGCGGCCTGAACTCCCAGCGGTCCAAGGAACCGCGCGTCATTTCCACGCCCTCGTCCGCGATTCCCGTCCTGGTGGTCCCCACGGATGAGGAACGCGCCATCGCAGAGGCAACAGCCGCCGTCGTCGGTTCAGCTGCTCCCTGATTTTCCCTGACGGCAGGGTACGACCGGGGAGCAGCAGGCCTCAGTAAGTGTCGAAGTCGCAGGGTTCCACCGCGGGCTCGGCCGGGGTTCTTGCAGCCAGGTCACGGAGCCGCGCAATGAGTCTCCTGGTTTCCGCGTCCTGTTCGAGGACGGCGTAAACCGGGGCCGCCGCATCCCGGAAGGCGGTGAGGTCCTGGTCTGTTGCCATAACCACTTTGCCGCCGCCCTCGCAGTACCGACGCGCCTCGTCCGCGAGCGGTGAGAGGAGTGAGGAGGCCCAATCCCTGGTTGAGTCCGCCGCCTCCTGGAGAATTCGCTGTTCTTCCGCACTGAGGGCGGTCCTGGCTTTGTCGTTTATCACCAGGGTGCTGATCTTTGAGTGCACTACAAGGTTTCCGGTGGCGATGGCGCGCCCTGTCCTGGTCTTCGCGCCCGGCAAATTGGAGGCGTAGGCCATTGATGATTCCGCGCCGCCTACCGTTCCGGCCTCAACTCCGTCACCGAATTCCCGGTCAGCCAGGTCCCGAGGCAACGCGCCAAGCGCCTCAAGGACTGCGTAGTTCGTTCCGGATAGGGGTGCCCTGATCACCATCCCCTGGATGTCCGCCAACCTGAGGATGGGCGAGGCGAAGGAGAACAGTATCCGCTGGCCCTCGGGAAGCAGCGCCAGCCCTGTGACGCCCACATCCTTGAGGCCGGCCAGCATCCCTTGCCCATACTCCGGTTTCACCACTTCCCTGGTCATGGCGCTGGATGTCACCAGGAAGGGAGCGGAGAGGGCACGGAAAGACAGTATCCCCTCGGTGTCCCAGGCCCGGGCCGGCACCACAGCCATCTCCAGGTCCCCGCTCATCACCCGGTGGGCCACGGCCTGGTCCCAGGCTCCGGCCCCATCACCTGCGGCCTTGAGGACCGGTTCAATGACCAGGCTCCCGTGGGAACGGTCCTCAACCTGCCGGACAAATTCTTCGATCTGGCCGCGGGTGGGTACGTTCGCATCGTCCTGCGTCGCGATGCGGAGCACTTTGGCAGTGCGGGCTGCCGTGGTCGCCGGCTGGGTGGGATCCTCAGTGGAGTCGTTATAGGTGCACGACACGGTGGCCAGCAGCATGCCGACCGCCAGAGCGGCTGCCCAAAGCTTCGCCGGCTTCTCCATCGAAACTACTTTCCAAGGGATGGGACATCCACAACACGGGCGCCAGCAGGCCGTAGGCGAACCGTACTCCCCGGAGGTTCGCCGGAGCAAGAGCAGACCCGCCCCGCGAAGGTGCCGGCCGCCGTCGTTCTTCACCGGACCTTTGGCGTAGCCTCGATCCATGCCTGACATTTCCCTGCCGATCCGCACCGAACGGCTGGTACTCCGCCGTTTTGACGGCGGTGACCTTGAGGCCTTCCACGCCTACCACTCGTTGCCGGAGACCGCCCGGTTCCTGCCCGGCCCGGCCAAGAGCTACACCCAGTCGATGGAGCGGGTGGGCCGGTACGCCAACTTTGCCTTCGAGAAGGAGGGCGACTGGGTGGCCCTCGCCATCGAGGCAGCGAATGAGCCCGGGCTGCAGGGGGAGGTGGTGCTCAAATGGCTGCCGGGACTCGGCCAGGGCGAAGTCGGGTGGACACTGGCGCCCGGAGCACGCGGCAAGGGTTACGGCACGGAGGCCGCCCGGGCCATGCTCCAGCTGGGCTTCGGGGAACTGGGCATGCACCGGATTGAAGCCCGGCTGGATGAACTCAATGTGGCGTCGGCGTCAGTGTGCGGCCGGCTGGGCATGCGGCTGGAGGCGCGGCACATCGACAAGTGGCATTACAAGGGCCAGTGGGCCACCGAGCTCATCTATGCCATCCTGGCCGATGAATGGCGCATCGGTTCCGGCGGTGAGCTTTAGGCCCGGCCCTTGAGGATCAGGTTCCAGTAGATCTTCGGGAACAGGTCCCGGTCCACAACCCATGACAACTTGCTTTCGTTCCAGGTGGGCACCCGCGGAAGGGTGGGCATGGGGCGGTAACGGTCATCGAACTCGGCGAACACCACCGTGTCCCGTGACACCGTGAACGGGCACACCGAGTAGCCGTTGTACTTCGCCGGCAGCCGCTTGCCTTTCCGGGCTGCCACCAGGTTCTTGGCCACCACTTTGGTCTGCTTGCGCAGCGCCCCGCCGGATTTGGAGTTAGTGGTGCCTGCGGCATCGCCCAGGGACCACACATTGGGGTAGCGGAGGTGCCGAAGGGTCTGCCGGTCCACCTCCACGAAGCCGCCCGTGTCACCGGCGGCCGGCAGGTCCGTGGCCTTGAGCCAGTCCGGGGCCGACTGCGGCGGGACGGCGTTGAGGACGTCGTAGTGCAGGTCCTCCACGGTACCGGCGGCAAGATCCCGGATGGTGGCTGTCTGGCCTGCAGCATCCACGCCAACCAATTCGCTGTTGGTCCGCAGTTCGATGCCGTACTCCGCAATCTTGCGGTCCAGTTCGCGGTCCACCTCCGGAACCCCGAACACGGTGGGGTAAGGCTGGACCATCACCACGCGGATCCGGTCCAGGAGGCCCTGTTCCCGCCAGTAGTCGCAGGCCAGGTACATGGGTTTCTGGGCAGCGCCGCCGCACTTGATGGGGCCCGCCGGCATGGTGAAAACGGCGGTGCCGGACGTCATGCTGCGGAGCAGCGTCCAGGCCTTGGACGCCAGTTCGAACTCGTAGTGGGAGGCGCCGGAGGGCGAGTGCACGGCCTCGGCCAGGCCCGGTACCGCGTCCCAGTCGTACTGCAGCCCGGGGCACACCACCAGCTGCCCGTAGGCCACGGTGGAACCGGACGCCAGGGTGACCGTGTTGGCGGCGGCGTCAATGCCCGCGGCGGCGTCATGGATCCACGTCACGCCCTGGGGCGTCACGGATTCCTGCGAGCGGATGGCTTCCTGCGCCTGGGCGCGGCCTCCTGCGATATGCGAAAAGAGCGGCTGGTAGAGGTGATGGTCCTTGGGCTCGATCACAGCCACGTCCTTGACCCCGTACCGCTGCAGCCGGGCCGCCAGGGAGATGCCGGCGTTTCCGCCGCCGATGATGACTACCTCGTGCTGGGCAGCCACGGCGCTACTTCTTCTCGGTCAGCGCGGATGCCTTGTGCGCCGCCCGCGCACCCATCTTGTCCGACTCCACCACATACTGAGGTTCGTCCTCACTGGCGCGGTGCGTGTTGCCGTCGAGTTCAAAGTCGCTGGTCTTTTTTTCGACGATTTTGCCGTGCGTCTTGCCCTGCGAAGTGTTCCACTCCACGTGCGTTCCCTTGCTCAATGACATGCCTGCTCCTCTGGGATCCCTGCGGAAAACAAGTGCCCCCCAATAGTAAGCATGGTTAGCTTATGGGCGCATTGACAGGGAAGCGGAGCCGGTCCAAGCTGGCGCTGCGCCTACCTGCCAACCGAACCGCGTCGGCACCAGGTGTCGGTCCAGGAGGATCCGATGCCAGTTGTAGAAGAATCCGTTGTCATCGCCCGGCCGCCGCAGGAAGTCTTCGATTTCCTGTCGAAGTTCGACAACATCGCCGTCTACGATTCCTCGGTCACCACCTCTGAGCAGGTGGGGACCGGTCCGGTCGCGGAGGGAACCCGGGGGAGGGGAACAAGCAAAGTGATGGGACGGCGGTTCGACTGGACCGTCGAAGTGGTGGAGTTCGATCCGCCCAGGCGGATGGTGTCCCGCTCCGTTGAAGGAAAGTTGAACTTCACGGTGACGTTCACATTGGAACCGGCTGATGGCGGCACCCGCGTCACCCAGCGGATCGATGCCGAGTCCGGCCTGGGCGGCATCTTCGGCAAGATCGCAGATCCTCTCGTGGAGCGCGCCCAGGGACGGACCGTCCGCGCCAACCTTGAAACACTCGCCGAATGGCTGGTGGAGCACCCGCAAACCTGAGCCCTGCCTGCTGCCCCGAGGGCGAAGGAAAGCGTACGACGGCGGGACGCGCCCGCCGTCGTACGTTTCAGTCCTGCTTCAGGCCGGCTCCGGGCAGCAGTTCTGTTGCGCCCAGGGAATCGGCGATGAAGGCGTAGTCCCAGGCCCTCTCGCGCCACTGCACGTACCGTCCGGACGCGCCGCCGTGGCCACCGTCCATCTCGATCTTCATCACGATAGGTTCGGACCCCGTGGTCTTGTTCCGCAGTTCCTGCACCCACTTGGCCGGCTCCACGTACAGGACCCGGGTGTCGTTGAAGGACGTCACCGCGGCGATCTTGGGGTAGGCCACCGCCCGCACGTTTTCGTAGGGGGAGTAGGACTTCATGTAGGCGTAGGCCAGCGGGTCCGTGATGGGATTGCCCCATTCCTCCCACTCCAGCGCGGACAACGGCAGGTCCGGATCCAGGATGCTGGTGAGCGGGTCCACGAACGGCACCTGCGCCACGATGGCGGCGTACTTCTCCGGTGCCATGTTGGCCACGGCACCCATCAGGAGTCCGCCGGCCGAACCGCCCAGGGCGGCGATGCGGGAGGGATCCACCCAACCCGAGTCCGCCAGCCAGTCGGTGGCGTCCACGAAGTCGGTGAAGGTGTTCTTCTTGGTGAGCTTCTTGCCGTCCTCGTACCAGTGCCGGCCCAGCTCGCCGCCGCCGCGGATGTGGGCGATCACGAACACCACACCGCGGTCCAGCAGGGACAGCCGTGCTACTCCGAAGCCGGGGTCCATGCTCATCTCGTAGGAGCCGTACCCGTACACCAGGCCGGCCGCCGTCGAATCCTGTTTGACGGCCTTGTGCCGCAGGACCGACAGCGGGATGCGCGTGCCGTCACCTGCGGTGGCCCATTCCCGGGTGGCCACGTAATCGCTTCCGTCATAGCCACCCAGCACGGGGCTCTCCTTGCGGAGCAGCAGTTCGCCGGTGGGCTGCTCCGGGGTGGGCAGGACGAAGTCGTAAATCCGGGACGGCGTGAAGTAGGACGTGTAGCCCAGCCGGATCACGGGTGCCTCGTAGTCCGAACCGCCCACCCCCGCCGTGTACAGCTCCTCGTCGAACGCCGGCTCCACCGGCGCCTGCTGCGCAGGCGTGCCCAGCCCGGCCAGCCCCATCACCTGGACGCGCTCGATGGTGTCCTTGCGGATGGACACGACCAGGTGCGTGGCGGTGACACCGGCGCCGTTGACGCGGACGTCGCCGGAATGTTCCACGACGGTCTGCCAGGTCTGTTCTGCCAGCGGCTTGTGGAGTTCTTCCGCGTCAGCCAGGGAGACCATGGAGTTGATGGCGCCGTGGTTGTGCGTGAGCAGGATTTTCTCGGTTTTCCCGTCGGGGCCGTCGAGCAGGAAGGGCTCGGCCTCATACAGGATGTGTTCATCCCGCGAGATCACCGTGCTGACGGTCCCGGTGGGGTCGTCGAAACGGAGCAGCCGGGTTTCGCTGTACTCCGAGCATCCAATGCCCAGCACCAGGTAGCGCCGGTCCGCCGAGAGCTCGAAGCCCAGCCACATGGCGGGGTCGTCCTCCTGGTACACCACAACGTCGTCGGCCACGGGTGTGCCCAGGACGTGCGCCTTCACCTGATACGGGCGCCAGGACTCGTCCACCACTGTGTAGAAGATGCGGGTGCCGTCCGGGGAGAACGCCACGCCGTAGAAGATGTTTTCGATGGAATCCGGCAGCAGTTCACCGGTGCGGAGGTCCTTGATCCGGAGGGTGAAGCGTTCGTCTCCGGAGTTGTCCACTGCGTAGGCATAGAGGGTGCCGTCAACCGTGACGGCGGTGCCGCCTATGGAGAAGAACGGCTTGCCTTCGGCTTCCACGTTGCCGTCCACCAGGATTTCCTCGCCGGGGATCTGCAGGCCGGGTTCCACGGCGGGCGGAGTCCAGTCCGCCACTTTGTCTCCGGTGTCCTGCGCCTTGACCCGGCAGTGGATGCCGTATTCCTTGCCCTCCGCGGAGCGGCTGAAGTACCACCAGCCGTCCTTGCGGTGTGGAACGGAGAGGTCTGTTTCCTGGGTGCGGCCCTTGATCTCCTGGAAGATGGCCTCGCGGAGCGGCTCCTGGTGCGCGGTGACGGCTTCCTGGTACGCGTTTTCGGCCCGCAGGTGCTCCACGACCTCCGGCGATTCCTTGTCCCGCAGCCACTCGTAGTTGTCCACGAACGTCTCCCCGTGGTGGGTGCGTTCGGTGGGGATCTTCTTGGCAACCGGGGGCGCCGGGGTGGCAGTGCCGGTGGAATCCTGCAGGGAGGTGGAGGTCATGGATTCAATATATAGACCAGCCCGGACAAGTCGGCAGGCCGTTCGCTACCGGGGGAGAAGGGACGCCCCGAATGGGGCGAAAGACTCTGGGATCCTGCCCGCGGTTCCCGGCACCCTGAAAGGGTCCCGCAGGGAAAAGGAGAAACCATGACCCCCGAATCCGGACCGGCTCCCCGCGCCAAAGCATGGCTGGCGGTGACCCGCTGCATGGGAACGTCGTGCGTGATGCTGGTCCGCAGGCAGGTGCATCTTCCCAAGGAAAACGTGGGCCGGGTGCTGCGCTTCGCTGACGGCAGCACCTCGCGGGTCTACCGGGAGACCGCCGTCGACCGGCAGCCCGGTGAGCCCTGCATCCTGGTGGTGGCCTTCACGCTGCGCCTGGTCCGGGGCCGGATGCACCGCCTTTTCGAGGCGGAAAGCCTGCTGAACACCCCGCTCTTCGTCGGGTTCCCGGGCTTTGTTTCCAAGCTGTGGTGCGCCCACGACACCTTCGGTGCCTACCGCGGCCTGTACGAATGGGACGGTGCCGAGCGGGCGCGAAGCTACGCGGCGGCCCTCTGGCGGGTCCTGGAACTGGTCAGCGTCCCCGGGTCCATCAGCTACAAAGTGGTTCCCGGGCTGCGCCGCGACGAGGTGCTCGCAAACCCCGCCCGGATGCAGGAAGCAGCAGCCACCCAGGACCACGCCTGGTGGCGGCTTCTCGGCCAGGCATGACGGCCGGGCGGGTATGGCAGTCAGGCAACGCACGACGGCGGACACCGACCTTCTGGTGGTAGGCGCGGGTCCCGCCGGGCTCACCACGGCCCTCCAGGCGCACGCCCACGGAGCCACGGTCCGGGTGGTGGACCGGCGCGAACACCGTGTCCGGCCGTCCCGGGCGATGATGCTGCATGCACGGGCACTGGAGGGCCTTCGCCCGCTGGGCGTGACCGACGCGTTGCTGGACCGGGCCGACACCACGCCCCTGGCACGCATCCACTTCGGCCGGCGCGTGGTCGAAGCCCGGTTGGGCCACGCGGACCTCCCGGATACCGCCTTTCCGCACCTGACCCTGGTCCGGCAGGCCGACGTCGAGGACGTGCTCTGGCAGGCACTGCAGGCCAGGGGCGTGCCGGTGGACTGGGGCGTGGAGTTCTGCGGACTGGGACCGGAGGGCACCCTGGATACCGGCGGTGGCCCGGGGCCTGGCCTGGTGCTTGCGGAGCTTCGCGACGCCGGGGGCGGAGCCGGCGGCCACGCTTCCCGGTTCCTTGCCGGATGCGACGGGCAGTCCAGCACGGTCCGCGGCTTCACCGGCGCGCAGTGGCGGGGTGCCCCGTACCGGGTGGAGGCGGTCCTGGCGGACCTGGAGCTTGATGGCGCCCTGGACCCTGGCCTGCTGCACGTGGCCGTCGGGACCGGGGGACTGGCCTTCCTCTTCGCGCTGGGCGAGGGCGCCACCTGGCGGATGCTGGCCACCCGGCAGGCGCTGCCGCAATCCACAGCCGGCTTCGGCCAGCTGGGTCCGCCCGTTCCGCCGGATGAAGTGGCCCGCCTGATGGGGGAGTCGGGACTGGGTGCTGCGGTCCGGGACGTGCGCTGGTCGGCCCAAGTCCCGCTTCAACACCGCCTGGCCAGTACGTTCGGAAA
Organism: Arthrobacter sp. SDR-2R; assembly: GCF_057747955.1. Taxonomy (NCBI): domain Bacteria; kingdom Bacillati; phylum Actinomycetota; class Actinomycetes; order Micrococcales; family Micrococcaceae; genus Arthrobacter; species Arthrobacter sp. SDR-2R. The sequence goes on from NZ_CM173231.1 coordinate 1,392,382, forward strand.
CACTCCGCTCTTCCTCGCCGGCGACGCCGCGCACGCCCACTCGCCTGCGGGCGGGCAGGGCATGAACAACGGCATCCTGGACGCGCTCAACCTCGGGTGGAAGCTCGGTTTCGCCTCGACGGCAGGCGGGCCGCTCCCGGAACTGCTGGCAACCTATGGGCACGAGCGGCGGCTCGCGGCCCGGCGCGTGCTGGCGCTGACGCACGTCATCTTCTTCGGCGAAGCCTCGCCGCACCCGGTGGCCCGCCTGGCCCGGAGCCTCCTGCCCGTCTTCGCTCCGGTCCTGCCGGTGCTGCTCCGCCGGCAGTGGCTCACCTCCCAGGGCATCAGGCTGTTGTCCCAGCCATTCGTTCGCTACCGGAACAGTGCCATCTCCCGGGACGGCACGCCGCGCGCCGCCGGGTGGCCGAGGCCCGGCGAGCGGCTGCCGGATGCGCCCGTGACGGTCGGCGGGCGGGCGGCCCGCCTACACGAACTGACCGCCGTGCCCGGCGTCCACCTTTTGCTGGAACGCGACGCCGGCCCTGGTGCCTTTGGCGGTAGCCCCACCTTGCGGTCACGGACGGGACCCGGTCCCCTGCTCCATGTCCACCGCCTCGACAGCCACCCGGGCCGGGGCGTTGTGGCGGTCCGCCCGGACGGATACGTCGGTTTCCGCTGTGGGGAGGCAGGCTCCGCCCAGCTGCGCGGCTGGCTGCGGCTGGTCGGCGCCGTCCCGGACCAATCAGCGCTGTACTAAACGGCGCCGGACTGGAGGGTAGTTGCCGGCGGGCCGCAGGCGTATTCTGTTCAGTTCAAGGCACATCCGCCCAGCGTGAGAGGGGAAGTTCCATGACCATCCCGCCAGTGCACGAACCCGAGCCGTTTCCGCCCGAACCCGGTCCGGAGCCCACATCGCCGGATCCCACCCAGCCGCGCCCGCCCGGCCCGCCGTCTCCCAATCCGTTCCCCGCGCCGGCGCCCCCAGGCCCGCTGCCCGTCCCGGATCCAGGGCCCGCACCGCTGCGTCCGGACCCCACCAGGGACTGACCGGAGAAGACAGGACCTAGTCCGGAAGGGGCCTCTTGCACAGCAGGAGCTGTGCAAGAGGCCCCTTCCGTGTGCCCGGGTAAAAGGCCGAAATCCGAAGCCTGCAGGACCGAAAAATTCTTCAGGAATCGGCACCCAAACCTCTTGCGGACCTGCTTCCACGGTGCTAAAAAATCTATGTCAGCGAATATAGATCGACTGACGTGGATGTTGGATCAACTCTCACGAGGAGGGAAGCCATGTTGATGCGAACCGATCCGTTCCGCGAGCTGGACAGGCTAACCCAGCAAGTCCTCGGAACCACTGCACGTCCGGCGGCGATGCCGATGGATGCATGGCGCGAGGACCAGGAATTCGTCGTGGCCTTTGATTTGCCGGGTGTCACGGCGGACTCGGTGGACCTGGATGTCGAACGGAACGTCCTGACGGTGCGGGCGGAGCGTCCCGATCCCGCTGGCAAGGATACCGAGCTGATTGCCGCTGAGCGGCCGCGCGGCGTCTTCAGTCGCCAGCTGATTCTTGGCGACACCTTGGACACAGAGAATGTGAAGGCCAGCTATGACGCCGGTGTCCTGACGCTGCGGATCCCGGTCGCCGAAAAGGCCAAGCCGCGCAAGATCGAAATCGAAACAAAGGGGGAAAAGCAGGAAATCGCTGCCTAGACCTGAAGAACCGGGAGGCGGCCATATCTGTTGACTGCCTTTTTGGGGCGAATCGCCATTCTGTGCACGCCACAGCGCCAAACAGCGCAACGGCAGCGTAGGCCCTGACCTCCCGACACGGCGGCCCCCGGCTTTGGCCGGGGGCCGTCCGCATGTCCGGGCGGTCCACGTCAAGGGTCAGGTGCCCAGTTCCAGCATCAGCGCCGGCAGTTCGTCGGCAAGTTCACGGGCCAGGAACCCCAACGGGCCCAGCCTGCTGGCCAGCCTGTCTGCCGCGGCTGCGTGCAGGTGGGTACCCCAACAGGCTGCCTGCGCGCTGCTGGTTCCCCGGGCACGGACCCCGGAAATGGCCCCGGCCAGCACGTCCCCGCTGCCGGAGGTGCCCAGTCCGCCGTACCCCGTGGTGATCTTCCACAGGTCCGGCTCGTCGGGGTTCAGCCCTGGCGGCTGGGTGATCAGCCCCTGGCAGCTGACTACGGCGTCGAACCGTTCGGAGATTTCGGCCAGGTCCTTCTCGAGATCATCCGCGTCCCGCCCCAGCAGGATGCCGGCCTCCGTGGGATTCGGTGTGAGGATGAGGCGGCCGCGCCACGGGTCCAGCCGGTCCTCCAGGTGTACCAGCGCGGCCAGCGCGTAGGCATCGAGGACGACGGCGGCGCCTTGCCTGCTGCCGGCGCCACCACCGGGGTTGCCGCCACCGCCGTGGCCGCCGCCGGCCTCGCGCTTAAGCAACGCCTCCAGCAGTTCACCGGCAAGGTCGGGGTCGTCCAGGCCGGGCCCCACCAGGAGGGCATCCGCCTGGTCCACGTAGGAGTGGATGCTGTCCAGTTCCGGTTTGACCGAGCCGCCGGCAGTCTCCGGCAGGCCGATGGAACCGCACTCGGGCAGCGCCACCCCCAGCTGGACGGCCACCGACCCGGCAACGGCCAGGGTCAGCTTTCCGGCGCCCGCGCGCAGCGCTGCGGTGCCGGCCAGCAGGGCGGCGCCGGGGGTGGCCCGGGCACCGCCCACCACCAGCACTGAGCCACGGGAATACTTGTCCGCGCCCGGTGCCGGCAGCGGCCAGTCCCGCAGGAGCGACGGCGTCACCAGGGTGGCGCCGGAGGATTCACCGCGGCCGGACACTGGTGTCTCCGGCATGCTCGGTGACGGTGACGCCCTGCTCGGCCAGGTGGTCGGCCACGTTGAAGCTCTCCAGCGTCCACGGCCCAACGCCGGAGGGGCGGACGAACCGGGTCACCGAGGCGTTGAGGATGGCCTCCGTGGCTGCCAGGTCCAGCAGTTCCTTCTCGCTCAGCCCCTCCAGCACGTACCGGAACAGCATGATCACGGCGTCGTGGCACACCAGCATCACCCGCTGGCCGGTGCCCAGGCCGTTCAGCTCTGCCAGTACGGACCGCAGCCGCAGCGCCACGTCCGCCCAGGATTCCCCTCCCGGCGGCCGGTAATACAGTTTTCCCAGCCAATCCCTGCGTTCGGATTCCTCGGGGTAGCGGCTCTCCACGCCCAGCCGCGTGAGCCGGTCCAGGATGCCGAGTTCGCGGTCGCGGAGCCGCTCGTCCGTGCGCACCTGCAGCGGCCAGCCGGCTGTTTCCACCGCAATTTCAGCGGTCTGGCGGGCACGGGCATAGGGGGAGGACACCACGGCGTCAGGGCGGAACTCCCCGGCGGTCCGGCCCAGGGCGATACCCAGCGCCTTGGCCTGTTCCCTCCCGGTTGCCGACAGGTCCACGTCCGCATCACGGGCCGGAACCTCGATGACCTCCACTCCGGCCGCACGGGCCTCGGTGGCCGCCACGTTGCCCTCGCTCTCGCCGTGCCGGACCAGGAGCAGCTCCACGGCCCCGGCCTGCTGGACGGCCTCCGTCAGGCCGTCGTCGTTTGCTGATTCACCCTTCAAGAAACCACCCCGTCCTCGCCGTGCCCGAAATGCCGTGCCGATTGCAGGAACACTACCAACGGCGTACCCAGGGGGCGGCGGAAAATAACGGCCGACGGCGGCCGCGCACCATGGGTGCGCGGCCGCCGTCGGCGCAGCAACAGTGCCGCGGGGACCCGAAGCTACGGCTCCGGCGTCAGGACCTTGGAGAACACCGTGGCTCCGTTGGCGTTGCGAAGGCTCACGGTGAAGCTGTTGTCCGCATCCAACTGGACGTGCCCGAAGAACTGGTTTTCGCCGCCGCGCGGGGACTCCCCGGCAAAGCGCCCTGCCTTCGAGAACACCACCTCGGGCCCGAACGTGCCGTCCATCGTGTTGGGGCCGAATGATCCCGCGGCGATGGGCCCGGCCACGAACTCCCAGAACGGATCGAAGCCGGTGAAGGCTGCCCGTTCGGGGGAGTAGTGGTGGGCGGCGCAGTAGTGCACATCGGCGGTGAGCCACACCGTGTTCTTCACGCCGTTGCGCTTGAAGGCGCTCAACACCGCGGCAATTTCCAGCTCACGGCCCAACGGGGCGCCGGCGTCGCGGTTGGACAGGCTCTCCTGGTTGACCGGGCCGTCCGGCACCACGATGCCCAGCGGCAGGTCCGCGGCGATCACCTTCCAGGTCGCCTTTGACTTCGAAACTTCGCGGATCAGCCAGTCCACCTGCTCCTGGCCCAGGATGGAGGTGGCGTAAGGCTCCTTGCCGTCCGTGTTGGGCGATTTGAAGGTGCGCATGTCCAGGCAGAAGACGTCCAGCTGCGGTCCGCGGCTGATTTTCCGGTAGATCCGGGCGGGCTGGTACTGGCCGGCGTCGTCGAACGTTCCCGGGCGCCAGACGGCCGAGCTGTCCGCGATGGGCATGTTTTCCTGCCATGCCTGCCGGCCGCGGGCAGCCAGGGTGTTGACGTCCCGCACCGTGTATCGGGAGTCATCGATGATCTGGCCGGGGTACCAGTTGTTGTGGGTCTCGTGGTCGTCCCACTGGGCGATCACGGGGACGTCAGCGAACATGGCCCGCATGTTGGCGTCCATGGAGTTGTACCGGTGCCGGCCGCGGAACTCGGTGAGCGTTTCGGCCACCTTGGAGACCTCCTCTGTCACCAGGTTCCGCCACACCTGGCCGTCCTTTTCCACCACGCTTTCGGCGATGGGCCCGTCGGCGTAAATTGTGTCGCCGGAGTGGATGAAGAAGTCCGGGCGGGTCTGGTGCATGGCCAGGTAGCCGCGCATCCCGCCGATCTCCTCGTTGATGCCCCACCCCTGGCCAGCGGTGTCGCCGGTCCACACAAAGCTTTGCGCAGACGACGCCGGGACGTCGCCGCCGCTGCTGGTGCCACCGGTGCGGCCCGTGCCGTTGATCGTTCCGGCGTCCGGCGCCGTGCGGAAGCTGCCGCGGACCGTCTCGCCGGCCGCCCCGCCGTCGTCCTCGAAGCTGATTTCCAGTGCGAAGCGGGTGTTGGACGGCAGGTTTCCCGCATGGATCTTGGCGGTGAAATCGGACGCCTGGGTGGCCCGGGGCCCGCGGAGCACCCGCTCAAAGGCGCCGCGCCCGCGCAGGACCTGGCCGCCGTCGTCCACGGCCCGCAGGACTGCCGTCATCCGGCCTGCGCCGGACGCGCGGGACCACAGAACGGCTGAATCGGAGGTGACGTCGCCGGTGGCGATGCCGCTGGGCAGGGTCAGGCGGTTGCGGACCAGCGCAACGCCTGACGGTGTGGTGCCTGCCTGGGCAGCGGCCGGGACGGATGCGAGCGCGGCGGCCAGGACCGACCCCTTGACGACGGTGCGGCGTGAAACGGTGGCGCGGGAGTTCTCAGTCATGCCCTCAGGTTCGCTCCGGCGGGCGCACAGACTCTGTCCCGCCGGTGAACCCCGGGTAAGCCGCTGCTGAACAAGGCGTGGCGGCCGCGTCCGGAGCGTATTGCCGCAGTGGCGACGCGCAAATTCCGCTGCGACGCCCAAAGTCATCGGCGCACCCCAAATATCGCCGCGCCAGGGAATATGCGCGTCGCCAGTGAATAAGCGTGTCGCTGGCGTGCCCTAAGGCCTCGCGAAGTCGCCGATCCGGCCCTCCCGAAGTGCCGCCCCCACGGCCGCGATGCCTCCGTAGTCCGGAAACAGTACGGATTGCCCGGCAACGAATCCGGAGCCCGCCGTCGGAAGCGTCATGGTGCCAATGGCGTTCACATCAAGGTTGCGCAGGCTGTAGGCCAGGATCGCTGCCTGGACGGGATCGAATCCCTTGTCCACCGTGAGGCAGCAGGAGGCAAAGTCGACCAGCGACCGCACGGCGTTGACGTCGTTCAGGGCACCGCCCCCGGTGAGGCGGGCCAGGATGGCGCGGAGCATGATCTGCTGGTCGCGGACCCGTTGGAAGTCGCCGTCGGAGAATGCGTAGCGCTCGCGGGAAAATTCCAGGGCGGCTTGTCCGTCCAGGTGGTTCATGCCCTGGGTGAAGACGTGCTGGGTTTCGATCGAGGACTGGAAGGACATCGGCACATTGACGTCGATGCCGCCCAGGCCGTCCACCAGGAGCTTGAACCCGCCGAAGTCGAGCATCAGGGTGTGGTCGATGGTAATTCCCAGCAGCTGCTGCACCGTGGCGGTTTGCAGGTCGATCCCGCCATACTGGAGCGCGGAATTGATCTTGGCGCTGCCGAAGCCGGGGATGTCCACCCAGTTGTCGCGGTTGATGGAGACGAGGTAGAGGTTCCGGCGGTCGGCAGGGACATGGACCACCATCAGGGTGTCCGCCCTCTGGTCTGAGGGTTCCCCGGTGGCGGCAGTGTGGGCGGCGGCGTCGCGTGCGGGAGTGTCACGGATGTCGCTGCCGATGACGAGGATGTTCATCGGGGCGGCGGGCAGGTCCGGGATCGGGGCAGGCGGCGGTGGGGGAGCAGGAGCGGGCGGGGGAGTTTCAGAGGGGGTCGGGGTGGGCGTGGGCGTCGGCGTCGGGCTGGGCGACTCGGTTTGGGTGGCTGCAGGCTGTGCTTGCTGGCCGGAGCGGCTCAGGCTGAAGACCGCGACTCCGGCAGCCACCACAAGTGCCAGCACCACCAGGGCGGCGACCCAGCGGCGGCGGCCCAGAGCCGCCAGCCAGGCCGGCCGGTGGGAACCGGAGGAACCCGGCGGCAGGGAACCGGAGTTCCCGGAGTTACCGGGCCCGGATGGATCAGAACCGCCTGGGATGCTCATGACGCCTCCACCTCATTGTGTTTGGTGGGTTCAGTGTGCGTCGGGCAGGCCCCGGTTGGCTACAAGGTTATCCAAACTGTCACCTGCGAAGGTTCCATCCGGTTCGGCGTCGAGCTGCGGTAACGCTGTTCCACTAGGGCGACTGGGGCGCGGTCCCGGGGACCGGGGCGTTGAGGCGGGCATGGCGCAGGATGGAGACAATGGCGGGGGCCAGCTGGTCCTCCATCTCCCGGTACACCTCCGGCGCGCGGCGGTACGGGTCCACGATGTCGTTGTCTGCGGAGTCGGCGGGGAGCGAAAGGTGGCGCACCCCGGCGGCCCGTGCCGGCAAGCCGCGCCACAAGGCGGCGTTGGCAGCCAGCCGGGCGTCGCCGTCGGACGCGTCGCCGCCCGGAAGCGCACCTGGGGAAGATTCGACGGCGGCCCGTTGGGCGTCTGTCCCGGAGGCCCGCTGGGCCAGGACATCAAGCATCCGGGCGAACTCGCGGATGGTGAACGTCCGCTTGAGCAGGGAGGCATCAAGCTGCAGGACCTCGCCGCGGTGCCCGGACGTCATGGTGAGCACCAGGTCAACGCCCCGCAGGATCCCGGGCGTGAGCTGCCGTGCCGCGAACCCTTCGGGATCACCGCCAAAGGTCCGCACGATGTCCGCGGAAATGGGCTGCATGGGTTCGCCCACCATGGCACGGGTTCCGGCGCTGGACACCTGGAAACCGCCCGGCACCACCTGGTCGAGTCCAGCCTGCAGCAGCCGTTCGGCCACCGGCGAGCGGCAGATGTTGCCGGTGCAGACGGTGAGGATTCGTACTGGTGCGGAAGTGTCCAAGGAGATGTCTCTTTTCCCAGCTGCTGGCGGATCCGGTCCGGACCCGTGCCTTTCAACTTAACACGCAACGGCGCGGCGGCGGGCTCCCGGGCCGGGCGCCGCCGCCGCGCCGCGGGAGTTCCCGGCGGGCGGAAATGCCGCTTACAACGTGGCCTGCAGCTGCTTCATCTGCGTGATCTCCGCCTGCTGCGCGTCCACGATGTCGTGGCCCAGCTTCACGGCGTCCGGGAATTTGCCGGCGCTGATCTCCTGCTGGGCCATGTCGATGGCGCCCTCATGGTGGCCGATCATCTGCTCGAGGAGCAGCCGCGCGGCCTCGGTACCGGTGGCAGACTTCAGCTTCTCGATGCCGTCGTCGTCCACCATGCCGGTCATGCCGTGTCCGGAGTGGTCGCTCATCATGGTGGGCACGTTCCACCCGCTGAGCCAGCCGGTCATCTGCGCGATCTCCGGTGCCTGCGCCGCCTTGATCTTGGTGGCGAGCGCGGTCACCTCTGCGGGCATGTCCGGCTTGGCCAGGATGATGCCGCTCATCTCCACCGCCTGGGCGTGGTGCGGGATCATCATCTGGGCAAACATGATGTCCGCCTGGTTATGGTCGGCGTTGGCGCTGGGCATGGTGCCGGCGCTTGGCATCGTGCTGGACATGGGGTTGGAGCTGCCGTGGTCCATGGGCATGCCGTTGCCGGAGCCGGCATTGGCCGCGCATCCTGCCAGGCCGAGGGAAGCCGCCAGGGCAGCAGCAATGGACAGGGTTTTGATAGTGGTGTTCATGGGTCCTTCAGGGATGTAGTGGAACTGGGCCGGGGTACAGGGCGCAGTCCGGTTTACGTCCGGCTGATGGAGAGGTCGCACGGTGATGGGCTGGGCGGCAGGTACCCGTAGGAAGAGCCTGGGTTGCCGGCCGCCGGCAGCAACGGAAGGACGGCAAGGGTTGCCTGCGGCGGGAGGACCGTCACGGGGCCGCCGGGGACCGACGGCACGCAGGGCGCCCCCGACTCCTGCGCCCCCGGGCAGGAGTTGCCGCAGGTGCCCGGCGCCAGGGCCGGCGGGTCGGTGGAAGCCGGGCCGGCCGCGTGGCCGGCGTGGCCGGGATGGTCCCCAACCGCGGAATGCACGACGGCGGCGGCCCCAGTCGGTGCCGCGGGGGCGGCCGCGCTGTGCGTATCCATGCCCTGGGCAACAGGCCCGTGCGAAGCATGCCCGGCGGTCAGCACGTGCATGCCCAGCAGCCCGGCGATGACGGCCAGGGTGGCGGCCAGCAGCCAGGCTGCGCGGAGGAAGGACGCCACGGCGCGGGTGGTCATGGCTGTCCCTCCTTCCGATCTGTCCATGCTGTTCAACGTACCTCAGACGGGTTCAGTTTCAGGCGCCGGAGCAGCTGGGCGTTCAGGGCCACCACGATGGTGGACGCGGACATCATCACAGCCCCGGCAGCCGGGGACAGAACCACCCCGGCGAACGCCAGGACGCCCGCGGCCAGCGGCACGGACAGGATGTTGTAGCCCGTGGCCCACACCAGGTTCTCCCACATCTTGCGGTAGCTGGCCCGGGACAGGTCCACCATGGACAGCACTGCGCGCGGATCGTTCCCCGCCAGCACCACGCCCGCCGATTCCATGGCGACGTCGGTTCCGGCGCCAATGGCGATGCCCACCTCCGCGCGTGCCAGCGCCGGCGAGTCGTTGACGCCGTCGCCCACCATGGCCACCTTCAGCCCGCGGCCCTGCAGCTCGGCCACCTTCTTGTCCTTGTCCGCGGGCAGGACCTCGGCGAACACTTCGTCAATGCCCAGGTCCGCCGCCACGGCCTGCGCCACCTGGTGCGCATCACCGGTGACCATGGCCACCTTGACGCCCCTCCGCTGCAGGGCGGACACAGCCTGCCGCGACTCCGGCCGCACCGCGTCCTCCATGCTCACGGCACCCAGGACCGCGCCGCCGTCGACAACGTGGAGCACGGCGGCTCCGCGGTCCATCCACGCCCGGGTGCTTGAGGCCAGGGCCTCGGGTTCGACGACGCCGAGCTCGCGCAGGAGCGCAGGCCCGCCCACGTGCACGGTGCGGCCGTCCACGCTGGCCCGGACGCCCCGGCCCGGCAGCGAGGTGAAACCGGTGGCTTGGGGCAGTGGCAGGCTCCGGGCCCTGGCGGCGCGGACGATGGCCCGCGCCACGGGGTGCTCGCTGTCCGACTCGACGGCGGCGGCGAGGGCCAGCACGGCGTCCGCCTCGACGCCGCCGGCCACGGCAACGTCCTTCAGCTCCGGCTCACCGGTGGTCAGCGTGCCGGTCTTGTCGAACAGGACCACGTCGATGGTGCGCATCCGTTCAAGCGCCATCCGGTTCTTGATCAGCACCCCGGCCCGGGCCGCCTGCTCCGTGGAAATGGCGATCACCAGGGGTATCGCCAGACCCAGAGCGTGCGGGCAGGCGATGACCAGGACGGTGACGGTGCGGGTGACGGCGTCTGGAACGCTTCCCAGCAGTGTCCAGGCGATGAAGGTCAGGACACCGGCGCCGGCGGCGAAGTAGAAGAGGAAGGCCGCTGCGCGGTCTGCCAGTGCCTGGGCACGCGACGACGACGCCTGCGCCTCTTCCACCAGCCGCTGGATCCCGGCCAGGGCGGTCTGGTCGCCCACGGCGGTGACGCGCACCCGGACACTGCTGTCCGTGGCCACGGTTCCGGCCACCACCGGGTCGCCGGCGCCGCGTGCCACGGTTTTGGATTCCCCCGTGATCATGGACTCGTCGAACTCAGCCTGCCCGTCCACCACGGTTCCGTCCGCGGGCATGCGGGCGCCGGGGCGGACCAGGACCAGGTCGCCGGTCTTGAGGTGGGAAACGGGGACGGTTTCCGTGCCGCTGTCCGTAATGCGTTCGGCCTCGTCCGGCAGCAGAGCCGCGAGGGCATCCAGGGCGCCCTGCGCCGACCCGAGGGCACGCATCTCGATCCAGTGGCCCAGCAGCATGATGGCCACCAGCAGCGCCAGCTCCCACCAGAAGTCCAGGTCGAAGCCGCCGATGCGCAGGCTGGTGACCCAGGAAGCGGCAAAGGCCACCGTGATGGCCATGCCGATCAGCAGCATCATTCCCGGAGCGCGGTCCTTGAGCTCCTGCAGGCCGCCTTTGAGGAACGGCTGGCCGCCGTACAGGAAGATGACGGTGCCCAGGACCGGCGGGATCCAGGCGGAACCGGGGAACTCGGGCGGCATGTAGCCCAAAAGGTCGCCCATCATGGGGCTGAAATAGACCACCGGAACGGCCAGGACCAGCGTCAGCCAGAACCGGTCCTTGAACATGGCTGTGCTGTGCCCGGCGTGCTGGCCGTGCGTGTGGACGGTATGGTCGTCGTCGCTGTGGCCGCCGTGTTGTCCATGCCCGGCGCCGTGCGCCGGCGGCTGGGTCAGGGTTCCGCTGGGTGGCTGGTGATGGTCGTGCGGGCCGCCCTGGTGCTGCATGTCGTGATGGTCCTGCATCATTCCTCCTTCGAGGAAGCCGCTGCCAAGCGATCGGAATTTCCGACGGCGGCAGGGCGCTTTTGTGCCTCAGGCGCGGGCAGGGTGGTGGCCGGTTCCGCGGCGCCGGCAGGGGCGCAGCAGCTGCAGCCGGAGGAGGCGAGGGGGAGCTCGGGGCGGTTCCCGGTGTTCATGTCAGTTCCAATCCGTTGAGGGAATCAAGGGGCGCTGGGGTTGAACGGCTGTGAAGGCCGGTGTGGGCACCAGCCGGGACATACCACTTCACTGACAACACCACCAATATACCCCCTAGGGGTATAAGTGGCAAGGGTCCCTACTCTATGTGTCCGCTGCATCCATAGGGCATCCCGCCCTACCTTCCGGCGCGCGGGGCGACCATACTGGGAGTAGTGACGAGAGCCCGCTCCCATAGGGGGGGGGGCTGGCCGGTGTGCGGGAGGGTGGACCTGTGATGGAGCTCAGCAACCTATACACGTATTCGAGTGCGCTCAGAGACAGTGAAAGCGATGCGGGCATCTTCAGGGTGGAGATGGGGCCTGCAGGCCCAACCTTCCACTGGTCGGACGGGATGTTCCGGCTGCACGGCTACCAGCGCGGCGATGTTGTCCCCAGCATGGAACTGATCTTGTCCCACAAGCACCCGGATGACCGGGAGCGGTGCGAGGAGATCCTGGCGCAGGTATCGACCACCGGCGGGTTCTTCTGCATGTACCACCGGATCGTCGATGCCCGCGGCCGGACCAGGCGTGTGCTCACCTCCGGCGAGGCGATCCTGGCCGCTGATGGAACGCTGGCGGCGTTCGAAGGCGTGACGGTGGACCTCAGCCGGACGCTGCAGCGCGAAACTGAAGAGGCGACGCGCGAGGCCGTGGTGGGTGCCACCGCAACCCGCACGTTGATCGACCAGGCCAGGGGCATCCTCATGGGGCAGCTGAAGCTCGGCTCCGACGACGCCTTCCAGATGCTGGTCAGCACCAGCAGCCACCGCAACGTCAAGCTGGTGGTGGTGGCAGCGGAGTTGGTGCAGCTGGCCAACTCCCCGGAGGCGCGAACTTACCTCGACCGGGCCGTGCGGGCCATCCAGTTGAACGGCCGGGCAGAACGCATGAACGGCCGGGCAGACCGCACTGGAGGCCGCCGCGCCGGGTAGCCGGTACCCGGTAGGATATGGGGAGGTGCGCCGGGAAGTCTGGTCGGCATGGATTTGCCGAACCCGGATTTAAGGACGCCTTCATGACCTCCACCCCGCCCACGCCCAGCAGGAACAAGTTTTTCGGCTCCACCGTCTTCGCCCGCGGCAGCTACGCCGAAGCCCTGCGCATCGGGGAGATCCTCCGCAAGGAAACCGTGGGTGGAGCCCTCCTGGTCCTGGCTGCCGTGATTGCCCTCATCTGGGCCAACTCCCCGGCGTCGGACAGCTACTTTGCCCTCCGGGATCTCAGGGTGGGCTATGGGCCGTGGCACCTGGACCTGAGCCTGGGGGCCTGGGCAGCGGACGGGCTGCTGGCCATCTTCTTCTTCCTCGTGGGCCTGGAACTCAAACGCGAATTCGTTGCCGGCGACCTGCGGCAAGTCAGCAAGTCCATCGTGCCCGTGGCGGCCGCCGTGGGCGGCGTGGCTGTCCCGGCGGTGATTTACGCCGTCGTCAACCTCGCCAGCCCGGAAACGCTGCGCGGCTGGGCCATCCCCACCGCAACGGACATTGCCTTTGCCGTGGCGGTCCTGGCCATCATCGGATCCCACCTCCCCAGCGCCCTGCGGATCTTCCTGCTGACGCTGGCCGTGGTGGATGACCTGATTGCCATCACCATCATCGCGTTCTTCTACTCCAGCGACATCCAGGCCGCGCCGCTGCTCCTGGCCCTCATCCCGCTGGCCGTCTACACCTTCCTGGCCCAGAAGTACCGCCGGTTCTTCGGCCGCCACGCAGTTGCAGCCTGGCTGATCCTGCTGCCGCTGGGTGCCGCGACCTGGGCGCTGGTGCACGCCTCCGGAATCCACGCCACCGTGGCCGGGGTACTCCTGGGCTTCGCCATTCCCGTGATCCGGTCCCGGGCCTCCGGCGGCCCGGAGGCAGGGCCCGGACTGGCCGAGATCTTCGAGCACCGGTTTCGTCCGATTTCCGCCGGCGTGGCCGTTCCCATCTTCGCGTTCTTCTCCGCCGGCGTGGCCGTTGGCGGGTGGGAGGGCCTGGGCTCGGCCCTGACGGACCCGGTGGCGCTGGGTATCATCCTGGGCCTGGTCCTGGGCAAGCCGGTGGGCATCATGGGCACCACGTGGATCCTGACCAAGGCCACCAGGGCCAGCCTGGACAGCTCCTTCAAATGGATCGATGTGTTTGGCGTGGCGCTGCTCGCAGGGATCGGGTTCACCGTGTCCCTGCTGGTGGCGGAGCTCAGCTTCGGCCATGGCAGCCTCCATGACGACCACGCCAAGGTGGGCATCCTGGCTGCGTCACTGATCGCCGCGCTGCTGGCCACGGCTGTGCTGCGGACCCGGAACCGGCAGTACCGGGTCGCCGAAGAGCTTGAGAGGGTGGATTCGGACCACGACGGCGTCCCGGACGTCTACCAGGAACGCACCTGACCCTTCGCCGGGCTTCAGGCGGGGGCGAGTGGTTTTGCCTGGGTCTTGGCTGATACCTGGGTTCCCGTTTCGGCGGGGGCTTCCACGTGGCGGATCTCCAGGGCCTCGGGGTCCAGCAGCTTGCGGGTGCCGGTGCGGGCGTCCAGGATCCAGAAGAGTTCCAGGTGCGGGACGACGTCCGTCACCCGTCCCTTGTGGAAGAGCCTGCCGCGGTGCCATGCCTCAATCTGGTCCCCGATGCGGAGCTGGGCGGTACGTACTCCTTGTGCCTCCATGTGGGCTGCCTCCTGCTGTTGTATCCCCGTAAGCACAGCTTGCCCTGACGAGGTTGCCGGAGTGTTTCCGCCCGGTGTTTTTTCTGTGTCAGCAGGGGCGGGCGCACCGATCAGAAGCTTGTTCGTCCATCTGTGCCCTGTAGCTTCGGATGGGCGGACAAGCTTCTGATACGCAGCTGAGCGCGGCAGGCCGGAGCTCAGTCCTCGATCGGGAACGCGACGGCTTCGCCCACAACCCGCAGGCACAGCTCCATGCCGGGCCGCGCGATCGACGCGTTCCAGTGCCGGATGGTGATCACTTCGCCGCCGCCGGGGTAGCGGTGGTCGGCGTGCTCTGCCACTTCCTGGGGCACGTTCAGCTTCAGCCGCACCGTGGTTTCGGGCCCGAAGTAGTCGGTGTCCACCACCACGCCGCGGATGGGGCCGTCTTCGGCGATGCGGATCTGTTCCGGCCGCAGCATCAGCTGCACCCGTCCCTGCGCCGGCGGCCTGCGCACCGGGATGCCGCCCAGGGAACAGGTGGCCAGGGACCCTTCCAGCCAGGCGTCCAGGATGACGGCGTCGCCCAGGAATTCAGCGGTGGCGCGGTCTGCGGGGCGGGTGTACACCACAAAGGGGTTGCCGATCTGGGCCAGCTTGCCGCCGCGCATCACGGCCACTTGGTCGGCGAAGGAGAGGGCCTCGGCCTGGTCGTGCGTGACCAGGATGGTGGTGACGCCGGCCTCGGCCAGCACCTTGGCCACGGCGCGGCGGGTGGCCACGCGGAGCCCGGCATCCAGGGCGGAGAAGGGCTCGTCCAGGAGCATCAGCTCCGGTTCACGGGCCAGCGCCCGGGCCAGGGCAACCCGCTGCTGCTGGCCGCCGGAGAGCTGGTGCGGCCGGCGCTTGGCCATGGCGGCATCCAGGGACACCATTTCCAGGAGTTCGGCAACGCGTGCTGCCACGGCCCGCCTGCCGCCTTCAAGCTTTGCCGCATCAAGGCCGAAGGCAACGTTCTGGCCAACGGTGAGGTGCGGGAACAGGGCACCGTCCTGCGCCACGTAGCCGATCTGGCGCTTGTGCGCCGGCAGCCAAGCGCCCTCACCCGCCACCAGGGTCCCGTTCAGCGAGATGCTGCCGGTGTCCGGATGCTCAAACCCGGCGATCAGGCGCAGGAGCGTGGTCTTGCCGGAGCCTGACGGTCCCACGATGGCGGTGGTTCCGCCCTTGGCCACGGACAGGTTGACGCCCCTCAGGACCGCCTGCGATCCGAAGTTCTTGGTGACGTCCGTGATCTGCAGGTGGCTGTTGGTGGTTGCGGCCACGGAGGGTGCCACCCGCGGCTCGGGCAGCCTGCGGGTCGATGGTGCTGTCACTGTCCGGCTACTTTCTTGGACTGTTGGAAGAGGAGATAGGTCATGGGTGCGGAAAGCAGGATCATCAGCAGGGCATAGGGTGCGGCGCCGGCGTAGTCGATTTCGCTGCTCTTGCTCCAGAACTCGGTGGCCAGGGTCCGGGTGCCGTTGGGGGACAGGAGCAGCGTGGCGGTGAGTTCGTTGGCGATGGCCAGGAACACCAGGGCAGCCCCGCCCGCGGCGGCCGGAGCCGTGAGCCGCAGGGTGACACGGATGAAGGCCAGCAGCGGCGGCTTGCCCAGCGCCTGTGCCGCCTCGTCGAGTTCCTTGGGCGCCTGTGCCAGGCCGGCCCGGAGGTTCACCAGGGCCCGCGGAAGGAACAGGAGAACATATGCGGCCACCAGCACTCCCGCCGTCTGGTAGATCCCCGGTACCAAGCGGATGCTGACTGTGACGAAGGCCAGGGCCACCACGATGCCGGGCATGGAGCTGGTGACATAGTTGGACAGTTCCAGGGACTTGCTGAACCAGCCGGGCCTCCGGACCGCGAGGTAGGCCATGGGGAAGGCGACCACGATGGTGGCTGCGGCGCCGAGGAGCCCGTACCAGAACGTGGCAAGGAGTGCGGGGAGGAATTCGGTGGCGGTCCAGGCCTCGGCCCCGCCGGCCAGGATCCACTTCAGCACGTAGAACAGCGGGAGGCCGAACGCCAGGGCGGTCAGCGCCAGCAGGAAGAGCTGGGCGGGGACGTGGTAGGCATGCAGGGGGAGCCGCAGGGCCTTGGCCTGCACGCCTGAACCGATCCTCGCGTAGCGTGCCGTGCCGCGGCCGCGGACTTCGGCCACCAGCAGCAGCAGGCAGAAGAACACCAGCACGCTGGCCAGCATGTTCCCGGCGGCGCCGTTGAACGTGGACCGGTACTGGGTCATGATCGCGGTGGTGAAGGTGTCGAAGCGGATCATCGCGAAGGCGCCGTATTCGGCCAGCAGGTGCAGCCCCACCAGCAGCGCGCCGCCCGTCAGTGCGATCCGCAGCTGGGGGAGCACCACCCGGAAGAAGGCCCGCCAGGCGCCCAGTCCCAGCGCGGCGGCCGACTGCTCTATGGCCGGGTCCAGCCGGCTCAGGGTGGCTGCCGCCGGAATGTAGACCAGCGGGAAGTAGGAGAGGGTGGAAATCAGGATCCCCGAGCCCAGGCCGCCCAGCGACGGGATGGCCGACACCCAGGCGTAGCTGTTCACGAACGCCGGGACGGCCAGCGGCGCGGCCAGCAGGACTGCCCAGATTCGGTGGCCGCGCAGTTTGGTCCGTTCCACCAGCCATGCCCCTGCCACGCCAAGCAGCAGGCACAGCGGGATGGTGGCAGCCATCAGGAGCAGGGTGTTCAGCAGCAGTTCGCCCACCCGGGGCCGCAGGATGAGGCCGACGGCGGTGTCCCACCCGGTTGCCACCGTCATGTAGGCCACGTACCCCAGCGGGATGAGGGAGAAGAGGGCGATCAGCACCGCCACGACGGACACCGCGGAAACGCCGAAAGGCGGGCGGGGGCGTGTGCCCCGGCCCGCCGTCGTCGTGCTCCGCCGTGGGGGAGCCGATAGATCGGAGGTCACGGAATTACAGTAGTCCTGCCTGGGTCATCAGATCGCTGACCTTCTGGGAGTTGAGTTTCGCAGCGTCCACCTTGGGGGCCTGCAGGTCCTTGATGGGAACCAGCTTGTCGTTGGCAGGCACATCAGAGCCGATGGCGTACTCGAAGGACGTGCCGTTCTTCAGGACTTCCTGCCCCTTCTTGCCGGTGATGAACTTCAGGAAGGCCTGCGCGGCTGCAGCGTTCTTGGACGACTTGAGCACGCCGCCGCCGGAGACGGACAGGAAGGCGCCCGGGTCCTCATTCTTGAAGTAGTAAGGCGTGACGTTGTTGGAGTTCTCGCCGGTCTTGGCCTGGTCGCCGTAGTAGTAGTAGTGGTAGATCAGCGCGGCATCCACTTCACCGGCGTTCACTGCCTTCATGGCCGTGCTGTTGCCCTTGTACGCCTTGGAGTTGTCCTTCATGGCCTTGAGCCAGTCCTCGGTGGCGGACTCGCCCTTCAGTTCCAGCAGTGCGGAGACAATGGCCTGGAAGTCCGCGCCGGTGGGCGACGCAGCCCAGCGGCCCTTCCATTCGGGCTTGGCCAGGTCAAGCATGGACTTGGGCAGCTGGTCCTCGGTGAGCTTGGTCTTGTTGTAGACCAGGACGGTGGAGCGTGCGGCGATGCCCGTCCACTTCCCGGTGGAGGGGGTGAATTCGGAGGGGACCTGGGCCAGGGTGTCCTTGTTGACGTCGGCGAACAGGCCGGCGTTCTCCACCTGGGTCATGGCGGGGGAGTTTTCGGTGAGGAACACGTCCGCGGGGGACGCCTGGCCTTCCTGGATGATCTGGTTGGACATCTCCGTGTCATCGCCCTGCCGGAGGGTCACCTTGATGCCGGTTTCGGCCGTGAAGGCATCCACCCATTCCTTGGTGAGGCTCTCGTGCTGGGCGTTGTACACCGTAATCCCGCCCGCGGCGGCGCCGCCGGAAGCGGAAGACGAGCCGTTGCCGGCGGGGGTGGCGCCGCCGCAGGCGGTCAGGCCAAGAGCGGCGGTGGCGGCGAGTGCGATGCCGGCCAGCGCGCTGTTGCGGATCTTCATTGAGGCTGCTTTCGGTGGGGAAAAAGTCTGCTTGAACCTAAGTCCTGATGGGCGCCGGTAAACGGTGCCTATGTCAGGAAACTGTAGGGTAGGCAAACCTAAGCTCCAAGCCGGAAAGCGCTTTAAGTGATGAGGTTCACATCAATTACGCAAACAAGGCGTGACGTAATTCTGATGGTCCGCTAGGTGTTCGGGTTGGGGTCGTGGACGTCGTGCTCCCCGATGTCCGCGGCACCCAGGAGGCTCTCCCCGGGGGCGTTTTCGGACGGGTGGAGCCGGACGCTCAGCTCCGGGTGGTGCAGGTCCAGGGCGGGACGTTCCGAACGGATCCGGGGCAGCGAGGTGAAGTTGTGCCGCGGCGGCGGGCAGGAGGTGGCCCACTCCAGCGAAGCGCCGAAGCCCCAGGGATCGTCCACGGTGACCTTCTTGCCGGCGCGCCAGGTGATGTAGACGTTCCAGAAGAACGGGATGAGGGACGCGCCCAGGAGATACGACCCGATGGTGGAGAACTGGTTCATTCCGGTGAAGTTGTCCTCCGGCATGTAGTCCGCGTACCGGCGGGGCATGCCCAGGACACCCAGCCAGTGCTGGATGAGGAACGTGGCGTGGAAGCCCAGGAACAGCATCCAGAAGTGGATCTTGCCCAGGCGCTCGTTGAGCATGGTGCCGGTGAACTTGGGCCACCAGAAGTAGAACCCGGCGAACATGGCGAACACCACCGTGCCGAACACCACGTAGTGGAAGTGCGCCACTACGAAGTAGGTGTCCGAGACGTGGAAGTCCATGGGCGGCGAGGCCAGGATAATCCCGGTGAGGCCGCCGAACAGGAACGTGGCCAGGAACCCCATGCTCCAGAGCATCGGCGTTTCGAAGGTCAGCGACCCGCCCCACATGGTGCCGATCCAGTTGAAGAACTTCACGCCGGTGGGCACCGCGATGAGCATGGTCATGAAGGCGAAGAACGGCAGGAAGATCGCGCCGGTGACGTACATGTGGTGGGCCCACACCGTCACGGACAGGGCTGCGATGGCGATGGTGGCGTACACGATGCCCTTGTAGCCAAACAGGGGTTTGCGGCTGAAGACCGGGAAGATCTCCGACACGATGCCGAAGAACGGCAGCGCAATGATGTACACCTCCGGGTGGCCGAAGAACCAGAACAGGTGCTGCCAGAGGATGGCGCCGCCGTTGGCCGGGTCGAAGATGTGGGCCCCGAACTTGCGGTCCGCGCCAAGCGCGAACAGGGCGGCGGCCAGCGGCGGGAACGCCATGAGCACCAGGATGGCGGTGACGAGGGTGTTCCAGGTGAAGATGGGCATCCGCCACATGGTGAGCCCCGGGGCGCGCATGCAGATGATGGTGGTGATGAAGTTGACGGAGCCCAGGATGGTGCCGAAGCCGGACAGTGCCAGGCCGAAGACCCACAGGTCCCCGCCGATGCCCGGGGTGAACGTCGTGTTCGACAGCGGCGCATAGGCGAACCAGCCGAAGGACGCTGCGCCCTGCGGGGTGATGAAGCCGGACACCGCGATGGTGGAGCCGAACAGGAAGAACCAGAAGGCCAGCGCGTTCAGGCGCGGGAAGGCCACGTCAGGGGCGCCGATCTGCAGCGGCATGATCACGTTGGCGAACCCGGCAAACAGCGGGGTGGCGAACATCAGCAGCATGATGGTGCCGTGCATGGTGAACAGCTGGTTGTACTGTTCCTTGGTCTGCAGGATCTGCATGCCGGGCTCGAACAATTCGGCACGGATCAGCAGGGCCATCACGCCCCCGGCGCAGAAGAACACGAAGGACGAGATCAGGTACATGTACCCGATGGTCTTGTGGTCGGTGGAGGTGATCCAGTTGACGATGATGGTGCCTTTGGAGCGCCGGACCACTGCCGGTGCGGCCGTGGCTGCGGTTCCGCCCATTCTTTGGCCTGTGGTGGTCATGTTCGGTGCCCTCCTTTACTGTGCTGCGTCCGGGGCCTGCGGTGACGGGGCCGACATCGGTGCCCTGTTGTAGTCGGCGCCCAGGTTGCCCGTGTTGCCCTTGGCCTTCAGGTCCGCGATGTGGCTGTCATACTCCTGCTGGCTGACCACCCGGACCTTGAAGAGCATCTCGGAGTGGTACTCGCCGCAGAGTTCGGCGCACTTGCCCATGTATTCGCCCACGCGGTTGGGGGTGATGTTGATGTAGGGGTTGTACTGTTCGTGGCCCGGATACAGGTCGCGTTTCTGCAGGAAATCCACCACCCAGAAGGAATGCTGCACGTCGCGCGACTGCAGGTGCAGTTCCACTTTCTTGCCCACCGGCAGGTAGAGGGTGGGCAGCCGGTCCGGGGTGCCCCAGTCGCCGGTCAGGTGGGCCTGCTGTCCGGCGTCCTCGTGGACCTGTTCCTTGACATAGTTGAAATCCCAGGACCACTGCTTGCCGAAGACGTCGATCACCACGTCCGGGTTGGGGTAGCGTGCATCGATGGCCCGCTGTTCCCGGTCCGTGAAGACGAACAGGACGCCGATGACGATCAGCGGGATGGCCAGGTAGAACACTTCCAGCGGAAGGTTATAGCTCAATTGCGCGGGGAACCCTACGGTGTTCTTCCGGCGCCGGTAGGCAACGATGACCCAGATCATCAGTCCCCAGGTGATGATGCCCACCACCAGTGCAGCGATCCAGGAGTTGACCCACAGGTCCGTGATCAGCGCGGTGTTGTTGGTGGTGTCACGGTTCCCGGGCAGGAAGCCGCGGGACACTTCGGCGGAGCAGGAGGCCAGCAGCGGCAACACACCAAGGCCAGCGCCCAGTCCTGCCAGGCGCCGCATGCTTTGGTTTTTGAATGGTTTCCTACCCACCTGTGGTCCCTCCGGCATGCTCCAGAAGCCCAACTGCATGAGCCCACTGCTGGCCCCGGGACCAGCAGTTGTGTGCCCCACCCTACGCCGGGGCGGATGCTGATGGGAAGAGGTTTTCGGGTGGCTGCGCTAGCGGCTGCCGGCCCAAACGGACACTGCTCCCGAATGGCCGGTCACGATGCTTTGGTACACCAGGAACAGTCCCGCCAGTACGCCCAGCACCGAGGTGGCGGGGAGCAGCCAGCCGGACTCCAGGAGCCCGCGGAGACCGTGGAAAGCGGGTCGGCGTGTCAGGAGCGTAGGGAAGGCTGCGGTGATCTGGGCACCCACGGCCACCAGGAACAACACTGTGACGTAGCGGAGGAAACTCCCCTGGTGGGCGTGCTCCTCAACCAGTTGTGACGCGCCCCTGGCCTTTTCCAGCTGTTCCCCCGCTTCGGCGGTAAGGACGGACAGCGGAACCAGCAGCAGTGCCAGGACTCCCATGGGCCAGGCCAGGTAACGCCTGGTGCGCCGGAGCAGGGCGAAAACCACTGCCGAGACCCCGGCCAGCGGAGCCAGGACCACCACGCCGTGGATCAACAGAATATGGGCCGGAAGGCCGGCGATCTCCAGCACGGGAAACTCCTGATCAGTAGCGGGCAGCGGAATGTGGGAAGTGGCTGGGTTCGAGAAGGGCTAGGCGATGCCGGTGGTGCCCAGGAGGCTTCCCACTGCGAACGTGAAGGCCATGGCAAGCGCCCCGCCAACCACCAGCCGGATGGTGGCTTTGCGCTTGGAGCTGCCGCCGATTTTGGCGCTGACGGTGCCGGTCAGCGCGAGCGCCAGGATGACGGCGACGAACGTGACCGGGATGCGCGCCCCTTCGGGCGGGAAGATGATGGCCAGCATAGGCAGCACGGCGCCGACGGTGAACGCGATGGCGGAGGCGAAGGCTGCGTGCCAGGGGCTGACCACTTCCTCTTCGTCAATGTTCAGTTCGGCAGACAGGTGTGCCTTCAGTGCGTCCTTTGCCGTCAATTCTTCGGCAACTGTCCGGGCCGTGGCTTCGCTGAGTCCCTTTGCCTGGTAGATGTGCGCAAGCTCTGCCAGTTCGCCGTCGGGATCGTCCCTGAGCTCCTGGCGTTCCTTTTCGATCAGTGCCCGCTGGCTGTCGCTTTGGCTGCTCACGGAAACGTATTCGCCCAACGCCATGGACACGGCGCCGCCCACCACCGCCGCGGTGCCTGCCACCAGGATTGGCGCGAGGTCGTTGGTCACCCCGGCCACGCCCACCACAGTTGCCGCCACGGAGACGATGCCGTCGTTCGCGCCCAGGACACCGGCCCGCAGCCAGTTCAGGCGGGATGCCACGCTGCTGTCGTGCGGTTCGTTGCGGCTCAGCTTGAGAGTTTCAGACATGCTGGCAGTAAAGCACTGCAGGGACCCCTCTGCCACGAAGGTTTGCATCCCCTAACCACACGGGCATGCCTGGTGCAGACCCTGTACCAACTGCAATCCTGGGCGTACCTTAAAACAAATAAGTTTACTTACTAGTCCTGAAAAGCAGGATCCAGGCCTGGGCGCTCCAAGAGCAGGCAACGGGAGGAGGACGACGGCGATGGACACCTACGGCAATGACGGCAATGGAGGCGCGGGCGCAGGCAGGCGAACGTTCGGCGTCGAGGAGGAGCTGCTCCTGGTGGACCCCGCAAACGGGGAAGCCGTGCCGATGGCCGGAGCACTCCTGAACCTGTACGTCCGCCCCCTGCAGGCCGGAGCCGGGCCCGTCCTGGCCGCTGAGTTCCAGCAGGAAATGATCGAGGTGGTCACCCCGCCCCACGCCACCCTGGCACGGCTGGAACAGGACATCATTGCCGGGCGGGGTATCGCCCGGCAGGCGGCAGGGGACATCGGCGTCAGGGTGGCCGCGTTGGGCACCTCGCCGCTCCCGGCCGACCCGCATCCCGTACAGCTCCGGAGATTCAGGGCAATGACGGAGGAATACGGGCTGACCGCCAGGGAACAGCTCACCTGCGGGTGCCACATCCACGTTTCGGTGGAGTCGCCGGAGGAAGCCGTGGCCGTGCTGGACCGGATGCGTATCTGGCTGCCGGTGCTTATCGCGCTCAGCGCCAACTCACCGTTCTGGCACGGCCAGGACAGCGGCTACGCCAGCTACCGCTCCCAGGTCTGGAACCGCTGGCCCTCGGCCGGTCCGCTGGACATCCTGGGGACCCCGGACGCCTACCACCAGCTGGTGCACGACATGGTGAGCACCGGCGTCGCCCTGGACGAGGGCATGGTCTACTTCGATGCCCGCCTCTCGCGGCACTACCCCACAGTAGAGATCCGCGTGGCCGACGTGTGCCTGCGGCCGGAGAACACCGTCATGCTGGCGGGAATTGCCAGGGGCCTGGTGGAAACGTCCGCGCGGGAATGGCGCGAGGGCATCGGGCCGGTGTCGGCGCCCTCGGCGCTGCTTCGGCTGGCCGCCTGGAAAGCAAGCCGGTGGGGGCTGCGGGGAGAACTGCTGGACCCGCACACGCACCGCCCGGCGTCCGCGCTCGCCGTCGTGAATTCCCTGCTGAACCACATCCGTGGGGCGCTGGAAGACATGGGTGACCTGCCCCGGGTGGAGGCCCTGGTGGACGCGGTACTCAACACCGGCACCGGCGCCGTGCGGCAGATGGAGGTGCTGCACCGCACCGGCGACCTGGAGCAGGTAGTACAGGATGCGGCTGACTGCACTGCCGGCTCCTCCTAGGAGCCGCGTCCTGGACGCAGGCGTCAGTAGGTGGTGGCGTTGGGCAGGATCAATGGCGGCAGCGGTGTCTGGTTGAAGTCGAAGGCGTTGGCCAGATCGCCCAGTTGCGGGTTGTTCTCCCGGACCCCGGGGCGGTTGTCGGGCCGGCCGTCGGTGGCGGGGTCGATCCTTTCGCCGCCCAGGAAATCGTCCTCGATGAATTTGAAGTAGGCGTCCTGGCTGAGGATCTGATGGTCGATGTAGCCCTTCTTCGCGTAGGGGCTGATGACCATGGCGGGGACGCGCAGGCCGTAGCCGCTGTTGTCCACCGCAGGTGGCTGGACATGGTCATAGAACCCGCCCCAGTCGTCCCAGTTCAGGAAGATGGCGGTGCTGTCCCAGTCCGGACCGCTCATGATCGCGTTGACCAGCCCGGCAACATACTGCTGGCCGGTGCTGACCTTGGCCGGGGGATGTTCGCTGACCTCGTCGCTGGGTGCCACCCAACTGACGGCCGGCAGCCTGCCCTGCCTGGCGTCGTCGTAGAAACCGGCAAGCGGTTTGATGTTGCCTTGCTCGCCGTCCTCCTTGACCGTGTCGAAGTACGGCAGCGGATTCCACCGCCCCGGCGTTTCGGCATCCTGCTCAACGGGGGCGCACGTGGCGGCATCGTTGCGGCAGTCCGGCTCGGTGCCGCTGAAGACGTAGTAGGCCCACGGCACATTGTGTTTGTGGAGCAGGTAGGTCAGGTCGGTCCAGGCGTAATTGGGCTGTTTCAGGTTCTTGGCTGCTGCTGCCAGCTTCTCCTTCAGCGCGGCCGGGAATGGTGCTGCGTCGACGGCGGCCTTGCAGGTGGCGTAGGAATCGGTGCGTTTGCAGCTGGCCGTTGCCAGCTGCTGGGTTTGGACGGCAAGGTCGGGGCCACTGCCTGCCTCCCCGAGGGCGTCGCGGCAGGTCTGCAGGTCCTGGTCTGCCTGGCATTCGCCGATCAGGCTGTCATCGAACTCCGCCTTTTCAGGTTCATTGTCCAGGCCATCCAGTGCATCCACGCACGACGACGGCTCCCCGGGCTTCGTGCACTTGGCCGACCACTCGGACACCATGTAGAGGTGGGCCTGCAGGCTTCCGGCTGCGGCGGAGGTGAACATGTGGTCCTGAAGCACGAAATTGTCGGCGTATGTCCAGTAGGTTGGCAGCTGTTTTCGGTCGTGGTAGCCCATCACGTCGGTGCGCCTGGTCTTGTACGTGCAGTCGGTGGCGGTCGCCTCGCAATGGGCAATGCCCTTTTCCGCCTGGGCCACGAACCCGTCCATGGCACCGTTGTTGATGTCTGCCGCCGCGTCGGCCGGACTGTGCGGGCCGCCGTCGTTGCTGTCTGATGAATCGTAGAACGGCGCAACGCAACCTCCGCGCGCCGGGTCCGGCAGGCAAACGGCAGGCTTGCCGTCCTGCATGGGAATGCCGTCGGCACCCGGGTAGGTGCCGAAGTAGCTGTCGAAGGACCTGTTCTCCTGGGTAATGATCACCACGTGCTTGATCTTGGAGATCCCTCCGTTGGTTCCGGACGAGGTCCCGGGGCGCAGGGCAACGGGAACCACGACGGCGAGCAGCACCAGGGCCGCCACGGTCAAGGCGGCGGCCGGGACACCGGGCCGTCGTCCCTGCCCCGGGAAGCCCATCTTAGGAAGCCTGCCGGAAGACATCGCCGCCAAAGGCCTGCACGCCGGGGTCGCCGGCCATCCCGAGCCGCGGCAGGTGGAAGATGTCCTCCATGGTGGCCAGCAGGCTGTAGTGGTTGTACGGCTGGTCCGATGTGGCCCCTGCCGGGCTGAACGGGGACAGCACCAGGGCACCCACCTTACCGCCGGCTGCACCGCCTCCGGGGCTCCCGGCGTCTCCGGCGGACGGCCCGGCCGTGTCGCCCTCGGCCTCGTCGAACGTGATGACCAACACGCCGTCCTGCTTGTATGCGGGGGAGGACAGGATGGCCGGCACATGGGCCTTAAGCCACGAGTCCACGGCCCTCAGTCCGCCGCGGGTGCCGTCGGCGCAGGATTCGTCATGCCCGTCGTGGCAGAGGTTGGGCGTGATGTAGGCAAGGTTTGGAGTGGTGGCTGCGGATTTCAGGTCTTTTGCCAGCGCCGAAAAGTTCACCACGTTCTTCACGCAGTCCGGGGACGACGTGATGGCGTGGAAGTAGACGAAGGGGTTGTGGTGCGTGGAGTACATCTCGTCGGCGGTCGCCCGGATGTGGTTGTCGGGTTCGCCGGGGGCCGGGTGCTCACAGGGCTGCTGCATGTCCTCCATGTACCCCTTCCACGTCTTGCCAGACGCGCTCAACTGCCCGGCGATGGTCTGCGCCTGGTCCGGGTAGAGGCAGCCGTTGCCCTGCAGGGTTCCGTCCCCGTCGCTGCCCGTGGTGTTGAACTCCGTGTAGGTGCGGCAGTCCTGCTCCGTATTGTCGTTGGGCCGCTGGCCGGAAATCTGGGCCAGGTAGTTGGGCAGCGAGTTGTGGGCGATGCCGTAGTAGTTCTGCAGCAGCACGCCCTTCTTCCGGAGGGTTCCGGACAGGTAAGGCGCGGCGGAGTTGCCACCCCACACGGAGTCGTAGCTCTTGTTCTCCAGGTTGATCACGAATACGTGCCCGGGGGCTCCGGCGGCCGTGGGGGTGCCCTGCGGATCGACGGCGGTGCCTGGGGTCTCTGTGGGTGTTGGTTCCGCCTCGGGGCTTTCGGATGGCGTGGCGCTTTGGGAATCGGGAGGCGATGCCGGTGCTGGACCCTGGCAGGCCACGAGCCCGAACAGCAGCAGGGCCAGCAGTGGCAGCAGCGCGGGTGAGGGCCGCCGCCGAACAGCGGTTGAGCGGGCTGATATTCGGTACACACGCGGCCCCTGTCGTCGGTCTCTACAGCGCCCCAGCGTTGACGCCACTCTTGCATACAGATGCCGAGTTGTGCAGGGGCAATCGCTGTGAGTTGGCAGTGAATCAGGTTCCGGGTTGCCGCCGGTTGCCGGGTTCAGGTGAACTTTCGGCGGTATACGGCGGCGGCGACTGCGCTGGCTGCCACGAGAAGTCCCGCCAGCCAGGCCAGGGCCGTCCAAATGCCGCTGCCCACGGCTTCCTGCGCCAGCAAGGCACGGATGGCATCGACGATGGACGTCACCGGCTGGTTCTCGGCGAACCAGGCCACCGGGCCGGGCATGGAACCGGTGGGAACAAAAGCGGAGCTGATGAACGGCAGGAAAATCAGCGGGTAGCTGAAACCGCTGGCCCCGTCCACGGTTTTCGCCAGCAGCCCGGCGATCACGGCGATCCAGGTCAGTGCCAGCGTGAAGAGGGCGAGGATTCCGACGACGGCGAGCCAGGCGGCCACGGAGGCTCCGCTGCGGAATCCCATCAGCAGCGCAACGCCCACCACGGCGGCCAGTGCCCCGAAGTTGGCGGCCAGTGACGTGAGCACGTGGGCCCACAGGACGCTGCCCCTGGCCACCGGCATGGAGGTGAACCGTTCGAATATGCCGCCCTGCAGGTCCAGGAACAACCGGTAGGCGGTGTAGGCGACGCCGGACGAGATGGTGATGAGCATGATCCCGGGGAGCAGGTAGTTGACGTACGGGCCGCCGGAGCCGGTGTTGATCGCGCCGCCGAACACGTAGACGAACAACAGCATCATGGCCACCGGTGTGACGGCGGTGGTGATGATGGTGTCCGGGCTGCGCAGGATATGGCGGAGCGAGCGTCCGGCCAGGACCCGTGTGTCGCTGAGGATATGGGTGGTCATGGCATTTCCTTTCGTGCGCCGGTGGTGCTTTCGGAGCCGTCCTTGGCCGGGTCCCCGACGAGGGCGAGGAAGACGTCCTCCAGCGAGGGCTGCTTCTCGACGTATTCCACCGTGGCGGCCGGAAGCAGCCGCTTGAGTTCGGCCAGGGTTCCGTTCCTGATGATGGTGCCCTGGTGCAGGATGGCTATCCGGTCGGCCAGGTGTTCGGCCTCCTCGAGGTACTGCGTGGTGAGCAGCACCGTGGTTCCGCGGGCAGCAAGTTGGCGCACGGTCTGCCAGACGTCAAGGCGGGCCTGCGGGTCCAGGCCGGTGGTGGGCTCGTCCAGGATGATGACCGGCGGGCTGCCAACCAGGCTCATGGCGATGTCCAGTCTCCGGCGCATCCCGCCGGAGTAGGTGGACACCCTGCGGTTCCCGGCCTCGGTGAGGGAAAACCTGGCAAGGAGCTGGCCGGCAATCTCCCCAGGGCTCCGCAGGTGCCGCAGCCTGGCCATCAGCACCAGGTTCTCCCGCCCGGTCAGCACGTCGTCCACCGCGGCGAACTGGCCTGTGAGGCTGATGGAGCCGCGCACGCCCTCCGGCTCCGCGCCGGCGTCGTACCCGTTCACCAATGCGGTGCCCGCATCCGCCCGCAGCAGCGTGGACAGGATGCGCACCAGCGTAGTCTTCCCGGCGCCGTTGGAGCCCAGGAGCGCGAAAATGCTTCCCGGCGCCACGTCGAAGTGGACGCCCCGCAGAACGCGCAGGCCCTTGAACGACTTTTCGATGCCCTGTACCCGGATGGCGGGTGCCGGGGCCTGGTCATGGGTCATGGCCGGTCCTTTCCCGTGGCGGTGGTCAGGCGCCGTCGGCGGCGGCCCTGTTGATGGAGTCCGTCAGGCGCTGCCGCTCCTTGTTGATCCACTGGCCGTCGGAGTAGTTGCTGATGAAGGTTTCCGCGAACTCCACCGGATCGTCCCCCACGATGTCCCGAATGGCCGTACCGTCAGCGGCGGCCCCTTCCACCAGGTCCGCCAGGTCTTCGAGCATTTGCATGAGGACGTCGCCCTTGACGATGGCCCCGGCATAGGTGAAATAGCGCTCAAGGGCGTCAATGGTGGTGCGGTAGCTGCCGGGCAGCTGCTCTTTGCGCGCCTTGTACTGGCGCCAACGCTTTTTGTCGTCGAACGGGCCGGTGACTTTCTCGATCCATCCCTGCGTCATGGTTGTTCTCCTTGTTCCTGTGGCTGGTTCTTGTTGTGGTGGAGGTGCTCTATCCGTTCGGCGATGAAGCTCCAGGTGCTCCAGAACTCGTCCAGGTAGGCGCTGCCTGCCGTGTTCAGTGTGTAGACCTTGCGGGGTGGCCCCTTTTCGGATGGGACCTTTGCGACGTCCACGAGGCCGCGCTGTTCTATGCGGACCAGCAGCGCGTACACCGTGCCCTCGACAATGTCGGCGAAGCCCTCCTCCCGCAGCCGGGCCGTTATTTCGTACCCGTAGGCGGGCTGCGCGGCGAGGATGGCAAGGACGATGCCCTCCAGGGTGCCCTTGAGCATCTCGGTCATTTGCTTGCCCATTGGGGACTCCTCATTGCTACTTAGTGGTGCTGACTACCAGTAGATAGTAACACTGAGTACCAGGACCGCAAGGGCCTCGTAGGTCTTTCTGCCCTAGCACCCCGCTGTTGCCGGGCGTTGACTTAAACCGCGGGAAGCTGGGGCCTGCGGGGCGGTTGCGCACAAGGCGTTCCGCCCGCAACAGAAAGGAAAATTCAGTGAAAAAGTGGTATCGGTGGCAGGACTACGTGACGGTCGCCGCCGGTCTCTTCACCGCTATCGCGGTCCTGTGGACGCGGCAGCAAAGCATGTCCACCACCCTGATGCTCCTCTTCGGCGGGCTCCTGGTGGTCAGCGGCGTCATCAACCTGGCCATGCCGGGAATGCCGGCGATGGAATGGGCACAGGCCGTGCTGGCCGCTGCGCTGGTTGTCTCGCCGTTTGTGGGGACCTACACGGGCGCGACGGGGGCAGCCTGGACATCATGGATTGCCGGGGCAGTAGCGCTGGTGGTCACCGCGGTGGCCATTAAGCCCAGCACGGAAGCCCATCACAATCTCCGCATCTCGCATTAGCGGAGGCATCCGCCATGACTGAAGTGCTGCGTTACGAAGTGGGCTCCGGAACAGTGCTGGTTGAGACTGCGGACGACAGCTACGGCGTGGACCATCCTGCCCGCAATGAACAGGGGATCCTGGACACAGGCAGGCGGCTGGAAGACGCTCTTGCCAGCGTCCGCCCGGCTGCCCGCGCAGCACTGGAGGCCATGGCGGAACTCACCCCCGAACAAATAGAGATCGAGTTCGGGGTGAAGCTCGCGGGGGACGCAGGGGCGGTGATTGCAAAGAGCAGTTCCGACGCCCATTTTGTCCTTCGAATGTCCTGGAGCCCGGCGGCTGGAGCCCTGCCCGGGGAAGAAATCACGCATAACGGGTGATGGCTATGGTTGCGTTTCATGACAGGTCCGACGCCGGGCGGCGGCTGGGTAAACGGCTCGCCCCCCTGCGCGGAAAGGACGTTGTGGTGCTGGGACTGCCCCGGGGCGGCGTGCCGGTGGCGTTCGAGGTAGCCAAGGCCCTGGACGCGCCGCTGGATGTGATCGTGGTGCGGAAACTGGGGGTTCCGTTCCAGCCCGAGGTGGCCATGGGAGCCATCGGGGAGGGCAATGTCCGGGTCCTGGATCCGCGCACCATTTCCATGGCCCGGGTGACCCAGGAGGACCTGCAGCAGGTTGAACGGCATGAACGCGCCCTGCTGGAAAGCAGGGTGGCGAGGTTCCGCCAGGGGCGCCGGCGCATCGACCTCACCGGCCGCACGGCCATCATCGTGGATGACGGCATCGCCACCGGCTCCACCGCCAGGGCGGCCTGCCAGGTGGCCCGGCAACTCGGTGCGGCAAGAGTCATCCTTGCCGTTCCTGTTGCCCCCGCCCGCGCCGTCGTGGAGCTCAAGGAACCGGACGACGTCGTCTGCCTGCTTTCACCCCAAAACTTCCAGGCCGTGGGCTACTACTACCACGACTTCTCGCCCACGGAGGATGGCGAGGTGGTGCAACTGCTCGACGCCGCCGCTTCCCCGCCCCGCCACCGCGCCGAGGAAGGGGAAGACGGGAGCCTGGAAGAGAATGTTGAGATTCCGGCGGGAACGGTGACACTGCGGGGCAGCCTCTACCTGCCCGCCAGGTGTGACGGCACGGTCCTCTTTGCCCACGGCAGCGGCAGCAGCCGGCACAGCCCGCGCAACCGCTTCGTGGCCTCCGTCCTGCATGGGGCCGGCCTTGGCACCCTGCTCCTTGACCTGCTCACACCCCAGGAGGAGGTGAACCGGGCCAACGTGTTCGATATCGCCCTGCTGGCCCAGCGCCTCTCCTCCGCCACCCATTGGCTGGAAGCGCGCCACGACGGGTCCGCCGGCCGGATCGGCTACTTCGGCGCGAGCACCGGGGCAGGCGCCGCTCTGTGGGCTGCAGCCGAGCCCGGCGCCCAGGTTGAGGCCGTCGTCTCCAGGGGCGGCCGGCCGGACCTTGCCGGGCCGCGGCTTCCCGCCGTGAAGGCCCCCACCCTGCTGATCGTGGGCGGGGCGGACACCCAGGTGCTGGCCCTCAACCGCCAGGCCATGGCGCAAATGCATGCCCCCACGCGGCTGGAGATCGTTCCCGGGGCCACCCACCTGTTCGAGGAACCGGGCACCCTGGCCATGGCGGCCACCCTGGCCGCGGACTGGTTCCGGCAGTACCTCCTGCCGTCCCCGGTGGGGCGCGCCCGGCCGGAGGCCAGGGAATGACGGCGGCCCAGGGCCACCGGGATGAACACGGCGGGGAACGGGCGGCGGAAGAAGCCCAAATCCGCAGCCTCGCCCACCCGCTGGCCACCGCCGACGACCTCGAACCGCTGGTCCGCCTCGCCGCCCCGGCCCGTTTCGTGTGCCTGGGCGAGGCATCCCACGGCACCCAGGAGTATTACCACTGGCGGGCGCTGCTGAGCCGCCGGCTGATCGAAGAGTACGGCTTCACCTGGATCGGTGTGGAAGGCGACTGGCCGGACTGCTGGCGCATCAACCGCTGGGTCCGGGGGGAATCCGGACAGGAGATGGACGCGCGCCGGCTGCTGGCCGGATTCGAACGGTGGCCCACGTGGATGTGGGCCAACCACGAGGTGGCCGAATTCCTCACCTGGCTGCGCGAATGGAACCTCCGCCTGCCCGAACACCAGCGGACGGGCTTCTATGGCCTGGACGTCTATTCGCTGTGGGACTCGCTGCGGGAAATCTTCGCCTGGCTGGAGGCCAACGCCGCCGACGCCCTCCCGTCCGCCCTGCAGGCCTGGCACTGCTTTATCCCGTTCCGGGAGGACCCGCAGCGGTATGCCATGAGCAACCGGCTGGTGCCGCAGTCCTGTGAAGCGGACGTGGTGGCATTGCTGGCGGAAGTCCGGCGGCGGACGCTGGGCCGGATGCAGGACGATCCGGCGGCCTTCGACGCCATCCAGAACGCCATCGTGGCCACCAACGCCGAGCGCTATTACCGGACCATGGTGCGCGGCGACCAGCAGTCCTGGAACATCCGCGACCACCACATGAGCGACACCATCGAACGCATCGCCGCCCACCACGGGCCGGCATCCAAAGGGCTGGTGTGGGCGCACAACACGCACGTCGGCGACGCGCGGGCCACGGACATGGCGCTTGACGGCATGGTCAACGTCGGCCAGCTGGTCCGCCAGCGCCACCCGGGACAGGTGGTGCTGGCCGGGTTCGCGTCCTACTCCGGGTCCGTTACGGCCGCCGAATCCTGGGGTTCGCCGGAGTGGACCATGGATGTTCCGGCCGCAGTGCACGGGAGCCACGAGGACCTCCTCCACGAGGCGCTGGGCGAACCGTCGGTGCTGGTGTTCGGGCCGGAGCGGGCCGGGCGGTGGCTGACGTCCTGGCGCGGGCACCGGGCCATCGGCGTGGTGTACAACCCACGCCGGGAGAGGGGCAACTATGTGCCCACCCGGATGGGCGACCGTTACGACGCGCTGTTCTGGCATCCGCGGACCGAGGCCCTGCGGCCGCTGCACCACGAGTACCAGCCCGGCGAACCGGAGCTCGAAACCGAGCCCTCGGGGTTCTAGCCCACAGCGGTTCCACCCATAACAAAGGAACATGATGGACCAGAGGAGCACCATGGCCACCGGAACCGAGGGGTCCACGCGCTGGCCTGCCATCACCAAGGACGTGGCAGCCTTCCCGGTCCAGCCCAATTTGGCCGATTATGATGCCGCCCGGCGGGACTTCAGCTGGGACCAGGCACGGCAGGCGCTGGCTGGGCTGCCCGGCGGCCGCGGCCTCAACATTGCCTACGAAGCCGTTGACCGCCACGTGGCGGAAGGCCGCGGCGGCAAGGAAGCCCTGCGCTTTGTGCAGGCCGACGGCGGCACCCGGTCCATGAGCTACGGCGACCTTGCGGACCAGACCAACAGGTTCGCCGCCGTACTTCGAAGCCTTGGGGTGGGGCGGGGCGAGCGGGTCTTCTCGCTCCTGGGCCGCAGCCCCGGGCTGTACGTGGCCGTGCTGGGCACCTTCAAGAACGGCAGCGTCTTCTGCCCGCTCTTTTCCGCCTTTGGCCCCGAGCCTGTCCGGCAGCGGCTGCACCTGGGGGCCGGCCGGGTACTGGTGACCACCAAAACGCTCTACCGCAAAAAGGTTGCGCCGCTCCGGGACACCCTTCCCGAACTCCGCCACGTCCTGCTGGTGGACGCGGACGGCAGCCCCGAACCGGGAACCCTGGACCTGGCCCGGCTCCTGGCTGGGGCTGACCCAATCGACGCGGTCGCGGACACCCAGCCGGAGGACATGGCCCTGCTGCACTTCACCAGCGGCACCACGGGCACGCCCAAGGGCGCCATCCATGTCCATGGCGCCGTCGCGGCCCACTATGCCACCGGCCTCTACGCGCTGGACCTGCACCCCGATGACATCTACTGGTGTACCGCCGATCCCGGCTGGGTGACCGGCACGTCCTACGGCATCATCGCGCCGCTGGTGCACGGGGTCACCGCCATCGTGGACGAGGAGGAGCTGGACGCCGACCGCTGGTACCGCATCCTCGCGGAGCAGCGCGTCACCGTCTGGTACACCGCCCCCACGGCCCTGCGGATGCTCATGAAGGCAGGCGCGGAACGAGCCGCCGGCCATGACCTCTCCGCGCTGCGCTTCATCGCCAGCGTGGGGGAGCCGCTGAACCCGGAGGCAGTGGTGTGGGGCCAGGACGTGCTGGGCCTGCCGGTGCACGACAACTGGTGGCAGACCGAAACGGGCGGGATCATGATCGCCAACTACCCCGCCATGGACATCCGTCCGGGCTCCATGGGCCGGCCACTGCCCGGCATCGAGGCCGCCCTGGTGGCCCGGGACGCCGACGGCAAGCCCGTGCTCCGGGACGGCAAGGCGGTCCTGGTTACCGAGCCGGACGCCATGGGTGAGCTGGCGCTGCGGCCCGGCTGGCCGTCCATGTTCCGCGGCTACCTCAACGAGGAGGAACGGTACCGGCGGTGCTTCGCCGGCGGCTGGTACCTCACCGGGGACCTGGCAAAGCGCGACGGCGATGGCTACTTCTGGTTCGTGGGCCGCGGCGACGACGTGATCAAGTCCTCCGGCCACCTGATCGGGCCCTTCGAAGTGGAAAGCTGCCTGATGGAGCACCCGGCCGTCGCCGAAGCGGGCGTGATCGGCGTGCCGGACCCCGTGGCCGGCGAAGTGGTCAAGGCCTTCGTGGAGCTCAAGCCTGGCAACGAGCCCACGGAGGAGCTGCAGCTGGACATCATCGGGTTCGCGCGGAAACGGCTGGGCGCCGCCGTGGCACCCCGGCTGCTCGACTTCACCGCCACCCTGCCCAAGACCCGCAGCGGCAAGATCCTGCGGCGGCTCCTCAAATCCCGCGAGCTGGGGCTGCCCGAAGGCGACACCTCAACACTGGAATCACCGGCAGGACCGGCCGTGACACTGAAGGACCAGCCGTGAGTACCCTCAAAAACCAGGCCGTCCCGGACGCGGAGCATGCCCTCCACCTGCTGCGGCAGATGCTGCGGGTGCGCCGGCTCGAGGAAAAATGCATCGAGCTGTACAGCGCCGCCAAGATCCGCGGCTTCCTGCACGTCTACATCGGCGAGGAAGCCGTGGCGGCCGGGGTGATGGAAACCCTGGCACCCGAGGATGCCGTGGTGGCCACCTACCGCGAACACGGGCACGCCCTCCTGCGCGGCGTCTCCGCCGGAGCCATCCTGGCCGAAATGTACGGCCATGCCGAGGGATGCTGCCGCGGGCGTGGCGGATCCATGCACCTGTTCGACGCCGCCACCCGCTTCTACGGCGGAAACGCGATCGTGGCAGGGGGCCTGCCGCTTGCCGTCGGCCTGGCGCTCGCGGACCGGATGTCCGGGCGCCAGCGGGTCACCGTCTGCTTCTTCGGCGAAGGCGCGGTGGCCGAAGGCGAGTTCCACGAAAGCATGAACCTGGCAGCGCTGTGGCAGCTGCCGGTGCTGTTCTGCTGCGAAAACAACCTTTACGCCATGGGAACCGCGCTGGGCCGTTCCGAGTCCCAGACGGACATCGCGCTCAAGGCCGCCGGGTATGAGATCCCCGCCTGGGCCGTGGACGGCATGGACGTGCTCGCGGTCGAGGAAGCAGCGAGGCGTGCCGTGGACGCCGTCCGGTCCGGCGGCGGCCCGCACTTCCTGGAACTGCGCACGTACCGCTTCCGCGCCCACTCCATGTTCGATCCGGAGCTGTACCGGGAGAAAGCCGAGGTGGCGCAGTGGATGGAACGGGACCCCATCAGCCTGCTGCAGGGTGCCATGCGGGCGGCGGGACGGCTGCCGGAGAAGGACTGGGCCGCACTTACGGCGGACGTGGACGCGGAGATCAGCACCGCCGTCGGGTTCGCCGAGAACGGGACGCCGGAACCGGTGTCCGAACTGGCGCGGTTCGTGTACAGCGACCGGGCGGAGAGTGACAGTGGCGATGTCAGTGCCGGCGACGGGGCCGGGAAAGGCAGGGCGGAAGGATGAAAACCACCTACCGGGAAGCCATGCGTGCCGCGCTGCGCGAGGCCATGCAGCGGGACGAACGGGTGTTCCTCATGGGCGAGGACGTGGGCCGGTACGGCGGCAGTTTCGCCGTGAGCCTGGGGCTGCTGGAGGAATTCGGGCCGGAGCGGATCCGCGATACCCCGCTGTCCGAGTCCGGCTTCGTGGGGGCAGGGATCGGGTCTGCGCTGGGCGGGATGCGGCCCGTCGTCGAGATCATGACCGTCAACTTCAGCCTGCTGGCGCTGGACCAGATCATCAACAACGCGGCCACCCTGCTGCACATGTCCGGCGGCCAGTTCAACGTGCCCATCGTCATCCGGATGACCACCGGCGCCGGCCGTCAGCTCGGGGCCCAGCACTCGCACAGCCTGGAGGGCTGGTACGCCCACATTCCGGGGCTGCGCATCCTTGCCCCGGCCACCCTGGCCGACGCCCGCGGTATGCTCTGGACCGCGCTGCAGGACCCGGACCCGGTGCTGATCTTCGAGCACGGTTCCCTGTACAACATGGCCGGCGAGCTCGACGACGATGCCGGCGCCGTGGACATCGACAAGGCGGCGGTCCTGCGGCAAGGGAACGGAGGCGGGCAGGGCCTGACGCTCATCACCTACGGCGGCACCTTGCCCATGGTGCTGGACGCGGCCGGTCAGCTGGCCGGGGAAGGGATCGACGCCGACGTCATCGACCTCCGCTCCCTCCGCCCGCTGGACATGCACACCGTCCTCGCCAGCGTGGAAAAGACGCACCGCGCCGTGGTGGTGGACGAAGGTTGGCGCAGCGGCAGCATCTCGGCCGAGATCGCGGCCAGGATCGCCGAGCAGGCCTTCTTCGACCTGGACGCGCCGGTGGAGCGGGTGTGCAGCCTGGAGGTCCCTGTCCCGTACGCCAAGCACCTGGAGCAGGCCGCGCTGCCGTCCGTGGAGCGGGTCATGGCCGCCGCGCGAAGGGCCGTGGGCGCCGGTGGCTGAGTTCCGGATGCCGTCCCTGGGCGCGGACATGGAACACGGCAAGGTGGTGGAATGGCTGGTCAAGCCCGGGGACTACATCCACAAGGGTGACCTGGTGGCGGCCGTGGACACCGACAAGACCGTGATGGACATCGAGTCGTTCCAGGAAGGCGTGCTGGCCGAGTTCCTGGTGGACATCGGCGACACCGTGGATGTGGGCACCCCCATCGCCCGGATCACCGCCACGCCCGCCGAACTCCCGCCAGCCCCGCCCGCGGACCGCGAGGCAAAGGCAGCACCCCCGGTCCGGCACCTTGCGCACACGCTGGGGGTCGACGTCGGACGCATCAGCGGCAGCGGCACGGACGGCGAGGTGACCAGGGCCGACGTCGAACGCGCCGCTGCGGCGCCCGGCACCAGGGCGCCGGAGCCGGCAACAGCACCCGAAGCGCACCGGGTCCGGTCGTCGCCGCTGGCCCGGCGGCTGGCCGCCGAACTCGGCGTCCAGCTGTCCGCGGTCACGGGGACGGGCCCGGGCGGTGCCGTCACCGAGGAGGACGTGCTCGCCGCCGTTCCGCCCCGGGGGCGGCCAGCTAAGGAAGCCGGCGCGGAAAAGCCCGCGGCAGCACCGCCGTCGGAAGCCCAACCGGTGGAAGCCCCAACCGTCGAAGCGCCGCGCGGAACCCCGGAGGAGGAGCAGCCCGGGCGGAACCGGACGACGGCGGCCGGCGGCAAGGCGGAAACCCTGCGGCAGGCCATCGGCGCGCTGATGTCCCGCTCCAAGAAGGAAATTCCGCACTACTACCTGTCCACCACCCTGGACCTGGCGGCGGCGATGGCGTGGATGCAGGCGGCGAACCAGCAGCGGCCCGTGTCATCGCGGCTGGTGCCGTCGGCCCTGCTGCTGAAGGCCACCGCGCTGGCGGCGAAGGAGGAACCGGACATGAACGGGTTCTTCACCAAGGGCGCGTTCCATCCCAGCAGTGCCGTCCACCTGGGCGTCGCCGTTGCCCTGCGGCACGGCGGGATCGTGGCCCCGGCGGTGCACCACGCGGACACCCTCAGCCTGGACCAGCTGATGGACCAGCTGCGGGACCTGGTCGGCCGGGCCAGGGCGGGGCGGCTGCAGCGCGCGGAGATGGCCGATCCCACCATCACAGTGACCAACCTCGGGGACCTCGGCGTGGAAAGCGTGTACGGGGTGATCTACCCGCCGCAGGTGGCCATGGTGGGCTTCGGCAAGGTGCTGGAGCAGCCGTGGGCGCACAACGGGATGCTCGGCATCCGGCACGCCGCCATCGCCACCCTGTCCGCGGACCACCGGGTCAGTGACGGGCTGCGCGGCGGGCGTTTCCTGGCCCGCATCGACGAACTGCTGCAGGCGCCGGAAAAGTTGTGAGCAGCGGGAGCCGGACGGAGGAGGAGCCATGAACGAACAGGATGCGCGCCAGGCGGTGGAGGCCGCCATCGGCAAAGTGGCGCCCGACGTGGGTCCCGAGGACCTGGAGGGCAGCGCCAGGCTGCGCCAGGACCTGGAACTGGACTCGCTGGATTTCCTCCGCCTGGTGGAGGTCATCGCGGAGGGCACGGGAGTGGACATCCCGGAGGCCGACTACCCTGCGGTGGCCACCGTGGACGGCCTGGTCACGTATCTGGCAGGGCACGGATGAAGCTGGGGTTTGTCATCCCGCGGCGTGGTCGCTGCCGCGCATCCGGACGGCAACCACGGCGCCGGAGGCTGCGGTAAGGATCGCGACGGCGGCGATCGCGGCGGGGATGCCGTAGAGGTCGGCGAGGACACCCGAGAGGAGGGCACCGACGGCGAATCCGCCGTCGCGCCACAGCCGGTAGACCCCCACGGAGCGGGCCCGCCAGGCCGGGTGGGCCACGTCTCCGATGGCGGCCAGCAGGGTGGGGTAGACCATGGCGGTACCGAGGCCCAGCACGACGGCGGCGGCGAGCCACGGCCCGAAGCTGTGCGCTGATGCGACCACTCCCAGTGCCACGGCCTGCACCAGCATGCCGGCCGCGATGAACCATTTCCGTCCCCACCGGTCCGACGCGGCGCCGGTGGCCAGCTGGGCGGCACCCCAGGCGGCGGGGTACGCGGCCGCCAGGATGCCGATCTGGCCGAGGTCCAGGCCTGCGCCGGCGAACAGGACGGGGAAGAGGCCCCAGGCCAGGCCGTCGTTGAGGTTGTTGACCAGGCCGGCCTGGCTGGCTGCCGAAAGGGATCGGTCCCTGAAGCTGGTGAGGGTAAACACCTGGCCCGTGGAGAGGCCGGCATGGGCGTTGCTGTGGACGCCGACGTGTTGTGAGGCCTCGGCCATGGCATGGTGGTGGGTCTCCCGGACGGCCAGGACAGTCAGGCCCAGTCCCAGGGCAATGTACGCGGCACCCAGCAGGAACGGGGCCGGGCGGAGGCCGTAGGCAGTTGCCAGGTAGCCGGTGGCCAGCGCGGTGGCGGCCACGCCCAGGTAGCCCGCCGCCTCGTTGAAGCCCATGGCCAGGCCACGCTGCCTGGGGCCGACGAGGTCCATCTTCATGATCACGGCCGTGGACCAGGTGAGGCCCTGGCTGATGCCCAGCAGCACGTTGGCCGCCACGATCCAGCCCCAGGACGGGGCGAAGATGAGCATCAGCGGTACGGGCACGGCCACCAGCCAGCCCGCCACGAGGACGGGTTTCCGGCCGTACCTGTCCGAGAGCGTGCCGGCGAAGTAGTTCGTCGCGGCCTTGGACAGGCCGAAGGCCAGGATGTAGGTCAGCGCGCCCGTGTACAGGTCCAGGTGGAACGTCCGGGATGCGAGCAGGGGCAGGACGGTGCGTTCCTGGCCCAGGGTGCCGCCCACCAGCGCGTTGACAGCCACCAGCAGCATGAACTGCGCCAGGTTCTGCCGCAGGCCCAGCACGGCACCGGCTGTTCCGGTGGCATGGCGGGGGAGGGTCCTGCCCGGCATGGGGTGCTCCGTTCGTGGGGACGTAAGGTGGCCCGGGCGTGCGGGGGCACGCCCGGGCCGGGTCCGGACGCGCGGGGGACGCGCCCGGACCTGAACCCGGGCAGGAGGGGGGTCCTGCCCGGGTGGTCTTGGGTGGAGTGGCTAGGCGGCGGGGACGCTGTTCTGCCAGGCGTTCCAGGCGGCGTAGCTGCCATCGAGTTCGACGACGTCGTACCCGGCCCGGCGCAGGGCGCTGGCGGCGACGGAGTTCCGGACGCCCGACTGGCAGTAGGACACGATGGTGCCGCCGGCCGGCAGTTCATCCAGGTGCCACATGAGGCGGCCGCCGCTGAGCTGGTACGCGCCCGGGACATGCCCGGCCTTGTACTCGGTCTTGTTGCGGACGTCCAGGAGCATCGCGGCGTCGAACTTCCCGAGTTCCTCCGGCTGGATCAGCTTGGGAGTGAAGGTGGGCAGGCCGTCCATGCCGGTGACGTAGCCGGCCACGTTGTCGATGCCCACCCGGACCAGATGGTCCCACATGTCCTGGGCCTGGTCCCGGTCCTTGGCAAGGAGCACCAGCGGGTTCTTGTCCGTTTCCGGGTTGACCACCCAGGCGGCGTAGCTGGCCACGGACTTCCCGGCGGGGACGTTCAGGGACCGGGCCACCGTGCCGCGGTGCACTTCGTCATTGGAACGGGTGTCGATGAACGTCAGCGTGTCCTCCGCCAGGCCCTTGGCCACGACGGCGGTGTCCAGTTCCTTCAGCGGAGCGCGTTCGCCCATGACGGCCGGCCCCACGCGGTTTTCGCGCTTCATGCGGCCGAAGTAGGCGTGGGCATCGGGCTGGCCGTCCAGGAGTTCATCGATGAAGCCCTGCTCGTCATTGGCGGCGAGGTACGGGCCCCACCAGGCGTAGAGGCGTTCGTAGCCCACGGTGGAGGACGGGATGGCGCCGAGGGCCTTGCCGCAGGCGCTGCCCGCGCCGTGCGCGGGGTGGACCTGGACGTAATCCGGCAGGGTCAGGAACTTGTCGCGCAGGCTGGCGAAGAGCTGCCTGGCGCCCACGAAGCGGGTGTCCACGCCGCCGGCTGCTTCGTCCAGCAGGTCAGGCCGGCCCAGGTCGCCGGAGAACACGAAGTCGCCTGAGAGGAGGTAGCCGGGCTGGTTGCTGAACGCGCCGTCGGTCACCAGGAAGGACAGGTGCTCCGGGGTGTGGCCCGGGGTGTGGACCGCCTTGATGGTGATGTTGCCCAGGGTGATGGTGTCGCCGTCGTACAGCCGCTCGCCGTCGAATTCGTACTGCCAGTCCGGGCCGCCCTCGCCGGAGACGTAGATCCTGGCGCCGGTGGCAGCGGCAAGTTCGCGGGTGCCGGAGAGGTAGTCGGCGTGGATGTGGGTCTCGGTGACGGCCACGATCTTCATGCCGTTTTTCGCGGCGAGGTCCTGGTAGACGGCGATGTCGCGGCGGGCGTCCACCACGATGGCTTCACCCTTGGCCTGGCAGCCGATCAGGTAGCTGGCTTGGGCCAGGTCTTCGTCGTAAATGCGTTCGATAAGCATCTGGTGCTCTCCTTCGGGTGAAAGGGGATGGAGGGGTTCTGAATCAAGTATAGATACCCCCCGGGGTATAACGCAACGAGGGGAACTGATGTGGCCGCCGGTGGCTCAGGCGTGCTGGTGGCCGGCTTCGGCGCGGAGTTTTTCCATGTCCAGGTTCTTGACGGCCTGGATGACTTCCTCAAGGCCGGTGGCGTTGAGTGCTCCAGGCTGGGAGAAGACGAGGGTCTTGTCCTTGAAGGCCATCAGGGTGGGGATGGAGGTGATGTTTGCTGCGGCGGCGAGGGCCTGTTCGGCTTCGGTGTCCACCTTGGCGAAGGTGATGTCCGGGTGGCGTTCGGCGGCGGCGCCGTAGGTGGGGGCGAACATGCGGCACGGGCCGCACCATGCTGCCCAGAAGTCTACGAAGACGATGTTGTTGTCCTCCAGGGTCTGGGCGAAGGATTGCTCGGTGATGTCGATGGTTGCCATGGTCTGTCGTGTCCTTTCGGGCGGGTGGGGTTGTTGCCTCGCGGCAGGGCCTAGGTGGTGGGGAGTCCGGCGCGGGTCCACGCGGTCATGCCGCCGGCCACGGTGTCCGCCTTGTAGCCGATGCCGTTGAGGGCTTCAGCGACGGCGGCACTGCGGTTGCCGCTGCGGCAGATGGCGATCACGGGCACGGCCGGGTCCAGTTCGGACAAGCGGGCCTGCAGCTCGCCCATGGGGATGTGCAATGCGCCGGGGATCATCCCTTCGGCGACTTCGAAGTCCTCGCGGACGTCAAGGATCCGGGCGGTGGAGCGGCGCTGGTCGGTTTCGATGATGGTGATTTCAGCCATGGTGGTTCTCCTTTGAAGTGGTTTCGGCTGGGTTGCCGGGTGGTGCTGCTTGCCTAGCGGACGGGCTCGCCGGCTTGGCGCCATGCGGCCATGCCGCCGCGTACCGAGTAGGCGTCGTACCCCTTGGCGGCCAGGAGGCGGGCTGCTGAGGCGGACCGTACTCCGGAGGCGCAGACGGCGATCACGGGGCGGGTCTTCTGGATCCCGGCGGTGCTGGCCTGCAGCCGGTCCAGGGGGACGTGCTTGGCCTGCGGCGCCCGGCCGGTCCGCCATTCCTGGGCTGACCTGACGTCGATCAGTGTGGCGCCCGAGCCCAGGAGTTCCTTGGCCTGCGCCACGGATACCGTCTTGTAGGGCTTGCTGAAGGCTTTTTTGAGGGAATCGATGAGTCCCATGGTGTTCTCCTCTTGGTGGGTCAGGCGGTGACCGTGCCGGCGGTGACCCATGCCGCGACGGCGAAGATGAGTACCGCGAATGAGATGCGGATGTGCTTGTCATGCAGGCGGCGGGCCAGCCGCGCGGCGACGACGGATCCCAGGATTGCCGGGACTGCGAACGCCAGGGTGGTGGCCCAGTCGACGGTGTAGCCGGCGGCGTGGGCGCTGAAGCCGGCAGCGGAGTTGACCACGATGATTGCCAGTGACGTTCCGACGGCCTGCTTCATGCGCAGGCCCAGGAAGATGGTCAGCGCCGGGGTGATGAGGAAGCCGCCGCCCACGCCGAGCAGCCCGGTGAGGAACCCGACGAGCAGGCCAACGCCTACGGCCTTCGGGGCGCAGGAGCGGAACGCCCGGTGCGGCCCCGTGCTGCAGGACCCTTCGGTTTCACGGGGTTTCATCAGCATCCGGATGCCTGCGGCCACCATGATTCCGGCGAACGCCAGCATCAGTAGGTTCGGGTCCAGCAGCTTGCCCACGGCCGCGCCGGCCCAGGCCGCCGGAATCCCGGCGCCGCCGACCAGGGCGATCACGGGCCAGTTCAGGCCCTCCCGGATCCTGGGGAGCAGGGCCGTGAGCGAGGATACGCCCACCACCAGCAGCGACGTCGGAATCGCCTGGGCGGGGCTCATGCCCACGCCGTACACCAGGGCCGGAACGGCGATGATGGAGCCGCCGCCGCCCACGACGCCCAGGACGATGCCGACGACAAGCCCCAGGCCCAGGGCCGGAATCATGCCGCGGCGTCCTCTTCTGCTGCCGGAACGGGAAGCTGGAGGATGGCGCTTTCGCGGGTGGGCTCCTTGGCGGCCTTGTTCCACGGCATGGCCGAAAGGGCCTTGCCCATGGCGCAGGTGTTGGTTGCGGCCGAGAACGTCAGGCCGGTTCCGATGGCGCCGGCAAGCATGCGGACCTTGGGGGAGACGAACTTGCCGCCCACCAGGCCCAGCATCACCAGGGATCCGGCGGCCAGGCGGACCTGGCGCTCCAGGTCCCAGCGGTCCTTGCCCTTGACCACGTCGCCGCCCGCGGCGGCGAAGCCCGGAACGCCGCCGGTGAGGACGTAGGCGGTGTCCAGGCCGACGGTGGCCATCCGCTGCCGGGCCTGCTCGGCGCGGACGCCGGACTGGCACACCAGGACCACGCGTGAACCCAGCCGGGCGGCGAGCTCATCGGTGTGCTCCGAGAGCAGCGGCAGCGGCACGTTGTAGGAGCCGCGGATGTGCATGGACCCGAATTCGGCGGCGGAGCGCACGTCGATGACCACGAGGTCCTGGTGCTCCGTGAACCAGGACCGGAGGGTTTCGGGGGCAAGCGCTGTAACGGCGGTTGCTTTTGAAGGGGAAGTCATTGATGCCTCTCGGAGGGGATGGGCTGGATACCCCACCGAGTATCACAGATACCCCCGGGGGTAGTCAAAACACCCGGAGGGGTATAGAGTTGACGGGAGCACCCCATCAATGGAGACCCTTCTTATGGAACTGAACCCAACCGAACTCACGCCCGTGATCAACCGCCTCAAGCGCGCCCAGGGACAGCTCGCCGCCGTCACCCGGATGCTTGAAGAAGGCCGGGACTGCAAGGACGTGGTCACCCAGCTGGCCGCCGTGTCCAAAGCCCTCGACCGCGCCGGCTTCGCTATCATTGCCACCGGGCTGGAGCAGTGCATCACGCAGAAGGACCAGACCATGGACCGGAAGGACCTGGAGAAGCTCTTCCTCTCCCTGGCCTGATCAGCCTGCATTATCAGCGGACCGTCGAATATCCCGAGGAGCACCATGACGTACACCCTGGCCACCACCGTGTCCCTGCCTTGGGCGGAAGCGCTGGAGCGCACCCGCGAGGCCCTTGCGGCACAGGGCTTCGGGATCCTGACGGAAATCAACGTCCGGTCCACCTTCGAAGCCAAGCTGGGCGCCGAGGCCGCGGACGCCGTCGGGGATTACGTCATCCTGGGCGCCTGCAATCCGGCCCTTGCCAGCCGTGCCCTCGCAGCCGAGCCGGAAATGGGTGCGCTGCTGCCCTGCAACGTGGTGGTGCGGCGTAAGGCCGATGCCACCGAGACCACCGTCGAGGCCATTGACCCGCAGGCCATGGTCCAGCTCAGTGACGCTGCCGCGGTCAAAGAGGTTGCGGACGACGCCGGCGCGCGCCTTCGGAAGGCCCTCGCCAGCCTGGGCTGAGGCAGGCGAAGTCCGCACCGGACTTCTTGTGGCGACGCGCTTGAACACCTGCGACGCGCATATTCCCTAGCGCTCGGGCTATTCGGGCAGCGCCGGGGAATGTGGGTGTCGAAAGTGGGCGTGGGCAGCGGGAAGCTCTCGGGAGCGGTGGCGGATCTCCAGCTGGACCACATCGCGCGTGAAGGAATACGTGAGCAGCGCCAGCGCCACCGCCGGGAAGGCGGCAGCCCACGG
This sequence comes from Arthrobacter sp. SDR-2R, assembly GCF_057747955.1. Lineage (NCBI taxonomy): Bacteria > Bacillati > Actinomycetota > Actinomycetes > Micrococcales > Micrococcaceae > Arthrobacter > Arthrobacter sp. SDR-2R. The sequence goes on from NZ_CM173231.1 coordinate 1,436,926, forward strand.
GATACCAGGGACAAGCGCCACCAGCAGCGCCAGCGGTTGGAAGGCCCCGATGGCCTTGCGGGAAACACTGGGCGGCAGCGGCTCACGCAGGTGCGGCCTGAAGAACGCGGCGGCCGTGAACACGTAGTACATGCCCCCGATCGCCAGTGTCCACGGGCCCGCCACCGCCGCGGCCGCGATGGACAGCACAAGCACCAGCGCGGCGTCGGTGGCGGCATCGAAGCGTGCCCCCGCCGGGGATGCTGTCCCGGTCCGCCGCGCCACGGCGCCGTCCAGCCCGTCCAGCAGGAAGGCGACGCCGCCAAGGGCCGGCACCAGGAAACTGCTGCGCCCGGTGAACAGTTCCGGGACGGCCACCACGGCGCAGAGTGCCACCAGGACGGCACGCAGCAGGGTGACGCGGTCTGCCGGAGTTGAAAAGCGGGGGATGCGCCGCAGGACAGAGCCGACGGCGGCCGCGGTCACCAGGGCGCCCGCACACAGGCCTGCCATTTGGAGGACCGGTCCGGAGGCGGACAGGGATGACAGCCACAAGGCCGGGAGCGCGTAAGCGGCCAGGGTTGCCACCGCGTCAGGCATCGCGTGCCCGGACATCGCCCATCCGGCTGCGCCCATCTGCCACCTCCCCCGCATGCTGGCAACTGCCCCGGCGATCGTCACGGCCGGCGACGCCCGGCACGGACCCCCGTGCCGTCGTCGGCCCTTCTCCCGCGGCCGCTACGGACCAGGCCAGCAAGGGCCAGCAGCGATCCCGCCCCTTCAGCGACGGCGCTGAGGGTTTTCGAGAAGAACCATACGGGATCGTACATTGCCGGAATCGGACCTATGGCCGGGATGTCCACGTATCTGTAGAGCATGACGGCGGCGAAGGCGCTCAGTGCCACCGCCAGGGCGAGTGCATAGGCGGCGCGGCTGCCGCGGACCAGGACATAGAGGCCGGCCACCAGGGCAACCGCGGCTTCCAGGAGGAACAGGGTGCCCTGGCTGATGGTGCCCGGCTGCGCGGCCTGGTAGCCCGGGGCCAGGAAGAGATGGACGCCGGCATCGATGAACAGCGCCAGGGCGGTCAATAAACGTAGAGCCACGTCTATGTATACGCCCGAAGTTCCCTCCCGGTTCACCCCGGACCCTTATATCTGCGGGTTTTATGGGGAATATTTAGGGGCATCCGCAGTCTTGCCCCTGTAGCGGGCAGCGAAGCCTGCGGCCCTACGAGTAAGGAGAATGACAATGACCCTTCCCCAGGAACTCACGCCGGGAACATGGCTCCTGGACATGTCCCACAGCGAGATCGGCTTCAGCGTCCGACATGCCGGAATCAGCAAGGTCCGTGGCCGCTTTACCCAGGCCAGCGCCGAAGCCAGGGTGGGGCGGTCCCTGGAGGAGTCCTCGGTGCATGCCACGGTGTCCACGGCAAGTTTTGACTCCGGTGACGCCAACCGTGACGCGCACGTGAAGGGCGCGGACTTCTTCGACGTCGAAAAGTATCCCGAAATGACGTTCCGCGGCACCCACATCGAAGGGGACGGGGAGGAATACACCCTGACGGGGGACCTGACCATCAAGGGCGTGACCCGGCCGGTGGAGCTTGAGGTTGAGTTCACCGGCGTCGCCGTGGATCCCTTTGGCGCCACGCGGGCAGGATTCTCCGCGGAAGCCGAAATCAGCCGCAAGGAGTTCGGGCTCACCTGGAACGCCGCGCTGGAAGCCGGCGGCGTGCTGGTCAGCGACAAGGTCAAGATCAACCTCGAGGCGGCTCTGGTCAAGCAGGGCTGACAGGCCGGACCGCGGCAAGGCAACGTCAGGCAACCGCCGTGGACCTCCGCCTGGTCCCCCGTGTGCTGTTCCTCCGGGCTGCGTGGCGGAAACGGGACCGCTGGGACGCCGCCCGGATCGCCGCACACCAGGACCATGCCCTGACGGAACTGCGCCGGGCGGCCTACGCCGGCTCGGAGTTCTACCGCCGCCACCATGCCGGCCTGCACGACGCTCCGCTGGACCGGCTGCCGCCCGTGACCAAAGCAGACCTGATGGAGCACTTCGATGAGGCCATCACCACCCCGGACCTGACGCTGGCGGAAGTGGAAGGCCATCTGCGGTCGCTCGTCGAGAGCGGTGGAGACCCCGGACTGCCTTGGAAGGGCCGCTGGTGGGCGGCGGCGACAGCCGGGACCACCGGCCGGCGCGGAACGTTCGTCTGGAACCGCGCGGAGTGGGCTACCGTCCTGGCCTCGTACGCCCGCGCGAACGACTGGGCAGGGTTTACCCTGGGGCTGACCCGGCCGCTGAAGGTGGCCCTGGTCAGCTCGCGGGTCCCCACCCACCAGTCAGCCGTCGTCGGCGCATCGGTGCGCTCCGGAGTGGTCCCCACCCTTCGCCTGGACGTCACCGCACCCATGGAGGAGAACGTCGCCGCCCTCAACCGGTTCCAGCCCCGGGTCCTCGTCGGTTACGCCTCAGCACTCAAACCCCTGGCCGCGGAACAGCTGGCAGGGCGGCTGCACATCGCGCCGCAGGGGGTGATGTCAGCCTCCGAGGTGCTCAGCGCCCAGGCCGCAGCGGAACTGGAATCCGCGTGGGGCACCGCCCCTTTCGACGTCTACGCCGCCACCGAAACGGCGGGGATCGCATCCCCCTGCACCTACCGGAACCGCCACGTTTACGAGGACCTCCTCATCATCGAACCCGTGGACCAGGCCGGCAACCCCGTCCCGGCGGGGACAACCGGGTCCAAGCTCCTGGTCACCGTCCTGTTCTCCCGGACCGTGCCGCTGATCAGGTACGAGATGTCGGACACCGTAAGGCTCGGCGGCAGGGGCTGCCCCTGCGGACGCAGTTTCACCGTCATGGAGGATATCGAGGGGCGCATCGAGGACGTCCTGCAACTGCCGGGCAGGACCGGCACCGTCAACGTGCACCCGAATGTCTTCCACCAGGTCCTGGACCAGGCGGCCGTCGCAGGCTGGCAGGTTATCCAGGAACCGTCCGGGCTGCGGGTGCTGCTGGCCGGACTCGCACCCGGGCAATCCGAGGAAGGCGTCCGGGCTGCGGTGACCGCCGCCCTTATGGCTGCCGGCGCGGCGCACATGCCCGTGGACATCCGGCTGGTGGAGCGGCTTGAACGGACCGCCCTGGGGAAAGCACCATTCGTGCGCGCCTGGAAAAACCGGCCCTAAGGTGCCCCCGGACGGAGGCAACCGGCCCGTTGACGTCCGGCCTACACCGGTTCCGGCCGCGCCTTCACGTTGCCCAGCGAGCGGATCAGAGCGACGGCGGTGATGGACCCGGCCGCCATGATCGAGGCCAGCACCACCACCTGGAACCGGCCGGCCTCCAGGGGCGAGGCGCCGCCGAAGATCGCGCCGACGAATGCCCCGGGAAGGGTGACCAGCCCGGTTGTCTTGGTTTGGTCCGTGGACGGGATCAGGGCCGAGTGCACTGCCTGCCGCGCCTGGAGCAGGGTGGCCTGCCGGGGCGTCGCCCCCAGCGCCAGCCAGCCCTCCACCTGGTCCCACTGCTCCAGGACGGCCTCGAAGAAACGGCGTCCGGCCAGGGTGGCGATGGTCATCGAGTTGCCGATCACGATCCCGCCCACGGCCAGCAGGTACCGCGGCGCGAATTCGATGGCGCCCGTTCCAAACACGACGGCCACCGTCACCAGGATGCCGGCAGCCATGGTCACCGCCACCAGGGCGAAGCGACGCCAGGACCAGGTGAGCCTTCGTGTTGCCGTCACGGACGCCACGGTGAACATGACCAGCAGGGCCACCCCCACCCACAGCGGGTTGCTGATGACGCCGCCCAGCACCAGGCTGATGGCCGCGAGCTGGGCTGTCCCGCGGAGGATGGCCAGGGCAGGGGAGAAGTACGACGGCGTCCGGGCGCCCCAGAGGGTCCCCACCGTGAGTGCCGCCAGGATGGCAAGGGCCACCAGGGTGGGCAGCAGGGCGGAAAGGGCGGGCATGCCGCCAGCTTACTGAGCTACCGCGGCTGCCCCTGCCACGCCCGCTCACACCCGGCAGGTTTTGCTCGAGCGCCCGCCCACGTCTGACCCGCGGAGGCAGCGGGTTGGTCAGTATGGCCGGAGGGGATAAGACTGTGGGTATGGCACGGGGAACGCTTCGGATCTTCCTGGGTGCGGCCGCGGGGGCCGGCACCACGTACTCCATGCTGCGTGAGGCGCACCAGATCCTGGCCGGCGGCAGGGACGTCGTGGTCGGCATCGCCGCCGCGCACGGGAGGCCTGACACCGGGCAGCTCCTTGACGGGCTCGACGTCGTGGCGCCGCGCCTTCTGCCCGACGGCAGCGGGGCGGAGGTACCCGAGCTTGACCTGGACGCTGTGCTGGCAAGGAAACCGGAGGTGGCCATCGTCGACGAGTATGCGCACGTCAATGCTCCGGGCAGCAGGAATACCCGCCGCTGGCAGGACATCGAGGAGCTTCTGGCGGCGGGGACGGACGTGCTGACCACGCTTGCCGTCCAGCATGTGGCATCGCTGAAAGACGTCGTCGCCGCAATCACCGACGAACCAGACGGGGAACCGGTCCCGGACGCCGTGGTGCGGCGGGCAGACCACATCGAGCTGGTGGACATATCGCCCGAACTCCTGCGCCAGAGGGTTGCTGACGGGAACGTTGTGCCCAGGGACAGGATCGACGCTGCCCTGGCCAACGAATTCCGGCTGGGCAATCTCATTGCCCTGCGTGAAATCGCCTTGATCTGGCTGGCGGACCGGGTGGACGAAGGGCTGGCGGGCTACCGGAAAAGCCAGGGGATCACCGCCACCTGGCCGGCCCGCGAGCGGGTTGTCGTCGGACTCAGTGGAGGCCCCGAAGGGGAGCTGCTCGTCAGGAGGGCGGCCCGGATCTTGTCCCGGGTCAACGGCGGGGACCTGCTGGCGGTTCACGTCCGGCGCGCCGAAAGCACGGCCGCGACGCGGGGGCAGCTGCTGGACGCGCAGCGGCGCCTCGTCGCCGACCTCGGCGGCACCTGCCATACGGTGTCCGGTGAGGACGCAGCGGGGTCCCTCCTCGAATTTGCCCGCAGCGTCAACGCCACCCAGATCGTCATCGGCGCCTCACCGGGGACGCTCCGGAGCAGGATCCTCGGTATCGGTGCAGGCGCCAAAGTGGTCCGGGGCTCGGGCGATATCGACGTGCACATCGTCTCCCTTCCCCAGGGCGGCCCTGGATTGCCGGGGCCATCTCCCGCGGCGCTCAGCGGCAGGCGCACGCTGATCGGCTTCGTCCTGGCTGTGGTCCTCCCGGTCCTGGTAACGGCGGCGCTGTCCCGCAATCCGGAGCTCAACCTCGCCACCCACGCACTGGTCCATCTGACCGGGGTGATGGCCGTGGCGTTCATCGGCGGCCTGTGGCCTGCGGTGCTCGCCGCCGTCCTGGACTCGCTGCTGCTGAACTACTTCCAGACGGACCCGGTGGGAACGCTCAATATCAGCGACCCGCAAAACGTCTTCGCGCTGCTGGTCTTCCTCAGTGCCGCGGTGGCCGTGTCACTGGTGGTGGGACTGTCCGCAAGGCGCGCCCGGGAAGCAGCACGGGCCCGCGCGGAAGCCGCCACCCTCGCGGACCTCGCCCACGATGCCCTCCTGGCCGATGACACCGTTGCAGCGTTCATGGGCAAGGTCCGGGAAACCTTCCAGGTCCGTTCGGCCGGGCTCTTCACCACATCCGGGGACAATGACGCAGCATGGGAGCTCCAGGCGTTCTCCGGGGAGGCGCCTCCTCCCTCCCCGGACACGGCAGGGTTGACGGACAGCGTGGAACTCGCCGACGAGCGGACCGCCCTGGTCCTCTCCGGACGCACCCTCACCGCCGGGGACCGGCTCCTCCTTTCCGCCCACGGCGCCCACCTCCTGTTGCTGCGCCAGCGCCACGCCCTTCAGCGGACACTGCAAAGCACCGCCAAAATGGCCGAGGGCAACAACGTCCGAACGGCCATCCTGCGGGCGGTCAGCCATGACCTGCGCACGCCGCTGGCGGGGATAAAACTGGCCGTAACGGCCCTGCGGCGCCAGAGCCGCAGGCTTCCCGATGAGGTGCAGGCCGAGATGCTCGAGACCGTCGAGTCCTACACCGAGCGCCTGGACGCCCTGATCGCCAACCTCCTGGACATGTCCCGGATCTCCAGCGGTTCGGCTGCGCCACTGACAGCGCCCGTCACGTGGCGTGATGCAATCGAGGACGCGCTGCGCGGCCTCCCGGCGGACCGGATCCGGGTGGAGCTTCCCCCGGACATGCCTGCGATCTATGCCGACCTGGGGATGTTGGAGCGGGTCATCGCCAACATCGTGGAAAACGCGCTTAAATACGCGCCGGCGTCCGACGTGGCCATCGTCGGCGTTTCGACGCGAACCAGGGGAGTGGGCGACGCCGGAACCCCCTTTGGCGAGTTGCACATCGTCGATCACGGGCAGGGCGTGCCCGCTGCCGCCGTCGAGGGGATCTTCCAGCCCTTCCAGCGCCTCGACGACGCCCCCGCGGGACTCGGGATGGGGCTTGGCCTCGCCGTCGCGAAAGGCTTCACCGAGGCCATGGGCGGTCACCTGCTGGCCGAGCCGACCCAGGGCGGGGGACTGACCATAGTCATCCGCCTGCCCCAGGTTGCCGCACCGGACGTTTCCACCCCTCGCCGGAAAGCAGGCACCAGCACCTCATGAGGACAGTATTGATCGTTGACGACGAGCCGCAGTTCCTGCGTGCCCTCCAGGTCAACCTGGAGGCTGAGGGCTACCGGGTGCTGACCGCCCTGGACGGGATGGCCGCCCTGAAGCACGCGGAAGGCGGCCATCCGGATGCCATGGTGCTGGACCTCGGACTGCCGGACATCAACGGCGTGGACGTGATCACCAGGATCCGCCGCACCAGCAGCATGCCCATCATCGTGCTTTCCGCCCGGCACGGGTCCGTGGACAAGGTCCGGGCCCTGGACGCCGGGGCGGACGACTACGTCACCAAGCCGTTTGGCCTGGACGAACTCCTGGCCCGGCTGCGCGTTGCCGGCCGCCGGAGCGGCACGCTGGACGTGGCGGACGGCGGGGCCGCCATCGATGTGGGTGACTTCCAGGTGGACCTGGCCAACCGGAAGGTGACCCGGGCGGGGGACCCGGTCCGGCTCACCCCCCGCGAGTGGGCCATCCTGGAAATGCTGGTGCGGAATCCCGGCCGGCTGATAACGCAACAGCAGATGCTCGCCAGGGTCTGGGGTCCCGGCTATGACAACGAGACCCACTACCTGCGCGTCTACATGGGCCAACTGCGGCGCAAACTGGAGGCGGATCCCGCCCGCCCCCGCCACCTGCTGACCGAGGCCGGCATGGGCTACCGCTTCGAGCCGTGACCTGCCGCCGGACCGCTCCGGCCGCCGTCGAACATCACGCGTAAAGGAAACATCAAGAATTCCCTTTCTGGCGCTTCCGCCAATTTCGCCGGTGCTAGCTTCGCAATGATCGCGGTGCAACGGGCAGCGCGGAAAGGCAGACATGACCACGTTGAGCAGGCCCCCGGCGGATCCTTCCGCCACCCACCCGCACGGAAGGGAGGCGCTGAAGGACTGGCTGCTGTTCGGGCTGCAGGACAGCAAGGGCACCCACCAGGGCCCCGGCGGTGTTCCCACCCAGCACGAAAAAAAGCACTCGTGGTGGCAGGTCATGTGCCTTACCGGCGTGGACTACTTCTCCACCCTGGGCTACCAGCCGGCCATCGCCGCGCTGGCAGCCGGTGTCATCTCCCCGCTGGCCACCCTGGTCCTTGTGGCCGTGACACTGTTGGGTGCCCTGCCGGTCTACCGCCGGGTTGCCGGTGAAAGCCCCCGCGGTGAGGGCTCCATTGCCATGCTGGAGCGGCTGCTGCCCCGCTGGGGAGGAAAGCTCCTGGTGCTGGTCCTGCTCGGGTTCGCCGCCACCGACTTCATGATCACCATGACGCTCTCGGCCGCCGATGCCACCGCACACCTGATCGGCAATCCTGTTGCCCCCGGTTGGCTCCAAAACCAGAACGTCCCCGTAACGCTTTTCCTGCTGGCCCTGCTGGCTGCCGTGTTCCTGCGCGGGTTCAAGGAAGCGATCGGCGTCGCCGTCTTCCTGGTTGTCCTGTACCTGGGCCTGAATGCGGTGGTGGTGGTTGCCACCCTGATGCAGGTGGTCTCCCACCCGGTGGCGATGGGCGACTGGTGGACGAATCTGTGGGTGTCCCACGGCAACCCCCTGATGACGGTGGCCATCGCACTGCTGGTGTTCCCCAAACTGGCGCTGGGCCTGTCCGGCTTCGAAACCGGCGTTGCCGTGATGCCGCAGGTCCGCGGAGCGGCGGATGACACGGAGGAGAACCCGGCGGGCCGAATCCGCGGAGCCCGGCGCATGCTCACCACCGCTGCGGCGATCATGAGCGTGTTCCTGCTGACCACCAGCTTCATTACCGTTGTCCTGATTCCGGAACAGGAATTCCAGCCCGGCGGCCAGGCGAACGGGCGCGCCCTGGCCTACCTGGCGCACGAATACCTGGGCGTGGGCTTCGGCAGCGTCTACGACATCAGCACCATCGGCATCCTCTGGTTTGCCGGTGCCTCGGCCATGGCCGGCCTGCTGAACCTGGTTCCCCGGTACCTGCCCCGCTACGGCATGGCCCCGGAGTGGGCCAAGGCTGTCAGGCCCCTGGTGCTTGTGTTCACCCTGGTCGGGTTCCTCATCACCTTCATCTTCAACGCCGACGTCGACGCCCAGGGCGGTGCCTACGCCACCGGCGTCCTGGTGCTGATGACCTCCGCAGCGGTGGCCGTCACGTTGTCGGCGCGCCGGCGCGGGCAACGGAACCTCACCTTCGGCTTCGGTGCCATCTCCGTGGTGTTCGCGTACACCACGGTGGCCAACATCTTCGAGCGGCCCGAAGGCATCCGGATCGCGGCGATCTTCATCCTGGGCATCATCGTCATCTCCCTGCTGTCCAGGGTCCGCCGGTCCTTTGAGCTGCATGCAACCCGGGTGCACCTGGACCAGCAGGCCCTGGAGTTCATGTCCAGCACCCTGGACGGCCCCATCGCGATCATCGCGCACGAGCCGCTGCGGATGTCTGCGGAGGCATACCGGGACAAGCTTGAGTCGGCCATCGAGGTCAGCCACCTCCCGCTGGCAGGCGATGCCCTGTTCCTGGAAGTGATCGTGGATGACTCCTCCGACTTTGAAACGGAACTGTATGTCCGTGGCGTGAACCGCCACGGTTACCACATCCTGGAAGTCCACGGGCCGGTTGTTCCCAATACCATCGCCTCGGTACTGCTGCATATCAGGGACGTCACGGGGCTCATGCCGCACATCTACTTCCGCTGGACTGAGGGGAATCCGATCACCAACCTGGTGCGGTTCCTGTTCCTGGGCGAGGGCGAAATCGCGCCGGTGACCAGGGAGGTGCTGCGCGAGGCCGTCCCGGACGTCACCCAGCGCCCGTGGGTCCACGTCGGCTGACCGGGGGATACGTCGTCGTCCCGTCCCTGTGCGCAGGGGCAGCCACGTGCGGCACTGTTGCCGCCACCCGCGCGGCGTCCGCCAGGCTGACCGGGACGTCCGCGCGGAAGGCCGCCTCGGCGTCGTCCTCCCGAACGCCCGCCGCCAGCACCATCACATGCACCATGTCGCCGTAGGAATCGTTGCAGGCCAGGATGTCGCCGGGCACTCTGTGCCCCTGCCCGCCCGTCGAGGGCCACGGCTGGAAAATGACCCACCACCCCTCGCCGTCCTGGTCGGGGAAAAGGTAGCCGCCGGCCGGGTGGAGGGCGCGGCCGTTCAGTGCGCGCCCGCCGTAGCCCTCCACGGCCTCGGCTGCCGCGGCAAACCTGACCCTGCCACGGTCATCGGGCGCCTCATCCCACCGCATCTCCGCTCCTTGCCGTCACGTGCATGTGCTGACCTGCCTCCATCAAAGGACGGTGCACGCGCGGCCGGGGCGGCAGGGCCGTTTTATTGACGGAATATTTACAGCCTGTCCCGCCGGGGAGATGCCTGGGCCACCAGCGCCGTGGTCGGCCACCATAATGGAACCCATGCACAGCCCCGTCACCATCCGCCCCATGTGCCCCGAGGACTGGGACGCCGTCCACGCGATTTACGCCGCCGGCATTGCCACGGGGGAGGCGACGTTCGAGAGCGAGCCGCCCACCTGGGAGGCGTTCGACGGCGGCCGGTTGCCCGGGCACCGGCTGATCGCCGAGGACGCGGGCCGGGTTCTGGGCTGGGCCGCCGTGACGTCCGTTTCGTCCCGGGAGGTCTACCGGGGCGTCGTGGAGCACTCCATCTACGTGGCGCCGGAAACGCACGGCCGGGGCGTGGGCAGGCTGCTCCTCGGTGCACTGATCGATTCCACGGAGGTGGCAGGAATCTGGACCATCCAGTCCAGCATCTTCCCGGAGAACACGGCCAGCCTGGCGCTGCACCGGAAACTCGGCTTCCGGGTGGTGGGAACCAGGGAACGGATCGCGCGGATCAGCCACGGCCCCAAGGCCGGGCACTGGCAGGACACCCTGCTCCTGGAACGCCGCAGCGCGGTGGCCGGGACGGAGTAAGGCCTACCTCGAAGGCAGCGTCAGGATCTCGGCGCCGTCCTCCGTGATGGCGATGGTGTGCTCGGTGTGGGCCGTCCTGCAGCCGGTGGCGCTCCTTAGCGTCCACCCGTCGTCGTCCGTCACCAGCTGGTCCGTGTCCGCCATGATCCAGGGCTCCAGCGCGAGCAGAAGCCCGGGCCGCAGCTTGAAGCCGCGGCCGGGCCGCCCGGTGTTGGGCACGTGCGGGTCCTGGTGCATGGTGGAACCGATGCCATGGCCGCCGAACTGCGTGTTGACCGGATACCCCGCATCAATGAGGACGCGGCCGATGGCGTACGAGATGTCCCCGATCTTGGCTGCCGGCCCTGCGGCGGCGATCCCGGCTGCCAGGGCGCGTTCCGTCGCCTCGATCATGGCCACGCTCTCCGCCGGCCGTGATTCGCCCACGATGAAGCTGATGGCGGCGTCCGCGGCCATTCCGTTCTTGACGACGGCGAGGTCCAGGGTCAGCAGGTCGCCGTCGGCCAGTGCGTAGTTGTGGGGCAGCCCGTGCAGCACGGCATCGTTGACGCCCGTGCAGATGTAGTGGCCGAAGGGACCCCGGCCGAAGGACGGCGCGTAGTCCACGTAGCAGGATTCCGCCCCCGCGTCGGTGATCATCTCCTTGGTCCACTGGTCGATGTCCAGGAGGTTGGTGCCGACGGTTGCGCGGCTTTTCATCGCCTGCAGGATGTCAGCCACCAGGGCGCCGGTCTCCCGGGCGCGGGCCACCTCAGCCGGGGTGAGGATCTCGATCATGGTGCGCCCTTCGTGTGCGGCGGTTAGCTCCAGGTGCCATCCTATTTGCCCGTGCGCAGAAGGGTGCAAGGGGCTCTTTCGTACAGCGGAATGTTGGGGTTGCCAAAGACATAGATGAGTGTAAATATTTACGTGTGTCTATGTCTTTGGAGTTGACCCCGGTCCAGGCGGTGGCGTGCTGCGCGCCGCTGGCCCGGGAGCCTTTGTCCCTGCCGGAAGCTGAAGGGATCGCCCCCTTGCTGAAGGCCCTGGCGGATCCGGTCCGGCTGCGGCTGATGTCCATGGTCGCCTCGCATGAGGGCGGCGAAGCCTGCGTCTGCGACCTCAACGATGCCTTCGAGCTGTCCCAGCCCACCATCAGCCACCACCTGAAGATCCTGCATGAGGTGGGTCTGCTGGAGCGGGAAAAGCGCGGCGTGTGGGTTTACTACCGGGCCCGCACCGAGGCCCTGCAGAACCTGGCCGCCCTGATCGGCGGGCAGGCCGCATGACCGGTCTGGCCCGGCGTGCCACGGCAGAGTTCATCGGCACCGCGTTCCTGGTCATGGCCGTGGTCGGCTCGGGCGTGATGGCATCCAGGCTGTCACCGGACGAAGTCGGCCTGCAGCTTTTGCAGAACAGCCTCGCCACGGGTGCCGCGCTGGTGGCGCTGATCATGGCACTGCAGCCGGTGTCGGCGTCGTTCAATCCGGTGGTGACCCTGGTGGAGCGGGCGCTGGGGATGATCGACACCACCACGGCGGCCGGCCTGGTTGCGGGGCAGATCCTGGGCGGCCTGGCCGGCACGGTGGCCGCCAACCTGATGTTCGGGCTGGACGCCGTCAGCTGGTCCACGCACCAGCGCACCGGCGTCCCGCTCTGGCTTGGGGAAGTCATTGCCACGGTGGGCCTGCTGCTGGTCATCTTCGGCACCGTCCGGTCGGGCCGTGCTGACCGCGTGGCGTTCGCCGTCGGCGGCTACATCACGGCCGCCTATTGGTTCACCAGCTCCACCAGCTTCGCCAACCCTGCGGTGACCATGGCGCGCACCGTCACGGACACCTTTGCCGGCATCGCGCCGCCGTCGGCCCCTGCCTTCATCCTGGCGCAGCTGCTGGGCGGCGCCGCCGGATTCCTCCTGGTCCGCTTCCTCTACCCCTCCTTTGCTGCTGTTTCCGCCGCCCCGGCGGCCGACCGAAAGGTGCTCTCATGAGCCACAAGGCAAGCTCACCATCCCTCCCCCTGGCCGTCATCGGCGCCGGGCCCGTCGGCCTGGCCGCGGCCGCGCACCTGCTGGAACGCGGACTGGAACCCGTCGTGCTCGAGGCCGGGCCCACGGTGGGTGCCGCCATCCGTGAGTGGGGCCATGTGCGCGTCTTCTCCACGTGGAAGTACAACCTGGATGCCGCCGCCGTGCGCCTGCTGGAACGGGCCGGCTGGGCAGCGCCCCGCCCCACCGCGCTGCCGTACGGCTCCCAGATCGTCTCCGACTACCTGGAACCGCTGGCCGCCACACCGGAACTCAAGGACCGGATCCGGACCGGGGCGAAGGTAGTTGCTGTCAGCCGGCAGGGCATGGACAAGGGCCGCAGCCAGGGCCGCGACGCCGCCCCGTTCCTCCTGCGCATCCAGGACGGCAGCGGGGAAACGTCGGAGCTCCTGGCCCGCGCCGTGATTGACACCTCCGGAACCTGGACCACGCCGGCGCCCCTGGGAGCTTCCGGCCTGGCCGCCCCGGGTGAGGCGGAAGCCCGGGCCGCCGGGCTGGTCACCGGGCCCCTGCCGGACGTGGCCGGCGGCGGATTCGCCGGCCGCCGCACCCTTGTCATCGGCTCCGGCCACTCCGCCGCCAACATGGTCCTGGACCTGGCCCGCGTGGCCCGCGCCAACCCGGGAACGGAAGTCCTCTGGGCCATCCGGGCCGCCACGCCTGCCCGTGCCTACGGCGGCGGGGACGCCGACCAGCTGCCCGCCCGCGGCCAGCTGGGCGCCCGGCTGCACACCGCCGTCGACACCGGTGCCGTCCAGCTCCTCACAAACTTCCACACCGGCCGCCTCGAAACCCGTGACGGCAAGGTCACCGTGCACGCAACGGATGGCCGCAGCCTCACCGTGGACAGGGTCATCCCGGCCACAGGGTTCCGGCCGGACCTGTCCATCCTGTCCGAGCTGCGGCTGGACCTGGATCCGGCCGTCGATGCCCCCAAGGCCCTGGGCCCGCTGATCGATCCTGACTTCCACAGCTGCGGCACGGTTCCGGCCCATGGCGCCAGGATCCTGGAACAGCCGGAAAAGGACTTCTACCTGGCCGGCATGAAGTCCTACGGCCGGGCGCCCACCTTCCTCATGGCCACGGGCTACGAACAGGTCCGCTCCATCGCCGCAGCCCTGGCAGGTGATACCGAAGCCGCGGACACCGTGGAACTCGAACTGCCGGAGACCGGGGTGTGCTCCACCAGCCTCCCTACCGAGGCCGGTGACGCCGCCGACACCGCCGGGGACTCCTGCTGCGGAACGTCCGCGGCGGTGCCCGTGACCATCGGCTTCGCCACGGGCCTGCAGCACGGACGCACCGCCGAACCTGCCAGCCTATGATGTGACCACCGGCTGATGTCCAAGGACGGGAGGCCCCGATGACGGAACCGGACAGTGACCCCGTGAAGGCGGACCTGCTGTGGATCGCGGCCGACTTCCGGAACATCGTCCTGGGCTCCAGCGATGACGAGCTGGACCTCCCGTCCATCGGAACGCGGTGGACCAACCGGCAACTGCTCTTCCACATGGTCCTCGGCCAGAACATCACGCTGGCGGGCATACCGCTCTTGGGGCTGTTCTCGCACCTGCCGCCCCTGGCCTCCCGGACCTGGAGCCGCCTCCTGGATTCGTGCGCCCGCCCGTACAACTGGGTGAACTGGGCCGGGAGCGCCGCCGGGGGCCGGGTCCTGAAGCCAGCCGGCATGCTCCGGATGATGGACCGGACTACGGCGGTGATCGTGAACTGGTACGGCCACGCCAACCAGGATGCGCTGGGCCGCGGCATGACGATGCCCACCGCGTGGGACCCCTATTTCATGCCGTGGATGAGCCGCCGGGACGTCCTGGAGTGGGCGCCCAAGCACTACCGTCACCACCGCGCGCAGCTCAGCCTGACCACGCTGCCGTCGCTGCCCCCAGGCAGGTAGCGCGAACTAACCCTCGCACCGGGCCTGCGCCGTTTTGCTGCGACGCGCCTCTTCATTTCCGACGCGCACATTCCCCTTCGCGGCCCTGATTTGGGCTGCGTGGGGGAATATGAGCCGCGAAGATGAAGTTGCGCGTCGCTGAAGCCAGCCCGGCCGGTGGCTGACCGGCTCAGTCCGTGATGTCGGTGCTCGTGCTCAGCTCCTGCCACTGCTCCAGCTCGGCGCGCTGGGCTTCGGCCACCTTACCGAACGCGCCGAAGGCGTCGGTGCCCAGGACCAGGAGGCCCGGCGGGTTGGCGGATTCGACGACGGCGATGATGGCCCGGGCGGCCTTGTCCGGGTCGCCGGGCTGGTTGCCGTGGGCGGTGTCGTGTTCCTTGCGGCGCTTGCCGGCCGTGTCCGCGTAGTCGTCGATCGCCGTCGAGGACTGGGTCAGCGAGCGGCCCGCAAAGTCCGTCCGGAAGCCGCCGGGTTCGATGGCGGTGACGTTGATGCCCAGCGGTTTCAGCTCGTTGCGCAGAGACCCTGACATGCCCTCCAGCGCCGCCTTGGTGGCCGCGTAGTAGCCGGAGCCGGCGGGGGTGATGCGGGCGCCGATGGATGAGATGTTCAGGATGGACCCGGCCTTGTTGGCACGCATGCCCGGGAGGACTGCCTTGATCATGTCCACGGCCCCGAAGAAGTTGGTGTCGAACAGGCGGCGGATGTCGCCGTCGTCCGCTTCCTCCACGGCGGCCCGGTAGCCGTAGCCGGCGTTGTTGACCAGCACGTCGATGCTGCCGAACTTTTCCTCCGCCGCCTTGACCGCCGCGCTGATCTGCGTCTTGTCCGTGACGTCCAGCGGGAGTGCCAGCGCGGTGTCCGGGAAGCCGGCGGTGACCTCCTGCAGCGTTTCCACCTTGCGGGCGGTGACGACGGCGTTGTGCCCGGACGCGAGCACGGCTTCCGCCAGTGCCCGGCCAAGTCCGGTGGAGCAGCCTGTGATGAGCCACGTTGCCATGGTTTTTCCTTTCATAGGGGGTTGGAGAGTGAGGCGGGCGCCGGCATTTAAGCCCGGTGCCGCCGTCGTGCCTGTGCCGTCAGTTCATGGGCGCCGTAGCTGTTGTCGTCCGGGTTGACGGTGACGCCGGGCGCCACCAGCTGGTCGATGCGGTCCAGCACCTCGGGCGCCAGCTTGGTGTCCGCCGCGGGGAGGTAGGACTCCAGCTGCTCCATGGTGCGCGGACCCACGATGGCGGAGGTAACGCCGGGGTGGTTGATCACGAACGCGATGGCCAGCTCGATCATGGTGACGCCGGCCCATTCGGCCACCTGGGCGAGCTCCTCCACGATGTCCAGCTTGCGCTGGTTGGCGGGCTGGGTCATGTCGAACCGGGCGCTGGGGCGGGCACTGGAAGTGGGCCTGGATGCCGAGTCCTTCCGCCACCGGCCGGAAAGCCAGCCGCCGGCCAGCGGGCTGTAGGTGAGGGTGCCCATCCCGTGCCGCTGCACGGTGGGCAGCACATCCTCCTCGATGCCGCGGGTCAGGATGGAGTACGGCGGCTGCTCGGTGACGAACCGCTCCAGGTTCCGTTCGCGGGACGCCCACTGCGCCTCCACGATCTGGGACCCGGAGTAGGACGAGGAGCCGATGTAGCGCACCTTGCCCTGGCGGACCAGGTCGGTGAGGGCGCCCAAGGTTTCCTCCACATCGGTGTCCGGGCTGGGCCGGTGCACCTGGTACAGGTCGATGTAGTCGGTGTTCAGCCGGCGCAGCGAGTCCTCTACCGCGCGCATGATCCAGCGGCGGGAGCCGCCCCGGCGGTTGGGGCGGTCCTCATCCATGGGCATAAAGAACTTGGTGGCCAGGAAGACGTCATCGCGCTTTCCCGCGAGCGCCTCCCCGACAATCTCCTCGGAGGCCCCCGCGGAATAGACGTCCGCGGTGTCGACGAAGTTGATGCCGGCATCCAGCGCGTGGTGGATGATGCGGGTGGCGTCGGCGCGGTCGTTGTTGCCCCACGGGCCGAACATCATGGCACCGAGGCAGAGGGGGCTGACCTGCACACCGGTGCGGCCAAGCGGGCGGTATTCCATGCTGGTTCCTTCTCTGTGGTTCTTTGGCTTCTAGGCTTCGGGGATGACCATGGCGAACCGCTCGGGGCGGGCCACGTCCGGGTCGGGGCCGCTGCGGACGCCGGTGTCCAGGGCGTCGATGGCGGCGAGCTCGGCCGCGGAAAGCTCGAAGCCGAACACGTCGAAGTTCTCCGCGATGCGGGCCGGGTTGGTGGACTTGGGGATGGCGGAGCGGCCCTGCTGCAGGTGCCAGCGGAGCATCACCTGGGCGGGGGTCTTGCCGTGGGCCTGCGCGACGGCGGCGATCGCCGGGTCCCGCATGACGTTCTTCCGGTTCTCGCCCCAGCCCGGGTAGAACGTGATGCCGCCGATCGGCGACCACGCCTGGGTGAGGATGCCGTGCTCGGCGTCCGCGGCCTGGACGTTCCGCTGGGCGAAGTAGGGGTGCAGTTCGATCTGGTTGACGGCAGGGACCACGTCGGTTTCCTCGAGCAGCTGCGCCAGGTGGTGAGGCATGAAGTTGCTGACGCCGATGGCCCGCACCCGCCCGTCCTTGAGCAGGGTCTCCAGCGCCTTGTACGCGGCGATGGTCTTCTCGAACCGGTCCGGGGCGGGCTGGTGCAGGATGAACAGGTCCAGCTGCTCCACGCCCAGCTTGCCGGCGGCCTTGTCCCAGGCGTGCAGGGCCCGGTCGTAGCCGTAGTCGCTCACCCAGATCTTGGTCTCGATGAACACGTCGGCCCGGTCCAGGCCGGAGCGGCGGATGCCCTCGCCAACCTCCCGCTCGTTGCCGTAGGCGGCGGCGGTGTCGATGTGCCGGTAGCCCACCTCGAGCGCTGTCTGGACCGCCGCCGTGGTCTCTTCCGGGGGACTCTGGAAGACGCCCAGGCCGAGCGCCGGCATTGTGATTTTGTTGTTGAGCGTGAGTTCCATAACCATGCCTTTCACGGTATTGGGGTGGACGGGTTTGTGGGAGGGGCTGGCAGTCCCTCCCTTGGGATATTTGCCCGGCGTAGCGTGGGAGCCATGACGAACAGCGATGACGTGCGGAAGTTCCTGACCTCCCGCCGCGCCAGGATCACACCGGACGACGCCGGGCTGCCCGCGTACGGCGGCAACCGGCGGGTTAAGGGCCTGCGCCGGGAGGAGGTGGCCATGCTCGCCGGAATGAGCATCGATTACTACATCCGGCTGGAGCGGGGAAATCTGTCCGGAGCGTCGGACAGTGTCCTGGAGTCCCTGGCCCGCGCCCTGCAGTTGGACGACGCCGAGACAGCCCACCTTTTCGACCTGGCCCGCGCGTCCACGGCTGCTCCGCGGGCACGGCGCAAGCGGAGCCCGCAGACGGTGCGGCCCAGCGTGCAGCGGGTGATCGATGCAATTACGGCGGCGCCGGCCTGGGTCCGCAACGACCGCGGCGATGTGCTGGCGTCCAATGAGCTGGGCCGGGCCCTGTACCTGGAGATGATGACCGACGGCGGCACCCCACCCAACAGCGCACGGTTCACCTTCCTGAGCCCGAAAGCGCGGGAGTTCTTCGCCGACTGGGAGCGCGCCGCTGACGACATCGTGGCCGTGCTGCGGTCCACGGCCGGGAAGAACCCGTACGACAAGGACCTGTCCGACCTGATCGGGGAGCTCTCAACGCGCAGCGAGGAATTCCGCGTCCGCTGGGCCCGGCACGACGTGAAGTACCACCGCACCGGCCGCAAACGACTCCACCACTCGATCGTGGGGGACCTGGACCTGGCCTACGAGGCGATGGAGCTCCCCGCGGATCCCGGGCTGCGGATCAACATCTACACCGCCGAGCCAGGCAGCCCGTCCGAGGACGCGCTGAAGGTCCTCGCCAGCTGGGCGGCTACGCAGGCGGCGGCCGGGGTTCCGGCCCAGGAGAAGGCCACCTGAGCCAGCCTGCGCTGCGCAAACCCGTTCTCGACGCGCATATTCGGTTGTGAACCCCATATCCGTCCTCGACGCGCATATTCGTAAGCGCACCCCATATTTGGGCCGCGCCAGGGAATGTGCGCGTCGTCAGCGGCTTTGCGCGTCAGGACTGCGCGTTGATGAACCCAATGATGATCGCCGTCCACCAGCAGAGCTGCGAGACCACCAGGCATGACATCAGGTGGACGCGCTGGCCAGTGGATAGATCCTTGAACGCAGTCCTGGCAGGGAGCCGCGCGAGCCGCCGCATCAGGGGGATCAGCATGATTCCGTTCAGGCTGAGCACCAGGACCGCCGCGAGCTTGACCTCTGTAATCGGGCTGTCCAGGTGCGGACTCAGGAACACCCCGGTGGCAAGCATGCCGGCCAGGCCACCCCAGATTAACGGTGTTGCTGCCCCATCGAGTCGAATGATTTCACCGAGTGTCCGCCGGCCGATCAGCCACAGGAATCCATGCCAGTCGACCAGGATGATGGCGCCGAATGCCACAACGAGGAAAAGGTCATGCACCACCAGATCGACGTCGTGGACGAAGCCGTCAACGCTGACCGCGGCTGACAGCAACACGGACAATAGCCACGCCGCGATGGCAACACCGGACAGGGCAGCAACAAGGCGCCGCGTGGACCGCTCGGATTCACGGTGCAGCCTGATGGTGCGTCTGCTGACGGGGACATAACTCATGACATACCTCTGCGAGACCTGTCAGCGATGGCCGTCCCAGCCGGGCCCGGGCGTAGCTCCAACATAGCCCCGTCGCGTGGCCGTCAACAAGGAAAAATCACCCGCTGATGCACCGCCCGCTCCTGGCCCCGCTTCGGTGCACGGCCGCCGTTTTCGACGCGCATATTTGTCGCCGCCACGCATACTCCCTTGCGACGCTCGTATACGGGGCGCGGGAAGGGATATGCGCGTCAGAGGCGGTTTTGCGTGTCGATAACGGCAGAGCGCGTACGACGGCGGCCCACACCTGCCGCCGCCAGCTTCCGTTCCAGCGTCCCGGGCACCTTGAGGTCGGCCCAGTCCCAGCGCACCACGTTGCAGCCCAGGGCGCGGATCCGGTTTTCGCGCTGCTTTTCAGCTACAACAGCCTGGGATGCGGTCAGGCCCTTGAGGAACTCGGACTTGAGGTACTTTTCCTCGCCGTCGAATTCGCCAACAACCCTGGACTCCTTCCAGTAGAAATCCGAATAACCAACCAGCCCGTCCGCGTCGGAAAACCGCTGTTGGAGGACCGGGGGTTCGAAGCGGGCCGCATGGATCAGCGCCCGGCTCCAGGACTCCCCGGCCGAGCCTGAAGCGGGATCGGCAAACTCGATGGCCGCCCGGATTCTCCGCGTGGCAGCGGCGGAGTAAATCGATCCCATCCCGCTCTCCAGCTCAGCCTTGGTGATGGCAGGCAGCTGCCGGCGCGGATCCGGCCGGAGCACATGGTCCAGCGGCGCAACGGCCTCGGCGAAGGGGCTGAAGGCCGCCAGGTCCAGGACAGTCCGGATGCGGTCGGTGACCAGGAGGCCCTCCAACCGGACCACCTTCAAATCCGCCCGCGCCGCAAAGTGCCGGCTGACCCCGGCACGTGACCGGCCGCCGTCGTTTTTCAATGTGAGTGCCTTGACCGGGTGATGAAAGCCGATGGTGGGGATTTCCCACACGCTTGCCGCGGAATGGCGGGCGAAAACTGTGGGCTTCTCGAATGCTTCCGCGGCCGCCTGGATGCGGACCCGGTACTGTTCCCACGGTTTCATGGCCCGCCACGCTGGGCCGTCGATGTAGATGCCGTGCCGCACCCGGACCAAAGCGCCGGACCGCACGCGTTTGGCGAGATCGTTGGCACTCAACCCGAGCAGGTTGCGGTCGCGCGACAACAGCAACGGTGGAAGATCGGTCATGCAACCACATTGCCCGGCACACCTTCGCTGCAGTAGTGGAGAGTGCCGCTATGTGGAAAAGCCCCGGCGACGCGGTCGCCCATTTTCGACTCGCATGCTCCCCGGCGCACGCAACATACGGTCTGCGCAGGGGAATCTGCGCGTCGAAAACCGGTCTGCGCCCAACCCGCTACACAGCGGCCGGCTCAACCGAGGCGCGGGAGAGGGACCGCCGCCGCTTGATCCACCGTTCCGCCGCACCCATGGCCCGGGCGGCCCCTGCCCAGTAGAGGACGCCGCAGGCCAGGGACGCCAGCACGGCCAAACCTTTGTCCGCCCGCTCGAAGAGGTCAACGGAATCAAACAGGGGATACACCAGCCAGTGGGTGACGTAGATGTAGAGCGAAGCGCTCGCCAGCAGCGCCATGATCCGGTGGAGTCCCCGGGGCACCCGCAGCGTGGGCAGCCAGAGCAGGATGAGGCATCCTGCCAGGATGGTGGCGCTGCGGTACGGGTTGTCGAAGGAGGCCGGAGCCGCCAGGACGGCGAGAACCGTAACGGCTGAACGTTGCCACAGGGTGCGGGACGCGGCGGCCGCCCAACCCAGCCCGAACAGCCACAGGACCGGCCCCTGCCCCGGATAGCGGCTCTCCACCAGGCCAAAAAGCAGGGGCAGATCCACCAGGACCAGGGCCACCCCAAACGCCCACGGCCAGCGCCGCACCGCCCGGTCAACGGCCGGTACCGCCAGCAACAGGGCCAGGCCCAGCAGGATGTGGACCAGGACCTCCACGAACCAGAACCGCGAGTAGTCGCTCCACCCCGCCGGCCCCACCAGTGAGTTCAACAGGAAAACGTTGTGCAGGGCGTACTTGTCCGTCACGGCGAAGGCCAGCGCGATCACGGCAACGCTCGGCACCACGATCCGCGCGACGCTGCGCAGGTGCCGCCGGAACCGTTCCGTACGCTCCCCCGACAGCTGGAAGCGGGCGAAGTTGTAGCCGGCCACCGCCATGAGCACGTGGGCCGTGCCTTGCCAGTGGAAGAACCCAATATGCGTGGAGACGATCGCGATGATGGCGACGGCGCGCAGCACTATCCCAGTCTCCATCGGCGCGAGCAGCCTCCGCCGGGCCCTGCGCACCCAATTGCCGGAAGCAGTGCCGGAAGGCCCAGCAGTGCCGGAAGGCCCAGCAGTGCCGGAAGGCCCGGCACTGCCGGGAGGCGCGACGGCGGCGGGCACCACGTGCGGCGATGGCGACAGTTCGCAGACCGGCATCAGGTGCCAGCCCCCGGGAAGGTAGCCCAGGGCCCGCTCCAGCCGGACGGACGCCGCCACATAGGACAGTGAATCGCCGCCCAGGGACACGAACGAATCGGTCCCGGCAACCTCGTCCACCTCCAGCACCTCGGCGAAGATGCGCCCCACGTCATCCGAGCCCGCGTCCACAACCCCGGCCGGGCCGCCGTCGTCCGCTTCTCCTCCACAGGCCAGGGCGGCGACGGCGGGATAGTCCGGCTTTCCGTTGCCCAGGCGCGGAATGGCTTCCACCGGGCAAAGGTCGACGGCGGCGCGCGGCAGGCCCAGGCCCTGCGCAAGGGTTTTGGCGAGCAGCGCTACGTCGTGGTCGCCTTCGACGGCGGCCACCACCGCGTCGTCGGAGCCTGCGGCCGCAGCCGTCACCCCGAGGTCGGCCAGCATCCGCTCCACCTGGCCCAGATCCACGCGGAGCCCAACGATCTTCACGAACCTGCTGCGCCGGCCCACAATCTCGTAGAGCCCGTCCGGGCCGCGGCGCGCCAGGTCGCCGGTGCGGAGGTCGGTGACCACCCGGCCCAGGCCGAGGTCCGCCGGCTGTTCGGCGTACCCCAGCATCACGTTGGGGCCGGAGTACACCAGCTCGGACGCGCCCAGGCCGGGCACCGGCTCAAGCCGGAAGGACCCGCCCGGGATGGGCACGCCGATGGCCTCCGGGCGCTCCAGGGCCTGGTCCGGCGGCAGGTAGGCCATGCGGGCGGTGGCCTCGGTCTGCCCGTACATCACGAACAGGTCCCACCCCTGCCGCCGGCCCAGCTCAGCGTAGGCGCGCACGCGGTCGGGGGCCAGCCGTCCGCCGGCCTGGGTGATGTAGCGCAGGCTTGGCACCTCCATGTCCTTGAAGCCCACGCGGTCCAGCAGGTCGAAGGTGTACGGCACTGCCGCGAAGGATGTCACGTGTTCCCTGCGGACCAGGTCCCAGAAGCAGGGGTCCACCACCGAGAGGTCGGTCAGCGCCAGGGATGCGCCCGCCAGGAGGTGGCTGTTCACCACGCTCATGCCGTAGCAGTAGGAGAGGGGCAGGGTGGTGGCCGCGGTATCGCTGGGGCGCAGCTGCAGGTACTCCGCGATCGCGGCGGCGTTGGCCTGGATGCCGTCGGCGGAAAGCCGGACGAGTTTGGGGGAGCCGGTGGACCCGGACGTGCTCAGCAGCAGCGCGAGTTCCGGGTGCAGGTCGTGCCGGGTCTGCTGCCGCCGGACATCCAGGACCGCTTCGCCGTTCGACGCGCTGACAACAACGTCGGGGTCGTAGGCCGCCACCAGTGCGGCCGCGGCAGAGTCCCCCGCGGGCAGGATCAGCAGGGGAGTGCCGGAGGACAGGGCCGCCAGGTAGGACACCAGGGCCGGCAGGGTGTTCCCGGCTTCCAGCGCAATGAGGCGCCGGGCCGGCCCGAACGCGCGGACCATGTCCTCCACCTGCCGGGCCAGTTCCCGGTAGCTCAGCGACCGGCCGTGGGCGCTGACGGCAGGGCGGTCGCCGAAGCGGGCCAGGTCCGCGGCGAACGGAACCCCGGCGAGCTTTGTCTCTGTAGTCACCGGAGAACCATAGAAGGGTAACCTAACCTAACTCAAATGGATTAGGAAAGATTTTTGTGCCGTAAAGCCGTCGGTTAGTGGTGTTCCACCCAGCAGGCCAGGATCGTCGTCGAAAGCTGGTAGGCCAGGGCGTTGCGGGTGATGCTGTCCGGCCCCAAGGCGGGGGGAAGACCTGACGCGTCTACGTGCAGCACGAAGCTGTCCTTCTGGAAGACGGCGGATCCGTCGGCCGTTTCGTATGCCGGAAAACCAAGATTTGCCAGGCCGTCGATTGGTGTTGCGCCTTTTGCGAGGGCCTGCATTGCGGTGAAGTACTTGAGTGCCGCCGCCTTGTCCGCCGTTTCCTGGACAGAAATGACCAGCGATCCCTCGGCCAGATGGTAGGTGCAGGTGAAGGTGCTGTCCGCCCAGATGTCCACGGTGTGCGGGTTCGAAGCCAGGTCCAGGATGGACCGCAGCCTCTCCTTCGGCTGGTCGCCGCAAACCATCAGGGCAGCAGCGCTCGGCCCGCCCGCCGGCGGACCAGGGGATGCCGATTCCTGGGCGTGGTGGCCGCCGCCGTCGTGGCCCACCGCCGGTGACGTTGCCGGCGGGGCCGCCGTCGAACTGTCTGGAGCTGCGGTGACGGATCCCGCCGCTGTTGCACAGCCGGAAAGCAGCAGGGTGCATAGGGCCACGGAGGCCAGCAGGGACTTGTGCTGTTTCATGGCGCATCCAATTCTGCCGGCCCCTGGGAGTGGGGTGCGCGGCTGTTGTCAGGCTTTGAGCTTGGCGTAGATCACGTAGTTGTCATCGAAGAGCCCCGTTGCGGGGTCGTAGCCGTCGCAGGTGATGAGCCGAAGCTCTGCACCGGCAGTGTTGCCGTAAACCTCGAGGGTGGGGAATTCGTTTTTGGAGTAAAGGGCCCCGTGGTCGACGGTGAAGACGGCAGTGCTGCCATCGGCCCGTGAAACGTTGACCTCGGCACCGGGCCCGAGCTTCCGGAGGTCAGCAAACACACCCTTGTGCCCTCCGAGGGCGTTGACGTGGCCCAGGATCACCGAGGGGCCCCGTTCGCCGGGCGTGGGGGAACCGTTGTACCAGCTGGCCGGTGCGCCGTTGCCCACATCCTCCGGCACTTTCAGCGAACCGTTCTCCTCCAGTCCCAGGTGGAGAAGGTCCGTCCGCACCCCGATGGAAGGAATGCTCAGGACAGCAGGAGGCGAGGCATCCAGCACGGCCGGCGGCTGCGGCGCAGCCGGGGCCTCTGGTGGAGAAGGGGCTGCTGGTGGAACAGGGGGCGCCGGTGCTGTTGATGTAACCGCGGGGGAAGCCACTTGTGGTGCGGAGGCGGAAGGGGAAGGCTTGGGGTCTGAAGTAGTGGCGCTCCCGGCGGCACAGCCCGCCAGGGAAAGCGCGAGCAGAACCCCGGCCACCGCAGAGGCCCCGGGACCTCCACGGCGGCCGAAATTCCTTGATGTCACAGAATTGATCCGTTCAGCCTTGGCTATGCTGCCGCGTTCCGGCGGCGGACGGCGTAAGCTCCGCCTGCGAGGGCAACCAGGGCCAGGCCGCCGCCGATGGCGAGGGCGCCTGTGTCGGTGCCAGAGCCGGGTTCAGAGGGGATGCCGGTGTTGGCGCCGCCTGCAGGCATCTTCATTTGGCCGGCCGTCAGCGTTCCGCACAGGGCGGGGGACGTAGCCGCCAGCGGCAGTGATGGAACCAGATCACTCTTGGCGGCCTGGCCTGCGGCGCTGAGGGTGGCGGGGTCAAGGCCGTGGACCACAACCACTGCCGTTCCGGATTCCAGGGCCGCCTTGGTTTCGGCGTTCAGTTCGAACGTGCGGTCCACCGTATAGGAAGCGCCCTGTCCGGCGACCTTCAGGTCAAGGCCTGCTGCCTTACTGGTATCGCCGCTGGTGGAAAGGGTGGTGACGATGCCACCGTATGAGGGTGCGCCCTCGGTGGTGGAGATGACTTTGTCGCCGTCCTTGTCCGCAGAAGGGTCGGGGCAGACGCCCTTGGCCCCGCCGTGGATGTGCTGGACGTGGGGGTACGGCGCATCCATGAAGGTGGCGGGCAGGCCCGACACCTTGAGGACGACGTGGGCCTGGTTGCCCATGACATCAACTGTGACGGTGCCCGATCCGGCGCTGCCGTTGATCTGCTTCAGCGTTGACTGGTATGAGCCGTCGGCGGCCATTGCAGGGGAACCGGACAGGGCGAGTGCGGCGAGGGCAAGGGTGGGGACTGCCATAAAGCGAAGTGACTTATTCATTCGGAAAATCTCCTCATTCACGTCCGTGTGATGTTGGCGTCCCCAGAGAGGAGACACCGGTACTTCGCGGCGGCACCATCAGCGGATGGGTGTGGACGTGGCCTGATTCACTTTTTCCGTGTGGTCATTGCTCTTTTGATGGAGGCTGTGGCGGTCACTTCACCATCAGCGTTCCCGTCATTCGGGAATGGAAGCTGCAAACGAACCCGTACTCCCCGGGTGAGTCGGGCGCTTTGAAAATTGCGGTTTCACCGGGATCGACCGCAACGTCGAACCCGCCATGGTCCTTTGCCGTCACCGTGTGCGGGGCGCTGTCGGCGTTCGTCACCGTCACCATCGATCCCGGTCTGACCGTGGTGGGGACCTCGAACTTGAAATTCCGTATCGTGATCACCGAAGTGGCGGCTTGCGCCGATCCCTCCGCCGACGATCTGGGGGAACCAGCTGAAGGCGTGGCAGGAGTATTCCCACTCCCGGCAGCGCACCCGGTGATCCCGCCCAAGGCGATGGCCACGGTGACGGCCCGGATCCAAGAAGAAGCTTTCATGGCAATCCCTTTCAGGAGGGATGCGTCCGTTGCCCGCCGGATGGCGGGCCTTCAGGAAACTACCCTGTGCGCCCTATTCGTTGCCCCCGGCCTCCAGGATGGGGGGTCAGTTCGCCACCGTAAAGGGCACAACCATCACCCCGGAGTTGGTGGAGCCCAGCTTGTCGTCCCGGCAGGACGTCCGCAGGTGCAGCTTGTGCACGCCGTTGGCCAGGCCACGGGTGTCGATCGCGAGGGGAGCGGCCCCGAAGGGCTCGGGTCCGAAGGCGCCCGCCGAGTCCCAGAGGACCAGCCCCGGGTTGGCCGGAACCGCGTGGAAGTCCGGGTCTACCGAGATGAAGGAGTGGGTAGCCGGCCGCGAGCCGTCCGTGTGGCTGGTCAGGCCCACGAGGGGAGCCCAGATTCCCGACACCGGCCCGTCGGGAAGGGGCAGGCTGCGGACCGAGGACTCGCAGTATCCGGCGTGGGTGTACCAGCCCTTGCCCCGCAGGAAGGGGTCCCTGGTCACATCGGAGGCGGACTTGCCGTTCTGGATGTTGACCTGCCAATTGAAGTTGGCCCTCATCTCGTTGCCGTCCGGCTCGGAAACGAACCCGCGGAAGCGGACCTCCTGCGTGCCTGAGTGGTTGAAGCCGGAGATGGGTGCGGAGAAGGTGAGCCAGCGCTCGCAGGTGCCGGTGCACGTGAAGTCGCCCCCGCCGGCGCCGGCCGGGGCCGGGCAGCTGAAGTCCGGTGCCGTGGCCCGCAGGTAGCACTTCTGGACGGTGGTTTCCCGGTCCGAGGTTTTGAACACCATGGCCACGTAGTCGGCGGTGCCCGGGTTGTCGTGAAGGATCACCCGGACGTTCACGGTGAGGTTGCCCGAGCTGATGGTTTCCCGTTCCGGGATGCAGGCCCCCAGGTGGAGGTGTCCGGTGTTCGTGACGGCGTTGTTGGCCTGGCCAACGTCAGGCATCCACCACGACTGCGTATCCACGAACTGCCGGGTCTCCGCGTACACGGTGCCGTCGGCAGGCGGCGCACCCATGCACAGCCCGGCCGCAGCCCTGGCGGTACCGGGACTCAACCCGGTCATGGCAATGAAGGCCAGCGCAACAGCAGATACCAGGGCAAGGAACCGTCTCAAGAGCATCCATCCTTCACGGAGAAACTGCGCGCATTGCTGTCGCCGGCATCGGAACGCCGAACCATGGGATGTTTCGTTATTTGGGCCCGGTAGGGCGTGGAAAGTATAAGACCGGACTCAACGCCAAAACCAGAGTTGACAGGCCATTAAGACGGCGGCATGGACCTTTTGCGGGACCTGATGGGGCGTCTGGGGAAAGGGTGCAGGAAGTGATGGGGGATCGCGGGAAAGGGGGCAGGAAGTGATGGGGCGTCGCGAGGGGGAGGGGGACGCTTGACGAGGTCCGGCGCTCCCGCATATCCTGAACGAACGGTCGGTAAATAATTCGGCACGTCCCAGACGGTCTTTGCATAGGAGCAACCATGGCAGCGCAGAACCTGCAGTCAGTGCCCGCTGAGCTAACCCCGGAAGAAGAAGCCGCAGGCCAGGCCCACTTCGACCGGATCATCGCCGAGGACTCGCGCATCGAGCCCCGCGACTGGATGCCCGCGGCCTACCGCAAGACCCTGCTGCGCCAGGTGTCCCAGCACGCGCACTCCGAGATCATCGGCATGCAGCCGGAAGCCAACTGGATCTCCCGCGCCCCCAGCCTGAAGCGCAAGGCCATCCTCATGGCCAAGGTCCAGGACGAGGCCGGCCACGGGCTCTACCTCTACTCCGCCGCCGAAACCCTGGGCCAGTCCCGGGACAAGATGATGGACGACCTCATCGCCGGCAAGGCCCGCTACTCCAGCATCTTCAACTACCCGGCCCTGACCTGGGCGGACATGGGCGCCATCGGCTGGCTGGTGGACGGCGCAGCCATCTGCAACCAGGTCCCGCTGTGCCGCGCCTCCTACGGACCCTACGGCCGCGCCATGGTGCGCATCTGCAAGGAGGAGTCCTTCCACCAGCGTCAGGGCTTCGAGATCCTCCTCGAACTCTCCAACGGCACCCCCGAGCAGAAGCAGATGGCCCAGGACGCCGTGAACCGCTGGTACGCCCCGGCCCTGATGATGTTCGGCCCGCCGGACGACGATTCCCCCAACTCCAAGCAGTCCATGGCCTGGAACATCAAGCGGTTCAGCAATGACGAGCTCCGCAGCCGCTTCGTGGGCATGATGGTGGAGCAGGTCAGGGTCCTGGGCCTCACCCTCCCCGATGACCAGGTCCGCTTCAACGAGGACACCAAAAAGTGGGAGCACGGCCCGCTGGACTGGCACGAGTTCCAGGAAGTCCTGGCCGGCCGCGGTCCCTGCAACGCCCAGCGCCTTGAGCGGCGGAGGGCAGCGCACGACGACGGCGCCTGGGTCCGTGAGGCAGCGGCGGCTTACGCAGCAAAACAGTCAGCAAAGCAGCAGAAGGAATACGCAGCATGATCCCCACCGACGCCCCAACCTCGCAAGCTCGGCCGGGGACCCCGGTCGGCGTGGCCCCAGCTGGCAACCCGGAAACCCCGGCCAGCTCCGCCACCGAGATCAACCGCGAAGCACCCAAAGCGTCGCCAGCCCCGCAGGAGCACCATGACAAGAGCGCCTGGGGCCTCTGGGAGGTCTTCGTCCGGTCCAGCCGCGGCCTGAGCCACGTCCACGCCGGATCCCTGCACGCCCCGGATGCCGCCATGGCCCTCCGCAATGCACGGGACCTTTACACCCGCCGCAACGAGGGCGTCTCCATCTGGGTGGTCCCGGCCGATGCCATCGCCGCCAGCGATCCCGACTCCAAGGGATCGTTCTTCGAGTCCCCGCAGGGCAAGGACTACCGGCACGCCACGTACTACACCAAGAGCGAAGGGGTGAAGCACCTGTGAGCACCCATACTGAAGGCCACGGCGACATCTCCACCGGCGTGGCCGGCGGCGACTCCAACGCCTCCGCCACCCGCATCACCCCCGGCAACGCCCTGCGCCCGGAGGACATCGCCCTCGAGGTCCGCACCGGCCTGGTCAAGCCCTCGGAGGACATCGCCGAGTACGCCCTCCGCCTGGGCGACGACGCCCTTATCCTGGCACAGCGCCTGGGCCACTGGATCTCCCGCGCCCCCGAGCTGGAGGAGGACATCGCCCTGGGCAACATCGCCCTGGACCAGCTGGGCCATGCCCGCAGCTTCCTCACCTACGCCGGCGCCGCGTTCACCAACGAGGACGGCTCGGCCAAGTCCGAGGATGACCTGGCCTACTTCCGCCGCGAGCACGAGTTCCGCAGCGTCCAGCTGTTCGAGCAGCCCAACGGCGACTTCGCGGCCACCATCGCCCGCCAGTTCGTGGTGAGCTACTACCAGTACGAGCTCTACCGCCGCCTCACCGGATCCACCGACGCAACCCTGGCCGCCATCGCCGCCAAGGCCGTGAAGGAAGTGGACTACCACCGGGACCACAGCGCCCAGTGGATCCTGCGCCTGGCCGGCGGCACCGAGGAATCGCGCAAGCGGATGATCCACGGCCTGCGCCTCATGTGGCCGTACGTCAACGAACTGTTCCAGGACGATGACCTGACGCAGCGCCTCGTTGAGGCGGGTTCCGCCGTCGCGCCTTCCTCGCTCAAGGAGGACTTTGACCGCCTGGTGGCCGAGATCCTCACCGAGGCCGAGCTGGAGGTCCCGGACGTGCCCGCAGCCCCGGGCGGCGGCCGGTACGGCAAGCACTCGGAGTACCTGGGCTACATCCTCGCGGAGATGCAGGTCCTGGCCCGGGAGCATCCCGGAGCGAGCTGGTGACCGTGTACATCTCGGACTTCGAATCCCGCACCCGGACCCCGCAGCAGCGGGCCTGGGACATCGCAGCCACCGTGGTGGATCCGGAGATCCCGGTGCTCACCATCGCGGACCTGGGCATCCTGCGCAACGTGGAGGTGCAGGGCAGCACGGTCACCGTGACCATCACGCCCACGTACTCGGGCTGCCCGGCCATGGACGCCATCCGCGACGACGTTTACGCCGCCTTCAAGAAGGAGGGCTACGAGGACGTGCACGTGGACCTGGTCCTGGCCCCGGCGTGGACCACGGACTGGATGACGGAGGCCGGAAAGCAGAAGCTGCAGCAGTACGGCATCGCCCCGCCCACCGGGCACAGCAAGGCCGGCGGCCACTCCGGCCCGGTCCGGCTGAGCCTGGCCGTGAAGTGCCCGCAGTGCAACAGCCTCAACACCAAGGAACTCACCCGCTTCGGTTCCACGTCCTGCAAGGCGCTGTATGTGTGCCAGGACTGCAAGGAACCGTTCGACTACTTCAAAGTCCTGTAAGGAAGCCCCATGCCTGTTGTCCGCCAGACCGCCGCCGAAGAGGCTGAGGTGACCGGCCGCCGTCGTCCGTCCTTCCACACCCTCACGGTGAAGGAGGTGCGCCGGCTCACCGACGATGCCATCGAGGTCAGCTTCGATGTGCCGGCGGAGCTCGCCGGCAAGTTCGACTACCTGCCCGGCCAGTACGTGGCCCTGCGCACCACACTGCCGGATGAGAACGGCGAGCCCAAGGAGATCCGCCGCAGCTACTCCATCTGCGCCGAGCCCCGCAGCTTCGCGGACGGCACCAGCGAGATCCGGGTGGCCATCAAGAAGGACCTGGGCGGGCTGTTCTCCACGTGGGCCAACGCCGAGCTGAAGGCCGGGGATACCCTGGACGTGATGAGCCCCATGGGCGCGTTCGTGTCCAAGCACGGCCGGGACGGTGTGGCCGTGGAGCAGAACGTCATGAACTCCATGAACCACCCGGAGGATCTGGCGGGGGAGCCGGGAAACTTCGTGGCCATCGCGGCTGGGTCCGGCATCACCCCGGTGATCGCCATCGCCCGCACGCTGCTGGCCGCCAACCCGGACACCCGGTTCGACCTGATCTACGCCAACAAGGCCGCCATGGATGTGATGTTCCTGGAGGAACTGGCGGACCTGAAGGACAAGTACCCGCAGCGGCTGGCCATCCACCACGTGCTCTCCCGCGAGCAGCGGATCGCGCCGCTGCTGTCCGGCCGGATCGACGCCGAGAAGCTGCAGCAGCTGCTGGGCACCGCCCTGCACGCGGACGATGTGGACGAGTGGTTCCTGTGCGGGCCGTTCGAGCTGGTGCAGCTGTGCCGGGACACCCTGGCCGAGCGCGGGGTGAAGCCGGAGAACATCCGGTTCGAGCTGTTCACGTCCGGCAAGCCGGACCGTCCGGAGGGGCAGGCCGGCCGTCCCGTGGTGGTGGACGAGTCCAAGGAGACGTACAAGATCACGTTCAAGCTGGACGGCCTGCAGGGCGAGGTGGCCAGCCCCACGCACGCCCGCGAGTCCATCCTCAACGCGGCGCTGCGGGTCCGCCCGGATGTGCCGTTCGCGTGCGCCGGCGGAGTGTGCGGCACCTGCCGCGCCAAGGTGGTCACCGGCAGCGTGACCATGGACGAGAACTACGCGCTGGAGCAGGATGAGCTGGACAGGGGCTACGTGCTGACCTGCCAGAGCCACCCCACCAGCAAGGAAGTCACGGTCGACTTCGACGTCTAAGTTGTTACTCACCAAAGGAGCCCCATGATTTCCCTTTCCATCAGCAACGGTGTTGCAGAAGTCGTCCTGGACGCGCCCCACAAGCTGAACTCACTGGATGAGCAGGCGCTGCGGGATTTAACCCAGGCGTACGACGACGCTGCTGCCGCCGCCTTCCGGGGTGAGGTGCGGGCGCTGCTGCTGAGGGGAGAGGGCCGCGCCTTCTGCGCGGGCAGGGACATTGCGGGGGTTACCCCGGAGAGCGACGACGCCGCAGCGTACCTGGGCGGGCTGGTGGAGCCGCTGCTGAAGAAGATGGCTTCTTTTCCCGCTCCCACCTTTGCCGCGGCGCAGGGGGCGTGCCTGGGCGTGGGGCTGGGGCTGCTGCTGGCCACGGACGTGGTGTACGTGGCGGAGAACGCCAAGTTCGGCTCGCCGTTCGCCAAACTGGGGGCCACACTGGATTCGGGCGGGCACTGGTACTTCACCGAGCGGCTGGGCATGCACCGCACGCTGGACCTGATCTACACCGCTGACCTGATCTCGGGTGCCGAGGCCGTGGCGCAGGGCATGTTCAGCCGCGCCATGCCGGCCGCCGAGCTGCTGGACTCCACCCGGGCGATCGTTTCGCGCGTGGCCGCCGGCGCCACCGAGGCATTCGTTGCCTCGAAGGAGCTGGTGGCGCACATCCGTGACCAGCGCCTGGGCCTGTGGCAGGCCATGCAGGAGGAAAACGAGGAGCAGGCACGGCTCTGCAAAACCGACGACTACGCGGAGGGTTTCAAGGCCTTCCAGGAGAAGCGCGAACCGAAATTCACCGGCGGCCACTGATTACACCTCCTCGATTGGTCCGCAACTGTCCTTTCCGGGGCCGAAAACGGCAGTTACGGAGCAATCGATGAGGCTGGAGGTCCGCCGCCGCATTGGCGCCGGGCCTCCAGCCGTCTAACGGTTGAAACCGCCCAGGCAGGTACCCCTACCGGGCCGCCATCTCCGATTCCAGTAGCTCGTAGGCCGGTGTGGTGAGGAAATCGGTGTAGTCCTCGGACAGGCAGATCCGGGAAATGATGCCGGATGCCGGTCCGTAGTACCGGTTGAACAGATCGTCGCCCACCTCGTTCCGGAGCTTTTCCGTTTCCTCGACCAGCAGGCGCTCAACCAGTTCGCGGGTTGCCGTGTTCCCCGTGTCGGCGAAGACTACCCCGTTGCGGATTTGCTGCCAGACCTGCGACCGGGAGATTTCCGCCGTCGCGGCATCCTCCATCAGGTTGTGGATGGCAACTGCCCCGTTCCCGGACAGCCACACTGCGGTGTAGGCGACGGAAACGTATAGGTTCCCGCGAAGACCGGCTTCGGTGGCGTCGCCGGGTGCCGACTCGATGTCGAGCAGTTGTTCGACGGTGACGTGGACCTCTGGGCGGGTCCGCTGCACCTGGTTGGGGGCATCTCCCAGGACCTGGTCGAATACCTCCATGCAGATGGGAACGAGGTCTGGGTGTGCAACCCAGGAGCCGTCGAATCCGTCGTTGGCCTCGCGGGTCTTGTCCGCCCGCACCTTCGCGAAGGCCTCCTCGGTGACTTCCGGCTGGCGGCGGTTGGGGATGACGGCTGCCATGCCGCCCATGGCGAAGGCGCCGCGCTGGTGGCAGGTTTTGACCAGGAGTTCGGTGTACGCCCGCATGAAGGGAACGGTCATCGATACCGCTGCACGGTCAGGCAGGGTGAATTTCGAACCGGAATCGCGGAAATACTTGATGATGCTGAACAAGTAATCCCAGCGCCCCGCGTTGAGGCCGGAGGCGTGGTCCCGCAGTTCATACAGGATCTCGTCCATCTCGAAGGCCGCGGGAATGGTTTCCACCAGGACGGTGGCCCGGATGGTTCCCTGCGGGATGCCGAGGGCGTCCTGTGCGAAAACGAAGATGTCGTTCCACAGCCGGGCTTCAAGGTGGCTTTCCATCTTCGGAAGGTAGTAGTAGGGGCCGTGGCCGTTCTCAAGGAGCTGCTTGGCGTTGTGGAAGAAGTGCAGTCCAAAATCCACCAGGGCGCCGATGGCGGGCTTGCCGTCGAATTCCAGGTTCCGCTCCTCCATGTGCCAGCCGCGGGGGCGCATGATGACGACGGCGGTGGGCGCATCGGTTCGAAGGGCGTACGTCTTGCCCTCGGGGGATGTGTAGGCCAAGGTTCCGCGTGCGGCGTCGTACAGCGAGAGTTGGCCGTCGATGACGTTGAACCAGGTGGGGCAGCTGGCGTCCTCCAGGTCTGCCAGCCATACTTTTGCCCCCGAATTCAGGGCGTTGATCGCCATCTTGGCGGGGGAGCAGGGGCCGGTGATTTCCACCCGGCGGTCCTGGAGGGCGGGCGGCGCCGAGGCAACGGTCCAGTCGCCGTCGCGGACGGCTGCTGTCTCCGGCAGGAAGTCCAGGGTTCCGGTCTTTGCGGCTTCTGAACGGCGCTCCTGCCGTGCAGCAAGGCGGGCATCGCGTTCGGCGGCGAAGCGTCCATGGAGTGCGGCGAGGAACTCCAGGGCTTCCGGTGTCAGGATTTCGGCGGCGCGGTCAAAGGGCAGGGCAGCGGTTCGGGTCAGGGGCATTGCTTGGTCCTTTCGAGGAGTTTTCACGATACGGACATTATGTTCTGCCAGATGAAAAAACAAGAGCTTCAGAATAATCGGTCAGACCATTGACTAGCGGTCAGACCAATACATACAGTTTGTCCACGAGGCAATATCTCGATCTCACATTGTGGAATTCCCGCTCGGCGTTTCTTATCCCATTCATCGCGCCCTACCCTCCCCGCTCCAAATACAAAGGAGTTTTTTGTGAGCACTTACCAGCAAGTCGTGGACCCCCTCTGGGGTTCACTCGGCCTGTCCGCGCTCTGCGCGGCGTTGCCGTTGATTCTCCTGTTTGTCCTGCTGGGCGTCTTCCGGGTGAAAGCGGCTATAGCCGCGATCGCCAGCCTGGCGCTGTCCATCCTCCTGGCCCTGATGGTCTGGCGTATGCCTGTGGACCAGGTCTTCAGCGCCACGGCAGAAGGAGCCTTCTACGGCCTGTTCCCCATCCTGTGGATCCTCATTAACGCGCTCTGGCTCTACAAACTCACGGTGGCCACGCCTTGGTTTGATGCCCTGGGCCGGACCATCCGCTCCATCTCCAACGATCTGCGGATCCTGTCGATCCTGATTGCGTTCTGCTTCGGCGCGCTCCTCGAATCACTCGCCGGTTTCGGCGCCCCGGTTGCCATCACGTCGGCGATGCTGATGGCCGCCGGCATGAAGCCGCTGAAATCTGCCATCGTCTCGCTGTTGGCCAACACCGCGCCGGTGGCCTTCGGTGCCATGGCCGCGCCCATCATCGCCCTGAACGGCGTGACCGGCCTGTCGCTGCACGACCTGTCCTCGATGGCCGGCCGCCAGACCCCCTTCATCGCCCTCATCGTGCCGCTGCTCCTGGTCTTCATCGTGGACGGCAGGCGCGGCCTCAAGCAGACCTGGCCCGTTGCACTGGTGGCCGGCGCAGTCTTTGGCATCTTCCAGTTCATCACGTCCAACTTCATCGCTGTGGAACTGACCGACGTCGTGGCTGCTGTGGCTACCGTGGCCGCCGTGCTGCTAATGCTCCGTGTCTGGCAGCCGCGGGAAATCATTGATATGTCCGGGCAGTCCGGCGGGTCGGGCGATCTTGAGGAAGGACGTCCGTCCGGCCCGTCATCCTCCAGCCGCGGTTCGGCAAGGATACCGGCATCCGCATCGGTTACGGAGGCTGTCTCCGCGGCTGCGACCACCCGGGTCGCGGTGCGGCCCAGCGCCACGGAGCGGCCCGTCCGCCGGGAAATCTGGATGGCTGTGGCGCCCTACCTGATCATCATGGCCGTCTTCTCCATCGCCCAGATCCCCGCAGTCAAGGACTGGCTGAGCGCCAACGGAAGCGTCAGCTTCGCCTGGCCGGGCCTGGACGTCGTGGACGCCGGCGGGAAGCATGTTGCCGCGCAGAAGTTCAAGTTCGACCACCTCAAAGCCACCGGAACCCTGCTTCTGGTCTCCGGCCTCATCACCATGATCCTGTACCGCCTGTCGGCAGCCCAAGGCCTGCGCATTTACTGGGAAACCCTGAAGCAGCTGCGCTGGACCATCCTCACGGTCACCACCGTCCTGGCCCTGTCCTTCGTCATGAACCTGTCCGGACAGACCACCTCCCTGGGCCTCGCCCTCGCGTCCGCCGGCGGCTTCTTCGCCTTCCTCTCGCCGCTGATTGGCTGGATCGGTGTTGCCCTTACCGGATCGGATACCTCGTCCAACTCACTCTTCGGGCAGATGCAGGCCACCGCCGCCGCGCAGACCGGCCTCCCGCCGGTGCTGATGGCTGCCTCCAACTCCTCGGCCGGCGTGATGGGCAAGATGCTTTCGCTGCAAAACCTGGCCGTCGCCTCAGCGGCGGTGGGCCTGGAGGGCGCCGAGGGCACGCTGTTCCGCAAGCTGATCGGCTGGAGCCTGGGCCTGCTGGCCCTGATCACGGTGCTGATCGTCCTGCAGTCCACCCCGGTACTCGGCTGGATGATCCCCTAGCCGGCGCCACCCTTGCACACCGGGAATACGGCCGGGCGGAGCGGTTCCGCCCGGCCGGGTGCCCAAAGAACCCACCTAGAAAACAAAGAGGTTTCCTTCCCATGAGTACAACTACAGCTGTCACAGCATCAGCAGCGCTTTTGGCTGCAAGCGCTCACACCTCCACAGACCTGGATGAGCGGGTCAGGGTAAGCACGGACCGTTCCGGCTACGTTCCGCCGAGCCTGCCCGATGGCGTCGTTTATGCCACCAGTGCCGAAGAAGTTGTGGCAACCATGAAGCTTGCCGCGGCCCACAATGTCCCGGTGGTTCCCCGGGGAGCCGGAACGGGCCTTGCCGCCGGAGCTTCCGCGCAGGCCGGGGAAGTAGTCCTTGACCTGGCCCGGATGAACCGGATCCTGCACATCGATCCCGTGGAGCAGTTGGCCGTGGTTGAACCCGGCGTCCTCAACGCGGAGGTGAATGCGGCCGCGGCGGAGCATGGACTCTTCTATGCGCCGGACCCGGCCAGCACGGCAATCTGCTCCATCGGCGGCAACATTGCCACCAATGCCGGCGGAATGTGGTGCGCAAAATATGGTGTTACACGGGAATCCGTGCTCGCCCTCCGCGTGGTCCTGCCCGACGGCCGGGTGCTGCGGACCGGGCGGAACACCATCAAGGGCGTCACGGGGTACGACCTGAACGCGCTGATGATCGGCTCCGAGGGAACGCTGGGCGTGGTGGTCGAAGCTACGCTCCGTCTGCGGCCCAAACCCATCCAGACCGCCACCGTCGCCGCCTATTTCCCGGACGTGGACGCCGCCGCGCTGGCAGCATCCGCCATCATCGCCGCCCGGCTGCAGCCCTCGGTGCTGGAACTCATGGACGGCCCCACGCTGGAAGCCGTCGATACCGTGCATGGCACCAACCACCGGTCCAAGGGCGGCGCCTTCCTGCTGGCGCAGACTGACGGGTACGGCGCGTTCCTTGAGCAGGACGTCCTCCTCAAAGCCATTGAACCCTTCGCCAGTCACGTCGAGAAAGCAGTGGACACGTCGGCAGCGGACGCGCTCGTGGCCACCCGGCGGGAAGCGATTCCCTCGCTTGAGACGTTGGGCCGCGTGTCCATTTGCGACATCGGCGTGCCGCGGAACCGGCTGGCAGATGTCTTTGCGGGGCTGGAGGACATCTCCCGGAAGACGGGGGTCCGGATCTTTAATGTGGCCCACGCAGCGGACGGCAACCTGCACCCGATGATCGTCGTCAACCCCGACCAATCCATCACGGAAGGACCGGCCAAAAAGGCCCTTGGCGACATGTTCTACCTGGCACAGCGCCTGGGCGGCACGCTGACCGGGGAACACGGCGTCGGCCTGCTCAAGCGCGATTGGCTCGAGGACGAGCTCGGCAGCACCTCGCTGGAACTCCAGCGCGCCATCCGCAATGTCTTCGACCCCCAGGGAATCCTCAATCCCGGCAAGGCAATCTGAGCCGGACAACCCGTCCCACGGTTCCTTGATCCGCTTCTGTCCTGCTGCGCCGGTTCTCCGTGGCGCAGCAGGACAGGGCAGGACAGGACAGAATGCAGGTGCTGGTTGTTAGGGCAGGATGGATCCATGACCAAACCTTCGGTGGCACCGGGATCCAGGCGGACTTACGACGTCCTGGTAGAGGATATTGAGGCGGGGCTGCGCTCAGGCCGGTTCAAAATCGGGGATCAGCTGCCAGGTGAACGGATACTGGCGGAAACCTACGGCATTTCGCGCGCTTCAGTGCGCGAAGCCATGCGCCTGCTTGACGCCATGGGGGTCCTTCGAAGTTCCAACAGGTCCGGCCCCAAGTCTGGCTCGGTCATCGTTTCCGAGCCGTCAGCCGGCTTGTCCGCCACCCTACGCCTGCACATTGCCAGCAGCCGTCTTCCGGTTGCGGAGATCGTCGAAGCCCGGATTCTTCTGGAAACCTGGGCAGCCAGGACGGCGGCCCTGCACGACGACCCGGCCGGGATCCAGCGGGCCAGGGAACTGCTCGAGGCCATGGATGCCCCGGACATAGACCCCGAAACATTCCACGCCCTCGACGCGGAGTTCCACCTGGCCCTCAGTGCCATGGGCGGTAACACGGTTATCGAAACGATCATGGAGTCGCTCAGCGGCTCAATCCGCGGCTACCTCAAGGACGCCCTTGATGCCCTTGGGCAGTGGCCCATGGTGCTGGAGCAGCTGAGGGCCCACCACCACGGGATCTTCGATGCTGTGGAAGCGAAGGACCCTGAGCGCGCCGCGGAGCTGCTGCGGAGCCATATCGCATGGCTGTACGAACAGACAGCTGACAGGGCGCGCTGAGTTACTGCCGCACCGGCATGGACGGCAGGTCCGCCTCGGGGCCCGCCTCGCCGCCCATCGCGGCCACCAAGCGCTCGCGCGCGCGGCCCAGGTGCTGGTCCAGGAGCTGGGCGGCCTCTTCGCCTTGTCCGGCCTCGATCAGCTTCAGGAGCTTTTCGTGTTCAGCCTGGATCAAAGTGGTGTCCAGGAGGTGCAGCGACTGTACCCGGGACATGCACAGGCGTACTTCGGCCACCAGGGACGAGTACATCCTGCTGATCCGCTCGTTCCCCACGGCGTCGATCAGGCTGGTGTGGAACCGCATGTCCGGTTCCACCACGTCCAGCGGCGCTCCGGTGGCCAGCGCAGCGATATCCCGGTTGGCCTGTACCGCCCCAGCGGGCACTGTGCGTGCGGCGGCGAGCCGGCGAAGCACTTCGCTCTCCAGGTACGCCCGGGCCAGGTAGATATCCCGCACCGATTCCGGTCCCAGGTCCGCCACCCGGGCGGTCTTGTGCGTGCCGCGAACCAGCAGGCCCTCGGCCACCAGCTTCTCGATGGCTGCCTTCGCGGTGGGGCGAGCGACGTCGTAGGACGTAGCCACGTCGGTCTCCGTCAGCGCGTGGGCGGAGGGTAGCTCACCGGAGAAAATGCGGAGCCGCAGATCCGAAGCCACCGCTTCCACAATCGAGACAGCTGCAATACGGCCGGCCACAGATCTCCGTTCCAACAAATAAGTTTCGAGCAAACAAGGGGCGTCTCCATCCCATTTTGCCAGACAAGTATTCATCGCTCTTGACGGACATGTGTACTTGTTAGACAATCGATGAGTCGTCACGCCGATGTGGCGCCGCTCACCATCTGGAGTCCAATGTTTCAGCAGATCCTTGACCCCATCGCCGGGTCCCTCCTGCTTTCCGCCCTGTGCGCGGCCCTTCCCCTGGTCCTGCTGTTCGTCCTGCTGGGCGTCTTCCGGGTCAAGGCCGCCAAAGCTGCCATCGCCAGCTTGGTCCTGTCCTTCGTCCTGGCCGTCGCAGGTTGGCAGATGCCCCTGGACCAGGCCCTCAGCGCCACCGCCGCGGGCATCTTTTACGGGCTGTTTCCCATCCTGTGGATCCTCGTCAATGCGCTCTGGATCTACAAGCTCACCGTGGCTACGCACTGGTTCGACGCCCTGGGCCGGACCATCCGCTCCATCTCCAACGACCTGCGGATCCTCTCGATCCTGATTGCGTTCTGCTTCGGTGCGCTCCTCGAATCGCTGGCAGGCTTCGGCGCGCCCGTCGCGATCTCCGCAGCCATGCTGATGGCCGCCGGCATGAAACCGCTCAAGTCCGCCGTCGTCTCGCTGCTGGCCAACACCGCGCCGGTGGCCTTTGGCGCCATGGCCGCGCCCATCATCGCCCTGAACGGCGTCACCGGCCTGCCGCTGCACGATCTCTCTTCGATGGCCGGCCGCCAAACCCCCTTCATTGCCCTCATCGTGCCGATGCTCCTGGTCTTCATCGTGGACGGCAGGCGCGGCCTCAAGCAGACCTGGCCCGTTGCGCTGGTGGCCGGCGCCGCGTTCGCCGCCGCGCAGTTCATCACCTCCAACTTCCTTGCCGTGGAGCTGACCGACGTGGTGGCCGCGGTGGTCACGGTGGCTGCGGTGCTGCTGATGCTGAAGGCCTGGCAGCCGAAGGAGTCGGTGCGCGTGGAAGGATCGGTACAGGATGTGTCGGTTCCAGCCATGGCCGGTCGAAAGAGTGCGGTCGGCAACGGCACGCAGGTAAGCACGACGGCGGGTGCCCGGCAGGGGAGCGTTCCGGACCGTTCCGGAGTCCCCACGGACAATTCCCGCCCGGCGCCCCGTGAGGTGTGGCTCGCCGTCGCGCCCTACCTGATCATCATCGCCGTGTTTTCCATCGCCCAGATCCCGTTCATCAAAACCTGGCTGGGGCAGGTGGGCACCGTGACGTTCGCCTGGCCCGGCCTGCACATTGAGGACTCGGAGGGCAAAGCGGTAGCGGCCACCAAGTTCAAGCTGGACCACCTCAAATCCACCGGGACGCTGTTGTTGCTCTCCGGCCTGCTCACCATGGCGCTGTACAAAATCCCGGTTGGCAAAAGCCTGCGCGTCTATTGGGAAACCCTGAAGCAGTTGCGCTGGACCATCGTCACGGTCACCACCGTCCTGGCCCTGTCCTTCGTCATGAACCTCTCCGGGCAGACCACCACGCTGGGATTCGCCCTTGCCTCGGCCGGCGGCTTCTTCGCACTCCTTTCGCCGCTGATCGGCTGGATCGGCGTGGCCCTCACCGGCTCGGACACATCATCGAACTCCCTCTTTGGCCAGATGCAGGCCACCGCCGCCGGGCAGACCGGCCTCTCGCCGGTACTGATGGCCGCCGCCAACTCCTCGGCCGGCGTCATGGGCAAGATGCTCTCCTTGCAGAACCTGGCCGTCGCCGCCGCCGCGGTGGGGCTGGAAGGCGCAGAGGGAACCCTGTTCCGCAAGCTGATCGGCTGGAGCCTGGGCCTGCTGGCCCTCATCACGGTACTGATCTTCCTGCAATCCACCCCCCTACTCGGCTGGATGGTTCCCTGATGCAGAAACTCGAATTTTTCCGGCAGGCCGTGGCCGATCCCGCACAGGTGAAGACCCGCGCCATCGACCTGCACGCCAACGCCCATGACGCCTCGCACTTCCTGCTAATCCCCCAGGCGGTGGCCGTGGCCAAGGACGCCGCGGAGGTGGGCGCGCTGCTCCGGGCCAGCGCGGCGCAGGGCGTTCCGCTCACCCTTCGTTCCGGCGGCACCAGCCTCAGCGGACAGGCCGTCACGGACGGCGTGCTGGTGGACGTGCGCCGCAACTTCCGGGATGTTGAAGTGCTCGACGGCGGTGCGCGGGTCCGCGTGCAGCCGGGAGTCACGGTGCGGGCCCTGAATGCGCGGCTGGCGCCCTACGGGCGCAAGTTCGGGCCGGACCCGGCCAGCGAGGCCGCGTGCACCATCGGCGGCGTGGTGGCGAACAACTCCTCGGGCATGAACTGCGGAACGGTGGACAATGCGTACCGCACACTCGAGTCGCTCACCGTGGTGCTGCCGTCCGGGACGGTAATTGACACCGGGGCAATGGACGCGGACACCCGGCTGCGGACGCTGGAACCGGAACTGTATGACGGCCTGGTGCAGCTCGCGGCAAGGGTGCGGGGGAACAGCGATTCCGTGAACCGCATCAGGCAGCAGTTCAGCATGAAGAACACCATGGGCTACGGCCTGAACTCCCTGCTGGACTATGAGCGCCCGGTGGAAATGCTGGCGCACCTGATCGTCGGCAGCGAAGGCACCCTGGGATTCGTGGCAGAGGCGGTGTTCCGGACCATCCCGCGGCTTTCGCACTCCGCCACCGGCTTGCTTGTCTTCCCGGACCTGCAGGCCGCCAACGCGGCATTGCCGGCGCTGGTGGACACCGGCGCCGCCACGGTGGAACTCCTGGACGCGCTCTCGCTCAAGGTGGGCCAGACGCTGAAGGGAACTCCCGCCGTCGTACGCGACCTTGCGGTGCGCGAACACGCTGCGCTGCTGGTGGAATACTCCGCCGGGCAGCCGGACCAGGTTGCGGCACTGCGTGAGGTGGGCGAACGCGCCCTCGCCGGCCTCAAGCTGGTGGCCCCGGCGCAGTTCACTGCTGATGCGTCCGCCCGCGCCCAGCTGTGGCACCTGCGCAAGGGCCTGTACGCCTCCGTGGCGGGTGCCCGGCCGCAGGGGACCACGGCACTGCTGGAGGACATTGTGGTGCCGGTCCCGGTCCTGGGCCGCACGTGCCGTGAATTGATAAGGCTGTTCGACAAGTACCGGTACGAAAACAGTGTGATCTTTGGGCATGCGAAGGACGGCAACGTCCACTTCATGCTTACGGACGGCTTCGCCACGGCGGAGGAGCTGGACAGGTACAGCGCGTTCACCGAGGACATGGTGGACCTGGTCCTGGGGGAGGGCGGCTCGCTCAAAGCGGAGCACGGCACCGGCCGGGTGATGGCACCGTATGTGCGGCGGCAGTACGGGGACGAGCTGTACGGCGTAATGCGCCGGATCAAGGAGCTGTTCGATCCCGCCGGCATGCTCAATCCCGGCGTGCTCATGGACGATGAT
This sequence comes from Arthrobacter sp. SDR-2R, assembly GCF_057747955.1. Lineage (NCBI taxonomy): Bacteria > Bacillati > Actinomycetota > Actinomycetes > Micrococcales > Micrococcaceae > Arthrobacter > Arthrobacter sp. SDR-2R. Next base: position 1,479,530 of record NZ_CM173231.1, read on the forward strand.
CCCAAGGCGCATCTGCGGCATATCAAGACGGCGCCGCCGGTGGCTGAGGAAGTGGACCGCTGCGTCTCCTGCGGGTACTGCGAGCCGGTGTGCCCCAGCAAGGACCTGACCCTGACGCCCCGCCAGCGCATCGTCACCCTGCGCGCTATCGAGGCCGCACGGCTCGCCGGCGACACGGCGTTGGTTAAAGAGCTGGAGCGGGACTACGACTACGAGTCCGTGCAGACCTGCGCCGTGGACGGCATGTGTCAGACGGCCTGCCCCGTGGACATCAACACCGGCTTGCTGGTCAAGCGATTGCGCCGCGAGGACGCCGGTCCGGTGGCCAACGCGGCCTGGAACGCTGCGGCCAAGCACTGGGGCGGGGTCACGCGCGGGGCTTCGCTGGCGCTGACCGTGGTGGACAGGCTGCCAGCCCCGGCCGTCGTGGCGCCCAACAAGGCGGCGCGTGCGGTGCTGGGCACGGACACGGTGCCCCTGTACTCGCCCGAACTGCCCGGCGGCGGTTCCGCACGCAAGCGCCCGACGCCGGACCGGGCACCGGACGCCGTCTACTTCCCCGCCTGCGTGGGGACGATGTTCGGGCCGGCCGGTGCGGGTTCCCAACCCGGTGGTCCCGCTGGCGGCCGGGGCGTCCAGTACAGCCTGGAGCAGCTGTGTGAACGGGCCGGGATCACGCTGCTGGTCCCGGAGGGCATCGATTCCCTCTGCTGCGGGACCCCGTGGTCTTCGAAGGGAATGGGGGCCGGCCAGGCGAGCATGAAGGAGAAGACCCTGGCAGCGCTGCGGGAGGCAACCCGGGACGGCGAGCTGGCCATCATTTGTGATGCGTCGTCCTGCACCGAGGGCCTCCGGCAGGTGGTGGAAGCCGACGACCCGCTGGTAGGTCAGCGGCCGTTGCGGATCGTGGATGCCGTGGACTTCGTCGCCGAGCGCATACTGCCCAGGCTGCCGGAGCACGCAAAGCTCGAGTCCCTGGCCTTGCACCCCACCTGCTCTTCCACACGGATGGGGATCAACGGTGCCTTGGAATCGGTGGCCCAGGCCGTGGCGGAGAAGGTGGATGTGCCGGTGAACTGGGGCTGCTGCGCCTTCGCGGGGGACCGCGGAATGCTCCACCCCGAGCTCACGGCATCCGCCACCCGGAAGCAGGCTTTGGAAGTGGAGCAACTGGACGCGACGGCGCACGCCTCGTGCAACCGCACCTGCGAGCTGGGCATGACCCGCGCCACGGGCCAGGACTACCGGCACGTGCTGGAACTGCTGGAAGAAGTCACGCGATAGGGAAACGGTACCTTCCCGCCACGTGCGCTCCCGGGCAGCAGCGGATCGCCCCGCTGCTGTCCTACCCGGATCGATGCGGTGCCCAGCGGCTGCTGGGTGCTGCGGTTGGGGGAGTCCGTGGGGATGATCAAGAGGCTTGCAGAATTCTTGATTGAACCTTGCAAGGCAATTGCAGAAATATTAATTCGTGTTCGCAAGAGTAGGCGCAGCCGGACAAAATCCGGTTGATGCGCGCTGCCGGTCTCAAGTAGGCAGCCCCATCTGGAAACTCATTCTGGGGGCACAATTGTCTGAGGTTTTGAACGCTGATCTCGATGGTAAGGAAGAGAACGGTTTCAGCCGTCGCAGGGTAGTCGCGGGCGTTGCCTGGTCGCTGCCGGTTATCGCCACGGCCATCGCGGCTCCGGCTGCTGCGGCGTCCGGCATTTCGGCTACCGCCAACCTGGTCAACCCTGTTTCGAGTATTTCGTTTGTTAGCTCAACAGGTACGGGTTCGGGCACCAACCACACGGGCACCGGGCCCACCGCTTTCCAGATCACCAACAGCGGTGCCGCTTTTACAGGGATTATCAGCGGCACCGTGAATATCAAGCCGTCAGGAACAGTGACCGCCGGTGCTGGTGTCCAGGCAATTACAGGGGCGACACTGACCCCGGCAACCCCGGCCTATTCAAACACTTTCGAATACAACGCCAGTTTCACTCACTCAGGTGGCCTCACTGCCGGTCAGACCCTTAGCTTCCCTATGTCCTTCCAGTACCAGCGTCTGAGCGGGGCCTCCCCCAGCAAGACAACCTACAACTACACGTTGACCATCACGCTCCGGCTTCCGGATGGCACCAGCCGCATCCTGACCGGCGCCTTGGCCGTCAACTACTGATCATGGTCTGGAAACGCGGCGGCCTGGTCGCAGAGGTTTGTACAGAACCCCGGGCCCGCGTCGCCCTGCTGCATCTCGACGCAACCCAGCCGGTGGTGTTGGAGGGTCCGGCCGCGGTCATCTGGGACCTCATCGATGGCCAGCGCAGCGAGCAGGACATCTTCGCTGAGCTGGAGGCCACCTTCGAGGACCAGTCAGGACAGATGCAGGCGCAGGTGGAGGGCTTCCTGGCAAGCCTTGAAGCCCAGCGCCTGATCGAGGCTGCCCGCGGCGTTTCCCACTAACGGCATGACGTCCGCGGGGCTCTCGGGGAGCGCACAGTCGGCGTGGCAGCAGCGCCTGTTCGAGGAGTTGGCAAGAGGCGGGGACCTGCTGTGCCTGAAGGTCTTGGGGCAGCGGTTTGTGGTCCGCTGGGGCCCTGCGGTCACGTGGCAGCAGCGGGCAACAATGAGCTTGGCCTGGGCGCGGTGCATCAGCAGCAGCCCTGAGCCCCTGCTGCCGCCGGAGCCAATGGAACCCACCGGAGTTAGTCAGTTCACGGCCTCAGTCACCTGCGCCTCCATGAAGTTCGGGGACGGCACCTTCCATATTGGAACCGCGTCCTTTGAGGAGCTTGCTGAGAACCTCACGTCACGGCTCACGGTGTCTGCGATTTTGGCCAATGCCGGTGAACTGACCATGCTCCACGCCTGCGGGGTTGCCGATCCGGGCACGGGGGCCGTGGTGGCGCTGGTGGCCAAATCCGGGACAGGGAAGACCACTGCAGCTTCCGTTCTGGGCCGGATCTATGGCTACGTCACGGATGAGACAGTGGCCGTCGCCTGGGACGGCTCCGTGGTTCCCTACGCCAAGCCGCTATCGGTCAAGCAGGAGGCCTCTGCACCCAAGCGCCAGGTAGGGCCGGACGAGTTTGGTTTGCAGCCGGCCCCGGTCATGCCCTTCATCCAGTCCATCGTGCTCTTGAACCGCGTCCAGGGGGCGATTCCGGTGGCTCCAGCGCTGGAACGGGTGCCACTGGCAAGCGCCCTTCTCGCGCTGATCCCTGAATCGTCATCGCAGGCAGAATTCGTGGATCCGCTGCAGTCGCTGTGCCGCATCATCGAGAGTGTGGGGGGAGTGTGGCAGGTGACCTATGCGGAGGCAGCGGACCTGCCCGCCGTTTTGGAGCCTCTGTTCCGGCTGCAGGCAACGTCGGCGTCGGAATGGGAACCCGCCGCAGAAGAAGTTGCCCACCAGACACCCATCCCGGCCGGCAGGATCAGACGCAGGACCCCAAAAGACGCTGTGAAAATCGGCGCCGAGCTGCTGCTCATGCTGGACAACGAAATAGTGAGCCTGACCGGTATCGGACCCGCGGTCTGGGATGCCTGTGCTGGGCCGGTAGAGCTGGACGACGTGATGGACCACGTAGGAAAGGTGCACGGCGAACCCGAAGGTTACCGGGCCGCCGTCGCAACAGCCGTAGAACACCTCATCGCCAAGTCGGTATTGGAACGCGGCGAAAAATAGACCGCCTGCAAGGCGCGTACAAGACCTGAATCTGAGGAATCATCATGAGCACAACAACCACGCCCCCGGAGGCCTCTCCGGGCCTGGACCTGGCGGACTACCTGAACGTCCTGAGGGTGTACTGGAAGGCCATTGTCGCCTTCACCCTGCTGGCCACCGTGGCAGCTGCCGGATGGACCATCCTGCAGCCAAAGATCTACTCCTCTGATTCCAGCGGCATAGTGGTCACCCCCGGCTCGGACAACGTGAGCCTGGCACTGGCCGGCGACAGCTTGGCCAAGGCCAAGGTCAAGAATTACGAATCCGTGGCAAAATCGCGGCTCGTCGCGGACCGGGTCATCCAGGCCCTGGACCTGAAGACAACTGCCGACGCCCTCCTTGGCAGCATCAGCGTCAAGGTACCGCTGGATACGGCCGAGATCAGGGTCACCGCACAGTCCACGGATCCCGCAACTGCGCAGCGGGTGGCCGATGCCTGGGTCAACGGCCTCGCCGCCCAGGTGCAGGCCATCGAGACGGCACCCTCCGCCGACGCAGCCGGGTCGTCCCCGAGTGCCGAGACAGCTGTCCGTGTTCTCCCGCTGGGCAAAGCCGTGCTCCCCACCAGCCCCACGTCACCCAACACCAAGCTCGACCTGGCCCTCGGCACCCTCGTCGGGCTGGCCCTCGGCGTGGCGTATGCGCTGATACGCCGGCACCTGGACCGGCGCATCCAGAAGGCTGCGGACATTGAACGGTTGTTCGGCGTTCCTGTGATTGGCACGCTCCCTGTGGACCACCGCTTGGATGGGAAGAGCACCATCGTGGACGCCGGCACCGCCGCGCAGCTCCATGACGCCGGCGGCGCCATGGCCGAGGCTCTCCGCGAGCTGCGCACCAACCTCAGTTTCCTGGACGTGGACCAGCCCCCACGGATCATCGTGGTCACCAGCTCTCTTCAGGCGGAGGGCAAGTCCACGGTGACGGCCAACCTGGCGGTCACCATGGCGGCAGCAGGTGAAAACGTAGTAGTGGTCGACGGCGACCTCCGCCGGCCCACGCTGGTGGACGTCTTCAATCTTGTTCCCGGAGTGGGGGTAACCGATGTGCTCACGGGCACCGCCCAGCTCGCCGATGTCCTCCAGCCCTGGGGTGCGTTGCCCAACCTCTCAGTCCTGGGATCAGGCCGCATCCCGCCGAATCCCAGCGAGCTGCTGGGCTCGCGGGCCATGAAGAACATGCTCAATACCCTGGCCAAGGATGCTGTTGTCATGATCGATGCACCGCCGCTTCTTCCGGTGACGGATGCAGCCGTCCTCTCACGCGCCGCGGACGGCGCCATTGTGGTGATTCGGACCGGCAGGACCACCCAAGAGCAGTTGGACCAGTCCCTGGGGAACCTTGAGAAGGTCAAGGGGCGGGTCCTGGGAGCCGTTCTCAACTACGTTCCCATCAAAGGAAGGGACGCCTACTCCTACTACGGAACATATTCATCGGCACCAGCTCCGTCCTTTGCGGAATCTGAGCCCATCGACGACTGTCAGAACGCAGATACCTTCGATGTACTGGAAGTTGTCCCCGGCGGCCGCAGGGCCAGGATCTAGGCGTCCCGTGTCGTTCGCTGGCCAGGAAACCCAACTCAGGATCCCGGAGGGCGTACTCCTCGGCCATGCCCTGGTGTCGCGCGTGGCGGACAGTTTGGATATACGGGTCTTCTTTATCAAGGGGCCCGCCAGCGTCCTCCAGGGGCTGCGTCAAGCGAAAATATCGGCAGACGTGGACGTCTTCGTTGTACCCTCGGACCTCGACCCTCTAATACAGGCTCTGCGGAGCCGAGGCTGGCGCGAGCGTCCGTCGGATCGGGACAACATTACCTTTCCCAAACACTCGGTGACCCTGGATCACCCAGAGTGGCCGTGTTGCATTGACGTCCATTTCCGCTTTCCAGGGATGGAAGAACCAGCCAGCAGCTGCTTCGAGATTCTGTGGGGGCACACTGTGCACATGGAACTGGCAGGACAGCGACTGAAAGCCCCGACGAAAATTCTTGGGGCCTTGTTTCTGGCGCTGCACGCCTTGCGGTCGCCCGAGCTGCCCGCCTGTCGGCAGGAGCTTCAGTATGTGGCAGGCGTCATTCAGCGGGAATCCCAGGCGGAGGCGCTCTTGGAGCTCGCCCGGGCCACGGGCGCCCTGGCCGCAGTCCGGCCCTTCCTTGAAACTCTTCTTCCCGAATCAATATCACCTGCTTGGCCGGAACCCTCCCAAGAGTGGCGCAACCGCGTCGCGGCGCAGGCGCCCGGGAGCGCTCGGATCATTGCCATTGTCCAGGCCTCGTGGAGGGACAAGCCAAAAATGCTGTGGCGCGCGGTCTTTCCGCGTACCGAAGTTTTCCTGACGGGAAACATCTATGCTGACCTGTCGGTACTGGGTCGGTTGAATCAGCATCGGGGCAGGTGGGTCCGGTTCTTTCGCGATATCCCAAGCCTCCTCCGTGACCTTCGTCATCTCCCATGACGTCACCGCGGGTGGGTGAAGGGTGGAGCAAATAGCCCTGCTTGGCTGCTGTCTGGGCCTTCCTATTTCCGCATCCGATTGCCGATTAACACACCAAATTTGTTAAGGTTCAGCTATGACTAAGGGGAAAGCAATAACCAAAGCCGTCATTCCTGCTGCCGGATTGGGGACACGCTTCCTGCCCGCCACCAAGGCAATGCCGAAGGAAATGCTGCCGGTGGTTGACCGCCCGGCCATCCAGTATGTGGTGGAGGAAGCCATTGACGCAGGCCTCACGGACCTGCTGATGATCACGGGCCGCAACAAGCGCGCCCTGGAGGACCACTTCGACCGCGAGCCCGGTTTGGAGGCTGCCCTTGAGGCCAAGGGGGACAAGGACAAGCTGGGTCTGGTGGAGTACGCCTCCAACCTGGGTCCCATCCACTACGTCCGCCAGGGTGAGGCCAAGGGCCTGGGCCACGCGGTCCTGTGCGCCCAGCAGCACGTGGGTGACGAGCCGTTCGCCGTCCTGCTGGGTGACGACCTCATCGACGAGGCAGAGACCCTGCTGAGCACCATGATGGAGGTGCAGCAGAAGACTGGCGGTTCGGTGATCGCGCTCATCGAGGTTGATCCGTCGCAGATCAGTGCCTACGGTTGCGCAGACATCACCGCCGTGGACGGCGAAGACTACGTCCGCGTTAACAGCCTGGTGGAGAAGCCCGCCGTCGGCGAGGCTCCATCCAACCTGGCAGTGATCGGCCGGTACGTGCTGCACCACTCGGTATTCGGCGTCCTGGAGAACACGGAGCCGGGCCGCGGCAACGAGATCCAGCTGACGGACGCCCTGCAGACCCTGGCTGCCGGCGAAGGCGACGGCTCCGGCGTTTACGGCGTGGTCTTCAAGGGCCGCCGTTATGACACTGGCGACAAGCTGAGCTACCTCAAGGCCGTTATCACTCTCGCGTCTGAGCGCGTGGAGTTCGGCGAGGACCTGAAGACTTGGATGAAGAACTTCGTCGGCTAGTCGTGCCGCCCTACTGCTTCTTGGAGGCCCGTTGCCGGAAGGTATCGGGCCTCCATTGCGTTTGGGTTCCCAAGGCTGCCAGGAGGCCTCCTATGACGGCACCTGACGTGTTTGTCACGATGTCTGACGGACTTGCAAAGCGGTCGTGAAGAAACAGGAGCTGTCCCAGCTCGATGCAGCTGGAAACCAGCAATCCAAATGCTCCAATCTGCCACCAGTGCTTTTCTGGAAATGCCAACCGACTCACAAAACCGACTGGCGCAAATAGGACAACGTTGGCGGCGGCTTCGACAAATGTGTAATTGAACCAGCTAGGAACGCCATGAATGTGAAGGAAATGCAGGACCGCGCTGAGCTCTCCGGAAACAGGCTTATCTACGGGTGACGGCCAGAAGGCAACCAGCGCCAGCGGAATGAGCATACCTGCCAGAACTCTGCGCCAGAGGCGATAGTTGCGAAGGAACTTCAAGCGGACCTCAGGAGGACCGTAAAAGGGCGAACACGGCCGTCCCAACGGCTGCTGCAGTCAGGAGCGTAAGAAGCATGTAGTGCAGCACCTCGGGCCGGGGGAGCGGGATGGAAAAGTCGTACTCTCGTGGTGCTCTGCGCCAGTGTCTCCCCATAGTTCAAATAAATACCATACAAAGCAAAAGGTGGGTGCTTCTCCGAAATCGGAGAAGCACCCACCTTTCGCTGGTGCTGGAAAGCGTTGCGGGTTAGGCGGCAGCCTCGGCCTTGGCGCGGCGGCGAACCACCACTACCGAGGTTGCGCCGGCGGCAAGTGCGCCTGCGCCAACCAGGGTCCAGAGAACAAGGCCGGAGTCGGCACCGGTGTTTGCAAGGCCGCCCGTGTTGGCCAGCGGAGCACCGGCAGCGTTGCCACCGGTGTTGGCCAGCGAAGCTGCCACGGTCACCGTGACCGGGCCGACGGTGACACCGGACTGGGTGCCGGTAGCGGTGATGGAGTAGGTCCCGGCCTCGCTGATGGCGATCGGGAGTGCGACAGCGCCCTGGGCGTCTGCAGTAGCGGACAGGTTCTGAGCCTCGGTGGCAACGGCGATGCGGGCAGCAACCGCACGGTTACCAACGCCGGCGCCATTGGAAGCGGGAGCCTGGCCCGGCGTCACGCGGATGATCAGCGGTTCTCCGGCACGGAAGCCCTGTCCGCGGAAGACGAAGGATTCGCCCGGGCCAACAACACCGTCAGAAACGGCTGCCTGCGGCGGAAGAGCAGGGTAGGTGGCGGCCATGGCAGGAGCCGAGCCAATGAGTGCGATGGATCCTGCAAGTGCGAGTGCAGCGAAAGTCTTCTTCATGAGTGTCCCCCCGGAGACGTTTAAGTTTTTGATACCCGATTTAGGGGAAAGGTCCCCTCTGCACGAGACCGTGTGCAGAACTACGGATAGATATCCCAAGAAAGACGGTACCATCCTCAACCGCCTGTCACCAAGCTCAATCAAGTCGGTTTACATAGTGTTAACGCAACCGTCACTGAGCTTGATCGCAAGACACATTTTTCGTTGGGAGGATGACGTCCTTTACAGGCTGGATGGTGGGCGTGACAACCAAGTTAGGTTCGGTATGCTGGACAATTTTCCCAAACGTGAACTCGACTGTCTTGCTTTCCCCTGGCGCAAGTTGCTGAGCGACGACCCCTACGGGCCTGCTCCCGTGTAAGTAAGGGGCGAATGGCGTCTTTTGTCCGCCGACTGTTGCTGATTCGACGTTCGACTGAGCGGGACCATAAGCGGCGATATTGGTTTGAACGGATCCGGGTGCTACCCCGAAAACTCCGCCACCTGTGACATACGCCGGCAGGGAAGTGGCAGCATCCGCTGGCGCCGTATTAGTACTGGTGACGCGAACAGTCGTTTGCTCGTAGCCGTTTGCCGGGCACTCCTTGACGAGCTGGACCGTGCGCTTGACGTAGTAATCCATCTTGGCGCCCGTGCCGTCGTTGAAATACACACCGAATTGGGCCGGGGACACACTTGGGCCGGATATGGACCCGCTCAGCGCGTACTTTGAGATCAAGTTCTGCTCAGGAAGGGAGGCAGACCATATTAGGAGCCGTCCCTCCTCCACGCCCCGGCTAATGCCTGCGATAAGCCCCTTTGCGTCGGCGGCACCACTGGATAGGGTGGAAAATACCTCTCGCGCCACACTAGCGAAATACCCGTCTTGTAATTTGGGTTGTTGGATTCTCGCGTAGACATCGGAGAGGAGCGTGTGTACGACGTTATCACCGGACAGTTCGGTGGGCAGTCCGGCAGCCTTGACTGCCGCCAGTTCCGGGCCACTGATGGCAACGGGACCCGTGGATTGAAGTATGTAGCTTAGAACAACGGGGTCTATCGCGACGACACCATCAACGGACTGCCCAGTCTTGTTTTCCCACAAGGTTCGGGCAGTAGACGCAGCTGTGGGGAAGTCGGGCGTCAAGTTCACGTCCTGCATGTACTTGCCAAGTCTCGATGTATAGATCTGCTGCTGCTGTTGGTCGAGGGGAACGGGCGGTGCTGCCGGTCCTATTTCCACTGCGCTGGTTTGAGAACCAAGGGATAATGACCCATTTTCGAGAGTGAGCACGGCAATTGCCCCGGGAATTCCACCAGTAGCGCGAATCTCCGCATTGTTTTGAACTAGTAGCAGGTAGTGGCGGGGCTGCTCAACCCCCAACATCCCTGGGGCAAGTCCGGCTGCGTCCGCAGCAGTGTCCAATAGAGAAGTCGCCGAGGCCAATTGCTGACGCATTTGGTTGAGAGGTTCTTGGATTTGCGGCACTAAGTTGTCTGAGCGGAGGGCAGCTAACCGTTCCGCAGAGCCCCTTACTGCTTGTGCCGCCCCGTTGACGGCAGGCGAAACTTGTTGGAGTGGCTTTAGATCTATACCGCTTTTCCCAGGTAGGAGCTTTTTCCAATTTAAGGACTCGTAGCTCTCGACCAATGGATCCACACCTAGATCGGCAACATCGTCGGCTGTGCGGGCCACTTCGGAAACGGCTGCAAAGTTCTCCCCTAGCCATGGACTCGCCGATGCAAGTGTCCAAAGAGGATCTCCGGCGGCCTCGCGCGCTGCCTCAGTGTGCGATTTGAGTTCGGCAACAGCTGATTTTGCCTCATCCGCCCGCTCGTTGAGGAGACTTTCTTGGACTTGTGGAATGAGTTCGGCTGCGGTGGATAGTTCATTTTTGATTGTTGAAGCTTTCACCGCCAACCAAGCGGCGGCCGCGACACTGAGAATTAGCAACATCGCGAAAGGAAGAATGAACTTGAGAAGAATGCTGTGTCTGGGCGCAGTGGTGCTTTCAGACATATTCCGGCTGCGACTAACCACTAATACGCTCCTGTGCTTCCGAAGACAGCGCGCACCGTGCGGAGCAAGATCACGAGATCGCCTGCCAATGACCAGTTTTCAACGTAGTAAAGATCTAGGCGGACTGAATCCTGCCAGGAGAGGTTCGAACGGCCGCTCACTTGCCACAGGCCGGTTAGTCCCGGTTTGACCAGCAGCCGCCTGCGCACATCCTGTTCATACGCCTCCACCTCGCGAGGGAGCGGGGGCCGGGGGCCAACAAGGCTCATCGTTCCTGCTAGAACGTTGAAGAGCTGTGGTAGTTCGTCGAGGCTATATCGACGCAGAAATTTCCCTGCCCGCGTGACGCGGGGATCGCTTTTGACTTTGAAAAGAACTCCGTGTCCCTCGTTCTTATGCATGAGTTCGGAGAGCCTAGCTTCCGCGTCCGGAACCATGGATCGGTACTTCAACATATTAAATCTTTGACCCCCGATACCAACGCGCTCCTGACGAAACAGGACGGGACCTCTACTGTCCAGCTTGACTAGGAGTGCGATAAGCAAGAGGAGAGGAGATGCCACAGTAATGCCCGCGGCTGCGACAGCTATGTCGAAGAGTCTCTTTGCAACGCGCTGACCTGCCTCAAGGCTAGGCGTGGTTACGTGGATAAGTGGGAGTCCCGCCACCTGCTGCGTATGTATGCGAGGCCCGGCGATGTCTGTAAGTGCGGGGGCCATGATCAAGCCGACGTTGCGGCTTGCAAGCTCCCACCCTAAATGGCGTAATACCTGGGGATGAAGCTGGACGCCGGCGGAAATGGCAACGGCATCTGCTTGGCACTTTTCGATAGCGGAAAGAATGCCATGGGCCATGGGTTCATGGCCTGCTATTGGCAGTCCAGTAGCGGCCAACTCTGGAGAAGTGCCCACGTGTCCTGGAGTGTATGCAGCGACAGGTTCGTAGCCGGCATGCTTTGCCTTTACTAGCGACGAATGAAGATGAGCCACAGCGCCTGGACCCCCTACTAGCATGAGCCGAGACATATGCTGACCTTTTTCGCGATGCACGTTCAGGTGCTGCCTCAAGAGCCAGCGTGCTAGAAGCAGACCACAGAGGCCAGCTGGCAGGGCAATGCCCACGTATCCACGTGCTGTGTCTATGCGAAATACGTACGAGATGATGGCGATAAGACCAAACATCCAAAGGGAAGCTGCAACTACGCGCTTATATTCATCAGGCCCTGATCCCAGGATCCGGCTTTGTCTTGAGTTCCAAGCACCGAGCATCAGCCACCAAGAGATGACGAGGACTATCGACAGCCACGCGTATGAGAGATCGTGTTCGGACTTGATCAGTTCGGCGTCTGGGCCAAAACGAATGGCATAGGCCCCAGCTACTGCCCACAAAACTACAAAAGCATCAACTATCCGCAGAGTACGCGAAGTACGCACTTTCCAGTCGTCTGCTTGACCCAATGTGGCCCCCCAATCCCGCTGTGGGAGTAGCCGAACCTACCCCGGCTACTGATGTTAGCCGAGTTGGACACGTACAAGTCTCAGTCCGCCATCTCTGCGAAATTTGCTAAGAGGACGCGGCCATCCAGCAGCACATTCGAGTTAGTGAAGCAAACCTGAGACTAGATCGTGACCAATGTGTAGTCCTTGAACAGAAGGATGACTCAACGAGTCACTTTGGCGCATCAGCCACTCCATGAAGTAGAGCCGGGACGAGCATCTCTTCCCGGGGAGGTACACTGAGTCAACCATTTGCATGCCGCGTTGCAGTAGCGTTTCAGGCATCACCGCATTTAAAATAGGGGACCCGGTTTGGATCTACGCGACTACCTGCTCATTCTTCGTCGTAACTGGATTCTAGTAGCTGCGGGCATTCTCGTTGGGTTGCTGATCGGCGGAGGTGCTTCTCTGCTTATCCGGCCAACGTATACAGCCCAGACACAGCTTTTCGTTGCAATCCAAGGTTCAGGGACTATTCAGGAACTGCAACAAGGGAACACATTTAGCCAGGCTCGGATTCAGTCCTATGTCACCACTGTTTCATCGCCCGCCGTTCTGCAGCCTGCAATAGACAAGCTCGGACTCGGGGTCACCCCTATGTCAATTCAAGACAGGGTGAAGGCTACTGCAGACCCGAACACGGTTCTCATAAACATTTCGGTAAGCGATGAGTCTCCCGTACAAGCGGCGGCGCTCGCTCAGGCCGTGGCGACTAGCTTGATCTCTACAGTGGACCAACTAGAGAGACCGACTCCCACCGCAAATTCGGTGGTTAGGCTTTCCGTTATAAAGCCGGCCACGGCTCCTCCTGCTCCGTCGAGTCCGAATACTCGCTTAAACCTTGCCATTGGTGCCTTCATGGGGTTGATGTTGGGAGTGGGCGCAGCCGTGATCCGGAATACCATGGATAGGAAAGTCCGAGGAGAAGCAGACCTTCGTAGGATTACAGACAGCGCGATACTTGGCGGGATCGCCTTTGACGTCGATGCTCAAAAAAAGCCTTTGTTGACCCAGGTACACGGGCAGAGTCCTAGGGCAGAATCTTTCCGTCAGCTGAGAACGAACCTTCAATTCGCCAACGTTTCCAACCGTGCCAACTCGTTTGTTGTGACGTCCTCCTTACCGGGTGAAGGTAAAAGTACAACGGCTACCAACCTAGCCATTGCTTTAGCGGAAGCAGGGCAGCGAGTGTGTCTTGTCGACGCTGATCTCCGTCGCCCCATGGTTAGCGAATACCTAGGTTTGGACAGAAACGCGGGCCTGACAACAGCACTCGTGGGCGAGTTCGACGTCGAAGATCTCATCCAACCTTGGGGCCAAAACGATCTCTACGTTCTGACTTCAGGCCAAATTCCACCGAATCCGAGTGAGATGCTGGGTTCTCCAGAGATGAAAAGCCTGGTCGGGCGACTGGAGGCAATGTTCGACTGCCTTGTCATTGATGCGCCTCCACTTCTTCCCGTCACTGATGCCGCTGTTCTGTCTCAACATGTGGGGGGAGTAGTGCTTGTTGTATCAGCGATGCGCACGAAGGGGCAGGACGTTGAGAGGGCGCTTACAGCGTTGGAGCTAGTTGGAGCGAGCCTGCTCGGAGTGGTCCTAAACAGACTTCCGACTAAGGGCCCCGATGCCTACGAATATACCTACTACAGTAGTGGAGAACAGCAGATGCGGCCGAAGGGAACTTTCCCTGTGAGAAGCCGCAGCCTGTAACTGCCAAAGCAACGTCACAATTCAACAAAGTGACGAGCATTCTCCACTCAGTTGAATGCGCATGGAGATTGGGGATTATCAGATCCTAAAACGATAAAAGGGCAAAAATCGTTTTTCCAAAATGTACTGCAATGATATCCCTCCGGTCTTATTACGAAATATATTGATCTCGTGCCCAATAGTCTGACAGGACGCATTCCTAAGGTTCGACTCCAATGCCTGGATTGCATTGAGATATAAAATACTTGCGGAATAGCGCTTGGACCGTAATCTGGAGAAGTTCACGGGTTCCCCTCGCCTGCCGCCTCGTGAATAATAAACCGCCGCAGACACCTACAAGATTCATGATTTGAGGTGGGCGGGATGGAAGGAACAAAATTGGCGTCAAATCCCACAGTCCTCTTCGTGACTACTTACGATCCCGAAGACTCAAGCTTAGGCGGTGCAAGCTGGGTCGATCGAAAGTTGTTGGCCAGCTTGGGCGATCAGTTGATGCCGGGCCTACAAGTGCTAACCGTTGCCGCGCGAGTGGGTCCAAACGAGGTCCCGTTGGAGGTATCCGGCGACCGTTCCGCGCAAGTAAAAACCTTAACTCGAATGCTTTTCAAGGGTGAGCCTTACCAGGAGGCTAAGTTTAAATTCCACGGCAACTGGCCGCGAAAAGTGAGTGAGCTAGGGCAGATTGCCTCGAATTTCGATGTCATTGTCACAAGCCAGTGGCCGGCACTACTACTGTGTGAAGCCGCAAAGATCCGTCCTGACGTCCATGTCGCCCACAATGTGGATTGGGTTTTGGCGGAGAACTATGATCCGATGATTTTCCGCATCATGAAAAACTCTTCAAAGATGAAGAAAAGGGAGCGACAGCTTCTTGGTCACGCCACTGATGTCCTAACGCTTTCTGCGAGCGATGCAGTAAGACTTCGTAATACCGGAGTTTTTGCCCAGCCCATCCGTTTGATCAGCGGATCCAGCGCTGCCGGTGAGAGGCAGAGACGAAGCGTTGGGTTCATCGGTAAAATGTCGTGGCCTCCAAATCGTGTGGCTGTAGAGAACCTCGTACATGAAGTTCTGCCACGAGTGAATGCTCGCTCACAAGAGCCGATCAACGTTGTCCTGGCAGGCCGAGGTTCGGAACAGTATGCATCGCTGGCGCACGTGCAGACTCTTGGCATTACTGACTCCGTCGACAGCTTCTATTCTCAAATAGACGTTGCGGCCATCCCCCGCACAGGTGAGGTTACGGGAGTAAGCGTGAAGATGCTCGAAGCTCTCGATTACGGCAAGAAAGTGATAGCTCCGGCAAGCCTTATCTCGGATGCCAGCCTCCAAGGCCGCCAAGCAATAGTTGCTAACGACACTGAAGCGGTTGTAGCGGAAATAATCAGCTACTTTAATGGGACTGACGTGGCAAATGAGACTGGTGACGCCGAGGAAGTTGTAAAACCGGATTCTCTCCTTAAAGAGCGAATTGACCAAGTAGCGTCCCGAGACACCCGCGACGCGCTCGTTCCCCACGACATCTGGGCAGCTATTGAACGACGAGTTGTGTCAACTGAACATGAGCTCCTAGACCTGGCCTTTAGTGCAGAGAGTCCGAAAAGGGTTCAAACTGTAAACCTCCATCACTCGTACCTTGCCTCGACCTTGCCGGATTTTGCACAATCAATCATGCACGCGGACATTATCACCGCAGATGGTTGGCCTATCGTCAGTCAAATCCGAGCCCTCAGCGGAAAGTCCGTAAGCCGCGTTACCGGTTCGGGATTCCTGCAAGCCCTCGTAGCAGATCCAAGACTTAGTGGCTGCAAAGTTGCCCTTATTGGCGGAACGGAGAGCGCGGGAAAGACCTTTGAAACCGTGTTGAACTCCGCCGGCGCCCAGCTGTCGTTCCGCGAACACGGAAGAAAAGAAGAATGGTCACCTTCTGAAATCGCAAACCAAGTTAATACGCTCGGTTGCAATTTTATACTGTTGGCTGTCACTCCGCCCTTTGGAGATCTTTTTGCCAAGGCACTGATAGATGAAGGCGCCTTGGCATTTATTGTCGGTGTGGGCGGTGGACTGGATATGTTGGTCGGGCATCGGAAACGCGCGCCTCAAGTTGTGCAGCGGCTGAATTTAGAGTGGATATTCCGATTAATTCAAGATCCCAAACATCTCTGGAAGCGATACGTTGTGCAATGCATTCCTGCCTACGCCGCTATGCTTCGCGAGCGGCAGAAGCGATGAGCAGCGCAAGTACCTGATCGCCGATAGGCCGCGCCAAGGAACCAATGAAGCGGGTGGCCAAGTGTCAAGCGAATGCTGTCATACGTAATCAATCCAAGACCATCTACAAACCCGAGGACCTAGGAACGCGAGTGAAGAGTCTAATCAAGAAAATGCTGCCCGTAAGCACCTTCAGGTTTCTAGCGCGCAGTAGGGCAAAAGTGATACTTGGGAAAGAAGCTGGTATCGATGCGTGGAGGTTTGCCAGGTTTGCTGGACCACCGGACAACGGACTGAGCACTCGGCTGTCGGCGGTCAACATTGAAGCGCAACTTACAAAGGATGCGCATCGTATAGAAAAGGGTCTCGCCCTAGGCGCTCCGAGACGACCTTTTGGTCTAGCGGTCGGAGCTCGGCTAACAGAACTTCTGGAGATCTCGTCTAAGTCTTCCTCTCCTAGCCCTCGCATCAGAGATGAAGCGCAGACCGCGCTCGAAGCGCTCGATCACTGGAATGCAGAGGGGGTTGTCGAGAAGGAAATCGCTCCGCAAGGTGAGGAGCTTCGCGCACAAGATATTGCGGATCTTAGGAGCTTCTTCGCGTCACGCCGGAGCCTGAGGAACTATGACCCGCTTAGGTTAGTTGATAAATCCGACATTGATTTAGCGATCGAGCTGGCGTCAAACACGCCATCCGTATGTAATAGGCAATCGGCTCGACTTCATATATACCAAGGTCAGCAGCAGGTGAGTGAGTTGTTGAGGCACCAAAATGGAAATTCCGGTTTTGGTGCGGATGTTAGCAATCTTGCCGTTGTATCCGTTGAATGCGGATTGTTTGCTGGCCCTGGTGAACGAAACCAGCGATGGATAGACGGCGGTTTGTTCGCCATGTCCTTCGTTTGGGCGTTGCACGGAATGGGCGTGCATAGTTGCATGTTGAATTGGTCAATGACCAATAAGGCTTCAAGTAACCTTCGCAAAGATGGAAATATCCCTGCGAGCGAGGACATAATCTGCTTAGTCGCATTTGGGTATCCTACTGACGGTGGTTACAGAATAGCCCGCTCCGTCAGACGGCCGGTGACGGAAATTGCGCGGCATCATTGATGGAGAATACCGATGGGCGAATGACCGCGCGTGCGTAGAAAGATTCTAGCGGTCGGGCTTCCGGCACTTGCGCAGGTTGTTGCAAGTGCATCCAGCCTCATTGTATCTGTGGCGGCGGCGCGTGGCTTGGACGTAGTCTCATTTGGGCAGTTCGCAATACTCTTTGCCATATATACGATAGTTTCTGGCCTTGTAAGAGCTTATAGTTCTGAACTCCTTGTTTATAAATACTCAGCAATCCTAAAAGCCGAACTCCAAGGAGCGGTTCACGCATCAACCTCAGCCGTCATCCTGATGGGCCTCTGCCTGACCGTTATTTGCGCAGGTCCGATGATTTTTCAGATGCCGGGCTGGGAATCCTACATGATACTTGCTAGTGCCATAGTCCCGCTACTCGTAAGGGAGCACGTACGCGTAGTTTTGACGATTGAACGTCGGGGCGGGATGGCCTTCTTTCTCGAACTGCTATTCGTTTTTCTTATGATTCCAACTCTCCACCCAGCACTTTCGTCCAGCCTCCCCATGATCATGACCGTTTGGAGTGTTGGCTCCTGGATTACAGCTCTCTTGGCGTTTGTTAGAGCAAAAATTCGCTTTACGCTTGCTGGTGGACGTTTCTGGATCCGTACTGAAAGACGCGATGGAAGATTTTATGCGGGAGACTTTCTGGTCACTAACGGCATGAATCAAGGTACAGTGTTCGCGGTTGCCGCCCTAGGAACGATCGCGGCGTCAGCGGCGATTCGTTCCGTACAGGTCTTGTTGACGCCAATTCTGTTGGTCACGCGGGGACTCTTGGTCGCCGTTGGGCCCGAGGCAAGACGCGCGGCTGCTGCAGGGAACACATCCTTGCTTGCGAAGCTGTCAGTAGGTTATGCAGCAAGCGTGGCCATCATGTGTGCCTTCGCGGTATTCGTCGTGAATACCGTTCCGGAGTCGTGGGTTCGAATTATACTAGGGGACTCAACCCCCTTGGCGCTGGATCTCTTTTTACCAGCAGCCTTGGCGGTTACATCGCTAGGTGTCGCGAGTGGGGCCGCCCTCGGGCTTCGGGCACTTGGCGAGATCAGGCTGACATTTCTGTGGAAGATTATTTCAGCGCCAGCATCTCTTCTTGCTGTTATCGCAGGAACATACTTTGCAGGTGCTTCAGGGTCTCAGCTTGGTTTGATGACAGGTGAGGTTATTCGGGGTAGCGCTAACTGGTTTTTGCTGCGAAGGACTCTCAAAAGTCCCGGTGGATTTCGATAAAAGCGAGGTTTTATGTTGAAAACATTCTTAAGGTTTGCTGCCAAGAAGGTGCGAGCCTCTTATATCTATCTATACTCTCAATTTGCCGTAGACCGGATTTCGCTGGTTAGTTTTAAGGCGCCGAAGAAAAGAGCGGCCACAAGTTACCACCTACACCTCCCTGCTACGGGAGGCGGAAACATAGGTGATCAAGCAATGTTGGATGCTTATTTGCAATCCGTTGCGGGACGAGTTGTCTTGGTCTTGGAAAAGCCTGGTGCCTTAGTTGTGAGCGAATCCGACAAGTCTAGGGTTTCGATTGTTGTGCTCCCCGGTATTGTCTCTTCCGCAGCGTGGTTCCGGATTAGGCAGATGCGAAGATTTGTCACGCTATTGGCGGAAGCCAAGTCGTTTTCAATTGCCGGGGCTGATGTTATGGATGGGCTCTACAACGCATCGCAATCTATTGCTCGAATAAGCATGCTTAGGTTGGCTAATGCCCGGTCGGTTCCTTCCTCAGTTTTAGGTTTTAGCTGGTCAGATGCTGCTGTGCCCTCTGTTGTCACCGCTCTCCGGTCATTGCAGGGCGAAACCAAATTGTATGCGCGAGACCCGAAATCCGTCGAGCGACTTGCGCGGCACCGCATCAACGGGGTCATCCCAGTCGCGGATGGCGTTTTCAGCCTTATGCAATTGCAGGACGCTCCAGAGGTCGCGGAATGGATTGAGGCGCAGTTGCAGTCAGAAAATTCAATCGCAGTAGTAAATGCTAGTGGCCTTATTGGTGCGAGAGTGGACCAGCTTGCCGAGTACTCCATTTTCCTTGAAAAATTGCATGAGCTTGGATTCTCTGTGCTATATCTTCCCCATGTTATTAGACCTGGGGATGACGATTTGGCTGAGTGCCGCAGAGTTTTTCAGGAACACGCTAGACCTGTCGATTTCATTGTCGAACGTGAGCTGGCACCAAGTCAGATACGACAAATTGTTGGCTCAGCTACCATTGTCATTACTGGCCGCATGCACTTGGCGATCATGTCTCTCTCTCGACAAACTCCGGTGATCACGCTGGGTACCCAAGGTAAGGTTGAGGGCCTCTATGAAATGTTCGACTTGCTACCATTGCTTATCTTTCCCGAAAAGGGTTTTGGTTCTAACATTCGTCGAGTCGTTGTCGAGGTTCTGCGTGATGAAGTTCACTTCCGCAGTAAGATCGAATTAGCACTACCTACGGTTCGTGAGTTAGCAAGTTTGAATTATCGGCATTTCTCTGCATCCCCGTCTCTTTGTGACGGCTCCAACGTTGCTGTCTGATACTTATGAGGACCATAAATGGGGTATAGACCTAACCGTGGCTTGGCGGTCGTTGAGCGCGATTCATTCGCTAATGTAGTTGCTTTCCTCTTGATTCTTGTTCCTGCATTATCGGGGGTCAAGAGAGGGCTTCTTATTCCAGGCCTGAAGCTCTCAGACTTGTTAGTCATAGTTTGCCTGGTTCTCGTATTGCTGGGTTGGGGCTTGCGTAGGCGAGCCTTTGACCTTCTCGGTCTATTTTTGCTCGCTTATGCTTGCCTTCATGCCCTGTTCACTCTGATCAATTTTTCGCAACGCGTTGAGCTTGAATTAGACTTGCTACCGAAAGAAGTCGTTGGGGCGGCTCAGTATTTTTTGATGTACTTTATTGCCTTTGCGTGTGGCCAGCGTTCGGGCACTATCAACATCTTTATTCGATGGCAGCTACTAATTGGCGCATGCGTTGCCACAATCGGGGTGATGCAGCTCTTCAATATTGGGCCAGTTCGGGAATTCCTCACCTTGATCACTGGAAATCCCGAGATTGCTCACCCCCTTCCTTGGAAGACATACCGAGCCTCAGGCACGTTCGTGAGTTGGCACGCGCTGGGGATGTATCTGGCAATTTCGGCGGTTATTGGTTTCGCCGTGCTCTTCCGCGGGCAGCTGAGCGATCGTCAGCGCCACCGCGTGATGTTTCAACTTCTCTTGATTGTTGTCGGACTTCTGTGTTCATTGACCGCCACCCCAATTTTTCTCTTCGTTCTGGGAGTACTCTTTTTCCTCAGGCGATCTCGGATTAACAAGTACGCTCCACTTTTGCTTGTCGGGTCCGTGGCCATTGTTCTCGCCACTCCTTTGGCTGGAATGCTTGAGATGCGTCTTGAGGACCAGGTCGAGCCTGTTAGTTCCGAGTACTCTTGGCTTCCGCAGACCGTCGCCTATCGGCTAACTGTTTGGGCGAGGGATTATGGCCCCATAATAACGGGCAATATTTGGGATGGGTACGGACCTCTCGGCGAATTTGATACGTCTGCGTTCAAATATACAGAGTCCATGTATGTGTCTCTCCTGCTCGCTGGCGGTATTTTGCTCCTGTTTTCATTCCTTGTGCTGCTTCTTGCGGCCACTGTGAGAATGAATTGGATACGTAAACGTCTACCTATCGAAGGAAATATTCTTCCTCAGGCGTTAGCCTCAGCTATGTTTTTGACAACAGTATTCTTGGTCCCTGCTATGTTTCTACATCCTTACCTTTCGGATGCCGGCGGCGCTCCCCTCTATTTCGTTTTTCTTGGTCTGGTAAGCGGGGCGGCTGATAGTGTGAAGGTGGTTTTGGTGGAGGAAGGTGCTAGTCGCGCGGAACGCGATATGGGACTGCCCCCGGTTTTGTTGACTCCTTGACCTAGCGAGCTTGTGCTCGTGGAAGGATGTTGAGCATGCCCACGGCTTATGGGGCGGAGTTCCGCCAGGATGTTATTGATGTGGCCCGGAAGGGCGAGGCGCCGCTGACGCAGATTGCGAAGGACTTCGGACTGTCTGTCACGACACTCAAGCGCTGGATCGCCATCGCCGAACGAAAAGAAACCGGTGCCGGCCCGGCGGCGGCGGAGTCGGCCGAGATGCGGGAGCTGAAGAAGCGCAACCGCCTGCTGGAACAGGAGAATGAGATCCTGCGCCGGGCGGCTGCCTATCTGGCCAGGGACATCAACCCAAAATGATGTACCCGCTGGTCACGGATCTTGCCGCCGACGGTGTTCCCGTGGCGGTGACCTGCAGGGTATTGGGATTCAGCAAGCAAGGCTATTACCGGTGGAGGGCCAGTCCGGTGACGGAACGCGATTGGGTCGATGCGCACCTGGTCAACGCCGCCTTGGACATACACGCCGATGACCCGGCATTCGGGTACCGGTTCATCGCCGACGAGCTCCCGGAGAAGGGCATCGTGGCGGGTGAGAACAGGGTCCAGCGGCTGTGCAGGGACCACCGTATCTGGTCGGTGTTCTCGAAGAAGCGGGGCCTGAACCGCAGACCCGGGCCGCCCGTGCATGACGACCTGGTCGATCGGGATTTCACCGCCGCAGCTCCGAACGAGCTGTGGCTGACGGACATCACCGAGCACCCCACTGCCGAGGGCAAGCTCTACCTCTGCGCGGTGAAGGACGTTTATTCCGGCAGGATCGTCGGCTACTCGATGGACTCGCGGATGAAGTCCTCGCTGGCCGTCGCCGCACTGGAGAACGCGGTGCGCTCACGCCGCCCGGCAGGGACAGTGGTCCACTCGGACCGCGGGTCCCAGTTCCGGTCACGCCGGTTCGTCGAATCACTCCGGCACCACGGGCTCACCGGATCGATGGGCAGGGTCGGTGCGTGCGCGGACAACGCTGCGATGGAATCGTTCTTCTCGCTGCTGCAGAAGAACGTCCTGGACCGTCAGCGGTGGCTCACCAGGCAGGAACTCCGGCTCGCCGTCACGACCTGGATCGAACGGACCTACCACCGCCGGCGACGGCAAAGACGGCTGGGCAAACTCACGCCAATCGAATATGAAACCATCAACCGGACCGCGCTCACAGCGGCCTAAGACCCCAGGTCAACAAAAGCCGGGGCAGTCCCTATCCAAAGGTTTTCGGCATACCCTTTCAGCTAGGTCCAGGCTTTGCGAGTCATCAGAATTTTTCTGCTCGACGTACCCTGAGGCATGCCGCAGCGTAAATAGGATGTGTGCCTGCCAACAGGCGGCATGCCTTTGTTCAAGCTTATTTGGTTATGGAAGGGCTTGGACGGCCCGTGGTTACACTGATGGGAGTTGGACGTCCTAGAGCTTCACAGGAGGTACGGGACGTCCTAGAGCTTCACAGGAGGTACGGAGAGAAAATGTCGGAATGGCTCGAAGTCGGCACGGATAACTATGTACTAGCAACTGAAGGATCCCTGCTAAATACCGGCCTGATCATCGGTTCAGTGCGCGCGATGGTCATCGACACCGGGTGCGGACCTCGTCAGGGGCGTCAAATCTTAAACGCCGTCCGTGAGAAGACGGACCTGCCGCTCGTCGTCGTAAACACGCACGCCCACTACGACCACTTTTTTGGTAATGCAGTGTTCGCTGAGGCCGGCGTTACCGAGTTCTGGGCGCACCAGAACTGTGCCACCGAGATCGACCAGCGGGGTGATGTGCAGCGGAAGCACGTTGGAACTCTGGAGCCTGAGATGGCCGCCGGTGAAGGTGAGGACGTCGAACTCGTGGTTCCCAACGCAATCGTCAAAGACCAGCCTGTCCTCGTCGACCTTGGTGGTTTGACAGCAACGTTGTTTTGTCTGGGCCGCGGACACACTGACGGTGACCTTTTGGTTGGCACTTCAACCACTCTCTACGTCGGCGACCTCGTGGAACAGGGTGCCCACCCTTCCTTTGAAGACTCTTACCCCGAGGAATGGGCGGACGTGCTCCGGCACATCTCCGCACTGCGCCACCGCTACGAATTCCTTATTCCGGGGCATGGAAAGCCTTGCAGTGATCAGTTCGTCAAGACCATGGCCAACACTATGACGACGGCCGTCCGGCAGGCCTGGCAGTCCATTCGGGATACGCCCAATGACGCGACCAAGGCGATTCCCGTCCTGCCATACGGCCCCGAGCAGTCCCGGTGGTTCATTAAGCGGCTGCAGGAAACCCGGCTCAAACCCCAGGAAGCCTCGTAACGGTACGTCTTTCTTGAGGAAATCTTGAGGTGGACCTCCACGCAGTTGACCCCATGGTGGTAGGTGCTGCCGGGAATGATGAAAGAACAAGACAAGGCGGCTTTCCTTTGTTTTGCTGACAGTCCTCGCGTTTATTGCAGGCTGGACGCGCAATGTTGTCCAAGATCACTGGTCTAGAGGCTTAAGTCCCGCTTTAGACGTAACTTGTGAATCGATATGCCACGTGATTAGGTTCGAGACGATGGGGATCACTTTGACCAATGGAGGCTGTTGTGGCTTTTTCGGACTACGCCTTGGCGCTGAGCGCTCTGCTCGGCACCCTGCTGATTCCTTTCACTGTCCTGTACCAGCTGCTGCGGCTCAAGCGCCGCGCACTCCGGAGCCCCGTCCGGCCCGCGCCCCGAGGTAATCAGCGCTGACCATGCCGTACGTCGACATCAATCCCCACAAAGGCCGTCCCAGGTGGGTGGGCTACATCATTCTTGCCATTCTCCTGGTGCTCACCGCAGCGGTGGTTTCTGTCGCACTCATCCACCACTGACCAGCGGATACTGTGCAGGAGCTCCTAACCGGACCCCCTAGACTTATTGATTGAACCAGTGCCGCAGAACCGTTTGCCGAAACGTCCGGGGGACAGACATGCCAAATCCGGCGGATCAAAATGCAGGCGCCCAAGCAGAGGATGCAGGGCAGCCGCAGCTGCGCCGACGCCGCGATCTTCGTCGTGCCGACGGCTCACCTCAGGATGCCTGGACAGGAACCATGCCAGCAGTAACCCCTTCCCCTTCCAGTTCAAACGAAGCAGGGACGCCGGCTACCCGCCGGACGTCGTGGGCGGAAGCGGCGGCCGCAGCCGACGCCACCAAGCCGTCGCGCGCACCGTCGCCTGCGCCCGCGGCTCCTGCGCCGCCGGCCAAACAGCCCGCCGCGGATCCCATCGCGTCTGTTGCTTCCGCTGCGCCAGCCGCTGCTCCGGGTGACGTGGCTTCCGAAGCTGCCGCACCGCCATCGGACGCTCCATCTTTCCGCCGCAGCCGGCCTACTGTTGCGGACGCGATCGCCGACAGCCCCATGCCGGACTTCATCAGCTCGCCGGGACTATTCGTCAAGGAGCAGAAGCCCCGACCCAGGGGCGGCATCCGTGGGGTGCTTTACACCCTGACCGGTGGTGCCTGGAACTTAGGTCCCGGACCCAAGCAACGGCAGGAGGACGAGTTGGGCCGCCGGATTTCCAGGCAACTCCAGGGCAGCTATAACACCGCGATCCTGAGCCTTAAGGGCGGGATCGGCAAGACCTCCACCACCGTTGGTGTGGGCCTGACCCTCGCAGAGTACCGCGGCGATGCACCCTGTGCTATCGATGCCAACCCCGACTCGGGCGACTTGGTGGAGCGCGCGCTGGGCGAGGGCATTTACCAGCAGGCCAGCCCGCGCACGATCACTGACCTGCTGGAGAACATCGAGTCCATCGACTCCCTGACCGCGCTCGCCCGGTACATGCACCATGCTGGCCGGCTGCACCTGATCGCGGGGGAGCAGGACCCGGAGGTCTCTGACTCGCTGACGGCTGAGGAGTACTTGCGGATCCGCAAGCTCATCGCCAGCTACTACTCCGTTGCACTAACCGACTGCGGAACCGGTGTGACCCACAACGCGATGAGCGGGATCCTGCAGTCGGCTGACAACCTGGTCATTGCTGCGGGGTACGCGGTGTCCGGCGCCAAGCGGGCCCGCAGCACGCTGCAATGGTTGGCCAGTCACGGGTATGAGGACTTGGCCCGGAACGCCATCGTGGTGATCACGGACAAGGACGAGGTGTCCTCCCGGGTGGATAAAGACGCGATCGAGGAGCACTTGTCTGGCATCTGCCGCGAACTCATTGCTGTGCCGCATGACCGTGGTGTGGCCGACGGTGACTTGGTGACCCTGGACGTTCTGAAGCCGGAGACTCGACGGGCTTACAAGGAAATTGCCGCTGCCATTGTGGACGGGTATCTATAGGAGTATGTGATTCCGTACACCTCGAACAGCTGCTGCAGGGAGCTTATCCGGCCTATCCGACCCCTATCATTGGGGGCATGAGGCTACATTCTTGGACTATCAATAGCATCGCCGCGTCACCTCTAATTCCGATGAAGGCGCGGTGGGCGATCCTCAGAGCAGCAGGGGTAAAGCTCGGGCGCTCACGCATTGCCCATGGAGCGATCATCTCGGGGGACGCTACTCGCCTGAACATCGGAGACGGGGTCTTCATCAACGCTGGCGCGGCGCTGTTTCCGACAGGTGGGATCAGCATCGGCGACAGGGTTTCCCTCGGGCCCCGCGTGACGGTTATGACCGGAACACATGACATTGGGCCCTCCACTAAACGGGCTTCCGAGCCGACCAAGTTCTCCGGCGTTACCATCGGGGCGGGGTCCTGGCTCGGTGCCGGCGTCATCGTCCAGCCCGGCGTGACCATCGGTGAGGGTTGCGTGGTGGCTCCTGGTGCCGTCGTTACAAGGGACCTCCCGGCTGACGGCCTTTATGCTGGCGTCCCCGCACGACTGGTCCGCAGTCTTTCCGAGGTACCTGCCGGGTAGACTTGCGCCAGGTCTCAATAGGGGGAAATCTTCATGTCTCAAAAGACGGCACTTCGGCACGCTCAAGGGCGGCCATCATCGGCCGCGAAGAAGGGTAAGTTCCGTCCCGACATTCAGGGCCTGCGTGCGTTTGCCGTCCTCGCTGTGATAGCAAGCCACCTTATCGGGTGGCCTGCAGGCGGTTTCGTCGGGGTGGATGTCTTTTTTGTCATATCCGGGTTCCTCATCACGTCGTTGCTGCTCCGGGAAAAAGAGCGGACAGGAACAATCTCCTTCACCAATTTCTACAAGCGCCGCGTCAAGCGGATTCTTCCGGCATCCTTACTTGTGCTGGTGGCAACGGTAGCCGTTGCGTACTGGGTACTTCCGAAAGCGCGTGCGGCCGAAACCTTTGGGGATGGTATATGGGCGCTCCTTTTCGCCGGTAACTGGCGTTTTGCGGTAGACGGGACGGACTACTTCCAAGAGGGAACGCCGCCTTCTCCCCTGCAGCACTTCTGGTCCTTGGGTGTTGAAGAACAGTTCTACTTTGTGTGGCCATGGTTGATGCTGCTGATCTTCTGGCTCACAGCGAAGCGTGCGATTGAGAACGGGCGGACGTACGTCGGCTGGGCAATGATGGCCATCGTGGTTGCATCCTTCGCGTGGGCGATGTTGGAGACCGCGACGAACCCTACGTGGGCTTACTTCTCCACATTCTCGCGTGCATGGGAGCTGGGTGTCGGAGCGCTGGTTGCCGTAATCTCTCCGGTCCTCACCCGCATACCGAATGCACTACGCCCGGTGCTTGGTTGGGTTGGGCTCATCGGAATGGTCGCATCCGCTTTAGTCGTAAACGCCGTAGTCGGCTTCCCCGCACCGTCCGCAGCCTTGCCGGTGATCACAACCGCGCTTGTGATCGTCGCCGGCACCGGTGGTCCAGTGCGATTTCTCTTTCCCTTGACTAATCGTGTCAGCGGGTACATCGGAGATATCTCCTATTCTCTGTACCTCTGGCACTGGCCCGTCATCATCCTGCTCGTGGCCTTTATGCCCAACGACAACGTCGCGTACTACCTAATTGCCCTTGGGTTGAGCCTGGCACTGTCGGTCACGTCCTACCATTTTGTTGAAAATCCGATTAGGAACTTTGACTTGGCGGACTTCAGGAAGAGGACCAAGGCCCAGGGCGGGATAGTCCTTAGCAACCGTGCCGCCGTGACTTTACTGTCAGTACTCGCTGTCGTAGCGGTAGCGGTATCTGCCGCCGCCATCATGAAGACGGCACCCGATCCCGCAATCGCCGCGGCACCCATGCCTACTACCGTGGCGTCAGGAGCGGCGGACACCGCCGCCGGCAACCGAACGCTATGCCTCGGCGCCGGAGCGGTTTCTCATTCGGATGTGTGCAAGGGGAAGCTGGGCGAATCGATTACGCCCAGCATTGACACCTTCGCCGCCGATACGGGCGGAGCCTACAAGTGCTGGAGGCAGAATGGGGAGACCTTCAAAGACTGCACGCTAGGTTCCACCGCCCCCTCCGCAACAAGGATCGCAGTCATCGGCGACAGCCACGCGGCGTCGCTGCTCCCGGCGCTTATTCCGATAGCCATCGAAAAGAACTGGAAGCTTGACGTCTATACCGGTGTCGGCTGCCAGTGGATGGACCTCTGGGACGGGTCAGACTGCCAAGCTTCAATCCGTACGGTGCAGGAAAGGCTTCTCAATGGTGACAAGTACACGGCAGTCATCACGACCGCGGCCAGGACCAAGACAGGCAATAGTCCGGCGGATGCCAGCCGGCGGTTCGCTTCGTTCTGGTCTCCCGTCGCGGCACGCGGCACCAAGATCATTGCCGTGGGTGACGTTCCAAGCGTAAGCGAGGGGGCGCTGTCCTGCCTTACCCGCGTGGGTTTCAAAGTGAACGGTAACGACTGCGGCACGAAGCGTGATGAGGCTCTCGGTACGAATGACGCCTTGATTGACGCGGTGGACTCGGTAAGCAACGCAGCGCTGGTAGACGTCACAGACTACTTCTGCTTTGACCAAACATGCCCCGCTGTCATTGGAAACGCCATTGTCTATCGCGATGCCGCTGGCCACGTAACCGGCACCTACATGCAGTCGCTTGCGCCTGTCCTGAAAGAACGTATAGCCAAGGCGCTGACCTGACCGAAGGCATGGAATGAATGCTATAAACCCACCTGGATCGGCTGGGGGGGGTGATTGCCGCGTCCATCGTGTCCGCCGCAAGGCCCTCAGCCGCCTTCCCTAAATCAGGTTGTTGTCGATGGAGTCGAGGTTGACAACTCTGTATCGACCCTTTTCCGTGACCCACAAAGCGGCTTAGGTGGCGGAATAGATGCAGCTGAGACGGTGTGGCCGATGGAGACCTGGTGACCCTTGACGTGCTGAAGCCGGAGACCCGGCGGGCGTACAAGGAAATTGCCGCGGCAATCGTGGACGGGTAACGGTAAGACAAAAGAACTGCCCGCCTCCGAGGGAGGCGGGCAGTTACCTGGCAACGCTTTCAGTTCTTCTACACGAGCAGGCCCTCGGGTACGGCTGACGTGCTGCGCCCTGCAAAGATGCTGCTGTCGAGGTCCGCAACGGATGACTTGCCCACGAACCCCATGGCCCCCTTGAGCTCGTCCTGGAGGATTCCGAACACCCGGTCCACCGCCGGCTCCCCGCCGGTGGCAAGGGCGTAGGCGAATGGGCGCCCGGCCAGTGCTGCCTTGGCGCCCAGCGCCACTGCCTTGACGATGTCGTGGCCGCGCCGGATGCCGCCGTCGAGATAGATCTCCGCCCGGCCGCCGACGGCGTCCGTGATGGAGGGGAGGACATCGATGGTGGCGGGCTGGGAATCGAACTGCCGGCCGCCGTGGTTGGAGACGAAGATGCCGTCCGCGCCCTCGTCCACGGCCCGGGCCGCGTCCTCGGCGTCCATGATGCCCTTGATCACCAGGTTCCCCTTCCACTCGGACCGGAGCCTGGCGAAGTCATCCCAGGTGGCGCCCGGGTTCTTGTTGGTTGCCATCCAGTTGTTCATCTCGTCCATGCGCAGCGGGCGGCCGTTGATCTGGTAGTTCCCGTAGGTCATCTTCCGGCCGGTGAGCCAGCGCCACAGCCAGGCCGGGCGGGTGGCGGCATTGAAGTAGTCCGCCACCGGCGGGCGCGGCGGCATGGACAGTCCATGGTGAAGGTCCCGTTCGCGCTTACTGGAGGACCCGACGTCGCCCGCCACCACCAGGGTCTCCACCCCCACGGCCCTGGCCCGGTTGATGTAGCTGGCGGTTTCCTCCGGATCCTTCCAGAAAGCGATCTGCGCCCACAGGTTGTTGGGGGCCACGTTGGCCACCTCTTCCAGCGAGCAGCCGGCCCACGCGCTGTGGATGAAAATCGAGCCAGCCCTTACCACGGCCCGGGCAACGGCAGGATCCGAACCCGGGTGGAAGATGGTGAGCATGCCCATCGGTGCCACCATCAGCGGCAGCGCCAGGGAATGGCCCAGCACGGTGGTGGATGTGTTCAGGCCCCGAAGGTCCACCATTGACCGTTGGCGAAGCATCAGGGCATCGAACCGGTCCTCGTTGGCGCGCATGGTGGTCTCGTCCAGCGCGCCGCCCTCCAGGTAGTCCGAGATCATTTTCGGAAGCTGTTTCCGGGAAGCCTTGCGGTAGTCATCGATGCTGACAATCCATTTGTTTCTCAAGGGTCCTGCTCCAATGTGAAGGTCTAGATTACTTTCGCCAAGAATTGTTTGGTGCGTTCGTGCCGTGGGTCGCGCAGGACGGTCCGGGGGTCGCCCTGCTCCACGATGCCGCCGCCGTCCATGAAGATCAGGTGGTCGCCCACTTCACGGGCGAAGCCGATCTCGTGCGTGACCACGATCATGGTCATCCCGCCGTCAGCGAGCTTCCGCATCACGTCCAGCACCTCGCCCACCAGCTCCGGATCCAGGGCCGATGTGGGCTCGTCGAACAGCATCAGCCGTGGCTCCATGGCCAGTGCCCTGGCGATGGCCACGCGCTGCTGCTGGCCGCCGGACAGGGACGCCGGGTAGGCATGCACCTTCTCGGAAAGCCCCACCCGCTCCAGGAGGATCCGGGCCCGGTCCTGGACGGCCTTCCGGTTCTCCCTCTTCACCCTGACCGGCGCTTCGCAGATGTTCTCCAGCACCGTCATGTGGGGGAAAAGGTTGAAGCTCTGGAAGACCATGCCGATGTTCTCGCGCATCCTCGCCGCCTCGGCGTTGTTCTGCGCGTGCAGCCGGCCTTTCCTGATCTTCACGCCAACCGGCTGTCCGTCCACAAGGATGTATCCGCCGTCGAGCGTTTCCAATTGGTTGATGCAGCGAAGGAACGTGGACTTGCCCGAGCCGGACGGGCCGATGATGCAGGTCACACTGCCCTTGGGGATGGTGAGGTCGATGCCTTTGAGGACTTCGAGGTCGCCGAAACTCTTGGTGACCCCCTGTGCTTCGATCATCACGTCACTCATGGCCGGGCCTCCTCTGGTGTGGTGCGGGGGTTCGCCGCCTTGGGCTTGCGGGGCCGCCGGGGGCTGCGTCCGGAGGTGATACCGCCCCGGTTGAAGTGCCGTTCAATGAAGAACTGCCCAAGGCTCAGAACGCTGGTCACCAGCAGGTACCACATGCTGGCGGCGATAAGCAGGGGAATGGTCTTGAAGTTGGCGCTGTACACCAGCTGCGCGGAATAGAGCAGCTCGGGGAAGGCCAGGACGCTCACCAGGGAGGTGGTCTTCAGCATGGAGATGGTCTGGTTGCCCGTTGGCGGGATGATGATCTTCATCGCCTGCGGCAGGACGATCCGGGAAAGTATCGCGAACCGGCGCATGCCCAGTGCCGTGGCCGCCTCCGTTTGTCCACGGTTGACGCTCAGGAGCCCTGCCCGGACGATCTCGGACATGTAGGCACCTTCATTCAGGCCCAGGCCGAGGATTGCCGCCATGAAGGGGGTGATGAGCACGTTGGCATCCACCGAGAAGAACTCGGGCCCGAACGGCACGCCCACCGCAATCCGTGGGTAGATGGCGGCGATGAAACCCCAGAACAGGAGCTGGACGAAGACCGGCACCCCGCGGAAGAGCCAGACCAGGAACGCCGCGGTCCCGGCCACAATGGCGTTCGGGGCGAGCCTGGCCAGCGCCAGCAGGACGCCGACGACGATTCCCACAGCCATGGAGATGGCCGTCAGTCCCAGCGTCCGCAGGAGGCCTGTGAACAGCCGCTCCGAGGTGAACCAGCCGAAGACCACGTTCCACTCGAACCGCGGATTGGTGACGAGGGAGTAGCCCACCAGGAAGATCGCGAACAAGACGATTGCCGCCGTCAGCCACAACCCTCCGTGGCGCTGGTGCGGACGGCCCAGGAGAAGCTGGCGGTCCAGCGCGTCACCGGCGGGTGCCTTGGCGTCGGGTTCCGTGGCTGTGTTGGCCATGTGGCTACTGCGCTTTGTTGAAGGCGAAGTCAGAGATTGCACCGGTGCCCACGCCCCACTTGTCCAGGATCTCCTTGTACTTGCCGCTCTTTGCCAGAGACTCCATGCCGAGCTGCACCGCCTTTTCCATGCCCGCGCCCTTCTTGAAGCCGATGCTGACGGGGGAGACGTCCTTTTCGCCGAGCAGTTCGATCTGGCCGCCCTGCTTGATGGCGTAGCCCAGGGTGGGTCCGTCGATGTAGACCGCATCAATGCGTCCAGCCGTCAGTGCGAGATTGGGGGCCTGCATATCGGGGTAGGTCATGGCCTCGATGGCTGGGCTGCCGGCGGCGGTGCACGCCTGGGAAAGGGCAGGCAGGCGCTTGAGGTCCTGGAATGAACCCTTCAGCACGCCAACACGCTTCCCGCAGAGTGTGTCCAGCGCGAGGTGCTGCGGGTTGCCCGGAGCCACACCAATGCCGCTGCCTGACTGGTAGTAGTCCACGAAGTCAAGCACTTTCATGCGTTCCGTCGAGGGGGACATCTGGGAAATGGCCATGTCGAACTTGCCGGCAGCAATACCGGGGATGATGCCGTCGAAGGGGCCGCTCTTGACCTCCGTCTTCAGGCCCAGCGTCTGGCCGAGGGCCATGGCAATTTCCGGGTCAATACCTTGAATGGTTGTCCCGTCGGCGGCCATGAAGTGCAGAGGAGGTGAGCTCTGGCTCATGGTGACGGTCAGCGTTCCCCTGTCCCGCGCATCCTTGGGGAGGGCTGCGGCGGCGGCTTCGTCGACTTTGACGGCCTCCGCGGAGCTTGGGCTTTTAGGGGCATCGGACTGGGCTGAGCTGGTCATTTCGGGGTTGGAGCACCCGGAGAGAAGCACACTCGCCATGGAAACTGCGGCGACGGTCACCAACATCGATCGAAACTGAATCATCTACACGCCTTCGGAAGTGGGGGAGGAGGGGTGGTAGGAGAGCTTCCAACCTTGATGGGCAGCTTGGCTGTGTTACAGATCACTTCGCTGTCCGGTATCATGTACCGTACATCATGCACGATTTTCTGCAAACACCCTTTTCGCCGTGTTTGGTTTGTGACGACGCGCTCGTGGGAGTGGTGTTACGGCTGCATGCGACTGACCGAAAAATTCACATAGGATTCCGAAATGAACGCCGCTTCGCCTGAAGAAGAAGTCCTGATCCCCGGCAGGCCCATGCTGGTCGACCAGGTGTTCGAGGCCATCCTGTCCCTGTTGCTCGACGACAAGATCTCCACCGGATCCCCGTTGAGCATTGATGGATTGGCCAAGCGCTTCAAAGTTTCTTCGACTCCAGTACGGGAAGCCCTGGCACGCCTGGAAACCACCGGCATGGTCAGGCGGGAAGCCCTGCGCGGCTACAAGGTTGCGCCGGAGCCCACCGCCAGCGACATCGCGGCGCTTCTGACGTCGCGTCAGATCCTCGAGCCTGCATGCACCAGCATTGCCTGCACCAACTCAACACAGGATCTCGTGGCTGACCTGGAAGGATTCCACCGCGACCTTGAGGCGTCACGCCATGGCGGCGACACCTTCGCGGGGTACCGGGCCTACTGGAAGGCCGATGAAAACTTCCACCGGCGGATCGTGGAGGCAACGGACAACGAGTTCCTGCTCCGGGCCTACGGGTCCATCGAGGGAAGCATCCAGCGCTTCAGGCTGATGGTGCACAACGACATGAGCGGTGACCACACGGTGCAGGAGCACCAGGCCATCATTGATGCCTTCAAGGCCGGGGACTGCGCAGCGGCGACGGCCGCGATGAACAACCACATCGAGGGGATCAGGTCCCGCTCGCTAAGCCTGACGAAGTTCGGCCAGCAGTAGGTCTCTGCCGGCCCTTTGGTACGGTGCGGCTGGCTCCCTGGTGCGTGCCGCCGTCGTACTTCTGCCGCGCCCAAACCCGCCGCCCCTGCTGCCGTTTGCTCCGGGTGCATGAATAATACGGAGTGCTGGGAACAGCGGAAGTGCGGCCGCAGGCGTCTGCCTGCGGACGACGGCGGGCGAAGGAACTGGACATGACGAGGTCACACCGGAGCGAACGGCACGAGCCCGAAACGAGCGTGGAGCTGAACCCTTTGTTCAGCCGGCCGGGGGAGTCCACCCTCTTTCCGCGCTTCACCATCCCGGACGGGGAATCGCTGCCGGGCACCGCCTACCAGGTGGTCCACGACGAGGTGATGCTGGACGGCAACTCGCGCCTGAACCTAGCCACGTTCGTGGGGACCTGGATGGAACGGGAAGCGTCCCAGCCGTACGCGGAAGCGTTCGACAAGAACATGATCGACAAGGACGAGTACCCGCAGACCGCGCTGATCGAAACCCGGTGCTGGCGGATGCTCGCGGACCTGTGGAACGCCCCGGACCCTGCGGCGGCCATCGGCACCTCCACCATCGGCTCCTCCGAAGCCTGCATGCTGGCCGGCCTGGCCCTCAAACGCCGCTGGCAGCACCGCCGCCGGGCCGAGGGCAAGCCCACGGACGCGCCGAACATCGTCCTCAGCTCCGCCGTGCAGGTGTGCTGGGAGAAGTTCTGCAACTACTGGGAGGTGGAAGCCCGCTATGTTCCCGTGTCCAGGGAACACCCCACCCTGGACGGCCATGACCTGGACCGCTACGTGGATGAGAACACCATCGGCGTGGCGGCCATCATGGGCGTCACCTACACCGGCGCCTACGAACCCGTGGAGCAGATCTCCGCCGCGCTGGACCGCATCCAGACTGCCACGGGCCTGGACATCCCCATCCACGTGGACGGCGCCTCCGGGGCCATGGTGGCACCGTTCCTGCAACCGGAACTGGTGTGGGACTTCCGGCTCCCCAGGGTGGCCTCCATCAACACCTCCGGCCACAAGTACGGCCTGGTGTACCCCGGCCTGGGCTGGATCGTCTGGCGGGACCAACAGTCCCTCCCCGACGACCTGGTGTTCCACGTCAGCTACCTGGGCGGGGACATGCCCACCTTCGCCCTGAACTTCTCCCGGCCCGGCGCCCAGGTGCTGCTGCAGTACTACCTGTTCCTCCGCCTGGGCTTCGCCGGCTACAAATCCGTGCAGGCCAGCTCCCGTGACGTTGCCCTGTACCTCTCCCACGAGATCGGGAACATGGACGCCTTCACCCTCTGGAGCGACGGCTCCGACATCCCGGTCTTCGCCTGGCAGCTCACCGACGGCCACACCAGGAACTGGGACCTGCATCACCTGTCCGAACGCCTGCGCATGAACGGCTGGCTGGTCCCGGCCTACGCCCTGCCCGAAGGGCTCAGTGGCATCACGGTGCAGCGGATCGTGGTCCGCAACGGCTTCACCCGGGACCTCGCCTCCAGCTTCCTTGACGACCTCAAGAAGGAAGTGGCCTACCTGGACGCCCTGACGTCGCCCATGCCCACCGACAAGCACAAGGAAGCGTTCCACCACTAGGTATCGCTGCCCGCAGATTGAAGTATCTGGTTACTGGTCCAATTTTCCGGCCAGGCGCATAACCTTCATCCATGCTGAACACCATGCTTCGGAGCCTTCGACCCAAGCCAAAATGCAAGGTTTGCGGCTTGGACCTGCCTCCAACTCCCTCTGCGCTGTTTTGCTCCCGCGACTGCTACGACCGCTATCAGGCCATGGATCACACATCCCGCCACTAGCCCGTTGCCGGGAGGAGCGCTCCATGTGCCGGTTGTTCGGGCTCCATGCCGGATACCGGCCCGTCCGCGCCACCTTTTGGCTCCTTGACGCCCCGGACAGCCTGTCCGAGCAAAGCAGGAAGGAGCCCGACGGCGCCGGGATCGGCACGTTCGATCCCGACGGCGGCCCGCGGGTCACCAAACGGCCGCTCGCCGCATGGGAGGACCACGCCTTCGCCCGGGAGGCGAGGGAGCTGCGGAGCACCACCTTCCTGGCCCACGTCCGGTACGCCAGCACAGGTGCGCACACCCTGGTGAACACGCACCCGTTCGAGCAGGACGGCCGGCTGTTCGCCCACAACGGCGCCTTCCACGGACTCGACCGGCTTGACGCGCGGCTGCGTGAGTTCGGCGTGGCGGAACTGGTGCAGGGCCAGACCGACAGTGAGCGGCTCTTCGCCCTCATCACGGCAGAGAGCCGCAGGGCCGGGGGGGACGTGGCCGAGGGCATCTCCCGGGCGGTGGGCTGGGTGGCCGCCGAGCTGCCCGTCCTGGCCCTGAACATCATCGTCACGACGGCCACCGACCTCTGGGTGCTCCGCTACCCGGCAACCCACCCGCTGTACGTGCTGGAACGCGACCCCTTAACTGAACCCGCTCCGGTGGCACCGCTGGACGCCAGAAGCCCCCGGATCCACTCCCGAAGCACCGAACTGGCCGAGTCCCGCTCCGTGCTCTTCGCCACCAAACGGATGAACCAGAACCCCGGCTGGCGTCCCATGGCGCCGGGGGAGCTGGTGCATGTTGGCCCGGACCTGGCGGTGACGTCCACCTTCCCCTTCCCGGACCAACCGGCCCACCCGCTCACGCTCGCCGACCTGGAACCGTCCGCGGCGGCGTCGCAAATGCCCTGACGGTGTATCTCCGGAAGGCGCGGCTTACGTGGACGGTGCCGCGGCAGCCTTCTTCGCCAGCGCCTGGGCCATCTTCTGCACCTTGGCACCGTAGCCGCCGTTGATGGCGGTGTCCTTGATCTTGTTCGCCTGGGCATCCAGGTCCGCCGGGGCGGCGTTCTTGAGTGCGGTCAGGTCCGCCTGGAGGTTGGCCGGGAGCTTGGCGAACAGCTTGGGGTGGTTGATGAGCTGGTCGGCCACCTTCTGAAGCCCGGCGCCGGGATTGTCCGAGTTGAACGCGGTGCGCAGCTCCTGGCGCAGGCCGGCCAGGCCGGTGGCCGCCTTCTCCAGCGCTTCGGCTCGCTTCTGGATCTCGGCACCGTACCCGCCGGACAGGGCGGTGGTCTTGATCTTGTAGGCATCCTTCACGCGGTCCGCAGGTGCGGCGTCCTTGAGGGCTGTCACGTCCGCCTGGAGGGCAGCGGGGAGCTTGGCGAACAGCTTGGGGTGGTTGACCAGCGCCGCGGCCGCTTCCGCCGCACGGTCCCCGGCGGCCTGCGGGCTGTCAGCGTTCAGGGTCAGGAAGGCCTTCAGGCCGCCGGCGCCCTTTGCTGCCTTGACGTCGCTGGATGCAGCGGTTGAGGTTGCAGACACGGATGTTGGGCTGGGGGATGCGGACGCGGCACCCACGCCCGCGGCGGCCATGGCACCGGCGGCCAGGACTGCTGCCGCTCCGACGCCGATGCGGGCCCTCATTGACGGAATTGATGGCTTCACCACGATGTGTTCCTCCAAATGTGCGCGTGGGTCCACCCGACGGGTTGGACCGGCAGGGTTCACTGTAGGACCGCAGGCTGGGGAAATGCTGAATGCCGCTCCTGCACCTTTATCTCCACCTTTATCCGGGCGCGGATTATGCTCGGCCTATGAAGATGCGTGATCCCCGGGCGAAGCCTGTTCCTGCCGGCAAACCGGGTTTTTGGCAGCAGCGGACGTGGCTGTGGATTGTCGCCGCGGGATTCGACGTGTACATCCTTGGTTTCGTCATCGGGTTGCAGCCGTCCGGCCCGCTCTGCGGCAGCCCGTTGCTTCCCAACAGCCGCGCCGCAGAACTGGCTGACCTGGAAGAGGCCGGCAGAGGGGCCGCGGCCACGTGCTACCGGACCATCGACTCCGATTCCGTGCCCGTGTGGAGCCTCATGGCCCTGGGAATCGGCCTGGTTCTGCTGGGAGTGGTGGTCCGGATAGTCCGTATCCGGCTTTTCGCCGGCGCTGCCGACGCCGTGAAGGCCGGCTAGGTGCGGTAGGCACCCAAAGACAGGAAAGCTCCCGGCCTGCGCCGGGAGCTTTCGTGTGTTTGCCGAAGGGACGGATGGTGCCCGCTACTCCGCGAGCTTGGCGACGGACTGCGCCCAGATGAAGAACTTGTTGGTGCCCAGGTCCTTGACGGTCTTGATGTTCAGCGCCTCTTTGAGCTTCTGCGCGTCGCTTTCGGACAATCCCTTCAGCGCCTCCACGGGCGCCTTCGCCAATTCGTCGATGCCCTTGTCGAGGTACTCCTTGTCGAACTTTGCGTTGATTCAAGCCATAGTGTCCTCCTGGTGCTCGGATGGGTCCTGACTGTGCTCTGGGGCACAGTGGTCATTCAACCACGAACGGACGCACGCGCCGCCGTAGGCGGCTTCTTGACCGTGGCGAGCAGGAAAACGCCGGCGACGGCGGTGGCCCCGGACAGGAGGAACAGGACGATTGCCAGCGGGGGTGCTGCGTCCGCCTCGCCCAGGATGGTGATGCCGATGGCGACGGCGACGAGGGGATCGATGACGGTCAGGCCGGCCACCACGAGTTCGGGGGTTCCCCTTGTGTGGGCGTTCTGGACCAGGAAGCTGCCGGCCAGGGCGGCGATGAGCAGGCCTGCCAGGCATGTCAGCGACAACCACTCGAAGTCGCCCTGGAACAGCCGGGCGATGACGGTCTTGGCCAGGGCCGCGACGAACCCGAAGAGGATCCCGGCTCCGGCGGTGAACACCACGGCACCCGACCTGTGGCGCCACAAGGCGAAGGCCACGGCAACACCGGCCAGGACCACGGCGAGCACGATCAGGATGGTGATCAAGTGCCGGTCGCTGACCTCCACGTCCTCCGCGGACAGCGCCGCCACGGCAACGAACACACCCACGCCGCCAACGCATAACGCCACTGCGGTGAGGGCCCGCCGCCCGGGGGACCGGCGGGTCATCCGGGCCGTTGCCAGGGTGGTGACCACCAGGGCGATGGCGCCGATGGGCTGCACGACGATCAGGGGCGAGAACCGCAGGCTGGTGAGCTGGAGGAGGATGGCGGCACCGAGCATCCCCGTCCCGGCCAGCCCCACCGGCCTCCGGACCAGGGCCTGCAGGCGTCCGCCGCCCATGCTGCCCGCCGCGCGCCCGGCTGCAGCCGGCTGGTCTTCCACGGCACGGTGCTGGAACAGTGTTCCCAAGGCAAGCAGGACGGCGCCGGCCGCGGCAATCGGGATGCCCAGCCAGTGGTAGGACGACAGCGCGGACACGGCCGCAGCCTGCTGGATCATGATCAGACCTTACCCAACCCGGACCCGGCTACCCACCCGGGCGGCCACCCGCCGTCGTGCCTCTTGCCCTGTTACAGCCTGCCCGGCTACAGCAGGCTGGGCCGGCTGGCGAGGATGTAGTCCACGGCCGCAGGGCCGGTCATGCACAAATCCGGCCACTCGTTCCGGCCGCCGCGGTGCTGCTGCAGGTACCCTTCCTGCCGTACGGCTGCCCACAGCGACGCGGTGGGGCCGGGCTTCCGGGCATTGAGCAGGCACCAGCTCAGGTACAGCCCGTACAACTCGTCGTCGCTGAGGCCCGGCTGCTTTGCGGGGACGGGGACAAGGCATTCGGACAGGAACTGTCGATGATTCGGGGCGCTCATGTTTGGCCCTTCAGCCGGGTGCGGCCGTATGCTCACACATGCTGCATTCGTAGCCGCGGGTGCCCTGGATGGGTCCGCTCCCGGCATTCCTTTTGGCCCGGAAATCGGCCCATACTTTGCCGTGTGCCACGCCGCCCCCAGCTTGCTTATTACTGGGTCTACACCTAAAGTCTACAGTGTAGAGAAATTGTCGACATGGTTTTAGTCAAGGGATCAGAGTTTGCATGGCCGCTACGGCTGCTCACACATATCCCAGGAGAACTACATGTCCCCCCTTCTCCTCCCACCCCACGTTTGATTTTCCCTGCCGGGCACTCACAGCTCCCCGCAAACCCGCCCGGTGCACTGTGCAAGGCTCCGGGTTTGAACCGCTGTAGCCGAACGGCGAACAACTGCACCTTGTTTGAAAAGAGCCACCATGGCGCAATCACAGTTCGACCAGTTCCTCACCGAAGCCACCTGCCCGGACCACGACTCCGGGAGCGGCCTTGACGACGACACCCTGTACGGCCTCTACACCAGCTGGTGCAACCTGTCCCAGCAGGAGCCGCAGGACGAGCACGTCTTCTTTGAGGCGATGAGCCGACGCGTCCGCCCCGACGCCTGCCTGCGCATGACCGGACCGGCGGCCGCCGACTACATCCTGTGCAGCTACCGGGCCGTGGTGTGACAGTCCTCGTCACCCAGGCCTCCAACAGCTACGTGCCCAGGCACACCCTCCAGCCCCACGGAAAACGCCCGTGGTGCTCCCACTGCGACACGGACCTCCACCTGTTCGTTGACTCGCCGCCCGTCCTGAACCCCCGCGCCTCAACAGTTGCTGTGGCCATCCACTGTTCCCAGTGCCGCCATTCCCGGGTCCTGGAGACCACGGCAGAGCACGTGGCGGCGCTTCCCGCGCACACCCCCATTCCGCATGAAACGCAAGGAATTTCACACCCATGATGAACAACACCCATACCCCGCACGGCCCCGCTGCCGCCCGCGAAGCCCGTGCCGCCGTCGAGCATTTTGACCTCACGCCCGCCGGCCTGGCCGACGCGCCTGCCCAGCAGCTGGACCTGGACAGCCTTGTCCACACCGGCAACAGCTAGGAACCGGCGCATGGGCACGCCGCGGACCTTCGACGCCGACACGCAGGTCACCGTCCATAGCGCACCTGCCGCGCTGGCCACTTTAGGGTAGGAACCGCTCGATGGATTTGAACTTGAAAAGGACTGCCGGTGCACGCCGCAACCGACCAACCACCCGCCGCTGAACCCGCGCGCCGCCCGATGCACCTGCCCGGCATGCGGCCCTGCCTTACGCCCCGGATTGTCGCCGCCGGCGGACTGACCTCACACGTGTACTTCCTTGCCGGCCCTGCGGGTTCCCCGCGACCGGTCTTCGTGCTGCTGCACGGCATCGGAATGTCGCACCGCTATTACCGGCGGCTGCAGGCGCTGCTGGCCCGGCACGGGGACACCTACGCCGTGGACCTCCCCGGCTTCGGCGGCACCCCCACCCCGGACCGGCAGCTGTCCGTGGCCCACTACGCCGCACACACGGCTGCGGTGCTGGAAAAGATGGGTGTTTCCCGCGCCGTGGTGGTGGGGCACTCCATGGGCACCCAGTTCGCCACCGAGCTGGCGGTCCAGCGGCCGGACCTGGTGTCCCATGTGGCGCTGCTGGGCCCGGTAGTGGATCCGACCCGCCGGACCGTCCTGGAGCAGTCCCTGGCCCTTGGCCTGGACGGGCTGAAGGAGAGCCCGCTGGGCAATGCCATCGTGTTCACCGACTACATCCGGTCCGGGCTCCGCTGGTACCTGACCGAGCTGCCCGTCATGATGGGCTACGACCTGGACGCGCGGCTGGCCCTGGTGAGCCAGCCGGTCCTTGTGGTCCGCGGCTCCCGCGACCCCATCGCCCCGAGGGACTGGTGCGAGAAGCTGGCCGCGACGGTCCCCAACGGCACCTTCCTGGAAATCCCCGGCAAGCCGCACATCGTCCAGCACGGTGGCGCTGCCGGGACCGCGGCGGGGATCCTGGGGCTCGCCCGGGCTTAGTTCCCGGCACCGGGCCACTCCCTCCCCGACGCGCAAGCGCATTTTCGACGCGCGGGTTCATTTTCGACTCGCATCTTCCCGGGCGCAGGCCATATATGGGCCGCGAAATGGAACCTGCGCGTCGGAAACGTCGAGGTTGTCCCTTCGCAAAACTAATAATCATGCTTACTATTGTGTGGCGCGGGCTGTCCGCTGGGGGCAGAGCACCCGCGCCGCACCGGAGGTCTCTCAAGCATGGACAATGAAATGCGTCCCCTCACTGATGAAGAACTGATGTCGGAACAGGCCACCGCGCTTCCGGACAAGGAAGTTGCATCAGTCCTGGACCTGAACGCTGACCTGGACCTTGGCATTAACGCCGCAGCACCCATCGACCTGGCCGTAGCCGCCAACGCCAACGTGGCGGCACCGATCGACGCAGCAGCCTCGGCCAACATCCTCTCCTTCGGCTCCGACGCGCAGGCACTGTCCAGCCAGGACGCCGTCATCGACCAGGGCATCACTGCCGACGCGAATGCGGACTCCACGCAGGACAGCGTCATCGGCCAGGCTGATGGCACGGCGGACGGGGGTACCACCGACACCGGAACCACGGACGGGACCACGGACGGAACGTCCGGTTCGGTAACGGTCCCCTCCGGCACCGGCGGGCTGACGGATGCAGCGGGCGCCCTGAACGGCAACCTTCTGAACGTCGACGTAAACCTGGACGCCGACGCCGCCATCGCGGCACCCATCAACGGTGCCGTGGCCGCCAACGCCAACGTTGCCGCTCCCATCGACGCGGCGGTGGCCGCGAACATCGGCTCCATCGACAGCCAGGCCTACGCCATCTCGGACCAGAGCGCCACCATCTCGCAGCACATCGACGGCGAGGCCAACGCCACGGCCGATCAGCAGTCCGACCTGCAGCAGTAAGGCAGATGACCCAAACCCACGGCGGGCCGCCTCCCGAGGCGGGCCCGCCGTCGTCACGCGCCACCCTTGCCCAGGACCCGCCGGACCAAGGCAGCTCGACGCCGGCCGGCCACCTTCCAGCCCTGGCCGACGGTGTCCAGC
Source organism: Arthrobacter sp. SDR-2R (assembly GCF_057747955.1). Lineage (NCBI taxonomy): Bacteria > Bacillati > Actinomycetota > Actinomycetes > Micrococcales > Micrococcaceae > Arthrobacter > Arthrobacter sp. SDR-2R. The sequence continues at coordinate 1,521,366 of NZ_CM173231.1, forward strand.
TGCTTGGCCCCGCCGAAGGATCCGGCTACCGCGAACCGCCCGCCCTGGTGCGGCGCGCCGACGGCCAGACCCTGCAGCTGACCAGGCTCCTGTACCTGGTGCTGGAGGCCGCCGACGGGACGCGGGACCTTGAGGGCATCGCCCGGCACGTCAGCGAAGGCTCCGGACGGCTGGTCAGCGCGGACAACGTGCGCACCCTGATGGACACCCAACTGCTGCCGATGGGCCTGCTCCGGCTCGCCGACGGCACCCAGCCCGAAGTCAGGAAGGCCAACCCGCTGCTGGGCCTGCGGTTCCGCTACATCGTGTCCGACCCCCAACGCACCCGCAGGATCACGGCCCCGTTCGCTGTCCTCTTCAACCCGCTGATCGTGGTGGCCGTGACCGCGGCGTTCCTGGCCGCCTGCTGGTGGGTGCTCATGGTCAAGGGCCTGGGCTCCGCCACCCACGAGGCGTTTGCCCAGCCCGCCCTCCTGCTGCTGATCCTCGCCGTCACCATCCTCTCCGCCGGCTTCCACGAATTCGGCCATGCCGCCGCCACCCGCAAGGGCGGGGCAACACCCGGGGCCATGGGCGCCGGGCTGTACCTGCTGTGGCCCGCGTTCTTCACGGACGTGACCGACTCATACCGGCTGGGCCGCGGCGGCCGGATCCGCACGGACCTGGGCGGCCTGTACTTCAACGCCATCGTGGCAGTGGCCATCATGGGACTGTGGTGGGCCACCGGCTTTGATGCGCTGCTGCTGGTGGTGGTCACGCAGATCCTGCAGATGGTCCGCCAGCTGATCCCGCTGGTGAAGTACGACGGCTACCACATCCTGGCCGACGCCACCGGCGTGCCCGACCTTTTCCAGCGGATCAAGCCCACCCTCCTGGGGATCCTTCCGTGGCGGTGGGGCAACCCTGAAAGCAAGGTGCTCAAGCCCTGGGCCCGGGCCGTGGTCACCGCCTGGGTCCTGGTGACCGTTCCGGTGCTGCTGTTCAGCATGGTGATGATGGTGCTTTCCCTGCCGCGGCTGCTGGCCACGGGCTGGGCGAGTGCGGTCAAGCAGCAGGAAATGCTGGCGGCGAGTCTGTCGTCCGGCGACATTTTGGGCGCGGCGGTGCGGGCACTGGCGGTTGTTGTGGTGGCCGTGCCGGTGCTGGGCGTGCTGTACATCGTGGTGCGGCTGCTGCGGCAGCTGGTGACCGGGCTGTGGCAGAAAACGCGCGGCAAGGCGGTGCAGCGCACCGTTGCCATGGCCGCCGTCGCGGCTCTTCTGGCAGGGCTCGCCTGGGCATGGTGGCCCGACGGCGGGACGTACCGTCCGGTCCAGGCTTACGAACGCGGGACACTGGGGGACGCCACCCGCGCAATCCTTCCCCAGCGTGAGCGCGGGGCGCTCCGGCAGGGAGCAACCGGGCAGACCGTTGCGCTGTGGCCGGCGGGCGCCACCAAGCCCACGCGGGACAACCCGCAGCTGAGCATGGTGCTGGTACCCGCAGATGCCTCTGGTACCGGGGCGTCCTCCAGCGGCGGCGCTTCTTCCGCTGCGGCGCCGTCCTGGGTGTTCCCGTTCGACCGGCCCGCCGCCCCGGAGGGCGACGGAAACCAGGCGCTCGCGGTCAACACCACCGACGGCTCGGTGACGTACAGCGTGGCGTTCGCGCTGGTGTGGGCTGAGGACGGCAATCCCGTCACCACCACCAACGAGGCTTACGCGTTCGCCAACTGCACGGGCTGCGCCGCGGTGGCTGTCGGATTCCAGGTGGTCCTGGTGGTGGGGCAGGCGGACGTCATCGTCCCGCAGAACCTCTCCGCGGCGGCGAACTACAACTGCCTGGACTGCCTTGCCTACGCCCTGGCCAGCCAGCTGGTCCTGACCCTGGACGGGCCGCTGGATCAGGCCAGCAAGCAGCAGCTCGAGGCGTTGTGGGCGCAGATCGCCGAGTACGGCTGGAATCTTCAGGACGTGCCGCTCTCCGATATCCAGGCCACGTTGAACGGCTACAAGGAGCAGATCACGGCCATTGTTAAGGGCACTTCCGGGACGTCGTCCTCCGGGCCGACATCTCCGGCGTCGGCAGGACCCTCGCCGGGCCCCACGACGTCCAGTTCCCAAACCGAACCCAGTGTCCCGGCCCAGCCGACGGCCCCGGCCGGCGCCCCCAACCCGGCTCCGACTGAGGTGGCCACAGCGCCGGCGGGCCAGGACGGGGAAGGCGGGCAGCCGACGTCGTCCGTTGACTACGGAACCCCGGCACCCACCGTGGATTCCGGCGCAGGGGGGACCCCCGCACCAATCCCCACTTCCAGCGCAGGCTGAGCCGTTCACTTCAGGCCAGCATGCCTTTCCTTCAGCGGCATATTGCTATGGTGCGGGCCGTGCTGCAGCTGGAGGGCGCAGTGGATGAGCGGGAAATGGCTGAATGCCTGGGGCGTGTTGCCCAGCTGGCGGTTGTTGCGGGGGTCCCATTCCTCACTGAGCAGGCCCACGTCGTTGCGCAGCGAAAGCAGGCGTTCAAACAGGTCCACGGCCTCGTCCCGGCGGCCGATGCCCAGCAGCGCGTCGGCGAGCCAGAAGGAGCATGCCAGGAAGACGCCTTCGGTGCCAGGCAGCCCGTCATTGCTGGCCTCGGGGTGGTACCGCAGGACGAACCCGTCCTCGGTCAGGTTCTTCTGGACCGCGTCCACCGTGCCCACGACGCGGGGATGGTCATGGGGAAGGAACCCGACGCGGGGGATCAGCAGCAGGCTGGCATCGAGTTCGCTGCTGCCGTAGGACTGGACGAAGGTGTTGCGTTTTTGGTCGAAGCCGTGCGTCATGACGTCGTCGTGGATCTGCTTGCGCAGTGCGGCCCAGCGCCCCCCGGGTCCGGGAAGGCCGGATTCCTGGACGGCCTTGACCATCCGGTCCGCGGCCACCCAGGCCATGACCTTGGAATGGGTGAAATGGCGCCGGGGCCCCCGCATCTCCCAGAGCCCGTTGTCCGGCTGGTCCCACGCGCCCTCCAGGAACTCCATCAACGCCACCTGGATATCCCAGGAATCATCCGTGGTGCCGGGGTCCGCGGCCCGGGTGAGGGCCAGGCCGTCCAGGACCTCTCCCCACACGTCCAGCTGCAGCTGCGGGGCCGCGGCGTTGCCGGTCCGGACAGGCTTGGAACCTTCGAACCCTCCAAGCCACGGCAGCTCGGCCTCGGGCAGCCGGCGTGTTCCGTCCAGCCCGTACATGATCTGCAAATCCGCGGGGTTGCCGGCCACCGCACGCAGCAGCCATTCCCGCCACGCCGCTGCTTCATCCTTGTAGCCGCAGGCCAGCAGGGACTGCAGCGTCAGGGTGGCGTCCCGCAGCCAGCAGAAGCGGTAGTCCCAGTTGCGGCTGCCCCCGGGGTTCTCAGGCAATGAGGTGGTTGCGGCGGCCACGATGCCTCCGGTCGGGGCGAAGGTAAGTGCCTTGAGGGTGATCAGGGACCGTTCCACCGCGTCTTTGTAGTCGCCAGCCATGGAGTTCCGGCCGGTCCATTGCTCCCAATACTCCTGCGTGGAGGCCAGCGCCTTCTCCGGCTCGGTTTGGTCCGGGACGGGCTTGTAACTGTGTGCCCAGCGCAGGACGAACGGGATGCGGTCACCGGCGTTGACGGTGAATTCACTGACGGTCCGCATGTCCTTGCCCTCCAGCGGCGCGGGGGTGCTGAGGTAGGCGGCGTCAGGGCCCGCGATGGCGCTGATGCCGTGGCTGGTCCGCCGGACCCACGGAACGATCCGGCCGTAATCGAAGCGCAGGGACAGTTCGCCCTGCATGGCAACGCTCCCCTTCAGGCCCTCCACCATGCGCACCACGTCAGCGGAACCATCGCGGACCGGCATCAAGTCCGTTACCCTGACGCTTCCATCCGCCGTGTCCCATTCCGTCTCCAGGATCAGCGTGCCGGGCCGGTAGCGCCGCCGGGTGCAGTCACCGGCTCCGGCCGGGGCCAGCCGCCACCGCCCCGCCTCCGGCGAGTCCAGCAGGGCCGCGAAGCATGCCGGTGAATCGAAGTTTGGCATGCACATCCAGTCGATGGACCCGCTGCGGCCCACCAATGCAGCCGTGTGCAGGTCACCGATGATCGCATAGTCTTCGATCCTTGCCATCTGTTCCTCCGGGGTTTCGTATCCGACATGGTGCGGCTTCCCGCCAGTTGGGAAGCCGGGAAGCTATCCGCCCACCTGGTCCACGGTGAATGCCGCCAGGAATCCCGCGGCGGCGATCAGGCCGGTAAGCAGGTGATGCTCCTCGAAGGCCTCGGGAATCATTGTGTCGGCGAGCATCGCCAGGATGGCGCCGGCCGCAACGGCGGTGATGAAGGCGACCAGTTCCCCGGGGGCGTTCTGCAGGACCAGGAACCCGACCAGCGCGGCAAGCCCGGAGAGGACGGCGATGCCGCCCCACACGCCGAACACGTAGCCAGGCCCGCGGCCGGCCCTTTTCATCCCGGCTGTGCTGGACAGTCCCTCGGGGACATTGGAGATGAAGACGGCGGCCAGCATGGCAGGGCTGACCGCGCCCGCTGTCACCAGCCCCACCCCCAGGACCACCGATTCCGGGATGCCGTCCAGCAGCGCGCCGATGGCGATGGCCGTCCCGCTGCCCGGCTTTTCCTTTTCGGAGGGCTGCTTGCCGCCCGACCGCTTCCGATGCTTCGCGCCCTTGCTGGCCAACACGGCATTGGCAGCCACATACACCAGGGCGCCGCTGGCGAACCCGGCGATGGTGGGCCACAGTCCGCCGCCGTTGACGGCCTCCTCCACGAGCTCAAACGACAGCGCAGAAATCAGCACACCGGCGCCGAACGACATCACAGAGGACACCACCTTTGGCGGGATCTTCCATTTCCACGCCAGCGCGCATCCCACCACCAGCGCCCCGCCGGCGATGGTGCCCCACATCCATGCCTGCAGCCATGCCGGCATTAGGCACCACCCGCCGTCGAACGTCCGCTTCTCCAGCGCCGTGCGTTCCTCGCCGCCCGGACCGCCGCAAAGGCCAGGCCCGCGGCCGCGCCTGACGCCGCCACGGCAAGCATCCGCCGCGCCGCACGGGTGCTTTCCAGCACGGCCCGGGCATCGGGGCCCGGCTCCGGCCTTCTGCCGGTGACGTCGTTCTCATCCAACTCCCAGGCCGACGCGGGAGGAAAGATCCCCGACGGCAGTTGTTCCCGCCGCAGCTCCCGGCGTACGGCCAGCCGCTCCCGTACCTCCTGGTTGGGGGCGGGCACCGCACCCTCCGCCGCCAGGGCTGCGGGGAGGTCGATGATGTACGGCTCTCCATAGAACGCCGCGGAAGCCACCGAGTCCAGCCATGCATTGGTAGGTGCCGCCACGCCGGCGCGCGCGAAACCTGACTGCAGCATGTCCCGGATATCCGCCAGCCCCCGGCCTTCGGTCTCCCGTGCGACCTCGAAGATCACCGCCTGCAGCAGCGCTTTCTGCCTCCCGCGGGGGTCCTCGGCGCTCGGATCCTGGCCTGTGGGGTCAGGGTCAAGTGGCTTTGCCCCCGAGGGGTTCGCGTTGCCTGGGCTGGTGCTCATGGGCTTCCTTTCGGTCCTGTCATGGTTGGCGGGTACCTGCTTTTACTGGACCCGGTAAGGGCGGGCGTCGGCAGCGCGGAAGGCCAGCCCGTTGCCGGGGACATCCGACGGCCATACCCATCCGCCGTCCGGGTCAAGCGTTCCGTCAAAGAGCATGTTTTCGATCCGGACGTGGTCGTGGAACCATTCCATGTGCCGGAAATTAGGGGTGGCTGCGGCGACGGCGGCACTGAGGTGGGGGGCGCAGTGGCCTGAGATTTCCAGTCCGTGGGCGGCAGCGACGGCGGCCACGCGCAGCCATTCGCTGATCCCGCCGCACCTGCTGACATCGGCCTGGAGGCAGTCGACGGCGTCCGCGCTGCACATGCGCCGGAAGTACACAAGTCCCGTTCCGTACTCCCCGGCGGCCACGTCGGCGTCGACGGCGGCGCGCACCGCCCGCAGTCCGGCGAGGTCGTCGCTGGAGACGGGTTCTTCGAACCAAGTGACGTGCTCATCTGCTGCGTCCCGCATCACCCGGATTGCCTGCTTGGCGCTGTAGCCACCGTTGGCGTCCACGAACAGTTCCGTGCCGGGCCCGATGGCGGCACGCGCCTGGCGGATGCGCTCCAGGTCCCGCGCGACGTGCGTCCCGCCGTCCTGGCCGATCTTGATCTTCACCCGGGGGATGTGCTGGCCCTGGGCCCAGCCCTGGAGCTGGTCCCGCAGCTGGTCGTCGGAGTAGGTGGTGAACCCGCCGCTGCCGTACACGGCCACGGAATCCCGGACAGCGCCCAGGAGTTTATGCAGCGGCACCTCCAGCAGCCGGGCCTTCAGATCCCACAGGGCACAGTCGACGGCGGACACGGCATAGGATGCCAGGCCGGTCCGGCCAGGGTTGCGCACCGTCCGCGCCATCGCAGCTGCCGCGGCCGGCACGTCCAAAACGTCAATGCCCTGGACGGCCGGGGCCAGCAGGCCTTCCACCAGGGCCGCCGCCGGCACCGGGGCGTAGGTCCAGCCCAACCCGGTCTTCCCGCCGCCGTCCGCTTCCACCAGGATCAGGGTGGTGGAGTCCCAGCTGTAGGTGCCGTCCGCTTCGGGTGCGTCGGTTGGAACCGTGAAGGCGCTTGCCCGGATGGCGGTGACCGAGGTGGCGGCGGCGGACACGGTTCAGCCCTCCTTGTGCGGCAGGAATTCCTGGATCTTGGTCTTGACCCCTTCCTTCACCACGCCCCAGGCGCTGTCGTCGCCCTTGACCATGGCCTCCGCAGTCTTCCGCGCCTGTTCAAAGGTGGCGTGCGGCGGGATCGGCGGAATATCGGGGTCGGTGCGGACGTCCAGGAGGGTGGGCCGGTCCGCGGCGAGGGCCTTCTCCCAGGCCGGCCCCACGTCGTCGGGGTCCTCAACGTGGATGCCCTGCAACCCCAGGCTCTCCGCAAAACCCGCGTAGTCGACGTCGGGCAGGGCCTGGGACTCGCGGAAGGCCGGCACCCCGCCCATGGCCCTCATTTCCCAGGTGACCTGGTTCAGGTCATTGTTGTGCAGGACGGCCACCACCAGCCGGGGATCATTCCATTCGCGCCAGTAGTGTTTCACCGTGATGAGCTCCGCCAGCCCGTTCATCTGCATGGCGCCGTCCCCGGCGAAGGCGATGGCGGGCCGGGCCGGAAAGGCGAACTTGGCGCCGATGGCGTAGGGCACACCGGGGCCCATGGTGGCCAGGTTACCGGACAGCGAGCCGCCGACGCCTTCCCGGAACTTCAGCTGCCGCGCATACCAGTTGGCTGAGGAGCCGGAATCGGCGCTGAGCATCGCGTCCGCCGGCAACCGGGTGGAGAGTTCGGCGAACAGCCGCATGGGGTTGACCGGGTTGGCGCTGACCATGGCTTCGTCGTGCATGGTTTCCCACCAGCGGCTGATGTTCGATTCCAGGTTTTCCCGCCAGGACCGCTCCTGCTTGCGGGCCAGGTGCGGAATCAGGGCGCGCAGGGCGGCAGCGGCGTCGGAGACGATGTTGAATTCGTTGGTGTAGCGCAGCCCGATCATCTTGGGGTCGACGTCGATCTGCACGCCACGCGCCTGGCCCGGTTCAGGCAGGAACTGCGTGTACGGGAAACTGGATCCCACCGTGAGCAGGGTGTCGCAGTCCCGCATCATCTCGTAACTGGGGCGGGTGCCCAGCAACCCGATGGAGCCGGTGACGTAGGGCAGGTCATCGGGCAGGGCGTCCTTGCCCAGCAGCGCCTTGGCCACCCCGGCTCCCAGCAGTTCAGCCACTTCCCGGACCTCCGCGGCCGCGCCCCGCGCCCCTTGTCCGATCAGGATGGCCACCTTGGAGCCTTCATTCAGGAGTTGCGCGGCACCGCGGATCGAGTCGGTGTCAGGCTGGATGTCGGGCCGGCGGACACCGACGCTGGAAGGGACCATCTTGAAGTCGTGGGTGGGGGCGGCATACTCGAGTTCCTGCACATCGGCCGGGATGATCACAGCGGTGGGTGCCTGTTGGGCCTCCGCGATACGGATGGCGCGGTCGATGACGTTGGGCAGCTGCTGGGGGACGGTCACCATCTGGACGTAGTCGGAAGCCACGTCCTTGAAGAGAGTCAGCAGGTCAACCTCCTGCTGGTAGGAGCCGCCCATGGCGCTGCGTGCCGTCTGTCCCACGATGGCCACCACCGGAACGTGGTCCAGCTTGGCGTCGTAGAGGCCGTTGAGCAGATGGATGGCTCCGGGCCCGGAGGTGGCCATGCACACGGCCACGCGGCCGCCGAACTTGGCGTAGCCCACGGCCTCGAACGCGGCCATCTCCTCGTGCCGTGCCTGGATGAATTTCGGCTGGTTGCCGGCCTTGCCAAAGGCGGCCAGGATGCCGTTGATACCGTCTCCGGGGAAACCGAAGACCTTGTCCACACCCCACTCACCGAGGCGTGCGAGCAGGTAGTCGGCCACTGTGGTTGCCATGATCAGTCTTCCTTTGCGCTCATCGTGGCGCCGCGGCGGGCGCCTTGGACCAGGACGCGGGCGGCGCGGGCCGCCAGCGCCATGATGGTCAGGGCGGGGTTGGCGCTGCCCTGGGTGGGCAGCACGCTGCCGTCCGTGACCAGGAGGTTGCGTACCGCGAAACTGCGGCAGTTCCGGTCCACCACACCGGCGTCCTGGGTGGCTGCCATCCGGGCCCCGCCCACCAAGTGGGCATAGCGGTTGATGGTGATGACTTCCTCTGCCCCTGCAGCGGTCAGGATTTCTTCCATGACCTGCTGTGCTGCGGACATCAGCTGCCGGTCGTTGTCGCACTGGCCGTAGCTGAAGCGCGCCACGGGAATGCCGTGCCGGTCCGTCTCGTCAGCCAGCGTTACCCGGTTCTCCTTCAGGGGGAGGAATTCGCACAGGGCGCCCAGGCAGGCCCAGTGCGGGTAGTCGCTCATGTAGCGGCGCAGCGCCGGGCCCCAGTGCCCCTGCGCGGCAACATGCTCGGCCCAGGTAATGGGCAACGGGGACACGCACTGGATGGAGAATCCCCGCTTGTATGGCTTTGCCGGGTCCGTTTCGTAGAAGTCCTCCGTGCTGACTTCGGGGGGAGGGGCCTTCCACATCCGCACCTCGGCCTGGAACCGTCCGGCGGTTTGGGGCGCGCCCTGGACCATCAGGTACCGTCCCACCTGGTCGAAGTCGTTGCACATCCCGTCCGGGAAGCGCGGCGTGGCGGAGTTCAGCAGCAGCCGCGGGGTTTCGATCGAGTAGCCGGCCACGGCCACCAGGCGGGCCCGCTGGAACTTCGTGACACCGCCCTGGACATATTCGACGCCGGCTGCCAGCCCGCTGCGTTCGTCAAAGCCGATCCGGGTGGCCATCGAGTCGGGGCGGATTTCGGCGCCGTGGGCCAGCGCGTCCGGGACGTGCGTGATCAGCGGGGATGCCTTGGCGTTGACCTTGCAGCCCTGGAGGCAGAATCCCCGGTAGATGCAGTGCGGCCGGTTGCCGAACCTGCCGTTGGCGATGGCCACCGGACCCACCTTCGCGGTGATGCCGCGGGCGTTGGCGCCGCGCAGGAACAGCTCGCCGTTGCCGGACACAGGATGCGGCCGGTGCGGGTAGCCGTGCGGGTCGCCCCACGGCCAGCGCTCCCCGGCGACCGGCAGTTCCGCTTCGATGTCTTCGTAGAACGGCCGCAGTTCCGCGTACTCCAGGGGCCAGTCGGCGCCCACCCCATCAGCAGTGAAGGTCCGGAAATCGCTGGGGTGGAAACGTGGCGTGTACCCGGCGAAGTGGACCATGGAGCCGCCCACCCCCCGGCCCGAGTTGTTTGACCCCAATGGCACGGGATCAGTCCCGGCAATAACCCGTGGTTCGGTCCAGTACAGGTGGTGGGATCCGGCTTCATCGCTGACCCAGTCCTGCTCGGGTTCCCAGAACGGACCCGCCTCCAACGCCACCGCCCGCCACCCGGCCCGTGCCAGGCGCTGCAGCAGCGTGGAACCTCCTGCTCCGCAGCCCACGATGACCATGTCCACCTCATCGGTTTCGGCGTACCGCCGCATGTTCTCCCGCAGCCGAAGGTTGCTGCCGGGTCCGGAAGGGAGCAGCCACGCGGACTCATTGCGTTCGCGGACCCTGTTCACCGGTCTGCCCCGTGGCCTGCGTCGTGGGTTGGCCCGTGGGTGGGGTCAGCATCGGGGCGGATGTCGCGCACCTCGAACGGCTCCAGGCGGTTCACACCCAGGTTCTTGTAGCCGCGCGGGTAGGCCGGTCCCGCGAAGCCGATTTCGTCCCAGGCCAGGGGATGCGAGTAGAAGGCGGTGCAAGCGTACCGGGTCCAGAGGCTCCACACCCGGTCCGCCGGCAGGCCGTGCCAGAGTTCCCGGTGCAGATTGCAGATGTCCTGCAGGAGCCCGGCCTGCTGCTCTGGATCCAGGCCGGCAAAGGTGGAGCCGGCACGGGAGTGCGCTTCACGGTCCAGCGCCGCGAGCGTTGCCCGCCACGCTTCGCCGTCCCTCGGCATGTTGTCATAGTGCCAGCCGTCGGTTTGCTCATCTGCCAGGCGGGCGTCCACCATGTTCACCACCGGCACCCGGGGCTCGCCCTGCTGGCCCAGTAACTGGTCGAAGAGGGCGCGCGCTGCGGCCTCCTCTGCGGGCGTGAAGAAACGGACGTCCGGCGGCATACCCAGGCGGGACTCGACGACGGCGGCTGTCGCCCGGTCCCAATGGCCCGCCTGGGCGCGGGTGCTGAAGCCGGGGTAGCGGCCGCCGCCGTCGGACATGTCCAGTGGGAGGCTGCTCATGGTTCCCGCCTCAGGACGGAGGCCAGCACCCCCATTCCGCCCACCAGGGTGACCAGCAGCGGCGCGAACAGCGGCGGACCCATCTCCAGGTTGTAGCGCAGGTTGGACAGGCCGCCCGGTTTCTGCCGGATGCCCTGCAGGTGCAGCCAGGTTCCTTGCAGCCCGTTGGCAATGATCGCGGCGCTGGCCAGCGGGAGGGCGGTCTTGGCCATGCGGCGGCTGAATACGCCGGCTACTCCCGCGGCGGCACCCAGCGGGCCCAAGGCAACGGGAACCCACATCCACTTGTTGCCGAAACTGGCCTTGTCATGTTCCAGATAGATTTCCGCCGCCGTGACCAGGGCACCGGCAGCCGTCAGGCCTGACAGGGAGCGCTCAAACCTCCCCGTCTGCACATTCCGTACAAGCCGGTCGATGCCATTCACCGTGCTGCGGACCGGATCTGCCGGGTGTTGCGTCTTCATGATTCTCCTTCGGGCCGCCTGCGAACAGACGAGGGAAGCTGGCAAACTTTGCGGGACAGCAACCATTAGAGGAAACTGGTGCCCATGGATACATCTGCCGGATCTGCGTTGATCCCTGAACCTTCAAGTCGGGAAGTCGAAGCGGTGATGGGCGCCGCCGACACTCTTCTGCGCGTGGTGGCCCGCTCTGTTGCTGAGGTTGAGGACATCGTCAATACGCCACAGCTGCGGGTGCTGGTCCTTATCCATACCCGCGGACCACAAAACCTCGGCGGCGTCGCCGCAGAGCTTGGCGTGCACGCATCCAATGCCACCCGCATCTGCGACCGGCTGGTAGCGGCTGACCTGCTGCAGCGCCGTGAAGACCCCGCGGACCGCCGATACATCCGGTTGGAGTTGACCAGCAAGGGCAAGGAACTGGTCAACTCCGTGTTGGAGCACCGGCGGCAGGCCATCGCAGAGGTGATTTCCAGGATGCCTGCGGGCCGGCGTCCTGCGCTGGCCGCCGCGCTGGAGGCCTTCGCAGCCGCCGCCGGTGGCCAGGGTACCTCCGACGGTCGCTTTACGTTGGGAGCCGGTACGTGACGTGACCGGATCCTGGTGCGGCAAGCCATGTTTTCATTGAAACCCAATATTTGCGTTTGCGCAATAGTTGGCAAAAGTGGGATGTCTTCTCTGCTGGACCCGGATCGGCGGAGGGAATCCTTCAGGCTGGCTTGATGCCCCACTGTCCGGTGTGGGATTGCCCGGGGTCCAGGGTGATCAGGCCTTCGCCGGAGTTGAAGGCGTCAGGGGCGCACGTCATGGGCTCCACGCCCAGCCCGGTCCGGCGGCGGTCCCGTTGGGGGAGGGTGTCCCCGGTGAAGATCTCCAGGTAGGGGTATGTGTCGTCCACCCACAGCTCAACTCCTCCGGAGCGGTCCGGGCGCAGCAGCCTTACGCGGGCGCGCCCATCCCCGCCGCGGAGAAGGTCGGTGTAGGCCACGTCGATGTGCCGGCCACCAAGTTGCTGGAGTTCCCGCAGGTCGTACTTTGTGCCGTCCACACGCTCGTGCCCGGTGGGGATGCCGCGTTCATCCACGGGCAGGTACGTCCGCCCCGGCACCTGGACCAAGGCGGTGTCGATAGCGCCCGCGCGCAGCGTTCCTGTGCTGAGGTAAGGATGCGCCCCAGTCCCGTAGGGGCACGGCGAGTCGCTCCGGTTCACCGCCGTGCTCCGCACCGTCAATCCGTCCGGACCGAGTTGATAGTCCAGCCGGCAGTCGAGGACCCAGGGCCAGCCTTGGCAGGCGTGCAGGGTGTAGGCGAAGGAGATGGATTCGTCGGTCTGCTCCACAACCGGGGCATTCCAGTTCCGCCAGCGGGTCAGTCCGTGGATGGCCCCGCCTTTGTCCGGCTCGCTCAGGTCAAGCTGGAGCCGACGGCCTTCCCACTCATAGCTGCCGGCCTTGATCCGGTTCGGCCAGGGGATGAGCGACTGACCGCGTGCGCCCGTGCACATCTCATCCGGTCCATACCCGTCCAGCAAGGTGCGGCCGTCCAGCAGGTAGTCCCGCAATGCCCCGCCAACCTCCGTGAGGTGCGCGGTTTGCCCGCCGTACCGGATTTCGTACTGGAGCCCGGACGGGTGCCGGTGGTCGATGGTGGCTTCTGTTGGTTCCCGGCGGGGAATCATCGCTGGTCGCCTCTGCCGCCGCGGGACTTTTGCAGGTCCAGCACAACCTTGACGTCGTCAGGCCTGTGATGGAAGGCCTCAGCGTAGTTTTCGAGGGGTACCCGGCGGCTGATGAGGCGGCGCAGCCAGTCGGGGTTGGCAGAGGACAGGGCCTTGGCGCCGGCATCGTAGTGGCGCCGGTTGGCGTTGACACTGCCGAAGACCACGCCGTTCATCAGCACTTCCTCGCGGTTGAGGGCGCCGACATCCACTTCCGTTTGGTTCCCGGTTCCCGAGACGCCGGTCAGGCAGGTGATGGCGTCCTGGGCGCGGCAGCGCAGTGCGTCCAGGACCACGGGGGTGACGCCCGTGCACTCAACCAGGACGTTCGGTTTCAGGCCGGAGTCCGGCAGTGATTCGCTGTGGTAGATGGCTCCGAGGTCCCGGACCAGCTCCGGCTTGGGCCCGTCCTTGACGATGTCGAAGACGTGGACTTCCAGGCCCTGCTGGACGCCCAGAAGTGCGGCGAGCAAGCCAACGGGTCCGGCTCCGGTCACCACGGCGATATGAGGGTCGAAGAAAGCCCGCTGCCCGATCCTGGTGATCTGTTCCCAGGCCTTGGCCACGATGGTAGTGGGCTCCAGCAGCACACCCACGTCTTCCAGCCCCGCCTCCAGTTTCACTATGGACTGCGGGTCGGCGCGCCATTGCTGGCGCGCGAATCCGTCCAGGCCTTTGATGCCGTGCTCGGTGTACTTGCCGTTCAGGCACATGTCCCACTCGCCGGCGGCGCAGGCTTTGCAGGGTTCGGGATCGGGCCTGCGGACAATGCCCACCACCAGGTCTCCCTCGGCGAGGCCGGAATCCCGCGGAGCTTCCCGCACCCGGCCCAGGTTTTCATGGCCCAGCACCAGGTAGTCCTGGCCCGGCGGAGCCTCGCCGTAATCTGCCGCGATGATCTCGGCGTCGGTGCCGCAGAGGCCAACCGCCAGGGCATCCACCAGCACTTGTCCTTCACCCGCTGCCGGTTCCGGAATGTCGCGCAGGTGAAGGGAGTCCTTGACTCCCGGGGTCACTGTCAGCGCACGCATGATGTCTCCCTTTAGCCGTGGTTGTCCTGGCCAGTGTCTCGCTTTATTTGCGATGACGCAACAGTGTGGGGGAAGCAAGCGCTAACGTCCATCGAGCCCGCTCAGCAGCCGGGCAGCCAGTCGGCTTTCGCACTCATTGTTCTGCCGCATGGCCGCCGCGGTTGATATCCAGCATGATCACGACCGCGAGGAGAACCACGGAGATGGAGGCGGACGCGAGCGTATCTGTAAACCAGTGATAGCCGAGGTAAACGCGGCTTGCTGCTTCCAGTGTCAGGCCTCCGGCTGCAGCGCTGAAGGCAACGATCACGGAAACCGTGCGGGAGGAGCGGGAATAGAGCAGGTATGCGCCGATCAGCAGAAAGTTTGAGGCACCGACGACGTGCCCGGAAGGAAACGATGAAGTGGCATCGGCGCCCAGCATCATCAGTGCCGCTGGGGGACGGGAACGTCCCACGGCGTGGGCGATGACCTCCGTAATGATGACCCCCGTGAGCATCGACCCGGCGAGCAGCAAGGGGCGCCAAAGGCGGCGGGTCAAAAGGGCCCAGGCCGTGGTGGCGAGCAGTGTTATCAGCGGAAGGGCGACCGGGCCGAACACAATGGCGAGTCCCGCCAGAACCATGGTGGCAGCACTGGTCCGGTGATTCACGAACCACTCGGTCATGGGACCGTCGGCCGCTGTGACGCCATTGCCGTGAAGCACTTCCCCCAGCGTCAGCAAAAAGGAAGCGGCGCCGGCCAGGGCCAGCGCAAGTGACACTGCGCTCAGGACGAGGAACCGGCCTGGGGGAACAATGAATCCGTCGCCTAAGCGAAAAGCCAAGGATTGAGACTGCGACTCTTTTACATCAGGGCGGACATCGTCGTCATCGCTTGCCACGGCGGCACCCATTCCTCCTGCTGGACTGGTTCCTCGTCGTTGGGGAACTTTCGCGGTTTGGGAAGTGAAGCTCGTGAAAAAGCCACCGTTGCTTCACCGAGTATCAATGAACGATAGCGCAATAATTGTAATTGCGCAATCGAATACGGGGCTGGCCCGCCCCCGTCAGCGGAGCATTGATGGTGGTGGCGAGGGAAAAGGGCCGCCTGGGTATTTTGGGGCCGCGGCGTTCATGAGGTGGGCCCACTGGGTGCCGGCGATGTTTGCTCCGTCCAGACCGGCGTAGTACTTTCCGTTGATGGTGATGTGCTCATTTGCCCATTCCGGCCCGAATCCTTTGTAGCTTCCGAACCATGAGGCGGTGGCGATGCCTGTGGTGGCGCCAACGGTCCATGTCTGGGTGTGTCCGTCGGTGGTGCCGGTTTTGGCGAAGATGTCCTGTTCCTTGTTCACGGGAATGTTGTAGCCCGATCCTTTGGTCAGTACTGGCTTCAGGGCGTACGTGACGCCGGCAGCGACGTCCGGGTCGATGGTCTGGGTGCAGTCCGCGGCTGGCACCGGGTAGTGGTGTCCGCCGGGTCCGGTGACCGTCTCCAAGGCGACGGGTCTGCAGCGGATTCCTCCGGCCGCGAAAGTTGCGTAAGCGGTAGCCATGTCCAGCGGCGCGACATCCTGGGTGCCGATCAGGTTGGCGATACTGGAGAGGTCGTAGGGCTTGTTGGTGTGGCCGTCCTTGATGCCCGCCGCTGTGGCCATCTTCTGGATGTTGCAGAAATCCAGCTGCGTTGCTGACTGGAACGTGATGGTGTTGATGGAGTGGTACAGGCCTTCCAGGACACTCATCCGGTAGTAGTGGTAGGGGTCGTCGTTGGGCAGGGGTGTCTGGCCGAGGGCGGGATCGTAGGACCCGGCCGTCGTGCCGCAGCTGTTTTTCCATGGGAAGCCGGCCTTGTAGGTGCGGACCGAGCCGTCCAGCCGGACAGCCATGGACCGGCCGGAATTGAGCCATTCAGCAAAGACGAATGGTTTCATCGTGGAACCGATCTGGAAGCCGCCGGCACCATGGAGCGGCTTACCGCGGCTGTCCGTTTCTGGGAGGGCGAAGTTGCCCGTGTAGTGTCCGGGCCCAGGCGCCGGGTTGTATATGGTGTTTTGGGCCATGGCAAGGATCTTGCCCGTCCGGGGCTGGACGCTGACAAGGGCGGCCCCGCGCTGCAGGGGATCCGCCGGGGGAAGCGAGGCATTGACCTGTCCCTGGGCCACTTTTTGCAGGTCCGGGTCCAGAGTGGTGTGGATGGACAGCCCACCCTGGTACAAAAGTCTGCGCCGGGCCGTCTCGTCGGCCCCGAAGGCGGGGTCGTTGAGGATCAAACGTTGGACGTAGTCGCAGAAGTATGGAGAAGTCGCCGCGGCGCATCCTTGGACGGTTGGCTGGACGTTCAAGGCGAGGGGCGCGGCGGCAGCCTTGTCGTGCTGGACCGTGGAGATGTAACCCTGTTGGAGCATTTGGTCCAGAACTTCATTGCGCCGGGCCACCACATGGCCTGGTTCGGTGATCGGATCGTAGTACAGGGGCCTGTTGACCACTCCTGCCAGGGCGGCGGCTTGGGTAAGGCTGAGGTCGCTTGCGGCGACGCCGAAATACTCTTTGGCTGCCGACTGGATGCCGTAGGCTCCGTTGCCGAAATACACCAGGTTCAGGTAGCCCTGAAGGATCTGGTCCTTGGAGTACTTGTCCTCGAGGCTGACGGCGAGTTTCATCTCCCGAAGTTTGTCGCCGATGGTCCTGGCCGCGCTGGACTTGACCTCGTCCGCCCTGCCGCTGGAGATCAGCGCCTGGATGAGCACGTTCTTGACGTACTGCTGGGTGATGGTCGATGCGCCCTGCCGGCCGCCCAAGGTGTCCACGTAGAGGGCCCGGAGAATGCCCGCTGGATCGATGCCGCCGTGCTCATAGAAACGGGAGTCCTCGATGGCCACGATCCCGTCGCGCATAAACGGTGATACCTGCTCCAGTTCCACCGGCACGCGATTCTGCGAATAGAACGTGGCGATGACCGACCCATCTTTAGCCAGCACCTCCGAGTTCCGGGCCGGGGGGTTCAGATCCAGCACTGAGGGCAGCTGCTCGAAAAGCTTGGTGGATGTAGCGGCCAGGGATGAGCCCAACGCCGCCGCGGGGACCAGGAGCCCGGTGACCAGGAAGCCGCCGATGACGCAGGCAGCCATGAAGGCGGCAGCCTTTCGCCACAGTTTGTCTCTAAGGAGCATGCAGGAGAATTCCTTGTCGTGTCGTCACTGCACTTCGATCAAGGCGTCGCATGGACAGGGGTGCCTGGAAACAACCCCTCCTGGGTCTAGTGCCGCTTGTCTCGGAATGATTGCCAATGTGCAAACAATGCTATGTCCCGAATCTGCATCGACAGGGCTGAATCCGGTAACAGGAGGGCAACAATTCAGAAAAGTGGAACTTGCTAAGTGGATAGTGATTGCGTTGGCGCAAGTGCTGCGCCACACTGAGGGAGGGGATATATCGGGGAAGCCCACGGATGAAGCCCTAAAGCTAACCACGGTGGGGCAGGGGAAAAGCTGTACTGGGCTGCCAGGCGACCTGCGCCATCTCCGCCGCATTGTCACCTGCAGATCTCATGCAGGCTTCTGTTTTGACCAGCCGGCAGCATCTCAACGCCAGGGAAAGGAACATCCATGAAACCCGCCCACGGCACCATACGGTTTTTCCGCCTCCTGCCCGTCCTGGTGATCTCGGCCCTTCTGGCTACCGGCTGCTACAACCCTTCCGAAGGGGACCGCGATCCCATTGCGCTCGGTTCCGACTTGAACTTTGCCGGGCTGGAGTTGCGAAGCGTTCTGCTTGTGACATCAGGGCAAAATGAACCCGCACGCGTGTTGGGAACGATCATCAACACCACGGCTGCTGATATTGAGATGGTCCTGGCCGACTCCGACGAGCAAGTCCAGGTCAGGATCCCGGCAAGCGGGAACAAGGAGTTTGACCAGACGCCCCTCATTCTCAACAGTGCCGCGGAGGCTCCCGGGGCGCGCACTGACCTGACAGTAAGCGTGAAGGGGCAGGAAACCAGAATCAACGTCCCCATTCAGGACGGGACTTTTGACCAGTACCAGCCTTATGTTCCTTCGCCCAGCCCTTGACGCTGGCAGCAGCCCTGCTGGGCAAGACAGGCGACCGCCCCTCCCGGGCGATCTCTCAAAGAGGAGGTATCCAATGAGGTTAAGACTCTACGCGGCGGCTGGAATGACCGCAGCGGCGCTGACGCTGACGGGCTGTACGGGAAACCCGGCACCGGGGCCCGGTTCCTCCACTGCATCACCGGACGCATCCAAGGCAAGCCTGTCGGGCGGCGGCGGCCTGGCCGCGGTTCCCGGCGTGGTCAGGGAGGTCGAACCATCCGTGGTCACCATCAGGACTGCTGTCGGCCTTGGCAGCGGTGTCATCTACGACGGCAATGGATCCATTGTCACAGACGCCCATGTCGTGGAGGACCAGCAAAAACAGCCCTTTAAGAACGTTGAGGTCCAGTTCGCTGATGGCTCTCAGTCCCAATGCACAATAGTTGGCGTTGACGACGTCACGGACCTTGCTGTCCTCAAGGTCGACCGCACCGGCCTTCCGGCCGCAAAATTTGCTGCAACAGATCCGGAGGTGGGTTCGATGACCGTTGTCATCGGAAGCCCGCTGGGGTTGGAGGAAACCGTCACTGCCGGAATTGTCTCGAGCCTGCACCGGAACATGCCGCCGTCGAAGGAATCACCCCACGGCGCCATCGACCTGCTGCAGACCGATGCGCCGATTTCCCCCGGTAATTCCGGCGGTGCGGTGGCGAATGCCGGCGGACAGGTAATCGGTCTTTCCGAGGCTTACCTTCCACCCAGCACCGGAGCCGTAGCCATCGGGTTCGTTACGCCATCCTCCACTGTCACCGACGTTGCAGACCAGCTGTTGGCCAGCGGATCGGTCAAACACGCCGCCCTCGGTGTGGTCCCCACCGACATCACGCCGCAACTCGCCCAACGGTTCTCCCTGCCCACGACGGCGGGGGCGCTGATCGTGAGCGTTTCGCAAGGAAGCCCAGCGGAACAAGCCGGCATGAAGGCAGGAGACATCATCACCAAGTTCGCCCAGGCAGACATTGGAAACGTGACGGACCTGCTGGTGGCCCTCAGGAAACAGGACCCCGGGCAGCAGGTGGACGTCATCGTGCAGCGCGGCTCAGCATCCCAGAACCTGCACGTCACCCTTGGCGACCTGGCTAAATGACTTATTGCGTTAACGCAATAGTTGCGTAAAAATAAGAAAATGCTGCTCGGGTAAGGATCGCCAACTCAAGGCGTAAAAGCCTGCAACGTCAGGTCGGCTCTATCCGAACAAGTCCCGCTCGTTCCGCCGCTTGGCGGAAAGCGAACCCCGACGAGGTCCGCGGGAGAGCAGTAGCTTTACTGGGGGGGCGGTCTGATCAGCCATATCGCGAAGGAGCATTTCAAATGGCACAGAACGTCAAATCAGCAACGGCAGTGGGCAATGCCCGGTGGAAGCGGTTGATTCCCGTCGCCATTGTCGTCTACATCATTTCGTTTATGGACAGGACCAATATCGGGTTCGCCCTGAACGGACTCCATCAGGACCTGGGCATCGACGCCGCCCAGCAGGGCCTGGCTGCAGGCATCTTCTTCATCGGCTATCTCGTCCTGCAAATTCCAGGCGGCCACCTCGCCGAGCACTGGAGCGCGAAGAAGTTCGTCGGAATCATGGTGCTCATCTGGGGCGTACTGGCCGTTCTTTCCGGATTCATCCAAGATTTCACGCAACTGCTGGTGGTGCGCTTTTTCCTGGGTGTCGCCGAGGCCGGAATCTGGCCTGCGATCCTTGTCCTGATCAGCCACTGGTTCCCGGCCGCTGAGCGGGCACGAGCCTACGCATTCTGGATGATGAACATCGCCATCGCCTCCATCATTACGGCCCCCCTCTCCGGCTGGATTCTCTCCTTCTCGGACTGGCGGTGGCTGTTCATCATCGAGGGCATCTTCCCCTTCGTCATCGCCGCACCCCTGTGGTGGGCCCTGATCGCTGACCATCCGCGCGAGGCGGCATGGTGCTCGGTCCAGGAGCGTGAGTACATCGAGAATGGGCTTGCTGCGGATGCAAGGGAACATCCTCAGCAGGAGAAACTGGGCCTGCGCCACGTTATGTCCAACACGGTTGTGTGGCGACTGACCTTGGTGTACTTCCTCATCCAGATTGGCTTCTATGGCATCAACATCTGGCTGCCGCACGTGATCAAGACAATTACCTCCGGATCGTCTATGGAGGTGGGGCTCATCACCGCAGTTCCGTACGTGCTGGCGATGGTCGGCCTCTGGTACAACGCCAAAGCGGCCGACCGTTCCGGCCGCTACTCCACTCACGTGCTGCTGTCGATGGCAGTCGGTGCTGTTGCGCTGGTGGTCTCGGTAGCAACCGGAGACAATATGCCGTTCCTTGCGGTTACCCTCATTAGCATCGCCGTCGCCGGGGCCTTGGCCTACGACGGTCCATTCTGGGCTTCAGCGTCCCGGGCCATGCCGGTGGCCGTCGCCGGCACCGCTATGGGACTGATCAATGCGGTAGGAAACCTCGGCGGATTCGTTGGACCCTACGTTGGTGGTTTCCTGCAGGATGTGACGCACGGCAGTTTCCTGGCCACGTCCATCTTCCTGGCATGTTGCCTCCTGGCTGCAGGCCTGGTGATGCTGACATTGCGGCGAAGCGGTGACAGGCCGCTGTCCGGTGCCCGGCTGCAGGGTGCCCTCTCCGGCGGGGCAGAGGCAGAAGCAACCAGGAAGAAAACATCCTGACGGGCGCCCTTGCAGCACGGGCAACTGCGCCGGTAGCGGGATGCCGGTCGCAGCCTCGTCACTGGTAGGCGCTCGGCACGGTAACTCAGCGGTGAGGGTGGGCCATTCCGAGACATGACCCACCCCCGCATCAGTTGCGCCAGTGCAACGGATTGTGGGTTTGTGGGGGAGGGGAGTCCGCATATCCACGCGAACAACTAAGGGCCGGAGAGGGTTCCGGAGGGGTGGGTGTTGGGGGATAAGCCTCCAGGAGGAGGGGATTTTCCTTTCGTTGCGTAGGCCCACCCCGCGCCCGTTCCCGGGATTGCGGGAGTCATGATTGGGTAGGCCGTGCTGCATAAGGGGTGCCCGGGACCCTTATGGCTGCCCGGGCGGTTCATGTACTTTGGTCCTGCCGGAGAGTCCTGAGCTGGCAGGATTCGCATTTTGGGGAATCGGCTGGGGACCCAGTTGCGCTGGCCCTCGTCCAGGGCCGGCCGCCCGTCAATCTCCCTTGCCGAATCCAAGGAGCCCCCCGTTGCACAAGCGCACTGTCCCGGTCATCGCTGCCGTTTTTCCGGCACTCTTCCTCTCCGCAGGGCCAGCCCCGGCCACCGCGGGCTATGACGAGGAAGTCCTTAACACCTACGTGGATTGCCCGCTGGAGCGCATCGGCACCCAGCTGGTCCGCTGCGACAACCTCACAGGAGCGGGGGTGAATGCCCCGTTCTGGATACCCGAGCAGAAGTAGGCAGCGGCTGCGGGTGCAGATGCACCAGCCCGCAGCGGGGCGCATGATTGTCGCATGCAGAGAATTGCAGGCTGGCTGGCCGCCGCTGTCATCATCACGCTCGTTTTCGCGGCCGTGTATCTGACGCTGCAGCAAAGTGGCCGCCAGGCAGTCAATACAGCGCCGGCGGCTGCGGTGGCAGCACAGGTCCAGCAGATCGGATCAGATCCCGCGACGGGGCCGCGCCTCGAACTAACGAGTGACAGCGGGCCGTTCATGATCATCTACGGGGAGGACAACAAGGCAGTTTTCACAACAGTGACTCTGCATGGGGAAGTGCCGAACCTGCCGGTCGGCGTCCTGGACACCACACGGTCCGCTGGAACTGATGTTGTCACCTGGCAGCCGGAACCTGGCCTGCGGATGGCCGTCGTCGCCCGGCAGGCCGCCGGCAAAGTGGTTGTTGCAGGGCAATCCCTTACCCCGTTTGAAAACGCCGACAAGAGAACGCAACTTGTACTGACGGCAGGATGGCTGGCCAGCCTGATGGTGCTCGTTGCCGCCTACGTTGTGGCGGGCTTGTACAGCCGCCGCCGGCGTCCATCGCAGTCTTGATTATTCCCGCGGTCCGGACTCCTGAACGGCCCTGCATCGTGGCGGGAACAGAACTGGCAACGGCTCCCCGCGACTAATCGCTGGGAAGCCGTTACTGCACCCCGTGGTATCAGAATCTTGACGCCGGAGAATTGTTGAACGGTGTGATGGGTGTCGTGAATGGGTTACCGGCAATATCGGTAAGGCTAGACGCCGGGGTGTAGGAAGGTACATTCGTACCGATATTGCTCCCCTGGGCCCCTGTGTTGTTCTTGGTGTCACCCAGCCTGACCGTCAGAGAACTCGTGGCTGGATTCCAACTTACGGTGCTCACGCTGCCGTTGGCGCCCACGAATACCACCGGCGCAGTGGTTGTAGCGTAGTTCGCGTTGGCTCCAAGCGAAATGGTGCCGACGTTCAATGTGCATGTCTTGCTGGTCACTGTCATCGAGTTGCTAGTAGTCGTGTGGTTGAACGTGACGGTGACGTCGTTGTTGGCACTGAGCGTCTGTAGTCCGATATTGCTCCAGGAGGAGCAGAACTTCGTGGCATCCATAATCTCCGAGTACTGGATGGTAACTGTATCGCCAGCATCGGCCGTGCCGGGGGTGCCCCCGTTGGCCAACGTCATGCCCGTAACCGTCGGCGGCACGGTCTCCTTGCTGGTAGTCCCAGACGCTGAGGCTGTGCTGCTGTTGCCAGCGGCGTCAGTACCTGATGCCGTGTAGGTAAGGGCGCCGTCCTTGAGTCCGGATAGGTCCAACGTCGCGGACCAGGAGGAACCCGAGACAGCAGCCGCCTTGGTTACGCCATTGAGAACAGAATCCCGGACAGTCACGCTGACAGCTGTGCCGGCCTCGGTGGTTCCGCTGACGGTCACACCGCCTGCCGTGACGCTGTTCACGTACATCGGTGCGCTAATGCTGAGAACCGGCGCCTGGGTGTCTTTGATATCCGTAGCAGTAGCGGCCGTGCTGGTATTTCCAGCCGCATCCTTCACGGTGGCGGCGTAGGTGAGCGTTCCGTCGTTCAGAGTGGCCAGGTTCATGGTCATGGACCAGCTGCCCGTCCCCGATGCTGTTGCCGTCCCCGTCACAGTATGGGCCGAACCGGCGTCAGCGGCCGTGACGGTGACCGTTCCGCCGGCCTCGGCGGTCCCCGAGACCGGCACCGCCGAGGCGTTGGCAATGTTCACGAAGGCCGGGACACTCAGCGCCGAGGGCGCGGCAGGTGCCACGGTGTCCTTGGTGTTCGAAGCCGCAGTTGCCGCTCCCGTGTTCCCGGCGGCGTCCGCGGCCATGGCGCTGTAGTTGACCGTTCCCTGCTTGAAGGTGCTCAAATCCAAGGAGGCGGACCAGCTTCCGGTTCCCGATGCGGTAGCCGTAACCGTCACCGAATGTGGGGCGCCGGAACCGGTATCGCTGGCAGTAAGGGTGATCTTGGCCCCCGCCTCCGCCGTTCCGGTGACGGGTACGGCGGCAACGTTGGCGGAGTTCACAAAGCCGGGCACGCTGAGCCCCGGCGCGGCAGGCGCCTGGGTGTCGATCCGCACCGTCTGGCTCTGCGCCGTGCCGGCATTGCCGGCGTTGTCGGTGGCGAAGTAGGAGACCGTGTGCGTTCCGTCGCCGCTCACCGGGATGCTGGTGACGCTGCCGCCCACAGTCTGCTTGGCGCCGCCGTCGACCGCGTAAGTAATGGAGGCGACGCCGGATCCAGCCGTCCCGTCGTCGGCGGTGATGGTCACGGTGACCGGGCTGGTGCTGTTCCAGCCGGCGGCGTTGGGGGTGGGCGAAATGCCGGACACCGAGGCCACCGGGGCGGTGGAGTCACTGCTGACGCCGGTGCTGCGCGGGCTTTCCGAACCCGTCCACAGCGCGATGGTGGGGGTGACCGTGTAGTACCAGATGCCGCCCGGGACATTCTGTTCGGTGCAGGTGAGCGTGGTGACGGTCCCCGCGCAACCACCTGTTGCCGGTGTTCCGGTGCCGCCCGTGGCCGCCGCGTACCTGGTGACGGTGTACCCGGTGGCCGCCCGGCCGTTGACCGTGATGCCGGCCGCCCAGCTGACGCTGAGCGAGGCACCGTTGGCGGTGACGGCGGGCTTGGACCCCGCGGAGAGCGTGTCGGCAGCGGCGGCCGCGTTGTTGCTGCTGGTGGTGGAGGCCCAGAAGGCATAGGCCGCGGTACCCGTGCCCAGCAGGAGCAGGAGCGCGGTGATGATCCAGGGCACCCGGTGCGACGGGCGGCCGAACAAAGCACGGATGGCGAGGCTCATTTGCGCACCTCCGCCGTGACGGGAAGGCGGAAGGTGGCGCCCTGGCAGGCTGCGAGAGAGGTGGTATCCATGGCGGCCGATCCTGGAAGGGTGAGCAGGGTGGACGAGTTGGCCGGAACGAAGGTGGCCGGGGACAGTGGCGCCGCGCTCCCCACGAAGCTGACTCCGGTGGTGGTGCAGCCGGGGTGTGCCGCGTCCGCGGTGGCGGCCCCGTTGGCCGTGACGCTGTAGACCTGCACGGCGTAGGGGTTGGGGTTGGTAAGGCGGAGGACGACGTCGGCAGTGCCGCCGGGAACAAGCGTCGACTTCGGGTTGTCCCCGGCGACGAGCGCGTCCACGGTGACGGCCTGCATGGTGGCCGCGGCTGCGGACCCGGTGCCGGTGCCCGCGGTGCCCCAGTACGCGTAGGCGGTTCCGGCGCCGGCAGCGGCCAGGAGTCCGGCGAGGGCCGCTGCCCTGACCGCACGACGGCGGGTGGTTGGGTTGGCGGTCATCTCAGTTCCCCTGTCCTGATCCTGAGTAGCTGAGCTGGAGCGAGGCACCCTTGCAGCCGTCCTGGTTGGCGGAGGTGTCCAGCATTCCCACCCTGGGCCACACCGACGGTGCCAAACGGAGCCCGGAAAGGGAGCTGCTGCCCGCCGGAACGGAGACCGGGTAGGGGCCGCTGTACTGCGTGACCACGAAGTCCGCTGCGGTGCAGGAAAGGTTCCTGGCCACGGCGTCCGCGCTGCGAGTGACGCCTGCCACCGCCACGGACATGTTGGTCAGCGAGAGCGCCTTGTTGTTGGGGTTGCTGATTTGCAGGTCCAGGCCGGCCGACGTGCCGGGGGACAGGGTGCCGGGGACGTTTCCGGAGAGGACGAACTGCTTGATGGTGGAGTCCAGGACCAGCTGCACGTTGGCGTAGGCGTACTGGGCCTTCCCGGCGGCATCCTTGCCCGTGCCCATGAGGTAGAGGCTGTAGCTGCCGTTCGGTGAAGCGGCCGTTGTTGCCACCTGCAGGGTGGTGGAGGTGCCGGTCACCGGATTGGGCGAGAACGTTGCGGCGGCGCCGGAGGGCAGTCCGCCCAGGACGCTGAAGGTGACCGGCCCGGACAGATTGTTCCGGGTGATCTGCAGGGTGTACACCGCGGTGGAACCGGGCGGGACGGTGAGGGAATCAGGGGAGGCGGCGACTGTCAGGCCGGAGGAGATCTTGTAGTTCACGGTGAGGCCGGCGGTGACGCTGCCGGAGACCTTGTTGCTGGTGCCGGTGATGGTCAACGAGCTGGTGCCCGCCGGGGTGGTGGCTCCCGTGCTGACGTTCAGGGTGGAAGTTGACGTGGTGCCTGAGCTGAGGGGGACGGACGACGGCGTGAAGGCACCTGTTGCTCCGGCCGGCAGTCCCGCGGTGGTCAGGTTGACCGCACCGCTGAAGCCCCCGGTGGACGTCACCGTCACCGTGTACGCCGCGGACTGCCCCTGCTGGACCGACTGGCTGGCGGGCGAGACCTGGACCGTGATGCCCGCTTTGGTGCTTTGCGTTGCGGCGAACAGCGCCCCCGCGCTGGCCAGCATCACCGCAAGCCCGATCAGCGCCACCTTGATGGCCTGCCGCAGGCGATGCCGCGGTTGCCCGTCTTTGTTGTGCACCCCGTGCCCCTTCCACTTTGGTGCGGTTGACGACGAACCGGGGACGGGGTTTTCACCCGTCCCCGGCCCGCTCGTTTGTTAGTTGCTGCCGACGGTCACAGTGATCATGGCGCCCTTGCAGGCGTTTTGGTCCGTGTCAGGGAGATCGCTGAGCGTCAGCGTTCCGGTGCCAAGGCCGGTGGTTGCGCCGGCGAGGACTGTGGTGGGGCCGGCCGGGACTGTGGCCAGGAACCAACCCGGCAGGCACTTTGCGTCGCTGGTTGAGACCTGTGGGTTGACCAGTGTCACCGGGGTGCTGCTGGTGTTCGGGTTGGTGGCCGTGTAGGTGATGCTCTTGGGGGTGCCCGGGGCGACGCCCTGTTCCACCGTCACGGTGATTGAGACCGGCTGGGTAGTGGACGCCGCCGTGGCTCCGCCGGTGCCGGAGCCCGTGGTGCTCCAGTAGGCGTAGGCGGCACCCCCGCCAACAGCCACCAGGGCGGCGGATGCGGCAACAGCGGCGATCTTGTTCTTCTTGGTCATTGGGCGCATGGAAAGACTCCTTGTGAATGTGATTGAGAACCCGTTCCCCCATGAGCGGCCCCATCCTGGTGCCTTTCGGTGGATCGATGACCCAATGTTTTCGGCTGGCGCTCTGCCCAACAACACGTACCGGTACTCGAATTTTCAGGGGAGTGTGAATTCCACTACTGGGATTCGTGCGCCCCTACTCGGGTGGCCAAAGTCAAAGCGGGTGCCAATGCCCCCAGTCCGCTGTCCGCAGCCGGCGGGGCGACGACGACGGACGGACGTATGCTGTTGGCGTCAGTAACGATGTCTCGCTGGAGAGGAGTTCCGGCATGCTTGACGGTCCCAGCGCAGGAGTCAGCATCGGCGCGTTGGTGGCGGTGGCTGTTGCCCTGTACATCGTGCTGGTGGTGCGCCGCAGGAAGTGAACTTCGACGCGCTTCGTGATTTTCGACGCGCATATTCCGTGGCGCGGCTCGAATGTGGGCGGCGAAAGGGAATGTGCGCGTCGTGGGCGAATATGCGCGTCAATCAACGCAGGGACGCGAGCGTACGACGGCGGCCGCGTCCCGCCGTCGTATGTCCCACTTGGGGTGCGGGGGCCGGCGGCTTTTTCGGATCGACGCTGATCCGTGCCTCCGCCGCAGGCCCCTGGTCTTGTGTGGAAAGTTGAGTTGGATGCCTGGCGGCGCCCTTGCTTAGCGCCGCCAGGCTTCTGAGACCGTCGGTGTTATCCGACGCAGGCGCGGGTTGACTGGGACCCAGTACCCAGGTGCATCAGCGATGCGCTCCCGTCCTTCACGCATCACTTTGGAGGGAACGCCTCAAGGACGTCCCCGGATCCGGTCAAGAATTCATCAAGGTCGGCTCAATATTGGCCGCTTGATTTCGGTGCGCGGCAGCGAGGAAGGCCGGCTTACCGCGTATCCACGTCCTCGAACACCAGGAACGTCTGCGTGTCCAGCACTCCGGGCATGGTCTGCAGCTGGTCGAAGATGACGCGGCGCAGGTCGATGTTGTCCACAGCCCGGACCAGCAGGATCACGTCGAAGTCGCCGCCCACCAGCGCGATGTGGTGCACCTCCGGGATGGCGCCCAACTGGTCGCGGAGTTCCCGCCACGAATCCTGCTTCAGCTTCAGCGTCACGTAGGCGGAGGACTTCAACCCTGCCTTGATGGGATCCACCAGCGCGGTGAACCGGGTGAGCACGCCGTCACCGGTCAGCCGGGCAATGCGGGAATAGGCATGCGCCCGGGAAATGTGCACGTTTTCCGCCACCTGCGTGACGGACATACGGCCGTCCCGGGTGAGTTCGCTGATGATGCGCCGGTCGATCTCATCCAGCGGAACCTCGGCCGCCACATCCTTGCCCGCCATTGTGCACTCGGCTCCCGTCGGTACTCCACCTCACGAATACAAATCGTCTTCCATAGTAGGCAGATTTGAGGAGAGTCTCCGTGGCCGGAGCGCGCGGGAATACAAAACCGGCAGCAGGAACGCCGCTGGAACGAATGATGCTCGACCGGTCGGCCTTTCCCTGGCCGTCCGGGGTGTGGATCAGGACCCGTGGTGGCGGGTCCCGGTCCCCTCCGCTGCGCCGCGGATGAAGTCGCAGTCGCCGGGGGAGAGCACGGTTTCGCCATGCCGGTCCTGTTCGAATTCGACTCCGGTGCTCTTCATGATGGCCGCCGCGACGGTGCGCGGAAGGATCTTGCAGCCGGGATTATCAACCAGCCATTGCCGCGTGTCCGGGTCGAGCCTGTCCCACAATTTGGCTATTTCCATAGCTAACGCCCCCGCCTGTCACTGCTGTTAGGAAAATGCCGCAGTCCCGGATGTCCCGGGACGGTGCGTACCCGCATCATCCGAGTGTGGGCCTTCGGGAGACAGGGGTCAATGCACTTCTTTCCGTTGGCCGCCAGGCTTTCGCGCCCGGATGGAAGCAGGTGCAGTTTCCCTGCCCGGCATTTTGTCCACGGCTCCGGTCGGTAATCCACGTCACAGTTACAAATCGTCTTCCAAACCCGGCACTTCAGGGCAGCTTCTCCACGATTTGCGCAGGTGCTGGATACGAAACCTCGCCCGGGACAATACTGGGAGGGAATAGTGGCTACCGAAGGACGGACCAATGACGATCTCCGCAGACCACACCGCGCCGGACACCGCCAGCACCGAGCCCGCAGACGATGCGCTCACGGAAGCTGTGAAGAAGTTCGGCATCACGGTGGAGGACTACATGCTCCCCGCCCGGCACCAGATCCAGATGGTGGATCCGGACGGCCGGCTCATCCCGGACAGCGAGCAGGGCACCCAGCCCGGCCACGAATACCCTGTACCCGGCGATGACGAACTGCTGGCAGCGTACGAACGCCTCGTCGTCGGACGCCGCGTCAACGACCAGAACTCCGCCCTGGTCCGGCAGGGCCGCATGGCCGTCTACCCCTCCAGCCACGGCCAGGAAGCCTGCCAGGTGGCCGCCGCCCTCTGCCTGTCCGAGCGTGACTGGATGTTCCCCACCTACCGCGACGCCGTGGCCGTGATGACCCGCGGCGTGGACCCGGTACAGGTGATGACCATCTTCCGCGGCGACTGGCACGGCGGCTACGACCCCCTCAAATACAAGGTGGGCATCCAGTGCACGCCGCTGACCACCCAGTTGCTGCATGCCGTGGGCGTGGCGCACGCCGCCAAGCTCCGCGGCGAGGACACCGTGGTGCTGGCCATGTGCGGTGACGGTGCCACCAGCGAAGGCGACTTCCACGAAGCCCTCAACTTCGCCGCCGTCTTCCACCTGCCGGTGGTCTTCTTCGTCCAGAACAACAAGTACGCCATCTCGGTGCCCCTGGCGCACCAGTCCGTGGCGCCGTCGCTGGCGCACAAGGCCGTGGGCTACGGCATGGCCGGCGAACGCGTGGACGGCAATGACGTGGTGGCCCTCCTCGCCGTCCTGGACCGCGCCGTGAAACTCGCCCGCGAAGGCTCCGGACCGCTCCTGGTGGAAGCCAACACCTACCGCATGCAGGCCCACACCAACGCCGACGACGACACCCGCTACCGGGAAAACAGCGAGGTTGCGGAGTGGCGGGCCAAGGATCCCGTCAACCGGATGCGGACGTACCTGACGGACCGGGGGCTGCTGGATGACGACGCCGAAGCACGCATCGCTTCCCACGCTGAAGCGGTTGCCGCCCAGCTGCGCGAGGGCTTGAGCGAGGACGTGCAGGTGGACCCGCAGGAACTGTTCCGCCACGTCTTCGCCCGGCAGACGCCGCAGTTGAAGGAACAGTCCGCCATGCTCGCCGACGAGCTGGCCCGCGACGCAGCAGCTACTGATTCACAGGAGGCCGGCAAGTGAGCCCCACCATAACAACCTCGTCCGAAGCCAACGGCAACGTCAGTGCCGCCACCGCCCGGGCCGCAGCCTCGGCCGCCGCGTCCGCCGAAGCCGCGGGTCCCCAGCCCGTCACCATGGCCAAGGCCCTCAACACCGCCCTGGCGGACGCCATGCACGCCGACTCCTCCGTCCTGGTGTTCGGCGAGGACGTGGGCATGCTGGGCGGGGTCTTCCGCATCACCGACGGCCTCACCGCCACGTTCGGCGAGCAGCGCTGCTTCGACACCCCGCTGGCCGAGTCCGGCATCGTGGGCATGGCCGTGGGGATGGCCATCAACGGGATGCGCCCTGTCATCGAGATGCAGTTCGATGCGTTCGCCTACCCTGCGTTCGAGCAGATCGTCAGCCACGTGGCCAAGATGCACAACCGCACCAAGGGGGCCGTGAAGCTGCCCATGGTGATCCGCATCCCCTACGGCGGCGGCATCGGGGGCGTGGAGCACCACTGCGACTCCTCCGAGTCCTATTACGCCCACACCGCCGGCCTGAAGGTGTACACCCCCGCCACGGTGGCCGACGGCTACCGGATGCTGCGCGAAGCCATCGACTCCGACGACCCCGTCGTCTTTATGGAGCCCAAGAAGATGTACTGGACCAAGGACTCCGTGGACCTTGCCGAGCTCCGCCGCCTTCACGAGGAAGGTGCTTCCGCGGAAGGCACGACGGCGGGACGCACCTCCGAAGGCCGTGCCGCCGTCGCACGTCCCGGCACGGACGCCACGCTGATTGCCTATGGCCCGTCCGTCCCCACCGCGCTCGCCGCCGCCGAAGCGGCCGCGTTGGAAGGCCGCTCGCTGGAGGTCATCGACGTGCGGACCATCGTCCCGTTCGACGACGACACCGTGTGCGCGTCCGTCCGCAAGACCGGCCGGGCCGTGGTGATCGCCGAGGCGCACGGCTTCGCGTCCGTGTCCTCCGAGATCGTGGCCCGGGTCCAGGAACGCTGCTTCCACTACCTGGCCGCCCCCATCCGCCGCGTTACCGGATTCGACGTCCCCTACCCGGCACCCAAACTCGAGAAGTACTACCTGCCCGGCGTGGACCGCATCCTCGACGCCGTTGACGACCTTCAGTGGGAGAACTGACCATGAGCGAACCACGTGTGTTTTTGCTGCCCGACCTCGGCGAGGGCCTTACCGAAGCTGAACTCGTCTCCTGGCACGTTGCCGTGGGCGACGAGATCGCCGTCGACCAGCCGATTGCCGAGGTGGAGACCGCCAAGTCCGCCGTGGAGGTACCGTCCCCGTATGCCGGGATCGTCACCGAACTGCACGGCCAGCCGGGCGAGACCCTGGACGTGGGGAAGCCGCTGATTACGGTGACGCCTGTTGGTGCTGCTGCCGGGGCCGCGGACGATGCCGCCCCCGCCCCTTCGCCGGCCCAGCCGGAAGTACAGCCCACAGAGACCGAGCTTGCCGAGCCCAAGCCGGCCAATGCGGCAGCCGAAACCTACCGGGAAGAAGAGAAGGCCGGATCCGGCAATGTGCTGATCGGTTATGGGACTCCCGGCGGACACGGTGTTGCCCGGCGCACCCGTGCCCGGAAGACCGCCGTCGCCCTCGCTGAGCCGGCTGAACCGAAGCCCACCGAGGACGACCTCACCCTCCTGCGCACCCGCGTCCCCGGCAAGCTCGGCGCGGTGATCTCGCCGCTGGTCCGGCGCATGGCCCGGGAGCACGGCGTCGATCTCGGGGACATCTCAGGCTCCGGCGACAGCGGCCTGATCATGCGGCGCGACGTTGAGGCTGCGCTGCGGACCACTGCACCGGTGGAAGCCCCCGCAGCCAAGCCCGAGGAGGCCAAGCCCGCCGAAACGCGACCGGCCACGGCGCCCCGGGAAGCCACCCCGGCCAACGGCGTGGACGCCCGCACCGGGCTTGGCATTGCCGCCCGCACCCCGGTCCGTGGGGTCCGCAAGGCCGTGGCCGCCAACATGGCCCGCAGCCGGTCCGAGATCCCGGAAGCAACCGTATGGGTGGACGTGGACGCCACCGCATTGCTGGAGCTCCGCGAGGGACTTAAGGCCAACGGCGCCGAGGCTCCTGGCCTGCTGGCATTCATCGCCCGTTTCGTCATCGCAGGGCTGAAAAAGTACCCGGAGCTGAACACCCGGATCGAAGCCGCGGAGGACGGGTCGCAGGAGATTGTCGCGTTCGACGGCGTCAACCTGGGCTTCGCGGCGCAGACCGACCGGGGCCTGGTGGTCCCGTCCGTCCGCGGCGCCGAGAAGCTCAGCGCCAGGGAGCTCGACGGCGAGATCCGCCGCCTCACCCAAGTGGCCCGCGACGGGAAGGCGACCCCCACCGAGCTGGGCAGCGGCACGTTCACCCTGAACAACTACGGCGTGTTCGGTGTGGACGGGTCCGCGGCGATCATCAACCATCCGGAGGTGGCCATCCTCGGCGTCGGCCGGATCATCGACAAGCCGTGGGTGGTCAACGGTGAGCTGGCGGTCCGCAAGGTCACCGAACTCACGCTGACCTTCGACCACCGCGTCTGTGACGGCGGCACCGCCGGCGGCTTCCTCCGCTTCGTGGCAGATGCCATCGAAAACCCCACGTCGCTGCTGGCCGACATCTAGTGGCCGCTGTTTGAGGGACGAATTCTTGGTGCAATTCGTGGCGCCATTTTCCCTAATGGAAATCTGAATTAGGGTAAGAGGCACCACGCGGTAAACCTTTGTGGGCCTTTCCAGGGGCCGCCCCTGGCGGGGTATATATGTGCCATCTGGAAACGAACCAAGGAGATTCTGATGTTGCTTTGGATAGCCATTATCATCGCGGTCCTCTGGCTTCTGGGCCTGCTCGCCAATATCGGCGGGGGACTGATCCACATACTTCTGGTTGTCGCCGTGGTGGTCCTGATCTTCCATTTCCTGCGTGGCAGGACCCGCGCCTGACATTCCTGCAAAGGCCCGTCCGTCACACAAAGGCCCGGTCCCGGTACTCGGCTAGCACCCGCGATCCAGGGCCGGGCCTTTGCGCGGGCTCGTGCGGTGCCCCGCACCCAAAATGTCAGGGAATCATCATCCTGTAGACACCCGGCAGTCAGCTTGCGCAGGAAGGATATGAGACAGGGGGATCTGTAAGCCAAGAGAAAAGGATGAGTCGTGACAAGTCTTGACCTCCATGTCGTTGGATCCTGCAGTGAGCTCGTTTCCGGCGATGCGATCGAAGCTTTCTACCAGAACACGTTGATTCATCGGGGCCCGGTGACGGACACAGACCCGGAATACGGGCGGGTTTGGATTCTGGACACATTGACCGGAAGCAGGTGTCTGCTCGATATATTTGAACTCGAAATTGTCCGTATTCCGCCGCCTATGGCCGAGTCAGGGACAGGGCTTTTTTCCCGTAACGCGCACCAAAAGGAAACCGGCGCAACCTCATACTGGCGCACGGTATCCCCATTGGGCTGACGGTCCTCCCCGTAATCAACCTAACGCGTAGCCCCCTCAAGGCCCTGAACGGAAATATGAGTACCCACTACTCGTGACCGAATGCGCGGCTTGTCCGTAGGCTGAATTGACTAGGGGGACCAGGCTCCCGTCCAAGGTCTTCTGGGAGGAGCGAAACTCTTGAAGAGGATTCAGCATCGTGCATGGACTTGCGTCGTCCTCGTCTTGGTTATGACGCTTTTATCAGCTGTGGCATGCGGCGACCTCAGGCGTGCTCCAGGTTCATCGCCGCCCCAGGGAGCCGAACCGGAGAGCACGGTCTCCGATTCTGCGCAGGCGGCGACGGACGTCCCTTCCGCGGCCTCTGAGTCAGCACAGCCACCAACAGAGGAGCCCTCGCCTGGTTCGGTACCGCCCCTTGTCCTCGATCGACCCTCAGACCCTTCTGCAGCCTCCCTGTCCGTGCCAGTGGGAGACCTGCCTGGCTGGAGGCAGGTTTTTGTTGAGGACTTCGCCGAAGGAGACGTTGGCACTGGCGGATTCCCGGGCCCCGTCTACGGCACGCGCTGGAGCGCCAACTACGCGGACGGCACGCCGGACACAGCCGCCCAGCAGCAAAACAAGGGCGAACGGACATCCGGGTATTTCCCGTCGAAGGTCCTGAGTGTCCACGATGGCGTCCTGGACTTCTACCTGCATTCTGAAAACGGTGTGGCAATGGGTGCTGCTCCGTCACCGAAACTGGATGGGGCCAGCCAGCGGCCGTACAACAGCTTGGTGTACGGGCGCTATTCGGTCCGCTTCAAGGCCGATGTCCTGCCGGGATTCAAACTGGCATGGCTGCTGTGGCCGGACAGCAAGCGATGGCCCGAGGATGGCGAGATCGATTTTCCCGAGGGAGACCTGTCAAAGCTCATCTACGCAGCCGTACACGGCGTGGAGAACGGCGTGCACCGTTGGGACGCCCTACGTCCGGAAGTACCGTACGGGGACTGGCATATCGCTACTACTGAGTGGCGTGCCGACGGCATCGAATTCTTCCTTGATGGAAATTCGATCGGCGTGTCCAGGTCGTTCGGACTGAACACACCCATGCACTACATCCTGCAGACCGAGTCCTGCTCGCCAAAATGCCCGCTGCCCGAGACCAGCGGCCACGTCCTGGTCGACTGGGTGTCCATCTGGGCTAAGTCCTAGCCACGGCGAAGGCTTGGACTGACCCAACCAGCCATGGCACGACGGCGGCCCCGCGCCGTCGTCGTTCCTTTCAAGTTTTTCGGCACAAGGGTCTTTACGCACTGGCCACATGTTATTAAAGTGGGTTGGGTCATAGTCCGGATGGGCGCCGGGGGCGTCCGGGAAGGGGGAGTGCATCACCACTGACCGTTACCTACAGACAAATGACCACTACGTTGAAAGCCCCTCCTAGGAGGGGCTTTCCCTTTGCCCGGAACAGGACAGGAACCGGCGATGGCTACTCCACGAGTTGACCCAGGCGGGCCCGGAGGCCACGCCGCTCCGCCTCATTGCCGGTGAGGATCAGGGCTTCCTGGAACGCCACCCGCGCCTCCTCCGGGTGCCCAAGCCGGGCCAGGAAGTCGGCCCGCGCCGCGGCAAGATACGGGTACCGGGCGAGCTGCGGCTCGGCACCGAGCGCATCCAGCTCCGCCAGGCCTTCCGCATAACCCACGGCGAAGCCCAGCGCGATGGCCCTGTTGAGCTGGACCACCGGGGACGGCCACCTTTCCATCAGCAGGTCATACAGGACCAGGATCTCCTGCCAGTCGGTGTCCGACCAGGATCCGCTTTCATCGTGCACAGCGGCAATCGCGGCCATCAGGGCGAACCTGCCCGGAGGCCGCGAAACCAAGGCCTCCCGCAACAGCCCAACACCTTCCGCGATGGCACGCCGGTCCCATTTCGACCGGTCCTGGTCCTCGAGCAGAACCTGGTCGTCGTGCTTGTCTACCCGGGCGTCCCTGCGGGCGTCCGTAAGCAGGACCAGGGCCAGCAGGCCGGCAACATCGGGGTCAGCGGGTAGCAGGACCCGCAGTGTCCTGGCCAGCTCCAAACCGCGTTCGGCAAGGTCGCGGCGCATCAGGTCCGAACCTGACGGGGAGGTGTGCCCCGTCGTGTACACCAGGTACACCACCGACAGCACGCCGTCCACGCGTTCGTGCAGCTCAGACACCGGCGGTACCCGGTAGGGGATGCCGGCGGCGGCAATCTTCTTTTTCGCGCGGGTGATCCGTGCCGCCATGGTGGCTTCCGGGACCAGGAACGCGCGCGCCACATCGGCGGTGGACAGTCCGCACAGCAGCCGCAGCGTCAGCGCCACCTGGGCTTCGAGCGCCAGGGCGGGATGGCAGCAGGTGAAAATCAACCGGAGCCGGTCGTCCGGGATGTCATCAGCGTCCGGCGCGTCGTCGCCATACTCCTCAGGTTCCAGCAGCTTGGGCAGGGCCCGCTGGAGGGTGGCCACGCGGCGCCGCATGTCCAGGGCCCGCCGTCGTGCCGTAACCGTAAGCCAGGCCCCGGGATTCCTGGGGATTCCGTTCACGCCCCACGTGGACAAAGCACTGGCATACGCGTCCTGGACCGCCTCTTCGGCGGCGTCGATATCCCCGGCAACACGCACCGTGGCCGCCAGCACGAACCCCCATTCGCGCCGGTGGGCGTCGGCCACCGCCGCGGCGACCTCGGAGCTGGCGGCGTGCGGCATCAGCTGACCACCCGAACGGGCCAGACCTCGACTCCAACCCCGGCGGGTACCTCCTTGGCGATTTCGAGGGCTTCATCCAGGTCGGCTGCCTCCACCAGGTAATAGCCGCCCAGGGTTTCCTTCGACTCCGCGAACGGACCATCCGAGACCAGGAAGCCGCCCGACCCATCACGCCGGACGGACGTCACGGTCGAGGATGGCTGCAGGGCGGCCCCGTTGATCAGGTTGGAACCGCGCCGCTGCATGAACTCCTGGTAGCTGGCGCTGATCGACTCGCCTTCGGCCTGCCGCGCTACCGCCTCATCCTGGAAAATCAGGATCAAATACTTGGACATGTCGTGCTCCCTTCGCTGTTGGCCGGAGCCCTTCAGTGGAGCCCCTACCCATACGACGCGCACCGGAAGCGAAAATCGACAGCAGCGCGGGAATCCCCTTCCATTTCCAAGGTACCCCTCCGCGGGGGCCTTGCCGCAAGGCCCCGGGGGTGCCGCATACTGGCGGTCGACTATTCGTGGATTGAGGGGGACGGCATGCATGACGTGGTGATTGTGGGGAGTGGGCCCACGGGGTTGATGCTGGCGGGCGAGCTGCGGCTGGCGGGGGTGGACGCCGTTGTCCTTGAACGGCGGGAGTCCCAGGAGTTGGCGGGCTCCCGCGGGGGCGGAATCCATTCCCGCACCCTTGAACTGCTGGACCAGCGCGGCATCGTGGACAGGTTCCTTGCCGAGGGCAAAACGATTAACGCGGCCACGTTCGGCAACACCCCGCTGGACCTGGGCGGGCTGCCCACCCGGCATCCATACACGCTGGCGCTGTTCCAGAACCACATTGAGCGGCTGCTGCTTGAGTGGGTGGAGGAGCTGGGCGTGCAGGTCCGGCGCGGTGTAGAGGTCACCAGCGTGGAGGCGGACGACGGCGGCGTGGACGTTCAGCTTGGCGCGGGCGGATCGCTGCGGGCCCGGTATGTGGTGGGCACCGACGGGGGCCGCAGCACGGTGCGGCGTTCGGCGGGCATCACGATGGCGGGCCCGGACGCAACCCGGAGCAGCCTGATTGCCGAGGTGAAGGTGGCGGGGGAGCCTGTCCAGCAGGGAAAGGTGGACGCCCGCGGCATCCACGGCCTCTACCCGATGGGGGACGGCACGGTCCGCGTGGTGGTGACCGAGGCTGTGCTCGGTCCAACCACCGAGCCCACCCTGGCGGACCTGCGGCAGGCGCTGACCGACGTGTTCGGCACCGACTTCGGCGTGCACAGTCCCACCTGGCTGTCACGGTTCACCGACGCCACCCGCCAGGCGGAGACCTACCGGAAGGGCCGGGTGCTGCTGGCCGGCGACGCGGCGCATGTCCACTCACCGACAGGCGGGCTCGGTATTGGCCTCGGCGTGCAGGACGCGGTCAACCTTGGGTGGAAGCTGGGGCAGGTGGTGCGGGGCCTCACCGGCGAGGAACTGCTGGACACCTACCACGCGGAGCGCCACCAGGCGGGGGAGCGGGCGCTGAAGTACACCATGGCGCAGTCGCTTTTCCAAAAATCAGACCCCCGGCAGGAGGCGCTGCGCGACCTGCTGGGCGAGGTGCTCCGCGTGGAGGGGGCCGGGGTTCCCATCGCGGCGCTTGTGACAGGGCTCGACGTGGCCTACGACCTGGGCGCCGGCCATCCGCTCCTGGGTCGCCGGATGCCGGACCTGGAAGTCACCACTGCCGAAGGTCCCATCCGGGTCTTCGAACTGCTGCACCAGGCGCGGCCCCTGCTGCTGGACTTCAGCGGGCAGGAGTTGGGTGCGGGCCTTTCCAACGGCAGGGTGCGGCATGTTCCGGCCACGTACGACGGCGGCTGGCTGCTTCCCGTGCTGGGTGCTGTAGGTGCGCCCGCCGCAGTCCTGGTGCGGCCGGACGGGTACGTCGCCTGGGTGGGTGAGGGCTCAGCAGACGGGCTTGCCGAGGCCCTGGACACCTGGTGCGGCAGGGCCGGCGGCTGACCTCTCAGCGCAGGTTACTGCTTCGGCCCGGCGATGTTCACCAGCCACTGGACACCGAATTTGTCGGTGCACATGCCAAAGGTGTCACCCCAGATGGCTGTGTTCAACGGCATTGTCACCGTGCCGCCGTCGGACAACTTCTCCCAGTAGCCCCTGAGTTCCGCGTCGTCACCGCCGCTGAGGGAGATGCTGAACGTGTTTCCGGGCGTGTAGTCCATCCGCTGCGGAGTGTCCGACGCCATCAGGGTCAGCCCCGTTGGGGTATCGAGTTGTGCGTGCATGACCAACTGGTCTTCGGAGGGATCCTGGCTGGCCTGGAATTCCGCGAACGTGCCGATGTTCAGTTCACCGCCAAAGACGTCTTTGTAGAATTCCATGGCTTCACGGGCATTGTTTCGAAAGCTCAGATAGGGATTGAGCCGGGTGGGCATACGGGGACTCCTTTTGTGAGCGGGACTTCGTTGTCGGCACGCGTCATGCTAACAGGGCCCTCCCCAAGCGGGAAGGGGTCGGGTGAAGCCTCAGTCGTCGAAGTGGGCCTCAGCTGTTCCAGGGCCCGAGAACCGGTCCACCAGCGTTTCGGCGAGTTCGTTGAGCTTTTGGTTCCGGGTGCTGGAGGCGTTGCTGAGAAGGCCGAAGGCGGCATCCCTGCTGCAGTTGTTCTGGGCCATAATGATGCCGCAGGCCAGGTCGATGGCGGTCCTGGTGTCCATGGCCGACTTCAAGTGCTCGGCCCGCTGTTCCGCAGCCACGATCCGGACTGCGAGCCGCAGGGCCTTTCCCGCCATTTCGGCGAACCGGAGCCCATCAGACACCGCCTGCTCAGTGAAGCACCCGTGGAGGGGGCAAAGAAATCCAGGACTGCCCCGGCGTCGTCATCCATCTTCATGGGGATGCCAAGGGCACTGGCAACCCCCGCGGCAGAAAGGGCGCTCCGGTATTCCGGCCACCGCAGGTCGGACGAAACGTCTCCCAACAGGACGGGAACTCCGCTTTCCAACGCTTCCACGCAGGGCCCGTCTCCCAGCGTTTGTTCAATCCGGTCAAGCACCGCGGCCCTGCCGCTGCTGCCGCCGATGGTGGCCGTACGCTTGCGCCGGTGCAGGGTGACAGCGCATTCGATAGGCACTCCGGTAGTGCTGGTCATGCTGGCTGCCGCGAAGCCGGTGAGTCCATCCAGCACCGACTTGATGTCCTCCGTCCCGGCGATCAGATCCACAATCCCTTCAAAGTCGTCCGCCATGTCCTGGTCCACCATCTTTTCAATGTAGAAGCAGCAGGAATCAGCCACAAGGGCGGGATCAGCGCACCGATACCAGCCTTCTCCAAGCCCGCGCACAGCGCAGTTATGGAAACGTTATATATGCTTGCTTAGTGGTTTTTAGGTCCAGCAGCGGAAATTTGTCAGTACCGGAACGCCCGTCGGCGCCCCAAGCGGGGCTGATCGCGGGGCGCAAGCATGCCCTGGATGGGCTCCGGAGCATCGCCGTGGCGGGCGTGTTCTTTTTCCATACCGCCACCGACTCCATGCCGGGTGGATCCATCGGTGTTGACGTGTTCTTCACGCTGAGCGGCTTCGTGATCACGCTGCTGATCATGAAGGAACGGATCGCCACCGGCCGGCTCCTGGGCGTCTTCTACGCCAAGCGCCTGGCCCGGCTTTGGCCGGCGCTCCTGGCACTCTGCGCGGTGATCGTCGCCGTCGGCCTTCTCTTCCCGGCGTCAGGCTGGGGCGGCCAGGCGGGGTTCGTCCTTCCCGCTGCCGCGTACGTGATGAACCTGGCGCACTTTGGCATGTTCGGCGAGTCCATTGCGGGTGAAACCCTCGGCCCCACCTGGACCCTCGCCGTGGAAGAGCAGTTCTACCTGGTGTGGCCGCTGCTCCTGCTGCTGATGCTCCGCTTCTGGAAGGTCCGTACCTCAGCCTTGGCCACCGTCGCCCTGGCCGCCGTCTTCGTACTGAACCGGTTCCTGCTGGTGAACGCGGGCGAGCCGCTGGACCGCATCTACAACGGACCGGACACCCGGGCGGACGAACTGCTGATCGGCTGTGCGCTCGCCTTGATGTTCACGGCCGTGCGGGACGGTTCCCGGCTGCACCGCGCACTGGTGTCCGCTGCCCGCTGGGCTGCACCGCTGGCCGGCATCTCCCTGGTGGCAGCGCTGTTCCTGCTTAAGGAGCCGGACACCCCCGGCGACTGGTTCAACCTGTTTTGGACGTGGGGGCCCGCGGCGCTCGCGTTGTTGTCCGCGGTACTGATCGGTTCCCTGGTGCTCCAGCCGGCCGGGTTCCTCTCCCGTATCCTCAGCCACCCCTGGCTGGCCCGCCCCGGCCGCGATCTGTCCTACGGCCTGTACCTCTGGCACCTGCCGGTCTACCTGCTGCTGATGCCCCTGATCCCGGCGCTGCCGCTCCGCATCGCACTGACCGCAGCCCTCACGGTATTGCTGGCGTACGCGTCCTTCCGCTTAGTTGAGCGGCCGCTCCGGGGATGGGCGAACAAAAGGTTGGAGCCCGCCGTCGACCGTTCAACGCCTGCAGGTTCCCTTCCCGGGACTCCGGGCCGCGCGCCTTCGGCGCCTAATGCTTCCAAGCAACCAGCGCAGGAACCCGAGCCTGCCGGCCAATTGACCAACTGACGCCTGAAGCTGCAGGTCAGTCCTTTCGGATGCCGGGCATACCCATGGGCTCCGGTTGAGCGGTGCTGGAACAGTCCGGGCAGCACGCAGTGTTTTCGGCTTCGTCAGCCACCACGTGGGGAACGGCGCAGCAGGCGTCCCCGCGCCACGCGTTGACGCCTTCACGCACCGCAATGCCGGCGATCACCAGCGCCGCGCCGGCGTCTGCCCACCACCAGCCCAGGGTGCTGTTCAGGACCAGGCCAACCAGCAGCACGGCGGAGAGGTAGGTGCATAGCAGCGTCTGCTTGGAATCGGCCACCGCTGTCCGTGATCCCAGTTCCCGCCCAGCCCTGCGTTGGGTCCAGGACAGGACCGGCATGACGGCCAGGCTTAGCGCCGCGATCACGATGCCGGGCACCGAGTGCTGGGCTTCTCCCGCACCCGCCAAAGAGCGGATGGCATTCACAGCCACGAATGCGGCCAGGGCGAAGAATGAGATGGCGATGATGCGCAGGGTCAGATGCTCACGCCGCTCCGGGTCCTTGGCGGAGAACTGCCAGGACAATGCCAGTGCGGAGGCTACCTCGATCACCGAATCCAGGCCGAAGCCGATCAGCGCCGAGGAGTCGGCCGCGCCGCCCGCCCACAGGGACACGACGGCCTCGATGACGTTGTAGGTGATGGTTGCTCCCGCCAGAAGCCGGATTCGCCGGCTCAGCACCCTGCGGCGTTCCACGGTGGGGGAGTTAAGTGCAGCGGTCATGCGAAGCATTCCCCATCCGGAGCGCAGCAGGCTGGGTCCACCGCGAGGACAACATTGATGAGGTCCTTGATAGCGTGGCCGATCCGGGCGTCCGCCAGTTCATAACGGCTCCGCCGCCCGTCCTGCACCGCAACCACCAGTCCGCAGCCGCGCAAACAGGTCAAGTGATTGGACATGCTCTGCCGGGACACCCCTAAGTTGTCCGCCAGGTCGGAAGGATAGGAAGGGGCGTCTGCAAGTGCCAGAAGGACTCGGGCGCGGGTAGGGTCCGACACCGCATAGCCAAAACGGGCCAGCACAGGGGCGTGGGTGAGGGTCTGCATGGGCTGGAGGGTTTGCACGGTTTTAGAGTACATCCATCACTGTATTCAGGTGAAGATGAACCGTAATCCCAGTCCCCGCGACAAGTTTTCGGCTTGAACAACCGCCGCTGAAGTGAAGGAGGCGTTCAACGTTCGGTGGCCCGCCGGCAATTGTCAGACCCCCTTGTCATAGTTGGTTTATGGGGAAAGCGGCGGTGGTGAGGGCGTTCGAGGACATTCGCGCTGCCCTTGCTGTGCTTCAGGCTGAGGTGGACGGGGCGGGTCTGGAGGCGTTCGCGGATATTGATGCGGTTTCTGATCCGCTGGCCGGTCTGGCGGATGGGTGCCTGGAGATTCTTGCAGGGGCCCGGGAGGTGGAGGCGCGGGTTGCGGGGGTGAAGGCGAAGGCTGCGGTGGGGTACGCGGAGGCTGCGCATGCTGTGGCGGGCCCGGAGGTGCCGGTGGTGGCGCAGGAGCTGGCGGTCGCGGCGGAGATCGGGTGCGTGCTGGCGTTGGGTCCGCGGGCGGCGGCGTCGTTCCTGGCCACGTCCCACGCCCTGACCAGCAGCTTGCCGCGGACTTTGGAGGCGTTGCAGTCCGGGACCCTGTCGTGGCAGCACGCGATAGTGCTGGCAGATGAGACGGCGGGTCTTGATGTGGCGGGGGCGGCGGCGTTGGAGGCGCATTTCCTGGACCCTGAAGCACAGGACGCCGCCCGCGGCTGCCCGGTTGGGGAGCTGCCGGCGCACCGGTTCCGGGTCAAGGCCCGGACCTGGCGGGAACGCCACCACGCCGAATCGATCGAGAAGCGGCATGCCAGGGGTGTGGCGGAGCGGCGGGTGGAGTTCCGGGCGGACCGGGACGGGATGGCGTGGCTGGGCGCGTACCTGCCCGCGGACCAGGCCATGTCTGGGTGGAACCGGCTCACCGCTGCCGCACGAGGCCTGCAGGGCCCGGCCGAGGACAGGACCATGCCCCAACTGCGCGCGGACAGTTTCACCGCCGCGATCCTCGGCAGCGGTAACACCCGGGGCGGCAGTACCAGTCTCTTCAGTGCCAGTGCCAGTGCCACTGCCGGCGTCGTGGCTGCTGCCGGGCCGGGCGCCGGCACCAGCGGCAGCGGTACCAGCGCCGCATCGGGAACTGGCCACCGGCCGTCGCCGGTCCGCGCCGAGGTGCTGGTTACGGTTCCGGTGTTCGCGCTGATGGGTTTGACCGATGAGCCGGCGATGCTGGACGGGTATGGTCCGGTGCCGGCGTCGATGGCGCGGCGACTGGTCGCGGACGGGGCGGGCTCGTTTTACCGGGTGTTGGTGGACCCGCGGGACGGGGCGCCGTTGGAGATTGGCCGGAAGAGTTACCGGGTTCCCAGGGCGATGCGGGCCTGGCTGCGGATGCGGGACGGGAAATGCCCGTTCCCGGGCTGCAGCAACACCTCCCTGGACACGGAGGCCGACCATCTCCTCGCCTGGCACCACGGCGGCACCACCGGCATCAGCAACCTGGGACAGCCCTGCCCGAAACACCACCGGCTCCGGCACACCACCGGCTGGAAACCCACCCCGGCCAGCACGAACGAACCACCGGGCTGGACCTCGCCCACCGGCCGCCACTACACAAGCGAACACCAGGACTGGGAACCACCAAAGTGGCCGCCAGGGTTCCTGCCCGGCGAACGAAGCCGGGCCCGCGAACGAAGCCTCCTCGGCGAACGATGCCGGACCCGCGAACGAAGCCTCCTGGGGAAGCACGCCTTCAGCCCCATGCCGTGTGAGCCGCCGCGCCGGTAGACCGGCCTGTAGTCCTGCTACCCCAGCGGGTTGGCCGATTGGCAGGTCTGGTCGCTGCCCGTCTGGGCCACCACGCCGCCTGAGGAGTCGGCGGACGACGGCGGTGCGGCGGGTTTGGTGCCGGCGGCAAAGTCCGTGCCCGCGTACAGTTGCACGCCCTGGATGTTCGCCACCTGCTGCACGTTGCCTGCGGGCAGGCCGAACAGCGCTGCCACGTCCGCGGCCACGTCCTCGAACCCGGCCGAGTAGTAGACCATGGTCTTCTCCTGCGCCTGGGCCTGCAGCTTGGTCAGGTTGGTGAAACCGGCCTCAGAGAGCAGCCCGGCAATGGCATTGCTCCGCCCCGTCACGCCGGTGCCGTTGGCAATGGAGACGGGCTGCAGCGACTTGTCGTAGGCGGGTGCCGCGGGAGTTGCAGGCGCCTGCGTGGGGGAGGCGGAGGAGGGCTGGCTCAGGTCCGGGCTGCTTCGGAGCGCGGCGAAGAAGTTGGAGGCTGTCGGCTCATTCAGTGCCAGCCGGTTGGGGTCCGCCGGCGCCGGCACCGTGGGCGTGGTGATGAAGTTGATGTTGGCCGGGTCGATGTTCTTCAGCCGGTTGGCGATGGTCAGCAGCGATGGGATGGAGGACAGGCCCGAGTCAACGGTCAGGTTCCTGGTGATGGTATCGGCAATGGTCAGGGTTTTCTGCGGATTGCCCAGCGTGCCCTCGGACTTGAGCTTCCGGCTGAGCGAAGCCAGGAAGCCCTGCTGGGCCTGGATGCGCCCCAGGTCCCCGCCGTTGGCGAAAGCGTG
This sequence comes from Arthrobacter sp. SDR-2R, assembly GCF_057747955.1. Lineage (NCBI taxonomy): Bacteria > Bacillati > Actinomycetota > Actinomycetes > Micrococcales > Micrococcaceae > Arthrobacter > Arthrobacter sp. SDR-2R. The sequence continues at coordinate 1,565,626 of NZ_CM173231.1, forward strand.
CCGGGTCCGCAGGAACGCCAGCGCCTGTTCGCCCTGCACCTGGGACGTTCCGGCAGGCAGGTTCAGCCCGCTGTCCGGATCGTGCACGGCATCGCTGACGCAGACCTCCACGCCACCCACGGCATTGGACAGTTCCTTTACCGCGTTGAAGTCGGCCATCATGAAGTGGTCCACCTCCAGGCCGGTCAGTTTGTTCACGGTGTCCACGGCGCAGCCGATGCCGGCCTGTGCCATGGCGCTGTTGATCATCACGTCCTGGCGGGCGGGATATGCCTGCTTGGTTTTGGGGTCCGTGCACGCCGGCACGTCCACCAGCAGGTCGCGCGGGAAGCTGACCACGTTGACGTGCTTGTTGTCCGCGGAAATGTCCAGCAGCATCATGACGTCGGACTGGCCATAGCCGGAGGAGTCCTCCGCGCTGCCGTACTGGCTGTTGCTGCCGTCCCGGGTGTCGGAGCCCAGGACCAGGATCTGCATCCGGTCCGTGCTGTCGTTCACGGTCCCTTCGGTCCGCTCCCCACCCGCCGTCAGTTCAGACGTTGTGATGTTCGACTGCAGGCGCCACGCCCAGTAGCCGCCGAAGGCCACGGCACCGACAAGCAGCGCGGACACCACGGCGGTAACGGCCTTGAGCCAGCGCGGGACCCGGCGTACAGGCCGACGGCGGCGCAAACTGGCGGCGTACAACTCGCCTTGGCCGGGGTAGGCGCCGGGGGCGGAGCCAACCTGATCCGGGTCGGGGGATTTTCTGGAACCGAACACGAAAAAATGACCTTCGGGAGGGGACAGGTTTCGGCTACCCTACAGGCCCAAGCTGGCAATTCCCCAAGAACGGCAGCCTGCAGCCGCGCCGTCCCGGTCCTGGCGGCGGCAGAGGGCGTACTCTTTTTTCTCGGCGGGTACCCGCCCCGGAGATGGGCCCGGCCATGGGGAAAGCCCTGCTGTGCAGGCTGAGGAACGGACAGATGAATACAGGACAAAAGCAGCGCGTGGCGGGCCGTCCTGCCCGGCGCGGGCTGGGCAAAGTGGCGGTGTGGCTGGTGGATGACTCCCCGGGACGCCTCCGGCCGCTGATCCTGGCGGTGGTCCTCACGCTCTCGGCGATCGGACTCGTGGAGGTGGCATCGGCGTCGTCCGTGGAATCTGTGGCGGCAGGAAACAATCCGTACGACCTGCCCCTGAAGCAGGCCATGTGGACCGTGGCTGGCGTGGTGATCATGCTGGTGCTGGCCCGGATGCCCGTGCGGCGGATCCGATGGCTGGGTTGGCCGCTGCTGATCGGCTCCCTTGTTGCCCTGGTGCTGGTGTTCACACCGCTGGGAATGTCCGTCAACGGCAACCGGAACTGGCTGAGCGTGGGAGGTTTCACCGCGCAGCCCTCCGAGTTCGCAAAGCTCTCGCTGATCGTCTGGGCCGCCGCCATCCTGGACCGCAAGCAGGCCCTCCTGGGGCAGTGGAAGCATGCGGTCATTCCGTTGGCACCCGCAGGGGGACTGATCATGCTGATCGTGGCGCTGGGGCACGACCTGGGCACCACCATGATCATCATGATGATCCTCGCCGCCACCATGTTCTACGGCGGGGTCCGGATGAAGGTGTTCTCGGTTGCGGGGCTGGTCTGCGCGGTGGCAGCGCTGCTGCTCGCGGCCACCAGCGGCAACCGGATGGGGCGGATCTCATCGTGGCTGGGCATGGGATCCGACGAGGACGCACAGGGCATGGGCTACCAGGCGCAGCACGGCGCGTACGCCCTGGCCTCCGGCGGCTGGTTTGGCGTGGGCCTGGGACAGAGCCGGCAGAAATGGAACTGGATCCCCGAAGCCCACAACGACTTCATCTTCTCCATCCTCGGCGAAGAACTCGGCTTGGCCGGAACCCTGCTGGTGCTGGGGCTGTTCGCCATCCTGGCCATCGCGGTGTTCAAGACCATTGCCCGCACCACGGACACCTTCTCGCGGATCGTGGCCTGCAGCGTGATCACCTGGATCCTGGGACAGGCCGTGATCAACATCGCCATGGTCAGCGGACTGCTGCCGGTGATCGGCGTGCCGCTGCCGTTCATCTCCTATGGCGGATCGGCCATGGTCTCCTCACTGGCCGGCATCGGGGTGATCCTGGCGGTAACGCGTCCGGAAGGTGTACACCCTCACCCCACCCGGTCCCGTCGCGCCGGACCCGGCCGTCCCGTGTCAGCCCGGCCCGTGTCAACCCGAGCTGTGTCCGGCCGGGCCGTGAAGCAGGCCCCGGAGCATGCGTACCAGCGGTAGCGCCGGCGGGACAACTCCTCCGGCGCCCATGACTGCCATCCGCTTCATCCTGGTCTTCGGGGTGGTCAGTGCGCTGATGGACATGGTCTACGAAGGGGCGCGGAGCGTCACCGGCCCTTACCTGGGTGCGCTGGGCGCGTCCGCGCTCCTGGTCAGCGTGGTCACGGGGGCTGGTGAAGCGGTGGCCTTGGTGCTCCGCCTGGTGTTCGGGCGGCTGGCCGACCGGCCGGCGCTGCGATGGACGCTCGCACTCAGCGGTTATGCCCTGACCGCGCTGTCCGTGCCGTTGCTGGGGATCACCGATGCGCTGTGGATAGCCTGCCTGCTGGTCCTGGCGGAAAGGCTGGGCAAGGCGGTGCGGAGCCCGGCGAAGGACACCATGCTGGCCGAGGCCGGTTCAGCGATGGGGCAGGGCAAGGCGTTCGCGCTGCACGAGGCGCTGGACCAGGTGGGGGCACTGGTGGGGCCGCTGCTGGTGGGGGCGGCCCTGGCGCTGTCCGGCAGCTACGGTCCCGGGTTCCTGCTCCTGGCTGTTCCAGGGCTTGCTGCCATGCTGATTCTGTTCCGCCTCAGGCGACGCGTTCCCGACCCCGGTGTCTACGAGCCTTCCGCCGCGCCGCCAGCCCCACCCAGCCCCGCTCCCGCCAGCCCCGTTCCCGCCAGCCCCGTTCCCGCCAGCCCCGCTCCCGCCAGCCCCGTTCCCGCCCAGGACACAATTGCTGGGAAGCCGGCCCCAATGCCGCGCCAGTACTGGCTCTACGCAGCCTTCAGCAGCCTGACCATGTTCGGCTATGCCACGTTCGGCCTGCTGTCGTTCCATCTGGTGGCCACCGGACTCCTGCCGCCCTCATTGGTCCCGGTGCTTTACGCCGCGGCCATGGGAGTGGATGCCGTGGCGGCATTGGTTTCCGGCTGGCTTTTTGACCGGGTGGGGTTGAAGGTTCTCCTGGCCCTTCCGGTCCTGGCCGCCGCGGTCCCGTGGCTGGGCTTCAGCAACAGCACGGCGCTTGCGATGGCGGGAGTGCTGCTGTGGGGAGCAGCGATGGGTGTCCAGGAAAGCACCATGCGGGCCGGGGTGGCGGGCCTCGCTCCGGTGGCCCGGCGGGGGAGTGCTTACGGGATGTTCACTGCCTGCTACGGCCTTGCCTGGCTGGCCGGCAGTTTCGTCATCGGCCTGCTCTACGAGATCTCAGTTCCTGCACTTGCGGTTACCGTCACGGTGGTCCAGGCCGCGGCCCTGGCGGTCTTCGCCGTCGTGCGTCCGCACGCCTCCGGCATGGAAGGCCAACTGCCGTCTTCGGGGAACGAAACTACCTAGGCGACCGCCCCGGCAATCTCGGGGCACTCAACGCAGCGGACGTCCGCAACCAGGGACCCGGCGTCGTCCTTTTGGAAATGGGTGACGTGATTGGTGGTCCTGCCGCAGGTGGGGCAGAAGCTCTGGCTTTGTTTTGTCCACATGCATGAATAATACGGAACGCCCCTACAAAGAGAAGATCGCGGGCCAAAGTATGTGGATCGCCGCAGTTTTCCTTTACCGGATCTTGACCAAAGCTGCTGGCGATCCTTCAGGAAATGCTGAGTTTCGCCGCATAGCTTGGGCTCATCAGGCAGTACGGAAGGAGCGCAGGACAATGACCATTACCGATTACTTTGTGGCTCTCGGCGGCATGCTGGCTTCACTCGGAGGTGCAGGGCTGGTGGCGGCCGGCCTTATCAGGGCACGGGCACGGCACTAGGATTTTCGCCGCAGTTCCTACGCGATTGCGGGGGGCTCGAACCGTGTTCCGGGCGTGCCGCTGGGCAGTGACCTCAGGATGTTCTCCGCAACGCTGCGGACCTTCAGGTTCCGGTGCCGCGAGGTGCCGGCAAGCTTGCTGAACGCCTCCGTGTATGAGCAGCGGTTCTGCGCCATGAGCACGCCGCAGGCCACGTCGATGCTGGTCCGGCTCTCCAGTACCTGTTTCAGGTTGTCCCCGGCGCGGATGACGCCGTGCACGTCGAGGGCCAGCTTCAGGCTGTGCGATGCGACCTCGCCAAACCAGGCTGCCTCGTTGATCACCTTGGCGTTGAAAACGTAGTTTGCCGGTCCCAGGAACACGAGGGCTCCAGCCGAGCCCGGCTGCAGTTCCAGGGGAACGGCAAGCGCTGAGCCGAAGCCTTTGTCCAGCAGCCGCCTGCGGTACGCCTCCCAGCGGGCGCCGGCCTGGTTGATCACTGCCGGCGCCATCAGCGGCGAACCAAGAGCGGTGGGGCTGTCCCCGTGCTCGTCCTCCGATGCCACGCTGGCCGCGGCCGGAGTGCTGCCGGCGGTGGCAAAACAGGACCGCTGCCGGTGCAGGACGGCGGCGCACTCCAGTGCCCTTCCGGCGGAAGTGCTGATCCAGCGGGCGGCAGCATCGGTGAGCTTCTGCAGGGACCCTGCATCGCCGTCGGCCCCTGTCACCAAATCCAGCAGGAACCCCTGCCGTTCGGGCTCCACATTGTCTGCCGGGCCAACCGCCACCCTGCACCCCCGTCTCGTCACGCCCCTTGGCCGTGGCGCCGCGGGTTGGATAGAAACTTATTGGGCCGGGACGGTGTGCGGCACGAGTAGCCGGTACTCTACTTTTCCCGTGCCGCCCGCCCGGGTACTTGCCTGCTGCTTTTCAACGTTGTGGAGGTGGCGGGGGAACAAGTGGGCTACCATGGGTTTGTTAGACAGCCAAGCAAGTAGGATATCGAAGGAATTCGCATGAACCCGCATGGTGCAAGCGAAGGCTACTGGTACCCACCCGTCGAGGGCGTCGAGCCCGGGGCTGTTGATGTCATCAACGCGCTCCGCGAATTCCGGACCTCGGAGAGCGCTATGAGAAGGCGCACCCGCTCGTCCGCCGCAATGGGGGAGACGGACCTCCTGGCGCTGCGGTACCTCATCGATGCAGAGGCTGCCGGCGTGGGAATCCGACCCACGGAACTTGCAGCCCGCCTGTGCATCACGTCCGCCTCCATGACCAGTCTTGTGGACCGCCTGGTGTCCGGCGGCTACGTCACCCGGGAGCCCCACCCCTCGGACCGCCGCGCCGTCATCCTGCGGCCTACTCCCGGCGCCGACGAGGAAGTCCGGCACAACCTGAACCAGATGCACAAGCGCATGCTGGAAGCCGCCGAATCGTTGTCTTCCGAAGAAATCAAGGCCGTCATGCACTTCCTGGTGCGCATGCGGGAAGCAGTGGACGCCGTTAACTCGGGCCCTGGCATTACCGGCCGGTAGACAAAGAGATAATCCTAGTTAGACTAGCTACATTGTTAGTTAACTACCGGACGGCGGATTGCATGACTGCAGTACTTGAACCTCAGGCGCCGGGGCAGTCGACCCGCGTTGAGCATTACGAAGAACTCCCGCTTCAGCCCGCGCCCTCTGTGATTGGCGACCCCGCGGCACCCTTTCACTGCGGCGCAGCGATGGCGGCCGGCCCCGTACCGATAGCGTCGCTGGGGTGGGCACCATTGGAGCTTGGCTCGGCGGAATGGTCCTGCGCATGCGGTTACAGGATCGTCGACGGCGGCACTGCCGGTGATCCGCTGGAGGCCGTCCAATTGGCTTCCGCAAGGGTGGAGAGCCTCCAGTGGGAGCTGGATGCGGCGCAGGAGCGGTTTGAGCATGCAGTCCAGAGCGCCGCGAGGCTGGGTGCAGGGCAGGAGGACCTGGGCAGGGCCGCCGGCCTCACCGTTGAGGAGCTTCAGGACATCCTGGTTGCCAAGGACCAGCTCCGGTAAAACAAAAACTGCTCCACCATCCCGAAGTGCAGCCATCCGTTTGTTCAGATGCAGCTGCACTTCGGGCTGTTGGAGCGGAAAGAGAAGCGGTGGTCGGCCTGCTCTGGCCCGAAAAATGGGCGCGGCGAGCGGCCGGGAAATTTATGCGGCCAGGCGGCCGGCCGTGTGACGCGGATGTCGGCGGTCAGCCAGCACGCTGATGGTGCAGGGAGCCTGTTCCGGATCGATTTTGGCTGGAAGGTGCCTTGTTTCAGAGGCGGCGCGGAGCATTTCCAGTGCTTCCTCGTCCACCCAGGCGCTGGAAACGTCCAGTTCCAGGTCCAGGCCTCCCCTGAGGGAGTTGGCACGCTTTGCCACTACATAGAGGGCGTTGACGCTGTGAATGGTGATATGCCCCGTTGCAATCACCTTGGCCTTGCTGTGGTCCAGATCCACCCGGACTACGATGTTCAGCTTAGAGTTCAAGTTGTAAAGCCTTCCCCGGCATTGGCTGCGACGCTGCAGCTTCTTGCATGGCCCGTTTGCATGAGCCTCAATTAGATTAGGCAACAAATGTGACCTGCGCAACACGGGGGGCCTTTATTACACCGAACGTAGTTTCCTACCAGTTTGAGGAGTGCCATGAGCATCGACCCCGCAGGAAAGCCTTCCGTCCTCTTTGTCTGCGTCCGCAACGCCGGCCGGTCCCAGATGGCGGCAGCGTTCCTCACATCCTTGTCCAGGGGAGCCGTCGAGGTGCGCTCCGCCGGTTCCCAGCCGGCCGACAAGGTCAATCCGGCGGCGGTGGAGGCCATGGCCGAGGTAGGCATCGACATGTCCGCAGAGGTCCCCAAGGTACTCACCACCGAGGCAGTGAAAGAATCGGACGTGGTGATCACCATGGGCTGCGGTGACGAGTGCCCGTTCTTCCCGGGCAAGCGCTACGAAGACTGGGTCCTGGAGGACCCGGCAGGCAAGGGCGTTGAGTCCGTCCGTCCAATCCGTGATGAGATCAAGGCACGCGTTGAACAACTGATCACCGAACTCCTGCCCGCGCAGCACGCGGACGCCCAGTAGTACCGCCACCGAAGGACAATCCATGAGCAAAGAACAGCTGATCATCATCGGCTCCGGCCCCGCCGGCTACACCGCCGCCATCTACGCCGCCCGCGCGGGCCTGAACCCCCTGGTCCTGGCCGGCTCCGTCACCGCCGGCGGCGCGCTGATGAACACCACTGAAGTGGAAAACTTCCCGGGCTTCCCCGGCGGCATCCAGGGCCCTGAGCTGATGGACGGGCTGCAGCAGCAGGCGGAAAAGTTCGGCGCGCGCATTGAGTACGACGACGCCACGTCCGTTGACTTGAGAGGTTCCGTTAAGCGCGTGGTCACCGGCGGCGGGGAGACTTACGAGGCTACGGCCGTCATCCTGGCCACCGGCTCTGCGTACAAGGAACTCGGCCTGCCTGAGGAGAAAAAGTTCAGCGGCCACGGTGTTTCCTGGTGTGCCACCTGCGACGGGTTCTTCTTCCGTGACCAGGACATCATCGTGGTTGGCGGCGGCGACTCCGCCATGGAGGAAGCCACCTTCCTGACCCGGTTCGGCAAGACCGTGACCGTGGTGGTGCGCAAGAACGAGCTGCGCGCCTCCCGCATCATGGCGCAGCGGGCCAAGGACAACCCCAAGATCCGCTTCGCCTGGAACTCTGCCGTTACCGCCATCCACGGCGACGGCAAGGTCACCGGCGTAACCCTCACAGACACCCGTTCCGGTGAGACCCGGCACCAGGACGCCACCGGCATCTTCGTGGCCATCGGACACCTGCCGCGGACCGAACTGGTGGCGGGCCAGGTGGACCTGGACGAGGAAGGCTACATCAAGGTGGACGCCCCCACCACGTGCACAAACCTGCCGGGCGTCTTTGCCTGCGGCGACGCCGTGGACCACCGTTACCGGCAGGCCATCACCGCCGCCGGCACCGGCTGTGCCGCCGCCCTGGACGCAGAGCGGTTCCTGGCCGCACTGGAGGACGCGGCCAGCATCGCCACCGCCCTCGTGGAAGAACCCACGCACAGCTAAGTACTCCTGCCCGGGCACTCACTGTTGCCCGGGCAGGCTTCATTCCGCGGGTCAGACGACTTCGGGAAGCCGTCCGGTTAATACTGAAACTGGAGCTGCGGACCAGCGTTCACGCTCCGGCTCGTAGGAGATCACCATGGACGCGTCGTTCTCGCGCGCCTCGTCGATGGCCAGCAGCAGGGCGTCTTCCATATGCCTGGCGTATTCCAGCCGTTCGGGCAGGGACCCCTGCAGCCCGCCGTCGTCAATCAGCACGTGGCCCTTGCCGTCCACGATCACTTTCAATGAATACCCGCTGTCCTCATGCAGGGACCCGCGGGTAGATGAAATCTCCGTGACTCGATCTGCCCGGACCAGCCCGTTGCCCAGCGTGCGGATCCACACTTCGCCCATGAATTGACCTCCCCTTGGCTGCGGGCGCGGATCAGCGCCCATAAGGCGAACGCTACTCCTCCGCGCGGCTTTTGTGACCCCCCGAATCCGCCTGCTGCGCCAGCGGATATGGCAACCAGCGGCCGCCGGATTCAGCTATTGTTGTGCGAGAAAACCCGCACTGGGTATGTGAGTTTTGGAGGAATGCATGTGGTCGAAGTTGGATGCGTACCTCTTTCCGCTGCCGATCACTGCCGTCTGTCCGTCGGGGACCTTTGAGCTGGACGTTGCCTCAGGAAGCATGAACTGGTCCGAGGGCATGTTTGGCATTCACGGGCTGCAGCCAGGTGAGGTGGTGCCCACTTTTGACGTGCTGATGGCCCACAAGCACCCGGGGGACCGGGAACCGGTGCGCGCGCTGTGGGCGGACCTCCTTGAGGGCGGTGGCCAGGGTGCCCTGCTGCACCGGATCATTGACGTCCGCGGCAGGGAGCGGCGCGTCTTTTCTGCGATCCAGGCCGTCGCCGCGCCTTCCGGGCGCGTAGAGCTGGCCCGCGGCTTCATGGTGGATGTGACCCAGAGCCTGCGCATCGAGTCCCAGCATGCCGCGACGGAGGCCATCGAGGGTGCGTTCGGGCACAAGGCGGTCATTGAGCAGGCGAAAGGCATTGTCATGGCCCTGCACAGTGTGGATGCCGAATCGGCGTTCCGGGTGCTGGCCGCCAGAAGCCAGCACGCCAACGTCAAGCTGCACCTCGTGGCGGAGGAGTTGACCAGCGCGGCGGCAAACGGGAAGGCCAGGGAAGTCCTGGAGGGTTACTGATTCCCGGTTATCCCATGACCTGCTGGTTCACCCACCGCTCCAGCGACGGGACCAGCAGCAACACCGCGACGCCGGCCACCATCAGGACGTGGACGAACACATTCCACGCCGTGGTCCCGACAGTTTCGCCCCCGCCGATGGCTGCGAACCAGAAGGGCGCCAGGGCCACAAGCCCAAGTGCAGCCGACGCGAGGGCCGCATTTTCCCACCAGCTCCACCGGGCAAACAGTCCCCACGTGGCCACCAGGAACCCCAAGACGGTCAGCAGCGCAAGCACCATGGTGATGTTCCACCAGATACCTGACGTGTTGACCCCGCGGGTGGCGAAGGTGGGCGTAATCCACAACCAGCTGCTCCCGGCCATCAAGAGGGCGATGCCGCCCAGGGTGCGAAGCGTAAACATCTTCCACCACCTCCTTCAGCCAGCGTGGTTGCCCTGGGCGTCGGCGAAACAGGGCCGAAGGGCCCGCCGTTGTCCGGTTCGTGGGTCCGTGGGTTCTCGGCGGCTGGGCGGTAGGGCTGGGCGGTGGCAGGAAGGCGCCGCCGGGGGACCTTCGGCACTTTCGGGCATGGTCCCTATGCCGGACCCTGTTGCCATGGCGGACAGGACAACCACCAGCCGCAGCGGCAACCTTGGCTCAGCCATCGTCAACGCCCTGCTGCTGTACGGGATCAACATGTGGCCTGGGTGGCAGGTGCTGCCGTTCCTGACAGCCGACATGTCCCGCGTCCTTGACCTCATCAACGCGTCCCTGATCGCGGGCATCATCGTCAACCTCGTCTGCGTGGTGATCCACGCACGTACCCTCGTGGCGCTGGGCAACCTGGTGGTCATAGGCGTCGGGGTTGCCGCCATGCTGCGCCTGTGGGAGGTATTTCCCTTCGACTTCGGCACCGGCTGGTCCGGCTGGCCGGTGCTGGTGCGGGTGCTGCTGGTGCTCGGCATCGTGGGCTCGGCCATCGGGGCGGTGGTGGAAGTCGTCAACCTGTTCCGCGCCCTGGCCGGGTTGGAACCAAGGGCCCGTTGATCCACTCTCCGCGGAGGCCACTGTGAGTCCCTGTCCGCTGCGTCACACTGCAGCCTCCCCACAGGGAGGGGGCGGCCATAGGATAAATCTGATGACTTCCCCGGACCCCTCCCAGCCCTTCAGCCTGCGCAGCATTGCGGTCGCCGCTTTCGGACCCACACTGCTCTTCGGAATTGGGCAGGGCGCCATCCTTCCGGTGGTGGCATTATCTGCCCGCGAGTTGGGCGCTTCGGTGGCAGTGGCGGCCCTGATCGTCACCCTCATCGGACTGGGATCCTGGTTCTTCAACCTGCCGGCGTCGCTGGTAACCCTTCGCTTCGGTGAACGCTGGTCCATCGTGGGCGCCGCCGTCGCCGGTGGCCTGGCGCTGGCAGCCGCCGCCACCTCCGCCCTGGCCCCGAACGGACTGTGGCTGCTCGCCGTGGCGATGGCCGTCGTCGGGATGTCCGGGGCGGTGTTTGGCCTGGCCCGCCAGAAGTACCTGACGGAGGCGGTGCCGGTGGCCTTCCGCGCCCGGGCGCTGTCCACGCTGGGCGGCGTGAACCGCATCGGCGTGTTCATCGGCCCGTTCGCGGGCGCGGCGGTGATGCAGTTCTTCGGCATCGCCGGCGCCTACTGGGTGGGGGTGGTGGCCATGGCGGCCGCCGCGCTGCTGTCCCTCACCATCCCGGACCTTGCGACGCCGGATGTCCCCTTGGGCGGGGACGCGGGCCCCCAGCCCACGCTTCGGAGCGTCGCGGTGTCGCATGCCGGCGTGTTCCTTTCGCTGGGCGTGGGCATCCTGCTGCTCAGCGCGCTGCGGTCCTCCCGGCAGGTGGTGATCCCGCTCTGGGCCGACCACCTGGGCATGGACGCCACCTCCGCATCCCTGATCTACGGGCTCTCCGGTGCCATCGACATGCTGGTGTTCTATCCCGCCGGGAAACTGATGGACCGGAAAGGGCGGCAGTGGGTGGCGATTCCCTCCACGCTGCTCATGGGGACTGCGCTGCTCCTGATCCCGCTCACCGGTTCCTTCGTGGGACTGCTGCTGGCGGCGCTGCTGATCGGCTTTGGCAACGGCATCAGCTCCGGCCTGGTGATGACGCTGGGCGCCGACTTTTCGCCGGACCGGGGCCGCGGCCAGTTCCTGGGCCTCTGGCGGTTCATGGCGGATGCCGGCTCCACAGGCGGCCCGGTCCTGCTGTCCGGGGTGACCGCCCTGGCCTCCCTGGGCCCGGGGATCTCAGCCACAGGCCTGCTGGGGTTCGCGGCGGCGGCCGTGTTCGGCGTCGTCATTCCCCGCCTGAAGCACCGCCGCAACTACTGACCGCCGGGACGCCACCCCAAGGCTGGCGTCCCGAACCGGTTCCCCGGGTCAGCGAACGATCTTGAAGTTGAACTCCGGCGTGCCGAGGGCGCCCCAGAGGCGAAGCCAGACAGGGAGGAGCATCTCCGTGCCACGGGCGGTCGAGATGTCCCCGAGCTCGATGACGTCCTGGTGCCCGAAATCCTTCAACAGTTCCGTGACCATGTGCTTGGCGTCCGCGTCGTTTCCGGAGACGAAGACAGTGCTGGCCTCGGGAAGGGTGTCCGGACGCGCCATGAGGTCGGCATTGAGGGTGTTGAGGGACTTCACCACGCGGGCGGTGGGGAAAGCGCGCTGGATCTGCTCACCGAGTGAATCGGTGTCCTTGACGAACAGGGTGGGCGGCATGCCCTGGCTGAAATCGAGCGGGTTGGCGATATCCAGAATGACCTTGCCGTCAAGGTTCTCCGCGCCTACCTGTGCCAGGGCATCCAGGGATCCGTTGCCGTTGGTGGCGTTGATGATGAGCTCTGCCCCGACGGCGGCCTCTGCGTAGCCGGCCAGCGAGACGCCCGGGTTTGCTGCAGCCCAGGTGGCGAAGGGTGCGTTGCCCATGGCGTCTGCCCCAGTGCGGGCGAGCGTGGCTTCGGGGCTGCGGGTGCCAATGGTCACGGTATGTCCGAGCTCTGCCAGGCGGGCGGCGATGGTGCGGCCGACAGTGCCGGTTCCGAGGACAGCAGTCTTCATGGTGGTTCCCTTAGCTTCATATTTAACGGGGTCGGATCCGATGTGACGGATCGTTCTCATTAGTTTGTGACGGATCGATCCGTCTGTCAAACTAAAGGCGGTACATTTTTCGGCTTGGGTTTTGGAAGGGTGGGTTTGCCGTGGCGCGCAAGAGCGGCGAGGAGAACCGGCGCAATGTGCTTGAGGTGGCCACGCGCCTGTTCTACCAGCGGGGAATCCGCGCGGTCGGGATGGATACGGTGGTCAAGGAATGCGGGGTGGGAAACGCCACCATTTACCGCCAGTTCCCCACCAAGGACGCTCTCGCCACAGCGTTCGTTCAGGGACGCGCGGACGCCTGGTTCGAGCGGATGCGGCAGGCGGCCGGGGAACGCGACGACGCCCGGGAGAAACTCACTGCCGTTTTTGAGGTGTTGGCCGGAGATACCGCCGGTGCTACCTACCGCGGCTGCCCGATGCTGAACACGAACACCGAGTTTCCGGAGGGCAACCACCCGGCCCATCTGGTGGCGGCAGCGCACAAGCAGCAGGTGCGGGACTGGTTCCAGTCGCTGGCAGCCGACGCCGGTGCGCAGGACCCTGGCGAGCTGGCCGAGGAGTTGCTCATCGTCCTCAACGGGGCCTATGCAACAGGCGCGGTTCTCGACGGCGCCCGCTACGGCAAGCGTGCCCTGAACCTGGCCCGGCGCCTCGTGGACGACGCCTGCACCCAGCGCTAGTCACGGTGAAGCTGGTCGGGGCTAATACGCCAGGTCCAGCTGCGGCTCCACTTCCCCCGGACCGTCATTGCGGGAAGTGTCGCAGGAGCGCGTTATTCTCGACACATGAGTGATCCCGGCGCTGAAGCCCGCATCAGCCCGCTGCAAAAAGCCGTGTGGTGGGCGCAGGACTATGTTTATGCCGCGGGCTGGCAGGTCCGCGGATTCCTGTCGCGCGTGCAGCCGGAGTCCTTCCGCAACGGCACCCGGCAGCCCGTGCTGATCATTCCCGGCGTGTACGAAAACTGGCAGTTCATGATGCCGCTCATCCAGGCCATCCACGACGCCGGGCATCCCGTGCACGTGGTCACGGTGCTGCAGCGCAACAAGATGAAGGTCCCGGACGCTGCAAAGCTGGTGGCCCAGCACCTGGAGGAGGCGGGACTGCGCGATGCCATCCTGGTGGCGCACAGCAAGGGCGGCCTGATTGGGAAGTACGCCATGCTGTCCCTAGACCCGGAGCACCGGATCGACCGGATGATCGCCGTGTGCGCACCGTTTTCCGGCTCGCGCTACGCACGGTACATGCTGCTGCCCAGCCTCCGGATCTTCTCGCCGCGCAACGCCCTGACCCTCCAGATGTCCCGTGAACTGACCATCAACAGCCGCATCACGTCCATCTACGGGCCGTTCGATCCGCACATTCCGGAGGGGAGCGTCCTTCCCGGTGCCACCAACATTGAACTCCCGGTGGCGGGACACTTCAGGATCCTGGGCGACCCCGGAACCGCGCGGATCATTGTGGAGCAGCTGAACCTTCCGGCCTGACGCCGGCCGGTGTCTTTGTTGCCGTGGATGCCTTGGTTGCTGCGACGTGCCTGGCGATGAAGGCTGCGTCCGTGCCTACGCCGTGGACCATGGAGGACGCCAGCGACTGCTGGAAGACGGCGCCCAGGAAGTAGAGCCCCGCCTGCGCCCTTGCGACGCCGCGGTGCTGCTCCGGCTCGCCGTCCGGGCCGAACACTGGCAGACGGATCCACTCCAGCGCGGGCCGGAAGCCGGTGCACCACATGACGTTGGCGACCTCAAGGGTCCGGCCGTCCGCCAGCAACGGGCGGCCGTCCTTGACGCCCTCCGTCCTGGGGACGCGTTCGACGCCGGCACGCACCAGGTCCCGGTTTTTCACCCTGACCAGTGGTCCGCTGTGCGCAAGGATTTGTGGGCGGGCCTTGCGGCCCATCGGCGTGTTGAGCGTCAGGACGTGGGAGAAAGCGAAGAAGACCGCGAGGGTCAGTGGCCTTGCTGCCACGCCGTCGATGGGCCAAGGAATCTCGCCGGGATGCCTGCCGGAGAGATATGTCGTGCGGCTGGTGGCCAGCTCCAGGGCAATGTCCGCGCCCGAATTGCCCGCGCCGACCACCAGGGCCGGGCCCGGGGCGAGGTCTCCTGGGTTCCTGTAGCTTGCCGCCGTGAACTGCTGGATGTCAGGGTTGAGGTGATGTGCGAATGCCGGAACTTTGGGCTTCCGGTCCCAGCCGGCGGCGACCACCACGTTGTCCGCCTCGAACTGCCGGCCGCTCTCGGCTTCAATGACGAAGTGATGTCCGTTGCGGCTGAGGCTGGTGACCCGGACGTTGTTCCGGATCGGCAGCGCGAATCTTTCCGCGTAGCTGCGCAGGTAACCGGCAAACTCCTCCCGGGACGGGTAGGACCACGGGGGAGCCGGGTAGCGGCTGCCGGGAAGGGCGTCGTACCGGGCCGGGGTGAACAGCCGGAGGGAGTCCCAGCGGCTGCGCCAGCTGTCCCCGGTACTGGCGTTCTCATCCAGGATGACGTAGGGGCGCTTGAGGAGGGACAGGTGGTAGCCCATGGCCAAACCCGCCTGGCCGCCGCCGATGACGACCGTATCGAAGTGCCCTGACATGACGCCTGCCCTTCCGCCCCGGACTGCTGTGAGCCTGCCACGGCGTTGCGGCTTTTGCCGCCGCCTTGCGGGTTCGCTACTGCCTGTCCGGGCTTCCTGCTAAGATTTATCCGAATATACTTCGGATGAAATTAGGGTAGGCCTCCCGATGGATGCAGTCAATGCCCCGGCCCGCCGCTATCACTCGCCGCTCCGGAAGGAACAGGCGGCGGCCACCCGCGACGCCGTGTTGGCTGCTGCCCGTGAACTTTTTGTGGGGGAGGGCTACCGTTCCAGCACCGTGGCCGGCATCGCACGGCGGGCTGGCGTCGCCGTCGACACCATCTATGCCACCATCGGCCGAAAACCGGACCTCCTGCGGGAAGTGGTGGAAACGGCCATCTCCGGGACCGGCCAGGCGGTGCCCGCCGAGCGCCGCGACTATGTAATCCGAATGCGGGAGGCGAAGGCGGCAGCCGAAAAGATTTCCATCTACGCCCATGCTCTGGCCCGCATCCAGCCGCGCCTGGCTCCGGTATACGTGGCGTTGCGCGATGCCGCCGGCACGGATCCCGACTGCGCAGCACTGTGGCAGGAAATCTCCAACCGGCGCGCGGCCAACATGCTGAAGTTCGTTGAGGACCTTGCCTCCACCGGGGAACTGCGGACGGACCGGCCTGCCGAAGAGCTTGCCGACGCCGTATGGAGCATGAACGGGCCCGAATACTGGGTGCTGCTGGTGGACCAGCGCGGGTGGAGTCCGGAACGGTTCGCAGACTGGCTGACCGATGCCTGGTGCCGGCTATTGCTGGAGCAGAAATAAGCTGCATTCCGATAGAAGTGCAGGTCAGGGGCGGGTTGAAATTTCAAATAACTTGAGCTTTCGTTGACGTTTTACCCCCTCACTTCCTGAGCTTGGCACGGCAATGTTGTCCCCAGCTAGACAAAACGCACACACCAAAAAAGTCTGAGGGGACATCATGAAGAACAGCACTCTGATCAAGGGAACCGCAGCCATCGCCGTTGGCGCAGCACTGTTGCTGGGCGGCGGGGGAACCCTGGCCAACTGGAACGCGGCAGATGCCGCGACTCCCGGCATCATCGTGGCCGGTGACCTCAATGTTAAGGCTGGCGCCGGCGTATGGACGGACCGCAACGGTGCCACCATTGACATCAGCACTTACAAAGTGGTCCCGGGTGACAAGCTCACCTTCACCCAGGATCTGACCGTAACCCTGGTCGGCAACAAGATGGCCGCCAACGTTGTTCTCGCCGATGTTCCCACCAGCACTTTCACCACCGACAACGTCATCGTTTCACCGCTCAAACTCACCAACAGCGCGGGCGATGTAACGTCCAGCACTGTCTTGAAGCCCGTTACCGGAAGTACCACCCAGACGGTCACGGCAACAACCGTTTTCGAATTCAAAGGCGCCACGACCGGCCGCAGTGATGTCACCAAGAACTACAACCTCGGAAACGTGAGCTACACCCTGACCCAGGTGAACTCCGCTAACGACGGTCTTTCCTAGCCTTGCGCAGGCGGGTGGCCTCAAGGTCACCCGCCTGGATTGACCGAAGCCAGGAATCAGGACCAGGAGGAACCATGCGCACCAAGCGCAGGCTGCAGGCGGCAGCGCTGACCGCCGTTGCAGTGGTCCTGGGACTGTTCACCGTTCAGGGAACCTACGCGTTGTGGAGCGCGGCGGCATCAGCCTCCCCTGGGACCATCACGTCGGCGTCGTTCGATACGGCGCTGACGGCGGTCAACACGGGACAAACAACCACAATGACCCTTGCTGACGGTTCGGCTGCCACCTTGACCCTTTCTCCCGCAGGGACACTGGGCCCGGGCACCTCGGTCTACGGCGGAGTGGTGGTCACCAACAACACCAATGCCGGCGGCCAGTTCAACACGGCGATCACGGCAGGCCAGCCCACCATCGCAAACGTCAGCGGCGGAACCCTCGCCAGTTACGTCAGCGTCAACGCCAAAACTGCGGCTTCCTCCGCGGAATGCAGCACCGCCACAGGCTTCGGGTCAATCAGTACCGCAGGGCTTGTCTCGCCCACGGTTGCCAAAGGCGGTTCCACCGTCTTCTGTTTCCAGGTGAGCCTGAGCACCAGCGCCCCCTCCACAGTGAAAGGACAGGCAGTGAACATCTCGCTCCAACTCACCGCACGTCAGCTCTGCGGGGTGCCCAGTGGCTGCTGACCTGACCGAACGCCTCCTGGGCGGCGAAGCCGACCCGACAGAACCGCGGAGCGGGACTCCGGCAACCACCCGGCAGCGTGGACGAAGGCGCACTGCCGCCTGGGCCGTCGTCGGACGTTTCCTGAGCATGGCAGCCATGCTGGTGTCACTGTTCGCCGCCCTGGTCCTCATCGTGGTTCCGGTGGCGACGGGTTCGCAGACCTACACGGTGCTGACCAAATCCATGGCGCAGAAGTACCCGCCGGGCACGTTCATGGTGATGAAACCTGCCCCGTTTGATGAGCTGAAATATGGTGACGTCATCACTTTCCAGCTCTACTCAGGCCGGCCCGATGTGGAGACGCACCGGATCGTGGGGTTCGGGTCCACCCAGCAGGGCGAGAAGACACTGATCACCAAGGGCGACAACAACGGCGCCAACGATGAGAACCCCGTCCGCGCCATCCAGGTCAAGGGCAAGCTGTTCTACGCAGTCCCGTACGTGGGTTTCGTGGCCAACTTCCTGGGGAATTCCGACCGTGGGACCTGGACAGTCATCGCTGCCGTGGCACTCATCGGCTACGGAGCCATCACCGTGTACAGGTCGGTCCGCAAGACCCGTTCCCGGGACAACGCGGCCGCCGGGGCGCAGTAGATGGCACGGATCCGGAATGCTCCCGGTGCGGGCCTCGCCGTCGGGGCCTTCATCCTCACGGTGCTGCTGGGCATAGGCGGCGCCTCGGCCTCGGCCCTCTGGCAGCAGAGCGCCACGGCCACCATGACCGTCACTGCCTCCGGCGCGTGGCCGAACCAGTTCTCGGGATTCACCTGCACCAATGACAACCCGCGGCAAACCGCAACCTTGTCAGCGGTGGGGACGACGGCGCCAACGACACTTACCTACGCCGCACTCCAGCCGAACGGCACGTATGGGCCCTCCTACAACGAGTCCGTAAGCCTGGGAACAACCAGCACCATCACCCTGACCATCAACTCGCAGATCGTGCTGGCCAACAGGACCACCACCCCACTCACCATCCGTGTCACAGCGACATACGCGAACCAGGTGCAGACCACCGCGTCAGCCACCGTGTCACTGGAACAAGGAAACAACAGCAACAAAGTCACCTGCTTGTCCACGACCTTCTAGGCGCCGGTCCACCGCCAGCCCGACGGAAGAAGGCGCCGCTGCTAACACCCCCCACGCAGCGGCGCCGCCTCCCGCCGGGCTGGGTTGCCCGTCCAGCTGTGGTTCAGCCCGCCCTTGTCACGACGCGCATGTTCACTTTCGACCCGCAGTTGCCTTTGCGCCCCGGATATTTGGGCCGCGGAGGGGAATATCCGCGTCGAGAACAACTACGCGCGTCGAGAACAACTACGCGCGTCGAGAACAACCCTGCGCGTCGGGAAAGGCGATGCGCGTCGGAGGTGAGTTCCCGCGCGAGGTGCGTGCCGCCGTCGTGCCTTCCTGTCCGTGTCCGCCCGCATGCAGCCGCGGCCCGTCCGTACACTGGCACCATGTCATGCCGTATCAGCGAACTGGTCCTGAACTGTGCCGACCCGGAACTGCTTGCGCGGTTCTGGAGCGGGGTCCTGGGTTATGTGGAGATCGACCGGGAGGATGGTGCGATTGAGATCGGACCGCCCGATGCCGGCTTTGGCGGTCTGCAGCCCACCATCTTCCTGAGCCCCAGCAGCAGCAATCCGCGGGTGGGGAGGCTTCCGCTGCATATCGACGTCAACCCGGTGGACCGGGACCAGGACGCGGAGCTGGAACGCCTGCTGGCCCTCGGCGCACGGCCGGCCGACGTGGGGCAGACCGGCGACGAGCAGTGGCACGTGCTGCAGGACCCGGAAGGCAACGAGTTCTGCCTCCTGCGCAAGCGGCTCGATCCCTGAGACCTCCGCCGGAGAGGCTGCAAGCGGGAGAGCAGTGGGGGTACCGGGCGGCGCCCACTTCAAGACGCCGCCCGGGCACCTGCAACTATCCCGGGCATGGCTCAAGCCAGGGGGTATCAATTCCTCAAGATTTGCTCAAAACCCCGCTGCCGGCGGCCGCTCCGTGCTACTGGGCGCGTCCCGCCGTCGTGCCGCGTAGGCGAACAGGGAGGTGGTGGCAACGGTGGCCAGGTATCCCGCGATCACAATCAGGGAGATGCCCGCCCAGAAGTAGTTGGTGGTGCTGGCCTCCTGCCATGGACTGGGCGCAATCCGGATCAACGAGTACACCGCCACCACGGCCGAGGCCAAGCCGATCAGCACCGGCAGCGTAAGCCAGATCCGGGCGGATCCCACATGCTCGCCGAACCCGTCCCATTCGTTCCATGAACCACGGCGGAGGATCAGCCAGCCGGCAGGGATCATGAACGCCCCCACCAGCAGGAACGCTGCCACCACGTCGGCGGGCCGGTGCCATTGGTTGATCAGCGTGGACACCCCCGAGGCGATGGCAAAGGTGCCGCCAATGAAGCCGGCCATGGGGCGCCAGCGCGGCGACGCCATCAAAAACACCGCAGCCGCCGCGGACGCGGCCAGGGTGGTGTGCCCGGACGGCAGCGAATTCAGCTCCAGCGTCAACACGCCTTTGTCCGGGCGCGGCGGCAGGAGGTCCTTCAGTACCTGGGTTGCCACGTTGGCGCCGATGCACGCGGCCACGGCGATCCCTGCCTCCGTCCAGTGCCGCCGGATCACCGTCACAAAAAGGACCACGACGGCGGCCATCACCAGCGAGATGGTGGGCAGCAGGTCCAGGAACCGGGTGGCGGCCTTGCCGGCGGGGCCGTGGATCTCCACGGCCTCCACCAGCGCGGACTCGTCAATGAACTGTCCGGTGGTGGTCTGGACGAAGAAGTAGTAGGTGGCAACCAGCCCGGCAATGCACGCCAGGGTGGACAGCACGAACAGGAACGCCGAGCCCGGGGCAGGCCGGGCCGGGGTCCTGGTGGGTAGTTGCCGTGAAGAAGTCATCGCGGTTAAGGGTGACACAGAAAGCTGGAAGACCTCTCAAGCGTTGAAACTGGCTCGCACTAACTGTCGTTTTCAGGGCTCAAAACGACAGTTACTGCGAGCTAGTTGGGCCGCGGGGGGTTGATTGGGCCGCGGTGGGTGGGTTGGACCGGGTCCAGCCGGGGGATGCTCGCCGCGGCCACTAGCAGCGCCAGCACACCCAGCCCGAACGGAAGCGCCGTGGCCGTGGCGATGCCGCCCACCAGCAGCGGCCCGCCGGCGTCGCCCAGTTCGCGTCCCAGTTCCGCCGAGCCCATGGTCCTGCCCATCCGTTCGGGGGGCGTGGTGTCCGCCAGGTGGGCGAAACCGAGGGGGGTCACCGCGCCGATCCCAACCCCGATGAACGCCGCGGCAACGAAGATGGTGACCACTCCCGGGGCGGCCGCCACCACGCCGACGCCCGCGGCAATCAGCAGCAGGCCCGTCGTCGTGCCCCTGTTGTCCGTGACGGCGTGCCGGTCCCGCAGCCGCCCGATCCACGGCTGGGTCAGCACCGAGCCCAGCGCCACCACGCTCACCGCCGCCGTCCCGGCGAAGGTGTCCAGGCCGTGCCGGGTGGCCAGCGCCGGAAGGAAGCCGACGGCGGCACCCAACGCACCCGTTGAGGCAGCCAGCACCAGCGTGGGGACCAGAAACCGGCGCTCGCCCACCTGCCGCGCCAGGTCCAGCACCGTGTACCGCTTCCGCGGCAGCGGCGCCAGATGCGGCACGGACAGCAGCACCCACACCGCGGTCACCGCAGCCAGCGCGGACAGCGTGCCGAACAGCAGCGGGAAACCGCCGGCCAGGATCAGCCCCGCGCCCAGCGGTGGGCCGATGATGTATCCCAGGCTTTTCCAGGACCCGTACCGGCCAAAGTAGGTGCCGGCCTTCCCGCCGCGGGCCATCCTTGCCACCATGGCGGACGACGCCGGCGAGAAGGCCGACGCCGCCGCGCCCTGTCCCAGCCTGGCCAGGGCAAGGATCAGCGGGTCAGCTGCGCCAAGGCCGATCAAGGACAGGGCGGCAAAAGCGAAGAGGCCGCCGACGACGACGGGTTTGGCGCCGATCCGGTCGCTGAGCGCACCGAAGACGGGCTTCAGGAAGACCTCGGCAACGTCGTAGAGGGCCAGCAGGATGCCCAGGTTCAGCAGGGTCAGCCCGATGTTTCCGCTCTGGGCGCCCAGCCCGGCCGCGATGCTGTGGGCACCGAAAGCGGTGACGAAACCCGCCGCATACAGCGGTGCCGAGGACGAGCTGGCGGCCTTGCCGCTGGACTGGGGGTGGCCGGTGCTCATAGTGGGGACTTTAGTACCTTCATAAATTTGTGAAAACTTCGAAGACTTGAACCATGAACACCGTTGTCCACACAGCGAACCTGCACAAGCACTTTGGGCACGTCAAGGCCCTTGACGGCCTCGACCTGGAAGTCCAGCGCGGTGAGATCCACGGTTTCCTGGGCCCCAACGGCGCCGGGAAATCCACCACCCTGCGCATCCTGCTGGGGCTGGCCAGGCCCACGTCCGGCTCCGCGTCCGTCCTGGGTTTCGAGCCCTGGACCCAGGCGGTGGAGCTGCACCGCCGGCTGGCCTACGTTCCCGGCGACGTCCGGCTCTGGCCCAACCTCTCCGGCGGGGAAACCATCGACCTGCTGTCCCGGCTGCGCGGCGGCACCGCCGACGGCGGTGCGTACAGGCGTCGAAAAGCCCGGCTGTGCCAGGTCTTCGACTTCGATCCCGCCAAGAAGGGACGCGCCTACTCAAAAGGCAACCGGCAAAAAGTGGCCCTGATCGCGGCCCTCGCCACCGAAGCCGAGGTGTACCTGCTCGACGAACCCACCAGCGGCCTTGACCCGCTCATGGAGGAGGTCTTCCGCAGGGAGCTGCTCACCGCCGTCGACCGCGGAGCCACCGTGCTCCTCTCCAGCCACATCCTCTCCGAGGTGGAGGTGCTGTGCCACCGGGTGAGCATCATCCGCGCGGGCAGGATTGTCGACGGCGGGACGCTGGACTCCCTGCGGCACCTCACCAGGTCGGAGGTGTCGTTCGCCGCTGACGGTTTGGACCCCGAGGCCCTGGCCCGCCTGGGGGCTGTGCATGACCTGACGGTCGACGCCGGGCGGATCCGGTTCAGCGCCGACACCGACCGGATCGCGGAGGTGCTTCCTGCCCTGGGCGCCTTGGGCGTTCAGGGCCTGACGATTGTTCCGCCGTCCCTGGAGGAACTGTTCCTGCGCCACTACGGCGACAGCGCCGGTACCGCAGGGCCACAGGCTGATGCGCCCGACGGCGGACATGGCTCCCGGCGCCACCTGCTCGGCGCGAGGGGGCGGGGCTGACATGGCCGTCCTCCTGGTCCTTTGGGGCCAGCGGCTGCGCCGGGACCGCTGGCAGCTGGTGAGCTGGGTGGCGGCCGTCGGGGCGTTTGCCTGGTTCGCAGCCGCCGCAGTGACCCAGACCTACGGCAACGTGGCCAGCCGCACGGAAATCCTGCAGGTGGCCATCGCCACGCCCGCCATCCTGATGCTGCGCGGCCTGCCCCGTGGCGCCGACCAGGGGGCCTTCACGTTCTTCCTGATCTACGCGTTCCTTGCCCTGCTGGCAGGCCTGATGAGCACCTTCCTGGCGGTACGCCACACCCGGGCGGACGAGGAGACGGGGACGGCGGAACTGGTGGCCGCCACGCCTGCCGGCCGCCTGCTGCCCAATACCGCCACCCTGCTGCACGGCGTCACAGCCAACATCCTGGTGGCGCTCGCGGTGTTTGGCGGATTCGCCGCCCAGGGGCTGGACGCGCAGGGTGCCCTGACCGCCGGAGCCGCAACGGGCGCCGCCGGCCTCGCCTTCCTGGGCGTGGGACTGCTGGTGGCCCAGTTCATGGGGACTTCGCGCGGTGCGAACGGGGTCTCGGCCGCGCTGGTTGTCCTGGCCTATGTCCTGCGTGGGATCGGGGACGCCACCGGAACGCCCGGCGCCGACGGGACCACTATGACTGAAGGGGCAGCCAGCTGGTTCTCGCCCATCGGCTGGGGCCAGCAGACGTTCGCGTTCTCTGGAAACCGTGCCTGGCCGCTGCTGCTGCCGGTGGGGCTTGCAGTCGGCTGCCTCACGGCCGCCTGGCTCATCCTCCGCACGCGGGACAGCGGGGCCAGCGTCTGGGGTGCCAGGCCGGGACGCGCCGCCGCCCGGCCGGCGCTTCGAAGCCCCGTGGCCCTGGCGCTGCGGCTGCAGTCCGGGTCAATCATCGGCTGGGGGTTCAGCGGCCTGGCCCTCGGGCTGCTGGCGGGGTCGCTGGGAAAGGCGATTGCCGCCGTCGACACCCCTGACACCAACATCACTGCCGTGATGCGGGCCATGCTCCAGTCGCAGGGCACATCACTGACCCAGCTCATGGTGTCGGTACTCTTCTCGATGGCCGGGGTCCTGGCGGCGGCGTGCGCCCTCCAGGCGGTGATCAGGCAGCGGCAGGAGGAAGCCGCCGGATCCGCCGAACTCTTGCTGGCCGCACCGGTGGGCCGCGTCCAGTGGCTGGCCGGCTACCTGCTGCTGGGCGCGGGGGCCGTGGTGCTGGTGGTGGGCCTGGCCGGGGTGGGGGCGTGGGCCACGCTCACCGGTTCCGGGGATACCTCAATGCCGGCCGATGCGCTGTGGGAAACCGCGCTGGCCCAGCTGCCCGCAGCGTGGATCTACCTTGCCGTTCCGGCGCTGGTGTTCGTCCTGTGGCCTGCCGGGACCACCGCCACCAGCTGGGCGTTGCTGGCCCTGGGCGTGATGCTGGGAATCTTCGGGGGCATGCTGGGGCTGGACCAAAGCCTGCGCGACCTGTCCCCGTTCACCCACACACCGGTACCGCACGGGGACGCCACGGACTGGAGCGGCGCATGGTGGATGCTGGCCATCGCCGCGGCTGCCGCCGCGCTGGCCATTGCGGGCATGCGGCGGCGGGAAGTGGGGTCGGCATGAGCACCCGAGCTGAGGTGGCGGCTGCCCGGGACACGCTGGCCGCCGCGGCTTCCACCGCCGCCGCTGCCGAAATAACTGCCGCTGCCTTCGCCGCCGCCGGTTTCCCCAAGATGCCGGCACGGACCCTGCTGGCACTGGTGTCCTCCGAGCAGGGGAGCCTCACGGCTGCGGAACTTTCGGAGCGGCTGGGGGCCAGCGCCGCGGCGGTCTCCGGGGCTGTGCGGTACCTGCAGACGGTGGGCTTCGTCCATCGCGTCTCCCAGCCCGGCAGCCGCCGCGACCTCTACGCCCTGCATGAGGACGAGTGGTACGTGGTGTCCATGCGGAACAGCCCCATCTACGAAAAGCTGGCGGCCCTGACCGACGCCACGGCGGAAACCCTCCCGGAGGGATCAGCGGCCCGGGCCCGGGTGGCGGACATGGCCCGGTTCTACCGGTTCCTCAATGCGCGGATGCCGGCCCTGCTGGACGACTGGGAGCGCGAACGGGCCAGGGAGGCCACGCCGTGACCATCATCGACAACGCCGTGTACGTGAACGGGCTGCGCACCGAGGACCCGGAAGACCTTGACGAGACCTACTTCCTGCTCCGCCAGCGGGAGGGGATGGCGTGGATAGGGCTGTACCGGCCTGACGCAGAGGAACTGCAGTCCGTCGGCGAGGAATTCGACCTCAACGCGCTGGCCATCGAGGACGCACTTGCCGGCCACCAGCGGGCCAAGCTGGAGCACTACGGCGAGTGCCTGTTTTTGGTGCTGAGGCCAGCCCGGTACCGTGACGACGAAGAAAGGGTGGACTTCGGCGAGATCCACGTCTTCGCCGGCGACGAGTACGTGGTCACCGTCCGGCACGCCGAGTCCCCGGATTTGGCCAAGGTCCGCCGCCGGATGGAGTCGATGCCGGAATTCCTGGCCCTGGGACCGGACGCGGTGCTCTACGGGATCCTGGACCAGGTGGTGGACGAATACGAGCCGGTGGTGGCGGGCCTGGAAAACGACATCGACGAAATTGAGGATGACCTGTTCGGTGCGGATCCGGACGTATCCCGCCGCATCTATGAACTGTCCCGGCAGGTCATCACCTTCCAGCGGGCCACGAGTCCGCTGGCGGGGATACTGCAGGCCCTGATCGCCGGAGCCCCGGACCGCGAACAGTCAACCGAGCTTCGGGACCACTACCGCGATGTCCTGGACCACGTCCTCAGGATCAATGAACGCGTGGCATCCTTCCGGGCCCTGCTCCAGAACGCGCTCGCCGTCAACGCCGCCCTCGTGGCCCAGCGGCAAAACGATGAAATGCAGCGGATGACAGAGTCCAGCTTTGAGCAGAACGAGCAGGTCAAGCGCATCTCCTCCTGGGCTGCCATCCTGTTCGCCCCCACGCTGGTGGCGTCCATCTACGGCATGAACTTCGTCAACATGCCCGAACTGGCGTGGACCTATGGCTACCCCTATGCGCTGGGTGTGATGGCGGCCATGGGGCTGGCCCTTTACCTGGCGTTCAAGCACAACAAGTGGATCTGACTTTCCTTCGCTGGCCCTGCGCCTCCTCGACGCGCAAAATTCGCAGTGAGGTGCGGCTACAGTAAACGGCATGCTTGACGAACTCCTGGCCAGCGCGCATGTGGTCAGCCTGCCCATGCGCGTGAAGTTCCGGGGAATCATGGAACGCGAGTCCCTCCTGCTCCGCGGGCCGGCGGGCTGGGGCGAGTTCTGCCCCTTTCCCGAGTATGGCGACGCCGAGGCATCGCACTGGCTGGCCGCCGCCATCGAGGCGGGCTGGCAGGGGTTCCCGGCCCCGCTGCGGGACAGCATCCCGGTGAACGCCACCGTGCCGGCTGTCTCCGCGGACCGGGTGCCGGACGTTCTGGCCCGGTTCGGCCGCGTGGACGCCGTCAAGGTCAAGGTGGCGGAGCAGGGCCAGTCGCTTGACGACGACGTCGCCCGGGTCCGTGCTGTGCGCGCCGCTTTGCCGGACGCGGCCATCCGCGTGGACGCCAACGGCGGCTGGGACGTGCCCGGCGCCGTGGAGGCGTTGACCCGGCTGGCGCCTGTTGGGCTGGAATACGCAGAGCAGCCGGTGCCTTCCATCGAGGGCCTTGCCGAGGTCCGGTCCCGGCTTCGGGACGCCGGGACGCCGGTGTTGATCGCGGCCGACGAAAGCGTCCGCAAGGAAACCGATCCGCTCCGGGTGGCCCGGGCGGGCGCGGCGGACCTGATCGTGGTCAAGGTGGCACCGCTTGGGGGAGTGCGGCGCGCCCTGGACATCGTGGCACAGGCCGGACTCCCCGCCGTCGTCAGCTCCGCGCTGGACACCTCCATCGGCATCCGCGCGGGCCTTGCCCTCGCCGCCGCCCTGCCCGAGCTGCCCTACGCCTGCGGCCTGGGAACGGTGTCGCTGTTTGACTCGGACATCACCACGGACCCCCTAGTGGCCGACGACGGCGCCATCCGCCTGCGCGACGTTGCCGCCGACGCCGGGCTGCTTGAGCGGTTTGCGGCTCCTGCGGAACGCCGCGACTGGTGGCTGGCACGGCTCCGCCGCGTGCACGCCCTCCTCACCCGAGCGACTGCTGAGTAGCTGCCGTTTTCACGCCCCAAACGGCAGCTAGCCGGCATTGGATGTCGCTGCAGGGTGGCGTCCTGCGGGTGATTGCCGGAGGGTTGCGTGGCTCCTATCATGGTTCCACCGGTTCCTCCCTGCACCGAACAGGGACGTTATTTAAGGTCACAAGTGCCATGGTGAAGATACCTTTCAGGCATCAGGCGGATGAATCGAAAAAGCGGGAAAACTCCGGGGAGCATCACCGGCTGCACCTGGCGGAATGGCTGAGGCGGGAGGACGAGGGCATCGAGCGTGCCTCCAGCAGTATCTTCCTCAGCAGCCATGACCGGCCCCTTGCCCCGCAACGGACCTGCATCCAGGGGCATGAGATCCTGCCGGGGGAGGACCACTGCTCGCACGGGCATCCCGTGGGTTGAGGAAGACGGCCACCAATCGGGGAGTGGTGTTTCCTCATTTTGCCGGCGCGCACAGCCGGTCAAGGGCCTCGTTAAGGGTTGACTCGATTTGGCCGACCAGGAGTTCGCGCATGTTCTGGGTGGACTCATCCTCCAGCTCTGTCGGAAGCGGCGGGGTGGTGACGGTCATCGCGGCCTGGTAGCGCCCGTCGCTGCTGCTGACCGCCACAGTCTGATAGTCCCAGAAGAGCCCCCTGCCCGCGTAGCGCGGCTGGGGCGAGCAGCCATCTGCGTGTTCCCAGAGGCCCAGCCCGTACGGCGAGAAGACGGTCTTCGCCGTCATCGCGCCCAACGACGCGGCGGAGATTGCCCGGCCCTGGAAAAGGGCCGCCATGAAGTGGTTCATGTCCTCCACTGTCGAAACGGCGCCCACGGCCGGCGAACCGGCACTGAAGATGTTGTCAGTGGTATCGATCCGCTCACCCCGGAGGGTCACATAGCCGTGGAGAAGCCCGGATTCGAGCGGGTCGAGGTGGTCCAGGGTGGTGCTCTTCAAACCAAGCGGACCAAAGATCTCCTCACGCATGACGCTGGTGAAGGGCTTATGCCGCAGTTCCTGGATAAGCAGGCCGAGTGCGAGGTAGTTCGTGTTCGAGTACCTAAAGGAGCCGACGCTGGACCCATCCCACGGGAGGGTGCCGGCCAGCTGCAAACCCCGCTCCATCGTCATCGTCCGGGAAACACTTGGGCGGAAGTCGACGTCGCGCGGCAACGCATCGTTGGCCTCCGGCATGCCAGACGTGTGGCTGAGCAGCTGTCTCACCGTGATGGGGCCCGGAGGCTTGAGTGCTGTGAAGCCGGGGATGACATCGTTTACGGGGTCGTCCAGGCCGATGAGGTGGTCGTCGACGAGTTTGAGTACTGCCACGGCCGTCATCGTTTTGGTGACGCTGGCGATCTGCACACGGTCGGTGGCCTGTGCCGGGGTCCTCGTTTCAAGGTCGCGCATGCCAAAGGCCTTGGACCACTCACCTTCCGGCCATTTGACCTGCACGACGGTGGCCACCGCGCCGTCGTTCATGAACAGCTTCACCTGGTTCTCAAGGGAACCGAAGGGGTTGGGGGAGCTTGGGGAGGGGACGGGCTCGTCCGGGGTGTAGGTGCAGCCGGTCACGGCGAGGACGGCGGCGAAGACCGCCCGCCGCCAGGCAGGTCTGTTCGTGCTCATGCCGGGGCATCCGCTCTGGACAGGGTGACGTGTTTGGGCCGCCTGCAGCGCCGTGTCCGGCCAAACCTCTGATGGCGCCGTCCGCCCAGCACTCCAATTTTAAGTCCGCCCACCGCCAGCGGGAAGCAGCCGCGGCATGTTCAGCCAACCCACGGAACGGGCGGTACCACCTGCATTGACGGATGAAACGTTCCTGCAGGTCACGGGCGGTTCACCATAACTTCATCCAATTGATGGCTTCCTGTAGGAACCGGCTGGAAGGGTGATCGGGCACCCCAGCGAGAATTCTTGGAAGGTTCCCATGTCTGAAACTGCCCGCAAGTTCACCCTGCTGCCCATGCTCGGCCATACCAAGGGCAAGCGCAGCCCCGTCACCTGCGCGCTCAAGTGCGACAACGCCTGCGCCGGTGACGTCTGCAACACCAGCTCCAACAGCTACTTCCGCGACATCGCCTCCGCCACCCTGTCCCGCCGCGCCGCCCTGGGCATGGGAGCCGCCGGTGCACTCGCCGTCGTCCTCGGTTCCGCGGTGAGCTCCGCCGAACCCGCCTCCGCTGCGGGCCTGTCCAAGGCCGCCAAGGAAGGCTTCGGCAACTCCAAGCTGCAGTTCAACGCCATCAAGCCCGTGGACAAAGCCGTCGACGCCTTCACCGTCCCGGAAGGTTTCACCTGGCAGCCGATCATCCGCTGGGGCGACCCGCTGTTCGCTGACTCGCCGGACTTCGACCTCAACAACCAGACTGCCGCAGCCCAGGCCCGCCAGTTCGGCTACAACAACGACTACACGGACATCGTGGAAATCCCGGGCAGCAAGGGCCGCCGCGCGGTACTGTTCACCAACCACGAATACACCAACGAGAACATCATGGTCCCGGCCGGCTACGACGCCGCCGAAACCCGTGCCATCGGCCGCGCAGCGCACGGCCTGGCCGTGGTGGAACTCGAGCGCAAGAACACCACCAAGCCGTGGAGCTACGTCAAGGGCGCCCCGCTGAACCGCCGCTACCTCTCCGATACCACCTACGAACTGACCGGCCCCGTCGCCGGCTCGGCCCTCGTCAAAACCGTCGCCGATCCCTCCGGCCGCGCCATCAAAGGCACGTTCGGCAACTGCTCCGGCGGCACCACCCCCTGGGGCACCATCCTCTCCGGCGAGGAAAACTTCAACGGCTACTTCGTGGCCGGCGGCACCTCCGCCAGCGACAAGCGCTACGGCCTCACCGCCAAGCCCACCGCCCGCAAGTGGGAGCTGGACGATCCCCGCTTCGACACCCGCAACGCCGGCTACGAAAACGAAACCAACCGCTTCGGCTGGATCGTGGAAGTCGACCCCTTCGACCCCACCTCAACGCCCAAGAAGCGCTCCGCGATGGGCCGCTTCAAGCACGAGGGTGCCAACGTGATCGTGGCCGAATCCGGTCACGTGGTGGCCTACATGGGCGACGACGAAAAGTTCGACTACCTCTACAAGTTCGTCTCCGCGGAGAAGTACCGTGAGGGCGACCGCAGGCACAACATGGACCTGCTGTCCCAGGGTGACCTCTACGTTGCCAAGTTCACCGGCAACTCTCCCGCGGCAGAAATCACCGGAACCGGGGCGCTCCCCTCCGACGGCGCGTTCGACGGCACCGGAGATTGGCTGCCCCTGGTGGTCGGCGGCAAGTCAGCCGTGCCCGGCATGTCCGTCGAAGAAGTCCTGGTCTACACCCGCCTGGCAGCGGACAAGGTGGGACCCACCAAGATGGACCGGTGCGAGGACGTCCAGCCCAGCCTGCACACCGGCAAGGTCTACGTGGTCTGCACCAACAACTCGGACCGCGGCACCGGCACCAAGGAGGGCGCCACCGAAGTCAACCCGCGCACCCAGAACCGCGACGGGCACATCGTGGAAATCACCGAAACCGGCGACCAGACCTCCACGAAGTTCAACTGGACCCTCCTGATGGTCTGCGGCGACGCGGCGCAGGGCGATGCCACCTACTTCTCCGGCTACCCGGCGGACAAGGTCTCGCCCATCTCCTGCCCGGACAACGTGGCCTTCGACTCCGTGGGCAACCTCTGGATCTCCACCGACGGCGCGCCGTCCGGCATCGGCTACAACGACGGCCTCTTCAAGGTCACCCTGGACGGCGCCGAGCGCGGCAAGGTGGAGCAGTTCCTCTCCGTTCCCCGCGACGCCGAGACCTGCGGCCCGGTCATCCACGACGACGAGCGCATGGTGTTCGTCTCCGTGCAGCACCCGGGCGAGGAAGGCACCTTCGAGGCGCCGCACTCCTACTTCCCGGACTACGTCCCGGCAGGCACGACGCCGGCACCCGGCCAGGTGCGCGCGCCCCGTCCCGCGGTGGTCCAGGTGTTCCGCGGCTAGTCTTCCTTAAGACTGGAAACGCCCGCTCACCTTTGACGGGTTTTCTGGAAACGCCCGCTCACCTTTGACTCCTAATGGGGCCCGGAGGTGAGCGGGCGTTTGGTTTTGGGCGACCAAAGGTGAGCGGGGGTTGGGAGATTGTTTGCCATACATGAGCGGGCGTCGCGGGGTGGCAGACTGGTTGGGTGACTTTGCCGAACGAACCTGCCCCGGAGGCCACCCCTGGATTCCCCGACCGGGATGACCCGGAAGCCCAGTTGAGCGCCCTGGCTGCGGCGCGGATCGCCGTCGACGTCCTGCTCGACGGCGGTGTGCGGCACGTGGTGGTGTCGCCTGGTTCCCGGTCGGCCCCCATGGCGTACGCCCTGGCCGAGGCCTCCGCGGCCGGCCGGGTGGACCTGCTGGTCCGGATCGACGAACGGTCCGCCGGGTTCACGGCCCTGGGCCTGGCCCTGTCCACCGGTTCGCCCGCAGCCGTGCTCACCACGTCCGGGACCGCCGTCGGAAACCTGATGCCGGCGGTGATGGAGGCCAACCATGCTGCCGTCCCGCTCATCGTCCTGTCCGCGGACCGGCCGGAGGAGTTGCGCGGAACCGGCGCCAACCAGACCACCGTGCAGCCGGACCTGTTCGGTGACCAGGTCCGGTTCGCGGCCGACATACCCGCCGGAACCAGTCCGGAGCGGGCCATTCAAACCGGGCTTTCCGCGGCAGCCGGCGCCTTCCCGGACCTGCCGCCGGGCCCTGTCCAGCTGAACCTCGCGTTCCGCGACCCCCTGGTCCCGTCCCCCGAAGAAGGTCTGCCGGAAGCGGTGGAACGGACGCGCTACCGGGTGGGCACCGAGCCCCTGGTCATGAACCTGCCCCCGGCAGCGGACAGCCTGCCCGAGCGGCGCACCGTGGTGCTGGCAGGGCACGACGCCGGGCCGGTCGCCGAGGCGTTCGCCCGCGCCCACAACCTGCCGCTGCTCGCCGAACCGTCCTCCAATTCCCGGTTCGGACCCAACGCCGTGGGCCCGTACCGGCTGCTGCTGGAGCATTTCGGACCCAGCTCGGCGCAGCCGATTGAGCGCGTGGTGCTGTTCGGCCGGCCCACCCTGTCCCGTCCCGTGGCCGCGCTGCTGGCCCGCGACGATGTTGAATCCGCTCTGTACCAGCCGGTTCCGGTCGCATGGTACGAGCCTGGCCGACGCACCGAGCTGCCGCTGGAGAACCTGGCCGACCTTGCCGATTTCGCCGGCCGGGGCACCTCCGCCTGGCTGGACACCTGGCTCCTCGCCGGCTCGGCTGCCCAGCATGCCCTGGACCAGGTGGTCTCCGCAGAGGCCGCCGCCACCGGCCCCTCCGTCGCCTCGCTGGTCTGGAAGCACGCCCGCGGCCAGCTGCTGCTGGGGTCCTCCAACGGCATCCGGGACGTGGACCTGGCCGGAGTGCCCGCCACTGATCCGGCCGCCACCGTCTACGCAAACCGGGGCCTTGCCGGGATCGACGGCACCATTTCCACAGCAACCGGCATTGCCCTGGGCGGCCGGCAGGAGACCACCGCCCTCATGGGCGACGTGACCTTCCTCCATGAGGCCGGCGGACTCCTCCTCGGCGCGGGGGAGGAGCAGCCGGACCTGCGGATCGTGGTCCTGAATGATTCCGGCGGCGCCATCTTCGGGCTGCTGGAGCACGGGGGAGTCGAGGAGGGTGGCCGGTACGGGGACGTCGTCGAGCGCCTCTTCGGTACCCCGCACTCAGTGGACATCGCGGCACTCGCCGCAGCGTACGGCGTCGCACATTCACTGGTAAGTACGACGGCGGGACTCGCCGAAGCGCTGGCCCGGCCTGTGCAGGGGCGCAGCATCGTGGAGGTCCGGACGGACCGCCGGCAGCTGCGGCAGCTCCACGCCCGCATCAAGGAAGCGGTGGCCGCGGCAGTTGAGGGCGTGCTGGCCGGCCGGTAAGCGCCTGGGGGGCGTGCGCACGTCCTCGACGCGCATATTCCCTCTGGAAGCACAAATTCCCTGGCGCTACCGAGATAACGGCAGCGCCAGGGAATTTGGGCTTCGAAAGCGGACCAAGCTAAAGCACTCGGCTGAGGAACTCCTTGGTGCGCGCATGCTGCGGGTTGGCGATGATCTCGCGGGGATCGCCCGACTCCACCACCACGCCGCCGTCCATGAACGTCAGCGTGTCACCCACCTCGCGGGCGAAGCCGATCTCGTGGGTGACCACGATCATGGTCATGCCGGACTTGGCCAGGTCCTTCATCACGTTCAGGACGTCGCCCACCAGCTCCGGATCCAGGGCCGAGGTGGGCTCATCAAAGAGCATGAGCTCCGGCTCCATGGCCAGGGCCCGGGCGATGGCGACGCGCTGCTGCTGGCCGCCGGAGAGCTGGGAGGGGTAGTGGCCGGCGCGGTCGCCCAGCCCCACCCGGTCCAGCAGCTCAAGGGCACGCTTCTGCGCTACAGCCTTCGACTGGCCCTTCACATGCACCGGTGCTTCCATGACGTTCTGGAGCGCGGTCTTGTGCGGGAACAGGTTGAACCGCTGGAACACCATGCCGATTTCCCGGCGCTGGGCGGCGATTTCCTTGGTCTTGAGGTCGTGGAGCCGGCCGTTGACCTCGCGGTAGCCGATCAACTGACCGCCCACGGAAATCCGCCCGGCACTGATAGTTTCCAGGAGGTTCACGCAGCGCAGCATGGTGGACTTGCCCGAACCCGAGGGCCCGATCACCACTGACACTTCGCCCTGGTTGACGGTCATGTCGATGCCCCGGAGCACATGGTGGTGCCCGTAGTACTTGTGCAGGCCTTCGATCTTGACCAGCGGCTTTTCGGCTGTGATCGTCATCGTGCACTCTCCTCGGGGAAGTCCGTCTTCATTGAGTGGTGCGCGTCAGCACCCGCACCGGAGGCTTTGGCAGCAGCCGGGTTGACGCCGGCTGCCGGGGCCTGGTTGTCCACGCCCCTGCCGTAGTAGGCCTCAAGGTAGTGCTGGCCGACCATCAGGATGCTGGTGACCAGGAGGTACCAGAAGGCGGCAACGATCAGCAGCGGGATCGGCAGGTAGATGCGGTTGGCGAGGGCGTTGGTGGCGAAGGTCAGGTCCAGGGTGAACGGGACGGCGAGGACCAGCGAGGTGGTCTTCAGCATGCCGATCGTTTCGTTGCCTGTGGGCGGCACGATGATCCGCATGGCCTGCGGCAGGATGATCCGCCACATGATCTTGCCCTTGGACATGCCGAGCGCCTCCGCGGCTTCCTGCTGGCCCCTGTCCACGGACTTGAGGCCGGCCCGGAAGATTTCCGCGAGGTAGGCCGACTCGTTCAGGCCGAGGCCGAGGATCGCGGGGATCAGGCCTTTGCTGGGATCGGAGAGCGCATAGCTGAACAGTTCAGGACCAAACGGGATCCCCAGCGTGAAGGCCGGGTAGAGAACCGTAACAAGGCCCCAGAACACCAACTGCGTGTAGACCGGTGTTCCGCGGAAGAACCACACCCAGACCCAGCTGGACCAGCGGAACACGGGGTTGTCGGACTGCCGCATGACTGCCAGCAGGATGGCCAGGACAATCGCCAGAACCATCGACGCCACGGTCAGCAGCAGGGTCCAGCCCACGCCCTGGACAACCTTCACGTCCAGGATGTAGGTGCCCACAATGTCCCAACGGAAGTTGGGGTTGGTGAACAGGCTCTGAAGAAGGCCTGCGACCAGGAGGAGAATGATGGCGGCGCTGATCCACCGGCCGGGGTGGCGCACCGGTACTGACTTGTTCAGTATCGGTGTGTCCCGGTGTTGATGATGTTCCATATGCACGCCTGACTTGTCGTCGGAAACGCGAGAACTCAAGACTTGACCGCCGGGTTGACCTCGGACTTGGTAATGGCGCCCTCAGAGTTGCCCCAGCCCTCCAGGATCTTCTTGTAGGAGCCGTCCTCCATCAGCTTGGTGACGGCTTTCTGGATGACCTCAGCCCAGGCGGTGTCAGCCTTGGCCACGGCGATGCCCTGCGGAGCGGAGTCATAGACGTCGCCCAGCTTTTCCAGCTGTCCATTGGTCTGGGTCAGCGCGTAGCCGATGATGGGGGAGTCGGCGGTCATGGCGTCGATGCTGCCGTTCACCAGTCGGGTGGTGACATCCGTCTGGTTCTTCAGGGTGACGATGTCAATGGGCTTCTTGCCGTCCGCGACGCACTTCTTGTTGCGGTCCGAAAGATCCGGGTCTTCCTGGACGGTCCCGGTCTGCACACCGATGGACTTGCCGCAGACATCGTCCAGGGAGAACTTCTTGGGGTTGCCCTTCTGCACGGCCCAGGCGGTGCCGGCGTTGAAGTAGCTGACCATGTTCACGGCGCCCAGTCGCTCCGGGTTGATGGTGAACGAGGAGATGCCCAGATCGTACTTGGGGCCGAGGGCCGGAAGGATGCCGGTGAATTCGGCAGTCTGGACCTGGACCTTGAGGCCCAGCGTGGCGCCGATGGCCTTGGCGATGTCCACGTCGTAGCCCACGGGAGTCTGGCCGTCCGGACCCAGGAATTCGGCCGGTGCGTAGCTGGTGTCGGAGCCTACCATGATGGTGCCCTTGGACTTGATGGTGTCCGGGACCATGGCAGCGAGGGCGTCGTCCTTCTTAACCGTGGACGGATCAAAGCTCGCGCTGGCCTTGCCTGAGGACGTGGCCGCGCCGGAGGGACCCGTTTCCGAGGCGTTCGTGCATGCTGAGAGGGCCAGGGCGCTGATGGCGATCATGGTGGCAGCGGTCAGCTTGGAAGTGCCCAGGAGGGTACGGGGAGTCTGCATTTCTTACCTTTTGTTGCAGGGGCTATGAGGTACTAACGCGGCTTATAGTGTAACGCTCAACAAGAGAGGTACGTCACACGCAACTAAGTTTCACTATTGGATAACTGTAGCGGGGGCAAAAGCAAGCCTTTAGGAGCGGGAAGAGTCTGTGATCCCAGACTTCGTACCCAGTCCGGGGAAGAATCAGCTCTTGATGCCCAGCGATTCCAGCATGGGCCGGAACTTGGCCCACGTTTCGGCCAGCTCGGCTTTGGGCTGCGAGCCGTCAACGATGCCGCAGCCGGCATATAGCCTCACGGTGTCGGTCGACTCGATGACCGCACCTCGCAGGGCGATGCCCCATTCGCCGTTCCCGGCGGCATCCAGCCAGCCCACCGGCCCGGCATAGGGGCCGCGGTCAAGATGTTCCAGCTTCCGGATCAGTTCGCCCGCCACCAGGGTGGGGGTTCCGCAGACAGCTGCCGTGGGATGCAGGGCGTTGATCAGGGCCAGGCAGGTGGGCACGTGGCCCTCCACCTCGGTGAGTTCCGCCTTGACGTCCGAGGCCAGGTGCCACACGTTGGGCAACTCCAGGATGAAGGGCTCATCATGCGCATTCATGGCCTCCGAGAACGGCGCCAGCTGCCTGGTCAGGGACTGGATGGCAATCTCGTGCTCATGCCGCTGCTTCTCGGAGCCGGCGAGCACGCGCGTAGCGTAATCCATGGGCGGACCGTCCTCGCCGTGCGCGTCGCGGCGGTCCAGGGTGCCGGCCAGCACGCGCGCCTGCGCGGTGCGGCCCTCCACCTGGATCAGCATCTCGGGCGTGGCCCCCACCAGCCCGTCCACGCCGTACGTCCAGCATTCGCGGTACCGTGCGGCAAGTTCGCGCAGCACGTCCGCGGCATGTACGCCGGAAGGAATTGTAGCCACAACGTCCCGCGCCAGCACCAGTTTCTCCAGTGCCCCCGTGCGGATCTCGGCAACACCGGCGGCCACGGCCTCCATCCAGGCTTCCTCACTGAGGGAACCGGTGTGCAGCGTTGCGCCGGCCGCCAGGGGGAGGGGGCGTACGACGGCGCCGCGGGCCTTGCCGGGCACGCCGCCCAGGGAAGCGTCCCCGGCGGAGTCCGCTGCCGCCGTCGTGCCTTCAACGTCCGGGTCTTCGGCGGGAGCACCGCTGAGCCAGCGGTCCAGTGCGGCGAGGGCCGACTCTTCGGTGAGCTGGCCGTCGTCGAACGTCAACTGCGTGAGCCATGCCTGGTTGTCCCGCACGCCCACCACGATCTCGGGCACGATCAGCCGCGACTCGTGGGCGGAAGTCTTGGAAAAGGCAAAGGAGCCGAAGGCGACGGGGCCAGTGCCGGGCAGCTCCACGGAGTCCGCGACCTCAGCCTCGAGGACCAGGTGCCGCCACCAGATGTCCGCCTCCAGGAACCGGTCCGGCCCGGTGGCAGTGAAGCGGGCAATCTCGCCAAACCCGGCCAGCCCGGCTTCCCTGCGGGTCCAGCACAGGACATCGTCCCTGACCAGAAACGAAGGCAGCCCCCCGGGGAACGCTTTGCCATCGAGGGGGACTGTCAAGGTGCGGAACGTGCTCGTCATGATGAGACAACACTACTCCCGCGTACACGGTGGCCTCCCCGGCGCCCTGATGCAGGCTTGAGTGGGCAAAAAAGGGCTGGTCAGCACGCACGGGAACATTTGAGACAATGTCATGGTGAACCGAGCATCCTTGGATAAGCGTCCGGACGAAGTAGCCACGATGTTTGACGACGTCGCACCGAAATACGACGTCGTCAACGATGTCCTCTCCATGGGGCAGACCCGCCGCTGGCGGAAGATCGTGGTGGACGCGATGGAAGTCTCCAAGGGCCAGCGCGTCCTGGACCTCGCGGCCGGAACGGGGACCTCCAGCGAGCCATATGCCGACGCCGGCATAGACGTGGTGGCCTGCGACTTCTCCCTGGGCATGCTCAAGGTGGGAAAGCGCCGCCGCCCGGACATCAACTTCATTGCCGGTGACGCCACCAACCTGCCGTTCGCTGACAACACGTTCGATGCCACCACCATCTCCTTCGGCCTCCGCAACGTGAACGAGCCCAAGAAGGCGCTGCTGGAGATGCTGCGCGTCACCAAGCCGGGCGGCCGGCTGGTCATCGCCGAGTTCTCCCAGCCCGTGGTCCCGCTGTGGCGCACCATGTACACCGAATACCTGATGCGGGCCCTGCCGGCCATCGCGGTCAAGGTCGCCTCCAACCCCGACGCCTACGTCTACCTGGCCGAGTCCATCCGTGCCTGGCCGGACCAGGACCACCTGGCCGCCTGGCTGCAGGAGGCCGGCTGGGAGAACGTCACCTACCGCAACCTGACCGGCGGCATCGTGGCAGTCCACCGCGCCTTCAAGCCCGCCTCGCCGTCCAACGGCGGCGCTGCCGCCATCGCCGCGCACAAGGGCCCGGTGGCCAAGCTGCGCCGCAACATCGTCCGCTGACCTGTGAAGGTACTGATTGTCGGCGCCGGCCCTGCCGGGTCCACCGCCGCGTACTACCTCGCCAAGGCCGGCCTCGATGTCACGGTCCTGGAGAAAACCAGCTTCCCGCGCGAGAAAGTCTGCGGCGACGGACTCACGCCCCGGGCCGTCCTCGAGATCCAGAAGCTCGGCCTGCCGCACCCTGAGAACGACGGCTGGCGGCGGAACAAGGGCCTGCGCCTGATCGCCGGCGGCCGCACCATCGAACTGCCCTGGCCCGAGGTGTCCGACTTCCCGCAGTACGGCCTGATCCGCACCCGGCTTGGCTTTGACGAGGAACTGGCCCGGCACGCCCAGGCCGCGGGTGCCACCATTCTCGAGCGGCACAGCGTCACCGATGCCCTCCGGGACGACGACGGCCGGGTCACCGGGGTCCGCGCAGCGCTCCTTGACGAGTCTGGACGGAAGACGGGACAGACGCACGACTTCAGTGCCGACGTCGTCCTGGCCGCCGACGGCAACTCCACCCGCACCGCCGTGTCCCTCGGCATCCAGAAGCGCGACGACCGGCCGCTCGGCGTCGCCGTCCGCACCTACTTCACCTCGCCGCGCACCGACGACGACTGGATGGAAGGCTGGCTGGAACTTCCCGGCCGTGACGGCAAGCTGCTGCCCGGCTACGGCTGGGTGTTCGGCGTGGGCGACGGCACCTCCAACGTGGGCCTGGGCATCCTGAACTCCTCCAAGGAATTCGGCAAGCTCGACTACAAGCAGGTCCTGCGCGAATGGACCGCCGGCATGCCCGCCGACTGGGGCTTCACACCGGAAAACCAGGTGGGGGAGATCCGCGGCGCCGCGCTGCCCATGGGCTTCAACCGCACCCCGCACTACTCGCCGGGACTCCTGCTGCTGGGCGACGCCGGCGGCATGGTGTCCCCGTTCAACGGTGAGGGCATCTCCTACGCGATGGAGTCGGCGCGTTTTGCCGCGGAGTTCATCATCGACGCCTCCTCGCGCTCCATGGCAGCAGGCGGAACGTACGACGCCGACGCGCACCTTTCGCGGTACGCGGACTACGTGCGGGACCAGTGGGGCTCGCACTTTACCCTCGGCCGGGCCTTCGCCGCGCTGATCGGCAAGCCGGCCGTCATGAAACTCGCGCTGCGGACAGGCATGCCAATCCCAGTGCTGATGCGGTTCGTGGTCAGGCTCCTTGCCAACCTCACGGACCCCACCGCCAAAGGCTTCGAGGACCGGGTGATCCGCGTCCTGGAATCGCTGGTTCCGGCCACGTCCAATACCCCGTCAGCTCCGAATCAGCGGTATCCGCAACAAAAAGTTAGGGTTAACCCGTGACCAAATCCGCAGACCACAGCTGGACGCACGCCGGGCACGGCCTGCCGGACTCCGAACCCAGCCTCAACACCACCGCCATTGCCACGGGCCTCCAGCTGCCGGCAGGCTTCGCGGCCATCGCGGGGGACGCCGAGCTGGGGCCGGCCATCACCAACAACCTGGCCAAGGTGGAGAAGAAACTCCGGGAAGCCATCGCCAACTCGGATCCGCTGGCTGACGCAACGTCGCGCCACCTGGTGGAAGCCGGCGGCAAGCGCATCCGGCCGCTGCTGACCCTGCTCTGCGCCCACCTCGGGGACGCATCCCTGCCCGCAGTGGTGCAGGCCGCCGTCGTGGTGGAACTGACGCACCTGGCAACCCTGTACCACGACGACGTTATGGACTCCGCGCCGTTCCGCCGCGGCGCCCCTACGGCCCACGAAGTATGGGGCAACTCCGTGGCCGTCCTGACGGGCGACCTGATCTTTGCCCGGGCCTCCATCCTGGTGTCCGAACTCGGCGGGCGTGCGCTGGGCATCCAGGCCCGCACGTTTGAGCGGCTGTGCCTGGGCCAGCTGCACGAAACGGTGGGGCCCCGCCCTGACGAGGATCCGGTGGAGCACTACCTCTCCGTGATCGCGGACAAGACCGGCTCGCTGGTGGCAGCTTCCGGCCAGTTCGGTGCCATCTTCTCCGGCGCCGACGAGGCCTTTGAGGACATCCTGGTGGAGTACGGCGAGAAGGTGGGCGTCGCGTTCCAGCTGGCCGACGACGTCATCGATGTAACCGGCGTGAAGGTGAAGTCCGGCAAGTCGCCCGGAACGGACCTGCGTGAAGGCGTTCCCACCCTGCCCGTCCTGCTCCTGCGCAAGGCTGCCGCTGACGGTGACCAGTCCGCCGTCGACCTTTTGACGCTGATTGACGGCGACCTGTCCTCTGATGATGCACTGGCTGCCGCCGTGGCCGGGCTGCGCGAGCACCCTGTCACTGCTCAGTCCTGGGTGGTGGCACGCCGCTGGGCTGACGAAGCCATCGCTGCCCTGGCCCCGCTGCCCGAGGGCGTGGTCAAGGAGTCGCTGTCCAACTTCGCGCTGGCCGTGGTGGACCGCGCCAGCTGATCCTTGGTTTTAGGAGCCCGGTTCCCCTGGTTTATCCAGTTGGTGCCGGGCTTCTTCTTGTGCCCCCCCGCTTAACGGGACAGCCCCGGTCCTCAACAACCGAAGCTGCTGTGAACCGGGGCCATCTCTCCGTTCGCATCAGACCCGCCGGAGGCGTTTAGCGGATCCGTGAATAGCTTATGACAGCTTTGTCATAACGTGCAAGTCCCTTGTTACTGCCGGTGTCAAAGATTTTTCAGGGCTGCCTTTGCGGCCGTCGTGGGGCACATTGAGGGCCGCCCCCTGCATACAGGGCTGTACCCGCGGCGGGTCCGTGTCGAAGTGCCCCACGACTGCAGGTTCTCCACATGGCGCGGCCCGGAACTGTCGCTTGCGGCAAGGTGCAGGGGACTGTGGAGCCATGGATATTGAGGCTTTTCTCCGTCGCCGGGGAGGGGTGGCCCGGACTGCAGCACTGCACCGGGCGGGATTCTCCAGAACGCGGCTGGACAAGTTCCTGGCAGCAGGCCTCATCGTGAGGGTCCGGCGGGGTGTTTATGGCCTGCCGGTGGAAGGCGGCGTGCTCGGTTTGGCGCTGCAGCACAATGCGCTCGTGACCTGCCTTTCCGCTGCCCCCGTTTATCAGCTGTGGACCCTGGAGAAGGCGGGTGTGGTCCATCTGAGCCCTGGGCACAGGAAGACAGTGCCGGGCACCCTCACCCACGGCCGGATCCGCCACCCTGTCCATCCCTGGCTGCCGGTGGCAGGCCTGGCCGACGTCCTCATCCATGCCCTGCACTGCCTGCCGGAACTGGAGGCGCTGGTAATGGTCCAGGGCGCCGCGCAACGCGGTGATGTGACGGTGGACTTCCTGCGGCGCAAGCTTCCCGGGAACCGCAACGCCCGTGCCCGGTCAGTCCTGGATCACGTAATTCCGCGGGCGGACTCGCTCCTGGAAGTCTTGGCCAACTACCACTTCCACAGGGCCGGCCTCCATGTCCGCCGGCACGTGGAGCTCCCGGGCGTGGGGGAAGTGGACTTCCTGATTGAGGATTTCCTGGTGGTGGAAACCGACGGCGCCAGCCACCTGGAGGCAAAGCAGGTTAAGAAGGACAGGGCACGCAACAATGCCACAGTGATTGGCGGGCGTCTCTGCCTGAGGTTCGGCTATGCGGATGTGGTCCACCATCCCGGGGTGATGGTGGACCAGGTCCTGGCGGTGCTGGAACAGAGCCGGCGGGGATCATTCAGTGCGCGGTGAGTTCCCGCGGCCGCGGGGCACTTTGGCCGCGACAGTTGGCAAAACAGGCTGGGATCACGGCGTGTCCGTGTCAAAGTGCCCCAGGACCGCAGCAGTGCCCCAGGACCGCAGCAAGGCAGCCCAGCCGAAGCGGGGAGTCCCTACTCTTCCTCTTCGTCCTCGAACGCCCACTCGAACATGTCGAAGACGAATTCGGAGAAGGTGCCTTCCTCGGACTTCCACTGGCCGCGGGCATTGTTGCGGCGGTACACGATGGGATCGGGGACGCTGAGGTCTCCTACGCGGAAGCCCCAAGTGAACTGTTCCTCTTCGTCCTCGAGGAACATGAGGAAGCCCTCGTCGTCGACCTCGAGCTCTTCGGGGTCCCAGAAGTAGTGGTAGGCCTCCATGAGGTCCTCGCAGCCGCCAAGGGCCAGGTAGAACTCGCGCAAAACCAAGGGGATCTGGAACTGGTGCCCGGCGAGGGCCTTATCCAGTTCCTCCGGGGTCAGGCCGTCCTCTTCCTGCCATTCATCCTCGAGATACTTCGGAACAAGCGCACGGAACTTCTCGAGGAACATGTCAGTCATGCTCATATCCTAGCCAATGCGGAGCACCCCAAAATGACACCGGGGCAGCACTCACAGCCCTGGATCGGTGCCGCGCCGGTGCCACCCGCGGACTGCGAGGGGGGCCTGCCAGGAACGCCGCCACGCCAGGACCCGGAACGTGAAAACCACTGCCGCGATGATGGCCGCCGTGAGGACGTTGAACACGCCGAAGACCCAGAGCACGGCAGTCATGGCAGCCCCTACAAAAGCCGGCAGCGCGTAGATGTCCTTGGGGTTGAACAGTTCGGGAACCTCATTGGCGGTGATGTCCCGCAGCAGCCCGCCGCCCACCGCCGTCGTCACCCCCAGCAGCACGGACGCCACCGGGTTAAGGCCCGTTGCCAGCGCCTTGAGCGTGCCGGTCATGCAGAACAGGGCCAGGCCCGCGGCGTCGAAAAGGATCAGCAGGGACGTGTAGCGCTGCACGCTGGAGAACAGGAAGAAGACCAGCACCGTGGCCAGCAGCGGCGGGGCCAGGTACGCCGGATTGGTGAAGGCGGCGGGAACAATGGCCAGGATGATGTCCCGGATGACGCCTCCGCCGAGCCCCACCAGGGAGGCGAGCAGCAGCGATCCCACGATGTCGATCTGCTTCCGCGCCGCCAGCAGCGAGCCCGAGACGGCAAAGAAAAACACGCCCAGCAGATCCAGCCACACCGGGGAGTTGTCAAAGGCGAATGTCATGGGGCGTCCCGGTATTTCAAAGAGGGCGGACAGGGCGGCTCCAACGTTACGCTAGCCCCTATGAACAGCCCCATCATGATCGCCTGTGCCCATGGGACGTCCAACACACAGGGGGCCGCGGAGGTCAACGCCCTGCGCGCCGCCATTGCTGAACTGCGGCCAGGCCTCGACGTCCGGGAAGCCTATGTGGACGTCCAGCAGCCGGACCTGGTGGATGTGGTGGCGGGCTTGCCGGAGGGGGAGGCCGCCGTGGTGGTTCCCTTGCTGCTCAGCGTTGGCTACCACGTGAAGGTGGACATCGCGCGGGCCGTGAAGAGCCGTCCGGGCAGTGCGGCCGCCGCACCGCTGGGCCCCGACCCGCGGCTCGCCAGACTGCTGGACCAGCGGCTGCGCGAAGCCGGGACCACGGACAACGACGTCATCGTCCTTGCCGCCGCCGGCTCGTCCAACCCCAACGCCGCCGTCAGCGTGGAGGAGTTGCTGCGCCAGCTTCAGGAGCTCCGGTCCAACCGGATCGTGGCCGCCTACGGTGCCTCGGCCAAGCCCTCAGTGCCCGACGCCGTCGCCATGC
Source organism: Arthrobacter sp. SDR-2R (assembly GCF_057747955.1). NCBI lineage: Bacteria > Bacillati > Actinomycetota > Actinomycetes > Micrococcales > Micrococcaceae > Arthrobacter > Arthrobacter sp. SDR-2R. Next base: position 1,609,045 of record NZ_CM173231.1, read on the forward strand.
TTCGGGAGGAACTTGAAGGAGGTGCCGGGGCGGGGGAGTCCGCCGGGGCCGTCGACGTCGGCGGAAGGGTGGTGATTGCCTCCTACCTCCTGGCGCCGGGCTTCTTCCACGACCAGCTGGCCAAGGCAGGAGCCGACGTCGTGACCGAACCCCTGCTGCCGTCCCCCGTGCTCGCCGAGATCGCGCTGGACAGGTACGACGCCGCCGTCGCAACGATGAACGGGACCCCTGCGGAAGCACCGGCAGCGGCACCCCTGGAAGCCGCCGCACCGGCCCCGGCCGCACCCGCCGCGGATGCACAGGAGGGTGGCATCTTCAAGGCCCTCCGGCGTTTCGTGACGAAATATTTCCCTAGGTGACTTAGCGTTTCCGGCCCTTTGTGACGCAATTCGGGCGGGACCTACAGTCGATGCATGACTGATACAGCTCTAGCCGGAGCGTCCGCGGACTCCGCTGCCACCAAGCGCCCCGCCCGCCCGTCCCGTCCTGCTGCGAAGCCGCACGGGCAGTGGAAGGTGGACGGCAAGACGCCCCTGAATGCCAACGAAACCTGGAAACAGGAAGACGACGGCCTGAACGTGCGCGAGCGTATCGAGACCATCTACGCCAAAGAGGGCTTCGACGCGATCCCCGGCCAGGACCTGCACGGCCGGTTCCGCTGGTGGGGCCTGTACACCCAGCGCAAGCCCGGGATCGACGGCGGCAAGACCGCAACGCTTGAGCCGCACGAGCTCGAGGACAAGTACTTCATGCTGCGCGTGCGGATCGACGGCGGCGCCCTGACCACCGAGCAGCTGCGCGTCATCGGCCAGATCTCCGTGGACTTCGCCCGCGACTCCGCCGACCTCACCGACCGCCAGAACATCCAGCTGCACTGGATCCGCGTGGAGGACATCCCCGAGATCTGGAACCGCTTGGAAGGCGTGGGCCTGTCCACCACCGAGGCCTGCGGCGACGTTCCCCGCGTCATCCTGGGCTCGCCCGTGGCGGGCATCGCCAAGGACGAGATCGTCGACCCCACCCCGCTCATCGAGGAGCTGGGGGAGCGGTTCATCGGCAACCCGCTGCTGTCCAACCTCCCGCGCAAGTACAAGACCGCCATCACCGGCCACCCCAGCCAGGACGTGGTGCACGAGATCAACGACTGCGCCCTGGTTGGTGTGAAGCACCCCGAATTCGGCGCCGGCTACGACCTGTGGGTGGGTGGCGCGCTGTCCACCAACCCGATGCTCGGCAAGCGCCTGGGCGCGTTCGTGAAGCCGGAGCAGGCCGCGGACGTGTGGCTGGGCGTCACCAGCATCTTCCGTGACTACGGCTACCGCCGCATGCGCACCAAGGCCCGCCTGAAGTTCCTGCTGGCTGACTGGGGTCCGGAGAAGTTCCGCCAGATCCTCGAGGACGAATACCTGGGCTACAAGCTGGCCGACGGTCCCGCCGCGCCCAAGCCCACCGCACCGGGCGACCACATCGGCGTGCACGAGCAGAAGGACGGCAAGTTCTTCATCGGCGCCACCCCGCTGGCCGGCCGGCTGTCCGGTGCCCAGCTGGTCAAGCTCGCGGACACCCTTGAGGCCCGCGGCTCCCGGCGCCTGCGCACCACCCCGCACCAGAAGCTGGTGGTCCTGGACGTCGAGAAGGAACAGGTTGAGCCCCTGGTGGCTGAACTGGACGCCCTGGGCCTGTCCGCCCGCCCGTCCGTGTTCCGCCGCGGCACCATCGCCTGCACCGGCATCGAGTACTGCAAGCTGGCCATTGTGGAGACCAAGCACACCGCCGCCACGGCCGTGGCCGAGCTGGAGCGCCGCCTGGCCGACCTCGCCGAATCCGGCGAGCTGCCGCAGGCACTTTCGCTGCACATCAACGGCTGCCCCAATTCCTGCGCCCGCATCCAGACGGCGGACATCGGCCTGAAGGGCATGATGCTGCCAACGCCCGACGGCGACCCCTCCCCGGGTTTCCAGGTCCACCTGGGCGGCGGGCTGGCTTCCAACGACCGCGAGGAAGCAGGGCTGGGACGCACCGTCCGCGGCCTGAAGGTGTACGTGGACGACCTGCCCGACTACGTGGAGCGGGTGGTCCGCCGGTTCGTGGCCGACCGTGCCGAAGGCCAGACCTTCGCCGAATGGGCCCACGCAGCAGACGAGGAGGCATTGCAGTAATGGCAAAACACCTGGCACCCGCACCCGCCAAGCGTCCCGTCGAGGAGCTCAAGGCGCTGGCTGAAGCCGGCGCGGCCGAACTCGGCTGGGACGCCCCTGCCCGCGATGTCATCGCCTGGGTGGAGCGCAACTTCGGACTGCCCGCCGTCGCCGTCGCCTGCTCCATGGCCGACGCCGTCCTGCCCGCCCTGGTGGCGGACCAGATGCCAGGCGTCGACGTCCTCTTCCTGGAAACCGGCTACCACTTCCCGGAAACCTACGCCACGCGTGACGAGGTGGCCGCGAACCTCCGCGTCAACGTGGTGGACGTGCTCCCCGAAAACACTGTGGAGCAGCAGGACCGGCTCCTGGGCAAGGACCTCTTTGCCCGCGACGCCGCCCAGTGCTGCGCCCTCCGCAAGGTGGCCCCGCTGCAGCGCACCCTGGCCGGCTACGAGCTCTGGTTCACCGGCGTCCGCCGCGACGAAGCCCCCACCCGGACCAACACGCCGCTGATCGGCTGGGACGAGAAGAACGGCCTGGTCAAGGTCAACCCCATGGCCGCCTGGACATTCGACCAGCTGGTCCAGTACTCCGACGACAACCTCCTGCCCGTCAACCCGCTGCTTTCCCAGGGCTACCCCTCCATTGGCTGCCAGCCCTGCACCCGCAAGGTGGCACCCGGCGAGGACCCCCGTGCCGGCCGCTGGGCAGGAACCGACAAGACAGAATGCGGACTACACGTATGAGCACTTCACTTACCGAGGAGACCCAGGTGACTGACGCCGCCGTATCCACGCGCCTGTCCAGCCTGGACACCCTGGAGTCCGAGGCCATCCACATCATCCGCGAGGTTGTTGCCGAGTTCGAGAAGCCCGCGCTGCTGTTCTCCGGCGGCAAGGACTCCGTGGTGATGCTGCACCTGGCCACCAAGGCGTTCTGGCCCGGCAAGGTGCCGTTCCCCGTGCTGCACGTGGACACCGGCCACAACTTTCCCGAGGTCATCGACTTCCGCGACCGCACCGTTGAGCGGCTGGGCCTGAAGCTCGTGGTGGGCTCCGTCCAGGAGTTCATCGACCGCGGCGAGCTGGCCGAGCGCGCCGACGGCACCCGGAACCCGCTGCAGACCGTCCCCCTGCTGGACGCCATCCAGCAGAACAAGTTCGACGCCGTGTTCGGCGGCGGCCGCCGCGACGAGGACAAGGCCCGCGCCAAGGAGCGCATCCTGAGCCTCCGCGACGAGTTCGGCCAGTGGGACCCGCGCAACCAGCGCCCCGAGTTGTGGAACCTCTACAACGGCCGCCACACCGTGGGCCAGCACGTCCGGGCCTTCCCCATCAGCAACTGGACCGAGCTGGACATCTGGCGCTACATCGAGCGCGAGAACATCGAGCTGCCGGGCCTCTACTACGCCCACGAGCGTGAGGTCTTCGCCCGCGACGGCATGTGGCGCGCGGTGGGCGAAGTGTCCCAGCCCCGCGACGGCGAGGAAGTCATCACCAAGACCGTCCGCTACCGCACAGTGGGGGACATGTCCTGCACCGGCGCTGTGGAATCCAACGCCTACACCGTGTCCGACGTCGTGGTGGAAGTCGCCGCCTCCACCCTGACCGAACGTGGCGCCACCCGCGCAGATGACCGCATCTCCGAGGCCGCCATGGAAGACCGCAAGAAGGACGGGTACTTCTAATGACCACCGAAGCAGTTCTCCCGGCAGACCTGGAAACGGCCCTGCCCACCACGCTCTTCCGCTTCGCCACGGCAGGATCGGTCGACGACGGCAAGTCCACTCTGGTGGGCCGCCTCCTTCACGATTCCAAGGCCATCCTGGCTGACCAGCTCGACGCCGTCGCCCGCACCTCGGCCGACCGCGGTTTCGGCGGCGACAAGGGCGGGATCGACCTGGCCCTGCTGACCGATGGCCTGCGCGCCGAGCGCGAACAGGGCATCACCATCGACGTGGCCTACCGCTACTTCGCCACCGACCAGCGCAGCTTCATCCTGGCCGACTGCCCCGGGCACGTGCAGTACACCAAGAACACGGTGACCGGCGCGTCCACTGCGGATGCCGTCGTCGTGCTCATTGACGCCCGCAAGGGTGTGCTGGAGCAGACCCGCCGGCACCTGTCCGTGCTGCAGCTGCTGCGCGTGGCGCACGTGATCGTGGCCGTGAACAAGATCGACCTGGTGGACTTCAGCGAATCCGTGTTCCGCGGGATCGAAGCCGACGTGCAGCAGGTGGGCCGCGAACTGGGCCTGGGCGCCGACGGCATCAGCGACCTCCTGGTCATCCCGGTCTCCGCTCTCGACGGCGACAACGTGGTGGAGCGCTCCGAGCGCACCCCCTGGTACACCGGCCCCGCACTGCTGGAGGTCCTGGAGACCCTCCCCGCCGCCGATGAACTGGAAAGCCACCTGGAAAGCTTCCGCTTCCCGGTGCAGCTGGTCATCCGGCCGCAGGGCGCCCTGGCCCCCGACGCCGTCGCCGCCGGCCTGGATGTGGAGGCCTTCCGCGACTACCGCGCCTACGCCGGCCAGATCACCGAAGGCTCCGTAAAGGTGGGGGACCAGGTGTCCGTTCTGACACCGGGCCAGTCGCCGCGGACCACCACTGTGGTGGGCATCGACTTTGCCGGGGCTTCCCTGCAGGAGGCCGCCGCCCCGCAGTCGGTGGCCATCCGGCTGGCGGACGAGTTCGACGTCGCACGCGGTGACACCATCGCGGCCGCCGGCACCGTCCGCGAGGCTTCCGCCGACCTGTACGCCGCCCTGTGCTGGCTGTCCCCGAAGCCGCTCCGCGAAGGCCAGAAGGTGCTGGTCAAGCACGGCACCCGGACGGTGCAGGCGATGGTCCGCAGCGTCTCCGGCAAGCTGGACCTGGCCACCTTCAAGCTTGAAGGCGCCTCCAGCCTGGAACTGAACGACATCGGGCACGCGCAGCTCCGGCTCGCCGCCCCGCTGCCGCTGGAGAACTACCTGCACCACCGCCGCACCGGCGCATTCCTGGTGATCGACCCGCTGGACGGCAACACGCTGGCCGCCGGCCTGGTCAAGGACCACCCGGGCGACCACGAGGACGAGCGCTACAGCATCTAGGTACTCCTTTCGAAACCGCGGCTTGTTCGCAGATCCGGACCGTGAAGGTTCTGACGCGCGAACAAGCCGCGGTTTTGCCGTCTCGTAAGGTTGTCAGAGGAGGCGAAAGCATGGAGACCATCAGCCCGAAGCTCCTCAACTGGGCGTCCATCCTGGATGACATGACCCGCGAGCAGGCAGTGATGACCGCGGCCCTGCCGTTCATCTACCCGCACCTGGCGCTGATGCCGGATGCGCACCTGGGCATGGGCGCCACCGTGGGCTCCGTCATCCCCACGCTGCGCGCCATCATTCCGGCCGCGGTTGGCGTGGACATCGGCTGCGGCATGATCGCGGTCCGCACCCAGTACTCCGTGAAGGACCTGCCCAAGGACCGCAAGCGCCTCCGGGAGGACATCGAGCGGGTCATCCCCTTATCGGCAGGGCATAACAACAGGCAGGTCCTTCCCACGGCGCAGCCGCGGATCGCGGAGCTGAAGCAGCGGGCCGCGAAGGCCGGTTTCAACCCTGCCCAGTACGTTCCCAAGTGGGAGCTGCAGCTGGGGTCCCTGGGCTCGGGGAACCACTTCATCGAGGTGTCCGCAGATGAGGACGACGGCGTGTGGCTCTTCCTGCATTCGGGCTCGCGGGGCATCGGCAACAGGATCGCCCAGCACCACATCGGCGTCGCCCGGCTTATCAGCCGCAAGAACCAGATATACCTGCCGCACCCGGACCTCGCGTACCTGGACGAGGGAACCCCGCAGTTCGAGCGGTACATTGCCGAGCTGCGCTGGGCCCAGCACTTCGCCCTGCTGAACCGGGAGGAGATGATGGACCGCGTAAGAACCCAGTTCAGCCACTGGGTGGGCGGGCCGGTCCGCGAACGCGAGCGGATCAACTGCCACCACAACTTCACCGAGCAGGAAACGCACTACGGCAAGTCCGTGTGGGTGTCCCGCAAGGGCGCCATCAAAGCCGCCCCCGGAGATCCCGGACTTATCCCCGGGTCCATGGGGACGGCGTCGTATGTTGTGGTGGGCCGTGGCAACCCGGCGTCGTTGAACTCCTCACCGCACGGGGCGGGGCGTGAGTACTCCCGGAACGCTGCCCGGAAGGCCTTCACGCTGGAGGAGCTGAAGCGGGCCATGCGGGGCATCGAGTTCCGCGCCTCGGAGGCCTTCATTGACGAAATCCCGGCCGCGTACAAGCCGATCGACCAGGTCATGCAGGATGCCGCGGACCTGGTCACGGTGCGGCACAAGCTGCGGCAGCTGGTCAACGTCAAAGGCAACTGAATCTGCGAAACAGGGCAGGAGTGCGGCCAAATGTGACGCTAGATGAACGTGCGTGACCCCCCGTTTCCGCGTCGTTGAACGCGTTTGGGCCACTCCCTATGGTGAAACAATGACTAGTTCCAAGCCCGGGATGACCCGCATCGTGGCAGGCGAAAGCGCGGTTCCCACGCGCAGGCGCGCCGTCGAGGCTGCCTTGGCCATCGGGCTGGTCCTGCTGATCGCCGTCGGCGCCATCGTGGCCTCGAACATTTCCCGCAACAGCGAGGCGCAGGCCGCCGAGCCCACCCCGGCCGCGGAACTGAAGCTGGGCTACTTCGGCAACGTCACCCACGCCGCGGCCCTGGTGGGCATCAAAAAGGGGTTCCTCGCGCACGCCCTGGGCAGCACCAGGCTCAGCACCGAAACCTTCAACGCCGGCCCGGCAGCCATCGAGGCCCTGAATGCCGGTGCCATCGACGCCGCCTACATCGGCCCCAATCCGGCCATCAACTCGTTCGCCAAGAGCCAGGGCCAGTCCGTGCGGGTGATTGCGGGCGCCGCGGCGGGCGGTGCACAGCTGGTGGTCAGGCCCGGGATCAACTCCGCCGCCGACCTCAAGGGCAAGACGCTCGCGTCCCCGCAGCTCGGCGGCACGCAGGACGTGGCCCTCCGGGCCTGGCTCAGCAAGCAGGGCTACAAGACCAACGTGGACGGCAGCGGCGATGTCGCCATCAACCCCACAGACAACGCCCAGTCCCTCAAGCTGTTCCAGGACGGAAAGCTCGACGGCGCGTGGCTGCCTGAGCCGTGGGCCTCACGATTGGTGCTCCAGGCCGGCGCCCAGGTGCTGGTGGACGAAAAGGACCTGTGGGACGGAACCGGCACCGGCAAGCCGGGCGAGTTCCCCACCACCATCCTGATCGTGAACCAGAAGTTCGCCGCGGACCACCCGGACACGGTCAAGGCGCTGCTGAAGGGGAACGCGGAATCGGTAGCGTGGCTCAATTCGGCGCCGGCCGGCCAGAAGGCGGAGCTCATCAACTCCGCCCTGCAGGAAACCGCCGGGGCAGCACTGCCGGGAGATGTCCTTACCAGGTCGCTGGCCAACATCACCTTCACCCTGGACCCCCTGGCCGGCAGCTACTCCAAGCTCCTCCAGGACGGCGTGGAGGCCGGCACCACCAAGAAGGCCGACATCAACGGCCTCTTCGACCTCCGTGCCCTCAACCAGGTCACCGGCGGTACCGACAAGATTTCTGCGGCCGGACTCGGCCAGGACTGACCCACCCCCACTACCTAAGGACGGCACCATGCCAGTCGTACTGGAACACCTGGGCAAGCGCTTCGGCGACGGCGCCCCGGTACTGGACGACGTCAACGCCAACATCAAGCAGGGCGAGTTCGTTGCCCTCCTCGGTGCCTCCGGCTGCGGCAAATCCACCCTCCTGAACATCATCGCGGGACTCGAAGCGCCGACGTCGGGCGCCCTGGAAGTACCTAGCGACGGCGCCGCCTTCATGTTCCAGGACGCCGCCCTCTTCCCGTGGCTCACCGCCCGGGAAAACATCGAGCTGGCCCTCAAGCTCCGCGGGGTGGGCAAGGCCGAGCGCAAGGCCAAGGCCCAGGAGCTCCTGGAACTGGTGCACCTGGGGACGGCGGGGGACAAGCGCCCGCACGAGCTCTCCGGCGGCATGCGGCAGCGCGTCTCGCTGGCACGTTCGCTGGCCCAGGACCGGCAGCTGCTGCTCATGGACGAGCCGTTCGCCGCGCTGGACGCAATCACCCGCGACCTGCTGCACGACGAGCTGGAACGCATCTGGAAGGAAACCGGGCGCACCATCGTCTTCGTCACCCACAACGTCCGCGAGGCCGTCCGGCTGGGCCAGCGCGTCCTGCTGCTGTCCTCGCGCCCCGGCCGCGTGGTCCAGGAATGGGCCGTCACCGAGGAACACCGAACCGACGCCGGGCTCGCCGGCCAGCTGACCGGGGTCATCACCGCCCGGCTGCGGGAGGAGATTCGCCGCCATGCCAAGTAAGTCCCTGTCCGGCTCCGCGCCGGTGGTTGAGCCCGACGAAACCAAAACCCGCGAGCCAGTCCATGCCGCCCTGACCCGGACGTCCACCGGCAACGAGGACCTCCGGGAGCTGGAATCCGGCCTTGACTCGCTGCAGTCCGACGCCGACCGCAAACACCGGATCGACTGGAGCCGCATCCTCCTGCCCGTAGCCGCGCTGCTGGTGCTGGTGCTGGTCTGGCAGTTCTACGTGTCCCTGGGCGTCAAACGGCGCGACCTGGTTCCCGGGCCGCTGGACGTCCTTGGCCAGCTGGGCGTTCTCTGGGGCGACGGCAAGTTCCAGGAATCAGTCTGGACGTCGCTGCAGCGCGGCGTGGTGGGCTTCCTGATTTCGGTGGCCATCGCCACGCCGGTCGGCCTGCTGCTGGCCCAGGTGGCACCGTTGCGGCGCGCGTTTGGACCGCTCATTTCGGGACTGCAGGTCCTGCCCTCCGTGGCGTGGGTCCCCGCGGCCATCATCTGGTTCGGCCTTACTGACGCCACCGTGTACTTCGTGGTGTTCATGGGGGCCATCCCGTCCATCATCAACGGGCTCATCTCCGGTGTGGACCAGATCCCGCCGCAGTACCGCCGGGTGGGCACGGTGCTTGGCGCGTCCCGGCTGCAGATGGCCCTGCAGATTGTCCTCCCGGCCGCGCTGCCGGGCTACCTGGGCGGCCTCAAACAGGGCTGGGCCTTCTCCTGGCGCTCCCTCATGGCCGCGGAGATCATCGCTGTGGGCGGCACCATCGGCTTCGGCCTGGGGTCGCTGCTGGACCAGGGCCGGACCCTGTCCGACATGGGCGTGGTCATGGCCGCCATCCTGCTGATCCTCGCGGTCGGCATCCTGATTGAGCTTCTGGTGTTCGGCCCCATCGAGAAGCGCCTCCTGCGCCGCCGCGGCCTCCTGGCCGGCAGCACCCGCTAAGTCAGCCCGCACCCAGGCACCTGAGAGCCCGAAGGCGAGTCCCGCCGTCGGGCTCTCTGCTGTCCTGTGCCCTGACTGTCCTGTGCCCTGACTGTTCTGCGCCCTGCTGTCCTGGGCCCTGACTGTCCTGTGCCCTGACCTGACGGAACCGGGGCACTTTGACACGGACACGCCGGGTTTCAGGGCCGGTTCGACGCCGGAACGCGCCAAAGTGCCCCGCGACCGCCGGCGCCCACCAGGACGGGCCGTGGCAGACTGGCGCCATGACCGCCAGCTTCGAGTGCCGCACCGCGTCCCCGCTCCCCGTGGAGCAGCTCTTCGACCGGGCGCGCAGCATTGACATCCACTTGGAGTCGCAGCGGACAGCGGGCGAGCGGGCGGTGGGAGGGGTGACAACCGGGCTTATCGGGGAAGGCCAGGAAGTAACGTGGCGAGCCAGGCACCTCGGCATACCGCTCACCATGACCAGCCGCATTACCGCCTTCGATTACCCGCGCAGTTTTACCGACGAACAGGTCAAGGGCCCCTTCAAGGCCTTCCGGCACGTCCACGAATTCGCGCCTACTGCCACGGGAAGCCTGATGGTTGACCGGGTGGAGTTCACCGCCCCGCTGGGGGTCCTGGGCCGCGCCGTCGAGCGCCTGTTCCTGGCCCGGTACCTGGAGCGCCTCATCGTCCGCAGGGGCAGGTTCCTCGCCGCTGCGGCTAAACGTTTGTGACGCAGCATTACCTTACGTGAACTGGTGTTGCTCGGTCTTTGTGGGCGAATGTGACGCGGACCTACCGTTGATTCATGGCAATTCAGGACATTTACCCCACGGCGCTGCGGCTGCTCGGCCGCCCGGTGCTGGTGGTGGGCGGCGGCCCCGTTGCCGCCCGCCGCGCCAAGGGGCTGCTCGACGCAGGGGCCGTGGTCACCGTCGTGGCTCCGGTTGCCTCGCCCGCGCTGCTGGAGATGGCCGGCGCCGGCCTGCTCACCTGGGAAGCGCGGCCCTACCTTTCCAGCGACGTCGACGGCGTGTGGTTCGTCCAGACCGCCACCGGCGATTCCGCCGTGGACGCCCAGGTGTCGGCCGACGCCGAGGCACAGCGCGTTTGGTGCGTCAACGCCTCCAACCATGAAGCTTCCGCCGCCTGGACTCCCGCCGTTGCGGAGGTGGACGACGTCAAGATCGCCATCAACGCCGGCGGCGACCCGCGGCGGGCCATGGCCGTGCGCGATGCCGTGGCCACCGCCCTCGAAACCGGCGACCTGCCGCTGCGCCGCCGCCGCGCACACCAGGGATCCGTCGCGCTGGTTGGCGGCGGTCCCGGCGATACGGGCCTCATCACGGTCCGCGGCCGCCGGCTCCTGGGCCAGGCCGACGTCGTGGTCGCCGACCGCCTGGGCCCCCGCGGACTGCTCAACGAACTCGCCCCGGACGTCCGGATCATCGAAGTCGGCAAGACCCCCGGCCACCACCCCGTTCCGCAGGCTGGGATCAACCGGATCCTCGTCGAGGAAGCCCTCAAGGGACACCGCGTTGTCCGGCTCAAGGGCGGGGACCCCTACGTGCTGGGCCGCGGCGGCGAGGAAGCCGAATACTGCCGCCAGCACGGCGTCGAGGTTGAAGTGGTCTCCGGCGTCACCTCGGCAATCTCCGTTCCCGCAGCAGCCGGCATTCCCGTCACCCACCGCGGCCTGGCCAAGGGCTTCAGCGTGGTCACCGGCCACGAGGAACTCTCCGAGGTACCCGCCCGTCCGGACCACACGATCGTCCTGCTCATGGGCGTGGGCCAGCTGCGCGAATCCGCGTCCGCGCTGGGCGAAGCCGGCCTGCCGCAGGACACTCCGGTTGGTATCGTGGAAAACGGCTATTTGCCGGACCAGCGCGTCACCATTGGCACGCTCGGTTCCATCGCCGACCAGGCCCAGGCGGCCGGCGTCGCAAATCCTGCCGTGATTGTCATCGGTGACGTGGTGCGCGTGAGCCCCTTCGCGCCGTCGCACTTCAAAACCGCTGACTACAGCACCACCACCCCGAACAGCCCCCGCAAGACCGTCCCCACCACCTAGCCCCACCCAACTGACTGGCAGTTGTTGTCGTTCTGAGCCGTCAAAACGACAACAAATGCGAGCCAGTTGGGCCGGAACGAAGAAAAGGAACACAGCCGTGTCATCCAGCACCACCGTAGGAACTGCTGCGCGTCCGCTGCGCGTCGCCGTCGTGGGCTCCGGCCCGGCCGGCGTCTACGCCGCTGACATCCTCACCAAGAGCGAAGCCGTCAAAAGCGGCGAGCTGACCGTCAGCATCGACCTCTTTGACCGCTACCCGGCACCCTACGGCCTCATCCGCTACGGCGTGGCCCCGGACCACCCCCGCATCAAGGGCATCGTGAACGCCCTGCACAAGGTGCTGGACCGCGGCGACATCCGCTTCTTCGGCAACGTGGACTACGGCACGGACCTCACCATCGAGGACCTCCGGACCCACTACGACGCCGTCATCTTCGCCACCGGCGCCATCAAGGACGCGGACCTGAACATCCCCGGCATCGAGCTGGAGGGCTCGTTCGGCGGCGCCGACTTCGTCTCCTGGTACGACGGCCACCCCGATGTCCCGCGCGAATGGCCGCTCGAGGCCAAGGAAATCGCGGTGATCGGCAACGGCAACGTGGCCCTGGACGTGGCCCGCGTGCTGTCCAAGCATGCCGACGACCTCCTCACCACCGAGATCCCGGACAACGTCTACGCGGGCTTGAAGGCTTCCCCGGTCACCGACGTGCACGTCTTCGGCCGCCGCGGACCCGCCCAGGTCAAGTTCACCCCGCTGGAGCTGCGCGAGCTGTCCCACTCCAAGGGCGTGGACATCATCCTGTACCCGGAGGACTTCGAGTTCGACGAGGAATCGGACCGCCAGATCCAGACCAACAACCAGACCAAGACCATGGTGGGCACCCTCACCAACTGGATTGCCGAGCAGCCCGAGGACGTCTCCGAGCTCAAGGCGTCCCGCCGCCTGCACCTGCACTTCCTGCACAGCCCGGTGGAGATCTATGACGACGCCGAGACCCCGGGCAAGGTGGCCGGCATCAAGTTTGAGCGCACCGAGCTGGACGGCACCGGCAACGCCCGCGGCACCGGCGAGTACGTGGACTACCCGGTCCAGGCCGTCTACCGCGCCATCGGCTACTTTGGTTCCGCCCTCCCGGACGTGGAGTTCGACCACAAGAAGGGCGTTGTGGTGAACGACGGCGGCCGCGTCCTGGACTCCGACGGCAACCACGTGCCGGGCATCTACGCCACCGGCTGGATCAAGCGCGGGCCGGTCGGCCTCATCGGCCACACCAAGGGCGACGCCCTGGAGACCGTCACCTACCTGCTGGAAGACCGCGAAAACCTTCCCGTCGCTTCGGCACCGGAGGAGGACGCCGTCACCGAACTCCTCGACGCACGCGGCGTGAAGTTCACCAGCTGGGAAGGCTGGCTGGCGCTGGACGCGCACGAACTCGCACTGGGTGCAGCTGCCACTGAGGCCGGGGGATCGCACGGCGTGGAGGTCAAGCGTGAGCGCATCAAGGTGGTGCCGCGCGAGGACATGGTGGACATCTCCCGCGACGGTGTGGCCGCGCAGGTCTAACGCACGGATTCAACGCACCATCAGACAGGAACCGCGGGGCCATTGGTCCCGCGGTTCCTGCTTTAATATGCCCTAATCCTGTTGCTTACCAGCGCCGCCAACGGCCATCAGCTCCAGGCGCCGCAGGGTCTCCCGGTTCCGCGCCGAAATCAACGGGTCCCGCAGGAATTTCGGCATCAGCCTGCCGGGCCCGCGGATGGCATCCTCGGCGATGGTCACCAGGCACTGGTCGCCCCGGTCCTCCAGCGTGATCTCCACCTTGGCCTCGCCCATCGGCCAGCCCCGCGCCACCAGTTCCAGCGAGCGGCCTGGCTCGACGGCCGCCACGCTGGTGCTGTCATCAATCACCAGCGGCCAGGCGCCCACGGAGTGGTGCAGCCGGGAACCCTGCCGGGGCCATTCGGCGTCCACGTCCCTGATCCGGGATGCGCCCACCACCCAGCCGGAATACAGCCAGCCGTCGGCGATGACCCGCCAGACGTCGGCCGCGGGGGAGGTGAACAGCTGCGAGACGGTGGACATGGAGTTCCTTCCGGTTCCGGTCATGCTTTGGTGGGGTGCTTCGGCGGACCCCGCCGGGTGTCCGGGGTCCTTCAAGTGTCCGACGGCGGGAGGTGCGGGCCGCCGTGCGGCCCGGTAGGACGGCTTCCGCAGGCGGCGGGTCCAGGCGTACGTCCGGGCGCCCGGCGGCTGGTTCTCAAGGGGGTCGAAACGCAGCGGGATGTCCGCGGGGTCCGCACCCGCGTTCAGCCGCAGTTCACCGCACGCCCGCCACGGCCCTCCGGGTCTGGCCCAGGACAGTCCCAGCACCCATTCGCCGGAGGCCGGCGACCCCGAAGGCAGGTTCAGCGTCCGCAGTCCCAACAGCACCGGGCCCGTCCGGCCGCGGTACGGCATCAGCGTGGTCAGGGTGGCTCCCGCAATGTCCAGCCGCGGCATCAGGAGGAACCTGCCCGGCAGTCCCCAGCCGGTGGAGGCAAACAGGACGTCCGCGGGGTTGGTACCGGAGGCAGCGGCAGGGGTCGAGGAACCGGCGGAAGCACTGGTCGGCGAAACCCGGAGCGCCAGGCCCAGGATGTCCGGCAGCGCCTGCGGCAGGCCCAGGGACCGTGAAAAGCGGGCCACCACCTGGTCGGTCCCCGGGGAATCGAGCCAGTCGATGCCGCTGGGCTGCGCGGGGTTGCCGGTCCTGGTGAGCTGTCCGGCCAGGCCCAGGCCCTGGGGGTGGATGGGCCGGTCCGGCCGCGCGAGTTTGAGGAGCCGGAAGAGGGCGGCAAAGGCCTGCCCGGCACTCCCGGTGACGGTGGAAAGAACGCGCGGCTGCTGGGTCATACTTCCTTCCTACCCATAAAGCGGCGGACTACATGCGCCCGAACCGGGCCCGGATCAGCGCGAAGATCCCGTAAGCGATGAAGCCGGCGCCAATGGCCACCAGGAGGGTGGGCCCGAACGGGTGGTGCTGCAGGGCCTTGAGGCTGCCGTCCAGGCCGGTGGATTCCTCGGGCCGGTGCTTGGCCGCGGCGATCACGAACAACAGGCCCGTGAGGTCCAGCGCTATCCCTTTGGCCACATGGCCGGTGACGCCCAGGCTGTCGATAAGCCTGCCGCGCCGGGTGCCGTCGAAGTGGAAAAGCTCCTCCTTGAAGCCGCGACGGATTCCCTTGACGATGAAGTAGATGCCGATGCCCAGGATGGTCAGCCCCAGCGCCACCAGGACCCACGGCCCCAGGGGGTTGGCCATCAAGCTGGCACTGAAGTCCCGGGTGTTGTCTCCCGAGTCGCTGCGCTGGCCCAGGGCGAAGCCCGCGAACGTAAGGCCCACACTGCCGTATGCGATGGCCAGGAATCCCGAGGAGACCAGCTTGGCCAGCCGTTCCTTGCGGGCCAGGCTCCGTGCGCGCAACGTCGCTTCGCTGGCCTGCCACAGGGCAAGGCCCAGGCAGGCCGCCACGCACCCCCACATGACCACGGGTCCCCACGGGTTGTCCGCGAGCTGGGCGATGGCGCCGGTGGGTTCGGCATCGCCCGGATGGCCGAGGGCGATGGCAACGGCGATGGCCCCAACGATGATGTGCAGCACCGCCATGACGGCAAATCCGGTGCGGGCCAGGACGTCCAGGGCCTTGTGGTTGGACGCCTCCTCGACAGCGTCTGCTGCCTGGCTGAGGGTGGAATCGCCGTCGGACATGGTTCAGCCGTTCATGGGCCCTTCGGCCCTCAGCTTCTCCGCGCCCGGTCCCTCCACGTGCACGGTGCAGCGGACCACCAGCTGGCCCGGGGCGTTGTCCAGTTCCACCAGGGAATCGTCCGCGCTGAGGACGGTGAACACCTCGGACCCGGTGACCGCCTCCACGCCCTTGGCTTTGGCGGTTTCCCGCGCATTCCTGAGCGCCTCGCGCTGCAGGCCGTCCACGTAGCCGCCGTCACTTTCACGGGCGGGGTCCCCGAAGGCCCAGCCGAACAATGTTCCTGTTTTTCCCATGGCGACGATATTACGCGGTTGCCCCCGCCCGGGACGGGGTTTCGTAATATTAGTAAGTGTGCTTACCATGGGCGCACCATACCTCGATGGAACAGGCAAGCGAAGTCCGCTGCACAGCGGCAAAACCCGGAACCAGTTCACAACGTTAGGAACGCACATCATGGCAGGAAACCTCATTGCCCGTTCAGTTCACGACCTGACCGCGGCAGCATGGTTTGGCGGATCACTCATGGGCGCCATCGGACTCAACGGCGCGGCGGCCCAGGCCAAGGACCCCGCCGAGCGCACCCGGCTTTCCAGTGCCGGCTGGATGAAGTGGGCGCCGTTCCAGACGGCGGCTTTCGCCTCCCACCTGGTGGCGGACCTCGCCATCGCCTGGGAGAACAAGGGCCGCATCGCCAAGCAGGAGGGCGTGGCCCGCGACACCGTCATCAAGACGGCGGTCACCGTGGTGGGCGCCGCGGTGACCCTGTACTCGGGCATCCTGGGCAAGAAGGTGGAAAAGCTTGCCGGTGAAGGCGCCGAAGGCGCAACGGAGCCGCACGGCGCGGCCTCGGACGAATTGAAGACGGCCCAGCAGCAGCTCAAGCTCCTGCAGTGGGCCATCCCCGGCTTCGCAGCCCTGGTGATCATCCTCGGCGCCAAGCACGGCGAGATGCAGCGGCCCAAGAACGTCTTTGCAGGCCTCCGCGGCGAGTAGGGCGGACACGCAGTAAGAAGCTGACGACGGCGGCCCGGCACGTAAGTGCCGGGCCGCTGCCGTGTCCGGGGTGCTTGGGGCGGAGTCCGCTAGACCGGTTGCGTATTGGCCGGGGGCAGGTCCGGGTTCATGTCCTTCAGGTCCGGGTCCTCGGCTGTCCACACTTGGATGATGGCCCAGGCCACCGCCGCCAGCGGCACGGACAGGACCGCGCCCACGATCCCGGTCAGGATGGTGCCGGCAGTCAATGCCATGAGGATCACCAGGGCATGGAGCTGAAGTGACTTGCCCATGACGACCGGCTGCAGGAGGTCGCCCTCCAGCTGGTTGACCGCGACGACGACGGCCACCACAATGAGGGCCACCACCGGCCCGTTGGCAACA
Source organism: Arthrobacter sp. SDR-2R (assembly GCF_057747955.1). NCBI lineage: Bacteria > Bacillati > Actinomycetota > Actinomycetes > Micrococcales > Micrococcaceae > Arthrobacter > Arthrobacter sp. SDR-2R. The sequence goes on from NZ_CM173231.1 coordinate 1,625,703, forward strand.
AGCGCCACGAGGGCGGCCAGGATGCCTGCGACCGTTGCCCCCACCAGCGGGATGAAGGCGGTAATGAAGACGATGATGGCCAGCGGAATGGCCAGCGGTACCTGCATGATCAGCAGCGCCGCACCGATGGCCACGGTATCCACCAGGGCCACGATCGCTGTGCCGCGGACGTAGCCGCCCAAAACCTCGAGCGTGCGGCGTCCGGACCGGCGCAGCTTGGCTTCACGCTGGCCGGAGAAGGGGCGGAGGAAGAAGTCCCAGATCTTGGCGCCGTCCTTGAGGAAGAAGAACAGGATGACCACCATGAGGCTGGCCCCGGCAATAAATTCGGTCACCACGGACAGCCCGGTGACCGCGCCGGAGCGGACCTGGCTGCTGGTGGCAAACTGAACCACCGCCTCCCGTGCCTGGTTGAGCTGTTCCTGCTCGATGGGGATGGGCCCCGTCAGCAGGAACTGCTCCAGCTCGTCGAGGCCGGAGGAGGCCTGCGCCGCCAGTTCGCCCCACTGGTTCCGGACGGAGAAATAGATGACGGTGGACACGCCGGCCAGGATCACCAGCAGCGCCACGAACGCCATGCCGGTGGCCAGACCACCCGGTATCCCGCGGCGGCGGAGCATGTTCACGAACGGGCCGATCGCTGCTGCCAGGATCAGGGCGATCAGGGCGGGGATCACCAGGAGCTTGACCTGCATCAGCGCGAAGACGGAGACGGCGACTACCAGCACAACCAGCAGAACCTGGGCTGCGCGGGTGCCTGCCCTGCCCAGGCCGTCAGACCAGAGCGCGCCCGGCGGCCTGGAGCCCGATGCTTTCCCGATGGTGCCTGGGCGCTGACCCTGGCGGGCTGCACCGCCCGGCCGCCCGGCATCGGCATGTGCCCCATCGGCAGCCGCTGCACCGTCCTGCGCCTGCCGGAGGGGCTCGTTGCCCAGCTCTTGATCACTAAGGCGTGTTGATCGCGCCATGGGTACTCCTCATCGTCCGGAGGGTGCCCTGCGCCACGGGATGCGGCGCAGGGCAGAACAACCTTCGTCAGATGGTAAGCCTACTGATGGTTTGGGGGGTGCGGAAACCCCGGAGCGGGCCCTTCCCCGCAGGGTGTGCCGCCGGGACTACTCGGCCAGCCACTCCGCGCAGGAGTTCAGGTTCCGGTTCACCGTGGCGACGGCAGCGTCCTCATCGCGCCGCTCGATCGCAGCGAGCAGCGTCTCGTGGCCGTCCCGCGGAAGCCCGTTGAAGCCGGGCCGGCGCTGCTGTGTGAGGAGATCCTGGTGGAACGCGGTTCCGAAGCTGGCGTAGAGCTCGTGCAGCAGCGGGTTCCCGGACGCCCGGGCGATGCCTTCGTGGAAGTGCCAGTCGGCGTCCGCCCAGGCTTCGACGTCCCCGTTGTTCCAAGCCTGGTCCCGGTTGGCGAGCAGGGCACGCAGGGCCGTGACGTCGTCGTCCGTGGCATTGCGGGCGGCCAGCCGGGCCGCCTGGGTGTCCAGGCCCAGCCGCACCTCAAGGATGTGCTGCTCGGTGTGGTCCTGGTACATCCGCTGCGCGGCGCCGGACATCTCGCTTGTGGCGCGCACATAGGTGCCGTCCCCGCGCCGGACCTCCAGCATGCCGCCGTGGGCAAGGGCCTTGACCGCTTCACGGAGGGTCCCGCGGGAGACGCCGAGCCGGGCCATGAGTTCCGGTTCGGGCGGGATGCGCTGGTTCAGGGCCCACTCGCCGGAGTGGACCATCCCGCGCAGCTTGGCCGTGACTTCGGCGGCGAGCGGCGGCCGGACTGACGGGCTCAGGGACATGGCGTTACTTCCTTCCATCCGCAGCCCGGACCGGAGCTGCCCCTGCGGGCTTTCCGGTCATGGCGCGGCCGGTAATCAGGTGGGATACCACAATCTGTACCAGGGCCAGTGCCAGCAGCAGCACCAGCGGCAGGATCCAGCCGCCCGTGGCGCTGTGCAGCAGGCCCATGCCGAACGGGCCCACCGTGGCCAGCAGGTAACCCGACGACTGGGCCAGCGTGGACAGTGCAGTGGTTTCGGCGGTGCTGGTGCCGCTGCGGCTGATCATGACCATCACCAGCGGGAAGATGCCCAGGCCAAAGCCCAGCAGGACGGCGGGCACGGCCGCCAGCCCCACGGGGAGGACCAGGAGCGCCAGGATTCCCACGGCCATGGTGATGCTCACCAGGTAGAACGCCGGGCGCAGCATCCGCGGGCGGGAGCCGATGGCGATCAGCACCATGCCCGCCGGAACGGAGACCAGCTGCATGAGCCCGAACATCAGTCCGCTGTCCGAGGCGCTCAGGCCCATGGTGGTGAGCATGTAGGGAAACCAGCTGAGCAGGGCGTACGCGAGCAGGGCCTGAAGGGCGAAGATCGCGGTGAGGAGTTGACCTTTGCGGGTCCGCAACAGCGGCCAGGGGGACACGCGCAGGCCCGTGGCCGGGGCGGCGTTGCGGTGCGCGTGCAGTGCCACGGGCAGGAACCCCAGGAAGGCGGCCACGGCAGCGATGCCGACGGCGCCCACCGCGGCGGACGGGGATCCGAGGGCTTGGGCCAGGGGTACGACCAAGACGGAGGTCAGGGTGCCGCCGGTGGTCATGGTCACGGTGTAGACGGCGGTCATGAGCGAGGTGCGGGAGGCGAAGTGCTCGCGGATGAAGGACGGCATGGCCACGTTGCAGATGGCCAGTCCGGACATGCCCACCACGCTGCCGGCCACGAGCATGCCGGTGGCGGGGATGCCGCGCAGCAACAGGCCGCCGGCCAGCAGGGCCAGGGACAGCAGGATGGCTTTCTCCACACCCACCTTGCCGCTGAGCCAGGACGTCGCGGCGCCGGCCACCGCGAAGCAGAGTGTGGGAATCGACGGAATGATGGCCGCCACCAACGCCCCGTAGCCCAGTACCGACTGGAGGTCGTGCAGCAGGGCTGACGCCCCGGTGATGCCCGCGCGGAGGTTCAGCCCGATCAGCACCAACGCAATGACACCGAACACGAGGGCGGAGCGTGGCTTGGCAGGCGCCATGCCGGGTGCCGGCGCGACCGGGGCTGCGGCGGGCGCCTGGATGCTTGCGGGCGGGGAGGCGGGGGGAGTGGCGGACATACACTCCACACTAAAGGTTAGACGTTTGATGTTTGCGCTTTTGTGGCCAACCTCTCCCGGTCCGGCGCCGCTGCAATAGACTGCCAACGGACTGTCGGAGGGCCTGGCGCGGACCAGGTGGTGCGGAAGGACGGCTGTGGAGGCTTCCCAGGGACTCGAGATCGAGAAAAAATACGACGTCGACACTGGCGCCGCAGTGCCTGCATTGGAGCAGGCGGCAGGGGTGGCCCGCACGGGCAAGCCGCATACCGATCTCCTTGAAGCGGTCTACTTCGACACGCCAAAGCATTCCCTCGCCGCCCGGCGCATCACCCTCCGCCGGCGCACGGGCGGGAAGGACGCCGGGTGGCACCTGAAGCTGCCACCCCAGGCCGCCGCCGCAGCCGGGGAAGGCCCGCAGCAACGCACGGAACTGCACGCACCCCTGGGCCGCCCGGACGTGGTCCCGGACGCCCTGCTCACCCACCTGCATGCCTACCTCAGGGGTGCCGTCCCGGTGCCGGTGGTCAGACTGCACACGCGGCGCACCACCTACCCCCTGTACGGTGACGACGGCGTGCACCTCGCCGACCTCGCCGACGACCAGGTCACCGCCGAACGGCTGCAGGATGGGGCCGAAGCCACCCGGCAGCAGTGGCGCGAGTGGGAACTGGAACTGGTCCACGGCGACCCAGGCCTCTTTGGCCCGGTGGAGGAACTGCTTGCCGCTGCCGGCGCCCGCCCCGCAGGCCACGCCTCCAAGCTGGCCCGCGCACTGGGGCCGGGCAAGGCGGCCGGAACGCGGTCCCCCGGCAGCGGGGACGCCGCCGGCCCCGCCGGCGACGAAGGCAGCCCGGCGCTGCTGGCCGGAAAGCGCGCCCCCGCAGCCGCCGTCGTCACCGTGTACGTGGGGGCGCAGATTGAGCAGATCCTTGCCACCGACGCCGCTGTCCGGGGCGAGGAGCCGGAGGCGGTCCATGCCATGCGCTCGGCAACGCGCCGGATCCGCTCGGTCCTGGGCGCCTACGGGAGGCTGTACCGGGCGTCGCCGGTGCGCAAGCTGCGGAGCGAGCTGAAGTGGCTGGGCCAGCTGCTGGGCCGGCCGCGCGACGCTGAAGTCCTGCGGGAGCAGCTCCGCGGAGAGCTGGCCGGGCTGCCGCCCGGGGACGGTGTTGCGGGAGCAACGGCAGGGCTGGAACAGCGCACGGCCGCCGATTACGACGACGTGTACCGGCTCCTGCGCGAAGCCCTGGGAACGGAGCGCTACTTCCGGCTCCTGGACAAGCTCGAGGACTTCCGGGACAACCCACCGGTGCGGGCCGAAGCGGTTACGCCCGGCCGGCGGGCGGCGGCAAAGGCGGTGGACAAGGCCGCCAAACGGCTGCGCCGCTCACGCAAGGCTGCCAAGGGGGCACGGCGCGGCAGGGAACAGGAACTTGCCCTCCACCGTGTCCGCAAGGACGCCAAGCGGCTGCGCCACGTGGCCGAATCAGCCGCGCTGGTGCATGGCAAGCGTGCGGGCAAGGTGGCAAAGGCCGCCCGCCGGCAGCAAAAGATCCTGGGCAGGTTCCAGGACGCCGCAGTGGCCCGTGACCTGCTTGCCGGTGTCGCCGCCGACAACACCGACGCGGCCGCCGCAGGCATCTATGCCCACCTGCTCAGCCGGCAGGAAGAACGGATGCTGGCAGCCCGGGCCGGCTTCCGGAAGGCCTGGAAGAAATCCCGCGACCTGTTGGGGCACGGCGTCATCTGACCCGGCAGCAGGGCGCTGCCGGCCCCCTTTTCCGCCTCCCTGCCTACCGGCCCTGGCGGGCCGACAACCGGGCCACGGCCAGGGCGAGCCACAGCTGCACCCGGTCGGCGGTGACGGCGGGGTCGTACCCCGTCAGTTCGGTGATCTGGGCCAGCCGGTAGCGGACGGTGTTGCGGTGCAGCGTGAGCTCCTCCGCCACCGCGGCCACCGAGCCGTTGTTGTTCAGGTAGCTCTCCAGCGTGGCCATCAGCTCAGAGCCGTGTGCGGCATCGAAGGACCGCAGGGGGTTCAGTGATTCGTGGGCCATATCCGCCAGCGGCACATCCTCGCTGGCCAGCAGCAGCGACGTCAGGCTGAGCCGCTCGGGTTCGTTGACGGGCAGGCCGTGGCTGGCGGCGTCCCGGGCCTCGAAGTAGCTCCAGCGCAGGCCGTTCGGCTTGGTGTACGCCCCGCCGATGCCGATCGTGGCGTGGATCCCGGCTTCGGCGAGGTGGTCGCTGAGCTTCCGTGCCAGCGCCGGCGCCCTCCCGCCGTCGTCATTGACCACCAGTACCAGGTCCTTGCCCACGACGGCGGCAACGGCCTTTTCCAGTTCCAGCGGCACCGAGGTGCTCCCCAGGGCCTTGCCATGGGCGGCCGAAACAGCGAGCAGCACCACGTTCTTGCGGGTGCTGTTCACGCCCACGCCGGCCAGGCGGCGCTGCGCCTCGCTGGTCTCCAGCGCGCCGTGGATCACGTCTTCCAGCACCTGGCCGCAGAGGGCACGCTGGGCCTGCCGCTGCTTGACCATGTTGTTCAGCTCCACGCTGATCAGGTTCTGCGCGTAGCCAATGATCCCTGTGTCCTCGAACGGCTGGCGCACCCACAGCGTGCACGCATCGCGCCGCCCGGTAGGGACGGGATAGCTGGACCAGGTCTCCGCCGACGGGCTGGCGGTGCTGCTGTTGTACAGCTGCGCCGTGAACTGCGTGAGCGCGATGTCGGTACGCAGCATGCCCCCCAGGTTCTTCAACAGCTCGGAAAGTCCGCCGCCGGTCAGCAGCGCCCGCGCCAGCACCTGGTGCCCTGCGATCAGCCGTTCCAGCTTGGCGTAGTGGTCCGCCGACTGGGCGTCCGCCACCAGCTTGGTGATGGCAATGAAGGGGGTCTCGTACGGCACCTCCACCACGGGCAGGCCCCAGCGGTTGGCCTCCGCCAGGAGGGCCGGCGGCACCGCCTCATGCGAAAGGCCCACGCCGAAACCGATGCCCACCGCGCCGGCGCGCTGCACCTGGCGGACAAAACGGCGCTGCTCAGGGGCGGAACGCAGCCGCAGGCCGGTGGTGAGGACCAGCTCGCCGCCGTTGAGGAACCGCTGGGGATCCTCCAGCTCCGTGACGGCAACCCAGTTGATGTCCTGGTTCCAGGTAGTCTCCGCCACGCCCGCCTTGGACAGCTTCAGGGAGGACACGCCCACCAGGGCAGCAAGGGAAATGGCCATGAAGCAAGGATAAACGTGAGCTGGGCAACCGCACTAAACCTCTTTGGCAAGGGTGTGCAGGTGGCTATTCACCCCGCTTGGGCGCTGGCATAGGCTCAAGGCAGTTCCATCCATCCGTCGTGGTCTCCGCCCGGCCGCCGATGGCCCTTACGAAAGAGGTTGCACACCGTGGTCCAAACCTTGCAGAACTTCATCAACGGGAAGTTCGTCACCCCCGCCGGCACCACCCTGCTGGACGTGGTCAACCCCACCAACGGCGACGTGGTGGCGCAGGCCCCCGTTTCCGTGCAGGCGGACGTCGATGCCGCCATGGCGGCTGCCAAGGACGCCTTCAGGACCTGGAAGCATGTCACCCCGGGCCAGCGCCAGCGGCTGCTGCTCAAGCTCGCCGACGCCATCGAGGCCAACAGCGACGAGCTCGTCGAAGCCCAGCACCGCAACACCGGCCAGGTCCGCTCCCTGATCGCCTCCGAGGAAGTGGCTGCCGGCGCCGACCAGCTCCGCTTCTTCGCCGGCGCCGCCCGCATCATGGAAGGCAAGTCCGCGGGCGAGTACTTCGAGGGCCACACCTCCTACGTCCGCCGCGAACCCATCGGCGTGGTGGCCCAGGTGGCGCCCTGGAACTACCCGTTCCTGATGGCGATCTGGAAGATCGGCCCCGCGCTCGCGGCCGGCAACACCGTGGTCCTGAAACCGTCGGACACCACCCCCGAATCAACCCTGGTCCTGGCACGCCTGGCCGGCGGCATCTTCCCGGCCGGCGTGCTGAACGTGGTGCTCGGCACCGGCGAAACAGGCGCCATGATGGTGGAGCATAAGGTCCCCGGCCTGGTGTCCATCACCGGTTCCGTGCGCGCCGGCATCGCCGTTGCCTCCGGTGCCGCAAAGGGCCTGAAGCGTGCACACCTTGAGCTCGGCGGCAAGGCGCCGGCCATCGTGTTCAAGGACGCCGACATCAAGAAGAGCGCCGCGGCCATCGCCGAGTTCGCCTTCTTCAACGCCGGCCAGGACTGCACCGCCATCACCCGCGTGCTGGTGGAGGAGTCCGTGCACGACGACGTCGTGGCCGCCATGGTGGAGCACACCAGGACCCTGCACACCGGCTCGCAGAACGACGAAGACAACTACTTCGGCCCCCTGAACAACGTGAACCACTTCAACGCCGTCACGTCGGTGGTGGAGAACCTGCCGGCCAACTGCCGGATCGAAACCGGCGGCCACCGCGCGGGGGAGAAGGGCTACTTCTTCGAACCCACCATCATCACCGGAGCAAAGCAGACCGACGACGTGGTGCAGAAGGAAACCTTCGGCCCGGTCATCACGGTGCAGAAGTTCAGCACCGAAGAAGAGGCAGTGGCCATGGCCAATGACGTGGACTACGCCCTGGCCTCCAGTGTCTGGACCACCAACCACGGCACCGCCATGCGGCTGAGCCGCGACCTGGACTTCGGCGCCGTCTGGATCAACACCCACATCCTGCTCACCGCCGAAATGCCGCACGGCGGCTTCAAGCAGTCCGGCTACGGCAAGGACCTCTCCATGTACGGCGTGGAGGACTACACGCGCATCAAGCACGTGATGTCCGCCCTCGACGCGTAAAACCACCCACCGCCAGGCTTCAAAGAAAGGCCTTCCCATGACCACCACCGCATCAGACATCACCTACCGCCTGGAGCAGAAGCGCAACGTCCAGGCCGACTTCCCGGGCCCCAAGTCCGTGGCACTGACCGAACGCCGCAAGTCCGTGGTGGCTGCCGGCGTCGCCTCCAGCGTCCCGGTCTACGTTGCAGACGCCGACGGCGGCATCATCCACGACGTCGACGGCAACTCCTTCATCGACCTCGGCTCGGGCATCGCCGTGACCAGCGTGGGAGCGTCCGATCCCGCCGTCGTCGGCGCCGTCAAGGAAGCGGTGGAGCACTTCACCCACACCTGCTTCATGGTCACCCCGTACGAAGGCTACGTGGCGGTCGCCGAGCAGCTGAACCGCCTCACCCCGGGCGACCACGAAAAGCGCACCGTCCTCTTCAACTCCGGCGCGGAAGCAGTGGAAAACGCCGTCAAGGTGGCCCGCCTGGCAACCGGCCGGGACGCCGTCGTCGCCTTTGACCACGCCTACCACGGCCGCACCAACCTGACCATGGCGCTGACCGCCAAGGCCATGCCGTACAAGACCAACTTCGGACCGTTCGCTCCCGAGGTCTACCGCATGCCCATGAGCTACCCGTACCGCGAGGAAAACCCCTCCATCACCGGTGCCGAGGCCGCCAAGCGTGCCATCACCATGATCGAGAAGCAGATCGGCGGCGACCAGGTGGCCGCGATCATCATCGAGCCCATCCAGGGCGAGGGCGGCTTCATCGTTCCCGCCGAGGGGTTCCTGCCCGCGCTGGCCGCCTGGGCCAAGGAAAAGGGCATCGTCTTCATCGCGGACGAGGTCCAGTCCGGCTTCTGCCGCACGGGCGAATGGTTCGCAGTGAACCACGAGGGCGTCGTCCCGGACATCATCACCATGGCCAAGGGCATCGCCGGCGGCATGCCGCTGTCCGCCATCACCGGCCGCGCCGACCTGCTGGACGCCGTCCACCCCGGCGGCCTGGGCGGCACCTACGGCGGCAACCCGGTGGCCTGCGCCGCGGCGCTGGCCTCCATCGGCTCCATGGAGGAGTACGACCTGAACGGCCGTGCCCGCCACATCGAGGAACTCGCGCTGGGCCGGCTCCGCGGCCTGCAGACTGAACTGGCCGGCTCCGGCACCGCCGTGATCGGCGACGTCCGCGGCCGCGGCGCCATGCTCGCCGTCGAACTTGTCCAGGCAGGGTCCAAGGAGCCGAACCCGGAACTGACCAAGGCTGTTGCCGCCGCCTGCCTCAAGGAAGGCGTCATCATCCTCACCTGCGGCACCTACGGCAACGTCATCCGCCTGCTGCCGCCGCTGGTCATCACCGACGAACTGCTGAACGACGGCCTGGATGTCCTCGCCGCCGCCATCAAGGCCAACGCCTAACCGGAACGACTCCCTCCGGCAACGCAAAGAAGGTGGGCTCCCGGTTGGGAGCCCACCTTCTTTGTCATCGGACGCTATCTAGGCGGCCTGGCGGAGCGCTGCCCGGCGGGCCACCGAGTTCCTGCGCGCCGTCCGCAGCATGTCCAGGGTCAGCAGGAGCAGTGCCAGCCACACCACCCCGAACCCCATCCAGCGCTCCACGGTCATGGCCTCCCGGAACACCAGCAGCGCCACCAGGAACTGCAGCACGGGGGCAAAGTACTGCAGCAGCCCGATGGTGGTCATGGGCAGCCGCCGCGCGGAGGCGCCGAAGAAGAGCAGCGGAACGGCGGTGATCACGCCGGACGCCAGCAGCAGCCAGAAGTGCCCGGGCCCCTGGGAAGTCAGCGTGGAGCTGCCGTTCGCGGCCAGGACCACCATGGCCACGGCGGCCAGCGGTGCCAGCACCATGGTCTCCACGCTGAGGCTGGTGATGGCGTCCACCCTCGACCCCACCCGGTTCTTGACGAAGCCATACAGGCCGAAGCTGAACGCCAGCGTCAGCGCAATCCACGGCAACTTCCCGTAGGAGTAGGTGAGGACGCCCACGGCCACGAAGCCCACGCCCACCGCGGCCCACTGGAGCGGACGCAGCTTCTCCTTCAGGACCAGCACGCCGAGGAGCACCGAGACCAGCGGGTTGATGAAGTAGCCCAGTGACGTTTCCACCGCCTGCCCGGTGGTCACGCCGTAGGTATAGGTCAGCCAGTTGATGGCGATCAGGAAAGCAGCCAGCGCCAGGGAACCAAACACGCGGCGGTCCTTCAGCGCCGCAGTCAGCACCCCCCACGCCCGGGTGACCGTAATCAGGAGGGCGCAGAACAGGAGCGACCACACCACGCGGTTGGCCACGATCTCGACGGCGCCGGCCGGCATCAGGATGAAGAAGTACAGCGGGAGCAGCCCCCACAAAACGTACGCGCCGATGCCGAACAGCATTCCCGCCGTCGAATCCCCGGCGACTGCCTTGGGACCCGCGGGCACCGCATCACCTGCCGTGGAGCGTGACGTGGGGGAGGTGGCTACGGGGGTTCCTTCTGGCATGGGCACGCTCTCCATAACAGCAGCCCGCGGGCAGGTATTCCGGGAGGCAGGCGGGAAAACCGGAAAATAGTCAGTAGGCTTTCTTTCATGACATGTGCCCGTACCCCGCAGCCGGCCCCATGAGGCTCCGGCGCAGCAACGCCTCGGGCCGCGGCTACCGCAGGGTACCGGCAGGCAAAGGCTTCAGTTACCGGGACCTGGACGGCTCCACCCTGCCGCCCGGTCCCGTCCGTGACCGGCTGGAGAGCATCGGCATCCCGCCCGCGTGGACGGACGTCTGGATTGCCCCGTTTGAGAACGGCCACATCCAGGCCACCGGGGTGGACGCGGTGGGCCGTCGCCAGTACATCTACCACCCGGAGTGGCGTGAGCGTAAGGACCGGGTGAAGTTCGACCGGTCCCTCCAGCTGGCCGAATCGCTGCCCGCGGCACGCCGCATGGTCACCATGGACCTGCGCAGCGATGGCTTCACGCGCGAGCGGGTCCTGGCGGCCGCGTTCCGGATGCTGGACAGCGGATCCCTGCGCGTCGGATCCGAACGCTACACCAACGAAAACGGCAGCCGGGGGCTGGCCACCCTGCTGTGCGCCCACGTCCAGGTCCGCAAGGACCACATCCTGCTGCGCTTCCCGGGCAAGAGCGGCAAGGACTGGGAATCGGAGATCCGCGACCCGGACCTCGCCGTCGTGCTGCGCCTCCTCAAGCGCCGCGGGCCCAACGCCCGGCTCCTGGCCTACAAGGAGGGCAGGACCTGGCGTCCGGTCACCAGCGCGGACATCAACGCCTACGTGAAGGAGCGGACCGGATCGGACTTCACCGCCAAGGATTTCCGCACCCTTCGCGGGACGGTGGCCGCGGCGGCAAGCCTTGCCCGGACCGGCCCCCAGCGCACGGCGGCCAAACGGAAACGGGCCATCAGCCGGGCCATGCACGAGGCCGCGGAGACGCTGGGCAACACACCCTCCATCGCCCGGAAGAGCTACGTGGACCCCCGCGTCCTGGACCACTTCCATGACGGCGAAACCATCGATCCAAAGCGCCTGGACTCGGCGGAGGCCGAACTCCGGGCACTCCTGTACCGCGAAGGCAAGGTGGTGGCCCTGGCCGCCAACTAGAATGGGGGACTGTGCGCTGCATGACGCGGCGCAGTCTCATGAAACGTGAGCAGGACCAGTTCAGAAGGGCTCCCGGTGTCCAACAAGAGCGAAACCGCCAACCGTCCCCTCCGCGTCGCCATCGTCGGCGCAGGACCGGCAGGAGTCTATGCTGCGGACATCCTCACCAAGTCCAGCGGGGTGAAGGACGGCGACTTCCAGGTCAGCATCGACCTCTTCGAGGCCTACCCCGCGCCCTACGGACTGATCCGTTACGGCGTGGCCCCGGACCACCCCCGCATCAAGGGCATCGTGAACGCCCTGCACAAGGTCCTGGACCGCGGGGACATCCGGTTCCTGGGCAACGTGACCTACGGCCGGGACCTTACCCTGCACGATTTCCGGGCCTTCTATGATGCCGTGATCTTTTCCACGGGCGCCGTGAAGGACGCGGACCTGGATATTCCCGGTATCAACCTCCAGGGCTCCTTCGGCGGCGCCGACTTCGTGTCCTGGTACGACGGGCACCCCGATGTTCCCCGGGAATGGCCGCTCGAGGCCAGGGAAATCGCCGTCATCGGCAACGGCAACGTGGCCCTGGATGTGGCCCGCATGCTGGTCAAGCACCCCGAGGAGCTGCTGAGCACCGAGATTCCGGACAACGTCTACCAGGGCCTGAAGTCCTCGCCCGTCACGGACGTCCACGTTTTCGGCCGCCGCGGACCGGCCCAGGTTAAATTCACCCCGCTGGAACTGCGCGAGCTCAGCCATATGGACGACGTGGACATCGTCCTGTATCCGGAGGACTTTGAATTCGACGAGGCCTCGGATGAGGCCATCCGCAGCAACAACCAGGTCAAGACCATGGTGAACACGCTCACTAATTGGCTGGTTGAGGAGCACGCGGAGTCGGAGAGCCCCTCCTCCCGCAGGCTGCACCTGCACTTCCTGCACAGCCCCGTGGAAGTGCTCGACGACGGCACGGGCAGGGTGGGCGGCATCAAGTTTGAGCGCATGCAGCTGGACGGGACCGGCAACGCCAAGGGCACCGGGGAGTACGTCGAATACCCCGTCCAGGCTGTCTACCGGGCCATCGGCTATCACGGCTCCGCCCTGGACGAACTGGAGTATGACGCCAAGCGCGGCGTCATCCCCAATGAGGGCGGACGCGTCCTGGATGCCGACGGGAACCCCGTCCCGGGCATCTACACTACGGGCTGGATCAAGCGCGGACCCGTCGGGCTCATCGGCCACACCAAGGGCGATGCGCTGGAGACCATCGGCTTCCTGCTGGAGGACCGGCCGAACCTCCCCGCTGCACAAAACCCGGACCCGCAGGCCATCATCGACTTGCTCGAGGAACGCGGTATCGAATACACCACCTGGGAAGGGTGGAACAAGCTCGACGCCCATGAGGCTGGACTCGGGGCCGCTTGGACCGGACCCGAAGGCCTGGACCACGTGGTGCGCGAACGGATCAAAGTGGTGCCGCGCGAGGACATGATCCGCATCTCCCGCGGCTGACTCCGGCCGCACTCCGCCAACAGGTGGTTACTTAGGGAGGGCCATCAGCAGGAACGTCATTCAAACCACTTTTGACGGGTTCATGAAGGGTGCGGGATTCTCGAAGCACAGCGGATCCTGGTACCGCGACACCGATGACGTGATCACTGTGGCCGAATTGCAGAAATCGCAGTATGGACTGCAGTACTACGTGAACATTGCACTGTGGCTGCGCCCTCTGGGAGAGGCGAAAACCCCCAAAGCGCAGGCCTCCCACGTTCGCAGCCGCCTCTCACTGCTTGTTGGAAGCGCGGACGGGCAGCTGGAGGCGCTGGCCGTGAAGGGGCCATCTGATGGGTCGGGCGGGCCCTGGTTGTAAACCTGGCCCTGTGACCTCTGGCCGCAGAGCCGTATTCAAGTTAGTCTAATTAACATGAATATGGCGGGAACCCGTGCCTACGACTCCCGGAAGCGTGCGGCCTCTGCCGCCGCAACCGGGCGCCGGATCCTGCAGGCAACGCTGGACCTCTTCATGGAGGGGCCGCTCGCCGGCGTGACGCTGAACGCCGTTGCTGAACGGGCCGGGGTGACCGTCCAGACCGTCATCCGCCGCTTCGGCGACCGCCCGGGCCTGATCCACGCCACGGCGGAATTCGCGTCAGCGGAGGTTGCCGGCCAGCGCGGTGCCGCTCCTCCCGGCGACGTACCCGCCGCCGTCGACAATCTCCTGGAACACTACGAAACCACCGGCGCCCTGGCCCTGAAGATGCTGGCCGAGGAGGAAACGTCCCCTGTCCTCGCAGAGATCACCGAAGGCGGCCGGCAGCTCCACCGGCAGTGGTGCGAACGCGTCTTCGCGCCCTTCCTCGCAGATGACTTCCTGCCGGACGGGGTAGAGCGGAAGCGCCGCCTTGCCCAGTTCGTCGCCCTCTGCGACGTCTACACCTGGAAGCTGCTGCGCCTCGATGCCGGGCTCAACCGCGACCACGTGGCCCACTGCCTGCTCGAAATGCTGGAACCCTTCATCCGGAGGCCCTGATGTCCACCGTCCTTGCCTACACCTCTCCCGCCATCGGCCATCTTTTCCCCATGGTCCCGCTGCTCCAGGAGCTGAAGGCCCGCGGCCATGGTGTCCACGTCCGTACCCTGCGCCGGCAGGTCCCGCTGCTCATGGAGGCGGGGTTCCATGCCGGACCGGTGGATGACCGGATACTTGCGGTCGAGGCCACTGACTACCGCGCCAACAACGCGAAGGCGGCCCTGGCTTCCAGCGTGGAGACCTTCACGGCCCGCGCCCGGTTCGACGCCCCGGACCTGCAGCAGGCCATTGATGACGTTCGCCCGGACCTGATGCTCATCGACATCAACGCCTGGGGAGCCCGCATCCAGGCCGAATCCTCGGGGCTGCCGTGGGCCACCTTCAGCCCCTACACTCCGCCGCTCCAGTCGAGGGGAACGCCGCCGTTCGGACCCGGGCTTGCCCCCATGTCCGGCCCACTGGGGAGGGCCCGTGATGCACTGGCCCGCCGCCTGGTGACCGGCGCCGTGGAAAAGCTGATGCTGCCGCACATCAACGCGCTGCGGGCGGAGCTGTCCGCCGGCCAACTGCCACCCGTCAGCGGTGCGGACGAGATGTTCCGCACCGCGCCGCTGATGCTTGTGGCCACGTCGCAGCCGTTCGAGTATCCCCATCCGGACTGGGGGCCGGACGTGCGGATGATCGGCGCGCTCGGCTGGGAACCGCCCGCGGAGCCTCCCTCCTGGCTCGGGGATGGCCAGGACCCCGTGGTCCTGGTGACCACATCCTCCGAATACCAGGCCGACGAAGCCCTGGTACGGGCGGCGCTGGCCGGCCTGGCCGCTGAACCCTTCACCGTGGTGGCCACCCTGCCGGCAGCGGACACCGGGTCCGCCGGGGCGCACCGGGCATCCGGCGCCGAAGCCTTTGCGTCCGTCCCGGCCAATGCCCGGCTGGAACACTTCGTGCCGCACGGCCCCGTCCTTGACCGCGCCGCCGTCGCCATCACGCACGGCGGCATGGGGGCGACGCAGAAGGCGCTCGCCAAAGGGGTGCCCGTGGTGGTGGTTCCGTTCGGCAGGGACCAGCACGAGGTGGCGGCGAGGGTGGTGGCCGCCGACGCCGGGGTGCGGCTGAGCCGGAAGCACCTCACCCCGGAAAGGCTCCGCGCCGCCGTCCACCAGGCCCGGACCAAGGCGCCGGGGGCGCGGCGGGTTGCGGAGGGCTACGCTGCCGCGGGTGGAGCAGTGGCAGGAGTGGATGCGCTGGAGGAACTGGTACGGCTAGACTAGCCGCGCCAGAAGCCTGCACTTTCCGGGAGTTCGATGACGAACCTGCTCCAGCCTGAACCGCGCCAGCGCGCCGCGCTGGCCGGTCACGAGCGCCTGGACGGTGCCATTCCAGAGATGCCGGGCCTGGGCGATGCCACGCCCGAAATCCCCGGCCTGCGCAAACTCATCAGGGAATCGTGGCTACGGTCCGCCGGCTTCAAAGCCAATCCTGACAATGCGGCCGCGCCGCTTGCCTTCGACTGGGACGAGCTGGAGGACTACCGCCGGCAGCACCCCCTGGCAGCGATCATGCCGGTCATCAACAAACTCCTGGTCCAGCCCAGCCATGACAGCGGCCTCCTGGTGGCCGTAGGCGATGAGGTGGGCAGGCTCCTGTGGGTGGACGGCGACCCCACGCTCCAGCGCCGCGCCGAAGGCATGATGTTCGTCCCCGGTGCCGACTGGTCCGAGGCCAGTGTTGGCACCAGTGCCCCGGGAACGGCCCTGGCCCTGGGCAAGGGGATCCAGATCGCCGGCGCCGAGCACTACCAGCGGGCCGTCCATCCCTGGAGCTGCACCGCCGTCCCCTTCCACGACCCCGATTCAGGCGCCGTGCTGGGCGTCGTGGACATCACCGGGACAGCCACCGCGGTGGCGCCGCATACGCTGTCGCTGGTGGAAGCCACCGTGGCGGCCGCGCAGGCGCAGCTGCGGGTGGAGCGCCTGCAGCGCGCGGCGGAGCTGGCCAGGAAGCCCGTACGACGGCGGTCCCCGGCGTCCGCCGGCAGGCAGGGCCAGGGTGCCAAGGAAGGCAGCCTCTACCGGAACAGCCTGCAGCTGCTGGGCCGCGACCAGGCGCTGCTCAGCCTGGGCGGCAGGACGGTTTCGCTGTCCGCCCGGCACAGCGAGATCCTGGCCCTGCTCAGCACCCACCCGGACGGGCTCACCGCGGAGGAACTCAGCTCCCTGCTGTATCCCGGGGACGGCCCTACCATGACGCTGCGCGCCGAGATGGTCCGCCTGCGCAAGGTCATCCAACAGCTTTCCCCGGACGCTGTTCCCGGCTCGCGCCCCTACCGGCTGCCTGTCGACCTGGTGCCGGACACCGGCCAGGTGCTTAGTTGCCTGCAGCGCGGTGCACACCGGATTGCCCTGGAGATTTACCGCGGCGGCGTGCTCCCGCGCTCCGAGGCGCCCGGCATCATCGAGCTGAGGAACAGGGTCTCGTCCCTGCTCCGGGAGGCCGTCCTCACGGATGGAAGTGCCGAGTCCCTGCTCAAGTACGCCGCGCTTCCCGAGGCAAGTGACGACGTCGGAATCCGCCGCGCCGCGCTCCGCCTCCTGCCGCCGCGCTCACCCAAGCGGGCCGCCGTCGTGGCCGACCTGGAACGGCTGGAAGCCGAACTGCGCGCCTGACAACGCCCCCCTGTGACACCGGCCACAGACCTGCAACCTGGCTGCAACCTGCCAACTCCTACGCTGTCTCCAACGGCGAACGGCCCCTGGGGCCCGCCTTCTGCACAGCAAAGGAGCTAAGCACATGACCGTTTACGCACAGCCGGGAACCGACGGTTCGAAGGTCACCTTCAAGGACCGTTACGAAAACTGGATCGGCGGCGAATGGGTGGCCCCCGTGAAGGGGCAATACTTCGACAACATCACTCCGGTGACGGGCAAGGCGTTCTGCCAGGTGGCCCGCGGCACGGCCGAGGACATCGAACTGGCGCTGGACGCGGCGCACAAGGCGGCACCGTCCTGGGGCAAGACCTCAGCAGCGGAACGTGCCGCCATCCTGAACAGGATCGCCGACCGCATCGACGAAAACCTGGAAATGCTCGCCGTCGCCGAAACCTGGGACAACGGCAAGCCGGTCCGGGAAACCCTCAATGCGGACCTGCCGCTGGCGGCGGACCACTTCCGCTACTTCGCCTCAGCCATCCGTGCCCAGGAAGGCAGCCTCTCCCAGCTGGACGAGAACACCACCGCATACCACTTCCACGAACCGCTCGGCGTGGTGGGCCAGATCATTCCCTGGAACTTCCCCATCCTCATGGCCGTCTGGAAGCTGGCACCCGCGCTCGCCGCCGGAAACACGGTGGTGCTCAAGCCCGCCGAACAGACGCCAAGCTCCATCCTGGTGCTGGTGGAACTCATCGGGGACCTGCTGCCCGCCGGCGTCCTGAACGTGGTCAACGGCTTCGGCGTGGAGGCCGGCAAGCCGCTGGCCTCCAGCTCCCGGATCCGGAAGATAGCGTTCACCGGCGAAACCACCACCGGCCGGCTGATCAGCCAGTACGCCAGCCAGAACCTCATCCCCGTCACCCTGGAACTGGGCGGCAAGAGCCCCAACATCTTCTTCAACGACGTTGCCCAGGAGAACGACGCGTTCTACGACAAGGCCCAGGAAGGTTTCGCGCTGTTCGCCTTCAACCAGGGCGAAGTCTGCACCTGCCCGTCCCGGGCGCTGGTCCAGGAGGACATCTACGACTCCTTCATGGCGGACGCCGTGGCCCGGGTGGAAAAGATGGTCCAGGGCAACCCGCTGGACACCGATACGCAGGTTGGTGCACAGGCCTCCAACGACCAGTTGGAGAAGATCCTGTCCTACATTGACATCGGAAAGCAGGAAGGCGCCAGGATCCTCACCGGCGGCGCCCGCGCCGAACTCCCAGGCGATTTGGCGGGTGGCTTCTACGTCCAGCCCACCGTGTTTGAGGGCCACAACCGGATGCGGATCTTCCAGGAGGAGATCTTCGGGCCCGTGGTGGCGGTGACCAAGTTCAGCGACTACAACGACGCCATGGGCATCGCCAACGACACCCTCTACGGGCTGGGCGCCGGTGTCTGGTCCCGCAACGGCAACGTGGCCTACCGCGCCGGCCGGGAAATCCAGGCCGGCCGTGTCTGGGTCAACAACTACCACGCCTACCCGGCGGGTGCCGCCTTCGGTGGCTACAAGTCCTCGGGCATCGGCCGTGAAAACCACGCCATGATGCTTGACCACTACCAGCAGACCAAGAACCTGCTGGTCAGCTACGACGAAAGCAAGCTGGGCTTCTTCTAGGCCAGCACTACCTCCCCCGCCACAACGACGCAAGGATTTCGCCAATGACGACGACAATGCAAGCAGCAGTAGTAACCAAATTCGGTGCCGACCTGTCCGTCCAGGACGTCGCCATGCCGGTACCCGGGCCCGGCCAGGCACTGGTCAAAGTCTTGACCACCGGCGTATGCCACACCGACCTCCACGCAGCAGAAGGGGACTGGCCGGTCAAACCCGCCCCGCCGTTCGTTCCCGGCCACGAGGGCGTGGGGGAGGTGGTGGCACTGGGTGAAGGCGTCACCGACCTCCGCATCGGAGACGTGGTGGGCAACGCCTGGCTGTGGTCCGCCTGCGGTGACTGCCAGTACTGCCGCACCGGCTGGGAGACCCTCTGCGAGGCCCAGCAGAACGGCGGCTACACGGTGGACGGGTCCTTCGGGGAGTACATGCTCGTGGACTCACGCTTCGCGGCGCGCATACCGGCGGGATCCGACCCCGTCGAGGTGGCGCCGGTACTGTGTGCCGGCGTCACCGTCTACAAGGGCCTGAAGATGACCGAGACCCGGCCGGGGCAGTGGGTCACCATCTCCGGCATCGGAGGGCTGGGGCACATCGCCGTCCAGTACGCCGTCGCCATGGGCCTGCGGGTGGCCGCCGTGGACGTCGCGGACGACAAGTTGGCCCTGGCCAGGACCCACGGAGCGGAAGTGACCGTCAACGCGCTGCATGAAGATCCGGTAGAGGTGATCCAGCGTGAAACAGGAGGGTGCCATGGGGTGCTGGTTACGGCGGTGCATCCGTCAGCATTCGGACAGGCCATTGGCATGGCCCGCAGGGGCGGCACCATCGTGTTCAATGGACTGCCTCCGGGGGACTTTCCGGCGCCGATCTTCGACATCGTGCTCAAGGGGCTGACGGTCCGCGGTTCCATCGTCGGAACCCGGCAGGACCTTGAGGAAGCGCTGGATTTCTACGCCAGGGGAAAGATCCGCCCCACAGTGTCCGTCCGGGAGCTCTCCGAGGTCAACGCCGTCTTCGATGAGATGAAGCACGCCAAGATCGACGGCCGCGTGGTGCTGAGGTTCTGATGCCGGACCACGGGATGGACGCCGCCGTGACGCTGCCCGGGGAAGACTATTCCCGGGTGGCGCTCACGCCGGCGGCCGTGGACCTGCTGCGGATGCTCTGGGACCGGCACGGACCGCTCATGTTCCACCAGTCCGGAGGCTGCTGCGACGGGTCCTCACCCATGTGTTACCCGGCAGGGGACTTCATCACGGGGGACTCGGACGTCCTGCTGGGGCTGTTCGACCTGTCCGACGGCCTGCAGCCACTTCCGCTGGAGTTCTGGATGTCCCGGGAACAGTTCAATTACTGGAGCCACACCCACCTGACCGTGGACGTTGTACCGGGCCGGGGGAGCGGCTTTTCGGTGGAAGCGCCGGAGGGCAAACGCTTCCTGATCCGGTCAACGCTGATGGACTGGCCTGCCTAGCAAGTTCGACGCTTTACGCCTCGGGGCTCTCCATTAGGAGGGCCCCGAGTGCGTTGGCGGAAGAATATTCGGCGCAGCGGCCGTCTCACTATTCGGGACGATTGGGGCCGTCCAGTGGATGGACACTATCGTTGATAGGTCTGTTTCCATCACAAACCAGGATTGTGACCCCCCTTATGAATCTTCTGCGGACAAAATCCATCGAGCAGTCGATTGCCGACGCCGATGAGCCAGGGCGCAAACTCAAGCGTTCCCTCAGCACCTGGGACCTCATGATCATGGGCGTCGCCGTTGCTGTGGGCGCCGGTATCTTCTCGGTGGGCGCCAAGGCCGCTGCCAACTTCGCGGGCCCCGCCGTCACCGTCTCCTTCGCCATCGCCGCCGTCACGTGCGCGCTGGCCATCATGTGCTACGCAGAGTTCGCCACCGCCATCCCCGTGGCCGGATCGGCCTACGTCTTCACCTACGCCACCATGGGCGAACTCCTTGCCTGGATCATCGGCTGGAACCTGATCCTCGAGCTGTTCACGGCCGCCGCCGTCATCGCCAAGTACTGGGGCATCTACCTCAGCAAGGTGTTTGCCCTCACGGGCCTCGACATCCCGCCGGCCCTCTCGCTGGGCGGCGTGGACCTCTACTGGGGCGCCTTCCTGATCGTGGCCATCTTCACCGTGCTGCTGGTGCTGGGCACCAAGCTGTCCGCCCGCGTGGGCAACATCTTCACCCTGATCAAGATCGGCGTGGTGCTGTTCGTGATCGTGGTGGGCTTCACCTACGTGAAGCTGGAGAACTACAGCCCGTTCGTTCCCGCCGCCCAGCCCACGGCAGGCACCGGCGCCGCGGACGTCCTGAAGCAGTCCTTCTTCGGCTTCCTGACCGGTGCCGCGCCCGCCCAGTACGGCACCATGGGCATCTTCGCCGGGGCCGCACTGGTGTTCTTCGCCTTCATCGGATTCGACGTGGTGGCAACCTCCGCCGAGGAAGTCAAGAACCCGCAGAAGACGCTGCCCCGCGGCATCTTTGGCGGCCTGGCCCTGGTGACGCTGCTCTACATCCTCGTGTCCCTGGCCCTGACCGGCATGGTGTCCTACACCCAGCTGGCCGAGGCCAAGAGCCCCACCCTCACCACTGCCTTCGAGGCCGTGGGCGACACGTCCGCCGCCAAGGTCATCGCCTTCGGTTCCCTGGTGGGCCTGACCACCGTGATCATGGTGCTCCTCATGGGCCTGTCCCGCGTGGTGCTGGCCATGAGCCGCGACGGACTGCTGCCCCGGTCGCTGTCCAAGACCAGCGACAGGCGTTCCACCCCGGCGCGCCTCCAGATCATCTGCGGCGCCGCGGTTGCCCTGGTGGCAGGCCTGACCAACGTGGACCTGCTCGAGGAAATGATCAACATCGGCACGCTGTCCGCGTTCGTGGTGGTCAGCCTGGGCATCCTGGTGCTCCGCAGGAAGCGCCCGGACCTGAAGCCCGCCTTCCGCGTCCCGTTCGGCAAGGTACTGCCGGTTGTCTCCGCGGTGCTGTGCCTGTACCTGATGACCAACCTCGCTGTGGAGACCTGGATCTTCTTTGCCGTCTGGCTGGTCATTGGCCTGGCGATCTACTTCGCGTACGGACAGCGGCACTCCCGGCTCAACGAGCGCTTCGCCGAGGCCAACGCCAGCGTCAACGGGGCCGCGGGTTCCGCTGCAGCCCCCGCCGCCGAACGGGACGACGAGGATGAGCTGAGCCGCACCTGACGGCCCGCGACCACTCCTCCTGAACTGCCCGCCCGGCCTGCGCCGGGCGGGCAGCCGCATTTCCGGCAGCCGCGTTTCAGGGCGCCGCGTACCGGCCCACCCATTCCACGAGCGGCCGGAGCTGCCGCCACCGTTCCGCGATCCGCTCCTTCGCGGCGGGTGTGGAGACCCACTCCGGCCGGCCCACTTCGACTCCGGCGGAGAGCGATTTGTGCTTGAGCAGTTCGGCGCGGGGATGGTCTTTGTCGAATCCCCGCGGGACGGTTTTCAGCGTCTCGCCCTCGATGGCAAAACCGGCGCCGGCCACGGCATCAACAATGTCCTGCAGGGCGGCGCCGCTGGCGGAAGCGTCGGCGGCCGCGCGGAACCGTGCCAGCTGGGCGGGAGTGTGGGAGTGGTAGCCCCCACCGATCAACAGCCCGTCAGCATTGATTTGGAGATAGAAACCCACGCCTTCCTGGCGCGCAGCGAATGCTCCCTGGGCAGTTTTGTAGGGCGACTTGTCCAGTGAGAAGCGGACGTCGCGGTTGGGGCGGAAAAGCTTGGCCGGTCCGAACTCGGGTTCCAGCTCGGAGAGCAGGAGGGTGAGTGGTGCCTTGACTGATTCCTCGTACGTTGCCTTGTGTGCCAGCCACCAGTCGCGGTTGTTGTTGTCCTCCAGCTGTGCGTAGAAGCGGAAAGCTTCGATGGGGATGCCTGCGAAAGTGTTCATCTACGGAGCGTAGGGCTGCCGCCCGCAACCAGCCAGATCTACGCCGCCGTATGTGCAAAAGCGGCCCGACTGCAGAACACCCCGCCACGGAGGCCCGTGACGGGGTGTTCTTTCGGTTCAGCCGGCAGGAAGCCTGGTCAGCCGATCTTGTTGGCGGACTCTGCATCCGAGGCCGGAGCGGAGGGGGCATCCCCTGCGCCGAGGTTGGCGCGCAGCTTGGCGCCGAGTTCGGCATCAACGTTGGTCCAGTACTGGATGGCGCGTTCCTTGATGCCCGGGCTCTGGACGCCGCCCACGGCACCGGTGATGGTCTCCAGGAAGCGGGCCTTTGCTGCCTCGTCGTAGACCTCGCGGTACAGCGCGCCGGCCTGGACGAAGTCGCTGTCCTCGGCGTGGAGGGAGTGCGCGGCAAGGGTCAGCTCGCCGTCGTTCTCCCAGCCGCCGGCCGGGTTCTGCGGCTCAACGGCAGCCGGGCCGCCCACGGAGTTGGGTGCGTAGACAGGCACGGAGGGAGCGTTGAACAGGTAACGTCCGGCACCGTCCTGGCTGTAGTTGTTGACCTGGTTCTTGGGCTGGTTCACCGGGATCTGCGCGTGGTTGGTGCCCACGCGGTAGCGGTGTGCGTCCGCGTAGGAGAAGATGCGGGCCTGCAGCATCTTGTCCGGCGAGGCGGCGATGCCCGGCACGAAGTTCGACGGCGCGAAGGTGGCCTGCTCGATCTGCGCGAAGTAGTTCTCCGGGTTCCGGTTCAACTCCATGGTGCCCACCTTGATCAGCGGGTAGTCGCCGTGCGGCCACACCTTGGTCAGGTCGAACGGGTTGAAGCGGTAGGTCTTGGCATCCTCGTACGGCATGACCTGCACGTGCAGGTCCCAGGACGGGAAGTTGCCCGCGGCGATGTTCTCGGACAGGTCGCGGATGTAGAAGTCCGCGTCAGAGCCGGCCAGCTGTTCGGCCTGCTCGGAGCTCATGGAGTTCACGCCCTGGTTGGACTTGAAGTGGTACTTGACCCAGAAGCGCTCACCGGCTTCGTTAATCCACTGGTAGGTGTGCGAGCCGTAGCCCTGCATTTCGCGCCAGGAGGCCGGCAGGCCGCGGTCACCCATGAGCCAGGTGACCTGGTGGGCGGACTCGGGGGACAGGGTCCAGAAGTCCCACTGCATGTCGGCGTCGCGGAGGTGCGTGCCCGGCAGGCGCTTCTGGGAGTGGATGAAGTCCGGGAATTTGATGCCGTCGCGGATGAAGAAGACGGGGGTGTTGTTGCCCACGAGGTCGTAGTTGCCCTCGGTGGTGTAGAACTTCACGGCGAAACCGCGGGGGTCGCGCCAGGTGTCCGGGGAGCCGTTCTCGCCCGCGACGGAGGAGAAGCGGATCAGCATCTCGGTCTCGACGCCGGGCTGCAGGAACGCGGCCTTGGTGTACTTGGAGATGTCTTCGGTGGTCTTGAACGTGCCGAATGCGCCGCCGCCCTTGGCGTGCACTACGCGCTCCGGAACCCGCTCGCGGTTGAACTGCGCGAGCTTTTCAACGAGGTAGTGGTCGGTCAGGATGATGGCACCATCGGCACCAACTGACTTCGAGTGAGCGTCGGATGTAACCGGCGCGCCTGACTGGGTTGTGGAAACGGCAGTCATTGTTCTCCTATTTCTCTTTTTCTTGCGAGGGACTGTGGGGAGGAAGTTGCTGGGCCTGCTGGCATTCCTGGCAGATGCCCTGGTACATGACGTCCGCGATCTGGATGGTCATGGGCTTGGCGTCCGGGTTCCAGTGCGGCGTGAGGCAGGGGGCGTGGCCGACGGCGCAGTCCACGTCCTCCACCCGGCCGCAGCTGATGCAGATGGCGTGGTGGTGGTTGTCGCCCACGCGTGTCTCATACAGGGCAGGGGAGTGCGGCGGCTCGAAGCGGCGCAGCATGTGCAGGTCCGTCAGGTCGCCGAGGACTACATAGACGGACTGGGCCGTCAGTTCGGGCAGCTCGGCCCGGGCGGCGGCAAGGATGCTTTCGGCAGGCGAGTGGGGGTGGCGTTCGACGGCGGCAAGGACGGCCAGCCGCTGCTTGGTCACCCTGCGGCCGTGGGCGCGCAGGGCTGCAGCCCACGCTTCCTGGCCGTCAAAGTGCTCCATCATGGCTCCATTGAAACACTTATTTTTAGCAACTCACAATAAGGCGTGGCTTACCTTCCCGTGTCGCCCGCTAGTGTTACGGGGGTGGGGAAACTGCTTGCCGATGTCACACCGCTCAGGGAAAGCCCGGCATTCCGCCGGTTGTGGCTCGGATCGGCCGTGTCCGCCGTCGGCAGCCAGCTCACCCTGGTGGCAGTGAGCCTCGAGGTGTACCGCCTGACGCAGGACAGCTTCTACGTGGGCCTGCTGGGCATCTTCGCGCTGGTTCCCCTCGTGATCGGTGGCCTGATGGGCGGCTCCATCGCCGACGCCCACGACCGCAGGCGGATTGCCCTGCTGGCCACCACCGTGCTCTGGCTGACCACCGGCCTGATCGCACTGCAGGCCTGGGTGCAGCTCGGCAACGTGTGGGTGCTGTACCTGCTGGTGGCACTGCAAAGCGGGGCCCAGGCCATCAACCAGCCGGCACGCAGCGCCATCATCCCCACGCTCATCCGCAAGGAACTCCTGCCGGCCGCCAACGCGCTGAGCATGCTGACCCTGGGCCTTGCCATGACCGCGGGGCCGCTGCTGGCCGGCCTCCTGGTGGCGTGGCTCGGGTTCGGCTGGACCTACACCATCGACTTCGTGAGCTTTGCCTTCGTCCTATGGGCTGTCTACCGGCTGCCACCCATGCCGCCCACCGGTGGACACAGCAAGGCGGGGATCCGCTCCGTCATCGAGGGGTTCCGGTTCCTTGGCACGCGGCCCAACCTCCGCATGACCTTCATCATCGACCTCATCGCCATGGTCCTTGCCCAGCCGCGGGCGCTGCTGCCCGCAGTCGCGGCCCTCATGATCGGCGGCGGCGAGGCAACCGTGGGCATCCTGCTGGCCTGCACCGCCGTCGGGGCCTTCCTGGCCGGCTTGTTCTCCGGTCCGCTGGGCAGCGTGCGCCGCCAGGGGACCGCCGTCGTCGTTTCGGTGATGGGCTGGGGCGCGTCCATCGGGGCGTTCGGCCTGGTGGTGCTGCTGGCCGGTCCCGCGCCGGCCGGGGCGGTGACCCTGTGGCTCCTGCCCGCCGCCGTCTGCTGTGTCCTTGCAGGCATTGCCGACTCCATCAGCAGCGTCTACCGCAACACCATCCTGCAGGCCGCGGCCCCTGACCACCTCCGCGGCCGGCTGCAGGGCGTGTTCATCGTGGTGGTGGCCGGCGGCCCTCGAATCGGGGACCTGCTGGCGGGTGGCGCGACTAAGATTTTGAATGAGGGCTGGGTCCTGCTGCTCGGCGGTGCGCTGTGTATTGCGGGGGCCTTGCTGGCGGCGAAACTGCAGCCGGGCTTCCGGACGTACGATGCGCGGAACCCGGTTCCCTAGCCGGCCGTTCCTTTTAACGAGGAGGAAACGTGCATAACCATCACAACGGACTGAAGACCGCGGCACTGTTCGGGGTGCTGTGGGCGGTGCTGCTGGGCCTTGGCGGGCTCATCGGCGTGGGGACACGCAGCTCGGCCCCCATCTGGATCATGGCCCTGATCGGCGTCGGCACCACCTTCTACGGGTACTGGAACAGCGACAAGATTGCCATCCGGGCCATGCAGGCCATCCCGGTCTCCGAAGCCCAGGCGCCGCAGCTCTACCAGATTGTCCGCGAGCTTTCGATGCGCGCCAACCAGCCCATGCCGCGCATCTATGTGTCGCCCACCATGAACCCCAACGCGTTCGCCACCGGACGCAATCCGCAAAATGCCGCGGTCTGCTGCACCGAGGGCATCCTCCAGCTCCTGGACGCCCGTGAACTCCGCGGCGTCCTGGGACACGAACTGATGCACGTCTACAACCGGGACATCCTCACCTCATCCGTGGCTGCCGCCGTCGCGGGCGTCATCACGTCCGTGGGGCAGATGCTGCTGTTCTTTGGCGGCGGTGACCGGCGCAACGCCAACCCCCTGGCCATGATCGCCATGGCACTGCTGGCGCCGTTCGCGGCGTCGCTGATCCAGATGGCCATCTCCCGCACCAGGGAGTACGACGCCGACGAGGACGGTTCGCAGCTCACGGGCGATCCGCTGGCGCTCGCCTCGGCACTGGCCAAGATCGAACGCGGCGTCACCATCGCGCCCCTGCCGCAGGACCAGCGGCTGGTCAACGCCTCCCACCTCATGATCGCCAACCCCTTCCGCGGCGGCGCCATGAACAAGCTGTTCGCCACCCACCCGCCCATGCGGGACCGGATCGCCCGGCTGGAGCGGATGGCCGGCCGGCAGACGTAGCCGGT
Source organism: Arthrobacter sp. SDR-2R (assembly GCF_057747955.1). Lineage (NCBI taxonomy): Bacteria > Bacillati > Actinomycetota > Actinomycetes > Micrococcales > Micrococcaceae > Arthrobacter > Arthrobacter sp. SDR-2R. The sequence goes on from NZ_CM173231.1 coordinate 1,652,363, forward strand.
TGCCCGCCGTCGGACCTGTATGCCGATGCCCTGCCTTCAGCAGCGACCTGCGCCTTCGCCGGCGACGCGCACCTTCATTTTCGCTGCGCAGATTCCTTGGCGCCTCTGGTATTTCGGGTGCGCCAAGGAACCTGCGCAGCGGTTAGCCTTTGGCGCGTCGGGAACGACGGCGGGGCGGGGCCGGCATGGGCGGTCCCGCTACGCGAAGAGGCCTTCGCCGATGAAGCCGCCGGGCTTCACCCCGCCCGGCACCGCGAAAAGTCCGGAGCCCGTGTGCTTCAGGTACTCCACCGCCAGGGTGTCGCCCTTGGCCATCGCCATCTGCATGGGGACATAGTGGGTCCGTGGATCGGTGACGAACGCAATGAAGAACAGCCCGGCGTCCAGGTGCCCCAGGCCGTCGGAACCGTCGGTGTAGTTGTAGCCCCGGCGCAGCATCCGCACGCCGCTGTTCTGGCTGGGATGTGCCATCCGCATGTGGGAATCGAGGGGGATCAGGGGTTTTCCGCCCTTGCCCTGCCGCGCGAAATCGGGCTCGGTGAACTCCCCGCCGCCGGACAGGGGTGCACCCGTTCCCTTGGTCCGGCCGATCAGGCCTTCCTGTTCGCCCAGGGACGTGCGGTCCCAGATCTCGATGTGCATGCGGATCCGGCGGGCCACCAGGTAGCTGCCGCCTGCCATCCAGGCATCCTGGGGCCGGGCGGCCGCTGCCCACACATGCTGGTCCAGCAGTTGCTGGTCCTCCACCTTCAGGTTGTTGGTGCCGTCCTTGAACCCGAAGAGGTTCCGCGGGGTCTCCTGCGTGCGGGACGTGGACGATGTCCGGCCGAAGCCCAGCTGGGACCACCTGACCCGCACCTTGCCGAAGCCGATCCGTGCCAGGTTTCGGATGGCGTGCACCGCCACCTGGGGGTCGTCCGCGCAGGCCTGCACCACCAGGTCGCCGCCGCTGCGGGCGGGGTCCAGGTCCTCGCCGGGGAAGTGCGGCAGGTCGGCCAGGGCCTCGGGCCGGCGTCCTTCCAGTCCGAAGCGGGCCACGCCGTCCTTTTCGAACAGGCCGGCGCCGAAGCCGAAGGTCAGGGTCAGCTTTCCCGCGTTGAGGTCCAGCGCCTCGCCGGTGTCCTCCGGAGGGGCACCATAGGGTCCGTCCACGGCGCCGGTTGCGCCCGCAGGGCGGCCCTCGGTCAGTGCTTCCGCAGCCCGCGTCCAGTCCTTGAGCAGCTGGACCAGTTCCTCACGCTTCGTCGTGGTGACGTCGAACGCGGCCATGTGCAGGCGGTCCTGGGCGGGGGTGGTAATGCCGGCCTGGTGGTGGCCGTGGAAGGGGACCACCGGGCTGTCGGCGGCCGGCGGCGCGGCAGAGGCGGCCACGGCGTCGTGCCCCAGGAAGCCTGCGGCGAGCCCCGCTGCCGCACCGCCCAGTCCGGCGATGCCAAACAGGCCGCGCCTGCTTAGGCGGGCTCCCGCCGTCGGCTGTTCCCGGTCCCCGCCATCCTGCGCCGCCCCAGGTGAAGCGGCAGGTTCATCCGGCGCGGAGGCCTCCGGCGGCCGGCCGCCAAAGGGGCAGCCGGTCACAGGACCACCGCCGCCGTCAGCCGGGACAGCGGTTCGCCGAGCGCGTCAACCAGTGACGCCAGCCGCTGGACCTGCTCAGGGGCCAGCTTGTCGTAGGAGGCGAAGCCAGTGCCCTGGGCGTGCGTGGCCAGCTCCGCCTGCAGTGCGGCGAATTTCTCATCCAGGGAGGAGGCCAGGGCAGCGTCCTTCCGAAGCAAAGCAGGCTTCAGGCTTTCGAAGGCGATGCGGGCGCCGTCGACGTTCGCCTGGAAGTCCCAAAGATCCGTGTGCGACCAGATCTCCTCCTCCCCGGTCACCTTTCCGGTGGCAACCTCGTCCAGCAGTTCCTTGGCGCCGTTGCCCAGCATGTCCGCGGAAATCTCCAGGGTGCGGGTGCGCTCCACCAGGTCCTTGGTGTCGGCCACCATCCGGTCTGCGATCGAGGACCGTTCCGCTGCCGTCAACGCCGTGTAGTCCGCCGGCGGGAACAGGTCCTTCTCGGCACGGTGCCAGCCGGTCCACTCCTGGCCCGGTTCGAGATCGGCTTCACGGGCATCAAGTTGCGGGTCCAGGTCCCCAAAGGACTCGGCCACGGGCTCGATCCGTTCCCAGTGCTGGCGCGTTGCCGCGTACAGGGAGCGCGCCTCCTCCGCGTTGCCGGCCGCGAAGGCGGCGGCGAACTGCTGGGTGCCGGTGAGCAGCTGCTCGCTCTGGTCCTTGACGTAGGAGGCGTACTGCCCGGTGGCGGTGTCCAGGAGGTGCTGGAAGTCCGTGTCGGTCGACGGCTGGTTTCCGGACTGGGTGACTTCCAGGGCGCCCCTGATCCCGTCGCCTTCCATGCCCGGCTTGCAGGCTGTCGTGTAGGTGCCTGCCGGGGCGGTGACCACCAGGTTGCGGGTCAGGCCGGGGCCGATGTTCTCCACCTCGCCCAGGATGCGCAGCCCGTCCGCTGCCAGCAGGTAGAACTCGGTGACCTCCGTGCCCTCGTTCTTCACGGAGAAGCTGAGGTTTCCGCTGGGCACGCTGCCGGCCGAGACCTTGCACTCGGTATTTGAGCTGACAACCTCGATGGCGCCACCCGAGGTGTCCGCTGCCTTGGTGTTGTCCGTGCAGCCGGTGAGGAGCAGAGGGACGGCCACGACGGCGGCAGCAAGGGCGGCGGGCTTGTTTCGGAAGACGTACCGGGGTGTTTTGGGCAGGGTGAAGCCGGGCATTGGGTTGTCCTTTGGGTGCGGGTGCGGAGGTCTTTTGGCGGTCAAGCAGTCGGTCAGGCAGCGGCCGGGGCTTTGGCGGCGTGGTTGTTGCCGGCCATGGTCCTGCCTGGCGGCACCGACGTGAAGTGCGTGCGCAGGTAGAGGAACAGCACGGGCAGTACGTACACAAGCCACGCCGCGGCTTCCAGCCAGGTGGTAGCCGGGGAGAAGTTCAGGGTGCCCTTGAGCAGGGTGCCGTACCAGGACGACAGCGGTACCGTGGCGCTGATATCGAACGCCAGGGAGTGCAGGCCCGGAAGGAGCCGGGCCTCCTGAAGATCATGGACGCCGTAGGACAGCACGCCGCCGGCGATGACGATCAGGGCGGCGCCGGTCCAGGTGAAAAAGCGGGAGAGATTGACCTTCAGGACGCCGCGGTGCAGCAGGTAGCCCAGGCCGGCCGCGGTTGCCAGGCCAAGCAGGGCGCCCAGCAGTGGCTGGGTGGTCTCACCGGTGGCCTTGGCCGCCGCCCACAGGAAGAGGGCCGTTTCCAGGCCTTCCCGTCCCACGGCGATGGCTGCCACCACGGCCAGGCCCCAACCGGCCCCGCCTGCGGACCGGTCAACGCGCGACTTCAGGTCGCTGCCGAGTGTCCGCGCGGTGCGGGCCATCCAGAAGACCATCCAGGTGACCAGGCCGACGGCGAGGATGGACAGGCTGCCGCCAATCGCCTCCTGCGCCTCAAACGTGAGGCCCTTGGGGCCGAAGGTCAGGAGGGCCCCGAACCCGACGGAGACAGCCACGGCCGCCGCAACGCCTGTCCACAGCCGGGGGATGAGGTGGCGGCGGTCCGTCTTGGCGAGGTAGGCCATGAGGAGGACCACCACCAGGGTGGCTTCGAGTCCTTCGCGCAGGCCGATCAGGTAGTTGGCAGTCATGGAGGTTCTTTCGCTCAGGTAAGCCTTACTTAGGCAGGCCTAAGGATGAGATTACCCGGCGCCGGCAATTACGCAAACTAAACGTGCTGTAATTTCGTGTTCGTTACGCATGGCGGGGCCGCAGCGGAATCGGCGACCGGCTCCGCCGCCCGCGACACGCCAAGCCGCCCGCGACACGCAAAGCCGTCCGCGACACGCAAAGCCGCCCGCGACACGCAAAAAGGCCGGCGCCCCCGGAATATCGGGTGCGCCGGCCGTTAGGCGTAGCGGAGGAAATTATCCGCGTCGAAATCGACGGCGGGGAGGGCTAGCTGCGGAAGTTCACAAACTGCAGGTCGGCTTCCTCGAAGTCCTTCAGCAGCGCCATGGTGGCCTGCAGGTCATCGCGGGACTTGGAGGAGACCCGCAGTTCGTCGCCCTGGATCTGGGACTTCACCGATTTGGGCGCCTCGTCCCGGATCAGCTTGTTGATCTTCTTGGCCAGGTCCTGCGCAATGCCTTCCTTGATGGAGGCTTCCAGGCGGAACTCCTTGCCGGATGCGTAGGGCTCGCCGGTATCCAGCGACTTTAGTGAGATTCCGCGGCGGATCAGCTTGGACTGCAGTACGTCCAGGACCGCCAGGACGCGCTCCTCGGAGTTGGCCTTCATGAGGATCTTCTCGCCGCTGAAGTCCACCTCGGCCCCGACGCCCTTGAAGTCGTAGCGCTGGGCGAGTTCCTTCTGGGCCTGGTTGAGCGCGTTGGCCACTTCCTGCTTGTCCACTTTGCTTACGACGTCGAACGTTGACTCGCCTGCCATGACTCTCCTTTGTTGATGGGGCGCCCCGTGCGGAACAGGGCCAGGATCACTGGAATCCAGCCTAGTACGGATGCCCGGACCGGTGGGGGCCGCGGATTCACAGTTCCCTCTCAGCGGACGCACCGGGGGAACGAAGGCGCGCTGGCGAGAGTTGGAGCAGTTGTACTGAAGTTCGAGAGGAACACCATGCACCGCAAGGCCGCCCGTTATGTCACCCGGACCACATCAGCAGCAGCGGGGGCGGTGGCCACGGCGGCGACCTCGGTGGCGGCGGCAGCGCTGGCAGCCTCCATCATCTTCAGCCCGGTGGCCGACGCCTCCTCCCGCATGGACGGGGTACGGGCGGACCTTCAGCGGGCCGTGCAGCTGAACCAGATCACCGAGGAGCAGGCCCTGAGCTTCGAGGCCAAGCTGGCCGGACGCATCCTGGGCCAGGAGGCATAAAACAGCGGTTTTCCGGCGCTGTTCCGCGGCTTTTGGGGCTGCCCGGGGCTCGATTCGATTCTTCGACGGAAGTTCTGTAAAGTTGTCTTGCCCGCGGTTACTGAAGCGGAACGGACGGAAACGGACGCTCCGAACACTGCATCAGCGGGTACTTCTTTTGAAGTTCGGCAGATTACCCGAGCGGCCAAAGGGGGCTGACTGTAAATCAGCTGGCAACGCCTACGGGGGTTCGAATCCCTCATCTGCCACCCAAGGAAAGCCTCCGGAACCATCAGGTTCCGGGGGCTTTTTCGTGTCTCCAGGCAGGGCCGGAGGCCGCCTGGAAACGGTGCCAAACCGTCGTCGACACCATGGGGGTGCGGGCGTAGTCTGACAGAATCGGCGCACGTGCCCCGATGCCCTGCGTCGATAAATCCATCGATGAAGGAGGATTCAATGAGTGCTGTACGTGAATTCATGACCACGGATGCGCGATGTATCCGTGAAGGCGAGTCCCTTGTGGACGCCGCCCGGATGATGCAGGACCTGGACTGCGGCGCCCTCCCCATCTGCGGGGATGACGGCAAGTTGAAGGGCATGATCACCGACCGCGACATTGTGCTCAAGTGCGTCGCCGCCGGCCGTGACCCGGGCCAGATGATGGCCCGCGACCTCGCCTCCGGCAAGCCCTACTGCGTCGACGCCGACGCCAACGTCGATGCAGCCATCGACATGATGGAAAAGCACCAGGTCCGCAGGCTTCCGGTGATCTCCGACCACAAACTGGTGGGCATCATCAGCCAGGGCGACATTGCGCGCAACTACTCCGAACAGCGCGTAGGCGAACTGGTGGAGCACATCTCGGAGCGCCACGGGGTGTAGGGCCGGCGACACGTCATGGCCTTGTCCGCGGATCCAAGCCGTAAAAGGTTCGGACCCGCGGACAAGCTTTTGATAACCCGGGTCAGCTCCCGGGTTCATGTGCATTCAGTTCAGTGCGATCAGCAGCATCTGGCTGGTGCCCGGGATGCAGGTCTGCAGGATCGCCCGGGGGAAACCGCCGAACACCGCAATCACGTCGTTGGTGGTTCCGGGATTGGGGACCGTCCCGCGCCCCGTTACCGTGAAGGTTCCATAGCCCGGGATGCTCACCGTCTCACCCACGCTGATCCCGGAGAACCGGGCCCAGCCGCCGCAGAAATCATGCTCGGTGATGAACAGCGAATAGCCGTCGTTGGGGGTGAAGTGGATGGGCCCGATGCAGGCGTCCACCATGGACTGGCCGCCGGAGCCGGCAACGTAAATGGTCCGGATTGCAGGCGCTGCGGGGACGGGAGCCGGAGCAGGTGCCGGTGCGGCCGCTGGAGCCGGGGCCGCGGCAGGTGCCGCGGCCGGAGCCGGGGCGGGTGCGGCCACTGCGATGGCCGGACCGGTCAGCAGGAGCGTCTGGCCAGGGTAGATGATGCTGTAGGCGCTGAGCCCGTTGGCCGCGAGCATGGCGTTCATGTCCACGCCATGGCCGGCAGCAATCGCGCCCACGGTGTCGCCCGGGACCACGGTGTACACGTTGGGGTCACCGGCAGGCGCGGGGGCCGGTGCGGGGGCCGGTGCGGGCGCAGGTTCGGCTGCTGCCGGTGCGGGGGCAGGCGCCGGGTCGGCGGCCGGCGCAGCAGCCTGTGCCGCCACCGCCGATGCCGCACCCGGATCGCTTTGTCCGGATGCCACGGCGTCCGTGGCTGTTTCGGCTGCGGCGCTTGGCGACGGTGGTGAGGCGGCCTCTGCCACCTGGGCCGCCGCCGTCGTGCTTCCGCCGAGGGTAGCGGGCGGCGCTGCCATGGCGCCCACGCCTACCGCGGCCACAACGGCCGCCGTGGCCATGCCGGCCCATAACTTGTTGCTGATGACCGGCCGGCCGCTGTTGAGGTCAGTCCGTGGTTCGTCGGTGGCGAAGCTTCTGCTGGTGCCCTCGGGGGAGGGGATGAAAGGCTGTTTCATGGAGTTGGCCCATCTGGGTTCGGTCCAGCCAGGTTGTGCTGCTGCACACCGGTGCGCCGGACGGATGGCGAAGTCATTGCACCGCCGGCCCCGGCAGTTGCCGGAGCCGCAGGCGGCGCAGGGTGGAGGCATCCGCATACCCAGAAAATGCGGAACTCCGCGTGAAGGCAGGAACGTCCGGAAGCCACCCGGGGGACCTGCCAGTGCGTGTTGGTCCTAGGAATCCCGAGTCTAGGAATCGCCCCAAGGCCGGGGCACCAGTAGGAATTACCCGAGTTTTCGGGGCCGGTACCCGCCCGCGGCAGCGAAGCTACTCAGCATCCGGAAGCCCAATACTTGCCACCGGCCGTGACCTGGAGGGCGCAGGCCAACCACCAAACGGAATCTCTCAATCCCCGCTTCTACGGCGTCCGGCGTTCCCGCAGCTCGGCGATTTCCCGGCGCAATGAGGCAATCTCGGCCACCAGTTCCGTCACTTCAACCCGCAGCGGCTCTTCCACGGCCTCCGCCACCGTTTCCGCTGTATCCTCAACCCGCTGGACGAGCCAGGAGGCAATGGACGCCGTCACGACACCCAGCACGGCGATGCCGCTCATCATCAGCGCCGTGGCCACCAGCCGGCCGATGGGCGTCACCGGGTACATGTCCCCATAGCCCACCGTGGTGATGGTTGCGGTGGCCCACCACAGGGCATCGCCGAACGTGGTGATCTTGGCGTCCGGCGCCCATTGTTCGACGTCCAGCACAGCCAGCGCACCGACAAAAACCAGCAGCGCCGCGGACCCCGCCACATACGTGACCACGCGGCCGCGCAGCGTTTCGCCCACGGTACGGTGCAGGACGGACAACAATGTGACCAGGCGCAGCAGGCGCAGCGGCCGGAAGAACAGCAAGGCCACGATCACCAGCTCGTGCAGGTTCCGGATGAACCACTGCCGCCGGTCAGCCGAGAGCCACAGGTTTGCCGAGTAGTCCAGGACGAAGACGAACCAGGTCACCCACATGACCGCCTCAAGCCAGTCCGCCCCACTGCCCTCGACCCTGCCGATGACCTGCCAGGCGTATGCGCCGAGAAATACCAGTGCCGTCGCCATCAGGGGCCACTCCGCCAGGGCCCGGTAGCGTTGCTGCGTCATGCAGAAAATCCTAAGGGGATGGACCGCGGCACAGCAGGCCAAAAGATGTTACCGGCGGGTAACATTGAGGCATGCACCTGCTCCTGAGAACACTGCTTCTGCTTTTCCGGTCGAAACGGCGGCCGCCGCTCACCGTATGGGAACCGGCATCCCTGCCATTGCGCGTCCTGCCCACGGACATCGACATCGCCATGCACGTCAACAACGGCATGTACCTGTCCCTGATGGACCTGGGCCGGTTCGACCTCATGGTGCGCAGCGGCGTCTGGAAGCGGATGCGCCGCCGCGGCTGGAGCCCGGTGGTGTCGGCGGAAACCATCTCCTTCCGCAAATCCCTGCAGCTGTGGCAGGACTACGCCATCGAGACCCGCATCATCGGGCTGGACACCAAGGCGATCTTCTTCGAGCAGCGCATGGTGGCCGACGGCGAGATTTACGCACGTGCCTACATCGCCACCCGGCTGGTCACCAAGACCGGCCCGGTCAGCCAGGAGGAGATCATCGCGGAGTTCGGGACACCGCCCGGGGACCTGGTGCTGCCCGAGTGGATCCATGAGTGGCGCGCCTCCAGCGCCCTGCCCGGCAGCCGCACGCCTTCCCCGCACCTGTGGGATGCCAACCGCTGAACCCCCGTGCCGGCGTCGTCCTTGCCCTATTCCCGATGACGCGGGGAGCGAACACGGGCGACAGCCGGGGCCCCGGCGCGTAGCGTGGACACATGGCTACCCTCGACATCACAGGTGAACAGTTCGCATCCACGATCGAAGGCAACGACATTGTCCTGGTCGATTTCTGGGCAGAATGGTGCGGCCCCTGCAAGCAGTTCGGCCCCACCTACGCAGCAGTTTCCGAGAAGCACCCTGACGTCGTGTTCACCAAAGTGGACACCGAAGCAGAGCAGCAGCTGGCGGCGGAGGCAGGCATCACCTCCATCCCCACCCTGATGGCCTTCCGTGAAAAGGTGCTGGTGTTCTCGCAGCCCGGCGCCCTGAACGCCCAGCAGCTGGAACAGGTGGTGGACGCGGTGAAGGCACTGGACATGGACGAGGTCCACGCCCACGTGGCCCGCCAGCGGGAAGAAGCGGCAGCGGCGGCCAGCCAGCCTGCCGGCCCCCGGGACGGTACGCAGGACGGCACCCAGATCCCCGACCTCTAAGACTCTGACAGCACAAAAAATGCGGGACCTCCCACTGGAGGTCCCGCATTTTTGCGTTCAGGCTGCGTCAGACGCGTTCCAGCTTGACCGGTTCGGCCAGCAATGCGCTCAGCGACTCGTTCAGGTCCTGCACAGCGGTGCCCTTGGAGTGCTTGTCCAGGTCCTCCTCGGACGCCCACTGTTCGGTCAGGACCAGCTTCTCCTCCGTGGCTTCGGTCAGCTCGTAACGGATGCAGCCTGGCTCGTTCACCACCTCATCGATCGCGATTTCCAGGGCCAGCTTGACGCGGAAGAACTCGCCGTCGTTGGGAATGAACGTTGCTATCAGGTCAATGGGTGCACTCATGCCTTTCACAATACCGGGGCTGCAGGTGGCGCCCCGTTGTGTTGCGCCCGTTTCCCCGCCTGTCTTCCTTCTCCTGCAGGGATCCTGTTGGTAGCGTGCCACCATGCGTGCTTATACAGCCGGGGACACTGACGTCCCGCTCCTGGAGGAAACCATCGGCGCGAACTTCGAGCGCGTGGCCGCCCAGTTCCCCCTCCATGACGCCTTGATTGAGGCCGCACCGGTGCCGGGCGCCGATGCCCGCCGCTGGAGCTACACAAAGATGAACGACGACGTCGACCGGCTGGCGCGTGCGCTCCTCGCCCTGGGCATCGCCAAGGGGGAGCGGGTGGGCATCTGGAGCCCCAACTGCGCCGAATGGACGCTGCTGCAGTACGCCACCGCCAAGGCCGGCGCCATCCTGGTCAACGTCAACCCGGCCTACCGCAGCCATGAACTGGAATTCGTGGTCAAGCAGAACGGCATGCGCATGCTGTTCACGGCGCCGTCGGACAACAACAGCGACTACGTGGCCATGGCGCGGCAGGCCCTGCTGACTTGCCCGGACCTGCGGGAGCTGGTCTTCCTGCCGGACCACGGCCTGGAGGGGCTGACGGCCGGGAGCCCCCAAAGCGATGCCGAACTGACGTACGCCGAACTGCTCAAGCGGGCGGACGACGTGAGTCACGCTGCCCTGAAGGCCCGCATGGCCGAACTCCACCCACACGATCCCATCAACCTCCAGTACACCTCCGGCACCACGGGGTTCCCCAAGGGTGCCACGCTGACGCACCACAACATCCTGAACAACGGTTTTGCGATCGGCGAGCTGCTGGGCTACACGGAGCACGACCGCGTGGTCATCCCTGTGCCCTTCTACCACTGCTTCGGCATGGTGATCGGCAACCTCAACGCCCTCAGCCACGGCGCCGCCACCATCATCCCGGGCCGGGGCTTCTCGCCCGCCGCCGCACTTGAGGCCGTCCAGGACTTTGAGGGGACGTCCCTGTACGGGGTGCCCACCATGTTCATCGCCGAGCTGGCGCTGCCCGACTTCGCATCCTATGACCTGTCCACGCTCCGCACGGGGGTGATGGCCGGTTCGCTGTGCCCCATCGAGGTGATGAACCGGGTGATCTCGGAAATGAACATGGTGGACGTGGCCATCTGCTACGGCATGACCGAGACCTCGCCCGTGTCCACGATGACCCGCAAGGGGGACACCCTCCAGCAGCGCACCGAGACCGTGGGCAGGACCATGCCGCAACTGGAGAGCCGGATCGTTGACCCTGCCACGGGGGAGGAACTGGAGCGCGGGCAGATCGGTGAGCTCTGCACCCGCGGCTACGCGGTGATGGCCGGGTACTGGAACCAGCCTGACAAGACGGCCGAAGCCATCGACGCCGACGGGTGGATGCACACCGGCGACCTCGCCCGGATGGACGACGACGGGTACGTGGTGGTGGAGGGCCGGATCAAGGACATGGTGATCCGGGGCGGGGAGAACATCTACCCCCGGGAAATCGAGGAGTTCCTGTACACGCACCCTGCCATCCAGGACGTCCAGGTGATTGGGGTTCCTGATCCCACATACGGGGAGGAGCTGATGGCCTGCATAATCCTCAAGCCGGGCGCGGAACGGCTGGACGCCGCAGCGGTGGCCGAGTACTGCCGGGGGAGGCTGGCCCACTACAAGATCCCGCGCTACGTGGAGGTGCGCGAGAGTTTCCCCATGACGGTCTCAGGGAAGGTCCGCAAGGTCCAGATGCGCGAGGAAGCGGTGGCCCGGCTGGGGCTCTGACTAGCGGGGCTGCTGCACCAGGTCGAATCGGACTTCGCCCTCGCAGATCGAGGTGATCCGGATGGTGTAGCCGTCGAATGTGGCTTCCTGCCCGAGTGCCAACCCCGGAAAGTCCTTCGATGCCGGGCTGCTGACCTCGAACAAGGCTACCGACAGGTCCACCGTCGGCGGGTCATTCTTCAGGTGTGTGCTGGACAGTCGCACGAGCGGTGTGGCATCCGGGCCCCGCGGGGAGTCCGGCAGAAGCGGAAAAGAGCCATTTGCAGACGGGATGATCCGGTAAATTCCAGTGTTGGTGCAGCTTGCCGTTGACGTCATGGCTGGCTCCTTTGATGCTTGGGGTGAGTGCTGTTGGGACGGCTCTGCGGAGGGGGAGCAGCCGCTCAGAGAGAGTGCCAGAGGCAAAACCGTGCAAGCGAGAATGCGGCCACGAAGCCGCAGGGCTGGACGCCGCATCAGCCCGCCACCGTGGCATCGCTGAAGAGCTTGCTGAATTCGTCCTGCGAGATGTACATGCGCGGCTCGGAGGGGCCCCATGGGTTTTGAAGGATGATGTTCCCCCGCTCGTCAGCTCCGGTAACGAAATAGGCGTGGCCGGCATGGTATCCGTTGGGCGCCTCCTCCGGCGTTTCACCCAGTGTTGTGACCAAGGCCGGACGTCCCCGGCCGGCCGCCTCCCACAGCTTCCCGGCGTCGTCGGTGCGTTCCACGTCCGGTCCTGCCAAAAACTGGAATGCGTCGGGACCCCAGTTGCCTTCAATGGCGCGGTAGTTGCCTGGCGGATACGCCTGGTCCGGGGGCGCCCCTTCCGCTGTCCCGTCGTTTCTGTCGTCCTCGGTGTAAACCTGTGCCAGCGCTTTCTCGACATAGGCAGGCCAGTTGCCGCCAAACCCTGTTTTGGCTCCCATCTGTGCGCCCTTGCTGTTTGCCGGCAGGTCCGAGGTGACGGTGACCCACTGCTCCTCTCCGTTCTTGTCGAACAGCAGGACGGAAACCGTGCCGTTGCCGTTGTCCGTTACGTGCTCGCGGGCCCAACCCGAATCGGCATTGATCATGGCCCCGGCGGCGGCCAAAACCACGCAGTCCCCGTACTGCCCCTGCCTGATGTCGTCAGTGCCCGGGCGTTGTCCGACCACCGGCCACTTGGGTTCCATCCACCGGTTCGTGCTGCTGGCGTCAGGGCCATCAGGCCTCGCTGCATCTCCCATGGCCTGCCCGTCCGGCTGGGCCCACGGTATGAGGTCCTTCAGGCGCCCCACCTGCTCTGCTGACGCCTTGGACAGGAGCTGGTCCAGCAGTTGCTGACGTTCGAAAGGCGTGGTTCCCTCCCAGTTGAACAGTCCCCTGCCGTCGCTCGCCGCGCCGCTGCCCAGGCTTCGGAGCTCATCATCGGTTAACGACTCCAGCAACTGGTTCAGCTGGGCAGGTTTGAGCCCGGTCAAGGCGTCGCGGAGCTTGTTGACGTCCGAATCGTTGCCCACAAAGAAGTTGTCGCCCGAAGCAGCGTCCCTGACCAGGCCCTGTAGCCTGTCCAGTTCGGGCGCGGCAAGGTTCGCTTCGCCGCGGTCGGGGTGGCGCGCCACAGAATGCTCCCCGCCGGTCAGGTAATCGGACGTCGCATCCCCGGCGGCCTTGCCGGGGGTGCCCCCGGCCGTACTGGTCCGGCCTGACGCGCCACCGGCGCCGCTGGCGCGTTCCTGCTCGTCCGCGTGCCGTGCGGCTGCCTTCCCTGCGTCCGCAAGGGCCTCAATGACGCGGCCCAGCAGGAGGCTGTGCGTGCCATTCCAGTCGTTCCGGAACCTCTCGGCGTCGGCCCCTTTCCAGGTGCCCGGCTCGCCCATGTTCCTCGACAGCGCCGTGGCAGTGGACATCAAGCGCGCGGAAGAGGCGGTAAGGGCCTTTCCCAGGGCGCGAAGTTGGGCGACGTCCGCCCCATAAATGCCTGCCATTATTCCCCCAAATATCCAGGCTCAAGCTTACGCGAGGCGCGCCGCCGGAGGCATGGGGAGAACTGGCCGCTAGCTACTGCGGCCGGTTGGGCGGCGGGATAGCCGTAGCGCCACAACGGCCACGACGGCGCCCGCCGCCAGTGCGACCAAGGCCAGGACCGCTGCCCCGTTCCTTCCGGCCATGGGGGCCTGTCGCGTCCTGCCGCCGGTGACCTCGTTGGCGGGAATGTGCCACTCGGACGGAGCCGGAAGGATCCCCTGCGGCAGTTGGGTCTCGCGCAGTTTCCGTCGGGCGGCCAGCCGCTCCCGCACCGTCTCATCGGGGGCAGCCTCCAGATCGTCGGCGGCGATGGCTGTCGGGTAGTCGATGATGTAGGGCTCACCGTAGAACGCCGACGACGCCACGGACTCCACCCAGGTGAACGGTGGTGGGGCAACGTCCCGCGCGGTGAACGCGGTCAGCAGCATCTCCCGGATTTCCTCAAGGCTCTTGCCCGTGGCCCCGCGGCGAGTCACGTCGAAGATGGCCAGTTGCAGCTTCAATTTGGCATCCCCGTCAGGATCGTGCGCCTCCGGGTCCACCACCGCGGGGTCTTGCCCGGTTGGATCCACGTCCAGGGGTTCCCCGCCGGCGTAGTTGGTGCGTCCAGGATCGGAGCTCATGGATTCCTCTCAATCGTGGTCCGGCCGTGCCTGGCTGGACGCCACACCGTAGCCTTACCCATCGCGGTCCGGATCAAGCACCCGTTGACCTGCCGTGGCAAGCCTCAGTGCCCCCGGTGGTCCTGGATGGTCATCCGCGGGCCAAAAGTGGGCTTGCGGTAACCGGTGCTCTGGATCATCCGGACCACGCGCTGCCGGTGCCCCCGCCAGGGTTCCAGCAGCCGGAGCATCCCGGCGTCGTCCGTCCTGCGTCCGGTGAGCGCAGCCCCCACGTAGGCGGCGAGGTGGTAGTCGCCCACGGAGATCGAATCCGGGCAGCCGTGGGTGCGCTGCACAACCTCGGCGGCGGTCCATACCCCGATGCCCGGAATGACCTGCATCTTCCCGGCAGCCTCCGCGGCCGGCAGCGCGGCGAGCCGTTCAAGTGCGGCGGCGGAGCGCAGCGCGCGCATGACGGTGGCTGAGCGCTGGGGACCCACGCCGGCCCTGTGCCACTCCCAGCTGGGAACCTGCAGCCACTGCGCTGCCGTTGGCGCCACCACCAGCCCGGCCGGGGTGGACGTACCGGCCCGGGGAGCCGGGGTTCCGTACCGGTGCACCAGATAGCGGTAGGCGCGCCGCGCCTCAATGACCGTCACCTTCTGTTCCAGGATGATCGGCACCAGCTGGTCCACCATGCGGCCGCTGGACGGCAGCCGCACCGCCAGGCTGCGCCGCCGGGCCTCCCGGACCATGTGGGGCAGTGTGGCATGGAAGGAGGGTTCGTCGAAACCCCGCCAGTCGTCGTCGTCCCCCAGGAGCCGGGGCGCTGCCCTGACGGCGGCCGCGGCACCGGGACCCCAGGCCTGGATGTCCACCAAGGGGGCGGCTGCTGCCTCGCCGCCCGCCGGGGCGAGCCGCATTGTTGCCGGACCGGCCGGCGTCGTAAACGCATTCCAGATAACGTCGCCTTGAACGCAGAAGGAAGGATCACTGTTGCCCCGCAGAAGAGGCGCAAGCGTGCGGGAAAGGCTGTACGGAGCCTCCGGATACCACCGCAGGGACACGTCCGCCGCGGCTGCCACCCGGGGAGGTGCCTCTGCGATCGTCATGCCTTCAATCGTCCCACGGACCACTGACAGCGGCGGGACAACCAGCCGGCCCATAAGCCAGCCGGGGGAGGAAAACGGCCGGAAGCAAAGGTAGAACGGCCCTAATTCCCCGCCCGGGCAAAACCTAGAATCCACCCTGTGGCGCGGAACAGACTGTGCCGCAACCCGACACGGCAGGAGGGCCATGATGGGCGGAGTGGTGCATTTCGAAATCCCCGCGGACGACCAGGACCGGGCCAGCAAGTTCTACCGGGAAGCCTTGGGCTGGCGGATCGAACCAGTGCCAGGGATGGACTACAGCATGGTCATCACCGCGGACATGGATGACAACGGCCAGCCAGTGGCCGCCGGTGCCATCAACGGGGGCATGATGGCCAGGGAGGGGGAGATCACCAACCCGGTGGTCACGGTGGACGTCCCGGACATCAATGCCACCCTCAAGAGGGTGGAGGAACTGGGTGGATCAGTGGTGGTACCGAAGAACGAAATTCCCGGCATGGGCTACACGGCCTACTTCAGGGATTCCGAGGGCAACGTGATGGGCCTCTGGGAGAATCTCCCCGCCGAAGGGGACGCCCAGCGCGGCTGACAGCCTTCGCTGTACGGTGCCGTTTCACGGGTGCCGGTCCGGGGCTGCCGTTTCACGGCGGCCCGGCCGTTTCACGGCGTGCCGGAAACCAGCCACAGCGCCAGGACGGCCAGCGGCACCGTCAGCACCACGGCCACCAGGCCCGCCAGGGCGAACCCGCCCCACCGGATGGGGACGTTCAGCACCCGCAGCCGCTCATGCCAGAGCAGCGTGGCCAGCGACGCCCACGGAGTCACCAGCGGCCCAAGGTTCACTCCGATGAGCAGTGCCGCAAGCCTTGCCGGCGATCCCGCCACCGGTTCCAGTGCCAGGTAGGCGGGCAGGTTGTTGGCGGCGTTGGCGGCACCGGCGCCCAGCCCGGCCAGCTGCAGGAGCGCAGGCAGGCTCTCACCGGAACCGGCAACACCCGCCAGCAGTGCGGTCAGGCCGTGCGCGTGCAGTGCTTCCATGAGCATGAACAGGCCCACCGTCAGCATCAGCGGCCGCCATGGCACCATTGACCACCGCAGGACGGACGGCCGGCGGCGCAGGAAGACCACCAGGAGGAAGGCCGCGGCTGCCAGTGCCGGGTACTGCACCGGCACTCCGGACACCAGCGCAGGCAACAGGACCAGGAGCGTGACGGCAGCGGCCTTCAACAGGGTGCGGTCGCGGATGGGATGCGGAGGCTGCGGCCCGTATGTTCCGCGCAGGTCCCGCCGGAAAGCCAGCCACAACAGGACCAGGGGGACCAGCAGGCCCACCAGGGCGGGCGCCCACACCAGCCCCGCAAAACGCCAGGGGCTCAGGCCCAGCCGGTCCTGGGCCAGGAGGTTGGTGAGGTTGGAAACGGGAAGCAGCAGTGAAGCGGTATTGGCCAGCCAGATGCTGGTCAGCGCAAACGGCAGCGGCGGGATCCGGGCATGGACGGCCAGCAGGACCACCACGGGCGTCACCAGCACCGCCGTCGTATCCAGGGACAGGAACACGGTGGACACCGTGGCCACCGCCACCACCAGCAGCCACAGCTGGAAGACCCGGCCACGGCCCAAGGCCGCCAGCCTGTCCGTCACCACCCGGAACAGTCCTGCCTCGTCCACCAGTTCGGTGACCAGGGACATGGCCAGCACGAAGGCCAGGATGGGAATGGTCCGGGAAGAAAGCTCCCCGAACGCGGGCAGGGGGAGCGCACCGAGTGCCAGGGTGGCTATACCTGCTGCCAGCGTTCCGCCGGGCAGCAGGTAGCTCCGGGCGGCTTTCAGCCATGCGAACTGCTTCACCGGCCTATCCTCGCATCCCGCACCGGGGCGGGCGCGCAGGAAGCGGTAGCTTAGTACCTATGAAGTACGCCCAGTCCATCCTGGACCTCATCGGCAATACCCCGCTCATCAAACTCAACCACGTGACCGACGGCCTCAAGGCCACCATCCTGGTCAAACTTGAGTACCTGAATCCGGGCGGATCCATCAAGGACCGCATCGCCGCGCAGATGATCGAGGACGCCGAGCGCGAGGGCAAGCTGAAGCCCGGCGGCACCATTGTGGAGCCCACCTCCGGCAACACCGGCGTGGGCCTGGCCCTGGTGGCGCAGCAGAAGGGCTACAAGTGCATCTTCGTGGTCCCGGACAAGGTGGGCGAGGACAAGCGTGCGGTGCTGCAGGCGTACGGCGCGGAAGTGGTGGTCACGCCCACCTCCGTTCCGCCGGACAGCCCGCAAAGCTACTACGGCGTCTCGGACCGCATCACCCGGGAGACGCCGGGCGCCTACAAGCCGGACCAGTTCTCCAATCCCGCCGCCCCGGGCAGCCACTACAAGACCACCGGCCCCGAGATCTGGCGCGATACCGACGGCAAGGTAACGCACTGCGTTATCGGCGCGGGCACGGGCGGCACCATCACCGGCACCGGGCGGTACCTCAAGGAGGTTTCGGCGGACCGGCCGGAGTCCGACGGCGGCGTGGTCAAGATCATCGGCGCGGACCCCGCGGGCTCGGTCTACTCCGGCGGGACCGGGCGCCCCTACTTCGTGGAGGGCGTTGGCGAGGACATGTGGCCGGCCAACTACGACAAGTCGGTCCCGGACGAGGTGATCGCCGTCAGCGACGCCGATTCCTTCGCCATGACCCGCCGGCTGGCGCGGGAGGAGGGACTGCTGGTGGGCGGCTCCTCCGGGATGGCCGTGGTAGCCGCGCTGCAGGCGGCCCGGGACCTGCCGGAAAGCGCCGTCGTCGTGGTCATCCTCCCAGACTCAGGACGCGGCTACCTGGCCAAGATCTTCAACGACCAGTGGATGCGCTCCTATGGTTTCCTGTCCGGCGGCGAGGAAACCTCCGTGGGGGAGGTCATCAAGTCCAAGAACGGCGAACTGCCGGACCTGGTGCACATCCACCCCAACGAGTCTGTCCGCGACGTCATCAACATCATGAACGAGTTCGGCGTCAGCCACATCCCGGTCCTGTCCCAGGAACCGCCCGTGGTCATGGGCGAGGTCCTCGGCGCCGTGGACGAGCGCACACTGACTGCCAAACTGTTCCGGGGCGAGGCCAAGCTGACGGACAAGATCTCCGAGCATATGGGACCCAAGCTGCCCGTCATCGGATCGCTGGAAACCATCTCTGCCGCCAGGGAACTGCTGTCTGACACGGACACCCTGATGGTCACGTTCGTGGGTGCGCCCGTTGGCATCCTCACCCGGCACGACCTGCTGGCCTACCTCAGCAACTGATCTGCGTTACCCGCAAAGGAGCACCATGTCCCTGCCTGAAAACCAAGGTTTCAACACCCGCGCCGTCCACGCCGGCCAGGACTTCGAGCCCCGCACCGGAGCCGTGGTGCCGCCGCTGCACTTCAGTTCCACCTATGCCCAGGACGGGATCGGGGGACTGCGCAGCGGCTACGAATACGGGCGCGGCGGAAACCCCACCCGGGACGCGCTGCAGGAACAGCTCGCGTCGCTGGAACTGGGCACCTCCGCCTACAGCTTCAGCTCCGGCCTGGCCGCGGAGGACGCCCTGATCCGCGCGCTGACCCGCCCCGGGGACCACATCGTGCTGGGCAATGACGCCTACGGTGGCACGTACCGGCTGATCAGCCGGGTGCTCGGCGACTGGGGAATTGGCAACACCCCCGTGGACATGGCCAACCTGGACATGGTCCGCGACGCCGTGGCCTCCCATAAGACCCGCTTCCTGTGGGTGGAGACACCCTCCAATCCGCTGATGAAGATCACCGACATCGCAGCGCTCGCGGACATAGCGCACGACGCCGGGGCCCTCCTGGTGGTCGACAACACCTTCGCGTCCCCCTACCTGCAGACCCCGCTCGCCCTGGGTGCGGACGTGGTGGTCCACTCCACCACCAAGTACATCGGCGGCCACTCCGACGTGGTGGGCGGCGCCGTCGTGGTGAAGGACGCCGAACTGGCGGAAAAGATCGGCTTCGTCCAGTTCGCCGTGGGCGCCGTGTCCGGGCCCATGGACGCCTTCCTGACCACCCGCGGACTGAAGACCCTGGGCGTCCGCATGGACCGGCACAGCGAGAACGGGCAGGCCGTGGCGGAGTGGCTGCTGGAACGCCCGGAGGTTGAGGCCGTCCTGTATCCGGGCCTGCCCAGCCACCCCGGCCATGAGCTCGCCAAAAAGCAGATGCGGAAGTTCGGCGGCATGGTCTCGGTGCAGTTCAAGGGCGGTGAGGCGGCGGCCCGGAAGGTGGCGGAGTCCACGTCCGTGTTCACGCTCGCCGAATCCCTGGGCGGGATCGAGTCGCTGATGAACTACCCCTCCGAGATGACCCACGCGTCCGTCAAGGGCACCGAGCTGGCTGTCCCGGTAAACCTGCTGCGGCTGTCCTGCGGCATCGAGGACGTGGAGGACCTGATCGCGGACCTGGACCAGGCGTTCTCGGCCATCCCGTAACCACGAAAGGGTCTGGCTTTCTTGAGGAAAGCCAGCTAGGGTTTTCCCTATGCCTCTTCGATCCGACTGGTCCCAACGCAGCTGCAGCATGGCCCGCGGCCTGGACATCCTGGGCGACCCATGGAGCATCCTGGTGCTGCGCGAGGTCTTCTTTGGGAATGGCCGCTTCGACGCCATGAAAAGCCGGCTGGAAGTGGCGGACTCGGTGCTCACCAAACGCCTGGCAGGCCTGGTTGAGTCCGGGCTGCTGGCCAGGAGGGCCTACGACGACGGCGGCCGCACACGCCAGGAGTACGTCCTCACCCCCAAGGGTGAGGACGCCCTGCCGGTGCTGAACGCGGTCACCATCTGGGCGGAAAAACACCTGCCCGCGCCGTCGGACCAGGCCCACCTTTACGTGATCCACACCGGCTGCGGGAAACCCACAACCTCGGCGGACACCTGCACCGAATGCGGCGCGCGGCTGACGGCGGCCAACACCAGCTGGCACAGCCGGTCCAGGTCCGATCAACCCATCCGGCTGTCCACCGCATCCGGGAAGGGAGCGGCCTCGTGAGCACCCTGCCCGAGGAAACGGCCGGAACTCCCTTGCAGACCACCGTTCTTCAGGCGCCCGGACCTCGACGCCGCCTGCACCCGGCCTGGATCGTCGCCGCCGTGGCATTCCTTGCCTTGGTTGGGGCAGCCGGATTCCGGGCCGCCCCGGGCGTCCTCATGGTGCCGCTCCAGCAGGAGTTCGGCTGGTCCACCACCGTGCTCTCGGCGGCCGTCAGCATCAACCTGGTGCTGTTCGGCCTCACGGCTCCGTTTGCCGCCGCCCTGATGGAGCGGTTCGGCATCCGGGCCGTCACATCAGCAGCCCTGGTCCTGATCGGCATGGGCAGCGCGCTGACCGTGCTGGTCAACCAGTCATGGCAGATCCTCCTCACCTGGGGGCTGCTGATCGGGCTCGGCACCGGCTCCATGGCACTGGTCTTCGCCGCCACCATCGCCAACACGTGGTTTACGAAAAACCGGGGCCTGGTCATCGGCATCCTGACGGCCGGCAGCGCCGCCGGCCAGCTGGTCTTCCTGCCCTTCATCGCCCTCCTCGCGCAGGATCCCGGGTGGCGCCAGGCCTCCCTGCTGATCGCTGCCGGGGCGCTTGCCGTGGTCCCGCTGGTGCTGAAGTTCCTCAAGAACTCGCCGGCCGACGTCGGGGTGCTGCCCTACGGCGCGGAAGGGCCAGCCATTGAAGAACAGGCTGGTTCCCCGGCAGCGGCTCCGGAAGGCGCCCCGCGCAGCAACGCCGCCGTCCGGGCGCTCCAGGTCCTCAAGCGCGCCAGCAGGGTGCGCACGTTCTGGGCGCTCGCGGCCGGTTTCGCCATCTGCGGCGCCACCACCAACGGTCTGATCGGCACCCACTTCATCCCCTCCGCCCATGACCACGGCATGCCCGAAACCACGGCCGCGGGCCTGCTGGCCGTCGTCGGAATCTTCGACATTATCGGGACCATCGCCTCGGGCTGGCTGACGGACCGCTTCAACCCCCGCGTCCTGCTCGCCGTCTACTACCAGTTCCGCGGCATCGGGCTGCTGGTGCTGCCGCTGCTGCTGAATGCACACGTGCAGCCCAGCATGATCGTGTTCGTGGTGATCTACGGATTGGACTGGGTGGCCACCGTTCCGCCCACGGCCGCCATCTGCCGTGAAACGTTCGGTGCTGACGGCAGTGTGGTGTTCGGATGGGTCTTCGCCGCCCACCAGCTGGGCGCCGCCGCGGCGGCCATCGCGGCCGGGGCCTTGCGGGATGCCACCGGCCACTACACCTACGCCTGGCTGGGAGCCGCAGCCATGTGCACCATCGCTGCGGTCATCAGTGCCACCATCCGCCGGCACCACAGTTCGCGGGAAGCGGAGCCGGCAGCGGCTTGATCTGGGGCGCGGCTAGGCTGGTCGGATGGAACCCGTCGCACCCGCCCCTGTCCGTCCCGTTGCCCTGGTCACCGGCGTGGGACGGCTTGCCGGCATTGGGGCCGGCATTGCCCGGCAGCTCGCGGCGGACGGCTGGGACCTGGCCCTGTCCTACTGGGCCGACTACGACGCCCGCATGCCGTGGGGGAGCGAACCCGAGGACGTGGTCCGCCTCACCGCCGAGCTGGAAGCGATTGGCGCCAAGGTCCAGGTCTTGTCGGCAGACCTCCAGGATCCCGGCGTCCCGGACAGGCTGGTGGCCGAGGCCGGGCAGCTGGCGGGCCCGCTTCAGGGCCTGGTGCTCAGCCACGCTGAATCGGTGGATTCGGGCGTGCTGGACACCAGTATCGAATCCTTTGACCGCCACTTCGCCGTCAACACACGCGCCAGCTGGCAGCTGATCGCCGCCTTTGCGCGGCAGGCACCGGACGACGGCGGCGCGATCGTTGCGCTGACCAGTGACCATACGGCGTTCAACCTTCCGTACGGTGCCTCGAAGGGTGCCCTGGACCGGATCGTCATCGCCGCCGCCCGCGAGCTGGGTCCGCAGGGGATCTCGGCCAACGTGCTCAACCCGGGGCCGGTGGACACCGGCTGGATGTCCCCGGAGGTCCGCCGGGAGCTCACCGCGCGCCAGCCCACCGGGAGGCTCGGCACCCCGGCCGATGTCGCCGGCACCGTCGCGTTCCTTCTGTCCCCGGCCGGCCGCTGGGTATCCGGGCAGCTGATCAAGGCCGACGGCGGCTTCTCGGCCTGAGTGCCCTGCACCCCCTTCGCGCCGCGCCCTCCCAACTGACTCGCAGTAGATGCCGTTTTGGGCCCCCAAAACGGCATCTACTGCTAGCTGGTTGGGGGAGGGGTCAGTGGAAGGCGTCCAGGCCGGTGATGTGCCGGCCAAGGATCAGGGTGTGCACCTCGTCCGTGCCCTCATAGGTGCGGACCGACTCCAGGTTCGCGGCGTGCCGCAGCGGTGAATAGTCCGTGGTGATGCCGTTGCCGCCCAGGATGGACCGCGCCTCCCGGGCCACGGCAATCGCCTCGCGGACGTTGTTCAGCTTGGCCAGCGAAATCTGCTCCGGCCGGATGCTTCCGGCGTCCTTCAGCCGGCCCAGGTGCAGCGCCAGCAGGGTGCCCTTCTGGATTTCCACCAGCATGTTCACCAGCTTCTCCTGCGTGAGCTGGTAGCCGGCCAGCGGCCTGCCGAACTGCAGCCGCTCCTGCGAGTACGCCAGGGCGGCTTCGTAGGAATCCCGGGCGGCGCCCATGGCACCCCAGGCGATGCCGTACCGGGCCTCGTTCAGGCAGGTGAACGGCCCACGCAGCCCCCGCGCTCCCGGGAGCAGGGCCTCGGGACCCAGCCGGACGTCGTCGAACACCACATCGCACTGGATGGAGGCGCGCATGGACAGCTTCTGCCGGATAGGCGTGGCAGTCACGCCGGGGGTGCCCGCCGGAACAAGGAAGCCGTGGACGCCGTCGTCCGTCATGGCCCAGACCACCATCACCCCGGCCACTGAGGCGAGCCCGATCCAGCGCTTGGCACCGTTGAGCACCCAGCCGGCGTCATCCCCGCTGCCATCCCGCTCCGCGAAAGTGGCCATGGAGGCGGGATCTGAACCCGCCGTTGGCTCGGTCAGGGCGAAGCACCCGATGACCTCCCCGGCCGCCATCCGGGGCAGCCACTCCTGCTTCTGCTCCTCGGATCCCCACGTATGGATGGCCGTCATGGCCAGCGAGCCCTGGACGGACACGAAGGTGCGGATGCCGGAATCGCCGGCCTCCAGTTCCATGGCCGCCAGGCCGTATTCGACGGCGGACCGGCCCGGGCAGCCATAGCCGTCCAGGTGCATCCCCAGGACGCCCAGCTCACCCAGTTCCGTCGCGAGGTCGAGGGGAAAGACGGCGTCCTCGTACCAGCGGGCGATGTCCGGCTTGATCCGCTGGCGGGTGAAATCCCGGACCTTTTGCCGGAGCTCCAGTTCGTTCGCGGACAGCAGGGAGTCGAGGTCCAGGACGTCAGACGGGCCCGCGGTCACGGCTTCACCAGTCATTTCTTCACCTGGAAGTATCCGCGGGTGGACGGCATGAAACGGCACGCGGCCGCGAGGACCACGCCCAGCGCCAGCAGCAGCACCCCGCTCACAAAGGCGCCGCCGACACCGAAGATTTGGGTGTCGCCGTACGCCGGGTCCCACATCTGGACCGCCGAGATGAAGAAGGCGGCGGTCAGGAGCAGCGCGCCGGCGAGGGGGAGGATGCCGCGGAACCAGAGGTTGCGCGCCGATGCCCGCAGGGTTCCGCGGAAGTACCAGAAACAGGCGAAGCCGGTCAGGGCGTAGTAGAACGCGATGAACAGGCTGATGGCACTGATGGAGTCCGCCAGCAGGTTCTCGCTCAGGAAGCTCATGGCCACGTAGTAGGCCGCGGCGGCGCCTCCCATCACTTGGGTGGAAAATCCCGGGGTCTGATTGCGCGGGTGCACCTCTGCGAACTTTGCCGGCAGCGCGCCGTGGACCCCCATGGAGAGGGTCCCGCGGGCCGTGGGCAGGATGGTGGTCTGGGTGGAGGACAGCACCGAGGCAAGAACCGCGACGACGATCAGCCAGCCCCACGGGCCCAGCACCACGTCCTTCATGGCCAGGAACACATCGTCCTGGTTGGCCTCGTTGCCCAGGCCGATCCCTTCCGAGCCCACGGTGGCGTACATCATCACCAGCAGTGCCACGGAAACGTAGATTGCCACCAGGACGAACGCCGAGATCACGGCGCCGCGGCCGGGTGTGGTGGACGGGTTCTCGGTCTCCTCGTTCACCGCCAGGCAGGTGTCCCAGCCCCAATAGATGAACAGGGCAAGGAGGGCGCCGTGTACTACGGCGCCGGGGTCGGCAAAGGCGCCGGCCGGGTTGAACCATTCCAGGTCAAAGGCCTGCCCTTCCGGTGCCCCGCCCACGATCCGCACCACGATGGCCAGTGCGAAAATGCCCAGCGCAATGTACTGCACGTAGGTCAGCACGCGCTGGACGTGCTCGCCGAGCCGGATCCCGCGGTAGTTCACCAAGGTCATGAGGATGATGAACAGCAGCCCCGTGCCGGTGACCAGCAAGGTGTTCTCCGCCAGCGATCCGTCGCCCACCAGCAGCCAAAGATACTTCCCCGCTACCTGGGCGAGGTTGGCCAGGACCACGATTCCGGCCAGGGCCACGCCCCAGCCGCCCAGCCAGCCTGCCCAGGGGCCGAAGGCCTGGCGGGACCACGTGAAGGTGGTGCCGCAGTCCGGGATGGCGCTGTTCAGCTCGCGGAACGCGTAGGCGATGAACAGGACCGGGATGAAGCCCAGCAGCAGGATCAGGGGAGTGTAGTTGCCGTTGACTGCAACGATCAGGCCCAGGGTGGCGGCGAGGGAGTACACCGGCGCGGTGGAGGCCAGCCCCAGCATCACGGAGTCGCCCAGGTCCAGGATGCCGGCCCGCAGTCCCTTGGCCGGCACGGTGGTGCCGGTCCCGCGCCCGGGGCCGCCCGTCGTCGTCATGTCCGTGCTCATGCTGTCACCGGTTTCATAGAACGATTCCTGCCTTGGTGGAGTCGGCCACCGCCGAAAGCGGCGCCGGCGCGTCAATGGTGTTGGGGACGAAGCGGCAGAAGTAGTCCGTGACCGGCCCGTCCGATTCCCGGATGCCGCAGCCCACGGACTCGCCGTCCACCACCCAGAGGCCCAGCACCGGATGGTTGCCGTCGAAGTCCGGCAATGGGTGGTACTGCTGGTAGCACCAGCCCTCCCGCCCGTAGCCGCCGGGCTGCTCCAGGCTGATCCCGTCCGCGTGGATCCGGATGTTGTCGCCTTCACGGCCGTGGAGGGGCTTGCCCACCCACTCCTTCAGCGGCCCCGGATCCGTGAGGTACGCGGGCAGCAGGTTGGGATGGCCGGGGTACAGATGCCACAGGGCGGCCAGCAGGGCCTTGTTGGAGAGCAGCATCTTCCAGGCGGGTTCCACCCAGCGCGGGTTGTGCGCCCGCTCCAGCAGGCGGGGCCCGAACTCCTCCTTCATCATCAGCTCCCAGGGATAGAGCTTGAAGATGGTGTTGATCAGGAAGTTGTCCAGGTCCACGAAGCGGTTCAGGTTGGGGTCCCAGCCGATATCGGACATGTTGATCCCGATGGTGGTCCACCCCGCCTGGCCGGCGACGTCGCGCATGTACGCGGCGGTCATCCAGTCCTCGCCGGATTCCTCCACCTCGGAGTGGGCCACGTGGAGGGTGCTCATGCCGGTGCGGTACTGGAATTTCTTCCACTGCCGGATGAGGGCCTCGTGGATGCCGTTCCACTGGTCCTTCTCCGGAAACACGTCCTGGAGCCAGAACCATTGGGCGACGGCGGCCTCGATGAGTCCGGTGGGGGTGTCGGCGTTGTATTCGAGCATCTTGGCCGGCCCGCCCCGGCCGTCGTAGATGAAGTCGAACCGGCCGTAAACATCCACGTCGCCGGCCTGCAGCGATGCGGCCGCCAGTTCCAGTGCCTGGGGGCCGATGCCGATGCTGCCCATGGCGCCGGTGGCCAGGAACTTCGCGGCTTCCAGGCACATCCGGTGCATCTCCTCGGCCACCACTTCAAGGGTCTCCACCTCGTCCATGGTGAACTCGTAGTACGCGGATTCGTTCCAGTACTCGATCCGGCGCCCGTCGTCCATGGTGGTGGTGGAGAACACCAGGCCCTGCTCTTCGATCTTCTGCTTCCAGCCCGGCCGGGGTTCGGACAACATCCTCTTCATCCGTCAGCCCCCCGAGACCTTGCCGCCGCCACCGCTTGAGCCGCTCTTGGCGCTGGAGCCGAAGCCGCCGCGGCTGACCGTGCCGCCCTGGCTGCTGTACCCCGTGGAGGCTTTTGCGCCGCTGGGGACGGTCCGCGTGTAGTTGGGCGCGGTGGACCGGTTCTGGCCAATGGGCGGAACACTTGCCCCGCGGGAGTAGAAGTACCAGGCGTAGATGCCGCCCCCGCGGCCCGCAGAGCTATCGCAGTTGGTGTCCGCCACGCGCTCGCCGGTTTCGTCGTTGAAGCACACCTGCGCGTACTCGGGATCATCCTCATTGCTGGCCACCACGGCTGTGATGGTCCCGGCCAGGAGGGCTGTCACGCCCAGGCCCACCACCACGGTGCGCCGCTGGGAACGCTTCTTCCGTGCGGCCGCGTCATTGAGCTGCTTTTCCCGCTCCCGCGCGAACGGGTCGACAGGGGTGACGGGCTCATTGAGGAGTTCGGGGCGCAGGTCCGGCTTGGGGACCTGCCAGGGCGGAGGCTTGGCGGTGCTGCTGCCGGTTCCCGGTTGCGGCCGGCCGGACGCGCCGTGCTGCGCCTCGGAAGCGTTGTCCGGCTCCTTGCTGGGATCCTCGTTCGGGTCCATGGTGTTTGAATCCACAGCGTCCCCTTCAGTTGTCCACGTGAATTGGGCACAGCGCTGCACCCCCAATTGCAATCCTCGGATCAGCGTAATCCCTGGGCAGGCCGGCTGCGAGTAAAACCGCGCTCGACGGCAGGGGAGAACTGCCCATCCCCGCGCCGCAGGGAGCCAGGGCGCGGGAACCCTAGACTGGATGCCATGGAATCTGGTTCTGTCCTTGCTGTCTGCCGCGTCCACCAGCTCATCGCGGACCAGGGAAACGTTGGCGTGACGGCCATCGACAAGCGCCCGGCGGACGGTCCGGTGAAGGTCCACAAGCTGGGCCTGCGCGGAGACATCCAGGCCAACCGGGTGCACCACGGCGGAGAGGACCAGGCCGTCTACGCCTATTCCCAGGCCGACGCCGACTTCTGGGCGCGCACCCTGGGACGCGAACTGCCGCCGGGCATGTTTGGTGAGAACCTGCGGGTGGCCGGCATCGAAGCCACCCACGCCGTCATCGGGGAGCGCTGGAAGGTGGGGGCCGACGTCGAACTTGAGGTCACCTCCCCGCGCGTCCCCTGCGCCACGTTCCAGCGCCGGATGAAGGAACCGCAGTGGGTGAAGCGGTTCACCGAGGAGGGGCGGGTGGGGACCTACCTGCGCGTCATCCGCACCGGCAGCATCCGCGCCGGCGACCCCATCCAGCGGACCTTCGTGCCGCGCCACGGCATCACGATCGGCCAGTGGTTCAGTGAGCCGGACGCGGAGGTCATCGAGGCGCTCCGCAGTGCAGAGGCCGACGGCGAGATCCGGCTCCAGGACGAATACCACACAAAGTTTGGGCTGCTGCTGCGGCGGCTGGGGCAGTAGCATCCCTGCCCGGGGCGGGCTGTGTGCGCAAGCTCACCGCCGCCGTCGGGCATTGAATTGGCGGTCAATGGCGTCCGTACCTTACACTTGAAATATCCCCCACTCCGGAAATCCCTTATTCCTGCCCAATTTTTGAGGCAGGACTGGCAAGTGTTGGGGCCCGCACAAGCGATGCGGGCATTTTCATAGGGAGAGCCGGCTAAAGAAAACGCTGTACAGACTGCTGGGATAGCAGCCAAGAGATGCAGCGCGAAGTCCTGCCACGGGATTGCGAAAGCGCCGGACTTCTGTGACCGGCCGGTCAACGTTTGCCCGGCATCATCGGCACGCGTACTGCGGCTCCGCTCACCTCGGGTAGTGCCGCCTGGCCCCCTATGGATGAGGAATATCCCCCTATGCCCGAAAACCAGAACGAAACCACCGCCGTTGTTGAGGATGCCCCCGTGGCTCCCGCCGCCGAGGCTCCCGCAACCGCTCCCGCCGCCGAGGCTCCTGCCGCTGCGGACGCCCCTGCCGCTGAGGCAGAAGAAAACACCGTGAAGTTCGCTGACCTTGGCATCGACGGCCGCGTCCTGGCCGCCCTGCAGGACGTTGGCTACGAAAAGCCTTCCCCCATCCAGGCAGCAACCATCCCGCTGCTGCTTGAAGGCCGCGACGTCGTGGGCCTCGCCCAGACCGGCACCGGTAAGACTGCAGCATTCGCAGTACCGGCACTGTCCCGTCTGGCCGAGCTCCACGACCTCAACGGCCCGTCCCGCAAGACCCAGGCCCTGGTCCTGGCACCCACCCGCGAGCTGGCCCTCCAGGTGGCCGAGGCCTTCACCTCCTACGCCAAGCACATCGACGACTTCACCGTCCTGCCCGTCTACGGCGGCTCCGCCTACGGGCCCCAGCTGGCCGGCCTGCGCCGCGGCGCCCAAGTGGTTGTTGGTACCCCCGGCCGCGTGATCGACCACATCTCCAAGGGTTCCCTGGACCTGTCCGAACTCCAGTACCTGGTGCTGGACGAGGCCGACGAGATGCTGCGCATGGGCTTCGCCGAGGACGTTGAGCAGATCTTCCAGCAGACGCCGTCGGACCGCCAGGTGGCACTGTTCTCCGCCACCATGCCGAGCCAGATCCGCCGCATGTCCAAGCAGTACCTGAACGATCCCGCCGAGATTTCCGTCAAGTCCAAGACCACCACCGGCGCCAACACCCGCCAGCGGTACCTGCAGGTCATGGGCCCGCACAAGCTCGACGCCATGACCCGCATCCTCGAGGTGGAAGACTTCGACGGCGTCATCGCCTTCGTGCGCACCAAGATGGCCACCGAGGACCTTGCTGACAAGCTGAAGTCCCGCGGTTTCCAGGCCGCCGCCATCAACGGTGACATCCCGCAGCAGCAGCGCGAGCGCACTGTTGACGCGCTGAAGGAAGGCCGCATCGACATCCTGGTGGCCACCGACGTCGCCGCCCGTGGCCTTGACGTGGAACGCATCAGCCACGTCATCAACTACGACATCCCGCACGACACCGAGTCCTACGTGCACCGCATCGGCCGCACCGGCCGTGCAGGCCGTTCCGGTGACGCCATCCTGTTCATGACGCCGCGGGAGAAGTACCTGCTGCGTTCCATCGAAAAGGCCACCCGCCAGCCGGTGGAGCAGATGCACCTGCCCACAGCCGAGACCGTCAACACGTTGCGCCTGGGCAAGTTCGCCGAGCGCATCACCGAGACCCTCGCCTCCGAGGACGTCGCGGCGTTCCGGGACCTCATCGCGTCCTACGAGGAGGAGCACAACGTTCCCGCAGCAGAGATCGCTGCCGCCCTTGCCGTGATGGCGCAGGGCGGGCAGCCGCTGCTGGTCAAGGAACTGCCTGCCGCTCCTGAATTCCAGAAGCGCGAGCGCTCCAAGGACGGCTTCGGCTCACGTGGGCCGACCCGTGCGCTGACCGAGGGCAATGCCACCTACCGGATCGCGGTGGGACGCCGCCAGCGCGTCATGCCCGGCTCCATCGTGGGCGCCATTGCCAACGAAGGCGGCATCTCCTCCGCGCAGATCGGCGGCATCGACATCCGCTCGGACCACTCCCTGGTGGAGCTGCCCGCGGACCTGAGCCCCGACCAGCTGAAGGCCCTGTCCCGCACCCGGATCGGCGGCGAGCTGATCCACCTCGAACTGGACAACGGCCGCAAGCCGTCCGGTGACCGCGGCGCCTACCAGGGCAGCCGCGGCGGTGACCGGGGAGGCAACTTCAAGGGCAACGGCGGGTTCAAGAAGGAATTCCGCAAGAACGATGGCGAGCGGTCCTCCGCTGACCGCGGCGGCCGTTCGTATAGCGAGCGCTCCTTCAGCGACCGCGGCCAGTCGGGCGACTCCCGCTTCGGCGGCCACGGCGACGGCTCCCGCAAGCCCCGCAGCGGCAGCGAGGGCGGGCACCGCGACTTCAACCGCAAGGGCAAGTGGTAAACCCCCGGCGTTGAGGAATTGACGACGGCGATGGGCCGGCTTTCGAGCCGGCCCATCGGCGTTTAACCGCACGGGTGTGGGACTCGCCACATCCGCGCTCCCGCACGGTGGCGAGGGGCCCTGGGAAGGTGCCTGCCGCCGTCGTCCGCCCTGCTTCCCATCACCCCTCCAGCCCCGGAATTCCGCGGAAAAACACGCTTCCGCAGCCCGGAAAAGCACTTGCCCGACCGTCCGGAAGGGGCTCCGGGCGCCGATTTGTTGGTGCGTAAATCTTCCGGTAGAGTATTTACTCGTTGCCCCCCTAGCTCAGTGGTAGAGCGCGTTCTTGGTAAGAACGAGGTCACCGGATCGATTCCGGTGGGGGGCTCTGAATGAGGGCCTGCGTCAAGGCGGTTTGACCGGCTTGACGCAGGTTTTTCTCATTCGTGGCGGTGTAGCTCAGTTGGTTAGAGCGCACGACTCATAATCGTGAGGTCGGGAGATCGAGCCTCCCCACCGCTACAGGCTAAGCCCCCGGGATCCATGGATCCCGGGGGCTTTTCTGTTTGCTGCAAGTCCATCCATCTCTAGCGGCGTCTCGACTTCAAGGCACTTATCTAAGCGGCGGTGTTGACTGCTCAGCATGCTTACTATTAGGTTGGACTGAGCAGAAAAGTGGCATATGTCACGCCATATTAGGGCCCGTCAGGGCACAACAGGCTGCTTGGCCTGTAGATAAAGTACCCAGCCGCTGGCTTTGACTCCCCAGCTGCTGGACGAGGCGGGTGGTTCCTTACGGCGGCCGCCCGCCTCACCACACCAGGAAGCTCCGTGGACGCCCTATTGGGAAGGTGGAAGCATGGGCACTACGTCATCTGACGGGCACGAGGGCTGGATTCTGCCTTGGTGGGGCTTCATCCTCGGCTTATGCCTGCTTATTCCAACCCTGGTGCGGTTCGATTGGGAAGGCTGGACCGGGGTCGATATTTTTTTCGCGGCAACAGGCACGGTTCTGGTCATCGCCTGCGTGAGCAGGCTTGGGATCATCCTGAGCCGTGCGCGGCACTATCGGGTGAAATCAGAAACTGAAGGGCGTGACGCTCTGTAGGCCCCGCAGGTCGAGATTGAGCCATGTCGTTCACCTACTTATCGATTTCTGCCGCGATTATCGTGGCCTCGCTGGTGCTGTACGATCAGTGGCTCATGGCAGACCAGCGGGGCAAAACCAGGCAGTACAAGAAGACACGCCTGATCAGCATGTGGATCGGCTTAGCCATGGGTGCTGCCTTCCTCTTCCTCTTCCTTTTCGTCCAAACAGACTGAAGATTCATCCTGCATGTCCCACACATGGGGCCGAGGGGCCGCTGAACGTCCTGTCTGCCCCCTTGGCCTTCCCCACACCAATACCTGTCTGCGGCGGCCAAGCCCCCGGAATCCGCAAGGTTCCGGGGGCTTTCCTGTTTCCCGGATCCGCAGTAGCTTGGCAGCAATTGGCGGACGGGGGATCGGTGGACTTTTTCACGGCGGTGATGCAGCCGTTCCGGTGGCTGGTGTCCGCCGTCATGGTGGCTTTCCACGACGGGCTGGCCGCCGTGGGCATGCCGGCGGCGGGCGGCTGGACCTGGACGCTGTCCATCATCGGGCTGGTCCTGGTCATCCGCGCAGCACTAATCCCGGTGTTCCTGGCCCAGGTAAGGGCCCAGCGCAGGATGCGGCTCCTGCAGCCGGACCTGAAGGAGCTCCAGGACAGGTACAAGGGCAGGACAGACCCTGCGTCCCGGCAGGCCATGGCCCAGGAACAGATGGCCCTCTACAAAAAGCACGGCACCAACCCGTTCTCTGCGTGCCTGCCGCTGTTGATCCAGGCACCGTTCTTCCTGGCGCTTTTCCAGGTGCTGTCCGGAATTTCCAACGCCTCGCGGCAGGGCGAAGGCATGGGCGTGATGGGACACGACCAGGTGGTCCAGTTCGATTCCTCCAGCATCTTCGGGGCACCACTGTCCTCCTCCCTGCTGCACGGCGCAGGCGACCCGGCCGCCGTGGCTGTGCTCGCCGTCGTCATGATCCTGGTGATGATCGCCAGCCAATTCCTGACGCAGAAACTTGTGGCCGCACGGACCATGGACGGCCAGGACAGCGACAGTCTCCTGATGCGCCAGCAGCAAGTCCTGCTGTACGTCCTGCCCGTGGTCTTCGGCGTGGGCGGGATCTTCTTCCCCATCGGAGTCCTGGTCTACTGGACGGTTTCCAACCTCTGGACGCTGGGCCAGCAGTTCATGGTGTCGCGGCAGCAGTAAGGCTTTGCCGGATGCTGCGGTCCTAGCCTTGTTCGCAATGACCCGCGTAGAAGGCACGGATGTGCGAACAAGCCCAGGAATGCCGCAAGCAGCGCCGAAGGCCTATGCGGGCCTGATATCCGGCGGCAGAATGGGGCCATGGCGAAGCTGATCTACTCCGCAATCATGTCCCTCGACGGCTACACGGCAGACAAGGACGGCAACTTCAACTGGTCCGCGCCGGATGCGGAGGTCCACGGTTTCATCAACGACCTGGAGCGGGATGTGGGCACCTACCTCCTGGGGCGGCGGATGTACCAGGTGATGTCTGTCTGGGAAACCATGGGCACGTCCGGGGATCCTTCGGTGATCCAGGACTATGCCCGGATCTGGCAGGGGGCGGACAAGGTGGTGTACTCGACGACGCTGGCCATCGCTGCCACGCCCCGCACCAGGCTGGAGCGGCAGTTCCGCCCGGAGACGGTGCGGGACATGAAGGCCGGCACGGACAGGAACATCAGCATCGGCGGCCCCACGCTGGCGGCACACGCCCTCAACGCCGGCCTGGTGGACGAATGCCAGTTCTTCATCACCCCGGTTGCCGTGGGCGGCGGCCTGCGCTTCCTGCCGGACGGACTGGAGGCCCGGCTGGAACTGCTGGAGGAACGCCCGTTCGGAAACGGCGTGGTGTACCTGCGCTACGGAGTCCTCTGAACCGCCGGCGCACCCGTCCTGCGCTGGACCGCGAAGAGCGTGAACAACAGGGCCACCAGCGCGGTGCCCACCAGCAGGAGCAGCCCGATCGAATAGCTGCGGGTCGCTGCGTCATAGGTGGCGCCCATGACCAGAGGGGGGAAGTATCCGCCCAATCCGCCAGCGGCGCTCACGATGCCGCTGATGCTGCCCACCTTCCCCGCCGGTGACAGGACGCCGACCCACGCAAACACGCCGCCCGTTCCCAGACCCAGCGCCGCCGCCATGGCAACGAATGTGGCACCGGCGGGGACTTCGCCGTCGGGCCGCATGTTCACCACCCAGCCCAGGACCGCGACGGCGGCAAGGGCGGTGAGGACTACCGGTTTCGGGCCCAGCTTGTCAGCCAGGACCCCGCCCACCGGACGGGCCAGGACAGCGGCCAGGGCAAAACCGGCGGTCCGGGCGCCGGCGCCGGAGGGATCGAAACTGTACACGTCCCGCAGATAGGTGGGCAGGTAGGTGGCGAAGGAAACGAAACCGCCGAAGACCACGGCGTAGAGGAAGCACATCTTCCAGGTGACTGCCGTCCTGGCAGCGTCGAGGAGTTTGGGCAGCACCGGCAGGTGGCTGGGCGCCCAATCCGGGGATTCCTTCATGGCGAACCACACCAGCGCCGCCATCACGGCCAGGACGCCGGCGATCAGCAGGTGCGTCTGAAAGTATCCGATCCCGGCCACAAGCCGGGGATTCAGAAATGCCGCCAGCGCCGTGCCGCCCATCCCGGCGCCGAAGACACCGGTGGCGAACCCGCGGCGGGCTGGTTGGTACCAGGCGCTGACGAACGGGATCCCGACGGCGAAAACGGTCCCTGCCACGCCGAGCAGCAGCCCGGCCCCCAGTACCAGCGCGAAGGAACTCAGGAGGCCGCCGACCGACACCAGGAGGAGGGGAGGGATGGCGGCCAGGAGCACGAAGGTGAACATGGCCCTGCCGCCGTACTTGTCCGTGAGCGTGCCCACCACGATCCGTCCCAGCGAACCGACGAACACCGGCATGGCCACCAGGATCCCGGTGCTGGCCGGCGTCAGGGACAGGTTCTGGACGTAGAAGGCGCCCAGCGTGGCCACGGAGTTCCATGCCCAGAAACCTGCCACGGATGCCGCCGTCGCCAGCGCAAGGTTCAGCGCCCTCCAGGTGCCCGGCGCTGTGGTCATTCCGGCCACTTCCTGCTCCTCACCATGATCCAAACGCACCGCCGGTCAGCGGTTGCGGGTGTCCCTGTCCGGCGTGCCAACGGCGGACCAGCCCCGGCCCTTCGTTTCCCTGTCCCGCGAGCGGTAGACGATGTACGGGCGGAAAAGATAGTGCAGGGGTGCCGTGAAGGCGTGCACCAGGCGCGTGAACGGCCAGATGACGAACAGCGCCATGCCCACCAAGGTGTGCAGGTGGAAGGTGAACGGCGCAGCGGCCATCGCCGCGATGTCCGGCTGGAAGATGAACAGCGACCGGAACCACGGCGCCACCGTTTCCCGGTAGTTGTGCCCGTGTTCTCCCTCGAACACACTGGCCAGGGTGGTCCACAGGCCAAAGACGATGGCCGCGGTCAGCACCACGTACATGGTCTTGTCGTTCCTGGTGGTCGCCATGAAGACCGGGCCGGTGGTGCGCCGCCGGTAGATCAGCAGCGCGATCCCGCCCAGCGTTCCCACCCCGGCGATGCCGCCCACCAGCAGGGCGTTGAAGTGGTAGAACTCCTGGCTCATGCCCGCCGCCGCCGTCCAGGCCATCGGGATCACCAGGCCGAAGAAGTGCCCGGCGATGACCGCAAGCAGCCCGAAGTGGAAAAGCGGGGAGGCGATCCTCAGGAGCCGGGATTCGTAAAGCTGGGAGGACCGGGTGGTCCAGCCGAACTGGTCGTACCGGTAGCGCCACACCAGCCCGCCCACCAGCACCACCACCATGACATAGGGCAGGACGCCCCACAGGACGGTATCCCAGGCGTTGAGTACGACGGCGGGTCCCGGCTCCGCCACGGTGGACGCCTTGAGTGCGGGCATGGTCAGGCCCTCCTGACCGGCAAAAGCCGCGGATCGTAGGGATCCAGTCCCACGCTTTCGGAGGGTGGACCGTATCCGGCCATGCGCATCACTTCCTTCTCGTCCTGGGGTGACTTCCCGGGCAAGGTGGCGCAGATGGCCGCCAGGATCGTGGCATGCGGCAGGTTGTCCCGAAGCAGCCCCAGCCGAAGCATCTCCAAGCTGGCCCGGTAACGCTTCAGCAGGGTGCGTCCGGCCGCGGAATCCACCCGGGCAGCGAATTCCAGCACCATGGGCAGGTAGTCGGGAAGTTCCCCGTCCAGGTCCACCAGGGCGCCGCTGTGCCGGTAGGCCTCCTTGAAGAAGCCCAGCACCTCACCGCGGCGCCGGGTGTCGCCATCGGTCCAGTAGCTCAAATGCAGCGCGTGCCGCCGGCCGAGATCGAACTCGCGGACATATTGGGCCTGCAGTTCCATGGGCGGGGTGGCCTCGAGAAGGTCCAGTACCGGCGCAAATGCCGGCAAAGCCCCGGGAAACTCGGAAAGCGCTGCCCGGACCAGGGGAACCCGCTGCACCAGGTCCTCATCGGGATAGGACAGGCACCAGGCCGCTGCCAGGTACACCACCTGGTCGTGGCGGTTCACGGCTGGTCCTCCGCAGCGTCGAGGGTATCCGCTTCGTGCCCCTTGTCCGGGAACAGGCCGGGCGGCGCCCCGCGGCCGTCCCAGTTCAGCAGGTTCACCCTGCCCTTCAGGCCCGTCCCCGCGGAGACCTCGTCACTTGTCTGCCGGTCGCGCAGGGCGTGGAAGGTGTCCACGGCCACCGGGACGGGCCTGCCGCTCGCCTCCCCGAAGGGTGCCGAATCCTGCATGCCAGGGCCGCCGTCGAAATCCAGCGAGCAGCCCATCTCCTCCAGGTCGTGGGCCTGCTCCACGTGCGCCTTGGGAATGACGTACCGTTCGTCGTATTTGGCAATGGCCATCAGCCGGTACATCTCGTACATGGTCTGGCCGTCCATGCCCACGGCCTCGGGGATCGAGTCGTCCGGGTCGTTGCCGAGGCTGATGCCGCGCATGTAGGAACGCATGGCGGCCAGCTTCTTCAGTACGGCCGTGACCCGGTCCGCATCGCCTGCGGTGAACAGTTCCGCGAGATACTCCACCGGGATGCGCAGCGCATCAATGGCGCCAAAGAGATTGCCGTGGTCCTCGCCGTCGTGCCCCTGGTCCCGCAGCAGGTCCACAACGGGTGAGAGCGGCGGCACGTACCAGACCATCGGCATGGTGCGGTACTCGGGGTGCAGCGGGAGTGCCACTTTGTAGACCTTGGCCAGGGCGTAGACCGGCGAGCGCCGCGCGGCGTCGATCCAGTCCTCGGGGATCCCCTGGGCGCGGGCCTCGGCCTGGACGGCGGGGTCGTTCGGGTCCAGCAGCACGTCCATCTGGGCGTCGTAGAGTTCCTTGGGGTCGGTGACCGCGGCCGCCGCGGTGACGGCGTCGGCGTCGTACAGGAACAACCCCAGGTACCGCAGCCGGCCCACGCAGGTCTCCGAACAGACCGTCGGCAGCCCCACCTCCACCCTTGGATAGCAGAAGGTGCACTTCTCGGCCTTGCCCGTCTTGTGGTTGAAGTAGATCTTCTTGTACGGGCAGCCGGTGACGCACTGCCGCCAGCCACGGCACTTGTCCTGGTCCACCAGCACAATCCCGTCCTCCACCCGCTTGTAGATCGCGCCGGAGGGGCAGGACGCCATGCAGGACGGGTTCAGGCAGTGCTCGCAGATCCGCGGCAGGTAGAACATGAACGTCTGCTCGTAGGCGAACTTGATCTTGTCCTCGGACTCGCGCCGCACCTTCTCCACGATCGGGTCCAGGTGGCCGTTTTCGGTGGAGCCGCCCAGGTCGTCGTCCCAGTTCGCGGACCACGTGATTTTCGTGTCTTTGCCGGTGATCAGGGACTTGGGCCGGGCCACCGGGAAGTCGTCGCCCAGCGGCGCGTCCACGAGGGTCTTGTAGTCGTAGGTCCACGGCTCGTAGTAGTCCTTGAGCTCGGGCTGGACGGGGCTGGCGAAGATCCCCAGGAGCTTCTTCACCCGGCCCCCGGCTTTCAGCACCAGCTTGCCGCGCTTGTTCAGCACCCAGCCGCCGTGCCACCTCTCCTGGTCCTCGTAGCGGCGCGGATACCCCTGCCCGGGCCGGGTTTCCACGTTGTTGAACCAGACGTACTCGGTGCCCGCACGGTTGGTCCAGGCCTGCTTGCAGGTCACGGAACAGGTGTGGCAGCCGATGCATTTGTCCAGGTTCATGACCATGCCCATTTGAGCCATGACACGCATCAGTACTGCACCTCCTGGGAACGACGGCGGACGGTGGCAACCATGTCGCGCTGGTTCCCGGTGGGGCCGAGGTAGTTGAACGCGTAGGCCAGCTGGGCGTAGCCGCCGATCAGGTGCGAAGGCTTGACCAGCAGCCGGGTCACCGAGTTGTGGATGCCGCCGCGCCGTCCCGTGGCTTCGGACTTCGGCACGTCGATGGTGCGTTCCTGTGCGTGGTGGACGTAGACCACGCCGGCCGGCATCCGGTGGCTGACGATCGCCCGGGCCACCAGGACCCCGTTGATGTTCAGGCACTCCACCCAGTCGTTGTCCTTGACCTGGATCGCCTCGGCGTCGGCGGGGCTCATCCAGACCGTGGGGCCGCCGCGGGAGAGCGAGAGCATCAGCAGGTTGTCCTGGTATTCGGAGTGGATGGACCACTTGGAATGCGGCGTCAGGTACCGGACCACCACTTCCAGCTCCCCGTTCCGGCCCAGTTTGGGTTCGCCGAAGAGCCGGTGCATGTCCAGCGGCGGCCGGTAGATGGGCAGCCCCTCGCCGATGTCCGTGATCCAGTCGTGGTCCAGGAAGAAATGCATCCGCCCCGTCAGGGTATGGAAGGGCTTGAGCCGTTCGATGTTGATGGTGAACGGGGCGTAGCGCCGGCCGCCCGTTTCGGAGCCTGACCATTCCGGCGACGTGATCACGGGGACCGGTCCGGCCTGGGTCTGGGCGAAGGTGATGAACTTTTCCTCGGAGCCCTCGGACAGGTCCGCCAGCTTCCTTCCGGTGCGGACTTCGAGGTCTTTGAAGCCCTGCACGGACAGCGCACCGTTGGTGGTGCCGGAGAAGGCCAGGATGGCCTCGGCCATTTTCGCGTCGGTGTCGATCGCCGGCCGCCCGTCCGCTGCGCCGCCGAGCATCACGCCGTTGGAACGGCTGAGCCGCTCCAACGGGCCGGCGAGTTTGTACGTGACGTTCTTGACGGTGAAACCGAGCTTGTCGGCCAGGGGCCCGACGGCGGCGAGCTTGTCCGCGATGGCCGTGTAGTCCCGCTCCACCACCGAAAAGGCGGGCATGTTCTGGCCCGGTACGGCGGGAATGTCCGTGTCACGCCAGTCCCGCACGATCCCCCCGGGCTGGGCCAGCTGGCCCGGGGTGTCGTGCTGCAGCGGCACGCTGACCAGGTCCCGGCGGACGCCCAGGTGGGTCTTGGCCATCCGGGAGAACTCCCGGGCCAGCAGGTGGAACATCTCGAAGTCCGTTTTGGTTTCCCACGGCGGGTCGATTGCTGGGGTGAAGGCGTGCACAAACGGGTGCATGTCCGTGGAGGACAGGTCGTGCTTCTCGTACCACGTGGCGGCCGGGAACACGACGTCGGAGAGCAGCGTGGTGGAGGTCATCCGGAAGTCCGCGGAGACCAGGAAGTCCAGCTTTCCTTCCGGCGCCTTTTCGTGCCACTTCACATCCTTGGGTTTAAGTCCCTCGGCATCCGTGCCCAGGACGTTGTTGTGGGTGCCCAGCAGGTTCCGCAGGAAGTACTCATTGCCCTTGGCGGAGGAACCGAACAGGTTGGAGCGCCACAGGATCAGCGTGCGCGGCCAGTTCTCCGGGGCGTCCACGTCCTCGATGGCCGGGTTCAGTGTCCGGTTCTTGAGTGCGTCCGCGATATAGCTGGGGGTGTCCTTGGCGGTTCCGGCGGCGACGGCGGCCTCCGCCTCGTCGGCGAGGTCCAGGGGGTTGCGGTCGAACTGCGGGTAAAACGGCATCCAGCCGAGCCGGGCGGACTGGGCGATGGCGTCAGCGGTGTGCAGGCCGTCCAGGGCGCCGGTGGACAGCGGTGATTTGAGGGCGTCGGCCGAGTACCCGTCCTGGCGCCACTGGTCCGTGTGCATGTACCAGTACCCGGTGCCGATCATGGTCCGCGGCGGCCGGGACCAGTCCAGGGCATTGGCCAGCGACACCCAGCCGGTGACCGGGCGGGTCTTCTCCTGCCCCACGTAGTGCGCCCAGCCGCCCCCGTTCCGTCCCATGCAGCCGGTCAGCATCACCAGCGCCAGGATGGCCCGGTACGTGGTGTCGCCGTGGAACCACTGGCAGATGCCGGCGCCCATGATGATCATGGACCGGCCCTTGGACTGCTCGGCGTTGCGGGCGAACTCGCGGGCCACCCGGATGCAGGCCTGGGCGGGTACGGAGGTGATCTCCTCCTGCCATGCCGGGGTGTAGGGCGTGGCGGCGTCGTCATAGCCGGCGGCCCAATCCCCGGGCAGCCCGTCGCGGCCCACTCCGTACTGCGCGAGCATGAGGTCGAACACCGTGGTGGCCAGCTGGCCTTCCACCTCGATGACGGGCACGCCGCGGCGGAGCACGCTGCCGGTGCCGTCCGCCTGCTCGAAGCACGGGAGCAGGACCTCGGCGCTTTCTCCCGAGACCTCCCGCAGCGACAGCGCCGGTTCCATCCCCTCGAGGTCCAGGTTCCACTTGCCCTCGCCGCTGCCGGAGTAGCGGAAGCCCAGGGACCCGTTGGGGACGGCCGGACGGCCGGCCTTCTTTTCGAACAGGACGGTGCGGAACGCAGCGTCCTGTGCCCCCGCTTCGGCGGGAAGGTCCTTGGCGGTGAGGAATTTTGACGGCGTCAGCGCGCCGTCGTCGTTCCTCACCAGCCGGACCAGGAACGGAAGGTCCGTGTACTGCTTCACGTAGTCGGTGAAGAACGGCACGTCCCGGTCCACGAAGAATTCCTTCAGCATGACGTGCCCCATCGCCATCGCCAGGGCAGCGTCCGTTCCCGCCTGGGCGGGAAGCCATTCGTCCGCGAACTTGGTGTTGTCCGCATAGTCCGGGCTGACCGTGACCACCTTGGTGCCGCGGTACCGCACCTCGGCCATCCAGTGCGCGTCCGGAGTTCGGGTGACCGGGACGTTCGATCCCCACATCATGAGGTAGCGCGCGTCCCACCAGTCACCGGACTCGGGAACGTCGGTCTGGTCCCCGAACACCTGCGGGCTGGCGACAGGCAGGTCAGCGTACCAGTCGTAGAAGGACGTCATCACCCCGCCGATCAGCTGGATGAAACGCGTACCGACGGCGTGCGAAACCATTGACATGGCCGGGATGGGGGAGAAGCCGGCGCAGCGGTCCGGGCCGTAGGTCTTGATGGTGTTCACGTGGGCGGCGGCGGCAATCTCGATCGCTTCCTGCCAGGAGACCCGGACCAGGCCGCCCTTGCCGCGGGCCTGCTGGTAGCGCCGGCGCTTGTCCGGGTCGGCCGCTATCTCGGCGAAGGCCAGGACCGGGTCGCCCAGGCGTGCTTTCGCTTCCCGGTACATCTCCACCAGTACACCGCGTGCGTAGGGAAAGCGGACCCGGGTGGGGGAGTAGGTGTACCACGAAAAGGCTGCCCCGCGCGGGCAGCCTCTCGGTTCGTATTCGGGACTGTCAGGGCCCACCGACGGGTAGTCGGTCTGCTGGGATTCCCAGGTGATGATGCCGTCCTTGACGTACACCTTCCAGGAGCAGGAACCGGTGCAGTTCACCCCGTGGGTGGAGCGGACCACCTTGTCGTGGCTCCACCGGTCGCGGTAGAAGATGTCGCCCTTGCGGCCCCCCTCCCGGAAGACGGCCCTGCCGTCGTCGGTCTGGTCCCACCGGGTAAAGAAACGGCCCAGCTTCAACATTGCTTCTGATGCGGGTCCATCTAACCCCGCACGGGGTCCGGCAGCCATGCCCCCAAGCTAGGCGGGAGCCGGAAACGCGGAACAGGGCACAAAGGCCCTGTTCCGTGGACCATGGCTGCTCCGAATCCCTCCCGGGGCGGGCAGAATGGGTGCATGACACGCATCGCCATCATCGGCGGCCACGGGAAAGTGGCCCTCCTCCTGTCCCAGCTCCTCACCGGCGAGGGCCACTCCGTCACCTCGTTTATCCGCAATCCGGACCATGCGGACGACGTCGCCGCCACTGGCGCCACGCCGTCGGTCCTGGACGTGGAAAATGCCACGACGGCGGCCATCGCCGATGCCTTGGCCGGGCACGACGCCGTGGTCTGGTCCGCCGGGGCTGGCGGCGGCAACCCCGGCCGCACCTACGCGGTGGACAGGGACGCTGCCATCCGCTCCATGGATGCGGCGGCCCAGGCAGGGGTGGACCGGTACGTGATGGTGTCCTACTTCGGTGCGGGCAAGGACCACGGAGTGCCGGAAGACAACAGTTTCTTCGCCTACGCCGAAGCCAAGGCGGCCGCTGACGAGTACCTGCGCGGCAGCGGGCTGGCGTGGACCATCCTGGGGCCCGGGGCACTGACCGACAAGCCGGGGACCGGGCTGATCGACGTGGACCCGTCGCCGGATGGGGACCGTGACACGTCACGTGCCAACACGGCGATCGTGGCCGCGGCGGTGCTGGACCTGCCCCAGACCGCAGGCCGGACCATCGAGTTCCGCGACGGCACGCTGCCGGTGGCAGCGGCCCTGGAACCGGGCGCGTAGACCCCGGCGGGCAAGGGGCGCGTGGCCTCGGTTATGCCGGGGCGACCGGCGCGGCCAGCTCCAGGTCCAGGGAATTCTGCTCCACGTAGTCCAGGGCGCAGCGCACGGCACCCACCGTGACGATTGAGTCGCCCAGCGGGGAGACCGCCACCCGCGCGGGGGTGGCGGTGAAGTCTTTCAGGCGCTCGCTGATGGGTGCAAGGAGCACGCCCGCGGAATCGGCCACCCCGCCGCCGATCACCACCAGCTCCGGATTGAGCAGGGTGGCTACGGTTCCCACCACCCGTGCCATCCTGTCCGTCAGCCGGTCCATGATGCCAAGAGCCACGGCGTCGCCCTGTTCCGCCGCCGCAAAGACCTGCTCAGCTTCCAACCGCCCGTGGGGGACGGAGCGGAGGGCGGTGGGGACCGGAATGGCCAGGGCTTCGGCGGCCCAGGTCCGCGCCAGGTGGGCGATGCCGTAGGTGTCGCCCACGCCTTCCACCAGGTCCAGGTACGCCAGCTCCCCGGCGCTGCCCCGCGTTCCGTGGACCAGCCGGCCGCCCTCCACGATGCCCGAACCCAGCCGTTCGCTGGCCAGGATCACCACCACGTCGTCAATTCCCGCGGCCGCCCCCTGCCAGCGTTCGCCCAGGGCCGCAAGGTTGGCGTCGTTTTCCAGCAGCACCGTCCAGCCCCGGGTTTCCTTGAGGGCCGCCCCCAGTCCCAGGTCGAACAGCCCCCAGAACTTCTGCGTGGCCACCACCTCCCCGTGCCGGTCCACGGGTGCGGCTACTCCGGCGCAGACGGCCAGTACCCGGCCGGGCTCCGTTTCTGCGGACCGCAGGGCCGCCTGGGCTACGCCGTCGATGAAGGCTATGCGTTCCCGGGAACCAACGTCTCCCGCCTGGAAAGGCCGGCTGGACCGTCCCAATGTCTTGCCCCGGAGGTCGGAAACCACCACGGTGACCTTTGAATAGCCGATGTCCATGCCCAGGACCACGCCTGCGCGCTCGTTGAGTTCGAACCGGCGGGCGGGGCGGCCCTTGTGGTACCCGCCGAATTCGCGCTGGTTTTCCCGCTCCAGGACCCAGCCGCGCCGGACCAGGTCCTCGCAGACGGCGATGGTGGTGGCGCGGGTCAGGCCCGTGGCGGCCATGACGTCCGTGACGGTCACCGCGGCCGAGGCGCGGAGGAATTCGAGGACCGCGCCGGCACTGACCCGCCGCAGCAACTGGGGAGTCGCCGGAACCAGTTCAGGCATGCTGTTGACCTTCCTGAGCAAAGCACCAGATAATACTTGGGGAAGTAAATTTAGATTCAATATAAATGTACCTGCTGCAAAGAAAAGGACCACCCCTTGTCCACCACTGCCACGCTGGCAACCCTGTCCGACTCCGACCGTCCGGCCGACCCCAACTGGTGGCGCCAGGCCTCCGTATACCAGATCTACCCCCGCAGCTTTGCCGATTCCAACGGCGACGGCATCGGCGACATCAACGGCATCACCGCCAAGGTCCCGTACCTGAAGTCGCTGGGCATCGACGCCGTCTGGCTGAGCCCCTTCTACCCCTCCGCACTCGCCGACGGCGGCTACGACGTGGACGACTACCGCAACGTGGACCCGCTGCTGGGCACCCTGGACGACTTCGACGCGATGGCCAAGGCCCTCCACGAAGCCGGCATCAAGCTGATTGCGGACATTGTCCCCAACCACTCCTCCAACCGGCACAAGTGGTTCCAGGAAGCGCTGGCCTCGCCGAAGGGTTCGCCGGCCCGCGACCGCTACATCTTCCGCGACGGCAAGGGCCCCAACGGCGAGTTCCCGCCGTCGGACTGGGACTCGGTGTTCGGCGGCCCCGCCTGGGAGCGCATCACCGAACCCGACGGCACCCCGGGCCAGTGGTACATGCACATCTTCGCCAAGGAACAGCCGGACCTGAACTGGTCCAACCGCGAAATCCGGGATGACTTCCTGAAAACCCTGCGCTTCTGGTCCGACCGCGGCGTGGACGGCTTCCGCGTCGACGTTGCCCACGCCCTCACCAAGGACCTCACCGAGCCGCTGCTCTCCAAGCTGGAACTGAGCGCCGCCAACACCGGAGTGGACGGATTCGACGACGGGACGCACCCGTTCTGGGACCGCGACGAAGTGCACGAGAT
The DNA here is from genome assembly GCF_057747955.1 of Arthrobacter sp. SDR-2R. Taxonomy (NCBI): domain Bacteria; kingdom Bacillati; phylum Actinomycetota; class Actinomycetes; order Micrococcales; family Micrococcaceae; genus Arthrobacter; species Arthrobacter sp. SDR-2R. The sequence continues at coordinate 1,696,452 of NZ_CM173231.1, forward strand.
CTACGCCGAATGGCGCGAGGTGTTCAACGAGTACAACCCGCCGCGCACCGCCGTCGCCGAAGCCTGGGTGCACGCCACCAGGCGTGCCCGCTATGCCAGCCCCCAGGGCCTGGGACAGGCGTTCAACTTCGACCTGCTGCAGGCCGACTTCGACGCCGCCGAGTTCAAGGAGATCATCACCCGCAACCTGGCCGAGGCTGCCGCCACCGGCGCCTCCTCCACGTGGGTGTTCTCCAACCACGACGTGGTACGGCACGCCACCCGCTACGGCCTGCCGCAGGTGGCCAAGGAAAAGGCCGGCGCCAAGGGCCAGGACGGCAAGGACTGGCTGCTGGCCGGCGGCCCCAAGGACCAGCTGGACGTTGAACTGGGCGAGCGCCGTGCGCGGGCCGCCACCCTCCTGATGCTCGCCGTTCCCGGCTCCGCGTACCTGTACCAGGGCGAGGAACTGGGCCTGCAGGAAGTGGCCGAGATTCCCGAATCGGAACGGCAGGACCCGTCCTTCTATCGCAACAAGGGCGTGGAGATTGGCCGCGACGGCTGCCGCGTGCCGCTGCCCTGGAAGGTGGAAGGCACCTCCTTCGGCTTCGGCGACGGCGGCTCCCACCTGCCGCAGCCGGATTGGTTCAGCAAGTACGCCGTGGAGGCCCAGGACGGCACCGAAGGTTCCACCCTGGAGCTCTACCGCGAGGCCCTGAAGCTCCGCCGTGAACTGCAGACGGACGAGGACCTCGAATGGGTTGACAACGGCAACCCGGACGTCCTGCACTTCAAGCGCCCCAACGGGTGGCAGTCCGTGACCAACTTCGGGAACACCGCTGTCGACCTTCCGGCCGGCAAGGTGCTGGTCAGCAGCGGCCCGCTGGAGGACGGCAAGCTGCCGGCCAACACCACCGCGTGGTTGCGCTGATGGGCGTGAACCGCCGGCGTGGGCGGGCCTGATGCAGGAGGTCATCTACGGATGCATGGGACTGGGCGGCAGCTGGTCTGACGAACCACATGGCAGCCACCATGTGGACCAGGCCGCCGCTGCCGTCCATGCCGCCCTGGACACCGGGATCACCCTGTTCGACCACGCGGACATCTACCGCAGCGGCAAATCCGAGGCGGTGTTCGGCGAGGTCCTGGCCGCCACTCCAGGTCTGCGGGAACGGATCCGGCTGCAGACCAAATGCGGCATCCGGCTGAACGAACGCGGCCTTCAGACCCACTACGACCTGAGCCGGGACGCCATCCTGGAACGGGTCAACGGCAGCCTGGAACGGCTCCGGACGGACTACGTGGACATCCTCCTGCTGCACCGCCCGGACCCCCTGGCGGACCCCGCGGAGATGGCCTCCGCCGTCGGGCAGCTCATGGACGAAGGCAAGGTCCGGCAACTGGGCGTGTCCAACATGTCCGCAGCGCAGATCGAGGCGCTGCGGGACCGGCTGGAGACTCCGGTGGTTGCCAACCAGCTGGAAATGAGCCTGCTCAAGCGGGCATGGCTGGAAAGCCAGGTCCTGGTCAACCACCCGGAGCACCTGGACTACAGCTTCCCGCACGGGACGCTTGAGTATTGCACCCGGAACAACATCACCCTGCAGGCGTACGGCGCCCTGGCCCGCGGCGTCTACACCGGCGCCGAACCGGACAGTCCCACCTCAGCCGATGCGGCAACGGCCGAACTCGTGGCGGGGCTTGCGGGGGAGTACGGCACCTCCGGCGAGGGTGTCCTGCTGGGCTGGCTGATGAAGCACCCGGCCGGAATCGCGCCGGTCATCGGGACGGTCAACCCGGACCGCATCCGGGCCTGCGGCGACGCAGCCCGGGTGGCGCAGGCCCTCACCCGCGCCGACTGGTACAAACTCTGGGTCACGGCTCGCGGGAGCAACATCCCCTGACCCTTCCCGGCCGGGCAGCAGCAAGGGCCGTTGTGCAGGTCACAACGGCCCTTTCTGCTGCCCGCATTTAACCGGAGACACAGTCATATCCCGTTTAGTTCGTATTGATCCTCACAAGCTGGCCGATTTCTTCGCCTTGCCGCTTGCGGGGCGGATACTGTAGAAAGCATGACGTCTACCATCGCCGCCGAAACTGTTAGGCCGGAACGCAATATCCCCGCAGAGATCGCCCGTTCCTGGCTGCTGGTCAATGCCATGAAGCCGGAGCTGTTCGACCAGTCGGCCGTTTCCCGCGCCGATTCGATCATCCTGGATATTGAAGATGCGGTGGACCCGTCCCAGAAAGACCAGGCCCGCGCCAACGTGATCGACTGGCTGACCGGCGGCGGCAAGGCCTGGGTGAGGATCAATGACGCCACCAGCCCGTTCTGGGCTGATGACCTTGCCGGGCTGCGCGGCACCCCGGGCCTGCTGGGCGTCATGCTCGCCAAGACCGAATCCGCGGACCAGGTCACCGAGAGCTTCCACCGCATGGATGGCAAGACCCCCGTGATCCCGTTGGTGGAATCCGCCCTGGGCATCGAGGAAGCCAACCATATCGCCAAGGCCCAGGGTGCGTTCCGCCTGGCCTTCGGTTCCGGCGACTTCCGCCGCGACACCGGCATGGCCGCCACCCCGGAGGCCATGGCCTACCCGCGGGCCAAGCTCGTGGTCGCCAGCCGGGTGGGCAACTTGCCGGGCCCCATTGACGGCCCCACCGTCGGCACCAACCACCCCATCCTGCGCGAGCAGACCGGCATCACCGTGATGATGGGCATGACCGGCAAGCTTTGCCTGGCCATTGACCAGACGCCGGTGATCAACGAGGTCATCAGCCCCACGCCGTCGGACGTCGCGTGGGCCACCGACTTCATGAACGACTTCGAAGCCAACGGCCGCGTCATCCGTGACGGCTCCGACCTGCCCCGCCTTGGCCGCGCCGAGAAGATCATGAAGCTCGCCGTAGCCTTCGGGGTGCAGCCCGCGCTGTAACACCCACCCGCCACTTCAGGAGACCCCGTGACCGATACCCGCCATCTGGTCCACGGGGTCTTTTGGGATGCGCTGCCGGGTTCCAGGGCGCCGGAGGGTTCCAGGGCCGCGGACGACGGCGGCGGCGCGGTTTTGCGCCTCCAGTCACCGGAGGGGGACTTCCGTCAGCTCAGCCTTAGCCCCGGCCGGCGCCTCGGCTTCGAGGTGGTGGAACCGGGCAGGTCCTGCCTGGGCCACATCCGGGTCCAGTCGGCAACCTCGCGGAGCCACGTCCTCTGCGCCTCCGCTGCCCCGGCCCTGCGGGGAAAGCAGTGCGAGCGGTGCTTTGTGCTGGACGAGTCCCGGCTCATGCACGACTTCCACCGGGGCGGCAGGGTCACTCCGGGCCTCCGTGACTACCTGATGCAGGAACACTGGCTGTACGTTGCCACGTTCGCGGGCGGTGCCACCAAGGTGGGAACGGCCTCCGGCCCGCGGAAGTGGAACAGGCTCGCGGAGCAGGGGGCCGCTGCGGCCGCTTATGTTGCCCGGGCCCGGGACGGCCGGGTGGTGCGGATCCTGGAGGACCTGGTGACAGCCGAGGTGGGCCTGACGCAGCAGGTGCGGTCCGCAGCCAAAGCGGACGCCCTCCTGCAGCCGCTCCCGGAACGGGGCCTGCAGGCCGCCAACGCCCGCGCGGCCGGCGAGGTGCGCACACTGCTGGCACGCACCGCCGTCGACGGTTTTGTAACTGTGGAGGAGCAGTGGGCGAGGCCGGCGCACGCTGAAGCCCTCTACGGGCCCGCCCAACGCCATGCCTACCCGCACGCACTGGACCAGGGGCAGCACGGCTTCACGGTCACTGCCCTGAGCGGGGCAAATGCTCTGGCCCGGCTGGATGGAACGGACGCCGCGTTCGTGGTCAACCTCTCCCAACTGGCCGCCCGGACCATCATCCTGGGCGGCTACGCCTCGGAGGTCCCGGCGGTGCAGGAATCCCTGTTCTAGCGGGATCCGGCAGGCCCGGCGGGTAGACTTGCACGGTGCTGAACGAATTCTGGGCCACCGCGCCAACCCGTTACAAAGTCCTGGTCTTCAGCGCGATGGGACTGATCGCCGTCGGCATCATCCTGAACATCATCGGCAACACCGGCGGCAACCAAACGCTGGCCTGGGCCTCCCTGCCGCTGATCGGACTGGGCCTTGTCCTGCACGTCGTGGGCATCGTGGTCCGCGGCCAGGCCATCCGGAAGAACCTGCGCCGGTAGCGCCCGCCGTAACGGTTGCGGCGGGCCTTTTCTGCCCGCCAACACGCGGGCGATAGGCTGGAATCCATGACTATCAATCCGGATCTGCAGGGCCGAAGCTACCCTGCCGCAGAGGTGTACGACGTTGGCCGCGAGAAAATCCGCGAGTTCGCCCGCGCCGTGAAGGCCACCCACCCCGCGCATTTCGACGTCGACGCCGCCGAGGCGCTGGGCCACACGGACCTGGTGGCGCCGCCCACCTTCGCGATCATCATCGCCCAGCGGGCCGACGCCCAGCTCATCGAGGATCCGGAATCCGGCATCGACTTCTCCCGCGTGGTCCACGCGGACCAGCGCTTCACCCACCACCGGCCCATCATTGCCGGGGACCGCCTGGTCGCGGAACTGCATGTCGACGGCGTCCGGGCCATGGGCGGCGGTGCCATGATCACCACCCGCTCGGAGATCTTCGCCCTCGGTTCCGGCGATTCACGGGAACCGGTCACCACCACCACGTCATCCATCCTGGTCCGCGGAGAGGGACAGTAACCATGAGCCCCAGCTTCAATGAACTCAGCGCCGGCCAGGAAATCGGGAGCCGCACCATCGAGGTCACCCGCACGGACCTGGTCAAGTACGCCGGTGCCTCCGGCGACTTCAACCCCATCCACTGGAACGAGGCCTTCGCCACCAGCGTGGAGCTGCCGGGCGTCATCGCACACGGCATGTTCACCATGGGCTCAGCCGTCCAGCTGGTGACCGACTGGGCAGGCGACCCCGCCGCCGTCGTCGATTTCCAGACCCGCTTCACCAAGCCGGTCCTGGTCGCGGACACCACCGGAACGGACCAGTCCGGCGCCACTATCGAAGTCAGCGGCACCATCGGAAAGCTCGACGCCGACGCACGCACCGCCCGCGTTGACCTCACCGTTATCTCCGCAGGGCAGAAGGTCCTGATGAAGGCCCAGGCCCTCGTCAAGCTGTCCTGATGCGCGCTTGGTGATGATGGGCAGCACCCGTTGACCTCCGCTCCCAAAACCGAGGCTACCGCCGCCCAGGTCACCCACTGGCGCAACGCCGTCGTGGTGGCCTACGGCGCCAGCGGCCTGGCGTTCGCCTCCTGGGTGTCCCGGCTGCCCGCCATCCGGGACGCGCTGGACCTGAGCCCGGGCAACATCGGCGTGATCCTGCTGTGCATGACGCTGGGCTCGTTCGCCTCTGTCTCGGCCTCCGGGCTGATCGTCCTGCGGTTGGGGTCCAAACGGACCATCCGCACCGGCAGCATCATGGTGGGGGCCGGGCTGCTGACCGCCGGTTTTGGCACAACCGTGCTGGCAAGCCCGGTGGCAACGGCCATAGGCCTGGCCATCATCGGCCTGGGGACGGGGAGCTGGAACACCGCGTCCAATGTGGAAGGCGCAGCCGTGGAACGTGCAGTGGGCCGCCACATCATGCCCCGGCTCCACGGTGCCTTCAGTCTTGGCACGGTGGCGGGTGCGGGTCTTGGTGCCGCTGCGGCGGCAGTGTCCCTGCCAGTGTTCTGGCACCTTGCGGCGGCGGGGGCCGTGGTGGCCGTGTCGGTGGCGACGGCGGCGTCCTGGTTCCGCGCCGACGTCACCCCGGTGGCGGGGGAGCGCACCTACTCCCCGGACAACTTCGAAGACCCCATCACGGGCCCCATCCCCCTGATCCGCGCCGGGAGCACGGCGGAGGCGCCGCTGGACAACAAGCGCAAGATCGCGCAGGCGTGGCGGGATCGCCGGACACTGCTGCTGGGCGTCCTGGTGCTCGGCCTCGCCCTTGCCGAAGGCGCCGCGGGGGACTGGGTGGCCCTGGCCCTGGCGGACGGCCACGGCCAGAGCGATGCCGCCGGCGCCGCCGGATACGGCCTGTTTGTCACGTTCATGACCATCGGCCGGTTCGCCGGGACGCCGCTGCTGGACCGGTTTGGACGGGTACCCGTCATGCGCTGGTGCGCTGCGATGGCTGTCCTGGGCCTGGCCGTCTTCGTGTTCGCCCCGGCGCCGTGGCTCGCCTATATTGGCCTCGCCGCGTGGGGCCTGGGTGCGTCCCTGGGCTTCCCGGTGGGCATGTCCGCAGCAGCCGACGATCCGGCGAAGGCAGCGGCCCGGGTATCGGTGGTGTCCACCATCGGCTACGGGGCGTTCCTGTGCGGGCCGCCGCTGCTGGGCCTGCTGGCCGAACACGTGGGCATCCTGCACTCACTCCTTGCCGTGGTGGTGATGCTGGCCGTGAGCTTCGTGCTGTCCCCGGTGGCCCGGAAGCCCGCCTAGGTTTCCCTAGTATTGTTGATGGGTGACTCCCACCCTGCTTTCCTCCCTGACCACGTCCGCCGTAGGCGGCCCCGCCGGCAAGTTCATTGAGGCCCGGACCGAGGCAGAGATCATCGACGCCGTCCGGTCCGCGGACGCGGCCGGCGAGCAGGTCCTGATCATCAGCGGCGGGTCCAACCTCCTGGTGTCCGACGACGGGTTCCCCGGGACCGTTGTCAGGATCGCCTCGGAGGGGTTCACGGTCAACGCCGAGGACTCGTGCGGTGGCGTGGCAGTGGTGGTCCAGGCCGGCCATAACTGGGACAAGCTCGTGGAGCACGCCGTCCGCCACGCGTGGTCCGGGATTGAGGCATTGTCCGGGATCCCCGGCTCAACGGGTGCCACGCCGGTCCAGAACGTGGGGGCGTACGGCTCTGAGGTCTCGCAGACCATTGCCGCCGTGCGCACCTGGGACCGGGAACGCAACGCCGTGAAAACCTTCACCAACTCCGAACTGAAGTTCGGCTACCGGGATTCCATCCTCAAGCAGACCACCGTCAACGGCTCGCCCCGGTACGTGGTGCTCACTGTGGAATTCCAGTTGCCGCTGGGACGGATGAGCGCCCCCATCCGCTACGCCGAACTGGCCCGATCCCTCGGGGTGGAGGTGGGCAAGCGCGCCTACGCCAACGGCGTACGCCGGGAAGTGCTCCGGCTGCGTGCCTCCAAGGGCATGGTGTGGGACGGCGCCGACCGTGATACGTATTCCACGGGTTCCTTCTTCACCAACCCCATCGTCCCGGCCGCTGTCGCGGACACGCTGCCCGAAGCGGCGCCGCGGTATCCGGCAGGCCAGGACGGCCTGGTGAAACTTTCCGCCGCGTGGCTGATCGACCAGTCAGGCTTCGGCAAGGGCTTCGGCCTGGAACCGGATGGCGTGGCCGGTGGCCGCGCCTCACTGTCCACCAAGCACACCCTGGCCATCACCAACCGCGGCTCAGCCAGCGCCGCCGACATGGTGGCTGTGGCACGGGAGGTGCGGGCCGGCGTCGAACGCCGCTTTGGCATCCAGCTGCACCCGGAGCCGCTGCTCATCGGCCTGGAACTGTAGGCATCCCGGAACTGTAGGCGCGCTGGAACTGTAGGCATCCCGCCACCGCGGTCCCCGGCCTAGGATGGGCGCATGGCTGCATCTGGTTCCGTGCGCGACCACAGGATGATCGGCAGGCTCCGGCTGGTGTCGCAGCGTCTCACCGGGGACGGTGCCGGCTCAGTACCGGAACTGATCCGGTGGATGACCGCCATGCAGGCGCAGGACCTGCCGGCGGCGCTGTGGGCAGTGGGGGTCCGGGTACCCGGTGCGGGGATCGCCGACGTCCGCACTGCCATCGATTCCGGGAGTGTGGTCCGGTCGTGGCCCATGCGTGGAACGCTGCACCTGGTTGCCCCCGAGGACCTGCGCTGGATGCTGGACCTCACCGCCGAGCGGCTTACCCGGAGCATTGCGGCCAGGCACCGGCAGCTGGAGATTGCCTGGGCTGATATTGAGAAGGCGCGCGACCTGGCGCTGGACCGCATCCTGGCCGATGGTCCCGTCAGCCGTTCCGGGCTGTTCAAGGTTTTCGACGCCGGTGGCCAGCCAACGCAGGGCCAGCGCGGCATCCATCTCCTGGGTACGCTGTGCCGGCACGGCTGGCTGGTGCCGGGGCCGCTTTCGGGTAACCAGCAGCTGATCGCGGCTTTCGACGAGTGGATTCCGGCGTCACGCCTTCCCGGGCGCGAGGAGGCCATCGGTGAGTTCATGGTTCGGTACTTCCGGAGCCATGGCCCGGCCACCGTGCGCGACTTTGCCTGGTGGACCCAGCTGCCGCTGACCGAGGTGCGCGCCGCGTTCCAGCACGTGCAGGGCCAACTGGTGGAGCTGGACATCGATGGCACCAGCTACTGGCTCTCACCGGAGGTGGCATCCCTCCTGGATTCCGGTGTTCCCGGAGGCCGCTCCCTTCACCTGCTGCCCGGGTTCGATGAGTTCGTCCTCGGCTACACGGACCGGACTCCCGTCCTGGCGCCGGAGCATTCGGACCTGATAGTTCCCGGCGGCAACGGAGTCTTCAAGAAGACGGTGGTTGCGGCGGGGAAGGTGGTGGGCACCTGGGCGCTCCAGGGCACGGGCAGCAGTGCCGCCGTCGTGCCCGAACTCTTTGACGAGACCCGGCAGCTGGGGCCGGCAGCCCGGGCAGCCCTCACCAGGGCCGCCCGGCGGTATCTAACGTTCCTTGCCACGTGAGCGGTGCTGCCCCGCATAACCGGTGCTGGGCAGCAACGGTATTGCGGGCAAGGGCCGCTCAGGCTAGCGACAATCCACATGGCGGTGGGGGCGGCTGTCGCCAGGCCTGCACGCCAGCGACGCTTGAACGATGAAAGCCGAGACAGTACGTGCCCTGGTTTACGATCGCTGGCCTGAAGGAGCCGTTGCATCCACCGCACAGCTGGCCGCTGCCGGGCTGGATGACCGGGTGGTGACAGCAGCAGTGAAGAGCGGTGCCCTGCTCCGCGTGCGGCGGGGAGCATATGTCCTTGCCGCACACTGGAACACCATAAAACCGTGGGACCGGGACCAGCTCCGAATCATGGCGCACTTTGAGTCGACCTCGGGACGGGCCCGGTACAGCCATGCGAGCGCGGCACGGCTGCACGGCTGCCATGTGTGGAACGCCGGATCCCTGGTCCACGTGACAACGCAGTACTCCAATTCGCGGGCCAGCGCCGGCCAGGACGTCCAGACCCACCGCCTCCCGCTCACAGAAGAAGAACTGGCTTCATTGTGGACGCCCGACGGACGCGAAATCCTGACCACTTCCATCGAAAGGACCGTGCTGGACTGCGCCCGGACCCTGCCCCTCGACAAGGCTGCCGTCATCGGCGACCACGCCCTCCGCAAGGGCGCATCATTGGCCACCATGCGGCGGCTGCTGGAGGAAAGCCATGTCACGCGCGGGGGCAGGCGCGCTTCGGACCTGCTGCAGGTTCTGGATGCGAGATCGGAATCGGCCGGGGAGACCAGGACCAGGCTGCTGCTCTGCTCGTTCGGTCTGGCCACATTCAAGCCACAGGTGGAGATCACGACGACTGCGGGCCTCTTCCGGGCAGACTTCGCCGATGCTGAAACCCGGGTGATCGTCGAATTTGACGGCGCCGTCAAATACACGGACCACAAACCGACACAGGAAGTGCTGCTCGCGGAGCGTTGGCGGGAAAATGCGCTTGTGGAGGCCGGGTGGCGGGTCTTCAGGCTGCACTGGAATCACTTGGACCGGCCCGGGGAGCTCCGTGCCCGGCTGACGGCGTTCCTCGGACAGCCCGGAACACACAAACGGCCCCTGCCCGCATGAACGGCGCTGGGGAGCACCGTTCATGCGGGCAGGGGCCGCTCGTGGGCAGCTGTACGCCTTTACAGGTTGCCGGTGGCGATGTTGAGCATGCGGCGCAGCGGCTCGGCAGCGCCCCAGAGGAGCTGGTCGCCCACGGTGAAGGCGCTGATGTACTGCGGGCCCATCTCCATCTTGCGGATGCGGCCCACCGGGATGTCCAGGGTGCCGGAGGCGGCCACGGGGGTCAGCTCCGCCATGGAGGCTTCCTTGGTGTTCGGAATGACCTTGGCCCACTGGTTGTCCTCGTCCAGGAGCTTTTCGATTTCGGCGACGGACAGGTCCTCGCGGAGCTTGAGCGTCAGGGCCTGGGAGTGCGACCGCATCGCGCCGATGCGGACGCAAAGGCCGTCCATGATCACGCGGTTTTCCTCCGAGGTGCCCAGGATCTTGTTGGTTTCCACCCCGGCCTTCCACTCTTCCTTGGACTGCCCGTTGCCCAGATCGGCGTCGATCCAGGGGATCAGGGACCCGGCCAGGGGAACGCCGAACTGGGTCGCGTCGATGTCCGTGCGCTGGTGGGCCAGGACCTTGCGGTCAATGTCCAGGATGGCCGACGCCGGGTCGTCCAGTTCCGTGCTGACCTCGGCGTTGAGCGTGCCGAACTGGCTGAGCAGCTCACGCATGTGCCGGGCACCGCCGCCGGACGCCGCCTGGTAGGTCATGGAGGTGCCCCACTCCACCAGGCCGTTCTTGAACAGGCCGCCGAGGCCCATCAGCATGCAGGAAACGGTGCAGTTGCCGCCGATGAAGTCCTTGGTGCCGTTGACCAGGCCCTTGTCGATGACGTCGCGGTTGATGGGGTCCAGCACGATGATGGAGTCGTCGCTCATGCGCAGGGTGGAAGCGGCGTCGATCCAGAGGCCGTCCCAGCCGCGGCTGCGCAGTTCGCCGTGGACCTGCTTGGTGTAATCGCCGCCCTGTGCGGTGACGATAATGGGCAGCTTTGCCAGCGTGTCGACGTCGAACGCGTCCTCGAGCTTGCCGGCGCCTTCAGCGAAGGAAGGCGCGGCACCTCCCGCGTTGGAGGTGGAGAAGAACACCGGGTTGATGTTGGCGAAGTCGCCCTCGTCCTGCATGCGCTGCATCAGGACGGAACCGACCATGCCGCGCCATCCGACCAGGCCGACGGAAGGGGTAGCTGCTGTAGTCATTGGTCCAGTTTAGACTTCGGAACCGGCAGGTCGCAGTCGGTTACGTCACGCCGCCGGCAGCCCGGAAAGGTACGACGGCGGCCTGCGTGAGGGGCCCGTTGTCCCGGCTACGCCTTGCGGGTCATTTGCTGACGTGTCCTGCTCCAGGTTCGGGTGCCTGCCGCTCCTTGCGCAGCTCGTTGGCCTGGTCCCGGCAAGCGGCCGGGAAAGTTCGGTGTATCAAGGAACTGCCAGCTCCTAGAATCAGTGGGTGAACCTTTCGCATCTCGGCGCGCCGATCGGGCCGATGATTCGCGTCCACGGCGGGTTCGCCAACCGGGTGTACCGACTCGACACTGACCAGGGGTCGTTCGCGGTGAAGGAGTTGAACCTCGTCGACCGCCGCTGGACCTATCGCGTCGAGGATGTGTTCAGGTTTGAGCGGGCTGCGTTCGCTGCCGGCATTCCGATGCCAGAGCCGATCTCGGCCAGCCACCATACACTCGTTCACCGATGGGTCGAAGGCGAGAAGCTGCCCGAAGCGCCGGTGTCGGCGGAGTACGCATTTGAGATCGGTGAGATCCTCGCGCGCATCCATGCACTCGACATCCCATGGACGCAGGTGCCGGTCGAGGACCCGGTGCCACGGGACTGGCCCGAACTCGCAGCGCGGGCGGCGGCGACCGGACAACCGTGGGCCGACGAGCTCGCTTCTCACGTCGAGACGTTCCTCGAGATTGCCCGCTTCGTCGACACCTGCGAACGGCCAGGCCCCGTCGTACTCACCCACAGGGACATCCAACCATGGAATCTGCTCACTAAAGAGCGTCGGCCGGTGGTGCTCGACTGGGAGCTCTCCGGCATGCTCGACCTGTCCGGTGAGCTCGGCTCGACCGCGCTGAGCATCGCGAAGGGGTGTGGTTTCGACGACATCAAGCCCAGCATTTTCCGCTCGGTTCTCGACGGCTATGTCGCGGGGGACGGAACCCTGCCGCCTTCAGGTCCAAGCTGGTTTGTATTCATGATCGGCGGCTGGCTGGGGCACACAAGGTGGAACATCCTCCGGTGCCTCGCCGGTGTCGAGGCGGGCACCGGCCCTGACCTCGCGCTGTCGCACGAGGCTGTGCGCAACGGGGTGCGCGGCCTCCCCGACCTGTTCGGCCGACTTCCGGAGCTCGAGGCGCTGCTCCTGTGACAGCGACCTGCGTCGGTCCGTGGTACGCGGCGTAAGGCGCGCTCCGGATTCCGCTCGGTGCCACCGGCCCCTTGCGGGCGGCACAAAGTCAATGATGTGAGCGGTGCCGACGCCACTTCTTTTTGCGCGGATGAAATCAAGATCTTCACGGCAGAGAACCAGAGGCATCGCCTACTCGCCGCTGTGCCGGGTCCGCTTTCAGGGCTCCCGCTGCAACTCACAACCCTGGCATAACCGAGCTTGTGGAGCGCATCGCGATTCCTCGCCACACCTAAACCACTTCCTCGCCGCCCCAGCGTGCCAGCGCGACGATCGCCTCGCGCAAGGCGAGCCCCCGGTCGGTCAGCGCATAGGCCCGGGTGTTGTGCCGGAGGGGCAGACGGGACAGTACGCGGGCGGCCTCAAGCTCGCGCAGGCGGGTCGCGAGAATGTTGGTCGGCACTCCGAGGTCGCGCTGCAGATCGCCGTAGCGCTGTGGCCCGTCGAGCAGCCGCTCCACGATGAGCAGGGCCCACCGTGCTCCGACGACGTCGAGGGCCGCGGCGAGGTCGCTCACTCGGTCGGGTCGGTGTCCGGCTTCATCCAAAACGGCGAGTAGTGGTAGCCGTCGGGGTCGTCGAACTGGCGCTGGTACATGAAGGGGTAGTCGTCGGTGTCACCGATCCGCCCGCCGGCTGCGCCGGCGCGTTCAGTGAGCTGGTCGACCGCCTCGCGGCTGCCGAGGTCGAATGAGACCGTGATCTTCGAAGGAGTGTCGGGTCCGCCGACCAGCTCCTCGGCGCCGCCGACGCTTGCGTACATCTCGCGGCTTCCGAGCATGACGTACTGCTCGGGCGCAATCTGGAAACATGACACGTTGTGATCGGACATCTCGGCGTTAAGGGTCCAGCCCAAGGCGGTGTAGAAGGCGGTTGCGCGCTCGACGCTCTCAACCGGGCAGGTGATGAAAAGGCTCATGCGGCTCATACTTGCAAAATGCAAGTACATCGTCAAGCCTCTATGTGTGGAGATAGTGGTCCATGATCCGTCGCCGCCATTCTTCACGGAAAGGGTCTGTACGGTGGGATCCTCGCGGCGGGCGAAGAGTGACGCCGCCCTCTAGGTTGCTGCCAAGGTGCTGCTTGATAACCATGAGGTTGGCTTCGGGATCAGTGAGCCAGCCCGGGCCCCACGCCGGATTGTTGTTGATCTGGCTGCCCAGCTGTGTCGATTGCTGCTGCAGCAGGTCCGCGGTTTTGCTGAAGTGCTGCGCGAGGGTGCGCAGTGGATCGACGTCGGCACCCCACAAAGTCCCTGCCACCAGGATTCCCCCAATTTTCATCCCGCAGCAGTTCAGCGCGCTGCAGGCCCCAGCCTAAGGCAGGATCACTACGGCCGCGTTGGGTTGTCCTGCCCTTGCACGGCAGTATGCACTAACCCCGGTCCGACTCCTCCAGCACGGCAGCCTTCCGGGCCCGCAGCGCGAAGAACGCGCCGAAGGCGAAGGCCTGGGTGACGACAACCAGCACGATTGCACCGGCGATCTTGTTGCCGCCCAGGATCATGGTCAGGCCGACGATCGCGGACAGGAGCGCCAGCAGGGGCAGCAGCATGTAGCCCAGGACAAACAGGGTTTCGGGTTTCTTCAGCATGTTCCTAGCCCTCGGTCCGTGACCATTTGGTGAATCGGTAGCGCGTGCCGTTGGCGGCTGTCAGCCAGCCGTCCGGCGGGACGGAGGCGGACGCCACCCAACTGGGACCAAGCTCGGGAGCGAACGTGTCGCCGTCGGCCTTCATGTCGATGGTGGTGACCACGGCAACGTTGGCGAGGTCCGTGGACTGGCGGAAAACATCGCCGCCGCCCAGGATCCAGACCGTTTCGCCGCCGTCGACAAACTGCGACTCAAGGAGCGCGTCATCCAGGGAGGGAACCACGACGGCGCCCTCCGCCTCAGGCGTACTGGCCCAGCTTTTCTGCCGGGTGATGACGATGTTCGTGCGGCCGGGCAGGGGGCGGTACTTGTCCGGGAAGGACAGCCAGGTCTTGCGGCCCATGATGACCGGGTGCCCGGTGGTGAGGCGGGTGAAGTGCTTCAGGTCCTCGGGCAGGTGCCAGGGCATGTCCCCGTCCTTGCCGATGACGCCGTCGGACGTCTGAGCCCAGACCAGGCCGACGCCGGTGATGGAGGCGGCGAGCTCCTCCGTGAAGGACTGGGGATCGGTGAAGTTTTCGGTGCTCATACGGCGATCGGTGCCTTGATCGTGGGGTGGTGCTTGTAGCCCACCACCTCGAAGTCCTCCAGCGTGTAATCGAAGATCGAGGCCGGCTTGCGGGTGATCTTCAACTGCGGGTATTCGTACGGCTCGCGTTCCAGCTGCTTGAGGACCTGGTCCATGTGGTTCTCGTAGATGTGCACGTCGCCGCCGGTCCAGATGAATTCGCCGGGCTCAAGCCCCACCTGCTGGGCCACCATGCAGGTGAGCAGTGCATAGGAGGCGATGTTGAACGGGACGCCCAGGAACATGTCCGCCGACCGCTGGTAGAGCTGGCAGGAGAGCTTGCCGTTGGCCACGTAGAACTGGAAGAACGCGTGGCAGGGCGGCAGCGCCATGTCGTTGAGTTCGGAGACATTCCAGGCGGAAACGAGGTGCCGCCGGGAGTCCGGGTTGGACTTGAGGTTCTCGATTAGTTCGGCGATCTGGTCGATGTGCCCGCCGTCCGGTGTGGGCCAGCTGCGCCACTGCACACCATAGACCGGGCCCAGGTCGCCGTCCTGGTCCGCCCATTCGTTCCAGATGGTGACGCCCTGGTCCTGCATCCACTTGATGTTGGTTTCACCGCGCAGGAACCACAGGAGTTCAACGGCAACGGACTTGAAGTGGACCCGCTTGGTGGTGATCAGCGGGAAGCTCTTGGCCAGGTCAAAGCGCATCTGGCGGCCGAAAACGCTGGTGGTTCCGGTTCCCGTGCGGTCCGACTTATGGGTGCCGGAGGCCAGGACATCGCGCAGGAGGTCTTCGTAGGGAGTAGGGATGCTCACGCCCCAAGTCTACTGGCTGCCTAGTCGTCGAAGGGTTTGAACTGCTCCACCGCCACAACCCGTTTCATTCCGCCGTTGGCCACATGGCACACCACCACCTCGCCGGGGGACAGGTAGGGCTCGCGGCCGGGCAGGAGCTTCGCCAAGGGTGCCGGCGTATGGGTGGCCACCTGCTTGAGGACGGTGGGCAGTGCCGGCCGGTGCGTGCAGACAACCACGGGCCGCTGCTTGTCGAAAAGGGATTCGATGACGGCCGCGGTCTTCTTGGGACTGCGCTGGTGCTTGTGTTCGGTCAGGCCTTCCGCCAGCTTCACTTTGGCCCCCGCCGCCCGCGCGTAGGGGGCCACGGTTGCCACGCAGCGCAGCCATGGGCTGGTGACCACCCGCATGGGCTTCCACACATCCAGGAGCCGGCCGACGGCCTGTGCCTGGCGGTTGCCTGTGGCCGCAAGCGGACGCTCGCCCTCTGCCTTGCTCCAGGATGAGCGCGGCTTGGCTTTGGCGTGCCGGAGCACCAGCAGGGGCCACGTGTCCAGGGTGCCCGCTTCGTGCGCGTCCCGCAGGTGTTCAAGGGGCGCGACGTCGGAAGGGTTGGACAGCAGGCCGGCCGCCTTTTCTGGGGCGCACCACATGACGCTGTCCACCTCCTTGCCGTCCGGAACCAGGGTGTTGCCGTTGACTTTGACCGCCCAGTAGTAAACCTTCTTGAGGCCCGACGCCACGTGGTAGTGGATAGGCGGCAGCGGTATGCCCAGGGGCGCGCGGAGGCCGATCTCCTCCCACACCTCACGGACGGCGCATTCGGGAATGGTCTCGCCGTTGTCGATCTTTCCCTTGGGCCAGGACCAGTCGTCATAGCGCGGGCGGTGGATCAGCGCGACTTCCAGGAGGTCCTTGTTGACCCGCCACGGGATGGCGCCCGCAGCGGTTACGGCTACGGGTTCCCCCGGGTGGTCAGTCTGGTCGGCTACGAGTGCATCGCTCGACAACGCGGCTGCCTATCGCCGGCTCAGGCTGCGTTGACGCGGCCGGGACGCCAACAACCAGGACTGGACATCCTCAAGCGGCTTCCCGTCCTCGGACAGGTGGTGCCGGTTCCAGCGGCCCTCGTTGTCCAGGTGCCAGCTGGATGTTTCCGGCGCCATGTAGCGCCGCATGAGGTCCAGGACATAGGCGATGTCGTCCGCGCTGGCCAGCTGGACCAGCGCCTCCACCCTGCGGTCCAGGTTGCGGTGCATCATGTCGGCCGAACCGATGTACACCACGGGATCCCCGCCGTTGGCGAAAGCGAACACCCTGGAGTGCTCCAGGAACCGGCCCAGGATGGACCGGACAGTGATGTTGTCGCTCAGCCCGGGAACGCCGGGGCGCAGCGAGCAGATGCCGCGGACCACCACATCCACCTTGACCCCCGCCTGGGAGGCGCGGTAGAGGGAATCGATGATGGCCTCATCGACCATGGAGTTCACCTTGATCTGCACATGTCCCGGCACGCCGGCCCTGGCGTTGCGGATCTCGGTCTCGATCCGGTCGATAAGTCCCGACCGGACGGAACGGGGTGCCACCAGGAGCCGTTTGAAGGTCGATTTCGGTGCGTAGCCGGAAAGCTGGTTGAACAGCTTGGACAGGTCCTCGCCCACCTGTTCGTTCGCCGTCAGCAGGCCCAGGTCCTCGTAGTAGCGGGCGGTCCGCGGGTGGTAGTTGCCGGTGCCGATGTGGCAGTAGCGGCGGAGCCCGTCCACTTCCTGGCGGACCACCAGCGACAGCTTGCAGTGCGTCTTCAGGCCCACGATCCCGTACACCACATGCACGCCGGCCTGCTCCAGTTTGCGGGCCCAGGAGATGTTGGCCTGCTCATCGAAGCGCGCCTTGATCTCCACCAGGGCCAGGACCTGCTTGCCGGCCTCGGCGGCATCAATCAGCGCGTCAACGATGGGGGAGTCGCCGGAGGTGCGGTACAGGGTCTGCTTGATGGCCTGCACCTTGGGATCCGCCGCGGCCTGTTCCAGGAACGCCTGCACCGAAGTTGAGAACGAATCGTACGGGTGGTGCAGCAGGATGTCGCGGCGGCGCATGGCGGCAAAGACGTTCGCCGCCTTGGAGGTCTCGGACTCATTCAGGTACCGGGACGTGTGCGGCACGTGCTTGGGGTAATGCAGGTCAGCGCGGTCGATTCCGGCGATGACGGACAGGCCGCGAAGGTCCAGTGGAGCCGGCACCGAGTAGACCTCGGATTCCTCCACGCCCAGCTCGCGGATCAGCAGGGCCCTGATGTTGGGGTTGATGTCGTTGGCCACCTCCAGCCGGACGGGCGGGCCGAAGCGGCGGCGCAGGAGTTCCTTCTCCAGGGCCTGCAGGAGGTTTTCGGCGTCGTCCTCCTCCACCTCCAGGTCCTCGTTGCGGGTGACCCGGAAGGTGTGGTGTTCCAGCACCTCCATGCCCGGGAACAACTTGTCCAGGTGGACGGCGATGACTTCCTCCAGCGCAATGAACCGGGCCACCCGCCCGGGCACCGCGCCGGCGCGGGGGCCGTCGATGGAGATCAGGCGGGGCAACTGGTCCGGCACCTTCAGGCGGGCGAAGAGCTCCTTGTCGCTGACGGGGTTCCGGACCACCACGGCCAGGTTCAGTGACAGGCCCGAAATGTAAGGGAAGGGGTGGGCAGGGTCAACGGCCAGCGGGGTGAGGATGGGGAAGACTTTTTCCGCAAACATCACGCTCAGCTGCTGCTTGGCGGCGTCGTCCAGTTCGTCCCAGTGCATGAGGTGGATGTGCTCGTAGGCCAGGGCCGGGCGGATCTGGTCAGCGAACACCTGGGCGTGCCGTGCCTGGAGCCGGTGGGCTTCCTCGCTGATCCGCTCCAGCACCTCGACGGGGCTCAGGCCGGCGGGGGAGGGGACGGCGAGTCCCGTGGCGATACGGCGCTTGAGGCCGGCCACGCGGACCATGAAGAACTCGTCCAGGTTCGACGCGAAAATGGAGAGGAAGCTGACGCGTTCCAGCAGGTGCAGGGTGGGGTCCTCGGCCAGTTCCAGGACCCGCGAATTGAAGGCGAGCCAGCTCAGCTCGCGGTCCAGGAACCGGTCAGGCCGGATGTCGCCTTCTGGCTGCAGGTTCGGCGCGAATTCAGGGATGTCAATGCGGTCCTGGGTGGCCCTGGAGGCCGGTACCTCGGAGGAGCCGAAGCGTGCCCGTACAGGCGCCGCAACATCCTGGGACGTAGCTGTTCCGGAGGGTTCCGGGTTCATGGCTTCTCCTTTAGCTGGCGCGTTGGTGCCGGCGCTTCCGCCCCGCGCGGTTCCCTTTCAACCTTACAAGCATTCACCCATGCCACGGCCCCTGTTCCTCCCGGGCGGGGGATTCTTCCGGCTGTCCTGCCTACCCCGCCGCCGGGCCATACATGACGTCCATGTCCCAGCGCGTAAAGCCGAGCCGCCGGTAGAGGGCGACGGCCGCGGCATTGTCGGCGTCCACATAGAGCATGACCCCGTTCAGCCCGGAGTCGCGAAGGTGCCTGATGCCGGCGATGGTCAATGCCTTGCCCAGGCCCATGCCCTGGGCTTCGGGTGTCACGCCCACCACATACACCTCGCCGATGGCTGGGTGCGAGCCGTGCCGGGGGTGGACTTTGGTCCAGTGGTAGCCCAGAAGGCGGCCGGCCCGGTCCTCCGCCAGGAAGAACCCGGCCGGATCGAACCAGTCCTCCGCCATGCGCGCCTCGAGGTCCGCCCGGGTGAGGTTCCCCTGTTCCGGATGGTGGGCGAAGGCGGCCCTGTTGGCGGCCAGCCAGGCGTCCTCATCCTTGCCCGGCACGAAGGTGCGGATGGCCACCCTGTCCGGGAGGCCGGCGTCGGGAAGCTCCGCGCCCGCCGTCGTCATCCGCATCTTCCACAACTCACGCACCGGCGCGTAGCCGTACCGCGCAGCAAGGTCGGCAGCTGCCTCGTGGTTGCCGTGGGACCAGGCGTTCAGCCCGCCAAAGCCCCGGACCTCCTTGAGGGCCCCCACCAGGCGGTCCGCCACGCCCTGGTTCCGGTAGGAGGGGTGGACGGCGATCTCCAGGATGCCGTGGCCGTCCGGCTCCTCAACCACGACGGCGAAGCCCGCCAGGTCCTGTCCGGTCGCCGGATCGGAGTCCTCGTCGGGTGCATACAGGGCCAGCGTCAGCAGGGTGTGCTCCGCGGAGTCCCCGGCGCGCATGGTCACCAGGGTCTGCTCGGAGATGGAAGGGTTTCCATCCGATTCCTCAGCCGCGGCCAGGAGGTCGCGGCAGTCCTTCAGGAGTTGCTGGTCAACTCCGCCCCGGACGACATGGACGGGCCACTTCTGCGGATGCGCTGGAGTCATGAGCCAAGGCTATACGTCAATGGCGCGCCGGGGCTCAGGCCTCGGTGAGTTCGTCTTCCTGCTGCCGGACGAGGGTGAGGCGGTAGCCGACGTTCCTGACCGTGCTGATCAGGTTCTCGTGGTCCGCGCCGAGCTTTGCCCGGAGGCGCCGGACGTGGACGTCCACGGTGCGGGTGCCGCCGTAGTAGTCGTAGCCCCAGACTTCGGTGAGGAGCTGCTGCCGGGTGAACACGCGGCCTGGATGCTGGGCCAGGTATTTCAGGAGCTCGAACTCCTTGAACGTCAGGTTCAGCGGGGCGCCGTTGACGCGTGCCGTGTAGCTTGCCTCGTCGATGATGACGCCGGCGGCGCGGATCTCACTCGGAGCGTCTTCCTGCTCGGGGACTGCCCGGGCAACGGACAGCCGGATACGCGCCTCCACTTCGGCGGGTCCGGCGGAATCGAGGACGATGTCGTCAACGGCCCACGCGGAGGAAACGGCGGCCATGCCGCCTTCTGTGAGGATCAGGACCAGGGGAGCGCTCAGCCCGGTGGCTTTCAGGAGCTGCGTGAGTGAACGGGCGCCCACCAGGTCCTTGCGGGCATCCAGCAGGACGATGTCGCAGGGGTCTGTCTCAAGGAGGGCCGTGGGCTCGGCCGGGAGGATGTGGACCCTGTGGTTCAGCAATTCGAGGGCAGGCAGGATGTCCACCGAAGAACCGGTGCTGTTGGTCAGTAACAGGATGTGCGACATTGTTCCTCCAAGGGCCGTCCGCGCATCATTGGGCGACTGAACCGGATTCTCACCGGCCGGTACTGGCTTCCTGCACGAGGCTCTGGGCCGTCAGCACGCCGCCGGCCAGCTACCTCAGCAGGGAGCGTAGCTGAACCTTGAGTATACCCGGCGGCCTCCTCCAGGCCACAGATCCAGGCCGCGGACGGGAGCGTTTTGCGACATATGCCCTTCACATAAGGCAGGATTGAAGCAGGGCGGACCAGCCCTGCCATGAGGGGGCGGACCAGCCTTCCGGCCAACGCCAGGATGGGAAAACAGCGCAGTGAGTGCACCGACGAAGCACAGGCCGGGCCCTGGATGACGGCGGACCTGCAGGCACCCGTGCGTTCGCTGGGTTCCTGGACCATCGGCGTTGTCGGCATCGCCGGCCTGGCCGCCATCATCGCCGGGGTCTATGCCTCGCCTGAAGCACTCGTCGCCGTCGGTGTCGCCATCGCCGCCGCAGTGGGGATCGGGTGGCCGCATTTCCTCCGCATCCCCGCCAAGAAGACCCTTGCCGCCGTCATCGCCCTGCCGGGCGCAGGCGCTGCCGTGGCGGCCGGCGTGGCGCCGGCCCCGGGCTACCTGGACTGGACGCCGGCCTTCGTGGCGCTGGGAATGATGGCGGTGTTTGTGGTGCAGTTGGTCCGCGGTACGGGACAGGCCCAGCGGCTGGAGTCCACACTGGGCTGCTGCGCCGGTGTCCTGCTGTCCTGCCTCGGCGCCGGCTGGGTTGCCGGAGCGCGGTTCAACGGCGTCCGCGAAATGCTGCTTGTGGCGGCAATCAGTGCCGCGGTGGCCCTGCTGGCCGGCCTTATCCGCTGGCCGGACAGCATCATTGCTCCGCTGGGCATTGTCCTGGCGGGCCTGGCCGGGCCGCTCGCCGGACTGGTCCTGTCGGACATCGCCGTCCTGCCGGCCGCGGTCTTCGGCGTGGTGGTGGGCGCGGTCCTGGCAAGCTTCCGCAGACTGGCCACGCTCCGCGGCGCCCCGCTGAATTTTGCGGCCGCACTGAGCATGGGCCTGGCCCCCGTCTCAGCGGTGGGATCCCTCGCTTACTTCATAGACAAACTACTCATCTACTAACGGGTTAGGATGGCACCATGTCCGTACTTGCTTTTGAAATCTTCTTCCTTGTCCTGCTCGGCATCGCGAGCCTGTCCATGGCCTGGTTCGCCGGATTCGTGGTCTACCGCCTCTTCAAGGGCCAGAAGTAGCCACCCCTCTTCCGGAGCCGGCCGTATCTCGAGGTAGAACAAATGCCCATTGAGATTCCTACAGATCTGACCCCTGAACTCGTCCCCCTTTCGTGGCTCATTGGCGAGTGGGAGGGCCGCGGCCGGCTGGGCAGCGGCGACGAGGATTCGGAACACTTCCTGCAGCACGTCTCCTTCACCCACAACGGCCTGCCGTACCTGCAGTACCGGGCCGAGAGCTGGTTGACCGACGACGAGGGCACGCGCCTGCGGCCGCTCACCGTTGAGACCGGCTTCTGGGCGCTTGAACGCAAGCAGCTGGATGCCGACGGCGGCCCGGGCCTGGTGCCTGCCGACATCGTCCCGGTGTTGAAGAGTGCCGATGAGGTGGAGGCGCTGCGCAACAAGGACGGCGGCTTCGACATCTCGGTGTCCATCGCCCACCCAGGCGGCATCACCGAGCTGTACTACGGCCAGATCAAGGGCCCGCAGATCCAGTTGACCACCGACATGGTGATGCGTGGCAGCCACTCCAAGGAGTACAGTGCGGCCACCCGGATCTTTGGCCTGGTGGACGGCAACCTCCTGTGGCGGTGGGACGTGGCGACAGGCGGCGAAACCGGCAAGGGCCTTGAAGCCCACGCCTCCGCGTTCCTGCATAGAGTCTCCTGAACAGGAAAGAAACCTCATGGAAGACGGCACGGATCAAGCACGAAAGCCCAGCGGCTACGGCGACCTCAAGGCCGTCTTCTTCAACGGCACCCTGAAGAAGTCGCCGCAGACATCCAACACGGACGGGCTGATTGCCATCAGCCGCCGCATCATGGAAAAGCAGGGTGTCAGCACCAGGGTGATCCGTACCGTGGACCACGACATCGCCAGCGGTGTCTACCCGGACATGACCCAGTACGGGTGGGCCACGGACGAGTGGCCGGATCTCTATCCCGCTGTCCAGGAAGCTGACATCGTGGTGGTGGCGGGCCCCATCTGGCTCGGTGACAACTCGTCGCAGACCAAGAAACTTATCGAGCGCCTCTACGCCCACTCCGGCCAGCTCAATGACAGGGGCCAGTGGGCCTTCTATCCAAAGGTGGGCGGCTGCCTGATCACCGGCAACGAGGACGGCATCAAGCACTGTTCCATGAACATCCTCTACAGTCTTCAGCACATCGGCTTCAGCATCCCGCCGCAGGCCGACGCGGGTTGGATCGGGCCGGTTGGTCCGGGCCCAAGCTACCTGGATGAAGGCTCCGGCGGCCCGGAGAGCGACTTCACCAACCGCAACACCACCTTCATGACCTGGAACCTCCTGCACCTGGCAAGGATGCTGAAGGATGCGGGCGGCTACCCGGCCTACGGCAACCTGCCCAACGAATGGAACGCCGGTACCCATTTCGATTTCGAAAATCCGGAATACCGTTAGCCTCCAAGGACTTCTACTTCATATGACTACGCCCAGCCCCTTGTTGTCGCGCCCCGGCGCCGTCGAGGCCGGCGGCCCTGACGCCGGAGTCGCCGCCCACTACGGCGAGCCGCTGCGCGAGCAGCGCGCGCTCGCTGCCGGAACCGCCGTCGTCGACCTTTCCCACCGCGGCGTGGTCACCGTCACCGGCCCGGACCGGCTGAGCTGGCTTAATACCCTGTCCTCCCAGCAGGTGGCCGCGCTGAAGCCGGGGGAGTCCAGCGAGCTGCTGCTCCTCAGCGTCCAGGGCCGCATCGACTTTGACGCCCGGGTTGTCGACGACGGCGGGACCACGTGGCTGATCGTTGAGGCCGCCGAGGCAGCGCCGCTGGCGGAGTACCTCAACCGGATGAAGTTCATGCTGCGGGTGGAAATCGCCGACGTCTCGTCCGACTGGGCAGTCGTGGGCAGCACCCGGGCCGTCCCGGAGTGGTCCGGCCGCCTCGCCTGGCAGGACCCGTGGCCGCACGTATCCGCCGGCGGATACTCCTATGCCACCGTGTCGGAGGAGAACCATCCGGGGCTGGAGCGCCCCTGGTTCGAGTACCTCATCCCGGCCGCCGAACTGGAAGAGGCCGTCGCGGGGCGGTCTCTGGCCGGTGTCCTCGCCGCGGAAGCCCTGCGGGTCGCCGCCTGGCGCCCCCGGATCGGTGCCGAGACGGATGACAAGACCATCCCGCACGAGCTTGACCTGCTGCGCACTGCGGTGCACCTGGCCAAGGGCTGCTACAAAGGCCAGGAGACCATCGCCCGCGTCCACAACCTGGGCCACCCGCCCCGCCGGCTGGTCTTCCTGCAGCTGGACGGCTCGCAGCACACCCTCCCCGCCGCCGGCAGCCCGGTCATGGCAGGGGACCGGAAAGTCGGGACCGTCACCTCCGTGGCGCAGCACTACGAGATGGGTCCTGTGGCCCTGGCAGTCATAAAACGTTCCGTGGCCGCGGATGAGATACTGACCGTCCTGGACGGCGATGAGCCGTATGCCGCCGTCCAGGAAATCATTGTTGCCCCCGATGCCGGCCAGGTGGTGGGGCGCCAGACCGGATTCCTGAGGGGGCCACGCTGATGACCGAGCACACCGGGACCACGCCTGCCGGCGTTGGGACGACGGCAGCGGAAGGGCACGACGACGACGCGCTGGCTTTGGCGCAGGCGCTCTTCGAGGCTGCGCGTGAGGGGAGCGACGCCCTGCTGGGTGCCTACCTGGACGCCGGGGTTCCCGCCACCATGACCAACTCCGCCGGTGACTCCCTGCTCATGCTGGCCGCCTACCACGGCCACGCCGGCACCGTTGGGCTGCTCCTGCAACACGGCGCCGACGCCAACGCCGCCAACGACCGGGGCCAGACCCCGCTCGCAGGCGCCGTATTCAAGGGCTACACGGACGTGGCCCGGGTCCTGCTTGACGCCGGAGCGGATCCGGACGCCGGTGCGCCCTCGGCACGCGCCGCGGCGCAAATGTTTGCCCGCACGGAGATCCTGGACCTGCTGGGCTAGCTCGGCCCGGGTTCCGCCCGGCACCAACAAAAACTCCTGAAGGATGACCGAGTGGAAAACGTAGCAAAGCCCTGGCCGGCACTGTGGTCCCTGGTGATCGGGTTCTTCATGATCCTGATCGACACCACCATCGTGTCCGTGGCCAACCCCCGCATCATGGAGGGGCTGGACGCCGACATCAACTCGGTCATCTGGGTGACCAGCGCCTACCTGCTGGCCTACGCCGTCCCGCTGCTCATCACCGGCAGGCTGGGCGACAGGTTCGGGCCCAAGAAGCTCTACCTCTCCGGCCTGGTGGTCTTCACCCTCGCCTCGCTGTGGTGCGGCCTCTCAGGCGACGTCCGGATCCTGATCGCCGCCCGTGTCCTCCAGGGCCTTGGCGCCGCGATGATGACGCCCCAGACCATGGCCGTGATCACCCGGATCTTCCCGCCGGACCGCCGCGGCTCAGCCATGGCGGTCTGGGGCGCAACAGCGGGCATGGCGACGCTCGTCGGGCCCATCCTTGGCGGCGTCCTGGTGGACGGCCTGGGCTGGGAGTGGATCTTCTTCATCAACGTGCCCATCGGCGTCGTGGGCTTCATCCTGGCGCTGCGCAACGTCCCGGCCCTGAGCACCCATCCGCACCGCTTCGATATTCCCGGCGTCCTGCTGAGCGCCGTCGGGCTGTTCCTTCTGGTGTTCGGGATCCAGGAGGGCGAAACCTACAACTGGGGCACCATCACCGGGCCCATCAGCGTGTGGGGCCTGATAATCGCCGGCATCGTGGTGCTGGCTGTCTTCGTCCTGTGGCAGCGGTTCAACAAGGGCGAGCCGCTGCTGCCGCTGGCGCTGTTCCGGGACCGCAACTTCTCGCTGGCCAACATCGGGATCACCACCGTCGGCTTCACGGTGACCGCCTTCAGCCTGCCGCTGATCTTCTACTACCAGCTGGTCCGGGGCCTAACCCCCACACAGTCCGCCCTCATGATGGTGCCCATGGCACTGATCTCCGGCGGGCTTGCACCCGTGGTGGGCAAGCTGGTGGACCGCGTGAACCCGAAGTTCATCACGGCCACCGGGCTGGTGCTCATGGCGGTGGCGCTGCTGTGGAACTCGGTCCTGATGCAGCCGGATACGCCCATCCTGATGTTCCTGCTGCCCAGCGCCGTCCTGGGCTTCGCCAACGCCGGCATTTGGGCCCCGCTGAGCACCACTGCCACCAGGAACCTGCCGCCGCGCCAGGCGGGTGCCGGTTCGGGCGTGTACAACACCACCCGCCAGATCGGCGCGGTGCTGGGCAGTGCGGCCATCGCTGTGTTGATCCAGTCGCGGCTGGCCGCCGAGCTTCCCTCGGGAGGGCCGGGCGGGTCCGCCGGGGAAGGACTGGCAATGGGTGGCTCGCTGCCCGGGTTCCTGCACGCCGGATTCTCGACCGCGATGGGCCAGTCCATCCTGCTGCCCGCCGGAGTGATCCTGGTGGGGGCGGCGGTGGCACTGTTCTTCGCCAAGCCGCAGCCGGTCCAGGGCTGGGGGACGCAGGGCCAGGACCAGGCGTCAGCGAAGGTGGACGCTGGTCTGGATTCCGCCGGCTGAGAGGCCAAGCTGCCTGGCCAGTGCCAGGCAGCCGGTGTTGCTGACGTCCGCACGCCACTGCAGCGTCAGCCCGGCGGCGAGGGCCTCGTGCGCCGCGATGGACGCGGCCAGCGAGCCCAGGCCGCGCCGCCGCCATTCCGGGTCCACCAGTACGCCCATGTTGGCCAGCAGGCCCTCCCATTCGCCGTACGCACCGCAGGCCAGGGGCACGCGCCTGCCGTCCTGCTCATGCACGATGGTGTAGCGGTTTTCGAGGTCGGAGAGCCCCACTTCGTTGACGTCGTCCGGCGGGCAGCGGCCCTCCAGTTCAATGGCCTCCGGGTTCCCGTGCGAGACCGTGAGTTCCCCGGAGGGCTGCTGCAGCGGCAGGTCGTCGGCGAAGAACAGGGCGGCAGCGCCGAGCCCATGGCCGCCCCGGTCCCTGGTCAGTTTCAGCAGCGTGACGTGCTGGGCCATCTCCTCGTCCGGAATGTCCGTTGCGGCTTCGATGACGCTCTGCGGGCCCACCAGCGCGGAACTGCCAAACAACCGGACGAACTCGACGGTCCGGGCCGATTCGTCCGCCCGGACGATCCTTGCCCCGGAGACCAGGGCGTCCCCGAACGCGTCGTCGTCAAGGCCCAGCCGGCGTGCCCACGCCAGCTGGATGATGGCCGCTGAGCCGGGATCGAGTGTCATGGTCCCAGCCTAGGGCGGCCCACTGACTTAGCCGAACAGGACCGCGGCTTCGTCGTAGCGGTTTTGCGGGACGGTCTTCAGCTGGCCCAGGGCCTCTTCGAAGGCAACGTGCCGGATGTCGGTGCCCTTGAGCGCCACCATGGTGCCCCAGTAGCCTTCCACCACGGAATCGATGGCAGCCATGCCAAGCCGGGTGGCCAGGACCCGGTCGAAGGCCGACGGGACGCCGCCGCGCTGGATGTGGCCCAGGATGGTGGCGCGAGTTTCAATGCCGGTGCGTGCCTCCAGTTCGGGGGCGAGCTGGTCCGCGATGCCGCCCAGCCGGGGACGGCCGAAGGTGTCCAGGCCGCGCTCGGAGTGCGGGCTTTCCATGTGTTCGGGTACGAAGCCTTCGGCCACCACCACCAGGGGCGCGCGGCCACGATGATGGGCTTCCTTGACCCATTCGGTGATCTGCTCGATGCTGACCTTCTGCTCCGGGATCAGGATGGCGTGCGCGCCTGCGGCCATGCCGGCGTGCAGGGCGATCCAGCCCACGTGCCGGCCCATCACTTCGGCGATCATGCAGCGGTGGTGGGATTCGCCGGTGGTGCGGAGCCGGTCGATGGCTTCGGTGGCGATCTGCACGGCAGTGTCGAACCCGAAGGTGTAGTCGGTGGCGTCAAGGTCGTTGTCAACGGTCTTGGGGACGCCGACGATCTTGAGTCCGGCGTCGGTCAGGCGCTTGGCGGCGGCGAGTGTTCCCTCACCACCGATGGCGATGATGGCGTCGATGCCCAGCCGGTCCATGTGGGCCTTGATGGCCTCGGGGCCGCCGCCGTTTTCGAACGGGTTGGTGCGGGAAGTGCCAAGGATGGTGCCGCCCTGCTTGGCGATGCCGCGGACCATGGTGCGGGGGATGTCGATGATGTCCCCCTCCACCACACCCCGCCATCCATCGCGGAATCCGACGAATTCCTGGCCGTGGACGGCGATGCCCTTAAGCACGGCGCCTCGGATCACGGCGTTCAGTCCGGGGCAGTCGCCACCGCTGGTGAGGATTCCAATTTTCATGTTCGGCTCAAATCCTGGAGAGAAGGTTTACAGGCAGAGCGCCACGCTGAGCTCACCTAGAAGTGTAATGGGGTGTGTGGGGTACGACACAAACCGGTTACATGGGGGTGCCCGGGCCGGGCAGTGCCGGGACAGGAAAGGCCCCTGCTGTCGGGGAGTGTCCGCGAAAGCAGGGGCCGTGGTCGTGGCCGATTTATGGTGCCGGCGCCAGTGTGTCCGGCGCCGGCGATTTGGCTGGTCAGGGCCGGTTGAGCGACCGGCGGTCCAGGAACGTCTGGAGCAGGATCTCGTTGCGCTGGTCCGGGAGGATCACCCAGGCCAGGAGGTAGAAGATCACGGCAGGTCCGGGGAGCAGGCAGAACAGCAGGAATGCGATGCGGACGTAGGCGACGTCGACGTTGAGCTTGGCCGCGATGCCGCCCAGCACTCCGCCGAGCCACCGCTGTGGGCCGCGCTGCAGGCCAAGGCCCCTGACAATGCTGAAGAACTTATCCATGGTTCAAGACTTCCCTGTAGTTGATGCGTTGTCACGTTTGCGGGCTGAGAGCAGGCCGCCGGCCACCAGGGCCACACCTGCGCCGATCATGAGGCCGATCAGGACGTAGGTGCCATTGAGTGTCACGATGCCCAGCTGCGCCACGATGATGAGTGCGGCCAGCGCCAGGACGATCAGTCCCCACACCACCGTCCCCACCCTCGCCGGTGCCGGTCCGGCGGGGTCTTGGCCCGCCGTCGTCGGAATGTTGCTGCTGTCCATGTCAGTTGCCTTCCTGGATTGTGACGTTGCTGAACGTGCCGTCGATCCGCACCACCAGGTGGTTGCCGGGCTTGTCCGCGTTGTAGCTGCTTTCACGGGTGGTGGTGCCGCCGCGCTGGCCGGTGGCCTCGTTAAGGTTTCCCATGGTCATGTCCGCCTTGATGTCGACGGGCAGGTTCTGCGGGATCACCACGGTCACGTTGCTGGCGGTGATGTCCAGGGGAACCACGACGTCGGACGTCAGGGGGGCGGTGGGTGACAGGCCCGTGAGGTCCACGGTGCCCCGCCCGGCGGTGATGTCGATGCCGCCGCGTGCCTCCTCAATGCTTGCGGGGTTCCAGTCCACCTGCTGGAAACGCATCCGGCCGTCGTCCAGCGTGTTGTAGATGCCGCCGGTAACCAGGGCGATTACGGCAAAGAGGCTCAGGACGCCGGAGGTGCGGCCGCGGAAACCCGCCACCAGGATGCCCAGGCCTAGCACTGCTGCCGCGCTGGCCCACACGATGGCGTTGGCGGAGCCGCCCAGGTCGATGATGTTTGCGGCATCCAGCGCCTTGAGGCCACCGCCCACTACCAGGGCCGAGCCCGTGGCGATGGCGACGGCGGGAGCGCCGGGGCCGGACGGCCGGGGCTTTGGCGGTTGCGGGGGCACCCACGGTGCGGGGTAGCTGCTTCCACCGGGAACGCCGCTGCCCGGCCCGCCTGTGCCCGGCCCGCCTGTGCCCGGCCCGCCTGGGCCTGTGCTGCTTGAACCGGTGCCGTTTGGGCCGGCGGAGGTGCCTCCGACACCGGTTCCGATAGGAGTGCCGTGTCCGCCCGGGCCATAGATACCGGTGGACGCTGAGCTGGTGGGGCCGCCGCTGTACCGGGGCGCCGCCGGGAAGCCGGGCGCCGGCCCGGAGGGCGTGCCTGCGGAGAACGACGAGGTGTAGTCCGCGCCCGGGCGTCCGGCCGGGTGGCCCGCGCCGGGGGCTGCCGGCGTGTGGCCGGCCATGGTGGGGTGGGACTTGTTGCGCTGGGAAAGGTAGTAGACCAAATAGATTGCGCCGGCCACCCAGAAGACGGTCCAGAGCAGTCCGCTGAGGCCGTTATGGCTCCAGCCCCAGAAGCCTCCGCCCAGGCCGGTGAGACCCAGGACCGTGGCAATCAGGGAGCCCGTCATGCCACTGGACCAGCGTCCGGCGCCGGCTTCCTGGACGTGGATCCGGCCGTCCGGTTCCGGCAGGAACGCCCATGCCAAGCCATAGAAGAACACGCCAATGCCGGCCAGGAGAGTGAGGACAATGAAGGCGCCGCGGATGATGATCGGGTCCACGTTCAGCCGGTGGGCGATTCCGCTGCAGACGCCGCCGACCCAACGGTCGTTGCCCCGGTAAATGCCGTTGCTGCGGATCCAGCCGAAGAAGTCGGTGGAAGGAGTTGGGGCGGTGGGGCTGCTGCGGTAGGCATAGCCCTGGGTGTTATCAGCGGGATCAGGGCCCGGTCCGGCACCCGGATCAGCTGAGGGACCGGCGCCAAGACCGCCTGACGGGCCGGCCGCGGGACCGGCACCCGGGCCAACCTCAGGCTCCGGAGGCGTTGCAGGGGAGGACGGCAGCGGCTCCGTGGGCCGCTCGCTGTCGGATCCGGGGATGGCCCCGGCAGGGTGTTCGTCGTCAGGGGAGGGGGTCTGCGAGTTCATACCTCGATCCTCCCGTCCGGGCGGGTCGCCGCTCTACTGGGGGATACCCTGAACGGCCCCTGAGCTGTCCCCGGTAAGCGGCCGGATACGGTCCGGGCAACCCTGATCCGTGTTTGGATTGATCCATGACAACCCTCCCGGTGCGCCCGCCCCTGGCACGGAGCAGCGACCGTGTCATCGCCGGCGTCTGCTCCGGCCTCGCCGCGCACCTGGGCTGGCCGGTCAAGAATGTCCGGCTGGGCATGGTCCTCGCCTCCTTCGCCGGCGGGGCCGGCCTGGTCTTCTACGCATGGCTCTGGATCATGGTGCCCACCGCGGATGAGGCCGCGCGCCGCAACGCCCGCCGGCCGGCGTCGCCCATTGCTCCCGCCGTCAGCCAGCTGGGACCGGGCCAGCAGCAGCAGGCCCAGCCGGCGCAGGAGACGGCGTCCGACGGCGGAACACCAGCAGGTGCCGATGGGCCCGTTCCGGCCGGAGCGGGAGCCTCCGGAGAGCCCCCTTGGTTCCGGGCGCGCGGGATGCGGTACGGCAAGGAAATCCTGCTGGGCTGCGGGCTCCTGCTGGTGGCCGGCATCATGATTGCGCAGATGCTGGGCGTGGACGTGTCCCTGGGGACGCTGATCCCGGCTGCAGCTGTGCTGGGCGGCGCGTCGATCGCCTGGATGCAGCTGGATGAGACGCGCCGCGCAGGGCTGGTGGACAAGACCAAAGCGGACCAGGCCGGCGGGTGGGGCAGGCTCGCTGCAGGACTGGCGCTGGTGGTGGCAGGGGTCCTGGTGATGGTGTCCGGCTCGGGCTCCTGGGAACAGACCTGGCTGGCGCTGTTGGCGTCCGTGGCCGTCCTGGGCGGCGTGGTGCTGGTCCTGTTGCCGTGGGCGCTGAAGTTCTGGCGGGACCTGGAATCGGAACGAGCCGGCCGGATCCGGGAGACGGAACGGGCGGAGATCGCTGCCCACCTCCACGATTCCGTGCTGCAGACACTGGCCCTGATCCAGCGGCGCGCCGGCAACGAGCATGACGTGGTCCGCCTGGCCCGTGCCCAGGAACGCGAGCTGCGCGGCTGGCTGTTCCAGGACCCCGGCCGTGAAAGCGGTCAGCTTTCAGACCGGATCAAGGCTGTTGCGGCGGAGGTGGAGGACCTGCTTGGCAACGCCGTGGAGGTGGTCACCGTGGGTGACGCCGCCATGACCGAGGCGCACGAAGCAATGGTCCAGGCAAGCCGGGAGGCCATGCTCAACGCCTCGCGGCACGGCGGCGGAACCGTCTCGGTCTACCTTGAGGCATCGGACGGGCAGGCTGAGATCTTCATCAAGGACAGGGGACCCGGTTTCCAGCTGGGGGACGTCCCGGCGGACCGCCTCGGTATCAGGGAATCGATCATCGGCAGGATGAAACGGCATGGCGGCTCGGCGGCCATCCTCAGCACGGGGGATGGTACCGAGGTCCGCCTGAGGCTGCCGGCTGCAGCAGAACACGCGGAAGGAAAATCATGAACACGACCCAGGAGACAAGTACCGGAAGCGCCCGGCCGGCAAACTCCGTGAGGGTGGTCATCGTGGACGATCACGCCATCTTCCGGTCCGGGCTGAAAGCTGACCTCGACGCCGGCATCCAGGTGGTGGGGGAGGCCGCCACCGTTGAACAGGCCATTGCCGTGATCGCCCAGCAGCGGCCCGACGTCGTTCTTCTCGATGTCCACCTGCCCGGAGGACTGGGCGGCGGCGGCCGGGAAGTCATCGCCGGCTCCGCCGCGCTCCTGTCCACCACCCGTTTCCTGGCATTGAGCGTCTCCGACGCTGCGGAGGACGTGGTGGCCGTCATCCGCGCCGGTGCCCGCGGATACGTCACCAAGACCATCTCCGGTGCCGAGATCACCGACGCCGTGTTCCGGGTGGCCGGCGGCGACGCGGTCTTCTCCCCACGCCTTGCCGGGTTCGTCCTGGACGCCTTCGGCACCGCTCCTGCGGATATTGCCGATGACGAGCTGGACAAGCTCTCCGCCCGGGAACTTGAGGTCATGCGCCTCATCGCCCGCGGCTACAGCTACAAGGAGGTGGCCAAGGAGCTCTTCATCAGCATCAAGACGGTGGAGACCCACGTGTCAGCCGTGCTGCGCAAGCTCCAGCTCTCAAGCCGCCACGAACTGACCAAGTGGGCAGCCGAGCGCCGCCTCCTCTAGACGCCCCATCAGATCCTGCGCCTTAAACCCAAACGCCCCATCATCTTTCGGGCCTTAAAACCAAACGCCCCATCAGATCCTGCGCCTTAAACCCAAACGCCCCATCACCAGGTGATGGGGCGTTTGGGTTGTTCCTGCGGAAGGTGATGGAGCGACTACTGGGCCTTGCCCAGGAAGTCCTGCAGGCGCTGGACGCCCGTGGCGAGGTCGTCGTCGCCCAGGGCGTAGGACAGGCGCAGGTAGCCCGAGGGGCCGAAGGCTTCGCCGGGAACCACTGCCACCTCAACCTCGTCAAGGATGAGCGAGGCCAGTTCCGCGGAGGTCTGCGGCGTGGCCGTACCGGACGCGGTCGGGAATTCCTTGCCCAGCAGGGCACGGACGTCCGCGTACACGTAGAAGGCGCCCTTCGGCGTCGGGCATTCCACTCCGTCGATCGCGTTCAGTCCTGCCACGATCGCCTTGCGCCGGCGGTCGAACGCAACCTTCATTTCGTCCACGGCGGTCAGCGGACCCGACACGGCGGCGAGGGCGGCGATCTGCATGATGTTGGACACGTTGGAGGTGGCGTGCGACTGCAGGTTGGTGGCAGCCTTGATGACGTCGGCCGGGCCGATCATCCAGCCCACGCGCCACCCGGTCATGGCGTACGTCTTGGCAACGCCGTTGAGGATGACCACCTTGTCGCCCAGTTCGGGGGCCGCGGTGGCGATCGACGTGAACGGCACGCCGTCGTAGGTCAGGTGCTCATAGATTTCGTCCGTGACCACCCACAGGCCCTTGGCGGCGGCCCACTTGCCGATTTCCGCCACCTGCTCAGGGGAGTAGACGGCGCCGGTGGGGTTCGACGGCGAGACGAACAGCAGGATCTTGGTGCGGTCCGTCACGGCTGCTTCGAGCTGTTCGACGGTCACCAGGTAGTCCTGTTCGGGGCCGGCGAAAACCTCCACGGGGACGCCGCCGGCGAGCCGGATGGCCTCCGGGTACGTGGTCCAGAACGGGGTGGGAACGATGACTTCGTCGCCCGGATCCACCAGGGTGGCGAAGGTGTTGTAGACGGCCTGCTTGCCGCCGTTGGTGACCAGGACCTGGGAGGGGTCCACCTGGTAGCCGGAATCGCGGAGGGTCTTCTCGGCGATGGCCTTCTTCAGCTCGGGCAGGCCGCCGGCGGGGGAGTAGCGGTGGAACTTGGGCTGCCCTGCAGCCTCGATGGCCGCCTGCACGATGTAGTCCGGGGTGGGGAAGTCGGGTTCACCCGCGCCGAAGCCAATAACGGGCCGGCCAGCTGCCTTCAGCGCCTTGGCCTTGGCATCGACGGCCAGGGTTGCGGATTCGGCAATTGCGGAAATGCGTTGGGAAACGCGGGCGGCAGACATGGCAGGTCCGTTCTTCGCTTGCAGCCGGGTGGCTGGAATGTGGGATTCGACGAGTTCTACTCTATGCTGTTCACCGGACCCTCCGGGGAGCCGGTTTTGATTTATGACTGCCCTGCGCAGCACCTTTCAGGCCGGACTTCGGACGGACCGGGCCGGGCTGGTTTTACCTACGCGAAGTTCTTGCGTAGACTGGTTCACCGGTGTTGAAACACGGATGATGACGTGCGCCCCAGTTCAAGCTGGTGTTGGGTCGTCAAAGAGTGGAATTCACTCCATAGGGTAGTGGCGCAATTGGTAGCGCAGCGGTCTCCAAAACCGCAGGTTGCAGGTTCGAGTCCTGTCTGCCCTGCGCAAGCTGCTCCGGGCGAAAGCCCGGGGCAGGCGCAGCAACCATGGTTCTGATCAGGGCCGGGTAATCCACCATTGCAAAGATGAGCGAGGACCAGGTGACCGAAACAGCTGCCAGCAGCTCCAAGGGCCGCCCAGCTAAGAAGGAAGCCAAGGCAAACTTCTTCGCCCGCATTGCACTCTTTGTCCGCCAGATTATCGGCGAACTGAAGAAGGTTGTTGCCCCCACCCGCAAGGAACTGATCAACTACACGCTCGTGGTGCTGGTGTTCGTGGCCATCATGATGGTCATCGTCAGCCTGCTGGACATTGGTTTCGGAACCGCTGTCAGCTGGATCTTCGGCGGTACCGGCCCCAAGGACAGCTAAGGCTGCACAGTCCGCAGGCCGCGTGTTCCATCCGGGAAACCGGAAGGGATGCGCCGGTGTGCGGGATTGAGCCATTTAAATAGGCATGTTAGGCAATGAGGAAGCAGGAGACCAAGTGTCTGAGCAGGAGCTCGAGGTAACCGAGACGGGGCTGGAAGAATCCCCGGACGTCACGGCAGAAGCCGGTGAAGAGTCCGAGGTTGAGTCCTCCACGCCCGAATCCGACGACGCCGCCTCCGACGTGGTAGTTGCTGCCGAAGGCGATGCATCAGACGCTGACGGGGAAGACGAGTCCGCCGACGCCCTCGCCGCCGCGGCAGCAGCTGCAGCCGTGGATCCCGCTGAGGAGTTCAAGGCCAAGCTGCGCCGTCAGGAAGGTGACTGGTACGTCATCCACTCGTACGCAGGTTACGAAAACCGCGTGAAGGCCAACCTTGAAACCCGCATCCAGACCCTGGACATGGAAGATTACATCTTCGAAATCCAGGTGCCCATGGAAGAAGTCGTGGAGATCAAGAACGCCCAGCGCAAGGTGATCAACCGCGTCCGCATCCCCGGCTACGTCCTGGTCCGCATGGACCTGACCGACGCCTCCTGGGGCGCCGTCCGCCACACCCCCGGCGTCACCGGATTCGTGGGCAACGCCCACAACCCGGTCCCGCTGCGCCTTGACGAGGTCTTCTCCATGCTCGCCCCTGTCTTCGAAGAGGAACAAGCCGAGAAGGGCAAGCCGGTCAACAAGCAGAACCAGGCTCCCGTGGCCGTCGACTTCGAGGTCGGTGAATCCGTCATCGTCAAGGAAGGTCCCTTCGAGACCCTTCCCGCCACGATCTCCGAGATCAAGCCCGAGTCCCAGACCCTCGTGGTGCTGGTCTCCATCTTCGAGCGCGAAACGCCCGTCACCCTGGCGTTCAACCAGGTCACCAAGATCTGAGAATCCTAGAATTCGTCCCGGCGCCGCCCGCTTAGCTGCACCGGAACGGCCGGCCGCCTTGCCATGGCGGCCAAAAACCTGAGGCACGCTCCTGTGCCCCAGGACGTTATTGAGAGAAGGACCCTACATTGGCTCCCAAGAAGAAGGTCACCGGCCTCATCAAGCTGCAGATCCAGGCAGGTGCCGCCAACCCGGCCCCGCCGATCGGTCCTGCGCTTGGCCAGCACGGTGTCAACATCATGGAATTCTGCAAGGCGTACAACGCTGCGACGGAAGCCCAGCGCGGAAACGTCATCCCCGTGGAAATCACGGTCTACGAAGACCGTTCCTTCACGTTCATTACCAAGACCCCGCCGGCTGCAGAACTCATCAAGAAGGCTGCAGGCGTCGCCAAGGGTTCAGCAACTCCGCACACCGTCAAGGTTGCCAAGCTGACCCAGGCCCAGGTCAACGAGATCGCCTCCACCAAGATGGAAGACCTCAACGCCACCAGCCTCGAAGGCGCAGCGAAGATCATCGCCGGCACCGCCCGCTCCATGGGCATCACCGTCGAGGGCTAACCACCCTTCCCGCTGTCCAGCGTCAGGTAGTTGACGACGACGGGCGGCACCGCCGGGACACCGGCACCAAACACATTGAAATGTTGGTCATCCGGGCCGGATAACGAACCGGATCACCGACTGTGGCAGGGCCCAGCGCGGTCCGCAGACCACAACTGCACAAGGAGAAATAAGCAGCATGGCAAAGCGCAGCAAAGCATATGAGGCAGCAGCCGCCAAGATCGACGCGGAGAAGCACTACGCGCCGTTCGAGGCAGTAACGCTGGCCAAGGACACCAACCCGTCCAAGTTCGACGCCACGGTTGAGGTTGCCTTCCGCCTCGGCGTTGACCCCCGCAAGGCCGACCAGATGGTCCGCGGCACCGTCAACCTGCCCCACGGCACCGGTAAGACGGCCCGCGTCCTGGTCTTCGCCACGGGCGACAAGGCTGAGGCCGCAATCGCAGCCGGCGCCGACTTCGTTGGTTCCGACGACCTGATCGAAAAGATCGCCGCCGGCTGGACCGACTTCGACGCCGCCGTTGCCACCCCTGACCTCATGGGCAAGGTTGGCCGCCTCGGTAAGGTCCTGGGTCCGCGTAACCTGATGCCGAACCCCAAGACGGGCACCGTGACCCCCGACGTCACCAAGGCCGTCAACGACATCAAGGGTGGAAAGATCGACTTCCGGGTCGACAAGCACTCCAACCTGCACTTCATCATCGGCAAGGTTTCCTTCGACGCCGTGAAGCTGGCCGAGAACTACGCAGCCGCACTGGAAGAGGTCCTTCGCCTCAAGCCGTCCGCATCCAAGGGCCGCTACATCCAGAAGGCCACCGTGGCCACCACGTTCGGCCCGGGCATCTCCGTTGACCCCAACGTCACCAAGGTGCTCACCGAGGCGTAAATCCTCAGCAGCGTCCCGTGCCTTCCGGCACTTCTGAAGGGACCGTCCGGCTACCAGCCGGGCGGTCCCTTCAGGCGTTAAAGGCCGCTTGCGCACCCTCGACAGCCGTCCACGGCTGGCTACGCTTGGGGAATGACGCAGCCGAACGCCCTGGTGATTTCCGCCGTCGTTGTTCCTCCGTCAACCGAGGGCGGCAGCGACTTTCAGGACTTCAACGACTGCCAGTCAATGCGGGAAGCGCACGAACTGCAGACATGGGGCGACCTTGACCGTGGCTACACCTACGCGGAGGAGGTGGAACACTGGCGCGGCACCGCATACGAGGCGCGGCACCTCTTTGTCGCCCGGCTGGGCAAGGAACCGGTGGGCATGTGTTCGGTGACGCTGCCCCTGCGGGAGAACACCGCCACGGCAGGGATCAACGTCCTGGTGGCGCCGGCCTTCCGGCGGCGCGGGCTGGGGCGGCGGCTCCTTGACCACGCGGAGAAGGTGGCCCGCGCCAACAACCGGACGTCGCTGGATGGCTACTTTGAACTCCCTGCCCGCCTGGTGGATGACGCGGGTCCGCTGGTACCTGCCATGTCGCGGGCCGGGGGACTTCCTTTGGCTGACCCGGCCACCTCCTTCGCCCTGTCCGCCGGGTACCGGCTGGAACAGGTGGAGCGTTCCAGCCGGCTCGACCTCCCCGTTCCGGGACAACTGCTGGCGCGGCTGGAGGCTGATGCCCTCAGCCACGCCGGCCATTATGGGCTGACGGCCTGGGACGTGCACTGTCCGGACCCGTTGATCGCCAGGTACGCCGCCCTGCGGGCACAAATGAGCACCGATGCGCCCACCGCCGGGATGGACTGGGAACGCGAGGACTGGGACGCCGCCCGCGTCCGGGACGATGAGCAGGCGCTGGCCAGGAGCGGCGTGCACTCATCCGTGGCGGCGGCCCTGCACCCCCGCACCGGTGAGCTGGTGGCCTATACCGTCCTGACCTGGCGGCCGCTGGTGCCGGGGTCGCTGCTCCAGCAGGACACCCTGGTCTCGGAGGAACACCGCGGCCACCGGCTGGGCA
Source organism: Arthrobacter sp. SDR-2R (assembly GCF_057747955.1). NCBI lineage: Bacteria > Bacillati > Actinomycetota > Actinomycetes > Micrococcales > Micrococcaceae > Arthrobacter > Arthrobacter sp. SDR-2R. The sequence continues at coordinate 1,734,353 of NZ_CM173231.1, forward strand.
TGCTGGTCAAGGTGGCCAACCTCCGCCGCGCACAGGAAAAGTGGCCCCGGGCGCGCTCGGTCCTGACATGGAATGCCAGCGAAAACCAGCATATGCTGGCGATAAATACCGCACTTGGATTCAGGCCCGCTGGCTATGAAGGTGAGTGGCAGAAACGGCTGGGATGATGCCCGAATGGCAATAGACGTAAAGATCGAGCAGCTTTGGATCCCCGACTCACTGGACACCCCCGACGCAGCGGACTTCCTTGCCGCCGTCGAAGTCGGCCGCAAGGTGCGGATGGCCACGTGGGGCAGCGACGATCTGGCTTACGGTCCACTGGAGAAGCTGCTTGAGTTCGCGGATCCGTATGAGCGCCAGCTGATCCTCGTGGCCAAGGTGGATGGCACCATTGTGGGAACGGTGGACATTGCACTGCCGCTGACTGACCACCTGGACCTCGCCGAACTCACTTTGGACATCCTCCCCGAGTACCAGCGGCAGGGCGTGGGACGGCGGCTGCTGGAGGCAGCCGAACAACTGGCAAGGGGGGAAGGGCGCAGCATGATCCTGGTGGACACCAACCACCCCGGCGCGTCCCTGTCTGAGTTTGAACAGGCCCTGCTGGTTCCCGGTACCGGCCAGGGGTTCGTGCCGCTGGAGAGCCGCGAAGTGGAGTTCGCGCAGAAGACCGGATACACGCTGCAGCACATCGAGCAGTTCAGCTCCTGCCGCTTGCCGCTGGACAGCAAGCTGGTGGCGGACCTCCAGGCTGAGGCCGACGAAGCAAACAACGGCAGGTACAGGCTGCACCACTGGACCGACCGCTGCCCGGAACGCTGGCTGGAGGCCGTGGCCGTCCTGGAAAACCAGGCCGGGGCCGATTTGGATCCCTCGCTGGACGCGCCCGTTGAGCAGGAGATGGTGTTCGACGGCGGCATCCTGCGGGAGGCGGAGGACGTCGCCATCGCGCAGGGCCGCAGAACGGTGGTCACCGCCGTCGAGCACATCGCCACCGGAGCCCTGGTGGGACTGACCACCATCACCGTGCTGGCGCACCGGGCCGACGTCGTGTTCCAGGACGACACCCTGGTGCTGCAGGAACACCGCGGCAACAAGCTGGGCCTGCTGATTAAGGTGGCCAACATGGAGCGGCTCAGCGAGCAGTTTCCTGACGCCCGCATCATCTACACCTGGAACGCGCCGGAGAACCGGTACCTCCTGACCGTCAACAGGCAGCTCGGCTTCCAGACGGCCGGCGTCACCGGGATCTGGCAAAAGGAGCTCCCCACGTTGCGTGCCAGTACCAGCTGAGCCCCCGATTTGGCGGACCGGCAACGCCTCGCGTAAGCTGGGAGTACCAAAGACCGTCGGTTGTTGGAAATCCACTCTCCTGAACATGGCTCAACTCTGCAGTTGTGCTCCGGGGACCACAGTGGTTTTCCGGACGAAGGACCCTCAACGCAGGGCGGCCGGCGCAGGTGAACGAAGCAAAGCTCCGCGGTACAGCCGTGTTGAGCCAAGCCCCGTGCATCTGCGCGGGGCGTTTTTAGTTTTAGCTCTCTTGAGCGGGGACCGTCGAATACCGGCACTATCCCCGGAAGGAGGGTTATGGCAACGCCTACCAAGGTTTCAGCAGTAGCTGAGATCACTAACGATTTCAAGGAATCGAACGCCGCTGTCCTGACCGAATACCGCGGGCTCACCGTTGCACAGCTCAAGCAGCTGCGTGTTTCTCTCGGCCAGGACACCAAGTTCGCGGTCGTCAAGAACACCCTGACCGCCATTGCAGCCAAGGAAGCCGGCGTCGAAGCATTCGACGGCCAGCTTGCCGGCCCCACTGCAATCGCGTTCATCAAGGGTGACGCAGTTGCCGCTGCCAAGAGCCTGACGGATTTTGCCAAGGCCAACAAGCAGCTGGTCATCAAGACCGGTTACTTCGAGGGCAAGGCGCTGGACGCCACCGAGGTTGCCGCACTTGCTGCCCTCGAGTCCCGTGAGCTGCAGCTCGCCAAGGTTGCAGGTGTCCTCAAGGCACCGGCCGCCGCAGCTGCACGCATCATCGACGCACTGCGCCTCAAGCTTGAAGAAGAGAACGGTGCACCGGCAGCTGCCGAAGCGCCCGCCGCTGAAGAAGCCCCCGCCGCTGAAGCTGAAGCTGCCGCTGAAGCTCCCGCTGCCGAAGAGAACTGATTCTCTTACCCCCACCAGACTCCGGTGCCCCTCAGGCCATGCGCCATTGCGGACACCACAACAGGAAGGACGCCTACCATGGCGAAGCTCAGCAACGAAGAGCTCATTGAAGCTTTCAAGGAACTGACCATCATCGAGCTCTCCGAGTTCGTCAAGCTCTTCGAAGAGACCTTCGAAGTTACCGCCGCTGCTGTTGCAGTTGCCGGCCCCGCCGGTGGCGGAGCTGCTGAAGAGGTTGAAGAGAAGACCGACTTCGACGTCATCCTCGAAGCTGCCGGCGACAAGAAGATTGCAGTCATCAAGGAAGTTCGCGCCATCACCTCCCTCGGCCTCAAGGAAGCCAAGGACCTGGTTGACGGTGCCCCCAAGGCTGTCCTCGAAGGCGCCAACAAGGAAGCTGCCGAGAAGGCCAAGGAGCAGCTCGAGGCTGCAGGCGCCACCGTTACCCTCAAGTAACAACGCCTTTTCCTCAGGAAACCCCGTCCACTCCGGTGGGCGGGGTTTCCTGCTTTAAACGGGTCTCCCGCGTTACGCGGGGTCGCTGATATCCGCCACAACCGCGTCCAGGGCTGCGGTCAGGGCATCGGCGTCAACGAACGCACTGTAGCCATGGGCGCCGGCCCCCATGGAGATCCGTCGCCCAGTGATCGTGGCGTCGGCATAGACCGGCCAGGCGGTGGTGCTCCCCAGCGGAGTGATTGTGCCCCGCTCATAGCCGGTTGCCTCCAGCGCGGCAGCGGCGGGCGGGAGGGACAGCTTGTTGACGCCTACCAGGGCGCGGAGCTTGGGCCAGGAGATCTGCCGGTCGCCCGGGACCAGGGCGAACAAAAAGGTGCCGTCCTTGTGCTTGACCACCAGGGATTTGACGATGTCGGACGGGCTGATGCCCAGGATGCCGGCGGCCTCTTCGAGGCTCTTTGCTGCCGGGCGCTGCACCACGTCAACCTGCAGGCCGCGGGCCGCGGCGTCGGCCAGGAAGCGTTCCCGTCCGACGCCGTCCGTTCCGTTTCCGGATGCGCCCGCCATCAGTCGCGGTACAGCAGGAGGGCCTCGCCCTGCCCGCCCCCGCCGCAGAGGGACACGGCGGCTTTGCCCGTTCCGCGCCGTTTCAGCTCATGGGCCGCATGGGCCGCCAGCCGTGCGCCCGAGGCCCCGATCGGATGTCCCAGCGCGATGGCACCGCCGTGTATGTTGCACTTTTCCAGGGGGTAGTCCAGGTCCTTCAGGGACTGTACCGCCACGGACCCGAAGGCCTCGTTGATCTCGATGAAGTCAAGGTCCGCAGTGCTCCACCCGGCCTTGCCCAAGGCGTTCATGATGGCGTTTGACGGCTGGGAATGCAGGGAGTTGTCAGGGCCGGCCACCTGTCCCGGCTTTCCCACCACGGCCAGGTACTCCAGCCCGTTCTCCTCCGCGTAGCCTCGGGATGCGAGCACCAGGGCGGCGGCGCCGTCGGACAGGGGAGAGGAGTTACCGGCGGTGATGGTGCCATCGGTGACGAACGCTGCGCGCAGGCCTGCCAGCGACTCCACCGAGGTGTTGGGGCGGACGCCCTCGTCGGAATCCACCACCAGGGGCTCGCCCTTGCGCTGCTTCACCCTGATGGGTGCGATCTCGCCGTCGAACGTTCCGTTCTTTGCCGCCAGCGCCGCGCGCTGGTGGGACTGGGCGGCAACGTTGTCCTGCGACGTGCGGTCAATGCCCAGCGTGAGGTTCCGTGTTTCCGTGGACAGGCCCATGGACTGGCCGTCGAAGGCATCGGTCAAGCCGTCATGGGCGGCAGCGTCCAGCGCCTGGATGGAGCCGTACGTCCATCCTTGGCGGGACCCCGGGAGCAGGTGCGGCGCGCGGCTCATCGACTCCTGGCCGCCGGCCACCACCACCGCGGCCTCGCCGGCACGGATCATCCGGGCGGCGTCGATCACCGCCGTCAGGCCTGAAAGACACACCTTGTTGACTGTGACCGCGGGGACGTTCCAGCCGATGCCGGCGCCGACGGCGCTCTGCCGCGCTGGATTCTGCCCCGCACCGGCCTGAAGCACCTGGCCCATGATCACGGCCTCCACGTCGCCGGTGCCGACGCCGCTGGATTCCAGTGCGGCTTTGATGGCGTGGGCGCCAAGGTCCACGGCGGTGAGACTCGAGAGCTGGCCGTTGATCCGGCCCTGCGGAGTCCGTGCTGCCCCGAGGATGACAACGTCACTGTTGTCGGGAGAGTTGCCCATGGTTTTCACTTTCAGTCCGGTTCCGGTGTAAGCCACCAAGGCTATCGTGACCCTGGTCACCCAACTATTCAAACGCTGGAACCCCTATGTGCATTCCTGAATCAGTTCGTTCCACACGCGGCAGGGGAGAGGTACCCATCGGCAGCGTTGTGCACGACGGCGGCCTCTTGCGTAGGGTGGACGGCGAGGCTTTGCAGGGGCACATGCTTTGCAGGGGGACAGATGGTCCGGAGCCGGGACGGACGGAGCGACACAGTGAAGACGACAACTATCGCGGCAGCCACGGCAGCCACCGCCTTGCTGGTGGGCGGAATGATGGCAGCCTGCTCGGTGTCCACCCCGGCGCCGGCGGAATCGGTCCAGTCGACCGCATCGCCGGAGCAGACCCGGGATGCGGCCGGCAGCAGCCCCCTGGCCACCGGCGGCACGGCAAGCCAGGGTGCCAGGGCGGGCGGAACCCGGGAAGCCTGCGAGCTCTTCAACAGGCTGGTGGCGGATTACTCCGCTGTTGCACCCACTGACTCCAAGGGCTATGAGGACGTGTACCTGAAGGCCCAGGACGCCAAGGACACTGTCTCCGGGGATCTGCAGGGACTGTTTGCCTCCCTGAGCCTGCTGGCCATCGACCACTCATCCGCGGCGGAGGCCGGAGCCAAGCCGGCGCCGGAGTCCCAGGACGCGGTGCGGGACGCCGTCTTCGCCAACTCCGCGGCTTGCACGGCGGCGGGCGTCACGCTCAGGCTCTAGCATCCGGGCGGCGCCCTAGGGTTCCCCAAAAATCAGGTGCTTGCAATCCGGCCGGATGTGGGGTAGACACGTAGGTTATTTTGCCGTATCGTAGATATTTGCGTCTTCCCTGTTTACCTTCAGCCTTCATATAGCGGTGGGCTTTGCCTGGCAGCTGGCAATCAACGTGCCGTAACAACGGTCACAGCATAGTCAGTATCAGGTCCCGGGTCATATAGCGGAACCGGATGGTAGCGCTGCGGAGTCACTCCGCAGGGTGCACAGCGGGGGAGATCTGAAAACGCCTGAAGGTCTGTGGAAGGATCCCTCTTGGTCGCCTCGAGCACCTCTAATAACGAAACCGCTAACACTGCCGACAGCACTGATGGTGCCACTCGCCGGCTCTCATTCGCAAAGATTCACGAACCTCTTGACGTTCCGAATCTGCTTGCCCTGCAGACGGACAGCTTTGACTGGCTGGTCGGCAATGAGCGCTGGCAGGCACGCGTGGCAAAGGCTGTCGAAGAAAACGATCTCAGCGTCGCCACCACGTCCGGCCTGTCGGACATCTTCGAAGAGATCTCCCCGATCGAGGATTTCCAGGGCACTATGTCCCTGAGCTTCTCCGATCCGGAGTTCGCTGACCCCAAGTACACCATGGCCGAATGCAAGGACCGGGACGCAACGTACTCGGCTCCGCTGTACGTCAAGGCCGAGTTCATGAACAACAACACGGGCGAAATCAAGCAGCAGACCGTGTTCATGGGTGACTTCCCGCTGATGACCGAGAAGGGCACCTTTGTCGTCAACGGCACCGAGCGTGTCGTCGTCTCCCAGCTGGTCCGTTCCCCGGGCGCCTACTTCGAGCGCGCCGCTGACAAGACCAGCGACAAGGACATCTTCACCGCGAAGATCATCCCGTCCCGCGGTGCCTGGTTTGAGCTCGAGATCGACAAGCGCGACCAGGTCGGTGTCCGCCTCGACCGCAAGCGCAAGCAGTCCGTCACCGTCCTGCTGAAGGCCCTTGGCTGGACCGAAGGCCAGATCCTCGAAGAGTTCGGCCAGTACGACTCCATGCGGGCAACCTTGGAGAAGGACGCCACCGAGACCCGCGAAGACGCCCTGCTGGACATCTACCGCAAGCTGCGTCCGGGCGAGCCGCCCACCGTCGAGGCTGCCCAGTCCCTGCTGGACAACCTGTACTTCAACTCCAAGCGCTACGATCTGGCCAAGGTTGGCCGCTACAAGATCAACCGCAAGCTGGGCATCGACCGCTCCCTTGGCGACAAGGAAGCTTCTGTCCTGCACGTTGAAGACATCGTTGCCATGATCAAGTTCCTCGTCGCGCTGCACGCCGGCGAGAAGACCATCAAGGGCACCCGCGATGGCCAGGAAGTGGACCTGCGCGTCGAAATCGACGACATCGACCACTTCGGCAACCGCCGCATCCGCGCCGTTGGCGAGCTCATCGAGAACCAGGTCCGCACGGGCCTGTCCCGCATGGAGCGCGTTGTCCGCGAGCGTATGACCACCCAGGACGTCGAGGCCATCACGCCGCAGACCCTGATCAACATCCGCCCCGTGGTCGCAGCCATCAAGGAGTTCTTCGGAACCTCCCAGCTGTCGCAGTTCATGGACCAGAACAACCCGCTCTCGGGCCTGACCCACAAGCGCCGCCTGTCGGCCCTTGGCCCCGGTGGTCTGTCCCGTGACCGCGCCGGCATGGAAGTCCGTGACGTGCACCCGTCCCACTACGGACGTATGTGCCCCATCGAAACCCCTGAAGGCCCCAACATCGGCCTGATCGGTTCGCTGGCATCCTACGGACGCATCAACCCGTTCGGGTTCATCGAAACCCCGTACCGCCTGGTCAAGGACGGCGTCGTGTCCGACGACGTCCAGTACCTGACAGCCGACGACGAGGCCGAGGTCCTGATCGCCCAGGCCAACGCGCCGCTGGACGAGAACAACAAGTTCGCTGAAGACACCGTGCTGGTCCGTGCCCGTGGTGGTGGGGGCGAGCCCGTCCTGGTTCCGGCCGCGGACGTTGAGTTCATGGACGTCTCCCCGCGCCAGATGGTGTCCGTGGCTACCGCCCTGATCCCGTTCCTGGAGCACGACGACGCCAACCGCGCACTCATGGGTGCCAACATGCAGCGCCAGGCTGTGCCGCTGGTCCGTTCCGAGGCTCCGTTCGTGGGCACCGGCATGGAGCGCGCTGCCGCCGTCGACGCCGGTGACGTTGTCATCGCCAAGAAGGCCGGTGTGGTCACCGAGGTTTCCGCCGAGCTCGTCATCATGCTCAACGACGACGGCACCGAGACCAACTACCGCATCAACAAGTTCGCCCGCTCCAACCAGGGCAACTGCTACAACCACCGCGTCCTGGTGAACGAAGGCCAGCGCCTGGAAGTTGGCGGCATCATCGCCGACGGCCCGGCAACGGACCAGGGCGAGCTCGCACTGGGCAAGAACCTGCTCGTGGCATTCATGTCATGGGAAGGCCACAACTTCGAGGACGCCATCATCCTCTCGCAGCGCATCGTTGCCGAGGACGTCCTTTCCTCCATCCACATCGAGGAGCACGAGATCGATGCCCGCGACACCAAGCTTGGTGCCGAGGAGATCACCCGTGACATCCCCAACGTGTCCGAGGAAGTCCTTGCAGGCCTGGACGAGCGCGGCATCATCCACATCGGTGCCGAGGTTGAAGCAGGGGACATCCTGGTTGGAAAGGTCACCCCGAAGGGTGAAACCGAACTGACCCCGGAAGAGCGCCTGCTGCGCGCCATCTTCGGTGAGAAGTCCCGCGAAGTCCGCGACACCTCCCTGAAGGTGCCCCACGGCGAGTCCGGCACCGTCATCGGCGTCCGCGTCTTCGACCGCGACAACGACGACGAGCTGCCCCCGGGCGTGAACCAGCTGGTCCGCGTCTACGTGGCCGCCAAGCGCAAGATCACCGACGGCGACAAGCTCGCCGGCCGCCACGGCAACAAGGGTGTTATCTCCAAGATCCTCCCCGTTGAGGACATGCCCTTCCTTGCAGACGGCACCCCCGTTGACATCGTCCTGAACCCGCTGGGTGTTCCGGGCCGTATGAACGTGGGGCAGGTGCTCGAAACCCACCTTGGCTGGGTTGCCAAGACCGGTTGGAAGATCGAAGGCGAGCCGGAGTGGGTCAAGCAGCTGCCGAACCTGCCGCGCGAGAGTGGTCCCACCACTGTTGCAACGCCGGTGTTCGACGGTGCCCGCGAAGAGGAAATCACGGGCCTGCTGGATTCCACCAACGTGACCCGCGATGGTGAGCGCCTGATCAACTCCTCCGGCAAGACCCGCCTGTTTGACGGCCGCTCCGGCGAGCCGTTCCCGGATCCGATCTCGGTCGGCTACATGTACATCCTGAAGCTCCACCACCTGGTGGACGACAAGATCCACGCACGCTCCACCGGCCCGTACTCCATGATCACGCAGCAGCCGCTGGGTGGTAAGGCACAGTTCGGTGGCCAGCGCTTCGGTGAAATGGAAGTGTGGGCGCTCGAAGCTTACGGCGCCGCCTACACGCTCCAGGAACTCCTCACGATCAAGTCGGATGACATCCACGGTCGTGTGAAGGTCTACGAAGCAATCGTCAAGGGCGAGAACATCCCCGAGCCGGGCGTTCCCGAATCCTTCAAGGTCTTGATCAAGGAAATGCAGTCGCTGTGCCTGAACGTGGAAGTCCTTTCCACGGACGGAACCACAATTGAAATGCGTGACTCTGATGACGCAGTCTTCACGGCTGCGGAGGAACTGGGCATCGATCTGTCTCGCGCAGAGCCCAGCTCCGTAGAAGAGGTCTAGCAGGAGGTTTGCGACGGCGGGTGACCACCCGCCGTCGTACGCCCCCTCCCTCATCCCGCACCAAGACTTCAGAATTTAGAGAACAAGAGAGAACAGGGACCATATGTCCAGCGAATCCTCCTTCGGCCTCATGCAGATCGGCCTCGCCACCGCGGAAGACATCCGCGGCTGGTCGTACGGCGAGGTTAAGAAGCCGGAAACCATCAACTACCGCACGCTCAAGCCCGAGAAGGACGGCCTCTTCTGCGAGAAGATCTTCGGCCCGTCCCGGGACTGGGAATGCTACTGCGGCAAGTACAAGCGTGTGCGCTTCAAGGGCATCATCTGTGAGCGCTGTGGCGTTGAAGTCACCCGCGCCAAGGTCCGCCGTGAGCGCATGGGCCACATCGAACTGGCCGCCCCCGTCACGCACATCTGGTACTTCAAGGGTGTTCCGTCCCGCCTGGGCTACCTCCTTGACCTGGCCCCGAAGGACCTCGAAAAGGTCATCTACTTCGCCGCCTACATGATCACCAGCGTCGACGAAGCTGCCCGCCACGAGGAATTGCCCAACCTGCAGGTTGAGCACGACATCGAGAAGAAGCAGCTGATCGACAACCGCGATGCCGACATCGCCGCGATCGCCCGCGACCTCGAAGGCGAAATCGCACGCCTCGAAGGCGAAGGCGCCAAGGCTGCCGACAAGAAGAAGGCCCGCGACTCCGCCGACCGCCAGATGGCCAACGTGCGCAAGCGTGCCGACGCCGACATCGAGCGCCTCGAGCAGGTCTGGGACCGCTTCAAGAACCTGAAGGTCGCCGACCTCGAAGGTGACGAAGGCCTGTACCGCGAACTGCGGGACCGCTACGGCATGTACTTCGAGGGCTCCATGGGTGCCGAAGCCATCAAGAAGCGCCTTGAGAACTTCGACATGCAGGCCGAGTCCGACCTGCTGCGCGACGTCATCGCCAACGGCAAGGGCCAGCGCAAGACCCGCGCCCTCAAGCGCCTGAAGGTGGTCAACGCGTTCCTGACCACCAACAACAGCCCGCTTGGCATGGTCCTCGACGCCGTCCCGGTGATCCCGCCGGAACTGCGCCCCATGGTCCAGCTGGACGGTGGCCGCTTCGCGACCTCCGACCTCAACGACCTCTACCGCCGCGTGATCAACCGCAACAACCGCCTCAAGCGCCTGCTTGACCTGGGTGCTCCGGAGATCATCGTCAACAACGAGAAGCGCATGCTTCAGGAAGCTGTTGACAGCCTCTTCGACAACGGCCGCCGCGGCCGTCCGGTCACCGGACCGGGCAACCGTCCGCTGAAGTCCCTGAGCGACATGCTCAAGGGCAAGCAGGGCCGTTTCCGCCAGAACCTCCTCGGCAAGCGCGTCGACTACTCCGGCCGTTCGGTCATCGTCGTCGGCCCGCAGCTGAAGCTGCACCAGTGCGGCCTGCCCAAGCAGATGGCCCTGGAGCTCTTCAAGCCGTTCGTGATGAAGCGCCTGGTTGACCTCAACCACGCCCAGAACATCAAGTCGGCCAAGCGGATGGTGGAGCGCTACCGCCCGCAGGTCTGGGACGTGCTCGAAGAGATCATCACCGAACACCCGGTGCTGCTCAACCGTGCACCTACCCTGCACCGCCTGGGCATCCAGGCGTTCGAGCCGCAGCTTGTCGAAGGCAAGGCAATCCAGCTTCACCCGCTGGTTTGTGGCGCGTTCAACGCCGACTTCGACGGCGACCAGATGGCAGTGCACCTGCCGCTGAGCCCCGAGGCGCAGGCTGAGGCCCGCATCCTGATGCTGTCCTCGAACAACATCCTGAAGCCCTCCGACGGACGCCCGGTCACCCTGCCTTCGCAGGATATGATCATCGGCCTTTACCACCTGACCACAAAGCGTGTCGGTTCAGCCGGCGAAGGCCGCATCTTCGGTTCGGTTTCGGAAGCCATCATGGCGTTCGATGCCCGCGAGCTGCACCTGAACTCGCAGGTCAAGATCCGCCTCGAAGGCTTCGTGCCCTACGCCGGCTGGGAAGCTCCGGAAGGCTGGGAGCCGGGTCAGCCCGCACTCGTCCAGACCTCCCTGGGCCAGGTCCTCTTCAACGAGACCCTGCCCGAGGACTACCCCTGGGTTGAGGCTGTTGCCGACAAGGGCGAACTGTCCCGCATCGTCAACGACCTTGCCGAGCGCTACCCGAAGGTCGTCACCGCAGCAACGCTGGACAACCTGAAGGATGCCGGTTTCTACTGGGCCACCCGTTCGGGCGTCACCGTCGCCATCTCCGACATCGAGGTCCCGGCCGCCAAGCCGGAAATCCTTGCCGGGTACGAAGAGCGGGCCGCCAAGATCCAGGGCCAGTACGACAAGGGCCTGATCGACGACGACGAGCGCCGCCAGGAACTGATCGAGATCTGGAACAAGGCCACCAACGACATCGCCTCGGTGATGCGCGAAAGCCTGTCCCCGATGAACACCATCAACCGCATGGTGTCCTCAGGTGCACGTGGTAACTGGATGCAGGTCCGCCAGATCGCGGGTATCCGTGGCCTGGTGGCCAACCCGAAGGGTGAGATCATCCCGCGCCCCATCAAGTCCTCCTACCGTGAGGGCCTGTCGGTGCTGGAATACTTCATCGCCACCCACGGCGCCCGTAAGGGCCTGGCCGATACCGCTCTGCGTACCGCCAACTCGGGTTACCTGACCCGTCGTCTGGTGGACGTCTCCCAGGACGTCATCGTCCGCGAAGAAGACTGCGGCACCGAGCGTGGCCTGGTCACGCCCATCGCCGTCGCCGACTCCAACGGTGAGCTCGTCCTGGACGAGAACGTCGAGAACAGCGCCTACGCACGTACGCTGGCCGTCGACGTCGTTGACTCCGAGGGCAACGTCCTCGCAGCCGCCGGCACCGACTGCGGCGACGTCGTCATCGCCGAGCTCTTCAAGGCAGGCATCACTGAGGTCAAGGTCCGTTCCGTGCTCACCTGTGAGTCCAGCGTGGGCACCTGCGCCCTGTGCTACGGCCGTTCGCTGGCCACCGGCAAGACCGTGGACATCGGCGAGGCCGTGGGCATCATCGCCGCACAGTCCATCGGTGAACCCGGTACCCAGCTGACCATGCGTACGTTCCACACCGGTGGTGCAGTTTCCGCCGGTGGTGGCGACGACATCACCCAGGGTCTGCCCCGTATCCAGGAGCTCTTCGAAGCCCGTACTCCGAAGGGTGTCGCCCCGATTGCTGAAGCAGCCGGCCGCATCACCATCGAAGAGTCCGAGCGCCAGATGCGCCTGGTCATCACCCCGGACGACGGAACGGAAGAGATCGCTTACCCGGTCCTGCGCCGTTCACGCCTGCTGATCGAAGACGGCGACCACGTCTCCGTCGGACAGAAGCTGATCAACGGCCCGGTGGACCCCAAGCAGGTCCTGCGCATCATGGGTCCGCGTGCGGCACAGAAGTTCCTGGTGGACGAGGTCCAGGGCGTGTACCGCAGCCAGGGCATCGGTATCCACGACAAGCACGTCGAGGTTATCGTCCGCCAGATGCTGCGCCGCGTCACGGTCATCGAGTCCGGCGAATCGGACCTGCTGCCCGGCGAGCTCGCCGAGCGCAGCCGGTTCGAGGAAGCGAACCGCCGCGTCGTGTCCGAGGGCAAGACTCCGGCTTCCGGACGTCCCGAGCTCATGGGCATCACCAAGGCGTCGCTGGCCACCGAGTCCTGGTTGTCCGCAGCTTCCTTCCAGGAGACCACCCGCGTCCTGACGCAGGCGGCCATGGAAGGCAAGAGCGATCCGCTGCTGGGCCTGAAGGAAAACGTCATCATCGGTAAGCTGATCCCGGCCGGCACGGGCCTCCCGCGCTACACCGAGGTCACCGTCGAGCCCACTGAGGAAGCAAAGGCCAACCTGTTCACCGGCCCCAGCGCATTCAGTGACTTCTCGTACGACACCCTGGGCGGTGACGGAGCTCCCGAGTTCCACGCCATCCCGCTGGATGACTACGACCTGGGCAACGACTTCCGGTAACCAACTCCGGTAGAGCCTTACGAGGGGATGGTCCCGCACCGAAAGGTGGGGGACCATCCGCTTTAACCCCCCGATTAAGGCATGGAGCCTGTCCGTGCTAGACTTGTTACCAATTGTTATTGTGGCAGTGGATGAGAGCGCCGGTATCAGCTGAAAAGCTGGACCAGAGCGACGTTTCCGGTTTGCAGGGTTCTTGTGCAACGTATGCCACATTTTCGCATGCCTAGGGACTTGTCCGACGCCAGTCGCCCCCGGGAATGCGATCCGACTATTAAGGCTTCGCCTTCGCCGCCCTGGAGATCTTCTTCAAGGCCCGGGCGGCGGGGCAACGCAACAGGAGAGTGGCCGGAAACAGCCACTCCGGATAAAACGGAGAACACGAGAGTGCCTACGATTAACCAGCTGGTCCGCAAGGGCCGCACGCCTAAGGTCTCAAAGACCAAGGCTCCCGCGCTTAAGGGCAGCCCCATGCGCCGCGGTGTCTGCACCCGCGTCTACACCACCACCCCGAAGAAGCCGAACTCGGCTCTGCGTAAGGTGGCACGTGTGCGCCTCAACGGCGGCGTGGAAGTTACCGCCTACATCCCCGGTGTTGGCCACAACCTGCAGGAGCACTCCATTGTGCTCGTTCGCGGTGGTCGTGTGAAGGACCTCCCGGGTGTCCGCTACAAGATCGTCCGTGGCGCCCTCGATACCCAGGGTGTGAAGAACCGTAAGCAGGCCCGCAGCCGCTACGGCGCAAAGATGGAGAAGAAGTAATATGCCTCGCAAGGGTCCGGCCCCCAAGCGGCCGCTCGTTTCGGATCCGGTATACGGTTCCCCGCTGGTAACCCAGCTCATCAACAAGGTGCTCGTTGACGGCAAGAAGTCCACGGCAGAGCGCATTGTCTACGGTGCACTCGAAGGCGCACGCGCCAAGTCCGGCGGCGACCCCGTAGCAGCACTCAAGAAGGCGATGGACAACGTCAAGCCTTCCCTCGAGGTCCGCTCCCGCCGTGTCGGTGGCGCCACCTACCAGGTTCCGGTTGAGGTCAAGCCCGGCCGCTCCACCGCACTCGCCCTGCGCTGGCTGGTTGGCTACTCCAAGGCCCGCCGCGAGAAGACGATGACCGAGCGTCTCCAGAACGAAATCCTGGATGCGTCCAACGGTCTCGGTGCCGCTGTGAAGCGTCGCGAAGACACCCACAAGATGGCCGAGTCCAACAAGGCCTTCGCACACTACCGCTGGTAATACTCCCCGGACGCCGCCGGCTCAACAGAGCCGGCGGCGAACGCGTAGTCCATCCCAAAAGGAGACCCCGTGGCACAGGACGTGCTTACCGACCTTAGTAAGGTCCGCAACATCGGCATCATGGCCCATATTGATGCCGGCAAGACCACCACCACCGAGCGCATCCTGTTCTACACGGGTGTGAACCACAAGATCGGCGAAACGCACGACGGCGCTTCGACCACCGACTGGATGGAACAGGAAAAGGAACGCGGCATCACCATCACGTCTGCCGCCGTGACCTGCTTCTGGGAAAACAACCAGATCAACATCATCGACACCCCCGGCCACGTTGACTTCACGGTTGAGGTTGAGCGCTCCCTGCGCGTCCTCGACGGTGCAGTCGCCGTCTTCGATGGCAAGGAAGGCGTTGAGCCGCAGTCCGAGACTGTTTGGCGCCAGGCTGACAAGTACAACGTTCCGCGTATCTGCTTCGTCAACAAGATGGACAAGCTCGGTGCTGACTTCTACTTCACCGTAGACACCATCATCAGCCGCCTCGGTGCCAAGCCGCTGGTCATGCAGCTGCCCATCGGTGCCGAGAACGACTTCATCGGCGTCGTTGACCTGCTCTACATGCGCGCCCTGGTGTGGCCCGGCGATGCCAAGGGTGACGTGACCATGGGTGCCAAGTACGAGATCCGCGAGATCCCGGCTGACCTCCAGGAAAAGGCTGAGGAATACCGCGCGACCCTCGTTGAGACTGTCGCTGAGTCCTCCGAGGAACTCATGGACAAGTACCTCGAGGGTGAAGAGATCTCGATCGACGAGCTCAAGGCCGGCATCCGCAAGATGACCATCAACTCCGAGCTGTACCCGATCTTCTGCGGTTCCGCCTTCAAGAACCGTGGCGTTCAGCCCATGCTCGACGCAGTTGTGGACTACCTGCCGAACCCGCTCGACGTCCCCCCGATGGTCGGCCACGATCCTCGCGACGAAGAGAAGGAACTGACCCGCAAGCCTTCATCGGAAGAGCCTTTCTCGGCTCTGGCGTTCAAGATTGCTGCGCACCCGTTCTTCGGCCAGCTCACCTTCATCCGCGTGTACTCCGGTCACGTGGAAGCAGGCGCCCAGGTGGTCAACTCCACCAAGGGTAAGAAGGAGCGCATCGGCAAGCTGTTCCAGATGCACGCCAACAAGGAAATGCCCGTTGAGGGCGCTACCGCAGGCCACATCTACGCAGCCATTGGCCTGAAGGACACCACCACGGGTGACACCCTGTGTGATGCCAACAACCAGATCGTGCTCGAGTCCATGAGCTTCCCGGAGCCCGTGATCTCGGTTGCCATCGAGCCGAACACCAAGGGTGACCAGGAGAAGCTCTCCACGGCCATCCAGAAGCTCTCCGCTGAGGACCCCACTTTCCAGGTGTCCCTCAACGAAGACACCGGCCAGACCATCATCGCCGGCATGGGCGAGCTCCACCTGGACATCCTGGTGGACCGCATGCGCCGCGAGTTCAAGGTCGAGGCAAACGTGGGCAAGCCCCAGGTTGCCTACCGCGAAACCATCAAGCGCGCCGTCGAACGCCACGACTACACGCACAAGAAGCAGACCGGTGGTTCGGGCCAGTTCGCAAAGATCCAGATCGCCATCGAGCCGCTGGACACCGCCGAAGGCGAGCTGTACGAGTTCGAGAACAAGGTCACCGGTGGCCGCGTTCCGCGCGAGTACATCCCGTCCGTTGACGCGGGCATCCAGGATGCACTGAACGACGGCGTCCTGGCCGGCTACCCGGTTGTAGGCATCAAGGCCACGCTGATTGACGGCGCGTACCACGATGTTGACTCTTCGGAAATGGCGTTCAAGATCGCCGGCCGTATGGCTTTCAAGGAAGCTGCACGCAAGGCGAACCCGGTTCTGCTCGAACCACTGATGGATGTCGAGGTCCGCACCCCTGAGGAATACATGGGTGAAGTTATCGGTGACCTCAACTCCCGCCGTGGCCAGATGCAGTCCATGGAAGATGCACAGGGCGTCAAGGTCATCCGTGCGCACGTTCCTCTGTCCGGCATGTTCGGCTACATCGGTGACCTGCGCTCCAAGACCCAGGGCCGCGCTGTGTACTCCATGACGTTCAACAGCTACGCCGAGGTCCCGAAGGCAGTTGCCGACGAGATCATCCAGAAGTCCCGCGGCGAGTAGTCCTTCCGGACTTTCAAAGCGAACACCTCGGTTGGGCAGTCCGCCAGCGGACAGCGCAGCCGGTGCAGGTGGCCGGGCCGGCCGGATTTATCCGGCAAGCCGGTCCGGCCCCTGCACGAACAGGCTCAGGGGATTAGTATTAGTTCCTGAATCTGCAATTTCACCAATCCAAAGCCCCCCAAGTAGACTTGCCTGAGTTCTACCGCGATAAGCGCGGCTGGAGGGCAAGCTATTTGAAAACGTTCTAGGAGGAACCTGTGGCAAAGGCAAAGTTCGAGCGGACTAAGCCGCACGTCAACATCGGCACCATTGGTCACGTTGACCACGGTAAGACGACGCTGACGGCCGCCATTTCCAAGGTGCTGTACGACAAGTACCCGGATCTCAACGAGAAGCGTGACTTCGCGTCGATTGACTCTGCACCCGAAGAGCGTCAGCGCGGTATTACCATCAACATCTCCCACGTGGAGTACCAGACCGAGAAGCGTCACTACGCACACGTTGACGCCCCCGGCCACGCTGACTACATCAAGAACATGATCACCGGTGCTGCCCAGATGGACGGCGCAATCCTCGTGGTTGCCGCTACCGACGGCCCGATGGCTCAGACCCGCGAGCACGTTCTGCTCGCCCGCCAGGTTGGTGTTCCCTACCTGCTGGTCGCACTGAACAAGGCTGACATGGTTGAGGACGAGGAACTCCTCGACCTCGTCGAAATGGAAGTTCGTGAGCTCCTGAGCTCGCAGGGCTTCGATGGCGACAACGCTCCGGTTGTCCGCGTTTCCGGCCTGAAGGCCCTGGAAGGCGACCCCGAGTGGGTCAAGTCCGTTGAGGACCTGATGGCTGCTGTCGACGAGTCCGTTCCGGACCCCGTACGTGACCGCGACAAGCCGTTCCTGATGCCGATCGAGGACGTCTTCACCATCACCGGTCGTGGCACCGTTGTTACGGGCCGCGCCGAGCGTGGAACCCTCGCCATCAACTCCGAGGTCGAGATCGTCGGCATTCGCCCGGTCCAGAAGACCACGGTTACCGGTATCGAGATGTTCCACAAGCAGCTCGACGAAGCATGGGCCGGCGAGAACTGTGGCCTCCTGCTCCGCGGTCTGAAGCGCGACGATGTCGAGCGTGGCCAGGTTGTCGTCAAGCCGGGTTCCATCACCCCGCACACCGACTTCGAGGCCAACGTCTACATCCTCTCCAAGGACGAAGGCGGACGTCACAACCCGTTCTACTCCAACTACCGCCCGCAGTTCTACTTCCGCACCACGGACGTAACCGGCGTTATCACCCTGCCCGAGGGCACGGAAATGGTTATGCCTGGCGACAACACTGAGATGACCGTTGCGCTCATCCAGCCGATCGCTATGGAAGAGGGCCTCGGCTTCGCAATCCGCGAAGGCGGCCGCACCGTTGGTTCGGGACGTGTTACCAAGATCATCAAGTAGTACTTGCTGACCTGAAGGACAGCCCCGCTGCAGTAGCAGCGGGGCTGTCCTTTTTCGTTAAGGGGCCACTGGTACTGTTGCACCACTGAAAGGAGTTCATCATGGGATGGCTTATTTTCCTGATCATCGCGGTTGCCGTTGTAGCCGGGGTGTTCTGGACCAGGAAGTACTTCCGGCGCGAGATTGACCGGGCCAAGCGGATCAACAGGGCAAACAAAAACCAGTAGCAACGGCGTGAGCACAGCGATATGCCGGTAGTCCTTACTCCTACTTTTCGGTATACCTAAATTCGGGGTATCCTCGTCATATCGACGCCCGCAACGACGAGGACACGCAATGGCTGTTTCAACAATGACGGCAGAATCCGCCACCCCCAGGATCTGGTCCCGCCTGCTCCTGCTCGGGCCGGCATTCGTAGCTGCCATTGCCTACGTCGACCCTGGAAATGTCGCCGCCAACCTGACCGCCGGCGCCAGCTTCGGCTACCTCCTGGTCTGGGTCCTCGTTGCAGCCAATGGCATGGCCGTACTGATCCAGTACCAGTCAGCCAAGCTGGGGCTCGCCACCGGCATGAGCCTGCCCGAAATCCTCGGGAAGCGCCTGGGCACGCGGCGCCGCCGCGCCTATTGGGTGCAGGCCGAGATCGTTGCCGGGGCCACTGACATGGCCGAGGTTATCGGTGGGGCAGTGGCACTGAACCTGTTGTTCGGCCTGCCCCTGCTGACCGGCGGCGTCATTATCGGCCTGGCGTCCATGCTGCTGCTGGCGCTCCAGTCGCACCGCAGCCAGAAATCCTTCGAATTTGCCATTCTTACCCTGCTGGGCGTCATTGCTGTCGGGTTCGTTTCGGGCCTCTTCGTCGCACCGCCTGACGCCGGCGGCGCCCTGGCCGGACTGGTGCCCCGGTTCGAGGGAACCGACACCGTGCTGCTCGCGGCGAGCATGCTCGGGGCCACGGTTATGCCGCATGCCATCTACCTGCATTCCGCCCTTGCCCGCGACCGCCACGGATTCTCCGAAGATCCGGCGGTCAGGACCCGGCTGATCCGAACCACGCGCGTGGATGTCGCCGGCGCTCTGCTGCTCGCCGGCGTCGTCAACATTGCCATGCTGCTGCTGGCTGCCTCCAGCCTTCGCGGCGTGGAGGGTACTGACACCATAGCCGGCGCGCACGCTGCCGTGACGTCCGCACTGGGCCCTGTGATCGGCGTCGTTTTCGCTGTGGGCCTGCTGGCCTCCGGCCTGGCGTCCACATCGGTGGGATGCTACGCCGGGGCCACCATCATGGGCGGCCTCCTCAAGGTGCGGATTCCCCTGCTGGTCCGGCGGACCGTCACCCTGATTCCCGCGCTGGCGGTCCTGGGCGCAGGGATTGAACCGACGCTGGCGTTGGTCCTGAGCCAGGTCCTCCTGAGTTTCGGCATCCCGTTCGCGCTGATCCCCCTGATCCGGCTCACCGGCAGCCGCAAGGTGATGGGCATCCATGCCGATTCAAAGCCGCTCAAGATCGCCGGGTGGACCAGCGCCACCCTGATCGTGGGCTTGAACTGCGTGCTGATCTTCCTCACGGTGTTGGGACACGGCTGAACCCGCGGCCGCCGCTACAGTGCCGGTGGCGCGCCACTAATGTGGCCGGTGGCGCCGTGCCCTGGACAACGCCTGGTACCAGTAGAAGGACCGCTTGGGCGTCCGCTCCAGTGTCTCGAAGTCCACGTGCACCAGCCCAAAACGCTGTGAGTAGCCGGCCGCCCACTCAAAGTTGTCCATCAGCGTCCAGACGTAGTAGCCCCGGAGATCCACGCCCTCGGCGTGGCCGCCGGGGGCGGTGGCGTCAAGCGCTGCCGTCAGATGTGCGGCAAGGTACTCCACGCGGTCGGTGTCTTCCAGTGTGCCGGCGATACGGTCGGGTTCGGGGAAGCTGGCACCGCCCTCGGTGATGTACACCGGGGGGAGGGCCGCTCCGTACCGGTCCCGCATTTCCCGCAGCAGGATTCCCAGATGGTCAGGTGCCACGGGCCAGCCGAATCCTGTGCTGTCGAACTCGGAGTAGCCAACCTCGTGGAAGGGCAGCTTGGCGAGTTGCTTGTGCATATCCGCAGGCAGGGGAGTGATGCCCGGCCCCAGGGCCACCTTGACGGGGAAGTAGTAGTTCAGTCCGTAGAAGTCCAGCGGCTGGTGGATGGTCCGGAGGTCCGCATCGGAAATCCTGCCGATTGATCGCAGCCAGGGCTTAGCGTACAGCGGCAGCGAGGGGTATTGGCCCAGCAGGACGGGGTCGGCATAGATCCTGTTCATGAGCAGGTCGTAGAGATGGGCCACCAGCCGGTCGCCAAGCTTCCTGGTGGCGGGCCTGACGGGGGAATGCAGGTTGGTCAGGCCGATGCCGCCCGCCACGCCGGCCGCCCGCAGTGCCTGCACGCCGAGCCCGTGCGCCAGGAGCTGGTGATGGATGGCGGGAAGGGCGTCAAACATCAACCGGCGCCCCGGTGCGTGCACTCCAAGGGCATAGCCGTTCAGGGTGACCGAGACCGGTTCGTTGAGGGTGACCCACTGCGCCACGCGATCGCCGAACCGCTCGCCGGCAGCCCTGGCATACTCGCCAAACCGCTCCGCGGTGTCACGGTTCAGCCAGCCGCCGCGGTGTTCCAGGGGCAACGGGGTGTCCCAGTGGTAGAGCGTTGCCATGGGGGAGATGCCGGCCTCAAGGAGTTGGTCGATCAGCCGGTCGTAAAAGTCCAGGCCCTCGGGATTGAAGCCGCCCTGGCCATCCGGCTGGATGCGTGGCCAGGACAGCGAGAACCGGTATGAGTCAACGCCCAGTTCCTTGAGCAGCGCCACATCCTCCGGCAACCTGTTGTAATGGTCGCAGGCCACGGCGGGGGAGTGTCCGTCCTGGATGGCGCCGGGCTTTTCCGCAAAGGCATCCCACCCCGATGGCCCGCGGCCCCCGGCCTTGAGTGCGCCTTCAATTTGGAACGCCGCCGCCGCGACGCCAAGCGTGAACGACGGCGGAACGCGTCCGGCCAGTTCGGTCACCGATTCAGTGCCTTCCAGGGTCATGCTCCCTATCATCCAGCGCGTTCGGGTCCGCGGCAATGGCCGGTGACCAGCCCGGACCCGGAGCCGATTCGCATCTGCCGCGGATTTCCGGCATACTAGATGAGTTGTTCAAGCGCTTCTTCGCGTCCCGATCCGGATAATGCCGGGTGCAGGGTCCAAGCTGAAGACCAAACATAACCCACCCCCATGGAACTGCGGATTTATATGTGCGCCCAGCGCGACACGCCCGACCGCGGGGGTCGGTTACGCCGGCAAGGTGAGGAACCCGGATTCATCCGGATTCAGTTTGTGCGGCGGATGGTGGTTACGACCTCAAATGCTTCGGCAGCCATACAACGAGTAAGTGAACAGGGCAGCCCTAAACCGGGGAAGCACAGACTGAAAGAGAGTCAGGCGACATGGCGGGACAAAAAATCCGCATCCGGCTGAAGTCATACGACCACGAGGTCATTGACGTTTCAGCACGGAAGATCGTTGAGACGGTCACGCGCGCAGGCGCAACGGTAGTCGGCCCCGTGCCGCTGCCGACGGAGAAGAACGTGTACTGCGTGATCCGCTCTCCGCACAAGTACAAGGACAGCCGCGAGCACTTTGAAATGCGCACGCACAAGCGTCTTATCGACATCATCGATCCCACGCCGAAGGCTGTTGACTCGCTCATGCGTCTCGACCTGCCGGCTGACGTGAACATCGAAATCAAGCTGTAGGGAGGTGCTGAGAAACTATGACCGCAACCCGTAACGTAAAGGGCCTGTTGGGCACGAAGCTCGGCATGACCCAGGTCTGGGACGAGAACAACAAGCTCATCCCCGTCACTGTGGTCCAGGCAGACTCGAACGTCATCACCCAGCTGCGCAACGCTGAGACCGATGGCTACGTCGCCGTTCAGATCGGCTACGGCCAGATCGATCCCCGCAAGGTCACCAAGCCGCTGGCTGGTCACTTTGAAAAGGCAGGCGTCACGCCTCGCCGCCACGTCGTCGAACTCCGTACCGCAGATGCTGCCGAGTACGAGCTGGGCCAGGAGCTCTCCGTAGAGGTCTTCGAAGCCGGCCAGAAGATCGACGTCATCGGCACCACCAAGGGTAAGGGCTTCGCCGGTGTTATGAAGCGTCACGGCTTCCACGGTGTTGGAGCTTCCCACGGTGCCCACAAGAACCACCGTAAGCCCGGTTCAATCGGTGGCGCATCCACCCCGAGCCGCGTCTTCAAGGGCATGAAAATGGCCGGCCGCATGGGCGCCGTTCGTCACACCACGCTGAACCTCACGGTCCACGCGGTTGACGTCGAGAAGTCGCTGCTCCTGATCAAGGGTGCCGTTCCCGGCGCCCGCGGCCAGGTCGTACTCGTACGCACCGCCGTGAAGGGAGCCTAGTTCAATGGCTAACACTGTCCAGGTTGACCTGCCTGCAGAGATCTTCGACGTTCAGACCAACGTGCCGCTGCTGCACCAGGTTGTCGTTGCCCAGCTCGCTGCTGCCCGCCAGGGAACCCACAAGACCAAGACCCGCGCTGAAGTTTCCGGTGCAGGACGCAAGCCGTTCAAGCAGAAGGGCACCGGCCGCGCCCGTCAGGGTTCCATCCGTGCTCCCCACATGACCGGCGGTGGCATCGTCCACGGTCCCACCCCGCGTGACTACAGCCAGCGCACCCCCAAGAAGATGATTGCTGCTGCACTGCGCGGCGCACTGTCTGACCGGGCACGCAACGGTCGCATCCACGTTGTCGCAGAACTGGTTGAAGGCACCAAGCCCTCCGCCAAGACCGCACTGGCAACGCTCCGCGGTGTGTCCGACCGCAAGAACCTGCTGGTCGTCATCGAGCGCGATAACGACGTTGCCGCACTGTCCGTGCGCAACCTCGCCGGCGTTCACGTTCTGTATGTAGACCAGCTGAACACCTACGACGTTCTCGTCTCTGATGACGTTGTCTTCACCAAGGCTGCCTACGACGCATTCGTTGCCGCTAAGGCAGCTAAGAACGAGGAGGATGCCAAGTGAGTGCAGCCACCATCAAGGATCCCCGCGACGTCGTGCTTGCACCCGTCGTGTCGGAAAAGAGCTACGGCCTGATCGACGAGGGCAAGTACACCTTCCTGGTGGACCCCCGTTCGAACAAGACCGAGATCAAGCTGGCCGTGGAGAAGATCTTCTCCGTCAAGGTCGAATCGATCAACACCATCAACCGTGCCGGTAAGCGCAAGCGCACCAAATTCGGATGGGGTACCCGCAAGAACACCAAGCGTGCGATTGTCACCCTCAAAGAAGGCACCATCGACATCTTCGGCGGTCCGCTCGCGTAGCGGAGACCACTTTAACGAGGAAATAAATTATGGGAATCCGTAAGTACAAGCCGACTACCCCGGGCCGTCGTGGCTCGAGCGTAGCGGACTTCATCGAAATTACGCGGTCGACGCCGGAAAAGTCGTTGGTACGTCCGCTGCCCAAGAAGGGCGGCCGTAACAACACCGGTAAGATCACCACCCGTCACAAGGGTGGTGGGCACAAGCGCCAGTACCGTCTGATCGACTTCCGTCGCCACGACAAGGACGGCGTCAACGCCCGCGTTGCCGAAATCGAGTACGATCCGAACCGCACGGCTCGCATCGCCCTCCTGCACTACGTTGATGGCACCAAGCGTTACATCATCGCTCCCAACAAGCTCTCCCAGGGTGACGTTGTCGAGGCAGGTGCCGGTGCTGACATCAAGCCCGGTAACAACCTGCCCCTGCTCAACATCCCGGTGGGTACCGTTATCCACGCAGTGGAACTGCGTCCGGGTGGCGGCGCCAAGATGGGCCGCTCCGCCGGCGCATCCATCCAGCTTGTTGCCAAGGAAGGCCGCTTCGCCCAGCTGCGCCTGCCTTCCGGTGAAATCCGCAACGTTGACGTGCGCTGCCGCGCAACCGTCGGCGAGGTGGGCAACGCCGAGCAGTCGAACATCAACTGGGGCAAGGCCGGCCGTATGCGGTGGAAGGGCGTCCGCCCGACCGTCCGTGGTGTTGCCATGAACCCGGTTGACCACCCGCACGGTGGTGGCGAGGGTAAGACGTCCGGTGGACGTAACCCCGTCAACCCGAACGGTAAGCGTGAAGGCCGCACCCGCCGCCCCAACAAAGAGAGCGACAAGCTTATTGTGCGTCGCCGTCGTACTGGCAAGAACAAGCGATAGGAGCCTGGACACATGCCACGCAGCCTGAAAAAAGGTCCTTTCGTCGACCAGCACCTCTTTGTGAAGGTAGCCAGGGAAAACGAAAAGGGCACCAAGAACGTCATCAAGACCTGGTCCCGCCGTTCGATGATCATCCCCGACATGCTCGGACACACGATCGCCGTACACGACGGACGCAAGCACATCCCGGTGTTTGTCACTGAGTCGATGGTCGGGCACAAGCTCGGCGAATTCGCTCCCACGCGGACATTCCGCGGCCATGTCAAGGACGACCGTAAGGGCAAGCGCCGCTAGGCGCCTGCGTTTACGTCAAAGACGAGAGAAGGAAAGCAATGGAAGCCAAGGCAATTGCGCGCCACATCCGCGTAACGCCTATGAAGGCCCGGCGCGTCGTCAACCTTGTTCGTGGATTGCAAGCGAATGAGGCTCTGGCAATTCTGAAGTTTGCCCCCCAGGCAGCTTCGGAGCCGGTATTCAAGGTAGTTCAGTCGGCAATCTCCAACGCCCGGGTCCTCGCGGACCGCGACGGCGTGGCGTTTGACGAAGGCGACCTCATCATCAGCGAAGCGTTTGTTGATGAAGGCCCGACCATGAAGCGGTTCCAGCCGCGTGCCCAGGGTCGTGCATTTCAGATCAAGAAGCGCACCAGCCACATCACCGTGGTAGTCGCTACCCCGGAGAAAGAGGAGGCTCGCTAAGTGGGACAGAAAGTAAACCCGCACGGGTTCCGACTCGGCATCACCACCGATCACGTATCGCACTGGTTCGCTGACAGCACCAAGGCAGGCCAGCGGTACAAGGACTTCGTCCGCGAAGACATCCGCATCCGCCAGCTCATGTCCACGGGCATGGAGCGCGCCGGCATCGCCAAGGTCGAGATCGAGCGCACCCGTGACCGTGTCCGCGTGGACATCCACACGGCACGTCCCGGCATCGTCATCGGCCGCCGTGGAGCAGAAGCAGACCGCATCCGCGGCGAGCTCGAAAAGCTCACCGGCAAGCAGGTCCAGCTGAACATCCTCGAGGTCAAGAACCCCGAGATGGAAGCCCAGCTTGTTGCCCAGGGCGTTGCAGAGCAGCTGACTTCCCGCGTGGCATTCCGCCGTGCGATGAAGAAGGCCATGCAGTCCGCTCAGCGTGCAGGTGCCAAGGGCATCCGTATCGCCTGCTCGGGCCGCCTGGGTGGCGCTGAAATGTCCCGCTCGGAGTTCTACCGCGAAGGCCGTGTGCCCCTGCACACCCTCCGCGCGAACATCGACTACGGCTTCTACGAAGCCAAGACCACCTTCGGCCGTATCGGCGTGAAGGTCTGGATCTACAAGGGTGACGTCACCGCCAAGGAACTGGCAGCACAGGCTGCTGCAGCTCCGTCCCGCGGTAACCGTGGCGACCGTCCCGGCCGCCCGGGTGGCGCTGACCGTGGTGACCGCCGCCGTCGCACCGACCGCCCGGCCGCTGACGCAGCTCCTGCTGCCGAAGCACCGGCAGTTGAAGCAGCACCTGCTGCTGCAGAAGGAGGACAGGCTTAAATGCTTATCCCACGTCGAGTAAAGCACCGTAAGCAGCACCACCCGGGTCGTTCCGGCGCTGCTACGGGCGGTACCCAGGTCTCCTTCGGTGAGTACGGCATCCAGGCCCTGAGCCCGGCATACGTCACCAACCGTCAGATCGAGTCCGCTCGTATCGCGATGACCCGCCACATCAAGCGTGGCGGTAAGGTCTGGATCAACATCTACCCGGACCGTCCCCTGACCAAGAAGCCGGCCGAAACCCGCATGGGTTCCGGTAAGGGTTCACCGGAATGGTGGGTCGCCAACGTCAAGCCGGGCCGGGTTCTGTTCGAACTCTCCGGTGTCAATGAAGAGGTAGCTCGCGAGGCCCTGCGCCTGGCAATCCACAAGCTGCCGTTGAAGGCACGCATTGTGCGTCGCGAGGGTGGTGAATAGAAATGGCAGTAGGATCCAAGGATCTGGCTCCCGCACAGCTGGACGGTTTCGACAACGAGCGTCTCGTTGAAGAACTCCGCAAGGCCAAGGAAGAGCTGTTCAACCTGCGTTTCCAGTCCGCCACCGGACAGCTGGAGAACCACGGTCGCCTGCGCGCGGTAAAGAAGGACATCGCCCGCATCTACACCGTTCTCCGCGAACGCGAGCTGGGCATTCGTGCCGAGGTTGCCGCACCGGTTGTGGAAGCCAAGGAAGAGAAGAAGTCCAAGAAGGCTTCAACCAAGAAGGCCGACAAGGCTGAAAAGGCTGAGACCGAGGAGGACGCCAAGTGAGTGAAAAGGACCAGAACGTGACCGAAACTGCTACCGCAGCCAAGGCTGGGCAGCGCGGTTACCGCAAGACCCGTCGCGGCTACGTGGTCTCTGACAAGATGGAAAAGACCATCGTCGTCGAGGTTGAAGACCGCGTGAAGCACGCACTGTACGGCAAGGTCATCCGCCGCACTTCCAAGGTCAAGGCACACGACGAAGAGAACACCGCCGGCATCGGCGACCTCGTAGTCATCGCCGAGACCCGTCCGCTGTCCGCCACCAAGAACTGGCGGCTCGTGGAAATCCTCGAGAAGGCCAAGTAGCACCTGCTGCTTAGCTGTTGCCCCTGCTCCCTCCCGGGAGCGGGGGCTTCCTCGTTTAACGGGCAGCGGGCGTGGCCGTCCGTCCCACACAGACGCCCCATCACTTCCTGCATCTTTTCCCGAAACGCCCCATCAGTTCCTGCACGCTTTTCGGAAACGCCACATCACTTGCCGAAACGTACCAGCGGGAGGTGATGGCGCGTTGGAGGATTTCCTGCAGGTAGTGATGGGGCGTAGTGGACTGCCGGACGACGGCGGCGCCTGGACTGGCGGGGGAGTGGCACCTTTGGTGGGCCGAAAGGCTGCCCTGCGTGACGCCGTCGTCCGTCTTGCGGGGTGGTGGGCGGTGGTGATATGGGGACCGGCGGAAAACGTGCTAGGATATTGAGTTTGTATGGCGCCTTTCGCGCGCCGTCATCAACCTCGTAAACAAGCGTGCCACAGCATAGTGCCCTGTGCGCCCGGGATCCGTCCCGGACCGGATGGGAGCAACTGCTTCTGGCACGGGCGTTTAGGCCTGGTCTGGCAAAATCCAGGCAGGTCAAGAGACACCCCGATCAACCGTTCCGCAAGGCTCATTCCGTAGCAAGATCACGACCTGAGAACCGGCGCGACGCAAGGAGTAAATAGTGATTCAGCAGGAGTCGCGACTCAAGGTCGCCGACAACACGGGTGCTAAGGAAATCCTTACCATTCGCGTTCTCGGTGGATCCGGCCGTCGCTACGCAGGCATCGGTGACGTCATTGTCGCCACCGTCAAGGATGCAATCCCGGGCGGCAACGTAAAGAAGGGCGATGTGGTCAAGGCCGTCATCGTCCGTACCAAGAAGGAACGCCGCCGTGCGGATGGTTCCTACATCAAGTTTGACGAGAACGCAGCTGTGATCCTGAAGAACGACGGTGACCCCCGCGGTACCCGTATCTTCGGACCGGTTGGTCGTGAACTGCGTGACAAGAAGTTCATGAAGATCGTTTCTCTGGCTCCGGAGGTGCTCTAGTCCATGGCTGCAAAGATCAAGAAGGGTGACCTGGTTCAGGTCATCACTGGCGCCAAGGCTGAGCGCGGCGGCGACCGCGGCAAGCAGGGCAAGGTTCTGCGCGTATTCACCGACACCAACCGCGTGCTGGTTGAGGGTATCAACCGCGTCACCAAGCACACCCGGGTTGGACAGTCGCAGCGCGGCACCAAGACCGGTGGCATCGAGGTCGTAGAGGCCCCGATCCACATTTCCAACGTGGCCCTGGTTGACCCGTCGACCAAGAAGCCGACCCGCGTGGGCTTCCGCCTCGACACGGTGGAGAAGAACGGTGTCAAGAAGACCGTCCGCATCCGCGTGTCCAAGAGCTCCGGGAAGGACATCTAATGACTGAGACTCTCGAGACTCCGGCAACGAAGATCGTTCCTCGTCTGAAGACCAAGTACGCCGAATCCATCAAGGCAACGCTCCAGGATGAATTCAAGTACGAGAACGTGAACCAGGTACCCCGCCTGGTGAAGGTTGTTGTGAACATGGGTGTTGGAGATGCCGCCAAGGACTCCAAGCTGATCGACGGCGCTGTCCGCGACCTCACCCAGATCACCGGCCAGAAGCCGCAGGTTACCAAGGCCCGCAAGTCGATCGCACAGTTCAAGCTGCGCGAAGGCATGCCCATCGGTGCACACGCAACCCTGCGTGGCGACCGCATGTGGGAATTCGTGGACCGCCTGGTCACCCTGGCCCTGCCCCGTATCCGCGACTTCCGCGGCCTCAGCGGCAAGCAGTTCGATGGCAACGGCAACTACACCTTCGGTCTGACCGAGCAGGTTATGTTCCACGAAATCGACCAGGACAAGATCGACCGCGTCCGCGGTATGGACATCACGGTTGTGACCACCGCCAAGACCGATGACGAAGGCCGCGCGCTGCTCAAGGCGCTTGGTTTCCCGTTCAAAACCGAAGCTTAATTAACTACGTAAAAGGTCCGGCCGCTCCGCTCCATCAAGGAGGGAACGGCGGAAACCGTTACGAGGAAGGGCATGAGCCCACATGACAATGACAGATCCTGTCGCAGATATGCTTACGCGCCTGCGTAACGCAAACTCGGCATACCACGACTCCGTGTCTATGCCTTACAGCAAGCTCAAGGCACGCGTTGCCGACATCCTCAAGGCCGAAGGTTTCATCGCCGGCTGGAAGGAAGAGGACGCTGAGGTTGGCAAGAAGCTGACCCTCGAACTCAAGTTCGGTCCGAACCGCGAGCGTTCCATCGCCGGTGTACGCCGCATCTCCAAGCCGGGTCTCCGCGTTTACGCGAAGTCCACCAACCTGCCTCACGTGCTCGGTGGCCTGGGAATCGCAATCCTGTCCACCTCTTCCGGCCTCCTGACTGACAAGCAGGCCGGCAAGAAGGGCGTGGGCGGCGAAGTCCTCGCGTACGTCTGGTAACGGGAAAGGAAGAGAATAATGTCACGTATTGGACGTCTCCCCATCACCGTTCCTGCCGGCGTTGAGGTCAAGGTTGACGGCTCTGTCGTCAGCGTCAAGGGTTCCAAGGGGGAGCTGACCCACACTGTGGCCAGCCCCATCGAGGTTGCCCTGGACGAGAACACCCTGACCGTCAGCCGCCCGAACGACGAGCGCGCCTCCCGTTCGCTCCACGGCCTGACCCGCACCCTGATCGCCAACATGATCCAGGGCGTCACCGCAGGCTACGAGAAGAAGCTTGAAATCGTCGGTACCGGTTACCGCGTTCAGGCCAAGGGATCTGACCTTGAGTTCGCTCTCGGCTACAGCCACCCGGTCAGCGTTTCCGCTCCGGCCGGCATCACCTTTGCAGTAGAGGGACCGACCAAGCTCTCTGTCTCAGGTATCAATAAGCAGCAGGTCGGCGAAGTTGCTGCCAACATTCGTAAGCTGCGGAAGCCGGACCCCTACAAGGGCAAGGGCATCCGTTACGCCGGCGAAGTCATCCGCCGCAAGGTCGGAAAGGCTGGTAAGTAACCATGGCCATCTCCATTAACAAGAAGCGTACGAACAAGAGCAAGGCTGCTGCCCGCAGCCGCCGCCAGCTTCGTATCCGCAAGCGCATTGCCGGTACGGCTGCCCGCCCCCGCCTGGTGGTCAACCGCTCCGCACGCCACGTATTTGTCCAGGTTGTCGATGACAGCATTGGCCAGACCGTAGCAAGCGCGTCCACCCTGGAAGCTGACCTCCGTGCATTCGACGGTGACAAGACTGCCAAGGCCAAGCGCGTCGGCGAGCTCGTTGCCGAACGTGCCAAGGCTGCCGGCGTCGAGGCTGTCGTGTTCGACCGTGGTGGTAACAAGTACCACGGCCGCATTGCCGCCGTCGCTGACGGTGCACGCGAAGGTGGGCTGTCACTGTGACCGAAGCAAACAAGGAAAAGGACACTGTGTCTGCAGATCAGAAGGCGCCCGAAGCCGCAGCTGCTGAGACCACTGCCCCCGCTGCCGAGGACCGCCGTGGTGGCGCCCGTCGCGGCGAGCGTGGCGACCGCGGCCAGGGCCGCGGCGACCGCGGTGGCCGTGGCGGCCGCGACGGTGGCCGTGAAGCCGAGAAGAACCAGTTCGTAGAGCGCGTTGTCACCATCAACCGCGTTTCCAAGGTCGTCAAGGGTGGTCGTCGCTTCAGCTTCACCGCACTCGTCGTCGTTGGTGACGGTAACGGCATGGTCGGCGTGGGCTACGGCAAGGCCAAGGAAGTTCCCGCTGCTATCGCCAAGGGCGTTGAAGAGGCCAAGAAGTCCTTCTTCCGCGTTCCCCGCGTAGGCAGCACCATCCCGCACCGCGTTCAGGGTGAAGCCGCTGCAGGCGTTGTAATGCTGCGTCCGGCCTCCGCCGGTACCGGTGTTATCGCCGGTGGTCCGGTCCGTGCAGTACTGGAGTGCGTGGGTATCCATGACATCCTCTCCAAGTCGCTCGGTTCCTCCAACGCCATCAACATCGTTCACGCGACTGTTGATGCCCTGAAGCGCCTCGAAGAGCCGGCAGCAGTGGCAGCACGCCGCGGCCTGCCCCTCGACGAGATCGCTCCGGCGGCACTGGTGAAGGCCCTCCTCGCCCCTAAGGCAGGTGTTTAGTCATGGCTAAGAACCTGGTCCCCTCCGACGCTCAGTTGGAGATCACTCAGATCAAGTCCGCCATTGGCGGCAAGCAGAACCAGCGCGACACCCTTCGGTCCCTCGGCCTGAAGCGGATCGGACACACCGTTGTCCGCACCGCCGATGCCGTGACCGTTGGAATGCTCAACACGGTTCCGCACCTGGTAAAGGTAGAGGAGGCGAAGTAAATGGCAGAGAACACTGCTGATAAGGCACAGGCTGCTGAGAAGCAGAACGCCCTGAAGGTTCACCACCTGCGTCCCGCGCCGGGTGCCAAGACCGCCAAGACCCGTGTTGGTCGTGGTGAGGCATCCAAGGGTAAGACTGCCGGCCGTGGTACCAAGGGTACGGCTGCTCGCTACCAGGTGAAGGCTGGCTTTGCCGGCGGCCAGTTGCCGCTGCACATGCGCCTGCCGAAGCTGCGTGGCTTCAAGAACCCGTTCCGGGTTGAGTTCCAGGTTGTAAACCTGGACAAGCTCAACGAGCTGTTCCCGGAAGGTGGCGCAGTCACCGTGGAGAACCTGGTCGAAAAGGGCGCAGTTCGCAAGAACCAGCCCGTCAAGGTGCTGGGCACCGGCGACATCACCGTCAAGGTTGACGTCACCGCCCACGCATTCTCGGCCAGTGCCGCTGAAAAGATTGCTGCAGCAGGCGGAAGCACCACCGCCCTCTAAGGGACGGCGCCAGCTGTTGAACTCCCGGTATCCGCGGGCTTCGGCCCCGGATACCGGGAGTTTTTCACATCCGCCGGGCGATATTTTCCTGCCATCCGGCGCATGCGCGCTGGCGCGGATTGTTCGCACGGCACATTCAACCGTTAGACTCGGTTGTCGGGATTTATCAAGTTCCGCACCCCCACTCTTATTGACACCACAGGAGGACGCTTGCTTAGCGCATTTGGCCGGGCCTTTCGCACGCCTGATCTGCGACGCAAGTTGTTGTTCACGCTGGGAATCATCACCATATTCCGCTTGGGTGCTTTCATTCCCTCGCCAGGTGTGAACTACCAGAATGTCCAGCAATGCTTGCAGAACGGTCAGACCGCCGGCGGGCTGTACCAGCTCGTTAACCTCTTCAGCGGCGGTGCGCTGCTCCAGGTGTCCATCTTCGCCCTGGGCATCATGCCCTACATCACGGCCAGCATCATCGTCCAGCTGCTCCGGGTGGTCATTCCCCGGTTCCAGCAGCTTTACGACGAGGGCGCGTCGGGACAGTCCAAGCTGACCCAGTACACCCGCTACCTCACCATCGCGCTGGGCCTGCTCAACGCCACCACGCTGGTGTCCCTGGCCCGCTCCGGGCAGCTGCTTCCCGGCTGCCAGCTGCCGGTGATCCCGGACAACAGCATCATCACCACCATCCTGATCATCATCACGCTGACGGCCGGCACCGGCCTGATCATGTGGATGGGTGAGCTCGTCACCGAGAAGGGCGTGGGCAACGGCATGTCGCTGCTCATCTTCACGTCCATCGCTGCGCAGTTCCCCACCTCGCTGGG
Organism: Arthrobacter sp. SDR-2R; assembly: GCF_057747955.1. Taxonomy (NCBI): domain Bacteria; kingdom Bacillati; phylum Actinomycetota; class Actinomycetes; order Micrococcales; family Micrococcaceae; genus Arthrobacter; species Arthrobacter sp. SDR-2R. Next base: position 1,766,592 of record NZ_CM173231.1, read on the forward strand.
TGCCATCTGGACCTCGCAGGGCCCCGGGACCTTCTTCATTGTCCTGGCCGTTGGCCTGCTCACCGTCGCGCTGGTGGTCTTCGTGGAACAGTCCCAGCGGCGCGTTCCGGTCCAGTACGCCAAACGTATGATCGGCCGGCGCACCGTGGGCGGCACCAGCACCTACATTCCCATCAAGGTGAACATGGCCGGTGTCATTCCGGTGATCTTCGCTTCCTCCATGCTCTACATTCCCGGGCTGATCGCACAGTTCAACCAGCCCCGGAACGGCGAGTCGATGCAACCGTGGGTTGAATGGATCAACAACAACCTCACCCGCGGTGACCACCCGATCTATATGGCGGTTTACTTCGTCCTGATCGTGTTCTTCACCTACTTCTACGTCGCGATTACCTTCAACCCTGAAGAAGTCTCAGACAACATGAAGAAGTACGGCGGCTTCATCCCAGGTATCCGCGCCGGCAGGCCGACCGCTGATTACCTGCAGTACGTGCTCTCTCGGATCACCCTGCCCGGCGCCCTCTACCTGGGCTTCGTGGCGCTGATCCCGTTGGTTGCACTGGTACTGATCAACGCAAACCAGAACTTCCCGTTCGGTGGCACCTCGATCCTGATCATGGTGGGCGTTGGGTTGGAGACCGTAAAGCAAATTGATGCGCAGCTACAACAACGTCACTACGAAGGGCTTTTGCGATGACGAGAATGCTGATTATTGGACCTCCCGGTTCCGGAAAAGGAACGCAGGCGGAGCGGATCTCAGAACGCCTCGGCGTTGTGGCCATCTCCACCGGTGACATCTTCCGGGCCAACGTGAAGGGTGAAACCCCTCTGGGCATCGAGGCCAAGAAGTACATGGACAACGGTGACTTTGTTCCGGACAGCGTGACCAACAAGATGGTCCGCGACCGCCTGGGCGAGTCCGACGTCGAGAACGGCTTCCTGCTTGACGGCTACCCGCGCACCACCGCGCAGGTGGACTACCTGGACGAGATCCTCGCCGACGGCGACGAGAAGCTCGACGTGGTCCTGCAGCTGACCGCCGATGACGAGGAACTGGTCCACCGCCTCCTGGGCCGGGCCAAGGAAACGGGCCGGAGCGACGACAACGAAGCCGTCATCCGCCACCGCCTTGACCTGTACCACGAGCAGACCGAAGCCGTGGTGGCAAAGTACGCCGAGCGCGGCATCCTCACCCAGGTTGACGGGATCGGTCCCATCGACGAAGTCACCAACCGCGTCATGCAGGCCATCAAGGCCGCACAGGCAGCCTGACCCCAGGCGCCCGGTTTATCGAGGCTCCTCCCGGCATCCGGGAGGAGCCTCAGCCATTTGAAAGGACACACCATGGCCTTCGGCCAGCCCCGCATCGAATTCAAGAACAACGCCCAGATGCGCACCATGCATGAGGCCGGCCTGGTCCTCAGCCGTGCACTGGATGCCGCCGTTGCCGCCGCGGTGCCGGGGGTCACCACCAAGCACCTGGATGACGTCTTCGCCGCAGTCCTCAACGAGGCAGGGGCCAAGTCCAACTTCCTGGGCTACCACGGCTTCCCCGCTACCATCTGCACGTCCGTCAATGAGGAAGTGGTGCACGGCATCCCCGGCAGCCGCGTCCTGCAGGACGGCGACATCATCTCCATCGACGGCGGCGCGATTGTCAACGGCTGGCATTCGGACTCCGCCCGCACGGTGATCGTGGGAAACGCGGACCCCGAGGACCAGCGGCTGTCCGACGTCACCCATGCAGCGATGTGGCGGGGGATCGCGGCACTGGCAACCGGCACGCATGTGGGGGACATCGGAGCCGCCATCGACGACTACGTTTCATCTGTGCCGGGCAAACCGCTTGGCATCCTGGAGGACTACGTGGGCCACGGCATCGGCTCCGAGATGCACATGGCACCGGACGTCCTGAACTACCGCACCAACCACCGCGGGCCCAAGATCAAACCGGGCCTGTGCCTGGCCATCGAGCCCATGCTGGTCCGCGGCAGCATTGACACGGCAGTCCTGGATGACGACTGGACGGTGGTAACCACCGACGCCAAGCGTTCCTGCCAGTGGGAGCACTCCGTGGCCGTGCACGAAAAAGGCATCTGGGTGCTTTCAGCTCCCGACGGCGGCGCGGAGCACCTGTTGCCCCTCGGCGTCACCCCCGTGCCGATCCCATAGGCGACGCGCCGATTCCGTAAGCGACGCGCGCCTTCAGGCACGACACGCAAAAGCCCTGGCGATACCCGTATATGGGTGTCGCCAGGGCTTTTGCGCGTCGCTCAGGTGCTAGGACTTCAGCTTCGGCTTCACGTCGCGGTCGTAGATGCTCTGCAGGGTGTTCTTGAGGTCCGTCATGGTGGACTTGACGTCGCCCTGCTGGGTGAGGATCTTGGCGGCGGCCTTGGCCATTTCCTGGTCGGCGCCCGGCAGGAACACCCGGGCGTTGTCCTGGACTTTGGTCACCGCCAGCTGGTCCATGGCGGTCTTGATCTGTGGCGTCTTGGCCAGGACGGCCGCCATGTCCGCGGACTTGCGTGTGGGCATGTAGCCGGTGGCTGCCGAGAACTCCGCCGTGCTCTCCGGCTGGGTGACGAAGTCCAGGAACTTGCCGGCGGCCAGCTGTTCCTCCTTGGTGATCCCGCTGGGGATGCCCAGCCCGGCGCCGCCCGTGGGGCACACGTTCGACTGGGATTTGGGACCGCCCGGCAGGAAGCCAACACCAACGTTGAACTTGGCCGACTTCAGGATCCCCAGCAGCGAACCGGTGGACGAAATGGTGGTGGAGGTCAGCCCGGCCGAGAAGTCATCCGCCGCTTCCTTGGACGAAACACCGGCCCACTTGTCCTTGTAGATGGAGTCCTGCGCCCACTGCAGGGCCGCCACGGAATCGGTGGAGTCGCACGTGATGTTCCATTCCTTGGACCAGCCGCCGCCCCAGCCCCACAGCATGTTCTGCAGCGTCCAGCCCGCGTACCCGGCGAGGGCGGGGTAGATGTAGGCGTACTGCGCGCCCGAGCTTGCCTTCAGCTTGGGTGCCCACTGACTGAACTCGTCCCAGGTCTTCGGGGCACGGTCGGGAATTCCAGCCGCCGCAAAGTGGTCCTTGTTGTAGTAGAACAGCGGCGTTGACCGGCCGTAGGGCAGTGCCCACTGCTTGCCGTCGTATTTGTAGTCATTGACCAGCGACTGCTGGAAGTCGTCCATCTTCATGTCCAGCTGCTTGATAAGGCCGTCAACCGGAATGATGCTGCCGTTGGTGTAGTAGCGGAACCACCAGACGTCGGACAGGACCACCACGCCCGGCAGGCCCGACTTAGCGGCCTGGGCGGTCTGGAACTTCTGGGCAATTTCCTCGTAGTTGGCACCTGCGGTGACCAGGTTGACGGTGATGTCCGGGTTCTTGGCGTGGAATTTGTCGATCAGGCTCTTCTCCACCTCCTGGGACTGGCCAGGGTGGCTGGACCAGAAGTCGATCTTGGCGGCGGGCTTCACGCCGTTGAAGTCGATCTCGGCTGCCTGGGAGGTAGCCTGGCCGCCGCCGGTTGTTGATGGTCCGCCGCATGCGGCCAGGGCAGCTGCAGAGGCGGATACCCCTGCCAGGCCCAGGAAATGCCTCCGGTCAAGGTGCAGTGTCATGACGGTTCCTTTCGGTTGTTGCCTTGGTAAAGGTTGGAAGGTACGACGGCGGCCGGCAGCTTAGCCGGTTACGCTGCCCTGGGTGAGGCCCGCAACGATGTAGCGCTGGAGGGCCGCGAAAATGATCAGGATGGGAACGATGACCAGGACCGCCCCGGCCATGAGGACGCCCCAGCCGGCGGCGTTGCTTTCGTTGTTCTGCAGCAGGGTGAGACCCACGGGCAGGGTCATGGTTTCGGGGCGGTCCGTGATGATGAGGGGCCAGATGTAGTCATTCCATTCGGTCACGATCGTCACCAGCGCCACGGTGGCGATGGACGGGACCGAGACGGGAACCACGATCTGCCAGAGCCGGCGCCAGTGGCCGGCACCGTCCACCTCGGCCGATTCCAGGATGGAGGCGGGAAGCGTGCGGAAGTGCTGGCGGAGCAGGAACGTTCCGAACGCGGTGCCAAGGCCGGGGAGGATGATGCCCCACAGCGTGTTCTTCCCGCCGATGCCGGCGATCAGGATGAAGTTGGGCAGGATGGACACCTGCGGCGGCACCATGAGGGCCACCAGGATCAGCAGGAAGATGAAGTTCCGGAACGGGAAGCGGACAAACACCAGGGCATAGGCCGTCAGGATCGCCAGCAGCACCTTGATGGTGGCCCCGGCCAGGGTAACGATGGTGCTGTTCAGGAAGAACTGCCCAAACGGCACCGTGGTCATGGCGGTCCGGTAGTTCTGCAGGTCCAGGCTTTCAGGGAGGATCTTCAGGTCCGTGGTGACGATCTCGCCGGACGTCTTGAAGGAGCTCAGGACCATCCACAGGAGGGGCAGGAACACCACCAGGGTGGCCACGAGCAGCGGCAGGTAGCCGGCCACCACGGTCCGGATGAGGTTGCGGCGGGAGAACGGCCGGTCACGGTGGAGGCTTGGCTCCGGTCCGGCAATGGCGGGAGCTGCGGGGTCGGGGCTGACCGGGGAAAGGGAAGTCACGAGTAATGCACCTTTCGTTCCACGAACCGCAGCTGCAGCACGGTGATCACCAGGAGGATTGCGAACAGGACCACGGAAATGGCTGCCGAGTAGCCGGCCCTGTTGTACGCCCCGAAGGCCTGCAGGTAGGCCTCGTAGATCAGGGTGCTGGTGCCGGTGCCCAGCGGCGTCATGATCCGGATGAGGTCGAAGGCCTGCAGCGAGCTGAGCATGGTGGTGATCAGGAGGAAAAACGTGGTGGGGGACAGCAGCGGCAGCGAGATGCTGACAAAGCGGCGGAATCCGTTGGCGCCGTCCAGGGACGCGGCTTCCATGACATCCGCCGGGAGGGACTGGAGCCCCGCAAGGTACACCACGGCGCAGTAGCCCAGGTTTTTCCAGACGTAGACCAGGATCACCATGACCAGCGAGAGTTGGGGGTCGTTGATCCACTGCGGGCTCTGCTGCCCGATGCCGCGCAGCAGCCAGGCCAGGACGCCGTAGCCGGGGTCGAAGATGAACAGCCACACCAGGCCCACGCCGACGCCGGAGAGTACGTACGGGGCAAAGACGGCCGAACGGGCGAAGGTGGTGCCGCGGACCTTCGCGTTCAGTGCCAGCGCCACCAGCAGGCCCAGCACCATGGAGCCGCCCACCGTGACCACGGTGAACACAGCCGTGGTCCCCAGGACTTTCGGCGCATCATTGCTGGTGAAGAAGGTGACGTAGTTGCTGAGGCCAACCACGGTGGCCGTGGGGGAGCCAAGGGTCCAGTCGAGGGTGGAGTAATAGATATTGCTGAACAGCGGCCGGTAGGTGAAGACGGCGATCAGCACCAGGTTGGGCAGCGCCATGGCCAGGAAGACAAAGAAGTCCCTGCGGGTCCGTGCAGTCCACCGGCGCTTAGGGATTTTCGCGGACCGCCCCGGAGGCCTCTTGGGTTTGGCGGCGGGGTGGGGGGCGAGTTGACGGGTCATGCGTGTCTCTCCCGGGTTGGGAGCCTGCTCGTGGCCGGCCCTGGCTTGATCTAGGGACTACTACACCAGACCGTCAGGGGGCTGAAACCCGCATATGCCCTTGTCAGGGGACTGTTATCCAAGGCTTCGTCGCCCGTTAACGCTGTGTTGAATGCAGTCTCGCACAAAGTCCCGCGATGCGGCAGGGGCGCGCTCACAGAGGGGAGAATAGGGGAATGGGAACCATCACCGACGTGCCGGGCATCCGGGTAGGCCAGGTCCACAAGGACAGCGGGGGCTGGCTGACCGGCGTCACCGTGGTCCTGCCGCCGCCGGGCTGCGTGGGTTCGGTGGAGGTCCAGGGCGGCGGCCCTGCCACACATGAAACGGACGCCCTTGACCCCACCACCCTGGTCAGGGCGGTGGACGCCGTGGTGCTGACCGGCGGCAGCGCCTACGGGCTGGCGTCCGCGGCCGGTGCCCAGCGCTGGTGCGAGGAGAATGGGCGGGGGTTCGCCGTTCCCGGGGGCGTCGTGCCCATCGTCCCCGCTGCCGCGATCTTCGACCTTGGCAGGGGCGGCGACTTCAAGGCACGGCCGACGCCGGACATGGGCTACGCGGCAACGGCCGCCGCGGCAGCACAGAAGGAAGGGCACGTCGTCGAACGCGGCAACGTGGGTGCCGGAACCGGGGCACTTATTGGCAGGGGGCAATACAAAGGGGGAGTTGGCACGGCGTCGGTCACGCTGGAGAACGGGGTAGTGGTCGGCGCGCTGGCCATAGTCAACGCACTCGGGCTCCCGTTCGACCAGACCAAACCTGGCTTTCCAACGCCAATCAAAGCAGCGACCACGACGAACACCACCCTTGCCGTGGTGGCCACGAACGCCGTCCTGGATGCGGCCGAGTGCAAGCGCACGGCGGCTGCCTCGCACGCGGGGATTGCCCGTGCCTTGAATCCCAGCCACACCCTCGCCGACGGGGACACCGTTTTTTGCCTGGCAACCGGTGCCGTGGCACTGGACCGCTCGGACGAAGCTGCCCGGCAGGTCAGCCTTATTACGCTGCAGAGTGCGGCGGCCGACGTCGTCCGCCTGGCCATCCTGGACGGCGTGGCCAGCGCTGCAGGCGTCAGCACTCCAGCAGGTGAATATGGTGCGTACCGCCCGGCGTAGGCTACTATGGCCGATTTAACTTTTACCGGCCAACAGGGTAGTGTTGTTTGTTGGTTGTCTGGACTGCCACGCCCTTTTGGGCCTGGAGGCGGCAATCGATCCAACAAAAACGTTCGTGGTCATGCCCGGTGCATTCCGGCGGGACTGCGGCAACAACAGTTAGCGGAGGGTATGGCCAAGAAGGACGGGGTCATTGAGATCGAAGGCGTTGTGACCGAGGCGCTGCCTAACGCGATGTTTCGCGTTGAGCTCACCAACAAGCACATCGTTCTGGCACACATCTCTGGAAAGATGCGTCAGCACTACATCCGAATCCTCCCCGAGGACCGCGTAGTGGTGGAGCTGAGCCCGTACGACCTCACCCGTGGTCGTATCGTCTACCGCTACAAGTAAATTGCTGGGCGGCTTCAGCACAAGCTGACCGCTGCTCCAGTTGACCACACTGCTACACGCAAAGGAACGCCATGAAGGTCAAGCCGAGCGTCAAGCAGATCTGCGAAAAGTGCAAAGTGATCCGCCGTAATGGCCGGGTCATGGTGATCTGCGAGAACCCGCGCCACAAGCAGCGCCAGGGCTAATTTCCTTCCCTGAAGGAAATCCTGGGTTGCTAACCCACGCAAGTAAATAAAGGCAGCACAAGCTGATCTGGAACATTGAGCTCGAAAGAGTCCGGACAGCTAACCCCCGGTCGGAGGCTGGGGCCGCATGGAACATGCGGGTGTACTGCCTACGACCTCCGGTTTATCAAGGAGTACTGCCACTATGGCTCGTCTCGCTGGCGTAGACATTCCCCGCGAAAAGCGGCTGGAAATTGCGCTTACTTACATCTACGGCGTGGGCAAGACCCGTGCACACGAAACCCTGGCTGCCACGGGCATCAGCGCTGACGTTCGCGTCAAGGACCTGACTGACGCCCAGCTGGTTGAGCTGCGTGACTACATTGAAGGCAACTACAAGGTTGAGGGTGACCTTCGCCGCGAAGTAGCAGCAGATATTCGCCGCAAGGTTGAAATCGGCAGCTACGAAGGCCTGCGCCACCGCAAGGGCCTGCCCGTACGCGGTCAGCGTACGAAGACCAACGCACGTACCCGCAAGGGCCCGAAGCGTACCGTCGCCGGCAAGAAGAAGGCCCGTTAAAATCCCCGCTCGGGATTTACGGACTTTCCCCAATAACTTTCTGTAGGAGAAAAAATGCCCCCGAAGACTCGTGGCGCGGTTCGCAAGCCGCGTAAGAAGGACAAGAAGAATATCGCGCTTGGCCAGGCGCACATCAAGAGCACCTTTAACAACACCATCGTTTCCATCACGGATCCGAACGGCGCTGTTATTTCCTGGGCTTCCTCCGGTGAGGTTGGCTTCAAGGGCTCGCGCAAGTCCACCCCGTTCGCTGCACAGATGGCTGCCGAAGCCGCTGCCAAGCGTGCGCAGGAGCACGGCATGCGCAAGGTAGACGTTTTCGTCAAGGGACCGGGTTCCGGTCGCGAGACGGCAATCCGTTCGCTGCAGGCCGCAGGCCTCGAGGTTGGCTCCATCCAGGACGTCACCCCCGCAGCCCACAACGGCTGCCGCCCGCCGAAGCGCCGCCGCGTCTAATTCTTTTCCGCAGCAGGAGCTTGCCCGGACCAGCGATGGTCCGGGCAAGCCCAGCGCGTTAAGTCTTCAGACCGAATTTCCACCACCTGTGTTGCGTCATATAGCGGATGCTCGCCGAAAGGAAACCTAAGTGCTCATTGCACAGCGCCCCACCCTCTCCGAAGAGGTAGTCTCCGAAAACCGTTCGCGTTTCATCATCGAACCGCTGGAACCGGGCTTCGGCTACACCCTCGGAAACTCCCTCCGCCGTACCCTGCTCTCCTCCATCCCCGGTGCTGCCGTAACCAGCATCCGGATCGATGGTGTGCTGCACGAGTTCACCACGGTTCCGGGTGTCAAGGAAGATGTCACCGAGATCATCCTTAACATCAAGAGCCTGTCGGTTTCCTCCGAGCACGACGAGCCCGTCGTGGCTTACCTGCGCAAGCAGGGCCCCGGAGTCGTCACCGCCGCGGACATCGCTCCGCCGGCCGGCGTCGAATTCCACAACCCGGATCTGCACATCGCCACGCTGAACTCGAAGGGCAAGTTCGAACTCGAACTGACCATCGAGCGCGGCCGCGGCTACGTTTCGGCAGCTCAGAACAAGTCCGGCGATGCAGAGATCGGCCGTATCCCGGTCGACTCCATCTACTCGCCGGTGCTGAAGGTTACTTTCCGCGTGGAAGCAACCCGTGTTGAGCAGCGCACCGACTTCGACAAGCTGATTGTCGACGTCGAGACCAAGCAGGCCATCGCCCCGCGCGATGCCGTCGCTTCCGCAGGCACCACCCTGGTGGAACTGTTCGGTCTGGCCCGTGAGCTGAACACCGCAGCTGAAGGTATCGAGATCGGCCCGTCGCCCACCGACGCTGCCCTGGCAGCCGACATGGCACTGCCGATCGAGGATCTGGACCTCACCGTCCGTTCCTACAACTGCCTCAAGCGTGAGGGCATCCACACCGTGGGTGAACTCGTTGCCCGCTCCGAGGCTGACCTGATGGACATCCGCAACTTCGGTGCAAAGTCCATTGACGAGGTCAAGGCAAAGCTGGTTGAACTGGGCCTGTCCCTCAAGGACTCGCCTCCCGGTTTTGACCTCGCAGCACGCGCCGCAGCAATCGAAGAGGACGACGCCGCCTTCGGCGACGACGAACTCTAAACCAGACCTTGGCCGGAGGGCAGCACCACGGTGTGCCGCCCACGGCTTCCACATGAGGAGAAACAATTATGCCTACCCCCACTAAGGGTCCGCGCCTCGGAGGCGGCCCGGCTCACGAGCGCCTCATGCTCGCGAACCTGGCAGCATCCCTGTTCGAGCACAAGCGGATCACCACCACGGTGACCAAGGCCAAGCGCCTGAAGCCGTACGCAGAGCGCCTGGTGACCTTCGCCAAGCGTGGCGACCTCGCTTCCCGCCGCCGCGTTCTCGGCCTGATCAGCAACAAGGGCATCGTCCACGAGCTGTTCACCGACATCGCCCAGGCTGTGGAGAACCGCGATGGCGGCTACACCCGCATCACCAAGATCGGCAACCGTAAGGGCGACAACGCTCCCATGGCTGTCATCGAACTGGTCCTCGAGCCGGTTTCCGCCAAGCAGGCCGTCGTAGCCGAGGCTACCTCCGCTGCCAAGCGCGATGCCGACAAGAAGGAAGCTGCTGCTGCACCCGTTGCAGAAGAAGCTCCCGAGGCTGAGGCCGTGGAGACCGAAGCTGCTGAGGCTCCGGCTGAAGAGGCTGCAACCGAAGAGGCTCCCGCCGCTGAGGAAGCTCCCGAGGCTCCCGCCGCCGAAGAGAAGGACGCGAAGTAATTCGCTGATTCTCTTCGCATAGACTTAGGTCTGTGAACCACCAAAAACCCGCGGCCCCCGTTCCAGGGGGCGGCGGGTTTTTGCGTATCCGGCTTGACCTTTCGTACGACGGCGGCCCGTTCAGCGGGTGGGCACTGCAACCGGGACGGCGTACCATCCAGGGCGTCCTGGAAGAGGCGATCGCCCTGTTGGTACGCCGTCCGGTGCGTGTCACCGTGGCGGGACGGACCGACGCCGGCGTGCACGCCCGCGGCCAGGTGGTCCACCTGGACCTCACCGAAGACGAGTGGCAGAACCTGCCGCGCGGGCACGAACTGGATCCCGCCGTCGCCATGCTGCGCAGGCTCCGCGGGGCATTGAACCGGGCCCTGGGCGATCTTCACGGGGCCGTGGACGTGCATGACATCTCGTTGGCACCTGTGGGCTTTGACGCCCGCTTCTCGGCTCTCTGGCGCCGCTACAGCTACCGGATCGCAGACGGGCCCGCCCTGTGGGATCCGTTGGAGCGGTATTTCACGTTGTGGCACAGGAATCCGCTGGACGTGGGACTGCTGAACGAGGGCGCGTCGCAGCTGCTGGGCCTGCAGAACTTCCTGTCTTTCTGCAAGCCGCGCGAAGGTGCCACCACCATCCGGGAACTCCAGCGGTTTGAGTTCAGGCGCGGCGAGGACGGCGTCATTGTGGCCACCGTCCAGGCTGATGCGTTCTGCCACAACATGGTGCGCGCCCTCATCGGCTCCGCGCTGTACGTGGGTGAAGGCGTTGTGGAGCCGGGCTGGCTGCACGAACGGCTGCTGCTGCAGAAGCGGGACGCCAAGTCGGTCCTGGCCGCCCCGCATCCGTTGGTGCTGGAGGAAGTGGCCTACCCCTCGGACAGCGAACTCCTGGCCCGCGCCGAACAAACCCGCGCCCTCCGCGAGCCCTGACTAGAACGCCGGGGGTGGGCCCTCGGCCGGCAGCGTCACCGTAAACGTGCTGCCTTGGCCCTCGCCGCTCTCGCAGGCGATCGTCCCGCCGTGCCGCTCCACAATCATTCGGGTGATTGACAGACCCAGACCTGCCCCCGGGATGGCGGCCTTCCGGGCGGTCTCGGCGCGGAAGAACCGGTTGAAAGCCCTCGCCGCGTCCTCGCTGGACATGCCCATCCCGGTGTCCGTGACGCTCAGCCGGACCCACTGCCGGTCCGCGTCCGCGCTGATGCTGACCTTGCCGCCGTCGGGCGAGTACTTGATGGCGTTGGACACGAGGTTGTCCAGCACCTGTCCGATCCTGAGCGGATCCGCGTAGGCCCACAGCGGCGAGGGGACGTCGGCGGCGATCTCCACGTGGGAGCGTTGCGCCAGGGCCTGGGCGGAACCAAGGCTGGTCTCCACCAGGCTGGCCAGATCGGTCCGCTTGGGGTGGACGTTCAAGGTGGTGGAGGCGGAGGCCGTCAGATCGGCCACCAGGTCCAGCAGCCGTTCCGCGTTGCGCTGCACCACGAGCAGGCGCTGGGCCACCTGCCGGGGCAGGCTGTCGGCGTCGTCTAGGACCAGGTCCACGTTGCCCAGAATCGAGTTCAGTGGGTTCTTGAACTCGTGCGAGACGTTGGACACCAGCTCCTGGTTCGCGGCCAGGGACTCCACCCAGCCGGTGACGTCCGTGTAGACCACCACTGCCCCGGTCAGCCGGCCGTCCTCGCCGACCAGCGGGCGGGCGGCGGTGGATATGGCGCGCTGCTCCGGGCCTTCGCCGGCCCACACCAGGTAGTCGGCGAAAGACTCACCCGCCATGGCCCTGTTGATGGGCCGCCGGTCCCGGGGGAGCAGCGTGCGCCGGTCCTGTCCAAAGATGAGCTGGTGCCCCTGGCCGGGGAGGGCGTCGTCAGCGCCCGTGACACGGCGGAAGTTGCGCTGGCGGCTGTTGGACACCAGGAAGTGGCCGGAGCGGTCGACGGCGGCAATTCCGACGTCGGTGGCCTCCAATACAGTTTCGAGCAGCTTCTCCCGTTCCCGGCTTGCGGCCAGCAGTTCGCGGAGTTCACGGTCCTTGTCCGCCAGTTCACGCTGCTGCTGCCGGAGGCTTACGCTCGCGAAGCGGATGGCCAGGGATACAGCGAGCATCATCACGGGAAAGAGCAGGACGGTGGTGAGGTCCGAGGCCGTGACGGTGGGGAAATGGCCCACGGCAGATGGAACCATGATCAGGAAGGGCCCCGCAAAACTGAGCACCAGGCTGCTGCGCGCCAGCATGCCGGAGGCGGAAAGCCAGATGACCGGGAAGACCACCAGTACCGCGAGGCCCGGCAGGAGCGGAGCGGCGCCGTTGCGCAGGAACCCGATCAGCGCGAAGTCCAGCACGGGGATCAGCAGGTATGGGCGGTGCGCCAGGCGTTCCCAGGGAACCAGGAAGCAGCCCAGGAACAAAACCGCGTTCAGGGCAAGGCCGGCCACGTACAAGGGGGAGTGCATGAGCGAGGGCCAGGCGAAGGGGGTGGCCACGGCAATGACAAGCACAAGGAAGGTAAGGGGGAGCTGGCACAGCGCCACTTGGGCGCGGGTTCCCAGCCGCCGGAAGATGCGTCCGGGTCCACGCTGGAACAACGGCTCGGCCATGTTTCTGACTCGTACCCCTTTAGGTCCGGAAAGCAGGCGCCGCCAAGATGTAGCAATTCCCCCCAGTTACCTTGGCCAGCACCCTTTCCCTTGGATAATGCACATGTCTTGTCATAGTAATTGACTTTTCAATTTTCAGTGTCGATTCGTATGTGAACAGCCGGGCTTACTAGTAGCGTATAAATTGTTGGAGCGGGAATGGCATTGGCGCTGGGCCAATGGGGGGCCATCTCCGCCTGGCGCAGGGGTAGCAATGGACGATCTTGGTGTAGCGGTGGTTATCGAGGACGACGACGACGTACGCAACCTCCTCGAAGGTGTCTTGACCCAGGCGGGCTTCGAAGTTCATACGGCGGCTGACGGACGGGCCGGGGTTGAGGTGGTCCGCACTAAGCAGGCCAACGTTGTGACGCTGGATATCGGCCTGCCGGATATCGACGGGTTCGAGGTTTTGCGGCGAATCCGGAATTTCAGCAACGCGTACGTGGTCATGCTGACTGGCCGGACCGACGAACCGGACCTGCTGTCAGCACTGAATGCGGGCGCGGATGACTATATCGCCAAGCCGTTCAGGCCCAGGGAACTCCGGGCAAGGGTGGCAGCCATGATGCGCAGGCCGCGCCACGAGGTGAACGAGCAGCATGAATCCGCGTCACACGGGGGCCAGGCACCGGTTCCTGCCGCCGCGCAGCTCGAGCCCGGCGTCCTGCGGCACAACGGACTCCTGTTGAACCACCGGACACGCACCGTGGAGGTCAAGGGCGAGCCGCTGGGCCTGACCCGCAGCGAGTTCGACCTGCTCCACGTGTTGCTGAAGGGCGGTGGTGCCGTGTGCACCAGGGCGGACCTGGTGCGGGCGGTGCGGGGCGATTTCTATGACCGGGACACCTACATCAGCGAGGCGGACGAGCGGGCGGTGGAGGTCCACGTGGGAAACCTGCGGCGCAAGCTCAAAGAGGACCAGTTGTCCCCGCGCTGGCTGCAGACAGTCCGTGGGGTGGGTTACCGGCTGGCGCCGAGGCGGCCGGACGATGCTTAACTGCTAGCCGTTCTCCATGATGTAGGTTGACTGCAGTTCGGACACGGTGCGTGCCCCGTCCTGGGCCACGCCTGCCATCATCGCCTGGCCCTGGACAAAGTCACCCCGCCGGATCAGGCCCTCCAGGAGTTCGGCGAGCTTTGCCAGCCGTACCCCGCCCACCATGGCGGAACTGATTTTGAGGCTGATGACCGCGTCCAGGGCAGAGTCCCCGTCCCGGCTCAGCACCGCTGTTCCCAGCCGGGCCAGCCGCACGTCCCACATGGCCGCGTAGTCCCTGGCGAAGCGCTGCGCCAGTCCGGACCCGGCCAGCTCATCTTCGAGTTCCGCCAGCACTGCGGCGTCAACCAACGGCAAGAGGGCGGCCGCTTCCAGTGAGGGGTCCACGCCGGCGGGAGCGGGAGCGGGAGGAAAACCGACCCCGGACAGCGGGAAGTCCGCAGCGGGGCTCTTTCCGCTGGAACCGGGATCGGGACTGTTCATTGTTCAAGGCTACTTCCTGGAAATGCTTCGGGGTCCTGTTTTTCATCATTCTGTGTAAACCTTGAGACAACCTTGCCGCCGCGCTGAGCATCTTTACTGGCCGCTGAAGGTCACCACTGCATTGATCACGGCCGGCCCCAGAATGGCAATGAAAAGGACCGGGAAAATAAAGAACAACAGCGGGAAGAGGATCATGACGGGCAGCTTCATGGCCTTTTCCTCGGCCCGCTGGCGCCGTTTGACCCGCATGACCTTCGCCTGGACGCGCAGGACCCGGCTGATGGCGATTCCGTACGTGTCCGCCTGCACCACGGCCTGCACAAAGCTGCGCAGTTCCGGGATGTTGGTCCGTTCCGCCAGGGCGATGTAGGACTCACGGCGGCTGCGTCCCACCTGCATGTCCTGCAGGGTGCGGACAAGTTCTTCGGCAAGGGGGCCCTTGCCGTTCTCGCCTGCACGGGCCATGGCGCCTTCAAAGCCCAGCCCAGCCTCAACCGAAATGAGCATCTGGTCCAGCGTGTTGGCCAGTTCCAGCTGCATCGCCTTCTGCCGCTCCAGGCCCTTGCTGTACAGGAGGAGATCCGGGATGAAGTAGCCCAGGAAGAGGACGAAGAGCCCGGCGAGCTTCATCAGCGGGCTGCTTCCCACGCCTGCCAGCCAGCCGCCCATTGCCACCCCGGCCAGGCCGATGGCGAGTTTGGATCCCAGCACTTTTCCCAGCGGCATGGAGGCGGGCCGGCCGGCGAGGGACAGGAGGCGGTCGAGGAATGCCACATAGGCCGGGGGAGTGAGGCGCCGGCCTATGGCCTCGAGCAGCCCCGGCGCTCCGGCGGCTGCCGTTGCAACAGGCGGGGCGCCGCGGGAGAGCAGGTCAGAGACGGCCAGGCGCCCCTGCTTGTCCACGGTCAGGACGGACCAGGCCAGGGCCGCCAGGGGGATGCAGACCAGGAGAACGGAGAGGAGGACGATCAGGTTCATGGGGTCCTCAAAACTTCAGGTCGATGATCTTGCGCATCCAGAGTGCGCCGATGGTCATGAGGACAAAGGAGGCGCCGATCATCACCCAGCCCAGGGGATGGGTGAACATCGAGTTCATGTAGCTGGGGCTTACGGCCAGCAGCATGGCCACGATGCCGAACGGCATGGCGATCAGGATGTACGCGGAAAACTTTCCCTCCGCGGCCAGTGCCTTGATGTGGCCCTTGATCTCGGCGCGCTCGCGAATGGTCTCGTTCACCTGGTCCAGCACCTCCGCCAGGTTGCCGCCCACTTCCCGGTTGATCTGGATGGCCTGCGAGATCCACACGAAGTCCTCGTTTTTCATCCTGTCCGCGGTGTCGTTCAGCGCGGCCAGCAGGTCCCTGCCCAGGCTGGTTTCGGTGATCACCCGCCGCATCTCCTCCGATGTCGGCTTTTGGGACTCCGTGGCGGCGGCGTCGATGGCGCGCAGGATGCTGTGGCCGGCCCGGAGGCCGCCGGAGAGCAGCTGCAGTGTGTCGCCCAGCTGACTGTCGAACGCGCCGCGGCGCTTGCCGGCAAGGAATCCGAGGACGAGCTTGCCCGCGAAGGGTGCCAGCAGGGCCAGCAGCACCCCCACGAGGGGGCTCACCGTCACGGTGCCGACCAGCATCCCGACGCACGCGCCGATGCCCACCAGCAGGAAGAATTCGGCCTGGCTGAGGCGCAGGCCGGCGTTCTCCAGCTCCGCGCGGGAGAAGAGCTTGACGTTCCGGCCGGCGAGCAGCCGTTCAAAGGACCTGACCCCGGACAGGGCAAGGCGCGACAGCGAGGACGGCGGCTCCGGTTCAAACGGACGACGGCGGTCCAGCGGCACCGCCGGGGCGCTCGGCAGGAGCACGGCCACACCGAGCAGGCAGATGGCTGCCAGGAGGAGGACGCTTCCAATGGCGATGATCATGGCCGCGTCCCTACTTGGCGCCCGGTGACAGCGGCCCGGCGAATACTGCCGGGGACACGTGGATGCCCAGGTCCTCGAACCGGTCGATGAACCGCGGCCGGATGCCCGTGGCCACCGGCCTGCCCAGGAACCGGCCGTGCGCGTCGACGCCGGCGGAGTAGTCGAAGACGAAGGCATCCTGGAGCGTGACAATGTCGCCCTCCATGCCCTGCACCTCGGTGACGTGGGTGATCCGGCGGGAACCGTCGCGGAGCCTGGAAATCTGGACGATCAGGTTTACCGCGGAGGCGATCTGCTCACGGATGGCGCGCAGCGGAAGGTCCATGCCGGCCATAAGCACCAGGGTCTCGAGACGCGCCACGGCGTCCCTGGGCGAGTTGGAGTGCACCGTGGACAGGGAGCCGTCGTGGCCGGTGTTCATGGCCTGCAGCATGTCCAGCGATTCGCCGCCACGGACCTCACCCACCACGATCCGGTCCGGGCGCATACGGAGGGAGTTGCGGAGCAGCTCGCGGATGGTGACTTCGCCCTTGCCTTCGGTGTTGGGCGGCCGGCTTTCCAGCCGGACCACGTGGTCCTGCTGGATCTGAAGTTCCACGGCGTCCTCGATGGTGACGATGCGTTCGTCGTGCGGAAGGAATGAGGACAGGACGTTGAGGAGCGTGGTCTTGCCCGTGCCCGTGCCGCCGGAGACGATGATGTTCAGTTTGGCCTTCACACAGGCGTTCAGCAGTTCGGCCATCTCCGGGGTCAGGGTCCCGAAGTCGATCAGGTTGCGGACCGTCAGCGGGGTCTTGCTGAATTTTCGGATGGTCAGGGAGGAGCCGCCCACGGCCAGCGGCGGGATGACCGCATTTACGCGGGAGCCGTCTTCCAGGCGGGCGTCCACCAGGGGCGAGGATTCATCGATTCGGCGGCCCACCTTGGACACGATCCGTTCGATGACCTTGCGCAGGTGTTCCTCTGAGCTGAAGCGGGACTCGCTGAGGGTCAGCTTGCCCTTGCGTTCCACGTAGATCTGGTCCATGCGGTTGACCATGATTTCGGTGACGGCGGGGTCGTCCAGCAGGCGCTGGAGGGGGCCGTAGCCCAGCACATCGTCGGCAACGTCCTGGACCAGGCGGGTGCGCTCCTCCGGCGTCAGCGGCACCTGCTCGGCGTCGATGATGCGGGTGAGTTCCTTCTTGGCGGTGCTCCGCAGTTCCTGTTCCGTGACCGCGGCGTCGTTGAACCGCGTGCCCATGCGTTCGAAGAGGGCGGTGGCCGCCCTGTCCTTCATGGCTGCGAAGACGTCCACCCGGGGTGCCGTGGGCACCTGCTGCGCGCCGTCGTCGTACGTTGGATGGACGACGGCGGCGTGCGCCGGAAGGTGCCGTTCCGCACCGTCTGCGGCGCTTGGGGAAGGCGCCGGCTGCGGGGGCTCAAGCAGGGCCGTGGCCGACCCCGATCCCGCGGCAGAAGCCTGGTTGCGGCCCTGGACCGCGTTGATGCGTTCGGAGAGTTTCATCAGATGACCACCCTTCGGTGAAGCTTCCTTTGGGTCTGCGTGCGCCAGGCCGGGTTGAAGCGCTCCACGAGCTGGCGGAGGCTTTTAACCGCGGGGTCCTTCTTTGATTCCTGGAGGACGGGGATGCCGCGGTTGGTGGACAGCGCCACGGCACGGGATCGTGGGACGCTGACGTCCACGGGGGCGCCGATGGTGGATTCGACGTCCTGGACGTTCAGGCCGGCTTTGGCGTCGGCCATGTTCAGGACCACGTGGCGGGATTCGGGCATGATGTCCAGCTGGCGGAGGACTTCCAGTCCGGAGCGCAGGCCGCGGAGGCTGGGGATGTCCATGGCGCTGACCCAGACCACGTCGGTGCACTGCTCCATGGCGGCGAGGCCGATTTCCGGCATGCCGGGGGCGGTGTCGATGACCACGTACTGGAACTCCTGGGCCAGTTGCTCCAGCAGCCGGCTGACCTGGTCCGGGGTGATGTGGTCCGCGTCCACCGGGTTGGGCGGTGCGCACAGGGCGTAGATGCCGGCCGGATGCACGGTAAGGAAGGCCTTGAGGACCAGGGAGTCCTGGGCGGCGGCGGGGGTGACGGCGTCCGTGACCGTGTGTTCGGGGTTGAGGTAGAGGCCGGAGGCGACGTCCCCGAACTGGAGGTCCAGGTCCACGATGACCACGCTCATGGGCGCCACCTGGCCCAGGCCGATGGCGATATTGGTGGCCAGGGTGGTTTTGCCCACGCCGCCCTTCGGGGAGAAGACGCCGATGACCAGGCCCTTGCCGTTCTCTGATTGCTGCGGTTCGGCCCCGCGGTGCCTGGTGGCAAAGGACTGGCAGGCGCGTTCCAGCAGTACCCGTATTTCGGCTGCATCCGCCTGGGGGCTGAGGATGTCCCGGATGCCGGCGCGCATGGCGTGCAGGAGGAAGGACGGGTCCACGTCGCTGACCAGGACCAGGCTGAGGCCCGGAAACTGGACGTCGAAGACCTTGGCGAAACGCAACGCCTCTTCATAGGGAACGTCGGGGCCGATGATGAGGACCTCCGGCTGTTCCTGGTTGAGGAGGGCAAACAGTTCCGCCGGGCCGGCGGGGAGGATGTCGCTCGAGATTGTCTGCACACTGCCGCGCAGGCCATGGGCGACGGCGGAACGCAGCTTCTGGTCGAAGTCGCCGCTGGGGGAGAGGAGGACGAAGCGGCTCATTTGTACACGTTGTCCTTCCTGGCGATGAAGCCGCCGTTGTCCTGCGCGTCAAGGGGCTCCTTGGTGAGCCAGAGGTCACCGTTGTTCGAGGAGTAGATGATCTTGGTGGCGTCGATGTCATTCACGGCGACGGTGACCATGAACGATCCCTGCGGGAGCGTAGTGTCCTGGGGATTCGTGCCATCCGTGGGCTTGGCACTTGGTTGCGGGGCCCTCTGGACCGCTGTGACAAGAACCTTGCGGAGGGTGAGCTGGGTGGTTCCTTCGCCTGGTTTGGTCTTGTCAGCGCCCGCGCCAAAGCTGAAACCGATACCCACGTGGTCCCCGGCCTCGATGCGGCCGCCCACTACACGCTTGGCTTCGAGTTCGAAGGTGATTTCCTGCAACCCGGCCGGCACTTTTACTGCACCGCTGGACTTGACGTCTTTCGGATCAACCAGTCGTTCGGCCAGGAGTTGCTCGCCGGGGACCAGGTCCACGGCGGCGACTTTGCCGGCTGAATCGTCGAGGTTTTTCAGGGCGGTCTTCGAAACAGCAGTGGCGGGTACCTGTTGCATGGTCACGGACGCTTTTACGGTGTCGAGGGAAGCGCCGGCCGGCACGGCCTTGGTCACAACCATCACCCCGGTGGGGTCCATGTCCTTCATGGCGCGCTGGTCGGCACCTTGGGCGTAGGTGACGATAAGAACCGCTCCGATGATGGCCAGCACCACTGCTGATACACCGGCCAACATACGTGACTTCACTGACTGCTCCTGTTGCTTTCACAGATAGGGTGTTGCGTTTTAGCTTGCTATTGCCACAATGGTGGCGCCGTCCGGGTTGACTGGGCCCAGCGTGTAGCCGTTGGCCAGGGAAACGTATTTGACGAAGGTGCCGATAATGCCGCGGCATGGTTCCCGGCACTGCACCGCGGCCGGTACGTCCGGCGTCCTGTTGCGGAACGTGTAGGGAAGGCCTGTGGGGCCGAATTTCCAACCGGATACCTTGAAAGCGGCAAAGGTGGTGAGCCCGAAGACGGCATTATTTCCTGTCCCGGTGACGGCGTTGAAGACGGGAATCAGAACAATAACGTCTTTGCCAGCGGTCATATCGGCCGCCCATGAATTCAAGAGGGTGTCGCAGTAGGGCGGGGGGTTGTTTCCAGTGTCTCCGCCGGCGGTGCTCTTCGAGATGTCGATGGTGGCGCCGCATGCCGAAGGATCCTGTTTGAGACCCCCGAAGCCACCCTCCACCGCTGCGCCGGAGGGACCGTAATTGCAGCTTGGGTTGGCGCCGGTACCGTGCAACTGAAGCAGCTGCAGCACGCCAGTCTGTCCTCGCACCTGGCAGACGGAAACGGTGATGGGAAAAGCAGCCAAGCCCTTGGTGGGGCTGCCCCACTGCACGGATGCCGGCGCGTTGACCTCAGCCGTGTTGATCCCTAGGACGCGGGCGAAGAAGAGGGACACCTGATTGGGCGTGTGCCCTGCCTCCTGGGATGCAACTGAGACCGACACCTTGCGGTTTGTCGTGTCGATCGTAACGGACTTGAGGTTGCTGAGGCCGTCGTTGGCGTTACTGTTCGCCAGGGTTTTAGCCAGAGACGAAGTGTTGGAACAGTCCGAATCGTTGGGATTCTTGGCACATTTCTGCGCGATAGCCAGCGCGGCGGAGTCGGCTCCGTTGTGCAGCTGGGTTCGCTCGGAGTACATCATTGCCACGTCGACCGCCATGGCACCGAATCCGAGCAGGACCACCAGCATCAGCGCAACAATGACGCTCACGGCGCCGCGTTCGATGTCCTTGTTTTCAGGGGGTAGTTTCAGCCTCCGCACAGCATGGCTCCTTGCCCTGTCATGGTGAAGGGTCCTGCTATTCCAGTCATGGTTGAGAGGGTGTAGGTGATGGTGACCTTCATTCGGGTGCCCGACGCGCAAGTTGCGGTGCCCGAATCGAGATTCTTGAAGGTGATGTTGGAATCCGCGAGCGATGGCTTGAGAGCGATAGCCGTATTCTTGGCTGCGGTGCGCGATGCCACAGGATCATTGGAAATGGCCATCACGCGGACACTTTCGCGGGCGGCCGCCGATAGCGAGGCCTGTGCGTTGTAGGCCCGGCTGAATTCCATGATGCCCAACAGCAGCATGACCAGGACCGGCACCACGATCGCGAACTCGACCGCGGCTGCGCCGCGTTCGGATGATCGGGACATGATGGTGCCTTTCGACCGGTCATTGTTGTTGAGCGAAAGCAGAGTGGCGGTGGGGAGCGTCGCACCCGCCACTCTGCCAACGGAACTTCTTATTTAGCCAGCGGCAGCGGCGCAGGTGGCGGCCGCACCGTCAACACCAGGGGTGAAAGTGCCCTTGGTCATCGTGCACTGAACCTGGGTGAAGAGATCTGTCAACGTTCCCCCGAGAAGTGTGACGGCGGCGATGATGACGACGGCGATGAGCGCGACCATGATGCCGTACTCAACGGCAGTTGCACCCTTTTCGCTGCGAAGGCGGGTCGTGAGGGTGGTGTAGAGAGAAAGCATTTTGACTCCTGAGCGAGACGGATCGGCTGGCCCTGCACCAGCACTGAAACGAAGTTAGCAACGCTTGATGCGACATTGACCGGATCTTGCAGCATCCTGCGCAAAGCCTTTACCGGGTGCCCTTTCAATGCGCAGCCGCTGGGTTTTTCCTGCGCTAATGTTGTTTTTCCATGAGCGCTGGGCACGCAAAAGGACCCCCTCGGTTCTGGGTGCCGAGGGGGTCCGGTCTTTGTGACGCAGGGGCGCGAGGCTTCTGCGTGCTGGGTTTATTTGTTCGCAAATACTTCCATGATGCTGAGGACTGTCGGCCCCAGTACTACAACGAACAATGTGGGGAGGATGAAGAAGATCAGAGGGAAAAGCATCTTGACTGGCATCTTCATCGCATGCTCCTCCGCTCGCTGGCGGCGCTTCACCCTCATATCCTTCGCCTGGGCATTAAGCACATTGGCTATGGCAATTCCGTAGGTGTCTGCCTGCACTACGGCTCGGACAAACGATCGGAGATCGGGAACGTCTACCCGTTCTGCCATGGCGGCGTACGCTTCCTTGCGCGACCGGCCCACTTGGATGTCCTGCAGTGTCCTGATGAGCTCGTCAGCAAGCGGTCCGCTACCGTTCTGTCCTGCCCGCGCCATCGCCGTTTCGAAGCCGAGGCCGGCCTGCACAGAGATGAGCATTTGATCCAAGGTGTCCGGGAGGTCCAGTTTGATGCGTTCGCGGCGTTTTTGCGCGTAGTTGCGAATCAAAATGTCAGGAAGGAAATAGGCCACGGCCGTCATCACGACCATGAGGAGCACTTTTATCCCGGAAGGGTCCGCTGCCACCAGGAAGATGCCGAACATCGCACCTGCGAGGGCAAGGAGTGGCTTCACCATGATGATGCGGCCAAGAGGCCAGTCTTTCGGACGCCCGGCACCCGCAAGTTGCTTGTCCAGCCATGCCGTGTAGCCCTTGGGTGTGACCCGCCTGCTGAATTCTTCAAGTTGTCCGTTGGCGGTGAAAGCTGAACCGTTAGGGCGGGCGATACGCCCCAAATTTGACTGGATGTTCCGCAGCCCGGCACGGTCGCCGGTGAAGGCCAACCAAGTCATGACCGAGAGAGGTGCAATTACCGCCAGTATGGCGGCGTAAGCAATGGTCTGCATGAGTTGCTCCCTTTCTCAGAACTTCGGTTTGATGAGTCTGCTGAGCCAAAAACCGCCCAAAGTCAGCAGA
This sequence comes from Arthrobacter sp. SDR-2R, assembly GCF_057747955.1. Classification (NCBI taxonomy): domain Bacteria; kingdom Bacillati; phylum Actinomycetota; class Actinomycetes; order Micrococcales; family Micrococcaceae; genus Arthrobacter; species Arthrobacter sp. SDR-2R. The sequence goes on from NZ_CM173231.1 coordinate 1,789,170, forward strand.
ATGATGGCCACGGCGATCATGAGGTAACCAGGAACCGTAGTTAGAAAGACCCTGGAATAGAGCGGGTTGAAAAGCGTGAGGCCAATGAACATGACAACCGGGAGTGCCATGAGAACGATGGCGGACATTCTCCCTTCGGCGCTCAAGGCCCGAACCTGGCCCCTGATCTGGTTTCGGTCGCGGATAGTTTCGCCCACGTTGTCCAACACATGGGCGAGGTCTCCGCCAACTTCGCGGTGAATTTCGATAGCCCTTGTAATGGCCCGGAAGTCGTCATTGTTCGTCCTGGTCCCCACATCAGCAAGGGATTCACCTAAGTCCCTTCCGATCCTGGTTTCAGTGACCACCCGATTTAGTTCTTCCTTCATCGGTGCCTCATTTTCCTCGGCGGCAGCGTCGATCGAGCGAAGAAGGCTGTGCCCGGCTCGCAGTCCACCGGCCAGCATGTTCAGAGTGTCGGGTACCTGCTCGTCGAAGTTCTTCCTCCGACGAGCCACGAGCAGATTTAGGAACAGGACCAGGCCTATTGGAGTCAGAACCAGCAGCAGAATCGAAAAGAGCAAACCACCGAGCAAGAAACCAAAAACGACAGCCACGAAAGTGATAGAACCAGCAGCCAGGAGATAATCGCCCGGCTGTTTTCGCAGGCCCGCATTCTCAAACTTCTCAGTACTGACTACTGAGAACCGACGCAGGTGAATGCGCCTGTTCAGCGATTCCACGGCCTGGTTTGTCAGGCGTGTGAGGTTCGACGAGTGGATCGTTGTGTCGCCTGGCCGTCGGCGTGACAACGGCAGCTGTGTTCTGGACCTAAAGGCGACTGCAATCAAGAGGGCCAAAGCCAGATAGGAGAGTAGAAGTCCGCCGACAAGGAGGAGGGGAGACTGATCGGAATCCACTTCACCGCCCCCTGACGGCTTGGCCGCCGAAGACAGCAGGCGAAATCGGGATGCCAAGCTCGGCGAAGCGATCGGTAAAACGTGGGCGGACGCCGGTCGGAATTGGTTTTCCTAGGAATCGGCCGCTTGCGTCAACTCCAGCTGAATAGTCGAATACGAAGGCATCCTGAAGCGTGACCACATCTCCCTCCATCCCTTGCACTTCTGTGATGTGGGTAACGCGTCGGCTGCCATCGCGCAGCCGCGAGATGTGGACGATGAGGTTCACTGCGGATGCCACTTGTTCCCTGATGGCACGCAAAGGAAGGTCCATGCCCGCCATTAACACGAGGGTCTCCAATCGTGCGATGGCATCCCTGGGAGAATTGGCGTGCACGGTGGAGATGGAACCGTCGTGGCCGGTGTTCATGGCTTGAAGCATGTCGAGACATTCACCTCCGCGAACCTCGCCAACCACTATGCGATCGGGGCGCATACGAAGGGAATTCCGGACCAAATCGCGGATTGAGACTTCGCCTTTGCCCTCAATGTTTTGTGGCCGGCTCTCGAGACGAACCACGTGGTCCTGCTGCAGTTGGAGTTCCACGGCATCTTCGATGGTGACGATTCTGTCCGCAGCGGGGATGAATGATGAAAGGACGTTCAACAACGTTGTCTTACCGGTTCCCGTTCCACCCGAAACAATGATGTTGAGTCGGGCGAGAACGCAGGCCCTAAGCAGTTCGGCCATTTCCGGCGAAAGGCTGCCCATGGCGATCAGATTATGAACAGTCAACGGATCACGGCCGAATTTACGTATGGTCAGAGCCGGCCCGTTTACCGCCAAAGGTGGAATGATGGCATTGACCCGGGATCCGTCGGCAAGTCTCGCATCAACCAAGGGCGATGATTCATCGATACGACGACCGACATTGGATACAATGCGCTCGATAACCCGACGCAGCGCATCATCAGATGTGAACTTCGTGTCCGTGAGGTGAAGCTGTCCCTGGCGTTCAACGTATATCTGGTCAAAGCGGTTGACCATGACTTCCGTTACTGCAGGGTCGTCAAGAAAACGTTGAATGGGTCCATGTCCGAGGACATCGTCAACGATGTCCCGGATTAGCCGCTGGCGTTCGAGGGCGGTAAGCGGAATCTGTTCCGCCTCGACGACGGCTTTGAGCTCATCCTTGACCGACTGATGGAGCTCGGCCTCGTCAATGGACGAATCGGTAATCCGTGCGCCGAGTCTTTCAAACAAAGCCTGGCTCGCGCGCTCTTTGAGCGAGTTCAAAGCATCGCTGGCCACCGATGCGATTTGTGGAACCTCGGAGGAGCCCGGCTGCGCTTCGGCCGCCGTCTTGGCTTCGAGAATCCGACCAAGGGTGGCTGGCTGGGCGGGCACAGCAAACACATCTGCAGAAGCGCGGGGTTCCACTTCCTGCTCGAACGCTGAATCGCCGCGAAGCTTCTGGAACCGGTCCGAAAGACTCATTGCACTACCGCCCTTCTGTGAAGTTGCTTGTGGGGTCTGCTTTCCCAATCTGGCCTGAAGCGGTCAACCAACTGCCGCAGCCCTTTAAGTGCCGGGTCCCGGCCTCCGTCCTGCAGGACAGGAACACCCTTATTCGTCGAGAAGGGAAGGGTCTTGGAACGAGGCAGCACCACGTCAACAGGCGCCCCGATGGTGGCTTCAACATCCTTCAAGCTCAACCCCGCCCGGCGGTCCGCCATGTTCACCACAATGTGGCGCATCTCCGGGACGAGGTTTAGCTCATCAAGGATTTGGAAACCTGTACGCATTCCCCGGATGCTCGGTACGTCCATGCCGCAAATCCAAACGGCATCCGTGGCCTGTTCGAGTGTGGCCAACACATGTTCACCCAAACCCGGCGCCGTATCCACCACGACGTATTGGAACTCTTTCTTGAGCTGCTCCAGTAGATGGGAGACATTGGCGGCACTGATCCGGTCCATCTCCACAGGGGAGTTGGGAGCACAGAGGGCGTAAATGCCGGCAGGGTGCACTGTCAGGTATGTCTTGAGGACCATCGAGTCCTGACTTGCCGCCCCCATAACCGCATCCGTAATGGTGAAGTCGGGTTTGAGCAATAGACCGCTGGCCACGTCGCCAAACTGAAGGTCGAGATCCACGATGACGACGCTCATGGGAGAGCCCTTGCCCAGACCAACAGCCAGGTTCGTAGCCACCGTTGTCTTGCCGACGCCGCCTTTCGGAGACATCACTGCAATGACACGTCCATCTGCATGGTCAGCGTGTTCGGATGTTTGCGGAGCCAGCCCCCGTCGCCGGCCTGCCGCGGCCAGGCTGGCCCGCTCGAGCATGACGCGGATCGTGTCCGGATCCGAGCCTGGGTCCAACAGATCCCTCACACCTGCGCGCATTGCTTGCAGAACGGTCTCGGGAGTTGTCGTAACAGCAAGGATGACGCTGATCTCCGGGTACTGCAGATCCATGACCGCGGCCAACTTGAGCGACTCTTCGACCGGTAAACCGGGCCCCAGCATGAGGACTTCCGGCGGCTCTCCGACCATCTGGCGGAGAATATCGCCAGGACTCTCGGGCAGGTAGTCGGCTTGGAATACGTGCAGATCGCCGTGGATCCCCGCGGTGGCGGAACGAACGAGCTTTTCGAACTCTGAGTCGGGCGTGATCAGGATGAAGCGGCTCATCGGAACAACCTTGATGAGTCTACGAAGCTCGATCCCGACTCGGTGGCATCCGACGGCTCCTTGGACAGGTATACCTTCCCGAACTCGGTTGCGAAGACGATGCGCTCGGCGTCTGCTGAGTCCCGTGCAATCGTAATCAGGTACGTGTCATCGGACTGTTCCTTGGTGCTTGAAGTCGACGCAACCTGACTGGCCCCCGAATTGGAGGCGGTTGCCTCCGTTTGGGCGGCCGAACCATTGCTGAACTGGGCTGCAGTAACCAGAACCTTGTGGAAGCTGAGCTGGGTCTTGCTGGAACTGGTTTGCCCATCAGTGCCCCCGGCACTATTCAGCGAAAGAAAGACGCCCACTGTGTCACCAGCATTGATCTTGCCTCCGGCCACCCTTTCGATGGGAAGCTTGAGAGTGATTTCTTGAAGGCCTGAAGGCACCTGGATCCGTGCCGGACCAAGATAGGCATCCTGGTCCACCATCCGACTGGCCAAGAGTTGTTCGCCTGGGACCAGAGCTACGGACGTTACCTTCGAATCGAGAGTCCCGAGATCAGTCACCGTGTTGTCGGCAACGGCCGCCTTGGGAACCTCCTTTTTGGTCACCGACGACATGACTTTATCTGCAGGTGATCCAGCCGGGATCGGCTGCTGCACTACGTAGATAGTTTCAGTTTCAGTGCCGGCCATTGCCCGCTTATCAGCGGCCTGGACATAGGACACAAGGAGGACAGTTCCGATAATCGCCACAAGTAGTGCGGCAATGCCTCCCAGTAGGCGTGTTTTCATTTCTTCCCCTTACAACGTGGCTACTTGATGAGCCGGATTTCGACGGTTCCAAGATTGGAGCCGGTGCCGGGGGTTCCCCCAGTTGAATTGATGGTTTCGAACTTGACGAACTGCCCAATGACGCAGCGGTCGTTGCCGCCAGGGCAGGCGAGCGAGGGTGTCATTCCGGGATCGCTGGCTTTGTTGCGGAACTCATAAACACCGTTGTTGCCGAATTTCCAGCCCCAGATTTTGAACGTGGCGTAGCCTATGATGTGGAAGTTGCCGTTCTGGCCCTGATTGGTGGCGTCATCAAAGACCGGGAAGACGGCACGCACCTCACCGCCAGACAGAATTGTGTTCTTCCATTGAGTAAGAATGGTCTGGCACTCCGTCGGCGGATTGTTCCCCGGGTCCGAACCAATTTCATTGCTGCCCGTCTGCGTAACGGCCTGGCAGGGCGCATCTTGGTCCAGCCATCCCCAGCCACCGGGAATCTGGGTCCCCGAGGGTCCCGTGCATGTCCCGCCTGGCTTGTAGGAGATCTTCTGAACCTGGCCGGTAGGGCTGGCGGCTGTTAGGTTGAAGCAGCTGTTCGAGAGCGCCAAGGGAAACCCGGAACCGGATCCGGGCGGAAAAAAGGAAGCCGTCGCGTGGGCTCCTACCCTGACGGGCGGAGCGTTGAGTGCGCTCGCAAACATCTTCGTCAGAAACGCATTCGAGCCGTTGCGGGTAGCCGTGGCTACGGTCACCTTATTGGGAACCGATAGGTCGACGGAGGTTACGTCGGTTGACCCATCATTCGAGTTAGGTCCCGCAAGGGCCTGTGCCCAAGCCGTAGCCTGTGAAACGCTGCAGGTGCCGGCTTTATGGCACTGTTGCGCTGCTGAAAGGGCGCCGGCGTCGGCCGCATTTTGGAGTTGTGCCCGTTCGGAGTAGATCTGGCCCACGTCGACGGCCATTGCGCCTGCCCCAATAAGGACGAGCATCATGACTGCAACTAATACTCCAGCGGCACCGCGTTCTTTTTCCTTCGGGTGCGTCAACCACCGCATCGCATTGCTCCTACTCCACCAACGGTGATAGTGCTGCCGAAAAGCCCCGTCATGGTGTTGCCCGTGTACGAAATGCTGACCGTCATGTTCGTATTTGCGGCGCAGGTCCCCGGGTTGAAGGTGTATGAAAACGCCGTCGGGTTTAGTCCAGGTGCCCCGGCTACCGCGGCGGTTCTTGCTGCAGCCTGATTGTTTGAGATGGCCATTTCCCGGGCGGCTTCCCTGGCAGCCTGGGTCACTGAAATCTGGAGGTTGTATGTGTGTGAAAACTCGACGATGCCGGCGACAAGGGCCAGAAGTACTGGTGCGACCAAGGCGAATTCCACTGCGACTGCGCCGCGCGAGCGCTCGGTCCTGACAAGTCCGCGCTTCCTCAAAGTTCCCCCTCAAGATGTTGTGTACCTACAAAGTGGTGTGGGCCGCTTCCGCCAGCGGCGTGAGCGGCCCACACTGATGGATCCCGGAAGATCGAACTAGACCGTCCAGGCCGTCACGGTCGAGCCGAGGGTGGAGAACCAGCCGCTAAGGGCGTTGCCGAACAACGTGACGCCGGCAATGATGAGGAACGCGATAAATGCGATCAGAAGCGAGTATTCCGTCGCTGTTGCGCCCTTTTCGGAAGCGAAACGATCCTTGATGCCGGCGATGTAAGCAGTCATTGAGACCAGGAGTGAAGTCATTGCATTTTCCTTAATTCGGTGAAATTGAAGTGATTTGTATTTCAACGAATTTCCAGCTGCCCCCATAAATCCTTAGCGGCTGGACTTCGCTAAGAAAAGATTGTCACTTGATCCCATGGGCAACAATGCGTAGTGGTACTCGACTTTTTTCGGGAACGGCAAAAGCGCGTACTCGGAAGATGGAGTCAGTACTCGGAAACCAATGTGAGTACCTCGTCGACCACTCGGACGTGGTCGGAACTTGACGCGAGGAGCTGACGACGGTCTTTGGGGGGGGCTTAGCTCACAAGAAGCGTTACGGCGGCCAGGGCACCCAGCATGGAGGGGCCGTGAGCCACTTCTGGGGCTTGTTCCCGGCCCTTTTTGGTAACCACTGCGACCGTAACAAGGCCATTGAGTATGAAGCCCAGTAAGCCGCCGTACAGGAGTTGGGTCCAACCTAGGTACCCCAGGTAAAGACCCACGGGCGCGGCGAGCTTAACGTCGCCCATGCCGATTCCGCGGGGAGAAATAAGCCCCAGAATCAGGTAGCCGACAAACAAAATGACTGCTCCAAGGACAGCCCGAAGCAGATCGTCCGATTGCTTAGCGAATATACCGGGCCACAGAAACAGCAGAATGCCGCCGGCAAGCAGTATGAGTACGAGCGGGTTTGGCAACAAATGGAGCGCCACGTCGATCCGTGCGAGCTGCGTGCCTAATAGTGCAAGAAAAAGGAACGCTGGAAGGCTAAAGGAAATTCCAAAATGCAAGGTAAAGGCTACGCTTGCGATGCCGGTAAGTCCCGCCGTCGTAATCCGAACCCGCAACGTAGGAAGGCCACCCAGTCGCGGGAGCAGTCGCGAAATCAAGAGCTCGGCCACGGGGGAGAGGAAGAGCCCCAGGAGGCCGATGGCAACGACCATGAGCCCAGCGGTCGGACCGTTGCCCCCTGCTGATACCACTGCGGCCCCCTAAGTAGCTTGGGCCGGCGCGCGATGTACCAGCCGCCGGCTACCCCATTTTGACCCTGAACCCCCTGACGCGCTAATCTTGGTAGTCGTTGTGCGTGTCCTATTCCGATGGTGCGTGCCCGCTTGAGAATCCGGTTGCAGGATAACTACTCAACGTGCACATTCGGAACTTCAGGATGACTGGTTACATGGAGCCCTCACCTCTGTTCCGGTAGCGCGCAGACAGTAGGTGCGCGAGCTAGCGACACCTAAACAAGAACGCCAGAACAAGAACGAGGCAAACACCGTGCGTACGTACACCCCGAAGCCCGGCGATATCAACCGCCAGTGGCACGTCATTGACGCCACCGACGTTGTCCTTGGTCGTCTTGCAAGCCAGACCGCAATCCTGCTGCGCGGCAAGCACAAGGCCACTTTCGCATCCCACATGGACATGGGCGACTTTGTCATTATCATCAACGCCGAGAAGGTAGCCCTGACCGGCGCCAAGCTGGAGCAGAAGCGCGCATACCGCCACTCCGGCTACCCGGGCGGCCTGACCTCCGTCAACTACGCGGAACTGCTGGAATCCAACCCGGTCCGCGCCGTTGAGAAGGCCATCAAGGGCATGCTCCCCAAGAACTCCCTTGCTGCCCAGCAGCTCGGCAAGCTGAAGGTGTACCGCGGTGCCGAGCACCCGCACGCCGCCCAGCAGCCCAAGACTTTCGAAATCACCCAGGTCGCCCAGTAGTCCTGGCCACCAAACAACTTATCTATACAAGGAGAATCGTGGCTCAGAACGAAGAGACCACCGAGGTCGTCGAGGCCGAGGAAAACCTGACCAGCTACACCTCTGAGAGTTCAGCTGCTGAAGCTGCTCCCAAGAAGGAGCGCCCGGCCCTGACCGTTGCCGGCGCAGCTGTTGGCCGCCGCAAGGAAGCCGTTGCACGCGTCCGCGTTGTGCCCGGCTCCGGCAAGTGGACCATCAACGGCCGCGAGCTGGCAAACTACTTCCCGAACAAGCTGCACCAGCAGGACGTCAACGAGCCCTTCAAGATCCTCGATCTCGAAGGTGCCTACGATGTCATCGCCCGTATCCACGGCGGCGGCATCTCCGGCCAGGCCGGCGCACTGCGCCTCGGCATCGCCCGTTCGCTGAACGAGATCGACGTCGAGAACAACCGCGCCACCCTGAAGAAGGCCGGTTACCTGTCCCGCGACGCCCGTGTCATCGAGCGTAAGAAGGCCGGTCTCAAGAAGGCCCGTAAGGCCCAGCAGTACTCCAAGCGCTAAACCCGCTTGCACAGAAGCCCGTCCCGCTATTCAGCGGGGCGGGCTTCTGCTGTATAGACGGCCCGAAGGGCAGGTGTGCAGAACTAAGGACGAGTGTTCTGGCCTGCAAGGTCATAGACCCTGATGCCATCGATTTCTTTAGCGGGAAAGGTTTCGCTCACCCAGTTGTGGATCGCTACGAGTTCGTCACTCACTCCCGGAATTTTGAGTTGCTCGGGTTGGAGGATGTAGGAGCAGACCTGGCCAGTTCGAACCAGATTCTGGAACGCCGCCAACGTTGGGCTTGGGTCAGTCGCCGCAAAACCGCCAAGTGGCATTATGGGGCGCCCAATGCTCAGCTGGAATTGGGCAGCAGTCTGTCCAGGGTAGGTTGCGCCCGCCCATTTGCAGCGGGACGGTGTAGCCCGCAAGTAGGCTTCCAGACCCGGGCCGGGTGTGGATCCTATAGCCAGCTCATGGACGCCTGCGGGATCACCGTTCTTTACTTGATAGAGAAAATGGCTGAGTGATGCTGGGCTTCTGGTTAGCCCCCCGGACAGCGGGTTTGATCCCTGTTGCGGCGTCGATACCGTGACAAGAGAACCCACGATAGGTCCTACAAGCAGACTCGCTAGGGCTACCGAGCCGGCAAGCGGGGTGAGCCATTTGTAGGGCGTTGGAACCGTGAGCGCTGATGTTGCAACCAACGTCACAAGGAGTAAAACCTGGGCGACGCTGGCTGGGTTGGAAGGGCTGAGACCCCATATCAAGTTTGCGAAAAGTGCGGCCAGCAGCAAGGCGACAGAAGTTCCGGCACGCCGGGCAATGGATGTGGAAGACGAAACCAACAGCTTGCTCCCGATGCCAATGCACAGTGCCATCGGGGCCACGAGTGAAGCCGTGTAGTAAGAATGGATGCTGTTACCCATGAAACTGAGCACCAAATATGCTGAAATCATCCAGGTTGCCGCGGCGACCATTAGTATCGGCCTGTCGGAAGTGCGACGCCGCTGAATTGACCGGACTATAACAACAACAGCAACGACTAACGCCGGCAGCAGTAACCACGCAGCTTCTTGGCCATAGTTCGCATTGAACAAGCGAAATAGACCTGCATCTGAGCTGGCACCTTGAAATTCCTGAGGCGTGAGGGCTGCAGAGCGCCCACCTTGCTGTTGGAGCAGGCGGTCCAGCCCGTTGTATCCAAGAGTGAGGTCGATCATACTGTTGGTTTTGGATCCACCCACGTATGGGCGGCTGCTGGTTGGTGTGAGATCGACAATTATCGGCCATGCCATAGACCCTGCGGCAAGAATCAGGCCCGCCACACTCAGTGAGGTTGCCACTTTCCGCCATGGGCGTCCCACGAAAAGGCAGAAAACCAGACCCAGCGCAGGCAAGACCATGAAAGCTTGAAGCTGCTTGGCGAGGAAGCCCAAGGCGAGAAGGCCGGCCGCGAAATACAACCATCGTGACCTTGCGGTTTCTGTTGCCCGGATCCCTGCATATAACGCGGACAGCATTAGCAGGATCATGAGAGGGTCCGGGTTGTTGTAGCGGGCCAGCAAAACCGTTATCGGAGTTGTCGCGAAAACGAAGGCAGCAACGAGTGCTGCGTAAGATGGCAGATACTTCCGAGCAAGTTGGAAGATCATGAGTGTGCTTCCGAGCGTCATCGCGGCCTGCGGCAGCAGTAGTGCCCAGGTGTTAAGACCGAAGAGACGCACGGACAAACCCATGATCCAGAGGCTCAGAGGCGGTTTGTCCACCGATATGGAATTTCCCCAGTCTGCAGACCCAAAGAAGAAGGCGGTCGGGTCATGAAGACCGGACTGCACTGCGGCCGAGTAGTACGCGTTCGCCCACCCGTTTTCCGAAAGCCGCCAAGTGTACAGTCCAGCGGCCACTAACAGGATGACCAATAGCGCTACAAGCTCCCATGGACGGCGGCGCTCTTTTTCCGGGGGAGTCGGCAATTTTCTAACTTCTAAGGTCGTATAGTTTGACACCGTCAACGTCCTTCGCGTCGAAGTTTTTTTGGACCCATTCGGTAATGGCCAACGCATCCCTGCCAAGCGGAACGGCATCCAGTATTGGCTGCTGCCAAATGAAATATGCGATCTGACCGTCCCCAGCAAGGGCCTTGAATTGCTCAAAAGTGGGTGCTGGATCAGTACCGAGCCAGCCACCAAGAGCCACGACCGGCCGCTGGGAGGCAAGCTGGTATTGGGCAGCATTTTGCGCGGTGTAGGTCGCAGCGGCCCACTTGGTCCCGCTCGACTTGAGCAATTCGGTCACCTGGCCGGAAGGCTCGACCCCGAAACCAAGATGTCGCGATAGGGGCGGGTTCCCGAGTCGTGCAGCCTCAAGATGGGATGAGAGCGCCTGTGGGTTGTTGCTGACAGGGCCCGACAGTGGATTTGTCCCTGCCTGGGGTTTTGCAAGGGTGATCGCGTCCGTCAGGATTGGTGCGAGGACCAAGGTAAAAGTAACGAGACTAAGTGTTAGAAGCTGACTCACTGGCTTTTGACAGAGAAGCCAGCCCACAGTCGCAAAGACCGTTAGGCAAGCCACAACAGCGGGCCATTGCCCCCATTCGTCACTGTACTGGAATATGCGAAACGCTATGTATCCCGTTCCGGAGATCAACAACGCACCAATAACACGAGGTACCAACCTTTGGCGCTGATTCCAGAGCAGATGCAGCCCAAGAGGAACCACTATCGCGACCGGCGCGGCCGTGGAAAAGATGTAATAGGTGTGCGTCATGGTGCCCATAAAGCTGACTACTAAAAACGCTGAAAGGAGCCATACGACGCCGATAATCATCAATCGGGACGAGGCCCTATCGCGTCCTGACTGCCGCTGGAGAACCATCAGAGCAACCGCGCAGATAAGTGCAGAGAAGAGCAGCCAAGCACCCTCGTTGGCAAAATTGGCGTTGAAGAGTCTGCCAAGCCCCCCATCGTACGTAAGATCTCCGAGAGGAGACTTTGCTGCGTCCGCCGTCTGGGGCTGACTGCCGAAACGTAAGAAACGGGCAAGCCCGTTGTAGTCAAGTGTCAGTTCCAACATGCTGTTGGACACGGACCCGCCAACGTATGGGCGCGATGAGGCCGGCGTGAGGTCCACCACCGCCATCCAAGACGCTCCTGTCAGGATCAGCGTGAATAAGGCCGCCAGAAGTCGGCCAAGTCGTGACCTCAAGGTGCCCGCACCCAGTAGAAGCACGGCCACCACCAAACCCGGAATGACGAGGAAAGCCTGGATCTGCTTTGCCATGAATCCGAGCCCCAATGCTCCGCCGGCAAGTAGATACCAAGTCCACCCGTTTTGTTCCATCGCACGGATCGTGAAATAGACTGCCGCTACCATAAGGAGCCCCATCAGAGGCTCAGGATTGTTGAAGCGTGACATCAGCAGAACCACAGGCGTGGTCGCGTAGATCAGGCCTCCGAGAAGCGCTGGTGCGGCGCCATGATTGCGCCGCATGATCTTGTAGACAAGCCAAGTTGTGGCGATGCCCATAAGCGCCTGAGGAAGCAGGAGAGCCCAGGAATTAAGTCCAAAAAGCCGGACAGACAATGACATGATCCAGATGCTCAGTGGCGGCTTGTCGATCGTGATCAAGTTCCCGGCATCGAGTGAGCCGAAGAAGAACGCTGTCCAGTCCTGCGATCCGGCAAGTGCGGCTGCCGAGTAGTAAGGGTTGGCGTAGCCGTTCTGGTCCAGACCCCAAATGAAGCACACTCCGGTGCCTGCTAAGAGCACTGCGAGCCCTATATGTTCCCACGGTAGATGGCGTTTTTGGATGTTGTTTGCAGGAGTAGGAAGGCGGAGGCTTTCCTTGATACTCAACGGACAGCCTGTCCTGCAGGCCGCATGGCCAGCACAGTCGAATGCTTATTGCTGTGCCGAGGCCGGAATACCCAGAGGCGAAGGAGCACGAATCGAATAAGCGTGGCGAGGACATTGGCCCCGGTGAGGACCAGGAGTTCCATGCTCGGTGCTGAGTCCAGACTTACTGCGTGCAGCACCATCAGTGACGATGAGGTTATTCCCCAGGCAAGCAAGAAGACAATCAGGCCCTGAAACTGCTGAGTAAATAGTCTTGCTGGCCCGCTGATGCCGAAAGTGAACCTGCGGTTTGCAGCTGTATTTCCAATAGCGGTAAGTAAAAGAGACAGGAAGTTGGCTTCCTGGGAACCAAATGGCCCTTGCATCATCAGGTACAGGAGCGCGAAAACGAGCGTGGACGCGGCTCCCACCACTCCAAACCGCAGCACCTGCCCAAAAAAGCTAGGCCGGCCGACTGGCACTATTGGACGACGCCCCAACTCTGCGTAGATTGCCTGGACGGGGATCACGCCCCTTACTAGCGATCCGGCAACCCGCACCATTCCTTTTAGGTCATCAAGAGCTGTCTGCCGGATGTCCACTCTGCTGTCCGGATCGTCCACCCAGTCGACCGGAATCTCATGGATGCGAAGTCCGGAACGCTCAGCGATAATCAGCAACTCTGTGTCAAAGAACCAACCGGTGTCTTCGACATGGGGAAGCAGGCGCTTGGCAACATCCGCACGAATGGCCTTGAACCCGCATTGGGCGTCAGAAAACCGCACCTGCATTGTCCGACGGAGAAGGAAGTTGTAAGACCTGGAGATGAATTCGCGTTTGGGACCTCGGATCACTCGGGAGCTCTGCCCAAGCCTTGTCCCTATCGAGATATCGGAATGCCCGGACAAGAGTGGTGCGACGAGTGGAGGCAGCGCAGTGAGATCGGTTGACAGATCAACGTCGAGGTATGCGAGCACTTTAGCCTGGGAAGCGCTCCAGGCATCCTTTAGCGCGTAACCCCGCCCTTTCAACTCAAGGCGGCGATATCCAACGTTCGGCATGTGCTCGCTAAGGCGGGCGGCAATAACTGACGTACGGTCAGTGCTTGCATTATCGGCGATGGTGATTTTCCACGTCGACGGCATTTCATTCGTGAGATATTCGGCGAGCCTAGTGATGCTGCTTTCGAGTACCGCTTCTTCGTTGTGGACCGGTACAACAATTTCGAGCGCCAAGCCCCCATAGCTAGGTGTCATGCATCAGAGAGTAGGGTGCCGGAAGGGCCGGTGACGAGGCTTATTTCGAAAGACACGTACTGCAAGCAAGAACCCAAGTAGTACACATAATCGCTAGCCTCTGCATGCAGGTAGTTGCTACTGGGGCCTGCTGCCCCGAAACTCGATATCGTCGCGCCCATGGGGGCTATTTGTGTCACTGACAAAGGGCCGCGCTACTCATCACTTGACGCGTTGAGGGGCCTGGCCGCGATGGTTGTGCTGATTCATCATTGCTGTCTTGTCTCACCCGCATTGGTTGGCGCGGTGGAGAGTCGCGGTCAAGGGCCTATGGCATCATGGTTATGGTGGATGACCTACACTCCGGTCCATCTTATTTGGGCCGGCAAGGAGGCAGTCTATGTCTTCTTTATTCTGTCCGGCTTCGTTCTCGCGCTTCCCGTCGTCAACAATTCGGGCCCCAAATGGCCAGCCTACTTCTCCAAGCGTCTTGTCAGGATCTACTTGCCGGTGTGGGCATCCCTTGTCTTTGCACTCGCGCTGGCAGACGCCATTCCTCGAGAGGCGAGCAGCGGGTTGAGCCCCTGGCTGAATATGCATGACGAAGCAACGCGGTGGTTCTCCGACGCGCTTCTGCTTTCGGGACCCGGATCCCTGAATTCACCTCTATGGTCCCTGCAGTGGGAGATGATATTTTCCCTGCTTTTGCCGTTGTACATTTTCGTGGCGATAAGAATCAACAGAGCATGGTTGGCCGGAGTGTTCAGTCTCCTCGTTTTGATCGCTCTTGCCAGCGAGCGGCTGCCGGCCTTCGCCGTCTACTTGCCGATGTTTGGGATTGGGGTGATGCTGGCTGCGCGCGTCCAATTGCTAAGAGTTACAGGTAGGAGAGTTGGATCCTGGGGATGGGCAGGAATTACGGCGGCCTCCTTAGTTCTCCTCTGTGCACAATGGCTGTTTCCGCAACTTCCCGGGTTCATCGCGTTGAGTGCCGCTGGCGGGGCGCTGCTTATATTTGCATGCATCGCCTGGCGCCCCACCGAGGCCCTTGGAAAGAACCGAATCCTGCAATGGCTGGGGACTCGGTCTTTCAGCCTCTATCTCGTGCACGAACCAATCGTGGTATCGATTGGATTCGCTTCCCATATCACCAATCCATTCCTGATTGCCGCCTTGGCTATCCCGTTGTCGCTGGTAGCAACCGAAATTTTCTACCGATTCATCGAGCGGCCCAGTCTCTTGCTTGCCGGGCGGGTTGGCCGTCTCATGGGCAGGATGGGCTCCCGCAAGCAGGATCTTATGATGGCGCAGCCGTAGACAGTCGCCGCACGTCTATCCGGGACCCCGCTGCGAGGCCGGCGAACCCATCCTCTACACTTGACCGGTGTCTAGATTATTTGGAACTGATGGTGTCCGGGGGCTGGCCAACGGCCTGCTGACAGCAGAACTGGCCCTGCAGCTGGCCCAGGCGGCCGCCGTCGTGCTCGGCCACGACCGCAACTCCAACGGCTCCCGGCCCCGCGCCGTGCTGGCCCGCGACCCGCGCGCCAGCGGCGAATTCATCGCCGCAGCCGTGGAAGCCGGGCTCTCCAGCTCAGGCATCGACGTCTATGACGCAGGGGTGTTGCCCACCCCCGCGGCCGCTTACCTGGTGGCGGACCTGGACGCGGATTTCGGCGTCATGATCTCCGCCTCCCACAACCCGGCACCGGATAACGGCATCAAGTTCTTCGCCCGCGGCGGCCAGAAGCTGCCCGACGAGGTGGAGGACGCCATCGAAGCCCAGATGGGCAAGGAAGCCGTCCGGCCCACCGGCGCCGACGTGGGCCGCATACAGCGCTTCTCCGACGCAGAGGACCGCTACATCGTCCACCTGCTCCGCACCCTCCCGCACCGCCTCGATGGCCTCACCGTGGTCCTTGACTGCGCCAACGGTGCGGCCAGCGGCTGCTCGCCCCAGCTCTTCAAGGACGCCGGAGCTGACGTGGTCGTCATCGGCGCCGATCCGGACGGACTCAACATCAACGACGGCGTGGGCTCCACCCACCTCGGCCCGCTCAAGGAAGCCGTGATCAAGTACGGTGCCAACCTGGGAATCGCCCACGACGGCGATGCCGACCGCTGCCTGGCCGTGGACCACGAAGGCAACGAGGTTGACGGCGACCAGATCATGGCCATCCTCGCCGTCGCGCTCAAGAACTCCGGCAAACTCAAGGATGACGTCCTGGTAGCCACCGTCATGAGCAACCTCGGCCTGAAGATCGCCCTCCGCGAAGCCGGCATCACCATCGTGGAAACCGCGGTGGGGGACCGATACGTGCTGGAGGGCATGCGCGACGGCGGCTACAACCTGGGCGGCGAACAGTCCGGCCACGTCATCTTCGCCGACCACGCCACCACCGGCGACGGCCTCCTCACCGGCCTGCAGCTCGCCGCACAGGTGGCCCTGACCGGGAAACCGCTCAAGGAACTCGCCACCGTGATGACCAAGCTCCCGCAGGTCCTCATCAACGTCAAGGGCGTGGACCGCACCCGCGTGGGCAGCAGCGATGTCCTGGCCCAGGCCGTGGCATCGGCGGAAGCAGCGCTTGGGGAAACCGGCCGCGTCCTGCTCCGCCCATCCGGCACAGAGCCCGTGGTCCGCGTCATGGTGGAGGCCGCCGACGAGGAGACGGCCCAGTCCATCGCCGAACACCTGGCCCAGGTGGTCCGCACCGAACTCGCGCTGGAGCTCGCCTCCAACTAGCCGGCGCGGCTCAAAACAACCGCAGCAAAAAGAGTGGCCCGCCTCCCAACAGGGAGACGGGCCACTTTGCGGTTGGAAAGGCTTAGACCCGGTCCTTCAATGCATCCCGGATCTCGGTCAGGAGCGCAACCTGCGGATCCTCTGCAGCGTCCTTCTTCACATCCTTGTTGATCCCAAGCCGGCGGTTGCGGCGCTCAATCATGATGTTCATCGGCATCACCACCACAAAATAGATGGCCGCCGCAATCAGCAGGAAGTTCACCACAGCGGTCAGCAGCACCCCGAACTCGATGGCGTTGCCGTTCAGCTCCACCCTTCCAAAGCTGTCGAAGTTGGGCGCACCCACCAGGCCTGAGACGAAGGGCATCAGCACTTTGTTGACCAGCGCCGTCACCACGGCGCCGAAAGCAGTACCCATGACGACGGCGACCGCAAGGTCAACCACGTTGCCCTTCATGATGAAGTTTTTGAATCCAGTCAGCATACGAACCAAACTAGCGCATGTCCCAGTCCCCGGACTTCCGGTTAGGGGCGTCACACGTTTGAGAAAACATCACGTCACGGATCAGATAGCGGCTGCTGGATTCTTCTGCGCCCGAAAGGCCAAGTCCAGGGTCCAGTCTTGGGGAGCTGAGGGACCGAGCTGCCAAACGTATTCGTTCTTGAGTTTCACGCCATCAGAAGTGAACGGGCCGGTGCGCCGTCCATAGAACGCAATGGTGGGCAGGCTCGATTCCGCCGATGTAAGGATTGCGTTGTTGAAATCGCCGTTCATTTTTCTCAGCTGCTCGAGGATGTAGTTCCTGTATGCAGCCTCGTCCAACGTGCGCTCGTGGGTGGCCTTTGCCGTCAGTTGCAGTGCAATGTGCAGCTGCCGGTTTCCCTGCTCATCTTCGAAACTGACGAGGCGGTGGTTTTCTACGGCTGCGAGAAGGGTTTGGTCGCTGCTGAGCACATCGCGCAGCGCATCCGGTGCCACAACCGCCCCGTTGAAGTCGACGGACAGGTCGCTCCTGCCGTAGTGGAAGAGCAGCGGCAGATCGAGGAACTGTTGACGAATAACGTCTTCGAGCCCGAAGTCCTTCAGCACGGCATTGACTTCACGTACACGTAGCACGTGCCCTCGATCGTGGATGTTGTAACGGATCCTCGGGTTGACGTTCTCTTTCCGCACGATAGTGACGACGAGTTCCCCGTCCGCGTTCGTCTCCATCAGGTAGTCGTACGGGTTGAACTGGAAGATCATCGGTAGGACGCCGTATTCGTCCTGCCGCGTGAGCCGTGCTGACAGTTCAGCGTTGGCATCTAACGCCTTGCGAAGTTCCACTGTGTAATCGGTTTCGATGGCGATGTTTATTTCCAGGTCGGAGGCACCGTAGGACCCAAAGGCGCTGTGGGCGTACTTGGTGATGTGGGCCCGCATGTTCTCGCTGATACCCTCGCCGCCGAACGCGGCAACAATGTCGTAGTCTTCCCATTTGACCCGGTCGTCGTCGAACAAGGATTTCAAAAAGGGCGGGTAGCTGAGGATGATGTAGGTGTAGTCGGGCCCGAATTCGAGCATCGTGGCGATTGCTTTGTCACGGTCCGGGCCAATGGATTTGATCATCGTGACGTCCGTGAGGGAAGTCGTCACGTTCATCCCTGTGGCCCACGCTCCGAGCGAAAAGCAGTTGAGCACGAAGGGCTGCTTCTTGAGCGTTTCCGCAGTCCGGGAAAAGCCCACCTGGAGCAGCTGCCGTGTGGCGAGGCGCTCCTCAAGGCCCCGTACCCAGCTGGTGGGAACACCTGAGCTTCCAGAGGATTCGTCGACCACTACGCCGTGGCGGGGAAGCACCCCGTCGACGCTGCGGGCGGGAATGGTCCAACGTTTGATATAGCTGTCTTTGTCCATCTCCGGCAGCGCTGCGAAGGCCCGCGTCAGTGTTTTGCCTCCGAGTGAAAGCTTCCCAGGTACCCCGTTTTCGGCGAGAAACTCGCGATAGGCTGGTACGCGTTTGGCTGCCATCTCAAAGGTCCGCCATGCCCTCCAGCGGCCGGCTGTCCACCGGAAAGGCTCGATGCCCGGCATCAGCAGGATCCGGTGCGTGGAGATTCTCGGGGTGAACAGTCCAACAAACCTGTCCATGAGAAACACGAATACGAATATGAACCTTTTATTCACGGAGGGGCTCCTGTAGTGACATGTCTTCAGGCAATGGACTAAGCAGAGTCGAGGTGGCGGGGCGGCGGTGGGCGGCTGGAGGGGTGTCGCTATAGCCGAATCTGAAGAGCATCCAAGCCATTCTGTTCGCGGTTTCACGTATTCCCGCAGCCTGTACAAACTCGGCGTGAGAGGCCGGGTTGGTGATAACGGTGCCGAAGGGATGGAGGCAGACGCCTTTCTCCGTAAAGAAAAGCCAGATCCGCATGAACGTCCGCCCGGCCTCCAAATAATCGGCGGGCTCGGCGAACCGCCCTTCCAGCCACCCGAGTTGCCGCACCCCATGCATTGTGCACAAGTAGAGGCCCCTTATGAGACCGCCGATCAGAGGAAGGGACCACATGCCGCGGTGACCCATCGCGAAGCGAAGGATCCGACCAGGCATCATCATCGTTTCCGCACTCAAGCCGTCGGCCTTTGCGGCCGCTTCTTCCTTTGAGAACCGCAACCAGTGCATAATCTCGGCGTAGACGGCATCATTTCGCAAATCCGAAAACAGAGTCTTTTGATTGATTTGCACGAGTAAAGAAACAAGGCCGGCATCAACCGTCGATCGGAATTCGAATCCTTGGGCGGCCGCGATTGTGGAAGCAGAGACCAGCAACTCATCGCCCACAATCCTGCTGTCATAGGGTCGGCGGGAGGTTCGTCTGGCGCGGAACGCGGCTAGCCGACGTAAAGACTCAGATTGCAGCGCGTCGTCACCGGCAGCGGGTTCCAATCGCACTGTGCCAATAACATGAAGCCGGTCTTCGGCGGCGAAATCCATTTCCGAGTGTTCAAGGAATTCCGTTGTCCGGTAGCCGCGGGCCGCAGCGACTACGGACAACGACTCCAAAAATACACCCGCACAGACATGGCCGAAGGGGATACCAAACGACTCGGCAGGCAATCCGAGGTCAAGGTCATAATAAATAACTGCCGCCGTCTCACTGATGGCTCTCAACTTAATCGGCTGGGAGTTATGAGGTGAGGGATACCAGCGAACGTCATTAACGAGATCGAGCCAAAGGGCTCCGGCATCCATAACCATGCCGTCAATCTATGAGACGCAGCTAGCAATGACTATCTTGGTGCTCAAATCCTGCGCAATACTTGAGGCACCGATGGCCTCTCGCCAGCCTGGACTTAGGGGTTGTCAGGAATGGCAGCCTGACTTGGCCCCTTTACACTCCGGCCCGCTCAGGTGAAGCGGTATCACCGGCATTACAGGTACGCCGGTGCCGCCTCCAGGCCGAAGTATTCCTCCAGAGTGCCGATGCCCCGGTTCAGCATGTCCGTGGCCGCCTCCACGCCCACGTACCGCAGGTGCCACGGCTCGTAGTAGTACCCCGTGATGGGGTGCAGCATCCAGGGATACCGCACCACGAATCCGAAGCGGTGGCCGTTGGCTTTCGCCCAGGACGCCGCTGGCTGGTCGGCAAAGCACGGCTGGAAGCTGCAGGCGCCCCCGCCGTCCGCGATGTCGAACGCCCACCCCGTCTGGTGCTCCGAGTGGCCGGGCCGGGCACTGGCCGTGTCGGCATCGGCTTGCCCGCGCGCCGCGACGTACCCGTTGTAGGTGGTCACCTGCGTGCTGTACGAGCGGTAGCCGCTGGCCAGGACCAAAGCCACGCCATCCTGCGCGGCGGCCGCGAACATCGCTTCGGCCGCCGCAGCCGTCGTGCTGTTCAACAGCGCCGCCTCGCCCGCGGCGGAAATGGCGACGGCGGGACGCACCAGGTCAGCCGGCACAAAGTCCGCCGGCTTCAGGGGCCGGTGCTTGTTGACGATGACCCACTGGCTGGCCGGGTCATCAAGCGAAAACTGACGCGCCAGGGCCGCCGACGGCGACGGTGACGGTGCGGGGGACGGCACCTCCGGTGACTGGCCCACCGTGGCGGCTTCCGCCGTCGGGCCCGCTGAAGCGGTGACGGCAACAGGGGAGGGGGACGCCGAAGCGGCAGCGGACGACGGCGGCACGGACTTGGGTGCCTCAGGCGTGCACGCTGCCAGGACAGTCAGCCCGGCCCCCGCTGCGAGGAACCGGGTGAAGCTGCGCCGGTTGGGGGACCCGCATTGGTAGCACACCTGTGCTACACCTTCCGGAGGAGCATGCGGCGAATGGAGTGGTCCGCTTCTTTGGTCAGCACCAGCTGCGCCCGCCCCCGCGTGGGAAGGACATTCTCCTCCAGGTTGGGTTCGTTGATCCGCTTCCAGATGTCGCGGGCCGTGGTTTCGGCTTCCTCGTCGGACAGCGTGGCGTAGCGGTGGAAGTAGGACTCCGGCTGTGCGAACGCGGTGCTGCGCAGCTTCCGGAACCGGTCCACGTACCACTCCTCGATGTAGGAGGTCTTGGCATCGACATAGATGGAGAAGTCAAAGAAGTCGCTCAGTGCCAGCCCCTGGCGGCCGTCATGCCGGGGCCGTGCCGGAGCCAGGACGTTCAGGCCCTCCACGATGAGCACGTCCGGGCGGCGGACCACAACTTCCTTGCCGGGCACGATGTCGTACGTGACGTGGGAGTACCAGGGCGCGCGCACTTCCTCGGCGCCGCCCTTGATCTCGCTCACGAAGCGCAGCAGCGCCCGCCGGTCGTAGGACTCCGGGAAGCCCTTCCGGTCCAGCAGTTGCCGGCGCTTGAGTTCGGCCAGGGGGTAGAGGAAGCCATCGGTGGTGATGAGTTCCACGTTGGGGGTGCCCGGCCAGCGGCGGAGCATCTCACGCAGCACGCGGGCGATGGTGGACTTGCCCACGGCAACCGAACCGGCCACGCCGATCACGAACGGGGTGCGCTGGGTCTGCTCGCCCAGGAACGTGGTAGTGGCCGCGTGCAGCTGCCCCGCCGCCTCAACGTACAGGTGCAGCAGCCGTGACAGCGGCAGGTAGACATCCCTGACTTCATTGATGTCCAGGGGGTCACCGAGCCCGCGAAGGCGCAGCACATCCTCTTCATTAAGGGGCTGTTCCATCTGGGCTGCGAGCCGGGACCAGGTTTGCCGGTCCAGCTCCACGAACGGCGAGGCACCCTCCCCGTTCGCTTCATTGCGTTGCGAAGTCACGCTAAAGATTCTGCCCCGCGCCCGGCCCATCACGAAATGAGCGCCCTGCTCAGCGCGGCGGAGCCCGTCACGCAGGCCCCCGTAAAAGCCCCGCCGGGTGGGCCGCCGGTTTAGAGCAACAGGCACGCTGCCGATAGTCTTGTGCCTATGTGTGGAATCGTGGGATACGTAGGCCGTCCGGTTGACGGTGCAATTAACGGTCATAGTGCCCTGGATGTTGTCCTTGAAGGACTGCGCCGCCTGGAGTACCGCGGTTATGACTCTGCCGGCGTGGCAGTGGTGTCCAAGGGCGCCATTGAGTCGCGGAAGAAGTCCGGAAAGCTGAGCAACCTGATTGCCGAGCTGGAGGCCCGCCCGTTGCCTGAGACGGTGACCGGGATCGGACACACCCGCTGGGCCACGCACGGCGGCCCGACGGACCGCAACGCGCACCCGCACCTGGCTGACGGCGGCAAGCTGGCCGTGATCCACAACGGCATCATCGAAAACTTCGCCGAGCTCAAGCTCGAGCTGCTTGAAAAGGGCGTCACGTTCCTGTCCGAGACGGACACCGAGGTCGCCGCCGCGCTGCTGGCCGACATCCTCCGGAACAAGCTGGGCGGGGACACCGCGAACGGTGGCCTGACCCGCGCCATGGAGCTGGCCTGCCAGCGCCTGGAGGGCGCCTTCACCCTGCTGGCCGTGCACGCTGACCAGCCCGACGTCGTCGTGGCCGCCCGCCGCAACTCACCGCTGGTGGTGGGCCTGGGCGAGGG
Organism: Arthrobacter sp. SDR-2R; assembly: GCF_057747955.1. Lineage (NCBI taxonomy): Bacteria > Bacillati > Actinomycetota > Actinomycetes > Micrococcales > Micrococcaceae > Arthrobacter > Arthrobacter sp. SDR-2R. The sequence goes on from NZ_CM173231.1 coordinate 1,811,259, forward strand.
GGAGAACTTCCTGGGCTCGGACGTGTCCGGGTTCATCGACTACACCCGCCGCGCGGTGGAGCTGGGCCAGGACCAGATCGTGACCATCACCGCGGACACGGTGGAGATCACCGATTTCTACGGCAACCCGGCCCAGGGCAAGGAATACCACGTGGACTGGGACCCGGCCTCCGCGGAAAAGGGCGGCTTCTCCTCCTTCATGGAGAAGGAAATCCACGACCAGCCCGACGCCGTGGCGCAGACCCTGCTGGGACGTTCGGACATCAAGGGCAAGCTGACCCTGGACGAGCTGCGGATTGATCCGGAACTGCTGAAGCAGGTCAACAAGATCATCGTGCTGGCCTGCGGCACCGCCGCCTACGCGGGTATGGTGGCCAAGTACGCCATCGAGAACTGGTGCCGGATCCCCACGGAAGTGGAGCTGGCACACGAGTTCCGCTACCGGGACCCGATCCTGGACCAGAACACCCTGGTGGTCTCCATCAGCCAGTCCGGCGAGACCATGGACACGCTGATGGCAGTCCGGTACGCCCGCGAACAGGGCGCCAAGACCATCTCCATCTGCAACACCAACGGCTCCACCATCCCGCGCGAATCCGACGCCGTGCTGTACACGCACGCCGGCCCGGAAATCGCGGTGGCGTCCACCAAGGCGTTCCTGGCGCAGATCACCGCCGCCTACCTGCTGGGCCTGTACCTCGCCCAGCTGCGCGGCAACATCTTCTCCGGCCAGATCAAGGACGTCCTCGCGGACCTGAACAAGATCCCCGCGAAGATCCAGACCATCCTGGACAACGCCGGGCCGCTGCGCGAACTGGCCCGCAGCATGGCGAACGAGAAGTCCGTGCTGTTCCTGGGCCGCCACGTCGGCTACCCGGTGGCCCTCGAGGGCGCGCTGAAGCTCAAGGAAATCGCGTACATCCACGCGGAGGGCTTCGCGGCCGGTGAGCTCAAGCACGGCCCCATCGCCCTGATCGATGAAGGCCAGCCGGTGTTCGTGGTGGTCCCGTCCCCGCGCGGCCGCGACTCGCTGCACGCCAAGGTGGTCTCCAACATCCAGGAAGTCCGCGCCCGCGGCGCCCGCACCCTGGTCATCGCCGAGGAAGGCGACGAAGCCGTCAAGGCCTACGCCGAGTACGTCTTCTACGTCCCCGAAACCCCCACCCTGCTCATGCCCCTGCTGACCACCGTCCCGCTGCAGATCTTCGCCGCGGAACTCGCGGCAGCCAAGGGCTACGACGTGGACCAGCCCCGCAACCTCGCCAAGAGCGTCACCGTCGAGTAACAGCCAGCCAATGAACAGCTGAAAGCCCCGGGCCCACTGAACCAGTCAGTGGGCCCGGGGCTTTCACCGTTAACCCTGCCGTGCCAAAACCAGGTGTTTGCGCTGATGGCGGACAACCGCAATTTCCGGGGTCAAACCGCACCCTGCACCCGCTTCCGGCCAGGCGCGCCCCCGTAGAATGAAGCGCATGATCGTTGGCATCGGGGTAGACGTAGTAGACATCGAGCGGTTCGGCCGCCAGCTGGAACGGACGCCGGGCCTGAGGGACCGCCTGTTCGTGCCGGCGGAACGGGAACTGAACACCCGCTCCCTGGCAGCCAGGTTCGCCGCGAAGGAAGCCGTGGCCAAGGTCCTCGGTGCGCCCGCCGGCATGAACTGGCAGGACTGCTGGATCGGCCTCGACCACAACGGACCCACCGTCCAGGTCAAGGGGACCGTCCTTGCGGTTGCCGAGGCCAAAGGCGTCAAGCGCTGGCACCTGTCCATCAGCCACGACGGCGGCATCGCCACCGCCACGGTCCTGGCCGAAGGCTGACCCGGCAGCCGCCCGCATGATCAACGCCTACACCGGAACGCAGGTCCGGGCCGCCGAGCAACCCCTCCTGGCCACCGGCCTGGGGGACGTGCTCATGCAGCGCGCCGCACACGGCCTGGCCGGCGCCGTCGTCCAGGAACTCAAGTCCCGGGGCCGCCGCCTGAGCGGTGCCCGCGTGGTGGTGCTGGTTGGCAAGGGCAACAACGGTGGCGATGGCCTGTTCGCAGCCGCCTTCCTTGCCGCCCGCGGAATGCGCACGACGGCGGTACTCACCGGCGATTCCGCCCATCCGGCTGGCCTTGCGGCATTCGAGCGCGCCGGCGGCCGGGTGCACCGGCTCACTGAATCTGCAATCCCGGGACTGGCGGCGGAAGCTGCCGCGGCCGACGTCGTCATTGACGCCGTGCTGGGGACCGGAGCGAAAGGCGGGCTGCGGGGCAGCGCTGCAGACCTGGTCCAGGCTGTCAGTGACGGCATCAGGAGCGGTTTGGTGGTGGCCTGCGACCTCCCGAGCGGCGTGGACGCCGATACCGGCGAGGCAGCCGGGCCGGTCCTTTCCGCTGACCTGACCGTAACGTTCGGGGGAGCGAAGGCCGGCCTGCTGGCGGACCCGGGCGCGGACCATGCGGGACGCGTCCTGGTGGTGCCGATCGGGATCGAGGAGCACCTGCCGCAGCCGCCCCTTCGCCGGCTGGAGGATGCCGAACTGGCACACCTCCTGCCCCGTCCTGCACGGCGGGCCCAAAAGTACTCCCGCGGAGTGCTGGGAGTGGTGGCCGGATCCGAGGACTATCCCGGCGCCGCAGTCCTGGCGTGCCGGGGCGCCCTGGCCGCAGGAGTCGGCATGGTGCGGTACCTCGGTCCGCCGGCCGTGGCCGACCTCGTCCGGCAGTCCTGCCCTGAGGTGGTGTGCAGCACCGGGAGCGTGGCCGACAACCGGGTGCAGGCGTGGCTGGTGGGCTCGGGCATGGGCCCGCAGGACCATGACCAGTTGACGCGTGCCCGCGATGCCATCGCGACCGGACTTCCCGTCGTTGCCGACGCCGGCGCGCTGCCCGCGTTGCCGGCCATGCTCGCCCCGCACATGGTGCTGACCCCGCACGCCGGCGAGCTGGCGTCGCTGTTCCAACGCCTGGGCGGTGGGGAGGACCGGGAAGCCGTGGAAGTCGGAACCCTCGCCGCCGTACGCCAGGCCGCCAACCGTACGGGAGCCACCGTCCTGCTCAAAGGCGCCACCACACTCGTGGCGGCACCCTGGGGAGAGACCTTCAGCCAGGCGGACGGCACGCCCTGGCTCGCCACTGCAGGCAGTGGGGACGTCCTGGCCGGGGTCATTGGTGCGCTGCTCGCCCAGGCGGGGCCCGACGTCGGCCGCTTCAGTGAGGTGGGCATAGCGGCGGAGGGGCGGTGGGCCGCCATTGCCGCACTGGGCGCCGCGCTGCACGGGCGGGCAGGGCTGGCGGCGTCGGAGGCGGTGACAGGTGGTCCGATCACGGCCGGCGGCGTCGCGAATGCCATACCCGAAATTTGGGGTAAAGTCAGCATGCTTAGTAAATATGGAGCCTGGAAACGTAATAGTCACAGCCAACCACTACGGTAGGCATTAGTTCGCACCAGCAGCGGGGCGTTCCGATGCCCTCTGCTGCTGACCACAAAATGAGGAGCACGATGGAAGTCTGGCCTGGAACTGCCTATCCGCTGGGAGCGACCTTTGATGGCACCGGCACCAATTTCGCCCTGTTCAGCGAACGGGCCGAGCGGGTCGAACTCTGCCTCCTGGCTGATGACCTGACCGAAACGCGCATCGAACTGACCGAGGTGGACGGCTACGTGTGGCACTGCTACCTGCCGCACATCCAGCCCGGCCAGAAGTACGGCTACCGCGTGCACGGTCCCTACGACCCCGCCAGCGGCAACCGCTTCAACCCGAACAAGCTGCTGATGGATCCCTACGCCAAGGCCATCCAGGGCCAGATCGACTGGGACCCGGCCCTCTTCTCCTACGAATTCGGCGACCCCGACTCCCGCAACGACGCCGATTCTGCCCCGCACACCATGCACGGCGTGGTCATCAACCCCTTCTTCGAATGGGACGGCGACCGCCAGCTGCGGATCCCGTACCACGAGTCGGTGATCTACGAAGCCCACGTCAAGGGCCTCACCGAGCTCCACCCGGAAATCCCGGACGAACAGCGCGGCACCTACGCCGGTGTGGCCCACCCTGCCGTCATTGAGCACATGAAGAAGCTCGGGGTCACGGCCATCGAACTCATGCCCGTCCACCAGTTCGTCAACGACGGCACCCTGGTGGAGAAGGGGCTCAGCAACTACTGGGGCTACAACACCATCGGCTTCTTCGCCCCGCAGAACACCTACAGCGCCACCGGCGACGTGGGGCACCAGGTCCAGGAATTCAAGGCCATGGTCCGCGACCTGCACCGCGCCGGCATCGAAGTGATCCTCGACGTCGTTTACAACCACACTGCCGAAGGCAACCACCTGGGCCCCACGCTGTCCTTCAAGGGCATCGACAACCAGGCCTACTACCGCCTGGTGGACAACGACCTCAAGCACTACATGGACTACACCGGCACCGGCAACTCCCTGAACGTCCGACACCCGCACTCGCTGCAGCTGCTCATGGACTCCCTGCGCTACTGGGTCACGGAGATGCACGTGGACGGCTTCCGCTTCGACCTTGCCTCCACCCTGGCCCGTGAGTTCTACGACGTGGACAAGCTCTCCACCTTCTTCGAACTCATCCAGCAGGACCCGGTAGTTTCCCAGGTGAAGCTGATCGCCGAGCCGTGGGACGTGGGCCCGGGCGGCTACCAGGTGGGCAACTTCCCGCCGCAGTGGACCGAATGGAACGGCAAGTACCGCGACACCGTCCGCGACTTCTGGCGCGGCGAGCCCTCCACGCTTGGCGAGTTCGCCTCCCGGCTAACCGGCTCCGCCGACCTCTATGAAAGCTCCGCCCGCCGTCCGGTGGCCTCAATCAACTTCGTCACCGCCCACGACGGTTTCACCATGCGGGACCTGGTCTCCTACAACGAGAAGCACAACGAGGCCAACGGCGAGGGCAACAACGACGGCGAATCGCACAACCGCTCCTGGAACTGCGGCGTTGAAGGCGACACCGACGACGACAAGGTCCTTACCCTGCGCGCCCGCCAGCAGCGGAACTTCATCGCCACGCTGCTGCTCTCCCAGGGTGTGCCCATGCTGCTGCACGGCGACGAGCTGGGCCGCACCCAGCAGGGCAACAACAACACCTACTGCCAGGACTCCGAGCTCAGCTGGATCCACTGGGAAGCCATGGACCAGCCGCTGGTGGAGTTCACCGCCTTCGTGAACAAGCTCCGCCACGACCACCCGACGTTCCGCCGCAGCCGCTTCTTCGACGGCCGGCCGGTGCGCCGCGGCGAAGGCGAAAAGCTGCCGGACATCGTCTGGCTCAAGACGGACGGCACCGAAATGCTGCCGGAGGACTGGGGGAGCGGCTTCGGCCGCACCATCGGCGTGTTCTACAACGGCGACGGCATCCAGGAACAGGATTCACGCGGCCGGCGCATCACGGACGACAGCTTCATCATGGCCTTCAACGCCCACGACGATGCCGTGGACTTCTGCCTTCCCAACGAGGAGTACTCACAGTACTGGGAGGTCCTGATTGACACCGCGGCCCAGGCTGACGCGTATGAACCGCTCAAGGCGAAGGCAACGCTGACCCTGGACGCGAAGTCCATGGTGGTGCTGCGCGCCTACTCCGGCCCGGAAGCTGAAGTGGACACGTCCGCTGCCGCTTCACTGGCGTCCAGGGTAGAGCACGAGGAAGCCCAGGAGGAGATGGTGGAGGCCCAGACCAAGGCCGCGGAAGCGAGCGAGGCAAAGGCCGAGGAAACCAAGGCAGCCAAAGCCGAGGACGCCAAGGCTGCGAAGGCGGAGGAGACCAAGGCTGCGAAGGCAACCGAGGCATGAGGACACCCGTCTCCACCTACCGTTTGCAGATCCGCAGCAGCTTCACCCTGTTCGACGCCGCCAACCAGGTCCCGTACCTGAAGGACCTCGGCGTGGACTGGGTGTACCTGTCGCCCATCCTCACTGCGGAAAAAGGTTCGGACCACGGCTATGACGTGACCGACCCCTCCGCCGTGGACCCGGACCGCGGCGGCCCTGAAGGGCTGCTGGCCCTGTCCAGGGCAGCGCGCGAGCACGGCATGGGCGTCCTGGTGGACATCGTGCCCAACCACGTGGGCGTGGCATCCCCTCCGCAGAACCCGTGGTGGTGGTCCCTGCTCAAGGAGGGCCGCGAATCACCCTACGCGGAAGCTTTCGACGTCGACTGGGACCTGGGCGGCGGAAAGGTCCGGCTCCCCATGCTGGGCTCCGACGCCGACCTGGACAAGCTGGAGGTCAAGGAGGGCGAACTCCGCTACTACGATCACCGGTTCCCCCTGGCCGAAGGCACATACAGCGACGGTGATTCCCCGCAGGACGTGCACAGCCGCCAGCACTACCAGCTGATGGACTGGCGCCGCGCCGACGCCGAGCTGAACTACCGGCGCTTCTTCGCGGTCACCACGCTCGCCGGAATCCGCGTCGAAGAACCCTCGGTCTTCCAGGAAGCGCATGCCGAGGTGGGGCGCTGGTTCACCGAGGGCCTGGTGGACGGGCTCCGCGTGGACCACCCGGACGGCCTCGCCGATCCCACCGGCTATCTCCGCTGGCTGAAGGACCTCAGCGGCGGCGCCTACGTCCTGGTGGAGAAGATCCTGGAACCGGGCGAGGTGCTGCCGCAGGAGTTCGCGTGCGAAGGCACCACCGGATACGACGCGCTGGCGGACGTGGACCGGGTCTTTGTGGACCCCGCGGGGCAGCAGGCACTGGACGCACTGGACGCCAGGCTGCGGGGCTCCTCAGAGCCCGCGGACTATGCCGCAATGATCCGCGGCACCAAGCGCATGATTGCCGACGGCATCCTGCGCTCGGAAGTGCTGCGGCTGGCCCGGCTGGTCCCGGAGTCCTACGGCCTCGCCCTGGACCAGGCAGCCGACGCCATCGCGGAGATTATCGCCTCCTTCCCGGTGTACCGTTCGTACCTGCCCGTGGGCTCCGATGTCCTCAAGGAAGCATGCGAATCCGCGGCAGTCCACCGGCCGGACCTGGAAGTGGCGGTGGGAACCCTCCTTCCAATGCTGCTGGATCCTGCCAACGCCATCGCCATCCGGTTCCAGCAGACCTCCGGCATGGTCATGGCCAAGGGCGTGGAGGATACGGCGTTCTACCGCTACACCCGCCTTGGAACCCTGACCGAGGTGGGCGCTGAACCCACCGAGTTCGCCGTGGACCCGGAGGAATTCCACCAGCGGATGCAGCGGCGCCAGCAGGACCTCCCGCTGTCCATGACCACCCTGTCCACGCACGACACCAAACGCAGCGAGGATGCCCGGGCACGGATCTCGGTCATCGCCGAGCTGCCGCAGGAGTGGGCGGAAACGCTGGAGAGCCTTCGCGGCCTGGCGCCGATCCCGGACGGCCCGTACGAAAACCTGCTGTGGCAGGCAATCATCGGTGCCTGGCCGGCAAGCCGGGAACGGCTTCAGGGATACGCCGAGAAGGCGGCCCGGGAGGCCGGGAACTCCACCACCTGGACCAATCCCAATGGGGACTTCGAGGCCGCGGTGAAGGCCGCCGTGGACGCAGTCTTCGACGACGCCAAGGTCGCCAACGTGGTGACGGACTTCGTGGCCCGCATCGACTCCTTCTCCGCCGCCAACTCGGTTTCCGCCAAGCTGGTCCAGCTGACCATGCCCGGCGTGCCGGACGTGTACCAGGGCAGCGAGTTCTGGGAACGTTCGTTGACGGACCCGGACAACCGCCGGCCGGTGGACTTTGGTGCCCGGCAGGCTGAGTTGGCAAAGCTCGACGCCGGCACCTTGCCGGACGAGGGCACAGAGGCCAGCAAGCTCCTGGTCACCTCACGGGCACTCCGCCTGCGCCGGGACCGGCCGGAGCTGTTCCAGGGCTACACGCCAGTCCCAGCCACCGGCGCGGCTGCCGGGCACCTGCTCGCATTCACCCGCGGAACCGATGCCTCCTCCGGCGCCCTCACGCTTGCCACCCGGCTCCCCGCCGGACTGGAAGCCGGCGGCGGGTGGCGGGACACCGCCGTCGACCTTTCCACTGCCATGCGCGACGAACTTACGGGAGCCAGCTACGGGCCGGGCCCGGTTTTGGTGGCAGATGTGCTGGGTACCTACCCGGTGGCCCTGCTGGTACCCGAAGATGGAGAGAAGGCATGACCCTGGTCAACGTTGGACCTGAGCGCTTCGATGTCTGGGCGCCGGACGTTTCATCGGTGGTTTTGTTGGCCGATGGCCGGCAATATCCCATGCAGAAGAAGGACACGGCGCCGGGATCGGAAGGGTGGTGGACGGCCCCCGACGCGCCCGCGGACGGCGACGTGGACTACGGCTACCTGCTGGACGGGGACACCACCCCCGTCCCGGATCCCAGGTCCCGCCGGCTTCCCGCCGGCGTGCACGAGCAATCCCGGACCTACGATCCCGCCGCCTATGCATGGCAGGATTCCGGCTGGCGCGGCAAGGACCTGCAGGGTTCCGTCATCTACGAACTCCATGTGGGCACCTTCACCCCCGAAGGAACCCTGGACGCCGCCGCGGAGAAGCTGGGCTACCTGGTGGACCTGGGCATCGACTTCGTGGAGCTGCTGCCGGTCAACGGATTCAACGGCACGCATAACTGGGGCTACGACGGCGTCCAGTGGTACACCGTGCACGAAGGCTACGGCGGGCCGGCCGCGTACCAGCGTTTCGTTGACGCCGCCCATGCCGCCGGACTGGGCGTCATCCAGGACGTGGTCTACAACCACCTTGGCCCCAGCGGAAACTATCTGCCCAGGTTTGGCCCCTATCTGAAGCAGGGGGACGCCAACACCTGGGGCGACTCGGTGAACCTGGACGGGCCCGGCTCGGACGTGGTCCGCGAATACATCCTGGACAACGCCGCTCTCTGGCTGCGCGACTACCACGTGGACGGGCTCCGCCTCGATGCCGTGCACGCGCTGCGGGACGAGCGCGCGGTGCACATCCTGGAGGACCTGGGGGCTTTGGGCGACGCGATTTCAGCCGGGACCGGGCTGCCCAAGACGCTCATCGCGGAATCGGACCTCAACAATCCGCGCCTGCTCTACCCCCGTGACGTCAACGGGTACGGACTGGCCGGGCAGTGGAGCGACGACTTCCACCATGCCGTGCATGTCAGCGTCAGCGGCGAGACCACCGGCTACTACTCCGACTTCAAATCCCTGGCCGTGCTGGCCAAGGTGCTGAAGGACGGGTTCCTGCACGACGGCAGCTACTCCAGCTTCCGCGGACGCCACCACGGCCGGCCCATCAACGCCGCCCTGGTGGACCCCGCGGCACTGGTGGTCTGCAACCAGAACCACGACCAGATCGGCAACCGTGCCACGGGGGACAGGCTCTCGCAGTCCCTGTCCTACGGGCAGCTCGCCGTGGCCGCGGTCCTCACGCTGACCTCCCCGTTCACCCCCATGCTGTTCATGGGCGAGGAATACGGCGCCACCACACCATGGCAGTTCTTCACCTCCCATCCCGAACCGGAGCTCGGGAAGGCCACCGCGGAAGGGCGCATCAAGGAATTCGAGCGCATGGGGTGGGATCCCGCCGTCGTGCCTGACCCGCAGGACCCGGAAACCTTCCGCCGGTCCAAGCTGGACTGGGCCGAGGCCATCTCTGGCGACCACGCGCGGCTCCTGGAGCTGTACCGGGCGTTGACGGCGCTGCGGCGCGGGCATCCGGAACTGGCGGGGCTTGGCTTCGGCGGGACGGAAGTTAAGTTCGACGACGACGCCGGCTGGCTGCGGTTCCGGCGCGGATCCGTTGAGGTCCTGGTGAACTTCGCGGACTCGAAGGTCCGGCTGGACGAGGCCGCCGGCAGCGTCCTGCTGGCCACGGACAACGGAACCGCGCTGGACGGCGGGTCCCTGGAACTGGCGCCCTGGAGCGCTGCGATCCTCAAAGCCTGAATCGACGGAAGAGAGAAACTGATGACGTACATTGCAGCAGGCGACCGCTACGAATCCATGCCCTACCGCCGGGTGGGCCGCAGCGGCCTGAAGCTCCCGGCCATCTCGCTGGGACTGTGGCACAACTTCGGCGACGACAAGCGCTTCGAGGAACAGCGGGACATCCTCCGCCGCGCCTTCGACCTGGGCGTCAACCACTTCGACCTCGCCAACAACTACGGGCCGCCGGACGGGTCCGCCGAGACCAACTTTGGCCGGCACCTGCGGGACGACTTCAAGCCCTACCGCGACGAACTGGTCATCTCCACCAAGGCCGGCTACTACATGTGGCCCGGTCCCTACGGCGAATGGGGCTCGCGCAAGTACCTGATCTCCAGCCTGGACCAGTCGCTGCAGCGCATGGGACTGGACTACGTGGACATCTTCTACAGCCACCGGCCCGACCCGGAAACACCGATGGAGGAGACCATGGGTGCCCTGGACTACGCCGTCCGTTCCGGCAAGGCACTGTACGCGGGCATTTCCTCCTATACGCCGGAGCAGACCCTCGAGGCCGCCCGTATCCTCAAGGAACTGGGCACGCCGCTGCTGATCCACCAGCCCAGCTACTCCATGCTGAACCGCTGGACCGAGGACGGTTCACCCAACCTGTACGAGGTCCTGGACCAGGTGGGCGCCGGATCCATCGCCTTCTCGCCGCTGGCGCAGGGTATGCTCACCGACCGATACCTCCACGGCATTCCTGACGACTCGCGGGCAGCCAAGGCGCGCTTCCTCTCGGAGGACTCCATCACCGAGGAAAAACTGGACCGGGTCCGCGGACTGCGGAAGATCGCCCAAGGCCGGGGGCAGACCCTGGCCCAGATGGCCATCGCCTGGATCCTGCGCGACCAGCCCAAGGGCTCGCCCGTCACCTCGGCACTGGTTGGCGCCTCCAGCGTCCAGCAGTTGGAGGACACGCTGTCCTCCATCAACAACCTCGGCTTCTCGGATGAAGAGCTGACCGCGATTGACGAGTTTGCGGTTGAGTCGGACATCAACCTCTGGAAGCAAAACGCCTGACGGTGATTCTCTTTACGCAGCGGGACCGGGTGCACTGCGCCCGGTCCCGCTGCGTTGGGTAGTATGAAAAGGCGCCGCGCGGCGCCGAGCCAGCCGGCCGCCGTCGTACTGTCTGCGAAGCAAACCCGGCCGGCTGACGTTTGTCCCCAAAGGAGTTCTGTGTCTTCACATCCCATCCGTGTTGCAATCGTTGGCGTGGGCAACTGCGCCGCCTCGCTGGTGCAGGGCGTCCAGTACTACAAGGATGCCGATCCCGCAGAGACTGTTCCGGGCTTGATGCATGTTGAGTTCGGCCAGTACCACGTGGGTGACGTTGAGTTCGTCGCCGCGTTTGATGTTGACGGCAAGAAGGTCGGCGTTGACCTTGCCGACGCCATCACGGCCGGCGAAAACAACACCATCAAGATCGCCGACGTCCCGCCCACCGGTGTCACCGTCCAGCGCGGCCACACCCTGGACGGGCTGGGCAAGTACTACCTCGAGACCATCGAGGAATCCACTGAAGAGCCCGTGGACGTGGTCCAGGCCCTCAAGGACGCTGCCGTTGACGTTATGGTCTGTTACCTGCCCGTCGGCTCCCAGGAAGCGGCCGAGTTCTACGCGCAGGCCGCGATCGACGCCGGCGTGGCGTTCGTGAACGCGCTGCCGGTCTTCATTGCCGGAACCAAGGAGTGGGCGGACAAGTTCACTGCCGCGGGTGTTCCGATCGTGGGCGATGACATCAAGAGCCAGATCGGCGCCACCATCACCCACCGGGTCATGGCGAAGCTGTTCGAGGACCGCGGCGTGACCCTGGACCGGACGTACCAGCTGAACGTTGGCGGCAACATGGACTTCAAGAACATGCTGGAGCGCGACCGGCTGGAGTCCAAGAAGATCTCCAAGACCCAGGCCGTGACCTCCAACGTTGAGGCCGAGCTGGCTGCCAAGGACGTGCACATCGGTCCGTCCGACTACGTCCAGTGGCTCGATGACCGCAAGTGGGCGTTCGTCCGCCTGGAGGGCCGCAACTTTGGCGACGCCCCCGTGTCGCTGGAGTACAAGCTGGAGGTCTGGGATTCCCCGAACTCCGCAGGTGTGATCATCGACGCGATCCGCGCCGCGAAGATCGGCCTGGACCGTGGCATCGGCGGCCCGCTGCTGTCCGCGTCGAGCTACTTCATGAAGTCCCCGCCGGAGCAGTTCAACGACGACCTCGCCCGCGAAAAGGTGGAAGCCTTCATCCGCGGCGACGTGGAGCGCTAGAACTCCACTCCTCGTTGCCGGCGCTCCCTCACCCTCCGGGGTGGGGGAGCGCCGCCATTTAAGACGCCCCATCATTTCCTGCAGTTTTTCTGGCGACGCCCGCTCACTTTTGGCGGATTTTTCTACGACGCCCGCTCACTTTTGACGATTATTCTGGGGACGCCCGCTCGCATCTCACCGGCGAACGTTCAGTCGATCCCAGCTGAAAGTGAGCCCCGTTCAACTAGTCCCCGTTTGCGAACCCCGACGCCACCGTCGCATCCGCCACAGAGTTCTTCACGGCTCGCCTGATCTTTCTGATAGCGGCAGCGAAGCTGTCCTTCTGATCGGCCTTGTCGACGATGATGACAGTCCACCCGGCCGCTTCGAAGGCCTTGTCCCTGCGCCGATCGCTTAGTCGCTGGGCTTCCATAAGGTGATGGCCGCCGTCGTACTGGATAGCAATTCTTCGCTGCCGAAATCCGAGGTCGGCAGACGACGATCGAGGGTCTCCAGGATAAAGTGCCAGCTGCAGCTCTGGCTCCGGGAGACCAGCGTCAAACATGGCCAACCGGAGGAAGGTCTCGGGCGCGGAGTCCGATCCAACCCGCGCCAAGTCCAGTGCCTGCCGGGCACGCACAACCCCTTGAAGGTTTGGATGACGGGCAACCATGTCCCGTAGTTCCTCAATTGTTGAGTAGGCGCCCTCCCTGCCCTCCAGTTCAGGCCGGGGCAGCCGTACCAGTTGGTCCGCCATAGCCACCAAGTCTGCCAACGGCAGTAGCCGTGACATGTCCAGCCATGTCCGTGCCCGTGTGCTGATCCATATCCCCTCGACGAACTCCACCTCGCCAGGCTTCACAATGAGCCGGTGGCCGTGAATTCCTTTCCTGCGGGCTCCCGGAAGCAGCGTGGGCTTGCTTAGGTGAAGTTCGCTGGAGTCGGACAACCAAGCGGGCAGGAGCGAACTCTGGAGGCGCGCCGCTGTCACATGGGAAATCCATGCGCCGGGCGTCGCCTCCGACAATGCGCGGGCAGCATGCTCGAGGCAGAAGTCCCATGCAGCAGGGCGGTAGAGGCCCCGGCTGATGTGTTCGACGTCGTTGTGACGCAGGCGGTTGTGGTCCAGTCCGGCGCTTCTTGAGCTTTCAAGCGTGAAGGGTCTGCCAGCCAGATGCGCAGGCAAGGGAAGGCGGGATCGCATACTGCATTGTCATGCATATGGCGGATACCCGTGTTGAGTTATCCACAGGCCGTGCCGGTTCGCCGTTTTGCCCGACGCTCGCCGCGGAAGGGAGTGAGCGGGGGTTTGGTGTTGTGCTGCCAAAGGTGAGCGGGGGTTTGGGGATGTGTTGTCAGAGGTGAGCGGGGGTTTGGTTTTGTGCTGCCAAAGGTGAGCGGGCGTGTCAGGTGAGGCCTACCGGGTTGCCGTCCGCGTCCACGTCCATGCGCAGGGCTGCCGGGACGGCGGGGAGGCCGGGCATGGTCATCACCGCGCCGGTCAACGCCACGATGAAGCCCGCACCTGTCTTGGGCAGGAGGTCCCGGACATGGATGGTGAAGCCCTTCGGGGCACCGAGCCGGGAGGCATCGTCCGTGAACGAGTACTGTGTCTTGGCCATGCAGACCGGCAGCCCGCTCCAGCCGTTCCGCTCGATATCGGCCAGCCGCTTCAACGCCGGAACCGAGAAATCCACGCCGTCGGCGCCGTAGATCTCCTGGGCAATGGTCCGGATCTTGTCCTCCACCGGCAGCCCCAGGGCGTAGAGGTGCCGGAAGCTGTTGGGCCCCTCCGCAGCCTGGAGGACCAACGCTGCCAGTTCGTCGCCGCCCTCACCGCCGCCGCCGCGACCCCACACGTCCGCCACGGCCGCCGCCACGCCTTCGGCAGCACACCAGGCCAGCAGCCAGTCCAGCTCCTCCTGGGAATCGGAGGAGAACCTGTTGATCGCCACCACAGGGGTGACCCCGAACTTCTCCACGTTGCGCACGTGCCGGCGCAGGTTGGCCACCCCTGTTTCGAGGGCAGCCAGGTCCGGCTGGGCCAGCCGGTCCTTGGCCACCCCGCCCTGCATCTTCAGCGCCCGCACCGTGGCCACCACCACCACGGCCGACGGCGCCAGGCCCCCGTACCGGGCCTTGATGTCCATGAACTTCTCGGCCCCCAAATCCGCGCCGAAACCGGCCTCCGTGACCACGATGTCCGCCAGCCGCCGGGCGGTCTGGGTGGCAATCAACGAATTACAGCCGTGCGCGATGTTGGCGAACGGGCCGCCATGGACCAGGGCCGGGGTGCCGGCGATGGTCTGGACCAGGTTGGGTTTGACCGCCTCCTTCAGGAGCAGCGTCAAGGCGCCCTGCACCCCCAGGTCCGCCACCGTTACGGGTACCCGGTCGTAGGTGTAGCCGAAGGTGATCCGGCCCAGCCGGGAGCGCAGGTCCGCCAGATCCTTGGCCAGGCAGAAGACGGCCATGACCTCGGAGGCCACGGTGATGTCGAACCCGTCCTGCCGCGGCACCCCCTGCGAAGGCCCGCCCAGGCCAATGACCACTTCACGCAAGGCGCGGTCGTTCATGTCCAGCACCCGCTTGAACGTCATGCGGCGGGGATCGATATTGAGCGCGTTGCCCTGGTAGATGTGGTTGTCCACCAGCGCCATCAGGGCGTTGTTGGCCGAGGTGATCGCATGGAAGTCGCCGGTGAAGTGCAGGTTGATCTCATCCATGGGCAGCACCTGCGAATAGCCGCCGCCGGTGGCGCCGCCCTTCATCCCCAGGACCGGACCCAGCGAGGGTTCCCGCAGCGCGATCATCACCTTCCGGCCGGCCCTGGCCAGGGAATCCGCCAATCCCACGGTGGTGGTGGATTTGCCCTCGCCGGCGGGCGTGGGGGACATGGCCGAGACCAGCACCACTTTGCCGTAGGGAGCCGGCGCATCGAGCTTGGCCGGATCGATCTTGGCCTTGAACCGCCCGTACTGTTCCAGGGCTTCCGGATTAACCCCCGCGGCAGCCGCGATGTCCGCAATGGGACGGATCCGGGCAGCCCGGGCTATCTCGAGATCAGAAGGGAGAGCAGACATCGTTGTCCTTTCCTGCGCAGCTTCATCCTGCCCAGTCCATTCCGGCGCCGGCAGGCGCCGGAGGCCTGCCCCTAAGCTAACAGCACCCGGGGCGCCCGCGAAGGAAAAGGAAAAGCCCATGACAGAAAAGCCGGGCAGGAAACCAGGACAGGAACGTCAGGATGCGGGAACCACCGGGGCCAGGCGCCGGCCCACAAAATTCTCGACGGCGGCATGGTAGCTTTCCAGCGTGATGGCGGCTGTGCGCTGCCAGCCGGAGTTCTGGGCGCGGATGGCGGCGGCGCGGCCCAGGTCTTCCCGGGTGGCGGGGTCGTCGTACAGGGCTTCGAGGGCATCGGCCCAATCGGCGGCATGGTGGCCATCCACCAGGAGCCCCGTCCGGCCGTGGAAGATGGCGCGGGACAGCCCGCCGACGCGGGTGGCCACGACGGGCGTACCGCAGGCCTGGGCCTCGAGTGCCACCAGCCCGAAGGATTCGCTGAAGGAAGGCATCACCACCACGTCCGCCGCACGGAACCAGGACGCCAGCTCAGGTGCCTTAACCGGCGGAAGCTGCGTGACGACGTCGTCCATTCCTGCCTCCGCAACCAGGCAGCGCAGGTTGAATTCCTTGTTGCCGCTCAGGGCGCCCAGGATGGTGACGCGCAGGTCGATGTCCGGCCGGCGTTTGCGCAGCAGTGCCGCCGCCTTGACCAGGACCTGCGGGCCCTTCAGCCGTTGGATGCGGCCGGCGAACACCAGGTGGAAGGTGTCCGGGCTGATGCCGTGCCGGGCCCGGGACCGCGCCCGGAATGCCGGCGTGAAGGTGGCCAGGTCCACTCCGGGCGGGGCGATGTCGATGCGGTCGTAGGTGGCGCCGTAGTGGGAAACGAGCTCGGCTGCCTCGGAGCTGGTGTTGGCGATCAACCGTGCCGCGCCGTCCACGATGCGGTGCTCGCCCACCTCGCGCCGGCGCGGCTCCGGCTGTTCGCCGGATTCAAGGAGCAGGTTCTTGACCTTGGCCATGGTGTGCATGGTGTGCACCAGCGGCACGCCCCACAGTTCGGACAGTTCCAGCCCGGCGATCCCGGACACCCAGTAATGCGAATGGATGACGTCATAGCGGCCGTGGGGCTGCCGGCGGCGGATCTGTTCGATCTCGGCCACCATGGCGTGCAGCAACCCCGGCAGCTCCTCTTTGGGGATCTTCTTGGGCGGCCCGGCCAGGACATTGTGCACGCAGACGCCGGGATCGGGATGTTCGACGGCGGGCTGGTCGGCTGAGGTGGCGCGTGTGAAGATCTCCACTTCCACGCCCGCCTCGGCCAGGGCGGAGGCCAGCTCGCGGATATAGACGTTCATTCCGCCGGCATCACCGGAGCCCGGCTGTTCCATGGGGGAGGTGTGGAGGGAGAGCAGCGCGACCCTGCGGATCAGTGCCACGGGACCTCCTTCCGGCCGCCGGCGGGTATCAGGGGAGCCGGCTCAGTGCGCATTCGATAAAACATTACTCCTTCCCCTAACGCCCGCCGCCTTCCCAGATCTTCCCCAAAGCCGGGAAAGCCTGCTCATAACCAGCCAGAAGCTTCGCGGCGAGGTCCGGCGAATCCACGAGCGGGTGCCGGGCGAAGGCTTCAAGGGCCGCATCGCGGGCTCCGGTGCCGGCGGCCCGGACCACGAGCCGTTCCACCTCTTTGACCCGCTGGAGCAGCCGCAGCTGCGGGCCGTCCGGCGCCTGCTGGGGCAGGGGCACGGCGCCCCTGGCCGTCACCATGCAGGGAACCTCGACGACGGCGTCGGCGGGAAGGCCTGGAATGGCAGGCTGGGGAGCGGGCGGGGCAGCCGTGGCGGAGGCGGGCGGGTGGCCTTCAGGTGTCCCGGCGGGTGCCGCCGTGTTCCGGGTGTTCAGGACCAGTTGGGTCTCCCCGCGGCCGGCCAGGGCCCGCATGGCCGCCAGCGCCACCCGCTCATAGCCGCCCCCGGCCAGGTCCTCCTCGGCGCGGCGCTCGCCATCGTGCCGGGCCTCGGCCAGGTAGCCCTCTTCGCGGGAGCGCCGCGCCTCCTCCCACAGCCGGTAGGCGTCCGGCCCGGCAGCAGCCAGCCGCGGGTAGAGCTCCCGCTGCTGGCTGTGGATGGTCTCGCCCCGGGTCTGCGCCATGGCCTGCATCGCCTGCCGGGCTGCGTCGCGCTGGTAGTAGTAATACAGGTACTCGTTGGGAAGCATGCCCAGTTGGGCCAGGAACGGCTGCGGGAAAAGGCGGCCTTCCTCGAACGACTGCAGTGCGCCGGCATCCGCCAAAAGGCCACGCAGCACGTCCCGGCCGCCGGACTCCAGGCGGTACAGCCAGCCCAGGTGGTTCAGCCCGTAGTAGCCCACGCCGTCGAGCCTTCCCTCCGGCAACTGCACCCCGGCAGCGGCCGCCGCCCGCTGCACCAGACCGCCGGCAGAATCGCAGATCCCGATGACCCGGTGGCCCAGGACGGGAAGCAGCGCCTCAGTGACCATCCCGGCAGGGTTGGTGAAGTTGACCAGCCACGCGTCAGGGCAGTGCTCCCGCATCAGCCGGGCAAGGCCAAGCATCTGCGGAATGGTCCGCAAAGCGTACGAAATTCCCCCGGCCCCCGTGGTCTCCTGGCCCAGCAGCCCTAGGTCCTGCGCCACCTTCTCGTCCGCAACGCGCCCCGCTGTACCGCCCGGCCGGATCGCGGCGAACACCACGGTGGTGCCGGGCAGTGCTTCGGCAGGATCGGTGGTGGCGTGGACCGGAAGACGGGCACCATCACCCACCGGCATGCTCTCCAGCACGGCGGTGACGGCATCAAGGCGCGCGGGATCGACGTCGTACAGCACCAGCTCGGTGACCAGCCCGGCAAAGCGGCCGGACACCAGGGCCCGGTATATCAGCGGCACCCGGAAACCCCCGCCGCCGGCAATCAGAAGCCGCATACCATGCAGTGTAGGCGGGGTGTCCCGCGGCCTGTCCACGCCCGACCAAGGCCCCTACCGCAGCGGTGCGGCACGGCGTATCCTGCGCACTATGGACGCCATCCCAGCACGCCCCTACGACCCCCTGGCTGCCGTCCGTTCACCCGCCGAACCCGGATTCGACCTCTTGCTGGCCGGGACCGTGTTCCAGGACATCATCTTCACCGGCCTGCCCCACGGGCCCGAACCCGGCACGGAAATCTGGAGCGACGGCATGGGCAGCTGCCCCGGCGGGGTGGCCAACCAGGCCATTGCCGCTGCCAGGCTTGGGCTGCGCACCGGGCTGGCAGCTGCTTTCGGCGACGACGGGTACGGGGACTTCAACTGGAAGATCCTTTCCGGCCAGGAACACGTGGACCTCAGCCTTTCCCGACGCGTCCCGGGCTGGCACTCCCCGGTGACCGTGTCCCTCTGCGTGGACCAGGACCGCTCCCTGGTGACCCACGGGCACTCCGCACCGGTGACAAATTCCGAGCTGATCGGAGACCCGCCCAAGGCCCTCGCCGGAATCGCTGAGGTGGGCCTGGAAGTGGAGCCGTGGGCCCACGCAGCCCACGCCGCCGGGGTAAAGCTGTTCGGCGATGTTGGATGGGACCCCAGCGGGGAATGGGCGCCCGTCAGGCTCGACAACCTGCAGTACTTCTACGCCTTCCTGCCCAACCAGCGCGAGGCCATGGCGTTCACGGGCAAGGACAATCCGTGGAGCGCCTTGTACGCGCTGGCGGACCACGTTCCGGTGGCCGTCGTAACCCTGGGCCCGCAGGGCGCCATGGCCGTGGACTCGGAAACCGGCGAGGAAGAATGGGTCCCGTCGCTTCCGGTCAAGGCGCACGACCCCACCGGAGCCGGCGACTGCTTCGACGCAGCCTTCATCGTGGGCACCCTGGCCGGGTGGCCGCTGGGGGACCGGCTGCGCTTTGCCAACCTGTGCGCGTCCATGGCGGTGCAGGAGGTGGGCGGCTCGCTGGCGGCGCCGGGTTGGGGCGACATTGCCGACTGGTGGAGACGCGCCAACGCCCGCCCCGAACGGCAGACGAGCCAGTGGCTGCGGCGCTTCGGGTTCCTCGCTGACATCATCGACGACGTGCCGCTGTCAGCCCAGCGCAGGGCGGCCGCCACCATCGCGCACTTGTCGGATGCTTAGGCGGCGTTGGAGGCCCTGATTATTCGGCGCGAAGTGCCCGCACTAGAATCACTTAGGTGACCTATCCCGCAACAACCGGTGAATTCAGCGCTGCCTCCGGGCCGGACCCCCGCCACGAGCGGTCGGCCGTGATCGACCTGGACGCCATCCGGCACAACGTCCGCCGGCTTGCCGCCGCTGCCTCCCCCGCGAAAGTCATGGCCGTCGTCAAGGCGGATGCATACGGGCACGGCGCCGTCCCCGTTGCCCGCGCAGCCCTGCAGGCCGGCGCGGCCTGGCTCGGCGTGGCCCACATTTCCGAGGCCTTGGCGCTGCGCGCCGCCGGCATCGACGCGCCGCTTCTCGCCTGGCTGCACACCACGGACAGCAACTTCGGTGCCGCGGTGGCCGCCGGCGTCGATATTGGCTGCTCAGGGTGGGAGCTGGAACGCATCGTGGCCGCGGCCCGTGAGCAGGAGCGGCCGGCACGGGTGCATCTCAAGGTGGACACCGGGCTGGGACGGAACGGAGCCACCCCCGAGTCCTGGGACCGCCTGGTGGGGGAGGCCGTGGAATACCAGGACCAGGGCCTGCTGCGCGTAGTTGGCATCTTCTCCCACCTGGCCGTGGCCGACGAACCGGAGCGGCCCGAAACGGACCAGCAGGTGGCCGCGTTCCGGGAGGCGCTGGCCATTGCCGAGGACGCGGGCGTGGATCCCGAGGTCCGGCACCTTGCCAACACCCCCGCCACCCTGTCCCGCCCGGACACGCACTTCGACCTGGTCAGGGTTGGCCTGGGCATCTATGGGCTGTCGCCGTTTGACGGGCAGACTTCAGCAGAACTGGGACTCCGGCCCGCCATGACGCTGCGCACCCTCGTGTCGCAGTGCAAGGACGTGCCCGAGGGGCAGGGCGTCTCCTACGGGCTGCATTACCGCACCAGGACGGCGAGCACGCTGGCCCTGATTCCGGTGGGCTATGCCGACGGCGTCCCCCGGGTCGCCACCGGTGGACCCGTCCGCGTCGCAGGGAAGACCTATCCCGTGGTGGGCCGGATCGCGATGGACCAGATGGTGATCGACCTTGGGCCGGAGGCATCCGGAACTGACCTGCAGGGTGCGGAAGCGGAACTGTTCGGGGACGGCGCCGACGGCGGGCCCACCGCGGAGGACTGGGCACGCGCCGCGGGGACCATCAACTATGAAATCGTGACCCGCATCAGCCCCCGTGTTCCGCGCCGCTTCATCAACGAGGACCAGCCGGCGGGCACCGGCCACGCGGGTAACGGCCACGGCCTGGTGGGCGCGCCCGGCTCGGCGGGGGCCGCATGAGCGCGGCCGGACAGTTGGCTTCCAACTGGGAAAAGACGTTCACGGCGACGACGGCGGAACAGACGCACGCGTTCGGCGCACGTTTGGCGGAGGTGCTGCGGGCCGGGGACCTGCTGGTGCTTTCCGGTGAGCTGGGTGCCGGGAAAACCACCTTCACCCAGGGACTGGGCGAGGGGCTGGGTGTCCGCGCAGGCATCATCTCACCCACCTTTGTGCTGGTCCGGATCCACCCGAACCTGCCGGATGGTCCGCGTCCCGGCGGCCCCGACCTTGTGCACGTGGACGCCTACCGGCTGGGTTCCGCAGCGGAGATCGACGACATCGACCTCGAAAACACCATGGACTCGTCCGTGACCGTGGTGGAGTGGGGACAGGACCGGGTGGAGCACCTCAGCGAGAGCCGGCTGGAGATCGACCTTCTCCGTGCCATCGGGCTGGATGCCGCCGGCAGTGGAGGTGGAAGCCTGGACTTCGACGGCGAAGACACCGACGAGCCCCGCACCATCGTGATGCGCGGCTACGGGCCGCGCTGGGCAACTGCCCCCGAACTGGGTGCCCCCGAACTGGGCGGGCCCGAGCTGGGCGGGCCGGAGCTGGGTGGGCCGGAAGGAAACGCCCCATGCTGATCCTTGCGATTGACACTTCCGCGGTGGCCAGCGCCGCGCTGGTGTCCGATGCAGCCCCCGAAGGCGTGGTGGCAAGCTTCTCCACGGAGGACACCCGCAGCCACGCTGAGGTGCTCGCTCCCGGCATCCACACCCTGCTGTCCGAAGCCGGCGTCACCGGGCAGGACATCGATGCGCTGGTGGTGGGCGTAGGCCCCGGCCCCTTCACCGGGCTGCGCTCGGGCATTGCCACCGCCCGGACGCTGGCGTTCGTCTGGGGCAAGCCGCTGCACGGCCTGATGAGCCTGGACGCGGTGGCCCTGGAGGTAGCCGAATCCACCGCCGCCGTCCCGGAGTTCCTGGTGGCCACCGACGCCCGCCGGAAAGAGGTCTACTGGGCGCGCTACAGCCTGGGTGACGGGCAGCTGCCGCTGCTGGAGGACGGCCCCCATGTTGGTTTCGCCGCCGACCTGCCGGACCTGCCCGCCTTCGGCGCGGGCGCAGGTCTCTACGCCGACGTCCTCCAAGCCGATCCCGAGTTCGCGGGGGAGCAACCCGACGCCCTGTATCTTGGCCAGTTTGCCCTGGCGCGGCTGGCTGCCGGGGAGGCCCTGCTGGACACCACACCCCTGTACCTGCGCGAATCAGATGCCCAGGTACCCGGACCACGGAAGCGTGCACTGTGAGTACCACCCCGGAACCCCACATGGCAGGCGTCACCGTCCGCGACATGACCCTGGGCGATGTACCCGCCGTCGGCGCCCTGGAACACAAGCTCTTCCCCATCGACGCCTGGCCCGTGCAGATGTTCCTGGATGAACTCTCCCAGCCGGAAACCCGCCGCTACCTTGTGGCGGAGACCACCGACGGCATCGTGGGCTACGCCGGGCTGATGTGCATCGAGCCCATCGCCGACATCCAGACCATCGCCGTCGTTCCTGATTACGAGGGGCGGGGAATCGGCAGCAGGCTGCTCACCCAACTCATCGCCGAGGCCAGGCACCGCGGTGCCGCCGATGTCCTGCTTGAGGTCCGCGCCGACAACCCGCGGGCGCAGCAGCTGTACGTGCGGTTCGGCTTCGAACAGATCCACATCCGCCCCCGCTACTACCGCGACGGCGTGGATGCGCTCATCATGCGGCTCCAGCTGGCCGCACCGGAAACTGATGGCCACCAAGCAACGGAAGCAGGCCGGCAATGAACCGCTCACAGCCCCTGGTGCTGGGGATCGAATCATCCTGCGACGAAACCGGCGTGGGCATCGTCCGCGGCACCACCCTCCTGACCAACACCGTCTCCTCCTCCATGGACGAGCACGTCCGCTTTGGCGGCGTCATCCCCGAGATCGCCTCGCGCGCCCACTTGGACGCGTTCGTCCCCACGCTCGATCAGGCGCTGGCAGACGCAGGCGTGAGCCTTGACGAGGTGGACGCCATCGCCGTCACATCCGGGCCCGGGCTGGCCGGCGCACTCATGGTGGGTGTCTGCGCTGCCAAGGCGCTGGCCGTCGCCACCGGGAAGCCGCTGTACGCGATCAACCACCTGGTGGCGCACGTGGGCGTGGGGCTGCTGGATGACCGCGCCAACGGCCGGAAGCAGGAGCTGCCGGAGAACCTGGGCGCCCTGCTGGTGTCCGGCGGCCACACCGAAATCCTGCGGATCAGGACCATCACCAGCGACGTGGAGCTCCTGGGCTCCACCATCGACGACGCCGCCGGCGAGGCCTACGACAAAGTGGCACGCATCCTGGGTCTTGGCTACCCGGGCGGCCCTGCGATCGACAAGGTGGCCCGCGGCGGCAATCCCAAGGCCATCCGCTTCCCCCGCGGCCTCACCCAGCCCAAGTACATGGGCACGGCGGATGAGCCGGGGCCGCACCGGTATGACTGGTCCTTCAGCGGCCTCAAGACGGCAGTGGCCCGGTGCGTGGAGCAGTTCGAGGCCCGCGGCGAAGAGATCCCCGTGGCTGACATCGCGGCCGCCTTCCAGGAAGCCGTGGTGGACGTGATTTCGTCCAAGGCGGTGCGGGCCTGCCGCGAGTACGGCATCAAGGATGTCCTGCTGGGTGGGGGAGTGGCGGCCAACTCGCGGCTGCGGGAACTGACCGGGCAGCGGTGCGCGTCCGCCGGCATCCGGCTGCACGTGCCGCCCCTGGACCTCTGCACGGACAACGGCGCCATGGTGGCCGCCCTCGGCGCACAGCTGGTGATGGCCGGCGTCGAACCCAGTGGAATCGCCTTCGCCCCGGACTCGTCAATGCCGGTTACATCGGTGTCGCTGCCGGCCTGACGGCAGAGCGCCGGGCGAAAGCGAACCGTCGCGGGGCACTTTGGCGGGCTCCGCCGTCGTACATCACGATGGCGGCCGGCGTGTCCGTGCCGAAGTGCCCCACTTCGGCAGGAGCACGTTACGCGGTGGGGCCGTTCCGCATCTGCTTGACCAGGTCCAGCACCACGGCCTGGAGGTTCCCGCCATTTTCCGCGGCCACGCGGCGCTGGCGCTGGTACCCGGCGCCGCGGCGGATGATCTTCTCGACGTCGGCAAGCTCGTCGGCGCAGCGCAGCTTGGCCGCCACCGGCTCCAGCCGGTTCAGCGTCTCCAGCAGGTGCTCGGTGACCAGCTGTTCCCGCCCTGCGGCGTCCAGGATGATGATGGCGTCCATGCCGTACCGGGCGGCGCGCCACTTGTTCTCCTGCACGTGCCAGGGCGGCATGGTGGGAATGGTGCCGCCGTTGTCCAGGGTGGTGGAGAACTCGTCCACCAGGCATTGGGTGAGGGCCGCAATGGCACCCACTTCCTCCAACGTGGCCAGGCCGTCGCAGATGCGCATCTCGATGGTGCCAAGCGCGGGCACCGGCCGGATGTCCCAGCGGATCTCAGAGATGGTGTCGATCACGCCGGTGGTGAACATGTCCTGCACGTAGGACTCGTATTCCTCCCAGGATTTGAACTGGAAGGGCAGGCCGGCGGTGGGAAGCTGCTGGAACATCAGGGCCCGCTGGGAGGCGTAGCCGGTATCCTCGCCGCCCCAGAAGGGGCTGGATGCGGAGAGCGCCTGGAAGTGCGGGAAGTAGTTGACCAGGCCATCCAGGACGGGGAGTGCCTTGTCCCGGCGGTCAAGTCCTACGTGCACGTGAACGCCGTAAATGACCATCTGCCTGCCCCACCACTGGGTGCGGTCGATGAGTTTGGCGTAGCGGGCCTTGTCCGTCACGGGCTGCAGCTGCGGCGGGCTGAACGGGTGGCTGCCGGCGCAGAAGAGTTCCACGCCCATGGGATCGGTGATTTCGCGTACGGCGGCAACGGACCGGCTGAGGTCTTCCTTGGCCTCGGCAGCTGTTTCGCAGATGCCGGTGACCAGTTCCACGGTGTTCAGCAGCAGTTCCTGCTTGATGTGCGGATGTTCGTCGTCTTCGTTGAGTTCCGGGTGTCGGGAAGCAACTCCGCGGAGCACCTGGTTGGCCACGGATGCGAGCTCGCCCGTCTTTCCGTCCACCAGGGCAAGCTCCCACTCAACACCGAGGGTTGACTGCCTCGATGGGGCGAAGTCGATCTTCACACGTTTCCTCACTGTCCGGTTTGCCGCTGGCTGATGCCGCTCACAGGCTGCTGCCGGCAGGCGAAGGGGTGGTTCAAGTCTAGTGCAGGGGTAGCATCGTATTGATGGCCCCGTTCCCCACGCGTCACAGACCTGCCAAAACCACTCCCGCCAAATCCTTCCCGCTCCTCCTGGCCCTGTCGGCCCTGGCGCTGGCCTCCTGCACAGCCTCCCCAACAGCAGCCCCGCCGTCGTCGTCCTCCGGGCCCACCGGGGCCCCTTCGGCGTCGGCAAGTACGACGACGGCGCCTCCCACCGCTTCTGCCTCACCTGACGCAGGCTCCCGCCCCTTGGGGTGGGGCCCGGAGCAGCGCGACCAGGACGCCGCCGTCGCGGCCGTGGCAGCCATGACTCCGGAGGAGAAGGCCGGGCAGGTTCTGCTCCCGTTCTTCAAGGGCAACCAGGTGGAGGCGCACGCCGCGCTCATCCAGCGGCTGCACTTGGCCGGATCCATCGTCATGGGCGACAACGTGCCACGCGATCCGCAGGGGAACGTGGATGTTGCCGCCATGGGCGCGGTGAACCAGCGGCTGCAGCAGGCTGTCGCCGCCGGCGGCCGGCGGTGGCCCGGGATCATCGGCGTGGACCAGGAAGGGGGCGCCGTGGCACGCCTGGGGCAGCCCCTGACTGAATGGCCCACGCCCATGAGCTACGGAGCGGCCGGCAACCCGGCCCTGACCCGGGAAGCAGGAAAGGGCCTGGCCGGCGAGCTGGTGCCGCTGGGATTCGACCTCGACTTCGCGCCGGATACCGACGTGACCATCGGGCCCAGCGACCCCACCATCGGCGCGCGCTCCATGTCCGCGGATCCTGCCGCCGCCGCAGCCCACGGGGTCGCCTTCGCCCAGGGCATGCTGGACGCCGGCGTGCTTCCCACCGTCAAGCACTTTCCCGGCCACGGCTCGGTGACCGCGGACTCCCACCTCAGCCTCCCGGTCCAGCCGGCCGGCATCGACCAGCTCCGGGCCCGGGACTGGAAACCCTTCCAGGCGGCGGTGGCCGCGGGCCTGCCGGTCGTGATGACGGGCCACATCGCTGTGCCTGCGCTGGAGCCCGGTGTGCCGGCGTCGCTCTCCGCACCGAGCTACGCCGCGATGAGGGAGCTCGGATTCAAAGGTGTAGCCGTGACGGACGCCCTCAACATGGGAGCCGTGGACAAGCAGTACCCCGCCGGCGCAGCAGCCGTAAAAGCTTTGGGAGCCGGCGCCGACCTGTTGCTGATGCCCGCGGACGTGGAACAGGCGCACGCCGCCATCCTCCAGGCCCTGGCCGCCGGCACGCTTCCCGCCTCCCGGCTGGATGAGGCCGCGCAGCGGGTGGCCACCATGATGATCTGGCATGCCCGGACCACGCCGCCTGCCGGAACAGCCGGCACAGGTGCCCCGGCCGGAAGCGGTGCGGCGTTGTCGGCGCGGGTTTCGGCGTCGGCCGTGACGGTTGTCTCCGGTCCCTGCAGCGGACCCCTGGTGCCCGGTGCGGTGCGCGTTGCCGGCGGGGGACCGGGGGACCGGGAGCGCTTCGAAGCCGCGGCCGCACGTGCCGGCCTCGCGGTTGGATCAGGATCGCTGGTGAACCTCACCGGCTTCGGCGGGAATCCAGCGGCCGGGGACATTGCCGTGGCCCTGGATGCCCCCTGGCCGCTCCAAAACTCCACGGCTCCGGTGAAGCTGGCGCTGTACGGCCGCACCGACGCTGCCTTTGATGCGCTGGTGGCCGTGCTGGCAGGAAAGGCGCCTGCTCCCGGGAAGCTGCCCGCCGCCGTCGGGCCTTTCCCCGCGGGAACCGGCTGCCCCTGACCTCTGACTCCTGACCCGGACCCCGGACCGGGGACCCCGCACGATGGCTGGAACGCGTTTAATGGTCTGGTGCCCATTCTGAATAAAGACATGACCCTCTGCATCTCGCTGTCGGCCCGCCCCAGCAACAACGGGACCCGCTTCCACAACCATCTGTACGGGCAGCTGGGCCTGAACTGGATCTACAAGGCGTTCGCGCCCACCAACCTGGAACAGGCCATCGCCGGAGTGCGGGGCCTGGGCATCCGCGGCTGTGCCATCTCCATGCCGTACAAGGAAGACGTCATCGCGCTGGTGGACGAGATGGACCCGTCCGCCAAGGCCATCGACTCCGTGAACACCATCGTGAACACCGACGGCCACCTCAAGGCGTACAACACCGACTACACGGCCATTGAGCAGCTGCTGGCATCCAACGGGGTCCCCACCGACTATTCCGTGCTGGTCCAGGGGGCGGGCGGGATGGCCAAGGCCACCGTCGCCGCGCTCCGGGACGCCGGTTTCAAGGACGTCACCGTCATCGCCCGGAACGAGGCCGCCGGGCGTGCGCTCGCAGGCCAGTACGGTTTCCAGTGGCGTGCAGCGCTCGACGGCGGGACGGCGGACATGATCATCAACGTCACCCCCATCGGCATGGCGGGCGGCGCCGAAGCTGACAGCCTGTCCTTCCCCGCGGAGGCCATCGAGGCCGCACGCGTGGTCTTCGACGTGGTGGCACTGCCCGCCGAGACGCCGCTGATCCGGGCCGCCCGCGCGGCAGGCAAGCACGTCATCACCGGTGCGGAGGTTGCCACCATCCAGGCCCTGGAACAGTTTGTGCTGTACACGGGAGTGCGCCCCACCGCGGAACAGGTCCGGGCAGCCGAGGAGTTCATGCGCGCCCAGTAGGCGTTTACACCGGTTCCACCACGATGGCCACGCGGTCCTCGCCGATGCGAGTCAGGACCAGCGTGGCCGTCCTGGCGGAACCCTTTTTGGCGGCACCCTTGCCCTGCGGGAGGAGCTGCTTCCGCAGCTCTTCCGGGGTCACCGCTGTGCCGCGCTTCTTGATGTCCAGCACGGTGATCCCCTCCTCCTTCACCCAGGCCTTGAGTGCCTTGACGTTGTAGGGCATGACTTCCAGGACCCTGTAAGCCTTGGCGAACGGGGTGTCCAGAAGTTCCGCGGCACAGATGTAGGCAATGTGTTCATCCACCAGGTGCCCGCCGAGCTGCAGCGCCACGTCGGCAACCAGCCCGGCACGGATCACGGCGCCGTCGGGTTCGTACAGGTAACCCTCCACGGGTCCCATCGGAGCGGCCGGGCCGGCGCCGAAGTCCTCTGCGCTGGTCAGCTCGGCGGGCCCCTGGGACCCCAGGACCAGGGCAGCCCGGCGGACCCCGGGCCTGCGCACGGCGTTGAACCAGAGGGTCACCTCGGTCACGTCCCCGGCCACCGACACCCACTGGGCTTCGCATCCCGTGGGCACGGACTCGTGGGGCATGCCCGGGCCCATCTTCACGCCCACCGCCTTCCCCCCGGCCGCCAGCGACTCCACGAAGGACAACGGCGGTGAGAACGCCTCCGGGTCCCAGATCCGCTTGGTCCCCGACGTGGAAGTGACGCGGCGTGCCGGATCCAGCCAGACGCCGTCGATCCCCTCCAGCGGGACCGATGCCGCGTCCGCGTGGACCACCGTGGCATTGGGGAAGGGGATGAGGTTCATGGTGGCGCAGGCGGCGGTGGTTTCATCCATCTCCACGGCGGTGACGGTGATGTCCAGGGAAGCCAGGGCCATGGCGTCGGCACCAAGACCGCAGCCCAGGTCCGCCACGTGCCGGATCCTGGCTGCGGCGAACCGCTGCGCGTGGTGTGCGGCGACGTTCAGCCGGGTGGCCTGCTCAAGGCCTGCCTGGGTGAAAAGCATCTGGCGGGCGAACTCACCAAACTTCGCCTCGGCCCTGGTCCGCAGCCTGGACTGCGTCAGGACGGCGGATACAAGTTCGCCCGGGTGGCCGGCTTTCCGGAGCGCCGAATTGAGCTCAAACGCGTCCTCTTCGCGGTAGGGGCCCAGCGATGCCAGCAACTCCCAGCCTTCGGGGGTCAACAGGGGTGCGATCTGGTCCTGGGGAGCGTGGGGCATGGTTTCCAGCCTAGTGGAGGACGGCTGCCGGGATGCGGATACTGTTGAAACCATGGATGACAGCGCAGCCCCAGGGGAGACCGGCGAACATCGACCCAGGGACCGCGGTGTGGCTAGGTTTGCCCGTCCAGCCCTGATCGCCGCGGCCGTGGTGGCCGTGGTGTGCATCGCCCTGTTGGTGATCATTTTCCTGCTGGACACGTTCAACGCCACCGTTTATTCGGTGGGCGGCAACGACATCCACGACAACACGCAGGAGGCGCGGGACATCCGCGGGTTGTACGACGGCGCACGGGCCGGGAGCATTTTCTTCCTCGTTGTTGCCGTACTCACCGCAGCCGGGGCCGGTTGGGTGCTCTACCGGAAACGTCAGCAGGGAGGCGGCGAGGCCGACGGGGGCGAGGACGTGGACTTCGACGACCTGGGCCGTTAGGGAAGCATGTTTGCCGCCCTGGACCGCCGTCGGCCGGAGCCCGAAAGGCTTACGCCGATGACGAAACGTTGGCACTCACCTTGACCGAGTGCTAACCCTTACATAGAGTCTTCATTAGCACTCTCCCTAGGAGGGTGCTAACACATGAAGAGCTGCCAGCCAGGCTGCTGCCGGCACCGCGACGACGGTTTGCCAGCCACGGCGGAAAGCTTTCCAGTCCACGAATTTTGCTGACGAAAAGGAGAGGTCCGAGTGTCGGTCTCTATTAAGCCTCTTGAGGATCGTATTGTTGTCCGCCCGCTCGAAGCCGAGCAGACCACGGCTTCAGGCCTGGTCATCCCGGACTCCGCCCAGGAGAAGCCGCAGGAAGGCGAAGTTGTTGCAGTAGGCCCCGGCCGCTTCGAAGACGGCCAGCGGGTTCCGGTTGACGTTGCCGTTGGCGACGTCGTCATCTACTCCAAGTACGGCGGAACCGAAGTCAAGACCGGCGGCACCGAGTACCTGGTGCTGTCCGCCCGCGACGTCCTGGCTGTCGTCGTCAAGTAACTCTTCCGGATCCCCGTGCCGCCGGCCATGCTCATGCTGGCCGGCAGTGCGGGGTTTCTGTCTTTGAAAGGACAAAACCATGGCAAAGCAGCTTGCGTTTAACGACGCTGCCCGCCGGTCCCTTGAGGCCGGCATCGATAAGCTCGCGAACACCGTCAAGGTGACGCTCGGCCCCCGCGGCCGCAACGTCGTCCTGGACAAGAAGTGGGGCGCCCCCACCATCACGAATGACGGCGTCACCATCGCCCGTGAAGTGGAACTTGACGATCCCTACGAGAACCTTGGCGCGCAGCTGGCCAAGGAAGTAGCCACCAAGACCAACGACGTTGCCGGCGACGGCACCACCACCGCCACGGTCCTGGCCCAGGCCCTGGTCAAGGAAGGCCTGCGCAACGTTGCTGCCGGCGCCGCTCCCGGCCAGATCAAGCGCGGCATCGAAGTTGCGGTTGAAGCCGTGGCTGCCCGCCTGCTCGAAAACGCCCGCCCGGTCGAAGGCACCCAGGTGGCTAACGTTGCCGCCATCTCGGCCCAGAGCGACGAAATCGGCGAACTGCTCGCCGAGGCCTTTGGGAAGGTGGGCAAGGATGGCGTCATCACCATCGAAGAGTCCTCCACCACCCAGACCGAACTGGTCCTCACCGAGGGCATGCAGTTCGACAAGGGCTACCTGTCCCCGTACTTCGTCACCGACGCGGAACGCCAGGAAGCAGTCCTCGAGGACGCGCTTATCCTGATCAACCAGGGCAAGATCTCCTCGATCCAGGAATTCCTGCCGCTGCTGGAAAAGGCACTGCAGGCTTCCAAGCCGCTGTTCATCATCGCCGAGGACGTCGAGGGCGAGGCCCTGTCCACGCTCATCGTCAACCGCATCCGCGGCACCCTGAACGTTGTTGCCGTCAAGGCTCCCGGCTTCGGCGACCGCCGCAAGGCCATGCTGCAGGACATCGCCACCCTCACCGGTGCGCAGGTTGTCTCCCCGGAGCTGGGCCTGAGCCTGGACACCGTTGGCCTGGAGGTGCTGGGTACCGCCCGCCGCATCACCGTCACCAAGGACAACACCACCATCGTCGACGGCGCAGGCTCGGCCGAGGACGTGGCCGCACGCGTTGCCCAGCTGCGCGCCGAGGTTACCCGCACCGATTCCGACTGGGACCGCGAAAAGCTCCAGGAGCGGCTGGCCAAGCTGGCCGGCGGCATCGGCGTCATCAAGGTGGGTGCCGCAACCGAGGTTGAGCTGAAGGAAAAGAAGCACCGCATCGAGGACGCAGTGTCCTCCACCCGCGCTGCCCTCGAAGAAGGCATCGTGGCCGGCGGTGGCTCGGCCCTGATCCACGCCCTCAAGGCACTGGATGAGGATGCCGCCGTCAACGCCCTCGAAGGCGACGCTGCCGCGGCCGTCGGCATTGTCCGCCGCGCACTGGTCCAGCCCCTGCGCTGGATCGCCCAGAACGCCGGCTTCGACGGTTACGTGGTCACCTCCAAGGTTGCCGACCTGGAAATCAACAACGGGTTCAACGCCAAGTCCGGCGAGTACGAGGACCTGATCGCTGCGGGCGTCATCGACCCCGTCAAGGTCACCCGTGCAGCCCTCCGCAACGCGGCCTCCATCGCCGCGCTGGTTCTCACCACCGAGACCCTTGTCGTGGAGAAGCCGGCCGAAGAAGACGAGCACGCAGGCCACAGCCACTGATCCTGCCCGTCTTCACATACAGAAAACCGGTCCAGCACCAGCTGGGCCGGTTTTCTGTGTTCCGGGTGCTACGTAGCCGCCATCTCGGCGGTTTCGACTCCGCCCGCAGGCTCGTAGACCAACGACACGGCTCCCTTGGGGTAGCTGCGTACCGGCTCGGCGAGGCGGAATGTTGAGGGGACCGTCCCGGCGTCGAAGAGCCGCTTGCCCTGCCCCAGGGTGACCGGATACAGCCAGAGATGAAGGCGGTCCAGCACTTGCGCCTCCAGCAGGGACCGGATGAGGACGCCACTGCCGAACATGTGCACCTGCTGGTACTCGTCCCGGAGCCCGCCCGCCGCCGCGGCATCCGGCAGCACGGTGGTGCCGGCCCATGCCGGATCGGACAAGGAGCTTGACACCACAAACTTGGGTATCCGGTTGAGCGTGTCCGCGATGTCCCCGGACTGCTGGGGCCAGTAGGCGGCAAAGATGTCGTAGGTCTTCCTGCCAAGGAGCAGGGCATCCATCCGCGCTATTCCAGCCGCAATGGCGGCGCCGGATTCGTCGTCGGAGACCGGTGCCTGCCAGCCGCCAAGGTTGAACCCGCCTTCGCTGTCTTCCTCGCGGCCGCCGGGCGCCTGGTAGACGCCGTCCAGGGTGATGAACAGGTTCGCGACGATGTTGCCCATCCACCAAGTCTGGAACGGGGCTCCGGCCCTGTCCAGTGCCGTGGCAGGATGGTGCCATGCTGCTCCTTGAGCTCGTCAACACCGCGGAGGCCGTCACCTCCACCCGCTCCCGGCTGGCCAAGGTGGATGCGCTGGCCCAGCTGCTGGGCCGGCTTGAGCCGGCGGAAATCCCGACGGCGGTGGGCTGGCTGGTTGCCAAGCCCCGCCAGGGACGCGTGGGCGTCGGATGGAGTGCCGTGGCGGCGGCCAAGGAGGAACCCGCCGTCGAACCAACCCTCACCCTGGCCGACCTCGACGCTGCCCTGGACCGGCTGCTTGCCACGGCGGGTACCGGATCGGGCGCGGGGCGCGCGGCCACCCTCCGGACGCTGATGGCGGCAGCCACTGCTTCTGAGCAGGCCTTCATTGCAGGTGTCCTGGTTGGCGAGCTGCGTATAGGAGCCCTGGAGGGAGTGCTGACGGATGCCGTTGCCCGCGCTGCCGGGAAGCCCGTTGCCGCCGTACGGCGCGCTGCGATGCTTTCGGGCGACCTGGGCGGAACAGCCCTGCTGGCCATCACGGGCACCGAAGCCGAGCTGGACGCCGTCGGCCTGGTGGTTGGCCGCCCCGTGCAGCCCATGCTGGCGGCCACCGCGGCCAGTCCCAGCGCAGCCCTGGAGGCGACCGGGGAAGCCTCGGTGGAATACAAGCTCGACGGCGCCCGCATCCAGGTGCACCGGTCCGGCGACGACGTCAGCATCTACACGCGCAACCTCGCCGACGTCACCCACCGGCTCCCCGAGGTGGTGGACCTGGTTCGCGGGCTGCCGCTGCGGAACGTGATCCTTGACGGTGAAACCCTGGCCCTGGACGAGGAAGGCGGCCCGCGGCCGTTCCAGGAAACCATGGCGCGCTTCGGTGCGGATGCCGTGCGTGAGACGGTGCTGCATCCCTGGTTCTTCGACGTGCTGCATATCGATGGGCGGGACCTGCTTGATGAGCCGCTGTCCGCCCGGATCAGTGAGCTCGAGCGGATCGCGCCGGAGCACCGGATACCGGGGGAGGTCACGGCCGATCCCGCCGTTGCGGAACGGGTATCGCAGGAGGCGCTTGGCGCAGGCCATGAAGGCGTTGTGGTGAAGGCGATCGGTTCCACCTACGCGGCCGGCCGGCGCGGAGCCAACTGGGTGAAGGTCAAGCCGGTGCTGACGTACGACCTGGTGGTGCTCGCCTGCGAATGGGGGTCCGGGCGCCGCACCGGGATGCTGTCCAACCTGCACCTGGGCGCCCTTGACCCCGCTGGGGAGTTCGGAGAACCCGGCGGCTACGTGATGGTGGGCAAGACCTTCAAGGGCCTCACCGACGAACTGCTGCGATGGCAGACGGAGAGGTTCCAGGAGCTTGAGGTGCGGCGCACGGCCGGCACGGTGTGGGTTGAGCCGGTCACGGTGGTGGAAATCGCCATCGACGGCGTGCAGCAGTCACCGCGCTATCCCGGCGGCATCGCCCTGAGGTTTGCCCGGGTCAAGCGCTACCGGGATGACAAGGCTGCGGCCGAAGCAGACACGATCCAGACCCTGCGCGCCCTGCTGCGGCCGTAGCGCACCGTGAATGCGGAGGCTCCTTAGTTGCGGGCCCCGCTCCGCTGGCGCCTCAGGTTCCGTGCCACCCCGTGCGGCACGCGCCTGGAAACCATGCGGTAGAAAAGCAGTACCGCGAGGGCGGCCACCACGATGCCCACGAGGTTGAGCAGCAACTGGAGCGCCGAGCCCGCAGCCTTCTGGTATTCCCCCAGGACCAGGGCCACCGCAACGTACCCTGCCGCCGGAACGGTGGTCACCGAGATGAAGACCCCGATCAGGGCCGCGGAGCGCCGGCCGATGATGGAGAGCATTCCCGCGATGCCGGCCAGGACGGCAACAATCAGCGAATACGGGCCCGGATGGTAGATGAATTCCACCGCGGAACCCTTGTCCAGGGCATCCCGCGGGAAGAGACCGAGGGGCACCGACAGCCACGCCGTCAGTGCCGCCAGCAGCATGGCCACGGGGAACCCGATACCCAGGGCAATGGCAGCACGGCGGCCAAGCTTCCACTGCCGGGTGGCAAGCGAGACGGCGAGGGCGGCCAGCGGTCCGAACTCGGGACCTACCGCCATGGCTCCCACAATCGCGATGGGGGAGTCCGTCACGATGCCGATCCCGGCAAGCTGGGTTGCGAGCACCAGGAAGGCGAGGAAGTTCCATGTCAGGCGGGAGTCCTCTCCGGTTTGCCGCGTCACGTCGTCCCAGATCACTGCGTCCGCACCGTCCCCGGGGGCGGCCCGTTCCGCCCGGTCGGCTTTCTTTGACAGGACTAATTCCGGCGTGGACATGGCAATGGATCCAACGTCCTGGACCTTCAGGATCTCCAGCTTCTCGAGGAGTTCCTCCACTGACTCCCGGGCGATCAGGACCTCGATAACGTCGCCTTCCGGGACCACCGACGCACCCGCAACCAGCGCAACCTCTGCCGCGCCCCGCTGGTCCCGGCACGTCTTCAGCGTCACGGCGGACAGCTCGCCGGGCACGCAAATCCGCAGTTGGACAACCACGCCGTCTCCCTTCGATGATTGGGCCCAGCATAGTCCGAACAGGTGCGTTGATTGGCCGTTGCTGACCGGCTTGGCTAGGCTTGATGCTTTGGCTGGCGGGCGTCCTGAGAGGTTCTAGTGTCGATTACGGAAACGTCGAAGGCACCTGAACCCCCGTGCAGTGCCGCGAACAGGAAACAGTCCAGTGCCGCGAACAGGAAACGGAAGCCCACTTTCCGCCCCGAGGTCCAGGGGCTCCGGGCCCTGGCTGTCCTGATGGTGGTGGCGTACCACGTGTGGCTGGGCCGCGTGTCCGGCGGCGTGGACATCTTCCTGCTGATCTCGGCGTTCCTGCTCACGCTTTCCTTCGTCCGCAAAGCCGAATCCGGCCACCCTTTCAAGCTGATGGCGCACTGGCTGCACCTTTTCAAGCGACTGCTGCCGGCCGCCGTCGTGGTGATCCTTGGAGTGCTGGCAGGCACCTGGCTGATCCTGCCGCAGGGCCGCTGGCCACAGGTGCTGGACCAGGCCTGGGCGTCCCTCCTTTACCGGCAGAACTGGCTCCTGGCAGACAATGCAGTGGACTACTACGCGCAGGACCACGCCGGAGCCAGTCCGCTGCAGCACTTCTGGTCCCTGTCCATCCAGGGACAGGTCTTCATCCTGTGGCCACTGATCTTTGCCGCGACCGCTGCGTTGCTGAACCGGCTGCGCCGGGTTCCCCGCCTGCAGGGGCTGACCTACCGAGGGTTGCTCGGCGCAGTCTTTGGAACGGTTTTGGCGGTGTCGCTTGCCTACTCCATTGACCAGACCGCCGGCAACCAGGCCTACGCCTACTTCGATACGCGCGCCCGGCTTTGGGAGTTTGCGTTGGGATCGTTGCTGGCACTGGTGCTGCCCTACGTCAAGCCCGGCCGCGTGGTGCGAGTGGCCCTGGGCTGGGCCGGACTGGCAGCCATGGTGTCCTGCGGGCTGGTCCTGACCGTCGACCGGTCCTTTCCCGGGTACGTGGCGCTCTGGCCCACACTGGCCGCGGCGGCCATCATCATCGCAGGGCAAACCGGCAGCCGGTTCGGCGTGGACCGGCTCCTCAGCAGCCGCCCCGCCGTCGCCCTGGGTGACAACTCCTACGCCCTCTACCTCTGGCACTGGCCGGTCCTGGTGCTG
The DNA here is from genome assembly GCF_057747955.1 of Arthrobacter sp. SDR-2R. Lineage (NCBI taxonomy): Bacteria > Bacillati > Actinomycetota > Actinomycetes > Micrococcales > Micrococcaceae > Arthrobacter > Arthrobacter sp. SDR-2R. Next base: position 1,847,117 of record NZ_CM173231.1, read on the forward strand.
GCGCTCGCGGCCACCGGCGTGGAGGCACCCAACCTCAAGCAGGGACTGGGCATCGTCGCTGCCTCCATCGTGCTTGCTGTCCTGACCACCCGCTTTGTTGAAAAGCCGCTGCGCGACTGGCATTGGCCCAAGCTTCGCGCCTGGCGGACCGCCGTCGTCATTGTTGCCTGCGGTGCCTTGCTGGCTGGTCCCGTGGCGGTTTGGCAGACATCGCTCACCGCAGAGGAAAGCGCGACGGCGGCACAGCCCCGTGAGCTGACGCCGGGGGCCCTGGCGCTCACGCCGGAGAACGAAAGCACGCCCGCGCCCAGGGCCAGGACCATCCCCGGGCCCACCGCCCTGGACAACGACTGGGCCGGGATCGACTCGCCCTGCACAGGTGCCAACGCCACGGGCGATCCCATCCTGGAGGGGTGCCGGCAGGAGCTTCCGGAGGAACCGTCCACCCGGCGCATCGTGGTGCTGGGCGACTCCCATGCCCAGCAGTACCTGGCAGCGCTGGCTCCCGTGGCGGCCGCGCGTGGGTGGGAATTGGTCACCCTCCTGATGCCCGCATGCCGGTTCGGCGCCGAATCGGAGACCAGGAATGCCGAATGCAACGCCTACAACAAGGCCAGCTCCGCCTACGTCCTGGAACACCGCCCGGATGCGGTGTTCACCGTGGCAACGCTGACCCATGAGGATGCCCCGTTCGAAACGGAGGTGCCGGGGTACCTTGACGGCGTCAAGCCGTTCGCCGACGCGGGGATCGAGATCGTGGGAATCCGCGACAACCCGAGATTCACCTTCAACATGCCCCAGTGCGCCCAACGGAACGGCGCCGGCGCGGCTGCCTGCAATCCATCGCTCGCCGAGTCCCTGGTGGAGCCATCGCCACTGGAGAACTACCGCGGCAAGCTGCCCGGGCTGCACCTGATGGACATGAGTGACTTCATCTGTGCCCGGGGCGTTTGCCCTGCGGTGGTGGGGAACGTGTACGTCTACAAGGACGACAACCACCTGACCAGAACCTATGTGGAGACCATGATCCCCATGTTCGAGCAGCGGCTGCTGGCTGCAACCGGCTGGAGCTGAGCCGGCCCTAAGGGTGGGTGGGGGCGTGCGGTTGCTCACATTACCGGTGTGGAATAGGGGGATCGGCGCCGAGGTTCTAATATTTACTCAACACTTTCTGCCCCCGGAACGCCGTCCTGCACGGTGGTCCCGCAGGATCGTCTGCACAGGCCAGTTCCGTAATAACGGGCTGGTCATCGGCTGCAACCCCTACCCGTGACCCAGCAACCAAGGTAAGAGGCGCACTCATGACCGAGCCCGAACACAACCCCTTTGGCTTCATCGGCCTGACCTACGATGACGTCCTGCTCCTGCCGGGCCACACCGACGTGATCCCGTCCGAAGCAGACACCTCCTCGCGGATCTCCAAGCGGATCACGGTGCAGACCCCGCTGCTTTCCGCCGCAATGGACACCGTGACGGAATCCCGCATGGCCATCGCGATGGCCCGCCAGGGTGGCCTGGGCGTGGTGCACCGCAACCTGTCCATCGCCGACCAGGCTGACCAGGTGGACCGGGTCAAGCGGAGCGAGTCAGGGATGATCACCAACCCGCTCACCATCCGTCCCGAGGCCACGCTGCGGGAACTTGATGACCTTTGCGCCCACTACCGCGTCTCCGGCCTGCCCGTGGTGGACGAGGACAACCGCCTGCTGGGCATCGTCACCAACCGCGACACCCGCTTTGTCCCCGAGTCCGATTTCCCGCTGCGGCTGGTCAGCGACGTCATGACCAAGATGCCCCTGGTCACCGGACACGTGGGAATCAGCCGCGAGGAAGCCTCGCACAAGCTCGCAACCAACAAGATCGAAAAGCTCCCGCTGGTGGACGAGCAGGGCCGGCTCAAGGGCCTCATCACCACCAAGGACTTCACCAAAGCCGAGCAGTACCCGCTGGCCACCAAGGACGACGAGGGCCGGCTCCGCGTGGGTGCTGCCATCGGCTTCTTTGGTGACGGCTGGGAGCGGGCCATGGCCCTGGTGGACGCCGGCGTCGATGCCCTGTTCGTGGACACCGCCAACGGCCACTCCCAGGGTGTGCTGGACATGATCCGCCGGCTCAAGTCCGACCCCGTGGCCGCCCACGTGGACATCATCGGCGGCCAGGCTGCCACCCGCGAAGGCGCCCAGGCACTGATCGACGCCGGCGCGGACGGCATCAAGGTGGGTGTTGGTCCGGGCTCCATCTGCACCACCCGCGTGGTGGCCGGCGTGGGCGTCCCGCAGATTACCGCCATCTACGAATCCGCCAAGGCTGCCATGCCGGCCGGCGTGCCGCTGATCGCCGACGGCGGCCTGCAGTACTCGGGCGACATCGGCAAGGCACTGGTGGCCGGAGCCGACACCGTCATGCTGGGATCGCTGCTGGCGGGCTGTGACGAGTCCCCGGGCGAGCTGATCTTCGTCAACGGCAAGCAGTTCAAGTCCTACCGCGGCATGGGCTCCCTGGGCGCCATGCAGTCCCGCGGCAAGAACACGTCCTACTCCAAGGACCGCTACTTCCAGGCGGACGTGTCCGGCGACGACAAGCTGATCCCCGAAGGCATCGAAGGCCGCGTTGCCTACCGCGGGCCGCTGTCCTCGGTGGCGTACCAGTTGGTGGGGGGCCTGCGCCAGACCATGTTCTACACCGGCGCGCCGACCATCCCGGAGCTGAAGGCCCGCGGCAAGTTTGTCCGGATCACGTCTGCCGGACTCAAGGAATCGCACCCGCATGACATCCAGATGACCGTGGAGGCGCCGAACTACGGTTCGCGCTGATCCCGGTGGCTTAATGCTGCGGAAGGAGGTGGGGAATTCCCCGCCTCCTTCCGCATTCAAGCCCCTATACCGCCGGCTGCAGTTCCGACGTCAGCTCCTCAAGGGTGGGCGGATTGGCGCCCGGGCGGCTGACCGTAATCGCGGCAGCCTTCGATGCCATCCTGCCCAGGGTTTCCAGGACGGACGGCGCCAAGCCATCGGTGCTCCGGCAGAGCAGGCCGTAGATCAGGGCCGCCATATAGGAATCACCGGCTCCGATGGTGTCTGCCACTACCGTTTGGACGGACGGAATCTGCACCCGTGTGGCGGGTGTTGCCAGCAGCGAGCCGGCTGAACCCATGGTGACCACAGCCATGCCCGCACCAAGTTCCAGGATCCGCGCCGCGGCGTCCTCGAACGTCACCCCCGGGTAGAGCCACCGGGCATCCTCGTCGCTAAGCTTCAGCACGTCCGCTAAGGGGGCCAGGTCTTCGAAAACAGCGAGGGCTTCCGCGTGGCTGCCCAAGAGTGCGGGGCGGATATTGGGATCGTAGGAAACCAGGCATTCACGGTGCGCCCGTTCCAGGAGGCTCTTGACGGAACCGGCTCCGGGCGCCAGGAAGCTGGCGATCGAGCCGGTGTGGAGCACCTTGGGAAAGGTGGCGGGGTGCACCGGCGGCAGCTCCCAGGAAACGTCGAATTCGTAGCTGGCGGACCCGTCAGCGCCCAGCGTGGCGGTGGCGGAAGCCGTGCGGCCCGGTGATTTCGACCCTGGCAGCAGCGCAACTCCGGCGCTGCCCAGGTGACGCTCGATCAGGGCGCCGCGTTCGTCGTCGCCTATTGAGGTCAGGAGGCTGGTTCGCACGCCCAACCTTGCCAGCCCGTAGGCGACGTTGGCCGGGGAACCGCCGGGGTGCTCCGCCGTGCCTTCGGAGGTGCGGACGACGTCGACGAGTGCTTCGCCAACCACGATGACATCGGGAGTGGAGGCGCTGGTGCCGGAGCCACTGGTGTAGGGCATGGGAGCAAACTTTCGTGAAGACGGGCGCGGACCTGCCGCCCGGGGCAGGCGAGCAGGTCCGCGAACAGGAAGGGGGGTGAAGGAAAGCGGTCGTACGCGGATCAGGCCGTGGCGGCGCCGGTCATGATGGCCACCGCGTCGGTCATGCTGTGCGACTTCGGGGTGATCGTGGCGGCGCATTTGCCGAGACGCTGGATGTGGATCCTGTCGGCAACGTCAAACACGTGCGGCATGTTGTGGCTGATCAGGATGACTGGAAGGCCGCGGTCCCGCAGATCCCGGACCAGCTGTAGGACCTGGTTCGACTCCCGCACGCCCAGTGCCGCGGTGGGCTCGTCGAGCACCACCACCTTGGAACCGAACGCTGCTGCCCTTGCCACAGCCACGGCCTGGCGCTGTCCGCCGGAGAGGTTCTCCACTGGGACGGTGACATCCTGAAGGGTTGAAATTCCGAGGCGGGTGAGCTCCTCCTTCGCCTTACGGCGCATCCCCTTGGTGTCCAGGACCCTGAAGATGGACCCGAGCGGTCCGGCCACCCGTTCCTCCCGGCCCAGGAACAGGTTCGACGCCACGTCCAGGGCCGGCGAGACCGCCAGGTTCTGGTAGACCGTTTCGATTCCATGCGCGCGGGCATCCTGCGGACGCTTGAAGTGCACCGGCTGGCCGGAAACCAGGAGCTCGCCCGAGTCCGGAACCTCGGCCCCGGTGAGGCACTTGATGAGGGTGGACTTGCCGGCGCCGTTGTCGCCGATGATGGCCAGCACTTCGCCCGGATACAGCTCAAGGCTGACACCGTCAAGGCCAACCACCTTGCCGAAGGTCTTGACGAGGTTCCGCGCCTGGAGGATCGGCTGCCGGGTTTCGGTCTTGGGGGATTCAATCCCGGTGGAGGTCATGACTTCACCTTTCGGATCCACTGGTCGATCGACACAGCGATGATGATGAGGACGCCGACGGCGAGGGTTTGGAACAGCACGTCCAGCCCGGCCAGGGAAAGCCCGTTGCGGAAAACGCCCACGATCAGCGCACCGAGGAGGGATCCCCAGACGGAGCCGCGGCCGCCGAAGAGGCTGGTCCCGCCAATCACGACGGCGGTAATGGAGTCCAGGTTCAGGTCCACCCCGGCGTTGGGGCTTGCTGCGTTGGTACGCCCGATCTGGATCCACGCTCCGATCGCCAGCACCGCGCCGGCCGCGAGGTAGACGCTCATCAGGACGCGGTTGACGGGGATACCGGCCAGGCGGGCGGCTTCCTTGTCATCGCCGACTGCGTACACGTGCCGCCCCCACGCCGTCTTGCCCAGGATGAAGGCGACCGCCACATAGAGCAGGAGCATCATGACCACGCCGGTGGAGATGCGAACGGGCCCAACGGGGAACGTGCTGCCCATCCAGGTCAGGAGCCCCGGCATGCTCGAGCCACGGACCGTGGAGCCGCCCGAGTAGAGCAGGGTCAGGGCGATGAAGATGTTCAGGGTTCCCAGCGTCACGATGAACGGAGGGAGCCGGAACCTGGTCACCAGGAAGCCGTTGACAGCCCCGGCGGCAAGTCCGACGACGAGCCCCGCCACCAGTGCGATGGGTCCTGGCATGCCGTTGTTCACAGCCAACTGCGCCACCACCATGGAGGCCAGGATCATCACGGCGCCCACGGAAAGGTCGATTCCGGCGGTGAGGATGATGAGGGTCTGGGCGATGGCCAGGGTTCCGACGACGGACACCTGCTGGGTGATCAGGGACAGGTTCTCGAACCGCAGGAAGCGGTCATTGAGCAGGCCGAACACCACCACCGCCACAATCAGGACGATGGCCGGGCTCAGTGCCGGGTAGCGGTGCAGCACATTGCGGATGCGGCTAAGGGGAGTTTGGCGGTCGAGGAATTCCTCGGCCAGGTCGGTGGGCCCGGTAACCGGCGGGCCTGCGGTTTGTTGCTGGGTCATCGTTGCTCCTGTCACAGTTCCGGCTTACTTGCCCCAGCAGATCTGGGTGGCGTCCGTGGTCGTGATGCTCTTGACGCCGTCAGCCGCCTTGTCGGTGACCAGTTCGACGCCGGTGTTGAAGAAGTCCAGGCCGGCAGAGTTTTCGGGCTTCTTGCCGGTCTTGGCGAGGTCGACGATTGCCTTGACGCCCAGTTCGGCCATCTTGACCGGGTACTGCTGCGCGGTGGCACCGATGATGCCGGACTTGACGTTGTTCACGCCCGCGCAACCGCCATCAACGGAGACCACCAGCACGTCCTTTTCCTTACCTGCAGACTTCAGGGCTTCAAACGCGCCCGCGGCGGCCGGTTCGTTGATGGTGTAGACGACGTTGATGTTCGGATTCTTGGAGAGCAGCGTTTCCATGGCGGTTCGGCCACCGTCCTCGGCGCCCTGCGAAGCCTGGTTGCCCACGATCTCGTACTCGCCGCCCTTGCCGCCGGTGTACTTTCCGGTCTTGGCTTCGTCGCCGTTCTTCTTCTTGTCGGCGGTGTCAACGCCCAGGCCGGTCAGGAAGCCCTGGTCGCGGTTGTAGTCAACCGAGACAACCTTGTCGTCGAAGAGGTCGATCAGCGCGATGGCGGCCTTCTTGCCGCCCAGCTGCGCCGCGGTCCACTTGCCGATCAGCTCGCCGGCGGCGAAGTTGTCGGTTGCGAAGGTGATGTCGGCGGCATCGGCCGGGTCCGGCGGGGTGTCCAGTGCGATGACGAACAGCCCGGCGTCCTTCGCCTTCTTCAGGGCGTCGACGACGGACGGGCCGTTGGGCGTGATGAGGATGCCTTTGTCGCCCTTGGAGATGGCGTTTTCGATTGCCTGGATCTGGGTGTCTTCGTCGCCGTCGGCCTTTCCTGCCGCGAGCTTGAGGTCGACGCCGTCCGTAGCAGCCGCCTTCTTCGCACCCTCCTGCATGGAGACGAAGAACGGGTTCGACGTGGTCTTCACGATCAGTGAGACACCGATTTTCTCCGAGGAAGTACCGTCGGTGGAGCCTGTTGCGGAAGAGTTGCCCCCGCAGGCCGAGAGGCTGAGGGCGCCCAGGGTCAGGACTGCGCCGATGGCGAGGGAACGAGTAACAGTGTGCCGCGGGGTTTTGGAACTCAACATTGAATCTCCTGGTCTCAGGGCACTTAGCGTGCCTGACAACGATGTCATCGCTCATGTAATCAATGTCACAGGGTAGAGTCAAGTGTGAATCGATGATGAAGAGCGAGGTATTGACAACGATGTCTAATCGTTACCAGTCCGAGGTCAGCACGAACCGACCTACCATGCGCCATGTGGCCGCCTTGGCTGGCGTTGGGATCAAGACTGTTTCCCGGGTGATGAATGACGAGCCCGGCGTTTCGGAGGCCACGCGCCAGCGTGTCCTGGGAGCTTCCCAGCAGTTGCACTACCAATTGGACATGGCGGCGGGGAGCCTGCGTCGCGCCGGCCGAAAGACCTTGTCCATTGGGTTGCTGCTGCCCAGCGTTGCCAACCCTTTCAGCAGCGAAATCCACCGCGCACTGGAAGACGCCCTCGGCGAGCGCGGAATCGCCGTGTTCGCTGCAAGCCTCGACGACGACCCCGAGCGGGAGAAGGCCCTGGTGGGAGCGTTCCTCGGGCGCAGGGTGGATGGCATGGTCCTGACACCCATTGCCAGGAGCCAGGCCTACGTCATCCCCGAGCACTCCCGGGACCTGCCCCTCGTCTTCATCGACCGCGAGCCGGTGGGGATCGAGGCCGACGCTGTGGTAACCGACAACGCTGCCGGCTCTGCGCGGGCTGCAGCCCATCTCCTCAAGCACGGCCATACCAAACTTGCCTACCTGGGTGACCGCCCTGATATCCAGACTGCCCGCGATCGCCGCAGGGGCTTCATGGAGGAACTCGGCCGGGCGGGCGTTGCCACCGGTTCTGTTCCGGTTCGCGATGGCCTGCACGACGAAGAATCAGCGCGGCTCGCTGCCCACGAACTCCTTGCGTCCGACAACCCGCCTACTGCCATCTTCTCCAGCCAGAACCTCGTGACGTTCGGCGTCATGAGGGCACTGCGTGAACGGGGAGCCAGCCACCGGGTGGCGTTGGTGGGCTTCGACGACTTCACGCTCGCCGACATGATGGACCCGGGCATCACCGTCATCGCACAGCATCCTGACCGGATCGGGAAGCTCGCCGCTGAGCGGTTGCTCGCCCGCATGGACGGCGACGACAGCGCTCCCCAGGCTTATGTTGTCCCCTCGGAACTGATCGTGCGCGGCTCGGGCGAGCTGCCGCCGTCGAACTGACCCACCCACAACAGAAAGAAGCAAGCCCATGACCAAAACACTGTATGCAGAATTCACCGTCAAGCCCGGAAGCGAAGGACGCGTCGCGGAGATGATGCGGGAACTGACGGAGCGCGTGCGCCGCGAGCCGGGCAACGAACATTTCCTTCCGTATACCCGGGAGTCCAACCCGCGTGAGTACTTCGTATTCGAGGTGTACCGGGACGACGACGCTTTCCAGGAGCACATCACCGCCGAATACGGAGCCACATTCAATGCCGAGCTGGCGCGGCACATCGAAGAGGACGGGTCGGTCCTGACCTGGCTGCAGCCGGTGGAATAGTTTCGCCGGGGGCTTCAGCATGCCCGGCCACCGGATGCCGCCGGCTGGGCATGCTGAAGCCTGCTTTCTCAGCCCCGGGCCTTCCCTCCGGCGTTGACCGCCTTGAGGGACGCCAGGAACATGGCCTGTTTCATCGGTGTGACGGTGAGCGACTTCAACTGCGCAACGCCGCCCTCGGCGAACAGCGCTACCTCCTTGGCTCCGTCCGCAGGGAAGACCTGATCGGTGATTGTCCGCAGTCCGCCTTGGGCGAAGACTTCCACCGAGGACCTGTCCACGTAGATCCGGAGGGTCACATTTCCCTGGGCATCCACGCTGACCGGTGCCGAATCGACCGAGGCAAACAGCGGATGGAAGCCGACATTGCCCGAATTCGCGCGATCGACATAGACCTCTTTTGTGGCGGCGTCGTAACCGACGGCTGTGGACGATGATCCGTTTCCGAATAGGGTGATCCCGGACTTGGCCGCAGTGCCGGGAGCGAAGGTCACATCGATCCGCTGCACATCCCCCGACGCCGCGGAAGGCAGGGCATGCGTTCCGGGAGTGATGGTCCCGCCTGCGGTATTCCGGTAACTGGGTGCAGAGGCCAGCCCGTCCACCTGCTTCACTGCCTGCTGCGTCAGCCGCGGGCCGTCCGGCGTTTGCGTCAGGCCGATCTCGCGGGGCAGCGACATCGCGCTGCGCCATGGGAAAGTGGGAATGCTGTTGGCGTAGTCCCAGTTGTTCATCCAGCCGAGCATGACCCGCTTATCTTCGGGCATGTTGCCGAAGGAAACCGAGGCATAGTAGTCGCGGCCATAGTCCAGCCAGTCATAACTGTTGAGGCGCGGCCGGGCCGGCTGCGGGGAAGCGGTGAACTCGTCGGCCAGGATGTGTCCCCAGCCGAACCGGTTGTTGTCCACGACCCTGATCTGCGCTTGGCGGCCGCGGAATTCCGCCACGTTCCACGACGCCCAGTCCAGCACCTCACTGTTCGCACCGGTAGCTGTGCGCACCACTTTGCCATCCACCACCAGGTTCACGGTGGTTTCGTCCGAGCGCGGCACCGCAGCCTGGTCGGTCAGCATGACATGGTCAGCGGTGAGGTGCCCCCAGCCGCCGGTCGCCTGGTCAACGACTCGAAGCCGGGCCTGCTTGCCCGCGAATTCGGAGACATCCCAGCCCTTCCAGTTGAGCGCGCCGGCGTCGTCCCCGGCCAGGGTGCGCACCACGTTCCCGTCCACCAGCAACTGGGCCTCCAGTACTTGCCCGGACTCCGGGGAACGGTGCCCGCCGCCCACCAGCATGCTCACAAAGTTCCGGGAGAGCGTGAACTCGGGGGAGGTCAGGCTGCCTTGCCGGTCGTCACCCGGGGCCGCGCCTGTTTCGAAGGTGTTGATGCGTTTAGCGCCGATGTAGTAGTCGCCTCCCGCCGTGGCGGGCTGATACGACGGCGCGAGGTCGCCCGTGCCGGTCCAGCCGGCTTCGGCGAGGGTAGTGCCGTCCGGGACCTCGAAGCCATTGAACAGCAGGTCTCCCGGCGGCGGCGTATTGTCCAGCTTGTCGGAGGCCCGCGGATGCTGGCCTCCACCCACCAGGAAGTTGATGTAGTCGCTGTCTACGGTAAAGCCAGGCGAGGACATGGACCCCAGGGGCCAGTCGCCGTCGTTGAAGGAATTTACCAAGCCCGCGCCTACGAACCCGCCAACGAGGTTTTGGCCCGGCAGGGTTCCGGCTGCCGGAGCGTCAGTGAAGGGTCCGTTCTTCCAGTTGCCGGGTTCATTGCTCACGGCCCACCCGTTGTATGTGCCGTCGTTGAATCCCGCCACGGGGGTTCCGGAGGGTAGCGCATCGCTGGGTTTCGTGGTCTCCGAGGTAAACGTGACGCCATCGAAGCTGCCCACGAAGTACTGACCCGCCGAGCCGCCAGCCACCCCGCCGGGATTGATATTGACCACCATGACCCATTTGACGTTGTTCGGGTCTCCGTCAACGGCCAGCGGGAAGAGGTCGGGGCATTCCCACAGTCCGCCCGTGGCATTGGCGGGCCCGAATTCGCTCAGGGCCGTCCAGTCCTTGAGGTTGGTTGACTTGTAAAGCAGTACTTTGTGGTCCAGGGCCTCAACGGCCGCCATCACCCAGTAGCCGCCTTCGGCAGTGCTGTACCAAAACACCTTTGGGTCCCGGAAGTTGGCGGAGTTCCGGTTCAGGACCGGGTCCGCACTGTATTTGGTCCAGGTTTGTCCGTCATCAAGGCTGTAGGCCAGCGACTGGGCCTGGAGCCCGCGGTGCGGCGAGGCGTCTTTGTAGGCACTGGTGTAAATCGCAATCAGCGGCGGGTTCTCCGTAGTCCCCAGACCGGATGTATTGTTCTTGTCCACCACAACGCTGCCCGAGAACACGTCCTCCTGGGTATCCGTGGAAATGGCGAGCGGCTGCTCCTGCCAATGAACGAGGTCAGTGGAGGTGGCATGTCCCCAGGACATGTTGCCCCAGGTGTTTCCGGACGGGTTGTGCTGGAAGAAAAGATGGTAGATCCCCTTGTGGTAGACCATTCCGTTGGGATCGTTCATCCAGTTCTTGGCCGGCGAGAAATGGTACGCCGGCCTGTAGGTTTCCTGGCCCAAAGTGCTGCCCGTGGTGGGCCCGGGGGGAGGATTCCCGTCCGACTTCCCTGCAATCGCAGGTCCAGCGCCGGCCAACGCTCCGGTCAATATCAAACCCGTCAGCGTCAGGGCCGAAAGGAGCCGCGTGCTTCCCTTTTGTTTTCTGTGCATTTTGAGGTCGCCCTTCATCGCGCGTTCAGTTAGACAACGATGTCAATACGTGACGGAGCGTAGGTTAAGTCCACGAGACAAGTCAACGAACTCCGGCGGCCGGGCATCGGCAAGGACCTGGCTGCTTTCGAGCCCGTCTGACCGGCACGGCGCTAGACACCGTTGTCATGACAGCGGGCAAGAGGTGGGAACGGACCTGCAGAACCAGCCCCAGCCGGCCTGCGGCAACGGTTGTTGGCTGCGCCGAACGCCCTTCCGGGCTACCGCAAACTTTCGGTGCGCGCCCTAGGCTTGAGGTATGCCCCCATCACGCCATCCGGCGGAACTGAGCCCGAAGAGCGAACCCCACCGGCGGCTTGCCATACGGCCTTACGCCCGCGCCGTGGCCCAGGTCTTGCGGGTCAGTTTCCGTGCATCCCCGGGCGCGGTGATCATGAAGGTGCTCGGCTCGCTGATCTCGGCCGTTCTTCCCCTGGTCACCACCTACTTTGCGTCCCTCACCACCACCGCGCTGGCCGCAGCCTACGCGGGCGACGCCGGAGCCGGACGCGTTGCGATCGTCTACGTCATTGTCACCGCGGCGCTGGGACTCTTCTGGGGCGCCTTCAACAGCGTTGACCGGTACATCCAGCAGTTGATGAGCTTCAAGGTGGGCGCCATTGTGGGCGACCAGATGTATCAGCGTTTCCTCGCCCTCGAATTCTGGCGCTATGACGACAAAGAAACCGTGGACCTCTACGACCGCGCCAAACGGTTCTCCGACTCCTATGCAAGGGTCCTGGACCGCATTGCCGCTATCTTTACGCAGCTCATCTCGGTCATCCTGGCCATCGGCGCCCTGCTGTTGGTCAGCTGGTGGATCGCCGTGATCGTCCTGGTGGCGATCGTGCCCAGCGTGTACCTGCAGTTCAAGCTGTCCAGGGAACAGATTGCGCACTGGAACACGCAGGTGGACTCACGCCGCCAACGCCGGATGATTGAAACCAACCTCCTCCGGCCGCAGCACATTGCCGAGATGCGGCTGTATGGCATTGTCGGTTTCCTCATGGACCTACGCTCCCGGCTCCGGGACGCAGACGAGCGGCGGCGCCTTGACTACCAGCGGCGCTACATCCCCAAGCAGCTGGCCGCCGATGCACTCCAGTACGGTGCGGAGGTGGTGTCGCTGATCTGGGTGGTGGGTCAGATCATTGCCCGTGCCCAGCCCGTGGGCCAGTTCCTCTATGTGCAGCAGATCGTCAGCCGCGCCCTGTCCACCGCGAACAACCTGGTGTCCTCCTTGAGCTCCATTGATGAAGACCTCGCCAACCTGAAGGACTACGAGTTGTTCATGGCAATGCCGGTTCACTCGGAGCACGCGCCGCCGTTGCTGGCAGCGCCGAAGGAAGTCGAGCTGAAGGACATCCGCTTCACGTACACCGGCAGTGACATCGAAGTGATCAGGGGCATCAGCCTGACCATCCGCCAAGGCCAGCACATTGCCATCGTGGGGGAGAACGGTGCCGGCAAGTCCACGCTGATCCGCATCCTGGCCGGCCTTTACCGTCCGGACTCCGGCCAGGTGCTGCTCGACGGCGTGGACCTCGCCGCCGTCGACGTCACCACCTGGCACCGCCACCTGGCGGTGCTGAGCCAGGAGTTCCTGAAATACGAGTTTGCCACCGCGGCGGAGAACATCTACTTCGGCGACGTTGACTCGCCGCGGGACGATGACCGCATCCGCAAGGCGGCCGCGGATGCCGAGGCGCTCGACTTCATCAATAAGCTGCCCAACGGCCTGGACAACCACGTCAGCAACTGGATGGAGGACCCGCGCGGCCGGAAGGGCAGCGGCCTTTCCGGCGGCCAGTGGCAGCGCCTTGCCATGGCCAGGAACTTCTACCGGGACGCGTCCTTCATGGTGATGGACGAGCCCACCTCTGCCATTGATGCCCTGGCCGAACACCGCATCTTCACCCGGCTCTTCGCGGACCGCAGCAGCACCATCATCGCCATCAGCCACCGGCTTGCCACCATCGAGAAAGCCGACATCGTGTACATGCTGGAGGACGGCGAAATCGTGGAGCAGGGCACGCACAAGGAACTGGTGGCCCTGCACGGCAGGTACTTCAGGATGTTCGAATCCCAGCTGACGGTAGAGGAACCTACAGCAAACTAAGCCTCCACTATGGTGGTGCGCACCCTCGCGACACTGGGCCTGGGCGGGACGCTGCTGAAACCGAAGGTCACGGCGGGCCGGATGGGGGCCAGCGCTCCGGCGTCGGCGCCTTCCCATGAAACGACGGCGGAGGTCACGTGGTGCAAGTCCGTCACCCCGTAAAACTCTGCCCTGCCGCTGCCCGCCGTGCCGTAGGTGCGGGCACCGCGGGCTGCCAGGGCGGCCAGCGGACTGACTGCGGAGAGCCAGCGTGGATGGACTGCAAGTCGCCTGGGAACTGCCTTCAGCGCGGAACCGAGGTAGGTCCTCGCCCCGGTGACTGCCTGGATTGCCAGCGGCCCGGCGTCGACCGCCAACGCGCCGCCGGACAGTCCGGCAGCAACGTCCACCATGCGCACCTCATCAAAGCTGTAGGTCGACGCTATGAAGCCGGCAACGTCGGCGGACGGCGCAAGCAGCAGGCGGTGACCTGAGGGTTCCTGCACCATGACGTCCGAGAAGGTCCCGAAAGGGGACTCCTGCCACATGCCAACCACCGCGCGCAGTCCGGATGTGGTGCCAATGCCGGCGATGTGCCCGTCGAAGATCCAGCGTCTGCCCATCATGCCACTGTAGCCACCGGCCGGGACCAACGGGGCTGCTGGGATAACCTAGAGCAGTGACTTATGAGATCGAGATCGGCCGTGGCAAGCGTGGGCGTCGTGCCTACTCCCTGGATGACATTGCAATCGTCCCCAACCGTCGCACCCGCGACCCCAAGGACGTTTCCGTCTCCTGGCAGATCGACGCCTACCAGTTCGACATGCCGGTGATCGCGGCCCCGATGGACTCCGCCATGTCACCGGCAACGGCCATCGCACTGGGCAAGCTGGGCGGACTGGGCGTCCTTGACCTCGAGGGACTCTGGACCCGGTACGAGGATCCGCAGTCTGTTCTGGATGAAATCGCTGCGCTCCAGGACGAAACCAACAGCCCAGCCGTCACTGGCAGGATGCAGGAGCTGTACCGGGCGCCCATCCAGCCGGAACTCATCACGTCCCGCCTGGCCGAGATCCGCGAGGCCGGCGTCACCGTGGCCGGATCGCTCACCCCGCAGCGCACCCAGGAGCACTACAAGACGGTCGTGGCCGCTGGCGTCGACATCTTCGTCATCCGGGGCACTACCGTCTCCGCCGAGCATGTCTCCAAGAACCACGAACCGCTGAACCTGAAGCAGTTCATCTACGAACTCGACGTCCCCGTCATCGTGGGCGGGGCGGCCGGCTACACCCCGGCGCTGCACCTCATGCGGACCGGCGCGGCTGGTGTGCTGGTGGGCTTCGGGGGCGGCGCAACCACCACCACGCGGCGCGCCCTGGGCATCCACTCGCCCATGGCGTCAGCCATTTCCGACGTCGCGGCCGCCCGCCGGGACTACATGGACGAGTCCGGCGGCCGCTACGTGCACGTCATTGCCGACGGCGGCATGGGCACCTCGGGTGACATCGTCAAGGCCATCGCCATGGGCGCCGACGCCGTCATGCTGGGCAGCGCGCTGGCGCGCGCCGAAGAGGCACCCGGCAAGGGCTGGCACTGGGGCCAGGAGGCGCACCACCTGGAACTGCCGCGCGGTGACCGCGCCAACGTCGGCACCGTGGGTCCGCTGGAGGAAGTCCTCTTCGGGCCCGGCCACCACACCAACGGCACGTCCAACCTCATTGGTGCGCTGCGCCGCTCCATGGCGACCACCGGTTATTCGGACCTCAAGGAATTCCAGCGGGTCGACGTCGTCGTATCGCCCTACGCAGGGAACTGACGCGTTGGACGGGGCAGGGTGGGCGCCGCCCACCCTGCCCAAAGCACGCCGCCAGCAAGTAGTGTGGGTTTACAACCGGCACTAGAGGCACTGGAGGCGTTCAATGAAGAGTGTTCCTGCAAACGGCGGAGCCCTTGGCCCCGAAGCCAGGGAAGCATCCATCCAGCGGTTGCGCGCCACGTCCGAACCCGGCCGGGAACTGGACATCCTGATCGTCGGTGGCGGCATCGTCGGAGCGGGAGCCGCTTTGGACGCCGTGACCCGGGGGCTGAGCGTTGGCATCGTCGAGGCAAGCGACTGGGCTGCCGGCACGTCGTCACGGTCTTCGAAACTCATCCACGGCGGCCTGCGGTACCTGGAGATGCTCGACTTCGCCCTGGTCAAGGAGGCCCTGCAGGAACGCGGGCTGCTGCTCTCCGAAATCGCCCCGCACCTTGCCCGCCCGGTGCCCTTCCTGTATCCGCTCACCAAGCCGTTTGTCGAGCGGCCTTACGTGGGCGCCGGCATCGCGCTCTATGACCTCATGTCCATCTCCAGCGGACACAGCCGCGGCGTGCCGTTCCACAAGCACCTGAGCAAGCGCGGCACCCTGCGCGCCGCCCCCAGCCTGAAGAATGATGCCTTCGTGGGATCCATCCGGTACTACGACGGACAGGTGGACGACGCCAAATACGTGGCAAACCTGGTGCGTACCGCTGCGTACTACGGCGCCCACGCCGTGAACCAGATGGCGGTGGTGGACTTCCTGCGCGAGGGCGAGCGGGTGGTCGGAGCCAAGGTGGAGAACCATGAGGACGGGACGCAATTCAGCATCCGGGCCAAGCAGGTCATCAACGCCACCGGAGTCTGGACGGACGAAACCCAGGCCATGGTGACCGACCGGGGCCAGTTGAAGGTCCGTGCCTCCAAGGGCATCCACCTGGTGGTTCCCCGCGACCGCTTCCAATCCACCGTGGGCCTGATCCTGCGCACGGAAAAGTCGGTGCTCTTTGTCATCCCGTGGGGACGGCACTGGATCATCGGCACCACGGACACCGACTGGCACCTGGACAAGGCCCACCCCGCGGCCTCAAGCAAGGACATCGACTACGTCCTGGAGCACGTCAACCAGGTGCTCAAGCGCCCGCTGACCAGGGAGGACGTTGAAGGGGTCTATGCCGGACTCCGGCCGCTGCTTGCCGGTGAAAACGATTCAACCGCCAAGCTGTCCCGCGAGCACGTTGTGGCACACCCTGTCCCCGGCCTGGTGGTGGTGGCCGGCGGCAAGTGGACCACCTACCGGGTCATGGCCAAGGATGCGGTGGACGAGGCCACCCGCACCATGGACGAACGGGTCCCGCCGAGCTGCACGGAAACCATCCCGCTGCTGGGCGCCAGCGGCTTCCGTGCGGCCTGGAACCGGCGGAACCGCACCGCGGAGGAATCCGGGGTCCATGTGGCACGGATCGAGCACCTGCTCAACCGGTACGGCTCCATGACGCCCGAGGTGCTGGCCATCATCGAGCAGAACAAGGAACTTGCCGAGCCCATCCCGGGAGCGGATGACTACCTGCAGGCGGAGGCGGTCTATGCCGCAACCCATGAAGGGGCCCGCCACGTGCAGGACGTCCTGACCCGGCGGACGCGCATTTCCATCGAGGCCTGGGACCGCGGCGTGTCCGCTGCCCCTGTTGTCGCTAAACTGATGGGTGACGTCCTTGGCTGGAGTGACGCGCAGCGTGAAAACGAGGTCCGCCACTACATTGCCCGCGTGGAAGCCGAACGCCTCAGCCAGCAACAGCCGGACGACGAATCCGCAGACGCCGCCCGCCTGGGCGCGGAAAACATCGTGCCCTTGCGCTGAGGGGCCGTTCGCCCTGCACTGCTGACAGAAGGGATACGCCTTGGCGGAACCACTGGACCCGTATGACGCCCACCTCACCACTGCCGACATGGTGATCCTGGAAATGGAAGCGAAGGACAAGACCGACGCCACCACCCAGTTGGCGGAACGGCTGCACGCAGCCGGGCGGATCTCGGATCTTGACGGGTTCCTGAAGAACGTCAATGCCCGCGAGCACCAGCTTGCCACGGGGCTCCCGGGCGGCATCGGGCTGCCGCATGCGCGCAGCGAGTTCGTCTCCCAGACCTCGATCGCGGTGGGGATCGCCAAGTACGGCCATGCCCTGGACTTCGGCGCCGCCGACGGTCCGGCCACGGTGATCCTGCTGATTGCCACCCCCGCCAGTTCCTTTTCGGACCACCTGGAAGTGCTGGCCACCCTGGCACGGTCGCTTTCCAAGGAATCCTTCCGCGAATCGCTGCGGCGCGCCTACGACGCCGAAGTGATCGCCGAACTCATCAACTCCAGCCTGGTGTTCTTCGACCACTAGGTCCGCCCGGACCACCAGGCCCGCGTGTCCGCCCTTTCCAGGTCCGGGCGTCCCCGGCGTTTAGTTGTTCTACAAGAGTACGAAGTACGGTTAAGACGTGTGGAAAACAGCCCTCAAGCCCCGATGGATCGCAGGCTTTGTCTTCGCGATCGCGCTCTCCGGGGTCTTCGTGCTGTTGAGCCAATGGCAGTTCGGCCGCTCCACCCAACCCGAAGTGCCCGTTAATCCGGCCACCGAACAGGTCCAGCCGCTGACAAGCACGCTCCAGCCTGGCGAGTTCTTCCACGGCAGCGTCGCGGACCAGATGGTCACTGCGCAGGGAACGTACAGTGCGGACAAACAGGTCCTGGTTCCCGGCCGGCTCCATGACGGAAAGAGCGGCTACTGGGTGGTCTCGGCCTTCGCCGTGAACGGCGCCCCCACCCTGACCGGAGCCGCCGCAACACCGCAGACCTGGATCCCCGTGGCACGCGGGTGGGTGGCGGAACCGCAGGACGCGGCAGCACCGCCGTCGGGCCTTGTTGAACTGACCGGACGCCTGCTGCCGTCCGAGGCGCCGGTGGCCGGGAAAGCGCCGAAGCCGGGGGAGGCCTCGGCTGTGTCCGTGGCGGAGCTCATCAACTACTGGGACGTGAGCAGCTACCCGGGCTTCGTGTCGGCCACCGCAGAGGTGGTGGGCGGCCAGGACGTGAGTGCCGCGGCCGTACCCGGCAACCTCTTGCCGCTGGACATCGGCCCCCAGCCGCCGGCACAGCACATCAACTGGCTCAACCTCTTCTACTCCATCGAGTGGGTCGTCTTCGCCGGCTTTGCCCTCTTCATCTGGTGGCGGCTGGTCAAGGACGACTACCACCGGGACCTCGAGGAGGCCCTCGATGACGCCGAAGGTTCCGAGCAGGACGAACCGCACGAACCGCACCAGCTTCCCCCGCACCAGCCTGACCAGCACCAGCAGCCTGACCAGTCCCAGCAGAAGGTACAGCCATGATTGATCCGAAACCGGCCACCCCGTCCCCGCAGGCTCCCGGCGGCAAGACGTCCGGCAGGAAGCGCCGCTTCGGCGGCACCGAGGCCCAGATCCGGTCGGCCCTGAAGTTCTATAGGGTCATGGCCTACCTCACCGGCACCATGCTGCTCCTGCTGTGCGCTGAACTCGTGGCCCGGTACGGCTTCGGGCAGTACCTGTTCGCCGGCGGCACCAACGCCGTGACCGGCCAGCCGTTCGGTTTCGGGTTCGCGGACGCCGAGCCGCCGGGAGTACTGAACGGCGTGAACGTCTCTGTTACGGTCCTGATCGTGCACGGCTGGATGTACGTCGTCTACCTGATCTCCAACTTCCGCTTGTGGTCCCTGATGCGCTGGCCCTTCCTGAAGCTGGTCCTGCTGGCCCTTGGCGGCGTGGTGCCGTTCCTGTCCTTCATCGTCGAGAAGAAGTTCCACGCCGAGGCGGAGGCCGAACTCGCTGCCAACCCGCAGGCTCCGCAGCGGTACTAGCCCTCCGGGCTGCCGGCCGCTGAGGTGCCTGGCCCCTCGCGGCGGCCGCCCGCCGTCGTACGTCTGCTCCGTCACAGCACGGCGTCTCAAGGTGCGCCGGTGCAACGGCGCCAAGTAGGCTATTACTGTGACTACTCCCACTGCATCCCAAACTTCCCAGAAGCCGGTGCTGGTTGTTGATTACGGTGCCCAGTACGCGCAGCTGATTGCCCGCCGCGTCCGGGAAGCGAATGTGTATTCGGAAGTGGTTCCGCATACCTACACCACCGAGCAGCTCCTGGCCAAGAATCCCGCCGCCATCATCCTGTCCGGCGGACCTTCCAGCGTCTATGCCGACGGCGCCCCGAGCGTGGGTGCCGACCTCTTCGAAGCCGGCGTCCCCGTCTTTGGCATCTGCTACGGCTTCCAGGCCATGGCCAACGCCCTGGGCGGCAAGGTGGACAAGACCGGCCTGCGGGAGTACGGATCCACCGAAACCACCATCCTCGGTGACAGCCGCTCGGTGCTTGAGGGCATGCCCCAGCACCAGAAGACCTGGATGAGCCACGGCGACTCCGTCCACCAGGCGCCGGAAGGCTTCGAAGTCCTGGCGACGACGGCGGGCGCGGAGGTAGCTGCCTTCGCCAACGAGGAAAAGGGTCTCTTCGGCGTGCAGTGGCACCCGGAGGTCAAGCACTCCGCCTACGGCCAGCAGGTGCTGGAGAACTTCCTGTTCAACTGCGCCAAGCTCGAGCCCAACTGGACCACCGGCAACATCCTCGAAGAGCAGGTGGAACGCATCCGCCAGCAGGTGGGGGATGCACGGGTCATCTGCGGCCTCTCCGGCGGCGTGGACTCCGCAGTGGCGGCAGCCCTGGTCCAGCGTGCCGTAGGCGACCAGCTCACCTGCGTGTTCGTGGACCACGGACTCCTGCGTGAAGGCGAAGCGGAGCAGGTGGAGCGCGACTTCGTGGCCGCCACCGGCGTGAAGCTGTACGTCGCCAACGAACAGGAACGCTTCCTCTCGGCCCTGGCAGGCGTCAGCGATCCGGAAACCAAGCGCAAGATCATCGGCCGCGAGTTCATCCGCGCCTTTGAGGAAGCCGAACTGGCCATCATCGCCGAGGCCGCTGCCCACGGCGAGAAGATCAAGTTCCTGGTCCAGGGCACCCTGTACCCGGACGTCGTCGAATCCGGCGGCGGCGAAGGTGCCGCGAACATCAAGAGCCACCACAACGTGGGCGGCCTCCCCGAGGACCTGCAGTTCGAGCTCGTTGAGCCGCTGCGCGCCCTGTTCAAGGACGAGGTCCGCGCAGTGGGTGCCCAGCTGGGGCTGCCGCAGGAAATCGTTGGCCGCCAACCGTTCCCCGGCCCCGGCCTGGGCATCCGGATTGTCGGCGAAGTGACCAAGGAGCGGCTGGACCTGCTGCGCAAGGCAGACGCCATTGCACGCGCCGAACTCACGGCAGCCGGCCTGGACAACGAGGTCTGGCAGATGCCCGTCGTCCTGCTGGCGGACGTCCGCAGCGTGGGCGTCATGGGCGACGGCCGTACCTACGGCCACCCCATCGTGCTTCGCCCCGTCTCCTCCGAGGACGCCATGACGGCCGACTGGTCGCGGCTGCCCTACGATCTCCTGGCCCGGATCTCCGGCCGGATCACCAACGAGGTGGACGGCGTCAACCGGGTGGTCCTGGACGTCACCAGCAAGCCGCCGGGAACCATCGAATGGGAATAGCATCCTAAGTGGCCGGCCTCCGCCAGCGGGGGCCGGCCGCTGCTTTTCCCGGATGAATCCCGGCAATTTCCCGTGCTCCAGTGTTGCGGTCGCTCAAGTCCGGCGCCGAAGCGGCTACTCTCGAATCTATGCCGGTATGGTCCAGGATGTCACGTGCAAGCGCAGAAAAGAAGGCAGAAGTGTCAGTTGGTCAAGGCCACCCGGAAGGCTCGGAAGAGCTTCGCAAATGGCTGTCCGGGCTTAAACCCGTTACCGGCGCGGACACGATGCTGCGCTTCACCAAGACACCCGAAGGCTCCATCGACCTTACGTCGGCACACCCCTCCGGGCTCGCCCAGCTCATGGCCGGGCGCCGCACACGCCTGTCCACCCTGATCCGTGACCGGCAGCAGTATGTGGTGGCGGCCCGCGCTTCGCGCAACATCCGGTCCAAGATCTTCGAGCTCGCCAACGACCGCGGCATCGATGCCGGCTACCTGTCCGCCGGCACTGTGGTGTGGACGTCAGCCGTCGGCGGCAAACCCCAGCGGGTGTCCGCTCCGGTCATGCTGACCGCCATCTCCCTCACGGTACGGCCGGGGGAGGACGACTTCGAACTGCAGCTCACCGAGCAGGCGCACATCAACCCGGCCCTGGTGCGGCACCTGAAGAACATCCACGGGATCGTCTTTGACGTCAACGCCGTGACCCGCCTCGCCTACAGCACCGCCCGGTTCGACCCCCAGCCTGTCCTGGACCGGCTGGCCACCCTGATCCGGCCCATCCACGGCGCGGAAACCCAGCACAACCTGCTCGTTTCCACGTTCGCCGACCTCTCCGGCAACCTCGACGATCCCTGGATCAACGACTCCCATCCCCTTGTGTCCGCGCTGGCAACTGCTGCCGGCGGCGAAGTGGTGGACGTGGAGGAACCCGACCCCTACCGCTTCCCCCACCTGGACAACAGGCACCCCAAGGACGAGCTGCTGCTGCTGGATGCGGACACTGACCAGCAGTACGTCGTGGACGCGGCCCGCGCCGGAGACTCCCTGGTGGTCAGCAGTCCGCCCGGCACCGGGCAGACCCAGACGGCCATCAACACCATCGGTGCCCTGGTGGACGCCGGCAAGACTGTCCTGGTGGTGGGCGACCGCCGCGCCAGCCTCAACGAGGTCTCCGGGCATCTGGAGTCGCTGGGGCTGGAGTCCATCCTGTTCCAGCTCTCCGGAAACGTCACGGCGCAGCAGCTGAAGGGCCAGCTGCTCCGGGCGATCGTGCGCAACGAAAAGTCACTGGAACCCCAGCTCGGGAACCTCCACAACACCCTGGTGGAACACCGGCACGCCCTCATGGACCACGTGGCGTCGCTCCACAACGTCCGCGAGCGTTGGGGCTGCTCGCCCTACCAGGCCATGCAGTCACTCGCGGAGCTCACCTCCATCCACCCCGCGCCCGCCACCACCGTCCGGCTCAAGCGCAGCGTCCTGGACAGCATCCGGGACCGCGAGGAGCTGGCCGGCAGGCTCAGGCGCGCCGCGGAACTGGGCAGCTTCAGTAAGGCGGCCACCACCAGCCCCTGGCACGGGGCCCGGCTGCTGACCCGCAAGGAAACGGAGGAAGCGCAGGACCTGGTCCGCTCCGTCGCCAAGAGCCTTCCCCTCCTCCGCGACCGCATGGACGCCGTTGCGGAGCACGCCGAAATCCGCCTGGGCGAATCATTCGCCGAGTGGGGCGAGCAGCTGGAACTGCTGGTCGCCGTCCGCGGAAGCCTGGACAAGTTCACCCCGGACATCTTTGACCGGCCCGTGACGGACCTAATTTCCGCCACCGCGCCGTCCGCCTGGCGGCGTGAGCGCGGCATCGAGCTGACTGCCATGCAGCGCTCAAGGCTGCGCCGGGTCGCCAAGGAATACGTGCGCCCGGGCGTCCACATCGCAGACCTGCACTCATCCCTGGTGCTGGTGCAGGCGCAGCGCGCCCTGTGGGCGGGCTACGCCACCACGCAGCGGCACCCCGCCGTACCTTCCGGCCTGGCCGAAATGATTGCCTTGTACCGGTCCCTGGACGGCGAACTGGCACAGCTGGGTGAGGCGCTGCGGCACACGGAAGGCGGCGGCTCGCTGTCCACCGTTCCCTACGCGCGGCTGATGGAACGCCTGGAGCGCCTGGTGGCGGACACCGACACGCTTAAGACCCTGCCCGAGCGCACCCTCCTGGTCGAGAACATGCGCGAACACGGCCTGGGCGAGCTTCTGGCCGACCTCGCCGAGCGGGAAGTCCCGGAGGGATCCGTTGCCGCCGAGCTGGAGCTGGCCTGGTGGCAGTCCGCGCTTGAGGCAATGATCAGCGGTGACGACTACTTGGCCATGTCCGACGGCGACGCGCTGCGCCAGCTTGAGGCAGAGTACCGGCTGGCGGACAACGCCCACGTTGCCAGCGGCGCCGCCCGACTGCGGTGGGACCTGGCGGAACGGTGGCGCACAGCCATCGCTGCCCAGCCCCGCCAGGCCGACCTGCTGCGGAGCCTGCTCAAGGACGGCCGGGTCTCCCTGCCGGCCCTTACCGCACAGGCTCCGGACCTGATCGGCACCCTGGTTCCCGTCTGGTCTGTCAGCCCGTACCTGATGACGGGCCTGCTTCCGGCGGAACAGCACTTCGACGCCGTCGTGATCCTCGATGCGGAAGCCACCTCGCTTCAGGCTGTCCTGCCGGCAATCGCCCGTGCACGGCAGGTGATTGCCTTTGGCGACTCGCGCATTGCCACGCCGCGGACCTTCACCGTCGGGGTGGAACGGCTGGCGCCCGGCGAGTCGGCCCACCACCGGGTGGAAAGTGCCTTCACGGCATTGTCTGCCGTGCTTCCGGTGTGGCGGCTCAACGTGGTGTACCGGGCGGTGGACGAGGACCTGGTCCTTCAGCTGAGCAAGAACTTTTACGACGGCGGCCTGCGCCGGCTGCCGGAAGGCCAGTCGGCCACGGGGCTGGACCGGTCGCTGCTGGTGGAATACCTGCCGGACGGCACGGGCCTGCCCAGTGCCGGCGACGAAGGCGTGGAGTCTGTGGTGGCCGAGGTCAACCGCGTGGTGGAGCTCGTCTTCGAACACGCCCGCCTGCGCCCGCGAACGTCGCTGGCAGTGGTTACCGCAAGCCTGCGGCACGCCGCCAGGATTGGTGAATCCATCAGGCTTCAGCTGTCCAACCAGCCGGGCCTGGCCGGCTTCTTCGGCGCCGGGCCGGAATCTTTCCGGGTAGTTGACCTTGAACGCGCCCAGGGCCTGGTCCGCGACCACGTCATTTTCTCGCCCGGATTCGGGCGGACCCCGCACGGCCGCGCCCTGCACAACTTCGGGCCGCTCTCCGCGGAGGGCGGCCGGGAGAAGTTTGCCCTGGCCATGACCCGGGCGCGCCGTTCCATGCACGTGCTCACCTGCTTCCGGCCGGAGGACCTGGACCACACCAGGCTCACCCACGGGGCGGTGGATCTTTATACGCTGCTGGACCGGGAAATTTCCGGCAACACCGATCTCGGGACTCCCGCGTCCCGTGCCGCGGCCAGCGAGCAGGCGCTGGGAGCGGACCCGCTGGTAGCGGACCTGGGGGACCGGTTGCGGGCCCGGGGCGCCAGGGTCTGGCACCAGTACGACGGCGCCATCGACGTGGTTGCCGCGGCGGATCCCCTGAACACCATGGGCCAGGACGACCCCGACCTCCCGCGGCCCGTGGCCATCGAATCCGACGGCACGGCCCAGTACCGCACCATGAGCGTGCGTGAGCGCAGCAGGCTGCGGCCGCAACTGCTGGAACGCCTGGGATGGCGGTACATGCCCCTGTGGACCATCGAGGTCTTCACGGACCCCTCGTCCTGCGCGGACCGCATCGCCGGTTACCTGGGACTTGAGAAGATGGTGCTTCCGGGCCGGACCACGTCCAGCACAGGATTCCTGGACGATGACTTCAACCACGCACTTCACGGAATTGATGGGGCGCCTGCTGCCGGTGGTTCCTACCTGCCTTCCGAGGCTGTCAGCCAAGGCCGGCGCGCCCAGGGGACAAGGGAAGCGGGTGCCACGACGAGAGAAGACCGGCCTGGGAAAGACAGGCCCGAGGAAGACATGCGCCAGAACGAGAACAACACCCGGAACACGAACGACCTGAACAGGAACGACGACCTGGATAAGAACGGCGGCTCGAACAGGAACGACGACCTGGACAAGAACGGCGGCGCGAACAGGAGCGGGGCCGCAGCCGGAACTGACCGCGGTGCCGCTCCCGCGGATTCCGCAGCGCCGGTGCCTTCTCCGGGGGCGCGGCCGGCAGCGGGGGGCACCGACGAGATCCTCCCGAGCAAGGCGGCGGAAGACGACGCCCGCAGCTGGGGTGACCGGGAGGACGATCACGATACCTGGTTGAAGGAACAGAAACCGCCGCACTGGGGCTGACCCACATCATCCGGGCCACGCTTGAGGTCAGGGCGGCCCGACCAGGACGAAGAACAGCCTGCCCTGGGTGGAGGCGCCGGCCAGGCGCAGTGATTGTTCGGCGGTGGCTGCCACCACGATCAGTCCATCGGTCTCGGTGGTGCCGAGCCATTGACCCCCTTGGCCGCCGTTGTTCGAGGTCCACAGCACCGGGACGGCAGACGCCAGGACCTCAGAGGGACCCTTCTGGTCGAACCCGTTGCCTGATGTCAGCACAATGTTGACCAGCTGGCCGGGGGAGACCAGCTGGATGGATGAGGCATCCGCCATCCGCAGGGGAACCGCGGCCGAACCGGGGGGCGTCCCTGCCAGGAGCCCGGGGCCCAGCAGCTGGGCGTCGGTGAGGAGCTGGCCCTTCCGCAGCGGCGCTGCGAGCTGCTTGCCTGCGGTTGCGGATCCATCCCGGAGGAAGCCGTCGGCCACCATCCCGGGCGGCACCTGGACCTGGGCCAGGTCTGCTGCCGTTACCGGTGTTCCCGCGGGCAGATCCCGGGCAGCGGCCAGCGCCGTGACGGTGGTGAGCGGGGCGGGAGTGAGTTGCTGGACAGCGATTGCTGCAGCTGCGCACAAGAGCAGGGCCGCTACGAGGCGTCGGTTGCGGCTTAGCCAGCCGGCAAGCCGCGAGTGCAGGGGACGCCGTCCGGGGCGGCGGGGGATGTTACGGGCACCTGCAGCATGGACATGGCCGGGGAACCGGAGACCGTCGCGGCGACGTCGGAAGAGTACTGGCATGCGCCCACGCTAGGTGACGCCAAAGCGGCACGGGAGCCTGGACGGCGGCTATGTGGACAAAGGCGGCCGGACGCAGGGAGCGTCCGGCCGCCGTCGTAAAGTCCTGGGCTGCTTAGCTGGCGGCAGCTGCTGCCGGCGTCGACGCGGCGGGGGTGGCAGCGGGCGTCGCTGCGGGTGCGGGGGAGACGGAGCTGCCCTTGGAATCGCGGGAATCCGTGCGGTAGAAACCCGAGCCCTTGAAGACGACACCGACGCTGTTGAACTTCTTGCGCAACGTGCCCTCGCATTCCGGGCAGGACGTCAGGCTGCTGTCCGAGAACGACTGGACAATGTCGAAGGCGTGGCCGCAATCCTTGCAGGCGTAAGCATATGTTGGCACTAGTGCTCCTCCTCTTGGCAAACGAGAGGTCCCGTGCTGCCGCCGGGTAAACCGTTAGCAGTCGCAGGGCCTGAGTGCTAATTCTATCACTGTGCCCGAATGGACGGGCTCAGGCGCTGCCCGCCAGTGGCCGGTATCCGGACGGGGCCAGGACGGCCGGGACCGGTCGGTCGAACTTCTCGGCCGGTATCCGGCCGGCGGGCAGCAATTCGTCATCGTAGATAACAGCGGCCAGGGGAATTTCCTTCCCTGCCGTAGCCAGGTGCCCCAGGAATTTGTCGTAGTAGCCTCCGCCCTGCCCGATCCTGTTGCCGGCGAGGTCCACTGCGGTGGCCGGAATAAAGAGCACCGCTGCGCCACCGGCCGTTTCCGGCCCGTGACGGTGCCCCGTGGGCTCCAGGATTGGTGCATATTTGCTGCGCTCGAAGCTGGTCTCCGGCGTCCAGAACACCCAGCTCAATTCCCGGCCTTCCTCGCACACCGGAAGCAGTACCTGATGGCCGCTGCGATGCAGGGCGTTGATCAGGGGCAGGGTGGGCGGTTCGTGTCCCACGCCAAGGTACACGCAGGCTATCGAGGCGTGCTTCCCTGTGACCGTCCCCGCCCATGCTTCCCCATGGACGGCCAGGGCCGCGCCGGCAGCTTCGAGCTGCGCCGGCGTCAGAGCTGCCCGCCGCCGGCGGTGGGCGGCCCTGATTCCGTCCTTGACTGCGTTGGTCTCCTGCAGCATGGTGTCCTTCCTGCAATGCCCCGTATTGGGAGGTTCTTCCCGCACCGGCACGGGCTTGCCGCTCCGGTGGTTACTGAAATGCTTGACGCTGACGTTAGATTAGACCGGTGAACACCAGTAACCCCAGAGTCCGCAAAGCCGTCATTCCCGCCGCGGGCCTGGGCACCAGGTTCCTGCCAGCCACCAAGGCGATGCCCAAGGAAATGCTCCCCGTCGTGGACAAGCCTGCCATCCAGTACGTGGTGGAGGAAGCCGTCCACGTGGGCCTCCACGACATCCTGATGATTACCGGCCGCAACAAGCGGGCCCTGGAAGACCACTTCGACCGCGTGCCGTCCCTTGAGTCAACGCTCGAGGACAAAGGGGACACGGAGAAGCTGGCGTCCATCCAGGCGGCCAGCCAGTTGGGTGACATCCACTACGTCCGGCAGGGCGACCCCCACGGCCTGGGCCATGCGGTGCTCCGCGCAAAACAGCACGTGGGTGACGAAGCCTTCGCTGTCCTGCTGGGAGATGACCTGATTGACGCCCGCGACGAACTGCTCAGCACGATGATTGACGTCCAGGCCAAAACCGGCGGGTCCGTCGTCGCCCTGATTGAAGTGGAGCCGTCGGAGATCAGCGCCTACGGCTGTGCGGACATCCAGGACATCGACGGCGAAGACTACGTCCGCGTCAACCGGCTGGTGGAAAAGCCGTCACCCGAGGAAGCGCCCTCCAACCTGGCCCTGATCGGGCGTTATGTCCTGCACCCCGCCGTCTTCGGAGTCCTTGAACACACCGAACCGGGCCGGGGCGGGGAAATCCAGTTGACGGATGCCCTCCAGGAACTTGCCTCCGGTGATGGTGAAGGGCACGGGGTGTACGGGGTCGTGTTCCGGGGCCGGCGCTACGACACCGGCGACAAACTCAGCTACCTCAAGGCCTGCATCCAGCTCGCCATCGACAGCGACGACCTGGGCCCGGGCCTGCGGGAATGGCTGCCAGGTTTCACCTCGGACCTTTCCCGCTAGCGCCATGCGCAGTGGTCCCATCTGGCCGGTCACCCTGGAGTGCGGCGACTTGGTCCTGCGGCCCATCCGGTACCGCGACAAGAATGAATGGATGGAGGTGCGCTCTCGTAACAGTGAGTGGCTGCAGCCGTGGGAGGCCTCCAATCCGGATCCGGGCGGTGGGCTGCCCGATTACCGGCACATGGTCCGGTCGCTCAAAGTGCAGGCCGCGCAGGCCACAGCTTTGCCCTTCCTTATTACCGAGTGGAGGCCGGGCCTCAGCAGCCCCGCCATCGTGGGCCAGTTGACCGTGTCGTCAATCGTGTGGGGTTCGGCCATGATGGCAACCCTTGGCTACTGGGTTGACCAGGCACGGGCTGGACGGGGGATCGCCCCCACCTCCGTGGCGTTGGTGACGGACCACTGCTTCAGGACCCTCGGCCTGCACCGGATGGAAATCAATATCCGGCCCGAGAACGGACCCAGCCTGCGGGTGGTGGAAAAGCTGGGATTCCGGGACGAGGGGTACCGGCCCCGTTTCCTGCACATCAACGGCAAATGGGCCGACCACCGTTCCTTCGCCCTCACCGCGGAAGAAGTCCCGGAGGGCCTGCTGGGCCCCTGGCTGGCCTCGCGCCGGTCATAAATCCAACGGTTTGCCAGAGGGGGCACGACACACCGGGGCTAATGCGGCCTGAGCAGGCATGATGCTCATACGGTTTTGAGTGTGGACTTCCCCCTTAGCAGCTCAGTGATCCTCGTGGTTGCCGTCGCGCTCTGGATTGTATGGGTTGCCCCTTACGTCCTCCGGAACCGCCGGCACCAGTTCCAGCCTGCCGTCGACTTCCTGGCAGACGCCCCCGCCGATGAGGGGCCGGATCCGCACGCCGGCCTGGTCTTGAACGTCGCCGCCCAGCAGGAGAAAGCCATGGAACCCAGGAAGAGTCCGTCACCCGGTGCCGGCGCTGCCAGCACCCCCCCTCCGGCCCGGCTCCGCATCCGCTACGGCCGGACCGCGCTGGCCCTGGTGGGGCTGCTCTCCCTTGTCACTGCATTCATTTCCGGGATCCTGGCTGCCTTTGGCATCGGTTCGCCTGCCCTTCCGATCCTGTGCACGGTGCTGACTGTCGGGTCGGTGGCGCTGCTGCGTATGCTCGCCGTGCGCGACCGCAAGGCAAAGGTCAATGCTGCGTTCCGCTCGGCCATGAGTGCGCCTGCACGCCGCCCGGAGACGGCCGACGCGATTCCCCCAAAACCTGAGGCCGCCCCCGCGCGGCCGGACAGCCCGCTTTTCGATGCCGAGGCAGGCCAGTCCGGGATCAAGCGGCTCACGGCAGTTGAGCTTCGTGAAGCAGCCCTCGCCGTCGCGGTGGCTGCCGGCGATACCAGTGCTGCAGAGGCGGCCCCGGCCACTCCGGCGGGAACCCCTTGGGAGCCGGTGGAAGTCCCCAAGCCCATTTACGTGGACGCAGCCAAGGCAAAGCGCCCGGAGCCGCAGCCTCTTGAACTTCCTGAGGCGCCCAAGGCAGTTGGCAAGCCGTCCCTGAAGCAGGGCGCTGCCGGGGTGCAGGCAGCGGAGTCCGCGGAAGCACAGCAGGTGGCCGATCAGCAGTTGACCAAGGCGCAGAGCGCGCTGAGCAACCTCGACGACGTTCTTCAGCGCCGGCGCGCGTAAAGTTTGGGCGGGGCGCCTTGGGGTCCCGCGGGCGGCCGGAGCGTCAATTGGCGTTGGGCCGGGAAAATTTGTAGCCTAGGGACACCGGTTCCGCACCATCCTGGAACGCCTTGCAGGTTGCGGCCGATTCCGGGGCTATAGCTCAGTTGGTAGAGCGCTTCGTTCGCATCGAAGAGGTCAGGAGTTCGAATCTCCTTAGCTCCACCATTTGCAGGCGTGTTGCCAGAGCCAGAACACCTGGTTTGCCTTCCTTTTCAAACGCAGGTGCCCACCGCCGGGGCGATTCCTGTCCGCGGGCGGACTCCGCGGATCCTTCCCTCGCTCGTCCCTTCCCGTGGCCCTGATGCAACGAGCCGCTTCCGCAGACCGGGCAAAGGGCGCCTGGGGCCCCTGGTTGTGCACCACGGTTCCTGGGCCTGGCTTGTAGGGAGCAGAGGGCGGGACATCGTCAGGGGGCCCTGGATGTGGCCTTGGCTGGCGGCAAGGGCGCCAACCTGGGCGAACTGTTGCGCGGAGGCTTTCCGGTGCCGCCGCATACGCTGGGAGGGCGCCTCACGGAAGCCGGTGTCCTGGCCGGGCCCACGGATGTCACTCACCTGCGCTTCGAGGAACTTTGCGGCAATGCCCGACGGCGGGGCGTTGCCGCCGGCGGAGAAGGAGCGGCACCGCCGGCGTGTGCTGGCCCGCGCCGCCAAACGCAGTGAGCTGGAAGGTAGGTCCGCAACCCGCACCCTCGTGAACGGGCAAACAGTGGTGGTGGACGGAACCGCGGGACGCGTTACCGTTCCCATAGGCAAAACGCCCCCGGATGCAGGCCCGATCGGATGGGTGGGGGCCTAGAGTGGGCCTCATGGGAATCATCATCGGACTTCTTGTCCTCTGGCTCATCCTGTCCATCGTCGGCTTCGTCGTGAAGGGCCTTCTCTGGCTCGCCATCATCGGCCTGGTCCTCTTCGTCGCCACCGGCGTCTGGGGCTGGCTGAAGCGCAGAACCAACGCCTGACCGTCACCGCCTGCCCGGACCGGCTGTCACCGGCCCGGGTGGGCGGTGGGCGTTAGCGGTCGAAGGACCCTGTCTTTTTCCACCTGCCGGCGTGATCCTTGCTCCATGAGCCTCACGAAGAAGGAAGGGCACCCCCCACAGCTGGCTCCGCCGGTCGTGCGCAACTTTGCCATCAACCGTGCCCTGCACCCCGACCGCCCGTGGATCCGGGCCACCCGGATCAGCGTCGGTCTTGTCGTGCTGGCCGCAATCGTGCAAAAGACCTTCGACGCCACCCTGCCCGGCAACGACGTGGATGTCCCGCAGCTGTATTCGGAATTCACTGTGCAGGGAAATCTTGTCTTCGGGCTTGTCCTGATCATTTCAGGGGTGCTGCGACGACGCCGGCCGCCGCTGTGGTGGGACCAGATGTTCGGCGCGCTGGTCCTGTACATGGTCATGACGGGCATCATCTACATCGTGCTCGTGGCTCCGCCGGAAGAGCCGTGGTGGACATGGGATTTGTATTGGCCGCAGGTTGCCCACCACCGCCTGGCCCCGCTGGTGGCGGCGCTTGACTGGATTCTCGTCACCCGGACGGTCCGAGGTCCCTGGTGGCGGCCCCTTGCCTGGCTGGGCTACCCGGTGGCCTTCCTTGCGTTTTCGTGGATCCGGGGCGGCCTTGAGATGGTACGTGTACGACTTCCTTGACCCAACCCTCGATGGCGGATGGGTGAGGGTGCTGGGTTCCACCGGCCAGGTTCTGGTGGCATTCCTGGTTGTTTCCCTCATGGTGCACGCGGTGGGCAATATGCGGGTGGCGCTGGCCACCGGACGGCTGCCCGCGACGGTGATCCCGCCCCGCTAGATCCAGCCCTTCCTCTTGAAGATGCCGTACATGAGGCCGCCGGCAGCCACCATGAGGAGCAGCGCCAGGGGGTAGCCGAAGGACCAATGGAGTTCGGGCATGTTGTCAAAGTTCATGCCGTAGATCCCGGCCACGAATGAGGGCGCAAACAGGATGGCCGCCCAGGACGAGATTTTCTTGACCTGTTCGTTCTGCTCGGCGCTGGCCTCGTTCTGCCGGTTGGCTGTCAGTGTCCCGTCCAGGGTCAGGGCGTTCTGCAGCAAGTCCCGGAAGGAGTCCGCCCGGGAAATCACCCGCTCAACGTGGTCTTCCACGTCACGCAGGTTATGCCGCAGCTCGCTTTCCACTTCGTACTTCTCGAAGCCGCGCTTCAACTGGTCCAGCATCTCGGGCAGGGGGTGGATGGCGCGCTGGAACTGGATGACCTCCCGGGCCAGTTCGTAAATGCGGCGGGACACGGAGGAATCGCCGCTGAACAGCTGGTCCTCGATCTCGTCAATGTCGTTTTCCAGCCCCGCCACCACCGGGGCGTAGTCATCCACCACCCGGTCCAGCAGGGCATACAGCACCGCTTCGGGCCCGTGCCGCAGGAGATCAGGCCGCCCCTCCAGCCGCTGCCGCACCCTGGCAACGCCTGCCGTTTCCGCATGCCGCACCGTCACCACAAAGTTCTTCCCGGTGAACACGTGGAGTTCGCCGAATTCCACGGTTTCGTCCTCGTCCACGTACCGGGCGGGCCGCAGGACGGTGAAAAGGTTGTCGTCGTAACGCTCCAGCTTGGGCCGCTGGTGGGCCGAAACAGCATCCTCCACTGCGAGGGCATGGAGTCCGAACTCGCTGGCCACGGCCGCCATTTCCTCCGCCGTGGGCCGGTAGAGGCCGATCCATGCCATGCCGCCATGCAGGGACAGGGTCTCAAAGGTCTGCTCAAGACTGTCGGGCTCTGCATGGCGGACGCCGTTGACGTAGACGGCGTTATCGATGATGGTCATTCAGGAAATCCTAGCCGCCGGGGCTGCGGCACTGCTCAGGCCGCTGATGAGGGGCTCGGTCCGGTAGGGGATATGGGTGTGCAGGGCCAGCACGGTCTCTGTCCGGATGACACCCTTGATCCGCAGGACCTGCCGCAGGGACGACTGGAGGTTGTGGGTGTCCGTGGCCACCACCCGGCACCAGACATCGCCGCGGCCGGAGATCTCGTGGACTTCCAGGACCTGCGGGATGAGCCGCAGTGCTGCCACGACGCCGTCCAGCTCCCGGTGGGAGACCTCAATGGTCACAAAGGCCACCACGTCATAGCCCACCGCCTCCAGGTCAACCTCGCGCCCGCCCGGGCGCAGCACCCCGCTGCGCAGCAGGCGGCGAACCCGTGACTGGGCCGTGTTGCGGGCGATGCCCAGGGACTCGCCCAGCTCACCGATCTGGATGCGGGGATCCCGGATGAGGGCCAGCAGGATCTTCAGGTCCGTGGGGTCCAGTTTGTTCAAGATCGTCACTCTCCATCATTCGTGGATCCATAAGTTGATGATTTTGCTCAATTATCCCTGCAAGGTCGAAAGATATGGCGCAGCGGTACCGCATTCTTGAACCATCACAGTTGTATCCGCGCCGGGCTCCCACAAGGACCACCCGCCGCGGCGACCCCTAAGGCGGCACAATGACGGTCTTCAGCGAACTGCGCATGCGCCCGGCCACGGCCAGCGGATGGAATGCCACCACTACGGCGCGGCTGGTGATTTCCGGCGCGGTCATCTTCATGCTCCTGGTGGGCGCCAACCTTGCCACCCCGCTGTACCCCCTGCTGCAGGCCAACCTCGGGCTGTCCAGCCTCGACGTAACGGCGGCTTTCGCCAGCTACGTCCTGGCCCTGGTGGGGACGCTGCTGCTCGCCGGGCACTGGTCGGACCATATCGGCCGCCGGGCCGCCCTCCTGGTCGCTGTCCTGACCGGACTGGCGGGCGGCTGGATCTTCGCCGAAGCGGGCACGCTGGCTGCCCTGTGCGCCGGACGGGCGCTGCAGGGAATGGCGGTTGCGCTCGCCACGGGGGCCAGCGCGGCAGCCCTTCGCGAGCTGCTCCCGTCCCGGCCGGAGTGGGCATCGCGCTTTACGCTGCTGGCCTCCTCGGGGGGCGTAGCGGCGGGTCCCGTCATCGGCGGACTGCTGTCGCTGCTTCCCGGTGCCACCACGGCTCCGTACGTCGTCCATTCGCTGTTGCTGGCCGCGCTCCTTGTCCCGCTGTACCTGATCCGCGCACGCCCGGCCATCATGGTGCCGGCAGTGTCCCGCCCGCTGCACGTCCTTGCCCCGCGCCGTCCCTCCGTTTCACGGCAGGCGAGGGGCGCTTTCTGGCTGGCGTCCGGCGTCGGCTTCCTGAGCTTTGCCGTGTTTGGCTTCTCCCTGTCACTGGCCCCGGGCTACTTCGCGCAGGTCCTGGGCACGGACTCCCGGCCACTGATCGGCGTGCTGGCCGGCCTGCCGCTGGGGGCGTCAGCCCTGAGCCAGCTGGTGACCCTGCGCGGGCGCCTGGCCGTGCCTGCGGGGCTGGCCGTCCTGGGCGTCTCCGTCATCCTGCTGGGAGCCGCCGGCGCATGGCACAGCCCACTGCTGCTCGTTGGGGCTGCCGTTACCGCCGGCCTGGGGCAGGGCATGGCCTTCCGGATGGTTTTCAACGAGGTGGCGGGCAAGGTGGAGCCGGCACGCCACGCGCAGATCATCAGCACCGTGTACGTCATCACCTACCTGGGCAGCGCCGTGCCGGTCCTCGGCCTGGGCTGGGCCAGCGCCGTGTTCGGAATGGCGGCAGCGGTGCAGGGATTCGTCCTGCTGTGCGGCTCGGCGGCACTCGCCCTGTCAGCCGTCACCCTCACCGCTTCCATCAAAGCAACGAAACAGGGGTCCGTCAGAGCCGGGTGGATCTACAGCGGCGCTAGTCCGGAAGCGGGCCGTGGTTGCCTTGGATGTGTTCAAAGACCAGCGTGGTTTCGGTGTGGCCCACCACGGGATCGGTAGCCAAATTGTCCAGGACCCAGTCCCGCAGGTCTTCGGTGCTTCCGACGGCGATGTGCAGCAGGTAGTCCACCGAACCTGAGGTGTGGAAGGTCGACAGCACGGCGGGCAGGTGCGGCACGCGCGCAGTGAAACGGTCGATCTGGTCCCGGTCGTGGGCGCGGAGCCGTACGGCCACCAGGGCCTGCACCGACCGGCCGATGGCCGACAGGCTCAGCTTCGCCTCGTAGCCCTGCACAATCCCGCGCTCCGAGAGGGCGCGGGTGCGCATCAAGGCGGTCGACGGCGCAATACCCACCATTTCGGCGAGCTGCTTGTTGGAAATCCTGGCGTCTGCCACGAGGGCCGCAAGGAGGCGCTCGTCAATGGCATCCAGCGGCTCCAGGTGCGCCCCAGGCCTGGTGTTCCTGGCATTCGTACTCACGGCGGTTCCTTCCACACGGTCCTTAGTTCATCCTAGACCGCAGAATCTCCGCCATCGGCTCCACAGGCACGCGTCCTGCCGAACATCCGCTCTATCCTCGAAGCTGCTGGAGCGTGTTAATTCGAGTGCGGCGCCGAGTCAGGCAGCGGCCGTTTCCGCGCGGGAATGGACGACGGCGACAGTTGCGGCAGTGAGGCACGCCAGGGCGATCACGGCTCCAGCCAGTGCGTTCCAGCCCCAGGCCTGGAAGACCAGGCCACCTGCCCAGCCCAGGAGGCTGGAGCCCAGGTAGTAGGCCAGGTTGTAAAGGGACGCTGCCTGCGCGCGGCCGGTGCTGGCGATGGCGCCCGTCCAGCCGGAGCCGATGCTGTGGGCTGCGAAGAAGCCGCCCGTGAACACCACCAGCCCGCACAGGATCAGCACCAGGGACGGGGTGAGGGTCAGGGCGAGACCGCCAACAGCCAGGCCAAGTCCGCCCAGCAGCACGTTTCGGCGCCCGTATTTCGAGGTCATCCCCGCTGCCCAGCGGGAGGAGAAGGTGCCGGACAGATAGGCCAGGAAGATCAGGCTGATCACGGTGGCCGGCAGCCCGAACGGGGCGCCCGACAACCGGAACCCCAGATAGTTGTAGACGGCCACGAACCCGCCCATCATCAGGAAGGCCTGGGCATACAGGGCCAGCAGCCGGATGTTCCTAAGGTGGCCCCCGAGCGTCCGGACGGCGCTCCGGAGTCCGGCGGCCCGGGCAGGAACAAAACCCCTGGCCCGGGGCACCAGGACAAGGAAGGCGGCGGCGGCAATCGTCGCCAGCACGGAAACTGCCAGGGCTGCCGACCGCCACCCCCAGAGTTCGCCGACAGGGCCGGCCACGAGCCGCCCTGAAAGTCCCCCCAGGGTGGTCCCGGCAACATAGCTTCCGGCGGCAAGCGCGGCGTGCGCTTTGCTGACCTCCTCGTTGAGGTAGGCAATGGCGATGGCGGGGATTCCGCCCAGCGCCATCCCCTCCAACAGCCGGAGGACCAGCAGCATGCCGAAGCTGGCGGACAGGGGCACCAGCAGTCCCAGCACCGTGGCCGCCGTGATGCCCCACATCATCGCCTTCACCCGGCCGATCCGGTCCGCCAGGAAGGACCAGGGGATCACGGTTGCGGCCAAACCCACGGTGGCCAGGGAAATGGTGAGGGCAGCCTCGGCGGCAGTGACGCGCAGATCGGCCGCCAGGAGGGGCAGGACCGCCTGGGTGGAGTAAAGCTGCGCGAACGTTGCAACCCCTGCGCATGACAGACCGGCCAGGATCCGCCCGTAGGCCCTGGACCCCTTGGGATGGCCGTTCCACGGAGGGGAAGCCGCCGTGCCGGAGCTCGCTTTCTGTGGCATCAAGCAAGCGTAGTCCCCGAGCAATGAATGCTTCCAATGCATATTTCATGCCAAACTGATAGCAATATCGGATTGCTTCCCGGTTCCGGGAAAGCTCGGGAGCCGGCAAGGGAGCAGCCATGGAACCGGACCGGAAACAGTTGGCCCAACTGCTGCCCCTCATGCCGGTACTCGCCGAGCTGGGACGGACCGAACACGTCACGGAGACGGCCGAACTCCTCGGATTACCCCAATCGACGGTGAGCAGGGCAGTGGCAAGGGCCAGCGCCGCCGTCGGCACCGAACTCCTGGTCCGGGACGGCCGCGGTGTCCGCCTGACGCCCGCAACCCGCACCCTGCTGCCCTACATCGAGCAGGCGCTCGCGGAGGTCCAGGCCGGCCTGGACCTTGTCCGGAACGAGTCCGAACTGGTCAGGGGCACCGTGTCCCTGTCTTTCCAGCACACCTTCGGCGAGGCCACCCTGCCCCTGCTGATCAGCGCCTTCCGTGCCCGGCATCCCGGGACCGGGTTCCGGCTCAGCCAGGGCGCCCGGAGCGCATGCCTTGAAGAGCTGTCATCCGGGGAAGCGGACCTGGCCCTCACCGCTCCCGTGGCGCCGGCGGGCAAAACCCTCGATTCGGCCCCGCTGTACCGGGAACCGCTCCGGCTGGTGGTGCATCACGCCCATCCCCTGGCCAGGCAGCGGATGGCCCGGCTGGCCGATATCCGGACGGAACCGTTCGTGGCGCTGGGAACCGGATACGGGCTGCGTTCGCTGACGGACGCCCTGTTCCGCGAGGCGGGATACCGGCCGCGGATCGCCTTCGAGAGCCAGGATTCACACACGGTCCGCGGACTGGTCTCGGCAGGCCTGGGCGTCAGCATCCTGCCGCCCGGCGGCGACGCCCCCGGCAGGACGCTGCGCCCGGAAACCGGAGACCTCGGCTGGGTGGAGGTGCCGCTGGACTCGGAGCTGGCCTTCCGGGAAGTCGGAGTGAGCTGGCGGCGCCGGAAACCCGAAACCGAACCCGTTCCCGCCAGGCTCTTCCGCGAGCTGGTGGTGGCCCAGGGGCCACACTTGTTGGCCGGGCTGGTCACCAGGGCGGGCCGCTGACCCGGGGAACCGGATGACGACGGCGGGTGGCGGCCGCGCCTCCGCGGAAGGCAGGCGCGGCGCCCCAAAGCCAGGCCACGCAAGTACCCTTGTGACGTGACGAACACCCAGAACCCCTCCACCAGTCCCGACCAGCACGCCACGGACTCGCCAGGCAACCCACTGCACGGCGTCACGATCGGCCTGGACATCGGCGGCACCAAGACACACGGCATCCGCTTTGAAGACGGAGTGCCCGTCGGGGACGATGCGGCGGGGAGCTCCAACGTCCAGAACGTCAGCCGCGACCAGGCAGCACGGAACCTGGCGGAGCTTTTCGCCAGGATCGGTGGCGGCCGCGTGGACCGGGTGTACGCAGGGTCCGGCGGAATCGATACCGACGAGGACGCCGCCGCCCTGGCGGCCCTGATCCAGCCACTCGTCCCGGAAGCCCGCATCACCGTTGTCCACGACTCCCGCCTGCTGCTGGCCGCGGGCCGTGCCAGTACGGGAGTTGCGGTCATTGCAGGTACCGGCTCGGCTGCCTGGGGACGCAACGCCGACGGCGGCGAGGCCCGGGCGGGCGGATGGGGCTACCTGCTGGGGGATGAGGGCAGCGGTTACTGGCTGGGCAGGGAAGCGGTCCGGCACAGCCTGCGCAGGATGAACCAGGGCCTGCCGATTGACCAGCTCACGGCATCCCTCCTGGCATCCTGCGGCCTGGACCACCCCAACAAGCTGATTGCGCTGTTCCATTCCCCGGACACGGGACGGCGCTTTTGGGCCCAGCAGGCCAGGCATGTCGTGGAAGCGGCCGCTGCCGGGCACCAGGACAGTGCAGCCCTGCTGGAGCAGGCCGGCCGCGACCTTGCCGCCTTGGCCGGGCAGGTGCTGGGCCAGCTGAAAGTTGAAGGTCCGGTGATCCTGGGCGGCGGCCTGGGCATGAACGTGGCACCGCTGCAGGAGTCATTCCGCCGGAACCTCGAAGCAGGCGGCATCACTGACGTGAGGGTCCTGGACCAGGAACCGGTGTTCGGCGTCCTGCAACTCCTGGCCGAACCGGCCTGACGGCCGACAGGAACCAAACCGCGCTTGCCCGTCAGCGGGCCAGGCGGCGCGCTTAGTCGACGGCGCGCTTACGGGGCGTCAACCGCACGCCGGGCAGCGGGGGAGCGGGAATGCGGCCGGCCTCCGCCCCGGCCTCCGGACCGTGGCCTGGCACCAGTCCATACCTGGCCGCAGCCGTTTCGGCATCCGGCAGCCCGGCCTGCGCTTCCCAGTCCTCCCGGGCCTGCTCCACTTCGTCGTGGGTGCGGCCCACAAAGTTCCACCACATCAGCAGTTCTTCACCGAACGGCTCACCGCCAATCAGCAGGAACCGCGTGCTGGGGCGGGCCTCCATCCGGAGCTCGCTTCGGCCGGTGCCCAAGTAGCCCAGCGGCCCCGCCGGCAGGTCCTGCCCGTCCACCGCCAGGCCGCCGTCGAGCACCAGGATGCCGTGCTCAAAGGCGGGGTCCAGTGGCAGTACCGCGTCCCCTTCGCAGGAAACGTCCGCGCCAACGATCGGCGAAAACATCGTCGC
This sequence comes from Arthrobacter sp. SDR-2R, assembly GCF_057747955.1. Classification (NCBI taxonomy): domain Bacteria; kingdom Bacillati; phylum Actinomycetota; class Actinomycetes; order Micrococcales; family Micrococcaceae; genus Arthrobacter; species Arthrobacter sp. SDR-2R. Next base: position 1,886,070 of record NZ_CM173231.1, read on the forward strand.
GGGGGACACGACGCCCGCAAACCCACCCACCATGACGGTGGCGGTGAAGCCGTGGCCGGCGACGCGCGGCAGTTCCCGGTGCTGTTCGAACGCCGGCTCCCGGTTTCTCTCCCCGACGGGAAGGGCCACCCAGAGCTGCAGGCCCCGCTGCAGCGGCAACTCCCCGCCGTCGGGAAGCACGGCGAATTCAGAGTGCGAGACCCCGTGCCCCGCCGTCATGATATTCAGCTCCCCGGGGCGCACTACCACGTCGCTGCCAACGCTGTCCCGGTGTCGGATGTGCCCAGCCAGCGGCCACGTCACCGTCTGCAGCCCGATATGGGGATGGGGGAGGACAGACATGGGGGTACGGTCCGGCCCGAAGCTGTCCAGGAAGCACCACGCGCCGATGGTGGGCAGTCCGCGCTGGGGCAGGGTGCGCTTGACGTTCATGGCGCGCACCCCGCCCAGGGGCACCTCACGTTCGGGCCACAGCTGCAGGCACGGGCCCGACGTGCCTCCGGCAGGTGCGGGCGGACAAACTTCCTGCTGGGGTGAAACTTCCAAGTTGGTCACGCCTCCACTTTAGGCCCGCCCGGCTTCGGCTACCCATCCACGCCAAGCGGGGTACCGAATGATTACAGTAGGGATTCCTTTGCGGGGATTAGGGCCTCATCTGCTGAAGCCGGCCCCCGTTTGGGTTACCGTAACTATCAGCGTGCTGATGGCAATGTCGCGGTGCTGACAACAGCCCGTCCAAGAGAACAGGTAAGTCCGCACCATGGACCAGGCGATGATCGAGTTCCAGAGCGTTACCAAGCAGTACCCGGGCGGCCAGCCGGCGGTGGACGGGCTGTCCATGTCCATTGCCAAAGGCACTGTGACGGTCTTCGTGGGTCCTTCCGGCTGCGGTAAAACAACATCGCTCAGGATGATCAACCGCATGGTGGAACCCACGTCAGGGACCATCACCGTGGACGGCCGGGATGTCACCACGGTGCCGGCGGCCGAACTGCGCCGCTCCATGGGCTACGTCATGCAGTCGGCAGGTCTGCTGCCGCACCGCTCGGTCCTCGACAACATCGCCACCGTTCCTCGGCTGAACGGCGTCTCCAAAGCTGACGCCCGGAAGCGCGCAGAGGAGCTCCTGGACGTGGTGGGCCTGGCGCACTCCCTCGGCAAGCGGTACCCGTCCCAGCTGTCCGGCGGCCAGCAGCAGCGCGTTGGCGTTGCACGCGCGCTCGCCGCAGATCCGCCTGTTCTCCTCATGGATGAGCCGTTCAGCGCCGTGGACCCCGTTGTCCGGGACGAACTCCAGCAGGAACTGCTGCGCCTCCAGAAGGACCTGGCCAAGACCATCGTGTTCGTAACCCACGACATCGACGAGGCCACCATCCTGGGCGACAGGGTCGCCGTCTTTGCCACCGGCGGCAAGCTGGCCCAGTACGCCACCCCGGAGGAAATCCTGCGGGCACCGGCCAACAACTTCGTCGCATCCTTCGTGGGGCGGGACCGCGGCTTCCGCCACCTGGGCTTCACGCCGTCCGACGGCGTGGCCATCCATCCCGTGCCCACGATCGTCCGCTCTCCGGACGGATATGAGTCTGATGCCAGTGCTGCCGGTGGCTGGCAGTTGGTGGTGGATGCGGACAAACATCCCCTGGGATGGTCGGCACCAGGGACCGAGACCGAGCTCGTTCCGGGTGGGTCGCTGTTCCGTCCGGGAGAGAGCCTGCGGCGGGCCCTTGACGCGGCCCTGTCGTCCCCGTCGGGCCTCGGTGTCGCCGTTGATACCGATGGCACGGTATTGGGCGTGGTCCGCGGCGGTGAGGTCCTGGCGCTGATCGAAGAGGCGCGCCAGTTGCGGCAGGCTGCCCTCTGATGGAATGGTTCCTGGCCAACGCCGGCATGATCCTGGAACGCGGCGGCCAGCACCTGGTGCTGGCACTCGTTCCCATGGCCCTGGGCCTGCTGATTTCCATTCCGCTGGCGCAGTTGGCACGGCAGAACAGTGCACTCCGCTCCGTGGTCCTGACGGCTTCCTCCCTCCTCTACACCATCCCCTCGCTGGCGCTGTTCATCATCCTGCCCACCATCCTGGGCACCCGGATCCTGGATCCCCTCAACGTGGTGGTGGCCCTGACCATCTATGCCGTGGCACTGCTGGTGCGCGCCGCCCTGGATGCCTTCGATTCCGTGGACGCAGACGTCAGCCAGGCCGCGCAGGCCATGGGCTTCAAGCCGCTGGCCCGGTTCCTGCAGGTGGACCTGCCGCTCTCCCTGCCGGTCCTGTTCGCCGGGCTGCGGGTGGTGTCCGTCAGCAACATCTCGCTGGTCAGCGTCGCCGCCCTGCTGGGTGTCGGCAACCTGGGCATGCTCTTCACCGATGGCCTCCAGCGCGACTTCGTCACCGAGGTGGTGGTGGGGATCGTCGCCATCCTGATCCTCGCGCTGCTGATGGATGCCGTCCTCGTCCTGCTGGAACGCATCCTCACTCCGTGGGAACGGGCAGGAACGCGGCGGGGCCGCAGGGATGAAGGCGGCACTGCGCCCGCCGCTGCGGAGCGCGCCACCCTGGCGGGAGAAGCAGCGTGAGCAACGTCTTTTCAGATACCTTCGCCTGGCTTTCCGACCCCCTGCACTGGTCCGGAAGCATGGGCATCCCCGCCCGGCTGTTGGAGCATCTGCAGTACACCGGACTCGTCATGCTGATCGCCACTGCCATCGCCGTTCCCGTCGGGCTGTTTGTCGGCCACACGGGAAGGGGACGGGTGGCAGTCGTCGCCCTGGCCGGAGCCCTGCGCGCGCTGCCCACCCTGGGCCTGCTCATCCTGTTCGTTCTGCTGGCCGGCATCGGGCTGATGCCTCCCATCTGGGCGCTGGTGATCCTCACCGTGCCCCCGCTGCTGGCCGGGACGTATGCCGGCATCTCCAGCGTGGACCGGAATGTGGTGGACGCGGCCCGGGCCATGGGAATGACTGAACTGCAGGTCCTGTTCCGGGCCGAGCTGCCCAACGCACTCACCGTCATGTTCGGCGGTTTCCGGACCGGCGTGCTGCAGGTGATCGCCACCGTCTCCGTCGTTGCCTACATCAACCTAGGTGGCCTGGGCCGCTGTCTCTTCGACGGCCTTGTCCTTAGCGACTTCCCCCAGATGCTGGGAGGTTCCCTCCTCATCGCGGCGCTGGCGATCGCCGTCGACCTTGTCCTGTCCCTGTTCCAGAGGCTGTTCCTGACCCAAGGGGCCTCGAAGCTGTCCTACCGCAGCCATGAGGCTGCGGTTGATCTCACAGACCCCGTTGTTGCGGAGACTGTTGTTCAAGGAGGTAAGTCATGAAAGATAGCCGTCCCCAGCGCCTCGGAAGGCGGGCGTTCAGCGGTCTGGCCGCCGGGCTTGGCCTGGCAGTGGCATTGTCCGCCTGCGGGGGGTCGTCCGATCCGCTGAAGAACCCGCCGGCCACCAGCGGCAGTGCATCGGGCGGGGCGACCTCCCTCGTGGTGGGTTCAGCCGACTTCCCGGAGAGCCAGATCATCGCCGAGCTGTATGCCGGTGCATTGAACGCCAACGGCATCACCGCCACCACCAAGCCGAACATCGGCTCCCGCGAGGTCTACTTCAAGGCCGTCCAGGACGGCTCGGTGGACGTGGTGCCGGACTACAGCGGCAACCTGCTGCTGTACGTGGACAAGGAAGCCAAGGAGGTCTCCGCCGGTGACATCGCCAAGGCACTGCCCGGCAAGCTGCCGGACGGACTCGGCGTGCTGGACGTGTCCAAGGCCGAGGACAAGGACGCCATGGTGGTCACCAAGGCAACGGCGGAGAAGTACCAGTTGAAGTCCATCGAGGACCTGGCCAAGGTCTGCAGCGAGATCGTAGTGGGGGCTCCGGCCACGTTCGCCGAGCGCGCGTACGGCCTGCCCGGACTGAAGAAGAACTACAACTGCGTCCCCAAGAAGCTGGAGCCCTTCAGCGACGGCGGCGGCCCGGTGACGCTCAAGGCGCTGCTGGAGAACCAGGTGCAGGTGGCCGACATCTACACCACCACGCCGTCCATCGCGGACAACGACCTGGTGGTGCTGGAGGACCCGAAGAACAACTTCATCGCCCAGCAGGTCCTGCCGCTGTACAACAAGGCCAAGATGACGGACAAGGCCAAGCAGGCGCTCAACTCCGTGTCCAGCACGCTCACGACGGATGACCTGATCAACCTCAACCGGGCAGTCAGCGGCAGCCAGAAGCAGGACGCCAAGGCGGCAGCAACCGCCTGGCTGAAGGACAAGGGCATCGTCAAGTAAATCGGTTCCCTGTCCGCACGGGCAGGGTACGGACTGGTGATTAACGACGGCGGCTGCCGGACCTGCGGGGGTCCGGCAGCCGCCGCCGGCCGTGTGGTGGACGTCTCAACGGGGATGCATCCTTCCTGTGGCATATTTGAGGGATGGCAGAATTCAGGCAGTCCACGAAGCTCAACAACGTCCTCTATGACATCCGTGGACCGATCCTGCAGGCCGCCCAGCAGATGGAGGCGGAGGGCCATCGAATCCTCAAACTGAACATCGGCAACCCGGCGCCGTTTGGCTTCGAGGCGCCGGACGCCATCCTGGTGGACATGATCCGCCACCTGCCCCATGCCCAGGGCTACAGCGACTCCCGCGGCATTTTTTCGGCACGCACCGCCGTCTCGCAGTACTACCAGACCCGCGGGATCCAGAATATCCACGTGGATGACATCTACCTGGGCAACGGTGTCAGCGAGCTCATCACCATGTCCCTCATGGCCCTTCTTGACGACGGCGATGAAGTGCTCATCCCCACGCCGGACTACCCGTTGTGGACCGCGTCCGTGGCGCTGGCCAGCGGCAGGCCGGTGCATTACCTCTGCGACGAGGAATCCGGCTGGCAGCCCGACCTTGACGACCTGGAAGCGAAGATCACGCCGCGCACCAAGGGCATCGTGGTCATCAACCCGAACAACCCCACGGGCGCCGTCTACCCGGAAGAGACGCTGAAGAAAATCGTCGCCCTCGCCGAGAAGCATGGCCTGGTGATTTTTGCCGACGAGATCTACGAAAAGATCCTGTACGAGGACGCCGTCCATGTGAACCTCGCCAAACTGACCGGTGACGACGTCCTGTGCCTGACGTTCAGCGGGTTGTCCAAGGCGTACCGCGTCTGCGGCTACCGGGCCGGCTGGATGGCCATCTCCGGGCCCAAGAAGGATGCCGCCGACTACCTCGAAGGCATCAACCTCCTGGCCAATATGCGCCTGTGCGCCAACGTCCCGGCCCAGCACGCCATCCAGACGGCGCTGGGCGGCTACCAGAGCATCAACGACCTCATCCTCCCCGGTGGCCGCCTGCTGGAGCAGCGCAACAAGGCATACGACATGCTGAACGCCATCCCGGGCGTCAGCACGCAGCAGGCCCGGGGTGCCCTTTACCTCTTTCCCCGGCTCGACCCGGAGGTCTACCACATCCGGGACGACGAAAAGTTTGTCCTTGACCTCCTGAAGGAACAGAAGATCCTGGTGTCCCACGGCCGTGCCTTCAACTGGGTGCGCCCCGACCATTTCCGGATGGTGACGCTGCCCAACGTCAAGGACATTGAAGAGGCCATCGGCCGGATGGGGGACTTCCTAACCAGGTACCAGGGGAACTAGCCTGTGCTCACGGGCCTACCGGTCCGTGCAACCTTGCGGAAAGGACTCCCATGGCCCGCGTCGTCGGCTTCGACCAGCATCCTGCTGAAACCCTTCGGGCCGGGGAGGGGTTCTCCCTTGCCGCAGTGGACCCGGACTCGACCCCCGGGTACAGCGGCAACAAGGCTGACGGCCGGCTGCTGCTGGCGGAGATGGACGACGAACTTTCCGGGTTGCAGGAAAAGCTCTTTGCCGAATCCCGGTTCGGGGGGACCAAGCGGATCCTATTGATCCTGCAGGCCATGGACACCGCCGGCAAGGGCGGAATCGTCAGCCATGTCATGGCGGCGATGAACCCTCAGGGCGTCCAGTTCAAGGCATTCAAGGCGCCCACCGACGAGGAGAAGTCCTACGACTTCCTGTGGCGGATCGAAAAGGAAGTGCCGGCGGCCGGAATGGTGGGTGTGTTCGACCGCTCCCACTACGAGGACGTTCTCATCCATCGCGTCCACGGATGGGCCACCCCGGACGAGATCAAGCGGCGCTACGTGGCCATTAATGAGTTTGAAACACGGCTGGCCGACTCGGGGACGAAGATCATCAAGGTGATGCTCCACATCAGCAGTGCGGAGCAAAAGGAGAGGCTGCTGGCCCGGCTGGATGATCCTTCCAAGCACTGGAAGTACAGCAGGGGAGACCTGGACGAGCGGGCCCACTGGGAGGACTACATGGCCGCATACCAGGCGGCCATCGACGAAACGAGTACGCCCAACGCGCCATGGCATGTTGTTCCGGCCAACAAGAAGTGGTTCGCCCGGATCGCGGTCCAGCAGCTGCTGCTCGGCGCCTTGTCCGGCCTGAAGCTGGAGTGGCCCAAGGCCGAGTTCGACGTAGCTGCCGAGCGGGAGCTGGTGGCCCGTTCCTGAGGGCCGGCCCTGGCCGTGGTCCTGCTTCAGCTTCCCTGTTTGGTTTTCCCCGCTTCCGGGTTTGCCTAAAGCGGCTGGTCCCGGGCTGCAGCCAGCCGCTTCCGGGCGCCCTCCAGCCACTCCTCGCAGCGTACCGCCAGCGCCTCACCTCGTTCCCACAGGGCCAGGGACTCCTCCAGGCTTGCCCCTCCTGCCTCCAGCCTGCCCACCACTGCTATGAGCTGCTCCCGCGCTTCCTCGTAGCTCAGGGCTGCGACGTCGGACTCAGGTTTCTGTTCGGTCATGACTTCTCTTCCAATTCCTGGTGGTGGTCGGGGTTTCCTGATTGTGACCCGCCGGCCCCGGTGGACATGGCCCCGGTGGACATGGTGCCGGTAGACGTGGCTCCGAAGCGCCCCTCTGCCACGCGGATGGACAGGGCGGCCCCCGCCGGCGCTTCGGCAGGACGGCGGACAACGGCGTGGCCGGCCTGAGCGATCCGGGCGGCCTGGTCTCCTGCCAGTTCGACGACGGCGTACCCCCGGTCAAGCGTCTTTTGGGGCGAGAGGGCCCGGACCTGGGCTTTCAGGTGTTCAAGCTGGTCCGCTGCCCGCACCACGGTGGAGCTCACGGCCGCAGAGGACCGCCGCAGCAGCCGCTCGATTTCCTCGGCCCGGACGGAGACCATTCCTTCGGGTGCCGCCATGACGGGCCGGGAATGCAGGGCCGCCAGCCGGTCCGACTCCCGGTCCACCAGCCGGTCCATGCACCGCCGCAGTTGTTCCCGCGCCTGGCGCACGCCGGCGAGTTCTTCCGAGACTTCGGGAACGATCCGCTTGGCGGCGTCGGTGGGGGTGGAAGCCCGGAGGTCTGCAACATCATCCAGCAGCGGCCGGTCGGCCTCATGCCCGATGGCACTCACCACGGGCGTGGCGGCGGCAGCCACTGCCCGGACCAGTTCCTCGCTGTTGAACGGCAAGAGGTCTTCCAGCGCCCCGCCGCCCCGGGCGATGACAATGACGTCCACCTCAGGCCGGGCGTCCAGTTCCCGCAGGGCGCGGACCACCTGGGCCACGGCGGTATTCCCCTGGACAGCAACCTCGCGGATCTCAAACTCCACCGCCGGCCACCGCAGGGCTGCGTTGCGCAGGATGTCCTTCTTGGCGTCCGAATCCCGCCCGGTGATCAGGCCGATGCGGTGAGGCAGCAGGGGCAGCGGTTTCTTCCGTGAGTCGGCAAACAAGCCCTCAGCCGCCAACGCCTGGCGCAGCCGCTCGATCCTGGCCAGCAAGTCGCCCAATCCCACGGGCCGAATGTCCCGCACCAGCATGTTGAGCCTGCCCGTCTTCAACCAGAACTCCGGTTTCAGCAGGGCCACCACCCGTGAACCGCGCTCCAGCGGCAGATTCTGCCGTTCCAGCACCTTGGTCCACACCGACGCGGGAAGGGACACCTCTGCGTCCACGTCGCGAAGCGTGAGGTAGGCGTTGGTGCCGCGGCGGTTCAGCTCGATGACCTGGCCTTCCACCCATGCCGACGGGGTGCGGTCGATATGCGCCTTAAGCTTCTGCGACAACAGCTGCAGCGGCCAGGGGTTGTCCGGGCTGGTTTCCGCCGCTGTGGCCGGCAGGGTAGTGGGCGCCGCACCCGGAAGGGAGGCCTGGTCAGACATGCGGACGCCGTTGGGAGGCTGCTGGTGCTGCGGGCATGCGGTCCTTCATCTGTTGTGGGCGGTCAATCAACCTTATCCATAAGGTGTAGCACCGGGCACTGACAGGGACGGCCCTTCCACCCTGCCTAGGATGGGGTAAGGCTCCCAACCTCGAAGGACCTGTTGTGCGCACTTTTGTCTCTGCCATCGCCACCGTGCTGGGCATCCTCCTGGCCGCCGTTGCGGTTCCCGCCATGTGGGTGGACCGGAACATTGTCCAGGAAGACGGGTTTGTCCGGCTTGCAGCTCCACTCGGCAAGGACTCAGACTTCCAAAGGAAACTCGCTGCGGCGGCGGTGGGAACGATCGATACCGGATCTGTCCCCGGTTTCCTGTCCGGGCTGGTCCAGCCGATGCTCGAGAAGGCGGCGGAGTCCCTGACCGGGCTTCCCGGCTATCCGGCGGCGTGGGAGGAGACGCTCCGCCGGAGCCACCGCCTAAGTTTCGCCGACCCGGCGGCCAGTCCGCAGGGCGGTGCCTCGGCATCCTCGTTAACCCTCGACGTCGCCCCGTTGGTTGCCCTCGGCTCGGAGGAGATCTCCCGCACCACCCGGCTTCCCCTCGACCCTCCGGAGCAAACGCTGATCAATGTCGGCCAGCCCGTTCAGCGGCAATGGACCGAGCGGCTGGCCACGTACGCACCCATGGGCTACATCCTGGCCATCGGTTCAGCCATAGCGTTCCTGCTGGCTCTCGTCGCGGCACGGCGCCGCTGGACCGTGCTGCTGGCAGCCGGACTTGGCGGACTGGCCCTTGCCGGGGCGTGGGGCTTGGCCTTACAGCTGGGTTCGGCCCGTGCCCAGGCCACGGACACCGGCAACGCGGTGGCCAACATGTTCCGTGACGAGTTCCTGGCCGCCGCAGGCACCGATTTCCAGACGTGGATCGCAGCGGCCACGGTGACAGGTGGCGTTCTTATGGCAGCAGGCGTTGTGACGTTGTTCGCATCCCGGAAACGGGCGCGGGCCAGCCGGTAGCATGGAGGGATGACCACCTCGGCTGTACCCCTCTCGATGCCAACCATTCCACGCAGGCGCCGCTCGCCTGAGGACGTAGCAGCGGCAGCCCCCGTGAACGGCACCAAGAAGGTGCTGTTGGCTGCCCCCCGTGGCTACTGTGCAGGCGTTGACCGGGCCGTGATCGCCGTCGAAAAGGCACTGGAACACTACGGGCCGCCCGTGTATGTCCGCAAGCAGATCGTCCACAACGTCCACGTGGTCAGCTCCCTGGAGGAAAAGGGCGCCATCTTCGTGGAGGAGACGGACGAAGTGCCCGAAGGCGCGCTGGTGATTTTCTCCGCCCACGGCGTTTCCCCCGCAGTGGTCGAATCCGCCGAAGAGCGCGGCCTGCGCACCATTGATGCCACGTGTCCGCTGGTTACCAAAGTGCACAAGGAAGCCGTCCGCTTCGCCAAGGACGATTTCGACATCCTCCTGATCGGCCACGACGGGCATGAGGAAGTGGAAGGCACCTCCGGTGAAGCGCCGGAACACATCCAGATCATCAACGGTCCCCATGAAGTGGACAAGGTAACTGTCCGTGACCCCGAGAAGGTCATCTGGCTCTCGCAGACCACGCTGAGCGTCGACGAGACCATGGAGACCGTCCGGCTGCTCAAGGAGCGGTTCCCCACCCTGCAGGACCCGCCCAGCGATGACATTTGCTACGCCACCACCAACCGCCAGGTCGCCATCAAGAAGATCGCACCCAAGGCGGACCTGGTGATCGTGGTGGGCTCGGCCAACTCGTCGAACTCCGTCCGCCTGGTGGAGGTGGCACTTGAGTACGGCGCCAAAGCCTCCTACCGGGTGGACTTCGCCAACGAGGTTGACGAAGCCTGGTTCGAGGGCGTCGCTACCGTGGGCGTCACATCCGGGGCTTCGGTTCCGGAAGTCCTGGTCCAGGACGTCCTCAGGCTCCTGGCAGACTATGGCTACGGCGCGGTGGAGGAAGTGGTCACGGCAGAGGAAGACCTCCTGTTCTCGCTGCCCAAGGAACTCCGCGCAACCCTGAAGCAGGCCGGCGACGTCAGCCGCGCCCTTGGCGGACGCCGGCCCCGCAGCTGAGTCCCCTGCATTATCAGCAGCCGGACGCCAACCAGACGTAAAAGACGGGCGGGGCAGTCACACGACTGCCCGGCCCGTCCTGCATCCGCGGCCCGTTGTCAGGCGGCCTCGCCGTCGCCCTGGAGTTCGGGTGCCACCAGCGAGCGCGGCGTCACCTCCACAACAGGAGGTGTCACCAGGCCGGACTCCTCGAGCGTGTTGAGCTTCCGGGCAGTGGGCAGCACCCTGGCTTCCAGGGTGCCCACCATGGCGTTGTAACGGTCCACCGAAGACTTGAGGGAAGAGCCCAGTTTGGTGACGTTTTCACCCAGGGTGCCCATCCGGTCGTACAGCTGCCGCGCGAGCTCGAACAACTCACGTGCACTGTCCGTCAGTACGTCCTGGCGCCACGTAAATGCCACCGACTTCAGCACGGCCAGCAGGGTGCTCGGCGACGCAAGGACCACGTTGCGGGACAACGCGTAATCCAGGAGCCCGGCGTCGGCAGTCAGTGCCGCCGCCAGGATGGATTCGGCCGGAATGAAACAGACCACCAGTTCCGGAGAGTTTCCCGGGATGTCCCAGTATTTCTTGGTGCCCAATGCGTCAACGTGCGCCCTCAAGGCCTTGGCATGCGCCGCCAGCAGCGCCTGCCGGTTCCGCCCATCACTTACCGACTGGAGTCCGGAGGGCTGGCCGGCGCGCGGATCCACCGCACCCAGTTCCTGTGCCTCAAGGTAGGACGACAACGGGACTTTGGCATCCACCACCAGCTGCTTGTCGCCCGGCAACTGCACCACCAGGTCCGGGCGGACAGCCGAGTCCTGGCCGGCGCTGTGCACCTGTTCCACAAAGTCCACGTGGCGCAGCATCCCCGCGGCCTCCACTACACGCCGCAGCTGCACCTCGCCCCACTGGCCCCTGGCGCTGTTGGAACGCAGGGCCGATTCCAGGGCATGCGTGGACCGGATGAGCTGTTCATCGGAAAGCCTTGCCTCCTGCAGCTGCTGCGCCAGTTGGCCGTACTGTTCCACCCGGTCCCGCTCCAGCAGCGCCACCTGCTGCTGGACAGCGGACAGCTTCTCCGCCACCGGGGCCAGGGCGCGCAGGACACTGCCGTCCTGCGTCCTGGCCTCGCCCAGCTCACGGTTCTGCACCGCCAAAAGCCGCCGCTCGGCGTCGGCCGCTGCCAGCTGCGCCGTGACCTCCGAAAGGCGGGACGACACCTGGTCAAAGTCCGCTTCCAAGGCATGCGAGTTCCTGCGCAGGGAGAAATAAGTGGCCGCGGCGCCGGCAAGCGCACCAAGCAGCAGCATGAGAAGGGCCAGAATCAAGGCAAAAGCATCCATGGCTTCACTGTTGCACGGGCCTCTGACAATCAAAGGCAATGACATTCCCCGGTAGGGGCTGCCGGGGCCGGACGGGTAGAATCAATGCTCGTGGCTCTAACTATTGGCATCGTCGGACTGCCCAACGTCGGCAAATCAACCCTCTTCAACGCGCTCACCCGCAACCAGGTCCTGGCCGCGAACTACCCGTTCGCCACCATTGAACCGAACGTCGGTGTAGTGAACCTCCCGGACCCCAGGCTCCAGAAGCTCGCCGGGATCTTCGGCTCGCAGCGTGTCCTGCCTGCCGCCGTGTCCTTCGTCGACATCGCAGGCATCGTCAAGGGTGCGTCGGAGGGGGAGGGGCTGGGCAACCAGTTCCTGGCCAACATCCGCGAGGCTGAAGCCATCGCCGAGGTTGTCCGGGTCTTCGATGACCCCGACGTGGTGCACGTCGACGGCAAGGTGGATCCCCGCTCGGACATGGAAACCATCAACACCGAGCTGATCCTCGCCGACCTGCAGACCATCGAAAAGGCCATCCCGCGGATCGAAAAGGAAGTCAAGATCAAGAAGCGGGAGGCCGCCGAGCTTGCGGCCATCAAGGCCGCGCAGGCGGTCCTGGAACGGGGTGACACCATCTACTCCTCCATCAAGAGCGACAAGCTGGAGATGGAGCACCTCAAGGAGCTGGGGCTGCTGACGGCCAAACCCTTCATCTACGTTTTCAATGCGGATGAAGCCATCCTGGGCAGCCCGGAAAAGCAGGAGGAGCTGCGCGCCATGGTGGCCCCCGCGGACTGCATCTTCCTTGACGCAAAGCTCGAAGCAGACCTCGTGGAACTCGACGAGGAAGAGGCCCGCGAGATGCTCGAGATGAACGGCCAGGACGAATCCGGCCTGGACCAGCTGGCGCGCGTCGGCTTCCACACCCTGGGGCTGCAGACGTACCTCACTGCCGGGCCCAAGGAAGCGCGGGCCTGGACCATCCGGCAGGGGGACACGGCACCGCAGGCCGCCGGCGTCATCCACTCCGACTTCCAGCGCGGATTCATCAAAGCCGAGGTGGTCTCCTTCAACGACCTCGTGGAGGCCGGCTCCATGGCTGAAGCAAAGTCCCGCGGGAAGGTCCGCATCGAAGGCAAGGAATACGTCATGGCCGACGGCGACGTGGTGGAGTTCCGCTTCAACGTCTGACCGGCCGGACGGCTTATCCTGAGTCTGTAGGGCGTGATCGTGGCGACCCAGTCCCCTCCGGAGAGGGAAAACACAAGGAGGCGGCATGCCGGTCCGGCGTCTGATGCAGTTGCTCATCGCCGTATTGGCGGCTGCCCTGGTTCTTTCAGGCTGCTCAGGCACCAGTGCCCCCTCGGTGGTGGTGGGGGAGGCGAAGCGCGGCGGCAGCGTGACGGTGGCGGAGGTCAATGCCTTCTCCTCGTTCAACCCCTACAGCGCCAACGGCAATACCGACATCAACTCGAAGATCGGTGCCATTACCCACTCCGGCTTCTACTACCTCGATGACAGCTCCAAAGTTGTCCGCAATGACAAGTTCGGGCACTTCGAAAAGGTCTCCGACCAGCCGCTCAAGGTGAAGTACACAGTCAACGAGGGCGTCAAGTGGTCGGACGGTGCGCCAATTGGCGCGGCCGACCTGCTACTAAGCTGGGCCGCCGGGTCAGGCTACTTCGACGACGTCGATCCAGCGGCCGGGAAGGGAACCAAGTACTTCTCCGTGGCGTCTGACACCACCGGGCTGGCAGGCACCCAGTTTCCTGAAATCGGCTCGGACGGCCGGTCCATCACCATCGAGTACGCAGCACCGTATGCCGACTGGGAAGTGGCGTTCGACGTCGGCCTCCCGGCCCACGTCGTCGCCGCCAAGAGCGGGCTGAACGATGAGGAGGACCTGGTTGATCTCCTCAAGGACACCCCGCGGGGCAATCCGGAAAAGCCGGCATCGAACCCCGCGCTCAAGAAGGTCAGCGACTTCTGGAATACCGGTTTCGATACAAAATCCATTCCCGACGATCCGGCACTCTACCTGTCCAGCGGCCCCTACATTGTCCGCGACATCGTCCCGGAGGTTTCAATGAAGCTGGTCCGGAACCGGGACTACGTCTGGGGTTCCGAACCCTGGCTGGACGAGATCAACGTCAGGTTCACCGGGGCAGTGCCGGCCGCAGTTGATGCCCTGCGCAACGGGCAGGCAGACATCATCTCGCCCCGGCCCTCGGCTGCCACGGACAATCTCCTCACGGGCCTGTCCGGCCAGGGCATCATCGTTGAACGGTACAAGCAGTCCGGCTACGACCACCTGGACCTCAACTTCGCCGGACCGTTCGCCGACAAGGACGTCCGGGAAGCGTTCCTCAAGACGGTTCCACGGCAGGCAATCGTGGACGCAGTGCTGGGAAACCAGGTGCCGGACAGCAAGCCGCTGGACTCGCAGGTCTTCCTGCCTGGACAGCCCAAATACGAAGAGACGGTAAAGAACAACGGCTCCTCAAACTACGCCAAGGTGGACATCGACGCCGCAAAGAGCCTCCTGAAGGGCGCAACCCCCACTGTCCGGATTCTCTACAACCGCGACAATCCCAACCGTGCCAGGGCGTTCACCCTGGTCCGCGACTCGGCCGTCCTGGCAGGATTCCGGGTGGTGGACGGTGGCCAGGGGAGTGCCGACTGGGCAGCTGCCTTGAGCCGTGGCGGCTATGACGCCGCCTTGTCCGGATGGATTGGGACCGAGGCCGGCGTGAGCCGGGTGCCGCAGATCTTCCGCACCGGGGCAGGCAGCAACTTTACGGGCTATTCCGACGGCGACGCGGACAAGGTCATGGAACAACTGTCCCAGACCACGGATCTGGGCAAACAGGACGAACTCCTGGCCGAGATCGACAAGCACGTCTGGGAGGACGCGTACGGGCTGCCCCTCTACCAAACCCTCGGCACAACTGCCTTCAACTCCAAGGTGGCCGGCGTGAAGACCAGTCCCGGCCCCCTCGGTGTGTGGTGGAACGTATGGGACTGGCGTCTGTCCTGACGCAGCCGCGTTTCCTTTAGGTCTTCCGGCCCTTGCGGGGAGCCGCGCCAGCCGATTCGCCGTCTGGCTTACTGGCGAGTAGCATGTGACGTGCCTAACTATCCACTGTGGCCTGGGGCATTTGACTGCGCCGGTCACGGTTTGGCAACGGAGTACCAGTATCTGGACTTTGTGCGGTTAGGCTAACCCGTATATGTAGGTTTCGTCACAGCGGTGTGCTGCGTCCGGCCTGCGGGGAAGCACAAGATTCCCCTATACATCTCTCCCACAACTCATAGGAGGCGGAATGCGTTTTACGCGCACTTCCAAAGCATTGGGCATCGTGGCAATCGCCGCGCTTGCCTTGACCGGATGCGGCACCGGTGGCGGTGGCAGCAATGAGGGTGCCAGCAATGCTGCCGGCGACCCGAACAAGGTCATCACGGCCTACAGCAACGAACCACAAAACCCGTTGCTGCCTGCCAACACCAATGAGGTCTACGGCGGCCGTGTCGTAAACCTGCTGTTCGAAGGCCTTCGCAGCTACGACGCGAACGGCAAGGCAGTCAACGCGCTGGCCGACTCGATCGACTCGTCGGACGCGCAGAACTGGACCATCAAGGTCAAGCAGGGCCAGAAATTCACCAACGGTGAAGCCATCACGGCCAAGACCTTCGTTGACTCCTGGAACTTCGCGGCAAACTCCAAGAACCTGCAGAACAATGGCTTCTTCTTCGAATCCATTGCCGGGTACGAGGATGTCTCCGCCGTCGATTCCGTCAAGGGTGCTGACGGCAAGACCACCACCACGCCCGCTCCCAAGGCCGACACCATGTCCGGCCTGCAGGCGACCGATGATTCCACCATCACGGTCAAGCTCGCCCAGCCCGAGGCCGACTGGTCTCTGCGCCTTGGCTACTCCGCCTTCTACCCGCTGCCCTCCGCGGCTTTGAAGGACCCCAAGACCTACGGCGAAAACCCCGTGGGCAACGGCCCCTACAAGTTCGAGAAGCAGGGTTCCTGGGTCCACGACCAGTCCATCACGCTGGTCAAGAACGCTGATTACAACGGCACCCGCCCCGCCAAGAACGGCGGCGTGACCTTCAAGTTCTACACCGACCCGGGCCCCGCGTACACCGACCTTCAGTCGGACAACCTGGACATCACCGATGTCCTGCCGTCCAACGCCCTGAAGACCTACGTCAACGACTTCCCGGATCGGAACGCCACCAAGCCGGTAGCCACCGATTCCACCCTGAACATCCCGGGCTACAACCCGAACTTCCAGGGTGAAGCCGGCAAGCTGCGCCGCCAGGCTCTGTCCTACGCCATCAACCGCGAGGAAATCGCCAAGGTGGTCTTCAACGGCACCCGCACCCCGGCCAAGGCCTTCGCGCCGCCGGTCATCGATGGCTTCAAGGAAGGCATCAAGGGCAGCGAAGTCCTGAAGTTCGACGCCGCCAAGGCCAAGGACCTGTGGGCACAGGCTGAGAAGATCAAGCCGTACGACAACTCCAAGCCGCTCCAGATCGCCTCCAACACCGATGGTGGCAACAAGGAATGGATCGATGCCGTCGCCAACGGCTTCAAGAACAACCTCGGCATCCAGGCTGAAATCCAGCCCTTTGCCAAGTTCGCCGAAGTCCTGAACCTGCGCAAGTCCCAGCAGCTGCCGGGCCTGACCCGTGCGGGCTGGCAGGGTGACTACCCGTCGCTCTACAACTTCCTGGGACCGGTCTGGGCCACGGGCGCTTCCTCCAACTACGAGAAGTACTCGAACCCTGAGTTCGACAAGCTCCTCAAGGAGGGCCTGGCCGCCAAGAGCACCGACGAGGCCAACGCCAAGTTCAACCAGGCACAGGAGATCCTGTTCCAGGACCTGCCCGGCCTGCCGCTCTGGGACCAGGCACGGCCGATCGTGTGGAGCAACAACATCGTGAAGGCCGAAACCGGCTGGAACGGTGAAATCCTCTACTACGGCATCACCGCCAAGTAGTCCCAGATCTAACTTGCCGTCAAGGCTGATGGGGGTTCCGGTTACGTCCGGGCCCCCATTGGCTTGCAAACGGCAGGAAGGCACTCATGAACGCGTTTTCTCCTTTACCGGAAGGCAGGTAACACTGTGCTCCGGTTCATTCTGCGCCGACTCCTCCAGGTGATCCCTGTTTTCCTCGGCACAACCCTCTTGGTCTACTACATGGTGTTCGCCCTGCCCGGTGATCCCATTGCGGCCTTGTTCGGCGACCGCCAGCCCCCGCAGGCGGTCATCGACACCCTGCGCAGCCAGTACAACCTCGACCAGCCCTTCTGGGTCCAGTACGGCCTGTTCCTCAAGAACCTCTTCACCTTCAACCTGGGCAATGACTTCACCGGCCAGCCGATTGCGGCAAGCCTGGCGCGGGTCTTCCCGGTGACGGCGATGCTCGCCATCGAGGCGCTGGCCATCCAGGCCATCTTCGGGGTCGCGTTCGGCGTTTTCGCGGGCCTGCGCCGCGGCGGCTGGTTCGACTCCACGGTGCTCGTGGCATCGCTGGTGGTCATCGCCGTCCCCACCTTCGTGTTGGGCTTCGTCTTCCAGCTCGTCTTTGGTGTCCAGCTGGGGTGGGCCAAACCCACCGTGGGCGCCAATGCCAACTGGGTCACCCTGCTGCTGCCGGCAGTGGTCCTGGGACTCGTCTCCTTTGCGTACGTCCTCCGCCTGACCCGGGCATCGGTGAGCGAAAACATGAACGCCGACTACGTCCGGACGGCAACCGCCAAGGGTCTGTCCCGGCCCCGGGTGGTCCTGGCGCACATCCTGCGCAACTCGCTGATCCCGGTGGTGACCTACCTGGGTGCCAACCTTGGCGGCCTGATGGGCGGTGCCATCGTGACCGAGGGCATCTTCAATGTCCCCGGCGTGGGCAACAAGCTTTACCAGGCCGTCCTGCGCAGTGAAGGTCCCACCATCGTCTCCATCGTCAGCGTGCTGGTGCTGGTGTTCGTGGTGGCCAACCTGCTTGTCGATCTCCTGTACGCCTGGCTTGACCCGAGGATCCGCTATGACCAGTAATAACAGCCACTTTGTGGCACCCATCGACGAGACACCTCTGCAGGCAACGGACGCCGTCAAGACCGACCAGGCCCCGCTCAGCCTGTGGGCTGACGCCTGGCGCAAGCTCCGCCGTCGTCCGTTGTTCATCATCTCGGCACTGCTGATCCTTGCCCTGATCGTGATTGCGCTGTTCCCGGGCCTCTTCACGTCAACCCCGCCCAACGAGGGCTGTGAGCTTGCCAACTCCGAGGCAGGCCCCACCGCCGGGCACCCGTTCGGCTTCACCTTCCAGGGCTGCGACGTCTATTCCAGGGTCATCCACGGCACGCAGGCCTCACTTTCCGTGGGCCTGCTCTCGGTACTCTGCGTCCTGGTCATCGGTGTGACCCTCGGCGCCCTCGCCGGATACTACGGCGGCTGGATCGATGCCGTGCTGGCCCGCCTGGGCGACATCTTCTTCGCACTGCCGCTGGTGCTGGGCGCACTGGTGATCACGCAGCTCCCGCTGTTCCGCGAGAACAAGAGCGTATGGACCGTGGTATTCGTTATCTCGCTCCTGGCGTGGCCGCAAATGGCCCGCATCACCCGGGGCGCTGTCATCGAGGTGCGCAATGCGGACTTCGTCACCGCTGCACGGGCGCTGGGTGTCTCCAAGTTCGGCGCACTGATCCGCCACGTCCTGCCGAACGCCCTGGCCCCGATCATTGTCCTGGCAACGCTGGAACTTGGCGTGTTCATCGTTGCGGAAGCCACCCTGTCCTTCCTGGGCATCGGCCTCCCGCAAAGCATCATGTCCTGGGGCAATGACATTGCAGGTGCCCAGGCATCAATCAGGACCCGGCCGGAAATCATGCTCTACCCGGCCGCCGCGCTCTCCCTTACGGTGTTGAGCTTCATCATGCTGGGCGACGCCGTGCGTGACGCCCTTGACCCGAAGAGCCGTCAGCGATGAGAGATAAAGAGATGACAACTCCAGACGTCCGCATTGATGAGGCCGGCACTACCGGCGTCAGGCCGCTGCTCGAAATCCGTGACCTGGCCATCACCTTCAAGACCGGCGGCGGTGAAGTCCAGGCTGTCCGGGACGCCCACCTGACCATCATGCCGGGCGAAACCGTGGCAATCGTGGGGGAATCCGGCTCCGGAAAGTCCACCACTGCCTTGGCGGCCATCGGGCTCCTGCCCAACAACGGCAGGGTCTCCGGCGGCCAGATCCTGCTCGACGGCGAGGACATTGCCCACGCCAGCGAGCAGCGCATGATCGAACTGCGCGGCAACACCATCGGCATGGTCCCGCAGGACCCCATGTCCAACCTGAACCCCGTGTGGAAGATCGGTTACCAGGTGAGGGAAACTCTGAAGGCGAACGGCCGTCCCAGCGGGCCGGACGACATCGCCAAGGTGCTCTCCCAGGCAGGCCTGCCGGATGCCAAGCGGCGGGCCAACCAGTACCCGCACGAGTTCTCGGGCGGCATGCGCCAGCGCGCGCTGATCGCGATTGGCCTGTCCTGCCAGCCGCGCCTGCTGATCGCGGACGAACCGACGTCGGCCCTCGACGTCACCGTCCAGCGGCAGATCCTGGACCACCTGGAAACCATGACCAACGAGCTGGGCACCTCGGTCCTGCTGATCACCCACGACCTGGGCCTGGCAGCCGAGCGCGCGGACAAGGTCGTGGTCATGTACCAGGGCCGCGTCGTTGAAGCGGGACCGTCGCTGGAACTTCTCCGCAACCCGCAGCACCCCTACACCAAGCGGCTCGTGGAGTCCGCTCCGTCGCTTGCCAGCCGCCGTATCCAGGTGGCCAAGGAGCAGGGCGTGGAGACGGCGGACCTCCTTGCGCCCGCCGCTGAAACGGTGAAGTCCGATACCTTCCTGCAGATCCAGGACCTGCGGAAGGTGTACAAGCTCCGCCAGGGGCTGGGCAAGACCACGGACTTCGCCGCCGTCGACGGCGTGAGCTTCGACGTCCGGCGTGGCACCACGACGGCGATCGTGGGGGAGTCGGGCTCCGGCAAGTCCACAGTGGCCAAGATGGTGCTCCAGCTTGAGAAGCCGACGGACGGCAGGATCCTGTTCGACGGCGTCGACACCTCCGCCCTGAAGCCTGCCGAACTGTTCAAGTTCCGCAGGCGGGTCCAGCCGATCTTCCAGGACCCGTACGGTTCGCTCGATCCGATGTACAACATCTACCGCACCATCGAGGAACCGCTGCGGGTCCACAAGATCGGCGACCAGGCCAGCCGGGAAAAGAAAGTCCGGACGCTGCTGGACCAGGTGGCGCTGCCCCAGTCCGCCATGCAGCGGTATCCGAACGAGCTGTCAGGCGGGCAGCGGCAACGCGTTGCCATTGCCAGGGCGCTGGCGCTGGACCCCGAAGTCATCATCTGTGACGAGGCTGTCTCTGCGCTGGACGTGCTGGTGCAGGCCCAGGTGCTCAACCTGCTTGCCGACCTGCAGGCCAACCTTGGACTGACCTACCTGTTCATCACGCATGACCTTGCCGTCGTCCGGCAGATCGCAGACCACGTGTGCGTGATGGAGAAGGGCCGCCTGGTGGAAACCGGGTCCACGGACGACGTCTTCGAAGCGCCTAAGCAGGACTACACCAAAGCGCTGCTGAACGCCATCCCCGGTGCGAAGCTGATGCTTCCTCCTGAGGTGGCGTAGCGGAACGTTTTCGCTGAACGGCTTGAGCCGGGATCTTCGGGTCCCGGCTCAAGCTGTTTCACTGCTCCACTGCCGGTTTCCGGTCCAGTCCCAGTTCGCGCAGCCTGTGCTCAAGAATCCCACCGAGCGCCACACGGCCTTCGGCGTTCATGTGGACGGCATCCGCCAGGTCTTTCGCCAGTCCGTACCGGGTGAGCCAGTCGCCCACGGAAACAAAGGGAAGTCCGTTGGCTGCTGCCACGGCACCCAGCAGAGCGTCCACCTCGCTGCGGCGCCCACCGCCGTCGTTTGCTCCCCGCGCCAGGGTGCCTATCATGGCAATCCTCGTGCCGGGATAGCGGGTCCGCAGTTCGGCAAGCAACCGCTGGGCGTTTCCCGCGATCTGCGCGTTGCCGGCGCCCCCGGCGGCGTCGTTCCCGCCACCCTCAATCACGATCAGTGCCGGCGTTCCGGCGGGAAGCAGCCAGTCTCCGCGCTGCAGGGCATCGATGTAATTGCCCGTGGTGCCGTTCGCCGCCACGAAGCCTGTGCCGCCGCGGCCGCAGAAGTAGACGTTGTAGCCGGCAGCGGCGAGGCCCAGGCGCGGCCAGCCATCCGCGGGTTCCGACTGTGAATCGCCAATCAGCAGCACGGTCCTGCTGATGTCCGGAACCACCGCCTCGAGCCGTCCGTTTCCGGGATTGCGGATCCGGGACGTGGCCACCACGGCCGGTTTCGCTCCTGCGCCGCCGGCTTGCCCCGCGGCCGCCTGTCCGTCCGCCGGTTGCCCGGCTGCCGCCCGTGCCAGGCCGCCCTGGGGAGAGTCCCCGGACAGTGCACAGCCGGCGAGTCCGAGCACTGCCGATACTGCGACCAGGCCGGACACAGCGGCGGCGGCAGCCCGGGCGGCACCCCGCGGTGTGCTGGCCTTGGCTGGGGGCATCGTTGGCTCCGGCGGTCTCGGAAGTGGGCTGTGTCACAGTCATCATGCCACGTACGCGGAAGTGGGAGTGAACTTAGTCACATGCCGGATCGGTTGGGCCTGATCGCGGCATTCCCGGTGCCGGCAAATCTGCCGGAATTTAGGCCAACAAATGGCTGGGCGGCTAGAATAGAGGAAGGCGCCCTGTGCCAAGGGCCTTGTCCGTCGTGCGTTCCAGTTGGAAATGTCGCGATACAACAGCTGACTCCACTGAATCGAGCCATTACGCATGTCTGAAACCACCACCAACACCGCGGTAGCCACTGCATCGCGCAGTGACCTGCGCAACGTCGCGATTGTGGCCCACGTTGACCACGGCAAGACCACCCTGGTCGACGCCATGCTCAAGCAGACCAACTCCTTTGCCGAGCACAACCACCTCGAGGACCGGGTGATGGACTCCGGTGACCTGGAGCGCGAAAAGGGCATCACCATCCTGGCCAAGAACACTACGGTGGCCTACAACGGTCCGTCTTCCAATGGCGAGACCATCACCATTAACGTCATCGACACCCCCGGCCACGCCGACTTCGGCGGCGAGGTGGAGCGCGGCCTGTCCATGGTGGACGGCGTCGTCCTCCTCGTTGACGCCTCTGAGGGCCCGCTGCCCCAGACCCGCTTCGTGCTGCGCAAGGCCCTTGCCGCGCACCTTCCCGTGATCCTGCTGGTCAACAAGACCGACCGCCCCGATGCCCGCATCGACGAAGTGGTCCACGAGTCCATGGACCTGCTCCTGGGCCTGGCCTCCGACCTTGCCGACGAGGTGCCGGACCTGGACCTGGACAAGGTCCTGGAAGTTCCCGTTGTCTACGCCGCCGCCAAGGTTGGCCGCGCATCGCTGGAGCAGCCCGCCAACGGTGCCGCCCCGGACAACGAGGACCTTGAGCCGCTGTTCAAGACCATCATCGAACACATCCCGGCTCCCACCTACAACCCCGAAGGTGTCCTGCAGGCGCACGTCACCAACCTGGACGCTTCCCCGTTCCTGGGCCGCCTTGCGCTGCTGCGCATCTACAACGGCACCCTGCGCAAGGGCCAGACAGTTGCCTGGGCCCGCGCCAACGGTGAACTCAAGAACGTCAAGATCACCGAACTCCTGGCCACCAAGGCGCTGGACCGCGTTCCGGCGGAATCCGCCGGACCGGGCGAAATCGTCGCCGTCGCCGGCATCGAGGAAATCACCATCGGTGAGACCCTGACCGACGCCGAGAACCCGCAGCCGCTGCCGCTGATCACCGTGGACGATCCCGCGATCTCCATGACAATCGGTATCAACACCTCGCCGCTGGCCGGCAAGGTCAAGGGCGCCAAGGTCACCGCCCGCCAGGTCAAGGACCGCCTGGACAAGGAACTGATCGGTAACGTCTCCATCAAGGTGCTCCCCACCGAGCGTCCGGATGCCTGGGAAGTCCAGGGCCGTGGCGAGCTGGCGCTGGCCATCCTGGTTGAGCAGATGCGCCGTGAAGGCTTCGAACTGACCGTTGGCAAGCCGCAGGTTGTCACCAAGACCGTTGACGGCAAGATCCACGAGCCGATGGAGCACATGACCATCGACGTGCCCGAGGAATACCTGGGCGCCGTCACGCAGCTGATGGCTGCCCGCAAGGGCCGGATGACCAACATGGCCAACCACGGCACCGGCTGGTGCCGCATGGAGTTCATCGTTCCCGCCCGCGGCCTGATCGGCTTCCGCACCCGGTTCCTCACCGACACCCGCGGCGCCGGCATCGCAGCGTCCATCTCCGAAGGCTACGAGCCCTGGGCCGGCCCCATCGAGTACCGCACCAACGGCTCCATGGTTGCTGACCGTGCCGGTGTTGTGACCCCGTTCGCCATGATCAACCTGCAGGAACGCGGCTCCTTCTTCGTGAAGCCCACCTCCGAGGTGTACGAGGGCATGATCGTGGGCGAGAACTCCCGCGCCGACGACATGGACGTCAACATCACCAAGGAAAAGAAGCTCACCAACATGCGTGCCGCTTCCTCCGACACCTTCGAGAACCTGACCCCGCCGCGCGAGCTCACCCTCGAGGAATCGCTGGAATTCGCCCGCGAGGACGAGTGCGTCGAGGTGACCCCGGAAGCCATCCGCATCCGCAAGGTCATCCTGGACACCAACGAGCGCGCCAAGGCCAACCGCGCCCGCGCCAAGGCATAGCAACGCCTAAACGCAAAGAATGCCACCGGTATTGCACCGGTGGCATTCTGCGTTAAGCCAGGCGGCGCTGCCAACCCCGGCCTCGATGCGCAGGGACGGCGTGGGCGCACTGGGCGCCTACTTCGGCGCCAGGGTCCGTTCTCCACATAGCCGTTTCCACCACCTGCGGACGCTCGCCGCGAGGCGCAGGCTTCATCCATGCGAACTATTTCTGAAGCGCTGGCTGCCTTGGGCGGCGTTGCGGGCACCCGAACACTGTTACTGGCCGGCGTCTCCCGCCGATGCCTGGAAGCCGGACTATCAGACGGCTGCGTCCAAAGGATCGCCCGCGGCGTATTCGCCCTTCCGGATGCTGACCCCGTGCTTGTCCATGCGGCGCGCCATCACGCCGCACCTGGTTGCGTCACGGCCGCAGTGGCTTCCGGGTTATGGGTGATCAAGGTTCCGGATAGGCCGCATCTTGCCGCTCGCCATGGCAGGCCAATAGCCGGCTGTGTGGTGCACCGCAGCGACCTTCCGTTGACTCCTCTGGACGTCGTCTGCCAGTCTCTCCGCTGTCTGCCCCCTCTTGAGGGACTGACTATCGCGGAGTCCGCCGTCAAGAAAGGCCAAATCCAACTCGCGGAGCTGCGGGCGCGGTTTCCGGCCGCCCGTGAAAAGGCCCTGCTGAACCTGGTTGGCAGAATCCGACCCCAGTCCGGCTCCATCATCGAAACCATCGCCCGGTATCTGCTTGAAGAAGCGGGGCTTACAGTCGAGTTGCAGGTGCACATTCCTGGCATGGGCCACCTGGATCTCCTTGTTGATGGGCTGCTGGGCATTGAGGCGGACGGCTATGCCCATCACAGCAGCCGGGAGGCCTATCGGGAAGACAGACGGCGTTGGAATGTCACCGTCATCAGGGGTGTCCCAACTCTCCGGGTGACGTTCGAGATGCTGGTCCGCGACCCCGCGGAGTTCGTTGGAATCGTCCGTAAGGCACTTGCCATGTACGGGACGGCGCGATGAAGCCCGGGATCAGCGCGCAGGAGCAGTCCGGGCGCACCGGGAGCGGCAGTCAGCGCACGGCCGGGCGGCGCGGGGGAGCAGGCGGGACCTCCTTGGCGGCCACCACCTGCCCAAGGGGAATAACGACGTCGGCCTGCCGGGTGCGGACGGTACAGGAACCGGCGTCGCACGCCAGCAGGTGACCCAGGGCGTCCGTGAGGCCTCCT
The DNA here is from genome assembly GCF_057747955.1 of Arthrobacter sp. SDR-2R. Classification (NCBI taxonomy): domain Bacteria; kingdom Bacillati; phylum Actinomycetota; class Actinomycetes; order Micrococcales; family Micrococcaceae; genus Arthrobacter; species Arthrobacter sp. SDR-2R. The sequence continues at coordinate 1,910,737 of NZ_CM173231.1, forward strand.
TCGATCCGGTAACGCACCACCACGCGGATGCCGGGCGCAGCCGAGGCAAGGAAGCGGGCGGGTGCGGGTAGTGGCTGACTCACCAGTTCATACTAGGTGCGCCGGCTAGGTTCGCGGGAACGGGCTGGGGGATAATAGGCTCAGATGTCAACAGTCCGGCCGTGCTGCCGGATGCAAGAGCCGGCGGGAAGCCGGAACCCAACGTGGAGAGGCCAGGGACGTGACGTACGTAATCGCGCAGCCGTGTGTGGATGTTAAGGACAAGGCATGTATTGAGGAATGCCCGGTCGACTGCATCTATGAGGGCGAGCGTTCGCTGTACATCCATCCGGACGAATGCGTTGACTGCGGCGCCTGTGAACCGGTGTGCCCGGTGGAGGCCATCTACTACGAGGATGACACCCCCGAGGAATGGGCCGACTACTACAAGGCCAATGTTGAGTTCTTCGATGACCTCGGGTCCCCGGGTGGCGCGGCCAAGGTCGGCAACACGGGCAAGGACCACCCCATGATCGCCGCCCTGCCGCCGCAGAACCAAGACCACTGACGCGGACGCAAGCCGTGACCGCAGCAACGAATTCGTTTGGCCTGGATCTGCCCGACTACCCGTGGGAGGCCATGGCGCCGTACCTGGCGAAGGCTTCGGAGCATCCCGGCGGAGCCGTGAACCTGTCGATCGGGACACCTGTCGATCCCACGCCGCAGCTGATACAGGATGCACTGAAGGCGGCCGCGAATGCTCCGGGATATCCCACGGTGCACGGCACCCCGGCGCTCCGGGAAGCCATTGCGGGCTGGTTCGAGCGCCGGCGCGGCGTGTCCGGCCTTGATCCCCGGAACATCATGCCCACGGTGGGGTCCAAGGAACTCGTTGCGTGGCTTCCGCTGCTGCTGGGCCTCAAGCCGGGGGACGTCGTCGTACGCCCCAAGGTGGCCTACCCGACGTACGATATCGGCGCCACCCTCGCAGGCGTCACCTCCGTGGCAACGGACAACCTGGACGAACTCGATGACGCCACCCGCTCGCGCGTCCGCCTCATCTGGGTCAATTCCCCCGGGAACCCCACGGGAAGCGTCCGGGGCATCGAATCCCTTAAGGCGCTTGTGGAACAGGCGCGTGAGCTGGGTGCCGTGGTGGCCTCGGACGAATGCTATGCCGAACTCGGATGGGGGGACTGGGACGTCCAGCGCGGCGGCCGGCGCGTTCCCAGCATCCTGGACCCGCAGGTGGCGGGCGGCTCCCACCAGGGCCTGCTTGCCGTGTACTCGCTGAGCAAGCAGTCCAACCTCGCCGGCTACCGCGCGGCATTCGTGGCCGGTGATCCGGACCTGATGCCCAACCTGGTCAACAGCCGCAAGCACGCGGGCATGATTGTCCCTTACCCGGTCCAGGAGGCCATGCGCGTGGCCCTGGGGGACGACTCCCACGTCGAGGCCCAAAAGGACCTGTACAGGGGCCGGCGGGAGCGGCTGGTGCCCGCCCTGCTGGACTTCGGCCTGGAGATCAAGGATTCCGACGCCGGCCTGTACCTTTGGTCGACGGCGGGGGAGGACACGTGGGACACGGTGGCCCGCCTGGCTGACCGCGGCATTGTGGTGGGACCCGGCGTCTTCTACGGGGACGCCGGCAACGGCTATGTCCGCGTTGCCCTCACCGGATCCGACGAGCGGATCGATGCGGCCGTGGCACGCCTGGCCGGATCAGGCTCCTAAGGGTACGTAATAATCGTGTGACTCGCCCCACATCCGGCGCGTTTTAGGGTGCATTTGACGGCTGCGGATTAGTGACACCCGCCAAGGGGCGGTACTTTTTAAGTGACTATCAATGGTGGCTTTCTACAAGAAGGCAGCCCGGGTGTTGGAACCTGTCTCCTCAGGCTTCGTGCGCGGCTCACCTGATGTTGGATCAAGCTTTCGACAGAGGCCCAGAAGCCTCATGAAGGGGACTCCATGACTGAGACCAACAATGCTGCGACCCTGCTCCACGCAGGTGGCGAGCTGAAGCTCCCGCGCATCCAGGTTGTTGAAGGGAACGAGGGTTACGACGTCTCCAAGCTGCTGAAGCAGACCGGTGCCGTGACCTTCGACCCCGGCTTCATGAACACCGCAGCAACCACCTCGGCAATCACCTACATCGATGGCGATGCGGGCATCCTGCGCTACCGCGGATACCCCATCGAGCAGCTGGCGCAGCACTCCAGCTTCCTTGAGGTGTCCTACCTGCTGATCTACGGCAACCTGCCCACGCCCACCGAGCTGGACGAGTTCGACCAGAAGATCCGCCGCCACACCCTGCTGCACGAGGAGCTCAAGGGCTTCTTTGGCGGCTTCCCCCGCGACGCGCACCCCATGCCGGTGCTGTCCTCGGCGGTGTCCGCGCTGTCCACGTTCTACCAGGACTCGCTGGACCCGTTCAACGCCGAACAGGTGGAGGTCTCCACCATCCGGCTCATGGCCAAGCTGCCGGTCATCGCCGCCTATGCCCACAAGAAGTCCATCGGCCAGCCCATGCTGTACCCGGACAACTCGATGAACCTGGTGGAGAACTTCCTGCGCCTCAGCTTCGGCCTGCCCGCCGAGCAGTATGAGCTGGACCCGGTCATCGTCAAGGCCCTGGACCTGCTCCTCATCCTCCACGCTGACCACGAGCAGAACTGTTCCACTTCCACCGTGCGCCTGGTGGGCTCCTCCAACGCCAACCTCTTCGCGTCCGTTTCGGCGGGTATCAACGCCCTCTTCGGCCCGGCCCACGGCGGTGCCAACGAGGCCGTGCTCAAGATGCTCCGCCAGATCCAGGCCGAGGGCCTCAAGCCCGAGGACTACATGGAGAAGGTCAAGAACAAGGAAGACGGCGTCCGCCTCATGGGCTTCGGGCACCGCGTGTACAAGAACTACGATCCGCGCGCCAAGATCGTCAAGGCCACGGCGCACGAGATCCTCAGCAAGCTCGGCGGCAACGACGAACTGCTGGACATCGCCATGCGGCTGGAAGAGAAAGCGCTTAGCGACGACTACTTCATCCAGCGCAAGCTCTACCCGAACGTGGACTTCTACACTGGCCTGATCTACAAGGCCATGGGCTTCCCCGAGAAGATGTTCACCGTCCTGTTCGCCATCGGCCGCCTGCCCGGCTGGATTGCCCAGTGGCGTGAAATGATCAGCGATCCCAACACCAAGATCGGCCGTCCGCGCCAGCTGTACATCGGCGAGCCGGAGCGGGACTACCCGGTCCGCTGAAACCGGCCATAACGACGGCGGCCGCCCACCTTTCCAAGGTGGGCGGCCGCTTCGCGTTGTGCCACATTCAAGGGGACTACGAGGCGTAGCCCTGGGGGTTGTTTTTCTGCCAGCGCCAGTGGTCCTCGCACATCTGGTCCACCGTCTTGGTGGTGGACCAGCTCAGGTCCGCCAGGGCGGACGTGGCGTCGGCCCAGAAGGCGGGCAGGTCCCCTGCCCGGCGGCTGGTGATTTCGTAGGGGATGGGCTTGCCCACAGCCTTCTCGAAGGAGCGCAGGACCTCCAGAACGGAGGAGCCCTTGCCGGAGCCGAGGTTCCAGCGGAAGACGCCCGTCCGGCCGGCAATGTGGTCCAGTGCCGCGACGTGCCCTTCCGCCAGGTCCACCACGTGGATGTAGTCGCGCAGGCAGGTGCCGTCCGGGGTGTCGTAGTCGCCGCCGAAGACCATGAGCTTCTCGCGGCGGCCCACCGCCACCTGGGCGATGAAGGGAACCAGGTTGTTGGGGATGCCCTGGGGATCTTCGCCGATGCGTCCTGAGGGGTGCGCGCCCACCGGGTTGAAGTAGCGCAGCAGTGCTATGTGCCAGCGGGAGTCGGCTGCGCCAAGATCGGAGAGGATGTCCTCGATCTGTTCCTTGGTGCGCCCGTAGGGGTTGTTGGCGCCGATTTCCATCTTTTCCACATAGGGGATGGGGTTGTGTTCGCCGTAGACGGTGGCGGACGAGCTGAAGACAATGGAGCGGACGTCGTGCCGGTCCATGACGCGGATGAGGTTGAGCGTGCCCACCAGGTTGTTGTAGTAGTACTTGAGCGGCTGCTGCACTGATTCGCCCACGGCCTTGAGCCCGGCGAAGTGGATGACGGCGTCAATGCCGGCGCCGGCGAAGACCTTGTCGACGGCGGCCTCGTCCACCAGGTCGACGTTGTGGAACTCCGCGGTCTTGCCGCTGAGCTCAGCCACGCGGCGCAGTGACTCCTCGCTGGAGTTGACCAGGTTGTCGATGACGGCCACGTCGTGGCCGGCTTCCTGCAGGGAAAGAACAGTGTGGGAACCGATGTAGCCGGTACCCCCTGTGACCAAGATTTTCATGCCTCAACGCTATCCCACGGGAAGCGGTCCCCGCCCCTGCGTCCCGGATGGCGGGCGTCGACCTGACGGTGGAGGCGGCAGTGGAAGCACAAGTGTGCTAATAAGAATGGTGCCCAAAATAGTAGACGCGGATGCCCGGCGTCAGGATGTTGTCCAAGCGGTTCTGCGTATCATCGCCGTGGATGGGCTGGAACGTGCCTCGCTGCGCGAAGTGGCGGACGAGGCCGGCCTGGCAGTCGGTTCCGTCCGGCACTACTTCGCTGGCAGTGATGAACTGCTGGCCTTCTCGTTCGGCACCGTGGTGGACCGGGTGGTCGGCAGGCTGGAGGCACTGCTGCCGGGCGTGCAGGAGGCTGCCCAGGCCAGCCCTGAACAGCGGCAGGCGGTTCTGACCCTCCTGGGCGGCATGCTTCCGCTGGATGAGGAATCAGCTGTGGAGGCCTGCGCCTGGCTTGCCTTCAAGAACGCGGCGCGGATCAGGCCGTTCCTTGCCGCCGAGGCCGACCGCAGCCACCGCGAGGTGGCCGCCATCGTGGGCGTAGTGGTTGCATCCCTGCTCCCCGAAGATGAACCGCAGGAGAACCTGGTGGTGGAGGCGGAACGCCTTCTGGCCACCCTGGACGGCCTGTGCATGCATGCCCTGCTGCAACCGGGCTGGATGACAGCGCAGATGTGCCGCGACGTGCTTGAGCGGCACCTGGACGGACTGGCACGGTAGGCGCCCGGGTCCAATCCTGCACTACCGGGAACTGGCTGCGGGAATAGACTGATAGCCGGGTACTGCAGAGCGGGTCATGCCGCCCGGCATGGGAAGGCCAGGGAAGGACTTTGGATGCATCACGCAAGCGGTTCAGGGTGGCAGATCACCACCGACACGTCCGGGCCAATGATGATCGCACTGTACGTCCGGGATGCGGCCGGCTTGAACGGAGTGGGACAACCGATGCTGTCCCATGCGTCGCCGAAGGTCCGTTCGGCTGACCACTCCCACCTGACGGCCGACGTTGGTGGCATCAGCGCGCTGAAGACCGAGTGGGAGGCCTGGTGGGAGCAGCTGCTGAAGGCCCATCCGCACACATCGCCGGAACTCTCCCCGCCCAGTTTTGACGCGTTCGGCAACTCTCCGGCCCTGCAGCGGGTCCTGCAGGCCCATTTCGGCTCCGCCCTCACTTGGGCCAGGGAGCGCAGGAGCGAATACGCCGAGCTCGAGGCCGAACGGGTGGCCTCCGGAACGGACCAGCTGCTTGAGGACATGGTGGACGACAGGCTGATGGAAGTGGGGCGGGACTCGCGGGACTTCAAGCTGACCATCATCGAGCTGCCGCTGGACGAGCAGCGGGCCTGGTACCTGGAGCCCGACAAGATCATCATGAGCCAGGATTTGATGGGGCAGCCGGACCTCCTCCGCAGCTACGTCCAGCCGGTGCTGGAAATCCTGGTCTAGCCGCCCTTAAGGCAGGACGACGGCGGCCCTTCAGCTGCCGCCGTCGTCCTGACGTACGGTGATGCGCACCTGTCCCTCCGGGGCCCCTGAAGCCTGCCATCCGTCCCCATCGGGACGGTGCCAGGTCCGGCCTGCCACCTCCACCTGGGTGACGGCCAGGTCCTTGGCGTTGGCAACCGCCCACTGGGCAACCGACCATGCCAGCGCGCCGTCGGCGTCCACCACCAGGGTGGCGCCGTCAACCTGTGAGTCCACGCCGCCGTAGGCCTGGTCCAGGTCGGTGGCCACCGATGCTGTTGTCCCGCCGGCCGCCGGGGAGCGGAGCGTGCACTGCACTCCGGCCGGCGTCTGTCCGGTGAGTCCGGAGGCAAAGGCCCGGCCCATGTCCTCGTGCTGGGCATATGCCTTGGGGTAGGCCGACTTCTGGACCCGCTGAGCTGCATCGGTGATGTCGAGCGCCTCGTAGCCCGGAATTTTCACCAGCGCGTCATAGAAGGCATTAACGGCATAGTAGGGGTCCATGATCTCGGCCTCCGTGCCCCAACCCTGGGACGGACGCTGCTGGAAAAGCCCCCGCGAGTCCGGACCGGCCTGGTCGCCGTGCCCGATGTTGCGCAGCTTCGACTCCTGCATGGCAGTGGCGATGGCAATGGTGGCGGCGCGCGCCGGCAGTCCCCGCCTGACGGCCGCCGCCGTAATCAGCGCGGCGTTGGCCGCCTGGTCCGGCGCAAGTTCACCGGTCCGGTTGCCGGCCGCAGCGGTGCAGCGCTCCGAAACGAGGGTTTCGGAACGCTGCACGAAGAACACTGCTGTGTAAATTCCGCCCGCTGCCAGTGCGAGGGTGAGCAGCAGCACCGCCAGGCGGCGCAGGCCGCGTCTGCGTGCCACGAAGGGATCAGTTGGCGTGCAGGGCGTCGTTCAGTTCAACGGTCTGGCCCTTGCGGGGCAGGGCCTCCACCGCCCCCGTGGTGGAGTTGCGGCGGAACAGCAGGTTGGGCACGCCGGAGAGTTCGGCGGCCTTGACGATCTTGGTGGTGTCATCGCCCACCTCGTCCTTGGGGCCCGGAACGCGGACCCGGGTGCCTGCCGTGACGTAAAGCCCGGCTTCCACCACGGAATCATCCCCGATGCTGATGCCCACGCCGGAGTTCGCACCGAGCAGGACGCGCTCACCGATGGTGATCTTTTCCTTGCCGCCGCCGGACAGGGTGCCCATGATGGAGGCGCCGCCGCCAACATCGCTGCCGTCGCCGGCCACGACACCTGCGGAGATACGGCCTTCCACCATGGAGGTGCCCAGGGTGCCGGCGTTGAAGTTGACGAAGCCCTCGTGCATGACTGTGGTGCCGGCGGCGAGGTGCGCGCCCAGGCGGACCCGGTCGGCGTCGGCAATCCTGACGCCGGAGGGGACCACGTAGTCCACCATGCGCGGGAACTTGTCCACGCCGTAGACGGTGACGGCGCCCCGGCGGCGAAGCCTTGCGCGTGTCAGTTCAAAGCCCTCGACGGCGGCCGGGCCGAAGTTGGTCCACACCACGTTGGGCAGCTTGCCGAAGATGCCGTCCAGGTTGATGGTGTTGGGCTGGACCAGGCGGTGCGAGAGGAGGTGGAGGCGGAGGTAGGCGTCCGCGGTGTCCGCCGGGGCTTCATCGAGGTTGATCTGGACAAAGACCACCTTCTGCTCGGTGCCGCGGTCCTCGTCAGTGCCGTTCTCGGCGATCTGCACCAGGGTTTCATCCGCGTTGTCCACCGTGCGGAGGTTCTCCGCCGCAACTCCCAGTGCCGGCGCGGGGAACCAGACGTCCAGGACGGTGGCGTCGCCGGTGGCAATGGTGGCTACGCCAAAACCGTAGGCGGAACGGTCATCAGCGTTGGAGGTCAGGGTTTCGGGCACGGCAGAGGAAGCGGTCTCAGTCATGTGCCCCAGTCTATCGAGGGCGGGGCATGGGGTTCGAACTAGACTGGCTTCGTGACTGCTGAAACCGCCCCAGACTCTTCCGTGTCCACCCTTGACCTCCGCCAGGACGTGGCGCTGCTGACCGCAGCGCTCATGGACATCAACAGCGTGTCCGGCAATGAAAAGCAGCTCGCGGACGCCGTCGAGTCCGCCTTGCTCGGGATTCCCCAGCTGGCCGTGGTGCGCGACGGCGACGCCATCATCGCCCGGACCGAACTTGGACTCGCTGAGCGTGTGATCCTTGCCGGCCACCTGGACACAGTGCCGCTTCCGCTCACCGAAGGATCCCGGGGCACCGTTCCCTCCAGCTGGGAATCGGGTGTTCCGGGCGAGGGCGTCCTGTATGGCCGCGGGGCCACGGACATGAAGGGCGGGGTGGCGGTCCAGCTCGCACTGGCGGCAGGATTGTTCGACGGCGGCGCGCAGCCCAAGCGGGACGTCACCTTCGTCTTCTATGACCACGAGGAAGTGGAGGCCGTGAAGAGCGGACTGGGACGCCTGGTCCGCAACCACGGCGACCTGCTGAAGGGGGACTTCGCCATCCTGCTGGAACCGACGGACGGCACGGTGGAGGGCGGCTGCAACGGCACCAGCCGGTTCGAGGCAAGCACGGTGGGGGAGGCCGCCCACTCGGCCCGCGCCTGGATGGGCAGCAACGCCATCCACGCCGCGGCACCGATCCTTGCCCGCCTGGCTGCCTACGAACCCCGGATCATCAATGTCGACGGGCTCGATTACCGGGAAAGCCTCAACGCGGTGAAGATCAACGGCGGCACGGCCGGGAACGTCATCCCGGACCGCTGCGTCGTCGAGATCAATTATCGGTTCGCCCCGGACAAGACGCCGGACCAGGCCGAAGCCCACGTCCGGGAGCTGCTGGCGGGCTTCGACGTGGTCCGCACCGATGCCGCCGCCGGCGCGCGGCCCGGACTGCAGCACCCTGCTGCCGCCTCGTTCGTGGCCGCCGTGGGAGCCGAGCCCAAGCCCAAATACGGCTGGACCGACGTCGCCCGCTTCAGTGAGCTGGGCATCCCGGCGGTGAACTTCGGCCCGGGGGACGCGCTGCTGGCGCACAAGGACGACGAGCACGTCCACGCCGACGCCATCCGCAAGTGCCTGGCCGCCCTGGAGAGCTGGCTCGCTGCCTGACGGTCCACGAACAGGAAAGGTCCGGAACTCCCCACGGGAGCTCCGGACCTTTCCTGTTGTGGGCTCTTGGAAGCTACGGAGCCGCAGCTTCCAAAACATCGGGTTCGGCCTTCGCCATGCCCCCGGCTGCCTTCTTGGAGCCGCGGCGCTCGATCCACACGGCAAGCCGCGAGACCGAGATGTTGATGGCGATGTAAATGGCCGCCGCCACGAAGAAGATGGGGAACAGGTACTGCGTGCCAAGGAAGTCCGCCATGACCTGCACCGCGCGCAGCAGCTCGCCGTACGCCACAATGTAGCCCAGCGAGGTGTCCTTCAGCAGCACCACCATCTGCGCCACGAGGGACGGCATCATGCGGCGGATCGCCTGCGGCAGCTCGATCAGCATGCGGGACTTGTAGCTGGTGAGGCCGATGGCCAGGCCGGCTTCCCGTTGTCCCTTGGGCAGGGACTGGATGCCGGCGCGGATGATCTCGGCAAAGACCGCAGCGTTGTACAGCACCAGGCCGGCCACGACGGCAATGAACGCCGAGGTGCCGAACCCGAGCAGGATGAAGAGCATCATGAGGACCACGGGCATGCCGCGGAGGAATTCCAGGATGATCCTCATGGGAATCCGGATGAATGCGGCATCCGAAATGCGGAGCAGGCACAGCAGCAGGCCCAGCGGGAACGCGATGACTGCCGCCAGTGCGGCTGCGGAGAGCGTGGACCCCAGCCCTTTACCGAGCAGCTGCCACACGTCGCCGCGGGTGAAGATTTGCCAGCGGCGCGCCTCGAAGATGCCCTGCTGGGCGAGGATCGTGACCACCCAGGCCAGCAGGCCGAGAATCAGCAGGCCGCCGATGATGGAGGCAATGAGGGAGACCCGGCGCGCTTTGGGGCCGGGGACGTCGTAGAGAACCGAGCTCATCGGGCAATCGCCACCTTTCGTTCCACCGTGTTGGCGAGGATTCCCAGCGGAACGGTGAGGAGCAGATAGAAGAACGCAGTGCCCAGCAGGACGGTGATGACGGCGTCGCCGTTGGCGTTGGCCAGCTGGCGGCCGTAGCCGAACAGCTCCAGGACGAAGAAGGCGCCGGCCACCGAAGAGTTCTTGACGAGCGCGATCAGGATGTTGATCAGCGGCGGGATCACCGTCCGCAGGGCCTGGGGGAGGATGATGAGCGAGAGCACCTGGCCGAACTTCATGCCGATGCTGCGCGCTGCCTCGGCCTGGCCGACAGGCACGCTGTTGACACCTGAGCGGACAGCTTCGGCGATGAACGCGGCGGTGTAGGTGCTGAGGGCGATGATCGCGGCGATCTCGAACTGTTCGAACTTGACTCCGATGCGGGGGAGCACGACTGCTGCAAAGAAGAACGCGATGGTCAGCGGGGTGTTGCGGAGGACTTCCACGTAGACGGTGCTGAAACCGCGGAGTGCCGCAACCGGGGAGACGCGTGCCGCGGCCAGCAAAGTGCCAAGGATCAACGCGAAGATACCGGAGACGACGGAAAGGAAAAGAGTGCGGAGAAAACCCTCCCAGTACAGGGGCAGGTTTTCAAAGATGACGTCCATAAGATCCTTCGGCTGTAAGCGTGGACGGATTGAAGGCTGTGCTGCCGGGGCCGTTGAGGGGCCCCGGCAGCATGGCGGACGCTACTTAGTAACGGTTGATGGCCGGGAGGCTGGGCGCGGTCTTGATAACCGAACCTGCGGTGGCTTCCCACGCCTTCTTGTACGAGCCGTCCTTCCCGAAGGATTCCAGCTGGTCGTTGATCCAGTTGCGGAACTCGGTATCACCCTTCTTCAGGCCGATGCCGTAAGGCTCCTTGGTGAAGGTTTCCTCTGAGGCGAGCTTGAAGGCATCCGGCTCCTTGTCAACGAAACCGGCGAGGATCACGTTGTCCGTGGTGACGGCTTCAACCTGCTTGTTGCGAAGCGGCTCCAGGCAGGCGGAGTAGGTGGCGGCCGGAACCAGTTCCGCGCCGTACTTGTCCACGATGGTGGCGGCCGGGGTGGAGCCCGTCACGGAGCAGACCTTCTTGCCCTTGACGTCCTCGGGCTTCTTGATGGAGTCGTTGTCCTTGTTCACCATGAGGGCCTGGCCGGCTTCGTAGTACGGGCCGGCGAAGTCGACAACCTGCTTGCGCTTGTCGCTGATGGTGTAGGTGGCAATGACCAGATCCACCTTGCCCTGCTCAATGAAGGGCTCGCGGTTGGCCGAAACGGTCTCGGACCATTCGATCTTGTCCGCGGCGATGCCCAGCTTGGCGGCGATCAGCTTGCCGATTTCAACGTCGAAACCGACGGGCTTGCCGTCCAGGCCAACCTGGCCGAACAGTGGCTGGTCGAACTTGGTGCCGATCTTGATGGTGCCGGCGGAGGACAGCTTTGCCATGGTGGTTCCGGCAGCGAACGACGGCTTCTCAACGGGGCTGGGGTTGCTGGAGCCACCCGAGTCTCCGCCGCCACAGGCGCTGAGGGACAGGGCGAGGGCAGCGGTGGCCGCCACGACGAAGGATTTCCGCCTGGACATAAATGCCTTCATGACATTCCTTTCATTGGTGGCCGTGGGTTTCCGGCCTGGATGCGAACTGACGTGTGATGGTTCGAATAACTCAGTGGGTGAGGAGCTTGGACAGGAAGTCCTTGGCGCGGTCGCTCTTCGGGTTGGTGAAGAATTCCTCCGGGGTGGCGTCCTCGACGATCTGGCCGTCCGCCATGAACACCACGCGGTCGGCGGCCTTGCGGGCGAAGCCCATCTCGTGCGTGACCACAATCATGGTCATGCCTTCCTTGGCCAACTGGACCATGACGTCCAGGACCTCGTTGATCATTTCGGGGTCCAGTGCGGATGTGGGCTCATCGAACAGCATGACCTTCGGCTTCATTGCCAGGGCGCGGGCAATCGCCACACGCTGCTGCTGGCCGCCGGAGAGCTGGGCCGGCAGCTTGGGCGCCTGGTGGCCCACGCCCACCCGTTCGAGCAGGGCCATGGCGTCCTTTTCCGCGGCCGCCTTGGACACCCCCTTGACCTTGATGGGCCCCAGGGTCACGTTCTCGAGGATCGTCTTGTGGGCGAAGAGGTTGAAGGACTGGAAAACCATTCCGACGTCGGCACGGAGCTGCGCGAGCTCCTTGCCTTCCTCGGGGAGGACTTTCCCGTCGATGCTGATGGTTCCGCCCTCAATGGTTTCCAGGCGGTTGATGGCCCGGCAGAGGGTGGACTTACCGGATCCCGAGGGTCCGATGACCACAACAACCTCGCCCTTGCGGACCTGCAGGTTGATGTCCTTCAAAACGTGCAGCTGGCCGTAATGCTTGTTTACGGCGTTCAGGGAGACGAGGGCATCGCCGGGCACATGAGTAGTCATAGGAACGAATCTAGCGAAGAACCGTGCGTTATGACGCCAATCACCCCAAGTTCCTGCTGATCGTGATTCAAGAGATACCTGGAGTGGGAGGTTAGCCTAGGGGAATGAGTATCAACGCAGATCCGGCCAAGAATTCCCAGCCCCGCCGTAAGGGGCCCCTTGAGCTGCGGCGCAAGCAGGCGGCCGTGGAGATGTCGGACCAACACCTGCTTGATACCAAGGGTCCGGGCCAGTTTGTCCACACCGATCCGTGGCGGGTCCTGCGGATCCAGAGTGAATTCGTCGAAGGTTTCGGTGCCCTGGCGGACATTGGAAAAGCGGTCAGCGTTTTCGGCTCGGCGCGGACCAAACCGGGCAGCCAGTACTACGAGATGGGTGTGGAGGTGGGCCGCAAGCTCGCCGAAGCCGGAGTCGCGGTAATTACCGGTGGCGGGCCGGGCTCCATGGAGGCGGCCAACCGGGGGACGGTGGAGGGCAACGGCGTATCGGTTGGCCTTGGCATCGAGTTGCCGTTCGAGCAGGGCCTGAACCAGTGGGTGGACCTGGGCATCAACTTCCGGTACTTCTTTGCCCGCAAGACGATGTTCGTCAAATACGCGCAGGGCTTCATTGTGCTCCCCGGCGGGCTGGGCACCCTGGATGAGCTGTTCGAGGCCATGGTCCTGGTCCAGACGCGCAAGGTGACCTCGTTTCCCATCGTGCTCCTCGGCGTCGAATTCTGGGGACCGATGATCGACTGGATCAGGGGCACCCTGGTGGCCGAAGGCATGGTCTCGGAAAAGGACCTGGACCTGATCCAGCTCGTGGACGATCCCGCGGAGGCAGTGGACCGGGTCCTGCATGCAGGCGTGACACCGTCCCTGAATGGGGAACAGCGGCCGGAGTAGCTGCAGGCCAAAGTCCGGGCCGCCGGTCTGGCACGATGGAACCGTGAGCTTCTTCCTCGTTTTCCTGGCCGTCGTGCTGGTGGCGGCCGTCCTTTGGGCCGGCCTGGGCCGGCGCGCCCGCAAGACCGGTGGGGCTGCGCTGCCCGCCCTTTTGGACGGGGGATTCGACGAGCCGCCCGCCAACCTGCCGCCCGTGCTGCTTCCGGAGCGTGCCGCTCCGGAAGACGTTGAGCAGATCCGCTTTTCGCTTGGCCTGCGCGGCTACCGGATGGACCAGGTGGACCAGGTCCTGGACGAGCTGCGGGACCAGTTGACCGCAAGGGACACCGAGCTGGCGGAGCTGCGTATCCGGCTGGCTGCCATGGAGCAGGCGGGGGAGCAGGCTTCCGACGGCGGACCCGCGGCACCCGGCGGGAGGGCACCTGAAGTGCCAGGCAGCGGGAACGCCGGGAGTGGGGAGGCCGACGAGGTTGCCGTGCCAGGACAGGGCGGCCTGTGAGCACGGTGGCCCCCCGCAACGCTCCGCCCTCTGCCGGCACCCTGGCCCGGCGCCTGGCCTCAGCCGTCCGCAACTGGCCGTGGTGGCTCCAGGTCACCGGCCTGTATGCCGCCGCACGCCTCGTTTCGGCCTGCATCTTCATGGCCGCGGCGCTCCACCAGGGCGTCAACCCCTGGTTCCCGCCCAAGCCGGATTACTGGAACTTCATCAACATCTGGGACGCCCGCTGGTACGCCCAGGTCATCGCCAACGGCTACCCGTCAATCCTTCCCACGGATGCCGCCGGCAATGTGCAGGAAAATACGTGGGCTTTCTACCCGCTCTATCCTGCACTGGCCGGTGGACTTAGCCGCCTCACCGGCTTGAACCCTGCCGCCTCGCTGACCCTCATCGCCATGCTGGCCGGCTGGGCGGCCGCCCTGGTGGTCTACACGCTCTTCCGGCAGAAGGCCGCACACGTGCCGGCCATGTGGGGGGTAGCGTTCTTTTCGACTTTTCCCGTCTCCGCCGTGCTGCAGGTCCCGTATGCCGAGCCGCTGTCACTCCTGCTGCTGGCCGCGGCCCTGCTGTTGGTAGTACGCCGGCAGTACCTCTGGGCCATCCCCGTGGTGTTCCTGCTGTGCCTGTCCCGGCCGGTGGGCGTCCCCTTCGCCGCCATGGCGGGGCTGCTGCTGGTCTTCCGCGCCGCCGCGCACATCCGGAAGGGGCGGCAGCGCGGCGCGGATGAAGCAGCCCATTCCCTCCGGGACCTGGCGGCACTGACAGGGCTCACCGCCGTCGCAGGCGTTTCCGCGCTGGCCTGGCCCGCCGCCGCCTGGGCAGCGACGGGCGACCCGCAGGCCTATACCAAAACCGAGACGGTGTGGCGGGGCCAGGACCTGGTCCCCTTCCAGCCGTGGTTCGACACCGGCGTCGAACTCTTCGGCCCCGTGCTGGGCCTTCTGGCCCCCGTGGTTTTCGTGGCACTGTTCATTGCCATGCTGTTCCTTCCCCCGGTGGTGCGGCTCGGCGTCGAACTGCGGCTTTGGTGCGCCTGCTACATGGGTTACCTGCTGATGTTCCTCCATCCGCAAACCAGCACCTTCAGGATGCTGCTGCCGCTGTTTCCACTGGCCCTGGGGGCGGCGTTCCTGTCCCGTTCCAGGGCTTACCGGGGCACGGTGGTGGTGATGTTCCTGCTGCTTCAGATGGTCTGGATCGTCTGGCTCTGGGCCTGGGCGCAGCTTCCCGGCGGAGGGGATTATCCGCCCTGACAAATCAGGCTTCCGCGCAGGTCAGCCGGGAAATAACAGTTGCCGGAAAATGTCCATCGATTAGCTACGTACGGGTAATTCCGCGATAATGATAGGTAAGCAAGGACAAAAGCATTCAGAAAACGCGCAGCCTTGGCGGTGGCACCACCACCCCGCCATAGCGGCCTGATCGACATGCGGACACAGCCCGCCCGGGCTGATCAGTCCTGGGACAAAATGGAGGGGAATTCCTCATGGCGGCTATGAAACCACGCACCGGCGACGGCCCAATGGAAGTCACCAAGGAGGGCCGCAGCCTGATCATGCGCGTCCCGCTCGAAGGCGGCGGACGCCTGGTGGTCGAACTGAACGCTGCCGAGGCAGCCAACCTCAAGGAATGCCTGGTAGGCGTTACCGAATAGTCGTACCGGACAGGGTGCGCGGCCCGCGGGCTGCGCACCCTGTCCTTTTTTGGGAGGCTTACTTCTTGACTGCCACCAGCAGACCATCGCCGGTGGGGAGCATTGCCGACGCCAGCCTGTCGTCGTCGCGGATTGCCCTGCCCACCTGCCGCAGGACCACCGTGGTGGCCTCCCGGCCCGCCGGGTTGGCAACCTTGTCCTTGTCCAGCGCGTCATTGATGACCAGCAGCCCCGCGGGCTTCAGCAGCCGGATGGCCTGCTCCACATAGCCCGGAAGGCCCGGCTTGTCCGCGTCGATGAAGACGAGGTCGTAGGCGCCATCGGTCAGCCGTGGCAGGACGTCGCCCGCACGGCCGGAAATGGTGCGGGTGCGGTTGGCGGGACTGCCGGCCTCCGCAAACGCTTCGCGGGCGGCCCTCAGGTGCTCCACATCCACGTCGATGGTGGTCAGGACTGCGTGCGGTCCCAGGCCCCGCAGCAGGCAGACGCCGGAGACGCCGGCGCCGGTGCCGATCTCGACGGCGGTCTGGGCTTTGGAGGCGGCGGCCAGCACCGTCAGGACGGCCCCCACGCCGGGGCTGATGGCGCTTACTCCCAATTCAAATGAACGTTCCCGGGCCCGAAGCATAACCTCATCCTCAGCGGGCAGATCTTCTGCATAGGACCAGCTGCTGGATTTGTCGGCGCTCATGAATTATCGCTTTCTGGGCGTAAGGGGGGAATGTCTCCTCAAGCCTACTGTGTTCGGGCCGGCCGGCCGGGAAAGCGGCCGTTGCGCCGAAGGCTGAAGTTTGCCAATGGTCAGGAAATTCCCAGCCAAGTTTGACATGATTGATATCCGCTCATCCAAAAGGTGACCGGCGCCGAATCAGAGATGTCAACAGTATCCGGGCGTTAGCATTTCACGAGGGGAGTGGACGATGTCATCTTCAGTTGTGGCACCTGTCCCTGCAGTAAACAATCCCGACGATGAGTGGGTCCGTCCCACCTGGGAAGAAGTGGTCACCAACCATTCCGCAAAGGTGTACCGGCTGGCGTACCGCCTGACCGGAAACAAGTACGACGCCGAGGACCTCACCCAGGAGGTGTTTGTCCGCGTCTTCCGGTCGCTGGAGAACTTCAAGCCAGGAACACTCGATGGCTGGCTGCACCGCATCACCACCAACCTGTTCCTTGACCAGGCCCGGCGCAGGACCCGCATCCGTTTCGACGCCCTCGCGGAGGACGCCGAGTCCCGGCTGCCCGGCCGTGAGCCGGGGCCGGAGCAGAGCTTCGAGCTGAACAACCTGGACCTGGACGTACAGGCGGCGCTGGAGGAACTGCCGCCGGACTTCCGTGCCGCCGTGGTCCTGTGCGACCTCGAGGGGCTGTCCTACGACGAAGTCGCCGAGGCCCTGGGCGTGAAGCTGGGCACCGTCCGCTCACGCATCCACCGCGGCAGGACCATGCTCCGTGAAAAGCTGGCCCACCGCGACCCCCGCCCGCAGCAGTCCCGCCGCAAGCTTGCGATGCCACGCATCGCCGGCATCCTCTGAACGGCACATGAAGTCCCAGTTTCCTTTCGGCGGCAGGCATCAGCGCAGCGGCAGCCACCTTGAGGCCTGCCAGGAGTGTGCTGCGGCCGTGCGCCGGGAACGGCAGTACCTGGAGCGTCTGCGCGATGCTCCCATTCCGCCCGCCAGCCAGGACCTGACGGCGCGGCTGCTGACCCGCACCCACGAATTGGCAGCCCAGCCGCCCGCCCCTGCCCATCAGGGCGGGACCTCCCGTGTGGCCGCCCGGGCACTTGCATTCACCGCGGGCGGAACCATGGCAGCGGCCGGAGTGCTGGCCGTAGGGGCCTTCACGGCAGCGGGAGACCCTGCGGCCGGGGAACGGGCGGGGACCGAAGCAGCCTTTTCGCACGTCTCGTCCCAGACCCCTGCGGACGGCCGGACCTTGACCGCCGCGCAGCTGGCCACGTTGCGTTCCGAGGGGTGGGCCTGCCCCGAACTGCAGGCCATGGGATTCCATGTGGAAGCGGCCAGGGCGCTGGTGGTTGACGGGCAACCTGCAGTGGAGCTGCGGCTCACCGACGGTACCCATCACGCCACCGTCACGGAACAGCACCCGGTTGATCATCAACCGGCCGGCAACGCGACACCGGCTCCGGGCGCCCCGGCGGGGGAGGGCTCCGCCGGCCAAGGTGGTCCAATGCAGGTTTCGAGCACCTCTCCCTGGTCCGCCACCTACCGGGCCGCCGGCCTCACCATCACTTACCGCTCCGATCTGCCCCCCGAGCAGGCAGATGATGCCCTGCCCATGCTCAAGCAGTACGCCGATACCGCGGCGGAAGGGGTTGCCGCCGCCGTGCCCGACACCACAGTGACGCCGGCACCGGAGCCCCTGGAGTCGCGGCTGGAGCGCGGGATCAACAAGATAGCTGCCCTGTTCACCCAGTAATGCAGACTGTTATCCCGTCCGCCGGACGGGAATCGTCACTCGCAGCCCGGAGAGGGTAATCTTCCTAAAGTGTTTGGAATCAACGGCCCGGAGTTCATCCTTCTGCTGATCATCGGCGTGCTGGTGATCGGCCCCCAGCGGCTGCCGGAATATACCCAGAAGCTGGCAAACCTGGTCAAGGAACTCCGCCGCATGGCTTCCGGGGCGCGTGAACAAATCAAGGAAGAAGTGGGCATCGACATTGACGATGTCGACTGGAAGAAGTACGACCCCCGCCAGTACGACCCCCGCCGCATCATCAAGGAAGCACTGCTCGACGACGACACCAAGCCCGTCAGCGCAAATGCTCCGGCCGCCGTGGCAGCAGTTTCCGGCGCCGCGGCCGTGGCGGATGCAGCCCCGCAGCGGCCTGAAAGAGTCGTGCAGAGGCTGGCCCCTGGCGATGCAGCCCCTTTCGACACCGAAGCCACCTAGGGTTTTCGCGCCCCGCCAGTTCCGGCCCGGTCAGCGCGGCTGCAGTCCCAGCTTCATCCCTGCAAGGCCACGGGGTTTTGCGGCCAACTGCCCTGCGATGCCGGCCAGCGCCACAGCGCCCGGCGAAGCAGGTTGGCCCAGCACGATCGGAACCCCCGAGTCCCCGCCTTCGCGCAGCTGGATGTCCAGGGGAATCTGGCCCAGCAACGGTACCTCCGCCCCGACCGTGGCGCTGAGGCGTTCGGTGAGGACCGCCCCGCCGCCGCTTCCAAACAGTTCCATCCGGCCGCCGTCGGGCATCTCCAGGTAGGACATGTTCTCGATGACGCCCGCGATCTTCTGACCCGTCTGGGTGGCGATGGCGCCAGCGCGTTCGGCAACGTCCGCCGCCGCCGCCTGGGGCGTGGTGACCACCAGGATTTCGGCCTTGGGCAGGAGTTGGGCCACGGAAATGGCGATGTCACCCGTACCCGGCGGGAGATCCAGGAACAGGGCGTCCAGGTCGCCGAAGTAGACGTCGGTGAGGAACTGTTCCAGGGCCCGGTGCAGCATGGGTCCCCGCCAGGCAACCGGCTGGTTGCCGGTGACGAACATGCCAATGGAGATCACCTTCACGCCGTACGCAACCGGGGGCAGGATCATGTCGTCCACCTGGGTGGGTTTCTGGGTGATGCCCATCAGCGCAGGGACGGAGAAGCCGTAGACGTCTGCATCCACGATGCCCACACGCAGGCCTTGGGCAGCCAGGGCCGTGGCCAGGTTGACGGTGACCGAGGACTTGCCCACTCCGCCCTTGCCGCTGGCCACGGCGTAGACCCTGGTGAGGGAATCGGGCTCATTGAAGGGGATTTTGCGCTGGCCGCCGGCGCCGCGCAGCTTCTCCTTGAGGGCATCGCGCTGGGCCTGGTCCATCACCTTGAGCTCGACGTCGACGGCGGTGACGCCGGGGACTGCGAAAAGGGCCTTTTGCGCATCGGCGGTGATGGTGTCCCGCAGCGGGCAGCCGGCAATGGTGAGCAGGACCGCCACGCTCACCTTGCCGTCGTCGGAAACCTGGACGGAGTCCACCATGCCCAGTTCGGTGATGGGGCGCCGGAGTTCGGGATCGATCACGGTGGCGAGGGCGCTGTTGACGGCCTGTGCCAGTGCCGGTTGGGTGGAGTCAGCGGGATCGATGGGGGCGCTCATGGGAGGAGCCTCGGCTTTCGTACGGATGCGGCGGCGGGCCTGCCGGAGGGCGGCCTGGCGGTCATTGGGCAGAGTGGCCCGGTTTCACCCGGGGGATCTGCTGGGTGCGCGGGCTGCGTTGCCGGTCCCGCTGTTCGCGCAGCTTGTCCTTGACCTTGTCCCGTGGGGATTCGTGCGAACCGGGGCCCGTGTCATCGTGGGTCCGCAGTTCCTCCTGGGCTTCCAGCAGGTCTTCAAGGAGTGACCGCAGCTCGGCGCGGACGTAGTCGCGGGTGGCTACCTCGCGCAGGGCGATCCGCAGGGAGGCCAGTTCCCGGGTCAGGTACTCGGTGTCGGACAGGTTGCGTTCGGCGCGCTGGCGGTCCTGCTGCACCGAGACGCGGTCGCGGTCATCCTGCCGGTTCTGCGCCAGCAGCAGCAGGGGCGCGGCGTAGGAAGCCTGCAGCGACAGCATCAGGGTCAGCAGGGTGAATCCAAGGTCCCTTGAATCGAACTGCCACTCGACGGGCGCCCACGTGTTCCAGCCCAGCCAGAAAATACAGAACACCGTCATGTAGACCAGGAACTGCGGGGTGCCCATGAACCGGGCAAAGCCCTCGGTGGCGTGGCCGAATGCGTCCGGATCCGGGGAGAACTTGGGCAGGATCCGCTGCCGCGCGCTCAAGGGAGTATCGAGACTGCCTTTTGATTCCGCGTTGGCCAGGTTCCGCTGGCTGGGGTTCTTCGGGGCGCTGTTATCAGCCAATGCGGCCACCGAGCTTTCTTATCGGGGCTTCGCCATCATGGGCGCGCCAGTCGTCCGGCAACAAGTGATCCAATACGTCATCAACAGTCACCGCCCCCACAAGCCGGCCGGCGTCGTTGACCACCGGGAGGGAGTTGAGGTTGTAGGTGGCCAGGGTCCGTGCCACTTCGCTGATGTGGGCCTGGTCGGACAACGGCTCGAGGTTCTTGTCCACCAGGTTTCCCAGAGCCTCGAACGGCGGGAAGCGCAGCAGCTGCTGGATGTGCACCACACCCAGGAAGCGGCCGGTTGGGGTTTCCAGCGGCGGCCGGGCAATAAAGATCGACGACGCCAGCGCAGGGGAGAGCTCCTCCCGCCGGACGTGGGCCAGGGCTTCGGCAACCGTGGCCTCCGGCGGCAGGATGACCGGTACCGGAGTCATCAGGCCGCCGGCGGTGTCCTCGTCGTATTCAAGCAGGCGGCGGACGTCCTCCGCGCCTTCGGGTTCCATCAGCTGGAGGAGTTCCTCTGCCTGGGCGGAGGGGAGTTCGCCGAGGAGGTCGGCGGCGTCGTCGGGGTCCATCTCCTCGAGGACGTCGGCGGCGCGCTGGACATCCAGCGCGGAGAGGATTTCCACCTGGTCGTCCTCGGGAAGCTCCTGGAGGACGTCGGCCAGCCGCTCGTCCTGCAGTTCGCTGGCCACTTCGAACCGGCGCTTGTCGCTCATCTCCTGCAGTGCCTCGGCGAAGTCAGCGGGCTTGAGGTCCTCGTGGTTGGCCACGAACTGTGTGGCTGCCTGCGGCTCGGTGCGTGGCCCCTGCTGGGCGTCCGCCCAGTCAATGATCAGTGTTTCGTTGCGGCGCAGCCGGCTCAAGGGGGACAGTGAGTGGCCGCGCCGGACAAAAAGCTTGCTGACGAACCAGTCGCGGGACCGGTGCTGGTCGATGGCGATGTCCTCGATGGTGGCGTCCCCGCTGCCGTCACGGAGGGTGACCCTGCGGTCGAACATCTCCGCCACCACCAGCGTTTCGGCTCCGCGCTGTTCAAACCGGCGCAGGTTGACCAGGCCCGTGCAGATGATCTGGGTCTGGTCGATCGAGGTAATGCGCGTCATGGGCACGAAGACGCGCTTCTTTCCCGGTACTTCCACCACGATGCCCACCACGTGGGGGGCTCCCTGGGTTCCGCGGGACAGCACAACAACATCGCGCAGCCGGCCCAGCCGGTCGCCCAGCGGGTCGAAGACATCGAGGCCCAGGAGGCGCGCCACGAAGACGCGAGTAGGTGTTGTGCTCACCACTACAGGCTACCGAGTCTGCTCTCTTTTAGCTGAATTTACAGGCAGCACCCACCTTGATGGGCAAGAATGGGGTTATGTCGAACATTTTTGGTCCTCCCAGGGCCGGCGCCGCGAACGGACCGGACGATGCCCGGGCTGTTCCCACCGGCGACACCGTTGGCTCCTACACTTCCTACCTCGACGCCCAAAAAGCGGTTGACTACCTGGCGGACCAGCAGTTCCCGGTCCAGATGGTCTCCATCGTGGGCAATGAACTGAAGATGGTGGAGCGGGTCACCGGGCGTCTCAGCTACCCCCGGGTGGCGCTGTCGGGGGCGTTGAGCGGCATGTGGTTCGGCCTGTTCGTCGGCGTCATGCTGTCCTTCTTCGCACCCTCGCCCGGCTACTTCTCGATCATGACGTCGGTGCTGATGGGTGCGGCGTTCTTCATGCTCTTCGGCATCGTCACGTACGCCATGCAGCGCGGCAAGCGGGACTTCACGTCCACCAGCCAGGTGGTGGCAACGAGCTATGACGTGATCGTTGCGCCGGAGGCCGCCCACGAGGCGCGGCGCCTGCTGCAGCAGCTGCCCATGACGCGTTCGGACGCGGCAGCGGGCCAGCGGCCGTACACACAGCACGACTACTACAACCAGCCGTACCAGCACCAGCAGCAGCCGGGGCAGCAGCAGGGCCCTGCCCGTCCCGCCGGATGGAACGATCCCTACGGCCAGCGGTCCGCCGGCACAGCCGCCGAGGATGGATCAGCCCAGGACGGAAGTGGCTACGCAGGCGACGCCGGCCAGCAGCACAGTGGGCAGCAGCACGGCGGGCAGCAATACGACGGCGGCCAGCACCAGCCGGCGCAGCCGGCAAGCCCGGTCCGGGCCGTCCGCTACCCGGACCTGCCGGATGGCCGCCCGCAGTACGGCGTGCGCCTGCCGCAGGGTCCCGGCGCCGGACAGCCAGGGCCAGGACAGCCAGAGCCAGGACAGCCAGATCCCCGACAGCCTGCGCCAGGACAGAACGCGGAACACCAACCTGACGCCCGGCATGGCCAAGACGGGGACCAGCACCACGGCGACCACCGGGAGTAGGACGGCCGGAGCAGCCAAGGTCCAGGAAGCCTGAAAGCCAAGGAAACCTGAAAGCCAAGGAAACCTGGGAGCGCCAACGCAAAGAGCGGGGCCGCCGGAACGAATCCGGCGGCCCCGCTCTTTGCTGTTTCCGGCCGGGGTCAGGCTTCTTCGGTTCGGTAGATGCCGGCCATCCAGTCCTCCACGTCTTCCGGTTTCCGCGGCAGGGCGGCACTGAGGTTCACGGGGCCGTCAGCGGTCATGAGGATGTCGTCCTCGATCCTGATGCCGATGCCGCGGTATTCCTCGGGAATCGCCAGGTCTTCCTTCTTGAAGTACAGGCCCGGTTCGATGGTGAAGACCATGCCTTCGGTGAGGATGCCGTCCAGGTAGAGTTCGCGTTTGGCCTGCGCGCAGTCGTGCACGTCCAGTCCCAGGTGGTGGCTGGTGCCGTGCGGCATCCACCGGCGGTGCTGCTGCCCCTCGGGGCTGATGGCCTCCTCCACGCTGACCGGCAGGATGTCCCATTCGGCCAGGCGTTCTGCCAGCACGGTGGTGGCGGCGGTGTGGATGTCACGGAACTTGGTTCCCGGCCGGGCAGCGGCGAACCCGGCGTCGGCAGCATCAAGGACTGCCTGGTAGACCTTGCGCTGGATGTCGCTGAAGGAGCCGCTGGCCGGAAGCGTCCGGGTGATGTCTGCAGTGTAGAGCGAGTCGGCCTCGACACCGGCGTCCAGGAGCAGGAGCTCGCCGGCGTGGATGCGTCCGGTGTTGCGGGTCCAGTGCAGCACGGTGGCGTTGTTGCCGGATGCTGCGATGGTGTCGTAACCCAGTTCGTTGCCCACTTCGCGGGCGCGGGCGAAGAAGGCTCCCTCCACCACCCGCTCGCCGCGGGCATGCGTCAGTGCCCGCGGAAGTGCCTTGACCACTTCTTCGAAGCCTTCGACGGTGGCCGCCACCGCGATCTTCATTTCCTCGATTTCCCACTCATCCTTGAGCAGGCGCAGTTCGGAAAGGGCCTCACTGAGCTTTTCGTCCAGGGCATCAAGGACGCCAAGGTCCAGGTTCTCAGGGTCCCTGGCCGTGTTGTACCGGGCCGTGTCCACCAGTGCGTCAATGTTCTCGTCCACTTTGCGGACCAGGCGGATGGAGATTCCGCCGATCTCCGGGGCGCCCACATCCTTGGTGATGGCCGTTTCCAGTTGGTCGATGTGCGCGGTGGCCAGTCCCAGGCGGGCCTCGAATTCCTCCAGGGTGGGGCGGGCCCCAATCCAGAACTCGCCGGAGCGGGAATCGGCGTAGAACTGTTCGGTGTCCCTGCCGGCCAGCGGCCGGAAGTACAGCGTCGCGCGGTGGTTCCCGCCGTCGTCGCCCGTTCCTTCTGCCACGGGTTCCAGGATCAGGACGGCATCCGGTTCGTGGTCCAGGCCCAGCCCGGTCAGGTGGGCGAAGCCGGAGTGCGGGCGGAAGCGGTAGTCGCAGTCGTTGGAACGGACTTTCAGGGGCCCCGCGGGGATGATCAGGCGTTCGCCGTTGAACAGGGCGGAGATCGCCTTGCGCCGGGCAGCGGCGTATCCGGCGACGGCGTCCCGCTGCGGAAGCTCCTGGCTGGACGGCGCCCAGTTGCTGGCCATGAAGGCCTTGAAAGCGTTGGAACTGGGCCGCTGCGAGCGGTTGTTGACGCGCTCCTCCAACGGCTGGGAAGCAGAGTTCTGGGTGTTTTCGGCATCGTTCACGGCACCATCGTCTCACCAGCATCCCGGCTAAGCGAACAGGACAGCCGGGTCCCGGGGCCGTGGTCCACTACGCTGGACCAGTGAGGATTGACCTGCATGCCCACTCCAATGTTTCCGACGGTACCGAAACGCCCGCCGATGTCATGGCGTCCGCCGCGCGTGCCGGCCTTGATGTGGTGGCCCTGACCGACCACGACTCCACGGCAGGCTGGGCGGAGGCGGCAGCGGCCGCAGCAACCTGCGGGGTGGCACTGGTACCGGGCATGGAGGTTTCATGCCGGACGGAGGAGGGCATCAGCGTCCACCTGCTGAGCTATCTGCATGATCCCACCCATCCCGGCCTCCTGGAGGAAATCACCAAGGCCAAGGATTCCCGCCTCACCAGGGCCGAACGGATGGTCACCATCCTGGCGGAGGACTACCCGCTGACGTGGGATGACGTGATCCACCACGTGGCACCCGGCGCCACCCTCGGACGGCCGCACATCGCAGACGCCCTCGTCGCGGCGGGCGTGGTGGAGGACCGTTCGGAAGCCTTCGCCTCCATCCTCACCTCCCGGTCCCGGTACTTCATCCCGCACTATGCTCCGGACCCGGCCACCGCCGTCGAACTTGTCCGTGCCGCCGGCGGCGTGCCCGTGTTCGCCCACCCTGTGGCGTCCGCACGGGGACGGATCGTGGGGGAGCGGACCTACCGCGACATGATCGACGCCGGGCTGGCCGGCCTGGAGATCGACCACCGGGACAACCCGGAAGAGGGCCGGGACTTCCTGCGCAGGCTCGCGGCCAAACACGGCCTGCTGATTACCGGTTCCTCCGACTACCACGGCACCGGCAAGCCCAACCTGCTCGGCGAAAACCTCACGGCACCCGACATGCTCGCGC
Organism: Arthrobacter sp. SDR-2R; assembly: GCF_057747955.1. NCBI lineage: Bacteria > Bacillati > Actinomycetota > Actinomycetes > Micrococcales > Micrococcaceae > Arthrobacter > Arthrobacter sp. SDR-2R. The sequence goes on from NZ_CM173231.1 coordinate 1,935,817, forward strand.
GGATCGAGGCACTCGGCACGGGAGCCGCCGTCGTCCGGCCCTAGCTGGGCTGGAACGAGGCAAGGGTGGCGTGCGCGCCCAGCCGCTTGGCCATGATGTCAATGGCGGGCTGATTCTGGTCCACGCACACGAACTTCCGGCCAAGCTTGGCGGCAACGGCCCCCAGCGTTCCGGAGCCGGCGAAGAAGTCCAGGCACCAGTCACCGGGCCGGCTCGAGGCGGCCACCACCCGCCTGACCAGGCCCTCCGGCTTCTGCGTGGGGTAACCGGTCTTCTCCTTGCCGGTGGGTGAGACGATGGTGTGCCACCAGACGTCGGTGGGCAGCTTTCCCAGCTCGCGCTTGGCAGGCGTTACCAATCCAGGCGCCATGTACGGCTCGCGGTCCACCTCGGCGCTGTCGAAGTGGTACTTCGCCGGGTTCTTGACGTACACCAGGATGTTGTCGTGCTTGGTGGGCCACCGGTTTTTGGCCCGCGCGCCGTAGTCGTAGGCCCAGATGATCTCGTTCAGGAAGCATTCGCGGCCAAAGATCGCATCAAGCATCACTTTGGCGTAGTGCACCTCGCGGTAGTCCAGGTGCAGGTAGAGGGTTCCGTCGTCGGCCAGCAGGCGCCATGCCTCCACCAGCCGGGGTTCCAGGAAGGACCAGTAGTCGCTGAACGCGTCATCGTAGCGGTGCAGGGCGCCCTTGATGGTGTCGTAGGAGCGGCCCTTGAAGCCCACGCGGTCCCCGCTGCCGCCGGCGTTAACCACCATCCTGGTTTCCTGGCGCAGCTGCGGCCTGCCCGTGTTGAAGGGCGGGTCCACGTAAATCAGTGTGAAGGCGCCGTCCGGCAGCGTGGGGAGGTACTCCGCGTTGTCAGCGTGTACCACCAGGCTGCCGCCGTCCGGCGCCCAAACAGTGTCAGTCATCGGGGCAGTTAGCCCTCTGACGTGCCAGGCTGCGTGCCCGTGTCGGCGCCTGCCACCACTTCGCCGTTGCGGCGGCGGGTGCGGGTCCGGGGCCTGCGGGTGCGTGAAGGCTGTTCGCCGCCCGTTGCGGGTGCGGCAGCCTCGGCCGCGGGAGCGGCGGCGGAGTCCGGCGTCCGACGGCGGCGCTCGCCGCTGCGCGCGGTGTCGCCGCCGCTGCGGCTTCCTTCGCTGCGGGAACCTTCGCGGCTGCCAGTGCGGCTTTCCCGCCCACGGCCGTCCCGTTCCCGGGACCGGCCGCCGTCGCGGCTGCCGCTGCGGCTGTTCTTCTTGCCGGTTTCGCCCAGGTCCTCAAGCACCTCGGCGTCGACGCCAGCCAGGGTCCGCTTGTCACGCGGCAGCCGGCCCTTGGTCCCCACGGGGATGTCGAGGTCCGCGAAGAGGTGCGGCGAGGAGGAGTAGGTTTCGACAGGTTCGGGCACGTTGAGGCCCAGCGCCTTGTTGATCAGCACCCAGCGGGGAACATCGTCCCAGTCCACGAACGTGACAGCGGTGCCCTTGTTGCCCGCGCGGCCGGTGCGGCCCACCCGGTGCAGGTAGATCTTTTCGTCTTCCACGCACTGGTAGTTGATCACGTGGGTGACGTCCTCGACGTCGATGCCGCGCGCCGCGACATCGGTTGCCACCAGGACGTCCACCTTGTTGTTGCGGAATGCCCGCAGTGCCTGTTCACGGGCGCCCTGCCCCAGGTCACCGTGGATGGCAGCGGCAGCGAAGCCGCGGTCCACCAGTTCCTCGGCCACCTTTGCGGCGGTGCGCTTGGTCTTGGTGAAGATGATGGTCCGTCCGCGGCCGCGGGCCTGCAGGATGCGTGCCACCACTTCGATCTTGTCCATGCTGTGCGCACGGTAGATCAGCTGGCGGATATCGCGCTTGGTAAGGCCCTCGTCCTCAGGGTCCGCGGCGCGGATGTGCGTGGGCTGGGTCATGTAGCGGCGGGCCATGGCGATGACCGGACCGGGCATGGTGGCGGAGAACAGGAGCGTCTGGCGAACTGCGGGAGTTGCCGCGATGAGGGTCTCGACATCCGGCAGGAAGCCAAGGTCCAGCATCTCGTCAGCTTCGTCCAGCACCACGATCTTGACGTTCTTCAGGCTCAGGTGCTTTTGCTTGAAAAGGTCGATCAGCCGGCCGGGGGTACCCACCACAACCTCGACGCCCTGCTTGAGGGCCTCCACCTGGGGCTCGTAGGCGCGGCCGCCGTAAATGGTGGCGATCCTCGCGTTGCGCTTCCGGGAAGCGGTCACCAGGTCACCGGCCACCTGCACCGCCAGTTCGCGGGTGGGGACGATGACCAGGGCCTGCGGGGCTCCCGGGACGGCCAGCTTGGCGTAGCCGGGGTCGTCCTGCCCGATGACCCGCTGCAGGGCGGGGATGCCGAAGCCCAGGGTCTTGCCGGTGCCTGTCTTGGCCTGGCCGATGATGTCGTGGCCGCCCAGCGCCACCGGAAGGGTCATGGCCTGGATGGGGAACGGGTGGGTGATCCCGGCGTCAGCCAGGGATTCCACGATGTCCTCGCGGACGTTGTAGTCGGCAAAGGATTTTTCCGCGATCTCGTGCGGGGTCTCGTCCGAGATGATGGTTTCTTCCGGCTCGATGGTTTCCGTGCCGGTCTCATCGCTCAGGAGCTGGTGGGTATGCAATTCACTCACGGGGGAGTTTCCTTATTCATTTGGGCAATGGCGCTGCCTGCTCAACGGGCCGGCCAGGACTGGCCGTTCCGGAGCACGCTCAGGCGCGCAAGCGATTCCAGTGGAAGCCGATCGCGGGCTATCTAATGCTGGCACTGGTGACCAACGGGCAAATCTCAAGATCGCGTAGGGGCGGGCTTGTTGGTTTCAAATCAAGGAAATCAACGACCGGGCATCCATTTCTACCCTCTCAGTCTAGCTGCAACGTCGCAGAAACACGTTTCGGCCCGCCTGCCGCGGCCGCCGCCGCTTACGGGATCAGCTCGAAATGGATCTCGCGGGTGGTGATGTCCGAGGAAACCAACCGGACCCGGACCTTGGTACCCGACTCCAGCTCGCCGGCGCACCGGGCAGTGACCGCGGGCTCGGCAATCTGGATAATGCCCGAACTTCCGCTGCCGTTTCCGTTCTTCCCGTTGCCGTTTTTCACCGTCCCGGTCCCGTTTCCATTCCCGTTTCCGTTTTGCGGCCGGGAGCCGGAAATCACGATCGCATCGAACTCCTGCCCGATGTGGTTCAGCAGCAGCGCGGCCTCAACGGTGTCCAGGGCCAGTCGTTCCATCCTGGACGCGAGCTGGTCCGATCCGGCCATGATGCCCGGCAGGAGCGGCAGGGCTTCCCGCGCCCAGTCCGGAACATCCCCGCCATTGCTGAGGGCCTCGCAGATCACCAGCACAAAGCGGTCCACCAGGCGGCGGAGCGGCGCGGTGGTGTGGGCATAGGCCGCGCCGATGGCAGACTGCACGCCGTCCTCGGGGACCGTTCCGTCAAAGGCGGTATAGGAGGCGCCCCGGAACAGCATGCCGGCGGAATGCATGATGGCCAGCTGGCGGGGATCGGTGGGATCCAGGGAACGCAGGTATTCGCCGTAGCTGACTTCACCGTCCCAGGGCCTGCCCAGCACCTCGGTCTGCAGCCGGAAATGCTTCAGCGACCGTTCGTCCGGGGCGGGCATGGTGCGCAGGATTCCCACCTTGCCCTCCAGCATGAGCTGCGCGGCGGCCATCCCGGTCATCAGGGAAATCTGCGCGTTCCAGTCCTCCACGGGAAGCTGCGGTACGGCAGCAATGCGGTAGCCGCCGTCGGGCAGCTGGACAATTTCCTGCTCGGGCATGTTGAGGCTGGCCCCGCCGCGTTCCCGCTCCAGGGCCACCCGCTTCAGGCCCACCTCGCGGAGGAGCCGCAGCACCGGCGAGGCCGTCCCGGCGTCGAGGTCTTCCTGCGCACCCTTGTAGCTGAGCTTGTCGCGGCTGCGGACCCGCGCCCGCCTGACGCCCACCGACACAACCGTTGCGTCGCCGTCGAGCGTGAAGTCCCATACGAAAGCCGAACAATCCTGGCCCGGCAGCAGGCTTCCTGCCCCCTCGCTGATCACTTCCGGGTGCAGCGGAATCCGGCCGTCCGGAGCGTAGAACGTCTGGCCGCGGCGCCGGGTCTCGGCGTCCAGGGGACCTCCCGGCGCAACAAACGCCGGCACATCGGCGATCGCGTACATTACCCGGTAGCCGTTCCCGTCCGGTTCGATGAACACCGCCTGGTCCAGGTCCGTGGAGGAGGCCGGATCGATGGTCACGAACTGGACGGCGGTCAGGTCGTAGGACGGAAGCTTCAGCGCTGCCACCGCGGCCCGGGCATCCGCCACTGCCTCAGCCGGGTACGGTCCCGGCAGTTCAAGTTCGGTGCGCAGCAGGCCCAACGCCTCTTCCAGAGCGTTCCTGTGGTCATGGACGTTTGGAGCCAGCCGATGATGTGACACAAAAGTCAGCGTAGCTCCAAGTCCGCCGATATGGCATCAGGCGGCGGCGGCGTCCAATGCGTCGAGGAGGGAGGCGGCAGCGGCGGCGGGATCGGAGGCCTCGGTGATGGCGCGCACCACCACGATCCTGCGCGCACCGGCTTCCGCCACCTGGTGGACGTTTCCGTGGTCAATGCCGCCAATGGCGAACCAGGGCACGGGGTCCGCCGCCTGCCGTGAGGCCTCGGCGGCATACTTCACCAGGTCAGTGCCCACGGCGGACCTGCCGGGTTTGGTGGGGGTTGCCCAGACCGGACCCACGCAGAAGTAGTCCAGCCCGGCTGGTCCGGCAGTTGCTGCCAGGGCGGCGTCCACCTGCCCGGTGGTGTGGCTGGAGAGCCCGATGGCGGCGTTGCCGTTGACCAGCGTGCGCGCCGCCGCCAGCGGCAGGTCCTTCTGGCCGATGTGGAACACCGGTGCCCCGGAGAGGACGGCGATGTCCGCACGGTCATTGACCGCCCACAGCTTTCCGTGCCGTACCGCGGATTCCTTCAGCACCGCCAGGAGGTCCAGTTCCTCGGCCGCCTCGATGGTCTTGTCGCGCAGCTGGATGATGTCCACGCCACCGGCGAACGCGGCGTCAACGAACTCCGCGAAGTCGCCGCGGTCCCGGCGCGCATCGGTGCAGAGGTACAGGCGGGCTGCCTTCAGGGCGTCGTTGTCCCGTGAATTGACGACTTCGGTGGCTGGAGCGTGGTGGCCGGCGGGAAAGGATGGGGTGGACACATTCATGCGTGCAAGCCTAGTTCCTCTAAACTGGGCTGGTACTGCGGGAGCCCGCGGCGGCTGTCACAAAGCGCCGGGCTGAGAGGGCGTCAGAGCCGACCGCTTGACCTGATCCGGTTAATGCCGGCGTAGGGAAGGAACCCACATGCGTACCCCCTTCACCCATCACCCCGGGTCCGCCCGCAGCTCCATTCCCTCCACCCTCCGGGCCGACGTTGCCGTCATCGGCGGGGGAGTGGTGGGGCACGGCATTGCCTGGGAGGCGCAGCGTTCCGGGCGCTCGGTGGTCCTCATTGATGACGCGCCCGGTACCGGCGCCAGCTGGGCGGCGGCCGGCATGCTGGCTCCCGTCAGCGAACTGCATTACCAGGAGGAAGAGCTCCTGGAACTGATGCTTGACGCATCATCGCGCTGGCCCGGGTTCGCCGCCGGGCTGGGCAGGGCAACGGGCGCGGATTCCGGATACCTGACGACGCCGACCCTCGCCGTGGGTGCCGACGCGGCCGACCGCCGGGCGCTGATGGACCTGCGCACAGTCCAGCAGGCCAACGGGCTGGCGGTGGAACCCCTGACCGTGCGGGAGGCCCGGAAGCGTGAGCCGCTGCTCAGCCCGGCCATTGCGTGCGCACTTGATACCCCGGCGGACCACCAGGTGGATCCCCGGCGCCTGGTGGCCGCCTTGCGGCTGGCCCTGGCCGGCGCGGCGCAGGAGCAGCCCCAGCTGGCGGTTGCCGGGGCAGTGGAAGGTTTTGCCGTGCCGGAGCGGGCAGCCGGGCTGCTGTGGGAGGGCGGAACGGTGTCCGGGGTCCGCCTGGCCGGCGGCGGCACGGTGCTGGCAACGGAGACCGTGGTGGCCAATGGCCTGCAGGCGGGGGCGCTTGACGGCCTGCCGGACGGCCTTGAGCTGCCGCTGCGGCCCGTGCACGGGGATATCCTGCGCCTTGCCGTTCCCCGCCACCTTCAGCCCTTGGTGACGTCAACGGTGCGCGGCCTGGTCCACGGCATCCCCGTGTACATCGTTCCCAGGCAGGACGGGACCGTGGTGATCGGAGCCACGCAGCGGGAGGATGCCCTCTCCGATGCCGTGAGTGCCGGCGGCGTCTACCAGCTGCTGCGGGATGCGCAGGCTCTGGTGCCCGCCGTCGCTGAACTCGAACTCCTGGAATGCACCGCCCGCGCCCGCCCCGGTACCCCTGACAACGCGCCGCTCCTGGGCCGGGTGCCGGCCGCTCCGGGCGCCGGGGGAGGACAGGCCGGGCACGTCCCCGGACTCATCATCGCCACCGGGTTCTTCCGGCACGGAGTCCTGCTCACTCCCGCCGCGGCGGCCATCTGCAGGGAACTGCTGGACGGCAGGGCCGATCCCCGCTGGGGTCCCTTCAGCCCGGACCGGTTTTCCAGGCCGGCAACGGCAGCAACAAGCCCCCACATCAAGGAGACTGCGTGAACATCACCCTTAACGGAAACCCGCACACGGTGGCCGACGGAGCTTCGATCACCACGCTGGTCAGCGAGGTCACCGGACGCCCGCTGGCGGACAACGGACAGGCGACCGACGGCGGGAAACTCGGCGTCGCCGTCGCGCACAATGCCCAGGTGGTGCCGCGCAGCCAATGGTTCGCCACCGCGCTCGCCGACGGCGACGACATCGAACTTGTTACAGCAGTACAGGGAGGCTGACGCCATGACCGAAACCAGCACCATCAACCCTGCAGGAAACGCCGGTGCCGGCGACGCCCTGGTGATCGACGGCGTCGCGCTGGGTTCCAGGCTCATCATGGGCACCGGGGGAGCGCCCAGCCTCGATGGCCTGGGCGCGGCGCTCCTTGCCTCCGGCACCGCACTGACCACCGTGGCCATGCGGCGCTACTCCACGGCTGAAACCGGCTCGCTGTTCCAGCTGCTGGTGGATCATGGAATCCGGGTCCTGCCCAATACGGCCGGCTGCTTCACGGCCAGGGACGCGGTCCTTACCGCGGAACTGGCCCGGGAGGCCCTGGAAACAGACTGGGTGAAACTGGAGGTCATCGCCGATGAACAAACCCTACTGCCGGACGCCGTGGAACTGGTCGAGGCCACCGAGCAGCTGGTCAACCGCGGCTTCAAGGTCTTCGCCTACACCAACGACGATCCTGTGCTGGCCCTGCGGCTGGAGAACCTTGGAGCCACCGCCGTCATGCCGCTGGGTGCCCCGATCGGCACCGGCCTGGGGATCCTGAACCCGCACAACATTGAGCTCATCGTTTCCCGGGCCTCCGTGCCCGTGGTCCTGGATGCCGGCATCGGCACGGCATCCGACGCCTCCCTTGCCATGGAGCTGGGCTGCGACGCCGTGCTGCTGGCCACGGCCGTGACCCGCGCCCAGAACCCCACGCTCATGGGAGAAGCCTTCAAGCACGCGGTGATCGCGGGCAGGATGGCCCGGGCGGCCGGGCGCATCCCGCGCCGGGAGCATGCCCTCGCCTCATCCGCCATGGAAGGCCGGGCCGAGTTCCTCTAGGCATCGGCCATTCACTTAAAGGGCTGTGGCCACCACCCGCCTGGGTGGTGGCCACAGCCATATGCCTGGGAGCCTGCCAGCGACGGCTCAGCGCCGCAGGATCGCAGTGAGCCGTTCCGCATCATGGCGCGCCCGCGTACGGCCAAAATAGGCGACGGCGGCGATGGCGGCAGCAATGCCCAGAACGATGGGCAGGACCCAGGGAAGCCAGGTCAGCCCGGGCAGGTAGCCGAAACCGGCCGCCATCAGAATGATCCACACCAGCGCCGCAGCACCCGCGGCGACGCCGGCCGGAAGCGCCGCACCGTACTTGGCGTGCCGCTTGTCATTGGCCCAGACGACGAAGCCGCCGGCGACAGTAGCCAGCACCACGATGGACAGCGAAAGCATGGATCTCCTTGGAACCGGGGACTAGAACTGGCCGAAACCTACGCGCCGAACCTCTTCGGCACCGATTTCCACATAGGCAAGAGCGTTGCCCGGAACAATGATCAGGCGTCCTTTTTCATCCTTCAGGCGAAGTTCGTTGCCTCCGGTGATGGCTTCGCCAACAACCTTGGCCACAGTCTCCGCGTCCTGGTCCGATTCCAGCACGATCTCGCGGCCAACGTTTTGAACGCCGATCTTAATTTCCAAGGGGGCCTCCCAGCCTGTGAAGTTCGTCGATGATGTCTTATTTGTAGTCTAGGACTCTTTGGGGAAGCGAGAGATTCCGCGCCAAGCTAAACGGTAGATGAGGTCACTGGCCACGTTGAGGTCCAGGTTGCCGTCCGTTTCCAGCCAGTACCGCGCGCTGACCTGCGCCATTCCGGCCAGTCCGCGGCCAAGGAGTTCGGCCTCGAGGTGGGGGAGCTTGGTGTCCTCGGCAATGACCCTGGCGATGGCGTCGGCGAAGGTCCGGTTGAAGGTTTCCAGCCTGGAGCTGACGTCGGGGTCGTTGATCAGGTCGGACTCGAACACCAGGCGGTGGGCCTGGTCGTCGCTGGCGATGAAATGGAAGTAGGCGCGCATGACGGCCTGGACCCGTTCATCGTTGTCCGTGGTGGAATTCAGGGCACCCAGCATCAACTCGGTCAGGGACGCAAGGTGGCTCTCGAGCAGTGCGAGGTAGAGTTCCCGCTTTGACGGAAAGTGCTGGTACAGCACCGGTTTGCTGACATGGGCGGTCTCTGCAATTTCATCCATGGCCGCGCCGTGGTAGCCGTTGGCCACGAACACCTCCTGGGCGGCGGCAAGCAGCTGTGCGCGGCGCTCATCCCGGGGCAACCGGGCGGACCGATGGCCTGCGGGGCGGGAGGGAGTTTGCGGTTCGGCGGCGGGCGGGCGGTCAGCCCGTGCTTCAGGGACCACAGTTGTCCTTCTTTCCATTGCAGTTACCTTCACTTTACTGCGGGGTAATATGACCCGGCGGTATCCCGGGGCATACATTGAAGTATGGCTTCGTCTTTCACCGCAAATGTTTCAACCCATTCCCTGGATCCGCTGGTGGAACCGGCCGCCGGTCTCACCCCTGCCGAGGTTGAACGGTACTCCCGGCACCTGATCATTCCCGAGATCGGTGCCCTGGGCCAGCGGCGGCTCAAGAACGCCAAGGTGCTGGTGATCGGTGCCGGCGGCCTGGGCGCCCCGGCCCTGCTGTACCTGGCCGCGGCAGGCGTTGGAACCATTGGAATCGTCGACGACGACGTGGTGGACCTGAGCAACCTGCAGCGGCAGGTGATCCACGGCGTCAGCGACGTGGGCCGGCCCAAGATCGAGTCGGCACGCGATGCCATCGCGGAGCTGAATCCGCTGGTGGATGTCCGGCTGCACAACCTGCGCCTTGACGCGTCCAACGCCCTGGAGTTGTTCCGGGGGTACGACCTCATCCTTGACGGGGCCGACAACTTCGCCACCAGGTATCTGGTGAACGACGCCGCGGCCATCCTGGGCAAGCCTTACGTGTGGGGTTCCATCTTCCGGTTCGACGGCCAGGTCAGCGTGTTCTGGGAGAAGCACGGGCCCACCTACCGCGACTTGTATCCGGAGGCTCCCCCCGCGGGGTCCGTGCCGTCGTGCGGCGAGGGCGGTGTGTTCGGCATGCTCTGCGCTGCCGTGGGATCGCTCATGGTGACCGAGGCAGTGAAGCTGATCACCGGCGTCGGGCGTTCCCTGCTGGGCCGCGTGGCCCTCTTTGACGCCTTGGGCGGCAGCTGGCGGGAGATCCGGGTGTCGAAGGACCCCGCGGCGGAACCCATCACCGAACTCACTGACTACGAGGCTTTCTGCGGCATTGCTCCCGCCTCGCAGGCGGACACGGAACATACGGTCACCGCCACCCAGCTGGCCACTATGCTGGCGTCGCGGAAAGCCGGACTCAAGGATTTCGAGCTGGTAGATGTCCGCGAGGCCGGGGAATACGACATTGTCCGGATCGACGGGGCCAAACTGATCCCGCAGGGACGGATCCTTGCCGGGGAGGCGTGGGACGAACTTCCGCAGGACCGGGACATCGTGTTCCACTGCAAGGCCGGCACCCGGTCCGCGAACGTGCTGGCAGCGGCACGGCAGGCCGGCTACCAGCGGGTCAGCCACCTTGACGGCGGGATCCTGGCCTGGGTGCGTGAGGTGGAACCCCAGAAGCCCCTCTACTGACGGGACGCTCCATCACTTCCCGCGCCCTTTTGGAGTACGCCCCATCACTTTCCAGAAGAAAGTGATGGGGCCTTGCCGTAAATAGTGCAGGTAGTGATGGGGCGTGGTCAGGCGGTTTCGCGGCCCTGGTGGTCCACCGGGCATTCGGCCTCGACGGCGGCAGGGGCGGCGGTGGCGGGCTGTTCGACAGTGATGCCGTACAGGGCCTCCAGCGCAGCAACGTAGTCGTCCTGTTGGCCGTTCGCAGCGAGTTCGCGGGCGCGGACCGTGGGTACGTGCAGCAGCTGCTTGACCATGCGGCGGAGGGCGAACTCGACTTCCTCGGCGGCGGCGGTGCAGCCGTGGCGGGCACGGACCTTTTCCATCTCCGCGTCCAGGACGTTCATGGTGTGGCGCCGCAGGGCAACGATGGCTGAATCGACGGAGCGGGCTTCACGCTCCTGCTCGAAGGCCTTGGCGGCACCCTTCACGATGCCGCTGGCCTGGGCCAGCGATTCCGCCTGTTCCTGCGGCGCGGCCAGGCGGACTGATTCCAGGGTGAGCAGTTCCACGCCGTCCAGCTCGCCGACGGCGGGGTCGAAGTCGTGGGTGAGGGCAAGGTCGATGGCGATCAGGGGCTGCGGCGAATCGGCGCGCACCTGGGCGAGCTCGTCGGCTTCGACCCGGGTGTCCGACCCACTGCACCCGATCATGACGTCCGCAGCCGCCACTGCGGACCGCAGCGAGTCCACGTCCAGGGCGGTCCCGCCGCGCGAGGCGACAAATCCTTCGGCCCGGCCGGACGAGGAGTAAACGGAGATGTCCGTGCAGCCGCGTTCACGCAGCAGTGCCATGGTGGCCCCGGCGTAGGCGCCGGTCCCGAACAGCACAACCTTCTTGGTTGTCCAGTCCGGGTTTTCGGAAAGATCGGTGGCAAGGTCCAGTGCCACCGAGACGATGGACAGGCCGCGGGAACCGAGCGCCGTCTGCGCGCCAACATCCTTGGCTGTCTTGGAGGCGGCCTGGAAAAGCCGGATGAGGCCGGCGCTGGCAGTGCCGTCGTGCTGGGCGGTAATCAGTGCCCGCCGCACCTGGCCGGCGATTTCGCGTTCACCCACGACGGCGGAGTCCAGTCCCGCGCTGACGGCGAACAGGTGCTGGGTCACCTCGGGTCCGGTGCGTGTGCTGAAGGAACGTGAGACGAGGGGTTCGGCCAGTCCGCTGGCCTCGCTGATCCGGGCCACGAGTGCCGCCCGGGCTGCTTCGACGTCGTTGGGGTTGGCAGCTTCGCCGTAGATTTCGTAGCGGTTGCAGGTGGCCAGCACCACTGCCCCTGCCACGGCGGGGGATTCGGTGAGCGCGGATGCGGCAATCCCGGAGGAACCGTTGCTCAACTGAGCAACGGTTTCAAGGTCGATGTCGGCGTGTGTAGCCACCAATGAGAAAAGAACCACAGCAGACCAATCATAGCTTTTTCGTTGCCTGGTAGAACAACCCCCGGAAAGGATAACCGCCACATTCCACCGTGATCCGCGCCACCTCCCCCTGGCCCGCGTTGCCAGCGACAGGTTGTCGTTATCTTTTGCAGCTCTTTTTCGGCACAATCAAAAGCATGACTCCTAGCCCTGCCGTCTCCGCTGCCGGCGCCCTTGCCGCAGACCATCCACTGATGGACGGCCGCACAGCGGATTCACCGCTGATCACGGCCTACCGCGGAGGCAAGCCGTCCCGCCGTCCCGTCTGGTTCATGCGGCAGGCGGGCCGGTCGCTGCCGGAATACCTTAAGGTGCGCGAGGGCATCGCCATGCTGGACTCCTGCCTCCGGCCGGAGCTGGCCTCCGAAATCACGCTCCAGCCCGTACGCCGCCACGATGTGGACGCGGGCATCTTCTTCTCGGACATCGTCATCCCGCTGAAGCTCGCCGGCGTGGGCGTGGACATCGTTCCCGGGGTGGGCCCGGTCCTTGACATGCCGGTGCGTACGGCGGCCGACGTTGCCGCCCTGCCCCAGCTCACCTGGGAAGCCCTGGAACCCATCCGCGAAGCCGTCCGCCTGACCGTGGCCGAACTGGGCAAGACGCCGCTGATCGGGTTTGCCGGCGCACCGTTCACCCTGGCCGCCTACATGGTGGAAGGAAAACCCAGCCGTGACCACCTCGGCCCGCGGACCATGATGCATGCGGATCCGGAGACGTGGACCGCCCTGGCCAACTGGGCTGCCGATGCCTCGGGCATGTTCCTCCAGGCCCAGCTGGAGGCAGGCGCGTCCGCCGCCCAGCTCTTTGACTCCTGGGCGGGTTCGCTGGGACTGGCCGATTACACCAAGTACGTTGCACCGGCGTCGGCCCGCGCCCTGGACCATGTCCGCCACCTCGGGGCTCCGCTCATCCACTTCGGCACCGGCACCTCCGAACTTCTCGTTGCCATGCGCGACGTGGGTGTGGATGTGGTGGGCGTCGACTACCGGCTGCCGCTCGATGAGGCCAACCGCCGGCTGGGTGGAACCGTCCCGCTGCAGGGAAACATCGACCCCGCACTGCTGGCGGCTCCTTGGGACATCCTCGAGGCCCATGTCCGCGAGGTCATCGCCGCCGGCTCCGCCGCCCCCGGCCACGTCCTGAACCTGGGACACGGAGTGCCGCCCGAAACCGACCCGGACGTCCTGACCCGGGTGGTGGAGCTCATCCACTCCATCTCGCCGGAGTAGCCACATGGGCAGTTCTGCGGCGAGGCCCGGCACGGCACTGGTGGTGGGCGGAGGAATCTCCGGGCTGCTGTCCGCCCGGGAACTCGCCGCGGCCGGCCACGAGGTGACGGTCCTGGAGGCGGGCCCGGCGTGGGGCGGCTGCGTGGGCAGCCACACGGTAGCGGGCCTCACGCTGGACAGTGGCGCCGAGTCGTTCGCCACGCGGTCCGACGCCGTCGCGCGGCTGTGCGCAGAACTTGGCCTGGGCGCAAGGATCGTTCCGCCCCGCCCCGGAGGTGCGTGGGTGCAGCTTCCGGATGGTGCCCGCGAACTTCCCAGGACCGGCGTCCTGGGCATCCCCGCCAACCCCTGGGATCCTGAAGTCCGGCGCACCCTGGGTACCCTGGGCTCGCTGCGGGCCTCCCTGGACAGGCTGCTGCCCGCTTCCGTGGGCGCCGGTGCGGGCGTCACCAGCGTCTCCGCGCTGGTCAGGGCCCGGATGGGTTCGCGGGTGCTGGAGCGCCTGGTCTCGCCGGTGGTGGGCGGCGTCCACTCCGCAGATCCCGGGCTGCTCGACGTTGACATGGTGGCTCCAGGGCTGCGGGCAGGGTTGCGCCGGCACGGTTCCCTCGCTGCCGCGGTTTCGGCCCAGCGGCGCGGGGCCGGTGAGAATTCCGGGGCAGCCGGCGCCGGCACCCCACTCCAGCCCGGCCAAGCAGGAAAACCTGCCAAGGCCGGTTCCGCAGTCGCGGGCCTCGAAGGCGGCATGCACACCCTGGTGGATGCACTGGTGGAAGATCTCAGGCGACGGGGCGTCGCCCTGCTGGCGAACACCGCTGCCACCTCTGTATCCCGCACCCCTGAAGGCTGGCTGGTGGAGGCCGGCGGTGCAGCCTTCCGCACCGCCCTGCTGGTGGTGGCCGTGGATGGCCCGGCCGCCGTCGGACTGCTGGAACATGCCGTCCCGCTGATCGCAGGGAAGAAGCCTGCGTCCGGACCTGACGTCAAGCTGGTCACCGTGGTCCTGGACAAACCGGACCTTGACCGGCGGCCCCGGGGGACAGGAATCCTGGTGGCCCCGCAAACGCCGGGCATCGAGGCAAAGGCGCTGACGCATGCAACGGGAAAATGGGACTGGCTGGCGGCTGCTGCCGGCCAGGGACGCCACGTGGTGCGCCTTTCCTACGGCCGGGTGGACGGCGCTTCGGTGCACCAGCCTGCCGGACCGGATACCGATGACGAGCTCTTCGCAGCCGCCCTGCGGGACGCTTCCGCTCTCCTGGGCGTCCAGATCGCCGGCGGGGACGTGCGCGGATGGGACGTTGTCCGATGGCGCGGCTCGCTGCCGTTCGCAGCCGTGGGGCACCGCGCCCGGGCAGCAGAGATCCGCCAGGCCTGCACCGCCGCCGGTGGCCTGGCAATCGTGGGCGGCTGGGTGGCCGGAAACGGCCTCGCCGCCGTCGTTGCCGACACACGTGAGCAAATCGGCCAATTAACCGCCGCCTAGGCATCGGTGCTGGTCAGCCCGGCGCGTCGGGTTCTTGGCAGTATCCACCCGCACGCCCCGCGGCCCTTCCCGGTTTTCAATCGGCCATCCGTTCTGGTTAGGGTCGATGACTATGGTTCAACACAGGTCCGAGCTTTCCATGTCCCGGACCGGTATCCATGGGGGACTCCGACGCGGTACTGCAGCCGCTGCGTTCGGAGCGGTACTGGTTCTTTCCACCGGCGTGCAGGCGTCCTTGGCTGACGACGCGGTTCCCCCTCCCCAAGACTCCCCAGCGCAGGCGTCCCTGGCCGGAACGGCCGCCGACGGTTCAACTGCCACCCCTCGTGGCAAGGTTCCGGCCATCCCTGCCGTGCCGGGAGCATTGCTGCCGGCCGTGAAGGCTTCGCTCGCACCCGGTTCGACGACGGCGACGGCACAGGCCACAGCGCAGGCTTCGATGACGGGACTGCCGCTTCCGGACGTCCCGCTGCCCACAGTCTCCGGAACGCCTTTGGTGACCGGCGGCCCGACCACCTCGACTGCGGCGCCGGCCGGCGGAGCATCCTCCACGGCAACCCGACCAGGATCCGGCACCCAGCCGGGGCCCACCTCAGCCACCGCGCCAGGGGTTGCCCCCGCGGCCGGTACCTCCCCGGCGGGGGGCGCCCCGGCCCCGACGCCTCCCTTGCCTGGAACAGAAGCGGCAGGCCAGGCGTCCGGTTCACAGGATGCCGTAGCAGCCCCCGGCGGGGCGGCAGGTACCGCCACCGGTGGAGAGGCCGGTGGAGATGCGGCCGGCCCGGCCGCGAGTGGGGGAGCGGTTGCGCCTTCTCCCACCCTGCCCACGTCGCTGCCCACCGCGCTGTCCATCAATGCACGCCAGTCCCAGCCCACCCGGGTGCCGCAGGCTGCCGCTGCACCCGCGGGCCCGGGCCGCGCCGTTTCCTCCACCGGCCCCCTGCCGGACATGCCGGATGCCATGGTGTGGTTGGGCGCCGGACTGGTTGGCGTGGGTGCCGCCGCCGGGTTGGTCTTCCTGCGCATGCGCCGCCCCTGAGGATGCGGCGCCGGAAGCCCTCCACGGCAGGCAAACGTGACTTTGCTCACTTCTACGAGTTGTAGAACTCTTCGGTTTCGCCTTGGGGGCAGCGAAGGGGCAAACTTGTAACCATGAGCCACACTTCTGCCGAATCTGTCACTAAAACCGAAGAATCAGCCGAGCAGTTCTTTACCCTCTGGACGGTATTCAAGCGGTCGGAGTCAGTGGTCCGCAGCGCCGATGCCGCCGCCGACTTCGAAGCGCTGCTGGAGCGGCTCGCCGCGGCCGGCGTCACGCACCGGGGCAGCTACGACGTCTCGGCCATGCGCGCCGACGCCGACGTCATGGTGTGGCTCCACGGCCCCAAGCCCGAGGCGCTGCAGCAGGCCATCCGCGACATCCGCCGCAGCCCCCTCTTCGCGGGCACGGAGATCGTGTGGTCCGCCATGGGCGTCCACCGCGAGGCGGAGTTCGCCAAGAACCACACGCCCGCCTACTCGCGGGGCGTCGCTCCGGCCGAGTGGCTGTGCGTCTACCCGTTCGTGCGCTCCTACGAGTGGTACATCCTGCCGGAGGCCGAGCGCGGCAAGATGCTCCGCGACCACGGCCTGCTGGGCAGGGACTTCCCCCAGGTCATCTCCAACACCGTCTCCTCCTTCGCCCTGGGGGACTGGGAATGGATCCTCGGCCTGGAGGCACCCGAACTGGTGGACCTCGTGGACCTGATGCGCCACCTGCGCGCCACGGAGGCCCGCAACCATGTCCGCGAGGAAGTTCCGTTCTACACCGGACGCCGGATCACCGCCGAAGAAGTAGCAGAGGTGCTCGCATGAACCCGCTCGACCCCACAGTTGCCACCGCCGTGAACCCCGTCACCGAGGCCGGGCGCATGGTCCCCAAGAATTACGACGCCGTCCTGCTCGCCTCCTTCGGCGGTCCGGAAGGCCAGGAGGACGTCATCCCGTTCCTCCGCAACGTCACGCGCGGCCGGGGGATCCCGGACGAGCGGCTCGAGGAAGTCTCGCACCATTACCGCGCCAACGGCGGCGTGAGCCCCATCAACCAGCAGAACCGGGAACTCAAGGCAGCGCTGGAAGCCGAACTGGCTGCCCGCGGCATCGACCTGCCCGTGCTGTGGGGCAACCGGAACTGGGCGCCGTACATCCCCCAGACCCTGCAGGAAGCGTACGACGCCGGCCACCGCCGGGTGCTGATGCTCACCACGAGTGCCTACTCCTGCTACTCCAGCTGCCGCCAGTACCGCGAGGACATCGGCATGGCCCTGACGGAGACCGGCCTGGACGGCCGGCTGGAAGTGGACAAGGTCCGCCAGTACTTCGACCACCCCGGTTTCGTGGAGCCGTTCGTCGAGGGAACTGCCGCAGGACTGGCCGATGTGCGCGCCAAGCTTGCCGACGCCGGAAGCCCCGACGCGCCCGTCCACATCCTGTTTGCCACCCACTCCATCCCTACCCGGGATGCTGAGGCCGCGGGGCGGTCCGAGGGTGAGCCGCGTGAGTTCGAGGAAGGGTCCGCCTACGTGGCGCAGCACCTGGCCAACGCCGCGGCCGTCATCGGGCGGGTCCAGGATGAAACCGGCCTGACCGCACCGTGGTCCCTGGTGTACCAGTCCCGTTCGGGCGCCCCGCACGTGCCGTGGCTGGAACCGGACATCAATGACGCCATCGAGGAACTCGCCGGGCAGGGCGTCAAGGGCATCGTCATCGTCCCCCTGGGCTTTGTCAGCGACCACATGGAAGTTGTCTGGGACCTGGACACCGAGGCCATGGAAACGTGCGCAAACCTCGGCCTTGCGGCCACCCGCGTCCCCACCCCCGGTACCCACCGCACGTTCGTTAATGGACTTGTGGACCTCATCTGCGAGCGGACGGTGGCCAACAACATCAGCGACCGTCCCGCCCTGACGGATCTTGGCCCCTGGTACGACGTCTGCCGCCCGGGCTGCTGCGCCAACTTCCGCGGCGAAAAACCCACGATTGCAGGAGCCGACACCACCGTGGGCACGGGGCATGACCCTTATCCCTCGGGGGATGCCGGCGAGACGGCGCAGCCGTGACGGTCCGGATTGGAACCCGCGCCAGCAAACTGGCGCTCACCCAGACCCAGCAGACCGCGGACCAGCTCGCCGCCGTCGGGGGTTTCCCGGTGGAACTGGTGCACATCCGCACTGACGGTGACGTCCTCACCGGGTCGCTGTCCCAGATGGGCGGCACGGGCGTCTTTGTTGCGGCCCTGCGCGACGCGCTGCTGCGCAGTGAGTGCGACGTCGCCGTCCATTCGCTCAAGGACCTGCCCACCGGTGCGGCAGTAGGACTCAGCCTTGCCGCCACGCCGCGCCGGGTGGACGTCCGCGACGTCCTGTGCGCCCGCGACGGGTTCAAGCTGGCCGACCTGCCTGCCGGAGCCCGGGTCGGCACCGGGTCGCCCCGCCGCGCTGCACAGCTGCGGGCGGCCCGCGCCGACCTGGACATTGTCGACATCCGCGGCAACGTGGACACCCGCCTGGGCCGTGTTCCCGGCCTGCCAGGCAACTCCACTGACCAAGTGGTCCCCGGGAAATCCTGCGACCTGGACGCCGTGGTTCTTGCTGCCGCCGGCCTTGAGCGCATTGGCCGGCTGGACGCCGTCACCGAGTACCTCGAAACGGACGTGATGCTGCCCGCGGCCGGACAGGGATCACTGGCCATCGAATGCCGTACTGCCGACGCGCCGCCCAAACCGGGATCGGATGAAGGATCCCGTGAGGTCCTGGCCCAAGCCCTCGCTGCCCTGGACGACCCCGACACCCGCCTTGCCGTGACGGCAGAGCGCGCCCTGCTGGCCCGGCTCGAAGCAGGCTGTGCAGCCCCGGTAGGCGCCTATGCCTACCGGAAGGGCAGCATGCTGCACCTGGAAGCCGTGGTGTGCGCCGTCGACGGCACCGCAACGGTCCGGGACAAGCGCGCCACGGACGGACTCACGGAAGTCGGGGCCACCCTGCTGGGCATCGAACTGGCCGAAGCGCTGCTTGCCGCCGGAGCCGCCGACATCGCAGACCTGCAGGCGTCCTGACCCGGCGATGACGCAGCCTTCCCGCAGGTCCGGACCGCAGATTCCACCCAGCCAATCCCTGCTGGGCGGAGCCCGCGTCCTCGTCACGCGCAGCCCGGAGCGGTCCGGTGCCCTGGTGGAGGCCCTGGCCGGAGCCGGCGCGACGCCGGTGCTGCTGCCGCTCATCGACTTCGAACGGGCCCCGGACCAGCACGCGCTCGACGTCGCCTGCGACGCCCTGGCGGCAGGGGCCTTCGACTGGCTGGTGGTCAGCAGTGCCACGACCGTGCATGTCCTGATGGAAATGGCCGCCGAGCGTGGCCTTGGCCTGGGCCAGTTGGTCCCCTCCGGTACCCGGATCGCCGCGATCGGCCCCGCCACGCGGAGGCTGCTGTCGGCGGGCGGGCTGGATGCCGCCCTCACCCCCGCCGGCGAACAGTCGGCCGCCGGCCTCCTCGCGGTATGGCCCGGCGGCGGCAGGATCCTGCTGCCGCAGGCGGACATCGCAGCCGGCACACTGGCAGAGGGCCTCGCTGCCGCAGGCAGCGCCGTCACCGCCGTAACGGCCTACCGCACCGTCGACTATCCGGCGGCAGCCGACCGCAGGCTCGCCGTGCAGCCGGAAGACGGCGACGCCGGCCAGCACCCGCCGTCGTACTCCCTCCTGACGCCCGAAACGGCCGCCGCGGACATCGCCGAAGGGCGCATAGCGGCCGTGATCGCCGCCTCGCCGAGCGCCGTACGCCGTATTTCCGCCCTTGGTCCCCTGGGCGGCTGCCGGCTGGTGGTGATCGGCCGTTCGACGGCGGACCAGGCTGCTGCCCTGGGCCTGGACGTGGCTGCGGTGGCGGCTGAGCCCACACCGGACGGGCTGGTGGCGGCCGTCGCGAAGGCCCTCAACCCGCCCTGACCGCCCCGCCCCGGTATGCCCCCTCAAGCTTCAAGAACAACGCGAAGGACAGGACCCATGACTTTCCCCAACCAACGCCCCCGCCGCCTGCGCACCACCCCCGCCATGCGCCGGCTGACCGCCGAAACCCGCCTCTCGCCGGCGGAACTCATCCTTCCGGCCTTCATCCGCGAGGGACTGACCGAACCCAACCCCATCACTTCCATGCCGGGGGTGGTCCAGCACACCACCGACACGCTCAAGCGGGCCGCGGCGGAGGCCGTTGAGCTCGGCCTGGGCGGCATCATGCTCTTCGGCATCCCGGAAACCCGTGACGCCGAAGGCTCGGCATCACTCGACCCGGAGGGAGTGCTGAACAAGGCCATCCGGGACGTCCGCGCCGAAGTGGGCGATGACCTGGTGGTCATGAGCGATGTGTGCCTGGACGAATTCACCGACCACGGCCACTGCGGAGTCCTCGACGCCGACGGGTACGTGGACAACGACCGCACCGTGGAGATCTACGCCAGGATGGCCGTTGCACAGGCGGAGGCCGGCGCGCACATGCTGGGCCCCTCGGGCATGATGGACGGCCAGATCGCCGCCATCCGGTCGGCCCTGGATCAAGCCGGATATGCCAACACCTCCGTCATCGCCTACGCCGCCAAGTACGCCTCGGCGTTCTACGGGCCGTTCCGCGAAGCGGTGGACTCACAGCTCAAGGGCGACCGGCGGACCTACCAAATGGATGCCGGCAACCGCACCGAAGCCCTCCGCGAGGTTGAACTGGACCTCGCCGAGGGCGCGGACATCATCATGGTCAAACCGGCCATGAGCTACCTGGACATCGTGGCCGACGTTGCCGCGATGAGTCCCGTCCCGGTGTCCGCCTACCAGATTTCCGGTGAATACGCCATGATCGAGGCCGCCGCCGCCAACGGCTGGATCGACCGCCGCGCAGCCATCACCGAGTCCGTCCTGGGCATCCGGCGGGCCGGGGCCCACATGGTCCTCACGTACTGGGCCGCCGAACTGGCCGGCTGGCTGAAGGAAGCCCGGTGACAGCCGGGCAGGCCGCGGAACCCACCGCGCCGGTGGGGGAGGACCGCATCCTCCTCGGCCTGAACACCTTCGGTGACGTTGGCGAGGCTCCGGACGGCAGCCAGCAGCCGCACGCCCAGGTCCTGCGCCAACTGCTGGAACAGGCGGAACTTGCCGACGCCGTCGGGCTCCATGCCTTTGGCGTGGGTGAGCACCACCGCAAGGACTACGCGGTGTCAGCGCCGGAAGTCTTCCTGGCCGCCGCTGCCGCCCGCACAACCCGCATCCGGCTGGGCTCCGCCGTAACAGTCCTGAGCTCGGATGACCCCATCCGTGTCTTCCAGCGCTTTTCCACTGTGGACGCCATTTCGAACGGCCGCGCCGAAGTGATGCTGGGGCGCGGATCCTTCATCGAATCCTTCCCCCTGTTCGGCCTGGACCTGGCCGACTATGAGGTCCTGTTCGAAGAGAAACTCGAGTTGTTCGACAAGGTCCGCGCGCAAAAGCCCGTGCACTGGGAAGGCCGCACCCGGCCCGCGCTGCACGGCCTGAGCGTCTATCCGCCCCTGGAGCACCACCTGCTGCCCACGTGGATCGGGGTGGGCGGAACACCAGAATCGGTGCTGCGCTGCGCCCAGTACGGCTATCCCATCATCTTTGCCATCATCGGCGGCCAGCCGCGCGGCTTCCGGCCGCTTGCCGACCTCTACCGGGAGGCGATGGCCAAGTACGGGCACCCCATGCAGCAGATGGCCACGCACTCGCCCGGGCACGTGGCCGACACCGATGAGCAGGCCCGGGAAGAACTGTTCCCGCACTGGCTGAAGCTGCGCAACAAGCTCGGCGCCGAACGCGGATGGGGACCGGCCGGCCGGGGAGAGTTCGACGCCCTGTGCTCCGCGGAAGGCGCCCTCTACGTCGGATCGCCGGAAACGGTGGCCCAAAAAATCGTCCGGCTGAAGCGGAACCTGGGTGTGGACCGCTTCGACTTGAAATACAGCAACGGACCGCTGCCGCACGCGGCCATGATGCGTTCAATCGAACTGATGGGCACCGCGGTGGCGCCCCGGGTGGCAGAGCTGCTCGCCGGCTGACTGCGCTTCCGGCTAACTGAGAGAATAGAAACCATGACTTCCAGCAATCCTCGCAACGAGGCACTCTTCGACCGCGCCCGCCAGCTGATGCCGGGCGGAGTCAATTCGCCGGTCCGGGCCTTCGGCTCCGTCGGCGGGACGCCGCGCTTCATGGTCTCCGCCAAGGGGCCCTACCTGACCGACGCCGACGGCAAGGAATACGTGGACCTGGTCTGCTCCTGGGGCCCGGCGCTGCTGGGGCACGCCCACCCGGCCGTGCTGGATGCCGTCCACGCCGCCGTCGACCGCGGCCTCTCCTTCGGCGCTTCCACCCCGGACGAAGCGAACCTGGCCGAAATCGTGAAGGAGCGCGTCCCCGCCGTCGAGCGCCTCCGCATGGTCTCCACCGGCACCGAAGCCACCATGACGGCGGTCCGGCTGGCCCGCGGGTTCACCGGCCGCAACCTCATCATCAAGTTCGCCGGCTGCTACCACGGCCACCTCGATGGACTCCTGGCCGCTGCAGGCTCCGGCGTGGCAACCCTCGCCCTGCCCGGTTCCGCCGGCGTCACGGAAGCCACCGCCGCCGAAACCCTGGTGCTGCCCTACAACGACCTCCAGGCCGTCAAGGAAGCCTTCGCCACGCACGGATCCAATATCGCGGCCGTCATCACCGAAGCGGCGCCCGCCAACATGGGTGTGGTCACCCCCGCCGAAGGGTTCAATGCAGGGCTTTCCCGGATCACCCGCGAGCATGGCGCGCTGCTCATCGTCGACGAGGTCCTGACCGGTTTCCGCACCGGCTACTCCGGCTACTGGGGCCTCACCGGAGGCGCGCCGGATGCCGAGGACCCCTGGACTCCGGACCTGCTCACCTTCGGCAAGGTCATCGGCGGCGGAATGCCGACGGCGGCACTGGGCGGACGTGCCGACGTCATGGACTACCTGGCCCCCACCGGCCCGGTCTACCAGGCCGGAACGCTTTCCGGGAACCCGGTGGCCATGGCGGCAGGTGTGGCAACCCTGACGCACGCCACGCGGGACGTTTATTCCTTCATCGACGTCCGGTCCCTCGAACTGTCCTCCGCGCTGTCCAACGCCCTGGATGCCGCCGGGGTGGACCACTCCATCCAGTTCGCCGGCAACCTGTTCTCGGTGGCCTTCGGAACCTCGGCCCACGGCGTCCACAACTACGCCGACGCCCAGGCCCAGGAGGCGTTCCGCTACGCGCCGTTCTTCCACTCCATGCTGGAGTCCGGCGTGTACCTGCCGCCGTCGGTCTTCGAGGCCTGGTTCCTCTCCGCCGCGCACGACGATGATGCCATGAACCGGATCTACGACGCCCTTCCCGCGGCAGCCAGGGCCGCAGCCGCCGCCCAGGGGTAGGAACAGCGAAAAGGTGCGTCCCGGCGTCGTGAACCTGCCGCCGGGACGAAAAATCCCCGCCTTCCGGACAAATCCCACTGCATGCGAGGGGAAAGTCCGGGAAGCGGGGATTTTCTGTCTGTGCGTGCCTTCGGCCCTAGAGGACGTCCGAGAGGAAGCCCTTGAGCCGGTCCGTCTTCGGGTCGGTGAAGAGCTGCTCCGGCGGACCGGACTCCACAACAACACCGGCGTCCATGAACGTTACGGCGTCGGACACGTTGCGGGAGAAGCCCATTTCGTGGGTTACCACCACCATGGTCATGCCGCCCTTGGCGAGGTCCGCCATCAGCGACAGCACGCCCTTGACCAGCTCCGGGTCCAGGGCAGAGGTTGCCTCGTCGAAGAACATGACCTCCGGCTTCATGGCCAGCGCACGGGCGATGGCCACGCGCTGCTGCTGGCCGCCGGAGAGGTTGGCCGGGCGGGAATCGGCCTTATGCCTCAGGCCCACCAGGTCCAGCTGCTCCAGTGCCTCACTGCGCGCCTCCTCCTTGGAGAGCTTGCGCAGCTTCCGCAGGGCCAGTGAAACGTTTTCCTCCACCGTCTTGTGCGGGAACAGGTTGAACTGCTGGAACACCATGCCGATCCGGCGGCGCAGCTCGTCCGGGTTGTCCTTCAGGACTGACCGCCCGTCCAGCAGGATGTCCCCCTGGTCCGGTTCGATCAGGCGGTTCATGACGCGCAACAGCGTGGACTTGCCCGAACCCGACGGTCCAATGACGGACGCCGTGGTGCCCTGGGGAACGTGCAGGTCGATGCCCCGCAGGACGTGGTTGCTGCCGAAGGAAAGGTGGATGTTCTTGGCGCTCAGTGTTCCCGACGCAAATTCGCTCATGCCTGGGCTCCCTTTCCAACGACCGCTGCGGCCTCGTCCGGTTCTTTCTTTTCGGGCCTGCCGGTGCGCAGCCGGGCATCGATCCAGTTCACGAAGTGGGTCAGCGGGATGGTCAGCGCCAGGTAGAAGACGGCTGCCGCCACGTAGGGCGACAGGTTGCCGGTGGTGGCCGCCGCATCCTTGCCGATTTGGAAGATCTCGCGCTCACTTGCCAGCAGTCCCAGGAGGAAGACAAGGGATGATTCCTTGATCAGCGCAATGAACTGGTTGACCAGGGCCGGAAGCACCCGCCGGATGCCCTGGGGCACCACTACAAGGCGCATGGACGCACCGTAGCCGAACCCCAGGGCGCGGGAAGCCTCGAGTTGTCCCTTGTCGACGCTCTGGATGCCGGAGCGGAAGATCTCGCCGATGTAGGCGCCGGACATCAGCGAAAGCGCCGCGACAGCCATCGGGTAGGGGCTCGTGGAACCCGTGAATTCGCGGACGATCGGCCCGAATCCGAAGCCGATGACCAGGATGGTCAGGACCGGCGGGAGGCCGCGCAGGATGTCCGTGTAGATCCGCGCGACCCAGCGCGCTGCTGCGTTCCGGGAGATCCCCATCAGGGCGAGCAGCATCCCCAGGGCTGTCCCGATGATGCCCGAGATGATGGCCAGCACGAGGGTATTCGGCAGGCCGACGGCGAACATCTTGGGGATGACTTCGCCCATCGCCTTCCAGTCAAGGAAGGTGTCAGCGAGTTGCTTGAGGATATCCATGGAACGCCCTGGTTACTTGGCGGCCGGGATCTGGACGGCCTTGCTGCCCGGCTTCCAGCCCTGCGGGGTCTGTTCAGCGGCGGTGGGGCGGTCCTTGTACCACTCGGACGTCAGCTTGGCCCAGGTACCGTCCGCGATGACCGCGTCCAGGCCGGAGTTCAGGGCGTCGATCAGGGGCTGGTTGTCCTTGTTGACGGCGTAGGCGGTGAAGTTCTGGGTGTTCACAACCTTCTCGGCGATCTTGGTGTTGTCGCCTTCCTTGACCTGGCCGGTTGCCTGCTGGGAGGGTGCCACCCAGGCGTCGATCTGGCCGTTCTTCACGTTGCCGTACACGGTGTTGTAGTCCGGGAAACGGACAGGCTCCAGCTTGAGGGTGTTGGTGACGTAGTCGTCCTGGACGGTGCCCTGGACGACGCCGATCCGGACGCCTTCCTTGAGGTCGGCGAAGCCGTTGACCTTGGAGCCGTTCTTGGTCACCACAGCCATGTAGCCGAAGTCGTAGCCGTTGGTGAAGCCAACGGTCTTGCGGCGGGCGTCGGTGGTGGAGATCGAGGAGGATCCGACGTCGAACTGCTTGTTGGCCACCTGGGACAGCAGGGCCGAGAAGTCGGTGGAGGCGAACTCAACCTTGAGGCCCAGCTTGTCGGCAATGGCGCGCAGCAGCTCGTTGTCGTAGCCGGTGAACTTGCCCGAAGGGTCGATGAAGATGTTGGGCGGGGCGTCCGAGAGGGTTCCCACGCGCAGGGTGCCCTCGGTGATGAGGCCCAGCTTGGTCTTGTCGATCTTGTCCACCGGGGTGACGTTGGCGGTGGTGTACTTGTCCAGCGTCTGCTGGTCGCTGCCGGCGAGGGCATCGGTGGGGGTGCCGCTGGGCTGGGAAGACCCGCCGCCGCAGGCTGCGAGGGAAACCGCGAGGGCAAGTGCAACGGGAGC
Source organism: Arthrobacter sp. SDR-2R (assembly GCF_057747955.1). Lineage (NCBI taxonomy): Bacteria > Bacillati > Actinomycetota > Actinomycetes > Micrococcales > Micrococcaceae > Arthrobacter > Arthrobacter sp. SDR-2R. The sequence continues at coordinate 1,961,334 of NZ_CM173231.1, forward strand.
GGTAGTGAGCCACTTCATCGCTTTGATTTTCATCAGGTTGTCACTTTCATATGAGTCATAAGTCGACCGGGCCGCAAGGCAGCGCTGTGGCGCCTGGCACCTGCCCGGTGCTGGTCGAGCCGTCCGGGGCAGGGGTGACCGCAAAACTTTATTGTCTCACTAGCGTGAAGTGGGGGTCCTTGCCGAAGAAGCGCGAGCCCAATCTCGGTTCTGCCAAATGAAATTCCGCCCTTTATGAGGAAGTTGGAGCAGCTTGCGCGCGGTTACCCTCTTCCGGTGAAGGATGCAGGTGCAGGGACTCCGCGGTTTGTGAAGCAGCATGACTGTGACATGCCTCCCAGTTTGGAGTGGCGCGGCTGCGCCTAGAAGCCACCTGCCGTTGCATCCTGCGGCGGCAGCACCGGCCAGTCACCCTCGATCACGGCGGCCGGCTTTGTCTTTCGGAGGTACCCCTGGAAGTCGGCCGCCTGGCTGACCGCCCAGTCCACCTGCAGTTGGTGCAGCTGGCTTGCCGGCATCACCAGCTTGGGGAACTTGCCCGCCATCGCATCGAGGACCCGCAGGGTGGCAAGCGCATCCGCGGCCGAAGTGTGGGCATTGTCCAGGACCACGCCGTACTCCTCGCACAATGCGGTGAGCGTGCGCTTGCCCTTGCGGAACCGGTCAACCTGCTTGTTCATGATGTAGGGGTCAAGGACCGGGAAGCGGCTGAGCTGGGGAATCCCATAGCGGGCGGATTCAGCGGCAAGGACCGTGAAATCGTAGCTCGCGTTGAACGCGATCACCGGGATGGCGGAATCGAAGAGCTCCTGGAGCACCGCGGCGACTTCACGGGTGACCTCGTGCGCCGGGCGGCCGTCCCGCCTGGCCTGTTCGGTGGTGATGCCGTGGACGTCACTTGCCTCGGTGGGGATTTCCACGCCGGGATCAGCCAGCCACTCGTGTTCCTTGATGACCTGGCCTTGGTGGTCCACCACGGTGATTGATGCGGTGACGATTCTTGCCGCCCGCGAATTGCGGCCGGTGGTTTCCAGGTCGAAGGCTGCGCGGGGAAGGGTGTTCCAGGAACTCATGCTTCAACGCTAAAGGGACCCACTGACAAATCCGTGGAACGCCACTGGGGCTAGATTGGATCAATGCGGAATGAGTACGTCCAAGCGGTCCTTGCCGTCGTAAGGCTGGTACCGCCAGGGTCCGCAGTGTCGTACGGGGATGTGGCCGAGCTCCTGGGTTCGGGCGGACCGCGCCAGATCGGTTCCGTCATGAGCCACCATGGCGGCGGCGTTCCCTGGTGGCGCGTCCTGAAGGCCAGCGGCCACGCGCCCGAGGGGCATGAGGCCGAGGCCCTCCTCCTTTACCTTGAAGAGGGCACCGCGCTCCTTGGCGACTTCAGTTCGTACCTCCGGACCGGGGAGGGCCGGTGGCGGGTTGACCTGGCGGCCGCCCGCTGGGCACCCACGGAGAGTGATTTTGACAGTATCGACGCAATTGCCGGGCAACTTGAGCGCAGCCTCCACAGATTGTCGGTGGCTGATGATGGAATGATTTTGTGACCGTAACAATTCCTTTGACCGGCCCCTGGGACCCGCACCGGCAGGCGCCGGGGACAGGCCAGCCCCACACGGGGCAGGAGCAGGCTTTTCCCGACGCAGGGACCCCGGACAGCGGCAGTGGCCTGCCTGCTGTCCCTGCCCTCCGGTTGCTGCCCCCGCGACGGGTGCACGTGGAAGCCCTCCGGCTCACGCCGGACCAGCAGGCCGCAGTTGACGTGGCACAGGGTTCAGGGCCCGTCCTGGTCCCGGGCGCACCGGGCACGGGAAAAACCACCGTCCTGGTCGAGGCCGCCGTCCAGCGGGTCTTCCGTGACGGCGTCGACCCCGAGCGCATGCTGATTCTCGCGCCCACCCGCCTTGCTGCCGATTTCCTGCGCGACCGTTTTACCGCCCGGCTGGACAGGAGCCTCAGCACCACCCCCGCCAGGACGTGGGCCTCCTACGCCTTCGACCTGATCCGCCGTGCCAAGGCCGAGGGCGTCATCCCGCTTTCCAGGCCGCCACGGCTGCTGTCCGGCCCGGAACAGGACCTCATCATCAGGGAACTCCTCGAAGGCCACAGGCTTCCCGGCCTTGAACTGCCCTGGCCCGCCGATCTTGAGGGGGCACTGGAAACCCGCGGCTTCCGCCAGGAAGTGCGGCAGCTCTTTGACCGCATCATCGAATCCGGCCGCACGGCCGGGGACCTTGTCCGGTTGGCGGATGAATGCAACCGGCCCGATTGGAAAGCCGCAGCTGCGCTGTATGCCGAGTACCGCGACGTCCTTGACCTGCGGATGCCCGAGGCCTTCGATCCCGCCGGGATCATCACGGCCGCCCGGCAGATCTTCCAGGACGCCCCGGATTTCCTCGCCGCGGAACGTGCCCGGCTGCAGGTTGTCCTGGTGGACGATATCCAGGAAGCAAACCCCGCTATCTTTGAGCTGCTGGCAGATATCGCCGCCGGCAAGGACTGCTACGTGACATCGTCCCCGGACACGGTGGTCCAGGGTTTCCGGGGAGCCCGTCCCGACCTGGTGGCGGAGCTGCCCCGGCTGCTGTCAACCCGGACGCCTGTCCTGGAGCGCCCGCTGTGGCACGCCCACGGCCTGGCGCCCAGCCTGGCCGAGGCGTGGCAAAACGTCGCGGGCCGCATTTCGCAGCGCGCAGGCGGCCAGCTGGCACGGCGCCTTGAACCGCCGGTGTGGCCTGGACAGGCCGAAGACCCCGCGCGCCCCGGACCTGCCGTTCCCGGGAACGTCGAGGCCCATCTGGTCCCCACTCCGGTGCATGAGCTCCGGTATGTTGCACAGCGGATCCTGGACCAGCACATCAACCACAACCGCGATCTCGCGGATATTGCAGTCATCGTCCGCAACGGCGGCCAGGTCAGCGAGTTGCAGCGTTATCTCTCCGGGCAGGGCATTCCGGTGCGAGTGCCTGTGGCCGAATCGGCGGTCCGGGACGAAGTGGCTGTCCGGCCCCTGCTGGATGCTTTCGCCATTGCGTTGGATCCCAAGCTGCTGACACCCGAGGCCGCAGTGTCACTTCTCACCTCCCGCATCGGTGGTGCCACCTCCATCGAACTGCGCAGGCTCCGGCAATCGCTGCGGCGCGAGGAACTCCTGGGCGGCGGGGGCCGCGCCAGCGATGTGCTGCTGGTCGAGGCACTGCTTGAGCCCGGCGCGCTGGGTGCACTGGGTATCGAGGGCCGCGCCGCCCGCCGGACTGCCCGGATGATCCAGGCCGGGCGGGAAGCCGCCCACCTGCCCGGTGCCAACGCCGAGTCGGTGCTGTGGGCGCTCTGGAACTCCACGGGGCTCTCATCGGTGTGGACGGCCACCGCTTTGTCGGGCGGCCCGCACGGGGCCCGGGCTGACCGCGACCTGGACGCCATGATGGCGCTGTTCCACACAGCGGAGCGCTACGTGGACCAGATGCCCGGCGCGGGCCCCGAACAGTTCCTGGAGTACCTCCTGAACCAGGAGCTTCCCATGGACACCCTCGCCGCCCGCGCCCAGGTGGATGATGCCGTGGAGTTGATGACCCCCGCCAGTGCCGCCGGGCGGGAATGGCCCGTCGTGATAGTTGCGGGGCTGCAGGAGGGGGTGTGGCCCAACACAAGGCTCCGCGGTGAACTGCTCGGCAGCACGCTGTATGCGGATGCCGTGGAACATGGTCCGGAGTATGCCCTCCAGCGGGACCCCTTGAGCCGCCTCCGGGACATCCGCTACGACGAACTCCGGAGTTTCTCCACGGCGGTGTCCAGGGCACGGGAGCTGCTGGTTTGTACCGCAGTCTCGTCGGAGGACTGCCAGCCGTCATCCTTCCTGGACTTCGTTGCGCCCCTGGGCGCGGGGGAGGAGGGGCGGGCGTTCACCCAGGTGGAACGGCCCATGACGCTGCGTGCTCTGGTCGCCGAGCTCCGGCAACATGCCCAGCTGGAGGGGACAGCCCAGGCAGCAGAAGCCGCGAGGGTTCTGGCACATCTCGCTGCGCAGGACCCTGCCGTGGCCGGAGCGCACCCGGACAGCTGGTGGGGACTTGCCCCTTTGACCTCCTCGGAGGCGGTGGTCCCGCCCGGCGGGACGGTGTCCGTTTCCCCCTCAAAGGTGGAGACCGTCCAAAAGTCGCCGTTGGACTGGTTCGTCCAGGCAGCCGGCGGGGAAGCAGCAACGGACTTCGCCCGGAGCCTGGGCACCCTGGTGCACGCGATCGCGCAGGACATGCCGGACGCGTCCGGATCAGAGTACGTTGCTGAACTCGTGCGGCGCTGGCCTGCGCTGGGCATGAAGGACAACTGGGAGGGAAAGCTGGACTTCCAGCGTGCTGAAGCCATGGTGCGCAAGCTTGCGCAGTACGTGCTTTCGATGAGGAGCGAAAACCGCAGCCTGCTGGGCGTGGAAAAGGACTTTGAAGTGGCCCTTGGCCAGGTGGCAGTGGACGATGCTCCGCCGCGTGAAGCGGTGCTCCGCGGCCAGGTGGACCGTTTGGAGATCGACGCCGAAGGGCGGCTGGTGGTGGTGGACCTCAAGACCGGGAAGCGGCAGCCAGGCAAGGACGATCTGTCCCGCCACCCACAGCTCGGCGCATACCAGGCGGCAGTACTGGCGGGCGGTTTCGATGCCGGCGCTGACGGGGACCGCCCCAGGTCCGGCGGGGCCGTGCTGGCACAGCTGGGGACTGGAGCCATCAATCCAGCCATCCAGCAGCAGGAACCACTCGACCCGCAGGAGAACTGGGCATTGGACATGGTGGAGGAGGCGGCCGCCGTGATGGCCGGCAAGGAGTTCGTTGCACGGCATGACCCTGCCAAGGGCAGCCATGGCGGCCATGGCTGCCGGCTCCCTGAGGTGTGCCCCCTGTGCGCGCGCGGAAGGCAGGTGACCGAATGAGCGGGGTGCCGGCAGCCGCGGAAGCCGCTCCGGCGGTGCGCTTCAGCCCCGAAGAACTGTCTGCGCTGCTCGGAGAAAGAAATACCCCAACGCCTGAGCAATCAGCGATCATCTCCTCGCCGCTTGCTCCGCGGCTGGTCATCGCGGGAGCCGGATCGGGAAAAACCGCCACCATGGCCGACCGGGTGGTCTGGCTCGTGGCCAACGGGTGGGTCACCCCTGAGGAGGTCCTGGGCGTGACCTTCACCCGGAAGGCGGCCGGCGAACTTGCCAGCCGGATCCGGTCAAAGCTCCTGGCCCTGCAGCGTCTTGCGGCGAAGGAGGCCGGGAAAGGCGTCTTTCCGGAGGCCCTGGGCAGCAGTGACGCCCTTGAGCCCAAAGTGTCCACCTACCATTCGTTCGCCAGCGGCATCGTCTCCGACTACGGGCTGCGGCTCGGGGTGGAGCGGGACGTGGTTCTGCTGGGCGGCGCGCAGGCCTGGCAGCTGGCCAGTGAGGTGGTTGAGGCCTACGACGGCGAATACGCCCACTTCCGGGCCGCCAAGTCCACATTGGTGAAGGCCGTCATTCAGCTGGCGGGGGAATGCGCGGAACACCTTCAGGAGCCTGAGGACGTCGAAGCGTGGCTCATGGCCCGCCTTTCGGAGTTTGATTCACTGCCCTACGTGGCCGGAAAGAAAAGGAACCCGCCCAAGGCGGCACTGGACCTGGGTGGAATGGTGCGGACCAGGGCAAGCGTCGCTGACATGGTGGGCCGCTACGCCGCAGCCAAACGGGCCCGCGGCGCACTCGATTTCGGCGACCTGGTGGCCCTCGCCGCCAAGGTGGCGCAGGAGGTCCCGCTGGCTGCCCAGATGGAGCGCCAGCGGTACAAAGTGGTCCTGCTCGACGAGTTCCAGGACACCTCATACGCGCAGTTGGTGCTGTTTTCCCGTCTGTTCGGCGGCGGCCACGCCGTGACAGCGGTCGGGGACCCCAACCAGTCAATCTATGGTTTCCGTGGCGCTTCCGCGGGCCAGTTGTTCCACTTCGTCCGCGAATTTCCCGTCCGGACCAGCGCACCGGACGAGGCACCGGGCTGGGCGCCTGCCCCCACCTCATACCTCACAACGGCCTGGCGGAACGGCCGGTCGATCCTGGCCGCAGCAAACGTCATGTCGCAATCCCTCGGCCGGTCAGCGGCCCACAAGGGACCTGCCGGGGACAGGGCAGCAGCTGCGGACGTGCCCCCGCTGCAGCCGAGCCCCCATGCCGTGGACGGAACGGTGGTGCTGGGCCGTTTCGCCAGCGACGTGGAGGAAGCTGCAGCCCTGGCTGACGATGTCCTGAAATACCGGGTGACAGACTTCGAACTGAAACCTGACGGTGTGCCCGAGCCGCCGGCCCTCGCCGTGCTGTGCCGCAGGCGCGCCCAGATGGAAACCGTCCGGCGGCAGTTCGAGGCCCGGGGGATCCCTTACGAAATCGTCGGTCTTGGCGGACTCCTGGACACCCCGGAGGTTGTTGACCTGGTGGCCACCCTCCGCGTGCTTGCCGATCCGGGGCGGTCTGATGCCCTGATGCGGCTGCTCGCGGGTGCCCGATGGCGGATAGGTCCTGCCGACCTCATGGCCCTGCGCGATTGGTCGAGCCAGCTGGCAAGGAGGCGGGGGCGGGCTGCGCAGGAGTTCGACGCCGACACCCGGGACGGTGACAGCGATGAAGCAGGCGTCCCCGTCCTCGAGGGTGACCTTACCGACGGCGCCAGCCTGGTGGAGGCCCTGGACTTCCTGCCGCGTGACGGGTGGACGTCGCAGAATGGCCGCATCCTCAGCGCTGCGGCCCGCAGCAGGCTGGCCCGGCTGTCTGCCGAGTTGCGGCAACTGCGCGGATACCTCGGCGATGACCTCACCACGCTCCTGGGCGAGGTGGAGAGGGCCATGCTGCTGGACATCGAAGTGGCAGCGCGCCCGGGGATCAGCATCCACCAGGCCCGCCGCAACCTCGATGCGTTCCAGGATGCCGCCGCCGGGTTCCTGCGCACCTCCCAGAGAGTGGATATCCTCGCTTTCCTGTCCTGGCTGGAGGCTGCTTCAGCGGAAGAAAACGGGTTGGAAGCGCCTGCCAGTGACGTGAACCGGGAGGCCGTGCAGCTGTTGACGGTCCACGCTTCCAAGGGCCTGGAATGGGATGTTGTGTTTGTCCCCGGGATGAATGCCGGCGCCTTCCCCAGCGACAGGGACTCCCGCTGGAGCAGCGGTTCCGCCGCGCTGCCCTGGCCGCTGCGCGGGGACCGGGCCGACCTTCCGCAGTGGGACCTCGACCAACCGGACCAGAAAGGCTGGCTGGACGCGGAGAAGGACTACAAGGCCGGGGTGCAGGCCCACGGCGAATCGGAGGAACGGCGGCTGGCGTACGTCGCCTACACCAGGGCCAAGCATGTTCTGTGGGTGTCCAGTGCCGCCTGGGTGGGCTCACGGGCGGGGCGGGCGGAGATGTCTCCATTCCTTGCGGAGCTGGAAGTCCTGGCGCAACCGGCTGACGGCGCGGGAAGTCGGGAGGCTGTGGTCCACCCGCTGTCGCTGGAGGAGGCAGCGCTGCCCCTGCAGAGTCCGTTGACACTGGAAACAGAAGAAGCAACCTGGCCGTACGACCCCCTTGAAGGGCCCGTGGACCCACGCAGCGGTGAGCGCCTTCGGTTGGCCCGCGGGCGAAGGACGGCCATGGAGTCGGCGGCCCAACGGGTGCTCGGCATCCTGTCCACCGGCGGGGGAGCGCTGGTGCCCGCGGAGCGGTCCGGGCCGCAGCCCGGCCTGACGGGAGCAGCGGCCGGCTGGGCACGCGAAGCCGCGTTGCTGCTGGAGCGCAGGGCCAGAAGATCCAGTGGGCAGGATGTGCACCTGCCTACCCACATCTCTGCTTCCACCCTGGTTGACCTCGGGGATGACCCTGAGGCGGTGCTGGGGCGCCTGCGCCGGCCGGTGCCCCGGGAACCAGGCATGTCGGCCCGGAAGGGCACCGCTTTCCATGCTTGGGTGGAGGAATATTTTGGCAGGGCCGGAATGCTTGACCTCGGCGAAGCGCCCGGTTCGGACGACCATATCGATGCTGCCTACGATTTGGATGAGATGGTGGCTACGTTCAAGGCTTCCCCTTGGGCTGAGCGGAACCCGGCCTTCGTCGAGGTCCCGGTGGAAACCAGGGTTGGGGAGGTTGTGGTGCGGGGCCGGGTGGACGCCGTATTCCGTGACGCCGATGGCCGCTGGGACCTGGTGGACTGGAAAACCGGCCGCCGGCCGTCCCCGGAGCAGCTGAAGACCCGTTCGATCCAGTTGGCGGTGTACCGGCTGGCGTGGGCACGCCTGAAGGATGTTCCCCTGGAGGACGTGCGGGCTGCATTCTTCTACGTGGCTGACAACGCTGTGGTGCGGCCGCACGATTTGGGGTCGGCCGACGAGCTGGAAGAAATCGTTGCCGCTGCGCTTAGCCGGCCTTGAGTGGGACTGCCACGTAACCAGGCCTGGCCAGGCTCAGCCCTGTTTGACGTTAATGACCGAGATGGCGGCGGTGGATGTATCGTCCGGACCCTTGGTTCCGGGGGTTTCGGCGCCCGTGGCCTCCGCGGAACCGGCTGCAGTGGGCTGCTCCGCCGGGATGGGGGCAACGTGCACTGCAGGTTGGATGGAGACTGCCGGCTCCGCTGGCGTAGTGGACCCGGCGGGGACCGGAACCACCGTAACGGCGGGAGTGACGGCGGAACTGCCGCTCCCGGAAGCCGCGCCTGTTCCGGATCCGGTGGCGGCTGCGGGAACGGATGCGCCTGCAGCGTCCGGGCTGCCCTTGACCGGAAGCGGCTCCACGCTGATCGGCTGGCCGCCGTACTCGGCGATGTCGCTGGCCAGGCTCTCCAGCATGTCTTCCGCCTCGGTGACCATGTCCTGGTCACCGGTGGCGAGGCCCTTGACCAGGTACTGAGCCAGGGCGAATTCGGCGGACAGGGCGGCCCGGCGCAGGAGGTGCTGGTCCGGCACGTCGCGTCGGCTGGATGTGTACGCCTTCAGCACGGCGTCAATGAAGTCCTGTTCATTGGAAGCCACCAGCCAGGCGAAGTCATCGGCCGGGTCCCCGATGCGCAGGTCGGTCCAACCCGTTACTGCGGTCACCCTGCTCGCCTCCACCAGCAGGTTGTCCTCATGCAGGTCGCCGTGGACCACGCAGGGGTTGAACCGCCACAGGGACACATCCTCCATGGCGTGTTCCCAGCGGCGCAGCAGTGCGGCCGGGATCTTGCCGGTGGTGGCTGCCTGGTCCAGTTCGTTCAGCCGCCGCTGGCGGAACTCGTTGGGGGTGTAGCTGGGCAGGTCGGCGTTGCTGACCAGTGAGCGGGGCAGATCGTGGACCGCGGCCAAGGCGGAGCCGATCTCCCGGGCCAGGCCGGCAGGCCCCGACGTCAGCTCCTCGACGCTGCGTGTGGTGCCGGACAGGTGCGAGTATACGAAGGTGGTCAGCGTTCCCAGCCGGACGCTGCCGGCCACCGTCGGCATCAGGAACGGCAGTTCGGCGCGCACGGCGGGAGCAAAAGCCCGGAGTACCAGGAATTCCGTTTCCAGCCGCGCGCTGGCTTCCGCGTGGCGCGGCGACCGGACCCGCCAGCGCTTTCCTTCGGAATCGAGGAGCAGGGCCGAATCGAAGTCCGCGGGGTCATCCGGCGCGGAGCTAACGGCCGTCGGGGTCAGTCCGGGGACTGCCGCGGTTGCTATTGCCGCCAGTTCAATCGGTTTTCTTCTCACCGTTCCACGGTAGATTGCCCGCCCTCCCAGACAGCGGTCCGGCCGCGGCGAGTCTTGAGATAGCTGCAAATAGGGGGCTTCCCTGCGGCGGGGCGGTACCTCCCGAAATGTGAAATGTCGGAAGCAGTCAGTACGGTGGAACCATGAGCCATGCGGAGTCTGTCATACCCGTCCACCAGGCGGCGCCGGAACGGCTGCCGGCGAACCATCTGGTGGATACCCTGCTCCCCGTAAGGCCGGCCTTGGTGGACCGCGGATCGGCCGCGCGCGCCAGGCCCGGCATGATCGATGATCTTCTGTCCGGCCCGGATGCGCTGGCTGCGGTCCTGTCGAGGCGCCAGGGGCTGGTGCAGGGCGGCGACATGATGCTGACCGGGGCCAGGGAACTCCTGGCACAGCTGAAAGCAGCAGGAGCCGCGCCGGAACTCGTGGTGTACCTGGGCTCGGCGCTGCCTGCCTCACACCTTCCGGCCGGGACCGAGCTGCTGCTGTTCGTCCTTCCTGAGCCCCCGGAACCCGGGACCGCCGGTATCCCCGCGGATGCTGAGTGGGCTGGATTCCGCGACGTCGCCGCAGGCTTGACGGCCACCTCCACAGCCTTGTTCGTGGAAGCCAGCGCCATCGCAAACTGGCACGCTGCCCACACGCATTGCCCACGCTGCGGCACCCCCACGGAAGTGGTGGCCGGCGGCTGGGTGCGCCGGTGCCCGGCGGACAGTTCCGAACACTTCCCCCGCACGGACCCCGCCATCATCGTCACTGTCGTCGGCCCGGACGGCCGGCTGCTCCTGGGCGGCGGCGGCCCCGTGGACGCCCGGAACTACTCCACCCTCGCCGGGTTCGTTGAGCCTGGCGAATCCCTTGAAGAGGCCGTGGTGCGCGAGATCCAGGAGGAGGTGGGCGTGCGGGTCACCGCCTGCCAGTACCTCGGCTCCCAGTCGTGGCCGTTCCCCGCCTCCCTTATGCTTGGATTCACCGCCGTCACCGAGGACGCCCAGGCAACGCCCGACGGCGTGGAGGTCACCAGGGCCCGCTGGTTCAGCCGGGAGGAACTCCAGGAAGCGGTGCTCAGCGGGGAGATCACCATCTCCACCAGGCTCTCCATTGCCCGCTCGCTTATTGAGCACTGGTACGGCGGCCGGATCCAGGACCTCACTGGCGCCTAAGTTATTCCATCCACCAGACTCCAGCACGCGGTAGTCGAGAAACAAAGCAGCAGAAGTGACTACAGAGAATTTTGACGGAGCAGCCTCGCTGGAGGACCGGATCCTCGGCGGACTGGACGCCGAACAGCGTGAGGTGGCCAGCACCTTGAATGGCCCGTTGTGCGTCCTGGCCGGCGCGGGCACCGGAAAGACCCGTGCCATCACCCACCGCATCGCCTACGGCGTGCACTCGGGGGTTTACACTCCGCAGCGCCTGCTCGCCGTAACGTTCACGGCCCGGGCTGCGGCAGAGATGCGCAGCCGCCTGCGGGACCTCGGCGCCGGCAACGTGCAGGCCCGTACCTTCCACGCCGCTGCCCTGCGCCAGCTGCAGTTCTTCTGGCCCCAGGCGGTGGGTGGAACACTGCCCAACCTGCTGGACCACAAGGCCCAGATGCTGGCAGAGGCCGCCCGGCGGCTCAGGCTCAGCACGGACCGGGCCTCCATCCGCGACCTTGCCTCGGAAATCGAATGGGCCAAGGTGTCCATGCTGACACCGGCCAATTACCTGGAGAACGCCCAGGGGAGGGGCGCGCCCGGGGGGTTCGACCTCACCACGGTCGCCCGGGTCTTCCAGTCCTACGAGGACGTCAAGACGGACCGCAACGTGATCGACTTTGAGGACGTCCTGCTGATCACGGTGGGCATCCTGCAGGAGGACGAGAAGGTGGCCGCCACGGTCCGGGAACAGTACCGGCACTTTGTGGTGGACGAATACCAGGACGTCTCCCCGCTGCAGCAGCGGCTCCTGGACCTGTGGCTCGGCGGCCGTGACGAACTCTGCGTGGTGGGTGACGCAAGCCAGACCATCTATTCCTTTACCGGCGCATCGCCCCGGCACCTCCTGGACTTCAAGACCCGATACCCCCAGGCCAACGTGGTCAAGCTCATCAGGGACTACCGCTCCACCCCGCAGGTGGTGAAACTGGCCAATGACCTGCTGGCCGCCCGCCGCAGCGGCGGGCCCACCGCCGACGCCGCGTGGGCATCGCCCCTCCAGCTCGTGGCGCAGCGCCCCGCCGGGCCCGCGCCCCAGTTCACCGAGTGCACGGACGACGAAGCTGAAGCCGCCACGGTGGCGCAGAAGATCAAGGCACTGCTCGACGCCGGCACTCCAGCCAGCGAGGTGGCCATCCTTTTCCGTACCAACGGCCAGTCCGAGGCTTACGAGCAGGCGCTGGCCGCGGCAGGCATCGGCTACCAGCTGCGTGGCGGCGAGCGCTTCTTCGCCCGCAAGGAGGTAAGGGACGCGATCCTCCAGCTGCGTGCCGCCACCCGGGCGGTTTCCGAATCGGACACACCGGAACCCCTGGGTCAACTGGTCCGGGACATCGTCTCCTCCCTCGGCTACACCGACTCGGCACCGCACAGCGGGGGTGCCCTGCGCGAACGCTGGGAGTCCCTCGCGGCACTGGTGGCGCTCGCCGACGAACTGGTGCAGTCCCGCGGCCCCCAGTTTGGCCTGGCTGATTTCGTCAACGAACTCCAGGAGCGTTCCCTCGCCCAGCACGCGCCCACCGTGCAGGGCGTTACGCTCGCCTCGCTCCACGCGGCCAAGGGCCTGGAATGGGATGCCGTCTTCCTGGTGGGGCTCAGCGAAGGCCTGATGCCCATTTCCTTCGCCGATTCACCGGAATCGGTGGATGAGGAGCGCCGCCTCCTCTATGTCGGCATCACCCGCGCCCGTGAACACCTTTCCCTCTCGTGGAGCACCGCGAGGACCCCCGGCGGCCGGGCCAACCGGAAGCCGTCCCGGTTCCTCGACGGCCTGCGGCCGGACTCGGTGGCAAGCTCAAGCACCCGGGGGAAGGGCGCGCTTCCGCGCCGCAAGGCTGCCGCCCCCGCCGTGTGCCGGGTCTGCGGGAGCATGCTTGCCACCGGAGCGGAACGCAAGGTTGGCCGCTGCAACGCGTGTCCCCCCAGCTACGAGGAGCAGACCTTTGATGCGCTCCGCAACTGGCGCCGCGAGGTGGCCCAATCCGCGGACGTCCCGGCCTTCGTCGTCTTTACCGACGCCACCCTCACTGCCATCGCGGAGGCGAGGCCGGCGTCGCTGGAGGAACTTGCCGGCCTGGCCGGCGTTGGCCCATCCAAGCTGGAAAAGTACGGGGAGGACGTCCTCCGGGTCCTCGTCGAAAGCTCGGTCCTGTGAAACGCGGAGCCAGCGGCGGTGCCCGGCAGGCGTCAGTGCTGACCACCTCGAACGGTTCTCCGGTGGAGGTGCGGCGCTCTGCCCGGCGCACCCGCACCGTGGCGGCGTTCTGGGAAGACGGGACGGCGGTGGTTGCCATTCCGGCCCGCTTCACTGCGGCGCAGGAGCGCGAGTGGGTCCACAAAATGCTGGCCAAACTGCACAAGCAGGGGCAGCGGCATGCGGCAGCCGGGCGGCGGCGTCCTGCCACAGATGAGGCCCTCGCAGCCCATGCGGCCACGCTGTCCACGCAATACCTCGGTGGCCGGTCAGTGCCCACATCCGTCCGTTGGGTCAGCAACCAGAATTCCCGGTGGGGTTCGGCCACGCCGGCCGAGGGGACCATCCGCCTGTCTGACAAGCTGCGGCCCATGCCCCAGTGGGTCATCGACTACGTGCTGCTCCACGAGCTGGCCCACCTTCTGGTGGCCTCACACAACGCTGCCTTCTGGCAGCTGCTGGAGGCCTACCCCGAAACCCAGCGGGCCAAGGCCTTCCTCGAGGGTGTTTCCTTCGCCACGTCGCGGGGAATGGACAAAGATGCCGACCAGCCTGACGTCGGCCCGCTTGACGCTGACGTAGTCCAATAGCGGGCATTAAATCCGGCGAAAAGCAGTCTGGCGGGCCAGGAAGCCCTGGCCCGCCAGCAATGTCTCAGCCCTTGGGCTGGTCCGTTCCGCCGTCGTCGTCCTTGCTGCCGGTGTCCCCGGCGCCGCCCTGATCACCGGAGGTGTCGTCGAAGCCGCCGTCCAGCAGTTTCTGCAGCGCGTCATCCACCTCGCTGTCGCTTGCCTCGGCAAGCTTGCGGCGGGAGCTGAAACCCTTCGGATCATCCAGGTCCTCGGCCGTGGGCAGCAGGTCGGGGTGGTGCCAGATGGCGTCACGGCCCTCGATCCCGCGTTCCTCCTTCAACGTGGCCCACAGGGTGGCCGCGTCCCGCAGCCTGCGCGGACGCAGCTCGAGTCCCACCAGTGAAGCGAAGGCGTGTTCGGCGGGACCGCCCGTTGCCCGCCGGCGCCGCACTGTTTCGCGCAGTGCCCCGGCGGACGGCAGTACCTTCTCCGTGGCGGCCGCGGTCAGTTCATCCACCCAGCCCTCCACAAGGGCCAGTGCGGTCTCGAGCTTTTCCAGTGCCTGTTCCTGGGCGGGAGTCCGCTGTGGCATGAACACGCCCTGCGACAGGGCCTCCTGGATGCCTTCCGGGTTGCTGGGGTCAAGGTCGCGGGCGAGTTCCTCGATGCGTGAGGTGTCGATGTGGATGCCGCGGGCGTATGCCTCGATGGCGCCCAGCAGGTGTCCGCGCAGCCAGGGAACCTGTACGAACAGCCGGGCGTGCGCGGCTTCCCGCACGGCCAGGAACAGCCGGATGTCGTTCTCGGGCAGGGACAGGCCCTCGCCGAACGCGGCGACATTGGCCGGCAGGAGTGCCATCTCAAGGTCGGCCAGCGGGACGCCGATGTCGGTGGAGCTCACCACGTCCTTGGACAGGGCGCCGATGGCCTGCCCCAGCTGCATACCGAAGATGGCGCCGCCCATGTTCTGCAGCATCGAGGAGGCGCCGCCCATCATGGACTTCATTTCCTCGGGCATCTGCTCCGTCATGGCGGAGGAGAGCGCATTGGCGATGCTGTTGGCCACGGGTTCTGTCAGCCGCTTCCAGGTGCCCAGGGTGGCCTCCACCCATTCCGCGCGGGACCATGCCTTGCCGATCAGACCGGTGGCGGGCAGGTCGGTGACGGGGTCCAGCCACATCTCGGCGAGGCGGAGGGCTTCATCCACCTCCCGGGACTGCTGGGCAGTGACGGACGGGTCCGCGCTGCCGGCCGCAACCCGCCGGGCATTGTCGTGGGCCAGTGTCCAGTTGACGGGCCCTTCGGACGGTGCGCTCATCATCGCCTGAACCTGGGAGAACATCTGGGCCAGCAGGTTGGGGTCGTCCGGCAGGCCGGCCGCCTTGGCCAGCTCGGCGGGATCGAAGTTTTCCATCCCCTTGCCGCCCATTAGGTTCTGCAGCATTTCGGTCAACGGATCCTTGGGGGTGTCGTCGCCGTTGGACGGATTGAGTGGGTTGGAGGTCATGGTCCCGCCGATCGATGGTGTGACTGTTGATCAACCTTCACGGTACCCCGGTGGGGGTCGGCTGTCTGCCGCCCGCCGCCGTCGTTCGCTCTAGGCAAAGCGCCCCGTCGCACCACCACCGCGTACTGTTGGTGGGGTGACTACAACCCGTGGCGGCCACCCTTCAGAGGACCACGTTCCCGATCTTCCCCCTTTCTCCAATCCCGGTCCGTTTGGTGCCGGCAGCCCGCCCGAAGGCTCCGGGGCCGGTGGCGGCCAGGCAGTTGAAGGCAGCGGCCCCGGCGCGTCCGACGGCGGCGGCACGGGCAGGCGGCTTTCCACCATGATGGTTGCCGGGCTGGCGGCGTTGGGGCTGGGAATTGCCGTGGGGACGCTTCCGGTGCCGTATGTCATTGAATCGCCCGGGCCCACCTACAACACGCTGGGGGAGAGCCAGGGACATCCGGTCATCAACGTCAGCGGCCGCGAAACGTATCCGGCTGCCGGGAGCCTCGACCTGACCACCGTGTACGTTGACGGCGGCCCCAATGGCCCGGTCAGCATCCTCAACGCATTCTCGGCATGGCTGGACAACTCCAAAGCCGTGTACCCGGTGGAGCTGATCTATCCCACGGGCACAACGAAGGAAGAGGCCCAGGAACAGAGTGCGGTGGCCATGGCCACGTCCCAGGAGAACGCGGTGGCCTCCGCCCTGAATGAACTCGGGATTCCCTTCAGCCAACAGCTCCAGGCCGCGGACCTGTCCAAGGATTCCGCGTCCGCCGGCAGGATCCAGCAAGGGGACATCCTCAAATCCATTAACGGCAGGGACATCACCGCCCTCAGTGTGATCCAGGATGAGCTGGCCTCGGGCAAGGGTGCCCCGGTATCGGTAACGGTGGAACGCGCCGGCCAGCCCGTCACCGTCCAGGTCACGCCCAAGGACAACGGCCAGGGCCGTTTCATCCTCGGTGTCATGTTGAAGTACCTCTTCAGCTTCCCCTTCCAGGTCCAGATCTCCCTGGACAAGGTGGGCGGGCCCAGTGCCGGGCTCATGTTCTCGCTGGGCATCATCGATAGGGTTACGCCGGGGGACCTCACCGGCGGAAAACATATCGCGGGTACCGGCACCATCTCGCCTGACGGCAAGGTGGGACCCATCGGCGGCATCGGGCAAAAGATGCGGGGTGCGCGTTCGTCCGGTGCCACCCTTTTCCTGGCGCCCGCCGGCAACTGCAACGAAGTGGCCGGCCACGTTCCCGACGGCCTCCAGGTGGTCCGCGTGGAAAACCTCTCGGAAGCCCGGCATGCCGTGGAACTGGCCGGAAGCGGCCAGGACACATCCGCGCTCCCGGCCTGCGCCAGCAAATAGACTGGGCGCAACTAGACTCACAGGAACTAAGCTTTACCGCCACTCGTGGCACAGTTGACGGACGAAACCAGCCGTTTGACCGGTACCGTACGTCGCTCGCACGCTTCGAATATTTCGACGACCAGCTATGAGGTACCCAGTTTGTCCCGTCCCGCCAGCACCATGTCCACCGGCAGGCCCCCTTCACGACGCGGCGTGCTGACGCCCACCCTGATTATTGTCGCCCTGGTGGTAGTGGGCTTCATTTTCTTCGCCAACGTCTGGACCGACGTCCTCTGGTACCGGCAACTGGGCTTCATCGAAGTCTTCGTCACCGAGAACCTCGCCAAGATCGCCACCTTCGTGGCCGGCTTCGCCATCATGTTCGCGGCTGTCTTCTTTTCGATCCGCATTGCCTACAACGCCCGGCCGGTCTACGCGCCGGACTCTGAAATCAGGGACAACCTCAACCGGTACCAGGCGCAGCTGGAGCCGGTCCGGCGCATCGTCATGGTGGGCCTGCCGGTCCTCTTCGGCCTGTTTGCGGGCAGCGCTGCGGCGAGCCAGTGGCAGAAGGTCCTGCTGTTCTTCAACCAGGTTGGCTTCGGCGAGGCCGATCCGCAGTTCAACATGGACATCAGCTTCTACCTGATGACCCTGCCGTTCCTCGGTTTTGTGACCGGGTTCCTGATCAGCGTGGTGGTGATTGCGGGCATCGCCGGCATCCTCACCCACTACCTGTACGGCAGCATCCGGCTGATGGAGCGCGGCGTGTTCACCAGCCGCGCGGCACAGATCCACATCGCCGTGACCGGCGCCGCCTTCCTGGTGCTCCTCGGCGTCAACTTCTGGCTGGACCGCTACTCTTCCGTCCAGAGCAACGGCGGCCGCTGGGCCGGCGCCCTCTACACGGATGTCAACGCCGTCATCCCCACCAAGGCCATCCTCGCCGTGGCTGCCGTGCTGGTGGCCATCCTGTTCATCGTGGCCGCCGTGATTGGCCGCTGGCGCCTTCCGGTGATCGGTACCGCCATGCTGATCATCACCTCCATCCTGGCCGGGGGCGTGTATCCCTGGGTGATCCAGCAGTTCCAGGTCCGCCCGTCCGAGCAGACGCTGGAAAGCAAATACATCCAGCGCAACATCGAGAACACGCGCAAGGCCTACGGCCTGGACGGCATCCAGGAAACCCGGTACGACGCCACCAACACGGCCAGTACCGGCGCGTTGGCGCCGGACGCCCAGACCACTGCCAACATCCGCCTTCTGGACCCGAACCTGATTTCGGACGCGTTTGCTCAGCTGGAGCAGTACCGCCCGTACTACCAGTTCCCCAAGGCCCTCAATGTGGACCGCTACGAGGTGGACGGCAAGATCCAGGACACCGTGATCGCCGTGCGGGAACTGAATCCCACGAACGTGGCAACCAACCAGCAGGGCTGGCTGAACCAGCATGTGGTGTACACCCACGGCTATGGGGTTGTGGCGGCCAAGGGCAACAAGTTCACGGTTGACGGCAAGCCTGAATTCCTCCAGTCCGGCATTCCGTCCACCGGCGTGTTGGGCAACGATACAACCTACGAGCCGCGGATCTACTTCGGCGAGTCCTCGCCCGAATACTCGATCGTCGGCGCACCCGACGGCGCCACCCCGCGCGAGCAGGACCGCCCTTCCGGCAAGGAAGGGGAGGGCGAAACCCAGTACACGTTCAAGGGGAACGGCGGGCCCAATGTTGGATCCTTCTTCAACAAGATCCTTTACGCCATCAAGTTCCAGTCCTCGGACCTGCTGCTTTCGGACGGCGTGAACCCGGCGTCGCAGATCCTGTATGACCGCAGCCCCCGCGAGCGTGTCCAGAAGGTGGCACCCTACCTGACCGTTGACGGCGGCGCTTACCCGGCCGTGGTGGACGGCCGGGTCAAATGGATCGTGGACGGCTACACCACCAGCCAGTACTACCCGTACTCGCAGCAGAAGCAGCTCTCGGATGCCACCACTGATTCGCAGACCAGCTCCGGCCGCGCCGTGGCCCTGCCCAACAGCACGGTGAACTACATCCGCAACTCGGTCAAGGCCACTGTGGATGCCTACGACGGCTCGGTCACCCTCTATGCCTGGGATGACACGGACCCGGTCCTCAAGGCCTGGCAGAAGGTCTTCCCCTCATCCCTGAAGCCGTACTCGGAGATGTCCGGCGCGGTGATGAGCCACGTCCGCTACCCGGAGGACCTCTTCAAGGTCCAGCGTGAGCTGCTGGGGCAGTACCACGTGACGGATCCCACCAGCTTCTACAAGAACAACGACGCATGGAGCGTACCTGCCGATCCCACGGTGGATACGGACGTGAAGCAGCCGCCGTTCTACATGTCGCTGCAGATGCCGGACCAGCAGAAGCCTGCGTTCCAGCTGACGTCCTCGTTCATCCCGCAGATCGTCAACGGCAATGCCCGCAACGTCCTGTACGGGTTCCTCGCCGCTGACTCGGATGCCGGGAACCAGGCCGGTGTGAAGGCCGACGGCTACGGCAAGCTCCGGCTGCTGCAGATCCCGCCGGAAACGCAGGTGCCCGGTCCGGGCCAGGCGCAGAACAAGTTCAACTCCGATCCCACTGTTTCGCAGGCACTGAACCTGCTGCGGCAGGGTGCGTCGGACGTGCTGAACGGCAACCTGCTCACCCTGCCCGTCGGCGGCGGCATCCTTTACGTCCAGCCTGTCTACCTCAAGTCCACCGGTGAGACGTCCTATCCCACCCTGCAACGCGTGCTGGTGGCCTTCGGGGACAAGGTGGGCTTCGCGCCAACGCTTGACGCGGCCCTCAAGCAGCTCTTCGGTGGTGACTCCGGTGCAGCAGCGGGTGACTCCGCCAACAACGGCCAGGTGCCGGCCGGCCCGGCAGCGCCTGCGACACCGGCCGCTGCGGACGCGAAGGCCCAGCTGAAGGCGGCCCTGGACGAGGCGAATGCGGCCATCCAGTCCGGCCAGTCGGCACTGGCGGCAGGCGACTTCGCTGCCTATGGCGAGGCGCAGAAGAAGGTGGCGGCCGCGCTGAAGAAGGCGATGGACGCCGAGGCCAAGATCCCGGTCACCGCTCCGGAGGCAAGCCCGGCCCCCGCTGCTTCCAGCTCACCCTCGGCAACGCCGTCCCCGTCAGCGGGCCGGTAGCAGGACGGGCACGGCAGCACGACGGCGGCGGCCCGGCATCCGAGCCCCATGGGGGCCGGTGCCGGGCCGGCGTAACGGACGTCACGCCGCTTCGATTTGGCCTGCGGTTCACCTCCCGGTAAAGTAGTTCTTGCGACGCGGGGTGGAGCAGTTCGGTAGCTCGCTGGGCTCATAACCCAGAGGTCACAGGTTCAAATCCTGTCCCCGCAACTGAGGAAAGGCCCGGACATTGGAAACAATGTCCGGGTCTTTTGCTTTCTCCGCTGGGGCCGCCGGGACCGTCGTCGAACCCCAAGGGGGCCTGGTGGACGTGTGGTCAGGCCGGCCGTGAAAGTAGGGTAGTGTTGATCAAGCGACGCGGGGTGGAGCAGTTCGGTAGCTCGCTGGGCTCATAACCCAGAGGTCACAGGTTCAAATCCTGTCCCCGCAACTTATGAAGGCCCCGACCGGCAGTTACGCCGGCCGGGGTCTTTCTTTTCCTTGGATGCGCACAGTTCCTAGTATTCTCTTTCGAAGGGTCCCGCGATCTGCGGGCTGCCCCAGTCATTCTTGAGAGGTATGTTGTTCGATGGCCACACCCACGAAGAAACCCGGCGCCGCGACGGGTAAGCGGTCCCGGCTCTACTGGGCGGTTCCTGTTGTCCTCGTGGCGCTGGTCCTGGTGGTTCTGGCGGCCAGGCTGGTCGTGGGACTGCCCGCCGTCGCGTCCTTTGTCACCGACTACCCGGGCCAGTCGGCACTGCCGGCCGGCGCCCCGGTGGGATTCCCCGCGTGGCTCGCCTGGCAGCACTTCCTCAACGCCTTCTTCCTGCTCCTGATCATCCGCACCGGATGGCAGGTGCGGACCACCACACGGCCCAGCGGGCACTGGACCCGGAACAACAAGGGCCTGATCCGCACCAGGAACGCGCCCACCAAGATCAGCCTTGAACTGTGGTTCCACCTGACGCTGGACGCCCTGTGGATCCTGAACGGGCTCGTCTTTGCCGTGCTGCTGTTCGCCACCGGGCAATGGATGCGCATCGTCCCCACCAGCTGGGATGTCTTCCCCAACGCCCTGTCGGCCGCGCTGCAATACGCCTCGCTGGACTGGCCCACGGAAGACGGCTGGATCAACTACAACGCGCTGCAGCTCCTGGCTTACTTCGTGACGGTCTTCCTCGCCGCTCCGCTGGCGTTCATCACGGGCCTGCGGATGTCCTCCGCCTGGCCAAAGAAGGCTGCCGGCCTGAACAAGGCCTACCCGATCGAATGGGCCCGCGCCGTCCACTTCCCGGTGATGATCTACTTCGTGGCCTTCATCGTGGTCCACGTCTTCCTGGTGCTCACCACGGGTGCTCTGCGGAACCTGAACCACATGTACGGGGTCCGGGACGACGACGGCTGGTTCGGCTTCTGGGTGTTCCTGGCCTCCGTGGCCGTCATGGCGGCCGCGTGGTTCCTGGCCCGCCCGGTCTTCCTGCGGCCCATCGCCTCCCTCATGGGCAAGGTCAGCCGCTAAGCCACCCAGCACCCCACAGCCGGGGCGGCTCAGCCGTCCTTGAGCTGCTGGTAGGCAGCCAGCGCCCGTTCCCGGGACTGAGGAAGCTCCACAAGGGGTTCCGGGTAGTCCGGGACCCCGGTCTTCCAGGGCTCGTGGATGGACTTGTTGTCCAGGTCCGCGAGCTCCGGAACGAACTCGCGCAGGTACCGGCCGCCGGCGTCGAATTTCCTGCTTTGGGTGACGGGATTGAAGATCCGGTAGTACGGCGACGCGTCCGCGCCGGAACCGGCCACCCACTGCCAGTTGGCCGGATTGCTGGCGGCGTCGGCGTCCACCAGCGTGTCCCAGAACCATTGCTCTCCAATCCGCCAGTCGGCCAGCAGATTCTTCACCAGGAACGAGGCCGCGGCCATCCGCACCCGGTTGTGCATCCAGCCGGTCTGCCAGAGCTGCCGCATCCCGGCGTCCACCAGGGGGTAACCCGTGCGTCCCTGCTGCCAGGCCGCGAGCTCACTCCTGCCCGGCTGCTGCCAGGCGAACCGGTCGAATTCGGGCCGGTAGTTGCGGGTGGCCAGGTCCGGGTTGTTGTACAGCAGCTGCCAGCAGAATTCCCGCCAGCCAAGCTCCGAGCGGAAAATTCCGACGTCGGCCGGCACCTTATGCGGAAAGCGTTGGCGGATCTCACGCCACACCCGGAACGGGCTGACTTCGCCGAAACGCAGGTGGGGTGACAGACGGCTGGTTCCCTCGATGCCGGGCAGGTTCCGTCCGGTTCCATATTCCTCGGCAGGGCCGTCCAGGAAGTCCGCCAGCCGGTGGCGCGCGCCTTCCTCGCCGGGAGTCCAGGTGGCGGAGAGGCCGCCGCTCCAGTCGGGGGAGGAGGGGAGCAGCCGCCAGCTGTCGAGCTCGTCGCCGGCCTGGAGACGGCCGCCCTGCGGGGGTCCCGGGATCCGGGCCGGAGGCTCCTGGGGGTCCCGGACCTCCTGGCCGGCAAGGCATGCCCGCCAGAAAGGAGTGAACACCTTGTAGGGGCCGCCGGAGCCGGTCTTGACCGTCCAGGGCTCGAACAGGAGGTTTGCCTGGAAGCTTGAAGCCTCCAGGCCGTTCTCCCCGGCCCACTCCTTGACCGCGGCGTCGATGCTGCGCTCGGGTTGACCGTACCGCCGGTTCCAGAACAAGTGCGTTGCTCCGGCGTGCACAGCCACTTCCTTAATCACCCGCCCGGCCGGCCCCCGGCGAAGGAGCAGCCGCGAGCCGCGGGCCTCGAGGGAGGAAGCCAATCGTGCCAGTGAGTGGTGCAGCCACCACCGGGTTGCACCGCCCAGCGGCCGGATGCCCGCAGATTCTTCATCCAGGACGTACACCACTGTCACCGGCAGGCCCAGCGCGGCGGCGGAGTTGAGGGCGGGGTTGTCATCCAGGCGAAGGTCATCGCGCAGCCAGACCAGGGCGGTCTCTTCAGAGGAGGTCATGGCTCCACGCTACACACTGCGGACATGCCGGTGGCCGGGACCACGGGGTCCCGGCCACCGCCTGGTTTCGACTGTGTGGTGCTGGCTGGCCTTAGAGCTTGTCGAAGTCCGCTTCCTCCACGGTTGCCTCGGACTCCGCGGCGTTGGCGGCGCCGAGGGCAGGTGTGGCGCCGCCGGCCTTCAAAGCGGCCAGCCGGGCCTCGATCTCCGTCTGCTCGCCAAGGTCCTCCAGCTGGTTGAACTGGGCATCCAGGCTGGACGCTGCCAGTTCCTCCTGGCCGCGGACCCTGGCCTCTTCGCGGCGGATCTTTTCTTCGAAGCGTCCCACTTCGCTGGTAGGGTCCATGATGTCGATGCTCTTGATGGCGTCGTGCACCTGGGACTGCGCCTCTGCCGTCTTGGACCTGGCCACCAGTTCGTTGCGCTTGCTGGTCAGCTGGTTGAGCTTGTTCTTCATCTGGTCCAGGCCGGTCTTCAGCTTGTCCACCACCTCGCGCTGGGAGGCGATGCTCGGCTCTGCGCCCTTGGCTTCGTTCTCGGCCGCCATCTGCCGCTGCAGGGCGACCTTTGCCAGGTTGTCGAACTTCTCGGCGTCGGCAACGTCGCCGGCGGCGCGGAACTCGTCAGCCTTGCGGGAGGCGGCCAGTGCCTTGTTCCCCCAGTCGCGGGCGTTCTTGACGTCTTCGTTGTAGTCGTCTTCCAGCATGCGGAGGTTGCCGATGGTTTGCGCCACGGCGGACTCGGCTTCGGCGATGTTGTTGGTGTAGTCGCGGACCATCTGGTCCAGCATCCGCTGCGGATCCTCGGCGTTGTCCAGCAAGGAGTTGATATTGGCCTTTGCCAGCTGCGCGATCCGGCCGAAAATGGACTGCTTAACCATGGTGTTTGCCTTTCGTCCTGCTCTGTGTTGACCACTGACGTCCGTGAACAGTGGTGTCGTGCTTCTGTCCGCCCGCCGGGTTCTCCAGCGTGTTCCGACGGAAGTGTTTAGAAACTGCCGGAGTCTCCGCCGCCGAAATCACCGCCGCCAAAGCCGCCGTCCCCGCCGAAGCCGCCGCCTCCACCGCCATCACCCCAGCCGCCGCCGCCGCCCCAGCCGCCGTGGCCACCGTTGAGGATTGAGTTGATCAGGATGCCGCCCAGGATGGCGCCGCCCAGTCCGCCGCCGCCTCCGCCGCCGAACATGCCGCCACGGCCGAAGCCCTGGTTGGCATAGCCGTCAAAATGCTCGACGTCGGCCTGGGCCAGCTGTGCGGCCTGTGCTGCCAGGGCGTGGGCCTGCTGCGCGTAGGTAAGCGCGGTGACGGGGTCGGTGCGGGCAATGGAGAGTGCGTAGTCGAGGTTCCGCTGCGACTCCGCAAGCCTGGTGCGTGCCTCGGTGCCCACCCCGCCGCGGCGCGCGGTGATGTAATCGGAGGTGGCACTGATCTGGGCCTGGGCGGACATGATGGTCTGCTGCAGCGACGCCTGTGCGCGGCGGGCCTGCTCCTGCTGGTCCCGGATCCCGGTCAGGGCCTGGTCCAGGGACTGGTGCGCGGTTTCCACCCTCTGCAGGGTGGCGATGGGGTCAATCTTTCCACCCTGGATTTCGGTCTTCACCTGGGCAAGGGCGGCCTCCACCGCTGCCACTGGACCGGCCAGTTCGGCGAGGGTGCCGGACTGGATCATGGCCTTTGCCTGGGCCAGGTCCTGGGACGTATCCACCACCGCCGCTTCGAGGCCGTTGCGGGCCTGGTCGAGATTGGCGGCGACCTTGGCGATGGCATCCAGCAGGACGTTGGTCTGGTGCAGGCTTTCTTCGGCTGCGCGAACGGCCACTGCCGCCAGGCTGCTCTCGCCCTCGCCGAGCTTCTGCTGCGCGGTTTCGGAGGCGTTCTGGACGAACGCCAGCCGTTCCTTGGCCTGCACGATGTTGTCCGAGACCTGGGTCAGCGCACTGTCGGCGTACTTTGACCGCATGGCGGCAAGGGACTGCTCCGCGCTGGCGATCTTGGCGTCCGCTTCGCGGGCTCCGGTGTTGACCGCCGCAAGGGCCTGCGGTGCGTTCTTCTCCAGCTCACGCAGGGAGTCAAAGTCCGCCTTCTGCTCCTGCAGGGAGGCGAGGGCGGCTTCCGAGCGCCGGATGATCTCGCCCAGCCAGGTCCGCTGCTGCTCCTCGGTGTCCGGAATGTGGTCGTCCAGCTGCTGCTGAAGCTTGAAGGACTCCGTCATGTGGGCCTTCGCTTCCGCCAAAGCTTTGGTGAAGTTTCCGACGGCGGCATCACCGTACTGTGCCTGGGCAAAGCCGAGTTCCTGCTCGCTGGACTTGATGGCGTCATCCGCTTCGATGAGCAGGGATCCGCTCTTCCGGCGGAGTTCCTCCACGCTCAGTGACGCCAGCGGGTCCAGTTCTGCGCCCTGGGGGCCGTAACTTCCAGTGGACGCATCCTTGCCGGCGGCCTTCTTTCGCCGGTTCCGGTAATACAGGTACGCACCGCCGCCGGCCACCACCACGCCGGCACCCACCAGGATGCCCGCGCCGGCCCCGTCACC
Source organism: Arthrobacter sp. SDR-2R (assembly GCF_057747955.1). NCBI lineage: Bacteria > Bacillati > Actinomycetota > Actinomycetes > Micrococcales > Micrococcaceae > Arthrobacter > Arthrobacter sp. SDR-2R. Next base: position 1,986,484 of record NZ_CM173231.1, read on the forward strand.
GGATGACACATTGCCGCTGCCGCCGCCGGCAGCATCGCCGATGGCTGAGGCGGTATCGATGGCAGCCTGCGCGAAGTCGCGCTTGCCCGCCCCGAGGTTGGCGGCGACAGCGTTCTGGGTGATGTTGCTGCGCTTGGAGTAAATGGAACTGGCGGAATTGGGCGAGAAGTAGTACTTGCCCTGCTCGGTGGCGATGGCAAGAATGGCGTCTGCTTTGCCCATTCCCTTGGCCTGCGCCACCGCATTGCTCCAGGCTGCGGGATCAGTGGGGTTCTCGAACGACTTAACCGTGACCACGTACAGGTTGTACTTGTGGTCCTTCAGCAGCTTCTGGATGGCGTCCTGGACCTCGCCCTTCCGGCTGCCCAGGACGTTCGCGTCATCAACAATGTTGGTGCCGGAGGGGATGGTGACCGGGTTTTCGGCCCAGGCGGCGCCGGCGGGTACCGCCAGCAGCCCGGCAAGGCCGATCACGGCGAGGAAACGTTTGAACTTTGACCGCATGTGCAACCCTTCAGCACGCCTGACACCGATTCGGGACGAATCAGTCGTCGAATCCAACAGCGCCCCCACGCTTGGTGTGAAGCCGCAGGTCGCTGTGGCAATTCATCTTTGATTCTATGGTGCACCCCACAGCCAGTCCATGACGGCGAATATGCCCCCAGCGAAACGCCCCGCCCTCCAGAAGGACATGACCGGAACGTTCAGGAAGCTCTCAGCAAACATCCGAGCTTGTTCCAGCGGGACGGTCCATAGTTAATGGCAGACGAGGATGAAAGGAAGTCCCATGACTGAGAATCAAACCCCAGGACCGGTCCCGGAGGACAGCCACGCGGGCAACCGGAACCCGTGGCAGCGGCAGGGCCAGCAGCAGGACGCGCAGCAGCCCGGTGACCGGCAGGTGGCCACTCAGTATGGGAACGGGACCGCGGACCAGGAGCCCGGCGGCTACAGCGGTGCGGAGCAGCGCGACCACACCCAGGAGTTGCCCGGAGCTCCACGTCCGGTGTATCCGCAGCGCCAGCCGTTTTACGGCCAGTCCGGATACTATGGCCAGCAGCAGCACCACGAAGGCCAGCCCGTTCACGGCGGGGGCCCCGGCACGCCGAACGGCAACGCCGGCTACACCCCCAATCCCAAGGACGCGCCGCGCCGGAAGGCAACCTTTGGCGTCGGTACCCTCGTGGCCAGCATCCTCGCAGCAGGCCTTGTGGGAGGCGGCGTGGCTACGGTGGGTGCCGGCGAACTGTTTGGGAACACCGGGTCCAGCACTTCAACCGTCGGCAGCAACAGCCAGCCCGGCACGGTCATCGTCAACAACAAGGACGACGTCAACGCCATTACCGCGGCTGCCGTGAAGGCCTCGCCCAGCGTCGTCACCATCAGTGCCACCAGCGGCAGCTCAGGGGGCACGGGTTCGGGCATCGTCCTTGACGACCAAGGCCACATCCTGACCAACACCCACGTGGTGACCCTCGATGGCCAGACTGCCAATGCCACCCTCGAAATCCGGACCAGTGACGGAAAGGTCCTGCCGGCAAAGCTGGTGGGCACCGACCCCCTGTCCGACCTCGCCGTCATCAAGGTGGACGACACGTCAAGCCTGACCCCTGCCACCCTCGGTGATTCCTCCAAGCTGAACGTGGGTGATACGGCCATCGCCATCGGTTCCCCGCTGGGGCTGACCGGAACGGTCACGGACGGCATCGTGTCCACGCTCAACCGGACCATCAGCGTTGCATCGTCCGCAGCCCCGAAGGGCGGCGACAACAGCCAGGGCGGCGACCAGGGCTTCCAGTTCGCCCCTCCGGGCGGCGGCCAGAGCCAGCAAAGCGCGGGCGAGGGATCCATCGCCATCAACGTCATCCAGACTGATGCTGCCATCAACCCTGGCAACTCCGGCGGCGCCCTGGTGAACAGCAAGGGCGAGATCATCGGCGTCAACGTCGCCATTGCTTCCGCGGGCTCCGGGACGTCCACTTCCCAGAGCGGCAACATCGGCGTGGGGTTCAGCATCCCGATCAACAACGCCAAGCGCGTCGCCCAGGAAATCATCGACACCGGCAAGGCCTCGCACGGCCAGCTGGGTGTCAGCGTCAAGGCCAAGACGTCGGGTGCCTCCTCCGAATTCTCGGTGGGGGCCGACGTGGCAACCGTTGACCCCAACTCTGCCGCAGGAAAAGCCGGTATCAAGGTCGGTGACGTCATCACCAAGTTCAACGACCTCACCATCGGCGAACCGAACCAGCTGACCGCGGCCGTCCGCGAACAGCCGGCGGGCTCCACCGTGAAGATCACGGTGGAGCGCAGCGGCAAGGAACAGACATTCGACGTCACGCTGGGTGCCGCAGCCAGCTGAGGCCAGGCAGCAACATCGTGCAGCAATGACGACGGCGGCGTTCCCATCCAAGGGGGCGCCGCCGTCGTCATGCTGAGCCACGGTGAGGGCCTGACACAGGCGTTAACGGAAGAGGGCGCAGGGGCGCGCCGATATGGTTAGCTAGGAGCTACCCGCCTGCCGGGCATTCCGCGGCCATGACCCACCCGGCTGGCTGTCCACAAGCATGGAAGGCTGCTGTAAACACAGTGGAAGAGACATTGAAGATCGTAGTCCTGGTCAAACATGTACCGGACGCCCAGTTCGACCGTCATCTCAACGGTGAGGGCAACACGGTGGACCGCGACGAAAGCATTCTGTCCGAGCTTGACGAGTACGCCCTCGAGGCAGCGCTGCAGCTGGCCGAGGCGAGGGGCGGGAGCAAAGCGGGCAACCAGGTCATCGCCCTGAGCATGGGACCCTCCGGAGCCGTCAACGCCGTCAAGAAGTCGCTGCAGATGGGCGCCACCGAGGGCGTTCATCTGACGGACGACGCCCTGGCCGGCTCGGACGCCGCGGCCACGTCGCTTGCGCTCGCAGCGGCCGTCCGCCACCTGGGCGACGTGGACCTGGTCATCACCGGCATGGCCTCCACCGACGGTGAAACCTCGCTTGTCCCGGCGCAGCTGGCGGAGCGGCTCGGGCTGCCCCAGGTGACCTTTGCCTCCACGCTGGAGGTCGACGGCGGCCGGCTGACGGCCCGCCGCGACGCCGACACCTCCTCGGAGACCGTAGAGGCGCCGCTGCCCGCCGTCGTATCCGTGACGGACCAGATCAACGAGCCCCGGTACCCCAACTTCAAGGGAATCATCGCAGCCAAGCGCAAGAGCATCACCACACTGTCCCTGGCCGACATCGGTGTGGACCCCGCCCAGGTCGGCTTCGCCGGTTCCTGGACCAGCGTGGCCAGCGCGGAACAGCGGCCGCCCCGGACTGCAGGGACCATCATCACCGACGAGGGCGACGCCGGCATCAAGCTGGTTGACTTCCTGGCCGCCCAGAAGCTGCTCTAAGAGGGACATCGACATGGCAAAAGTACTCGTATTCATCGACAACCCCGGCGAATCGCTCAAGAAGAGCAGCCTTGAGCTGCTGACCCTGGCCCGTTCCCTGGGCGGGGGCGCCGTGGCGCTCAACGGAGACCTTTCCGACGGCGCCGCAGCCACCTTCGCCGAATACGGCGTGGAAAGCATCCTGCGCCCGTCTGCCCAGGACCTGGATGACTTCCTGGTGGCACCCAAGGCCGCCTACGTGGCCGCCGCGGCTGAAGCCAGCGGCGCCGGCATCGTGCTGCTGGACAACTCGCCCGAAGGCAAGGAGATCGCGGCGCGGGCGGCTATCCGGTTGAACGCCGGGGTCATTACTGACGTGGTGGCCGTGGACCCGGACGGCACTGCCCACAAGTCCGTCCTGGCCGGCTCGTACAACACGGACTGCAAAGCCACCACCCCGGTTTCCGTGCTGACCCTGAAGGCCAACAACGTCACCCCGGAACCTGCCCCTGCACCCACAACGCCCGAAACAGCGACGGTTGAGGTCCCCGCGGTGGCTGCAGCCGCCCGGATCACGGCCCGTGAGCAGAAGGTGGCCAGCGGCCGGCCCGACCTCACGGACGCACGGATCGTGGTTGCCGGCGGACGCGGCATGGACGGCGACTTCGGCCCGGTGGAAGAGCTGGCCGATGCCCTCGGTGCCGCCGTGGGCGCCTCCCGTGCCGCCACGGACGCGGGCTGGATCAGCCACGATGCCCAGGTGGGGCAGACCGGCAAGACAGTTTCCCCGCAGCTGTACATCTCCGCAGGCATCTCCGGCGCCATCCAGCAAAAAGCCGGAATGCAGACGTCCAAGGTCATCGTTGCCGTGAACAAGGATGCCGAGTCCCCGGTCTTCGAGATTGCGGATTTCGGCATCATCGGCGATGTGTTCGAAGTCCTCCCGCAGGCCACCGCCGAGATCAAGAAGCGAAAAGGCTGAATCGTTGACTGCCTCCCACGAGCAGGCAGGGAGCCCGTTCAACCCGGACATACACCGGGTTGGGCGGGTGCTCTGTTTTGCGGCCCACCCTGACGACATCGATTTTGGCGCAGCCGGCACCGTTGCCGCCTGGACGGCGGCCGGCGTGGAGGTCAGCTACTGCATCATGACTGACGGCGACGCCGGCGGCTTCGACCCGGCGCACCGCGCGGACATCATCGCCATGCGCGACGCCGAGCAGCGCCGTGCCGCGGAACTGGTGGGCGTCACCGACATCCACTACCTTCACCAGCGGGACGGGTACCTCGAGCCGTCGCACGAGGTGATGAAAGGGGTGGTGCGGCTGATCCGGGAACTCCGTCCCGACGTCGTCCTCGCCATGCATCCGGAACGGAACTGGCAGCGGATCCAAAAGAGCCATCCCGACCACCTGGCCGTGGGGGAAGCGGTAACACGTGCCGTGTATCCCGCGCTCGAGAACCCGTTCGCCTACCCGGAACTGGCCGAAGCCGGCCTGGCAGCCTACAAGCTGCCGTGGCTGTGGCTTTACGCCGGACCCGAGGAACGGGAGAACCACTTCGTGGACGTCACCGCCCAGGTGGACGCCAAGCTGGCCGCCATCCATGTCCACGTCAGCCAGCATCCTGACGTGGCTGCCATGGAAGCCGCCGTCCGGCAGGGTATGCGGCTCAATGCCGCACGGGCCGGGCTGCCGGAGGGGCACAGCGCGGAAGCCTTCCACGTGGTGGCAATCAACGGGCCCGGGACCATCGCAGGCTTTTGAGTTGGAAAGCGCCCCCGGTTCCTTCCTCAGGAAGGAACCGGGGGCGCTTTACTGTTTGACGGCTGATGCCGGGGCCGGGTCAGGCTCCCAGCGGGGCTGCCGCCACCGTGGGCAGGGTGGGGGCCTTGGACCCGCCCGCCGGCTCAACTGTGATTCCCAGTGAAGCGGCCGAGTGGATGCCCTGGACCACCGCAGGCTTGGACAGGGCCTGTTCGTCCATGAGGCCCTGCGACACCGGTGCGGAGCCGTCCTTGGGGATCAGCCACATCTGGTAGACCTTGCCCGCCGGGGGAGCGGGCACGCCGCTCATCTTCACTACGGCCGCGTCCTCCGACGCTGAAATCAGGAGGGTGGCCTTGCCGCCGCCCACCACGTTCACGGAAGCTTCGCGCAGGTCCCCGGCCCTGGCCACCTGGTTGACCGGATCGTTTTGGTCGGCAATGTAGGCGCCAACGCCCACGCCGCCCAGGGCAATGGCTGCTGCAGCTGCCACGCCGACCAGCCAGCGCCGGGCGCCGGAAGCGCCGCGCCGGTCCTCCCGGCGCTTGCGGGCCTGCGCCAGCTCATCGCGAGCTTCCGGCCCTGCAGGCTTGCCTTCAAATGGGGTTGGCGGGGTGCCTGCGGCCGGTACGGCTCCACCGGGCAGCCCCTCCTGCCCGGGGAATTGGGCAGGAAGCTGCGCAATGATCCGCTCGAAGAGGTCCGACGGGGGTTCTTCCTCCACCCGGAAAGTGCGCGCCAGCGCCTCGCGGGACTGCCGGACGCGGTCCAGGAAGGCCAGGCGCTCCGCTGCCGGGGCCGAGGAGATGTACTGGTCAATGGCGTCGCGTTCCTGCTCCGTGACCGCATCCAGGGCGTAGAGCTCGGCCAGGTCAACGGCGCGGCCTGACGCAAGGTCCATGGCGACGGTGTCGCCGAAGGAACCCGAACGTCCACTGCGCCCTTCGTCCATACCGCTCATCTCAACTCACCCCCAAACAGGTCTTCAATCGGATCAGTCCATCGCGGATGCGGGACTTGATGGTGGGCACGGCTGCGTTCAGCCGTTCGGCGACCTCCCGGTAGGTGAGGCCGCCGTAGTAGGCAAGGCGCACGGATTCCTGCTGTGTTTCGGTCAGCGTCCCCAGGCAGCGGACCACCGCCTCAGCCTCAAGCCGGCTGCCCACTTCGTCGGAAACACTGTCGTGGTCGATGTCCTGCGTGCTGGCCCCGTACCTGGCTTCCCTGTCGGTGGAAGACTGCGACGAGCGCACCTTGTCCACGGCCCGCCGGTGCGAGATGGTCATCAGCCAGGAAAGCGGGCTCCCTGCCTGCGGATCGAACTTCGCCGCGTTCTGCCAGACCTGCAGGAAGACTTCCTGGGTGGTGTCCTCGCTGAGTTCGGGATCGATCAGGACGCGCCGTGCCATGCCGAAGACCCTGCGGGACGTCAACTGGTAGAACTCGGCGAACGCCGCCTGGTCTCCGCGGGCGATGCCCGCGAGCAGGATTGACAGGCGTTGGCTGAGGTCTGCCGGCGGGTCAGTCACCGCGGCGGAGCCCTCGGAATTTGGCGCGTTGGGAGTTTCCATTAAGTCCAAGCATAAGTCTCCGGGCGGCGAATCCTGAGCACTGCCGTGCCGGTTGCGGCTTGCCTGCCTGGATCCTGACTCCAGTAGTGTCACCTGCCGCTCCTTGCTCCGCTCGAATGTCGTCAAGAGTCATTCGAGGCCGGAGGCGGGGCGGATGGGACGGCGGCTGAAGAATTTGCATGGCTCCTGGGAGGGGGCGCCGGTCCGGACGACTGCTACAGCCTGGCCCCCGCAAAACCTTGCTGGCGCCAGGCCTCATACACGGCAATCGAGGCGGCGTTTGCGAGGTTCAGGGAACGCAGGGCCGGCAGCATGGGCAGGCGCACGGTGGCCGTTACATGGGGATCGGTCTTCAGTTCCGCCGGCAGTCCCACGGATTCACGGCCGAACATCAGTACATCACCGGGACGGTAGGTGATGTCCGTGTAGCTGGTGGTGCCGTCAGAGGTGAAGGCGTAAACGTTCCCGGGCTGAAGGTGCTCCCAGGCGGCTTCGATCGACTTGTGCACAGTGACGACGGCGAGGTCGTGGTAGTCGAGGCCCGCCCGGCGGAGTTTTGCGTCAGAGAAGTCGAACCCCAGGGGTTCCACAAGGTGCAGCTCTGCGCCGGTGATTGCGGCAAGGCGGATGGCGTTGCCGGTATTGCCGGGGATTTCTGGGGCATGGAAAAGGATGCGGAACACCTCCCCATCCTAGCGATCCGTTCTTAGTGCATCCCCCGCAGCAGCCTTGCGAGGACCGGAACGTTGACGGTGTTCGGGGCAGGGCCCGATGCCAGGAACTCCTTCAGGCCGCGCACCATGCCGGCGGCATTGACGATCTGGACGGTCTCCAGGGCGCCCGCGGGGCGCCGGTGGTGGTCGATCACGGGTTCGTGGAGGTTGCCGTCAGGGCTGTGCACCACGGTCCATCCGGTGACGTTGAGCTCGGGAAAGATGTCCTGCATGGCCCACACCACGCGGGCGAGCTGCGGTGGTGCCACCGCGCGGCCGCCGTGGTTGAGGGTCCGGCCGTCCCATGCATAGGCGCCCTTGGGCAGCAGCATGGAGTTGACCAGGGCCAGCCGGTAGCCGGACAGGACCGCGTGGTCGATGTGGCTGTTGTCCGCGGGCGACTGCAGGCCGTTGATGAGCCGCGCGGCCGGGATGGCCGGAAGCACCTGCCGGGTCAGCAGCTGAACGGTGCGCATCTCGCGCTGGATGCGGGCCTCGGCACCGAAGATACCCCGTTTCCGCGGCATCCCGTGTACCTGTTGGCGGGCCTGGGCAAGGGGAATGAGCGGGACCGCGGAGCCAGCTGCCTCGTACGGCGGAACGTAGACCGGCGGGTCGCCTGCGGTGTTCCTGCCGTTGTCCGGCCTGCGGACGGTGGCAGAGGCCCGGCTTCCGGCGGCGGGCGCATCAAAGTGGGCGCCGCCGTCGGACGTGTCACGGACCGCACCCGCGCCATAGGTGCGGTCGTAGGCTTTCCGGCGCTGCGGATCGATGAGGGTCTCGTACGCGGCGGTCACCCGGCGGAAGGTTGCGGCGTCACCCCCGTGGTCCGGGTGTGCCGCCCTGGCAGCGCGCCGGTACGCCACCTTGATTTCCTTTTCGGTGGCGGTAACGGCCACGCGAAGGACCTGGTAGTGGGAGCTGCTGCTCTCGGTCAAGATCTTCCTTTTCTTGATGCGCGGCGTCTTAATTCTCCGCAGGGAAAGCAAAGTGCCCGCCCAGTCTAGCCAGCACGGTTGATGGGCCTGCCGTAACAACGAATGTCCGGGGCTTCCAGGTTCCCGGCCGACGGCGTCTAGACTCTTGCCAGCGCGGCCGGACACCGGCCGAAGGGGATGCGACGGACTGGAGACGGATATGCCGACGACGGCGGGACGGGCCGGCAGGGCATGGAACCGGGGAGTGCGGCCCGCCATTGCAGGCCTGGTTGCGGTGCTTCTTGGCGGCTGCAGCGTGGACGTCCGGGATCCTTCCGTGCCTGCTGCCCCTGCCAGCACGCCCGTTCTGTCCACGCCAACCATCATCCCGGGCCACGACGCCGCTGCAGTGGCGGGACGGGACCTGCCCTTTGCCGCCGGTGGCACCTTGGCGCCCGGGGTGCCGGTGGGAATTTCTGACGGGCTGAAGGACGTGCCCGGCTGGAAGGTCACCAAGGACAACGTGTCGGACGCCAGCGAATACGTCAAGGCGGATGGGTGCGTTGTCGCCGCACGGGTCAGTACGGGCCAGGGGCCGCTGGTCCGCGGCGATGACCGTGAATCGTCTGTCGCCCTTTTCCAGTACCTGGACGCCACCATCCAGCCCTCGTACCTGAAGACCGGGACTTTGCGGTGGGGTGGTACCCCCGAGGCTCCCGGCAAGAATGTGGAAGTGCTGGCGCTGGAGCAGACGGCTCCCGGCGGAAGGTCCACCGCCGTGCTGGCGAGGGTCTTCGGTACCGCAGGCTCCTCGGCCTATATATCCGTGTCCTGCCCGGATCCGGCCACCTTGGCCACGGCGCGCGACGAGGTGGTCCGCTACCTGCCGTTGCTGCCTCCGTCTGCTTGAGCCCGGACAGCGTGCATGCATGGGCCCTGTTGCAGGGCTGGGGCGCGGGGTCCGGCTCGTAAAACCGCCGGCGGCTGGAGGGCTCAGCTGCCGGCGGCTTTGGGTGTGCACAACGCTCCGCGCCGTGAGTAATGCTGTGCGCTGTCTGTAGTGCTTGCGCCTGGCCGGCGCCAGCGGCGTCAGGCAGCAGTTCGGCTGGTCCCCATCGACAGCCGGTTAAGGGCCAGCGCGCCGACCAGCAGCCCGAAGTCCCGCAGGGCCACGTCGTAGAAACTTCCCAGCAGGAGCAGGTTGATGATGATCCCTGCCAGCCACGCCGCCACGAGCAGCGAACCATACTTCGGCCGGACGGCCACGACGATGCCCGCGATGATCTCCACTGCGCCGACGATGTACATGAAGGTCTGGGGCGGCAGCGGCACCACCGCTGTTGCCTGGGGCGCCAGGTAGATGGTCCAGTCAGTCAGGATGTTCGTGAACTTGTCCAGGCCGAAAAGGACCGGAGCAACGGTGAAGACGGTACGCAGCAGCACGAACGCCTGCCGGGCCGCCGGCATGGTGGTTGATGCGTGCTGGGCCCGCACTGCCGATGCTGATTTCATGGTGTTCTCCTTCTAAAAGTAGGTATTCCCATTTTAGAAAGCGCACGTTCTATAATCAATAGATCTTGACTTTGGATTGGTGGGCATTATGTACCGACTTCCCTGGGCTGACAGGATTGCTGCCGTTGCCTCGCTGACGGACGCCAAGAGGCTGCATCTTTTCGAGCTCGTGGCATCATCACCACGGCCGCTGGGGCGCGACGATGTTGCCGAGGCCGCAGGCATGGCCCGCAGCACGGTGTCATTCCACCTGGACAGGCTGGTCCAGGACGGTTTGCTGGCCGTGGAGTTCCACAAGCCCGCAGGAAGGACGGGGCCGGGCTCCGGCCGCCCCGCCAAGATGTACCGGACAGTGGGGAGTGAAATCGGCGCGTCGGTGCCGGACCGGAACTATGACCTCGCCGGGGAACTCATGGCGGCCGCCATCGAAGCCTCCCAGGCCGACGGCGCGCCTGTGGCTGAGTCGCTCCGCGCGGCCGCCTTCCGGAAGGGCCGGGAACTGGCGGAAGCGGCGGGGGACCTGGAAGAGTTCCTGACCGAATCGGGCTACCAGCCAGAGCACGACGGCGAGGGCGGTTACCTGCTTCCCAACTGCCCGTTCCACCGCCTGTCGCGGGCACATGCGGCAGTGGTGTGCGATATGAACGGCGCCTTCCTGCGCGGGGCCGCGGTGGGGTGTGGCAGTCCGGAAGAGCGCGTTGCCCCGGCTGCCGGCGCCGGCCATTGCTGCGCGAGGATTACCGGCGGGGACTGACCGGCTCCCCGGGGATGCGGCGGCAGGCCACGATAGAATTGGGGGATGCCCGCCTATCTCGACCATGCCGCCACCACTCCGCTGTCCGCAGCGGCGCTCGCCGCCCTGACGCGTGAACTGGCCCGGACCGGGAACCCGTCGTCGCTTCATGGATCGGGACGCCGGGCGCGCCGTGCCGTTGAGGATGCGCGCGAGGTGATCGCAGCGGCCGCGGGAGCCCACCCCTCCGAGGTAATTTTCACCTCCGGAGGCACCGAATCGGACAACCTCGCAGTGAAGGGCATGTACTGGTCCCGCGTGGCAGGGGACCCACACCGGCGCCGCATCCTTTGCTCCGCCGTCGAACATCATGCGGTGCTGGACACCGTCGAATGGCTCGAACGCCACGAGGGTGCCGACGTGACCTGGCTGCCGGTGGACGGCAAGGGTGTCCTGGACCTCGACGTCCTCGAAGCCGAGCTCGCGCGCGACCCCGCCGCTGTGGCCCTGGTGACCGTGATGTGGGCGAACAACGAGGTGGGCACCATCCAGCCCATCCACCGGGTGGTTGAGCTGGCCCATGCCGCCGGCGTCCCCGTGCACTCCGACGCCGTCCAGGCATTCGGCTCCGTCCCGGTGCACTTCAAGGAATCGGGCCTGGACGCGATGTCCATCTCCGGACACAAGATCGGCGGCCCGGTGGGCGTGGGCGCACTCCTGCTGGGCCGCGCTGTAAAACTGACGCCGGTACAGCACGGCGGCGGCCAGGAACGTGACGTCCGCTCCGGCACGCTGGACACCGCCTCCATCGCTGCCTTCGCTGCCGCCGCGGAGGCCGTCACCGCCGGGCTGCCGGCGGAAGCGGCGCGGATTGCCGCACTGCGTGACCGCCTGATCGAGGGCGTCCGGGAAAGCGTTCCGGAGGCCGTCCTCCGCGGGGCACCCCACGGCGGCCGGCTGCCAGGCAATGCCCATTTCACGTTCCCCGGCTGCGAAGGTGACTCGCTGCTGTTCCTTCTTGACCTGGCCGGCGTCGAATCATCCACCGGCTCGGCGTGCACCGCCGGCGTGCCGCGGCCATCCCACGTGCTGCTCGCCATGGGCCTGGACGAGGAAACGGCACGCGGAGCCCAGCGTTTCAGCCTGGGGCACGCGTCCACCGAGGCCGACGTTGATGCTTTGCTGAGGGCGCTTCCGGAGGCTTATGCGCGGGCCCGCCAGGCCGGCATGGCCGGGCACGAGTCCTCCATCCAGACAGCAGGAACCGTGGCGCGGCAGGCGCTGCGCGGCGTGTGAACGCGCCACCCGACGTTCTTCGTGCCCATACCGGCCTGGATCGTGCCGGCCGATTTGCCTGCCACCGTAGAATAGATAGGCGAAGATCGTTTCCGCTGCCGGTGGGTCCCAGCCCGGCCCGGAAAAACATATCCCTCAACAGAAGGCCAGCATGCGAGTACTAGCAGCCATGAGCGGCGGAGTGGACTCCGCTGTTGCCGCCGCCCGCGCGGTGGAGGCCGGGCACGACGTCGTCGGCGTCCACCTGGCCCTCTCGCGCATGCCCGGCACCCTGCGCACGGGCAGCCGAGGCTGCTGCACCATTGAGGACTCCCGGGATGCCTGGCGCGCCTGCGACGTTTTGGGCATTCCCTATTACGTGTGGGATTTCTCGGAGCGCTTCAAGGAAGACGTCGTCCAGGACTTCATCGATGAATACGCGGCCGGCAGGACGCCCAACCCCTGCATGCGCTGCAACGAACGCATCAAGTTTGCGGCCCTGCTGGAAAAGGCCATCGCCCTGGGCTTTGATGCCGTGTGCACCGGCCACTACGCCAAGGTGATCGAAGACGCCCACGGTAACCGGGAACTGCACCGCGCCGCGGACTGGGCCAAGGACCAGAGCTACGTCCTTGGCGTCCTCACCCACGAACAGCTCAAGCACTCCATGTTCCCGCTGGCCGACACCCCGTCCAAGGCCGAGGTGCGTGCCGAAGCGGAGCGGCGGGGCCTGTCTGTCGCCAACAAGCCGGACAGCCATGACATTTGCTTCATTCCCGACGGCGACACGGCGGGTTGGCTTGCGGAAAAAATCGACATGACCACCGGCGACATTGTCGACGAGACCGGCGCGAAGGTGGGGGAGCACCCAGGAGCCAACGCGTTCACGGTCGGCCAGCGGCGCGGACTAAAACTCGGAACTCCCGCTGCCGACGGCAAGCCCCGCTTCGTCCTGGAAATCCGGCCCAAGGAAAACAAGGTGGTGGTGGGTCCCGAGGCGCTGCTGGCGATCGACGAGATCCGCGGCATCAAGGTGTCCTGGGCGGGACTTCCGATCGCCGAGGTGGAAACGGGAGCTGAGTTCGACTGCTACGCCCAGGTCCGGGCGCACGGGGACCCGGTGCCGGCCACTGCCAGGATGGAGCCTGCCACGGACGGAGCCGGAGGCCAGCTGGTGGTCCGGCTGGTGACGCCCCTGAGGGGGGTGGCCCCCGGCCAGACAGTGGTGCTCTACCAGGGCAGCCGGGTACTGGGCCAGGCCACCATCGACACCGCCCGGTCGCTGCAGCGCGCCGCGCTCTAGCCACACGATCCCAAGGCACCGTCCCGGTTGTCGCCGGGGCGGTGCTTTGGCGTTTCCGGCCGATTCCTGTCCCTCAGGCGCCTGCATCCGCAGTCCGACCAGTGGGCAGGGGTACCAATGAGATAAATTTTGTGTTTCAACTCACAAATTGGCCGTCCCGAGGGCTGACTCTCTGATTGAATCTAGGGATCAGCCCTGTGCTCCGGGGCAGGGGCACACACGCCCATGTGCCCGGAGCGCACGTTCTCATCGGACAGAAAGCTCACAGATGACGAAGAGCAACAAAGCCCTGCATGGCGCGATCGCGCTGGCAGGCATTTCCGCGCTGGCAATGACGGCCTGCACAGGCCCGTCCGGAGGCGGAAGCAGCACAGCATCGGGAAGTGCAGGCAGCATCATTGCTTACGGCACCACCGACAAAGTCACTGCCCTGGACCCGGCGGGGTCGTACGACAACGGTTCGTTCATGGTGATGAACCAGATCTACTCCTTCCTGATGAACTCCAAGCCCGGCGGCGCCGAACCTGCACCGGACCTGGCCGAATCGGGTTCCTTTACTAAACCCACGGAATTCACGGTCAAGATGAAGAGCGGCCTTAAATGGGCCAATGGGCACGTACTGGACTCCAAAGACGTGAAGTTTTCGTTCGACCGCCAGGTCAAGATCGCTGATCCCAACGGGCCTGCATCCCTGCTGACCAACATCCAGTCCATTGCCACCCCGGATGCCACCACAGTGGTGTTCACCCTCAAGCAGGCCAACGATCAGACCTTCACCCAGATCCTGCAAAGTCCCGCGGCCCCCATTGTCGACGATGAAGTCTTCCCGGCGGACAAACTCCTCAGTGACGAGGAGATCGTCAAGGCCAAGGCCTTCCACGGCCAGTACGTTATCGACTCCTACAACAAGAACACGCTGGTGAGCCTCACGGCTTGGCCCGATTACAACGGTGTCCTCGGCAAACCGGCCAATTCCGGCGCCACCATTAAGTACTACACCGACCAGACCAACATGAAGCTGGAAGTCAAGGGTGGGCAGATCGACGTTGCCAACCGCAGCCTCAGCGCCACGGACATTGACGACCTCAAAAAGGACTCCAACGTCAAGGTCAACGTCGGCCCCGGCGGCGAGATGCGGTACATCGTCTTCAACTTCGACACCATGCCCTTTGGCGCCAAGACTCCCGAAGCAGATCCTAAGAAGGCGCTGGCCGTGCGGCAGGCCATGGCCAACCTCGTTGACCGCCAGGCCATTTCCGACCAGGTCTACAAGGGCACCTATCTGCCCATGTGGTCCAATGTTCCGTCCGGTTTCCTCGGCGCCAACGAATCCTTCAAGCAGGCGTACGGCGACGGAAGCGGCAAGCCGAGCCTGGACAAGGCGAAGAAGGTCCTCAGCGACGCCGGCATCAGCGGTCCGGTCAATCTCAAACTGCAGTACAACCCGGACCACTATGGCAAGTCCTCGGGTGACGAATATGCCATGGTCAAGGACCAATTGGAGAAGAGCGGCCTCTTTACCGTAGATCTGCAGTCCACCGAGTGGGTCACCTACAACTCGGCATCGAAGAAGGACAGCTACCCCGTCTTCCAGCTTGGCTGGTTCCCGGACTTCAGTGATGCGGACAACTACCTGACCCCCTTCTTCCCTAAGGGCGGCTTCTTCAACAACCACTACTCCAACACCGACGTCGAAGCGCTGATTGCCAAGCAGTTGGTCACTGCCGACAAATCGGAGCGTGTTAAGACTATCCAGGACATTCAAAACCAACTGGCCAAGGACATTTCCACCCTGCCGCTGCTGCAGGGAGCCCAGGTGGCCGTTTCAGGGAAAAACGTGAAGGGCGTGGATTCCACATTGGACGCATCCTTCAAGTTCAGGCTCGGGACCGTTTCCAAGTAATCACCAATCCGCCAGCTTAGGAGGTGGGGCCTGCGCGGCTCCGCCTCCTAACTGTTGGCCCCATATCTTTCGTTTTCTTACCAAGCAGGGACAGCATGGCCACAATGATCGATGCGCCGCCGCCAACGGTAGCGCCGCCCAAATCCAAATCCGCGGGAGGTGGCCTCGGGAGATACATCCTGATCCGCTTCCTGCTTATCTTTCCGACGATCTTCATCCTCGTCACCCTGGTCTTCTTCCTGATGCGGATCACTGGCGATCCCATCACCGCATCCCAAGGCGGACGCCTGCCGCAGGAGCAGATTGATGCGTTGATCCACCAGGCTGGTTATGACCGGAGCCTGTTCATTCAGTACGTCGAGTACCTTGGCAACATCGCCACAGGCAACTTCGGAAGGACCATCTCAGACGGGCGGCCCGTCATCGAGATGCTGACCACTTTCGGGGCCGCCACGCTGGAACTGAGCATCAATGCCTTGATCGTGGCGCTGCTGGTGGGAATTCCGCTGGGGATGTTTGCCGCCCACAAACGCGATAAGGTTCCGGACGCCCTCCTGCGGTTGTTTGCCATTCTTTGCTACGCCACTCCTGTCTTCTTCGCAGGTCTGCTGCTGAAGCTGGTCTTTTCCGTAGGCTTGGGCTGGTTCCCCGTCGCGGGCCGTGCATCCACCACAACGGAACTGGCGATGGGCAGGCTGGCAGCGCCCAGCCGGATCTACTGGCTGGACGCCCTGCGCAGCGGTGACCTGGCAGCTTTTGGCGACATCGTCCACCACGCGGTTCTGCCTGCCGTCGCCCTCGGCCTGCTTACAGCCGGTGTTTTCCTGCGCCTGGTCCGCACCAACGTCATTGGCACCCTGGGCAAGGATTATGTTGAGGCCGGCCGCTCCCGTGGAGTCAGCGAATTCCGGCTTGTGACAAAGCATGCCTACAAGCCGGCCCTGATCCCCATCATCACCGTTATGGGCCTGCAGATCGCCTTGATGCTCGGCGGCGCAGTGCTGACGGAAACCACTTTTGAGTGGAAGGGCCTTGGGTATCAGCTGGCGCAGTACCTGACGGCGCGTGACTTTGTTGCGGTCCAGGGGATAGTCATGCTTCTGGCCGTCATCGTTGCGGTCACCAATTTCGTGGTGGATATTGCGGCCGCGCTGATTGATCCGCGGGTGAGGTACTGATGAATAACGAAGCCCTGTCCCATCCCAAAAAGCCGCTGCTCGACCGCCTGCCGGTGGCGTCCCACATCCGCCAAAGCGTTGGCCTGCAGCGCACGATGCTGCTGATCGGCGTCGTGCTTTGTGTTGTTTTTGTGGTGGCTGCTGTTTTCGCGCCGCTGCTGGCGCCCTATGGTTTCTCCCAGATTTCCGATGAAGCAGGCTCGTTTCCGGCCCAGGCGGAACCCGGTGGCAAGCACCCATGGGGGACGACTGTTGGAGGCTACGACGTCCTGTCACGCGTGATCTGGGGATCACAGACAGCCGCAGCGGTGCTTGTGGCCGCTGTCGTGATGTCAATCTTCCTCGGGGTATTTCTGGGGCTCGTCAGTGGCTACATTGGTGGCTGGCTGGACCGGGTTCTTGTGGTGGTTGCTGATGCCATCTATGCCTTTCCGACCCTCCTCGTAGCGATCGTTATGTCCATCGCGATCAATAAGGGGCAGTCCGGATTCTGGGGTGGAATCTTCGCCTGCGGGCTGGCGATCACCGCAGTGTTTGTCCCGCAGTACTTCCGGGTGATACGTGCCGAAACCATACGGCTGAAAGCCGAACCGTTCGTGGAATCCGCCCAGGTGGTAGGTGCCTCCAGCGCCAGGATCATCGGCCGGCACATTTTCGCCAACGCCACCAGGACCCTGCCATTGATCTTCACCCTCAACGCATCGGAAGCCATCCTGACCTTGGCAGGGCTGGGCTTCCTGGGCTTTGGCATTGAGCCGAGCTCCGCTGCGGAATGGGGATTTGACCTGAACAAGGCACTTTCCGATGCCTCCTCGGGCATCTGGTGGACCGGTGTGTTCCCTGGCTTGGCCATAGTCCTGACGGTCGTCGGACTCACCTTGGTCGGGGAGAGCATTAATGACCTGAACGACCCGCGCCTGCGCGGACGCAAGCGTGCCGGCGGCACGGCGCCGGCCCCGGTGGCCAATGAGGCCATCGCTGCAGAAGTGAGGAATTCATGACAGGCAACATCGACCCGTCGCCGGTACACGAGCCCGACGCCGGCCAGCACGTGCTCGACATCGACCACCTGCAGGTCACGTTCGCCACGGACGCAGGCGATGTCCACGCAGTCAAGGACGTGAGCCTCAACGTCAGGAAGGGTGAGGTCCTTGCCATCGTGGGGGAGTCCGGCTCCGGCAAGACCGTCACGGCCAAAACCATCCTGGGCCTGCTCCCGGAAACCGCCACGAGTTCCGGCGCGGTCCTGATCAACGGCACCAACATCATCAGCCTCAGTCCGCACCGGCTGCGGCAGATCCGCGGCCGGGATGTGGCCATGGTGTTCCAGGAGCCGTCCACGGCCCTGAACCCCGTATTCACAGTGGGCTGGCAGATCGCCGAGGGGATTCGCGCCCACGCCGCCGTGGATGGCGGAGGCCGCGTCTCGGCAAAGGAGGCCAAAGCACGGGCAATCGAGGCGCTCCGCAAGGTGGGCATCCCTGACCCGGAACACCGCGTCAACTATTACCCGCACCAGTTCTCCGGAGGGCAGAAGCAGCGTGTGGTGATCGCCGCCGCGCTGGCGCTGAACCCCGGACTGATTGTCGCCGACGAGCCCACCACCGCCCTCGACGTCACCGTCCAGGCCGAGATCCTGGAGCTGCTGCGAGACCTTCGCGACAAGTACGGCACGTCCATAGTGCTGATCACGCATAACATGGGCGTGGTGGCTGACCTGGCGGACCGCGTGGTGGTGATGTACCAGGGCGACGTTGTGGAGGAAGCCCCGGCGAAGACGTTGTTCGCTGAACCCCGCCAGGACTACACCCGCAAGCTCCTGGCTGCAGTCCCGCACCTGGGCCGGAATTCCGCGTCCGCAGGCCTTACCGAACGGCGCCACCAGGATGAGGAAGTCCTTGTGGCTGCTGACAACCTGGTCATCGAGTATCCGGGGCGGCTCGGCACCCCCGCTTTCAAGGCCGTGGACGGCGTCAGCTTCACCCTGTCCAGGGGTGAGGTTTTCGGCCTGGTGGGCGAATCGGGGTCCGGCAAGACCACCATCGGGCGGGCCATCGCCGGGCTCAACCGGACCACCGGCGGCAGCCTGAAGGTGCTGGGCTATGAGATGCTCAACCTTCGCGAACGCACTTTCAAGCCGCTCCGCAAGGACATCGGCTTCGTGTTCCAGGACCCCGCCGCCTCCTTCAACCCGCAGCTGACCATCGGGGAATGCATCGCCGAACCTATGGTCATCCACACAAATCCAAGCCCGGCCCAGGCGCGGAAACGCGTCGGTGAGCTGCTCGAATCAGTCCAGCTGCCGGCGTCGTACGCGGCCCGTTACCCGCACGAACTGTCCGGCGGCCAGCGGCAGCGGGCATCACTGGCGCGGGCGCTGAGCCTGAACCCGCGGCTGCTGATAGCGGATGAGCCGACGTCGGCCCTGGACGTTTCGGTGCAGGCAAAGGTCCTGGAGCTGTTCAGGGACATCCAGGAGGAGTTCGGCTTCGGCTGCCTGTTCATCAGCCATGACCTGGCTGTAGTGGACATCCTGTCCTCGTGGGTGGGCGTGCTGTACAAGGGCAAGCTGGTGGAGCAGGGGATCGGAAGCCAGGTCATGGGGAACCCCCAGCATGACTACACGCGCCGGCTGATCGCCTCCCTGCCCGTGCCGGACCCGGCCGAACAGGCCAAACGCCGGGAGGAGCACCGGGCACTCCTGGGCATCTGACCCTCCAGGCCCGCAGTGTGGGGCGCCGGTGCCGGCGGACGGCCGCACCGGCGCTTCACACCCGCGTCGATTCCGTCGGCTCCCATAGACTGGAGCCATGACGCAGCACAACCCCAGCACTCCTGGCTCCGACGATTTTGATCCCTCCGCCAGCTCACTGGCTGGCCACGTGGACGATTCGGTGATGGCTGAACTGCTGTCCATCCGCTCCAGCATCGACAACATTGATGCCACCCTGGTGTACCTCCTGGCCGAGCGATTCAAGGCCACACAAAAAGTGGGCTTCCTGAAGGCAACGCACCGCCTTCCGGCCGGCGACCCAGGACGTGAAGCAGCCCAGATCGCGAGGCTGCGACGCCTCGCCGAGGACGCCCACCTTGACCCGGCATTCGCAGAGAAGTTCCTCAACTTCATCATCGGCGAGGTGATCCGCCATCACGAGGCCATCGCCGAGGACCACCAGGCCTCGTCGGGCCAGCAGCCGCAGACTTCCGCACTGGCGTGAGCCGGGAACAGCACCAAAGGGGCCCAGCCCCGCGTCCGGCCGCGGCTCCCTTCCAGGAGGTCACAGCCAGGGAAGTGACGGCCACCGGACTGGGACCGTGGCCGGGCGAGGACCCGCTGGAAGCCGCCCGGATCATCCGCGGCGAGCTCGGCAGCCCGCACCTGCCATTCCTCGCCGAACTGCCCGACCGCGGTGTCGGCTCAGACGCCCTGGGCCGTACGGCCTCGTTCCTGGAAGAGCTGGCGGTGGACGTCCAGCCCTACGGATGGCGGCTTGTTGACCGCCCCGGCAAGGACATGCAGCGTGCCGTGTCGGCGCTGTCCACCGACCTGAATGTCCTCGCCGACGTGGCCGGGGGCGAGGACGTGTCGGCGGGTGAACTCAAGGTGCAGCTGGTGGGGCCGCTCAGCCTTGCCGCCGGCCTGCACTTGCATAACGGGGAGCGCGCCCTCCTGGACTACGGAGCCCGCCGGGACGTGGCCGCGTCCCTTGCCGCGGGCGTCGGCGGTTACCTTCGCCGGGTTGCGGCGGCCGTACCGGGTGCACGCCTGGTGGTGCAGGTGGACGAGCCCGCCATCGCCGCCGTGCTGGCCGGAACCATACCCACGGCGAGCGGTTACCGCACCCTCCGCGCAGTGCCGGCATCGGAAGCGCGCGAATCCTGGCGCCTGGTCCTGGACGCCCTCCGCTCGGCCGGTGCCGCTGAGGTTGTTGTCTCATGTCCTGAAATCGAAGCGCCGATCGAGCTGGTCCTGGCGGCCGGTGCGGACGGCGTCGCCCTGCCGCTCAAGGCACTGACCAACCGCCAGTGGGAACAGCTTGCCGCAGCACTGGAGTCAGGGAAACAGTTCTGGGCCGGTGCGCTGGACGTCCCCGCCGGCGCCCCGCTGCCCAGGGTCGCCGACTGCGTGGAGTCAGTATGGCGTCCGTGGCGCCAGCTGGGTCTTCCGCCGTCGCTGCTTGGCGCCATCCGGGTGACGCCTTCAGCAGGACTGGCAGGCCACACACCTGCGCAGGCCACCGCCGTCCTGGGCCGGCTGATCCAGGTGGCCGACGGCCTGAACCAGCAGGCGCTGGGATAGGGCTACACCCTGTTCTCCCAGCGGTCCGGCTGGGCGTAGCGGGGCAGGAAGCTTTGGGCGGAACTGCCGCCAGTGTAGGGCCGCAGCCGGTAATCGAAGGCGCCCGCGTACACCAGCACCAGGCCGATCTGCGGCTGGATGACCTTCACCTGGATGCGGTGCCGCCCGTTGCTTCCTTCCGCGGGATCCCACCACTGTTCGGCGTAGGCCTTGGCGTCCAGGCCTGCCGGAAGCGGGACCCGGAGCGGGCCCAGGAAGAGCCGCGACGCCTCTGAGACACCGCGCAGACTTCCGGCAGCGGTGACGCTCAGGTTCAGGTCGGTCACCAGGCGCCGGTATCTGCCCACGTAGTCCACCAGCTGGGTGGTGCCACCCCGGTTGGTGACGCTGGTGGTGTCCTGGAAAAGCCGGGTGCGCGCCGGGAACCGGATCTCGCGCCGGGCGGTAAGGCTGGAACGGCCGAACGGATCCTGGTGGGCGTGGTTCTCGATCCGGAACGGAACGTTCTCCCCGTACTCGGGGAAGAAGGCCTCTTCGCCCCCGGTGACCCTCAGCAAAGGGCGCAGCCACCGCTGGCGGCACCCCACGACATCGAACGTTCCTTCCCCTACGCCGTACTGGCCGGATCCCGGGACCAGCGAGAAGTACTCCTGGAGCTCGGGCTGCAGCCGGGAGAATTCCCGGCCCAGGGCCTGCTGGTAGATCGGGACGTTCATGAAGTGGACCTCCTGTTGCCGGGGGAGACGATAGCCTCCGGATTCACAATCTACCGGCAGCCTTGAGCCGGATGTACATGTCCGCCAGCCGGGGCGGCAACTCGTGGGGCTCGGCGTCCACCACTTCCACCCCGTAGCGGCGCAGCTCGGCTGAGACCGCCGCCCGCTGCAGGAGGGCGCGCTCGGCCGCGGCCGCGCGGAACACCGCCGTGGCATCGTTCCGTTCCCGGAGCATGGCGCCCAGCTGCGGGTCGCGGACAGCCGCCACCACCACGACATGCTGGTTCGCCAGCCGCTCCGCCACGGGAAGCAGGCCCTCCTCCGGCGCCCCGCTGTCCAGCGACGTCAACAGCACCACCAGCGACCGGTGCGCCGAAACAGCACGGACCTGGGCCGGGACCGCAGGCCAATCCATCTCAATCAGCTCGGCCTCAAGCGGAGCCATGGCCTGGACCAGCCGGCCCAGGATATTGCCCTGCCCGGCAGAGCCCGCCCGCGCCCGGACCCTGCGGTCGAAGGCTACCAAGTCCACCCGGTCGCCACCTCGTTCGGCCAGGACACCCAGAAGGAGCGCAGCCTCTATCCCGGTGTCCAGGCGCGATTCGTCCACGATCCTTGCTGCGGCGGTACGGGACGTATCCAGGACCATCACCACGCGCCGGTCCCGTTCCGGGCGCCAGGTCCGGACCACCACGGAGGAGCGCCGGGCAGTGGCGCGCCAGTCGATGGAGCGTACGTCGTCACCGCGGACATAGTCCCGCAGGGAATCGAACTCGGTGCCCGCGCCCCGGACCTGGACTGCCGCCTTCCCATCAAGTTCACGCAGCTTCCGCAGCTTTGACGGCAGGTGGCGTCGGGAATGGAAGGGCGGCAGCACCCGCACCGAGCCCGGACAGTCAATGGTCCGCTGGCGGGCTGCCAGGTGCAGCGGACCAAAGGACCGAAGCGTCACGTGCGGCGCTGAGAGGTCACCCCGCCGGACCGGCCGGAGCCGAACCGCGAACCGCCTGCCTTCCCCGGCCGGGACATCAATGTACTGGACGGGGTTCCGGGCACCGGCGGAAGGTTGCCACCCGTCCCGGAACGATCCCCGAAGCCGCCTGCTGCCGCCGTTACGGATGGTGAGCGCCGCCTCCACCGCATTGTTCAGGGTTACGTTCTCCGGTTCGGCACGCGCCACATTGACCTGCCGGAGGGGTGCCGCGGCCAGCAGGTCCGCGCCCAGCAGCGCTGCAAGCACCGCGATCGTGGCCAGGACCGTCAGCCATTCCGGGAACAGCAGTACCGGTACAAGTCCCAGCAGCGCCACTGCCACGAAGCGCCCGGAGATGGCCATCAGCGCGGAACGGGGACGGCGGCCAGGATGCTGCCCAGGACGTCGTCCACCCGGACCCCGTCCATCTGCGCTTCGGGCTGCAGCGCCACCCGGTGCCGCAAGCAGGGCAAAGCCAGCGCCTTGACGTCGTCCGGGGTCACGAAAGAGCGGCCGGAGAGCCACGCCCACGACCTTGACGTGTTCAGCAGGGCGGTGGCGCCACGCGGTGAGACGCCAAGCTGGAATGAAGGCGCTGACCGGGTGGCGCGCACCAGGTCAACGATGTAGCCGATAATTTCCGGTTCCACCGCCACCCGGCCCACTGCCTCCCGCGCCTGTTCCAGGTCCTCCGCGCCGGCCACGGCCCGGACGCCGGCGGCAGCCAGGTCCCGCGGATCGAACCCGGCGGCGTGGCGGCGGATGACTTCTATCTCATCCCTGCGTTCAGGCAGCGGCATGGTGAGCTTCAGCAGGAACCGGTCCAGCTGTGCCTCAGGCAGGGAATAGGTCCCCTCGTACTCCACGGGGTTCTGGGTGGCCGCCACCAGGAATGGCGAGGGCAGCCGCCGGGAGACGCCGTCCACAGACACCTGCCGCTCTTCCATGGCTTCGAGGAGTGAAGCCTGGGTCTTTGGAGGAGTCCGGTTGATCTCGTCCGCCAGCAGGAGGTTGGTGAAGACCGGTCCTTCCCGGAAGCTGAACTCGGAGGTGTGCGAGTCGTAGACCAGGGAACCGGTGACGTCACCCGGCATGAGGTCGGGGGTGAACTGCACCCGCTTGGTGTCCAGGCTCAGCGCGGAGGACAACGCCCGGACCAGCAGGGTCTTTGCAACCCCGGGGACGCCCTCCAGCAGCACATGCCCCTGGGAAAGCAGTGCAATCAGGAGGCCGGTGACGGTGGCATCCTGCCCCACCACCGCCTTGGCCACCTCCCGGCGGACCGCAAGCAGCGCCTGCCGAGCGCCGTCGTCGTCAACCGTATTAAGGACCCGCTGGCCACTGCTCTGTTCGCTCATCGGATCTTGACCTCTTTCTCGAGTTTGTCCAAGGCCTGCGACCAGGCAACCAGCCGGGCCTCGGTTGCGGGGCGTTCGTTGATCAGCGCGCGGACTTCAGTGGCGTCCCGGTTCAGGATCCGGGCTGCTGCCGAAATCGTGTCCTCGGCGGTGGCGCCTGGTCCCATCCGCAGCTTCCCGGACAACCGGACCAGCAGGCCGGCCCGGAGGTTGTCCCGTGCCTGGTCGATGGCGCGCGCGTCCTGGTAGAGCCGGGCACGTCCCTCGGCCGTCTCAACAGCCTTGACCACCACCGGCAACGGCTCGAATACGAGCGGCCCGTGCCGCCGGCCCCGCCACACGACGGCCGTCACCGCCACCAGGAGCAGCCAGGGGCCCAGGAAGCGGGCCCAGGCCGGAGCAATGTCATCGAGGGTTTTCCCGGATCCGTTGGATGCTGCGTCCTCAATCGAGGGCAAGTACCAGACCAGGTCAGGCGACGCGCCGAGCAACCTGGTGGCAAGCGCGGCGTTTCCCAGTTCGTCCAGCCTCCCGTTGCCCAGGACGGCCGTGCTGCCCAGCACGGCCAGGCGGCCATCGCCGCTGATGGCAAGCATTCCGGCGGTTCCTGCTGTCCGGAAACAGGACGTGCCGCCGTCGTACACAAATCCTCCCTGT
The DNA here is from genome assembly GCF_057747955.1 of Arthrobacter sp. SDR-2R. Lineage (NCBI taxonomy): Bacteria > Bacillati > Actinomycetota > Actinomycetes > Micrococcales > Micrococcaceae > Arthrobacter > Arthrobacter sp. SDR-2R. Next base: position 2,010,728 of record NZ_CM173231.1, read on the forward strand.
CCCGTGATCTGTCCCGCAGCTTCCGCGTCAGGGTGGGAACACCCGGCATCAAGGATCGGGAAGGCATCGGGAACAACGCCGGCCTGGTGGATGCCGCTGTCAAGGGCGGTGAGCGTCTCCAGCCGTGGGGAGAGCACCACCACCCGGTCTGCCTCCGCTCTCAGGTCGGCCAGCTGCTGCGCACCCAGGATGCCGTTCCTGTCGTAGAGCAGGAGGGTGGGGGAGGAGCCGGAGCGCAGGTCCGCCAGCGCTGCATCGAACCGGCCCGGTGTGTGAACGGAAACCCCGTGCCGGCCCAGGATCTGCGCCAGCGCCCTGGCCCCTTCCGGCGCGGCATTGTGGACCGAGAGGGGAACGGCGTCACCCTTCGGAGCGAGTTGCGTGCCCACGACAAGTGCCAGCCCCGCAGCCACCACCATTGCCGCCGCGGTCAGGCCGCGGTGCCGCCGCAGCCAACCCCGAATCCTCCGGTTGTCAGCCACGGATCCGGTGGCCGGTTGCTTGCCACCGTCCGGTTCCCTGCCCGCGTCCCGGGGTTTCTCGCCGATGGCGGGAAGGCCGGTCACGGCGTCACCGCCGCAGTGCCGGCGGTGGCGGGCTTCATGGCGTCCAAGGCGGTATCAAGCTCCACCATCTGCCGGTAGTCCCCGCTGTCGGCCGCCCTGTTTCCGTAGCGGACCCCGTCGAAAGTGGCCGCTGCCCGGGCAAGGCGCCCGGACTGGCTGTTGAACGGAACGGACAAGGCCCGGGCCGCTTCGTCGGCAGTGCGGCCGGGCTGCGGGTCCAGGATGGCCCGGTCCTCCGCACTCCGGACCACCGCGCGGAAGCGGTCGACGACGGCGTCCCCCCACTTTCCGGCGGCGGCCGCCGCTTCCGCACGGGCCCGGTAGTCGGTGGCACCAAGGGTGGGTTCCCGTTCGAAGACGTCCCTGGCCTGCCGGGACCGGGCGTGCAGGCGGGGGCGGGCCAGGATGACGGCAGCCGCGATGATGGCGGCAATAACGAGGGCGATGACGGGGCTTGGCACCGGGGCAGCGTCTCCCTGGGAGCCGTCCAGGGACTGCAGCCAGTCCAGGAAGTTCCGCCACAGGGTGCCGAGCCATGAGGGGGCGGCATCACGGTACTCCCGTTTGGCCAATTCCTCCTCCGCCCAGCGCCGTGCCTCCCCGGCACCCGGACGCACGGGTGGCTCAGCCGCCATAAGGCCAGGCTCCAGGCGAGGCTCCATATCCGGGATACGGGCGGTTGTTGCCGGGGTGCGCGCCCCGGCCCGGGATGCCGTCAGGATCAGCGCCGTTCTCCAATTGGTGCAGCAGCGCAATGTCCAGGCCGTCCCGGCGCATCCGCAGGTCCATGTAGAGCAACGCCATGACTGACGTCTGGAAGGCGTAACCGACCGCGCCCACCAGGGCACCGACCACCGCGGTGAAGATGCCGACGGCCACGGCGAGCGTTGCTTCCTGCCCGCTGCCGCCGTGCGGCGAGACCACCCCGGAGAGGACCGTTGGCAGGATGCTGGCCGGGATCAGGACCACCTGGGTGATGACGGCCACCAGGATCCCCACCACCAGGGTGATGCCAAAGATCCGCCACCAGTTGCCCCTGGTCAGTTTCCAGGACCGGCGAAGGCCGGCAAACGCCCCGAGTTCTTCGATAACGACGGCGGCGGGCGCCACCATGAGCTTGACCGCCACCCAGAGGAACCCGGCGCCGAAGGCCAGCATCAGGGGGATGACCAGCAGGGCTCCCGCGCCACGCACGTTGGAGAACAGGAGCACGACGACGGCGACGAAAACGATCGCCGTGGCCAGCACGGCTGCAACCAGCAGCGCCGCCAACCTGATCAGTGACCCAAACCTTGGACGCGCCAACGACAGCATGCGCCGGAAGCCGGTGGGCTGGTTAAGGACGGACCGGGCCACCGGGACCACCATGGCACCTTGGAGGACAACGGTGATGAAGACGGACAGGATGGACAGCAGGACGAAGGTGGCCATCAGCCCGAATCCCAGGGAAGCGATATCGGTGTTGCTCGCCGTCCGGGCCCAGGCTTCGATGGACCCTGACGACGTCGCGAAAACTCCCGTTAGCACCGCCGCGAGGATGGCTGACAGGGACTGCGCCAGGAGGCCGGCGCCGAGCATCGCCTTGGCGTTGCGCCTGATGGCCTGGAAGGAACCGTCCAGGACCTCCCCGAACAACAACGGCCGCAACGGAATGATCCCGGGTTTGGGCGGGGCTGCATACCTGGGCTGCGCTGAGGGCCAGGCGCCGTAGGAACCGCCGGAATACGGCGACCGAATATCTGGGGGTCCGCCGTAAGGCTGGCCGCTGTATCCCGGGGTCCCGTAGGACTGGCCGCCGGATGGGAAAGCTCCGGGGGACGGGGCGCCAGGGTACGGGGCTTCAGGGTACGGGGCATTTCGGGGCGGGTGCTGTCCGGGCTGCTGTTGCCACTGCGGTTGCTGCCGCGGCTCGGTTCCCGGCCAGGGGCCTGCTTGCCGGCCCTCGGGCGGCGTCCAGGGCTGGTACCACTGCTGTTCCCGGGCGGGCGGCACCGGCCCGGGCCCGCCTGCGGAAGCCGGCCCGACGTCGTCGTGTCCAACGCCTGGCTGCTCCTGCGCCGGCTCCCCGGGCCCCGACTCCTGTGGTGACACTGATTCCTCCCCCAATACCAGTCCGCCTGCTCCTGCGCCGGAAATGCACCCGGCAAAAGGGCGCACCGGCCACGCGGGGCATGACCCCAAGACTATAGTTCCGGCGCCGGACGGCCTAGTGCCCCGCCATGCCGGAAGCCGCTCAACAGGACAAACCCATCCCGATAAGGGAATATATAGCTATGAAGGCACGCATTCTGGTGGTAGATGATGACGAAGCGCTGGCCGAGATGATTGGAATTGTCCTCCGTAATGACGGCTTCGAGCCGGTCTTTTGCGCCGACGGCGCCCAGGCCCTGGACGTGTTCCGGTCATCGCGGCCGGACCTGGTCCTGCTCGATCTCATGCTTCCCGGTATGGATGGCATCGAGGTCTGCCGCCAGATCCGCGGCGAGTCGGACGTGCCCATCGTCATGCTGACCGCCAAGTCCGATACCTCAGACGTCGTCCGCGGGCTGGAATCCGGGGCTGACGACTACGTGCCTAAGCCGTTCAAGCCTGCCGAGCTGGTGGCACGCGTGCGTGCCCGCCTTCGCCCGGGGGACCAGAAAGCGCCCGAAACGCTGCGCATCGCGGACATCACCATCGACGTCGCCGGGCACACGGTCAGCCGGGGCAATGAGCGGATCTCCCTGACGCCGCTGGAGTTCGACCTCCTGGTGGCGCTGGCCCGCAAGCCTTGGCAGGTCTTTACCCGGGAACTGCTGCTGGAGCAGGTCTGGGGCTACCGCCACGCCGCTGACACCCGGCTTGTCAACGTCCATGTCCAGCGCCTGCGGTCCAAGATCGAGCAGGACCCGGAAGCTCCGGAAGTCGTATTGACGGTGCGTGGTGTCGGCTATAAAGCAGGGGTCTGACCCCGCCGCGCAGGACGGGGAACCGGATCAGCGCCCAACCCCGGACTCCGCGGATGCCGTGAAACAGGACGGCGCCGTCCAGGACGTGCCGGAAGCCGGCGACGCCGCCACTCCCGGGCTGCGGCACATGGCGTTCCGGGCAAGGATCTGGCAGCGGCGTGCCCTGATTGTGGCGCTCCGCGTCGCCCGGCTCGTCCGGACGGGAGTCCGGCGCTTCCTTCCCGGTCTGCGGTACCTTGGGCGGGCCTTGCAGCGGCGCTGGCGCCGGTCCATTCAATTTCGCACCGTTCTCACCACCCTGATGCTCGCCGTGACCTCGTTCGCCGTGGTCGGTGCCTATCTGTCCAACCAGATTGCCAACAACCTGTTCCAGGAGCGGCTGACGCAGGCGGAGTCCGAGACCCGCTACAACGTCAAGCAGGTCCAGGAAACGTTCGACGGCGCCCAGGTCACCGACCAGTCCAGCGTCATCACCCTGGTCTACGACACCCTGAACGCGGTGGAGGGCCGGGGCTCAGTGATCCAGCGCCGGTACGTCTTCGAGGCGATGCCGGAGCAGACCAAGCCCCGCAACCGGTGGGTTGAGTCGCGGGCATCCGACCAACTGACGGTCAGCGTCATTCCCCCTGAGCTGCGCAAGGCCGTCCAGCAGTCGGGGAAGGACCAGTACTGGGCTTCCACCGTCATCCCCGTGGGCACCGAGGACCGGCCGGGGATCGCGGTCGGCAACAAGGTGACCTTCAACGGCACTGTCTACGAGCTTTACCTGATCTACGACCTGAACACAGCGCAGCAGACGCTTAACGAGATCCAAAGCGTCCTGTGGGCCGGCGGTGCGGTGCTGGTCCTCCTGATTGGCGCTGTCGCCTGGTACGTCACCCGCAACGTGGTGAGCCCGGTCAGCCATGCCGCGATGGTCTCGGAGAAGCTCGCCGCCGGGCAGCTGCAGGAGCGCATGGTGGTCAAGGGGGAGGACGAGGTGGCCCGCCTTGGCGCTTCCTTTAACCACATGGCCGCCAGCCTGCAGGAGCAGATCACCCAGCTGGCGACGCTCTCCCAGATGCAGCAGCGCTTCGTGTCCGATGTGTCGCACGAGCTCCGGACGCCGCTCACAACCGTGCGCATGGCGGCAGAGGTCCTGTACGACGCCCGCGATGACTTCGACCCCATCAACAAGCGGTCCGCAGAGCTCCTGTACAACCAGGTGGAGCGGTTCCAGTCCCTCCTCTCCGACCTCCTCGAAATCAGCCGCTTCGACGCCGGCGTGGCCGTGCTGGATGCTGAACCCGAGGACCTTCTCCAAGTGATCTCCCACGTCATTGAAGGCGCCGCGCCGGTGGCGGCTGAATACGGTTCGGAGATTGTCCTGACCGCTCCCGAGGGCGCCGTGGTGGTGGAGATGGACGCCCGGCGCATCGACAGGATCCTGCGGAACCTGATCCTGAACGCGGTGGAGCACGGTGAGGGCAAGCCGGTGGCCGTCACGGTCGCGGTCAATGAAACTGCCGTGGGCGTTGCTGTCCGCGACCACGGGATCGGGATGGACCAGGCACAGGCCGCCAGGGTTTTCGACAGGTTCTGGCGAGCCGACCCTGCCCGCGCACGCACCACGGGCGGCAGCGGGCTGGGATTGTCCATCGCCATGGAGGATACGAAGCTGCACCACGGCTGGCTCCAGGCCTGGGGCAGGAAAGGCGACGGCGCCAACTTCCGTTTGACCCTTCCCTTGCGCCAGGACGGTGGCATCACTGAGTCGCCCGTCCAGCTGGAGCCAAAGGACGTCACCAATCCCGGAGCACCGGGGAGCGTTCCCGCGGAACAGGACTACAAAAACATGCTGGTGCTGCAGGCGGGAGCGGCCCGGCCTGCTCCGGTGCGCGCGCCCGAGGAGACACCATGAGGGCCACCGTGCGCCTGGCGAAGTACCCGGCGGCACTGCTTGCCCTGCTGATCGTCCTCTTGTCCGGCTGCGCACGGATCCCCACGTCCGGTCCGGTGGGAAAAAGCAGCGAAAGCAGCGCCGGCAACGTCAGCGCCCCCGTGTTCCTCCCGGCAGCGCCGCAGCCCGGGGCATCACCCGAGACCATCATCGACTACTTCTACCGGGCAGGCAGTGGCTACGAGGACGACTATGCGGTGGCCCGCCAGTACCTGACCCAGGCCTCGGCTGTGTCCTGGAAACCGGACAAACGCGCGCTGGTATACCGGGAGGCGCGCGTTGTGCCCACGGGCACGGAAAACGTCTTCAACTACGAGCTCGATGTGTCCTACACGGTGGACGCCGACGGCATAGCCACCCAGTCGCCGCCGGGAACCGTGGAGCGCATCCCGGTGACGGTGACCCAGGTGGATGGAGAGTGGCGGATTTCGGCGATTCCCGACGGGACCGCCATTGCCGAGGAAACGTTCAAGGTGATCTACGGTGCCTACCCCATCTACTTTTACGACCCCACCTTCACCTATGCCATCCCGGACGTCCGCTGGTTCCTGAAGAACAAGACCGTCAAAGCAATGACCAGTGCCCTGCTGGCCGGGCCCGCCCCGTACCTGCGCGGCGCCGTCGCCAGTGCCTTCCCTTCCGGGATCAAGCTCGCCCGGGAATCCGTGCCGGTGGTGTCCGGGGCCGCACAGGTGGACCTGACAACCAAGGAGCTGACGGAAACATCGGCGGAGGACCGGCTCCGCATGCAGATGCAGCTGACCCTGACATTCCGCAGCCAGCCTGACGTGGTCAATGTTGAACTCCGTGCCAACCAGGACCTGGTCCGGGTGGAGGACAACGGGTCCGTTCTTCCTCCGGTGCTGGACAGGACCGTGCCCTCACGCCAGATCGCCATCAGCGGCAACGAACTGGTGCGCTATGAAAACAACCGCGTCTCGCCGTTGCCTGACATGCAGCCGGTGTCTGCGCTCAACCCCCGCTATCCGGCGGAATCCCCGGTGTCACAGACGGCTGCCTTCCTCAATGAAGGCCGCACCACGCTGTACAGCATCAATCCCGGCCAGCCTGCGCGCGCCTTGACTACCCGGAGCACCCTCACCCGCCCGTCCTTCAGTGTCTCCGACTGGGTATGGACGGCCGGACCCGGTGCCACCGGAGCCACGGAAGTAGTGGCTTTCCATCCCACCGGAGTGGCAGAGGGCGCCGCCGTTCCGTCCGTGACGCTGGCACCCTCCTGGCTTGCCGGCCGCACGGTCAAGGAATTCCGCGTCTCACGCGACGGTGTGCGCGCCCTGGTCATATCCGAACAGAACGGGAAGTCCAAGGTGCAGGTGACAGGCATGATCCGCGCCGCCGACGGCACGCCGCGCGAACTGACCGCGCCCGTCACCCTGGTATCCGGCACCGACCCTGATCAAGGGGTGTGGGTGAATGGCATTACCGTTGCCGTGATGAAGGGGGCGCCGGGTTCCAACGTCACACCGGAGCTGTTGTCCCTCACCTCCGGACAGCCGCAGCAGCTTGCCCCGTGGCCGGGCCTGGTAGCCATCAGTGCCGGGAATGGCGCCGACGACATTTATGTCCAGTCCGGGGAAGGGATCTTCCAGCGCCTCGGCAATGGCTGGTCCCCGCAGATCAAGGGCCCTATCGACCCCGCGTTTCCCGGCTGACACCCTGTTGGCGGTATCGCCAGGTTCTGCCTCCGCCGTCCCGATGGGGCCTGCCTTATGCACATAGCCCGGCCTGGGCCTCCAACTGTGACTGGGCTTCAGGCGACAGTGGAACCATGAAACGGCTCATCCGCAGGAACGGCGCGGCCGGTTCCGGCCACCGGGGGACCCGGAGGGTGGATCCGGACCTTCAACCGCCCCCGCCCTGGGCGGCGCTGCACCGGGGTGAACACGCGGCCGCCCTCCTTCGCCTTGCCGACTGGCTGGCCGGCGCCGTGGCGGATCTGCTCGCCCTGGCCGTCCCTGTGGACTGTGTCTGCTGCGGGGCCGAAGACAGCACCCTGTGCCCATCCTGTGCCAGCCGCATCCGCCAGCTGACCAGGCAGCCATTCCGGGCCGAAAGCGGAGCTCCGGCCCTTATGGATGTCGCCGGCTCCGTCGTGCTTCCCGTCGTGGCAGCGGGGGTGTACCGGGACGAGCTGGCGCAGGGACTGCTGTCGTTCAAACGGCACGGCCAGCCTCAGCTTGGCAGAAGCCTTGGCCGGGCGCTCGCATGTGCAGTCAGGGCCGCCGTCCCTGGCCCCGGCCGATGCCTCCTGGTCCCCGTGCCCACCAGCACGCCGGCCTACGTCAGCCGGGGCTTCAGCCCGGTCCACCTGCTCCTGAAGTCGGCGGCACGGCAGCATCCACGGCTCGACGTCGCGGATGTGCTGGGCAAGACTCCAAGGCCTGGCCCCGTCCTCCCCGGCACCCGCGGATCCGGCAGCGGAAGAGGTGTGGCCGGCCAAAAAGGCCTGGGGAGGGGAGCCCGTTCCCAGCGCGTCCGGGGGTCCATGCGGGTCAAGCCCGGGGCCCGGGCAAAGGTGGCAGGGCGCCCCTGCATCATCGTTGATGACGTCCTCACAACCGGTGCCACGGTGGGCGAAGCAGCCCGCGCACTGCACCTGGCCGGCGCTGTGGTGAGGGGCGCCGTCGTGCTTGCCGCGACACGCCCGCCCGATACCCAGCAGCCGGGCTGCCGGGCCGCCGCGCCGCGTGAAAGCCCGCATGACTTAGAAAAAAATAAACCGGGAAAGGATGAATAACGGGTGGCTATGAACTAACGTCTGAGGTGGGTACCAAGAACAGAATGTACCTTTCGATGGCGGCTCGGAGAGGGGCTCGACTGTCACACAGCCCGGCCCAGGGAAGCGCCGCCGTCGTGTCACCGAAGTCATTTGGAGGGCACCATGGAGTTTATGATCAGCGGACGAAATCTGACAGTTTCAGACCGGTTCCGCGAGTATGCCGGGGAAAAGATCGCGAAAATTGAATCGCTGGGCGACAAAGTCCAGCGGGTCGACGCGAAAGTCTCCAAGGAGACCAATGCCCGGCAGACCGGCGACCAGCTGACCGTCGAGGTGACAGTCCTGGGCCGCGGACCCGTAATCCGTGCCGAAGCAAGCGCCGCAGACAAGTTTGCCGCCTTTGACCTCGCCTACAACAAACTGCTTGAGCGGCTCCGGCGGGCCAAGGACCGCAAGAAGGTCCACCACGGCCGCCACACTCCCAAGGCTGTCCGTGAGGCCACCGCCTCACTCGAACCTGCCAGTGCCCATGAACCGCTGTATCTTGAGGCCAACCACCGGAATGAAGCGGTGGCAGCCCCCGAAGACAAATCGCCGTACGATGTTGACAACGACATCCCGGCCGGAAACTCACCGGTGCTGATCCGGCGCAAGGTCTTTCCCGCCGCATCCCTCTCCCTCGACGACGCCGTAGACAATATGGAGCTTGTGGGCCACGACTTCTATCTCTTCGTGGACAAAGCGACCAACACGCCCTCCGTCGTGTACCGCCGCCGTGGCTGGACCTATGGGGTCATTACGCTGGACCATGAATGCGAGCCGGGAGACACCGTGGTGGAGGAAAAGATTCTTGCCTACCGCTCCGACGACGCCGCCGCCAACGCTTAGGGTGGACCAAACCACCAGCAGAGAGGACTGAATTGTCAGCAACGCTGAGCCTTCACCAGGCACGGCGGATCGCATTGGCAGCGCAGGGACTCCATAAAGTACGGCCCACCGGCCCCGTGACAGCACGGGCGGTGGGCCGTACTTTTGCCCGCCTCCAACTCGTCCAGATCGACTCCGTGAACGTCCTGGTCCGCAGCCATTTCCTGCCCTTTTATTCCCGCCTTGGCAACTATGACCGGGACATCCTGAAGCGCATGTCTGCCAGCCACCCCCGCCGGATGCTTGAGTACTGGGCACACGAAGCGAGCTACATCCGGCCGGAGCATTACCAGGATCTGCTGCTGTGGCAAAAGCGCTCCTGGGTGGGCGCCTCCCGGCTGGATCCCGGGCTCCGCAACGACGTCGCAGACCGGGTCCTGGCGGTCCTGGCCAGGTCCCGGCCCATGACGGCCTCCGAACTGACCGCCCGGATTGGCCACGTTGAGGAAAAACAGACAACCGACTGGGGGTGGAACTGGAACGCGGTGAAACGGGTCCTTGAACACCTCTTCGAAGAAGGGTTGGTATCGGCAGCCTCGAGGACCGGGCAATTCGAGCGCAGGTACACGCTGACAGCCAAAGTCCTCCCACGCCCTGCCGAAGCAGGAGGGGAAGTCGACCCAACAGCTGCGCTCCGCCGGCTGACCGAAGCGGCGGCCCGGGCGCATGGGATCGGAAGCATCCGCTGCTTCGCCGACTACTTCCGGACGCCCGTCAAGGCAACGGCGCTCGCCGTTGCGCACTTGGTGGAGCAGGGCAGGCTGGAACCGGTCAACGTGACGGGGTGGGGGAGGGACGTGTTCCGGCATGTCGAGGCTGTACTGCCGCGGCGTGCCACCGGCCGGGCCCTGTTGAGCCCGTTTGATTCCATGGTCTTTGAACGCCGGCGCCTGCTGGAACTGTTCGGCTTCCATTACCGGATCGAGATCTACACCCCGGAGCCCAAACGGCGCTACGGCTATTACGTCCTGCCGTTCCTGCTGCGCGACAGGATGGTGGCCAGGGTTGACTTGAAGGCGGACCGGACGGGTGGCCGTCTGCTGGTGAGAGCCGCCTTTGCCGAGCCGGACGCACCCGCGGACACCGCGGTCGAACTCGCTGCCGAGCTGAGGCTGATGAGCCAGTGGCTTGGCCTGCCGGATGTGGAAGTGGGGCCGGCAGGAGACCTCGCTGCAAGGCTTGCCCATGAGCTGGCACGGCTGTAAGGAGTATCCGCTCTCAGGGAAAAGGGGGCACCGGCCGCGTGTCTCTCCCGTAGACTGAACACGCCAGAATTCGGCGGCATCAGACTGGGAGCATCTTCACGTGGCATCACTTATCGAAAAAATTCTCCGCACGGGTGACAAGAAAACACTCCGGCAGCTGCGGAACTATGCCGATTCCATCAACGCCCTCGAAGACTCATTCAAGACCTTTACCGACGCAGAGTTGCGTGAGGAGACTGACCGTCTCCGCGAACGCCACCAGGACGGTGAAAAGCTCGAAGACCTTCTACCGGAGGCTTTTGCCGCCGTGCGCGAAGCGTCCTCGCGGACCCTGGGGATGCGCCACTTCGATGTCCAGCTGATGGGCGGCGCTGCCCTGCATTTGGGGAACATCGCTGAAATGAAAACCGGTGAAGGCAAGACCCTGGTGGCGACCGCTCCCGCCTACCTGAACGCCCTCACCGGCAAGGGTGTCCACGTGGTCACCGTCAACGATTACCTGGCCGAATACCAGTCCGAACTCATGGGCCGTGTCTACCGCTTCCTCGGCCTGACCAGCGGCGTCATCCTCGCCAACCAGGATCCTGCCGTGCGCCGCCAGCAGTACGCCGCGGACATCACCTATGGAACCAACAACGAGTTCGGGTTCGACTACCTGCGCGACAACATGGCCTGGGACCGGAACGAATTGGTCCAGCGCGGCCACAACTTCGCCATCGTCGACGAAGTCGACTCCATCCTTATCGATGAAGCGCGTACGCCGCTCATCATCTCCGGCCCTGCCCAGGGGGACACCAACCGCTGGTACAGCGAGTTCGCCAAAGTGGTGCTCCGGCTGCAGCCGGAGAAAGACTACGAAGTCGATGAAAAGAAGCGCACCGTCGGCGTCCTGGAGAGCGGAATTGAAAAGGTCGAGGACTACCTTGGCATCTCCAACCTGTACGAATCCGCGAACACGCCGCTGATCGGGTTCCTGAATAACGCCATCAAGGCCAAGGAACTGTTCAAGCGGGACAAGGACTACGTCATCCTGGACGGCGAAGTCCTGATCGTTGACGAGCACACCGGCCGCATCCTGGCCGGGCGACGCTACAACGAAGGCATGCACCAGGCGATCGAGGCCAAGGAAGGCGTCGAGATCAAGGCGGAAAACCAGACCCTTGCCACAGTCACCCTGCAGAACTACTTCCGCATGTATGACAAGCTTTCCGGCATGACCGGCACCGCCGAGACTGAGGCGGCCGAGTTCATGAGCACCTACAAGCTCGGCGTGGTGGCCATCCCCACCAACCGGGACATGCAGCGGATAGACCAGCCGGACCTCGTGTTCAAGAATGAGGTTGTCAAGTTCGACGCCGTGGTGCGGGACATCGCCGAACGCCACGAAAAAGGCCAGCCTGTCCTCGTGGGCACCACCAGCGTGGAGAAGAGCGAGTACCTGTCCAAGCTGCTCGCCAAGGAAGGCATCCGGCACGAAGTCCTGAACGCCAAGAACCACGCCCGCGAAGCCGCCATTGTCGCCCAGGCGGGCCGGAAGGGCGCGGTTACCGTGGCCACCAACATGGCCGGCCGCGGCACCGACATCATGCTCGGCGGCAACGCGGAGTTCACCGCCGTGGCCGAGCTTGCCAAGCGCGGGCTGGACCCGGAGGAGAACTCGGAAGAATACGAGGCAGCCTGGCCTGCGGCACTTGAAGCTGCCAAGCAGTCCGTGAAGGACGAACACGAGGAAGTCCTGGACCTCGGCGGTCTCTATGTCCTGGGCACCGAGCGCCATGAGTCACGCCGCATCGACAACCAGCTCCGCGGCCGTTCCGGCCGCCAGGGCGATCCCGGGGAATCCCGGTTCTACCTCTCGCTGACAGACGACCTTATGCGGCTCTTCAACTCGGGAGCCGCGGAACGGCTGATGAACAGCTCGGTCCCGGACGACGTCGCGCTCGAATCCAAGCTTGTCTCGCGTGCCATCGCGTCCGCGCAGGGCCAGGTGGAAGGCCGGAACGCCGAGCAGCGCAAGAACGTGCTGAAGTACGACGACGTCCTGAACCGTCAGCGCGAAGCGATTTACAGCGACCGCCGGCGCATCCTTGAGGGCGATGACCTGCACGAGAAGGTGCAGTTCTTCATCGAAGACACCATTACGGCGCTGATCGACGCCGCAACGGCGGAGGGGAACGGTGACGACTGGGACTTCCACCAGCTGTGGACCAACCTCAAGACGCTCTACCCGGTCAGCGTTTCGGCGGAAGACATCATCGAGGAAGCCGGGGGCAAGTCCAGGGTCACCGTGGAGCTGCTGAAGGAGGAAATCCTCTCTGACGCCCGCCTGGTGTACCAGGCCCGCGAGGAGGTCATCGGCTCCGAAAGCATGCGCGAGCTCGAGCGCAGGGTGGTCCTGTCCGTCATCGGACGCAAATGGCAGGAACACCTCTACGAGATGGACTACCTGAAGGAAGGGATTGGCCTGCGCGCCATGGCACAGCGCGATCCGCTGGTGGAGTACCAGCGCGAGGGCTTCGCCATGTTCCAAAGCATGATGGAAGCCATCCGCGAGGAAAGCGTTGGATTCCTCTACAACCTTGAGGTGGAAGTAACCCCCGCCCAGGATGTAGTAGTACAGGATGCCGCCGGCGGGCATACCGAGCACGTTGACCCCCAGGTTCACGCCGCCGGCCTCGAAGCCCCCGAGAAGCCTGCGCAGCTGCAGTACACGGCTCCCTCGGAAAGTGGAGGAACCCAGACACGCGTGGAAACGCGCGCCGGAAGCGGTCGCTCCGGCAATCCTGCCAAGGCAGCTGCCCAGGATGCAGCCAAACGCCCCGCGAAAAAGAAGAAGCGCTAGCAGGACAGCTGCAGGTACCCGCCGGCGGCGGCAAACAGGGCAGGGACGGACGCGTCCCTGCCCTGTTTGCGCGTCGCCTGTTCCGTACCACCGCACGCCCCAGGTATTTCGACGGGTCAGCCGATGACAAGTTCAACAACCCGCCACACCTGCTTGCTGCGCTCAAGCCGGACAGCTACGGCACGGGCCCGCACATCATCCACCACTACAGCACTGGCCTCGTAGATTCCGTCGGCCACTTCACAGACCCGCACGGAGCGGACTGTTGAATTCCGGTGGAGCCGGGCCAATGCAGGATTGCCGGTCCTGGTGAGCTCGCGCCTGATCAGCGCTGCCCGGTGCTGCAGCGATGCCAGGCAGCGCGGGTCCAGGCGCCGCGCCAACTGCTGGATGGGGCGGATGCCGGCGAGGACCTCCATGGAAGCCTGAACTGTCCCGCGGGTAATGGCCCTGACCTCCGCAGCCTCGCTAACTGGCCGCAGCGATGGAGGGGTTGCCCCGGTGGATTGGCCGGAGCGGGTTGGCGTCGACACAGGCAGCGGCTTTGCGGGACCGGCCCCTCCCTGCCTGGACTCGGTGGCCGGACCTTTAACGGCCCGGATAGGTGTCACTGCGGTCATGGCGTTCCCCTTGGTTGGTGTGACTGGTGATTAGGCTTGCTTCTGGTTCGACGTGATGTTGGTACTTTGACCGGTTATTGGTGCGAGTGGGTCACTTACAGCGGCTACGACGCTGCCGGCGCCTGGAGTATCTGGCCTGGAAGCAGGACATCCGGGCTTCCACCGATCAGTGCACGGTTCGCGGCATACCAGCGCGGCCATTCAAGAGCGATGTCCACATCCGATGCCTCCGGGCCCAAATGGGTGGCTACGATGTCCCACAGCGTGTCGCCCGCGAGGACCGTCACTGCCTTTGCCGGGCCACCCCTGCCATTGGCACCAGGGCCACTGCCGCCCCACTCCGGCGCGGTCCTGGTTTCCGGTCCGGCCAGGAGGCCGGGCTCCACCACAGGGGGAGCGGGCTGCCAACCGGGGTCGATCGGAGTGACGGTGGGCGGTGTCGTGGAATTCCATGCCGGCGACGGCCCTTCCCGGCCGGTTGGCGCTGCTGCAACCGGGAGAGGCGGGTTTTTAACGCGCACACCGCCCGGGCTGTCGCTGACCGTGGGCAGCGGACCATCTTGGGGAGCCGCCGGGTCTGACGGAGCCGATGACGCCACGTGTGCCTGTGTAGGCGTCCACTCGGGCCCGGGAGCGCTTAGGACCGCCGCATGTGCGGCGACACCTGACGCGAGTTGTATTGAGAGTGCCGCGACAACTGCCCTCCGCATGAAAGCGGGCGAGAGCCTCCGCGCGGCCGCTGCGGCCCGCCGTCGTCCCAGGCGTTCCAGCAGAACGGATGCCCCGGCGGTCAGGATCGAGACACCCCACCAAAGGAGAAGGCCAATGCCGGTGGCCGCTGTGGTCCCACCCAGGAGGAGGTCCACGGATTCGCCCTGGTGCCGGGCCATGGATTCCTGCCACTGGGACAACAGGCCCGTTCCGAGGAAGCAGAGCAGAATGCCGAGTACCAACAGGGCCAGGACCATGCAGGCATCCGACCAGTGGATTTTGTCTGCCCGATCCATTAGTACTCCTTTGATAGCGTTTGATGCTGTTTATTGATGTTTGAATCAGTTTGGACCGCAATCAAAGTATTTGTCCATACGTTAGAATGAAAAAGACGGCGCATTGACGGGCCGGACAGGGGGACCCTACGCTGGCGGAATGCGCTGGGATGCACTCTTCAATGACATGGAAAGCCAGCTTGCGGAGGCTGAGCGGCTGGCGCTGGACAGTGAGGTCAACGAGCGCGCGCGGGCAGAAATGGTGAGCCTGCCCCTTGAAGGCAGGTTGCGCGCCGCTGTTGGGTACCGGATCGGTGTTCAGCTCATCTGCGGCGAAACGGTGCACGGGGAACTGACGCATGCTGGAGCGGATGCACTGGTCCTGGATGAAGGCCAGCACCAGGTGCTCATCCCCTATGCGGCGGCGGCACGCTACGTTGGCCTGGGCAGGCACGCATTGGCGGAGACTTCACCGGTCCGCCGGTCGATCGGATTGGCGCATGCCCTGCGTGGCCTGGCGCGCGACCGGGCGGAGCTCTCGGTAACGATTGGTGGTGGAGCCGGGACCAGCAGGCTGGCAGGCGTGATCGACCGTGTTGGCAGGGACTACATCGACCTGGCCATGGTCAATACCGGGGAGCCCCGGAGGGGTCACAGTGTAGGCCAGGTTTCAGCAATACCTTTCACGGCCCTGGCCATGATCAGGTCATACAAACCCGGCGGGAGCTAGCGGCGTCAGACGGACTTCGAGCGCGATTCCTGGATCATGCGGCTGGCCTCGGCGTAGCGTTCCTCGATGTACTGCTCCAGCATCTTCTCTTCGACCCGCCATTGCCCGCGGTTATCTTGCCTGGAATGAGCTGTGGGGATTGTTCGTTTTGGCATGCAACTCGCCGCTCCTTACACTTTTTGCGGCCGGCGTGAGGATGGAGCCTGACGACCTGGAGTCATTGGGGTAAGTGGGTCAGAACTACGGTTACGATGGCTGCTCCCAGTACGACGAATCCCGCTCCAGCGATTCTGTAAATGCTAGCGTCCGGAGCCGAACCGTTGAAGAACACTGAAGCGTTGTTTTTTGCGAATTGGCCAAGCCAACGGGCGGATCCCTGGAAGTCCGCAACTACCGAGAGGCCAAGCAACACGGCCACTGAAGCCGCACCTATGGCCGCTGCCCCGAGGAGCGTCCTGTTCGTTTGACCGAGCAAGGTCAAAGCGATGACCGCGACAAAGAATAGAATGCCCAGGACTTTCAGCGGCCACGGCACTGGTGCATTCGACTTCACAGGCTCCCCCTGGTTCGGACGGACGATCCCGAGGCTCTGTGAGCACGGCGGGCATGGCTGAACTGAATCACTGACATGTCATGGGGGCAAGACGCTTGCGCAGATCTTGTGGCCTGTTGCGACGGCGGAGCGGCAACCCGGTGCTCCGGAGCGCGGTGAGGGCCTGGCTGCGCCGGCCGAAGTTTTGATCAAGATCGTTGTTTTCCTTCCTCCCCGGGGTTAGCCTCTGCCTGTATTGGGGTGAGGTCGTGACCAACGGTTCGAGGAGCCGGGACATTCTTGTCAGGCACAGCCATGCAAATTTGACGACGAGAGTCGAGCCACTCGCGCTGCAAATAAGGGGAGGGAATTACGATCGGACCACCAAGGCCGGAACCAAGCCTCGAGCCCACGCCGCGGCGTTGGCTGGAGAAATTCTATGACTCGGGTATCGCTAACATCGTGCCGCCATTGCTGATGTTTTTGGTGGCGTTCGATCCGCTTCGTCAAGCTCTTGGGTGGTTGCCGGCCTTTGTCATCACTGTGGTGGCCGGTGTTGTTTTAGGGTTTGTCATTTCCTTGCCGGTCGTTCCTTTGAAAAAACAACGCGCCAAGCAAGACGCGGAACGAGGGATCGTCGAATGCGTCCACCGGGAAAAGGGATCAACCCTCCGGGGACGATGGGCCACTGGGTATGCCAAGGCAGAGCCAGGCAGGCTCCTGTTTCAAGCCAAGACTGGTCAAACCGGCCCGCTCTACGGAAGCGTCGAGATATACATAGCTCCCCGCCCGCTCGGCAAGCCCGTAAAAGCCCCGTTTTCAGTATTTCCACGAGGAGAAATCATGGCTTTTGCTACCGACAAAGGGGAAGTGGAGTTGGCTGCTGCGCCTTCAAGCTTGAAGCTACTGACTGAACTAACCACGCGGGACGGCCACTGAAACCGGCTTCAAACCAACCTCTCGCCGCCTGGGAAACGCATTCATCCAAGGCTCCTTGCTCAACCCGTCGCTGTCTCCGTTCGGCGTGAGGATCGGAGCCTCTCCATCAGGCCGCACCCGAAGTCTTAGGGCAGTCCTTTGTTGAGCAGGGTGCGGCTGGTCTTATTCGGTCTCCTCGTCTTCCAGCCGGATAGTTTGGTGACAATTAATCCTCCAGTTGCATCCTGGCTGTTGTTTGCCCCGATTCGTCCTCGATAGCTTCCGTTTATGAAGATTTTCCAAGCGGTGGAAGTGACGGTCGAGAAGGACGAGATCGTTTGGGCTGTGGTGGATGACCGGTTCGTCCTGAGCGAGGAATGCCGTAGTTACGCGTTGTGGTTGGCCCATACGGGCCGTGCCATCAATACCCAAAGGGCGTATCAGCTGAGGCTGGCTAGGTTTCTCTCTTGGTGCGCTGAAACGGGGACCCCGTGGGAAGGGCTTCGCTTCCACCAGCTCGCCGCATACAAGGCCAGTCTTGAAGGGTTGCGTGATAAGAGTGGAGACGGGTTGTCGGGGAAAACGGTCAACGCCCATTTGACGGCAGTGATGGTGTTCCTGCGTTATGCCCTGGCACAAGGTTTTGGCACTTACCAGCTACGGGCCACGGTCGAGGGCGGCCGCCACGCCGTGGCTTCCCTTGGTCCTGAGGGCCAATGGACGACGGCGCCGCCAAGGCTGGTGAAGGCCCGGGAGATCAAACGGCGACCGGTGGTGCTGACCTCGTCACAGGTCAGCCGTGTCCTGGATGCGGTCGAGAGGCCGCGGGACATGCTCCTGGTGTTGCTGATGCTGCGTTGCGGTCTGCGGGCCGGCGAGGTGCTCGGCCTACGGCTGGAGGACATGCACATGCTGCCCGATTCCGGCCACCTGGGCTGCACGATTCCCGGGCCCCACGTCCATGTTGAAAGGCGTAGCAACCCGAACGGGGCCTGGGCCAAGTCACCGTATGAGCGGAACGTCCCCGTGCCTGCCGATGTTTGCGAGGTCCACGCCGCCTATATGGCCCAAAGATACGCATCGTTGGGCGGCAGTCAGCCGGACGCGTTGTTCCTGTCTAGGGACGCCAAGAAGCCGCAGGTGCTGGGATACCCGGGGCTGCACCGCATGCTCGCGACCGTTGGGAAGAGCACGGGATTGCCGGTCAGAGCTCATCAGTTTCGGCATACCGCAGCCACCGGCTGGGCACGGGCCAAGGTCGACCCCGACGTCATCATGGGACTGCTCGGCCACAGGTCATTGGCGTCGACGTCGATCTATCTGCACCCCGCGCAGGAGGAGCTTCGCAGCGCGGTGGAAGAAACCCTGCCCGGCAAGGACGCACCACAGTGACAGCGTCCACCGAATTCCTGCGCCGTGAATCTCCGGTCCCCGATACCGGCTCCTATCTGGCATTTCTGGAATCCATGCTCGAGCCCCAATGGCGGCCCGACGAATGGGACCACCGGCTCTGGCTTTTCGCGGCAGACCCGGAGAATCCTTTGACCGGGATCTACCCTTGTCCCACGCCCGGGTGCCCCCGCGTTGCGACCGTCACTGGCCGCCTCTGCCGTTCCTGCACCGATGGAGAACCCGGGGCCGACCCTGTCCCGGCACGGCGCTGGTCCCCTGATCCCGACGCGCCTCGCTGCATCGTCGGCTCAGCCGGGCGGAACTGCAAGGCCATGGGCATGATCAGGGGGCTCTGCCACCTGCACTACGGCCGCTGGCACCGCAGCTTCAACAACGGACGTCCCCGGCTCAGCATCGAGGAGTTCGCCGCGGCCGACACCATCATGTATCGGCCCGGCAAGCCCTGCGCGTCCCCGGGCTGCAGGGAAGAATCAAACCAGCGCGCGACGCGGCTCTGCCTCTGGCACCACAGCATGTTCCGCCGGCTCACTAAGCTCGGCGTCGACCTCGAGACCTTCACCGCGGTCGAACGCCCCCTTAACCGCCACTACCACCGCCATGTCTTCTCCTTCATCGATCTGCCACCGATCCTGCGGACCGAACTGCTGCTCGTCCTCCAGGAACGAGACCGCAAGGCATTCCGGATCCTGCCGGTCATCATGCGCCGGATCGTCCGGACCGCCATGGAAACCCGTGCCCGGTCCATCCACCGGCTGCTGGATACAGAAGAGGCCCGGATTCGCCGCGATGCGAGCGTCATCGGGTTCCTCCGGCACGCTGGTCTGCTCACGGCCCGGTGGCGATACCGCCACTCCGGCCGGGACATGCGCTCAGAGGACGTCTGGGATTCCGCCGTCATTGGTCTTCGCAAAGACCGGACTACCGACACGCTCTGTTCCAAAGGCACTCTCGATTTCCGGCCCATCGGTGTCGACTGGCTGCGCCAGGCTGCCAAGGACTACTCCCGGCACTTTGACCTCGCCGCAGACCAGGTGCGGGATGTCATCCGCACCATCCAAGTCGTCTCGGACGCCCTGGCACGCCGCCCCCACGGAACCCGGCCCGAACTCCTAACCCGAACAGACGCGAACGCAGTCGTGGACGCCTACCGCCACCTCACCGACACCGACGGCGAACCCCGGACTGACTCCGTGAAATACGACTACTTCAAGCTCTTCCAACGGATCCTCCGCAATGGCGGGGACCTTGAAAGCCTGGCCCGGGTCAGCCCCAAGTTCATGTTCATCACTGCCGATTCCCTCCCAACCGCGGCGCGAGCCAGGAACGCCGGGAAGGCAATCCCGGAACACGTCATCAGGATTCTCGATGCGAACCTGGAACTGCTCGCCGTGGACGAGGGTTTTGCCAATCCGGTCGGTCGAACTAGGGCCCTCCACAACCTGATGCTGCAGACCATCTACCAGTTGCTGCGGGACCTCGGCCGGCGGCCCACGGAAATCTATTCCCTGCCCCGCGACACCCTCCGGGAAACCGACGACGGCCAGCCTTACATCATCTACAACAGCCACAAAACCGGCGAGTACGGGCTGGAACTTCCCATCCACCGCTCCACCGCCCGCGTCATCCAGACCTGGCAGGACGCGCTTGGCGCCGTCGAGGGCATCCACCCCGACGCTGCCGGCTACCTGTTTCCCTCGCCACGGCCCTACGGCCCGCAGTCACGGACCCACATCACACCAACTGGATTTCACACCAACTACTGGCGCTGGATCGACCGGATCCGGAACCTGCCCGACGTCCGGGACGACCCCGCGAAACCAGTCGACTTCCTCACCAGGTCCCGGATGGGCCTCTATAACTGGCGCCATACCTACGCCCAACGGCTCAGCGATAACAGCACGCCGCCGGATGTCATTCAGGAGCTGATGAATCACAAGAGCTTCACGACTTCCACCGGATACATCAAAATCACTAGGGAACGACAGCGCCAGGCCATCGAGATCGTCAACAGCACCACGATTGACCGCCAGGGGCTGCTCCACGGACCCAAAGACTATGCAGCCTATGTCCGGGAATCCGTAGCGACGCCACTGGGGCTCTGCACCGAGCCCAGCAACGTCAAAGCCGCCGGACAATCCTGTCCCGTCCGCAACAAATGCGGCGGATGCCAGTACTACCGGGCCAACCTCTCCCATCTGCCGCAGATCGACGCCCACATCGTCGCCCTCACAGCAGATCTCGCAGCGGCCGGTGACATCGCCGAACCGTGGATCCACCAGTCACTCAAAGAAGAGATCAACTCCTACAAGCGAATGCGCACCGCGCTGCTGAAGGAAAAATCCAGGCTGACCCCCGAGGACAAGGCCGCTATTGATGACGCCGTCACGCTCCTGCAGCAAATCCCTCCCGCAGCGCCACGCCTTGAAGCCGCCGGAGAACGCCGCATGCTGTCACTGACCCCCGTCCGAACCGCGGACCGCAGATGAGCGAAAAACGGCAGGCAGCCATCGCCGCGCTTATCACGGCCAAGAAAAAGGAAAGCAAAACCAAACAAGCCCTCGTCCGGAAAGCAATCACCCGGCTCATCAACGGCTCCGAGCTGCTCACCGTCTCCTCAGTCGCACGGGCAGCCGGGGTCAGCCGCTGGCTGATCTACAACACCCCGGAACTGAAAACCGCGGTCACCCGCGCAGCGGCGCAGCAGCGCGCAACGTGGGCCCAAGGCCATGAACAGGCAGGAATGACACCCAAAGGCGCCGTGACCGAACTCCTGCGGCTCCAGGAACGACTCGCCACCGTCACCCGGCAACGCGATCACTACAAACGCGCAGTGAACACCAACCTCGCCGAAGCCCTGGCCGGAAGAACCCCGGAACAAATGGCCAGCTACATCAGCGAACTGGAAAGCCAACTCAGCACAGAACGCAAAAGCGCTGAACAGGCACGCAGCGCCATCTCACTACTCGAAGCCCAGGTCGAAGACCTGAACGACCAGCTGCGCGCCGCGCAGTCCATCAACAGGACCATGATGAAACAACGTAACGAGGCAGTGCCCATCACGAAACTTGAGGCCCGAATACCTGAAAAGGGCTAGACACCGTCCGGCACGGGCCGGCCCTCAGCAGACTGCGCACGGACATACTCGGCGGTCTTCTCATAACCTCGGGAAATGTATTCCTCTAGAAGGCGCGACTCAACCCGCCACTGCCCCCGGCCCCCAACCTGAATCGCAGGCAATTCGCCTGACCGGACCAGGGCATACGCCTGGGCTGAGGAGATGTTCAGAATCTCCGAAACATCAGCCAACGCCAAAAACCGCTTCTCAGCCACAGCACATCACGCCCCAAAGACTATCCAATCGGGCCCTACGATCCTCGCGAACCGCACAGAAATCAATCACCGGAATCAAGCCCTCTGGCCATGAGCTCCGGGCAGAAATGGCATCGACCCACGTGACTGATCAAGATAACCGCGGCCACCCACCTGGATAGCCTTCAGCTCACCGCTGCGGACCAGGGCGTAGGCGGCGGGGGAATTGATCTGGAGCTGCTCCGCGACGTCAGCGAGTGTGAGGAACCTGGGCATGTATCCATTTTGCCATCAAGTGGCTCATTTTGTGGCTGTTATCCACAGATTGGCGCCATTTAGACAAATGACTTTTGTTCACCGGGCCATGCGGTAACAATGAGGAGTCCGGCCAGAGCGGACAGGTTCGGTATACCTGGGGGGAGAACGGCATGGTTCCTGATTCAAGTGCCACTGCAGCGCGGCTTAAGCGTCCATCGTGGAAGGACCCCCGGCTGCTGGTTGGCGTTCTCCTGGTCCTGGTGTCCGTCGCCGGAGTCGTCTTCCTTGTCGGAAGTGCAGACCGCACCACCGAGGTCTACGCCGCACGGGACGGCATAGCCGTTGGTGAGCGCCTGACGCCCGACAATGTAGTCCGCGCCAAGGTCCGGCTGGGCGATGCCGAACAGCACTACATCACTGTCGAGGCCGGCCTGCCCCAGGACGTGGTCGCGATGCAAAGAATCGCAAAAGACCAACTGGTTCCCAGGGCAAGCCTCGGTACGGTGGATCGGTTGGACCGGAAGCCCGTCGCCCTCAGCGTTGAGCAGACTTTGCCGTCACAGGCAGTTGCCGGTGCCCGCGTGGACGTCTGGGTGGCACAGCCGGATGCGAAGAATGGATTCAGCGAGCCCAGGCTGATCCTTCCCGGAGCGGAAATTGCAGAGGTCTCCACGGGATCCACCGCTCTTGGATCGTCAAAGACCACTGTGCTTCTGGTCCTGGTGGAGGACAAGCAGATGCCTGCGTTGCTGGGGGCCCAGGCAAACGAGGCCAAGATCTCCGTGGTGTGGAATCCGGGCGGCGCCCGATGAACATTCCCGTTGTCACCGTCGGCCAGAGCCGCGAGGACCTGGTGGGCGGGCTCGAAAGACTCCACGGCCCGGTCACGGTGGTTCGCAGGTGCGCTGAACTTCCCGAACTGCTTGCTGCCTGCCAGAGCGGGCTGGCGAGGGCGGCAGTCGTGGCAGAGGGTTCAGAGGGGCTGACCGCGTCCCTGGTTGACCGTCTTGGAGCTGTTGGCGTGGCGATCGTCGCGCTGACCGATAACGCGGAGGAGGCAGCCAGACTCCGCACGATAGGTGTCGCTTCGGCGCTGTCGGGCGTTGAGTCCGCGGAGCTTTCGGACAGGATCGCGGACGCCGTCGCCCAGCTGACCGGCGCGCTTCGTCCGGCGAACCTCAGCGCGCCCGCCGATACCGCTGCTGCACTGGCAACGGATCCCGTTGTGCCGGCGGTGGACGAGGAGGGGCGCGGGGCCGGGAAGCTGATCGTTGTTTGGGGTCCCGCCGGATCTCCGGGACGTACAACGGTTGCTGTGAACATCGCCGGTGAGATGGCAGCCGACGGCCGGTCAGTCCTGCTGGTCGACGCCGACACGTACGGCGCCAGCGTGGCGGCAGTGCTGGGACTCCTGGATGAGTCAGCCGGGCTTGCCCAGGCGTGCAGGCTTGCAGACCAGGGCCTGCTGGACGCCGAGGCACTGCGGAAGGTGGCCGCCACGGTCGCCACCACGGCCGGGACGTTCCGGGTGCTGACCGGCATAACCCGGGCCGATCGGTGGACGGAACTCCGCGCCCCTGCCCTGGGACTGGTCCTTGAGCGGGCCCGGCAGATTGCCGATGTTGTGGTGGTGGACACCGGGTTTTGCCTTGAGGCGGATGAAGAACTGAGCTTTGACACCACGGCGCCTCGACGGAACGCGGCGACACTGCGTCCGCTGGAACTGGCGGACACTGTGTACGCCGTCGGCGCTGCTGATCCCGTGGGTGTCCCACGGCTGGTCCGTGCACTTGCCGAGCTGGAGGGCGCAGTCCCGCACGCATCGCCCACAGTCGTAATGAACAAGGTGCGTTCGTCGTCCGTGGGAAGGGCCCCCGAGCGGCAATTGCGGGATGCGTGGGAACGGTACGGCCCCGCGTCCAGCCTCAGGGCATTCCTGCCTTACGACCCTGTCGCCGCCGACGCCGCACTCCTGGCGGGATCACTGCTGCTCGAAGCGTCGCCCGAATCGACCCTCCGGCGCGCTATCCGGGAACTGGTTTGTGCACCCGACCAGCGAAAGTCCAAATCATCTGTATTTTCTTCCACACCGCGGCGAAGGGCAAAGGACTAGGCTCGCCATAAGAGCTGCAAAGGTGCGGCGAGAATCTCTGATGGAGGCGTTGTCGATGTCGTCTGGATCCAGTGTGGAGGATCAGCCCCTCTCCATTGAAAGCCTTGAAGGCTTCATGGGGGACTACTACCAGCACCTGGCTGAGGAGGATGCCCGAAGCTACCCCCGCGACGTACTGGAGTCCCGGGCCGAGGAACACCGCCGGACAGCATCAGTACGGCAGCCCGGGCAGGCGAAGATCTCGATCATCGACGAAGAGGACAGCAGCGTCATCTTTGTCGTCACCGACGACATGCCGTTTCTTGTCGACTCCGTGAACTCAGAACTGGTCCGGCAGCACGCCGCCATCAAGCTTGTGGTCCACCCGCTTTTCGTGGCCACCAGGAACCGGGAAACGGGCGAGCTGGTCAAGGTCAACAGGGTCCCCGCGCACTTGGGCATATCAAGTGGGGATACCGCGGCAATGCCAAACCTCTCCCACCTCATCGCGCAGGGTGAGAACGCGTCGCACATGGAGTCGTGGATCGCCGTCGAAATCCAACGCGTCTCCGACGACGTGAAGGCGTCCCTGCTCGCCGGCCTGACCCGCGTGCTGAAAGATGTGCGCGCCGCCGTTGAAGACTGGCCCAAAATGCGCCAAAAGGCCCTGGAAATCGCCGAAAGCCTGGACCGGGTGGCCAATCCCGCCCAGATTGCCGAACTGCGGCAGGCCAAGGACCTGCTGCGGTGGCTTGACGAAGGGAACTTCACGTTCCTCGGCTACCGTGAGTACGACCTTCTCAACGTGGACGGCGAAGACGTCCTCGAACTGCGCGAGGACAGCGGCCTCGGGCTGCTGCGCGCGGCCGCCGACTCCCCGCACATCCAGCACCTCACTGATACCGGCCGTAAGAAGGCCCGCGAAAAGCGTGCACTGGTCATCACGAAGGCCAATTCACGGTCCACCGTCCACCGCTCGGCCTACCTGGACTACATCGGCATCAAAAGCTTCGACGCCGCGGGCAACGTCAACGGGGAGCGCCGTTTCATCGGTCTTTTCGCCACCAGCGCCTACGCCGGCTCCGTCCGCGATATTCCCATTGTCCGGGAGAAAGTGGATGCCGTGCTGCAGAGCGCGGGTTTCCCGCCGGACTCGCACTCGGGCAAGGACCTCCTGGGAATCCTCGAAACCTACCCCCGGGATGAACTTTTCCAGATCGAAATTCCCGACCTTGCCGCCACCGCGCTGGGAATCCAGAAGCTGCAGGAACGGCGGCGTACCCGCCTGTTCCTGAGGCCGGACATCTACGGCCGGTTCATGTCCGCCGTCGTTTACCTGCCGCGCGACCGTTACACCACCAACGTCCGGCTTCGCATAGAACAGGAACTGCGGGAAACGTTCCAGGCGGTCTCGATTGATTACGAAGCCCGTATGACGGAGTCCGCCCTCGCCAGGCTGTTCTTCCGTATTCGGCTGCCCAAGGATGCCGATGTCAGCCACGTCAACAGCGATGAGCTGGAAAAGCGGCTGGTCCGGGCCGCAAGGTCATGGAGTGAAGGCATCGCGGAAGTCCTGCGTGAAGGGCGGGATGCGACCGAAGCCAAGGAACTCGCCGCTATCTGGGCCGAAGCATTCCCGGCCAGCTACCGCGTGGACTACGAAGTAGAGGACGCGCTTGAGGACATTGCGCGTTTCGAAAAGTACGGGGCCGCCGCGGAGCGGAGCACCGGCGCGCGGCAGGAAAGGCCCGGCGTCCACGTGTACCTTCCAGAAGGGGCCGGCGCCACCCTGGAAGAGGATGCAAGGGTCAAGCTCTACATGCTGGAGCCCAAGAGCCTGAGCCAGATTTTGCCGTACTTCCATAATCTCGGACTCGAGGTCCTGGATGAACGGCCGTTTGAAATCGAAACAGCAGACCACCGCGACTTCTTCCTGTACGACCTGGGTTTGAAATACCCGGCCGGCGTGGACCCGATGTCAACGGGAGAGCTTCTCGCGGAATCCTTCGGGGCGGCTGTCACGGGCGCTGCGGAATCGGACAGCTTTGACCGGCTGGTGCTGAGGGAGGGCCTGCACTGGCGGCAGATCACCGTACTGCGCGCCTATGCCCGTTACATGCGCCAGATGGGCAACAGCAGCTCCTTCGGCTTCATGGCGGACACGCTCCTCGCGAACCCCAACGTGACAAGGGGCCTCACGGCGCTCTTTGCCGCCCGCTTTGACCCGGCCTTGACTGACGGAGACCGGTCCGAGGCACAGGCCTCCGTGGGACGGGACCTGGCAGCATCCATCGAAAAGGTGGCAACGCTGGACGCCGACCGCGTGCTGCGCACCTTCGTCAACCTCATTGAGGCCACGCTTCGCACCAACTTCTACCAGGACAAGCCGCACCTGAGCTTCAAGCTGGATCCCGCGCGGATCGAAGGACTGCCCTTCCCGCGGCCTATGTTTGAAATTTGGGTTTACTCCCCACGAGTTGAGGGTGTGCATCTTCGGTTCGGCAAGGTGGCGCGTGGCGGATTGCGCTGGTCTGACCGGCGGGAGGATTTCCGGACGGAGGTCCTGGGCCTGGTGAAGGCGCAGACGGTCAAGAACGCCGTCATCGTGCCAACCGGTGCCAAGGGCGGCTTCTTCGCCAAGCAGCTTCCCGATCCCGCCACGGACCGCGCCGCCTGGATGGCCGAGGGCGTCGAAAGCTACAAAACGTTCATCCGTGGGCTGCTGGATCTAACTGACAACCTTCTCACGGAAGGCGGCGGCGAACGGCTCGTGCCGCCGTCGAACGTTGTCAGGCATGACGACGACGACTCCTACCTGGTGGTCGCGGCGGACAAGGGAACGGCTACTTTCTCAGACATTGCCAACAGCCTTTCCGCGGAGTACGGCTTCTGGCTTGGCGACGCCTTCGCCTCCGGCGGCTCCGTGGGGTACGACCACAAGGCCATGGGCATCACGGCCCGCGGCGCCTGGGAATCGGTCAAGCGGCACTTCAGCGAGCTGGACCTGGATACCCAGACCGAGCCGTTCACGGTGGTGGGTGTGGGGGACATGTCCGGTGACGTGTTTGGCAATGGGATGCTCCTGTCCCGGCACATCCGCCTGCTGGCTGCCTTCGACCACCGGCACATCTTCCTGGACCCGGAGCCGGACGAGGAGTCCTCGTTTGCGGAGCGGCAGAGACTTTTCGAGCTGCCCCGGTCCTCGTGGGACGACTACGACAAGTCGCTGATCAGTGAAGGCGGCGGGGTCTTCGCCCGGCAGGCCAAGTCCATTCCCGTGTCCACGCAGGTTCGGACCGCGCTGGGGCTCCCGGCGGACACCACTGAACTCAGCCCTCCCGAGCTGCTGCGTGCCATCCTGCTGGCGCCTGCCGACCTTCTCTACAACGGCGGTATCGGTACCTACGTCAAGGCGAGTTCCGAATCCAACGCATCCGTGGGGGACAAAGCCAACGATGCCATCCGCGTCAACGGCCGGGACCTGCGCGTCAAGGTGGTGGGTGAAGGCGGAAACCTGGGCATGACCCAGCGCGGACGTATCGAGGCAGCGTTGCAGGGCGTCATTCTCAACACGGACGCGATCGACAACTCCGCCGGCGTGGACTGCTCGGACCACGAAGTGAACATCAAGATCTTCGTTGACCGGATGGTTGCGGCTGGCAAACTGCCGGCCGGTGAGCGGGCCGACTTCCTCGCTTCCATGACCGATGAGGTGGGCCGGCTGGTCCTCGAAGACAACATCGACCAGAACATCCTGCTGCTGAACGACAGGACCCGCGTCGCGGAGTGGAGCCCGAGCTACGAGCGGCTCATGGACTGGCTGGAGAAGAGCGCCGACTTGAATCGCGACCTGGAAGCGCTGCCCAGCACGGCAATGCTCCGGGACCGGCTGCAGCAAGGCCAGGGCCTGACCTCTCCCGAGCTTTCGGTGCTGGCCGCCTACGCCAAGATCGAGCTTGCCTCGGCGCTGCGGGACAGCGACCTTGCCGATGACCCGTGGTTCCGGCAGACGCTGCGTTCCTACTTCCCGCACCAGGTGCGGGAACGCTTCGATGCGGAACTGGACACCCACCCCCTGCGCCGCGAGATTATCGCCACCGTGGTGGCGAACGACATGATCAACCTGGGCGGCATCACCTTCGCCTTCCGCGTCATGGAGGAAACCTCGGCCAGTGAAGTGGCCGTGGCCAAGGCATTCGTGGCGCTGCGCGAGGTGTACGAACTGGATGCGATGGTGGGCGAGCTGAACAGCCTGCCTGCCTCGTTCCCCACGGAGCACTGGAGCACCGTCCACCTGGACATCCGCCGGCTTCTGGACCGTGCGGTCCGGTGGCTGCTGAGCCAGGAGAGCGTTTCACGCCCCATCGCCGACGTGGTGGCCGAGTTCAAGCCGCTCATGGATCCCATGCGGGCACGGCTGCTGGACTACCTGCGCGGCGACGACCGCGAGCGGGTGGCGGAATGGCTGGCGAAGGGCCGCGAGTGGCAACTGCCCGAAGGCCTTGCCCTGCGCTGGGCAGAACTGTTCGAGAGCTTCGTGCTGCTGGACATCGCAAAGATCGCCCGGACCCGGAAAGACCCGGTGGAGCAGATCGCCGCCGTCTACTACACGGTGTTCAACCGGTTCCATGCCGACTCGCTGCTGGAGCGGATCAGCAGCCTGCCCCGACAGGACCGGTGGCAGGCGCTGGCAAGGGCTGCCCTGCGCGACGATCTGTACTCAACGGTGTCGGACATGACGACGGCGGTGCTGGACGCTACGTCTGCCGCCGACGCCCCCGATGCACGGCTCAAGGACTGGGAGGCACAAAATGCCGAGCAGCTGGGCAGGGCAAAGAGCATGTTCGACGAGGTGAATGCACTCGAGGCCGACGACATGGCCTCGCTGTCGGTAGCATTGAGGCTCTTGAGGTCAATCGTCCGACGCTAGCAATCCGGCGTCGCAAATGGAGGTGCAGTGGCAATCTTTACGGACCCTATCAGGGAACATGCTGATTTCGGGCCGGGCGATGCCGAATGGCTGCACCTCCTGGTGGGGGACTGGCAGATGGTCGCGGACTTGGCGTTCGCCGACCTGGCGCTCTGGTTCCCCCACCCGGAGCTTGGCTACATCGCTTTGGCGCACGTACGCCCGTCCACCACGCACACGGCGTTCCACAGCGACTTCGTCGGCGAGGGAATCCGGTCAGACCTGCAACCGCTCGTGGACAAAGCCTGGAACTCCCGGTCCATTGAGCGCTCCAGCGAGACGAACTGGAACAGCGAGATGGCGCTGCGGGTGGAGGCCGTCCCCATGGTCCGCAACGGCCGGACCCTTGCGGTAGTCACCACCCATATGGACCTCTCCAGTTCACGCATGCCGTCACGGCTGGAGTTGACCTACCGCCAGTGCGCCTACGACCTCCTGCGAATGGGCACGCTTGGGTTGTGGCCCGACTTCGCCTCACCTACCGGCTCCCGCCGGGGCGCGCCCCGCGTAGGGGACGGCCTCATCCGGCTGGATGCCGATGGCGTGGTCCAGTACGCCAGTCCCAACGGAGTGTCGGCCTTCCGGCGCCTGGGTGACGGCGAATCCCTGGAAGGGCGCTCGCTCGCCGAAGTCACCGCCGGCCTGCTCAAGGACCGGCGCATGGTCGATGAGACCCTGCCGCTGGTTGTCACCGGACGCATGCCATGGCGCAGCGAGATCGAGTCCCGCGGGGTCAGCCTGTCCCTGCGGGCCATTCCGCTCCGGGACGAACAGCAGCGGTTCGGCGCCCTGGTTCTCTGCCGTGACGTCTCCGAGTTGCGCCGACGCGAAATGGAGCTGGTGACCAAGGACGCCACGATCCGGGAGATCCACCACCGGGTCAAGAACAATCTTCAGACCGTGGCTGCGCTCTTGCGGATGCAGTCCAGGCGCATGGTCAGCGATGAGGCGAAGCAGGGCCTGGAGCAGGCGATGCGGCGCGTTGCCACGATCGCGCTGGTCCACGAGACATTGTCGCAGGGCCTGACGCAAAGTGTTGATTTCGACGAACTGATCGGGCGCCAGTTCAGGCTGTCTGCTGAGGTGGCCTCCCCGTCGCAGCAGGTCCGGACCGAACGGTCAGGGACCTTCGGTGAACTTCCCAGCGATCTTGCCACCCCGCTGGCCCTCGTCATCAACGAACTGGTGACCAACGCTGTGGAGCATGGCCTTGAAGGAAGGGCAGGAACAGTCTGGCTTGTTGCCGACCGGTCCGAAGGGGACGACGGCGAAGAACTGACTGTGACCATCGCCGATGACGGGGTGGGGCTTCCGCAGACTCCGCACGTTGAGGGGCTCGGGCTTCAGATCGTGCGCACGCTTGTCACCAGCGAGTTGGGCGGGACCATCACGTGGGAGCGCCGCGAGGGCGGCGGGACTGAGGTCAAGATCCGGCTCAGCCTGGCCGGGAAGTAGAGGGTGCCGGTCCGGCCACATCCAAGGGCCGGACGGTGAGTAATACAGACACCGTAGAACAGACAGAGGCCCCTGGACGATCCATGTGGATTGTCCAGGGGCCTCTGTTCTGCGGTTGCTGGGCCCGATGCTGACCGGCCTGCGGTGCCGTGCCTTCCTAGGAGGCGCGACGTGCGCGGGCGGCGCGCCGTTTAAGCGCGCGGCGCTCGTCTTCGCTCATGCCGCCCCATACGCCGGCGTCCTGGCCGGACTCGAGGGCCCACTGCAGGCAGGTGTCTACGACAGGGCACCGGCGGCAGACGCTCTTGGCTTCCTCGATCTGCAGGAGGGCAGGTCCTGTGTTCCCAACGGGGAAAAACAGTTCCGGGTCCTTGTCAAGGCACGCTGCGCGGTTACGCCAATCCATGCTGATCAGTTGCTCCATTTCTGGGAAATGCCTTTGTGAAATTATTCACTAGTGGCTACAAAGGAAAGGGGCCCTCAGGGCCCCCTTGGTCATCTGCATCAAGCCTGTCATGTTAACGCTGTGTAAACAAGGGGTAATAACGCTTGATATCCGCTGAAACCTGAGCGATGCATCACAGTGTCGGCTCCCGCCCTCACCAGTGTCCGACTATGTCCGGTAGGGTGCCAGTGTGTCAAGACCCCCGGTAAACCCAGCAGGCGCCCCCTCTTCTCCTGATGAGCCCCGTGACGGTGCTGACCCTTCGGCCGGCGATCGTCCGGCAACCGTGCCGGCCGCGGCCAAGGTGGTGGCCATTGTTTCTGCTGCAGAGGCGACGGCTTTGCTGGCAGCCGCCGGGTGGTACGCCTACGAGCTGCTCAGCGGGAGCCCCGTGCTGTCCTTCTGGGGTGCCGTCTTCACCTTGGGGCTCCTGCTTGCTTTCTCCGCGTGGCTGTTTGCCGTGTCCGTCTTTTTGTACAGGGGCTATCGCTGGACCCGGGCGGCCGCATTGGTGGCCCAACTGTTCGTCCTGACCATAGGCGTACCCGCCATAACCAGCGGCCTGGTCCTTGCCGGGTTGGCGATGCTGGTACCCGCTGTTGTCGCCATCGTCCTCCTTTTCTCCAACAACGTGATCAACCATGCCTCCCGAACCGGAAGTGCTCCGCCCGCACTTTGACCTGCAGCGCGGGGCCTGGCCGCCTCTCCGCGGGACGGCGTTCGACGGGCACCGGCATGCTCAGCCTGTCGCGCCCGCCCAGGCCACCTGAACGGGGCAGGACCGCCCGCCGGAGATGAGGACGCCACGCCCCGGCGGAGCGTTGGACTCAACTTCGAACCTGATCCCAAACAGGTCGCCATCCGCCAGGGAACGTGGACCCAGCAGAAGTCCGGCGCCGGCGCCCCTTGCGTTCATGACCAGCGGAACGCGTTGGAAAAGCATTGGGCTGAAGGCAGCAGTGACCATCAGTGAGTGGCCCAAAGCGGCCAGCTGCTCCAAAGCCCTCAACGCCGGAAGGGCCAGCAGATCAACGTCGTCAACCAGCAGTACGGTCTCCCGCGAAAGCCCCCCGCTCTCCGCCTGCATAAGCACGTCCCGCCAAAAATCTTCTGCGCCTTCTGCCGGTACCGGACACGTGCACCACTGCTGTCCCGGGTTGAGTGCTGCCAGCGCGAGCAGGGTATTGCTTTTGCCGCTTCCCGGGTTGCCAAGAATGGCGGTGACTCCGCTGCCAGGCATCCGCAAGGACGCTGGAGCGGGTTCGTCTCCGGCTACACCCAGGAGGACGTTGCGTGGCCGGCGGGGCGGTTCCGATAGTTCGGAGCAGTGCGTACCGCCAGGCGGGTCCTGGTCTGGGGACCGCAGGGCTCGTTGGGGTGTCCCCGCCGCCGACATGACCGCTGCGACCTGCCGGACCGTGATTTTCGCCGGGAGGGGTTCAATGCGGAATGGAGTCGATGCGGCTGGCGGATATCCGGCGCCTCTCCGGCCTGTGCAAGCCTGCAGATCGGGGGTGCGGTAGAACTGGCAGGCAACGGGGTTGCCGCCCGAGACAGGGCCGAAGGCTACAGCCCTGCCCTTGACGGCCGGGACGGCAGGCATCCGCGGCCACAGGGCGCGGTTCTCCTCGGTGGAGCAGGCTGGAAAAAAGAAACGATTGGGAAGTGCACCAAAGAACCTGGCGGTGACAAGCTCCCGCTCCCCATGGACCAGGAGCGTTATCCCTGCCCTGGCGCCGTCGCGCACGAGGTCCAGAACCAGATCTTCCGCCCAGGCCAGCGGTCCGGACCGGAATGCCGAAACCCAGGATCCCCAGCCGATGATGACGAGGACGAGAGGTTCCGGATTGGAGGCGGGTTGACTCAACCGCTGCCCCAGTTCACGGACGAGCCGTTCCAGGATGCGCACTCCACGCCGCAGATCGTGCAAGGCGGCGTGGGCGCCCACCCGTGCTTCACCTGCCAGCGGGCAAAGACTCCCGTCCGCGTCCAGGAAATAGAAATGGGCTCCATCAGGACTGGCCATTAGTTCATGGACAGTTAATTCCAGTGCCGATCCGGCCCCGGAAGTTGGACTGCCAATGAAGGCTGCGTGACCGTGCTTGGCATGGCTCCACAGAAGGGGCTGAAGTTCTTGTTGCTCGGGAACATCCATCAGGCCGAGGCAGATCTGGCCCGCCACAGCCACGGGTTCCAGGGCCAGTGAGTCAGCGGTTCCCGAATCCGAGGATGGCGCGTTCGGGTCGGGCTTTTCCAGTTCAGTCGGCAGTGGAGGTGCGACAGGCCTTCTCGGTGCTGGTCTCTGCTGGGCAGCGCACAGGCTCCTCACCAAGGCTGCCAGCGGTTCCACTGCCTGTGCGGGGGTGGGTGCAGGGGCTCGTCTGTCGCCTGGTTCGGCTGCCTGGCAGGCGAGATAGTCCATTGTCCGCTGGACAGAAACGGCACTTGGCTGTTTGCGATCGGAGACTGACGACAGGGACGCGGCCTGGAACTCCTCGGCCGGCTCCGTTCCGCGCGCCAGGAAGGCGCGGCCGGGGGTCTTAACGCTGATGGCCGAAGCGTCCCTGGAATTGACGATGTCGACAGATTCCATGTCGGACTGCACGCGAAGTGCAATGCTCGAGGTGACGTTTGCACGGATGTCAGCTGTCAACGCTCCCTGCGGCCTCTGAGTGGCCATGATCAAGTGGATGCCCAGTGACCGTCCGATCGATGCTATCCGCAGCAGCTCACGAAGCACTTCCGGCGCGTCGTCAACCAGCATCCTGAACTCATCGATGACGATGACGAGGTGGGGGAGCACAAAATCCTTGGCCGCCGGTGCGGAGCGGTACGTGGAGACGTCAGGGACGCGGGCCGCGGCGAGGCAGCTCTCCCGCAGCCTCACTTCGGCGCGAAGCGATGTCAGTGTCCGCTCCATCTCGGAATCGGAAAGATCCGTCTGCAGTCCCACGCAATGGAAGAGCCCGCTGAGCGGACCAAGACCTGAACCGCCCTTGAAATCGATGAAGAAGAAGTTGACCCGGTCCGGCGGATAGGACAAGGCCAGCGCCAGGGCCATGCTCCGGAGCAGTTCCGACTTCCCTGAGCCTGTGGTGCCTGCCACCACGAGGTGCGGACCGTCGGCCAGGAGGTCGAAGGTCTTCGTTCCCGACCTGCAAACGCCCAAGGGTACGGGCAATCCGATGTTTCGGGCGCTGCAGTCCCATCTGCTTGCGGTAGCCGCGAGCGTCAGTGGCAGGACTTCGTCAAGGCTGCAGGAAGCGGGAACGGTCTTGGCCTGTTCCTTGTCACGAATCAGGGCACCGGCGAGGTGCCGGCAGAAAGCGGTAAAGACTTCGTCCGGGACCAGGTCAGGGACAAACACAGTACCGCGGTGGTTCTGCACCACGGTTGATGCGCGCTCGGACAGGAGGACGTCAGGTGCAGGCCAATCGCCGTCTTCGGGCAGGAAGTGAAGAACCTGCCACCCCCGCTGGAGCGCTGCTTCCCGGAGCGACTTTTCCACCACCGCTCCGGAGTTATCCCCCCGGATCAAAAGGACTCCCCGCCCGCAGCCCTGCTGCTCGCTGCCGTCCACTGCATTGAGGGCGGCGGGCAGTGTTGCAGTGAGCGTCACTCTGCTGAGATACCGGGCTGCGAGGGGTAGGGCTTCCGGCAGCCCGTGGACGACGACATTCATCGTGCCCGTGCGCGGGTATGCCGCAAGTTGCATGAGAAGGGAGCGGAGGGTGCCATCGGTGGCAAAGCGCGGGCCGCCCAGCGTGGTGAGCGGGACGTCCGGGTCCAGAACGACGGGGACGATTCCTGCCCGTGGGATGGTCGCGGCAGCACCGGGCGGTTCGATCCTGACATTGGCCGGCTGTTCTGCCTGTCCCAGCCGCAGCCACACCCCGTCGCCGGGTGAATCCGGGCTGGACGTCCCTTCAGTCCGCCGGGCCGCAAGAGCAACGATGGACAGGGAAGGGGCGCACCGTCGTCGGCGTTCCCTGTCATCTTCAACAGCCGACTTCAGGGCCGCGGACAGGTCCCGCCTGTGCCGCCGTCCGCTGACCGCGGGCACCAGGACCGAAAACACCGAAACCGCGGAAAAGGCCAGAAACATCCACATGCCGGTGAGAAAGGCCAGCAGTACCCCAAGTGCCAGTGGGAGAATCGCGGTCAGAAGGAGTGCCGCGCGGTTTCCTGGATCAGGGCGGCCGGACACCACGATAGGTTCCGCCACCGACTTTCCTGCTTCCGAGAGGACTCTATGGGGCACATCTGCAAACACCAGCGATAGGTTCGATTGACCGCACCTGATGGTTGAGTCCGTTGAGATAACCGTGTTCCGTATCCTTTGGCCGTCGACATACGTCCCGTTGGCGCTGTCCAGGTCAACCAATATGATCTCCGTGTCAGTGACCACCACACTGGCATGTTCACGGGACAACTCCGGGTCCGGGATGACAATCCGTGTGCCGCTTCGACCGATGGTGTAGGTGCCACGCCGTAATGGCACAACGGTTCCCGCTGCTGCTCCGCTGTCGATGGCGAGGACCAGGGGAGGGACGGCATCGGCAATTGGCGGGCGCCGTGGCCGCCTGCTCGAAGGTGGGGTGCCGCCGTCGACAAGGATTGCCGCCTCTACGAGCGGCGGCACGCCGAGGACCAGGGAACGCAGATCCTGCCCGTCCACTCTGACTGAGCCCGCACCGTACTTCTGGACCAACTGTTCGTGAATGACGTACCCTGCCGTGCCGGCCGGTGCATCAATGGACAGTTCCACGGGTGGCTGGGGACGCGGTGATCCCGGTCCGCCCACCAGAGTGCAATTAAGCGTCATGGGTAGTTGGTCCCTCGTGCATGCACCCACGCTAGCCACCGGGCTCAGTGCGGGGCATTGGCTTCTGCGCCTATGTGGATAAACCGCACTGGGATAACGGAGTCCTTCGCCTGCCCACCGGGACTCCGTGTGCCGGGTCACAGCGGGAATGCTGATTCGACGGGCCCTGCAGTCACTCGGGTAGGCTAGAGCAGCAGACACTGCGCACCATTGCGCTGCCCGCATTCGAACCAGGAGATTTTGTGACCGCTGACCTCGTCATCGTAGGGTCCGGCTTTTTTGGCCTGACAATCGCAGAACAGGCCGCCACTGAGCTCGGCCTGAAGGTCGTTGTCATCGACCGCCGCCACCACATCGGCGGAAACGCGTACAGCGAAAAGGAAGAGCAGACCGGGATCGAGATCCACCGGTACGGCGCCCACCTCTTCCATACCTCGAACGAGCGGGTGTGGGAGTACGTCAACCGGTTCACCACCTTCACTGACTATGTGCACAAGGTCTATGGCGTCCACAAGGGCGAGGTCTATTCGCTTCCCATCAACCTGGCCACCATCAACCAGTTCTTCCGGGCCAATCTCACCCCCGGCCAGGCCCGCGACCTCATCCAGGAACAGGCAGGGGAACTGGCGGGAACTGACCCCCAGAACCTGAACGACAAGGGCATCCAGCTGATCGGCCGCCCCTTGTACGAGGCCTTCATCAAGCACTACACCGGCAAGCAGTGGCAGACAGATCCCAAGGACCTGCCGGCCGGTATCATTTCTCGGCTGCCTGTGCGCTACAACTATGACAACCGGTACTTCAATGACAAGTACGAGGGCCTGCCGACCAACGGCTACACCGCCTGGATCGAAAAGATGGCAGAGCACCCCAACATCGAGGTGCGGCTCAATACCGACTTCTTCGACGAGTCCCACGAGTACAGCAAGAACAAGGTCGTGGGCAACATTCCTGTCGTCTACACCGGCCCGGTGGATCGGTACTTCGACTATGCCGAGGGCGACCTGTCCTGGCGCACCATCGACTTCGAGGAAGAAGTCCTTGAGATGGGCGACTTCCAGGGCACGTCGGTTGTGAACTACAACGACGCAGACGTCCCCTACACCCGCATCATCGAACCGCGCCACTTCCACCCGGAGCGCGACTACCAGACCGAAAAGACGGTCATCATGCGCGAATTCTCGCGCTTTGCCGAAAAGGGCGATGAGCCTTACTACCCGGTCAACACCTCCGCGGACAGGGAACGCCTCCTGAAGTACCGAGACCTCGCTGCGGCCGAAAAGGACGTATTGTTCGGCGGCAGGCTGGGCACCTACAAGTACCTCGACATGCACATGGCCATCGGCGCCGCTCTCAGCATGTTTGACAACAAGATCCGGCCGCACTTCGAAAGCGGCGTACAGCTTGAAAGCGGGGGAGTCGACGCATGAGCGTCCCTACCGACAACAAGACGAAGAACACCGTGAGGGCTGACGCTGTTAAGGACCGGGGAGCGTGGCAGACGCTTCAGCGTGTGATCCTGCCCAGTGCCAGCCAGATGGACACGGTGCCCCTCTATATGGACATGGGCACCGCGACGGGCATTCAGTTGCCCACCGCCGGCGACCGCGACGGTAAGACCGCGAAGCCCCGGACCATCAGCAGCCCCACCAAAGAAGCGCACGTTGAAGACTTCCTTTCGCGGCACTCAACGTCTGTCCGTTCCGGCGAACGGGTGTCTTTCGGCACCTACTTCAACGCTTTCCCCGCCAGCTACTGGCGTCGGTGGACGACAGTAGACAAGATCCGGCTCCAGGTCCGGACCCAGGGCGCCGGCTCGGTTATCGTCTACAAGTCGAACGCCCGCGGTTCCCTGCAGCGGGTGGACACCCGCCGGGTTGAAGGCAACGCGGAGAGCACGTTTGAACTTTCACTGGCGCCCTTCGGCGACGGCGGGTGGTACTGGTTCGACCTGCTGGCCGGAACCGAGCCCTTGATCATGCTCGACGCGGAATGGCAGGGTCCGGCGGTCGAAACAACGCCGGGGTCCGTCACGCTCCAGATCACCACCCTGAACAAAACGGATTTCTGCCTCAACAACCTGCGGCTCCTTGCCGACAGCGAAGAAGCGCTGGCCCACGTGCAGGAAATCCTGATTGTTGACCAGGGCACACAGAAACTTTCCGACGCTGAGGGGTTCGACGACGTCAAGCGTTCCCTCAGGGGCAAGCTCCGCATCATCAACCAGTCCAACCTGGGCGGTTCGGGCGGGTTTGCGCGGGGCATGTTCGAGGCTGTCGAGAACGGCAGCGACTACGCCCTGTTGATGGATGATGACGTCGTTGTTGAGCCTGAGAGCATCATTCGCCTTCTGACGTTCGCGGACCGGTGCAAGACTCCGACCCTCGTCGGAGGGCACATGTTCGACCTCTACAACCGGACGGTCCTGCACACCTTCGGCGAAGTGGTAAACCCTTACCGATTCCAGCCTTCGCTTCCCAGCGAGGACATGATCCTGGGCCACGACTTCCTGTCGTCCAACCTTCGCCAAACCCCGTGGCTGCATCGGCGTTGCGACGTCGATTACAACGGCTGGTGGATGTGCCTGATCCCCACCCAGGTGATCCGGGAGATCGGACTCTCACTCCCGCTGTTCATCAAGTGGGACGATTCCGAATATGGGCTGCGGGCCAAGGCGGCCGGATACCCCACGGTGTCGCTGCCGGGCTCAGCTGTTTGGCACGTGTCCTGGATTGACAAGGACGACCTCGTTGGCTGGCAGGCCTACTTCCACGCCCGCAACAGGGTGGTGGCCGCCCTCCTTCACAGCCCCTACGAGTTTGGCGGCAGGGTCATCAAGGAGTCGCAATACGCTGACGTCAAGCATCTGGTGTCCATGCAGTACGCCACGGCCCAGGGCCGGCAATGGGCCCTGGAGGATGTGTTGAAGGGGCCGGAAGCCTTGCCAGGGCTGTTGTCAGCGAAACTGCCGCAGATCCGCGAGATGATGTCCGCGCATTCGGATGCTGTCTTCCGTCCTAATCCGGAAGACTTCCCGGCCCCCAAGATGGATAAGCCTCCCCGCCGGGGCCACGGTCCCTCGAAGCCGGGAAAGCTGACACTTCTGCCCTGGGCTGCCAAGACCGTCGTTCGGCAATTGGCGAGCCCTGTCCATGGCACCAGCGCAGAGCGCCCGCAGACAACTATCGCCCACCAAGACAACCGGTGGTGGCGCATGGCGCAGTACGACAGCGCTGTAGTGTCCAACGCTGAAGGCACCGGAGCCTCCTGGTACCGCCGGGATCCCAAGGAACTGAGGAAGATGCTGGCCGAAAGTGCCCGTCTTCACTCTGCCCTCCTCAAGGACTGGCCGGCCCTAAGCAGGAAGTACAAAGCAGCAGTCTCGGACCTCACCTCCATGGAGTCCTGGAGGAAGACGTTCGAACAACATACCCAGAACGAGATCAAGTGAGCGCAATCGCATCCGGTGAGTTGACCACTCCCGGACTGGGGGGTGGCCTGCGGGACATCAGGCAGTCAGGCTTCCTTCTTAAGCTGCTGGTACGGAAAGAACTCAAAGTGCGCTACCGAGGGTCGGTCTTGGGCCTGCTCTGGTCGTATGTGAAGCCCGGCGTGCAGTTCATCGTCTTCTATGTGGCCCTGGGAGTCTTTCTCGGACTGGAACGAAGCTCACGGAATCCGGAGGGGCTGACAAACTATGCGGTCTACCTGTTTTCCGGAATTGTCCTGATCAACTTCTTCTCAGAGGCCCTGGGCAATGCGGCCAGGTCCATCGTCAATAACGGAAACCTCATCAAGAAGATCTATCTTCCGCGCGAGCTCTTTCCTGTGGCGTCAGTGTGGGTTTCTGCTGTGCACTTCTTCCCGCAGCTGGTGGTGCTCATCGTCGGTTGCCTATTCGCCGGTTGGCATCCCAACGTGTTTCAATTGCTCGCTGCGGTGGCCGGCTTTGCTATCGTTGCCCTCCTTGCGACGGGCCTGGGTCTTCTGTTCGGCGCGGCCAACGTCTACTTCCGTGACTCCGAGAACCTGGTGGACATGCTCCTGATGGTTGCCACCTGGGCATCGCCCGTCATGTATGCATGGTCCATGGTGCAGGAGAAGCTGGGAGCAGGATGGTTCGCCGTCTACCAAGCGAACCCGATCACGATCGGCGTAGAGCTTTTTCACTACGCGTTTTGGTTCCCGACGACTGACGGTTCCGTCTCCATGCCCCCCAATCTGTTTAGTATTTGGCTGCTGGTTGGGCTGGGTGTTGCCTTGGCGATCCTCGTCTTGGGCCAATTCACTTTCCGCCGCCTTGAGGGCCGTTTCGCGCAGGAGCTCTAAGTGGTCAACGCAATTGAAGTTTCTGACATCAGCAAGCAATTCGTCCTTCGTCATACGCGATCCATCAAGGAAGCCGTCGTTTGGCTCGTGAAAGGGCGCAAAGGGGATCTTTCGGAGAAGTTCCACGCACTAAAGAACGTTTCTCTCAACGTCGAGGCGGGGGAAACTGTGGCGCTGCTGGGCCTGAACGGCTCCGGCAAGTCCACTTTGCTCAAGCACATTTCCGGAGTCATGCTTCCTGATTCAGGAACGGTAAAGACAAGGGGCAGGGTCGCAGGACTGATCGAAGTCGGCGCGGGCTTCCACCCGGACCTCTCCGGACGCGACAACGTGTTCCTTAACGGCGCCATCCTGGGAATGACTGAGCAGCAGATCAAGGACCGGTTCGACGATATCGTCGAGTTTTCCGAGATCGGGCAATTCATCGATACAGAGGTTAAGTTCTATTCCTCCGGCATGTACTTGCGGCTGGCGTTTTCGGTTGCTGTCCACACAGACCCGGAAGTCTTTCTTATTGATGAGATCCTTGCGGTCGGAGACGAACCTTTCCAGCGCAAATGTATTGACAAGATCCAGGAACTGGCCCGGGACGGTAAGACCCTGGTCGTGGTAAGCCATGACCTGGACCTTGTCTCCCGGATTTGTCAGCGGGGTGTTCTCCTCAAACACGGAGAAATGATCTACGACGGCCCGATACGCGAGGCCGTCGGCCTGTTGCGTCATTGAGCCAAGTAACCTTATGTCGCGGTTAGCATCCTAACCGGCCGCGATGTTTCAACGGGCAGCAGCGGCATGCAGAATACCCGCGCTCCAGTAGCCGTACGGAGGACTCTTGTCTTGGTTTGAAGCAGTACCGCAGTGTGTCCTCGCGGTGGCCCTGCTGACTATCCCCGGTTTCGCCGTCGGCATGGCGGCCCGGCTCGGCGCAGCCCGGGCCGCCGCCACAGCTCCCGGGATAAGCGTTTCAATAATTGCTGTGGCTGCAATCGCAGCACCCTTCGCTGGAATCGCATGGTCGCTCCTGCCGGTAATCGCCGTAACCATTGGGGTGGCTGCCGTAGCTTTTGCGCTGTCCCTCCTGCTCAGGAAGCGGGCCGGCGCGGGCGATGCGAAATTGGAGGACAAACCGGGACACTGGATCGTGGCTTCTGTAGCGGCGGCGGCCGTCGCAGCCGTCCTCATAGGTGGCCGTCTGCTGCGCGCTATAGGATCCCCCGAATCGTTCTCCCAGACGTTCGATAATGTCTTTCATCTGAACGCTATACGGTACATTCTTGACACCGGTTCCGGTTCGTCACTTACTTTGAGCGGAATGACGGGTGGTAGTTCCTACCCTGCTGCCTGGCACGACTTGGTATCCTTGGTCGTCCTCATCGGGGGAGGGGAGATAACCTCCTCCGTAAATGTAATCAATCTTCTGATAGCCGCCTTCGTATGGCCTTTAGGCTGCATTTATCTTTCGCACGCTATCTGGGGGCGACGTCCTGCCGTGAGTTTCGCGGCCGGCGTACTCTCCGCTGCCTTTGGTGCCTTTCCTATCTCTCTGCTGGATTTCGGCGTTCTTTACCCCAATTTCCTTGCGCTCGCGCTTTTGCCCTTGGTGTTTGCTCTAGGCCTCGAGTCAATGGGTTTGTCCGCCATCTCGAACCGATCCAAGCTGTTGAGCCTTCTTCTGCTGCTTGCCGTGCTTCCTGGTATGGCGCTTGCCCACCCGAGTGTCGCCATGGCGTGGCTGGCGCTGATGTTGCCGCCGGCCCTTTACGTCTATGCCCTCGTTTTTGCCAATGCGCTGAAGTTTAGGAGAGGCAGAGCACGCATTCTGGTGGCGACGGTATTCTCCATTGCTTTACTTACCGGCATCGCTTTGATCAAAATGCTGTGGGATGTGGTACGCCCTCCGGCGGAAACCGCCTTTTGGCCGCCGGTAGAGTCTACAGGCCAGGCAATTGGAGAGGTGATCTCCAGCTCAGCTATCGGCCGCCCCGCAGCGTGGGTGATCATGCTTCTGACGCTCATGGGCATTTATTTGACCATCCGGTCTAGCCGGCAGCTGTGGCTACTGGGATCCTATGCCGTCGCAGCATTTCTCTTCGTTGTAGTCAGCTCCTTTCCGGCCGACGACTTCCGGCTCTTTCTCACTGGCATCTGGTACAACGACCCGCCCCGGCTGGCGGCACTCCTACCCGTGGTGACCATCCCGCTCGCGTGCCAAGGCGCCGTCTTTGTGTGGACTCAGCTGACCACCATCCTGGCAAGCTCTACCGGATTGCTGAGGGGTCGTTCTGTTCGAAGCACGGCGCCTGCAAAGGGGGGAAGGACATCACAGCCGGAACTACTGGTTGCCCTAGCGGCTACCGCGATGGTCTTTGCTTTGATTGTGGGTACTCAACGCGGCAATGTCGGCCAAGCCGAGGCATCTATGGCTGGATCTTACCGGTTGTCCGAGAATTCGCCGCTGATATCGAGCGACGAAATGGCGCTTATCAAGCGTTTGCCGGGCGAAGTGCCTAAAAACGCCCTTATGGTGGGAAATCCTTGGAATGGAAGTTCCCTTGCGTATGCCTTTGCCGACCGGAAGCTCGTCCAACTTCACATCCTCAGTGCTGTTCCCCAAGGCGCAGCTCCATTGCTCAACGGTCCCACTCCAGCCAAGGGCGACCCCGCTGTATGCCCCACAGTTGAGCGCCTTAAGATCGAGTACATCCTCGACTTCGGGCACCGGGAAGTCCATGGAAGAGACAGCGGCTACAAAGGATTGGACGCCCTGATAGGTGCCGGGCTAGCTACGCTCGAAGACTCACAGGGTGAAGCGAAGCTCTACAAGCTGGATTTATGTCCTGCTGTTTGAGTTAGGGCGGTCTTTGCAGTGCGTCCGTGGTGCCTCGGTGTGCCCAGTCGGTAAGTTGACAGTTGACACCTGCTGGTGGGTGGACTCGCTCCGAGGCTGCGGTGGGCCCGGTGAGTGTTGTAGAAGTTTAGCCACGACTGCAACGCATCGGTCCGGGCCTGGTTTGAGATGCAAGTCTCTCGGTGCTCCCGGCCTTTCTGGAAGGTGCGGTTGAAGCGTTTTGCTTTGCCTTTTGCAGAGATGGCGGCATCTATTCAGGATGTGCTTGGCCCCCAACGCGGCCAGCGCGTCGTGGAAGTCCCGAGCGAGCAGGTAGGCGAAGGCGCTGTCAGTCATTACGTGTGTTACCGGAGCAGGGTTGGCTGTCTGGCGGCTCTTGAGCGGGCGAGGAATCTGGCGCCGGTTGGGCTTTTCTCGTCGGGCAGGACCCGGCGTAGGCGAAGCGGGGGAGCAAGCAACCGCGGCGAGGACGTAGTAAGATCCAGGTCTGCCCGAAGGGCAGTGGGTGGCCCGGCTTTGGGAAAGGTCTGTCTGCTGACCGCCGCTGTCGGGAATACGGTCGACTATCCTCGGCGTGGATGTGAATCATGTGTCCGGGATGTCACGTTCATAGCGGTGGTCCTTGGCAGGAGAAGCTCGGATCCGGGTCGCATAGCCGGGGCATGCCGGCGCGGGCCAGAATCCTACAGACCGTCCGGGCACGGGACACGCAGCGCAAGACGAGGCCGTCGGCCCCTCCCGATACATCACCCGCTTGACAGGAATGTGGCCCGGGTGGCGAGAGGGCACTACTTTGGACGGGAACTCCGGTCCTCAAGGTCTTCCCAGCCGTGGAAGCGGTATCGGCTTGTCCAGTGGTGGGAGCGGGTCCCTTGAGAAGCCCAGTCCCCTGGCCGCGTGGGCGACCGCGCGTCCGGTGACAACACGCTTTCATGATGATGCGTCTACCTGTCGGTGACGGTCGATAGGCGAGCCTTTGTGACGGCGGCGGAGTTCAGCGGTCGATGCAACGGTTTATGGTTCTGTCGCCGGTGAAGTCCGTCTAGCCAGGTGCTCCATTGGACTCTGCCAACCCAGGACTTCGCGGGGGCTGCGATTAATTTCGGCCGCGACCTTGGTGAGGTGTTTGGGGCTGTGGACGTCGAAGTCTGTTCCTGTCGGGAAGTACTGCCGGAGCAGGCCATCACTATTCTCGCCTGAGCCGTGCTGCCAGAGGGTCGCTGGATCACAGAAATGCATCGGAATCAGCGTCTGCCGCGTAAGACTCTGGTGGCAAGCCCTTTCAGTCCCCTGAACCCACGTCAAAGAATGGCTCACGGGAGTGGGCTCATAGAAGGAGCCAGCCGATCGCGCAGATTCCCAGAACCGTGGTTTCCGCCAAGTGTACGGATCTAAGAGGTCCTCAACCATTCATGATAACCACCATTCTGCTCAGTACATCTAGGCTGCTGAGAGTAGGAACGGCCGTCGGTGGATTTCACTTGCGGGATACTGACGCGCTGCCTAGCGGAGAAGTCGAACATAGTGGATGAACTACATTTTCCGGGGCGCATTTTGGGCCGGCGTGGTCAACATCCGTGTCTGCAGCGCTGGCTACACTCAATTTCATAAAATCGTCGCCCGTGTCATCGTGTACGTCTGCAGCACAACCACGCCCCGTGGCTTTTACACGCGGCCCGGCAGCGAGACTTTTGGGTTAACCCTGGAACTGGGTTGCGTAAGTCGCACGCCCAAGTCGGTGGCTGGATTTAGGGATAAGAGAGAGCCGTGTTCCTGACGAAGTATCGTCGGAGGGCTCTGCCTTGATACGCGGCAACTAGTATTTCAGAAACCGCGACTGCCCACGCTACTCCGGTGACATCGGTGAACAACGCCGCCAACACAATAGCAGGCGCGCCGCAGACGGCACCGAGAACGGTTGATTGGACAAGGATTCTTCCCTGTCCCACGGACACGAGGCAAGCCAACCCAAGGATCTGGGAAACTGCCACTGACAAGAACATCAATCCCACAGCAGCGCTCAGTGAACTCGGGAAAATAACTAAACCGTTGGACAATATCTCGCTTGCGAC
This sequence comes from Arthrobacter sp. SDR-2R, assembly GCF_057747955.1. Classification (NCBI taxonomy): domain Bacteria; kingdom Bacillati; phylum Actinomycetota; class Actinomycetes; order Micrococcales; family Micrococcaceae; genus Arthrobacter; species Arthrobacter sp. SDR-2R. The sequence goes on from NZ_CM173231.1 coordinate 2,055,696, forward strand.
CGGACCTAGTAGGAAGATGCCCATTCCGCCAAGAAATCCGAACAAGGGTGCAACCTGAGCACTCCGCACGAGCCTATGCTTTAGGTTTTCGGGACCCCCTTCGGGGATCCAGCCCTGAATGAATTGAAGGAGCGGGGAAAGCGCCAAAACGCCGTAGCGAAAAATTCTATCCGCCATGAGGTAGACCCCCAGCTGCGCGGGCAGGAATAGATTGATCGCCACTAGTGGCAGGTTCACGTATAAGCTTCCGGTCGCGGCTGTGACGACGCCGTGTCTCTGGTGCGCCAACCGGCTAAAGGCTTCCCTTACCCTGAAGTTTGCCGTAATACTTGCCTTCGCAGGTTTAACTATGACCGTGCAGGTAAGGGCCAGAGCAAGAATATTGAAGAGCAATTGTATCGCTACCAGCCAGATGATCTCGCGGGTTAGAGCCAGGACTGCCAGGCCGATCAAAGTCCCACCAAACTGCGGGAGTGCATCGAGGAAAAATAGCCTCTTGGGCTTGGCTTCACCTATGAAGTACCAGTTTCCGCCAAGGAACGGCAGCAAATACGCGATGGAGGCCAGCACAACGAGAGGCACATGTTCAGGTTGCAGGATGATCATGACGGCTGCCATCGCCGGGGCCGCGATCAAATATAGGTAGCCTCGACTAACAAGCGAATCAACGAAGAGCTGGGGTCGAAGTGCCTTGTTCATCGAGGCAACCATCGACGGACCGGTAGTGCCCCAACCGAAGGCAACAAGGATGCCGAACATGATCGACACAGATTGGGCCATTGCCTGAACTGCCCAAAGCTGTGCTCCGGCGATCCCGGTTATCACCGGAATTGACACAAGCCCAACGATCGTTCCGACGCCAACTGTTAGGGAAAAACTTGCAAGACGTGCCAAGGAGGCCATGATCGGTTTCGCTGACAAGATTTCTCGCGTTCCTCGAGTTTGAACAGGCCAAGTACCCAATAATAGTTCACCACGCGGTGGGGCCAGGATTGCCTGATGGGCCACGTGATACTAATCCCACCTTCGGAGGCAGCGCTGTACAGCCCCGATTGGTGGACTCGCGGGATGGAAGCAGAGGGCTGCTGCTTCGCAGAATGTCCGCACATCTCGCCACACTAAGAGGCGCTGAAGCCGCTAGTGCTGTCCAAGGCTCTGTGTCAGCTACATAGGGAAGTCCACATTACGGCTCAACAAAATGGCCGGAAGTCTGCTTCGTGGTACTTGCAGGGGCGGTGAGACGTGCCAGCATCATGGTGCTTGGGTCATGGTCCATTAGAATTGGTTGACGACAGAGCCGTTTGAGCGGGAAAGTTCGGGGCGTTCGGCTTTGCCTGCGGATCGTACTCGGGCTGTCGTGGTGGGCATGAATGCTGCCGAGTATGCAGCCCATCTTTCCGAATATCTCGAGTTTCAGCTCGGATGCTGACAACTGCGGCGGCGGGCGCTGCAAGATAAACAGCTACACGATGAATTGAGGAAATATTCATGACGCAGGGAGAGGAGAGCGTTCGCGTCGCCGCGATTATAGCGGCGTATAATCCCGATAAGAAGGTCATTGATGTTTTTAGGGCCGTTGTTGGGCAGGTGGATTTGGTTGTTGTCGTAGATGACAGATCAAATGATTCCTCCACAATGCCAGTTTTTGAAGAATTACGGTCTTTGGGTGCAGAAGTAATTCATTCACCAAACAACGGCGGCATAGCCAGAACGCTCAATATAGGTATAAGCAGGTGTGCAGCGATCGGCCGGTTTGACTATTATCTGACCTTGGACCAAGATTCCATACCGGACCAGGATTATGTCAGCAATGCTTTGAAGACGGACAGGCTTGCGCGTGAGCTGAACATACCAGTGGGGTTCGTAAGTGCTGCGACATATAACAACAGCCCAGTCCTCGGAAACGGAACCTTACTCGGATTCGAGCAGCCCTTCGATCCATGGCAATCGGGAATGTTAATACCCCGCTCGACCTTCAACGCGGTAGGGGGCTTGGATGAGAAGCTCGTTATCGACGCAGTCGACTCTGAATTTACGCTACGAGTGCGGAAGGCCGGCCTTGCAGTTCTTTGCGGCAGTGGGTGCAATATGGCGCACTCTCTGGGACAACAAAGTACGGTTAGTTTTTGGGGAAAGAAGAGGCTCTATACGTACCATTCGCCGGTACGTGTCTATTACATCACTCGAAACAATTTATTAATTTTCTTCCGTTACTTCTTGGCGGACCCAATTTGGGTTGCGCGTAAAAGCTACTACGAGCTGGTCAACCATTCTCGAAGGATTCTTTTTAGTAAAAATAAGAAGGAAATTTTACGGGCCATGCTCTTCGGAGTCCGCGATGCCTCAATGTTTCGAAATGGTATTATTAGGGCCAGCGACATGCAGAAGTTGAGCTAGCCTGTGTTTTTTGGTTGGGTGAAGGGGAATAAATTGAACGATCAGGTTCGGACGGGCTTTGGTGTTGTCGCCCTAGCGGCCTACAAACCTGACTGGAACCTGTTCCGGCGTCAACTGCAATCGATTCGCGATCAATCGCATGATGAGTTCCTATGCTTAATTTCGGCTGACGGTGGCTGTGATGAAATCAAGGCTTTCGTCGATGAAACTGTTATGGGCGACACTCGGTTCCAGGTTATCGGATTTGATGAGCGTTTGGGATTCTATGGAAATTTCGAACGAGTTCTAGAGCATGTGCCGGTGGATGCCACCTGGATTGCTCTATCGGATCAGGACGACTTTTGGTATCCAAATAAGTTGGACACGTTGATTCCCTATCTTACTCACTATTCACTGGCGACTGGCCAAGCTCGTGTAGTCACCGAGACGGGTGCTGTCCTCGCTGAATCCACTAATCGATGCAACGTCCCGCCAGCGCATCTTCTCGTTGACAATCAGATAACCGGGGGCCTTTCCGTCTTCCGGAGGGAACTACTTGCTACCGTTCTTCCGTTTCCTCGTTTGAGCAATCCATCCGAGAACCACGACCATTGGATTGGGCTTTGCGCGGCCGTCGCTGAAGGGGCTTATATTGCTGACGCATTAGTACAGGACTATGTGCAGCATGGAGGGAACGTTCTGGGTGAGCCGGACCGGAGTTTCAATGTAAAGCGTTCGATCGATAACTTCCGAAGAATGGGTCACAAATTCGAAGGTGCGGGTAATTTGTCATCGCTTTTGCGCGTGATGATGAACATCAAGTTCGGCTGGTCTCGTACCATGGTCCTTGAGCTTCGAGGGAGAGCGCCGCAACGCCTCCAGGCATTGGAGCCGCTCCTGGAAGTTGTGACGCCCAGAAAATACTGGATCAAGAAGCTGGCAGTTCTATGGTCCGCCGTTTCAAGCAAGCACGTCTCGATACCCTCAGCCATAACGTTTGCAGCAGGCGCTGCCGTGGCATCGGTACTTCGGCGATAACCCCGCTGGTCATCGCCGGCTTCTATTTCAATTTCGCGGCATCTTGTGGTCGAATGCGGCCAGAATGACCGGCGACTGCATCCCGGATACCAGTAAGCCACGCGCGCACGAACGCGATGCGGCGTGGCCCAAATGCGACGCGGACAATGTTGCTCTCGACTTCCATCCAAAGGCGTCGCAACATCCAAATACGATTCGTAGAAAAGTAGCGGACGACCATGAGCCAGATATTTCGGGTTATGTAATAAACGCGAACAGGAGAGTGATGGATAATCTGAAGATCCTGACCGTCAACCCGCAAAGGGCGCCCCATTATAGACATAGGCCGTGTTTCTCCAAGGGAGTGTTCGATGTCGCAGCCGACGCCGACAGGGGTTGAGTAACCTGCTGCACGGATCCGGAGATTAAAGTCGGTATCAACGCAGTCTATGAACAGGCTCTCATCGAAAAGCCCGACGTCGTCCAATACGCTGACTGGAATAAGACAACCCGACTGCATCGGGTCAAAGGCCTGGACTACGTCTTCGTTTCCATGGAGCCTCTTGACTGGTTTTGCGTTGTGCGACTCCGGTGAAACCAGGCCAACTCGCATTCCTTGGGCAGCCGCATTACGGAAGCTGCGAAGTGCATTTTCCACGTAGTTCTCGCCGAGTGTCGAATCTTGGTCCATAGTAAGGATCCAGTCGGGCTCCCATAGGGTGCGCGCCTGCCGGATGCCCTCGTTGAGCGCACTGGCAATTCCTGAGTTCCGCGGCTGGCGGAGAACTGTTATGCCGTCTTCTTCCAGAACGCTAAGAATGGGCGACGCATCCTGATTGGAGCCGTCGTCCACGACCAATATGTAGGGTACAAGATTCCGGAGGAGAGTTACACGGGAGATGATGTCAACTGAGGGGTTATAGCTGGTGACGACGGCGGCAACTTTATGCTGGGGTCCTGCTTCAAACATGGGTATCCGTTTCGCGATGTGTGGCGGATTTAGCGCGCAGCAAACTCAACCTTTGACAGTTGCGGGCGATTTGCGCCGCCGCCTGCTTCGAAGCGCCAGAGTGACGAGGTTGGCTAGGAACGCGGCGCGGGCGCGGACAATCTTACTAATTCCGCGCATTTTTCTGGGGGTCAGATTCTCATTGTGCAGCCGGTGAAGTATCGTGTCATCCTCAAGATAGGCGATGCTCTTTGAAAAATTACCGCACATTGCCAACCACTGGTCGTGGGATTCAGACATATGAGACGGGAAAGGGAGCGCCAACTCCTTCAAATTTGACTTGAAAGCCATGGCGCAGCCCCAATGCAGTCTATACCCAATAACAATTCCCAGGAGATTCCTAAAATGTTTCTGGGAATCTCTGCTGCGAAGCCTGATGTCATGAAAACGACCCGATTCACCACCAAAATGCTTGCAGTTTGTTACCACCATGGATTTGTCGGCCAGAGCGGCGAGCATTTTGTCCAGCCGGCCTGGGACCCATATATCATCTTGATCGGATAGAAAAATATAATTTCCGCTGCTTAGCCATATCGCTTTTTCAAATGTTCTCACATAGCCAAGATTTTGCTTATTGCGATGAAGGACTACCCTCGAATCTTGAACAGCCTCAATCCGTGCGACTGTGTCGTCCGTGGATTCATCATCTACTATGAGCAGTTCGTCATTTGGTCCGAGCTGCGGCAGTATGGACTCGATCTGCTCTGCGATGAATTCGGAGCCGTTATAGGCGGCCATGCAGACGCTGACCCGGACATTTTCTGTCATTAGTCGGAAGCCCTTCTTCAACTCACGGACAGGAGAATCACGCGGTAGCAAATACGTGAGGTCTATAAGAGTTTACCCGTATTCCTGACGAGACTCCGTCTGCGGGTCTTCGACGGTAGAGGCCAGGCCGGGTTCCTGCACGAAGAGGCGTTGCTGGTGTCTGCCTGTCCGATACACCATCCTTGCCGGGGCAGCAGGAGCCTCTGCTGTATACGTTCTCCGCGATCAGAAGCGTGGGAAGCCAGCGGGTCCCGACCCAGGAGCTTACCGAGGCGGATGGGCTATGGTTGATGGGTTCATCTTCACCTTTCGACAGGAAGTCCAATGACCGTTGCTGCTGTGGTCGTCTCATACAACAGGAAAGACCTCCTCGAAAAATGTCTTGCTGCCCTCGAGGGGCAGACACGAGCACTCGACGAAATCATTGTGATCGACAACTCGTCCACCGACGGCGCTCCTGAACTGGTGAAGGAATTGTTTCCAAAGGTGAAACTCTTTGACACGGGCTCCAACGTCGGTGGAGCAGGTGGCTTTGCGTGGGGCGTTGAGTTGGCGATTGCGCACGGACACGAGTATGCCTGGTTGATGGACGATGACGCCGAGCCGGAGCTGGACGCCTTGGAACCGCTGATCGAGCTTGCAGGAAGCGCTTCTGAGCCCTACTCCTTCCTGGCATCTATGGTCACGCTGGGTGGAAACACCATCAACACTGGGAACCCGCCTGTATTCAGCAACGACATCAGCCGCCAGGTGAGTGCGAACCTCAAAGGTGCGATCGCAATCGATGCAGCGACTTTCGTAGGCGTTTTGGTAAATCTTGACGTCGCCCGCCAAACCCACCTGCCGCAAAGGGATTATTTCATCTGGGTTGACGACACCGAGTACACCTTTCGCTTGTCTCGTATAGCCCCGGCTGTGATGGTGCGGGAGAGCAGGATCAAGCATCCCCTCAGCAAGTCAGGGTCAAAAGACATGGGCTGGCGTCTGTTCTACTTCCTTCGAAACAAGCTTTGGCTGATCCGGACAGATCCCCAAATGAGCATCCAACGAAAGGCATTTGAGATTCTGGGTTATGTCGGCGCCGCATTGCTCCAGGGGCCGCACGCGGAAGACAAGAAGTTGTGGATTCGAAGCGTAGTCCGCGGGGCATATCAAGGCCTCGTCAAATCCGCACGTAAGGAACTTCCGGGCACTTTGTTGGATGAATTGAGCCCTACAGAACGCGACACAGCCCTCGAACATAAAAGTATGAACGTTTAGTGGAGTATGTGGGCGCCGGCAGCCTAGCTATGCAAAGACTGGCCGGCATCTTCAGCGAGGCAGGTTTCTCGGCCTATCTGTGAAGGCTGGACAACGGTGGGACAGGCTGATCCTCTCTGCGACTGAGTAGGCTCTGTCATCTCAACCCTAGGGTGAAACTGTGAGAAGTGGATCATTCGCCTTGTCTACGAAACTTTGTAGATAAGGGTTTCTTGTCCCGACCATGTCAGCTCCTTTTCCAGGCTCAAGCAGGACCCGGAAAGTTCTTGCGACGCAGTGATGTGGGTGAGGGAGGGAAACGACTCCTTGAGGTCGCATGGATCGATGTGGACGATTGTTCTGTCCGTACCGTTATTTGAAAACGCCGGCGGTGCCCCTGGCGTCCAGAAGAACTGGATAAAGCCGCCACCTCTGTTCCAGTCGTTGGCAAAGCGCTGTTCGGGGTCCAAGACGGTCCACTTGCTAGCGTCCGGGCCGGAACGTTGAACTCCCGTAAGTGACGGTACGCCGTTAGCGAGCAGCAACGTGTCGACCGAGGGCCGGTCAGAAGCCCAAAGCGAACCTGCCGCGCGGCTTACTTTGCCTTCAGAGTAGAAATATTTAGCCGTTGTCGATGCACGCAGGTCACCCAGCCCAAATATCAGGGGATTCGATCCAAAAACAGGGATCGCCATCAGGGCTGCTGCAATACCCACAGAAAAGGCGGACTTGGGAAAGCTGGTCACAATGAAGACCACGACGGCGACGCCAGCAGCGGCAAGCAGAACTTCTTTCCTCGACATGGTAGGAAGGTAAGAAAGTTGAAGCTCGGATCCTGCATACGCTGTCACCAATCCTGTTGCCAGAGCCGAAGCTATCGAGAGGCGCCAGCGACGATTGTCCGGCAGTCGGGACAGTAGCACACCGACTAACAGCGCCCCCAAGATTCCGCAAACCTGTGCTGCCCTGGCAGGCTGCACGTAGTTCAGCAGGGGAATCTTCGCGCCCATGGGCCCGAAGTTGAAAGAGCACCATAAGAGCCATAAACCACCCGAGAAGGCAAGCACCAGGGCCACGACATTGTCGCGCCACCTGCCCATGGCAGAGATGCCGAGCCATATCACGACAGCCCAGACGAACGTCACTGTGAAGGCCGTTGACATCTCGCTCTGGTTACTGCCAAGAGGCACTGCATCCTTGAGTTCGCCGAGAGCTGGCGCGCCGAAAAGAAATCCGAATGGCTGGGCTTCACCGGTCGACCGTCTCGAACCCGGATAGACGGTGTTCAGCAGCCCATTGATGCCCTTTTCATTTTCCAGCAGCGTGCCGACGCCGAAGATCAGTGCGACACCAGCGGTGAAGCCAACGGCTTTTAATTTTGGCAGCCACCCGTCCTTCCGGGACAGGATCCAGAGAGCACTTGCGGCAAGAACGGGCAAACCGAGAACGAGTGACCAAGGAATGTAGAAACTAGGGATGCCGGCAAGGAGGATTCCGCCGACAACCGACTGCAAAAGCGGTAGAGCTGACCGTTTAGATTTGAAGCCGCAGTAGGCGGAGAGAAGCAAACTCGAGCCCGCAACCGTGTAGGCAATGAGCTGAATAGGCATCATCGTCCACCAGGATGCGGCGGGGGAGAGCGCTATCAGGAACGCTGCCAACCAGCCCATATTGCGGGACGATCCAACCTGTTCGAACCATTTAGGGAGAAAGAGGAAGAGCGCGACGGCAGGAAGCCACCAATGGGCTGCGAAGACCATCTCGTCTGGAAGTATCGCCGCCGCCCGAAGCATTGTGGAATCAAAGTAGACGAATGTTTCAAAGAAGCCGCCAGATGGGTACCTGTGAACAACATCGGCGGGGGCCGCAAGGTAGCTTGTCGTTGGCGCTGCACCCGTAGCCATGATCGAAATCGCTATAGGAGAAAACGCGTTGAACTCGTCCGAGCGGATGACGGAACTTGACCCTATTTGGTATCCCTCGGGGTGGGAGGGATCTTGTCGGAGTTCTGCCACTCCAATTGAAGAGGTCGTAGCGCCGGTGATCACCAGGAATGCATATACAGCGATGACGGCCATTCGCGCCATTCGGTCGGAAGCTGACACCCAACGCCAGGCATGCAAGCTGATGCTTTGAAGTCTGGACGACATCTGGGGTGACATTCTGCTCTTCCTTCTTGCCTAACGACTGCTGTTACCTGTGCCATAACCCGGGCGCGACGCTGCACAGACAATTTCGACCGACTTGCATGGGATCCCTGCCGCCCATAGATCGCGGCTGGCGCCCAGACCAAGGGGTCCAAAGGTGAAATCACCGGCTATGGCTCGATGCCGCAGAATGATGTGTTGTTGCTCCCCAAATTTCTGAAGCGCCGAATTAACCCCCGCGCCCCCGGCGAGGGCGCCACGTATGCAACGGCAACGCAAGTATAACGTCATGGAACCGGTCGAAGCCGTCGGCGCGAATGCCGCCTCGACCTCTTTGCCGGTAGCACCCCATGGACAGCCACCCGGTATGATGGCTTGAGCCCGACTGCAACCTGCGGGGGTATACGGAACTGGGAGTGGCTTGCAGACAACAGACAGTGCGCGATCAGTGAAGCATCGAGCACAGAAACTCGCTTCCCGGATCTCAGGGATCGTTGAGCGCAGCCACCTGATCAAGTTCCTGCTCGTTGGAGGCGCTTCCTTCGCAGTAGATCTTGCTCTACTGGCCCTCATGCATGAAGTCTTCGGAGTGGACCTCTGGATTGCCACGCCCATCGCTTTTGTCGCCAGCTTGGTGTTCAACTTCGCCCTCCAGCGCTCCTTTACGTTCCGTGCCAGAAACCGGAGCCATGTGAGCCTGCTCAAGTATCTGGCCCTGGTGGTTTTCAACATCGTGGCAATAGATGTCATCGTGAACGGCTTCGACGCCTGGGGAATTTCCTACGGAATAGGCAAGGCGTTCGCGACTGTACTGACCACATCTTGGAACTTTTGGCTCTATAAGGTATGGATTTTCAGGCATGAGCCCGGATAAGTTCCTGCTCGTGCAGGAACTGTGACCGCTGAAGGCACGGACTAGCACTCCTCAAACGACCATCTGGCTCACGTTCGGACTAACCGCTGGCGGGCATCCGCTGGAAGACAAGAAAAGGATCTACCTGGCACATGGCCATTGATGTATTGCTTCCCTACTATGGGGACGTCGACCTGATGAAACTCGCTGCCCAGAGCGTCATGAGCCAGCAGTTCGAAGACTGGCGGCTCATCGTGGTGGATGATGGGTTTCCAAGCCCGGAACCTCAGCGCTGGTTCGAATCCATCTCCGACCCTCGGGTGAGCTACCAAAAGAACGAAAAGAACCTGGGTGCCAACGGAAACTACCGCAAGGCCCTGGACCTGGCTGAAGCCCCCATCGTCGTCGTCATGGGCGCTGATGACATCATGCTGCCGAACTATCTGGCAGTAGTATCAAAGGCTTTCGAAGCCTACCCACAAGCCAGCGTGGTGCAGCCAGGGGTCCAGGTGATCGACGAGAAGGGCCGAGTCGCGTCGCCTCTGGTCGACATCGTCAAGAAGGTCTATGCCCCGAGCGTCAAGGAACCGGTCCTCCTGCAGGGCGAAAGAATGGCAACCAGCCTTATGCGGGCAGACTGGGCTTACTTCCCGTCCCTTGCTTGGCGCACGGACGTGATTCGCCGCATCGGTTTCACCGAGGGGCTGCACGTCGTCCAGGACCTCGCACTATTGCTGGATATTGCTGCTGAAAACGGATCTATGGTGGTTGATCCAACCTTGGCATTCCTTTATCGCCGTCATTCAGCCTCAGACTCATCAGTTAAGGCTCTGGATGGGAGGCGCTTCGATGAGGAGCGGGCCTTCTTCGAGGGCCAGGCGCGCCGATTCCGCGAACTCGGCTGGCAGAGGACAGCTCGCGCGGCTGCTTTCCATACGACGTCGCGTCTGAACGCCGCTACCCTGGTCGCGCGTTCCCTGGCGATTGGGAAGACCGATTCCCTGCCCCGGCTGTTGAAACACGTTATCTCTTAGGAGACTTAAATAATTCAGGTGGCTGCAGGCATTGACCGGCAGCCACCTGAATAGTTTAAGCAGTGGTTTCGGGCGGCCTTCCCGCGCTTGGCACCTCGTTGCCCGGTACAGATTGATCGCGTGTTTGGCCTTTTTCCAGTTCCTGTACTTTGAGCCGCAGAATTCCTACTTCTTCGGCCAGGACACGGATCTCGTCCTCAGCCTGGGACTGCTCGAAAGACAGATGAAGGCAGACCAGGACGAGCAAAAGCAATGCCATCGCGAAAAGGAGGTTTGAAGGCACTTGAACGCCGAGCACGCCGCTGGCCCAGAAAAGTAGCTGTGGGAACGCAACAAGGACCAGCATTCCAACACCGATGATGATCCAGAGGACTGCGTACTTTTCCCTCAGATGACGCCGGCGGAGCATCTCGAAGATAATGAGCAGAATGACCAGCACAAAGATGAAGCCAACAAGCGTGGCCATGTGAACTCCTAGTTGGATGACGGTACGTTTTTCTTGCGCGTCAAAGCGAAGAGGAGGGCAAAAGCTGACCGGCCGAGGTAGATGGCTGCCTTCAATGGGTCGTGGCTCGGCGTCCCGCCCTGCCGCTCCCGCATTGACACTCCAACCTGGCGCACGGTGCACCCGGACCGGATCGCAACAACCAGGGAATCAATGGTATCCCCGAGGTACTCCGCAGGGTAGTGGTCAACGTATTGCCGGATGGCCTTTGTGTTCGCAGCGCGGAACCCTGACGTGACATCCGTGAGCCGGGTTCCTGCGACCCTCGATATCGTCCACGCCAGGACGTTCATGGCCCACTTACGGGGCCCGCGGACTGTGTAATTGCCCTTATCGGCGAAGCGGGCACCGATGACGATGTCTGCTTCCTGGAGCCCATCGAGGACGGCTTTTATATCCCGGGGATCGTGCTGGCCATCCGAATCCACTTGGATGACCTGGGTGTAGCCGTGCATCTTTGCGAATTTGAACCCGGTTCTCATGGCACCGCCAACGCCCATGTTGAACGGTAGCTGCACAACCAGCGCGCCTGCATCACGGGCTACCTGTGCCGTGTCGTCCCGTGAACCGTCGTCAACTACCAGGACATCGCAATCCGGGCCAAACTCGAAGACCTCACGAATCGTGTTGCCGATGGCCTCCGATTCGTTCCAGGCCGGCATGATCACAAGGGTGTGCTGCGTCTGATCTACAGGTCTCATGCCTTATCGTTTTCCAACTTCAGATAGGCTGCCAGCCGCTCGTCGGCATCAGGTATGTCGAAACCCGTAGAGCGCGTCTTTGCCAAGTCGAGCGTGCTGGAAAGTGGCCGCGGGGCCGCTGCCTTGTCCTTGAAATATTCGGCAGTGGTGATGCCAGTGACGTCACTGCCGGATGCCCCGCACTGCTCGAACACATCCCGCGCAATATCCGCCCAGCTCCTGACGGGCCCGTCATTGCTGAAGTTATACAAACCATAGGTTGCATCCGACTCCAGCAAATGTCGAATGAAAGCCGCAATGTCCTGGGTGAAGCTCAGGCGGCCTGTCTGGTCATTCACGACGGAAGGCTTGACCCCTTTTCGCGCCAGGCTGGCCATGGTGCGGACGAAGTTATTTCCTTCTCCAATAACCCAACTGGTCCGCACAATGTAGTGGCGGGGAACCACGCTGACTACCGCGTCTCCGGCGGCCTTTGTCTGCCCATAAACGCCCAAGGGAGAGCAGAGCTCGTCCTCGTCGTGGATATCGCGGCTACCGTCAAAGACATAGTCCGAGGAAATATGGACCAAAGTGAGATCATTCTCGACGGCGGTGCGCGCCAGTTGCGCTACGGCCGCGACGTTGATGGACCAGGCGGAGGCCCGCCCATCTGCGCTTTCCGCCGCGTCGACAGCAGTGTAGGCGGCGACGTTGATAATCGTCGAGTAGTTCTTCCAGTTCCTGCTTTTGAAACTGTTCGCGTTGGTGAGATCGAACTCAGCGCGGCCTGCAAACTCAACCGAGGTATCGCCGTCGTACTGGGCACGAAGTGCCTTGCCCAGCTGCCCCCCGGCACCTACCACAAGGATCTTCTTGGCTGCCATCGGGACCACGTCGGCCATCCGCGGGTGCGCTTTGTCCTTGTCAGAGAGTTCCGCCTGGGTGAGCGGAATCGGCCACTGGATCGCAGCCGTCTCATCGGCGAGGTTAAGGAAGGTGTATTGACCTTGAGCGTCCGCGGACCAGTGGTCGTTCACCAAGTACGTGTAGGCGGTATTGTCCTCCAGCGTCTGGAACGCATTGCCGACTCCGCGGGGGATGAAGATTGCCTGGCTCGGGTCGAGTTCAGCCGTGAAGACCGCACCGAACGAGGGGCCCTCCCGAAGATCAACCCACGCCCCGAAGATGCGGCCGGTGGCCACCGAAATGAATTTGTCCCACGGCTCGGCATGGATCCCACGGGTGGTTCCGGCCTTTTCGTTGTAGGAGATGTTGTTCTGCACGGGCCGGAAGTCAGGCAGCCCGAGAGCAAGCATCTTTTCCCGCTGCCAGTTCTCCTTGAACCATCCCCGGTTGTCGCCGTGGACCGGGAGGTCGTAGAGAACGACGCCGGGAATGGGGGTTTGGTGGGCAGCAAGCTTCTTCGAGAACTCCAGCGACATGGATTACTGGCCCTGTTCCTTGTATTTTGCTTCGGTGGCAGCCTTCTGCGGGCGCCACCAGTCTTCGTTATCCCGGTACCAGGCGATTGTGTCTTCGATGCCCTCGTCGAAGTTGGAGAACTGAGGTTTCCACCCGAGTTCGTCGCGCAACTTGGTGGAATCGATGGCGTAGCGGAGGTCGTGACCTGGCCGGTCGACCACATGGTCGTAGGCATCCGGGGCCTGTCCCATGTGCTTGAGGATCAGCTCTACGACGTCTTTGTTGTTCTTCTCGCCGTCCGCGCCGATCAGATAGGTCTCGCCAATCTTTCCCCCGGCGATGATTGCAAGCACAGCGGAGGAATGGTCGTTGGCGTGGATCCAGTCCCTGACGTTCTCGCCCTTACCGTAGAGCTTGGGGCGAATGCCGTCGATGACATTGGTGATCTGCCGGGGGATGAACTTCTCCACGTGCTGGTACGGACCATAGTTATTGGAACAGTTGCTGATGGTGGCCTGCAGGCCGAAGGAGCGTACCCATGCCCGTACCAGCAGATCGGAACCGGCCTTGGTTGACGAGTACGGGCTTGAGGGGTTGTAAGGCGTTTGTTCGGTGAAACGCTCCGGGTCATCCAGCTCCAGGTCTCCGTAAACTTCGTCCGTGGAGATGTGGTGGAAGCGTTTGTTGTGCTTGCGCGCTGCCTCAATGAGCGTATAGGTGCCGATGATGTTGGTGTCCAGGAAAGGGCGTGGGTCGTGCAACGAGTTGTCGTTGTGCGACTCGGCAGCGTAGTGAACAACGACGTCGGAATCGGCAACAAGACCATCTACAAGGGCTGCGTCCGCGATATCCCCCCGGACGAAGGTGAAACGTTCCTCCGGAAGGCCCTTCAACGACTCGAGGTTACCTGCGTAGGTCAGCTTGTCCAGAACCGTTACGTGGTCGTCGGTGTTTTCCAAAACGTAGTGGACAAAGTTCGAGCCAATAAAGCCGGCTCCGCCGGTTACGAGAAGTCGCTGCATAATTCCCTAGACTACCGGATTTGCTGCTGCTCCTAGCGAAGGGAAAGATGGGGACATGCGCGGAATAATACTGGCCGGCGGAACCGGCTCCAGGCTTCATCCCATCACGCTGGGTGTCAGCAAGCAATTGGTACCGGTCTACGACAAGCCGATGATCTACTACCCGCTGTCCACGCTGATCCTGGCTGGGATCCGGGACATCCTCATCATTACCACTCCCCACGACGCGGAGCAGTTTGAACGCTTATTGGGGGATGGGTCCCGGTTCGGCGTCTCCATCACCTACAAGCAGCAGCCTTCTCCTGACGGACTGGCCCAGGCATTTGTGCTCGGTGCGGACCATATCGGTGATGACAGCGTTGCTCTGGTCCTGGGTGACAACATCTTCTATGGCCAGGGCATGGGCACTCAGCTGCGCAGGTTCAAGACCATCGACGGGGGAGCAGTCTTCGGATACTGGGTCAAGGATCCGTCTGCTTACGGGGTGGTGGAATTCGATGACGATGGCAAGGCTTTGTCCCTGGAAGAGAAGCCCGCGGCACCCAAGAGCCACTACGCAGTTCCAGGGCTCTATTTCTATGACAACGATGTTGTTGACATCGCCAAGAACCTCAAGCCGTCCGCCCGCGGTGAACTCGAGATCACCGACGTGAACCGCGTCTATCTGGACGCCGGTAAGCTGCAGGTCGAGATCCTGCCCCGGGGAACTGCTTGGCTCGACACCGGGACCTTCAACGACCTAAACGATGCGTCCAATTTCATTCGGACGGTGGAGAACCGGCAAGGCTTGAAGATTGGAGCGCCCGAAGAGATCTCGTGGCGGCTGGGGTTCCTGACCGACGATGAACTCCGCGAAAGGGCCGAACCCCTCGTCAAGAGCGGTTACGGCTCATACCTGCTCGAGCTCCTCGCCGAAAAGTAGATTTCTACAAACAGAAAAGGGTTGAAGCGGCTGCTTCAACCCTTTTCTGTTCTGAATCCAAGAGCTCAACCGCTGTGGCTCCTGCTGCCCGCAGCAGGAGCCACAGCGGTTACCGACGCACTGTGCTTGCGCTGGCCCCAGTTGTGGGGCTCCAGGTGATGGACCCGCCCTGGTAGTTCTGGAAGCAGCCTCCGTTGGCCAAGGTGCAGGAAGTTGCTGCGATGGGATAGCCGAGGAAGCTGTTCTCGTAGCCAAGGCTGGCGTATTTTGCACGAATCGCTCCACTGCTGGGTTGAGCCCCCGTTGCCTGCGACCACAGCATCGCTCCGCCTTGGAAATTCTGGTAGCAGCCTCCGTCCCTGATGCCGCAGACCACACCGCCCGTAGGGTATCCCAACTCGCTGAGCTCGTAGCCCATGGAGCCCCACTTGGATCTGATGGGTCCGTTGGGGCTTATCTGCGCGCCCGTGGCGGGAGACCAGAGAATAGCCCCGTTTTGGTAGTTCTGGTAGCAACCACCGTCTTTCAGGCCGCAGACCTGGTTACTGGTGGGGTATCCGAGAGAACCGTTTTCGTATCCTGTCGCAGCCCAGAGTGTGCGGATGGGCCCTGCAGGGCTCGGCTGGGCGCCCGTGGCCGCCGACCAGAGAACGGCGCCATTCTGGAAGTTCTGGTAGCAGCCTCCTCCGACAAGCCCGCAGACTTGGGTTGCGCTGGGGTAGCCAAGTACTCCGGACTCGCGCCCCTGAGCTTTCCATGAGGCAAAAATTGGGGACATGACCTGCAAGACGCCTCTGCCGGAAGTCCACGTAAGTGAGCCGTTCTGGAAATCCTGCGAGCAGCCTCCGTCGGGTAGCCCGCAAACTTCGGTTGCGGTGGGGTAGCCCATGGCACCGTTCTCAAAGCCGGTTCGAGCCCATTCATTTCTGATGGGACCAGCCTTGCTCAGCTGCGCACCGGAGGTCGCTGACCAAATAATGGCCCCGCCTTCGAATTCCTGGAAGCAGCCGCCGTTCACGAGCCCGCATGTTTGAGGTGCGGTGGGATATCCCATCAGACCGCTCTCACCCCCTTGCTGAAGCCACAACGTGCGGATAGGTCCGTTGGGGCTCAATTGGGCTCCAGTGGAGGGTGACCAGACGGTGGCACCCTTTTCGAACAGTTGCCGGCACCCCCCGTTTTTCAGTCCGCAGGATTCATCCTGAGTGGCATACCCGAGCGGTCCAGCTTCCCGCCCGGAAGTGCGCCAAGCCGACTCCATGTCGCCCCAAACGATGTGCGTTCCGGTGGCGGTGGAGCTGGCGATGCTCCCTGTTTGAAAGCGCTGGAAACAGCCGCCGTCCCGCAGCCCGCAAAGCGTGTCGCTGGCGGGATATCCCAGGGGTCCCGCCTCGAATCCGGTCTTCTGCCAAGCCGTTCGAATGGGACCGTTCAGGCTGAGGTTGGCTCCGGTGCCGGGCGACCACAAGATCGCACCCGACTGGAAATTCTGGTAGCAACCTTGAGCGGAAAGGCCACATACCTGGCCTCCCAGTGGATAACCCATGGGTCCGTTTTCAAATCCCGAGTTTGCCCATGCCGTTCGGATGGGGCCTCTCACGCTGATTTGAGCGCCAGTGCCCGATGTCCAGATGATCGCCCCGTTCTGGAAGTCCTGAAAGCAACCGCCATTCTTCAGGCCGCATACGACAGCAGACGTTGGGTAGCCCAGTATTCCGTTTTCGAAACCGGATGCTTGCCAGACGCCACGGATAGGGCCCGTAGGGCTTGGCTGTGCTCCGCTGGCAGGCGACCAGATCACAGCGCCATTTTGATAGTTCTGGTAGCAGCCGCCGTCGCGCAGACCACAAACTATTGCCGATGTCTGGGCCCCCAGCTCCGGCGTGCGGGCTCTGACGTCACTAATACCCTGACTTGCTGCAAGCGGAATAGCGGTCCCAGCGAATGCCTTGAGTCCCGCATAGTCCCCGTTCCAAACGTTGGAGTCCCCAGCAAACGGCCCGGTGCTGCTGTACTGCCAGATGCTGTAGGTGTCCCAACTCCCTGTCGGAATGGCGCCCGCATCGTTGGTTGCCGAGTACGGGTAGGCCGCAACCCACAAGGGATAGTCCCCAAAACCGGTGGGATTGCCCAGGCACTGGTTCCACCAATTTGTATTCGTATAGATCATCGGCAGTCTGCCGGTGAGGGACCTCATCGTGTTTCCGAAGTCCTGGACCCAGGATGTCAGTTGCGCCTGGGACATGCCATAGCAGGTGTTGCCAAAGTAGAAGCCGTTGATCGTCCGACCCTCGTAGGGGTTGAACTCGAAGTCGAGAACCGGCGGCATCGTATAGCCGTCGCCGGACCATCCACCACCGTTGTTCACGAAATAGCGCGCCTGATCGGCGCCGGAAGACCAGTTGGGGATCGCGAAGTGGTATGCGCCCCGGAGCATCCCCACGCTTCGTGCGCCTTGGTACTGTGAGCCAAACAGATCATTCGTGAAGTAATTGCCTTCAGAGGCTTTCACATACGCGAACCGGGCACCCATGTTCCACTGCTGCTGCCAGTCGACGCTGGTTTGGTGTCCACTGACGTCAAGCCCCTGTATCCCAAAGGAGGGCATCCATGTGCCCTCTGTTGCGAGCGATTCGGCGCTGAGCTTCTGGGCGGTGGGCGACGGGGAAGCAGAGGTCACTCTCTTGGACCTCTGCCCCATTTCCGCCCCGCCGGGGCCGATGGCCTGGGCCATTGACTGGGGAGCAGCCGACGTCGGCGAACTGGCTGCGATGGAAGGCTGCGGCGACGCTGTGGTTGTTGGTGCCGGCGTCGCCTGTGGCAGCGTAGTGGCAGTTTGGGACGGGGCAGGCGTTGGTGTGGGACTGGGCTCCAAAGCGGAAGCTGCTCCGATCAGGCCAGGGCCGGTCAGCAAGGAGGCAGCTAATAAGCCGGCCCCAAGGGACATCATGATTGGGCGACGGGACTGAGACAGGTTCCGCTTCATATGTGCTCCGGAGACAATGCGGCGCTCCCCCAAGCGCCTCTTTGGATACTGCTCAGGTGATTTCCCCCAGGAAGGCACCTGATAGTGCTATTTCGATAAATAACGCGCTCACCATAGCACCAGTGTTACTGGCGCAACCAGTGATTCTGGTGTTACTTATGTGAATCCTGTGGTCTTCGAAGCGAAATCTTGAGCCCTACTAAGGGGAATCTTGAGGGTCGTCAGTTATCCACAGGAGTGCTGAATGACTTGTTGCGGCAGGACGCTCTACTTAAGCTGTACCCAGTCGAACTGCCTCCGCTGGGGGCGGCAGTTGTATGGGGGAACATATGGACGCGCTGGAAATTGTCGAGGACGAAGTCCGCGAGCTCATCCGCCGTCGTGGGCTGGACCCACTGAGGCAGGCAGGAGAGGTCCGTAGGCTGGTGGAAGCAGCCGTCACTGACTATGACGAGCGCGCCCTTATGGGGCCTCTTCCACCCCTTGGCCCGTTGGATGCTGCCCGTAGGTTCCTGTTCGATGCCGTAGCCGGCTTTGGAGTGCTCCAGCCACTCCTCGACGATCCTTCAATAGAAGAGATCTGGCTCAACGCGCCAAACGAAATATATGTGGCACGCAACGGGGAGTCAGAGCTGACCTCGCTGAGCCTCTCCGAGCAACACGTGCGTGACCTCGTAGAACGCATGCTCAAAAGCTCCGGCAGGCGGCTGGACATGTCGTCCCCTTTTGTGGACGCGGCACTGCCGGACGGATCCAGGCTCCACGTAGTCATTCCGGATGTAACCCGCCGGCACTGGGCCGTGAACATCCGCAAATTCGTCGTGAAGGCCAGCCGACTGGAACACCTGGTCGAGTTGGGAACGCTGACACCGCAGTCGGCACGATTTCTCGGCGCAGCGGTGTCCAGTGGCCTCAACATCCTTGTGTCGGGGGCCACCCAGGCAGGCAAGACAACCATGCTGAACTGTCTGGCGGCGAGTATAGGTAGCCGGGAGCGTGTCATCACGGTCGAGGAGATCTTTGAACTTCAGTTTCCGCTCCGGGACGTGGTGGGTCTGCAGTGCCGGCAGCCGAACCTCGAAGGTGAGGGCGAAATTCCACTCCGTCGCCTGGTCAAGGAAGCGTTGCGGATGCGTCCGGACCGGCTGGTGGTAGGGGAGGTGCGGGAAGCCGAGAGCCTGGACATGCTGATTGCCCTTAACAGTGGCCTGCCCGGAATGTGCACCGTCCATGCGAACTCGGCGCACGATGCTGTGACCAAGATCTGCACGTTGCCGCTGCTGGCGGGGGACAACATCTCCAGTGCGTTCGTGGTCCCCACCGTTGCATCCTGCATCGACCTTGTAGTGCACTGCAGCAGGCATCCCGATGGGCGTCGGCAAGTGACCCAAATCCTATCGTTGGGGCGCCGCGTGGAAAACGGCATCATCGAGTCGTCACTGGTTTTCGCCCTGGAGAATGGAATCCTGCAACCACGGGCCAACGCCATGCCGGCAGCTGAGAAGTTTTCGCGTGCAGGATACGACCTCGCCACGCTGCTGGATCCGCGATGATCCCGGCGCTGATGGGGGCGGCGCTAGGGATGGGCCTCTTCCTCATTTGGTGGTCCTGTTGGGAAACGCCGGACCCCGGGAACCGCGTGCGAAAGCCCGGCCACCTGGCTGACCTGCTCGCGGTTGCCGGGGTCGACAGGGTCTCAGCCCGCGGTTTGGCCGGTACTTGCTTGGGCCTCGGGGTTTTTGTAGCACTGGTGTTCTACGGGCTTAGCCATTCGTGGCCCATTGCGGGCTGCTTCGGACTTTTCGGCACATGGCTTCCCGTCACCATCCTCAGGTGGCGGGCCAAAAAGAGGACGGCCCTGCTGCGCCAACTCTGGCCTGACGTCGTGGATCATCTGCGCTCTGCGATCCGTGCGGGCCTGCCCCTGCCCGAGGCCCTCATTCAGCTTGGAGAAAAGGGACCTGAGGAATTGCGGCCCATTTTTCGTGAGTTCGGCGCTGACTATCGCGCCGGAGGCCAGTTTGATGGGTCTCTAAACAAGTTGAAGCAGCGATTGGCTGACCCGGTGGCCGACCGCATCGTCGAAGCGCTCCGGCTGACCCGGGAGGTAGGCGGTTCGGACCTGGGGAAGCTCTTGGGCACCTTGGCGGAATTCCTGCGGGAGAATGCCCGGACCCGCAGCGAGCTCGAGGCGCGGCAGTCGTGGACCATCAATGCCGCCCGGCTTGCCGTCGCGGCTCCCTGGATCGTGATGATCCTGCTTGCCAGCAGGCCGGAGGCGATCCAGGCCTACAACACGCCTATGGGCGCCGCAGTCCTGCTCGGCGGCTTGGTGGTCTCGCTTGTTTGCTACACGGTGATGTTGAAGATCGGGGCCCTGCCACAGGACGAAAGGGTGCTCCGATGATCATCATCCCGCCTGCAGCAGTAATCTGCGGTATCGGCCTTGGCCTTGGTTTGTGGCTCGTGATCTTCCGGTCACCTCCCATGCGCGCCCTGACGCTTTCCCAACGCATAGAGCCCCAACTTAAGTCGCAAAACCTGGAGTCGAGGCTCCTGCACGCCGGCGAGCAGAACCTGACACCTTTCGGCCCCCTCGAACGAATTTTCCGTCCCGTCTTCCGGGACTGGCTGTCCGCATTGGGAAGACTGAACCCCACGCCTGGTGCCACGGGCCGGCGGCTGGCCCAGGCAGGAATCAACAAGTCTGCCATCGACTTCCGCGCTGAACAGTTGCTGTGGGCTGCTGCGGGTTTTGTCCTCTCAGCGACTTTCATGCTCATTGGAGCCGCAGCGGGCAGGTTCAGTCCGCTCTTGGCAGCGGCGGTAATTATCGGCAGTACCGCAGCGGGTTTTGTGTTGCGGGATTACTGGCTTGGCGCCCAGGTCCGCCGGCGGGAAGCGCGGATGATGGCCGAGTTTCCCAGCCTTGCCGAACTGATGGCCCTGGCCGTCGGCGCAGGGGAGAGCGCAACAGGCGCATTGGATCGCGTCTGCAGGAGTGCCAACGGTGAGCTGTCCAAGGAATTTTCGAAGATCCTCGCGGAGACCAGGGCCGGCAAGCCGCTGATTCTGGCAATGCAGGAGTTCTCTGCGCGCACCGACCTTGCGCCGCTGGTCAGGTTTGTTGACGGCATCATCGTTGCGGTGGAAAGAGGAACACCCCTTGCGGACGTGCTTCGCGCGCAGGCGCAGGACGTGCGCGATTCGGCCAAGCGGGACCTGATGGAAGCTGCCGGGAAAAAGGAAATCGCAATGATGGTGCCCCTGGTTTTCGGGGTGCTTCCCCTGACCGTGGTGTTTGCTGTCTTCCCCGGCCTGGCCGCCATCAACCTGGGCTTCTGATGGGGAGAAAGACCCGAAGCCCGGACCCGCTGCCATTAGTTAAAGCCCACCTTAGGAACCAGGAATAGGACTCAAGATGAAAACCATGGGAACCCGCTGTGCACTGCTGCTTCTTGGCCTTGCCGCTTTACTGCAGCTCAAGGTGCCCGCGACAGCCGGGAGGGGGCGCCCTATCGGTGCACAGTACACCGAAGGCAGGGAAGACCTTCAGGTGCCTCCGACCATCGGTAACGATAACCCTGAACGAGGGGACGTTCCGGGATGGGTGATGATAACCCTGATGTCCGCGGTCCTGGTTGCAGCCCTGCTGGCGCTCGCGGGCCCCGCCTTGGAGGCCATGTTCAACCAGGCAATGGACAAGGTGGGGAACTGAACCATGCTGCCGTCCGCTCACGGACCCGTGCAGCCAGTGCTGCCCAAGCCGGGCGAGCGGGGTTCAGCCGTGGTGGACTTCGTCCTGGTTGGCGGGTTGCTGACGATGTTCTTCCTTGCGATTATTCAGCTGACCCTGGTTCTGCATGTCCGGAACACACTTATTGATGCTGCTGCCTCTGGTGCCCGGTACGGCACACTCGCTGACCGCAATGCCGCCGACGCGCAAGAGCGGACCCGCAGCCTCATCAGCATGGCCCTGAACGAAGGCTTTGCTGACCAGGTCAGTACGCAGGAAGTAACTGTCCAGGGGATGCGCACCCTGGAAGTGACTGTCCGTTCCCCAATGCCGGTCATCGGTCTGATTGGGCCCCGGGACCTGCTGGAGGTGAAAGGGCATGCGGCTGTCCAGCCTTGATCCGTTCAGCGCCAGCCCGTTGCCCCACCCCGACGGACCACCCCGCGCCAGTGCGCAGTCCTGTTCCAGTGCCCAGTCCCGCTCCAGCGCACAGTCCGGTTCCAATCTGTTCCTGGTCACGGCCCGCGTGGCAGAAGTGCTCTGCAGGGAGCGTGCCGGGGGCACGCACGTGGGCGACCCATCCCACTGCCCCAGGCCTGCTCGCGGGGAGCACCAGCAGCAGGGCTTTGTGCATGAGGAGCAGGGGAGCGGACACGAGCAAGGAAGTGCGGTAGTCGAGTTCACGTTCCTTGCACTTCTGCTGATGGTCCCGCTGGTGTACTTCGTGATCACCGTCGGGCAAATCCAGGGCGGTTCCTTCGCCGTGGTGGGTGCCGCGGACCAGGCGGCCAAGGTTTATGTGGCACAGCCGGATTCCTCCACAGCCCAGGCAGCTGCGGAGCAGGCCGTGGCCCTCGCCCTTTCCGACTTCGGGCACCAGGCAGACAGGGCCCGCATGGCCACGACCTGCAACCCTGCTGACTGCCAGGCCGCCGGAACCACGGTGACTGTCACCGTAAGCCTGAGCGTACCGCTGCCGTTCATTCCATTCGCCGACGGATTATCAGCCACGGAGGTTGAGGCGTCTTCCACCCAATTGGTAGGCCGGTACCGGTGAAACGCGGGGAATCGGACCAGAGCGGCCAGGTCATGGTGATGATTCTCGGCTACATCACCCTGGCACTTCTGGTGGCGACGGTCGTCGTCGGCATATCTGCCGTCTATCTGGAGCACAAGCGCCTGCTGTCCCTGGCAGACGGGGCATCGCTTGCGGCGGCCGACAGCTACACCCTGGGAGAAGTCACATCCCAGGGTGGAAGCCCCTCGGCTGTCCTTAATCCCGCGCGCGTCCGCAATGTAGCTGCCGACTTCGTCTCGAGGAGCCCAGCCTCGCAGCGTTTCTCAGGCCTCGCCGTCGCCGCTACAACGGGTACACCTGACGGCTCCACCGCCGTCGTGGTCCTCACGGCAGACATGCACCCACCTGTGGTGAACTTCCTTGTCCCTGATGGCATCCGAATCGAAGCGACGTCCACCGCCCGCTCACGCCTGACCCGCTGAGTCATGCACCCGCTGAGCCAATGATCCTGGCAGCGCCGGGCCGTACCGCTCCATAGCGTAGGCTTAAACAACCATGGCCAATATTGATTTTTCCGCTGAAATCCGGGCGCTGCGCGCCACCTACGAGTCCATTGAACGCGTCAGCGACGTGGAGACACTCAAGGAGGACATCGCCGAACTCAGCGAGCGGGCAGGGGAGCCGGACCTTTGGGACGACCCCGCGGCCGCGCAGAAAATCACCTCCCGGCTTTCCCACCGCCAGTCCGAACTGGAGCGACTCACCAGCCTGGCATCCCGGATCGACGACCTTGAAGTCCTCGTTGAGCTTGGGCAGGACGAGGACGACGCGGACTCGATGGGGGAGGCCGCGACAGAACTTGAGTCCATTAGGAAAGCCCTCAAGGACCTGGAAGTGGTCACCCTGCTGTCCGGCGAGTACGACGAACGCGAAGCCGTGGTCTCCATCCGCGCCGGCGCGGGAGGCGTGGACGCCGCAGACTTCGCCGAGATGCTGATGCGCATGTACCTCCGGTGGGCCGAGCGGCACGGCTACCCCACCACCGTCATGGACACGTCCTACGCGGAGGAGGCCGGGCTCAAGTCGGCCACCTTCGAGGTGAAGGCTCCCTACGCGTACGGCACGCTCAGCGTGGAAGCCGGAACCCACCGTCTCGTCAGGATCAGCCCGTTCGACAACCAGGGCCGCCGCCAGACGTCCTTTGCCGCCGTGGAAGTCATTCCGCTGATCGAGCAGACGGACTCCATCGACATCCCGGACAACGAAATCAGGGTGGACGTGTTCCGTTCGTCGGGCCCCGGCGGCCAGTCGGTCAACACCACGGACTCCGCCGTCCGCCTCACCCACATCCCGACCGGCACGGTGGTTTCCATGCAAAACGAGAAATCGCAGCTGCAGAACCGCGCCGCCGCCATGCGCGTGCTGCAGTCCCGGCTCCTGCTGCTGAAGAAGGAGCAGGAGGATGCGGAGAAGAAGGCGCTGGCCGGCGATGTTAAAGCTTCGTGGGGTGACCAGATGCGCTCCTACGTTCTGAACCCGTATCAAATGGTGAAGGACCTGCGCACCGAGCACGAAGTGGGCAACACGTCCGCAGTGTTCGACGGCGAGATTGACGACTTCATCGATGCGGGCATCCGCTGGCGTACTGACAACCGCAACGCCGAAAAGTAGGCCTGCCGGCCCCGCCGTCCTGCAGCTGATCCAGCGACACGCCCCCGAAAGCAGGTCGAAGCACGGGGGACCCTGCGTATAGTCGAGGGGCCGGGGCCCTACTTTCCCCAAACGAAAACCCGTGCACCGGCTGCAGAACTGGGCTGCATCACAAGAATCAGCCATGCCCTGCAGGGTACTTAGGGCCATGATCCGATTCGAAAATGTCACCAAGGTTTACGACCAGAAAGCCCGTCCGGCGCTGGACTCTGTCACCCTTGAGATTGACCGCGGCGAATTCGCCTTCCTTGTCGGTGCGTCCGGCTCCGGAAAATCCACCTTCCTCCGCCTGGTGCTGAAGGAAGACCGCGCCACCTCCGGCGCTGTTTACGTCGCCGGCCAAAACGTCGCGAAGATTTCCAGTTGGCGTGTTCCGCGCCTCCGCCGGGGCATCGGCGTCGTGTTCCAGGACTTCCGCCTCCTGCCCCAAAAGAATGTCTTCGCCAACGTGGCGTTCGCCATGCAGGTCATCGGCAAGAGCCGCAGCGTCATCCGCGACACCGTCCCGGAGGTCCTGAAGACCGTCGGCCTCGAAGGCAAGGAACACCGCATGCCGCACGAGCTGTCCGGCGGCGAGCAGCAGCGCGTGGCCATCGCGCGTGCCGTGGTCAACCGGCCCGGGATCCTCCTCGCGGACGAACCCACCGGAAACCTGGACCCCACCACGTCCATGGGAATCATGGGCGTCCTGGACAAGATCAACCAGAACGGAACCACCGTGGTGATGGCCACCCACGATGACGACATCGTCAACGAAATGCGCAAACGGGTGGTCGAACTCAGGAACGGCGTGGTGATCCGCGACGAAGCCAAGGCCTTGTACACCTCGATGATTCCCGTCGTCGGCCAGTCCAGGCGCCTTAAGGACGCCAGTGGCAGGGAAACGCCCGACGGCGGCCTGCCGGGCAATGGCGCTGAAAGCGAGGCCCAGCGGTGAGGCTCGCATTCATCCTTTCGGAAATCGGCAGCGGGCTGCGCCGGAACCTTTCCATGGTGGTCTCGGTCATCCTGGTGACGTTCGTGTCCCTCACCTTCGTGGGTGCGGCCGGAATGCTGCAAATGCAGATCAACCAGATGAAGGGCTACTGGTACGACAAGGTCCAGGTGGCGATCTTCCTTTGCAGTGAAGGTTCGACGGCGCCGGGTTGCGCTTCCGGGCCAGTCACCCCTGAGCAGCAACAGGGCTTGAACGCGCTCCTTGAGTCCCCGGCCGTGGCGCAGTACATCAACGACTTTCAGTTCGAGTCCAAGGATGAGGCCTACAAGCACTTCAAGGACCAGTTTTCGAACTCTCCGATCGTCGATTCCGTGACGCCGGACCAGCTGCCCGCATCGTTCCGGATCAACATGAAGGACCCGGAAAAGTACCAGATCATCAGCGAGACGTTTTCCTCCCAGCCAGGCGTGGAAACGGTGATCGACCAGCGCCAGCTCCTCGAACGCCTCTTCTCGGTGATGAACGGTGCGTCCCTTGTGGCGGTCGGCATCGCAGGGGTCATGATCGTCTGCGCCATCCTGCTGATCGCCACCACCATCAGGCTCTCCGCGTTCAGCCGGCGCCGCGAAACCGGAATCATGCGCCTGGTCGGTGCCTCAAAAACCGTGATCCAGCTGCCGTTCATCCTGGAAGGCGTCATAGCAGCCGTCATCGGCGCTGCCCTGGCCTCGGGCACCCTGTGGGCCGTAGCGCAATACTTCCTGGGCGACTATATGTCGCGGCAATACCCGGATACGGCCTTTATCTCATCCGGGCAGACCCTGATCATCGCCCCGGCGCTGATAATCCTTGGCGGATCCTTGGCAGGAATTTCGTCTCTCTTGACCTTACGTAGATATTTGCGCGTTTAGGCTGTGCACACCGCGACCTAGGAATGCCCATGAACCTCATTCACCAAACCTTGCCCCGCCCCCGGCACAGCCGAGGGCGGGCCGCTGCCCGCCGTTTGGGGATCGTCAGCGGCGTGCTCACCGTCATCCTTTCGGCCGGGATGGCCCTTGCCACACCCGTCGCTTTCGCCGACGACCTCGAAGACCGCCAAGCCGCGCTCGAGGCCGAAGCCGCACGCGTCCAGGCATCCCTCGAATTCGTCGATTCCCGGATCGCCAAGGCCGCCAGCGACCTGGTGATCTACCAGGGACAGTTGCCCGGTGCCCAGCAGGCACTCCTTGAGGCACAGGGGCGGGTAGCCGGGGCTGTCAAGGAGGTAGAGGCGCTGTCGGCCCGCGTGGACATGGCCCAGCAGAACAAGGCCAAGATCACCCAGCAGCTGGAGACGGACAAGCAAAAGATCGCGGACACCAAGAAACTGATTGGGCAGATCGCCACCCAGGCCTACAAATCCGGCGGCGTTCCTTCGAACCTGTCGCTCTTCTTCGGCTCCAACAGGGGCAGCAGCCTGACCGAAACCATGGACCTTGCGGACCAGGCCATGCGCAGCCAGAACGCAGCCATGGACAAGCTCAGCCAGCAGAACGCCACCAACGTCAACTCCGAAGCGCGCCTGCAAGCTGTCGAAGCTGAGATCAAGGACCTCAAGGCCAAGGCCGACGCCGCCCTGGAGCGGGAGAAGGCCGCCCGCGACGAGGCTGCGGCCAAGAAGGCCCAAGTCGACCAGCTCATTGCGAACACCACCCGCCTCGATGCCGAACTCCAAGCGGCAAAGCCCGGCATCCAGGCCCAGTTGGCCGGCGTCCAGGCCAACCAGAACCAGGTGGCCAACGAGATCGCCGAACGCGACCGCAGGGCCCGTGAAGCTTGGGAAGCCGAGCAGCGCAGGCAGGCGGCTGCTGCTGCCGCTGCGGCGGCCGCGGCCGCGGCCGCCGCAAACCGCCCGGCCCCGCCCGCGCAGCCGTACGTCCCGCCCGCCGCGGGATCGCCGTCGGCGTTTGGCCTCCGCCACCCCTTCGACGGCAGCATCCCCATCACCTCCGGTTTTGGCTACCGCACCACCCCGCCGGGAACCATCGACTTCTATGGCACCGGTGGATACATGCACACCGGAATCGACTTTGGCGCAGCCTGCGGCACGCCCGTGTATGCGGCAGCTGCCGGTGAGGTCTTCAGCTCAGGCTGGAATTCCGCCGATGGTGGCGGTTGGCGCGTCAAGATCGATCACGGCGTGGTGCAGGGCAATACGCTCACCACCATCTACTACCACAACTCCAGCATCGTGGTTTCGAATGGGCAGAGGGTCTCCCAGGGCCAGCTCATTGCCTACTCCGGCAGCACCGGCAACTCCACGGGTTGCCACGCCCACTTCGAAACCTGGCTCAATGGTGCCGCCGTCGACCCCATGGGATTGCTGTAGGGGCGAAGCGCTGCTGCCGTAGACTGGTATAGCTCCGCGCCGCAGGCCCGGAGGCACCCGACCTGAACCCGAGGAGTTTCCCCGTGCCTAAAGAAAGTGGCCGTAAGGTAGTGGCCACCAACCGCAAGGCCCGGCACGATTACCACGTGCTGGATACTTACGAGGCCGGCATCGCGCTGATGGGCACCGAAGTGAAGTCCCTGCGTGAGGGCCACGCCTCCATGGTGGACGGATTCTGCACGTTCTATAACGACGAACTGTGGATGGAAGCCATCCACATTCCCGAATACAACCAGGGCAGTTGGACCAACCACGCGGCACGCCGGCGCCGCAAGCTGCTGCTGCACCGGGAAGAACTCATCAAGATCTCCCACAAGGTCCGGGAGTCCGGCTACACCATTGTTCCCCTCCAGCTGTACTTCGTGGACGGCAAGGCCAAGGTGGAAATCGGTGTTGCCCGCGGCAAGCGCGAATACGACAAGCGGCAGACGCTGCGGGAACAGCAGGACAACCGTGAAGCCCAGCGTGAGATGCGCGAGCGCAACCGGCGCCGGTAGGAATTATTTCCACGGGTCATGCGTTAGTATGGATAGTCCGGCAGGCTTGCCAGCCGGTTTGGTAACAAAATACGGGGATGATCGGTTTCGACGGTGTTAGTCGCGACAGGTGAAGCGGGCCGAGGATGCAGAATTATCTCGTAAACGCTTTCTGCAAACCAATAAGTGCCGAATCTAAGCGCACTGACTTCGCTCTTGCTGCCTAAGCAGTAAGACAGTCCGTCAGCCCGGGGTTGCTATCGCCCCGGATCCTGGCGTCATTTAGATAGCCACTGCTGTTTGCTCCCGTCATCGGAGTAAACGGGACTTTTAGATGACTGGGCCCGGATCAGCCAGCTGTTTGCAGCATGGCTGGGGCCGAGAAAATCCGACGCAAACTGCGCCCGGAGAAGCCCTGACAACACGACATCGGACGGGGGTTCAATTCCCCCCATCTCCACCCACGGGTAAAACACCCCGGTCTTCGGACCGGGGTGTTTTTCTTTGCCTGTCAAGGCAAGGGGACCCGGGCCTAAATGCTCTACCGGGCTGGCCCCGCAAGCCGTTACCTTCGACTGCATGCACAACGATCCACCGCAAACGCCTACCGAAGTCCTGGACGCCGGAACGTGCTGGGACCTCCTGCGTGGAGTATCCGTCGGCCATTTGGCAGTGCTGGTGAACGGATACCCGGAGGTGTTCCCGGTCAACTACAAAGTGGACCACGAATCGCTGGTCTTCCGGACGGGGGAGGGAACGAAACTGCGCGCAGCAGGCGGGCCGCTCGCCGTCGCCCTGGAAGCCGACGGCCATGATGCCGCCAAAGCATGGAGCGTCCTGGTCAAAGGCAAGGCCGTCATCCTCGAGCCATCGGAGGAACTGATGAAGGGAGCAGGGCTTACCCTGTTTCCCTGGCAGGCCGGTGAAAAGGAGCACTTTGTCCGGATCGTTCCCAACTCCGTAACGGGCAGGCGTTTTTCCATCACGTCCCCGTTGACCTGGTGGAGCCACGTGGGGCACACAGCCGGCGCAAAGACATAGGGTTCCAGTGGCCGCGTCGTGACCCGGCGGCCGCGCCGGGCCCTAGGGCCCTGTCCGGAATGACCGCTTTGCTGGTACCACTGACCTATGATCGGGTCGCCCACCGCCGCTGCTGCCAAGCCACCGTTTGACGCCGTCATCTTCGACCTGGACGGGGTGGTCACCAATACAGCGCTGGTCCACCAGGCTGCCTGGAAAGATGCGTTCGACCGGATCCTGCGTGACCCAAGAGTCCCTGCCGGCGCCAACCGTGCCCCGCTCAGCAGGAATGACTACCTCACCTTCATCGACGGGATGCCGCGGGAGGAGGGGGTGGTACGGTTCCTGGCTGCCAGGGGAGTGCAGGTTGAGAAGGGAAACGAGACGGACGAAGCCGGCGCATGGACCGGGTTCGGCCTGGGTGCCTGGAAGAACGAACTGTTCCTGAAACACCTCCGGACCGACGGCGTCCAGAGTTACCCAGGCACCCTGGATTTGCTGCAGAGGCTTGCGGGCGCGGCAGTGCCCACTGCTGTGGTCACCTCAAGCCGGAACGCCGGGTTGGTCCTGGAAGCGGCGGGCATCCAGGATCTCTTCAGGGTGGTGCTGGACGGAACGACGGCGGCCCGGCTCGGCCTGCGCGGAAAACCGGCGCCGGACGTCTTTCTTGCGGCCGCATCGCGGCTTGGGGTCTCCCCGCCACATGCGGTGGTGATCGAGGACTCCGCGGCGGGGGTTGAGGCCGGCCGCCGGGGTGACTTCGGCCTCGTTGTCGGAATCGACCGGACCGGCAACCGCCGGCAGCTTGAGGCAGCCGGCGCCCATACCGTCCTCAACGACGTGGGGGAGCTGGATCTGGGCCAGGTCATCGGCAACGCCTGGCACCTCGTCTATGAAGGTTTCGACGCCGCACACGAGGGACACCGGGAAGCCCTGACCACGCTGGGCAATGGTTACATGGGCGTCCGCGGGGCGGCGCCCGAAGGCGGCAGCTTCAGCTACGCGGGCATGTACCTCGCCGGCGTCTACAACCGTGTCCGCGCGGAAGCCGGCGGCGAGACGCTGCTGGAAGAACACATGGTCAACGCCCCCAACTGCCTGCCGCTCGACCTGCGCCTGCCGGGCCAGCAGTGGTGGTCGGAGGGCGGAATGACCTCGGTCCGCGAGCACAGGGTCCTGGACCTCAGGCGGGCGGTACTGGAGCGGCGGCTGCTGCTGGAGACAGCCGACCACCGCAGGCTGGAAGTAGTGCAAACCCGTTTCGCGTCCATGGCCGAGCCCCATCTGCTGGTCCTTGAGACGGTTATCACCGCGCTGGGCTGGAGCGGTCAGGTGGAGGTCCGCAGCGGTGTCAACGCCGGGGTCCGCAACGCCAACCTCCCCGAACATGCCCAGGGTTCGGACGTCCACATCGCTGACAGGACAGCCTCCCACCGCTCCATCCCTGAGCCGTCCGCGCTTGCTGCCTCCGTCGTCGAAGTGGAAACTACCCAGAGCCTCATCCGCATCGCCGCGGCCTATCGAACACAGGTATTCCCGGAAGCGGAGGGAGTTGAGGAGGGCAGGAAAGGGGCCTTCCATTTCCAGACTCTTCTGCTGTCCCTCAGTGCCGGCGCCGCGGTGCGGATCACCAAGACGGTGGCAGTGGTGACGTCCCGTGACCGTGCCATATCCTCTCCGGAAGCCGGTGCCCGTGCGGTCCTGGCGCGTATCCCCGGGGACTTCGATTCGCTGCTGACGGCGCACGAGGAAGCGTGGCGGCGCGAGCTGCGGCCGTTCATGGTGGAGATCGATGCCCCGGTCCAGGTGCGCCTTGTCCTGAACCTGCACATATTCCATCTGCTGCAGACACTGACACACCATACGACCGAACTGGATGCCGGTGTGACGGCGCGTGGACTCCACGGCGAGGGCTACCGGGGCCACGTCTTTTGGGATGAGCTGTTCGTCCTGCCGGTACTCGCCTCGAGGACGCCTGAGGTTGCGCGTGCCGTCATCGATTACAGGTGGCGGCGGCTTCCCGCCGCCCGGCATGCCGCGGCCCTGGAAGGTCTGGCAGGGGCGAAATTTCCGTGGCAAAGCGCCAGCGCCGGAACCGAGGAAACGCCCAAATGGTTGTACAACGACAGGTCCGGCAGGTGGGTCAAGGACTACTCGCACCTGCAGGTGCACTCCGGACTTGCTGTCGCGTTCAATGCCTGGCAGTACTTCCAGACCACTGGTAACAAGATCTGGCTCCTGCAAAAGGGGGCGGAACTGGTGATCGAGGTTGCCCGTTTCTTCCGCTCACTGGCGGACTACGACCAGCAGGAGGGCCGTTACCACCTGCGCGGCGTCGTGGGACCGGACGAATACCACACCGGCTATCCCGGCAGCGACGGACCCGGCCTGGACGACAATGCCTACACCAATGTCATGGCGGCATGGGCCTGCTCCACGGCAAGGGGAATCATGGCTTTCCTGCACGGCAGCGAACGTGCCGTACTCATGGAACGCCTGGGTGTCACAGAGGAGGAAACCGCCGGGTGGGCGCACGTGGGATCGGCGATGTACGTCCCCTTTCACGAGGACGGCGTCATTAGCCAGTTCGAGGGCTACGGGTCGTTGAAGGAACTCGACTGGGACCACTACCGGGACAGGTACGGCGACATTGAGCGGCTGGACCTCATCCTCGAGGCCGAAGATGACAGTACCAACTGCTACAAGCTGGCAAAACAGGCCGACGTCCTGATGCTCCCGTACCTGTTGGGACACGACGGACTGGTCAGCATTCTTCGGCGGCTTCAGTATGCATTCACGGCGGAACACCTTAACAAGACGATCGAGTATTACCTGGCCAGGACGGCGCACGGCTCCACCCTGAGCAGGGTTGCCCACGCGTCCGTCCTTGCGGGCTTGGACGCGGACCGGGCGTGGGACAGTTTCCGGGAAGCGCTCGACGCCGATCTTGACGATACCCAGCACGGCACCACGCGCGCGGGCATCCATTTGGGCGCGATGGCCGGAACCATCGACGTGGTCCAGCGCAGCTTTGCGGGGCTCCGGTTCAGCGGTGACACGATCCTGTTTGCACCCAACCTCCCCACCGGGCTGCGCGCCGTTGCCTTTGAGGTCCTCTACCGGGGACACCGCCTCCGCATACATCTCAAGGACGGGGACATGAGCATCGCCTCTGCTCCCGGTGACGCCGGCCCCATCAAGGTGCAGGTGCATGGCAATGACGAGGTCCTTCCTCCCGGGCAAACCCTCCATTTTCCGTTGCCTGTCCGGGCTTCGGGGGTGGTGGTCCGGTGAAGCGGCTGGGGATCCTCACCAGTGGCGGTGACTGCCCGGGCGTGAACGCGGTCATCCGGGGAGCCGTGCTGGGCGGACACGTTTCGCATGGCTATGGATTCATCGGGTTCCGGGACGGTTGGCGGGGTGTGTTGGAGCAGGACATTTACCCTTTGCCCCGTACGAGTGTCCGTGGGATCGCCCGCCTGGGTGGAACCATCCTGGGCACGTCCCGGACCAACCCGCTGGTGGGCAATGGAATCGAGGGTGTCCGTGCCTGCGTCCGGCACAACGAACTGGACGGCCTGATTGCCATTGGGGGAGAGGGAACACTGGCAGCCGCCCGGGAACTCTGCTCCCAGGGCATCAACGTGGTGGGAGTGCCCAAGACCATCGACAATGACCTCGGCGCCACCGACTACACCTTCGGCTTTGATTCTGCGGTGCAGACCGCCACCGAAGCCATCGACCGGCTCCGGACCACCGGCGAATCGCACCACCGGTGCATGGTGGCCGAGGTCATGGGCCGCAGTGCGGGCTGGATAGCACTGCATTCCGGGATGGCATCGGGCGCGCACGCCATCCTGATACCTGAACATCCGGTGTCCCTGGACCAAATTTGCTCGTGGGTGCTGTCAGCCCGTGACCGGGGCAGGGCTCCGCTCGTGGTGGTGGCCGAGGCCTTCGCTCCTGAAGGCCACGAAGCACCGTACGCGCCCCGTGGCCTGGATACTTTCGGACGCCCGCGGCTGGGAGGCATCGGACTGCTGCTTGAAGGAGAACTGCAGCTGCGGACCGGCATCGAAACGCGCGCCACCGTCCTGGGTCACATCCAGCGTGGCGGCGAACCCACGGCCTTCGACCGTGTCCTTGCCACCAGGCTGGGCCTGGCCGCCGTCGAATCGGCAGCCGCCGGCAGGTGGGGCACCATGGTTTCGCTGCGCGGCACGGACATTGTCAACGTCGACCTTGAAGAAGCGCTGGGGGAACTGAAGGTGGTCCCTGAAGCGCGGTACCAGGAGGCCGCCGTCCTGTTTGGATGAGAGGCTACTGTTCCGGCCGGACCCGCAGGACTGCCGAACCGGTAATCCTGTCGGCAGCCAGGTCCTCAAGTGCCTTGGCCGCAGCCTGGAACGGGTAGGCCGTGGTGGTGAGGGTAAGCGAAAGCCTGGCTGCGAGAGCCAGGAACTCACGCCCGTCAGCCCGGGTATTGGCTGTCACGCTCCGCACCTGCCGTTCAAAAAAGAGCTCCCTGGTGTAATTGAGGGCCGGGATGTCGCTTAGGTGGATTCCGGCGATGGCAAGCGTTCCGCCCCGGTCCAGGGCGCGCAGCGCAGCCGGGACAAGGTCTCCAACCGGTGCGAAAAGAATGGCGGAATCGAGCGGTACCGGCGGCTGGTCATAAGCGTCCCCCGCATAATCAGCTCCCAACTCCAGGGCGAGCGACCGCGCGCCGTCAGACCGGGTCATGACATACACGGAGGCGCCCTGTTTAAGCGCCAACTGGGCGGTGATGTGGGCAGAGCTGCCAAAGCCGTAAATGCCAAGGCGGCCACCCACGGGAAGGGCGGCGCGCTTCAGCGCGCGGTACCCGATGATGCCCGAACACAGCAGTGGTGCCGCCTGCTCATCCGGGAAGGCTGGAGGTACCGGGTAGGCAAAGTCCTCCGCAACCGTCAAGTACTCGGCATAGCCGCCATCCCTGTCCCAGCCGGTGAAGACGGGCGACTGGCACAGATTTTCATCACCCCGGCGGCAGTAGTCGCACCTGCCGCAAACCCCGCCAAGCCACGCCACACCCACCCTGTCGCCAGTCCTGAACCGGGAGCAGTCAACTCCTGCCTCAACAACCACGCCGATTGCTTCATGCCCGGGCACAGTCTGCGCACGGTGCGGTGCCAGGTCTCCTTCAGCGAGGTGGAGGTCGGTGCGGCAAACACCGCAGACAGTCACTTCCACCACGAGTTCGTTGGCCGCAGGCGTGGGAGTGGCACGGAGTCCCTGAACCAGCGGGTGGGTGGATATGGGGCCCGGCCCGTTCACCCACCATGCGCGCACGGTGTCTCCTGCCCGTAATTCCTACTCGAAACCGGCGCGGGTTGCGTCGTCCAGCGAGGTTTGCCACAGCAGTGGTGCGTCCACCGTGAAGCGCCTCCCCGTTATTGACTCCGGCGTGATGCGGATGAAGTGCTCCTGCCCCACGCCCTGCCATGGAAACAGCGCCCGCTTGACGTCATCCAGGTCAGGGCCCGTGGGCGTCGCTTCAACAGCCGTGCCTTTGACCACGACGCTCCATGCGAGCCCGAATTGGGAGCTGACCGCATCTGCTTCGAGGGCCACGGTGGCTTCCGACTGGAGGGCCTGGTGCTTGGTACCGCCGCCGGTGCGGAAAACCAGCGTCCTGCCGTCCACCTTGTAATTGACGGGAAAGACATCCGGATGGCCATCGGCGATGACGGCCAGGCGCCCCACCCCGGTCTGGGCGAGGAGCGTCCAGCACTCGTCCGCGTCAAGGATTTCCGGCACAGGCACGTTCGTTTTCTCAGTCATAGGCCACAGCGTAGGCAACTCTCCCGCCTCCCGTAAGGGCATAAAGGCCCGGCCTCCAAGGAAGGACCAATGCCCAAGGAAGGACCAATGGCACTTGGGGTCCGGCCGGCCCAATGGGACGCTGTGGGGACGCCCGGGAAACGCTCATCTTCCGGTGAAAGGTGGCCCATGCTGACCCATCTGTTCCTCAACCGCCTGCTGTGGGCTGTTGCCGGACTGCTGGCGCTCGCCGCTGCGGCAACGGGGCTTTGGCGGCCCGGAATCTACAACAGGGTGGTTGCCGCTGACCTGATCCCCGGCGCCTACTCCCAGGACCTGCTCTCCGTCGCGGCCGGGCTCGCGTTGCTGTACCTGGCCTACGCGGTTGGCCCGCACAGGGCCAAATACCAGATCGTGGCACTGGGGCTCCTTGGCTACCTCTTCTACGCATACGGGATCTACGTCATTGAGCGGACGTACAACGGCCTGTACCTGCTCTACATGGCAGTCTACGCAGTGTCATTCTGGGCCATGGTCACCGCCGGGGCCACCATGGACCGCGACGCGCCATCCGCCTCCCTTCCCCGTGCACTGAGGCTGGTGTCAGCGGCCGGTGCCATCCTTCAGCCGCTGATCTTCTACCCTCTGTGGATCGGGATGCTCCTGCCCCTGATGCGCAGCGGCGAGCAGATTGACTCCCTCTACTCGTTCTTCATCCTGGACCTTTGCTTCATCATGCCCGGGTTCCTGATCCTGTCCTTCCTCACGTACCGGGGCCACCGTACGGGACTGCTGCTTCTCCCGGCCCTGTATGTCCTGGGTTTCACCCTCATTTTCTCCCTGGCGGTGGGTGAACTGGTTAAACCCCTGTTCGGTGCAGAACCAAGCCTGGCCGCCTTGCTGCCCGCCCTTGGGCTCTCGGGGCTTTTCCTGGTGCTCGGAAGCCTGCACATAGCCAAACTCCAGGCACTGGATCCGCCGGCAGCCAATCCCGCCGGCCCGCAGCCCAACCATCAGCTGTCCGCGCAAGCCGGCGGCGAACGTCGGAGAATCCGTCCCACACAGTAAGGAGAGACACATGAAAGCCCTCGTCTACGGCGGCCCGGGTGACAAGTCATGGACTGATGTCCCCGACCCCCGGATCCAGCAACCCGGCGACGTCATCGTCAAGGTCGATACCACCACGATCTGCGGCACCGACCTGCATATCCTCAAAGGTGACGTACCCGCCGTCGAAAAGGGCCGGATCCTGGGACATGAGGCGGTGGGAACCATCGTGGAAACCGGGCCTTCCGTGACCGGCCTGAAGGTGAATGACCGTGTCATCATCTCGTGCATCAAATCCTGCGGCCACTGTGCCAACTGCAAGACCGGACTCTATTCGCACTGCCTGGGAGGCGAGGGCCAGGAAGGCACCGGGTGGATCTTCGGACACCTGATCGACGGGACCCAGGCGGAGTATGTCCGCGTGCCGTACGCCGAAAACTCGCTGCACCTGCTGCCCGCGGGCGTCAGCGACGAACAGGCCGTCATGCTCTCTGATATCCTCCCCACCGGATTCGAAATAGGTGTCCAGTACGGCCGGGTGAAGCCCGGCGACACCGTGGCCGTTGTTGGTGCCGGGCCGGTGGGCCTGGCGGCGATCACCACGGCAGGACTGTACGGCGCAGCGACTGTGGTGGCCATCCACCTGGACGCCAACCGCCTGGCGAAGGCAAGGGAGTTCGGCGCCACGCACACTGTCCTTTCCGGCAGCAGTGACTGGAAGGAACAGGTCCTGGCCCTGACCGGCGGACAGGGCGTCGATGTGGCCATCGAAGCTGTTGGCGTGCCGGCAACATTTGGCATGTGCACCGACATAGTGCGGCCGGGTGGATCGGTGGCGAACGTTGGCGTGCACGGAAAACCGGTGGAGCTGCACCTGGAAAACCTGTGGATCCAAAACATCAACATCAGCATGGGGCTGGTGAATACCAACACGACGCCCATGCTGCTCAAGCTTGTGGCCCAGGGAAAGATCAGGGCGGAGAAGTTCGCCACGCACCATTTCAGTTTCGACCAGTTCCTTGACGCCTACGACACGTTTTCCCGGGCAGCCGAAACCAAGGCCCTCAAAGTGATCATCACGGCGTGAGACCGCAGGCCGCTACAGCCAGTCGGCGGAAAAATCGACCGGCGGCCACCAGCGGGTCCGCGGCCTGACAGCGAAACGGCGGCCGGTGATATCGGTGGGGGTAATGGCCACCAAGTGGTCCTTGATCCCCGGTTCCCAAGGTTCCCGGTCGGCGTCTTCCTCCGGAAGCTTCATGCTGGCTTCATCGAATGGCTGCGGCCTGCCCTTGGCGACAACGCTCCAGACCTGAGTGGCGTATGGGTTGAGGCCGTCCACCTCCAAGGCGGCAACCGACCCGCTGAGCAGGGCACGGAGCTTGGTCCCCGGCGCCGTGCGGAACAGCAGGGTGTCGCCGGCGACCGAAAAATTCACGGGAAAAATCTCGGGAACGTCACCGTTGATGACCGCCAGCCGCCCGATATAGGAGGACCGAAGGTACCGCCAGCACTCCTCAGCGTTCAGTATTTCCGTTTGAGACCCTGCAGGGGAGTCAGTCATGCTCCGATCCTAAAGCCTTGACAGCCGCACCGCACCGCAATGCCGGCGTTCACCCACGGCGTAGCTCCACCGGGAGTGGACCGTGCCCGGCCATTGTTGTCTCCCGTAAGGACCCGTAAAGGGCATGGATTGCCGGAAGCGGCACCAGACCGGAGGTGCGTCATGGAACAGGCGCGGGAACCCATATCCACCGGAGACGAGGACGTCCTGGACTCGTACTCGCAAACGGTCATGCGTGTCGCGGCAGCGGTTACGCCCCACGTGGCAGCCATCGAGATGACCGCGAATAGGGGCAACGGCAGGGTGAGGGTGGGCGCCGGCTCGGCCGTTCTCTTCACGGAGGACGGATACCTGCTCACCAACTCACACGTCGTGGCAGGCACCCGGCACGGTTTTGCGGTGTTTGGAGACGGGAGCCAGATGGAACTGGAACTGGTGGGAGCCGACCCCCTGTCCGATCTAGCAGTCGTCCACGGTTCGCGGCCCAAGGTGCCACCTGCTCAGTTCGGCGCGGCCGAGACCCTGCGCGTGGGCCAGCTTGTGATTGCCGTCGGAAACCCACTGGGCCTGGCGGGGTCAGTCACCGCGGGCGTGGTCAGCGGTTTGGGCCGGGCCATTCCAGTCTGGGCGGGCGGCAACAGGAGGGTGATCGAGGACGTTATCCAGACGGACGCAGCGCTGAACCCAGGCAACTCCGGTGGAGCGCTGGCGGACACGCACTCCAGGATCGTCGGCATCAACACCGCAGTGGCGGGCGCTGGGCTGGGGCTCGCCATACCAATCAATGCCACCACCCGCAGGATCATCTCCGCGCTCCTGTCAGACGGGAGGGTACGCCGTGCCTACCTGGGCCTTGTCAGCACGCCCATCCAGCTCAACCCCAGCGCTGTGATCCGCAGCGGGCTGCGCGAAGGGCTCCGCGTCGTGGAGGTCCTGCCCGGCTCGCCGGCGGACAAAGCAGGCCTTGCCGCGGGTGACATTATCGTCACCGCCGGAGGCCGTCCCGTCAGCAACGCCGAAAGCCTGCAGCGGCTCCTGTTTTCCGATGCCATCGGCGAGCCGCTGGACGTGAAGGTACTCCGCGACGGCACCGAGCTGCACCTCACCGCCGTCCCGGAAGAAATGACAGGCAACGGCGCAGGATAATGCCCGACGCCGGACCGAAGGTCCCCGGGGCACGTCACCCGGGCGGGCCTAAGGACGGACCGGAGGCGCTTCCACGTCCGCGATGCCCACGAAACGGGTCCCCACGCCGTCGTACTCGCTGCGGACGCACCCGGGGCGGACGGCGGGAACATCGGAAGGCGCATGATGGCTGCATACCACGTAGGTGAAGTCCGGCCACCACTTCTTGGGCCGGGCCGCCTCCTCATAGCCACAGACGGCGCATTCCAGGTGCACCCACACCGGCCGCTTGCCCGTCCGGTTGGCGCGCGACTGCACCAGCCATGGCGGAGGATTGTCGAGGATGGCGCGGAGTTCGGCCTCCGTCATCCACTTCGGCAGGCCGTGGCGCTGCGCCATCTCAAGGGGAACATCAAGGGTTATTGCGGCGTCGCGTCTGCTGATCATCACCTTCCACCATACGGGAGGCCGCCAAATCGCCGGCCGGGCCCCCAACGGGGAACAGCGTCGCTAGGAAGCCAGTGCACTGCCAGCGGCCGCGGCAGCAAAGCCAAGGCCCAGGTTAACCGCCACGTTCAGGGCCGCGGCGCCGAACCGTGCTTCGCTGAGCAGGCGGATGGTGGCGGTGGTCCACGAACTGAAGGTGGTAAGGCCGCCGGCCAGTCCGGTGGCCAAACCCACCTGCCATTCCGCGCCCAGTCCCAGCCCGGCGGTCAGGCCGTGTGCCAGACCGATGATGAAGCAGCCGACGACGTTGACCAGCAGGGTGGCCCAGGGCCAGTGCAACGCCGCACGGCCATCGGTGCGGACGCTGCGGATGCTGCTGTGGTGTGCAAACCAGCTGTCGATCCCGAACCGCAGCAGCGCCCCGGCCACGCCAAACACTCCCACCAGGGCTGCCGTGATCATGCCGGGCCCCGGTTCCGGGCGATGAGCCTTCCGGTGCGCCAGCCCAGGCCGGCCGCCGAAAGACCGAGCAACAGCGACAAGCCCAGGTAGAGGAGCCATACGGGGTGCTCACCCGCGCGTGCCAACTGGTCCGAGGCGAAAATGACCGCGGAAAAGGTGGTGAAGGAACCCAGCAGGCCCGGCCCGATGCCGGCGCGCAGCCAGAAGGCCGTGTGCGGGCGTGCCATCCAGACGGTGGTCAAAGCCGCGAGGACGAAACTGCCGCTGATGTTGATGCCCAGCGTGGCCCACGGGACCGAACCGGGCACGTCCGGAAACGCCAGGCCCAGCCCGTAGCGCAGCTCACTGCCGATCAGCCCGCCGGCGGCGACAGCCAGCCAGGCACGGGCGGTGGGCAACGCCACGTCAGAGCCCGTCCAGGGCGCAGCCGGCATGCGGCGCGTCGCTGGAGACCCAGAGCGCCGAGGCGATTTCCTCAGCGAAATCGTACTCACGGGCGCCGCCGGGACCACCGATCCGCACCACCAGGGCTCCGCCGAAAGGCCGCCGTCCCACCACCTCGACGTCCGCATCAAGGTCGATGGCCTGGGCGGCCAGGTAGCGCAGCAGTTCCGGGTTGTCGTCGCTGATCCGGGTGATCCTGCCGGTATGTCCCTGGTCCAGCTCGGCGAGGAGGTGCGCGCGCGGCATCAGCACCTGCCCGTCCGCCGTGGGGATTGGATCGCCGTGCGGGTCACGCTTCGGGTCCCCGAGCTTGGCGGCGACCCGTTCGATGAACGTGTCCGATACGGCGTGTTCGAGTTGTTCAGCCTCATCGTGGACTTCGTCCCAGCTGTATCCGAGCCGCTGGACAAGGTATGTCTCGATCAGCCGGTGGCGCCGGACCATGGACAGCGCCAGCCGCAGGCCGGCCTCGGTCAGCGTGACGGCGCTGTAGGGCTTGTGGTCCACCAGGCCCTGGTCCTTGAGTTTGCGGACCATTTCCGAAACCGAGGAATTTGCCACCCCCAGCCGCTGTGCGAGCTGGGAGGACGTGATGGGCTTGTCCTGCCATTCGGTAAAGGAATAAATGACCTTGACGTAATCCTCGATCGAGGAGGAGGGCGCGCTGGTCTTCACGAATCCAAGCCTACCGGCTCTGCAGGCGCCATACGGGATGCGCCGTCATGCCTTGACGGCCCGCCAAGCCAGGGTGAGGTAGGGAAGGTCGATTTCCTGGTCAGGGGTGTAGGCAAGGTGTTCGTGCAGGTACCAGTCCAGGTTGGCCAGGACCTTGGCCCGCGTTGACTCGCCGGCCCGGAGGTAGTAGCTGCGGGATTTAGTGAGTTCCATCAGGTCCGTGGTGTCCACTGTGTCCTGCCAGTGGGTGACATGCCCTTCGAGCCCCTGGAACTCCGGGCCGATGACGGGCTTGTGCCCCGGCCGGTAGACGTCGCCTGCGTGCATGATCCGGGAGAGCCGGTGCACCCAGGGCACTGAGGTGTCCAGCTGGTTCCACACCAGGCCGAGGGTTCCGTGCGGGCGCAGCACGCGGGCCAGTTCGGTGCTTGCCGCCAGGGCGTCGCACCAGTGCCACGCCTGGGCTACGGTGACGACGTCGAAGCTGGCGTCGGGCAGGCCTGTCGCCTCGGCAGTCCCCGGCATCGCCGTGGCAGCCGGGTAGTGTTCCGTGAGCTGGGCGAGCATGTCCGCCGAGGGGTCCACGGCCGTGACGTCCAGCCCCATGTCCAGCAGCAGCGCGGTGAACTTTCCGGTACCGGCACCAACGTCGAGGGCTTCATGGGCGTCGGCGGGCACCAGCCACCGGGCTGACTCCTCAGGGTAGCCGGGCCGGACGCGCTGGTAGTGCCTGCCGCCGTCCTGGAAGCTCTGGCCCAGTTCCCTGCGCCGCCCGTGATCAAGCTTGGGGCCACCCCGAACCACGCGTGGCCTCCTTCAGCTGACGTCCTGCGGTACCTTTCGAATTTACCGCATTCCCCTGACGCACGGTCAGCCGGCTGAAACAGGAGTGGCCGGTCTCCGGCGTCAGTCGTCGATGCAGGGCGCTGCGCCGGCTGTTCCAGGGGTGTTGGGCGCCCAGTGCGGGTAGGTGCGGGTGTCGTTGGCAGGGACCCAGCGGCCTGCGTCCACCACGTAGTCCCAGCCCAGCCCGTTGCTCCGGAGCGCCTGGATGCCGGCCAGCAGGCGCTCGGCATCTTCCAGGCGCGAACCGACGCCGAAGCTGGCGCGGAGGGAACCGGACGGCAGGCCCAGGCGCTTCAGCAGGGGATGGGCGCAGAAGCGCCCGTCACGCAGGCCCACGCCATGCTCTGCCGAAAGGTACGCAGCCACCAGTCCTGCGTCGTATCCCTCGACGGAGAAGTTGACCACCCCGATGGTGTCCGTTTCGGGGTTGGTGTCCTTGAAGATCTGGTGAACCGTGACGCCGTCGATCCGCTGGAGTCCCTCCACCAGGAAGGAGCGGATGGCGGACTCGTGGGCGTGCCAGCGTTCCTGGTCCAGGCCGGCAATGACCTGGGTGGCGCGGGCCAGCGTGGCGGCCCCCAGGACGTTCGGCGAGCCCCCCTCATGGCGGGCCGGGCCGGTGGCCCAGCTGACGCCGTCGAGCCTGGCTTCCTTGACGGCGCCGCCCCCGGCGAGGTGCGGGACGCCGGCGTCCAGCCAGTCCGGGCGTCCCACCAGGACGCCGGCGCCGAAGGGCGCGTACAGCTTGTGGCCGGAGAAGGCGAGGTAGTCGACGTCATCCGCGCTGATGTCTATGCGGCGGTGCGGCGCGAGCTGGGCCGCATCCACCACGATCCGTGCGCCATGTTCGTGGGCCAGCGCGGCCAGCGCCCGGATGGGGAGGATTTCGCCGGTCACGTTGGAGGCCCCGGTGACCGCGACCAGGCTGACACCGCCCTGTCCAAGCTCGGCACGTACGGCTTCAAGGGTGCCGGTGATGGTGTCGGCGGCGACGATGCTGCGGTGCGGGACGCCCTGCCACGGCAGGAGATTGGCGTGGTGTTCGATGTCCAGGTACAGCACTTCGCCGTCGTGGCGGCCATCGGTCACGGGAAGGCAGCCGGCCAGCAGGTTCAGCGAATCCGTCGTGTTGCGGGTGAAGATGACCGAATCATCCGGGCGGCCGCCCACGAAATCCCTGACGATGCTGCGCGCGTTCTCGTACACGGAGGTGCTGATCTGGGATGCGTATCCTGCCCCGCGGTGGACGCTGGCGTAGTAGGGGAGGATCTCATTCAGGTAAGCGGACACTACGGACAGTGCCGGGGCGGAGGCGCCGTAATCGAGGTTGGCGTACCGCACGTGGCCGCCCGAAATCAGGGGCGCCTGGATTTCGGCGCCGGTGACGGCAGCGAGCGGCCGGCCGGCTGCGGCGTGGCGTGCATGGGGGACGGCAGCTTCGGCAATGACGGGCTGGGGGGAGACGGTGGCAGTTGTCACAGAGACCTCACTTGGTACAGGACTCCGGCATAGTGGAATCCGCGCTTGCCGCATCCGCTCCGGACCGGCCTGGTCGTCACCCGGGGCACCCCACCGCGAATGGAGGGTTGCCGGCCAGCAAACCGGGGTTTTGCGCTGGCACTCGTGACCTGCATAAAAGCGTAGGACATGGGGCGGCCAGGACTGAAGCCGCGGCAATTGTTAAGGGCTTTGTTACGCGCCCCCGAATAAACGACGCCGGGCACCTGCCTTGGGAGGTGTCCGGCGTCGCATTATTCGTTCAAACGTGGAAAGCGCGTGAGTTACAGCAGATCGTCCAGGTACGGGTTCAATCGGTGCAGGACCTCCGAGTGCAGGATTGAGTTCGTGGCCAGGGCGTTCCCGCCGAACGGGCCGTCCTCGCCTTCCAGGGATGTGAACCGGCCGCCGGCCTCCACCACGATCGGCACCAGGGCAGCCATGTCATAGAGGTTCAGCTCGGGTTCGCAGGCGATGTCCACGGAGCCCTCGGCCACCATGCAATACGACCAGAAATCCCCGTAGGCCCGGGTCCGCCAAACGTCCTCGGTAAGGCCGAGGAACTCGTCAAGGTTTCCGCGTTCCTTCCACCCGCCCAGGCTGGAGTAGGAGAGGGAGGCGTCGGAAAGCTTCGACACGTTGGACACGCGGAGGCGGGTGGCGGCGGCAAGGGACCTGCCCATGTACGCG
This sequence comes from Arthrobacter sp. SDR-2R, assembly GCF_057747955.1. Classification (NCBI taxonomy): domain Bacteria; kingdom Bacillati; phylum Actinomycetota; class Actinomycetes; order Micrococcales; family Micrococcaceae; genus Arthrobacter; species Arthrobacter sp. SDR-2R. Next base: position 2,099,603 of record NZ_CM173231.1, read on the forward strand.
CCCATGCCTTTCGCCGCCCACCAGCGCTTGCCCAGGGCCGGGGCGCTGACGACGCCCACCACCGGTTCGCCCTCATCCACGAGGGCGATCAGCGTGGCCCATACGGGAACGCCGCGGACAAAGTTCTTGGTTCCGTCAATGGGGTCGATGATCCAGCGCCGGGAACCGTGGCCGGTGCTGCCGAATTCCTCGCCCAGGACGGCGTCGCGGGGGCGTGAACGGGAGAGCTGGCCCCGGATGGCTTCCTCGGCGGCCTTGTCCGCGTCGGTGACCGGCGTCAGGTCCGGCTTGGTCTCAACGTGGAGGTCCAGGGCCTTGAAGCGGCTCATGGTCTGGTCATCCACGGAGTCGGCCAGGACATGGGCCAGGCGCAGGTCATCGTTGTAGCTCGAAGCGGGTTGGATCATGGTTCCAAACTACCGTCTGTGGACGGTTCTGCCGGGAGAACGCGTCAGTTGACGCTGCCGAGCTCCTTGGTTTCCTGTGCTTCCATCCTCGGGTCCGTACCAAGCAGGCGCCGCAGCGAGGCCAGCCGGGCCGCGCCGGTGGGACCTGCGTGTCCGCCTGCCACCCAGTCGTCGAGGCCGCAGTTCACTGCGGTTGCGGTGTGCTTGCAGCCCCGTTCGCAGTTCTCGATGCCGGGGGAGAGGTCCGGGAAGGAGCGCAGGATGCGGTCAGGGTCCACGTGCGCCAGGCCAAAGGAACGGATGCCGGGGGTATCGATGATCCAGCTGCCGGGAGGCGCGTCCGCCAACCGCAAGGCAAGGGCCGACGACGACGTGTGGCGGCCGCGCCCGGTCACGGCATTCACGCCGCCGGTGGCCCGCTCGGCGCCGGTCAGGGCGTTCACCATGGTGGACTTGCCGACGCCGGAGTGCCCCAGCATAACGGTGACCTTGCCATCGAGATGGTCCCGCAGCGCCGCCACTGCGGCGCTGTCCAGCCGCGCCGAGAGCCCGTCATCGGACCGGGCATCGATTCCCGACGCCTGCGCATCCGCCGTCTTGCTGATGATCACCGGGAAGTCCAGGTGCGTGTAGTTGGAAAGCAGGTCCGCGGGGTCTTTGACGTCGGCCTTGGTGACCAGCAGGATGGGTTCGATTCCGGCGTCGTATGCGGCCACGAGCGCGCGGTCGATGAACCCCGTGCGGGGTTCCGGGTTGGCGGCAGCCACCACGATCACCAGTTGGTCGGCGTTGGCCACCACCGCGCGCTCCACGGGGTCGGTGTCGTCGGCGCTGCGGCGCAGGAGGGTGTGGCGGTCCTGGATCTTCACCAGCCGGGCCAGCGTGTCCGGCGCGCCGGACACGTCCCCCACGAGCGAGACGAAGTCGCCTGCCACAACGGGCGAGCGCCGAAGTTCCCGGGCGCGCGCGGCAATGACAACGCGCTCATTCTCCGAGTCCTCGTCCACTACCGCGGTGTACCGCCCGCGGTCCACCGTGATGATCCGTCCGGTCACGGCGTCGTCGTGGCTGGGGCGGTCTTTGGTGCGCGGCCGGGAGCCCTTCTTGCTGGGACGGATCCGAACGTCCGATTCGTCCCAGGAATCAGTGCTCCGCGCCACTGCCGCGCCCTTCCGGTCCGGCGGCGGACCCTTCTCCCTGGGCCAGCATGCCGGCCCACAGCTGCGGGAAATCCGGCATGGTCTTGGCCGTGGTGCCGATGTCCTCCACCTGGACGCCTTCGACGGCGAGTCCCAGGATTGCGCCGGCCGTGGCCATGCGGTGGTCGGCGTAGCTGTGGACGACGCCGGCGTGCAGCCGGGCGGGCCGGATCACCAGGCCGTCGCTGGTTTCCTCGGCGTCGCCGCCCAGCCGGTTGATCTCCGATACCAGGGCCGCGAGCCTGTCCGTCTCGTGTCCCCTCAGGTGGGCGATGCCGCTGAGGCGGGAAGGCCCCGTGGCAAGGGCACACAGGGCCGCGACCGTGGGAGCCAGTTCACTGGTGTCCGCGAAGTTGCCGCCCTTGATCTCCGGGCCGCCGGTGACGGTCAGGACACCGTCAGCCAGGGTGACCGAGGCGCCCATGCTGGCCAGGATTCCGCGCCACAGGTCCCCCACCTGCTGCGTTTCATCAGGCCAGTTGGGAATCCGTACGGTGCCCCGCGTGGCCAGGGCCGCAGCCAGGAAGGGCCCGGCGTTGGAAAGGTCCTGTTCAATCCGCTGGTCGAAGGCGCGGATGGGTCCCGGCGCCACCACCCAGTGGTTGGGGACGGAGTCGTCCACTGAAACGCCGGCACCGCGCAGGACGGCCACTGTCATGTTGATGTGGTCCAGGCTGGGTACCGGCTTGCCCACATGTTCCAGGTGCAGGCCGTCGTCGAACCTTGCGCCCACCAGGAGGAGGGCGGAGACGAACTGCGAGGAGGCGCTGGCATCGATCACCAGATGGCCGCCGCGGACTGCGCCGTTGCCTTCCACCACAAAAGGGAGCGACGACGGCGCGCTGCCGTCTTCGGCGGAAACGGCCACGCCCAGGGCTTTGAGGGCTTCGATGATGGTTCCCATGGGGCGCTTGCGGGCGTGGGGATCGCCGTCGAACACGCTGGCTCCGTTGCGGAGCGCCGCCAGCGGCGGAACGAACCGCATGACGGTGCCGGCAAGTCCGCAGTCGATCCTGGTGTGGGACGCGGCCGCTGCCGCCGGCAGCGGAACCACCTCCAGGTCGGGCCCAAAGGCACCGTCCCCGGGCACTTCGGTGATGACGGCACCGAGCTGCCGCAGTGCGTCGACCATGAGTGCGGAGTCCCTGGAATGCAGGGGGGCCCGCAGCCGGGACGGGCCGTCCGCGAGGGCTGCCAGGACCAGGTACCTGTTGGTCAGGGACTTCGATCCGGGCACCGTCACGGTGGCGTTAACGGGCCGGGACGCAAAGGGTGCGGCCCAGTGCTGGACAGGCGTTCCGGACCCGTCCCGGGTGGCAACTGCTGCGGTCATTCGTGTTTATGCTCCCGTAGCGTGTTCGACGGCGCGGCGCACGGCCTTGTCCGCCTTGTTCAGCTTCTTGGTGGTGGTCCTGCGCGCGTCGGCGGCCAGGTGCGAGGCGTTACGACGGGCATCGGCCGCCAGGTGCTCGGCGCGCCAGGCCAGGCCGGGCTTGCCGGCGGTGTCCACGGAAGCGAGCAGGGCGCCGCCGCTCAGCGAGAGGTTCTTGAGCAGCTGGTTCCGGCGGCTTTCGCGGCCTTCCTTGCTGCTGATATCCGCGCTGCGCCATTCAACGAAGGTGTTCAGGAGCGAAATCACCGTCAACAGGCCCGCGGAGAGCCGGGAAAACTTGCCAAGGCCGAACAGGACGCCGGCCCCTACCTGGGTTCCGCCAATCACACGTGCGAGGGTGGTTTCGTTCGCCTGGAAGGGAAGCGAGGCTGCAGCCTTGCGCAGCAGCGGTGAGAGCTGCTGAGCGGTGTCGTCTGCGTTCCTGAGCTTATCCAGTCCGGCGAGAACGAAACTGGAGGCGAGCATGGGCCGTGCGAGCGTGCGGACAAAGGACATGGATTTCCTCCTGGATGGACGAGCCGCGCCGAGCGGCGGAGTCGGTCCTAGTCTTGCACTTTTGGGGAATATTTGCCCGTGGGAGGCGGTTATGGCAAACAGGTCCGCAACAGGGGCCTGACAATCATTCACCCGAAACAGAGCGGAGTTGGCCCTTGGGGAAGGTGTTGGACGGAACCAGGCAGGCGGGCCCGGTGGCAGTGGACAAGCTGGCCTCGGAACCGCCGGAATACGGCACGCCCCGGGCAGGGAGCCTGACAGTAGACTTGAAGGCAATGAACACCCTGGATCCGGCCGTTGCGGCCATGTATGAGGCTACCCCCGGCGAAGCAAACGGCAGGGCCGGCACCGCGCCTGTGCCTGCCGGACAGGCAGACCCTGAATCATTGGCCGCAGAAGCGGATGCCGAGGATGCCACGCTGGACGTCGCCACGGAGAGCGTGGAGGAGCGCCGCCTTCGCTTTGAGCGGGATGCCATGCAGTACGTCGACCAGCTGTATTCCGCTGCCATGCGCATGGCCCGGAACCCGTCCGACGCGGAGGATCTGGTCCAGGAGGCCTACACCAAGGCTTTTTCGGCCTTCCACCAGTACAAGCCGGGAACAAACCTGAAAGCCTGGTTGTACCGGATCCTGACCAACACGTACATCAACCTCTACCGCAAGAGGCAGCGTGAGCCCCTGCAGTCCAACTCGGACAGCATTGAGGACTGGCAGCTGGCACGGGCGGAGTCGCACACCTCGAGCGGACTGCGCTCAGCCGAGGCTGAAGCCCTGGATCATCTTCCGGATTCGGACGTGAAGCGGGCGCTGCAGGACATCCCCGAAGAATTCCGGCTGGCGGTCTACTTCGCCGACGTTGAGGGCTTTGCCTACAAGGAAATCTCGGACATCATGAACACGCCCATCGGCACTGTGATGTCCCGGCTCCACCGCGGCCGGCGAATGTTGCGGGACATGCTCGCGGAATACGCCGCCGAGCGGGGATTTAAGACGGCCGCAGATGCCTCGGATGCGGCAGGAAGCAAAGCACAGGAGAACAGGAAATGAGCGACTGCCAGGGATTGGGCGATTGCGACGACACCAGGATGCAACGCATCTACGAATACCTTGACGGGGCGCTGACCCGCGAGGACCTCACGGAAATCAAGAACCACCTTGATGACTGCCCTGAGTGCACGGAACAGTATGACCTGGAGTGCGTCATCCGCAATATGGTCAAGCGCTCCTGCACGGAGTCCGCGCCGGACAACCTGAAGAACGCCATCCTGGACAGGATCCACACCATCCGTCCCGTGGAGGCCTAGGAACAGGCACGCGTTGCGCCGGTCAGGGCCGCAGACAGCAAAGGACCCCGGAAGCCGTTTGGCTTGCGGGGTCCTTCGCTTGAACCGTAGTTCCTGGCATTTGCCTAGGTGTTGGGGCGCTTCCCGTGGTTCGCGCCGCCACGCTTACGGTCACGACGCTTGCGTGCACGCTTGCTCATAGCTGGCCTCCTTACTGTTGGTACTCAAAAGAGCTGCCCTCAAGTCTCCCACATGATGTGGCGGCCCGCGAACCGGGTAGGGGCGGATGACCTGCGGAAGTGCGGCAGCAGGCGCCGCCTTAGGACTGCAGGGTGCTGCGGATGGCCGCGCGGGCGTCGTCGAGGGCTGTCCTGACGGTTTCCAGCGTCACAGGGCTGATGGGGCGGCGCATGGCCTGCCGCCGCAGGTCCGCGCAGAGCTCATCATGGAACTTCTGCACCATCAGTTCCACGTCAAGCCGTTGGACGGAGACGGCGATGTCATTCTCGACCCCCGCCAGATCGTCGCGGCGCCGGTTCAGTTCGGCAAGGCCGGCGGCTGTAATGCGGTAGTTGGTGCGCCGCCCGGCCGGCTCGGTGGCCACCAGGCCATCCTCCTCGAGCTTGCCCAGCCGGGGGTAGATGGTTCCGGCGCTTGGCGAATAAGTCCCCGCGAACCTTTCCTTGAGCGCCTTGATGAGCTCGTACCCGTGCTTGGGCCCGCTTTCCAGCAGTGCCAGCAGGTAGAGGCGCAACGCACCGTGTGCGAAGACGGGCGGCATCAGCCTTGCGCTTCCCCGTCGCCGTCAAGTGGTGCAGGAGCGTGGGATATGGACGTCCTGCCGGATACCGAATTGGTCCGGACGAGCATCAGCTGGCCGTCGGGCCCGGCAATGGTCTCCACTTTGCCGTTGGCCAGGAGGCACTGCCGGCCGTCAAGGATCACCGCTCCGCCGGCGGACTTGGCCACGATGTCGACGCCGACGTCGTGCGGCAGCCTGATAGCCAGATCCCCGGACACCGAGTTGGAGCCGAAGTCCCGGGTGAAATCGAGCAGTTCAACGTCGAGGTGCCCGCTGACGGTGTTGGTGCGCACGTTGGTGAAGTATCCGGAGGCGGTAACCCTGCCTGAGACGCTCTTGGCCATGAGTACCCCGCGGTGGTTCCTGACCTCCACGCTGCCGCTGATGGTATTGACCTGAAGCTCGCCGGAGGTACTGTCCGCCACTACGGAACCTGACACGGTGTTCAGCCGGACACGGGCAGAGACGCCCGAAACCAGCCCGTCCCCGCTGACGGTCCCGGCCTCCACCTCCACACCCTGGGGAACAGCGATGGTGATGAGCGCGGAGTTGTCGCTGCTGTGGTTGACCGTCTCCATGAGGTTCTTGAACCAGCCCTGGGCTCCGTGCAGCTGGTGCCGCACTTCGAGCCTGCCGCTGTTCAGTGACACGGCTACCGGATCGCCGTGCACGTCGGCGAACTCCAGCCGCACCTGGGACCCCGCGTGCGCCGTGATCCTGAACCTGCCACGGACCATGCCCAGCTTCAGGGCCGTCACGCCGTCGACGTCCATGGTTTGCGGGTCTGTCACACTCCAGTTTTGCTCGGCCATGGTCCCCTCCAAAAGACGATATATCGCGTAGCCCCTACAACGTATCGCCGCAGGCGGGCAGGGTCAAGATATATCTCGAGCGGGCTACTACTGGGGGCCTTCCAGTCCCAGCCACTGGAACCAGCCGCGGTGCAGCACCAGCCATGCCATGAGGCCATAGCCTGCCTGGCCGGGCGTGCCACCGTTTGCGGCAAGGTCCTGGCGCCACTGTTCGTGGTTCAGCAGGGGCGAGAACGTGTCGACGTAGAGGTGCTTGCGGCGGGTGGTGACATCGGCGAAGGCGGTGTTCAGTTCGTCAAGCCGCCGGTTCTGGGCCGGGTCCAGCGTGGGAGGCGGCCCCACGACGAATACCTCGATCCGGTTCTGTGACGCCGAGTCCAGGATATTGGCCAGGTTCAGCCTGCTCCGTGCGGTGGAAAGACCGAATTCAATGTCCCGCCCGGACAGGCCGATGACCAGCCGGTTCTCCGCCTGGGGGCTGAAACGGCGGCCGGCTTCCTCCAGCCAACGTGCCGCAAGCCCCTCGGTGCCTTCCTGCGGACAGGGGAGGGCGTAGCTTTCCAGGAGCATTCCGTCCTGGGGAGTGCGGGCCAGGACGCGGCCCAGCCAGCCAAGTGCCCGGGGATCCCCCAGTCCGGCCAGCAGTTCGTCTCCTACAGCTGCGATCCGCAGCTTCCTGTCTTCCACGCGTTCCTCTTTACTTCGGTACGGGTTTACTTCGGTACGGCCGCTGCATCGTCGCCGCCGCGGCTGCGGGGGTACGGGGCGGCGCTGTCCATCCATTAAACAGAACTGCCCGGCCGGAGTCTGGTATTTCGACTCCGGCCGGGCAGCCTTACTGCTTACTTCCGTGCAAATGCCTGCTTCAGGAGGACATCCTGTTCCGCAGCGTGCCGCTTCATGGAGCCGGCTGCCGTGGAGGCGGATGCCGGCCGGGACACAAGGCGGACCCGCCGGTCAAGGGCCTCGGGCAGGTGCAGGCCGATGAATGGCCAGGGGCCCTGGTTGGCAGGCTCATCCTGTGCCCAGACCACTTCGGCGTTGGGGTACTTGGCGAGCTCCGCCGCGATCTCCTGGTGCGGCAGCGGGTAGAGCTGCTCCACGCGGATGATGGCGGTGGTCTTGTCGCCGGTCTTCTGCCGGGTGGACAGGAGATCGTAGTAGAGGCGGCCGGAGACCAGAAGCACGCGTTCGACGGCGGTGGCCGGCAGCTGCTCATGCTCACCAATGACAGGACGGAAGGTGCCGCTGGTGAAGTCCTCCACGGACGAGGCGGCAGCCTTCAGGCGCAGCAGCTGCTTGGGCGTGAAGATGATCAACGGCTTGCGCGGCCGGTTGTACGCCTGGCGCCGCAGCAAGTGGAAGTGCGAGGCCGCCGTGGTGGGGTTGGCCACGATCATGTTGTCTTCCGCGCAGAGCTGCAGGAAGCGCTCGATCCTCGCCGAGGAGTGGTCCGGGCCCTGGCCTTCGTAGCCGTGCGGGAGCATCAGGACCAGCGAGGACCGCTGGCCCCACTTCTGCTCTGCGGAGGAGATGAATTCGTCGATGATGGTCTGCGCACCGTTGACGAAGTCGCCGAACTGGGCCTCCCAGAGGACCAGGGCGTCCGGGCGTTCCACGGAGTAGCCGTACTCGAAGCCCATGGCCGCGTATTCGGACAGCAGTGAATCGTAGATCCACAGCTTGGCCTGGTCGTCGGAAAGGTTGCCCAGCGGCAGCCATTCCTTGCCGTTGGCACGGTCGTGGAAGACGGCGTGGCGCTGTACGAAGGTGCCGCGGCGGGAGTCCTGGCCGGCAAGGCGTACGGGGACGCCTTCCATGATCAGGGAGCCGAAGGCTGCGATCTCGCCGAAGCCCCAGTCGATGCCGCCTTCGCGGGACATCTGCTCGCGCTTTTCCAGCAGCTGCTTCAACTTGGGGTGGACCGTAAAGCCATCGGGGATCTCGACGTGTGCCTTGCCGATCCGGGCCAGGGTGTCGGCGCTGATGGCCGTGGAGGCCGGTGCGCTGACGCGGGAATCGGACTGCTGGGCCATGGGCCGCTCGATATCGGACACGGCAGCGGAATCCGCGGTCACGATCGGGATGGGGGAGGTCTGGGCGGCGTGGGTCTCGGCGAAGACCCGCTCCAGCCGTTCCTGGTAGTCGCGGAGCAGCTGCTCGGCTTCTTCCTCGGTAATGTCCCCGCGGCCGATGAGCGACTCCGTGTACAACTTGCGGACGGAGCGCTTGGCCTCGATCAGGTTGTACATCAGCGGCTGGGTCATCGAGGGGTCGTCACCCTCGTTGTGGCCCCGGCGGCGGTAGCACACCATGTCGATGACGACGTCCTTGTGGAAGCGCTGGCGGAATTCGTAGGCGAGCTGGCCGATGCGGACCACAGCCTCGGGGTCGTCGCCGTTCACGTGGAAGACCGGTGCCTGGATCATCTTGGCAACGTCCGTGGAGTACGTGGATGAGCGCGACGACGACGGGGCGGTGGTGAAGCCGACCTGGTTGTTGACCACGATGTGGATGGTTCCACCGGTGCGGTAACCACGCAGCTGGGACAGGTTGAGCGTTTCCGCAACCACGCCCTGGCCGGCGAAGGCAGCGTCGCCGTGGACCATGATGGGCAGGACGGGGAACGACTCGCCCTGGTCAAGGCGGTCCTGCTTGGCCCTGACAATGCCCTCGAGGACGGAGTCCACGGCTTCCAGGTGGGACGGGTTGGCGGCGAGGTAGACCTTGGTCTCCTTGCCGGTGTCCGAGGTGAAGGTACCTTCGGTGCCCAGGTGGTACTTGACGTCGCCGGAGCCCTGGACGGAGCGCGGATCCTGCGTGCCTTCGAATTCGCGGAACACCTGTGCGTAGGTCTTGCCGGCGATGTTCGTCAGGACGTTGAGGCGGCCGCGGTGGGCCATGCCGATGGCAACCTCGTCCAGGCCGTCATCGGCTGCATCGGACATGATGGCGTCCAGCAGCGGAATCAGGGACTCGCCGCCTTCCAGCGAGAAGCGCTTCTGCCCCACGAACTTGGTCTGCAGGAAGGTTTCGAAGGCCTCGGCCGCGTTCAGCTTGGAGACGATCCGCAGCTGCTCTTCCCGGCTGGGCTTGGAGTAGGGGTGTTCCAGCTGGTCCTGGAACCACTTGCGCTCGGCAGGCTCCTGGATGTGCATGTATTCGATGCCGGTGGTGCGGCAGTAGGCATCCCGCAGGACTCCGAGGATGTCGCGGAACTTCAGCATCGGCTTGCCGCCGAAGCCGCCCGTGGGCCATTCGCGGTCCAGGTCCCAGAGGGTCAGGCCGTAGGTGAGGACGTCGAGGTCCGGGTGCTTGCGCTGCACGTACTCCAGCGGATCGGTATCCGCCATGAGGTGGCCGCGTACGCGGAAGGAGTGGATCAGCTGCTGGATCCGGGCAACCTTGTTGATCTCGTCAGCCGGATCCACCTGCAGGTCCGCACTCCAGCGGACAGGCTCGTAGGGGATGCGGAGGGCTTCGAAGATCTCGTCGTAGAAGTTCTGTGCGCCCAGCAGCAGCTGGTGCACCAGCTTGAGGAACTCGCCGCTGCCGGCGCCCTGGATGACGCGGTGGTCATACGTCGAGGTCAGGGTGAGGACCTTGCTGATGGCGTTGTGGGCGATGATCTTTTCGCTGGCACCCTGGAATTCGGCGGGGTAGTCAAGGGCGCCGACGCCGATGATGGCCGCCTGGCCCTTGGAAAGGCGCGGCACTGAGTGCACGGTGCCGATGCCGCCGGGGTTGGTCAGGGAGACAGTGGTGCCCTGATGGTCCTCGGCGGTGAGCTTGCCGTTGCGGGCGCGCTTGATGAGGTCCTCGTACGTGTGCCAGAACTCGGCGAAGTTGAGGGTCTCGGCCTTCTTGATGTTCGGGACCATGAGCAGGCGGGTGCCGTCGGGCTTGGGCATGTCGATGGCGATGCCGAAGTTGACGTGGGCCGGCTGGACCGCAACGGGCTTGCCGTCCACCTCGTCGTAGTACACGTTCATCGACGGGAACTGGGAAAGGGCCCGGATGACTGCGTAGCCAATGAGGTGCGTGAAGGAGACCTTGCCGCCGCGGGCGCGGGCCAGGTTCGAGTTGATGACCACGCGGTTGTCGATGAGCAGCTTGGCCGGAATCGCCCGGACGCTGGTGGCCGTGGGCACCTCAAGGCTGGTGACCATGTTGGTGGCGATGGCCTTGGCAGGTCCGCGGAGGACGGAGACGACGTCCTCCTCCGGCGCGGTGGGGGCCTTGACGTTCTTGGGCAGCTGCGCCGGAATGGGCTGCGAGCCGGTGCCTGCTTCGGTCTTCTTGCCGCCGTCGCGTGCCTCCGTGGCGGGGGCCTTCTTGACCGGCGCAGGGGCTGCTGCAGGAGCGGCAGCCGGGGCGGCGGCGGGTGCCGCCGGGGGAGTGGCAGGGGCCGCGGCCGGCGACGGTGCCGAAGCAGCGGGTGCCGTCTTCACCACGGGCAGCTCGCGCGTAGGAGGATTGGCAGCGTGCGCGGAATTTCCATTGTTGGAAGAACCGTTACCCGAGTCGAAAGATTCAAACAGCGGCCACCACTTGGCGTCCACGGCGTTCTTGTCCTGTTGGTACTGCTCGTACAGTTCGTCAACGAGCCACTCGTTCCCGCCAAATTCCTCTGGTAGACGGTGGCTTGGCTGCTCTGGCACTTGAAATACGCCTCTTCCATGAGTTTGATTTCTCTTTGGCCCCCCGGTGCTTCAGCACTGCGATCGAACCAGTCTCTGCGTCCTCTGAACCCAGACCCTTAGCAAGTCTAGTGAGCATCTTGTGTTAACTGCCAATAAGGGTGACCCAAATCATGAAGTGACGAACATGGGGCTGAATGTGAGCCCAAAATTGCATCTGAATTGCCATCTGATACGCCCGGCTCCTGGAGCGCCAAGGGTCGCCGGGAAGCCCCGCAAAGTGCTGGGGCGGCCGGAGGCCGGGCCGCCCCGGCGGCGGACTGCCGCGCATCCGGCCGGGGCCGCTCCTGTAGACTGAAAGTCTTATGGACAGTAAATCTAGGTGCCGGCCTGGGCACTGTCAGCGGAGCTCCACGAGGAGCGCCGCACAGTCCGCCCCCAGAGCCGGCAAACCCCGACAACGCGCCCATCACCAGCCAGCGGCCCAGCTTGCCGCATCCCGTGCGGACCAGTCCTCGGGATCCGCCGACCATCCTCCGCCGGGCCGAAGCAGTTCCTCCCTTTTCCGGTCGGCTGCGCTCCCGGCGGTCCTGCCGCTCCAGGCGGGATGCTGAATGGAGTGGCTCCTCCTGGCAGCAGGCCTGCTGCTGATCGCCGGCACCGGATTCTTTGTGGCCGTCGAGTTTTCCCTCATCGCTTTGGACCAATCCACCGTCCAGCGTGCCATTGACGACGGGGACAGCGGCGCTGTGCCGTTGCTCACCTGCCTCAAATCGCTGTCAACCCAGCTGTCGAGCTGCCAACTCGGCATCACCCTGACCACGCTGCTCACCGGCTACGTCATGGAACCCTCGGTTGGCCACCTCCTCGAGGCGCCGCTGGCCGCCGTCGGACTTCCCGCCGTGGCCGTGCAGTCCATCTCCCTCATCCTCGCCATGGTGCTGGCTACGCTGCTGTCCATGCTCCTGGGTGAGCTGGTGCCCAAGAACATGGCGATCGCGCTGTCGTTCCCCGTGGGCCGGGCGCTGGCCCGGCCACAGCTGATGTTCACGGCGATCTTCAAACCGGCCATCCTGGTCCTGAACGGCTTTTCCAACAAGGTCCTGAACGTTTTCGGGCTGGAAGCCAAGGAAGAAATTTCCGGCGCGCGGACTCCGGCGGAGCTTGCCTCGCTGGTCCGCAGGTCGGCTGCGATGGGAACGCTCGACGCCGGGACTGCCAACTTCATCGCCCGCACCCTGAATTTCTCAACGCGGACGGCCGCGGACGTCATGACGCCGCGCATCCGGCTCGAGACAATCGACGCCGACCAGCCGGTTTCCGACGTGGTGGAGGCGGCACGCAGGACCGGGTACTCCCGGTTCCCTGTTATTGGCGAGTCCGCCGACGACATCCGCGGACTGGTGCACGTCAAGAAGGCCGTCGCTGTTCCGTGGGACCGGCGCCGCAACCTTGAAGCGGGCGCCATCATGACCGAGGTACTGCGGGTGCCCGAGACCATCCACCTTGATGCACTCCTGGCCGAGCTCCGCGAGGGAAACCTCCAGCTGGCCGTCGTGCTTGATGAATACGGGGGTACGGCAGGCATCGCCACCCTTGAGGACCTGGTGGAGGAAATCGTGGGCGAGGTGGCGGACGAGCACGACAAGGTCCGTCCGGGGCTACTGCAAAGCGCCTCCGGCGACTGGTACTTTCCCGGGCTCCTCCGTCCGGACGAGTTGTCCGAACAGATCCCGGGGCTGAGTGTTCCGGACGAAGCGGCCTACGAGACCGTGGGCGGCTACGTCATGAGCAAACTCGGCCGGATCGCCGTGGTGGGGGACTCCGTCCCGGTGGGCGGCGGAACGCTCAGCGTTACCAGGATGGACGGCCGGAGAATCGACCGCATCTGCTTCCACCCGGCGGATCAACCGGCTGCACAGGACGCCAATGACAGGAGCAAGCCATGAGTGACTGGGCGGGCATCCTCTGGCTGGGCTTGCTCCTGCTGGGCAATGCCTTTTTTGTGGCGGCTGAGTTTGCCATCATGTCCGCGCGCCGCAGCCAGATTGAGCCCTTGGCCGACACCGGATCCAAGCGCGCCCAGACAACCCTGCGCGCCATGGAGAACGTGTCCTTGATGCTGGCCTGCGCGCAGCTTGGCATCACCGTCTGCTCCCTGCTGATCCTGCTGGTGGCCGAGCCGGCAATCCACCACCTGCTTGCCGTCCCCATCGAGACGGTGGGCCTGCCGGCGGAAGCTGCGGACGTTGCAGCCTTCGCCGTGGCCCTGATGCTGGTGACCTTCCTCCACGTCACATTCGGCGAGATGGTGCCCAAGAACATCTCGGTGTCCGTGGCGGACAAGGCCGCGCTGCTCCTGGCCCCGCCGCTGCTGTTCATCTCGCGGCTGGTCCATCCGGTGATTTCAGTCCTCAACTGGTCCGCCAACTACATCCTTAAGCTGATGCGGATCGAGCCCAAGGATGAGGTGACGTCCTCCTTCACGCTGGAGGAGGTGCAGTCGATCGTCCAGGAGTCCACCCGCCACGGCCTGGTGGACGACGACGCCGGGCTCATTACCGGTGCCCTGGAGTTCTCGGAGCACACGGCGGAGGACATCATGGTGCCGCTCGGGAAGCTGGTCATGCTGGGGGCTTCCACCACTCCGGTGGAGTTTGAAAAGGCCGTCAGCCGTACGGGATTCTCCCGGTTTCCCATGCTTGATGACGACGACATGCTCTACGGCTACCTCCACGTGAAGGATGTGCTGTCCATTCCGGAGTCCGCCTACGAACTGCCGATTGCCGAGAGCCGCATCCGCTCGCTGGCCAACCTGGCGCTGGGGGACGAGATCGAAAAAGCCATGTCCGTCATGCAGCGCACGGGATCCCACCTTGCACGCGTGATCGGCCCGGACGGCAAGACGCGGGGTGTGCTCTTCCTTGAGGACGTCATCGAACAGCTCGTCGGTGAAATCCGGGACGCGACGCAGGCCACCGGAATCCGCCGGTTGGGCCAGCCGAACGGAAATTGACCTAAATAGGAATCATTCGCATTTAGGTATAGGCTTGCACTGTCGTCCTCCCCATCTGCGTGAACTGAGGTTTTCCGTGCGCCGTACCGCCGCTGCCAGCTCTTTCCTTGCCGCCCTGACGGGCCTTGGCCTTCTGCTCAGTGCGTGCAGCCCGCAGCAGTCCGGGACGCCCGCTTCCACGCAGGGGATCAACGTCGTGGCCTCGACGAATGTGTACGGCGACATTGCCAGGAGCATCGGTGGGGATAAGGTCAGCGTGACCGCGATCATCAACAACGCCGGCCAGGATCCGCATTCCTATGAAGCGACCGCCCAGGACCGCCTCACTGTTTCGAAGGCGCAGCTGGTCATCGAAAACGGCGGCGGCTACGACGACTTCCTTCATACCCTGGTGGAGAGCAGCAAGCTCGACGGCGGTTCGGTGCTGACCGCCGTCGAAGTCTCCGGCCTTGCCCACCCGGAGGAGGAGGCTTCCGCCTCGACCGGGCCGGCCGCCGAAGGCTCTGGCGGGCACGATCACGGCAACTTCAACGAACACGTCTGGTACAGCCTGCCGGCCATGGAGCGGATGGCCGACAGTGTTGCGGCGAAGCTCGGCATGCTGGATCCCGGTTCTGCCGCCACGTTCACAGCCAACGCCGGCGCCTTCAAGGCCTCCCTCTCAGACCTGCACGGCAAGCTGGAGGCCCGGAAAGGCGCGGCGGCCGGAGGACAGGTTGCGGTCACCGAACCCGTTCCCCTCTACCTGCTCGAAGATGCGGGCCTGAAGAACGCCACACCTGAGGCCTACACTGCCGCGATCGAGGAGGGCACTGACGTCCCGCCCGCCGCCATGAAGGAGGCCACAGACCTGGTGGCTTCCGGGACAGTGCGGCTGCTGGCCTACAACGCGCAGACCGAGGGCCCGCAGACGGAAGCACTGAAGAAGGCTGCTGAAGCCGCAGGGGTTCCGGTGGTGGACTTCACCGAAACCCTGCCTGAGGGAAAGACCTACGTGCAGTGGATGACGGACAATGTGAACAACGTCAGCAAAATTCTGGAGTCAAACAGGTGAAATCCGTCGTCAGCCTCAGCGGGGCGTGCCTCAGGTTCGGTCAGCGCACGCTTTGGGAGGATCTGGACCTGGACATCAGGCCCGGTGAGTTCTTCGCCGTGCTGGGCCCCAACGGCAGCGGCAAAACCAGTTTCCTGAAGGTCCTCCTGGGCCTGCAGAAGCTGCACTCCGGACAAGCGTTCCTGGGCGGCCGGCCCGTGGAACGCGGCAGCAACCTGATCGGCTACATTCCACAACAGAAGTCGTTTCCGCAGGACACGCCCCTGCGTGCCCGCGACCTGGTGGCCCTGGGAGTCGACGGGCACCGGTGGGGCATCCGGTTGTCGGCCGGCAAGACAAACCGCAGGGTGGACCAGCTCCTGGAACTGGTGGGCGCCTCCGACTACGCCAAGGTCCCCGTTGGCCAGCTCTCCGGCGGGGAGCAACAGCGGCTCCGCGTGGCGCAGGCACTGGCAACGGATCCGCAGGTCCTGCTCTGCGATGAGCCGCTGTTGTCCCTTGACCTGCACCACCAGCAGGCAGTCAGCGCCCTGATCAACAAACAAAGCCGCGAACACAACAGCGCCGTTGTCTTCGTTACCCACGAAATCAACCCCATCATCGACTACGTGGACCGGGTCCTGTACCTGGCAGGGGGACGGTTCCGGGTGGGGACGCCGGAAGAGGTCATGACCACGGAAGTGCTCTCTGACCTCTACGGCACCCAGGTGGAGGTGATCCACGCCAACGGCCGGATCGTCGTCGTTGGCCTGCCCGATGCCACCACCCACCACCACGCCGAGGCTGACGCCCTGGCAGGGGAAACAGCGTAATGGACGCCGACAGCATCCTCGGTGCCATCTTCAACTTCGACAACTACGGCGAACTGCTGGTCCTGGTCCAGAACTCAATCTGGGCGGGCGCCATCCTGGGGCTCCTTGGCGGCCTCGTGGGCACGTTCGTCATGAAGCGGGACCTCGCTTTCGCGGTCCACGGCATCTCCGAACTTTCCTTCGCCGGCGCCGCCTTCGCCCTGCTGGTCGGTGCGGACGTGGTTTTTGGCTCGCTCATAGGATCGGTGGCGGCAGCGCTGCTGCTGGGCCTGATGGGTGTCCGGGCCAGGGACAAGAACTCAACCATCGGCGTGATCATGCCGTTCGGCCTGGGACTCGGAATCCTGTTCCTGTCCCTGTACCAGGGCCGGGCCGCAAACAAGTTCGGGCTCCTCACCGGGCAAATCGTTTCCGTGGACACCGTCCAGCTCCAGGCCCTCGCCGGGACCGCTGTCGTGGTGATGCTGGTGCTGGTGGCCATCTGGCGGCCGCTCACCTTCGCCAGCGTGGATCCCGAACTCGCCGAGGCGCGGGGAGTCCCGGTCCGCACGCTGGCCCTCGTCTTCATGGTCCTCCTGGGCGTCAGTGTGGCCTTGTCCATCCAGGTGGTCGGCGCCCTGCTGGTGCTTGCGCTGCTGATTACGCCGGCGGCCGCGGCACTGCGGGTCACGTCGTCGCCGGTTGCGGCGGTGGTCCTGAGCGTCGTTTTTGCTGTCACCGCAACGGTGGGCGGAATCCTGCTGGCACTGGGCGGACGGATCCCCATCAGCCCCTACGTCACCACGTTGTCGTTCCTGATCTACGTGGCGTGCCGCGCCATCAGCTCCGGGCGCGCCGCGCGCGGCATCAACGGGCGGGTCCTTACAGCTTCCCGGCAGCCTTAAGGGCGGTGCAGTCAGGGCACAGGCCGAAAATCTCCACGGTATGGTCCACCTCGGTAAACCCATGATCGGCGGCCGTGCGCACCGCCCACGTTTCGACGGCGGGTGCCTCCACCTCCACGGCCTTTCCGCAGTTCCTGCACAGCAGGTGGTGGTGATGCGCGGTCACCGCACAGCGGCGGTACACGGCCTCGCCGTCGCCATTGCGCAGCACATCTACCAGTCCCTCATCGGCCAGTGACTGCAGGATCCGGTAGGCAGTGGCCAATGACACGGACACGCCCTGGTTCTGCAGGATGCGGTACAGCTCCTGCGTGCTGACGAAGTCGTCCAGGTGGTCCAGGGCCGCACTGACGGCCTTGCGCTGCTTGGTAACGCGCTGTTCCCTGCCGCCTCCTGCCGGGGATGGGGCGGCGGAATCAGCCTTGACGCCGATCGGCATGGACGAACTCGCTTCCGTGGGGGGCAAACACCAAGATTACCAGCCGGAGCTTCATGGGCCGGAGTGCAGGACAGGGTCCGTGGACAGGCTTCCGGGGCGGACCCTAGGCTGGCGCTATGAAGCTGACCAAGTACACCCACGCCTGTATCCGGCTCGAGAAGGAAGGCCGCATCCTGGTCCTGGACCCCGGCACCTTCTCCGAATCAGCCGAGGCGTTGTCAGGGGCCCAGGCAGTCCTGGTGACCCACGAACACGCAGACCATCTTGACACCAAGGCCGTGGTCGCCGCCCTCGAAGGAGACCCGGGCCTGGCGCTGTATGCCCCCGGGGGCGTGGCCGGGCAACTGCGCCGGGAAGCTGCCGCCGCGGCAGACCGCATCCATACGGTGGAACCCGGCCAATCCTTCCAGGCCGCCGGCTTCGACATCCGCAGCTTCGGCGGCCAGCACGCCCTGATACACCCGCAGATCCCGGTGGTTGCCAACATCGGTTTCCTGGTGGACGGAAACGTGTACCACCCGGGGGACTCGTTCATCATCCCGGACGGAATCCAGGTCCAGACGCTCCTGGTCCCGCTGCACGCGCCGTGGAGCAAGTCCGCCGAGGTTGTTGACTTCGTCATCGGTGTGCGGGCGCCGCGCGCCTTCCAGATCCATGACGGCCTGCTCAACGACAACGGCCTGGGCATCGTTGAAGGCCATGTCAAGCGGATCGGCGCCAAGTACGGCACCGAATACAGGCACCTGGCCGCCCGCGAGTCCGTGGAGGTTTAGGCCGGCGCGCCGGTCCACTCCCCGGTGTCCAGGAAGCGCGAAATCACGGCCTCGTAGGGCGCCGGATCCAGCCCCTGGGAAGCCAGCCAGTCCTGGTTCCAGTAGTTGCCCGCATACCGTTCGCCGCCGTCGCACATCAACGACACGATGCTGCCCTTGCGGCCTTCGGACAGCATCTGGGCCACCGTCTGCCAGACTCCCCACAGGTTGGTTCCGGTGGAGGGACCTGCATGCAGGCCGGCGAATGAGTTCAGGTGCCGCATTGCTGCCACCGAGGCGGCATCCGGCACCTGGACCATCCGGTCGATCACCGTAGGGATGAAGCTCGGCTCCATCCGGGCCCGGCCAATGCCTTCGATGCGCGAGGGCAGGCCGGTGGGCCGTTCGGCTGTTTCCCCCAGCCAGCCTGGATAGAAGGCCGAGTTCTCCGGGTCCACCACCAGCAACCGTGTGGGATGGCTGTGGTAGCGCAGATACCGGCCGATCGTGGCGCTGGTTCCGCCCGTACCGGCGCCAACCACGATCCACTCCGGCACCGGATGCGGCTCCAGGCTGAGCTGCCCGAAGATCGATTCGGCGATGTTGTTGTTCCCGCGCCAGTCGGTGGCCCGCTCCGCGAACGTGAACTGGTCCATGTAATGCCCGTTGCAGGTGGCGGCTACTTCTTCGGCTGTCGAATACACATCCGTGGCGTTCTCCACCAGCAGGCAGGAGCCGCCGAACTTTTCGATCAGCGCGATCTTTTCCGGGCTGGTGGTGCGGGCCATCACGGCGACAAAGGGCAAACCCAGCAACTGGGCGAAGTAGGCCTCCGAGACCGCGGTGCTGCCGCTTGAGGCCTCCACGATGGTGGTGTCCGCCCGGATCCAGCCGTTGACCAGCCCGAACAGGAACAGGGACCTGGCCAGCCGGTGCTTCAGGCTGCCGGAGCGGTGCGTGGACTCGTCCTTGAGGTACAGCTGGATGCCCCACTGTTCCGGCAGCGGCACGGAGTACAGGTGCGTGTCAGCGGAACGGTTGTTTTCGGCGGTGATGGTGCGGATGGCCTGGTCGGCCCAGTCCCGGTCCGTTCCGCCATCGTTCCTGCCGGTGCTGCCCTCGATCGTCACCAGTCCAGCCTACCCGCGGGCCGGGAACTCCCCGTCTAGAGTGGGACCGGCGGCCGTCCAGGCAGGATGTCCCCGCGTCCGCCGTCAGCACGCTGCAGAAGGAGCACCGATGAAACCGTTGATGGACGTTGCCGCCCTCCAGGCCAGGCTCGGCGCCGGGCGCCGGACGGTGCTGCTGGACGTGCGCTGGGTCCTGGGCGATCCGCACGGCCACGAACACTATCTCGCAGGGCACCTGCCGGGTGCCGTCTTCGTGGACCTGGCCTCCGAGCTGTCCGACCCGGCGGTTGCGGACCGGGGACGGCACCCCCTGCCCTCCGCCGGACAGTTCCAGGAGTCGGCCCGGCGCTGGGGCGTCAGGAAGGGCGACGTCGTGGTCGCCTACGATGACAGCGCGAACATGGCGGCCGCAAGGGTGTGGTGGATGCTCCGCGATGCCGGCCTCAATGAGGTGTACCTGCTCGACGGCGGCCTGGCCGCCTGGCGTGCCGCCGGCCTGCCCCTCGAACCGGGCCCGGTCCATCCCGCGCGCGGCGACGTGGAGCTGGGCAGCGGGCAGATGCCAGTGGTCGACGCCGGTGCTGCCGCAGCCTGGCCGAGGGATGGGCTGCTGTTCGATGCCAGGGCAGGGGAGAGGTACCGGGGCGAGGTCGAACCGGTTGATCCCCGTGCCGGACACATTCCTGGAGCGGTGAGCGCCCCCACCACGGGGAACGTGGACGACGCCGGGCGGTTCCTGCCGCGGGAAGAGCTGCGGCGGAGGTTTGAATCCCTTGGCGTGGTGGCAGGCCTCCCGGTGGCCGTCTATTGCGGGTCCGGCGTCACGGCCGCCCACGAGGTGGCTGCACTGGAACTCGCCGGGTTTCCGGCAGCCCTGTACCCAGGCTCCTTTTCGGAGTGGTCCAACCGGCCCGGGCTGCCGGTGGCCATGGGTCCGGAACCCGGGGGCGGCGGAACGGAGACCCGGGAGGGCGGAAGGCCGGCTGGAAACTCCGCAGGCGGCGGGGGTAGCGTCGCACTATGACACCAGGACGCCCGGTACCACCGCCCCTAGCAAAACCCATAGATCCAGCCCAACCCAACGACCCCTCCAACCCTCTGGAGCCCGTATCTGATGCTGCCCCCGCCGCTGAAGCCGGGTCGCTTGCCGGCGCCTGGGGTGCGGTCTCCCGGGAGAGCGGACTGGTGCCGCTGACCGTGGCCCGGCGCGCGCCCAAGCCGGACGACGTGGAGATCGCCATCGAGTTCTGCGGGCTCTGCCACTCCGACGTGCACGCAACCCGCGGAGAATGGGGCGGCCAGGCGTACCCCCTGGTTCCCGGCCACGAAATCGTGGGAACCGTCAGCAGGATCGGCGCGGACGTTACCGACTTCGCCATAGGCGACCGGGTGGGCGTGGGCTGCATGGTGGACTCCTGCCGCGAGTGCGACAGTTGCCTTGACGGCCTTGAGCAGTACTGCGAAAACGGGATGACCGGCACTTACGGTGCCAAGGACCGGCGGAACGGTGACGCAATCACCCAGGGCGGGTATTCCTCGTCCATCGTGGTGGACCGCCGGTACGTCCTGCGTGTCCCGGCGTCGCTGGACCCGGCCGCCGTCGCGCCCCTGCTGTGCGCCGGCGTCACCACGTTCTCCCCGTTGCGGCACTTCGACGTCGGGGAAGGGGACGTGGTGGGCGTCGTCGGGCTGGGCGGGCTCGGCCACATGGCCGTCAAGCTTGCAAAGGCGATGGGGGCGAAGGTGGTGGTATTCACCACGTCAGAGTCCAAGGTGGCGGCCGCGCTGGAGCTTGGCGCGGACGAGGTTGTCCTGTCCCGGGACGGGGAGGCGATGGCGGCCGCGGACCGCACGGTGGACCTCATCATCGATACCGTTGCCGCCCCGCACGACCTGAACCCCTTCTTCCGCACCCTGCGCGTGGACGGGGCATTGTTCCAGCTGGGACTGCCCTCCGAGGCGATGCCGCCGGTCAACCCGGGTGCTCTGATCCGGCGCCGGATCGCCTATGCAGGGTCCTTGATCGGCGGGATTGCCGAGACCCAGGAGATGCTGGATTTCTGCGCTGAACACGGCGTGGTGGCCGACATTGAGATGGTGACCGCTGCCCAGCTGAATGAAGCTTACGACCGGATGGTCGCAGGAGACGTTAATTACCGGTTCGTGCTGGATACCGGCACGCTGCAGGCAGCCGCTGAGGAGGCAGACGCATGAGCACACTGTTCACGAAGATCATCAAGGGTGAGATCCCGGGCCGGTTTGTGTGGCGGGAGGACGACGTTTCGGCGTTCCTGACCACCGGCCCGCTCGCGGACGGCCACACGCTGGTGGTTCCCACCGAAGAAGTGGACCGCTGGACGGACGCGTCGCCGGAAACACTGGCCAAGGTCATGGAAGTGGCACGGCGCATCGGTGCCGTCCAGGTGGACATTTTCGGGGCACGCCGGGCGGGCCTTATCGTGGCGGGCTACGAAATCAACCACCTGCACGTCCACGTGTGGCCATCGCAAAGCATGGCCGACTTCGACTTCGGATCGGCGGACCAGAACCCGGACCCCGCAGTCCTCGACGCCAACGCGGAGAAACTGCGCGACGGCCTCCGGGCCGCCGGGTACGGGGAGTTCGTGCCCGGCAGGTAGGACGCGGGGAAGGCTGGCAGGGAGATCAGTCCCGGCGCGGCGTCATCGCCACCATGCCCGCATAGGTGAAGCCGCCGCCGAAGCCGAAAAGCAGTGCGGGGACGTCCGCCGGGATCCTTCCGGAGTGCCACCATTTGCTCAGCCCCAGCGGCACGCTGGCAGCGGACGTGTTCCCGGACTCGGTGACGTCGGTGATGACAATCCGGTCCGACAGCCCCAGGGCCTCGGCCAGCGGTTCGATGATGCGGAGGTTGGCCTGGTGCGCGGCAAGGACCTGGATGTCGTCCATTGCCAGCCCCGCCCTGGCCACCGTCTCGCGGGCACGCTCCGGCGCTTTGGTCAGGGCCCACCGCAGCACCTCGCGGCCGTTCTGCGAAAACCTGCCCGACGGCGGGGAGATCCGGACAGCATCGGCCATGCCGCCCTCGGACCCCCACACCACCGGGCCAATGCGGGGCGTCTCCGACGGACGCACGACGGCGGCGCCGGCGCCGTCCGCGGTGAGCACCGCCGTCGCGCGGTCCGTCCAGTCGGTCACGGCTGAGAGGGTTTCCGCGCCAACGACGATCGCGTGGGAGGCGCTGCCACTGCGGATGGCCTGGTCGGCCACGCCGAGGGCGTACTCAAAGCCCGAACAGGCCGTATTGACGTCCATGATGGCCGGTCCCCGGCCGTCCCGTCCCAGGCCCAGCGCCTCGGCCACCCGGCCCGCGGTGTTGGGGGAACGTTCGGCGGCCGTGGTGGTGGCCACCACCACGAGGTCGACGTCCGCGGCCGCGACGCCCGAATCGGCCAGGGCCATCCGTGCCGCCGGAACCGCGAGGTCCACCACTGTCTCGCCCTCGCCGGCGATGTGCCTTGTGACGATGCCGGTGCGCTGGCGGATCCACTCGTCGTTGGTGTCCATCATGCCCTCGAGCTCATGGTTGTCCATGATGCGCGCGGGCTGGGCGTGGCCGAGCCCTGCAATCTCTGTCCCTGCCGGGCCCTGGGCAAGCGTGAGCTTCATTGGATTCCTCTCCTTGGTGGCTGGCCGCCGCTAGGCGGGGGCCAGTGCTTTGTTGAGCACGGCGCGGATCCGCTTCTCAGACACTGAATACGCGGTGCCGAGCTCGACGGCGAACAGGCTTACCCGAAGTTCCTCGATCATCCAGCGCACCTGTGTTAACTCGCGTCCTGCCCGCCGTCCGGGCAGCAGCGCCGAGACGGCATCGTCGTAGTCGTCCTCAAGCCGCTGGACGACAGCCATGTTAAGGGCGTCGCGCTGGACGTTGCCGGGCAGCCGCTCCAGCCGCTTCTCGATGGCCGCCAGGTACCGGGGCATCTGGCTGAGCTGTGCGTAGCCCGTGCGTGCCACAAAACCGGGATACACCAGTTGTTCCAGTTGGCTCTTGACGTCGTTGAGCGCGCTGATCAGGGCCAGGCTGGTGGTGCCCTTGAGCTGCTTCTCGATCCGGCGGGTGCTGGCCAGGATGCGCTCCACCACGGCGGTGACCGTGAAGACGGTGTCGATCAGTTCGGCACGCACCAGCTCATACAGCTGGTCAAAGGCCTTCCGGTCCCAGGGAAGGTCTGCGGGGGTGAGCTTGTCGATGGCCGCCAGCGCGCAGTCCGCGATGAGGGCGGATACCGAGCCGTGCGGGTTCTGGCTGAAGGTCAGCTTTTCCGTGTTGCTCAGGTGCTCCAGGACGTAGCGGTCCGGCGCCGGAACCCGCAGGGCAAGCAGGCGGATCACGCCGCCGCGCATCGCGTCGAGCTGTTCCTCCTGCGTCTGGAAGACCCGCAGCGACACTGAGGTTCCCTGGTCCACCAGGGCCGGGTACCCGGTGACGGTGTGGCCTTTGACCATGCTGCTCACCTGGCGTTCGATGGTGCCGAAACTCCATTCCGTCAGGCCTTCCTGCTCCACGAACCCGGCCGCGGCGGAGGTTCCCGGCACCCCGGCAGCCTGCGGGCGTGCGGCTGCTCCGGCGTCGGACGCCTTGCCGTTCCTGCGCTGCTGGGCCTTGCCGCCGGCGCCGGGCGCAGTGGAGGCCGGCGTGGCGCCGAGCGAGTCTGCAATCGCACGCCGGGTGGCAGGAGCCAGCCTCTCCTGCAGTTCGGCCAGGTCCTTTCCTTCGCCCAGCACCTTGCCGCCGCTGTCCACCACCTTGAAACTCACGCGCAGGTGCGCAGGCACGGCGTCCCAGTTCCAGGAACCGGGTGGGATGATGGCGCCGCGGATCCGCCGCAGCGCGAGTTCCAGCGACGGCTCCAGCTCATCCCGGGCAGGATCGAAGTCCGCTTCGAGGACCGCCACCGCCTGCCGGGCAACATCGGGGGCAGGAACGAAGTTCTTGCGGACCTGCTTGGGCAGCGACTTGATCAACGCGGTCACCAGCTCCACGCGCTGGCCGGGGATCAGCCAGCGGAACGGGGCATCGTCCAGCTGGTTGAGGAACAGGACGGGAACTTCGGCCGTGACGCCGTCGGACGGGTTGGGCGGTGAACCAGGAGCCACGGGGTGGAACTCGTACGTCAGCGGAAGCTCGAAGCCCTTGTGCAACCAGGTCTTGGGGTAGGCCGATTCATCCAGGTCATCGGCGTCGTCACTGAGGAGCAGCGATTTGTCGTAGTCCAGGAGGTCCGGATTCTCCCGGCGGGCATCCTTCCACCATTTATCGAAGTGCCGTTCGGAAACCACGTCGGGGCCGATCCTGGCGTCATAGAACTCGAACAGCGTCTCGTCATCCACCAACAGGTCGCGGCGGCGCATGCGTGCCTCGAGTTCCTCCACCTCATGCAGGAGCGCCCGGTTGCGGTGGAAGAACTTGTGGTGGGTCTTCCAGTCACCCTCCACCAGGGCATGCCGGATGAACAGCTCCCGGGCCACGACCGGATCCACCCTGCCGTAGTTAATCCGCCGCTGGGCAATGATGGGAACGCCATAAAGGGTGACCTTTTCGTAGGCCATGACCGCGCCCTGCCGCGTGGACCAGTGCGGTTCACTGTAGGTGCGCTTCACCAGGTCCGGTGCCACCTGCTCGGCCCACAGGGGATCGAATTTGGCCGCCACCCTGGCCCACAGGCGGCTGGTTTCCACCAGCTCCGCTGCCATGACGAACGTGGGGGACTTCTTGAACAGCGCGGAACCGGGGAAGATCGCGAACCGGCTGCCGCGGGCACCTGCATACTCGCGCTTGCGCTCATCCAGGATTCCGATGTGGCTCAGGAGCCCGGACAGCAGGCTGATGTGGATCCCGTCATGGTTGCCCACGGGATCGGCCAGGCGCTTGTTGTCCAGGGCGATCCCCAGCGGCCGCGCAAGCTGGCGCAACTGCGCGAAGAGGTCCTGCCACTCGCGAACCCGCAGGTAGTTGATGAATTCGGCCCGGCACAACCGGCGGAAGGCCGACGAGGACAGTTCCTGCTGTTTCTCCTGCAGGTAGTTCCAGAGGTTGAGGTAGCCGGTGAAGTCCGAGTTTTCGTCCCGGAAGCGGTTGTGCTTTTCCGCGGCCAGCTGCTGCTTGTCTGTGGGCCGTTCGCGGGGGTCCTGAATGGTCAGCGCGGCCGCCAGGACCATGACTTCGCGGACGCAGCCGCGTTTTCCGGCCTCCACGATCATTCGGCCCAGGCGGGGATCGACGGGCAGCTGGGCGAGTTTCTGTCCGACGGCGGTGAGGCCGCCGCCTGCCCCGGGCTTACCGCCGTTGTCTTGCGGGCGTGGGGGAGCCAGGGCGCCGAGCTCGCGAAGGAGGGTAACGCCATCGTTGATGGCCCGCGTTTCCGGCGGCTCGACAAAGGGGAACTCCTCAACGTCCTTGGGGCCCTTTGCCACGCCCATGGCGGTCATCTGGAGGATGACGGCGGCGAGGTTGGTGCGCAGGATCTCCGGATCCGTGAACCGGGGCCGGGACTCGTAGTCCTCCTCCGAGTAGAGCCGGATGGCGATGCCGTCAGACACCCGGCCGCAGCGGCCGGAGCGCTGGTTGGCCGATGCCTGCGAGACGCGTTCGATGGGCAGGCGCTGGACCTTGGTGCGGTGCGAATACCGGGAGATGCGGGCCGTGCCCGTGTCGATGACGTACTTGATGCCCGGCACCGTGAGCGACGTTTCCGCCACGTTGGTGGCAAGCACGATCCGGCGCTTGCTGCCGGGGTGGAACACCTTGTGCTGCTCCTGCAGGCTCAGGCGCGCGAACAGGGGAAGGATCTCGGTGTTGGACAGCCTTCGGTTGGACTGGATCCGGGCCTGGAGTGCGTCCGCGGCGTCGCGGATCTCCCGCTCGCCGGAGAAGAAGACCAGGATGTCACCGGGCGCCTCCGCCGCGAGCTCGTCCACCGCATCGCAGACGGCATCCAGGGGATCGCGGTCCTCCTCGAGTTCATCGTCCGAGGGGTCGTCGTCGTCGGCCTTGGGCTGGGACAGCGGCCGGTAGCGGATTTCCACCGGATAGGTCCGGCCGGAGACTTCGACGATGGGAGCGGGTTGTTCCGGGGTCCCGAAGTGGTGGGCGAACCGTTCCGGGTCGATGGTGGCCGAGGTGATGATCACCTTCAGGTCCGGCCGCTGCGGCAGGATCCGCTTGAGGTAGCCCAGGATGAAGTCGATGTTGAGGCTTCGTTCGTGTGCCTCGTCAATGATGATGGTGCTGTACCTGCGCAGCAGTCTGTCCCGCTGGATCTCGGCAAGCAGGATGCCGTCGGTCATCAGCTTGACCTTGGTTGCCTTGCTTACCTCACCGGTGAAACGGACCTGGAAGCCCACCTCCTGGCCGATGTCCACGCCAAGCTCTTCCGCAATGCGCTCGGCCACGGTCCGGGCTGCCAGCCGCCGGGGCTGCGTGTGGCCGATCAGTCCCTTCTCGCCCAGGCCAAGTTCCAGGCACATCTTGGGGATCTGGGTGGTCTTTCCGGAGCCGGTCTCGCCGGCGATGATGGTCACCTGGTTGGCCGCGATCGCGGCCATCAAGTCCTCGCGGCGCTCGGAAACCGGCAGCTCGGCGGGATAGGAGATATGAAAAGTCATGGCTGCAGACAGTCTACTGCGGGAGCCCCGGCTTCCCGTTTGTACTGCCGGCAGGTGTCCGGCGCCTTTGGTTCTGCCCTAGAAAACGCGGAGCGTGTAGTTGATGCTTGGGAGGTCCAGGGCGGACCAGGCTTCATGGGATTCAGCAGGAGGCGTGTGCCCCCGGCCATCACGCAAAAGCGCTGAAATGGTTGCTGCGGCCACGAGGAGGATCAGGAGGATGAGGAGGCTTATGAGGATTTCCATGCCTCCATGCTTCTCCATCCTGCAACAGGGAAAAAGTGGCAGAAATGCCCAAAAAGACATAATTCCTGCCACAATGGAAGCATGCTCAAATCAGTGGCCGTCATCGTGGTTCCCAACTTCTCGATGTTCGAGTTCGGCACTGCCTGCGAGGTATTCGGCATCGACAGATCCGGCCGGGGGAGCGGCGTCCCGGCCTTCGACTTCCGCGTCTGCACGCCGGAGCCTGGCGACGTCCGGTTGAAGTCAGGCCTGACCCTCAACGTGGGCCTGGGACTTGAAGCCACCGAAGATGCGGACCTGGTCATCATGGCCCCCTACGGGAGGGGCGACGAGTTGCATGAATCCGTAGTCGAGGCGCTGAGGGCTGCTGATGCAAGGGGGGCATGGGTGATGTCCATCTGCTCGGGCGCTTTTGCCTTGGCCCGCGCCGGCTTGCTGGATGGGCGCCGCTGCACCACGCACTGGCACTACTCCGGCCAACTGGCCGCCGAAAATCCCGGCGTGCAGGTGGACGAAAACGTACTCTACGTGCAGGACGGCAACATCATTACGTCCGCAGGGACCGCCGCCGGGATCGATGCCTGCCTCCACCTTGTGCGGGTCGAACTCGGGGCCAAGGTGGCTGCCGCGATCGCCAGGGACATGGTGGTTCCTCCGCACCGCGACGGCGGCCAGGCGCAGTTCATTGACCGGCCAATGCCGGCCTGCGGCTCAGCTCCCATGGAGGAGCTGCTGCGCTGGATGGTGGAGAACCTGGACCGCGAGCACACGGTAAGCGAACTGGCGGCACGCGTGCACCTGTCGGCCAGGACGTTCGCCCGGCGCTTCCGGTCCGAGACCGGAGCGACGCCTGCCGCCTGGCTCAATTCACAGCGGGTGCTCCGGGCCCAGGAACTCCTTGAGTCCACGGACCTGAACATCGAAGAAATCGCCAGGGAGTCCGGCTTCGGGCACCCTGTCCTGCTGCGGCACCACTTCGCCAAGGTCCTGGACACCAGCCCGCAGTCATACCGCCGCGCTTTCCGCGGCCAACTGGCTGTGGCGGGGTAGCACCCTTTGCACCCTAGCCCGGGGCGGGCTCGTCGCGGCGTTCCTGGGCGCGGAGTTCCTCGGCCGCTTCCCGTGCGCTGTCCACAAGAATCCGCCAGGGTCCGGTGACGGCCTGCTCGGGAAGTGCTGCCCTGCGTTGCCCTGCCCGGATCGAGTAGATGAACCTGTCCGGTTGGGCTTCCGCAAATTGCTCGGCAGCTGCCCTTGGCGTCTTGGGTACCGAATCCCACGGGCAGGCCTCGACCAGGGGCTGCCATTGGCTGAGGTCGCTGTCCGATTGCGCATCGACCGTCCACACCCGCGTAACCGCAGCTATCCCGCCGCTCCGTTCCACCTTGATCTTCATGGCATGGCCCCTGGGCTTCCCTGTGGCCCGGCGGCCAGTGACGGTCAGCCGGGGTGGTTAAACCTTGACCTTCACAGTTTCCCACGCCCCCGTTACGGCGTCATGCTCTTTTGACCCCGAACCGAACAGGTCCGCGGCGGCCCGTGCCGTGGCGCGGGCAAAGACGGTGAAGGTTGCGGCCGGCGGCATCGAACCGCTGGTAAGGGTCTCGTACCAGATGCGGCCGGGCGCCTCCCAGGCATTGCCGCCGAGGGCGTTCGCCACCAGGTAGAACGCGCGGTTGGGGATGCCGGAGTTGATGTGGACACCGCCGTTGTCTGCGCTGGTCCGGACATACGAGTCCATGGAGTCGGGTTGCGGGTCCTTGCCCAGCACGTCGTCGTCGTACGCCGTTCCGGGCGCCTTCATGGACCGAAGGGCCTGCCCCTGGACCTTGGATGTAAAGAGGCCTTCACCGATCAGCCAGCTGGCCTGGGCGGCGGACTGGTTCTTGACGTACTGCTCAACGAGGGCGCCGAAGACATCTGACATCGACTCATTAAGGGCGCCCGCCTGGTTCCGGTACGCAAGCCCGGCCGAGTACTGGGTGACCCCGTGCGCCAGTTCGTGTCCAATAACGCTGAGGGACTTGGTGAACCGGTCAAAGACGTCGCCGTCGCCGTCACCGAACACCATCTGGGTGCCGTTCCAGAAAGCGTTGTCGTACAGGTTGCCGAAGTGCACCGTGGCATCGAGCTTCATGCCGCGTCCGTCAACCGAATCCCGGCCGAAGGCGTCGGCATACAGCCGGTGCGTGTGACCCAGGCCGTCGTAGGCTTCATCGGTGGCGGCGTCGCCGGTGGCGCGCCCGCCTTCTTCCCGGACCAGCCTGCCCGGGAGCGTTTCTTCGCCGCCGGCATCGTAGATGGTGCGGTCCACCGGTCCCGGCTTGACCTGGCGCAGCCCGGGCGGGAGGACCGGGACGGCCTGTGCACGTGCTGCCTGGAATGATTCGATGTGGCCAAGGGCCTTCCGGGCCGCGCTTGCCGCCGAAGAGAATCCCGGTGCGTCCTGTTGGGCCAGCCGGCGCAACAGGTAGGGCGGAACGATGGAACAGAACTGAACTTGCATGGCGTACTCCCTCAGCTAGGTGCTTTCAGCCTAAGAGGAGCCTCCGACAATTGACTGCAGGCGGCCGCCGCGAATTCGGTTGGCTTCCGGGTACTGCAGCAGGCCCAGATGGGTACGGTAGGCGCATGGCTGACACCGAAAAGCACAACAAGCCCGGCTCCACCCTCCTCACGGTCATCATCGCCTTCGTAGCCAATACGCTCGTGGCGGTGGCGAAGTCGGTGGCCGCAGTCCTTTCGGGCTCGGCCTCCATGGCAGCGGAGGCAGCCCACTCCTGGGCGGACACAGGAAACCAGGTGTTCCTGTTCTTCGCCGAGCGCCGTTCAGGCAGGCCCAGGGACAAGAGCCATCCCATGGGCTACGGCCGTGAAGCCTACGTGTGGTCCATGTTCGCCGCGTTCGGACTCTTTACCGCCGGCGCGGTGGTGTCCATCATGCATGGCATCCAGGAGATCATCGAGCCGGAGCCGGCCGCAGATTTCATGGTGGCCTATGTGGTCCTGGCGGTGTCTTTCGTCTTCGAAGGCATCTCCTTTGTCCAGGCTTTCCGGCAGACCAGGAAGGCGGCCCATGAGCTGGACCGGCACACGATGGAGCAGGTGCTCATCAGCTCCGATCCCACCCTGCGCGCCGTCTTCGCCGAGGACGCTGCCGCGCTGATCGGCCTTGTCATAGCCTTCGTGGGCGTGTTCCTGCACCAGGTCACCGGATCGCCGTTGCCCGATGCAATCGGTTCGATCGCGGTCGGCGTGCTGCTGGCCGTCGTCGCCGTCGTCCTGATCGACCGCAACAGGCGCTTCCTGGTGGGCCAGGGCGTCACCCCCGACATTGAACGGTCCATGGCGCAACGGGTGCTGGCGCACCCCGAGATCGCGCGGCTCACGTACCTGCACCTGGAATTCGTCGGTCCCCGCAAGCTGTACCTGGTTGCGGCCGTGGACCTGCAGGGGGACCATCCCGAACATGAAGTGGCGGTGGTCCTGCGCCGGATCGAGCGTGAGCTGGAAGACCATGAAACTGTCGAGGAAGCCGTGCTGACCCTGGCCACGCTTGACGAGGTTGCCCTGCATTTCTGATCCTGCGGCTTCCGCAGCGCAGCAGGAAAGGCCGGAAAACGAAAGAACCCCCGCCGCTTCAGTGAAGCGGCGGGGGTTTTCTGTGCCCTCGATAGGATTCGAACCTACGACCTTCTGCTCCGGAGGCAGACGCTCTATCCCCTGAGCTACGAGGGCAATCCGTATTTCCTGCCGTTCCCGGCGGGACGTCCTAGAGCTTAGCAGGAAGGTGGCCCGCAAGGGAAAACCGACACCAAGGCCAGGAATGGACAGGCAAAGAAGCGGTTTCAATAGCCGGCGAAGGAGTCCGTCCGGACCCGGCGGGCACCGGCGCTCTTCGCCGCCCGGCGGAGCGATGCAACGCTTGCCGGGGACCCCGAAACATAGACGTCACGGGCGGCGATGTCCGGCACGAGCGCCGCAAGGGCCCCTCCGTCCAGCCGGGCTCCCGGGCCGGTGTTTGCGGCAGCGGAGGCCAGGCCGGAGGGCGGCCGGGAACCGTCCGCCAACCGCACCAGCACCCGGATGCCGGCGTCCCGGAGTTCCTCCGCGTAGGCCACTTCCCCTGCGCTATGGGCCAGGAGCAGGAGCACGGCGTCCCGCTCCCGCAGGCCCCCGGAGGACAGGTATGAAACGAAGGGCGTGATGCCGATTCCCGCCGCGATGAGCAAGACCGGCCGGTGCGGATCGCGCGGCAGGACAAAGTCGCCGCCCACCGCCGTGGCTGCCACTTCGTCGCCCGGCCGCAGGGCCAGCAGCGCCTCCTTTGCCGCAGACAAGGGACCGGCCGTCCGCACGGCGAACTTCACCAGCCGCTCCCGCGGTGGGCTTGTCAGGCTGAACACCCGGCGTCGGCCCTTGCCGTCCGGCCTGGCGTGCGGCAGGTCCAGTTCCATGTACTGGCCCGGAAGGAAGCGCACCGGCCGGGCCGGGTTGAACGTGAACTCGGTGGTGGCGGGCGTCAGCTGCCGGGTGCCGGTGAACCGGAGCTTCACGGCCCCGCGCTGCCCTGCCAGGAAGGCCAGCAGGTTGCCTGCCAGCAGGGCTGCCTCGGGCGAGTTGGCGAACAGGCCCAGGTTCCAGGGGACGGCGAAGAGCACTCCCACCACGGCGGCCAGCGCCAGCTGGTGCCTGCGGCGGGGCGGCAGGGTCAGGGGCTCGGTCAGCATGAATCCCACGAAGAACAGGACCGGCCGCTGCGCCAGGGCCTGGTAGATGCCCATGCCCGCCGTCATGCCCGATCGAAGCAGTTCAAGGGTGATGATGGCGGTGGCCACCAGCGTGAACATGGATGCCATCAGCACTTTGCGGGTCCGGTACAGGACCAGCAGCACGCCCGGCACCAGCAGCCACAGCATGGCAGGAGTTGCCGCCCACCACGTTGCGATATTCAGCCCGGTGAGGCCGGTGGCGAAGGCGCCGGCGGCGGCAGGATTGAAGATGTGCCGGCCGCGCCACGCCAAGGCATATTTGGAGGCGGAGGCCAGGACGCATGCCAGTGCCACCCCGGCCAGGTCCAGCGGCTGCAGGGACGGCCAGAACAGGAAATACAGCAGCAGCCCCGTGATGAGGGAGGACTCCGTGTGGGGGTTGACCCGGAAAAGCGCCGCCAGCGCCCGGTTGGAGGCGTAGGTCAAGCCCAGGCACAGCGCCAGGTGCGCGAGCATTTCCGGGATACCGAACGTCAGCCAGCCCAGGATGTTGAGCAGGATGCTGTAGGCGGCCAGGACCGCCAGGACTGTTAGGACAACCCGGTACATGGTGAACCTGCCCACGGCGGTCCCCATCCGGCCGGCCAGGGACGGCGCCGGGGGGTGCGGTGTTTCCACGGGACTCATGAGAACAGCATCCCTTCGAATTCGGCGGAGTAGGCGGCGCTGCCGTCGGAAAAGACGGTCAGCCACGAAAAATCAAAGCTTTCCTGAAGCGTGGCGCCGGGAACAAAGAACAGGGCCGTGGCGAGTGCGTCGGCCACCATGGCAGTCCCCGCCAAGGCCCAGGTGGCGACGGCGGTCCGCACCGGCTGCCCGGTGGTCCCGTCCAGGACGTGGTGGAGTCCGTCCCCCCAGGCGCGGCGGTTGGCAGCCGACGCACACAGGGCGCGACCGTCCAGGTAGATCGTCCCAATCGCCTGTGCAGGGTTGTAGGGGTGTTCAAGCGCCACGCTGACGGGTCCTGCCCCGCGGGCCAGCAGGTCGCCACTGGCGTCGATGACGAAGGCGCCGATGCCGGCGGCCGCCAGGTCCGCGGCCAGGAGGTCCACCAGCAGGCCCTTGCCTGCGGCGCCGATGTCCAGCAGCACGGGGGCGCTGGCCGTCAGGACGGTTCCGGACCA
Organism: Arthrobacter sp. SDR-2R; assembly: GCF_057747955.1. Taxonomy (NCBI): domain Bacteria; kingdom Bacillati; phylum Actinomycetota; class Actinomycetes; order Micrococcales; family Micrococcaceae; genus Arthrobacter; species Arthrobacter sp. SDR-2R. Next base: position 2,132,512 of record NZ_CM173231.1, read on the forward strand.
CGTGAGCACCGATTCCCAGGCCGGCGCAGGCAGCGGCGGACCGGCCGGCCGGAGCGAATACGCTGCGTCATACCCCAGGCGCTCCAGGCTGCCGCCAATCAGCGGCGTCATGGCGCCGCCGGTCACCCGGTAGAGCAGGCTGTAAAGCTCGCCCAGCGGAGCAGCCTCGTCCGGAAACTGATAACGCCCCGGCTCCCGTGCCAGGTCCGACACCAGCGAGTCGGCCCGGAAACGGGACCAGTCGGCGTCGAACTTCTCAACCGTGTTAAGCACGCGTTCGCGCAGGGACGCGGGCAACGGCAGGGGAGTGGTGATGTCCCAGCCGGTTCCGATCCCCTGGAACAGGAAGTCATCCCAGTCCGTGACGGACACCGCCTACTGCGCCTCCGCCTTGATCTTGTCCACGGCCTGGTTGAAGCCTCCGCTGGTCAGGGAGGAGCCTGCAACCTTGGAAACGTTCAGTTCATCGATGTTCCTGCCCACCACCTGGGCAGCGATGCCACCGGCGAACTGGCCCTGGAACTTGCGGGTGTTCGGATTGGACGGGTGCTGGGTGATCTGCACGTCCGTGACCTTTCCCGCCGCCAGCGTCAGCTGAACGCCCACCGTTTCCGTGCCGTTGGGTGACACGTAGTTCCCGTCCGCGCTGTAGGTGCCGTCTCTGTAATTGCCGCCGCTGCCGGCCAGGGCGGAAGAACCCGCAGAAGGAGTGGACGGGCTTCCCGCAGCGCCCGGGGTGCTGTCCGCCGTGGATGGTGCACAGCCGGCCACGGTTCCTGCGAGGGACAGGCCTGCAAGGCCGGCGAAGATACCCTTGCGGAGCGAGGCGCTGGATATGGCGGGGCTTTGAGGGGTGGAGGGTCTCATGAAGGCTCTCGTTTCACTGTTGGGGCTGTACCGGTCTCTTTGCGCAATGCCGTCTTTGCGCAATCCCGTGCGGCAGTGGTTACGGTCTAGTCAACGCCGGATGGGCCGGAATGGTTCACCGCGGAGCCGGGCCCACCCGTCCATGGAGCCGGAAGGGCGGCCCAGGCCGCCAAATTCTTTGCTGTCACTGGCCCCCGGTAGTCTAGAGGGGTGACTCCCGAAGAACTTTCCCTCGCCATATCCGCCTGCCTCAAAGACGCCGTCGCCGCCGGTGATATTGACCTTGCGGCGTCAGCCATTCCGGCTGAGGTGCGCGTGGAGCGGCCCAAGAACCGGGACCACGGCGACTGGGCCACCAACATTGCCCTCCAACTCGCCAAGCAGGCGGGTACCAACCCGCGCGAATTCGCCACCCTCCTCAGCAGCCGGTTGAAGACCATCGACGGCGTCTCCGCCGTCGACATCGCCGGCCCTGGCTTCCTGAACATCACGGTGGACGCCGCGGCCGCCGGCGCCCTGGCAAAGGTCATTGTCGAGGCCGGCGGGGACTACGGCACCAACACGGCGCTCGCCGGGCACACCGTCAACATGGAGTTCGTGTCCGCAAACCCCACCGGGCCGCTGCACATCGGGCACACCCGCTGGGCCGCTCTGGGCGATTCCATCGCCCGCGTGCTGCGGGCGTCCGGGGCCGACGTCACGGCCGAGTACTACATCAATGACGCCGGCTCGCAGATGAACACCTTCGCCACCTCCGTCTACAACCGGCTGCACGGCCTTCCCGTGCCGGACGGCGGCTACCCGGGACAGTACATCGCGGACCTGGGCCACGAAGTGCTCACTGCCCACCCGGACATCCGCGAGCTCACTGAAGTGGCGGCCCTGCCGGTCATCCGCGCCGCCGCCTATGAAGCGCAGATGAAGGACATCAAGGCCACCCTGGCGGACTTCGGCGTCGAGTTCGACGTCTTCTTCTCCGAACAGGAACTGCACGACGCCGGCGCCATTGAAAGTGCCGTGGCCCGCCTTCGCGAACAGGGCCACGTGTTCGACGACGGCGGGGCGGTCTGGCTGCGGACCACGGACTTTGGCGACGACAAGGACCGCGTGATGGTCCGGGCGAACGGCGAGCCCACCTACTTTGCCGCTGACGCCGCCTACTACCTGTCCAAAAAGGACCGCGGCTTCACCGAGAAGATCTACCTCCTGGGCGCCGACCACCACGGCTACATCAACCGGCTCAAGGCCATTGCCGCCGCTGCCGGTGACGACCCCGAGGTCAACATCGAGGTCCTGATCGGCCAGCTGGTGTCCGTCAACGGTGCCAAGCTGTCCAAGCGCGCCGGCAACATCATCGAACTCAAGGACCTGATCGAGTGGCTGGGCAAGGACGCCGTCCGCTACTCGCTGGCCCGGTTCCCCGCCGATTCACCGCTGACCCTTGACCCGGACCTGTTGAAGAAGCACAGCAACGAGAACCCGGTGTTCTACGTGCAGTACGCCCATGCCCGCTCGCGCGGCGCCGCACGCAATGCCGTGGCTGCGGGCGTGGACCGTTCCGCGTTCGACGCCTCGCTGCTGGACCACGCCACGGAAAACGAGCTGCTGTCCTACCTGGGCAGCTACCCGTCCATCGTGGCCAAGGCGGCAGAGCTGCGCGAACCGCACCGCGTGGCACGGCACCTTGAGGCCATCGCCGGGGCCTACCACCGCTGGTACGACGCCTGCCGCATTGCCCCCATGGGCGACGAACCCGTGACCGACCTCAACCGCACCCGTCTGTGGCTCAACGACGCCACCAGCCAGGTGCTGGCGAACGGACTCGACCTGCTGGGCGTTTCGGCGCCGGAACGGATGTGACCCGGTGACGCACACAGCAGCCCAGGCTTCTCCGCTTGCCCCGGAGTGGCTCACGGTTCCGGACGACCTCAATGCCCTCCACGAACCGATGTGGGCCCGCGACGTGGCACGCAACGGGGACGGCGAACTCAGCATTGACGGCATCCCCGTCAGCGAGCTTCAGCGGCAGTACGGCACCCCGCTTTTCGTGATGAGCGAGAACGACTTCCGTGCCCGGGCCAGGGCATTCAGCGACGCCTTTAACGATGCCTTTGCCGATATTTGCGGGGGAGTGGACGTCTACTACGCCGGAAAGTCGTTCCTCTGCACCGCGGTGGTCCGCTGGGTGGAAGAGGAAGGGCTGCGCCTGGACACCGCCTCGGGCGGCGAACTCGCCGTGGCCCACCGGGCCGGAATTCCCGGCGCGGACGTCGCGCTGCACGGCAACAACAAGTCCGACGGCGAAATCCACCGGGCCCTGGACATGGGACTGGGCCGGATCGTGGTGGACAGCCTGGCCGAACTCCACAGGGTGGGCACCATCGCCGAGGCCCGCGGTGAACAGGCCAAGGTCATGCTTCGGCTGACTCCCGGCGTGCACGCCCACACCCACGAGTTCATCGCCACTGCCCACGAGGACCAGAAGTTCGGCCTCTCCATGGCAGCCGACACCACTGACGAGGCCGGGATCTCGGCCGCCGAGGAAGCAGTGGCGGCGGCCACAGCCCATCCCGGCATCGAACTGCTGGGCCTGCACTGCCACATTGGGTCGCAGATCTTCGAACCGGACGGTTTCGCGCTGGCCGCCGAGAAGCTCCTTCGCTTCCTGGCCGCCATGCAGGAAAAATACTCCATCACCCTGCCGGAACTGGACCTCGGGGGCGGATACGGGATTGCCTACACCCCGGTGGACACCCCGCGCCCCGCCGCTGAAATCGCCACGGCGATGGCCGCCGTCGTGCGTTCCACCTGCGCCGAGCTGGGCATTGACGCGCCCCGCATCTCCATCGAGCCCGGGCGCGCCATCGTGGGCAGCACCACGTTCACCCTTTACGAGGTGGGCACCGTGAAGACGGTCCGCGTGGATGCCCCTGCGGCTTCCGCGGACGGTGACGCGGGCAACAACGTTACGTATCCCCGCCGGTATGTTTCGGTTGACGGTGGCATGAGCGATAACGCCCGGCCAGTGCTGTACGACGCGGATTATTCGGCCGTTCTGGCCTCGCGGACGTCCGGCGCGGCGCCGCAGCTGTCCCGCGTGGTGGGCAAACATTGCGAGAGCGGCGACATAGTTGTTAGAGATGTATATCTGCCCGAGGACGTGGCAGCCGGTGATCTGCTTGCTGTACCGGGAACCGGCGCCTACTGCTGGGCCCTCTCGAGCAACTACAACTATCTGGCCCGGCCGGGCGTTGTCGCGGTGCGCGACGGATCTTCCCGGCTGATTGTCCGCGGGGAAACCGAAGAAGACCTGCTGAACCGCGACATGGGAGCCTGAATGACGGAAATGCGAACGCTGAAAGTAGCCCTGCTGGGCTGTGGCAACGTTGGGGCCCAGGTTGCGCGGATCCTCCTTGAGGACGCCGATGCCCTTGCCGCCCGGACAGGTGCCCGCCTGCAGCTCAGCGGCATCGCCGTGCGCAACGTCAACGCCCCGCGCGACGTTGACCTGCCGCAGGAGCTCTTCACCACCGACGCCGACACCCTGGTCAAGGACGCCGACCTGGTCATCGAACTGATGGGCGGCATCGAACCGGCCCGCACCCTGATCCTCTCCGCCCTGCGCAACGGCGCGTGCGTCGTGACGGGCAACAAGGCGCTCCTGGCCCAGGACGGCCCCACCCTCTACGAAGAGGCTGACAAGGCCCACGTCCAGCTCTCCTACGAAGCTGCCGTGGCCGGTGCCATTCCCATCCTCCGCCCCATCCGCGACAGCCTCTCGGGCGACCGGATCACCCGGGTGCTGGGCATCGTCAACGGCACCACCAACTTCATCCTTGACCAGATGGATTCCACCGGTGCCCAGTTCGCGGACGCCCTCGCCGAGGCCCAGCGCCTTGGCTACGCGGAAGCCGACCCCACGGCCGACGTCGAAGGCCACGACGCCGCCGCCAAGGCCGCCATCCTGGCCTCGCTCTCCTTCCACACCCGCTTCGCCCTGGAGAACGTCCACTGCGAGGGAATCACCAACGTCAGCGCTGCCGACATCGCCGCGGCGAAGGACGCCGGCTTCGTGATCAAGCTGCTGGCCATCGCGGAGAAGCTGACCGACGCCAATGGTGAGGAAGGCGTGTCCGTCCGTGTCCACCCCACCCTCCTGCCGCGCGAACATCCGCTGGCCGCGGTCCGCGGTGCCTTCAACGCCGTGTTCATCGAAGCGGAAAACGCCGGCGAGCTGATGTTCTACGGCCAGGGCGCCGGGGGAACCCCCACGGCGTCTGCCGTTATGGGCGATCTCGTGTCGGCCGCCCGCCGGCTGGTCCTGGGCGGACCCCAGCGCACGGAAACCACCACCGGCCACGTCCCGGCGCTGCCCATCGAAGCGGCCACCACCAGCTACTACATCGGCCTGGATGTTGCAGACCAGCCCGGTGTGCTTGCCCGGATCGCCCAGCTGTTCGCCGAGCACGGCGTCTCCATCGAAATCATGCGGCAGACCATCCACCGGGATGCGGAATCCAACGTGGAGTCGGCCGAACTGCGGATTGTCACCCACCGCGCATCAGAGGCTGCCCTTGCAGCCACCGTCCAGGCCGTAAAGGGCCTGGACGTCATCAATTCAGTTACATCCGTTCTGCGGGTAGAAGGAGTCTAAGTGGCTCACCAATGGCGCGGCGTCATCCGCGAATACGCTGACCGTCTGCCCGTGACGGAGTCCACCCGGGTGATCACCCTGGGGGAGGGCGGCACCCCGCTGGTCCACGCGCAGAAGCTCTCAGAACTCACCGGTTCCGAGGTCTACCTGAAAGTGGAGGGGATGAACCCCACCGGGTCCTTCAAGGACCGGGGCATGACCATGGCCATGACCGCGGCGGTAGCCTCCGGTGCGAAGGCCGTTGTGTGTGCGTCCACCGGCAACACGTCCGCTTCAGCCGCTGCCTACGCAACCGCCGCCGGCCTGAAGTGCGCCGTCCTGGTGCCCGAGGGCAAGATCTCCATGGGCAAGCTGAGCCAGGCGATCGCCCATGGCGCCACCCTCCTGCAGGTGGATGGCAACTTCGACAACTGCCTGGACATCGCCCGCAAGCTGGGGGAGTCGTACCCCGTCTTCCTGGTCAACTCCGTCAACCCTGCCCGCATCCAGGGCCAGAAGACCGGCGCCTTCGAAGTGGTCGATGCCCTGGGCGACGCACCGGACATCCACGTCCTGCCCGTGGGCAATGCCGGCAACATCACGGCATACTGGAAGGGCTACAAGGAGTATTCAGCCCCCTTCGAATCCGACACGGCCGGCACCCTGCCCGCCGTCGCCACCAGGACGCCCGCCATGTGGGGCTTCCAGGCAGCCGGGGCAGCACCGTTCGTGGCGGGCCACCCGATCACCGAGCCGGACACCATCGCCACGGCCATCCGCATCGGAAACCCCGCTTCCTGGGACGGGGCCGTAGGGGCACGTGACGAATCCGGTGGACTCATCGATGCCGTCACCGACGAGGAAATCCTGAACGCCCACCGCTGGCTGTCGGCCAGGGAAGGCGTGTTCGTGGAGCCCGGCTCCGCTGCCGGCGTGGCGGGCCTGCTCAAGAAGCACGCCGCCGGCGAGGTTCCCAGCGGCAAGACCATCGTCATCACCGTCACCGGGCACGGCCTGAAGGACCCCCAGTGGGCCCTGCGCACGGAAGACGGCAGCGAAGTCCAGCCCGTCAAGGTACCGAATGACGTGGTTACTGTCGCCGCTGAGCTGGGACTGGAAGAAAGATAGCCTTGGACACCACCTCGCAGGCCACTGTCGGACTGCACCTGATCGAGCCCGGGCAGCGCGTCAGCGTCCGGGTGCCCGCCACCAGCGCCAACCTCGGTCCGGGCTACGACAGCCTGGGGCTCGCTCTGGCCCTGCATGACACCCTCACCGTGGAAAGCCTCGACACGGATGAACTCGTGTTTGAGCTCCGCGGCGAGGGCGCGGACACTTTGCCGCGGGATGCCAGCCACCTGGTGGTCCGCGCCATGGACGCGGCCTTCGAGCGGCTGGGCTACCGGCACGGCGGACTGCGGGTGGTTGCGGACAACGTCAACCCGCACGGCCGGGGGCTGGGCTCATCCGCGTCAGCGGTGGTGGCCGCAGTTTCGGCTGCAAATGCCATGGTGCCGGCCGGGGACCAGCGCGGAAAGGATTGGATCCTCCAGCTCACCAGTGAACTGGAGGGCCATCCGGACAACGTGGCACCCGCCATCTTCGGCGGCCTGGCGCTGTCATGGCAGGACAGTGAGCAGTACAGCAGCACCAGTGCCACGGTGGCCACGTCCGTCATCCCCATCGTGGCGGTACCTGACTACGAACTCTCCACCGAGGCAGCCCGCGCCCTGTTGCCGGCATCTGTGGGACACCACGCTGCCGCCATGAACTCCGGCCGGGCGGCGCTGCTGATCCACGCGCTGACGCAGAACCCCGAATTCCTGCTGCCGGGCACCGAGGACTACCTGCACCAGAGCTACCGCGCGGACGCCATGCGGCCCAGTGCCGCGTTGATCGGCGCACTCCGCAAAGCGGGCTACGCGGCCGTGGTTTCCGGTGCCGGGCCCACCGTCCTGGTGCTGGCAAACGGTGAAGACCAGGCAGGCAAGGCCCTCGCCTTCATCAAGGCCTACACGGCGGAGAACACGCCGGACATCGGCTGGCGCGTCCTGAAGCTCGCAGTGGACGTTGAAGGTGCTAAGGTTGAACTGCACCGGCGGTAATTCCGCCTATCTGATCTGCTCCTGCATTCAGTTGCTATTTGATCTACGACTGTGAATGTATTCCGGTGCCGCCTGCTTGGTCTGTCGCAGGAATCTGCAGCATTCAACTGCCCCTGAACCGTCAGTCCGGCGCTGCGCCATGGGCGCAGTGCAAGGTGAATCAGTATCCGGCCCTGCTGGCCGAAATCCAACCGGCAAGGCCGAAATCCCGGCTGCAGATCTGAACTGCAGCCCAGATCAAATCATCGCGCCCAGCTCCCAGTCTGGACGCCGTCGAGGGGGAAGGATCCTTCGTGACCGAAACCACTGAGCTGTCGCCAGCTGTGGAACACTCAACTTCTGCTGCCGAATCACCGGCCGCAACCGCCAAGAGCAGCGGCCTTGCCGGCCTGAAGCTCGCCCAGCTGCAGGCTCTCGCCAGCCAGCTCGGTATCTCGGGTGGATCCCGCATGCGCAAGGGGGACCTGGTCTCGGCCATTTCCGCCCACCGTGCCGGAACACTCACTGCCAAGGCCCCCGCAAAGGCTGCGGCAAAGGCTACGGAATCCGCCGTGGCCCCGGCCGCAGCTGCACCGGCTTCCGCTCCGGAGGCCCCGGCCGCCGAAGCTCCCGCCGCGGAAGGCACCCGTGCCCGTGGACGCGGCCGCAGCCGCCGCGCCGTCAGTGACGGCGTGGTTTCCCCGGCAACCGAAGCTCCCCTTGTGGAAACCCCCGCCGCACCTGCCGGCGCCACCGTCGAGGCGCCGTCGGCCGCCCCTGCGGAAACTGCGGAGGCCACTGAAGGCGCCCCTGAGCGCCGCCAGCCGCGCACCCGCAACCGCCGCCGCAGCGAAGCCGCTGCCGCCGTCCAGGAAGCCCCGGCCGAGACCCCGGCAGAACAGCCCGCCACGGAACAGCGTTCAACCGAGCAGCGTTCAACGGAGCAGCGTTCAACCGAGCAGCGCACCGAAGCCCCCGCAACCGAAGCAGGCGACGCCGGCCAGCGCACCGAACGCCGTGAAGGCGGCCGCACCCGCGGCCGTGACAACACCTCCCGCGACTCGGACGGCGGCCGTGACAACAGCGGCAGCCGCGACGCCGGCCAGCGTGAAGGTGCCCAGCGTGAAGGTGCCCGGGACAACCGCGACAACGATGACAGCGACGGCGGAAGCCGCCGCAACCGCCGTAACCGCCGCGACCGGAACGACCGCAACGACCGCTCCGGTGGCCAGGACCGGGACAACTCCCGCAACGACCGCTTCCGCGACCGCAACGACCGCCGCCGTGGCCGCAACCAGGGCCCGGACGTGGACGACGTCGAAATCACCGAAGACGACGTGCTGCTGCCCGTCGCCGGCATCCTGGACGTCCTGGAGAACTACGCGTTTATCCGCACCTCCGGCTACCTGCCGGGCCCGAACGACGTCTACGTCTCCCTCGCCCAGGTCAAGAAGTACAACCTGCGCAAGGGCGACGCCGTGGTCGGCGCCATCCGTGCACCGCGTGACGGCGAGGACCGCAGCCAGCAGTCCGCCCGCCAGAAGTTCAACGCCCTTGTCCGCGTCACTTCCGTCAATGGCAAGACGCCTGAGGAACTCAAGGACCGCGTCGAATTCGCCAAGCTCGTCCCGCTGTACCCCTCCGAGCGCCTGCGCCTCGAGACGGACCCCAAGAAGATCGGCCCCCGCGTCATTGACCTGGTGGCCCCGATCGGCAAGGGTCAGCGCGGCCTGATTGTTTCGCCGCCCAAGGCCGGCAAGACGCTCATCCTGCAGTCCATCGCCAACGCCATCACCACCAACAACCCTGAGGTCCACCTCATGATGGTGCTGGTGGACGAACGTCCCGAAGAAGTCACGGACATGCAGCGCACCGTCAAGGGTGAGGTCATCGCCTCCACCTTCGACCGTCCCGCCGACGACCACACCACCGTGGCCGAACTCTCCATCGAACGCGCCAAGCGCCTCGTGGAGATGGGCATGGACGTGGTGGTCCTCCTGGACTCCATGACCCGCCTGGGCCGCGCCTACAACCTGGCAGCACCGGCCTCCGGCCGCATCCTGTCCGGTGGTGTGGACTCCGCAGCCCTCTACCCGCCCAAGCGCTTCTTCGGTGCCGCCCGCAACATCGAAAACGGCGGCTCGCTGACCATCCTGGCCACCGCCCTCGTGGAGACCGGATCCAAGATGGACGAGGTCATCTTCGAAGAGTTCAAGGGCACCGGCAACATGGAGCTCCGCCTGTCCCGCCAGCTGGCCGACAAGCGCATCTTCCCCGCCGTGGACGTCAACGCGTCCGGCACCCGCCGCGAGGAAAACCTGCTTTCCCCCGAGGAAGTCAAGATCATGTGGAAGCTGCGCCGCGTCCTCTCCGGACTCGAGACCCAGCAGAGCCTTGAACTGCTCACCAACAAGATCCGGGAAACCCAGAGCAACGTCGAGTTCCTCATGCAGGTCCAGAAGACGACGCTTGGTGCGAAGTCGGATAACGACAAGTAGCTGAGTCAGGGGCGGGGCCGTCGCATAATCTGCGGGCCCCGCCCTTTGGCGTGTCCTACCAGCCACCCGGCGAAACTAGACTTGTACAAGTCGAAAGAGGTTTTAAATGTTTGAGTCCGTACAGGGCCTGCTTGATGAGCATGATGCCATCCAGGCGCAGCTGGGGGATCCTGCTGTCTATGCTGACCAGCGGCTTGCCCGGAAACTGGGGCGGCGGTCGGCTCAGCTCAATGGCATTGTCGAGGCCTACCACAAGTGGGAAGGCATCCGTGATGACCTTGCCACCGCCAAGGAGATGGCGTCCGAGGACCCCGAGTTCGCCGCCGAGGTGCCTGAACTCGAAGCCGCGATGGAGACTGCCGCGGCCAAGCTGCGCCGCCTGCTGATTCCCCGGGATCCTGACGATGCCCGCAACGTGATCCTTGAGGTCAAGGGCGGTGAAGGCGGCGACGAGGCCGCGCTGTTCGCCGGCGACCTGCTGCGCATGTACACCCGGTACGCCGAGTCGCGCGGCTGGAAGACCGAAATCATCTCCGCCACCGAATCGGACCTCGGCGGGTACAAGGACGTCCAGGTGGCGGTCAAGGGCAACTCCAACGACCCCGCCGAGGGCGTGTACGCACGGCTGAAGTTCGAAGGTGGCGTGCACCGCGTCCAGCGCGTGCCCGTCACCGAATCCCAGGGCCGCATCCACACCTCCGCTGCCGGCGTGCTGGTCCTGCCCGAGGTTGACGAGCCCGAAGAACTCGAGATCAGCCCCAACGACCTCAAGATCGACGTCTACCGTTCCTCGGGCCCCGGCGGGCAGTCCGTCAACACCACCGACTCCGCCGTCCGCATCACGCACCTTCCCACCGGCATTGTGGTGGCCATGCAGAACGAGAAATCACAGCTGCAGAACCGCGAGGCCGGCATGCGCGTCCTGCGGGCACGCATCCTGGCGCACCAGCAGGAGCAGATCGACGCCGAGAACTCGGCCCAGCGGAAGTCGCAGATCCGCACCATGGACCGTTCGGAGCGCATCCGCACCTACAACTACCCGGAAAACCGGATCGCGGACCACCGCACCGGCTACAAGGCCTACAACCTTGACCAGGTCATGAACGGGGACCTGGAGCCGGTCATCCAGTCCGCCATCGAGATGGACGAGCAGGCGCGGCTGGACGCCATCGGCGACTAGTCCGCCCGGCGCACCATCAGGACACGAAATACAGGACATGACATTCGGGCCAGGCCAGTCGCTCGCTGATGCCGTCAGCGAGGCCACCGCCATCCTGCGGGACGCCGGCGTTCCCAGCCCACGCGTGGACGCGGAGCTGCTTGCGGACCACCTGCTGAACGTAGGGCTCGGCCGGCTTCGCGCCATGATGCTCGGCGATGCGCCGGCACCGGAAGGCTACGAAGCCCTCGTGGCCGAACGCGCCGGCAGGACTCCGCTGCAGCACATCACCGGCGTCGCCCACTTCCGCTACCTTGAACTGGCCGTGGGGCCCGGGGTGTTCATCCCGAGGCCGGAGACCGAATCCGTCGTCCAGCTGGCCATCGACCACGTCAAGGACATGCAACGGCCCCGGATCGTGGACCTGGGGACCGGTTCCGGCGCCATTGCCGGATCCATTGCGCACGAGGTACCGGGCGCCGAGGTCCACGCCGTCGAATTCAGCCCGTTTGCGCACGCCTGGGCGGCCAAAAACCTGGCACCGTTGGGCGTCAATCTGGTCCTGGGGGACCTGCGCGACGCCTTTCCGGAACTCAACGGGACAGTCGACGTCGTGGTTTCCAACCCGCCCTACATCCCCGCCGAGGCTATCCCCAACGAACCGGAAGTGGCCCTGCACGACCCGCCCGAGGCGTTGTACGGCGGGGGAGCGGACGGCATGGAACTTCCGACGGCGGCGGCCGCCTCCGCTGCCCGGCTGCTGCGTCCCGGCGGCTACTTCGTCATGGAACACGCGGAAGTCCAGTCCGGCTGGATAGCCGCCATGCTTGCCAGGACCGGATCCTGGACAGCCATCACGACGCACCTGGACCTCAACGGCAAGGAGCGCGCCACAAGTGCCGTGCTCGCGGACCAGGCCATACGGAATGAAAGAATGGGCCAGTGACCACTACTTATGACTGCACCATTGACGACGAACGGGCACGCGGCCTGGAACATGCCCAGCGCGCCATCAGCGAAAAGAAGTGCGTCGTGCTGCCCACGGACACCGTCTACGGCATCGGCGCAGACGCGTTCTCGCCGCAGGCCGTCACCATGCTGCTGGTGTCCAAGGGGCGCAGCCGCACCATGCCCCCGCCTGTCCTGATTCCCCGCATCAACGCCCTGGACGGCCTGGCCACCGAGGTTTCGGCCGAAGCCCGCAAGCTGGCAGAAGCCTTCTGGCCCGGCGGCCTGACCCTGATCCTGCACGCCCAGCCGTCCCTTGACTGGGACCTGGGCGAAACCAAGGGAACGGTGGCGCTCCGGATGCCCGCCGACGAGGTCGCCCTGGAACTGCTGACCCTGACGGGCCCGCTGGCCGTTTCCTCTGCCAACCGCACCGGCCAGGCCCCTGCGCAGACTGCCGCAGCGGCGCGGGAACAGCTGGCGGACTCGGTGGAGGTTTACCTGGAGGGCGGCCCGCGCCCACTGGAAGGCGAAGCCGGCGTGCCGTCAACCATCGTGGATGCCACCGGCCCCATCCTGCGCGTGGTGCGCAACGGGGCAGTGAGCCTGGACCGGTTGCGCGAGCACGTCCCGGGCGTCCTGGGCCTGGGTGAAATCCCCATGGCGGAGAAGGAAGCGGCACCGGCGCAGCCTGCGGCAGGGGAGGACGGGAACGACGCCGGGTCCGCGCCTGCTGCGTCCGGCTCCTCCGCGGTCACGGGTACAGCAGCGGAACCCGCCTCGCCGGCCGGAGACCCGCGGCCTTGATGACGCTGGAGCGCCAACGCATTCCCGTCCTGGACGTCCATGCCACTCCGCTGCGGGTGCCTGAGCTCGTTGCGGAACTGAGCAGCTACGTAGCGGAAGGTTCCACGCGCACCGTCCTGGGCCACAACCTGCACAGCGTCACGCTGGCCTTGTCCGACGCCGGGTTCCGCCGCCTCTACGAGGAAAGCGATGTGGTGCTCCTGGACGGGGCGCCGGTGCTGTGGCTCTGGGGGAGGACCGGCAACGCTGACGCCCCGGTCATGGACTACCGGCTGGGCTCCACCGACTGGCTGCCGGCCCTGGACCAGGTCCGGGGGCTGGAACGGATCGCCGTGATCGGTGCCGGTCCGGACGCGAACGCCGGAGCTGTCAGCCGGCTGAAGGCGATCGTTCCGGGCGCCCGCGTGTCCGGCCTGCCCGGCGAAGGCTGGGGTCCTGCCCTGGAGGAAGCCGCCGTCGCATGGCTGCACCGTGAACAGCCCCAGATGGTCCTGCTTGGCCTGGGAATGCCGCTGCAGGAGGACGTGCTGCAGCGGCGGCTGCGCGACATGCCCCCGGCCGTCTATTGTGCCGTGGGCGGCGCCATCGAGCAGTTGGCCGGGGTCCAGAAGCTGGCGCCGCGGTGGCTTGGCAGGATGGGGCTGGAGTGGGCCTGGCGCCTGCTCCTGCATCCCCGCCGCGTGGCGTACCGGGTCCTGGGCGAGCCGTGGGTGCTGCTGTGGCTCCTGGCCGCGCGCCGGCTGCGGACCAGGGCCTGAACCGGCCGCGGCTGGTCAGAAACCGGGAGAGGGGCGCTGGCTAGAACTTCTGGTCCTCCAGGGGGCCAAAGCCCTTGCCCCGCAGACCCGTGCCAAAGGCGCGCGCCCAGGCCACAAAGCCCGGCAGGTCGCGGCGCTGCAGGAAGTAGCCCAGGTACCCGCCGGCGTCGGCCACAAAAGAGCGCACCCGGAAGTACCGGCGGATGAGGTAACCGCGGTTCCGGTAGTAGTAATAGCGCTTGAAGGCGGAGTCGGGGACGATGACATGCCAGCGGGCCCCGTAGACATGCTGCGTTTCCGTGAAGGCGTGCGGATGCGTGATGGCCGTGGTGGTGACCGTCCCAAAACGTATACCGGCCTTGCGGAGCCGGATGGTGAAATCGACCTCGTCGCCGCGGATGAACAGCCGCATATCCGGCAAGCCCACTTTGAAGAACACGTCCGAGCGGATCAGCGCGCCGTTGAAGAAGTGGCCGTCGTCCGGAAGGAAACCGAGCTTCTCCACCTCTGCCCGGTCGTGCGTCACCTTGCCGTCCAGGCGGAAGAAAAAGGACAGCCGGTCGGGATGGCCCGGCGCCGTGACAAGGGGAACCACAGCCTCCAGGTCGCGCGCCTCGGCCTCGCGCAGCAGCGTGGCCAGGCATTCGGGATCAGCCGGCTCGGCGTCGTCGTCCATCATCCAAATCCAGCGGGCACCGCTGGCGACTGCCTTGAGGGCGGCCAGCGCAAACCCGCCCGCGCCCCCGAGGTTGGCTTCGGACCGGACGTAGTCCACATTGCGGTGCTGTTCGGCCACCTCCCGTGCAGGCGTGGTGCCACTGTCCACCAGGCAAATGGTGTCCACGCGCAGGCTCTGCGCGTTGATCGAATCCAGCAGCACAGACAGTTCCTTGGGCCGGTCGAACGTCACGGCGGCAACCGCAATGCGGGGGGTCATGGAGGTCCTTTCAGCATGGCCGCCAGGGAGTTCCCCGCCTGATATGCGCCCGTGTGGCGCGGAGCCATGGTGCCGGTGGCACTAGTATCTTTGACTAGAGTCCACTGTAATACAGCCCTGTACGGCACCGAACACTGCCTGCTGCGCGCTCGGCGACGGAGAAGTTTCATTTATCGAAGAACAGATTCCCGGCCAGTGAGCCCACCGACCACGGACCGGCTGCCAGGGCAGCCGAGCGGCTTCGACACCACCAATCCTGAAACGGCTCCAGTCCCATGATCATGTACATGCTCATGGGGCTGGTGGCTGCCATTGTGTCCTACGCTGCCACGTGGGGCGCCCGCATCGTGGGGCACCGGCTTGAACTGCACCTGCCCATCCGCAGCCGTGACATGCATTCCACCCCCGTTTCCAGGCTTGGCGGCGTTGCGATCTTCCTCGGTGTCATGGTGGCACTGGTCCTCGCCAGCCAGTCCTTTTTCGTCAAGGACATCTACCGGAACAATTTCTCCCCCTGGGGGGTCCTCGCCGGTGCAGCGGTGATCGTCCTGGTGGGCGTGGCGGACGACCTGCTGGACATCCGCTGGTGGGTGAAGCTGATCGGTCAAAGCGCCGCCGGACTCACCGTGGCCATCTGGGGTGTCCAAATGACCATCGTCCCGTGGGTGCCCGACCCCATCTACCTCCAGGACGGGACACTCCGCGTGGTGCTGACGGCGGGACTCATCGTCACCACCATGAATGCCTTCAACTTCATTGACGGACTGGACGGCCTTGCTGCAGGCGTGGCCATCATCGGCGGAACGGCGTTCTTCTTCACCGCCTACTGGGTGCACCGGAACGCTGTGCTGCTGGACTACTCGGACCTGGCAACCCTCATTACGGCCGTCCTGGTAGGCGGGTGCCTGGGGTTCCTGCCACACAATTTCTTTCCGTCGAAGATCTTCATGGGCGATTCGGGCGCCATGCTGATCGGGCTGCTCATGGCCTCGGCCGGCGTCGTGTCCACAGGACAGATCTCCTCAGGCCTGTATGACCGTGCCAACGGTATTTCCACCGTGATTCCCATCCTGCTTCCCTTCGCCGTGCTCTTCCTTCCGCTGCTGGACCTGGGCCTCGCAGTGGTTCGCCGCACGGCCCGCGGGCGTTCCCCCTGGTCCGCCGACCGCGGGCATCTGCACCACAAACTGCTGGACATCGGCTACTCCCACCGCACCGCTGTGATCCTGATGTATCTCTGGACCGCCGTGCTGTCCTTCGGCGGCCTGGCCTTTGCCGTCTTCCCCTGGCAGGTCGTTCTCGCCGTCGACATCTTCGCCACCCTGGTGATGGGACTGGTGACCGCATGGCCATACCTTTCCCGCGGCAACGGGGAAACTGCGGCGTAATGCCGGTTCTGAATTATTTCTATCTCATGTAGAATTTAGGGGCAGCCCAAGCTGCCACTCCACCCCCTGCCTCCTGGCCATTTGCCATGTGGTGCCGACGATTGGGATCGAATGACCTCCAACGCCGAGTCCGGACCTGCCTCCGGCAACGGACACGTTGGCGCCTCCGGTCCCACCCGCTCGCTGTGGCTGAACCTGCTTAAGCGCAGCTCGATCGCCGCCGGTGCGGGGCTCGCCCTGTGTGCCATTCCCGCCGGACTCCTCAACGGAGCAAGCGGCGCGGTCTCCAGCGTGCTCGGTGGCCTGCTGGTCATGCTGTTCTTCGGCATCAGCCTGCTGATCGGCCACTTCGTGGGACGCGGGAACCCGTCCGGCGCGATAGGGATGTTCGTAGCCACCTATTTCATCAAGGTAGTTGGCTTCGCCGTCGTCCTGTTCGTCATCGGCGCCCCTGAATGGCTACACGGCCGCTGGTTCATCATCGGCGCCGTGGTGGCGGTCGTCCTGTGGCAGGCCGCTGAGATCCACGGATTCAGCAGGGCCCGCCTCCAGATCTACAACGATCCAGATGACAAGGGAGCAACCCATGCGTGACCAGAAGAAGCCCGCGGCTGCCGCACATGGCAAACGCGGATCCAACGGCTCCGCAGCAACCGATTCCGACGCCTCCACCGATGGCGGCTACAACGCTGGAATGGCTGTATTCAGCTACATCATTGGCGGAATCATCGTCTGGAGTTTGATAGGGTGGGGACTGGATTATCTGTGGGGAACGCGCTGGATTGTGCTCGCAGGCGCTCTGCTCGGAGCCGTCGGAGGTTTCTACCTTTCCCACATGCACGGCCTCACCAGTTCCCGAAAAATTGCTGATGAGCGCCATGCTCCCAGCGCACCGTCCCAGGACGGAAAAGATAGTGCCAAATAATTTCACAGGGGGAACAGCAGGCTGTCAGGCTGCCGGACCCCGCCCAACGCCCAATGATGGACACTGCAGAGAGGAAACGCGTTGATCGCGCTTGCGCTCCCGGCCCAAGATTCAGGAGAGTTCACTCCTCCTGGTATTAACGAAATGCATTTGCCGGCAATCCTGCCGTGGGGTGCCGCAGAAGGATTCTCCAAGCAGATGCTGCTGGTCCTCCTCTCTGTCGTCTTTATCGCAGTCTTCTTCGTGCTCGCCGCACGCAAGCAGCAGCTGGTACCCGGCAAGCTCCAGTTCGCCGGAGAGGCCGCCTACGGCTTTGTCCGCAACGGCATTGCCAAGGACATCATCGGCGGCAGGGACTTCATGAAGTACGTCCCCCTGCTGTTCAGCCTGTTCTTCTTCATCCTGGTCAACAACATCTACGGCGCCATCCCGGTGTTCCAGCTCCCCACGTTCTCGCACGTGGGTGGAGCGTACGTGCTGGCCGGCCTGGTCTATGTCACCTGGATCGCCATCGGCGTGAAGAAGAACGGCCTGCGCTACTTCAAGCTGGCCACCGTCCCCTCGGGCGTGCCGTGGTACATCCTGCCGATCGTCATCCCGATCGAAATCATCTCCAACTTCGTTGTCCGGCCCGTCACGCACAGCCTCCGTCTGTTCGCGACCATGCTGGCCGGCCACCTGATCGTGATGATCGCCGGTTCCGGCATCGAATACCTCATCATGCAGGAGAACGTGCTGCTGAAGGGAACGTCCATCCTGGTGCTGGCAGGTGCCATCGCCATGTACATGCTCGAAGCCCTGATCATGGTCCTGCAGGCCTACGTCTTCACGCTGCTGACCGCGATCTACATCGAAGGCGCCCTTCACGCCGACAGCCACTAGGCACCCTGCCGGGAGCGACGCTCCGCCGGCCCACCACAGTCTTCCCCTCGCGGGGATGAAGCAACCCAAACAACCTGCCACACAAAGTGGCATCTTGAAAGGAAAAAAAATGGAAGGCTCCATCAACGGCTCCCTCAACCTCATCGGCTATGGCCTCTCGGCTA
Organism: Arthrobacter sp. SDR-2R; assembly: GCF_057747955.1. Classification (NCBI taxonomy): domain Bacteria; kingdom Bacillati; phylum Actinomycetota; class Actinomycetes; order Micrococcales; family Micrococcaceae; genus Arthrobacter; species Arthrobacter sp. SDR-2R. The sequence goes on from NZ_CM173231.1 coordinate 2,150,562, forward strand.
TCGGCGGTGGTATCGGTGTGGGTCTCGTGTTCGCTGCCTACATCAACGGCGTTGCACGTCAGCCGGAAGCCCAGCGCGTCCTGCAGCCGATCGCATTCCTTGGCCTGGCGCTGACCGAAGCACTCGCCATCCTGGGCCTGGTCTTCGCTTTCGTTCTCAAGTAAACCTTCAGAACTTCAGCGAACATTCAGAACCGAGTAGATAAGGACGGGTGAAATATGCATCAGCTGATCATCTCAGCCGCCGCTGAAGGCGACGTCAACCCACTTATTCCCAATGCCTGGGAAATGCTGGTTGTCTTCGTGGGCTTTGCCATCCTCTTCTTCATCGTGGTCAAGTTTGTTGTCCCGATGTTCGAGAAGACCTTCGCAGAGCGTGCCGAGGCCATCGAAGGCGGTATCGCCAAGGCTGAAAAGGCCCAGGCTGAGGCGTCTGCTGCACTCGAAGAGTACAAGCAGCAGCTGACCGACGCCCGCACCGAAGCCAACCGCATCCGTGAGGAAGCCCGCGCCGAAGGTGCCCAGATCCTCGCGGATCTCAAGGAGAAGGCGGCAGCAGAGTCTGCCCGCATCACCGCGCAGGCCCACGCACAGATCGAATCCGAGCGCCAGGCGGCCGTTGTGTCCCTGCGCTCTGAGGTAGGCACCCTGGCCACCACCCTGGCAGGCCGCATCGTGGGCGAATCGCTCAACGATGATGAGCGTGCAGCGCGGGTTGTGGACCGCTTCCTGGCAGATCTGGAGTCCCAGAACGCAGGTGCAGCTAAGTAATGGCAGGCGTATCGAGCGAATCGCTGGCAACAGCGCTGGCAGAGTTGGAAGCAAAGCTTCCCACCGCGTCGCTGCAGCTGGCAAAGGAACTCTTCGGAATTCTGGGAATGGTGGACAGCTCGGCTGGCTTGCGCCGCGCCCTGACTGACCCGTCCCGCAACGGTGACGAAAAGTCGGCGCTGGTCAAGCAGCTGGTTGGCGGGAAAGTCTCCGCTGATGCTGCAGACATTGCAGGCGGACTGGCCAGCTCACGCTGGGCAAACGCCCGTGATATCGGCGATGCACTCGAGACTCTTGCCGCAACGGTGGTCATTTCCGTTGCTGAAAACAAGTCGGCCGTTTCTGCCTCCGGAATCACTGGCCTGGAAGAGCTGGAGAACGACCTGTTCTCCTTCAACCAGGCTGTTGCCTCCAGCCATGAGGTACAACGTGCTCTGTCCGAACCACAGGCCAGCGGTGCAGCCAAGGTTGTACTTGCGGAGAAGCTTGTGCCCGGCGCCAGTGAGGAAGCGAAAGTCCTCATTGTCCAGGCTGTAACCCAGCCCCGCGGCATCAAGCCCACCCGGCTGGTGCAGCGGTTCGCCGAGCTTGCGGCCAAGCGGCAGCAGCGCTGGATTGCAACGGTCAGCGTGACCCGTCCTTTGACGCAGACGCAGCTTGCCCGCCTGCAGGCTGGCCTGAATGCCATGTACGGGCGGGAACTGAAGGTCAACCTCAATGTTGACCCGGCACTCATTGGCGGCATCCGCGTCCAGGTTGGTGACGAAGTGCTTGACGCTTCGGTCCTCACCAAGCTGGGCGAGCTGCAGCGCCAGCTGGCCGGCTAGCCGGACAAGCACAACCTAACTGATAGAAACCCCGGTCACCGCTTGCGGTGATCACAAACAGGAGAGCAGGGACTGCAGATGGCCGAATTGACCATCAACGCCGACGACGTCCGTAATGCGCTGAACGAGTTCGCGGCGTCCTACGAACCCGGAAACGCAGAGCGCGTAGAGGTCGGCCGCGTAACCACCGCTGGTGACGGCATCGCCCGTGTTGAGGGCCTTCCCTCGGTCATGGCGAACGAGCTGCTGCGCTTTGAGGACGGCACCCTGGGCCTTGCCCAGAACCTCGACGTCCGCGAAATCGGCGTCATCATCCTCGGTGACTTCACCGGCATCGAAGAAGGCCAGGAAGTACACCGCACCGGACAGGTTCTGTCCGTTCCCGTGGGCGACGCCTTCCTGGGCCGCGTTGTCGACCCGCTGGGCATGCCCATCGACGACCTCGGCGAGATCAAGGCCGAGACCACCCGCGCCCTGGAGCTCCAGGCTCCCGGCGTGACCCAGCGCAAGTCGGTGCACGAGCCGATGCAGACCGGCCTCAAGGCGATCGACGCCATGATCCCGATCGGCCGCGGCCAGCGCCAGCTCATCATTGGTGACCGCCAGACCGGCAAGTCTGCCATTGCCATCGACACGATCATCAACCAGAAGGCCAACTGGGCTTCCGGCGATGTGACCAAGCAGGTCCGCTGCATCTACGTGGCGATCGGGCAGAAGGCGTCCACCATCGCCGCCATCCGCCAGACGCTCGAGGACAACGGTGCGCTGGAATACACCACCATTGTGGCTTCTCCCGCTTCGGACCCCGCAGGCTTCAAGTACCTGGCACCGTATGCAGGCTCGGCCATTGGCCAGCACTGGATGTACGGTGGCAAGCACGTCCTCATCGTGTTCGATGACCTGTCCAAGCAGGCCGAAGCCTACCGCGCCGTGTCGCTGCTGCTCCGCCGTCCGCCGGGACGCGAAGCCTACCCGGGCGACGTCTTCTACCTGCACTCCCGCCTGCTGGAGCGTTGTGCGAAGCTTTCCGACGAGCTCGGTGCCGGTTCCATGACGGGCCTGCCGCTGATCGAGACGAAGGCGAACGACGTGTCCGCCTACATCCCGACCAACGTCATCTCCATCACCGACGGCCAGATCTTCCTGCAGTCGGACCTCTTCAACGCCAACCAGCGTCCCGCTGTTGACGTGGGTGTCTCGGTGTCCCGCGTTGGCGGTGCCGCCCAGGTGAAATCCATGAAGAAGGTATCCGGCACCTTGAAGCTGGACCTGGCCCAGTACCGCGATATGCAGGCCTTCGCGATGTTCGCATCCGACCTGGACGCAGCATCCCGCCAGCAGTTGACCCGTGGTGCACGCCTGATGGAACTGCTGAAGCAGGGCCAGTACTCACCGTTCCCGGTCGAGGACCAGGTTGTGTCCATCTGGGCCGGCACCAACGGCTACCTGGACGACGTTCCGGTTGAAGACATCAGCCGCTTTGAGTCGGAGTTCTTGGAGCACCTGCGCCACAAGTCCTCGATCCTGACCACGCTGGCCCAGACCAACGTGCTGGACGACGACACCGTTGCGGCCCTGAAGTCCTCGATTGTCGACTTCAAGAAGGGGTTCTTCGGCGAGGGCGACAACCTGCTGGTTGGTGCCGGGCATGAAGAGCACGCCCCCATCGACGAGGCCCAGGTTGACCAGGAAAAAATCGTCAGGCAGAAGCGCTAGTTCCACTGACCGGGTGTGCCGGGCCCACGGGTCCGGCGCACCCGCTGCAGGGAACGCTAGGAAAGGATAAGTATGGGAGCCCAGATCCGGGTCTACCGCCAGAAGATCAGCTCGACCACGTCGATGCGCAAGATCTTCAAGGCGATGGAACTGATCGCTACCTCGCGCATCGGCAAGGCCCGTGCGCGCGTAGCAGCTTCACTGCCTTACGCGAACGCGATTACGCGCGCCGTTTCTGCTGTCGCCAGCCAGAGCGAGATCGACCACCCGCTGACCACCGAGCCGGAGCAGATCCGCCGTGCCGCCGTCCTGGTAATCACCTCGGACCGCGGCCTGGCCGGTTCTTACTCCGCCAGCGTGCTGAAGCAGGCGGAAGGCCTCGTCGAGCTTCTTCACGAAGAAGGCAAGGAAGTCAAGACCTACGTCGTCGGACGCAAGGCCCAGGCCTACTTCGATTTCCGGAACCGCGAGTATGCGCGGGTCTGGACCGGGGGGACCGACGCGCCCGAGTTCGCGACCGCACGTGAGATCGGCGAAGCTCTGCTGTCGGAATTCGCAACGGAGTTCGAAGAGGGCGGCGTAGAGGAAATCCACGTCGTCTACACCCGCTTCAAGTCCATGGTCACCCAGGAGCCGACGGTCATCCGGCTGCTCCCGCTTGAAGTTGTGGAAGAACAGGCTGCATCTGAATCGGACCTCTTGCCGCTGTACGAGTTTGAGCCGGAAGCCGAGCGGGTTCTTGACGCGCTGCTGCCGCGCTACATCGAATCCCGTATCTTCGCAGCCATGCTGCAGGCAGCAGCTTCCGAGCTCGCCGCCCGCCAGCGGGCGATGAAGTCCGCAGGCGACAACGCGACAGACCTGATCAAGAAGTACACGCGTCTGCGCAACACGGCCCGCCAGGCCGAGATCACGCAGGAACTCTCCGAGATTGTTGCCGGTGCCGACGCTCTTGCGTCCTAGCCTCCACCACCTCGGTTCCCGCGTAACCAGCACCACCACAGATAGACTTAACCCCACGCCATCTACTGAATGAAGTGAGAGAGATGACTGCCACTGCTACCGAACACGTAGCCGCAACGTCCGGTGCAACCGGCCGTATTGCGCGCGTAATCGGCCCGGTTGTCGACGTCGAATTCCCGGCTGACGCAATCCCGTCGATTTACAACGCCCTCACCACCGAGATCACTCTCAACGGTGAAACCAAGACCATCACCTTCGAAGTTGCGCTGCACCTGGGTGACAACCTCGTCCGCGCCATCTCCCTCCAGGCCACCGATGGACTCGTCCGCGGCACGTCCGTGGTGGACACCGGCGCCCCGATCTCCGTTCCCGTCGGTGACGGCGTCAAGGGACACATCTTCAACGTGCTGGGCCAGCCCCTGGACGTTGCCGAGTCGGAACTGGAGATCACCGAGCGCTGGCCAATCCACCGCAAGGCCCCCAGCTTCGCCTCCCTCGAAGGTTCCACCGAGATGCTGGAAACCGGCATCAAGGTCATCGACCTCCTCACCCCATACATCAAGGGTGGAAAGATCGGCCTCTTCGGCGGCGCCGGCGTGGGCAAGACCGTGCTGATCCAGGAAATGATCACCCGTGTTGCCCGCAACTTCGGTGGTACCTCGGTCTTCGCCGGTGTTGGCGAGCGTACCCGTGAGGGCAACGACCTCTGGGTTGAAATGGAAGAGGCAGGGGTCCTCAAGGACACTGCCCTTGTATTCGGCCAGATGGACGAGCCGCCGGGAACGCGTCTGCGTGTGGCCCTGTCCGCGCTGACCATGGCGGAGTACTTCCGCGATGTGCAGAACCAGGACGTGCTGCTCTTCATCGACAACATCTTCCGCTTCACCCAGGCCGGCTCCGAGGTATCGACCCTGCTGGGCCGCATGCCTTCCGCCGTGGGCTACCAGCCCAACCTGGCGGATGAGATGGGCCTCCTTCAGGAGCGCATCACCTCCACGAAGGGCCACTCCATCACCTCGATGCAGGCCATCTACGTCCCCGCAGATGACTACACCGACCCGGCTCCGGCCACGACCTTCGCACACCTCGACGCGACCACGGAACTTTCCCGTGAAATCGCCTCCCGTGGTCTGTACCCGGCCGTTGACCCGCTGACGTCCACGTCCCGCATCCTGGATCCCCAGTACATCGGCAAGGACCACTACAACACGGCAGTCCGCGTGAAGCAGATCCTGCAGAAGAACAAGGAACTCCAGGACATCATCGCCATCCTCGGTGTCGATGAACTCTCCGAAGAGGACAAGATCGTTGTCTCCCGTGCACGCCGCATCCAGCAGTTCCTCTCGCAGAACACCTACACCGCCAAGCAGTTCACCGGCGTTGAGGGCTCCACGGTTTCCATCAAGGACACCGTTGAAGGCTTCTCGGCCATCTGCGACGGCGAGCTGGACCACGTCGCGGAGCAGGCGTTCTTCAACGTCGGCGGCCTCGACGACGTCGAGCGCCAGTGGGCCAAGATCCAGGAACAGACCAAGTAATATGGCTGAGCTTGAGGTTGAGATTGTCGCAGCGGACCACTTCGTGTGGTCCGGAGCGGCCAAGATGGTCAAGGCCCGCACCAGCGATGGTGAAATCGGAATCCTGCCCGGCCACTCGCCCCTGCTGGCGATCCTGGCCGAGGGTGAACTGGCCATCCAGCCGGTGTCCGGGGACCGTATTGCGGTAGACGTCGACGGCGGGTTCTTCTCGGTCGACAACAACCGCGTGGTTATCGTTGCTGACAACGCCCAGCTGGGCGGCTCGGCTACCGCTGGGATCCGCTAGCACGACCTTGATGGACGCACCGGGTATTCCGTTCATCGCACTGGCAATCGCCTTCGGATTGCTGATCATTGCACTGTGCCTTTCGGGGGTGCGCCGCTTCAACCTGCGGCGTGCCCTCGGCACGGTGGACGCCTCCATTTGCGTTGCTGGAAACAGCTGGCAGATGGGGGTTTGTCGTTATCAGGACAACGACCTTGAATGGTTCAGGCTCATCTCCTTGAGCGTGCGTCCCAAATACACGTTCAAGCGCAGTTCGCTGGAGCTGCTGGGCCGCCGGAAACCCACGGAGGCGGAAGCCGTCAAGGTCCAACCGGACGTGGTGATCGTTGAACTCCGGTATGAGGGGCAGGACCTGCACCTTGCCATGAAGTTCGACGCATATACGGGTCTTTCATCCTGGCTTGAGGCAGGTCCGGTGATAGGCGTGGGGACCTGGCGCTAGCCGACGTGGATTGGCTTTCAGACATCCGGCTCACGGACGGTCCACTGTATGGGACCGTCCTGGTATTGGGAATGGGCGGCGCCGCCTATCTCCTGGTGCCACCCTGGCGCGCCTCCATGACGCCGGGGCACCGCGCCCGGGCGTGGGCGGTCCGCATCCTCACCGCCGCGGCAGCCGCCTTTGCGCTGGTGGGTACGGTGCACTGGGCGCTCATCAACATCTTCTCCACCTTCCCCGAGGACCTGCCGGACCCCGTCCTGCTGTGGATTGTGCCCGGTGTTGCGGCTCTTCTCCTGGGCCTTCTCCGGCTGCCCCGGAGCAGCTGGGGCGGACGCGGGGGAGGGATCCTCGCCGCACTGCTGGTGGTGCTGCTCTCGGCGATCCAAGTCAACGCGTACTTTGGCCTCAACAGGACCGTGAGCGATCTGCTGGGTACGGCCCTGGCCCGGATACCGGCCCTTGAACAGGACCTTATGCGCCGTCCGGGCGCGTCCGACGGCGTACCCCTCCAGGGGTGGAAGCCGGAAGGGGAGCTGCCGGACGGGGGCGTCCTGCGGAAGTCCGCGATCCCTGGAACGCAGTCCGGGATGAACACGCGTGAGGCCTACATCTACCTTCCGCCGGCCTACTTTGCGGCGAACCGGCCCGCATTGCCGGTACTGGTTCTGGTGGCCGGACAGCCGGGCGGGCCGGCGGACTGGCTCACCGGCGGCGCAATCCGCGGCCACATGGATTCCTTTGCCGCGGCACACGGCGGAGTGTCCCCGGTGGTGGTCATTCCGGATCCCAACGGGTCGCAGTCCGCCAACACCATGTGCATGGACAGCCGCATTGCCAACGCGGACACCTATCTCTCACAGGATGTACCTCAGTGGATCAGTTCCACCCTGGCGGTGGATACCAACCACAGCCACTGGGCTGTGGGTGGCTTCTCCTTCGGCGGCACGTGCGCCGTGCAGATGGGAACCCGGCATCCCGACGTCTACGCCGACGTGCTCGCCTTCTCCAGCGAGGCCGAACCTGCCATTGCCAAGGAGCGGCAGAAGACCATAGACGCAGCATTTCCCGGAAACCCAGATGAATTCACCAAGCAGACTCCACTGGAGATCATGAAACACCAACGGTTTGAGTCCAGCGGCATGTACCTCACTGCAGGCCAGAACGATCCCGAGTTCGTGGGCAACCTCCACACGCTGGCGGCTGCGGCAGAGGCCGCCGGCTTCACCGTGCAGGCACACGAGGTGGAGCACACGGGCCACTCCTGGGATACGTCCTCCAAGCGGTTCGCGGATGCGCTGCAGTTCCTTGGCAGCCAGTGGGGGCTGCAGTGGTGAGTACCAGGAAACCGGAACGCACGGCCGCCCTGATGTGGGCCGCCGTCGGACGTCCGGCAGTCCAGCAGGCGCTGCTCACGCTGAAATCCATGCCCTTCACCCTGGGCGTGCTGGTTGCCTTCCTTGCAGCCGCTGCCCTGACCGGAAGCTTCCTTGACGGGCCGCCGGAGCAGCTCCTGGGCCTGGCCTCGGTCAGCGGCCCCGGCCTGCGCAGCGGGCAGTGGTGGACGCTGTTCACCAGCGCCTTCTTCGCCACCAACCCGCTCGCCTACCTTGCCGCGTCGCTGATGATCGTGCTGCTGCTGGGCCTGGCGGAGCGCAAGCTTGGCCGGCGGGCCGCCGTCGGACTGTTCTTTGGCGGGCAATTCGCGGCCGTCACGGTGTTCCTCCTGGTAACCCAGCTGGCCGTGTATGTGGGCGACGGCTGGCTGGACCGGATGGTGGATGACAGGCTCATCGGTCCGTATGCCCCGGTGCTTATTGCCGGTCTTGCGGCCAGTGCCCGGATCACGCTGCTGTGGCAGCGCCGGCTGCGCACCGTGGTGCTGTCCATTTCCCTGCTGCTGGTCCTGTACGTGGGGCACGCCGAAACCGTCATTGGCCTCATCGGCGCCCTCCTTGGCCTCCTTGCAGGCTGGTGGATCCAGGGGGACCAGGGGCGGCTTCACCGTCACCGGTCAACGGGCCGGGAAACCAGGAACCTCCTGGCCCTGACCGTTGCCGTGTTCGCGGTGGGTCCCATCCTGACCGGAATCACGCGTGCGCCAACCGGCCCGCTGGCTTTGCTCCGGGACGTCGTCCTGAGCCCGATGCCCACGCTGAACCAACTGATCTTCAACTGCGGCGCCACCGTTGACGCCACTTGCCTGGAAACGGGCAGGGCAGGATTTGCCGGCCCGTTCGGCCTGGCGCTGGCCGTGGTGCCGGTCCTCCTGCTGCTGATCTGCGCGGACGGCATGCGCCGGGGCCGCCGGCTGGCCCTGAACATCGCGCTGGCCATCCAGTTGGCTGTCACGGCCCTCGCCGCGGTCTACCTGGCACTGTTCGCCCTTGTTCCCTCACGCCTGCAGGGCACGCATGCAACGCCGCTGTCCTCGGCCTTCGCACATGTGCTGCCGCTCGTGGTGGTTCCGCTGCTGCTGGCAGTGGTCCTGTGGCTGAACCGGCGGCAGTTCCGCGTGCAGACGCGTCCGGGCGCCCGGCGGACGCTCGCTGCGGTGGTCTGCGGAACCTGGCTGGTGCTGGCCAGCTCATATACCGTGGCCTGGTTCTGGTCCGGCGGACTGTCCCGTGACGGCGGCTTGCTGGGCCTTTTCGCCGAGTTGGCCCGGCAGTACGTCCCGGTGCCCATTCCGCAGAATTTCCGCCGGGTCTTCCCGGAACGCGACAGTGCCGAAGCACTGCTGTTCGCCTACTCGGGACCGGTGTTCTGGCTCGTGGCCCTGGCGGCGGTGTTGTGGGTGCTGGTGGGCCGGCACCACGGCCTCCACTTCGGACGGCAGGACCGCAGCCGCGCCCGGGAACTGCTCCACCAGGGCGGCGGACCCTTGTCCTGGATGGCACTGTGGGAGCCCAACACGTACTGGTTCAGCCCGGACGGCGCAGGCGGCATGGCCTTCCAGCAGCATGGGACCGTGGCCCTGACCTTGGGCGGTGCATTCGGTGACCGCAAGGCCGAGCAGCGGGTCACCGAAGGCTTCCTGGACTACTGCCGCAGCCAGGCCCTGATACCGGCGCTGTATTCCTGCGACGACACCATGTGGCCGGTACTGAGGGAACGCGGCTTCTCCCGCGTGGCCGTGGCCCAGGAGACCCGGCTGGCGCTGAACGAGCTTGAGTTCAAAGGCAAGGAATGGCAGAACGTCAGGACCGCCCTGAACCGCGCCGCGAAGCTGGGCGTCCATGCCGTCTGGGGCTCCTACCATTCGCTGCCCGCAACGCTCCGGCTAAGGCTGAACGAAGTGTCCGAGGAATGGGCGGCCGGCAAGTCCGTTCCGGAAATGGGCTTCACGCTGGGGGGAGTGGACGAGCTCGACGACGAGGAGGTCCTGTGCTGCCTGGCCGTGGACGGCCACGGCGTGGTCCACGGCGTGACCAGCTGGTTGCCCGTGTACGACGGCGGGCGGCTGGTAAGCAGGACCCTGGATGTCATGCGCCGCGGCAGTGAAGGATTTCCGGGGGTGATGGAATTCCTGATTGCCTCCGCCGTACTGGAGTTGCGGGATTCCGTGGACGTGATCTCCCTGTCGGGTTCGCCGCTGGCCAGCCGTCCCGATGCCCAGCCGGAGCGGGGAACAGGAACAGGCGCGGAGGGAACGGGCGCTGAGGGAACAGGCGCCGGGGGCCCCGGCGGGGGCGAGGACGCAGGGCAACAGGAGGGCGCCCCCGATGAGGGCGCGCAGAACCTGGTCAGGATCCTGGACCTGGTGGGCCACGCGCTTGAGCCGGTCTACGGCTTCCGCTCCCTGGCGGCCTTCAAGTCCCGGTTCAAGCCGGAGTACCGGGCGCTTTACCTGTACTACCAGGATCCGTTGCACCTGCCCGCCATCGGCAGGGCGCTGACCCGCGCCTACCTCCCCGGTCTTTCCCTGGCGCAGGGCGCCCGGCTGGTGCGCAAACTGGTGACCTGAGGCGGCAGCAACGCCGGCATAAAAAATGGTCCCCGGCAATCCTGCCGGGGACCATTTGGTTCGCTGACAGCCGCGGGAAGCGGCCGGGCGGTACTAGACCAGCGTTACGCCGGTAGCCTGGGGACCCTTGGCGCCCTGGCCGATTTCGAACTGAACGCGCTGGTTCTCGTCGAGGGTCTTGAAGCCGCCGGTCTGGATTTCGGAGTAGTGAACGAAGACATCGCCATCGGAGTCATCCGGGGTGATGAAGCCGAAGCCCTTTTCAGCGTTGAACCACTTGACGGTTCCCTGTGCCATTTATTTCTCCTCATTGTGGAACTTTTTAAGACCGGCACACCTCGTGCCGACCTTGGTCACTCCGCGAGAAGAATCCTGATTGCCTTTCCCTGATGGGAGATCCGGCGCTGCAGGAGCTTCGCGCTCGCAACATGTCTTGCGAGCATGAAAAACACCTACACAAAGACTGAGATAAGAATTTCATGCCCGTTCCCGCAGGTCAACGGGCCGGAGGACAAAAAGGACAAAATTTAGGTAAAAAAGAGATGTCGCTGAAGCCTGCACCGAATGCCGGGCAATTAAGTGCCTAAAGCAACAAAGGCAAAAACTAGAAGAGGCGGGATTCGCTGTCGTCCACTCCGCGCATGGCGTCGTAGTCCAGCGTTATGCAGTCGATCCCGCGGTCGTTTGCCAGCACCTTGGCCTGCGGCTTGATCTGCTGGGCCGCAAAGATTCCCCGGACCGGTGCCAGCAAAGGGTCGCGGTTGAGCAGCTCCAGGTACCGGGTCAGTTGCTCCACGCCGTCAATGTCGCCCCGGCGCTTGAGCTCAATGGCCACGGTGGCGCCGTCCGCGTCGCGCGCCAGGATGTCCACGGGCCCAATGGCGGTGAAGTACTCGCGCCTGATGAGGGAGTAGCCCTGTCCAAGCGTCTCGATCTGCTCGGCGAGCAGCCGCTGCAGGTCCGCCTCCACCCCGTCCTTGATCAGTCCGGGATCCACGCCCAGGTCGTGGGAGGACTCGCTGATCTTTTCGTGGATATTGATGATGAGCCGGTCATCGGTCTTGGCCGACTGCACCGTCCACTGCTCCACCACGCCAAGTTCGAGGTCCACTTCGTCGGGGGAAGAAACCCGCAGCGTGGCAGGCGGGCTCATCCAGTTCAGCGGCTTGTAGGAACCGCCGTCGGAATGGACCAGCACGGAGCCGTCCGCCTTGACCAGCAGGAGCCGGGTGGCGAGGGGGAGATGGGCTTTGAGCCGGCCAACGTAATCAACGGAGCAATGGGCTATGACAAGTCGCACGCCGTACAGACTATCGCGTGGGCTCCGCAGGCCATGTCCGACGGCGGGGCGCCGGGTGCATCGGAAGCGGCGGCAAGGAGCGGGACAGGGGAGTGGGCGGCCTGGGGCAGAATGGATACATGCCGCGTTCCAACCGTCCCCGCCGTCCTGTTTCCGGCAAGGGTTCCGCTTCCGGCAGGGGCGCAGGAGGAAAGAGGAGCGGGGACATTCCCGAACTGGACCTGGAACGGGCACGGGCCGGTATCGCCCGCCGCGAGAGCGCCCCGGACGGCGAGTGGATGGTACGGACCATGACCGCCAGGAATGCTGAGAAGACCTACATCTGCCCGGAATGCTCCACCGCCGTGCTGCCCGGCGTCGCACACCTGGTGGTCTGGAAGGACGACCACCTCTTTGGTGCCGCCGCCGGGCTGGCCGAGCGGCGGCACTGGCACACCAACTGCTGGATGACGCGCAGCTACCGGTACCGCTGACGCCGCCCGCTGTCGCTAAGCTGGCAGTCATGACTTTTGATCCGGCGTCGTACCACTTCACCCAGGCCGGGGGCCCTGTCCCCATCCGTGCCTCCACCGTCCTGCCCGCCCGTCGAGAGAACATCGAGCTGCAGACGGAGGACGGCCACACGCTGGTGGGCGAGCTGGCACTGCCGGAATCCGGCCCCGTCAAGGCAACGCTGATCACGCTCCACCCGCTGCCGACGCACGGTGGCTTCATGGATTCCCATGTGTACCGCAAGGCCTCCTACCGGCTGCCGGCGCTGGCGGGCATCGCGGTGCTGCGCTTCAATACCCGGGGTACGGCCTCCCCCCGGGGTGCCAGCAGCGGCGCGTTCGAGGAAGGGATAGGGGAGCGGCACGACGTCGAGGCAGCCGTGCGCTTCGCCGTTGAGCGGGGCCTGCCCAACCGCTGGCTGGTGGGCTGGTCGTTCGGGACCGAACTGGCGCTGATGTACGGGGCCGTGGAGCCGGTGGCCCCACAGATCGAGGGGGCGGTGCTGCTGTCGCCTCCGCTGCACCGCGCCACGGACAAGCACCTGCAGCTGTGGGCCGAATCCGGCAAGCCCCTCACCGTCCTGGTGCCGGAGCACGACGACTTCCTCCAGCCTGCCGAGGCAACCGCAAGGTTCAGCCTGGTGCCGCAGGCCCTCGTAGTGGGCGTGGCCGGGGCCAAGCATCTGTGGGTGGGGGAGAAGTACGCCGCACGGGTCCTGAACGACATCGTGGCGCTTGTCAGTCCAGATGCCGCCGCAGCACCGCTGCCGCAGGAATGGGAAGGGCCGGCGGCGACGGCCGGCGCCTAAGCGGCCCCGCAGGGAACGACGTGCGGGGGACAGCGGGTCAGTGCTGGTCCTGCCGGACGATATAGATTTCCCGGAGCAGCAGCAGGACCGCTGCGGCAGTGGGGATGGCGATCAGCGCACCGAGCACGCCCAGCAGGCTTCCGCCCGCAATCACGGAGATCACCGCCACGGCACCGGGCACGGCAACTGCCTTCTGCATGATGCGCGGCGAGATGAAGTAGGCCTCGAACTGCAGGTACGCGAAATAGCAGATGGCGTAGATGGCGGCCGCCTGCCAGCCCTGGGTGAGGGATACAAGGATCACCACAATGCCTGCGATCATGCCGCCCACCAGCGGGATGAAAGCGAGCAGGACCACCACGAACGCCAGCAGCAGGGCAAAGGGGATGCCCACGATGGACATCACCACGAAGGCGAAAGTGGCGTTGAGGAGGGCCACGCATGCCTGGCCGATGACGTAGTTTCCCACTGACCGGGTGATCTCCTCGGAGAGGGCGGCCACCCGTTTGCGGCGGGAGCGGGGGGCCAGCCTGTAGCCCCACTTCTTCATCGCCGGCAGCGCTGCCAGGAAGTACAGGCTCAGCACCAGGACAATGAGGGTGCCGAAGAGCCCGTTGGCCACGGTGGATCCGAATCCCACCACGCCGCCGAAAATGCCGCCCATGGCCGCCGGGTCATTGACGAACTTGTCCAGTTCCTCGGTGATGCGGTCCCGCACGCCGAACTGGTCATCGAGGCTGCGGAAGAAGTCCGAGTCCATGAAGTTGCGCACCCAGTCCGGCGCCTGCCGCACGATCTCCGACACCTGTTCAACAATGGTGGGGATAAGAGTGGCGAAAAACCCGACGACGGCGCCCATGAGGACAGCCACGGAGACAAGGATGCCGGCGGGCCGGGGGATCTTCCTGTTTTCGAGCCAGCCCACCACGGGTTCAAGTCCCAGGGCGATGAACAGCGCCGCCACGATCCACAGCAGCAGCTGCGTGGTGTGGGAACCGATCCAGTAGACCAGCAGCGCCAGTCCCACGCCCACTGTCCCCATGAAGCCCATGTACAGGGGATGCTGGGGGGACATGCGCGGCCCGGGGTGGCCGAACTGGGGTTCCTCGTCACCGCCGTGGTCCGTCTGGGGAACCTGCCCGGTGTATTCCGGGGGCATTTCGAACCGAAGCCTGGGCTGTGCTCCGGGCAAGGGCTGGCGGAGCCTGCGGACCACCTGGCCGAGTGCAGCCGCTGCCGTGCCCCTGCGGTGGGCTGCCGCTGCCATTCCCAGGGGAGGCACCGTCGCAGGGACAGGGCCCCTGGAATCCCCGGGATTTCCGGTTGCCGCCGAGGATGGGTCCGTCTTGTCAGTCACTGGTTTTGGGGGCCTGTTCCGTGCGTGGCTCCGCGTGCGCGGGCCAATGTGATGATCATCGCAAACACTATCAGCAGGCTTGTCACCGGGAGCCGAAGCCACCGCCCGGAGGTCTTCGGAAGAGGGGCCGGAACGGGCAAAAAAGGGCTCCTGGTAACAAAAAGGTTACTATTGAAGGCAAACCCCCGCTGATGATAGGTGTTTCCCTTGCGTTTAAAGACTGCAGCCGCACTTGTGCTGCTCGGCCTCCTGACACTTTTGGCCGGCATCGGCCAGAGAACCATCTGGGCTCCATCCGAGACGTTCACAGCGTCCGTGCCGGCGGATGCCGCCGCCGCGCCGTTGACGGTCATCGACCATAAGCTGCGCACCCTGCATGACGGAACCGTCAAGATCACCGTCCAGGGCGACGGCAACTTCATGCTGGCCACGGGACGGCCCGATGACGTGAGCGCCTGGGTGGGCCAGACGGCCCACAACACCATCACCGGCGTCACCGAAGACGAAAAGTCACTCGTGGTTGAGCACGCCGACGGCGAAGGGACCGCCCCCAACCCGGCCGGTTCCGACCTCTGGGTTTCCAATGAGAATGCCAGCGGCGAGCTTGAATACACCTGGACCCCGCCCGCCGACGGTGACTGGAGCCTGCTCCTCGCTTCCGACGGCACCAAGGCCGCCCCGGCTTCTGTCTCCATGACCTTCCCCAACGACACGTCCACCCCCTGGGCGGTCCCGCTGATGGTCCTGGGCAGCCTGCTGATCGTGGGCGGAATTGTCCTGGGACTGCTTTCAGCCCGCCGGAAGGACGGCGAGGGCGGTGACAGCGGCTACGCCCGCCGCGCCCGTGCACGGAACGCCGAAACGCAGGGCCAGGCCCCGTCGTCGTCCTCCTCTTCCAAGGCCACCATGGTGGCGGCCGGCGTGGTTGCCGCCCTGCTGGCCGGATCCGCCACTGCTGCCCAGGCCGCCAGTCCAAGCCCGCTGCCGTCCGGCAGCGCCTCATCCACGGCGAAGCAAGCCGCGGGATCGCCGGTCCTGCTGGACGCCCAGTTCCGCCGGATCCTGGAGCAGGTCTCCAGCGCCACCGACGCCGGCGACGCCGCCAAGGATGCGGCCAAGTTGGCGGACCGCGTGGGTGGACCGGAACTGGAAGTCCGTACCCAGAACTACAAGATCCGCTCCCAGGTGGGCACTTACGAGCCGCGCATGCCCGTACGTTCCACCAAGCTGCTGACCACCGTCGTTACCAGCGATCGTGACTGGCCCCGCTCGGTGCTGGCCGTGACCCAGGGCGAAGGCAACGTCGTTCCGCAGATCCTGACCCTGGTCCAGCAGTCGCCGCGGGAAAACTACAAGCTCATGGAAACCACGCCGCTGCAGCCGGGCACCACCTTCCCGAACATCAGCCGCGGCGGTACCGAGACGCTTTCCGCAGCGGACAAGAGCGGGCTGCTCTACAGCGGCGAGGAAGCAATGTCCGGCCTGGCCGACAGGCTCACGTCGGCGGACTCGCCGTTCAAGGACAAGCTGGTCGAGGGCCAGTCCTCGCCGTATATCGCCGATACCCTGTCCTACCAGGCTGAGGTGGCGAAGGCAGGCGAAAACGGCAACTTCTCCTTCACTCACAAGGTGGTCCCCGAAAGCACCGTGGTGTTCCGCACCTCGGACGGCGGGGCCCTGGTCCTGGGCCGGATCAACTTTGGCTTCGAGGGCACCCCCAAGGCGGCCGGTGACAAGCTGAGCATCGGCGACGATGCGGCAGCCCTGGCCGGCGGCAAGGAAACCACCACCGGCATGGTGCTGAGCTTCGCGGAATCCATGGCGGTCTATGTGCCGCCGGCAGGATCCACGGACCCGATGAAGCTCGTCGCCGCAACCCGCGGCCTGGTCGGAGCCACCTTCAAGTAGGGCCTGGCTGTATTACCACCGGCAGCGGCCGGAGTGGCTAGAGTGGGAAACATGAGTTCGCCAGCTTCCCGCCCAGTCCCTCCTGCCGCTGCCAACCCGGTTAACCTGCGCGGCGCCGTCGACCTTTCCTCGCTGAAGCGCCCGGCCGCCCCGTCCGGGCCTGCCGCCCCGTCCGGCCCTGCAACAGCGCCCCGGGGCGACCAGCCGGACGCACCCGCCGGCGGCCCCGAACTCAAGGTCAACGTCACCGAGGCAAACTTCCAGCAGCTGGTGGAACTGTCCGCCCAGGTCCCCGTGGTGTTCGCCCTGTGGGCCCCGTACTCGCCCGAATCCGGCAGGATGCTCGAGACCCTTGAGCGCGTGGTTGCCTCGTACGGTGGACGCCTGGTCCTTGGCGCAGCAGATATCGAGGCCTTCCCGCAGCTGGCCCAGGCCTTCCAGGTGCAGGCCGTTCCCACCGCCGTCGCCGTCTTGAAGGGGCAGCCGGTGCCGCTCTTCCAGGGCAGCGCGGAAGAAGAGCAGGTGCGCAGCCTCTTCGACGAACTCCTCAAGGTGGCTGCAGCGAACGGGGTCACCGGAAGCCTTGGCGGGGAAGCGGGCGGGGAACAGGAGCCCGCGCCGCTGCCGCCGCTGCACCAGGCCGCCTTTGACGCCATTGAGGCCGGCGACTACGCCGCCGCAGCTGCGGCCTACCGCCAGGCGCTCAAGGAGATGCCGGCCGACCATGAGGCCAAGGCCGGCCTGGCGCAGGTGGAACTGATGGACCGGCTGCAGTCGTTGTCGGCCCAGGACGGCGAGGCGCTGCGTGCGCAGGCCGCGGATGAGCCGGACAACCTGGCGGCACAGCTCGGCGTGGCGGACCTCGACGTGGCCGGCGGCCACGTCGAGGATGCACTGAACCGGCTGGTGGCGTTCATCGGCAGGAACTTCGGCCCGGAGCGGGAGACCGCACGGGTACGGCTGCTGGAGCTGTTCGACATCGTGGGCGCAGGTGATGAGCGGGTAGCAAAGTCGCGGCAGGCGCTTGCCCGGGTGCTGTTCTAGTGCCGGCCCTGTTCCAGCCGCTGACGCTGCGGTCCATGGAGCTGCAGCACCGTGGCTGGGTATCGCCCATGTGCCAGTACAGCTGCGATCCCGACGACGCCCCGGGCGTTCCGAACGACTGGCACCTGGTGCACCTTGGCGGGTTTGCCACGGGCGGCGCCGCGATGATCCTCACGGAGGCCGCGGCAGTAAACGCCGCCGGCCGGATCAGTCCCCGCGACGCGGGCCTCTACAACGACGACCAGGCGGCGGCCTGGCAGCGGATTATCTCCTTTGTCCACCGGCACGGTACCGCCGGCACCAGGATCGGCGTGCAGCTGGCCCACGCCGGCCGCAAGGCGTCAACGTACTGGCCGTTTTCGGGCAAGCACGGGAGCGTTCCGGCGTCCGACGGCGGCTGGGACACCGTGGGCCCGTCCACCACCGCTTTCGAGGGCTATGCGGCGCCTGCCGCCATGACCGTGGAACAGATCCACGGCGTCATTGCCGATTTTGCCGCTGCCGCCGTGCGTGCGGTGGACGCCGGCTTTGACACGATGGAGATCCACGGGGCGCACGGCTACCTCCTGCACCAGTTCCAGAGCCCGCTGATCAACCAGCGTGACGACGACTGGGGCGGGGACGAAGCCGGACGGAACCGGCTCATGCTGGCCGTGGTGGACGCCGTCCGCGCTGTCATTCCCGATTCCATGCCCCTGCTGCTCCGGATCTCTGCCACAGACTGGGCGCCGGGCGGCGTGGACCAGGCGGCGTCGGTGCGGCTGGCCCGCGAGGCGGCCGCCCGCGGCGTGGACCTGGTGGATGTCTCCAGCGGCGGGGCCGTGGCGCACCAGCAGATCAAGCCGGGCCTGGGCTATCAAACCGGATTCTCCGCAGCCATCCGCGAGGAGGCAGGAGTCGCCACCGGCACGGTGGGGCTGGTGACCACGCCCGGGCAGGCGGAGCACGCCGTGGCCACCGGCCAGGCCGACGGCGTCTTCATTGCGCGCGCGGCGCTGCGCGACCCCCACTGGTGGCTGCGGGCCGCATTCGAACTGGGTTACGACATTGCCTGGCCGCCCCAGTACGAGCGGGCCATCCCGCGGCGTGCCTTCTGACCGCGGCGTCCGGCATGGCGCGTCCTGGCGGAACGGGGCCGCAAACCAAGGTTGACCGGCAGCTGGAAGCGAAGATCCTGGAACTGTTGGCATCCCGTGCGGACACGGCCACCATCTGCCCCTCTGATGCTGCCAGGGCCGTGGGCGGAGATGACTGGCGCCGGCTCATGGAACCCGCCCGGGCCGCCGCACGCCGCCTGGTGGACGCAGGGCAGGTCCACATCACCCAAGGCGGTTCCGTCGTTGATCCGGGTACGGCCAGGGGGCCGATCAGGATCCGGAAAGTGCCCCCGAACTAAGTACCCGGCCTGCTTCAGCCGAGCAGGTCATCCACGTAGCACCAGCGCCAGTCCTCGCCGGGTTCGATGCTGCGCATGACCGGGTGGCCGGCTTCCTTGAAATGGCGGCTGGCGTGCCGTCCCGCCGAGGAATCGCAGCAGCCAATGTTTCCGCAGGCCAGGCACATTCGCAGGTGTACCGGTGTGGTCCCTTCCCGTTCGCACCCGGCACAGGTGGGGTTCGCCGGAACCGGCGACGGCATGGCGGCGGTCAGGTGGTCGCACACGCCGCCCGGCTGGGCAAGTCCTTCGCCGCCGCCCTCTGTGGCGGCGTCGGGTTCGTTGAGGGAGGCATCAAGCATGGACTCCTCCACATCCAGCCGTTCCAGGACCTCACTGAGGACTTCATGCGCGAAGTCCCCGCCACGCCGAAGCTCCAGCACCTTGTCCCGCTCAGCCTCCAGCATGGCCATCCGCAATTGGGCGTAACGCTGGCTGGGGGTGGCCGACTCCGCGGCCGGCCTGCCCAGGCGCTCCCAAGCCGCGAGTCCCCGCTCCTGGGTCCGGCGCCGGAGCATATCCATGACCTCGGGCGGGTCGTTCTCGCGCCGCAGCTGCTCCAGCCGCTCCATTCCCGCCGCGGTGGCCAGCTGCATCAGCGCGGCCTGGTTCAGCGCGTCCTCGCGCCTGTCCGGTCCCGGCAGCCCCAGGACCCGGACCAGGGCCGGCAGCGTGAATCCCTGCAGCACCAGGGTGCCTGCCACCACCACCATGGCCGCCAGGACCAGTACGTTGCGGTGCTCCAGGTCGTCCGGCAGCGTCAGGACGGCGGCAAGGGTAACCACGCCGCGCATGCCTGCCCAGGACACAATGGCCGGGAACTGCCAGGGCGGCGCGGGGTCTTTCCGCTGCACGGAAGGGATCAGCCGGGGCAGGTACGTGGCCGGAAAAACCCAGACGGGCCGCAGCACCAGCACCGCCAGCAGGATCACGGCACAGCCCAGCCACACCCGGCCGGCACCCAGCGAATCGTCCTGGACGCTGTCGATGATGCTCCGCACCTGCAGGCCGATCAGGAGGAACACGGCGTTCTCCAGCAGGAACTGGACGGTGTCCCAGTTGCTCCGGGCGCTTTGCCGCGCGGCGCCGTTGGGCATGGACGGCGCCTTGGTGCCCATCACCAGGCCGGTTACGACGACGGCGAGCACCCCGGACGCGTGGATCGCCTCGGCGGGGAGGAACGCAACGAAGGGTGCCATCAGCGATGTTGAGGTGTTGATGGCAACGTTGCTGATCCGCTTCCTGACTTCGGTGAGGAGGTACGCTGCGGCCAGTCCCACCGCCAGGCCGCCGCCGGCCGCCACCACAAATCCACCCGCCACATCCAGGGCGGAGACGGAGCCCGCGATGGCCGCCACCGCAGCACGCAGGCACACCAGTGCCGTGGCGTCGTTGACCAGTGACTCGCCTTCCAGGATGTTCACGATCCGGCGGGGCATCCCCACCTTCCGTGCAATGGCCGTAGCCGCCACCGCGTCAGGCGGCGCCACCACCGCGCCAAGCGCAATGGCTGCGGCCAGCGGGATTTCCGGGAACAGCCACCACACCACCAACCCGACTCCCACGGTGCCGAAGATGACGTAGCCAACGGACAGCAATCCGATGGAGCGGCGGTTGCTCTTGAAGTCGAACAGCGACGTGCGGAACGCGGCCGCGTACAGCAGCGGCGGCAGCAGGCCGACCAGCACCAGTTCGGGGTTCAGCTCGACGGGCGGAATGAATGGCAGGAACGATCCCGCCACCCCGGCCAGGACCAGCAGCAGCGGAACCGGGATATTGAACCTGCGGCCCACGGCGCTGCCGGCGCACACCACAGCAACGATCACCAGCAGGCCCAACGCAATACCCATGGGGCTAGTTTCGCACCCCCGAAGCCCCGGTCCGCGGACTAGGCTGGCAGCATGACTGCTCCGATACCGTCCCCGGCGCCGAATACGGGGCCCGTGGCGGCCCTGTCCATCCGCGGGCTGGCCAAAAGGTTCGGCGGGAAGATCGCGGTGGACGGCATCAGCCTGGAGGTCCCGGCGGGTTCGTTTTTCGGGATCGTGGGGCCCAACGGTGCGGGCAAGACCACCACGCTGTCCATGGCCACCGGCCTCCTGCGTCCCGATTTCGGCACGGCGGTGGTGCACGGGGTGGATGTGTGGCGGCACCCGCTGGAAGCCAAGCGGCTGATGGGGATCCTGCCCGACGGCGTCCGGCTCTTCGACCGGCTCACCGGGGAGCAGCTGATCACGTACGCCGGGCTGCTGCGCGGCATGGACAAAGCCGTGGTGGCCGCCCGGGTAGGGGAACTGCTGGCGGCAATGGACCTGGCCCAGGACGCCGGGACGCTGGTGGTGGACTATTCCGCCGGCATGACAAAGAAGATCGCCCTGGCCTCGGCCTTGATCCACGCCCCGAGGCTGCTGGTCCTGGACGAGCCCTTCGAAGCCGTTGACCCGGTGTCGGCGGCGAACATCCGGTCCATCCTGGACCGGTACGTCGCCTCCGGTGGAACGGTCATCGTCTCCAGCCATGTGATGGACCTGGTCCAGCGCATGTGCGACCACGTCGCGGTGGTGGCCCGGGGCAGGCTGCTGGCCGCAGGAACCGTGGACGAGGTGCGGGCCGGCGCCTCGCTGGAGGACCGTTTCGTGCAGTTGGTCGGAGGCCACAGCCACACGGAAGGGCTGGAATGGTTGCGCACCTTCTGAGGCTCAAGCTCACGCTGCTGCGCAACGGACTGCGCCGCAGCCCCTGGCAGCTGGTGGGCATGGCCATTGCGGGGCTCTACGCGCTGGGGGTCGTGGCAACACTGATCATCGCCCTTGTCCTCCTGCGCAACGCCGGCCCCGCCGCCGCGCACACCACAATCGTCCTTGGCGGCTCCGCCGCCGTGCTTGGCTGGGGCATCATTCCGGTGGTGGCATCCGCCACGGACATGACGCTCGATCCGGCGCGCTTCACCACCTTTGCCATCCCCATGAAGCAGATGCTCACCGGCCTCGCCCTTGGCGGACTGATCGGCATCCCGGGGTTGGCCACCACGCTCGTGGCCCTGTCCACGGTGGTGACCTGGTCCCGCGGCGTGCTCCCCGCGCTCGCCGCCCTCCTTGGCGCATGCCTGGGTGTCATGACCTGCGTGGTGCTGGCCAAGGTGGTCACCACCGCCACGGCAAGCCTGGCTGCCTCGCGGCGCTTCAAGGACATCAGCGCCATCGCCTTCATGGTGCCCCTGGTCCTGCTGGGCCCCATCGTGGCAGGGGTTGGCCGTGGCATCTCCGCTTCCACCGGATTCCTGCCCGGGTTCGCCGGGACGTTGTCCTGGACGCCGCTCGGGGCACCGTGGTCCCTCGGTGGCGACATCGCATCAGGCCGGCCCGGGCAGGCGGCGGTGAAACTGCTGGTTTCGGTGGCGGTCCTCGGCGTCCTGGCCTGGTGCTGGAAGCTGCTGCTCGAGCGGGCGCTGGTCACCCCGCCGTACGCCGGTGCCGGGAAGCGCAAGGGCGGCCGGCTGGGCCTGTTCGGCGTGCTGCCGGCCACCCCGGCGGGCGCGGTGATGGCCAGGTCGCTCACCTACTGGATCCGGGACCCGCGGTATTCGGGATCGTTGGTGGTGATCCCGCTGCTCCCGGTGGTGCTGGGTGTCCAGGGGGCCCAGACCGGCAGCTATGGCAGCCTTGCCTTCCTTGCCCCGGTGTCGGCCTTCATCCTGGCCTGGTCCATCTCCGCGGACGTCTCGTACGACAACACGGCGTTTGCGCTGCACCTGGCCACCGGGGTCCGCGGGGTGGCTGACCGGCTGGGCCGGGCCCTGGCCTGCATGACCTTCGCCCTGCCCGTGGTGCTGGTGTTCTCGGTGGGCTACGCGGCATTCACCCGCAACTGGGCCGCGCTGCCCGGCCAGCTGGGGTTCAGCCTGGGGATCCTCTTCACCGGCCTGGGGCTGTCCTCTGTGGTGTCGGCCCGCTACACGGTGACCGTGCCGCTTCCGGGCGACAGTCCGTTCAAGAAGCCACCGGGCAACGTGGGCCAAACCCTTGCCGTTCAGTTCGTTGGAATGCTGGTCCTGATGGTCCTGGTCCTGCCCGAGGCAGCGCTGCTGGTGGCACAGGCTGTCACCGGCAACGTCCTGTTCGGTTGGCTCACCCTCGCCGTGGGGACCGTTTTGGGCATGGTCCTTTTCCTGGCCGGTGTGCGGCTGGGCGGCAAGTGGCTCGAGGCGCGGGGGCCGGAGCTCCTGGCGCAGGTTACCGTCAACCGCTGACAGTTCCCGGAAAGGAACAACATGGAAATCGTGATCCTTGGCGGCAGCCGGCAGATCGCCAAACTCGCGGCGGACGCCATAGAGAAACTGATCAGGCGCAAGCCCGGCGCAGTCCTTGGCCTGGCCACGGGGTCCTCTCCCTTGCCTGTCTATGACGAACTGGCGGCCCGGCATGGACAGGGCCTGGACTTCAGCCGCGCCTCCGGCTTTGCCCTGGATGAATACGTGGGCCTGCCCGCCGGCCACCCCGAGTCCTACCGCGAGGTGGTCCGGCGGGAATTCACCAGCCGCGTGAACATTGCGCCCGGGAACGTCCACGGCCCCGATGGAACTGCATCCGACATCCCCGCCGCCTGCGACGCTTACGAGCAAGCCATCACCGCGGCGGGCGGCGTGGACCTGCAGCTGCTGGGCGTGGGCACCGACGGACATATCGGTTTTAACGAACCGGGCTCCTCCTTTGCCTCCCGGACCAGGATCAAGAGCCTGATCGAACAGACCCGCCGCGACAACGCCAGGTTCTTCAACAGCCTTGCGGAGGTACCGCACCATGTCATCACCCAGGGACTGGGCACCATCATGGAGGCCAAACATGTGATCCTGGTGGCCACGGGGGCGCAAAAGGCCCGGGCCGTCCGCGACTTCGTGGAGGGACCCGTGGCTGCCATTTGCCCCGCATCCGTCCTGCAGTTCCATCCACACGCCACCGTCCTGCTGGACGAGGCCGCCGCTTCCGGCCTCAGACTGGCAGATTTCTACCGCCACACCTATGAAAACAAGCCTGCGTGGCAGGGACTCTAGCCGCGTTACGCGCGCTGCCGCCGGCGATGAAAAGGTACGACGGCGGCCGGTGCGGGGCCCCCGCGCGGGCGTGCCGCCGTCGAACGCCGGGCCGGGGGAGCGGCTAAGATGGATGCCATGACTAGCATGACGGACCCTCTCGACAACGACCCGATGCGCGAGCTTTCCGGGGCTGGATCGTCCACGGCCACCATTGAGCGCGAGGAACTGCGCCAGGAAGTGGAACCCGGGGACCGGGAGCGCTTTTCGCACTATGTGCGGAAGGAAAAGATCATGGAGTCCGCGCTGACCGGGGAGCCCGTCATCGCCCTGTGCGGCAAGGTCTGGACGCCGGGACGGGATCCGCAGAAGTTCCCGGTCTGCCCCATGTGCAAGGAGGTCTACGAGGGCCTCCGGCCGGGCAATGACGGCGGCAAGGGTCCCGGAGGGGACTCGGGCAGCAACAAGTAGTGACGGAGACGCTCTTTGGCGGTCCCACCCTGCCTCCGGCGTATCCGGAACGCGCAGCCTGGGGAACCGCCCCGAAACTCCGTGCCTGGCAGCAGGAAGCCCTTGACCTTTACCTGAAGAACAGTCCCCGCGATTTTCTCGCGGTGGCAACCCCGGGCGCCGGTAAAACCACCTTCGCGCTGCGCATCGCCTCCACGCTCATCGATTCCGGCGCCGTTAACCGGGTGACCATCGTTGCGCCCACGGACCACCTGAAGCGCCAGTGGGCGGATGCTGCCGCCAAGGTGGGGATCGCCATCGACCCCAACTTCAAGAACTCCGACGGCCAGCACGGCCGCGGCTTCATCGGCGTCGCCGTCACCTATGCCCAGGTGGCCAGCAAGCCGCTGCTGCACCGGGCCAAGACTGAAGCTGCCCGGACCCTGGTGATCCTGGACGAGATCCACCACGGCGGCGAAGCCCTGTCCTGGGGCGACGGCCTGCGCGAGGCATTCGATCCCGCCGTGCGCCGCCTGTCGCTGACCGGTACGCCGTTCCGCTCCGACACCTCGCCCATCCCGTTCGTGGAGTACGCCGAGGACCGGGACGGGATCCGGCGCTCCAAGGCCGACTACACCTACGGCTACGGCAACGCGCTCCGGGACCACGTGGTCCGGCCCGTGATGTTCATGGCCTACTCCGGCCAGATGCGCTGGCGCACCAGCGCGGGCGAGGAAATGGCGGCGTCCCTCGGCGAGGCAGCGGTGACCAAGGACATCACCAGCCACGCCTGGCGGACCGCGCTCAATCCCGCGGGGGAGTGGATCCCAGCGGTCCTGGCCGGCGCGGACAAAAGGCTCAGCGAAGTCCGGCGCACCGTCCCGGACGCCGGCGGCCTGGTCATCGCCACCGACCACGAGGACGCCCGGGCCTACGCCGGCCAGCTGAAGAAGATCACCGGCGAGTCGCCCACCGTCATCCTGTCCGACGACGCCAAGGCCTCCAGCAAGATCGAGGAATTCTCCGCCGGCGAAAAGCGCTGGATGGTGGCCGTGCGCATGGTCTCCGAAGGCGTTGACGTGCCCCGGCTGTCGGTCGGCGTATACGCCACCTCGACGTCCACGCCGCTGTTCTTCGCCCAAGCCGTGGGGCGCTTCGTGCGTGCCCGCAAGAGGGGCGAAACGGCGTCGGTCTTCCTGCCGTCCGTTCCCCAGCTGATGGCACTGGCCAACTCCATGGAGATGGAGCGCGACCACGCCCTGGACCGCCCCGAAAAAGAGGACGGCGACGGGCTTTTCAACCCCGAAGACTCACTGATGGAGGAGGCCAACCGGGAAGAAAAGGCCTCCGACAGCCTCACCAAGGGCAAGTTCGAGGCACTGGACTCGCAGGCCTCCTTTGACCGGGTCCTGTTCGACGGCGGCGAGTTCGGCACCGGCGGCGAGGTAGGGTCCGACGACGAACTGGACTTCCTGGGGATCCCCGGCCTGCTGGACGCCGAGCAGGTGGGAACGCTGCTGCGCCAGCGCCAGCACGAGCAGCTGAACCGGAAGAACCGGAAGGCACCGGCCGCCGCCGAAAGCCAGGCCCCGGCCGTTCCCGACCACCGGATGCTGATGGACCTGCGCAACGAACTGGCCAAGAACGTGGCCGCCTGGGCTGCCCGGACCGGGACGCCCCACGGCGTGGTGCACACTAAACTCCGCACGGTTTGCGGCGGCCCTCCCGTGGCGCAGGCCAACGAGGAGCAGCTGAAGTCGCGGCTGCGCAAGCTCCAGGACTGGTTCGTGGGCCGCAAGTAGCGGCCGCACTCCCAGGAATCAGGCGATGTCCGCCCCGCCGAGTTCCATTTCCGCAACGGCGTCTTCCAGGTCCTCGGCGATGCCGGCGGTCAGCGACCGCAGCACCGTGACACCGTAGCCGGCCTGGACGGCGTCAAGCGCGGTGGCCTTCACACAGTAGTCGGTGGCAATGCCAACCACCACCACGTCCTCCACGTCGTGGCTCTGCAGCCAGTCATCGAGGCCGATGGCGTCCTCATCGGGCTCCAGGGCCTCCCTGGCGGCGGGCAGGCCGCCGGCGTTCCGTTCCCCGGTGGGAACGGCATCCTCCGGGGCCAGCAGTCCTTCGAAACCTGAGTAGGCGGCGGCGAACTGCCCCTTCCGGAAGTAGGCATCGATGTACTCGGTGTCCAGGTCCGGATGAAGGTCCGCTCCGCGGGTGCCCGCGACGCAGTGCGGCGGCCAGCTCTCCTTGAAGTCGGGTGTGTCCGAGAAGTGGCTGCCGGGGTCCACGTGCCAGTCCTGGGTGGCAACCACATAGTCGTATTCGCTGTTGTGGGCGTCCAGGTACTCGCTGATGGCGCCTGCCACGGCCGCGCCGCCGGGAACGGGGAGCGATCCGCCCTCGCAGAAATCGTTCTGCACGTCCACGATGATCAAAGCGCGGGACATTGGTGCTCCTTAGTTTTCCTCGTAGAGAGTGGGGATGGCGGCCTCGCCGCGCTGCAGGCGGTTGACCACGGACGGCAGCTCGGCCATGGAGTCGGCGTGGCGCTGCCGGGCCCGCAGCACGCCCTCGTGTCCGGTCCAGCCCGGGATTACCTCGCCGTTCTTCATGAACTGCTGCAGCAGCGGACGGTCGTTGCCGTCGTCCTCCGGCCGGTGGCCCACGCCCACCACCTCTGCGGTGGCGGTGCCACGTTCGTCCAGCTTGCGCAGCGCGTACTTGCGCCCGCCCACGCTTGCCTTGTTCTTGGCCGCCTTGGCCACGGACACGAAGTTGCCGTCGTCGTCGGTGCGGCTGACCAGTTTGTAGACCATGCTGGCGGTGGGCGCGCCGGAGCCGGTCACCAGCGACGTTCCCACGCCGTAGGAGTCCACGGGCGCCGACTGCAGGGCAGCGATGGCGTACTCGTCCAGGTCGGACGTCACCACGATCTTGGTGTGGTCGTTGCCGAGGTCGTCCAGCAGCCGCCGGACCCACTGCGCCTGGGCCACCAGGTCGCCGGAGTCCAGGCGGACGGCGCCCAGGCGGGGCCCTGCCAGGTCAACGGCCGTGCGGACGGCCTTTTCGACGTCGTACGTATCCACCAGCAGGGACGTCCCCTCGCCCAGCGAGGCAATCTGGGCCTCGAAGGCCTCCCGTTCGGTGTCGTGCAGCAGCGTGAACGAGTGCGCGGCGGTGCCCACGGTCTTCACGCCGTAGCGGATGCCGGCCTCAAGGTTGGAGGTACTGTCAAAGCCGGCAATGATGGCCGCCCGGGCTGACGCCGTGGCGGCCTCCTCATGGGTGCGCCGCGAACCCATCTCGATGCAGGGCCTGCCACCGGCGGCGCTGACCATCCGGGAAGCCGCTGAAGCGATGGCGGTGTCGTGGTTCAGGACGGACAGCAGGTAGGTCTCCAGCATGCAGGCTTCGGCGAAGGAGGCCTCGACGATCAGGATGGGGGAGTTGGGGAAGTACGCGTCGCCCTCGGCGTAGCCCCAGATGTCGCCCGAAAATTTATAGTTGGCCAGGTACTCCAGCGTCTCCCGGTTCACTACGCGGGTACGCTCCAGGAACTCCAGTTCAGCGTCGCCGAAACGGAACTGCGCAATGCCCTCCAGCAGGCGTCCGGTCCCGGCGACAATGCCGTAGCGCCGGCCGTCGGGCAGCCGCCGCGCGAACGCCTCGAACACCGACCTGCGGTGCGCAGCCCCTGAATGCAGCGACGCCTGCAGCATGGTCAGCTCATAATGGTCGGTGTAAAAGGACGTGCGGGGATGGTCCCAGCCGGCTGAGGTGCTCACGAAAGTCACTCTAGTCCCCACCGGCTCCCGCGTCTCGCTTCGCTTCGCCGCGGGGCCCTCGCCGGTGTGGGCCCACCCACCGGCTCCCGCGTCTCGCTTCGCTTCGCCGCGGGGCCCTCGCCGGTGTGGGCCCACCCACCGGCTCCCGCGTCTCGCTTCGCTTCGCCGCGGGGCCCTCGCCGGCGTGGGCCCACCCACCGGCTCCCGCGTCTCGCTTCGCTTCGCCGCGGGGCCCTCGCCGGCGTGGGCCCACCCACCGGCTCCCGCGTCTCGCTTCGCTTCGCCGCGGGGCCCTCGCCGGTGTGGGCCCACCCTCCCCATAGAATGGACAGATGACCATAAGCGTTGCGCCCGGCCCTGATACACAGGAGGGCATCCGGACCGGCACAGCAGAGTCCACCGACTCCCTGACCGCGCCGGACATTCCCTGGAACCTGGTGATCTGGAACGATCCCGTCAATCTCATGAGCTACGTCAGCTACGTGTTCCAAAGCTACTTTGGCTACTCGGAAACCAAAGCCAACAAGCTCATGATGGAAGTCCACCGGAAGGGCCGGTCCATCGTCGCCTCAGGCAGCAAGGAACAGGTGGAGCGCCACGCCGTGGCCATGCACGGCTTCGGGCTCTGGGCCACGGTGGAAAAGGCCAGCGGCGGCCCGGGCGGCAAATCAGGCAAGTCCGGCGGTCCGGGCCAGGGTAAGGGAAAACGTGGCTAAGGCATTCAAATACGGGCTCAAGGGCATCACCGGCTACCTGGAACCGGCTGAACGGGACCTGCTGCGCAGCCTGATCGACGACGTCATTTCCATGCTCCAGCCTGAGGACCGCACCGGGCAGGACCCGCTGGCGGCACTGATCGGCCTGGACATGGAGGTGGCAGAACCCACGGACCGGGCCGTCAAGCGGCTGTTGCCCAACGTTGTCAAGGACGACGGCGACGCGTCCCTTGAGTTCCGCCAGCTCACCGAGCGTTCACTGCGGGAGACAAAGATCGGGGCCCTGCGCGCCGCGGCTTTGGACCTGGACAAGGACGAGATCGTGCTGACCCCCGAGGGGGCGCAGCACTGGTCCATGGCGCTGAACGATGTGCGCCTGGTCCTGGCCGAACGGCTGGACATCCGGGACGAGGCCGACGCCGAGCATGTGCACCGCATGCAGGACTGGTCCCAGGCCGAGGACGTGGAAAGCTATCTGGCCCTGGTCTACAACTTCACCACCTGGCTCCAGGAGTCCCTGGTCCAGGCCCTGCTGCAGTCCATGGAATCCCGCCGGTGAGCCACGGCGGCCAGGGGGAGGCCGTCCGCTGTGACGCAGCAGACATGAGTCGCGGGACACAAGATGATGGCTGACGCTTCCGGGAACACCTATCCTCGAATAATCATGACTACAGCCCCGAGCATGGAACCACCGGCGGAAACACAGCCCACGGACGCCGACAGCGGGTTCCCCGCCGTCGCCCCGGAAACCCGTCCCATCGGCGTCTTCGATTCCGGTGTCGGCGGCCTCACCGTGGCCCGCTCCATCATTGACCAGCTTCCCAACGAGTCGATCCTCTACGTGGGGGACACCGCGCACGGGCCGTACGGGCCGCTCCCCATCGCGGAGGTGCGGGCCAACGCCCTGGGCGTGATGGACGAACTCGTGGACTCCGGCGTCAAGCTGCTGACCATCGCCTGCAACTCGGCGTCGGCCGCTGTCCTCCGGGACGCCCGGGAGCGGTACACCGCCAAGTACGGCATCCCGGTCATCGAAGTCATCCAGCCCGCGGTGCGGCGCGCCGTTGCCGCCACCCGCAGCGGAAGGGTGGGCGTGATCGGCACGTCGGCCACCGTGGGCTCGCGCGCGTATGAGGACACCTTCGCCGCGGCGCCCGACCTGGACATCACCTCTGTCGCCTGCCCGGAGTTCGTCAGCTACGTGGAGGCCGGGATCACCACCGGCCCGGCCCTGCTCGCCGTCGCGGAAGAGTACCTTGCCCCGTTGAAGGCGGCCGGGGTGGACACCGTGGTCCTGGGCTGCACCCACTACCCGCTGCTGACGGGCGTGATTTCCTACGTCATGGGCGCGGATGTCACCCTGGTCTCCAGCGCCGAGGAAACGGCCAAGGACGTGTACCGCGCCCTTGCCACGCACAACCTGCAGCGCACGTCCCCCACCCCGCCCGAGCACCACTTCGTGGCCACCGGCGACGCCGGGCAGTTCGAGGCGCTGGCCCGGCGGTTCCTGGGCCCCGAGGTGCTGTCCGTCCGCCACGTGGACCATGTGGCCGCCCAGTACCCTACGGGCAGCCTGGCGCGGATCACCCCTGAGATGATCGCCGCCGCGCAGGGCGCGCGCGAACGCCCCAGGATCTCCAACTTCGTGGGCGGCGGACTGGCCGACGCACGCCGCTCCGGAGGACCCGCCCTGTGAAGCTGACCATCGTGGGATGCACGGGCTCGTTCCCCGGGCCCGGCTCGCCGGCGTCGTGCTACCTCCTGACCGCCACCGACGGTGAGCGGTCGTGGAAGGTGGTGATGGACCTTGGCAGCGGCGCGTTGGGGGCCATCCAGCGCTACACGGACCTGGAGGACATCGACGCGATCTTCCTCACCCACCTGCACCCGGACCACTGCATGGACCTGTGCGGGCTGCACGTTGCCATCCGCTGGAAGCCCGGCGGGTGGGGGCGCGGCCGCATTCCCGTGTGGGGCCCCGCCGCCACGGCGGACAGGATGGCCACGGCCTATGGGCTTGACCTGGACCCCGGCATGCATGAGGAGTTCGACTTCACCAACTGGACCGAACGCGAATCCGTGACCGTGGGCCCCTTCACCGTGACGCCCTTCGCGGTCAACCACCCCATTGAGGAGGCCTACGCCCTCCGGGTGGAGGTGGTGGAGCCCGGCAAGGACGGCACGTCGGTGTCCCGGGTCCTGACCTATTCCGGCGACACGGACTCCTGTGCGGGGCTTGAGGAAGCCGCCAAGGACGCGGACCTGTTCCTGTGCGAGGCAGCCTTCGAAGAGGGCCGTGACGCCGGCATCAAGGATGTCCACTTGACCGGCAAGCGGGCGGGGGAGGCTGCAGCGGCGGCCGGTGCCCGGCGGCTCCTGCTGACCCACATCCCGGTATGGACGTCCCAGACCACGGTCATGGCCGAAGCGCGCCCGGTGTTCCCCGGGGACGTGGCCGTTGCCGTAGCGGGCGTGCACTACACCATCTAGCCGCGCCGGCGCCCCGACAAGCCATGCACCGGCACTCGATAAGCTAGGGGCATGACATCTGAAGCAACTGCAGTGCCCATTGTGCGCGCCGACGGCCGTGCCCCGGACCAGCTCCGGCCCATCAGCATCACCCGCGGATGGTCCAACCAGGCTGAGGGATCGGCACTGATCGAGTTCGGCAACACCAGGGTCCTGTGCACGGCGTCGCTGACCCCAGGCGTCCCGCGCTGGCTTAAGGGCGAGGGCCGCGGCTGGGTCACGGCGGAATACGCCATGCTCCCGCGCGCCACCAACACCAGGTCCGACCGCGAATCCGTCAAAGGAAAGATCGGCGGCCGCACCCACGAGATTTCGCGCCTGATCGGGCGCTCGCTGCGCTCCATCATCGACACCAAGGCCCTGGGCGAGAACACGATCGTGCTGGACTGCGACGTCCTGCAGGCCGACGGCGGCACGCGCACGGCGGCCATCACCGGTGCCTATGTGGCACTGGCGGACTCCATCCGGTTCGCCCGCGACAACCAGCTCATCGGCAGGAACGCCCAGCCCATCATCGACACCATCGCGGCGGTGTCCGTGGGCATCATCGACGGGGTTCCCATGCTGGACCTGCCCTATGTCGAGGATGTCCGCGCTGAAACCGACATGAACGTGGTGGTGACCGGCTCCGGCAAGTTCGTGGAGGTGCAGGGCACGGCCGAGGGCGCTCCCTTCGACCGGGCGGAACTGGACCAGCTCCTTGACCTGGCCCTGCTGGGAACCGCCCAGCTCGCTGCCATCCAGCGCGAGACCCTGGCGGAATCCCTGTGAGCAGCCCGGCTCCCCGGCTGGTGCTCGCCACGCACAACAAGGGCAAGCTCCGCGAACTCCGTGAGCTGCTGCGCGGGCAGGTGCCAGGGCTCGACGTCGACACCCAGGTGGTGGACGCGGCGGCGGCGGGTGCGCCGGACGTTGCCGAAACCGGCGTGACGTTCGCCGAAAATTCGCTGCTGAAGGCCCGCGCCGTCGCCGGCGCCACCGGCCTGGTGGCCATCGCCGACGACTCCGGGCTGGCCGTGGACGTCATGGGCGGGGCTCCGGGCATCTTCTCCGCCCGCTGGGCAGGACGCCACGGCGACGACGCCGCCAACCTGGAACTGCTGCTGAACCAGCTCTCCGACGTCCCGGACGAACACCGTGGCGCCGCATTCGTGTGCGCCGCCGCGCTGGCCGTGCCCGCTGACGGAGGCGGACCCGGGCGCGAAGTGGTGGAGTACGGGCAGCTTGAGGGGATCCTGCTGCGCGAACCCCGGGGTAGCGGCGGGTTCGGCTACGACCCCGTCCTGCAGCCGGCAGGCGAGGACCGCAGCTGTGCCGAACTGTCCGCCGAGGAAAAGAACGCCATCAGCCACCGCGGCAAGGCCTTCCGGGCCCTGCTGCCGTCCATTGTGGCGGCCCTGGAGGCGGCCCGCTAGGGAACCTGCCTGCCCGCAGGCCAGCCAACTTCAAAACGGCCAGCCAACAAAAGAAGGTGCGCATCCCGGCGGGATGCGCACCTTCTTTTGCAGCCTGGCCGGCTTTTGCAGTCTGGCCGGGGGAAGGCTGCTACTCCGGCCGGCCGCGGTGGCTGTTGCGGGGAGTCTTCCGCTCCTCGTCCGGTTCGTGTTCCTCGATGAACTCGTCCACCGCGTCCGTGCCGTAGGCCTGTGCCTGGCGCTTGGCGGACAGGCCGCGCAGGACCTCGATGCCGATGGGAATCACCGAGACCAGCACAATGGCGATGAAGATGATGTCCAGGTTGTCCCGGACCCACGGAACTTTGTCGCCCAGCAGGTAACCGAGCAGCGTCACACCGCCGCCCCACAGTGCCGCTCCGATGACGTTGTAGAGGAAGAATTTCCTCCTGCTCATTTGCGCCACGCCGACGATCACAGGAACAAAGGTCCGGATGATGGGGACGAAGCGGGCCAGGATCAGTGCTTTGCCGCCGTGCTTTTCAAAGAAGGCGTGCGCATTTTCGACATTCTCGCGCTTGAAGAGCTTGGAGTTTGGCTTGTTGAAGATGGCGGGACCGGCCTTTGAACCGATGAGGTAGCCGGTCTGGTTGCCGATGATGGCCGAGACTACGATCAGGAGGGCCAAAAGCCAGATGTTGAACTTGATGGTGTCCGTGGCCACCAGCAGGCCGGCGGTGAACAGCATGGAGTCTCCGGGGAGGAAGAACCCCACCAGCAGCCCGGTTTCGGCGAAGACGATGCCGCACACCAGCAGGACCACCCAGGGGGCGAGCGCGGGATCGGCCAGGAAGACCTGGGGGTTCAGCCAATCGGGCAGGAAGGAAGCCATTCTTGGCTGGACCGGTCCCGCACCCACCAGCATGGACACAGCGAGGTCATTCATCACAGGAAAGTTCACCTCTCAAGGGTACTTGACCGGTCTGGGAGGCCTGCGGCGGTAAGGTAGGGGCCGTGGGTTTGGACTTTACGGCGATCGACTTCGAAACGGCCAACGGCTTCCGCGGCTCCCCGTGCTCTGTGGGACTGACGAAGGTAAGGGGCGGGGAAATCGTCGCAGAGGCCTCCTGGCTGATGCGCCCCCCGGCCGGTTATGACCACTTTGACCATCACAACGTCCGGATCCACGGCATCACGGCTGCGGATGTTGCCGGAAGGCCCCGTTTTGGGGAGTTGTTCCCGGAGATTGGCGCGTTCATCGGCGACGACGTGCTTGCAGCCCACAATGCGGCCTTTGACCTGGGCGTGATCCGCTCGGCGCTGGAGGTATCGGGCCTGCCCGGTCCCGCCTACGACTACGTCTGCACCGTCATGCTGTCCCGGCGCTGCTACTCGCTCGTCTCCAACTCGCTTCCCTTCGCCGCCGAGGAAGCGGGCGTACCGCTGGTCAACCACCACGACGCCGCCGAGGACGCCCGCGCCTGTGCCGGGATCCTCGTCGACATCGCCGCGCGCAACGGTGCCAACAGCATCGCCGAACTCTTCCTCTCCCTGGGGCTGGCCATGCCGCACCAGCAGGCCTTCGATCCCGCCTCGGGCGACCTGTCGAAGCCAAGCGTGGCGGCCATGGCTGCTGCGTCCGGCAACGGTGCCGCACTGGTGCGCCGGTTCCAGTCCGGCTGGCCCGAGGAAGGGCTGAACCCGGAACCCAACCTGGACGCCGAGCCAGGCCATCCGTTGTACGCGCAGACGGTGGTATTCACCGGGCAGCTCTCCATTGCCCGTCCGGAAGCGAAGCTGCGCTCGGCCAGGTGCGGTGCCCGGACGGAAAGCCGGGTCACCGGCCGTACCACCGTGCTGGTGGTGGGGGATGGCTTCGTTGCCTCAGACCTGCGCTCCGGCAGGCTCACCGGCAAGGCGCGCCGCGTCCTGGAGCTCCATGAGCGGGGACAAGCCATCGAAGTGCTGTCCGAGGGTGAGTTCCTCCAGATGGTGGGCAACGGGGACGCCCTGCACGCCGACCCCGGGGAAACCTGGGACGGCGCCCGCGCGACTGCCGTCAGCGCCTGACGCGGCCGGCACTCAAAGTCGCGCCCGCTTCATGCGGCGCAACACAGCTTGGCAGCCCTGCCACAGGCTCCTAGCCTTGCCATATGGCGTCCCTGTTCGCTTTTCCCAATCCCGTCAACGAGTACGCCGCCCGTGTCACGGCAGCGCTCGTGGTGCTGCTCGCCGTCGTCACCGCCTTGGCGGGCTCCGGGTGGGGGCTGCTGGCCATCTCCATCGGGTTCTGGCTGCGTCTGCTCTTCGGCCCGCGGAT
Organism: Arthrobacter sp. SDR-2R; assembly: GCF_057747955.1. Classification (NCBI taxonomy): domain Bacteria; kingdom Bacillati; phylum Actinomycetota; class Actinomycetes; order Micrococcales; family Micrococcaceae; genus Arthrobacter; species Arthrobacter sp. SDR-2R. The sequence goes on from NZ_CM173231.1 coordinate 2,185,641, forward strand.
TTCACCCCTGGCGCTGCTCTCAGTCAAGGTCATCACTCCGCGGCTGGGAAAGGTAAGACTTGTGCCGGGGCCGCCCAAGCGCTTTGCCCAGGGGATAGGTGCCGCCGTATCCACCTCGGCGCTGCTCCTGTTCGCCGCAGGTGCAGCAGCCGCAGCCTGGACCCTCCTGGGGATCCTGGTGGTGGCAGCCTCCCTGGAGGCCTTCGCCGGGTTCTGCCTGGGGTGCGCCATCTTCGGGTTCCTGCAGCGCCGCGGGCTGGTCCCCGAGGACGTCTGCGAGGCCTGCAACAACATCAGCCTTCGCCGGTTGTGACCTTCACCAACTGATTGGCCATGCCGCGGACCACCCCGGGCGCTTCCAGGGCCCCGAGCCACTGCGCCGGCAGGCAGTCTTCCCCATAGAAGGCGCCCAGGATGTTCCCTGCCAGCGAGCCCGTGGTACTGCTGGGGCCGTCATGGTTCACGGCCAGAACAACAGCGTCCCGGAAATGCCGGCCGGGCCCGGCGTCCGCGTCGTCAGCGGGCAACGTGGCCAGGACTGCATACAGTGCGACGGCGAGTGCCTCCTCCGCCATCCGGCCCCCGCCAAGCACGTGGACCAGTTCCTCCGGGTCAACGATTGCCTTGTCGGCGAGACGAAGGGCGGCCTCAAGCCTCTCCGGGAGCTCCGGCGCCACGTCCGGGAGGGTGGCCGCGTGCGCGGCCACCGCGGCAGCGGCGTCCCGCAGCGCCTCGCCGGACACGAGCTTATGGATCAGGAGACTGAAGATTCCGGCGCTCTGGCGGGCGGAAGGGTGCCCGTGCGTGAGGGAGGCGGCGTCGGAACTGAGCTTGTAGACGGCGTCGGGCGCAATATGTGGAATCAGCCCGAACGGCGCCGAACGCATCACCGTGCCGGCGCCTTTGGCCTCGGGGTTGACGGGGCGGACCGACGTGCCCATCTCGCCGGAGGCCAGCCCGGTGATGCAGTCCTGCTCCGGATGCCGGCGCTGCCGCAGCACCTCGTTGCCGTCGATCCAGCGGGGCTGGGGTGCGGGCGCTGAAGCCCCGGCGTCTTCGCCCTGGTTGGCCAGCCAGCGCAGGTACGCCAGCCAGAGGCAGGCGTTCACATCCGCACCCACCCCGTCGTTGGCCCACTCCAATGCCTCCACCAGCCCGTCCACGGTATACAGGGTCAGCTGCGTGTCGTCGGAAAAAGGCCAGGAACCGGACAGAGCGTCAAACCCGGTCAGGCCCCGGGCTCCGAAGCGCCGGCGGATGGCGCCGATGGAATCAGCCTCCACCGCATAGCCCAGTGCATCCCCCAGCGCCCCGCCCAGCAGCGCACCATGGATCCGGGACTTGAGGGTGGGCACAGGGGTTCCGCGGTCGATGCTCATGAAGTAAATTTACCGTCCGAAAACCGGTCCCGCCGCCTGGTCCCATCCGTCCCGCCGGCCATTGCGCACGGCTGGTGTCCAGCAAACGCACAGCCTGGGCTGGAATACTGCACGGGTTGCCCGGCGCCGCCCTGCAAGCTGGTGGAAGCCCCGGAACCGGCAGCAGTTGCCGCTTGCAACGCAAAGCCCAGGCCCCAAGAAGCGAAGGTCACATCATGAGCACCCCTGTCCCCGCCCGCGACGCACTGCAGCCCGGCGCGGCCACCGCGCCCAGCGCTCTGATGCCCCGCCTGGTGGCCGAGGCCTTCGGCAGCCTCTTCCTGGCCGTGGCCGGGCTGGGCGTGCCGCTGTTCAGCATTCCGCAGTCCAGCCCGGTGCCGGCGGCCCTTGCCGCCGGCCTGGCCATCACGGCGGCAATGCTCGCCTTCGGACACATCTCCGGCGGCCATTTCAATCCCGCCGTTACCCTGGGTCACCTCCTGGCGGGACGGATCCGTGCCGGCGCCGCCGCCGCATACGCCGCCGCCCAGGTGGTGGGAGCCCTGGTGGGCGCCCTTGCCCTGTTCGGCATCCTCCGCACCCTTCCCAGCATCCCTGACAGCCGTACTGCCTTCGACACCGTGACCGCGGGCTTCGGCGAGCATTCCATCATTCAGGCCCCGCTCGCCGCCGTCGTGCTCCTGGAACTGCTGGGGGCCGCGATCATCGTGGCTGTCTTCCTTGCCGCCGGCCGCTCCGGCGGCAGCCGCAGCGCGGCGCCGGTTGCCGTCGGCCTGTCCTTCGCGGCCCTGCTGCAGGTGGGCCAGTCGGTGGGGAACCTGCCGTACAACCCCGCCCGCGCCGTCGCCTCCGCCGTCTTCAGTTCCGGCTGGGCCTTGGAGCAGCTGTGGGTCTTCCTGGTCGCGCCGCTGGCCGGCGCTGCCATCGCGGGGCTGGCGTTCCGCATTACCGGAGTGGCTGAGTCCGCTGCATCCGTTGAGGACGGCGCGGACCTCCATGACGACGAGGGCGCCGCCGAGGCCGACGACGACGCCGGGGAGGCCGACGACGACGCCATGGACAGTGCCGGCACGGACAGGGCTGTGCCCGCAGCGGCCGCCCGGCAGGACGCAGGCGGCGTCAACGAGGCGCAGGAGTTTTTCGAAGGAAAACGGTCCTGACCGCCGCTGGCCGCGGCGTTTTCCTTGAGTGTCAGTGGTTGCCGATAGCTTAGGGATATGCGGTTACTTCACACCTCGGACTGGCATCTGGGCCGTTCCTTCCACGGCGTCGGCATGCTGGACGCCCAGCGCGCCTTCGTTGACCAGCTGGTGGCAGCGGTCCAGCGGGACAGCGTGGACGTTGTCCTGATCGCCGGCGACGTCTATGACCGGGCGCTGCCGGGCGTGGACGTGGTCCACCTGCTTGATGACGCACTGGTCCGCCTGACTGCCACGGGTGCAAAAGTGGTGCTTACCAGCGGGAACCACGACTCCGCCATCCGCCTGGGTTTTGCCTCCCGCCTGCTGGAACGCGGGGGAGTGCACCTGCGCACCAGGGTGGAGGACCTCGCCCACCCGCTCCTGCTGCCGCTGGGCGCGGATGCTGCCGGAAAGGACGCCGTCCTCGCGCTGTACGGCATCCCATGGCTTGAGCCCAGGCTTGTCGCCGAACAGCTGGGGGCGGAAACGCCAAGCCATTTCGAGGTAACCCGGGCGGCCACCGCCCTGATCCGGGAGGACATCGCCCGGCGGGCGGCTACCGCCACCGTCCACTCCGTAATCCTGGCCCACACCTTCGCCAGCGGCGGCATCAGTTCGGACAGCGAACGGGACCTCAGCATCGGCGGAGTGGGCGCGGTGCCGCTGGACCTCTTCGACGGCTTCAGCTACACCGCCCTGGGCCACCTGCACGGGCGTCAACAGCTGTCCGGCTCCGTCAGGTATTCCGGGTCGCCGCTGGCCTATTCCTTCTCCGAGGCCGCCCACCGGAAGGGTGCCTGGCTGGTGGACATCGGTCCGGCGGGAGTCACATCCGTGGCGGAGGTCCTGTGGGAGGCCCCGCGGTCCCTCGCCGTACTGCGCGGAACCCTGGAAGATCTCCTGGCGGACCCGGGCCACGCCTGGGCTGAGACCGCCTACTGCCAGATCACCCTGACGGATGCCCAGCGTCCCGCCCGTGCCATGGAACGGCTCCGCGCCAGGTTCCCGGACACCCTGGTCCTGTCCTTCGATCCGCAGGGCGGGGCTGCCGCCCCCCAGGCCAGCTACAGCAGCAGGCTCGCGGGCGCACCGGATGACCTCGCCCTGTGCTGCGGTTTCCTGGAGCATGTGCGGGGACGGACTGCAGACCCGGCGGAGAAGAACGCGCTCGCCGCCGCGCTGGAAAACGTCAGGCTGCTGGAGGCGTCACGGTGAGGATCCACCATCTGCGCATCTCCGGGTTCGGCCCTTTCGCCGGAACCGAGGACATCGACTTTGACCGCCTCAGCGCCCATGGCCTGTTCCTGCTGAACGGGCCCACCGGTGCCGGCAAGACCAGCGTGCTGGATGCCATCTGCTTTGCCCTGTACGGATCTGTCCCCGGTGCCCGGCAGGACGGCAAGCGGCTGCGCAGCGACCACGCGGAACCCGGTCAGGAACCTTCCGTGACCTGCGAGTTCTCCTCGCAGGGCCGCCGCTTCGAAGTGACCCGCTCGCCGGCGTGGGACAAGCCCAGCGCGCGGGGCAAGAATGGCTTCACGGTCCAGCAGGCAAAAACGCTGCTCCGCGAACGGATCGACGGGGCGTGGGTGGAAAAGTCCGCGCGCAACGACGAAGCAGGCGCGGAGATCATGGCGCTGCTGGGCATGGACCGTGAGCAGTTCACCCGGGTGGTCATGCTGCCGCAGGGTGATTTCGCTGCCTTCCTCCGCTCCAAGGCCGCCGACCGCCTGGACCTGCTGCAAAAGCTCTTCGGCACCCAGCGCTTCGAGGCCCTGGAACAGGAACTCTCGCGTCAGGCTGCCGCCGCCCGGGAGGACGTCGCCGCCCTGTCCGGCCAACTCGGCCTCCTTGCCTCGCGTGCCGAAACCGAGGCCGCTCCGCTCCAGCTTCCTGATGCCGGAGCTCCGCCGGCGGACGACGTCCCCGGCCGCCTTGACTGGCTGCAGGCTTCCGTTGCCGGCCGGCTGGCGGAACTCACGGAGCACGCCGCAGCCGCGGCGGCGCTCAGCCAGGACCGCCGAAGTGAGGTGGACAGCGAAGCCGCGCGGCATGAGCGGCACCGGAAACTCCAGGCGGCCACCGCCCGGCGGAAGTCCGTGGAGGACGGGGCTGCGCATCGCGATGAGCTCTCCTCCCGTCTGGCCCGGCACCGCCAGGCCGAGGTCCTCCAGGGGCAGCTGCAGGCCGTGGACGCTGCGGCAGCCAAGGTCCACAACGCGGAAGCCGCTGCAGAATCTGCCCTGACGTTGCTGCGGATGGCTGCCACGGACGACGGCGAACTGGCCCGGCTGGGCCTGGAAACCCTGGGCTCCAAAACACTGGGCTCCAAATCACCGGGCTCCAAATCACCAGGCTCCGAAACACAGGGTTTGGAACCATTCGCCGCCGGAGGCAGCGTCCCCGGGGCAGCGGACGAACTGGGCCGGCTGCGTTCGCTGCTGGCCGTCGTCGAGGCCCGGCTGCCGGACGAGGACAGGCTCCAGGACCTGCGGAAGCGGCACCGGAGCCTGGCCGGCCGGCAGGAAGAGCTCCGGCTCACCGTGGAGACGCTGGGGAATCGCGCAGCCCATTTGCAGGACGATCGGGCGGTACTGGCCGACGGTATGGACCAGCTGGAAGCGCGCTCCATCGAGGCGGCACTCCGCCGTAAGGAAGCCGCTGCGGCCGCGGAGCTGCTGGACATCGTCCGGCGGCACGGGCGGGCTGCCCAGCGGAGGGACCTGGCCAGGATCCGCCATGACGATTCGCGGGAGGACCTCCTGGAGGCAAAACGCCATTGGCTGGACCTGCGGGAGGTCAGGCTCGCCAACGCCGCATCCGAGCTGGCAGCCAAGCTGGTTGCCGGCGAGCCCTGTCCCGTCTGCGGAAGCGGGCAGCATCCACGCCCCGCGGATGGCGGCACTACCGGCCCGGGCCTGGCCCAGGATGAAGAGGAAGCCCACCGCTTATACGAGGCCGCAGAGGCAGCCCATGCCCTGGTTGCCGCTGACCTTGCAGAAGCGGAGCAGGCCGTGGCAGTCCTCGCGGGCCAGGGCGGGACCACCCCTGTTGAAGAGGCACGCGCCGGTGCCGAGGCCGCCCTCGCTGCCGCCGCGGACGCCGAGCAGGCCGCAGAGGAGCTGCAGGACAGGCGGCAACGGCTGGAAGCGCTGGATGCCGGCCTGGGGCAGGCGCGTGCCGCGCTGTCCGAAACAGAGGCAGAGCTGTCCCGGACTGCCGTGTCCCTTGCCGAGGCGGCCGAACAGGCTGCAGCACTGGACAAGGCGCTCGCCGCCCTGCGCGGCCCCCACCCCAGCTTGACCCGCCGGCTGCGGGCACTCGAGGACGCCGCAGCTGTCCTGGACAAGGCCGTCGAGGCGCAGACGCGGCTGGACGCGGCGCGGCTGCAGTCCGCCGAGGCGCAGGAGCAGTTGGAACTGGCCCTGCCGGGTGCGGGTTTCGCCACGGCAGACGACGTCCGCAGCCAGCTCCTTGGCGCCGCCGAAGCGGCAGCCCTGGAAGCCGCCGGCCGTGCAGCCCAGGACGAAGCCGCGCGCGTTGCCGGATTGTTCGAATCCGAGGAAATTGTGCTGGCCCTGGCAGAAGCCGCGGACGGCTTCCGGGCAGACGAGGAGCGGCTGGCAGCGCTTCGCCTGGAGGCGGCCACTGCCCAGAATGACGCGCGGGAAGCCGATCTTGCCGCCGGTCTCGCCTCGCGTTGCCTGGAATCCCTGAAAACGATCGCCGCCGACTACCAGGAGCTGGTCCGCGCATCCCGGGAACCGGCGGAGCGGGCACAGATGCTTGCCGGGCTGGCTGACGCCGCAGCCGGCCGGGGTGAGAACACGTACCGGATGAGCCTGAACAGCTACGTCCTGGCGGCGAGGCTGGAGCAGGTGGCCCTCGCCGCGTCCGAACGCCTGGTGGCCATGAGTGATGGCCGCTACCTGCTCCAGCACACCGACGCCAAGGCAGCGCGTGGCGCAAAATCAGGGCTGGGACTTGAAGTGGTGGACCAGTGGACGGGCTTCCGGCGGGACACCTCCACCCTGTCCGGAGGCGAGTCCTTCATGGCGTCGCTCTCGCTGGCACTCGGGCTGGCGGACGTCGTCCAGCAGGAGGCCGGAGGGGTGGAAATCGAGACCCTGTTCGTGGATGAGGGCTTCGGAAGCCTGGACGAACAGTCCTTGGAACAGGTCATGGATGCCATTGAGGGGCTCCGCGACGGCGGCAGGGTGGTGGGACTGGTCAGCCATGTTGCCGAGATGAAACAGCGCATCGGGACCCAGTTGCAAGTGATCAAGAGCCGGAACGGCTCCACGCTGCGGATCTCCGAGACTGTGGACGCCCTCGCCTGACCCGGCCGATATACTGGAGCGCGTTACCGGGTTGCGCGCATCGGGAGGAGGGACGATGCGCACCTATTGAACGAGCCCGGAATTGACACCACAAACTACTCCTTCAACCACCCCCGACACTCCTGCCCGCACCGCCGCAGAGCAGGAAACCTCCAGCCCGGACTCCATGGAACGGGCAGCGAGGGGGCGTTTTTCCCGGCTGCCGCAGCTCGCCGGCAGAAGCTTCATTCCCTTGGGACTTTTTGCGCGGCTTCCCCTGGCCATGCTGGCTATGGGCACGCTGACCCTGGTCACCTCGGTCACGGGTTCCTTCGCCGCCGGCGGGGCCGCGGCCGGCGCGGTGGGGATCGGCTCCGCGCTCGGAGCTCCGGTGCTTGGAGCCCTGGCGGACAGGCGGGGACAACGGCCCGTCCTGCTCCTGTCCGCTCTGCTCAACACCCTGGCGGTGCTGGCCTTGGTCTTCATCGCCAACACCACATCCGAGGCGGGGGATTTCCCGCCCGCCGTCCTGGTGGCCGCCTTCGCCGCCGGCGCCACCTGCCCCCAGGTGGGACCCCTGGCCCGGGTCAGGTGGATGGCGCTGACAGCCAGTGCCGCAGGTCCGTCGGCGCCGTCCGGTGGCGCTGCCCGTGAGCTGGACACCGCGCTCTCCTACGAGAGCACGGCCGATGAACTGACGTTTGTCCTGGGGCCGGCCCTGGTGGGAATCCTGGCCAGCCTCGTGGCGCCCTGGCTTCCCCTGGCGCTGGCAGCGGCCATGACCATCACCCTTGTCCCTGCCTTCGCGGTGCACCCTACCCATGGCGCCGTACCTGCCACCGGTCGTCCCGTCCGCAGGAAGGGCACGGGCAGGGCACAACCCGTGAAGCTGCCATGGGTCGTTGCCTTGCCGGTTCTGGCCATGGTCTGCATGGGGACCTTTTTCGGTTCCACCCAGGCCGCCCTCAGCGCCTTCTCTGCGGGGCTCGCAGGCACGGAAATTGCGGGCCTGCTGTACGCCGTGATGGGCCTAAGCTCTGCAGTGGCGGCATTCTCGGTTGCCTACTGGCCGCGGCGCGCCGGCCTGGCACTGCGCTGGGTGCTGTGCGCAGCCCTGATGGCGGGGCTGGCGGTCCTGCTGCTGGTGCCGGCATCGCTGCCCATGATGGCGGCGGTCCTGCTGGTCCTTGGACTCCCGGTGGGTCCGGTCATGGTCACGGTCTTCGCCGTGGGCGGACAGGTGGCTCCCGCCGGCCGGCTTGGCACGGTCATGACCGCCCTGGCCAGCGGTATTGTCGCCGGAACGGCCATCGGGTCCTCGATTGGGGGACAGCTGGCCCAACTCCACGGCCCGGCGGCGGCGTTCCTTGTCCCGGTCTGCGCGGCGGCAGCGCTGGCGCTGCTTGGGGCCGGGGCCGCCGTCGTGCTCCGCCGGAGGACCTGACAGGGCCTCGATGCCAGCCTGCCGCCCTCCCGCCGTTACGCCAGTTGGCCCTCGATCCTGGCGGCGCTTGCGGCGATGGCCGCCCCCACCGTTTCCGGATCATGGGCGGAACGGATGTAGACGACGGCGAGGGCGGCCGGGCGCCCGCCGGGCACCCGGACAGGGGCTGCCAGCGAGGAAACCCCGGCAATGACCTCGTCATGGCTGGCTGAGTAACCCCTCCTCCGCGCTTCCGACGCCTCCGGACGGTAGGGGATACCCGTATCCAAGCGGTCCCACTCGGCTTCGGACAGGGCCGACTGGATGGCGATACCCGGCGCGCCTGCGTTGATGGGGTGGCGCGTACCAGGGTGCTGGGCCACGGTGGCGCCCGAATGCCGCGGCTCAACCGTGACGAGCGTGATGCAGTCATGGTGGTCCCACACCGCAACGAACGCCGTCATATCCAGCGAGTTCGCCAACTGGGTGAGCTCGGGAAGGGCGGCGCTCTGCAGGTTGCGCGATACTCCCCGGGCCAGGACTGCCAGGCCGGGGCCGGGCTGGACCCGTCCGGCATCGTCACGCACCAGGAGGGAATGGTCTTCCAGGGTACGCAGGATCCGGTAGGCCACCGAACGGTGGACACCCATGGCGTCGGCCAGTTCGGCGATGGTCATCGGGCCCGGGGCAGCTGCCAGGATCTCAAGGGCGCGGATGCCGCGCGAAAGGGTCTGGGACGGCGAAGCCTGCGGCTCCGCCGTCCGGGCTGCGGCTGCTGGAGGTGTCATGAAATCCATCCTAGGGGCGAACGCGCGGCCTGCCGTGACTCTTGTCTCATCCGGGCGCACCGGGTATTGTCCTCTATACGAACTTGTAGTTCGAATATAGAACTCAATGTCGGGCATATCCCCTTGAAAAAATCCGCACACCGTGTTCCGCATCACAATTCCGTAGTACCCTACTAACTAACTGACCGTTCTGTCGGTAATTCTGAAGGCGTCCGGGTGGCACCGCTGCCCAATAAACAATGGAGTTTCAATGACCACACCTTCCAAGGTGGATACCCCCGCCGGTCCCAGCAGCCGGCGGGAGGAACGCAAGGTCCTCGCCGGCACCCTCGTCGGCACCACCATCGAGTGGTACGACTTCTTCATCTTTGCCCAGCTGACCGCAACGCTGCTGTCGCCGCTGTTCCTGGCACCGCTGAACGAGTCCAACCCGGGACTGGCGCAGATCCTCTCGTTTGCCCTCATCGGCATCAGCTTCCTGTTCCGCCCGCTCGGCGCTGTTGTCGCCGGACACCTGGGCGACCGCCTGGGGCGTAAGGCGATGCTGGTCTTCACCCTGGTCATGATGGGCGCCGCGACGGCCCTGATCGGCATGCTCCCCACGTATGCGCAGATCGGCGCCTGGGCTCCCATCCTGCTGATCCTGCTGCGCGTCATCCAGGGCTTCTCGGCCGGCGGGGAATGGGGCGGCGCCGCCCTGATGGCTGTTGAGCACGCACCCATCAGCCGCCGCGGCCTGTTCGGAGCCTACCCGCAGATCGGCGTACCCGTAGGCATGATCCTGGCCACCGGCCTGCTCTACTTCCTCAACACCGGCATGTCCAAGGAAGACTTCGCGGCATGGGGCTGGCGCGTGCCGTTCCTGCTCTCCATCGTCCTGATCGTGGTGGGCTACCTGATCCGCCGCGCAGTCGCCGAGAGCCCCGTCTTCCAGGAGATGGCCCTGCGGAAGAAGGAAAGCAAAGCGCCGCTGGGCGAGCTGATCCGGAACCACAAACTGCCCGTCCTGTACTCCACCCTGATCTTCATCGGCAACAACGCCGCCGGGTACCTGCTGATCGCGTTCTTCATCTCCTACGCGACCAAGACCCTGAAGATGCCCACCCCGCAGATCCTCCTGGCCACCACGCTGGCGTCCTTTGGCTGGCTGATCTTCACCCTGGTGGGCGGCTGGCTGTCGGACCGGATCGGCCGCGTGAAGACCTTCCTCACCGGCTACGCCATCGTCTTTGCCTGGATGATCCCCATGTTCGCCCTCATCGACACCAAGAACATCCTGCTCTACGGCGTCGCCCTGTTCGTCCTGACCATCGGCCTGGGCCTGTCCTACGGTCCCATGTCGGCCATGTATGCAGAGATGTTCCCCGCCAACGTCAGGTACTCCGGCATCTCCATCGGCTACGCCTTCGGCGCCATCCTGGGCGGCGCCTTCGCGGCCACCATTGCCGAGTCACTGCTGCAGGCCACCAAGTGGACCGGTTCGATCGGCATCTACATCATGGTCCTCTGCGTCATTTCGGCCGTCGGCGTGGTGCTGGCCAAGGAAACCAAGGGCCGCCCGCTGGGCGTCAGCAACCACCACTGATCCCCATCGCCCCCGGACGACGTGGGCAGGACTGCAGGCCCGGACCGCAAGGTCCGGGCCTCTGTGCTTCCGGGCGGCCTAGTGCGCCAGCAGCCTGACCGCGTCGTCGTCGCTCAACTGCCCAAAGTGCCGGTAATAGCTTCCAACAGCCCGGAATCTTCCCGGCAGGTGCAGGCACACCACGGCTTCGCACACACGCTCAAGCGAGGCTTCGGCGTCGATCGATCCCACGGGAGCTGCCGCCACCACGGCAGCCGCGCCGCCCTCCCGCATGGCTTCGACGGCGGCACGCATCGTGGCGCCCGTGGCCAGGCCGTCATCCACCAGGAGGACGGTCCTGTCCGCCACGTCGACGCCGGTTCCCGGATACAGCTCCACCCGACGGAGCAGTTCGTCCCGTTCGCGCCTCTCAACGTCATCCAGCCATTCCTGCTGCACGCCGTGGTCAAGGACGCGTTCCAGCAACGGCTTGTTGATCAACCGGACCGTGCGCCCTTGCGCCCAGGCCAGCGCCCCAAAGGCGGTTTCCTCGTGACCCGGAATGCCCAGCTTCCGCACCAGGACGGTGCCCAGGGGCAGGCCGAGGGCAGCCGCTGCAGCCGCGGCGACAGGAATACCGCCGCGCGCCAGGCCCAGGACCACGGTGTCCGGCTGTTCCCGGAACTGTCCAAGCGCAGCGGCCAGGCGGTGGCCGGCGTCAGTGCGGTCTTCGAAACGCGTACCCATCTGTCCCTCCCGGCAACTGCGGCCTGCCTGCCCCCAGCGTACTGCTGGATGCCCTGGCGGTTTCAGCCCGGGGCCAGGCTTTCCAGCAAGACCCGGGCCCTGCCTAGACGGACAGGAACGAGATCGCGGCCTGCTTGAAGGCCCTGCTGGTGATGGCGTTGGTGTGGTTCCGGCCCGGGAGGACCAGCTGTTCGACCATGGAACCGGCGCCGCGGGCCAGCTCGGCGAGCCTGGGCAGGATCGCAGCGCGTTCGTCCTTGTCGCCCGCCACCAGCAGCATGGGAACATGGGGGACTGCCTCGGCGGGGTCGTAGGGCTCGGCCTTGATGGCCTCCACCAGGGACAGCAGCGCGAAGATGTTGTTGTTCGGCAGCAGCAAGGCCATCTTCAGGAGCTGGGCGGTTGATTCGTCCTGGATCGGTGTCCCGTCCGCAAGGTAGTCCTGGGCGGCGATGAGATCGAATGCAGCAAGGGGGTCGGAGTCGTTGGGGCCGCCGAGCACCAGCCGGTGCACCAGCTCGGGCTGGGTTGCGGCGAACTCCCAGGCGAGCCTGGATCCCAGGGAGTAGCCTACGACGTCCAGCCCGCTGGAAGGGTCGCCGTCCTGCAGGGGGTGGACGCCGGCGTCGAACGCCGCCTGGAGCAGGTCCGCCCTGATCCTGCTGGGGGAGTAGGAGTCACGGTCCTCCGGCGCGCCGCTGCGGCCGTGGCCGGGAAGGTCCACGGTGATGACCCGGCGGCCGGCCTCGAGCAGCGCCGACACCCAGCCGGTGTCCTCCCAATTGAGCTTGGAGGAGGAGGAGAAGCCGTGCAGCAGCAGGACCGGCCGCAGGCCGGCATCGTTTGCGGGCTCATGGACCGCCACATACAGCTGGGGGTCGGTGCCTTCAACGGTGTGCGCGTGCTGCTGTCCGGTGTGCCTGCCGCTCATGGTGTCAGTTCCCCAATCAGGTACGGCGCCTGGGCGGGCCCGGCGCGTCGGTGCGTCTTCCTTGGAAAGGTACGCACCACTCTACCTGTTGGCAGGCTGGTCCCTGCCGGTGAGGCGGGCCCCGGCAGCACACGCCAGCGCGATGCCGGCAACCAGGGCGAAGGTGCTGAAAAGCTGCACCCGGCTGCTCTCCGCGCTGAGGCCGACGGCAAAAATCACCCCAAGGAGGACCAGGCCCAGGATGGTCAGGCCGGGAAAGCCCTTCATCCGCAGCGGAAGCGGGATTCCGTCCCGGTCTGCCCGGCGGCGCAGGATCAACTGGGAGACCAGGGCGCTGCCCCAGACCACCAGGCACGTCGATCCCACCAGCTGGAACAGGGCGGGCAGGATCCGGTCCGGGAACAGCAGCTCCAGGACGGTGGCGATGAAGCCGAAGGCCACCGATACCGCCACTGCGGCCAGGGGCACGGCGGCGCCGTTGAGGCGGGTCAGGACGCGCGGCGCTTCACCGCGCTGCGCCAGGGAGTACACCATGCGGGACGCGCCATAGAGGTTGGCGTTCAGTGCCGAGAGAAGTGCGACGACGGCCACCAGGGTGATTGCGGTGGACGCACCGGGGATCCGGGCCGCATCCAGCACCCCGGCGAAGGGCGAGGCCAGGCTGCTGGACGTGGCGGGGAGGACCGCGGCGATGACGAAGACGGAGCCGATGTAGAACACCAGGATGCGCCACACCACGGTCCGGATGGCCTTGCCCACGCTGCGTTCCGGGTCCTCGGTTTCGGCCGCGGCCACCGAGACGATTTCCGTTCCGCCGAATGCGAAGATCACCACGAACAGGGCCGCCGCAACGCCGCCCAGGCCCTGGGGAGCAAAGTTGCCGGTAAGGTTTCCGGCTCCCGGGGAGTCGACGCCGGGCAGCAGCCCCAGGAGCAAAGCGGCCCCCACTGCAAGGAACAGCACGATGACGGCCACCTTGAGGATGGCGAACCAGAACTCGAACTCACCGAAGTTCCGGACACCGGCCAGGTTGATGCCGGTAAACACCACCATGAACAGCAGCGCCAGCGCCCAGACCGGGATCATGGGCCAGACGGAGAACAGCAGCCCGGCGGCGCCCAGTGCCTCGGCTGCGATCACCACCACCAGCTGCAGCCACCACAGCCATCCGATGGTGGCCCCGGCCGTGCGGCCCATGGCCCGCCCGGCGTAAACGGAAAAGGCGCCGCTGTTCGGGTTGGCGGCCGCCATTTCGCCCAAGGCCCACATCACCAGGATGATCAGCGTGCCGGCCACCAGGTAGGAGATGAGGACTGCCGGTCCGGCGGCCTGGACCCCGGCACCCGATCCCAGGAACAAGCCTGCGCCGATGGCACTGCCCAGCCCCATCATGGTGAGCTGGCGCGGCTTCATGCTGTGGCTTGCCGGCGTCTTGGGCGGGGCTGCGGCGGACATGGTCCGGCCAGGCTTCATCGTCATTGGGATGGTGCACCTTCTGGAGCTGGTTCGACAGTCCGGTCCGGATGGTCCGGGGGTCCTTGTGGGACCTTTTGAATTTACCGGCTTCGAGGAGCCGCCCAAAAACGGTAGGAAGAACCGCCAGGGGAGAAGGGCGGGCGCGCCCTTGACCCTGGACCGTTCCGGCGTCCCCAGGCGGCAGCAGAAACATTTCCCATTCCTGCGCTGCTGGTCGTAGAATTAGTTTTGGTCAAGTTGACCATAACTCTGAAGAACCGCCGCATCCGGCGATGGGCACGACGAGAGGCGGTGGAACGTGTACTACAGCTCGGCAAACGTGTCTGAGCGGCAGGCCGCGCCGCCGTCGCTGGCCATTTCCACGGTGATCTTCGCCCTGCGGCCCAGTGAAACGTCGGGCCGTCCCACGCTGTGGCTGCCCCTGGTGCGGCGCATCCGTGAGCCCTTCAAGGGGCTGTGGGCACTGCCGGGCGGCCCCCTCAGCCATGAGGAGTCGCTCCAGGACGCCGCGGCCAGTAACCTGCGGGAAACCACAGGCCTGGCGCCCCGCTACCTTGAGCAGCTGTACGCCTTCGGCGGCCTGCACCGCTCACCCACGCAGCGCGTGGTCTCCATCGTGTACTGGGCCCTGGTCCAGCCCACGGAGGCTGCGCTCGCCGACGAATCCGAGAACGTGCGGTGGTTCCGCGCGGACCGCCTGGGCGGGCTGGCCTTCGACCACAACGCGATCGTTGACTACGCCCTCGGGCGACTGCGCAACAAGCTGGCCTACGGCTCAGTGGCGTACCACCTGCTGGGCGAGTACTTCACCCTGGCCCAGGTCCGCGAAGTCTACGAAGCTGTCCTGGACCGCGAACTGGATCCCGCCAACTTCCGCCGGCAACTCAAATCCACCCCGGAAATCGAAGAAACCGGGGAATACCTCCAAGGCGGGAAACACCGTCCGCCACGCCTCTACCGCTACACCGGCCGGCCAGGCCTTGACCCAGACAACAGGAGCACACCATGAGCAGCGTCAACACGGCAATCCAGCTGATCACGCGCGAACAGGCCGAAAAAGGCGCAGCCGAACGCAGCACCTGCAGCCCGGCACTGGCGAGCGGACCCTGGGACTACGACCTGGCCGAGGCACTGGCGGGTGTCCCCGCCTACGGCCCGGGTGCATCCAGCGCCGACCCCGCCCCCGCCACCACCCCGCGCCAGGGCCAGCTCCCCGAGGAATACAAGCGGGCCAGCGACGCCGAACTCGGCGAACGGATCAAAGCCGCCAAAGCCGAACTGGGGGAACGCGCCGTCATCCTGGGCCACTTCTACCAGCGCGACGAGGTGATCCAGTACGCCGACTTCGTGGGTGACTCCTTCCAGCTCGCCAACGCGGCACTCACCAGGCCGGAGGCCGAGGCGATCGTCTTCTGCGGGGTCCATTTCATGGCCGAAACCGCGGACATTCTCTCCACCCCGGAGCAGGCGGTCATCCTGCCCAACCTCGCCGCCGGCTGCTC
This sequence comes from Arthrobacter sp. SDR-2R, assembly GCF_057747955.1. Taxonomy (NCBI): domain Bacteria; kingdom Bacillati; phylum Actinomycetota; class Actinomycetes; order Micrococcales; family Micrococcaceae; genus Arthrobacter; species Arthrobacter sp. SDR-2R. The sequence goes on from NZ_CM173231.1 coordinate 2,200,951, forward strand.
CATGGCCGACATGGCGGACGCGGACTCCGTGGAGGAATGCTGGGAGCAGCTGGCGGAGATCTTCGGCACCGAGCCCGACGCCGACGGCCGGGTTCCGGTCATCCCCGTCACCTACATGAATTCCTCCGCAGCCCTGAAGGCTTTCTGCGGCGAGCACGGCGGCATCGTCTGCACCTCCTCCAACGCCAGGACCGTCCTGGAGTGGGCGTTCCAGCGCGGACAGCGGGTGCTGTTCTTCCCCGACCAGCACCTCGGCCGCAACACCGCCAAGGCCCTGGGCGTACCGCTTGGGCAGATGCCCATGTGGAACCCGCGCAAGGACCTCGGCGGCAACGACGAACAGGCGCTGCTCGACTCCCGGGTGATCCTCTGGCACGGGTTCTGCTCCGTGCACAAGCGCTTCAACGTAGCCCAGATCGAGAAGGCCCGCGCCGATTTCCCCGGCGTGCAGGTGATCGTGCACCCCGAATGCCCCATGGAAGTGGTGGACGCCGCCGATTCCGCCGGCTCCACCGACTTCATCAAGAAAGCCATCGCCGCAGCCACCGAGCCCACCACGTTCGCCATCGGCACCGAAATCAACATGGTGAACCGGCTCGCCGCCGAATACCCGCAGCACACCATCTTCTGCCTGGACCCGGTGATCTGCCCCTGCTCCACGATGTACCGCATCCACCCCGGTTACCTTGCCTGGGTGCTGGAGGAACTGGTGGCCGGCCGCATCGTCAACCGCATCACGGTGGCTGACGATGTACAGGCCAACGCCAGGACGGCGCTCGAGCGCATGCTCGCTGCGAGGCCCTGATGCGCCGCGGGCCCGACGCACCCGCCCGCCGGCTCGCCGTCGTCGGAAGCGGCATCGCGGGACTTTACGCCGCCCTGCTTGCCGCAGATGCCGGCGCCGACGTGGTGCTGGTGACCAAAGGCGCACTGGAGCACAGCAACACCTGGTACGCGCAGGGCGGCATCTCCGCCGTGCTCGCCGAACCTGCGCCGGGGGACACCGTTGCCGCGCACATCGCGGACACGCTCCGGGCAGGGGCGGGGCACTGCAACGAGGACGCCGTCCGGCTGATGTGCACGCAGGCACGGCAGGACATCGCCGGCCTCCAGCGCTACGGGGTGGCGTTTGACGCGGGGCCAGCTGGAGCGGGCCACGGTGACGCAAGGCACGACGGCGGCCCGGCCCTTGGGCTCGAGGCAGCACACAGTGCCCCGCGCATCCTGCACGCAGGAGGGGACGCCACGGGCGCGCGCGTCGCCGGTGCACTGATCCAGGCGGTCCTGTCCCTGCGGGACGCGGGTAAGTTGACGCTCCTCACGGAAGCCCACGTCACAGCCCTCACCACCCGCGACGGGAATGTGAGCGGGGTCGAATACCACCAGGACGGCCGCAACCTCAGCCTGGACGTGGACGCCGTCCTGCTCGCCACCGGAGGAGCCGGCCAGTTGTTCGCCCAAACCACCAACCCCGCCGTGGCCACCGCCGACGGCCTGGCGCTCGCCGTCCGCGCCGGCGCAGCCACGGCAGACCTCGAATTCTTCCAGTTCCACCCCACCTGCCTGGTCAGCTCCGCCACAGCCCACCCCGGACGCCTGGACGGACCCCTGCTGATCTCCGAAGCCGTCCGCGGCGAAGGCGCCGTCCTGCTCGACTCCAACGGCCGGCGCTTCATGAAGGCCTACCACCCAGACGCCGAACTGGCACCCCGCGATGTCGTCTCACGCAGCATCGCCCTCCACCTCGCCAAACTCGGTGACCCCAACGGCCACGTCTACCTCGACGCCCGCGCCATCGAACAGGCCAGGGGCAACGGGTTCCTCCAACAGCGGTTCCCCACCCTCACCCGCAAGACCCTGGACGCCGGTATCGACTGGACCCGCGAACTGGTCCCCGTCGCACCTGCCGCCCACTACTGGATGGGCGGCGTAACCACCGACCTCCACGCCCGCACCACCGTCCCCGGGCTCTACGCAGCCGGTGAAGTTGCGTGCACCGGCGTCCAAGGGGCAAACCGGCTGGCCAGCAACTCCCTCCTCGAAGGACTCGTCTTTGGCCGCCGCGCTGTCGAAGACTTCCTCTGTGGTGACGCGCTTCCTTGGGTGTCGCCTGACGGCGCTCCTCCGCTCGCTGTCTCGGCCGCTGCCGGCCTCCCCTTGACGCTCGCTTCCGGAGCACCCTCAGTCGACGTTTGTCGGGTCCCCTTGGGTGCTGCCGCAGAAGGCGCGGCGGACCGGCCAGATGGTCCGCTCGGGAGCCTGCCGTCCAACTTCGGCGGGGGCGGGGAGGCCGGGGAGGCGTTTTCGCGGGGCGCCCTTCGCCGCCTCATGACCTCGCATGCCGGGGTTTTGCGGTCCGGGGAATTGTTGGCTGAGGCTGCTTCCACTCTTGACCGGTGGGCCGCCGTCGTCCGTCCCCATGCTGACTCGCCCTCTGCCGGCCCTGCCGTGCTTGAGGACCGGAACCTGCTGCTGGCCGCCCAGCTGCTCGTCGACGGCGCCCTTGGCCGCCGCGAATCCCTCGGGGCGCACTACCGCAGTGATGATCCCGCAGACCCTGAAACCACTTACCCTCCGCGCCCGAAAGCGAGCCTGCTCCATGACTGAACCCGCCGTGATCGACCAGGCAGCCACCCTGCGCCCCGCACTGGACCTCACCCTTCCCGCGGCACCGGTCAGGGAGATCCTGGAACGGGCCTTCGCCGAGGATGCACCCTCCGGCGACATCACCTCGCAACTGCTCATTCCCGCCTCGGCCCGCGCCACGGCCGTCCTCAATGCCCGGGTGGCCGGGGTCCTCAGCGGCGCAACAGTGTTCCGCGACGCGATGCAGCTGGTGGATCCCGCCACCCAGGTGGAGCTGCTCGTGGCGGACGGGGAAGCGTTCGACGCCGGCACGCACCTTGCGAGGGTCACCGGCAGCGCCCGTTCGGTGCTGATGGCAGAACGCGTGGCGCTCAACCTGGTCCAGCGGATGTCCGCCATCGCCACCAAGACCGCCGCGTTCGTCCGGCTCGCCGAGGGGACCCGGGCGCGCATCACCGACACGCGCAAGACCACACCGGGCCTGCGCGTCCTGGAACGGTTCGCCGTACGGTGCGGCGGCGGCGCAAACCACCGGTACAGCCTGTCCGACGCGGTGCTGGCCAAGGACAACCACTTGGCCGTGATGACCGGGGGAGACCCGGCAAAGCTCACCGGGCTCCTGCTGGCCGCCAAAGCCCAGCTGGGGCACACCACCCACTTTGAAGTGGAAGTGGACAGCATGGAGCAGATCGAGCCCGTGCTGGCCGCCGGCGTGGACACCATCATGCTGGACAACTTCACGGTTGAGGAGCTGAAGGCCGGCGTGGCCCTCGTGGCCGGTCGCGCCCGCGTGGAAGCAAGCGGCAACGTCAACCCCGGCACCGTCGCGGCGATTGCCGCCACAGGGGTGGACGTCATCTCCGTGGGGGCACTGACGCACACCGTGGCCGCACTGGACCTGGGCCTCGACGTCGAACTGACCGCCCGGTGAGCACGCCATGATCTTCCTCGACGCCGCCGCCACCACCCCCGTCCGCCGCGAAGTACTGGACGCCATGTGGCCTTACCTCACCGGCTCCTTCGGGAACCCCTCCAGCCACCACACCCTTGGTGAGGCGGCAGCTGCGGCGCTCGCGGGGGCGCGGGCAGCGGTGGCCGGCGTCCTTGGCTGCCGGCAGGGCGAGGTCGTGTTCACTTCCGGGGGAACGGAAGCGGACAACCTGGCCGTCAAGGGCATTGCCCTGGCCCGGCAGGCGGCAAACCCGCATTGGAACCGGGTGGTGATCAGCGCCGTCGAACATCCGGCCGTGGAGGAATCCGCGCGCTACCTGGAGCGTTTCCACGGCTTCGTGGTGGACGTGGTGCCGGTCGACGCAACCGGCCAGGTCACCCCTGATGCGCTGGCCGGGGTGCTGTGCCCGGAGACCGCGCTGGTCAGCATCATGTACGCCAACAATGAGGTGGGCACCGTCCAGCCCATCGCCGCGCTCGCAGAACTCGCCCACCACCACGGAATCCCCTTCCATACGGATGCCGTCCAGGCCGCCGGATGGCTGCCGCTGGACACCAAGGCCCTGGGCGTGGACGCCATGAGCATCTCCGGGCACAAGCTGGGGGCGCCCAAAGGCTGCGGCCTGCTCTTCGTCCGGAGCCGTACGCGGCTGGAACCGGTCATTCACGGTGGCGGCCAGGAAAGGGGCCGCCGCTCGGGGACGGAAAACGTGGCCGGGGCGGTGGGGCTGGCCACGGCCCTCACGCTGGCCCACGGCCGGCAGGCCGGCCAGCAGCCAAGGGTGGCCGCCCTGCGGGACCGTTTCATCGCTGCCGTGCTGGCCGCGGTGCCGGACGCTGTCCTGACCGGCCACCCCTCCGAACGGCTGCCCTCCGTAGCATCATTCTGCTTCCCCGGAACCAGCGGCGAGTCTGTGCTGCTGGAGCTGGAACGGAGCGGCGTGGTCTGCTCCAGCGGTTCAGCCTGCGCTGCCGGCTCGGATGCGCCGTCGCCCGTGCTTACCGCGCTGGGAATTTCCGCCGAAGTGGCGCAGACAGCGGTCCGGTTCAGTTTCGACGCATCGGTAACCCGGGAGGAACTGGACGTGGCTGCGGACGCGGTGCGGGCCGCCGTCGCCAGTGTCAAGAACCTGGGCGCGGGCAAAGGCCGCTGACCGTGGCTGCCTGGTCAGCGGTGGCGCGCGCGGCGGAAAATCCAGTGCCGCAGCATGCTGAAGCGCACCGCCGTGGCCAGGAAGCCGGACAACGTGGTGGCCAGCAGTTCGTCCGCCACGGTGGCCTCCGGATTGAACCAGTGCAGCACACCCAGGCTGCTGCCGGTGATCACCAGGGCCACGGCGATCACCACCAGGCCGTTGAGGTGGTCACGGGTGCGGCGCTGCTGGCCTGCGATCTTGAACGTCAGCCGGCGGTTCAAGGCAGTGTTCAAGAGCGACGTGAGGACCAGCGCCACCGCGTTGGCCAGCTGGGCGCCAAGCCATGGCCGCAGCAGCGCGTAGAGGCACAGTGATGCAGCGGTGCAGATGACGCCGACACCGGAGAAGCGGAGCAACTGCCGGATGACCGGATAGCGCAGGACTCCCCGGTAATGCCTGGTGGCAGGCAGGCGCCGGGTGCTGGTCTCCGGTACTGCTGGTGCGGACAGTCCCTCCCTCATCCGGCGGCACCGGCAGGACGGTCAGCGCCGCGGGCAGGGGGCAAGCAGGAGATGCGCACAGGGCGCGCAGGACGAACCGCCATCCGTCAGTACAGCTCGCCCACGGGAATTTCCACTGCCAGCCGGTTGGAGGGCCCGGGCAGCGGGCAGGCCCAGGCCTCGTTGTAGGCGCAGGAGGGGTTGTAGGCGAAATTGAAATCCAGGACGAACATGGCGCCCGGGCCGGTGCCGGCTACGCCGTGGAAGGCGCCCTTGATGGTGTCGATCAGGTAGCGACCCGCCCCGTAGGTGCCGCCGGGCTGGCCTGCCGTGGCATCGCGGAACGGAACGAAGATCCCGCCGCCGTACCCGTGGAGCTTCCACACCGCGAGCTGGCCCATTTCGGGCAAATCGAAGGTGCCCAGCCGGACAAAGTGCACCACGCCGTCGGTCCCGGTGTCGACGCTCATCTCGCGGCCGGCACCCTCTTTGGTCAAGGGCACGTGGAACCGGTAGATGGGATCGTAGTCGGCGGTCTTCAGCCCGGAGAAGCGCGCCTTGCCCGCGGCGGTCAGCGCAGAAGCCGGGTGGGTGGCGAACATCATGTCACGCTGGTGGCGCCAGTACGAGTGTGCCTCGGACGGGCTTTCAACCGAGAGCCGGCGGACGGTGTCGTAGAGCGCAAAGGTCCTCAGCCGCCAGTCGGCGATATCCAGGGCGGAGATGTCCGCCGGGTTGTCTTCGGCTGCGCCGTGCTGCTCTTCCGCCATAACCCCCAGCCTAGTCCCCGGGCAGCGTGGCAGCCGTCCGACGGCGACACGCCGGGTATGTGCCCGGGGGAACGGATGGCCGGCGCCCGGCAGAGCGGGCCACGGAACACCGTTCGCAAGCGCAGGAAACACCGCCGTGCCGGCCCGGAGAGGAGCCGTGCCGCCATTAGGCTGGCTTCCATGACAGGCAAGGAAGTATTGAGCGCTCTTCCCCGGATGTCACTGGTGGCCGCCGTGGTCCTGCTGACGGGTTGCTCAGGATCACCGGCCGGCCCGGGATGGACGGCACAGCCGGCAACCTCCGGGGCAGCAATCTCCGGATCTGCAGCGCCCGGGCCAACATCCGGAACGGCGTCGGCGTCACCGGACGCCGGCGGCACCGTCCCGGCCCCTGGCTCCGCAACTGCCGGCGAGCCGCAGGGGGCGGCCACCGCCGCCTCCTGGAAGACATACTCGGATCCTGCCAGGACGGTGAGCTTCGACCTGCCGGCGGACTGGATCGCGCAGTCGGTGGCGCCCGAGGAAGGCGTGCTTCCCGGTGGGCTGAAGATTGAGGTGAAGAAGCCCGACGGAACCTTCGTCGCCGCGCTCCGGACCGGACTGCCGCCGTCGAACGTCGACTGTCCCGACAACGCACGGCACCCGTACACCGTGATCAGCAGCGTGCCTTTTGAGCTCTCCGTCCCGGGCGGGGAGGGAACCATCCCGCCGCGGATGGTCTACCGGGTGATCCAGGGGTACCGCTACTTCGGTTCCTACGGCATCACCAACCTGGTGGGCGGAACAGACGGGCAGGCGTGCGGGCTGCGCAACGTGGTTCGTGGTCCGGCCGGCAAGGGGGACTACTCGTTCGGCGACCTGGTGACCCTCAAAGCCTTTGCGCCGGATGAGAAAGTGGCACCGGCGAAGGCCTTCGACACCCTTGGCGAGGCCGCCCAGTACGTCAACGAAAGCGCTGACTTCGCCAACGTGCAGCGGATGCTAATGTCGCTGAAGGTCAAAAACTAGTCCCGCTGCCGGCACTCACAAGTGCGGGGTGTGCGACTTACCTTCCCCCCAACACCCCCGGAGAGACATGGAACGCTCTGTTTCCGCACGCCTGGCCTTCAGGACCATCGCCAACACCAAGGTGGCCATGGCCATCGCCGTAGCACGGAACAGCGGCTACTCATCCTTCACGGAGTCCCTCTCCGTCACTGCCGGCGGGGCCGAGGTTCCACTCACGGAAGTTTCCGACCACCACGGCGGCCGGTTCCACTACATGGAGTTTGCCCAACCCACCGACGTCAGCGTGGACTATTCCGCCACGGTGGCAGGCCGCGCCGTTCCGGAAGACGCCACCCTGGCCGAGCGGATCCGCTACGTCCGTCCCAGCCGGTATGCCGAGTCGGACCGGCTGCTGCCCACGGCCTATGCCGAGTTCGAAGGGGTCCAGGGAGCGGACCTGGTGCGCGCCGTCCGCGACTGGGTCAACGGTGAACTGCGGTACATCAGCGGCTCCTCGCGCGGCACGGACGGTGCCGTGGAGACCCTCCTCAGCAGGCGCGGCGTGTGCCGGGACTTTGCGCACCTGGCCATCGCGCTGCTCCGCTCCAAGGACATCCCGGCCCGGCTGGCGGCCGTCTACGCACCGGGCCTGAGCCCGATGGATTTCCACGCCGTGGCGGAAGCCTACGTAGAAGGGGCCTGGCACGTCATCGACCCCACGGGGCTCGCGCCGCGGGAGTCGATGCTGCGCATTACCGCCGGCCGCGACTCATCAGACACGGCGTTCCTTTCCACGGTGGGTGGAAGCCTGGTGTTGAACCAGCTGCGCGTCACGGCCGTGGTTGACGGGGACCTGCCCGGCGAGGATCCCTCCCGGCTGGTGGCGCTCGGCTGACTGTCCACCCTGGCTGTCCACCCGGCACGGGCCGTCCTGTTCGGCCGGCCCGTGCGGCAGCGGGAAGCCGCCTGCTACCGCGGAAGGGGACCCAGCGAACTTCGCAGCTTGTCCGTGAGCCGCTTCAGTTCCTTCTGCTCCGCGGCCGTCAGGGCGGGACCCACCAGCGCGGAAATGTCCCGGACGTGCTCGCGGCCGATTTCCTTCTGCAGCTCCCGCCCCTCGTCGGTCAGCTTCAGCAGGATGCCGCGGCCGTCCTCGGGGGCCGGCATTCTGGCCACAAGCCCCCGCTTTTCGAGCCGCTCCACCAGCCTGCTCAGGCTGGACTGGCTCAACAGCACGTTGTCGTTGAGCTCGTTGAGCCGCAGCCAGCCGGACGGGCACCGGGAGAGCGTGAACAGGACGTCGTATTCGTTGACCGCCAGCTTCCGGAAAGCCCGCCCGGACTGCAGCTTGCGCATCACCGCTACCTGGGCGCGGAACAGGGACTCCCAGGTTTCGGCTGCCAGCCGCACCGGAGATTCCGTTCCTCCCGCAGCCATCACGCCTCCGCGGTGGCTTTGTCGGCGTCCTGCGATGCCAGCAGGGCGGCGACACGGCCGGCGTGGGTGGGCGGCTCGGGAACGTGCGCTGGCTTGAGGGCCGCGTACTCCTTGCGGAGCACGGGCAGGACTTCCTCGCCGAACAGGTCCAGCTGCTCCAGGACGGTCTTAAGCGGCAGGCCGGCATGGTCGATCAGGAACAGCTGGCGCTGGTAGTCGCCGAAGTGCTCGCGGAAGGTCAGGGTCTTCTCGATGACTTCCTGCGGGCTGCCCACGGTCAGCGGGGTCTGGGAGGTGAAGTCCTCCAGGGACGGTCCGTGGCCGTACACGGGGGCGTTGTCGAAGTATGGGCGGAATTCGTTTACCGCCTCCTGGGAGTTCTTCCGCATGAAGAACTGGCCGCCGAGCCCGACGATCGCCTGGTCCGCCTTGCCGTGTCCGTAGTGCTCGTACCGCTCGCGGTAGAGGCCGATCAGCTGCTGGTAGTGCTCCTTGGGCCAGAAGATGTTGTTGGCGAAGAAGCCGTCGCCGAAGTACGCGGCCACCTCCGCGATCTGCGGGGTACGGATGGAGCCGTGCCACACGAAGGGGGCCACGCCGTCGAGCGGCCGGGGCGTGGAGGTGAAGTTCTGCAGCGGGGTGCGGAACTTGCCGGACCAGTTGACGGTGTCCTCGTCCCACAGCTTGCGCAGGAGGCTGTAGTTCTCGATGGCCAGCTCCACGCCGTCCTGGATGTTCTTGCCGAACCACGGGTACACCGGGGCGGTGTTGCCGCGGCCCAGGACCAGGTCCACGCGCCCGTCGGACAGGTGCTGGAGCATGGCGAAGTCCTCGGCGATCTTCACCGGGTCATTGGTGGTGATCAGCGTGGTGGCCGTGGAGAGGATGATCCGTTCCGTCTGGGCTGCAATGTACGCGAGGGTGGTGGTGGGTGAGGAGGAGAAGAAGGGCCGGTTGTGGTGCTCGCCCAGGGCGTAGACATCCATGCCGATTTCCTCGACCTTTTTGGCGATGGCCACCGAGGCCTTGATGCGTTCGTGCTCGGTGGGGGTGCGGCCCGTGGTGGGGTCCGTGGTGATGTCGCTGACGCTGAAAACACCGATCTGCATGGCGTGCCTTTCCGTTCCTGGACTTGCTGGGCTTGGCTCCAGTGTAAACCAATTTAGATGCATTTACATCTATCGCCGGATACAACGCAGCCACGCCGGAAATATTCCGCCGTTTAGTCTGCGCCGGGAGCGGCGCGCCGGCCGCTGACCTTGGGGACCTGGCCGGTGGTCCAGTCCCTGAATTCGGCGTCGAGGTCGGCACCCGGTCCCATTTCGGGGCGGGCCTGCAGGTCGCGCAGGAGTGCCTTTTTCTCGCGCCGTCCCTCCACCAGCCGGTACAGCACCGGGACCAGGATCAGGGTCAGTGCGGTGGAGGACACCAGCCCGCCGATCACCACCACGGCCAGCGGCTGCGAGATGAACCCGCCGCCGCCCGTGATGCCCAGGGCCATCGGCGTCAGGGCGAAGACCGTGGCAAGGGCCGTCATCAGGATGGGGCGGAGGCGCTGGCGTGCGCCGTTGGTGATGGCGTCCGCCACGTTCATGCCGGGCCTGCCGTCGCGCGGCTGCCGGTACTGGTTGATCAGGTCGATCAGCACGATGGCGTTGGTAACCACGATGCCCACCAGCATCAGCATGCCGATGAGCGACGGCAGGCCCAGGGGCACTCCGGTGAGCAGCAGCAGGGCCACAGCGCCGGTCGCAGCGAACGGAACCGAGACCAGCAGGATCAGCGGCTGGACGAGCGACTTGAAGGTGGCCACCATGATCACGTAGACAATGGCGATGGCTGCCAGCAGGGCCAGGCCCAGTTGCCGGAACGATTCTGCCTGCTGGGTGGTGGCGCCGCCGATCGCCGCGGTGACGCCGGCGGGCAGCTGGACGTCCGCCAGGCGCTTCTGGACTTCCGTGTTCACCGCGCCCAGGTTGGAGCCCGACGGCGTGATGGACACCTTGGCGGTCCGCTCGCCATTGCTGGCGGTGATGGAGACGGGGACGTCCACCTGCTCCACGGACGCGATGCTTCCCAGCGTTACAGGCCGGCCGCCTGCGGGCAGCGGGATGTTCCGGACGGCGTCGATGCTGGTGAACTTGGTGCCCTGGCCGATGCGGACGGGAAAATCGTTGGTATCGATCCGGACCGTGCCCGCAGGGATGGGGCTGATGGTCGATGCCAGGACCCCAGCCACCTGTTGCTCGTTCAGGCCGGCGGCGACGGCTTTGGCCCTGTCCACCTTGACCTGCACCACAGGGTTGCTGGCGGCCAGGTTGCTGGCAACTTCGCTGGTGCCGGGCACGCCCGTCATGGCCGCGACCATGGTGTCGCTGGCGGCCTGCAGGTCGGCGCTGCTGGCAGCCTTCAGCGTGATGTCCACGGTGGATGACGTGCCGAAGCCGCCCTGCTGGGTGCCCACCGATACCTTGCCCGAGTCGGGCACCTTCGCAAGCTCTGAGCGAACTGTCTCCTGGAGGCGCTCCTGGTTGGCCTTTTCGTCTGTCACCACTGTGAAGGTGGAGTTGGAGGATCCGGTGGAGGTGAGCGCGGCGAAGCCGGCCTGGGCGTTGCCGGAGGTCACCTGGACGTCCTTGATGCCGTCAATGCCCCGCAGCACCTCTTCGAGGCGGATGGCGGCGGCGCTGGTGTCGGCCAGGCTGGTCCCGGCCGGCAGCACCTGCCGTACGGTCAGGCTGTTCTGTCCCGAGTTTCCCAGGAGGTTCGTGGCAAGCAGTGGTGTCATGGCACCGGTGGCACCGAGCACCAGGACCGCGGCAACCAGGGTGATGACGGGGTGCTTCTGCGTGGACCGGAGGATGGGCAGGTAGCCGCGCTGCAGGCGGCTTCGCTGTTCGGCTTCGTGGGCCTTCGCTTTCGCCTCCTCGGCGATCCGCCGGGCCTCGGGGGAGCCGGCGGGCGCCCTGCCCGCCGCGCCCTTGGGGTTTTTTAGGAACCAGTAGGCGAGCACGGGGACGATGGTCAGCGACACCAGCAGCGACGCCAGCAGTGCCATGGTCACGGTCAAAGCGAATGGCCGGAAGAGTTCGCCGGCCAGTTCGCCGACGAAGGCGATGGGCAGGAACACCGCCACCGTGGTCAGGGTGGAGGCGGTGATGGCGCCGGCCACCTCCCTGATGGCGGTGAGGATCGCCGTCGACTTTTCCTCACCGTAGCTGAGGTGCCGCTTGATGTTTTCGATGACAACGATGGAGTCGTCCACCACGCGCCCGATCGCGATGGTGAGCGCGCCGAGCGTCAGGATGTTCAGCGAGTAGCCGGTGGCCGACAGGCCGATGAACGTGATCAGCAGGGACAGCGGAATGGACACCGCTGTGACCAGCGTGGAGCGGGCGGACATCAGGAAGAGCAGGATGATGGCGACGGCGAAGCCCAGTCCCAGCAGGCCTTCCGTGGTGAGGTCCTTGATGGACTTTTCGATGAAGGGTGCCTGGTCGAAGACCGGCGTGAACCTGGCGTTGGAGCCCAGTTCCGCCTCCAGGCCCTTCAGCGAGTCCCGCACCGCATGGGAGATGCCCACCGTGTCGCCCTCGGGTTTCTTGGTCACGGAGATGGCAAGGGTTTCGGCGCCGTTGGTGCGGGTGATGGAGGTGCGTTCGTCATCCTTGAGGGAAACATCGGCAACGGAGCCGATTGTTGCCCCATTCCTGGCACCTGCCAGCGGGAGTGCCTTGATGGCGTCCAGGGAGTCCACCGGGCTGCCAATCTGAAGCGACAGCGTCTTGCCCTGCTCCTGGAGCGTCCCGGCGGGGACCAGCGCGCCGTTATTGGACAGCGCGTCCCGGATGGAGGTGACACCTGTACCCGCCGCTGCCATGGCGTCGGCCCTGGGAAGGATCTCGATGTGCTGGGATGCGCCGCCGGTGACATCGGCGCTGCGGACGCCGTCGATCTTCTGCAGCCGGGGAACGCTCAGGCGCTGCAGGTCGGCATTCAGCTCGCTGAGCGTCTTGTCCGAGGAGACGGCGAGGAAGACGATGGGGAAGTCGCTGATGCTTCCGGCAATGGCCTGCGGCTGGACATCGCTGGGCAGGGACCGCTTGGCATTGGAGATGGCCCGGTCGATCTGGTTCCTGGCCCGGTCCAGGTTCGACCCGTACGTGAACACCATGGTGATCTGGGAGACGCCGGTGCGTGACGTGGAGGAGGTGGATTCCAGCCCCTCCACGCCGTTCAGCGCCTTCTCAAGCGGGCCGCTGACCTGCTTGTCCACCACTTCCGGCGACGCGCCCGGCATGGAGCTGAGCACCGTGATCTGCGGGAACTCAATGGAAGGGATGAGTTCCTGCTTCAGCGATGACATGGTGATCACGCCGAAGACCGAGGCGAACACGGTGATCAGTGCGATCAGGGCCCGGTTTGCCAGGGAAAGGTGCGCCAGCCGGAACATGGGTGGTCTCCTGGGGGTCTAAGTGACTGGTACATGCCCTGGGGGTGCCAGCCGCTGGCCCCGCAGGGTCAGTGGCTGGCGGAAACGCTCTCCAGCTGGAGGGACGCGGCCGTTGCCCGTTCCAGCTCCGCGGCAAGGTTCGGATTCTCATCCAGCTTCACCCCGTAGCCGGGCATCATGTCCTTGAGCTTGCCCTGCCAGCCCTTGAAGTTCTTGGGGAACGTCTTCTGCAGCAGTTCGATCATGATGGGGACAGCGGTTGAGGCTCCGGGCGACGCGCCCAGGAGCGCACCGATGGAGCCGTCGCGGCCGGCAATCACTTCGGTACCGAACTGAAGGATGCCGCCCTTTTGCGGGTCTTTCTTGATGATCTGTACACGCTGGCCGGCAGTGATGAGTTCCCAGTCCCCGCCCTTTGCCTCGGGGTAGTACTCGCGCAGTGCCTCAACCTTCTGGTCGTGCCGCTTGACCACTTCCTTGACGAGGTACGCGGTGAGGTCCATGTTGTCCTTGGCCACGGCCAGCATCGGGATGATGTTCCCGGGCCGGATGGACAGCGGCAGGTCCAGGTAGGAGCCGTTCTTCAGGAAGTTGGTGGAGAAGCCGGCGTACGGACCGAACAGGAGCGAACGCTTCCCGTTGACGTAGCGGGTGTCCAGGTGCGGAACAGACATGGGGGGAGCGCCCACGGAGGCCTGGCCGTAGACCTTGGCACTGTGCTGGGCCGCGATGGCCTCGTCCGTGCAGCGGAAGAACTGGCCGGAGACGGGGAAGCCGCCATAGCCCTTGCTTTCGGGGATGCCGGAGGCCTGCAGCAGGTGCAGGGCCCCGCCGCCGGCTCCGACGAAGACGAACTTGGCGTGGATCTTGCCGTGTTCCCCGGACTTGGGGTACTTCAGCGTCAGGTCCCAGCCGCCGTCGGAGGCGCGGGAGATCCCGGTGACGTCGTGGTTGTAGTTGATTTCGACGCCGTTGTGCCCAAGGTAGGTCACCAGCTCGCGCGTGAGTGCCCCGAAGTCGACGTCGGTGCCCTCGGCCGCGCGGGTGGCGGCGATGCGCTGCTGGGGGTCGCGTCCCTTGACGATCAGTGGCGCCCACTTGGCGATCTGCGCGTGGTCCTCGGAGTACTCCATGCTGCGGAACAGGGGGTGCGGCTTCAGCGCCTCGTAGCGGGTCTTCAGGAACCGGGTGTGGTCCTCGCCGATCACGAAGCTCATGTGCGGGACAGTGTTGATGAAGCCCTTGGGCGAACCGATCAGGTTGTTGTCCACCAGGTGGGACCAGAACTGGCGGGAGAGCTGGAACTGTTCGTTGATGAGCAGTGCCTTGCCGGGGTTGACCGAGCCGTCTTTGGCTGCGGGGGAGTAGTTGAGTTCGCAGAGGGCGGCGTGGCCCGTGCCCGCGTTGTTCCAGGGGTCCGAGCTTTCGAGGCCCGGCTGGTCCAGCCGTTCGAACAGGGAGATGGTCCAGTCCGGCTCCAGCTGCTTGAGGAATGCCCCCAGGGTGGCGCTCATGATGCCGCCGCCTATCAGGACAACGTCGGCGTGTGGGGTCTTGGAAATGAAGGTCACGATCAGTCTCCGATTGCAGCGGCTCTGGCTGTCACAGAATATCCCCGCGCGGCCCGCATACTGAAATTGGCCGGGCCCGTCAAGGCTTTAGCTGGACCTTCGTGAAAACTTCGTTTAAGACCGGCGATGCAGGGTAGCTCAGCACCCGGTCTGACAGGGCAAGCGCGGAGATGGGGAAGGCGATGGGGACTGCCGGCACGGTCGCGGCGATCTGGGCATTGATGGTGTGATAAAGCTCATCCCGTTCCTTGCCGTCAGGCAGTCCCCGTGCCCGGTTGATCTTCGAGAACACCTGGGGATCCTGGTAGCCGAACTCGCCGTTCTTCTCTCCGAAGAGAGGGCCGACGAAGTTGTCCGCGTCCGAGTACGAGCCGTTCCAGCCGAGGATGTGGAGCGCGTGGTCGCCGGCGGACTGGACCTTCTGGAGGTAGCCGTCCGACCAGTCCACGGGGACAGGACGGATATTGAAGCCGACGGCGGTGAGCTGGCGGCTGAGCTCGGCGTAAACCTTTTCCGGCGTGGGCAGGTAGGGCCGGGTGACGTTCATGGGGTAGTAGAACTTCAGTTCCTCGCCCGCGTAGCCGCCCTCCTTGAGGTAATCCTTGGCCTTCAACGGATCGTGCCCGAGTGCCGGGGCGTCATTGTTGAAGCCGCTGATCTTGGGCGGGACAAACTGCGTGGCTTTGGCCGTGTTGTCGATAAAGAACTTCCGGATCAGGGTTTCCTTGTCGATCGCAAGCTCCACCGCCTGCCGGATCTTCTGGTTCTGCAGTACCGGGATGTCTTGGTTCATGCCGACGTACATCACCGAGAACGGGTCGCGCTGCACAATCTGTTTGCCGCGCTTGACCAGTTGGTCGAAATTCCCCACGGTCACGGCGTCATAGCCGTCGATCTTTCCGTCCAGCAGGGCCTGGAGGCGAATCTGGGGATGGTTGTAGGCCTGGAAATTGATGGTGGCGATCTGGCCGCGGTCGCCCCAGTAGGTCTTGTTGCTGGAGAGGGTGACACTGTCGCTGCCCCACGCCGCCAGGGTGAAGGGCCCGGTGCCGACGGGGTTCGTGGCGAACCTGGACATGGCCTGGCCGCCCCGGTTCTGGTCCAGGACGTCTGCCGTGCCGGCGGCAAGGGCCGCAGGGGACGCAATGGCGAAAGCCGGCAGGGTCAGTGCCTGGAGGAACGCCGTGAAGCGCTGCGTCAGGTCGATCTGGACGGTGTCGGCCGAGACCGCCGTGCAGCTCTTGAAGATGGACAATCCGGGCTCGTCCGAGTGCCCCTTGAACACGCTCTTGAACGAGCTGCCTGGCGCCTGCCTCCGCAACTCGGCGGGAAACGCGAACCAGCGGTTGAAGTTGGCGCAGACGGCATCGGCGTTGAATGGCGTGCCGTCCTGGAACGTAACCCCGGAGCGGAGCTTGAAGGTGTAGGTCCGGCCCTCGTTGGACTCGTTCCATTCCGTGGCCAGCAGCGGGGTCGGCTTGCCGGTGGTCTGGTCCACGCCCACAAGGCCTTCAAGGATCTGGCGGGTGATGCGCTGCGACTCCACGTCGCTGGACAGGGCGGGATCCAGTCCCAGGGGCTGGGCGGCCGTGCCGAAACTGAAGGTGGCATCAGGCTCCGCCCGCGCGGAACTGGGCGTTCCGGATGTGGGGGAAGGGGACGGCATCCCGGTGCATGACGTCATGCCCAGCGCCATGAGGACGGCGCCGGCCTTGATGACCGTTCGCCGCGATGTACTGCTGGGCACTCGTTTATCACCTCTGGATGCTGCCGGCTCCGCCCCTTGCGGGCCGGGACCAGTCTAGAGGACAAGGCATGGGGCCAATCCCAGGCACGTCCAGGACGCGCCAGGGCCGGGCCCGCTCGTTGCAGCGGGCCCGGCCTTGGTCATGTGGGGAAGAGAGGGCTTACTTGGGCATGAGGACGGAGTCGACCAGGTAGACCGTCGCATTCTTGGTCTTGACGCCGCCGCAGACCACGTTGGCGTTGTCCACCTTGAGGTTGTCGCCACTGCCGGTGACGGTGACGGAGCCGCCCTGGACCGTGGCGTGCGTGCCGGCAATCTTGTCCGGGGTGATCTGGCCGGGAACCACGTGGTAGGTCAGGATCTTGCTGAGCAGCGCATCGTCCGTCTTCAGGGTCTCGATCGTGGCGGCGTCGATCTTCTTGAAGGCGTCGTCCACCGGCGCGAAGACGGTGAATTCGCCGCCGTTGAGCGTGTCAACCAGGTCCACCTTGGGGTTCAGCTTGCCGGAGACTGCAGCGGTGAGCGTGGTCAGGATCGGGTTGTTGGAGGCGGCGACGGCCACCGGGTCCAGGGCCATGCCCTCCACCGAGCCCGCACCGGTGGGAACCTGCTTGGCGTAGGCGGCGCAGCCTGGGCCAACCAGGTTTGCGGCCGGGTCCATCATGCCGGCCGAGGAGCTGGCCGACGCACTGGCGGACGGGGACGCCATGCTGGAGCTGGGGGATGATGACATCGGCGCCGACGACGCCGACGAACCGGAGGTGCTGCCGGAACCGCCACATGCGGTGAGGCTGAGCAGAGCGGCCGCTGCAACGCCTGCGACGGTGAAAGTTGTGCGCTTGAAGGTCTGCATTTCAGTTCTCCTTGGATCGTTTTGCCTGCCGCCCCGGATGGGATGTCCGCGGCCTGCAGTTTGCCTTGGGGTAAGCACCTGCCCTTGGCTGGTGTCTCAATGGCTATTCGGCCGTTGGGCAGTGGTGGATGGGTGATCTTTGGAGTTTTTCGATTTGAGGCACTAATCCGGCCCAAGCACCGTCATGCCTTTAACGCAAAATCCCCCGGCCGAAGCCGGGGGATCCCAGGTGCGCAAGGGGGGACTTGAACCCCCACGCCCGAAGGCACAGGAACCTAAATCCTGCGTGTCTGCCAATTTCACCACTCGCGCGCGGTTTCCTGCCGGGAACCCTGAAGGTTCGACGGCGGATGCCAGTGTCCATTGTAGCGTTGCCCGGGTACGTGGCTGGGAGGGTGCCTGGACAACTGACAGGGGCGGTTGCCTGCGGGGTCAGTTGTCCAGATTGAGGTCCCGCCGCAGTTTGGCGACGTGTCCCGTGGCGCGGACGTTGTATTGGGCAAGGGAAACGTTGCCAGAGGGGTCCACGACGATTGTGGAGCGGATAAGGCCCTGGTACGTCTTGCCGTAGTTCTTCTTTTCGCCCCAGGCGCCGTAAGCCTCGGCCACCGCGTGGTCCGCGTCGGAGAGCAGGGGGAACGTCAGCGACTCGTTGGCAGCGAACTTGGCCAGTTTCTCAACCGGGTCGGGGGAGATGCCAAGGACGTCGAAGCCGGAGGCCTGCAGCGACGCAAGGCTGTCCCGGAAGTCGCAGGCTTCCTTGGTACAGCCGGGCGTGGAGGCGGCCGGGTAGAAATACACAATGGTGGAGCGGCCGGGCCGGGGAGCCAGGCTGACGTCCTTGCCGGTCGAATCCTGAAGAGTGAAAGCGGGTGCTTTGTCGCCGGTAACGAGTCTTTCAGCCATTGTTTTTCTCCTTGTCGCGGGCGGGACACAACAGCCTAGTAAGCACGTGGGGCGAGTGCTAATCGGCATTTGGCTATACTTGCTGCTATGCCTGATATGGATCACTGGCCCACAGGGCGCCTCCTGTCCACTGCTGCGCGCCTCGTTGAACACTCCTGGAACGAAAAACTTGGCGCCATCGGACTCACCCACGCCGGTGTTATCGCCATCGAGGTCCTTGCCGCGCAAGGACCCATGACCCAGGCGCAGCTTGCCCAGTATGTCCGTGTCCAGGCCCAGACCATGGGCAAGACACTCAGCCGGCTTGAGTCCCACGGCCACATCGTCCGGGTCCGCAGCACCTCGGACCGCAGGAGCCACGTCGTGTCGCTCACCGAGCAGGGCAAGGAAGCCGTTGCCCAGGCGGTGGAGATGGAGCGCTCCGTGCTGGCATCGGCGTCGATCGACCCCGAACTGCTGCGCCAGGAACTCAAGGCCGTAGTGCGCGAACTGGCCAGCCAGTTCTCCACCACGCCCAGCAACGCGGGCGACCTGGTGGACAACGCTGCCAAGTAGCAGTTGGCCCCGCAGGCCGTTTAAGGAAAAGCGCGGTCCCGGCATGGAAAAGCCGGGACCGCGCTTTTTTGGTGCCCGACTGCAGGGTGCCCGTTCCGGACGCCGTGAAGCCCTAAAACAAAACAGCCTCCGGTTTGTGTTTCCACAAACCGGAGGCTGTTTTCCCAGTGGTGCACCCCCCGGGACTTGAACCCGGAACCCATTGATTAAGAGTCAATTGCTCTGCCAATTGAGCTAGAGGTGCATCTTTTTTGCTTCCATCCCCGGGCTTTTTCTTTCCCGTTGATCTCCGCAACGACATGAAACTCTACACGAACTTTTGGTGCAAGTGAAATCGGCCCGGGTGGCGGTGCGTGAATCACTGGAATGGGCGCAAAACCAGCACGAAATCAGGGTTTTCGTTGTTCGTCAGCAGCCACAAACCTCCCTGCGGGGTCCGAATCACGTCGCGGATCCGGCCGTATCCGCCTGTGAAATAGGCCACAGGGGTGCCCGCCTCTGTCCCGTTGAGCGGCACCGTCCACAGGCGCTGCCCCCGGAGGGCGCCCAGATAGGCAACACCCCCGGCTATCTCCAGTCCGCTGGGTGAAGAATCGCTCGTCGACGGCCACACCACTTTTGCATCCTGGAACTCCGCCCGGTGCGGTGCGCCGGTGACCAGCGGCCAGCCGTAGTTGGCGCCCGGCACAATCAGGTTCAGTTCGTCGTCCACGTCGGGTCCAAACTCGCTGGCCCACAGCCTGCCGGCGTCATCCCAGGCCAGGCCCTGGACGTTCCGGTGGCCCAGGCTGTAAGTGGCGTTGCCGAACGGGTTGCCCGGGGCGGGGCTGCCGTCGGGCGTAAGCCGAAGTATTTTTCCGCCCAGGGCGTTGGGGTCCTGCGGCTGCCCGCGGCGCTGGGCGTCGCCGGTGCCCACGTACAGGAGGCCGTCCGGGCCAAAGCGGATCCTGCCGCCGTTGTGGGTGGTGGCCTTTGGGATTCCTGCAAACACAACCTGGGGCTGGCCGAGCGCCAGGGAACCATCGCCATTGGCCTTGACGGTAAGCCGGATGACGCGGTTGTCCTCCTGTGCGGTCAGGTAGGCGTACAGCAGGTGGTCCGTGGCGAAGTGCGGGGACAGTGCCAGGCCAAGCAGGCCCCCTTCCCCGGCGGGGACCACGCCCGGGATTTTGCCAAGCGTTGTGGCTTTTCCTTCCCGGACGGCCTTCAGGAGCGCTGTGTCCCGCTCGGAGATGATGGCGGTGCCGTCCGGAAGGAAGACCGCCGCCCAAGGGATGCTCAGCTGCAGGTCCAGCCGTTCCTGCACCGCCGGTACGGGGGCAGAAGAAGCGGAAGGGGCAGGGGCGGTAGAGAGTGGGGGAACAACGACGGCGGTTTCCGGCGGGGTGCCGCGGCTTGCCGTGCCTGTGGCCGGTGCAGGCGGCCCGGGGGTCCCCGTGCAGGCGGCAAGCGCCAGGGACAGGGCCAGCGCCAGGCACGATGCCAGCACCTTGGATGAGTCCAGGCAAGGAAGGCCCGCCGCAACGCGGCGGGCCTTCCTCCTCTTAGAGCCGTTTGCGCCGGGGCGCGCGGAAGCCGGCGGCCTCCGCGTGTGCGGCAGATTCAAACCAGACTTCCGCCCGGGTCTGCTCATAGTCGGGATGTCCTTCTTCGTAGTAGACCATCGCGGCGGCATCGCCCTTCACGGTGTAGTCCGCCGGTCCGCTCCCATCGGGGCCCGGCGCGGCCGAACCTGCGCCATAAGGCTCATCTGCTGCGAGGTGTCCGGCCGGCTCGACGGCAGCCATGCCCTGTGCCTGAGCGCCCTGCCCGGCCGCTGCCACGCCCTGCCCGGCCGCTGCCACGCCCTGCCCGGCCGCTGCCACGTCCTGCCCGGCCGCTGCCACGTCCTGCCCGGCCGCTGCCACGCCCTGCCCGGCCGCTGCCACGTCCTGCCCGGCCGCGGGCACACCCTGGTCCTGGCCGGAGGGCTGGTGGTGCTCCGCCCCGTTCTCCACCAGGGCGGAGGACTGGGTGCGGTCCAGTGTTTCGGCCGCTGCGGCCTGTCCCTCGGTGCCATCGGCGGCTGGCGGCACGGCCGGCTCCTGGTGGGCCGGTGATGCGGACGTGTCGGCGTGGTGCCGTGGCGCGTGCCCGCCGGCCGGCTGCGCTGGCGCCGCGCCGCCGTCGTCCGTGCCTTCCAGTGCAGCCGTTTCAGCGCCGGGAAGCGTGGGGGCGTGCGGTGCCGTGTACTCGTCATGGTGGACCGGGCGGGTCGCCGGGGGTGAAGCCTGCCCGGACGGCGCCCCGGCGGGAGCTCCGGCCTGTGCCGGCTGTTCCGCGGGAGTTCCGGCTGCACCTGCGGCGGAGGAGCCTGACCCGGAGCCGGCCTCGGACCACTGGGTTTCCCACTCGGCCTGGTCTGCCGCCTGGTTCTGTGCCTGGTCCTGGCTGCGACCGTCCCCGTCCTCTGTGCTGCCGGGTGATGTGCTGCGGGGCGACGTGCCGCCTGCCGGAGTGCCGGCACTGGATGCAGCGGCGGAATCAGCCGGTTCCTCAGCGGTGGGAAGGACGGCCGGTTCGGCGGGCTTTCCGAACCCCGCCGCCGTGGGGATGCCGGTGGTGCCCGCAGCCTGGGCGGAGGCCGCGGCACTGCCGCCTTCGAGCGCTCCATCGGTCCGGACCCTGTCCGTCCCTGCCCCCGCCGATGATCCGCCGCGCTGATTGGCGGACCTGCTGCGGTTCACCAGCCAGCCGATGATGATGATGACGATAACGACGAGAATGATCCAGAAAACAATGTCCATGGCAGGCCTTTCGGTCCAAGTGGCTCGGTGTCCTGTCCCCGACGCTACGTCGGGTCACCACTGCTGTCCAGAGATCCCGCGCCACGCCGGGGGAGTCATGGCCGTGAAGCTCCTGCGGCCGGCCGGGACCCGGCATGCGCTGCGCCGAGTCTCGAATTATGAGACGAATGTCCACTATTTGACAACCATTTCCGTGCCTTTTGGCCCAACCTCTGCGCAGACTGTCGTTTCCGCCACGGTCCGAGCCCTAGACTTTCCCCTATGAGTGACGCCCAGACCGCCTCCGAGACCACGCCTGACATCAAACCCCGCAGCCGCGTCGTGACCGACGGGATCCATGCGGCCCCCGCGCGCGGCATGTTCCGGGCGGTCGGGATGGGCGATGACGACTTCGCCAAGCCGCAGGTGGGCGTGGCGAGTTCATGGAATGAGATCACCCCCTGCAACCTCTCACTGAACCGGCTTGCGCAAGGCGCCAAGGAAGGCGTCCACGCAGGTGGCGGGTTTCCCATGCAGTTCGGCACCATCTCCGTCTCCGACGGCATCTCGATGGGCCACGAGGGCATGCACTTCTCGCTGGTTTCCCGCGAGGTCATCGCCGACTCCGTTGAGACCGTCATGCAGGCGGAACGGATCGACGGTTCGGTCCTCCTGGCCGGCTGCGACAAGTCCCTGCCAGGCATGCTGATGGCGGCGGCCCGACTGGACCTTGCCAGCGTGTTCCTCTACGCCGGCTCCATCATGCCCGGCTGGGTCAAGCTCGAGGACGGCTCCGAGAAGGAAGTCACCCTCATTGACGCCTTCGAAGCTGTCGGCGCATGCGCGGCCGGCAAGATGAGCATGGAGGACCTCACCCGCATCGAAAAGGCCATCTGCCCCGGCGAAGGCGCGTGCGGTGGGATGTACACGGCCAACACCATGGCCTGCATCGGCGAGGCCCTGGGCATGTCCCTGCCCGGCTCGGCCGCACCGCCCTCGGCAGACCGCCGTCGTGATGAGTTCGCCCGCAAGTCCGGCGAAGCCGTGGTCAACCTCCTGCGCAAGGGCATCACGGCCCGCGACATCATGACCAGGGAGGCCTTCGAGAACGCCATCGCCGTCACGATGGCCTTCGGCGGCTCCACCAACGCCGTCCTGCACCTGCTGGCCATTGCCCGCGAAGCCGAGGTTGAGCTCACCCTTGACGACTTCAACCGCATTGGCGACAGGATCCCGCACCTGGGCGACCTGAAGCCTTTCGGCCGCTACGTGATGACCGACGTCGACAGGATCGGCGGCGTGCCGGTGATCATGAAAGCCCTGCTCGACGCCGGCCTGCTCCACGGCGACTGCCTCACCGTCACGGGCAAGACCGTTGCGGAAAACCTGGAAGCGATCAACCCGCCGGACGTGGACGGAAAGATCCTCCGCGCTTTGGACAATCCCATCCACAGGACCGGCGGCATCACCATCCTTCACGGCTCCATGGCGCCCGAAGGCGCCGTCGTCAAGAGTGCCGGATTCGACGCCGATGTCTTCGAGGGAACCGCCCGCGTGTTCGAGCGCGAACAGGGCGCCCTGGACGCGCTGGACAACGGCAAGATCCAGGCGGGCGACGTCGTCGTGATCCGCTACGAAGGACCCAAGGGCGGCCCCGGCATGCGCGAAATGCTCGCAATTACCGGCGCCATCAAGGGGGCAGGCCTGGGCAAGGACGTCCTGCTGCTCACCGACGGCCGGTTCTCCGGCGGCACCACCGGCCTGTGCATCGGCCACGTTGCCCCGGAAGCGGTCGACGGCGGCCCCATCGCCTTCGTGAAGGACGGTGACAGGATCCGGGTGGACATCGCCGCCCGCAGCTTCGACCTGCTGGTGGACGACGCAGAACTGGAAGCCCGGAAGGTGGGCTGGGAGCCGCTCCCTGCCCGCTACACCAAGGGCGTGCTCGCCAAGTACGCCAAGCTGGTGCACAGCGCCAGCCAGGGCGCCTACACCGGCTGACGGGTGATCCCTTCCCAAGTGATGCGGCGCGGCCGCCGCATCACTTGGGGCCCTCGGGATCCCCCTTATTAAGCCCTGCCGCCTGTGCGGTTGGGTTTCGGTCGGTCCTTCCGAGATAGGATCAAAGAGTGGACAATGGGGTCCACATGGTGAGATAGGATTGTCGCTCGTTGACACCTGTCTCACCGAGAGGGAAGACTGAACGCATGACTTTCGTTACCGCCGGCACCGTCGTCGTCCTTACCAAGCGCGTGGCACATTAGCCTCCACTGGTAACGAACCGTCACGCGCGAAACCCCTCACAGAGCCACCCGGCTGAGGGGTTTTTTTATTTCCCTCAGCCAGAAACCACAGAAGATCCACAAGGAAGAGTCCGATGAGCAAAGGATCGCCCATCAGCCCCTCGCTGATGGCCACCAAGTCCGCTGGAGCCGCCAAGGCTCCGGAACGCGCCGACCGGACGGCTGACCACGCCGCCGTCGTCGCAGACCTTGCTGCCGTCTCTCCTGTCCTTGGGCCGAACAACGTCGTACCCCCGACGGTGATGACCGGCTCGCAAGCAATCGTCCGCTCGCTCGAAGAACTCGGCGTCGACGACATTTTCGGTTTGCCGGGTGGCGCGATCCTGCCCACCTACGACCCCTTGATGGCCTCCACCATGAACCACGTGCTGGTCCGTCACGAACAGGGAGCCGGCCACGCCGCGCAAGGCTACGCCATGGTCACCGGGCGGGTTGGCGTCTGCATCGCCACCTCGGGCCCCGGGGCCACCAACCTCGTTACCGCCATCATGGATGCCCACATGGACTCCGTGCCGCTGGTGGCCATCACCGGCCAGGTGTCCAGCGGCGTCATCGGCACCGACGCCTTCCAGGAAGCCGACATCGTGGGCATCACCATGCCCATCACCAAGCACTCCTTCCTGGTGACCGACCCCAACGACATCCCGCACGTCATGGCCGAAGCCTTCCACCTGGCTTCCACCGGCCGTCCGGGCCCCGTGCTTGTCGACGTCGCCAAGGACGCCCAGGTGGGCCAGATGACGTTCTCCTGGCCGCCGAAGATCGACCTGCCCGGCTACCGGCCGGTCACCCGCGGCCACAACAAGCAGGTCCGCGAGGCGGCCAAGCTCATTGCGGCGTCCACCAAGCCGGTACTGTACGTGGGCGGCGGCGTGGTCAAGGCACACGCGTCAGCTGAACTGCTTGCACTCGCCGAAGCAACCGGGGCACCTGTGGTCACCACCCTGATGGCCAAGGGCGCATTCCCGGATTCGCACCCGCAGCACGTGGGCATGCCCGGCATGCATGGCACCGTTTCCGCAGTCACGGCCCTGCAGCAGTCCGACCTGCTGATCACCCTCGGAGCCCGCTTCGATGACCGCGTCACCGGCGTGCTGAAGACCTTCGCACCCAACGCCAAAGTCATCCATGCGGACATCGACCCGGCCGAGATCTCCAAGAACCGCACCGCCGATGTGCCCATTGTGGGGTCCGTCAAGGAGATCATCCCGGAACTGACCGAGGCCGTACGCGGCCAGTTCGAGGCCTCCGGCGCCCCTGACCTGACCACCTGGTGGGCCTTCCTTAACAACCTCAAGGAAACCTATCCGCTGGGCTGGACGGAGCCTGACGACGGCCTCATCGCACCGCAGAAGGTCATCCAGCGGATCGGCGCCCTGACCGGGCCTGAAGGCGTTTACGTGGCCGGTGTGGGCCAGCACCAGATGTGGGCTGCCCAGTTCATCAAGTACGAGCGCCCCCACGCATGGCTGAACTCCGGCGGCGCGGGAACCATGGGCTACGCCGTACCGGCGGCCATGGGCGCCAAGGTGGGCGAGCCGGACCGGGTGGTCTGGGCCATCGACGGCGACGGCTGCTTCCAGATGACCAACCAGGAACTGGCCACCTGCGCCATCAACAAGATCCCCATCAAGGTTGCTGTCATCAACAACTCCTCGCTGGGCATGGTGCGCCAGTGGCAGACCCTCTTCTACGAGGGCCGCTACTCCAACACCGACCTCAACACCGGCCACGACACCGTCCGCATCCCGGACTTCGTCAAGCTGGGGGAGGCCTACGGCTGTGCCTCGTTCCGCTGCGAACGCGACGAGGACATTGACGCCACCATCCAAAAAGCCCTCGAAATCAACGACCGCCCCGTGGTTATCGACTTCGTGGTGAGCCCCAACTCCATGGTGTGGCCGATGGTGCCCGCCGGCGTGAGCAACGACCAGATCCAGGTTGCCCGCAACATGACCCCGGAATGGGAAGAGGAAGACTGAGCATGAGCCGCCACACACTCTCCGTCCTGGTTGAGGACAAGCCCGGCGTCCTGACCCGCGTGGCCAGCCTGTTCGCCCGCCGCGCCTTCAACATCAACTCCCTGGCCGTTGGCCCCACCGAAGTGCCGGGCGTATCCCGCATGACGGTGGTGGTCGACGCCGACGGCGACCTCATCGAGCAGGTCACCAAGCAGCTCAACAAACTGATCAACGTCATCAAGATCGTTGAGCTGACCCCAGAATCTTCCGTACAGCGCGACCACATCCTGGTCAAAGTACGTGCGGATGCCGCAACACGTCTGCAGGTAACCCAGGCCGCAGACCTGTTCCGTGCCTCGGTGGTCGACGTCTCCACCGACTCCGTCGTCATTGAGGCCACCGGCCACCCCGAAAAGCTCACGGCACTGCTTTCAGTGCTGGAGCCCTTCGGCATCCGCGAAATTGTGCAGTCCGGCACCCTGGCCGTTGGACGGGGATCCCGCTCCATGAGTGACCGGGCGCTCCGCTCCGCCTAGGCACCTGCCCAAGGCGGGCCCCGCGCCCGTAACCGCAGCACCGCAAGACCACTATCTACAACCACTCAAGAGGAGTTACGCAAGTGACTGAAATGTTCTACGACGACGACGCCGATCTGTCGATCATCCAGGGCCGCAAGGTTGCCATCGTTGGCTACGGTTCCCAGGGCCACGCCCACGCGCTCAACCTGCGCGATTCCGGCGTCGAGGTCGTCATCGCCCTGAAGGACGGCTCCAAGTCGACCGCCAAGGCGCAGGATGCAGGCTTCACGGTCAAGAACGTTGCCGACGCCGCCGAATGGGCTGACGTCATCATGATCCTGGCGCCGGACCAGCACCAGCGCGCGATCTACAACGACTCCATCAAGGACAAGCTGACCCCCGGCAAGGCACTGGCCTTCGCCCACGGCTTCAACATCCGCTTCGGCTACATCCAGGCACCGGAAGGCGTTGACGTCATCCTGGTGGCCCCGAAGGCTCCGGGCCACACCGTGCGCCGCGAGTTCGAGGCCGGCCGCGGCATCCCGGACATCATCGCCGTCGAGCAGGACGCGTCCGGCAACGCCTGGGAGCTGGCCAAGTCCTACGCCAAGGCCATCGGCGGCACCCGCGCGGGCGTCATCAAGACCACCTTCACCGAAGAGACCGAAACGGACCTCTTCGGCGAGCAGGCTGTCCTCTGCGGCGGCGTTTCCCAGCTGATCCAGTACGGCTTCGAGACCCTCACCGAGGCCGGCTACCAGCCGCAGATCGCCTACTTCGAGGTGCTGCACGAGCTCAAGCTCATCGTCGACCTCATGTGGGAGGGCGGCATCGCCAAGCAGCGCTGGAGCGTCTCGGACACCGCAGAATACGGCGACTACGTCTCCGGCCCGCGCGTCATCACCCCGCAGGTGAAGGAAAACATGAAGGCCGTCCTGGCCGACATCCAGTCCGGTGCCTTCGCCAAGCGCTTCATCGAGGACCAGGACAACGGCGGCGTGGAGTTCAAGGAACTGCGTGCCAAGGCCGAGCAGCACCCCATCGAGGCTGTCGGCCGCGAACTGCGCTCCCTGTTCTCCTGGCAGCAGCAGGACGTCGACTACGTGGAAGGCTCCGCAGCCCGCTAAGGCTGCCAGCCCAACCACATAGACCGCAACGGTGAGGCCGGGTTCACACTTAACAATGTGAGCCCGGCCTTTCCGTCGGCCTAGACTTGTTTCCATCCCCAGGACTGCAACGCAGAGGATCAGCCGTGTCAAAACCCGTAGTACTGCTCGCCGAAGAACTTTCCCCCGCCACCGTCGAGGCCCTTGGCCCGGACTTTGAAATCCGCCAGACCGACGGTGCCGACCGTTCCCAGCTGCTTTCTGCGATCAGTGACGTAGACGCCATCCTGGTCCGCTCCGCCACCCAGGTTGACGCCGAAGCCATCGCTGCGGCCAAGAACCTGAAGGTCATTGCCCGTGCCGGCGTGGGGCTGGACAACGTGGACATCAAGGCCGCCACCCAGGCCGGCGTCATGGTGGTCAACGCGCCCACGTCCAACATCGTGTCCGCCGCTGAACTCACCGTGGGCCACATCCTGAGCCTGGCCCGCCACATCCCGCAGGCCAGCGCCGCCCTCAAGGACGGCGAATGGAAGCGCTCCAAGTACACCGGCATCGAGCTGTTCGAAAAGAAGATCGGCATCATCGGCCTGGGCCGGATCGGTGCCCTGGTGGCAGCCCGCCTGAAGGGCTTCGACACCAAGATCCTTGCCTACGACCCCTACATCACCTCCGCCCGCGCCGCGCAGCTGGGCGTGCAGCTGGTGACCCTGGACGAACTCCTGGCCCAGTCGGACTTCATCACCATCCACATGCCCAAGACGCCCGAGACGGTGGGCATGCTGGGCGCTGACGCGTTCAAGAAGATGAAGAGCACCGCCTACGTGGTCAACGTGGCCCGCGGTGGCCTGGTGGACGAGGAAGCCCTCTTCACCGCCCTCCAGGACGGCGAGATCGCCGGCGCCGGCGTGGACGTCTTCGCCAAGGAGCCCAGCACCGACCTGCCGTTCTTCAAGCTCGACAACGTGGTGGTGACCCCGCACCTGGGCGCCTCCACCGACGAAGCCCAGGAGAAGGCCGGCGTCTCCGTGGCCAAGTCCGTCCGCCTCGCCCTCGCCGGCGAGTTGGTGCCGGATGCCGTCAACGTTGCCGGCGGCGTCATTGCCCCGGACGTCCGCCCCGGCATCCCGCTGATCGAGAAGCTGGGCCGCATCTTCACCGCGCTGACCCACGCCTCCCTGACCCAGTTCGACGTCGAGGTGGCCGGCGAAATCTCCTCACTCGACGTCAAGGTCCTGGAACTGGCCGCGCTGAAGGGTATCTTCGCCGACGTCGTGACCGAGCAGGTGTCCTATGTCAACGCCCCGGTGATCGCCGAGCAGCGCGGCATCAACGTCCGCCTGATCACCACGCCGGAGACCGAGTCCTACCGCAACGTCCTGACCCTGCGCGGCGCCCTCAGCGACGGCAGCCAGATCTCCGTGGCCGGCACCCTGACCGGTCCCAAGCAGATCGAGAAGCTGGTGGGCATCAACGGCTTCGAGGTTGAGATCCCCATCAGCGAGCACCTCGTGGTGGTTGCCTACACCGACCGCCCCGGCGTGATCGGAACCATCGGCCACATCCTGGGCATGAACAACATCAACATCGCCGGCATGCAGGTGGCGCGTTCCAACGAGGGCGGCCAGGTCCTTGCCCTGCTGACCATCGACAGCTCTGTGCCGCAGCAGGTGCTGGACGCCATCAAGGCAGGCATCGGCGCTGAGATGGTCCGGGAAGTGGACCTGGAAGACTAACGCGACACACCGGCCGAAACGCCGCTGCCGCCCCTCCGCAAGGCCTCGTCCACTGCGGAGCCACGTATGATTGGCCGGTCTGCTTACAATGGCTTGGTCCTGATTCAGGACCGTAGCCGGCAGACCGGCCAATACCTTTTGCACATCCGTCCGTCATTGTCCACGTCTGCCCGGGCGGATGGAAGTGTGCGCACGCAATCCAGGTTTCAGGGAGTTCCATGAACGCCGTCCAGAGGTTCATCAGAAGCAGGGTGCTGCTGTTGACCGCGGCCATCTTGATCGCAGCCATGTGCTTGTCGGTCCTCGTTCAAAGCCAGTCACAGGCTGCGCTCAACCGCACGGTTGATGAAAACTCGAGGGGGCTCTACGACATCCTGGTCCAGGCCAAGGCACCCTCCGGGGCCCTCCTGCAGCCCGAGATCGCCAACGGCGCCGGCGGCATCGGCTTCGACCAGCTGGACTCCATCCGGAAGCTGTCCGGCACGTCCGTGGCGGCCCCCATCAGCCTGGTCTCGCGGGTCACCCAGAACCTTGAGACGCCCCGGCTCGACGCCATGGACTACCTCGGCTACAACGCCGGGCTGGCCGGCACCGCCACCGCGGACCAGGCGGCGGGTGCCACCTCGCCGGACAAGTGGCCGGCCGCTGAATCGGTCCTGACCGATGCCGCCAAGAAGTACCGGCTGACCGCCAGCGCAGTGAGCTCTGACGGCAACTCGGAGCAGACCCTCTTCAAGACCACCGCCGAGGGCACGCTGGGCAAGGCCCGGCTCGTGGAGGAAAAGGCCCAGGGCGGCAGCAGCATCCGCATCGCCCCGGCGGCGGGGGAGACCGGCATCAAATTCCCCGCCCCCGCCGGCGGCTCCGAGCACAATCTCTTCAACCTTTCCGTCGCCCTGCCGCTGGCTCCCGAGGTCACCGAATCCGTGGTGGCAGTGGACCCGGCCGCTGAACGGGCCCTGCTGGGCTCCGCGGGCGACTTCCTGGCCCCGCTGGAGAAGGCCCCGCCCGCCGACGCACGCGACGCGGGCGCCGTGGGCCGCTACCTGGAAGGCCTCTTCACCAACGGCATCAGCATGGACCAGCTCAAGGAAGGTCCGGACTTCCTGGGCGTCAAGCTCAAGTACTGGGCTCCGCTGATGACCCAGTACCAGCAGGCCAAGCGCACCGGCCAGCTGACCAGCGGCTCGCAGGCCGTCCCGCTGATCGTGCGTTCCGGAACATCGCTGGACCTGAAGTACAACGTCAAGATCGAGGAGATTGACGACGCCGGCAAGGTAGTCAAGGACGTCGGCACCGTGTCGAAGTCCCTGGGCAAGGATTACCTGCCGTTCGTCTCGAAGGACCCGTTCGTTTTGTCATGGCCGGGCTCCACGGACCACTCGTCGCTGCTGGGCAACAACGGCAACTTCAACGCGGGCCTGTACACCCCGGCAAAGTGGAGCACCAACTTCGCCGGCGCCCCCAAATACAACGACAGTGACACAGCGGCCAACGGTGCCGTGGACAAGACCGCTGTTCCCGGCGAATGGGTCACCGTCAACCGCCTTCCTGACAAGGCCGCCAACGGCGCGCCCGTTGACCAGACCCAGCGGAACCCGGTGGACGAGCGGTCCTACCGGGACAACCTGTCCACCGGCCAGCAGCAGGCGGCAACGCCGTTGCCCATGGTGTACGGCACGTTCGACCCCGCCGCTGTCGAGGCGGCCTCCGGGGACGTCAACAAGCTCCCGCTGGGCGGCTACGACCCCACGCCGTTCACGCTGGTCAAGGATGCTGCCGGCAAGGATGTTCCCGCAGCAGACCTGAAGCCCTCGTTGAGCGCCACCGGGCTGGCCAGCCAGTCCGCCGGTGCCATCACCGACTACTACGGACTCGCAGCAGCGCGCGGCTACAAGCAGAACGCCGCCGTCATCGACGCCGTGCGCGTCCGCGCCAAGGCGCCGGGCAGCTGGAAGGACGCCCAGCCCGAGGTGGAGAAGCTCGCCGCCGAGATCAGGGACATGGGCCTGGACGCCACCGTGGTGGCCGGTTCGGCGCGTGAGGACACCAGCATCTTCGTTCCCGGCTACTCCAAGGACGGAGCCGGCAAGGAGTCCGCCCTGGGCACCGTCCAGCAGTCCTGGGTCCGGCAGAACGCTGCCGAAGCCGTGGCCGGAGCGCTGTCCGGAACGAACATCACGCTGCTGTTCCTCACCCTGTGCGGCGCCGCCCTGCTGACGGGGGCCTCCACCGTGAGCTACATCCGGAAACGGCGCAGCGAGGCAGGGACCCTGCGGGCCATGGGCTGGACCCAGCGGCGGATCCGCAGCTGGGTACTTGAGGAATTCGGCGTCGGGGCCGTACTGCTCGCCGCCGCCGGCATCGTGCTGAGCCTGGTGAGCTGGAGCCTTGCCACCGCACTGGTGTGCGCCGCCGTCCTGGTCCTGTACTGCGGCGCGGCCCTCTTCGCCGCGCAGCAGCTCCGCCACCGCGACGTGATCGACCAGGAGCCGCAGCACGACGAACGGCTCATCCCGGTGGACTCGCCGCTGACCTTCGCCAACCGGCAGCTGAGCACCAACAAGTTCAACACGTTGTCCCTGGCGGTTGCGGTCGGCGTCTTCGGTGCGGCCGTCGGCGGGCTGATCGCCCTGCTGATCGACATCCCGCGGGCAGCGGGTGCCAGCGCGCTGAGCGGCCTGGCGGCGGCCAGCGTCACCCTGCCGAGCATCCTGCTGGCGCTTGCGGGGGTGGCCGTGGGACTGGTGCTCACCCTGGTGACCGGCCGCTTCGAGCTCAACGCCAAGCGGCAATACCTTGGCATCCTCCAGGCGATGGGCTGGAACCCTGACATGCTCCGCCAGGTCCGTTTGTTCGAGAACGCACTGGTGGGAACCGTGGCCCTGCCGCTGGGCGTGCTGGGCGCCCTGGGCATCGGCCTGCTGCTGGCACCCTACGCGGCCATCTGGGCCGCCGTAGCCGGCCTGGTGGCTGTAATTTGCTGGATACCTATTGCAACGAAAGTGGTCCAATGACAAACCCGACGAACCTCCAGCGCAGCCGCAGGAGCGGCTCCAACGAGGTCCCCCTGCAGACCCGGGCCAACACCATCGTCAAGTCGGCCGACCACGCCACCCCGCTGGAGATGCGCGACATCACCATCCGCTATGGCGGTGGAAAGGGCGGCGCCGAGGCCGTGAGCGTGGTGGAAGGCTTCGACCTGACCCTGCACGCCGGCGAAATGCACTGTGTGGCCGGCCGAAGCGGCTCCGGCAAGACCAGCATCCTGACCGTCGGCGCGGGACTCACCCTGCCGACGTCGGGCCGCGTTTTCTGGGAAGGCGATTCGCTCGAAAGCATGGGCGACGACGAAATCGCCGACCGCCGTCGTGCACTGATCGGTTATGTGGACCAGGGCGGTGCCCTGATCGACGGCATGAGCGCACTGGAGAACGTGCTCCTGCCTGCCGTTCCGGACGGCGAAGTGGACCAGCGGCGCGACATGGCCAAGGACCTCCTGGACCTGGTGGGCCTTGGCCGGCGGATGCGGCACCGTCCCGCCCAGCTGTCCGGCGGTGAACGGCAGCGCGTGGCGATCGCCCGCGCCCTGATCCTGGGCACCAGGGTCCTGGTGGTGGACGAGCCCACCGCCAGCCTGGACCGTGCCTCTGCCAACCGCATTATCAGTATCCTGAAGGACACCACCTCCGACGGGATCGCCGTCCTGGTGGCCTCCCACGACCACGAACTGGTCCGGCTGAGCGATACCCTGACAGAACTGATCTAGCCCCGCCCACTCCGCACTGAAGGTAACCGTCCGAACGTGACTGCTCCAGAAAAAACGCCGTTCTACATCACCACGGCCATCACCTACCCCAACGGTGTGCCGCACATCGGCCATGCCTACGAGTACATAGCCACCGACGCCATGGCGCGCTTCAAGCGGCTGGACGGTTATGACGTGATGTTCCTGACCGGCACGGACGAGCACGGCATGAAGATTGCCCAGACCGCGGAGAAGGAGGGCGTCACGCCCAAGGAGCTGGTGGACCGGAACGCGGAGGTCTACATGGCCGCGCACGCCGCGCTGGGCATCAGCTACGACCGCTTCATCCGCACCACGGACGAGGACCACTACGCTGCCTCGCAGGCCATCTGGAAGAAGATGGAAGCGAACGGGGACATCTACCTCTCCAAGTACGAGGGCTGGTACTCCGTCCGGGACGAAGCCTTCTATGGCGAGGATGACACCGTGGTCAAGGACGACGGCGTGCGCTACTCGAAAGAGACGGACACCGAGGTGACGTGGACGGCGGAGGAGAGCTACTTCTTCCGGCTGTCCGCCTACCAGGACAAACTGCTGGCACTGTATGAATCCCACCCGGAATTCGGCGCGCCGCAGTACCGGTTCAACGAGGTCATCAGCTTCGTCAAGCGCGGGCTGGAGGATCTGTCCATCAGCCGGACCACGTTCGACTGGGGCGTTCCCGTGCCCGGCAACGACAAGCACGTCATGTATGTCTGGGTGGACGCGCTGACCAACTACCTCACGGGCGTCGGTTACCCGGATGTGGACTCGGAGAAGTTCCGGAAGTACTGGCCCGCCGACGTCCACATCATCGGCAAGGACATCTCCCGGTTCCACGCCATCTACTGGCCCGCCTTCCTGATGAGCGCAGGGCTGGATCTGCCCAAGCGGGTCATGATCCACGGGTTCCTGCACAACAACGGGGTCAAGATGTCCAAGTCCCTGGGCAACGTGGTGGCTCCTGCCGATTTCGTTGCCCGCTATGGGCTGGACCAGGTGCGGTTCTTCTTCCTCCGCGAAGTCCCGTTCGGGGCCGATGGCAGCTACAACCACGAGGCCATCGTGGGGCGCATGAACGCGGACCTGGCGAACAACTTCGGCAACCTCGCACAGCGGTCGCTGTCCATGGTGGCGAAGAACTGCGGCGCCTCGGTTCCCTCCCCCGGAGAGTTCACGGCTGCGGACCAGGCCATCCTTGACCAGGCCAACGGCCTGCTGGACGCCGCCCGCGCCGCCTTCGAAAAGCAGGAATTCAGCCGCGCCCTGGAAGCTGTCTGGGGCGTGCTGCACCACACCAACGCCTACTTCGCCGATCAGGCGCCCTGGGTCCTGCGGAAGACCGACGTCGAACGCATGAACACCGTCCTGTACGTGACCCTGGAGGTCCTGCGGATCGTGGCCATCCTGGCCCAGCCGGTCATGCCCAACGCCACGGCCAAGCTCCTGGACGCCCTGGGCCAGGCAGAAGGTGAAGCCCGCCAGTTCGCCGCCATCGCCAGCCCGATCGTCCCGGGAACGGCACTGCCGGCTCCCACTCCTGTGTTCCCCAAGTTCGAGGAACCGGCCGAAGCCTGAGGTTCCGGCGCACGAAAGGGCAGGTGAGGCGGACTTCCGCGCCACCTGCCCTTTCCCGTTCCGGCGCCCTGGCCCGGCCGTCGGCGGGCTATGCGGCGGCAAGCCCCTGGACAGGCGACAGCCGTGCCGCACGCCGGGCAGGAATGACCGACGCCAGCAGGCCGGCGACCACGGCCACGGCCAGTACCCCCAACAACTGCAGCCAAGGGACGGAGGGTGTGACCTCGGCCAGGCTGCCGAGGGCGGACCGCGCCCCCAGCCAGCCGTAGACGCTGCCCAGGACAGCACCAATCACTGCGGCGACGCCGGCCACCAGGGCTGCCTCAAGGGCCAGCATGCCCCGCAGCTGGCCTTTGGTAAGGCCCAGCGCCCGAAGCAGGGAGTTCTCCCTGGTCCGTTCGAGCACGGACAGCGACAGTGTATTGGCCACGCCGATCAGCGCGATCAGCACGGCCACCCCCAATAGGCCCGTGACCACTAGGAGCAGTACGTCGATGACCTCATTGAAGGTGACCCGCTCTATGGCGGCGCCGCTGACCGCACCCGCGGACACGCCTGCTGCCTGGGCAACAGCGGACTGGATGTCCTTGATCCGGTCTGCGGACAGCGGTGCGCCGCCGGGAGCGTCCGCCAGGCGCAGCCAGACGGCACTGGCCGCGGGGCCGGTGCCATCGGTCCGCGCACTGTCTGTTGGGGCAACGCCACTGCCCGTCAGGCCCGACTGGCGGGCGGTGTCGGTGGACACCAGGGCCGGGATGTTGCGGGTCCGCAGCACCACGGCTTCCAAGGTGGCCCGTCCGGCGGCGCCGTTGACCTCAACGGATCCGGCCGGGGAGCCTTCGGGCAGGTAGATCCTGCCCGGTTCAAGGGTAATAGTGGTGTCGCGGAGCAGCCGGCCGGCCTCCGCCGCGTCGAGGGCATAGACGGGGCTGTCCATGCCTTCGCCGGCCATGGTGCCTGCTACCGGCAGCAAGGCCGCAGTGGCGACGCCGTCGATCCGTGCTACTGCGTCACGCTCGAGGGCTGTCAGTGCACCCCCGGTGATGGCCATATCCACGGGGTAGGTACCGGCGAGGGCGTCATCAAACGCCTGGCGGGCAGTGGCAGCCCCGGTCATCATGAGGGACACCAGCGTGACGCCGATCAGGAGGGCGGCAGCGGTGACGGAAGTCCGGGCCGGGTTGCGGACGGCATTGAGTGCGGCCAGCTTCCCGGGGACGCCGGCAGGGGAGGCCAACCGTCCCGCCAGGCCCACCAGCTGCGGGACGAACAGGGTGGCGCAGAGCAGGACTCCGACGAAGGAGAGCACGCCGCCGGCGAAGGCCACCACCAGCATCACGCCCGCGGCGCCGAGGGCCAGCAACGGAATACCAAGGGCAAGGGCGGCAAGGCCCAGCACCAGTCGCACTCGGCCGCGCCGGTTCCCGATTCCGGCATCGTCAGCCGGCCGCAGGGCAGCAAGCGGAGCCACGGCCGTGGCAGCTTTCGCGGGAACCAGGGCGGCGCCCAGGGTCAGGAATGTGCCTACTGCGAGCCCCACAATGACGGACGACGACGGGACGGCCATGGTGGCAAACGCCATGTCCGGCTGCGTCCCGGCCCAGCCGATCAGGGCAGCCATCAGGGCGACGGCGGCGAGCACACCAGCCGCAGAGGACACCAGGCCCACCACCAGGGCTTCGGCCAGGACCGAGTTGCGTACCTGGCTCCGGCACGCCCCCAGGCACCTGAGCAGCGCCAGTTCCCTGGTGCGTTGGGCCACCAGCACCGCGAAGGTGTTGGTCACCACCAGGCCGGAGACAATCAGGGCGACCCCGGCGAACGCCAGCAGGATGATTGTCAGTTCATCCTGGCCTCCGGTCATCATCGCCACCTGGGCGGTGACCTGTTCGTCTGCTGTTTTGACCTGCGCGCCGGCGCCGACGCCGGTGAGCGCCGCCAGCACGTTCTTGCTGGTTGTGGCGGCGTCGGTGCCTGAAGCCAGGGCCAACTGGATGGTCCCGTAGCCGGCGCCGGCGCCGGTACCACCTTGCGGGTCCCGGGCACCGGCTGCCAGGGCACTGACGGCGGGTGTCCCGGCGACGATCTGCGGGAGGGCAGAGGTGAAGGGGTCGTTGCTGCCGCGAAGGATCCCGGTGACGGTCATGGCCACGGTTGTGGCGCCGCCGGGGGCCCTGAGGGTCAGGGAGTCGCCGATGCGCAGCCCATAGCGGGCGGCGGCAGCCCCGTCCACCGCAACGCCGTCAGCACTCTCCGGGAGGGCGCCGTCGGTCACGGCCGCGGTTTCCAAGGCCATCGGCGCCAGGTTCCGGGCCTGCGCAAACACCTCCTGGCCGCCGGCGGTGAACTCGGTGTACGCCTCCATCCGGCCATAGGCCTCGGTCACGCCAGGTACCGCACGGACTGCTGCCAGGGCGGCATCGTTGAAGGTTCCCGTGTCCGGGGTGGCGATGAGGCCGGCCTTGCTGTAAGCCTCTCCGAGGCTGGCACCCAGCGAAGCACGGGTACTCGCCCCCATCATCAGGGTGGTGGACAGGAACGCCACTGACAGCATCACCGCCAGGCCGACGGCAATGAACCGGCGGCTGTGGGACTGGAATTGCGAGAAGGCAACGCGCAGCACGATCAGCCTCCCAGCTTGCCGAGGGCAGCGAGGACGGACCCGGCGGTGGGCTCGGCGATCTCGCCCACCAGACCGCCGTCACTCATCAGGACCACGCGGTCGGCGTAGCTGGCCGCCACCGGATCGTGGGTGACCATGATGATCGTCTGGCCCATTTCCCGGCTGCTGCGGCGCAGCAGAGCCAGGACCTCGCCGCCGGCGGTCGAATCAAGGTTGCCGGTAGGTTCGTCCCCGAACACCACGTCGGGCCGGGTCAGCAGGGCCCGGGCCACGGCCACCCGCTGCTGTTGACCGCCGGAGAGCTCGTGCGGCCGGTGCCGGAGCCTGTCCTTAAGGCCAAGCGTGGCCACCACTGTGTCGAACCAGGCGGCGTCGGTGGCCTTGTTTGCCAGTGCCAGCGGCAGCGTGATGTTCTGTTCGGCTGTCAGCGTCGGCACGAGGTTAAAGGCCTGGAAGACAAATCCGATCCGGTCGCGGCGAAGAGTGGTGAGCTGCTTGTCGTTCAGGGCCGTGATGTCCGTCCCGCCCACCAGGATCCGTCCGGAGTCCGCGGTGTCCAGGCCGGCGAGGCAGTGCATCAGGGTGGACTTTCCGGAGCCGGAAGGGCCCATTATTGCGGTGAAGCGGCCGGCATCGAATGTGACGCTGACCTCACGCAGGGCGCTGACGCGGGTGGCGCCGCGGCCGTACGTCTTGGCCAGGGAGAGGGCCTGCACGGCGGGAGCGGAGGTGATGTTTTGCCTGTTAAAAGCAGTATGGGCATGCGCGGAAGTTGTCATGTTTCCACGCTATGGCCGCACCCGGCGCCCGGGGATCGGCCGGTGGTCTGGTCCTGCCGGGGCCGGCCTCATACCCAGGTCTGAGACGACCGCGCCAGGCGTCAGCCCCCGGGAGTGACAACCCCGGTCTCGTAGGCGAGCACGACTGCCTGGACCCGGTCCCGTGCCCCAAGCTTGGCCAGGATGTGCCCTACATGCGTTTTGACGGTTGCTTCGGAGACAAACAGGTCTGCCGCGATCTCAGGGTTGGATCGCCCTTGTGCCATGAGGGTGAACACTTCGCGCTCGCGGGCTGTGAGCCGTTCGACGGCCTCGTGGTCCTCGGGCCGTTCGTTGCCGTGCGCGCGCAGCAGCGGAGCTACGTGGTCCAGGAGCCGGCGGGTGGTGGAGGGGGCGATGACGGCGTCCCCGCGGTGCACCGTGCGGATGGCTTCCAGCAGTTCCTCCGGCGGGGCGTCCTTCAGGAGGAAACCGCTGGCGCCGGCTTCGATTGCCGCCAGTGCGTACTCGTCCAGATCGAAGGTCGTGAGCACCACGACGCGAAGTTCAGCCCTGGCTGACCCGGCGGGGGCGGAAGCGGCGCGTTCGATAAGCCTGCGGGTGGCCTCGATGCCGTCCATTCCCGGCATGCGCACGTCCATCAGGACGACGTCGGCGGCTGCTGCTCCGAGGGCCTGGAGTGCCTCGAGCCCGTTCCCGGCCTCGACCACGACGTCAAGGTCCGGCTGGGAGTTGATCAGCATTCTGAATCCCGACCGCACCAGTTGCTGGTCATCGACCAGCGCCACTCGGATCGGAGCGGTTGTGTCACGGTCTAGTGGCAAAGTCATGCTCAAGCCTCGGTGTAGGGAAGGAAGGCCGAAACCTGGAAGCCCCCGCCCGCGGCCGGGCGGGCCGCCAACGAACCATCGTAAAGGCTGATCCGTTCCCGCATGCCCCGCAGCCCGTTACCGCCGTCTTCCCCGGCACCCACCGCCGGATGGGCAGCAGCGCCCCGGCCGTCGTCGTGCACTTCGAGCTGCAGCCCGCGTGGCTGCCACCGCACCAAAACCCGGGCCCGGGCCCGCGGACCTGCATGCTTGAGGACGTTCGTCAGGGATTCCTGGAGGACCCGGTATGCCGTGAGTTCGGCGCCCGGAGGCAGGGTGCGCCGCGGCGATCCCAGCTGTTCGACGTCCAGCGGCAGGCCGGCCGCACGGAACCCCAGGAACAGCTCATCGAGGTCCACAAGTCCGGGCAACGGGCGGGTGGTGGACTCATCGCCGTGCCGCAGCACACCCAGCAGTCGGCGCATTTCCGCCAACGATTCCCGTGCCGTGGCGGCGACGGTGGCCAGCGTTTCCGTGGCCACGGCAGGGTTGGCTGCCGCGGCGTATCGTGCACCGTCGGACTGGGTGATGATCACGGACAGGGAATGCGCCACGATGTCGTGCATCTCACGGGCAATGTGGGCGCGTTCATCGGCGGCGGCCAGGGAGCGTTCCTGCTGTTGTTCGGTTTCGAGCCGACGGGCACGGTCCGCGAGGGTCTGCAGCTGCTGACGGCGGACGCGTGTCAAGTCCCCGAGGGTCCAACTGAACAACACCAGCATCCAGATCAGTACGGTGTACACGGCACTGATGGTGAGGCCCAGCACGCCCGTTTGGGCCGTGCTGCTGAGGTTTCGGGTGGTCAGCAGCACGCCGCCCAGCAGGCCCAGGCCAAGGACCGACCGGCTGGCCCAGGCAGGACCGTAGGCGGCAACGGCATAGATGATCAGCGGAACAGCCATCAATCCCGCCAGGGGCTCCAGCCCGGACGCCCACAACGCCAGAGATGCCAGCACAATGGCGCCCGCCGCGGGCACCGGCCGGGTGCGTCGCCATGCCAGCGGCACCACCAGTGCGCTCGACAGCACGAAGTGCCAGGGTCGGTCCGCGATGAGGTACACCGGGCCGCAGAAAAGCAGGAGCGCCAGCATGAGGACCAGGTCCACCCGGAAGGTGTTGACCCGGAGCCAGTGATAAGCCTTGTGCCGTAATTCCACCCCGAAACTCTATGCTGATGCGGTGGCGGGTGCCTCATGCCTGGGGCTGATCGCTGTACACGTCCGGGACTCCAACGCCGCCGACGGACCCGGTGTCCGGAATATGGGACGGCTTGACCAGCATATGGATGGTCTGGCTACCCTGAAGACATGAGCGCATCCTCCATCGATCTTGCAGTTATTCCCGGCGACGGCATCGGCCCCGAGGTCATTGCCGAGGCCCTTAAAGTCCTGGAAAAGGCTGTTGCGGCGGAGGGCGTGGAGCTCAAGCCCACGCATTACGAACTCGGCGCCGAGCACTGGCTTCGCACCGGCGAGACCCTGCCGGACGACGTCCTGGCCGACCTGAAGACCCGCGACGCCATCCTCTTCGGCGCGGTGGGCGCCGCCCCCGGCGACACCCGGATCCCGTCCGGCATCATCGAGCGTGAGCTGCTCCTCAAGCTCCGGTTCAGCCTGGACCACTACGTCAACCTGCGGCCTTCCCGGCTATACGGCACGGTCGGCAGCCCGCTGGCCAACCCCGGCACCATCGACTTCATCGTGGTCCGCGAAGGCACCGAAGGGCCCTACGTCGGGAACGGCGGCACCCTGCGTGCGGGCACCCCGCACGAGGTAGCCACCGAAGTTTCCCTGAACACCGCCCACGGCGTGGAGCGCGTGGTCCGTGACGCCTTCCGACGCGCCAGCGCACGGGAACGCAAGCATGTCACCCTGGTGCACAAGCACAACGTCCTGGTCTTCGCCGGCCACCTCTGGAAGCGCACCGTCGAAGCCGTCGCCCAGGAATTCCCGGAGGTCACCCACGACTACCTGCACGTGGACGCCGCCACGATCTTCATGGTCACGGACCCGTCCCGCTTCGATGTCATCGTCACGGACAATCTGTTCGGCGACATCATCACCGACCTCGCCGCTGCCATCACCGGCGGCATCGGCCTGGCCGCCTCCGGCAACATCAACATGGACCGCACCGCGCCGTCCATGTTCGAACCGGTCCACGGTTCCGCGCCGGACATCGCCGGTCAGGGCAAGGCAGATCCCACCGCGGCGATCCTCTCCGCGGCCCTCCTGCTGGACCACCTGGGCTACACGGACGCCGCCCGCAGGATTGAAGCTGCCGTGGTTGCCGACGTCGAAAAGCGCGACGGCACCGCACGCAGCACCACGGCCGTGGGCGACGCCATCACCGCCGGCCTTTAGCCCGCGCCGGGGCATCCGGCATCGGGCGTAAGCTTGTCTCGAATCACCAAATGCCGCCCCGCCGTTCAGCGCTGAACGAGGTGGCGGCCGATCGTGGAGGAACCATGACCCAGACCGCCCATGGCGTCGAATTCACCCGGCAGCCTTCGGCCAACCCGAAGTCCGCCGAAGAGCGTGCAGCCATCCTGGCAAACCCGGGATTCGGCAACTACTTCACCGACCACACCGCCATCGTGGACTACAGCGTGGACGCGGACGGCAACGGCGGCTGGCACGATGCCCGGATCGAACCCTACGGTCCGATCGTCCTGGATCCTTCCGCCGCCGTCTTCCACTACGGCCAGGAGATCTTCGAAGGGTTGAAGGCCTACCGCCACGCGGACGGGTCCATCTGGACCTTCCGCCCGGAGGCGAACGCGGCGCGGCTGAACAAATCCGCCCGCCGGCTGGCCCTTCCGGAACTGCCGGCCGAGTACTTCCTCGGCGCCATCCGCGAACTGGTGGCAGTGGACAAGGAGTGGGTCCCCTCCGGCGACGGCGAGGCCCTGTACCTGCGGCCGTTCATGATCGCCACCGAGGCCTTCCTGGGCGTCCGCGCCGCCCGCGAGGTGTCCTTCCGGGTGATCGCCTCGCCTGCCGGCAACTACTTCGGCGGCGAGCTCAAGCCCGTATCCATCTGGATCTCCCGGCAGTATGCCCGCGCCGGCCGTGGCGGCACCGGCGACGCCAAGTGCGGCGGCAACTACGCGGCTTCGCTGATCGCGCAGCAGGAGGCCGAGGCCAACGGGTGCAAGCAGGTCCTGTTCCTTGACCAGGCCAACGACAACGCCGTGGAAGAACTGGGCGGCATGAACGTGTTCTTCGTCATGAAGGACGGCTCGCTGGTAACGCCCGCGCTCACCGGGACCATCCTGGAAGGCGTCACCCGGATGTCCGTTATCCAGGTGGCCAAGGACATGGGCCGCGAGGTTTCCGAGCGGAAGATCACCCTTGACGAGTGGCGTGACGGCGTGGCCTCCGGTGACATCACCGAAGTGTTCGCCTGCGG
The DNA here is from genome assembly GCF_057747955.1 of Arthrobacter sp. SDR-2R. Taxonomy (NCBI): domain Bacteria; kingdom Bacillati; phylum Actinomycetota; class Actinomycetes; order Micrococcales; family Micrococcaceae; genus Arthrobacter; species Arthrobacter sp. SDR-2R. The sequence continues at coordinate 2,242,836 of NZ_CM173231.1, forward strand.
CACGGCAGCCGTCATCACTCCCATCGGAGTCCTCAAGGACGCCACCGAGTTCATCGGTTCCGAGGACGCCAAGGCGGGGGAGGCCACCATGGCCATCCGCGAAAAGCTCTTGGGCATCCAGACCGGCACGGAGCCGGACACCCACGGCTGGCTGACCCGCCTGGCATAGCCCGGCAGTTTTCAATGTACGACGGCGCCTGCCGGACTTGGGTCCGGCAGGCGCCGTCCTGCGTTCCGGCCAACAGGCATTCCTGGGCTGGTTCGCAGATCCTGACCTTGAAGGCGTGGTTGTGCGAACAAGCTGCTGACTGTTGCGGGGTGGATGCCGGCACACCGACGCGCTGCGGGGCTGGGGTGGGGCAGCGCCGGATGCAAGGATGGACCGGTGACTTCAGTTTCCGGCCCCCGGCTGCAGCGCGGCTCCGGGCTCACACAGTTCATCCTGGCACCCAACCCCGGCCCCATGAGCCTGGACGGCACCAACTCGTACCTCCTGCGTGCCCCTGGCCATTCCTCCGTGGTGGTCGTGGATCCCGGTCCCCGGGACGAAACGCACCTGAACGCACTGGCCGGGACCGCCGCCGTCGAACTGATTTTGGTGACCCACCGGCACGCGGACCATACGGCGGGTTCCGCCCGCCTGCATGAACTGACGGGCGCGCCGGTCCGGGCGGCGGATCCCGGCCACTGCCACGGCGGGGGAGTGCCGCTGGTCCATGGAGAGGTGATCCAGGCCGCAGGTCTGGAGATCGTCGTCCTGGCCACGCCCGGCCACACTTCAGACTCCGTCTGTTTCCACCTGCCTGCGGACGGGGACTATGGATCGGTGCTGACGGGCGACACCGTCCTTGGCCGCGGCACCACCGTCCTGGATTATCCGGACGGCACGCTGGGCGACTACCTGGCATCCCTGGACCGGCTCGAAGCGCTGGGGCCCGCAACCGTCCTCCCGGCCCACGGCCCGGTGCTGCCCTCCCTTGAAGCCATCGCACGGGACTACCGGACACACCGGGAAGAACGGCTGGCGCAGATCCGCGCCGCGCTGGACCGGCTGGGCCAGGATGCAGCCGCGGGGGAAGTGGCCGACGCCGTCTATTCCGACGTCGAGCCTTCCGTGCGGCGTGCCGCCGAGCTGTCCGTGGCCGCGCAGCTGTCCTACCTGCGCGGCGGCGGCAGCGCGGGCCAGGCGGCACCGGCGGGACGGTAGGGTAGGAGCCATGCGTATTGCCAGGTTTGTAGTCGATTCCGATCCCCTGTACGGCGTTGTGGAAGGTGAACCGGGCAGTGAGGAAATCACTGTCATCCACGGCGACCCCTTCTTCCATGGCGTGGAGCGCACATCCGTGCGCCACAAGCTGGAGGACGTCCGGCTGCTGGCGCCGATCATCCCGCGGAGCAAGGTGATCGGCGTTGGCCGGAACTTCGTGGATCACGCCCATGAACTCGGCAACGAGGTCCCCGCCCAGCCGCTGCTCTTCCTGAAGCCCAACACCGCAGTCGTGGGCCCCAACGACCCCGTAGTGCTGCCGGAGTTCTCCGAAGAGGTCTCCTTCGAAGCTGAACTCTGCGTGGTGATCGGCCGGATCTGCAAGGACGTGCCGGAAGACCGCGTGGACGATGTCATCTTCGGCTACACGTGCGGCAACGACCTCACGGCCCGCGACGTCCAGAAAACGGATCTGCAGTGGACCCGCGCCAAGGGCTTCGACACCTCCGCGCCGCTGGGGCCTTGGATCGAGACCGACCTGGACACGGAGGACCTGCGGATCCAGGGCAGGCTCAACGGTGAAGTGCGCCAGGACGGCAGCACCAGCCAGATGATCCGCGGCGTGCGCGAACTGGTGTCGGTGGTATCGCAGGCGTTTACCCTGCTGCCGGGCGACGTGATCATGACCGGCACGCCCGCCGGCGTGGGCCTGGTCAAGGAGGGCGACCGCTTCGAGGTGGAAATCGAGGGCATCGGACGGCTTTCCAACCCCATCGTCCGCCGCTAGGCCTGTCCGGCCGGCGGAAGGCCGGACCCGGCCAGGCGGGTAAAGTTGAAGCCACTATGACTATCGCTTCTTCGTCACCCGCCGCAGCCATTCCGCCCGTTACCGCCGAGACGCCCGTCCGGGTCCGTTTCTGCCCGTCGCCCACGGGTACCCCGCACGTTGGACTGATCCGGACGGCCCTGTTCAACTGGGCCTACGCGCGCCACACCAAGGGCACGCTGGTTTTCCGCATCGAGGACACGGACGCGGCGCGGGACAGCGAGGAAAGCTACCACCAGCTGCTCGACGCATTGAAGTGGCTGGGCATCAACTGGGACGAGGGCGTTGAGGTCGGCGGCCCGCACGAGCCGTACCGGCAGTCCCAGCGCGGCGACATCTACCAGGACGTCATCAAGCGGCTGCATGACGGCGGGTTCATCTACGAGTCCTTCTCCACCCCGGAGGAGATCGAGGCGCGCCACCGCGCGGCCGGACGGGACCCGAAGCTTGGCTACGACGGCTTTGACCGGCACCTGACGGAGGAGCAGCTGGCGCAGTACCGGGCGGAGGGCCGGCAGGCTGTCCTCCGCCTGCGCATGCCGGACGAGGACATCACGTTCACCGACCTGGTCCGCGGCGACATCACGTTCAAGGCCGGTTCCGTCCCTGACTTCGCCGTGGTGCGGGCCAACGGTGCGCCGCTCTACACGCTGGTCAACCCGGTGGACGACGCGCTGATGGGCATCACCCATGTGCTGCGCGGCGAGGACCTGCTCAGCTCCACGCCCCGCCAGATCGCCCTGTACCGGGCGCTGTACGCCATCGGCGTCGCCGAGTACATGCCGGAGTTCGGCCACCTGCCCTACGTCATGGGCCAGGGCAACAAGAAGCTGTCCAAGCGCGACCCCGAGTCCAGCCTGTTCCTGCACCGGGAGCGGGGCTTCATCCCGGAAGGGCTGCTGAACTACCTGTCCCTGCTGGGCTGGTCCCTCAGCGCGGACGAGGACATCTTTACGGTGGAGCAGCTTGTGGAGCACTTTGACGTCCACGACGTCCTGGCCAACCCGGCCCGCTTCGACCTGAAGAAGGCCGAGGCCATCAACGGCACCCACGTCCGGATGCTCGAGCCCAAGGTGTTCCGTGACCGCGTTGCGCACTACCTGCGCGAGGCAGGCCTGGTGGGGGAGATCCTGACAGACCGCGAAGAGGAAATCGTCACCGAGGCGGCGCCGCTGATCCAGGAACGCATCACGCTCCTGGGCGAAGCCCCGGACATGCTGGCGTTCCTGTTCAAGGCCGATGACGCCATCGACATCGCCGACGACGCACGCAAAGGCCTTCCCGCCAACCTTCCCGAGGTCCTTGATGCCGCCATCGCCGCGCTGGAACCGGTGGCGGAATGGACGCCGGACAACATCCAGGCCGCACTCAAGCAGGCCCTGGTGGAGGACATGGGCATCAAGCCGAGGCTTGCCTTCGGCCCGGTGCGCACGGCCGTTTCCGGCCGCCGCGTGTCGCCGCCGCTGTTTGAGTCCATGGTGATCCTGGGCAAGGAGTCCTCCCTGCGCCGGCTCCGCGCCTTCCGCGGCTGATGACCGCTCCCAGCCAAGCGGCCCGAGCCGGCATACTGGAGACACCTTTCGGCCGTGTCCGGGGCGTCCTGTTCGACATTGACGACACCCTGGTGGACCTCGAGTATTCGATGACCACCGCGCTGCGCGAGGTCAGCGAACACCTCCTGCCCGGACTGGACCAGGCCGGGTGGGAGCGGTTCGGCCGCATCTTCACCCACGAGACCACCCACTTCTACGACCGCTACCTGGCCGGCGAGCTGACGTTCAACGAACAACGCCTGCTCCGCGGGCGTGCGGCACTGGGACACTTCGGCGTTGACCTGGGCGAGGGCGAGGAGTCGCACCGGTGGCTGGCGGCCTACATGGAGAAGCAGCCCGCGTACGTGAAGCCGTTCCCCGATGTGCTGCCCCTCCTGGACGTCCTGGACAATGCGGGAGTGCCCTACGGCGCCGTGAGCAACAACGTCCATGACTACCAGCGCGCCAAGCTGGACGGGGCCGGGCTGGAGCGGATCACGCACCTGGTGGGCACGGACACTCTTGGCGTGGCCAAGCCCGATCCGGCCATGTACCTTGAGGGCGTCCGGCTGCTGGGCACTGCCCCGGGCGAAACGCTGTACGTGGGCGATAACCGGCTGCTGGATGCGGAGGGTTCGACGGCGGCAGGGCTGCTGGGCGTCTGGCTGAACCGCATGGGTGAGGTTGTGGAGGGCTTCGAGGGCAGCATGGTTGCTTCCCTGGAGGAACTGCTGGCCTAACCGGACCAGCCGGCCACATAGGCGTTGCAGGCCGGGACCGCGGCCCCCTTTTTTGCAGGGCCGCGGTCCCGGCCTGTCTGCGTCAGCTGTCAGGGGGCCCGCAGGCCCGCGGCACGGCGGCGCAGGAGCAGGTAGGCCGCGACGGCGGCGGCCACGAGCAGCGCGATCAGCAGCAGGGCGATGCCCGGGTTGTCCAGCCAGGACGACGGCGACACTGCCGCCACTTTCGTGTGCAGCTCCTGCGTGCCGGCAGCGATTTTCGCGTTGCCGTCCGCCAGCTTGCCGGCGCCTTCCGCCAGTTTGCCGGAACCGTCGTCCAGCCGGCCGTTGCCATCGGCCAGCTGACCGGATCCTTCGGCGAGCCGTGCGGACCCCGATTCCAGTTGGCCCGTCCCACTGCTGAGCTTGACGGTTCCGTCGGAGAGGGCTTCCGTTCCCGCCAGCAGGCCCGGGTTCGCCGGGTCGCCGCCGCCGTTGATGCCCGCGCTGAGCCGGGTGGTGCCGTCCTGGAGGTTGTTGGCGGCGTAGATCAGGCCGGGACGGTCGGGGTCGCCCGGCACACCGTCCATCCCCACCCGGATCTTCGCCGTCCCCTCGGCCAGCATCGACGTGCCCAGCACCACGCCCGGGTTCTGCGGATCCGTCGCATTGAGCTTTTCCGCCAGGGTGGCAAAGCCCGCCTTCAACCGTCCGGCGCCGTCGTTCAACTCGCCGGCTCCCGTGGCCAGCCTGCCCGTTCCGGTCTTCAGCTGCCCGGCGCCGTCGTCCAGGGCCCCGGCCCCGCCGTTGACCTTTGCTGCGCCGGCGTCAAGCTGTACCGCCCCGGCATAGGCCCTCCGGCCGCCGTCGGCCAGCTTGGCTATCTGGTCCTTGATCACTGCAAGGGGTACCAGGCCCTGCGGTCCGTTCGCTGCCGCTTCGAGCTGGTCCAGTCCCTGGCTGAGTGCGGCGAGCCCGTCGCCCTGTGCGGGGTCGTTGCCGGCACCCGGGTAACCCTTGAGCCGGTTTGCTCCGGCTGCCAGCTGGCCGGTGCCGTCCTTCAGCTCTGCGGTCCCGCTGCGCAGCTTGGTGGCGCCGGCATCAAGATCGCCGGCACCTGCGGCGAGCTGGCCCGTGCCTGCAGCGATCCGGCCCGCGCCGTCAGCAAGGTTGTTGGGTGCGTTTCCGGACGCCGTTGGGGTCAGCGCAGCGGAAAGAGCGACGGCGCCGGACTGAAGCTTCCGTGCGCCGTCGTCCACCTGGTAGACACCCGGTACCAGCTTGTTCAGCACATCTTTCTGCAGCTTGGTGGTACCGGCGTGCAGCTTGTCCACCCCTGGTGCCAGCTGGTCGCGGACTCCGGAGAAGATCCGGCCGGCCCCCGACTGCAGGGCCGCGGCGCCGGCATTCAATTCGCTGCTGCCGTCCCTGACCTTGTCCGAGCCGTCCTTCACCTGCGCCGCGCCTTTGTTCGCGTCCCCTGCTCCTGCTGCCAGCTGGCCCGAACCGTCTTTGAGCTGGTTGGCCCCCGCGGCAGCCTGCTCTGCTCCGTCCATCAGCTGCGCGGCACCGTTGGCGATCTGGCCCGTGAGGAAGGTATAAAACGCAAGGAAAAGAGCCAGCAGCAGGGACAGTGCCGTGATGGCGATGGATTGGGACCGGGTTTTGGGCTTGGCTGTTGCGATGGATTCTGTGCGGGTTGTCAACGCTGACACTTCCTAACTGGGCCACCGGGCGACGCTGCCCGGTGGTCGAAACCGTTGGTGGGAGGGCCATCCTGTTTCCTCGTGGGGGTGCCCGGATAGCGGGACGGGAAGTTGTTACTGATGGGTAACTTACTCGAGGGTAACCATACGGCGGGAGCGTGGGCAAGGGCCCGCATGGAGAAGTCCATGCGGCTGCCGGCGACTTCGTCGATCCCGATTTGTGCGAGCCGAAAGTCTCGGGTAAAGTAATTTCTCGTGCTGAGGCGCACGGAGCAGGGAAAAAGCCCTGAAAACCGGCCCGAAAGTGCCATTGGGATATGGTGTAATTGGCAACACTACGGTTTCTGGTACCGTCATTCTAGGTTCGAGTCCTGGTATCCCAGCTCTGATTTGAAAGCTGGCTTCAGCTGGAATTCAGTAGGTTTCCAGTCGGTTCGCCGATTTGAAACCACGGCAAAGTGTGTGAATACTCACTGAGCTTGAGCGGCGGAAACGCTGCCGGAAGTACTCTGGCCCCATCGTATAGCGGCCTAGTACGCCGCCCTCTCACGGCGGTAACGCGGGTTCGAATCCCGCTGGGGTCACCATCGAAATGGTCCCGGGCATTAGCCCGGGGCCATTTTTTATGAGCATCAGGCCGGTTCCCCTCCAGCCGGACGAGACCGCCTGTCGTTTCGAAGAAAATCGTCCTGCTGCGGGGGAATTCCCTGCTGGGGACGACACGCGGTGGAACTTCGCGCCCCCTACTCAACTGGCATGATGTAGCTGTGACCTCCCATGACGAGCACGGCCGCCCCATCCCGCCGGTGCCGCACGCCATGGCGGCAGTGACCCTGCTGGAGGAGATCCGCAGCGGCCTGGACCATGTGCTGCTGCCGCTCGCGCTGCCGGGCGCGGACCAGGCACGCCGCGAAACGTCGGCCGCAAGGGCGCAGCTGGACGACTACATCCTTCCGCGGTACCGGAGCCTGGACGCCCCCTTGCTTGCCGTCGTCGGCGGTTCCACCGGTGCCGGCAAATCCACCCTGGTGAACGGGCTCGTGGGGCATCCCGTCACGCGGGCCGGGGCCATCCGCCCCACTACCCGCCAGCCCATCCTGCTGCACAACCCCGCGGAGGGAACATGGTTTGAAGGGCAGCGGGTCCTGCCCGGGCTAAGCCGGATCCGCGGTACCCTCGCCGGCAGTCCGGCCGCCGCGGGCGCCATGCCGGAGCCGCGCGACGCCGCTTCGCTGGTGCTGCTGGCCGATCCGGCGGTTCCGGCCGGCATCGCACTCCTTGACGCCCCGGACGTTGACTCCATTTCCGACCAAAACCGCCTGCTGGCCGGGCAACTGCTGGCCGCCGCGGACTTGTGGGTGTTTGTCACCACAGCCAACCGGTACGCGGACGCCGTTCCCTGGAAGCTCCTCCTGGACGCGGCGGCGCGGGACATTACTGTGGCAGTGGTGCTGGACCGGGTGCCGCCGGGCGCGCAGGCGGAGGTAAGCGAGGACCTCCGCGGCCTGCTCGACCGGGAGGGGCTCGGTGGGAGCCGGCTGTTCATCATCGCCGAGACGGTCCTTGATCCGCACGGCATGCTGCCTCCCGGCGCTGTCAATGAGCTGCGGGACTGGCTTGGTGCCCTGGCCGCCGATGCTGCCGGCCGGGCCGCCGTCGCACGGCGGACCCTGAATGGAACCGTCCGCGCCCTGGCCCATCGGATTCCGGATATCGCCGGCGCCGTCCGTGAGCAGGAGCTGGCCGCCTCGCGACTTGAGGCCGACGCCGTGGCGGCTTACGCGGATGCCGCCAAGCGGATCCTTGATGCCACCCGCGACGGTGCACTCCTCCGGGGCGAAGTGCTGGCCCGGTGGCAGGATTTTGTGGGCACCGGTGAATTCTTCCGCGCCCTTGAGCAGAATGTGGGGCGGTTCCGGGACAGGCTGGGGGCCTTCTTCCGCGGTGAACCGGCACCGGCCGTCGGGGTTGAGGCGGCCATCGAAACCGGGCTTCAGGCCGTCATTGTGGACGAGGCAGCCAACGCAGCGGAGGACACCGACCAGCGGTGGCGCTCAGACCCCGCGGGGCGGCAGCTGCTGGGTCCGGACGACCTGTCGGGGACGGCGCCCGGGTTCGCCGAACGGGCAGCAGCGGAAATCCGGGCGTGGCAGGAAGCCCTGATGGAGCTGATCCGGACGGAAGGCCAGGGACGGCGGACGCAGGCCCGGTGGCTGTCCTTTGGCATCAACGGCCTCGGCGCCGCGCTGATGATCGTGGTGTTTTCGATGACTGCGGGCCTGACCGGACTGGAGATCGGCGTGGCGGGCGGAACCGCCGTCGTGGGCCAGCGCCTGCTGGAAGCGGTGTTCGGCGAGGACGCCGTGCGCCGCATGGCTGATAAAGCCCGTGAAGATCTGGCCACGCGGTGCCGGCGCCTGCTGGCAGACGAGCAGGAGAAGTTCCTGCAGCGGCTGCCGGAAGGCAATCCCGCCCTCGCACAACGCCTTGCTGCGCAGGCCGGGGAACTGGCCCGGCTGGCGGAGAGCGCGTGAGCCGCCACAGCGGGGCACACGCGTCCTCCAAACTGGACGCCCGGCTCCAGGCGCTCCAGGACGCCCGGGAGCTGGGGGAGGGGGTCCTGCCGGACCAGGCGCTGCAGGACGTGTTCGACGTCCTGGAGCGCGCAAGTTCCCGCCGTTCCTTGTCCGGCGACCACACCGTGGTGGGATTTTTCGGGGCCACCGGAAGCGGCAAGTCCTCCCTCTTCAACGCGGTCAGCGGCGCGGAGATCGCGACGGCGGCGGCCCGCCGTCCGACGACATCGGAACCACTGGCAGGTGTTTGGGGAGCGGCAGGCAGCGAAGCCCTCCTCGACTGGCTGGAAGTGGGAAACCGGCATCACGCCGCGCCGGTGGACGGCTTCGCCGACGAACAGACGGGGCTGATCCTGCTCGATCTGCCTGACTTCGACTCCACCCATGCAGCCAACCGCGGGATCGTGCAGCGGATGGTGGGGATGGTGGACGTCCTGGTGTGGGTGCTGGACCCGCAGAAGTATGCCGACGCTGCCGTCCACCATGGGTTCCTGGCGCCGCACGCTTCGCACGGGGCCGTCACGCTTGTGGTCCTGAACCAGGTGGACCGGCTCCCGGAACACGATGTGCAGCCCGTGCTCGACTCGCTGCACGCAATCCTTGCAGGTGAAGGGCTGGGACAGGTGCGGGTCCTCCCTTCATCGGCGGTGACGGGGGCGGGGATCGGGGAAGTGCGGGCGGCGATCCGGAAGGTGGCCGTCCAGCGCCAGGCCCAGTCCCGGCGGCTGGAGGCGGATATCACTAAGGCCGGGCAGGACCTGCGGCAGGCTTCCGGGGACGGCGACGCCGCAGGGGTCCGGCCGGCCGCCAGGTCCCGGCTCGCGGGCGAACTGGCTGTGGCAGCGAACGTGCCTGCCGTGGTGCGGGCCGTCGGCCAGTCCTACCGGCTGGAGTCCGTCCGGCGCACCGGCTGGCCCGTCACCCGCTGGCTCTCCAGGTTCCGCCCGGACCCGCTGCGCCGCCTCAATCTCCGCAGGGATTCACCTGCCGGGCTGAACCGGACCTCCCTGCCGGCCGCCGGCGCGCCGGAGCGGGCCCGGACGGACGCTGCCGTCAGGGAATTTGCGGACGCGGCCAGCGAGGGGGCTCCGGGACCCTGGCGGGCAGCGATTAGGGGGAGGGCCAGGGCCGGCCGGGACCGGCTGCCCGACGCCCTGGACCAGGCCATCGCCGGGACCGACATCGGGGCCAACCGCAAGGCGTGGTGGTGGGGTGCCTTCAACGTGGTTCAGTGGCTGGCGCTGCTGACGGTGCTGGGCGGCCTGGGCTGGCTTGGCGTCCTGGCCGGACTGGCCTACCTGCAGCTGCCGGTGCCCGAAGTTCCACGCGCGGAAGGCTGGCCGGTACCCACCCTGATGATCGCCTTCGGCCTGGTGCTGGGGATATTTTTGGCGGTCACCGGCCGTTTCATTGCGTCCGGTGCTGCCCGGGCGCGGGCTGCAAGGGCACGACGGCGGCTGAACAGCGCCGTGGCAGCGGCGGCGCAGGAGCTGGTGGTGGCGCCCGTGGAGGAGGAGATTGCCAGGCTGGCAGCCTTCAACAAGGCGCTGAAGAAGGCCATGGGGCCGTAGGGCTGCTACCGGCCCATAATGACCTAGCCGCCCGCCAGGGCGGCCGCGGCGTCCCGGACCTTGATGAGGGTGCGCAGGTTGCGGGTGGTGGTTGCGGCCTTGAACTTCGTTTTCGCGCTGATCTTGCTGAAGGGGCTGTCCAGTGTCCCTCCCGCCGGGGCCAGCCAGGCAAGCGCTTCGGGCCCCAGCCGCTGCTGGTCCTGGCTTTCAAGGGCTGACCCGGCCGCCTCCAGTTCGTCAATGACGGCGGTGTCCGAGGACAGGGTGATATAGGTGTGGGTGGACCTGTCGTCGTCCGGGTAGGGGCAGCCATCCACCAGTTGGGCCACCCGCCCGGCGTCCAGGACCACAACCCACGCTTCATAGCCAAAGGCGGCCCGGAGGCACTTTTCGCATTCCTGTTTGACCGCTGCCGCGTCCAGGGTGCTGCTGAGCACCACGTTTCCGCTGGCCAGCAGGGTCTTTGCGTCCGTGAAGCCGCAGGATTTCAGCGCGTCCCGCAGGTCCGCCATCTTGATATTGATCCCGCCCACGTTGATGCCGCGGAGGAACACCGCATAGCTGCCCATGGGCACAGCCTAGCGGCCGGAGCCCCGGTGGGGCCGGCAGGAGCCTAGTCGTTGTTCTTGCGGAGGGCCTCGGTGAGGATGCGCCCGGCATTGCAGACAACTTCGGCGTGCAGGCGGCCGGGCTGGCGGGTCAGCCGCTCAATTGGACCGGAAATGGAGACGGCGGCAATCACCCTGCCGGACGGACCCCTCACCGGTGCCGAAACGGAGGCGACCCCCGGCTCACGCTCGCCAAGGCTCTGTCCCCAGCCCCGGCGTCGTACTCCTGCCAGGACGGTCGGCGTGAAACGGGCCGACTGCAGGCCCTCGAGGAGCCTGTCGTGATCCTCCCAGGCGAGCAGGACCTGCGCGGCAGAGCCGGCCTTCATGGACAACTGCGTGCCCACGGGAATGGTGTCGCGCAGGCCGATGGGGCGCTCCGCGGAGGCGACGCATACGCGCCAGTCACCCTGCCTGCGGAAGATCTGGGCGCTTTCGCCGGTGGCATCGCGCAGTTGCATGAGTACGGGCCCGGCCGAGGCGATCAGGCGGTCTTCCCCGGCGGCGGAGGCAAGCTCCACAAGCCTGCTGCCGAGCACGAACCGGCCCTGGATGTCTCGGCTGACCAGCCGGTGGTGCACCAGCGCCAAAGCGAGGCGGTGGACAGTGGGCCGGGCCAGGCCGGTGGCGGCTACCAGCTGCGCCAGCGTGGTGGGGCCGGCCTCAAGGGCATCGAGCACCTGGGCCGCTTTATCAATGACACCGACTCCACTAGAATTGTCCATGTAATGATATTGCCGTCTCAATATCTGAGATGCAAATCTTTCGGCTGGCGCAGCGCGGAGCCGTCCTGATTCAGTTGGATCAATCAGCCAAACAGCAGTGAAGGGAGATGGCCATGGCAAAGACATTGGCCGAGAAAGTCTGGGACGCACATGTGGTGCGCAAAGGTGACGGCGATGGTGCCAACGCCCAGCCGGACCTTCTGTACATCGACCTTCACCTGGTCCACGAAGTCACGTCCCCGCAGGCGTTCGAAGGCCTGCGGCTGGCCGGCCGCAAGCTGCGCCGGCCGGACCTGACCATTGCCACCGAGGACCACAACACCCCCACGCTGGACATCGACAAACCGATTGCCGACCTGACCAGCCGCACCCAGATCCAGACCCTGCGCAACAACTGCGCGGAGTTCGGCGTCCGGCTGCACAGCCTGGGCGATGCCGAGCAGGGCATCGTGCACGTGGTGGGCCCGCAGCTGGGCCTCACCCAGCCCGGCATGACGGTGGTCTGCGGCGACTCGCATACATCCACCCACGGCGCTTTCGGTGCGCTGGCCATGGGCATCGGCACCTCCGAGGTGGAGCACGTCATGGCCACCCAGACCCTGTCCCTGAAGCCGTTCAAGACCATGGCCATCAACGTCGAGGGCACACTGCGTCCCGGCGTCACCGCCAAGGACATCATCCTCGCCGTGATCGCCAAGATCGGCACCGGCGGCGGCCAGGGCTACGTCCTGGAATACCGCGGGTCGGCGATCCGCGCCCTGTCCATGGAAGCGCGCATGACCATCTGCAACATGTCCATCGAAGCCGGCGCCCGCGCCGGCATGGTGGCCCCGGACGAAACCACCTACGAGTACATGAAGGGCCGCCCCCACGCGCCGGAAGGCGAGGACTGGGACGCCGCCGTGGAGTACTGGAATACGCTGCGTACCGACGACGACGCCACCTTCGACGTGCAGGTTGACCTGGACGCCAACACCCTGGAGCCATTCGTCACCTGGGGCACCAACCCCGGCCAGGGCGTGTCCCTGTCCGAGTCCGTTCCGTCACCCGGGGACTTCGGTGACGAAAACGCCAAGGCCGCTGCCGAGCGCGCCCTGCAGTACATGGGACTCGAAGCCGGCACGCCCATGAAGGACATCCGCGTGGACACCGTCTTCCTGGGCTCCTGCACCAACTCCAGGATGGAGGACCTGCGTGCCGCTGCCGACATCATCCGCGGCCGGCAAAAGGATCCGAACATCCGGATGCTGGTGGTCCCCGGCTCTGCCCGCGTCCGGCTGGAAGCCGAGGCCGAGGGCCTGGACAAGGTCTTCAAGGACTTCGGTGCTGAGTGGCGCTTTGCCGGCTGCTCCATGTGCCTGGGCATGAACCCGGACCAGCTGGAGGTGGGGGAGCGTTGCGCCTCAACCTCCAACCGAAACTTCGAAGGCCGGCAGGGCAAGGGTGGCCGCACCCACCTGGTCTCCCCGGTGGTGGCCGCAGCCACGGCAGTACGGGGCACGCTCAGCTCTCCATCGGACCTTGACCCGGCTCCCGAACCCGCCGCCATCCGCATCGACGCAGCCTAGGACAGCACAAATGGAAAAGTTCACCAAGCACACCGGTATCGGCGTCCCGCTGCGCCAGAGCAACGTCGACACCGACCAGATCATCCCCGCGGTCTACCTCAAGCGGATCACCCGGACCGGCTTCGAGGACGCGCTCTTCTCCGCCTGGCGCAAGGACCCCTCCTTCATCCTGAACCAGGAGCCCTACAACGCGGGATCGGTCCTGGTGGCAGGCCCCGATTTCGGCACCGGTTCCTCCCGTGAACACGCGGTCTGGGCGCTGAAGGACTACGGTTTCAAAGCCGTCCTGTCCTCCCGGTTCGCCGACATCTTCCGCGGCAACTCGGGCAAGCAGGGACTTCTGGCCGCGCAGGTTGCGCAGGACGACATCGAGCTCATCTGGAAGGAACTCGAAAACGCCCCGGGAACCCAGGTCACCGTGGACCTCGAGTCCAAGACCGTCGTCTGCGGCAACATCGTGGCGCCGTTCGACATCGACGACTACACCCGCTGGCGGCTCCTGGAAGGCCTCGACGACATCGGGCTGACCCTCCAGCACGAAGCCGACATCACCGCCTACGAGGCGACCCGCCAGGCGTTCAAGCCCAAGACCCTGCCGGCGAAGCTTTCCTAGCCCCGGGGCCACCATCCCGGCGGCGTGGCGCAGCGGGCGAAGGCCGCGCCACGCCCCGCCGCCGGTACCCCCTTATTTCGGTTCGGTAACGCGACCTCCTATGCTTGGTTGGAGCCTTTGCAAGGTTTTGGGGGCTAGTGATCGTGAGGAAACCGGTATATGAGTAGTGTTCTGACAATCCGCGGCGGTGTCCCGCTTACAGGCCGCGTCAGCGTCCGTGGGGCAAAGAATCTTGTCCCCAAGGCAATGGTGGCGGCGTTGCTGGGCAACGAACCCTCGGTGTTGCGGAACGTGCCGGAGATCAAGGACGTGGAGGTGGTCACCTCCCTGCTGCAGCTGCATGGGGTGACCGTGGAGAAGGACCCGGTCAACGGTGACCTCACCCTCGATCCCAAGGCCGCAAAGACGGCGCCGAGCACCGCGATCGATGCCCATGCCGGTGACTCCCGCATCCCCATCCTGCTGTGCGGACCGCTGATCCATGCCATTGGCGAAGCCTTCATTCCCGACCTGGGCGGCTGCAAGATCGGCGACCGTCCCATCGACTACCACCTGGATGTCCTGCGCCAGTTCGGTGCCGTCGTGGAGAAGCGTCCCGGTGGCATCCACATCTCTGCACCCAAGGGCCTGCACGGCGCCAAGATCTCGCTGCCGTACCCGTCCGTGGGCGCCACCGAGCAGGTCCTGCTGAGCGCCACCCGCGCGGAAGGCATCACGGAGCTGTCCGGCGCCGCCACCGAGCCGGAAATCATCGACCTTATCGCCGTGCTGCAGAAGATGGGCGCCATCATCAGCGTGCAGACGGACCGGACCATCCGCATCGAGGGTGTCCGTGACCTCGGCGGCTACAACCACCGTGCCCTCTCGGACCGCAACGAATCGGCGTCCTGGGCTTCGGCCGCACTGGTGACCCGCGGCGACATCTTCGTTGAAGGCGCATCCCAGCGCGACATGATGACGTTCCTGAACACCTACCGCAAGGTGGGCGGCGGAATGGACATCGGCGAGGACGGCATCCGGTTCTACCACAAGGGCGGAAAGCTGAACCCGCTGGTCCTTGAAACGGATGTCCACCCCGGCTTCATGACGGACTGGCAGCAGCCCCTGGTGGTTGCGCTGACCCAGGCCGAGGGCGTATCGATCGTGCACGAGACGGTGTATGAGAACCGTTTTGGCTTCACCGACGCCCTGATCCGCATGGGCGCCAGCATCCAGGTGCACCGGGAATGCCTGGGCAGTGTCCCGTGCCGGTTCGGCCAGCGCAACTTCCTGCACTCCGCGGTGATTTCCGGACCCACCCAGCTCAAGGGAACCGACATTGATGTCCCCGACCTGCGCGGCGGGTTCAGCCACCTGATTGCCGCCCTGGCCGCCACCGGAACGTCCCGGGTCACCGGCATCGACATCATCAACCGGGGCTACGAGCGGTTCACGGAAAAGCTCGCCGGCCTTGGGGCCGACTTCGACATCACCACCACGAAGTAGCGCGGCACCGTGAAGGAATCGGCCAAAAGCAAGGCCACATTTGTTTTCATTGCCAGCATCGCCCGGCCGCTGCTGAACCTGATGATGTCCAAGACGTGGGAAGGCACCGAAAAGCTTCCCGCCGGCGGCTTCATCGCAGCCCCCAACCACTGCACGGAGATCGACCCCCTTGTTGTGGGGCACATGCTCTACAACCAGAAGCGTGCCCCGCACTTCCTGGCCAAGGCCGCGCTGTTCAAGGTTCCCGGCCTGGGTGCGCTCCTGCGCGCCACCAAGCAGGTGCCGGTGGAGCGCTCGACGGCGGGAGCGAACCGATCGCTGCAAGTGGCCCAGGAGATTGTGGCTGAGGGCGGGGCGATCATCATTTACCCGGAGGGAACGCTGACACGCGATCCCGGGCTTTGGCCGATGAAGGGGCATACCGGCGCGGCAAGGCTGGCCCTCGAAGGCGATATTCCGGTGGTGCCCATTGCCCACTGGGGCGCGCACGAGGTGTTCCCCAGGTACGGCAAGCGGTTCCACGTGTTCCCCCGGAAGCACTCACGCGTCGTCGTGGGCGAACCGGTGGACCTGAGTGCGTTCCGCGGCCGCCCGCTGGACAAGGCCACCCTGACGGAGGCGACGGAAGTGATCATGGACGCGATCACGGCTTTGCTGGCAGGCCTGCGCGGCGAGCAGCCTCCCGCCGAACGCTGGGACCCGGCCAAGCGGCCGCAGGCCAAGCACGGACGGTTCGTTGACCGCGGCGAGCCCGAATCAGGAACGGAAGCTCCGTGACCGCTGACGGGAAGCCGGGGGCGGCGGGCACGGTAGCCGTCCTGGGTGCGGGATCGTGGGGGACAACCTTCGCGAAGATCCTCGCGGACGCTGCGATTGCCGCCGGAACGCCGCGCGCCATCAGGCTTTGGGGCAGGCGCGCCGGGGTGGTCGAAGAGATCAACAACTGCCACCGCAACAGTGAGTACCTCAAGGACATCGTCCTGCCGGAGAGCATCACGGCGTCCACAGACGTCCGCGGAGTCCTGGCGGGAGCCGACCTGGTGGTGCTGGCGGTTCCGGCCCAGTCGCTGCGCCCGCAGCTGCGCGAATGGAAGGACATGATCGCTCCCGGAGCTGTTGTGGTCTCCCTGATGAAGGGGCTGGAGCTGGGCACGGACGCGCGGATGAGCGAGGTCATCGCACAGGAACTGGGCCTGCCGCTGGAACGCATCGCAGTTGTCTCGGGACCCAACCTCGCCATGGAAATTGCGCGGGAAGAGCCTACGGCATCAGTCGTGGCATGCGCTGACTCCGCCACTGCAGGCTGGCTCGCCCGGACCTGCACCGCCCCCTACTTCCGGCCCTACACCACGGCCGATGTGGTCGGCGTCGAAATCGGCGGCATCGTCAAGAACGTGATTGCGCTGGCAGTAGGCATCTGTGAGGGCAAGCAGATGGGGGACAACACCAAGGCCTCGGTGATTACCCGGGGACTCGCGGAAACGTCCCGCCTCGCCTTGGCGCTGGGCGGCGAGGCCAAGACCATGGCCGGGCTCGCCGGGCTGGGCGACCTTGTGGCAACCTGTTCGTCCGCGCTGTCCCGGAACCACACGGCCGGGAGGCTGCTGGGCCAGGGCCTGACCCTGGAGGAGGTGGGCCGAAAGATGACCCAGACCGCCGAAGGCATCAAATCCGGCCAGGCCGTCCATGAACTCGCCGCCAAGCTCGGCGTCGACATGCCCATCACTGCCGCCGTCGTCGCGGTGCTGGCAGGCAAGCTGTCCGTTGACCAACTGGGGCCGGTTCTGCTGTCCCGGGAATTGAAACCTGAAGGCGATTACTGACCATGTCCCAAGACACACCCAACACAGGGGAAACTGCCACCAGCCGGAAGCCGCGGGTCGCCGTGCTTTTCGGCGGCCGCTCCAGCGAGCACGCCGTGAGCTGCGTCACCGCAGCAGGCGTGCTGGGCGCGATCAACAAGGACAAGTACGACGTCATCCCCATCGGGATTGCCAAAACCGGCCAGTGGGTTCTTGCCCCGGCCGAAACCACCCAGTGGTCGCTTGCCGCATCATCACTCCCCGAGGTAGTACCTTCCCCGCAGACCGTCACGCTTGCTGAGATCGGCGGGGAACACCAGCTGATCGTGGCGTCCCCCAATGAGGTTCCGCAGGAACTGGGCGCCGTCGACGTGGTCTTTCCGCTGTTGCACGGCCCCTTCGGCGAGGACGGCACCATCCAGGGGCTCCTTGAACTTTCCGACACCCGCTACGTCGGCGCCGGAGTCCTGGCATCGGCCGTCGGCATGGACAAGCACTACATGAAGGTGGTCTTCGAGGCCGCCGGACTTCGCGTGGGACCCTACGTGGCTGTGACCGACCGGCAGTGGCAGCGGGATCCCGAATCCGTCAGGAAGCAGGTGGACCGCCTCGGTTTCCCCGTCTTCGTCAAGCCGGCCCGTGCCGGCTCGTCGATGGGCATCTCCAAGGTTGATTCCCTTGAGGACCTGGACGCCGCGATCGAAGAGGCCCGCCGCCACGACCTCAAGCTGGTCATTGAAGCCGGAATTGTCGGCCGCGAAATCGAATGCGCTGTCCTGGAAGGCAGGGGCACCGATGCGCCCCGGACCTCGATGCCGGGCGAAATCTCGGTGTCCGGGGGGACGCACGAGTTCTACGACTTCAACGCCAAGTATGTGGAGGATGATGCCGCAGCCCTGAGCTGTCCCGCAGACATCCCCGCGGAAGCGATCTCCCGGGTCCGGGAGCTGGCGGCCGCCGCATTCGACGCCGTCGGCGCCGAGGGCCTGAGCCGCGTGGATTTCTTCTACACCCCCGAGGGCGAACTGATCATCAACGAGATCAACACCATGCCCGGCTTCACGCCCAAAAGCATGTACCCGCAGATGTGGGCAGCGTCCGGACTGGGCTACGCGGACCTGATCGACGAACTCATCCACCTGGCCCTGAACCGCAAAACCGGCCTTCGCTGATCCACGCCGGAACCCTCCCGGCGTGGGCCCACCCGCCTGGACCTACCGGCTCTTCGGCAGGTTCTGCAGGTCTTCCTGGCCCACGCAGTTCCGTGCTGACGGCACCTTTTCGGCAGCTGCTGCCAGGTCCGCGAGTACGGTTGCGGAGCTGATTTTGTCCGGGTCCATCAGGATTTCCGTGGCCGGTTCCCGCCCGTAGGTGGTCAGCGTCCACACGGGGTCGCCCTCCTTGATGACCCAGTCGACGCCGTTGACGGTCACGCAGCGGTCCGTCGTAGGGCCCGGCACATTGACGCCGCAGCGGAGGATGACAAGCGACGGGTCGCCCCAGGCTGCGGTGGCCTGGCTGTTGGTCTTCCGCAGCTTTGAATCGCCGATGGCGTCCGGCAGGGCCACCATCATCGGTGCGCACAGCGGATTGGCGGCGTCCCTGGCGGGCGTGACGTCCACCGCGGGGGAGCAGGCGGTCAAGGAAAGGGCGGCAATTCCCCCAACCATCGCCATCCTGGCGGCACGGGCGGACAGGGGCAGCTGGGGATGGTGCATGATCCCAGCCTATCGCCGCCGTCGTCCCCGCCCGGACACGATGTCGGCCGGGCGCGGTAGCGTAGTGGCGTGCCTGAAGACCTCCGTAACCGCGTCGCCTGCCAGCCCACCGTCGCCGGCCTTTCCGAAGCCGAGCTGCTGGACCGGATTTTTCCGCGCCTCCGGATGGCCGGGGGCCACACCGCCAGCACGTTGCTGGGTCCCGGCGATGACGCCGCCGTCGTCGCAGCCCCGGACGGCAGAACCGTCATCAGCATCGACACCCAGGTCCAGGACCAGGACTTCCGCCTCCTGTGGCCCAACGGCTACCGCACCACCGGGTTCGACGTCGGATGGAAGGCTGCGGCACAAAACCTCAGCGACATCAACGCCATGGGCGCACAGGCAATATCCATGGTGGTCAGCCTCACCCTCCCCGTGGACACGCCCGTGAGGTGGGTGGAGGACCTGGCGGACGGGTTGACAGCCGGAATCCGTGAACTTGGCGCCGCGCGTTGCTCCGTGGCCGGCGGGGACCTGGGCCGGGGCCGCGAAATCTCGGTAACCGTGGCGGTGCTGGGGACGCTCGACGGCGGACAGCCGGTCCTGCGGTCCGGCGCCCGGGCGGGGGACATCCTGGCACTGGCAGGAACAGCAGGCCATGCCGCCGCAGGCCTGGCGCTGCTTGAATCGGACATCGCCGTGGACACCCTCACCCCGGCCGAGCGCGCCTTCGTGGACCTGCAGTGCCGGCCGCGTCCGCCGCTGCATGCCGGGCCTGCAGCCCGGGCGGCGGGTGCCACGGCAATGCTGGACATCTCGGACGGACTCCTGCGGGACGGCAAGCGGCTGGCCGCCGCCAGCAACGTAGCCGTCGCGCTCGATCCGGCCGGCCTGGCGCAACTGGCGGACCTCCTGGCCCCCGCCTCCGCCCGCCTGGGCGGGGACGGCACGGCATGGGTGCTCGGCGGCGGAGAGGACCACGGGCTCCTGGCCACATTCCCGGCGGGCGTTCAGCTGCCACCCGGATTCACTGCGATAGGCTCGATACATGCACTCGGTACCGACGAAGGCCCGGGCGTCCTGATTGCGGGCCGGGCCGCGGACACCGGGGGATGGGATCACTTTGCACACTAAGGTTGCCGCCAACGCGCTGGCGATGAAGAGGTGGTTGGGCAAGGCTGAAACTGCCCTGGGAAACCACAGCGACCGGCTCAACGCCATCAACATCTTCCCGGTGGCCGACGGCGACACGGGCACCAACCTCTATCTCACCGTGCGCGCTGCCGCCCGCTCCCTGGTGCTCGCCGAGGATCAGCCGGCCCCGGTCGACGTCGGGGAAGTCCTTGCCACGGCCGGGCAGGCCGCCATGGAGGAAGCCAGGGGAAACTCGGGAACTCTTTTTTCCGTGTTTCTTTGCGCCGCCGCGGAACCCCTTGCCGGCCATACCCGGTTGACCTCCACGCTCCTGTCGGCAGCGCTGAACCGTGCCCAGATCCGCGCATGGTCCGCACTGAGTGATCCAGTTCCGGGAACCATGTTGTCGGTCATGGAAGCGGCAGCCCGTGCGGCAGCCGCCGTCGACGCCGCCCAGGACGGCGATGACAGCAACCATGCGCTGGGCCTGGCCCTGGACGCGGCGGTGGAGGGTGCGCTGGCCGCCGTGATCCACACCGAGGAGCAGCTCGATGCCCTGCAGTCCGCCCATGTGGTGGACGCGGGCGGCGTGGGCATGCTGCTGATCCTCGACTGCCTCCGCTCCGCCGTCCTGGGCGAGGAATTGCAGAGCGAACTCCTCGATGGCCTGCACGGCTACGACGTCTCCGATCCCCACATCCACACTTCCATGCCGGACGACGACGGCGTGGAAGTCATGTGCACCATCAACCTTTCGCCCCTGAATGCCGCCACCCTCCGGCAGCGGCTGGACGAGATCGGCGAGTCCGTCATCATGAGCCAGGTGGGCAACGGCTCGGATCCCGAGGGCAACTACCGGTGGCGGGTCCACGTCCACGTTCCGGAACCTGACGCGGCCGTGGACATCATCAGGTCGCTGGGGGAGCCGTCCCAGATCAGCATCAGCGAGTTGGCGCTTCCCCGGGACCCGGATGCGGAAAAGGTGAACACCGGCGGGCATGAACGCTGAGCTGGACCTCGCCCTGGAACGCCGGATCGGAAAGCGCTCCGCGGCCGTCATTGAAAAACACCTTGGCATCACCACTGTCGAAGGCCTCCTCAATTACTTTCCCCGCCGCTACCTCATGCGCGGTGAGCTGACTCCCATCAGCGAGCTCCCGCTCAATGAGGACGTCACCCTCATCGCCCGGGTGCTGTCCAGCAGCACGCGGGCAATGCAGGCACGGCGGGGGACCATCACGGACGTCATCGTTTCCGACGACGGGCAGCAGGGCCTCCGGCTGGTGGGCGGCAGGGACTACCACGGCAAAGTGCCCGGGACCCTCAAGATCAGCTTCTTCAACGGCTACAAGGCAAAAGCCGAGCTCCTGCAGGGACGGCGGGCTCTGTTCTCGGGAAAAGTCACCAGCTTCAAAGGCCAGCTGGGCCTCACCAACCCGGACTTCCAGCTCCTGGACGATGACCCCTTCGTGCAGGGCACCGGTGACCCCGCGAAACTCGCCGCGATGCCCATCCCCGTGTATCCCGCCACAGCCAAGCTTCCCAGCTGGAGGATCCAGAAGGTGATCGGCACCCTGCTCGAAACCGTGGACCTGGGTGCGCTGCCGGATCCGCTTCCACCCACGGTCGCCGCGAGGGAAGGCTTCCTGCCCGTGGCGGAGGCGTACCGGCTCATCCACGCGCCGGAAATTGCCGCCGACTGGAAACGCGCCCGGGACCGGTTCCGGTACCAGGAAGCCTTGGTGCTGCAATCAGCGCTTGCCAGGCGCCGGGCCCAGCTCGCCGCCGAGGAAGCCACCGCACGGCGCCCTGTCACAGACGGTCTCCTGGCTGCCTTCGACCAGGACCTGCCCTTCACGCTCACAGCCGGCCAGGCCGCCGTCGGCAAGACCCTCGCCGCGGAACTGGCGCAGGCAGCCCCCATGAACCGGCTGCTGCAGGGTGAAGTGGGCTCAGGGAAAACCGTGGTGGCGCTGCGGGCCATGTTGCAGGTGATCGACGCCGGCGGCCAGGCCGCACTCCTGGCGCCCACCGAAGTGCTCGCCGCCCAGCATTACGACTCCATCCGCCGCACCCTGGGCGTGCTCTCCAGCGACGGACTCCTCGGCGGGCCGTCCGGGGGCAACGGGCCGTCCGTGCAGGTCACGCTGCTGACCGGGTCCATGCCCACTGCGGCACGGAAACAAGCCATGCTGGACGCCGCCTCGGGGACCGCAGGAATCATCATCGGCACCCACGCCCTCCTCAGTGACAACGTGTCCTTCTACGACCTCGGCCTGATCGTGGTGGACGAGCAGCACCGCTTCGGTGTGGAACAGCGCGATGCCCTGCGGTCGAAGGCCCGGAAACCACCGCACCTGCTCGTCATGACCGCCACGCCCATTCCCCGCACCGTAGCGATGACCGTGTTTGGCGACCTTGAGACCTCCACCCTCGACGAACTGCCAAAGGGCCGGGCCCCGATCACCACCCACCTCGTGGGCCTTGCGGAAAATCCCGGCTGGGTGGCACGGATCTGGGCACGTGCCCGGGAAGAGATCGACGCCGGCCACCAGGTGTACGTGGTCTGTCCCAAGATCGGAACAGACGACGACGGCGACTTCAGCCCGGGGGAGGCGGCACCTCCCGGCATGGACACAGAGGAGACGCGGGAGCTCGCGTCGGTCACCGCCGTCGTGGACCATCTTCAGGGCGAGCCCTCGCTGGCAGGGGTGCCGCTGGCTCCCCTGCACGGACGCCAGGACCCCGACCTGAAGACGGAGACCATGGCCGGGTTCACCGCCAACCGCATCAAGCTGCTCGTCTCCACCACCGTGATCGAAGTGGGGGTGGACGTCCACAACGCCACGCTGATGGTCATCCTGGACGCCGACAGGTTCGGCATCTCCCAGTTGCACCAGCTTCGCGGCCGTGTGGGCCGCGGCGGACTGCCGGGAACCTGCCTGCTGGTCACCGCCCTGGAACCGGGCCACCCAAGCCGGCGGCGGCTGGATGCCGTGGCGGCCACCACCGACGGTTTTGTGCTCTCCCAGGAAGACCTCAAACTGCGGCGCGAGGGCGACATCCTGGGCGCTTCCCAGTCCGGCGGACGGTCCACATTGAAACTGCTGCGGGTGCTCGAACACGAAGACGTCATCGCCCGGGCCAGGGAGGACGCCCAGGCGATCGTAGGCGGCGACCCGTTGCTGTCCGGCTACCCGGAACTCGCGGACGCCATCGAGAAATACCTCAACCCTGAGAAGGAGGCGTTCCTTGAACGCGGTTAGCAAAGAAAGCGGAGCGGGCGCCGGCGGATCGCGGTGGGCACGGTGACCAGGATTATCTCCGGCGTTGGTGGCGGAACGCCGTTGGCGGCGGTTCCCGGGTCCTTGACCAGGCCTACGACAGACCGGGTGAAGGAAGCTCTGTTCTCCCGCCTGGACGCCTTCGAGGTGATTTCCGGGGCGCGGGTGCTTGATCTATACGCGGGTTCGGGTTCCCTGGGGGTGGAAAGCGCCAGCAGGGGAGCCGCGACAGTGGACCTGGTGGAATCCGACGCCAAGGCCAGCGGTGTGTGCCAGCGCAACGCGGACCTCATTAACGGAGTCCTGGGCCGAAAGGCCGTCACGGTGCACCGCTCCAGGGTGGAACCTTTCCTGGACCGGGCCGCGGAATCCGCGGCGTGGGACCTGGTGTTCCTGGATCCGCCGTATCCGTTGGAGGAAGCCGCACTGTCGGCGGTGCTGCAGAAGCTCGCCGCGCACCTGGTCCCGGGTGCCGTTGTAGTGGTGGAACGCTCGTCCCGCTCCCCGGAACCGCAGTGGCCGGACGGGATGACGAGGTTCGCCGAAAAGAAGTACGGGGAAACCCGGCTGTGGTTCGCCGAGCCGTTCGTGCCCGACGCCATCGCTCCGGATGACCTGGCCGATGTTGCCGGACCTGACACCCAGGGCACCTAGCCCGCCAAGGCGCTCAGCCCGAGAAGGGGTCCAGATCCACTCCCGCCAGGACACGGCCAGGGTGGGGGCCCCGGGCGGCCAGCTCAGCTGTCCACGATTCCGGCCAGGGGCCCTGTGTGCCTGCCAGGATGATGTTGCCCGGATACCTGCCCTCGAACATGCCCGCTTCCGCAAACGCACCCACATCCGCCATTGCCGCGCGCATCGCCGCCACCTGGCTCCGGACCAGTGTGAGGGCCGCCTCGTCGCCCACGTTGACGATCAGCAGGCCGTCCGGGCGCAGACGCTCCCTGGCTTCGCGGTAGAAACCGCTGGTGGCGATGTGGGCCGGCGCTTCCGGGCCGGAAAAGATGTCCAGGATTACGACGTCGAACGTGAGTCCCGGATCGAGGGCACCGAGCGCCTCGCGGGCGTCGCCGATGACGGTGGTCAGGTCTGTCCCGTCGGGCATGGGAAGGTGCCGAAGGACAAAGTCGAGCAGCTCACGTTCCAGCTCGACCGCGTACTGGACCGAGCCGGCGCGGGTGGCCTGGATGTAGCGCGCAAGCGTCAGCGCCCCTGCCCCCAGGTGGAGGGCGCTGATCGGCTCGCCGGGAGGGGCGGCCAGATCCACCAGGTGCCCGATCCTGCGGAGGTATTCGTAGAAGATGTCCTCCGGCCGGTCGAGGTTGACGTGGGATTGTTCGGAGCCGCCGATGCTCAGTACATAGCCCCCGTCAGTGAACGCATCGGGTTCGATGGTGGCATGCCGGCCGGTGGTCCGCAGGAAGCGGCTGGCGTGCACGCCGCTGCCGCCGGACATCAGAGCCTTCCGCGCAGGGTGGACAGCCGCGCCGCAGCCTCCTCCAGGACTTCTGTCTTTTTGCAGAACGCGAACCGGAGCAGGCTTCGCATCCGCTTCGCGCCTTCCGCATGGCAGAAGACCGGAACGGGAATGGCTGCGACGCCCACCAGTGCCGGCAGGCGGCGGGCGAGGTCCAGGGCATCGGTGATGCCCAGCGGAGCCGTATCCACATTGACGAAGTAGGTTCCCTGTGGTGTGAAAACGTCAAAGCCCGCCGCCCGAAGTCCGGCGCTGAGGATGTCACGTTTCGTCTCAAGGGCGGCGGCGATGCCCGTGTAGAAACTGTCCGGCAGGGCCAGCCCCTTGGCGATCGCGGCCTGGAAGGGAGTGCCTGAGCTGTAGGTAAGGAATTGCTTGACCGTGCGGACGGCGGAGACCAACTCTTCGGGCCCGCTCAGCCAGCCGATCTTCCAGCCGGTCAGGGAAAAGGTCTTTCCGGCAGAGGAAATGGTGATGGTGCGGGCGGCGGCCCCTGGAAGGGTGGCAACGGGGGTATGGGCCACGCCGAAGGTGAGGTGCTCATACACCTCATCCGTGATGACAATGCTGCCGTGCTTCTCCGCGAGCTCCACCACGCGCTGCAGGACGGCCGGCGGAAAAACGGCGCCGGTGGGATTGTGCGGGTTGTTCAGCAGTACCACGCGGGTCCGCCCGTTGAACGCTGCCTCCAGGGCCGCCATGTCCGGCATGAAGTCCGGGGCAGCGAGCGGCACCGTGACGTGGGAGGCGCCGGAAAGCCCAATGACCGCGCCGTAGGAGTCATAGAAAGGCTCGAACGTCAGGACCTCGTCGCCGGGTCCGGCAAAGGCCAGGAGGGCCGCGGCGATGCCTTCGGTGGCTCCGGTGGTGATGATGACTTCGGTTGCCGGGTCCGGCGCAAGCCCGTAGAACCGTTCCTGGTGTGCGGCCACCGCCTGGCGGAGTTCGGGCAGGCCCTTGCCGGGCGCGTACTGGTTGGCCCCCGCTGCGATGGCTGCCCGGGCTGCCTCCCGGATTTCGGCAGGCCCGTCCTCATCGGGGAAGCCCTGGCCCAGGTTGATGGCCCCGGTCTGGACGGCCAGGGTGGTCATCTCTTCAAAGATGGTGACACCCAGCCCGCCGTCGGGCGCCAGGAGGTTGGCACCGAGCGCCGTACGCTGCCAGGGCGCAGGTGCCAAGGGGGTGGAAAGTTCCCGTGGTGGATGCATCCAGTCATGGTATCCCGGCCTTTCCATGGGGTAGGTTCGGAGCATGAGACGCGCTGTGTGCCCCGGATCCTTCGACCCCATCCACAACGGCCATCTCGAAGTCATCGCACGGGCTGCCGGTCTTTTCGACGAGGTCATCGTGGCCATTTCCACCAACTACGCCAAGAAGTACATGTTCAGCCTGGAAGAGCGGCTGGAAATGGCGCGCGAAACGCTGGCACTGCTCAGGGGCATCGTGGTGGAACCGGTGGGCGAGGGGCTCCTGGCGGAGTACTGCCGCCAGCGGGGCGTGTCGGCCATCGTCAAGGGGCTCCGGTCCTCGTCGGACTTTGACTACGAGCTGCCCATGGCCACCATGAACCGGCAGCTGAGCGGGGTGGAGACAGTGTTCCTCCCGGCAGAGGCCAGCTACGTCCATTTGTCCTCCACCCTGATCAAAGAGGTGTCGTCCCTGGGCGGCAGCGTGTCCGACTACGTGCCCCGCTCGGTGCACCGCCGCATGGTTTCCGGCGAGCCTTCGGCGGATCAGCAGCCAAAGCGGTAGGCTGGATCGGTACTTCGGCGCTTCCTCGTGCCGGTTTGAGTCGCTGCGGCTCTTCAGGCTAAGATGGTACGTCGGTCATATGTTCAACAGGAGTTCTCATTAACAGAGATGCTGGTTCGCCCTTGGCGTTCGACGTCAAGGACCTCGGGCGCAGCCCGGGAAGCATGCGGACACTGAAGGAACATGTACCCGCACCGGGTGATCTTGGTGTGGCGCTCATTGGTGTTCAGGAAGGCTCGGATGTCGAGCTGGATCTGAGGCTGGAGGCCGTACACGAAGGAATTCTGGTATCAGGAACCGTGGTTGCCGAAGTTACTGGCGAGTGCGGCCGATGCCTGGATCCCCTTGCGTATGACCTTGAGGTCAATGTGCAAGAACTTTTCTTCTACGAGGGCATTCAGCTTTCGGATGGAGAAGATGATGAAGAGCAACGTCGAGTCGAGCACGATGTAATCGATCTTGAACCGGTGTTGCGGGACGCGGTTGTCACCAATCTGCCGTTCCAGCCGGTGTGCCGGGAAGACTGCCAGGGCCTTTGCTCCGAATGCGGAGCTCGCCTGGAAGACGAGCCGGGGCACCACCACGAGGTCCTGGATCCTCGCTGGGCTGCCCTAGCTGATATGGCTAAGCCTGACCGGCAAAATTGATTTGTACGTGTTTGTCTAGAGAGAAATGAGTTAGCCGTGGCTGTTCCCAAGCGGAAAATGTCTCGCTCGAATACCCGCGCCCGCCGCTCGCAGTGGAAGGCGACCGCCCCCCACCTGGTGAAGACCGTTGAGAACGGCCAGGTCACCTACAGCCTGCCGCACCAGGCAAAGGTCGTTACCGACTCTGCCGGCACCGCGCTGTTCCTTGAGTACAAGGGCCGCAAGGTCGCTGACGTCTAATCGGCCCAACAGGCTGACTGATGTCTTCAACTGAAGAGCTTCTGAAGCGTCTCGGTGTCACTATTGACGCCGGGACGCTTCGTCTTGCGCTTACCCACCGTTCGTACGCATACGAGAACGGCGGCATACCCACCAACGAGCGGCTCGAGTTCCTGGGCGACTCCATTTTGGGATTCTCCGTCACCGATGCCCTCTACCGGGACAACCCGGACCTGCCCGAAGGCGAACTCGCCAAGCGCCGGTCCGCCGTCGTCAGTACCCGGGCCCTCGCCGGGATCGGCCGCAGCCTTGGCATCGGTGAGTATATCTACCTCGGGCAGGGCGAAAAGCTCACCCACGGCAAGAACAAGGCCTCCATCCTCGCGGACACCATGGAGGCCCTGATCGGGGCAACGTACGTTTCCAACGACATCGAGACCGCGCGCCAGCTGGTCATGCGGCTGGTCGGTCCGCTGCTGAAGGACGCCGCAGTCCTGGGCGCCGGCACCGACTGGAAGACCAGCATCCAGGAACTCGCCGCCAGCCGGCAGCTGGGCAGCATCCACTATGCAGTGGACGGCTCCGGCCCGGACCACGCCCGTACCTTCACGGCGGTGCTGAACATTGGCGGCAAGGCCTACGGCAAGGGCTCCGGCCATTCCAAGAAGGAAGCCGAACAGGAGGCAGCGGAAGACGCCTGGCGGGTGCTCTCCGGAGCCGGGGCCCAGGCTGACCCCAGCACCTCCGCAGGCTCCATAGCCGCCAAGTAGCGCTCCGTGCCTGAATTGCCAGAGGTCGAAGTGGTGCGCCGCGGCCTGGTGAACTGGGTCCGCGGCAGGACCATCCGCGCCGTGGACGTCATCGATCCCCGCTCCATCCGGCGCCACGCCCTCGGGGCAGGGGACTTCATCGGCAACCTCGAAGGCGCCACGGTGGCCGACGTCGTGCGGCGCGGCAAGTTCCTCTGGATGCCGCTGCTGGACGGCACCGCTGCGCTGCCGAACGCCGGGGAGGACACCCGCGTTCCCGCGGTGGCACTCATGGCGCATCTGGGCATGAGCGGGCAGCTGCTGATGCAGGGCCCCGGCGTTCCCGATGAAAGGCACCTCAAGGTCCGTTTCCGGCTCAGTCCCCGCGACGGAATGCCGGACCAGCTGCGGTTCGTGGACCAGCGGATCTTCGGAGGCCTTTTTGTCACCGCACTGGTACCCACGGACGACGGCGGCCCGGGCGGCCTCGCGGAATCCCCCCTTCCCCTGATCGCCGCCGAAGCCGCGCACATTGCGCGCGATCCACTGGACCCTTCGTTCTCCTTCGACCTCTTCTACCAGCGGCTTCGGAAGCGCCGGACCGGCCTGAAGCGGGCACTGCTGGACCAGGGCCTGGTCTCCGGTATCGGGAACATCTATGCCGACGAAGCGCTGTGGCGGGCCCGGCTGCATTACGCCCGGCCCACCGATACCCTGCGCCGGGGGGACGCCCGGCGTGTCCTCGACAGCGCCCGCGAGGTCATGCTCGATGCCCTGGCCGCAGGAGGAACCAGCTTCGATTCCCTGTACGTCAACGTCAACGGCGCCTCAGGCTACTTCGACCGGTCCCTCAACGCGTACGGCCGCCAGGGTGAGCCGTGCAAAAGGTGCGCGGCCGCAGGAATCCAGGCGGTCATCCGCCGCGAGCAGTTCATGAACCGTTCGTCCCACACCTGCCCCGTGTGCCAGCCGCGGCCACGCAACGGCCGCTGGTAGCACCGGGCCGCCCAGGCGATGGGCTCAGCGGGTGCCATAGTGTGCTGCCAGCCGCGCCAGGCCTTCGTCGATCGGGACGGCCGGAGTCCAGTCGAGGAGTTCCCGGGTTTCGCGCTGGTCGAACCAGTGGGCGGTGGACAGCTGCTCAGCGAGGAATTTCGTCATGGGCGGTTCGTCCTGCATTCCAAGCCTCAGCCACAGTTTTTCCACTACGGACCCCGCCGCCCTGGCAAACCGCCCCGGGACGGACCACGACGGGGCAGGCACGCCACCGGCGGCGCAGATGCCGGCAATCAGTTCGCCCACCGGCCGTGGCTCCCCGTTGCTGACAACCAGCGCCCTGCCATGGATGTGGCTGATGCGCTCCAGCGCGGCAACAATCGCCGACGCGGCGTTGTCCACGTACGTGGTATCGATCAGGGCGGCGCCCGCATCCAGCAGCGGCAGCCGGTGCCGGGCAGCCCGCGCCAGCACCCGTTCCACCAGCTGCGTGTCCCCGGGTCCCCAGACCACGTGCGGCCGAACGGCAGCAACGCGGAAGTCCGGGGCGTCCGCGGCAAGGGCCAGCAGTTCCGCCTGGGCCTTGGTGCGGGAGTAGTCCCCGTGGGCATGCTCCGGGTCCGCGGGCTCTGCCCCCAGGCCCGCAATGGCGGCGCCGGAATTGGCCACTGACGGCGAGGACACGAAGATTAGGTTCCGCACGCCGGCCGCGCGGGCGGCGAGGAGCAGCCGCCGGGTGCCGTGGACGTTTACTTCGTCGAACTGTGCGGCACGGCCGGTGAAGGAGACCTTGGCCGCCAGGTGGATGACTGCCTCGGCACCCCGGACGGCATCGCTGACCGCGGCGTCATCGGTGAGGGATCCGCGGTGGTCCGTGGCGCCGTCGACCCCTGAGGGACGCCGCTGGAAGGTGGTGACGTCATGGCCCCGGTGCACCAGTTGTCCGGCGACTCCGCGGCCCAGGAGTCCGCTTGCACCGGTAACGAGGACTTTCATGGCGTCCCCGCGCGTCCGCCGGCCAGGACGGAGGCAGCCCACCGGGACAGGCGCGTCCGGTCGATCTTTGCGTTGTGGCGGATATCGGTAGGCTGCGCGGGGACCACCAGCACGGCGGCCACGGAAATGCCCGCCGTGCGCGCGGCTTCCCGGACCTTTCCAGCCAGTTCCGGACCGGCAGGCCCGGCTTTCCGGACGGGCGGGACCGTCTCGACCACGGCGGTGACGGCCTGCGTCCCCGCCGGCCCCACGCCAACAATCGCGGCCATCCGGATGCCGGCCACGCGTTCGATGGCCTGTTCGGCGCCGACCGGTGTCACCACCGAACCGGGCGCGGTGACGACGTGCGCAAGCCGGCCTTCCACCCACAACCGGCCGTCGGAGTCGAAGTGGCCGACGTCGCCGGTGCGGTGCCATCCGGCCACGCCGGTGCTGGCTTCCTGGGTCAGCCAGAGCCGGTCGTACATATCCTTGACGTGCGGCGCACTGACCAGGATTTCTCCTGTGATTCCCGCGTCCGTGACAGGAGTTGAACCGGGGGCTGTGCCGTCTGCCGCCAGGGGGATGACGGCCACCCGGGCGCCGTGGACGGGCCGGCCCACGCAGACACCGTTGCCGGCTCCGGGCTTTGTTCCGGATCCGGCGTCGAAAGCCGCGGCCCTGATTTGTTCGAGGCTGATGTCGGTGACGGGGAGCGCTTCCGTCATTCCGTAGGGCGTGTGCAGGGAGGCACCCGGCAGGAGCCGCTGCATCTCCGCAAGGAGCGGTTCGGGAACGGGGGCGCCTGCGGAGAGCAGCAGTTCAACCCGTTTCAGCGCTGCGGTGCCCTCCGCACTGAGTCCGCCGCTGGTGGCGACGACGTTGCGCAGGGCAGCCGGCGAGGCGAAGACCACGGTGGCGTCGATGGCCGCTGCGGCGTCCGCGAGGGCCCGCGCGGTCAGGGTTCGTGGCGCGGTGACATCCATCGCCGGCGTCACGGACACGGTTCCCAGTGCCGGTCCGAGCAGGGCGAAGGGCGCGAAACCCGCCACCAGCCGCTGGCCCGGATGGATCCCGAAGGTTTCGGCCACGGTGTCCCGCATCGCGGCGAGTTGCCGGTGCGTGTACAGCACGCCCTTGGCCGGACCGGTGGAGCCGGAGGTGAAGAGCACGGCGGCGGGGGAGTCCGGGTCCGGCCAGTATGTGCCGTTGCCGTTGCCGTTGCCGTTGCCGTTGCCGTTGCCGTCGCCAGGCCCGGCGGAGCGCACCCTACCCGCCGTTGTTAGTGCGGCCAGGGAGGTTTCCACTCCGAGAATCCGGCGGCGGGCGGCCGGGAGGTCGCGTACGCTGATGCGCCTGGCCGCCCATCCCAGGGCGCGGGCAGCTGCCAGCGCCCTGTCGATGCCGATCAGGAAGTCGGGAGTAGCCCCCTTGACCGCCCGGTTCAGTCCCTTCGTTCCGAGTCCGGCATCGGCCACCACCACTACGGCTCCCAGCCGCAGGCAGGCATACAGGGCCACGGTCAGGTCCACCCCGGGCGGGACCATGAGGCTCACCCGGCTGCCCGGCCTTACGCCTGCCAGGTGCAGGCCGGTGGCCAGGCGGTGGACGTCAGAGTCCAGCTGCTGCCACGTGAGGGAACGGGCCAGGGTGCCGTCCGCAGCCATTTCGACGACGGCCGGCTTACCTCCGGCGGGTCCTGCCGCCTGTTCGGCGAGGAGCGTCCACAGTGGCTGGAAACCTGCGCGGGCCGGTGGCTGGGAAGCGGCGTTCCCCACCGCGGGCGAACCGTTGCCGCCGCCGCTGACGCGCCCGGCCAGCCAGTCGAAAACCGCCGGGGCGATGTCCCGGTCCTCCACGAGCAGGTGTCCTGCGCCCTCGTAGCGGTGCACGTCAGCATGCGGGAGGCGGGTGATGAGGTCCTTGAGGTAGCGGTCGGAAAAGATCGGGTCGCGCGGACCCCACAGCATCAGGGCAGGGACCTCCAGGTTCCGGAGGCCTTCCGCCACGCCGCTGAGCGCAGAAAAGCTGGGATGCCAGGCGTCCACGGGAATGTCGGCAACAAAGTTTCCCACCCCGGCCCGCCGCTCGGCTCCGCGGTAGGGGGCCATATACGCCTTCCGGACATCCGCGGGCAGCGGCGGGTGCGCCAGCGAATGCGTCACCCGCAGGAAGGAGTCAGATGTGGTGGTTCCCCATGTGTGCACGGCAGGGTGCAGGGCAAGGCGCAAGGCCGGGGGAATGGACGAGCCTGCAGGCTGGTGAACGGCCGTGTTGGTCAGTACCACGCCGGCCAACTGGTGCTGGTGGGCCAGCGCCCAGCCCAGGCTGACCACTCCGCCCCAGTCATGCCCCACCGAGACGACCGGTCCCTCCAAGGCCACCACGTCCGTCAGGTCGTTCAGGTCCTGGATCCTGTCAGCCAGCCGGCGGAAGGTGCCCGTGCGTTCGGAGAAGCCCATGTCCAGCTGGTCAACCGCCACCACCCGCCACGGATGCGCGGGGTCGCATCCGGCGGCCAGCAGGCTCCGCCACAGGTAGGACCAGGTGGGGTTGCCGTGCACGCACAGCAGGGTCCCGGCGGGAACCAGGCCACGGCCGGCGAGTTCTGCGCCGTTGTCCAGCAGGTGCCAGCGGCGCACCGTGCCCGGCGCGTCGACGCCGGCTGTGGAAGTGACATCAATCTGGCGCGACCACCCGGCGGCCACGCCCGGCCAGTCCGCGATCACCAAACGATTTCCAGCATTGCGGTGTTCAGGCCGGAACCCACGCCCATGCACAGGACGCGGTCCCCGGTATCCAGGGACTGCGACTCGGCCGCAAGCGTCATGGGCAGCGAGGCGGGCCCAACATTGCCCCAGTGCGGGAACGTGATGGGCACCTTGTCGGGGTCGAGGTCAATGGCGTCAATGATGGCCTGTGTATAGGCGTTGCTGACCTGGTGCGTGACGTAGCGGTCCATGGCCGCCCAGTCCCACTCGGGCTGCGCTTCATGCCACGCGTCCACGACCAGCTGGAGGCCGCCGTCGAGCAGTCCTTTCGTGTCCGTGTTCATGCCGTCGATGCCGCCCACGCACAATTCATGGTGCTCGGTGCCGGCACGCATCACGCCGCCCACCACGCGGTGGGCCCCGGGGTGCTCATCGGCCGGTCCCAGGACGGCCGCCGCTGCCCCGGATCCCAACGTCAGCGTGGCGAACTCGCGGTTGAAGTCGTCGCGGGTGGTTTCCGGCCGCTGCAGCCGGGCGAGGGTGGCCTCCTGCGTCAGCTGGGCGTCCTCGCCATTGACGATGACGGCGTACCTGATCTGTCCCGAATCGATCATGTTCGCTGCCAGGGTCAGGGCGTTCACGAACCCGAGGCATGCGTTGGCGAGGTCGAAGTTCATGGCCGACGACGGCAGGCTCAGGCCGTGGTGGATCTTCACCGCCACGGACGGTTCGAGGTTGCGGCGCGTGACCGAGGTGTTGATCAGCAGTCCGACGTCGGAGGCTTCGATGCCTGCCTCGGCCAGGGCCTTGGCTCCGGCTTCCACCGCGGCGTCGTCGAACGATGTTCCGGGGGCCCACCAGCGGCGGTGCGTAATGCCAGCAACGCGCTCAAGCAGCCGGGGTGGAAACTTCAGCCGCTTCAGGGTGTGCGCCAGGTGGCGGTCGAAGTCCGTGGAGCTTACGATCCTTGGAGCCTCGACGCTGCTCACCGAGAGCAGCGCGGTGTTGCTGTGGCGGAAGGTTGCATTACCTGCCAATTCAAGCCCCTCTTCGTTTCCGTCGCGCATTCATGCGGTGACTGTACCCACATAAACGCAGGCTCAAGAGCTTAACTATGCCTTTGCCCGGCCGGAACCGGCATATCCGGCCGTGGCCCCGGCCCCGGCTTCCGGGTGCTGCTGCCGGGAAATGTCGGTCCTGCGCAGTAGATTGTAGTGAGCCGGTTCCAGCAA
This sequence comes from Arthrobacter sp. SDR-2R, assembly GCF_057747955.1. Taxonomy (NCBI): domain Bacteria; kingdom Bacillati; phylum Actinomycetota; class Actinomycetes; order Micrococcales; family Micrococcaceae; genus Arthrobacter; species Arthrobacter sp. SDR-2R. The sequence goes on from NZ_CM173231.1 coordinate 2,276,650, forward strand.
AACTGTCCTATCCGCTCCAGGAGACCTGAAAAGCCTTGCACCTCAAAAGCCTCACCGTCCGGGGGTTCAAGTCCTTTGCCTCTGCCACCACCTTCGACTTCGAACCCGGCGTCACCGCCGTCGTGGGTCCCAACGGATCCGGCAAGTCCAATGTGGTGGACGCCCTGGCCTGGGTCATGGGGGAGCAGGGGGCCAAGACTCTCCGCGGCGGCAAGATGGAGGATGTCATTTTTGCCGGGACGTCCGGGCGGCCGCCCCTGGGACGCGCCCACGTTTCGCTGACCATCGACAACGCCGACGGCGCGCTCCCCATCGAATACAGCGAAGTGACCATCTCACGGACGCTTTTCCGGACAGGCGGCTCCGAATATGCCATTAACGGTGCCGCCTGCCGTTTGCTGGATATCCAGGAGCTGCTCTCCGACTCCGGGCTGGGCCGGGAGATGCACGTCATCGTGGGCCAGGGGCAGCTGGACCGCGTCCTGCACGCCACCCCCGAGGACCGCCGCGGCTTCATCGAGGAGGCGGCGGGGATCCTCAAACACCGCCGGCGCAAGGAACGGACCGTCCGGAAGCTGGAGGCCATGCAGGCCAACCTGCAGCGCCTCACAGACCTCACCGGGGAGATCCGCCGCCAGCTGACGCCCCTTGGCAAACAGGCCGAAGTGGCCCGCCGCGCCCAGCGCGTCCAGTTCGACGTCCGGGACGCCCGTGCCCGGCTGCTCGCCGATGACCTCGTCCAGCTGCAGCAGGCCCTGGAGCAGGACGTGGCGGACGAGGCAGCGCTCAAAGCCCGCCGGACCGCCGTCGAGCAGGAACTCGAAGCCGGGCGCCGGCAGCAGGCGGCGCTGGAGCAGCTGGCTGCCGAAGCCACACCCCGGCTCAACGCCGCGCGGGACACCTGGTACCAGCTGTCCACTGCACGGGAGCGCCTCCGGTCGCTCGGTTCGCTGGCCACCGAGCGCAGCCGCCTGCTCGGCTCCGACGATGCCGCACCGGCATCCGCGCGGGACCCCGAACAGCTCGAACGCCAAGCCGCCAGGGTGCGGCAGGAGCTGGCCGAGCTCGAACGGGACATCCACGCCAGGCGCACCACCCTGGACACGGCCAGCGCCGCGAAGGCCGAGGCAGAGCAGGCAGCCGTGGCCGAGGACCGGCGGCTCACGGCCCAGCTCCGGGCCGCGGCGGACCGGCGGGAAGGCCTGGCCCGCCTGGCCGGACAAGTGGCGGCGGCCCGGTCCCGGGTGGAATCCGCGCAGGCAGAACTGGGCCGGCTGCGGGAGTCCCTTGTCGCCGGCACGGAACGGCGGGCGCGCGCCCAGGCCGAGTTCACGGCCTTGGAAAACCAGGTGGCCGGCGTGGAGGAAGGGGAGGAATCCCTCGACGCCGATTACGAGGCCGCCAGTAAAGCACTTGATGCGGTCCTTCAGGAGATTGCCCAGCTCAAGGCCGCCGTCAACGAAGGCGTCCGCAAGCGGGACGCCCTTGCCGCCCGGCTCGACGCTCTTAAGCTCGGCCTGGACCGCAAGGACGGTGCCAGGCACGTACTGGAGTCAGGGCTGTCCGGGGTGCTGGGCAGCCTGGCGGCCGGGATCAGCGTGCAGGGTGGTTACGAGGCGGCGGTCGCTGCCGCGCTGGGAGAGGCCTCCGAGGCAGTCCTCGTCCAGGATCAGGACACGGCGGCCGCCGTCCTGAAGGTGCTCAAGGACGACGACGCCGGGCGGGCGTCGCTGCTCCTCGCATCAGCGGTGGCAGGCCACCTGGGTGACCCCGCCACGGAGTCCACGCCGGGAGGAGCGGCCGCCCCCAAAGCAGTGCCGCTGCCCGATGGTGCGCAATGGGCCGCCGACCTGGTGGACGGACCTGCGGAGCACATCCCGCTGGTCCGGCACCTGCTGTCCGGAACCGCCGTCGTCACAGGCATCGACGCCGCGGCTGCGCTGGTGGCCGGGCTGCCCGGACTCACGGCGGTCACCCGCGAGGGGGACGTGTTCACCGCCGTATCCGTTGCCGGCGGTTCTGCCAAGGCGCCCTCCCTCCTTGAGGTGCAGGCGGCGGTGGACGACGCCGACCGTGGCCTTTTGGCGGTCACGGCAGACCTGGAGCGGAACAGGTTCGCCCTGGCCGCCGCCGAGGCGCGCCGCGCCGGAGCGCAGGAGGAGGCGGACGCTGCCCTGGACAAACTGCACGAATCCGATGCCCGCTTGGCCGCCGTGGCCGAACGCCTGGGCCACCTGAATTCAGTCCTGCGCAGCGCCGTCGGTGAGAGCGACCGCCTGGCTGCCTCCCTGGCACGCGCTGCGGAGAACGTTGCCGCGGAGGAGGAGGCGCTCGCTGCCATCACGGCCCGGCTGGCCGCCGCCCAGGAGGCTCCGGTTGAAGAGGAGCCCTCCACCGAACAGCGGGACGCGTTGGCCCGTGCCGCATCCGCCGCCCGTGCAGCGGAAGTGGAAGCGCGGTTGTCCCTGCGCAGCGCCGAAGAGCAGCTGGCGGCAACCCGCAACAGGGTGGCGTCCCTGGAGCGCGCCGCCGCCACCGAACGCCGTGCCCGGGAGGAAGCAGCCCAGCGTGCCCGGCGCCGCCGCATCCAGGCCAGGCGTGCGGCCGCCGTTTCCGCCGCGGCGGAACTGGCACTGCGTTACGTGGACGTATCGGTGGACCTCGCCCGGCACGAACGGGACCTGGCCGAGGAAAACCGCGAACAGCGTGACCGTGGGCTGCGGGACATCCGGGAAGCCAACGACGCCCTGGCCCGCGAACTGGCCGACCTCACCGACAACGTGCACCGGGATGAGCTGGCCCGTGCGCAGCAGCGGGCCAGGATCGAGGCAGTGGAATCCCGGTCCGTGGACGAGTTGGGCATCACCCCCGAAGCGCTGGTGGCAGAGTTCGGGCCGCACGTCCCGGTTCCCGTGCCTGCGGAGGAGACCGGCGACAAGTGGGCCGCGCTGCGGGCTCCCGTTGACGCCGGCGGGGAAGAAATCCGGGAAGGGAAGCCGTACGTCCGGCAGGAGCAGGAGAAACGGCTGCGCAAAGCTGAACGCGACCTCGCCAGCCTGGGCAAGGTCAACCCCCTGGCCCTGGAGGAATTCGCGGCACTGGAGGAGCGGCACCAGTTCCTCAGCACCCAGCTTGAGGACCTGAAGGCCAGCCGCCGGGACCTGCTGGACATCATCAAGGAAGTGGACGACCGGGTCCAGCGCGTCTTCGCCGAGGCGTTCGAGGACACCCAGGTCCAGTTTGTCCGGGTTTTTGAGCGGCTCTTTCCCGGCGGCGAGGGCCGCCTGGTCCTCACGGACCCGGGGGACATGCTCACCACAGGCATCGAGGTGGAGGCCCGTCCCGCGGGCAAGAAGATTAAACGGCTGTCCCTGCTCTCCGGGGGCGAGCGGTCCCTTACCGCGGTGGCGCTGCTGGTGGCCATCTTCAAGGCGCGGCCCTCGCCGTTCTACGTCATGGACGAGGTGGAGGCGGCGCTGGACGACACCAACCTCGGCCGGTTGATCACCATCTTCGAGGAACTGCGGGAGTCCAGCCAGCTCATCGTCATCACCCACCAGAAGCGGACCATGGAGGTGGCGGACGCACTGTACGGCGTCACCATGAGGGGCGACGGCGTTTCCACGGTGATCAGCCAGCGGCTCGTTTCCGAGGTGTAGCAGCACCGCCGGCGTCCGGCGGCCGCGGGGGCGCCGCATTGGGGCAGGTCAGGGGCGGGCCGGGCGCCCGAACCGGGCAGGCCGTTTGTGAGAAGCTAGGGGAGTGAATGACATCCTTCCCATTGTCCTGTCCATTCTTGTTGCGCTGGTGGTCATCGGCGGCCTGATTCCGGTCCTGCTCAAGACGCGGAGGAACATCACCCGGTACCCCGGCACGCGGGACGCCAACGATCCTGAGGTCCGCTCCGGCGGCAGCACCGCCGTAGCGGACAGCGCCGGACCAATCGAACGCACGGCGCCCGCGGGCGTGGACCTCGAAGGGCTTGACACCACTACGGTTCCGGACGACGCTGCCGGGCTGGAAACCATTCCCGTCGAAACCCCGCTGCCTGTCGCGGGCCGCCTCACCCGCCTCCGTGAGCGGCTGGTCCGCTCCAACAACATCATGGGCAAGGGCCTGCTGGCGCTGCTGTCCAGCGACCGGATCGATGAGAGCGTCTGGGACGAGGTGGAGGAGACACTCCTCCTCGCGGACCTGGGAACCGAACCCACCATGCAGCTGGTGGATGCCCTGCGCGAACGGGTCAAGGTGCTGGGCACCCGGACCCCCGAACACGTCAAGGCCATGCTCCGAGAAGAGCTCATCAAGCTTGTCGACCCCTCCATGGACCGCAGCCTGAACGTCCAGCGCCATGCGGACAGGCCTGCCGTGATGATGGTGGTGGGCGTGAACGGCGTCGGCAAGACCACCACCGTCGGCAAGCTGGCGCGCGTGCTGGTGGCAGAGGACAAGGACGTCCTGCTGGGTGCCGCGGACACGTTCCGCGCCGCCGCGGCGGAACAGCTGGCCACGTGGGGGCAGCGCGTCGGCGTCCCCACCGTGAAGTCGGACATCGACGGCGCCGATCCCGCCTCCGTTGCCTACGAGGCCGTGAAGGCAGGCATTGAGCAGGAAGTGGACGTTGTCATGATTGACACCGCCGGCCGCCTCCAGAACAAGGTGGGCCTGATGGACGAACTGGGCAAGGTCAAGCGCGTGGTGGAGAAGCTGGCCGAGGTGGACGAGGTCCTGCTGGTTCTGGATGCCACCACCGGCCAGAACGGCCTGAACCAGGCGCGGGTCTTTTCGGAGGTTGTCAACATCACCGGCATCGTCCTGACCAAACTGGACGGAACCGCGAAGGGCGGCATCGTCGTCGCCATCCAGAAGACGCTCGGCGTGCCCGTCAAACTCATCGGACTGGGCGAAGGCGCCGACGACCTGGCCCCGTTCGACACCGAAGGCTTTGTCGACGCCCTGCTGAACTAGCTAAGCCAGCCCAACCAGCTCGCATTAGTTGTCGTTTTGAGCCCTCAAAACGACAACAACTGCGGGCTAGTTGGGTTTAACCCGGAGTGTTTCGCGGGTGGGCAGCCAGCCGACGGCGGCCAGGAGCATGACGCCGCCGGTCACGCCGAAAGCCCAGCCGAAACCCAGCCGGTCCGCGAGCAGCCCGGCCGCCACCGGTCCGACGATCGCTCCGACGTCGGACGTCATTTGGTAGACGGCCAGGACCTTGCCGCCGGAGCGTGCGTTCCCAATGACATCGGCGACGGCGGCCTGCTGCGCCGGGCCGAAAAGGCCGGACCCGACGCCGGCAAGCGTCGATGCGGCAAGGAACCAGGGCAGGTCGGAGGTCAAGCCGATCGCCGCAGTCGCGAAGGCTGCCACCAGCAGGCCGGAGATCATCATCGGCTTGCGCCCCAGGGAGTCCGCCAGCCGCCCCGAGAAGGTCAGCGCGGCGGCGTTCCCGGCAGCGAAGACTGCCAGCGCCAGTCCGGCCGCCTGCGGTCCTGCCCCGAAGGCTGCCGCGGCGAACAGCGGCACCGTTGCCATGCGGACGCCAAACGTGGCCCACCCGTTGGCAAAGCTGGACAGCAGGGCCGACCGGTAGGTTCCGGCAGCCACGGCTTCGCCAAAGCGCATGTCCGGCGGACGGTGCTGGGTTTCACCGCCGCCCCGGCGCTGGTGGCTGAGCTGGGTCTGCACCACAAACGCGGCAACGAGCAGGGCCCCGGCGTAGGCAAGGAACGGGACCCGCAGGCCCAGCCCCGCCAGCAGACCGCCCACAATCGGCCCGCACACATTCCCGATCAGGAAAGCGGACGCATAGGCACCTGAGACCCTGCCCCTGCTCTGGGGTGGGGCCAGGCGGACCACCAGGGCCATCGATGCCACCGTGAACATCACGGACCCGGCTCCGCCAAGGCCGCGGAACAGCAGCAACTGCCAATAGTCCTGCGCAAAGGCGCAGGCCGCCGTGGACAAGGCCACGATCAACAGCCCAGCGACATAGACGGGCCGTTCACCGCGCTTGCCGATCAGAGCTCCGCCGGCGGGTGCAAAGGCAAGGCGCATGAAGGCAAAGATCGCCACGATGACGGCTGCCTCGGTGTTCCCTACGCCGAAGGTTGTTGCGAACTGCGGCAATACAGGCGCAACGAGCCCGAATCCAAGCGCAATCAGGAACGCCGCGGCCAGCATCACCTTAATGTCGCGGGGAAGTTTCTCCCGCCGAGGCCTTAGCCGGGCCAAAAACCTCGAAGTGGCGCCGCTTTCGCGGGGTGTTGCCGTCATTGTGAAGGAGTCCTTGCAGGAAAGGGAGCCGGGTGGCTGCGCGGGTGCGGAAACATAACCGTAACAAGGCGGATATGCACCATTTACTTCCTAGAGGTTGTTGTAACAGGCCCGCAATCTAAATCCTCCGCGGGCGAAACACGCCGCCCACAAACTCATTACAGGACGCAAAAAGGCGTTGGCAGGCGGAGTACTCCGCAAGATTCGATGAGAGAGGACGTGCACCATGGAACTTACCGCAGGTCACGTTTGGGTCATGGTGGCGGCAGCCCTTGTGCTGTTCATGACACCCGGTCTGGCATTTTTCTACGGCGGCATGACCCGCGCCAAGGCAGCACTGAACATGATGATGATGAGCTTCATCTCCATCGGCATGGTGGGTGTTGTCTGGGTGCTGTGGGGCGCGTCCATGAGCTCCGGTGAAGGCTTCCTGGAGATCGTGGGCAACCCGTTCGCCACATTCGGCCTTGAGGGCATCACCACCCCTGACGGTCTGATCAAGGTTGGCTACGCCGCCACCTTCGCCATCATCACCGTGGCACTGATCAGCGGCGCCATCGCCGACCGCGCCAAGTTCGGCGCCTGGTCCGTCTTCGTTCCCGTGTGGGTCACGCTCGTCTACTGCCCGCTGGCGTACATGGTGTGGGGCGGCGGACTCTTCGGCCCCGAAGGCGCCATCGGCAAGGCCCTCGGCCCCGCCATCGACTTCGCCGGCGGCACCGTGGTCCACATCAACGCAGGTGTGGCGGCGCTCATCCTCGTCCTCATCATCGGCAACCGCAAGGGCTTCGGCAAGGACCCCAACCACCGCCCGCACAACATCCCGTTCGTCATGCTCGGCGCAGCCATCCTGTGGTTCGGCTGGTTCGGTTTCAACGGCGGTGCAGCCACCACTGCCGAACAGGGGGGTCTGATCTGGATCAACACCCTCGCAGCCCCGGCAGCAGCCATGCTCGGCTGGCTGGTCACCGAACGGATCCGCGACGGACACCCCACTTCCCTCGGCGCCGCATCCGGCGTGGTGGCCGGCCTCGTCGCCATCACCCCGGCCTGCGCCAACGTCAGCCCCGTCGGTGCACTCGGCCTGGGCGTCGTGGCCGGCGTAGCCTCCGCCCTGGCAGTCGGCCTGAAGTTCCGCTGGGGCTTCGATGACTCGCTGGACGTCGTCGGCGTGCACCTGGTGTCCGGCATCATCGGCACCGTGGCGCTCGGCTTCATCGCACTGCCCACCGACGGTGTTGGCGGCGGCCTCTTCTACGGCGGCGGACTGACCCAGCTCTGGGCGCAGCTCGCGGCAGCCGGCGTCGCCATCGCCTACTCCGCAGTCCTGACGGCCATCATTGCGCTGGCCATCCACAAGACCATGGGCTTCCGGGTCTCGCAGGAACAGGAAACGGTGGGTGTGGACCTCAGCCTGCACGCCGAGACTGCCTACGAGTTCGGACTGAGCGGACACGGCGGAAGCTTCCAGCCGCTGCACGACATGATCACCGGCAAGGGCCAGGGCGAGTCCCACGCGCCAGTCCAGGGGACGCCGGGCACGCAGAAGTCACAGTCAGCAACAGGTAAGGAAAGCGTGGGGGCATGAAACTGATTACTGCAATCGTCCGGCCGGAAAAGCTCGAAGCCATCAGGGAGGGACTGGAATCCTATGGTGTTCAGGGCCTGACCGTCAGCGCAGCCAGCGGATACGGCCGGCAGCGCGGCTACACCGAGGTCTACCGCGGAGCCGAATACAACGTGGACCTCCTGCCCAAGATCCGGGTGGAAGTCCTGGCCACGGACGAGCAGGCAGACGACATCCTGGATGTGATCATTGCCAGTTCCAATACCGGCAGGGCCGGGGACGGCAAGGTCTGGACCATCGATGTCCATGAAGCAGTTAGGGTCCGGACCGGGGAACGCGGAGTGGCCGCCATCTAGGCACCGGCACGGAACCATAAAGACAGGCAGGGCGGGAACCGAAAGGTTCCCGCCCTGCCTGTTGTTAACGCTGCCGGTGCTGCCGCGGACTGCTCAGTCCTTTGAGCGGTTGGTGGGCCAGGATGCCGGGCCGGCCGAACCGGCGTCGTACTCTTCAAGCGGGACGTCCCCGCGCTCCCACGCCTTGAGGACCGGCTCAACAATCCGCCAGCAGTCCTCTGCAGTGTCTCCCCGGACGGACAGCAACGGATCGCCGGTCAGCACGCCTTCCAGCACTTCGCCGTAGGGCAGGAGATCGGAGGCGCTCAGTTCGGCTTCCAGGGTGACCCGGCCCAGGCTGAAGATGTTTCCCGGACCGTTGACGTCGACGTCGAACTCCAGTGTGTCCGGGCCGAAACCGATCCGGAGCTGGTTGGGGGAGTCCACCCCGGTAAAGCCCTGGGGCAGGTGGGGCACCGGAAGGAAGGTGACCACCGCTTCCTTGCGCTTGTCGCCCAGGGCCTTGCCGGAACGCAGGATGAAGGGAACCCCCCGCCAGCGCCAGTTGTCGATGCCCACCTGGACTTCGGCAAGGGTTTCGGTTCCCTTTCCGGGATCCACGCCTTCCTCCTTGGCGTAGTCCGGGACGTCCTTGCCTGCCACGGAACCGGCGGTGTAGCGGGCCCTGCGCGTTGAGCCAGTGAAGGGGGCACTGACGCTGCTGGCCCGCAGGACGGTGGAGACGGCGTCGCGGAGGTCGCGCTCGCCGATGGTGGCCGGAGGTTCGATGGCCATGATCGCCATGACCTGCAGGAGGTGGCTCTGGATCATGTCCCGGAGGGCGCCGGCGCCGTCGTAGTAGCGCGCTCGGCCTTCCAGGGCCAGGTCCTCATCGAAAAAGATCTCCACCTTTTCCACGTGCTGCCTGTTCCATACCGGCTCAAGGAAGTTGTTGGCGAACCGAAGGCCCAGGATGTTCAGGACGGTGGCCTTGCCCAGGAAATGGTCAACCCGGTGGATATGGTCTTCGGGGACCAGCCGTGCCAGGGTCCGGTTCAGCGACCGGGCCGATTCCTCGCTGAAGCCGAAGGGCTTCTCCATTACCAGGCGGGTGCCTTCCGGAACCTCTTCCGGCTGGAGCGTCTCGCATGCCTGCTGGCTGATCCGGGGCGGCAACGCAAAGTAAACGGCCACCGGGCCTTCCAGCCCCGCGAGCAGGGCGGCCAGGGCACCCTTGGCCGTGACGTCCACCTGGTGGTACGCCGTCTCCTTCTGCAGCAGCTCGAGGGCGTCCTTTCCGGAACTGTCTGCCGCGCCGGCTGCAGCAGCGAACGATGCCTGGACCCGCTCCCGCCATTGTTCCGGCGTCCACGGATCCGAGCCTGCCCCCACCAGGGTGAGGCCCTCCGCGCGGCCTGCGGCAACGAGCCGCGCCAGGCCGGGCAGGAGGAGCCGGCCGGTGAGGTCGCCCGAGGCGCCGAGGATGAGCAGGGTTTTCACAGTCGTTTGGCTCGTCATTTTGCCAGCATGCCACCTACCGGGCCTGACTTGATACCCTAGATAGTCGAGTCCCGATCATCCACTGAAAGAAGTGCACGTCGCGTGTTCAATTCACTCTCTGACCGGTTGACAGCAACCTTCAAGAATCTCCGCGGTAAAGGCAGGCTCACCGAGGCCGACGTCGATGCCACCGTCCGGGAGATCCGCCGCGCGCTTCTGGACGCCGATGTTGCCGTTCCCGTTGTGCGTGAGTTCACTGGCCGGGTCCGTGAACGCGCCCTGGGTGCCGAGGTCTCTGCGGCACTGAACCCCGGCCAGCAGATCGTCAAGATCGTCAATGAGGAACTCGTCGAGATCCTGGGCGGCGAAACCCGGCGGATCCGGCTGGCCAAGAACGGCCCCACCGTCATCATGCTCGCCGGCCTCCAGGGTGCCGGCAAAACCACCCTTGCGGGCAAGCTGTCCAAGTGGCTGAAGGCCCAGGGGCACAGCCCCATGCTGGTGGCCTGCGACCTGCAGCGCCCTAACGCCGTCACCCAGCTCCAGGTGGTGGGCCAGCGGGCAAAGGTCCCCGTCTTCGCCCCGCACCCGGGTGCCACCTCCACCGAGCTGGACCAGCCCGCCGGCGACCCCGTCGCCGTCGCCCGCGCCGGCGTCGAGGAAGCACGCCAGAAGCTGCACGACGTCGTCATCGTTGACACGGCCGGCCGCCTGGGCGTGGACGCCGACATGATGGAACAGGCGCGCCAGATCCGCCGTGCCATCGTGCCCAACGAAGTCCTGTTCGTGATCGACTCCATGATCGGCCAGGACGCCGTGAACACGGCCCTCGCCTTCGACGAAGGCGTGAACTTCACGGGCATCGTGCTGTCCAAGCTCGACGGCGACGCCCGAGGCGGTGCCGCTCTTTCAGTCGCGTCGGTCACCGGCAAGCCGGTCATGTTCGCCTCCACCGGCGAAGGCCTGGACGATTTCGAACTCTTCCACCCGGACCGGATGGCCTCGCGCATCCTGGATATGGGCGACATCCTCACCCTTATCGAACAGGCCGAAAAGGCCTGGGACAAGGATGAGGCCGCCCGGATGGCGAAGAAGTTCGCCGACCAGGAAGACTTCACCCTTGAGGACTTCCTGGCCCAGATGCAGCAGATCCGCAACATGGGCTCCATGAAGAAGATGCTCATGATGATGCCGGGTGCACAGAACATCCGGCAGCAGCTGGAGCAGTTCGACGAGCGCGAGATCGACCGCGTCGAGGCAATCGTCCGCTCCATGACACCGCACGAGCGGCTGGCGCCGAAGATCATCAACGGTTCACGGCGGGCACGCATCGCCCGTGGTTCCGGCGTCCACGTCTCCGAGGTCAACGGCCTGCTGGAGCGCTTCGCCCAGGCCCAGAAGATGATGAAGAAGATGGCCCAGGGCGGCATGCCGGGAATGCCGGGGATGCCTGGCCTGCCCGGCGCCGGCGGTGGTGCCCGGAAGAACGCCAAGAACGCGCCCAAGAAGAAGGCAAAGTCCGGCAACCCGGCCAAGGCTGCCCAGGAGCGCAAGGAAGCGGAAGCCCGCCGTGCCAACGCCGCCAAGGCGCTGCCTACGGGCGCCGCCTTCGGCCAGCAGGGCGGGGACTTCGACCCGTCCCAGCTGAACCTCCCCAAGGGCTTCGACAAGTTCCTGGGCAAGTAGCAGTTCCCCGGCAGCGCAGCGCCAGGTGTTGTTTTGACCTCTCAGAACGACACCTGGCGCTGCTTGCTTGGGATGTCAGTGCCGTGGAATAGGGTTGGGACATGTTCAAGCAGAGGGTAGTGTTCGTGCACGGCGCCGGAACCTTCGGTGCCGCCGCGTGGCCGCGCCAGCACGGCATGGCACTGTCCTATGACGCCCTGTTCCTCCGCCGCCATGGCTTTGACGTCCTCGCGGAGCCACTGGAGTCGTCCTTCGCGGAGGACACCGCCATCATCCTGCGCTCCCTTGCCGATGACGGCCGCGGCGCCGCCGGCGGGCATGTGGTGGCGCACTCCCAGGGGGCGATCGCGGCCATGATGGCCGCCGTCGAACGTCCGGACCTGGTCTTCTCATTGACGCTGGTGGAACCGGCCTGCCTCTCCCTGACAGCGGAACTCCCGGCCACTGCCGCCCACATCAGCCTCATGCAGCCCCTCTTCGACGTGCGCCACCAGCTCAGCGACGAAGACTTCCAGCGCGAATTCGTCCGGCGGGTCTTCGCCACCGACCTCCAGCAGCCCGCCACCACGGAAGAAAAAAGGTCCGCCCGCAGGCTGCGGCTCCAGGCCCCGTCATGGGAGGCGCCGCTGCACATTGTTCCCGGGGTGCCCACGCTGGTGCTGACCGGTGGGTGGGAACCGCTCTACGAGGAAATCGCCGGGTACCTCCGGGAGACCGGGGCCCTGCACCGCGTTGCCGCGGGAGGACACCGGCCCCATGACTCCCCGGACGGGGACCGGGCCATCCGGCAGTTCATCAGCCAGGTCAGCCGGAGCCAGCCGGCCCGCGCGTCCTAGCTGTCAGCAGGCACCCGCAGTTCCGGCAGGTAGACCTTGCCGCCGGCCGCCAGGAATTCCTCGCTCTTCCCGCGCATCCCGGCCGCAGCATCGGCGAGTGCCGCCTGCGCCTCCGCGGAACCAAATTCGTCGCGGATGTCCTGGCTGATCCGCATGGAGCAAAACTTGGGCCCGCACATCGAACAGAAGTGCGCCGTCTTGGCAGGCTCAGCCGGCAGCGTCTCGTCGTGGAACGCCTCAGCCGTCACCGGGTCCAGGGACAGTGCGAACTGGTCCCGCCAGCGGAATTCGAACCGCGCCTTGGACAAGGCGTCGTCCCGCTCATGCGCCCCCGGGTGCCCCTTGGCCAGGTCCGCCGCGTGCGCGGCGATCTTGTAGGTGATCACGCCGGTCTTCACGTCGTCCTTGTTGGGCAGGCCCAGGTGTTCCTTCGGGGTGACGTAGCACAGCATCGCGGTGCCGTAACGGGCAATCTCGGTGGCACCAATCGCTGAGGTGATGTGGTCATAGCCCGGAGCAACATCTGTCACCAGCGGGCCCAGGGTGTAAAACGGGGCCCCCTTGCAGAGTTCCTGCTGCCGCTCGACGTTTTCCCGGACCAGGTGGAAGGGAACGTGGCCGGGCCCCTCCACCATGACCTGCACGTCGTACTCCCACGCGCGCTGGGTGAGCTCGGCGAGCGTGTCCAGTTCCGCGAACTGGGCGGCGTCGTTGGCGTCCGCCGTCGAACCGGGGCGCAAACCGTCGCCCAGGGAGAAGGCAACGTCGTACTTCGCGAAGATCCCGCACAGCTCATCGAAGTGCGTGTAGAGGAAGTTCTCCTGGTGGTGGGCCAGGCACCAGCCGGCCATGATGGAGCCGCCGCGGGACACAATGCCCGTCACCCGGTTGGCGGTCAGCGGGACATAGCGAAGCAGCACGCCGGCGTGGATGGTCATGTAGTCCACGCCCTGCTCGCATTGTTCAATGACGGTGTCCCGGAAGATTTCCCAGGTTAGCGCGTTGGCCTCACCGTTGACTTTCTCCAGGGCCTGGTAGATCGGCACGGTGCCGATCGGGACGGGGGAGTTGCGGATGATCCATTCCCGCGTGGTGTGGATGTCGTCGCCGGTGGACAGGTCCATAACGGTGTCGGCACCCCATTGCGTGGCCCACTGGAGCTTGTCCACCTCCTCCGCGATGGAACTCGTCACGGCCGAGTTTCCGATGTTGGCGTTGATCTTCACCAGGAAGGCCTTGCCGATGATCATCGGTTCGGACTCCGGATGGTTGATGTTGTTCGGAATGATGGCGCGGCCGGCGGCCAGTTCGCTCCGGACCAGTTCCACGTCGCAGTTCTCGCGCAGCGCCACGAAGCGCATCTCCTGCGTGATGACGCCCTGCCGGGCATAGTGCATCTGGGTCACCGTCCGGCCGTCGACGGCGCGGCGGGGCACCGGCTGCGCGCCCTTCCACTCCGCGGAGGCGGCGCCGCGGCGGACGGCCGAGCGGCCGTCGTCGAGCAGGTTGCGTTCCCTGCCGCTGTAGGCCTCGGTGTCTCCGCGCGCCACGATCCACTCCGCGCGGAAGGGCTCCAGGCCGCGGACGGGGTCGCTTCCCGGCCCCGCCGTCCGGTAGGTCCGGAACGGTGCGTTCGGCTGGCCGTTGGGCGATGGCTCCAGGGCAATTTCCGTGACGGGTACCCGGATGCCGGACCCGGCGTCGTCGATATAGGCCAGCGAATGCGACGCCAGGGACCGGGTCACTTCGGACTGGTTCACCTGGGGCGTGGAGCCGGCTCCGGAACCCCCGGTGGACGGCACGTGGGCAGGGTTCAACTGGGTGTTTTGCGTACTCAAGGGAATACTCACTTCCTTCGCCGGCATTACCCGGACAGGTTCAACGGTCGCAGGCTGCGTCAGCCCGATCTCAGCCCCTGCAAGGGCTCCCGTGTGGTCAGAGAAGAAGCTACCACAGGCCCCCGGAAGGGCGGTGTCACATTTGCGGGTGCTAGCCTGACCGGGCATCGAAAGGAAGCCCGATGGCAGACATCATCTACTTTCGCGGACCCGTCCTGGCCGCACCGGACCGGGTACGCCATGGACTCTGGTCGGTGGACGGCAAGCTCACGTTCAGCCGGCCCGCTGCCCCTCCGGCGCGGGAACTCGACGGCTGGGTGCTGCCGGGGTTCGTCGACGCCCACTGCCACATCGGCCTGGGTCCCGACGGCCCGGTGGAACCCGCCGTTGCCCGGGAGCAGGCGCTGGCTGACCTCAACGCCGGAACCCTGCTGGTCCGCGACGCCGGCTCACCTGCCGATACCCGCTGGATGCAGGGCGGCCGGGACTTCCCGGTACTGATCCGTGCAGGACGGCATGTGGCCCGCACACGCCGCTACCTGCGCGGCTTCGCGGCGGAGGTCGAACCCGACGGGCTCGTGGAGGCCGTGCGGAAGCAAGCGCGCGACGGCGACGGCTGGGTCAAACTGGTGGGCGACTGGATCGACCGGAGCGCCGGCGACCTTGCGCCCTCCTTTCCTGCCGCCGTCGTGCGTGACGCTGTGCAGGCTGCCCATGATGAAGGTGCCCGGGTCACGGCACATTGCTTCGCCGAAGACACCCTGGACCAAATGCTGGACGCCGGCATTGACTGCATTGAGCACGCCACGGGGCTGCTGCCGCGCCACCTGCCCCGGTTCGTGGAGCAGGGCGTACCGATCGTGCCCACCCTCATCAACATCGCCACCTTTCCTGATATCGCGGAGCAGGCGGACGCAAAGTTTCCGCGCTACGCCGCCCACATGCGTGCCCTGTGGGAACGCAGGCTGGAACGGGTGGCGGAGGCCCATGCCGCCGGCGTCCGGATCTTTGCCGGCACGGACGCAGGCAGCGTGATCCGGCACGGCAGGATCGCAGATGAGATCCTCGCCCTGCACGGGGCCGGCCTGCCCATGCATGCGGCCCTGGATGCCGCCTGCTGGGCAGCGCGTGCGTGGCTGGGCGCTGACAACCTGGAGGAAGGCGCGCGGGCCGACGTCGTGGTGTGCCGGGACGACCCCCGGACCACCCCGGACACGATCACGGCGCTGGAGCACGTGGTGCTGGGCGGCCGCGTCATCCGTTGAGTTATTTGGTTCCGCTACTTGGAATAAATTGAAGCTTCAAGTAATTTTAATATGTGACAGGCCGCCGAAGTGACGGCCTCCAACACAAGGAGCCTTCAAATGACCGACGCAGCCAGCAGCCAGGATCTTCTTCCTGCCGACCTCGCCATGGGCACGGTAATGCTCAAGGTGGGCGACATGAAGGTCATGACCGACTACTACCAGCGCGCACTGGGCCTGGAGGCGGTGGCGGAGCAGGACGGCGGGCTCTACCTGGGCAGGCTCGGCAGGCCGCTGGTCCACCTGGCGCCGGCCCCCGGGCTGCACCTTCCCGGCAGGGGAGAGGCCGGCCTGTTCCACACCGCCCTATTGTTCGAGGACCAGGCTTCCCTTGCGGCCACCATCGCCACGGCAGCCCAGTACGAACCCCGGTCCTTCACCGGCAGCGCCGACCACCTGGTGAGTGAGGCCTTCTACTTCACCGACCCCGAGGGCAACGGCATCGAGCTGTACTGGGACCGGCCGCGCAGCAACTGGTCCTGGAACGGGACGGACGTGGTGATGGACAGCCTGGCGCTTCCGCCGCAGCGCTACCTGGAGCAGCACCTCACTGAGGAATCCCTCGAAGGCCAGCGGCGGACGTCCGCAGGCGTGGGGCACGTCCACCTCCAGGTTGGCGACGTCCAGACCGCCAGGGACTTCTACGTGGGTACCCTGGGCTTCGAGAAGACGGCGGGCTGGCATGGGCAGGCCCTGTTCGTTTCCGCGGGCCGCTACCACCACCACATGGCCATGAACGTCTGGAACAGCCGCGGCGCCGGCCCCCGCAAGGACACCCTTGGGTTGGGCGAGGTGCTCATCGAGGTTCCCTCGGGTGACGACGTCGGGGCGCTGGCTGACCGCCTGAGGGTCGCCGGGGTGCCCGCCCACCACACCGGCGCGGAGCTCCGGTTCGAGGACCCGTGGCGCAACCGGCTCCGGGTGGCAGTCCGCTGACCGGTGCTCCTGCACGGGCCGTGCGCCAGTGCTGACGGGCCAGTGTTGGGGCTCGCGGGCTCCGGCCCGGCGCGTTTGCCGGCGGGCGCGCAGCAACTAGGCTGATTCCGTACGGCCGGGCTGCAACTCCCGGCACGCAGCTCCGCCAACGGAAGAAGGGCACCCGCCATGGGCTTCACCGAGATCTTCGTCGCCACCCATGACGCCGCGCTGAAACGCGCCGGCATCCTTGACCAGGGAAGCGGCTCCGCGGCGGACAGCGGGCCCGGGGGCCAGGCGGTGCGGATCCAGGGCATCAGCGACTTCGAAGTCGAACAGCTGGGCGATCTTGCCGGGACTGCCGTGCACGCCGGCGGGGCCGACTATGAGCTGACCATGGTGGACGTCGCCAGCGATTCGCTCCTTGCCGTGCCGCCGGCCATGGTCCGTGCGCTGGCCGACCTGCTCTCCTATGAAACCGAAGGCGAAGGCAATGTCCTTGACGACGTCGCCGAACAGTGGGCCGGCCAGGAGGATATGCCGTTCGACGCCGGCCAGGCCCGGAGCTACGTTCAGCAGGTGGCGGAGTTGGCCGCCTCGATCGACGATTCCGAGCGGACGGGACTGTACGTCTGGTCGGCCTGACCCCGTGATGCCGGTTTCGGCCGTCCTCCGCCTCCACAAGGGCCGGCCGCGGCGCCGGCGCGGTGGCCCAAGTCGAAATAACGCCGTTCATCTGGCACAATAAACAGGTACTCGATCTGCGTGGCCCCTCTCTCCGCGTCCGGATCCTGTCCTTCGAACCCGCAAGTACGGCCCGCCCCACGGGTGCAGAAAGCCGGGTTCACCCCTTTTCTGAAACAGGAGTGACCACAAAAGTGGCCGTAAAGATTCGCCTTAAGCGCTTCGGCAAGATGCGCGCCCCGTACTACCGCATCGTCGTTGCGGACTCACGCACCAAGCGTGACGGCCGCGCCATCGAGGAGATCGGCAAGTACCACCCCACCGAAGAGCCCTCGTTCATCGAGGTCAACTCCGAGCGTGCGCAGTACTGGCTCTCCGTCGGCGCCCAGCCGTCCGAGCAGGTCGCCGCGATCCTGAAGATCACCGGTGACTGGCAGAAGTTCAAGGGCCTGCCGGGCCAGGAAGGCACCCTCAAGACCAAGGTCGCGAAGGAAGCCTTTGTTGCCCCGGAGAAGGGCTCGGTCATCATCCCGGAAGCCATCACCAAGAAGGCATCCAAGTCTGACGCTGCCGAGGCCCCGGCCGACGCCGAAGCTGAGACCACCGAGGCTGAGTAGATTGCTGGCAGAAGCGCTGGAACACCTGGTCCGCGGAATCGTCGATTCCCCGGATGACGTCAAGGTCAGTTCGAAGAGCAACCGCCGCGGGGACACCCTCGAGGTGCGCGTTCACCAGGACGACCTTGGACGGGTGATTGGCCGCCAGGGCCGCACCGCCCGCGCATTGCGCACCGTGGTGGCAGCACTGGCCGGTGGCGAACCGGTGAGGGTCGACGTCGTCGATACCGACCGCCGCCGCTGAGCGCTCGGCAACATTCAGTTTTTGCTCCGGCCCCTTCACCGCCAGGTGGAGGGGCCGGAGTGCTTTGACCAACATGGTGCTTCCACCGGAACCACCACAACCCGGAACAGAGGAACAGATGCAGCTTCAGGTGGCACGGATCGGCAAGCCGCACGGCATTCGCGGGGAAGTCACCGTCCAGGTGCTGACGGACGCTCCGGAGGACCGCTTTGTCCCGGGAACGGAATTCGTCGTTGAGGACGCCGTGGCAGGACGGCTGACCGTGCGGAGTGCGCGCTGGAACAAGGACATCCTGCTGCTCGGTTTTGAGGAGGTGGCGGACCGCAACCAGGCTGAAACCCTCCGCGGCGCCAAGCTGTTCATCGAAACCGAAGAACTGGACGGGGATGATGACGAGGGCTGGTACGAGCACGAGCTTGTCGGCCTGGAGGCCCGGGTAGGGGCGCAGGTTGTGGGCAAGGTGACCGCGCTGAACACCATGCCCGTGCAGGACCTTCTCATGGTCACCACCCCGGACGGCAAGGAAATCCTCATCCCGTTCGTGGAACAGATCGTGCCTGAGGTGAATATCGAGGAAGGCTTCATCCTCCTCACCCCGCCGGACGGACTCTTCGAACTCAACACCGACGAAGCCGCTGCCCCGGAACCGGAAAGCAGGGACTAGATGCGCATCGACGTCGTCAGCATCTTCCCTGAATACCTCGCCCCGCTTGAACTCTCGCTGATTGGCAAGGCCCGCCACGACGGCATCCTGGACCTGCACGTCCATGACCTGCGCAGCTTCACCACGGACAAGCACCGCACTGTCGACGACACCCCGTACGGCGGCGGCGCCGGAATGGTCATGAAGCCCGAACCCTGGGCCCAGGCACTCGCCGCCGTGGCGGAGGAGCGGCCGGATCCGCAGCGCAAGCCGGTCCTCATCGTCCCATCCCCGGCCGGCGAGCGGTTCACCCAGGCCCTCGCCTATGAACTGGCCGAGGAACAGCACCTGGCGTTTG
The DNA here is from genome assembly GCF_057747955.1 of Arthrobacter sp. SDR-2R. Lineage (NCBI taxonomy): Bacteria > Bacillati > Actinomycetota > Actinomycetes > Micrococcales > Micrococcaceae > Arthrobacter > Arthrobacter sp. SDR-2R. The sequence goes on from NZ_CM173231.1 coordinate 2,295,453, forward strand.
CGTGCGGGCGGTATGAGGGCATCGATGAACGGGTCATCGAATGGGCGCAGGAACACTTCACGGTTCGGCCTGTCAGCCTGGGCGACTATGTGCTGAACGGCGGGGAAGTGGCCGTCCTGGCCATGGTGGAAGCCATTGGCCGCCTGCTGCCCGGTGTAGTGGGCAATCCCGAATCCCTGGTGGAGGAATCCCACTCGGACGGACTCCTGGAATATCCGGTCTACACCAAGCCTTCCATGTGGCGTGACCGCGAGGTGCCGCCGGTGCTCCTGAGCGGCAACCACGGCAGGATCGCCCAATGGCGGCGCCACGAGCAGTACCGCCGCACAGCGGCGCGGCGTCCGGACCTCCTGGAAGGGTTCGACGCCGGCAGCCTCCCGCGTGGCGACCGCACCGAATTGCACAACCTGGGGTATGACATCGTGGATGGCAGGCTGGTCCGCCGGCCGGAAGCGGCAGCCGCGCCGCAGGATTAGTGCCGGGCGAATTGGCGTAACCCTGCCGCTGTGGCAAAATTAACCCTTGTGTCTGCTGGGTCCGCACCTGCCACAGGGGGTAGCGCGGCCAACAGCCGGACAACCGGCCCCATCAACCCTTGAAGCGGCCGGACTATTTTACTTCGGCGGTGAGACCCGGCCTGCCTTCCGGCAGCCGGACTTGCCCGCCGTGACCCAAAGTGAATGACCTGTGGCGTTCACCAGGAGTGCAATCATGCATATTCTCGATTCCGTCGATGCAGCCTCGCTGCGCAACGATGTTCCCGAGTTCCGCGCCGGCGACACGCTCAAGGTGCACGTGAACATCATCGAAGGCAAGAACACCCGTGTCCAGGTCTTCCAGGGCTTCGTCCTGGGCCGCCAGGGCGACGGCGTGCGCGAAACCTTCACCGTTCGCAAGGTCTCCTTCGGTGTCGGCGTGGAGCGTACCTTCCCGGTGCACTCCCCGATCATCGAAAAGATCGAGGTTGTCACCAAGGGTGACGTCCGCCGCGCCAAGCTGTACTACATGCGTGCACTGCGTGGCAAGGCCGCGAAGATCAAGGAAAAGCGCGACTTCAGCTCCGCCAAGTAAGTAAGTTCTGCCCGGACTTACGGCCAGGCTGGAGCGCGGCCGTACCCGGCATGCGCCGGAGCAATGCACCAGCGCCAGGATACGGACCATGCACCAGACAAAACGCCAGCCCCGCAAAATGGGCTGGCGTTTTGTTTTACTGGCCCTGCTCCTCGCGGTGGCCATCAGCGGAGTGGTCCGGTCCCTGTGGCTTGACGTCTACTTCATCCCTTCGGATTCAATGGAGCCGCTCCTGCAGGGCGGGGACCGGATCCTGGTGTCACGCACGGACTTCCAGTCCGAACCCATCCGGCACGGGGACGTCGTTGTCTTCGATGGCCGTGGCAGCTTTGCACCGTTGAACAGCGGCAGGGGTCCGCTGCCGGACGCAGCCGCTGCCGCCATGCAGTGGCTCGGCCTGACCGGCAGCGACACAACCTACGTCAAACGGGTCATCGGCCTTCCCGGCGACACGGTGGCCTGCTGTGACGCCGGCGGCAAGGTCACCGTCAACGGCACTCCCATGGATGAGCCCTACATTTTTTCCGGCGACGCGCCGAGCACGCAGAAGTTCAGCACCGCGGTTCCGGAGGGCAGGCTTTGGCTGATGGGGGACCACCGCTCGGTGTCCGCTGACTCCCGCAGCCTGCTCGGTGCTCCCGGCGGCGGACTGGTTCCGCTGGACAGGGTGATTGGCCGGCCGGTCCAGATCCTTTGGCCGCTTGATAGATTTGCTCCAGTAGCACGGCCGCCCGCAGCGGGGCCGACAACACAGAACGGACGGTAAATGCCCGAGAATCACGCGCGGAAACCTGAACCGCGCCATGACGGCGCATCAGAAACGCCCACCGTTCCAGTTCCCTCCGTACCCGGCGACACCCCGGAAACCGCCGCCCCCGTCCATCGGCGGCACAGGACGGCGTCGAAGGCAGCGGCCGCCAAGTCCGGCGGCAATCCCGTCCTGGGTTGGCTCAAGGAAATCGCCACGGTGGTGGTCATCGCCGTGGTGCTGTCCTTCCTTATCAAGACCTTCCTGTTCCGGGCATTCTTCATTCCCTCGGAATCCATGGTGAACACCCTCGACGTGGATGACCGGATCTTCGTGAACCTCCTGGTGCCGGAGCCCTTCGCGCTCAGCCGCGGCGACGTGGTGGTATTCCGTGACACCAAGGGCTGGCTGCCGCCGGCCCCGGCCAAGGCACAGGGACCGTTCACCTGGGTCCAGGACGGCCTGACATTCGTCGGCCTCCTGCCCGACAACTCCGAACAGCACCTGGTCAAGCGTGTCATCGGGCTCCCGGGCGACCATGTTGTCTGCTGTGACGCCGGCGGTAAACTGACCATTAACGGGACCGCGATTGACGAGACCTACATCAATCCCGCGGAAGTCCCGCAGATCCGCAACTTTGACGTCACCGTACCGGAAGGCAAGGTGTGGGTGATGGGTGACAACCGGAACCACTCTGCCGATTCCCGTGCGCACATGGAGACTGACGGCGGATTCATCAATCTCAAGGACCTCGAAGGCAAGGCCGCGGTCATCGCCTGGCCGCTGAACAGGATCAAGACCCTGGACAACTACCCGGACGTGTTCCGCAGCGTCCCGGCGGCCCACTGACCGTGCCTTCAGCAGTGCAGGCGTCCCCAGCAGTGCAGACTACCCCGGCAGTGAAGGCGCGCTCCGGCTCAAAACCGGCAGCACGCGGAGCCAAGGCGCCCACGCTGCGGCACGAGCGTACCTTCAAGGCCCAGGGGGTGCGCCTGCTTGCCGGGGTGGATGAGGTTGGCCGGGGTGCCCTCGCCGGTCCTGTCAGCGTGGGAATCGCCGTCGTTGACCTGGAACGCCAGAGGCCGCTTGCAGGCGTGCTGGACAGCAAACTCCTGAGCCCTGCGGAACGGGAACGGCTGGATCCCCTGGTGCGCCGGTGGAGCATCGCATCGGCGGTGGGACACGCTTCCGCCGGCGAGATAGATTCACTCGGCATCATCGCTGCCCTTCGGCTGGCGGGAACCCGCGCGTGGAACAGCATCATCAGCGCCGGCATCATCCCGGAGGCTGTGCTGCTTGATGGAAGCCACAACTGGCTTTCCCCGGCAGGCCAGCTGTCCCTGTTCGACCAGCCCGTGCTGGAGGCCGCGTGTGAAGCCCCGGTCCATACCAAGGTCAAGGCGGACATGCAGTGCCTCAGCGTCGCGGCCGCAAGTGTTATTGCCAAGGTGGAACGGGACCGGATGATGCGGGAACTGCACACCGAATATCCCGATTACGGCTGGGACATCAACAAGGGATATGCCACGGCAGCCCATCGGAACGTCCTACGCGCCGCCGGGCCCACACCGTACCACAGGGTAAGCTGGCGGCTGCTTGGCGGGGAACTGCAGGACGCCGAGGTGCCCGACGGGGACGAGCCGTACGAAGACTGACCCCCGCCACCCGCGGCACCCGTGCCGGACATGGTGCAAGATGGAAGCATGAGTGCTGAGGATCTTGAGAACTATGAAACCGACATGGAGCTTCAGCTCTATCGTGAATACCGCGACGTGGTCGGCCTCTTCAGCTACGTTGTCGAGACCGAACGGCGCTTTTACCTGGCCAACCATGTGGACCTCCAGGCCCGCAGCGCCGATGGTGAGGTCTATTTCGACCTGACCCTCCAGGACGCCTGGGTATGGGATGTCTACCGCTCGGCACGGTTCGTCAAAAGCGTCAGGGTCCTGACCTTCAAGGACGTGAACGTGGAGGAACTGCCCCGCAACGAGGAACTGGCCCTGCCCAAGGATGTAGACCTGGGCAACTAGGGTCCCGCGGGACCCTGACTTCCCCTCCACACCGGCCCCTGTCCACATACGGCAGGGGCCTTCTGTCTTCCGCGGCCCTCCGCCTCCAGGCTGGTTGCGGAGGTACACATGAAATCCAAAGACCTGTTGGGCCGGCGGGGCGAAGACCTTGCCGTGGGCTATCTTGAAGCGCTGGGCATGCTGGTGGTGGAGCGCAACTGGCGGTGCACTGGGGGCGAGATTGATATCGTCGCCCTCGACGGCGATGCGCTGGTGATCGCCGAAGTCAAAACCCGCCGTTCGCTCGACTACGGCCATCCGTTTGAAGCCGTCGGTCCGGAAAAGCTGGCACGGCTGCACCGCCTCGCTGCTGCCTGGTGCCGTGACCGCGAACTGCGGATGCCGCTGCGCCGCGTGGACGTCATAGCCGTCGTGGACGACGGCGGCGGGGAACCCGTGGTCGAACACCTCAAGGGGGTGGGGTAATGGCCCTCGGGCGCACCTACTCCATCGCCCTCGTGGGGCTCAACGGCTACATGGTGGAAGTCGAGGCTGACATCGGCCAGACGCTCCCGGCCTTCGTCATTCTTGGGCTGCCGGACGCTTCCCTCAACGAAGCCAAGGAGCGCATCCGCTCAGCCGCGAAGAACTCCGGGATCCCGCTCAGCCGAAGGAAGATCACCGCAAACCTCATTCCTGCCTCACTGCCGAAACGAGGCTCCGGCTTCGATCTCGCCGTCACCATGGCCGTCCTCCGGGCAGCGAACGACATCAAGCCCACGGGGCGCACAGTCTTTATCGCCGAGCTGGGGCTCGACGGGAGGCTGCGGCCGGTGCGGGGAATCCTGCCGGCGGTCATGGCGTCGGTGCAGGCCGGGTATCCGGAGATCGTGGTGGCCCAGGCCAACCTCGCCGAGGCCTCCCTGGTCCCCGGAGCCAAGGTGCGCGGGTACCGCACGCTTGCCCGGCTTGCCCTCGACTTTGGGGCGGACCCCCAGGAACTTGCCCTGGACTTCGAACCGGACGAGGCCGATGACGCCGGTGACGGCCAGGCGCTTCCCGGCCCGTGTCCCGACATGGCAGACGTCTCCGGGCAGGGCGAAGCCCGCAGGGCTCTGGAAGTGGCGGCGGCGGGCGCCCATCATCTGCTCCTCACCGGGCCGCCAGGAGCCGGCAAGACCATGCTGGCGGAGCGGCTGCCGGGCCTCCTGCCGGACCTTGGCGACCACGAGTCCATGGAAGTCACGGCCATCCACTCGCTGTGCGGCCTGCCCGCATCCTCGGTACAGCTCCTGCGCCGGCCGCCGTTCGAAAACCCGCACCACTCAGCCACCGCTGCCGCCATCATCGGCGGCGGGGCCGGCCTGCCCCGGCCGGGGGCAGCATCACGTGCCCACCGGGGCGTGCTTTTCCTGGATGAGGCACCGGAGTACGAGCGGCGTGTCCTGGACGCGCTGCGGCAGCCGCTGGAGAGCGGGGAGTTGGTTATCCACCGGTCAGCCGGGACAGCCGCCTATCCGGCCCGTTTCCAGCTGGTGCTCGCCGCCAACCCCTGCCCCTGCGGCAAGGCATCGGGCAAGGGGCTGGACTGCACCTGCACACCCGTGATGCGCCGCCGCTATCTGGCCAGGATGTCCGGGCCCCTGCTGGACCGGGTGGACATCCAACTGCAGGTGGAGCGCGTATCCCTGGCCGAGTTTGGCCAAGCGGGCGCGGAAGAGGGCACTGCATCAGTGGCAGGCCGGGTCCTGGACGCGCGTGCCCGGCAGGCGGAACGTTTACGGTGCTTCGGCCTGGAGACCAATTCCCAGGTGCCGGGGCGCATCCTCCGCGGTGAACTGCGTCTCCCCGCGGCCGCGACCCGGATCCTTGACCAGTCCCTGGAGCGGGGGGTACTTACCGCCCGCGGGTATGACCGTGTCCTTCGGCTCGCGTGGACGCTGGCGGACCTGGGGCACCGCGATACGCCGGACCCGAACGACATCGGACAGGCCCTGGGCCTGCGGCAGGCTTCGGCGGCCGCGGCATGACACCCAGGGATGCCGAACGGCTGGCCCGGGCCGCCCTGTCACGGCTCATGGAGCCCCAGGACACCGCGGGCCTGGCCCTTGTCCAGATGGCAGGGGCAACGGACGCGCTGCGCATCGCTGCCGGTGAGGTGGCACCCGGGCCCGACCTGGAGCGCGGGATGACATCGCTGCTGGCTGACAGCGGGGCTGCCGGCAGTTGGGCCGGACTGGCAGCCGCGTTGAAGCGTTGGCGGCCACGGCTGCCCGACCTTGCGCCCGAACGCGACCTGGCCACCATGGCCCGGCTCGGCGGACGCCTCATCATTCCCGGTGATGAGCTGTGGCCGGCCCAACTTGCCGACTTGGGAATCCAGGAGCCCATCTGCCTTTGGTGGCGCGGGCGGGAACAACCGCTGCCGGGTGCGGACAAATCCATCGCCCTCGTGGGATCGCGGGACAGCACCAGCTATGGTGCGTCCGTGACAGGGGACATCGCTTACTCGCTGGCGCAGCGGGGTTTCACGGTGGTCTCCGGCGGAGCTTACGGAATCGACGCTCATGCCCACAGAGCCGCCCTCGCCGGCAGTTCCTCCGCCGTCCCCACCATCGCCGTCATGGCCGGGGGAGTGGACCGCTTCTATCCATCCGGTAATGACGACCTGCTGCGGGCCGTGGCAAACCAGGGTGCGGTGCTGGCCGAGGTACCACCGGGGTCGGCCCCTACCCGCTACCGCTTCCTCCAGAGGAACCGCCTCATTGCTGCCCTCTCCGCGGTGACAGTGGTGGTGGAGGCGCGCTGGCGGTCTGGGGCGCTTAATACCGCCCATCACGCAGAGACCCTGGGCCGAGCCGTCGGGGCCGTACCCGGATCCGTCCACAGTGCCAACTCCGCCGGTTGCCACCGACTCCTCCGGGACGGGGGAGCCGTCTGCGTCACCGACGCGGCTGAAGTGGCCGAACTCGCCTCACCGAGTGGAGCTGCCCTTCCCGATCAGCCCACCGCAGACGCTGCAGTGCAGGACGGGCTGACCCTGGAGGACCTGATCCTGCTGGACGCGCTTCCGCTCCGCTCCACTGCGTCCGTGGAAAAGCTCTCAGCCGTGGCCGGGCTTGGCCAGGACTCCGTCAGGGCAGGACTTGGGAGGCTGGGGCTGCTGGGACTCGCCGTATCGGAGCGGGGCGGCTGGAAACGCGGCAAGGCATGACCGTGTCCACCGGCGGTACCGGCCGGGCAACTGGGAAAGTAGAGGAGTGGACAATGAAGAACTGCCCGGGGAACTGGCCAAGGCACTGGACGCGTTCGCCGGGTACCTGTCAGGGGAGCGCGGGATGTCCGCCCATACCATGCGTGCGTACCTGGGCGACCTGCGCAGCCTCCTGGCCCATGCTGCATCGGAAGGCGTGGCAGGGCTGAAGGAGCTTGAACTGGGGACATTCCGCCGCTGGCTTGGCAGCCAAAGTTCGGCGGGCGCCTCGCGGGCGACGCTGGCACGCCGGTCTGCCACGGCACGGGCCTTCACCGCCTGGGCCGTACGGGAGGAACTCATCACCGCAGACCCGGCCCTGCGGCTGAAGGCACCCAAACGCGAGGGGTCCCTGCCGGGGGTCCTGCAGGCCTCCCAGCTCGCGCGCATACTGGAGGGCCTGGAAAGGGCGGCCGCGGAGGGCGAACCGCTGGCTGCACGCAACCGCGCCATCGTGGAACTCCTTTACGCCACAGGTATCCGGGTAGGCGAACTCGCCGGACTGGACGTCGACGACCTTGACCCGGACCGCCGGACGCTGCGGGTCATCGGCAAGGGCAACAAGGAACGCACGGTTCCGTTTGGAGTCCCGGCCGCGGTGGCCGTGGACGACTGGCTCCGGCGCGGGCGCCCGGGACTGGTGAAGGACACCAGCGGGCCCGCCCTCTTCCTCGGTGCCCGCGGTGGACGGGTCGACCAGCGGCAGGTGCGCGCCCTGGTCAACGCCCTGTTTGAGGCGCTCGGTGATACCTCCGCGTCCGGGCCCCACGCCCTGCGCCACTCGGCGGCCACTCATCTGCTCGACGGCGGCGCGGACCTCCGGGCAGTGCAGGAGATTCTTGGCCACAGCAGCCTGGCCACCACCCAGATCTACACACACGTTTCGGTTGACCGGCTCCGGAAGAGTTACCAGCAGGCGCATCCCAGGGCCTGATCGCCGAGGTAATCGCACTGGCGTAATTCCATGGCGTACGGCACAATAAGAGTCACGTCCGGCAACTTTCAAGTGCGGCTTGAAGCTCTCACGGCTTCGGACCGCGCGGCAAGCCCGGACACAGCTTAATCTGATACATCTGAATACAGGCAGGGAACCATCGCCGCAGTGCAGGGCGCAGCAGTTCCATCCAGGCCGAGGTCGTTGGGGAAGACGTACCTAGAGCTATGGAGGATGGAATGTCTGTTGCAATGACCCGCGGTGTGCTGTTCGTTCACTCGGCCCCTACGGCGCTGTGCCCCCACGTTGAGTGGGCAGTCGGCGCCGTGGTGGACAAGCGGACGGACCTTGAGTGGACCCCGCAGCCTGCTGCGCCCGGAATGTTCCGGGCCGAACTGTCCTGGACCGGAACCCCCGGAACGGGATCGAAACTGGCGTCCTGCCTGCGCGGTTGGGCGCATCTCCGCTATGAGGTGACGGAGGAGCCCAGCCAGGGCGTGGATGGTGGCCGGTGGTCGCACACCCCCGAACTGGGGATCTTCCATGCCGTCACAGACGTCCACGGCAACATCATGGTGTCCGAGGACCGCATCCGGTACGCCTACGAGTCCGGAGCCGGCGACCCCGCCGCCGTCTACCACGAGCTGTCCCTCGCCCTCGGCGAGGCGTGGGACGAAGAACTTGAACCGTTCCGCCACGCTGCCGAAGGCGCTCCCGTTCGCTGGCTGCACCAGGTGGGCTGACCGCCGTCGTCCACTTTTACCGCGACGACACCACAACACCTCCATAGCACAAAGGAGGCCCCGCCAAGCGGCGGGGCCTCCTTTGCCGTCCGGGGCGACTTCCCCGGGGCAGCGCCTAGATGCTGCGGATAGCCACGACGGCGTTGTGGCCGCCGAAGCCAAAGGAGTTGCTCAGTGCCACGATGTTCCCTGCAGGGAGGTCGCGGGCGGAGGTGACCACGTCGAGCGGGATCTCCGGATCCTGGTTTTCCAGGTTGATGGTCACCGGCGCCTTGCGGTCATGGACGGCCAGTACGGTGAGGACAGCCTCAACCGCCCCCGAAGCGCCCAGGAGGTGGCCCATCTGCGACTTGGTGGCAGAGACCGCCACGTCGTCCACGTGGCTGCCCAGGGCAGCACGCAGGGCCGTGTACTCGGGCTTGTCGCCGACAGGGGTGGAGGTGGCGTGGGCGTTGACGTGAACCACGTCCTCAGCCTGGATCCGGCCGTCGAACATGGCCGCCTTCAGAGCGCGGGTGGCACCAAGCCCCTGGGGATCCGGGGCAGTGATGTGGTAGGCGTCAGCGGTGACGGACGTACCGGCGAGCTCGGCATAGATGCGGGCTCCGCGGGCCAGGGCGTGTTCCTCGGCCTCGAGGACCAGGGCGCCGGCACCTTCGCCCATGACGAAGCCGTCACGGCCGGTGTCGTACGGGCGTGAGGCGCCCTGGGGATCATCGTTCCGGCGGGACAGCGCCTGCATTGAGGCAAATGCTGCCAGCGGCATGGGGTGGATGGCTGCCTCGGCGCCGCCGCACATGACGACGTCGGCCTTGCCCGAGCGGATGAGCTCCAGGCCAAGGTGCATGGCCTCCGTGCCGGAGGCGCAGGCGGAGACGGGGGTGTGGGCGCCGGCGCGGGCACCGAGGTCCAGGCTCACGGCCGCGGCAACACCATTGGGCATGAGCATGGGCACCGTCATGGGCAGGACGCGGCGCGGGCCCTTTTCCTTCAGGGTGTCCCAGGCGTCCAGCAGCGTCCAGACGCCACCGATGCCGGTGGCAAAGGCAACAGCCAGCCGGTCCTGGTCGAATTCCGTGATGCCCGAATCGGCCCAGGCTTCCCGTGCAGCGATGACGCCGAACTGGGTGGACGGGTCCATCCGCTTGGCCTCGACGCGGCTGAGGACATCAAGGGCCGGCGTGCTGCACCGTGCGGCGAAGTGGACAGGGAGTTCGTACTTGGCTACCCAGTCGTCCTCCAGGGTGCGGGCACCGGAGACCCCCTTGAGGGCGTTGCTCCACATTGTGGGCACATCGCCGCCGATGGGCGTAGTGGCGCCCAGACCGGTAATGACTACTTTGCGTGTCATGGGATCACTCTTTCGTCGGTGGGGGTATCCGCCTGCGGCTGCCGCAGGGTCCCGCACAGTTTGATGATCGGCCAGTCCCGGTCGGGGGGTACTGTGCCGGATAAATGCGGCGGGCTGCCGGTCCGGTCAGTCCGGACCGGCAGCCCCGCCAAGCCGTAGGACGGCGAAAGCCCTTGGCTAGGCCTGTGCTCCGGCGATGAAGCTGACGGCGTCGCCAACAGTCTTGAGGTTCTTGACCTCTTCGTCCGGGATGCGGACGCCGAACTTTTCCTCGGCGTTGACCACGATGGTCATCATGGAGATGGAGTCGATGTCCAGGTCCTCGGTGAAGGACTTGTCCAACTCGACGGCCTCCGGGGCCAGGCCGGTTTCCTCGTTGACGATTTCAGCCAAGCCGGCCAGGATCTCTTCGTTGCTAGCCATTGGTGGCTCCTTTTCTTGTATTGCCGGCAGGGACTGCCGGAAACGGTCCGGGCCGCGGTTGCGACCCTTGGGCGTATCTAGGGAAGGACAACTACCTGTGCGCCGAAGACCAGCCCGGCACCGAAACCGATCTGCAGGGCCAGCCCGCCGCTCAGTCCGGGGTTCTCCTGCAGGAGCCGGTGCGTTGCCAGCGGGATCGAGGCAGCGGACGTGTTGCCGGCCTCGGCAATGTCCCGTGCCACTGTAACCGTCTCGGGCAGCTTCAGCTTCTTCACCATCTCGTCGATGATGCGCATGTTGGCCTGGTGGGGGATGAAGGCAACCAGGTCTTCAGCCTGGATGCCGGCAGCATCGAGTGCCTGCTGGGCCACCTTGGCCATTTCCCACACCGCCCAGCGGAACACCGTCTGGCCGTCCTGGCGGAGGGTGGGATAGAGCTCCTGGGCTTCCTCCAGGAGGGCGAGGTCGCCCGTGGAGTCGGACTGCCGGGCGGCGAGGCCGAGGTCGCGGACGTCAAGCAGGGAGCGGGTCATGCCAATGGCGTCCCACTTGCTGCCGTCTGAGCCCCATACCGAGGGGGCGATGCCCGGGGTGTCGGAGGGGCCGATCACGACGGCGCCGGCACCATCACCGAGCAGGAAGGAGATGGTGCGTTCCCGGTTGTCGATGACGTCGGAAAGCTTTTCGGCCCCCACCACCAGGACATACTTTGCGGTACCGGAGCGGACCAGGGCGTCGGCCTGGGCAATCCCGTAGCAGTAGCCGGCGCAAGCGGCGGAAATATCAAAGGCAGGTGCGGGCGTGGCGCCGATCCTGTCGGCCAGGCTGGCTGCGGCGGAAGGCGTCGCGTAGGGGTGTGTCACGGTGGAAACAATGACGGCCCCGAGCTCCGAGGCGTCAATACCGGCCTTCTCCATGGCTTCGCGGGCAGCGCCCTCTGCCATGTCGATCACGCTGACGTCGGCAGCCGCGCGGTGGCGGGTGACGATGCCGGTGCGCTGGCGGATCCACTCGTCCGAGGAATCAATCCACTGGCACACGTCCTCGTTGGTGACGATGACGTCCGGCCGGTAGGCCCCCAGGCCAAGGATGCGGCTGTGCTCGTGGATGGGAACCTGTTTCAGCGTGGGAACGCTCATGCGTTGCCCTCCAGTTCTGCAAAGAGCGCCAGGGCCGCGGAGAGGTCATCAGGAGTCTTCACCGCAACGGTCTTGACGCCGGGCATGCCGCGCTTGGCCAGTCCGGCCAGCGTGCCGGCAGGGGCGAGTTCGATCACGCCGGTCACACCGCGCTTGACCATGCTCTCCATGCAGAGGTCCCACCGGACCGGGCGGGACACCTGGGCAATCAGGCTTTCGACGGCGGCATCACCGTCCGTGACTTCACCGCCGTCGAAATTCGACAGCAGCGGCACCTTGGGCGCCACCGGGTTCAGCTGCGGCTTCAGTTTCTCAAGCGCGCTGACAGCGGGCGACATATGGCTGGTGTGGAAGGCACCGGCCACCTTGAGCGGGATGACGCGGGCCTTGGCGGGCGGGTTCTCGGCCAGGGCCTTCAGCTGTTCAAAGGTTCCGGCCGCCACTGTCTGGCCTGCCCCGTTGACGTTGGCGGGGGCGGCGCCGGCCGCCTCGATGGCTGCCAGCACCTCGGCCGGGTCACCGCCTACGACGGCGCTCATGCCTGTGGGGGTGACGGCTGCCGCGGCGGCCATGCTGTTGGCGCGTTCGCGGACGAAGGTCATGGCTTCCTGCTCCGTCAGCACTCCAGCCAGGGCGGAGGCGGTGATTTCACCCACGGAGTGGCCCGCGAGGATCACCGGAAGGGAGTTGAGTTCGACATCGAAGAGGGAGGCGGCGGTGACCAGCCCCGCGGCAACGATCAGGGGCTGCGCAACCGCAGTGTCCTTGATGGTTTCCTCGTCGGAGGTGGTCCCGTGGGCTATCAGGTCAATGCCTGCGATGTCACTCAGGGAGGCCAGCTGGCCTGCCACCGAGGGAAGTTCCAGCCAGGGGGCCAGAAAACCCGGGGTCTGTGAGCCCTGTCCAGGGCAGACTATTGCAAGCACGTAACCAGCTTTCCAAATTACTGTGTGATCCAGCGGTGTTTCACCGCACCAAGCTCACGGGGTCAGGTTGTAGGAAGTCTACAATGCCTCACGACTGGTTACGGGATGGTTGCCGCTCCGTGGCGGCCTTGGGCGGGGCCGACAGCCGGCCCACCACCAGCGCGGCCTGCAGGACGAACGCCTCCCGCGGCAGCAACGGATCCCAGCCTGTGACGTCGCAGACGCGCTTCAGCCGGTACCGAACAGTATTGGCGTGGACGAAGAGTTCCCGGGCTGTCGCCTCCAGCGAGTGGCCCAGTTCCAGGTACGTTCCCAGCGTTTCCACCAGGCCGTTGGACGCCGCCAGGAGGGGACGGTAAATGTTCTTCACCAGCGAGCGGCGCGCCGCATCATCGCCGGAAATAACGCGTTCGGGCAGAAGGTCGTCCGCGGCTACCGGCCGCGGAGCGGAGGGCCAGGCGCGCGCGGCGGTCAGCCCCGCAAAGGCCGACTGCGCGGAACCGCTGGCTTCCAGCAGCGAGCTGGCCTCGGGCCCGTAAACCACGGGTCCGGGGGCGAACATGTCGCTGAGCTTCACATAGGCTGTTTCGCGGTCCTGCACACCGCCAAGGATGAGGATCAGCCGGTCGCCCTGGATGCCCACCAGCGCGTCCTCGGCATAGCGCCCGGCCATCCGCCGCAACTCGCTGACGTAGCTGGCGCTGGGTTCGGAGGGCGAATTGCCCACCATCACGGTGAACCTCTCCTGCGCCTTCCAGCCAAGCGCTGCGATGCGTGAGCGCAGGGCGTCCGTGTTTTCGCCACGCAGGATCGCATCCACGATCAGGGCTTCCAACCGGGTATCCCAGGAGCCGCGGGATTCGGCAGCGCGGGCGTACACGTCGGCGGCGGCGAAGGCCACCTCCCGCGAATAGCGCAGGACTGCTTCGCGCAGGGACGGCTGGTCGGCTTCCGGCGCGATGACCGGAACCTGGTCCTCCACCACCTCCACCACGATCCTGATCAGCTGCAACGCCTTCTGCAGGCTGATCGAACGCGTGAGTTCCGTGGGGGCTGTCCCAAAGACATCCGTGAGGATCCACGACGGCGAGCTCGGCCGCTCGTACCATGTCACGAAAGCGGCGATGCCGTTCTGTGCCACCATTCCCAGTGCCGACCGCTCATCCGCACTGAGCCGGCTGTACCAGGGGAGCGACTGCTCCAGCTTGCGCATGGTACTGGTGGAGAGCTGGCCGACGTTGGCGCGGAGCTGCTTGAGGGTTTCGGACTTCTCCGGCGTGACCTTCGGCGGGGTCGGTTTCCGCTTGGAGGACGGGCTGGCTGGTGCTGGCATTCTTTGAGCATACGGCCACCGTCGCGCAAGCTCCATTTGTGCGAAGGCTACAATCCGCCTTGTCACGGATCACAAGACGTCCGGCCCCGTCCGGTGCCGCACACTACAGACACGACGACGGCGGCCCCCACCTTGGTGAGTGGGGGCCGCCGTCGTCGTGATGCTGCTGGATACGCTGTCCAGCCGGAAGGCTAGGCTTCGCCTCCGGCATTGCCGGTGGTGCCGGCATTCACGTTGAGCAGCTTGTACTTCTCGATGGCCTTGACCGGGGCGTCAACATCCACCTCGCCACGGCGCGCCAGCATTTCAAGGGCACGCACCACGATGGAGTGGGTGTCGTTCTTGAAGTAGCGGCGGGCTGCTGCGCGGGTGTCGGAGAAGCCGAAGCCGTCGGCGCCGAGGGTGGCGAATTCGTTGGGGACGAACTGCCGGATCTGGTCGGGGACGGCTTTCATGTAGTCGGAGACGGCGACGATGGGGCCGGTGGCGCCTTCGAGTTGCTGGGTGACGAACGGGGTGCGGGCGGGTTGGCCGGGGTTGAGGAAGGCTTCTTCTTCGGCGGCGAGGCCGTCGCGGCGCAGTTCGTTCCAGGAGGTGACGGACCAGACGTCGGCGGAGACGTTCCAGTCGTCGGCCAGGACGCGCTGGGCTTCGATGGCCCAGGGCACGGAGACGCCGGAGGCGAGGATCTGGGTGCGGGGGCCGTCGATCTTTGCCGGTGCGAGCAGGTAGATGCCCTTGATGACGCCTTCGATGTCGAGGTTTTCGGGTTCGGCGGGCTGGACGATGGGTTCGTTGTACACGGTGAGGTAGTACATGACGTTCTTGTCCGTTGAGTCCGGCCCGTACATGCGTTCGAGGCCGGAGCGGATGATGTGGCCGATTTCGTAGCCGTAGGCGGGGTCGTAGGTGAGCACGGCGGGGTTGGTGGAGGCGAGCAGGGGGGAGTGGCCGTCGGCGTGCTGGAGGCCTTCGCCGGTGAGGGTGGTCCGGCCTGCGGTGGCGCCGATGATGAAGCCGCGGGTCATTTGGTCTGCTGCGGCCCAGAAGGCGTCGCCGGTGCGCTGGAAGCCGAACATGGAGTAGAACACGTAGACCGGGACCAGGGGCACGCCGTGGGTGGCGTAGGAGGTCCCGGCGGCGGTGAAGGCTGCCACGGCGCCGGCTTCGTTGATGCCGGGGTGGATCAGTTGCCCGGCGGGGGATTCCTTGTAGGCCAGGACCAGGTCGCGGTCCACGGAGAGGTAGTTCTGGCCCTTGGGGTTGTAGATCTTCGCGGTGGGGAAGAACGCATCCATGCCGAACGTGCGGGCTTCGTCGGGGATGATCGGGGCGATGTGCTTGCCGAAGTTCTTATCCCGCATCAGGTCCTTGAGGAGCCGGACGAAGGCCATGGTGGTGGCGGCCTGCTGCTTGCCCGAACCGCGCTTTGCCACCTCGTAGGACTTCGCGTCGGGCAGCACGATCTCGGCGTGGGTATTCCGGCGTTCCGGGACGGCTCCGCCCAGGGCAGCGCGGCGCTCCATCATGTACTTGATTTCCGGAGCGTCGTTACCGGGGTGGTAGTACGGCGGCCGGTACGAGTCCTTCTCGAGCTGTTCGTCACTGACGGGGATCCGCAGGTGGTCGCGGAACTTCTTCAGGTCATCCAGGGTCAGCTTCTTCATCTGGTGGGTCGCGTTGCGGCCCTCGAAGTGCGGTCCCAGGCCGTAGCCCTTGACGGTGTGGGCGAGGATGACGGTGGGTTTGCCCTTGAATTCGGTGGCGGCTTTGTAGGCTGCGTAGACCTTGCGGTAGTCGTGGCCGCCGCGTTTGAGGTTCCAGATCTGGTCGTCGGTGAGGTCCGCGACGAGGTCTTTGGTCTGCGGGGTTTTGCCGAAGAAGTGTTCGCGGACGAACCCGCCGGATTCGGCTTTGTAGGTCTGGTAGTCCCCGTCGACGGTTTCGTTCATGATTTTCACCAGGGACCCGTCGGTGTCGCGGGTGAGCAGGTCATCCCATTCCCGGCCCCAGACGACCTTGATCACGTTCCAGCCCGCGCCGCGGAAGAACGCTTCGAGTTCCTGCATGATCTTGCCGTTGCCGCGCACCGGCCCGTCCAGGCGCTGGAGGTTGCAGTTGATCACGAAGTTCAGGTTGTCCAGGTTTTCGTTCGCCGCCAGCTGCAGCAGGCCGCGGGATTCGGGTTCGTCCATTTCGCCGTCGCCCAGGAACGCCCAGACCTGCTGGTCGGAGGTGTCTTTCAGGCCCCGGTTGTGCAGGTACCGGTTGTTCTGGGCCTGGTAGATCGCGTTCATCGGGCCGATGCCCATGGACACGGTAGGGAATTCCCAGAAGTGCGGCATCAGGCGCGGGTGCGGGTAGGAGGACAGGGCATGGCCCTCGCGGGACTTTTCCTGCCGGAACCCGTCCAGGTCCTCCTCGGAGAGGCGTCCTTCCATGAACGCCCGGGCGTACATGCCGGGGGAGGCATGGCCCTGGAAGAAGACCTGGTCCCCGCCGCCGGGGTGGTCCTTGCCGCGGAAGAAGTGGTTGAACCCGACCTCGTACAGGGTCGCGGCACCGGCGTAGGTGGAGATGTGCCCGCCGACGCCGATATCGGGCCGCTGCGCCCGGTGGACCATGACCGCGGCGTTCCACCGCATGTAGGCCCGGTACCGGCGCTCGTACTCCTCGTTGCCCGGGAACTGGGCTTCCTGGTCCACCGGGATCGTGTTCACGTAATCGGTAGTGGTCACCATCGGCACCCCGACGCTCTGCGCGCCGGCGCGCTGCAGCAGGCTCCGCATGATGTATTGGGCACGCTCGGTGCCCTGTTCCCTGATCAACGCATCCAGGGACTCAACCCACTCGGCAGTCTCTTCCGGATCACGATCAGGCAGCTGGTTAGTCAACCCGCTGAGGATATGGGAGGTATCTTCTCCTGCAGCCACGTCCAACCTCTCTTTGCGCGCATGAATCGGCGCACTCAGGCCAGGCAGGGTGACTGCCCGGCGTACATACGCCGTGTGCGACGTATCGGTTACAACAGCCCGGGCATGTGTGCCGGGCAGCTTCCTAGCGCTCCTATGTCTGCACGGAGTCACAAGGTTGTCGTCCCGCAGCCATAGTTGTCACCAGCCACTCTAGCCCTGACCGCAACGCGATGCGTAGCCGCGGGTCAGGTGCTGCGGTTGTATTTCGTTCGTCATACTGGTTGTGTGACAAAAAGCCCTTGTGACGGGGATGCTGCAGCCGGATGTGACGCAGAATATGCGCAGTCCCGGGGGCGGCAGCTTGAAGCGCAGGCACAAAGGGTGTTGGCTTGGGGAGTAATGGAAATCACTATGCACACTGCATATATGAGGTATTGGAGGAACACGTGAGCGAGGCCGACGCCGCCACTTCGGTAAATGTGGCGGAAAAATTGGGTTTCAAGAACGGGGATCTGATTCAGGAGTTCGGTTACGACGACGATGTCGATTTCGACTTGCGTGACGATATTGAGGACCTCACCGGTTCCGAGTTGCTGGACGAGGACGACCACGAGGTGGCGGACGCCGTCATCCTGTGGTGGCGCGACGGCGACGGGGACCTGGTGGACAGCCTGATGGATTCCCTCACTACCCTGAGCGAAAACGGTGTTGTCTGGGTCCTCACCCCCAAGTCAGGCAGGGACGGCTACGTCTCGCCAGCAGACATCCAGGAAGCCGCACCCACCGCCGGCCTGCACGTCACCACCTCAGCGGGAGTCTCGAAGGACTGGAGTGCAACCCGCCTTGTCAGCAGGAAGAACAAATGACGGCAGCGGTTGAGGCCGCTTCCGCAGCTGTTCCTGCACTGGGCGCGGAAGCGCCCGACTTCGAGCTTGCCAACCAGTACGGCGAGCCCGTGACGCTGTCATCCTTCCGGGGGCAGAACGTGGCCCTGGTCTTCTACCCGTTTGCATTCTCGGGGATCTGCACGGGTGAACTGTGCGAGATACGGGACAACCTGGCCACATTCGAGGATTCGAACGCGGTGGTCCTTGCAGTGTCCGTGGACAGCAAGTTCAGCCTCCGGGCCTATGCGGCGCAGGAAGGCTACAGCTTCGACCTCCTTGCCGACTTCTGGCCGCATGGGGCCGTGGCCAGTGCTTATGGTGTGTTCGACGACGTCAGTGGCATGGCCAAGCGCGCCACCTTCATCATCGACGCTGACGGCAGAATCCGTTACAGCGTTGTGAATCCCCGCGGACAGGCCCGGGACTTCGCCGAATACCGCGCGGCCCTGGCGGATCTGAAACAGGCCTGATCGACCATGGCGGAACATCGGCGGGGGACGGGCCTTACCGGCTTTGCCAGCATGCCGCCGGTAGCCCCTGCTCCGCTGTCAGCCGATGACCTCGAGGTGCTGGCCAGGATCCGCGACCTGCTTGCCGGTGCCCCGTTCGCCCTGCTGACGGGCGCGGGCCTGAGCACCGACTCCGGCATTCCGGACTACCGTGGCCCGGACTCGCCGCCGCGGCAGCCCATGACCTACCAGGAGTTTGTCCGGGACGCGGCCAACCGGCGCCGCTACTGGGCCCGGAACCACATCGGGTGGTCCCATATGCGGCACGCGGACCCGAACGTGGGCCACTATTCAGCAGCGGAGCTGGAACGCCGCGGTTACCTCACGGGCCTCATTACCCAGAACGTTGACCGCCTGCACCAGGACGCCGGCAGCTCCAACGTCGTCGATCTGCACGGCCGGTATGACCAGGTGATATGCCTCGACTGCGGGCGGACCTACACCCGGCGCCTCCTGGCCGGTGTTTTCGAGGAACTCAACCCCGGATTCCTGGAACGGGCAGCGGCGTCCGGGTTGGTGGAGATGGCGCCGGATGCTGACGCCACCGTGGAGGACCAGGCCCTCATCAGCAGCTTCGTGGTGCCGGTCTGTCCTGCCTGCGGCGGTACCCTGAAGCCGGACTTCGTCTACTTTGGGGAAAATGTGCCCAAGGACCGGGTGGAACGTTCGTACGCCATGGTGGACGGGGCAGCCGCGCTGGTGGTTGCCGGTTCATCCCTGACGGTCATGAGCGGACTTCGGTTTGTGCGGCATGCGGCCAAGGAATCCAAGCCGGTGGTGATCATCAACCGGGGCGCCACCCGGGGTGATGACAAGGCGACCGTCAAGCTTGAAGCCGGCGTCAGCCAGGCGCTGGGCTACCTCGCGGCCGAACTCCCCGCCCTGTAGGGACACCTCAGGCGGTTCGGTGCGCGGATTCGCCTTTCCGGTCCCCTGTCGGGTAGAGTTTATGTTCGTTGGTTGCGGCAGTCCGGCCGGAAACCGCGTGATTTGGGTCTTTAGCTCAGCTGGTAGAGCGCCACGTTTACACCGTGGATGTCATCGGTTCGATCCCGGTAGGACCCACCAAACTACAAACCCGCTGTCCCCGCCTTACCGGCGGGCGGCGGGTTTTTTGCTGCCCGCCCTCCTGCCGTCATTGTCGGACCCTTGCCATACGTTGCAGGAATGGAACATGTCATGGTGCACACAGACAGCAACGGAATACCGACGACGGTGCTGAGCCGGGGCAGGGAATGGGCGGTTGGTGCCGAGCCGGTCAGGTGGTTCGAGCGCATCAACTGGTGGGAAACCAGCCGGCGGATGCCGAAGGGCAACAGTGGTGTGGACGTCGAAGTCCTGCAGCTGCAGGTGCGGCTGGGCAACAACAGCAAGTCAGCGCTGACCACCATGTACCTCCAGCGCGATGGGATCGGCGGAGGCTGGAGGCTACGGGAGACGGCAGCGGACGCAGCTTGACGTATCAATGCCCGGATACGAAGGCATCACGCCGGCGTTGACTTTCCGGCATTGGAAAACCCTCCACCGCGGCTATTGGGGGATGCCGCGGTGGAGGGCTTGGGATGAATATACCGTGAACTGCTGGAAACAAAAAGTCATGCGCCGTTCGGCTGCTTCACGTTGGATCAGGGCCACGAAAACCGCCGTTCACAGGCCGTCATGGTGGTTGTTGTTCACATGAATGGACACTATGGCACCGCCGGGCGGCGGGTTGGACGTGGAGGATTTGTGGGATCCCTAGGTTCACGGGAAGGTCCTTGAGGATCAGTCGCCCACCAGTGAGGTCCACAAAACCTGCCTCAACCCGGACAGCAGCGGAAATTTAATTCCAAGCACTATGGAGTTCATTATGCTGAATTGTGACTAGGATATTGAACAACTCTTTCCAGCACGACGATGTGAGGCAGATCATGGAGGACAAGCGGGCAGGCTTCGTGGGCCTGGGGCATATGGGTAATTTGATGGCTTCCAATGCCATCGCAGGGGGCTGGCAGGTCAGCGGCTGGAACCGGTCGCCTGAAGCGCTCACCCGGCTGCAGGACCTCGGCGGGTGTGCCGTTGAGCGGGTCGTGGAGATGCGGAACCTCCCCGCCATCGTGTTCATGCTGCCTGACCTGCCACACATAGAGGAAACAGCACATGACCTGCTGGAGAGCTGGAAGCAGAACCCGCCGGCACCGAATACCGTCCTGCTGGTCATGAGCAGCGTTTCGCCCACCGGCGTACAGGAATTCGGGCGGCGCGTCCGGGAGTTCAGTTCCGGCAACGCACGGGTCGTGGATGCACCCGTGAGCGGAGGCACCAAGGGTGCGGCGGACGGCACCCTCGCCATCATGGCAGGCGCGGACGACGAACAGTCCTTCCGCTGCGTTGAGCCCCTGCTGCTGACCATGGGTACCACCGTGCGCCACCTTGGCCCACTGGGCGCGGGCTCACTTGCCAAGGCCTGCAACCAGTTGGTGGTGGGGACCACGACGGCGGCGCTTGCCGAGGCTGCCGAACTTGCCGAACGCTCCGGGCTGGATCCGGCGGCACTGTTCGAGGTCCTGTCCGGCGGCTTGGCCGCGAGCAGGGTCCTGGAGATCGTGGGCCCGCGCCTGGTCAGCAAGGATTACACCCCCACCGGCCCGGCCAAATTCATGCACAAGGACCTTGGGTTCGTGCTGGATGCCGCCGAGGCGGCGGGCGTGGCAACCCCAATGGCAGCGGCCGGCATCGAGCTCTACGCGGAGCTAAGGCGCCAGGGCCACGGCGACCAGGACCTTGCCGTCGTGCGGCAGGTGGTCTCCAACCTCAGTCAAGGAGCCGCGGGAGCGGCGGAAGGAACAGTTGCACCATGAGTTCTTTGTTTGATTTGACCGGCCGGGTTGCCTTGGTGACGGGGTCCAGCCGGGGGATTGGCAACGCGTTGGCGCGGGCACTGGCCGACGCCGGGGCAACGGTGGTGTTGAACGGTATCAACGGGGAGCGGCTCAAGGATGCCGCGGCGGCGATGGCCGCCGACTACGCTCCGGGCCGGGTTCACAGTGTCGCTTTTGACGTGACGAGCGACGCCGGGGCGGCGCGCGGGGTGGCATGGGTGGAGGAGCATGTGGGGCCGTTGGAGATCCTGGTGAACAATGCAGGGATCCAGCACCGGGTGCCGATGCTGGATTTGGACGTGAAGGATTGGGAACGGGTGATTTCCACGGACCTGACCAGCGCGTTCCTGGTGGGCCGGGAAGCAGCGCGGTACATGATCCCGCGGGGGCGGGGGAAGATCGTCAACATCTGCTCGGTGCAGACGGACCTGGCCCGCCCCACGATCGCGCCGTACATTGCGGCGAAGGGCGGGCTGCGGAACCTGACCCGGGCGATGACGGCGGAGTGGGCCGGGTCCGGGTTGCAGATCAACGGGATCGCGCCGGGCTATATCCATACGGAGATGACGCAGAACCTGGTGGATGATGAGCAGTTCAACTCCTGGATCCTGGGCCGGACCCCGGCCAACCGGTGGGGGACCGTGCAGGACCTGGCCGGGCCGGCCGTGTGGCTGGCCTCGGACGGGTCTGATTTCGTGAACGGGCAGACTATTTTTATCGATGGCGGAATGACGGTGGTGGTCTGATGGCACTGGATACAGCACTCCCCGTGTCCGGCCCGGCCGTGGTGGCGCACGCCGCCAACGATCTGCGGATCGACGAGCTGGCCCTTACCGCTCCGGCCGCGGATGAGGCGGTGGTCGAGGTGGCGTTCGGCGGGATTTGCGGGTCGGACCTGCACTACTGGCTGCACGGCGCGGCCGGGGAGTCGATCCTGAGGGCGCCGCTGGTGCTGGGCCATGAGATTTCCGGGACGGTGGTCCGGGCCGCGGCTGACGGGACCGGCCCGGCCGCGGGCACTGCGGTGGCGGTCCATCCGGCCACCCCGGGCCCGGGTGCCGCACGTTACCCGGCGGACCGGCCCAACCTGTCCCCGGGCTGCACCTACCTGGGCAGTGCCGCGCGGTTCCCGCACACGGACGGGGCGTTCAGCCGGTACGTGAACCTCCCCACCCGGATGCTCCGGCCCCTGCCCAACGGTGTTGGCCTGCGGACCGCCGCGTTGATCGAGCCGGCCGCCGTGGCCTGGCACGCCGTCTCCCGGGCCGGGGACGTGGCCGGCAAATCGGCGCTCGTGATCGGGTCCGGGCCCATCGGGGCCCTCGCCGTCGCCGTCCTGAAACGCGCCGGCGCGGCCCGGATCACCGCCGTCGACGTGCACCCCACACCACTGGAAATCGCCCAAGCCGTGGGAGCGGACCAGGTGATCACCGCCGGCGATGCGGAGGCGATCGCCGCCGTGGAGGCCGACGTCGTGATTGAATCCTCCGGCAACCACCACGGCCTGGCCTCCGCCATCCAGGGCGCGGCCCGCGGCGGCACCGTGGTGATGGTGGGCCTGCTGCCCACCGGGCCGCAGCCGGTACTGATCTCCCTGGCCATCACCCGCGAACTCGACCTCAAAGGCTCCTTCCGGTTCAACGACGAGATCGATAACGTCATCGCCGCCCTCACCGACAGGACCCTGCACATCGAGCCCGTCATCACCCACGAATACCCCGTGGACAACGCACTGGAAGCCTTCACCATGGCCCGCAACTCCGCCGAATCCGGAAAAGTCCTCCTCAGCTTCGGCCCCCGGAGCGAAGCTACTGTCGAACGGGGATAAACACCCGTGGCTGTTCCGTCCAGGTGTCGGCCATCTGGGACATGGTGCGCCGCATGATCCGGTCAGAGGCTTCGCGCGCGGACGCGGCATCGCCCCTGGCAATCGCTTGCGCCACATCCTCGTGCCACTGGAGGGCGGCCTGGTGCGGGTGGTCGGGCATCAGGCCATGAACGGTGCGGCCTGTCAGGGTCTCGGCCACCTGGCCCATGAGGTTGGCGAACATCTCGTTGCCCGAGCCGGAGAGCAGCAGGGAGTGGAACCGGATGTCCAGTTCCAGGAAGCGTGCAACTTCGCCGTTGTTGCCGGCCTCCCGCATTGCACGGGCAACGTCCACGAGCTCCATC
Source organism: Arthrobacter sp. SDR-2R (assembly GCF_057747955.1). NCBI lineage: Bacteria > Bacillati > Actinomycetota > Actinomycetes > Micrococcales > Micrococcaceae > Arthrobacter > Arthrobacter sp. SDR-2R. The sequence continues at coordinate 2,318,727 of NZ_CM173231.1, forward strand.
CGCAGCGGTGCAGGGGCATTCTGTGCCGCCAGTTCGGCGGCCGCGGGTTCCACCGCGGCGCGCAGTTCGGCGAGGGAGCGGAGCTGCGCGCCGCGTGCGTCGCTTGCCAGCCGCCACCGGATCACCTGGGGATCGAAAGGATTCCAACGGCTTGCCGGCAGCACACGGATGCCCACCCGCTTGGTGGTTTCCACCAGCCCCAGCGACTGCAGGACCCGCACCGCTTCCCGGATCACCGAGCGGGACACTTTCAGTTCATCCTCCAACTGCTCCGCCAGCATGACGTGGCCCGCCGGGAGATCCCCCGAGATAATCCGGGTGCCCAGGTTGTCGATGGCACGGTGGTGGAGGCTGCTGGTCATGCTGCTAAGCCTAGTTGCTGGCCGACGCCCGGTTGTGCGTGCGCCCGCTGCCGCGGTGGTTCGCAGGGTGGCCAACCTGAACCGGCACCGAAACAATGGTTCCATTACGCAGCTGTTACTTTCGCGTCACAGCGAGAATATATATGCTTTATTCCGACCCCCTGATCTGCCCCGGTGTCTTCCCGCCTGCGGAAGCCGGCAACCGGGGCAAACAATGAATTGGAGTTATTGATGTCTGCAGCACACATCGGTGTCACCGGCCTCGCCGTCATGGGCGCCAACCTGGCCCGCAACCTGGCCCGCAACGGGTTCACGGTTGCCCTGCACAACAGGTCGGTGGAGAAGACCGACGCGCTGCTGGAGAAGCACGGCTCCGAAGGCGACTTCGTCCGGACCGAGACCCTCCAGGAACTTGTTGATTCCCTGGAAAAGCCCCGCCGGGTGCTCATCATGGTCAAGGCCGGCAAGCCGGTCGATTCCGTCATTGAGCAGCTGGAGCCGCTCCTGGAGCCGGGCGACATCATCATCGACGCCGGCAACTCCCACTACGAGGACACCCGCCGCCGGGAAGCCGCACTGGCCAAGAAGGACCTGCACTTCGTGGGCGTCGGTGTGTCCGGCGGCGAAGAGGGTGCACTGAACGGCCCGTCCATCATGCCCGGCGGTTCCAAGGAGTCCTACAAGGCCCTCGGCCCGCTGCTGGAGAAGATTTCCGCGAAGGTCGACGGCGAGCCCTGCTGCGCCTGGATCGGCACCGACGGCGCCGGCCACTTCGTCAAGATGGTCCACAACGGCATCGAATACGCCGACATGCAGGTTATCGGCGAGGCCTTCGACCTGCTCCGCTCCGGTGCCGGCATCGAGCCCGCCGAACAGGCCAAGATCTTCACCGAATGGAACAAGGGGGAGCTTTCATCCTTCCTGATCGAGATTTCCGCCGAGGTCCTGGGCCACGTGGACGCCAAGACCGGCAAGCCGTTCGTTGACGTCGTCGTCGACGCCGCCGGCCAGAAGGGTACGGGCCGCTGGACCGTCATTTCCGCCCTGGAACTCGGCTCGCCGGTGTCCGGCATCGCCGAATCCGTCTTCGCCCGCGCCCTCTCCTCCCAGGCCGGGCAGCGCAGGCTGGGCCAGGAACTGCTGGCAGGCAACGAGGCCGACGTCGAGATCCCGGAAAGCTTCGTTGAGGACGTCCGCCAGGCGCTCTACGCGTCCAAGCTGGTCTCCTACGCCCAGGGCCTGGACATGCTGACCTCGGCCGCCAAGGAATACGGCTGGGAACTGAAGCTGGACGAGATCGCCTCCCTGTGGCGCGCCGGCTGCATCATCCGCGCCGAGCTCCTCAAGGACATCACCAAGGCCTACGCCGCGGACCAGAAGCCGGCCAACCTGCTGTTCGCCCCGGCATTCACCAAGGCCATTGCAGACGCCCTGCCGGCGTGGCGCCGCGTTGTTGCCACCGCCGTCCAGCTCGGCATCCCGGTGCCGGTGTTCTCCTCATCGCTGGCGTACTACGACGGCCTGCGCCGCAAGCGCGTGGCCGCCGCCCTGATCCAGGGCCAGCGCGACCTCTTCGGTGCACACACCTACGGCCGCATCGACACCGAGGGAACCTTCCACACCCTCTGGGGCGAGGACAAGTCCGAAGTTGAAGCGGTGGACACCCACTAGCAGCTGCCGCCGCATGACAAAGGCGGGCAGTTTCCCGGTTCTCCGGGAAACTGCCCGCCTTTTGCTGTGCCTGGTACTTCTAGATCCGGTACTCGATGTCGTATTCGGCCGGATCGACGGCGGGCTTGGTTTCCCGCTGCGCGTCCCGGTGCCTCCATTTGGCCGGAACACCGGTAACGATCGATTCCGGCGGCGCATCCTTCACTACCACGGCGTTGGCGCCCACGGCACTGTCCCGGCCGATGGTGATGGGCCCCAGGATTTTGGCTCCGGCACCGATGGTGACCCGGTCACCGATGGTGGGGTGGCGTTTGATCCGGGCAAGTGAGCGCCCACCGAGCGTGACGCCGTGATAGATCATCACGTCCTCGCCGATCTCGGCTGTCTCGCCAATGACCACACCCATGCCATGGTCAATGAAGAAACGACGTCCGATCGTGGCACCCGGATGGATCTCAATACCGGTCCAGGACCGGCCCAGCTGGGACAGCAGGCGCGCCGGGAAGCGAAGCGACGGGTTCTGCCACATGCGGTGCGTCAGCCGGTGGATCCAGATGGCATGCAGGCCGGAATAGGCGAAAAAGTTCTCAAAAGAACCTCGAGCCGCCGGGTCGTGGGACCGGGCGGCGTCGAGGTCTTCCTTCAGTCTTGCGAAAAAGCCCACAAAGTTCTTTCTACAGGAAACGGGCGGATGGCGGGCTGATCAGCCGCGGATGTCGTCATAGAGCACGGTGGAGATGTAACGCTCACCGAAGTCGCAAACGACCGCCACGATCAGCTTGCCGGCATTTTCCGGACGCTTGGCCAGTTCCAGCGCGGCCCAGACGATGGCGCCGGAGGAGATGCCGCCCAGGATGCCTTCCTTGATGCCCAGTTCGCGCGCAACGCGGACCGAGTCCTCCAGGTTCGCGTCAATAACCTCGTCGTAGACGTTGGTGTCCAGCAGCTCCGGGATGAAGTTGGCGCCCAGTCCCTGGATCTTGTGCGGGCCGGGGGCGCCGCCGTTCAGGATGGGGGAGTCCTTGGGTTCCACCGCCACGATCTGTACGCCGGGCTTGCGTTCCTTCAGGACTTGCCCGACGCCGGTGATGGTTCCACCGGTGCCAACGCCGGCCACGAAGATGTCCACGCCTCCGTCGGTGTCTTCCCAGACTTCCTCGGCGGTGGTCCTGCGGTGGATCTCCGGGTTGGCTTCGTTGGCGAACTGCTGGGCCCAAATGGAGTTCTCGGTGTTGGCCACGATTTCCTGGGCCTTTTCCACGGCTCCGCGCATGCCCTCGGACCCCGGGGTCAGGACGATCTCGGCACCGAAGGCGCGCAGCATGACCCGGCGCTCGGTGGACATGGTCTCAGGCATGGTGAGGATGACCTTGTACCCGCGGGCGGCACCCACCATGGCGAGGGCGATGCCCGTGTTGCCGGAGGTGCCTTCGACGATGGTGCCGCCGGGCTTCAGGGCGCCCGATTTTTCCGCGGCGTCGATGATGGCAACGCCGATGCGGTCCTTGACGCTGTTGGCCGGGTTGTAGAACTCCAGCTTCACGGCAACGGTGGCGTCCAGCCCCTCGCTGAGCCGGTTCAGCCGGACCAGTGGGGTCCCGCCCACCAGTTGCGTCACATCGTCATAGATCCGTGCCATGTACATACGCCTATCTCTAAGGGGTGAATACTGAGGTCAGCCTAACGAGGCCGCGTAACGGAGGCTAAGCGTTAAGCCATGCAGAGTAATATTTCCGGGCCTTGGCCAGCTTGGGGTTGATGATCACCTGGCAATACCCCTGCTCCGGGTGTTTGGCGTAGTAATCCTGATGGAATTCCTCCGCCACGTGGAACCGCGGCAGGCGGCTGACCTCGGTGACAATGGGATGCGGCCACAGCGCCTGGTTGCGTTCGATGGCTTCCTCGAACAGGATCTTCTCCTCCGTGGTCTCGTAGAACATCGAGGAACGGTACTGGGTGCCCACGTCGTATCCCTGCCGGTTCAGCGTGGTGGGGTCATGAAGGGCGAAGAACATGTCAAGGACAACTTCCGCGGGGATAACCTCCTCGTCGAAGGTCACCGCCACCACCTCCGCGTGGCCAGTGGTTCCACTGCAGACCGAGTAGTAGTCCGGATGGGGATCGTGCCCGCCGGTGTAGCCGGACACCACCGAGGTGACACCCCGTGTCTTCTGGTAGACGGCGTCAAGGCACCAGAAGCAACCTCCGCCAAGAACAAAAGTTTTCATGACCTCTTCAATGGTTGACGGCCCGGGATCATTCCCTGCCGGCCCCGCGCCATGCCGCAAACTGCGGCGGCCGCAAGCCGATGGGGTAAAACTAAGACTATGGAACCTGTGGACACCGACGTTACCGGCCAGGCAGATCACGACGGCGAAGCCTCCTCCGACACGCCGGCTCCGGCCGGTTCCGCGGACGCTCCCACTTTGGCCGAACTGCTCCTGGCAGTTGAGGAACTGTGGCCGGAGTCCCTGGCGGAAAACTGGGACGAGGTAGGGCTCGTGGCAGGCCACCCGTCCGCCGCCGTCACCAAGGTGATGTTTGCGGTTGATCCCACGCTGGAGGTCATCGAGGAAGCCGTTGAGTGGGGAGCCGAACTGCTCATCACCCACCACCCCCTCCTGCTGAAGGGCGTCACGTCGGTCGCCGCCACGTCGGCGAAGGGCCGGGCAGTCCACCGGCTCATCGAGTCGGGAACGGCACTGCTGACCGTGCACACCAATGGCGACTCCGCCGTCGGAGGCGTTTCCGATGTCCTGGCCGACGCCCTGGGGCTCCAGGACGTCGCCCCGCTCACGGTGGCAGCCAACGGGCTCCCGGAGGAAGGCATTGGCCGCGTGGGCGACCTGGCGGATGCCATGAGCCTGGGCGACTTCGCGGCCCGGGTGTTTGGAATTCTTCCGTCAGTGGCCGGGGGAGTGCGGGTCTCCGGCGACAAGGACGGACTGGTGCGGCGCATCGCGGTGTGCGGCGGTGCCGGCGATTCGCTGTTCAATGAGGTGCGCGCCAGCAACGCCGACGTCTACGTCACCGCGGACCTTCGCCACCACCCGGCATCCGAGGCACGCGAAGCCGCCCTCAACGGACGGCCGTACCTGGTGGACGTGTCGCACTTCGCCAGTGAATGGCTTTGGCTGCCTGCGGCCGCGGCCGCCCTGGGCAACGTCCTGGCTGACCAGGGACATGAGGTGGAGATCCAGGTCAGCACCACCAACAGCGACCCCTGGGACTTCATCCTCACGCCGGGCTAGGCAGCAGCCCGGGATAGCGCGAGGCAGGGAAGCGGGGCCACGCGCTAGAGTCTAGGAAGCGCCGGTTCGGTGCCCGGCCACGGCCGGAAGGGATTTATCGGAGGTAACAGTGGCCAAGGCAGCACCGGCGGAACAGTTGAAGTTGCTTGAACTGCAGGGGCTGGACGCCCGGCTGAAGGGCCTCACCAACCGCCGCCGCACGCTGGAAGACGATCCCCGCATCAAGGACCTCGAAGCCGCGCTCTCTGTCGCCAACGGTGAACTGGGAGCAGCCAAGGTGGCCGTGCACGATGCCGAGGCCGCGCTTAAGCGGGCGGAAGCCGACGTCGAACAGGTTGCTTCACGGATCGAACGCGACGAGGCCAGGCTCAACAGCGGCACCGGCCTTTCCAAGGACCTGGTTGCACTGCAAAAAGACATCGCCTCGCTCAACAAGCGGCGCTCCGACCTTGAGGACGTGGAGCTGGAGGTCATGGAGCGGCTGGACAGCCTGCGGGAACGGCAGGCGGCGCAGCAGCAGATTGTCGACGACATCCAGGGCTCCTTTGCCACCATCCGGGCCGAACTTGACGCGGCCCTCGCGGAGGTGGAAACGGAAGCGGCAGGGCTTCGCGCGCAGCGCGCCGCATTCGCTGCAGGCCTGGAGGCGGGCATGCTGGCGGTTTATGAAAAGACGCTTGCCAAGCGCGGAGTGGGCGCGGCCCGGCTGTTCCACGGCACCTCCGAAGCCTCCGGCATGAAGCTCAGCCCCGGCGACCTCGCGGAGATCAAGGCTTCGGCCGCGGACGACATCGTGTTCTGCCCGGACTCCGGCGCCATCCTGGTCCGCTCGGACGAGTGGTCCTGACCGGCCGGATCAGCCCGGCAGGATGATGTTCAGGGCGTGCGGCCTGCGGGCCGTGCCCGGCACCAGTTCTGCGTCCCACTTCTCGCGGGCAGCCTTCAAAAGGTCCGATGGCGCCGCCGGGGCTTTACCGCGCCGTACCAGCAGGTGCCGCGCCAGTTCCCCCCGGGTGTGCTTGGCGAAGTGGCTCACCACTTTGCGGACCCCACCTGTTTCGGTGAAGACGTTGACCGCCACGGTCTGTTCCGGCGGCGGTGCCCAGGCGGCTGCATAGGTGCTGGACCGGCAGTCCACCACCAGGTGCCCCCGGGCGGCGCTGCCCAGGGTTTCGCCAAGCTGCGTCTTCCAGAACGGGGCCAGCCTGCCGACGTCGGGCAGTGCCGTGCCCATGGAGAGCCGGTAGGCGGGGACGCTGTCGCCGAAGCGAAGGGCACCCCACAGGGCCGAGATCACCAGGACGGACGCGTCCGCCTTGCGCCGCTGGGCCGGTGTCAGGCTCCGATAGCCAAGGGCGTCGTACAGGACGCCGGAATAGATGCTGTGTGCGGGCGCTGCCGGCTCGGCGCCCAGGCGCGTATTGCGTTCCACGTCCTCACGCAGTGATGCGCCCACGCCCAGCAGGGCGAGGGCGTCCTGGTGGGCACTGACGGTTCCCAGCGCTTCGAGGACCTTGGCGCGGTAGGGGTTCAATTCCGGAAAGCCGAGCGTGGACCAGTCGACGGCGGGTCCCCGGAGCGCGGGTGTCTTGCCTTCGGAAGGGGGAAGCAGAATCAGCACCGTCCGATCCTACCGGCGCAAAAGCGGGTGGCGGCGCCGGTAGACTGGACGGCGGATGGGACAGCCAGGCGGCCGCGCGTCACGCAAGTGGCTCGAGGAACGTCCGGGCTCCGCAGGGCAGGGTGGTGGGTAACGCCCACTCGGGGTAACCCGCAGGCCAGTGCCACAGAAAACAGACCGCCTCCATTGCCGGCTTTGGCCGGGAAGGGCAGGTAAGGGTGAAACGGTGGTGTAAGAGACCACCAGCTTCCCGGGTGACCGGGAAGGCTAGGTAAACCCCACCCGGAGCAAGGCCAGACAGGACACGTTCGAGGGCTGCCCGCCCGAGTGTCCGGGTAGGCCGCTGGAGGGTGCCGGCAACGGTACTCGTAGATGGATGGCCGTCGCTCCCTTTCCGGTAACGGCAGGGGAGAACAGAACCCGGCGTACCGGCTGTCCCATCCACATTCCGCGTTTGACCTAGGGCGATGCGTTGGGGATGCTGGACCGTGCCCGTTATTCCTGATCCCCGTCCCGCCGCCCGGGCCGGCGTCCCCGGCATCCGTTCCCAGGTCGTTGCGCTTGGCGGGTTCCTGGCGCTGTCCGCCGCGGCGTGGGTCATCGCTTCGGTTCCCATCATCCTGAATTCCAACGGGTGGTACGCCGGTTCGGTGAAGGCGCCGTGGATGCCGCCGCCGTGGATGTTCCGGAGCACCTGGATGGCGCTGTACACCGGCGTGGCGGCAGCCGCGTGGCTGGTCTGGCGCAAGGGCGGCCTGACCGGGAGCACCCGTGCAGGCTACATTGTCCAGCTGCTGCTCAACGCGGCGTGGCCGGCGGCCTTTTTTGCCCTGTACCCAATGCTCGGAGCTGCCGCTCTCTGGGCTGCGTTCGGGGTTATCTGCGCACTCGCCGGAACCTTGGTATTCCTGATCCTGCGCTTCGGGCCGGTGGACGCCGCCGCCGGCCTCCTGGTGCTGCCGTACTTTTCCTGGCTTGTCTTTTCCGCCAGCCTGAACCTCTACTCAGCCGTCCACAACTGAGTCCGGCAACACCACGGCTGCGGGGCATCCCGGCCATGTGAGTGATTTCACGCAGCGCAAGCGTGTTCCCGGCGGCGGGCCAAATTAGAATGGATCCCGGACGCAGGAGTTCTACCGCCGAAAGTTGCGTTCGCAACCGGCGGTTTTTCTTTGCACGCGATCCAGGCGCCTGGGGGCCATCCCTGCAGGCGCGGGTGCCCCTGGACATCATCAGGTGGCCTACATCTGTGTACGAGGACGTACACGGCTGAACCGAGGAAGGTATTTCTGTGAGCCAGACGTCTGATTCTTGTCTTGATACGTGGATGGGCCGGGAGGCCCTCGCCGAGGCCATGATCCCGGTGATCGGCAGGCTGTACCGCGAAAACAACGTGGTCACCAGCATCCACGGCCGGAGCCTGATCAACAAGTCCACCATGAACATCCTCAAGGCGCACCGCTTTGCACGCCGGATGAGCAAGGACGAACTGCTCCTCGAGGACACCGCGCCCCTGCTGAACACGCTGGCCGGACTGGAGCTGGGCGCTGCCGCGATCGACATCGCCCGCCTGAACCAGAAGTTCAAGGAAGAAGGCAACGGCGCCACCCTGGAGGAGTTCCTCCGCGCTGAGCTCGCCGAAATCGTTGGCAAGCGGGGCGGCGATGACCGCACCAGCACCGACGTCGTGCTCTACGGCTTTGGCCGCATCGGCCGGCTCCTGGCCCGCCTCCTCATCGAAAAGGCCGGTGGCGGCCACGGACTGCGCCTGCGCGCCATCGTGGTGCGCCGCGGCTCCGACAACGACCTCTCCAAGCGCGCCAGCCTGCTGCGCCGCGACTCCGTCCACGGGTCCTTCGAGGGCACCATCCGGATCGACGAGGACGCCAACACCATCACCGCCAACGGCGTGCAGATCCAGGTCATCTACTCCAACGACCCCGCCACCATCGATTACACCGCCTACGGCATCAAGGATGCCCTGGTGGTGGACAACACCGGCCGCTGGCGCGACGCCGAGGGACTTTCCCAGCACCTGCAGAGCAAGGGCGTGGCGCGGGTCCTCCTGACCGCACCGGGCAAGGGAGAGCTGAAGAACATCGTCCACGGCATCAACCACCGGGACATCACAGACTCGGACCGGATCGTCTCCGCGGCGTCCTGCACCACCAACGCCATCACCCCCGTGCTGAAGGCCATCAACGACAAGTTCGGCGTGGTGCAAGGGCACGTGGAAACCGTCCACTCCTTCACCAACGACCAGAACCTGATCGACAACTTCCACAAGGGCGACCGCCGCGGCCGCTCTGCAGCCCTGAACATGGTCATCACCGAAACCGGCGCCGCCAAGGCAGTGGCCAAAGCCCTGCCCGAACTGCTCGGAAAGCTGACCGGCAGCTCCATCCGCGTCCCCACCCCGGACGTATCGCTGGCCATCCTGAACCTCAGCCTGGAAAACGGCACCACCAAGGACGAGGTCAACAACTACCTCCGTGAAATGTCGCTGCACTCGGACCTCCGCAAGCAGATCGACTACATCGACTCACCCGAGGTTGTCTCCACCGACTTTGTCGGCTCCCGCCGCGCCGGCATTGTTGATGGACTCGCTACGGTCTCCACGGACAAGAACCTGGTCCTCTACGTCTGGTACGACAACGAATTTGGCTACAGCTGCCAGGTGGTGCGCGTTATGGAGGAAATGGCCGGCGTGAACCCGCCGTCGTTCCCCGCCAAGGAAAGCGCCGCCGCCCTGGCCGCCATCGCGGTCTGACCCTGTCCGCCACGTCCAGCGAATTCCCGGCTGGTTCTCTGGAATCAGCCGGGAAAGGGGACCACACTGGTGGCATGGACAACGAATCGACTCTTCAGCACGACACCACCCTCGAACACGCCCTGGACGTGGCCAAGTCGAACCACAAGGAAGCAGTGCGGCTGCTTGAACGCGCCCGCGCCGCACACGCGGCCGGGGATGTCAGCCAGGACCGCGTGCGCCAGCTCGAGGGACTGCTGGCCATTGCCGAGGAAGACCTTCGAAGGGTCACCAGGGAGCAGTAGCCCAGAGGCGGCCGCGCCGGCCGTGTGAGCCATCACTCGTCCTCAACAGTGTGGATATCACCGGCTTGGGGTGCCCTTTGTCCTAGGCTCTTGGGGTGCCTGACTTTCCCCTTCCGGCGTCGACGCCTTGACCGTCCACTGGGCTGCCTACCGCCGCGCACGCCGCCGTTCCCGGCAGGCCTGGGCGCTGCTGGCAACGGCCGCAGTATGCATCGTCGCTGCCCTGTCGTGGTTCTTCACCGCAGGACAGTTTGCAGCCGCAGGGCCGGCGCCGGAGGGCCCGACCGAGGCGCCGGTCTTCGATGCCCAGTGGATGAAACCGGTGCAGGAACCAAACCCCGTACCGGCGGGCAGTGCCCTCTCTGCACTCGACGGCCTCGCCGTGAAGGGCCGGGCACCGAACACCGGCTACAGCCGCGAGGCCTTCGGCCCGGCGTGGCTGGATGTCGACAGGAACGGCTGCGATACCCGCAATGACATCCTGCGACGGGACCTTGCCGGCGTGGTGTTCGCCGAAGGCTCCACCTGCAAGGTAACGGCCGGTCACTTCCGGGAACCCTATACAGGCCAGGACGTGGACTTCCAGCGCGGTTCAGACAGCAGCCGGGCTGTCCAGATCGACCATGTGGTGGCGCTCGGGGATGCCTGGCAGAAGGGGGCCCAGGGCCTGGCGCCCAAGGAACGCCAGAGCCTGGCAAACGACCCCCTGAACCTGATTGCCGCGGACGGCGCTGCCAACCAGCAGAAGAGCGCAGCGGACGCCGCCACGTGGCTGCCGAAGAACACCGCACTGCGCTGCCATTACGTGGCCCGCCAGATCTCTGTGAAGGCCGCCTACGGCCTGTGGGTGACGGCTGCCGAGAAGGACGCCATGAAGCGTGTCCTCGGCTCCTGCCCCCGGCAGGAAACCATCACTGCCCGCTGACGGGGACCGGAAGGGATGAGTGGCCGAACTTGTCAGTGGCCGAACGGATCCGGGTCCACGCCGGGCATCCACGTCAACCCCGGCACGCCCCACCCGTTTTTCTTCGCCTGCTTCCTGGCTTTGCGGGAATAGCGGTCAATCAGCCGGTTGACATACAGCTTTCCGTCCAGGTGGTCGTATTCGTGCTGGATTACCCGGGCGAACCAGCCCGTTGCCTCAAACTTCACCGGGTTTCCAAAGCCGTCGAACCCCTCCACCCGGGCCCATTCGGCCCGCTTGAGCGGATACTGCTCACCGGGGAAGGAAAGGCAGCCCTCCTCCTCCTCGTCGGGGTCGGGCGCCGCGCCGGAGACCTTGGACAGTGTCAGCACGGGATTCACCAGTACACCGCTTGGGGGAGCGCCATCGTCGTTGGCGTACTTGTAAACGAAGATTCTCTTGCCCACGCCGATCTGCGGGGCGGCGAGGCCCACGCCATGCGCGGCTTCGTTGGTTTCGAACATGTCGGCAATGAGGGTTCGCAGTTCGTCGTCGAAAACCTCCACCTCGGCCGCGCGCCGGTGCAGGACAGGCTCGCCCCAGATGGTGATTGGCAGAACGGTCATATCAGTTGTCCCTCGGCTTTCGCGGTGTCCCCGGTTTTCCTGCGCGTACCCCCGGTGGGGCACAACAAAGGAGGCCGCACCGGATATCCGGTGCGGCCTCCCATGTTGACGGCTGCATGTGCCGCCCCGTGAGGGTGAGCGACGGGGGTTGAACCCGCGACCTCCTGGACCACAACCAGGCGCTCTGCCAACTGAGCTACGCCCACCATGTGCTTCAAGTGAAATCCGCCTTAGCGGCTCCCTGGAAACGCAACTCAAATAGCTTACCTGTTCGGAAGGAGTGCTTTGTCCACTTTTAGCGATTTTCGCCAAATTTCACCGAAACGTGGCGCAGATTACTCCCCGGACTGCCCGGCGGACCCGCCGGTGGTGATTCCCTGGGCGATCTTCTGGGCGGTGGCGCTGTCAGGTCCGGGCGCGGGGACGAAGACGGCTTCGCGGTAGTACCGCAGTTCATCGATCGAATCCTTGATGTCCCCGAGTGCGCGGTGTCCACCCTTTTTGGCCGGTGACTGGAAGTAGGCACGCGCGTACCAGCGGCGCGACAACTCCTTGATGGTGCTGACGTCGATGACCCGGTAGTGGAGATGTTCCACCACGGCGGGCATGTCCCGCGACAGGAACACGCGGTCCGTGCCCACCGAGTTGCCGCCCAGCGGCGCCTTGCGTGGATCCGGAACCCAGGCGGAGATGTACTCCATTACCGCGGCCTCGGCTTCTGCCATCGTCTTGCCGTGCGGAAGTTCCGCCAGCAGCCCCGACTTGGTGTGCATGTCCCGGACGAAGTCGGACATCTGTGCAACCGCGGCGTCGTCGGGTTTGATGACCACGTCAACGCCGTCACCCAGGATGTTCAGTTCCGAATCGGTGACCAGGGCTGCCACCTCGATGAGGGCGTCGTTCTTGATGTCCAGACCGGTCATTTCGCAGTCGATCCAGACGATTCGTTCGTTAGATATAGGCACCGGACCAGCCTACCGTTACACTCCCGGACCCCCTGCCGATGCTAGGATTTCGGGTACGCGGCGGGTCGCCCTTCCGCCCTGAACCATGTCCTGGCCGGCCCGTGCGGCGCGCCGGGCAAACCGCGGAAACGCAAGAAGATTGGACAATCCTGAGATGACGGCGCCTGTGCCCGCAACGGGGGAGATGGCGGCGGCCGGCAGTGCTGGAACGGGCAGTGCCGAGGTGGACAATCCGCGCTCGCCACTGCTTGTCGGTTTCCTGGGGTCCGTGTTCATGCTGTTCGGATCCTTCGGCGTGGGCTGGCTGGCCCCGGTATCGGAACTGCGCCGCATGCCCCTGTTTATCTGGATGCGCACTGAAGCCCCCGGCGTGGCCCTGTCCATCGTCCTGGTGGCGGTGGGGGGCATGCTGCTGGTGCGCGCCTGGCTGCGCCTTGGCCAGAAGGTCCGGGTGTGGGGACCGCAGGCGCGGCGGGCCACCCTGGCCGCGCTTGCGGCGTGGGGGCTTCCCATGATGTTCAGCGTGCCGCTCTTCAGCCGTGACGTCTACGCCTATATCGGGCAGGGGCGGCTGATGGTGGAGGGCTTCAACCCCTACGAAAACGGCATCTCCGCCCTGTCCAACTACTTCCAGCTCGGCGCGGACAAGATGTGGACCGAAGCCCCGGTTCCCTACGGCCAGCTGTTCCTGTGGATTGAACAATTTGTCGTCTGGGCCACCAACGTCCAGCCGGAGGCCTGCGTCATGCTGTTCCGGCTGGTGGCGGTGGCCGGCGTGGTCCTGTGCGTCATCTACGTGCCCCGGCTCGCGGAACTTCACGGCGTCAACCCGCACCGTGCCCTCTGGCTGACCGTGGCGAACCCGCTTTTCCTGACCAACTTCATCGCCAGCGTGCACAACGACTCCCTGATGATCGGGCTGGCCCTGGCGGGGCTGTACTACTCCGCCACCCGCCGGGAAATCCTCGGCATTGTGATCGTGACCCTGTCCATCGCCGTCAAGCCCATCACCATCGTCTTCCTGCCGTTCATCGGCCTCCTCTGGGCAGGGAAGAATGCTGGCTGGCTGCGGAAGGCTGCCTTCTGGGCGTTGACGGCCGGCATCAGCCTCGCGCTCCTGGCCGCGATGAGCCTGGTCAACGGATTCGGCTTCGGCTGGATCAACGGGCTGTCCGCTCCCGGCAGCATCTCCATCTGGTATGCCCCGGTGGGGCTGATCGGCATGGTGGTGGGATCGCTGGCCAACGCGTTCGGCCTGGACGGGTCGGTGCCGGCGGGCTGGGTGTTCGACGCCGGGAAGCTGCTTGCCGTGGGCATCGTCGCCTGGCAGATCCTCAAGGGGGACTACGACCGGCTGATGCGCCGGCTGGCCCTCGGTTTCGCCGCCGTGGTGCTGCTGGCCCCCATCATCCAGTCCTGGTATGTCGTCTGGCTGATCCCGCTCTTCGCCGTGACCGGGATCCGCAATGACTGGCAGGTCAAGGCCCTGTACTTCGTGGTGTCGTTCTTCATGATCTACGCCATTTCGGACCAGCTGGACGTCTTCCCCTACCTGCAGACCCAGGATCTGGGCTTCGCCCTTGCCCTGGCACGGATCGCCGCGGCGCTGACGGCTCTCCTGTTCGCCCTGTACCTGATCTTCTGGGACCCCGGCACCCGCAGGCTGTTCCGCAAAACGCACGAGCCCGTCGTCGAACGTCCCGTGATCTAGCCGTACGCCCATCTGCCAGGCGCACTACTGCGGCGCCGGTACGGCGGCGATCCCGCGCAGGGCCTCCCTGCGTGACAACGCGCTCATGGCGGGTCCCTGCCGGGCGACGAAGGCTTCCACCCACTTTGGCGCCGTCTTGCCATATTCGCGCAGGGCCCAGCCGATCGCCTTCCGGATGAAGAACTCCCGGTCCGCCAGGTTCGGCTCAATGACGGCCGCCAGCAACGCGGTGTCAGTGTCCTTCTTCGCACGCAGTTGCGACGTGATGGAGGCCCTGCGGATCCAACGGTCGGGGTCGTGGCTCCACAGCCTCAGGGTTGCCGACACCGGGGCCCGGTGCGCCTGCAGCAGCCCGCAGATCCGGCCGGACACGCCATCCGCGAAATCCCACCAGGCGCCGGTGCGGATGATCTCCTCGTAGACGGGCAGCATGTCCAGGTCCTGGGCCACCAGCCGGTGCCCGGTCAGGTCTATGGCCGCATACCGTTCCTCCCGGAAGGTGGAGGTGCGCCAGAGCTCCAGTACGGTGGCGCGCAGTTGCCCGGCAGAGGCGGGCGGAAAGTCAGCCGCAGCCCGGGCCGCGATCCGCCGCACGTCCGGAACCCGGACGCCCAGCGAGGGAATCGCTGACCTCATGTAGGCCTGGGCGCCGGTGGCACGCTCCGGGTTGGCGAGTTCCCGGAGCGCGCCTTTGACGGCGGCGATGAGCTCCTGGTCGGCGGCGGTGTCCATGGGGCCAACTTTAGCCACCCGCCAAGGGCCGGGGTGGGGTACGCTGGTGAGCGCTAACACAATCAGAACCTGGGGGAATCCATGCCCGGCACCGAGATCCACCTCGCCCACGGACCCTACTCCGCCGTCGTCACCCGGCGCGGCGGGGCGCTCCGCGAACTGCGCCACGGGAACCGGAACCTGGTGGTGGGCTTCGGGCCCGAAGGCCCCGTGCCTGACTACCGCGGCGTCATCTGCGCGCCCTGGCCCAACCGGCTGGCCGACGGCACCTACACCTATGCCGGGAAACCGTACACGGCCGCCGTCAACGAACCCGAACGCGGCGCCGCGCTGCACGGCCTGGCCATCCATCAGGCGTGGAGGGTGCTGGAGGCGGCCGCGGACCGGGCGGTCCTGGGCTGCCGCATCCCGTCAGGCCCGGAGTACCCGGCCGACCTGGACCTCAGTGTCACCTACTCGCTTTCCGCTGACGGGCTCCACAGCACCGTCCTGGCCGTCAATGCCGGCCCCGTTGCCGCGCCCTACGGGGTGTGCCCGCATCCCTACCTGGTGGCCGGGCCCTCCCCGCTGGATGACTGGTCGCTGGAACTTCCGGCCGCTGCCTACCTGGAGGTCACGCCGGACCGGCTGCTTCCCGTGGGGATGCGGGAGGTGGGCGCAGGTGCCTTCGACTTCCGCTCGCCCCGCCGGCTGGGAAAGGTGAAGATCGACCACGCCTTCACGGACATCTCCCGGGACGCCGCCGGCCTGGCACGCGTCCGGGTGCTGGATCCGTCGGGGACCGGCGTGGAACTGGAATGGGGGGCGGAGTGGCCCTGGGTCCAGGTGCATACGGGGGACAAGCCTGCCGGCCCGGACCGGCTCGGCCTGGCCGTTGAGCCCATGACGTGCCCTCCGGATGCACTGCATTCCGGCACGGACCTGGTGCACCTGCAGCCCGGCGCATCACATTCCGCGGACTGGACCATCCGGGCGCTGCCCTAGCAGGCCGCCCTTCCGGCCACCGGCAGGGCCGGTCTCAGTTTCCTGCTGCCGTGCCCGCCGGGGAGCCGGCCCATCCGGCGCGCTGCAGCCACGCCGCGCACAGGGACGTCCATTGCCCGGGCCCTGGTTCTCCGGCTGCGAGTCCCAGCCCGTGCCGTCCTTCCGGGAAAACATGCAGTTCCGCCGGAACGCCGGCAGCAATCAGTGCCCTGGCATAGTTCAAGCTGTTGCTGACCGGGACGGCCTCGTCGTCGGCGGTGTGCCAAATGAATGCCGGCGGTGTGCGGGGCGTGACGTTCAGCTCCGCCGAGAGTGCCGTGAGGAGGGCCGACGGCGGTGCGTCGCCAAGGAGGTTGGCCACCGAGCCCTGGTGGGCTTCGTGGGTCAGGGACGCCACGGGGTAGCACAGCACCGAAAGATCCGGCACCGCCGCGGGATTGTCGAGGTCCGGCTTCCCCGTGGCAGCCGCCGTGCACAAGGTGGCGGCCAGGTGCCCGCCCGCGGAGAATCCCAGGACGCCGACGCGCTCCGCGTCCACGGGGAGCCCGTGCTCCCCGTTCCGGATGTGGAGCATGGCTTCCTTGGCGTCTTCCAGCGGGGCCGGGTGCCGGTCCGGGGCCACCCGGTAGCGGAGGACGAAGGCGTGGATCCCCAGGGCGGCAAGCCATTCTGCCACCGGCTCGGCTTCGTGGTCTGCCTGGCGGGCATAGCCCCCGCCCGGCAGGACCAGGATGGCAGGACGCGGGCCCGCGGCGCCGGAACGGGCGGCCACCGCGGTAAGTCCCCGCGGTGCCATCAGGCTGCCGCTTCCGTGCTGCGCCGCAGGGTTACCTCTCCGGTGATGCCGCCGGGAGCGGCGGCCTCCACCTCGCCGCCGTCGCCGTAGGCCGGATTCCGGCCAGTGGCCCTGGTGGCAAGGCGCCCGATGTCTTCCAGGGGCAACCGGACAGTGGACAGGGCGGGGCGGAAGTCGCGGAGGGTTTCAATGTCGTCAAAGCCGGCGATGGCTGCGTCGCGGGGGATCCGCAGCCCCTCGGACCGCAGGGCTGCTGCGGCGCCGATGGCCATGACGTCATTGACCGCAAAAATACACAGCCTGGGTGGAGCCCCGTCCCCGGACTGGGCTGCTTTGATCCTGGCGGCCAGTTGAAGTCCTGCCTCATATCCACCGGACCGGTTGAAGGCCGTGCGGAGCACCTCTGCCGGCCGCCGCCCGGCGCGCTCCAACCCTTCCTGGAAGCCGCGGACACGGTCATCGGACGTCAGGAGGCCCTCTGGGCCGCCGATGATTACGAAGTCGCCGTCCCAGCCTTCCGCAAGCCCGGCGGCGAGCTGCCCGGCCAGCTCCTGGTTGGGGACTTTCACCACGTGGTACCCCTCCGGAGCGGTTGCACCCACGACGGGATGTCCCACCACGGCAACCCGGCCGCCGTTGCGGCAGTAGCGGTCAAGTTCGGCAGCCAGTTCGGCGTTGCCCTCCCGGTCCTCTTCCCGGCAGGAACGGGAACCGGCGATCACAATGGAGTCCGCGCGCCGCGCCGCGAAGGCGGCCACTGCTTCCTTCTCTTCGGCCGGGCCGCCTCCGGTGGTGGCGAGCAGCACCATTTTGCGTTGTTCCCGGGCGGCTTCCTGCACGCCCCTGGCGATGGCCGCGAAATAGGGGTCGGCAATGTCATGCACAATCAGGCCGATCAGGCCGGAGCTGGATTTCGCCAGGCCCTGCGCCTGGGCGTTGGGGATATAGCCCAGCGATTCAGCTGCCTGCCGGACGCGGTCGGCAATGTCCTTGCCCGGTTTACGGGCCGAGCCATTCAGCACGCGGGAAGCGGTGGCGGGCGAGACGCCGGCCAGGCGGGCCACCTCGGTAAGGGTACTTGCAGCCACTGCATCTCCTGGTGGTCGGTACGGGCTCAAAGGCTAAGCACATTATGACAGTTCAAACTACTTCCGGAAAGCGCTTGCCAACGGAAAGCGCGCCGTGCATTATTGAAGCAGCGGGAACGCGCTTTCCCAGACACCTTCAGTACATTGCTCACTCACCGTGGAGGACACATGGGCTACGAAACCAAAACGATCCGCATCGCCATGAACGGCATTACCGGCCGGATGGGCTACCGCCAGCACCTGCTGCGCTCCATCCTGCCCATCCGCGATGCCGGCGGCTTCACCCTCGAGGACGGAACCAGGGTCCAGGTTGAACCCATCCTGGTGGGCCGCAACGAGGCCAAGATCCGCGAGCTGGCGGAAAAGCACAAGGTCTCCGAATGGTCCACCGACCTGGACGCCGTGATCAGCGACCCCACTGTCGACGTCGTGTTCGACGCCTCGATGACCAGCCTCCGCGCCGCCACCCTGAAGAAGGCCATGCTGGCCGGCAAGCACATCTTCACGGAGAAGCCCACGGCGGAAACGCTGGAGGAGGCCATTGAACTGGCGCGCGTCGGCAAGGAAGCCGGCGTCACTGCCGGTGTTGTCCACGACAAGCTGTACCTGCCCGGCCTGGTCAAGCTCCGCCGCCTGGTGGATGAAGGCTTCTTCGGCCGCATCCTTTCCATCCGCGGCGAATTCGGTTACTGGGTCTTCGAAGGCGACATCCAGTCAGCCCAGCGTCCGTCCTGGAACTACCGCAAGGAGGACGGCGGTGGCATGACCACGGACATGTTCTGCCACTGGAACTACGTCCTCGAGGGCATCATCGGCAAGGTCAAGAGCGTCAACGCCAAGACGGCCACCCACATCCCCACCCGCTGGGACGAGGCCGGCAAGGAATACAAGGCCACCGCCGACGACGCCTCCTACGGCATCTTCGAACTCGAGACTCCGGCCGGAGACGAAGTCATCGGCCAGATCAACTCCTCCTGGGCAGTGCGCGTGTACCGCGACGAACTGGTGGAATTCCAGGTGGACGGCACGCACGGTTCCGCCGTCGCCGGCCTGAATAAGTGTGTCGCCCAGCAGCGCGCACACACCCCCAAGCCCGTATGGAACCCGGACCTGCCCGTCACCGAATCCTTCCGGGACCAGTGGCAGGAAGTTCCCGCCAACGCCGACCTGGACAACGGCTTCAAACTGCAGTGGGAAGAGTTCCTCCGCGACGTCGTGGCCGGCCGCGAGCACCGCTTCGGCCTGCTGTCCGCCGCCCGCGGCGTCCAGCTCGCCGAACTTGGCCTGCAGTCCAGCGGCGAACGCCGCACCATCGATATCCCGGAGATCACCCTCTAATGACGTCCCTCATCCTTCCCTCCGAAGACGGCGGAACCAGGGAGTACCGCCTTCAGGGCGGCACCGCCTGGGCCCGGCCCACTGCGCCCCTGACTGCACGGCGCGCCTATGCGGCCGCCCATGTCATCCCCGAGGTGCTGGCGGACAATACGCCCGGTGCCCCGGCCCGCCTGGACTGGGACGCCACCATGGCGTACCGCCACGAACTGTGGTCCTACGGGCTGGGCGTCGCCGATGCCATGGACACAGCCCAGCGCGGCATGGGCCTGGACTGGGCAGCGACGCAGCAGCTCATCAAGCGCACGGGAGTGGAAGCCGCATCCGTGGTTTCCGCCAACAACCCGGCCACCGCCGGCAAGTCCGTCCGTGACCTCGTCTCCTGCGGCGCCGGAACCGACCAGCTGGACACCGCTGCACTGCCCACCGGCGAAGCAGGCATCCAGGCGGTGCTCGAGGCCTACCGCGAGCAGATTGCCATGGTTGCCGAGGCCGGACCCAAGGTCATCCTGATGGCCTCCCGGGCCCTGGCCAGGGTCGCCGGCGGCCCGGAGGACTACCTGCGGGTGTACTCCACCCTGCTGCAGGAAGTGGACCAGCCGGTCATCCTGCACTGGCTGGGCACCATGTTCGATCCCGCGCTCGCCGGCTACTGGGGCTCGGACGACGTCGCAACCGCCACCGAAACCTTCCTGGGCCTCATCAGGGACCACGCGGACAAGGTGGACGGCGTCAAGGTCTCGCTGCTGGATGCCGGCCACGAAGTTGCCCTGCGGGCGGCACTGCCCGAGGGCGTCCGCCTCTACACCGGGGACGACTTCAACTACCCCGAACTGATCGACGGCGACGGCAGCCACCACTCGGACGCCCTGCTGGGCATCTTCGCGGCGATCTATCCCGCCGCCTCGGTGGCCCTGCAGAACTATGACGCCGGCAACCCGGCGAAGGCGCGGGAGATCCTGGACTCCACCCGCGAACTGGGCAAGCACATCTTCAGCGCCCCCACGTTCTACTACAAGACCGGCATCGCGTTCATGTCCTGGCTCAACGGCAAGCAGCCCGGCTTCCAGATGGTGGGCGGCCTGCACTCCGGCCGCTCGGTATGCCACCTGGCCAGGACCTTCGAACTCGCCGACCAGGCCGGCCTGCTCAGGGACCCGGCGCTGGCAGCCTTCCGGATGTCGGACTACCTGCGGATCAACGGGGTGGGAGTATGAGCGACCTCTCCCGCCTCTCCATCAACAGTGCCACCACCAAGAAGTGGACGCTCGCCCAGGTCGTCGAGGGCTGCGTCAACGCCGGGATCCCCGCCATCGGACCGTGGCGGGACCGGGTGGAGGAGGCCGGCCTGGACAAGGCCGCCCGACTGATCAAGGACGCCGGGCTGCGTGTCTCCTCGCTGTGCCGCGGCGGATTCCTCACCGCCCCCGATCCAGAGGGCCAGGCGGCCGCGCTCGCGGACAACAAGGCAGCCATCCTGGAAGCCGTGGCACTGGACACCAGGGAGCTCTTCCTGGTGGTCGGCGGCCTGGCCCCGGGGGAGAAGGACGTGGTGGCAGCCCGCCAGCGCGTCGCCGACCGGCTCGCCGACCTGGTTCCGTTTGCGCAGGAAAACGGCGTACGCCTGGTCCTGGAACCGCTGCACCCGATGTATGCGGCTGACCGCGCGCTCATCTCCACCCTGGGCCAGGCGCTGGACCTCGCAGCGCCCTTCGACGCCTCAACGGTGGGGGTCGCCGTCGATACCTTCCACGTCTGGTGGGACCCGGAACTGAAGGCGCAGATCGAGCGGGCCGGCCGGGAGGGCCGCATCGCCTCCTACCAGGTGTGCGACTTCAACATGCCCATCGCGGCCGATCCGCTGCTGTCCCGAGGCTACATGGGCGACGGCGTGGTGGACTTTGCCACCATCGGCACCTGGGTGCGGGATGCCGGGTACACCGGCGACATCGAAGTGGAAATCTTCAATCAGGAGATCTGGGACACGGACGGCAATACCGTCCTGGCCACGGTAAAGGAGCGCTACGCGGAGCTCGTCCTCCCGTACGCCTGACCTGACCCAAGACCGCGGGCTCCTGCCACGTTCCCAACATGACTGGCAGGAGCCTGCGCCCCACATGGAAAGGACCCGGACCGGCGGTGGATGCCCACCGCGGGTCCGGGTCCCTTTGTTTCTTTGTTACCTGTTGCTGCCCTGGGTATACAGCGAGGCGAACCGCCGGTACCGGGCCAGCACGCCGCCGTCGTCCTTCCCCAGTGGAAGGTTGACGGCGCCAGCAGCCCATGCAGGGAAACGTCCGGTGAGGGCCGCCGCTGCCTGGCGTGCCGCGCCGTCGGCAACATACTCACCCGGCTCCGGCACTGTGACGGGTGTTCCCAGCAGGGCCGCTGCGACTTCCTGCACGGCGGTGGATTGGGCGCCCCCGCCCACCAGGAGGATCCGGCGGGCAGACACGCCCTGGGCGTGCAGCGCCGCCAGGCCGTCGGCCAGGGAGCAGACCACGCCTTCGACGGCGGCGCGCGCCAGGTTGGCCGGGGTGTAGTTGGCACGGGTGATGCCGTGCAGGGTACCCGTGGCGTCCGGCAGGTTGGGTGTCCGTTCCCCGTCAAGGTAGGGCACCAGGGTGAGCCCTCCGGCGCCGGAACCGGCAGACAGGGCCAGCCGGTTGAACTCCGGCAGGTCCACGCCCAGCAGCGCCGCCGTGGCATCAAAGACCCGGGTGGCGTTCAAGGTGCAGACCAGCGGCAGGTAGTGCCCGGCAGCGTCGGCAAACCCCGCCACCAGTCCGGACGGATCTGCCGCCGGTGTTTCCGAGACGGCGAAAACGGTGCCGGATGTGCCCAGGGACATCACGACGTCGCCCAACCCCGCCCCTGCGCCAAGCGCGGCGGCCGCGTTGTCCCCGGCACCCGCTGCCAGGACGCTTCCTGCGGGAGTCCGCCCGGCCGCCTCCAACGGGCCAAGAACCCTGGGGACGGCAGGAACGTGGCCGAGCGCCGCGGACAGGACGTCCGGAAGGTAGTTGTCCTCCGCCGTCGAGTAGTACCCCGTGCCTGATGCGTCGGAGCGGTCTGTGGCCAAGGCGGCAAGCCCTTCGGCGCCGCTGCCCGGGCCGAAGCCGGCGAGCCGCCACGTCAGCCAGTCGTGCGGAAGGCAGACAGCGGCCACCTTTGCCGCATTCTCCGGTTCGTTTTCCGCCAGCCAGTGCAGCTTGGTCACCGTGAGGGAAGCAACGGGGACAGTTCCGGTGGTGCGGGCCCAATACTCGGCGCCGGCGGCGGGATCGCCGCCGCCGGCATCCTTGATGAGCTCCACGGCCGCGCCGGCGCTGCGGGTGTCGTTCCACAGCAGCGCCGGGCGGATGACGGCACCGTCGCTGTCCAGGCAGACCATGCCGTGCTGCTGCCCGCCCACCGAGACGGCGCTGACGTCATCCAGCCCGCCGGCGTCGGCCGCCGCCTTTTGAAGGGCAGTCCACCAATGGTCCGGATGAACCTCGCTGCCGGCAGGGTGCGTGGCCCGGCCCTGGCGGACGAGTGCTCCGGAATCCGCGTCGCGGATCACCACCTTGCAGGACTGGGTGGAGCTGTCGATGCCTGCGACGAGCACCATGGCCTAGTGGGCGCCGAGGAGGTGTTCGATGGCGAGCTGGTTGAGGCGGACGAAGGCAAAGGAGCGTTCGGCTGCCTTGTCGGCGTCGAAGTCCTGGAATGCTGCGGCGTCGGCCAGCAGGTCGGCGGTGGTTTCGCCGGCGTTGAGGGTGGGTTCGCCGAGTTCGAAGACGCCGGAGGTCTTGAGGGCTTCCTGTACCTGCGGGTCGGCGCGGAAGGCCAGGGCGCGTTCCTTCAGCAGCAGGTACATGGACATGTTGGCCTTGGCCGACTCCCACACGCCGTCGTAGCCATCGGTGCGGGAGGGCTTGTAGTCGAAGTGCCGGGGGCCGTCATAGGTAGGGCCGCCGCCGGGGAAGCCGTTCTCGAGCAGGTCCACGGTGAAGAAGGCGCTGGTCAGGTCCCCGTGTCCGAAGACGAGGTCCTGGTCGTACTTGATGCCGCGCTGGCCGTTGAGGTCGATGTGGAAGAGCTTGCCGGCCCACAGGGCCTGGGCGATGCCGTGGGTGAAGTTCAGCCCGGCCATTTGCTCGTGGCCGGTTTCGGGGTTCAAGCCCACGATGTCGCCGTGCTCGAGCTGGGCGATGAAGGCCAGGCCGTGGCCCACGGTGGGCAAGAAGATGTCGCCGCGGGGTTCGTTGGGCTTGGGCTCAAGCGCGATCCGCAGATTGTAGCCCTTGTCCTTGATGTAGCCGGCGGCGGTGTCCACGCCTTCCTTCATCCGGTCCAGGGCGGCGGCCAGGTCCTTGGAGCCGTCGTATTCGCTGCCTTCCCGGCCGCCCCACATGACAAAGGTTTCGGCGCCGAGTTCGGCGGCGAGGTCGATGTTGCGCAGGACCTTGGAGAGGGCGAAGCGGCGGATCGAGCGGTCATTGGAGGTGAAGCCGCCGTCCTTGAAGACCGGGTGGCTGAACAGGTTGGTGGTCACCATGGGAACTTTCAGCCCGGTCTCGGACAGGGCCGCGCGGAAGTTCTTCAGGATCAGGTCCCGCTCCGAGGCGGAGGCATCAAACGGGACAAGGTCGTTGTCGTGGAACGTGATGCCGTACGCGCCCAGTTCTGCCAGGCGGTGCACGGCCTCCACCGGGTCCAGCGCGGCACGGGTGGCGACGCCGAACGGATCGGCGCCGGTCCAGCCGACGGTCCAGAGACCAAAAGTGAATTTGTCGGCGGGGGTGGGCGTAAGAGTCATGATGCGTCCTTGCGATCGGGCTCCGCGGAGGTGCGAAGCTTTAGTTTATTGCCTGAACTATATGAGCCGTCGTAGGGTTGGGTCAAGAGTCCCGGCTGGAAAACAGCCGGAAAATCTGTCGGAACTTGGACGGGGAGGTTTGTGATGGTGATGCCGGCGCCTGCAGTGGCGGGACCCGGAGGCGCAGCCCCCGGAAGCGTGGCGGATGTCCGGCGCAGCAACCTGGCACTGGTCCTTGGCGCAATCGCCGAGTTTCCGCCAGGCGTCCATCCCAGCCGCGCCCAGCTGGCCGGAGCCACCGGACTGACCAAGGCATCAGTGTCCAGCCTGGTGCTGGACCTCCTTGACGCAGGGATCGTCCGCGAAATCGGCCTCAACCCGCAGGGGCGGGGCCGTCCCGGCGTGGGTCTGGAACTCAGCCCCAGCCGGGCGGTCATGGGGATGGAAATCAACGTCGACTACATCTCCGCGGCAGTGGTGGACCTCGCCGGAACCGTCCTCGTCCGGGAGGAAGAGGAACGCGACAACCGCAACAGCCCGGACGCGCCGGTGCTGTCCGCGCTCGCAGCCCTGGCCGCCCGGGTCAGGAGCACGGCGGGGGAGCACGGCGTCGAGGTCCTGGGTGGCGGACTTGCCGTGCCCGGGCTCGTTGACCCGGCCCTGGCGCGGGTGCTCACCGCTCCGAACCTGGGCTGGGTCAATGCGGACCTGGACCTGGAGGCGCTGCTGCCCGAAGCTCCCCTTGGAGTGGCGCTGTTCAATGAAGCCAACGCCGCAGCCCTCGCCGAACTGCGGCACCGGCCGGACGGGGCGTCGAACTTCCTCTTCGTCTCCGGCGAGGTGGGCGTCGGTGGCGGGATAGTCATCGGATCAGAGCTATTCACCGGTCCGCACGGCCACGCGGGCGAGGTGGGGCACATTGTGGTTGACCCCGACGGCGGGCATTGTTCATGCGGCGGGACCGGCTGCCTGGAGACCGTTGCCGGCCAGGACGCCATTTTCGCCGCGGCCGGCCTGGCCCTGGATCGGGGTTCCCGCTCCGCGGACATGTCCGCCCTGCTGCAGGCGCTGCGGGCCGGGGAGCCCCGGGCTGTTTCCGCCGTCGAACGTGCGGGACGCTGCCTGGGGATAGCACTCGCCTCGACGGCGCGGGTGGTCAACATCGAATCCGTGGTCCTTGGGGGCCACTTCGCGGTCCTCGAACCATGGCTGCGTGCCCCGTTGCTGGCGAGCCTGGACAAATATGCGCCAGGGAAATATGCATCCAGCCAGGTGACGATGTCCGCCGTTGGCGAGTCGGGCGCCCTTTTGGGGGCAGCCGGAAGCGTGATCCGCTCCCTGATGGAAGCGCCGCACCGGCTGCACGCGTAGCGCCACGCACAACGCCCCGGTCCGAAGACCGGGGCGCCATCCACTGCGGTGCCCCAGGAGGGAATCGAACCCCCGACCGGCGGATTAGAAGGCCGCTGCTCTATCCCCTGAGCTACTGAGGCGTTGGCTTCCGGCCTGCAGGCCGGCGCCTCAAAAAGTTTACATTGCCCGGCTGCCGGCGGTGTCATCCAGCCGCCACTCATCCTCCACACCGGCCTTTCCCCCGGACGTTGTCCACATAGGCAAACCCGTCCCTCCTGCCCGACGTGGTCCGGCGCGATGCTGGTCATGCCTGCTAAAGGCGCCACCATCCAGACAGGACGTAGACATGAGCGAAACCATCACCATCCGGGGCTTCGTGGCCACCGAGATAACCAGTTCCACCACGCCAGGGGGAGTGGCAACAGCTTCCTTCCGCATCGGTTCCACCACCCGCCGCTTCGACCGCGAATCCAGGACCTGGGGCGACGGGCACACCAACTGGTTCACCGTGCAGGGCTACCGCCAGCTGGCGGGAACCCTGGGGTGCAGCATCAGGAAGGGCCAGCCGGTCATCGTGGTGGGCAAACTGAAGATCCGCACGTGGGAAAAGGACGGGCGGGTGTACCACTCCGCCATCATTGACGCCGATGCCGTGGGGCACGACCTCTCCTTTGGGTCGGCAAACTTTATCCGCACCGCTTCCAGGCCGGCGCTCTCCCTCGTGGAGCAGCCGCCGGCCCCCGATGACGTCCCCGGGCTGGACCAGGACCCGGACGAGCCGGAGGACCGCGAAGATGAACACCCCGGGGATCCCGGCCACCCCGCCGTCGTCATTGAGGACAGCGACGGCGGTCTCGCCTCCCTTGACCTGGAAACGGGGGAACTCGCCGAAGTCTAGGAACCACGTATCAGGTATCAGCGTTGCCCATCCAGTCCCGGGCGGACGGAATGGCGGCACCCCCCGGCCGCCCTCCGTCCGCCCGCCAACACCCGTCCGCCCGCCAACATCCCACATCCGCAGGCCCTTGACGGACACTGCGTCCCAGGGGAGCTCTGGTGCACTGCCCGTTTTCCGGGCCGGGCCGTCCCATCACCCATGGCAGAATGACACCATGCGTCCCATCCCCCGTAAACGGCAGTACAACCGCGCCGGCGCAGCCCTGGCATGTGCAGTGCTGGCCTGCCTCCTGTCCGGGTGCACCGCTGCTCCGTCCGGAACCGGACCTGCAGCCGGTGGCAGCGGCAACCGGCCCTCACCGGCGGCCCCGGCTGCCGGTCCCGGTGCGGACGGACAACCGGTCCAGGCCAAGGACTCCGCGACGCCGGGCAGTAATGCCGGCGGGGAACCGCTGGCCAACACGTCCGGCGGCGCGGTTTCGGCCGCAGCTGCCGCCGCCACCGAAACGGTGAAACGGACGGTTACGGATACCCTGACCAAACTGGCCACGGGAACGCCGAAACCTGCCACTGCCCAGGTCAGCGACGCCCTGACCGGGGCCGGCATCGCGCCGGCCGCGCTTCAGGTCTCGCAAAGCCGCACACCCACCGGGCTGGAGGCGGACGCCATCGAAGCCGCCGTGCTGCAGGGCAAGGACTGCGTCATCGGGCAGGTTCGCGAAGGTGCGGTGACCGTCACAGTCCTTCCGGTACTTGCCAGCGGCAAATGCTTCGTGGGCTCCTGATCCGGCTGAGCTGTCCGCCGCAAATGTGAGATCTGCCCGCCAACCCACTAGATTTGAGACCATGGCGGAATTTATCTACACAATGACCAAGGCCCGCAAGGCCGTTGGCGAAAAACTCATTCTTGATGACGTAAGCATGTCCTTCTTCCCGGGCGCCAAGATTGGTGTTGTGGGCCCAAACGGTGCCGGTAAGTCCACCATCCTCAAAATCATGGCCGGGCTGGACACGCCCTCCAACGGCGAGGCCAGGCTCAGCCCCGGCTACAGCGTGGGCATCCTGCTCCAGGAACCGCCGCTTAACGAAGAAAAGACTGTCCTGGGCAACGTCCAGGAAGGCGTTGGCGAGATCTACGGCAAGATCCAGCGCTTCAACGAAATCTCCGAGGAAATGGCCAGCCCCGATGCTGACTATGACACCCTCCTCGAAGAGATGGGCAAGCTGCAGGAGGCCATCGACGCCGCCGACGCCTGGGACCTCGATTCCCAGCTGGAACAGGCCATGGACGCCCTCCGGTGCCCGCCGGCCGATGCCGATGTCACCAACCTTTCCGGCGGTGAGCGGCGCCGCGTGGCACTCTGCAAGCTCCTCCTGCAGAAGCCCGACCTGCTGCTCCTCGACGAACCCACCAACCACCTGGACGCCGAAAGCGTGCTTTGGCTCGAGCAGCACCTCTCCAGCTACCCCGGCGCCGTCCTCGCCGTCACCCACGACCGGTACTTCCTGGACCACGTGGCGGAATGGATCGCGGAAGTGGACCGCGGCCACCTCTACCCGTACGAAGGCAACTACTCCACCTACCTGGAGAAGAAGCGCGCCCGCCTCGAGATCCAGGGCAAGAAGGACGCCAAGCAGGCCAAGCGCCTCTCCGAGGAACTCGAGTGGGTCCGGTCCAACGCCAAGGGCCGCCAGACCAAGTCCAAAGCCCGCCTGGCCCGTTACGAGGAAATGGCCGCCGAGGCCGACCGCACCCGCAAGCTTGACTTCGAGGAAATCCAGATCCCGCCGGGACCCCGCCTGGGTGGCCTGGTCCTGGAGGCCAGGAACCTCCAGAAGGGCTTCGATGAGCGTGTCCTGATCGATGGGCTGTCCTTCACCCTGCCCCGCAACGGCATCGTGGGGGTCATCGGCCCCAACGGTGTGGGCAAGTCCACCCTCTTCAAGACCATCGTCGGCCTGGAACCGCTGGACGGCGGCGAGCTCAAGATCGGTGACTCGGTCAAGATTTCCTACGCTGACCAGAGCCGCGGCGGCATCGACCCCAACAAGACCCTGTGGGAGGTTGTCTCCGACGGACTCGACTTCATCCAGGTGGGCAATGTTGAGATGCCGTCCCGTGCCTATGTGGCCGCTTTCGGTTTCAAGGGCCCGGACCAGCAGAAGAAGGCAGGTGTCCTGTCAGGTGGTGAGCGGAACCGCCTGAACCTGGCACTGACCCTGAAGCAGGGTGGAAACCTGCTGCTCCTCGACGAGCCCACCAACGACCTCGATGTCGAAACCCTCAGCAGCCTGGAAAACGCGCTGCTCGAGTTCCCCGGCTGCGCCGTGGTGGTCTCGCACGACCGCTGGTTCCTGGACCGCGTGGCCACGCACATCCTTGCCTACGAAGGTGACGACGAGAACCCCTCCAAGTGGTACTGGTTCGAGGGCAACTTCGAATCCTACGAGGAGAACAAGGTCCAGCGGCTGGGCCCCGACGCGGCCAAGCCGCACCGCGTCACCCACCGGCGCCTGACCCGCGACTGACCTGCCGGGCCCAAGGGCTCGTCAACAGGACGCCTGCGGGCCCGTTTGCAGGAAAACGGAAGGCCGGCACCCGGGCTGAATTGCTCCCCGGATGCCGGCCTTTCCCATGCCCGGCGCACCAGCGCCGGATCGCAGACGTGTGCGGATCCTACGTGTGCGACGCCTCGGTGGGAACGCGCACCATGCCCTCCTGCGCCACGGAAGCCACGTGCTGGCCGTCCCGGTTGAAGATTTTGCCGGTGGCCAGGCCGCGTGCGCCCTGCGCGCTGGGGGACTCCTGGACGTAGAGCAGCCATTCATCCACGCGCGCCGGGCGGTGCCACCACATCGCGTGGTCAAGGCTGGCAACATTCATGCCCGGGGTGATCCAGCTGAGGCCGTGCCGCCGAAGGATGGATTCGAGCAGGGTGTAGTCGCTGGCGTAGGCCAGGGCGGCGCGGTGCAGGTTGGAGTTGTCGGGCATCGGCCCGAACGTCTTCATCCAGACCGCGTTGCGGGCCTCCCGCGGGCCGGTCGCGGTAACGTACAGCGGCGGATCGACGTGCCGGATGTCGAAAGGCCGCTCATACGCCCAGTGCCGGGCCACAGGATGGTCGAACTTGCCCAGCAGGTCCGCCGTGCTGGGCAGCGATTCGGGGTCCGGGATGCCCGCCGGCATCGCCGACGCGTGCTCGATCCCTTCGTCCTCACCCTGGAAAGAGGCAATCATGGACAGGATGGGAACACCGTCCTGGTAGGCGTGGACGCGCCGGGCGGAAAACGACCGGCCGTCACGCAGCCGCTGCACACCAAAGGTAATGGGCTTGTTGGCGTCACCGGGCCGCAGGAAGTAGCCGTGCATGGAATGCACAAACCGTTCAGGATCCACCGTTCGAATGGACGCCACGAGTGACTGCGCCAGCACCTGTCCGCCGAACACCCTGTGGTGTGGCTGCCGCTGTGAGGGCCCCAGGAAGATGTCCTCGTCCGTCCGGGCGCCCTCAAGTTCACCGAGGTCCAGCAGTTCGATCAGTGATGAGGTGGGGTCTCCGCTTGGCGGGGCCAGGAGTCCGGCTTCGGCTTCAGTCATGGTCCGACTCTAGACGGCGCCCGGGGAGCCACTCAACCGGAGCGCAGCCGGTAGTGTTTAGGTGTGTCTGAACTTCTCACCTCGTCCTTCCGTTTCGCCGATCCCCGGGATCTCGCCGACCTGAAGACGTTTGCCACCAGGGCCAAAGCCATCGATGACGGCGCCATCCGGCTGCAGGCAGCCGGTTCCGTCCTGGCCGCGTACGTGTGCGTCCTGCGGCCCAGGCTCCTGGGCGAAGCCACCCCCACCATCCTGGGCCTGCGGACCATGGCGCTCGCCGAACCGTCCGGAACAGATGTCACTGTTGCCCTGTCCGCCGTCCTGGACCGGCTGGCACGCGCAGGGGAGGACGACGTCGAATTGCCGGTTCCGCCCAGCACCGTCACCGAATCCTGGACAGGAGTGGGCGCCCCAAGGGGCGGATGGGAGCTGCTGGGCGCTGTCAGCGACGCCGGCCTGAAGGCGGCGGCCGAAGCAGGCATGGCGGAGGTGGCGGGCATCGTGCCGGACAAACCGGGTGCCCTGATTGTCAACAACGCCCGGGCGGCTGTCTGGGGACGGGAACTGGACGCGTCAGGCCTGCCCGCCGGAGCGGCCTTCGCAGCGTTCGCCCTGGGCTTCCTCGCCGACGGCGACCAGAAGCTCTACCGCGCCGGCCGCTGGTTCCGGCTGACCGGTCCGCGCGGCCATGTGCTGGCGCGGACCGGCAGCGGCCTGCTGTAGCTGAAGGCGGCCCGGGCCCCTTCCAGGTTCCGGTCGGCAGGCGTCAGGCCTCGGAAGCGCTGTTCACCATGGACAGCGCCGCCCGCTCCATGTACTCCCACAGCGTGCCTTCGTAGAGCGGCGGCAGTTCCAGGGCGTCTACGGCGGTGCGCATGTGGAACAACCACCGGTCCTTCGCCTCGTGGGTCACCTTGAACGGCATGTGCCGCATGCGCAGGCGCGGGTGGCCGCGCTCCTCGCCATACGTTGTGGGCCCGCCCCAGTACTGCTCAAGGAACATCAGGAACCGGCGTTTTGCCGGGGCAAGGTCCTCCTCGGGGTACATGGGCCGCAGCAGCGGATCGGTGGCAACGCCGTCGTAAAAGACATCGATGAGCTTAACGAAGGTCTCGTGGCCGCCCACCGCATCGTAAAAGCTGTCTGTGTAGGCCGGCTTGCTGAAGGGATCGTTCTGCATCAACTGGGGCCGCTGCTGCCGGTCGGGTCCTGCTTTGGCAGGTTGGGGCTCAACAGGGCGCGGTTCAATCGGAAGCGACATGCTATTCCCCGGCTTTCTGGTCAGTCTTCTTCGTCTCAACATGGGCCGACCCCTGGTCGGTGGTCCCGTCGTCGGACTCGTGCAGCGGAACGTACCGTCCCTGCGAGCGGTTGCCCACGCGGAGGATCTCACCGTTGCGCAGGTACCAAATGGCGCCGTCGTCGGAGCGGACGCGGGTGATCCGCAGACCCATGGACTCCACTACGCCCACCACTTCGCTGGTTTCGATGACGTCACCGATTCCGTACTGGTCTTCAATGGTAATGAAAATCCCGGCCAGGAAGTCGCGGATCAGCTGCTGGGCGCCGAAGCCGATGGCCACACCCAGGATACCCACGCTGGTGAGCAGCGGGGCGATGTTGATGTCCAGGTTCTGCAGGACGTACATGCCGGTGATGACCACCACCAGCACGCCCACAATGCTGTTCAGCAGCGAGCCGATGGTTTCCGCGCGCTGCACGCGCCGTTCGTGGTCCAGGGCCCGGAAGGCCGGGGCCGCCCACCTAAACGTGGGCTTCTTGAAAAAGTTGCTTCCCGCCGCCACCCGTTTGGTGATGCGCGAAATGACGAACGTGGCCACGAGCCAGACGGCGACGCCGATGCCCAGGCTGATGACGATGCCCGGGACGCTCACGCCATCGGGCTGTGTTGTGGCGTTGGGAAGGATGGACAACATGCTGACCATGGGTGGAAGTAGCTCCTTGGGATATTGCTTGGTTCTCTTTCAACACTAGCCCCCGTAGCGTGGGGCCATGCGCATTCTCATCCTCGGCGGAACCGCCTTCCTCTCCAGGGAAATCGCCGGGCAGGCGGTTGCCGCGGGGCATGACGTGACGTGCCTGGCGCGGGGAATATCGGGTGAGCCGCCGCCGGGCGCCCACTGGGTCAGGGCGGACCGCGCGACGGGACCGGCTGCATATTCGGGCCTGGTGGGCGACTGGGATGCCGTGATCGAGGTGGCCCGGGACCCCGGGCCCGCCCGGCAGGCTCTCGCCGGCCTTGCCGGCAGGGCCGGGCACTGGACCTTTGTTTCCAGCTGCTCGGCCTACGCCGGCCATTCCGTCCCGGGAGCGGCGGAAGACGCGGCGCTGCTGCCGGCGCTGCCGCCGGGGGTGCAGTCCACGCCGGAAACCTACGGCGAGTCAAAGGTGGCCATCGAAGAAGCGACCCTGGAGGCCGCTGCCGGCAAGGCCCACCTGTGCCGGGCAGGCCTGCTCAGCGGCCCCGGCGACCCCACCGACCGCTACGGCTATTGGCCCGCCCGCATTGCCAGGAACTCCGGACCTGTGCTGGTTCCGGACATCGGGGAGAACCCCACGCAGGTCATGGATGTCCGGGACCTTGCGGCCTGGATCCTGCTCGCCGCGGGGAAGGGGATCAGCGGAACCTTGAACGCCCTTGGTGACCAGGTGCCGTTTGCGGAACTCATCAGCGCCTGCCACGGAAGCGTCCGCCTCCAGCAGCACCACGATTACCGCCGGCGGGGAGTGGCTGGTGGACCAGGGCGTGAACTACTGGTCCGGGCCGGACTCCCTTCCGCTCTGGCTTCCGCCCGGCCACGACGGCTTCATGGCCCGCAGCAACCAGGCTGCCAGGGACGCGGGAATGGTCCTGCGGCCCTGGCAGGAAACGCTGGCCGCCACGTTGGCCGATGAACGCCTCCGCGGACTGGACCGGCAGCGGAAAGCAGGCCTCTACCGGCAACGGAACAGCGCCTGGTGGCGATGCTCCAGGGCGAAAGCCGGGCCTGACGCGGATCCGGCAGGGCCTAACCCGCCACCGTCACCGGCTGGTGCTCCACCGGAAAATTCACGCTGCGGGCAATGAAGCAGAG
Source organism: Arthrobacter sp. SDR-2R (assembly GCF_057747955.1). Lineage (NCBI taxonomy): Bacteria > Bacillati > Actinomycetota > Actinomycetes > Micrococcales > Micrococcaceae > Arthrobacter > Arthrobacter sp. SDR-2R. The sequence goes on from NZ_CM173231.1 coordinate 2,351,574, forward strand.
CCGGTTCGCCTCGTGGTGGAGGCCGGCCGCCAGTTCGGCCTGTCCGGCGTCGGCCACCGTCACGCGCGGGTGCAGGACCACCCGCTCGAACTGCCCGCTGCCGTCCCTGTTGAGCCGCATCAGCCCGGTGGCCTCGTCCCGGTAGTCCGTGACCACCACCCCGTTCTTCACCGCCACGTGCAGGTAGGACAGCATGTGGCACTGCGCCAGCGCGGCCAGCAGGAGCTGCTCGGGGTTGTAGCGCCCGCGGTCCCCATGGAACGTCGGATCCGCCGAGCCTTTGAGGACCGGCAGGCCGGGGATGAGCACGTCGTGGTCCCGTGAGTAGCCCCGGTAGGACGAGGTGCCGTCCCCCCGGTTGCCGGTCCACTGGACTGCCAGTGAATACCGGTGTTCATCAAGACTCACTGGGGACTGCCGTCCGGAAGCACGTCGGCGGCGCGGGCACGCAGGGCGCGGGCAACGCCGTCGCGGTTCTCCAGCATCATCCGCCGCAGCGCGGCGCTTTCCGCCGGCAGCGACGCCAGGAATGCGTCCGTCCGGTCAATGGTGGCCTGCGTCGTCAGCAGCGCCGGGTAGAGGCCGACGACGATCTGCTGGGCGAGTGCGTGGGTCCGGGTGGCCACGATGCCCGGCACAGCCGCGAAGTACTTTTCGGCGTACGGTTCCAGCAGCGAACGGTCCAGCACGCGCATGAAGCCCGTTACGGCCGATCCCTGCAGCGCATTGGACAGCTCCCCCTTGACCACGATCGATTCCCAGGCCGCGGCCTTCGCCTCCGGGGTGGGGATGGCGGCCTTGGCCAGGGCCGCAGCATTCTGTCCGCTGGAGGTGTTGTCCCGCTCCAGCTCGGCGTCGATGCCTTCCTGTCCCATCCGGCCTCCGGCCACCAGGGACTCCACGAGCTCCCAGCGCAGGTCCTGGTCCACCGCCAGCCCGTCCAGGACAACCGACCCGTCCAGGAGGCCGGCCACCCGGTCCAGCTGGGACGCACTGCGGGCCAGGAGGGCAAAGGACTTGATGAACTGCAGCTGCGCATCGGAGCCGCCCGGGACGTCCGAGGCCAGGTCCCACAGCCGGTCCACCGCCGCAACCGCTGTGGCTTCGCGGTGTTCCTCGGCCACATAGAAATTGAGGGTGGTGGCCAGCTGGCGGAGCTGGACCAGGATCACGGAGGAGTCCGTTTCCGCCGCGACGTTGGACAGGATCAGCTCCACGTACTTCCGGGCCGGCGTTTCGCCGTCACGGGCAGCGTCCCATGCAGAATTCCAGACCAGGGTCCGGGGCAGGCTGCCGCCAAAATCCTTGAGGTGGGCGGTGGCGGTGGCCAGCGACTTGGGATCCAGCCGTACCTTGGCATACGCCAGGTCGTCGTCATTGATAAGGATCAGGTCCGGCTGGTCCATGCCGGCCACTCCCGGCACCTCTGTGCGGTCACCGTCCACATCCAGCTCTTCGCGGTGCACCCGCTCGAGCTTTCCGGCGCTGTCCAGGTTGTAGAAGCCCACGGCCAGGCGGTGCGGGCGGATAGTGGGCCATTCCGGGACCGCGGACTGCAGGATGGCGAAGGAACGCAGCTTCCCGTCGGCATCCACGTCCAGCTCCGGGCTCAGTGTGTTGACGCCTGCGGTCTCCAGCCACTGCCGGCCCCAGTCATCCAGGTCGCGGCCGCTGGCCTTTTCGAGCTCCACCAGCAGGTCGCGGAGTTCAGTGTTCTGCCAGGAGTGCTTGGCGAAATACTCCCGGACACCGGCCATGAACTGGTCGGGGCCAACCCAGGCCACCAGCTGCCGCAGCACCGAGGCGCCCTTGGCATAGGTGATGCCGTCGAAGTTGACCTCCACGTCCTGGAGGTCGTTGATCTCGGCGAAGATCGGATGCGTGGTGGGCAGCTGGTCCTGGCGGTAGGCCCACGACTTCTCCACGGAAGCGAACGTGGTCCAGGCGCTGGTGAAGGACGTGGCCTCCACCGCCGCCAGGTGCGACATGTACTCCGCGAAGGACTCGTTGAGCCACAGGTCGTTCCACCAGCGCATGGTCACCAGGTCACCGAACCACATGTGGGCGAGTTCATGGAGGACCGTGATGGCGCGCCGCTCGATCTGGGCCCCGGTGACCTTGCTGCGGAAGACGTAGCCTTCCAGGATGGTCACGGCACCGGCATTCTCCATGGCACCGGCGTTGAACTCCGGAACGAACAGCTGGTCGTATTTCTCGAACGGGTACGGGCAGCCGAACTGCGCCTCAAAGAACCCGAAGCCCTGCCGCGTCAGTTCGAAGATGTTGTCCGCATCCAGGTACTGCATCAGCGACTTCCGGGCGAAGACACCAAGGGGGATGATGCGGCCGTCCGAGCTGGTGACCTCGCTGCGGACGGACTGGTAAGGGCCCGCGATCAGGGCCGTGACGTAGGAGGACAGGCGCGGCGTGGGCGCGAACGCCCATACGGACCTGGCCGTGCCGTCTTCCGCGGGAGGCGCCTCCACGGGGTGGGGGGTGGGGGAGTTGGAGACAACGTCCCAGTGGGACGGGGCCGTGACGGTGAAGGCGAAGGTTGCCTTCAGGTCCGGCTGTTCGAAGACGGCGAACATCCTGCGCGAGTCCGGAACCTCGAACTGCGTGTACAGGTAGACCTCGCTGTCCACCGGGTCCACGAACCGGTGCAGGCCCTCACCCGTGTTCATGTACGGCAGGTCGGCCACGACGGTCAGTTCGTTGTGCTCCTGCAGGTCCGGCAGCTGGATCCGGACGCCGTCGGACACGGTGGCGGGGTCAAGGCTGCGGCCGTTCAGGGTCACGCTGTGCACGGTGCGGGTGACCGCATCAATGAAGCTGGACGATCCCGGCGACGCCGTGAACTTCACGGTGGTGGTGCTGCCGAAGACCTCTCCGCCGCGCGTCAGGTCCAGGCTGACATCGTAGGACTCGACGGTGATCAGTTCGGCGCGCTCACGGGCTTCGGCGCGCGTCAGGTTCATGCCTGGCAAAGGAGGTCCTCCAGAGAAGTTTTCGGCTGCCGGCCGGTGGTCCCGGGTCCGGCACTGTGTTGCATTCTTCCATCCTTGGGATCCTTGGCAAGTTGCGCAGCTCGCAGCGGCCGGCCGTTGCCGCCTGGGCGGTTGGCCGGGCGGCCGCAGGGGTAGCGTTAATTGCATGGGAAAGCTGCTGGATTCGGTGGATACCAAGGCACTCAGGTTCGCCGTGGGGTTCCCGGTCGTCCTGGCCGCTGCCTTCGCCTACTGCGCGTCGCTGCTGCGCCCGGACCTTCCGGAGCCGGTCGCCGTCCGGTGGACGGACGACGGCGGTGCCGCCTTTGCGCCTTTCGGCGCCTACGTGGGCGTGGGCGCGGCGATCATCGTCATCGCCGGATGGCTGGTCCTGCTGCAGGCGGTGCCCCTCAGCAGGCCGGTGATGATGCGCAGGATCATGATGGGGGCCGGGCTGTTCCTCAGCCTCTTCATCACCTCCGCCCTGGCCGCGGGGCTCATCGGCCAAACCGGGCTGGCCGACGCCCGGCAGTCGCGGGTGGACATGACCGTCCTTGCCCTCGGCAGCGGTGCGGCAGTGTCGCTCGGCGTCGCCATGGCCATGGTGTACAAAGCCGACCGGCAATGGTCGCCCGATGACGACCGTGCGCTGCAGGCCGCCATCACCAGGGAACTGGACCCCGACCTTGCCCTGGACACCGTCCGGCTCTGGGTCCACGCCAGGAGTTCGGTCTTTGTCATGATCGCCATCGCCTCCCTGTTCCCGGCAGCCCTTATCGCCGTGGTGGTGCCGTGGCTGGGCATCCTGCTCGTTGTCCTGGCCCTCGTGGGCGCCGCGTTCCTCTTTGCCCGCATCCGGGCGGACCGGCGCGGGCTGAAGGTCCTGCTGGCCGGGGTGGTGCCGGTCATGAATGTGCCGGCCGGCGCCATCTCCGATGCCAGCGCCGAGGACGTCAAAGCCGCCGACTATGGCGGGTGGGGCTACCGGCACCACGGCGGAACCGCAGCCATGCTGGTCAGCAGCGGGCCCGCCGTCGTCGTGAGCAAGACTGACGGCCAGCGCCTGGCCGTCAGCGGCGGAAGCCAGGCCTCCGCGGCGCGGCTGGCCGAAGTCCTCACCCGCGTGGCCGCGAGGGCCCGGCGCGGCGGAGGGCCGCCGGCCGGGGGCCAGCACCCGGAGGGCGGGCAGTCCTAGTATCCTTATCGGTGTCATTCCGGCCTCCACCGGCGACCCGCCAGCCCCACAACCGAACGGACTTTGCACGTGACCACTTCCCCTGCCTACCCGCGGGTCCACATCGCCACCGACCACGCAGGCATGGAGCTCAGCGCCCACCTGGTGTCCCACCTGACCGGCAAGGGATACGAGGTGGTGGACCACGGGCCCCAGGTCTACGACGCCCAGGACGACTACCCGTCCTTCTGCATCAACGCTGCCCTTGCCGTCGTTGCCGACCAGCAGGCAGGCGTCCACGCCCTTGGCATCGTGCTGGGCGGCTCCGGCAACGGCGAGCAGATCGCCGCCAACAAGGTCAAGGGCATCCGCGCGGCCCTCGCATGGAACCTCTCCACCGCCACCCTGGCCCGCGAGCACAACAACGCCAACGTGGTTGCCCTGGGCGGGCGGCAGCATACGTTCGAAGAAGCCACCGCGCTGGTCGAGGCGTTCCTGTCCGAGCCGTTCAGCAATGATGAGCGCCACGTCCGCAGGATCGAAAAAATCGCGGTCTACGAGGCAACAGGCGAGGTCATCGAGTAGTGCCCGAGGGCCATTCCGTCCGCAGGCTCGCCCGGCAGTTCGGCGATGTCTTCGCCGGTGAGGCACTGGCTGTTTCCAGTCCCCAGGGCAGGTTCAGCGGGGGTGCGGCGCTGCTGGACGGGCATACCCTGCTTGCCGCCGAGGCGCACGGCAAACACCTGTTCCTGCACTTCGACAACGCCCTGGTCCTGCACGTCCACCTTGGACTGTACGGGGCCTGGAGCTTCGGCGGGGACCGCACCTTCGCCGGCGCCTCCAGCATTGGTGCCCCCCGGCGCGTCGGGGAGCGGGAGGCCTTCGGTGACGGGGACGACGACGGCGGCGCGCCTTACGCCGGTCCGCCGGCGCCCGTCGGGGCCGTGCGGGTGCGGCTCGCCGGGAGCCATGGCTGGGCGGACCTTCGGGGTGCCACCACCTGCGAAACCATCACCGGGGCGGAAGTCCGCGCCGTGCTGGCACGGCTGGGACCTGACCCACTGCGGAACCTCCGGGGCGATGCCGGGCGCTTTGCTGCCAACGTCCAGGCGCGGACGACGCCCCTGGCTGCCCTGCTCATGGACCAGAAGGTGATTGCCGGCGTCGGGAACGTCTACCGGGCGGAAGTCCTGTTCCGCCGCCGCCTGGACCCCTGGCTGCCCGGCACTGCCCTGCCGGACAACGATGCCCGCAAGCTGTGGCGCGACATCGTGGCCGTCATGGGCGACGGCGTGACGGACGGGCGGATCATCACCACGCCGCCGAAGTACTGGGCGCTTGACGGCACCACCGCCGCCAAAGCCGCCGCGGCCGGCGCGCCGGTGCCGCCCAGGAGCGCCCACTTTCCCGGCAGCGACGATGCCCACTTCGTCTACAAGCGGCACGGCCTGCCCTGCCGCGTCTGCCGCACCATCGTGCTCATCGCCGACCTGGCCGGGCGGAACCTCTACTGGTGCCCTTACTGCCAGCAACCGGGGGAGTAGGAAGGCGAAACACGAAGAAGGCCCCTCCGGATGAACTGCTCCCCGAAAGTTGGACTGAGAAATCAGTTCTGACTTTCGGGGAGCAGTTTTATGCATGGAAGAAGTTCGTTGTCCGAGGAACAGCGCGAGGCCGCGGTGGCGCTGTTTGAGATCGGGTGGGGCTCCAGAGCTGTAGCAACCAGGCTCGGGGTGGGTCGGAAGCCGATCCTCCGGTTGCACGACAGATGGCGCGTTCGTGGAGATACTGCTCTTGTGACCAAACCAGGCAACCGCGTGTATTCATTCGAGCTCAAGCTCAACGCCGTGCAGCGATATATCTCCGGCGAGACCAGGGTCGCACTGGCCAAAGAGCTCGAACTATCCTCGCCACACCTGATAGCCGTGTGGGCGATGCGGTACCGGGCTCAGGGCGAGGAAGGCCTCCGTCCGAAACCTAAAGGCCGCCCAAGGAAGAACCCAGATACCCCGCCGCAGCAGGAACCGGAGCTGCAGCGGCTGCGACGTGAGAACGAACGCCTTCGTGCAGAGGTTGCTTTCCTGGGAAAAGTAAACGCCTTGAGGGACAGGGAACAGCGCTAAAGGTTCGCGCTGTCATCGCTCTCAAGGCTGAGCACCGATTAGAGGTTCTGCTGGACGTGGCCGGGTTAGCCCGGTCCACGTTCTTCTACCACCAAGCCAAACTCAATGGCCCCGATCCACGGGCGTCCCTGAAGGCCGCTGTCACTGACATTTTTACGAAGAACCACGGCCGGTACGGGCATCGCCGGATCCATATTGAACTGTTGAAGCAAGGATGGACGGTCGCCAAGAAGACGGTTCTGAAGCTGATGCGTTCCCTCCGGCTGGTCTGCAAGGTCCGAAGCAGGAAGCGGTACAACTCCTACCAGGGCGAGCCTGGCATCGTGGCCCCGAACCTGCTGAAACGCCAGTTCGACGCGGACGCCCCAGACCAGAAGTGGGTTACCGATGTGACCGAGTTCAGCGTCGGCGACAGGAAACTCTACCTCTCACCGATCATGGACCTGTTCGACCGGCAGATCATCTCCTACGCCATTGGGACCTCGCCCAACCTGGAACTGACCAACTCCTCATTGCGCGGCGCCTTGGCCACGCTGGAGAACGGGGAGAAACCCTTCGTCCACTCAGACCAAGGGTTCCAGTATCAGCACAACTCCTGGCGCACACTCCTGGAGAACGCCGGCGCCGTCCAATCAATGTCACGCAAAGCCAACTGCTACGACAACGCCGTCATGGAGAACTTCTTCGGACACCTGAAGGAAGAGCTCTTCCACCGCGTCCGGTTCCTCAACACCGACGCACTCGCATCAGCGCTGCACGCATACATCAGCTGGTACAACACCGAAAGAATTTCCACCAAGCTCAAGGGCTTGAGCCCGGCACAGTACCGTGCTCAGATGCTTGCGGCTTAGGTCCCAATTAGAAGCACAGCTGGACTAGGGTCCCCCCATTAGACCGCAGCCGAACGCGCCCTTGCCTGTCTGCACGACGATAAACACTCTGGCTTCGGCAGAAGGCTCCTGAGCAAATATCTCGCCCCCTCCGGCTGTCCTGCCTTGAGAGGTTAGGGCGGATACATCGTGTTCGGCGGGCTGTGGGTTGGGACCACAGTTATATTCGCGGTCGGCAAAGTGCACTTTGGACGGAACTTCCTTGGGCGACAGGACCCAGTCCGATGTCTGTTGATGGACGTTCCATAGCCGGACGCCGGCAAAAATGCCCGCCAGCACCAACACGGAAACCATCAAAGACAAAGCGATTCGCGTCCCCCGGCTCATGGACCAAACGATCCACGAATACGGCATGAAGGTCAATGAACGGGCTAAACCCAGGTGCAGCTCTCGTACCCCTTCGCTTGGCAGGTAGTACAAACACGCAGAAGTCCCCGCCCCAAATGGGACGGGGACTTCTGCGAAGAGCCGATCGCTGGCCGCTAAGGTGGATACATCGCATTTGCGAGTCCAACTTTCGGGGACCAGTTCAGGAGAGGGGCCTTCTTCGTGTTGTGGAGGGGACGACGGGAATCGAACCCGCGTAATCAGTTTGGAAGACTGAGGCTTTACCATTAAGCTACGTCCCCGAAGGAAGATCCGTTTTTCGCGGAAACTCCGGGCTGGCTGTTCAAGCCGGATACAACTAAACCTAATCCATGGCCTACGTGTCAAATGTGCAATCGCGACGCGCATCACCGTAGACTTGCCTGTGCACTTACGGGGTGTAGCTCAGCTTGGCTAGAGCGCCTGCTTTGGGAGCAGGAAGTCGCAGGTTCAAATCCTGTCACCCCGACTCTGCGGCCAGGACCGTCAGGCCTGGACATCCATTGCGTTTGCAGAAACCCATCCCACAACCCAGGAGTACTTAGACCGTGAAGAGCGCTGTCGAGAACCTCACCCCCACGCGGGTCAAGCTCAATGTTGAGGTCCCCTTTGAGGAACTGAAGCCCAGCATCGACTCGGCCTACAAGACCGTTGCCTCCCAGATCCAGGTTCCCGGGTTCCGCAAGGGCAAGGTTCCTGCCAAGCTCATCGACCAGCGCGTCGGCCGCGGCTACGTCCTGGAGACGGCCATCAACGACGGCCTCAACGGCTGGTACCAGGCTGCCGTGCAGGAGTCCGGCATCCGCCCCCTGAGCCGTCCCGAGGTGGAAATCACCGAGGTGCCCGATCCCTCCGCGACCGACGGCGGCCTGAAGTTCGCCGCTGAGGTTGACGTCCGCCCCGAAATCGAACTCCCGGACTACTCCGGCATCGAGGTCCAGGTTGCGGCTGCGGAATCCTCCGAAGCTGATGTGGACAAGGCGCTGGACGAACTGCGCGGCCGCTTCGGCACCCTGAAGTCCGTGGACCGCCCGGCTGCCGACGGTGACTTCCTCACCATCGACATCACCGCCACGATCGACGGCGAGGAAGTCGACTCCGCCGCCGGCCTGTCCTACCAGGTGGGCGCCGGCACCATGCTTGAGGGCATGGACGAGGCCGTGACCGGCCTCAGCGCTGACGAGGACGCCATCTTCGACACCACCCTGGTGGGCGGCGACCACGCCGGCGAAGCCGCCCAGGTCAAGGTTGTGGTGAAGGCCGTCAAGGAACGCGAACTGCCGGAAGCGAACGACGACTTCGCCCAGCTCGCCTCCGAATTCGACACCCTTGCCGAACTCCGCGAAGACCTGGCCAAGCAGGCTGCCGACTCCAAGATCGTTGAGCAGGGCGTAGAAGCCCGCGACAAGGTCCTGGACAAGCTCGTCGAAATGGTCGAGGTTCCTGTTCCTGACTCGGTGGTCGAGGAGCAGCTCGAAGCCCACTTCCAGGAGGGCAACGGCCACGGCGAAGGCGAGCACGACACCGAGGAGCACCGCGAAGAGGTCCGCGCCAACACGGCCCGCGCCTTCCAGAACGAGATCATCCTTGACGCCATCGCGGAAAAGGAAGAAGTCAACGTCAGCCAGAACGAGCTGATCGACTACATCGTCACCACCGCCAGCCAGTACGGCATGGATCCCAACCAGTTCGCCCAGATCATCGACCAGAGCGGCCAGGTCCCCATGATGGTCTCCGAGGTCCGCCGCCGCAAAGCACTGGCTGTCGTCCTTGGCCAGGCCACCGTGACCGACACCGAGGGCAACACCGTTGACCTCAGCGACTTCGTCCGCCCCGGCGGCGAGGAAGCCCCCGCTGCAGAGGCAGCCGGCGCTGACGCAACCGAAGCCGCCGAGGCGGAGGTTGTCGACGCCGAGGACGCCACGGCAGACGCCAAGGCCTAGTCCTTAACAACCCGCAGCAACGGCCCCTGGATCCTTCCGATCCGGGGGCCGTTCGCGTTGGACCCGAAACCCCGCAGCGCCGGTTCGGCGATCGTGCGCCGTCAGCGAACAGCCGTCAGTGCGCGAACAAAACGCCGGGGAAACCGGTTAGTGTCCAAGTAGTGATTTTCAGTGATGTCACCGTCACCAGTGAGAGGTAAGTAAACATGTCACAGCACTCAGAGGCCCCCCGGATGGCGACCGTCGATCCTGCAGCCCAGGACAACTACATTTACAACCGCCTCCTCAAGGAGCGGATCATCTGGCTGGGCTCGGAGGTGCGTGATGACAACGCCAACGCGATCTGCTCGCAGCTGCTCCTGCTCTCGGCCGAGAACCCGGAAAAGGACATCTACCTCTACATCAACTCGCCCGGCGGCTCCGTCACCGCAGGCATGGCCATCTACGACACCATGCAGTTCATCCCCAATGACGTCGTGACCGTCGCCACCGGCCTGGCCGCGTCCATGGGACAGTTCCTGCTCTCCTCGGGCACCAAGGGCAAGCGGTACGCCACGCCCAACGCCCGCGTCCTGATGCACCAGCCCTCCGGCGGCATCGGCGGCACGGCCTCGGACATCAAGATCCAGGCCGAGCTCATCCTGCACATGAAGAAGGTCATGGCGGAACTGACGGCCGAGCAGACCGGCCAGACCGTTGAGACCATCCTCAAGGACAACGACCGTGACAAGTGGTTCACGGCTAAAGAGGCCCTCGAGTACGGTTTCTTCGACAAGATCGCCGCGCACGCCGGTTCGGTATCCGGCGGCGGCGGAACGTCCAACGGGTCCTCCGGCGAATCAGCCTCCCAGAACTAACCGGCAACCAGAACACTTCGATCAGGAGCAAAAACAATGAACTACAACTTCGGGTGGTCCGCCGGCAATCTTCCGTCCAGCCGCTACGTCCTGCCGCAGTTCGAGGAGCGCACGCCCTACGGCTTCAAGCGCCAGGACCCCTACACCAAGCTGTTCGAGGACCGCATCATCTTCCTCGGCGTGCAGGTTGACGACGCCTCCGCCGACGACATCATGGCCCAGCTGCTGGTCCTTGAGTCCACCGACCCGGACCGCGACATCACCCTCTACATCAACTCCCCGGGCGGTTCGTTCACGGCCATGACGGCCATCTACGACACCATGCAGTACATCCGTCCCGAGATCCAGACGGTCTGCCTGGGCCAGGCCGCCAGCGCGGCTGCTGTCCTGTTGGCTGCCGGTACCCCCGGCAAGCGGCTGGCACTGCCCAACGCCCGCGTCCTGATCCACCAGCCGGCCTTGTCCGGCGGCCAGGGCGGCCAGGCTTCCGACCTGGAGATCCAGGCGGCCGAGGTCATGCGCATGCGCTCCTGGCTCGAAGACACGCTGGCCCACCACTCCGGCCGCACGTCGGAGCAGGTCAACAACGACATCGAGCGCGACAAGATCCTCACCGCCGAAGAGGCGCAGGCATACGGCCTGATCGACCAGGTGCTTGACTCACGCAAGATCAAGCCCCAGGCAATCACGAGGTAGCAGTACGGAAAGCCGGTGCGGCCCAGCTTCATTTGGCCGCACCGGCCTTTTCTTTCCACCCTTGGGGGCGAATGTGACCTAGAGTGGATGTTGTCACAAACCGGCCCCCGCGGGCCGGCCGAAGATTTCAGCAACGGTGCAGGGCTGCCTGGCAGCAGGATACTAAGGGGTTCACATATGGCTCGGATTGGCGAGAGCACGGATCTGCTGAAGTGCTCTTTCTGCGGAAAGAGCCAGAAGCAGGTGCGCAAGCTCATTGCCGGGCCCGGTGTCTACATCTGTGATGAGTGCATCGAGTTGTGCAACGAAATCATCGAAGAGGAGCTCGCGGAGGTGGCAGACCTCGGCAGCTTTGAACTGCCCAAGCCGCGCGAAATCTTCGACTTCCTGCAGGAATACGTCATCGGCCAGGAGCCCGCAAAGCGTTCCCTCGCCGTCGCGGTCTACAACCACTACAAACGCATCCAGGCGGGCCACGCGCCCAAGTCCGGAAGCCTGGGGGACGGCGGGCATCACGACGACGTCGAAATCGCCAAGTCGAACATCCTCCTCATCGGCCCCACCGGCTGCGGCAAGACCTACCTGGCCCAGACCCTCGCCCGGCGCCTGAACGTCCCGTTCGCCGTCGCGGACGCCACCGCCCTGACCGAGGCCGGCTATGTGGGTGAAGACGTGGAGAACATCCTCCTCAAACTCATCCAGGCCGCAGACTATGACGTCAAGAAGGCCGAACAGGGCATCATCTACATCGACGAGATCGACAAAATCTCCCGCAAGAGCGAAAACCCCTCCATCACCCGTGACGTATCCGGTGAGGGCGTGCAGCAGGCCCTGCTGAAGATCCTGGAAGGCACCGTTGCCTCTGTCCCGCCCCAGGGCGGACGGAAGCACCCGCACCAGGAGTTCATCCAGATCGACACCACCAATGTCCTGTTCATCGTGGCCGGCGCCTTCGCCGGCCTGGAGGAGATCATCGGTTCCCGCTCCGGCCGCAAGGGCATCGGCTTCGGCGCCCCACTGAACGACGCCAGCAAGAAGGTGGACTCCTACGGCGAAGTCATGCCGGAGGACCTGCTGAAGTTCGGCCTGATCCCGGAGTTCATTGGCCGCCTTCCGGTGATCACCACGGTGTCCAACCTTGACCGTGACGCCCTGATCCAGATCCTGTCCACCCCCAAGAACGCCCTGGTGAAGCAGTACCAGAAGATGTTCCAGATCGACGGCGTGGAGCTGGTGTTTGACGAGCCCGCCCTGGAAGCCATCGCCGACCAGGCACTGGAGCGTGGCACCGGTGCACGCGGTCTTCGCGCCATCCTGGAGGAAGTCCTGCTTCCCGTGATGTTCGATCTCCCGAGCCGCGAGGACGTCGCCAGCGTGGTGATCACCGAGGACGTGGTCCTGCGCGGGGCCGAACCCACCATGATTCCGCACGTGGCCAAGCGCCGTAAGTCTGCCTGACCGAGAGGACCCTGTGACTGTACCTGCCAAGAACAAAGCCGACTTCTGGTTCGACCCCCTCTGCCCGTTCGCATGGGTCACCAGCCGCTGGCTCGGCGAGGTGGAGGCCGTCCGGGACATCGAGACCGAATGGCACGTCATGAGCCTCGCCGTCCTGAATGAGGGACGCGACCTGGAGCCCGCTTACCGGGAGTCCATGATCAACGCCTGGGGCATGGTGCGCGTGATCATTGCGGCCCGCGAAGGGCACGGCCCGCAGGTCATCAAGCCGCTTTACGACGCCATGGGCACGCTGATCCACAACCAGGGGGAAAAGGACCGCGCACAGGTCATCACCAAAGCCCTCGCCGAGTGTGGCCTGCCCGCCTCCCTGGCCGATGCCGCCACCACCGACGCCTATGACCGGCAGCTCCGGGCCAGCCACGAAGAAGGCATCTCACTCGTGGGCCAGGACGTGGGAACGCCCGTGGTCGCTTTCAACGGAACGGCGTTCTTCGGACCGGTCCTGACCCGCATCCCCCGCGGCGAAGAAGCCGGCAGGATCTGGGACGCCACCACCACCATCGCCGCCTATCCGCATTTCTTCGAGCTCAAGCGCAGCCGCACGGAGAGCCCGGAATTCAACTAAGCGCCGGGCCGCCTGCCATTGGCTGGCCGCGCCAAGGGCCCCGCAGAAACTACCAGCGTGTAGTTCCTGCGGGGCCCTTGTGCATGCCTTGGGGCAGGAGAACAATGGTTTTTACCCACTTCGAAAGAGGCGGGACGCAGGAACCAAAGATCCAGTGATATGTAATTTGACGCAGCCATCGGCAAAGTTGAGTGCAAGCTACCAGTGACGGTGTAGTAAGACCTGGAGTTTCGGAGGATCCTGCCAGACCATCGAAATAACGTCACAAGATGGCCGAAAAGTCGAAGCCCCACCAACGGCAAAACGCTGATGGGGCTTCCCCTTTGCCCGGAAACGGGCCCGTTCGGATGAGACCGGCTGTCAGGCCTTGGCGGGTTCGTCGCTGGCGGCGAGGGCAACGTCCGTGACGGCAAGGTCTCCGTCGCCCGCCACCAACGTGATCTGCCGGGCGTTGGACGCCGCCTTCAGGTCGGCCAGGCCAGCCTGCAGTTGCGCCGTCAGTGCCTCCGGAGCGGTGATCGTCGCGGAGAGGACCTCGGTGCGCTGCTTGACCTTTGCCTCGGACTTGGCCTTGCGGACACCGCTGAGGGCCACGCCCACAGTTGCCAGCATGGTGGTGTCTCCGCCGGGGATCTCCAGCGCGGCCGGCCACGCCGCCCGGTGCACCGATCCGTTGCGCCACCAGCTCCAGACTTCCTCGGTGGCGAAGGGCAGGAACGGGGCGCAGAGGCGCAACAGGGTGTCCAGGGTGGTGGCCAGGGCTGCCAGCACTGATGCCTGCTCGGCTTCGCCTGCCGCTCCATAGGCGCGGTCCTTGATCAGCTCCACGTAGTCATCCGTGAACTGCCAGAAGAATGTCTCCGTGAGCTGCAGGGCGCGGGCGTAGTCGTAGTTGTCGAACGCCTTGGTGGACTGGGTGACGACGTCGGCCAGTTGGGCCAGCAGGGCACGGTCCAGGGGGTTCGAAAGGACGGAGAGATCGCCGGCCAGCACCGAGTTCTCGGTGGCACCGAGGTTCAGCACGAACTTGGAGGCATTGAGGAGCTTGATGGCCAGGCGGCGGCCGATCTTCATCTGGGCAATCTCATAGGCGGTGTCGGCGCCAAGGCGTGCGGAGGCAGCCCAGTAGCGGACCGCGTCCGAGCCGTACTCGTTCAGCACGTCGGTGGGGACCACCACGTTGCCTTTGGACTTGGACATCTTCTTGCGGTCCGGGTCCAGGATCCAGCCGGAGATGGCAGCGTGCTTCCACGGCGCGCAGTTCTGGAGGGCATCGGCGCGGACCACCGACGAGAAGAGCCAGGTCCGGATGATGTCGTGGCCCTGGGGGCGGAGGTCGAACGGGTAGACCTTGGCAAACAGGTCCTCGTCGCGGCTCCAGCCGCCAACGATCTGCGGGGTCAGCGAGGAGGTGGCCCACGTGTCCAGGACGTCGGCATCGCCCGTGAAGCCGTTGGGCTGGTCGCGCTGCGCCTCGTCGAAGCCGGGGGCGGCGTCAGCCGCGGGGTCAACGGGCAGCAGTTCGTCGGAGGGCAGGATGGGGTTGTCGTACTCCGGGTTGCCCTGGGCGTCGAGCGGGTACCAGACGGGGATGGGCACGCCGAAGAACCGCTGGCGGGAGACCAGCCAGTCACCGTTCAGGCCGGCGATCCAGTTCTCGTAGCGGGAGCGCATGAAGGACGGGTGGAAGTCGATCTCCTTGCCGCGGCCGATCAGGCGTTCGCGGCGGTCCTCGTCGCGGCCGCCATTGCGGATGTACCACTGGCGGGACGTGACCACTTCCAGGGGTTTGTCGCCCTTCTCGAAGAAGTTGACCGGGTGGGTGATCTTCTTGGGCTCACCGTCCAGCAGGTCCGCTTCCTTGAGCAGTTCCACCACGGCTTCCTTGGCGGAGAAGGCCGTCTTGCCGGCGATCGCGGCGTACGCTTCCCTGCCGGCCTCACTGGTGATCCAGTCGGGGGTCTCGGCAATGATGCGGCCGTCGCGGCCCATGATGGCGCGAGTGGGCAGCTGCAGTTCCCGCCACCACGTGACGTCGGTCAGGTCACCGAAGGTGCAGACCATGGCGATACCGGAGCCCTTGTCCGCTTTGGCCAGCGGGTGGGCCTTGACCTCGAGTTCAACGTCGAACAGCGGGGACTTCACGGTCTTGCCGAACAGCGGCTGGTACCGCTCGTCGTCGGGGTTTGCCACCAGCGCGGCACAGGCAGCCAGGAGTTCCGGACGCGTGGTCTCGATGAAGACCTTGTCCCCGTCTTCGGTGAAGAAGGGGTACCGGTAGTAGGCGCCCGGAACCTCACGGTCCTCCAGTTCGGCCTGCGCAACCGCCGTGCGGAAGGTGACGTCCCACAGTGTGGGTGCTTCGGCCATGTACGCGTCGCCGGCGGCCAGGTTGGCAAGGAAGGCGCGCTGGGACACGGCGCGGGAGGTGTCGTCGATGGTGCGGTACGTCAGGTCCCAGTCGACGGACAGGCCCAGGGTCTGGAACAGGTTTTCGAAGACCTTCTCGTCCTCGACAGCCAGTTCCTCGCAGAGTTCGATGAAGTTCTGGCGTGAGACGACGTCGAAATCGCGCTGGTTCTTGGCAGGCTGGGCGGGCGGCCGGTAGTCGGCGTTGTAGGGGATGGCGGGATCGCAGCGGACACCGTAGTAGTTCTGGACACGGCGCTCCGTGGGGAGGCCGTTGTCATCCCAGCCCATGGGGTAGAAGACGTTCCTGCCGGTCATGCGCATGTAGCGCGCCTGCACGTCGGTCTGGGTGAAGGAGAACATGTGGCCCACATGCAGGGATCCCGACGCCGTGGGCGGGGGAGTGTCGATCGAGTAGACCTGCTCCCGGGTGGTGTCGCGGTTGAACTTGTAGGTTCCCTCGGCCAGCCAGCGCTGGGTGAGCGCTGCTTCGAGGCCTTCGAGGGCCGGCTTGTCCGGAACGTTGATGGGGGCGGTGGTGGGCGTGTCTGTACCCTGCGTGTCTTCAGCCATTGGGCAATTCTTTCATGCCCGCTTCCATCCCACCCAACCGGTCCGCCCGGCCGCATGCGAAGGCGGGTAGCATGCGGCGTATGGTCCAACAGCGGGGCACCTTCGGCATCAAGCGCATCTACGATCCACCGGCGGACGACGACGGCTGCCGGGTGCTGGTGGACCGTCTCTGGCCGCGCGGGATGTCAAGGGACAACGCGGCCATCGATGTGTGGCTCAAGGACGTGGCCCCGTCCACCGGGCTGCGCAAGGACTTCAACCACCGCCCCGGACGGTTCGCGGAATTCAGCGAACGCTACCGGGTGGAACTGGATTCCAATCCGGCGGTGGAGACGCTGCTGGAACTGGCCGCCGGCCACCCCAGGATCACCCTGCTCTACGCTGCCCGCAACACGGAGGCAAACCACGCCCTTGTCCTGCTTGATTACCTCCGGGGACGTCCTGCCGGCTGATCCCGTTAGGGTGGTGCCATGACGAAGGACATGCAGAAAAAAGCGGCACTGGTGACCGGAGCAAGCAGCGGAATCGGGGAGGCCACTGTGCGCGCGCTGCGCGCCGACGGGTGGACGGTCTTCGCCGTGGCACGCCGCGCCGAACGCCTGGCCGCCCTGGAAAGCGGGACAGGCGCCGTGGCGATTCCTGCTGACATTGCAGAGGACGACGACGTGTCCCGGCTCCTCGCGCAGGTCACCGACGCGGGCGGCATCGATACGCTCATCAACATTGCCGGCGGCGCCCGCGGCGCCGACAGGGTAGGAGATGCCAGCACGGAGGACTGGGAGTGGATGTACCGGGTCAACGTCCTGGGCACCATGAAGCTCACCCGCGCCTTCCTGCCCATGCTGCGCGCCAACGGCGAAGGTACCGTGTTGAACCTCACCTCCACTGCGGGACTGGACGCGTACGAGGGCGGCGGCGGCTATAACGCCGCGAAGTTCGCCCAGCACGCCATGACCAACGCGCTCCGGCTTGAAGAGGTGGAGAACAACGTCCGCGTCATCGAGGTGGCGCCGGGCCTGGTGCAGACCGAGGAATTCGCGCTCAACCGCCTGGGGGACGCGCAGGCGGCGGACAAGGTCTACCGGGGGGTTGAGAAGCCGCTGACCGCAGAGGACGTGGCCGACGTGGTCCGCTATGCCGTCACGGTTCCGCACCACGTCAACCTGGACCAGATCGTCATCCGGCCGGTAGCGCAGGCAGCCACCCACAAGCTGGTCAGGAAGGGCTGAGCCGGGCGGGGTCTGCCCATCCCGTGGCTGGACCGGTCAGGAACACTGGGAGACCCCGACGGTCAGGGTGGCTGCCACGGCGGCATGGTCCGTCCCGCCAACCCGGTGGACCGAGTAATCCGATGCTCTGATGTCCGGGCTGGTCACCAGATGGTCCAGGGCAATCCCCGGCAGCCGGAAGCCGCGCATGGGCCACGTGGGCACCAGCCTGCTGCCCACGGCGGCAGCCACGTCCACCAGGGGCAGGTTGCCGCCCGTTCCGGCCAACAGGTCCCGGAATTCCCGGTGGTCGTAGGTCGCGTTGAAGTCTCCCGCCAGCAGCAGGGGACCGGATCCGTCGGCAGCCCTGGCCACGGCAGCCAGGTCGCTGCGCCATTGACTGAGGCCTTTTCCCGCTGGCGCCAGGGCGTGGACTGCCACCACACGCAGGCCGGCACCGCTGCCGAGGTCAAGGCGTGCCACGGGCATGGCGAACCGCGTGTCCGGGAGGACGCCGGTGGCTGTCAGGTTGTAGGAGGAGTAGATGGCGGAGCCTGCGGCGCGGTCACGGGCCTGGGCAACCCGGTGGGGGAGCAGGTCGTCGAGTCCGGCCGCCATCAGCTTTCGCGCCATTTCGGGTGTGTACTCCTCAACCGCCAACAGGTCTACATGCAAATCACGGACCAGGGCCACGATGCTGCCGGCATCAGCCCCGCCCAGTTCCGTGTTGATGCTCATGGCAACCAGGGAGACCGACGTGCCGGAAGCCCCGGCCGCTGCCCCGGCGGTTGCCCCGGCGGCCGGTGCGCGGATATCGAGCGGGAAAAGCCAGAACACCTGGCAGGCCGCCAGTGCCGTGGCCAGGACCTGCTGCCACCGGCTCCGTCCAGCGAAGGCCATGAGCAGCGCTGCGGCGGCGGGAACGGCGAGCCAGGGCGTGAATGCCACCAGCTGGACACCGAGTACCGGCCAGTCGGCAGGCACCGCGCGGACGGCGGAGACCGCCGCCACCGGCAGGGCAGCAGGGATGAACAGCCACCTGCACGCCGTGGCCGTACGCCTCCATCCCGCGGGGCGCCCGGAAGCCGTCATGACGCGAGTCTAGGCAATGCACGGTGACGGCGGCAGCCCCCGGACGGAGAAGGCCGCCCGGAAATGGCCCGGCCCGCCCCGAACGGCACACCCCGGCGGAACGGCACTGCCCGCCGGAACCGCGTTGCGCCCGGAATGGCACTGGATGCCGCGGCGATAGTAGACTCTGCAGTGGCTATGACCCGGCAATCACCGGTGAGCTTCCGGAAGAACACGCAGGCCGCGCCCCGCAAGGCGGGCCCGCGTCAGTAGAACCGGACGGGTAAGCCCGTCACAGCAGTAATGAAGCGGCCGGGGCGGCGGGTGTTCCTTTGGGAACCACGCGGCGCCGGTAAGTGAGGTGGTACCGCGGTGGGCGTGCAGTCTTCGGGACGGCACGGCAGCCGTCCTCGCATCCTGAACGGAACCTCCGGCCGTGCCGGGGGCTCACCACGCTCAACCCAGGATGTCGAACATGACGTTTTACCCCAAGGCCTCAGCCTCCAGCACCTCCTCCAAAGGCAGCGCCGGCGTTTCCGCCTCCGTGAAGTTCCCGGAGATCGAAGAGCGCATCCTGAAGTACTGGGACCAGGACGGCACCTTCCAGGCCAGCATTGACCAGCGCAGCGCCGACGTCCCCGGCGGGGAGCCGGGCAGCAACGAATTCGTGTTCTACGACGGCCCGCCGTTCGCCAACGGCCTGCCCCACTACGGCCACCTCCTCACCGGCTACGCCAAGGACCTGGTTGGCCGCTACCAGACCCAGCGCGGCAAGCGCGTGGAACGCCGTTTCGGTTGGGACACCCACGGCCTGCCCGCCGAGCTGGAGGCCATGAAACAGCTGGGGATGACGGACAAGACCCAGATCGAGGCCATGGGCATCGACAAGTTCAACGACGCCTGCCGCGCGTCCGTCATGAAGTATGCCGATGAGTGGCGCAGCTACGTCACCCGGCAGGCCCGGTGGGTGGACTTCGACAACGACTATAAGACACTCAATGTCGAGTACATGGAGTCGGTCCTCTGGGCGTTCAAGCAGCTGCATGACAAGGGCCTGACGTACAACGGCTACCGGGTGCTGCCGTACTGCTGGAAAGACGAAACCCCGCTGTCCAACCATGAGCTGCGCATGGACGACGACGTCTACAAGAACCGCCAGGACCAGACCGTCACCGTCACCTTCCCCATCCTTGCGGGGGATTCGGAACTGTCCAAGGAACTTGCCGGCGTGCAGGCGCTCGCCTGGACCACCACCCCCTGGACGCTGCCCACCAACGCCGCGCTCGCCGTCGGGCCTTCCATCACGTACGCCGTGCTGCCCGCCGGTCCCAACGGCATCAAGGCCGCCTCGGCCGACGCCCCGGTCACGGGCAGCTTCCTGCTCGCGGCGGACCTCCTGGGCGCCTACGCCAAGGACCTCGGCTACGACAGCTTCGAGGACGCGGAAGCCGCCGTGGTGTCCACCCACTCCGGCGCCGAACTGGAAGGCCTGGCATACCAGCGGCTCTGGGACGACTTTGCCGACAACGAAAAGTACGGCATGGAGAACGCCTGGCGGTTCGTAGTGGCTGACTACGTCACCACCACCGACGGAACCGGCGTGGTGCACCAGGCGCCCGCCTACGGTGAAGACGACCAGAAAGTCTGCGAGGAGGCCGGCATTCCCGTGGTGCTCTCCGTGGACGAGGGTGCCAAATTCCTGCCGTTGTTCAAGCACGGCGACCTCCACGACATCGCGGGCCTGCAGGTCTTCGAGGCCAACAAGCCCATCACCCAAGTGCTCCGCGCCCAGGGCAGGCTGGTCCGGCAGGCCAGCTACGAGCACAGCTACCCGCACTGCTGGCGCTGCCGCAACCCGCTGATCTACCGTGCGGTGTCCTCCTGGTATGTGGAGGTCACCAAGTTCAAGGACCGGATGTCCGAACTGAACCAGGAGATCAACTGGATCCCGGGGAACGTCAAGGATGGCCAGTTCGGCAAATGGCTGGAGAACGCCCGCGACTGGTCCATCAGCCGGAACCGCTTCTGGGGCAGCCCCATCCCCGTGTGGCAGTCAACGGATCCCGAATACCCGCGCACCGACGTCTACGGTTCCCTGGCCGAGATCGAGGCGGACTTCGGCCGGCTGCCCCTGAACAAGGACGGCGAGGTGGACCTCCACCGGCCGTTCATCGACGAGCTCACCAGGCCCAACCCGGACGATCCCCGCACCCCCGAAGAGGGCCAGTCCGTGATGCGCCGCGTCGAGGACGTCCTGGACGTCTGGTTCGACTCCGGCTCCATGCCCTACGGACAGGTGCACTACCCGTTCGAAAACGAAGCCTGGTTCAACACGCACAACCCCGCGGATTTCATCGTGGAGTACATCGGCCAGACCCGCGGCTGGTTCTATATGCTGCACATCCTGTCCACCGCACTGTTTGACCGGCCGGCGTTCCGCAACGTCATCAGCCATGGCATTGTGCTTGGATCCGACGGCCAGAAAATGTCCAAGAGCCTGCGCAACTACCCGGACGTCTCCGAGGTCCTGGACCGCGACGGCTCCGACGCCATGCGCTGGTTCCTCATGTCCAGTCCCATCCTCCGGGGCGGCAACCTGATCGTCACCGAGCAGGGCATCCGGGACGGCGTCCGCCAGGTGATCCTGCCGCTCTGGAACGTGTACAGCTTCTTCACCCTGTACACGAACGCCGCGAACGGTGGCGCCGGTTACGATGCCAAACGGCGCTACGAGGGCTACCGGGACACCCTGGACCAGTACCTGCTGGCCAACACGGGCGACCTTGTCCGCAGCATGACGGCACAGCTGGACACCTACGACATCTCCGGCGCCTGCGACTCGCTGCGCAGCTACCTGGACATGCTCACCAACTGGTACGTCCGCCGCAGCCGCCAGCGGTTCTTCGACGAGGACCGGGACGCCTTCGATGCGCTGTTCACTGCCCTGGAGACCGTCACCCGTGCCGCCGCGTCGCTGCTGCCGCTGGTTTCCGAGGAAATCTGGCGCGGCCTGACCGGCGGCCGGTCCGTGCACCTGGCCGACTGGCCGGACGCGGACCTCTTCCCCGCCAATCCCTCCCTGGTGGAAACCATGGACCGGGTGCGCAATATATGCTCGGCGGGTTCCAGCCTTCGAAAGGCTGCAAAACTACGTGTCAGGCTGCCGCTTCAGGGCCTGAGTGTAGTTACTTTTGGTGCGGAACTGTTAAGGCCTTTCGCGGACACTATCGCGGATGAACTGAACCTCAAGTCCGTTACTTTTGAGCAGGCCACGGCTGAGGCTATTGAAAAGTACGGAATCGGGCAAGAAATCAAGCTCAACTTCCGAAAGGCAGGACCCAAGCTTGGACCCAACCTCAAGCGTGTAAAGAAAGCTATCGATGACGGACTCGGCGTCGTTTCTGGAACGCAGTTGCTGATAGATGGGTACACGCTTGAGCCGGACGAATTTGAATTGGCGACCACAATGTCCGGCTCAGGTTCTGTAGCCGTACTTGCAAGCGGCGGATTCGTAGTGCTGGACACAGTCGTCACTCCGGAGCTTGAGGCCGAGGGACTGGCCCGGGACGTTATCAGGGCCATCCAGCAGGCACGTAAGGATGAAGGGCTCAATGTCAGCGACCGCGTCAAAACAACTGTCCGAGCCACGCCAGAAGCGATCCGTCAGTTGCAGCCCCACACGCACCTCATCTGCAAAGAAACCCTCTCGACCGACCTGATCTTCAGCGGGCAACCAACGACGCTGTCAAACTCGCAAGTGGTACTCGTTGCGACTGGCGTTGACGGTGTCGCGGTTGAAAAAGTGGAGGCCTAGGACATGAGCGACGAATTTTCCGTGGAAAGCGTGTACGCCGAACTTCTGGGACGGGCGCCGGAAAACAAGATGGAGCCGCGGCTGGCTCCGCTGTTCCGTGCGATGGACGTGCTGGGCGAGCCCAACAAGGCGTTCCCGATCATCCATGTGACCGGAACCAACGGCAAGACGTCCACATCCAGGATGATCGAGTCCGTGCTCCGCGCCCACGGCCTGAGCACCGGACGCTACACCAGCCCGCACCTGTCCAAGGTCACCGAGCGGATCAGCATCGACGGCCATCCGGTATCCGACGAGACGTTTGTCAGGATCTGGGACGAAATCAGGCCCTACCTGCAGATTGTGGACTCGGAACTCGAAGCCGAGGGGGAGCCGAGACTGACGTACTTCGAGTGCCTCACCATCCTGGGCTTCGCCATTTTCGCTGACCAGCCGGTCAACGTGGCCATCATCGAGGTGGGTTTGGGCGGCATTACCGATGCCACCAACGTCGGCGACGGCCAGGTCTCGGTGGTGACGCCGATTTCGCTGGACCATACCGACCTCCTGGGCGACACCACGGAGGACATCGCCCGCGAAAAGGCCGGCATCATCAAGCCCGGCGGCTACCTCATCAGCGCGGCCCAGCCCCTCGATGCGGCCCAGGTGCTGCTGGAGAAGGCCAAGGAGGTGGGCGTACCGTTCCGCTTCGAGGGCGTTGAGTTCGGTGTCGAGTCACGGACGGTGGCTGTTGGCGGGCAGGTGTTGACTATCCAGGGCATCGCCGGCCGCTACCCGGACCTCATGCTGCCACTGCACGGCGCCCACCAAGCACAGAACGCTGCCGTCGCGGTGGCCGCCTTGGAGGCGTTCTTCGGCGGTGAAAAGGAACTCGACATCGACGTGCTGCAGGAAGGCTTCGCGGCCGTTACGTCCCCCGGCCGCCTTGAGGTGGTGCGGACCGCACCCACCATCATCGTGGACGCCGCCCACAACCCCGACGGCATCAAGGCCT
This sequence comes from Arthrobacter sp. SDR-2R, assembly GCF_057747955.1. Taxonomy (NCBI): domain Bacteria; kingdom Bacillati; phylum Actinomycetota; class Actinomycetes; order Micrococcales; family Micrococcaceae; genus Arthrobacter; species Arthrobacter sp. SDR-2R. Next base: position 2,374,765 of record NZ_CM173231.1, read on the forward strand.
CCGCCGCCGCCCTGCGGGAAGCATTCACCTTCACCAGGCTGGTTCCGGTGGTGGGCGTGCTCAAGGAGAAGGACGCGGAGGAGATCCTGCGCGAAATCAGGGAGTCGCTGGGCGACATGGCAGTGGAGTACTGCTTCACCCAGTCCAACTCTCCCCGGGCGGTTCCGGCCGCCGAGCTGGCGGAGCTGGCGATCGACCTGGGATTTGGCGAGGACAACGTCCACATCGCCGAAAAGCTGGACGACGCACTCGAATGGGCCGTGGAACGGGCCGAAGCCAATGACGACCTTTCCGGCGGCGTGCTGGTCACCGGCTCCATCACCCTGGTGGCAGAGGCGCGGATCCTGCTCGGAAAAACGGAGGCGTAAGCGTGGCCAGATTGACCAAGGCCCAGCGCGAGTGGCGTCCCGGCATGCCCAAGAAGCGCCGCTCCACCAAGGTGATGTTCGCCTCCACCGTGCTGCTCCTGGAAGCGTTCGTCATGTTCTTCGCCACCCTGGTGGTGTTTGGCCTGCGCCGCGGAGAGTTTCCGCCGGCACTGATCCTCGGCGTGGGGATCGCACTCAGCGTGGTCATGATCTTCGCCTGCGCGGTCCTCAACAGGCCCTGGGGCATCGGCCTGGGCTGGATCCTGCAGCTGGTCCTGATCCTCACAGGCATCTTCGAGCCGGCCATGTTCCTGGTGGGTGGGCTTTTCGCCGCGGCCTGGTGGTACGGAATCCGCACCGGCATCCGGCTGGACCGCGAGGCTGCGCAGCGGGCACGCGAACAGGCCGAATGGGAAGCCGCCCACCCGGACGGGGCCGGTCCCGCCCAGCCCCAGTCCCTGTAAACCAGTCCCCGTAAGCCAGTCCCCGTAGACTTATCCCGAAACCCCACGAACGCATTGGAGCAGTTGTGACTACAGAGCGCACCCTCGTCCTGATCAAGCCCGACGGCGTCGCCCGTAACCTGACCGGCGCCATCCTGGCCCGCATTGAAGCCAAGGGCTACAGCCTTGTTGAGCTGAAAAAGGTCGACGCCACCCGTGAGCTGCTGGAGCAGCATTACGAGGAGCACGTAGGCAAGCCGTTCTACGAGCCGCTGGTGGAGTTCATGCTCAGCGGACCCGTGGTGGCGGCCATCTTCGAAGGCCACCGCGTCATTGAAGGGTTCCGGTCACTGGCCGGCACCACGGACCCCACGACCGCGGCCCCGGGCACCATTCGCGGCGACTTCGGCCGGGACTGGGGCCTGAAGGTCCAGCAGAACCTGGTGCACGGCTCCGACTCAACCGACTCCGCCGAGCGCGAGATCAAGATCTGGTTCCAGGGCTGACAGTCCAAGGACAGCAAAAGGCCCCTGGTTCTTCGGAACCAGGGGCCTTTTGCCGTCCGCAGCTCAGAAGCCTGACGTGCCCGCAAAGACCTGGATGAACGCGAAGAAGATGGTGGCGACGACGGCCACGTACAGCAGTGCCGTGATGATCCAGCCGGAATCACCCAGCACGCGGGCCGCCCCCGCGGGCATTGGGATCACTCCGGCCGTGATGTTCCTGATGGTGGTCCACACAAAGAGCGGAATCATGGCCGCCCAGACGATCATGCAGAACGGGCACAGGATGTGGATCGAATACAGGGCCTGGGACCACAGCCACACCACGAAGGCGAAGCCGAGCGTGACGCCCACCTGAAGCCCCATCCAGTACCACCGCGCGAACGCGGCACCGGACAGCAACGCCATGCCCACGGTTATGGTGACGGCGAACGCGACGATACCGATGAACATGTTGGGGAAACCGAACAGCGAACTCTGCCACGTCTGCATGACCTGGCCGCAGGAGATCCAGGGGTTCACGTCGCAGACGGTGGTGTGGTTGGGGTCCTTGAGGACTTCGAGCTTTTCCAGGACCAGGGTTCCGGAGGCAAGCCAGCCCACGATTCCGGTGATGACCAGCAGCCAGCCGAAGGGCCGGTTCCGGGCCATCCGCGGAACGCCTGCGGCCGCAGTGGCCTGCGGATCCGTGGCCCTTTCCGTTTCATGGGCGCTGACGGGGGAGATGCTGGGCATGGGTGTGGCGTCCTTTTCGTCCGGTGCTCCTGAGCCTGATTGTAACGCCGGCGGCTGGTGCCGCCACACAGGAATGGGAACGGAAGTGCCTGCCTCCGCGGCGATCCGGCGCGGGTATGAGAGAATGAACGTGGCTGGAAGCCGATCCACATTCGGACTCCGGTCCGGTGGTATGTTCCCAAGACCGCCAATGATGGGCAGGGCAGGCTTCGGATTCTTCCGGCACTCCCGCCACTCCATTGGGCGGCACCTGGTTGTGGCACGCAGAACAACGGGTTTTCAGAACATCCACCGGCTCCCACGGGCTGCCGCACCCCAATGACGGTGCGAACCTGGGAGTATCCACGTGACTTCTGTCAACGCCTGCGGGTTTTGACAATATGTGCCCCAATGGGTGCCGGATGTGGCGGTACGTCAGGGGCAGGAGTGTTGCCACATATGGACAATGATCAGGAACTGGCCGTTAACGATGATGCACCGGCTGCCGAGGCTGCTGCTGCACCCAAGAGGGCTGTACGTACCCGCCGGAAAACGGCTCCCAAGACCGAAGAAGCCGTGACGGATGCAGCGGCCACGGCGCCGGAGGCAGCCGCCCCTGAAGTAAGCGGCGACTCGCCGTCGGCGGAAGCCGCCGCGGCGACCAAGGCCCCGGCCCGCCGCACCCGCGCCCGCAGGAAAGCGGACGCCCCCGAACCCCTGCCCGCCTTCGCTGATGACGCAGAGGCAACCGCTGCCGCCGGCACTGCGCCTGTTGATGCTGCGTCCGTTGATGCCCCGGCACCGGCCGTGGCCGGTGAAGACGCTGCCGCAGCACCTGCTGCCACGGCGGACGCCGAAACCAAACCTGTTCGCCGCCGTCGGGTAGCCACCCGCAAGGCCGCGTCCCCGGCTGCCCCGCCCGCGGCGGAAGCCGCGGCAGCGGACGCCGTCGCTGCAGAACCAGCAATCCCGGAAGCCCCGGCACAGGAACCGGCCCGGGAGGAAGCTGCCGCCCAGGAAGCAGCTCCTGCGCAGGAGCAGCCCCAGGAACCCGTCGCGGCCGCCGAGGCTGCCGGAGCCCCCGGGCCTGCCCGGGAAACCCCCGCTGTGGCCAAGGAAGAGCACGCTGCGGTCAAGGAACAGACCGCCCCCGCCGCGGCCGCCAGCCCCTTTGGTTCCCTCTTCCTGGAGCCTGCATCGCCCACATCCGTGCTCTTCCAGGCCCCGGACCTCAGCACCGTGGTCCGTCCCGCAGCACCCGCCGTCGAGGAACCTGAAGAGGAAGAAACCGACGACGGCGACGATTCCTCCAGCCGCCGCCGGCGCCGCAGCCGCGGCCGCAGGGGCCGCAGCCGCGTCGGCGACAAGGCGGACGAGGACATCGAGGGTGGCAGCGCCGAGGCTGACGCCGAGGACGAGGCCGACGAGGACAGCGCCACACAAGCCGAGGACGGCGTGACGTCCCGCCGCCGCCGTCGCCGCCGCCGCGGTGACCAGGACCTGGAGCTGACCGGCGGGGAAGGCGACGACCCGCCCAACACGGTGACGAGGGTCCGTGCCCCGCGCGCGGTCAGTGAAGCGCCGGTCAACAACCGGGTCACCAGCGTCAAGGGCTCCACCCGCCTTGAGGCCAAGAAGCAGCGCCGCCGCGAATCCCGCGACACCGGCCGCCGCCGCACCGTCATCACCGAGGCCGAGTTCCTGGCCCGCCGCGAATCCGTGGACCGGCAGATGATCGTCCGCCAGCGCGACGACAGAATCCAGATCGCCGTCCTTGAAGACGGTGTCCTGGCCGAGCATTTCGTATCCAAGACCCAGCAGGACTCGCTCATCGGCAACGTCTACCTGGGCAAGGTCCAGAACGTGCTGCCGTCAATGGAAGCTGCGTTCGTGGACATCGGGCGTGGCCGCAACGCCGTGCTGTACGCCGGTGAGGTCAACTGGGAAGCCGTCAACCTCGAAGGCAAGCAGCGCCGCATCGAGAACGCGCTCAAATCCGGCGACACCGTCCTGGTCCAGGTGACCAAGGATCCCGTCGGCCACAAGGGCGCCCGGCTGACCAGCCAGATCTCCCTTCCCGGCCGCTACCTGGTCTACGTGCCCGGCGGCTCCATGACCGGCATCTCCCGCAAGCTGCCCGACGTCGAACGCAACCGCCTCAAGCGCATCCTCAAGGACCGCCTGCCCGAGCACGCCGGCGTCATCGTCCGGACCGCCGCGGAAGGTGCCTCGGAAGAGGAACTGACGCACGACATCAACCGCCTGCGCGCCCAGTGGGAAGGCATCGAAAGCCAGTCCCAGTCCACCAAGATCCTGGCCCCGGAGCTGCTGTACGGCGAACCGGACCTGACCATCAAGGTGGTCCGGGACGTCTTCAACGAGGACTTCTCCAAACTGATCGTCTCCGGTGAGGAGGCCTGGGACACCATCGAGGCCTACGTCACGTACGTGGCGCCGGACCTGGTGGGCCGCCTCGAGAAGTGGACCAAGGACCAGGACATCTTCTCCGCCTGGCGCATCGACGAGCAGATCCAAAAGGCCCTTGAGCGGAAGGTGTTCCTGCCCTCCGGCGGCTCCCTGGTCATCGACCGCACCGAGGCCATGACCGTGGTGGACGTCAACACCGGCAAGTTCACCGGCAGCGGCGGCAACCTCGAGGAAACCGTCACCAAGAACAACCTGGAAGCTGCCGAGGAAGTGGTGCGCCAGCTGCGGCTGCGCGACATCGGCGGCATCATCGTGATCGACTTCATCGACATGGTGCTCGAATCCAACCGCGACCTGGTCCTGCGCCGCCTGGTGGAATGCCTGGGCCGCGACCGGACCAAGCACCAGGTTGCCGAGGTCACGTCGCTGGGCCTGGTCCAGATGACCCGCAAGCGCATGGGGACGGGCCTGCTGGAAGTCTTCGGCGAGCAGTGTGAGGCCTGCGCCGGCCGGGGCGTAGTGACGCACGACGATCCCGTGGAGCACCGCCGCGCCAACATTGTGGCGGCCGAGCACCACGTCCAGCGCGCCGACAGCCGCCCCGAAGCCCGCGGGGAAGCCCACCGCCCCGAAGGGCAGCGGGCCGATGGCGGCCAGCCCGGAGTCCGTCCCGAGCGCAAACGGCGGCGGGGACGCGGCGGCCAGCAGCCCGAGGCTGCCCCGGCGCCTGCTGTCCACGTCCACACCGTCCTGCCGGACCCCACAGACGCAGAGCGGCACGCCAAGGCAGAGGCCACCCGGCTTGCCCTGGCGAACATCGCGGCTGCCGCCCATGCGGCCCACCTGCATGACGATGAGGTGGCAGCCACCCGGCAGGCACCGTCCGCCGAGCCGGCGCAGGTCCCTGTTGAAGAGAAGCACGACGCCGATGGCCCGGCACGCCCCGCAGCTGTCCTGACCTTCGGCGGCGAGGAAGTCCCGCTTCCCTTCGTGGAGCACGCTGAGGACCAGCATCCCAGGCCCGCCCTCACGCTGGACCGGCTCGCGGAAGCCTTCGCCCACCTCGGCCAGCCGGCTTCCCCGGTGGAGAACGCGCCCGCCAAGGCCGCAGACACGGTGAAGCCGGCCGAACAGTCAGCGCCCGAACAGTCGGTGCCCGAACAGCAGCCCGGCGGGGGAGCGGAGGCGCGTGCCGCCGTGGAAGCTCCGGTGGAAAAGGACTACTCCGACCACACGCTGGAGCAGTCCCGGCAACGCAGGCCGCGGCGCCACCGCGCTGCCAGCCGTGCCCAGGGTGCCGCAAATGAAACCGCTGTCCAGCACCACGAGAACGTCCAGGCGACAGGCGCGGGGCACTCGCACGCAGCCAAGGCCCCGGACACCGCCAAAGCACAGCCCGCTGCGGCGGAGCCCGGCAAGCCGGCAGGGGAACCGATCATCCTCGGCGTCGGCGTCCCCGCCTCGGAGCTCTAAGCCAAGGCGCAGTTAACGCGCCACCCAGGAAGTCCCCGTCGTGCGGACTGTCCCCCATGAATTCAGGGGGAACAGTCCACGGGCGGGGACTTCCTGCATGCGCGGGTGCTGTCACCTTTCCGCCGGGTACGCCCCAGCGGCTACTCTGGAACCCGACACGGGGTGCCGCGCAGAAGGCCGGCTGAGATCCACACCCGTTGAACCTGTCCGGCTAGTACCGGCGAAGGGATGTCTGTTGTCTTCGACCCTCTCCATGCCCCTGCCCACAGCGTCCGGCGTGGCCCCCGCGCTGCCTGGGGGCCGCGATGTCCCGCGCGTCCTCTCCATTGCAGGCTCCGACCCGTCCGGCGGGGCCGGGATCCAGGCGGACCTCAAAAGCATTGCCGCCCATGGCGGATACGGCATGGCCGCGATCACGGCACTCACGGCGCAAAACACCCGGGGCGTGCAGTCCGTCCACGTCCCGCCGGCCGGCTTCCTGGCCCAGCAGCTGGACGCGGTCAGTGACGACATCAGCATCGACGCCGTCAAGATCGGCATGCTGGGCGACGAGTCGGTGATCCGCACTGTCCGCCAGTGGCTCGAAAAGGCCCGTCCCGCCGTTGTGGTCCTGGACCCCGTCATGGTGGCCACCAGCGGCGACCGGCTGCTGAAGGAATCCGCCGAAGCCGCGCTCCGGGAACTGCTGCCCCTTGCCCACCTCATCACCCCCAACCTTCCCGAGCTCGCGCTGCTGCTGGGCACGGAGCCGGCGAAAGACTGGGACACCGCGCTGGACCAGGGCAGGCGCCTGGCGGAAGCCACCGGAGCCACCGTGCTGGTCAAGGGTGGCCACCTTTCAGGCCTCGACTGCCCGGATGCTCTGGTTAACGCTTCGGGCCTCCTGGGGCCGGACGTGGTGGAAGTGCAGGGGAAGCGGGTTTCCACGCGGAACAGCCACGGGACGGGCTGTTCCCTGTCCTCTGCCATGGCAACAGTCCAGGCCCGTTTGGGCAATTGGGAGGCATCACTGCGAACGGTCAAGCCCTGGCTGGCCGGCGCACTTGAGAACTCCGGCCAATTGGAGGTGGGCCAGGGGAACGGCCCCGTACACCACTTCCACCACGTGCGGCCGGTCCTGGAGGAGGGCGGCTTCGCGGCCCGGTTGTGGTCGGAAGCCCAACAGGACCTGGCGGACATCTACGCACTGGACTTCATCCACGGCCTGGCGTCAGGAGACCTTCCGGAGAAGGACTTTGCCTACTACCTGGCGCAGGATGCCCTCTATCTGAACGGCTACTCCAGGGTGCTGGCACGGGCCAGCGCGCTGGCCCCCTCGGAGGCCGAGCAGCTTTTCTGGGCCGGATCCGCGCAGCAGTGCCTTGAGGTGGAATCGGAACTCCACCGCTCGTGGCTCAGCACCCGCCCGGCCCCGAAGGGCCTGGGCCCCGTCACCAAGTCATACGTGGACCACCTCACGGCAGCGTCGGCGTCGGGCAGCTATGCCGTCCTCGCCGCCGCCGTGCTTCCCTGCTTCTGGCTCTACGCCGAAGTCGGCGGGAAGCTCCACGCCCGGTTCCTGGCCTCGGGCGAACCGGACGGCCATGCCTACGCGGCCTGGCTCCGGACGTACGCCGACGAGGGCTTCGCCGAAGCAACCCGCAAAGCCATCGCCATCGTGGATGCAGCCGGACGGACCGCGCCGGACCATGAGAGGGCGGCGATGGTGACGGCGTTCAAGCAGTCCTGCCGCCTGGAAGTGGAGTTCTTCGACGCGCCGAGGCTGCATTCCTGACCCCCGCGGGCCGGGCCCGGCTATGATGGTGGAGCACGGTTGCGGCGGTTCCTGCCGGGCTGTGGTTACTACCACAGCCGGCCCGCCTGAACCAGCCTCATTTGCGGCCGAAGATGGATTTAGCGTATTCTTGATCTTCGGTGCTTACGCCAACACTTGGGTTACGACCCCACGGCGTTGAGGCACAGCGAGAAACCAAGCTTTTAGCAAGTCGGTTTCGCACGCAAATTTTGTAATAAACGTCGAGAGAAGTGAGTTCCCAAGTGGTGTACGCGATTGTCCGCGCAGGCGGCCGCCAAGAGAAGGTTTCCGTTGGAGACTTCGTTACCCTGAACCGCGTCGCCGGTGGAGCCGGCAGCACCATTGAGCTGCCCGCACTGCTCCTGGTTGATGGTGACAAGGTCACCTCCGCCGCCGCTGACCTGGCCAAGGTAACTGTTACGGCTGAAATCCTCCAGGACCTGCGTGGTCCTAAGATTGTCATCCAGAAGTTCAAGAACAAGACCGGCTACAAGAAGCGCCAGGGTCACCGCCAGGAACTGACCAAGGTCAAGATCACCGGCATCAAGTAACCACCGGTTACTGTTCAGGCATTTCAACAGATTCCCCAGAATTTAGAGGCAGGCATTTCAGATGGCACATAAAAAGGGCGCGAGCTCCACTCGCAACGGTCGCGATTCCAACGCTCAGTACCTCGGCGTCAAGCGCTTCGGCGGCCAGGTTGTTTCGGCCGGCGAGATCATCGTCCGCCAGCGTGGCACCCACTTCCACCCGGGCGCCGGCGTTGGCCGTGGCGGCGACGACACCCTGTTCGCCCTGACCCCGGGCGCGGTTGAATTCGGCACCCGCCGCGGTCGTCGCGTAGTCAACATCGTTGCTGCTGCAGCTGCAGAGTAACAACAAGTTCTGAAACGGTGGAGCGGGCCTGAGGGTCCGCTCCACTGTTCTTTTAACCGCATTACAATCGATGTGGCGTCCCCTGGGCCGCCAGGTAAACAGTTTCTGAGGAGATCCACGTGGCCAGCTTTGTAGACCGGGTAGTACTGCACGTATCCGGCGGTACCGGCGGCCATGGGTGCGTCTCCGTCCACCGCGAGAAGTTCAAGCCGCTGGGCGGACCCGACGGCGGCAACGGGGGCAACGGCGGCGACGTGATCCTCCGCGTCGACCACCAGACCACCACGCTTCTTGACTACCACCACGCACCGCACCGGCACGCCAGCAACGGCGGCCCCGGCATGGGTGACTGGCGCGGCGGCAAAAACGGTGAAACCCTCATCCTGCCCGTCCCGGACGGCACCGTGGTGAAGTCCAAGGACGGCACCGTCCTGGCTGACCTCGTCGGCGAGGGCACCGAGTACGTGGCCGCCGCAGGCGGCATTGGCGGACTCGGCAACGCCGCCCTGTCCTCGCAAAAGCGCCGCGCCCCCGGCTTTGCGCTGCTGGGCATCGAAGGCGAGTCCCGCGACATCGTCCTGGAACTGAAGTCCATCGCCGACATCGCGCTGGTGGGTTTCCCGTCGGCCGGCAAGTCCAGCCTCATCGCGGCGATGTCCGCGGCCCGGCCCAAGATCGCTGACTACCCGTTCACCACGCTGGTTCCCAACCTCGGCGTCGTGCAGGCCGGAGACGTGCGGTTCACCATCGCCGACGTACCCGGGCTCATCGAAGGTGCCAGCGAGGGACGCGGCCTGGGCCACCACTTCCTGCGGCACGTGGAGCGCTGCGCAGCCCTGGTGCACGTGCTGGACTGCGGCACGCTGGAATCGGAGCGCGACCCGTTGTCGGACCTCGCCATCATCGAGGGCGAGCTGGAGAAGTACGCCGTCGACATGAGCTACGCAGGCCAGGACGGCGAAGTGGTACCCCTGAACCACCGCCCCCGGCTGGTGGCCCTGAACAAGGTAGACCTGCCCGACGGCAAGGACATGGCCGAATTCGTGCGTCCGGAACTCGAATCCCGCGGCTACCGCGTGTTCGAGGTGTCCGCCACCAGCCATGAGGGCCTGCGCCAGCTGGGCTTCGCCATGGCGGAGATCGTCAAGGCGGCCCGCGACGCCGTCGCTGCGGCACCGCCCAAGGTCCAGCCCGCCGTACTGCGTCCCCGCGCCGTCAACGAGGCCGGCTTCAAGATCCGGCGCGAGGAAAAGAACCTGGAGCCGCTGTTCCGCGTCCTCGGCGAAAAGCCCGAACGCTGGGTCAAGCAGACCGACTTCACCAACGAGGAAGCCATCGGCTACCTTGCGGACCGGCTCGCCAAGCTCGGCGTGGAGACTGAACTGTTCAAGCAGGGCGCCAAGCCGGGCGACACCGTGGTCATCGGCGGGGACGACGGTGTCGTCTTCGACTGGGAGCCCACCATGATGGCAGGGGCCGAGCTCCTGGCGTCACCGCGCGGCACCGATGTGCGGTTCGCAGACATTGGGGATCGGCCCACCCGCAGCCAGAAGCGCGATGAGCAGCAGGAGCGCCGTGACGCCAAGGCCGCCGCCCGGGCCGAGCTCGAGGCGGAACGGAAAGCCGGTATCTGGACCGAATCCGTCAGTGGCCGCCGCGCTGCCCACCCTGTGAAGGAGAGCGGACTGGAAGCGGACGATGACCTCTAGGGGCATGACCGCGGAACCCGCCGGGCGGACGGCGGACAGGAGCGCACTGGCAGGCGCCCGCCGGATCGTCGTGAAGGTGGGCTCCTCGTCTCTGACCAGCATCAAGGGCGGCATCTCGGAGGAATCCCTGACCGCCCTGGCGGACGCACTCGCGGCCAAGCGCAACGCGGGCGCCGAGATCATCCTGGTCTCCTCCGGCGCCATCGCGGCCGGACTGGCCCCGCTGGGACTGGCCAAGCGCCCCCGCGACCTCGCCACCCAGCAGGCCGCCGCCAGCGTGGGCCAGGGGCTGCTGATGGCCCGGTACACCCAGGCCTTCGGCGCGCACGGCGTCACCGTCAGCCAGGTCCTGCTCACGGCCGAGGACCTGATGCGCCGCAGCCAGCACACCAACGCCCTCCGCGCCATGGACCGGCTGCTGAACCTCGGTGTGGTCCCCGTGGTCAACGAGAACGACACCGTGGCCACCCACGAAATTCGCTTCGGCGACAACGACCGGCTCGCCGCCCTGGTGGCGCACCTGGTGCGCGCCGACGCACTGGTGCTGCTGTCCGACGTCGACTCCCTCTATGACGGGCCGCCCGCCCAGGGTGCCAAGCGCATCCCCCTGGTCACGGGCGCGCACGACCTCGAGGGCGTTTCCATCGGCAAAGCGGGCAAGGCCGGTGTGGGAACCGGCGGGATGATGACAAAGGTGGAAGCTGCCAGCATGGCGGCAGGTTCGGGCATTCACGCCCTGGTGACCTCCATGTCCAACGCCGCCGCAGCCCTGAATGGCGAGGACGTGGGCACGTGGTTTTCCGTCAACGGTTCCCGCAAGCCCGTCCGGCTCCTGTGGCTGGCGCACGTTGCCTCGGTGCAGGGCCGCCTGGTCCTGGACGAGGGGGCGGTGCGTGCCGTGCGGCACCACCGCACCTCCCTGCTGCCGGCGGGGATTTCCGCGGTGCAGGGCGACTTTGAAGCGGGCGACGCCGTGGAGCTGGCAGGAACCGACGGCATCGTTGTGGCCCGCGGCCTGGTGAACTACTCGTCGGAGGAGCTGCCCCGCATGCTGGGGCGTTCCACCCGGGAGCTGGGCGAGGCACTGGGCAGCGGCTATGACCGCGAAGTTGTTCATGTTGATGACCTGGTGCTGGTCTGAGCCCAGGGCTCGCCTAAACTTGGAGCATGACTGAAGCCCTGATCCACACTGCTGAAAATTCCGGAACCACTGCTGCGCAGGCGCAGCCGGGTGCCGTGGCAGAACAGGGATCAGCTGCTGCGCCTCTTTCCGCTGCGGAGGTTGAAGCGGCTGTCCACGCCCTCGCGGACCGGTCCCGCCACGCTGCCCGCCGGATGGCCACTGCCAACCGTGCCTGGAAGGACCGCGCCCTCCGGGCTGTCGGAGCCGCCCTGCAGGAGAACGTGCCGGCCATCCTCACCGCCAACGCCATGGATGTGGAAAAAGGCAAGGCCAACGGCACCTCCGCCGCGCTCCTGGACCGGCTCACCCTCACCGAGGCCCGCGTGGCAGGGCTGGTGGCCGCCCTCGAGAACCTGGCCAACCTCCCGGATCCCGTGGGCAATGTGGTGCGCGGCCAGACCCTTCCCAACGGGCTCCGCCTCCGCCAGGTCAACGTGCCCATGGGCGTCGTGGCGGCCATCTACGAGGCACGGCCCAACGTCACCGTGGACATCGCGGGGCTGGCCCTCAAGAGCGGCAACGCCGTCATCCTGCGCGGCGGCAGCGCTGCCGAGGCCACCAACCAGGTCCTGGTCCGGGTGCTGCGCGAAGCCCTCGAATCTGTGGGCCTTCCGGCCGACGCCGTGCAGACCGTGGACCAGTACGGCCGCGCCGGTGCCAACGTCCTGATGAAGGCCCGCGGCAGGGTGGACGTGCTGATTCCCCGCGGCGGCCGCGACCTGATCCAGACCGTGGTGACCAACTCCGCCGTGCCCGTCATCGAAACGGGGGAGGGGAACGTCCACATCTTCCTCGACGAGTCCGCCGACGAAAACATGGCCGTGGAGATCCTGCTCAACGCCAAGACCCAGCGGCCCAGTGTCTGCAATACGGTCGAGACCCTGCTGGTGCATTCGCGCTCAACCGTCCTGCCCGCCGTGGCCGCCGCCCTGCGTGGCGCCGGTGTCCGCCTGCACGTGGACGGGCGCATCAGCGCCGCGCTGCCCGGGATCGAGACCCAGCCGGCCACGGATGTGGACTGGGGAACCGAGTACATGGACCTTGACCTGGCCGTGGCCATGGTGGACAGCCTCGATGAGGCCGTGCAACATATCCGCACCTGGTCCACCGGGCACACCGAAGCGATCCTCACCAACAGCCTTGCCAACGCTGAACGGTTCATCGCCGAGGTGGATTCGGCGGCGGTGATCGTGAACGCTTCCACGCGGTTTACCGACGGCGGGGAACTTGGCCTCGGTGCCGAGGTGGGCATTTCCACCCAGAAGCTGCACGCCCGCGGGCCCATGGGCCTGACCGAGCTCACCACCACCAAGTGGATCGTCCAGGGCGAAGGCCAGGTCCGCGCATAGCAACGCGGTAACATAGACCAGAACCCGGAAAGCAGCGGAAGGTTCCGCTGCCCGTAAATCCTTGAACATAGGGGAGAAAATGCTGCTCCAGCAGATTGCCACGTCCGTCGCCGCCGCAGGTGAATCAGGCCATGAGGAGCTTGCGCCGCTGTGGGCCGAACCGTGGGTCTTTGGCGTTTCCATGTTCGGCATCCTGGTGGTCCTGATGTTCATTGCCTGGTCCTACACCAACCTGGGCAACCGCCACGCCGCCACGGACGAGCACGCCGATCCGCACCGCCAGCACCCCAATAAGCACGATCGCGGGCAGGGCCACTAAGATTTCCCACAACCTGCACCGCAATGGTGCCCGGGGGCGGCTGCGGCTTGGCGTGATGGGCGGGACATTCGATCCCATCCACCACGGCCACCTTGTCGCGGCCAGCGAAGTCGCGGCGGAGTTCGACCTCGACGAGGTGGTCTTCGTCCCCACCGGGCAGCCATGGCAAAAGTCCCATAAACAGGTCAGCGAGCCCGAACACCGCTACCTGATGACCGTCATCGCCACGGCATCCAATCCGCGCTTCACCGTCAGCCGTGTCGACGTTGACCGTCCGGGTCCCACCTACACCATCGACACCCTCCGCGACCTCCGGGCCCAGCGCCCTGATGCCGACCTTTTCTTCATCACCGGCGCGGACGCCCTGGCGCAGATTTTGTCCTGGAAGGACATTGACGAGCTGTGGTCGCTGGCCCACTTCGTGGGCGTGACACGTCCCGGGCACGTCCTGGACGGGATGGGCCGCGACGACGTCAGCCTCCTGGAAGTTCCGGCCATGGCCATTTCGTCAACGGACTGCCGGGCCCGTGTGGCAGCGAACAACCCGGTCTGGTACCTGGTCCCCGACGGGGTGGTCCAATACATCGCCAAGTACGGCCTGTATTCGGACCCGCCGCCTGCAAGCGCGGATGAAATAACTTCCGAAGCACGCGAACCAGCCAGTACTGAATGAGTTCTCAATGAGTCAGGAACAGCCCCCAATCCGCAGCCGCCGGGAACTCCGGAAGGCCAGGGACGCCCAACAGGCCACCCCGCCCGCCACCGGGCAGCGCCCGCCTGCCGCGAACCGGCCGGCCGACGGCGCACCCGCACCGGCGGGACAGGATGCGACGGCCCGCTCCCGCTCCGCAGTAACAACTCCGCCGGCCCCCGCCGACACGCCTGCCGACCGGACGCCTGAAGACCAGACGCCCACCCAGCGTTCGTCCCAGATCCGCGCCCGCGACCGGGCCGCGCTTCGCACCATCAAGGAACTTGAGGAAAAGGAAGGCCAGCTTGCTGCCGGGGGACCGCCCACCCGGCGCCAGCTGCGGTTGCAGCAACTCAAAGAGCAGGCACTGACGGCCGCCAATCCGATTGTGCCACCAGCCGCTGCGCCCGCCCCCACCGCGTCGTCAGGAGCGGACACTGCTGCCCCGGCCCCTGCAGCGAACACCGGCGCGCCGGTAAAAACTGGTGCCCCGGCGAAATCGGCGCCCGCTGCCGCCGCTGAACGTCCTGCACCGGCTCCAGGAGGCGCCCCGGAGGGGATGACGGTGGAACAGGCACTGGAAGCGCGGGCGCTGATCGCCGCGCAGGCCAGGAACCAGATCGCCAAAATGGAGCACATCGCGTCTGTGGATCCGGAGGCCGTCGATCCGGAGATCCTGGCCGAACAGATCGCCCTGGCGGAGCGGGCCGCGGTCCTGAACCGCAGGGCAATGGCCCGGCAGAAGCTCGCCGAACAGGCGGGGAATCCTCCCGCCCCGGCCAGGGAAGCCGCCGCCAAAGACAAGCCCGGCCCGTCCACCGCCAACAACCTGGCGATGGTGACGCCGCTCGAGTTCGTCCAGGTGCCCGGCGTCGAACGTCCGGTGATGAAGCCGCCGGCAACCTCGCATGTCCCGGTCACCACCAGGCCCGGCACCAAAGTTCCGGGAAAACGCAAACCTGCCAACCGCCCCAAGGCGCCAGAGCCCGAATCCGCCACCGGCAGGTCCCAGGTCATAGCCCGTGCCGAGGCAGCGGCCAAAGCCGCCAGCCGTCCCAAACGGGTATCGCTCCCGGACAACCAGACGGAGAACCCCTCAGAGGATCTCTTCGAGGATCTTCCCCGCGTCCCTGCCCGCGCCGCCCATGGCCTTGACCCCCTGGACGCCGCAACGGCCGGCCTGACAAGGGCGCGGCGGAACCGCATCCTTCAGTTCTGCATCCTCGCGTTCGGGATCCTGGCCCTCATTGCCGGCATCATCCTGATCGTCAGCGGCATGTCCCGCTGACCGCACCGGCATCAACTTTTCACCAAACAAGGAGTCCCGTGACTGCAACAGAATCGTCCATTGCAATAGCCCGTACGGCCGCCAAGGCCGCCGCCGACAAGATTGCGCAGGACATCGTCGCCATGGACGTGAGTGAACGCCTGGCCCTGGCCGACGTCTTCCTCATCGCCTCGGCACCCAGCGAACGCCAGGTCAACGCCATCGTTGACGGCATCGAGGAAGAACTTGCCAAACAGGACCTGCGGCCGGTGCGCCGCGAGGGCCGTTCCGGCGGCCGGTGGGTCCTGCTGGACTACGCCGACGTCGTCATCCACGTCCAGCATGAGGAGGACCGGGTGTTCTACGCACTGGAGCGGCTCTGGAAGGATTGCCCCGTGGTGGACCTGCAGCTCGGGGACGACGCATCCGCCAAAGCCGGCGCAATAGCCGACAGCGAGTAGGCCGCGCCCGCGCCGTGAACGTGTGCGGAGAGTGAATATTCCCGATTTGGAATTTTCGGAATTGCTGTTCTAAGATATTTGAGTTGCTTCGGGGGAGACCCCGGAGAGAGCTCCTTGGAGCAGCAACAATCCGGGGCTGTGGCGCAGCTGGTAGCGCACCTGCATGGCATGCAGGGGGTCAGGGGTTCGAGTCCCCTCAGCTCCACCGGCGGGTCCGCCGGAACCATCCTGGTTCCGGCGGACTTTTTCGTTTCCAGCCGTTCCCGCGCAGCTGACGACGGCTGAATGCCTGCAGGACTGCGCGGCGGAGGAGCGCGGTTCCGGGGCCGTTGACCGCCGATTGGCGTCCAGCGGAAAAGTGCATTACTCTGGTCAGGTTGCTCCGGCGAATTCGACCGGAAGGAACAAGAGTACGGGGCTGTGGCGCAGCTGGTAGCGCACCTGCATGGCATGCAGGGGGTCAGGGGTTCGAGTCCCCTCAGCTCCACCGATACTCGGAAAAGGGAACCATCACATTTGTGCTGGTTCCCTTTTTCGTCGTTGTTGGGGGCCTGGTCCTTTTCTCTCCGGATGGGGACCTGCAGCCGGTGGAAAAACCCTTCCCGCGCAGGTCAAAGCGGGGTACAACTGAGGTTGAGGGCACATCGTCCCGCCGCCCGGCCGCTTTCACCCAAGAGCGGGGACGCGGGACAGGCTGACGAGGAGGTCACAGATGTCCCACGCAGATGGTTCCGGCTACAACGGCGATGCTGTTCCAGAGGAATCGCGCCTGACACGCGATACCGCGATCCGGGGGCCTGCGAGGCCCGCTCCATACATCGGTGCCGGCATCATCCTGGCCGCCGCCATCCTCTTCCCCCTCATGCCGCAGCTCTACTCCTTCGATGCGCCCAGGCTGGCCGGGCTGCCGTTCTTTTACTGGTACCAGCTGCTCTGGGTGCCCATTTCGGCCATCCTGACCGGCACGGCCTATTGGCTGGTAACCAAGGAAGACCGACGACGGCGGGCTGAGGCACGTCCAGGCGGCCCGCCACGGGCAGGCACAGCCTCCGCCGATGCCGGGTTGGGAGGGGACCGGCCATGAACGGGCGCGAGATCAACTGGATTGCCTTGATCATTGTTGTGCTGCTGTTCGTCGTTGTTGCCGTCATGGGCTTCCTGGCCGCCAAATGGCGCCGCAGCGGAGAGGTGGAAGGACTGCACAGCCTGGACGAGTGGGGCCTGGGCGGCCGCGGATTCGGCACCTGGATCACTTGGTTCCTGCTGGGCGGGGACCTCTACACCGCCTACACCTTCGTGGCAGTGCCCGCAGCGATGTGGGCCACGGGCGCCGTCAGCGGCTTCTTTGCCGTGCCCTACACCATCGTCCTCTATCCGATCATCTTCATCATCATGAGCCGTTTGTGGTCGGTGTCCCACCGCCATGGCTACGTCACCTCAGCGGACTTCGTGGGCGGCCGCTACGGCAGCCGCTGGCTTTCGCTGGCCGTCGCCGTCACGGGCATCGTGGCCACCATGCCCTACATCGCGCTGCAGCTGGTAGGCATCAAGGCCGTCCTCACGGTCCTTGGCCTGGGCAGCTCAGGCAATGTGCTCCTGACCGACCTGCCGCTGATCCTGGCCTTCGTGGTCCTGGCCGCGTACACCTACACATCGGGACTCCGCGCGCCGGCGATGATTGCCGTCGTCAAGGACCTCCTGATCTACCTTGCGGTGATCGTGGCCGTCATCTACCTGCCCATCAAGTTCGGCGGCTGGGACACCATCTTCAGTTCGGCACAGGCCAAACTGGGCACGGTGAACCAGGCCACCGGAAAGCCCGCAGGGGTCTTCATTCCGGGTGCTGCCAACTACTCCGCCTACTGGTCACTGGCACTGGGTTCGGCCATGGCGCTCTTCATGTATCCCCACTCCGTGACGGCGGTGCTGGCATCCAAGGCCCGCAATACCATCCGCCGCAACGCCGCCATCCTGCCCCTGTACTCGCTGATGCTTGGTTTCCTGGCCCTGCTGGGTTTCGTGGCCATCAAGGCGGGCACCAAGCCCATCGACCTGGACG
The DNA here is from genome assembly GCF_057747955.1 of Arthrobacter sp. SDR-2R. Classification (NCBI taxonomy): domain Bacteria; kingdom Bacillati; phylum Actinomycetota; class Actinomycetes; order Micrococcales; family Micrococcaceae; genus Arthrobacter; species Arthrobacter sp. SDR-2R. Next base: position 2,392,402 of record NZ_CM173231.1, read on the forward strand.
GATCGGTCAATCCGCAGTTGGTGGTACCGCAGCTGTTCCTTGACCATTTCCCGGCCTGGTTTGCGGGGGTGGCCCTGGCTGCCATCGCCATCGGGGCGCTTGTCCCCGCGGCGATCATGTCCATTGCGGCGGCCAACATGTTCACCCGAAACATCTACCGCGACTTCATCCGGCCTGACGTCGATGCCAGGACAGAGGCGAAGGTTTCCAAGATCGTCTCGCTGGTGGTGAAGGTGGGCGCACTGGTCTTCGTGATCGCCATGGACCAGTCCGCGGCCATCAACATGCAGCTGCTGGGCGGCATCTGGATCCTGCAGACCTTCCCGGCCGTGGTGGCCGGCCTGTACACCCGGTGGTTCGACCGCTGGGCGCTGCTTGTCGGCTGGGCGGTGGGCATCATCTTCGGAACAATCTCCGCATACAACGTGGTCAATCCGGCGACCAAGGCCCATTTTGGCGGCTCTTTGGCCCCCATCCCCGGGACGGACTTCACCGTTTACATCGCGGTGTCCGCGTTCGCGCTGAACCTGATTGTCGCCGCCGTCCTGACCCTGGTGCTGCGGGCCCTGAAGGTCCGCACGGGGGAGGACCTCACCCGGCCCACGGATTACGCCGCCGACGAGACAGACCCGAAGGTGGTCCAGATCGAGAAAATCCAGCCTTTCACCCGGCCAGGCGGACCTCCGCCGGTGGCCTGAAGGAAGCCCGGGTCCTCCCCGGGATTAGGCCGCCCTCCTGCCGGGTTACGTCCCGGCAGGAGGGCGCTGTACGTGGAGTGTTGGCGGGAGTAAAACGGGGTCCGCCAGCCTCACATCCAGGCGGTGCGCCGCAGCGGCGGTTCCTCTCCACCCGGGCGGCGCACCAGCACCTGGTTGACTCCGGTCAGCCCGGTTTCGAAGCCAATGGCGCTGCTGGCCATGTAGAGCCGCCACACCCGGGCGCGTCCCGCACCGGCCAGCTTCACCGCCTCGTCCCAGTTTTCCTCAAGCCGGCTTACCCATGCCCGGAGCGTGAGCGCGTAGTGCCGGCGGAGGGCCTCCACGTCGAGGACTTCGAACCGCGCCGTTTCCAGGGCGGCCACCATTTCGCCGAGGCTGATCATCTCCCCGTCGGGGAACACGTACCGGGGAATGAATGAGTCCGGGTCCGGGCTGGTGGGGCCGGCGTTCCAGGAGATGGCGTGGTTCAGCAGCCGCCCGCCGGGCCGGAGCAACCCGTAGAGGGCCGAGGCGTAGGCGGGGGTCTGGGCGCGCCCGACGTGTTCGGACATGCCGATGGAACTGATGGCGTCGAATGGCCCGTCGCTGACATCCCGGTAATCCTGGACCCGGATGTCCACTTTGTCCGTCAGGCCGGCGTCCGCTGCACGCTTGCGGGCCAGGGCGGCCTGTTCCCTGGAGAGCGTCACGCCCACTACGCTGACGCCGTACCTGGCGGCAGCGTGGAGGGCGAAGCTGCCCCAGCCGCAGCCCACATCCAGCACCCGCATCCCCGGTTGAAGCCCCAGCTTGCGGCAGACCAGGTCCAGCTTGGCCTCCTGAGCGGCGTCCAGCCCCGAGTCAGGGCCACTCCCGGGGGCTTCGGCGCCGCCGGCGGCCCATACCGCGCAGGAATAGACCATCGATGGTCCCAGCACCAGGGCGTAGAAGTCGTTGCCGACGTCGTAATGATGCGAGATGGCGGCCGAATCCCGGCGGCGGGAATGCATCCTGCCCTTTTTGGCAATGCGCGCCTCCTCCGGTGGCGGGGCAGGGTTGGGCCCGATGGCGCCGAGCCGGACCGCGGTGCGCAACAGCAGCCAGAGCTCGCCTGCGGTCAGCGGGCGGAACGGCCCGGGCTCGGCGAACTTGCCGGCCGAGCTCAATGCCGTGAACGCCGCGAAGATGTCCCCCGGGGTGTCGATTTCACCTGCCACGTAGGCGCGGCTCAGTCCCAGCTGTCCCGGCGACCACAGAATGCGGCGCAGAGCCTTTCGGGACCTGAACTCCAGGACGGGTGCGTCCACGGGTCCCGCTTCCGAGCCGTCCCACGCGCGCAGGCGCAACGGGATCTGCCCGGTCCCCAGCACCACCCCCAGGGCCTTTTCCAGCCGGGCAGCGTGCCCGGTGCTTCCGTTTCCTGTCCGTTCGGCTGCTCCAGTTTCCATGCGCCTACCCTAAGGCCGTGTTGGCTTCCGCGACTATCATGGGCAGGTGAGTCCTGACCCAACCGACGTGGTGGTCATCGGGGCGGGCCAAGCCGGCCTCTCGGCTGCCTACCACCTGCAGCGCCGGGGAATTGATTATGCCGTGCTGGACGCCGAGGAAGGGCCGGGCGGTGCATGGCGGCACCGCTGGAGGAGCCTGCGCATGGCCACGGTCAACGGAATCAGCGATCTGCCGGGCATCGCCAAACCGGAGGTGGATCCGGCGGAACCGAGCTCGGAATTCCTGACCCGGTACTTCGGAAGCTACGAGGCTGAGCTGGGTCTGTCCGTTCTCCGGCCCGTCAAGGTACGGGCCGTCAGGCGCGAAGATGATGACCCGGCCGGGCGCTTGCGGGTCGAAACCACACGCGGGGACTGGACGGCCAGGGCCATCATCAACGCCACCGGTACGTGGACCCGCCCGTTCTGGCCCATTTACCCGGGCCAGTCCTCGTTCCGCGGCAGGCAACTGCACGTCGCCGACTACGTCTCCGCGGAGGAGTTCCGCGGCAAACATGTGGTGGTGGTGGGTGGCGGCATTTCCGCCGTCGGGCTGCTGGAAGAAATTTCCCGCGTCACCACCACCAGCTGGTTCACCCGAAGGGAACCGGTGTGGCGCGACGCGCCGTTCGATGCCACAGCGGGCCACGAGGCCGTGGCGCTCGTGGAGGACCGTGTCCGGCAGGGACTTCCGCCGCAAAGCGTCGTGTCCGTGACGGGCCTCATCTGGACACCAGCCCTCCGCGCGGCCAGGGGAAGGGGCGCCCTCGACCGGGAGCCGATGTTCACGTCCATCGAACCGGACGGCGTCCGCCGCGCCGACGGAAGCCTCCGCAAGGCCGACGTCATCCTGTGGGCCACCGGCTTCAGGGCGGAACTGGAACACCTCGCCCCGCTTCACCTGCGCGGGCCCGGCGGCGGAATCGCCATGGACGGAACCCGGGTGGCGGCCGAGCCGCGCGTCCACCTGGTAGGTTACGGGCCGTCGTCGTCCACCATTGGCGCCAACCGTGCGGGCCGCGCGGCAGTGACCGGGATCCTGAAGCTGCCTGGAATGGCGACGGCGGCGAAAACGGTAACGTGGGGGTGATGCCCCGGGACGCGGGGCGAACGAAGGCAACAGAAGGCGGCAGGACACCGGTGGCAGCAAACACCCTGGCGGACATTTTCAACGTCCTGCGCCGGCGGCCCGATGTCGAAGCCCCCAACCTGCAGGCCTGGGATGCCACGGACCGGCTGCTGCTGGAGACCGCAGTGCAGCTGGGGCGGGCCGGCGGTACCGTGGCGGTGATCAATGACCGCTACGGGGCCCTGACGCTCGGCGCCTCGGCAGTGCTTGCCCCGGCGGCGCTGCGCGTGCACCAGGACCTGATCACAGGGGAAAGGGCACTGCGGCTCAACGCGGCCGAACTGGGGGACGGGCCCGGGGCGGAGTTTGTCCAGCTGCCCCTGGGGCACCAGCTGCTGGCGGGAGCAGACACCATCCTGCTGCAGCTCCCCAAAACCCTCGCGGAACTGGAAGAAATCGCTGCCGCCGTGGCCCTGCATGCCGCACCGGACGTCCAGCTGCTGGCAGGAGGCCGGGTGAAGCACATGTCGCTGGGCATGAACGCCGTCCTTGAACGGTACTTCGTTTCGGTGCAGCCGCAGCTCGCCCGGCAAAAGTCCCGGGTCCTCCTTGCCGCGGGCCCCAAACCCTCCACCGCGGCGCCCCGCTTCCCGGTGTTGGAGCACCTTGCCGGCCTGGACCTGGACGTGGCAGCCCACGGCGCAGTCTTTGCCGGCCCCAGGCTGGACATCGGCACGCGTTTCCTCCTGGCGTTCCTGCCCCGGATGAAACCGGCACGGCACGCCGTCGACCTCGGCTGCGGTACCGGAATCCTTGCCGCGATGTACGCGCGGCAGTTCCCGGGAGCCGCCGTGACAGCCACCGACCAGTCCGCGGCCGCAGTGCAGTCCGCCCTTGCCACCGCCCGCGCAAACGGCCTGGCAGACCGCATCAGCGTTCTGCAGGACGATGCGCTGAGCACCTTCCCGGACGCCGCCGTGGACACCGTGCTGCTCAACCCGCCCTTCCACGTCGGTGCGGGCGTCCACGCCGGTGCCGGCCTCAAGATGATCCAGGCAGCCGGGCGGGTGCTGGCTCCCGGCGGCGAGCTGTGGACGGTCTTCAACCGGCACCTCGCCTACCTGCCGGCGTTGGAACGGTACGTGGGGCCCACCGTGGTGGAGGGGCGGAACCCCAAGTTCACCGTCACCCGAAGCAGCCGCCGCCCCCTCTGACTGGAACGCGCCCGGCCACCGGGGGTCCACCGCCGGGAACCGCGGGTGCCGCGCCGCGCCGCCGCCCGCGCATATGGGCGGGGGACCACCCTTAACGTACGATTCAAAGCATCACCATCACGAGGTAGCCGAAGACGTTTAGGGGACACAGTGTCTGAGATCCGCCAATCCTCTCCGAGACGCGGAACCAACTTGCCCAGGATGGGGGATTTCAACCTCACCGTCATCCTTGACGCAATCCGCAGGACGTCCGGTGGCCTGAGCCGCGTTGAACTGGCCCAGATCGTGGGCCTGTCCCCGCAGACCATTTCGAACATCTCGCGCCGCCTGCTGGACCAGAACCTGATTGTCGAGGCCGGCAAGGAGGGTACCGGCCCGGGCAAGCCGCGCACCATCCTCCGCCTCAATCCCGGCGGCATGTACGCCCTTGGTGTCCACCTGGACCCCGCAGTCACCACGTTCGTGGTGCTGGACCTGGTGGGATCTGTTGTCCGGCACTCGCGGATCAAAACCCCTGGCGGAAACGATCCCTCCGCCGTGATCAGCACCATCGCTGCGGAAATCGACCAGCTCGTCGCCGATTCCGGCGTGGACCGCAGCCGCATCGCCGGCCTGGGCGTGGCTGCGCCCGGCCCCATCGACCTGGACAACGGCACGGTCGTGGATCCACCACTGCTGCCCGGCTGGGACAGGGTGGAGCTGCGCGAAGCGCTGGCCGGGGCCACCGGTTACTCGGTACTCGTTGACAAGGACGTCACCAGCGCCGCCGTGGCGGAGACATGGGCAGGCGGGCCCAGCGGCGCCGGCAGCTTCGTCTTCATGTATATGGGCACAGGCATCGGCTGCGGCATCGTCCTGAACGACGAAGTGGTCCGCGGCACGTCCGGCAACGCCGGGGAGATAGGACACATCATCGTCGATCCCGACGGCCCACCCTGCGACTGCGGCCTGCGCGGCTGCGTGAAATCCTCCTGCATCCCGCAGGTCCTGGTGGCGGAGGCGGAAGCAGCGGGCATCCTGGACGGATCCCGCGCGGGTAACAGCGGCGCCGAAGTCCAGCAAAGCTTCGCCCGGCTGTGCGCACTCGCCGACGGCGGGGACGAACGCGCCGCTGCCATCCTGGACAAATCCGCCGTCCTGGTGGCCCGGGCGGTCTCCGTTGTCACCAACACCCTCGACGTGGAACGCGTCGTTTTCGGCGGCCCCTTCTGGAGCGGACTGGCGGAGCGCTACCTGGAGCTGATTCCGCCACTCCTGGATGCCAACAGCGACGTCAGGCTGATCCACCCCATCGAGGTTGTTGGCACGGGCGTCGGGGAGGACGTGGGAGCCATCGGCGCCGCCTCGCTGGTCCTGGAACATACCCTCGCGCCCCGGGCCCAACGGCTCCTGCTGGAAAGCTGAGGAACAGCATGCTTCGCCGGACATCGAAAACCGTCTCCCTGCTGGCCGCCGTGGTCCTTGCCCTTGCGGCCTGCACTCCCGGAAACCCAGCCGAGGGAAACAAGACCATCAAGGTGGCCTACCAGAAAACGGATTCGTTCAAGACCCTGGACACCATGTTCCAGGATGCGAAAAAAGAGTTCGAAGCCGCACACCAGGGCGTCACCATCGAACTGCAGCCCATCCAGGCGAACGACGACGACTACGGCACAAAGCTGGCCCTGGCCCTTCGCTCGCCTGCCACTGCTCCGGACGTCTTCTACGAAGACACCTTCAAGGTCCGCTCCGACGTGGACGCCGGGTACCTCCTGAAGCTGGACAGCCGGCTGGCCGGATGGGGTGACTGGGACAAGTTCAGCGACGGCGCCAAGGAGGCCGGGAAAGCGGACGACGGCGGCACGTACGCGGTGCCGCTGGGCACCGACACCAGGGCCATCTGGTACAACAAAAAGGTCTTTGCGGCCGCCGGCATTGGGTTGCCGTGGCGCCCGTCCAGCTGGCAGGACATCCTGGACACCGCAAGGAAGATCAAGGCATCCAACCCGGACGTCATCCCCTTCAACATGTATGCCGGCAAGGGCACAGGTGAAGGGACCGTGATGCAGGGCTTCTATGAGCTCCTCTATGGAACCGGGGCAAGCCTCTATGACACGGATTCGAAAAAGTGGGTCGTTGGGTCTGCCGGCTTCAAGGACTCGCTGACCTTCCTCAAGACCCTTTACGGCGAGAACCTCGCAGTGGCCCCGGCCGAGGCGCTGGACCCGAACATCTGGAAGAAGGTGTTCGGTGAATGGTTCCCGAAAGCAAAGCTCGGGGCGACCGTGGAAGGCTCCTACGCGCCGTCGTTCTGGCAGGCCGGCGGAAGCTACGCGTGGCCGGGCTACGAACAGGACATGGGCGTGGCCCCGTTCCCGACGCAGAACGGCGGCGCCCCCGGCGCGGTCAGCATGTCCGGCGGGTGGACCCTTGCCGTCGGGGCGGAAACCAAGCAGCCCGACCTTGCCTTCAACTTCCTCACCACGGCACTCAATGCCAAGAACTCGCTGGCCTTCACGGTGGCCAGCTCACAGATCGCCGTCCGGACCGACGTGGCCGCCGACCCCGCCTACCAGTCCGCCAACCCGTTCGTGAAGGACGTGTCCGGCCTGGTGGCCGTCACCAAATTCCGGCCTGCCACCTCCGACTATCCGCGGATTTCCGCTGCCGTCCAGGAAGCCACCGAGGCCGTGATCACCGGCAGCAGGAGCCCTGAACAGGCAGCGGCCGACTATGACACAGCCGTGGCCGGCATCGTGGGCGGCGACAAGACCGTCCGGAAGTAGCGTTGGCGGCCCACCACCGGACACGGCAGCTGCTCCGCTACCTGCCCGTCCTGCCTGCCGTCCTGCTGCTGCTCGTCTTCCTGGCCGGCCCGGTACTGTGGGCCTTCCACGCCTCGCTCACCAACGCCGGACTGACCGGCCGCAACGCAAGGAACCCACAATGGGTGGGGCTGGAGAACTACCAGCGGCTGCTGGAGGACCCCGTCTTCCCGCTCTCGCTGGCGCTGACGGTCCTGTTTGTCGCAGGCTCGGCAGTCCTGGGCCAGAATGTGCTGGGACTGGCCCTCGCCGTCCTCATGCGCCGCGCACGTCCGATGGTCTCGGCAACTGTTGGCACCGCCGTCGTGGCCGCCTGGGTCCTGCCGGAAATCGTTGCCGCGTTCGCCGCCTATGCCTTCTTCAGCCGCGACGGCACGCTTAACCAATTGCTGGGCCGCTTCGGTGCGGGGGAAACCGACTGGCTCTACACCGTGCCCATGGCCGCCGTGATCCTGGCAAACGTGTGGCGCGGGACCGCCTTTTCCATGCTGGTGTACCGGGCAGCGCTCAACGGCGTCCCGGCAGAGCTGACCGAGGCCGCGCACATGGACGGGGCCGGTGCCTGGCAGCGGCTGGCGTTCATCACGCTGCCGGTGATCCGCGGCAGCATCGCCACCAACCTGATGCTGGTTACCCTGCAGACCCTGGCTGTCTTCACCCTGATTTGGGTCATGACTGCGGGCGGACCGGCCAACGGCAGCACCACGCTGCCTGTCCTGGCCTACCAGGAAGCCTTCAAATTCGGTGACATCGGCTACGGCACCGCCGTAGCGTCCGTCCTCATCCTGATCGGCGCCGTCTTTGGCGCAGCCTATCTCCGCCTCCTCAGTGAGCAGAAGCCGTGACTGCACCGAAATGGGCGGGACGGCGGCTCCCGCAGCAACAGCCCGGCCAGCCCAGCCCCAGCCGTCCACGCCGAGTGCAGCCCAGGCGCGGCCGTACCCGGGGCAACGCGTGGGCGGACGCGGTCCTGGTGCTGATTGGCGCCTGCTTCCTGCTGCCGTTGTTGTGGCTGGTGTTCGGTTCCGTGGATCCGGCCGCCGGACACGGCACCAGGGTTCCGCAGCAGCCCGGCCTGGACAATTTTGCTGCCGTCCTGACCCCCGAACTGCTGTTTCGTCCGCTGTGGAACAGCCTGCTGCTGTCCGCGGGGACCGGAACGGTTACCCTGGCGGCGGCCGTGCTTGCGGCGTACCCGCTCTCCCGCTACCAGTCCAGGTTCAACAAGCCGTTCCTGTACGGCATCCTGTTTGGCACCTGCCTTCCCGTTACCGCCATCATGGTGCCGGTCTACGGACTGTTCGTGCAGCTGCACCTGCTGGATTCCCTGCCCGCCACGGTGCTTTTCCTGGCCGCCACCAGCCTGCCGATGGCGATCTGGATGACCAGGAACTTCATGGACGCCGTGCCTCTGGCCCTGGAGGAGGCGGCCTGGGTGGACGGCGCCTCCAGGCTGGCCGCCCTGCGATCGATCGTGCTTCCGCTTATGCGCCCGGGCCTGGGTGTGGTGTTCATCTTTGTGTTCATCCAGGCCTGGGGGAACTTCTTCGTTCCGTTCGTACTCCTGCTGTCCGAGGGCCGGCAGCCGGCGGCAGTGTCGATCTTCAGCTTCTTCGGCCAGCACGGGGCAGTGGCCTACGGCCAGCTGGCCGCATTCTCGATCCTCTATTCGGTCCCGGTCCTGGCCCTCTACGTCTTCGTGGCACGCGGCTCCGGCAACTCGCTGGCCCTTGCGGGCGCAGTCAGGGGTTAGTCGATGTCCTCAAAGACCACGCCGAACGGCAGGGTGTCGTCGAGGTGGGCCTGGTGCCCGGTGGAGCCCGGGTTGTACACCACCCGGACACCGTGCAGCTTTTCCGCCGCAGACTGCATCAGGACAGGCCGGACCGTATCGATGAACATCTGGCTCTTGTCGGCGAGGTATTCCTTGTAGGTGGCTGGAAGCTCGATCATGGCAAAAGGATAGACCTGCAAACCCCGCATGGGGAGGGGTGCCCATTGCCGGGTTCCGGGCGCCGGGCTTGGATAGGATGGCGGGCGGGACACGGCCTTCCGGACCGCGCGCCCATCACCGTCTTCAGGGGGAGATCCAGTGCTTTCGACCAGCGTGCCCGCAAGAATCCAGCCTGCGGAGCTGGCCAGGGCGCAGCAGGTGGCCGCCGGCGTCGCACGCAGTTTCGATGCCAAGGTGGTGGGCCAGTCCCGGCTGCGGGAATCGCTGCTGGTGGGCCTGCTGACCGGCGGCCACATCCTGCTTGAGAGCGTACCGGGACTGGCCAAAACCACTGCGGCCCAAACGCTGGCCGAAGCCGTCAGCGCCGAATTCCGCCGGATCCAGTGCACCCCCGACCTGCTGCCCAGCGACATTGTGGGAACCCAGATCTACGACGCCGCCAAGGGAACGTTCCGCACCCAGCTGGGGCCGGTCCACGCCAACATCGTCCTGCTCGATGAAATCAACCGGTCCAGCGCCAAAACCCAAAGCGCCATGCTGGAGGCGATGCAGGAACGCCAGACGTCCATCGGCGGCCAGGACTACCGCCTCCCGTCGCCGTTCCTGGTCCTGGCAACGCAGAACCCCATCGAGCACGAGGGTACATACCAGCTGCCCGAGGCCCAGATGGACCGCTTCATGCTCAAGGACGTCCTGGACTACCCCAGTCCTGCGGAAGAGGCGCAGATCATCGCCCGGATCGACGCCGGCGTCTTCACGCCGGAACAGAAACCGGCGGCGGCCGCTTCCCTTGATGCCATCCTGGAGATCCAGGAACTGACCAGGCGCATCTACATTGACCCGGCGGTGATCAACTACATTGTGGGCCTGGTGTACGTGACACGGAACGCGGCCCAGTACATTGACGCCCGGCTCGCCGGGTTCATCGAGTTCGGCGCCAGCCCCCGTGCGAGCATCGCCTTCAGCCAGGCCGCCCGCGCCGTGGCACTGCTGAACGGCCGCGACCACGTCATTCCCGAGGACGTCAAGGCGCTGGCCCATCGGGTGCTGCGGCACCGCCTGATCCTGAACTTTGACGCGGTGGCCCAACAGGTTCCGGTGGAATCGGTAATCGATGCGGTCGTCGCCGCTGTCCAGACTCCCTGAACCCCTATGGCCGGCCTCCTCCAGCGGGTGAAATCGAAGATGGCCATCTTCGCCCACCGCAAAGCCCGCGGCATGCTCGACGGCGAATACGGTTCGGTGTTCAAGGGCCGCAGCCTGGACTTCGATGACCTGCGCGGCTATGTGCCCGGGGACGAAGTGCGCGACATTGACTGGAAGGCCACCGCGCGCCACGGCTCACCCCTGATCAGGCGCTACGCCGCCGTCCGCCGGCAGACTGTCCTCCTGGTCACCGATACCGGGCGCAACATGGCGGCGGAGGCCCGGTCAGGGGAGGCGAAGAAGGACATTGCCGTGCTCGCCCTGGGGGTCCTTGGCTACCTGGCCCACCGGCACGGGGACCTGGTGGGGCTCGTCTGCGGTGATTCAACGGCCACGCGTTCCCTGCCCGCAAAGGGCGGCGAGGCCCACCTGGAGCGGCTGCTGGGGCACGTGGACTCCCACACGAGCCTCGACGCGGCGCCCAGCCGGATCCAGGAACAGCTCGAGTACACGGCGCGCACCATCAAGGGACGCCACCTGCTGTTCGTCGTCGCGGACGAGATTGCCGCAGACGATGCCATGGCCCAACTCCTCCGCAGGCGGCGCGCCCAGCACGAGATCCTCTGGCTGACCGTCAGGGACGCAGACCTGGCACCATATCCCCTGACCGGTCAGGTTCCAAGCGCGGAGGTGGACTACTGCAGCGTGGCCGATTCCGCCCTGCTGCCATGGCAGCCTGCTGCGTCCGCCGCGGTGAAGGCCGCTTACACCAGGGCCACCGCAGAGCGCGACGCGGCGCGCAGGGCCATGCTCCGGGCCGCGGGGATTACTGAGGGGGAGGTGGCAGGCAGCGGAGACGTCATCACGGGTCTCTTCGCCCTGCTGGAGAGGCACCGGCGTGCAGGCTGATCCCGGATTCTATGGCCCGCTGCAGTACAGCCCCGCCTGGCTGTGGTGCGGCGCAGCACTGCTGGCACTGGTGGCCGGGTGGTACGCCTACGTGTTTGCCTCCACCCGCAAGGCGGAACGCTCAGCGCAGCGCAGCTCCAAGCCCGGCAGGTCCGCCCTGACCGACCTGCCGGCCCTCAAAGCCGCGTACCTTCAGCGCATCAACGAGGTGGAGGAGGCAGCGGCGGCCGGGCATCTCGAGGCACGCGGAGCGCACCAGCAGCTCAGCCTGCTGCTGCGCGGGTTCGTCCGCGATGCAACCGGAGTGGACGCCACCAGGATGACGCACCACGATTTGGCGCGCCACCCGCTCCCGGCGGCGGCCGACGTCGTCCAAGCTCTGTACCCCGCTGAATTCGGCCCCGGTCCGCTGCAGTCCGTGAGCGTGTCCGCAGCAAAAGCTTCGGCGGCGGTGCGCTCGTGGAGCTGATGTTCTGGTGGCTGCTGCCGGTTGCGGCCGCTGCCGCAGGAGCGGCGGTATGGGCTGCCTTGCGCAGCAACCGGTTGTCCAACGGACGACGGCGGCCGGTTGCCCACGCCGACAGGCTGACCGCGCTGCCCGAATACCAGGCAGCCCTTCGCCGGCACCGGCGGTGGCTGGTCCTGGCCGGTGCCGCCTGCGGCGTGCTGCTGGTTTCCACTGCGGTTGCGGCGGCCCGCCCCCTTGACGTGTCCACCCTCCGTCCGGAGCAGCACAACCGCGACATCATGCTCTGCCTGGACACCTCCGGATCGATGAGCAGTGCCGACGCGGCAGTGGCGGACGTCTTTGCCGGCCTGGCACGGGAGTTCGACGGTGAACGGATCGGCCTGACCATCTTTGACAGCACCGCCATCCAGGTCTTTCCACTGACCGACGACTACCACTACGCCCAGGAGCAGCTCCACCTCGCGAGGGACGCGTTCGACGGCAAGCAGGGCAGCTCCGGATTCTTCGACGGCACATGGAGCGGCAGGGGTTCGTCACTGATAGGCGACGGCCTGGCATCGTGCATCAACAGCTTTCCCGGCTCCGACGCTGCGGGAAGCAACGCTCCCCGGCGCTCGCGGTCGGTGGTGCTGGCCACGGACAACTTGCTCTCCGGTGAACCGATCATGACCCTGGACCAGGCGGCGCGGCTGGCCAAGGACCGATCGGTGCACGTCCACGCGCTGAACCCGGGGGACCTGGACTATGGCAGCGGGACCGGCCAGCCCGGTGCCCAGCTCCGGGCGGCAGCGGAGTCCACGGGCGGCTCGTATTACGCCCTGGACAGCCCTGCTGCCGTGGCCGGAATAGTCACCGCCGTGGAGAGAACTGAAACGGCGGCCATCCAGGGCGCGCCGCGTGCTGTGTTCTCGGAGGTACCTGACCTGCCGCTGGCTGCTGGGCTGTTGTCCGCCCTGGCCCTGTGCGCAGTCCTGTGGCGGCTGCAGCGGGGCCGCCGCGGCAGCAGGGGGTGGCTGCGGCGGGGCGCCGTGGTGCTGCTGGTCATGGCAGCCGCCCTGCGGCCCGGCCTGCCCGGCGGATCGGTCCAGGCTGCCGCCGCCGACCTCAACGTGTTCTTCGTGGTGGACACCACCACCAGCATGGTGGCCGAGGACTACGGCAACGGCAGCCCGCGGCTGGAAGGCGTCCGGAAGGACATCATGGCCATCGCCGGGCAGTTGCCCGGCGCCCGCTTTTCAGTCATCACGTTCGACACCACCGCCCACGTCCGCATGCCCCTCAGCACGGATACGCTGGCACTCGAGACCATCACGGATGTCCTGGAACCCCAGGTGACTGCGTACGCCAAAGGCAGCAGCATCACCGCGGCGAGGCAGGTGCTCGCAGAGCAATTGGCCGCCGCCAGGGACGGCCATCCGGGCCGGCCCCGGCTGGTGTATTACCTGGGCGACGGCGAACAGACCAGCGGCAGGGAACCCGGGGCAATGACATTCGACGGCGGCCTGGTGGCCGGGGGAGCGGTGCTGGGCTACGGGACGGCGGCGGGCGGCCGGATGAAGGAGAACAGCGGACAGAAGATCACCGGACAGGAGAACAAAGGACAGGACAACTCAGGGCAGGAGGACGACGGCGGCACGTATGTCCAGGACAACCGCGCCGGCACCAGCGGAGACGCACTGTCGGTCATCGACGAGGGGAGGCTGCGGACCATCGCCGGCCAGCTCGGCGTGCCCTACGTCCACCGCGCCGCCGGCGATCCCGTGGGGGACATGATGCAGCAGGCACGCCCCGGCAGGGTGGAACGTGCGGATGGAGACGGCCCGACGGCGGCCGCAGCCGAGCTGTACTGGATCTTCGCCGCCGGCGCCTTCCTGCTGGCCCTGCCGGAGGCGGTGGGCATCGTCCGGCAGCTGTGCGGGTTGCCCCGCATGCGCCGCAGCGGAGGGGACCGGTGACTGCCAGGGCCCGCAGGAAACGCCTGCTCCTCTGGTCGGCGGTGCCCGTAATGCTGCTGCTGTGCGTCGCCGCCAAACTCCTGAGCCTCAATGTTCTTGCGGACCGTGCCGCGACCGGTTTTGCGGCAGGGAATGCGCCCGCCGTGGATTCCGCAGCAGAGGGCCTTGGCCTGGCCAACCTGGTGGAACCGCACAAGGCGCCGTTCGCTGCCGGTGACGCCGCGGTGCTGGCAGGTGACTATGGGGAGGCGAAGGCCCTGTTCGAACAGGCGCTGGGACTGGTCCCGGACGGAGCCGGCGATGAATGCCTGGTCCTGGTGAACCTTGTCCTGGTGACCGAACGCCTGGGCGACCAGCGGCTCCAGGCCGGGGACCCGTCGTCGGCCGTTCCGCTTTTCAACGAAGCACTGGCAACCGCCGGGCAGGCACCGGAAGGCTGCCTGTCCCCGGACGCGGCAGCAGGAGCGGACAGGAGGTTGGCCGAAGCGCGGGAACGGCTGGAAGGAAAGCTTGGCGCCGCCGGACGGCCGGAGGACCCGGAGGATGCGCCGGGAAATGAATCCCCGCAGGACGGGTCAGCGGCTGCACAGCAAAGCCAGCTGGACCGGCTCCAGGAGAATTCACGGCAGGCCCAGCGGGAGCGGAACAGCGGGCGCGAACGGGAAGAATACCTGGACAACGGCACTGGCACGGCGCCGGACCGCCCTTGGTAGAACCCCGCCAGGCGAAGAAAATTCTGCCGCCGCAGGAAACAGCCCGTAAAAGTGCGTCTTAATTCGGCCCCGACTTGTCCCGGCCCCGCCCGGCCCCATAGAGTCATAGACAAGTTACCGCGGTAACGTGTCAGCGATCCTCCGTTCCGGAGGGTGTGGGTGCCCCCATGTGGGCCTGACATTTGCTCACGGACTACTTCATTCAAGGCGTAACAGTCGCGGCTGCGTCCTCGTGGAGTCCCTCCGTGTTCCCCAAACTCAAATTCATTGCCGGTTTCCTGTCCTGTTTCGTGGCAGGGAACCCCCAATGGCCCAAAGCCAAGGACGCAAATGTCACCACCAAGCCTGATTGACGCACATCCCAACCTCTCCGACACCGCTCCGGTGGCGCTTTCCTATGAGCTGTTCCCGCCGCGCTCTCCCGCGGCAGCGGAGACGCTCTGGACCACCATCCGCGAGTTGGAAGCCACTGAACCGGACTACGTGTCCGTCACGTACGGCGCCAGCGGATCCAACCGGGACACCGCCGTCGAACTCATCAACCGGCTCCTGCTGGAAACCACGCTGCGGCCGCTGGCCCACCTCACCTGCGTGGGCAACACGCCGCAGGAACTTGCCGCGATCGTCGGCGAACTGCTGGACACCGGGGTTCGGGGCATCCTCGCCCTCCGCGGAGACCTTCCCAAGGACGCCAGCGCCCCGGCCACGGGTTCGCTCCGGTACGCCCAGGACCTGATCGAACTCATCCGCCGCGTGGAGCAGCGCCGGTCGGCCCTGCTGTGCGCAGGAAAGATCGCAGTGGGCGTGGCTGCATATCCAACCCGGCATCCGGAGTCGCCCAGCGAGGAGCACGACGTCGAGGTGCTGCTTGCCAAGCAGCGGTCCGGCGCGGATTTCGCCATCACCCAGGTGTTCTTCGAGACCAGGCAGTACGCCGACCTCCTCACCCGGGCCCGCCGTGCCGGGGTGACCATCCCGATCATCCCGGGCGTCATGCCGCTGACCAGCCTCCGCCGGTTGAACCGGCTGGGCCAGCTGACGGGCGTGGAACCCGCCCCGGAACTGATGGCCCGCCTGGCCGCAGCGGACTCCGACCTCGAACGCCTCCACATTGGTGTCGACGCCACCGTTGACCTGGCCAACGCCGCCCTTGACGCGGGTGCACCCGGCATCCACATCTACACCTTCAACGAGCACCAGAGTGCCTTGGAAGTGCTGGACAAGCTGGCCCTGCCGCGGCGCAGCCGTCCCGGCACCCGCCGCGAATCGATCGCCCGCAGCCAGCTCGCCAGCTGACCGGCGCCCACCTCACCAGCTTTCCTTCACCCACGCAGCGTTCGTACACGCCGCGTTCATCCGTGCTGCGTTCATCCGCGCACGCCCTCGACATCAGGAGTAACCCCATGACTGAACAGAACACCGCCCGCACGCCGTTTCCGGCAGCTTCACTCCTCGGCTACCCGCGGATCGGCCGCCGCCGCGAACTGAAGAAGGCCGTTGAGGCCTACTGGGCCGGCAGGATCGACGCCGGCGCCCTGGACGCCGCCGCCAAGGACATCCAGCTCAGCATCGCCAAACGCCTGCAGGAACTGGGCCTCACCGAAGCCGCAGCGGTCCCGGGCACGTTCTCCTACTACGACCAGGTCCTGGACACCACCGCGCACCTTGGCGCGGTACCGGCCCGGTTCGGCAAGCTCCTCAACGCCGGGGGCCAGCTGGACATCGACGGCTACTTCACGCTGGCCCGCGGCAACAAGGAACAGCAGCCGCTGGAGATGACCAAGTGGTTCGACACCAACTACCACTACCTGGTTCCGGAGATCGGCCCGGAGACCAAGTTCACCCTTGCGTCCACCGCCAAGGTTGACGAGTTCGCCTTCGCGCTGGCCAACGGCATCGAGACCCGCCCCTACATCGTGGGCCCGGTCACCTACCTGCTGCTGTCCAAAGCTTCCGACGACGCCCCCGCCGGCTTCGCGCCGCTGTCCCGCCTCGAAGACATCCTGCCCGTCTACGTGCAGCTGCTCGAAAAGCTCGCCGAAGCAGGCGCCGGCTGGATCCAGCTCGACGAGCCTGCACTCGTGGTTGACCAGGACACCCCGGCCGTCGAAATCGAAGCAGCCGTGGCCCGCGCCTACGAGGTCCTCACCGCTGCGGCCAACCGCCCGCAGATCCTCGTCTCCACCCCATACGGTTCCCTCGACGGACAGCTTGGGACCCTCGCCGCCACCAACATCGACGCCCTGCATATCGATGTCTTCAAGGGCGCCGTCCCCTCCGCAGCGGCACTCGCCGCGCTGGGCAACAAAACCCTGGTTGCCGGCGTCGTGGACGGCCACAACATCTGGCGCAACGACCTCGCCGCTTCGGCTGCCAAGCTGGATGAACTGACGGCAGCTGCCGGCAGGGTCACCGTTTCCACGTCCACCTCCACCCAGCACGTTCCCCATGACGTCGAGGAGGAGACACAGCTCTCCCAGCAGCTCCGCAGCTGGCTGGCGTTCTCGGACCAGAAGGCCGTGGAGGTCAAAACCCTCGCGTCCTACCTGGCCGACCCCGCTTCCGCCAAGGCCGCCATTGACCAGGCAACCGCCGTGATCGCTTCCCGCGCCTCCGCAGAGGGCGTCCGCCGCGCTGACGTCCGGGCCCGCACCGAGGCACTGACCGCAGCCGACTTCACCCGCTCCGACTATGCGGTCCGTGAAGCGGCGCAGGAGGAAGCACTGCACCTGCCGCCCCTGCCCACCACCACCATCGGCTCCTTCCCCCAGACCTCGGACATCAGGTCGGCGCGCGCCCGGAACAACAAGGGTGAGCTCACCGACGACCAGTACGCGCAGCTGATGAAGGACGAAATCAAGCGTGTGGTGGAGCTGCAGGAAGAGCTCGGCTACGACGTCCTGGTGCACGGCGAACCGGAGCGCAACGACATGGTCCAGTACTTCGCCGAGAACCTCGAGGGCTTCGACGTCACCGTCCACGGCTGGGTGCAGTCCTACGGTTCACGCTGTACGCGTCCGTCCATCCTCTGGGGCGACGTCACCCGCAGCGCCCCCATCACCGTTGAGTGGGCCAAGTACGCCCAGTCCCTGACCAGCAAGCCGATGAAGGGCATGCTCACCGGCCCGGTCACCATCCTGGCCTGGTCCTTCGTCCGCGACGACCAGCCCCTCGGCGAGACCGCCAACCAGGTCGGCCTGGCCCTGCGCGACGAAATCGCCGACCTGGAAGCTGCCGGCATCAAGGTCATCCAGGTGGACGAGCCCGCCCTGCGCGAACTGCTCCCACTGCGCAAGGCCGACCAGGCGGATTACTTGAAGTGGTCTGTTGACTCCTTCCGCCTGGCCACCGCCGGCGCCGCCGACTCCACGCAGATCCACACCCACCTCTGCTACTCCGAGTTCGGCGTGATCATCGACGCGATCGACGGGCTGGACGCGGACGTCACCTCCATCGAGGCTGCGCGCTCCAGGATGGAGGTTGTCCACGACCTCGAGTCGCACGGCTTCGGCCGCGGTGTGGGCCCGGGCGTCTACGACATCCACTCGCCGCGTGTTCCGGGCGAGCAGGAAGTCACCGAGCTGCTGGCCACCGCCGTCAAGCACGTTCCGTCCCGCCAGCTGTGGGTCAACCCGGACTGCGGCCTGAAGACCCGGGGCTACGCCGAGACCGAAGAGTCCCTGCGCAACCTGGTCAAGGCCACGCAGACGGTCCGGGCCGGCCTGCTGGAGGCGGCCAAGTAAGACGGGAAACGACGCAACCGCGGCCGGTCACCCCAGGTGGCCGGCCGCCGTCGTCTGCGTCATCCGCCACCCGCTGACGGCCAGCCACACGGCCGCCACAACAATGGCCACAATGCCCACAAGCGTGGGCAACGAATTGGCTGCCGAAAATCCGGATTCCCCGATGATCCACCCCTGCGCCACATACGCCAGCCCGGACAGCGCCATGAGGTAGCCAACAATCCGGGAGGTGTGGCGGGCTGCGGCCACAGCAACACCAACCAGTACCAAGGCGGCACCCAGCAGGATGCTCTGGTAGCTGCGCATTCCCCATTCCAGCCAGCGGATGCCTTCAGCCGTGGCAAAACGGGGCGGCTTTTCCGGGTCCGGGGCAGCAGCCCACGCGTCCACCGCCTGTTTCAGGGCCACCCCGTCAACTGCCTGCAGGGCGGCGTAGAGCACAACTGCAGCAGCGGCGGACAGAGCACCAAACCGTGCGGCCCAGGCCAACGGGCGGCGCTGGACGCCGAGCGCGGTGCCCAACGTAACAAGTCCGGCCCCCACCAGCGCCATTCCCACGAACTGGCCCAGGTGCACGGCGGTCCAGATTCCGCTGTTCGCATAGGCGGTGAAGGACGCCACATGGTCGTTGGCGTCGTGGGACTCAGCATGCAGGATGCCGGCGAGAATCGAAACAAGCACGCCGGCGAGGAGCAGCGACGAAGCCAGCCGCCAGATGCCACGCCTGTCATCAACCACATCCATGGCCGCCCACCCTCCTTGGTGCCCGGGCGCTGTCGACCGGTCGACGGCCTAGGACTCCCAGACGATCTCGTCGTCCACCACGCCGTCCTGGTCGGCGGACGCCACCAGGACCTCGTCCGTGAAGTGCTCGCCCAGGGTGAAATCCAGGACAAAGTAGCGCTCGGGCTGGCCGGGGTAAATGCCCACATGGCCAAGTTTGAGGGCCTTGAGGAAGACCTCGTTGGTGAGCTGGCTGCGGTCCTGGACACCGAACACCTTGTGCAGGTGCTCGTCTTTGAGGGCGTTGCAGTGGAAGTGCAGATACTCCTGCGGACTGGTGCCCTCCTGCTCAAGTTCCTCAGCGATCATCTCGCGGACCTCGTCCACCAGTTCCGGCAGGAAGCGCAGCCGGTACTCGACCTTGCGGAGCGCGGCTTCATCGAAGTTGTCGTGGGCGTTGATGTTCAGGTCGAGTTCCAGCGGGTGGCCACGCAGCTCATGTTTGGCGGCAAAGAGATGATCCATGCCGTGGTTGAGCTCGATCTCCCCAAAGTGCTGGCTCGCTACCTTGTTCATATTCTCAACATAGACCCGAAGGGCAGACCATTCCAGCGTTCTGCCCTAATTCACTGCCGTGCGCATCCCGGCAAGGGTTTCGGCCAGGAGGTCAACGAAAAGCTGCACCCGTGCCGTCTTCCGGTCATTGATCAGCAGCGCAAACACGTTCCGGGCCAGCCGGATCTCCGGGACGTCCAGCACCACAACGCCTGCCGGCTTGTTCCGGAGCGCGAGTTCCGGAACCAAAGCGGCTCCCAGTCCTGCGGCGGCCATCTCCAGGCTGGCATGGAAATCGTCACTGTGCGCCACCACCCTGGGGTGCAGGTTGCAGCCGGCAAACAGACGCTCGATCACCATGGCGTCACTGGTGCCGGGATGGTGCATGATCCACGGCATCTCCGAGAGGTGGTCGGCCGCGACCTTCGCGTCGGCCCGGAAACCCCAGCCGGCAGGCAGCACCACCCGGAAATCGTCGTCGCCAATCCATTGCCTGTTGATGGTGTTGGGCCAGGCGAAGCCGGTCTGGCCCACCTGGAACACCACGGCCAGGTCCAGGTCGCCGCCGGTACGCAGCCCCTGGATGGTTTGGCCGGGTTCAGCCACGGACACCCGCAGGTCGATCCCAAGTTTCTTCCACGCCGGGTTCTTCAGGATCCGCGGCAGGACATACGTGGCCAGGCTGGGGAAGATCCCCAGCCGCAGTTCCTGGCTTTCCGTGGCCTGGGTCCTGGAGGCGGCGGCCATCAGTGCCTCGATATCCGTGAGCACCTTTGCGGCGTGCCGCGTCATGACGACGGCGGCTTCCGTAGGAATCACGGCGCGCGCCGAACGCTGGAACAGGATGGTGCCCGTTTCCCGCTCCAAAGCCGACATCTGCTGGGACACGGCGGAGGCCGTGTAGCCGAGCGTTGCCGCGGCGGCAGCAAACGATCCCAGCCGCGTGACTTCAAGGAGGGTCTTCAGGTGCACCGGGTTTAACACCAGCCCACAGTACTTCACCCATCCACAGCCGGCACGGCACCGAATAGCCAGTTGTATACGCAGCCCAGCGGCAAATGTTCAGCAGAGGAGCATGAATTGTCACCTAACCCAGCAGGAAGTCCAGGCGGGCGGCGGCGCGTCGCCGTGATCGGCAGCGGCGTGGCCGGATTGACGGCCGCCTACGTGCTGAACAGGCAGGACGACGTCACCCTGTTCGAGGCGGACTCACGGCTGGGAGGCCATGCCCACACCCACGACATGCCGCAGCCCGACGGCAGCGTCATCGGGGTGGACACCGGGTTCATCGTGCACAACGAACGGACCTATCCCACACTGCTGCGGTTGTTCGCCGAACTCGGCGTCGAGACCCAGGACTCCGAGATGAGCATGTCGATCCGCTGCGACGGCTGCGGGCTGGAATACGCGGGGGCACGGGACGGCGCCCGCGGCATCATCGCCAAACCCTCCAGCCTGCTCCGCGGCCGCTACCTGCTGATGCTGCTGGAGGTGACCCGTTTCTACCGGAAGGCGAGGGAGTTGCTCAGGACCGCGCCGCCGTCGGCCGTCAGCGGCGAGGTGCCGGTGCCGGAACTGACACTTGGCGCGTTCCTGGAACGGGAGAAGTTCAGCCCTTACTTCATCTCCCACTTCATGACCCCCGTGGTCAGTGCAGTCTGGTCCTGCGACCCCACCATCGCCCTGGCCTACCCCGCGCGGTACCTCTTCACGTTCCTGGGCCACCACGGCATGCTGGGGATCAAGGGTTCGCCGCAGTGGCGCACCGTCACCGGCGGCTCTGCCCGGTACGTGGAAAAGCTCGCCGCCACGCTGGCCGACGTCCGGCTCAACACGCCCGTCACTGCCATCCGGCGCCTGCCCGACGGCGTGGAGCTCGCAACGGCCGGCGGGCCGGAAGAGTTTGACGCCGTCGTGGTAGCCACCCATCCCGCGCAGGCTCTCCGGTTCCTGTCCGACGCCACACCGGAAGAGAAGGAAGCGCTGGGCGGGATGCCGTATTCGGTGAACCACACCGTGTTCCACCGGGACCCGGCAGTCCTGCCCGCCGCGGACAACGCCAGGGCGTCGTGGAACTACCGGCTCCCGGCGTGCGACGCGCGACCCGACAAGGTTCTGGTGAGCTACGACCTGACCCGGCTGCAGCGGCTGCATCCCGTGGACGGAAAGCCGTACCTGGTGAGCCTGGGGGAGTCGGAACTGATTGCCGGCACCGCCGTGCTGGAGCGCATGGTGTACGAACATCCGCAATACACGCCGGAATCCCTCCAGGCCCAGCAGGCCATCGCCGCGCTGAGCAACAACCGGATCGCCTACGCCGGGGCCTACCTTGGCTGGGGCTTCCATGAGGACGGTGCCCTCTCCGGGGTGCGGGCGGCCGAGAAACTGGGCCGCACCTGGCCGGAGGCCCGCGCGGATGAACCGGGCAACTCCTCCGGCGAGGGGGAGCGGGAACTGCTGTCCACGGAACGGGCATGACCATGGACGCCTCGATTTTCCGCACGTCCATCTCCCATGTCCGGCGCAGCCCCTTGAAGAATGCGTTCACCTACCGCAGCTACAGCTGGTTCGTGGACCTGGACCACATGCCGCGCCTGCCGTTCCTGCTCCGGCCGCTGGCAGTGTTCCGCGCGGGAGACCACCTGGGCGATCCCGGCGCAAGCATTCGGGCCAACGTGGAGCGCTACCTGCGCACCCAGGGGGTGGAGCCCGACGGCGGACCCATCCAAATGCTCACCAGTGCCAGGGTTTTTGGCTACGTCTTCAACCCGCTCACCCTGTTCTGGTGCTACCGCTCCACCGGGGAACTGCAGTGCGTGGTGGCCGAAGTCCACAACACCTACGGGGAGCGGCACTGCTACCTGCTGCGAACTGATCCCTCCGGGCGGGCCTCGGTGCCGAAGGCGTTCTACGTGTCACCCTTCAACGACGTCGACGGCGAGTACCGGATGAAGCTCCCGGCCCCGGGGGACAGGCTTGCCGTATCAATCATCCTGGAGCGGGAGGGGCACCGGCCCTTCGTGGCCACCATGGACGGACGGCGCCGCCCCGCCACCGTTCCGAACATCCTGGCGGCGGCTTTCGCGGTGCCTGCCGCGCCGCTGCTGGTATCCGCCCTGATCCGGATACAGGGCATTAAACTCTGGGCAAGACACCTGCCCGTCGTTGCCAGACCACCCCACACTTCACAGGAGGCAGTTCAATGACCATGACGGACGATAACGGCACCACCGCAGGCCGTGTCGAAGGCAAGGCCGGGGGACGTTCCGCCGGACACGTGCCCGCAGCCTGGGGCGCAACCGGGGTGCCGGCGTCGCCCGCCATCATCAATCCCGACCTGTGGCCAGGTGTTGCCCAACCGCCGTCGGGCATGAAAGCCGGACTGGCCGGCAGGACAGCCGGCCTGCTGTTCAGGGGTGCGGTCAAGCGGCTGCCGCTCCGCGTCGAATATCCGGACGGGTCCGTGCTCGGAACGGGCGGTCCGGAGGCCCCCGTGATGACCATGCTGCGGCCCGACGCCTTCGAGGCACGGATCGGAGACAACGGCCTGATCGGTCTGGGCGAATCCTTCATGGCCGGCGACTGGGAAGCCTCGGACCTCGCCGCGCTGCTCGAAGTCTTCGCGGCCTCCGTGGACACGCTGATCCCCATGCCGCTGCAGAAGCTGCGCTCGCTGTACCTGCCCCGGACACCCCGCCAGGAACGCAACGCCGAACAAAACACCCGCAGCAACATCTCCCGGCACTACGACCTGTCCAACGACCTGTTCTTCAACTTTCTGGATTCCACCATGAGCTACTCCTCGGCATTGTTCCCGGAGAAGGCGGGTCCGCTGTCCACCGTTGCATGGGAGTTCCTGGCCGAGGCCCAGCGGACCAAGATCGACCGGCTGCTGGACAAGGCCGGCGTGGGCGAGGGGACGCGGCTGCTGGAAATCGGCACCGGCTGGGGCGAGCTTGCCCTGCGTGCCGCCGCCCGCGGCGCCACGGTCTACAGCGTCACGCTGTCCAGCGAGCAGCAGGCGCTGGCGCAGGAACGCATTGAGGATGCCGGATTCGCGGACCGCGTGACCGTTGCCTTGCAGGACTACCGGGCGGTGGAAGGCGAGTACGACGCCGTGGTCTCGGTGGAAATGATCGAGGCCGTGGGGTACGAGTACTGGCCCATTTATTTCCAGACCATCGACCGCGTGCTGGCACCCGGCGGAAAGGTGGCCATCCAGGCCATCACCATGCCGCACGGCCGCATGCTGGCCACCCGCAACGCCTACACCTGGGTGCACAAGTACATCTTCCCCGGCGGGTTCCTGCCGTCCGTCCGTGCCATCGAGAGCGTGACCCAGCAGCACACCACCCTTCGGGTGAGGGAGCGCATGGGAATGGGTGACCACTATGCCGCCACCTTGCGGCTGTGGGAGGAACGGTTCCTTTCCCGGTCCCGGGAAGTGGGGGAGCTCGGCTTCGATGCAGTGTTCCAGCGGATGTGGCTGTTCTACCTCTGCTACTCGCGCGCCGGTTTCCAGTCCGGTTACCTGGATGTCCAGCAGATCGTGCTGGACCGCCGGGAGGCGCAGCTATAGCATTCGGCAGAAGCAAGGGGAATCGGAGGTTCCGGCCATGAGACTGAAAACACTTGCATGGACGACGGCGGCGACGGCCGCCACAGCCGCCGCGGGCGGAGTGGCCACGGATCCGCAGGGCAGCTGGTACCTTCGGCTGCGCAAGCCTGACTGGCAGCCGCCGGCCATCGCCTTCCCGCTGGTGTGGACGACCCTGTATGCAGACCTCGCGTTGACGTCCGCCGTCGCACTGGACCGGGCTGCTGAACTGGACCGGGCTGCTGCCACCCCGGCCGGCACATCCGACCCGGGTGGCAAGGGCTCCCGCCGGGAGCTCCGCACCTACCGGGGTGCATTGGCTGCCAACCTGGTCCTCAATGCATCGTGGAGCTGGTTCTTCTGGCGCTCACGCAGGCCCTGGCTTGCGGCGGCCGAGGCCGCCCTGCTCGCCGCCAGCAGCGCCGATCTGGTGCGCCGCACCTATCGGCTGAACCGTGCGGCCGGGGTATCGCTGGCTCCCTACGCGGCGTGGTGCGGCTTCGCCACGGCGTTGTCCACCGCCATCGCCAACCTCAACTCCGCCAAGCGGTAGGAAACCCCGGGCAAGCTGGACACACCTTCGCCGCAGGGAGCGGAACCCGGGTCCGTGACCACTACATGTAGTGGTCACGGACCCTTTTCATGCGGAAGGAAACAGGGCGCGACACGCCGCAGCCGTGCGACACGCGGTCCTTTAAATGTGGCTAAGTACTCCACAGGGTGTGGACCCAGCCCGCAAAAAACCCGCGATTCCGGGCATTTTTCCCGCCCCTGCCTGTGGATTAACGGTGCATTAAATGACATACTTGTAATACATCATCTTGGGGTTCCAAAGAGGCGTCTGCACTACATGTAGTATCTACATACAGCTGAACGGGGACACCGGGCCAGCAAGATTTCAACTAAGGGGACAGGGACAATGACCGTAACGGTTTACACGAAGCCTGCTTGTGTTCAGTGCAACGCCACCTACCGCGCGCTCGACAAGAAGGGCATCACCTACCAGAGCGTTGACATCTCCCAGGACGCCGAGGCACTCGAGCGACTGAAGGCACTTGGCTACATGCAGGCTCCCGTTGTGGTCACCGACCAGGACCACTGGTCCGGCTTCCGCCCCGACAAGATCGAGGAACTGGCACTTTCCGCCGTTTCCTCCGTGGCTTAGGAGTTCTGCTTCTCCTGCCGGCAACCAGCAACCAGCTGAGGTGACTCACGTGGCAGCACCAGCAGCACAGCATGACCGCGAGGCCTTACCAATTCACCAGGTTGTTCCCATCCACGCGGCTCAGCGCGTGGAGGTGTCCCCGCCGGCCGGGCCGCAGGACCAGGCTGAACCGGTCCGCACCGGCAGCCAGCTCATCTACTTTTCATCAGCATCCGAGAACACCAGCCGCTTCGTCGCGAAGCTAGGCCGTGAGGTTGCCCGGATCCCGCTCTATCCAAAGGACGCACCCCTCCTCGCTACCCGGCCATTCGTGCTGGTGGTGCCCACCTACGGTGGCACCGGGGGAGAGGGGTCCGTTCCCAAACAGGTCATCCGGTTCCTCAACAACCCGCAGAACAGGAAACTGCTCCGCGGCGTGATTGGCGCCGGAAACACAAACTTCGGGGACAACTACTGCATGGCCGGGGACATCATCGCCGCCAAATGCCACGTACCCCACCTCTATCGATTCGAACTTATGGGAACGCCGGAAGACGTTACCCGGGTCAACCAAGGATTGGACACGTTTTGGACACGACTGTCGCAGACACAGAAGTAACCAGGTCCCGGAAGCCTGAGATGCCCGCCGCGTATAAGGGGTTGGGCTATCACGAGCTGAACGCCATGTTGAACCTCTATGGTCCCAACGGCGAAATCCAGTTCGGCGCCGACCGCGAGGCCGCGCACCAGTACTTCCTGCAGCACGTGAACAACAACACGGTGTTCTTCCATGACCTGGAGGAGAAGCTCGACTACCTGGTGAAGAACCAGTACTACGAGCGCGAGACGCTGGACCAGTACACGATGAACTTCATCCGTGAGCTGTTCAACCGCGCCTACAAGAAGAAGTTCCGCTTCGAGACCTTCCTGGGTGCCTTCAAGTTCTACACCTCCTACACGCTGAAGACGTTCGACGGCAAGCGCTTCCTGGAGCGCTACGAGGACCGCGTCTGCATGGTGGCACTGCACCTGGCGCGCGGCAACGAGCAGCTGGCCCTGCAGATGGTGGATGAAATCATCGAAGGCCGTTTCCAGCCGGCCACCCCCACGTTCCTGAACGCGGGCAAGAAGCAGCGCGGCGAGCTGGTCTCCTGCTTCCTTCTCCGCATCGAAGACAACATGGAGT
Organism: Arthrobacter sp. SDR-2R; assembly: GCF_057747955.1. NCBI lineage: Bacteria > Bacillati > Actinomycetota > Actinomycetes > Micrococcales > Micrococcaceae > Arthrobacter > Arthrobacter sp. SDR-2R. The sequence goes on from NZ_CM173231.1 coordinate 2,418,768, forward strand.
CGATCGGACGCTCCATCAACTCCGCCCTGCAGCTGTCCAAGCGCGGCGGCGGAGTGGCCTTCGCGCTGACCAACATCCGCGAGGTGGGCGCGCCCATCAAGCAGATCGAGAACCAGTCCTCCGGCGTCATTCCCGTGATGAAGCTCCTCGAAGACAGCTTCTCCTACGCCAACCAGCTCGGTGCCCGACAGGGTGCCGGCGCCGTGTACCTGCACGCGCACCACCCGGACATCTACCGGTTCCTGGACACCAAGCGCGAGAACGCGGACGAGAAAATCCGCATCAAGACCCTCTCCCTGGGCGTCGTCATTCCGGACATTACGTTCGAACTGGCCAAGAAGGACGAGGACATGTACCTGTTCTCGCCCTATGACGTCGAACGCGTCTATGGCATGCCGTTCTCGGACGTTTCGGTCACCGAGAAGTACTACGAGATGGTTGACGATTCCCGGATCAAGAAGACCAAGATCAAGGCACGCGAGTTCTTCCAGACCCTCGCCGAGATCCAGTTCGAATCCGGCTACCCGTACATCATGTTCGAGGACACCGTGAACCGGGCCAACCCGATCGACGGCAAGATCATCATGTCCAACCTGTGCTCGGAGATCCTCCAGGTTTCCCAGCCCACCACGTACAACGATGACCTGTCCTACGCCGACACCGGCAAGGACATCTCCTGCAACCTTGGTTCACTGAACATCGCCAAGACCATGGACTCGCCGGACTTCGGCCTGACCATCGAGACGGCCATCCGTTCCCTCTCGGCTGTCTCGGACATGTCCAACATCACCTCGGTGCCGTCCATCGCCAAGGGCAACGACCAGAGCCACGCGATTGGCCTGGGCCAGATGAACCTGCACGGCTACCTGGCGCGGGAGCGGGTCCACTACGGCTCTGAAGAGGGCCTGGACTTCACCAACATCTACTTCTACTCGGTGGTGTACCACGCCGTCCGCGCCTCCAACCTGCTGGCCATCGAAACCGGCCAGACGTTTGGCGGCTTCGAGAAGTCCAAGTACGCGTCGGGGGAGTTCTTCGACAAGTACACGGAGCAGGAATGGGTTCCGCAGACCGAGAAGGTCCGCGAGCTCTTCAAGAACGTGCACATCCCCACGCAGGAAGACTGGCGCGCGCTGAAGGCTTCGGTCATGGAGCACGGCATCTACAACCAGAACCTGCAGGCCGTGCCGCCGACGGGCTCGATCTCCTACATCAACAACTCCACCTCCTCGATCCACCCGGTGGCGTCCAAGATTGAGATCCGCAAGGAAGGCAAGCTGGGCCGCGTGTACTACCCGGCGCCGTACCTCACCAACGACAACCTGGAGTACTACCAGGATGCGTACGAGATCGGCTACGAGAAGGTCATCGACACCTACGCCGCCGCCACCCAGCACGTGGACCAGGGCCTGTCCCTGACGCTGTTCTTCAAGGACACCGCCACCACGCGCGACATCAACAAGGCCCAGATCTACGCCTGGAAGAAGGGCATCAAGACCATCTACTACATCCGTCTCCGCCAGCTCGCGCTGGAAGGGACCGAAGTTGAGGGCTGCGTCAGCTGCATGCTGTAGCTTCAACCAACGCGACAGTACGACGGCGGGCGCCCGCCCGCCGTCGTACGCTTTAACTTAGAGAAAACCCACCCAACGCATAGGGGATGACATGACCGAGAAGGTCAAGCTGCTCAGCCACGTCGAGGCCATCAACTGGAACCGCATCCAGGACGACAAGGACGTCGACGTCTGGAACCGCCTGGTCAACAACTTCTGGCTGCCGGAAAAGGTGCCGCTGTCCAACGACGTCCAGTCCTGGAACACGCTGACGCCGGCCGAGCAGCAGCTCACCATGCGCGTATTTACCGGCTTGACCCTGCTGGACACCATCCAGGGCACGGTCGGTGCGGTGTCCCTGATTCCGGATGCCCTCACTCCGCACGAGGAGGCTGTGTACACGAACATCGCCTTCATGGAGTCAGTGCACGCCAAGAGCTACTCCTCCATCTTCTCCACCCTGGCTTCCACCAAGGAGATCGACGAGGCATTCCGCTGGTCCACCGAGAACGAGAACCTTCAGAAGAAGGCGCAGATCGTCATGGACTACTACCAGGGTGACGATCCGCTGAAGCGGAAGGTGGCCTCCACGCTGCTGGAAAGCTTCCTGTTCTACTCGGGCTTCTACCTGCCCATGTACTGGTCCTCCCGCGCCAAGCTGACGAACACCGCCGACCTGATCCGCCTGATCATCCGTGACGAAGCTGTTCACGGTTACTACATCGGCTATAAGTTCCAGAAGGGCCTGGAGAAGGTCTCCGAGGAACGCCGCCAGGAGATCAAGGACTACACGTTCGAACTGCTGTTCGAGCTGTACGAAAACGAGGTCCAGTACACCCACGACCTGTACGACGGCGTGGGCCTGGCCGAGGACGTCAAGAAGTTCCTGCACTACAACGCCAACAAGGCCCTCATGAACCTGGGCTACGAGGCGATGTTCCCGGCGTCCGTCACCGACGTGAACCCGGCCATCCTGTCGGCGCTGTCCCCGAACGCTGACGAGAACCATGACTTCTTCTCGGGCTCGGGTTCGTCCTATGTCATCGGCAAGGCCGTCAACACGGAAGACGAGGACTGGGACTTCTAGACTTTCTTCTTTTCAGGATCCGACAGCAAGGGACTCCGCACGTTTTGTGCGGGGTCCCTTGCTGCCATATTCGGCAGTTCATTTGGCATCGAGGTAGGTACGAAGGAATGCTTCTCCCGCAGATGGCGGTTCCCGAAAATAGTCCACGGTCCCCCTCACCGCGGTGGGCATAGGAGAATATGGATGTTGCCGTTCTGTGGCTTGCTGCCCCAACGAACACGGCCAGTGAGGTGCTTCCCAGTCCTGATGTTCGCTTTTGTATCTCCGCCCTGATGGTGAAATCCAGCCGGGCGGCTCGTTCTGTGATGCGGGGGTCGGTGTCCAGCCGCTGGCGTGTTTGAGTCTGTGGTGCCGGGGACAAGGCTGTCCCAGGTTGCTGATCCCGGTGGTTCCGCCGTGATGCCAGGCCAGGAGGTGGTCTGCTTCGTTGTCCAGGGACTGGTTGCTGCACCCGGGGAACGGGCATCTGCCGTCGCGCATTCGTAGCCAGTTCCGCATGGCCTTCGTCAGCCGGTAGCTTGTGCGGCCGATTTCCAACGGGGCCCCGTCCCGTGGATCTATGAGCACCCGATGGAACGAATCCGCTCCATTGGTTAGGAGATTCCGGGCCATGGAGGCAGGGATGGGTCCGAACCCGTCCAGCGTGGCCGGTTCCTCTGTCAGCCCCAGCAGTGAGAAGACGGGAACGGTGATCAGGACCTCGGCCCGGGGCGTAGGGACAGCGGCGGAGCCGGGTCCTCCGGCCCCAGCTCCGCCGCTGCTGATGCCGTTGTCGCTTCGCAGGACTGCCGCAGCAAATACGTCTGCCCGTAACTGGGTGAGCGTCCGGTTCTCGTGGGGCCCTTGCAGGCCCCGGGCGATGGCGGTAATGCGGTTCCAGATAGCAACCGCCTGGTCCGCGGGCAGGTAGGCAGACACCCGCGCCATGCCGTCCTGCTCCGGGGTAAATTCCAGGCACCTGTCCCGCGCTCCCTTAGCATGGCGTTTTTCGATGCTGTCCGGGTGGTGCCGTTCGCGCCAGGTCCTGGCCTTCCGCCGGAACCTGAAGGCGGGCATCTCGCCGGCCGGGCAGCCGCGGGCAGGATTGGCCGCGTCAGCGCCCAGGAAGTGTGCCTCGAGTACCCGCGCTGCGTCACAGTCAAGGGTGGCGGTCTCGTCCACCATCACCCTGGCGTGTTGCCATGAGACAGTTCCCGCCTGCAATGCTGCCAGGGTGAGTGGCAAGAACGTAGCCAAAGCATGGGATTGCTCCAACAGCATGCCTGCAGCCCGATCGCCGATGGCCAGTACACAGCCCACCTCGGCCGCTATTGCCATTTCCTGCGCCTGGACGGGCATGTCAGGAGGCGCGGCAGATCGCGCGGAATCCGCATATCTGGCCGTTGCCTCCGCCTTCAACGCAGCGACCCGGGCCTCGGTTCGTGAAATTCCGGCAAGGATGTCCAGGCACCCGTCAGCGACGGCGGCCAAGGGGTCGGCGTGCTGGGGGAACCCGTTACGGGACTCAGCCACCTCGGCGCGGAGCAGGGCAATCGAGGAGTCGATCGCTTCAAAAGCCGTTGTCACCGCTTCGCTTCCCATGTACTCATCATCCAAGGGGGGTGTGACATTTTGCGGGCCACCACTCCGCGCCAACAACTGCACTTTCAGCACGCACTCTCGAAAAGCTTTGCAGGCATCCACCGCGTGTATGACCTGCAACGGCGCGGTCTGGCATATTGGAGCCACTAGCCGTTAACCGGAAGGGGAACCACGTGGGTGCATGGGGCTACCTGCCGTTTGAGAACGACGACGCGCTGGACTGGCTGGACGAGCTGGAGACCGGAGGGGTCGACGTCGTGCGCCAGGCGTTGGCGAAGGCAGGTCACAGGTATGTCGAGGCACCCGAAGGGGCTGTCGCTATCGCCGCCGCCGAAGTGACCTCCGCCAGCCAAGGCAACCCGCTGGGCGATCTCCCGGAGACCGTGGCGACCTGGGTGGCTGCCCGCGGGGCAGAGGTCACCGCCGAAGACGTGGAGATGGCACTGGAAGCAGTTGAACGGGTTGCCGGGGAGAAGTCCGAGCTTGCTGAACTGTGGGACAACGCTGACGAACCGGAATGGCGTGAATCACTTGAAGACCTCAAGGAACGGCTGCGGACAGCTTTGCGGTAGACCCGCCAGTACCGTCCAGGCTCCCTGGCATCAGACTTCAGGAAGAGTGCAGGTATGCCCGTCGGCGTCCATGGGATAACCGCAGAGCGGGCATGCCGGACGCCCGGCACCCACTACCTCCCGGGTCCGTTTGGCGAATGCGCGGGCGGTGCCCACCGGCATCCGCACCAGCAACATTTCGGCCACGTCAGCGGCGTTCCCAGCAAGCAATTCGACGTCTTCATCAGCACCGACTTCAATGATCGGGTAGGCCTCTATCACAACCTGCGCCGTTGTCGGGTCCCAGCCCAAACTCATGGCGCCGGCCCTGAACTGTTCCTGGACTGCCTCGAGCTGGTCATTGTCGACGAGCTCGATGGGAGTACCCGTGGGAACACTGAAGGGATTGCCGTCAAGGGCGATGAGCTCGTCGAGGATTTCGTCAATCTTTTCGGCGAGCTGGGCAGACTGCTGCTTCTCCAGTGCGATGCTCACAATTTGCCTACCTGCACGTACCTGCAGGTAGAACGTTCGCGCCCCTGGAACACCGATGGTGCCGATGACGACCCGGTCAGGCCAGGCAAACTCATGAACACGTGTGGGCATGTCAGTAGTTTAGGCACATCAGGCTTCGTGCGCCGTTTGCCCGGCGGCGCCGCCGACCCGCGCATCGCCGATGTTGGTGCCTTTCGAGGGCCACAAAAGAGGTTGCCATCCACCCAGCCTCAACGGAATTCTCGCCGGCCCCGGTGACAGCAGGGGTGATACCCGGTCCGTGGTTACCGGTGCAGGCGCTCACGCCAGTCTGCGGGTACCTTGTCTGGCGGTGCAGGTGCTGGCTGCTCAGGTGGCCTGGACTGGGGATCCGGAAGCCTTGGACCACGGAAGAACTTCTTCGTGGTGTGATCGTAGAACCATTCCTCCCCGGGTTCGAAAGACCGTACGACAGGGTGGCCGGTGGCGCGCGCGTGGGCACTGGCATGCTGCGAGGGAGATGAATCGCAGCATCCAATGTGGCCGCACTGGGCGCAGCGGCGAAGATGCAGCCACCAGCCTTGGCCGTCACCGTTGAGGCAGTCCAGGCACCCTGATCCGCTGGGCTTGGCGGCGAGGCTGATTCCAGGAGGAGGGCGGTTTTCCTCGGGGTCTTCCATTTCATCCCTCCGGTCCTGCTCAAGTTCGGGTCCCTGCTTGCCTGCCGTCGGAGCCATTCTGGCAGAATTCGGGCGCCCCCGGAATGACAGAATCGAGGTAAAACGGGGTCCCAGACAACTCCGTCCCCGGTGGCGAAGGAACGTCCGGGAGGCAAGGGAGAACCCTTGTCCCCAATGTCCTTGCGCGAGTATCGTGAGCGCCACCGAACCATAGAACCGGAAAGACGGCGGCCATGGATGACCCGGTTCCGATCATGCTGATTGCCACCACCGACGCGACCTCCCGGCGCATGCTCGGAGATGAGTTGCGCCGACGGTACGGTGCCGATTACGAGGTGGTGGCCTGCGACGGCCACGCCCACGGACGGGCGGTGCTGGAGGGGCTCCGTCGCTGGAACCGCCAGGTCGCCCTCATTCTCGGGTGCTACGGTCCGGCTGACCGCGGGGGACTTGATTTCTTGCGGCGTGCCTACGGCTTCCACCCGGCCGCCAAACGCGGTGTTGTGGTGACATGGGGTGACTTCGAAAGCGCCCCGACTGTGTTCCGGGCGGTAGGGCAGGGGTACGCCGAGCTGGTGATCATACGTCCGGAACGTTCACGCGACGAAGAATTCCATGGGGCGATAACCGACGCCCTTGATGACTGGCAGTTGGCCCAAGGGGTGGGGTTTGAGGCGGTCCGGCTGATCGGGGACATAGGCGACGAAAGGACGCATACGCTGCGCGACTCCCTGAGCCGGAACCACATCCCGGTGGGCTTCCACCCAGTTGGGTCCGAGACGGCGGAACGGACGCTGAAGAGCCTGGGCCTGCGCCATCCCGCGCTGCCGGTCCTGGTGCTGGAGTTCACTGCTTCACCAGTTGTCCTTGAGAACCCCAGTGACCTGGAGATTGCCGAAGCGATGGGGGTGACGCGGCCTCCTCCGGCGGACAAGATCTTCGATGTGGTGGTTGTGGGAGCAGGCCCCTCCGGTCTCGCGGCCGCCGTGTATGCCTCCTCCGAGGGCCTTTCGACCATGGTGGTGGAGGGGGAGGCTGTGGGAGGCCAGGCCGGCACCAGCTCGTTGATCCGCAACTACCCTGGCTTTTCACGCGGTGTGAGCGGCGCCCACCTGGCCTACCGTTCATTTCACCAGGCCTGGACTTTGGGCGCTGACTTCCTGTTCCTGCGGAAGGTGGCGGGGCTCAGCGCGGACGGCCCGCTGTACACTGTGTCGATTTCCGATGGGAGTGCGGTGCGGTGCCGCGCAGTAGTGGTGGCCACGGGTGTGGACTACCGCCGCCTCGGCATACCCCAACTGGAGGATCTGGTGGGCAGAGGCGTCTTCTACGGGGCCACAGTCTCCGAAGCGCCGTCGATGGCCGGAAAGCATGTCTGTGTCGTGGGGGGCGGCAACTCGGCCGGACAGGCGGTTCTGCACCTTGCGAGGTATGCGAAAAAGGTGACGCTGCTGGTGCGTGGACCCACCCTGTCCGCCAGCATGTCGGAATACCTCATTTCCCAACTTGAAGCCACCCGGAACGTCGCGATCCGCTTTGGCACCGCAATCGTGGGGGCCCGGGACCAGGACGGATTCCTTGCCGCCGTCAGGGTCGCCGCATCCGGAGCAGCAGAAGCAATCGCGGGCGAGGAGATCGAAGCGGGCGGCTTGTTCGTGCTGATCGGTTCAGTGCCGCGGACCTCCTGGCTGCCCGACACTGTAGAGCGTGATCCGGCCGGTTTTCTCCTTACAGGTGCCAGGGATGTCAGTGACGCCGGGATGGACAGGGCTCCGCTGGCGCTGGAAACCAGCATGCCCGGCATCTTCGCGATCGGTGACGTGCGGGCCGGTTCCATCAAAAGAGTGGCCACCGCAGTCGGGGACGGTGCCACCGTGGTCTCAATGCTTCACGCCTACCTGGCCGAAAACCCCCTCCCGGCCTCGCCCCCTGCCGCTGGCGGGCCGGCCGCACCCGAGGAGCAGCCCGGTGATGTCCGCTTCAACTGAGGCCATTCCACTGATTGCACCGATGCGGTGGCTGCTCTACGTCGCTGCATTCCTGGTGTTTCTTGCCGGGCTCGTGCTGTTCGTGTTTCCGCTCCGGACCGATGAATTCTTTGCATGGACGGTCAATCCGCCCATGACGGCGGTCTTCCTCGGGGCGGCATACTGGTCGAGCGCCGGCTTGGAGGTGGCGGGCGCCCGTTCGGCAGGTTGGGAGTCGGCGAGGCTGGCAGTATGGCCTGTGTTCGTCTTCACGACACTGACCTTGGGAGTCACCCTGCTGCATCTCAACCGCTTCCACCTGTCACCGGACACGGCCCCCACCGCCCAAATAGCCACCTGGGCGTGGCTGGCAATCTACGCCATCGTGCCCGTGGCAATGGCCGTCACCAGCTGGATACAGATCCGGTCCCGGCGTCCTGCCCCCAAATCCGTAACGGCGGGACTGCCAGTACTGCCGCCTGCGCTCCGAATGCTCATGGTGGGTATTGCCGGGGTGCTGCTCATTTACGGCCTGGCACTCCTGGCGGCACCCATTCCTGCCGCGAAGTGGTGGCCGTGGCCACTGTCCGAACTCACTGCGAGGGCGATCGGGGCGTGGCTGATCGGTCTTGGGTGGTCTGCCGCGCAGGGCCAGTCGAGCCGCTACCTCCATACCGTCCGGCCCGTGGCCCTGACCTCCGTTGTCTTCGTCATTCTGCAGGCGCTTGCCTTGCTGCGGTACGGCGGTGCCCTGGCATGGCAGAGCGCCCCCGCAATCGGCTTCGTCACCATGCTTCTTGCCATTGGAGTTGCCGGCGGATGGGCACTCGGACTTTCCCGTTCGGCGACTTCTTCCCGGGGTCCCGTTCCATCGGCGTGAGCCTGATCGGCAGCGCTGAAAACCTCAGCGCAGACTCATCAGTCCTCCCGCAACAGCGGAGAGGCGCCGGGAGGAGGCAAGCCCGAGGTGATACACGTGCAGTTCCCTGGCTCCCGCCGCACAAAGCACCTGCCACTCGCTTGCCAGCCTGCCGCCGTCGGCCGTCTTCGGCGGCAGCGCCAGGACATACGCACCCACCCGCAAGCCGGCGGCCAACATGGCTTCGACCGTCACGGCGCCTTCGCTGGGCTCGCCCCAGCAAGGTACGACGGCGGTGAGGTCACCCCGGTGCCCCCAGAGCCTGCTCCTGCGGAGCGCCTCCACCGGAACGAAGGGCCCCGTGGCCCAGGGGTCCGGCGTGGCGTGCAGCGACAGCCGGGGGCGGGAGCCGGTGGCTTCGATCGCTGCCAAGCACTCATCCAGCAGCATCGCCGTGGCATCCCACCGGACCTCCAGGAGGGGAAGGAACGCCGCTGCCCCGGACGCAAATGCAGCTGTCATTCGGGCATCATCGGCCTGCGCGACGGCAGAGCGGACCCGGCTTTGATACCCGGCGGCGGGCAACCCGCGGGCCTCGTACCCGGTGGCGCATGCATCGCAGAAGCACAGCGACAACAGCGCCTGCACCCAGGTTGAGTACTCGGCTCCCTCGGTCTTCTCATGCCGGTTCTGGTGGCTGAAACCCAGCGGACCCGCCGCTTCGAGGATTAACCCATCCGGCTGTCCCATCTCCAGGACTTGGCGCACCAGGGACGCAGCGTAGGAGCGGACCTGAGGCTGCGACGGGCACAGCGCGTACCTGTAGACCTCGTCGAAGGCATTTTGTACGCAGAGGCCGGGGCTGTTTCCGCCCACTGCGCTGGAGTGGGTCAGCACCGTCCACGCGTCCACGGGAAGGCCCTCCGCCTGAAATGCCGCTGCGGCCTCGCCGAATCCGTTCTCCGTCCCGGTCCATTCCCTCGCGTTGCCGGGTATCAGCTGCCGGCCTGCGAAAGCACCGCCTTCCGGAACGTAGAGGGCTGCCGACCGGGCGTCCACGACGCGCCGGGTGGGATGCCGTGGGGTTCCGGCCCGCACCGAGTGGTATGCGGCCGCAAGCGCCACGCGGTCAACGCCGGTGTCCCTGACCCATGACACCGCCTTCGGGTCGCCCAGTACATCCCACGGATAGAGATAGCCGGTAACCTGCATCACCTGCGGACCTACCACCGGGGGAGGGCAGCCGTGAAGTCGGGGACAAAACGCTGCATGTAGCCCGTGTCATCCCGCGCCGTCATGCGGGCGTCCAGGTACTGCTGGTGGAGTTCAGCCAGTTTCTCCCGGTTCAGCTCCACGCCAAGGCCGGTGCCGGTGGGAACCGGCACGCTGCCGTCCACAAACTTCAGGGCTCCGGGCTTGACCACGTCGTTGTGCCCGTTCCAGGGATAGTGGGTATCACAGGCGTACGTCAGGGCAGGCGTTGCGGCGGCGACGTGGACCATGGCAGCAAGGCTGATGCCAAGGTGGGAATTGGAATGCATGGACAATCCTATTCCGAAGGTTTCGCAGATGGTGCCCAGTTCCCGGGTGTGGCGGAGGCCGCCCCAGTAGTGATGGTCACCGAGGATTACCTGGACGGAATCGAGTTCCACACTCTTTTTGATGTGATCGAAGGCCACGACGCACATATTGGTGGCAAGCGGCATGGGGGCAGCAGCCGCGACCTGGCCCATTCCCTCCAGGCCCGGCGTCGGATCTTCCAGGTACTCAAGCAGCCCGCTCGTTTCGGCCGCCACCCATTTCGAGGTCTCCACCGTCCAGGCAGTGTTGGGGTCCAGCCGGAGCGGAAGGTTCGGGAACGCTTCACGCAAAGCCCGGATAGCTTCAATTTCACGGGCGGGTGGAAAGACGCCGCCCTTGAGTTTGATGGATTTGAATCCGTACTCGGTGATCATCCGGCGAGCCTGCCGGACGATGCCCTCCGGATCCAGCGCCTCGCCCCAGCCGTCAGAAATGGCCGGGCGTCCATCGTGAGCAGGGTGTTCAGCCCACTTGTAGAAGAGGTAGGCGCTGAAGGGGACCTCGTCCCGCACAGTGCCGCCGAGCAGTTCGCTCACGGTCCTGCCCGTTGCATGCCCCTGGATATCCAGGGCAGCGACTTCGAAGGCGGAGAAGACGGCAGCCCGTTCAAAGGCAGAGAGATTTGGGTCCAGCGCCTGGTTGATGAGCCGCTCCATTGTGGAGGTTTCAAAGATACTGACGCCCTTGATGGCATTGGCGCCGGCGGCGAGGTTGTCCAGGCGGCTCTGGCCGCCGGCACATTCGCCCAGGCCCAGGAGCCCGTTGGCGGTGCGGACTTCAATGACCACCCTATGGACCAGGGGCTCGTGGACGCCGACGGCGTTCAGGAGCGGTGGATCGGAAAAGGCGATCGGTGTGATGGTGATGTCGTTGATCGTCAGGTCTGCCGCGGTGGGTGCCGCGGTGGCAGGAACAATTGAGCTGATATTCATGGAAATTCTTTCGTGGAGGGTTGGGGAGGCCGGGCCTTCCCTAGCCCTTGGTTGCGCCCGAGGTGATGCCGCGGATCATGGAGCTTTGCAGGAAGAGGTACACCAGGAGGCTGGGAATCATGGCCATCAGGGCACCCGCCAGCAGCACGCCGGGTCCGACTGTGGTGTCGTTGCGAAGTACCGCCAGTGCCACGGTCAGGGTGTAGTCTCCGGGGTCATTGGCCGCGATGAGGGGGAGGAGGTACTGGTCCCAGACCATCATGAAGCCGAAAATCCCGATGACGCCCAGCGCCGGCTTGCACAGAGGCAGGATGATGGTGAAGAGCATGCGGAACTCACCCACCCCGTCAAGCCGGGCAGCCTCCTCGATTTCCGCGGGAATCTCCTTCATGAATTCGCTCATGATGAAGATGGAGAAGCCCCAGATGCCCACCGGCAGGATGACGGCAAGGACGGTTCCCCGCAAACTGATGCCCAGCAGCGGGAGGTCACCCAACACCAGGGACAGGGGGATGCCGATGATCTCCTCGGGGAGCATCATGGTCATCAGGACCAGCAGGAGGACCAGGGCCTGTCCCCGGAATTTCCTGCGGCTGAGGCTGTAGGCGGCGAACACGGAAACGGTCATTTGGAGCAGGAGCCCTCCGCCGGCCACCACCAGGGAGTTCAGCAGGTAACCCCACAGACCCTGCTGCTGTGCTGCCTGGAAGTTCTGGAGCGTGAATGTCTTGGGCAGCAGCGAAATCTCGGTCGGGCTGGAGTTCCGGTCAAAAGCGCCGGAGATGATGGCCAGGAACGGCAGGGCGAAAATGCAGAACACCAGTGCGCAGAGCAGCATCCGCAGGACCATGTTGGGTCCAAAACGGGGCGACCATCCCAGGGCCGTGTCGAACCTGGCGGAGGACGACGGCCTGGCCGTGCGGGAGTTCTTTCGGGTCAGTGTCTGGCTCATCGTGCTGCCTTCCTTTTGGCCAGGAGCTGGGTTCCAACGGTCAGGAGCAGGGTGGCCACCAGGAGCAGGACTGCCGCGGCAGAGGCCACGCCAATATCGTTCCGCTGGAATCCCAGGGAATACATGCGGGTCATCCACACCTCTGTTGAGCCGGCCGGGCCGCCTCCGGTAAGTACGTACACTTCCGTGAAGCTGCGCAGGCTGCGGATGGCTGCCAACGTCAGGACGATCACCAGTGAAGGACGAAGGGCCGGCAGCGTGATGTACCGCAGTCGCTGCCAGGGCGTGGCTCCGTCCACGCCCGCAGACTCATATAGGGAGCGGTCCACCCCGGTAAGCCCGGCAAGGATGATCACCATGTTGTAGGGCGCGCCGCTCCAGATGCCGACGACGGCGATGGACCACAGTGCCGTGTCCGTACCGTTGAGGAACTGCAGCGGGCCGAGTCCTAGCCAGCCCAGGATGCTGTTGAGGGGTCCGTCCGGTGTGGGGAAGTACAACAGGCGCCAGATTTCGCCCACCACAGCCAGCGCCGTGACGACAGGCAGGAAAATGGTGGTGCGGAGGATCCACAGTGACCGTGCCTGCCCTTCCAGGAGCAGGGCCAGAAGAAAGCCCACCACCAGTGCGCCGAGGGTCTGGGTGACGCCCAGGACCACAGTGTGTCCGAGGGCCTCCAAGAAGCGTGCATCCGTCAGCACGCCAACATAGTTGTCGAAGCCGACGAAAACGTCACCCAGGAACGGCTGCACTTTGAAAAAGCTCAGCCGAATGCCTTCGGCCATGGGGATGAATTTGAAGTAGAGGCCCAGGACGGCGGCCGGCACCAGGAACAACCAGATGGCCATGGTCTGTCTGCCGTTGCGGCGTTTGCTGCGGGGGGCCGGTGGCGCTGACTCCGGCTCCGCCGTCAAGGCACCTGCCGGTTTCGTTGGTGTTGCGGTCATGACTTGGCGTTCTGGCTTGTCAGTTCGTTGGTGATGGCCGAGTCGAGATCCTTAAGGCCGGACGCCACGTTATCCGCCGCGCAGTCCGAGAAGATCTTGTTCAGGGATTCGGCGGCTGCCTGCTTGATCGGCACGAAGTTGATGGCCGAGGGGAAGGACTTTGACGAGTTCTTCAGCGCGTCCTGGACGACGGTCCACCGGGGATCGTTGTAGACGGCGGCAGCATCGACGTCGGAATTGACGGGTACGCGGACAATCGGCTGCTTGCCGGCGGTCATGCCCGCCTTTTGCCCGTCGGCGGACACGAGGTAGTCGATAACCTGCTTTGTCTGGTCCTTTTTGCCGTTGGTGGCAGTGACATAGATGTTCTCGCCTTCGGCCAGGACTGTGTTGTCCACCGAACCCTTGGGAGTTTCGATGACTTCGTACCGGTCCTTGCCCAGCGCCGTATCAAACGAGGAGAAGTTGTAGGGGCCGGTGAGAATGATCCCGGTCTTTCCGGTCTGGAAAAAGGGTGACGCAGCGCTGGTGGCCGCCGTCAGTGCGCCCGGCTGCGTGTTGCCGGGCGTGCAGAACTGTTGCTTGATCCAGGTGACGCCTTTCTGGCTTTCACTGCTTGCGGCGGAAGCGGTGTACTTTCCGTTGCCGTTGTCCTTCAGGTAGGCGCCGCCGTCCTGCCAAAGGTACGATGAGGCCCACCAACCCAGGTATCCACGTTCGGTGGATCCCGGAACGGTCATCCCGAAAGTGTCTGCCTGGCCATTTCCGTCCGGGTCCTGTGTAGCGAATGCGGTGGCCAGCGCCGCGAGGTCTTCCTGCGTCTTGGGAACGGGGAGACCCAGCTTCTCGCGCCAGTCCTTCCTGATCATGGTCACCATCGTCTGGCGAGAGAACGGGACCCCGTAAGTAGCCCCGTCCTGGCCCACTGCCTCATTCCACAGGGAGTCGGAGATCTTGTCGCCTCCGTCCACCGCTGACTTGTCCAGTTTCTGCAGGTAGCCCTGGGAAGTGTAGTTGCCAAGAGCCGCGGAGTCGTTGATGACGATATCCGGAAGCTTCTTGGAGGCCGCCCTGGTCTGCAGTTGCTGGTCCAGGTCCGGCACCCCCTGAAAGTTGACCGGGATACCGGTCTTTGCCGTGAATTCCTTGAACAGCGCCGCGTAGGTCGTGGAGGCGTCGGTGCCGGCGCGCGCCCAGACCTCGATGGGCTGGCCGTCATCCTTGGCCGCAGGGGCGGACGACCCGCTGCCACAGCCCGTCAGCAGGGTGGCTGAGGTCACCGCCAATGCCAGAGCCGCACGGGAGCGTGCCTTGAGCTTCGAATCCACTTTGATTCTCCTTTTACATATATAAACATCTGCTACCATGTGAAACATACTTCATGAGAGTATGATTAGCATCACAGGCTGTCAACCATTGGAGGAAACTTGCCGGCAGCACAGAAAGCACAGGCGATCGCCATGACGGGTGGTGCCGGCATGATGGCCACGTTGCTGCGTCCCTACCTTGCTGATGCCGGATATGAAGTCCGGCTGCTGGACCTGGTGGAAGCCCGGAATTTGCGTCCCAACGAGGTTGCCCTGGTGGGATCCGTAACTGATCCAGATTTCATGAACACGTCCCTCAGGGCCACATCCGGGGTTGTCCACCTGGGCGGACTCCACCGGGAAATGACCTGGCAGGAAATCGTTGCCACCAACATCACCGGCACCCAGGTGACGCTGGAAGCAGCCCGCCGCAACGGCGTCGAACGTGTATTGCTGGCCAGTTCCACGCACGCCGTGGGCTTCCACGACCTTGCTGATGCCGCGGCGGATGCTGTACTTCCGCCGCGGCCCGATACGTACTACGGTGTCAGCAAAGTGGCCGCGGAAGCGCTCGGCAGCCTGTATGCGGACAAGTACGGAATGAAAGTGGTCAGTGCCCGGATAGGTACCGGCGGCCAGCGCCCGGGCAACGCCAGGACCCTTGGTTCGTGGCTTTCCCCGGCGGATTCGTTCAGGCTCGTGGAGGCGGCGTTGAACGACCTCGGTGCCCCGGGCCATCACGTGGTGTGGGCTGTCTCGGCCAACACCCGCGGCTGGGCGAACCTCCAGGCAGG
The DNA here is from genome assembly GCF_057747955.1 of Arthrobacter sp. SDR-2R. NCBI lineage: Bacteria > Bacillati > Actinomycetota > Actinomycetes > Micrococcales > Micrococcaceae > Arthrobacter > Arthrobacter sp. SDR-2R. The sequence continues at coordinate 2,434,033 of NZ_CM173231.1, forward strand.
ACGGCGCATCGGCTACGACCCGCAGGACGACGCGGAGCTCTATGCCAATGAGGTCGATACTTCCGGGGGGAACGCTGAAACGGGACTCCTTGGCGGGTTTTGGGCCAGCGATGGTCATAGGGTAGGTATGGACAACTACCCGCACCTGGCCGCGAAATGAGCTGCCGCAGTCCGGTGCGGCGAAAGGGGGAGCGGTAATGGCACCGCTGGATGTACAGGCCGGCACGCGGGGGGACGCGCCCGGCGACGTCAAACTGGTCAAGTCCGCAGAGCGGACCATCGCCATCCTTGAGCTCCTGGCGTCCGCTCCGCAGCCGCTCACCACCGCCGAGATCTTCAAGCAGACCGGGTATCCCCGTTCCAGCCTGCACTGGCTGCTGTTGACGCTCCTGGAGCTCAACTGGATCGAGCAAACACCGGAGGGCGCCTATAGGATCGGCACGCATGCCCTGCTGTGCGGTACGGCGTACCTGGACAGGGATCCGGTGATGGAACACGTTTCGGCCATTCTGGAAAAGGTCCGCAATGCCACGACCTTCACTACCCACTACGCCCGCATCGACCGGTCCGACGTCATCTATCTTGCAACCCGGCAGGCTGTAGACCGGCGCCGGCTGTCCTCAAGGGTAGGGCGCAAGCTTCCGGCCCAAGTGACGGCCCTGGGCAAAGCCATCCTCTCCGAGTACACGGATACGGAGGTCCGGCAGCGGCTTGGCGGCGGGCCCTATCCCCAGCTGACCCCGAACAGCGTCCCTGATTTCGAGGCGCTTCAGGCCGAGCTGACTGAGTTCCGGAAGACGGGCCATGCCATTGAGTGGGAGCAAAACACTGTGGGGCTTTGCTGCGTTAGCGTGGTGGTTCCGTACCGCATCCCCGGGACGGACGCCATGAGCTGCTCCATGCCGGTGGAACTTGCCACAGACGACGTCATCGCGAAAACCGTGGAGACGCTCCACTCAGCCGCAGGTGAACTGGCCCGGACCCTTCGTGCCGCGGGGATCCGGTAGGTCCGGAGTCTGAGCCCAACCGGGCACTTGCGCGACACGAGCAGATCGGTAACCGCTAGTCTGAAACCATGACGATGGGGGACACGGCGCAGGAGCCGCTGGTGCACATTCAGGACTTCCGGATGGACTTCGGGGACACCACGGTCATCCGGGATCTGTCCTTCGACGTGCACGCGGGGGAGACGTTCGGTTTCCTGGGGTCCAATGGATCCGGGAAGACCACCACTTTGCGGGCGCTGCTGGGCATCTACCAGCCCACCGCGGGGATCCTGCACATAGGGGGCAAAGCCTTTGAGCCCCGCGACGGGGCCCGTCTCGGATACCTGCCGGAAGAGCGCGGCCTGTACAAAAAGGAACACGTCCTGGATGTCATGGTCTACTTCGGCCGGCTCAAGGGCCTGTCCAAGGCCGCGGCCCGGTCCTGGTCCGGACACTACTTGGAGCGGGTGGGTCTGGCCGACAAGGCAAAGTCCCGGTTGGACAAGCTCTCCAGCGGCCAACAGCAAAAGGTCCAGTTGGGCGTGACGATCATGAACGATCCCGAACTGCTTATTTTGGACGAGCCGACCAAGGGCTTTGACCCCGTGAACCGGCGGCTGCTGATGGACATTATCGAAGAGCACAAGCGGGCCGGCGCCACCGTCATCATGGTCACCCACCAGATGGAAGAAGTCGAACGGCTGTGTGACCGGGTAATCCTGCTCAAGGACGGAGTCTCCCACGCTTACGGGACGGTGGAAGAGGTCCAGGAAGAGTTCGGCGGCACCGTCTACCGGGTCACCCACGACGGACCGTTGCCCGCATCGGCACTGTTCGACGTCGTCGACGACGTGGACGGGGTCGCCGAACTGGCGCCGCGCCCCGGGTCCAGTGAGGCCGCGGTGCTGCGCGAGCTGGTCGAAGCCGGGGCCGTGGTCCGGTCATTCACGCCGGCCCGGATCTCCCTGGATGAGATCTTCATCAAGGTGTACGGCGAACAGCACGAACTGGCGGAAGGCTGAACATGGCACTGGGACAGCACAACCTTGGGACCGTGATCGCGTTCGAGTTCTTCCGGACCATCAAGAAACGGGGCTTCGTCATCGCAACCCTGGCGCTGCCGGTCATTCTCATCATTATCTTCGCCCTCGTGTACGCGTCCAACGCCAGCACAAAGGACAGCGCCGCCGCCCAGAAGAGTGCGACGTTCGCTTTCACGTACACGGACGCCTCCGGAATCATCATGGCGTCTGCCGCCGAGTTGGCCGGCGGAACAACTGCCAGCGACCCCGAAGCCGCGATCGCTGCCGTGAAGGACGGCGCCTCGGAGGCATACTTCGCCTACCCTGCCGATCCGGCCAAAGAGCCGGTAAAGGTGTACGGTGCGGACAAAGGCACGTTTGAGAACGACAAGTACGAGGCCGTGGCCAAGCAGCTGCTCGCGGTCTCGGCCCAGCACCAAGTCGGCTCACCCCAGCTGACGGCGGCCCTGACCGGGACGGTAAAATTTGACTCCGAAATATTCAAGGACGGCAAGGCCGCCGCGGGCGTCGGCGGGATCATTCCACCACTGCTGTTCCTGGTCATCTTCTATTTTTCGATGATCCTTCTTTCGAACCAGATGCTGAATTCCACCTTGGAGGAGAAGGAAAACCGGGTCACTGAAATGATCCTGACCACGCTGAATCCAACCACACTGATCACCGGCAAGATCATCTCGCTGTTCGCCGTCGGCCTGGTCCAGATCCTGGTGTTCCTGGCCCCGGTCGGATTGGCCTACCTGTTTTTCCGGAACCGCCTGGCCCTGCCCGAGGTGGATCTGTCATCCCTGGTCTTCGAACCCGGCCCCATGATCACAGGGGCCCTTCTCACGCTGGGTGGATTCGCCGTCTTTACCGGGGTCCTGGTGGCCATAGGGGCGATCATGCCGACCGCCAAGGAAGCCGGGACCGTCTTCGGCCCGCTTGTGGCCATGATGTTTATCCCCTTCTACACATTCAGCCTGATCATCTCCAACCCGGGCGCGCTGATCGTGCAGATCTTCACCTACTTCCCGCTGACCGCTCCGGTGACCGCCCTGCTCCGCAACGGGTTCGGCACCCTGAACCCAGTTGAATCCGCCATCGTCATCGTCGAACTCTTCGTCGTCGGCCTTATTATCCTGCGGCTGGCTGTCCACCTGTTCCGGTACGGGTCCATCGAATACGGCCGGAAACTCTCCATCGCCGGAACCTTCCGCCGCCACGACCTGGCCACCAAGTAGGCGCGGCGGGTGGCAGGCATAGCGTAGGGAATCTGGTCCCCTGCGGTGCCGAACACATAGGATGCGAATTCCACTACTGATAGAAAGAATCCCGTGAAGCAGAGTATTTTCGCCCGCGTGGCCCAGTTGGCCAAGGCAAACCTCAATGCCCTCCTGGACTCCGCGGAGGATCCGCAGAAAATGCTGGACCAGATGGTCCGGGATTACTCGGAGAATATCCGCGAAGCCGAGGCCGCGATCGCCCAGACCATAGGCAACCTCCGGATGCTGGAGGAGGACCACAAACGTAACGTCGCCGACGCCAACGAATGGGGCCGCAAGGCTCTGGCCGCGTCCAGGAAGGGCGACGAGTTCCGGTCCGCCGGCAACCTCGCCGATGCGCAGAAGTTCGACAACCTCGCCAAGGTTGCCCTGCAGCGGCAGATGGCCGCCGAGAAGCTCGTGAAAGACGCCGTACCCGGGCTTGCGGCCCAGAACGAAGTGGTCGACAAGCTTAAGGGCGGGCTCGACCAGATGAAGGGCAAGCTGCACGAGCTGACGGCCAAGCGCAACGAGCTGGTAGCCAGATCCCGGACGGCGGCCGCGCAGTCCCAGGTCCACGATGCCCTCAAATCCCTGGACGCCGGTGATCCGACGTCGGCCATCGGGCGGTATGAGGAGCGGATCCGACGCCAAGAGGCCACCGTTCGCGGCCAGCAGGAACTCGCAGCCTCATCCCTCGATGCCCAGTTCGCCTCCCTGGAAGACCTCGGAGAGCAGACCGAAGTGGAAGCACGTCTGGCCGCCCTCAAGTCCATCGACCGGAAGGCCATTGACTCCCAGGCTCCTTGAAGCCCCGGGATCCCGCCGGTCCACCGTCGGGGCATGGCTGACTGCTGGGCCGCGGCCGCCAGGTAATACCGGGCGGTCGCGTCAGGCCGGCGACAGGTCGCCGTCGGCAGCAATGTGCCATGCCGTTTACGTTATGGCCCCACTGCCAGCGGAGGCTTGCGTCTCCACGCTCTGGGCTGCCTGCCCGACGTCAGCCGGCAGCCGGCGTCGGGCTTTGGCCAAGGCAACGAGCAGGGTCAGGACGGTGCCCAACCAGGCAAGCCCGGCGAGAAAAACCAGCCCTATTGCCGCTAAGGGGTGCATGGCCAAAGTTTAGGACGGCGCAACTGGGAGTTGCGGAAGCAACTCCGCACCGAAGAGCCGAAAGATTGTACAAGCCACCCATGGGTCGGAGCTGGGGCGGCCTGGTTCGGGGCGGTGCGCGGCTGGCCAAGTGGAGCCGGCGGGCCGTGAAGAACAAGGCAAGCCAGGCGGCACCAAACACGTAGGGGGCGAGCACGCAGGTCAATCAGGGGTGGCTGGAGTGCACCCCGACACGACGAAGGGCGCGCCCCGTTCGCTGAGCGCGCCCTTCTCGTAAACGGTGTCAGTGCTTGAATGCGTCCTTGACCTTTTCGCCGGCCTGCTTCACATCGCCCTTGGCCTGGTCCGCTTGGCCTTCCGCCTTCAGGCTGTCATCGCCCGTGGCGTTACCGGCAGCTTCCTTGCCTTTTCCGCCCGCTTTCTCGGCAGCGTTTTCAATCTTGTCGCCTAGTCCCATGGTGTCTCCTCCTCTGGTTGGCAGCCGTTCGCATTCGGCTTCGCTCATAATAAGCATGCTTACCAATGGGTTGGCAAGTGATGGGTATCCACAGCAGCACCGACCGGGCAACAAGGAGGCGTTCCGGAAGCCCCGCCTGAGGTGGGGACTTTGGTCCCTGTGTTCCCGGTGAAGGGCGGGGTTTACTGGTGCGTTGGGACAGGCGAAGCCTGTCTGCAGAGCGTTGTGGCTCTGCAGGACCGAGCACGGAGATGCCCCGCTAATGAACCTCAAAGACCGTTGGGACCGCCTTGACCCTGCCACGCAGAAGTGGCTGATCGACAACCCGGGGTGCCAGATGCTGCCCAGGACCATCACGGCGGTGATCTCGAAGGAAACCGGGGAGGACCTGGCCACAGGGCAGCACGGGCAGGCGCTCGTCTCCGGTGAGGATCACGACTTCATCCGCTCGAAGATAAAAGGCGCCTCCATGGCCTGACAAGGGCTCTTAGCTCTCACCGGGCAGCGCGCTCCAGCCGAACGGATCGTCGCCCGGGGGAGGCCGGGGATGCTGACGGCGGGCAGGGGTGACAGCCTCAGCCGGTCACCCGTACTCCGGCAACAGCTCCCGTCCAGGGTGCGTCTCCCGCCGCGGGCAGGGACAGGTGTGCGGAAACGTAGCCCTGTTGAAGCGTGATGACTTGGGACGTGGACCCTGGGCCATCCACTGTGAGCTCGACGGGCCAGAGTATAACCTTGGGATTCTCCTGCCGGATGAAGACTTTGGCGTTGGCAGCACCGACGCACGCAGCAGTGACCGTGTACGTGCCCGCCGCGGGGACTTCTTCCGTCGTGCCAAAGCCCCTGCCGGGGCCGTCCAGCGGACCCTTTTGAAAAAGGAGAACCGGGCCCTGCACGGCCAGGAGAAAGCTGTCCAGGTCCTGGTAGTTTCTGGCCTCCCGCTCAAGGACCAGGGGGTCAGTGGGACGGGTAGCGGATGCCGTCATCCGGGAGGGTTCAGGTGCGGCCGTGCGGTCAGCTTCGGCTGCCGGGGCGTGTGCCGGATCGGGGAAGTCATAGGAGCACCCTGCCGTGCCGGCTGCCGTTACCAGCAGGCACAGGGGAAAGGCGAGCCGGCGCCGGAGGCCTTTCGTTTCCACGGTTCCATGGTGGCCACGCCCGCGGTTCAAATCAACCACGACCCTGCGGAATTCGCCTACCCGGCCCGGCCGTCTTCTCGGCGGCAAGGCGCACCACGGAGGTATGACGGCTCCAATGGTGGAGGCGGCCATCGAATCTGGCGCCAATCTCCATCGGGCTAATCGTGGGCCCCATTCTGATGTGACCGGGTTACAAAGTGTTCGACCCTGCGGTCCGGGACCAGCCAGATAAGGGCCACGATGGTGTAAACGGCGAGCCCGAGCAGGGGCTGGACAGGGGTTAGCGCAATGCCAAGGAGATAGATCAGCGGCGACGCTTTGCCCTTCCAGTCCCGGCCGACAGCACTGGCGAGGGCCCCGTCCTTGCCCTGAGCAGCAATCAGGCGGCGCTCCAGGATGAAGTATGCGATTGCTGCGCACAGCAGGTTGATCCCGTACAGCAGCACAGGGACCTGCGCGAAGCCGGACTCATCCATCCATCGGGTTGTAAAAGGAAACAGCGACAGCCAGAACAACAGATGGAGGTTCGCCCACAGGATGGCCCCATTAACGCGGCTCGCCAAATGGATCATGTGGTGGTGGTTGTTCCAGTAGATTCCGACATACACGAAGCTCAACAGGTAGCTGAAGAGGGTGGGCAGGACGCTGGCCACACCTTCCCACGTTGGTTCCTCCGGGGTATGGAGTTCCAGCACCATGATGGTGATGATGATCGCCAGGACACCGTCGCTGAACGCTTCCAGCCGGTTCTTGTTCATTGGGCATGCTTCCTTCGGGTGACTCTGCGACTTCTTATGTGGCTGCGTGCGACACGCCATGGAGCGCCACTACCCGAGGTGTACAGCGTTCCACTCCAAGAGCCGCCATTCGGCCAGTCCCTCGGTAATAAAGGGGTCTGCAGCGACGAAACGCTCGGCCTCCTGTCGGGAAGTGAAAATGCCCATGGAACTAAGCTCCGGGTCAGCCGTTTGGAATGGACCCAGGGCCACGAGCCCCCCGCCTTCCGCGTGGAACGCCTCGTAGTAGGCCTTGTGGCGCGGGTACGTCTCCATGACACGCGAGCGGTCGATGCCTTCACGGACGGTGTAGATGACGACGCATTCCATGCGGCCGAACTTACCACCTCCTGCACCTACGGCATGGCAGGAATCCGGTGAGGAGCACCACACTAGGCGGAACTAGACGTGGCGGGTGTAGGAGGAGCCCGAGGGGGTTCGCTGCAGCAGTCCGAAGTCAACCATGTACCTTCGCAGCAGCACCACGTCGTCCGTGTAACTGAGAAGCCGTTCGTTGACCTGCCTCTCAGTGAGTTGTTCTCCGGGCGCCATGACCTCGTCCGCGATCCGGGCAAGGAGTTCCCGCCGTTGCGCCAAGTTTGACGGGTACCTTTCGATGCGTCCAAGCCGCATGAACCGATCTGTCCCGATTTGTGGTTGACGCTTGGGCTGTTGGGCGAGAAGGTCGCGAAAAATCGTCTGGGCCGCCACCAGCCGCCCGGGCGCGTGCTGTTCCACGAGTCCGGACTCAAGCAGACTATCGATGGCCCGGTTTCGCCGCTGTTCCTTCACGTTGGGCAGTACGTCTGGCGCCGCAGCTCCAAGCACGATTTGGGCGTACGCGGTCCTGGCATCGTTGTTGCCAAGCGTCGCCAGCACACGCCGCCAGTGCGGGCCGCTCGTTCCCCTGCCTCCGCCCACGTCCACGCTCCCCTCAACCGCTGGCCCACGCCGCTGCGTCGCGGCGTGCTGGGAGATAGTAGCGCCGATGCCCTGGTTTCAGGAAGCACAGGCGCCGGGGACATGCAGCTGGGGCGCAACGCCCGACGAGGTCTCCCGTCCCCTGCCCGGCGATAACCTCGTGCCGAAACCAGCCTTCAACGCCACTAGGGAATCTCACACCGACTTCGGCCGGACATGGACGTCATTTACGATCCCACGCTCAAAGTGGGCGTATCCGCGCGCCCCTTCGCCAGCTGGTCCGCGTTCCGACGCCGGCTCGAGATGTCCCTTGTCACGTTCCGCGTCGAGTTCAAGGACCAGCCTTCGTTGCGCCACCGGCGGGAATGAGCCCAGTGGCGGCGCAAGCACGGGCCGTCGGTTACCGCTTCCCGGCCTTGGCATAAAGAGCCAGGAGGTCGCGGCTGAATTCGTGGGGCGACGTTTCGCTGGGGCTGTGGCCACCCCTGTAGACGCCGATCCGGGCCCGGATTGACTGGGCGAAGACGCGGTGAAGCTGGAGCGGCCACAGGTCGTGTTCGCCCACGGCCACAAACTTGGGAAGGGGCGCCTCCGCCAGTTTTTGCCGAAGATCCGGAACGTTCTGCATGAGCGTATAGATGTCCCGGACCGAGGCGCGGCGGGTGAAGCGGAACCGGTAGTTGACGAACCGCCGCCTGCCCTCCGGTACGTGCACCACCTTGCCGCTCCGGATGCCCCAGATCAGCAAGGCAGCACCCACCCGGCCGTTCACCCACGTGCTGAACCGGCCGATGCGGCCCACCCCCCTGAAACTCTGGCCTGGCTCCGGCGGACAGCTAAGCAACGTGAGGGACCTGAAGAGCTCCGGCCGCTCCCCAAAGGCGAGTTGGGCAATGATTCCCGCGAAGGAATAACCCACAACATGGACTGGGGTGGCAGTGGTCTCCAGAACTGCAAGGAAGTCGTCCACGAAAAGCCGGTAGTCATAATGCTTGCGTGGCGGCACCAGGTTCTCGGGGCCCGCTGCCGCTGACTGGTACTGTCCCGCCAGATCGTAGCTCAGTGCGAAGTAACCGGCATTGGCCAGGTCGGGCATCATGAGGGAGAAGTCCTCTTTGGAACCGGTTGCTCCGGGCACCAGCACAACGCTGGGATTGCCAGGATTGCCCAGCGTCATGGCGGCGAGCCTGCCACTGGGGACATCAATGGATCGGTGGACAGCGCCCGGCGGTGGAGTGAACCAGTCAACGTCCCCCAGCTCCGCATCGAGCAAGGCGGCCGCGTCCACCAGGGCGGAGCCAAACTCCTCGGGGTCGATCCCGTACCCGTTCCGGTCCAGCTCTGCCATGGTCCCAACATAGTCCAGTGCCTTGAATTTATTCAGGGGCAGGACCGGTGGACCGTTCAGCCACACCGCGGACGAACGCGTGAAGGCGCCGGTAGACTTCCTGGGATTCGGGGTAGCGGTAATCCTGTTGCCAGGTGTGTTCGGTGTTGAGGCTGTCCCAAGGGTAGATCAGGGCATCCACTGGAACGTCGTGTTGTTGCAGGCGCTCGATGAAATTCAGGTTTGCCCGGTAGAAGTAGTCACGCTCGGACGTGGTGAGGAACACGGGCGGATGGGTCCCGTCCAGCCACTCGATCGGGGACAGGAAACCCGCGGCGCTCCTCAGCCGCGCCACGGTCCGTGGTGGAGAGGGCCGCTTACGGCCATTGCGTGCTCCCGGACCTGCCGTTGCCCGGGATGCAGGCGGCAACAGCATACGGACGAAGTTCAGGCTGAGGACAAATCCGCTGTTAAAGAAGACCGAGAAATCCACTGCGCTGCAGTGTTGGACGAGCCCTTTCAGGTGTCCCGCGGGAACTGCCGGCCGCAGGGCATAATGCGCCGCCAGTTCGGAACGCAGGCTGGCTGCGGTCAGCAGGGCAGCGATCTGTCCGCCGGCCGAGTCCCCGCCCAGGATCAGCCTCTTGGGATTCCCGCCGTACCCCTCGATGTTGGCGGCAACCCACGCCAGGGCGGCATTGGCATCCTCGAGCACATGCCCCATGGCGAACCGGGGCGCGTGCCGGTAGTTGACGTTGACCACCACCATCCCGCCCACTGCCTGGTTGGCGCAGTACTTGGTCAGGGCTGCCTTGTCACCGGATGTCCACCCGCCACCATGGAAGTAAACGTAGACGGGAAGCAGCTCCGCCGCCACAGCCTCTGTACCAGGAGAGTCAGCTGCCGGCTGCAGCGGTGTCAAAACGTCGAGGCGGTGGGCGCGGAGGGCATCACCCACGTAGTCAATGTCGTGCACATATGCCACAGCCGTGATTGGGTCGGTGTTGAACCGCGCCTGCTCCCGGGCACTCACGGCGCGCATCAGGACGCGCCATGTCCATACGGGTACGCGGCGCAACAGGGGCCGGGCGCTCCTGACCGACTGAAACACCCCGGAACGTGCAGCCAATGTCATCCCTGCAATTTTATCCCCGAATGCTGGCCCCTTACGTCTTGCCGCCCCCGAGGATCCGCCGTGCGTCCTCCTGGGCCTGAAGGGCCAGGTCAGTGACCACTTCACCCCGCACATGCCCGGCGGCCGACATGATGCTCCGGAGTTCGGAAACCGTCCGCGCCGGGTTTGCCCCGTGCGCCACGGCGTGGCAGTTATGGCAAAGCGGAATGAGGTCGGCGATGGGGTCAAGCTGGTATCCGCTGCCAATCATGGCCGGCGGCACCACGTGGTGCACGGCTGTCGCTCCGGTACCGGCCTCACCGTAAGCGGACTCAAAGGAGAAGCCGCAGGCGGCGCACAAGGTGCCGTGGAAGGCCAGGCAGGCCCGGCGGGCGTCGGGGTCCCGCTCAAAGCGGTTCACCTGGATATGGCTGACGCCGCCCGGCGGAAAGGTTCCGGCAACCACCTCGGTGGGATCCGGCGTCGTGGGCCCGTATTCCCTCCACAAGCGTTGCAGAACAGGCCAGGACGACGGCGGCAAGGTCACCAGGGAGGGGCCGTTCGCCTTGGCCCAGAGGTCACCGGGAAAGGCCTCCCGCAGGGTCCCGGGGCGTATTTGCTCGCCCAGCGGGAGCAGTGCGTCGAAAGCGACTGCGATGAACCAGTCGTTGGCATCGGAATCATCGCCTGCGGCGGCCTGGTAGGGCTCCGATGCCACCGACCCGTGACCGATGAGGCCGCTGCCTGCATCATTGCCGCCTTGCACCAGGAGCCACGCTTCGGTCCCCGGGAGGATGTCAGGGCAAAAGCCGACGCGCCAGCGGTCCAGGAACCTGCCGGACTGCGCCACCTGCGCGACGACGGCTCCGTAGTCCCAGCGGTGCAGCCCGTTCGTGTCGCAGCCAAGAATTACTGCCGCCACTGCCCACCAAACCCAGCCTTCGCCGTCGATCCCCAAGCCCCTGCAGCGGGATTTAGATCGGTTCCTTGGCCAGCGCCTTGGTCTTGGCGGGCGTTTCCCGCCCCAGCCGTTCATCAAGCGTGACGCGCAGCCTGGCCGCGGCAACCTGGACCCGGTGCTCGGCAGGCGTGGGTTTTTTGCCCGCGGGCTTGGTACCGGTTCGGGGAGTGTGGACAAGGCGGTGTTCAGGCGATGCTGCGCTCATGGTCCAGCCTCCTTGGCACTGTCTTCATCCGTCATTCCATTCTCGCCTAAGTTGTCCGGGCCGTCCACGACGGCACTCTCCTGCCCTGGGCCGGCGTCGGCATCGTCCCCGTTCTCGTCCCCGGACACACTCTTCCAGGCGATGTCGAACAACTCGAGTTCCTCGGTGCGGGCCAGTTCGCTCCTGGCAAGGACTTCCAGCGTCGCCAGGCCCAGCGCCTTTGTCCCTGCATCCGGGTCCAACGCCCGGTCGAGCGCCCACTGGGTGCGGCGCCACCATTCCGCCCGGCTGTCCGCTTCGGTCTTTTGCCGCAGGGCGTCGGCGTCCGCTTCGCGCTTTTGGTCCAGCGCGGTCTTGTCCGCGGCAGTGCGTTGCTTGAGCGTGCGCCAGTTGATGTAGAAGGCCAGCAGGGCTGCGATAAGAACGGCCAGGGGTCCAAGCCCGGCAAGGATGACCCACCAGTCCGCCGGGCCCGAATGGACGACGACGTCCAGCGGGCCGGGGGAGGGAACAGGGGTCACCGAACCAGCTTAGGAGGAGGTACGGCCTGTGGCCCGGCCGACACTCCTGCCGCGGCCTTCTCCATCATGCGCCGCGCCGGGAAATGAGGACCGGCCCGTGCGCGTGGTGCAGTACTGCGTGGGCGGTTGATCCGATGGTCTCCCGGAGGATGCCGCGGCCCTGGGAACCCAGCACCACTATCCGGGCTTCCGAGGCGGCTTGCAGGATGGCGTTCGGGACCGAACTGTCCGTGAGTATCCTGCCGTCAACGGAGATATTGGGCGCCAGGGTTCGTGCACGGTCCACAACGGATTCGAGAACTTCCCGGGCGCCAGCCGCTGCTTCCTTCCCGTCCAGCCGCGTGTAGCCGGCGGGCTCGTGATGGACGTGGACCACCGTAAGGCGTGCGTGCCACCCGGAAGCAACGGCGCACGCGTCTTCCAGTGCCGAGGGGGAACCTGATGCATCGACGGCGGCGACGACGGGTCCGCCAGGATGGGTGTCCTCCCGGATCACGGCCACCGGGCAGGTGGCGGTGGCCGCCAGTTCCAGGCTAACGGATCCCACCAGGAGGCCAAGGAAGCCGCCCAGGCCACGGCTGCCGACTACGAGCATCCTCTTGCCGCCGGAAATTTCGGCCAAGAGCTGTGCGGGTAGTCCGTGGAGCAGGGTGCCGCGGATCTGAAGCCCTGGAACTTCCGCTGCAGCATGCGAGACCCCTTCTTCCAAGACGGCCTGGGCGGACTGCTCAAGGCCGCTGCCTGACACACCTGGAACCGGACCGAGGTGCCTGGTCAGCAGCTGCCACAGGGAACAATGCACCACATGAAGCGCGCAGTTGGTGGCACGGGCGTGGCGCGCCGCCCACCGGACGGCTGCCGCGGCTCCATCCGAACCGTCATAGCCGGCCACAATCGAACCCGCATCCTGCATCACCTGGCCGCGCTCCTCATCAGACCGATCCTCGCCGGCGGGACCTTCGGCCCTTTGGCGGCCCTGCCCCTTGGTTTCATCCTGATTCCAGGAATCCATCCTGATTCTAGGAAGCGGGGAGGCATATGGGCACCCTAGTGCGCCGTATTGGGGTGATCATGCTTGTCCTGGCCGCCTCCCTGCTGGGGGTTGCGGCCCCAAGTGATGCCGTGTCCCCGTCAGCCGTCATCGTGGAGGACACAGCGGGGGTGCTTGACCGGAATACGCTGGTCCCCGCCGTCGAACGGATCCAGTTTTACGAGCCCACCCGTGTTGCTGTCTTTACCTACAACGGAAAGGCTGAGGACAACCTCAATGAAGAGGTCCTGAGGTTCGCACGCTCCAGGCACCCTGAGTGGATCAGCGCCGACGGACAGAAGTGGGCCGATGGACTGTTCATTTTCGCGCTCGACCCGGTGGGCCGCCACGTGGGCACCTATATGGGGGAGGACCGGAAAGTGTCGCTCGAGCAGCGCAGCGACATCCAGGAGGCCTCAAAGGACCTGTTCCGGGACGCGCAGTGGACCGACGGTACTGTGGCCGGCATTCGCCGTGCCGCCGAACTCATCAACCAGCCCTGGTACCGGTCCGCCGCATTCCTGATCACCGCCTGGGTCACCGGGGGACTTGCGGCCCTTGGGGCAGCGGCGTGGTTGATTGTGCGCGCGGCGACCAGGGCTGCCTGCCGCAAACAAATCGAACGGGGGGACCGGAGCTACTCCAACGTCAGCATGGACCTGGACGTCACGGAACTGAACGCCGGCACCATCCCCGAATCATCCCGCTACGGCAGCAGGGTCCTGGAGAAGCACCGCACCTTCCTGACCCGCTATGCCGCCGCCACGGAACTCTCCAACCAGGTGCACGCCCTGGCCAAACGGTCCCTCAGCAGGCGGAAAAACCTCAAGCTTGCCCGCCAGTTCGCGGACAGCGCCGCCGAGCTGGATGCCCTGGATGATGTCATCGCCGACAGCAACGCCCTGTTGAACCGTGCCGACACATGGCCTACCGCCTGGGACCGGCAGCTTGCCCCGTTCCGCAAGGACCTGGCCGGCCTTGAGCAACTCCTGGCCAAGCGCCACGGGCAGGGGGACTCGGCCACCGCCTCGGCGCTTCGTTCCTTCCGCGACGAAAGCCTGCGGAACATTGAACGCTGGACCTCGGAACTGGCAGATGGCCGGATCACGCCGGAAGAGGCGCTGGACCGGCTCTACGAGGCGCGGTCGCGGCTCTCGGAGCTGCTGGAGAACCATGCGGAAACAGTCATTCAGGGATTCGCCAGGAATGAGCGCGAGGCACGGCTGATGCGCGAGCAGATGCAGACGGCCCACGAGGGCCTGGACCACCGCAGGCGGCGGAGCTATGAGCCGAGCATCCTGGGCACGGTGTACCCGTCGTACCAGTTTTTCTCCGTGGCTACCTTCAACTCCGGCTTCAATACGGGCGTCAGCAGCGTCAATTCCGCCAGGGGCGGCGGCAGCACCACAGGGTACGGCAGCAGCGGCGGAAGCTTCTCCGGTTCGGGCAGTTCCTCGAGCTTCTGATGACCGGGGCTTTGGCCGCCGCCGTCCTCCACCCTAGGCGGCGCCCAGGGAGCCAAGCCTGTGCGGCCCGCGCCGGACCGCGTGCCGCGCGTGCGGGATGGTGCTGCGGGCAACGTTCGGCGGCGGTGAAGGTATGTCCCGGATCAGGCCGGTTCCCGCACATTCCCGTACCTCTTCGATGGCCGCGGCCGCCGCCCGTTTGTCCGCGAATTGTCCGGATACCGCCAGTACGTGTCCATCAGGCATCACAAGCCGGAACCGGATCTGTGAATCTTCATCGACAAACAGTTCGAACGTACCTGCCATAAGCCTTGCTCTCCTCTAGCGTCCCGCCTCCGTTGATGAGGCTGCATGCCGGCCGACACCGGGCGCGGCAAACCCGGATGCACAACCCCAGCGTGGTGCTTCCGGCCCAGACCACCATCTCAGAGGACCGCGGCGTGCTATTAGGGACCAAAGACCCTGATCGCCGGCTCCGGGGATGCTACCGATGGCAGGATGCCCCGAAGCTCGGTGCCGAAGGGCCCTGTCCCATTAAGCCGGGCCGCGGAAGACTGGGTAGTTCACGATGGTTGCGGTTCCCGGAGGACGACATGACGACAGATGCACCTCGACCTGGCCGCCCAGGCAAACCAGCTCCCGGATCCGCAGGTCCCGGTCCCGAGGAGCGGCTCCGGATAGAGCTGGAGGACGCCGCATCGCGCAAGTGGTGGGCGCGGATCCTGTACACGCTGGGCTCACAGTACGGGCGGACGCAACTGCAGTTTGTGGCCAGGACCGGGGACGGACGCCGGCTCTATGCCAGCGATACGTTTCCCGGTCCGCCGCTGAACCCGACACCTCCCGAAGAGGCGTGGGCTCCCGGCATGCAGGCCAGCCTCAGCCAGCTCCGCCGGGAGCTGGCCCGCGACGGGTGGTCCGAAACCAGCCGCGGCGTGCAGCCCTGGGACCTCACCTTCAGTCGCGGCCCCGGAAGATAATGCAGGACCAGGCCCCGGGGCGGCCGAAACCCTGGCGGACTCAGTCCACCGGCCAGATGACCCTGGTCTGCCACGTGGCCGGATCCGGCTGCTGCTCCGGATCGGTCAGGTAGTACTCCCACATGGTGTCGGCAGGGGCAGCGCCCTCGGCTTCCATCCGTTCGCGGATGGCATCGTACGTGCTGCCGAGGGTGTCGTAAGGGCCCGTGTGGACGGCCTCGAACGCGTCAGTATCGGGAAGCGCGCCGCGGGCCACCTCGCCTGTTCCCTGGAAGTTCCCGGCGACGGGGAACCCGGCTTCGACGTCCACCGTGGCGCCGGGAATGCCGTGGTAAAGCGCGAACGGCGGTCCTGCCGGGCTGACGCCCTGCGTTTGCACCGCGGCCATCACCGCACCGAAGGCCCGGCTGAAGAAGCTCGTCAGAGCGTCCATGGGAACCCGTTCACGGACCACGGCGACGGGTTGTTCGGTGACATGGATCTTTCGCGGCTGCTGGCCATTTTCAGTCATGCCCCCAGCCTTGCCATCCCGCGGCCAACGTGAAAGGGCCATAGGACTCTAAAGGGCATGCCAGTCAGGCCGCAGCCTCATACGCTTCGAGCAGCCAACCGCGGACCTCGGCATCGAGTTGGGAACTGTCCGTGAGCTCCAGATGGTGCATCCAGGTTCCTTTCGCCGGGTGGACGACCTGCTTGAAGCGCGGCGAGCCCAGGTTCCGCGGCAGCGCGAGGGATAGGACCAGCGGAACCGGGGAATTCACGTAGACCCCGGGCCGCCACAGGTAGGCGTAGCCCCGGCGCCGGCGGAACGAGATTTGGCTCTTTCCGACCCGGACCTCATGGGGGCCCAGCTCCGCCGCCATCCGCTCCGCTGCCTGGTAGAGCCCAAGGGCGTCCGGAGCGCCGGCGAAGAACCGCTCTACCGTCCACGGCTGCAAAGTAACAGCGTCCCCGCCTATGCAGTACCGTTGCCCGCCCCGGCCGCAAGTCCGGCGGCCCAGGCTGCCGCCCGCTCGGCCTCACCGTCGACCAGCGGGCCCTCGCTGCCTTTGACGTAGAAAGCCATGGGTCCGCCAACGATGCTGGCACCTGCCTCCGTCAGTGCCTTCGTCATCTTCCTGGCAGCGTCGCCGTGGATGAACAGCTTCACCCTCGTATCGAAGGCTGCTGCCTTCACCCCGGCCAGTCCCCGGCGCCCAAGGTCTGCCAGCGTTTCGGTGATCCGGGCAGTCGGCTTCCAGCCGTTGATGGGGCTGCCGACGACGAGCAGGTCACCCGGCTGCAGGGCGTCGGCATCAAAACCGTCAACGTGAACAGCGGCCGCGTCCCGCCCCAGGCGCGATGCCATCGCCTCGGCGATGGTCTCGGTGTTTCCATACGCGGAGTCATAGAGGACGACGGCTTTCATGGAGGCTCCCGGTCCGGATAGGCGGCATGTTGCCCCTCAACCATGCTCCCGGGGCCGCCGGCGGGGCAGGGCCAAAGGTCATGCCGCCGGCCGGGGCCTAATGCCCTAGCCGTACTGCCGGCATCAGGATAGCTTCAGTTTTATGTGTGAGGACCGCTACCGCCCATGTTGAAAGTGTCCTGAATGAGAAAGCAGGCCGTCCCGCCTGCGGCAACCGCCGGCAACGTTGAGGTCGAGGAACGCGTCGGCTCGCCCGTGCAGAAGGTGTGGGGCTTCCTCCGGCGGTATCCCGTCGTCGCGCTGACCTGCCTGGTACTCCTTGCCGCCCTGGTGCTGCTGCAGTTTGGGCTGGAACTGCAGGTCCGCGTGCTCGCCTCGGCCTACGCTGCCATCATCGTGGTGGCGCGGGCGGCCGGCATGGTCCGGTCATTGCGGGAGGGACGCTGGGGCATCGACCTGCTGGCCCTGATGGCGGTTGCAAGCACGGTGGCCGTGGGTGAGTACCTCGCGGCCCTGGTGGTGATCCTGATGCTCACCGGCGGGGAGGCACTGGAAAACTTTGCCCAGGGACGCGCCGCGCGTGAATTGCGGTCCCTGCTGGACCGGGCTCCCCGCTTTGCCCACAGGGAAAGTGCCGACACAGTCCTGGAGGACACCCCGATAGGCGAGGTGGTGCCCGGGGACGTGCTGGTGGTCCGCCCCTCCGAGCTGGTACCTGTTGACGGCGAACTCCTGTCCGATTCAGCAAGCATGGACGAATCATCGCTGACGGGGGAGAGCCTGCCGGTGGAGCGTAGCAAGGGGGAGCTGCTGCTGAGTGGTTCGGTGAACGGCGTGGCCGCCATCCGCATGCGGGCGGCGGCCACCGCGGCTGACTCCCAGTACAGCCGGATCATCGCCCTGGTGGAGGAAGCGTCCAACAGCCGTGCGCCGGTAGTCCGGCTCGCTGACCGCTACGCGGTTCCCTTTACCCTCCTCGCCCTGGCCATGGCCGGGGCCGGCTGGTTCCTGTCAGGTGAGCCGCTCCGCTTTGCCCAGGTGCTGGTGGTGGCCACCCCGTGCCCGCTCCTGATCGCAGCGCCGGTGGCATTCCTGGCTGGAACCAGCCAGGCCGCCCACAAGGGCATCATCATCAAGAACACCAGAAGCCTGGAGCAGCTTGCCAAGGCGCAGACAGCTGTGTTCGACAAGACTGGAACACTCACCTCCGGCCGCCCGGTCCTGGACGGGATCCAGGTGGCGCCGGGCCCGGGGGAAGCCCTTGGCAGCCGGAAGATCCTGCAGCTGGCGGCCTCCGCCGAGCAGTATTCCTCCCACGTGCTGGCAGCATCCGTGATCGAAGCCGCCAAGGCAGCGAACATTGAACTGCTGCAGGTGCAGCAGGCGACCGAAAACGCCACGCACGGGGTTGAAGCTGTCTGCGACGGCCAGCAGGTGGTGGTGGGAAAAGCCGCCCTGATCCGCAGTTCGGCCAGCGGATACCGGGAAGCAGCAGTCCAGAGTGGCCAGTTGGCAGTCCACGTGGCGGTCAACGGCGAGTACGCGGGTGCACTGATCATGAAGGACCCGTTGCGCCGCAACGCCGTGGACACCCTGGCGCGCATGCACAGGCTGGGCGTGCGGAACACCATGCTGCTGACCGGTGATGCCCACGCGACGGCTGCCCACATCGCCGAGGAAGCGGGAATGAGCCACGTCCAGGCCGAATGCCTTCCGGAGGACAAGGTCAACACGGTTGCGGCCATCCTGGAACGACCCGTCCTGATGGTGGGTGACGGCGTCAACGATGCCCCGGTCCTTGCCGCCGCCGACGTTGGGATCGCGATGGGTGCCAAGGGGGCCACCGCGGCCAGCGAGTCCGCGGACGTGGTGATCATGCTCGATGACCTGTCCAAGGTGGCCCTGGCCGTGGCCATTGGAAAGCGGACCGTGGCTGTGGCCCTGGTAAGTATCTGGACTGGGATCGGGCTCAGCCTCATCCTGATGGCCATCGCCATGACGGGTTTCATTCCCGCTGTTGCCGGTGCCCTCCTGCAGGAGGTGGTTGACCTGGCCACCATCCTGAACGGACTCAGGGCATTGCGCGGAGCGGACGAGGCACGGCAACGCGGTTGATGCCGGCTTCCTTCCGCCAGGCCTGCCCGGAGCGGGAGGTGGTGTGGCCGCCGGGCATGACTTTTGGCCCTTCCCAGCGCCGCCCGCAGCCGGGATTGTGGTGTCCATGAACGCAGAAACAGGGGCCAAACCCGTCATTGTAGGTGTGGACGGATCCGAATACTCCTCCGCAGCCCTGCGCTATGCGGGCACGCTGGCAGCCCGCCTGGGCACGCGGCTGGAAGTCATTTCATGCGTCGGAATGCCGGACTACCTGGTGATGTCCCGCCTGGAAGGGGCGGACCGGCAGTTCACCGCCAGGCTTGAGGACGCCGCCGGGCGCCTGGTCGAAGATGCCCTGGGCCGGGCCTTCTCCGGGGAACGGCCCGAAAACATCGACGTGACCATCAAGTTCGGCCCCCCGGCGAAAGTGCTGGTGGAGGAGAGCCGCCGCGCGCAGATGCTGGTTGTTGGAAGGCATGGCGAAGGCGGCCTGCTTAAGTCGTCCATGGGATCGGTGAGCAAGGCATGCGCGGCCCACTCCACCTGCCCGGTGCTCCTGGTGGGCCAGGAGGCGGACGCTGTGTGAGGACTGCGGAGGGCCTGAGCTCCGAACGGGCAGCGCAACTCCTGAAGCAGGCGGGCCCCAACCAGCTCCCGGCAGAGAAACCCGTCCCGCAATGGCGAAAGCTGTGGGGGGAGATGACGCACTTCTTCGCCCTCATGCTGTGGTGCGCCGCCGCGCTGGCATTCGTTGCGGACATGCCGCAGCTGGCCGTGGCGATCATCGTCGTCGTCATTGTCAACGGGGTGTTCGCCCACATCCAGCAGGAACGCGCCCAGCATGCCGCCGCAAGGCTGCGCGGCCTGCTGCCCGCCGACGTGGTGGTGCGGCGGGACGGGACGGCGCGCAAGGTCCACGCCAGCGAGCTGGTGGTTGACGACGTGGTGCTGCTCAGTGCCGGTGACCGTGTGCCTGCAGACATGGTCCTGCTGTCAGCATCGGCCTGCGAAATGGATGAATCCATGCTGACGGGCGAAAGCGAGCCAGTGCCGAAAGCCGCAGGTGACGCGGCGTGGGGCGGTACCTTCCTGGTTAACGGCTACGGAGAGGCCGCCGTGTCCGCCACGGGAGCCAGGACCAGGCTGGCCGGAATTGCCGCCCTCACCAGCGGAGCGGTTCCTCCCCCTACGCCGCTGTCCCTGGAACTGCGGCGGATTGTCCGCGTCACTGCGGGCATGGCGCTGGGTATCGCAGCGGTCTTCTTCCTGGCGTCGCTGCTGGTGGGCTTTCAGTGGCGGGATTCCTTCCTGTTCTCGATCGGCGTGGCCGTGGCCCTGGTCCCGGAAGGGCTCCTGCCCACTGTCACGCTGTCCCTGGCCATGGGTGCCCAGCGCATGGCGTCCCGCAACGGCCTGGTCCGCAACCTCGAAGCCGTGGAAACCCTGGGCTCAACCACCTTCATCTGCACCGACAAAACCGGGACCCTGACTCAGAACCGAATGAACGCCGTCGAGGTCTTCACCCTGGAAGGGACCGTCCACGTGACGGGCCAGGGGTATGACCCGGACGCGCACATCGAGGGCCGGGGAACGGCCAGGGCGGCCCAGGCGGCGCTCGCCGCCCGCACCGCTTCACAGGGCAGGGCCGAGCTGCACGATGGACAGTGGCGTGCACAGGGTGACCCGATGGAAGCTGCCGTGGACGTGCTGGCCCGCCGGCTGACAGGCGCCGGGTCCGGGCCCGCGGCATCGCGCCGGCTGCCGTTCGATCCGGTGCGGCGCAGGGAGTCTGCCCTTGTGGGGCCCGAGCTGTTTTGCAAGGGTGCCCCCGAAACCGTGCTCCCACTGTGCGAATCCGTGCCGGGTCAGGTCAAGGAACAGGTAGAGGTGATGGCAACGCGTGGCCTGCGCGTCATTGCGGTGGCACGGCGGCGTCTCGCGGGAGCATCCGAAACATGGCAGACCAGCCCTGCCGCAGAACTTGAAACGGACATGGAACTCCTGGGCCTGATCGGACTGCAGGATCCGCCCCGGCCGGATGTGGGCAACGTCATCCGAACGGCGCGGCAGGCGGGCCTGAAGGTCGCCATGATCACCGGCGACCACCCTGCCACGGCGGCAGCGATCGCCCGGCAGATCGGCCTTGCCGGAACGCCTGAATACGTGTTGGAAGGCGCAGACCTTCCGGCGGACGAGCAAATACTCGGCGCACTCCTGGACCGTGACGGAGTGGTGGTCAGCAGGGTCTCGCCCGAACAGAAGCTCCGCGTGGCCAAGGCGCTGCAGGCCCGTGGGCATGTGGTGGCCATGACCGGCGACGGCGTCAACGATGGCCCGGCCCTTCGCGAAGCCGACATCGGCGTGGCCATGGGGCGGAGCGGAACTGACGTGGCGCGGGAGGCCGCGGATTTGGTCCTCCTGGACGACCATTTCGCCACCATCGTGGCAGCCATCGAACAAGGAAGGGCAACCTACGCCAACATCCACCGGTTCCTCACCTACCATCTCACCGACAACGTGGCGGAGCTGACTCCCTTTGTCATCTGGGCGCTCTCCGGCGGCCACTTCCCGCTTGCCCTCGGTGTCCTTCAAATCCTTGCCCTGGACATTGGCACCGACCTGCTGCCCGCGCTGGCCCTTGGCGCCGAACCGCCCGGCCGGCGTGTTTTGGCGCGTCCGCCCGAACGCCGGCACCTGATGGACCGGCAACTGATCATCCGTGTCTTCTGCATCCTGGGTCCCACGGAGGCCGCCATGGAAATGGCCGTCTTCTCCGTTGTCCTCGCTGCCGGCGGGTGGATCCGGGGGCAGGTTCCCCAGCCCGGGCTCCTCATGGCTGCCTCCGGCGCCGCCTTTACCGCCGTGGTCCTGGGACAGCTGGCCAACGCCTTTGCCTGCCGGAGCGCCACCGTGCCGCCCTGGAAGCTGGGATGGGGTACCAACCGGCTTCTGGTATGGGCAGTTCTTGCGGAACTGGCCATCCTTGCGATGTGCCTGTTCCTGCCCTACCTTGCAACGCTGTTGGGCCAGGCCCCGCCGCCTCCCCTGGGCTTCCTCCTGGCACTTCTCGCGGCCCCCGCTGTCCTTCTTGCAGACTGGATCCACAAAGCGGCCCGGGCGCGCCTGCGGCGGAGCTAGGACCAAAGACTCTGCCTGCCCCGGCGCCACCAAGGCCAGAATCGAGCCATGACCGCCGCTGCAGAAACGTCCCTGGCCGATGTCAGCGTCAAATGGCTTGAAGAAACCGGGATCGCGGACATCCCCTCCGTAGGGGGAAAGAACGCCTCCTTGGGGGAGTTGAGCCGTGCGCTGCAGCCGGCAGGAGTCCGGGTTCCGGAAGGGTTCGCCACCACGGCCACCGCCTACCGCGCTTTCCTTGCTGCCAACAGCCTGGAGCCCCGGATCAGGAAGCACATGGAGGACCACCGCGCCGGGGCAGCAACACTTCGGCAGGCCGGGGCGGCGATCCGCGAACTGTTCCTGCAGGCCACCTTCCCGGCGGACATCACTGCCGACATCCAGGAGCACTACCGGGCCCTCTGCCAGCGCACCGGGCAAGACCAAGTGGCCGTTGCGGTCCGCAGCAGTGCCACGGCCGAGGACCTCCCGGACGCCAGTTTCGCCGGCCAGCAGGAAACCTTCCTGAACGTGGCCGGGGAGCGCGCGGTCCTGGAGGCGTGCCGGCGCTGCTACGCCTCCCTGTTCACGGACCGTGCCATCAGCTACCGCGAAATGAAGGGTTACGACCACCTCGACGTTGCCCTGTCCGTTGGAGTGCAGCGCATGGTCCGCTCGGACCTTGGCGCATCAGGGGTGATGTTTTCGATCGACACGGAGTCCGGCTTTCCCGGCGTGGTGGTCATCAGCGCCGCCTGGGGGCTGGGGGAGACGGTGGTCCAGGGCACCATCAACCCGGACAAGTACCAGGTGTTCAAGCCGCTCCTTGCAGACCGGCGCTTCAGCCCCGTGATCGAGCGGCAAGTCGGTGCCAAGGAACGCAAAATGGTGTACAGCCGCGGTGGCGATGCCAGGACCATGATGGTGGAGACGACCGGGCGGGAGCAGAGCTCACGGGTACTGGATGACCGCGAGATTGTCCTGTTGGCCCGCTGGGCCGTCGCGGTGGAGGAACATTACGGCCGGCCCATGGATATGGAGTGGGCCAAGGACGGGGTCACCGGCGAACTCTTCATGGTGCAGGCACGGCCGGAGACCGTCCAGGCCCGCCGGAGCACATCAACTTTCCGGACCTACCACCTTGCAGGGCCCGGGAAGGTCCTGGTCACCGGCGCCGCCATCGGAGATTCGGTCGCGCGCGGCCAGGCGTGCGTGGTGCGGGATGCCAAGGACATCGAATCATTCGTGGACGGCTCCGTGCTGGTCACCCGGATGACGGACCCGGACTGGGTTCCCGTCATGAAGCGGGCCGCGGGCATCATCACGGACCACGGCGGCACAACCAGCCACGCCGCCATTGTCAGCCGCGAACTGGGCGTGCCCGCAGTGGTGGGAACGCGCAACGCCACAGAGGTCCTTCCCGACGGCGGCCAGGTCACCCTGTCCTGCGCGGAAGGCGAAGAGGGCCGCGTCTACGAAGGGCTGCTGGAGTTCTCCGTGGAGGACGTGGACATGCACGCCCTCCCGGCCACCCGCACGGACGTGATGATCAACATCGCCAGCCCGGCCGCCGCGTTCAAGTGGTGGCGGCTGCCTGCGGACGGCGTAGGCCTGGCCCGGATGGAGTTCATCATCAACAACCTGATCCGCATCCACCCCATGGCCCTGGTCCATCCGGAACGGGTGTCAGACCCCCAGGAGGCCGCGCTCATCCGGCAGCTCACCAGCGGCTACCAGGACCCGCAGGAGTACTTCATCGACGTGCTGGCCACGGGGATCGCCAAGATCGCCGCCCCCTTCCATCCCAAACCGGTGATCGTCCGGTTGAGCGACTTCAAGAGCAACGAGTACAGCCACCTGATCGGCGGCAGCGCTTTCGAACGTCCCGAGGAAAACCCCATGCTGGGGTTCCGCGGCGCCTCCCGCTACTACAGCAACGCCTACCGGGAAGGATTCGCGCTGGAGTGCAAGGCCCTCAAACGCGTCCGGGAGCAGGCCGGGTTCGGCAACGTGATTGTCATGGTCCCCTTCTGCCGCACCGTGCGGGAAGCGGACCAGGTCATCCAGGCCATGGAAGAGCACGGGCTGGTCCGCGGCGCCGAAGGGCTCCAGCTCTACATGATGTGTGAGATCCCATCCAACGTGGTCCTGGCAGAGGAATTCGCCAAGCGTTTTGACGGTTTTTCCATCGGTTCCAACGACCTCACCCAGCTGGTCCTGGGGGTGGACCGCGATTCGGAGGAACTAGCCGGGTTGTTCGATGAGCGGGATCCGGCAGTAATGTCCATGATTGCCCAGGCGATCAGCAAGGCCCATGCCGCCGGCATCAAGATCGGCATCTGTGGACAAGGGCCCAGCAACCATCCGGACCTTGCGGAGTTCCTGGTCAGCCAGGGGATCGATTCGGTGTCCCTGAACCCGGACACGTACGTGCGGACGCTTCCGGTTATTGCGGCAGCAGAGGCGCGGGCTGCCAACGAACAAGCCGTCTGACCCGCTGCCCAAGGCATACTGCGTGTCCCCGCGTACTGCCCTGGCGGCCACAGGAAAGTGCCTGGCACCCCAGGGGACAGTCTCCCCGGAAGCCAGGCACCGTCGTCGTACCGTGACTCTGCTCAGCCCCTGGTAATGGGGATCTTGGACGCCCCGGTTGCCTGCACCTGCTCCGGCATGGGAGCCCGCACTTCAAGGACCCCGTCCTTGTATGCAGCCGTTACGTCGTCTTGTTTCACCCCGGTGGGGAGGGGGATCCGCCGGACGAAGGAACCGTAGCGGAACTCGGACCGGTAGCTGTCCTTCTCCTTGTGTTCCTTCTTTTCCTGCCGTTCTCCCTTGATGGTCAGGACACCGTCCGTAACCGTCACGTCCACGTCCTTCTCCGGATCGATGCCGGGCAGCTCTGCCCGCACCACCAGCGTGTTGCCGTCCACCATCTCTTCGACCCTGATGGCGGAGGACCCCAGGTCACCCTCGAAAAGCCGTTCGATGACATCGATGGGGGAGCGGCGGTTATCAAACCATTTCATCAGGTCAGTCATTCTTGCCTCCTGCTCATGTGGAAGCCGGACCATCGCGTTGCCCGGCACTTCCACCATCCCCTTTCGATGAATCCGGCTCCAGAGGCAAAGGTCCCAGCCCCGTTCGGCCGTGACCCGCCGGTGGCCGGCGGGTCAGGCGGCCAACCAGTTCGATGGCCAGGCACCCTGCCAGGGCAACTGCAACCGAGACGGCCAGCAGTCCGGCGGGCGGCCACTCAACCCGGAAGAAGTCCTGCGTTAAGGGAACGCTGAACAACAGGACCAGCCCCGCGTACATCCCGGCAAGGATCAACACCTTGATCCGGTTGAGGGGGCGTGATGCCATCACCAGGATCCACGCGGCCACCAGACCGAGTGTCACCGTTGCCGCGGACTGGGCGGACTCAAGGCTGTGGCCGCCCCACAACTGCCCGTACGCGCTGACCGCCAGGACACACAGGGCCGTGCAGATGCCTGCCGGGACCGCGAAGGCCAGGGCACGCCTCAGGAACCCGGGGGCATAACGCTGGCCGCCGGGCTGCAGGGCAAGGAAGAACGCCGGCAGGCCGATGGTCAGTCCGTCCAGTGCGGACAGCTGCCGGGGCAGGAACGGGAAGGCCAGCAACAGGACGCCGGTCACCACGGAGATGACCGTGGCGTAGACAGTCTTGCTCAGGAAGACCAGGGAGACGCGCTCAATGTTGCTGATGGCCCGGCGCCCCTCGTCCACCACCGCCGGCAGCCGTTCAAAGCGCCCGTCCAGGAGGACCATGCGGGCCACGGCCTTGGTCGCGGGGGAGGCCGAGTCCATGGCGATCCCCAGATCCGCATCCTTAAGTGCCAGGACGTCGTTCACCCCGTCCCCGGTCATTGCCACCGTGTGCCCCCGCCGCTTCAGGGCCTGGATCAGGTCCCGTTTCTGGGATGGGGTCACACTTCCAAAGAGGCTTTGCGACTCCACCGTTTCCTCCAGCAGCAGCGGATCCCGGGGAAGCGTGCGTGCGTCATAGGCAACCCCGGTCCCAAAACCCACCCCGCGCGCAAGCGCTGCCACGGTCCGGGGATCGTCACCGGAAATGATCTTGACGGTCACCCCCTGCCGGCGGAAGTAGTCGAGGGTGGAGGCGGCGTCCCGGCGGATGCTCTCCCGGAAGGTCAGCAGCATGACCGGCACCAGCCCGGACGGCAGGCCTGCCTCTTGGGGGCCCGGCGGCAGCGGCGCCGGGAGGTGCGCCAGAACCAGGGTCCGCAGGCCGGTGGAAGCGAGGGCCGCCGCCCTGGCGTGCGCATCAGCAGAGTCAGCGGACCCGAGGACCGTATCCGGCGCTCCCAGGATCCACGTCCCGGAGGCGGCGGAGCCCGGCGCGAACGTCACCGAACTCCACTTCCGGGCGGAGGAGAACGGGACGGAATCCTGCTCCTGCAGCGGAACCCGCACGGGAAAGGCCGCGCCGATGGCTGCAGCGGTGCTGCTGGCCTCAGCATTGGCACCAAACCATTCCACCGCCGGCCGCCACCCGGACGCAGGAACTGTTCCGGCCTCATGGACGGCGTCAAACACCACGGAGCCGGAGGACAGGGTGCCGGTTTTATCCAGGCAGAGGACATCCACCCGTGCCAATACC
Organism: Arthrobacter sp. SDR-2R; assembly: GCF_057747955.1. Classification (NCBI taxonomy): domain Bacteria; kingdom Bacillati; phylum Actinomycetota; class Actinomycetes; order Micrococcales; family Micrococcaceae; genus Arthrobacter; species Arthrobacter sp. SDR-2R. Next base: position 2,460,577 of record NZ_CM173231.1, read on the forward strand.
TCCACGGCGGCGAGTTCCTGGACCAGGACCTTCTGGCGAGCGAGCCGGAGGCCGCCCACGGCAAAGGCCACGCTTGTCATCAGGAGCAGGCCCAGGGGGATCATGGCCATGATCCCGGCAACAGCTCCCACGACGGCAGGTATCCACCGCCCCGATCCCATGGCTCCAGCCCATCCGCCCTGGTCCTGCATCTGCGCATTCGTGAGCAGCAGTGCGGTGGGCAGTAACAGCCAGGTGATGACGGTAAAGACTTTCTCCAGGCCCCTGCGGATCTCTGACCTGACAAGGGAGAACCGCCGTGCCTCGGCTGCCAGCCGGTAAGCGAAGGTGTCGGGTCCCACGCGGAGCACTCTGGCCCGGCCGCTGCCGGCGAGGATCAGCGAGCCGGACAGCAGCACGGCACCGCCGGCTTTGGGAACGGGTTCCGACTCGCCCGTCAGCAGGGATTCGTCCACCTCAAGCGGTGCCCCGCCAAGAAGCTCCAGGTCTGCCGTTACCTGGTCCCCGGCGTTGAGCACCACCAGGTCGTCAGGGACCAGTTCGTCCGAGGAGACGACTTCCCTGGCCCCGTTCCTGACCACCGTGTTCCGGGCGGCCTGCAGAATGGCAAGCTGGTCAAGGGAACGCTTTGCCCGGTACTCCTGGATGATCCCGATCAGCGAATTGCTGATGGCGGACAAGCCGAACAGCGCATCACGCCACTGGCCAAGGACCAGCAGGAGGATGAAGCAGCCTCCCACCACGCCGTTGAACAGGGTGAACACGTTCGCCTGGACAATCTCCCAGGCGCTCCTGCTGGTTGCCGTTGGCACGCTGTTGACACGGCCGGCGGCAGTGCGCTCCCGCACTTCTGCGGTGGAGAGTCCGTCCCGGGGATGGCTCACGTCCAGTCCCGGGACCGGTCTCCCGTTGTCCCCGGCGATTGTCATGATGTGGCCAGGCAGCTGACCCGGTCAGTCGGCGTGCTGCTGCTTGTGCACCCGGGTGATCACGGTGGGGCACGGCGGCTGCGACAGCACTGCGTGTGCCGTGGATCCCAGGACGAACCTTTCGAAGCCACCCTTTCCGCGGCTGCCCAGGACCAGCAGCCGGGCGCCGGATGCAGCACGGATCAGGGCGTCCGCCGGCTCAAGAACGGTCTCCATCCTGGTGTTGACCACGAGGTCCGGATAGTCCTGCCGGAGGCCCGCCTCAGTTTCGGCGAGCACGATCTGTTCCTCCTCGACGACGTGGGTGGCGAAACTGCTCTGCGGCAGCCCTGCCGCAATCCAGCGGTTGGGGCCGGTGAAGGCATATAGGACGGTCAGCTCCTCGCCCAGTGCGTCAGCCTCCGCGGCCGCAAAAGCCACTGCCTGTGTTGCTTCACGCGAGCCATCCACGCCCACCACGATGCCGCGGCCTGCCTCCTGGGCATCACCGATGACGGCCACCGGGCACTCCGCGGTGGCGGTGGCCTGGAGGGCCCGGTCCGTCAGGGCGCCGCGCGTGTGGCCGCTGGTGCCCAGGACGAGCATGGAGGCATTCCTGGAATAGTCGCCCAGGGCTGCCCCGATGCCTCCTTCGAGCAGTTGGAGGGTTACCTGCAGTCCGGGTTCGGCTGCGGTGGCTTTTTCACCGGCCTCCTTCAACAGCGCCAGCCCCGATTCACGCAGGACTTCAAGGTAGGGGAGCACTTCGGCGGCCATCCAGCGGTCGTCCACCACATTTACGACGGCGAGGGGGCACTTTAGCCTGTTGGCCCGGGCAGCTGCCCACAACAGGGCGGCGTTGGAGGCCGAAGTATTAGTGATGCCGACGGCGATTGGCTTGGCAGTTGCCATGGGGGACCATCCTTAGGGGGTGCTGGAGAAGGGGTGTGGTGCGGGCGTGGAGCGGAGCCGGATGACGTTGCCCTGACCGGCGTGCCTGATCCGCGTTGGCCTGATCAGCGTTGGCCAGTCGGCGCTGGGCTAGTGGGCGCTGGGTCAGTCGGCGCTGGGCTCCCGGGCCGGCCACCAATGGGTCGGCGCCGCGATGACGAACCTCCGGCCGCTGATATCCTGCGGCGTGATCCGGATCAGGACATTTTTTTGGCCGGGTTGCCAGGGGGACAAGCCCGCCTCCATGGCGTCCTGGACTTCCTCCGCATCGGTTACAACTTTGGCGTGCCCCTTGATGATGACGCTCCAGGCGATGGTGCCGTACTGGTTCATTCCGTCCGCCTCGACGGCTACCACTTTCCGGTCGGCAAGGGAGGCGAGCTTTGTTCCCTGGCCGGTACGAATGAGCAGTGTGCCGTTGGTGGGGACAAAATTCACCGGATAGTTTTCCACTGCGTCCCCCTCGGAGAAGGCGATCCTGCAGAGGGAAGTTGAACGAAGGTATCGCCAGCAATCGTGGACGCCGAGTTCCTTGATGTCAGGTTCTGTGGCTGCGGTATTCATGGCCGTAGCCTAGGACCGGCAAACCTCCCGGGGATAGGGAAGAAGGTCCCGCGCCAGCAAAGGCACCCATCCGGGACGGTCGGAGGTAATTTTCGCCTGGGCCTCCTAGAATTGTGCCGGTAGCGTCTTCATGCCCAAGTGAAGGCGGACTTGCGGCCCGGGGCAGGCATTTCCGTTCCGGACCCCCGGACCGCGCCAAGGACCCGCAGCGTGGCAGGTTCTTGCCGCAGGAGGTGGAACGTGAGCACTGAGAAGCCCTGGCGTCCGCCGACTAGGGACACCGTTGAAGACCTGCTGCGGGACTTTTCCGCCCGGGGCGACGAACAGCTGGATACCCAGGAACGCATCAACGCCCTGCTGGCGGCGGTGGTGGCCCTCGCCGAGGATCTGAGCCTTGAGGCCGTGCTTGACCGCCTGGTCCGTTCGGCCTGCGCCCTGGTCGGCGCACGGTACGGCGCTATGGGCGTCATTGGCGAAGACCGCACCCTGAGCCACTTCATCACGGTGGGTATTGATGAAGACGGAATCCGCTCCATTGGCGACCTGCCTACGGGGCACGGCGTACTTGGCCTGCTCATCCGCGAACCAAAGCCCTTGCGGCTCCATGACCTTGGCCGGCATCCCATTGCGTCCGGCTTCCCGCCGAACCACCCGCCCATGAAGACATTCCTTGGCGTGCCCGTCCGCGTCCGTGACGAGGTGTTCGGCAACCTCTACCTGACGGAAAAGCAAGGTGGCGAGGATTTCACCTCCGACGATGAGGACCTTGCCGTTGCCCTGGCGGCGGCGGCCGGCGTCGCGATCCAGAACGCGCGCCTCTTTGAAGACAGCGGGCGCCGGCAGAAGTGGCTGGAAGCAGGCATGGAGCTCAGCAGCAGATTGATCATGGCGTCCAGCCCCGGGGACGCGGATAACCTGGACGTCGTTGCCGACGCCGCTTTAAAGGTATCGGATGCGGCACTTGCAGTGGTGGCCGTGCCGGCGGGTGGAGGCGTGCTTCGATGCCGGTCCTGCCTTGGTGTGCAGGGTCTCCAGGCAGGCCAGGAATGGAGGGTCTCCCACTCCGTGTGGGACGTGATCGAGGGCGGCGGCTCCTTTGTGGCCAAGGACCCGCGGCAGGTCTTTGAGGCCGGAATGGCCGGGAAACTCGGATCCGTACTCGTGTGTTCCCTGGGGCATGGCAGCAGCGACAACGGCGTTCTCCTGCTGGCCCGCGCACACGCAACTGCCGCCTTCAACCAGGCGGACGCAGAGTCGGGTGCCATTTTCGGGAGCCGGATCGGGCTGGCGCTCGACCTGGCGCGCGTGAACGCACTGCGCGAACAAAACCTGCTGTTCACTGACCGGGAACGGATCGCGCGGGACCTGCACGACCTCGTCATCCAGCGCCTGTTTGCCGCAGGCCTGAGCATCCAAAGCCTGCGCCGCTACACCGTGGACCCGGTGGCGCACGAGCGCATCGCCGCCGTCACCACGGAACTCGATGAAACAATCCGCAAGCTGCGGGACACCATCTACTCGCTCCGGACGGCGGATGAGGAACGCGAACCGCTGACGGGCCGGATCCTGCGGGTGGTCCGGGAAAACTCGCGCAGCTACGCCCTGACCCCCAAGGTGGCCCTGGACGGCCCCGTGGACTCGATCCGGGAGGATGTGGCCGTCCATCTGCTGTCCGTGCTGTCGGAAGGACTCAGTAACGCGCTGCGGCATTCCGGCGCGGACGACGTGGAGGTCACGGTTGCGGTGGGCAAGGACCAGGTCCAGCTTCTCATCCGCGACAATGGCCGGGGCTTCGCCGACCCTGCCCGGGTGAGCGGCCTGGCGAACATGCGCCACCGGGCTGAGTTGTTGCAGGGCAGTTGCATCATTGAGAGCGGGCCAGGCAAGGGCACATCCGTGACATGGACCGCCCGGCTCACCTGACCTGCCGGCTCAGGCAGTGTCCGTGGAGCTCTTGGTGACGTAGACAGCGGCCTGCGTCCGGCGCTCGAAGCCCAGTTTTGCCAGGATCGATGAAACATAGTTCTTGACGGTTTTCTCGGCCAGGAACAGTTCGTCGCCGATTTGCCTGTTGGTCAGGCCCTGCCCGATCAGGGCCAGGACCTTCTTCTCCTGTGCGCTGAGGCCCTCCAGGCGGGGATCGGTGTGTGCAGTGGACAGTCCGGTAATGATCTGCTGCTCAACTCCCGGATCGAAGAGGGACTCGCCCGCAGCCGCCTTCCGGATTCCGGCCAGGAGGTCATCGCTCCTGATCTGTTTCAGGATGTATCCGGAGGCACCGGCCAGGACAGCGCCTCGAAGGGCCTGCTCGTCGTCGTAGCTGGTGAGTATCAGGCAGCGCAGGCGGGGGTCCAGGGAACGCACGTCCCGGCAGACCTCGATTCCCGTGCCGTCGGGAAGCCTTCCGTCGAGGATGGCGATGTCGGGGTGCAGTGCGGGTATGCGGCGCGTGGCCTCGGCAGCCGAGCCGCTTTCGCCCACCACAAGGAACCCTTCGCCCTCCAGCAGGTCCTTCAACCCCTGCCGGACAAGTTCGTGGTCATCAAGGATGAACACCCGGACCTGCCCGGGAGATCCTGCCGCCTCAGACCCAGCTTCATGCATCTGCACTGATCGCTCCCAAATCTCCAGGACCAAATCCCGCATTCGTGCGGGGGCGGCCCCCGGGGAGGGCCTGAGCCCATTGTTCCCCAGGAGGCGTCCTGCCGGAAGGGACCTAAGTCCGCCGGCGATCCGCAGGGCGGCACCCGAAGTCTGGGCCCTGTTCCTGTCATGACCTTCGGCCCTACCCCTGAAAGCGCACTTGTTCCATTCTGGGGACGACGCTTGCAGGATGCCCGCAGGAGGGAATGCGGCAACAACAGTGAATGGAGCCGGCATGACTGCCCCTGAAACGCACCCCAGGATCATCGTTGGGGTGGATGGATCAGACGCCTCCATCGCCGCGCTCCGGGTGGCCCGGGCCATGGCGGAGCCCCTGTCAGCGACGGTTGAGGCCTGGGCCTGCTGGGACGTCCCGGCCGGCTACGGGGTTTACCTCGCCGTAGGGATCGAAGGGTTCAAGTACGCGGCCCACCAGGTCCTCCAACAGGCAATGGAAGAAGCATTCGGGGAGCTGCCGGCGTTCGTGCATGCCCGCCTGGTACGGGGTAAGCCAGGGCCGGTACTCATCGACGCGAGCCGCAACGCCTCCTTGCTGATCGTGGGCAGGCGGGGACATGGGAGCTTTGTCCTTGGCTCCGTCAGTTCGACGTGCGTGAGCCATGCCCACTGTCCCGTGCTGGTGGTGCACGCCCCGGAGGCGGAAGGCGCGGGGGACACCGGCCAGGCAAGCGCCCTGACGGGGAGCCCTGACCCGGCGGCCTGATTGCAGTCGCCCTGACTGACCGACCCGGCATCCCGCCGTCGTACGTGTCATCCCGCCCTAGTGGCTGTGATGGCCGTCCCCATGATGGTGTGCCGCGCCTTCCCCCACCAGTTCGTGAAGCCCTTCGACTGCCTGTGCGAGTGACAGGCCGGGGGATTGGATGATGAAGGGCATCAGGAGGCGGTTCTCCTTGTCCAGGTGCAGGGCGAAAATCCGTTGGATGGCCCCGGCGGCCACGGCGGCAGCAACGCCTTCGGCGGTCCTGAGCTCTTCAACCAGGCCCACGATGACCTGATGCTCGGCCAGCATGCCGTCCACCAGCAGCTTCGCTTCCGGCAGGCCGTGGGGCCCGCTGTACAGCGGCCCTTCTTCTGCCAGGGCGTGCGGCACCAGCACCGTGTCGCACCAGTCCAGCAACGCAGCCTGCGTTTCCTGTCCGGCGGCAGGGTCCCGTGCCTCCACGGCCTCCGTCAGCAGTCCCACCAGCGCGTTCAGTTGCCGCAGCATGTCGGCATGGTGGGCTTCCACCGCCTGCAGCGCACGCGCCTCGGAGCCGGCTTCCGTGCCGTTACCGCTGTTGGTGTTCATTCGTTGTTGCCTTCCAGTTGGGCGACGTGCCGGTGGTTGGCCCGCAAGGACCAGCGGAGGTCTTTGATGGCCCAGTACGCTCCGCCGTTCATGACGGCGAAGCCTGCGATGCCCAGGTAGGGCGCCCGGACCACCAGGCCAAGGAGCAGGACGCCCACGCCCGCCGCGAAAAGCAGGAGTCCGCGCCTGACGCGGGTGCGAAGCGACAGTACGAAGGCATCCCTTCCGAGCAGGGCCGCGAATCCGGGGTCTTCCTCCTCCAGTCCATGGCCAATCAGTTCGAGTTCGCGTTTTTCAAATTCAGAGAGCGGCACAGCTGCACCCACTATCCATTGCCTGCGGGAACCGGAACTCAGGTACCCGGCTGGCCGCGCAGGACAGCCAGCCTGTTCCGGTATTCCGCGACGTCGATCTCGCCGCGCGCGAAACGCTCGGCCAGTACGTCCTCTGCCGTTAGTGGCGACGGGGGCCGGGGTGCACCCGGGGAGGGAGCCCGCAGGGAACGGGCCAGCAGGACAATGCCGGTGATGATTGCTCCCCAGACCACCACCATGCTGATGCTCATCAGGACATAGCCCCACAGGCCCATGCCGTCGTTCCAGCCGTACACGTCACGACCTCCGCTGAAGTGGAGGCGGACGCCAGCCGTCCGCCTTCCCTTCCAGTATTGGTCTCTGCCGGTGTCCGGGGCAGAGCCATTAGTCCTGTTCCGGGGCCGGGTACCAGGCTCCGGTCCTCGGCCCCCGGTGCGGAACTTCCGCACCGGGGGCTTATGGCACTGGCGGTGGCGGCGCGGGCATGGTGAATCTGGATGAGCATCCGGTTCCGTTGCAGGAGAGTAAAGCGGAAAGGGAGGATGGCACCGTGGCCCTTGCGGACAGCACGTACGACGGCGGGACAGCCCGCCGTGCGTTCCTCACCCGTTGGGTGGGCTGGGCGACCCTGGGCGAGAGCTTGGGCTTCCTCGCCCCGGTCCTTGCGTGGTTTCTTGCGGCCACTGCCTGGCCGCGTGCGGAATTTGCACTCCTGGTACTGGCCGGCCTCGCCGAAGGAGCTGTCCTGGGATGGTTCCAGGTCCGCGTCCTGCGGAACCGGTTGCCGGGGATCTCCGCGGCCCGCTGGGTCCTGCTGACCGCGGTGGCCGCGGCATTCGCCTGGTCCGTGGGCATGCTGCCGTCCACCTTCGGGGAATGGCAGGACTGGCCGCTTCCGCTCCGGCTGACTGCGGGTGGCGCGGCGGCAATCCTGCTGCTCGGATCCATTGGCACTGCCCAGTGGTTTGAGCTGCGGCACCATGTCCGGCGGGCGTGGCCGTGGATCGCCGGCAACGCCGCGGCCTGGGCGGCGGGTCTTGCAGCGTTCATGCTGGTTGCCCCGCCTTTGTGGCAGCCGGACCAGCCTGCCTGGCTGATCGCGGTGATTGGCGTGGGGGCGGCGGTCCTCATGGCGGCAGTGATGGCCGTGGTCACAGGCCTGGTGTTGCTGCGCCTTATGCCGGATGCTGCGGCCGCGGGGGATGAGCACTAGAAGCCGCGGCGCCGCAAACGCTTGTCCACGGCGACTGCCACGGATGCGAGCAGGGCCAGGCCAAGGATCCGCAGCCACGCTTCGCCGCTGATGGGGGCGGTGTGGAAGAGCCCGTTCATCAGCGGCGCATACGTGAGTGCCAGTTGGCCGGCCGCCTGCACCGCGACGCCGACCAGGAGCCAGCGGTTGCTGAACGGGCTTATCCGCCACGCCGGCCGGGTCAGCGACCGGCAGCTGAAGAGGTAGGACACCTCCACGGCCACGAAAAGGTTCACGGCGGACGTCCGGGCCTGTGCAACAGAGGCACCAACGGCCAATTCATGTTCGAAGAGCCACCATGCCCCGGCGACGAGGAGGGCCGAAACGAGCAGGATCCGCACGGTGAGCGCCCACGTCAGGAGGGGGCGGTCCGGCGGCCGTGGCGGCCGGGACATCAGTCCTGGTTCCTTTGGCTCAAAGGCAAGCATGAGTCCAAGGGCAACAGCGGTGGTCATATTGATCCAGAGGATCTGGGTGGGCAGGATGGGCAGCGTTGCGCCCAGCAGGATGGCCACGAGGATCACCAGCCCCTCGGCCATGTTGGTCGGCAGGGTCCAGACGATGAATTTGGTCAGGTTGTCGAAGACATTCCGGCCTTCTTCAACGGCGGCCTCAATGGTGGCAAAGTCGTCATCGGTGAGGACGATGTCCGATGCCTCCTTGGCCACCTCCGTTCCGGTGCGTCCCATCGAAATCCCGACATTCGCCTGCCGGAGGGCCGGTGCGTCGTTGACGCCATCCCCGGTCATGGCGGCCACGTGTCCGCGGGACTGCAGGGCCCCGATCAGGCGGAGTTTCTGTTCCGGCGAGACCCGGGCGAAAACCGTGGCCCGTTCCACGGCATCGGCGAACTGGTCAGGTGCAATGACGTCCAGCTCCGCGCCTGTCAGGGCTGTTCCGCTGTCATGGTCGGCGGCCAGGCCCACCGCCGCGGCAACGGTCACTGCAGTCCGCACGTGGTCTCCGGTGATCATCTTGACCGCCACGCCGGCACGCCGGCAGGCCGCCACTGCCGCCGCGGCCGCTTCCCGGGGAGGGTCGTGCATGGCCTGGAGCCCGGTCAGGGTCATCCGGCCCCGCAATTGGATGGCGGAGAGAGGCCGGCTGTCCGGGGGAAGGCGCATCATGGCCGTGGCCAGCACGCGGAGCCCGCTGTCCGCGAGCGCATGTGCGGCATTGAGCGCGGCCTGCCTGTGGAGGGGCCTGTTGGCACCGTACCTGTCCATTTCCGTGCCGCAGAGGTCAAGGACCCGTTCGGCGGCCCCTTTGACGAACACCACGCCGGCTCCGTGCGGAAGCGTGGAAAGGTGCAGGGTGGCCATGAACTGCCGCTCCGACGTGAACGGCAGTTCCTGCTTCCGCGGGTTGGCCGCCAGGAAGCCGGATACGTCCATCCCGCCCTTCCCTGCTGCCACCAGCATTGCGGCCTCCGTAGGGTCCCCCCGTACGTGCCACCCCTGCCCCTCCCTGCGGACGGTGGCGTCGTTGCAGGCTGCACCGCCCAGGAGGGACCATTGCAGCGCAGCGTCCCCGTCCGCCGGGTGCTCCGCTGAATCCGCCACGTGCTGCCGGCCGCCGGTGTGCTGTGCTGCCGACGGGGCGATGCGTCCCTCCGGTCCGTAGCCGGAACCCGTAACGTCATACGTCCCGGAAGGGGTCCAGAGTGCCCGGACTGTCATCTGGTTCTCGGTGAAGGTGCCCGTCTTGTCCGAGCAGATCACCGTGGTGCTGCCCAGCGTTTCCACCACCGGCAGCCGGCGGACCACGGCCCGGCGGCGCGCCATGCGGCGGACGCCAATGGCAAGCGTCACGGTGACGGCGGCAGGAAGGCCTTCGGGGATGGCTCCCACGGCCAGGGCGACGGCGGCAGTAAACATTTGCCCCGGCTGCTCGCCATGTGCCAGCCCGGCAAGGAAGGCCACGGCGGCGAGGGCCAGGATGGCTATGGTGAGCGTCGAGCTGAAGCGTGCCAGTTTGACCGTCAACGGCGTGGCCACCGGCCGGACCGTCCCCATGAGGCGGTGGATCTCGCCAAGTTCGGTTTCGCCGCCGATGGCGACGACGACCCCCGCACCCGTGCCGGCGGTCACCAGGGTGCCGCTGTACAGCATGTTCCTCCGGTCTGCCACCGGCGTGACCGGGGGCAGGACCACCTCGTCCTTGGGCACGGGGTCGGATTCTCCCGTCAGCGCGGATTCGTCCGCCCGTAAGGCGGACAGGCGCACCAGGCGGAGGTCAGCCGGTACCTTGTCGCCGGCCTCCAGCAGCACAAGGTCGCCGGGGACCAGGTCCTCGGATGGAACCTGCCTCCGTTCGCCGCCGCGCATGACGGTGGCGTGGGTGCGGACAAGCGAGTGAAGGGCGTCCAGGGCCGCTTCTGCCCGGACTTCCTGGACGAATCCGATCAGCGTGTTGACCAGCACCACGGCGAGGATGACGCCGGCGTCCAGGAACGCGCCAAGGACCACGGTGACGGCGGCGGCGGCCAACAGGACGTAGACCAGCGGGTTGTTGAACTGGCGCCCCAGCTTGCGGGCGATTCCCCCGCCCCTGGACCGGGGAAGCTCGTTCGCGCCAAACTGGGCGCGCCGGTGCGCTACCTCTTCCTGGCCAAGGCCCCTGGCCGCATCCGTTTCCAGCAGCAGGACTACCTCGTGGACCGGCAGCCCGTGGTGTGCCGGATCAGGGACAGCGTCCGGTTGGCGGCCGGTGGAGGATGGTTCCGGCCGCGGGGGCTGCACGTGCCCGCGTCGGGAGGGCCGGGTCTTCGCCATGGTGCCGCGGCCTCACTGCCCCGGCAGGGCATCGAGCGTGGTGAAGCCGTATCCTGCGGCAGCGATGCGGTCAATGATCCGGGGGAGGGCGTCGGCGTCGAGGGTGGTGCCGTCGTCGGGATTGGACCCGATGTGCATGAGGACGATTTCACCGGGCTGCAGGCCGGCCTGGACGCGGTCGGCCACCGACTGCACGCTGGAACCTCCACTGGCGCCTTTCCAGCCCAGGGTGTCCACGGTCCACCTGACGGCCACGTAGCCCAGGGAGTTGACTGCAGCGATGGTGCGTGCGTCCCGCTCGCCGTAGGGGAAGCGGAACAGCGGCCTTGGATCGGCGCCGCCTGCCAGGATGGCCTGCTCGGCACCACGCACCTGTTGGAAGATCTGGTCGTTGCCCAGTCCGGTGAAGCCCGGGTGGGTCATGGAGTGGTTGGCCACCCGGTGCCCGGCGGCCACGATCTGCGCTACGGCCTGCGGGTTGTTCGCCGCCCAGTTGCCGGTCAGGAAAAACGTCCCGGCGACCCCCTTGGCGGCGAGGGTGGGCAGGATTACGGGCAGTCCTGCTGCGTTGGCTCCGGCGTCGAAGGTGAGGGCAACCACCCGGCCCGCCCCCGGGATGACGGTCAGGTCCTGGCCGCGGAGGGATTCCGGGAACGGCGCCGGTTGCGGGGGAGTACCCGGCTCCCGGGGTGGCGTCGGGCCGGCCGGTGGCTCCGTGGGCTGCGGTTCGGGAACCGGCGGCACGACGACCGGGGGCTCGACGGGAGCCTGGCCCGCTTCGGGTGTCTCCGTCTCCTGCGGCCCCGGCGCGGGGGTGGAGACGGTTGGGCTGGCTGTGCCGGGCTGGCTGGAGCCGCTGGGCAGCGGGGAGGGAGCCGTCGGTGATGCCGACGGCGGACCGGCCGAGGGCGCCGGGAGCAACAGGGCCAGTGAAATGGCGAGGACCACCAGGGCGGCGGCGAGCGCTATGGCGGGTGTCCGCCGTCGTGCCTCACTGAGCGGCAATGCCATCACCCGTCCCGGAGGTCAGTACCTTTCCCGCCCGGACGTACCGTTCAGGATTCCTTGGAGCTGTGGGCTCCGCTCTCGGGCGTGTGGACCACCAGTACCGGGCAGTGGGCATGGGCCACGATGGCGGAGCTGACGGAGCCCAGGAGCAGGCCGCCGAACCCGCCGTGCCCGCGGCGCCCCACCACGATCATGTCGGCGTCCCGGCTGGCGTCGATCAGCGCCTCACGCGGATGGCCGCGGACAAGGGTCGAGGTGACGTTGGCCGGCATCTCGGCGCCGAAAGCCTGCACCATCGCATCGTCCAGGACCTTCTTGGCGCCTTCCTCGAAGCCCTCAATGCCCATCATGACGTAGCCGGAGTACACCTGCGGGTACTCCCAGCAGGCGATCGCCTGGACCTTGGAGCCGAGGGGAGTGGCGAGCCGTTGGGCCTGGCGAAGTGCCTCCAGGGACGGTTCCGATCCGTCGACGCCCACCACGATCCTGGCAATTGGTGCCCCGGCTATGCTCATGTCTGCTCCCTCGTCGGACCCTCGCTGTCAGGCCCATCATGCCCGGATGCCTGCTGCGGGGCTAGGGCCGAAGGTCACGGCGCCGCGGGGGCTCCCGCCGGTGGTGCCCCGGCCGGCGGAATCACCGGTCCGGGCCATTCAGGTTCGGTGGCTCCCTGGTCCAGCCGGAATGGTGGATATTCGTCCCGCATCAGCGCTGTGTAGGCAAGGACCCGGTAGATCCAGCGGTCGATGCCGAGGATGAAGTCAAACAGCGGGCGCTGGTAGCGGCCGGTGAACAGCAGGATCACTGCCGCGACCAGAACCAGCAGTCCCAGCAGGGACGGTCCCGCACTTTGCTCATAGGTGGCGCCAACGAAGGTGTTGTCCGCCCGCCACCGCCACGTTGTATTGGTAAACGCGGCCACCAGGAGCAGGTGCGGGATCGAGAGGAGCCACCATTTCACCAGCACCAGCCCGCGGGACAGCCGTTCCGGGTAGTCAACGTCAAAGTCCGCAGGATAATTGGTGCGCTTGAGCGTAAACGGCGGGTAGAGGTCGGTGCCTACGGCGGCGTAGGCGTAGAAGGCCACCCGCCAGTTCCAGCGCATGACACCCACATTGAAGTCGAACAGTGCCCTGGGGTACCGGCCGGTGAACAGGATGGCGAAGCCCGCCACGATGGTGGTGATGACGAACGCAAACCAGAGGAAGAAGAGAAGGATGAAATGCGGTATGGCCAGGAACCACTTGACCAGCCACATCCATCGTGACAGTCCCGGATCGATGTCACCGAAAAGCCTTGCGGGGTAGGCGCGGCGGTCTTCGGCTGCCACGGTGAACGGCTGCGGCGGGGGTGCCACTCCGGGTGCGGCCGGCACTGCCTGCATCCCCGGTCCGGCCATCCCAGGCGCCTGCATCCCCGATTCCGCCATCCCCGGTTCCGCCATCCCCGGTCCTGCCACCGCCGGGCCGCCCGGTGATGGTCCAACAGGTGGCCGCCCGGCATGCCGGCCCAGTCCCATGGCGCCGAAGACGATGAGGGGAATACCGATCACGAGGGCGATGAGGCCGCCCACCAGCAGGCCTGTGGCTGCCGGCCTGATGAGGTCTGAGCGGAAGCCGGCCTGTGCCTGGACATCAACACCGGAGGAGGCATCGGCATTCATCACCACCACTTCCCAGGTGCCCGGGGTGATGTTCCACGTCAGCTCCTGCTCGCCGGAGCCTGAAACGGAGGCCGTCCAAAAGCGCTGGCCGGCCGGCGGCGATGCGGGGTTGCCGCCCGGAACGTCACGGTATTCGGCGCGGAAAGGCCGCTGCCGGATGTTCAGCAGCTCCGAGTGGTGCACACCTGACAGGTACTGTTCGACGTCGGCCTGCGGGCCGATGCCAATGAACACCGCTTTGTCGGGGATCATTGATGCAATCCGCAGCCGCAGGGTACCGATGTCGAAAGGAAGCCTGCCCGGCACATCCTCGCCGATGGCCTCGGCCCGCGGAGAGGTGAGGGCAAAGGAACTGACGGAAAAACGGGATGTGCCGGAGGTCAGGTATCCGTCCCCCTGGATCGATCCCACCGCCGATGCCACGGCTCCTCCCGCCAGCGCGGCCAGTCCCGGAAGAGAGATCAGGATGCCGAGGACCAGCATGATGATGGCGGCGGGTTTTTTCATGGCGTGGAACCTTCCGCTGTAGGGGAGGATGTGGAGCGGGAAGAAGGACCAGCAGGCGCTGCGGCCTAAAGGGGGCTGTGAACGGTGTCAGTACGGGTAATGATCGTGGGGCACGGGAGGTGCCTGAGCACGCCGTGTGCGGTCGAACCGAGCAAAAGGCGCTTGAAGGCGCCCCGGCCGCGGCTGCCCACCACAAGCAGCCGTGCCCCGGCGGCGGCCTCGACAAGGGCGTCCACCGCGTTTTTTTCCCTGTCGAGCCGCTGGTGCACGGTCAGGTCCGGGTAGTCTTCCTTGAGCCCGGCCACGGTTTCGGAGAGCACGACGCGTTCTTCGTCCACGATGAGGTCCGCGAGCGCCCCCGGCGTCAGGCCGGCGTCGATGATGGGGTCGGGCGCATTGACGGCATAAACGACGGTGAGTTCGTCTCCCTCGCGGTCGGCCTCGGCCGCGGCGAAGGCGACGGCCCGCGTTGCCTCGGCAGACCCGTCAACGCCGACCACCACACCGGACCTGCCTTCGAGGTCCTGGGTCCCGACGACGGCGACAGGGACTTTGGCGGCGGTCGCCACCTGGAGTGCGCGGTCGGCGAGGGCCCCGCCAAGGTGCCCGCTGCCGGAGCCGATGACCATCATCGAGGTCTTCTTCGAATACTTGGCCAGCTGGCCGCCCACGCTTCCGGTGAGCAGTTCCGTAGTCGGCGTGACCGTCACGGTTCCTTCGAGCCTGCCGGCGGCGGTCTTGAGCAGTTCCTCGCCGGCCTGCTGGAGGGTTCCAAACCAGGGGTAGGGTTCAGCTACCCACCGGTCGTCGACGACGTGGAGGATCACCAGCGGCAGGTGCGTCCGGTGGGCGCGGCGGGCCGCCCACAGGACCGCGGCCTGGCTTTGCGCTGAGTCGTTGGTGCCCACAGCGATGGGTTTCTGGGATGTCATGGCCGCACTTCCTGGTCGTCTTGAACTGGTCTTCCTGCCTTTCAAGACTGGCCCCGCCGCCACCGGCACTCTAGGGCCAAAAGTCACGGAAGCGCTGTTCAGGCCGCCCTGCGGCCTTGGCGCGCGGCCGGGAACCGCCGTTTGTCCGCTTGGGACGGAAATGCGGTGGCTGTTCACAGGCATACCGTTCCTCAGTATGCTTACTATTATCCGCCCGGAGCCCATGAGAAAGGCATCATCATGACTGAACAGAACGTCCCCGACGATGAGTTGGAAGTTGTGCAGGAAGACGACGTTCTTCTCGACGAGACTCCCGGCGCGGCATCGTCACTGGAGCTCGATCCCGTCAACGGGGAACCTGACAGCTACCCCGGGGCTGCAGAGAACAATCCGGACCGCTGGCAGGAGGACCCGCTGCTGCAGGACGAAGCAGTCTCGGGGGAGGAGCAGGACTTCCTGAGTGACCAGACGCTGCGGGACGAAAGCGCGCAGGCCCGGTACCGCTCCGGCGATGAGCAGGTTCCGCCGGACACACCCACGCTGGGTGAAGCAGCAGCCGACGTCGATTTCGGCGGGAATCCCACCGGCCTGGAAGCAGACGCAAGCGACGACGAGGAAAACTTTGGCGGCTCGCCCCTTAGTGAGTTTGAGCCGGACGACCTGGAACGCTAGCAATCCCGGGGCCGGGTGCGCCCGGGCCCGGTCCGCAGGGAAGGAGACCCATGCACTCCAAGGAGTTGTTGCTCGAGGCGTTTGACCGCCTCCCCGGCCTGGTGGGGCAGGTACTGGACGGGCTGGATGGGGAGCAGCTGCAGCTGCGTCCTGCAGGCCAAGGCAATTCCATCGCCTGGCTGGTCTGGCACATGGGACGGGTGGAAGATGCGCAGGTTGCGTCCGCCTCGGGATTGGAGCAGGTCTGGAAGGCCGAAGGATTCGTAACCCGCTTCGGGCTCCCGCTGGCGGACAGTGATACGGGCTACGGCCACTCAAGCCAGCAGGTGGACGCAGTCCGCGCGCCCCGGGAACTCCTGCGGGAGTATTACCTGGCCGTTCACCGGCAGACTGCCAGGGTCCTGGAAGGTATCGGGGATTCCGACCTGGACCGTGTGGTCGACAGGCGCTGGGATCCGCCCGTCACCCTGGGCGTGCGGCTGGTCAGCATCCTGGGGGACTGCCTTCAGCACGGCGGCCAGGCCGCCTACGCCAAAGGGTTGCTTGCAGCGTCAGATTCCAACGGTGCGTGAACTCGTAGTGCTGGGCACTGCGTCCCAGGTTCCCACGCGGACCCGCAACCACAACGGCTACTTCCTGCGCTGGGACGGCGAAGGGCTGCTTTTCGATCCCGGCGAGGGTACCCAGCGCCAGATGATCCATGCGGGAGTGGCGGCGGGCGCCATCACCAGGATCTGCCTTACGCACGTGCACGGGGACCATTGCTTCGGCCTTCCCGGGGTGCTCTCCCGGATGGTTTTGGACGGCGTGGCGCACCCGGTCCACCTGCATTATCCGGCGTCCGGTGACCAGGTGGTCAGGGCCCTGGTGGGTCTCAGCCCGCCCGGGCTTGACGTGAGGCTCCATCCACATGGCGGCGCCGGTGCCGTGGCGGACAGGCTTGAGGTCCGGCCCCTCAATCACCGCATCGAGACATACGGCTACCTGCTCACCGAGCCAGATGGCCGCACGTTCCTGCCGGAGAGGCTGCGGGCGGCGGGCATCGAAGGGCCCGACGTGGGCCTGCTGCAGCGCGAAGGGGTCCTCGGAGCGGCCAGGCTGGAAGAGGTCAGTATTCCCAGGCCGGGCCAGCGCTTCGCTTTCATCATGGATACCGCACCGTGCCACGGTGCCGAAGAACTGGCAGCAGGCACGGACCTGCTGGTGGCCGAGTCCACGTTCAGTGACGACGACGTCGGCCTGGCCCGGCAATACCTGCACCTGACCGCCGGGCAGGCAGGGGAACTTGCGGCGTCCGGGAAGTCCCGGATGCTGGTGCTCACCCACTTCTCCGCACGCTATGGCGACGGCGTCCCGCACCTCGCGGAGCAGGCACGGGCGCAGGCTCCGGGAACCACGGTCATTGCCGCTGAGGACCTGCAGCACATTGCCGTTCCCCGCCGCCGGCAACCGGCACGGGAAGCAGCGGGCGGAACTACGGCGATAGGGTTAAGCCATGACGGCAGCAGCTGAATCCACGGTCACTTTTGACGGCCGTTTCGCCCGGGAACTGTCGGAACTCGCCGTTCCCTGGCAGGCCGAGGAAGCCCCCAGCCCCGAGCTCCTGGTCCTGAACGACAGGCTCGCACGCGACCTGGGCCTGGACCCAGGGTACCTTCGCAGTCCCGAAGGGGTGCGGCTCCTGGTGGGCAACCACGTTCCGGCGGGCGCCACCCCGGTGGCGCAGGCCTACGCGGGCCACCAGTTCGGCGGCTACTCTCCGCTGCTTGGCGACGGACGCGCCCTGCTGCTTGGTGAGGTCACGGACAAAGGCGGCCGCCTCCTGGACCTCCATCTCAAAGGCTCGGGGCGCACGCCGTTTGCCCGCGCCGGGGACGGACGTGCCGTCGTCGGGCCCATGCTCCGTGAGTACGTGGTAAGTGAAGCCATGCATGCCCTGCACATTCCCACCACCCGCTCGCTCGCGGTCGTGGCAACTGGCCGGCAGGTCAGGCGTGACGGCATGCTGCCCGGTGCGGTCCTGGCGCGGGTTGCCGGCAGCCACCTGCGCGTCGGCAGCTTCCAGTACGCGCGGGCCACGGAAAACTTCGAGCTGCTGAAGCGGCTGGCGGATTTCGCCATCGGCAGGCACTACCCGCACGCTGCCGGCGCCCCAAACCCCTACCTGGAGTTGTTCGCCTCGGTGGTCTCCGCCCAGGCGGACCTGGTGGCCCGGTGGATGCTGGTGGGGTTCGTGCACGGGGTCATGAATACGGACAATATGACCATCTCAGGGGAAACCATCGACTACGGCCCGTGCGCGTTCATGGATGTGTTCAATCCCGCCGCTGTCTACAGTTCCATCGACGTCAGCGGACGCTACGCCTACGCCAGCCAGCCGGTGCTGGCCGAATGGAACCTTGCACGGCTGGCGGAGGCAATGCTGCCGCTGATCGACGGGGACCAGGAAAAGGCGGTTGCCCCCGCGGTGGAGGTACTTGGCGGATTCCGCGGACAGTACAGCCAGGCGTGGTCCGGCGGCATGAAGGCCAAGCTGGGCCTGTCGGGAGATGCGGACAGCGACGCCGCCTCCGCCCTGGTGGACGGTGCCATTGCCATCCTGAAGGACGGGCCGGTGGACTACACCTTGTTCTTCCGGAACCTGGGCAAGGCCGCGCGGGGGGACCTCCGTCCCGTGCGCGGCATGGTCCTGGACCTTGAAGCGTTCGACGCCTGGGCGGAGCGGTGGCAGGCCCTGGGGCCCGACGCGGAACTGATGGACAGCGTGAACCCTGCCTATATTCCGCGGAACCACCTCGTGGAAGAGGCGCTGTCCGCCGCCACTGACGGAAACCTGGCTCCCCTGCAGCAGTTGCTCGAGGCCGTCGGCAGCCCCTTCGCCGAGCGGCCGGGCCTGGAACGCTACGCCGAAGGTGCCCCTGAGGATTTCGGCACCTACATGACCTTCTGCGGGACGTGACTGTTCAGCGGTACGGTGCGGAAATGACAGGAGGGCGGCAGCCGGGAATACCCGGCTGCCGCCCTCCTGTCTAAGAACAGCTTTGCTGTTTAGTACCAGCCTGCTGCTGCCAAAGCGTTGCGAAGGCTAGGCTACGCGGACTGCGGAGTAGCCGCCGAGCCAGCTGATGGAGTGGACCTCGGTGCTGTAGCCGTTGACGCCGCCGCTCACAACCTGGCCGTTGCCGGCGTACACGCCCACGTGGCCGGAGGTGATGATCAGGTCGCCGGGGGCGGGAGCGCCGACAACGGTTCCGTACTGGAAGAACTGCGTGGGGGCCAGGTCGCCGACGGACTTGCCGACGGAGCGCAGGGCCTTCTCAACCATTGCGGTGCAGTCCTGGTTCACGCCGACCTGGCTGTAAGCGGATGCCAGGATGGCAGCGCCGGTCCCGGTGCCGGTGGACGCCGCCGGGGCGGCTGAGGCGTAGGACATGTTCATGCCGGTGTTTGCCGGTGCGGTTGCGGCTGCCGTCTGGACGGGAGCTGCTGCCGGCGCCGGGGCTGCGGTGTGGCCAGCGCCGGGGATCTGGATCTGGTCACCGGGGTAGATGATGGAGGACAGTCCCAGTCCGTTGGCGGCCAGGACGTCGTTGAGGCTGACGCCATGGGCGGCCGCGATGGCCCCGATGGTGTCGCCGGACACCACCGTGTGGACGGTTCCTGCTGCTGCGGCGGGTGCTGCTGCCGGGGCAGGTGCGGAGTATGCCTGGACGCTGGTGTTCTCAGTGGTGTCCGGGCCGGTGACACCTGCATGGGCCGGGGCTCCGACGCCAAAGGCAATACCGGACGCTGCAGCAACGGCAAGCGCCGGACGGCCCAGCGAACGGGCCTGGGACTTGGCGGTTACGGCGAGGCCCTCGAGCACAATGGAGCGGGCCGGAGTCGCGCGGTGACGGGCAGTGGTGGAAATTTTTGACACAGTTGATCGCCTCTCCCATGCCTGCGGGGTGAGCTGTCGGGTTCGGGCTGGAGATACCCGGCCGGTAGCTGGCTCCGCGGGCGGAGGCGCTAACGACTTAACCCCAAGGCCACATGTGGCCGTAGAAACTTGGTTCCCCCGTCCCTGCCAAACGGAAAGCGGTTGAATCCCATGATCAGCGGCAGGGCTCGGCATGCTGACGGGAATGTCCCGTCTGAGAGGGACACCAAACGACCATAACCCGCGCTGCCCCCGATTGTCACATTTGGATAACATACGAGGCTCCCCTCTCAATTGCGCAAACGTCTTGATGTACTTCGCATTTCGGGCGGTGACCTCGACCGATGCAGGCAGGGTCTTTATCGCTGCAAACGGTAACAATGTGGCCACGGACGCGCCCTCGGGGGCCGCGCCGGACGGTAAGCTTCGGGACTATGCCCCTGTTCGTGACCAGCCGAGGGACCCGCTCCTCGGTGGCGTGCTGGCCATCGCCCTGGCCGCCGCCACCGTGCTGCCGGCCGCAGCGGAGGAGCCGCCGCCCGGCGGATATCCCTCCTGGTCGGATGTGCAGCAGGCGCAGTCGTCCGAAGCGGCAAAAGCTGCAGAAATTGCCACCATCGACGGGCTCTTGACCGGCCTGCAGGCGCAGTCGGAGGCAGCCGGGGACGCAGCCGTACGGTCGGCCGCCGAATACGCTGCCGCGGATGCAGAGCTCCAGTCCGCCACATCACGCCTGGAAACCCTGTCCGCACGGGCCGCCCGCGCAAACGACGAAGTGGCCCGGTACCGGAAGGACCTCGGCGCCCTGGCCGTGCAGTCGTACAAGACAGGCGGGACCAACGCCGGGTTCTTCGTGGCGCTGGACGCCCTGGGGACCAACAGCGTCCAGGGCCTCAACCTCGTCAAGCTCGTGGGGGACAAGACGGCCGCGTTGGTGGTCAAGGCGGCGGCGGCCGGAAAGGTATCCGCTGCCCTGGTGGAACAGGAAAAGGTTGCCAGGAGCGAACGGGAGCGCCTGTCCGGGGAGGCAAGGGCAAAAGCCGGGGCAGCCAGTTCCGCCAGGGACGCACTGGCACGGCAGGTGGCCGAGGAGCAGCGGCACGGCGGCGAGCTAACGGCCCAGCTTGCCGCCCTGAAAGGGACGACGGCGGCGCTTGAGGGGGAGTACCGCCAAGGCCAGGCTGCGCTGGCTGCCTACGAGGCGGCCCAGGCGGCCAAGCGCGCCGCAGCGGAGGAGCAGGCCCGCCGCCAGGCCGAAGCGGCCGCCAAGGCTGCCGCGGCGGCCGCCCAGCAGCCCAGGCCGCCCGCACCAGCCGCCCCAGCCGCCGTGGGCGGCAATCCTGTCCCGGTGAATCCAGCCCCTGCCAATCCTGTCCCGGCCAACCCTCCGCCGGCCAACCCTCCGCCGGCCAACCCTGTCCCTTCCGTTCCGGAGGCGCCGCCAGCCGAGCCGGCCCTGTTAAGCCCGCCCGCCGTCGTCGTGCCTTCCATTCCCGGCGGAGCGGTCAACGATCCGGCAGGGGCGAAAAGCTACGCGTCCGGACGCCTTGCCGCTTTCGGCTGGGGCCAGGACCAGTTCCTGTGCCTGGCCCAGCTGTGGACCAAGGAATCCAACTGGCTGACCACCGCCACCAACGCGTGGTCCGGGGCCTACGGAATTGCCCAGGCACTGCCGCCCGGCAAGTATGCCAGCGCCGGGAGCGACTGGCTGACCAGCTACCGGACGCAGATCGAATGGGGCCTGGGCTACATCCGTGACCGCTACGGGTCGCCCTGCGGGGCATGGAACCATTCCGTATCCCTGAACTGGTACTGACTGACGCGCTAGGCTTTCCCCATGCCAGATTTCGGACGGTTCCGTGCACTGCTCGAAGAGGAGCGGACGCGGCGGATGGCGCTGCTGCCGGCGCTGCGGGCGGACATCGACGCTGCGAATTCGGCCCGCCAGGACTCCAACGTCGACGACGAACACGATCCGGAGGGCGCCACGATCGCCTTCGAGCTGTCACAGGCATCGGCGCTGCTGAAACAAAGCTCGGCGGGGCTGGACCAGATTGAAGCTGCCCTGGCCCGGCTGGCCGCGGGGACCTATGGCATCTGTGCGGTGTGCGGGGAACCCATCGCCGAGGGCAGGCTGGAAGCCCGGCCCTGGACCCCGTTCTGCATCCACCACGCCTCCGCGGGGCGCGCGCGGTGACCGGCACGGCGGACGTGGTGTCCGCTGCGGCGGAATTTGTTGACCGTACCCTCCAGAATGAGGGCGCCTGGTACCGCGCGGACGACGTCGCACACCGCCTGGGCGGTGTGCTGGCCTCGTATGGTTCCTCCGTGGGCGCCGTCCGTGGAACTGTGCGCGACGCCCTGCGCAAATTCAAGGACCTGGACCACGACGCAACCGTGATGCTGGCCTCTGCCCTCTGGGGACAGCCGGGGCCCGGCTCCCGCCCGGTTTTCGAGCGCCGCCTTGCCGCCGTGGTGCTGCTGCAGTCACGGGTGCGGCTCCTGCAGCATTCGGACCTGACCCGGCTGGAAGGCTTCCTCCGCTCCGCCCACACAGCGGATCTGACCGCGCCCCTGCTCTCCGATGTCCTGATGCCGCTGCTGGCAGGGCTGGGGGAGCGTGAACGGCAGCGGGCCCGCGGTGTGGTGGAACGGTGGAGCGGGGACCCGGACGCCCATCTTCAGGCGGCGGCCGCTGCCCTCATGAAGGAACTGACTTTCTAAAAGCGGACGAATGAAGGAGATCCACATGAATGAGCCGTTTGATCTTGGGCGATTTGTTGCCGCCCAAAACACCGGCGGAACCTATGACCAGGCGTTGGGGGAGCTGCAGGTCGGCCGGAAGTCCGGGCACTGGATGTGGTTCATCTTCCCGCAGATTGCCGGGCTGGGGCAGAGCGCCATGTCACGTAAATACGCCATCTCTTCACTGGCTGAAGCCCGGGCCTACCTGGACCACGAAGTCCTGGGCCCGCGGCTTCTCGAGTGTGCCACGGTCCTGGCCAACCATGCCGACCAGCCGGCCGAGGACATCTTCGGTGGCATCGACGCCAGGAAACTCCGCTCCTCCATGACACTGTTCCTCCGGGCAGCACCCGGAGAAACAGTGTTCAAGACTGTCCTGGCCCAGTTCTTCAACGGCGAGCCGGACCCTGCCACCGACGAGCTCCTGGCGGCGCAGGACGCAGCCGGCTGACCACACGGACCGGGGCAGCCGGAGCGCGGCTGGCTGCTAGGGCGTGGGGCTGCCGCCGTTGACGTTCAGCGTTTCGCCCACGACGTAGCTGGACTCCGGCGACGCCAGGAAGACGTAGGCGGGGGCCAGTTCGGCGGGCTGGCCGGCACGGCCCAGGGGCGTGGACTGGCCGAACTCCGGCAGCTGCTCCTTGGGCTGGCCGCTGCTGACCTGCAGGGGCGTCCAGATGGGGCCGGGGGCCACAGCGTTCACCCGGATGCCCTTGGGCGCAAGCTGCTGGGCCAGGCCCTTGGTGAAGTTGTTGATGCCCGCCTTGGTGGTGGCATAGTCCACCAGGGTGGGGGACGGGTTGTAGGCCTGGATGGACGTGGTGTTGATGATGGTCGAACCCGCAGGCATATGCGGCACGGCGGCCTTGGTCACCCAGAACATCGCGTAGACATTGGTCTTCAGGGTGTGGTCGAACTGCTCGTCGGAAATGTCCTGCAGGTCCTCTTGGGCCACCTGTTTCCCGGCATTGTTGACCAGGATATCCACCCCGCCCAGGACCGCCACCGCCGTTTCCACCAGGTCGCGGCATGCCGCCGAATCCTTGAGGTCAGCGGGCACCTTGACGGCCTTGCGGCCGGCCGCTTCAATGATTCCGGCGATGCGCGAGGCGTCCGCTTCTTCCTGCGGCAGGTAGGACAGCACGACGTCGGCGCCTTCCCTTGCAAAGGCGATCGCCGTCGCGGCCCCGATGCCGGAGTCCGCGCCGGTGACGATGGCCCGGCGGCCTTCCAGCCGGCCGGTGCCGCGGTAGGTCTCCTCGCCCAGGTCGGCCTTGGGTTCGAGTTCTGCATCCAGCCCCGGCTCGGGCTGGTGCTGCCTGGGCGGGGAGATTTTTTCGTAGGCCGTCACGGGATTGCGGAAGGTGTACTGGTCAGTCATGGTGGTCCTCCTGGTCGTGCGGACACGGGCTGGTTCGTCGCCCCGGGTACTGAAGCAGCCCGCGATTTGCACCGTTACAGGAAGGCAAAAAGCTAAGCATGCTTACGGTTCCTAGCCTAGGCAGAGAGGCCGCCTCATGCCAAGCGGCGCGGCGGGTCAGTCACGCTGGACCGTGACCAGCCGGACCTCGGCCAACTGACCGCCGTCGACCGTGGCCTCCATGAACGTGCACGCCGGCTGGCGGCGGCGGTCCGTGGGCGACCCGGGGTTCAGCAGCCGCAGGCCGTTCGGCGACACCGTGTCCCACGGGATGTGGCTGTGGCCGAACACCAGGACATCGGCGTCGGGAAAGAGCGCATCGCACCGCACTTCGCGGCCCTTGGCCGGCCCCGTCTCATGGACCACCGCAAAGCGGACTCCGTCCAGGTTGGCAGTTGCCGTTTCGGGCAGGCGCCGGCGCAATTCGGGCCCATCGTTATTGCCAAAAACACCCAGCAGCCGGTTGCTCCGGCGTTCGAATTCGTCCAGCAGGGCTGCCTCCACCCAGTCGCCCGCGTGGAATACGGCATCGGCATTTTCGACGGCGGACCACACCTGTTCCGGCAGGTCCCTGGCGCGTTTGGGTATGTGGGTATCGGCGAGCAGGATGAGGTTCAACGGCATACCGGAATCCTGCCATGGTGCCCTGTTCCCACGCGGCCACGAGTCGTAATCTGGGGGCTGGGAGGTGATTGCCATGGAGGCAGCCCAAGGCGACCGTATTGTCGTGCACGGCAGGACCGTGGGGTCCTCGGACCGGCATGGGGTGATTCTTGAAGTCCGTGGCGAGGGCGGCAGCCCACCATATGTGGTCCGCTTTGACGACGGGCATGAAACCGTCATGTATCCCGGCGGTGATTTCGCCGTCGACCACGGAAACAAGACCTGACCTGACGGGGCCGGCGGGATTCCGCCCGCCCCCTGGCCCGCCCCACCGCCTGGCCCGCCGGTGCTTCACCTGCGGGTGCTTCACCTGTCAGACTGGAACGATGGATCTCTTTCCGTCCGCCAGCACGTCCTCCACTCCGCCGCCGCGCACCGGCCCGCGCGACCCGGGCGACGCATGGGTGGAGGGGGAACGCGGCCGGTACTGGGGCAGGTTCGGCGCGGCCGGCGTCCTGGCCTACGACCCCGGCAAAGGTGTGCTGCTGCAGCACCGCGCCGTCTGGAGCCACAACGGTGGAACTTGGGGCCTGCCCGGCGGGGCACTGCACCAGGGCGAGGAACCGGTCGACGGTGCCCTCCGCGAAGCCTACGAGGAAGCTGCCGTCCCGCCGGAGAGCGTGGAAGTGCTGTTCACCTCCGTGCTGGACCACGGCTACTGGTCCTACACCACCGTGGTGGTGCTGGTGCGGGAATCCTTCGAGCCCGTCATCAGCGATCCCGAAAGCATCGCACTGCTCTGGATTCCCACAGCCGAGGTGGACGCACTGGAGCTGCACCCCGGATTCGCGGCGTCGTGGCCGGACCTGCTGGCGCGGCTGGACACCCAGGATCCCTGATAAGCCTTTCCTGGACTGCCCACCCTGGAAGTTGGACTGACGGACCGGGCTGCCCTGCGGGCGTGTGTAGGTATCCCTGGCGCGAAATTAGGTACCCGTTACTGGTGCTGCCCGCATGTGCAGGCCGTTATGCTCCAAGCTACGGCGAAGTCGGGGCTGCTTGATCTCTGGGCAGGTAAACCGGACAACCACCGTATTAGCCCTGACGTGTCCCATTTTTGGGGCCATCTCCGGTTGGCTGAATCTACTTCCCAGCCACGAAGCAAGGTTGGTGAGCCAGTTGTCCATTCCTCTCCTGTCACCGGGTGCCACGTCGCAGCCAGGCTTACTGCCGGGCCGGACTCCTGCGGGGGTCCAGATCCCTGCCACTACACAGCGACATCAATATCCTGCATTCTTCGGCATGGTGGCGCATGCGGCGCGGGAGCGCGTCCTCCCGGTACCCGGGCAGCGTGAGGACCAAGATGCCGCGCTCCGCCGCCGGTAGTGCCTTCGCCCGGCTTCGGGGCAGCCGGCCCCAGGATCCCCGCCATGCCCTGGCGCCCCAGGCAGGAGACACCATGACCGCCGTGCTCGATGCCCCCGGACGCAACGGTGGGCGCCTGCGGCCCCGCGATGTGGTCTTCGCACTGGCAGGTGTCGTATCGCTGGTGCTCGCCGCAGGGGCGGCCTCCACCGTGGACCTGCCCGTCAACAGCGACCTCGGGCTCGTTGCCGTCCTGCCCTATCCGTACTGGATGGGGCTCGTGCTGATCAATCTCACCTTCATCGCGGCGCTGCGGGGGGACGCCCGGGGCCCGGCGGGCCGCGCAGTGATGGTGTGGCTCCTCGCAGTGCTGGTTGTGGAGCTGTTTGGGACCGCAGCGTTTGTGACCGACATACCGCGGGGCGAAGTAGCGTTCAGGCATTTGGGCATTGCCGACGCACTATCAAGCACGCAGGTCATAGATCCTGACATTGACGCGTACTTCAACTGGCCGGGTTTCTTTGCCCTCCTGGCCACGGTCATCAAGGCATCCGGCCTCCAACCGGTGAGCATAGCCCTGTGGGCTCCTGTGTTCGACGTTGGGCTGTGGCTCATGGCCCTGGCAGTGCTTGCCCGGACCTTGACCGCTGATCCGCGACGGCGTTGGCTGGTGCTCTGGCTTTTTTGCCTGGGAAACTGGCAGGATCAGGACTATCTGTCCCCGCAGGCCTTCGCTTTCTTCCTGTACCTCATCCTGATCGCCCTGCTCGTCGGACCATTGGCCGCGAACCCCGGCACTTTCCGTGGCTTCCGGCCCGCCGACCTGGCGGTTTGGTGGCGGGGCCGGTCCCCCTGGGAGCAAAGGCCGCAGCACCGGGTGAGCGCTTTCGTGGTGGCCCTCCTGCTTGTCGCTGTGATCTGTGCAAGCCATCAGCTGACGCCCTTCATGATGCTCATTGCCATGACCGCCCTCAGCCTCAGTGGGCGTCTCTGGTCCAGCCGGCTGCCGCTGATCACTGCTGTGGTGCTTGTACTCTGGCTGGTTTACCCGGCAAGTGCCTATCTCATTGGACACCCGCCCCTTGAGGACGCAGGATTCCAGGGTGCGGTTGCGGCTAATGTCGTTGACCGCGTCACCGGGACCCCGGGCCATTCGCTCGTCGTGAAAGTCCGAATGGTCCTGACCCTCGTGCTGTGGGTCCTCGCGGCGGCAGGGGCGGTACGGGACTGGCGTAGGAAGCGGCTTGACATCCGGGTGGTCCTGCTTGCAGTCACCCCGCTCCTGCTGTTCCCGATGCAGTCATACGGCGGGGAAATGCTCATCCGCGTCTCCCTGTTCGCGCTGCCCTTCGTCGCCCTGCAGGCGTCCTCGGCCCTGCTGCCAAGGGAGGGCGGCACGCGCCTTCCTTTCCTGGCCGTGTTGGCCCTTGTGCCCACCTTCCTGCTGCTGACCTTGTTGATCGAGACCAGCAGGTTCGGGAATACGAAGTTCGACATCTTCACCGACAGTGAGATGGCCGCCGTGGCCGAAGTGGAGCGGATCGCGCCTCACGGGGCGGCCATTATTTCCGCTGCCCACCCCACACCATGGCGCAGCGATGCCTACCTGGAACACCGGTACCGGACCATGGACGAGTTGTGCCGGCGGGACTTGTCAGCAGCGAGCTGCGGCCCAATCTTCTATAACTACGGCCGGCACAACCCTGCCGGCGCCTTCGTGCTGCTCATGCGGTCAACAGAGGCAAGCCTCGAGCTCCAGGGCCAGAGCACCGAACGCAACTCCAAGGAATTGGAAGACTGGCTAAAGGCCCAAGGAGGCGTGGAGCTCATATTCAGTAACGCCGACGCCCGAATCTACCGGTTGCCGTCGCCCTGATCCTTTAGTAGCCCTCGCCGTACTCGGCGGTCACCAGGATGGGCAGGTGATCGGAGTTTCCGCGCGGCAGGGTTTCCACGCTGGTGATGTCCAGGCCCAGGGACGTGGCAAAGTCGAAATGACCCTTGAACACCTTGTACCTGGTGTAGGTCCGCCTGTTGCTCAGCGAGAGGGCGTACCCCGAGTTCTTCATATGCATGTCCAGGTTCTTGGTGAAGAACGGATAGTTGAAGTCGCCCACCATCAGGGTCATCAACCCCTTGCCCATGCTCAGCAGTTCGGCGTGGGCTGCGTGGATCTGCTTCCTGCGCAGCGAGTTCGATGCGGTCAGCGGGGCTGCGTGGAACGAGCCGATCACCAGTTCATGCTGGGTTTCGTTGTCCATCACCCGTGTTCCGATGAGCCGCTCATGGGCCGGGGCCAGCACCCGGTCATGCATGGATTTCTTTAAGGCGAAGGATTGCGTGTCCAATGCCGTGAACCGGGTGGTTCGGTAATAGATGGCCAGCCCCAGCCGGTTGCCCTTGGTGACGTCGGCCAGGTGCAGGGGACCAAGGGTCTCCGGCAGATCGCTGGAATCCACTTCCTGGAGGCACAGCGCATCGATGTCATGGTTCCGTGCCAGGGCAAGAAGCTCGCCGCTGGCCTTGTGCTTGCGGAGGTTATAGCTGATGACGCGCATGGAACCTCTTTTGGGTTGCTGACAGGGCCAGTTCCTGAGTCTAGTCCGATTGGCACCCGCACCCTCCAACATTTCGTGGCCTTGCCGCAGCGTGCCTTCCACGGCAGGAGGATAGAGTTAGTGCCAATTCACTGAAATTCCGTAAGGGGCCAGCCTTGACTGCAGACCTGTCCGAACTCGCCGGGGGCAACTTCTACTACCAGGACCTTGGCGGCGGCCTGTTCCGGTCCACCATCCACGCCCAGGGCGCCTGGAACGCCCACGAACAGCACATGGCTCCCGCTTCCGGGTTGATGGCAGATGTCCTGGAACGGCACCAGCCGCGCGGGGACATGCGGATGGCCCGGATCAGCTACGAAATCCTTGGGCTGATTCCCGGCGGCGAGTTCCGCATTGACACCACCACCCTGCGGCCCGGCAGGACCATCGAACTGGTCCAGGCCGAGCTGGTGGCCGGGGGCCGGACCGCGATCCGTGCCACCGGCTGGCGCCTGCAGACCAGTGACACCGCAGGGGTGGCCGCCGTCGAGGACGCGGCGATACCGGGGCCCGATGAATGCAAACCCTATGACGGCTCCGCCGTGTGGCCCGGAGGCTACATCCGGTCCCTCGAAATGCGGGTGGCCGAAGGGCACCGGCCGGGCGCCGGGAAAGTATGGCTCCGCACCGACCATCCGCTGACCGACCGGGCGGACAGCGGTGACTTCGCGCGGCTCATGGGTCTGGTGGATACCGCCAACGGCATTGCCGCCCGGGTACCTCCGGGCAAGGACAGCTATGCGTTCCCCAACCTGGACCTGCAGATCCACATGTACCGCAGGCCCGAGGGGGAGTGGCTGGGGCTGGACAACGCGGTGTCGTTCGGCCGCGACGGGATCGGGCTGACCTCCACCGTGCTGCACGACCGGCAGGGCCCGTTCGGCCGCGCTGAACAAATCCTGACCCTGCGCAAATCCTGACCCTGCGCACGTCCTGACAGTACGCGGGCGGTGGCCGGCTGCTGGGTGTCCGCGGGCAGCATCCTTGCTCCTGGTATGGTGCGCGGCGTATATCGCTGAGTATCGTTGTATATCGTTCGCGATCGGCAAAGGAGTTCATCATGCGTGCTTCACACCCCACAGGGGGATTCGGCGGGAACAATCTGGACGGCATGTGGCAGGCCGTGGAGGACTTGCGCGCCCGTTTCGACAAACGGGTGGGAACCCGCGCCGGGAAGGGAGAGGTGCGGGCAGCGGTGCTGGCACTGCTCGCGGAACGGCCCATGCATGGGTACCAGATCATCCGGGAGATCGAGGAGCGCAGCGGCGGCAGCTGGAAACCGAGCGCGGGTTCTGTCTACCCCACGCTGCAGCTGCTGGCCGATGAAGGGTCCATCAGCGCCGAGGAATCCAACGGGCGGAAGATCTACTCGCTGACCGAAGCCGGCCGTGAGGAGGTGGCGGCCCAGCGGGGATCTGCGCCATGGGATCCGGCGGCCTCCATGAACGGAGGCGGCATCGCTTCCCTTCCCAAGGCCGGGATTGAACTGGCCCAGGCTGCGGCGCAGGTAGGCCGAACCGGTTCAGCGGAACAGGTGCAGCAGGCGGTGGCAGTGCTGGACGAGGCCCGCCGCCGGCTCTACGCCATCCTCGCCCGGGACTGATCGGGTGTCGTCGATCGTCCATGCCAGGGACGACCCGCAGCGCCCGTTGAGGCAGCACCGCGGGCGCTACCGGCGGATCCTGCGCTTCGCCGCCTGGAACCTTGCAACCACGTGGTGGTTTGAGCTGTTCCTGCCGCGGATAGGGCTTGGTGGCGTCGCCGCCCGGACGCGCTCCCGGAGGATGCGGCAGTTTGCCCGGCGGTTCCATGACCTGGCCGTGGAACTCGGGGGCCTGATGATCAAGGTGGGCCAGTTCCTGTCCTCCCGGCTCGACGTCCTGCCTCCGGAGATCACCAAAGAGCTCGAAGGGCTGCAGGACGAGGTGCCGCCGGTGGCCTTCCCTGGAATCGCCGCCCTGGCGGGACAGGAACTGGGTGCACCGCCGGACCAGGTTTTCGCCTCCGTGGACGAGTCTCCGATTGCAGCCGCCTCGCTGGGACAGGCCCACCGGGCCCGCCTGAACCCCCTGGATGCCGGGGACACTGGACTGGATGCCGTGGTCCTGAAAGTTCAGCGTCCGGGCATCGGCGCCATCGTCGACGTCGACCTTGCCGCGCTGCGGAAAGTGGCCGGCTGGGTCAGCCACGTCCGGCTCGTCTCCCGCCGCGCCGACATGCGTGCCCTGGTAGAGGAATTCGCCATGATCAGCCTGCAGGAGATTGATTACCTGCACGAGGCAGTCAACGCCGAGCGCTTTGCGGCTGACTTTGCCGGTGATGACCGGGTGGCGGTACCGGAAGTTGTCTGGGAACGGACAACCCGCCGTGTACTCACCCTTGAGGATGTCACGGCCATCAAGATCACCGATGCCCGTGCGCTCCGTGCCGCGGGCATCGATCCCGCCACGGTGGCCCCGGTTTTTGCCGCCATCATGTTCGACCAGCTGTTCACCAACGGCTTCTTCCATGCGGACCCGCATCCTGGGAACATTTTCGTCACTCCCGTCCGTGCAGGCGCAGGCGAACGCCCCTGGAAACTGACGTTCATTGACTTCGGCATGATGGGCGAGGTTACCCCATCCACGCGCAGCGGCCTGCGGAAGCTCCTGATCGCAGCAGCCGCACGCGACGGCAAGGGACTCGTGGCGGCGATCAATGACGTCGGCGTCCTGATGCCGTCGGCGGACAGCGATGGCCTGGAACGCGCCATGACCCAGCTCTTTGCCCGCTTCGGCGGCATGGGCTTTGCCGAGCTCCGCGAAGTCGACCCCCGGGAGTTCCGGGATTTCGCGGTGGAGTTCGGCGACGTGGTCCGCTCGCTGCCGTTCCAGCTGCCGGAGAATTTCCTGCTGATCATTCGAGCCATGTCCCTGACCTCCGGTGTGTGCAGCGCGCTGGATGAACGTTTCAACCTCTGGGACTCGGTGGAACCCTACGCGGCGCAGCTGCTGCGCGACGAGCGCGGCAACGTGGTGCAGGACGTGGCCCGGCAGGCGCTCGATGCCGCCGGTATTGCCTTGCGCCTGCCCGGCAGGCTGGACGCGCTGGCCGGCCGGCTTGAGGAGGGCTCGCTGGAGGTGGCTGTTCCGCGGCTGGAGCGGCAGGCGGCGCGGCTGGAACGGGCGGGACGGCGCGCGGCCTCCGCCGTGGTTTTCGGTGCCCTGCTGGTGGCCGGCGCCATCGTCCGCGCCGACGACCTGGCGGCCGGGAACGCGCTGATGGCTGCGTCGTCCCTTCCGCTGCTGCACGCCCTGTGGGCCGGGCGCCGGGTTCGTTAAGGCGGTTGCCGCCGTCGGGCGTAACCTAGGGATGGCCTGCCCGCACCCGACCCAGGAGTTTCGCAACAATGCACCACACCGGTACAGGACTCCGCACGCTTACCGTGGTGCGGCAGGACGTGTCCCTCGGCGCGGGCCGTGACCTCGAATTCGGCCTGGAGCTGCTGGCCAGGGCCAGGAGCGGCGGCATCGGCCCCACCCTGCGGCTGTACCGGCCGGCTCCCACTGTGGCGTTCGGGCAGCGGGACACCCGCCTGCCCGGCTTTGACGCCGCCGCCCGTGCCTGCCGGGACAACGGCTTCGAACCCCTGGTCCGGCGGGCGGGGGGACGCGCGGCCGCCTACCACCGTGGCACCCTTGTGGTGGACCATATCGAACCGGACGCGGACGCCGTCGCCGGTTCCAAAACCAGGTTCGGTTACTTCGGTGAGCTCTTTGCGCAGGCGCTGCGGGGCGTTGGGGTGCAGGCGGCGGTGGGGGAAATCCCAGGCGAGTACTGTCCCGGTGAATTCAGCGTGCATGGAACGGATCCAGCGGACAACTCCCGGCGGGTGAAACTGGTGGGTACCGCGCAGCGTGTGGTCTCGGGTGGCTGGCTCTTCAGCTCCGTCATCGTGGTGGAGGATTCCGCCCCGATCCGCAAGGTCCTCACCGACAGCTATGCCGCGCTCGGCCTGGACTGGGACCCGGCAACCGCCGGTGCCGCCAACGACCTGGTGCCCGGCCTTGACGTGGCAGCCGTTGAGCGGTCCCTGCTGGAAACATATGCGGGCCATGCCACCCTGGAAACTGCTTCCTTCAGCAGCCTGGGGGCATGACCCGCACTAAAGTTGCGGCGATGCCGCGCCTTGCCGGTCAGGCAGCCAGCCGGCTCTTGACCTCGGCAGCAGACGGGTTGGTGGCTGCGGAGCCGTCCGGGAAAAGCACGGTGGGAACCGTACGGTTGCCCCCGTTCAGCTGCTCCACGAGTTCGGCAGTGCCGTCCACCTCTTCGATGTTGACTTCCGTGTAGCCGATGCCCTGCGCGTCCAGCTGCTTCTTGAGCCGGTTGCAGTAGCCGCACCAGGTGGTGGAGAACATCGTGATGGTGCCGGATTCGGGAGTGAAGTCCACAGGGATCTCCTATACGTCGCTTGAAAGGTTTCCTTACCGTCAACCGTAGCGTGGCTGCCGGTATTCCCCGGTGCCTGACGCCTGGAACGGCGCCGGATGACAGTTTGTGGCGGGCGGTGGCAAGCTGGTGCCATGTGTGGACGCTACGTAATGGCACGTGCCGTGGGGGACCTGCTGGCTGAGTTCGATGCCGAGCTGGAGAGCGAGGTGAGCATCCCGCCGTCGTGGAACGTGGCACCCACCGATGCCGTCCCCATCGTGCTGGAGCGCCTGGTGGATGACAGTGCCGCGCCCCGGCAGGTGCGCCAGCTGCACGTGGCACGCTGGGGCCTGGTCCCGTCCTGGGCCAAGGACCCCGGAATCGGTTCCCGCATGATCAACGCCCGGAGCGAATCGGTGCTGGAGAAGCCGGCGTTCCGGAAGGCAGTCCAGTCCCGCCGCTGCGCGGTCCCGGCCGATGGCTACTACGAATGGAAGCAGGGACCTGGGAAGTCGAAGCAGCCCTACTACGTGCACCCGGGCACGGACCACGGGCTGGTCTTCGCCGGCCTCTACGAGTGGTGGAAGGACCCCTCCGTTCCCGAAGGGGATCCGGGCCGCTGGCTGCTCTCAACGTCCATCCTCACGGCCGACACGCCCCCGCCGGGGTCTGAATCCACCATCTTCGGGAAGCTGACGGAGCTGCACGACCGCGTCCCCCTGCCCATGGACAGGGACACCATGGAGGCATGGCTGGATCCGCAGGCGGATGACGCCGCCGGACTCGTGGACCTGGTGCGGTCCGGCGTCAAGAATGCCGCGGCCGACTGGCGGGTGGAGTCGGTGGGCAAGGAAGTGGGCAATGTCCGCAACAACGGCCCCGGACTGATCCGCCCGGTCGAAGCCCTGTTCTAGCGGCCTGTTTTCCCAGCCCTGTTTTTCAGCCCAGCTCCAGCAGCCGCACCCCATGGTGAGGCCGGGGATCAGACGGTGACCCTGCCGGCGTCGTCCACTCCCCACGTGGGGTTGTACGCCACTTCCCAGCGGAACCCGTCGGGGTCGGCGAAATACCCCGTGTAGCCGCCCCACGGCTGGGTGACCGGCTCGGCAATGATGTCAGCGCCGGCCTCCGCGGCCTCTTCCATGACCCTGTCCACGTCCCCGGGACCGGCGACGTTGTGGCTGAGGGTGATGCAGGGGATGCCGTCGGGAGGGCTGGTGCCCGCTTCGGCCTGCATCTGGCGGACGTCCCACAGGGACAGCACCAAGCCGTGGTTCACCTGGATGAACAGCACCTCCCCGGCAACCTCACGGTGGACCGGCCAGCCAAGGCCATCAACGTAGAAGTCGCGGGATGCCTGAACATTGCGGACTCCGAGGGAGATAAAGTCGACTCTTGGCTCCATGCTTCGATACTGTCAGATGATGGCGACAATTCAAGGAAACGATAGGGATGCCCGGGCCGACAAGGAACAGCTCGCTGCCGTTCGGGTTGCCGTTGATGAGGTGGATGAACAGATTGTCACCCTCATTGCCCGCCGCGAACGGCTGATCAGGATCGCCGGGACCCTCAAGGGTGATGACGCAGAGGTGCGTGCCCCGGGCCGGGTGGAGCGGATCATCGAGCACGTCCGGTCCGCCGCAGAGAAAAAGGACATCGATCCGGACATCGTCGAAGCAACCTACCGGGCGATGATCTCCGCGTTCATTGAACTTGAACTGCGGATCCACAAAGAAAACAGCTGACCTGTTCCGGGGGCTGGCGGAGGAGCCCTAAAGGGCTTCCTCCACCGGCACCCCGTGCTGGAACTCCCGGCCGTCCGCCTCACTGAAGGCTGACAGGACATGGCCCTGCCCCAGCCCGGTCAAGGCCGTCGCGGGAAAGCTCCCGGTAATGCTGTTGTCCGAGTGGGACACTCCCGACAGGTCGTAGTCTTCCTCGATTCCCTGGTCCCGGTTGAACGAGTAGCAGGCGATTGCCTCCCCGTTCATGAACTCAATGCACAGCCGTCGTTGCATGGAATAATCCGGCGAGGCTCCCATCAGGCCCACCACATAGGCGCCGGAGTCCGGAATGGTGCCGTCGATGTCGAACCGTGCAACCAGGGTGGAGTCCTGGGTCTTGATGCTTGCCTGCTTCAGGAGTGCGTCATCGGTACTCATGCCATCATCCTGCTCCCTGCCGCACGCTCCGTCCACCCCCGCCTATGTTTTGCTGCCTCCCCGGCGTAGACTGGATTCGTTCGAATACATATTCGAATAAGGGTCACAATCTGCAGCTGCAGGGAGGCGCACGTGGGCATGTTCAGCGAGTCCGTTGACGTGGTGTGCTCCGCTTCCGGGCAGCCGGAATCCCTGACGTGGGCAGGAACGTCTTACATTGTCTGTGCCGAACCTGTCCGCTGGTATGAACGCCGGCAATGGTGGGCAGAGGACACCCGGGCTCCGCTGGGAAGCGGACCGGGCGTGGTGGACCACGAAATCTGGCGGGTCCAGGTACTGCCTGCCAAAGTGGCGTCCCGCCCGATGGGGCCAGGAGAACCTGCCGTTGCCGAACCCCTCACCCTTGACCTGACCCGCCATATCCGCAGTGGCCGTTGGCGGCTGCTGCGGATCCATGACGGCCTTCGCCCCAAAACCGCATGAATCCCCACCTCCCATCACCATGAGCTTTACCCACCTCCACGTTTCCACGGCATTTAGTGCCCACTACGGTGTCTCCTGGCCTGAAGAGCTGGCAATGGCGGCCGCAGCCGACGGCGCAACGGCCCTTGCCTGCACCGACCGGGACGGGCTGTACGGCACCATCAAGCACCTCAAGGCCTGCATGGCGGCGGGCATCGACCCCATAGTGGGGGTGGACCTTGCAGTATTTGACGACGACGGCGATCAGCGCACACAGGTATCCGGCAGGGTGGTGGTGCTGGCCCGCGGCCACAACAACGGTGCCGGGTACCGTGCGCTGTGCCGGCTGGTTTCCGATTCCCACGCCAGGACCTCGGGGAAAGCCGGGGGAGCGGTGCCCGCCGCGGTCACCCGTGCCGAACTCGCCTCCCGCACCCTTGACCCCCAGACCCTCAAGCCGGTGCTGACCGTCCTGATTGGACCGGATTCCGACGTCGGACGGGCCATGGGTGGCCGGCGCTACCTGCGTCCACGGACCCTGTTCAAGCAATGGCTGGATGCCATGCCCGCTGGAACGGTCGTGGCGGAAATTGTCTCCCAGCTCAGCGCTCCGGGGACTCCCTTCAGCACCGCACATGCAGTCCGCATGCTCAGGCTCGCAGAGGAACACCACGTACCCGCCATCCTCACCAACGCCGTCAGGTACTGTGCCGCAGACGGCGCACCAACCGCCGACGTCCTGGATTCTGCCCGGACCCTGAAGTCCCTTCCGGAACTTGCAGGTGAACCGCTCCTGCAGCCCACCGGGCAGGGCTGGCTGAAAACCTCCGAACAAATGCTGGGACTGGGAAAGGAAATCATTTCCGCTGCCGGTTACGGTGCAGCAGACCTCAAACAGATGATGGCGCAAACAGAGGCGCTCGCCGACCTCTGCCGGATCGACCCCAGCACCGATATGGGGTGGAAGCAGCCAGTGGTTCCGGAAGCATCGGTTATTGGGATCAGCCAGGATCCGCACGCCGAACTTGTCCAGCGCTGCCATGCGGGAATCGGCAGGCGTTTCCCGGGGATCTCAGGAAAACCCGAACAGGAGATGCTGTCCCGGCTGGAGCATGAGCTTGGCATCATCCGGAACCTGGGTTTCTCCGCCTATTTCCTGACGGTGGCGGAGGTATCCCGCATGATCCAGGACATGGGGGTCCGGGCGGCCGCCAGGGGCTCAGGTGCCTCAAGCCTGGTCAACTACCTGATCGAGGTCAGCCATGTGAATCCCCTCCAGCATGACCTGATCTTTGAACGTTTCCTTTCCAACGACCGTGCCACCCTCCCTGACATTGACATCGATGTGGAAAGCGCGGAACGCCACAATGTGTACCACAGGATTTTTGACCGGTTCGGCCCGGAGCGCGTCACCCTGATGAGCATGCAGAACGGGTACCGGGCCCGGGGGGCGGTTC
This sequence comes from Arthrobacter sp. SDR-2R, assembly GCF_057747955.1. Taxonomy (NCBI): domain Bacteria; kingdom Bacillati; phylum Actinomycetota; class Actinomycetes; order Micrococcales; family Micrococcaceae; genus Arthrobacter; species Arthrobacter sp. SDR-2R. The sequence continues at coordinate 2,497,220 of NZ_CM173231.1, forward strand.
GCGACGCCGGGCTCGCGCTGGGCATGGACGACGGCGAGGTGGGGGAGATCGCCAAGCAGTTGTGGCGCTTTTCCGCCCGGAAGTTCCGTGAAGCCCTGCAGGAAAAGCCCGAGCTCCGGGAGTTCGCCGGCAGGGTGGAGCAGCGCGACATGGACGGGAACCAGCAGCTTGACCTCCTGGTGGACCTGACCGAACGCCTGGACCGGCTGCCCCGCCACATCTCCATGCACCCGTGCGGAGTGATCCTGGGCGATGCCACACTCCTGGACCGCACCCCGGTCCAGCCAAGCGGCCTGGGGCTGCCCATGAGCCAGTTCGACAAGCACGACATGGACCCCATGGGCATGCTCAAACTCGATGTCCTGGGGGTGCGCATGCAAAGCGCCATGGCCTTCGCAGTCCGGGAGATCATCCGCATCCACCCCAGCAAGAAGGACGTGGTGGAGGCAGGAAGGCACCCGGCAGGACCTGACGGAACAGGCCCTGACTACATCGCCGGGGACGGCCGGATCGACCTCAACGCCGTTCCCCTCGACGACGAACCGACATACCAGCTGATCAGGAGCACGCACACCCTGGGCTGCTTCCAGATTGAATCCCCGGGGCAGCGGGAGCTGATTGGAAAGATGGCACCCCGGGAGTTCAACGACCTCATCATCGATATTTCACTGTTCCGTCCCGGCCCCATGAAATCCGACATGGTGCGGCCCTTCCTGGAACACCGGCACGGGTTCGCCCCTGAGGTCTACCCCCACCCGGACCTTAAACCGGTGCTGCAGGAAACCCATGGGGTCACGGTGTTCCACGAACAGATCCTGAAAACCCTCGACATCATGACCGGCTGCGGGCTTGCCAAAGCCGACGAGTTCCGCAGGGCGCTGAGCAGCGACGACGGTGAAGCCAGGGTGGAGGAATACTTCCGGCGCAATGCAAAAACCAGGGGATACACCCCCGAAGTAGTGGACAAGGTATGGGGGACATTGAAGTCGTTCGCCAGTTTCGGCTTCTGCAAAGCCCACGGTGCTGCCTTCGCCGTCCCCACCTACCAGTCCGCCTGGCTTAAGACACACCACCCGGAAGCCTTCCTTGCCGGCTTATGGGAGCACGACCCCGGGATGTATCCCAAACGGCTGCTGGTGGCCGAAGCCCGCAGGCTCGGGATACCCATCCTTCCCCTGGACATCAACCGGAGCAAAGCTGAATACCGGGTGGAGCGGATCGAGTCCGGCCAGGACGCCGGCAGGCTGGGGATCCGGCTCAGCCTGAACGGGATCTACGGGCTGTCCGCAGCCGAATTGAAGCGGATAGTGGCAGGCCAGCCATATGACTCACTGGCAGACCTCCGCGCGCGCTCGCGGCTCAGCAAGCCAAGCATCAGGCGGCTCGCCCAGCTGGGAGCCTTTGATGCCCTGCACCGGGAAGCCGGGGGAACAGCCAACCGGGCCGACCTGGTGCAGCACCTGCAGCAGCTCCAGTCAGCCACTGGCGCGCGCAAAGGCGCCGACATCCTGGAGGGACAGCTGTCCCTACCCTTGGGCGATATTGAACTGCGCAACATCAAGCCCGGGCTTCCAGCCCCCACGCTGGTGGAAAACGTCCGGGCGGAACTGGACCTCATGGCCGTCGATGTCAGCACCCATCTGATGGAAAGCCACCGTCCCCTGCTGGAAAAGCTGGGCGTCACCACAGCCGATAAACTCCTCAGCCTGCGCAACGGGACCGAAGTGCTGGTGGCCGGGGTGCGGGTGGCAACCCAGACCCCTCCCATGCGCGGCGGACGGAGGGTGGTGTTCATCAGCATCGACGACGGCACCGGCTGCGTTGATTCGGTCTTCTTCCATGAGGCCCAGGAAAGTGCAGGGCCACTTTTGTTTGGCACCCGCCTGCTGCTGATCCGCGGCACCACCCGAAGGACCGGCCCCCGGGGGATCAGCCTGAGCGCAAGCATGGCCTGGGACCTCAGCCGCACCGAGACGCTGCCCTTCCCCGAGTCCTCGCCGGCGGCTGCCCAGGACGGCCCGCATCCCCTGGACGGCATCAGCAGGACGCTGGCGATTACCGGCTTTAACGGGTGAGCGTGCTGTGCGCCGCGTTGGTGGGCTCAACCGGAACCGATAGCATTGACGGTGGCTGGCTGTGGTCCCCGTATGCCACAAGCTATGAAGCCTCAACTTTGAATAGGAGACACCCGTGTCAGATGCCCAGCAGATCACCCTTCTCGTCGATGGCGAAGAGACCAAGGTGACTACCGGGACAACCGGTGCGGAACTCTTCTTTGAGCGCCGTGATGTTGTTGTGGCCCGCGTCAACGGCGAGCTGAAGGACCTGGACCAGGAACTGCCCGAAGGCGCCGAGGTGGAAGGCGTAACCATTGATTCGCCCGACGGCCTGAACGTCCTGCGCCACTCCACCGCCCACGTGATGGCACAGGCAGTGCAGCAGCTGCGCCCCGACGCCAAACTCGGCATTGGCCCCTACATCACCGACGGTTTCTACTTCGATTTCGACGTCGCCGAGCCTTTCACCCCCGAGGATCTCAAGACCCTCGAAAAGATGATGCTCAAGATCGTCAACCAGAACCAGAAATTCGTCCGCCGCGTGGTCAGCGAGGACGAGGCCCGCGAAGCCATGAAGAACGAGCCCTACAAGATCGAACTGCTCGGCAAGAAGAACGACGCTGCCGAGGCAGGCGAGGGCGTGAACGTCGAGGTCGGCGCCGGTGACATCACCATCTACGACAACGTGGAGCGCAAGGAAGGCACCACCGTCTGGTGTGACCTCTGCCGCGGCCCGCACCTGCCCAACACCAAGATGATCTCCAACGCCTTCGCGCTGACCCGTTCGTCGTCGGCGTACTGGCTGGGCAACCAGAAAAACCAGCAGCTGCAGCGCATCTACGGAACCGCGTGGCCCACCAAGGAAGCGCTGAAGGCATACCAGGAGCGCATTGCCGAGGCCGAGCGCCGCGACCACCGCAAGCTCGGCTCGGAACTCGACCTCTTCTCCTTCCCGGACGAACTGGGCTCCGGCCTGCCCGTCTTCCACCCCAAGGGCGGCATCATCCGCAAGGAGATGGAGGACTACTCCCGCCAGCGCCACGTCGAGGCCGGCTACGAGTTCGTCTACACCCCCCACATCACCAAGGGCCACCTCTACGAGGTCTCCGGCCACCTGGACTGGTACAAGGACGGCATGTTCCCCGCCATGCACGTGGACGCCGAACTCAACGAGGACGGCACCGTGCGCAAGCCCGGCCAGGACTACTACCTGAAGCCGATGAACTGCCCCATGCACAACCTCATCTTCCGCTCCCGCGGCCGGTCCTACCGTGAACTGCCCCTCCGGCTGTTTGAATTCGGATCGGTCTACCGCTACGAGAAATCCGGCGTGGTCCACGGCCTCACCCGCGTCCGTGGAATGACACAGGACGACGCCCACATCTACTGCACCCGCGAGCAGATGAAGGACGAACTCACCAAGACCCTGACCTTTGTCCTGGACCTGCTCAAGGACTACGGCCTGAACGACTTCTACCTGGAGCTGTCCACCAAGGACCCGGAGAAGTACGTGGGCGACGACGCCACCTGGGAGGAAGCCACCAGGACCCTTGCCGAGGTGGCGCAGGAGTCCGGGCTGGAGCTGGTGCCCGATCCGGGCGGAGCGGCGTTCTACGGCCCCAAGATTTCCGTGCAGGCCAAGGATGCGCTGGGCCGCACCTGGCAGATGTCCACCATCCAGCTGGACTTCAACCTGCCCGAACGGTTCGAGCTGGAATTCCAGGCCGCCGACGGCAGCCGGCAGCGGCCGGTGATGATCCACCGTGCGCTCTTCGGCTCGGTGGAGCGGTTCATGGGCGTCCTCACCGAGCACTACGCCGGCGCGTTCCCCGCGTGGCTGGCTCCGGTCCAGGTGGTGGGCATCCCCGTGGCGGAGGCGTTCAACGAGTACATGTTCGACGTCGTCGACCAGCTTAAGGCCGAGGGCATCCGCGCCGAGGTGGATACGTCCTCGGACCGGTTCCCCAAGAAGATCCGCACCGCCAGCAAGGACAAGATCCCGTTCGTGCTGATCGCCGGCGGCGACGACGCGGAGGCCGGCGCCGTTTCCTTCCGTTTCCGCGACGGCAGCCAGGACAACGGCGTGCCCGTGTCGGAAGCGGTCAAGCGGATCACCGACGCCGTCCGCAACCGGACCAGCTAGCGAACGGAAGCAGCACAGTGCAGGAGAACACAGGCGCAGGATATCCAGGCGATGCCGGCGTTACCGACGACTTCGCCCTCGCCGGTGTCCCCGACGCCTTCCAGCGCCTGTGGACTCCGCACCGGATGGCCTACATCAAGGGCGGGCAGCACCAGTTCAAGAATGAGAACGACTGCCCGTTCTGCGTGGGCCCCGCCCGCACCGACGAAGAGGCGCTCATCGTCTACCGCGGCCGGACCTGCTACGTGGTGCTGAACCTGTTCCCCTACAATCCCGGGCACCTTTTGGTGTGTCCGTACCGGCATATTCCGGACTACACGGACCTCACGGTCGAAGAAACCGCCGAGTTTGCCGACCTAACCCAGACGGCAATGCGGGTCCTGCGCAAGGTGTCCAATCCCGGCGGCTTCAACCTGGGCATGAACCAAGGGGTTGTGGGCGGAGCCGGCATCTCGGCGCACCTGCACCAGCACATCGTTCCGCGGTGGGGCGGGGACGGCAATTTCTTCCCCATCATCGCCCAAACCAAGGCCATCACCCAGACCCTTGACGAGGTCCGGAGACAAGTGGCCGAAGCCTGGCCCGGGGAGTCGGATGCTGAATAGGCATGCCCGCGGTTTTTTCACCGCACTGTTCACCCCGCTGGCCCGCTGGCTCCTGAAGATCGGTGTCTCCCCGGATGCGGTAACCATCCTCGGAACTGCAGGTGTTGCGGCCGGAAGCCTGGGCTTCTACCCGCTGGGGCAGCTCTTCTGGGGCACGCTCTTCATCACTGCTTTCATCTTCTCGGACGTCCTGGACGGCATCATGGCCCGGATGCAGGGTGTGAAGAGCCGCTGGGGGAACTTCCTCGACTCCACCCTGGACCGGGTTGCCGACGGTGCCCTCTTCGCCGGGGTGTCCGTCTGGTTCTTCACCGGCGGCAACAACATGGCCATCGCCGTGGCCGCCCTGCTCTGCCTTGTCCTGGGCATGGTTGTCTCCTACGCCCGGGCGAAGGCGGAGTCGCTGGGCTTCACGGCCAACGTGGGGATCGCCGAGCGGGCGGAACGCCTGGTATCCATCCTGGTGGTGACCGGCCTGACCGGCCTGGGCCTCCCGCCGGTGGTGCTCCTGGTCACACTGGTCCTCCTGGCGGCGGCCAGCCTCATCACCGTCGTTCAGCGCGTTGTCTCGGTACGCCGGCAGGCATTGGCAGAGCCCACGCCCGCAGATTAGACATGATTAAGCCTGCCGTGCGGCGGGGGACTAGTATATAAGTGCCCGGTCAAGCGACCCGGCAATCCGTGCGTGCACCTCCGGCAGCTGCCGCCGCATGCCCGGCGAAGATCATCTGTCTACCCATAGGGGTTTTTGTGTCTACACCTGATGTAAGCAACGAGGCCGGTTCGTCCGCGAACAGCGTCACGGGCAGCAGCCGCGTGAAGCGTGGCATGGCCGAGATGCTCAAGGGCGGCGTCATCATGGACGTCGTCAACGTCGAGCAGGCCCGCATCGCCGAAGACGCCGGTGCCGTGGCAGTCATGGCGCTGGAGCGTGTTCCGGCCGATATCCGTGCCCAGGGCGGCGTGTCCCGCATGTCCGATCCCGACATGATCGACCAGATCATTGATGCCGTGTCCATCCCGGTCATGGCCAAGGCCCGCATCGGCCACTTTGTCGAGGCCCAGGTCCTGCAGTCCCTTGGTGTCGACTACATCGACGAGTCCGAGGTCCTGACCCCCGCCGACTACATCAACCACATCGACAAGTGGAACTTCAAGGTTCCCTTCGTCTGTGGCGCCACCAACCTCGGTGAGGCCCTGCGCCGCATCAACGAGGGCGCGGCCATGATCCGCTCCAAGGGCGAAGCCGGCACCGGCGACGTCTCCAACGCCACCGGGCACATGCGCAAGATCCGCTCCGAGATCGCCCGGCTGTCCTCCCTGCCCGAGGACGAGCTCTACGTCGCGGCCAAGGAACTGCAGGCCCCGTATGAACTGGTCAAGGAAGTTGCCGCCGCCGGCAAGCTACCCGTCGTCCTGTTCACCGCCGGCGGCATCGCCACACCCGCTGACGCCGCCATGATGATGCAGCTCGGTGCCGACGGCGTCTTCGTCGGCTCCGGCATCTTCAAGTCCGGCAACCCCGCCCAGCGCGCGGCCGCCGTCGTCAAGGCCACCACCTTCTTCGACGACCCCGACGTCATCGCCAAGGCCTCCCGCGGCCTCGGCGAAGCCATGGTGGGCATCAACGTCGACGAGATCCCCCAGCCGCACCGCCTCGCCGAACGCGGCTGGTAACTCCCTCCTCGCGTCCTCTTTGGGCGCCTGGCGGCGCTGATCCTCTGCACGCTATTCCCCGCGCCTCGTTTGGCGGCTTTGTCGCTGGTCGGGGCGCGGGGCCCCTTTTACGCGTGCTGCCGGATCACCCCCGCCTGTCGCTGGTGGTCGCCTCACCTAAGTAATGACGACGCCGGTTCCTCACCTTCTTTCGGTGGGGGACCGGCGTCGTACTTCTTTAAGGTCAGGGGGTTACTCCAGGCCGCGGCGCCTTAGCAGGGGGTCCAGCTGTGCGTCGCGGCCCCTCACGATGCGGAAGGATTCCAGCGGGTCGCGGCTGTTGCCCCGGGAGAGCAACTCCTGCCGGAAGCGTTCGCCGTTCGCCCTGGTTAGGCCGCCGTTCTCCTTGAACCAGTCAACGGTCTCTGCGTCCAATACTTCGCTCCAGATATAGGAGTAGTAGCCCGCCGCGTATCCGTCCCCGGCGAAGATGTGCTGGAAGTACCCGGTGCGGTACCGGGGCGGAATCAGGCGATGGGCGATCCCGGCGGAAGCCAGGGCCTTGGCCTCAAACTCCAGCACATCGTCAGGGGCACCGCCCGGTTCCAGCACATGCCACGCCAGGTCAAGAAGGGCAGCTCCCAGGTATTCGGTGGTGGCGAATCCCTCGCCCCAGAGCCGGGATTCCTCCAGCCGGTCCACGATGTCCTGCGGCAGCGGCTCGCCGGTGATGTGGTGGCGTGCGTAGTTGGACAGTACATCCGGCCACATGATCCACATTTCATTCACCTGCGACGGGTACTCCACGAAATCCCGCGGCACCGCGGTGCCTGAAAAGCGCGGATAGGTAACGCTCGACAACAGTCCGTGCAGCGCGTGGCCAAACTCGTGGAAAAGGGTCCGCAGTTCGTCCAGGGTGAGAAGCGTCGGTTCGCCCGCGGGCGGCTTGGAAATATTCAGGGTATTGATCACCACGGGCCGGGTGCCCAGCAGCGCCGATTGGTCCACGAGCGAGTTCATCCAGGCGCCGCCGCGCTTCGTTTCGCGCGCGTAGTAGTCGCCCAGGAACAGCCCCAGGGCGGAGCCGTCCTCGTGGCGGACCTCCCAGATACGCACGTCAGGGTGGTAGCCGTGGAGGTCGGTCCGCTCGTGGAAGGTGATGCCGTACAGGGATGTGGCCGCAAAAAACACGCCGTCGTTAATGGTGCGGTTGAGTTCAAAGTAGGGCCGGAGCGCCTGTTCGTCGACGTCGTACTTTTCCCGCCGCACCTTGGCCGAGTAGTAGGCCCAGTCCCACGCTTCCAGCGGGTGGCCGGCAACCCCGGCCAGCGCCGCCGCCTCGGCGTCGGCATTGCGGATGGCGGCCGGCGCCATCCGGCCCAACATGGTCCGGACCGCTTCGAAGTCCGGCGCCGTCTGCCGGTCAACCACAAGTTCGGCATAGTTGGCGAACCCCAGCAGCCGTGCCTTCTCCGCCCTCAGCCCGGCCATGTCCCGGGCCAGGTCCAGGACATCCAGGCTGCCGCCGTCACTGCCCCTCGCCACGGAGGCTTCGAACAGGCGACGGCGGACGTCACGGTTCTCGAGTGCGGCGAGGGCAGGCTGGTTGCCGGGCTGGATCAGGGTGAGCAGGTATTTGCCGTCGTGTCCGGCGGCGCGGGCTGCAACCGCTGCGCTGGCGACGTCGTCGGCCGGCAGCCCCGCCAGGTCGCCCGCGTCATCCAGCAGCAGTGCGGCGGACTTCATTCCTTCCTTGACCCGCTGGCCGAACTCGGTGCCCAGGCGCGCCAGTTCGGCGTTGATGGCGCGCAGCCGCTCCTGGCCCGGCGCATCCAGCTGGATGCCTGACTGGCGGAACTCTTTGAGGTATTCCTCCACCAGGCGGGCCGACTCGGGATCGCAAGTGTCCGTATCGATGGCGGCGAAGCGTTCGAACAAGGCCCTGTTGAGGTACACCTCGTCCTGGTGGGCCTGGAAGCGCGGGGACAGTTCCGTCTCCAGCTCCCGGATTTCCTGCGACGCATCTGCCGACACCAGGGTGAAGAACGCCGCGGCTGACCGGTTCAGCAACTGCCCGGAACGTTCCATGGCCAGGGCCGTGTTCTCGAATGTCGCGGGCTGGGCGTTGCCGGCGATGGCCCCGATCTCGTCCAGGTGCGCGGACAACCCTGCGTTGATGGCTTCACGGTACTGCTCCACGGCGATGGTTTGGAACGGTGGAAGGCCGTAGGGCAGGGGACTGGCGGAAAGGAGCGGGTTCGTCATGGGGTAAACCTTTCACAGCGGGGCACGCTTCTCAATCGGGGGATGGAGGATGCGCTCCCAGCCTGTGTCCCTACAATTGCCGCTATGGGGCCCGGCACGGGCCGCAATCGACGCGACCTGCATGGCACGCGCAAAAGGCAGGGCGATGACGAAGGGACCGTGGCCCATGACCAAGGTTGGCAGCAGGCCCGGGACCGACTTCCTGGGCATTCCGTTCCGATGGCTGGGGCCCGGCGCCATCACGGTGCTGGTGGCGGTGTACGGCGTCTTCTGGTTACTGGCACGCCCTGCCGGCGAACCTGTCCTGGGGCACGTTGGGCAGCTCTTCGGTGGCGAGTCCGTCTTGTTGTATTCGATCGCGCTGATCCTGGTCAGCACCCTCCCTCACGTCGAGCCGATTTTTGGTGGCATTGACCACGCCGCCATTTGGCACCGCAGGGCGGCAATTATGGCAACCATCCTGTTGCTGCCGCATATTGAACTTGCCGCCAATCCGGGAGCAACCAGCCTGGGCAAGACGTTGGCAGTGGTTGCCATCAGCGGCCTGGCCGCGTTGATGGTGTGGGCAGTCCTGCCGCGCTGGCGGACGATGCTTCCCGCACCTCTCCGCCGCCTGGTCCTGGCATCTCTTGGAACCCGGCCGGTCCAAATGGCGGCCCGCGTGCTGGGTGGCTACGAGCGGTGGCGGGGCTTCCACCGGCTGACCGGCTTGTTCCTGGCCGCCGGCTTCCTGCACGGCCTGCTCGACGCCAGCGCGTTTGAGGCCGTGCCCGCGCTCAGGTGGAGTTACGTGGTTATCGGCGGGACGGGACTGGGGTTCTACGCCTACCGCGAGCTGCTGTCGCGGCATTTCCTGCCGCACCACGACTACCAGGTTGCGTCCGTCCGGCCCGTTGCGCCGGACCTGGTGGAAGTGGCGCTCCGTCCCCTGGGCCGGCCGCTGGATTTCAGGCCGGGCCAGTTCGCCATGGTCTACCTGGAAACAGCAGAGGGCTGGCAGCGGCACCCATTCTCCATCTCGGGACCGGCAGAGGAAGGTGGAATCAGCATCACGGTCAAGGCGCTGGGCGACCATACAGCCAGGCTTCCGGACGTGGTCCAGCCGGGGATGCCGGCCGTGGTCGGTGGACCCTACGGACGCTTTGACCGGCACCGCGGCACGTCCCATCAGGCCTGGATCGCCGGCGGTGTGGGAATCACGCCCTTCCTCAGCTGGCTGCGGTCACTGGACGGGGAGCTCCACGAAGACGTCCACTTCTTCGTGACCTCGGCAGGTCCGTCGCCCTTTGCCGACGAGATCACTGCCGCCGCCTGGAATCAGCCACGGCTCACGGTCCATCTGGTGGACACCGAGGCGGATGGCCGGCTCACCCCGGAGGCAGTCCTGGCCGCAGTGGGAACCGAACCACGCCAGCTGTCGGTTTTCATGGGCGGACCGGATCCCATGCTGCGGCAGTTCCGCAAAGCCTTCCGGGCCGCCGGCGTCCGCCGGGCCAACATCCACCGGGAGTACTTCCAGTGGCGTTGACCGGGATGCTGCACCTCTGCCGTTAACCCGGGTCAGTAGTCTTTTTGGTCAGCGCGGCCGGCGGGCAGCGTGCTCCCGGGCCAGGACGGCAAAGGTGTCGTCCGGGTTGCCGGGGGAGAAGCTGCCGAACTTGCGCTCCGCTGCGGTGCGGATGAGGAAGTCGGCGATGGCGGGGTTCTTCGGCAGCAGCGAGCCGTGCAGGTAGCTGGCCACGATGTTGCGGTAGCGGGCCCCTTCGTGGCCGTCGTTGCTGTTGTTACCCGTTCCCTTGGCCACGGTACCGAGTGGCTGCACACCGCTGCCCAGCGTGGTTTGGCCGCTGTGGTTTTCGTAGCCGAGGACGTCGCCGAACTCATTGGTTGAGACTTTGACGTTGCCGATCAGGCGCTCATCTGTGCCGTGGGTTTCCACGTCCAGGATGCTGATGCCCGGGATGACAGCGCCGGTGCGGGTTTTGAAGAACCGGCCAAAAAGCTGGTACAGCCCGCAAATGACCAGCATCGGCGCACCATCCTCGGCCAGCTCCTTGAGCTGGCCGGCCCGGGCCTGCAGGTCGTCCTGGATCACCAGTTGCCCGCTGTCCTGCCCGCCGCCGCCGACAATGATGTCCACGCCCTCGGGAAAAGGATCGCCCACGTTGTATTCAAGCAGTTCAGGGGTGTACCCGTGCCAGGAAATGCGGCGCTGCAGGACCAGGGCATTGCCCCAGTCGCCGTAGATGTTCATGTCGCGCGGGTACAGCTGCACCACCCGGAGGGTGCCCTTGGACTGGCCGCCGGCCGTCGCTGCTTCTGCAGGATTCACGAGACAACCTCCACGGTGGTGATTTTGGACAGCTCGCGGCGGATGGCCAGCATAGCGGTGTAGGTGCAGAAAATCCGTTTGGGTTTGCCCTGGCCTTCCCGGATAAAGGCTGCCAGGGCGGCCGGGATGTCGGTCTGCACCGCTCCGACCTGGACGTCGTCGTACTGGAGCCGCAGCGCCATGTCGTAGGCGCGCGACCCGCTTATCATTTCCACCCCCGCCCCGCGCAGGGAATCAAATTCCACGTCCCACAGCCAGGACATGTCCCGCCCGTCCGCGTAGTTGTCGTTGATGGCGATCATGGTGGCGTACCCGGCGGCGGGGAAGGATTTCAGTCCCAGCCGGAAACCGCTGGGGTTCTTCACCAGCACCAGGTCCAGCGGCTGGCCGTCCACGGTGAGGCTTTCGCCGCGGCCGAAGGCCGGCGCCACCCGGGACAGCGCGTCCAGCAAAGTGGCGTGGTCGGCGGTGGCGGCGCCACCGCCGCAGATGCTGCGGGCCAGCGTCAGCGCAGCAGCGGCGTTAAAGATGTTGTAGACGCCGCGCAGCTTCATCGCCGTGGTGACCGTCCCGCCGTCGTACTCAAACTCGGCGCTGTCCGCGCCCACTTTGCGGAGCACGACGTCGGCTGCCGGCTTTTCCTGCAGGCCCGCCGGCGCGGGGCTCCCCGGAGCGGCACGCATGTCGTCGTCATTGGGAAAGGTGCCCAGCAGGGAGTCGTCAAGGCCGAAGTACTTGACCTCCTGGCCGGTCAGTGTATCCGCGATCCTGGCAACGCGGGGGTCCTCGCGGTTCAGGACCACGGTTCCTGTGGTCTTGGAAGCGATGTGCTGCAGGAGCTGTGCCGTTTTGTCGATCTCGCCGAAACGGTCCAGTTGGTCACGCAGAACGTTCAGCAAGAGGCAGTAGCGGGGCGGGACGCTGTTCACGAAATGGACCGCATGGGCTTCGTCCAGTTCCAGCACCGCGACGTCCGCGTCCAGCCTGCCGCGCCAGTCCACCTCGCCGAGGAGGGCCGCCGCCACGCCCCGGGTGAAGTTGCTGCCGGTCCGGTTCGTGAAGACCTTCAGGCCCTGGCTCTCCAGCAGTTCGACCACCATCTTGGTGGTGGTCGTCTTGCCGTTGGTACCGCTGACCACCGCCACACCATGGGGCAGCGTGGTGAGCGTCCGCCGCATGAAGCCGGGATCGATTTTCTCGACCACCAGTCCTGGAAGTGCGGACCCGCCGCCCCGCAGCCGGGACACCCTGCGGACCAGCTTGCCGAGCGGAACACTGAAGAAGACCATGTTTTGAATATATCCCAGCAGCGGCATGCAACCTTTGCCGGGGCCTCCGAGTGGCAGCAGCCATGGAGGGAGGGCCCGTATGCTGGAGGGATGACGAATCCCCCCTCTGCTGCTCCTGCGCGCGTGGGCTCAGGCCTGCGGATTGGCGTCCTGGCCCTCCAGGGAGACTTCCGCGAACACCTCCGCGCCGCCGAAGCCACCGGCGCGCAGGGTGTGGCTGTCCGCCGCCCGGAGGAGCTGGACGGCCTGGACGGCCTTATCATTCCCGGTGGCGAATCCACCACCATCGACAAGCTGGCGAGGGCCTTCGACCTTGCAGACCCGCTCCGGAAGTACATCGCCGAGGGACTGCCGGTCTATGGCTCCTGCGCAGGGATGATCCTGCTTGCCTCGGACATCGCCGATCCTGCCACCGATCTTTCGGGCGCCCCCCAGCAGACGTTCGGCGGCCTGGACATCACCGTCCGCCGCAACGCCTTTGGCCGGCAGCGCGAGTCCTTCGAAACCGATCTGGAGTTCAAGGGCCTGGAATTCAGCGCCACGGAATCAGGCGTGGCACCCGTGCACGCTGTCTTCATCCGCGGTCCGTGGGTGGAGCGGGTCGGTGCGGACGTGGAGGTCCTGGCGCAGGTGGAACCGGCGGACCCCGGCCAGGCGTCCCACGCCGCAGCGCTGCCCGGGACGGCTAGAATTGTCGCAGTGCGTTCCGGCCAGCTGCTGGCCACCTCCTTCCACCCGGAAGTGACCGGCGAGAAACGCGTACACGAACTTTTTATCCGCATGATCAGAGGAGAAGCGTAAAGCATGTCAGGCCACTCCAAATGGGCAACGACCAAGCACAAAAAGGCGATCATTGACAGCCGCCGCGCAAAGTCGTTTGCCAAACTGATCAAGAACATCGAAGTTGCCGCCCGGATGGGTGGACCGGACCTCGCCGGCAACCCCGGCCTGGAACTGGCCGTTACCAAGGCCAAGAAAACGTCCGTCCCCAACGACAACATTGACCGCGCCATCAAGCGCGGCGCCGGGCTCACCGGTGAAGTGGTGGACTACACCGAAATCATGTACGAGGCCCGCGGGCCCCAGGGCTCAGCCCTGCTGATCGAGTGCCTTACCGACAACAAGAACCGGGCGGCTTCCGAAGTAAGGCTGGCCATCTCCCGCAACGGCGGCACCATCGCGGACCCGGGCTCCGTCAGCTACCTCTTCACCCGCAAGGGTGTTGTGAACCTGCCCAAGAACGGCCTGAGCGAGGACGACGTCCTGATGGCCGTCCTCGACGCAGGCGCGGAGGAAGTCAAGGACAACGGCGAGACCTTCGAGATCCATTCGGAGCCGGGAGATCTTCCCGCCATCCGCGAAGCACTCAAGGAAGCCGGCATCGAGTACGACACCGACGAAGTTGAGTTCGTGCCCTCAATGCAGGTTGAGCTGGATGTGGACGGCGCCCGCAAGTTCCTGAAGCTTGCCGACGCCCTCGAGGACCTCGACGACGTCCAGAACGTGTACAGCAACGCCGACCTCAGCGACGAAGTCCAGGCCGCCCTGGAATCCGAGTGACGTCCCGCCTTGCCGGCTAGTGCGTCCCCGGAGGCTGTGCCGGGCACTTCGATGGGGGCCGGGTGACACTCCGCGTCCTCGGCGTTGATCCCGGCCTCACCCGGTGCGGCATTGGCGTGGTGGATGTTGAGCGGAACCGGCGGGCCAGCATGGTGGCCGTCGGCGTGGTAGGCACGTCCCCTGAGGAGACGCTGGACCGGCGCCTGCTGGTGATCGCCACGGCAATTGACGAATGGCTTGACCGCTACGAGCCGGACGTCCTCGCCGTCGAACGCGTCTTTTCCCAGCTCAACGTCAGCACGGTGATGGGCGTAGCCCAGGCTTCCGGCGTGGTCATCGCTGCGGCGGCCCGCCGGGGAATTCCGGTGGCGCTGCACACGCCATCAGAGGTCAAGGCCGCCGTGACCGGGAGCGGGTCCTCCAACAAGGACGCCGTGACCAAGCTGGTCACCAAGATCCTCCGCCTTGACGCGCCGCCGCGTCCGGCCGACGCCGCCGACGCGCTGGCGCTGGCCATCACGCACGCGTGGCGGGCCGGAAGCGGCGCGGCCGTGGCCACCACGGGTCCCGGCAGTTCATCCCTGACTCCCGCGCAGCGGGCATGGGCCGAGGCGGAGGCGAAGGCGCGCCGTGCACGCTGATTGTCCCTGCTGCTTGCTAGGGTATTCGTAAATATGTTCGGATAGCCGGGCCCTCACTGTGAGGCCGGCGGTACAACGGGAGCCCGGCCTTGATCAGTTTCCTCCGCGGAACCGTAGCGCATGTTGGCCTGTCCACGGCCGTGATAGACCTCAACGGTGCCGGGATGAGCGTCAACGCCACGCCCCAGACGCTCAGCAGGCTGCACGTGGGTGAACAAGGCCAGCTGTTCACCTCCCTGATCGTGCGGGAAGACTCGCTGACGCTCTTTGGCTTCGCCTCCGACGACGAACGCGAGGTCTTCGACATCCTGCTGAGTGTCAGCGGCGTCGGTCCCCGGCTTGCGCTTGCAGTCCTGGCCGTCCACGATCCCGAAGCAATCAGGGTTGCCGCGCACACAGGGGACAGCAAGACCTTCACGAAGGTCCCCGGAATCGGCCCCAAGGTGGCTGGCAGGATAGTGCTGGAGCTGGCTGGAAAGCTCGTCCCGCACGGAACCGCCGCGGCCCCCGGTGCCGCCACGCCCGCAGAAGCTGCCTGGAAGCCCCAGGTGGTGGCCGCCATGACCAGCCTGGGCTGGTCCGAAAAGGACGCCTCCACCAGCATCGACAAAGCCCTTGCGGAGGACCCGGAAGTGTCCTTCCGCGGCAACGTGCCCGAAATCCTGCGCACCACCCTCCGCTGGCTGGGCCAGGACGGCGCCCGGGCAGGCAACCGCGTAGGCACCCGTGGCTGAACCGTCCCTGGTCGCAGCGGGGGAGGAGCCGGAGGAGCGTGCCATTGAGGCGGCGCTCAGGCCCAAGAACCTTGACGACTTCGTTGGCCAGCACCGGGTGCGCAAGCAGCTGTCGCTGGTGCTCCAGGCGTCCCGGATGCGCGGACGGACTGCCGACCACGTGCTGTTCTCCGGGCCGCCCGGCCTGGGCAAGACCACCCTGGCGATGATCGTTGCCGCCGAGATGAACGCGCCGCTGCGCCTCAGCAGCGGACCTGCCATCCAGCACGCCGGCGACCTCGCAGCAATCCTGTCCTCGCTCTCTGAGGGCGAGGTCCTGTTCCTGGACGAGATCCACCGCATGTCCCGGCCTGCAGAGGAAATGCTCTACATGGCAATGGAGGACTTCCGCGTTGACATCGTGGTGGGCAAAGGGGCCGGTGCCACCGCCATCCCGCTCGAGCTGCCGCCGTTCACCCTGGTGGGCGCCACCACCCGCGCGGGACTGCTGCCGGGACCGCTGCGCGACCGGTTCGGCTTCACCGGGCACCTCGAGTTCTACTCGGTTCCGGAGCTGGAACTGGTGCTGCGGCGTTCTGCCGGACTGCTGGACCTGAAGGTCAACTCGGCCGGCTTCGCCGAAATCGCCGGCCGTTCCCGCGGCACTCCCCGTATTGCCAACCGGCTGTTGCGGCGCGTCCGGGACTGGGCGCTGGTGCACGGCGTCGAACAAATCGACGCCAGGACCGCGTCCGCTGCCCTGGACATGTATGAGGTGGACAAAAAGGGTCTGGACCGGCTGGACCGGGCCGTCCTCGACGCACTCATCACCAAGTTCGGCGGCGGTCCGGTCGGACTGTCCACCCTCGCCATCGCCGTCGGTGAAGAAACCGAAACCGTTGAGACAGTCGCCGAACCGTTCCTGGTCCGGGAGGGCCTGCTGGGCCGTACGCCCCGCGGCAGGATTGCCATGGCACCGGCATGGACGCACCTGGGCTATGCCATCCCGTCCGGCGTCTTCGCGCAGGAGCAACTGGACCTTTTCGAGCCCGCCGGGGGCGATGCCGCGGCGGGGGACTGGGCCCCGGAGAGCCAATAGCAGGCTCCCTTCAGCTTTTCCCTTTAGACTGGTATGACGCCCGGCACGTTCGGGTCTTTGTTTCGCGGGTGGCCCTGACGCCCCCGTCGCTTGGGGAAGGAACATGTCAGGCGTTCTGCCTGCACCGCAAACCCGCCCCGGCCGAAGCGAAGCCAACGTCGCCGGAAAACCCAGCTACACCACGCTAAAGAACGGAATTCCCCTTGGATCCAATGTCAATTCTCCTGTTCGTCATGCTCGGCGTATTCATCTTCATGATGTTCCGCCGCAACAAGAAGACGCAGCAGCAGCAGGCAGAGCTCCAGTCGAAGTTTGCCCCGGGCGTGGAGGTCATGACCAGCTTTGGCCTTTTCGGCCGGATCGTGGACATCGACGAGGCCGAGAACAAGGTCACCCTTGAACTTTCCCCCGGCAACCTGGCCACTGTGCACCGCCAGGCCGTCACCAAGGTCGTTGAGCCGGTGGCAGAATCCGCCGCCCAGCCGGCTGACGCCTCCCCGGTGGTTCCGGATGATGCGTCCTCCCTCACCACCCCGGAGTCCGGAAGCACCGCAACAGGTGCCGAGACTCCCGAGGAAACCCTGAAGCGCCTCAACGACGAGGGCAAAAAGGACAGCTAGGCCCGCTGGCCCCTTCCTCCCTCTACCGCTGCGGACCACCGCCGGCGCAGGCAGCAGCCCGCTCCGGCGGTTTCTCCGCGAACAAGAGAAAGATCGACAATGGCACGAACTGGCCGCAAGAAACCAGGGCTCCGCGTCCTGGTCTGGCTTGGTGTAATCCTGGCAGCGCTGACCGCCGTCCTGGCCGGCGGCACCATTGCCGGACAGGCCAGCTGGGCACCCAAGCTGGCGCTGGACCTCGAGGGCGGCACCCAGATGATCCTGGCCCCGAAGGTGGAGGGCGGTTCGGACATCAACGAACAGCAGCTCAACCAGGCGGTGGCGATCATCCGCCAGCGCGTTGACGGTTCCGGCGTCTCCGAGGCGGAAATCAGCACCCAGTCAGGGCGCAACGTGGTGGTCAGCCTTCCCGGCACACCCTCTGCCGAGACGCGCAACCTGATCCAGGCCTCGGCGGACATGAACTTCCGCCCTGTCCTCCTCAATGGCGACGGCGCAGCAGTTCCTGCCGAGTCGCAGACGCCGGAGGACCAGCTGCCCAAGCCGACCGCCGAGCCTGCCAACAGCAGTGACACCAACTGGATCACGCCCGAGATCTACAAGCAGTTCGAGGCGCTCGACTGCAACAGTGCCGCTGCGGAGAAAGCCCAGCGGTCGGATCCCACCAAGCCGCTGGTGACCTGCGAGCCGGCCACGGACAAGTCGCCGGCCATCAAATACATCCTGGGTCCCGTGGAGGTGAAGGGCAGCAACATCGTCACCTCGTCCTTCCAGCTGCAGCAGGGCGCACAGGGGGCTGTCACCAATGAATGGGCCGTCAACATCCAGTTCGACGCCGAGGGTACAGCCAAGTTCAAAGAGGTCACCGAACGGCTCAACCAGTTCTACGTGGCAGCCGGCGGCCAGTCGGGCACCGACCCCAAGTCCCAGTTCGCCATTGTGCTGGATGACCAGGTCATCTCCGCCCCGCGTTCCCTGGCTGTCATCACTGACGGCCGTCCGCAGATTACCGGTGGCTTCAATGAGAAGACGGCCAAGGCACTCTCCGACCAGTTGAAGTTCGGCGCCCTTCCCATCAGCTTCGACATCCAGAGCGAGCAGCAGATTTCCGCCACGCTCGGTGGCGAACAGCTGCGCATGGGCCTGCTGGCCGGCCTGATCGGGCTCCTGCTCGTGGTGGTCTACTCGCTGTTCCAGTACCGTGCCCTGGGCTTCGTCACCATCGCATCGCTGGTGGTGGCCGGTGCCCTGACGTACCTGGCCATCGCGATCCTGGGCTGGACGGAGAACTACCGGCTGTCACTGGCCGGCGTGGCCGGCATCATCGTGGCCATCGGCCAGACGGCAGACTCCTTCATCGTCTACTTTGAACGCATCAGGGATGAACTGCGTGAAGGGCGCGGCCTGGTATCCGCCGTCGAAAACGGCTGGAAGCGCGCCAAGCGCACCGTCCTCGCCTCCAAGGCCGTCAACCTCCTGGCCGCACTGGTCCTGTACTTCGTGGCAGTGGGCAACGTCCGCGGCTTCGCCTTCACCCTGGGCCTGACCGCCATCGCCGACCTCATCGTGGTGTTCATGTTCACCCACCCCACGCTGCAGCTCCTGGCCCGTACCCGGTTCTTCGGTGAAGGCCACAAGTTCTCCGGCCTCGACCCCGAACGGCTTGGTGCCGTCCCGCTGTACCGCGGCGCCGGACGCGTCCGCACCCCGGAGGACAAGCCCGTGGTGGTCCGCACCAAGAACACAGGGGCGGCTGCCGAGGCCGAGCGCCGCATGACCATCGCCGAGCGGCGCCTGGCAGAGAAGCAGGAACAGTTGGCTGGTTCGTCCAAGACCTCCGCGAAGGAGAACAAGTAATGTCAGGCTTCGCTACTTTCGGCAACGAGCTCTACACCGGGAAGCGCTCCTACGACTTCGTCGGCGCCAAGAAGATCTGGTTCATCATCGCCGCGGTGGGCGTGACCCTGTCCATCCTTATCCCGGTGGCCAAGGGCGGCTTCAACCTCGGCATCGAATTCCGCGGCGGCTCCGAATTCACCGTGTCCAACGTCAAGACCACCGATGCCTCCATCGGTGAGAAGGCCGTGACTGATGTGGTGTCAGGCAGTGTTCCGCGGGTAGCCAACGTGGCCGGCAACACCATGCGCATCCAGACCGACAAACTGACGGATGACGAGACCCTCCGGATCAAGGAGGGCCTCACCACCGCCTACGGCGTTACCGACAACGAGGTGACCTCCACGTTCGTCGGGCCCACCTGGGGTGCAGACGTGACCAAGCAGGCACTGATCGGCCTGGGAGTATTCGTGCTGCTCGCGGCCCTGCTGATGGCCCTGTACTTCCGTACCTGGAAGATGTCCCTCTCGGCGCTGGCCGGCATGGCCGTCACCATGTTCATCACGGCCGGGGTCTATGCCCTCAGCGATTTCGAGGTCACCCCCTCGGCCATCATCGGGTTCCTCACCGTCCTCAGCTACTCGCTGTATGACACCGTGGTGGTTTTCGACAAGATCCGCGAAAACACGGCCGGGATCGACGCGTCCACGCGCCGGACCTTCGGCGAGGAAGTCAACCTTGCCGTCAACCAGACGCTGGTGCGCTCCATCAACACCATGATGGTGGCCATCCTTCCCGTGGGCGCCATCCTGTTCATTGGTGCCGGCCTCCTGGGCGCAGGAACCCTGCGTGACCTGTCCCTGGCACTGTTCGTCGGAATCCTCATCGGTACAGCGGCAACCATCTTCGTGGCGGCGCCGATGTACGCCTGGCTCCGCCAGGGCGAACCGGAGTTGGTGAAGCAGGCAAGGCGTGTTGAGCAGCGCCGCGCAGGTGCAGCTGAACGGGCAGTTCCGGCATCGCCGGCCAAGGCCTGATCAGCAACCACCGGCAGCTTTAAACCACCCAAAGGCCGGGCGGCGCGTACTTTGCGCCGCCCGGCCTTTGGGTGTGAAGGCCCGGTTATAAAAGTCGCTGCCCGGAGGAATAGACTGGGGTAATTAAGACGGTGGTGAGGGGTACTTCATTGGAAGAACGTTCGGCGTCAGCGCCAACGGCACAGGAGGAAAAAAATCCTGCCGGCATGCAAGCCGGTGCGGCACCTTCTGCGCGCCCGGGCTCATTGGTACCTGTCGATAACTCAGGATCCCGCCCCACGTTTCCCGGCCGCAGGGAGCGCACACGCTCCCGGCTTGCCCGCCTGACCGGACGCGGAACCGCCACATACTCACCCATCCTTGAGCCGCTGCTGCGGACCGTACGCGCCAACAACCCCAAAGAGGACTTCGACCTCATCCAGCGTGCGTTCGACGTCGCCGAGCGCAGCCACCGCGGGCAAAAGCGCAAGAGCGGGGATCCGTACATCACCCACCCGGTGGCTGTGGCCACCATCCTTGCGGAACTGGGCCTCAGCGGCACCACACTGGCAGCCGCCCTGCTCCACGACACGGTCGAGGACACTCCCTATACCCTGGCGGACCTGAAACGGGACTTCGGGCCGGAAGTGGCCATGCTGGTGGACGGCGTCACCAAGCTCGACAAGGTCAGCTTTGGCGAGGCCGCACAGTCCGAGACGGTCCGCAAAATGGTCGTGGCCATGGCCAAGGACATCCGGGTCCTGATGATCAAGCTGGCGGACCGGCTGCACAATGCCCGCACCTGGCGCTTCGTGTCGGCTGAATCGTCCGCCCGCAAGGCCCGCGAAACCCTGGAGATCTTCGCGCCGCTGGCGCACCGGCTGGGCATGAACACCATTAAGTGGGAACTTGAGGACCTGTCCTTCGCTGCGCTCTACCCCAAGGTGTACGAAGAGATCGTGCGGATGGTGGGGGACAGGACGCCGGAGCGGGAGAAGAGCCTGGGTGTCATCCGTGACCAGATCACTGAGGACCTGCGCGCTGCCCGGATTAAAGCCACCATCACCGGCAGGCCCAAGCACTACTACTCCATCTACCAAAAGATGATTGTCCGCGACAAGGACTTCGACGACATCAACGACCTCATGGGCGTCCGCGTCCTGGTGGACTCGGTCCGGGACTGCTACGCCGCCCTGGGCACCCTGCACTCGCGCTGGAACCCCCTGCCCGGCAGGTTCAAGGACTACATCGCGATGCCCAAGTACAACATGTACCAGTCCCTGCACACCACGGTGATTGGCCCCGGCGGCAAGCCGGTGGAAATCCAGATCCGCACGCACGAAATGCACCGCCGGGCGGAGTACGGTGTTGCGGCGCACTGGAAATACAAGGACCAGCCCAACCGCACCGCCGTCGGTCCCGGAAGCCCGCGCGACGGAGACATGGGGTGGCTGCGCTCACTGGTGGACTGGCAGCAGGAAACGTCCGATCCCGGCGAGTTCCTGGACTCACTGCGTTTCGAAATCAATGCGCGCGAAGTGTTCGTGTTTACGCCCAAGGGCGAAGTCATGGCGCTCCCGGCAGGATCGACTCCCGTGGACTTCGCCTATGCCGTGCACACCGAGGTGGGCCACCGCACCATCGGCGCCAGGGTCAATGGAAAGCTGGTTCCGCTCAACAGCGAGCTGAACCACGGCGACTGGGTGGAGATTTTCACCTCCAAGGCCGAGGGGGCAGGTCCCAGCCAGGACTGGCAGCATTTCGTCAAGAGCGCCAGGGCGCGCAACAAGATCCGCCAATGGTTCAGCAAGGAACGCCGCGAAGAGGCAATTGACCGCGGCAAGGAACTGCTGACCCGTGCCATGCGGAAACAGAACCTTCCGCTGCAGCGGCTGATGACGCACGAGGCCCTGGCCGCCGTGGCCGAGGAATTCAAGTACGCGGACATCTCCGGCCTGTACGCCGGTGTGGGCGACGGGCATACCTCCGCCCAGTCGGTCATGGAGAAACTCATTGAAAGCCTGGGCGGCAACGAGAGTGCCGATGATGACGTCGAAGAGGTCAGCATCCCCACCCAGGTCAGCAAGGCCCGCTTCTCCGACTCCGGCGTCGTGGTCCGTGGAGTAGGCGATGTATGGGTGAAGCTGGCGCGCTGCTGCACGCCCGTTCCGCCGGACCCGATCCTTGGCTTCGTGACCCGGGGATCCGGCGTGTCCGTGCACCGCACCGACTGCACCAACATCTCCGACCTGAAGGACCAGCCGGACCGGATCGTGGACGTGGACTGGGCACCCACCCAGTCGAGCGTCTTCCTGGTGGAAATCCAGGTTGAGGCCCTGGACCGGAAATCCCTGCTCTCGGACGTGACGCGGGTCCTGTCCGACAACCATGTCAACATCCTTGCTGCCAGCGTCCACACCTCCACCGACCGGGTGGCCATTTCAAGATTCGCTTTCGAGATGGGCGACCCCAAATACCTCAGCCACGTCCTGAGCGCCGTCCGCAGGATCGACGGGGTTTTCGACGTTTACCGCACCACCGGGAACAAGCGCCGGAGCTAGCAGGGCAAGCTTTTCCAAAGCAGCCCGCTTGTGCGGGACCCTTGGGGTGGCCTCAATGGCGCGCACCAGGAGGCGCAGCCTGACATCCTGCTGCGGCCGGGCCAGCAATCCCGCCAGGGCGGGGACGGCCCGTTCGGCATCCACATGCAGGGCGATATCGAGTGCGGTCCGCAGCGGACTGGAGACCATCAGTCCGCCGAGGCTGATCACATCGAAGGGCCCGAGCTTCACTTCGTGCAGCGTGCAGCCCCGGGTGTTCCGGAGACTGGACACCCTTCGTTTGGCGTCCACCAGCAGCGCCAGCCTCTCCGGTTCCGCTGCGCAGCCGTAGATCCAGGCCGCCGTCATGCGCCCGGCGACAACACGTTGCCGTATGGCCGCCGGGACGATTCCGGCTGCTGCCCTGGCCCGGAGCTGCGGCGATGCCGGTATTCCGGGGAGGGTGTAGCCATGCTGGTGGAAGCGGGCCAACAGCCCGTCGGCCGCCAGGGACTGCAGCTCGGGAGCGGCGAAGGGCGCGCCGGGTGCGTACAGGTCGGGAAAACGCGGCGGCGCGGCCGCCTCCCCAACGTTTGCCTGGCAGCCCGGCCGTACGCCGGCAGCGGTGGCTTCCCTGCCGGGACCGGCGGCGGAGGGGATTGGAGATGAGGCCATGCCTTCATCCTGCCCCGACGCCGTTAACAGGCACAGGCCCGGCCCGGAGTATGTGGATAACACCCGGACCGGGCCTGTGCCCGTCAGTTCACGACAGAAAAATCAGGCAAGCTCGCTGGCGGAACGCTGGATCTGGTCGAGCCATGCCTGGCGTGCCTCGAGTGCTTCCTGGGCGGCCTTGATCTTGCGCTGGTCGCCGCTCTTCTCAGCCCTGGCAAGGTCTTCCTGGAGCCCGGCAATTGCGGATTCCAGCTGCGAGAGCGCGCTGTTGGTGCGTGCCTTGCGCTCGGGGTTGGACCGCTGCCACTGCTCTTCCTCAGCGTGCCGCACGGCGTCTTCAACCTTCCGCAGCCCGGCCTCGACCCGGCCCATGTCCGCGCGGGGAACCTTGCCGGCTTCCTCCCAGCGGTCACGAACGGACTGAAGGGCTTTCTTGGCCGCTGCCAGGTCCTTTACCGGCAGGATGGCATTGGCCTCGGCCAGCAGCGCCTCCTTTACCGTGAGGTTTGCTGCGTACTCCTGGTCGATCTCCTCGTTGGCAGCCTGGCGGGACGTGAAGAAGACGTCCTGGGCGGCGCGGAACCTTGCCCAGAGCGCGTCGTCGTCCTTCCGGCTTGCCCGCGGTGAGGCCTTCCACTGGTCCATCAGCCGGCGGTACTCACCGGCAGCGAAGCCCCAGTCGGTTGATGTTGAGAGCGCCTCAGCCTCGGCAATCAACTTCTCCTTGGCGGCCTTCGCGGCAGAGTTGTTGCTGTCCAGCTGGGAGAAATAGGCACGGCGGTGCCGGTCGAAAACGGTGCGGGCGGCACGGAACCGCTTCCACAGGGCATCTTCGTTGCTGCGGCCCAGGCGGACGCCGCTCTTCTGGGCCGTCTTCCAGTTCTCGAAGAGCTCGTTCATCCGGGCGCTGGAGGTCTTCCACTGCGTCTGCGCCGGATCCTGGCCGGAGATTTCCTCTGCTTCAGCGACGATGGCTTCACGTGCTGCCAGCTCGGCGGCACGCACGGCGTCGTGCTCCGCCTTTTCGGCCTTTTCCAGCTCGGTGATCTGGCCTGCCAGCGCGTCCAGGCGCGCCTCCGCTGCACGGAGGTCGCCCACCATGTTGCGCTCGGCGAGCTGTTCCCGCAGGTGCGTCACGGTCTTCTGCATGTCGGTGCTGGGTGCCCTGGAGCTGACCCGCTGCTCCAGCAGGACGATCTGGGCCACGACGTCGTCGTACTTCCGCGCGAAGTAGAGCAGCGCTTCGTCGTCGCTGACACCCGGGTACTGGCCCACGGGGTGTTCGCCACCGTCGATGCTCAGGTAGACGTGTCCGTCCCCCTCTACCCGGCCCCATTTGGAGGCTTCGGCAACGGACGTACCAGGTGCAGCCGGAGCCGTAACCGCGGCCGGAGCGGCAGCGGCAGGCTTGGGACGCGACGCGAACGCTGCCGGTGACGGTGCAGACGGCCGCGGAGCGGGGGCAGGAGCCGGTGCCGGGGCAGGTGCGGAGGTCTCCGCTGCGGCGGTCCCTCCAGCCTGGTCTTCAGCGCCGTGGTCTTCGGTGGCCAGGGCCCCGCTGGCCGGGTCCCCGATGGCCTGGCTTTCGGCGGCCTGGGCTTCGTCAGCCTGCCCGGTGCCCTCATCGGAAGCGGCGGCTTCAGGGGTCACGGGGGACTGCCCGGCATTGGCATCAGTACCGCCAACCTCGGCCGGAGCCGCTGCTTCGGTCATGTCTGTTGCTGTTTCGTCGGATTTCTGACTGTCTGTCACCGCTAAAAGTCTTTCGCTTGGAGGGAAATACTCACGTACTGCACCGCGGCCTGGCCGGCCCGGCTTCCTACTTCAGAGAGAACGAGTCTATCGTGACTGGTTGTTTTGGCGCGCCGTCCGTGTCGCCGGCTCCCGGGGTGATGCCTGCGGCAGCGATGTTGGATACAACATCAAGCCCGGATGTCACCTTCCCCACCACGGTATAGCCGCCGGCAGCATCGGCCGGAATGACCGTGTCCTTGTAGACAATAAAGAACTGTGTCCCGTTGCCGTACGCGTTGTTCCCCGTGCGGGCCACGGCGATGGTGCCGGCAGGGTAGGTGTTGTCTGCGGGCGTGTTTTCCAGCGGACCCCACGTGTAATTGGGGTCGCCCTGTCCGTCCCCGTTGGGGGAGCCGCACTGCAGCACGCCGAACTGGTCCGCAGTGGTGAGCCGGTGGCATGACTTGCCGTTGAAATAGCCTTCGTCGCTGAGGGACTTGAAAACGGCTGCTGCCTGCGGAGCCTTGGTCCCGTCCACTTCCACGCCGAGCGCGCTGCCGTTCAGCAGCAGTTCGCCGGTGAACGTCTTGCCCGCCGCCGTGTCCGCGGACGGGATGTTGGGCCCGTTGGTGGCCGGCGCCGAGGGTGTCGCGGAGGCGCTTGCAGAGGTGGATGGTTCCGTCAGTCCCGCCTGCGCGGCGGCATATTCGTCCTCAGTGGGGTTTCCGGCGAAGGCGGTGAGCTGGAGGACGACGGCGAGCAGCACGGCGGCGGTTCCGGCGCCGGCGGCCACGAGGTTGTCGCGTTTCCGCCGCTTCTCCTGGTCGCGCCGGAGCTCACGCTTGGCTTCCATCTGCTGGATGCGCCGTTTTGCTTCGCGTGCACTGCGTGAACTGGCCGCCAAGGGTCCTCCTCGTCGTCGGGCTGCTGGTGCCCGGCGGTTGGCCGCGGGGCGCAGGTGTTAAGGGCCAGGCCGTGCGGGTCCGCCGCATTAGAGATGCACACGGATGACGCATAAACTGGCTGCCGCACATAGTTTATGCATGGCTGGCTGTGCTGCCGCCGAACGACCGCCGTTGCGGGCGCGGCCGGCAGCTCCGGCGCACCTTCCATTCCTAAGGAGAACCTTCCCCATGGCACGCACCGCCTCCCTGTCCGGATTCCCCGAGTGGCTTCCCGAGGAGCGGCTGGTGGAGCTGCATGTGCTCGATACCCTGCGCCGGGTTTTTGAACTGCATGGTTTCACCTCGATCGAAACCCGCGCCGTGGAGACGGTGGGCCAGCTGCTGCGCAAGGGCGAGATCGACAAGGAAGTGTACGGGCTCAGCCGGCTCCAGGAGGACGAGAGCGAGAACCCCGTTAAAGCCGGCAAGGCCGATCCCCACGCGCTTGCCCTGCATTTCGACCTGACCGTTCCCTTCGCCCGGTACGTGGTGGAAAACGCCGGCTACCTGGCCTTCCCCTTCCGCCGCTACCAGATCCAGAAAGTGTGGCGCGGCGAGCGGCCCCAGGAAGGCCGGGCCCGCGAGTTCACCCAGGCGGACATCGACGTGGTCGGCGACGGCGAGCTTCCGTTCCGCTACGACGTCGAGATCGCCTTGGTCATCGCCGAAGCACTCAGTGCGTTGCCCATCCCCGATTTCCGTCTCCGGATCAACAACCGCAAACTGGCGGAAGGCTTCTACCGGGGCATCGGACTTGATGACACCGCAGGCGTGCTGCGCAGTATCGACAAACTCGAAAAGATCGGTCCGGCAAAGGTGGCCGAACTGCTCAAGACCGAGCTCGGCGCAACCGACGAGCAGGCTGCCAAGGCGCTTCAACTGGCTGCCATCCGAACGGAAGATACGTCCTTTGTGGACCAGGTCCGTGCCCTGGGTGTCAGCAACGAACTCCTGGACGAGGGCCTGGACGAACTGGAGCAGGTCATCGATGCCGCCGTGCAGCGGGCGCCCGGCAAGGTACTGGCGGACCTCAGCATCGCCCGTGGCCTGGACTACTACACCGGCACGGTGGTGGAAACCGTCCTGGTGGGCCACGAACAGTTGGGGTCCATCTGCTCCGGCGGCCGGTACGACGCCCTGGCGTCGAAGGGCAACCGCAAGTTCCCGGGCGTTGGCCTCTCCATCGGCGTCACCCGCCTGGTGTCCCGGATCCTGAGCCAGGACCTGGCCAAAGCCTCCCGCTCTGTTCCCACTGCAGTGCTGGTGGCCCTGAACCATGACGACAGCTGGGGCACTGCCCAGGATGTCGCCGCCCTGCTGCGCAGCCGGGGAATCCCCACCGAAGTGGCTGCCAAGGCCGAGAAGTTCGGCAAGCAGATCAAGTTCGCGGACCGCCGGGGAATCCCGTTCGTCTGGTTCACGGACGAGGACGGCACCCACCAGGTCAAGGACATCCGCACCGGCGAGCAGGTGTTGGCCGCCCCTGAAACCTGGATGCCGCCGCTGGAGGACCTGGCAGTGCAGGTTGAGACAACCGCGGCCGCCGCGGCGTCGGTCTAGCCGGGCGCTTATGTCCGGTGCCGGTGCTGCCGGAACCGCAGCACCAGCCAGCGCCCCACCACGCCGGCGGCAAGGACTGCGGCCATGGTCAGCACCGACGCAGCCGGCAAAGTGAAGGCCAGTACCACGCAGCCCACGAAACCCAGCGCGTTAAGCCACCGGGGAGCGTAGCCGGGATGGGCGGAAAGGGTGAATGCTGACGCATTGGCTACCGCGTAGTAGACCAGCACGCCGAAGCTTGAGAAGCCCACGACGGTCATCACGTTGGTGGTCAGGAGCAGCAGGATCACGACGGCGGCCACGGCCAGTTCGGCGACGAACGGAACGGTGTGGGGACCGCCCACCCTGGCCAGAGGCCCCGGAAGATCGCGCTCCCTGGCCATGGCCAACGTTGTCCTTCCCACGCCCGTGATCAGCGCGAGGAGTGCGCCCAGGCACGCGGCCGCTGCTCCTGCCTGCACCAGCGGTGCACCCGCTGCCAGCCGGCTGTCCAGCACTGCGTCCAGCAGGGGAGTGCCTGTGGACCCCAACCGCTCTCCGAGGTGGGCCTGCAGGAGCAGGGCCAGCAGCAGGTAAATGGCGAATGCGCCCGCCAGGGCCGCCAGGATGGCGCGGGGGATGGCACGCGCCGGATTCCTGACCTCCTCGCCCAGCGTGGCGATCCGGGCATAACCGGCAAACGCGAAGAACATCAGCCCGGCGGCAGGCAGGACGCCCTCCACCCCGCCGGAATGCGCGCCTCCCGGCAGTGGCGCGGGGTGCGGACCCAGCACGGCGGCGGTGCCAACGAACACCAGTGTTGCCAGGACCAGGCACAGCAGGATCCTCGTCAGCAGGGCTGTCCTGGTGATGCCCAGCAGGTTGACGGCGGTGAGGGCCACGACGGCGGCCACGGCAACCGGGACGGCGTAGTCCCGCGCCACGTAGCTGCCGAACGTCAACGCCATGGCCGCGCAGGACGCCGTCTTGCCCGTGACGAAACCCCAGCCGGCCAGGAAGCCCGGCCATTCGCCCAGCTGTTTCCGGCCATAGACGTAGGTCCCGCCGCTGGTGGGGTACTTGGCGGCGAGGGCTGCCGATGCCACGGCGTTGCAGTACGCCACCAGCCCGGCAACAGCCACGGACAGGACCAGCAGATTCCCTGCCAGTGCCGCGGCCGGGGAGAACACCACGAACACTCCGGCACCCAGCATGGAGCCCAGTCCGATGGCGGTGGCATCAAAGGTTCCCAGCCTGCGTTGCAGCTGCTGCGGTTCGCTCATGCGGCGGCAGTCCCTTTCCAGCGGGTAAACTCGGACGGGATCGTTCCCGCAACGATCATATTGACTTCCCACTGTTTTCCCGCAGAAAGGCGTGCTGTGCTGCGCACACATGACCTCGGATCCCTTCGCTCCGAGCACATTGGACAAACCGTAACCCTGGCCGGCTGGGTGGGCCGCCGCCGTGATCACGGTGGTGTGGCATTCGTGGATTTGCGCGACGCTTCGGGCGTGGCCCAGGTGGTGGTCCGCGAGGAGGAAGTGTTCCACGGACTGCGCAATGAATACGTCCTGCAGATCAAGGGCACCGTTTCCAGGCGTCCTGAAGGCAACGAGAACCCGGCGCTGGCCACGGGCGAAATCGAGGTCATCGCCGAGGACGTCACCGTCCTCAACACCTCCGACCCGCTGCCGTTCCAGATCGACGAGCACGTGGAAGTCGGCGAGGAAGCGCGCCTCAAGCACCGCTACCTGGACCTGCGCCGTCCCGGCCCCAGCCGCAACCTGCGCCTCCGCTCCGAGGCAAACCGGGTGGCGCGCGAACTGCTCCACCATGAGGGCTTCGTGGAGATCGAGACGCCCACGCTGACACGTTCGACGCCGGAAGGCGCCCGTGACTTCCTGGTTCCGGCACGCCTGGCTCCGGGGTCCTGGTACGCGCTGCCG
Organism: Arthrobacter sp. SDR-2R; assembly: GCF_057747955.1. Taxonomy (NCBI): domain Bacteria; kingdom Bacillati; phylum Actinomycetota; class Actinomycetes; order Micrococcales; family Micrococcaceae; genus Arthrobacter; species Arthrobacter sp. SDR-2R. The sequence continues at coordinate 2,526,430 of NZ_CM173231.1, forward strand.
CAGTCCCCGCAGCTGTTCAAGCAGCTGCTGCAGGTGGGCGGCTTCGAAAAGTACTACCAGATTGCCCGCTGCTACCGGGACGAGGACTTCCGCGCGGACCGCCAGCCGGAATTCACCCAGCTGGACATTGAGGCCAGCTTCGTGGACCAGGACGACGTGATCCGGCTGGGCGAAAACATCGTCAAGGCGGTGTGGCAGCTCATCGGCGTCGACATCCCCACGCCCATCCAGCGGATCACGTACGCCGACGCGATGGCGCGCTACGGCTCGGACAAGCCGGACCTGCGCTTTGGCCAGGAACTGACCGAGCTCACGGATTTCTTCAAGGACACCAACTTCGGCGTCTTCAAGGCACCCTACGTTGGGGCCGTCGTCATGCCCGGCGGCGCGTCGCAGGCACGCCGTGCCCTTGATGCCTGGCAGGAGTGGGCCAAGCAGCGCGGCGCCAAGGGCCTGGCGTATGTCCTCTACAAGGAGGACGGCGAGCTCGCCGGACCGGTCGCCAAGAACCTCACCGAGTTCGAGCGCGCCGGCCTGGCTGACGCCGTGGGCGCCAAGCCCGGGGACTGCATCTTCTTCGCCGCGGGTGAGAAGACGCCGTCGCGGGCCCTGCTGGGTGCTGCACGCGTGGAGATCGGCCACCGCACCGGCCTGATCGATCCCAACGCCTGGGCTTTCTGCTGGGTGGTGGACGCGCCGATGTTCGAGCCCTCAGCAGCCGCTGTTGCCTCCGGTGACGTCGCCGTCGGCGGAGGGCAGTGGACCGCCGTCCACCACGCCTTCACCTCGCCCAAGCCCGAGTTCCTTGACACCTTCGACAAGGATCCGGAATCGGCGCTCTCCTACGCCTACGACATCGTGTGCAACGGCAACGAAATCGGCGGCGGCTCCATCCGTATCCACCAGCGGGACGTGCAGGAGCGCGTCTTCGAGCTGATGGGCCTGGACAAGGAGGACGCCCAGACCAAGTTCGGCTTCCTGCTGGAGGGCTTTAAGTACGGCGCCCCGCCGCACGGCGGAATCGCCTTCGGCTGGGACCGCGTGGTTTCGCTGCTGGCGGGCGTCGAGTCCATCCGCGACGTCATCGCCTTCCCGAAGTCCGGCGGCGGCCACGACCCCCTCACCGATGCCCCGGCCCCCATCACGCCGCAGCAGCGCAAGGAGGCAGGCGTGGACTTCAAGCCGGAGGCCAAAAAGCCGGAAGTGAAGAAGCCCGAAGAGAAGCAGTAGCATCACGCAACGCTGCCGCAAGGCAGCGGCCAAGGGAGGTTCCCCGGATCACCGGGGAACCTCCCGCCTTTAACGAAGGAGCTGTCAGTTGTCCGCCCCGGGCAAAAGTGAACCCGCACCACTGGACCTCGAAGCCGCCATGGATGCCGCCTGGCCGGCCCTGGAACGGTACGACGCCGGGGGCTGGGTCCTGCGCGCAGCAGGCGGAGTGACCCAGCGCGCCAACTCCATCTGGCCGCGTGCCGTCACCGCGGATTTGCAAGGTGACAGCCTCCGGGGCCTGCTCGCCGACGCCAGGTCCTGGTACCGCAGCCGCCGGCTGCCGGTCATCTTCCAGCTGTTCGACACCCCCGCAACAGCCGCGCTGCACGACCTGCTCGACGCTGAAGGCTTCACCCGGCAATCCGAGACCGTAGTCATGACCCGCGGCCGATGACTGGAGGAACCGCGGACGCTGCCGTTGAAGTTTCCCGGGAACCCTCCGCGGACTGGCTGCGCGTCTGGTGGGAGGTGGACGGGCGCGGCGGGGAGGACGCCCTCGCCACCGCCAGGGAAATCCTGCTGGGCTGTCCTTCGATTTACGCGCTTGTCCGTGACGGAGCCGGGCTGCCCGCCGCCGTCGGGCGCCTCGCCCTTCCCGCCGGAAGCGCCCAGGGCGGGCTGTACTGCATGGCCACCCGGGCTGAAGCGCGCCGCCGCGGCTACGGAACTGCTGTCCTCCAGTCCTTGCTGCAGGCCGGTGCGGAGCAGGGGGCGGGGAAGTACTGGCTCCTTGTCACCGCCGCCAACCATGGGGCGCAGGCGATGTATGCCAACGCCGGGTTCACGGAAGCCGGGCGTTACCTGTACCGGCAGGAACGCCCCCGCCGCGCCCTGACAGGCTGCTGACCAGGCAACAGCCGTGCGCTATCCGGATGCGTCGGTCACCGTGATCCGGACCGAGCAGGCGTCCACCGCGGCCTTCTTCAACACGGCGGCCCGGGGCTCGGCGACGTCGAGCCACGCGAGGCGTGGCAGGCGAGCGTAGTCACGCAGGGCAGGTTCCTGGAGGACAAGGTCGGCCAGGGGCCGGTCGCCGCCGGGCACCAGGTACTCGAAGGCCGCACTACGGAACACGTCCGCCGCCTGGCCGGCCACGGCCGCAACCAAAGCGTCCGCCTGGTTGGAACGGCGGCGGGCAAACCGCTGCTGGGACTGTCCGCCCGCAGCCGTACGGGACTGGACGTACCTGGTGCCTGCCTTGGATGCCAGCAGGATGCCTTCGCTTGCCACCCCTATGCCGTAACCGCCGCGCCGCACCAGCAGCAGGCCCAGCCGTCGCGGTTGGGCCGCAAGGGCGGCCAGCCGCTCCAGCGCTCCGCTGCCGCGTCCCGGGCGTCCGTCGGCCGGCCACGGCGCCTGCAGGAGCGCTTCGGTGCCGTCGGCCGCCACCAGGCGGAGGCCGTCGTCGTCATCCTGCAGCCGGTAACCGCCATGCGAGGCGCCGAACCGGTCGGCCCAGCCCGGCAGCCGGCTGCCGGGCACGAACGCGGTGCGGACGGACGGCGGCCCGCCGTGGGCAACGGTGGCAGGCATGGGAGTTCCTTTGGTGTCAGGGCCGGGCGGAAGACGGAGGCGAAAAGCAGCGGTGGACTGGAAGTAGCCTATCTATGTGGATGATCTCTTCGGGCACGGACCAGAAAACGACGACGACGGTCCCGTCTCCGGGGCAAGCACCGGTTCCGGGGGCCAGGGTTCCAGGGGGCAGGGTTCCCGTAGCCAAGGTTCGCCGCGCAGTCCGCTGGCCGTCCGGATGCGGCCCCGCACCCTGGACGAAGTGGTGGGCCAGCAGCACCTGCTCGGCCAGGGTTCGCCGCTGCGGCAGCTGGCCGCAGGCGCCGGGGCGGACAGTACGGGCCCGGCCGGTCCCACCTCCCTCATCCTCTGGGGGCCGCCCGGTACGGGAAAGACCACGCTGGCGCACGTCATCGCGCGCGGACCGGGACGGAAATTCGTGGAACTGTCCGCCATCACCGCCGGCGTCAAGGACGTCCGCCGCGTCATGGACGACGCCCTGACGGCCAGGGACCTGTACAAGACCACCACGGTGCTGTTCCTTGACGAGATCCACCGCTTCAACAAGGCCCAGCAGGACGCGCTGCTTCCCGGCGTCGAAAACCGTTGGGTGGTCCTGGTGGCTGCCACCACGGAGAATCCTTCCTTTTCGGTGGTCTCACCCCTGCTGTCCCGCTCCCTGCTCCTCACGCTCAGGCCGCTGACGGATGCCGACATCGAGGGCCTCCTGGTGCGGGCCGTCGAGGACCCGCGCGGGCTGGGCGGGAAGGTCCGGCTCAGCGACGAAGCGCTGGAACACCTGGTCCGGCTGTCCGGCGGGGACGCGCGAAGGGCGCTCACTGCATTGGAGGCTGCGGCCGGCGTCGCCTTCGGTGACGCGGACGACGTCGAACGTTCCGTGGGGGAGGAGGGTGCAGCTGCTGAGCCGGTCACCGCTGAGCCGGTCACCGTGGAGTTGCGCCACACCGAGCGTGCGCTGGATGCGGCCGCCGTCCGCTATGACCGTGCCGGTGACCAGCACTACGACGTGGCCAGCGCATTCATCAAGTCCATCAGGGGCTCGGACGTGGATGCTGCCCTGCATTACCTTGCCCGGATGCTTGAAGCCGGGGAGGACCCGCGGTTCGTGGCGCGTCGGATCGTCATCTCGGCGGCAGAGGATGTGGGCATGGCCGACCCCACGGCGCTGCAGACCGCCGTGGCCGCGGCGCAGGCGGTGCAGCTGATCGGGATGCCGGAGGGACGGATCATCCTGGCTGAGGCCGTGGTCCACCTCGCCACCGCGCCAAAATCGAATGCCGCCTACATGGGCATCAACAAAGCCATCGCGGACGTGCGCGCGGGACTCGGCGTCGGCATTCCCGCGCATCTGCGGGATGCGCACTACCCGGGCTCCAAGCAGCTGGGACACGGCGTGGGGTACAAGTACGCCCACGACGCCCCGCACGCGGTGGCAACGCAGCAGTACCCGCCGGACGACCTGGTGGGCCGCGACTACTACCAGCCCACCGGCAACGGAGCGGAACGGGACATCGCCCAGCGGCTGGAGCGGTTGCGGAAGATTGTGCGGGGCAAGTAGCCGCCATGGTAGGCTGGATGTTCGTCTGGCAAGGCACGGACGCACAATCTCCCCAATTCGTTGAGAAGGTTATGCCCTGCGCCCCGTAGCAAAAGGCAGCGGTTGGCCGATGCTCTCCATCGTGGAGGCCAGTAACACTGACACACCGCAGATATTGGAAGGACACTAGTGGCTAACAACACTCGTGCTCGCCGTCAGGCCCGCCTCTCGCGGTCCCTCGGCATCGCTCTGACCCCCAAGGCCGCCAAGTACATGGAGCGCCGCCCGTACGGCCCCGGTGAGCATGGCCGTGCCCGCAAGAAGCAGGACTCCGACTACGCCGTACGTCTGCGCGAAAAGCAGCGTCTGCGCGCCCAGTACGGCATCCGCGAAGCACAGATGACCCGTGCCTTCGAAGAAGCCCGCCGCACCAAGGGCCTGACCGGTGAAAACCTCATCGAGCTGCTCGAAATGCGTCTCGACGCCCTGGTCCTGCGTGCCGGCTTCGCCCGCACCATCGCCCAGGCCCGCCAGCTGGTTGTGCACCGCCACATCATGGTTGACGGCGTCCGCGTTGACCGCCCGTCGTTCCGCGTCGGCGAGGGCCAGCTGGTCCACGTCCACAGCCGCAGCGAGACCATGGTTCCGCTCCAGGTTGCCGCAGCCGGCGCACACCGCGACGTCCTGCCTGCCGTTCCGGCCTACCTGGACGTCAAGCTGGAAGCCCTGCAGGCACGCCTGGTCCGCCGCCCCAAGCGTTCGGAAATCCCGGTGACCTGCGAAGAGCAGCTCGTCGTCGAATTCTACGCACGCTAAATCCCAGCAGCGTATCCAAAGAAGCCCGTGGCACGCGCCGCGGGCTTCTTTGTATGTAAGGTACTTGGGGGACATCTGCGCAACGGGCATTCCGTCACGCCGCGGATGGGGCTCAATCACAGAATTTCGAGGAGATGAACGTCTATGACTGGTGGCGATATTGCCGGCCTGATCGCTGCCGGGGTGTTCGCGCTCCTGGTGCTGCTGCTCGCGGTCCCCATCCTGAAGCTGGGGAAAGTCTTCGACGAAGTGCGGACTGCCATCAGGTCCATCAGCGACGGCGCCACGCCCCTGATGGATGAGGTAACGGCCACCGTTTCCACCACCAACCAGCAGTTGAAGAAGGTGGACGGTATCGCGTCCAACGTCTCCGACGCATCCGCCAACATTTCCGCCCTGTCCTCGCTGGTGGCCGCCACGGTGGGCTCGCCGCTGATCAAGGTTGCGGCGTTCAGCTACGGCGTGCGCAGCGCCGTCGCCAACCGCCGGAAGCCCGCTGCCGGCCGCCGCAGCCGCTAGATTCGAAGAGAACGAATATGAAAAGAATTGTCTGGATGGGAATCGGCGTGGCCATTGGGGTCATTGCCTTCCGCAAAGTGAGCCAGGCCCAGTCCACTCTTGGACCTGAGGGCCTCAACCGTGCGGTAGGGCGTCTTGCCGACGGGGTGTACGACTTCGCGGATGCCGTCCGCGCAGGGATGCGCGAACGGGAAACCGACCTGCGGACCGCCCTTGGCGTCGAGTCCGCGGAACTGGTCCGCCGCTGAGCCCGCGGGGCACAACCGGCACCAGCCAACAACCGGCAGGAACCCGATCCGGGAACCTTGCCACCTGAACGAAATTTCCGTGCCGCCCGGCGGGACGGACCAAGAAGGGTAAGAAAACAGCTCATGAAGTCGCAGGAGATCACAAAGCGCTGGGTGGACTTTTTTGTCAGCAAGGGCCACACGGCGGTTCCCTCCGCATCGCTGGTCTCCAGCGACCCCTCCCTGCTGTTCACGGTGGCCGGCATGGTCCCGTTCATTCCGTACCTCACTGCCCGCGAGGAAGCGCCCTACTCCCGCGCCACCAGCGTGCAGAAGTGCATCCGCACCGGCGACATCGAGGAAGTGGGCAAGACTGCCCGCCACGGCACCTTCTTCCAGATGTGCGGCAACTTCTCGTTCGGCGACTACTTCAAGGAAGACGCCATCAAGTTCGCCTGGGAGCTCCTCACCAAGAGCGTTGACGACGGCGGCTACGGCCTTGCGCCCGAACGTCTGTGGGTGACGGTCTACGAAGAGGACGACGAAGCCGAGGAACTGTGGCTGAAGAACACCGGCGTCCCGGCTGAACGCATCCAGCGGATGGGCAAGTCGGACAACTACTGGCACACCGGCCAGCCCGGACCCGCCGGCCCCTGCTCCGAGATCTACTACGACCGCGGTCCCGCCTACGGCGTTGACGGCGGCCCCATCGCCGACGAGAACCGCTACGTCGAGATCTGGAACCTGGTGTTCATGCAGTACCAGATCGAAAACGTCCGCTCCAAGGTGGACTTCGACGTCGTCGGCGAGCTGCCCAAGAAGAACATCGACACGGGCCTGGGCATGGAACGCCTTGCCATGATCCTGCAGGGCGTCGAGAACATGTACGAGACCGACCAGGTGCGGCCGGTCATCGACAAGGCCGCCGAACTGTCCGGCAGGGAATACACCTCCGCCGAAACCCCGGACGATCCCCACCACACCGACGACGTGCGCATGCGCGTGGTGGCCGACCACATCCGGTCGGCACTGATGCTGATCTCCGACGGCGTGACCCCCTCCAACGAGGGCCGCGGATACGTCCTGCGCCGCCTCATCCGGCGTGCCGTCCGTTCCATGCGCCTCCTGGGTGTGGAACAGGCCTGCCTGCCTGATCTGCTGCCCGTATCGCGCGACGCCATGAAGGGCGTCTACCCGGTGGTGGAGACCGATTTCGACCGGATCAGCCGCATTGCCTACGCCGAAGAGAAGGCGTTCCTGCGCACCATCGCGTCCGGCACCGCCCGGTTGGAAGAGGCCGTGAAGGAATCCAAGGCCGCCAACAAGCCGCTGTCCGGTGCGGACGCCTTCACGCTGCACGACACTTACGGCTTCCCCATCGACCTCACGCTGGAGATGGCGGAGGAAGCGGGACTCAAAGTGGATGAGGCGGCCTTCCGCGGCCTCATGCAGGAACAGCGCCAGCGCGCCCAGGCCGATGCCAAGGGCAAGAAGGGCGGCCACGCCGACCTCACCGTCTTCCAGGACATCCTGGCCCAGGGCGAGACGGTCTTCACCGGGTACACCGAGCTTGAGGGCGAGTCGCGCGTTCGCGGCCTGCTCAGCGCCGGCCGCCAGGTGCAGCAGGCCGCCACCGGCGACGAGATCGAACTCGTCCTGGCCGAAACCCCCTTCTACGCCGAAGCCGGCGGCCAGGCCGCCGACACCGGCCTGATCACCGGTGACGGATTCGTCGTCGAGGTCCTGGACGTCCAGCGGCCCGTGAAGGGCCTGAGTGTCCACAAGGCGATTGTCCGCGAAGGCGAAATCGGCGCTGACTCGCTGGTGCGCGCCGCCGTCGACCGTGAACGCCGCCATGCCGCTGAGCAGGCCCACACGGGCACGCACATCGTGCATGCCGCGCTGCACCAGATCCTTGGTCCGGAGGCCACCCAGCGTGGATCCTTCAACAAGGCGGGGTACCTGCGCTTCGACTTCGCCTGGGGCGAAGGCCTGAGCACCGCCACGCGGTCCGAAATCGAGGAAGTCTCCAACCTGGCCATCCGTAACAACTACGCGGTGGAAACGAAGATCATGGGGCTGGCCGAAGCGAAGGCCATGGGCGCCATGGCCCTTTTCGGGGAGAACTACGGCAGCGAGGTGCGCGTGGTGGAGATCGACGGCGCGTGGTCACGCGAGCTGTGCGGCGGCACCCACGTTGCCAACACCTCGCTGATCGGCAGCCTGTCGCTCCTGGGCGAACAGTCCGTCGGCTCGGGCAACCGCCGCGTGGAGGCCTTCGTTGGCATGGAGGCCTTCCGCCACCTTGCGGCTGAGCGTGCCCTGGTGACCGAACTGACGGACCTGTTGAAGGTCCCGTCCGGCCAGCTCGCCGACAGGATTTCCGCCACCCTGGCCAAGTTGAAGGCCACCGAGAAGGAACTGGACCGGCTCCGCAAGGAACAGCTGGCCGCTTCCGCTGCGCAGCTGGTTAACACCGCCCAGGACGCCGCAGGCGTCAAGGTGCTGGCCCACGACGCCGGCACCGTCAGCGGAGCCGACGACCTTCGCGGCCTGGCCCTTGACCTGCGCAACCGGCTCGGTTCGGCAGCTGCCGCCGTGGCTGTGGCCGGCGTCGCCAACGACCGTCCACTGATCCTGGTAGCCACCAATGAGGCAGCCAGGGAGGCCGGCGTCAAGGCCGGTGCCCTGGTCCGGGTGGCTGCCGGTGTCCTCGGTGGTGGTGGCGGCGGCAAGGACGACGTCGCCCAGGGCGGCGGAACCGACGCCGGAAGGGTCGGCGCTGCCCTGGCAGCCGTCGTCGACGCCATTTCAAGGCGCTAACCACGTTATGACCGATCCTGTTGCTGCCGGCGGCTACCCCCAGGGCGTCAAACTGGGGGTGGACGTCGGCACCGTCCGGGTGGGCGTGGCCGTCTGCGACCGCGACTCCATCCTTGCCACGCCGTACAAGACCCTCGACCGGAATGCCAGGAAAAACTCGGACGTGCGCGTCATCGCCAAACTGGCGGAGGAACTCGGCGCGGTGCAGGTTATCGTCGGGCTGCCCAGGACGATGAAGGGCGAAGAACATGCCTCGGCCAGGATGGCCACGGACTATGCCCTCCTCCTCGCCGCGGAGTTTTCACGGCGCGGTCTCGCCGTTCCGGTGAACCTCGTGGATGAGCGCCTCAGCAGTGTCACGGCCCACCGGAACCTGCACGAAGCTGGCATGAGCAGCAGGGACCACCGTAAAGTAGTGGATCAGGTCGCGGCGGCGGGTATTCTTCAGCACGCCATCGACATGCAGAAAGCCAGGGGAGCGGATGTCGGCTCACGCGTGACAGCGCCACCCCCGTCCGTGGACCTGGGGGGCCGGTGGGACGGACGAAACCGTCCGCGCCATCCCCGCAGACACGGCCCAATCTTCAGATAATGGAAGGCAACAGTGAGCCCTGCCAACATTGACGACACCTTCGGCCGGCTGGATACCGGGGCTGGGAGGCCGTTGACCCGCAAGGAACTGCGGGCACGGGAGAAGAGCCTCAATACCGGTGGCCAGGACGCCGTGCCCGAGCAGGCCTATGAAACCGGCGACGTCCCGCCGCCCCCGGCCGCACCGCCTGCGGCGCCGTCGCCCGCAGCGGCGCCCACGTTTGCGCCGCTGCCCGGCGCAGGTGATGTTCCTGCGGCACCGGAGGCACCCCCGTCCATCCAGGACGAAGAGCCCGCAGGTCCTTCCCACGCGGACCCTTTCGACGGCGACGCTGCCGCCCCGGACGCCCCTGCGCCCCTTGGACATCACGACGACGTCCCGCACCATGGCAACGTCGGCGGCCATGACGCCGTCGGACACCATGACGCTGTCACGCTTCATGACGATGTGCACCATGAAGTCGCCCTGCACCACGAGGCCGTCGGGCACCAAGACCACGTGCACCATGAAGCGGACCTGCACCACCCGGACCTGCACGACTACCAGCAAGTGCACGACGACCATGTCCACCACGCCGCGGGATACCACGACGATGCCCACGTGGAGGCGCCGCACCACGATGTTCACCACCACGACGCGGACCATGGATTGCTGCCCGGCTCATCGGCAGCCCAGGTAGTGCCGCGCCCCTCGAAGAAGGTCCGGCGCCGGCGCAGGCTGCTCGCCCTGTTCCTGACCCTTGCCGTTTTTGTGGCGGCTGTGGCCGTGGGAGCCCAGTTCCTCAAGCCACTCCTGGGCAACGGCAAGCCTTCGGACTTCCCGGGTCCCGGATCGGGTGAGGTCCGGATCACGGTGGCAAGCGGCGAGGGAACCCGATCGGTCGCCACGGAACTGGAGAACCAGCGCGTCGTGGCCAACGCCGACACGTTCATGCAGGCGTTCCATGCCTCCGGCGGCACATTGTCGCCGGGCGACTACACCTTCAAAACCGAGATGAAGAACGCGGACGCGGTCAACATCCTGGCGGGCAAGGACAAGACGAAGGTCATTTACTTCGCCCTTAGCGCGGGCCTCAGGATTGGCGAATCGCTGCAGGCGATCTCGGAGGGCTCGGGGATTTCCGTGCAGCAGCTGCAGGCCCTCAGCAACCAGCCCGCACAGTTTGGCCTGCCCGCCAACGCCAAGAACCTCGAAGGCTACCTGGCACCGGGTGAGTACCGTTTCCCGCTGGGAACCCCGGCCAAGGACATCCTGCAGGCGCTGGTGAAGTCCACCACCGATGAACTCGTCTCGCAGGGCATCACGGACCCCGCCAAGCAGTACCAGGCCGTTATCGTGGCCAGCATTGTCCAGGCCGAGGGCGGACAGGCAGACTACGGTGACGTGGCGGGCGCCATTTACAACCGGCTCAAGCCCAATGACCAGACCGGTGGCTTCCTGCAGGTTGACTCCGCCGTCACGTACGGCCTTGGCACCCGGAGCTTCAACTTCACGGACGAGCAGCGCCAGGACAAATCCAACCCCTACAACACCTACGCCAATCCGGGGCTGCCGCCGGGACCCATCGGTTCTCCCGGCAAGACCGCCATCGATGCGGCCGCCCGGCCCAAGGCCAATGACTACCTGTACTGGGTGACCATCAACCTGGACACCAAGGAAACCAAGTTCGCCAAGACACTGGCTGAACACAACGCGTACGTCGAGCAGTACAACGCGTGGTGCCAGGCCAACGCGGGCCGCTGCACATGACTCTGCGGGCTGCCGTGCTGGGCCACCCGATCAGCCACTCGAAATCCCCGGCGCTGCATCTCTCGGCATACGGGCAGCTGGGCGCGGGCATCAGCTACACGGCCATCGACGTCACTGAGGAGTTGCTGCCGTCCTTCATGCGCCAGATCCGGCACCAGCCGGGCTGGCGCGGGCTCTCCGTCACGATGCCGTTGAAGACGGCGATGCTCCAGGAAGTGGACGAGGTACGGGGAGTCGCGCAGACCCTCGGCGTGGTGAACACCGTTACCTTCGAGGACTCAGCCGGCGGCATCAGGACGGTGGGCTCCAACACGGACGTTGCCGGGATCGTCAACGCCCTGTGCCATGCGGGCACCCCCGCAGCACCAACGGCTGTCATCCTTGGTGGCGGCGGGACCGCTGCATCGGCCATCGCTGCCCTGAAGGAACTGGGCACCGGAACGTTGCAGGTCTTCGTCCGCGATGCCTCACGCACAGCAGATGTCCGTGCAGCCGCGGACGGCCTGGGAGTTGCCCTGGAGGTCCGCCCCCTGGCTGGAGCCGCGCGCCCCACGTCGGAAGCCGACGTCGTGATTTCCACCCTGCCGCCCCGTGCGGCTGACGGACTCGCAGCCGAAGTGGCCGCCTTGAAAGCTCCGACGCCCGGCGTGCTGCTGGATGTTGCCTACGATCCGTGGCCCAGCCTGGTTGCCTCGGTATGGCAGGCCGGCGGTGGCCGCGTGGTGCCGGGGCTGGAGATGTTGCTTTACCAGGCAGTGGAGCAGGTGCGGCTCTTCACCCGTCGCGGGGAAGACGTTAATGCAGCTGTCATAGATGTGATGTGTGACGCAGTCGGCCTTGCCCGGCGGGCGTTCTGACCGCCCTACGTGGCAGGATGGAAATTATGCGTTGGTTGACTGCCGGTGAATCCCATGGTCCGGCTCTGATGGGAATTATTGAGGGCGTCCCCGCCGGTGTGGAAATCACCAGCGGGCACATCGCAGACTCCCTGGCCCGCCGCCGCCTTGGCTACGGCCGCGGTGCGCGGATGAAGTTCGAGCAGGACGTGGTCACCATCCTCGGTGGTGTCCGGCACGGCATCACCCAGGGCGGCCCCGTTGCCATCCAGGTGGGAAACACCGAATGGCCCAAATGGGAGCAGATCATGTCCGCCGACCCGGTGGCCCCCGAACTCCTCGCCGACCAGGCGCGCAACGCGCCCCTGACGCGTCCCCGTCCGGGGCACGCGGACTTCACCGGCATGCAGAAGTACGGCTTCGACGAAGCGCGTCCGGTGCTGGAACGCGCCAGCGCGCGGGAGACCGCCACCCGGGTGGCGCTGGGCACCGTAGCGGCGCAGTTCCTCAAGCACCTCGGCATTGAACTCGTCAGCCACACCGTGTCCATTGCCAGCGTGACGGTGCCCGAAGGCCGTCCGTTGCCCGTACCGGGCGATGTCATTGCCCTGGATACCGACCCCCTGCGCTGCTTCGACCGTGACACGTCGAACGCCATGGTTGCCGAGGTGGACGCCGCGCACAAGGAAGGCGAAACACTTGGCGGCGTGGTGGAGGTCCTCGCCTACGGCCTCCCGCCGGGACTTGGCAGCTACGTGCACTGGGACCGCCGGCTGGACGCCAGGCTTGCTGCGGCCCTCATGGGGATCCAGGCCATCAAGGGCGTGGAGGTGGGCGACGGCTTCCTCACCGCAGCCCGCCGCGGTTCTGCCGCCCATGACGAGATCGTCCGCGACGGCGGCGGCCGGATTGTGCGCGCCAGCAACCGTGCCGGCGGCATCGAAGGCGGCATGAGCATCGGGGATGTCCTCCGCGTCCGTGCAGCCATGAAGCCCATCGCCACCGTGCCGCGTGCCCTGCGGACCATCGACGTCAGCACCGGTGAACCCGCCAAGGCCCACCACCAGCGCTCGGACGTTTGTGCAGTCCCGGCCGCCGGCGTGGTGGCCGAGGCCATGGTGGCCCTGGTCCTCGCCGAGGCCGTCATCGAAAAGTTCGGCGGTGACTCCGTGGCGGAAACCGCACGCAACATCAAGGGTTACCTGGACAACATCCCGGCATCCCTGGACTCGATCGGCCAGTAGTGCTCCACCGCAGCAGTACCGGATCTGTCGGCGACCGGCCGATTGTGCTCATCGGCCCCATGGCCGTGGGCAAATCGGCCATCGGCCAGCAGCTGGCGCAGCAGCTGGGTGTCCGGTTTGTCGACACCGACGCCGTGATCGTTGCCGGGCATGGATCCATCGCCGAGATCTTCGCGGGCCGCGGTGAACACGCCTTCCGGGAAATTGAGGCGCGGACCGTCGCCCGCGCCGTTGAGGAAGCCGAAGGGACACCCACTGTTATTTCGCTCGGCGGGGGAGCGGTGCTCGACTCGGGGACGCAGCAGCTGATCAGCCACTGCACCGTCGTGTACCTGGAGTGCGACGCCGACACCGTCGCCGACCGGATTGCCCGGAACTCCGGCCGGCCGCTCCTTGCCGGCGACGCCATGGGCCGCTGGACAGCAATGTTCGCCACCCGCAGGCCGGTCTACGAGAAGCTGGCCGACATCACCCTGGACGTCCGCCATGGCTCGATACCCGAGCTCGGCGGCCGGCTGGAAGCAGCACTGCGGAACCACGCAGCTGCCAAACAGGAAGTTGAAAAGTGAACACCCAATCAACAGTCATCAACGTCACCGGCGAGGGTGCCGGCAACAACTACGGCGTCGTCGTCGGGCGCGGCCTGCTTGGTGACCTTCCCGCGCTGCTCGGGGAGCGCGTCCGCCGGGTCCTGGTGATCCACCCCCGCGCCCTGCGCCTCACCGGCGACACCGTCCGCGATGAACTCGCAGCCGCCGGTTTCACCTCCCTCACCGCCGAAATCCCGGACGCCGAAGAAGGCAAGCACATCCAGGTGGCAGCTTTCTGCTGGCAGGTCCTGGGCCAAAACGACTTCACCCGCTCGGACGCCATCGTCGCCGTCGGCGGCGGGGCAGTGACCGACCTGGCAGGCTTCGTCGCCGCCACCTGGCTGCGGGGGGTCAAAGTCATCCACATGCCCACCAGCCTGCTGGGAATGGTGGACGCGTCCGTGGGCGGCAAGACCGGCATCAATACCGCGGAGGGGAAGAACCTCGTCGGCGCCTTCCACCCGCCCGCCGCCGTCCTGGCGGACCTGGACACCCTGGACACGCTGCCGAAGAACGAGATCATTTCCGGACTGGCCGAGGTGATCAAGTGCGGCTTCATTGCCGATCCCGCCATTCTTGACCTGGTGGAAAAGGACCCGGCCACCGTGGTTGACCCGCGCTCCGACGTGCTCCGGGAACTTATCGTGCGGGCCATCGCCGTGAAGGCAAAAGTTGTTTCCGAGGACCTCAAAGAGTCCGGGCTGCGGGAAATCCTGAACTACGGACACACCCTGGGACACGCCATCGAACTGGTGGAACGGTATTCCTGGCGGCACGGCGCCGCCGTGTCCGTGGGCATGATGTTCGCAGCGGAACTTGCCCGCAGCGTGGGCCGGCTCAGCGATACCGACGCCGACCGGCACCGGAGCATCCTGGAAGGCCTTGGGCTCCCGGTCACCTACCGGCGGGACCGTTGGCAGGGCCTGCTGGACGGGATGCGGCGCGATAAGAAATCCCGCGGCGACCTGCTGCGCTTCGTGGTGCTTGACGGCATCGCCAAACCGGGGATCCTCGACGTCCCGGACACCTCGCTGCTGTTTGCGGCCTACCAGGAAATTGCCTCCTGATGCAGGGCAACATGAGCGGAACCTCCGACTGGCCCGAGGCCGGCTTCCCGGGTATCCGGATCAATCCGGACACGCTGCTGCCCCAGGTCGTCAACGAGGACGCGGTGCGGGAGGCGTTGGCCGCCTCCACCGACCCCGCTGACCACATCTTCGTGCTGCTGGTTGAGGGCCACGCGTCCGAAGCTGCCGAACTGCTGGCCGAGGCACGCTTCAAGGACCCGGAATCATTCCTGCTCCGTGTGTTCGAAGCCGAGGTGCTCAGCGTCAGCCACCGCATGGACCGTGCCATTGGGTTGTTCCGGCAGCTCCTGGCTGAGGCGCACGGCACGCCGCGGGAGGCCCTGGCCCTGCAGTACCTGGGCCGCACGCAGTACGCAGCCGGCCAAACCTCCGCGGCGGTGGAGTCCTTCTCCAGGGCGCTTGACCTGGGGGTGGCGCAATCGGCGGATGCCGCCCAGATCTATTCCTCCACGGTGGCCCTCCAGCGTGCCAGGGACGTTCTGGACCTGGCCTGCTGAGCCGGCCGGCAGCGCCGGCGGAAAGGCCCGCTCCGATTTACCGGTAGAATGGTTGTGGAATTTTTGCATCCACGCGATTTTTGACAAACACGTGCAGGCGGGCCGTTGTGGCGTGCCCGCCCGGCATACAGCATCTGACCACGCGGCCAGACAAAGAAACCAGAGGAAACCAGTGGCAACCACTAACGACATTAAGAACGGAACGGTCCTGAAGCTTGAGGGCCAGCTCTGGAACGTCATCGAATTCCAGCACGTCAAGCCCGGCAAGGGCGGCGCCTTTGTGCGGACCAAGATGCGCAACGTGATGTCCGGCAAGGTTGTTGACAAGACCTTCAACGCCGGGCTCAAGATCGAGACGGCCACCGTGGACCGCCGCGACTACCAGTACCTGTACCAGGACGGTGCGGACTTCGTCTTCATGGACACCTCCGACTACGACCAGATCACCGTCTCCGGTGCCACGGTGGGCGACGCCACCAACTTCATGCTCGAGAACCAGATGGTCAACATTGCCATCCACGACGGCAACCCCCTCTACATTGAACTGCCGCCGAGCGTCGTCCTCGAAATCACCTACACCGAGCCGGGCCTGCAGGGTGACCGCTCCTCCGCGGGTACCAAGCCCGCCACGCTGGAGACCGGCTACGAGATCCAGGTTCCGCTGTTCATCGAGAACAACACCAAGGTCAAGGTGGACACCCGCGACGGCAGCTACCTGGGCCGGGTCACTGAGTAGTGAGCGCCCGCGGTAAAGCCCGCAACAGGGCACTGGATGTTCTTTTCGAGGCGGAGCAGCGCTCCGTTTCGGCGTTCGACGTGCTTCGTGCGCGCCGGGAAAAGACCGACCAGGTGGTCAACCCCTACACCCTGGAAATCGTCGAGGGCGTGCTTTCCCAGCAGGCAGCCATTGACGAGTTCCTGGAGACGTACTCGCAGGGCTGGAGCCTGGAGCGGATGCCGTCCGTAGACCGCATCATCCTGCGCATCGGAACCTGGGAGCTGCTTTACAACGACGACGTCCCCGACGGCGTGGCGGTCAGTGAGGCCGTCGCGCTGGCCAAGACGTTGTCCACGGACGAGTCGCCGCAGTTCATCAACGGCCTGCTGGGCCGGCTGCAGCAGCTGAAGCCTTCGCTGCTCGCGTAGCCTTTCCACCACGCAACAGGGCCCCGCCATCCGGCGGGGCCCTGTTGCGTGCCAGCGGTTCACATCATCCGGCCACTGCCGCCCTCAGGGACACGATCCGCTGGAGCTGCTGCCTTTCCTCGGCCTGGTGCAGCGGAACATCGCGTCCGCTCAGGATCCGCTGGCGGGTGTTGGCAAGCTGGGTGGCCGCCTTCACGAACTGCTTCATCTGCCGCTTCCTGCCCGAACCCGCAGCCCATGCCAGGACCATGCGCCTGCCGCCGCGGGTGGCCAGCAGCTGGACTTCCGCGGGCGTGAACCATCCCGCAGCGGAATACTCCATCAGCCGCTGCCGGGTGAGGCGGTTTTCGGCCACCCGCAGGAAGATGATGCCGCCCACTGCCAGCACGAAGATCGGTACCTGGACCATGATGTAGTCCAGCAGGAAGCCGCCGCCCATGCTGTTCCACCTGTTGTGCAGGAACATGGCCGGCAGCAGTCCCACGAAGAAGGCGCCGATCGAGGCGCCCGTGTGCCAGCGCCTGGCAGCGAAGCCCATGACCAGGCCTGTGGTGCCGGTGAAAATCGCATGGGCGAAGGGGGACATGACACCGCGGAGGAAGAACACCTGGGCGAAGTCGCTGGCCGGGGATGCCGATTCCGCGATGGCCCTGCCGAAGTAGAGGATGTTTTCGGTGAAGGCGAAGCCGCCGGCGATGGTGAAGGCAAACACCACCCCGTCCACGGGACCGTCGAATTGCCGGCGCGCCGCGAGGAGGAGGATGAGCAGGCCAAGGGACTTGGCGAACTCCTCGACGATGGGGGCCTGGACGGTGGCCATGTAGGTCTGCAGGTCGGGTTCGTCGGTGAACTGGAAGGCGATCACGAAGAACGGCTGGATGAGCAGGGTCACGGCAACGGACACCGCAGCACCCCACGTGAAGGCAAAGAACAACAGCCGCTTGGGTTCCGGTTCCCACCTGTCGATGATGTGGACCGCAGCGAGGACCACCGACAGCGGGACCAGCGATGCCAGGAAACCAATTAGGAAACCGGCGGCGCCGGTGTTGGACAGCAGGAACGGCACCACCAGGAACAGGCTCAGGAAAGCAAGCACGCCGCCCGCAACCGTCAGGCCCGCCAGCCCGCTGCGGGTCCGCGATGCCCGCAGCGCGGCTTCCTGCGCCTGCGGCGGCACCACTGCAGCCAGCGGGTGGCCCTGGTGTCCGGGGGCGGCGCGGTAGTATTCGGGCTGCACCTGTCCCATCCAGCTGGGATTGGCCTGCCGGGGCAGGGGGCCGGTGGGCCTGCGGTAGGGGTCGTCGGGGAGGCCGGAGGAAGGCTGCTGCGGATACATCGGCATATCCGAAAGCCTAAGCGGGGGCCACCACACCACAAAGGACCGGGCCTCCCGCGCCGTTCGGGTGTGACCAGTACCGCGTCACCCGGGGACCGGCCGGGCAGGGACCGTGTGGTAATTTTGAACAGCAAACATTCCTTTTTTAATTCCGTCCTGTGAGGCGGGGAAAGGGGAGACGAGCGTTGACTTCCGTCACCAGCGCACCGGTTCCAGCCAGGGTTGTCCTCAGCCGGGCGGACATTGACCGGGCACTTACTCGTATCGCCCATGAGATCCTCGAAGCCAACAAGGGATCCCAGGACCTGGTCCTGTTGGGCATTCCCCGCCGCGGCTACCCGCTGGCTGTCCGGCTGGCGGAAAAAATCGCCGCCGCGGACGCCACCGTTGACGCCGCCGCCATTGTTGGCCAGCTCGACGTCACCATGTTCCGCGACGACCTCTCCCACCAGGGGACACGGCCGCCGTACCCCACCAGGCTGCCCCGGACAGGCATCGACAACAAAGTAGTGGTGCTCATCGACGACGTCCTGTACTCCGGCCGGACCATCCGCGCCGCCCTCGATGCGCTGGTCGATCTGGGCCGCCCCCGGATCGTCCGGCTTGCGGTCCTGATCGACAGGGGCCACCGCGAACTTCCCATCCGGGCTGATCACGTTGGCAAGAACCTGCCCACGTCCTCCGCCGAGAAGGTCCGGGTCCGGCTCGAAGAAACAGACACGTCCGACGCCGGAACCCCGGTCAACGAAGTCGTGATCGAAGGCGGCGCATGAAACACCTCCTGTCCACCGAGGACCTCAGCCTTTCGAACGCCATCCGCATCCTTGACACCGCGGAGGAAATGTCTGCCGTGGGGGAGCGGGAAGTCAAGAAGCTTCCCGCGCTGCGCGGACGCACCGTGGTCAACCTCTTCTTCGAGGACTCCACGCGGACCCGTATCTCCTTCGAAGCCGCCGCCAAGCGGTTGTCCGCTGACGTCATCAACTTTGCCGCCAAGGGATCATCGGTGTCCAAGGGCGAATCCCTCAAGGACACCGCCCAGACCCTGTCCGCCATGGGCGCCGACGCCGTCGTCATCCGGCACTGGGCCTCCGGCGCGCCGCACCGGCTGGCCGCAACCGACTGGATCGACGCCGCAGTCATCAACGCCGGCGACGGCACCCACGAACACCCCACCCAGGCCCTGCTTGACGCCTTCACCATGCGCCGTCACTGGGCCCGCCTGGGCGGCACGCGTTCCGATGGGACTGACCTGAAGGGCATGCGGGTCGCCATCGCCGGCGACGTCCTGCATTCCCGTGTGGCCCGGTCCAACGTCTGGCTGCTCCGGACCCTCGGGGCCGAAGTCACGCTGGTGGCGCCGCCCACCCTCCTGCCGGTCGGCGTCGACAAATGGCCCTGCAGCGTCAGCTACGACCTGGACCAGACCCTGGCCAACGGTGTCGACGCCATGATGATGCTCCGTGTCCAGGGCGAACGCATGAACGCCTCGTTCTTCCCCAGCACCCGCGAATACTCGCGCCGGTGGGGTTTCGACGACAACCGCCTCCGCGCCCTTGACGACCTGGGCATGACGGACACCATCATCATGCACCCGGGGCCAATGAACAGGGGCCTGGAAATCAGCGCCGCCGCAGCGGACTCACCCCGTTCCACCGTCCTGGCTCAGGTCCGCAACGGTGTGTCCGTGCGGATGGCCGCACTGTACCTGCTGCTCTCCGGGGATACCCGGGAACCAGCCGCCCACCGGGCACCGGCCTATGCCGCCGCGGCCCCGTCCCCCAAGGAGAGCAACTGATGGCAGGCAACACCGGAACCTACCTCATCCAAGGCGCCGCCATCCTGGGCGGCGACCCCGCGGACCTGCTGGTCCGTGACGGCATCATCGCCGAGATCGGCACCGGCCTTGACGCTGAGGGGGCCACTGTCATCGACGCTGCAGGCCTGGTGGCCCTGCCGGGCATGGTCGATGTGCACACGCACCTCCGCGAACCCGGCCGCGAGGACGCCGAGACCGTGGAGACCGGAACACGGGCTGCGGCCCTGGGCGGCTACACAGCTGTGCACGCCATGGCCAACAGCACCCCCGTCGCGGACACCGCAGGCGTGGTGGAGCAGGTCTACACTCTGGGCCGCGCGGCCGGCTGGGTGGACGTGCGCCCCGTTGGCGCCGTCACCGTTGGACTGGCAGGGGAGCAACTGGCCGAGCTGGGCGCCATGGCCGATTCCCGCGCCCGGGTGCGGATGTTCTCCGATGACGGCATCTGCGTCCACGACCCCGTGCTGATGCGCCGCGCCCTGGAATACGTCAAGGCGTTCGACGGCGTCGTGGCCCAGCATGCGCAGGAACCGCGCCTCACTGCCGGCGCGCAGATGAATGAGGGCGACGTCTCCGCGGTCCTGGGCCTCACCGGCTGGCCCGCGGTGGCCGAAGAAAGCATCATTGCCCGCGACGTCCTGCTGGCCCAGCACGTCGGCTCCCGCCTGCATGTGTGCCACGTGTCCACGGCCGGCTCGGTGGAAATCATCCGCTGGGCCAAGGAACGCGGCATCGACGTCACGGCCGAGGTCACCCCGCACCACCTGCTGCTGACCGATGACCTGGTGCGCAGCTACGACCCCGTGTTCAAGGTCAACCCGCCGCTGCGCACCGACGCCGACGTCCAGGCATTGCGCGCCGGGCTGGCAGACGGGACGATCGACGTTGTGGGTACCGACCACGCGCCGCACCCCAGTGAGCACAAGGAATGCGAATGGGCGCAGGCAGCCATGGGCATGACCGGGCTGGAAACCGCCCTGTCCGTGGTCCAGCACGCCATGATTGAAACCGGACTGATGACCTGGGCGGACTTCGCCCGGGTCACGTCCACGGCGGCCGCGACGATTGGCCGGCTGAGCGACCAGGGCCGGCCCATCGAAGCCGGGGAACCCGCCAACCTCATCCTGGTGGATCCGGCGGCGCGCTGGACGGTGGACCCCTTCCAGATGGCCACCATGGGCCGCAACTCGCCGTTCAAGGGCAGGGAACTCCCCGGCAAGGTGGTGGCCACCTTCTTCAGGGGGCACCCCACCGTCCTTGACGGCAAACTCAACACCCCGCACCCGGACTCCGCCGCAACCCCGGCAGGCGCTGCCTGATGGACAAAATCCTTCCCGGACTTGCCATGCTGGCGGTGGTCGCCGTCGTGTTCGTCCTCCTCGCCGTCGGCTGGCGCAACCGCCTCAAGCGCCAGTCCGACGTCGAGCAACTGCCCCAGGTGCCCGCCGTGCCCGGTGAGCCCACCGCAACTGCCGACGGGCAGTACGTGGCCACCACCACGGCCGGCGACTGGCTGGACCGCATTGCCGTGCACGGGCTGGGGATCCGCACCAATGCCACCCTCGCGGTGTACCCGCACGGCGTGCTCTATGAGCGGTCGGGTGCGCCTGCGCTGTACATCCCCGCAGCCTCCCTCTCCGATGTCCGGCAGGACAGCGGCATGGCGGGGAAGTTCGTGGAGAAGGACGGCCTGCTGGTGCTGGCATGGACGCACGGTGCCCACCAGCTGGACACCGGCTTCCGGACCCGCCGCGCCGCGGACAAGGACGTTCTCTACCAGGCCCTTCAGGATTTGATTTCGTCAGCCCCAGCGGCTGGTGCCACCAGTGGAAAGTAAGACAGTGAAAGCGAATACATTGACAGCAACCACCTCCGCTCCGGCAGCGCCAGCTGCGCTGGTACTCGAAGACGGGCGCATCTTCCGCGGCACCAGCTACGGCGCCACCGGCACCGCCCTGGGCGAAGCCGTCTTCGCCACCGGGATGACCGGATACCAGGAAACCATCACCGATCCCTCCTACGCCCGCCAGCTGGTGGTCCAGACGGCCCCGCACATCGGCAACACCGGCGTGAATGACGACGACGCCGAGTCCCGGCGCATCTGGGTGGCCGGCTACATTGTGCGCGACGCCGCGCGCCGGCCCTCCAACTGGCGCTCCGAACGGTCGCTGGACGAAGAGCTGGTGTCCCAGGGCATCGTGGGCATCCAGGGCGTGGACACCCGCGCCATCACCCGGCACCTGCGTGAGCACAAGACCATGCGCGCCGGCATCTTCTCCGGCGAGGCAGCCAAGGCCACGGACAAGGAACTGCTCGACGCTGTCCTGGCCAGCGCCCCCATGGAGGGCTCGCGCCTGGCCGAGGAAGTCAGTGTGGACGAAGCCTACGTCGTGGAGCCAAAGGACCACGGCTGGGACGGCGAACCCCGCCTCACCATCGCTGCAATCGACCTGGGCATCAAGGCCATGACCCCGGTCCGGTTCGCCGAGCGCGGCGTCCGAGTCCACGTGCTTCCCGCCACCGCCACCCTTGAGGACGTCAAGGCCGTCAACCCGGACGGCTTCTTCATGTCCAACGGCCCCGGCGACCCCGCCACCGCCGACGCCCAGGTCAAGCTGCTCCGCTCGGTCCTGGACGAAAAGCTGCCCTACTTCGGCATCTGCTTCGGCAACCAGATCCTGGGCCGCGCCCTGGGCTTTGGCACCTACAAGCTCCGCTACGGCCACCGCGGCATCAACCAGCCCGTGATGGACCGGCGCACCGGCAAGGTGGAGATCACCTCCCAGAACCACGGCTTTGCCGTGGACGCCCCCCTCGACGGCGCCACGCAGGCCCCGGAGGCACGCTACGGGCGGGTGGAAGTGAGCCACATCAGCCTGAACGACGACGTCGTGGAAGGCCTCGCCTGCCTGGACATCCCGGCGTTCTCCGTGCAGTACCACCCAGAAGCCGCGGCAGGACCGCACGATGCCGCCTACCTGTTCGACCGCTTCATCGAGCTCATGGAAGGCACACGGGACGGCCGGAACGCCAACGCGTCCAAGGACCCCGTGGACGCGGCCCACCCCGCAGGCGCTGACCACAAAAACGACAACAAGACTGAGGACAAGAAGTAATGCCGAAACGTACAGATCTCAAGAGCGTCCTCGTCATTGGTTCCGGCCCGATCGTCATCGGCCAGGCCGCCGAATTCGACTACTCCGGGACGCAGGCACTGCGTGTCCTCAAGGAGGAAGGCCTGCGCGTCATCCTCGTGAACTCCAACCCGGCCACCATCATGACCGACCCCGAGTTCGCCGACGCCACCTACGTTGAGCCCATCACCCCCGAGGTGGTGGAGAAGATCATCGCCAAGGAACGTCCGGACGCCGTCCTGCCCACCCTGGGCGGGCAGACCGCGCTGAACACCGCCATCGCCCTGGACAAGAACGGCGTACTGGAGAAGTACAACGTCGAGCTGATCGGCGCCAACATTGCCGCGATCGAGCTGGGCGAGGACCGTGAAAAGTTCAAGGGCGTGGTGGAACGCTGTGGCGCGGAATCCGCCCGCAGCCACATCATCCACAGCATGGATGAGGCCCTCACGGCGGCCGAAGATTTGGGCTATCCCATGGTGGTGCGCCCGTCCTTCACCATGGGCGGGCTGGGTTCCGGCCTGGCCTACAACGAACAGGACCTGCGCCGCATCGTCGGACAGGGCCTGCAGTACAGCCCCACCAGCGAGGTGCTGCTCGAAGAGAGCATCCTGGGCTGGAAGGAATACGAGCTCGAAATGATGCGGGACAAGAACGACAACGTGGTTGTCGTCTGCTCCATCGAGAACTTCGACCCCGTAGGCGTGCACACCGGAGACTCCATCACCGTGGCACCGGCGCTGACCCTCACCGACCGCGAATACCAGAAGCTGCGCGACGTCGCCATCGCCGTCATCCGCGAGGTGGGCGTGGACACCGGCGGCTGCAACATCCAGTTCGCCATCGATCCCAAGACCGGCCGCGTGGTGGTCATCGAGATGAACCCCCGCGTTTCCCGCTCCTCGGCACTGGCATCCAAGGCCACCGGCTTCGCCATTGCCAAGATCGCCACCAAGCTCTCGCTCGGCTACACCCTGGACGAGATCCCCAACGACATCACGCAGAAGACCCCCGCGTCCTTCGAACCCACCCTGGACTACGTGGTGGTCAAGGTCCCGCGGTTCGCCTTCGAAAAGTTCCCGGCAGCGGACAACACCCTCACCACCACCATGAAGTCGGTGGGCGAGGCCATGGCCATGGGCCGGAACTTCACCGAAGCCCTGCAGAAGGCCCTGCGCTCCCTGGAACAGAAGGGCTCGCAGCTGGACTTCAGCTCCGTCCCGGAATGGGAAGTGCCGGAGCTCATCGAAAAGGCCAAGCGCCCCACCACCGAGCGCCTGCACCAGGTCCAGCGCGCCCTCCTGGGCGGCGCCACCGTGGAACAGCTCTTCGAAGCCACCAAGATCGACCCCTGGTTCCTTGACCAGCTGGAGCTGCTCAACGAAATCTCCCGCGAAATCCGCCAGGCCGGCGCCCTGACCGCCGACATGCTCAAGCGCGCCAAGCGCCACGGTTTCTCCGATGAACAGATCGGCGCCCTGACGCACAACCCCGAGGCCGTGGTCCGCGGCGTACGCCAGGCGCTGGGCATCCGTCCCGTCTACAAGACCGTGGACACCTGCGCCGCCGAATTCGCCGCCTACACGCCGTACCACTACTCGGCATATGACGAGGAGGACGAGGTTGCGCTGCACTCCAAGCCGTCCATCCTGATCCTCGGCTCAGGGCCCAACCGCATCGGCCAGGGCATCGAGTTCGACTACTCCTGCGTCCACGCCTCCATGGCGCTGCGCAAGGCCGGCTACGAGACCGTCATGGTCAACTGCAACCCGGAAACCGTCTCCACCGACTACGACGTCTCCACCCGCCTGTACTTCGAGCCGCTGACGCTCGAGGACGTGCTGGAGGTCATCGCGGCCGAGGAACGCACCGGCGGCGTCATGGGCGTGTTCGTCCAGCTCGGGGGCCAGACCCCGCTGAAGCTGGCCCAGCAGCTGGCCGACGCAGGTGTCCCCATCCTGGGAACGTCCCCGGAGGCCATCGACCTCGCCGAGCACCGCGGCGCCTTCTCCCGGGTGCTGGACAAGGCCGGCCTGGTATCGCCCAAGAACGGCACCGCCGTCTCCTTCGAGGACGCCAAGAAGATCGCGGACGAGATCGGCTACCCCGTCCTGGTCCGTCCGTCCTACGTGCTGGGCGGCCGCGGCATGGAAATCGTCTATGACGAGCCCAACCTCTCGCGCTACATCGCCAACGCCACCGAAATCACCCCGGACCACCCCGTGCTGATTGACCGGTTCCTTGAGGACGCCGTCGAAATCGACGTCGACGCCCTCTACGACGGTACCGACATGTACTTGGGCGGCATCATGGAACACATCGAGGAAGCCGGCATCCACTCCGGCGACTCCGCCTGCGTCCTGCCGCCGATCACCCTGGGGAGCAACGTCGTCGAACGCGTCCGCACCGCCACCCGCGCCATCGCTGAAGGCGTGGGCGTCCGCGGCCTGATCAACATCCAGTTCGCGCTGGCCTCGGACGTCCTGTACGTCCTGGAAGCCAACCCCCGCGCGTCCCGGACCGTGCCGTTCGTGTCCAAGGCCACCGGCGTCCAGATGGCCAAGGCCGCGGCCCTCATCGGCACCGGCGTGACCATCAACCAGCTCCGCAGCGCCTACAAGATGCTGCCCGAAACCGGTGACGGCTCCACCCTGCCACTGGACGCCCCCGTCGCCGTCAAGGAAGCCGTCCTGCCGTTCAGCCGGTTCCGGACCCTTGAAGGCAAGGTGGTGGACTCCCTGCTCGGTCCCGAGATGCGTTCCACCGGCGAGGTCATGGGAATCGACAAGCATTTCGACACCGCCTTCGCCAAGAGCCAGGCGGCCGCCAACAACGCGCTGCCCACCGAGGGCAAGGTGTTTGTCTCCGTAGCCAACCGGGACAAGCGCTCGGTGATCATGGGCGTCAAGCGGCTCTCGGACCTCGGCTTCGAGATCGTCTCTACCGGCGGCACCGCCGACGTGCTGCGCCGCAACGGCATCCAGGCCACCCCGGTCCGCAAGGTCGCCGAGGGCAGCAGCGCCGAGGGTGAAGGCACCATCGCGGACCTCATTGTGGCCGGCGAGATCGACATGGTCTTCAACACCCCCTCCGGCGGCGAAGCCCGCAGCGACGGCTACGAACTGCGCGCAGCGGCGACGTCCATCGGCATTCCGTGCATCACCACGGTGGCCGAGTTCAACGCCGCGGTCCAGGCCATCG
This sequence comes from Arthrobacter sp. SDR-2R, assembly GCF_057747955.1. Taxonomy (NCBI): domain Bacteria; kingdom Bacillati; phylum Actinomycetota; class Actinomycetes; order Micrococcales; family Micrococcaceae; genus Arthrobacter; species Arthrobacter sp. SDR-2R. Next base: position 2,552,389 of record NZ_CM173231.1, read on the forward strand.
AAGCCCTGCGCACCTACGAGTGGTCCGTCACCAGCCTGCAGGAGCACGCCGCCGCGCTTGCGGAATCACAGAAGGCTGCGCTGCAGCATGCCTGAGCAGGTACCAGGCAGCAGGCCGGTATCCGCCGCCGGCCGGGAGTCCTTCGGCTCCCGGCTCGGCGCGGCCATGGCCGCCCGCGGCCCGCTCTGCGTGGGCATCGACCCGCATCCGGCACTGCTGAAGAGCTGGGGACTGGACGACGACGCCGCCGGGCTGAGGCGTTTTTCCCTCACCGTCCTGGAGGCGGTGGCTTCGCTCGCTGCCGCGGTAAAGCCCCAGGTGGCGCTCTACGAACGGCACGGATCGGCCGGTATGGCGGTCCTGGAGGAAGTCCTGGCCACCGCCCGGGACGAGTCCGTCCTGAGCATCGCCGACGCCAAGCGCGGCGACATCGGGTCCACCATGGCCGCCTATGCCGACGCCTGGCTCCGGGACGGGTCCCCGCTGGCGGCGGACTCCGTCACGCTGAGCCCCTACCTCGGCTTCGAGTCGCTGCGCCCCGCGCTGGACCTCGCGGCCGAAACCGGGCGCGGTGTCTTCGTGCTGGCGCTGACGTCCAACCCTGAAGGCGCTTCCGTCCAGCATGTTGGCGGTAAGGACTCGGTGGCCCGCAGGATCACGGCCGCCGCAGCGGCCGAAAATGCCCGGTACGGGGGCAGCCTGGGTTCCGTGGGCCTGGTGGTTGGCGCCACCGTTGGCAGTGCCCTGAAAGACCTTGAACTCGACCTCGCTGCCGTCCGCGGGCCCATCCTCGCCCCCGGCCTGGGGGCGCAGGGGGCAACGCCGGCCGACCTCCGCTCCACCTTCGGCGACGCCTACCCGCTGGTCCTGGGAACCTCCAGCCGCGACATCCTTTCGGCAGGCCCGCACCTGGGTGGCCTGCGGGAGGCGGCCCTGCGGACGCTGGACGGGCTGCGGGGACAATAGGCTGCAATTGCCCGGATGCATTGATTCGGGCTGCACCAAAGGGTAGTTTCAGGACAGGTCCAAGGGCGGCCGCCCTTGGATGAAATCCGCCGAATCCGGGGGTGTCCGTGATGGTCCTGCGACCTTTATCCGCATCTGAACGGGCCGACGCCCTGGGCAAGGCAGCGGCAGCCAGGGCCACCCGTGCGGCCGCCAAGGAAAGCCTTCGGAACGGCGACAGGTCCGCGGCGGACATTATCAGCTCCGCCCTGGAAGACGACGCACTGGCCAGGATGAAGGTCTCGGAACTGCTTGAGGCCCTTCCCGGCATCGGGAAGGTGCGGGCCGCCGCCATCATGCAGCAGCTGGGCATCGCGGCGTCCCGCAGGGTCCGGGGCCTGGGCGTCCACCAGCGCCGGGCGCTGGTAGATTTTATTGACGAGCATTGAGGCAGGCGGCGCCTGTCTTTCCCCCAACTGCGGCAAAAGGAATACGTGAGCAAGAAACCTGGACTGACAGTCCTCGCAGGTCCGACGGCTGTTGGCAAAGGCACCGTGTCCACCTACATCCGTGACAACTACCCCGAAGTGTGGCTTTCCGTTTCAGCCACCACCCGGGCGCCCCGGCCCGGGGAAGTTGACGGCGTCCACTACTTCTTCAAGACCAAGGATGAGTTCGAGCGGCTCATCGCCGAAGGTGAACTCCTGGAATGGGCCGTCGTCCATGGACAAAACACCTACGGCACCCTGAAGAGCACTGTGAACCAGGCCATCGCGGAGGGCCGCTCCGTGCTGCTGGAGATCGACCTGCAGGGTGCGCGCCAGGTCAAGGCAGCCGTCCCGGACGCCCAGTTCGTCTTCCTGGCCCCGCCCACCTGGGACGAGATGGTCCGCCGTCTGGTGGGCCGGGGCACCGAAACACCGGAAGAACAGCAGCGACGCCTGGAAACCGCTAAACTGGAACTTGCTGCTGAACCGGAGTTCGACCACACTGTCATCAACGACGACGTCCGCCGGGCAGCGGACGAGCTAGTTTCACTCATGGGGCTGACACCGCATCCACACCTGCCGGAACCGTCAGCCCGCTAGGAATTTGGAGAATTCGTGTCCACGAACCTTGAAGGCATCATCAACCCGCCGATCGACTCGCTGCTTGAGGCAGCCGACTCCAAGTACGGCCTGGTGATCTTCGGTGCCAAGCGTGCTCGTCAGATCAACGCCTACTACGCCCAGCTGCACGAGGGCCTCTTCGAGTATGTCGGACCCCTGGTCGACACCAAGCTGAACGAAAAGTCGCTGTCGATCGCACTGCGCGAAATCAACGAAGGCAAGCTGGTTTCCACGCCGATCGAAGCCGCAGAGTAATACTGCCGCTGAACTGACTTGCTGTTGACGGAGGTCACGTGCGCATAGTCCTCGGAGTCGGGGGAGGGATCGCCGCCTACAAGGTGGTATCGCTCCTCCGGCTTTTTACTGAAGCCGGCCATGACGTCACGGTGATTCCCACGGAGGCGTCCACCCGCTTCATCGGTACCGCCACCTGGGAGGCGCTGTCCGGAAACCCGGTCAGCAACAGTGTCTTTGATGACGTGCACCTGGTGAACCACGTCCGCCTTGGCCATGAGGCGGACCTCGTGGTGGTGGCACCTGCCACAGCGGACCTCCTGGCGAAGGCTGCCACCGGCCAGGCCGGGGACCTGCTCACCAACACCCTGCTGATGGCCCACGGCCCGGTGCTGTTCGCCCCCGCGATGCACACGGAAATGTGGCAGCATCCGGCCACCCGGGCCAACGTTGAGACGCTCCGCGGCCGGGGCGCAGCCGTCCTGGAACCCGCCTCCGGCAGGTTGACCGGGGCAGACTCAGGTCCCGGCAGGCTTCCGGAACCCCAGGTGATCTTCGACGCAGCCATGGCCCTGGTCCAGGGACGCAGTGATTACCAGTTGCCCCTTGCCGGCCGCACCGTCACCATCAGCGCCGGCGGCACCCGCGAACCGCTGGACCCCGTTCGCTTCCTTGGCAACCGGTCATCCGGCAAGCAGGGAGTGGCCCTTGCGGTCGCAGCGCGGAACGCCGGGGCTACCGTGCGCCTGCTGGCAGCCCACATGGACGTTCCGCCGCCCGCCGGCGTGGAGGTGGTCCGCGTGGAGACCGCCCTGCAACTTCGGGAAGCCGCACTGGAAGCCGCCGCCGTGTCCGACGTCGTCATCATGTCCGCGGCCGTGGCCGATTTCCGCCCGGCGGAAGTCTCGGACACCAAGATCAAGAAACGGGACGACACCGCCGATCCCGTCATCACCCTGGTCCGCAACCCGGACATCCTGCAGGAGCTCGTGGAGCAGCGCAACGCGGGTGCCGGCGAGGCCGGGCAGCTCATCGTCGGATTCGCCGCCGAAACCGGGGACAGCCAGGGCGACGTCCTGGCATATGCGGAAGCAAAGCTCCAGCGGAAAGGCTGCGACCTGCTGGTGGTGAACCACGTAGGAGCGGACAAGGTCTTTGGCCACGACTCCAACTCGGTGGTCATCCTGTCGCGCTCCGGCTCCGAACCACAGGAAGCTTCGGGAACCAAGACAGAGGTTTCGGAAGCCATCGTCCGCCGCATCAGCTTTGAACTGAACCGTGTTTCGTCCACTTGAACCTGTTTCGCCCCTCGCCTGAAGTGTTTCCGGCCACCTTTGCTTAGCACGGGGACATCTACCGACTTCTCCCTGACGGGAGTGCCACCACCAACCAGTAAGGTAGTTGAGTGACTTTACCGCTGCACCTTCCCCACACCCATGGGGCCACGCCCTCCGCGCTCCGGCTTTTCACGTCCGAATCGGTCACCGAAGGCCATCCGGACAAGATCTGCGACCAGATCAGTGACGCCATCCTGGACGCGCTGCTGGCCGCGGACCCCGAATCCCGCGTGGCTGTGGAAACGATGGCCACCACGGGCCTGGTGCACGTGGCAGGCGAAGTCACCACCGACGCGTACGTCGAAATCCCGCAGATCGTCCGGGAGACCATCCTGGGCATCGGCTACGACTCCTCAGCCAACGGCTTCGACGGCGCCCGCTGCGGCGTGTCCGTCTCCATCGGCCAGCAGTCCAACGACATCGCCGGCGGCGTGTTCAACTCCCTTGAGGCACGCGAAGGCCGCCAGGAGGACGACTATGACCTCCAGGGTGCCGGCGACCAGGGCCTGATGTTCGGCTACGCCAGCGATGAAACCCCTTCCTACATGCCCACGCCCATCTGGCTGGCCCACCGGCTGTCCGAGCGGCTCACCGAAGTCCGCAAGACCGGCCAGCTGCCGTATCTTCGCCCCGACGGCAAGACCCAGGTGACGGTCGGCTACGACAAAGACGTGCCCGTTTCCGTGGAAACCGTGGTGATTTCGAGCCAGCACGCGGAGGGGGCAAGCCTGGAGCAGTTGCGCGCCGACCTTGCCGCCGTCGTCATTGAACCCGTCCTCGCGGGCGCCAACCTGGACATCTCACGGACGGCAAATATCCTCAATCCTGCCGGCGAGTTCGTCATCGGCGGCCCGGTGGGCGACGCCGGCCTCACCGGCCGCAAGATCATTGTGGACACCTACGGCGGTATGGCCCGCCACGGCGGCGGCGCCTTCTCGGGGAAGGACCCGTCCAAGGTGGACCGCTCCGCCGCGTACGCCATGCGCTGGGTTGCCAAGAACGTGGTGGCCGCTGGACTGGCCAAGCGCGCGGAGATCCAGATCGCGTACGCCATCGGCCAGGCCCGGCCGGTGGGAACCTACGTGGAGACGTTCGGCACCGAGACGGTGGATCCGGCCCGGATCAGCGCAGCAATCGCGGAAATCTTCGACCTCCGTCCGCGCGCCATCATCGATGCCCTGGATCTGAAGCGCCCCATCTACGCCAAGACCGCCGCCCACGGGCACTTCGGCCGGGATGAGCCCGACTTCACCTGGGAGCGCCTGGACCGGGTGGACGACCTGAAGGCATTCTTCAACGCCTAGCCGGCTTCGGCCGGCTGCCGGACGTCCAATGTCAGTGCCCGGTGCTTGGCTGATCCTGTCCAACCCGTCAGCTGAACGGAGGTGACCGCCATGGTTGCTGGCAGTTCCGTCCAGCCGTCCCTGCTCCAGGGCTTCCCTGCACGTCCCGTGCAAGGCGGCGTCACCGTGGCGGAGCAGCTTCCGGTGGCGCGGGTGCTCATTGAGTCCTCGCTGCCTCACCTGGACCGCCCATTCGACTATGCCGTCCCGGCCGCGCTTGACCAGGCAGCCCAGCCTGGGGTCCGGGTCAAGGTCAAGTTCAACGGCCAGGACCTCAGTGGATTCGTCCTGGAACGCGTGGCACAGTCCGACGCCGGACACACCCTTGTACCCCTGGCAAAAGTTGTGTCCCCGGTCCAGGTCCTTACGCCGGCCGTCCGGGACCTCGCCACGGCGGTCGCTGCACGGTATGCGGGGACGGTCAGCGATGTCCTGCGCCTAGCCGTTCCACCCCGGGTTGCCAGGCTGGAAAAGGACTTTCCGGACTCGTTGGACATCCCCGACGCCGAAGCCGTGCAGGACGTCCAGGGCAGCCCCGGATCTTCAGCCTGGGGCACACTCCGCACAGGTGCCGCTTTCCTGCGGCACCTGGCCGCCGGTGGATCTCCGCGGGCCGCCGTCAATCCGCTGCAGGGCTACGGGACTGCCGGCTGGCCGGCCATGCTTGCCCAGGCCGCCGCTGCAGCGCATTCCTCCGGAAGGGGCGCCCTGCTGGTGGTGCCTGACTACCGGGACCTGGACCGCCTGGAGCAGGCACTCAAGGACCTGGTGCCGGACGCTGCCGTAGCCAGGCTGACCGCCGACGACGGGCCCACGCCCCGGTACCGGAACTTCCTGCGCCTGCTCGCGGGCAAGGCCACCATCGCCATCGGGACACGCTCGGCCGCCTTCGCCCCGGTGCAGGACCTGGGGCTCGTGGCGTGCTGGGACGACGGCGACGACCTCCATATCGAGCAGCGCGCACCGTACGCCCACGCACGGGAGGTCATGCTCCTTCGCGCCGAGCAGGAGGGCACGGCCTGCCTCCTTGCCGGGCACGCGCGCAGCACCGAGGTCCAGCGTCTGGTGGAAGCCGGCTGGGCCGTCCCGGTTCACACCGAGCGTGCCACCGTCCGCAGGACGGTTCCCCGCGTGGTCAGCACGGCAGACAGCTTCGAGCAGGGGCGGGACCCACTGGCCACCATCGCGCGCCTGCCGCACGCTGCCTGGCAGGCCGCCAAGGAAGGTCTTGAGCGTGGCCCTGTCCTGGTCCAGGTTGCCAGGGCAGGGTACGCGCCGTCACTGGTGTGTGAAACCTGCCGGGAGCCGGCCCGCTGCGGGAACTGCCAGGGGCCCCTTGCGCTGGCCGGCACCTCCGCGCTTCCCCAATGCCGCTGGTGTTCCACGCCGGCGCCGGACTGGAAGTGCTCTCACTGCGGCGCCCGGCGGCTGCGGAAAGGTTCCACCGGAGTCCTCCGTACAGCCGAGGAGCTTGGCCGGGCCTTTCCCGGCACAACGGTCATCACATCGTCCGGCGACCAAGTGAAAGCCACGGTGGGGGCGGGAAAGTCGCTGGTGGTGGCGACCGTGGGGGCCGAACCGGTGGCGGAGGCCGGGTATGCTGCCGCCCTGCTGCTGGACGGCGATTCCCTGCTGCGCCGGGAGACTCTCCGGGCGGGCGAAGACACGGTACGCCGCTGGTTCAACGCCGCTGCCCTCGTCCGTCCCGCCCCGGACGGCGGGCTGGTGGTGGTCACCGCCACGGACACAGCAGCCACCGGCGCGCTGCTGCGCTGGGACCCGGCCGGCTATGCCCAGCGGGAACTGTCCCTGCGCGTGGAACTGCAGCTTCCCCCAGCGGTGCGCATCGCCTCGGTCACCGGGCCGCGCGCCGCCGTCGAACACTACACAGGTGCCGTGGCAGCGGACCTCGCCGGCGCGGGGATAACTATCCGCACCGCCGGTCCGGCGCCGCTGGTGCTCACCGCACCGCCTTCCGGCCGGCGCTCGGCCGAGGACGTCCGGACCCTGCTGTTCTTCCCCTATGGCCAGGCCGCCGCCGTCGTCCGTGTCCTGCGGGTGACCCGCGCAGCCGTGGCCGCCAAACGGGCCACGGACCCTGTGCAGCTGCGCCTGGACGGTGTTGACGTCCTCTAGGCTGGGGACGTTCTGTGACGGCCAGGGCAATGGTGCCTTGGGGACGTCCTCAGCGGCGCCTTTTCGCCACGACCTCGTGTGCCGCTTCCACCAGTTGGCGGGCCGATTCATCCCAGCTGAACTCCCGCGCCCGGGCCAGGGAGCGGCGCGACATGTCCTGCCAGTGCGCGTCGTCCTGCAGCTGCGCAACCGCGTCCGCGAACTGCCCGGGTGACTCCGGGTCCACGTAGGTGGCGGCGTCCGCGCCGACTTCCCGGAAGATGGGAATGTCGCTGGCGATCACCGGGGTACCCACGGCCATGGCCTCGACCAGGGGAAGGCCGTATCCCTCGGCCCGGGACAGGCTCACCAGCGCCGTCGCCCGGCGCAGCAGGCCGTCATACTCTGCGTCCGTCACGCCGTTGTGGAACACCACGGAGGCGCCCGGCGGGATGAGGCTTTCCAGCTCCGCCCGCCGCTCCGGCGTGATCCGGCTCAGCAGGTGCAGCGTGTATTTGGGCAGTCCGGCCATGCCGGCCACCATGGTTTCCACGTTCTTGTAGGGCATGAACGAACCCATGTAAATGATGGTCTTGTCCGCGCCGTCGCCAGGCTGGCGGGGTTCCTGCGCCGGTTGGGGAGCGTTGGCGATGATGCGGACGGGCCGGCGCGTCAGCCGGTACTTGGCCATCAGCGCCTCCGTGGTCCTGCTGATGGTGGCCACGGTGTCTGCCCGGTCGAGGAGCAGCCGCTGCGGCCAGAACGCTTTGTGGTAGAGGCGCCAGAGCAGCCGGACGGGGGCCGGCAGGAAGCCCGGGGGAGCGGGGTGCTCATAGTAGATGAGGTCGTGCAGCGTGAGGATCAGCCCGTACTTCCGGCCCCAGGTACCCATGGTCTGCATGGGGCACACCACCACGTCAGCCCCGGTGGCATTGACCTTCCGGGCAACGAACAGCTCCAGCGGCGACAGCGGACTGCTGATGAGCGTGTACGGCACGTCCGGCAGGAGGGCCAGCTGCCGGACGTCGGAAACCAGCATGGAGACATCCGCGATTTTTGCCGTGGCAGCGATCAGGCTGGCTCCGTAGCGGCTGATGCCGTCGTGATGGTCGGTACGGGTGAAACGTGCATCAATGACGATCTTCACGCGGGGTGGTCCTTCAGGAAGCTGCGGATGTGTCGGGCGGCCGGCTCCGGCGTTTCGTAGTGGATCAGGTGTCCGACGCCGGGAATCACCTTCAGTTCCCCGTCCGGAAGCAGTGACAGGAGGCGGTGCTGGCTGGGAAGGGTGGCGATTTCATCCTTTTCGCCCGCGATGAGCAGCACGGGGAGTTCGAGTTGTCCGGCCACCTCCGCCACGTGGTTGCTGACGGAGGCCGTGAACGACTCCAGCAGGCTGTCCCGGTCCGCGAAGGAACTGAAGTAGGCGTGGTGCTGGCCGTGGATGAAAGCCCTCAGCTCCCGGTCGCGGGTCTTGGCCATGGCCTCGCTCATGACCCGCACAATCAGCCGGTTGCGCAGCAGGGCCAGGCCCGGCCCGCGGGGGAGCCGTGCCGCCAGCCGGTAATACAGGACTGCCAGCCGCGTCATCACGCCCTTGGGTCCTTCCAGCGCCGGAGCAGCGATGGGGTTGATGAGGATCAGGGGACGCACGGCCTCCGGGTTGTTGGCCACGAAGTACGCAGCAAGGATGGAGCCGAATGAATGTCCCAGCAGCACGGTTTCCGGCCCCAGTCCCTGGGACGCCATGAAGTCACTGATGAACTGCCCGTAGCGCTCCACCGAGTGCGGGTCCCGGGCAAAGGCATCGGAGCTGCCGAAGCCGGGCAGGTCCGGCATAATGATGCGCATCTCCGGCAGTTTGTCCGCGACGCGCAGGAGCCCGTGGTGGTCGCCGCGGAACCCATGGACCACCAGGATGGTGCGGGTCTCCGGCGTTTCCTGCAGGGGCGCATAGGTCCAGAAGGCCACCGTGCCGCCGTCGATGGTCACGGTGGAGGCTGAGGTGCGGGCGGAAAGCCCCGCGCTCAGGTACGCAGGCGCAGGGGAGGTCCCCGGATTTACGGTGTCCATGCGCGGGCCTACTTGACGTTGTCCGGGTGCGAGCCCGTCCGATGCCCGCGGTCCAGCGCGTTGATGGCCGCCAGGTCGCGTTCGGAGAGTTCCAAATTGAAGACGTTAAGGTTCTCCCGGATCCGCGCTTCGGAACTGGCCTTGGGAATGGCGATGTTCCCCAGCTGCATGTGCCAGCGAAGGATCACCTGCGCAGGCGTCCGGCCGTGCTCGGCGGCGCAGGCCTGGATCACCGGATCGGCCAGGACCTGGCCGCGGCCCAGCGGGCTCCACGCTTCTGTCCGGATGCCCAGGCCGGCGTGCTTGCTGCGCAGTTCCTCCTGCTGCAGCCACGGGTGCAGTTCGATCTGGTTGACGGCGGGAACCACCTCGGCACTTTGGAGCAGGCGGTCAAGGTGTGCCGGCTGGAAGTTGCTGACGCCAATGGCACGGACCCTGCCTTCGCGGTACAGCGTTTCCAGGGCCCGGTAGGTTTCCGGGAACAGGCCACGGCGTGGGCAGGGCCAATGGATGAGGTACATGTCCACGTAGTCCAGTCCCAGGTTGACCATGGAGTCGTCGAAAGCCCGCAGCGTGGCGTCGTAGCCGTGGTGGTCGTTCCACACTTTCGTGGTGATGAAGACGTCCTCCCGGCTCAGGGACGGCGACAGTTCCCCGGAGCCGCCGCTGCCTGTCCCGTCGCCCAACTGGGAACTGATGCCGCGGGCCACGCCGGTTTCGTTCCCGTACATGGCGGCGGTATCGAAGTGGCGGTAGCCGGCGGCGAGCGCGGTGGCCACGAGCCCTTCCGCCTCTGCTGGCGGCACCTTGTACAGCCCAAAGCCGAGCTGGTCTATCAGCACGCCGTTGTTCAGGCTGAGCCGGGGTGAGGTTCTCATGGCAACGACTCTACCCACTTCAGCTGGTCAGTCCCTCGTAATCGACTAGGCGGCGTGCGGTGGCTTCGTCCAGGATCAGGTCGGTGGCCAGCCTCGCTGCCAGGGCGCCGCGCAGGCCGTTGATCTTGGAAACCCCCGACACCACGCAGATCCTGCGGCGCACCTGCCGCAGCTGGGCAAGCGCCGGACCGGTGGACCTTTCGTTCAGGACGATCCCGTCGGAGGACCCGTCGGCGCGGAAGAAGACCGTGGCGACGTCACCCACCACGTCCGAGTTGGCAAGGGCGTTCAGGTCGTCCTCATCGAGGTACCCGCCCGCGTAGACGTGGCTGGGATAGTCGGCGTGCACGGAACCCACACCGAAGATGGCGATGCTCATCTTTGCCTGCAGCTCCAGCACGCGCTGCACGCTGCGTTCATTCCACATTGCCGTCTTGGTGGCGGCGTGGTCGAAGAAGGCCGGAACCGGGAACTGCTCCACCCGGGCTCCGTACGCGCTGCCGAACCTGCGCATGATGTCGCTGGCATAGGTAATGCCCGTGGTGTGCATGTTTCCGGCGCCGTTGAGCTGGACTATCACGCTGTCATGCGTGATTTTCCTGGTGAGGTGCCGGCTGACTGCACTGAGCGTTGATCCCCAGGCCACGCCGATAATGGCGTTGGAATCCACCAGGGGCCCGATGGTGCGCGCCGCCTGCATGGCCACGCGGTCGAGGGTTTCGGCTTCGTTGAGCGTGCCAAGGATGGGAACCACGTGGACATCAAGGTTGTACCGGCGGCGGATGATCCCTTCCAGTTCGGGTCCGGTGTCCAAAGGGTTGCGGATTTGGATCTGCACCAGGCCCGAATCCCGTGCGGACGACAAAAGGCGGGAAACCGTGGACCGTGACGTGCGCAGTTCACGCGCAATCGCGTCCATGGTGAGGTCCTGCAAGTAGTACATTTGTGCAGCTCGGAGGGCATCTGCGTCCCGTGAAAGTGCCATCTCACTTCCATTCTGCACGTTCGTGCATAGTCCTTGACTCCATTTTCCATTTCTCCGAACAATAGAGCAGAACGGCGGCGCTATCCAGTGCGTCCGCATCACACAAAGCCCCAAGGGAGTCGTTTTGGGACCCAAGGATTCAACTGTTCAACCCTCCTCTGTTTCAGTGCCCCGGCCGGGGGCCGGGCGCGCGTCCGTCCACAGCCTGCGGCAACGTCCGCACGCGAAGGTGCTGGTTGTTGGCGGTGGCATCAACGGAGTGGGCACCTTCCGTGATCTGGCACTCCAGGGCGTCGATGTCGCGCTCGTGGAACGCGGAGATTACTGCCAGGGCGCCAGCGGTGCGTCCTCGCACATGATCCATGGCGGAATCCGCTACCTCGAGAACGGCGAGTTCCGCCTGGTCCGGGAGTCCGTGGTGGAACGCAACCGCCTGCTCAGGATTGCGCCGCACTATGTCAAGCCGCTGCAGACAACCATCCCCATCTTCAGCACCTTCTCCGGCATCCTCTCGGCACCGCTGCGCTTCCTGACCCACAAGCAGCAGGGAAAGCCCAAGGAGCGTGGAGCGTTCCTCATCAAGGTGGGGCTTAGTCTCTACGATTCGTTCTCCAGGAACGGCGGGACGGTACCGCGGCACCAGTTCAGGACCCACAAGGCAGCCCTCGGGGAACTGCCCGCCCTGCGGCCCGACGTCAAATACACGGCCACCTACTTCGACGCGTCCGTCCACAACCCGGAGCGGCTGACCCTGGACGTCCTGCAGGACGGCGAAAAGGCCGGACGCGCCGGTAACGCGAGGGGCACCAGCGCACAGAGTGATACGGCCCGCGCCAGCAATTACCTGTCACTCCAATCCATGTCTGCAACCCCCAATCCGGGAACCGGCAGGGGAAGCACTGTCCGCCTTCGCGACGAACTGACCGGTGAGGAATTCGACTTCACGGCGGACATCATCGTCAACACCACCGGGGCCTGGGTGGACCACACCAACCAGGCAATGGGTGCGGCATCCTCGTTCATGGGAGGCACCAAGGGGTCCCACATCGTGCTGGACCACCCGGGCCTCCTCGCCGCCTGCCGCGGCCGGGAAATCTTCTTCGAGCACACCGACGGCCGGATCGTCCTCATCTACCCCATGGGCGACCGGGTTCTCGTGGGCACCACGGACGTTGACGCGGACATGTCGGAGGACGCCGTCTGCACCGACGAGGAGATCCAGTACTTCTTTGAACTGATCAACCACGTCTTCCCCTCGGTCGACGTCACACCAGAGGACATCGTGTACACGTTCTCGGGTGTCCGCCCCCTGCCCAGCCATGACGCCACCCAGCCCGGCTTCGTCTCACGTGATTACCGCATCGAACGCCGCGCGTCCGCACCTGAGGGGAGCGGCGCCGTCGTGCTGAGCCTGGTGGGCGGCAAATGGACCACCTTCCGTGCCCTTGCCGAGCACCTGACCAACGAGGTCCTCAGTGAACTCGGCGTGCAGCGCAAGGTGTCCACGGCGCAGCTCCCCATCGGCGGCGGCGCCGGTTTCCCTGCCGACGAAGCTGGCGTGCAGAAATGGATCAAGGCCCACATGGCCGGCGGCCGGGATGCAGACCGCACGGCCGGACTGCTGACCCGCTACGGGACCCGGGCCGAAGAGGTCATCGCCTACCTCGATGCCGAGCCCGACCACGCGCTGCGGTCCACCCGTGAACTGAGCGTCCGTGAACTGGAATTCATGGCGGCCAATGAGCAGGTGGGGCACCTGGTGGACGTCCTCATCCGGCGTACCTCCCTGGCCTTCCGCGGACTGGTTACCGGTGAACTCCTCAACGAAGTGGCGGAAGTCCTGTCCGCCCCGCTCCAGTGGGACGCGGCGGCGCGCGCCGCCGAGATCAAGCACGCACAGGACGTGCTGCAGCGTTTCCACCGCGTGGAAACGCACAGCCTGGTCGCCTAAGGCCAGGTTTCCTGGCCGGGGCGTTACAGCGTCCCGGCCACACGGTCCTTCACCAGCGGAGGACCGACAACTAAACAAAGAAATGGAGTCAAAGATGTCTCTAGGAATAGTCTTCCTCTCCGAAGTCTTTGGCACGGGCATGCTGACCCTGTTGGGTTGCGGCGTCGTTGCCAACGTGGCTTTGCGGGGGACAAAAGGCAACAGTGGCGGCTTCCTGATGGTCACTTGGGGATGGGGCATTGCCGTCTTCTGTGGTGTCTTCGTCGCCGCCAAGTCGGGCGCGCACCTGAACCCTGCCGTCACGCTCGGCCTGCTGCTCAATGGCAAGGCTGAATATGCGCCGGGAGTCACCGTAGACTTCGCTTCCACCCTCACCTACTTCGGTGGCGAGATGGTGGGTGCATTCCTTGGTGCCGTGGTCTGCTGGCTGGCCTACAAGCAGCACTTCGACGACGAACCCGAGCCTGCCAGCAAGCTTGGGACCTTTTCCACCGGCCCTGCCATCCGGTCCACCCCATGGAACCTGATCACCGAAATCATCGGCACTTTTGTGCTGGTCTTCGTCATCCTCACCCTCGGCGGTACCCCCTCAGGGCTCGGCCCGCTGGCAGTGGCGCTGCTCGTGGTCGGTATCGGTGTTTCCCTCGGCGGCCCCACCGGCTACGCCATCAACCCTGCCCGTGACCTGGGACCGCGCATCGCCCACGCTGTGCTTCCCATCAAGGGCAAGGGCTCCAGCGACTGGAGCTATTCGTGGATTCCTGTGGTCGGCCCGCTTGTAGGCGGCGCCCTGGGTGGACTCGTCGCCCGGATTGTCCCGATCATCATCACGGCCGCTTCCTGACCCGTACTCATCACAGCCATTAACAAGACAAGGACGTCATCATGAACCAGTACGTAATCGCCATTGACCAGGGCACCACCAGCACCCGCGCCATCATCTTCGACCACAGCGGCGCCATAGTCTCCTCCGGCCAGATGGAACATGAGCAGATCTTCCCGCAGGCAGGATGGGTGGAACACGACGCCGCGGAAATCTGGAACAACACCCGTGAGGTCATCGGCTCGGCCCTCTCCAAGGCGAACCTGACGCGGCACGACATTGCCGCCGTCGGCATCACCAACCAGCGTGAGACAGCCGTCGTGTGGGACAAGACCACAGGCAAGCCGGTGTACAACGCCATCGTGTGGCAGGACACCCGCACCCAGGACATCGTCGACGAACTGGGCAGGGACGGCGGCGCGGACCGTTTCAAACAAAAGGTGGGCCTGCCGCTGGCCACCTACTTCTCGGGCACCAAGATCAAATGGATCCTGGACAACGTTGACGGCGCCCGTGAAAAGGCAGAGGCCGGGGACCTGGTGTTCGGCAACACCGACGCCTGGGTCCTCTGGAACCTCACGGGCGGCGTGGACGGCGGTGTCCACGTCACCGATGTCACCAACGCCTCCCGGACCCTGTTCATGGACCTCGAAACCCTGCAGTGGGACGACGAAATCCTCGGGATCTTTGGCGTGCCGCGAAGCATGATGCCGGAGATCAAGTCCTCCTCCGAGGTCTACGGCACCGTCCACAGCTCCCAGCTGCTCCGCGAAACGCCGGTTTCGGGCATCCTGGGCGACCAGCAGGCCGCAACCTTCGGCCAGGCCGCCTTTGAAGCAGGAGAAGCGAAGAACACCTACGGCACCGGCTGCTTCCTGATCTTCAACACGGGCGAGGAAATCGTCCACTCGAAGAACGGGCTGCTGACCACCGTGGGCTACAAGCTGGGCGACGCCAAACCGCACTACGCCCTGGAAGGGTCCATCGCCGTCACCGGCTCGCTGATCCAGTGGCTGCGCGACAACCTGGGCATGATCAGCAGCGCCCCCGAGGTGGAAACCCTTGCCGCATCCGTCAAGGACAACGGCGGCGTCTACATCGTCCCCGCGTTCTCCGGCCTCTTCGCCCCGTACTGGCGCTCCGACGCGCGGGGGGCCATCGTGGGCCTGACCCGGTTCGTTAACAAGAACCACATCGCCCGGGCAGCCCTGGAGGCCACGGCATTCCAGACCCGCGAGGTGCTTGACGCCGTCAACGCGGACTCCGGCGTTCCGCTGACCGAACTGAAGGTCGACGGCGGCATGGTCGCCAACGACGCATTGATGCAGTTCCAGGCGGACATCCTCGGCGTCCCGGTGATCAGGCCCAAGGTCATCGAGACCACGGCGCTGGGGGCAGCCTACGCGGCTGGCCTGGCTGTTGGCTTCTGGAAGGACCTGGGCGAGTGCTCGGCCAACTGGTCCGAGGACAAGCGCTGGGAACCGCAGATGGACAAGGCCGAACAGGACCGCCAGATGCGGCTCTGGAAGAAGGCTGTCACCAAGTCCATGGACTGGGTCGACGAGGACGTGCGCTAGGCAGCACTCTCTGCGGTCCGGGCAGCAGTGAACAATCCGGACAGCAGTGAACAGTCCGGACAGCAGTGAACAATCCGGACAGCAGTGAAAAGGGAGGGCGGCATTGGTGCCGCCCTCCCTGTTCACGGGCTCCGGTCAGGAGATGTCCGGTTCCGAGGCTCAATCGCAGAGTTGGGCCCGCGGTGTCTTCGCGTAAACGCTCCTGCTGACCTCGTAGCCCCTCGCGTCCTGCTCCAGGGCCTCCTCATTGACGCGGGCGAAGTGCCGGGCATCCAGCTGCCGCACTTTCACCAGATCCATGAATTCCTGGTCGGAACCGCCCACTGCAGTGACCTTCACCAGCCCGGTTCCGGCTGAATAGAACTTTCGCTGATGCCCGGCGTCAGGTGGTTCCAGAGGGTTGAATTCATCGATCACCAGCACGTCGTTG
Source organism: Arthrobacter sp. SDR-2R (assembly GCF_057747955.1). NCBI lineage: Bacteria > Bacillati > Actinomycetota > Actinomycetes > Micrococcales > Micrococcaceae > Arthrobacter > Arthrobacter sp. SDR-2R. The sequence continues at coordinate 2,568,189 of NZ_CM173231.1, forward strand.
TAGCAGCCCGTAGGAACACAAACGTGCTGGTCCTGCTTGAAGACTTGCCCGCAGTCAAGGAAATCCACCTTCGGTGCGTACGCCTGCACATACGGAGGAGTATCCGTCCGGGGCGTGGCCTTCATTGCGATGCCGGCCTGCGCCTTCGCGATGCCGCTGATGAAGGTGCTTGGTGCGCCGGCCAACTTGCCGTTTTCGTATTCCTCGGGGTATTCGCCGAACAGCCAGACGGCGCCGCTGGTGCTCTGCGCGAAGAACGCCAGCTCGGATTCGACCAGTTCGCCGTTGTCATAATCGCGGTCCCACACCACCTGCGTGGTGATGCCGTCAATCACTTTCGTCAGCCCTGTCACGGTGCTGACCACGCTGTGCGCGTGGACGCCGTCCGAAGAGGACACCTCCCCAGTGGTTGTGAATTGCATGCCCGGCTTGAGCGGGAACCATTTGTTGTCGATATGCGGTTTTGTCTGGAAATCAGAAGGGTCGAAGTTGATCGCAGAGCCGGGACCGCAGAGCTCCGGTGGTTGTTGTGCCGCGGCCGCGGTGGCGGCGGACGTCACGGTGAGCGTCGCCAGGACAAGCATGAGCGTGGAACCGTATGCGGTGAATCGCTTTTGTCGATGGAACATGGCCGGCCTTTCGTTGTGAGTGGGTTTTGTGCACCCTGCCGCTATCCAGCGGGGGCTGGTTCCGGGTTGGGGCGGCGAGTGCCGCGGGCCGGGCGCCGCTTGGCGAAGCGGAGGTACAGCGACGGCACAATGAAGAGGTTCAGCAGGGTGGACGTGACGAGGCCGCCCAGGATGACCACTGCCATGGGGTGTTCGATTTCGTGGCCCGGGACATTCCCCATGACCACCAGGGGCACCAGGGCCAATCCGGTTGCCAGGGTGGTCATGAGGATCGGGGACAGCCGCTCGGCTGCCCCGCGCAGCACCAGGTCACGGCCAAAGGTCTCACCCTCGTCCCTTTCCAGATGCTGGCAGTGGCTGATGAGCAAAATGCCGTTGCGCGCAGCGATACCCATCACCGTCAGGAAGCCCACAACCGAGCCCAGGGAAAGAATCCCGCCGGACATGAAAGCGGCGAAAACCCCGCCCACCAAGGCGATCGGCAGGGTCAGAAGGGACAGTACGGCGAGCCGCCAGCTCCGGAATGATGTTTGGAGGAGCAGGAGGATCAGGACGAGGGCAGCGGCGGCGAAAATCATCAGGCGGTTCGTGGCCGCCTCACGTTCGGTGTATTCGCCTAGCAGCTGCACGCTGTAACCGGCCGGCAGGTCCAGGGTGTCAAGGCGTTGCTGCAGCTCGCGGGCGACGTTGCCGAGGTCTGCGCCCGATGCCAGGAACGATCCAACTTCAACGCGGCGCGATCCGTTGGTACGGTCAATCTGGTTCGGCACCGGCTGAAGGGCCACGGTGGCCAGATCAGCGAGGCGGACCCGCTGGCCGGTGGGCGTGTCGATCGGCAGGTCTTCGATGCTGGTAACGCTGGACCGGGTGGCGGGAGTGCTCCAGACGTGGACGTCGTAGGCACGTCCGTCGCGGAAGACGTCGCCTACCTCCTCGCCAGCCACGAGCGTGGCTGCCGCACGTCTCACATCGCCAGGTTTCAGTCCGTATTTCTGTGCCTGGGCCAGGTTGACCGTGACAGAGATCTGCGGAACCTCAACCTCAAGGGAGACATGGGCGTCCTGGGTGCCGTGGATGCCGTCCAGGATGTCTTTGACCCGTTGGGCCTGTTCACGCAGCACGTTGAGGTCATCCCCGTAAACGCGGACGAGGATCGGCTCACTGGCTCCCGTGAGGACCTCTTCGATCCGTTCCTTCAGGTAGGTCTGGACGTCCCGGTGCAGGCCGGGATACCCGTTGACAACGTCCTGCACGGCGGCGAGCGTCTCGTCGTAGTTGGCGTGACGGTCAATGCTGATCCAGTGCTCGCCCGCGTTGACGCCAACAATCTCGTCGGCGGTGAAGGCCTGACCAATGTGTGTACCGCAATTCAGGACGCCGGGCACTTTGAGGAACTCCTCGCAGCCGCGCTGGGAGATCCGATATTCCTCCGCGGCTGACGTTCCCGGCTGTGAGACCCAGTGCATCAGGAAGTCCCGTTCCTTGAAAGTGGGGAACAGGGATGAGCCCAGGAGGGGTGCTATCGCCAAACCTGCCAGGGCGACGACTCCAAATCCCGCGTAGCCGTAGCGGGGCCGCTTCATCATGCCTGAAAGGACCGCGTGGTAGCCGCGCTTGAGCACGCGGACGAGGGGAGCGTCACGCTCCTCCAGTTTGGCGTTACCGAGGAGGATCAGTGCCAGGGCCGGAGTGACCGTCAGCGCCACCAGCATTGAGGCGAGTACTGCCAGCGTGTAGGTGATTGCCAGCGGCCGGAAGAAGACGCCCGTCAGTCCATCCAGGAAGAAGATGGGTACTGCCGCCACCACAATGATCAGGGTGGCATAGACGATGGGGCTCCGCATTTCGAGCGAGGCTTTCAACACCACCGAGGACGTGGATTCGCCGCTGCCCCGGGCGCGGTGCTGCCGCAGCCGCCGCATGATGTTTTCGACGTCGATGATGGCGTCATCGACCACGACACCGACCGCAATGACCAGCCCCGCAAGGACCATCGTGTTGATCGAACTGGCGGTGAAATACAGGACCAGGGCAGCTGTGAGCAAGGACAGCGGAATCGCGATGAGGCTGATGAGGGCTGTCCGCCATTGGAAGAGGAAAGCGCCCAGGATCAGGACGACGAGCAGGCAGCCGAGCAGCAGGGCCAGGCTGAGGTTGGAGATGGATTCCTCCACAAAGCTTGCCGGGCGGAAGATGGTGGTGTCGAAGCTGATTCCACTCAAGCCGGGCTGCAACTCATGCAGGGCCTCCTCAACGCCCTTGGTCACGTCCAGGGTGTTGCCCCAGGGCAGTTTCTCGACAATGAGCATGAGCCCATGGCCGCTATTGATGACGGCGTCACCGATGAGTGGCTGGTGGTCTTCCACTACTTGGGCTACGTCGCCAAGGTGGAGGGGCACGCCGTCCTTTTCACGGATCGTCACCTGGGCCAGGTCGGCGGGAGTCTTTATCGGCTGGACGTGCCGAACCCCCATTCTCTGGTTGGGGCTGTCAATAAAGCCCCCGGTGCCGATGAACCTTCCGGGCGAGTACCTAAGCAGGCCTGCGTCGAGGGCGCCGGCGGTAACTTCCATGACCTGGTTGAGGGAAACGTCCTGGGCTTTGAGCTTGTCGGGTTCCACCTGCACCTGCAGCATCTGGAGCCGTTCCCCCCAAATTGCCACGTTGGCCACACCGGGAACCCGCAGGAGGCGGGCCCGGATGGTCCAGTAGGACAGCATGGACATCTCAATGAGCGAGTGCTCAGATGACGTCATTCCTATCTTCATCACGCGGCTCGTGGCGGACAGCGGCTGCAGCATGACCGGCGGGGCCGCCCAGGTCGGCAGCGCCGCCGTCACGGACGCCATGCGTTCCGAGACCTGCTGGCGGGCGTTGAGCAGGTCGGTGCCCGGATGGAAGAGCAACACGATCGAAGACAGCTGCGCAACGGATTTGGACCGCAGCTCGTCCAGTCCCGGCATGCCGCCTACCGCTGCCTCGATGGGAACGCTGACCAGCTCTTCGACTTCCTGGGCAGTCAGGCCAAGGCACGCGGTCTGGATTTCGACCCGGGGTGGGGCGAATTCGGGAAAGACGTCCACGGACGCGGCACCCAGCTGCAGGGATCCGAGCAGCATGACCGCACACGCGATGGCGACGACGATCGTCCTAAACCTGAGGCTGACCCCGATTATCCAGCGCATGTCACTGGGCCGTGTCGAATTCCGCGCCAAAAAGCTCCTCAGCGCCCGTGGTCACCACCGTTGTGCCGGGAGGCGGCCCGTCGCCCAACTGCGCAACATCGGCGTTGATGCGTTCGACGGTGATTGGCGCGCGGACGTAAACCAGGGGCTCGGGGTTGGTGTACACCCAGGTCTTGCCGGTGCTGTCATACAGAATGGCCGCATAGGAGACGGTGAGCTTCCCGGTCTGGGGGTCCGTCGCCACCTGGACGGTGGTAAGCCCGAGGCGTTGGACAGCGTGATCGGTGAGCGTGATGCGGTGAAGGTCCGTTCCCGGCACCGTGGCAATAGCCGCCGGGTCGTTGGCTGACGCCGCTTCGGACACTTGTGCGCACCCTGCAACCAGGAGTGACAGGAACGCCGCGATAATGAGGGCTGCGTGCTTCCTGGCAGGCCCTGCTGGAATTGATTTCATCACACAACCTGGTTTTCAGTAGGTTCATAGATGGCGTGGCCGGCGCTGTGTGCTGGTGCCTTCGGCGCGAAGGCGAGCAGTACGGCGGGTACCACAAACAGGGTGGACAGGGTGGAGGTCAGCAGGCCGCCCCAGATGATCACGGCAAGCGGTTGAATGATTTCCGTTCCTGCCACACCGCCGAACAGGACGAGGGGCACAAGTGCAAGTGCCGTCATCCCGGCCGACATCAACGTCGGACCCAGCCTGTCCCTCGCCGCATGGACCACCAGGCCAGGCATCGGCATTTCACCGCCCCGGGCCTGTAGTGTCCGGACGCGTTCCGCCATCAGCAGGGTGCCCCGGGCCGCGATCCCCAGCACGACGGCGAACGCCACCAGTGCGACCAGGGAATTTACCGCCCCGGTAACCAGGGCGGCAAGCACGCCTCCGGAGAGCGAAAGGACCAGGCACAGGGCGAGCGGGACGGCGAGCCGCCAGCTTCCGGCAGCAGTCTGCAGAAGAACCAGGATGCCCGCCGCGGCAATCGCTGCGAGCAACCAGAGCCACTGGATGTTGCTTTGCTGCTGGGCATACTGCGTGAGGATTTCGGCGTGGTACGACATCGGGAACTGCATCTTTTGGAGGCCCGCATTAATGTCGTTTTGGATGTCGCTCAGGGGCCGGCCCTGGATGTCGGCTTTCACGTCAAGGCGGCGATAGGTGTCATCGTGAAGTATGACGGACTCGTTTCCGACCATATTGACCTGGGCGACGTCGCCCAGGCGGGCATGCCCGCCGCTGGGGGTGTCGATGATCAGGTCACGAACGCTGTCCAGGCTGTTCCGCGTGGACGGGACCCCCTTGACGATGACCGAGAAGACCTTCTGCTGTTCGTAGAGGTTGCCCACTTCGATACCTTGCACCAAGGCGGCCGCAGCGCGTCGAACATCCCCGGGGGCGACGCCGGCCTTCTGCGCCTTGGCAAGGTCAACCGTGACCTCGGCAATGGGCTGCTCGGGGGGAACGTCAACATGGGCGTTCGCAATGCCGGCGGTGTGTTCCAGAATCTGCTGCACCTCCGACGCCTTCTGCCGCAGGATCGCGGGGTCCAGGCCGTAGACCCGGACGGCGAATCCGCTGTCCGCAGCGTCCCGGATCGCGTCGAGGCGCTCCTGGGGATAGGTCGATACCTTGCTGGTCAGCCCGGGGTAGCCGGCAATGACCTGCTTGACGGCGGCAGCAGTATCCCTGAAGGACGCATCGTGTGCCACGCTGACCCAAAGTTCACCCGAACTTACGTCACCGACCTGGTCGGAGGTGATGGCCCGGCCAACGTGGCCTCCCACATTGGCCACGCCGGGCACGCCGCGCAGCTCGCCCGCCGCCGCCTCCGTGATCCGGCTCATTTCCTGGTCCGAGGTACCAGCGATCGCGCTCCAGTGCACCACCAGGGTCTTGTCCGCCATTACCGGCACCACGGGGTGGCCGGCTGCCAGCTGGGGCATCAAGGCCAGCCCCGCCAGCGCCACAACGGCGGAAGCAGCGAACATCCATTTAGCCCCTCCCCTCAGGCGGACCAGGAGCCGGCCGTAGCCCACCTCGAGCCGCTTCAGCGACCGGCGTTCCCGCGGCGCGTTCAACGCTCCGGGGAGGACGAACACCAGCGCGGCTGTGACGGCCAGCGCCACGATCATCGAGACTGCCAGGGCAAGCAGGTAGGCCAGGACAAGTGGACCGAAAAGGGCTCCATTCTCACCTGTGAAGAAGAATGCCGGCATCGTGGCCAGCGCCATGATCAACAGCGAGTAGAGAATCGGAGTACGAACCGAGCGAAGGGCCTCCGGAATCAGGCCCGAGCCCCGCTGGGTATCGTGCAGCGCGTCCCCGCGTTTCCTGGCGGAAAGGTTCGCCGCCACCACCCCACTGAGGTCCTCGGCGACGTCGCCCACGATAACCGCGAGGGCGAGCACCATGCCCGCGAACACCATGGAGTTCATCCCGACCCCGCGCCAGTACAGGACAAGGGCCGCCGCGGTGAGTGCCACCGGGATGGTGACCAGGCTGATGACAGCGGCACGCCATGACCGGAAGAACGCCCAGAACATCGCGACGATGACCAGCAATGTGATGAGCAGGCCGACGCCGATTACGCCGACTTCCTCCTCGATGAAGGACGCCTGTCGGTAAACGGTGGTGTCCACCTGTACCCCGGGCAGGCCCGGCTGGAGTGCGCGCAGTGCCTCGTCCACGCCCCGCGTCACGTCCATGGTGTTGGTCTCGGGGAATTTCTCGATCACCAGGAGGAGCTCGGTTTCCTTGCTCAGGAGGGCATCGCCGATCAGTGGCTGGTGGTCCGTTTGAACCGTGGCGACGTCCTTCAGGAGGAGGTTCCCCGCCGGACTGTCCAATGGAACCTGACCCAGGTCCTGGGGAGTGGTGATTGGCAGGACGTGCTGGACGCCGATCCGCTGGTGTCCGGTCTCGAAGAAGCCGCCCGTTCCCGGGGTGGAGGCCTCCAGGTAGCTCAGCGGTGATACCCATACTGAGTTGCCGGTGGTCTTGATGACATCGTCCAGCGTGACGCCTTTGGCTGCAAGCTGACCCGGATCCACCAGGACCTGCAGTTGCTGATCCCGTTGGCCCCAGATGGCCACGTTGGCGACACCAGGCACCGCCAGGAGGCCTGGCTTCATCGTCCAGCGGGCCAGGACAGACATGTCGATGGCCGACATGTCCTTTGACGTGAGCTTGATCATCATCACCCGGCTGGTGGATGAGAGCGGCTGCATGAGGACCGGCGCTGCTGACACGTTCGGCAGTGCGCGGGCCTGGGTAAGGCGCTCAGAGACCAGCTGGCGTGCCCGGAAAAGGTCAGTCCCCGGCTTGAAGACCATCTGGATCGAGGACAGCCCGGGGAGGGACTTGGATCGGATCGCCTCCACCCAGGCAACGCCGTTCAGCAGGTCGGCCTCCATCGGGGAGGTGACGAGCTGTTCCACCTCGGCGGCCGAGAGCCCCAGGGCCTCCGTCTGGATCTCCACCTGCGGCGGGGCGAATTCCGGATAGGCATCAACGGACATGCCCGGCAAACTTGATAACCCAAAAGCGAGAATTCCCGCAGCCAATGCCAGGACCAACAACCGGAACTGGACAGCCCAGCGAATTATGGCGGTCATGACCAGTACCACGGTGATTGCCTGGCCCACAACCCGGGAGCTTCGGTGCGGACCTTTACTTTTGCGGGGGCGAAGCTGCTGTCCGCCAGTTGTCGTGCGGGAAATCTACGCCAAGAACACATTTCGGGCTCCTCGACCTGAGACCGTTCAGTACCCCGCAGACTTGCCATCACTGTGGACCGCAGAGCATAACTTGGCAAGAGTACTTAGCCCCTCAACTTTGCGGCTCCGGCAGTAGGGGGAGCACCCAATTCGGGGGGTGGTGGCTTTAGGGGGATGCGGGCTCCGGCGTGTGCCCTCATCGGCTGGGCGGTAATCCGGCACTTGTTTACACTGGGGGTGCGCTAAAGTAGAGCCATGCGTGCGATCCTTCTGCTTAGTTAGCCGCCGGCTCCGGATATCGGATAGCTGAGCGGCAGCCCCTCCCTTGGCGAGGGGCTTTTGTGTGTCCGGGGTATGGCGCCGGGCCGGCAGCAGGAGGATCAGGCCGTTATGGCAGCACCGATGCCGTAACAGAACAGAAGAGGGCAGCAGTGGGCGTTCAGCCGGAGACAGAGACCGGAACAGCAACAACAGTATCGGCGGAGCCTGAGGAGGGCACCTACAGTTTCACCGCCATGGAGGCCAAATGGCCCCAGGTGTGGGAGGACCTCAAGGTCTTCACCCCGGTGGATGACGGGTCCCGGGAGCGCCGCTACGTGCTTGACATGTTCCCGTACCCGTCCGGTGACCTGCACATGGGCCACGCCGAAGCGTTCGCCATGGGTGACGTCGTGGCCCGCTACCTGCGCCAGAAGGGGTACGACGTCCTGCACCCCATCGGCTGGGACTCCTTCGGCCTGCCCGCGGAGAACGCTGCCATCAAGCGCAACGCCCACCCCAGCGAGTGGACCTACGCCAACATCGACACCCAGGCAGCGTCCTTCAAGCGGTACGCCATCTCCGCCGACTGGTCGCGCCGCCTCCACACCTCCGACCCCGAGTACTACCGCTGGACCCAGTGGCTGTTCAAGCGCTTCTACGAGCGCGGGCTGGCCTACCGGAAGAACTCCCCGGTCAACTGGTGCCCCAAGGACCAGACCGTCCTGGCCAACGAGCAGGTGGTCAACGGCGCCTGCGAGCGCTGCGGCACCACCGTGACCAAGAAGTCGCTCAACCAGTGGTACTTCAAGATCACCGACTACGCGGACCGCCTGCTGGATGACATGGACGAGCTGCGCGGCCACTGGCCCGAGCGCGTCCTGGCCATGCAGAAGAACTGGATCGGCCGGTCCGAGGGTGCCCACGTCAACTTCGTGATCGAGGCCGACGGCGGCAAGCCCGCCAAGGAGGTCACGGTCTTCACCACCCGCCCGGACACCCTGTACGGGGCAACCTTCTTCGTTGTGGCTGCCGACGCGCCGCTCGCCGTCGAACTTGTCACGGACGACCACGCAGCTGCCCTGGACGAATACCGTGAACGGGTCAAGGCGCTCTCCGAGATCGAACGCCAGTCCACCGAGCGCGAAAAGACCGGTGTCTTCACCGGCCGCTACGCCATCAACCCGCTGAACGGCGAAAAACTGCCGGTCTGGGCTGCCGACTACGTCCTGGCCGACTACGGCACGGGCGCCATCATGGCCGTGCCCGCGCATGACCAGCGGGACCTCGACTTCGCCCGCGCGTTCAACCTGCCGGTCCGCGCCGTCCTGGACACCGGCGAAGAGGATCCCGCCGTCTCGGGCACCGCCACCTCGGGGGAGGGCACCCTGATCAACTCCGGCGAGCTCGACGGACTGCCCAAGGCCGAGGCCATCCCGGCGGCCATCACCATCCTGGAGCGGCAGGGCACCGGCGAGAAGTTCGTGAACTTCCGGCTCCGCGACTGGCTCCTGAGCCGGCAGCGGTTCTGGGGCACCCCCATCCCCATCATCCACTGCCCGTCCTGCGGCGAAGTCCCCGTTCCCGATGAGCAGCTGCCCGTGACCCTTCCCTCGGACCTCCGCGGCGAGGACCTGGCCCCGAAGGGCACCTCGCCGCTGGCCGCGGCCGAGTCCTGGGTCAACGTCGAATGCCCCACCTGCCACGGCCCTGCCAAGCGGGACACCGACACCATGGACACGTTCGTCGACTCCTCCTGGTACTTCCTGCGCTTCGTCTCCCCGCACTACACCGGGGGCCCCTTCGATCCGGAGAAGATCAACGACTGGATGCCCGTGGGCCAGTACGTCGGCGGTGTGGAGCACGCCATCCTCCACCTGCTGTACGCCCGCTTCTTCACCAAGGTCATCCACGACCTGGGCATGATCGACGCCGACGAACCCTTCAGCGCCCTGCTGAACCAGGGCCAGGTACTCAACGGCGGCAAAGCCATGAGCAAGTCGCTGGGCAACGGCGTGGACCTCGGCGAGCAGCTCGACAAGTACGGCGTGGACGCGGTCCGGCTGACCATGATCTTCGCCTCCCCGCCGGAGGACGACGTCGACTGGGCCGATGTTTCGCCGTCGGGCTCGGCGAAATTCCTGGCCCGCGCCTGGCGCCTGGCGCAGGACGTGGCCAGCGGGCCCGGCGTGGACGCCACCACCGGCGACCGCGCGCTGCGGTCGGTAACGCACCGCACCATCGCGGACGCCGCTGAACTGCTGGACGCCAACAAGTTCAACGTGGTGGTGGCCAAGCTGATGGAGCTGGTCAACGCCACCCGCAAGGCCATTGACTCCGGCGCAGGGGCGGCGGATCCGGCGGTCCGCGAAGCCGCTGAAGCCGTCGCCGTGATCCTCAGCCTCTTCGCGCCATACACCGCCGAGGACATGTGGAACCTGCTGGGCCACCCGGCGTCGGTGGCCAACGCAGGCTGGCCCGCCCACGATCCCGCGCTCCTGGTCCAGGACACGGTCACCGCCGTTGTCCAGGTGCAGGGCAAGGTCCGTGACCGGCTTGAGGTGTCCCCGGACGTCTCCGAGGATCAGCTCCGCGAGCTGGCCCTGGCGTCCGACAACGTCCAGCGCGCCCTTGACGGCCGCGGCATCAGGACAGTCATCGTCCGTGCGCCTAAGCTGGTCAACATCGTCCCGGCATAAGCGCTGCACCCTGCAGCACGCACCGGCCGCCGGAAGTTTTCCGGCGGCCGGTGCTGACTGATCCGGACACCGTCTCCAGGAGGCCCCTTGCCCGACAGTAATGCCGCTGCCTGGCCATGGGTCCGTGCACGGCTGTCAGGCCTCCGTCCCGGGGCGCGTCCGGGGACGCGGCGGGCGGCCGGGAGCGCTGAGGTGCGCACAGCCGTCGTCACTGATTCCGCTGCCGCCCTGCCTGCGGACTATGCAGGCAGGCTGCCGCGGGACGGCATCCTGACCGTGACACCCATGCCCGTCATGGTGGGCCGGGAAATCTACGGCGAGGGTGAAGACGACATCCTCGAGACCATCGCCGTGGCGCTGGCCTCCGGAACGCAGGTCAAAACATCCAGGCCGTCACCGGGCCAATTTGAGCAGGCGTACCGCGCGGCCGAACTCCGGGGATTCCAGGCGGTCGTTTCCGTCCATATCTCCGGGGAACTTTCCGGCACTGCCGACGCGGCCCGGCTTGCTGCGGCAAAGGTGGGGATCCCCGTGGAGGTGGTGGATACCCGAACCGTGGGCATGGCACAGGGGATGGCCGTGCAGGCTGCCGTGGAGGCAGCCGCCGCCGGCGCCGACCATGCCGGGGTTGCTGCCGCGGCAGCGGCCCAGGCAGCCCGCACCAAGGTCTTCTTCTACGTCCCCAGCCTGGAACAACTGCGGCGGGGCGGACGGATCGGCGCCGCGGCCTCGCTGCTGGGCACCATGTTTGCCATCAAACCTATCCTTGCGGTCGACGGCGGCAGGATCGTCCCGCTGGAGAAGGTGCGGTCAGGTGCCAGGGCCGTGGCGCGCCTTGAGGAAATCGTGGTGGCCGAAGCGGCGGCGCGTCCGGGAGAGGCCGTGCGCCTGGCCGTCCATCATTTCGGGAACTCCGAAGAGGCGGAGAGCCTGGCCGCGCGGCTGGAAGCGGCACTTCCCGAATGCCCGCCCGCCCAGATCAGTTCCCTCCCGGCAGTCCTCGCTGCCCATGCGGGCCTCGGCGTCCTTGCGGTCATCGTGGGCAGGACGGCCGCCGATGGGGGGACGGACGGCGGACCGGGCGCCGAAGCGCACCTTTCCACATAGCCTCTTTGCCGGCTGCCGGTCGGCGGACCGTGTTCCTAGGGTGGAGCTATGTCACGCCGGGATGCTGGAGCAGCAGGTCAGCAGGCGCGCCATGTGAGGGCGAGGCTCCATGCCACCCTGGGGGAGGGACCTTCCGGGCTCCTGCAGGACGGGGCCGGCCCCGACGGTTTTGAGTACCGGGGTTCCGGTGACGCGGGCGGAGACAAACCCGGCAGTGGCTCCGGAGCTGGTTCCGGTGTGGCGCCTTCGCTCCGGTGGCGGGTGGGGCTGCGCGTCGCCGTGCTGCTGGCTGTTCTGGCCGTGGCCGCGGGAGCCTGGTTTTGGTGGCAGGCCGGGGCGGCCGCGCCCCAGGTCCTGCCGTTGGGCGGCACCGGTTCCGGCGGCGCATCAGCAGCGGCCGGTGACAGTGGTTCCGTCCAGGGCGGGGCCCCAGCCCCACCGGATTCCGGCAGCGGGCAGGGCGGCTCCGCGCCAGCGGGGACGGTGGTGGTGCACGTTGTTGGCGCCGTGGCCAGACCCGGTGTTATCCGGCTGCCGCACAGCAGCCGCGTTGACGACGCCATCGCTGCGGCGGGCGGTGCGACTCCGGACGCCGACGTCAACCGGCTCAACCTTGCCCTCGTGGTGGAGGACGGCCAGAAAATCCACGTTCCGCGGCAAGGGGAACCCCAGGCCTCCGCGGCCGGTGCCGCAGGTCCGGACGGCACTGGGTCAATGGGTGCTGGTTCAGGCACTGCGCAGCAGGGGACGGTACCCGGCCAGACCGGCGGAAAGGTCAACCTCAACACCGCGGACGCTGCCACGCTGGACACGCTGCCAAAAGTCGGGCCGGTCCTGGCCCAGCGGATCGTGGACTGGCGGAAGGAACACGGCCCCTTCAAGAGCGCGGAAGAACTGGACGCCGTCGACGGCGTGGGACCAAAGATGCTTGAGGCCTTGCTCCCGCTGGTGACGGTCTAGGGACGGCCGTGGGAGCGAATTCAGGAAGGGGAGGCCGGGACAAGGGTCAGGGATGGAATGCGCCCGATCCCGGCGGCGGAAAGCAACGGCGCAGTCCCTGGCACCGCTTCATCGAATCCGCGGTGAATGGCCCCGGCCTGGAACCACAGGCTCCGACGCCTCCAGGCGCAACGGAAGCCTCCGGGACCCCTTCTCCGCCTTCGACACCGGCCCACCCACGGACCCCCTGCTTGCCGGCCACCGGGCACCGGCCGCTGCAGGGGCACTGGACGCGCGCCGTGCACCACGTGCGCCAGCGGGTGGCCGATGGCGGCAAGGCCCAGGAAAACGCTGATACCAGTCCCGCGGAACCACGACGCCGCACGGACCTCCGCCTTGCCCTTCCGGCATTATTGGTATGGACCGCCTCAGTGGCCGGGCTCTGGCTGCCGCCTGCGGAGCTTGCAGCACTGTGCTCCGCACTGGCGGCACTTGGCGGCCTCCTCCTGGCCCGCGCGGCCAGGCATCGCACGGCACGAACTGCGCGTCCCGCCGTCGGCCACCAGGAACGGGCCGGGCCGCCCCGCGCCACCGGACGCAGCTTTCCCGCCGCCCTGGGCGTCTCCCTGATGCTGGCCGCTGCCGCCGCAGCCCACGCTGCAACGTCGTCAAGCCAACGGTTCGAGGGTCCCCTCGCCGACGCGGTCACTGCCGGCAAGTCCGTCGTCGCCATTGTGGAGGTGGCCGGAAACCCAAGGGCCATGGCAGGACCGGGCGGGTCGGCGGGACGCTGGGCAGTTCCGGTGTGGACGCAGGAAGTGACCACCGGCGGCATGCTGGTGCGGACACGGGCGCGGCTCACCATCATGGGCGGGCAAGGCTGGGGCGGGGTGGTTCCGGGGCAGACCCTGCGCGCAGCAGGAAAGCTGCGGCCGGCGGAGCCGGGGGACCAGGACGCGGGAACCCTGGCCGCCTCCACCGCCCCCGGCAAGGCCATGGGAGGCTCGCTGCTGGAGGGGGCAGCGAAGGAGCTTCGGGCGCGCTTCGTTTCCGCCGCGGTTTTCCTGTCACCCGATGCCCGCGGACTCCTTCCGGGAATGGTCACCGGAGACACCAGCGCACTGGACGAGGGACTGGACAACGCCATGAAGGCTGTGGGCATGACCCACCTAACGGCGGTCAGCGGGGCAAACTGCAGCCTGGTGCTGGGGGCCTTGCTGCTCCTGTGCCGCCGGTGCCGGCTGCCGCGTGCTCCCGCTGCGGCTGGAGCACTTTGCGGCCTGGCCCTCTTCATAGTCCTGGTGGGACCGGACGCCAGCGTCCTGCGGGCCGCTCTCATGGGTGCCATCGGGGTGGCCGCCCTCGCGGGCGGACGCCCAGGGCGCGGACTGAGCTTCCTGTGCCTCGCCGTCATCGGCCTTCTACTGGCCGAGCCTGCCCTTGGCACCAGTTTCGGATTCCTGCTGTCCGTCCTTGCCACGCTGGGGATCATTCTCCTGGGGCGGCGGATCGTCGCCTGGATTCCCGCAGCGGTGCCCCGGTGGATCGCCGCCGCCGTTGCGGTTCCGCTGTCCGCACAGCTGTTGTGCGGGCCCGTCATCGTCCTCCTGCAGCCCCGGTTCGCCACCTATTCGCTGCTGGCCAATGTCGTGGTGTCACCCCTGGTGGCGCCGGTGACCCTGCTGGGAACGGCAGCGGTGCCGCTGGTGGTCCTGCTTCCGTGGGCCGCCACGTTTCTGATCGCTGTGGCTGGAACGTTCAGCGCCGGCGTCGCCGCCACCGCCAGGTTCACGGCGCAGCTGCCCGGCTCCGCCCTGCCCTGGCCTGAGGGAGTGCCCGGGCTGCTGTCGATGGTGCTGTTGTCCACCGTTACCCTGGCGGCCGTGTGGGCAGTTGTCCGGCCCCTGCGGTTCGCCTGCCAGGTCCGGAAAGCGCACGCCGTCACGGTGGCACTGATCGGGCTGATGGAGCTGCGGCTGCAGCACATCCGCCGCAAGGGCAGCTTGGACCGCGGGCGCAGACGTGGCAGGCTGGGATCCTGCAATAAAACCTCCGGAAGGGACCTTGGATGGCCGTCGCGCAAAAGCGGGCAACACGCTCCCCGGCGTCGAACACAGCCTCCTGGCGGGACGTAGCCCCGGCCTCGATCGTGCTGATAAGCGGCCCGGAAGAGTACCTGGGCATCAGGGCCATGGACAGGATCCGATCCCAGGTCAGGGCGGCCGCGCCGGACGTCGAATTGAGCCGCATCAACGCCGCCGGCTATGACGCCGGCACCCTGACCATGCAGGTGAGCCCTTCACTGTTCGGTGAGAGCAAGCTCATTGAAGTGGAGGCCGTGGAAGGGATGAACGACGCCTTCCTGGCGGATGCCCTTGCCTACCTGCAGCACCCGGAACAGGACGCCGTCGTCGTGCTCCGGCACGCCGGCGGAGCACGCGGCAAAAAGCTCCTCGACGCCGTTAAGAAGGGTGGCTGGCCGGTCGTCGACTGCCAGCCACTGAAGAAGGATGCGGACAAGGTCTCGTTCGTCATGGCGGAGTTCAAGGCGGCCGGGCGGCGGATCAACCAGGACGCCGTCCAGGCGCTGGTGAATGCCGTGGGGGCCGACCTTTCGGAACTCGCCGCGGCGTGCTCGCAACTGATTGCCGACGCAGGGAGCACCGTCACTACTGAGACCGTGGACAAGTACTACGGCGGACGGATCGAGGCCACCGCGTTCAAGGTCGCCGACGCCGCAATGGCAGGAAACGCCCCCGTGGCGCTGTCGACGCTGCGCCACGCCCTTGCCACCGGTGCTGACCCGGTTCCGCTGGTGGCAGCCCTCGCCTCGAAGCTAAGAACTGTCGCACGGGTGGCCGGCGCCTCCGGATCGCCCGCGCAGATCGCGGCGGAACTCGGGATGCAGCCCTGGCTCGTGGAGCAGGCACAGCGGGACGTCCGGCGCTGGACCCCGGAAGGCCTGGTCCGGTCCATCCAGGCCACGGCGGAGGCTGATGCGCAGGTCAAGGGCTTGTCCCGGGACCCCGTCTACGCCGTCGAACACGCTGTGACGGTGATTGCCATGTCCGTCCAGGGCAGGTAGGCCGCAACGATTAAAAGCGTGTGGCCGGTACCTTGCGGTACCGGCCACACCATCAGTTCGTGGGAACTGGAAACCTTAGAGTGCGTTGACCTTCTTGGAGATCGCCGACTTGCGGTTCGCTGCGTTGTTCTTGTGCAGAACACCCTTGCTGACAGCCTTGTCCAGCTTACGGCTGGCAGTAACGAGCGCAGTAGTAGCAGCTTCCTTGTCAGAGGACTCAACGGCGGTGTTGACGGCGCGGATGGCCGTCTTCAGCTCAGACTTGACTGCGTTGTTGCGCAGGCGTGCCTTCTCGTTGGTCAGGATGCGCTTCTTCTGGGACTTGATATTCGCCACGTGTGAACTCTCTTTGTAATGCGGAAATGGTCTAGAGGGCTTTCAGGCTGGCCTTGACTGAGCGGCGTGGGGATACCTATGGCGGCCAGCCATCAGTGACCGTCGACCTGCACGGACACACAGCAATAAAGAATAGCAGGTCAGCGGCGGCACTGGCCATTTGGGTTGGTCAGGTCCAGCCGTGTCGCCGGCGCAGCCCGGCCGCAACTTTCTCAAACCGCGCCGCGTCCAGCACGGCGCCCTCCCGCCGGATGCTGTCAGGGCGGATCTGCAGGATACGGTCCAGGCGCACTTCACTGGGCCTGCCCTGCTTGTCCCAGTCCCCGGAACCGAGGTCCACGTAGTCGCCGGACGTTGAACCGGCAGGCACCCTGTCCCTGCTGGTCAGCATCAGTCCCAGGAGGAACGGGCCGTTATGCCCCACCAGCAGCACCGGCCGGTCCTTCCCCTTGCCGTGGTCCTCCTCGTAAGGGACCCAGGCCCACACCACCTCGCCCGGATCCGGGTCGCCGTCCGGCTGCGGTGCATACCGGACGGCGGAACGCCCGCTGTAATCACCGGGATACCCGGACCCGGCAGGACCTCCGCCGGGAGCCTGAGGCATGGCCCCCGCCCGGCGGTCCCGGTCGGGGCCCGGGGCCGGCGGGGCGGGCCGCCGTTTCTGCAGCATGCGCAGGCCGCGGCGGACGGCGTTTCCCAGGGAGCGGAGATCAATGACCATGCGAAAAGCCTATCGGCGGTGGTTCGGCATGGAACTGCCCGGCGGCGCCCTGCCCGGATGCGGTCCGTGCGTCCCGGACGTGGGACACTGGATGTTCAAGATGTGCAGCTGTTCCGCAGGCGCCTATGGCGTTGCCCGGCGGGTGGCTGCTGAAAAGCCAACAGTAAGGACCCTGCGTGTCTCCCATGGCCCGCACCGCACCGGTGCCCGCCGCGACAGATCCGGCAATCATTCGGAACTTTTGCATCATCGCGCATATCGACCACGGCAAGTCCACGCTGGCTGACCGCATGCTGCAGTCCACCGGTGTGGTCCAGGCGCGTGACATGAAGGCCCAGTACCTGGACCGGATGGACATCGAGCGGGAACGTGGCATCACCATCAAGTCCCAGGCCGTCCGCATGCCCTGGGAGGTGGACGGCGTCAGCTACGCGCTGAACATGATCGACACGCCCGGCCACGTGGACTTCACCTACGAGGTATCCCGGTCACTCGCGGCCTGCGAAGGCGCCATCCTGCTGGTGGACGCGGCGCAGGGCATTGAGGCCCAGACGCTGGCCAACCTGTACCTGGCCATGGAGAACAACCTCACCATCATCCCGGTGCTGAACAAGATCGACCTTCCGGCGGCGCAGCCTGAAAAGTACGCCGCCGAGCTGGCCAGCCTCATCGGCGGCGATCCCGAGGACGTCCTGCGCGTATCCGGCAAGACCGGCGTCGGCGTCGAGGCCCTCCTGGACAAGATCGTCCGCGACCTGCCGGCGCCGAAGGGCAACCCCGATGCCCCGGCCCGTGCCATGATCTTCGACTCGGTCTACGACACCTACCGCGGCGTGGTCACCTACGTGCGTGTGATGGATGGCATGCTCCATCCGCGTGAGCGCATCCAGATGATGTCCACCAGGGCCTCGCACGAGCTTCTGGAAATCGGTGTCAGCTCTCCGGAACCCACACCGTCCAAGGGGCTCGGCGTCGGTGAAGTGGGCTACCTGATCACCGGCGTGAAGGACGTCCGGCAGTCGAAGGTGGGCGATACCGTCACCAACCTGGCCAAGCCGGCGGCGGAGTCCCTCCCCGGCTACGCCGATGCCAAGCCCATGGTGTTCTCCGGCCTGTATCCGCTGGACGGCGCCGACTATCCGGTACTCCGCGACGCCCTCGAAAAGCTCATGCTCAACGACGCCGCGCTGGTGTACGAACCGGAAACCTCGGCTGCCCTCGGCTTCGGGTTCCGCGTGGGCTTCCTGGGTCTCCTGCACCTCGAGATCACCCGCGAACGCCTGGAGCGCGAATACAACCTCGACCTCATCTCCACCGCACCGAACGTGGAATACGAGGTGACCCTGGAGGACAAGAAGGTGGTCCGGGTGACCAACCCCAGCGAGTACCCCACCGGGAAGGTCGCCGAGGTACGCGAGCCCATGGTCTCCGCCACCATCCTGGCCCCCAACGAATTTGTCGGCGCCATCATGGAACTGTGCCAGTCCCGCCGCGGCGTCATGGGCGGCATGGACTACCTTTCCGAGGACCGGGTGGAAATCCGCTACCGCCTGCCGTTGGCGGAAATCGTCTTCGACTTCTTCGACATCCTGAAGTCCAAGACCCGGGGCTACGGCTCGCTGGACTGGAAGGCCGACGGCGAGCAGGCCGCCGACCTGGTGAAGGTGGACATCATGCTCCAGGGCGAACAGGTGGACGCGTTCAGCGCCATCACGCACCGGGACAAGGCGTACGCCTACGGCGTGATGATGACCGGCAAGCTGCGCGAACTGATTCCCCGCCAGCAGTTCGAAGTGCCCATCCAGGCCGCGATCGGTTCCAGGATCATCGCCCGCGAAAGCATCCGCGCCATCCGCAAGGACGTGCTGGCCAAGTGCTACGGCGGTGACATCTCGCGGAAGCGCAAGCTGCTGGAGAAGCAAAAAGAAGGCAAGAAGCGCATGAAGATGGTGGGCACAGTGGAGGTGCCGCAGGAAGCGTTCATCGCCGCCCTGACCACCGACGAATCGAAGGACAAGGCCAAGAAGAAGTGACCACCGCACAGCGGGGGACCCGCTGATGCCCAGCGTTCTTCCCCTCGGCGACCCGGCGCCGTCGGACGGTCTGCTGCCTGCCCAGGCAGCGGACGGTGCGGCGGCCCGGGCTTTCGGGTTGTACGTCCACATCCCGTTCTGCGCTGTGCGCTGCGGCTACTGCGACTTCAACACCTACACCGCCACGGAACTTGGCGGCGGAGCGTCCCAGGACGCATACGCCCAGACCGCCGTGTCCGAGGTGTCGCTGGCGGCTGCTGTGCTGTCACGTTCAGGGCTGCCGGACCGGAAGCTCAGCACCGTCTTCTTTGGCGGCGGCACGCCCACGCTGCTGCCGGCCGATGACCTCGCCCTGATCCTCCGGGCCGCCATCGACCAATGGGGCATTGACGACGGCGCCGAGGTCACCACCGAAGCCAACCCCGATTCCGTCACGCCGGAGTCCCTTGCCGTCCTCAAGGACGCCGGGTTCACCAGGGTGTCCTTTGGGATGCAGTCCGCGGTTCCGCACGTGCTCAAGGTGCTGGACCGGACCCATACGCCCAGCCGGGTGCCGCAGGTGGTGCAGTGGGCGCGCGAGGCAGGACTGGCTGTCAGCCTGGACCTTATTTACGGGACGCCGGGGGAGTCGCTGGCCGACTGGCGGCAGTCCCTCGAAACGGCGCTTTCCTACGGGCCGGACCACATCAGCGCCTACGCGCTGATCGTTGAGGAGGGCACCAAGCTGGCCGCGCAGATGCGCCGCGGCGAAGTCCCGGGAATCGACGACGACGACCACGCCGACAAGTACGAGCTCGCCGACCAGCTGATCACCCAAGCCGGACTTGGCTGGTACGAGGTCAGCAACTGGGCGCGGACTCCGGAGCAGGCCTGCCGCCACAACCTCGCCTACTGGCGGGGTGACGACTGGTGGGGCATCGGCCCGGGCGCGCACTCACACATGGGCGGGGTCCGCTGGTGGAACGTCAAGCACCCGTCCGCTTACGCGAACCGGCTGTCGCAGGGGCTTTCGCCCGCCGCCGGCAGGGAAACCCTGGACGCGGAAACAAGGAACCTGGAGCGGGTGATGCTGGAGGCCCGCCTCCAGTCGGGACTGGATGTCTCAACGCTGAGTGCCGGGGGACGCCACGAGGTGGCCGGACTGATCGCAGCCGGCCTGGTTGATCCTGCTGCCGCATTCCGCGGACGCCTGGTCCTGACCCTCAAGGGCAGGCTCCTGGCAGACGCAGTGGTCCGCCGCATCCTGCCGGACTAGAGCCGGCCCGCGGGCAGTTGCCCTTACTTGATCCAGCGCAGGTTGTACTGGTAGCGGTGCGGCTGGCCCCGGTTGACGTGGATCCCTGCCGCGACGGAGAAGCACGTGAGCGCCACCCAGATCAGCGTGGCAATGACCGCGAAGATGTTCCCGACGTAGGGGACGAACACCAGGATGTTGGCCAGCACCGCGGCGATGGTGGGCGGCAGGCTGAAGTTCAGCGCTTCCTTGGATTCCTGGGCGGTAAATGGCCCGCGGTCACGGAAGATCAAGTAGATCAGCAGCGAGGGGACGCACCCCAGGATCCCGCCGAAGTGCGCCAGCGTCGCCCACTGGCGGTCTTCGCTGGCCGTAAGCGGCAGGGCGTTGGCGGGGACGCCATGGTACTCGGAACGGCCCTGGCCGTCCCTGTGATCACGTGCGTTTTCTGCCACAGTCTGTTCCTTCGAAGGTGCAAGTGGTGCTGACTACAATTCCGGCGCGGTGCGCAGTGCCTCAGGAAACAAGGAACCGCACTACCAAGAATACTGGTTCCCGGGACGCCGTCCGCCCTTCACGGCACGGTCAGGAAATCGATGACTTCCTCGACCCTGCCCAGCAGCGACGCTTCGAGGTCCGCGTACGTGCGCACGGCGCCCAGCAGCTTCTGCCATCCCAGGCCGACATCTTCCTTGGTGGCGTGGGGCCAGCCGAAGGCTTTCAGGATCCCCGTCTTCCAGTCCTGCCCGCGGGGCACGGCCGGCCATTTGTCGATGCCAAGGACAGCGGGCCGGATCGCCTGCCAGACGTCCACGTAGGGGTGACCGACGATCAGGACGTTGCCGGCGGCGCCCGGGGAGGCCATGACGGCATCCGCGATGCGGGACTCCTTGGAGTCAGGAACCAGGTGGTCCACCAGGACGCCAAGACGGCGGCCGGGCCCCGGCCTGAAGTCCGCGACGGCTGCGGCAAGGTCGTCAATGCCGTGCAGGGGCTCGACGACGATGCCCTCCACCCGGAGGTCGTCTCCCCAGACCTTTTCCACCAGTTCGGCGTCGTGCTTGCCTTCCACCCAGATCCGGCTGGCCTTGGCCACCTGGGCGCGTTGTCCGGCGACCCGAACGGACCCCGAGGCCGTCCTGCCCGCCGCGGGACCGGCAGCGGCCGGCCGGGGGGCGGGTGGCATCAGCCGGATCGGCCGGCCCTCCAGGAGGAAGCCGAACCCAAGGCGGAAGGAACGCGATTTTCCCCTGCGGTCCTCCAGCGCCACCACATGCATGCCGCCGGATTTCTCCACCCGGGTCACGGCACCCACCCAGCCTGACTGCACTTCCTCGAGCACCATGCCGCGCTCCACGGGGACCTCAGGCAGTTCCGTCCGTGCGGGAGCGGATATGCCGCGTGGGCCCCAATTCCGGTAATCCATGGATTTAATCCGCCTAGCGCTAGTGTTCAACTCCGCAATTTCGCCCGGAGCGGTACCAATGCTAACAACGGGCCGAGGCATAATAGACTGTTAGCACTTAGGCATGTCGAGTGCTAACCCTGGGTTGCATCGGGAGGGGCATGCGCCCCGAACCATGGATGGAGGTGGAGAGTGAGCGAGCCACGCAAGCTGGAAGTACTGCGGGCCATCGTGGAGGACTACGTCCACTCCCGCGAGCCGGTTGGGTCCAAGGCCCTGGTGGAGCGGCATCATCTTGGTGTTTCCAGCGCCACCATCCGCAATGACATGGCCGCACTGGAGGACGAGGGGCTGATCACCGCCCCGCACACCAGTGCCGGCCGGATTCCCACGGACAAGGGCTACCGGCTCTTTGTGGACCAAATCTCGGCTGTCAAGCCGCTCTCGGCCGCCGAACGCCGCGCCATCCAGTCCCTGCTCGAAGGCGCGGACGACCTCGACGACGTGCTGGAGAGGACCGTCCGGCTGCTGTCGCAGCTGACCAACCAGGTTGCCGTGGTGCAGTATCCGCACCTGAGCAGGGCACTGGTCCGGCACATCGAATTCGTCCTGCTCGCCCCGCGCAAGGTCCTCGTCGTCCTGATCGCCAACAGCGGCAAGGTGGAGCAGCGGGTGATCGACGTCGGGCAGGACCTTGGCGACGACGCACTGGCTGAACTGCGCACCCGGTTCCTCGGTGCACTGGGCGGAACACCGCTGCGCCAACTGGCCCAGGCGCTGCCCGCCGTCGTCGCCGCCACCCCGCACCCGCAGCGGCAGGCGGCACACGCATTGGCGCTCGGGCTGGAGGGCCTGGCGCAAAACAGTCGGGAGGACCGGATGGTCATGGCCGGCACCGCCAACCTGGCCAGGTCCAACGTCGACTTCCCCCTCAGCATCGGCCCGGTGCTCGAGGCGCTGGAGGAACAGGTGGTGATGCTGCGGCTGTTGAGCGAAATGGCCCAGGACCACCGCGGCGTCGCTGTCAGCATCGGACGGGAGAACCCGTACGACGGCCTTGCCGAGGCCTCCGTGGTGGCCACTGCCTACGGTCCGGACAGCTCGGCGAAAGTAGGCATCCTCGGGCCCACCCGGATGGATTACCCCACCACCATGGCCGCCGTCAGGGCAGTGGCGCGCTACCTTTCCAGGATTTTGGGGCCCTGACTCTTGGCCGCCGGAGCGCGCTTCGGCCGGAAAGCAAGAGCTGGGCCGCCCAACTGAACGCAGTACAACAAGGAAGAGATACGAACTTTGAGCAGCCACTATGACGTCCTTGGAGTCTCACCCGAAGCGACGGGTGAAGAAATCAAAAAGGCCTACCGCAAGCTGGCCCGCACCCTACACCCGGACGTAAACCCCGGTGCGGACGCATCGGAACGGTTCAAGGCAGTAACTCACGCCTACGAGGTGCTTTCGGACCCCCAGAAGCGCCGGATCTACGACACCACCGGCAATGAGAACGGCACCGACAACGGTTTCGGCGGCGCAGGCTACGCGGGCCAGGGCTTCGCGTTCCAGGACATTTTCGACACCTTCTTCGGCGCCGGCGGCACGTCCGGTCCCGCTTCCCGTGTCCGCCGCGGCCAGGATGCCCTGATCAGCGTACGGATCGACCTCCGCGACGCCGTATTCGGCGTGAACAAGAAACTCGAAGTGGACACCGCCGTGGTCTGCCCCACCTGTGACGGATCCTGTTGCCGCCCCGGCACCCATCCGGAACGCTGCGACATCTGCGGCGGCAGCGGACAGGTCCAGCGGGCCGTCCGCTCCATCCTCGGCCAGGTCATGACGGCCGCCCCCTGCGGCACCTGCGAAGGTTTCGGCACCGTCATCAAGGATCCCTGCAACGAGTGCAGCGGCCAGGGCCGTATCCGCAGCCGCCGGTCGCTGACCATCAAGGTCCCTGCCGGTGTGGCCACCGGAACCCGGATCCAGCTCTCCGGCCAGGGCGAGGCCGGCCCCGCGGGCGGTCCGGCCGGCGACCTGTACGTGGAGATCCGCGTCAACAATGACGCCACCTACGTGCGGGAGGGCGACGACCTGCACGCCACCCTGCACATCCCCATGACGGCAGCCGCCCTGGGCACGGATGTCAGCCTGGAAACCTTCGACGGCACGCAGGAGATCGACGTCAAGCCCGGTACCCAGTCGGGGGAGATCATCACCCTGCGCGGCCTCGGCGTCACCCACCTGAGGGGCTACGGCCGCGGCGACCTGAAGGTCCACCTCCAGGTGGACACCCCGGCCAAGCTCGACCCCGCGCAGGAGGACCTCCTGCGCCAACTGGCCAAGCTCCGTGGTGAACAGATCACCGAGGGCAAGCTCGCTGCCAGCGGCGGCATGTTCGCCAAGCTCCGGGACCGGCTCGGTAACCTGTAGCGGTGAGTAACCCCGTCTTCTTCACGCCCCCCGGTTCGCTGGCCGGGATGGCGGCCGGCCAACTCTTTGTCCTCGACGGGGCGGAGGCGCGGCATGCCGTCACCGTCAAACGGCTGTCTCCCGGCGAAGCGGTGGACATCGTCGACGGCGCCGGCACCCGGATGACCGGGAAGGTGGTGTCCGCCGCTCCCTCCGCACTCGAGGTGGAATGCGGGACGCTGACCGTCGAAGACAGGCCGGACGTCCGGCTGGTGCTGGTCCAGGCCCTCGCCAAGGGGGACCGCGACGAGCTGGCCATCGAGACGGCCACGGAACTGGGCATCGACGCCGTCATACCCTGGCAGTCCGAACGGTCAATCGTCCGCTGGAAGGGCGACCGCGCAGCCCGGGCCCATGCCAAATGGGAATCCTCAGTGGCCGCGGCCGCCAAGCAGGCACGGCGCGCCTGGATCCCCGAAGTGCGGTCCGCCGTCGACACTGCCGGGCTTTCCGCTGCCGTGGAAGCTGCCGACCTCGCTGTCATCCTGCATGAGGACGCCGTTCGGCCGCTGCGCACCGTCCTTGAAACATGGCAAGGGAAAGCAGGCTCCGGACCCCGGGAAATCCTGCTCATCGTCGGTCCGGAGGGCGGCATCAGCCAGCGGGAGGTAACCAAACTCTGCGATAAGGGCGCCGTGACCGCCCTCCTGGGGCACCATGTCCTGCGGTCCTCCACGGCCGGCCCGGCCGCCGTCGTGCTTGCCAGCGACGTCCTCGGCCGGTGGACGGCTACCGGACCTTAAAGGACCTCGTGTCCTCGTTCCGGTCCGGTTCCCCGCCGGAGCCGGCCTGGGCCACCCGCAGCATGTAATCGCCCGGCGGAAGGTTCAGGGCCAGGGTGAAGACGCCGGCCTGCCCCTGTTCGGACGCAGCCGTGGTTTCACCCGCCAGGAACGGTGCTTTGCTGCCGCCGTCCGTAGACTGCAGGATCTGCCAGCGGAGCTTCGCCCCGGGAGATGTGCTGCGGCCGGTGATCTTCACGCTCCCGCCGGGCACTTCGGCGTTCTCCTGGGGATCAATGATCCAGACGGGCGCCACCAGGCCCGCGGCGCGGGTCATCAGGGCCCCGAGCTGCACTTTGCCGAAGGCTACGTAGTCCGTGTGGCCGTCCACGAGGATCCGGACCCGGATCTGCTGGCCGGTGTCGATCAGGCCCGAACTGGCGGCGGCAGCGGTTGCCGTGTAGATCAGCTGCTGGATGGCCCGGGCAGCCATGTCGGCATCGAGGTTGCTGTTGAAAGCGTCCGAGGAGACGTCGACGGTGATGACGTCCTTGCCGGAGATTGAGGTGGCAAGTTTGTCCGGGTTCTGCCAGGGCGTGAAGAAGTCAGGGTCCAGCGGCTTCTCGGACATCATGGCCCGCAGGGCGCGGGTGACCGGGTTCTCCTGTTCAGGGACGTCGCGGAATTCCCGGTAAAGAAAGATGTTCCCGCCGCTGCGGCCGATCCAGTAGACCGGCGCCTTGTTGGAGGACTGTGCGGTTTCCAGCGGGGCGCTGGTGGACAGCGTGTCCGGCATGGTGCCGCCCGTTGCCGGCACCGAGGCGAGGGTGCCGGTGGGTGAGGGGCCGCCCTCGGCCGTGCAGCCCGCAAGGACCGGAACCAGGACCAGGATTCCTGCAAGGACGGCGGGGCGCAGACGGCCCATCGGTCGTCCTGCCCTTTCGGGCGCAGAGGTTTCCGGCACTGTCCTGCCCTTGTCCTTTCCTGGCGTGGCGGGCCGATCCCCCTGGCGGCCTGGTGTTCCAGCAGATGCTGGATTTCCAGCATTGCACAGCGGCGCGGCCGCCCAGCCGCTCTTTGCCTCCGCGGGCACAACTGCAACGGGAACGATATGAGGCCGATATGAAGTTGATACCTAAGGACGTCCCGGCCCCCTCCGGACGGGTTGCAGCCGCTGCTCCATGGCGGCCTGGTATCCGGCCCGGCCCCGCGCTGGCGTAAGATAAAGGGATCGCTGGGGCCAGGAGCACCGTCCAACGGGCGCCGGCATCAGCGAACGCAAACATTGATGTCGATCTTCGAGGGGACCACGGGCCTGCGGGCCAGCACCATGACTGAATCAGCAAATGGTAAGCGCCGGCTCAATACGGGCGAAGGCAGTCCGGGTGAATTCCCGCACTCCCTGCCCGGCACCCGGACTGAAGTAGTCCTCTTTGAGAACTCCGACCAGATGGTTCAATCACTCGGCAGCCATGACGAGGCGTTGCGGTTCATCGAAGAGCAGTTCCCCGCCGTCAACTTCCATGCCCGGGGTAATGAACTGTCCATCAACGGACCCGCCGGTGATGTTCCCCGGATCATGCGGCTCCTGCAGGAAGTCCGTGGCCTGGTGGCCCGCGGCACGGTCATCACTCCTGCTGTGCTGCAGCAGCTGGTGTCCCTCCTGCGCACGCAGTCACTGCAGAATCCCGTGGATGTGCTCACCCACGACATCCTCTCCAGCCGCGGCAGGACCATCCGGCCCAAGACGCTGAACCAGAAGAACTATGTTGACGCCATCGACGCCAACACCGTGATCTTCGGCATTGGTCCGGCCGGCACCGGCAAGACGTACCTGGCCATGGCAAAAGCCGTCCAGGCGCTGCAGCAAAAAGAGGTCAGCCGGATCATCCTGACCCGCCCCGCGGTGGAAGCGGGGGAGCGGCTTGGTTTCCTCCCCGGCACGCTCAGCGACAAGATCGACCCCTACCTCCGGCCGCTCTACGACGCCCTGCACGACATGATGGACCCCGAATCCATTCCGCGCCTGATGGCGGCCGGCACCATTGAAGTGGCACCCCTGGCCTACATGCGCGGCCGGACGCTTAACGACGCCTTCATCATCCTTGACGAGGCGCAGAACACCACGCCGGAACAGATGAAGATGTTCCTCACCCGGCTCGGTTTCGGATCCAAGATGGTGGTCACCGGAGACGTCACCCAGGTGGACCTGCCGTTTGGGACGCGTTCCGGGCTGCGGATCGTTGAGGAAATCCTGCAGGGAATCGACGGCGTGAGCTTCTCGGTCCTGGATGCCGCCGACGTGGTGCGGCACCGGCTGGTCGGGGACATCGTCAACGCGTACAGCATCTGGGATGAAGCCCAGCGGAGCCGGCTCAAGCATTCAGCCGGCCGGGAAAAACGGGGGGAACACGCGTGAGCATCGAGGTGAACAACGAGTCCGGCGTCCAGGTGGAGGAGTCGGAGCTCGTGGCACTGGCGCGGTACATTTTTGAGCAGCTCTACATTCATCCGCAGGCCGAACTTTCCATCCTCCTCGTGGATGAGCCGGCCATGGAGAAGCTGCACATTGAACTGATGGACGAACCGGGTGCCACCGACGTGCTCTCGGTTCCCATGGACGAATTGACCCCGGGGACGCCCGACCGGCCCACCCCGCAGGGCATGCTGGGTGACATTGCCATCTGCCCGCAGGTTGCAAAGGTGCAGGCCCGGAACGCCGGCCACTCGCTGCAGGACGAGATGCTGCTGCTGGCCACACACGGCATCCTTCACCTGCTGGGCTATGACCATGCCGAACCGGAGGAGAAGGCAGAGATGTTCGGGCTCCAGCGGGAACTCCTGTCCGGCTTCACGGGCAAAGAAGCACCTGCAGAGACGACCCAGTGACGCAACTGCTCCTGGTCGCGGTGGCATTGGTTTTCCTTGCCGTCGCGGCCCTGCTGACAGCGGCCGAGGCCGCCTTCAGTTTCCTTCCCCGGCACGACGCCGAAGATGCTCTGCACAGGAGCCGCGGCACCGCCATGCGGCGCATCCTTGCCGAGCCCGTGGCCCACACCCGGGCGCTGCGCTTCTGGCGGGTGTGGTTCGAGATGGCCTCCGCGGTGGCCGTCGCCGTCCTGATCTCCAGCCTGCTGGACAACGTGTGGCTTGCCGGCCTGGTGGCCACCGGCATCATGGCCCTTCTTGGGTTCGTGATCGTGGGCGTTTCGCCCCGCCAGCTGGGCAGGCTGCACTCCACTGCCGTTGTCCGCTTCACTGCCCCGATGGTCCGGTTCCTCACCAGCGTGCTGGGACCGATTCCCGGCTGGCTGGTGGCGTTGGGAAGTTCGGCGGCCCCCGGGGCGCCGGGCGGCGACGATGCGTTCTTCAGCGAACAGGAGTTCCGGGAACTGGTGGACCGTGCCAGCGAGTCCGACATGATCGAGGACACCGAAGCGGAGATGATCCAGTCGGTCTTCGACTTCGGCGACACCCTGGTGCGCGCCGTCATGGTTCCCAGGACGGACATCGTCAGCATTGACGCCGGGTCCAGCCTGCACCAGGCGATGTCCCTGTTCCTGCGGTCCGGATACTCGCGGATCCCGGTCATCAACGAGAACACTGACCACATCCTTGGCATCGTGTACCTCAAGGACGTTGCTGCAGTGATCCACCAGCTCCGTGCGGACCAGGAGCCGCCGCTGGTCGAGTCGCTGGCCCGCGAGGTGCGCTACGTGCCGGAGTCCAAGCCTGTGAGCGACCTCCTGCGTGAACTGCAGAAGGAGTCCACGCACGTTGCGATCGTGATCGACGAATACGGCGGCACCGCCGGACTGGTAACCCTCGAGGACCTGATCGAGGAGATCGTCGGCGAGATCGTCGACGAATATGACACCGAGAGCGCGGAAGCCGTCGCGCTGGGGGACGGTTCCTACCGGGTCAGTGCCCGGATGGGCATCGACGATCTCGGCGAGCTCTTCGACCTGGAAATCGACGACGACGAGGTGGACACCGTGGGCGGCCTCCTCGCCAAGGCACTTGGCCGCGTCCCGATCGTGGGCAGCAGCGTGGAAGTGCAGGGCGTATCGCTGCGTGCGGACCGGCTTGAAGGCCGGCGGAACCGGGTCAGCCACATCATTGCGGCGCCGGTACCAAGAGTAGAGACTGACCTTGAAGGCCTCCTGGAAGAGGCCGAAGCAACCCAGCAGGGAGTTCCACGTGAGCAAGAAAAATAAGGCTGCGGCCACGGACGACTTCGGCGGATTCCGCGCCGGATTTTCGGTGCTCGTCGGCAGGCCCAATGCGGGCAAGTCCACCCTGACCAACGCGCTGGTGGGCAAGAAGGTGGCCATCACGTCCGCCAAACCGCAGACCACGCGGCACACCATCCGGGGCATCGTGCACCGCGAGGACGCCCAGCTGATCCTGGTGGATACTCCGGGCCTGCACCGTCCCCGCACCCTGCTCGGCAAGCGCCTGAACGACCTCGTCGCGGATACCCTCGCCGAGGTGGACGCCATCGGATTCTGCCTGCCGGCCAACGAGAAAATCGGCCCCGGCGACAGGTTCATCGCCGCCCAGCTTGCCGCCGTCGGCCGCAAACCGGTGATCGCCATCGTCACCAAAACTGACCTCGTGGACAAGCAGGCGCTCACCGAACAGCTCCTTGCGGTGGCGGCCCTGGGCCGCGAAGTAATGGGGGAGGACGGCTGGAAGGACATCGTTCCGGTATCCGCCACTGACGGCTTCCAGGTGGAAACAGTCGCCGACGTGCTGATCAGCCACATGCCGCCGTCGCCCCCGTTGTACCCGGACGGCGAACTGACGGATGAGCCCGAGGCAGTCATGGTGGCGGAACTGATCCGCGAGGCTGCCCTTGAGGGTGTCCGGGACGAGCTTCCCCATTCCCTGGCCGTGGTGGTGGAGGAAATCGTTCCCCGGGAGGACCGGCCTGACGACAGCCCCCTGCTTGATGTGCGCGTCAACCTCTATGTCGAGCGGCCGTCCCAGAAGGCCATCATCATCGGCAAGGGCGGCAGCCGGTTGCGTGAAGTCGGGACCAACGCCCGCAAAGGCATCGAAGCCCTCCTGGGCACGCGCATCTACCTGGACCTCCACGTCAAGGTGGCCAAGGACTGGCAGCGCGACCCGAAACAGCTGGTCAAGCTGGGTTTCTGATCCACGAATAGAACGTTCGCAGGAGTGCGGCAGGCAAGTTTTTCAGGCTGGACCACTAAAATGGACCGGATTCTGTATTTAGAGGAAGGTTCACGACGTGGGTCGAGGCCGCGACAAACGCGACAACGGGGCTGACCTGTCAGCCGGACCGGGACCGGTATCCCGCCACGCGAACGGCGGCGCCGTAGGTGCCGCCCGGCACCTCGGTACGCTGCGCGGGATGCCCATCTGGCTCAAAGCCGTCACGGGTGTCATGGCGCTGGTCCTCGTGGCCGGGATCGCCTTTGCCGGTTTTTGGTTCCTCCGGCTGCAGAACAACATCTCCAAGGCGCCGCTGAATGCCGGCGGCGAAAGCACCGAATCCCCCGGGAACGATGCCACGGGCCGGCTGCAGATCCTGATCCTCGGCTCGGACACCCGCGACGGAAAAAACTCGCAATATGGCACAGCCGACGATTCCACGGGCTATGGCAAGTCGGACGTGATGATGCTGATGGACATCTCCGAGGACAACAAGCGCGTCAACGTCATCAGCTTTCCGCGCGACCTGCTGGTGGACATTCCTGACTGCAAGGACAAGAAGACCGGCAAGGACTATCCTGCCCGCACCGGCGTCATGATCAATGAGGCCATGAGCGAGGCCGGCATCGGCTGCGCCGTGGATACCGTCAACAAGCTCACCGGCATGCAGGTGGACCACTTCATGATGGCCGACTTCAACGCCGTGAAGGAACTTTCCAACGCCGTGGGTGGTGTGGAAGTCTGCATCAGCGACGCCGTCTACGATCCTGATTCCCGGCTGCGGCTGCCGGCCGGAACCTCGACCGTGCAGGGCGAGATGGCGCTTGCCTTCCTCCGCACCCGCCACGCCTTTGCCGACGGCGGCGACCTTGGCCGCATCAAGGCGCAACAGGGCTTCCTCTCGGCGCTGACCCGCAAGATCAAGGACGATGGAACCCTGTCCGATCCCGCGAAGATGCTGAAGATCGCGGACGTCGTAACCCAGAACCTGACAGTGGATGACGGCCTTGCCTCTGTCCCCACCCTGCTGACGATCGGCAACCGGCTCAAGAACATCGACATCGGCAAGGTCGCGTTTGTCGCGGTGCCCACCACGCCGGCACCCATCGATCCCAACCGGCTGGTCATCGCCGAACCAGCGGGCGCACAGCTCTTCTCGGCAATGCGGAAGAACGTGGACCTCACCGACCCCACCGCGCCCACCACGCCGTCACCCACTGAATCGGCAACCCCGTCCGCGGCCCCTACTGAGACAGCCCCGCCGGTGCCGCCCTACAACAAGGCCATCCAGCCCGTAACCGTCGCCAACGGAAGCGGCGTCGCCGGCCGTGCCCAGGAAATCGTCCAGGCATTGGTGTCGGGCGGCTTCGCCCAGACAGGCCAGTTCCTGGCCCAGCCCGTGGCCAAGACGGCAGTGTATTACGGCAACGGCTTCGATGACGTGGCAGCAGATGTCGCTGCCATGCTGGGGATTCCTGCCACCCTGATGATTCCGGCTCCCGGCGTGACCGGCGTACAGGTTTACCTCGGCAGCGACTTCACCACCGGCACCGCCTATGAGGCCGGCAGTCCTGCCGCAGCATTGCCCCAGGACATCGTCAACCAGACCGCCGGGGACAAGGTCTGCCAGCAGGCGAATCCCGAACTGATCGTGCGCCGGTAGCGACGTTCCATGCCTTGGTACAGCTGCAGGCAGCAGTACCTCCGGCAGGCAACAAAATGGGCCCCGCCGGCAACGGCGGGGCCCATTTCTGTTATGCGGCTACCAGATGCTGACCCGCTCGGCGGGCGGCATCCACATGCCGTCCTCCTCGGTGACGTCGAACGCTTCGTGGAACGGGTCCAGGTTCCTGGCGATCGCGTTGGTCCGGAACTCGTTGGGGGAGTGGGGATCGGTGGCAAGGCGCCGGATGGCCTCCTCCTGCCGGATGACCTGGCGCCAGCCTGCTGCCCAGGAAGCGAAGAAGCGCTGTTCACCGGTCAGCCCGTCCAGGACCTCCGGTTCCTTCCCGTCCAGGCTGATCTGGTAGGCCTTGTAGGCGATGGTCAGGCCTGCCAGGTCACCAATATTTTCGCCCAATGTCAGGCGTCCGTTGACGTGGTGTCCGGGCGCTGCAGCGGGGGAGAGCGCATCGAACTGGGCAACAAGCCGCGCCGTCAGCGCCTCAAAAGCCTGGCGGTCCTGGTCCGTCCACCAGTTGCGGAGCGCTCCGCCGCCGTCGAACTGTGAGCCCTGGTCATCAAAGCCATGCCCGATCTCGTGGCCGATGACGGCGCCAATGCCGCCGTAGTTCACGGCGTCGTCCGCGTCGGCGGTGAAGAAGGGCGGCTGCAGGATCGCTGCCGGGAACACGATTTCGTTCATCATCGGGTGGTAGTAGGCGTTAACCGTCTGCGGCGTCATCAGCCACTTGTTCCGGTCCACCGGCTTGCCCACCTCATCCAGGTGCCTGTCGACGTCGGCATTGTGAGCGCGTTCGACGTTCCCCAGGAGGTCCTCGGGGTCGATCTCCACGGCTGAGTAGTCAATCCACTCGTCCGGGTAGCCGATCTTGGCCCGGAAGGCCTCCAGCTTCCGGAGGGCCTCGGCCTTGGTGTCCCCGCCCATCCATGCAACGTCATTAATGCTGCGGCGGTAGGCCTCGATAAGGTTGGCCACCAGGGTCTGCATCCGTGCCTTGTGCGATTCGGGGAAATGGCGGGCCACGTAGATCTGGCCCACAGCTTCACCAAGGGCGGCTTCGACGACGCCAACGCCGCGCTTCCACCGGTCCTTGTTGCGGGGCGTGCCGCTGATCGTGGTGCCGTAAAACGCGAAATTGGCGTCCACAAAGGCTGCCGACAGATAAGGTGCAGCGGCGCTGATGACGCGCATGGCCAGCCACTCCTGCCACGTTGCCACCGGAACTTCGTCCAGGAGGCCGGCGGCACCGGTGAAGAAGTCAGGGGTGCTCACCACGATTTCCGTACGCTTGTCTGCGTCGATTCCCGCGGCGTCGAACCACGTGGCCAGGAGGGGGAACAGCGCATTGGCTTCCTCCGCCGTCTTCAGGTTGTAGGTCTTTTGCGGATCCCGGAGGGTGACATTGTCCCAGTGGTGGGACGCGAGCTTCGTCTCCAGTTCGACAACCCGCCCGGCCGCACCATGGGGATCGGCCACCCCGGCCAGTTCAAACATTTTCTGCACGTGCGCGGTGTAGGCCGCCACGATGGGTGCGAACTTCTCTTCCCGGTAGTACGACTCGTCGGGAAGGCCCAGGCCACCCTGCCCGGTGTACAACAGGACCCGGTCAGGGTTCCCCGCATCGGGGGCCGGGTAGATGTAGAAAAGCCCGCCCACGTCCGCACGGAACAACCGGCCCGCCAGTGCGATGAGGTCAGCTACCGAGCCCGTGGCGAACACGTCGCCGAGCCGCCCGCGGATCGGCTCCATGCCCTTGCCTTCCACCGTCGCTTCGTCCATGAAGCTGTTGTAGAGGCCGCCGATCTTCCGTTCGATCCCGCTGGCGTCCGCGCCCTTGGCCGCCGCCTCCTCGATGATGTCCCGGACAGCGATTTCGGACCCGTCGCGAAGAGCGGTGAAGGTTCCCTCCAGGGGCCGGTCGTCCGGAATTTCGGTGGCTTTCAACCAGGCGCCGTTGACATGTTGGTAAAGGTCGTCCTGAGGCCGGACTGTGTGATCAATGGTGGACAGATCGATCCCCGAAATGGGCACTGCAACTCCTTTGCTGGAACGCCTGCGTCCGGCTGACCACCGGAGGCGTCTGCATGCTGGACTTTACGGACGGTAGTGCCCTTTCATCTTACGCACCCGTGTTACGCTCAAAGAGTGCGTGCAGAGCTCCTTCTCCTTAGCTGCCGCGGCGAGGCCACAGACGCTATCTAGCGCACGGCCCACCCTCGCTGCGGAGTTTGTGTTGCCCGGCCACCCTTTCACTGAAGATCGATAGAAAAGGCCACGAACATCATGCGTAACGCACAAAAGCCCTCCGGAATGCCCGCCCACCGGTACACGCCCTTCCAGGACCTGATCAAGGTTGAACTGCCGGACCGCACCTGGCCGGACAAGATCATCACCAAGGCCCCGCGGTGGTGCGCGGTGGACCTGCGCGACGGAAACCAGGCCCTGATCGATCCCATGAGCCCGGCGCGCAAGATGAAGATGTTCGACCTGCTGGTCCGCATGGGCTACAAGGAAATCGAGGTCGGTTTCCCGTCCGCTTCCCAGACGGACTTCGACTTTGTCCGCCAGCTCATCGAGGGCAACCACATCCCGGACGACGTCACCATCCAGGTCCTGACGCAGGCGCGGGAACACCTCATCGAACGGACCTACGAGTCCCTGGTGGGTGCCAAGCAGGCCATCGTCCACCTCTACAACTCCACGTCCGTGCTGCAGCGGCGCGTGGTCTTCAACCAGGACGAGGACGGCATCCTGGACATCGCACTGCAGGGTGCCCGCCTGTGCAAGAAGTACGAGGAAACACTCGTGGACACGCACGTGACCTACGAGTACTCCCCGGAGTCCTTCACGGGTACGGAGCTCGAGTACGCCGTCCGGGTGTGCAACGCCGTCGCCGATGTCTTTGAAGCGTCCGCCGACCGGCAGGTGATCATCAACCTGCCCGCCACGGTGGAAATGGCCACGCCCAACGTCTACGCCGATTCCATCGAGTGGATGAGCCGGCACCTGCACCCTCGGGACGGCATCATCCTGTCCCTGCACCCGCACAACGACCGCGGAACCGGCGTCGCCGCCGCCGAGCTGGGCTACATGGCAGGCGCCGACCGCATCGAGGGCTGCCTCTTCGGGAACGGCGAACGCACAGGAAACGTGGACCTGGTGACGCTGGGCCTGAACCTGTTCGTCCAGGGCATCGACCCCATGATCGACTTCTCCAACATCGACGACGTCCGGCGCACCGTGGAGTACTGCAACCAGCTGCCCGTCCCGGAACGTTCGCCGTACGGCGGCGACCTGGTGTTCACCGCCTTCTCCGGCTCCCACCAGGACGCCATCAAGAAGGGCTTCGAAGCGCTGGAGCGCGATGCTGCAGCAGCCGGCAAGCCCGTGGACGACTTCACCTGGCAGGTTCCGTACCTCCCCGTGGATCCCAAGGACCTGGGCCGCAGCTACGAGGCCGTCATCCGGGTGAACTCCCAGTCCGGCAAGGGCGGCGTGGCCTACCTGCTGAAGAACGAGCACAGCCTGGACCTGCCGCGCCGCGCGCAGATCGAATTCTCCGGCGTCATCCAGCGCCGCACCGACACCGTGGGCGGGGAAGTCAGCGGCGCGCAGCTGTGGCAGATCTTCCAGGACGAATACCTGCCGTCCGGCCGGGCCGACGGGCAGTGGGGCCGCTACTCGCTGGGGGCCGTCAAGACGGAAACAGACGCCGACGGCGGCATGACGCTGCACGCGTCGCTCACCATCGATGGTGCCCAGGTCAGCCGCACCGGCACCGGCAACGGCCCCATTGCGGCCCTGCTGAACATCCTGCATGAGGACGGCGTGGATGTCCGCGTGCTGGACTACAGCGAGCACGCGTTGTCCGAAGGCGGCAACGCCATGGCCGCGGCCTACGTCGAATGCGCGGTGGGGGAGCGGGTGCTGTGGGGTGTAGGCATCGATGCCAACACCAGCATGTCGTCCCTCAAGGCCGTGATTTCCGCGGTCAACCGCGCCATCCGGGACGCCCAGGCCTGATACCTGCCGGTGGTGCCGCCGGTTTCCACCGGAGGCACCACCGTGGCCTTGCAGCGAGCTGCCGGGCAGGATGGGAAGATAGAGCGTGGTCCAACACTCTTTTGCCTCCCGGGCGTACCGGGACGACGCCGTAGTGCTCCGTACCCACAAGCTGGGCGAGGCGGACCGGATCATCACACTCCTGACGAAGCACCACGGGCAGGTCCGTGCCGTCGCCAAGGGAGTGCGCCGCACCAGCAGCCGTTTCGGTGCCCGGCTTGAGCCCTTCATGGTGGCCGATCTCCAGTTGGTGTCAGGGCGGACGCTGGACATCGTCACGCAGGCCGTGGCAAAGGGTGCATACGGCGGAAGCATCGCCGCGGACTACGGCAGGTATACGGTGGCCGCCGCCATGACGGAGACGGCTGAGAAACTGACGGACGTCGACGGCGAGGCCGGTACCGCACAATACAACCTGCTGGTGGGCGCCCTCGCTGCGCTGAGCCGCAACGAACATGCGGCTGGCCTCATCCTGGACTCCTACCTTCTGCGCGCCCTTGCCACCGGCGGGTGGGCGCCCAGTTTCACGGACTGCTCCCGCTGCGGCATGCCGGGCCCGCACACGGCCTTCTCCGCGCCCCTTGGCGGCATGGTTTGTGCACAGTGCCGGCCGCCCGGTTCCCCCGCACCCGCTGCAGAGACCGTGACGCTGCTGGCAGCGCTGCTGACCGGGGACTGGACGACGGCGGATGCTTCCCTGCCGCAGCATCGCAAGGAAGCAGCGGGCCTGGTGGCCGCGTACCTGCAGTGGCATCTGGAACGAGTACTGAAATCTCTCAAACATGTGGAGCGTAGCTGACAGTGGCCCTGGGAAAAAAGAACAACGCACCGCGCCGGCGCACGCATCCCGTGGTGGCGCCGTACCCGCACCCGTCCGGCGCGGTGGCACCCACTATTCCGGCTGAATTCATTCCCCGGCACGTGGCCATCGTCATGGACGGCAACGGCCGCTGGGCCAACCAGCGGGGATTGCCGCGGATCGAGGGGCACAAGGCAGGGGAGCCGGCGCTGCTCGATGTCATGGCAGGGGCCATCGAACTGGGCATCGAGTACGTCAGCGTGTACGCGTTCTCCACGGAAAACTGGCGCAGGTCGCCTGAGGAAGTCCGCTTCCTGATGGGATTTAACAAGGATGTGCTGCGAAGGCAGCGGAACCAGTTGGACGACTGGGGCGTGCGGGTCCGCTGGGCGGGGCGCCGGCCGCGGCTGTGGGGTTCGGTCATCCGTGAGCTGGAGGAAGCCGAAGAGTTCACGGCGGCCAACACCACCTGTAACTTGACCATGTGTGTTAATTACGGCGGCAGGGCAGAGATCACTGACGCGGTCTCAGCGATTGCCGCCGATGTGGCGGCAGGCAAGTTGAAGCCTGGCGCCATTACCGAGCGGACCATCCAGAAGTACCTGGACGAGCCCGACCTGCCTGACGTGGACCTGTTCCTACGCAGCTCGGGGGAGCAGCGGCTGTCCAACTTCATGCTCTGGCAGTCGGCCTACGCGGAGTTCGTGTTCATGGACACGCTGTGGCCGGATGTGGACAGGCGCACGCTCTGGGCCGCCGTCGAGGAGTATGCCAGGCGGGACCGCCGGTACGGTGGCGCCGTGGACGCCGCCGCTGCTCCCTCGGCGCCCGCTGCCCCGGCGGAATAGCTTCATCCGTACGCCCGCAACCAGCGGGCCAGCCGCCTGTAGGCATCGGCCCGGACCGGTTCGGGTGACAGGAAGACGTCGTGCAGCGCGCCGTCGATCCGCTCCACGGTTACGGTGCGGCCCAGGGTGAGGGCCCTGGCGCTGATGGTGTTGACGTCCAGGACCGCGTCGGTGCGGCGCATTTCCTCGGACCAGAGGAGCCCGTTCGCGCTGCCCTTGGAAAGCAGTACCAGGATCGGCGCCTGGATCCCCAGGCCGCGGGCCACCTTCGCCTGCCCGGCGAGCACCGCCCTAAGCCAGCCGGCGCGCACCGGAAAGGCCATGCGGGGGCGGTACCGCTCGTCAAGCGGCCACTCGCCGTCGGCAGAGCTGCTGATGGTCCGCCAGTAGTGGCCGCGTTCCGGCAGCCGGAGGACCATCTCAGGGCGGAAGCGGGCCAAGGGGCGCACCATGCTGGATGCAGCGCGCCGCACCAGCGGACTGCCGTGCATTTCCAGCCATGGACTGTTGAGGATCAGCAACGAAACAGCTTCCGGATGGCGGGTGGTCCACAGGGCTGCCACCAGGCCGCCCGTGGAGTGGCCCATCAGGGCCAGGGGACCCGGTGCGCCTGCATCCCGGATGATGCGGATTGCCTCTTCGATTTCAGCGTCGTAGGCGGCGAGGTCGGCCACGTACCCGCCCGGTGCTTCCGGACGAAGGCTTCGTCCGTGGTTGTGCATGTCCAGGGCATAGAAGTCGTAGCCGGCCGCAGCCCAGAACCGTGCCAGGTCCACGTTGAAGAAATAATCGCTCCAACCGTGCAGGAAGAGCACGGCCCGGCGGCTGCCGCCGGCAGGGTCCCTGTCGGGAGATGGCCGGACGCGCACCAGCGTTGCCCTCCGTTCAACCCCGTCACGTCCGGTGGCCGCGAAGGAGTGTGACTCGAAGTCACCGCCCAGGATGTCCTGCTGCCACTGCATGCCCTCATGCTAAACCGGCACACCGGACCGCGCTGTCCGAACTGCGGCGCCCGAACTGCGCTTTCCGAACTGTGCTGTCCGAACTGTGCTGTCCGAACTTCGGCGTCTCCGTTTTGGTGCGGCGCCCCCGGAGACGGGAAACTGGAGGCATGCGCGTTTATCCCACTTTCTTCAGGCTGGCCTTTTCATGGATGGACGCCGAGCGCGCCCACAAGATCGGATTCAAGGGGATACGGCTCGCACATTCTTCCGGTGCGGGGAGAGTCCTGCGGAAACTGACTGCTCCGGCGCCGTCGCTCCAGACCACAGCCTTTGGCGTCACCTTTCCGTCACCGTTCGGGCTCGCTGCCGGCTTCGACAAGGAAGGGCACGGCATCGAGGCCCTCACGGAGCTTGGATTCGGACACATTGAAGTGGGCACCATCACCGGCCAGGCCCAGCCCGGCAACGAAAAGCCGCGCTTGTTCCGCCTTGTCCAGGACCGGGCCGTCATCAACCGGATGGGATTCAACAACGACGGCGCCTCCGCCGTTGCACCCCGGCTCAAGGCAGCACGCGCCGCGCTCCAGTGGCGGTACCCGGAGGTTCGTCCGGTCATCGGCGTCAATATCGGCAAAACCAAGGTGGTGGAACTGGCCGATGCCGTGGACGACTACCTGGTGAGCGCCCGCAGCCTGGCGCCTGCCGCCGACTATTTGGTGGTAAACGTCAGTTCCCCCAACACCCCGGGCCTGCGGTTGCTCCAGGACGTGGAGACGCTCCGGCCGCTCCTGACAGCCGTTGGGCAGGAAGCGGACCGGGCCGCGGGCCGGCATGTGCCCCTGCTGGTCAAGATTGCCCCGGACCTCAGCGATGAGGACATCGACGACGTCGCGCGCCTTGCCCTCGACCTGAAGCTGGACGGCATCATCGCCACCAACACCACCATTGGCCGTTCAGGACTGTCCTCGCCGGCAGAAGAGGTGGCGAAGTGCGGAGCCGGCGGCCTCTCCGGTGCACCATTGAAGCAGCGATCGCTGGAGGTGCTGAAGCGGCTCAGGAACGCTACGGGCGACGCCCTGACCTTGGTGTCCGTTGGCGGCGTGGAGTCGGCCCGGGACGTCCAGGAAAGGCTGGACGCCGGTGCAACCCTGGTGCAGGGCTACACCGCGTTCCTTTACGAAGGACCGTTCTGGGCGGCACGGATCAACAAGCAGTTGGCAAAGAACCGCCGCTCCTAGGCGCTGCAGGCAGGTTGCTGCGGGAAAGCGGATCCCGATAAGAACGAAAAGCCCGGCGGAACACCGCCGGGCTTTTCGTTCTCAAGTGGATGCAGGGTCAGGCAGGGTACTGTCCGCGCTGGACCTGGGGCTTGGGCAGCCGCAGTTTCCGGAACTGC
Organism: Arthrobacter sp. SDR-2R; assembly: GCF_057747955.1. Lineage (NCBI taxonomy): Bacteria > Bacillati > Actinomycetota > Actinomycetes > Micrococcales > Micrococcaceae > Arthrobacter > Arthrobacter sp. SDR-2R. Next base: position 2,607,630 of record NZ_CM173231.1, read on the forward strand.
AGGGACCGCATGGAGCCGTACCAGACAGTACCGCGCTCCACCTCGCCGAACTTTTCCGCCAGCCGCTTGCGGAGCTTGCGCGACAGAATGAAGACGTCCACGAAGACTGCCAGGAACATGACCCAGAAAGCGCCCAGGACGTAAATCATCATGTCGCTGGAGGCCGGGACCACCAGGGAAACCAGCACGAAGACCAGGGCGCCGAACATCAGGTATTCGCCAAGGTTGAACCGCGCATCCACAAAGTCGCGGGCAAACCGTTTCTGCGGACCCTTGTCGCGCAGCGGCAGGAACTTCTCGTCGCCGGTGTCCATGGCCCGCCGCATCTTGAGGCGCTGGTCCTGGATGGCCTGGCGTTCGGCAGCCTTGGACGCCTTGCGGTCCTCAGGCACGAGTGGGCGCTTGCGGGCAGCTTCCTGGGCCTTCCGGGTGGGGGTAGGGGCACCCTTGCCCGCGGCACTGTTCTGCCGCGCCGCCGTCTCCGCTGCCTGCTGGTCTATGGTTTCCTGCGCCGAGGGCGCTTCTTTTCTACGTCCGAACACCAGAACAGAATACCTTGCAGCAGCCCGCCCGCTGCCTGCCCCCGCGTCTGCGGCGGCAGGCCGCGGAATGTGACGGGGGTAATGTTTTGGCCATGACTTCATCACCCGCGGCCACCCCGCACAGCACCACCGGAACATCAGGACCAGGCCCTGAGGCCATCGGCAGGACGGAAGATCTCCGTGCTGCGGTGGACCGTTCCTTCGATCAAACTTTGGCACGTCTCAAGGACCTCGTGGCCATCCCGGGCATCGCCTGGCCAAGCTTCGACCGCATGCCACTGGAGCGCAGCGCGGAGGCCGTCGCCGAACTCCTCCGGGGTGTGGGGATCGGCGGGGTCCAGGTCCTGTCCGTCAACAAGGCCGACGGCACGCCAGGCGGGCCGGCCGTCGTCGCCCGCCGGCCTGCCGCAAAAGGAAAACCGACCATCCTGCTTTACGCCCACCATGACGTCCAGCCGGTGGGGGACGAGTCCCTGTGGGAAACAACGCCGTTTACCGCCGTCGAGAAGGACGGCCGCCTCTACGGCCGCGGCGCCGCTGACGACAAAGCCGGCATCATGGCACACATTGCTGCTTACGCAGCCGTTTCGGAAGTCCTCGCCGATTCCCTGGGGCTGGGCGTCACCTTCTTCATCGAGGGGGAGGAGGAAGCAGGGTCGCCCACGTTCCGGACATTCCTGGAGGCGAACCGCGAGCTGCTCCGCGCAGACGTCATTGTGGTGGCCGACTCCAGCAACTGGAAGGTCGGCGTACCTGCCCTGACCACCAGCCTGCGTGGGCTCGTGGATGGCACGATTGAGGTGCAGGTCCTTGACCATGCGGTGCATTCCGGCATGTACGGCGGCCCGGTGCTGGATGCCCCCACCCTGCTGTCCCGCCTGATCGCCACCCTTCACGACACGGATGGGAACGTGGCCATTGAGGGCCTGGTGTCCAGCGACACGGCCGGGGTCGACATGCCGGAGGCGGATTACCGCGCCGATGCCTCCGTGCTCGACGGCGTCCGGCTGGCTGGAACGGGAAGCATCGCCTCGCGGCTGTGGTCCAAGCCGGCATTGTCAATCATCGGCTTCGACGCACCCGCCGTGGACGTTGCCTCCAACACCCTCCTTCCGCGCGCACGGGCAAAGTTCAGCCTGCGGCTGGCGCCGGGCCAGGTTCCCGCGGAGGCCATGGAGGCGGTCCGCCGCCACGTGGAGGCCAACGCCCCATTTGGTGCGAAGGTCGTCTTCACTCCGGGGGAGGCAGGCAATCCGTTCCGGACGGACACTTCCTCTGCTGCGGCAACGGTTGCGATGTGGGCCCTGGGCGAGGCCTGGGGAGTTCCCGCCGTCGAAACCGGAATCGGCGGTTCCATCCCGTTCATTGCCGACCTGACGGACCTGTACCCCGAAGCGCAAATCCTGGTGACGGGCGTGGAAGACCCGGATTCACGGGCACACAGTGCCAACGAGTCCCTGCACATCGGTGACTTCCGCAACGCCATCCTGGCCGAGGCCCTCATGCTCGCGCGGCTGAACAGTGAAGGCCTTTCAACCGGCAAGTGATGGGCCTTCCGTCGTGAACGCCGGGCAGGCGGCTGTCAGGGAACAACCGGCGTGCTTTGACGGTTACGCCAGGAGTTAGAGCTACAGGACTGCCGCGCGTAGCATGTAGCTATAGCCCATACCGTATTTGTAGGGGCAGGCGCCGTTACGGCGACGCCGCCAGACCGTCCTAAGAAGGTAGGCCAATGAACACCGCAACCAACGAAAACAGCACCGCCGCCACAAGCGTGGCCAGCGACGAACTGCCCGTTCACGAGGTCAACCTGACCGATGTCGCTGCAGGCAAGGTCCGCAGCCTCCTGGAACAGGAAGGCCGCACCGACCTGCGCCTGCGCGTGGCCGTGCAGCCTGGCGGATGCTCGGGGCTGATCTACCAGCTCTACTTCGACGAACGGCTCCTTGATGGTGATGCCGTGCGCGACTTCGACGGCGTCGAAGTCGTCGTGGACAAGATGAGCGTGCCGTACCTGAGCGGCGCCAGCATCGACTTCGAAGACACCATCTCCAAGCAGGGCTTCACCATCGACAATCCGAACGCCGGCGGCTCCTGCGCCTGCGGCGATTCATTCCACTAAGCCGGTTATTTCGCCTGATGTCCGCGCCGGGTTTCCTGCCGTCCAAAACGGCATGGGGGCTCGGCGCCGACATGTGGGCGAAACGCCCGGCGGAGCGGTAAGCTCTACACCGAGTAGTAAAACTTTTTTGTGCCCGGAGCGCCGATGGCTGCCCGGACAACAGCAACAAGTAGGAAGGGCCGTCTGTGAGTTCGCAGAACCGAACCGGCAGCCGACGCAAAACGATCACCACGATCTCAAGCTTGGCAATTGCCGGCGCGTTGGTTTTGACCGGATGTTCGCCAGAGGTAGAGAAAGGGTGGATGCCCACTGAACGTGGCACCACCAGCAACACCGACCGCATCATGGACCTCTGGGTCAACTCATGGATTGCTGCGCTCGTGGTGGGCACCATTACGTGGGGCCTGATCATCTGGTGCCTGGTCGCTTACCGGCGCCGCAAGGGAACCGTGGGCTTCCCCCGGCAGACCAGCTTCAACCTTCCGCTGGAAGTTTTCTACCTGACCATCCCCATCTTCATGGTCCTGGTGTTCTTCTACTTCACGGACCGCGACCAGCAGGCGATCGATGACCGTTCACAGCCGGCCGACGTCGTAGTGGACGTCCGCGGCAAGCAGTGGGCCTGGGACTTCAACTACAAGTCCGGCGACGTCATCCAGGAAGACCTGCACGAAGCCGGTGTCCAGGCCCACCTCACCGGCAACACCATCGACAAGGAACAGCTCCCCACCCTGTACCTGCCGGTGAACAAGTCTGTTGACCTCGAACTCAACGCCCGCGATGTCATCCACTCCTTCTGGGTTCCCGCCTTCCTGCAGAAGCGCGACATGATCCCCGGCAAGACCAACTACATCCGGTTCACCCCCACTAAAGAGGGCACTTACGACGGCAAATGTGCCGAACTCTGCGGCGAGTACCACTCCGAAATGCTGTTCCGCGTCAAGGTGGTGTCGGAATCCGAATTCCAGGCCCACATGGACCAGCTCAAGGCCGAAGGCAACACCGGCCTGCTCGGTGCCGAGTACGACCGCAACCCGAACCTGAACGAAACCAAGTAAGGGGAGCGACGTGGCTACGTACACCCAATCCGCACCTGCGGGAGTCCTGTCGGCTCCCGTGGTACCTAAATCCAAGGGGCGCATCGTCGTCAACTGGATCACCTCCACCGACCACAAGACCATCGGGTACATGTACCTGATTGCGTCCTTCGTGTTCTTCTGCCTGGGCGGTGTCATGGCGCTGCTCATCCGCGCCGAGCTGTTCGAGCCCGGCATGCAGATCCTGCAGACCAAGGAGCAGTACAACCAGCTGTTCACCATGCACGGCACGGTGATGCTGCTGATGTTCGCCACCCCGCTGTTTGCCGGGTTCGCCAACGTGATCATGCCGCTGCAGATCGGCGCTCCTGACGTGGCCTTCCCGCGCCTGAATGCGTTGGCCTTCTGGTTCTTCCTGTTCGGTTCCACCATCGCGGTGTCCGGCTTCATCACCCCGCAGGGCGCAGCGTCCTTTGGCTGGTTCGCCTATGCGCCGCTGTCGAACACGACGTTCACCCCGGGCATCGGCGGTGACCTGTGGGTCTTCGGCCTGGCACTGTCCGGCTTCGGCACCATCCTTGGTGCGGTCAACTTCATCACCACCATCATCTGCATGCGCGCCCCGGGCATGACCATGTGGCGGATGCCCATCTTCACCTGGAACACCCTGATCACCGCCATCCTGGTGCTCATGGCATTCCCGCCGCTGGCCGCGGCCCTGTTCGCGCTCGGCGCGGACCGCAAGTTCGGCGCCCACATCTTCGATCCCGAGAACGGCGGCGCTGTTCTTTGGCAGCACCTGTTCTGGTTCTTCGGCCACCCGGAGGTGTACATCATTGCGCTGCCGTTCTTCGGCATCGTGTCGGAGATCTTCCCGGTCTTCAGCCGCAAGCCGATCTTTGGCTACAAGGGCCTGGTCTACGCCACTATCGCCATTGCAGCCCTGTCCGTAACGGTGTGGGCCCACCACATGTACGTCACCGGCGCCGTCCTGCTGCCGTTCTTCTCCTTCATGACCATGCTCATCGCGGTGCCCACCGGCGTGAAGTTCTTCAACTGGATCGGCACCATGTGGCGCGGCTCGTTGACCTTCGAAACGCCGATGCTCTGGAGCATCGGCTTCATGATCACCTTCCTCTTCGGCGGCCTCACCGGCATCATCCTGGCCTCCCCGCCGCTGGACTTCCACGTTTCGGACTCCTACTTCGTGGTGGCGCACTTCCACTACGTGGTGTTCGGCACCGTGGTTTTCGCCATGTTCGCCGGGTTCTATTTCTGGTGGCCCAAGTGGACCGGCAAGATGCTCAACGAGCGCCTGGGCAAGATCCACTTCTGGCTGCTGTTCCTGGGCTTCCACGGCACCTTCCTGATCCAGCACTGGCTCGGCGTCGAGGGCATGCCCCGCCGCTACGCCGACTACCTTGTGGAGGACAACTTCACCTGGATGAACCAGTTCTCCACCGTGGCATCGTTCGTGCTGGGTGCGTCACTGATCCCGTTCTTCTGGAACGTCTACATCACCTGGCGCAGCGCCGAAAAGGTCCAGGTTGATGATCCGTGGGGCTTCGGTGCTTCGCTGGAGTGGGCCACGTCCTGCCCGCCGCCGCGCCACAACTTCACGTCCCTGCCCCGGATCCGTTCGGAGCGTCCCGCCCTGGACCTGCACCACCCGGAACTTCGTCAGGTCCACACCGTTGAGTCGCCGGCACCCGCAGCAGCGGTCCTCGGCAACGCCGACCAGAAGGACACCGCACAGTGAAAATCGAATCCTGGATCTTTGGTTCTGGAGTCTTCTTCTTCGTTCCCGTCGCTCTGGTCTACGGATTCCTGACCAACTGGGGTGAGTGGGTCGGCATCCTGGGCATCCTGCTTGTGGGTGGCCTCGCCGGCATGATCGGGGCCTACCTCGGCTTCACCGGAAGGCGCGTCGGTCTTCGTCCCGAGGACCGCAGCGACGCTGAAATCCACGAAGGCGCCGGCGAGCAGGGGCACTTCAGCCCCTGGAGCTGGTGGCCTCTGGTCCTGGGCATCGCCTGCGCCACCGGCTTCCTGGGCCTGGCCGTAGGCGCCTGGGTCATCTTCATCGCAGGTGGCCTCGCCATCGTGGCCCTCGTGGGCTGGGTGTACGAGTACAGCCGCGGTGACCACGCGCACTAAGCAAGCAAACGAATAACGACGTCGGGCCCCACCTTCCGGTGGGGCCCGACGTCGTTACTGCGCTTTTGGAAGCCCCTAGACGGCTCCCTGCGACTCTAAAAGTCCTCGAAGCTCCCGCAGCGCGTTCTCGGCCTGCTCGCGCCCCAGGCCGCCTTCCAGCGCACTGTCGCTAATGGACAGCTCCACCTCACAGCCTTGTGGGAAGTCAGCCGTCATCACCTGAAGCAGGGAACGGGCATCGGCCTTGTCTGCGCCTGCCTTGCTGATGGTCACCGGCAGGCCCGTGTCGGTGACGGCTCGGACAAACACCGCGGCGGAACGTGCATGCAGGCCCGCGGGCGCTGCCACCACGGCCTTTTCTGTTGGCAAAGGGACTCCTTCTGTGAAAGACGGCCCCCTCCGTCTCGTGGCAAAATTTCCAGACCAAATATAGCTGCCTGCACGGATGCGGCGCGAAAGATTGCCGCGGTCCGTGGCTGGTCTAGACCGTTCTAAAATTGAGGGGACACCCAACGGCAGGAGAACGATCATGGCAGCTGGCGCCGCCGCAATCACGGGGGAAATAGACCGCAGCAGCGGAACGGCCATCTACGTCCAACTCCGGGAAATCCTTCGCGCGTACATCGCGGAGTCATGCCCGCCGGGTTCAGCCCTGCCCTCGGAACGGGACCTCGCCGAACGGTTTGGGCTTGCAAGGATGACGGTGCGGCAGGCCATCGATGCACTGGTGGGGGAGGAGGTCATCGAGCGGGTGGTGGGCCTGGGAACCTTCGTCCGGCGGCCGAAAGTCGACCTGCAGGTGAAGCTCACGTCCTACAGCGAAGAAATGCAGCGGCGCGGCATGGTGCCTGCCGCCAAAGTGCTCAGCTTCGAACAGATCGGTGCCAGTGCGTTCCTGGCCCGTGAATTGCAGCTGGACGAGGGCACCCCGCTGGTCCGCTTCCGCCGGCTGCTTCTTGCGGATGGGGAGCCCATGAGCGTGGACGAAAACTTCATACCGGCTCATCGGGTCCCGGGACTGCTGGACGGCGAGCCGCCCACGTCGCTCTACAACGTCCTCAGCGAGCAGTACGGGCTTGTTATGGAATGGGGGGAGGACATGATCGAGGCGACGGCGGCGTCACCGTCCACGGCGCGCCTCCTCAACGTCGAGGTGGGGGCACCATTGCTGAAGATCCAGCGGCATGCCTTTGTGGCCCGGGCAATGGTTGACTACTCGGTCTCCTACTACCGTGCGGACCGGTACAAGCTGTGGGTGCCCCTGCAGCGGCCCGGAGCCAGGAGGGCCCGCAACCACTAGCCGCCCCAACCATCCGTTCCCCTGCGGGGGCGTGGGCAGCACACCCCAGGAAAACAGGAAAGGCCCGATCCGGATGGATCGGGCCTTTCCTGTTGGAACAGAAGCCTAGTGGGTCAGGCTCTTGCTTCCTTCTGCCGCTTCAACAGCCTCGTGTCCGTGGCCGTGTGCGGCCTCCAGCTCAGCGGGCGTGGCCGGGGCTACGCGGTCCTCGAAGAACCAGCGGGAGAGGAATGCGCGGCGCTTTTCCTTGCGGGTGACCACGCCATGCTCGTTGGGGACCGCAGGAAGGACCTGAGGTGACTCAAAGCCCACCAGCTTGTACCGCTTGTACTCATCCAGAGGCGCGTGCACCTCGATGAACTCACCGTGGGGAAGACGGACGATGCGTCCGGTTTCACGGCCGTGGAGGGCGATTTCCCGGTCCTTGCGCTGAAGCGCCAGGGCAACGCGCTTGGTAACCACGAATGCGATCACCGGACCGATGAAGAACAGGGCCCGCAGCCAGTACGTGACGTCGTTCAGGGAAACGTGGAAGTGCGTGGCGATGAGGTCCGAACCAGCAGCGGCCCACATGACGCAGTACCAGACGAAACCTGCCATGCCGATGGCGGTACGGGTGGGCGCGTTCCTGGGGCGGTCCAGGACGTGGTGTTCACGGTCGTCCTTGGTCACCCAGCGCTCGATCCACGGGTACGTGAACATCACGGTGAACAGGATCCCGGCCGGCACGAGGGCCGGCAGCAGGACGTTGAATGTGAAGACGTGTCCGAAGAAGATCTGCTCCACGTGCCAGTTGCCGAAGGTGCCCGGCATCAACCGGAGTGCGCCGTCGACGAAACCGATGTACCAGTCAGGCTGCGTACCGGCCGACACAGGGGAGGGGTCGTACGGACCGTAGTTCCAGATCGGGTTGATGGTGAAGAACGCGGCCATCAGGGCAATGACGCCGAAGACGATGAAGAAGAATCCACCGGCCTTCGCTGCGTACACCGGACCAAGGGGGTAGCCGACGACGTTGTTGTCGTTGCGTCCCGGACCCGGGTACTGCGTGTGCTTGTGCACCACCACCATGAACAGGTGGGCCACGATCATCAGCAGGATCAGGGCCGGTACCAGCAGGATGTGCAGCATGTACAGGCGGCTGATAATGGCCGTTCCCGGGAATTCCCCGCCAAACAGGAAGAACGAGATGTACGTTCCGATGACCGGAATGGACTTGATGACACCGTCGATGATGCGCAGGCCGTTGCCGGACAGCAGGTCATCGGGGAGCGAGTAGCCGGTAAAGCCTGCAGCCATCGCCAGGATGAGCAGGACACAGCCCACAACCCAGTTCATTTCACGCGGCCGGCGGAACGCACCGGTGAAGAAGACCCTCAGCATGTGTACTGCCACTGACGCAACGAACAGCAGTGCTGCCCAGTGGTGCACCTGGCGCATGAACAGGCCGCCACGGACATCGAAGGAGATGTTCAGCGATGAGCTGTACGCCACCGACATCTCCACGCCCTTCAGCGGAACGTAGCCGCCGTCGTAGTGCGTCTCCGCCATTGACGGGTCGAAGAAGAACGTCAGGAAGGTACCCGACAGCAGCAGGATGACGAATGAGTACAGCGCCACTTCACCAAACATGAACGACCAGTGGTCCGGGAAGACTTTGCGGCCGAACTCGCGGAGGATCCCCGAACCGCCGACTCGTGAGTCGACGAAGTCGGTGATCCGACCTGTCTTGGTTTTGGCGACGAAAGCCGGCTCAGCTGTTGATGCTGCGCTCATGCGAATCACGCTCCCAGTAACTTGGTCCTACGGGTTCATGGAAGTCGCTGGTAGCGACCAGGTAGCCCTCGTCATCAACTGCGATGGGCAGCTGGGGGAGAGGACGGCTGGCGGGGCCGAAGATCACCTTGCACTCCTGCGTGAGGTCAAAGGTGGACTGGTGGCACGGGCACAGCAGGTGGTGCGTCTGCTGCTCGTACAGAGCAACGGGGCAGCCAACGTGGGTGCAGATCTTCGAGTAGGCAACGATGCCGTTGTAGCCCCACTCTTCGCGGCCCTTGGACGGGTTGAGCGATGCGGGATCAAGGCGCATGAGCAGCACAACGGACTTTGCCTTCTCGTTGAGCTTGCCTTCCTCGAGTTCGTTCAGGCCTTCCGGGATGACGTGGAAGGCCGAGCCGATGGTGACGTCCGAAGCCTTGATGGGAGTTCCGTCAGGGTCACGGGTCAGGCGCTTGCGCTTTCCGTCCTGGGGGGCCCACATGGTGTGTGCGAGCTTGTCGTCCGGACGGGGTCCGAGGTCACCGAAGATGGCGACGGCGGGAAGCGGGGCGAGCGCCACAGCACCGAGCAGGGTGTTGCGGATCAGCGGACGGCGCTTGATGCCGGTCTCTTCCACGATGTCGTCGACGATGCGGACAGCCGCCTGGCGGTCCTCCTCGTAGCGGATGGCGTGGCGTTCTTCGGAGACTTCGTGGTCGGGCATCAGGGCCTTGGCCCAGTGCACGATGCCGGTACCGATACCCAGCATGGCAAAGGCAGTACCTACACCGAGCAGGGCGTTCTGGAGCCGGATGGTGGCGATGCTGGAGTCATCACCCAAATCAATGGCGAAGTACGCCACCAAGAAGATCAGGGTTCCAACAACAGAGATGCCAAATAGTAAGGCGACCTGCCGTTCTGCCCGCTTTGCGGCCTTCGGGTCCGTGTCAGCCAGGCGCAAACGATGCGGGGGAATTCCAGGATCCTGGAACTTCTCCACCTCATTCTGACCAGCCGTAGCTACGGTGCCCGAGTGGTTCGGACTGCCGTCACTATGGTTGCCCATAATTCGCCTCATCCTTCTCTCGTCCCGGCGGTTGTGCCGGGTTAGTTTCTAATTTCAAGCTGCTGACTGGGCAGCAGAAGTTGTGTGCTTCCCGCGGAAAGTCAGGACGTCCTGGAAGTCAGCCAGATGGTGAAGGCGATAATGACGCCCAAGCCGGCAACCCATACGAACAGGCCTTCAGCGACGGGGCCAAGCGAACCCAGGTCGGCACCGCCCGGCGAACCGGTGGTCTCGATCTGCTTCAGGAAGGTGATGATGTCCTTCTTGCCTTCGGGGGTGATGTTGGCATCGTTGAAGACGGGCATGTTCTGCGGGCCCGTGGCCATGGCCTCGTAGATGTGCTTGCCGCTGACGTCGGCCAGGGCGGGCGCGAACTTGCCCTGGGTCAGCGCGCCGCCGGCTGCGGCGGCGTTGTGGCACATGGCGCAGTTGGTGCGGAAGAGCTCCCCGCCGGCTGCGGCGTCGCCGCCGCCGTTTGTCAGGTCTTCTGCAGGAATTGCCGGGCCGGCTCCCAGCGAAGCGACGTACGCTGCAAGCTGTGAGGTCTGCTGTTCGTTGAACTGGACCGGCTTTTTCATTGCCTGGGGACCGTTCATCTGCATCGGCATGCGCCCGGTGCCCACCTGGAAGTCAACAGCGGCAGCGCCGACGCCAACCAGGGAGGGGCCATCCTTGGAACCACTGGCGCCCATGCCGTGGCAGGTGGCGCAGTTGGCGGCAAACAGCTTGCCGCCCTCTTCGACGTCGCTTGCGCTTGCGGTGGTGGTGCTCGCCTTGGCCTCATTCATGGAGGTTGCCACGGCGTACAGCCCACCCGTGATGAGGAGCCCCATCAGAAGCAGCGCTATTGCTGCCAGTGGGTGACGCCGCTTTTGTGAGAGTGCCTTCACGTGGTGGTTCCTTTATTCGATCCTGCGCCGGCTCCGGGAGCCGCTACCTGAAATTCTGCCTCTTGTAGAAAAAGAATCAAAGCTGGCTACTTGAGTACGTAGATGACCAGGAAGAGGCCGATCCACACGACGTCAACGAAGTGCCAGTAGTACGAGGTGACGATCGCGGACGTAGCTTCAAAGTGTCCGAACTTCTTCGCGGCAAAGGACCGGCCCATGATGAGCAGGAAGGCGATAAGCCCGCCGATGACGTGCAGGCCGTGGAAGCCGGTGGTCATGTAGAAGGCAGAGCCGTAGGCGTTGGAGGAAAGCGAGACGTGCTCGGAAACCAGCATCGCGTATTCGGTGGTCTGGCCGGCAACGAAGAACGCACCCATGAGGAACGTCAGGGTGAACCATTCGTTCATTCCCCAACGGGCGAACTGAAGGGCACCTCCGGTACGCCGGGGCTGCAGCCGCTCTGCGGCGAAGACGCCCATCTGGCAAGTAAAGGAACTGGCCACAAGGACAATCGTGTTGACGAGCGCAAAGGGGAAGTTGAGCTTGGCTGTCTCTTCAGCCCACATTTCACCGCTCGTGGAGCGGAGCGTGAAGTACATGGCGAAAAGACCGGCGAAGAACATCAACTCGCTGGACAGCCACACAACGGTTCCGACAGAAACCATGTTGGGGCGGTTCAGCGTTGGGTGCGCCGGGGTACTGGGGGCATGGGTCGCAGATGTCACATAGACATTATGTCTGTAAAAGTCCGTGCTGCCCAACGCAAACCGCCTTTTGGGAGGACTTTTTCTACAAAGACGCGAAATTGCCCGGAAAAGTTCCCGGCACCGTTCACATTGGTCAGTGCCTGCCATCGCTCGATAGCATCAGCAGGTGACTTCACAGGCATCTGCAGCGTCCGGCAACACCTGGCCCCGGCTGATCTCGGCACTGATCAAGGGCAATGACCTTACGGCGGAGAACACGTCCTGGGCCATGGACACCATCATGTCCGGCGAAGCCACGCCGGCCCAGATCGCCGGATTCCTGGTGGCCCTCAGCGCCAAGGGCGAAACCGTGGATGAGCTTTCCGGCCTGGTTGAGGCGATGCTGGCGCATGCCAACCCGGTGGAAATTTCCGGCGAGAAGCTGGATATCGTCGGCACCGGTGGTGACCAACTTAACACCGTCAACATCTCCACCATGGCCGCGCTTGTGGCCGCCGGGGCCGGCGCAAAGGTGGTGAAGCACGGCAACCGGGCCGCGTCGTCGTCGTCGGGATCCGCTGACGTGCTCGAAGCGCTCGGCGTCCGGCTCGACCTGTCCATTGCGCAGGTGGCCCGGAACGCCGAAGAGGCGGGTATCACATTCTGTTTCGCGCAGGTGTTCCACCCGTCATTCCGCCATACCGCGGTACCCCGGCGCGAATTGGCAATACCTACCGCATTCAACTTCCTGGGACCGCTGACCAACCCTGCCAAGGTGCAGGCGTCGGCCGTCGGCGTGGCCAATGCGCGGATGGCGCCGCTCGTTGCAGGCGTCCTGGCCCGGCGGGGGAGCAGGGGGCTGGTGTTCCGGGGCAACGACGGCCTGGACGAACTCACCACCACCGGCCCGTCCACCGTGTGGGAGATCCGCGGCGGGGGCGTCACTGAACTGTTCTTCTCCCCGGAGGACCTTGGCATCAGCCTGGCCACCGTTGAGCAGCTTCGCGGCGGTGATGCAGTGGCAAACGCAGGAGTTGTCCGTGACGTGCTTGCCGGCAAGGAGGGTCCTGCCCGGGACGCGGTCCTGGTGAATGCGGCGGCAGGCCTGGTTGCCTTCGACCGTGAAGCGGAAGGCCCGTTCCTGGCGAGGATGCAGAAGGCCTACGCGCGGGCTGCGCAATCGATAGATTCCGGCGCCGCTGCAGCCGTCCTGGACCGTTGGGTGTCCCTGTCCCGCGCCTGAGGACGGCTTGGCGGGTTACTGCTCGAAGCCCAGGGAAAAGGCAGCGTCGAGATCGTGCTGTGAGTACGCCCGGAATGCGATGTGCGTGGTGGTGTGGACCACTGCAGGAACCTTGGAGAGCCGGTCGGCGATAACATCAGCCAGGTCCTCGTGCCGGTGGACGCGCGCCACCGCAATCAGATCCCATTCTCCAGTGACGGAGTACACCTCACTGATGCCTTCGATGGCTGAGATTTCCTCCGCAGTCTCGGGAATGCGGGCGGCGTCAGTCTTGATCAGAACAAATGCGGTGACCACGTTTGTACCCCTTCGATCAGTTCCGCCGCAGCAAGTCACGGCAGGTTTCTCTCTACTGCCAGCCTATTACACGGGCGTCCTTTTCCCGGCAGCCCGCCCTTCGGGCGGAGAGCCCCTATCGGCGGCGGAGACGCGCGGCACCGGCAGCCAGGAGCCGGTAGCCCACGAGGAACGTTGCGAGGGCCAGTGTGGCAACGATGACGAAAGGGAGGACAACCGTCTGTGCGGTCAGCGCGCGCAAAAGCATGCCGCCGATGAGGCTGCCGAGCCAGACCGGAACACCCGCCCGGAGGGCAGACAAAGGGCTGCGCCAGGCGCGGGAAACGACCCATCCCGCTGCCGCGCCGGCAAGGAAGGGCCATGCAGTCAGCAGCACACCCAGGATGGGCTCCTCGCGGTGGTGCGCGTCGCGGCCGATGGCGGCGAACGCAAGGATCAGCACGACATCGGCAGCCGCCGCTGCCAGCACCGTTTTTCCGGACGTTGTAGCTGCCGCCTTCGTTTTCAAGGAACTCATGGTTTCGAGCTTAGCCGTCACGCCTCCTCGAGCTTGACCCAGGACCTCACATGGAGCGGGGGAGCGGAGGCGGAATCGGCATGCAGTATGGTCTCAGCAGGAGCAGAGGTCAGTCCCGCTGTACTGGAGACATGTGTGAATAAAGCTTTGTGGATTTGCAGCCTGGTTGGTGCCGCCGTCGGGATCAGTGTGGGTTTGGCGGTGTTCCATACTCCTTTTTGGGGCTGTGCGCTTGGGTTGGGAATCGGCGCGGTCGTTGGGGCCTCAATGCAGCGCCGCCGTTAGCATGCCGGCAAGGCAGGACCTTGCGGTTGCCTTGACCCCGTCCGGATCACCGGCAGCTGTCCCGGCGTCAGCAGCCCACCGGTCAGCCTCCCCTGGGGCTGGATGATGGTGGGGTCCCTGAGTTCACCAAGCCTTAGTAAGCTCACCGTGGAACCGTAGGCCAAGGGGAGTGAATCTGAGCATGAAGACTGGTGTGACGAAGGGATACACGTACTTACGGACTATGGGGGTGGTGTTGGTAGCCACGATCGCCGGCGTAGCCACCGCACCAGCCGCAAACGCCGCAGACAAACCCGTCTTGCCCGGGCCTTCAGCCGCAGAGAAATTGCCGGATGCCCCAGCTCCCACCGACCAGTTCATCGTAAAGTTCAAACCCTCAGCGGCCGGCAGCGCCGCGGAGCGGGACGAGACCTATTCCAGGGCTGCCGGGCATGCCTCCATCGGCGTGCGGGAGATCAAGACCACGGCCAGCGACGCCAAGGTGGTCAAGACAAGCCACAGGCTCAATGCCGGGGAGTCCAGGCGCGTGCTGGAGAGCATCGCTGCGGACGACAAAGTCGAATCCGTGGAGCCTGACATTCTCATGCATCCGTCGTACACCCCCAACGACACTTACTACTCCTTGCAGTGGGCTCTGTCTGACCCTGGCGTCGGCATCAGGGTTCCGTCTGTCTGGGACAAAACCACGGGTACGGGCCAGATCGTCGCGGTGATCGACACCGGCATAACCGCCCACAGCGATCTCAACGCGAACGTCATGGCAGGCTACGACATGATCGCCGACCCAACCGTTTCAAGTGACGGCGACGGCAGGGATCCGGACGCCTCCGACCCGGGGGACTACCGGACCTCCGGAACTTGCGGTTCCACCTCATCCGCCCATTCTTCCTGGCACGGAACCCATGTCGCCGGGATTATCGCCGCTGTCGCCAATAACAGTGAAGGAGTCAGCGGCGCCGCTCCGGGCGTGAAGATCGAGCCGGTCCGCGCGCTTGGTGACTGCGGCAGCGGCTACCTCTCGGACGTGTCGGACAGCATTACGTGGGCTTCCGGAGGAGCAGTCTCCGGCGTGCCCGCCAATGCTAACCCGGCGAAAACCATCAATCTGAGCGTCGGGGGAGCGGCTGCCTGCCCTTCCACCCTGCAGGCCGCCATTGACGGGGCGGTCAGCCGCGGCTCATCCGTATTCGTGGCTGCCGGCAACGAAAGCCAGCTCGCCGAAAACAATGCGCCGGCAAACTGCAGCAACGTCATTACGGTCGGTGCCACCAACCAGTCCGGATCCAAAGCCTCGTACTCGAACTTCGGTGCCGCCGTCGACGTCATGGCCCCGGGAGGCGACACAGGTGCCGGCATCCTGTCCACCTACAACGCCGGAACAACCACTCCAGGCGCAGAAGCGTACGGCTACCTGATGGGAACGTCGATGGCGACGCCGATGGCGGCCTCCGTCGGCGCACTGATGAAAGCCGCTGATCCCTCCCTGACGCCAGCCCGGATCGAGGCGAAGCTGAAGGCAACGGCCAGGCCCCTTCCGGGAACCTGCCCAGGAGGCTGCGGCGCCGGCTTGATTGATGCCTTGGCGGCCGTCGCGTTTCCGGCCCCGCAGACTCCGATTGCCGTAAAGGCAGCGTCCCTGAACGGGGCCTTAGGAGCTGCCACTACGGGAGAGATCTATGGGCTCAGAGATAACGGCGGGTACCAGTGTTTCGAGCACGGTTGCATCCTTTATTCGCCGGCGTCCGGGGCTCACGTCTCCACCGGCGCGATTCGAGGCCTGTGGGCGGAGACAGGATTTGAGGCTGGTGGCCTCGGCTACCCGGTGACCGATGAAGTTGGCGGGCTCCGGGATGGAGGTGCCTACCAGAACTACCAGGGCGGCGCCATCGTCTGGTCACCGGCGACGGGGGCCCACATTTCCGTGGGGGCGATCCGCGGCCTGTGGGCGGAGACAGGATTTGAGAATGGTGGCCTCGGCTACCCGGTGACCGATGAAGTTGGCGGGCTCCGGGACGGAGGTGCCTACCAGAACTACCAGGGCGGCGCCATCGTCTGGTCCCCAGCCACCGGAGCGCATATCTCTGTTGGCGCCATCCGTCGCGAATGGGCGGTGTCGGGATTTGAGGGCGGCAAGCTCGGCTACCCGGTATCAAACGAAGTGGGCGGGCTGCGCGACGGGGGTGTCTACCAGAACTACCAGGGCGGTGCCATCGTCTGGTCCCCAGCCACCGGAGCGCATATGTCCGTAGGCGGCATTCGCTCCATCTGGGCCTCAACAGGGTACGAATCAGGGCGCCTCGGCTACCCGACAAGTGACGAGTACTCCACGGGCAACGACGGTGGCGTCGCGCAAAACTACCAGGGCGGCGTCATCCATTGGAGCCCAGGCGGTTCCTACATCTCCTGACCCAGCCGGCCGCATGCTGTACTGTCCCGGCGAATGCGGCCTGGTCCGTTGCGAAGGCATCGGCGAGCAGGGCAGCGCTCCCAAAGAGCTAGTTGACATAATGTAGATTATCGGCGCTTTGGGACTGCTCCGGAGCGGGGCGCACCAAGCCAACCAGCCAGCACGAACACCTGCGTAAAAGCGCTGGTCAAACCGGCGGTCCCATTGTCTTTATTCCGGCGCCCGTCAAGAATGAACCAATGACGGTCTACGTACGTTCACTTGAAACTGCAGTTCCGGAGACAAAGCTCATCCAGTCCGAGGCCCGTGACGTATTTGCCGCGCAGCCTGGCTTGTCGCGCTTAGGCTCGCGACTGGTGAACACCTGTTTTGACGGTGCTGCCATCGAGACGAGGTTTACCGCCGTCCAGGAACTCACCAACACGTCCCGCGCCGAAGATCCGCAGTTCTACGACCAGGAAACCGGGCTCCTGCTGAACCCCAGCACCAAAGTCCGCAACGATATCTTCGCCCGCGAGGCCACCAAGCTGTTTGTGGCGGCCTCGCGGGCTGCCCTGCAGGCCGCCCCGGAAGTCGATTTACTTGACATAACTCATCTTGTGACGGTCTCCTGCACCGGCTTCTTCAATCCGGGCCCCGACTACAAGGTGGTCCGTGAACTCGGCCTTAATCCCGCAGTCCAGCGTTACCACCTCGGCTTCATGGGCTGCTACGCCGCCTTTCCTGCCCTGCGTGCCGCGAAACTGTTTTGCGAGGCTGACCCGAATGCGGTGGTCCTGGTTGTCTGCGCTGAACTGTGCTCGCTCCACGTACGCACCTCCAACGACCCGGACACCATCATGGGCTCGGCCCTGTTCGCCGATGGTGCCGCCGCCGCCGTCGTGACGGCGCGCCCAGGCATGGCGGACACCGCACTGATGAAGCTGGACCACTTCGAGACGGTGCTGACACCGGTGGGTGAGGATTCCATGGCCTGGAACATCGGTGACAACGGTTTTGAAATGGTCCTGGGCAACTACGTGCCCCACATCATCGATGACCACATAGTGGGCGCGCTGCAGCCCCTTCTGGCCAGGGAGCCGGAACTGGCGCCACTCCCCTACACGGCAATCCCCCACTGGGCTATCCACCCCGGCGGCCGGAGCATCCTGGACAAGGTGCAGTCCAGGCTCGGCCTCAGCGACACCCAGCTGATCCCCGCACGGGAAACCTTGCGCAACTACGGCAACATGAGCAGCGCCACGGTGCTCTTCGTCCTCAAGCACATCCTTGAACAACCACTCCGGGAAGGGCTCGCCGCGGAAGAGCGGATCTGTTCCATGGCGTTTGGCCCGGGATTGACCGTGGAAACCGGCCTGTTCACCAAGATTCGGCAGGCAACAGGCGGCGCTCCGGGGTGGGAGGGCAGCGCGGCAGAGGATGCCCTGGGCCAGCTCCAAAGCCGGACGCCGGCCGAAGCGCCCGTGGCCTGAGAGCGGTCCGCGGAATGGGGATCCTCCTGCGCCGACGAGCCATCACGGACGTGGAGCAGATGGACAGGCCGGACTGCGATGCCCGTCTCCTGGACAACACGTACCGGCAGTTCGCCGTCATCAACCGGGTGCTGTCCGGCTGGCGGAAACTGTATGCCAGGGAACTCAGGAGCATGGCCCCTCCCGACCAGCGCCCGCTGACGGTGCTGGACATCGGCTCCGGCGGCGGCGACCTGGCCGTGATGCTGGCCCGCTGGGCGGCCAAAGACGGCAAAGCGGTGCATATCACGGGCATCGATCCTGATCCCCGTGCGGCCCGGTTCGCCCAGCAACGCCCGTCCGTGGCCGGCGTGGAATTCCGCAAGGCGCACAGCGGCGAGCTGGTCAGCGAGGGTGCCCGGTTCGACGTCGTCATCTCCAATCACGTCCTGCACCATCTTGGCCCGGAGGAACTCCTGCAACTGCTGGCGGATTCGGAGATCCTGGCCGCCGGAAAGGCGTTGCACAACGACCTGATCCGCAGTCCTGCCGCCTTTGTCCTTTTCAGTGTGGCCGCCCTGCCGTTCCGGCAGTCCTTCATCCGGGAAGACGGCCTCACCTCCATCCGCCGGAGCTACAGGCCGGTCGAGTTGGCGGCCTCCGCTCCCCCGGGCTGGTCCGTGGAGCGCTCATCAGCCTTCCACCAGCTCCTCGCCTACCGGCGGGGCTGACAATTGGACGCCGATGTCCTGATCGCCGGCGGCGGTCCTGTTGGCCTGTACCTGGCTGCCGCGTTGCTGCAGGAAGGCGTATCGGTAAGGGTTTTTGAGCAGCGGCAGTCCCGCAACCGGCATACCCGCGCCATCGGCATCCACCCTCCGGCCCTGGAGGCACTCGCCGGGATCCACGTTGCGTCCAGCATGGTCCAGGACGGCATCCGGATCAGGGCCGGCATGGCGGTCAGCGGCGGGAAGACAGTGGGAACCATGGCGTTCGGCGCCGTCTCGGAAAACTACCCCTTCGTCCTGGCACTGCCACAGTTCAGGACAGAGGAACTCCTGGAGGACCGCGTACGCACCCTGGACCCCGCGGCGCTGGTCCGGGGTGCCAACGTCACCGAAGCCAGGAACGACGGCGGCAAGGTCACCATCGCGGTCCAGTCCAGCCCGGATGCCGCGAACCGGCGTGGCAACCACAACGGCAGCGCCACCGCCGCCTTGCTGGTCGCGGCAGACGGCGCCCGGTCCCGGATCAGGGGCGCGCTGGGCGTCCCTGTGGACCGAAAGTCCTATCCCGACCACTACCTCATGGGGGATTTCGACGACGGCAGCGGGTACGGGGAGAAAGCCGTCCTGTTTCTTGAGCCGGAAGGAATCGTCGAGTCCTTCCCGCTGCCCGGCCGGGTGCGCCGCTGGGTGGTGCGGCTTGGACGACCCGCCGAACCGGGCACGGGACCGGATGAGCTGGCGGAACTGGTGCAACGCCGGACCGGGTTCCGTCCTGAGCCGGACACCAACTCCATGCTGAGCGCGTTCAGCGTCCAATCCACGATTGCCCGGCGCATGGTGGCCGGCCGCTCCGTCCTGGTGGGGGATGCCGCCCACCAGATCAGCCCCATCGGCGGGCAGGGCATGAACCTGGGCTGGCTGGATGCCAGGGCGCTGGTGCCCGTGATCTGCGCCGCACTGGGTGGCGAACCAACGGGAAGGCGGCTTCGCGAATTTGAGGCAAGCCGGCGCCGGGCTGCGGCCGTGGCTCGGCGGCAAGCCGAAATCAACATGATGCTTGGAAGGCCGCTGCCCGGGCCGCTCCTTCGTGTCCGCACTGCCGCCATTGGCGCGGCCGCCGCCGTGCCTGCCGTGAACCAGTGGGCCGCCCGGCGCTTCACCATGCAGTAACCAGGTGAACCGGCAGGAACCAGCGGCTGCAGGGCTACCGGAAATAGCAGTCGTAACTGTCCTGGCTGACGATGACGCCGTTGCGCACCTCAAACACCGACGATGTCCTGGCCCGGATCGTCTCGCCACGGTCCCAGTAGGGCAGATCCATCAGCACGGTGGCCGACCAGTCGGCTTCCACCACCACCCGGCTTCCCTCACAGGTGGTCCGCCGGACCGTGAACTGCTGGTCCTTCACCACATCGCGGCTTTGGTCCGCACCGGCAAGCACTCCCGCCAGCGGGCGGGTGGACCCTTCCGGGGCCAAAAGGTGCGGAGCCTCAGTCAACAGGAATGATTCCGACAGGAACGGCCGGATGTCCTCCGCACCGCCGCCGGCTTCAAGGACCCGGATGAATTCCAGGACGTGCTCCAGCGGGGATGCCTGCGGGAAAGAATCATCAGCCATGCAGTAGACCCTAGTCCAAAGGGTCCTGAGCCGCTCCGCCAGTAGGCTGTCCCCATGACCCAGACTGTTCCCCCAACAACCGCCGGCGCCGACGACATCCGTGAGATTGTTGAGCGGATCCTGTCCGCCGGGTCCCTCCCGCCCATCGTCCAGGCCGGCCACCCCGCCCTGCGCCAGCGTGCCGCCGCCTTCGACGGCCAGCTGTCCGCCGGCCAGTTGGCCCGCCTTATCGGGGTCATGCGCGAGGTCATGCACGAGGCCCCGGGGGTGGGCCTCGCTGCCCCTCAGCTGGGCATCCCCCTGCAGCTCGCCGTCCTGGAGGACCAGTTCGACGTCGATCCCGACGCCGCGGCACTGCGGAACCGGAGCCCGCTGGAGTTCCTGGCCATCCTCAACCCCCGGTACACGGCGGCGGGGACGGGACTGGCGTCGTTCTATGAGGGGTGCCTTTCCCTCAACGGGCTCCAGGCGGTGGTGGCGCGGCCCGACACCGTGGTCCTGGAGTACCAGACGCCCGACGGCGCGGCGGAGCGGCGGACATTTTCCGGGTGGCAGGCGCGCATCGTCCAGCATGAGACGGACCACCTCAACGGCATCCTGTACATAGACCGTGCCCAACTCCGGTCCCTGAGCAGCAACGCCGAGTATGCGGCGCACTGGGCTGAACCCGGCGTCAGCAAGGCGCGGGAAGGGCTGGGTTTCGACGACGGGCCGGCAGGCATATCGCTCGGCTGACCTTCGCCGTCACCCGGGGCAGTGACGAACGGCAGGGGCGCAGGGCGGCCCGTCCTAAGATGGTTCCCATGCCTGCCGCGGATCTCCACCTCCTGTGCCCCGTCTGCTCACATCCGCTGGAACACCTGGAGGCAACGGCCGCGCGCCAGCCCCGCCTGGTGTGCCCGAACGGCCACAGCTTCGACGCCGCCCGGCAGGGCTACTTCAACCTCCTGGTGGGCAAGGGCACGCCCTTCGAACCGGACAGTGCCGCCATGGTGGCGTCGCGCTTCAACTTCCTGGGGAACGGCCACTACCTGCCGCTGGCGCGGGCGGTGGCCTCCGCCGTCGTGCCCAACCTGCCGCAGGAAGGTGCCGTGGTTCTGGACTCGGGGACAGGGACCGGGCACTATCTGCGGGAGATCCTCGACACGGCGGCGGCCAGCGGGCGGCACGCGTCCGCCGTCGGCCTGGACATTTCCAAATTTGCCCTTCGCCGCGCTGCCCGGCTCAATCCCGAGGCCGTGAACCTGGTCTGGGACATCTGGCAGCCGCTGCCGGTAGCAGCAAACTCGGTGGATGCGGTCACCGTGGTCTTCGCTCCGCGGAACCCGGCTGAGTTTGCCCGGGTCCTTCGACCCACCGGCGTGCTGGTGGTGGTGACGCCACGGAGCGGGCACCTTTGGGACATCGCCGCCCTCACCGGGATGCTTGGCATTGAGGAGGGCAAGGATGAGCGCCTGGCCGGGGCGATGGCGGGGCATTTCGAGCCGGCCAGCAGCGTCGACGTCGACATCCCGCTGGCGCTGGGCCGGGCCGCCGCCGCGGACCTGGCGTTCATGGGCCCGGCCGGCCACCACCTGGACCTGGGGCAGATCGCTGCGCGGCTGGAACACTCCCCGGAGCCGGTGACAGCCGACGCAAAGTTCAGGCTCCTGGTGTTCAGGCCCAGGACCCACGGCGCCCCGTAACGACTTGGCCACTATCCCCCTGCGGCCGGTATGAACCGGCCCACACGGTAAGTCCGCGGACTACGATGAAAAGACAGTTACTGGCGGGTCCGCGCGTGCGGCTCCCCCGTGGCGAAGGGGGAAACAGGGATGTTCGAGTGGCTTGGCGAAAACTGGTGGGCATTGTGGCTCACGGCTTTCCTGGCGTTTGCGGTGATCGAGATGATCACCCTTGACCTGTTTTTCATCATGCTCGGCGGCGGATCCCTTGCCGCACTGGTTGCCGATTTCGCCGGTGCAGAGCCCTGGCTCCAGGTGGTGGTCTTCTGCGTGGTGTCCCTGCTCATGGTCGCCTTCGTCCGGCCGGTAGCCCTTTCGCATCTCAAGAAGGGGCCGGCCGAACAGCGGACCAACGTGGACCGGCTGATCGGTGAACCGGCCGTCGTGATGGAGGCCGTGACCGCCGACGGCGGACTGGTGAAAATCGGCGGCGATATTTGGAGTGCGCGCTCCGCGGCGGGAATCCTTCCCGCTGGCCAGAAAGTGGTGGTGGCGGCCATCGACGGCGCCACAGCAGTAGTTTCGGCACCGCCGCCGGCGGCTGCCGGTCCGGATACAGCCTGACAATTGGGGAACAAGGAGTTGTATGGAAAACGCAGGCGGAACCGCACTGGCCATTGTGCTGGTGGTTCTGATCGTCTTTGTCATCATAGTTTTGGTCCGGTCCGTCCGGATTATTCCGCAGGCCCGTGCCGGCGTCGTGGAACGGCTCGGGAAGTACCAGCGCACGCTTAACCCCGGGCTGACGATCCTCATCCCGTTCGTGGACCGGCTGCTGCCGCTGCTGGACCTGCGGGAACAGGTGGTGTCCTTTCCGCCGCAGCCGGTCATCACCGAAGACAACCTGGTGGTCTCCATCGATACGGTGGTCTACTTCCAGGTCACCGATCCCCGCG
Organism: Arthrobacter sp. SDR-2R; assembly: GCF_057747955.1. NCBI lineage: Bacteria > Bacillati > Actinomycetota > Actinomycetes > Micrococcales > Micrococcaceae > Arthrobacter > Arthrobacter sp. SDR-2R. Next base: position 2,630,354 of record NZ_CM173231.1, read on the forward strand.
CAGCCACGTATGAAATCGCCAACTACATCCAGGCCGTGGAGCAGCTCACCACCACCACCCTCCGCAATGTGGTGGGTGGACTGAACCTGGAGGAGGCCCTGACCTCCCGCGACCAGATCAACGGACAGCTTCGGGGAGTCCTCGATGAGGCCACGGGCCGCTGGGGAATCCGCGTCTCGCGGGTGGAACTGAAGGCCATCGATCCGCCCCACTCCATCCAGGACTCCATGGAGAAGCAGATGCGGGCCGAACGCGACCGGCGCGCTGCCATCCTCACCGCGGAGGGGACCAAGCAGTCAGCCATCCTCACCGCGGAGGGCCAGCGGCAGGCGTCCATCCTCGCCGCGGAAGGCGAAGCCAAGGCCGCCATCCTCCGTGCGGACGGGGAGGCGCAGGCCATCCAGAAGGTCTTCGACGCCATCCACAAGGGAAACCCGGACCAGAAACTGCTGGCCTACCAGTACCTCCAGACGCTGCCCAAGTTGGCTGAGGGCTCGGCCAACAAGCTCTGGATCATCCCGAGTGAAGTTGGGGAAGCCCTGAAGGGAATCGGCAACGCCCTTGGCGGCACCAGCGCGGAGCCTGCCGGCGGACTTTTCGACGAGGCGCCCATCGAGCGCACGCAGCCCTAGGCTCTTGACCAAGACAGGGAGGGTTCGGTGGCTAGCCGCCGAACCCTCCCTGTTTTGGTGCAGACGTGTTAAAGCCCGTATAATTGGGTATTTGTCCGGCAGGAGAAGACCAGCTGGAACAACCAAGCTTCGCAATGCGTTGAATCTTATGATGCAGCACAGTGCACACACTAGTCCGGCGGCGCAACGTCGCCACCGGCTAACGCGGAGATTTCATCCGCGAACCGACCAGAGGGAGAAATCATGAGCGATCGCAGCCTGCGGGGCATGCGCCTTGGTGCGCAGAGCATGGAGACCGAGTCCGGAGTTGAGCCGGCTCCGCGCCAGCGGGTCGAATACCGTTGCGCAGATGGCGAGCAGGTTTTCGTCACGTTCTCCTCCGAGGCGGAAATTCCTCCGGTGTGGGTCTCCAAGACCGGCAAGGAAGCGCTCCTGGTTGACGGCGAAAAGCCGGACACCAGCAATGACAAGGCAGTCCGCACGCACTGGGACATGCTGCTGGAACGCCGCTCGCTTCCTGAACTTGAACAGATCCTCGAGGACCGCCTGACCATCCTGCGGGAGCGCCGCGGAGAGCGCCGCTCGGCATAAGGCCAGCCGCAAAAGAAGGGGGCGGCCCCGCACTTTGGTGCGGGGCCGCCCCCTTTTTCCTGTGTCCTCAGAAGGCCGCGGAGGGCGGCCCAGGGAAAAGCTAAGGCTGCTTGTTCTTCAGCCTGCCGGTCAAGGTGTTCCAGCGGGCGGCCAGTCCCCACCGGGTGACGTTGACCATCGCTTCGATGACGATGTTGCCGCTCATCTTGGAGGCGCCCAGTTCGCGCTCAACGAAGGTGATGGGGCGCTCCTCGATGCGCAGGCCCAGTTTGGCCACGCGCCACGCCAGGTCCACCTGGAAGCCGTAGCCCACGGAATCCACCTGGTCCAGGTTGAGCTTTTCCAGGGTGGTCCTGCGGAAGGCGCGGTAGCCGCCGGTGACGTCCTTGATCCGCAGCCCCAGCATCAGCCGGGCGTAGGTGCTGCCCACCCGGGAGATCGCCTGGCGGTACAGCGGCCAGTTGACCACGCTGCCGCCGGGAACCCAGCGCGAGCCCATGGCCAGGTCCGCGCCCTTGTCCACGGCTTCCAACAGCTGGGGAAGCTGTTCGGGCTGGTGTGAGCCGTCGGCGTCCATTTCCACCAGGACGTCGTATCCGGCGTCCAGGCCCCACCGAAAACCGGCGATGTAGGCGGCGCCCAGGCCTTCCTTGCCCTTGCGGTGCAGGACGTTGACCTGGGAGTCCTCGGCGGCGAAGCCGTCGGCAAGCTGGCCGGTGCCGTCAGGGCTGTTGTCATCAACCACCAGCACGTCCGACGCCGGAACGGCCGTCCGAAGGCGCTGGAGCGTCTTGGGCAGCGATTCCAGTTCGTTGTAGGTGGGAATGATCGTAAGGACGCGCACGAAGGGCCTTTCCTGGTGGAAGTGGTCGGAGCACCTGATGCCGGGCTGGCCGGCGGCGGGCGCAACTCCCCATTATAGGGCGGAGGATTATGGGTCAGGAACGCAGGGCCGGGCTGGCGTAGAGTTCGGCACCGTCTTTCACGGTCTGCAGGCATACCGGGTCGGAGCCTGTGTCCAGTGCGGGCAGCAGTGGGGTCCTGGCCCGCGGATCGGTGCTCCATGACTGCACCCTGCCGTCAGCCACCTGGACCATCAGCTCCTCCACCTCCCAGACGGCGAAACTGGCCGGTGCGCCGGGAACCAGTTGCCCGGCCATGGGGTTGGCGTGCCGTGCGGCCCTCCAGCCCGCACGGGTGTGCCCCAGGAACGCTGCGCGCGCGGAAATGCGCTGGTCCACGTTGTGGTGTTCCACACAGGCACGCACGCTGGACCAGGGCCGGAGGGGCGTGACCGGGCTGTCGCTGCCGAAACAGACAGGAACCCCGGCTGAATAGAAGGCAGCGAAAGGGTTCATCGACCGGCTCCGCTCCCCCAGCCTCTGCTCATAGAGGCCCCCGGCTCCGCCCCACGCTGCGTCGAAGGACGGTTGGGCGCTGACGGTCACCGAGTAGTGCGCCAGCCTTGCCACGGCCGCGGCATCAGCCATCTCCACGTGCTCGAAGCGGTGGCCCGCCGCCCGCACCCGCTGCTCCCCGACTTCCTTGGCCGCCACGTCCAGCGCCTCCAGCGCGGCGTCCAGCCCGGCGTCGCCAATCACATGGAAACCGCCCTGGATCCCGGCAAGGGAGCAGGCGGCAAGGTGGGCAGCCGCCTGCTCGACGCTGAGGTACAGGCTGCCGCGTTCCTGCCCGGCATCGCTGTAGCCGGCGCGCAGGGCGGCGGTCCTGGAACCCAGCGACCCGTCGATGTTCAAATCCCCCGCCAGTCCGCGGACGCCGCAACCAAGCTGCTCCACAAGGGTCCGGGCCTGCGCCTCGGACGAAACCAGCTCCCCCCAGTACGGCAGCACCTCAGGAAAGCGCGCCGCGTCCTTGTCGGCGTCGTTCCATCCTGCGGCCAGCCTCAGGTCCTCAGGCCCGCCGATGTGCGGTGCGCCCATTTCGGCCAGCGCAACGTACCCGTTCGCCGCAGCCTCCGCCAGGGCACGGGCCTGGTGCCGCTTCAGCACGTCCTGGGGCAGCTGCCGGGTTGCCAGCCGCGCTGCGTCGTGGGCTGCCCGCGTGACCCGGGCGCCGCCGTCGTACCCGTCCTTGCCGCGAAGGTCCGCGGACTGTACAAGGGACGTCGAAACCAGGGCCGAGTGCACATCAACCCGGGAAAGGTAGACCGGGCGGCCCCCTGACGCCCGCTCCAGTTCCTCGGCACTGGGCAGGGCGGAGTCCGCCCACCTGGTTTCGTCCCAGCCGTGGCCGAGCACCGGCCCTTCCCCTCCAGCCGCGGCGACGGCGTCCAGCAGCGCGCGTGCCGACGTGGCCGTGCCCAGTTGCAGCGATTCCAGGGCGATCCCGGTTTCCGTCAGATGGATGTGCGAATCGACGAAGCCGGGTGCAACCAGGGCGCCACGGAGGTCGATGATCTCCATGGAACTGTCTGCGATGGAGGATGCGGCCTGCTCAGATCCAACCCAGGCAACGGTGCCGCCGTCCACCAGCATGGCCGTTGCGAATGGATCCGCCGCGGTGTAAACGGACCCATTGCGGTACAGGACCGGGGCGGGCCGGGAGGCGGCATCAGAGTGGGAAGTGGCATCGGGGCGCGGCATGGGGGCAGACTCCTGGGGTGTGGGGGTGCCGGCGTGGGCCGGCCGGGTGTCATCGGGGCTAAAGGACGGAAGAATATGCCACGACGCCGCGGCGGATGAGGTTGATCGCTTCGGCGCAGAGCCGTGCCAGCCGAGGGTCCAGTCCGGGGATCTTGGCAAGCTGGTCCAGAAGGTCCACCACCTGCTTCACCCAGCGGACAAAGTCGCCCGCGGCAAGATCGGTGCCGCTGAGGACATCCTGCAGATGGCGGCCACGGGCCCATTTATACAGCGGCCAGACAAGTCCCAGTTCAGGCTCACCGGTCAGGGGGAGCTTGTGTTCCTCTTCCACATCCTCAAGGACGGACCATTCCTTCACCACTGTGTCGACGGCGGTCTCCAGGGAGACGCTGGGCATGCGCGGCCTCAGGCCCCGGTCCTCGCGTTTGGCCTGGTAGACCAGTACGCTGGCCAGCGCGGCAACTTCGGCGGCGTCGAGGTCATTGAATGCGCCCAGCCGCAGGGACTGCGAGATCAACAGGTCCTTCTCGCCGTAGATCCTGCGCAGCCGCTGGCCGTCCGCGCTGATATTCAGCCGGCCGTCTCCCGCGTCTTCCAGGTAACCGTAGACGGACAGGACGTCGCAGACCCGGTCGAAGGTTTTGGCAATGGTGTTGGTGCGGCCCTGGATCTGGCGGACCAGGCCGTCCGTTTCGCGCCTTAGCTTCCACCAGCGCTCCGACCACCGGGCATGGTCTTCGCGTTCGCTGCACCCATGGCACGGGTGTGCCTTCAGGGCCCGGCGAAGATCCGCAATGCGCCTTTCCTGGTTGGGCAAGGCAGCGGCCCGGCCGAAGTCATGGTTGCGGTTCTGGCCCGGGGCGGGCGGACGGTTCTCTCGAAGCGCGTTCCGGACAGAGGACGCCAGGTCCCTGCGGGACTTGGGCACCTTCGCGTTGAAGGACTTGGGGATGCGGACCCGGGTAACCGGCGCGATGGGACCCTCGAGGTCGTCAGCGCCAATCCTGCGCAGCTGGTTGTCCAGCGTCAGCACGGCCGGGCGCGGCTCGCGGCTGGCGTGGTCCGAACTAAGGACGACGGCGGGCCCCGGGGCACGGCCACCGGGAACGTTGACCACGTCCCCAGGCAGGAGCCGCGCCAGTGAATCGTCGCAAAGGGACTTCCGGACGCGGGACTTGGTCCGGGACGTGGCGTTCTCGGCGTCGGAAAGTTCCCTGCGCAGCCGCGCATACTCGGTGAAGTCACCCAGGTGGCAGGTCATCGATTTTGCGTAACCGGCCAGGGATTCCTCGCGGCTGCGCACCTGGCGGGCCAGGCCCACCACGGAGCGGTCCGCCTGGAACTGGGCGAAGGAGGACTCCAGGATCTCGCGGGCCCTGGCCCGGCCAAACTGCGCCAGCAGGTTGATGCTCATGTTGTAGGTGGGCCGGAAACTGGAATTCAGCGGGTAGGTGCGCCGCGATGCCAGTCCCGCGACCGCCGTCGGGTCTGTACCGGGCTGCCACAGCACCACGGCGTGGCCCTCAACATCGATGCCTCGCCGGCCCGCACGGCCGGTGAGCTGGGTGTACTCCCCTGCGGTGATGTCCACATGCGCTTCGCCGTTGAACTTGTCCAGCTTTTCCAGCACCACGGACCGGGCAGGCATGTTGACGCCCAGCGCGAGGGTTTCCGTGGCGAAGACAGCTTTGACCAGGCCATCGGCAAAGAGTTTCTCGACCACCTCCTTGAAGGTCGGCAGCATTCCGGCATGGTGGGCCGCGAACCCCCGGAGCAATCCGTCGCGCCAGGTCCAAAAGCCCAGGACGTCAAGGTCGTCGGCCGGGATGTCCTGCCCCGCCTCGTCAACACGCTGGGCGATGATTCGCTGCTCTGTTTCGGTGGTGAGCCAGAGGCCGGACGAGACACACTGGGCCACGGCAGCCTCACAGCCTGCGCGGGAAAAGATGAAGGTGATGGCAGGCAGCAGGTCCATCCGGTCCAGGCTGGCGATGACCTGGGGGCGGCTGGCGGGGCGCACTCCCGTGTTCTCGCCGCCACGGGCGGGGCGGTCGTTTCCGCGCCGGCCGCGCTGGCCCCTTCCGCCGGGGCCGGGCCTGCTGCGGAAGCTCTGCCGCATCTCGCTCTGGGCCACTGCCAGCAGGTCCGGGTTGACGTCGAAACCACGTCCCTTGCCGGCATCGTGGGACGTGCCGGACGCGGCCGGCCGCAGGTCGTCTTCTTCCACGGGCGGAGCGATCTCGTCGAAGGTGGTTTCTCCGGCAAACAGGTCCATGATCCGGCGGCCCACCATGACGTGCTGCCACAGCGGCACCGGGCGGTGCTCGGAGACGATGATGTCTGTGTCGCCGCGGACGGTGTCCAGCCAGGCCCCGAATTCCTCGGCATTTGAAACGGTTGCACTCAGTGAGGCGACCTGGACCTCGCTGGGCAGGTGGATGATGACTTCCTCCCAGACAGCCCCGCGGAACCGGTCGGCGAGGTAGTGCACCTCATCCATGACCACGTAGCCGAGGTCGCCCAGAGTGGCCGAATCAGCGTAGAGCATGTTCCGCAGGACTTCGGTGGTCATGACCACCACCTGGGCATCCCCGTTGATGCTGGTGTCGCCGGTCAGGAGGCCCACATTGTCCGCACCATATTTAGCGGTGAGTTCACTGAACTTCTGGTTGCTGAGCGCCTTGATGGGTGTGGTGTAAAAGGCTTTCAGTCCCCGCTGCAGCGCGAGGTAGATGGCGAACTCCCCCACGATGGTCTTCCCGGCACCGGTAGGGGCAGCCACCAGGACTCCCTTGCCTTGCTGCAGGGAAAGACAGGCCTGCCGTTGAAAGTCGTCAAGCTCGAAGTCCAGGGTCCGGATGAACGCCCCGAGGTAGGTGGCGGCCTCGGCCCGGCGTTCGGCGCTGGCACGGTACCTCTCGGCCGGCGACATTTCTTCAGGATCGATGGGCCCGGCGGAGAAGGGTCCGGTGGTGGAGGACATACCCCAAGCCTAACGGCAGGCTAGAGCTTCTTCAGTTCACTGCTGGGGGTTGCGACGTCCGCTGTGGCCTCGGTTTCCTCGACCTGCCGGGCCTGGCGGCGGTCGCGGCGCTTGTCGTTCATGATGCAGATGCCGATTGCCGCGAAGAACAGCGCCAGCAGCGGTCCGGCAAGCATGAACATCGAAATCGCATCCGCGCCCGGCGCGGCAATGGCGGCCAGGACGAAGACCAGGAAGACTGTAATGCGCCAGGCCTTGAGGATGGTGTGGCCGGACACGAGCCCGGCCATGTTGACGCCCACCAGCACTACGGGCACCAGGAAGGCCAGGCCCAGCATGAGCACCATCCGGGTGACGAACTCGATGTAGGTCCGGGCATCGATGACGCTGGAGGAGCCTGCCGGGGTGAACTGGGTCAGCGCGTGGACCACCTGCGGCACCACGAGCCACCCCACCCAGATTCCGGCCAGGAAGAGCGGGATGGCAGCAGCCATGTAGCCCAGGGTGTAGCGCCGTTCCTTCGACGTCAGCCCCGGGGTGATGAAGGCCCAGAGCTGGTAGATCCAGATGGGGCTGGAGATGACGGCGCCAATGAGGAGCGACATCTGGAGCTTGAAGTCGAACGGTGATGCGATGGTCCCGAAGTTGATGGCGGCAAGGCCGCCGGTCTCATCGGAAATGCGGTTAACCGGTTCGGCCAAGGCCTTCAGCAGCGGATCGTAAAGTATCCAGCCCCCAATGCCGCCAATGACGACGCCGATGGCCGACTTGATCAGCCGGTTCTTCAGCTCCTTGAGGTGCTCCCAAAGTGACATCCGCCCCTCGGGATTGGCTTTACGGGCCCGCGACAGTGCCACGGGAGGTCAGGCGCGGGTCGACGGCGGAACGTCAGTGCCGTCTGTCGGCTCACCGGGCTTCGCCTTGGGGTGGTTCACGATGGTGCCTTCCACCGGACCGTTTGCGTCGGTGGTGTCGGCCTTGCCGTCGTTCTTCATTTCCTTCACCTCGGACTTGATGATCCGCATGGACTGTCCCAGGCTGCGGGCCATGGCCGGAAGCTTGGGTGCGGCGAAGAGAAGCAAAGCTACAACGATGATGATTACGATCGGCCAGGGGCCGTCAAAGAGTCTTCCCACGGGAAATCCTTTCCTCTAAGTACATCCTACTTCTATGTGAAGTCGAGATCTCCGAACGCCTGCGGCTGGCCCCGGTCCTTTTTACGCTGCACTCGCCGACGGCGGCGTTCCTCGCGCCGGGCCCATTTGGATGCCTCGTAATCATGTCGCATGACGGCGGGCGAGGCAAAAACGGCAGAACCCGGCAGGGGCCCGGACGGATCCGCGGGTTCACCCGCCACCTCGACCGGGCTCAGGTGTCCCAGCTTTTCGCCCGCTGCAGCGAGGTCCTTCACCGTGGCCATGAACTGTCGGAAGAGACGGATGCCCAGCAGGACATAGAACAGCAGGGCAACGGCGACAAGCGCCACCCATATGAGAATCCAGGACCACCAAGGCATGGTGAGAAGTCTATCGGTCGTATCCGGCCAGCGAGGCCGCAAGCCAGTCCCGCGCGGCGGAAGCCAGCTCCGCAGGGGCCAGAATCCGGGCTGAACCGCCATGCTGGGCCACGAACATCGGCAGCCACGCCGTGTTGCCGAACCGGATCTCTGCCACCAGGCCGCCGTCGGGCAACTCCGCGGTACGCTCCGCGTAGTAGTCCTCCGCCAGCCCCCTCCCCTGCCGGGTGAGCTGGACGGTGACGGTGGTGTCGTCGTCGTTCGCGGTGAAAAGCTTGGCCGGGACCCCGCCCTCCGGTATCCCGTGCGGGGCGGCAGGCGCTCCGTTGGGGTGAACGTCCTGTACACGGTCCAGGCGGAAGTTCCGCAGCCCGTCCACCAGGTGGCACCAGGCTTCGAAGTACCAGGTGTTGTCCAGGGAATACAGCCGCAGCGGGTCAACGTCGCGCTCGGTGACGGCGTCACGCTGGGGTGAAAGGTAGGTCAGGTGGAGCTGGGAGCGGGTCTCGATGGCCTGGCGGACCGTGGCATGGGTTGCGGCGTCGGCAGGTGCAACCTCCGGCCCGGCAATGGAGGCAGCTTGCAGCCCTTCCTCGCCTGCGGCCGCCAGGAGCTTCAAGGTAACCGACTCCAGCGCGCCGCCGCCGGGAAGGTCCGGCAGGCCGTTGAGCGTTTCAAGACCTGTCAGCAAAGCGCATGCCTCCGCCACGGTAAACCGGACAGGTTTCTTCAGGTCAAGGTCCTGGGTAATGAAGACGTGGTCGTCTTCCCATTGGATATCGAGCAGGTCGTCCGGATAACCCTCCGGCAGCCCGGAGCAGATGAGGATCCGGAGGTCTGCCTCGAGCTCTTCACGGGTGACGCCGAAGTGCTTTGCGACGTCCTGGATGTGCAGCCCCTGGTTGTGGACCAGGAAGGGGACCAACTGCAGCATGCGCTTGAGCTGGTCCTCAGACGTTCCCTTCCGGGCGGTCCGGGCACGGGCATCGGCGAACGTGTAGTCGGGGACAGGTGCGTCGCTGAACGCGGCCGCTGCCTGGAGCCTGCGCCTCACGGCGGCAGCAAGTTCAGCCGGTTCCACTGCCAGGGCATCGGGTCCGTAGGAGGCCAGCTCTTCGGCAAGCACCTCCGGGTCCCGGTACTCGATGAAGAGCCTGTCGCAGCCCGCACCTGGCCGGCCTGTGGCCTGGTCCTGGGTGGCTTGAACAGCACGACGGCGGAGGGCCAGCAGGTGCCCCTCCTTGACGTCCACGACGGCGGTGCGCAGCGGCAGTTCCGGCAACAGGTCCAGCTCTGCGCGGATACTGAAGTCCACCGGCGGCGTGTACTGCTCCTTCGCCAATGTGGTCACGGCACTGGTGAAGCGCGACAGGCGGAAATGCCGGGGCGCCTCGCGTGTCCGGTCGTAGCCCATGAGGTACCACTGGCCGAAGCGGCTGCCCAGGCCCCAGGGCTCGACGGTGCGTTCCTCCTCTTTGCCGGTGGTGCCGGCGAGATACGTGAAAGTGACCGGATGCCGGGCGTGCATGGCGGCCACGATGTCATCAAAGGCCTGGCCGGCGGGTTTGATCCGGGGCTGGACCCCGGCCGGCAGTTCCACGTCCGCCATCCTGCCGGCGGCCTGGAGTTTGCGGAGCGCGCTTTGGGCGGCGGTGCCCAGTGCCGCGCGCTCCCATAATTGGGAGGCCAGCAGCAGGACGGTCCACTCGTCGGGCCCCAGCTGGACGTCCGGGAGCCGGTTGGACTCCTTGCCGATCCGGTACCTGGTGGTGGCGGGGTCGTCCTCGCTCCAGCCCATGTCCGTCAGTGTCTCCACGTCGAAGCCCATTGCCCGCAGGTCATTCTTGTCCCGCTCGAACATCCGTCCGAACGCAACGTCATTGCCGGAGGTGTCGTGGTAGACCTTTTCGCGCAGTTCGCTGCGGTGCAGCCCGTAGCGGGTGTTGAGCAGCGCAATCAGCAGGTTGAGGAGTCGTTCGGTGCGGGATAGGGACACGCTCGTTACGTTACTAAACTCCCCCGATGAAAGCAGAAAGCGCGGCAGTACCGGAGGAACTTCCTCCAGTACTGCCGCGCTCCCGGCTGTGTTGGCGCCTGGGTCAGCGCACGGCCACGAGGTCCACGACGAAGATCAGTGCCTCGTTGGGAGCAATCGCGCCACCGGCACCGCGCGAGCCATAGGCCAGCTCGGAGGGGATCTCCAGGCGGCGGCGGCCACCGACCTTCATGCCCAGCAGGCCCTGGTCCCAGCCCTGGATGACCTGGCCGACGCCGACGCGGAAGTCCAGGGGTGCACCGCGGCCCCAGGAGGCGTCGAATTCCTCGCCTGTGGACCAGGCAACGCCGACGTAGTGGGTGGAGACGGTGTCCCCTGCCTTGGCTTCCCGGCCGTCACCCTCGATCAGGTCTGTGATGACGAGTTCCGTGGGGACGTCGCCCTCCGGAAAATCGATTTCGGGCTTCTGGCGGTCAAATTCCCGCTGTCCAAAAGACATGCTTGCTCCTATGCGTAAATGCTGATGGGGTGCCGCGAGGGACGCGGCGTCCATGTAAGTCTTGCTACTTGACCCCGAGGATGTCCACTACGAAGACCAGGTCGCCCTTTGCCTGCCCCTGGCCGGCGTCGCCGTAGGCCAGGTCCTTGGGGATGACCAGCAGGACGCGGGACCCAACGGTCTTGCCGGCGAGGCCCTGGGTCCAGCCCTTGATGACCCCGGTCAGCGGGAAGGTGGCCGGCTGGCCGCGGTCGAAGCTGGAATCGAACTTGGTGCCGTCTGCCAGGTTGACGCCGACGTAATTCACGGTCAGCGTGTCGGACTCCTTGACGGTGGCGCCGGAGCCCTTGATCAGGTCCTGGGACACGAGGGATGTGGGGGCAGCCGCACCGGCAACGTTGATTTCGGGGACGCCGTCTTTTTCAGTAACGGTAGGCAGCCCGGCCGGCGGCGTCACGGTTTCGCCCTGGGGCTTGTCCAGGACCGGGGTGGGATCGGATGCGGAGAGCACCTTGATGATCAGCAGCTGGGTGGGCCCGGCTTCCGGACTCGGGCTGGGGCTGGCGCCGTCGGAAGGGCTGGGGCTGGCCGATGCCGCGCTCTGCTGGCCGGGAACGGCCAGTGCAAGGCTGGATCCAACCTTGGCGCCCACGAAAGCGTTGTAGATGACTGCGCTGCTGGTCTTGAGCTCGTCATTCAGCTCCAGGCTTTCCGGCTCGTTGGGGAACGTATCCTCGAGCTGGGAGCCGTCCGTGCCGTTCAGGGCGAGGATGGAAATCTTGGCAACCTGGTTGGCCTTTACGGCGTCGCCCTTGCCCTCGGAAACCACTTTGATGGTTGGCTGGGTCACGGCCAGTGGCTTGTCAAAGTCCACGCCAGGGGCCTTCTTGTCCCCGTTGTCGGTCAGCTTGAGGGAGTCGAACTTTGCAGTCTCCCCGGCGGACTGGCTGCTGGGCTCTGGCTGGGAGGCGGTGCCTCCGCAGGCGGTCAGGAGCAGCAGGCCGGGAAGGAGGATTGCTAGTAGTCGGCGCACGTAGGAAAACTTTCGTCGGGGCAGGGTGGATACGACACTCCGCATGGCGGCGGAGCATGCCGTGAAGAGGTCCCGTTAAAAGGACCTTATCCAGAATAGACCCTGAAGCTGGACGTCAGCCCATAGAGTCCAGAAGCGCATCGACGCGCTCATCGACGCTGCGGAACGGATCCTTGCACAAGATCGTCTGGTGGGCGCGGTCGTTCAGTTTCAGGTGCACCCAGTCCACCGTGTAGTCGCGTCCCAACTCCTGCGCGCGGCGGACAAAGTCGCCGCGCAGCTTGGCCCTGGTGGTTTGCGGCGGCGCGTCCACCGCCCCCTTGATGACAGTGTCGTCCACGATGCGGCGGACCGCTCCACGGGATTGCAGCAGGTAGTAAAGTCCCCGGCTGCGGGAAATGTCGTGGTACGTCAGATCAAGCTGGGCAATGCGGGGCGCGTCCAGGCCAAGGCCGTGGCGTTCGCGGTAGTTATCCATCAGCTTCTTCTTGATGGCCCAGTCGATTTCGGTGTCAATGCCCTTGGTGTCACCGGATTCAATGGCATGCAGCGTCCGCTCCCACAGATCCAGGATCAGCGGTACATGCGGGTTGTGGGCGCCGTGTTCATTGACGAAGGCCGTCACCTTGGTGAGGTATTCCTGCTGGATTTCAAGGGCGGTGAGCTGGCGTCCATTGGCCAGGCGGACCAATGCCCGGCCACTGAGGTCGTGGGAGATCTCGCGGATGCTGCGGATGGGGTTTTCCATCCGCATGTCGCGCATGATCACGCCCGCTTCGATCATCCGAAGGACCAGGTCAACGGTTCCGACTTTCATCAGGGCGGTCGCCTCTGACATGTTCGAGTCGCCCACAATGACGTGCAGCCGCCGATAAAACTCCGCGTCCGCGTGCGGCTCGTCACGGGTGTTGATGATGGGCCGCGACCGTGTGGTGGCTGAGGACACTCCCTCCCAGATGTGGTCGGCCCGCTGGGAGAACGCATAGGTGGCGCCATGCGGCGTCTTCAGGATCTTTCCGGCGCCGGCGATGAGCTGGCGGGTGACCAGGAACGGGATCAGGATTTCGGCCAGGCGGGAGAATTCCCCACGGCGGGGAATGAGGTAGTTCTCGTGGCTGCCGTACGAGTTGCCCGCGGAGTCGGTGTTGTTCTTGAAAAGGTATACGGTGCCGTTGAAGCCCTCGGCCGCCAGCCGGGCCTGGGCCTCATCAACCAGGTCATCCAGGATGAGCTCACCCGCACGGTCATGGGCGATCAGCTGGGCGAGGTCGTCGCATTCGGCGGTGGCGTATTCCGGGTGGGATCCTACGTCGAGGTACAGCCGCGAACCGTTGGTGAGGAACACGTTGGACGAGCGCCCCCAGCTGACCACCTTTCGGAAGAGGTACCGGGCCACCTCTTCCGGGGCCAGCGGCCTCGAGTCGGGGCTCGAGTAAGAGATCCCGAACTCGGTTTCGATGCCGAAGATTCTCTTGTCCATGTCGTCCTCCTAGGCCAGCAGTGCTGTGATGTCCGCGTCGTTCAGCCTGCGGAAAGCACGCCGGGAGCCGCGGGAGCTTTCGGAAAGCCTGTCCAGAACTGCCACCTCGAGGGCGCCGGGCGGCAGAGGTGCTGCCGGCTGGTCACCCTCCTGGGCAGGCGTGAGACCCTTCAAAGCCAGCCGGACAGCGTCGGCGAAGCCCAGGGACGCCTGCCATCCTGCCTCGATGGTTGACGACACCTTGTCTGCCTGGCCGCCCATGACCACAAAGCTGTGCTCATCGGCGATGGAACCGTCGAAGGTCAGCCGGTACAGGTGGTCTTCGGCCTGCGTGGAGCCCACTTCGGCTACTGCCAGTTCCACTTCAAACGGCTTTTGCTCTGCGGTGAAGACGGCACCCAGGCTTTGGGCGTATACGCTCGCCAGGCCGCGGGCGGTGACGTCCTCGCGGTCATACGAGTACCCGCGGACGTCGGCATAGCGGACGCCGGCCTGGCGCAGGCTTTCGAATTCGTTGTACTTGCCCACGGCGGCGAACGCGATCTTGTCGTAGATTTCGCCGATCTTGTGCAGGGACGGCGATGGGTTCTCGGCGACGAGTGCGATGCCGTCGGCGCAGCTGATGACAACCACCGACCGGCCGCGGGCGATGCCCTTCCGCGCGAAATCCGCGCGGTCCTTCATCAGCTGTTCGGGCGAGACATAAAACTGCTGGGTCATCTCAGGCCTCCCGTCCGGCGATGGTGCGCGCTTCGATCACGCTGCGCGAAGCAGCCGCGAGTTCGGCCTCGGGCACCCGGCGGGCTCCCGTCCTGTCCACTGTATAAACCACGGGCCACAACTGCCGGACGGTATCCGGGCCGCCCGTGGCGGAATCGTCGTCGGCGGCGTCGTACAGGGACTCCACGGCGACGGACAGCGCCTCAGCCGGGGTGAGGTTGGGCCGCCAGAGTTTCTTCAGGGCTCCGCGGGCGAAGACGGAACCGGAACCCACGGTATGGTGTTCGTGTTCCTCGTACCTGCCCCCGGTGACGTCATAGGAAAACAGCCGTCCGACACCGGCGCTGGTGTCGAACCCTGCAAACAGGGGCACCACGGCAAGGCCCTGCAGGGCCATGGGAAGGTTGCCCCGGATCATGGCCCCCAACCGGTTCGCCTTGCCTTCGAGGCTGAGCTGGGTTCCTTCAATCTTTTCGTAGTGCTCAAGTTCAACCTGGAAGAGCCGCGTCAGGTCGATCGCTATTCCGGCTGTGCCGGCTATGCCAAGGACAGAGAAGTGGTCTGCCGGGAAGACCTTCTCGATGTGCCTGCTGGCAATGATGTTTCCCATGGTGGCGCGCCGGTCGCCCGCCATCAGGACACCGCCGCCGTAACTCATGGCCACGATCGTGGTGGCGTGCGGAACCTGCAACGGCGCAGCCCCGGACACGCCGCCCTGGAGGGACCGGCTAAAGGGCAGTAGCTCGGGCCGGTCCCGTTGCAGGTGCTCCGTAAAGGACGAGGTGGCGTTGGCGGCTACCTGGTTGGCGGTTGATTCCTGCACTCATCACTCCTTGAACGTGGTACTTCAACGTCGGTACAGATTCCGGCCGTCCGCGGCTTCCGCCACCTTCCGGGTCCGGGTTACTGGCCGCCCTTTTGCACGAATGCCCGGACGAACTCTTCGGCGTTGGATTCCAGGACGCCGTCGATTTCGTCGAGCAGGTCGTCCACGCCTTCGGTCGACGCCGAAGCCTGCGCCTCGGGCGGTGCCGGGGGTGCCTCGGGGATGTCGTCTTCGACCTGGCTGTCGCGTGACTGCGGCTGCTGCTGCTCCTGGCCTGCCATTGGATTCCCTCCTTTTTCCTCCGGTGGATCCGGCGGATCCTCCGATATGCCCATCCTGCCACGGGACGGGCGTTCCGGCGCGGTTTACGCCGCAGGCGGAGTACTGTTGTGTCCCAGCAGTTCGCCGAGGAACGGTCCCGCTTCCCGGTAGCGCTCAAACAACGCTCCGGTCAGGGCTTTGGTTCCCCTCAGTGGTTCCCTGGTAGGCACCCGCTGAAGCCGTCCGTAACCGGGCACGTCGAAGATGACCGAGTCCCAGCTTGCCCCCACCACATCCTTGCCGAAGCTGCTGATGCACTTTCCGCGGAAGAAGGCCCGGGTGTCGGCGGGGGGCTCGGCCACGGCGGCGGAGATGGCAGCATCGTCCACCACGCGCTGCATCCGGTTCCTGGACAACAGGCGGTAGTAGAGGCCTTTCTCCGGCCTGATATCGGACCACTGGAGATCCACCAGGCCAAGCCGGGCATCGCTCCACTCCAGTCCATCACGCTGGCGATACCCATCAAGCAGGGTAAGTTTCGCCAGCCACTCCACGGAACTGGCAGCCGCGGCCCTGTCACTGTCCAGTTGGGTGAGAACGGCAGCCCACCGTTCCAGGACCTCGTGTGTGTGCCCGTCACCGTCCACGGCGTCACCGACGCCGGTGTCCTGGGCGAGTTTGGCTGCGGCTTCGTGGTACATCCACTGAAGGTCCAGCGCCGTGACCCGCCGTCCGTCCAACAGGCGCAGCTTTGCTGTCAGCGAGGTATCGTGACTCACCGTTTTGAGCGCTGCCACCGGCTCGTAGACTTCGATTTTGGGGGCGAGCCCTGCCTCAATGAGGCTCAGGATCATGGCCGTGGTGCCGAACTTCAGGTAGTTGGACACCTGGCTGAGATTGGCGTCACCGATGATGACGTGCAGGCGCCGGTACTTGTCGGCGGTGGAATGGGGCTCGTCGCGGGTGTTGATGATGGGCCGGCGGATGGTGGTTTCCAGGCCGACCTCGGCTTCGAAGAAGTCGGCCCGCTGGCTGACCTGGAAGCCCGGGGTTGAACTGTCCTGTCCTATCCCGAGCCGCCCGGCCCCGCAGACCACCTGCCGGCTGATGAAGAATGGCGTGAGCCCGCGGACAATGTCGCCAAAAGGGACCGAACGGGGCATGAGGTAGTTCTCGTGCGAACCGTAGGACACGGACTTGTTGTCCGTGTTGTTCTTGTAAAGGTTGACCGGCGGGAGCGCCGGGTCCGCCGCCAGCCGGCGCACGGCCGCCAGCCCCACAAGGTCGCCGGCAGCGTCCCAGGCCACAGCGTCCCGTGGGTTGGTGACCTCGGGGCTTGAATACTCCGGATGGGCGTGGTCAACGTACAGCCGGGCGCCATTGCCCAGGACCATGTTCATGAGCAGCGTCCCCGACTCGTCCTGGCCGTCCAGTTCGAGTTCCTCGCGCCCGTAGGCCAGGGCCACCGCCTCCGCGTCAAGCACCGGTGGCTGGTCGGTCAGCTGGGTGGGGTGTGCAGCTCCCCGGTCCACGGTCCAACCCCGGGCATCGTGCAGCGGCTCTTCGTCGGTATAGTCCCAGCGGGTCTCGGCCCCGCCGGCCGCCCGCTGCCTGGTGACCTGGGCATAGGCCTGCACCACCCGCGCGCTCATCATGGTGGCGTTGGCCGAGGGTGCGGAGGGGGCGTGGATGCCGTATTCGGTTTCCGCCCCCATGACCCGCATGGCCCCGCCGACGGGGAGCGCTTCCCCGGCAGCGGGTCCCTTTGCACCCGTCATAGATACTGTCCCGTGGTCGGCATCGTCTCGATGGACTTGCCCGGTTCCTGGCCGGCCTTGCCCTGGACGATGGTGCGGATGTAGGTGATCCGTTCGCCCTTCTTGCCGGAGATGCGTGCCCAGTCGTCGGGGTTGGTGGTGTTGGGCATGTCCTCGTGTTCGCGGAACTCGTCCACCACGGCGCGCAGCAGGTGCTCGATCCGGAGGCCCTTCTGGTGCGTGGTCAGCAGGTCCTTGATGGCGTACTTCTTGGCCCGGTCCACCACGTTCTGCACCACGGCGCCCGAGTTGAAATCCTTGAAGTAGAGCATCTCGGTGTCACCGTTGGCATAGGTGACCTCCAGGAACTCGTTGGACTTATCGGTGGAGTACATGGCTTCGACCGTGCGCTGGACCATGGCGTCAACCGTGGCCTGGACGTCGCCGTTGTGCTCTGCGAGGTCCGATTCGTGGAACGGCAGGTCCGGCGTGATGTATTTGTTGAAGATGTCCGCGGCGGCTTCGGCATCGGGACGCTGGATCTTGACTTTGACGTCCAGCCGTCCGGGCCGGAGGATGGCGGGGTCGATCATGTCCTCACGGTTGGATGCGCCGATGACGATGACGTTGTCGAGGCGTTCCACGCCGTCGATCTCACTGAGGAGCTGGGGCACGATGGTGGTTTCGACGTCGGACGAGATTCCGGTGCCGCGGGTGCGGAACAAGGAATCCATTTCGTCGAAGAAGACCACTACGGGGCTGCCGTCCGATGCCTTTTCCCGGGCGCGGGAGAAGATCAGCCGGATGTGCCGCTCCGTTTCGCCCACGTATTTGTCGAGGAGTTCAGGGCCCTTGATGTTCAGGAAGTAGCTCTTCAGGTCCACGTTCCCGGACCGCTCGGCGGCGCGGGCAGCGAGGGAGTTGGCGACAGCCTTGGCGATGAGGGTCTTGCCGCAGCCCGGAGGCCCGTACAGCAGGATGCCCTTGGGCGCCTTCAGGCCGTGCTCCCGGTAGAGGTCGGGGTGCAGGAACGGCAGTTCCACCGCGTCCCTGATCTGCTCGATCTGGGGGCCAAGGCCGCCGATGTCCTCGTAGGTGATGTCCGGAACTTCTTCCAGGACCAGGTTCTCCACCTCGGAGCGCGGCACCTTCTCGAGTGCGTAGCCGGTCCGCGAATCCACGGAGAGGGCGTCGCCCACCCTGAGCTTCTCGGCCTGCAGCGCGCCGGAGAGCCGGACCACGCGTTCTTCATCGGCCCGGCCCACCACCAGGGCCCGGTCCCGTCCCAGCATCTCCTTCAGGGTGGCCAGCTCGCCGGCGCGCTCATAGCCGAGCCCTGCAACGATCAGGAGGGCTTCGTTGAGCAGCACCTCCTGGCCTACCGCCAGCTGGTTGATGTTTACCAGGGGGCTGATGCCCACCCGCATCTTCCGGCCGGCGTTGAAGATGTCCACCGATTCCTCCGTGGCGGCCTGTCCGCTGTTGCCGGGGGAAGGCTGCCGCTTTGGGTTGATCTGGAGGATGGTGCCGAAGCTGTACGGCGGCTGTCCTTCCTGGTCAAGGGCGTTTTTCAGCCGGAGGATCTCCGCCTTGGCCGTCTCAAGCATGCTGACCAGCTTGGTGTTGTTCTGCGTTGCCGCTGCCAACTGGCGGTCGATGTGCCTGAGCTTGTCCCGAAGGATGTTGACCTGGCGGTCAGCAACCGAGAGGTCGTTGGCGGCAGACTGCTCTGCCGGTGTACGTCCGGAGTCCTGGTTTGGTGTCTCCATGATGTATCAGCCCCTTCCTGCGCTTCTCTTAAGACATTAGTCCCAAGATGCCGGGTAGGGATGGAGACTCCCGAAATGTGGACTAGTTCGTAACCTCGGGCGTGTCCACCACATTCGTTCCGGCGATGGCGTCCCGGGCTGCCCGCCGCAGCTTCTTGTCTGACACCGCCCGCTCCCCTACAGCACCGGGAGTCCAGGCATTGACATCCTCTTCGTTGAATTCGGTCTTGGACGGCCGCCGCTTGACCGAGATGCCCGTCACACCGTCGGCGAGCCGGCGGGTGACCAGCAGGAACCCGGTGTGGGCCACCATCCGGTGGTCCGGCCGGACCGCGAGACCCTCAAGGTGCCAGCCGCGGACCAGCGATTCCCAGGCGTCAGGTTCAGTGAAGCGGCCGTCGGCGCGGATCGCCTCGGCCGTACGGGAGAGCTGGGTGACCGTGGCTACGTAGTTGATCCAGACGCCGCCGGGCGCAAGCACGGTGGCGACGGCGTCGAGGCATTCCCAGGGCGCCAGCATGTCCAGGACCACGCGGTCCACGGAGCCGGGCTCTTCAGCCTTGACCACTTCCTCCTGGAAGTCGCCGAGCGAGATTTGCCATGCAGGATGCGGGCCGCCGAAGATGGTCTCCACGTTTCCCCGGGCGATGTCCGCAAACTCTTCACGCCGCTCGAAGGAGTGCAGGTAGCCGTTGTCCCCCACGGCGCGGAGCAGGGAGATGGACAAGGCACCGGAGCCGACGCCGGCCTCCACCACGCGGGCCCCGGGGAAGATATCCGCCATGGTCACGATCTGGCCGGCGTCCTTGGGATAGACCACGGCGGCGCCGCGCGGCATGGACAGCACGAAGTCGGACAGCAGCGGGCGCAGGGTCTGGTACTGCTGGCCGACGTTGTTCACCACAACGGAGCCGTCCACCTTGCCGATGATCTCATCGTGGTTCAGGAAGCCCCGGTGCGTATGGAAGGCGCCACCGCGTTCAAGCGTGATGGTATTCATGCGGCCACGTTCGTCGGTGAGCTGGACACGCTCGCCTTCCCTGAAGGGGCCGCGGCGACGGGCGGCTCCCACCGGCTGCGAGCCGCTGGCGGCAGCACCGGCTTGCGCTGCTCCGGTGGCGTCGTTGACGGCAGTTTCGCTGCTCATGATGTTCCTCGCTCCTGTAAACCTTTTGTGCCGCGGCCAAAGTGCCCACGGATATTGTGGCCCCTGGCGGCGGCAATGCACGACCGGCAGGTAACTCTACCGGTTCTGGCCCTGCGGGTGCCTATCGGTGCGCTGGCGCCTCCCTGTGATGGCCGCGAGGACAACGTCCTGGGTGAGCAGCCCGGTGACTTTGCCATTGTGGTCCACCACTGCGTAGTGCCGTCCCTCAACCTGCGAAAGAAACTGGATCAGCTCCTGCCCCTTGGACCACTCGGGAACATAGGCTCCCGCAGCCAAGGGAAACGAAATGGCGGTGACTGGCGTCGAATCGGCTGCGGCGTCGGGCACCGAGGCCAATGCGCCGGGGTCCACCACACCCTGCGGCCGGCCGTCCGGTCCGCACACCACCACGGACTTCGTTCCTTCTGCCGCCAGGCGGAGGGCGTCACGGACAGTGCCCGAGGCAGGCACCCCAACGGCCGGCGTCGACAATCCCGCTGCGCTGACCAGCGGCAGCCGTGCCCGCAGCGTGCCCTGCTGGATGGAAGCCGAGGCACCCATCCACAGGAAGCCGCCCACCAGGATGGTGATCATCAGGAGGCTGAAGTCCGGCTGGTCGCCGGCGAGGTAGGGGCGAAGGAGGAACCAGTAAGCGATCGCCAGGACGATGATGCGCCCACCCCAGCCGGCTGCCACGGTTCCTTTCGCCTGGCTCCCGGTGGCCTTCCACACGATGGATTCGACAATGCGCCCACCGTCCAGCGGCAAGCCCGGCAGGACATTGAAGACGGCGATGAGGAAGTTGGCCCACATGAAGATGTTCGTCAGGATCTCGGCGACACTTCCCAGGCTGTTGGTGCCCAGGACCAGCCAGGCTCCGCCGGCGAGGACAAAATTGGCCGCCGGTCCGGCCAACGCCACCAGGACGGACCGGCCGGGGGAAGACGTGAAGCTCTCGAACTGGGTGTGCCCGCCCCAGAGGTTGAGGACGATCTTCTGGGTGGGCCATCCGTAGATTTTCGCCGTGAGGGCGTGCGCGAGTTCATGGACCAGCACCGAGAGCAGGAGCAGGACGGCGTAGGCGAAGGCCACGAGATAGGCGCTCATGCCCAGCATGGGGTTGTTCCGCGCCAACACGGGCCCGTACGCGATGACGGTGAAGGCCGCGATCACAAACCAGGAGTAAGCAAGCACGACAGGAACGCCGGCAATGCGTCCCAGCGGGATGCCGTCACGGCGTCGTCCCGTGGTGCCCGGCGGGGTGCCCGGTTCGGTGTCCCGCTGAGTGCCTGGATCAGCCACGGGAGTCACCAGCGGCGGTGGCGGCCGGCACCGTTGCCTGCGCCCCGGGGAGCAGGGCTTCAAGCTCCACCAGGCCGCGGCCGGCCAGGGAGTCCCAGAGTGCGTAGCTGCCGTCGTCGGGCAGTGGAACGATGTGCGGGACAGCCACCGTGGCGACGCCGGAGGCTACGGCCGCGGCCACGCCCGGTACGGAATCCTCGAGGGCAACGCAGTGGTGGATTCCGAGATCAGGATCGCTTTCCTGGAGCAGTTCGACGGCGGTCAGGTAGGCCTCGGGGTGCGGTTTGCCCTGGGTCACGGTGTCACCCGTGACCAGGACTTCAAAGTAGGGGCGGGGAAGGCTGGCCACCACTTGGCGGGCCAGCGGCCCCTCGGACATGGTGACCAGGGCGCAGCGCACGCCTGCCAGGTGCAGTTCTTCGAGGAGTTCCCGGGCGCCTGGGCGCCATGGCACCTGCTGCTGGACGCTGCTGATGACCTGGGCGGTCAGGGCGTCGATGATCTCGCGGATTTCCAGCTCGACGCCTGCCTGCTGGAGCAGGCCGGCGGAGAACGTCAGTGACTGGCCCACCAGTTGCATGGCCTGGTCGTGGCTCCAGGTGCCGCCATGGGCCTCCACCAGGGCACGCTCCGCGGCAATCCAGTATGGCTCGGTGTCCACGATGGTTCCGTCCATGTCCCATAGGACAGCTTTGAGCGGGGAACCGGTGGCAGGAAATCGCATGACGCCAGTCTACGGGGCGTGGCTGGGCGGAGGCTGTGGGCTACGCCCTTGGCGAATATGACGCAGGCGGGGTGCCCTTTGCGCCGGTTAGCGGCGATTTGCGGCGCTTCATTCCATGCACGAGTGCGCACCTTGGACGTAGGGTGAAGAAATGAATAGCTTCGAGGGAGACACCGCCGAACAAGGTGCCGGACCCGAGCGGGAACGGTTCCTGCAGCCGGTGGCTGACGGACAGCGCGTAACCGTAATGCTTGCCGCCTTTGAAGGGTGGAACGACGCCGGAGAGGCGGCCAGCGATTCGCTGCGGTACCTGAACAAGTTGTGGGGTGGCAAGAAAGTCGCATCCATTGATGCGGACGAGTACTACGACTTCCAGTTCACGCGCCCCACGGTCCGCAGGAACTCTGCCGGTGAACGCAAGATCAAATGGCCTTCCACCAGGATCTACAAAGCCTCGGCGCCCAACTCCAACGTGGACGTCATCTTTGTGCAGGGAACCGAGCCGTCCTATAAATGGCGCGCTTACACCGCGGAGTTGCTGGTCCATGCAGAGGCTTTGAAAGTGGACTACGTGGTGCTGGTGGGTGCACTGCTGGCGGATGTTCCGCACAGCCGCCCCATTCCGGTCAGCACGTCGTCCGATGACGCCCAGCTCCGGGAACGCATGAACCTGGAAGCCTCGCAGTACGAAGGCCCGGTGGGGATCGTGGGGGTCCTGTCCGAGGTGGCACTGCTGGCCGGGCTCCCCACCGTATCGTTGTGGGCCGCGGTGCCGCACTACGTGGCACAGGCCCCCTCCCCCAAAGCCCAGCTTGCCCTGCTGCACCGCATCGAGGAACTGCTGCAGGTGCCGCTGGACACCCACGAGCTGGCGGAGGAGGCGGACGCATGGGAGCGCGGCGTCGACGAGCTGGCCACCGAGGACCCGGAAATTGCTGCCTACGTCCGGCAGCTGGAGGAAGCCAAGGACACCGCCGACCTTCCTGAGGCCAGCGGCGAGTCCATTGCCCGCGAATTTGAGCGGTACCTGAAGCGGCGGGGCCAGGACCGGCCCTGACATTAAAAGGGACAGGGGCCGGGCCGGGAGGAATCCCGGCCCGGCCCCTGTCTGTTTGCTGACGTGGAGCCGAAGCCTAGAGCCGGATGCCAAGAAGGGCGTCCACCGCGTCCCTGACCAGGCTGCTGTCGGCGGGGCTGGCGGCAGCACCGCCGTCGTTCGCTGAACGTGCCCAGCGCGAGACTGCGGCGACTGCGGCGGGCGCGTTGAGGTCCGCTGCCAGCGCCGCCCGCATGTCGGCCAGCAGTTCGCGGCCCGAACCTTCCGGGGCGTGGTCGAGGGCCTTCCGCCACGCTGCAAGGTCTGCCTTGGCAGCGGTGAAGCCTTCATTCGTCCAGGACCAGTCGGAACGGTAGTGGTGGGCCAGGATGGCAAGGCGGATTGCTGCCGGGTCTTCACCGGCGGCGCGAAGCCTGGAGACCAGCACCAGGTTGCCCTTGGACTTGCTCATCTTCTCCCCGTCGAGCCCCACCATGCCGGCGTGTGCGTAGTGCCGGGCAAGCGGTACCCCGGCCAACGAGTATGCATGGCCGGCACCCATCTCATGGTGCGGGAAGATGAGGTCCGAACCGCCTCCCTGCACCGTGAAGGGCGAGGGCAGGTATTTTTGGGCGATCACTGTACATTCGATGTGCCAGCCGGGCCTGCCCGCGCCCAGGCTTCCACCGGGCCAGCTTGGCTCGCCGGGCCGTTCCACCCGCCACAGCAGCGGATCAAGGGCCTGCCGCTTCCCGGCGCGGCCCGGGTCTCCGCCGCGTTCGGCAAAAAGCTCCAGCATGGTGCTTTCGCCAAGGTGGGAGATGCATCCCAGGGACCAGGCATCAGGTGCCGTTGACTGCTTGCCGGCCGCTTCGACGTCGTAATAGACATCCCCGTCGGGTTCCCCGTTGCTGCCGGGAACCTGGTAGGCCAGCCCCAGGCTGACCAGCCGCTCCACCTCGGGGACGATGAGGCCAATCGACTCCACGGCGCCAACGTAATGGTCCGGCGCCAGGACATTCAGCGCCTCCATGTCCGTCTGGAAAAGTTCAACCTGCTCCGCCGCGAGGTCCTGCCAGTCGACTCCGGTGGCAGTGGCGCGTTCCAGCAGGGGATCATCCACGTCCGTGACGTTCTGCACATAGGAGACCTCGCTGCCGGCGTCCCGCCACGCGCGGTTCAGCAGGTCAAAGGCCACATAACTGGCGGCGTGGCCCATGTGGGTTGCGTCGTAGGGAGTGATGCCGCAGACGTACATGGACGGCCGTGCTTCCGGTTCCAGCGCCACTTCGCGGCCTGCCGCGGTATCGAACAGCCGGATGACGGGCATGTTTCCGGGCAGGGCAGGAACGGGGCGGGAAGTCCAGGATTTCACAAGCCAAGCCTAGTCCTAGGCGCTGATGACGCCGAAACCGAGCAGGAGGTACAGGGCCAGCCCCAGGAAGATCCGGTACCAGACAAAGAGCCGGTAGCTGCGCGTGGATACGAACTTCAGGAACCAGCCGATGATGACATAGCCCACCACCAGGGCGATCACGGTGGCAAGGGCAGTTTCCGGCAGGCCGAACGGGCCGGAGATGCCTTCCTTGGTCACCACCTTGTAGAGCTGGTACAACCCGCTGCCGAAGACCGCGGGGATGGCGAGCAGGAAGGAGTACCGTGCGGCGGCTTCGCGCGTGTAGCCCATCAGCAGGCCCGCGGTAATGGTGCCTCCGGAGCGGGAGACGCCGGGAATCAGTGCCAGGGCCTGGGCCAGCCCATAGAGGATGCCGTGCTTGTAGGTCAGGTGCGCCAGGTCCCGTTTCTGGGCCCCCACGGCGTCGGCCACGGCGAGGAAGAGCCCGAAGACGATCAGCATGGTGGCCACGATCCACATGCTGCGCAGTACCGATTCGATCTGGTCCTGGAAGAGCAGGCCCAGCACGATGATGGGCAGGCTGCCCAGGATCACCAGCCAGCCCATGCGGACGTCGGGATCCTGCCGCGGCACCTTGCCGGTGAGGGAGCCGGCCCAGGCTTTGACGATCCGGACGATGTCGCGCCAGAAGAAGATCAGCACGGCGGTCTCCGTGCCGAGCTGGGTGATGGCCGTAAAGGCCGCCCCCGGGTCCTCCGCGTTGGGAAGGAACTCCCCCACGATCCGCAGGTGTGCGCTCGATGAAATAGGTAGAAATTCGGTCAGTCCCTGCACAAGGCCCAGCAGGGCCGCTTCAAACCAGTTCACGCTAAGACCCTACGGCATGGCGGTGGTGCATCTGCCCGTAAGCTTGCTGCTATGCAGCAGCGTTACGTCGGCAACAGTGGATTGCGAGTTTCCGCCCTCTCCCTGGGCACCCGGTCCTGGGGTGGGGAAACTGACGAACAGGACGCGTCCGAGTTGCTGCGTACCTTCCTTGATGCGGGCGGCCGGCACGTGGACACATCGGCGTCGTATGCGGGCGGGGGCTCGGAGGCCATCCTTGGCTCACTCCTGGGTGATGTGGTGTCCCGCACCGAAATTTCCATCTCCACCAAGGCAGGGATGACGACGCCGGACGGGCGGCGCGCGGTGGACACGTCACGCAATGCGATGCTCACCGGACTTGATGCGAGCCTGGCCAGGTTGGGCACGGAATATGTGGACCTCTGGTTTGCTGAGGCCTGGGACGGCAACGTTCCCCTCGATGAAACGCTGGCTGCGCTGGAATTTGCGGTACGCACCGGCCGGGCGCGGTACGCCGGAATTTCGAACTTCAGGGGCTGGCAGGCTGCGAAGGCCGCAGCCACCAGCAGTGTGCCCCTGGTTGCCGTCCAGGCGGAATATTCATTCCTTCAGCGGACGGCGGAGGCGGAACTGATCCCTGCCGCGGAGGATGCCGGGCTTGGGCTGATGGCGTGGGCTCCGCTGGGCCGCGGCGTCCTCACCGGGAAGTATCGCGGCGGCATCCCCGCCGGGTCACGCGGGGCGTCGGCCAGCGAATCGGCCTACGTGGAGCCTTACCTGGAGGAGAAGCCGTCGCGCATCGTGGATGCGGTATGCATGGCGGCCAACGGCCTGGGCCGGACTCCCCAGGACGTCTCACTGTCATGGCTGCTGTCACAGCAGGGAGTTGCCACTGCCATTGTCGGCGCCCGCACGCCGGTGCAGTTGAAGGAACTCCTGGACGTCCAGCCCGCACCGCTGCCACCGCAGATTGCGCGGGCTTTGGAGGATGTCTCCGCCGCCTTCTGAGTTCCTGCCCCGGCGCGGCTATTCCTCGACGATTTCCAGGTCCTCGTCCTCGTCCACGTCGGCTTCCTCGTCCTCTTCGTCCTCGTCGTCAAAGACCTGCAACGGGGTGACCTCGTTGTAGGCCTCGTACAGCGCGTCCTCGTAAACTTCGAAGGCATCGGCCACTGCGAAAAAAGCTGCCTCAACGGAGGGGTCACCGTCCCCGCGGCGGTTCGATGCTGCTATAAGGTGTTCTTCCAAAGCGGTGGTCAGGGACGAAAGCGCGACACGCGGATCGATGCTCATGACTTCACGTTAGCCGGAAAAGGACGAAAATGGAGAGCAAATGAAGGAACAATTTCTCACCAGCTCGGTCCAGCGGGAACGGGATTATTTGCGGCAGTACGAGTACCTCGTGCTAACCGTCAGCCCTGATGATTCCCTGCCGGAGGCACGCCGCCGCCTGGTGGAACACTCCGAATACGGCAAGTGGGAACTGGAACGCAGCAAGCTGTACGTGGGCGGCGGCAGGCGCTTTTGGCTGCGGCGCCGGGTGATGCAGGTCCAGCGGACCGTTTAGGAGTCGTGTGATCCAGCGGACCGTTTAGTCCTCCAGCGGGCCCAGCCAGGCGTTGGCCACCGTGTTGTGGGCAGACTCGTCGTCGGAGGGGTGGAACATGCCGGCAAGCACGTCGCGGTAGAGCCGTTCCAGTTCCGAACCCCTGAAGTAGCTCGATCCCCCGCTGACGCGGATGGCCAGGTCCACAACGCGCCGCGCCGTTTCGGTGGCATTCACTTTCAGACCCACCAGTTTGGGGAACCACTGGTTCCCGTGGTCGGCCAGGGCATCGACGTCGGCGGTGACAGCCCTGAGCTGTGGGTAGAGGTTGTCCATGGCCATGGCTGCCTCAGCAACTTTCCAGCGGATGTCAGGGTCCTGCGCGTAGCTGCGTCCGCCGTTCTTGAAAGACGTGCGGCGCTTTACAGTTTCTACACCCACGTGCAGCGCCCGTTCGCCCAATCCGGTGTAGACGGCGGCCAGGAGGCTTTCGAAGCACGCGAAAATCGCGAACACCAGCGGGTCGGCGTTGGGACCCACGGGCAGCTTGCGGATGATCCGGTCCGGCGGAACGGTCGCACCATCAAGGACAGTGGTGGCGGACTGGCTTGCGCGCATGCCCAGGGTGTCCCAGTCGTCCATGATCCGGTAGCCGGCCGCTTCACGGTTGATGAACCCGTGGACGAGTTCCCCGGAACCGTCCCGGGCTGCGGCGTCCTTTCCGAAAATCCCCAGCCGGGTCCACGCCGGCGAGAGGCTGGTGAAGATCTTGGTCCCGGTGAACGAGTAGCTTCCGTCCGGATAAGGTGTGGCCGCGGTCCGTGAGTCGAAGAGGACTGAGTCGTTGCCGGCCTCCGAATTGCCGAACGCGAAGACCTCGCCCTGCGCCGCCTCCTCGAGCACGAAGGCCAGGGAGTGGTCGCCGCGGGCTGCGAGGACGTGCGCGACGCCGGTCCACACCAGGTGCATATTGACGGCAAGCGCGGTGGCAGGGGCCGCCGTTGCCAGCCTGCGCTGGCACTGCGCTGCCGCCTCGAGCCCAAGCCCCGCGCCGCCGTCGGGTACTGGAACGAAAAGCTTCAGGTACCCTGCAGCCGCAAGCTCCTGCAGGTCCTCGTGGAAGAAGGCGTTGTCCCGGTCGTATCCTGCGGCGCGGCCGCGGATGCGTTCCAGGAGCCCGTCCGGCAGCAGGTCCTCTGGAGTCACGGCAGGTCCCCTCAGTAGTTGGTGAGCAGGGTGTTCAGCACCCGGGCACCGAACTTGAGGGAGTCCGCCGGCACACGTTCGTCCACGCCATGGAACATGCCGGTGAAGTCCAGGTCCTCGGGGAGCATCAGGGGCGCGAAGCCGTAGCCGGTAATGCCCAGCCGGCTGAGCGACTTGTTGTCCGTGCCGCCGGACAGTGTGTAGGGCAGCACTTTTGCACCGGGGTCCTCCTTGTGGAGGGCATCAATCATCGAGTCCACCAGGTTGCCGGCGAACGGGACCTCCAGCGAGACGTCGTTGTGGACGTAGCTGACGTCCACTCCACTGCCGGCAAGCTCGCGCACGATCTCAAGGACCTGCTGCTCCTGTCCCGGCAGCGTACGGCAGTCAACCAGGGCCTCGGCAGACTCGGGGATGACGTTGTGCTTGTAACCACCCTTGAGGAGCGTGGGGTTGGTGGTGTTCTGCAAGGTGGCGCCGACAAACCGGGCCACGGTGCCAAGCTGGTTGAGCAAAAGCTCCGGGTTGTCGGCGTCGAACTCCACGCCGGTGAGTTCGGTCACTCCATCAAGGA
Organism: Arthrobacter sp. SDR-2R; assembly: GCF_057747955.1. Lineage (NCBI taxonomy): Bacteria > Bacillati > Actinomycetota > Actinomycetes > Micrococcales > Micrococcaceae > Arthrobacter > Arthrobacter sp. SDR-2R. Next base: position 2,658,761 of record NZ_CM173231.1, read on the forward strand.
ACTGGCGGGTGGTGGGCGTGAGTTCAATGGGCCACTTGTATTCGCCGATGCGGGTTACGGCGGCGGCGAGGCGCGTGACAGCGTTGTCCGTGTTGATCTGGGAGCCGTGGCCGGCCCGGCCGTGGGCCACCAGCCGCAGCCACGAGATGCCCTTCTCCGCCGTCTGCAGCAAGTAGGTCCGCTGGCCGCCGATTGTTGCCGAGAAGCCACCCACCTCCGAAATGGCCTCCGTGGCGCCCTCGAAAAGTTCCGGGCGGTTGTCCACGGCATAACGTGCGCCATAGACGCCGCCGGCTTCCTCGTCAGCGAAGAACGCGAAGATGATGTCCCGTTTGGGTTTCCTGCCCTCCCGGGCGAAACCCCGCAGCACAGAAAGAATCATGGCGTCCATGTCCTTCATGTCGACGGCGCCGCGGCCCCAGATCAGGCCATCCTTCAGTTCCGCGCCGAACGGGTCTACAGACCACTGGTCACGCAGGGCGGGGACCACGTCCAGGTGGCCGTGGACCACCAGTGCGCTGGCGGAAGGGTCCTCCCCTGCCATCCTGGTCACGACGTTGGCGCGGCCGGGGGCGGATTCGAAGATCTCCGCCTCCAGGCCCACTTCCTCGATAAGGCCTGCCGCATACTCTGCTGCCGCCCGCTCCCCAGGTCCTGACCCGTCGCCGTAGTTGGAGGTGTCGATCCGGATGAGTTCCTGGCAGATCCGGACAACTTCATCCTCGGGCAGGACGTCAGGCATTGGTGGCTCCTTGGTAGGGAATGACTGGTTGGCACGAGCTGAATCGCTGCCCTCAGCCTACCTACTTGGCTCGATTCGTTGTTCCCGGAAAGTCATGTTAGAGTTTTTCTCGCTGCTTCGGAGAGGCGCGAAACGCTGAAAAGCGCAACGCTTCCCGGAATACCACCTGCGCGGGTGGCGGAATGGCAGACGCGCTAGCTTGAGGTGCTAGTCCTCGAAAGGGGGTGGGGGTTCAAGTCCCCCTCCGCGCACAAGAGTGGTGAGTAGAGTCACCACCGTAAACACCCTGGTCTTCGGACCGGGGTGTTTTTCTTTGCCCTGTTTCCGGGCCGGAGCTTCGGGCCGAAGGCGTTTGCCGCACTGACCGCGCAGGGGCGTTCCGGAAGTTGAAACCGCGGCGGCTACTGCGTGCCAGTCTTGAGCGAAACTTGCGGCCAACGTGGGCTGTCATTTAGGAACGGGTTTTACCGTTAAGGACAAGATCCTGCCGCTGGGGCAGGGTCTTATACATGGGGACAGGGCCGGCGGCCATGGCATCTCTGAGACCGGATGCCGCCCCCCAACCGCCGCCGGCCCATACCCCCTGCAGGGCGTCAGGCGCGCGCTGTAACCCAACGCGGCGCCCGATGACTTTCCAGGGACGGCAGGCCGTTCGGGGAAACGCCCGGGGGAATGTCATCACGCCAAACGGGCCTTCACGATCTCGCTGATGGCCTTGCCGTCGAAGCGGCCGCCGATTTTGGGGGTTACTGATTTCATCACTGTGCCCATGGAGCGCATCGTCAGTTCGGTTCCGTCCGCCTTCAGGCCGGCGATAACCCCGTCCACTATGGCTTCGGCTTCCTGGCGGGTCAGCGCCTTGGGCAGGTAGGCCTCAATGACCTCAGCCTCGGCGATCTCTGCCTGCGCCCGGTCATCGTGACCGGCCGCCGAATACGTGGCGGCGGTGTCCCGGCGCTTGGCCGCTTCCTTTTGCAGCAGCGCCGTGACCTGCAGGTCGTCGAGCTCGACCGGCGTTTTGCCGGACTTCTCCCGCGTTTCGATTTCGCCCAGGACGTTGCGCACAGTGGTCAGGCCCAGCTTGTTGCCGGCCTTCATGTGGTCGATGACATCGCCCTTCAGTTTTTCCTTCAGTGACATGGACCTGACTCATTCCTTCGTTGGTTATGGAGCTGGTTGGTGATTGAGCTGTAGGTACGGCGTGGCTCTTGGAGCGGCCTTATCCCGCCCTGCGCATGGCGCCGGTGCTTGCCGCCGCCGAGTGGACTGCAGCAGGGAGGATCTTGCCCAAGCCTATTCCCGACGTGGCGGTGGAGCGTTGCTGGCTTCAATCTGTCTGGAGCCGTCTGCACGGGGCGGAGGTAGACGCACGGGCGTAGGTTAGTTTGGAAACGCAGTGGCCTGCCCCCGGGCCCCGGAAGGAGCGCCACGTGGACAGCATGGTTGGCAAGTGGTTTCTGAATCAGGCTGAGCGGGGAAACCCTGCCTCCGACGTCCAAGGGGCTGGTAAGGAATCCGGCCCCTGGTCTGAAGGAAACCTGGTACGTCCCCTGATTCACGGAGCAACATACTTCTCCAGGCTGCATGAGGAGCTGTCTGCGCTGCAGGCGGGAGACCAGGTATGGTTCACCGACTGGCGTGGCGATGCCGATGAGCAGTTGGAGGCGAACGGTACGACCATTGGCGAGAAGCTCGCCGGGCTGGCCCGGTCCGGCGTGGAGGTACGGGGCCTCGTCTGGAGATCCCATGGTGAGCGCGTGTCGGCCCCTATCAGTGGCCGCTCCAACGAACTTCTCAGCCGGAAGATCAACGACTCCGGCGGGGAGGCACTGTTGGATCAGCGCGTCCGCCTCTTCGGCTCGCACCATCAAAAACTGGTGGTCATCCGCCGGCGTACCGATCCTTCCCTCGATGTGGCGTTCGTGGGGGGACTGGACCTCTCACACAGCCGCCGTGATGACGCCGGCCATGCGGGAGACCCCCAGGCAGTGGAGATGGATTCCCGTTACGGGCAGAGGCCCCCATGGCACGACGCCGCCCTTGAGCTGCGCGGCCCGGTCGTTGCAGATGTGCTGGCCGTATTCGCTGAACGGTGGAACGATCCCCACCCGCTGGACCGGCGGACCCCGTACCGGATGCTGTTGCAGCGCCTGGCCCGGATGCCCAGGCACCCCAAGCCGCTCCCCGAGTCCGCTCCTCCCCCACCTCCGTCAGGCCCGCACGCCGTGCAGCTGCTGCGCACTTACGGCCTGAAGCATCCGCCATTCCCCTTCGCCCCACACGGAGAACGGACCATAGCGAAGGCTTATGCAAAGGCGTTCGCCCAGGCCCGTTCGCTCATCTACATCGAGGACCAGTATCTGTGGTCAACAGAGGTGGCAGCGGGGATCGCAGCCGCCCTGCAACACAACCCCGGGCTGAACGTGATCATCGTGGTTCCCAGGTACCCCGACACGGATGGCTTTCTCAGTGGACCGCCCAAGCGCTTGGGGCAACTGCGCGCCATCGGCATGCTCCGCCGGGCCGCGCCGGACAGGGTGGGCATATTCGACCTGGAAAACAGCCAGGGAACCCCGATCTACGTCCACGCCAAGATCTGCATCATCGACGACACCTGGTTCACCTGCGGATCAGACAACTTCAACCGGCGCTCCTGGACCACTGACAGTGAGCTCACCTGCGCCGTGATGGACACATCCGCCGACGGCATGCTGCCTGCAGACTCCGGCACCCTGCCCACCCGGCCACTCGCCACGGAGCTGAGGCTCCAGCTCTGGGCCGAACACCTGGGCCTGGAGCTGGACGACCCACAGCTCCAGGCCACCACCGCAGGACTGGAGCTGTGGAACAGCACCGCCGATGCCCTGGACCAGTGGCACCGGGCCGGCCGCAGTACGCCCCGACCGCCAGGGCAGGTGCGCCACCATGCCACGCAACCCGTCCGGCCACTCCATCGCCTCTGGGCGGATCCGGTCTACCGCTTCATCGTCGATCCGGACGGCCGCCCCCGGGGTCTCCGCGGCACGGACCGCTTCTAGCGGTTAGGTTGGAGCGGTAAGGAATGAGCATCCGGACATGGGAGAAGACGTGAAGGCAATCGTGTACCAGGCAACGGGTCCCTCCTCGGTGCTGCAGCTCCAGGACAGGCCATTGACGGAGCCAGGTCCCGGTGAGGTCCGGGTCCGGCTGGTGGTGTCCGGCGTGAACCCCACGGACTGGAAGTCTCGTGCCGGAACGGGTGGCAGGAAACTGGACGTCACCAAGGTTCCCAACCAGGACGGAGCCGGCGTTATCGACCAAGTGGGCGCAGAGGTGGCGGGTTTCAGCCACGGCGACCGTGTCTGGCTCTGGGACGTGGCGTGGGGCAGCAACGAAGGTACGGCGCAGGAGTACGTCGTGGTGCCGGCCCACAAAGTTGTGGCACTTCCCGACGCCGAATCCTTTGACACCGGCGCCTCGCTCGGGATTCCGGCCCTCACGGCCCACCGTGCCCTGACATCGAATGAGGACGGTCCGGCCACGCTCTCGCCCGGCGCCCTGGCGGGTCGAACCGTGCTGGTCACCGGCGGTGCAGGCGCCGTGGGCCATGCTGCCATCCAGCTGGCGCGGTGGGCCGGTGCCACCGTCATCACAACCGTCAGCGGAGAACGGAAAGCCGAACTCGCCCGCCGCGCAGGCGCCGGGACGGTCATCAACTATCGGAAGGACGACGTCGTCCGCGCCGTTCAGGAGGCAGCGCCCGGTGGGGTGGACATCATCGTGGACGTCAACGCGCCGGCGAACATCGATGCCGACCTGCACGTTCTCAAGACTGGCGGGACCATCTCGATTTACGCGGCCAACCCCGGAGAATCGCTCACGGTTCCGATCCGCGAAAGCATGACCAAGAACGTCCGCTACCAATTCATCCTCACCTACACGGTCACGGACGGGCAGAAAGAGAAGGCAGTAGCCGGCGTTGCCGAGGCACTCGCGGCAGGTGCCCTTCGGGTAGGCGAGCAACATGGGCTGCCTCTTACCCGGTTCACCCTTGAGGACACTGCGGCGGCCCACGATGCCGTGGAGCAGGGAACCATCGGAAAAGTGCTTATCGACGTCGCGCCGGCACCCTGAAAAGCCCCTGCGCCTTACCTGGCCAGGCGGTCCCTGGCAGCATGTTCAACCAGGACCGGTACGAACGCGCGGACCCTGCCTGCATCCAGCAGGCTGTGCTCCTGCTGCACCACATCCTCGATGCGTTCGCGGGGCAGTGCGGGAAACCTTGCCGCAAGCCGGTCCACCACGTCAGTCAGTGCCCGCAACTCTTCGCTTACTCCCATCGGGAAAGTGTCAGGGTTCCGAAGAAGCCCGTCAAGACTTGACTGGCAGGCAGCAGCGCAACACCGTCAACGGACGACGGCGGACGCCAGGCCGGGTGCGGTATGCAGGCCGGGTGCTCCACGCCGATGCACCCGGGCACGTCCCGCCGTCGTCAATGCGGGTGCAGCCTACGCGAGTGCCGGTCCCGTCCTTGGGGATGGGAACCCGCTGCGACGGGGCGATACTCGATCCGCCGCTTCTCCGTCCGGAGGTCGCGCCGTTCCTGCCGGCGCGCCTTCCTTTCGGGCCGGTCAATGGCAGACAGGATGGTCAGCGCCACGATGACCCACAACAACGCCGTCCCCAACACCAAAGCAATTTCCAGCTCAGTGCTCATGCACTCAATTTTAGGCCCCCGGGACCCAAGCCGACCCCTGCAGACCCACACTATGAGGCGCAAATCCGCAGCGCTTACAGCAGGCCCAGCCCCCTGACCGCAGCCATGACGTCGGGCACCTGGATTGCCAGCAGCGCGGGGTCCGGCTGCGCCGCGAACGTGTCCCCGCGCCGCAGCTCCGTGCGGGTCAGGACCACATGGGGCCCAGGGGGCGGACCCCAGATTTCGGGTGGGGCCGGACCAAAAAGCACCACGGAAGGAGTGCCGTATGCGGATGCCAGGTGGGCGGCGCCCGTGTCGGCGGAAACCACCAGGCGTGCGGCGGCGATGGTGGCCGCGAACTCTCCGAGGCCCAGGACGCCGGCCAAGACGGTGGTCCCCGGGAGCCCCGCAAGGCGGCACACTTCGTCAGCGCGTTCCCTCTCCCCTGCGCCGCCGGTGAAAACCACCTGGTGGCCGGCTTCCGCGAGGGCCGCTGCCACCGCCGCGAAGCGGTCCGCCGGCCACAGCCTGCTGCCATAGGCGGCTCCGACATGCAGGACTGTCGCACCGGGGACGGGGCTGGGGACGTGCGGCGTATTCAGCTTTACGTCCAGTGGATCCGCCTCGATGCCATGCCACTCCAGGAGCTTTACCCAGCGTTCGCGTTCGTGCAGTTCCGGCCGCCACGGCGGGCCGTCCCGGTGGGCGCTTCGGTGGCCAACCGTATGCCTGGCTTTCAGCGCCTCAATCCTTCCCTGGCTCTCCGGGCCGCTGCCGTGCAGGTTGACGGCAACGTCCACTACGCCGGGTTCCATCGCCAGCGGCTCGTCCAGCCCATGCGTAGGGAACAGCTCATAACCGCCCACCAGCCCCAAAGCTTCTGCCAGCCATCCCTGCGCCGCATAGCGCAGCCGGTGTTCGGGAAACGCCCGCCGGATACCCTTCAGGGCAGGTACGGCCACCAGCAGGTCGCCAAGCTTCAGGGCGCGCAGGACCAGTAATTCCGGTTTGCCGTCAGCGGGAAGCGGATCGGTGGCAACGCCCGCCGTCCCGGTGCCGCTCATGCGTCCTGCTTTGCGTAGGCCGTGGCGGTGAGGCTGCGGACATCCTCGTACACCTCCGGCACCCCGATGCCCGCTACCGCAGAATCGTCATGGGCGCAGCGGGGTGCCGTCCAGCCAACCTGGGTCACGTCTATCCCGCACGTGGGGCATGCTGTCACCCAGGAGGCATGCACGCGGTGCAGGCTCCTGCCCAGCGCTCCGGCGTTGATCACGTTCCCGGCCCAAAAGATGCCGACCGTGGGAACGCCCAGGGCCTGGGCAAGGTGCCGTGGACCGCTGTCGTTTGCCACCACAACGCCGGCTTCCGCCAGCAGGGCCACAAGCCCTGCCATGTCCAGTGCGCCGGCTGCGGAATCGACGGCCGCCGATCCGGCCCGGGCCGCGATCGCCTCCGCGAGGTCCTGCTCGCTGCTGTCACCGATAATGACCACCCGCGAGCCGTCCGCTGCGCAGGCAGCGGCAAGTTCGGCGAACTTGTCAGCAGGCCAACGACGGCGGGGGTCGGTGGCGCCGGGATGGATCACCACCAGCGGCTGGCCGGCGGCGCCGTCTAGGGCTTCGTGTGCGGCTCCCCCGCCGGCGGGCGCCAGCCGGGCTTCGAGATCGACCGGGAAGGCACCAGCGAACCCGGCCACTTCCAAAGCCCTGAGTGGTTCGTGCTGGTAGTAAAGGTAGGGGACGGTGCGCTCGAGGCTGGCTGCATCGGCAGTCCGGGTCCCGACGGTATGACGGGCGCCGAGCCTTAGCAGGAAGGGGTTTGAATAGCGGCCGCCGCCATGAAGCTGGACAGCCAGGTCGAAGGTGCGGCCCCGCATGTCGGCAAAGAAACGGTCCAGTTCAGCTGCCTCTTCCTGCCCAGGCCTGACTCCTTCGGCGAAAGGCAGGACCACCACCTCATCCACGGGGCTTTTCACCGCCTCCAGCAGCGCCTTGTGGATTGGTGTTCCCAGCAGCGTGATGGTTGATCCCGGATAAGCCACCTTCAGTGCCGCCATGGCCGGGATGGCGAAAATCAGGTCGCCCAATCCTCCGCCGCGCAGGATGACAATCCTGGACACGTCGGTGAACTTCTCCAGCACAGGACCGACGCCCACGCCGATTTGTCCTGCACCGCCAAACTCTGCGGTGAGTTGTTCCACACACTGCCCCTTCCGTCATGCAGGGGGACCAGTACCCTGTCCCCCCACTGCCCACGCGGCCGCAATGCGCTCCTGGAACGTGCGGCTGCTCCTTAGGACCTTTACCCAATAGGCGGCGGATTCACGCTCACTGTTGGGGAATACCCTCCCGATGCTGTACGTTTCATACCCGACAGCCAATCAAAGAAAAGAGAAGCACCTAAAGTGGCAACCGATTACGATGAACTGCGTTCCGACGTCAAGGAATCGCAGGACAACTCACTCGAGCAGCTCCAGTCAGCAAATGCTCCCGACGCCCGCAGTGTTGTGCAGGAGTTGGACGAGGCTGACGGACTGGACGGCGCCGGCGTCCCTGGCGGCGAATTCGTCGCTGAGGAGCTCGTAGTCCAGGTCATCCCGCAGGCTGAGGATGAGTTCACCTGCTATTCCTGCTTCCTGGTCCGCCACCGGTCCCAGATCGCCCGTCAAAAAGACGGCCACAGCTACTGCACTGAGTGCGAAGGCTAGTCGGGAACCTTTCGGGCAGCGATTCGCACGTCCCACCAACGCCGAAGGCACGCCGCAACGGGCGTGCCTTTCGACTTTAAGCCTTCGCCCAGCTGGGGTGCGTAGCGTTGGAGTAGGACATTTACGACGCCAACTGGCAGCCAGGAGGCAATGTTGGACAGCTCCGCGAGCTTGTGGAACACCTTCAGTGCGGCGTTCGCGCAGGCAAACGTACCCAACGTCACCTGGATCGAGATGCTGTTGTCCGTGGCGGCAGCCATCGGTCTGTCCATACCCCGCCGCAGCTGGCGCTACTTCGGGCTCCTCGCTACCACCACCCATGAGCTGGGTCACGCGTTCGCGGCCTTGACGTCCGGTCAGCGGCTGTCGGGAATCCGCCTCAGGCTTGACCATTCCGGAACCACCACCACTTACAGCAGGAGCCGGCTTGCAGCAGCATGGTCCTGCTTCTGGGGATATCCGGTACCGGCTATGGTCGGTGCCGCTTTCGTCTGCTGCGGCCTTGGCGGGTGGGGCCCGGCTGCCATGGCCGTGAGCCTGTTGGTCCTGGCCGCGTCGCTGATCTTCCTCCGCAACCTTGCCGGTTTCATCATCACTGCCGCCGCCATCGCCGGCGCGGCTGCCCTTACCTTCCTTGCACCGGCGCCAGTCGTGGGGCATGTGGCCGTCATCTTCGGTCTTGCACTCCTGGTGGCTGCTGTCCGTGACCTGCTCAAACTCACGAACGTCCACATCCGGCGTCGCGGAAGCCTTGGCAGCTCCGACGCCTACCTTCTGTACCGCGCCACCTCCGTCCCCTCCGGAGTCTGGATTGCTTTATTCACCCTCCTGGTTGCCGGAGCGTGGCTGGTTGCCTGGCAGCCCGTCTCGGCGATCCTCGGGGAAGGTGCCTGGAACGGATAGCCGGCGAATAGGCTTGTGGCATGAGCCAGGAAACGCACAGCACCCGTGGAGCCTATGTGACCGGCGGCACGGAGTTCACCCGGGACACCAATTACATCGAGGACCGGATCACCAGGGATGCCTCCCCGGGCAGCAAGGGCGAGCCGGGGTGGCCGGTGGAAGCCGGGCGCTACCGCCTCATCGCCGCCCGTGCCTGCCCGTGGGCAAACCGCACCGTCATTGTCCGCAGGCTGCTGGGCCTGGAAGAAGCGATTTCCCTGGGCCAGCCCGGCCCTACCCACGACGCTCGCTCCTGGACGTTCGACCTGGATCCCGGCGGAGTGGACCCCGTCCTGGGCATAGAGCGCCTCCAGGAGGCCTACTTCAAACGGTTCCCCGGCTATCCGCGGGGAATTACCGTGCCTGCCATCGTGGATGTACGCAGCGGTGAAGTCGTGACCAACAACTTCCCCCAGATCACCCTCGACTTCTCGACCGAGTGGACGGACTTCCACCGGGCAGGTGCGCCGCTGCTCTACCCTGGACACCTCCGCGACGAAATCGACCAGGTAAACAAGCGCGTCTTCACGGAGGTCAACAACGGCGTCTACCGCTGCGGTTTCGCGGGTTCCCAGGAAGCCTACGACTCGGCGTACGACCGGCTGTGGACTGCGCTGGACTGGCTTGAGGACCGCCTGTCCCGGCAGCGCTATCTGGTGGGCGACACCATCACCGAGGCGGATGTGCGCCTGTTCACCACGCTTGCCAGGTTCGACCCCGTGTACCACGGCCACTTCAAGTGCAACCGGCAGAAACTCAGTGAGATGCCGCATCTGTGGGGCTATGCACGGGACCTGTTCCAGACGCCGGGTTTCGGGGACACTATCGACTTCGTGCAAATCAAGCAGCACTACTACATCGTGCACGAGGACATTAATCCCACGGGCATTGTTCCGGCCGGTCCGGACCTGGGCGGTTGGCTGCAGGACCACGGCAGGGAATCGCTGGGGGGCCGGCCGTTTGGAGACGGCACGCCGCCCGGGCCGGTCCGGCCAGGCGAAGAGGTTGCGCCGGGACACGGCGCGTTGCGCTAGACAAACCTCGGGCAGGAAATCGCTTTCCTGCCTACACTGAGGGCATGCAGACATCTCTTGGTTCCGTGGCGCCAGGGGTACGAAAACGTCCTGGCCCTGTTTGAGTCGTTCCTCGCTGAGGACTCCCGGTACAGCGCACAACTCGCCTGCTACCACAACGGGATGCCGGTGGTGCGCCTGACGGGCGGCCCCGACATGGCTTCGGAAACCGTGACCGGGGCCTATTCCTGCTCCAAGGGCGTTGCCGCCATGGTCATCGCCCTGATGGGCCAGGATGGCGTCCTTGACCTGGATAAGGCAATGGTCCATTACTGACCGGAATTCGGTGGCCACGGAAAGGACAGGCTGCTGGTCCGGGAAGCGCTGTCGCATCAGGCAGGACTGATGGGCGTCGAGGGCGGATTCCGCCTGGATGAATTCACCACGTCCGCGGCCGCGGCGCGCCTTGCCGCTGCCGCTCCCGCCTGGGAGCCCGGGCGGCAGTTCGGCTACCACGCCCTGACCATCGGAATCCTTATGGAGGAGTTGTGCCGCCGCGTCGCGGGCGAGTCGCTGCAGGCCATGTACGACCGCAGGATCCGGCAGCCGCAGGACGTGGATTTCTTCCTGGGGCTCCCGGAGGAGCTGGAGCCACGGTACAGGGACGTCCTCTATGAAGAAGATCCCGGCCAGGGCTGGGTTGATCCACTCAGCCTCGAAGGCATGAACAGCAATGCGCCGGTCAGCACCGTCATGGAACTGCCGAACATCCGCGCCGTCCGGGCGGCCGGAATGTCCGCCGCCGGCGGTGTGGGCTCCGCTGAGGGCCTGGCGCGGTTGTACGCCGCTGCGACCACAGGCGTCGACGGGGACAAACCGTTCCTGGCGGCCCGGACGGTGGAGGCCATGACCCGGGAACAGGTGTGGGGCCTGGACCGCTCTTCAGGCCTGGACAACGCGTTTGCGGTCGTCTTCATGAAGCCCCACCCTTCCCGAAACTTTGGCAGCCACCGGGCCTTTGGACACGAGGGTGCCAACGCGGCGCTCGGTTTTGCGGATCCGGCCTACGGGCTTGGCTTTGGCTACATTCCACGCCGCCAGGAGGAGGGCCGGACGCCGGGAAGGGCGCATCGCCTGGCCGCCGAAGTGCGGCGTTCCGCAGCGGGCTTGTCCTGAAGGGCGCCCGGCCCTACTGTGGTCCGGATGGGCAACACTCAAGCACGACCGGATGCACGGTGGGCTCGGGGGACCCAACTTCTCAAACAATCGGTGGCGGGGCTCTCCGCTGCCTTTGCGGCGCAGCGCCTGCAGTTGGCTGCCAAAGCCGCGCTTGCCGCGGGCCTGGCGTTCGCCATCGCTCCGCTAATGCCGGGCGCGGCCTCGCACTATGCGTACTATGCGCCGCTGGGGGCCCTGGTGGCCATGTACCACAACGTCGCGGGCTCAGTGAAGCAGGGGGCGCAGGCCCTCGCGGGGCTGGCAATGGGAATCGGCCTTGCTTTCATTCTGGTCAGCCTTGCCCAACCCTCCCCGTTGACGGTGGCCCTGTTCATGGGAGTCGGTGTGCTCCTGGGCGGCTTGCCGGGTATCGGCTCGGGCCGTGACTGGATTCCGACGGCGGCCCTGCTGGTCCTGCTGGTGGGCGGAAGCAACGCGGACGATTTCTCCTTTGGCTACCTGGTCCAGATGGGTGCGGGCGTGGGCGTGGGGATCGCAGTCAATTTTCTGATCTTCCCGCCGCTGCACTTTGATGCAGCGGCTTCAAGCCTCGATGATCTCCGCCTCGCCCTTGGGCGGCAGCTTACGGACATGGGGGCGGCGATTACCGAAAAGTGGCCTCCGGAGCACGAGGACTGGGCGCGCCGGTCGGACGAACTGGCCGAAGCAGCTCGATCGGTGCGGCATCTGGTCAAGGAAGCCGATGCCAGCCGCCGCGCCAATCCCAGGCGGAAGCTGCACCCCAGGGACGTGGACAGGGACTACCGCGACCTGCGGGAACTGGAGCGGGTCACTTTCCATATCCAGGACATGACGGACGTGCTCTCGGACGTCATCTGGGAAAGCGACGCCCCCTACGATATCCCCCTGCAGGACAGTGAACCGCTTGCTGCCGCCATCACGGCCACCGGTGAGCTGCTGGCGTCCTACAGCGAAGCTGACGAACAGACCCAGAAACACCGCTTCGCCGCCGCGAAAGAGGCGGTGGACGCCTGCATGGCGGCCGCTGCAGGCAGGGAGGCAACCCAAGGCACCGTCCCTGCCTCCGAATCGGTCCTCCTCAGCCTCCACCGGATCCTGCGGGCAGTCCGCCCGCAGGACTAGTCCTGGCGCCGGGAACCGGGCTGGCTAGAGCGCGGCAACCGTCCCGCTGAAATGGCGGCGCCCGGAGCGGGGGCTCCAGGCGACAAAGCGCGAGTGTCTCCATGCCCCTGATCCGCTTTGTTCGGTGGCGATTTCCAGGGCAACCCGGGAGGGCAGGAACACCGGAGCCTCGAACTCCACGTCCCACGTGAAGGAGTCACCGCGGGCAGGGCCGACATCTGCGAGCGCACGCGAGGCCAAGTACATCCCGTGTGCTATCGAACGCCGCATGCCCAGCGCTTTTGCCGACAGCACGCTCAGGTGGATCGGGTTGAAATCCCCGGATACCGCGGCGTAGGCCCGCCCCGTGTCAACGCCCAGGTGCCACAGGGCCGTCGGGTCCGGCGGCGTGAAATCGGCCTTCGGTGGCAGCGCAGTAGGTTTGTCGATTCCCGGCAGGAACACGCCCTTGGCCAGGTAAGTGGAGACGCCCCGCCAATGCACATCCGGCGAGCCGGCAGGGCGCACTTCCGCTACCACGTCCACCTGCGTGCCGGAACGGTGCCCACGGAGGTTTTGCACCCAAGCGGTCATGTCCAGAACGTCCGTGAAGACCAATGGGGACCTTTGTTCGACGCTGTTGTGCAGGTGGATCATGCCCAGCAGGGGCAGCGGGAAGTCGTCGCGGTTAAGGACGCTCATGGCCAGCGGGAATACGATCGCGTGGATGAAACCGGCAGGCAGGACATCGCTTGCCGTCTCACCGATCAGGTGCTGGTAGGCCGTGAGGTTTTCCACCCCCACCACCACCCCCCTGACTTCATGGCTCTCGGCCGGGAGGACGGCGGAGTCATGTGTGCCCAGGAGCCTGCGCCGTGCCGCCTGGGCGGCGGCGTTGACGTAGAGCTTGGACAAGGACGGCATCTCGGCCAGGATCACCGGCTGTGCGAGCGTCATGCCCCCACCAGGTTTTGCCCGCACACCCGCAGCACCTCCCCGTTGATTCCGCCTGCGGCGTCGCTGGCGAGGAACGCTATGGTCTCGGCGACGTCGGAGGGCAGGCCGCCCTGCTGGAGTGAGTTCAACCGTCGTGCCACTTCACGGACGGCGAAGGGGATGCGCGCGGTCATGTCGGTTTCGATGAATCCGGGTGCCACCGCATTGATGGTGCCGCCCCGGGACGCGAGCAGCGGGGCGCTGGCACGGACCATTCCCATAACTCCCCCCTTGGATGCGGCGTAGTTGGTTTGTCCCCGGTTCCCGGCGATGCCGCTGGTGGAGGCAACAGAAACGATACGCGGCGAAGACCGGAAGTGTTCTGAGGCCAGCAGGGCCTCGTTGATCCGGAGTTGGGCGGCGATGTTGATGTTGATGACCTGGTTCCACCGCGCCTGGTCCATGTTGGCCAGCAGCTTGTCCCGCGTAACCCCGGCATTGTGCACCACGATGTCCAGACGTCCGTACCGCTGTATGGCGTGGTCGATGATCCGCCGGCCCGCGTCCGCTGCGGTGATGTCGAGCTGCAATGCCGTCGCGCGTACCTCATTGGCTACGGCCGCCAGCTGGTCTCCCGCTGCCGGAATGTCCACCAGGACCAGCGTGGCACCATCGCGGTGCAGCGTCCGGGCAATCTGCGCGCCGATGCCGCGGGCTGCGCCGGTAACTACTGCCACTTTTCCTGCAAGTGGCTCTTCCGGGTCGGCGGGCAGTGCGCCGTCCTCCGTTGAAACCGTGAGGAACTGTCCGTCCACGAACGCTGAACGGCCGGAGAGGAAGAACGTGATGGCACCGAGCGTGCTGGGGCTGGTGGAAGTGGTGCCATCAGCGAGGAGCACACCATTTCCGGTTGCTCCGGCACGCAGTTCCTTGGCAAGGGATCGCAGGAAGCCATCCACCCCCTGGCGTGCTGCTGCAGCGTCGGGAGTGGCAGCTTCCGCCGCCGGGCGGGACAAGGTGATGATCCGGCCCCCGGCCCGCAGGTCGCGGAGGGAACCCGCGGCCGCCAACACAGGCTTTTCCAGGTCCGCCGGGTGCCCGAGCTCATCGAGGACCAGGATGATGGCACCCAGTTTTTCGGCCGGAACGGCGTGCCGCCTGACATCGAGGTCCCAGGACAGCAGCTCGGCGGCAAGTTTGTCCGCGCCGGGGGTGTCGCCCAGGACAACGACAGGCCCGGTCACCAGGGGCTGCCCCGGCTCGTAGCGGCGCAGGACAGCGGGCTGCGGAAGGCCGAGTTTCTTTGCGAGGTTGCGGCCTACGCCGCTGTTGACCAGTTGTGCATATGTGTCAGCCATGCCGTCCCCTACAGAGATTCCAGGATCGCGACGACGCCCTGGCCGCCGGCTGCGCAGACGGACACCAGGCCGCGCGAAGGACGACCTGTGGACGCCGACTTGGCGTGGAGCATCTTGGCAAGCGTGCCGACAATGCGGCCGCCGGTCGCCGCAAACGGGTGGCCCGCTGCCAGCGAGGACCCGTTGACGTTCAGGCGCGAGCGGTCGATGCTGCCAAGAGCACCGTCCAGGCCGAGGCGGGTACGGCCGAATTCCTCGTCCTCCCACGCGGCCAGGGTGCTGAGGACAGTGGCGGCGAATGCTTCGTGGATTTCGAAGAAGTCGAAGTCCGCCAGCGTAAGGCCTTGGCGGGCAAGGAGCCTGGGCACAGCGAACACGGGGGCCATCAGCAGCCCGTCCTTGCCGTGGACAAAGTCCACGGCCGCAGCTTCAGCGTCCACCACTGCTGCCAGCTTCGGCAGGTCGCGGGCATCTGCCCACTCGTCGGACGCCAGCAGCACTGTGGAGGCACCATCGGTCAGTGGGGTCGAGTTTCCTGCCGTCATGGTTGCATCTGCCCCGAGGTTCCGGCCAAACACCGGCTTCAGGGACGCAAGCTTTTCCAGCGATGTATCGGCCCGCAGGTTGGCGTCCCGCGTCAGTCCGCGGTAGGGGGTCATGAGGTCATCGAAGAAGCCGGACTCGTAGGCGGCAGCCAGATTGTGGTGGCTGTTCAGCGCCAGTTCGTCCTGGGCTTCGCGGGAGATCTTCCATTGTGCCGTTGTGAGGGCCTGGTGTTCACCCATGCTCAGGCCGGTGCGGGGTTCTGCCGTGCCCGGGGCCAGCGGTGCCAGGTCCTTGGGCCGGAGGCGGCTCAGGATCTGCAGGCGCTGGGGAAGTGTCTTGGCGCGGTGAAGGTCCAGGATGACCTCGCGCAGCCCTTCGCTGACTACCACCGGCGCGTCGGAGGCTGAGTCCACGCCACCGGCAATGGCCGAGTCGATCTGCCCGAGCTTGATCTTGTTCGCCAGGCCCACCACCGTTTCAAGTCCCGTGGCGCAGGCCTGCTGGAGATCGTAGACCGGGGTCTCGGCGGAAAGTGCCGAGCCCAGCACGGCCTCCCGGGTGAGGTTGAAATCCCTGGAGTGCTTGAGTACGGCGCCGGCGGCCACCTGGCCCATCCGTTCGTCCTGGAGCCCAAAGCGTGCGATCAGTCCGTCCAGGGCAGCTGTAAGCATGTCCTGGTTGGAGGATTTTGCATAAGCGCCGCCGGCACGGGCGAACGGGATCCGGTTGGCCCCTACGATCACTGCCCTCCTGGTTGCCGGGACCCCGGCCGCGATTGATCCGTCGGGTGTGGGGGTGGACTGTCCGTCTGTGGACATGGATGGCTCCTCTGGTCACATGTGGTTACCGATACCCAGCGTACCTGATACGCTGGGTATCGTGAACTTTCAGGACACGCGCTTTCCAGCGACGGTTGAGCTGCCGTCTTCCGCCAGCTCTGACGGCCGTTCGGCGCGCTGGCAGAGCCACCGGGAGGAACGGCGCCGCGAACTCATCAAGCAGGCCCGCCGCGCTGTGCACGCACTGGGCAGCGACGCCTCCATGGAGGACATTGCAACGGCGGCAGGAACCTCGAAGTCGGTCTTTTACCGGTATTTCGGGGACAAGGCCGGACTGCAGCAGGCCGTGGGCGAAGTGGTCCTCAGCCAGATGCAGCACCGCATCCAGGAAGCAGCGCAAAGCGCTGTGACCCCCCGGGAAGGTTTACTGGCCATGGTCTCGGCATACCTGCAAATGGCGGACACCAGTCCCAACGTGTACACGTTCGTCACGAGCTATGCCCCCGGCGACCCCGCCAACCCGCCGCACCCGTCGGCGGCAGGCGGCCCGCTGGGCCACTTCTTTGACGCAATTGCGGACATGATCGCCACCCCCATGCGGTCGCACCTGGGCGACGACAGGGAAACCGTCATCGGCTACTGGCCCAAGGCGGCAATCGGCCTGGTGCGGAACGCCGGCGAACAATGGCTCAGCACTCCGGACTCCCCCTCCAAACCAAGCCAGGAGACCATGGCGCGCCAGATAACCGCCTGGCTGTGCGTGGGCATAGCCCCCGAACTCACTCCCGCCCCACCGACCACCAAGTTATCCGCCAAAGAAGGACTGTGACATGACTGACGTAGTGGACCGCCCCGCCCGCAAGGGGCTTCGCCCCGCGGCGACCCCTGCAGCCAAACCCGCAGGCAGCAGCCCTGCCCCCGCCGTCGACGTCGAGGCACTGGGCCGGCAGCTCCTGGGCAAGTGGGCCGACGTGCGGCTCCAGGCAAGGGACCTGGCCGCCAGGCCGGAACTGCACAAGACCGAGGGCCTGACGCACACCGAACACCGCGCCCGCGTGTTCGACCAGCTCAAATACCTTGTGGACAATGAAGCCGTGCACCGCGCCTTCCCGGCGGCACTGGGCGGTTCCGACGACCACGGCGGAAACATCGCCGGGTTCGAGGAGCTGGTGGTGGCTGACCCGTCCCTGCAGATCAAAGCCGGCGTCCAGTGGGGACTCTTTGGATCCGCGGTGATGCACCTGGGCACCGCAGACCACCACGCCAAATGGCTGCCGGGAATCATGAACCTCGAAATCCCCGGCTGCTTCGCCATGACAGAGACGGGCCATGGTTCGGACGTGGCCAGCATTGCCACCACCGCAACCTATGACCCCGCCGCCGGGGAATTCATCATCCACACCCCCTTCCGCGCCGCCTGGAAGGACTACATCGGCAACGCCGCCATCGATGGCCTGGGCGCCGTGGTGTTCGCCCAGCTGGTTACCCGCGGGGTTAACCACGGGGTGCATGCCTTCTACGTTGACCTGAGGGACCCCGCCACCAGGGAATTCCTGCCCGGGATCGGCGGGGAGGACGACGGCATCAAGGGCGGCCTGAACGGAATCGACAACGGCCGGCTGCACTTCACCAACGTCCGCATCCCGCGGACGAACCTCCTGAACCGGTACGGCAACGTCGATGCCGACGGGACCTACACGTCGCCCATCGCCAGCCCCGGCCGGCGCTTCTTCACCATGCTGGGAACGCTGGTGCAGGGCCGGGTGTCACTGGACGGTGCCGCCGTCGCAGCGTCCAAAGTGGCCCTGAAAGCAGCCATCCAGTACGCCACCGAACGCCGCCAGTTCAACGCCTCGTCGCACACGGAGGAAGAGGTCCTGCTCGACTACCAGCGGCACCAGCGGCGCCTCTTCACCCGGCTTGCCACCACTTACGCGGCCGGCTTTGCCCACGAGCAGCTCCTGCAGAAGTTCGACGATGTCTTCTCCGGTGCCCACGATACCGACGCGGACCGACAGGACCTGGAAACCCTGGCCGCAGCGCTGAAGCCGCTGAGCACCTGGCACGCCCTGGACACCTTGCAGGAATGCCGGGAAGCCTGCGGCGGCGCCGGCTTCCTGATTGAGAACCGGTTCGCATCACTGCGCGCCGACCTGGACGTGTATGCCACCTTCGAGGGCGACAACACGGTGTTGCTCCAACTGGTGGCCAAGCGTCTGCTGGCCGACTACGCCAAGGAATTCCGCAGCGTGGACTTCGGCGTGCTGGCCCGGTACGTGGTGAACCAGGCTGCCGGCGCAGCTGTCCACCGCACCGGACTGCGCCAGGTGGCCCAGTTCGTGGCCGACACCGGTTCGGTCCAAAAGGCTGCCATCGCGCTGCGGGACGAGGAAGGCCAGCGCGCCCTCCTTACCGACAGGGTGCAGACCATGGTGGCCGAGGCCGCGGCTGCTTTGAAGGGCAGCAAACGGCTGCCGCAGGACCAGGGCGCCGCCTTGTTCAACCGGCACCAGAACGAACTTATTGATGCCGCCCAGGCGCACGCCGAACTGCTGCAGTGGGAGGCGTTCACGGACGCCCTGCAGCAGGTGGACGACCCCGGAACCAGGAAGGTGCTGACCTGGCTGCGGGACCTATTCGGCCTGTCCCTGATCGAGAAGAACCTGGCCTGGTACCTCATGAACGGCCGGCTCTCCATGCAGCGGGCACGCACCGTGGGCGGGTACATCAACCGGCTGCTGGAGAGGATCCGGCCCCATGCCCTGGACCTGGTGGACGCCTTCGGGTACGGCGGGGATCATGTGCGGGCGGCCATCGCAACGGGCGCCGAGAAAACCCGGCAGGACGAGGCCCGGGCCTACTTCCGGAATGAAAGGGCAAGCGGGCAGTCGCCCGTGGACGAGAAAGTCCTGATTGCCAGGACGGCAGCGGCCCGGAAAGCCTGATCAGCCGCCGGCGCGCAGGCCCGGAAAGCACGACGGCGCCGCTCCCCCTGGCTGGGGAGCGGCGCCGTCGTTGTTGCCGTCCTTAGGCGTCCGTGGCGGTACGCTCAGCGGGCCGCAGGCAGCACCGAGCGGTAGACCTCAAGGGTGGTCTCCGTGATGGACTCCCAGGAGAAGTGCTTTTCGGCGCGCTCCCGGCCTGCCTCTCCCATTGCGCGGGCCCGTGCGGGATCGGATACCACCTCGGTGAGGGCCTCAGCGAACTCCTTGACGAACTTTTCAGGGTCCAGGGGCGTGCCGGTGCCGTCGGTCACCTGCTCCAGGTCCACCAGGAGTCCGGTCCGGCCGTGCTCAACCACCTCGGGGATACCGCCCGTGGCGCTGGCCACCACGGCTGCCCCGCAGGCCATGGCTTCGAGGTTGACGATGCCCAGCGGTTCATAGATGGACGGGCACGCGAAGGCGGTGGCATGGCTGAGCACCTGGATCAGCTCATGGCGCGGCAGCATCCGTTCGATCAGGACAACGCCTGTGCGCTGCTTCTGCAGCTCTTCGATGAGCGCTGCGGTTTCGGCTGCCAGTTCGGGGGTGTCCGCGGCGCCAAGGCACAGGACCAACTGAACATCGGCGGGAAGCTTCGCCGCCGCCCGCAGGAGGTAGGGGACGCCCTTCTGCCGTGTGTTTCTTCCCACAAAGACGACGCTTGGCTTGGCGGGGTCGATGCCCAGGGCGCGGACGGCGTCGTCGTTTTCATCACGCTGCCAAAGCTCCACGTCGATGCCGTTGTGGACCACGCGGACCTTTGTGGGATCCACGTTGGGGTAGCTGCGCAGGATGTCCTGGCGCATGCCCTCGGAGACGGCGATGATCGCCGCAGCCGCTCCATAGGCCGTCTTTTCCACCCAGGAGGACAGGGCGTAGCCGCCGCCGAGCTGCTCAGCCTTCCAAGGCCGCAGCGGCTCAAGGCTGTGCGCGCTGAGAACGTGCGGGATACCGTGCAGCAGGGAGGCCAGGTGCCCGGCCATGTTGGCGTACCAGGTGTGCGAATGGACCAGGTCCGCGCCTTGGACGTCGGGCACGATTCGCAGGTCGACGCCCAGGGTCTGCACCGCTGCGTTCGCCCCGCCCAGGTCCTCCGGGACCTGGTAGGACGTCACGGTCGCGCCATGGTAGTCGGCGTCGCGGGGAGCCCCAAAAGCACGAACCTGCAGGTCAACGTGCTTGCTAAGCACCCTGCTCAATTCGGCTACATGCACCCCGGCGCCACCGTAGATCTCCGGCGGGAACTCTTTAGTCACAATGTCTATTCGCACAAGACCCAAGGTAGTCCTTCACGCATAACTGTTCTAGTGTGAAGGAGTCCGGGCCTACCGGACTGTCTTGGGGAGTTACGAAGGCGTACAGGAGCGACCATCATGCCGTTAACGAAAAAAGTCCTGGCCATTGTCCTCGCAGGTGGCGAGGGAAACAGGCTGATGCCACTGACGGCAGACCGGGCAAAGCCCGCCGTGCCCTTCGCCGGCAGCTACCGCCTCATCGACTTCGCGCTGTCCAACCTGGTCAATTCCCGCTACCTCCAGATCGTGGTGCTGACGCAGTACAAGTCGCACAGCCTCGACCGGCACATCTCCGAGACGTGGCGGATGTCCACCCAGCTGGGCAACTACATCGCTTCGGTTCCCGCCCAGCAGCGCGTAGGCAAGAGCTGGTTCCTGGGCAGCGCCAACGCCATCTACCAGTCCCTGAACCTCATCCACGACGCCAACCCGGACATTGTTGTGGTGGTGGGCGCCGACCACGTGTACCGCATGGACTTCGCCCAGATGGTGGCACAGCACGTGAACAGCGGTGCCAAGGCAACGGTGGCGGCAGTGCGGCAGCCGCTGCACATGGCCGACCAGTTCGGCGTCATCGAAGTGGACCAGAACGATCCCCAGAAGATCGCCGCCTTCGTTGAGAAGCCGTCCTCCACGCCCGGCCTGGCTGCCGATCCTTCACAGTTCCTGGCCTCCATGGGCAACTACGTGTTCGACGCCGATGCCCTGGTGGCTGCGCTGCACGTGGACGCTGAGCGCCTGGACACCAAGCACGACATGGGCGGGGACATCATTCCCTACTTCGTCAACCGCGGCGAGGCCGGCGTTTACGACTTCACGCTCAACGACATCCCCGGCTCCACCGAACGCGACCGCACCTACTGGCGCGACGTTGGCACCATCGACTCCTTCTACGACGCCCACATGGACCTCATCTCCCCACTGCCGGTGTTCAATCTCTACAACTCCGAATGGCCCATCTACACGCGGCAAAGCATTTCCCCGCCGGCCAAGTTCGTCCGCGGCAAGAACAACACCGTGGGCACGGCGCTGGACTCGATCGTCTCCAGCGGCGTGGTGATCTCAGGCGGCGTGGTGGAAGGCTCCGTGCTGTCCAACGACGTATACGTGGCCACCAGCGGCAGGGTCATCGACTCGGTACTGATGGACAAGGTCCAGGTGGGCGAAGGGGCAGTGATCAACCGGGCCATCCTGGACAAGAACGTCAAGGTGCCAGCTGGTGCCGCAATCGGACTGGATCCGGACCTTGACCGCGCCCGCGGCTTCAAGGTCACCGATTCCGGCATCACTGTCCTTGCCAAGGGCCAGGAAGTCCCTGAGCCGGGCGAAGAGGAACGCCGGCTCGCTGCACGGCACCTCAGCCAGCTGCCCAACGCCGTGAAGGCCGCCACGGACCAGTACCCGAACATGCGCGAGGCCGCGGACAAGGTGGCTGACACGCACGCCGCCGCGGCCGCGGAAGCCGCGCCCGGCGCCAGGGTTTCCTGACCCCGGGCCCTCCCCAAAGGCATCCTGCAGGCCGGGACACCGCTGATGGTGTCCCGGCCTGCGGCGTACGCTGTAAAATTTTCCCAATGAGCTCCCCCGATCTGACCCCTGAGGACATCCAGGCCTGCCTCAAGGTCCTGAACACCATCCACGCCTATGACGAGGAGCATCCGGACTACATCTCTGTACGCCGCGCCACCGGAAAGATGTTCAAGGCCGTCAAGCGCCACCGCAGGGTCACCAAGCGCGACTCGATCGCCGACGCCGACCGGGCCGTCATTGCCCAGACGGCCACCGCCGCACCGGACCGGATCGATGACGAGACCCGCGGCAACAAGCTGGCGCCCTCAGCCACCGGCAAGATTGCGGGCCACCTCATCCGGTCCCGCCCCTGCTACATCTGCAAGCAGCACTACACGCAGGTGGACGCCTTCTACCACCAGCTCTGCCCCGAATGCGCTGCCTTCAGCCACAGCAAGCGCGACGCCCGGACCGACCTGACCGGCCGCCGCGCCCTGCTGACCGGGGGCCGCGCCAAGATCGGGATGTACATCGCCCTCCGGCTGCTGCGCGACGGGGCGCACACCACCATCACCACCCGCTTCCCCAAGGATGCGGCCCGGCGCTTCGCCGCCATGGAAGACAGCGGCGAGTGGCTGCACCGGCTCCGGATCGTGGGCATCGACCTGCGCGATCCTGCCCAGGTCATGGCACTGACCGACTCCCTCAACGAGGCCGGTCCACTGGACATCATCATCAACAACGCCGCCCAGACCGTGCGTCGCTCCGGCAACGCCTACAAGCCGCTGGTGGACGCCGAGGACGAGCCGCTGCCCGCGGCGCTTGAAGCGGCCAACGGCGGCCCCGAACTGCTGACCTTCGGCCATGCCCATGACAAGCACCCGCTGGCGCTTGCAGGCAGCGTCACCGAACATCCGGTCCTGGCCGGCGACGCCATCACATCACTGGCATTGTCCACCGGATCCGCGTCGCTGGAGCGGATCGCTTCGGGGACCGCCATCGACGCCGGCGGCCTGGTCCCGGACCTTGCCACCATCAACAGCTGGACCCAGGTGGTGGACGAAGTGGATCCCCTCGAGATGCTCGAGGTGCAGCTCTGCAACGTCACCGCGCCGTTCCTGTTGGTCAGCCGCCTGCGCGGGGCCATGAAGCGCTCCTCCGCACGGCGGAAATACATCGTGAACGTCTCAGCCATGGAGGGCCAGTTCTCCCGCGCCTACAAGGGCCCGGGACATCCGCACACCAACATGGCCAAAGCCGCGCTGAACATGATGACCCGCACCAGCGCCCAGGAGATGCTGGACACCGACGGCATCCTGATGACCGCGGTGGACACCGGCTGGATCACGGACGAACGTCCCCACTTCACCAAGGTCCGGCTCATGGAGGAAGGCTTCCACGCACCCCTGGACCTGGTAGACGGCGCGGCCCGCGTTTACGATCCAATCGTCATGGGCGAAAAGGGCGAGGACCAGTACGGTGTCTTCCTGAAGGATTACAAGCCCAGCCCTTGGTGAAGGGCGTATGCTCACCGCATGAGCAACGAGTCATCTACCCAAGTGCAGAACCTCGAACACCATGAATGCTGGGCCCTGTTGCGTACCGTATCCGTGGGCAGGCTGGCAGTACTGGTTGAGGGACGCCCGGACATCTTCCCGGTGAATTACACGGTGGACGGCGGCACGCTGGTCTTCCGGACCGGCCAGGGAACCAAACTCTCGGCGGCGACCGGCGACGATGCTGCAGTAGCCGTGGAGGCGGACGGTGTGGACGCCGACACGGGCCTGGCATGGAGCGTGGTGATCAAGGGCACCGCCGCCCTGGTCAAGAGCACCGAGGAGGTGCTGGAGACCTCCCGCCTGTACCTCTTCCCGTGGCAGTCGGGGCGGAAGGACGCATTCGTGCGCATCACCCCGGACTCAGTCACGGGCCGCCGCTTCAAGGTCACTGATCCGATGACATGGTGGACCCAGATCAGCAGCACCGCCAGGACGGCGCCGGAATAGAGCCGGCGGCCCGGGTTCCCCGGCGATGGAAGCCGGGGAACCTGACGTGGCTCAGGCGAGCTGCGTGATCTCCACGCTGACTTTCAAGGCGGACCCGCCGCCTCCGGACAGGATGCCCTTGAGCGGTGGCACGTCACGGTAATCCCGTCCGCGGGCCACCGTGACGTGGAAGTCGCCGGCGGGTTTGTGGTTGGTGGGATCCCAGCTGCGCCAGTCACCGTCCCACCATTCCAGCCACGCGTGCGACTGCCCGGCCACGGTCTCGCCGATGCCGGCGCTGGACCGCGGGTGCAGGTAGCCGGACACATAGCGGGCCGGAATGCCGCAGCTTCGCAGGGCACCGATGGCCAGGTGCGCCAGGTCCTGGCACACGCCCTGGCGCTGGCCCCAGGCTTCCTCCGCATTGGTGGTGACGGCGGTGGAGCCGGACATGTACGTCATCTCCCCCCGCATCCAGGCAAAGACGGCCATGGCGGCCTCGTGCGGGTTTTTCCCGGCCACGACGTCCGGGATGATGCCCAGCACTTCGTCGCCCGGCCCGCTTAGCCGGGACTGCGGCAGCCAGTCGCTGAACGCGTCCAGCGTCTCCGGGGAGGCAAGGACGTCCCAGCCCACGATGTCCGCTTCAGCCGGGATCTTCTCGGCACGGTGGACTTCCACCGTGATGTTGGAGACCACCTCAAGGTTCTCGTGCGGCATCTGCATGTCGAACGCGGTCACCCTGGTCCCCCAGTAATCGCGGTACGTGCTCACCGCCGCCTGGGACGGGGACACCTTCACCACGGACTCCAGGACCACCTGCTGCGAATCCGTCAGCGGCGTCATCCGGGCCTCGTTGTAGGACAGGGTCACCCGTTTGTTGTACTTGTAGGCCGTCCTGTGGACGATGCTCAACCGGGTCATGACACTTCTCCCACCCAGGCAAGTTCGTCCGCCTGATTGAAGTACTTACGGGAAATGGCATCCGAGGCCTGGGACACTGCCTTCTGTACACGCTCCATGTGCTCGGGCAGTTCGGACATGAGGTCATCCGTCCGGTGGAACTCAAGGAAGGTCCGGGCCTGCCCCACGATGCGGCGGGCGTCGTTGATGAAGCCCACCCGCTGCGCGGACGGGTCCAGCTTGGCCAGGCACTCGTCGGCGTCCCGCAGCGCGTAGACGATGGAGCGGGGGAACAGCCGGTCCAGCAGCAGGAACTCCGCGGCGTGCTGGTCCCCGAATGCCGCCCGGCGGGTGCGCAGGAAGGATTCATAGGCACCGGCGCAGCGCAGCATGTTGACCCAGGACATGCCGGCGGAGAGCACGTCGCGGGTGGACAGCATCCTGGCCGTCATGTCCGCGCGTTCCAGCGAACGGCCCAGGACCAGGAAGAGCCAGCTTTCGTCATGGCTCACTGTGGTGTCGGCAAGGCCGCTGACCATGGCGGTGCGCTCCAGGGTCCAGTTGCAGAAGCGGTAGGTGCCCACCACGTCCTTGCGGTGCTGGCTCAAGCCGTAATAGGTGGTGTTCAGGCTCTCCCAGAGGCCCGAGGACACGGTTTCGCGGGCACGGCGGGCATTCTCACGGGCAGCACCCAGGGAGCCGGCGATGGACGTGGCGCTGGTCTTGTCGTAGGCCAGGGCATGGAGCAGTTCCGGCAGGCCGAAGTCCTCGCTCTGCGGCCGGGCACCCATGACCGCCAGCAGTTCCTGGGCCACGCTCTTGCGCTCCTCCATGGGGAGGTGGTTCAGGCGTTCCAGGTGAACGTCAAGGATGCGGGCGGTTCCGTCCGCCCGTTCGACATAGCGGCCGATCCAAAACAGGGACTCGGCAATACGGCTAAGCATTCGCGGCTACCTCCAGCGTGCCCGGAACAGTGAAAGGGAAATGCCCGACGGCGGCGCGGCTCACTGCTGCTGCTCCGACTGGCGGTCGCGCCAGTTGCTTTCCACCGGCCACACGGAGACCCGTTCACGGACCGTGACGGACTGCCGGGGCACGGTTTCCACCGGCATCTGGGGTGAATCGGCCAGGACCCAGGTGTCCTTGGATCCGCCGCCCTGGCTGGAGTTGACGATCAGGGACCCTTCCTTCAGTGCCACGCGGGTCAGGCCGCCCGGGAGCACCCAGACGTTGTCGCCGTCGTTCACGGCAAAGGGCCGCAGGTCCACGTGCCTCGGGCCGAATTTGTCCCCGCCCAGGGTGGGAACGGTGGAGAGCTGCAGTACCGGCTGGGCAATCCAGCCGCGGGGGTCCGCGATGATCCGCTGCCGGAGGGCGTCCAGTTCGTCCTTGGAGGCATCCGGACCGATGACCAGGCCCTTGCCGCCGGAACCGTCAACGGGCTTGACCACCAGCTCCGCGAGGTTGTCCAGGGTGTACTCCCTGGCCTCCTTTTCCTCCAGGCGGAAGGTGTCCACGTTGGCGATGATGGGTTCCTCGCTGAGGTAGTAGCGGATCAGGTCAGGCACGTAACTGTAAACCAGTTTGTCGTCGGCCACGCCATTGCCCACCGCGTTGGCGATGGTGACGCCGCCGGCGCGGGCGGCATTCACCAGTCCGGGGCAGCCAAGCATGGAATCGGAGCGGAACTGGAGCGGGTCAAGGAAGTCGTCGTCGATCCGCTTGTAGATGACATCCACGCGCTGTTCACCGGCCGTGGTGCGCATGTAGACGCGGTTTCCGCGGCAGATCAGGTCGCGGCCCTCCACCAGCTCAACGCCCATCAGGCCGGCCAGGAGGGTGTGTTCGAAGTAGGCGCTGTTGAACACCCCAGGCGTCAGGACGACGACGGTGGGATCGTCCACGCCCGCGGGTGCGGTCTTGCGCAGGGCCGAGAGCAGGCGGCGCGGGTATTCCTCGACGGGCCGGATGAGCTGCTGGCCGAAGGCCTCGGGCAGGCCCTTGGCCATGGCACGCCGGTTCTCCAGCACGTAGCTGACGCCGGAAGGGACGCGGACATTGTCCTCCAGGACCCGGAAAGTGCCCGCGGCATCGCGGACCACGTCGATGCCGGAGATGTGGACCCGGACCCCGCCTGCCGGCTCGAAGCCGTGGACCTGCCGGTGGAAGTGGGCGCTGGTGGTCACCAGCTGGCGCGGGATCACGCCATCGGACACCACGGTCATCTTGTCGTAGACGTCGTTCAGGAAAGCTTCCAGGGCGCGGACGCGCTGGGCAACGCCCTTTTCCAGCACGTCCCATTCGGCCGCCGGGATGACCCGGGGAACGATGTCCAGCGGAAAGGGCCGCTCCTCGCCCGCGTAGTCGAACGTCACCCCGCGGTCCAGGAAGGTGCGGGCCATGGAGTCGGCGCGTGCGCTGACGTCCGCCAGGGAGAGCTTCCGGAGCGCGTCCGCCACCTGCCCGTACGAGTCCCTGGCCTGCTGCCCCGGGGCGAACATCTCGTCGTAGGCTCCGGTGCGGCCTGCGGCCTCGGAGTAATCCTGGAATAGGTCTGACATGTCCAATAGCCAACCATCTTTTTGTTTCGAATTCATTACTGCCATCCATTCTGGCGTGTTGGCGCCAATGGCCCGGTTCGTACTTTACGGGCACTGTCGGGCACAGTAGGAGAGTGCCAGTCAGCAGAATCCTTCCAGCGCCGGGCCACGGCGGTTCCGGACCCGGGATTGCCCGGCTGGTTCCGGGTCTGCTGACCGCCGCTGCCGCCGTCGCGGCGGCGTTCCTGGTGCATGGGCTGCTGCCGGCCCTTCCTGCCATGACCCTGGCCGTGGTCCTCGGCGTGCTCGCCGCCAACCTGCCCGGTGCCGGCGGCTGGACGGCGGGCCGGGCCCGCCCGGGACTGGACTTCGCCGGCAAGCACCTGATGCGCGGTGGAATCGTACTCCTTGGACTGAAGGTCAGTGTCATGGACGTCCTGGGCCTGGGGTGGCTGGCACTGGTCCTGATCGTGGGCGTCGTGGCCGCCAGTTTCGGCGGGACGTACGCGATCTCCCGCCTGTTCCGCCTCCCGCCCGTGACGTCACTGCTGGTGGCCACCGGATTCTCCATCTGCGGTGCCTCCGCCATTGGCGCCATAGCCGCGGTCCGGCGCATCCGGCATGTGGAAACCGTCCTGCCCGTGGCCCTGGTCACCCTTTGCGGGACGCTGGCCATCGGCGTCCTGCCCCTCCTCGCCCAGCCCCTGGGACTCACGGCCACAGTCTTCGGGGCGTGGACCGGCGCGTCGGTCCACGACGTGGGCCAGGTGGTGGCCACGGCGCAAACCGCAGGTACCGCTGCCCTGGCGGTCGCCGTCGTCGTTAAGCTCACCCGCGTGCTGCTGCTGGCGCCCGTCGCCGCCCTGGCGGGTGCGCATCACCGCAACGGCGTGCGGGCCTTGGGCGCCGAGGGCGTGACAGCGGAAATGCCTCCGCTGGTGCCGCTGTTCGTGGTGGGCTTTGTTGCCATGGTGGGCCTGCGCTCCACGGGCTGGCTGTCCGGCGGCTGGCTGGACCTCGGGACCACGCTGCAGGACATCCTGTTGGGTGCGGCCCTGTTTGGCCTTGGCTCTGCGGTGCGGATCCGCACCCTGCTCCACACCGGCGGGCAGGCACTCCTGGCGGCCCTCGCGTCCTGGCTCCTGATTGCCGTGCTGGGCCTGGGTGCCGCCTTCCTGATCGCCGGCTGAGCCAACGAATCAGCACCGTGATTAGATAGCCGGGTGTCACATGAGAATCTGCAGCGCCGTGAAGCCGCTGAACGTTCAGCACTTGTCCGCACCACCAGTTACGACATCTTCCTGGATGTGCGGCAGGCAGCGGATCCGGCGGTCCCCGGGTACACCAGCCGCAGCGTCATCACCTTCACCGCAAACCCCGGTGCCACCACGTTCCTGGATTTCATCGGCAGCGACGTGCACAGCGTGTTCCTCAACGGCAAGGGGTTGCGGGTGGACGACGTGGTGGACGGCGCACGGATCCGGCTGGACAACCTGCGGGCCGAAAACCAGGTCACGGTCACCGGAACAGCGCTGTACAGCCGCTCCGGCGAAGGCATGCACCGGTTCGTGGACCCCGCGGACGGCCAGTGCTACCTGTACACGCAGTACGAGCCCGCCGATGCCCGCCGGGTCTTCGCGAACTTCGAACAGCCCGACCTGAAGGCAACCTTCACCTTCCATGTGATGGCCCCTGCCGGGTGGCAGGTTGCCTCCAACGGCGCCGAGGCCAACCGCACCCTGCTGACCAGCGATCCGGCCACCGCGTGCTGGGACTTCGCCACCACCCTGCCCATGTCCACGTACATCACCACGGTCCTGGCCGGTCCGTATTTCAAGGCCGAGGACCGCTGGCAGGCCACGCTCGACGACGGCACCAGCCTGGACGTCCCGCTCGCCCTCTACTGCCGCGCGTCCATGGCGGACTCCTTCGACACCGCGCAGCTCTTCAGCCTGACCAAGAAGGGCCTCGACTTCTTCAACCGCCTCTTCGACTTTCCCTACCCCTGGGGCAAGTACGACCAGGCGTTCGTCCCCGAATACAACCTCGGCGCCATGGAGAACCCGGGGCTCGTCACCTTCACGGAGAGCTACGTGTTCACGTCGCGGGCCACGGACGCCCAGTACCAGGCGCGGGCTAACACGCTCATGCACGAGATGGCGCACATGTGGTTCGGCGACCTGGTGACCATGCAGTGGTGGGATGACCTGTGGCTGAAGGAATCCTTTGCGGACTACATGGGAACGCTCGGTGTTGACCGGGCCACGGACTGGGACACGGCCTGGGTCAACTTCGCCAACAAACGCAAGGCATGGGCCTACGTGCAGGACCAGCTCCCCACCACGCATCCCATCGTGGCGGACATCCCGGACCTTGAGGCTGCCAAACAGAACTTCGACGGGATTACCTACGCCAAGGGCGCCTCGGTCCTCAAGCAGCTGGTGGCCTACGTCGGCTTCGACGCCTTCATCGCCGGGTCGCGGGAGTACTTCCGGAAGCACGCCTACGGCAACACATCCCTGGCCGACCTCCTCGCGGCCTTGGCTGCCGCCTCGGGGCGGGACCTGTCCGAATGGGCCCGGCAGTGGCTGCAGACCTCCGGAATTTCCCGCTTGTCCCTGGACCTCGGATCCGCCGGCGGGAAGGACGACGACGGCGTGCCGGGCCGGGTGGCCATCGTCCAGGAAGCAGTGGACCCGGTGACGGGACGTGAGGAGCTGCGCCCCCACCGCCTCCGGGTGGGCTCCTACGATTTTGACCCCGACGGCGCACTGGTGCGGACCGGAAGCATCGAAACGGACGTGGCCGGCGCGCGGACCGGGCTCCCCCAGCTCGCCGGGCGGCCGCGGCCGGCACTCCTGCTGGTCAATGACGAGGACCTGACGTACGCCAAGGTGCGGCTTGATCCGGTGTCGGAAGCCACGGTCCGTGCATCCCTGGACCGGATCAAGGACCCCATGGCCCGCGCCCTCTGCTGGACTGCACTGTGGAATTCCGCCCGCGACGGCGAAAGCCCGGCGAGCCAATATGTTGACGCCGTGGCCGCCTTCGGTCCCGCTGAGACGGGCATCGGGGTGCTGCTGAATATCCTGGACAATGCAACTACCGCCGTCGAACGCTACACCCCGGCGGACACCCGTGACAGTGTTCGTGCTTCCTTCCTGGCGGCAGCCATAGCGGAGCTGGACCGGGCGGTCCCGGGCTCCGACGCGCAGCTTGCCTGGGCGCGCACCCTTGCCACCCTCAGCCGGCACGATGCAGCAGCGCTCCCCCGGCTCCGCGGCCTGCTGGACGGCACGTTCCCCGTGGAGGGCCTGGCGGTGGACGCCGAGCTGCGCTGGCAGCTCTGGCATGCGCTGGCCGCCAACGGGCAGGCCAGCGCGGCCGGGCTCGACGCCGAGCTGGCGCGGGACACCACGGCCTCAGGCCGGGCCGGACACGCAACTGCCATGGCATCCCGCCCCGACCCGGAGGTCAAGGCAGCAGCCTGGCAGGCCGCGGTCCAGGGGAATGAGCTCTCCAACCAGCTCCTCACCGCCACCATCACCGGCTTCACCACCGCGCCGCCGGCCTTGTTGGAGCCGTACGTGGAGCCGTACTTCGACTGCCTGCGCACTGTCTGGGATGAGCGCAGCATCGAAATCGCCAGCCGGATTGTCCGCGGACTCTATCCCGCAGCGCAGGACCTGGCGGCGGGCACACGCCCCGAAGACCACCCGGTGGTCCGCCGGACGGACGACTGGCTGGCCGCCAACCCCGGCGCACCGCACGCCCTGCGCAGGATCATCATCGAGCAGCGCAGCCACCTGCTGCGGGGACTCACCGCGCAGGCCGCCGGGTAATCTGAGCGCTAACCGCGGTGCCAATGGACCCGTCTTGCGCAGTGAAGGCCGGGGCCGGTGCGCACGGGCGGTCCCTGCGCATCGAACCCTAAGGCCAGGGCGCTGCCCGGTTACGGGACCCTATGGAGCCATTCCCTGGTGCCGAACTTGGCGGCCACCCGTTCCTCGGCGGCCGCCAGTTCGTGTCCCGCCAGCTCTGACGGCGTTGCCCCGTAACGCTCGCTGAAGACCGCCATCATCGCCTCGATGATCGACGTGCGTGCCAGGCCAGTCTGGCGCCGCAGCGGGTCCACCCGCTTCTTGGCGCTGCGGGTGCCCTTGTCGGAGAGCTTCTCCTTGCCGATCCGCAGGACCTCCACCATTTTGTCGGCGTCGATGTCATAGCTCATGGTGACATGGTGGAGCATGCCGCCATTGGCCAGGCGCTTCTGTGCGGCGCCGCCGATTTTTCCCTGGTCCGTGGCAATGTCATTAAGCGGGATGTAGAAGGCGTTGATGCCAAGCCGTTCCAGTGCGGCCATGACCCACGCGTCCAGGAAGGGGTAGGAATCGGCGAAGCTGAGCCCGTCCACCAGGGTCTGCGGCAGGTAGAGCGAATACGTGATGCAGTTGCCGGCCTCCATGAACATCGCTCCCCCGCCGCTGATCCGGCGGACCACGTTGATGCCATGCCTGGCGACGCCGTCGGGGTCCACCTCGTTCTGCACGGACTGGAAACTGCCGATGACCACGGACGGCTCCTGCCAGTCCCAGAACCGCAGCGTGGGCGTGCGAGCCCCCGCGCCGACGGCCTCGGTGAGCACCTCGTCCAGGGCAACGTTGATTTCGGTGGGAAGCACGGTAGGCGCAATGACGTTCCACTCGTGGTCTCCCCAGGAGGTTGCCTTGGCCAGGGCACGGCGGACGGTGACGGCAACGGCGTCCGCGGAGAAGCCGAACAGCACGGCTCCGGCCGGCAGTGCGGCCGTGACGGCGGCTGCGAGGTCCTTGGCGGGCGCGGTGTCCGGCAGGCCGGTCAGTGCGCGGTTCATGTCCTCCAGTGCCTCGTCCGGCTCCAGGAAAAAGTCCCCGCTGACGGAGACGCCGGACAAGGCACCGTCCACCACGGCCAGGTCAACCACCACGAGCTTGCCGCCCGGAACCTTGTACTCGCCGTGCAGGCGCTGGTTGCTGGCGGCATCATGGGCAGGAATATGCGGCTCGGTCATGCTTTCCATCCTGCCCCAGAAAACGGGTGCACGGTTAAAAGCGGAATGCCCGCGCCGTTTCCGGTGCGGGCATTCCATCAGACCTTGGGGAAGAAATTTACTTCTTGCCGCCGAAGCCCTTGAAGCGAGCGTTGAAGCGCTCGACGCGGCCTGCAGAGTCCATGATGCGCTGCTTGCCCGTGTAGAACGGGTGGGACTCGGAAGAGATTTCGACGTCGATGACCGGGTAGGTGTTGCCGTCTTCCCACTCGATGGTCTTGTTGGAAGACACGGTGGAGCGGGTCAGGAACTTGGTGCCGGAGGCCAGGTCGTTGAAGACAACAGCTTCATACTTCGGGTGTGTATCAGACTTCATAATGGGACCTTTGTTCGCGCAGCTGGATTTTGCCAGCTGCCAGGTATGAATGGGATGGCTGGGATCTGTTGCATCAGCCGAAGCTGAAAAAGCAGGACAACCAGCTATCCATCATAGCGGATGCGGGAGGGACTGACGAACCGGTTCACCTGCGGCTTCGCCTACCCCTTCCGCGCCCGGAGCTCCCAGAACGCCACGGCCGAGGCGGCAGCAACATTGAGGGAATCCACACCGTTGCGCATGGGGATTTTGACGGCGAGGTCGACGGCGGCGAGGGTCTGGGGGCTCATGCCGGCGCCTTCGGTGCCAAGCACCAGGGCGAGCCTGTCCACGTTGCGCGAGGCGACGGCGTCGACGTCCTCCGCGTCCGGCGTCAGCTCCAGTGCGGCAACCGTGAAGCCGTGGTCCTTGAGCACCTGGAGGTCGCCCGGCCAGTCCTGCAGGCGCGCCCAGGGAACCTGGAACACCGTGCCCATGCTGACCCTGACGCTGCGCCGGTACAGCGGGTCCCCGCACCGGGGTGAGACCAGGACGGCGTCGATGTCCAGCGCCGCGGCAGAACGGAAGATGGCGCCCACATTGGTGTGGTCCACGATGTCCTCCAGGACGGCCACACGCCGCGCTCCGGCCAGGAGATCCGGCAGCGGCACCGGCGCAGGGCGCTGCATGGCCGCCATGGCGCCGCGGTGCAGGTGGAAACCCGTGATTTCCTCCAGCAGGGCTGCCGAGCCAATGAAGGCCGGGACGTCGGGATATGCCTGGAAGACGTCGCCGAGGTCCGCCATCCACTTCTCCGCCAGGAAGAACGAGCGCGGCTGGTGGCCCGCAGCCAACGCCCTGCGAAGGACCCGCGACGACTCGGCGATGTACATCCCCTCGGCGGGTTCACGGAGCTTGCGCAGGTGCACGTCCGTCAGGGTGGTGTAGTCGCTGACGCGCGGGTCATCGGCAGAGTCGAGGTAGTGGAAGGTCACCCGGTGATTATTTCAGCAGGTTGGCGATCATCACGCCGAGGGCCACGATGCCCAGGCTGAAGATCACCGCGCGGAGGACGCGCGGCGAAAGCTTCCGGCCTACCTTCGAGCCCATAAGGCCGCCGATGGTGGAGCTGACCGCAATGAGCAGCACCACCAGCCAGTTGATCCGGTCGAAGGCGAACAGCAGGTAGGAGATGGCCGCCACCATGTTCACGCCGAGGACCAGGATGTTCTTCATGGCGTTGGCGTTCTGGATGGTGCCGGTGAGGAATATGCCCAGGATGCCGACCAGCAGGATTCCCTGCGCCGCAACAAAGTAGCCGCCGTACACGCCGGCAAGGTACACCAGCACTATGAGGAGGATCCCGTGGCGCTTGTCCCGGACGGCGTGCTCCGGGTTGGCCTCGCGGTTGCGCACCCAGTCCTGGAGCCGCGGCTGGAACACCACCATCAGCAGCGCCAGGACCAGGAGGACCGGCGCAACGTAGTGGAACACCTTCTCCGGCAGGTGCAGCAGCAGCCAGGCGCCGGAGACGCCGCCCAGGACCGATGCCGGCAGCAGGCGCAGCACCTGCCGTCCCCGGCCGGCCAGCTCGCGCCGGTACCCGAAGGCGCCGGCAGCGGTCCCCGCCACCAGGCCCATGGCATTGCTCATGGAGGCCACCACCGGGGCCACGCCCAGGGCGATGAGCACCGGGAAGGTGACCAGGGTGCCGGACCCGACCACCGCGTTGATGGTGCCGGCCCACAGGCCGGCGATGAACACAATGATGCTGCTGAAGAGTTCCAAGGTAGTTGGCGCAGGCCTGCTCTAGCGGCGGGCTGTGGCGGTGTAGCGCCCGGCGTTTTCGGTCACCGACAGCGGCAGGCCGAAGGTGGTGCTCAGGTGCTCTTCGGTCAGCACCTCGGTGATGGGACCGGCGGCCACCACGCCGCCGTCACGCAGCAGCATGGCGTGCGTGAAACCCGGAGGGACTTCCTCGAGGTGGTGCGTGACCAGGACCATGGCCGGCGCGGCCTCGTCGCTGGCGAGTTCGCCCAGCTTGTGGACCAGCTCTTCGCGGCCGCCCAGGTCCAGGCCGGCGCCCGGCTCGTCCAGGAGGAGCAGTTCGGGGTCCGTCATGAGGGCCCGGGCGATCTGGACGCGCTTGCGCTCGCCTTCGGACAGGGTGGCGAAGGTCCTGTTGAGGAGCGGCCCCATGCCCCAGTCGTTCAGCAGACGGAACGCGCGGCGTTCGTCGTCGCGCTCGTAGCCTTCGCGCCAGCGGCCGGTGACGCCGTAGGCCGCGGTGACCACCACGTTCAGGACGTTCTCCTGTTCGGGGATCTGGGTGGCGAGGGCTGCGGACGAGAGGCCGATGCGCGGGCGGAGTTCGAAGACGTCGACGCGGCCCAGGACTTCGTCGAGGATGCCCGCGGTGCCGCTGCTCGGGTGGAGCCGGGCCGCCGCGATCTGGAGGAGGGTGGTTTTGCCGGCGCCGTTGGGGCCCAGGATGACCCACCGTTCGCCTTCATTGACCTGCCAGTCAACCTTGTCCAGCAGGGTTTTCTTACCTCGGACAACGCTGACGGAGTCCAGTTCCAGAACATCACTCATAGGAGTAGACACTAGGACAAAAAACAAGATGACTGATAACCGGTGTGAAGGCCCCCTAAGTGGCAGTCTCCGGCTGGCGCCGGCTTTGCCCTCAACCGCCGTCCTGGGCTCCGGCCGCCGGCACAGTTCCGGAACGCAGCCTGCCGCCCAAGTACTGCCCTGCCCTGTAATACCAGTAGGGCCAGGCCAGCCACGCTGCGCCCACCGCCGCTGCCCCGGCCGCCATCAGTGCCGTCCGCAGCCACGCCGGCCGCTCCACGGAGAAGCCTGCTGCAGCCAAGGCAAATCCAAACAGCATTCCACCGCCGATGGCGCGCCCCAATCCGGACAGGCTGCGCGGATAGTCCTCCACCCTGCGCAGCCGGGCGTGGATGGCCAGGAACCACGCGCCCTGCAGGGTGATGGACGCGACGGAAACAGCGGTGGAAGTGTTGAAATCAAGCAATCTCAGGACAAGCAGTGCGGAACTGGCAGCACCTGCAGCGCAGGCTGAAACCGTGAGCCAGGTCACTGGCTCCGTCCACACCGCACGGGGCGCCCTTCGGTGGACCTGAAGGATGACCGGAATGGCCAGCACGTTGAACGCAGCGCCGGTGGCGTCGTTGATGGTGCCGAATACGTAAGGGCCGCCCCGGGGGACCTCGACGGCGTACATGACCCCCAGGGTCACCGCGCCCAGGGCCCCGGCAGCTGCCGCGGCGTAGGCGCACACTGCTGCGGTCCTGTCGCCGGGAATCGTGGTTGGCTGGTCCATCTGTGTCTCCTGGTGTCAGGACGCGTCCGTCGGAAACCCAGCCACGATTATGGTAGGCCCGGCAGCAGTGCCGGCGCTATCCGCCTGTCCGCAACGAATTCCGGTCGTCCGGTCGGCGCTGGCTAAGATTGCAGGCATGACTTCGAACGTGACTGCGGTCAGCTATGGCCGCAATGTGACCCCAACCGGGCTGGAGGAGCTGCGTTCCGTCCTTGCATCGCACGGCGCCCAGGTGCTGTCCGAATCGTCTCCGGCGGACGACCGGTACCAGGTCCGCATCCTCGAACTGGCCCTTCCGGACGTGACCGCGGCGGCGCTCGCCGCCCTGCGCCGATCCGTGGCGGACGCCGCGACCGGAGATTTCGACACGGCGCTTGTTCCAGCCGGTCTTCGGGCCGCTGCCCGGAAGCTGCTGATCATGGATGTGGATTCCACCCTGATCCAGCAGGAGGTCATCGAACTCCTGGCCGCCTACGCCGGCAAACGCGAGGAAGTCGCGGCTGTCACGGAAGCTGCCATGCGCGGCGAACTGGACTTCGCCCAGAGCCTGCACGCCCGGGTGGCGGTGCTCGCGGGGCTGCCGGCCAACGTCGTCCATTCCGTGCGCCACGAAGTGAAGCTCAGCGAAGGCGCCGGGGAGTTGGTGGCGGCGTTCAAGGCGGCCGGCCACGTTGTGGCCGTGGTCTCCGGCGGGTTCAACCAGATCCTTGAGCCGATTGCCGCCGACCTGGGCCTGGACTACTGGCAGGCCAATGAACTTGAAATCGTTGACGGCGTGCTGACCGGCAGGGTGCTGGGCGCGGTGGTGGACAGGGCCGCCAAGGAGAAGTACCTGCGGGAGTGGGCCGCGGCGGAGGACATCGCCCTGGAGCACACCGTGGCTGTAGGCGACGGCGCCAACGACCTGGACATGCTCGGCGCTGCGGGGATCGGGGTGGCGTTCAACGCCAAGCCTGCCGTGCGCGCCGTGGCCGACGCAGCCCTGAACATGCCGTACCTGGACGCCGTCCGCCACGTGGCCGGCGTCTGACCCTGCTGGCGCCTTAAATGGCTGTGGCTCCCGCCGCCGAATTGCCCGGCAGCGGGAGCCACGTTCCTGGTACCTAGCTGGAAGGCTGCTGGGCGCCCTTGCCGAAGTAGTCGGCTCCGCCGGCGTACTCGGTGTGGCCGGATTCGACGTCGGCCGTTGCCATGCCGGCCACCACCTGGGCGAACTCCTCCACGGAATACAGTTTCCCGGCTTCCGCGCGGCGGGCCTCAATGGCGCCCGGGGTGGAGCGGTCCAGGAGCGTGGCGGTGACGGTGCCTTCGATCATGTCGCCGGACACCACCACCAGGGAGATGCCCTTCTCCGCCAGGTTGGGGATCAGGCCGCGCAGGGCATCCTCGCCGGCGCGCTTGCTGCGGGCCACGGGCTCATAGGCCGGCATGGTGGGGACGGTGTTGATGAAGTGGGCCTGGTGGCTGGTGACGAACACCACGCGGGAACCTTCCTTCATCAGGGGCACTGCGGCGTTGAGCATGTTCACCTGGGCGTCGCGGTTGAGCTTCAGGGCGTAGTCCTCCCCCATGCCGGTTTCCATGCCGCCGGAGGCGTTCAGCACCAGGATGTCCAGCGATCCGAAGTTCTCCATGGCGGCACTGGCGAGGGCCTGCACGCCCTCCTGCGTGGTGAGGTCGGCGCCGACGGCGACAGCGCGTCCGCCGGCGGCTTCAATTCCCTGCACCACCTTGTTGGCGCGGGGCGCCTTCTGGCGGTAGTTGACCACGACGGCGGCCCCCTCCGAGGCGAGGATCTTTGCTACGTCGGCGCCGATGCCCCGCGATGATCCCGTGACGATGGCCGTCTTGTTGTCCAGCAGTCCCATTCGAGCTTCCTTTGTTCAAAACATCTAAATCGTTGTGGTCTGCAGTCCATCATGCCAGCGGCTGTTGCCGATATCCCTTGTGCGGCTCCGACAAATAAGCGCCGCCCGGCTAGTTTCCTGCAGGGGCAAGGTCCGGACGAGTCAGTGGCCCATGCCCAGGCCGCCGTCCACGGGGATGACCGCGCCGGAGATGTAGGCGGCCTCGTCGCTGGCGATCCACCGGACCACGTTGGCCACCTCGGACGCTTCGGCAAAGCGCCCGGCGGGGATGCTGGCCAGGTAGTCCTTCTGGGTGGCTTCGGGGAGCTCGGCGGTCATGTCGGTGTTGATGAAGCCGGGAGCGACCACGTTGGCCGTGATGCCGCGGGAGCCGAGTTCGCGGGTGAGGGACCGGGCGATGCCCACCAGGCCGGCTTTGGAGGCGGAGTAGTTGATCTGGCCCGGGGCGCCGTAGAGACCGGAGACGGACGAGATCAGGACCACGCGGCCCTTGCGAAGCCGGATCATGCCCTTGGAGGCACGCTTGATGACACGGAAGGCGCCGGTCAGGTTGGTGTCGATGACGGAGGTGAAGTCGTCCTCGCTCATGCGCAGGAGCAGGGTGTCCTTGGTGATCCCGGCGTTGGCCACCAGCACTTCCACCGGGCCGTGGGCAGCCTCCACTTCTTTGAACGCTGCGTCAACGGAAGCCTCATCGGTGACGTCCGCCTTGACCCCGAGGATGCCGTCAGGCAGCTGGGTTTCGCTGCGGTAGGTCACCGCCACCTTGTCACCGTTGGCCAGGAACGCCTGGGCGATGGCCAAGCCGATGCCGCGGTTGCCGCCTGTGATCAGGACGCTGCGGGGCGCGGAAGCTGTTTCAGTCATAGAGGGGCTCCGGATTCTGCGGCAGGCTGCGCCGCGGTAGCGGGTGTGGTTTGGGCTGCCTCCGATCTTAGCGGCAGGCCCGCTGCGGGTTTGGGCAGCACTGCCGATGGTGCGAGAATTGAGGGAAGCCTTTGGAGCGTGATCATCCACCGTGACCCTTGAAAACCATGCGGGACATTCCGCGCCCGAAGAACCGGGCCGGTTCTCCGGCGACACCGAGGTCCACAGCATTACCGACGCTGCCGGCGCGCACTCTGAGGACATGCGCCAGCGGATGATCAAGTACGCCCTGGCGATGGGGATCCGCATGGTGTGCCTGATCCTGATCTTCGTGGTGGACGGCTGGTTCAAGATCATTGCCGTGGCGGGCGCGGTGTTCCTGCCCTGGATTGCGGTGGTCATCGCCAACGGGAGCGACAAGGCTGAGGCCCACAGCGATTTGCTGCTGGATTCCGCTCCCCTGGCCGAGATTGAAAGCCCGGTTCTCCCGGATACGGAAGACCAGCCGGGAAGCGCTGTGCTCCAGGGCGAACTGGTGAAGGATGAGGAGCCCGGGCCCGGGGAGGAGCGGCAGGCATCATGAGCATTTTCGATTTTGCAGCAGGATCGGACCTGGCATCCGAAACGGCCGCCATCTGCTCACGGAAGGCTTGCAGGGCCCAGGCGTCCTGGCAGCTCCTCTGGAACAATCCCAAGATTCATGCGCCTGAACGCCGCAAGATTTGGCTGGCCTGCGCCGACCACCGGGACTGGCTGGAGGAGTACCTGCAGACGCGGGGGCTCTGGAAGGAAACGCTTCCCCTGCGCCCAGGCGACGACGGTTCACCCGAGCAGGACATCTGAATGTACCGCTTCCTCTTTTCCAGCAAATGGCTGGGCTATCTCCTGCTGGCCGCGATCTTTGCCACCGCATGCGTCTTCCTGGGCCGCTGGCAGATGGACCGCCGCGCCGAGACGCTGGCCGAGATCAACCGCGTGGTCAGCAACTACTCGGCCACACCCATCCCCTTCACGCAGGCACGGGACCAGTTCAACCAGCTGGACCCGGCCAAGGAGTGGACCCAGGTTGAGCTGAAGGGCTCCTACGATGCCGCCGGCCAGCGGATTGTCCGCAACCGCCCGCTCAACGGGCAGCCGGGGTACGAGGTGGTGGTCCCCTTCCGCCTGGCCACCGGCGAAACCGTCGTTATCGACCGCGGCTGGCTGCCCATCGGAAACAAGAACCCGGGCAGCCCGGATTCGGTGCCGGCACCCCCGTCCGGTGAGGTCACCGCCGTCGTCCGCCTGAAGCACGGCGAGCCGGAACTTCAGCGCGGGGCGCCCGAAGGCCAGCTCGCATCGATCGACCTGCCCACGTACGCCGCGCAGCTGGGCTATCCCCTGCTCACGGGGGCCTACGGCCAGCTTGCGTCGGAGACGCCGCCGTCCGCCGACATGCCCGTCGCGTTCCCCAAGCCGTCCACGGACGAGGGCACACACTTGTCCTATTCACTGCAGTGGTTCGCCTTCGGCGTGCTCATGTTCGTCGGCTTCGGTTACGCGGCCCGGCAGCAGGCCCGCAATGCAGCGATCGACGCCGAGGAGGAGGAAGAGGCTCTGCCGGACGGCGCCGTGCATTCAGCCGTCCCCGCCTCCCGCCGCCGGCCGGCCCCGCCGCGCAAGCGCAAGAGGGCCACGGCGGAGGAGGAAGAAGACGCCCTCCTGGACGCACAGGGGTACTGAGGCATGACCACGGACGACGGCGGCCCTGTCGCCTTGGTGCGGGCGGCCTTGGTGGGTGCCGGAGTCGGCGACACGGTGCGGACCTTTGAAGCCGGGGTGCCGACGGCGGCGGCGGCTGCAAAAGCTCTGAAGTGCGATCTGGCGGCCATCACCAACAGCCTGGTCTTCGACCTCAACGGTGAGCCGCTGCTGATCCTCGCAAGCGGTGCCGCGCGCGTCGATACAAAGCTCGTGGCCGGGCAATTGGCCCAGGGCCGGATCCGGCGCGCCTCCCCTGCCTTCGTCCTGGAACATACCGGCCAGGAGGTAGGCGGGGTAGCCCCGGTCGGCCACCCGAAGCGAATCAGGACCCTGCTGGACTTGAGCCTCCAGGAGCACGAAACCCTCTGGGCCGGAGCAGGGGACCACCAGTCAATGTTCAGCATCACCTACGCCCAGCTCCGGAGGATCACCGGCGCCCTGGAGCTGAAGGTGCGCTAGGCCAGGGTGATCAGGTCCAGGTAGTCCTCGTTCCAGAGGTCTTCGACGCCATCGGGAAGCATGACCACGCGTTCGGGGTTCAGGGCTTCAACAGCGCCCTCGTCGTGGCTGACCAGGACGACGGCGCCGGTGTAGTTGCGCAGGGCGCCGAGGATTTCGGCGCGGCTGGCGGGGTCCAGGTTGTTGGTGGGTTCGTCGAGGAGGAGGACGTTGGCGCTGGAGGCCACGATGGTGGCCAGGGCCAGGCGCGTCTTCTCGCCGCCGGAGAGCACGCCTGCCGGCTTGTCGACGTCGTCGCCGGAGAAGAGGAAGGAACCGAGGATGCCGCGCACCTCGGCGTCCTTCATGTCCGGCGCAGCGGAACGCATGTTCTCAAGCACCGTGCGGTCGTGGTCCAGGGTTTCGTGTTCCTGCGCGTAGTAGCCCACCTTCAGCCCGTGGCCCGGGATGACTTCGCCGGTATCAGGGGTGTCCACCCCCGCGAGCATGCGCAGCAGCGTGGTCTTGCCGGCGCCGTTGAGGCCCAGGATGACCACCTTGGAACCTCGGTCGATGGCCAGGTCCACGTCGGTGAAGATCTCCAGCGAGCCGTAGGACTTGCTGAGACCGTCGGCGGTAAGCGGGGTCTTGCCGCAGGGTGACGGGTCCGGGAACCGGAGGGCTGCCACGCGGTCCTGCTCGCGGACGGCTTCCAGTCCGCTGAGCAGCCGTTCGGCGCGCTTGGCCATGTTCTGTGCGGCCACGGCCTTGGTGGCCTTCGCACGCATCTTGTTGGCCTGGTCCATGAGGACCTGTGCCTTCTTCTCTGCGTTGGCCCGTTCACGCTTCCGGGCACGCTCGTCCGTCTCCCGCTGCAGCAGGTACCGCTTCCAGTCCATGTTGTAGAAATCGATCTGGGCACGGTTGGCGTCCAGCAGGAACACTTTGTTGACGGTTGCTTCCAGCAGGTCGGTGTCGTGGCTGATGACGATCAGGCCGCCCTGGTGGTTTTTCAGGAAGTCACGCAGCCAGGCGATGGAATCGGCGTCCAGGTGGTTCGTGGGTTCGTCCAGGAGCATGGTTTCGGCATCGGAATAGAGGATGCGTGCGAGCTCCACGCGGCGCCGCTGGCCACCGGAAAGTGTTTTGAGCGGCTGGTTCAGCAGGCGGTCAGGGAGTGCCAGGTTGGAACAGATGGAGGCAGCTTCGGCCTCGGCGGCATAACCGCCGGCCGCGAGGAATTCGGACTCCAGCCGGTCGTACCGGTTCATGGCCTTGCGCTGGACGTCGGCGTCCTCGCTTGCCATCTCGTCGTGCGCCTTGCGGAGTTTCCCGACCACGATGTCCAGGCCGCGGGCGGAGAGGATCCGGTCCCGTGCCAGCTGCTCCATGTCAGGGGTGCGCGGGTCCTGGGGCAGGTAGCCAATTTCACCGCTTCGGGTCACCTTGCCGGCCGCGGGAAGGCCTTCGCCCGCAAGGACACGCGTCAGCGTGGTCTTGCCGGCGCCGTTCCGGCCCACCAGGCCGATCTTGTCCCCTTTATCGATGCGGAAGCTCACCTGGTCCATCAGGAGCCGGGCACCGGCACGCAGTTCAAGATCCTGGACAGTAATCACAGCAGGTAAGGCCTTTCACAACAGGGAACGCCCTGGTCCGCGCACGTACTACGTAAGGGACGCTGGGGCAGAGTGGCCGGAGAACGGCACAGTCCAGTCTACCGTCCGCCGGAGCAGTGCACTTTCCGCGGGAACCTGCTGCGGGGAATTGCTGCTGATGCCGTGGGCGTCACCGCGGCCTGCGGCCCCGGAGTGTCGGAGAGAATGAGGTCATGGAATTCGATCGGCTGCTCCAGATCCGGCGCATCTACGCCCAGCCTGCCGCGTTGGAGCTGCCCCGGGGACAGGAGATCGTGGCACGCTGGCCGGATGCCGACGTCGTACTGGTCGAAAACCATTGGAACATTCCGGACGTGCATGGTGACGAAACCAACGTCCCGCGCTGGTCCCGGATCAAGACAGAAGCGCTGGTCCTTGGCGTCAAGAAGTCGCTGGCCGTCAAGCCCAATGGGCGGTCAGCAGACTTCATCGCACCCTCCACAGCCAACGGCTGCGCCATGGCCTGCGCCTACTGCTACGTGCCGCGCCACAAGGGCTACAGCAATCCGGTCACGGTCTTCGCCAACATTGGCCAGATCGCCGGAGCCATTGAGCGGCACGCCGTCCGCCAGGGGATCAAGCTGGAGCCCAACCAGTGCGACCCGGAACTCTGGGTCTACGACATCGGCGAAAACAGTGACTGCTCGGTCGATGCACTGATCAGCGACAACGTGGAGGAGCTTGTCACGCTTTTCCGCGAACTGCCCAATGCGAAGCTGTCCTTTGCCACCAAGTTCGTCAACCCGGCAATGCTGGACTGGGAGCACGGCGGGCACACCCGGATCCGCTTTTCGCTGATGCCCGCGGACCTGGCGAAGTCCATTGACGTCCGGACGTCGCCGGTGGCGGAGAGGATGGCCGCCATCAACGACTTTGTTGAGGCCGGCTACCAGGTGCATGTGAACTTCTCCCCCGTCATCATCACCGACACCTGGCTCTCGGACTGGGAGCAGCTGCTGCGCCAACTCGATTCGACCCTGACGTCGGCGGCCAAGGAGCAGCTGGCCGCGGAAGTCATTTTCCTGACGCACAATGACCAGCTGCACCAGGTCAACCTGGGCTGGCATCCGCAGGCTGAAGACGTCCTGTGGCGTCCCGATCTCCAGGAAGCCAAGGTCTCGTCGAACGGTTTCAGCAACGTCCGGTACCGGGCGCGGGCGAAGGCGGGGTACGTCCGGCAGCTCACCACACTGATGGGGAAGTTAACTCCCTACTGCCGCATCCGCTACGCGTTCTAGGGTTCGCTCCCGAGGTACGCGCTGTCCGTCAGGCGTCATGCTTCTTCGGGCCAGGGGCCTCGGCCCGGGTCGTTTCCGCGTGCTCGTCGTGGCCGCCCTTGGCCTTGCCGAACGGCAGTACTTTCAGCAGCGGTCCTACGACTGCCAGGATTACCAGGCCCCAGGCGAGACCGATAACTGCCGAGCACAGGGTGTCGACCAGCCAAGCCAGGAAGCCGCCCACAACCGCAACCCCGGCCACCGGGTGCTCGAGTGCATGGATCAGGTCATAGGGTGCATGCCAGCCGAGGTCGTGTGCCCCCTGCACCATGATGTGCCCGCCCACCCACAGCATGGCGATTGTTCCCACCAAGGTAATGGTGGTCAGCACGGCGGGCATGCCCCTCACCAGCAGATGCCCAAGGCGCTTGGCGCGGGGAGAGTCCTTGGCAGCCAGATGGACCCCGATGTCGTCCATCTTGACGATGAGTGCAACCGCGCCATAGACAAGCACCGTGATGGCGAACGCGACCATGACCAGGATGAATGCGCGGACCCAGATGGACTCGGCGGCAACCTCGTTCATGGAGATGACCATGATTTCGCAGGACAGGATGAAGTCCGTGGTGATGGCGCCCTTGACCACCTTGGCCTCTGCATCGTGCCCGCGGTCCACCGCCGGAGTATCCCCGTCCTCTTCGTGGCCGCCGCGGAGTTTGTGCCAGACCTTTTCTGCGCCCTCGTAGCAGAGGTAGGTGCCGCCCAGCATGAGGATGAACGGGATGATTCCCGGGACGAACGCGCTGATGAGCAGCAGGGCCGGGAGGATGATCAGGAGTTTGTTCCGGATGGAGCCCCAAAAGATCTTCTTGATCATCGGCAGTTCACGGGACGGGTCCGAGCCCGACACATACTGCGGGGTGACGGCGGCGTCGTCGATCACGACGCCCGCGGCCTTGGCCCCAGCCTTGGCGGCGCCGGCCGCGACGTCGTCCACCGAGGCGGCCGCAATCCGGGCC
This sequence comes from Arthrobacter sp. SDR-2R, assembly GCF_057747955.1. Taxonomy (NCBI): domain Bacteria; kingdom Bacillati; phylum Actinomycetota; class Actinomycetes; order Micrococcales; family Micrococcaceae; genus Arthrobacter; species Arthrobacter sp. SDR-2R. The sequence continues at coordinate 2,703,522 of NZ_CM173231.1, forward strand.
AGGGCCGCAACGTCATCGAGCAGGGCAACCAGGCCGCCGCTCACAGCTGGCCTCCGCGCAGCACGGTAACGGACCGATGGGTATTGAGGGCTGGGTGCGAGAAGGGCATGTTGGGAGTATATTGCAGCGGGCGCTCAGCCCTTCTTCAGTTCCTCGGCGAGCATTACGATGATGCCGCTGGGCCCCCGGACGTAGGTCAGCTTGTAGACGTCTTCGTAGGTGGCCACACCGCGCAGGGGGTGGCAGCCGTGCGTCGCCGCGATTTCAAGTGCTGCGTCGATGTCCTCCACTGAGAATGCGACGCGGTGCATGCCGATCTCGTTGGGCAACGTGGGTGGAGTCTCGATCGCCGCGGGGTGGATGTACTCGAAGAGCTCAAGGCGGCCGTGTCCGTCCGGGGTTTGGAGCATGGCGATTTTGGCGTGGTTCCCGTCAAGGCCCACGGCGGTGTCCGCCCACTCTCCACTGACCGTCTGCCGGCCCAGGACGGTGAGTCCGAGATCGGTAAAGAACGCGATGGCCGCGTCAAGGTCGCGGACGGCTATGCCGACGTTTTCCAGCTTGATGGGCATGGCCAGACATTACCAAGTCGCAGGGGGTTTCAGGACACCAAACGGACAACGCGCCGGTCCGGTCCTCAGAACCATGAGATGTAGGACCGGGTCGGGCTCCAGTGAATAACGCCGCCCTGGTAGTTCTGGGCCACGCTTCCGTCATTGCCCGTCGCGTATTCGTTACTGGTGGGGTATCCGAGGCGGCCGGATTCAAACCCTGTGGAGGCCCAGATTGAACGGATGCCGCCAACGGAGATGTGGGCCCCTGTTGCCGGCGACCAGATGATGGCGCCGCCCTGGTAGTTCTGGTACACCCCGCCGTCCCTGAGCCCGCCCACTTCGTCGGTGACCGGGTATCCCAGCCCGCCGTTTTCAAACCCCGTGGCCGCCCAAAGACTGCGGATCGCCCCCACCGAGATGTGGGCCCCTGTTGCCGGCGACCAGATGATGGCGCCGCCCTGGTAGTTCTGGTACACCCCGCCGTCCCTGAGCCCGCCCACTTCGTCGGTGACCGGGTATCCCAGCCCGCCGTTTTCAAACCCCGTGGCCGCCCAAAGACTGCGGATCGCCCCCACCGAGATGTGGGCCCCTGTTGCCGGCGAGTAGAGGATGCATCCGCGTTCAAAACACTGGTATCCGCCGTTGTCCTTCAGGCCGTAGATCTCCGGGGTGGTGGCTGCTCCCAGCCCACCGTTGAGTGACGCCGCCTTCACCGCAATGGGAGTCTGCGCGGGTGCGGGCGCAGCCGTGGTGAAGGTCCACGTCCTGTCCGATGCCAGAGGATTGCCTGCTGCATCCTTTACCCCGGCCACGCCGCCCGTGATGGTTGCCGTGTACGTCGAACCGGCCGCCAGGTCGGCACTGGGGTTCAATGTGGCCACTTTGTCTGTGCTGTTGTACGACACGGCGGCCGGCACCGTCGTCGTCCCCGTCTTCAAGGTGAACGTGTTCGCTGTAATCGTCGAGGCAGTCATGGCCTCCGAGAACGTCCCGGTCACGTTCGCCGCCACTGCCACACCCGTGGCACCGGCAGCGGGAGACGTCGCCGTCACGGTGGGGGCTGCCGTATCAGTGCTGCCGCCGCCGGTCGGATCGTAGTAGTGCCAGTACCGGCTGGTCGCATTCGCATCCGCAAGCACCAGCAGGCCGCTGTTCGCCGTGCCACGGTCGGCACTGTTGAGGTTTTGTTTGGTCGAGGTCACGTTGTGCACATATTGGTCGGCGTCCACGATGCGGGCTGTCTTGGTGGTGGTGAAGCTGATCTTGTCCAGCGGCGTGGACTTCTCGTAGATCGCGCCTCCCGTACTGGTGCAGACACCGGCATCCGTCGTGCCGCTAGGTTTCGGATAGGTGGCGAAAGTACGCAGCCGCTGGGTGCTCTCGTCAATCATCACGATCACGCGGTTGGGACACTCCGCCACGGTTGCGATCGTGTGCGCCGACCACGTGGTTCCACTGAGTGCCAGGAGCTGTATCAGGGGCTGCGATGCTGACGTGTAGGACGTCTTGATAGCGGCGAAAACCCTGCCACCCGAGGAGTCCAGCCACTTCAGATTCATATGGTCATCGCTGCTGCTCTGGCCCGAAACTGCCGCAACGGGGGTGCTCCAGGACGTGGTCGAGGCGCCGTCGACGTGGTAGCTCCAGTACATGCCATCGGTGGAGTCGCCGACCTGCCGGCTCCACATGACGCCCATCTTCCCGTCGAACGCGATAACGGCCGACGTGTCATCCACGGAGACGTTGCTCATCGATGCCGGATGCTGGAAGGGGGTTCCCCACGTTTTGCCGTCCGTGGCGGTCACGTTGAGGTAGATCCTGTTTCCCTGCTGCCACGTGGCCCAGACCCTGCCAGTGGTGTCCTTATCGATGGTCAGGACCTCAACTTTGGAGTTGTTGATCTGGGTGGAACTCAGCAGGCTGTACTTTTTGGTGCTCGAGTCATAGCTGTAGCGGCGCAATGTTGTGGGGTAGTTGGGCTCAGCCGGCAGCTCGTCGTTAACGAACCGGTAGCTGGCCACATACAGCGTCTTCCCGTCCCACAACACGTCGTGGTGGGTGCTTGGGCGGGGATCAGTTGCCACACCCGTATCCACCCAGGAACCCGTCGCGGCATTGAACCTGAAGATGTGGAAATCCGACGTGGCCGAACTCCACAGGTTGCCCCACCAGGAGCCGTCGGTGAACCACAGCGAACTGGTGGCCCGCTTGGTGCCCGTGGGACTGTCCGTTCCTGTATGCGATGGACCTTCAACGCCAACATCACCGGTGGCAGCCGACGCCGGGACCGGCACTGCCAGAGCAGCCAGCACAACCAACATCGCTGTCAGGAGGCCGCAAGCCAAGCGATCAAGTCCTAGCAATTGGAAAAGCGCGGCCCTTCTGGAACTACTGCCACGCTCGCCCCTGTGGAAAAACGGACTATAAATCAATTTAGCTCCCCGGAGTCCAATGCCACCGCCAATTATCAGTTCGTTCAGTGTCATTGCTGGGGGCATCCGAAACAATCCCGGGCTCCCCCTAATCCCTGCCCCTACACGGCAAAAGGAACGTATTCTTCGGGTTTCCACAGCAGTTCCACATTGTTATTGCATAGACTTCAATTTTGTGGAGGCCTGCTAAAAAGCATTTTCAGCACGAAACCATTTACGTCTGAATTGACAGTTCTGCTGGATGTTTGCAGCGGTGTATGGACTACCGCTCGTGATCCGTTCCGGCACTTCCTATCGCCTGCGGAGCGCACACGGGTCCACCTCCGTCAACCGCCGGTCTGTACAGCGAATACCAAACGACGGGAGACTATCGCCATGCGCAACCTCACCTTCGCCATGAACATGAGCGTGGATGGCTACATTGCCGCGCCCGGGGACAACCTCGGCTGGGGCGTACCGAGCGACGAGCTGTTCCAATGGTGGTCGGACCGGGTTGCGGTGACCGGGCTGGCGCTGTACGGGCGCAAACTGTGGGAGACCATGAGCTCCCACTGGCCGACTGCCGACCAGCAGCCTGGCGCCACACCGGCGCAGATCGAGTTCGCCCACCGCTGGCGGGAGATGCCGAAGGCAGTGTTCTCCTCGACTATCAGCACGGTCGGCTGGAACACCCGCCTGGTCACCGGCGACGCGGTCACCGAAATCACCCGGCTCAAGGCCGGCGACGGCGGCGCCATGGACATCAGCGGTGCCACACTCGCCGGGGCGGCCATGCGGGCCGGGCTGATCGACGACTACGTGCTCGTCACCCATCCGGTCCTGGTGGGCGGCGGCACGCCGTTCTTCACCGCCCTGGACAACTGGGTAAACCTGAGCCTGGTGGAGACCCGGCCGTTTCCCGACGGCGTGCTGCTGACCAGGTACGAGACCAGGCGCTGAATACCCGACGTCGGGTCAGCATGGCCCCGGGCCAACCAAGCATCTCGCTGCACTCTGTTATGAGGCGATGGACGTTCGTGCAGGATCGTGTTCTTCACCAAAGGCGACCGTCCGGGTATGGATCCGACTGAGGGGCAGCGGCCCATTCAATTGGGCCCATTCGGTGCCTCGAAGGCCTCTGCACCTCGAAACACCGGGACTCTTACTTACCCGAGTCATGAGACAGATCCAGACGGACCAGGGGACGAGTTTGGCTGTCCGCAAGGGGATCGGCTACCGCACCGTTGTGAAGTGCTCAACGACCGGGAACGGGTCGTAGAAATGGTGCAGCAGGCCCTTCCATTGCTCGTAGTCGGCGGACCCACGGAAGCCGTCGGTGTGAGCTTCCATCGAATCCCACTCAACGAGGAGAAGGTACACGTTTGGGGACTCGATCGACCGCGAAATCGAAAGACTGCGGAACCCCGGCTGCCTGCTGATCAGAGGTCGCGCCACCCGGAATGCCTCTTCGAAATCCGACTCGCTGCCGGTACGGACGGGGAGGATCGCGTGCTCCAGAATCACTCGCTCAGCTTCTCACAGCCGTCCGGTTGACGATCCCTTACGGGGACAGGATGTAGCGTCGTTCCGGCCGGCCCGGCGAGTTGCGAACCTTAACGTCGGACGTTGGAATCCAGCCGGCACTTTCGTAGGAGGCGATGGCTCTCGTGTTGTCAGCGATAACCCAAAGCTCCATAGAAATCTGCACGTCCAGCGAGTGGCGTCGGACATGATCAAGGAGTTGGCGCGCAAGACCGTTGCCCCAGGCTTCCGGGTCAACTGCTAGATAGAGCACTTCCAAAACATCCAGTCGAGGAACGACGATCGAGAACGCCATCGCGCGATCACCAGTACGGGCCATTAGTAGCAGCGCCCCGTCAAGGGCAAGCGCTGATTCAATACCCGGCAGTTTGTCGTCGACCGCTGGAATTACGGGGAGTTGATCCCGCAGAGCGGTAGCGCGAGCCCAGATTCCGGCCGCGTCCCGTGCGGACGCGCTTCCCTGCTCCGCACGAACGTCTGGAAGTGGTGTTAGGTTCATTAGTCGATCCTGTCACGACGACGAGCAGGGATATCTCAGTGCGCATTGGCTCAGCCTGGGGAAGTGACGATGTACCGCCCGTAAGCCGGTGGCCGAGCGCGCGGCCACGCAAGATTCTTCCCTCGGCACCGTTGCTGGCCTCCCTATGCACGTTTACCCCGCACGATGATTGCACGGTGAAGGTGCGGCGGATTCAAGTGGTCGACGCAACAACGGGCTACTTTCGGGCTCTGTCGCCCTGTGGTTGAAGTCTACGAGAGTACGAAGGGGAGCTATAGAACGGCCCCCTGGATAGGCTGCGCAAAGAGGTTATCCCTCATTAGAAAGATCGCCTGTAGATTCGGTACCGGGACGTCCAAAGAACACGTCCTTCCGCAATGAAGGGGGCGTTGTCGTGGGCCTTGATGGTTACAAGGGAAAACCAATCGTGGAGATAACTGAGCACTGGCGATCGCCCTTAGGTGCCAGCGCCGCCATCGAAGCCATTGCGGGATCGTTCGCTAAGTCACGCGCGAAGGTTGAAATCGACGGCGGAGCGGTACGTATCCGTGCTGGCTCTAATTGGTTTTATAGGATCCTCGGAAACCTCCTTTCAGGCGAGAAAGTTCTTCCAGTTGCCCTGGAGGTTACGGCGACAGCAATCGATGACGGGTGCAAGCTTCAGGCACGCGCTTTTGACACTTTCGGGTGGCGTTTGACGGACCGAACTTTTTTCGGCGCAGAACAGTCTTTTAGGAATCGCCTTGAAGATCTACTGAAGAGTGCTGCCACTGCAGGCCACGTTGTGAACCGGAGGATAGGGGCAGACTGACGGGACGCGAGAGAGGCGTCGCCAGTCGGCAGCTGGAGGCTCTTGGCGCGGGAGCCTATCCGTCCGTCGAGAATTGAAAGATTGCTGCCGGAGTGAGGTAGCCGAGGCTTTTGCGTGGCCTGCTGTTCAGCTCGACGCAGACCTGTTTGACGTGGACCTCTGAATGGACGGAGAGATCCGTACCCTTTGGGAAGTATTGGCGCGCGAGGCCATTAAAGTTCTCATTCGCGCCGCGTTGCCAGGGGCTGGACCGCTCCGCGAAGTAGATCCGCAGTCCGGTAGCGGCCGCTAATTCCTGATGACGGGCCATTTCCACGCCTTGGTCCCAAGTCAGTGTCTGCTTCAGGTGAGCCGGCAAGCCTGAGAAGGCAGCGATGATCGCTTGGTTGGTCTGCGCTGCGGTGTGTCCGTGCGGAAGGTTGATGATGATTCCGTAGTGGGTCTTTCGTTCCCGTAAGGTGACCATAGCGGATGCGGAACCAACCCCCACGATGAGGTCACCTTCCCAGTGGCCGGCCTCTTCTTTGGCATCAACCTCTGGCGGTCTTTCGTGAATCATCGTCATGTTCTTCACGACGGAACCATGACCTGATCCTGTCCGCCAGCGGTGCTTACGAATCTTTCGCCCTGTGCGCAGGCGTGGCTTGCCAGCCGTTCTTAGCCCGCCATGATCGCCGAACAATAGTGCTTGGTAGATTGTCTCCGGACAGAGCCGCAGCGCTGGTTCAGCGGGAAATTCCAGCGCCAACCACCCGCAGATCTGCTCCGGCGACCAGTGACTGGTTAGCTTTGTTTGCACCAGTGCGTGCAGGCGTGGATTAGCGTGCAATTTCCGATCCCTCGGCCGACGTCGCTGGCTGCGCGCTTCGTGATCGGCGATATGGGGCAAGTAGCGCCCCCGGGGATCACGGTGCCGGTCAAGCTCCCGTTTGATGGTCGAGGCATGCCTCCCCAGCTCCCTGCCAATTTGCCGCAGAGAACATCCCAAGCGGAGCAGGTCCGCCATTTGAAGCCTCTCGCGCAGGCACAAGTACCTGCCCGATGGTGGTTTGAGGCTGGCCCGTGGCTGTTGCGCCCTCTGGTTCCGAAGCCTTGTCCCGATAACCCTGCTCACGCCCAACATCCTGCAGGCGGCAGCATTGGAAGCACCGGAGCCCACCAACTCCCAATATCGTGTCTCCCGTAACGCGCGTCGCTTTTGTGCTGGAGACAAAGGAGCTGCAACCCTCTCGGCAACGATCCTCGCGGTCCGAATCGCTTCCCGCTCGGCTTTCAGCAGACGTGCTTTTTCGGCTTCCAGTTCTTTTCTCCGTTGGGCTTCCCATCTAACGGTTGTCCCCGGGGACAGTCGTAACGCATCGACAACCTCTGCCAGCGGAAGTCCACTTCGCAGAGCGATGAAACGCCGGTAGACCCACCGGTACCCTGTCGTGTGCTTTACGCCTGCTGATGTTGCAGCAGCCAATACGCTCATGCCGGTGGAGTATGAGGACCAGAACGCTTCCTCAACAGCTGGGTCGACTTGGAAGTGATGGCGCCCGGAGCTTCTCAGGAAGCGTTCGTTCCATTTCTCGGCATTGCGTGACGTGAATCCCAGTTCGACCTGGGCAGCTACGTGGTCGAGGCCTTTGCTGCGGAATCGGAGGTACTCATCACGCAGCCACCGGTAACCCGTCTCCTTACCGACTCCGGTCACCCGTACTGATAATCTGAAACTCTTGCCCTCCTTTATGAGAGCAAGAAACCTGACACCGGTGGGCGAATCGAACTGTTGATACATCGAAGGAACTCCCTGGATTGGGTGTTGCTTCGATCAACAGAATCAGGGGTGCCCTAACCGCTACACATCAAATCGTCTCAAAACCGGTGGTTTTCTGGACGGTTTCGAGACGTCGGAGCAGATGGGGGCATGAGGACCAAGGTACGCCGGCATGGCAGTGGGATGCGCGCCGGCCAGCTGCGCCTGCGGCGCCTACACGATTCGACGTGAGGCCGGTAGGACGGGGGCCACGCCCTGGCGCCGCCGGTGTCGTCACCTGCTCCTGGGGTTCTCCCCCGAGACCCAGAAGCCGGGAGACTCCCGCAACAAAGTCTGACAACCGTTCGGTGGAAGAGGTGCAGCCACCAGTGGATAGGAGCCTCGTCGGTACGATCAACAGTGGGGGCCTCACGCGCCGGAAGAAGCGACAAGACCCGTGACCGAGGGCTCTTTGTGCCCAGCCCGAGGCAGGCGCGGCCCGGTTTAGTAGATCCCCTACAAAATGGGCGGTGATCCACCCCGGTAGCGTCGGCTGTACATTAGATTCCGCTTGTACAACCCCGACAGGACCACCATGAGCAATACCGAGACCACCCCCAAGAACGGCCCGCGGACGGAGCGCCGCCGCTGGAACGGCACTGACCTTGGGCTGATCGCCGTTTTTGCCGCCCTCGTGGCCGGCGCAGCCCTGGTGCCCGGACTGGCCCTGAACGGCTTCGGCGTCCCCATCACCTTCCAGACCCTGGCCGTCATGCTCACCGGACTGGTGCTGGGCCCCGCCCGCGGGTTCGCCGCCGTCGGGCTTTACACGCTCCTTGGCCTGGCCGGCCTGCCCATCTTCAGCCAGGGCCGCAGCGGCCTGGGCATCCTCGCCGGACCCTCGGCCGGCTACATCATCGCCTTCCCCATCGCCGCAGGCGTCGTGGGATGGCTGGCCACCGTGGTGATCAAACGCACCACCAAGGCCCGCGCCCTCTGGTTCTTCGTGGCTGCCACGGCCACGAGCATCGTGGTTGTGCACTCGCTGGGCATCCTGGGCATCGCGCTGAACTCCAAGGCCACCCTGGAGCAGGCCTTCCTGAGCGACCTGGTCTTCTACCCGGGCGACATCATCAAGAATGTCCTCGCCGCCGCGATCGCCGTCGCCCTTCACCGCGCCTTCCCCGACGTCCTGGTCCGCCGCGCGCGCCGGCGTACCGCCGCGTCCGAAAGCGCCTAGGACCTCCCGCCATGCCCGCAGTGACCTTTGACCAGGCGTCCGTCGCCGTCGAAACGGAGAACTCCGCACAGCCCAAAGTCCTCCTTGACGCGGTGACCCTCCGGCTGGAGGAGGCACGCGTGGGCGTCATCGGCGCCAACGGCTCGGGCAAGTCAACGCTGCTGCGCCTGGTCAACGGGCTCATCCAGCCCACCACCGGCACGGTGACGGTCGACGGCGACGATACAGTGCGTGCCGTGCGGAAAGTCAGGCGGAACGTCGGCTTCGTCTTCACCGATCCCCTCTCCCAGCTGGTGATGCCCACCGGCAGGGAGGATGTGGAGCTTTCCCTGCGCCGTTCCGTGAAAAACGGCCCCGAGCGGCGCCGCCAGGCCGGCCAGGCGCTCGAACGGCTGGGGCTCCTGCACCTGGCCGACCAGAGCATCTACGAGCTGTCCGGCGGTGAGCGCCAGCTCATGGCGCTCGCCGCCGTGCTCGCAGTGAACCCTGCGGTCCTGGTCCTGGATGAACCCTCCACCCTCCTTGACCTGCGCAACCGTGAGCTGCTCCGCCGGACGCTGGCCAACCTGGACCAGCAGATCATCATGTCCACCCATGACCTGGACCTGGCACTGGAAATGGACCGCGTCCTGGTCATCGAAGCAGGCCGCGTGGCATTCGACGGCGCCCCTGGCGAAGCCGTGGCAGCCTACCGTTCGTGGTGCCTGCAGGGGCTGAATCCGGCAGGCAGGGACGCTCCGTGAGGGGCCACGGATTCCTCCTGGCCAATTACGTGCCAGGCAACTCCCTTCTTCACCGCGCACCGCTGGCGCTGAAGTTCGGGCTTGTGTTTGCCTGCGGCCTGGCGTCCTTCGTCATCGTGGATTGGCGCATCTCCGCTGCCGTGCTGGCCATGCTCACCGGACTGTTCCTGTTGGCAGGCGCCGGCGCGAGACGGATCTGGGGAGCCGTCCGGCCGCTGGCTCCAGTGCTGTTGGCCATCGGGTTCTTCCAGTGGTGGCAGCTCGGCGGCCCCACTGCGGCGCGGATCGTCCTGAACATCCTGGTCTGCGTGGTGGCGGCGTCCCTGCTCACCGCCACCACACCCATTCAACAGCTCCTGGATGGCGTTGTCCGGCTGGCGCGTCCGTTCAGGAGGCTCGGCGCTGATCCTGAACGCTTCGCCCTGACTATTGGCATCATGCTCCGCAGCATCCCGTTCATTGCCGGCACGTTCGCCGACGTCCGCGATTCCGCCCGGGCACGGGGCCTGGAGCGCAACCCGCGCGCATTGATCCTGCCCGTGTTCATCACCTCCGTGGCCTACGCCCGCCAAACCGGCGAAGCGCTCGCCGCCCGCGGCCTCGGCGAGGCCGAGGACTGACACAGCCCCCCTGAAGATCAGGCTGGCGCCAGCTGCCGGTACTCCAGCAGTGCCGCGGTCCCCATGCCGCCCGCCATGCTGATCATCGCCAGCCCCAGGGTTCCCGGCGTGCCGGCGCCCCTCGCCTGGGCCAGCAGCCGCGTCACCAGGACGGCCCCGGACGCACCGTAGGCATGCCCCAGAGCCAACGCACCGCCGTCGAGGTTTGCCCGCTCGGGATCGATGCCAAGCTGGTCCAGGCAGGCAAGTGCCTGCGACGCGAACGCCTCATTGAATTCCACCAGGTCCACCTCGCCGGCTGACACCCCGGCACGGGCCAGCACCTCCCGCGCGGCAGGGGCAGCACCGATCCCCAGTACCTGGGGGGCCACGCCGGCTGTGCCGGTGCCGCGCACCACCAGGCCGTCGCGTGCCCCCAGCCGGCGTGCGCGCTCCAGGGAGGTGATGACGACGGCGGCGGCGGCGTCCGCGTCGAAGCAGGAGTTTCCGGCGGTAACGGTTCCTCCCGGCACGAAGGCGGCCGGGAACCTTGCCATGATGGCGGGGGTCAGGCCGGCCCGCGGGCCGCCATCGACGGAGACGGTCCCGGCAGCGGTGGCCAGTGGCACGAGTTCGCCCGCGAAACGCCGGTCCCGGGTCGCCGTGAGGGCCTTCCGGTGGCTGGCAAGGGCGAAGGCATCCTGGCGGTCCCTGCCGACTCCGTATTCCGCGGCCACCGTTTCCGCGGCGGTACCCATGTCCGGATCGCCGTAGCTGGCCGGCACAAACTGGGCGCGGGCGTAAAACTCCGGGCCGCCGTCGTCCCTCCGGTTGGCGCGCAGGGGCGCGGTGCTGGTGCTCTCCACTCCCCCAGCCAGGTAAACGGGGCTGCCTCCTGCCGCCACGAGCCGGGCCGCGAGGACGATGGCGTCCAGTCCTGAGCCACACTGCCGGTCCACGGTGATCCCGGGTACGGTGACGGGCAGACCCGCCTCCAGCAAGGCCAACCGGGCCACGTTTCCGCCGCCGCCCACCGCGTTGCCGATCACGACGTCGGCAACGGAGTCCGGATCCAAGGACAGTTCGGAGACGAGCGCGCGCAGCACCGGGGCCAGGAGTTCATGTGCCCGCAGGGTGCGCAGGGCTCCGTTGACCGGGCACACCGGGGTGCGGCGGGCGGCGATGATCACCGGCTGGCGGTCCGGTGGCAGGAGCTCAGCGTGCACCGCGTCAGCCACCAAGGGGCCGTACCCTGGGATCCCGGGTGTTGATCCACTCCAGCAGCAGGTTCCGGCTGACCTTGCCGCGGTCCGTGGTGGGAAGTTCCGGCAGGAGGTAGTACTGCAGGGGCCGCTTGTGCCGGGACAGGATATCCTCCAGGCCGGCGCGCAACTGCGTGGCCGTCAGCCCGCCATGGGATGCAACCACTCCCGCCACCACGCGCTGGCCGCGCAGATCGTCAGGCACGCCGGCGGCCACCGCTGCCGCCACACCCGGGACTGCCGCCAGGGCCAGTTCCACCTCGTGCGGGTAGACGTTCCTTCCGGCGGTAAGGATCATGTCCGCGCGCCGGCCAAGGATGTGCAGCTCGCCGTCCAGAAGGTAGCCCTGGTCCCCCACCGTGTACCAGTCGCCGAAGGACCGCAGCGCCTCGCCGTCGTCGCCCCACAGGTAACCGTTGCTCACCATGCCGCTGCGGACGCAGATGTTGCCGTAGCCGCCATCCGGAACCTCTCCGCCGTCGTCATCCAGGATCCGGACGTCCACGCCGGGAAAGGGCCGCCCGATTCCCGTACCGCCCGCCGCCGGAACCTGTCCCGCGGCCAGGCCCAGGCCGGAGACGAAGCTCAGCTCGGAGGCCCCGTAGTACTCATAAATGGTGGCGTTCGGCGCCCAGCGCCGTGCCGCTTCCAGGGTGCGGGCATCGAGTTTGGAGCCTGCACAGATGATGGTGCGGATTCCGGAGGCGTCCACGCACCCTGTCATCCCCCGTTCGCTGAGCATCCGCAGCATGGTGGGCACCAGGACCAGCCGGGTGACCCGGTCGTGGGTGATGGCAGCGTGGACGTCGCCGACGTCGAACGTCTCCAGTGTTTGGAACTCGGATCCGGCGTAGAGGCATTCGGCCAGGGCATAGAGGTTCAGGCTGGCAGCCAGCGGCCCGGGCGCAAGGGTGACGTCGTCCTGGCGAAGCCCGAAAAACTCGATTGAAGCGTCGAAGGACTGCTGCCATGACCGCCGGGAGCGGGTAAACGCCTTGGGTACAGACGTAGTGCCGGAAGTGAGGCCGATGAGGAAGCTGGAGCCAGGCGGGCCGTCGGCCAGCACGTCGTCCGGGGAGACCTGGGCCGGAACGGCGCATGCCTCCACCCGCCGGACAATATCCTCCTGCAGCGGTGCGGGCCACGAAGGGTCCAGGACCGCGCACTGGCGGCCGCCGGCCACGGCGGCTGCGAACTTCACGGCAAAGTCCACCGAATTGGACTCGCACAGGGTACTGACGGACTTCATCTCCGGCACCAGACCCGCGGCGGCATCCAGCAGCTCCGCCCAGTCCAGTCGCCGGCCCGCGATCACCACGGCAGTGTCCTGCGGCCGTTGCCCAGCCCAGAGCTGGATCTTGTCGAGGAAAGGCACGGACCAACTTTACCTGCCGCCACGGGTTGAGCCCCCGGCCCGCGGGTATTGTGACGATATGAGTTTCAATGACAACGTGCAGCTTGATCCTTCCCAGGTCCAGGACCGTAGGGGCATGGGCACCGGCGTGAAAATCGGCGGCGGAATCGGCGGCGGCCTGGTGCTGCTCGTTGCGCTCCTGCTGGGAATCAACCCGAACATGCTCGGCGGGCTGGTGGACAACGGTGCCGGCGGACAGTCCCAGGGCACGGCACCGGCCTGCACCACCGGAGCGGACGCCGATGCCCGCCTGGACTGCCGGATCACCGGCACGGTGAACAGCCTCAATGCGTTCTGGCCCGGCTACCTGAAGCAGTACAACGTGCAGTACCCCCGCCCGGAGGCCGTGATCTTCAGCGGCGGCACCAACACCGGGTGCGGGGCCGCAACCTCCGAAGTAGGGCCCTTCTACTGCCCCACGGACACTACCGCCTACTTTGATCCCGGTTTCTTCCAGGAACTCGTGGACCGGTTCGGTTCCTCAGGCGGACCTCTGGCCCAGGAATACGTAGTGGCGCACGAGTTCGGCCACCACGTCCAGAACCTGCTGGGCGATCTGCAGCGGGCGCAGCAGGACCCGCAGGGACCGGAGTCCGGTTCCGTCCGTACGGAACTGCAGGCGGATTGCTATGCAGGCCTGTGGGCCAAGTACGCATCCACCACGCCGGACCCGTCCACCGGGCAGCCCTACCTGGAACCGCTCACCCAGCAGGACGTCAACGACGCGTTGTCGGCGGCCGCATCAGTGGGCGATGACCGGATCCAGAAGGCAGCCACCGGACGTGTCTCCCCCGAAGGCTGGACACACGGCTCCAGTGAGGAACGCCAGCGGTGGTTCAGCCGGGGCTACCAGACCGGCGACATCAAGCAGTGCGACACCTTCAGCGCCGCCAGCCTCTAACCTCGATGGAACGGGGTACGACGACGGCCGGTCACCTTTCGCGGGAATGGTGACCGGCCGTCGTCGTACTTTTTTCTAGATGTTGAAGCCGAGGGCCCTCATCTGGTCCTTGCCGTCATCGGTGATCCGCTCGGGACCCCAAGGCGGCATCCAGACCCAGTTGAGGCGCCAGTCGTCAACGACGCCGTCCAGGGCCTGGCCCACCTGCTCCTCGAGCACGTCGGTGAGCGGGCAGGCTGCGGTGGTGAGCGTCATGTCGATCAGGAGCGCACCGTCGTCATCGGAGTACTTCAGGCCGTACAGGAGGCCCAGGTCCACCACGTTGACGCCAAGCTCAGGGTCGATGACGTCCTTGAGCGCCTCTTCGACGTCCTCCAGGGCCGTGCGGCCCGGCTTGATTTCGGTCATGACAAGTCCTTACTAGGCCTGTGCTGCGGCGGCAGCCGCGATGGTGGCTGCGCCGGCGCCCTTGGCGTAACGGTCGTAGCCTTCTTCCTCGAGGCGGTCGGCCAGCTCGGGGCCGCCCTCCTCGACAACCTGTCCGTCCACGAACACGTGCACGAAGTCAGGCTTGATGTAGCGCAGGATGCGGGTGTAGTGCGTGATGAGCAGCGTGCCCATGTTTCCCTCGGAGTGCGCACGGTTGACGCCCTCGGACACAATCTTGAGCGCGTCCACGTCCAGGCCGGAGTCGGTCTCGTCCAGGACGGCGAACTTGGGCTTGAAGAGCTCCAGCTGCAGGATCTCCACGCGCTTCTTTTCGCCGCCGGAGAAGCCTTCGTTGACGTTGCGCTGGGCGAAGTCGGCGTCGATGCGCAGCTTCTCCATGGCGGCCTTGACGTCCTTGGTCCAGGTGCGCAGGGCAGGCGCCTGGCCGTCGATGGCGGTCTTGGCCGTGCGCAGGAAGTTGGTCATGGTGACGCCCGGAACCTCCACCGGGTACTGCATGGCCAGGAAGACGCCGGCGCGGGCGCGCTCGTCAACACTCATGGCCAGCACGTCTTCGCCGTCCAGCGTGATGGTGCCACGGGTGACGGTGTAGCGGGGGTGCCCTGCAATGGTGGACGCGAGGGTGGACTTGCCCGAGCCGTTGGGGCCCATGATGGCGTGCGTCTCGCCGGTCCTGATGGTCAGGCTGACGCCCTTCAGGATCTCCTTGGTGCCCTGTTCCGTCTCAATGCTGACGTGCAGGTCCTTGATCTCAAGAGTTGACATGCTCTTCTTTCTTTTCGCTCGTAAGTCTGGTGCTGCGGGCGCTCAGTAGTTGTCTACTGCTGCGCCGTTCAAAACGTTGGTGACGTCCACGTAGACGTCGTCCCCGTCGAGTTCGACGGCGAAGACCGGCACGGGATCGTAGGCGGGGAGCTGGAGCGGCTGGCCGCTGCGCAGGTCGAACTGGGAACCATGCCCCCAGCACTCGATGGCGCAACCTTCCACGTCGCCTTCGGACAGGGAAATGTCCGCGTGCGAGCAGGTGTCACCGATGGCGTGGATGTCCCCCATCGAGTCCCGGACCACGGCTACGGGGTAGCCGTCCACCAGGATGCGCAGCGCCTGCTTGACCTGGATGTCATTGGCGCTGCACACCAGCTCACCCTTGGGTTTGCCGCTCATACGTTCCTGCCTGCCTGTCTCTAGTAGTCGATTGCCGCGAGTTCGCGTTCCACGGCATCGGTCAGGCGCTCTTCGAGGGCCGGGACCTTGATCTGCTGGATGATCTCGTTCAGGAAGCCGCGGACCACCAGGCGGCGGGCAACATCCTCGGGGATGCCGCGGGCCATCAGGTAGAACAGGTGCTCGTCGTCGAACCGGCCGGTGGCGCTGGCGTGGCCGGCACCCTCGATCAGGCCGGTCTCGATCTCGAGGTTGGGCACGGAGTCCGCGCGGCAGCCGTCAGTCAGGACCAGGTTCTGGTTCTTCTCGTAGGAGTCGGTGCCCTCGGCCTGCTTCTGGATCAGCACGTCGCCAACCCAGACCGTGTGCGCACCCTTGCCCTGCAGCGCGCCCTTGTAGAGGACGTTGGACTTGCAGTTGGCCACGTTGTGGTCCACGAAGGAACGGTGCTCCAGGTGCTGGCCTGCATCGGCGTAGTAAAGGCCCAGGAGCTGTGTCTCGGCGCCTTCCCCGGCGAAGCGGACGTTGGAGTTCAGGCGCACGATCTTGCCGCCAAGAGTTACGGCAATGTGCTTGTACACGGCGTCCTTGGCAACCTCGGCGTCATGCTGTGCCAGGTGCTTGGCGTCGTCCCCCCAGAGCTGCAGGGAAACCACCGTGAGGTGGGCGCCTTCGCGAACCAGGACCTCAACGTTGCCGTTGTGGTCTGAGGTGCCGTCGTGCTCGATGATCACGACGGAGCGGCTGTTGACTCCGGCTTCGATCACCACGTGGGAGTTGGTCCGGCGGCCTGCGCCGTTGCCGGTCAGGACCAGGCGCACCGGCTCGTCCAACTCGGCGTTCGCCGGGATGGAGATGAGCTGGGCGTCGCCGGCGTTCGCGGAAGCCACGACGGCGGCACGGTCGGCGGGGACGAGGGTGGCGCCACGGGGGGCCTCACCTGCGCGGAGGGTCCGCTGGACCACGGCTGCAGGTGCCTCGACCGTAACGCCAAGGGCGCCGGCCTCCGACGGGGTATCGGACAGCAGGTTGGCCAGTTCACGCACCGGGGTGAAGCGCCATTCCTCTTCCCGGCCGTTGGGCAGGGCGAAATCGGCCACGTCATGGCTGGTGAGCCGCTCGGCGCGGGAGGCCATGACCTGTGTGCCGTGGCTGTGGTGGCGGTCCACCTTGGAGGCGACGAGGTGCTCGCCCTCCTCGGTGAAACCGGCGATCGACGGTGCGCCGACGCGCGCCTTTTCGGTAGTTGCTTCGGCAGTCATTAACCGACGGATCCTTCCATCTGGAGTTCGATGAGGCGGTTCAGCTCGAGGGCGTATTCCATGGGCAGTTCGCGGGCGATCGGCTCAATGAAGCCGCGCACGATCATGGCCATGGCCTCGTCCTCGGGCATGCCGCGGGACATGAGGTAGAACAGCTGTTCCTCGCTGACGCGGGAAACGGTGGCCTCGTGTCCCAGCTGGACATCGTCCTCGCGGATGTCGATGTACGGGTAGGTGTCAGACCGGGAAATGGTGTCCACCAGGAGGGCGTCGCAGCGCACGGTGTTGGCCGAATGCTTGGCTCCTTCCCGGATCTGGACCAGGCCGCGGTAGGCGGCGCGGCCGCCACCACGGGCAACGGACTTGGAGATGATCGAGCTCTTGGTGTTCGGCGCGATGTGCACCATCTTGGAGCCGGTGTCCTGGTGCTGGCCCTCGCCGGCGAAGGCGATGGACAGGGTCTCGCCCTTGGCCCCTTCGCCTACGAGGTACACGGCCGGGTACTTCATGGTGACCTTGGAGCCGATGTTTCCATCGATCCATTCCATGGTGGCGCCTGCTTCGCAGATGGCACGTTTGGTCACCAGGTTGTAGACGTTGTTCGACCAGTTCTGGATGGTGGTGTACCGGACGCGGGCGCCCTTCTTGACGATGATCTCCACGACGGCGGAGTGCAGCGAGTCCGAGGTGTAGATCGGCGCTGTGCAGCCTTCGATGTAGTGGACGTAGGAGTCCTCGTCGGCGATGATCAGCGTGCGTTCGAACTGGCCCATGTTTTCCGTGTTGATGCGGAAGTAGGCCTGCAGGGGGATCTCCACGTGGACGCCCTTGGGGACGTACACGAACGAGCCGCCGGACCAGACGGAGGTGTTCAGCGAGGCGAACTTGTTGTCGCCTACCGGGATGACGGTGCCGAAGTACTCCTGGAAGATCTCCGGGTGTTCCTTCAGCGCGGTGTCGGTGTCCAGGAAGATGACACCCTGCCGCTCAAGGTCCTCCCGCAGCTGGTGGTAAACAACCTCAGACTCGTACTGGGCGGCAACACCCGAAACAAGGCGCTGCTTTTCGGCCTCGGGGATGCCCAGCTTGTCATACGTGTTCTTGATGTCCTCGGGCAGGTCTTCCCAGGTGGCAGCCTGCTTCTCGGTGGAGCGCACGAAGTACTTGATGTTGTCGAAGTCGATGCCGGAGAGGTCCGCGCCCCAGGTGGGCATGGGCTTGCGGTCGAAATACTTCAGGCCCTTCAGGCGCAGGTCGAGCATCCATTCCGGCTCGCTCTTCTTCGCCGAAATGTCCCGGACTACCTCTTCGTTGAGCCCACGGCGGGCGTTGGCGCCGACATCGTTCTTGTCAGCCCAGCCGTACTCGTAGTTGCCGATGCCGTGGAGCTCGGGATTCTTTTCCAGAATCTCCGAGATCACAGTGTTTTCGGCGACTGCTTTCTCTGATAGTTGGTCCGTCATCACGGCCTTTCTTGCTGATGGTTGATTACTTCGTCCAGGCTGGCGGGGGCTGCCGCCGGCACCGTGGCCGGTTTGGCAGGCAGCCTGCCTGTAGGAATATGTGTGGTGCAGACGTGGCCGCCGCGGGCCAGCGTGGAGAGGCGGCGGACGTCAACGCCCACCAGCCTTGAAAAGACTTCGGTCTCGACGTCGCAGAACACCGGGAAGCGGGCGGCGAGCTGCTGGATGGGGCAGTGGCCCTGGCAGAGCTGCACGCTGGAAAGCGCCGCGGGCAGCGGTGCCTTTGCCTCGATGGACGCAGCGGAGGCCACGAAGTTGTCGCGGGTCAGCGCCGCTGCGAGTGCGGTGGCGCGGTCCCGGATGTCCGGGCCGGCCTGCTCGATTTCGGGTGCGTAGCGCCGCTCCATGTCCGCAAAGCGCTCCTCGGCGAAGGCGCGCACCGCGTCCGGGCCTGCCATCTTTTGCAGCTGCTGGAGCGCAAGGGCGGCGATGTCCAGGTAGTCGTTGCCCAGGCTGGACTGGCCCTGTGAACTGAGGACGTAGCGGCGGGCCGGACGGCCGGCACCCGCGCCGGGCTTGGCCACCCGCTTGACCTCGATGACGCCCGCACGCGAGAGGTGGTCCAGGTGGCGCCGGACGGCGGCCGGGGTGAATCCCAGCATGTCGCCCAGTTCGGCCGCGCTGACGGGCCCGTGCTCCAGGACGGCAGCGAGGACCCGGTCCCGGGTGCGCTCGTCGGCATCAGCCACAGGCCCGGGCGCAGGCACGGCAGTAGCGTTGGTCATGGAATACACAACACAATCATGTCGTAATTTAGTCCCGCACTCCAGTAAGGGCAGGCTGACCTATGCCAGGCAGCTGCACAGGCCCGGGGGACGGTGCTAAATACTACATCCCGTAGAATACTGTGGTGCGATCCCCCCAGTCCCCCGTTCTGTCCATCCATGGGCTCATCAAGGACGTCGGCCCCCTTTCCAGCCTGGACGGAAAGATGCTCAGGGTTGTCAGCGGCGTTTCACTCGTTGCCGAGCGCGGACAGGTAACCGCCCTCCTCGGCGCCAACGGTGCCGGAAAAACCACCACCCTCGAATGCGCCCAGGGCCTGCAAAAGCGCAGTGGCGGCACCATCTCGCTGCTGGGCCAGGACCCGGCGGCGGCAGGCGCTGACCTCCGGTCCCGCGTCGGCGTGATGCTGCAAGACGGCGGCCTCCCGCCGTCGGCCCGGCCCCTGCCGCTGCTGCGGCACATCGCCGGGCTGTACGCCCGCCCGTGGCCGCTGGAAGACCTGGTGGGCAGGCTGGGCATCGACTCCTTCAGCCGGACCAGCGTGCGCAGGCTGTCCGGCGGCCAGAAACAGCGCCTGGCACTCGCCGCCGCCCTGGTGGGCAGGCCCGAAGTATTGTTCCTGGACGAGCCCAGTGCCGGACTGGACCCGCAGTCCCGGCAGCTGGTGTTCGACCTGATCGCCGAGTTGCGTGACAGTGGGATGGGGATCATCCTCACCACCCACCTGATGGACGACGCCCAGCGCCTGGCGGACTACGTGTACATCATCGACGGCGGCCGCAACGTTGCCGAAGGGACCGTGCAGGAACTGCTGCAGCGCAGCCCCGTTGCGGACCAGGACGGCGGGCACATCCGGACGCTGGTGTTCGAAGCCCCGCCCGGGCTGGACCTGGCAGCCGCTTTGCCGGATGACGTGGACGTTTCCGAACCCCGTGCCGGCAGCTACACCATCACCGGCGCCCTGACGCCCCGGCACCTCTCCGCCCTGGCCCGGTGGTGGGAGGCGAAGGGAATCATGCCCGCCTCGATGAGCCTTCAGGCGCGTAGCCTTGAAGACGTCTTTTTGGATATCTCGGGAAAGGACATCCGATGAGCACCGCAGCAATGCAGGAGGCCCAGCAGCCGGCGCCCCTGCTGCGCCGGGTCCTGCTGCAGGGCAAGTACGAGGCACTGACAATGCTGCGGAACGGCGAGCAGCTGATCCTGGCAGTGGTGCTGCCGCTGCTGGCACTTGTGGGCCTGACGGTCACCCCGTTCCTGGACGGAATGGGATCCAGCCGCATCAACGTGGCCGTTCCCGGAATCCTGGCCCTGTGTGCGATGTCCACGGCCTTCACCGGCCAGGGCATCGCCACCGGCTTCGACCGCCGCTACGGCGTACTCCGGTTCCTGTCCACCACCCCCTTGGGCCGCGGCGGCCTGATTGCCGGCAAAGTCCTGTCGGTCCTGGCCGTTCTGTGCCTCCAGGTGGTGGTGGTTGGCGTGGTTGCCCTGGCCCTGGGATGGCAGCCGACGGCGGCGGGCTGGCTCCCGGGGCTGGCGCTGCTCGCGCTGGGCGCGGCGGCTTTCACCGCGTTGGGGCTGCTGGTGGCCGGGACAGTCCGGCCGGAAGCCACGCTGGCCATCACCAACCTGCTGTGGATCCTCCTCGGCGCCATGGGCGGCATCGTCATCCCCGCGGGGCGACTGCCTGCCGCCGCGCAGGCAGTCGTGCATTTCCTGCCCTCCGGCGCCCTGGGCGAATCGATGCGGGCCGCCTTCCTGGACGGGGCCGTGAACGGCGGCGCCGCCCTCATCCTGCTGCTCTGGACGGTCATCGCCGGCGCCGCAGCCATCCGTTGGTTCAAGTGGAATTGAGATAACCGTGTCCACGGCTTCACGCCTCCCCCAGCTCGCCGGCCGCCTGGCCTCGCGGCTCCCACGCACCGTGGACGTCCGCATCCGCCGCCTCGCCGTCGCCTCCCTGATCGGCCAGACGCTTCTGGTGGTCACCGGCGGCGCCGTCCGCCTCACCGCATCGGGCCTTGGCTGCCCCACCTGGCCCCGCTGCACCTCCGACTCCCTGGTAAACACTCCGGAGATGGGCATCCATGGCTTCATCGAGTTCGGCAACCGGCTCCTGACGTTCGCGCTGGCCGCCGTCGCCGCCCTGATGCTGGTGTACCTGTGGAACCTCCGGAAGGAGCGCAAGGACCTCTTCCTCCTGGCACTGGGCCTGCTGGCCAGCATCCCCGCCCAGGCCGTGATCGGCGGTGTCACCGTGCTGACCAACCTCAACCCGTGGGTGGTGGGCCTGCACTTCCTGGTCTCCATGGCGCTGGTGGTCTTCGCCACCCTGCTGGTCAACCGTGCCTTCGGGCGGACCGGCCGCTTCCTTGCCACCCGGCCCGCCGCCCTGCCCGCACCCCTGCGCCCGGTGACGGCCGCCGTCGCGCTTTTCTCCGCCGTCGCCGTGATGCTCGGTGTGGTGGTCACGGGGGCCGGCCCGCATGCCGGTGACGCCGATGCTCCCCGCAACGACCTGGACTGGGATTTGTTCTCCCACATCCATGCCGTGCCCGCGTACCTGGTGACTGCCGGGACTGTAGTGGCCCTGGTCCTGGTCATCAGGCGCCGCATTACGGGCCCCTTCCGGACGGCCGTCCTGGCCCTCCTTGGCGTCACCGTGCTCCAGGCGGTGATCGGGTTTACGCAGTACTACAACGGTATTCCGGCGCTGCTGGTAGCGGCCCACATGCTCGGCGCGGCCCTGCTGATGGCGGCATCGACCAACGCCTGGGACATCGCCCGTTCCAGTGCCGTGGACTCATCCAGGGCAGCGAAGTAGGCGCCCGCCCACCCGTACAGCGCGCAGGCGCCCCGGCCCGGGATGGGGCCGGGGCGCCTGCGTTTTACCGCCTTTGTATGTTTCGCCGCCTTGCAGGCGTCCCGGGAAATTACCGTTCAGCGAAGGCGTTGATCCGAAGCCCGGACCCGCCGGCCGGGTCAAGGTTCCGGATCCCCGTGGCGGTGATCTGCAGGACCTGCGCGGTGGCAATGTCGTAGAAGAGGCCCGTTGCCTGCACCTTTCCCTCCACCAGCGCCGGGCCCGTCACCGGGTGGTCCTGCAGCTTGGCCAGTTGCACGGCCACGTTGACCATCGCCAGTTGGTCCACCCGGGCGTAACCCGCCGCCGCCGCCTGCCGGCCCACCGGATGCCCTGCCAGCAGCTCCGTGTAGCTGGGCCGGGCGTGATCCAGCCACTGTCCGAATGCCGGACCAAGCGAACTGTTGTCTTCGCCGCCGGCCTCTGCGAGCAGCGCCTTCATGGCGCCGCAGTTGGAGTGCCCGCAGATGGCGACCGACTGCACTCCCAGGCCGTTGACGGCAAAGGACAGGGCAGAATCCGTTGAGGCGTCCTGGCCATTGCCGCACACCACGTTGCCGATGTTCCGCAGCGTGAGCAGGTCCCCCGGGCCGCTGCTGGTGATCAGGTTCGGATTGACGCGCGAATCGATGCAGCCCACGAACAGGCTGTCCGGGTTCTGTCCTTCCGTCAGGTCATGCACCAGCGGACGGACCTGGTGCGCAAACCGGCGGTGGTATTTGTTGACGCCCTGCAACAACGGCTCCTTCCTTGGCGGAAGGGGCAACTCGGTGGCTTCCTCGCGCCGGGGAGCCTGGTGGGCGGCGTCCCGGAACACCGAGTTGCCGTGCTCCTCAAGGTTCACCGTGCCGCCGGCGGCCTGGTGCTGGAGCTGCCAGGCCAAGAGGGCTTCCCGGAAGGAATGGTCAACATAGTCGGCGTTGAGCTCCACCACCACGTCCGCGCCGGCGGGCACCGACTGCAGGACGCCGTTGAGCTTTGGCAGCGCGAAGAAGCTGCATGATCCCGCGATGGTCACCCGCCAGGGCGACGGCGGTGCGGCGGGACGGTGCGCCTGGATGGGGGCCCGCAGGACACGCCACAGCACACTGGCAGCGGCGAGGGCCAGGCCGATCATGACTCCTTCCAACAAGTTCAGGAACACCACGCAGATGAGGGTAACCGCGTAAATGGTGAGGTCTCCCGTGCGCAGGCTGGTCCGGATGTCCGCCACCTTGATCAGCCGCGCGCCGATAACCACCAGCAGGCCGGCCAGGACGGCCAGCGGGATCAGCTGGATCAACCCGGCAAAGAGGGCAGAGAAAGCCAGAACCCAGACACCGTGCAGCACTGCGGATGTCCGGGAAGCCGCTCCCGCTTCCACATTCGTGGCGCTGCGGACAATGACGCCCGTCACGGGCAGGCCGCCCAGGGACCCGGAAACGATGTTTGCGGTGCCCTGCCCGATGAGCTCCCTGTTCAGGTTGGTCCGCGGACCGGTCTGCATCTTGTCCACGGCCACGGCCGACAGGAGGGACTCGATGCTGGCGATGAGGGCCATGGTCAAGATGGCAAAAGCGAACGCGCGCCAGTTGCTGTCCGGAAGCTGCGGCAGGGCGATGGCATCGAAAATGGAGCCATCAAGGGAGATGCGCTCAACACCGGGGGCAAAGGCCACGGCCAGTGCGGTTCCTGCCGCGACGGCGGCCAGGGGGCCCGGAACACGCCGGACCGTGGCGGGCAGGAACTTCCAGCACAGCAGGATTGCCACGACGGCCAGTCCCAGCAGGGCCGCGTGCAGTTCCAGGTTGGTGATGGCTGCCGGCAGTGCCGCAAGGTTCTCGAGGGCCGAGCCTGCCGGCCGGGATCCGAGAAGCACGTGGACCTGCTGCAGGATGATGGTGACACCGATGCCGGCGAGCATGGCTTTGACCACCACCGGTGAGACGGCCAGGGCGGCCCGGCCCACGCGACTGATGCCCAGCAGGAGCTGCACGGCGCCCGCGGCCGCGGTGATGGCGCAGGTCACCTGCCATCCGAACTCCTGGACCAGCCCGGCCACGACGACGGTCAGCCCGGCCGCGGGTCCGCTCACCTGCAGCGGTGAGCCGCCCAGGCTTCCGGCCACGATCCCGCCCACGGCTGCAGCGATGAGGCCTGCCATGATGGGGGCTCCCGACGCGGCTGCGATGCCGAGCGAGAGCGGGAGGGCCACGAGGAACACCACCAGGGATGCGGGTACGTCGGCGCCCAAATGGGCAGCAAACGGCGGGCGGCGGAAGGTGAAGCGGCCACGGCTTCCCCTGCCTCCCGGCGGGCTGTGGCTGGGGGCGGGAATTGTGGAGGGACGGACTTCCATGGATTTTTTCCTTTGATCGAGGGAAGGGTCCACCCCACCGTAAGCAGCCGGTCATGATGGATGACACTTAAAGTGACCGATATGACAAAAATGTCATATCGGTTTCGATTCCGTGCACGCGCAACCTGCGCCGGTTAAGCAAACGGCGGCCCCCACCACTCAGGTGGGGGCCGCCGATGGGCTTGGGCCGGGGATGTGCGCCGGGGATCTGCGCCCCGGGGCCTAGCCGGCCATGATTGCATGCCCGACGAACGGGTCCACCGCCAGCGCGATGAACAACAGCGTCAGGTAGCTGATGGAGCCATGGAAGACCTTCATGGCGCGCTTGTCCGGGATGTCCTCGCTGTGGGCGCGCGAATACAGGGCATGGGATTCATAGAGGAACCACGCGCCGGCCAGGACTGCGGTTACGGTGTAGACCCAGCCGGCCCCACCCGCAGGAATCATCAGCAGGGAGCAGGCCACCATGGCCCAGGCGTACAGGACCACCTGGACGGACACCACCTTGGCGCCGGCGATGGCACCGAGCATGGGGACGTTGGCGTTCCGGTAGTCCTCGCCGTAACGCATGGACAGGGGCCAGTAGTGTGGCGGGGTCCACAGGAAGATCACCATGAACAGGACGACCGCCGGCCACTCAACAGAGTTGGTGACGGCAGCCCACGCGATCAGCACCGGGAAGCAGCCTGCTGCACCGCCCCAGACAATGTTCTGCGCCGTGCGCCGCTTGAGGATCATGGTGTAGATGACCACGTAGAAGAAGATGGCACCCAGCCCCAGCCAGGCGGAAAGCGGATTGGCTCCGAACCAGAGGATCACGATCGAGGCGGCACCCAGCAGCCAGGAAAAGACCAGCGCCTCGCGCGGGGTGACTTCACCGGTGACCAGAGGCCTGTTCTCCGTGCGGTGCATCAGCTTGTCGATGTCGCGGTCGATGTAACAGTTGAAGGCTCCGGCGCTGCCCGCAGCGAAGGCACCGCCCACCAGCGTGGCGAGGATCAGTCCGATGGATGGGAAGCCCCGCTGGGCGTAAATCATAGTGGGCAGGGTGCTGACCAGCAGCAGTTCGATCACGCGCGGCTTGGTGAGGGCGAGATACGCCTTGGCCTTACGGGCAAACCCGGCGCCGGAGGCCCGGGATGCGTTCAGCGGCGTATCTGTTGTGCTCACGGTGGCAGTCACCCGTTCTGTGTGGCAGTTGAGGCTGGCAGTGCAGCTCCGGTCGTGCGGCCCGGACCCGGGCACGGCAAGAAGGGAGGAAATGCTTCAGGTGCGTGCAACAGTCGGGAAACCCCGGACGGCGATAGGGATGCACGCCCGGCGTTGGCCTCCGAATATCATACCGCGCCGCGGGCGCTGTCCCGGCCCCGCCATATGCGCAGATGATTGCTCACGGGCCCATTCGAGCAGATTAACTCAACCCTTCGTGACGGTGATTCACAAAAGGGGAAATTGCGTCCAAAACGTGAGATTTGGGCCGCCCGCAGAATGGATAAGAGCTAAGCTGTCAACAGATCAGCACGCAGCAAGAAAGCGGTGGAAAACGCATTCCCGCTGCTGTCCGTGACTGAATGCAAGGATCAACGTTTCGATGGTGAACGGCTGGTACACACCGCAGCAGGCGCCACGCAGTGCGCCCTTAAACGGAACCGGTGTACAGCCGCCATCAGCACAGAGAGGGGCCCGGTTTTCGTGCCACATTTGGAAGAGCAAGAACTGTCATGGACCAGCTTGGACCAGCGCGCCGTGGACACCATCCGCGTCCTGGCCGCCGATGCCGTAGAGAAGGTGGGCAACGGCCACCCCGGAACCGCCATGAGCCTGGCCCCCGCCGCTTACCTTCTTTTCCAGAAGCTGATGCGCCATGACCCGCGCGATCCGCAGTGGCTGGGCCGCGACCGGTTCGTCCTGTCCCCCGGCCACACCTCGCTGACCCTTTACATCCAGCTGTTCCTCTCCGGCTACGGCCTGGAACTGAAGGACCTGGAGGCGCTTCGCACGTGGGGTTCGCTGACCCCGGGACACCCGGAGTACAAGCACACCGCCGGCGTGGAGATCACTACCGGACCGCTGGGCCAGGGCCTGGCCTCCTCGGTTGGCTTCGCCTACTCCCAGCGCCGCCAGCGCGGCCTGTTCGATGCTGATGCCCCCGCCGGCGAATCGCCGTTCGACCACACCATCTGGGTCATTGCGTCCGACGGCGACCTCCAGGAAGGCGTCACGGCCGAGGCTTCCTCGCTCGCCGGCCACCAGGAACTCGGCAATCTCGTGGTCATCTACGACGAGAACCACATCTCCATCGAGGACGATACCGACATCGCCTTCACCGAAGATGTCCTGAAGCGCTATGAAGCCTACGGCTGGCACACCCAGCGGGTGGACTGGACCAAGACGGGCGAATACAAGGAAGATGTGCAGGAGCTGTACTCGGCCCTGCTCGCAGCGAAGGCTGAGACCTCCAAGCCCTCCATCATCTCCCTGCGCACCATCATCGGCTACCCGGCGCCCAAGAAGCAGAACACCGGCAAGATCCACGGCTCCGCCCTCGGCGCCGAGGAAGTCGCAGCGCTGAAGGAAGTCCTGGGCTTCGACCCGTCCAAGTCCTTCGATGTGGACCAGGAAGTCCTGGCCCACGCCCGCTCCGTAGTGGACCGTGGCGCCGCCGCCCGCAAGGAATGGGAAGAGTCCTTCAATGCCTGGCAGGCAGCCAACCCTGAAGGCGCGGCTCTGCTGCAGCGCATCGAGGCCAGGGAACTCCCCGAAGGCGTGGACGCTGCCCTTCCGGTCTTCCCGGCAGGCAAGGACGTTTCCACCCGCGCAGCATCGGGCAAGGTACTGAACGCGCTGGGCCCGGTACTGCCCGAACTCTGGGGCGGCTCCGCCGACCTCGCCGAGTCCAACAACACCACCATCGAGGGCTCGCCGTCCTTCGTGCCGGCCTCCAAGCAGACCGGTGCCTGGTCCGGCAACCCCTACGGCCGCGTGCTGCACTTCGGCATCCGCGAGCACGCTGCTGCCTCGATCGTGAACGGCATCAGCCTGGCGGGCAACACCCGCGCCTTCTCCGGCACCTTCCTGATCTTCAGCGACTACCAGCGCCCCGCCATCCGGCTCGGCGCGCTCATGGGTGTTCCGTCGCTGTACGTCTGGACCCACGACTCCATCGGCCTGGGCGAAGACGGCCCCACCCACCAGCCGGTGGAACAGCTCGCCTCGCTGCGTGCCATCGTTGGCCTGGACGTGGTCCGCCCCGGCGACGCCAACGAAGTGGCAGCTGCGTGGAAGACCATGCTCGAAAACCACAGCAACCCTGCCGGCATCGTCCTGACCCGCCAGAACATCCCCACTTGGGAACGTGGCGCGGGCGACGCCGACGGCGACACGTTCGCTTCCACCGCAGGTGTTGCAAAGGGCGGCTACGTCCTGGCCGAGGCCTCGAAGGACGGCGCCACGGTTCCGGCCGACGTGATCCTGATCGGCACCGGCTCCGAGGTCCAGTTGGCCGTCCAGGCCCGCGAAGCCCTCCAGGCCGAAGGCATCGCAGCCCGGGTTGTCTCCATGCCGTGTGTCGAGTGGTTCAAGAAGCAGGACGCCGCCTACCGCGAATCCGTCCTGCCCGCCGCCGTCAAGGCACGCGTTTCGGTGGAAGCAGGACTGGCCCTGGGCTGGCGGGAATTCGTCGGCGACGCCGGCCGTTCCGTAAGCCTTGAGCACTACGGCGCTTCCGCGGACTACAAGCGCCTCTTCCAGGAGTTCGGCATCACGGCAGAAGCAGTGGCTGCCGCAGCCAAGGACTCCATCTCCAGCCTCCAGGCCTGAAACCCTCATCTTTTAGGAGATACAAGAAATGACTACTCCCACCCAGCAGCTCTCCGACGCCGGAGTCTCCATCTGGCTCGACGACCTTTCCCGCGGACGCCTGCAGACCGGCACCCTCCGCAAGCTCATTGAAGAGAAGAACGTGGTCGGCGTGACCACCAACCCGTCCATCTTCCACGCAGCCATCACGTCCGGCACGGACTACGACCACATCATTGCCGGCAAGGCCGCAGAAGGCGCCAGCGTGGAAGACACGATCTTCGAGATCACCACCACCGACGTTGCTGATGCCTGCGACCTGTTTGCACCCGTGGCTGCTGCCACCAAGGGCGTTGACGGCCGCGTCTCCATCGAAGTCGACCCGCGCCTTGCCTGGGACACCGCAGGGACCATCGCCGAGGCCAAGCACCTCTCGCAGCGAGTCAACAAGGACAACGTCCTGATCAAGATCCCGGCAACCATCGAGGGCCTTGAAGCCATCACGGCAACACTGGCCGAGGGCATCAGCGTCAACGTGACCCTTATCTTCTCGCTGGAGCGGTACCGCGCGGTCATCAATGCATTCCAGTCCGGCCTGGAACAGGCCAAAGAGAACGGCCACGACCTTTCGAAGATCCACTCCGTTGCCTCGTTCTTCGTCTCCCGCGTGGACACGGAAATCGACAAGCGCCTCGACAAGATCGGCACCGACGAGGCAAAAGCCCTCAAGGGCAAGGCCGGCGTGGCCAACGCCCGCCTGGCCTACCAGGTCTACGAAGAGCTCTTCGCCACCGAACGGTGGGCGCTGCTGGCCGACGCCGGGGCTCTCCCCCAGCGCCCCCTGTGGGCTTCCACCGGTGTGAAGGATCCTGCTTACCCGGACACCCTCTACGTCACCGAACTCGTGGCCCGCGGCGTGGTGAACACCATGCCGGAAAAGACGCTGGATGCCACCTTCGACCACGGCGTGGTTACCGGTGACACCATCACCGGCACCTACGCCGAAGCAAACGCAACCCTCGACGCCCTTGAAAAGCTCGGGGTCTCCTACAACGACGTCGTGGCACTCCTTGAAACCGAAGGCCTGGACAAGTTCGTGGCCAGCTGGAAGGAACTGCTGGCCGACGTCGAAGGTGCCCTGGCCTCTGCACGGAAGGCTTCCTAACACCTATGAGCACTCTCAGCTTCGACGCCACCGGCGCTGCCCAGCACGCGCTTGAACAGCACCTTCCCGCCCTGGTGGAGGACCGGGTCGCCACGCGGATCTTCGCCAAGGACCACACCCTGTGGGGTCCCGACGCCGAATCGGAGTCGGCAATCCGCCTTGGGTGGGTGGAGGCGGCAACAGTCTCACAGCCTTTGGTCAAGGACATCGTGGAACTCCGCGACGCCCTGCGCGCGGAGGGAGTGAGCAGGATCGTGCTCTGCGGCATGGGCGGATCCTCGCTGGCCCCTGAGGTCATCGCGGGCACCGCCGGCGTCGAGCTGACAGTGCTGGACAGCACGGACCCGGACCAGGTCCGGGCTGCCCTGGCGGACCGGCTGGGCCAGACCGCAATCGTGGTCTCGTCCAAGTCCGGCTCCACCCTGGAGACCGACTCGCAGCGCCGGATTTTCGAGCAGGCCTTCACCGAGGCCGGCGTGGACGCCAAGAGCCGGATCATCATCGTGACGGACCCGGGATCGCCGCTGGACAAGGCCTCCCGTGAAGCCGGCTACCGCGCCGTCTTCAACGCCGACCCCAACGTGGGCGGCCGCTACTCCGCGCTGACAGCGTTCGGCCTGGTTCCTTCCGGCCTGGCCGGCGTGGACATCCAGGCATTCCTGGACGAAGCCGAGGAAGCTGCCGAGATCCTCAACGACGACGCCCCTGAAAACATCGGGTTGGCACTGGGCGCCGCGCTGGGCGGAACCAGCCCGCTGCGGAACAAGGTCGTCATCGCCGAGGACGGCTCCGGCATCGTTGGCTTCGCGGACTGGGCTGAGCAGCTCATCGCCGAGTCCACGGGCAAGCTGGGAACCGGGATCCTGCCGGTCGTCGCGGGGCCGCAGGCCCCGGAGGTAACCTCCGGTGCCCCCGACGTCCTGGTGGTGCGGCTCGTCGCCGCGGATGCCGACGTCGAACCCGGTGACAACCAGGTGGCCATTGCCGGCGGCCTTGCCACCCAGATGATGGTGTGGGAGTTCGCCACCGCCGTTGCGGGGCGCCTGCTGGGGATCAACCCCTTCGACCAGCCCGACGTTGAGGCCGCCAAGGTGGCAGCGCGTGGGCTGCTGGACGCCCAGCCGGAGCCCACGCCTGCGGCATTCGTCGACGGCGCCATTGAGGTGCGCGGCGGGGACTGGCTCGGAAACGCCGCCACGGCGGAGGGCGCCGTCAAGGCCCTGCTGGGCACCCTGGCCGCGGACAGCTACCTGAGCGTCCAGGCGTACTTCGACCGGCTGGCGTTCGCCGGGCTGGAGGGTATCCGGGACGAACTTGCCGCCGCGACCGGCCGTCCGGTGACGTTCGGCTGGGGTCCGCGCTTCCTGCACTCCACCGGCCAGTTCCACAAGGGCGGTCCCGCCATTGGCGTGTTCCTCCAGGTCACCGCCACCCCCGCCGAGGATCTGGGGATCCCGGACCGGCCCTTCAGCTTTGGCGAACTCATCGCCGCACAGGCAGCAGGCGACGCCCAGGTCCTGGGTGGGCACGGACGTCCCGTGCTCCGCCTCCACCTCACCGACCGTGCCGCCGGCGTGGCGCAGCTGCAGGACATCGTCGCTGCCCTGTCCACCCGCGCATCCGCTACCGAAAGCTAAGGCGCAGAAGCAACCATGCCAGAAACTGAATACGGCAGGAAGGGCGCGGGCCGCGGGCGTAATCCGTTGCGCGATCCGCGTGACCGCCGTTTGAACCGGATTGCCGGTCCGTCGTCGTTGGTACTCTTTGGGGTCACGGGTGATTTGGCCCGGAAGAAGCTCATGCCTGCGGTGTATGACCTTGCCAACCGCGGGCTGTTGCCGCCGAGTTTCGCGCTGGTGGGTTTTGCCCGCCGGGAGTGGGACAAGGAAGATTTCGCCGCCGAGGTGAAGGCCTCGGTGCAGGCCCATGCGCGGACGCCGTTCGATGAGGCCGTGTGGAACCAGTTGTCCGAGGGCATCCGGTTTGTCCAGGGCGAGTTCGACGACGACGCGGCCTTTGAGCGCCTTGGTGAGACCATCAAGGAACTCGACGACGTCCGGGGCACCCGGGGGAACCACGCGTTCTACTTGTCGATCCCGCCCAAGGCGTTCGAGCAGGTCTGCCGGCAGCTCTCCAAGCACGGCCTGGCGCAGGCCGAGGGGGACAAATGGCGGCGCGTGGTGATCGAAAAGCCGTTCGGTCACGACCTGCAGTCGGCCAGGCAGTTGAACGACATCGTCGAATCGGTGTTCCCGCCGGACGCGGTGTTCCGGATTGACCATTACCTGGGCAAGGAAACGGTGCAGAACATCCTGGCGCTGCGTTTCGCGAACCAGTTGTTCGAGCCGTTGTGGAACGCCAACTACGTGGACCATGTCCAGATCACCATGGCCGAGGACATCGGCACCGGCGGCCGGGCAGGATATTACGACGGCGTGGGCGCGGCCCGCGACGTGATCCAGAACCACCTGCTGCAGCTGCTCGCTTTGACGGCGATGGAGGAGCCGATCTCCTTCAACGCCGATGACCTGCGGGCAGAGAAGGAAAAAGTCCTCGCCGCGGTCAAGCTCCCGGACGACCTGTCCACGCACTCGGCCCGCGGGCAGTTCACCGGCGGCTGGCAGGGCGGCGAGCAGGTCCAGGGCTACCTGGAGGAAGAAGGCATCCCCGCCGATTCCACCACCGAAACCTACGCCGCTGTCCGGGTGGACATCCACACCCGCCGCTGGTCCGGAGTGCCGTTCTACCTGCGGGCCGGCAAGCGCCTGGGCCGGCGCGTGACCGAAATCGCGGTGGTCTTCAAGCGCGCCCCGAACCTGTTGTTCCGTGACCACGGGGAGGATGACTTCGGGCAGAACGCCGTGGTGATCCGGGTCCAGCCCGATGAGGGCGTGACCATCCGATTCGGTTCCAAGGTCCCGGGCACGCAAATGGAAGTCCGCGACGTGACCATGGACTTCGGCTACGGGCACTCGTTCACGGAGTCCTCGCCGGAGGCGTACGAGCGGCTGATCCTGGACGTGCTTCTGGGTGAGCCGCCGCTGTTCCCGAGGCATGAGGAAGTGGAGCTGTCCTGGAAGATCCTTGACCCGTTCGAGGAATACTGGGCGTCCCTGAGTGAGCAGCCCGAACCCTACGCCCCCGGTTCCTGGGGCCCCGCCTCGGCCGATGAGCTGCTGGCCCGTGACGGACGAACCTGGAGAAGGCCATGATCGTTAACCTGCCCGACACCACCACCTCAAAGGTGTCCAAGAAACTCATGGCCCTGCGCGAGCAGGGCGGCGTGATCGCGCTGGGCCGGGTCCTGACCCTGGTGGTCGTGACCAAGTCCGGGCTCGAGGAAGAAGCGATCGAGGCCGCGAACGACGCCAGCCGGGAACACCCCTGCCGGATCATCGTCCTCGCCGACGCCGGGAAGGACGCCGAAGACCGGCTCGACGCGCAGATCCGGGTCGGCGGGGACGCCGGCGCCTCGGAAGTGATCGTGCTGCGCGGCTACGGCCAACTGGCCCACGAGTCCGAGTCCCTGGTGGCCGCGCTGCTGCTCCCGGACGCCCCGATCGTGGCCTGGTGGCCGCACGGCGCCCCCGCGAACGCGTGCGAGACCTCCATCGGCGCGATCGCGCACCGCAGGATCACCGACTCCGCGAACGAACCCGACCCCCAGGCCGCACTGGAACGGATCCACCGCACCTACAAGGCCGGCGACACCGACCTCGCCTGGACCCGGCTGACCAACTGGCGGATCCAGCTCGCGGCAGCCCTGGACGAAGTGGACTCCTCACCGGTCACGGCCGTCGCGGTCGAAGGCGCCTCGGACTCACCCTCCACCATCCTGCTGGCAGCCTGGCTCACCCTGACCCTGGACGCACCCGTGACCATCGTCGCGGACCCGGCAGGGACCGGCATCCGCCGCGTCCGCCTCAGCCGCCCCGGCGGCGACGTCCAGCTCTTCCGCCCCGGACTTTCCGTCGCCGAACTCACCCAACCCGGCCAACCCGCCCAACGGATCTCCCTCCCACGCCGCAGCCTCCGCGACTGCCTCGCCGAAGAACTCCGCCGCCTCGACCCGGACGAAGTCTTCGGGGAAGTGATTACTATGGGACTGCCACGTACCAATCTAAGGAGCGTCCGACCCAGTGAGCGTTGACCCACGAGTAAGCATCCATCCAGATTCGTCCGTCCTCATGGCCGCCATCGCGGCCCGCCTGATCACCAAGCTCGTTGATGTGCAGGACAAGTACGGCGAAGCCACCGTGGTGCTCACCGGGGGAACCGTGGGGATCGGCACGCTGAAGGCGGTTGCGGACTCACCGGCAGCGCCCGCCGTCGACTGGTCCAAGGTCAACTTCTGGTGGGGCGACGAACGATTCGTCGGGTCTGCCGATCCTGAGCGGAATACCAGGCAGGCGTTCGACGCACTGCTGTCCCACATCCCCGTCGATCCGGACCGGGTGCACTCCCCTGGTTCTTCGGATGAGTTCGGCACTCCGGAGGAAGCCGCCGAGGACTACGCCCGCCAGCTGCGGGAAGCCGCAGCAGACGAACACGCGGCCGACATGTCCGACGACCGGCCGGAGGAGCCGTCCTCGCTCCCCCGGCTGGACGTGGTGCTGCTCGGCGTGGGGCCCGACGCACACATCGCATCGCTGTTTCCGGAACAGGCCGGCATCCGCGAAAAGGAGCGCACGGTGGTGGGTGTCAGGAACTCCCCCAAGCCGCCGCCGCTGCGGATCTCGCTGACCCTTCCCGCCATCAATACGGCGGCGGAGGTTTGGATGGTTGTGGCCGGTGAGGACAAGGCAGGAGCTGTGGGGCTGGCCCTGGCCGGGGCCAACCCTGTGCAGGTACCGGCGTCCGGCCCCCGTGGAACGTCCCGTACCCTGTGGTTGATTGACGAGAATGCAGCCTCACGTGTCCCGCAGCAGTTGGTCCGGAAGGACGCCGCGGGCGCGTAGCTTTTCCAGCGCTCCGGCCAGGACGTCTTCGGCGTCCTGGGCGGAGCGCCGTTCTTTAACGTATTCCAGATGGCTCTTGTAGCCGTCGTCGAAAGGGTCGTCAGCAGCCGCGGCCCGTCCGTCCCTGGTGGCGGGTCCGCCACAACGCCTGCAGTCCCACGTCGCGGGAATCTGGTCCTCGGGCATCTTCAGGAACACGGGCTGCGTCTCATGCCCCCTGGCACACCAATAGGACACCCGGATACGGGGAAGAGGGCGCGGGGACGAGTCGTTGGACTGCAGGCTCGACCCGGACCCTGCAGTAACCCCGGCGCGGGTGCCCCGGAAGCCTGATGACGGATGGACCATTACGACTCCTGCCTCGAAGCGGACGCCGGGGACCTGCAGCTTAAACAAGACTGTGGCCGCCGGGTGAACCGACAGCCACAGTCTAATTGGCAGGCCTACCGGGCGGCAGGGCCTAAAGGACCTTGTACAGCAGGGGTCAGGAATCCCCGGTCCCGCTGAACCGCATGATCAGGCCAAGGGCGATGATCACCACGCCCCACGTCACGCCCAGGATGATGGTGAAGCGGTTGAGGTTCCGTTCTGCCACGCCTGAAGAGCTGAGGCCCGAGCTCATGCCGCCGCCGAACATGTCGGACAACCCGCCGCCGCGTCCCTTGTGCAGGAGGATCAGCAGCGTCAGCAGGAGGCTGGTGATGCCCAGGAGGATCTGCAGAATGACATGAAGAACGTCCACGACGGCCTTTCAGAAGTTGGGATTGCGGGAGTTTTCGCTGGCTGGGGACTAGTCCGCGACCAGGTGGCTCTCGAACCTGACAATATTAGCAAACTCGGCGGGGTCGAGGCTTGCGCCTCCCACCAGCAGGCCGTCCACGTCGCGTTCCTGCAGGATCGCTGCCGCGTTGTTGGCCTTTACCGAACCGCCGTAGAGAAGGCGGGTCTTGCCGGCTGTCCCGGCACCGAACAGCGATTCCAGCTCGGCGCGGATGGCGGCGCACATTTCCTGTGCGTCCTCCGGTCCTGCCACTTCACCGGTGCCGATGGCCCAGACGGGCTCGTAGGCCACCACCAGTTCGGCGGCCTGTTCGGCCGTCAGGCCGGACACTCCGGCACGGAGCTGCTGCAGCGTGTGGTCGACGTGGGTTCCGGCCTGGCGGATCTCAAGGCCTTCGCCGACGCAGAGGACCGGGGTGACCCCGTGCCTGAAGGCGGCCTTGACCTTGGCGTTGAGGACGTCGTCGGATTCATTGTGGATGGTGCGGCGTTCGCTGTGGCCCACCAGGACGTACTTGCAGCCGAGCTTGTTCAGGAACTGCCCGGAAATGTCGCCGGTGTAGGCTCCTGAGTCGAACTGGGACAGGTCCTGGCCGCCGTAGGCGACCTGCAGGTCGTCGCCCTGGACCAGGGTCTGGACACCGCGGAGGTCCGTGAACGGCGGGAAGACGGCCACCTCGACGCGGCTGTAGTCGTGCTTGGCGTCGGAGAGGGTCCAGGCCAGCTTCTGCAGGAGCGTGATGCCCTGGACGTGGTCCATGTTCATTTTCCAGTTGCCCGCGATGAAGGGCTTGCGGTCGAAAGCGCCGTTCGTTGACGTAGTCACGTAATCTCCAAAAAGTTCTTGATATGTGTGCGGCCGGCAGGCTGCCGCGGGCAACCTGCCGGCCGGAGGACTGCGAAGTCCGTTTACTGCTGGGAAAGCAGCGGTGGTTCTACCGGCCTGGCCCTACCGGTCCAGGACGCTGAGGCCGGGGAGTTCCTTGCCTTCAAGGTATTCCAGGCTGGCGCCGCCGCCAGTGGAAATGTGTCCGAACTGGTCATCACTGAAACCCAGCGTGCGCACGGCGGCAGCGGAGTCCCCTCCGCCCACCACGGTGAACCCGCCGGTTTCGGTGAGGGCCTGGGCGATTGCACGGGTGCCGGCCGAGAATGCCTCGAATTCGAAGACACCCATGGGGCCGTTCCAAAAGACTGTCCGCGCGCCCTTGATCCGTTCGGAGAAGGCAGCCGCTGTATCCGACCCAATGTCCAGGCCGATGCCCTGGGCGCCGAAGCTGCTGCCTTCAATGGCGTCGGCTGCCACGGTCTCGTGCCTGGCGTCGGCGGCGAACTTCTCTGCCACCACAACGTCCGTGGGGACAACGAATTCCGTGCCGGCATCGGCCGCGCGCTTCAGGTAGTCCTTGACGACGGTGATCTGGTCCTCCTCAAGGAGGCTGGAGCCAACCTTGTGGCCTGCTGCCGCCAGGAACGTGAAGAGCATGCCGCCGCCCACCAGGATGGTGTCAGCCTTGCCGATCAGGTTGTCGATGACCGCGAGCTTGTCCGAGACCTTGGAGCCGCCGAGCACCACCACATAGGGGCGCTGGGTGTCGGTGGTCAGCTTTCGGAGGACTTCCACTTCGGTGTGCACCAGGTCGCCCTGGTATGACGGAAGCCGGGTGGCGACGTCATAGACACTGGCATGCTTGCGGTGGACGGCGCCGAAGGCGTCATCCACGTAGGCGCCGTTGCCGCCGGTGAGCGCCACGAGCTCATCCGCGAAGGCTCCGCGTTCAGCGTCGTCCTTGCTGGTTTCGCGGGCGTCGAAGCGGACGTTCTCGAGGACCAGCGCTTCACCGTCCTGCAGTGACGCGGCGGCTGCCTTGGCGGCATCGCCGACGGTGTCGGCTGCAAGGGTGACCTTGAAGCCTGCCAGTTCGGCGAGGCGGTCCACTGCGGGGCGGAGGGAGTACTTGTCTTCCGGGGCGCCCTTGGGGCGTCCGAGGTGGGCTGTTACCAGCACGCGGGCACCGGCGTCCGTGAGCTTTTGCAGCACTGGCAGGGAGGCCTTGATACGGCCATCATCAGTGACTGTAGAGCCGTCGAGCGGCACATTCAGGTCACTTCGAACCAGAATGTACCGCCCGCGGACACCTTCAGCGATCAGTTCGTTGAGGGTGTGAGATGTCATGTGTCTAACCCTAGCCCAGCTTGGATGCGACAAGCTCCGTAAGGTCTACGAGGCGGTTGGAGTAGCCCCATTCGTTGTCATACCAGGAAACAACCTTGACCTGGTTGCCGATGACCTTGGTCAGGCCGGAGTCGAAGATGGAGGATGCGGGGTCGCCGACGATGTCGGAGGACACGATGGGCTCGTCCGTGTAGGTCAGGAAGCCCTGCAGTTCCTCGGATTCTGCGGCGCGCTTGAGGGCTGCGTTGACTTCCTCCACGGTGGTCTCGCGGGAGACGGTGACGGTGAGGTCGGTGGCCGAGCCGGTGGGCACGGGAACGCGGATGGCGTAGCCGTCCAGCTTGCCCTTCAGCTCAGGCAGGACCAGGCCGATGGCCTTGGCGGCGCCGGTGGAAGTGGGGACCATGTTGATGGCGGCAGCGCGGGCGCGGCGCAGGTCCTTGTGCGGGCCGTCCTGCAGGTTCTGGTCTGCGGTGTAGGCGTGGACGGTGGTCATCAGGCCGCGTTCGATGCCGAATTCGTCGTTGACCACCTTGGCCAGCGGGCCGAGGCAGTTGGTGGTGCAGGAGGCGTTGGAGATGATGTGGTGCGTGGCGTTGTCGTACAGGTTGTGGTTCACGCCCATCACGATGGTGATGTCCTCGTCCGAGGCGGGAGCGGAGATCAGGACCTTTTTGGCGCCGGCATCGATGTGCTTCCGGGCATCGGCGGCCTTGGTGAAGAAGCCGGTGGACTCGATGACGATGTCCACTCCCAGTTCGCCCCAGGGGAGGTTGGCGGGGTCGCGCTCAGCCAGTACCTTGACGACGTTGCCGTTGACGACGATGTTGCCGTCCTTGACCTCAATGGTTTCCTTCAGGCGGCCGCCCACGGAGTCGTACTTGAACAGGTGGGCCAGGGCTTCGGGGCTGGTGAGGTCGTTGACTGCAACGATCTCCAGGTCGGCGCCCTGTGCCAGGGCTGCGCGGAAGTAGTTGCGGCCGATACGGCCAAAGCCGTTGATACCAATACGGGTCGTCACTTTTTCAGTCTCCTTGGTGCTTTCAGAAGCACAACTAGTTGAGCGGGCTATCAAGCCAACTAACAGATCCCGCACGCCATTGGGCAGAGATGATTTACAAACGGAGGGCGACCAGCCTCATTGCTGAAGGCTAACCGCCTTCCGTGACCTATCTTACGTTTAACTGGGTCCGCCCCCGCAAGTGCGGGGGCGGACGGTCCACATTGCGGGTGGTTTAAGTCCGAATGTGAAGTTTGTTACAGCAGGGTATGGTGCCGCCCACTACGGGAGGGTGATGAGTCCCGTGGCGTTGGTGCGTGCTGCCTCGAAACGCTTGGCAACGTCCGCCCAGTTGACGATGTTCCAGAAGGCCTTGACGTAGTCGGCCTTCACGTTGACGTAGTCCAGGTAGAAGGCGTGCTCCCACATGTCCAGCATCAGCAGCGGGGTGGTTCCCAGTGCCGTGTTGCCCTGCTGGTCGTACAGCTGCTCGATGACGAGGTTTCCGCCGATGGGCTCGTAGGCGAGGAAGCCCCAGCCCGATCCCTGGAGGCCCAGGGCAGCAGCGGAGAACTGTGCACGGAAGGCATCGAAGGAGCCGAAGGCGTCATCGATCGCGGCAGCCAGCTCACCCTCGGGCTTGTCGCCGCCGTCCGGGGAGAGGTTCTTCCAGAACACGGAGTGGTTGATGTGGCCGCCGGTGTGGAACGCGAGGTCCTTGGAAAGCCGGTTGATGTTGGCGAAGTCGCCCTTTTCGCGCGCCTCGGCCAGCTGGGCGAGGGCGTTGTTGGCGCCTGCCACGTAGGCGGCGTGGTGCTTGCTGTGGTGCAGTTCCATGATCCGCGCGGAAATGTGCGGTTCGAGGGCGGCGTAGTCGTAGCTGAGTTCCGGCAATACGTACTCGGTCACAAAATCCTCCAATATCGTGGACCTGTCTGGCCCGGTTGGTAACTCTCGGATTGTGCATCCGGGCAGCTGGTGCCCGGAATTATTTTTGATTCTATGGGGCGGTTACTCGTCCAGCATTTCGGGCGTCACATTGGCGTCCGTTCCGGGAATGCCCAGGTCAAGGGCGCGCTTGTCCGCCATGGCCAGCAGCCGGCGGATCCTGCCGGCAATAGCATCCTTGGTCATGACGGGGTCGGCCAGGCGGCCCAGCTCGTCCAGGCTGGCCTGCTTGTGCGCCACCCGCAGTTCGCCTGCGTACTTCAGGTGGTCCGGAACGTCGTCGCCGAGGATTTCCAGTGCCCGGTCCACCCTTGCCCCTGCCGCCACCGCTGCCTGTGCGGAACGGCGCAGGTTGGCGTCGTCGAAGTTGGCGAGGCGGTTGGCGGTTGCCCTGACCTCCTTGCGCATGCGGCGCTCCTCCCAGACCATCAGGGCGTCGTGGGCTCCCATGCGGGTCAGGAGTGCGGCGATGGTGTCACCGTCGCGGATCACCACCCGGTCCACTCCCCTGACTTCCCTGGCCTTGGCCTGGATGTCCAGGCGGCGGGCCGCGCCCACCAGGGCCAGGGCGGATTCGGGTCCCGGGCAGGTGACCTCCAGCGATGATGACCGGCCGGGTTCCGTGAGGGAGCCGTGGGCCAGGAAGGCCCCGCGCCAGACGGCCTCGGCGTCCGCCGCGGAACCGTTCACGACGGCGGACGGCAGCCCGCGCACGGGGCGTCCGCGTCCGTCCAGGAGGCCGGTCTGGCGTGCCAGCGCCTCGCCGTCGCGGACCACGCGGACGACGTAGCGGCTGGCGCGCCGGAGTCCGCCGGCGGAAACGACGATGATTTCGCTTTGGTGTCCGTAGACCTCTGCGATGGCGGCACGGAGCCTGCGCGCCGTCGAGGCCAGGTCCACTTCCGCCTCGATGACGATCCGGCCGGAGATGATGTGCAGTCCCCCGGCAAACCGGAGCATGGCGGAAACCTCAGCCTTGCGCACTGATGACTTCTTGATGTCCAGACGGGACAGTTCTTCCTTGACTGATGCTGTCAGTGCCATGGCACCTTCCTAACTGTTCCCAAAAATGTCCTGGTACGCCGTCGCCAGCCGCAGCGGCTCGTGGACAGGGCGGCGTCCCGACGCCCCTACTTTACCCAAGACCACCTCTGCGCCGAGCATGCCGGCGGCCTTCTCGAACTCCCGGCGGTCCGGTATGGAGGTGGGATCGGCCAGGACCACGTCCACGCTGAACTCCGGCGCGTAGCGCCGCAGGACGTGGAGATGGTCCGCCGCCGTCATGCCCGTGGTTTCCTTGGTGTCCGTGGCAAGGTTCATGGTCAGGCAGCGTTTGGCGGGGGTGCTGCAGAGGGCCTGGCGCATCTCCGGCAGGAGCAGGTGCGGCAGGACGGACGTGTACCAGGAGCCCGGACCCAGGACCACCCAGTCCGCCAGTTCGATGGCCGTCAGGGCGTCCGTGCAGGCCGGCGCCGCTTTCGGCAGGAGGCGGACCTCCTCGAGTGAGCCTGCCACGGCACAGCGGGCCTGGCCGTGGATGGTTTGCAGCGCGGTTGAGCCGTCAGGTGCGGTAACGCGCACATCACCTTCAATGGTGAGTGGCACGGTGGACATGGGCAGGACCTGGCCGCGGGCGCCCAGCAGGGCACCCGCCCATTTGAGTCCTGCGACGGTGTCCCCCAGCAGTTCCCAGAGCGTGACGATCAGCAGGTTCCCCATGGCGTGCTCGTCCAGCGATCCGCCAGGTCCCTTTGCGGCGCGGAACCGGTGCTGCATGACATCGCGCCAGGTACGGCCCCAGTCGGTGTCGTCGCAGAGCGCAGACAGCGCCATGCGGAGGTCTCCCGGCGGAAGGACACCGTACTCCTCGCGCAGACGCCCCGACGACCCGCCGTCGTCCGCCACTGTGACCACCGCGGTGAGTTCGGAGGTGAGCAGGCGGAGCGCGGACAGCGAGGCCGCAAGGCCGTGGCCGCCGCCCAGGGCCACCACGTTGGGGCCCTTGTCCTGCTGGCCAGAGCCCTTGCCGGCGGCAGGCGGCACCAGGGGCAGTGCTCCGGTGAAAAGTGCCATTATTCGCGGCCCAGATCCCGGTGCGCGGTGGTCACCGTGACCCGGGGGTACTGCGCAAGTTTCTTGGAAAGTTCCACGGCGACCGCAACGGAGCGGTGCTTGCCGCCCGTACAGCCGACGGCGATGGTGGCGTAGTGCTTGTTCTCCCTGCGGTAGCCCTCCAGGACGGGTTCGAGTGCCAGGACATACCGGTCCACGAAGTTCTTGACGCCTTCGGCCTCGAGCACGTAGTCGCTGACGTCCTTGTCCAGGCCCGTCAGCGGGCGCAACTGCGGTACCCAGTGCGGGTTGGGGATGAACCTGACATCGGCCACATAGTTGGCGTCCACCGGCAGGCCGTACTTGAAGCCAAAGCTCATGACATTCAGCCGAAGCGCCACCGGACCGGTTTCGCTGAACAGTTCGGTGATGGCGGTGGCCAGCCCGTGGACGTTGTAGTTGGAGGTGTCGAGGACGACGTCGGAGCTGTCGCGCAGTTCCTGCAGCAGCTCACGTTCGGCAGCGATGCCGTCCAGGATGCGTCCGCCGCCCTGCAGCGGATGGGGCCGCCGCCCCTGTTCGAACCGCCGGACCAGGACGTTGTCGCTGGCGTCGAGGAACAGGACGCGGAAGGTGACACCGCTCGCGGCGAGTGCGCCCAGGGCTGCGCGGATGTCCGCGAAAAGGCCCTTGCTGCGGACGTCGATCACCACTGCCAGCCGGGGGATGGACTGCGGGGCGTGCGAAACAAGCTCCGCCAGCGTGCCCAGCATCTGGGGCGGGAGGTTCTCCACGACATACCAGCCATGGTCCTCCAGGGCGTCCGCGGCGGTGCTCCGCCCGGCGCCGGACATTCCGGTGACCACCAGCAGTTCCGCTTCGAGCGGTTTGACGGGCTCCAGCCCGTCCTGATCCGCTCCGGATCCCGCCGTCGTGTCTGCCATGAAGCCTGCCCCGTTTCCTCGTTGTCCACCGGCAGCCGTGATGGCACTGCCCGTCCTTTACCCTAGCTAAATTTCCGGGAACTCCGCTAAGTCTCGATGATTTCGCCGGTGGTCATGTTGATCGCGGGCACGGCAACGGCCTCGGGCCCGTCAGCGGCGAAGTGGTTCACGATGGCGCTGGCGAGTGCCGGACCAATCCCCTTTGCCTGCGAAAGCTCTTCCACGGTTGCGGCCTTCACGCCCTTGACCGATCCAAAGTGGGCCAGCAGGGCCTTGCGCTTGGAGGCGCCCAGGCCCGGAACAGCGTCCAGCGCGGACACGGTCATGGCCTTGCCGCGCTTTTGCCGGTGGAAGGTGATGGCGAAGCGGTGCGCCTCGTCACGGATCCGCTGGAGCAGGTACAGCCCCTGGGAGGTTCGGGGCAGGATGACGGGAAAGTCGCTGTCCGGAAGCCACACCTCCTCCAGCCGCTTGGCCAGGCCCACCACGTAGACGTCGTCGATGCCCAGGTCCTTCAGGGCGCGGGCCGCTGCGTTCACCTGTGGCTGCCCGCCGTCCACCACCACCAGGTTGGGCGGGTAGGCGAACCTGGCCTTGGGTGCAGGAGTGGTGGTGTCCAGCACGGCGGCGTCCACGTCCGGTTCCAGGCCGTCGGATGCCAGGACGGATTCGTCCACCTGCGCGGACTTGTCCTGCAGGTAGTGGCGGAACCGCCGGGTCAGGACGTCATGCATGGCCGCCGTGTCGTCGGCGGCCGCGGGGCCGGTGATGGAGAACTTGCGGTAGTCCGACTTCTTGGGCAGCCCGTCCTCCACCACCACCATGGATGCCACCACGTTGGTGCCCTGGACATGGGAGACGTCGAAGCATTCGATCCGGAGCAGGGGCACGGGCAGGTCCAGTGCCTCCTGGAGTTCCTGGAGGGCCTGGGACCTGACGGTGAGGTCCCCGGCGCGCCGCGTCTTGTGCAGCTTCAGCGCGTGCTCGGCATTCTCGCGGACGGTGGACATCAGCGCCGCCTTGTCTCCGCGCTGCGGCACCCGGATGTCCACCTTGGCGCCACGGATGCCGCCCAGCCATTTGGCAAGGTCCTCCGCGTTGCTGGGCGCCACGGGCACCAGGACTTCGCGCGGCAGCCGGCCATGGGTGTCGCCGTCCTCGCCGTAGACCTGCTGGAGCAGGTGCTCCACCAGGTCCGGAGTGGTGAAATCCTCCACCTTTTCCACCACCCAGCCGCGCTGGCCGCGGATCCTGCCGCCGCGGACGTGGAACACCTGGACGGCGGCTTCCAGCTCATCCTCATGCAGGGCGAAGACGTCTGCATCCGTGTCCTCGGACAGCACCACGGCGTTCCGTTCGAAGACCTTGCGCAGGGCCGTGATGTCGTCGCGGAGCCGGGCGGCGTGCTCATAGTCCAGCTTCGCCACGGCGTCGGCCATCTGCTTTTCCAGCTTGTTGATGAACCGCTTCGCCTCGCCTCCCATGAAGGCGCAGAAATCCTCGGCAAGTGCCTTGTGGTCCTCCGGCGAGATCCGGCCCACGCAGGGCGCGGAGCACTTGTCGATGTATCCCAGCAGGCACGGCCGCCCGCTGGCCTCCGCCCGCTTGAAGACGCCGGCGCTGCAGCTCCGGACCTGGAAGACGCGGAGCAGGGTGTCCATGGTCTCGCGGATGGCCCCGGCGGTGTACGGGCCGAAGTAGCGGGTCCCCTTCCGCTTGTCCCCCCGCATGACCTGTACCCGGGGGTACTTTTCGTTCATGGTCACGGCGAGGTAGGGATAGGTCTTGTCGTCCCGGAACACCACATTGAACCGGGGCTTGAATTCCTTGATCCAGGTGTATTCCAGCTGCAGCGACTCGAGTTCGCTGCCAACGACCGTCCACTCGACGCTGCTGGCCGCGTGCACCATGGCATAGGTCTTGGGCAGCAGTCCGGCCGGGTTGGCGAAATACGAATTCAGCCTGGACCGCAGGCTTTTCGCCTTGCCCACATAGATGACCCGGCCGTGCGGATCACGGAACCGGTATACGCCCGGGTTGGTGGGGATTTCACCGGTTTTGGGCCGGTAACTTGCTGGATTTGCCACCTATCAAGTCTACTGAGTCGCGCCGGGTCTCCCTGCCAGCCGGCCAGGACGGGGTCCGTTCCGGCTGTCCCTGGCCGGCTTGCCGGCTATTCCGGGGTCTTGCTCTGGTTGTAACTGGCCGAACGTTCCTGGCCGCTGAGTTCGGCGATGGCGTCCATGATGCGGTCCGTGACCTCGCGGCGGGCAGGCAGGGAGTGGTCCGGGCCGGTCTTGTCGAAGTACAGCGGCTCCCCCACCTTCATGGTGAAGTGCTGCGGCCTGACCCCCTTCTCGCCGGCGCGCTGCAGCTTCTCGGTGCCGATCAGGCCCACGGGAATCACCGGCGCCCCGGTAGTGAGCGCCAGCCAGCCGACCCCGGTGCGTCCCCGGTAGAGGATGCCGTCCCGGGAACGGGTTCCCTCAGGGTAGATGCCGATGCCGCGGCCTGACTCCAGGATGTCCAGCAGTGTCTTGAGCGCCTGGACACTTGCGGCCTGTTCGCCGCGCTCCACCGGAATGGAGCCCACGGATTCGAAGAACGCCTTCATGACCTTGCCCTTGACGCCGCCGGTGGTGAAGTATTCGGCTTTGGCGAAGAAGGCGACCGGCCGCGGCATCAATGCCTGGACGATCACGCTGTCGAAGAAGGACAGGTGGTTGGGAGCCACGATAAACGGGCCGTCGGAGGGGACATTGTCCAGCCCGACGACGGTGGGCCGGCAGGTGCCGGAGATCAGGTTGCGGGTGGTCCAGCGGACGGCATCAAACATTTCCATCGTTGCTCACCCCGCTCATTGCCGCGACGTGGACGGCCTGCAGACGCTCGATGACCGCGACCAGCTCCTCATCGGTGCTGACGACAG
Source organism: Arthrobacter sp. SDR-2R (assembly GCF_057747955.1). NCBI lineage: Bacteria > Bacillati > Actinomycetota > Actinomycetes > Micrococcales > Micrococcaceae > Arthrobacter > Arthrobacter sp. SDR-2R. Next base: position 2,748,315 of record NZ_CM173231.1, read on the forward strand.
CCACGGAGCCGGCTTCCTCCAGTTCCCCGTCCGGAGCGAACCCCCATGCGACGCCGATGCAGTCCAGTCCGTTGGCGATGGCCCCGGACACGTCCTGGGCGCGGTCCCCCACCATAATGGCGTGCTGCGTGTCCAGGTCCCGCAGGGCGGCAGCGATGATCTGGGTCTTGCCCACGGGAACACCGTCCACTGCCGCTTCGTCATCGCCGGAGCCGTGGATTCCGTGGAAGAGGCCGTCGATGCCATGATGCGCCAGCACCGTATGCGCCAGACGCTGTGGCTTTTGGGTGGCTACTGCCACAGGCCGGCCCGCTGCGGCGAAGGATTCAAGGATCCCGCGGATGCCCGGGTACAGCCGGCTTTGGGCGATTCCGGTGGCCACGTAGTGTTCGCGGTACCGGCGGACCACCTCTTCCAGGCGGTCCGCCGGTACCTTTGCCACGTTGAGCAGGGAATCGCTCAGCTTGGGGCCGATCATCGCGTTGAGCAGGTCCTGGCCGGGAACCGGGAGCCCCAGTCCGCGGAGGGCCGCGGCAATCCCCTCGGTTATGCCACCTGCCGGGTCGACAAGAGTGCCGTCCAGGTCAAAGATCACGGGCACTGTTGTTGAAGTCACCGGGTTAGTTTCTCATGACAGCAGGAGTGCCTGAAACTCGCATTCCCCGTGAGGAATATTTCGGTGGAATTTCCTCCGGTCAGCCGAGTATCTCGGCCAGGAACTTCCCGGTGTGGCTGGTGCCGGACTTGGCCACCTGCTCCGGCGTTCCGGCCGCGACAATCTGGCCGCCGCCCGAACCGCCGTCGGGCCCGAGGTCAACCAGCCAGTCGGCACTCTTGATGACGTCCAGGTTGTGCTCGATGGTGATCACCGTGTTCCCCTTGTCCACCAGCCCCTGCAGGACCATCAGCAGCTTGCGGATGTCCTCGAAGTGCAGGCCAGTGGTGGGCTCGTCCAGGACGTAGATGCTGCGGCCGTTGGAGCGCTTCTGCAGCTCCGCCGCGAGCTTGACGCGTTGCGCTTCACCGCCGGAGAGGGTGGTGGCGGGCTGTCCGAGGCGGACATACCCGAGTCCCACGTCCACCAGGGTGTTCAGGTGCCGTGCGATGGGCGAGAAGGCCGCGAAGAACTCGGCGCCCTCTTCGATGGGCATGTTGAGGACGTCGGCGATGGTCTTGCCCTTGTAGTGCACCTCCAGGGTCTCCCGGTTGTAGCGCGCACCGTGGCACACCTCGCAGGGGACGTACACGTCAGGCAGGAAGTTCATCTCGATCTTCAGCGTGCCGTCGCCGGAGCAGGCCTCGCAGCGGCCGCCTTTGACGTTGAACGAGAAACGGCCGGGCAGGTAGCCGCGGACCTTGGCCTCGGTGGTTTCGGCGAAGAGCTTGCGGATGTTGTCGAAGACACCGGTGTACGTGGCCGGGTTGGACCGCGGCGTGCGGCCGATGGGGCTTTGGTCTACATGGACCACCTTGTCGAGGTGCTCCAGGCCCTGGACCGTCTTGTGCCGTCCGGCCACCTGCTTGGCGCCGTTGAGCTTGTTGGCCAGCACCTTGTAGAGGATTTCATTGACCAGGGTGGACTTGCCCGAACCACTCACGCCCGTCACCGCGGTGAAAAGACCCAGCGGGAAGGCTGCGTCGACGTTCAGGAGGTTGTTCTCCCGTGCGCCCAATACCTTGATCTCGCGCTTCTTGTCGTACTTGCGCCGCTTCCGGGGCACCTCGATGGCCTTGCGGCCGGACAGGTAGTCGCCGGTCAGGGACTCCTTGTTGTCCAGCAACTCCTTGTAGGTTCCCGAGTGGACCACCTGGCCTCCATGCTCGCCCGCGCCGGGTCCGATGTCCACGATCCAGTCGGCCACGTGGATGGTGTCCTCGTCGTGCTCCACGACGATCAGGGTGTTTCCCATGTCGCGGAGCCGGGTGAGGGTTTCGATGAGCCTGCGGTTGTCCCGCTGGTGCAGCCCAATGGAGGGTTCATCCAGGACGTACAGGACGCCCACCAGGCCGGAGCCGATCTGGGTGGCGAGCCGGATGCGCTGCGCTTCGCCGCCGGACAGGGTGGCCGAGGGGCGCTCCAGGTTGAGGTATTCCAGCCCCACGTCCAGGAGGAAGGTCAGGCGGGCCTGGATCTCCTTGAGGACCTGGTGGGCGATCTGCGCCTCGCGCCCGGTCAGCACCAGGTTGTTGAGGAAATCCGCGCAGTCCCGCATGGGCAGGGCGGCAACCTCGGCGATGGACTTGCCGTTGATCAGCACCGACAGGGATGCCGGGTTGAGCCGCGCGCCGTTGCAGGCGGGGCAGGGAACCTGCCGCATGTACTCCTCGTAGCGGTCGCGGGCCCAGTCGGAATCGGTCTCGCCGTGCTTGCGGTGGACGTACTGGATGGCGCCTTCAAACCCGGTGCTGTACTTGCGTTCGCGGCCAAAGCGGTTGCGGTACTGCACCACCACCTTGTGGTCCTTGCCGTGCAGGATGGTCTGGCGCACGTCCTTGCCCAGCTTCTCCCACGGTGTGGTCATGGAGAAGCCAACCTCCTTGGCCAGGCCCTCGAGGAGCCGGTTCCAGTACTCCGTGGTGGCAGTACCCAGTGACCAGGGCGCGATGGCTCCCTCCGACAGGGAGAGTTCCGGGTTGGGAACAATGAGTTCCTCGTCAACCTCGAGGCGGGTGCCGATGCCGCTGCAGGCGGCGCAGGCGCCGAAGGGGTTGTTGAACGAGAAGGAGCGCGGCTCGATTTCGTCGATGGCCAGGGGGTGCTCGTTGGGGCAGGCGAGGTTCTCGGAGAACGCCCGGATCCTTTCGGGGGCGTCCGCGTCCACGTCGACGAACTCCGCCAGGACCCGGCCCTCGGCCAGTCCCAGCGCGGTCTCGATGGAGTCGGTGAGCCGCTGGCTGATGCCTTCCTTGACCACCAGGCGGTCAACCACCACTTCGATGGTGTGCTTGAACTGCTTGCCCAGCTTGGGGGGATCGTTGAGCTGGACGAGGTTGCCGTCCACCCGCGCCCGGGAGTAGCCCTTTGCGGTGAGTTCCTTGAAGAGGTCCACGAACTCGCCCTTGCGGCCACGCACCACCGGCGCCAGGACCTGGAAGCGGGTTCCCTCGTCGAGTTCGAGGAGCTGGTCCACAATCTGCTGCGGCGTCTGCTTTGACACGGGTTCACCACAGACGGGGCAGTGCGGCCTGCCGACGCGCGCCCACAGCAGGCGCATGTAGTCGTAGATCTCGGTGATGGTTCCTACAGTGGACCGCGGGTTCTTGCTGGTGGATTTCTGGTCGATGGAGACAGCCGGGGAGAGCCCTTCGATGAAATCGACGTCGGGCTTGTCCACCTGGCCCAGGAACTGGCGTGCGTAGGCGGACAGCGATTCGACGTAGCGGCGCTGGCCTTCGGCAAAGATTGTGTCGAACGCCAGCGAGGACTTGCCGGATCCGGAGAGGCCGGTGAAGACGATCATGGCGTCGCGCGGCAGGTCGAGGTCCACGTTGCGCAGGTTGTGCTCCCGCGCGCCCTTCACCACAAGGCGGGAGAGGTCCGGGCGCTGCGGGGCGGCGGCGGCAGGGACCGCGAAGGACGTGGAGGGGGCAGGGGTTTCTTCAGCTACGGCTTTAGGCACCCCATTATGCTAATCGAAAACTTTTTCGAACACTCGCGGTTCCGCCGTCAGGGAACATCGTAGGCGGCCGCCAGGATTTTCACGGCCTCGGCAAAGCTGGCCCCTTGGGATTTGGCGACGGCGGCGTATGCGGCGGCTGCGGCGGACAGGCCGCCCAGGCGCTCGTCACGCGCGGCAACCACCGTACCGTTCCGGCCACGGGTGGTGACGATCCCGGCGGCCTCCAGTTCCTTGTACGCCCGGGCCACGGTGTGCGGGGCGACGTCGAGCTTCTCCGCCAGGGCCCGCACGGCAGGCAGCCTGGTGCCCGGCGCCAACGCGCCGCTGTCCGCCAGATGGATGACCTGAAGCCGGAGTTGCTCGAACAGCGCCACGCTGCTGGCCGGGTTGGGGCGCCAGGATCCCGGGAAGTCGCCTGCGGCGCTCACAGGCCGCCCTCCAGGATGCCCGCACGGCCGTCGCGTTCGGCGAACTGTGCGTTGTACAGCCGGGCGTAGTAGCTGTTGGCGGCAAGGAGGCTGTCATGCGTGCCCTGCTCGACGATCCGTCCATGGTCCATGACGAGAATTAGATCAGCGTTCCGGATGGTGGACAAACGGTGGGCAATCACGAAACTGGTCCGCCCCTGGCGCAGCCGCTGCATCGCCTGGCGGATGAGCACCTCCGTCCTGGAATCGACCGAACTTGTGGCCTCATCCAGGACCAGCACACTGCGCCCGGCGAGCTGCGCCCTGGCGATGGTGATGAGCTGCCGCTGCCCCTGGCTAAGCTGCTCGCCGCCGTTCTCCAGGACTGTGTCGTAGCCGCGCGGCAGGGACCTGATGAAACGGTCCGCGTGCGTTGCCTCCGCGGCGGCAACTATGGCCGCATCCGCAGCGCCTGGCAGCCCGTAGGCGATGTTTTCCCGGATGGTCCCGGCAAAAAGCCAGGAATCCTGGAGCACCACGCCGAACCTGCCCCGCAGCTGGTCGCGGGGAATTTCCGCGATGTCCCTTCCGCCCATGGTGATCCTGCCGGACGAAGGTTCCAGGAACCGCATCAGCAGGTTCACCACGGTGCTCTTGCCCGCGCCCGTGTGCCCCACGATGGCCACCGCCTGGCCCGGTTCCACCGTGAAGGTGAGGTTGCTGACCGCCGGAACGGAACCGGGATAGCTGAAGGTGACGTCATGGAAGACGATGCGGCCGGCGGCGGGAGCGCCGGCCGCTGCGCCGGCCGGTTCCTGGAGGTCTTCCCCGGCATCGAGGAGCACGAAAACCCTTGCCGCCGAGGCTGCGCAGGACTGAATAACGTTGAGCAGGCCGCCGATTTGCCCCACCGGCTGGGTGAACAGCCGGCTGAATTGGATGAAGGCCTGGACGCCGCCGATGGTCATGGCGCCTGCGATGACCTGCAGCGCACCCACCACTGCGACAGCAATGTAATTGAGGTTGGACATCAGCACCATCAGCGGCTGGACCACACCGGCTGAGTACTGGGCTTTGGCTGCCGCCCGGGCCAGGCGGCCGTTGCTGCGGCTGAAGACCTCCGTGGCCTGCGCCTGCCGGCCAAAGGCCTTGATGACTTCATGCCCGCTAATGAATTCCTCCACGTGCGCGTTGAGTTCGCCGGTCTCCTTCCATTGCCTGGCGAAATGCTCCTGGGACCGCCGGGCCACCAGGACGGTGATCCAGGTGGAAACGGGGACGCTGGCAATGGCAATGGCCGCGAGCAGCGGCGAGATCCACAGCATCATGGCCAGCGACCCGCACAGCATCAGGACGGACACGATGAGCTGGGTCAGAACCTGGTTCAGGGCCTGGGCAATGTTGTCGATGTCGTTGGTGGCCCGGCTCAGGACATCCCCGCGGGAGCGTTCCCGGAAATACGTGGAGGGGAGCCGGTGCAGCTTGTCCTCAAGCGCTGCTCGCAGGCCATACATAAGTCCCTGCACCGCACGTGCCGTCAGAGCGCCCTGGATCCAGTTGAAGAGGGAAGCGAAAACATACATCAAGGCCACGGCTGCCAGCAGGACTCCGAGGCGCTGGTCCAGGCTTCCCTGGAAGATGCCCTGCACCACCATGTCCGTGGCGTCGCCCAGATACTTGGGGGCGGCAACGTTGACCCCTGCGAAGGCGCACGTTGCCGCCACGGCCCCCAGCATCTGCAGCCGGAACGGGCGCAGCAGGCCAAGGAGCCTGCGGGCGGTCGGCCAGAACCTGTGCGCCGATTCCGCGGATTCCTCCACCGCCGTCACAGTGTGCCGTCCAGCGCGAGCTGGGAGTCTGCGATTTCCCGGTAGGTGGCGGACGTTTCCAGCAGCTCCCTGTGCGTTCCCTGCGCAACCAGCCGGCCGTCGTCGAGCACCAGGATGAGATCCGCGTCTTCGACCGCGGAAATGCGCTCGGCCACGATGATGACCGTTGCGGCGGCGAGCGCCTGGTCAAGTGCGCGCCGCAGCCTGGTGTCGGTGTCATAGTCCAGCGCGGAGAAGCTGTCGTCAAAGAGGTAGAGGGGCGCTTTGCGCAGGAGGGCCCTGGCGATGCAGAGCCTTTGCCGCTGGCCGCCCGACAGGCTGGCGCCGCCCTGGCCGACGGGGGTGGCAAGTCCAAGCGGGAGGTCGCGCATGAAACGCATGGTCTGGGCAGCCTCCAGGACAGCCCACAGTTCCTGGTCCGTGGCGTCGGGGTCCGCCATCCGCAGGTTGTCTGCGATGGTTCCCGTAAAAAGGTGGGAGTGCTGGGGCACGATAGCCATGGCAGCGCGGAGTTGGTCCAGGGGCAGGTGGCGGATGTCGTGGCCTGCAAGGGTGATGCGGCCGTGGGTGGGGTCCAGGAAACGCGGGATCAGGTTCAGCAGCGTGGTCTTGCCGCTTCCGGTGGAGCCCACGATTGCTGTGGTGGTACCGGGAGCTGCCGTGAAACTGATGTCCGCGAGCACGGGCGCTTCTGCTCCCGGATAAGAGAAGGCAACATCGTGGAACGCCAGCGTTGCCTGCCGCCCCGGCAGCACGGCGCCGGGCGGCGGAGGCGCGGCTGCCTTGTCACTGGCTGCCTTGTCGCTGGCCGCTCGGTCACTGGCCGCAGTGTGATTGCCCGGATCGCCGACGGACGGCTCGGTGTCAAGGACCGCCTGGATGCGTTCCGCGCAGACTGCCGCCCGCGGCGCCGTCATGAGCACGTACATGGACATCATGATCGCCAGCAGTATCTGCATGATGTAGGCGATGAACGCCGTGAGCGCCCCAAGGTTCATCTGGCCTGCCTGGATCCGGTGCCCGCCGAACCACACCACCGCAACCGAGCTGGTATTGACCACCAGCATGATGATGGGCAGCATCCCCGCCACCAGGAGCGCGGACTGCAGGTTGTTGGCGGTGAGGCCGGCGTTGGTTTCCGCAAACCGCCGGACCTCATGGCCCTGGCGGACAAAGGCGCGGATGACATCCACCCCGATGATCTGCTCGCGAAGAATCCCGCCGGACCGGTCCAGCAGGTCCTGGCCCTCACGGTAGAGCGGAATCAGCCGCCTGACAATCAGGTACATGATCAGCAGGAGCAGGGGCACGATGACGATCACCACCAGGGACAGCGCAACATCCTGCTGCACGGCCAGGACGATGCCGCCTACGCCCATGGCGGGCCCGGCAAAGAGCATGGTGAAGACAAGCACCGCGAAGGCCTGGATCTGCTGGACATCGTTGGTGGCGCGGATGGTCAGGCTCTGTGTTCCGAACAGGGCCACGTCCTGGGAGGACAGGGACTGGATCCGGGTGAAAACCTCGGCCCGCAGGCGGTGCCCGATCCTCATGGCCACCACCGCCCCAAGGTAGCCGGCAGCAATGGCGGACGCTGCCTGCACCACGGCAATGACGGCCATGAGCACGCCAAGGCGCGAGACCACCCCCGGCTCCCCTGCGACAATCCCGTCATCGATAATGGCGGCGTTCACGGTGGGCAGCAGCAGGTTTGCCGCCGCCTGGATCAGCTGAAGGAAAACGATCGCCCATACATACGCGTATTGACCGGCAAGCTGCCGCTTCACGAGTCCGACCAGCAAAATACCCCCTGTAAATGCATGGGCCGAAGAGGGGGCCAGCGGCTTGACCCCTAAACCACAGTCGCCATTGTAAGCCAGATCACTTTTCACTGCTGTCACAGCCTGTGACGGGCGTGGAAAACCCGTGGGCCGGGTACCGGTTAGCCGGCTTTGCGGCCCACTGCGAAGATGCGGCGGAAAGGCAAAACGGTGCCGTGGACCCCGCGGGGGTAGGCGTCCCGCAAAGAGGCCGCGTACTCGGTCTCGAAACTCCTGGCGTCCTCCTCGCCCAGGGCGGCCATCACAGGCCGCAGTGCCGTGCCCCGGACCCATTCCAGCACGGGGTCCGGCCCCGGCAGGACCTGCAGGTAGGTGGTTTCCCACGCATCCGCCGCGCAGCCGGCGTCGAGCAGGATCCGCAGGTATTCCTCCGGCTCCCCCACGGCCTCCCCGCCCCGCAGCACACCGTCCAGCTTTGCAGCCCAGCGGTCCGACCCCGCGATGTCCCGCATCAGGGAGTGCGAGGGGGCGTTGAAATTTCCGGGTACCTGCAGGGCGAACCAGGCCCCCGGCCGGAGCACTTCCAGCCACTTGCGCATCATGTCCTGGTGGCCCGGAACCCACTGCAGGGCGGCGTTGCTGACCACAACGTCCGTCTCCGGACTGGGCATCCAGCCCTCGATGCCGGCCTGCTCAAAGCGAAGGGAGGGCTTCTCCTCCGCCAGTGCCGACGCCTTTGCCAGCATGTCCGCGGAGGAATCCAGGCCCAGGACCCGGGCGCCCGGCCAGCGGTCAGCCAGGGTTGCCGTCAGGTTCCCTGGCCCGCAGCCCAGGTCGACCACGCGCTTGGGCCGGTCGGCATGGATCCGGGCCGTGAGATCGAAGAACGGCCGGTTCCGGTAGTCGCCGAACTGGACATACTTGGCGGGGTCCCACTTCATGAATCTCTCCAGCTTCTGACGCGCACACGGGCAAGGCGTAGCCTAACCCGCCAGGGACTCCGGATCCGGCCGCAACGTGGCACTAAGGTTGAAGTCAATGAAACTCGTTGACCAGCTGATCGATCTGCCCGCCCCCGCCCCATCCGCCGCCGTCGACCCCGACGCCCTTTACACCCGGTTCGTGGAGTGGACGGAAAGCCGGGGCCTGTCGCTGTACCCGGCACAGGACGAGGCCATCATGGAGCTGGCAACCGGGGCGAACGTCATCCTGGCCACGCCCACCGGGTCAGGGAAGTCCCTGGTGGCCATTGCGGCGCACTTCCAGGCCATGGCCCAGGGCCGCCGAAGCTATTACACGGCACCGATCAAAGCCCTGGTGTCCGAGAAATTCTTCGCGCTCTGCGACATCTTCGGAGCAGAGAACGTGGGCATGATCACCGGCGACTCCGGGGTGAACCAGGATGCTCCCATCATCTGCTGCACCGCCGAGATCCTGGCCAACATCGCGCTCCGGGAAGGCGCCGCAGCCGAACTCGGTGCGGTGATCATGGACGAGTTCCACTTCTACTCCGACCCGCAGCGCGGCTGGGCCTGGCAGGTCCCCCTCATGGAGCTTCCGCAGGCCCAGTTCCTGCTGATGTCCGCCACCCTGGGCGATGTCACCCGGTTCGAGGAGGGGCTCACGGCGCTGACCGGACGTGCGACCACCACCGTCAGTTCCGCCGAACGGCCCATTCCGCTGCACTACTACTACCACCAGACACCCGTCCACGAGACGCTGGAGGAGTTGTTGTCCACCCGGCAGGTGCCCGTCTATGTGGTGCACTTCAGCCAGCTCGAAGCGATCGACCGTGCCCAGAACCTGATGAGCATCAACGTGTGCACCCGGGAGGAAAAGGACAAAATCGCGGAGCTGATCGCCAACTTCCGGTTTGCCGCGGGCTTTGGGAAGACGCTGAACCGCCTGGTCCGCCATGGGATCGGTGTGCACCACGCCGGGATGCTGCCCAAGTACCGGCGGCTGGTGGAGCAGCTGGCGCAGGCGGGGCTGCTGAAGGTCATTTGCGGCACGGACACCCTGGGCGTGGGCATCAACGTCCCCATCCGGACGGTGCTGCTCACGGCTTTGAGCAAGTACGACGGCGTCCGCACCCGGCTGCTCAACCCGCGTGAGTTCCACCAGATTGCGGGCAGGGCAGGCCGTGCGGGCTACGACACCGCCGGGACAGTGGTGGTGCAGGCACCCGAGCACGTGACTGAGAACGTCAAGGCGATGGCCAAGGCCACCGCCAAGTTCGGCGATGACCAGAAGAAGCTGCGCCAGGTGGTGAAGAAAAAGCCGCCCGAGGGTTTCGTCTCCTGGGGTGAGCCCACGTTCAAGCGGTTGGTGGAATCGGTACCGGACCCGCTGACGTCCAGCTTCACGGTAACGCACGCCATGTTGATGAACCTGATGGAGCGGCCCGGCGACCCGTTCGCGGCGGCCCGGCGGCTGCTCACCGAAAACCACGAGCCGCGCGCTTCCCAGCTGCGGCTGATGAAGAAGGCCCTGGGCATTTACCGGGAACTGCTGGCCGCCGAAGTGATCGAACGCATCCCGCCGGAGGAGCAAGGCCCCGATGGCCGTTCCGTCCGGCTGACCGTCCATCTGCAGCCGAACTTCGCGCTGAACCAGCCGCTCTCCCCCTTTGCGCTTGCCGCACTGGAGCTCCTTGACCCGGAGTCGCCGTCGTACGCCCTGGACGTGGTGTCCGTGATCGAGGCGACCCTGGAGAAACCGCGGCAGATACTGTCGGCGCAGCAGAAGAAGGCGCGCGGCGAAGCGGTGGCCGCCATGAAGGCTGAGGGCATCGACTACGACCAGCGGATGGCCATGCTGGACGAGGTCACCTACCCCCAACCGCTCGCGGAGATCCTGGGCGAGGCGTTCGAGGTCTACCGGAAGGCCGCGCCGTGGGTGGGCGACTTTGAGCTTGCACCCAAGTCGGTAGTCCGCGACATGTACCAGCGGGCGATGAACTTTGGCGAATTCGTCCAGTTCTACGGCCTGGCCCGGTCCGAAGGAATCGTGCTGCGGTACCTTGCCGATGCCTTCAAGGCGTTGCGCCAGACTGTTCCGCAGGACATGCTTCGCGAGGACCTGGAGGACCTGACCGCCTGGCTGGGTGAGCTGGTGCGGCAGGTGGACTCCAGCCTCCTGGACGAATGGGAGGAGCTGGCCTCCGGGGCGGCGCCGACGCCGCATGACGCGCCGCCTCCCCCGCCGCCGTCGCTCACCTCCAACATCCGCGCCTTCCGGGTGATGGTGCGCAACGAGATGTTCCGGCGGGTGGAACTGTTCGCTGACGAGGACGCGACGGCGTTGGGCGAGCTCGACGGCGGTTCCGGGTGGGGTGCCGAACGCTGGGAAGACGCGCTGGACGACTACTTCGACGAACACGATGACATCGGGACCGGGCCCGACGCCCGCGGTCCAGGCCTGCTCATGATCACCGAGGAACCCGGAACGTGGAAGGTGCGCCAGATCTTCGATGACCCGGCGGGCAACCACGACTGGGGGATCTCCGCCGAGGTGGATCTTGCGGGCTCGGATGCCACCGGGACAGCGGTGGTCAAGGTGACGGAGGTTAACCGGCTCTGACACCGACCTGGCCGGGGCAGCCGTCCCGGCGCCGGCGGTAAGCTCGGAGAATGAGTGCAATCCGCCCCGCAACCCGCCACGACGTGCCCGCCATCCTCCGAATGATCCATGAACTGGCCCATTACGAGAAGGAACCCGACGCCGTCCGGAACACGCCCGAGCGCCTGGAACAGGTGCTCTTCGGCGACAACCCCCGCGTATTCGCGGCCATGGCCGAAAACGCGGCGGGCGAGGTGCAGGGCTTCGCGCTGTGGTTCCTGAACTACTCCACCTGGGAGGGCGTTCACGGGATCTACCTGGAGGACCTTTACGTCAGCCCTGAAGCCCGGGGCGAAGGCCACGGCAAGGCGCTGCTGCAGCACCTTGCGGCGATCGCGGTCGAGAATGGCTACGCACGGGTGGAATGGAGCGTGTTGGACTGGAACGAGCCCTCCATCAACTTTTACCGCCGCCTGGGTGCGCGCCCCATGGACGGCTGGTCCACCTTCAGGCTGACCGGCGAATCACTGGACCGGTTCGGCCGGGCCACGTCCCGCGACTCCCTTCCCGCTTCTGCCCGTGGCTGACGCGCGCCGGGTCCAGGCGACCGCCGTCGGGCATGACGTCAAGGCCCGGCATGAATTCCGTGGCATGCGCACGGTGGAGCACTACTTCACAGTCCCGCTGGACCATTTTGCTTCGGAGGATCATGCCGTGGCCGGCGGCCAGCCTCGCGGCGAAACCATCACGGTTTTCGCCCGGGAGTACGTGTCTGCTGCGCACAGCGAAGAAGCCGCCGCGCGGCTGCCGTGGCTCCTCTTCCTGCAGGGGGGCCCGGGCGGCCGCGGCAACAGGTGGGGTTCCCTGGGTGGCTGGAGCAAAGCCGCGGCGCAGGACTTCCGCATCCTGATGCTTGACCAGCGCGGCACGGGCCTCTCCTCGCCCATTGACCGGATTACCCTGCCCGGGCGCGGAAGCCCTGCGGAGCAGGCGGCCTACCTTGAGCACTTCAGGGCGGACTCGATCGTGGCGGACGCTGAGGTGATCCGCCACGCGCTGGAATCACCGCCGTGGACAATTTACGGCCAGAGCTATGGGGGATTCTGTGCGCTCACGTACCTGTCCTTCGCGCCCGAAGGTCTGCGCGAGGTGATGGTCACGGGCGGCCTTGCCCCGCTCACCGGTTCCGCGGACGACGTGTACCGGGCCACGTACCAGCGGGTGGCGGCCCGCAACGACGAGTACTTCCGCTGGTATCCCGAGGACAGGAACGTTGTGGAGCGGATTGCCCGCCACCTGCGCTCCACGCCGGAGTTCCTGCCCGACGGCGGCCCCCTCACCGTGGAGCGGTTCCAGATGGCGGGGGCGTTCCTGGGCGGCAACACGCGCGTGGACAGCCTCCACTACCTGCTCGAGGACGCCTTTGTGGACACGGCGGCCGGACCGCGCCTGTCCGACGCGTTCCTGGAGCAGCTCCAAGGCGTCATCTCCCGCCGGTCCAACCCGCTGTACGCGCTGATGCACGAATCCATCTATGGCCAGGGGCAGGCCACCGATTGGTCAGCGTGGCGGATGCTCGGCGAAAACCCCTGGTTCCGGCCGGATGCCGACCCGCTGCTGCTCACGGGGGAGATGGTGTATCCGTGGTACTTCGAGCAGGACCCTGCCCTCCGGCCACTGCGGGAAGTGGCGGAACTGCTGGCCGGCAAACAGGACTGGAAGCCGCTGTACGACGCGCGGGTACTGGCCCGCAATACTGTTCCCGTGGCTGCGGCAGTCTACTCGGACGACATCTACGTGGACCGGGAGCTTTCGCTGCGGACCGCCGCTGCGGTGCGCGGGCTGCAGGTCTGGGAGACGGCGGACTTCCATCACGACGGAATCGCCGACGACGGTGAGCGGATTTTTGCCCGCTTGCTGGGCATGGTGCGGTCAGGCGCCCGCTGACCGGCGGTGTGACAGGCGCGTGGCCACCGCTGCGGCCAGGACGGCCGCCCCGATGGTCCCGCCCAGAAGGTTCAGGCCCAGGTAGCCGGCAACACCCAGGACAAGTCCCGACACCGCGCCGCCCAGAGCCCCCGCGGCCCCCATCAGCATGTCGGAGACACCCTGGACCGCCACCCGGGCTTCCTGCCCCACGCTTTCCGCCAGGAGCGTGGAGCCGGAAATCGTGGCCGCAGACCAGCCCATGCCCAGCAGGACCAGCCCGGTGGCCACCGCGGCGGTTGAGGACTGGCCGAACCCGGCAACGGCCACCGCCGCGATCAGCAGCGTGAAGCCGATCATGATGGTCTCCATCCTGCCCGCCCTGTCGGTCAGCCAGCCCATGACCGGGGAGAGCGCAAACATCCCGGCGATGTGAAGTGAGATGGTGAAGCCTATGATGACCAGCACGTCCCCCTCGGCAACGTGCCCGGCGTGCGGACCGGGTCCCTCCACGAGGTGCTGGAGGTGCAGCGGCGTCATCGACATCACGCCGACCATCACCGCGTGGGCTGCCACGACGCCCGTCACCGCCAGCAGTGCTGTCCGCGATCCACGGATGGCACGAAGCCCCCGGCTGAGCGAACCCGGGGAGGCAGCTGCGGCGGCCGCGGAGACAGTGGGTGGGGCGTCCATGGGAGGGGCTTGCGAGGGGGCGGCAGCAGCGACCCCGGTTCGCGCTGCCGCTGACGGCGGAAAGGCTCCACCAGGGCCGGCGGCCGCACGTTGGCGTGCCAGCAGCAAGGGGTCGGGGCGAAGGCCTGCGAACAGGATTACAGTGGCAATGAGGAGCCCGGCCCCGGAAATCACAAAAGGACCAGCAACCGGAGGCAGGCCCAATGCTGCCCCCACGGCTGTGCCCGGCTGGATCAGGTTGGGTCCGGCAACGGCGCCGACAGTCACGGCCCAGACCACGGTGGACAGCGCCCGCCCGCGGTGTTCGGCAGGAGCGAGATCGACGGCGGCAAACCTTGCCTGCAGGCTCGCGGCCGTGCCCACCCCTATGCCTGCCGATCCAAGCAGCAGCAGGACGAAGAGGCCGGAGACAACGGCCAGCACCATCAGCACGGCGCCTGCCAAAGCGGCCGAGAGACCGGCCACCTGCCCGGCCCGGCGTCCGCGCCGTTCCGCCAGCGATGCCAGCGGCAGTGCCGCGGCCGCGGCCCCGAGGGTCATCACCGTGGCAACGGCACCCGCCCAGGCGCTGGAACCGGAGAGTTCCACGGCCAGGATTGAGCCTATGGAGACGGTTGATCCCGTCCCAAGTCCACTGAATACCTGGGCCACGCTCAAGAGCACAACAGTGCGCCGCTGCACGTGGCGCACGTCCTGCTCCATCACAAGTGTGCGGGCCATGTTCAGAGCATAGTCCCGGCGCGGCGCACGCCACAGGGGTTTTTGCCCGCTGCCTCAGGAAGGGTTAAATGCCGGATCCCGGCCGCGCGTGCGGCCGGGATCCGGCGGATTGGAGCGGGCGGGGGCGCCTAGTCGACGTCGCTGTGGCTCCTGCGGACGTCTTCCTCAAGCCGGGGATCCATCTTGGCAGCCTGCGCCTTGGAGCTGACCAGGCTGGCGACCACGGCGATGATGATGGTGCCCACAATGACGGCAAGGGAGACGAACGTGGGAATCTCCGGCGCCCATTCGATGTGGTGTCCACCGTTGATGAAGGGCAGCTCGTTCACGTGCATGGCGTGCAGGACCAGCTTGACGCCGATGAACGCGAGGATGAAGGACAGTGCGTGCTTCAGGTAGATGAGCCGGTTCATCAGGCCACCGAGCAGGAAGTACAGCTGCCGCAGTCCCATGAGGGCGAAAAGGTTGGCCGTGAAGACAATGAAAGGGCTCTGGGTCAGGCCGAAGATGGCGGGAATGGAGTCAACCGCGAACAGCAGGTCCGTGAGGCCGATGGTGATGAAGACGATCACCATGGGGGTGAACACCTTCTTGCCGTTCACCGTGGTCCGCAGCTTGCCCCCGTCGAACTTCTCGGACATGGGGATGACCTTGCGGATCCTGGCAATCAGCGGGTTTTCCCGGTCTTCTTCCTCTTCGCCCTCGTCCTGGGCCTGCTTCCAGGCCGTCCACAGCAGGAATGCGCCAAAGATGTAGAACACCCAGCTGAACTGTTCGATGACGATGGCGCCCAGCATGATGAAGATGCCTCGCAGGACCAGCGCGATGATGATGCCCACCATCAGCACTTCCTGCTGGTACTTCCGGGGCACGGAGAACCTGGCCATGATGATGATGAACACGAACAGGTTGTCGATGCTGAGGCTGTATTCGGTGACCCAGCCGGCCACGAACTGGCTGCCGAACTCGGCACCCGTGAAAGCGAACATGGCACCGGCAAAGGCCAGGGCGAGGCTGACATAGAAGGCTACCCACAGACCGGCTTCCTTCATGGACGGCTCGTGCGGCCGCCGGACCACCAGGAGGAGATCGATCAGGAGAATCAGGCCAAGGACGACAAATGAGCCGACCTCGAACCAAACAGGCAAATCAAGCACAGGGAAGCCTTTCGCAGGGTACACAAAAATGGTGTAAGTCTCTCCGGCCTGCCTGTGCACTTGGTGCTGATGCGGCGGCCCGCTACGCCCGGCAGGGCAACTGTGCCCTGCGTGTTGACGATCGTAGCGCTTGGGATACTCCCCTACGTGCCATTAACTGTACCCCAGGGGGCTGACCGGCGCGCCCCGGGACGCGGGCGCACGTCGCTGGATAACGTTTTCCCCCAAACCGTTGACGGCCGCCGGCACGCTTGCAATAATCACGTCCAGGCGGGAAAGCGGTTTCTCGCTTCGACCCGGCGTCCCGGCGTCATTCCCAGAAAATCAAGGTTGGTCAATGAAGACTCCTCATCGCACTGGCGTGGTGGCCAAGGCCCTTGCCACCGCCGCCGCGCTGGCCATGCTGGCCAGCGGCTGTTCGTCCTCCCCCTCTTCATCGTCGGGCGACGGCGGAAACGTCACCATCCGCTTCACCTGGTGGGGCAACGACCTGCGGAACAAGCAGACGCAGCAGGTGATCGATGCATTCCAGGCTTCGCATCCCAACATCACCGTCAAGGCTGAGCCCGGGGTGTGGAGCAGCTACTGGGACAAGCTGGCCACCACCACGGCCGCCAACGATTCACCGGACGTGATCCAGATGGACCAGGCATACATCGCCGAGTACGGCGGCCGGGGCGCGCTGCTGGACCTGTCCAAGCAGGGCAACGTCGACACGTCCAAGATTGACCAGGACGCCCTGAAGTCCGGCCAGGTGAGCGGCAAGCAGTACGGCCTGAGCACCGGGCAGAACGCCAAGGCCGTGATGATCAACACCAAGATGTTCCAGGACTACGGGGTTCCCATCCCGGATGACAAAACCTGGACCTGGGACGACTACGCCCGGACCGCCGCCCAGATCGCGGCGGCTGCGGGCAAGGCCGGCCAGACCAACTACGGCAGCTCCTACTCCCTGACCGACTCCGACCTGAACACCTGGGCCATGCAGCACGGCGAGTCGCTGTACTCGGCGGATGGCGGCCTCGGCTTTGACGAGGGCACGGCAGCGTCCTTCTTCCAGAACGTGTTGAACCTGCGTAACAAGGGCGCCGCCCCACCGGCCAACATTGCCACCGAGGACATCAGCGCCCCCGTGGAACAAACCCTGTTCGCCACCGGCAAGACGGCCATGTCGTGGTGGTGGACCAACCAGGTGAATGCGCTCCAGTCCGCACTGAAGACCGAGGTGAAGATCCTGCGGGCACCCAGCTCCACCGGCAGCGCCAAAGACAACGGCATGTCCTACAAACCGTCCATGTTCTGGTCAGTTTCCTCGCGCAGCAAGCACCCCAAGGAAGCCGCAGAAGTGGTCAACTACATGCTCAACAACCTGGATGCGGCCAAGACCATCCTGACTGAACGCGGCTTCCCCACCAACTCCGAGGTCCAGACGGCGATCGACCCGCTGCTGACCCCTGCGGACAAGGCCGCTGCCGCGTTCCTGAAGGACATCAAGCCGGACCTGAAGAGCGGTCCGCCGGTACCTCCCACCGGTTCCTCCGGCGTCCAGGCGCTTATCCAGCGGTACAGCACTGATGTCCTGTTCGACCGGAAATCCCCTTCGGATGCTGCGAAGGGCCTGATGCAGGAAGCTAAGGGAATGATCGACTCCGCCAGGAAGTAAGGCAACAGCACCACAGCAGAGAAAGCGCGACGGCGGGCACCCGGGGTGGGTGCCCGCCGTTTCCGGTCATGGCTGCGGCTGCCTGGAAAAGCAGCGCCTAGGCGTGGCCGGCCGCCTGCATCTGCCGCAGCTCCTTCTTCAGGTCGCTGACTTCGTCGCGGATGCGGGCCGCCACCTCGAACTGCAGTTCAGCCGCAGCGCCGTGCATCTGTTCCGTCAGCTGCTCGATCAGGCCCACCAGGTCCTCGGCCGGTGCAGCGGCCAGCCCGTCCGCACGCACCTGCGCTGCGCCCTTGGCGCCCGACTTGCTGCGCTTGGCACCCTTGGCCAGCCGGTTGTTGTTCAGCAGTTCCTGGGTGTCGGCGTCCTCGCGGGCCAGCTGGTCCGTGATGTCCGCGATCTTCTTGCGCAGCGGTTGCGGGTCAACGCCGTGTTCCTTGTTGTAGGCCACCTGGATGGCGCGCCGCCGGTTGGTTTCGTCGATGGCGTTGGCCATGGAGTCAGTGATCCGGTCCGCGTACATGTGCACCTGGCCCGACACGTTGCGGGCGGCACGGCCTATGGTCTGGATGAGCGACGTTGAGGAGCGCAGGAAGCCTTCCTTGTCTGCGTCCAGGATACTTACCAGGGAGACCTCCGGCAGGTCCAGTCCTTCACGGAGCAGGTTGATGCCCACCAGGACGTCGAAGCTGCCGAGGCGCAGCTCCCGCAGGAGTTCAACGCGCCGCAGCGTGTCAACGTCGGAGTGGAGGTACTCCACCCTGATGCCGTGCCCCAGGAGGTAGTCCGTCAGGTCTTCGGCCATGCGCTTGGTAAGCGTAGTGACCAGGACCCGCTCATCCTTCTCCACCCGGGTGCGGATCTCGCCCAGCAGGTCATCGATCTGGCCCTTGGTTGGTTTGACGATCACTTCGGGGTCGATCAGCCCGGTGGGGCGGATGATCTGCTGGACGAAGCCGTCGGCCTTGCCAAGTTCGTACTTGCCGGGGGTGGCGGAAAGGTAGACGGTCTGGCCGATCCGTTCCAGGAACTCATCCCACTTGAGGGGCCGGTTGTCCATGGCGGAGGGCAGCCGGAAGCCGTGGTCCACCAGGGTCCGCTTCCGGGACATGTCGCCTTCGTACATGGCACCGATCTGCGGGATGGTCACGTGGGATTCATCCACCACCAGCAGGAAGTCGTCCGGGAAGTAGTCCAGCAGGCAGTGCGGCGCAGATCCGCCGGGGCGGCCGTCGATGTGCCGCGAGTAGTTCTCGATGCCGTTGCAGAAGCCCATCTGCTGCATCATTTCGAGGTCGTAGGTGGTCCGCATGCGGAGGCGCTGTGCCTCCACCAGCTTGTTCTGGCCCTCCAGGACCGCCAGCCGCTCCGCGAGCTCGGCCTCGATGGTCTTGATGGCGCGGCTCATCCGCTCCGGCCCGGCCACGTAGTGCGACGCGGGGAAGACGTACATCTCCGTCTCCTCCCGGATGACATCGCCCGTCACCGGATGGAGGGTGTAGATGTTTTCCACTTCATCCCCGAAGAACTCGATCCGCAGCGCCAGTTCCTCGTACATGGGGATGATCTCGACGGTGTCGCCCCGTACCCGGAACGTGCCGCGGTGGAAGTCCATGTCGTTCCGGGCATACTGCATGGACACGAACTTGCGCAGCAGGGCATCCCGGTTCATCTCCTGGCCCCTGCGCAGCGTGACCATCCCTGCGATGTATTCCTCCGGCGTTCCCAGACCGTAGATGCAGGACACGGTGGCCACCACGATGACGTCACGGCGGGTCAGGAGGGCATTGGTGGCGGAGTGGCGCAGCCGTTCGACTTCCTCATTGATGGAGGAGTCCTTTTCGATGAACGTGTCCGTCTGCGGGACGTAGGCTTCGGGCTGGTAGTAGTCGTAATAGGAAACGAAGTATTCCACCGCGTTATTGGGCAGGAGTTCGCGGAACTCGTTGGCCAGCTGGGCGGCGAGGGTCTTGTTCTGCACCATTACCAGGGTGGGGCGCTGCACCTGTTCGATGAGCCAGGCAGTGGTGGCGCTCTTACCGGTACCCGTGGCACCGAGCAGCACCACGTCCTTCTCGCCGTTGTTGATCCGCTCCGTCAGCTCCGCGATGGCCGCCGGCTGGTCGCCCGCGGGCTTGAATTCGCTGATGACCTCAAAGGGCGCTACAACACGGTTGATCTCCTGCGCAAGGCTCATGGATCTAATCTACAACCGGGCACCGACACTGGGCGGTCCCGTCCGTTACAGGCGAACAGCCGCCCGTCCAAGGACCTGCCTCAGGACGCGTACGACGGCGGCACCCACCCTGTTGCCTCGGCCCAGGCGGACATGCGCGGCCAGGCAACGTCGGTGAACCAGGGCTCCTTGGCGTCCGCGTAGGCCCTGGTGGTGGCGGAGTCCGCGAAGCGTCCTGCCAGGTCCGCCTTGTGCGCTTCGTAAAGCCGGACCGCGGAGGGGTCAGTCCGCAGCCAGTCGCGGAACATCAGCGCGTAACGCCACCCGGCCGAGCCGGCGGCCCGGACATGGACGTTCACGGCCCGGCACGGGTCCGCGTTGGCGTGGAACCGCTTCTGCCATTCGGCATGATCAGGGGCGTTGGGCTTCGGGGTGTCCGATTCGGCTCCCCGTACTGCCGGGAAGCCGGCAGCCGCCAGGAGCGGCGCGATCCTGTCCGCGGTTTCCAGGTCCGGCACCGCCACTTGCAGGTCGATGACGTCCTTGGCGGCCAGGCCGGGAACGGAGGTGGAGCCGATGTGGTCCACGGCCAGGATGAGGCCGGGCGCAGCCGCTTCCAGCCGGGCCGCGATCCGGGCCGCCTGCCGTGCCCATTCCTTCCGGTGCGGCTCCAGCACCGGTCCCCCCTTCCGCGGTGCGCGGGTCCCGGCCGCCAGGTTGCGCGCAAACGGCACCAGCCGCCGGTCCCAGAGCCTGTCTACCTGCTCAAGCAGGTGCAGGATGGTGCCGGAGTTGTCCAGGACGACGTCGGCAGCGGCCAGCCGTGCCTCCCGGGTGGCCTGGGCGGCCATCCGCGCGCGCGCCGCTTCGGCGGTCATGCCGCGCTGCTCCTGCATGCGTTGCATCCGCACCTCGTCCGGGGCGTCCACCACCAGCACCAGGTGGAAGGCGGCCCCCTGCCCCGTCTCCACCAGAAGGGGGATGTCCTGGACCACAATGGCGTCTTCCTGCGCCGCTGCCGTGATGGCGGCGGCGCGGGCGCGTACCAGGGGGTGGACGATGGCGTTCAGCGCAGCCAGACGCTCCTGGTTGCCGAACACCGCCCCGCCGAGCCGTGCGCGGTCCAGCCGCCCGGCGCCGTCGAGCATGTCCGCGCCGAACTCCCCCACAATCCGCTCGAGGCCCTCGGTGCCGGGCTCAACCACCTCCCCTGCCAGCGCATCTGCGTCCACCAGCACGGCGCCACGTTCCTTCAGCCGCGCGGCCACCACCGATTTCCCTGAAGCGATCCCGCCCGTCAGCCCGATTTTCAGCACCCCGCCAGCCTACTAGTCCCCGGCCGCAGGTCCGCCGCCTGGAAGCAGGGAGGTGAGGCCGCCGGCGGGTGGGCCTAGACTGGGGCGGATGCAAGAGCAAGACAGCCGGTCAGGCACCTACACCACGCTGGCGGCCGGCCGGGACTTCCGGCACGAACTCGAGATCAAGCGCTCCCGGTTCATCACGGTCCTGCGGAGGGCCGGCACGGAGGCTGCGGCCCGTGACCTGGTGGCGGACCTCCGCCGGGAATTCCACGACGCGCGCCACCATTGCTCGGCGTTTGTCCTTGGGCCGGACCGCACCATCCAGCGCTCCAGCGACGACGGCGAACCTGCCGGGACTGCAGGCATCCCCATGCTCGAAGCCCTGCTGAAGAGGGAGACCGCACCCGGGGTGACCGACCTCAGTGACACCAGTGCCGTCGTCGTGCGTTATTTCGGCGGCGTCCTGCTCGGCGCCGGTGGGCTGGTCCGGGCCTACTCCGAGTCGGTTTCGGCAGCCCTGGACCTGGCGCCCCTGGTCCGCCGCAGCAGGCTGCGGATCTGTTCCACGGCGGTACCGCACGCCGCCGCAGGGCGGCTGGAGAACGACCTGCGTGCCACCGGCGCCGTCATGGCGGAGACCAGCTACCAGGACCGGCACACGGTGCTGCGGATTGCCGTGCCGGACCACGCAGCCGCCATAGCTGCCGCAACTGACCGCGTCCTGCAGCTGACGGCAGGGTCTGCCACGCTCACGCCCGGTGAAACGGAATGGGTGGATGAAGCCATCACCTGAAGTGACCCTGGTGGACGTCGATGAAGCCGTAGCGGACCAGCTGCTCCAGCTGGCCAAGCGCGACGCCTCCCCGGATGAAGTCGCTCCCCCACTGGGCGGCCCCGGCTGGAACCTGGAGCGCACCGCCTGGTTCTACAGCTACCATCACGCTGCGGCAGCCGGGTTGGGAGGCCCCGCAGCGGAAAAGTCCTGGGCCGTCTTCAGCGGCAGCCGGATTGCCGGCTCCGTGCGCCTCAAACGGAACGCTGGTGCCGACGTGCCTTCCGCGGAAACCGGGATCTGGCTTGGCCGGAGCTTCCGTTCGCGCGGGATCGGCGCCGCCGCCCTGGACCTGGTCCTTGCGGAGGCCCGCCGGGCCGGCCTGAGGCGCGTCACCGCGCGTACCCTGGCTGGGAACCACCGCGCCCAGCGGCTGCTCGCGGCAGCCGGGGCGGCACTGACCTCTGACGGCGAAGGGACGGTCCTCGCCGTCGTCGAGCTGTAGGCCCGGCTGACCGCAACGCCCCATGCGTTGTCGGGCAGCTGCCAGCCAGCTGTCGCGTTAAAGCACAACGGGCCCCCGCTTTCGCGGGGGCCCGTTGTGTCAGCCCGGAATCCGGGCCGGCGGCAATTAGTTGCCGGTCAGCTTCTCGCGCAGGGCAGCAAGTGCCTCGTCCGAAGCCAGGGTGCCGGCACCGGTGTCGGTGGCAGCGGGCTCGGAGGAGTAGCTGGTGGCGCCGGAATCGCCGTCACCGGACGTTGCGGCAGCAGCGTCGTCGGCAGCGTGCTGGGCAACCTGCTTCTTGTGGGCTTCCCAACGGGCCTGGGCGTCAGCGTACTGCTGCTCCCAAGCGGCGCGCTGGGTCTCGTAGCCTTCGAGCCATTCGTTGGACTCGGGGTCGAAGCCCTCGGGGTACTTGTAGTTGCCCTCTTCGTCGTACTCTGCGGCCATGCCGTACAGAGCCGGATCGAATTCGGTGCTGTCGGCGTCGACGCCCTCGTTGGCCTGCTTGAGGGACAGCGAGATGCGGCGGCGTTCCAGGTCGATGTCGATGACCTTGACGAACAGTTCGTCGCCAACGGAGACAACCTGCTCGGCCAGCTCCACGTGGCGCACGGCCAGCTCGGAGATGTGGACCAGGCCTTCGATGCCGTCTTCGACGCGGACGAACGCACCGAACGGAACCAGCTTGGTGACCTTACCCGGGACAACCTGGCCCAGGGCGTGGGTGCGGGCGAAGGTCTGCCACGGGTCTTCCTGCGTAGCCTTGAGCGACAGGGAGACGCGCTCGCGGTCCAGGTCGACCTCGAGGACCTCGACGGTGACTTCCTGGCCAACCTCGACAACCTCGGACGGGTGGTCGATGTGCTTCCAGGACAGCTCGGAAACGTGGACCAGGCCGTCTACGCCGCCCAGGTCCACGAAGGCACCGAAGTTGACGATGGAGGAAACAACGCCGGGACGGACCTGGCCCTTTTCCAGCTTGTTGAGGAAGGTGGAGCGGACCTCGGACTGGGTCTGCTCCAGCCATGCACGGCGGGACAGGACCACGTTGTTGCGGTTCTTGTCCAGCTCGATGATCTTGGCTTCGATCTGCTGGCCGATGTACGGAGCCAGGTCGCGCACGCGGCGCATCTCGACGAGGGATGCGGGCAGGAAGCCGCGCAGGCCGATGTCGAGGATAAGACCACCCTTGACAACCTCGATGACGGTACCGGTGACGACACCGTCTTCTTCCTTGACCTTCTCGATGTCGCCCCAGGCACGCTCGTACTGAGCGCGCTTCTTGGAGAGGATCAGGCGGCCTTCTTTGTCTTCCTTGGTGAGCACCAGGGCTTCGACCTGATCGCCAACGGAGACGACGTCTCCGGGGTCAACGTCGTGCTTGATGGAAAGCTCGCGGGAGGGGATGACACCTTCGGTCTTGTAACCGATGTCGAGCAGGACTTCGTCGCGGTCGACCTTGACGACGGTACCTTCGACGAGGTCTCCGTCGTTGAAGTACTTGATGGTCGCGTCGACTGCTGCGAGGAAGTCCTCAGCGGTACCGATGTCGTTAATGGCGACTACGGGGGTACCGGGCTTCTCGGTGGAGGTGATGGTCATGTAGTAGGGGCTCCGTTGTGGATAGTTAGTCGGTCAGGCAAACCGGCGCGCCCGCGTTATGGAACGCAGGCGCGATTCGCGGTGAATCCGACGGATCCTCCGGGTCATCCTGATTTTGTGGATTGCTTTCAATGCGCCCCGCGAGGGGACGCAAGTGCGTGCACGTGGTACACGCCCGTTTATTCTAGTCGCTGCCCGCAATTCGGGTCAAAGCGGGCAGGCGCAGTACGCCGGTGGCGTGTTCACCCAGGACCGGACCCCATGCAGTCAACCGACCTCAGAAGTGGGTGAGGCAGTGCGTCGCCCGTTCGACGGCGAACATCTGCATGGCCGTCAACGCCGAACCTGCCGTGTGCTCCCGGATTTTGCCGGCTGCCGCCAGCGTAACCGGACTGACCCCGCCGACGTAGATGGACGACAGGGCGGACACATCGAGGGTCAGGTCCGCCTCCGCGGTTTCCGGCAGGCGCTCGACGGTGGCCTGGCCGCCGTCAGACGAAAGGGCGTATGTTCCAGCCGTGAGGCCGAGCGGGTCCAGGACTTTCAGCGCCAGGCGGCCTGCAGTTGGGTAATGCCGCCCGGAGAGTGCCTTGGGGACATCGAGGATGCGCAGCCAGAGCATGTCCCGGCTGTCCGAGGAGTCGATGCAGCGGGGATCGTCCAGGGCCCAGGCCAGGGGGTCGTCCAACGGGGCTTCCGTCCAGGACACGCGGTCCACCAGATCGATGGCACCAAGGAACTGCCAGAGTTCCAGGTAGGCATCGTTGCTGCCGGCCAGCAGGTCCACTACTTCCACGGTGTAGGGCTCGGTGCCCCAGCCGAGGAACTTGTAGGAAACGTAGCCGTCAATGTCGCCGCCCGGGCCGTAGTGGAGCGCCACCTTGATGGCGGGGTCCTCCTTGCCGTCGCGGCCGAGCGCGCCCGACGCAAGCAGCCGATACCAGTCCTGCCGGCCTACGGACCCCGGAGTCAGCCGGTGCACCTGGTCGAAGACTTCAGGAGCCAGCTGCAGCAGGGCCTTGGGGTCGGCGACCTCCACGGTGCCGGTGGCCTGGTGCCGCAGGCTGAACCGCGCAGTGGTGTCCACCTTGGCAGTGCGTTCAAAGCTGGCCACGCCGTAGCCGAACCGGCCATAGATGGTTCCCTCTGATGCGGTCAGCGCCGCCACCGCCACCCCGTCGTCCTTCGCGAGCTGGAGGTCCTCACTCATCATCCGCCGCAGCAGCCCACGCCGCCGGTGCGAGGTGCGGACGGTAACGGCGGTGACCAGGTGGGCTTCCACCAGGCGCCCGAAGCCTACGTTGAGGGTATTGCGCATGGTGCCGAAGGTGGCCACCGGCACGTCCGCGGGCAGCGAGGAGGGCGCTACCGGGCCCGTTTGGTAGGCGCCGGTGAGGACGCGCCGGTCTGCCTCATACGTTTCGAGCGTCTTCGCGACGTGTTCCGGGGTGCGGGTGGATTCGTGGAAGCCGAAGGATACGGCGCGGCTCCAGGTTTCCGCCTGGGCGTAACCGTCTTTGCCCCTGGATACAGCACCAAAGCGCCGGATTTCGTAGTTTCCACTCAGATCAGCCACGCACCTGAGCCTAGCCAAGACCTCCGGCGCCTGGCCAGCATCAACACACGTTAGTGCCCGGCGTCGTACCAGCTGGGCCCGACGCCGATCTGGACTTCCAGGGGCACGCTCAGGTCCGCGGCTGCCGCCATCTGCTCGGTCACCAGTTTCTCCACGGCGGTCCGCTCCCCGGCAGCGACTTCCAGGACCAGTTCGTCATGGACCTGGAGCAGCATCCGCGATTTCAGGCCCTGCCCCTGCAGTTCGGCATGGACACCCAGCATGGCGCGCTTGATGATGTCCGCCGCCGAACCCTGGATGGGGCTGTTGAGCGCGATGCGCTCGGCGTTCTCGCGCAGCTGGCGATCGGTGCTGGTCAGGTCCGGCAGGTAGCGGCGGCGCCCCTCAA
Organism: Arthrobacter sp. SDR-2R; assembly: GCF_057747955.1. Taxonomy (NCBI): domain Bacteria; kingdom Bacillati; phylum Actinomycetota; class Actinomycetes; order Micrococcales; family Micrococcaceae; genus Arthrobacter; species Arthrobacter sp. SDR-2R. Next base: position 2,773,992 of record NZ_CM173231.1, read on the forward strand.
TGGTGGCTGTGTAGCCGTCGACCCGGGCCTGGTCCACTACTCCCCGGAGGTAGTCGCGGACGGCGCCGAAGCGGTCGAAGTAATCCTTCATCAGGGTCCGTGCCTCATCAACGGAAATCTCCAGCTGCTTGGACAGGCCGAAGGACGTCAAACCATAGGCAAGACCGTAGGACATGGCCTTCACCTTGGAGCGCATGGCGCTGGTGACCTGGTCCGTGGGGACGTGGAAGATGTTGGAGCCGACGAAGCGGTGCAGGTCCTCGCCGTCCCTGTACGCCTGGATCAGGCCCGCATCCCCCGAAAGATGCGCCATGATGCGCATCTCGATCTGGGAGTAGTCGGCGGACAACAGGCATTCGTAGCCATCGCTGACCACGAAGATGCCACGGACGCGCCGGCCTTCCTCGCTGCGGATGGGGATGTTCTGCAGGTTGGGGTTGTTGGACGAGATCCGGCCGGTGGCGGCCACGTTCTGGGCGTAGGTGGTGTGGATCCGGCCGTCCTCCGCCACGGACTTCTTCAACGATTCGAGCATCTGGCGCAGCTTGGCCGCCTCGCGGTGCGCCATGAGCTGCACCAGGAACTCGTGCCCTGTCTTTTCCAGGAGGTTCTTCAGGGAAGCGGCGTCCGTGGTGTAACCGGACTTGATCTTCTTGGTCTTGGGGAGCTGCAGTTCGTCGAACAGGACGGTCTGCAGCTGCTTGGGCGAGCCCAGGTTGACCTCGTGGCCGATGGCAGCGAAGGCCTGTTCCTGCGCCTGGTCGATCACCCGCGCGAGGTCGGCAAGCTGTTCATCCATCTTGTCCATGTCGATGGCGATGCCGGCGAGTTCCATGTCGGCGAGGACCCGGCTGACCGGCAGTTCCAGGGTGGACAGCAGTTCCTCCGCCTTGCGCTCCTTGAGCTCGTCCTCGAAGTAGCGGCTCAGGGCCAGCACGACGGCGCCGGCCTGGACCAGGGCGTCGGCGGCTGCGGTGTCGTCGCCGTCGAACGACAGTTCCAGCTGCCCGGCCTTGGCCGTGGCGGCGGGGATTCCCACGTTGAGGTGGTGCTGGGCGAGTTCGGCGAGTTCATAGGTGCGGCGGTCCGGCTGGATGAGGTAGCCCGAGATGGAGGTGTCGTCCACCACGCCCTCCAGCTCCAGGCCGCGGGCAGTGAGTGCCTTGAGCGCGGCCTTGAAGCCGTGCATCACCTTGGGTGCTTCGGGGTCGCGCAGCCATCCGGCCAGTACATTTTCGGTTTCGGCGTCCTGGCCGGCGAGGTCGACGTAGACGGCGGCGTCGCCGCGCACGATGGCCAGCGCGGCGGCGTCCTCGCCAATGCGGCCGGGCACGAGGTCCACAGCGAGGGCGGTCCGCTGGCCGGCGCCTGCGGCCAGGAAGGCGGCCAGTTCGGCGGCACCGGCAGGCGTGGTGTAGTGCGGTGTTTCGATGCTGTCGCGTTCGGCGGCGGGAGTGTCAGCGTCGCCGTAGAGGGCAAACAGCCGGCCGCGGATGGCCTTGAACTCCAGCTGGTCGAAGAGGTCCTCAATCGCGGCCTGGTCGGGGCGCGGCTGGTAGAGGTCGTCCAGGGTGACGGGGAGCTCAAGATCGGTGTGGAGCTGGTTCAGCCGGCGGTTGCGCTTCACGGCGTCGACGTTCTCCCGCAGGGCGTCGCCCACCTTGCCCCCGATGGAGTCAAGGTGCTCCAGGACGCCTTCCAGGCCGCCGTACAGGTTGATCCATTTCGCCGCGGTCTTGGGCCCGACGCCGGGCACGCCCGGCAGGTTGTCGGCCGTCTCCCCCACCAGGGCGGCAAGGTCCGAGTAGCGGGACGGGCTGACGAAGTATTTCGCTTCAATGGCCGCAGCGTCCATCCGCGGGATGTCGCTGACGCCCTTCCGCGGGTAGAGCACGAAGACGTTGTCCGTGATGAGCTGGAAGGCATCCCGGTCACCGGAGACCAGCAGGACTTCGAATCCGGCCTTTTCACCCATGGTGGCGAGCGTGGCCAGGATGTCGTCGGCCTCGTAGCCGGGCATTTTGATGGTCTTGATGCCCCACGCTTCCATGACCTGCGCGATCAGGTCGATCTGGCCGCTCATCTCGCGGGGGGTTTCGTTCCGCCCGCCCTTGTAGTCGCTGTACTCGGTCTTCCGGTGGGTGGATTCGTCCGAGACATCGAATGCCACCGCGATGTGGGTGGGCTGCTGCTCCTTGATGAGGTTGATCAGCATGGAGGTGAAGCCGTGGATGGCGTTGGTGTGCTGGCCGTTGGACGTGGAGAACTTGTCCGCGGGCAGGGCGAAGAAGGCGCGGAACGCCATGGAGTGGCCGTCAAGGACCAGCAGCCGGGGCTGGTCGGTGATGGGAATCACGGGCGCTTCCGTGGCTGAAACAGACCCACCGGCAGCGGGGGTGGCGGCCTTTGCAGAAGGCCTGGGCGTGGAGGACGAAAGCTGCGCGGCAGCCTCCTCAGCGATGGCCGAAGACGGGAAAGGGGCCGGTTTGGTTGTTTCACTCACAGGTGCCAGCCTAGTTGCCATGACAGACAATTTCACGCCGGGCGCTTTCGCCGAGGAGCTGGCGGCCGCCGGCATTCCCGACCACATGCACGGCTGGCTGGGCCGGTTTGGCGTTGGCGCCCTGGTGGTCAAAATGGGAATCCATTTCCTGGAGATGAGTCCGGAACGGACCGTTGCCACCATGCCGGTGGAGGGCAACACCCAGGTGGCAGGCATACTCCATGGCGGCGCGCACGTGGTGCTGGCCGAGACCCTGGGTTCGTTCTCCGCGGGGATGCACGCCGGTCCCGGCCGGCATGCCGTCGGCATCGAGGTCAGTGCCACGCATCACCGGTCCATTGCGAAGGGCATGGTGACGGGCACCTGCACGGCGATCCATTTGGGGCGCACGCTTGCCACCCATGAAATCGTCATGACCGATGCCCAGGGACGGCGCCTGTCAACGGCACGGATCACCAACATGCTCCGGGACGACGCCGGCTGAGGTACGTGCGTCAGGACCGCGGGCCCGTTCGGCCGGGCAGCAGATAGCGCAGCTCCACGATCCCCCTGCCCATGGTGCGGGACGCAGCCAGCTCAAGCGGCGGCGTCGGTCCTTTTACCGGAAGCAGCCGCTTCCCGCTGCCCAGGACCACCGGGATGACGGAAAGGATGATGTCGTCCAGCAGTCCGGCATCCGCGAACTGGGCCGCCAGGTTGCCGCCGCCCACTACCCAGATGTTCCTGTCCCCGGCCGCGCGCTCGAAGTCGGCCATGAACTCCAGGACATCCCCGCGGACGAACGTGATGTCTGCGCCCTCCGGGGCACGGTATTCGTGGTGCGTGAAGACGTAGCTGGGTGTGTCCGTGTACGGCCACCTGCCGGGCTCGTGCTCCATCAGCCAGGCGTAGGTTTCCCCGCCCATGACGATGCAGCCCACTCCGGACATGAACTCGCCGTAACTGTCGGCCCCGCCTTCGAAACCGTCGAACTGCAGGAGCCAGTCCAGATCGTCGGTTGACGTGGCGATGAAGCCATCAAGGGACGCGGCCACAAAATATTGGATGCGCGGCATGGCCCCAGCCTAGCCAAGCGGCCCAGTCCAGCCAATGGCCCGGGCCATGCCCGGGCTGCGGCTCTCCGGGCTGCAGCTTCCGGGAATGGCTACTTGGAGAAGTACGGAATGATCAGGTACAGCCCCACCAGGACAGCCAGGCCGCACAGGCCGAAGCAAGCATAAGCGAACGAGCGCTTCATGGCCGGGGACGTCTGTTCGGCGTCAGCGGCGATGGCCGTCAGCCGGACGCCGAGCGAGTAAAGGGTCACCACTGTTGCGGCAGCAACCAGCGTGGCGCCGGCAACGGTCAGGAGTTCCAACCACTTCATCGCCGATTCTCCTTGGGGTTGTTGGCTTTGGCGTCGGCCTTGGCTTTAGCCTTGGCTTCGGCCCGGGCGCGGGCCATGGCCTTCTTCTTGGCGAACCGGACAGCCTGGCCGGCTTCCTCCACCTCGACGGCGTTCTGGTGGCTCACGGAGGACTTGCGTGAGTAGAAGAACATGAAGAGCACCGCGGCGCTGCCGGCAATCGCGGCAATGAGCACGCCCACGACGCCGGTCTTCACCAGCAGGGCGGTCAGGGCACCGACGATGCCGGCGGCAGGCAGGGTGAAGAGCCATCCCAGCGCGATCTTGCCCACCATGTTCCAGCGGACGGTGGTCCCGCGGCGTCCCATTCCGGAGCCGATGACGGAACCCGAGGCTACCTGCGTGGTGGAAAGGGCGAAGCCAAGGTGGGACGAGGCGAGGATGGCGGACGCAGTGCTGGTCTCGGCCGCGAAGCCCTGGGCGGGCTTGACTTCGGTCAGGCCGGAACCCATGGTGCGGATGATCCGCCAGCCGCCGGCATAAGTACCGATGGCGATGGCGAGGGCGCAGGCGGCGATCACCCAAAGCTGGGGACCGGACCCGGGCGCCTGGCTTCCGGCGGCGATCAGGACCAGCGTGATGATGCCCATGGTCTTCTGGGCGTCATTGGTTCCGTGTGCCAGGGCCACCAGGCTGGACGTGAAGACCTGCCCCGTGCGGAAGCCGCCGCGCTTCTGGGTGAGCTTGGTGCCCGTCTCGGGATCGTGGCGTGACGTGAGGGCGTAGGCAAGGCGCGTGCAGACGTAGGCGGCAAGGCCTGCGATCAGCGGTGCGAAGACCGCCGGAAGAATGACCTTCTGAAGGAGCGTCTCAAGGTTGACGGAGTTGAACCCTGCGCCGACGATGGCCGCGCCGATCAGTCCGCCGAACAGTGCGTGGGATGAGCTGGAGGGCAAACCCTTCAGCCATGTGACCATGTTCCACAGGACGGCCCCCATCAATCCGGCGAAGATGATCTCCGGCGTGATCTGGACGCCGCCGGACCCTTCGCGGATGATGCCGCCGGACACTGTCTTGGCCACCTCGGTGGAAAGGAAGGCGCCCACCAGGTTCAGGACGGCTGCCAGGGCCACGGCTGTCCTGGGCTTGATGGCACCGGTTGCGATGGGCGTTGCCATGGCGTTCGCGGTGTCGTGGAAGCCGTTCGTGAAGTCGAAAAATAGTGCCAGTGCGATGACCAGCGCCACCATGAAGGTGATATCCACCTGTTGCCCAATCTGCAGAGTCGACGTTCAGCAGTTTCTCTTACCCGGCTGCCTTGGACAGCATAGTTCACCAGTTGTTTGCTTTGGAATGACTTGCGGCGATGGCACAACCGGCGGGAAACCTTATCGATCGTACGCGTACCGGGCAGGAGGTCAAAACACGGGCCCGGCCAGGAAAGAGCGGAGCACGTCCAGTTCCGCGGGCGTGATTCCCTGCCGCGGATGGGGCGACACCGTGAGGATGCGCCTGCCCAGGAAGCGTGCCCATGATTGTGCTTCAGCCTCGAACGCCAGCTGGTCATCCACCCACGCCACCGAGTCGGGTCCGGTCTTCTCGACGTCGCCCTGGATGGCCCGGAGCTTCCACCAGACGGCCCCGCCTGCTGCCCCGTCCGCGGCAAGGTATGGCCAGCCGCTGCCCGCAAGTCCGACGGCGGGACACAGGTATTGGGGCGCCAGCTCCTCCCAGCTGGTAAGCCAGACACAACGCAGCCCGGGCGTCATGGCCAGGGAGTTGAGCCCCGATACGAGTTCTGCGGCGAAGGTGACGGGCAACAGCCCAGCGTCGGCGCGCTGCCAGGCGGACCCCCAGCCGGTGGTTCCCTCCGGGCCGAACGGGCAGACCACGCCGTCGACATCCAAATAAAGCGTCCGCCGCACGCTGCACCTGCAGGGGCTTCAGCCCTGGTGGAACTGCGGCGGCCTGGGACCTGCATCCAGCGGCGGTGCGATTCTGCCCTCAAGGGCCGCCACTGTGACGTCCGGCAGGACGATGAGCCCGTCCAGCTCACGCCGGGCCCGCTTGTAGGCAGACTGCCGTTCGGCCGGGGTAGCCGCATGGTTCTCGGCAATCATGAGCAGTTTCCGTGCCACGGCAAGCCGTTCGCGTTCGGGGCCGCTGAACTTGCTGTCCCTGATCCGTATGGCTTCGCGCTCGGCCACATCCAGGGCCACCGCGAAGTTGTTCACGGCCTGCCGGTAGGCGTCAAGGCCGGCCACTGATGTCAGGTCTTCGGCAGAGGGTGGCCGCAGGCCGTCGGCTTCGCGTTTGGCGCGCAGGAAGGCGACCGTGAGGGGTTCCCGGACGTCCGTCATGAGGGGAAAATCAATGAGCTTTCCCACGTCGAGCTCATAGTCAAGCCATCGCCGGTTGGTGGCATCGTGGGTGGCCATGAGCGACTTCACGTCGGCCACCGACGCCCTGTCAGCTTCGCGTGCCTGGTTCTGGAGTTTGTCCTGGTTCTGGAGTTTGTACAGTTCGACCCGGCGCCGGTACCGGCGGTCGCCGGCACGCCGCCAGCCGCCTGCCCAGCGGCCGGCCACCGCCATCAGTGGAAACACCATCCACCACTTGTCGTACAGGAACTCCATGAGGGGCCTCACGCATCAATCCTCCCAGCCCGGGGGCCCGGCCTCAAGGCGCAGGGGCAGATCCATGCAGGCTGGCCGGCCCTCCCCCCTCCACGTCCTCAGGGTCCTCAGGGTGCCGGCGTGGCCTGCGATGCGTTGACGTTGACCAGCCAGGCGACTCCGTACCGGTCGGTGCACATGCCGAAGATGTCACCCCACGGCGACTTTTCCATGGGGACTGTCACCGCGCCGCCATCGCCGCTGAGCTGCTCGTAGTAGCCGCGAAGCTCCACTTCATCATCGCCGCTGAGCGAGATGGAGATGGCGGAACCCGGGTGGTACTCCATGCTGTTGGGGGTATCAGCGCCCATGAGGACCAGGCCCTGGGTGGTGGTCAGCATGCCGTGCATGATCTTTTCCGCTTCCGCAGGATCCTCGCTGGCCTGGAAGTCACCAAAAGTGCTGAGTGTCAGCTCGCCGCCGAACACCTGCTGGTAGAAGTTCAGTGCCTCACGGGCATTGTCCCGGAAACTTATGTAGGGATTGAGGATTGTTGGCATGGCAGGTTCTCCTTCACAGGGGCCGGAACTGCTTCGGCCGGAACGCGGGCAGACAACATCCTGCCCTATCCGGCCGCCACCCGGTAGGGGAAGTCTCCCCTGTTCATCCCGTGTTCCGGGGTTTGAATGTCAGGGGACGAAACTGTTTCCGTGTCGAGGCATATCCCGCAGGAAAGGGTGCGGCGCGGGCCGCGGGAACGTAGGCTCGGGGCATGGCCCGATTCTTTGATGTGCATCCCCAGGACCCCCAGCCGCGCGCCATCGCGCAGGCAGTGAACATAATCCGCGACGGCGGCCTGATCGCCTACCCCACGGATTCCTGCTACGCGCTGGGGGCGCAGATGGGCAACCGGGAGGCGCTGGACCGGATCAGGAGCATCCGGCACCTGGACGACAAGCACCACTTCACGCTGGTCTGCCGCGATTTCGCGCAGCTGGGCCAGTTTGTGAACATCGGCAACGACGTGTTCCGCAGCATCAAGTCCGTTACCCCGGGCAGCTACACCTTCATCCTGCCCGCCACCAAGGAGGTTCCCAAGCGCCTGCTCCACCCCAAGAAGAAGACGGTGGGCGTGCGGATTCCGGACAACCGCGTGGTCCAGGCGCTGCTCGCCGAACTGGGCGAGCCGCTGCTGTCCAGCACGCTGCTGCTGCCGGACGAGGAAGAGCCGCTGACCGTGGGCTGGGAAATCAAGGAGCGGCTGGACCACCAGGTGGATGCCGTGATCGACGCCGGGGACTGCGGGGCAGAGCCCACCACCGTTATTGATTTCTCCAGCGGGGTGGCCGAGGTGGTCCGGCGTGGCATGGGCGACCCGTCCCGCTTCGAATAAACCTGCTTCGAAGTAACCCGGGCCGCACCTGCGGTCCCGGGGCACTTTGGCGGCGCCGCCGTCGTAATTTCCGACGGCGGCCGGCGTGTCCGTGCCAAAGTGCCCCGTTTTGGAGGGCGCAGGTCAGTCGTTGTTGGCGTCAGTCTGCTTTTTCGCCCGGCTGGGCTGGACCCGGGGCGGTTCGCCCGGCATCTTGGGGTAGTCCGGCGGGAAGGGCATCTCCCCCAGGCCGGCTTTGCAGTCGCGGTCCCACCATTCCAGCAGCGTGTCGATGGTCCCGGGCTTGGCGTTGAAGCCAGCCCAGGGGTCTCCCACCGTCTTCAACCGTTCCGGAACCGTGAGGATGGTGAAGTTCTTTGGATCCGCGTGTTCCAGTTCCTCCCAAGTGATGGGGCAGGACACGGGGGCGTGGGGCAGGGCCCGCGGGCTGTAGGCGCCGGCGATGGTGCGGTCGCGGTTGGCCTGGTTGAAGTCCAGGAACACCCGTTGGCCGCGTTCTTCCTTCCACCACGCCGTGGTTACTTTGTCCGGGATCCGGCGCTCCACTTCCCGGGCAGCGGCAATGACCGCGTGCCGGACGTCCAGGAATTCGCGTGTTGGTTCGACGGGTGCGTAAACGTGCAGCCCGCGGTTGCCGGACGTTTTGATGAAGCAGGTGAGGCCTGCCTCGGCGAGGACGTCCTTCAGCACCAAGGCGGCGGGAACGGCGTCGTCGAAGTCCGTGCCCGGCTGCGGGTCAAGGTCGATCCGCAGCTGGTCCGGGTTGTCCGTGTTCTCCGCCCGGGAGGGCCAGGGGTGGAAGACCACGGTGTTCATCTGTACGGCCCAGACGGCAGCTGCCGGTTCGTCAAGGACCAGCTGGGGGTGGGACCTGGCGCTCGGATACACCACCTTGACGGACCTGATGAAGTCCGGCGTGCCTTTTGGCGGGTTCTTTGAGAAGAACATTTCGCCTTCGATGTTGTCCGAGTACCGCTGGAGGGACACGGGCCGGTCCCCGTTGGCGGCGATGAATGCCTCCCCCACGTCGCAGATGTACCTGGCGAGGTCCAGCTTGGTCAGGCCCAGGTCCGGCCAGAGGACGCGGCTGGGGCTGGAGATGCGCATTTCGCGCCCGCCGTTGGGACCCGGGACAGTGATGGTGGTCTGTTCGCTCGCCATGGGGACAACGTACACCCGGCCGCCGGCAGACACCGGCATATCCGCCGGCCTCCGGCATGATGGAGCCATGCCCTCATCCGATCAGCAGCTCATGGTCGCCGTCGGTGACGCCTCGTTTTCCGCCGTCTACGCCCGTCCCGGGAAGCCCACCGCCACTGTGGTGGTGGCGCATGGTGCCGGTGCCGGCAAGGACCATCCGTTCCTCCGCGGCTTCAGCGACGCCCTGAACGGGCTGGGCCTGGCCACCCTGCGCTTCAATTTCCCGTACCTGGAGGCAGGGCGGAAGTTCCCCGACCGCCCTCCGGCTGCCATCGCCGCATGGCGGGCCGCCATGGACGCAGCCCGCGCCCAGGCGGAGGCCAACGGCGACAGCGGCCCCGTCTGGGCGGCGGGCAAGTCGTTCGGCGGCAGGATGGCGTCCATGGCCGTTGCCGACGGCATGGAGGCCACAGGCCTGGTGTACCTCGGCTACCCGCTGCATGCCCCCGGCAAGCCGGAGAAACTCCGGGATGAGCACCTGTACGGGATCACGGCGCCGATGCTGTTCCTGCAGGGAACGCGCGACACGTTTGCCACGCCCGACATCCTGGCGGGCGTCGTGGCCCGGATTGGATCCAACGCGGTCCTGCAGTGGGTGGAGGGCGGTGACCACTCCTTTGCCGTGGCGGGAAACAAGCGCCCCGCCGATGAGGTGGGTGCGTCGCTGGCGCTTCCGGTGGCGGAGTTCATCGCCGGGCACGGCTGACGCTGCTAGGCAGCGTCCTCGTGCCACCAGCCTTCCCAGGCGGCGGAAGTGAGCCGGCCTTCCGGGAACGTGCCGGTGTCGGTGTTGCGGGACCCGCCGGCCTCACTGCGTCGGCCGTCCAGCAGGAGGTTGAGGCTGTTCAAGAGAAACATGGTGTGTCCTTCCGTAGGGGAATGCGGACCACGTTGTCCGCGTACTTAAGAGCGTAGGGAAGGCATGTTTCAGCACGTCGACGCGACGTTTCGGCTGTGTATCGGAGTTCTCACGCAGCCTTCCCCGGCCGGAAAGAATCGGACGTGGTTTCAGTTCCGCTTGTTGGTCCGTGCCGTGGCGGGAGCCGACCAGGGGTCCTCCGGCCAGGGATGCCTGGGGTAGCGGCCCCGCATTTCGGCGCGCACCTGGGTGTACGGGCCGGACCAGAACGATGTGAGGTCGCCGGTGACCGCCAGCGGCCTGCGGGCCGGGGACAGCAGGTGGAACAGGACCGGGACACGGCCGCCCGCCAGGCGCGGGGATTCAACCAGCCCGAAACACTCCTGCAGTTTCACCGCCACCACGGGCGCGGCGGAGTCCCCACCTGGTTCCGGGTAGTCGATCCTGACGCGGGAGCCGCTGGGGACCTCCAGGTTTTCCGGCGCAAGCTCGTCCAGCCGGGCCGCTTCGGGCCAGGGCAGCAGCCGGCGCAGGGGGTGGGCCAGGTCGATTGAGGTGACCGGCTTCCCGGCCGCCAGGTCTTCCAGCTCGGGCCCCAGCCACTCTTCCAGCCGCCCAAGCAACGCCCCGTCCGACACATCAGGCCACGGCGCCCCCACCTCGCGGTGCAGGAAGGCGAGGCGGCGCCGCAAGGAGGCCGCCGCCGTCGACCACGAAAGGGCGGCAAGGCCGCTTGACCGCAGCGCGGCTTGCACGGCCCTCCAGCCCTGTTCGGCGGTGGGGCGCACGGGGGTTGCGGAGAGTACGACCGCTCCCAGCCGCCTGGTCCTGCGCGCGCTCAGCCGGCCGCCGCTGAATTCCGCGTCCACACTGTCGGACAGCAGGTGGGACGCCGCCGCTTCGGCAATGCCAAGGGTGATGGGGGCTGCGGCGCGGATCACGGCGCCCGTACCGGCCGCGTCCCTTCCCTCGGCGCGGGACACGTCGGCCACGGCCAGCCACTCGTGGCCTGACAACGTGCTGCCTGCCGGCAGCCCCGCCCTGGTCCCGGACGTCAGCAGGTACTGTCCGGCGCCGTCGCTGCCGGGCACGCGGCGGGCCACGCGGTCGGGAAAGGCGAGCGCGACGACGGCGCCCGCAGCTTCGTTTCCAGCGGCAGGGATGGCGGGAGGGGCCGTGGCGCCGTCCTGTTGCCGACCCGCCAGGGCGCCCAGCCGCCTGGACTCGTCCGCCCAGCGCCTTCCGGCCGGGCCTGTGTCGGCTTTGAGCTGGGCCAGCAGGCGGGTCAGGTCCGCTCCGGGTGCGCGGTGGTCCCCGGAGAGCGCGGCTACCACCCCGGCGGCGAACCGGTGTCCGGTGGAGGTGCCGCCGTCGAGCAATGCCCGGGCAAGCCGTGGATCGGCGGGGATGCCGGCAAGGGCGCGGCCCGTTGCAGTCACGTAGCCGTCACCGGACACTGCGCCCAACTCCCGGAGCACCTCAACGGCGTCATCCATTGCCTGACCGGGCGGTGCGTCCGGCAAGGCAATCCCCTTCCCCCGGGGCGCGCCCCAGCAGGCAAGGGTCAGGGCGGCGCCGGTCAGGTCCGCCACCTTGATTTCCGGCGTCACGTGGGCGGGAGCGGCACCATATGCGTGCTGCGAGTAGCAGCGGACCACTGTCCCCGGGCCTTGCCGTGCGGCACGCCCGGCCCGCTGGTCGGCTGACGCCCTGGAACAGGACACGGTAACCAGCCCGCTCATGCCGCGGCCTGCGTCCCGCCGCGGTTCCCGGGCCAGTCCGGAGTCTATGACCAGCCGGACGCCGGGCACTGTCAGGGAGGACTCGGCAAGATCGGTCGAGACGATGATCCGCGGGAGGTCCCCGGGACCACGCCCCGCCACTGCCCTGTCCTGCTCGGCTGTCCCCACCTGGCCGTGAAGTTCCAGCACGTCAACACTGCTGCCCAGCCGGCTGCGCAGGACCGCTGCAACGTGCGAGACCTCCCTGGCCCCTGGCAGGAACACGAGCGCGTCCACGGACCCGTCGGCCGCAACGGCACGTTCATGGGCGTCCGCGGCTGACGTGGCCACATAATCCAGGAAGGTGCGCGCCACTCCCCTCGCGTCCAGCCGGGCGGCGGGCGCCGGGAGCCACTGCACGTCCAGTGGATGGTTGACGGAGGGGCAGTCGACGACGGGTGCGGGCCCGGCGCCCTCGTCATCCCCCAGCAGGGCTGCGAACCGGGGCGCGTCCAGGGTTGCGGACATGGCGACGACGGCGAGGTCGCCGCGCAGCGCACGGACCTCAGCGAGCATGCCGACCAGGAGGTCTGTTTCCAGTCCCCGCTCGTGCACTTCATCCAGGACGACGGCGGCAGTGCCCTCCAGCCCGGGATCTGCCAGCAGGCGTCGCAACAGGATGCCCGGGGTGACGAACTCAATCAGGGTGTCCGGGCCCGCCTGGCGTTCCCCGCGGACGGTGTAGCCCACGCGGCCAGCCATCCGGCTGCGGTCGAGCGCAGAAAGGCGCCGGGCGGCGGCACGGGCGGCAACCCGCCGCGGCTGGGTGACGACAACGCGGCCCCGCCGGCCGTGAAGGTTCGCCAGCAGGGGCGGTACGAGGGTGGTTTTTCCCGTTCCCGGCGGTGCCTGCACAACGGCGGCACCCGGGATACCATCACTTCCCAGTGCCTCCCGCAAAGCGGAAAGGGATCCTTCGAAGGCGAGTCCGGCACCGAGCGCCCGGAGGTCGAAGGCGTCGGCGGCGGGGCGGCCCTCAGGAGGATTCATCCATCCATTCTCCCTTGGCCGGGGAGCTGTTTGCCGCTGCGGTCAGGGCTTGCCCTGGCCTTTGCCCTTGCCTTTGGCTTCCTTCGCGGTGTCCTGATGCTCCGGCCCGGGGGCCTGCGGAGCGGAGTCTGCCGGGACCGGCGCCGGAGCGACGGCCGGAACGGGGGGATCCACGGGAGCGGCTTGGTTCTGCCCGGTGCCGGCAAGGGCAGGGTCTGGCGAAACGGCGCCCGGCGCTGTGTCAGGGGATGCTGCCGCGGACGCTGCTGCCACCTGCGTGGCGAGATCTGTCCGGACCACCGACAGTGCATTCTCGATGCTCCGGTACCGCGATGCCGAAAGCCGGCCATTTGCTGCCGCATCGCCCAGGTCCTTCTCGAGGGCCTGCAGGGCAGCCAGCGCCCCATCCATCCTGTTCTCGGCGGCGGCCTGGCTGATACTCAGCACCCGGATCTGGAAACCGCGCAGGACGTTTTCGTCTGCATCCCCGGAACGGATGCCGGAGGCGCCGGCAACCAGCGCCGCCGCAACGACGGCGCAGCACAGGAGCATCAGGGCACGGACTCCGCGGCGACGCCGGGGTGCGGGATGCGGTGCGCGTTGCTCAGGAGTCAGCACCGGGTCCGCCGGTGCCTGCGCCTCAAGCGGCATGCCTGCCCCGCAGCGGGACTGCGGAGGCGGTCCGGACGGGGAGTACAGTCACGGAGGCGAGCTCCGCTGCCGGGGGTGCCACGGGAGCGCTCCGCCGCTGGGATCCTGGCCGGGCCAGGAGATGCCGGATGCCGATGCGCAGTCCGGTGGCGAACAACAGGCCGATCCCCACTCCGAGGAGCACGTGCCCGGCCATATAGTGCTGCGCGGCTCCCGGGCCACGTTCTGCCGCCACCGCCGCACCGCCAACGGTCAGCACCAGTGACAGGGCCGTACCGAAAATTGCGCCCATAGCTCCTGCTCCCATCCCATTTAATCAGCAAGCTTACTAGTAATGCTCAGCAAGCTTACTACTGGATGGAGCTAAAGCAAGGGCACGGAGGCGGGGTCCCGGGGCATCGGCAATGCCCGGTGGATTGGGCGCGCCAGTCAGCCGGCCGCTTCGAGCAGGCGCTCCGCGGGGGCGAGTCCTGCATACCGGCCCTTGAAGAACAGCAGGGGTTCGGCGTCGTTCCGGGCACTGAGGTGCCGCACGGCAGCCACCGCAATGGTGTGGTCGCCGCCGTCGTATTCTGCATGGAGTTCGCAGTCCAGCCAGGCGAGCGCGTCATCCAGCACCGGGTTCCCCAGGGGCGAGGATGCGTGGCTGACGCCGGCGAACTTGTCCGTCCCCGAGCGCGCGAACTGGCCCGCGAGGTGCTGGTGTTCGGCCGGAAGGATGTTGATGGTGAAGGACCCGGCCCTTCTCAGTGCAGGCCAGGTGGTCGATGTCCGCGCCGGGCTGAAGGTGACCAGCGCCGGCTCCAACGAAAGGGATGCGAAGGACTGGCAGGTGAACCCGGTGGGCCCATCGGGGGTGGAACCCGTAATGATGGTCAGGCCGCTGGCAAACGTGCCGAAAATGTCCCGGAGCCGGCGCGGAGCAAGATCTGAAGTGACTGTCATGGAAATGGCCTCTCATCTGGATCGTTACCTCACCAAACCATCAGCAAATCGGCTCATTCAAGCCGCCTGAAACGCACCGACCCGCGGCGAAACGAATTGTCATGCCCGTACTTCCGGCGTCATCGGCGCGTGGCTTCAGGGACGCTGACGTGTCGTTGTTTGACGCAACAGAAGGACGTAACCAGCACTGGCCGGTCGGGACAGCCCCGGTTAAGGCCGCAGGTCCAGCGCGGCCAGCAGCCGGCGGACCGAGCCGCCCAGGTTCCACTCGACGCCCAGCTGCTCCAGTTCCGCGCGCCGGTCGCCCGTGACGGGCTGCAGGCGGGCGCCCGCCTGGTCCAGGGTGGGAAGCTCCAGGTTCCGCACCAGGCGTACGACGGCGGGGGCTGCTTCCAGGTACGCGGAGGCAGCGGAGAGCTTGGCCCGGACAGGTGCCGACACGCCCGTGCCCGGCTCGTCAGCAGCCGCCAGCAACCCTTCGAGGGTTCCGTACTTCAGCAGCAGCGACGCTGCCGTCTTATCGCCGATGCCCGCCACTCCGGGCAGGCCGTCGGAGGCGTCTCCGCGGAGTGTGGCGTAGTCGGCATACTGCTGGGGCAGCACCTTGTATTTGGCCACCACGGTTTCTTCCGTGATGACTTCGAGGTTCTTCATGCCGCGGGCGGTGTAAATCACCCGGACAGCCCGTTCGTCGTCGCACACCTGGAAGAGGTCGCGGTCACCCGTGACCACGTCCACCGGGAAGCCGGCATGGCTCGCATAGGTGCCAACGACGTCGTCGGCCTCGTGGTGTGCCGCGCCCACAATGGCGATGCCGGCCAGCTCCAGCACGCGGCGGATCATCGGCAGCTGCGCCTGGAGGCCCTCCGGAACCACCTCGATGTCGGCGCCGCCGGAAACTGCCTCGGCCACCCGGTGGGCCTTGTAGGTGGGGATCAGGTCCACCCGCCACTGCGGCCGCCAGTCGTCGTCCCAGCAGGCCACGAGGTGGGTGGCATGGTAGTCGGTGCTGAGCCTGGCGATCATGTCCAGCAACCCGCGGACCGCGTTGACCGGCGTTCCGTCCGGGCGGCGGATGCTGTCCGGCAGGCCGTAAAAGGCGCGGAAGTACAGGGAGGCAGTATCGAGCAGCATGAGTCGCCGGGGCATACCTTGATCCTGACACGGAATCGGCTACCTGGGCAGCAGCGGCTGGCAGTTGCCGAGGGTTTTACGGTTCGCCGGTGAGCGGCGGGCGGTCGATGACGCGGGGGATGTACTCGAGCAGCTGCAGGCGTCCGTCGAAAATCCTGCTGTCCACCATTTCCAGGGCGACGTCCGGATAGCCGTCATAGATGCGTTCACGTCCGGTACGTCCGGTGATCAGGGGGAAGACGACCAGCCGGAACCGGTCCACTAGACCCGCTGCCACCAGGGAACGGCAGAGGCTGAGGCTGCCGAGGGTGCTTAAGAGTTCGTCGTGGGTCCGCTTCATCTGCCGGACGGCCTCGACCGCGTCCCCGGCCACCAGTTCGGAGTTCGGCCAGCGGAGGGGTGCGGCCAGGCTGGAGGAGAACACCACTTTGGGAACGGCGGCAAGACCCGTCAGGGAGGTGCTTTCGTCCGGCGAATATCCCGTGCCCCCGGCGGCAGCATCTTCCGACATCCCCGACATGAGGCGGTAGGTGTTGGCCCCCATCAGGTAGGTACGGTCCCCTCCGGCCTCCTGCTGCAGCCAGGCCAGATATTCAGGACCTTCCAGGCCCCACCAGCCAGGCCATCCCTCGCCCGAGGCGAAGCCGTCCAAGGTGATGATCATGTCCACCATCAACTGGCTCATGGCGGCCATGGTATTCCCGCCCGCGAAGCCCGGCAAGGGACCAGTGACCCGGACTCACGGACCAGCCCGGACCGCAGAACCGGTCAGAACCAGTCGCCGTCGGCGTAGGCGCTGCGGACGTGCGCCCGGAGGTACTCCCCCACCACCGCGGCACCCAGGTCCCCCACCTCCGGCGCCACGACCCTGCCGTCAACGCGCTGCGCCATCCGCCGGATGAAGCGCTCCAGGCCGGGGTCGTTGCCCAGGCGGAAGAACGTGGTCTGGACGCCCGAACGGCCAAGCCGGTCCAGTTCGGCAACGGTGGCGCGGATGGTCCCGGCGTCCGGCGGCCAGTTGAACCAGGAGTCCCCGTCCGGCAGCAGGTGCGCCGTCGGTTCGCCGTCGGTGACCACCAGCAGCACGGGCTGCATGGAGGGGTGCCGGCGGAAAAAGCGCCCCGCCAGCAGCAGGCCGTGGTGCAGGTTGGTGCCCTGTTCGCGGAGGGCCGGCAGGGCCGTGAGTTCCCCGATGTCCATTGACTGCGCGTAGCGGCCGAACGTGATCAGCTGCAGCCTGTCGCCGCGGAACCGGGTGGAGACCAGGTGGTGCAGTGCCAGCGCGGTCCGCTTCATGGGAACCCACCGCCCCTCGGCAGCCATGGAGAAGGAAACGTCCACCAGCAGGACAACGGCGGCCTGGGTACGGGCCTCGGTCTCGCTCACTTCGATGTCGCCGACGGCGAGCCGCAGTCCGCGGGCCGGATCGCCGCCGTCGGCCATGGTGCGCCGGATGGCGTTGGTCATGGTGCGGGTAACGTCCCAGGGCTCGGCGTCCCCGAACTCCCATTGGCGGCTGGAACCCGTTTGTTCCCCGGCGGCCCCGGCCACCCTGGTGTCACGGTTCCCCTGGCGCCCGGAGAGCTGCCTGGCGGTGTCCCGCAGCAGTGATTTCCCCAGCCTGCGCATTGCCTGCGGTGACAGCCGCAGGTCGCCGTCGGCACCGCGCCGCAGGTAGCCGCCGTCCTGCATGGCGCGCTCGATCTCGGCAAGCGTGCGCGCACTCACGGCTGCGTTCTCGCCCAGCTGGCGGGCAAGGGCATCAAGGTCCAGGTCATCAAGCCGGGAGCCGTTGTAGGACTGGGACAGTTGCTCAGACAGTTCGTCAAGCTCGGCGATGTCCTGCAGGACACCTGTCCCGTCACCCAGCCCCAGGCCTTCCTGTCCTTCGAAGCGTTCCGATCCCGTCCAGTCCTCCCCGGGACGCAGCGCCTGCAGGGTGGCGTCGAGCTCGCTGAGCTGGGCCATCAGCTCAGGAGAGCCGAAGGCCTGGGCCGACAACCGCATCAGCTCCTCACGCTGTTCCGGGGACATGGACTGCAGGAGCCGCTGGGCTGCGGCGGCCCGTTGCGCCAGGGCATCCACCAGTTCCTCGACCGATTGCGGATTCTCCGGAAAGAACTGGCCGTGCCTGGCCATGAACTCCTGGAAATCGGCTTCCGTGTCCTCGCCCCGCCGGTGTTTGCCCAGCAGCTCATTGAGGTCCCGGAGCATTTCGTTGACTGCCTCGCGGTCCTCATCAGTGGCGCTTTCCAGAGCCTGCTTCATGCCGGCGAACCGCTGTTCCAGGACCTCCCGGCCCAGCAGGTCCTTGATCCGGTCGTACGCTTCCCTGGCCGCGCTTGACTGCCAGTCGTAGGACGCAAGCTCGTTGACGGCCGCCGCTGTGGAGGGCGGCAGGTTCTGCAGCTGCATCTCGCGGAAGGCGCGTTCGGTGTTGTCCATCATGGCGTCCCGTGCCAGCTGCTTGCGCTCCTCCAGGATGGCGGTGTCCAGGAGTTTCTTCACTTCATCCAGGGTGCCGTCCAGCCGGTGGCGGCTGAGCAGATCACGGCGCCGCTGCTGGACGCGCCGGGCGAGATCGTCCAGTCCGTCGCGGTTCCGGCCGCCGCGCCGCAGGAACTCCTGCAGGGCATGGCGGGGCGAGTAGCCTTCCATCACGTCCTGGGCGACGGCTTCGAGCGCCTCCGCCAGGTCAACCGGCGGGGCCAGCGGGTCCGGACCGCCGGTGTACCGGCCGTACCTTGCGGACCGCTTGTGGATGGCCATGGTGCCTCCCGTGCCTAGCCGTAAATGGTTTCCTCGTCGTCGGATTCCTTGGAGATCCGCCGTCCGAGGTACAGGCCTTCGAGCGCCAGTTCGACGGCGGCTGCCCGCTGCCCGTCATTCGTCGCACCCAGGCGCCGGCCGATTTCGTCATACAGGCCTGATCCGTTCAGGGCCGGGAGGTTGCCGAGGAACTCCTTCGCCGTGACCTGCTCCCCGGTGGTGACGGTCCGGTGGCCGTCCAGGGCAGCCACGAGCGGACCCATGTCCAGGCCCTGGAAGTGCGCCCTGACAGCTTCGGCGGTGGCGGTGCGCAGGAGGTGGTCCAGGACGCCCTGTTCGCGTCCTTCCTCGCCCGATTCGAACTCAAGCTTGCCGGTCAGGACTTCCACGGCGGGCTCCAGGTCAATGATCCGGGCCACGGCCTGGTCCTCGCCCCGCAGGCTTGACCTCCGCAGCGCGGCCGCGGCCACCGTCTCTGCCCCCGCGATGGCGAACCGGGCGGAGACGCCGGATGTTTGGTTGATGGCCGGAGACTGCCGCAGCGCCCGGGTATAGCGGGCCAGGATCTCCAGGATGAAGGGAGGAACGTCCGCCACCAGCCGGCCCTCCTGCCGGATGACCGAGACCTCGTCCTCCAGTTCAATTGGGTAATGGGTCCGGATCTCGGCGCCGAAGCGGTCCTTCAATGGGGTGATGATCCGGCCCCGGTTGGTGTAATCCTCCGGGTTGGCGGACGCGACCACCAGCACGTCCAGCGGCAGCCGCAGGACGTAGCCGCGGATCTGGATGTCGCGTTCCTCCATGACATTGAGCATCGCCACCTGGATGCGCTCGGCCAGGTCCGGCAGTTCGTTGATGGCGATGATGCCGCGGTTCGAGCGGGGAATGAGCCCGTAGTGGATGGTCTCGGGGTCTCCCAGGCGGCGGCCTTCGGCGACGCGCATCGGGTCCACGTCGCCAACCAGGTCGGCCACCGAGGTATCCGGCGTCGCGAGCTTTTCCACGTAGCGCTCGGACCGGTGACGCCAGGCGATCCGGAGCCGGTCCCCTTCGGTCAGGGCCCGGGCGCGGGACTGTTCGGTAATCGGTTCAAAGGGGTGTTCGTTCAGCTCCGAATCCTCGATCACCGGCGACCACTCGTCCAGCAACCCGGCCAGGGTACGGAGCAGGCGGGTTTTGCCTTGCCCCCGTTCACCCAGAAGGACAATGTCATGCCCCGCAATCAGGGCCCGCTCCAGCTGCGGAATCACGGTCCGGCCGAAGCCGTACAAACCCGGCCAGGGGTCGCGCCCCGCAGCCAGGGATGCGAGGAGATTGTCGCGGATCTCGTGGCGAAGGTCCTTGTGGACATGGCCTGCCGCACGCAGTTCACCAACGGTAAAGATATCGGGGCGATCAGTCACCCCTCTACGGTAGTCCCCGCCCTGCGGCTAATCGAGAGTTTCCTCCAGATTCCTCGAAGCAGCGTGACGATGCGGCGTGGCCGGCCATGGGAGCCAGCCGGCGTCCCGGCCCGTGCCGGCGGGGCGCAGGCAGGCAGCGGGGCGTTAGGCTGGTTGCTGATGACTGCTGAGAGTACGTTGATCCTCCTGGTGCGGCACGGCGAAACACCCACCACGGGTACTGTCCTGCCCGGCAGGGCCCCGGGACTGCACCTTTCCGAGCGCGGCCGTGCCCAGGCGGACGCTGTTGCCGAACGCCTTTCCGGCCTGCCCGTCCAGGCCATCTACTCCTCTCCCCTGGAGCGTGCAAAGGAAACCGCGGAACCTGCGGCGGCACGGACAAGCATGGCGGTGACGGAAGAACCCGGACTTCTGGAGTGCGACTTCGGTGACTGGACCGGCGCCGCGCTCGCCGGCCTTGCGGGCCTGCCGGAGTGGCAGACCGTCCAGCACAATCCGTCGGCCTTCCGGTTCCCCAACGGAGAGGGCTTTTCCGGGATGCAGGCCCGGATGGTCGGCACCCTGGAGAACCTTCGCGCAGCCCACCGGGGCGGCGTGGTGGTGTGCTTCTCCCACGCGGACCCCATCAAGGCGGCCGTGGCCCACGCCCTGGGCACCCATCTGGACCTTTTCCAGCGGATCATGATCAGCCCGGCGTCGGTCTCCGCGATTTCCTACGTGGACGGCCGGGCGCCGGCCGTGCTCACGGTGAATTCGACGTCGGAACCCCTGAGCGGGCTGAGGTCGCCGTGATGCCGCGCGGAGTGTCATCGGATGGATGGCCGCGGGACGCGGCCGCACGGGGCATGTGGTGTCCGGCCGGGAACTGACCCTCCTTAACGAGGGCCGCGTGGAACTGCTGGGCCGCATCATGAGCGGCAGCAACGCCACCTTCCTGGTGGAGGTTTCCTGCGCGGATGAGTCCGCCTGGGCGGTCTACAAGCCCGAAGCCGGGGAACGGCCGCTCGCGGATTTCGACGCCGGCCTGTACCGCCGGGAACGCGCAGCCTATCTGCTCAGCGAAGCACTGGGGTGGGGCATCGTTCCGCCAACAGTTGTCCGATCGGACGCGCCGCTTGGGGTGGGCTCCCTGCAGTGGTTCGTCGAAGGGGACCTCGAGGAGCACTACTTCACCCTCTACGCCGACTCGCCCGGGACCCACGCCGCGTTGGCCCGGATCGCCCTGTTCGACTACGTGGCAAACAATACGGACCGGAAGAGTGGGCACGTACTGCGCAGCACTGACGGCCACATCTGGGGAATCGACCACGGCCTGTGTTTCTCTGCCGCGTTCAAGCTGCGCACCGTGATCTGGGACTTCGCCGGCGACCCCATTCCGGACAACTTGCTTGAGGACATCAGTCCCCTGGCCACCACGGTGCCTGCCGATGTGGCCGGGCTCCTCGACCACGCCGAAGTGGCAGCCCTCCGGCGGCGCGTCCAGCGCCTGCTTCAGGACAAGGTACTTCCCGTTGACCACACGGGCATGCGCTACCCGTGGCCCTTGATCTGAGTCAGCTGCGCCGGGAAATCCCGGTCCGGCCGGCGCTCACTGGGCCTCCGGACGGCCTTGCGCTGCGGCCGCGGCCGGGGCCGCCTGCTCCAGGTAGGCGCCGATGTGCTCCAGCAGGTAATGCTGTCCCAGCACCGTGGGGTGGTCGCCGTCC
Source organism: Arthrobacter sp. SDR-2R (assembly GCF_057747955.1). Classification (NCBI taxonomy): domain Bacteria; kingdom Bacillati; phylum Actinomycetota; class Actinomycetes; order Micrococcales; family Micrococcaceae; genus Arthrobacter; species Arthrobacter sp. SDR-2R. The sequence goes on from NZ_CM173231.1 coordinate 2,795,286, forward strand.
GGGCCGATGAGGTCGTCAAAATCGTCGCTGATCCAGCCCTCGGCGATGGGGTCCACGAACTCCCCGCCTGCCTGCCGGGCAGCGGCCCTTAGCTGGTCGCTGATGTCCACGAGGGCGGGGTCCGGGGTTGCAGAGTACGACGGCGGCCCCACCACGATGATCTTCGCTTCCGGGGCAAGGGCTTCCGCACGGTCCATCGCGGCCAGGGCGGCGCCGCCAACGTCTGCGGGCGCAAAGCCAAGGTCATTCTCTGAACCGAAAAAGACCACGATGCCGGTGTCCGGTGTCACGAAGTCTTCGACCTCGGTGCCGAAAGTTCCGTCAAGATCACCTGTGCTGAGGTAGCCGCTGCCATTCTCGGCGGCGTTGACAACCTCCAGGCCGGCGCCCAGCGGGTCCTTGCGCATCAATGCCGGCCACGCCTGCTGCGGCGAAGTGCCGTGACCGGTGCTCAGCGAGTCCCCCACTACCACTACGCGGACCGGCGCCGCGGCGGCCGGGGGCTGGGTGGGGGCCGTACTCCCTGAGGTTATGGCCAGGACCAGGCCAACTGCTCCCGCCGCTATCACGCGGCCGGGATGCCGGTACACGGGATGTCCCTGAAGCAGCACGCCGTGGTGCATCGGTCCACCTCCTGCCAGCAAATCGTCGCGGGCCGGAGGCGGCTGCGCGCCGCCAATCCGTCCCCTGTCCGTATCCCATCGTAGGCAATGGTGGGAATACTGTAGGGCCAAGGTGACCAGGATCAAAGGATGCACAGCGACTGCACAGGAACTTTAGGGGCCTTAGGTATCCCTGGGCTTGGGCGGCATCCGCCATTTGCGGCTGCCTGCGGCTACTCTTTTACCCGTGCAGCAGCAAACCGCGGGGTGGGACCCCGCAACCAGCCTTTCCGAGCAGGCACCCGGCGTGTATTTCGCTGAAGGGCCGGCGTCCAACTGGATAGTGGTGCGGGACGGCACGGGATTCATCCTCATTGACAGCGGATATCCCGATGACCGCCGCCACGTCATCGCGTCGCTGCACCACCTGGGCCTGGAACCTGCGGACGCCCTTGCCCTGCTGGTCACGCACGGCCACGTGGACCATACCGGCTCCGCGGCATTCTTTTCCGAGTCCTTCGGGACCCCTGTCCTGTGCGCTCCCGCGGAGGTGGCGCATGTGCAGGGGAAGGAGAAGCACCAAGTCACCCTGGGCCAGGTCCTCAGGCGAGCGTGGCGGCCGCGTGTGTTCCGCTGGATGGTGCACGCCATCAGGGCCGGCGCGCTGGCGGCCAGGCCCGCGACGCAGGCGGAGGCCTGGGACGACGCCACACTCAAAGCCCTGCCGGGCAGCCCTGTTGCCATCTCCGTGCCCGGGCATACGCCCGGCAATGCAGCAATCCTTCTTCCGGCTGCGGGTGCCATCGCCGTTGGAGATTCGTTTGTCAGCGGCCACCCGATCAGCCGGACGTCCGGTCCGCAGATGCTGCACGCGATGTATCACTCAGACCGGGCCGCGGCGCTGGCCTCCGTGCGGACCCTGGCCGGCGTTGATGCCCCGGTTGTCCTGCCCGGCCACGGGCCGGCCCTGCGCATCCAGCTGGACGAAGCGGTAGCCGGCCTGGTCAGCCAGGCCGGCCCGGCAAGTCCGGGCGGGCGCCGTAAGTAAGGCCGCATCCGGGCATCCCGGTCCCGGAAGGGGCCCAGGGGCACAAGCTAGAACTTTCCGTACCGTGCCCGGGCCATGGAGTACACCCCGTAACAGATGAGCCCTGCGGCGATGGCGCCCAGCAGGAACACCCCATAAGGCTGCGAGCCCAGGGTCTTCAGCCCGCCGTCCAGGCCGGAGGACTTGGAAGGGTCGGCAGTTGCGGCCGCCACGATGATCAGCACGCCAACGACGGCGAGCACCACGCCTTTGGCTGCGTAACCGACTGTTCCGAGCCACTTGACGGCGGTCCGGGCGTTGCCCGGGTCCTGCAGGTCCTTCATGAACTTCCGGGTGATGCCGCGGTAGGCGTAATAGACGCCGGCGCCGATGATTGCCAGCCCCACCGCTATCACAAGAACCACGCCTGCGGGCGCTCCCATGAGCTTTGCCGTGAAGTCACTGGCGGACTGGCTGGAGTTCTTGCTGCCCCCGGAGGCGAAGACGGCGAAGGTGAAGGCAAGGAAACCGAAGACCACGGCCTTTCCCCCGGCGCTGGCGGCAGCCTTCAGCTTCTTCTTGGAGTCTGTCTCGGAGCGCGCCCCAATAAACGCCTCACTGAGCATCCACAGGGCAAGCGCAGTGCAGGCCACCGCCCCGACCCACAGCAGAATGCCGCCGCCGGGCTTGGAAGCCAGGGATCCGATCGCCCCGGACTGGTCAGCTTCACCACCCTGGCCCCGGTCCACCTGCAAGGCGATGGCTCCGATCAGGATGTGGACCAAACCGATGAAGACAAATCCGGCACGGGCCAGAATTCGGACCGCGGGGCTGCGGCTCGCCGACGCGGCCTCGGATACTGCCTTGTTCGCTCCCTGCGACGCGTTGCCCATGGCCGGCCCTTCCTCAATATGTAGTTGGTCTTCTGTCCCCGGTCGGCGTCCCCCGCCTGCCTGCGTCACGGAATGCTTTAGTGTAAATCCGTCCGCGCTGTCCCGACAGGTCCCCTCAAGTTCCGGCCAGGCACGGTTGGCCACTACAGTCGAAGCGGTGCATGCCAAACAGAACGCTGAGCAACTGACCTCGCTGGACCTCCCGGGTTTTACGGCCGACCAGGCCGAAGACGGCTTCGTCCGGGTGCGGGGCGCCCGGGAGAACAACCTGCGCAACGTCAGCGTGGATGTGCCGCGGGATGCCATTGTGGCGTTCACTGGAGTATCGGGCTCCGGCAAGTCGTCCCTGGCCTTTGGCACGATCTACGCCGAGGCGCAGCGCCGGTTCTTCGAGTCCGTCGCGCCATATGCCCGCCGGCTCATCCAGCAGGGCCACAACCCCAAGGTGGAGCAGATCACCGGGCTGCCGCCCGCCGTCGCCCTCCAGCAGCGCCGGGGCACCGCCACTTCCCGGTCCACGGCAGGGACCGTCACCACGCTCTCCAATTCGCTGCGCATGCTGTTCTCCCGCGCCGGCAGCTATCCCGCCGGAGCTCCCCCGTTGGACTCGGACGCTTTCTCCCCCAACACCGCGGCAGGCGCCTGCCCGGAATGCCATGGCCTTGGCACCGCCCACACCGTCACTGAAGCATCACTGGTTCCGGATCCGTCACTGAGCATCCGCGACGGCGCGATCGCCGCCTGGCCCGGCGCCTGGCAGGGCAAGAACCTGCGGGACATCCTGGCCCACCTGGGCTACGACGTCGGCACCCCCTGGCGGGAACTGCCGAAAAAGGACCGCGACTGGATCCTGTTCACCGAGGAACAGCCCGTGGTGGAAGTGACGCCGCAGCGGGACCGCGTGGCCAAGCCGTACAAGGGCCGGTTCTGGAGCGCCCGGAGCTACGTGATGCACACACTGCTCGATTCCAAGAGCCCCGCCATGCGGGAGAAGGTGCTGCGCTTCATGGAAACCGGACCGTGCCCGCGGTGCGGCGGAACGGGGCTTCGGCCCGAGGCCCTTGCGGTGACCTTCGCCGGGCACACCATCGCCGGGCTCAATGCCGTGCCCATGACCGAACTGGCGGAGATCATCCGCCCCACCACCCTGCTGGCCACGGCGGGGACGGCATCGCGGAAGCAGTCATCCGAATCCAACGAAGTGGCCGTGGCCATCACCCGGGACCTGCTGCAGCGCATCGGCGTGCTGTTGGATCTTGGCCTGGGCTACCTGGCGCTGGGCCGGGCCACGCCAACGCTCTCGCCGGGCGAGATGCAGCGGCTCCGGATTTGCCACCCAGCTCCGGTCCGGGCTGTTCGGGGTGATCTATGTGCTGGACGAACCGTCGGCCGGCCTGCACCCCGCCGACGCCGAACCCCTCCTGGATGTCCTGGACCGGTTGAAATCATCCGGAAACTCCGTGTTCGTGGTGGAACACAACATGGATGTGGTCCGGCGTGCCGACTGGCTGGTGGATGTTGGTCCCCGGGCCGGCGAAGACGGCGGGCAGGTGCTCTACAGCGGGCCCGTTGAGGGCCTCGACGCCGTGGCAGGGTCGGTGACCCGGCCGTTCCTGTTCCCAAACGGTTCAGCAGGGTCAATGGACGACGGCGGCGCCGCCAGGGGTGCGCCGCGGAAACCCTCCGGGTGGCTGGACCTGCGCGGCATCAACCGGCACAACCTGCGAAACCTGGACGTGGCCTTTCCGCTTGGTGTCCTGACAGCCGTCACCGGCGTATCCGGCTCGGGAAAGTCCACCCTGGTCAGCAAGGTCCTGGCGGACGTCGCCGGCACGTCCGGGCAAGCCGGCGACGACAACCTTGAACCAGGTGACGAGCCCGGCGCGGACCGTGACGAAGAGGGTGTGGGCAGTGTGGGGCGGGTGTCCGGGCTGGATCGGATCGACCGCACGGTAAAGGTGGACCAGAAGCCGATCGGCCGCACGCCCCGCTCCAACCTGGCAACATATACAGGCCTCTTCGATGCCGTCCGCAAGGAGTTCGCTGCCACCGGCGCTGCCAGGAGCCTGGGTTTCGGGCCCGGACGTTTTTCCTTCAACGTGGCCGGCGGACGGTGTGAAACATGCCAGGGCGAGGGCTTCGTCGCGGTGGAGCTGCTCTTCCTCCCCGGCAGCTACGGTCCGTGCCCCGAATGCAACGGCTCGCGCTACAACCCCGAAACCCTGGAGGTCACCTACCAGGGCAGGACCATTGCGGACGTGCTGGGAATGACGGTCAATGCCGCCGCCGGTTTCCTGGTGGGGGTTCCCGCCGCCGCGCGGTCCCTGCAGACACTCCAGGAAGTAGGCCTGGGCTACCTTCGCCTGGGCCAGCCCGCCACCGAGCTGTCCGGTGGTGAGGCGCAGCGCATCAAGCTGGCCACCGAGCTGCAGCGCGCCCGCCGCGGCCACACGCTGTACCTGCTGGACGAGCCCACCACGGGACTGCATCCGGCCGATGTCGAACTCCTGATGGCGCAGCTCAACCGCCTGGTGGACGCCGGCAACACCGTGATCGTGGTGGAACACGCCATGGATGTGGTTGCGGCCGCGGACTGGGTAATGGACCTGGGACCGTCCGGAGGCGACGCCGGCGGGAAGCTCGTCGCCGCCGGCCACCCCGCCGCCGTCGCACGTTCAGCCAACAGCCGCACAGCGCCCTACCTGGCAGCCGCCCTCCGGGACCGGAAGGCCGGGGACGGAACGGTAGCGGGCAACGCCCTTGCCCCGGACCGCGCAGAGGCGTAGGACGGAGGAATGCGTTCCCGGCCGGCCATGCCCCCTCACACTGTGCTCCAAGGCAGGGTGGCGGTGGTGACCGGCTCCAGCCGCGGGCTGGGGTTTGCCATGGCCCGGGTGCTGGGCCTGCATGGCGCGGCGGTGGTGCTGGCATCCAGAACGGACGACGGCGTTGCTGCCGCCGTCGGGCGTCTGCGCCTGGAAGGCATCGCGGCGGACGGAAGGCGCTGCGACACCGGCGAGCCGGCGGACGTGGAAGCACTCCGGGACATGGCCCTCAGCCGTGGAACGCTGGACATCTGGGTCAACAACGCCGGCACGCCAGGGGTCTACGGACCGACGGCATCGGCGCCCGTGGATGACTTCACACGGGTGGTGCGGACCAACATCCTGGGCACGTTCCACGGCGCCAGGGCGGCCCTGCCGGTGTTCCTGGAGCAAGGCCATGGTGACCTGGTGAACCTCTACGGCCAGGGTGACCGCGGACCCGTGGCGATGCAGAACGCCTACGCGTCGAGCAAACGGTGGGTCCGCCAGTTCACGGAGACGCTGAGGCTGGAAACCAAAGGTACGGGGGTCCGGGTGCACGGCATGAATCCCGGCCTTGTGGAGACGGCCCTCCTGGGAAAGGTCACGTCGCAGGCCGGGTACGAACACCGTCTCGGGGCACTGCAGGTGGTGGTTGGCCTGTGGGGGCAGAGCGCCGACCAGGCCGCACAGCCAATCCTGGACCTTGTGACGTCCGACAAAGCGGAATACCGGTTCCTGACCAGGAGGCGGCTGGTGACCCACGGGCTGCACAACATCCTGGCCGGCCGCCTGCGGCGGACAAACAGGATGCCCCTGGAGGTCACCGTGGTGGACACAGACCGGGAGCCGTGACAGGGCCGCTCCCCCTCCCCGTTCCGCGCCCGCGCGCCGTTAGGGAACCGAGACCTTGCCAATACAGGCTTGTGACGCGGAACACACTATGCTCGACAGCACCATCGGGATCGCGGGAAGAGGCACCATGAGCATCGACACTGAGGTTGGGTCCATCCACAGCACCGGGGATGCAGCGCTGGTCACCGCGGCAGCGAATGCCATCACCACAGCCGTTGCCACCGCCATGCAAAGCGTCCTGGAACGTCACGCAGCCTACAACTGGGTCTGGACCGACGAAATCCGCTGCCGGGGGTGCGGAGCCAGCCTGCCAATACCGTACCTTTCCAGCACACGGGCCAATGCCGACCTCGTCTTCGAGGCCCACCGGTCCGCGGAAGTCGGAACCCTCCTGGCCACGGGTTCGGAGTCCCCGAACCGCCGCTGACCGGTCGCAGCGGCACCCACGGACCGGCACTCTCCTGCCGGACGCCTGGCCGCACCCTTCCGGCATCTGCCAGGCGCCGCCGTCGTACGCCCTTCATCGTTGCTGCAGGCAAATATCGGCCCGGCTCTGGACTCTTGACCGGGGCCCAACGAGACTGGCTACAACAGCTGGCCAGGCGCAGATTCCGAAAGGTCGGACAAATGGCCGGCTGCATTCATTGGGGTTTTACCGTGAAGCGATTTTCGCGGCATTGAAAGGACCTGGCCATGCCGGACTTTGCACCGTTCTTCCCGTTAATTTCCACTGTTTTGGGCGTACTTGTTGCCATTGCCTTCATTTGGGTGGCGACGAAGCTCATGTGGAAGGTGGCTGAACCCAACGAGGCCCTGATCATCTCCGGACTGACCCGGGGAACCCTTGAGACCCGGGCCGGAATGGACTTCAAGATTGTGACCGGCAAAGGCGCCCTGGTCCTTCCCGGCCTCCAGACGGTGCGGACCCTGTCGCTGACACTGAACGAAACCGAGCTCAAGGTTTCCTGCGTGACGTCACAGGGTATCCAGGTCATTGTGGAGGGCGTCGTCATTTACAAAATAGGTGACGCACCGCCGTTCATTGCAAATGCGGCCCGCCGTTTCCTGGGCCAGCAACCCAAAATGGAAAGCCAGGTCTACAACGTCTTTGAGGGCCACCTCCGCTCCATTATCGGCAGCATGACCATGGAGGAGATCATCCGCGAGCGGGACAAGCTTGGGTCCCAGGTCCGCAGCGCCAGCGGAGTGGAGATGGAGAAGCTGGGCCTGGTGGTGGACTCGCTGCAGATCAAGGACCTGCAGGACCCAACCGGCTACATCCAGAACATCGCCAAGCCGCATATTGCGCAGGTAAAGATGGAGGCCCGGATTGCCGAGGCCACCCGCAACCGGGAAGCGGCGGAGAAGGAGGCGGAGGCTGCGGCCCTGATCGCGGACGCGCAGAGCGTTTCGGCAATCCGGCAGTCCGTGGCGCAGGCCAACGCGGAACGCGCCAGGGCGAACGCAGCCCAGGCCGGGCCACTCGCAGAGGCCACGGCCCGGCAGCAGGTGGTGGTCCAGGAAACCGAAGTTGCCAAGCTTGAGGCGGACCGTGAGGAGCAGAAGCTGCAGACCAGTGTCCGCAAACCCGCTGATGCGAAGGCCTACGCCAAACGCACCGATGCTGAAGGCCAGAAGGCGGCGGACATCAGCGCCGCCGAGGCGCTGGCACGCCGCACCGAGCTCGAGGCGCAGGCGAACGCGCGGCGCACGGAACTCCAGGCCCAGGCAAATGCCACCGCAGCTGCCGCCGCAGCCGGAGCAACCAAGGTCACCGGCGAGGCTGAAGCCGCCGCCACCAGGGCCAAAGGCGACGCCGCGGCGTCCGCCATCAAGGCCAAGGCGCTGGCCGAAGCGGACGGCATCAAGGCCCGGGCCGAAGCGCTGGGCACCAACCAGGACGCCGTCATCTCCCAGCAGCTTGCCGAGAACATGCCCGCCATCATCGCCGCTGCAGCCGAGCCCTTCTCCCACGTAGGCAACATGACCGTCCTCAACGGCGGCGAAGGCGTCAACAAGATGCTGGGCGGCATCCTGGCACAGGCGGGCGACTACCTGCCTGCCCTCGCATCAGCGCTCCGGAAGGGCGAAGACACCAAGCGTCCGCCGAAGGCTCCCGGTGCATAGGCCCGCCCATGCGCAAGGACGTTGACCGGAGCCTGACGGGGAAGATCGGCCGGGTGACCGGGCGCATCGGCCCGGGCACCATCGGGGAAGTCATGCTGCCCTACCTCGGCGGCATCATGGCGTTCCACGCCCACCCGTTCGACAAAACCAGCGACTTCCCGGTGGGCAGCGAGGTGCTGGTGATCTACTACGAGCCGCCGCAAACGGTGTATGTGGACGAACTGCCGGACGTGTTAAGGCACGGCGGGTAGTCGCTTCCGCCGTCCTGCCTTCGCGGTCAGGCTACCGCCCGCCCTCCATTTTGCGGCTGCGCTGTTCCTCAGCCATGGGGCCATAGGGATATACGCCTGCCTCGGGCCGGCTGGCCTTGGTGAGCCGGTCCACTTCACCGGCGCTGAGCTGAAGGTCGGCGGCGGCGAGGTTGTCAGCGAGCTGCTCCGTGGTCCGCGCCCCCAGGATCACCGATGTGACAGCCGGGCGGTCCGCCAGCCAGGCCAGGGCCACCTGGGACGGGGTCACGCCATGGGCGTCGGCGATGTCCTGGACAGCGTCGATGACAGCCCACGTTCTTGGGTTCTCGTTGCGCGCCTTCCAGGCCTCCATGCCGCGTTCGGGGTTTTCGCCGAGGCGGGTTGCACCGGAGGGGTGCTGGTCGCGCTTGTACTTGCCGGACAGCCAGCCGCCGCCCAGGGGCGACCACGGCAGCAGTCCGATTCCTGCGTCAAGGGCTGCCGGGACGATCTCGAATTCGATATCGCGGACCAACAGGCTGTACTGGGGCTGCAAACTGACGGGCGGGTTCCATCCGTGGTTGCGTGCAACGTGCACAGCCTTGGTCAGTTGCCAGCCCAGGAAGTTCGAGAAGCCGTAGTAGGCAATTTTGCCGCGGGTCACGGCGTCGTCCAGGAAGCGGAGGGTCTCCTCCAGCGGGGTGATCGGATCCCAGGCGTGCAGCTGGTAGAGGTCGATCTGTTCCACGCCCAGGCGGCGGAGGGAATCATCAAGGGCGCGCGTCAGGCGCCGCCGTGAGGTCCCGACGTCGTTGGGCGCCGTCCCCATGGGAAAGCGCCCCTTGGTGGCGATCACCGCCCTGTCCCTCACGTCGGGGCGGTTGGCGAGCCAGCGGCCGATGACTTCTTCCGACACTCCGGCGCTGTAGACGTCGGCGGTGTCGATGAAGTTGCCGCCCGCTTCGAAATAGCTGTCCAGGATGGCATGGGATGTCTCCTCCGTCGCCTCCGCGCCGAAGGTCATGGTGCCCAGTGCGTAGCTGGTGACAACGGCGCCGCTGTGGCCAAGGGTTCGGTGCTGCATGGTTTGTCCTCGTGATCAGTGGTTGTGGGGCGGAAAGTGGCGGGAGGCCGCGTCCCTGGTCGTGGTACGGATCCGGTACAGGCTTGTGGTTGCGGTGATGTAGAGGTCCTGGCCGTCGGAACCGCCAAAGCACAGGTTCGAGACGGTCTCGGGCACTGTGACGGTGTCCAGGAGTTGGAAGGACGGTGAGTAGATCCTTACGGATGGGCCGGCGGAGGTCCAGATCCTTCCTAGGACGTCGACCCTCAGTCCGTCGGCCGGATACCCGTCTTCAAGTTCGAGCGTGCCCGTCCTGGCGAGGCGGTGCCCCTCATGCACGCTGTAGGCAGCGATGCGCAGCGGAACGCCGTAGCGGGAACCGGCCGTATCCGCGACATAGAGGACCGACTCGTCAGGCGAGAAGGCGAGCCCGTTGGGGTGCACCAGGTCGGTGACGACGGCGGTCAGTGTTCCGGCGGCCGGCTCAAAGCGGAAGACGTGGCAGCCCCCATATTCCTGCTCGCCCTCGTGACCTTCTTTGGTGCCCGGAAGGATGCCGTAGGGCGGGTCAGTGAACCAGATGCTTCCATCGCGGGCGATGACCACGTCATTGGGTGAGTTCAGCCGGTGGCCCTCGAAGGAATCCACCAGGCCCGTCACCGTGCCTTCGCGGTCGCGCTCCACCCGGCGCCGGCCGTGGCTGCACTGCACCACGCTGCCGTCGGCGTCGAGGGTGCGGCCGTTGGTGAACTCAACGCCCACCGCGTAGTCCCGGGTGGTCCCGGTGGCGGGGTTGAACTCAAGGATGCGGTCGTTAGGGATGTCGCTCCACCGAACGGTTTTCGACGACGGCACCCACACGGGGCCCTCTGACCAGACCGAACCCGTGAAAAGGCACTCAAGCCGGCCCGTGGTTAGTTCGTCAGCCAATGGAGCTCCTTTGCATTCCAGGTACCTGCCGCCGAGTTGGCCGGCAAGGTGGACGGCGCCCTGGTCCGGGGGCACGGATCCACAGGCCCGAACTTACCCTAGCCCCGGCCCTGGGTCTGCGGGACGCGCAGGCTGCCGTACCTTTCCATCCGGTGCCAGCGAAGGTGCACTCCGGCCACTGCTGTGACAACAGCCTGGATGACCACCAGGTACATAAGCTGCCGGTAGACGAACTGCTGCAGGGGAAGCGTCCAGAGCGGGCCCGGCCGTTCCCTGTCGAGCCGGAACGCGTAAGCAGCCATAAGCAACTGGACCGCCAGGAAGACGAGCCACAGCAGCCCGATCCGCAACGGGTCAAGGAAGATCAGGCCGTACAGGGCAAAAACATCGACGACGGGCGCGAAGAGGGGAAGCAGTACCTGGAGGACAAACAGGTAGCCGAGTCCGCGGCGGCCGAGCTTTCCGGCCGGCCCTTTTTGCAGCACAGCCCCCCGGTGCTTCCACATTGCCTGGAGGGTGCCGTAGCACCAGCGGTACCGCTGGCGCCACAGGGCGCCGATGGTTGCGGGCGCCTCCGTCCAGGCCCTGGCGTCCTCCTGGTACACCACGCGCCAGCCGTCCCGGCACAGCGCCATGGTCAGGTCGGTGTCCTCGGCGAGCGTGTCATCGCTGACACCGCCGACGTTGCGGAGGGCCTCGATCCGGAAGGCTCCAATTGCCCCGGGAACGGTGGGCATGCATTCGGCGACGTCGAACAGCCTGCGGTCGAGGTTGAACCCGACGACATACTCGATGTGCTGCCACGCACCCAGGATGCCTCCCCGGTTGGCCACCTTGGTGTTGCCGGAAATCGCCCCCACGCGGGGGTCTGCGAAGGGCTGGATGAGGGCGCGGACCGTATCCGGTTCGAAGACGGTGTCACCGTCCACCATGACAACAAGATCGTGGCTCGCCGCATGGATCCCGGCGTTAAGGGCGGAAGGTTTGCCGCCGTTCTCCTTGCGGATGACGGTTACGCCGGGCAGGCCGAGAGCCTCCACGATGTCGGCCGTGCCGTCGGTTGAGCCGTCGTCCACCACGATGACTTCCACCGGATGCGTGGAGGCAAGGATGGACCGGACCGCGGCTTCGATTCCTGCGGACTCGTTGTAGGCGGGGACAACCACCGTGGCCGGTTCGGTAACCGCCGGCCCCACCCTCACGTCGATGCGGCGCCTGCCGCGCCCAGCCCTGGGGAGGCGCCGCGCTGCGCGGCTATGGCGGGCAGCGAAGAACATCACCAGGACGGCGCGCACAAGAGTCACGGCACCAGCGGCAACGAGTCCCCAGGAGATGGCGGTGACAACGAAGTCACTGAGGCGGATGCCCCACACGAACGCAGAGCCGCGAATCTGTTCCATGCCGGAGGCGGGGCGCATGCTGTCAACGCCCACCGCATCCCCCACCGTGGTGACGCGGTACCCCTGCCCGGAGAAACGTGAGAGGGCGGAGTCCAGCGCGGCGACGGTCTGTTCCCTGTCACCGCCCCCGTCATGCATGAGAACCACCTGCCCCTGCGGCCCGGACGGCGCGAGATTGTCCTCGATCGCTCCGGCGCCCGGCATTTGCCAGTCCTTGCTGTCCATGCTGCTCAGCACGGTGAGGTATCCGTCATCCGCCAGCCCCCGCAGAGCGGACCACATGCTGTCCGTAACGGCCTCGTTGCCTGAGGTGTAGGGCGGCCGCAGCAGGGAGGCTGCCTGGCCGGTGATCCCCACAATCGCGTCCTGTCCGCCCTGCACCTCCAGTTCCCGGCGCCAATCTGGAGCTGCGCCGAGGTCTGTGTGCGTCAGCGTGTGGACGCCTACTTCATGGCCTTCGGCCACGATGCGGCGTAGAAGTTCAGGGTGGTCCACTGCAGCGGAGCCCACAACGAAGAAGGTTGCATGGACATGGTGTTCCCGAAGGACGTCGAGGATGCGGGGCGTCCACACGGGGTCCGGGCCGTCGTCGAACGTCAGGGCGACCGTCCGGTCCGGCGGCCTGACGGACGTTACGGTCCCGCCACGGGAATCCAGCACCGGGCCACCGTGGGAAACGGCATCCGGGACATTCCCGGATGCCTGGTTCACGGGCACCTGGTCCACGCCGGCACCGCCCAGGTGGTGCAGGTATCCCTGCACCGCCAAAGCCAGCCCCAGCGCCATCAAGGTGGCCAGGAGGACGAACCAATGGGCCCTGACATTCGCGGGCACATTGCTCTTTGCATTTCTGGTGCCCTTGTTCCGGAGGGTCATGTTACTGGCGGGAAGGGGCCGACGGCCGCGTTGCCTGGCCCGGCGCAACACCGCTGGACCCCGGCGCAACACCGCTGGTACCCGGGGCCGTCCCGCTGGAGCCGGGGGCGGTTCCAGCGGCACCGGGAGCCGTCCCGCTCAGTCCGGGTTGAGTGGACGCAGCAGGAACCGGAGCAGAAACAGGGGCGGAAGTCGCGACGGCGGTACCGCCCACCGGGGGTGCGGCCGGTGCGGCGGCCAGGGCCACCGGCACTGCCGCCGGGGACTGCTCAACGGGCGGAGCGGCGGGGCCGGACAAGGCTGCGGCAGTGTGGGAATCAGCCGCTGGTGAAGACGGCGGAATTGACGGCTGGTCGTGGGGGCCTGCCGCGGCGGGCAGGGGCAGGAAGGGCGCGGAGACCCCGGAGCCGCCAATGAACGCGGCAAGCACCAGGACGACGTATCCGGCCACCAGCCCGAGAACCCCCAGGCCAATCAGCTGGACCCGCCGGAGGCGCCGTCCTGAGGCATCAACAAAAACGGGTCCGCGCGGGGAACCTGCGGGCAGCTGATCGGAAGTCTTCTCAGGGGCTTTCATCGAGCATCAACCTTAGGGGACCCGGATTGGCTACCACAAAACCCGGGCCCCCGGCCCCTGGCCAACGGCGGGGTGGAAATCCAGGGGCGGGCCGTCACCATTCCACCCCGGCGCCGGCAAAGGCGGGCACCACTTTGGCCGGTCAAAACGAAAACGGCGTTCGAGTGCCACAACCATGGCATTGGTGTCGGATAGAATCCCCTCTCGGCGAGTCCCACTCGCCTCGATACCCGCTAAAGGGCGGAGGTTGACAGCAGAATACAAGGGGAAGCAATGAGGCATGCCGCGGCTAAGGTCCGGGCGCACGGCACCAACGGCTCCGGGGCCAGACGGGACATCCAGGGCCTCCGCGCACTGGCCGTTGGGATCGTCGTCATCTACCATCTTCGGCCTGAAGCCCTCCCGGGCGGGTTCGTAGGAGTCGACGTGTTCTTCGTCGTCTCGGGCTTCCTCATCATCGGCTCCCTTGCCAGGGAAGCGTCAAAGAACGCGTCAATCTCCGTTCCCGAGTTCTACGCACGGCGCATCCGCCGCCTCTTTCCGGCGTCGGCCGTTGTTTTGGTTGCAGTCCTGGCCGGGGCAATGCTGCTGCTTGCCCAAAGCCGCTGGCAGAACATCTCCTCCGATGTCCTGTTCTCGCTGCTCCAGGTACAAAACTGGCATCAGGCCCTGTCCGCAGTCTCATACGCCGGCGCAACGCAGGAAGTGTCTCCCCTTCAGCACTTCTGGTCCCTTGCCGTCGAGGAGCAGTTCTACCTCGTCATCCCGTTCTTCTTCCTTGGCCTGATCTCCGCGGCGCTCGCCACAGGCAAGCCGCCCGGCCGCTTCATCGTCCCGGCGTTGTCCGTGACTGCCCTGGCGTCGTTCGTCTACAGCATCTACCTGAGCGGCCATGAACACACCCTCGCGTACTTTGCCACGACGACGAGGATCTGGGAACTCGCCGTCGGCGGGCTCGCCGCTCTCCTGCCGGCACTGCCGAAACCGTCCGGCCGGCTTGCAGCGGTCAGCGGGTGGCTGGGCGTCTCTGCCATCGTCGTCCCCGCTTTTCTCTTCAGTACTGATATTGCCTTCCCCGGCAGCATCGCCGGCATCCCAGTACTCGGGACCGCCATCCTCTTGCGCACTGGCCCTCCAGCAGCAGCCGTTCCGTGGTCCGCTTCCAGGTTCCTTGCCATCCGGCCCATGACGCTCGTCGGAGACGTGTCGTATTCCCTGTATCTGTGGCACTGGCCCGTCATCGTTTTCGCTGTCGCGCTGTTGGGCCGCACGCCACGCATCAGGGAAGCGCTGCTCCTCGCCCTGCTCAGTCTTGTCCTCGCCGTAGCCTCCTACCACCTGGTGGAACAGCGCTTCCGGCACCGCTCAGGGCATGCTGGCTGGAGCGTTTACCGCCGGACTTACGCGATGGCGCTGTGCGGCGCGATGGTGGTGTCCGTTGCAGCGTGGGCGCCGTGGCAGGTAATTGAGATTAAGCGCGCACAACTGTCGACCGAACTGTCGGACCACGATTACCCCGGCGCCCAGGCTTGGTCCACCCGCCCCGCGCCGGTACCTGCCGGCCTCCCCATCCGCCCTGATCCCTCGGTCGCCATGCAGGATGTACCTGCCACCAGCGCCGGGGCCTGCGGCGTTTACGACCCCGCCGTGGTGCCTGACACTGATTGCTGGTTCGGTTCGGTGGCACAGCAGGATGCGCCTGTTGTTGTGGTTGTCGGGGATTCACACGCCGGCCAGTTTGTTGACCCCCTCATTGCCGTATCCCGGAAGATCCCGCTGAGAATCCACGCCCTGGTGCGGAACGGCTGCCCGTTTGCCTTGACTCCGCCGCGGTCCGAGACCACCCTCTACGCCAACTGTTCGAACCAAAATTCCATAACAGCCGAAAGAATCGCGGCAGGAAGACCGGACCTCGTCCTGGTTGCCGGGATGCGCGAGTCCGGTTATAAAAAGGCTCTTGGGTGGTCCTGGGCGCCGGATGCCCCGCTTGTCGAGGGTTATGTTCAGACCCTTTCCCGGCTGCGTGCTGCGGGACTGCGGGTCGCGGTCGTCGCGGACCTGCCGTATCCACAGGGCAACCCGGTGGAATGCATTCAAAAGTATGCCGACCACGGCGCTTGCGCCACGCCTGCCTCGGAGGCCCTTGCGGGCGGGGATGACGCGCTTGTTGGGGCGGCCCGCCGGGTTGGAGGCATTGAAATTGTTGACCTCTCCAGGCTCTTTTGCCGGGACGGCCTTTGCCCGGCTGTCATCGGGAACGTCTTGGTCTATCGGGACAACCACATGACCAATACCTTCGCGAAGTCACTGGGACCGGACCTCGCCGTCGCCTTACGCCTGGGGTAGGTGTCTGTTGCGGTTCCGGCAATCCCACAGACGGCGGCGGGGCCCGCTGCCAGCCAGACTTCAATAGCGGCCAGGGATTTCGACGGCGGGACTGATGACCCAGGCGCAGGCTTTGGTTAGGATCAAGGTTCCACGCTCAGTCGTTTGAGGCCTTGGCGCCCGCCGTGCCCCCGGGAGCGCCAAGGAGGCAGAGAGGCCACCATGGACGTCACACAGGCTGCTGAATATCCGCTCGATCCCTTTCCCCACTACGAACAAATGCGTGCAGCCGCTCCTGTCTTCCAGGACGGCCAATCGGGGAGCTGGCACGTGTTCCGGTATGACGATGTTCAGCGGGTGCTGTCCGAGCACGCTACGTTCTCATCCCGCATGGGCGGTGAAAATCCGTCCGGCTCCGGCCAGCTCTTCGCCTCAAGCCTCATCACCGCCGATCCCCCGAGGCACCGGCAGCTGCGCTCCCTGGTGACACAGGCTTTCACGCCAAAGGCCGTTGACGCGCTGGCGCCACGTATCGCCGACCTCACGGACGAACTCCTGGAGGGGATCGCGGCCCGCGGGAGCGGCGACCTGATCAAGGAATTGGCGTACCCGCTGCCGGTCATCGTGATTTCCGAGCTCATGGGCATCCCGGCGGAGGACCGCGAGCGTTTCAAGCAATGGTCCGACGTGATTGTCAGCCAAACCCGCACTGGCCCGGCCAGCGACGGGCAGGACGCAACCGCCTCAGAGATGATCGAATACTTCCTGGCCCTCATCGACCAACGCAGGAGCCGCCCCGGCAGGGACCTGATCAGCAGCCTGCTGTCTGCCGAGATTGACGGCCAAAAGCTCACGGTCCCTGAACTGCTCGGCTTCTGCAGCCTGCTGCTCGTCGCCGGCAATGAGACCACCACCAACCTGATCGGCAACGCCGTTCTATGTTTGTCTGAGTCGCCGGGCTCTCTCGAGCGTGTCCTTAAGGAGCCGGCCCTGCTTCCCCAAACCCTCGAAGAGGTACTGCGGTTCCGGTCGCCGGTCCAGTCCATGTACCGGGTGACGGTGGCCGAGACGATTTTGGGCGATCAGCGAATCCCGGCCGGGGCACCGGTTGTTGCCTGGATCGGGTCCGCCAACCGCGACGGGCAGCAATTCGAGCGGCCGGCGGAGTTCGACATTGACCGCAACCCCAACCGTCATCTGGCGTTCGGCCACGGCATCCACTTTTGCCTCGGCGCGCTTCTTGCCCGGCTGGAGGCCAGGATTGCGCTGGAGGCACTGCTGGCCCGCTTGCCTGGGCTCTCCTTGGCTCATGAAGCGCAACTGGAGCGGATGGAAAGCACCATCGTTTACGGACTGAAGGCACTTCCCGTCAGGTGGCAGCCTGCCTGACGCACGGACGGCCGAGTCCACGGGGAGACCCCGTATGCACCTGAAGCCGGCACTGCGACCGCCAGCCGCCCGGCATCATTCGGGGGTGCCCGTTTCTGCGGCGTAAGCGGTCGCCTGGGCCCGCACCTGACGGATGTAGGCATCGGACTGGTTGTAGGAGTGGATGGCGTCTGCCCACCCCTGCGGGGTTGTGAGGTCCCGGCCGTGGGCGCACAAATATGTGGCCGCGCTGAGGGCGGCGTCGTCGATGTTGGACGGGTCCGCTGTTCCGTCCCCGTTCCCGTCCCTTCCTGCAAGCCGCCACGTGGAGGGAATGAACTGCATCGGCCCCACCGCGTGGTCCCACCGGGCGTCGTCGTCAAGGGCGCCGCCATCCGTATCCGCGATGGCGGCGAATCCATCGCCGTTAAGGCTTGGTCCCACGATGGGCCCGCTCGCATGGCCGTTGCTGTCCAGGCGGCCGCCGCCATAGGTTCCATGGGCTGATTCGACGAAGCCGACAGCAGCCAGAGTATTCCAGCCGATTCGACACATCGGGGTGGCGTCATTGGCGGTGGCGGCGGCACCAACGTAGGCCCGCAGGGCCCGGGCAGGGATACCGGTCTGGGTGGAAGCCTCCAGCAGCCACTGGGCGTCCGGGCTGCGTGTTACGTTGACGGCGGTGTCGATGCCGGCGGGGCCGAGTGCGAAAGTTGCCCCTGCCCGCGGCGGTGCGGAAAAGGCCACCCGGGCGTCCGCGCCTGGCTGCCGGATGAGCCAGAAGGAGACAGCAGTGCTGATGCAAACGACAAACAGGCTGAAAACAACAAAGCGTTTTACACGGAGCACTGACTAATCAAACCATCAACCGCGAGGGCTGAATGACGAGCCGGTTCCCAACCCACCATGCAGCGCCCGGGAACATCGTCGGATCCATCTTCTTCAGCACGCAGTATCGGTACCATCAGGCATGGGCAGGAAGAACTACCTCATCGAAGGCGGCTCAGGAACCGGCAAGACCGCTGTCTGCGACGAGTTGCGCCGGCGCGGTTATCACGCAATCAACGGTGACCGCGAACTGGCCTATCAAGGCGATCCTGAGACCGGTGAACCACTCGCCGGCATCACCGGCGTCTCCGTGCACCATCACCATCTCTGGAGGGTGGACGACGTGAAGGCCCTCACCGAAGACCGGCGGGAGGCGGTGACGTTCTTCTGCGGCGGATCCAGGAATCTCTCAAAGTTCATTGAGCTTTTTGACGCGGTGTTCGTTCTTGAGGTGGACCTCGAAACGCTTCGCCGGCGGCTTGATGCGCGCCCAAAGGACGAGTGGGGAGGGCGCCAGGCTGAACGGAAGCTCATAGAACGCCTTCACGGAACACGGGAAGAAATCCCGTCCGGTGCCATTGCGATCGACGCTACTGCACCACTCCAGAGCGTGGTGGATGACATCCTCCACAGGACCGGAACAGGTTCCGGGAGCTAAGCAGGCGGTTTACGAAACCTGCGCGCGATGGTTGTCTGCAAGGACGGCAAGGTCGCGGATCAGGCGCTGTACCTCATGTTCCCGCCTGCTGGAACGCGAGGTCTGTTGAACCGTGCCGGGTCTTGCCAAGGGCCCCACAGGTGGAGCGGGCACCGGCCGCGTCACCGTATGTTCGTCCTTGGCGGCCGGCGGATTGCTTGTGCTCATGCGGCCCCCCTTGGCCTGGTCAATTGGGGGACTGTCCCCCAAGTCGTAGCTGTACGGCCACTTTAGGAAGCCCTGCGGCCACGGGGAAGATATTTTGTCCACTACAGGGATTTATTGTTTCAATCTTGAGCTTGGCTTCATTGTCGGCTGTCGACCAAGAACCCCCACGGCCTCCCGCCGCGAAGGTGCTGCCAGTGACCGGACCATTGCCTTGAAACGCGGGCATGGCGACCATGGAAAGGTGGGAATGAAGGACAGGCAGCGTGGTCTTGCTTTCACCCTTTGCTTGCCGATTGTGGCCTGGGGAACCGCCGGCTGCGCGTATGAGTACAAAGAGACTGTGCAGAGTCCCATGACGAGCCCGTCCCCAGTCGCTGATTCCCCTGCCCCCTACGTTGACCCGCTCGTCCTGGAGCGCGAGGTGGGAAACTATGCTGAGCTGGACCGGCTTCTTAAGGCAGTACCCGGGCCTGCGCTCCTTTTCGAGGAAGGACCCCTGGATGGCCCCGTCAGGGGGTTTGGCACGATGGCGAAGGTGCCGGCGGCTGGGCTGTACACCGTGACCGTAGCCTGCGTGGGTGGTTCCGGCGCTGTGGTCTCCGTGGGGCAGGAGCATCCCGGCGCCCCCTTTCAGCCGGTGGAGCTGTGCCTGAAGTGCGCAGGGGCCACGTCCAGGGTCCTCCCACTTGAGCAGGGGTACGTTTTTGCGCATCTGGTGCTGCCCGTTCCGGGCGATACGCCGTGGACAGGGGCGGTGGGCGGAGTACGTGTCACCGGTCCCGGCGCGTCATCGTTGGGCCCGTCACCGGATTCTTTGTTGGACTCCTCCAAAATCGAGTCGCCCAGGGAGAACTAGCGTCTGCTGTGAGGCATATTCCATGTAGACGCAAAGGACCAATTAATGACCATCCAGGCAAACCTTCCCAGCGTCGGCAGCACCGGGACCACCGCGGGCGGAGGCTGCGCAATCCTGGAAACCGCCCGCCGGCAGGTTCTCGGGGACGGCATCGGCCTGAACCAGGCCCAGCTCGAAGAGGTCCTCCGGCTCCCGGATGAGGCACTTCCAAGCGCCCTTGAATTGGCCCACCAGGTACGGCTCCGCCACTGCGGGGAGGAAGTGGAGGTAGAGGGCATTATCTCCATCAAGACCGGCGGCTGCCCGGAGGACTGCCATTTCTGCAGCCAGTCCGGTCTCTTTGACTCCCCCGTCCGTGGCGTGTGGCTGGATATCCCGGAACTGGTCAAGGCCGCCAAGGAGACAGCCGCCACCGGGGCCACGGAGTTCTGCATCGTCGCTGCCGTCCGGGGGCCCGACATCAAGTTGATGAACCAGATCAAGTTCGCCATCGACCGCATCACCCAGGTAGTGGACATCAACATCGCCTGCTCGCTGGGCATGCTGACGCAGCGCCAAGTGGACCAGCTCAAGGAGTGGGGGGTGCACCGCTACAACCACAACCTGGAAACGGCACGCAGCTACTTCCCCGAAGTCGTCACCACCCACACCTATGAGGAACGGCTGCAGACCTGCGCCATGGTCAAGGACGCCGGCATGGAACTGTGCTGCGGCGCCCTTATCGGAATGGGTGAAAGCCTGGAGCAGAGGGCTGAACTGGCCGCCCAGCTCGCAGCCCTGGAACCCCACGAAGTGCCGCTCAACTTCCTCAATCCCCGGCCTGGAACCCCGCTGGAGAGCCAAGGCATCATGGAGGGCAAGGACGCCCTCCGCGCCATCGCCGCCTTCCGCCTGGCCATGCCCCGCACCGTTCTTCGGTACGCCGGCGGCCGCGAACTCACCCTCGGCGACCTCGGCACCCGCGATGGCCTGCTCGGGGGCATCAACGCCGTCATCGTGGGCAACTACCTCACCACCCTCGGCCGCCCTGCCACCGCAGACCTGAACCTGCTCGTGGACCTCAACATGCCCATCAAGGAACTTCAGAAAACGCTGTGAAGAGAGCTTTTCCCTCCATGCATTCAGCCGCCGGGAACTTTTGCGGGCACTGCGGCGAGGCGTTCGACGGCGGCAACCACCCGCCGTCGTACGCCCACCAACGCTGCGGCGAACGCATGGCAATGGAACCGCCGCGGTACTGCGCCGCCTGCGGGCGCCGGATGAAAGTACAGGTGACGCCGCTTGGCTGGACAGCGGAGTGTTCCCGGCACGGCGTGGTGGTGGCCTGAGCCGGGGGCTTCGTCCACGTCTATTGACTATGGTGTGGCACCGCGCTATACCTCAACTAAGTCCAGCAGCAGGCCCCGCTCAGCTCAGCCGGAGGCCGCTGTGACATCACCCCTATCCCCCACCCGCTGCAGGATCCTGCGCGTCAGCAGCCACCCCGGACCCCACCATGGCATGGGACCGCCCGTGGTGCGTCCGGGTACAGAGGCACCACGCCAATGACCCCGTTCTTTACGTGAACCAGCAAACCCCTGCTTCCTGAGGAAGTGCCGCAGTGGACACGATTCCGACAGTGCTCCTTGTCATCGGCGTTGCGTTCGCCTGGATCGGCCTGACCGTCCTCGTGATCGTCCATCTTCGCCGCCGAAGGAGCGGATCCACCCTGGTGGCGTCAGCGCCGTCTACCACGGTCCACCTTCATGCAAGGCCATGGCACAGCCGCATGCGCCGAAACCGTGCCGCTCCACACCCCCGGAGGGTAAGCCGGCGGCGGGCACGGGGCCGAGGCAATACCCCCCACATCTGATCACTGTCTCGAAAGCAGCGCCGCGCTGGACCCTTGCATACTGAAAGCACCGCCATGGTCCCAGGCACCAAATCGCCTCAAGGAAGATAAGCCGTGTACCGCCTTCTTCGCTTTGCAGGCCCCGGCAAAGTAGAGATCATCGAGGGCCAGAGCGTTGCCCTCCAGCCCGGAGAGGTTCGGGTCCGCACCCTGTTTTCGGGTATCTCGGCCGGGACCGAGATGACCGCGTACCGGGGCACTAATCCCTACCTGACCTCCGAATGGGATCCCGGGATCCGCCTGTTCCAGCAGGATCTACGTGAACCGCGGCTTGGCTACCCCCTGGACGGGTGGGGATACTCGGAGGTCGGAGAGGTCGTGGAGGTTGCTGCCGTGCCCGACCCGGTCGATGAGGGGAAGGACGCCGGCCGGCCTGTCAAAGTCGGAGACACCGTCTGGGGCATTTGGGGGCACCAGTCCGAGGCTATCCTGCTGGCAAAAACCGTGGCCGGTCACCAACTGCCCGAGGGCATGGACCCGCTCGCTGCCGTATTTGTGCGGGTGGGAGCGATAGCCCTGAACGCCGTCCTGGCAGCTGACCTGGGGGTGGGTTCGACGGTTGCCATTTTTGGCCAGGGCGTCATCGGCCTGCTGGCCACCCGCTTCGCCGTTTTGAACGGCGCGACGGTGATCGCAGTTGACGGAATCAGGGTGCGCCAAAACAAGGCACTCGCTTGGGGTGCGGAGGAAGCCTTGGCGCCGGACCCGGATCCCGCAGCCCGGATTCGCGAACTTACCGGCGGCATGGGGTGCGATTGCGCCATTGAACTCAGCGGGAACTACCGCGCCCTCCACGAGGCCACGCGGGCCGTGGGTGCCGATGGCACAGTGGTTGCTGCCGGCTTTTACCAGGGCGGCGCGGCACCTCTCCGCCTGGGAGAAGAGTTCCACAACAACCGGGTCCAGATACTCGCCTCGCAAATCGGTTCGGTCCCAAACCGGCTGCGCACCCGGTGGAGCGTTCCCCGCCTGGAACAGACAGTGATCGCTTCGATCGCGTCCGGCGCCCTGGATGCAGCCTCGCTGGTGACCCACCGGTTCGACATCGCAGATGCTGCCAAGGCCTACGAGCTGTTGGATAACAATCCCGAGTCTGCCCTTCAGACAGTTTTGGAGTTCCGATGATCCCGCTCACCGTACAAGAGCAGCACCTGCCCGGTAGCTGCCTGGAGGAGAAATTTGAGAGAGCCGTTGCCTGGGGCTTCGACGGAATTGAGCTCCGCGCCCAAGGCGACCTGGGTTTCCAGAACCGTCTGTCCGAGCTTCGGCGCGCACGGAAGAACGGAGTGGTCATGCCCACCGTATGCGTGGACATGCTTCACTTCATCGGAGACTTTGACGAGGCCCTCCGTCGGGACGCCGTGGTTCAACTTCGATCCCAGCTAAGTGTCATGGCCGAGCTGGGGGGCCGGGGCGCCGTAACCCCGGCCTCCTACGGCATGTTTTCAAAACGCCTTCCCCCGTTCATTCCGCCGCGAACCCAGGAGGAGGACACGGCCGTGCTTGTTGATGTTCTCGGTCAACTTGGCGGGCACGCCGCGCGCGAAGGCGTAGAACTCTACCTGGAACCCTTGAACCGGTACGAAGACCACATGGTCAACACACTCGCCAAGGGCGTGGAACTGCTGCGGAAAGTCGGACTCGGTTCGGTCAAGCTTGCCGCAGACACCTATCACATGAACATTGAAGAAGCAGATCCCGCAGCGGCCCTGGAGGCAGCGGGCGCTTTCGTCGGCCACGTCCAGGCCAGCGACTCCAATCGACTGGAACCGGGCGCCGGCCACATCGACTGGGCTCGGATCGGCGCCGCCCTCAAGGCCATGGGGTACCAGGGAACAGTGGCCCTCGAGTCCCGGCTTTCCGGTCCCCCTGAACTGGTCCTGCCCCGAGTCCCGGAACTGCTCAGACGCTTCCTCTGAGACGCTGGCCTTCCGGGGGATAATCCATCGGTGGCCGGCGCCTTTGTAGAACGATGCTTTCTTGCCGCCGCTGAACGCCCTCCTACATCCGTCCCGAGGCAAGATCTGCGTCGACATTCGCATCCGCACCGCTCATGTCCTGCGAACTGTCCGAACGCACCGTCTCTTCCTTGGACGCCTGCATTGAGCGCCAGACTGCTGCCCCGGCCGCCAACGCTACGAGCCCTGCGATCCACCACCACATCCGGAAGGCCGGCTGCCGGGACCTCACCGGGCCGCGTCTCTTGGCTCGTCCGGCCGGTTTCGGGCCAACGCGCTTAAGCTGTCCCTGGACCCGTGGCGTCAGTGTCTCCACACCCCCGGCAAGCTCATCGGCCAACCGGCGCAACAGCGCCTGGAGGCGGGGAGAAGCGGTCTCGATGCCTGCATCCAGCCCGGCCACCGCCCGCTGAAGCGCAGCCTGCACACCAGGCGTGGCCCATTCCCTGCCTCTGGCCAGCTGGCCCATGAGGTTCTCGGAGAGATGATGGACCCGCTCGGTTTCAGTCATTGCTGCTCTGCGCATGGATGCCTCCTTGATGTAATGGATGACGACAGACTAGGGCGCGGAGAAGTGCCCAAACAGGGTCTTTGGAACCAAGACAGGTCTCCGGGGCGTCCCGGCGCTCCAGAGGTACAGGGTGCCATGACCAAAGCCCCTACTCCGCCATTGCCTGCACTATCACGCTGGGAGTTGGGGGTAGCAGCTCCCGGGTCACCGGCGGGCGCGCGTTTGGTCAGGCAGGAGGGTCCCCATGACAACGCAACCACAGCCCGGAGTGCCGCTCGTTTCGGGCGCCGCCGGCAAGGGGTTCTCCTCGTTCACGAGGCGCCATCCCTTGCCTGTTTTCTACCTCCTCGCATTTTTCATCTCCTGGGGCGGAATGGTTGCCATTCTCAGTGCAGGGCACCTAACCGTAACCTGGGCCGCGGCGGCGCTCCCGGCAGGGCCCGCCGCAGCCGGCGTTTCCCTTACCGCCCTTCTATACGGCCGAACAGGGCTTCGGGAACTCGGGACCCGGCTGCGCCAATGGCGGGTGGGCCCCCGGTGGTACCTTTTCGCCCTTCTTACTGGCCCGATCGTCATGGCTACGACGGCGGCCATGGTCTCGATGATGTTTCCGGGTTACTACGCGGGCACGACCACACTGGAGGGGACAGCGGCCATTATCCTGGGCGGCCTCCTGGTCGGGCTCGCGGTCGGCATCCTGGAAGAGCTTGGCTGGACGGGCTTTGCCCTGCCCAGACTCCGTAGGCGTTACGGCATTCTTTTGACTGGCCTCATCATGGCCCTGCTGTGGGGAACCTGGCACTACCCGATGTTCGCGGACAGCACTGACCCTTCAGGAGCTATACCAAACGCGGTTATCGTGGCGGTGTTCCTGTTTGCCTGGCTGCCCCCATTCCGGGTGCTGATGGTGTGGGTCTACGACCGGACAGGGAGCCTCCCGCTGGCGATGCTCATGCACGCGCCGCTTTCGGCAGGGGCGTTCATCAACTCTTTCATGGCATCAGGTACGGCGACCGGGATGGCGGTCCTGATGCCGGCACTGCTTTGGGGTGCTGCATTCTGGACGATTGTTGCGGTTGTCTTCCTCGTCAAAGCCCGTCGACTTCGGGACGCAAACCCTTAGCGCACCACCTTGCGGTGGCCTGCGTCCAACCGCTGGGTCCACCCCCGCGAATCGAGGTGTTCCAGCAGTGGAACCGCTATCCGGCGCGTCGTTCCGAGGGCTTGGCGCGCCTGGCTGGTGGTAAAGGGCTGCTCCAGGCCGGCTAGGGTTCGCATCGCAAGGGCCGGCGCCGTTGGCAGCAGCACCACGCCGTCACGCAGCCTCAGCAGGCGGCCCGAGCGTTCTGCAGCAGCCAGCTCCCGCGTGCCCAAACCCAGCGCGGCCAGCTCCTCGGATTCCGGGGCCTGGAACGTATGCGTGGTGAGCCTGCGCTCCAGCTCGGCAATTGCCGGTTCGATGGGGCCAAGGTGGCCCCGGCTGCCGGGCAGCCGGATGTGGCCTGCGTCCTGTTCCAGGGCGGCCCCACGGATGACATGGGAAAGCAGCTTCTCGTCGGGCAGGCGAAGCAGGTTGCGGGCTGCCCCCATGGAAAGGCCCGGCGCCAAGGGATCGGATTCCTGCAGCGCCTGGACTGCGTTGCGAAGCTGGTGCTGCCAGGCCTCAAGGACAGGAGCGTGCACCCACCAGTCGTCGATGACCTGCACGCCGGACGGCCCTTCCGGGTCCTGCCCGGACAACAGCCCGAGCCGGCGCAGATGCTCCACCTGCACGGCTTTGCGGGCTGCCACCTCCCCCAGCACGTCACCCGCCGGGTCCATGCCTGCAAGCCGCTGGGCCCAGTGGGCGCCGTCTCCGCGCCGCCGCAAGGCCGGTGGATCGGCGTCGAGGATGCGTGCCCCGCCCAGCACAGAGCGGCTTCCGGGGTCGCGCAGCACCAGCCGGTCGCCCAGGACGAGAGGCAGGTGCCTGTCGAGGACGAGCCTAGCGTGGTCGGCGCCGAAAGGACGCAGCCTGGCCGGCACGGACGCGGTGCCAACATGGACCATGAGCTGCTCCGGCACATCCGTATACGCCACACCGGTGGTCCGTTGGATGCCCACGACGCCGGTGGTGGGCCAGGCATCGAGGGTGAGCAGCGCATCACCGCGCCGGATGTCCGTGGCGGAAACGTCGCGCAGGTTGAGGGCCACACGGCTGACTGGCGCCACCGAGGTGTACGAGGTGTCGCGGCTTTGCAGGCCGCGGACGACGACGGACCGGGAACCAAGGTGACCAAAGAGGCCCAGCCGGTCCCCCTGGACGATCGTTCCTGCGGCCAGCGTTCCGGTCACCACGGTGCCGGAACCGGTGATCGTGAACGACCGGTCCACCCACAGCCGGACCCGCCCATCTGTGGCGGGTTGGGGCACACTGGCCAGGACGCCGTCGAGCGCTGAACGCAGCTCAGCCAGGCCGGTGCCGTCGATGGCGGACACGGCAACGGCCGGGGCATCCCTCAGACCAGTCCCGGCCAGCTCCACCCGGGCGCGTGCCAGGACGTCCGCCACCCGCTGGCTGGACGCCCGGTCCGCGCGGCTGAGGACCACCACACCGTGCTCGATGCCCAGCGCCGCCACGGCGTCCCGGTGGTCACTCGACTGGGCCTGCCAGCCTTCGTCGGCGGCGACGACGAAACACACCACCGGCGCGGGTCCGATGCCGGCAAGCATGTTGCCCAGGAAACGCTCGTGGCCGGGGACGTCGACGAACGCAACGTCCTGCCCGGACGGCAACGTGGTCCAGGCGTAACCCAGGTCGATGGTCAGCCCGCGGCGCCGTTCTTCGTCCCAGCGGTCCGGCTCCATGCCGGTAAGGGCGCGGACAAGGGTGCTCTTGCCGGAATCGACGTGACCGGCCGTGGCAACGACGTGCACGGTTCAGCCCGCCCTGCCTGCATCCGCAGCCTCGAGGGCTGCCAGCGCCTGCCGAATGGCCTCGAGAATCCGGTCGTCGTCCGCGGCGGGCACGCACCGCAGATCGATCAGGCAGGAACCGTCGTGGACGCGCGGAAGCACGGCGGGATCGCCGGTACGCAGGAGCCGCGCCAGTCCTTCGGGGAGCCGGAGCGCCCACCCGGGCAAGGCAAAACCGGGGGCGCCCCCGCCGCCTACCCTGCCGTCATGCGGCACCACCGCTGCCCCGAGTTCCTGGGCCAGCCGTTCCGTGCGGCGCCGCAATTGCCCGACGTCGGCGTGCAGCGCCTGTACGACGGGCGGCATTCCGCCGGCCACGGTCGCCTCCAAGGCAGCGAGGGCAAGTTTGTCGGCCCGGACGGCCCGGGCAAGCGGGTGGCGGGCCAACCGGGTGATGACCTCCTTGCGGCCCAGCAGCAGGCCCGCCTGGGGTCCGCCGAGAAGTTTGTCGCCGCTGGCGATGACGACGTCGGCCCCGGCCGCCAAAGCGGAGGCAACATCAGGTTCATCAGGGAGGTGCGGGTCGGGTGCCAGCAGTCCACTGCCAAGGTCGGCCACGAGCGGTACTCCGTGTGCCTGCGTCAGCGGGGCCAGTTCATGCAGCGGAACAGCGGAAGTGAAACCGTCTACCCGGAAGTTGCTCGGATGGACCTTCAGCACGCAGCCCGTATCGGGGCCGAGGGCCGCTGCGTAGTCGTGCAGGTGGGTCCGGTTGGTGGTGCCCACCTCGCGAAGCCTTGCCCCTGTCGATTCCATCAGGTCGGTGAGCCTGAAGCCTGCACCGATCTCAACGAGTTCGCCGCGGCTCACCACCACGTCCCGGCCGGCGGCCAGGGCTGTAGTGGCCAGTACCAGCGCCGCTGCTCCGTTGTTGACCACCAGTGCGTCCTCAGCGGCGGGACAGGCGGCGAGCAGTACCGCCCGGGCCCCGGCGCCACGGCGGGAGCGGTTTCCGTCAGCCAGGTCGAGTTCCACGTCAACGTAGCCGCTGGCTGCGATAACAGCTTCGACCGCGGCCGCGGAAAGGGGTGCCCGCCCCAGGTTGGTGTGGACGATGACCCCGGTGGCGTTCAGCACCGGGCGGAGGGTTGTTGCCTTGCGGTCAGCGACGGCGGCCAGCAGGACTGGCTCCACCTGGCCGGGAGGAAGGTCACCGCGCCGGGCCTGGTCCTGGATGTCCCGGACGAGTTCGCGGATCACACGCTCACTCAGCCGTGACCGGGCTTCGCGGACGGGCGGCAGTGCCAGCAGGTCGTCCGTGCGGGGAATCAGGCGGCGGGGATCGACGTGGTCCACAGCCCTCCTCATATCGCGGCATTCACTGCCGAAAGTTGGCGGTGGCGGACGGGAATCGAACCCGCCAGGCCGAGATGCTCAGCCGCACCGGTTTTGAAGACCGGGGGGCCCACCAGGACCCGGACGCCACCGCGCCTCAATATAGCAGGTCGATTCACGGGGGTACGCTAGGCGGGTGAATGAGGCCCAGACGTCAGTCCAGCAACTTGATGAGGGCGCCGTGGGCGCCCTTCGGCTCACCGACTACGCCCACGGAGGAGGCTGTGCCTGCAAGATCCCGCCGGGTGAGCTCGAAGATGCCGTCCGTGGCCTCATCGGCCAGCCGGGCGCAGAGGTGCTGGTTGGCCTGGACAGTGGCGACGACGCGGCGGCCGTCCTGGTGCGGGACGACCTCGCGGTTCTTACCACGGCGGATTTCTTCACTCCCGTTGTCAACGATGCCTTTGACTGGGGCCGGATCGCCGCCGCCAATGCGCTCTCGGATATCTATGCAATGGGCGGCCGGCCGGTCACGGCCATCAACCTGGTGGGCTGGCCCCGCGGCGTCCTGCCAATGGAGCTGATGACGGAGGTCCTCCGCGGCGGGCTTAGTGTGGCGTCGGAGGCCGGTTGCCCGGTGCTTGGCGGACACTCCATCGACGATCCGGAACCCAAGTACGGCATGGCCGTCACCGGCGTCGCGCACCCGGACCGGCTGCTGCGCAACGACGCCGCCCGGCCGGGCCTGCCCATCACGCTGACAAAGCCGATCGGCGTCGGGCTTCTCAACAACCGGCACAAAGCGACCGGTGAAGTGTTTGCCGAGGCGATAGCGACCATGGTGGGTCTCAATCGCGACGCGTCCGAGGCAGCGGTGGCCGCCGGCGTCCGGGCAGCAACGGACGTCACGGGTTTTGGCCTGCTTGGCCATCTTCACAAGATGGTCCGGGCATCGGAAGTGGGCGCAGTGATCGACCTGAAGGCGGTACCGCTGATTGATGGAGCCCGCGAGGCACTGCGCGACGGCTTTGTCTCCGGCGGGACCCGGCGCAACCTCGACTGGGTGCGGCCGCACCTGCAGACCGCACCGGGCATCACCGAAGACGACCTGCTGCTGCTTGCCGATGCCCAGACTTCCGGCGGGCTGCTGGTGGTCGGCGAGCTGCCAGGGCACCCCGTCATCGGCCACACCACTGCCGGCCGGGGCATCAGGATCCGCTGATGCCTGGCGGCCAGGTCAGCTGGCGGTCGTGATCGCGTCGCCGGTTACGCCGGCTGCGCGGCGGGCTGCGAGCCGGGCCTTCTGCGGTTCGATGGTGTACCGCGGGTCCTTGGCAGAGGCCAGCCCCGCTTCGAAGATGCCAAACCGGGTCAGTGCAGAAGCGGCCAGCAACGCCACCCCCGAAGCGGCAGCTGCGACGCGGTTGCGGCCACCCAGCACGGTTCCCAGGCCGCCGGCGACTGCCAACCGCTCGCTCCACTTCAGCATGGTGCCTGCCTTGCCCTGATGAAGGGGCTCGGCTGCCACCGGATCCATCCGGCGCTCCATGATCTTCATGGCAAGCACGTCGCCCACGACGCCAAGCACCGCGAGTTTGCGGGCGGGACCGGTCTCGCGGGCCGGCGTGGTGACCATGGCGAGCCCGGCAGAAGCGAGGCACGCCGAACTGACGAAGACGAACGGCAGTTCCTCGTGCGCAGCGTTCCAGGTGGGGGTGGCGGTGTCGCCAAGCAGGACAGCTGTGTATGCCGCCAATGGTCCGGCGAACACCGCAGCCTCGACGCCCGCCGGTCCTTCCACGGCCTGCAGCACCCTGCGCAAGGGTCCCAGCGGCAGCCGGTTTCCGCTCATCCGGTCGATTTCGGCCACTGCGGCAACACCCGCACCTGCGCTGAAGGCGCTGAGGATCCAGGAGCCCACGCTCATCGGCGAGGTCACTTTGAAGGTCCGCAGCATATGCAGGAAACGCTCCGGCCTGCCCAGGTCCTTCACCAACGCGACGGCGCCGGCACTCACGGCGGCCAAGGCACCCAGCCGGGCATTCCGGCGAAGTATCGGCCGTCCGGTCAACTGGCCGCCGAGGCCAAGCAGCGCCGAGCCTGCTGCCACGCCGCCCAGGAACAGGTAGATGGCAACGTCATCGCCCCACGGCGCGGGCTTTACGACGGGGCGGCCGTAGTAAGAGGTGAATTCAGGCTCCGGGACCATGGGCACTTCGCGGGAACCGTCCCCGTTGTCCCTGCGGCGGCGCAGGCCGGGTTTGCCGTCCTGCCGGCGGCGCCGGGCACGCTCCGCCGGCCGGAAGCTGTCGAATTCCGAAAGGGTCACGCCCGTCCTCCCAGGAAAGCCAATGCTGCAGCCGCGGCCATGCCCGCTACAGCCATGCCTGCCCGCCGGTACATCTGCGGCAGGTCGGCTGTGGGGACGCGCGGGTCCGGCGGGAGCCCGTACACCTCGGGCTCATCCAGCAGCAGGAAGACCGATCCCGTTCCACCGACGCCGTCGTTCTCGTTCGCACCGTAGAGCCGCGCTTCGGTGAGGCCTTGCGCGTGCAGGTGGGCCACCCGCTCCCGGGCTGTTTCCACCATGTCGTCGTGGTCGCCGAACTTGATGGACGTCGTCGGGCATGCCTTGGCGCACGCGGGCGTCTCATCGGCCACCAGCCTGTCGTAGCACAACGTGCACTTCTGGGCCACGCCCACGTTGGGGTCGGCGGGATGCTTTTCGTGCTGCTCGTCCCGCTGGCCGGCCACCTTCACCGTGCCATTGCTGCGGCGTTCGATCACGCCGAAGGGGCACCCGGCCACGCAGGTTCCGCAGCCGTTGCAGACGTCGTCCTGGACCACCACGGTGCCGAATTCGGTACGGAAAAGGGCCCCCGTGGGACAGACGTCAAGGCATCCGGCGTGGGTGCAGTGCTTGCAGACGTCGGAGGACATCAGCCATCGGAAGTCTGCCGTGTCCGGGGGCGTCGTGTCGGCCTCTGCCAGATCGGTCGCTGCGGACCCTGCCGTGGCGGGAGGACCAATGCGGGGCATGCCCAAATTGACCAGGGCCCGCCCGGATTCCCGGGCCTCGGTAATGCGTTCCTGGCCTTGCTCAATGAACGCCACATGCCGCCAGGTGCTGGCGCCCAGGGATCCGGTGTTGTCGTAGGAAGACCCCAGCAACTCGAGGTTTCCGTCCTGCGGGTTGTGGTTCCATTCCTTGCAGGCAACTTCGCAGGCCTTGCAGCCGATGCAGATCGAGGTGTCGGTGAAGAATCCCTTGCGCGGATGGTTGTGTTCCCAGTGGGCATCGGCGGTGGGGTCGGTCGGTCCGGACAGCTGGCCCATCTAGTCCTCCGTTGTGGGATCGGTATGCGGGGCGGGTTTGTTGCCTTCCGCCGTCGGATTGGTGACGGCGCTGTTCCCCGTCTCGATGGTCACTCCTGCCCGGGCCTGGTACTCCGCAACCAGGGCAAGCAGTTCCTTCCCCCGCGGACGGCGGCCCGGACGGATATCGCACGAAGCCACCTTGGACTCCTGGATCTGGACGTTGGGGTCCAGGGTCACACCCAGCAGGTCGTTGGCCGCGTCACCACTGACCACGGCATTGCTGCCGACGCCCCAGTGGTAGGGCAGCCCAATTTGATGCACGGTGTGGCCGCCAACAGCCAGGGGCCTCATCCGGTCCGTGACAAGAACCTTCGCCTCGATGGCGGAGCGCGGCGAAATGATCGTGGCCCACCCGTACGGCTCAAGTCCGCGCTCGGCGGCCAGTTCAGGCGAGACCTCGCAGAACATCTCCGGCTGGAGCTCCGACAGGTATGGGAGCCAGCGGCTCATCCCACCCGCCGTATGGTGCTCCGTGAGCCGATATGTGGTGAAGACGAACGGGTAGACGTCTGCCCCGCTGGTGCCGGCGCTCGGTGCGCTGAGGTTGTCCGCGCGGGGGAACACCAGCCGCGCAGGACTTTGCTGCTGCGGATAAAGCGCGTTCGCCACCGGTGATTCCTGCGCCTCGTAATGGGTGGGAAGGGGTCCATCCATGAGGCCCTTCGGCGCGAACAACCAGCCTTTGCCGTCTGCCTGCATGATAAAGGGATCATCACCGCTGAGTGCGGCTGGACCACCGACAGAGGGATCGGGTTTGCTGCCAGGTGCCCGGTCAACCGGGAAGTCCGGCACGTCGTCTCCGACCCACTTACCCTGTTCCTGGTCCCACCAGATGTATTTCTTCCGCTCGCTCCACGGGTTGCCGGCCGGATCAGCCGACGCGCGGTTGTAGAGGATCCGGCGGTTGGCCGGCCATGCCCAGCCCCATTCCGGGGCCGCAGGCCCCTGTTCCTTGCCCGGCTTCCGGTTGGCGGCGTGGTTGACACCGTCAGCGTACACGCCGGTGTAGATCCAGCAGCCGGCCGCCGTGGATCCGTCGGCGCGCAGTTCGGTGTATGCCGAGAGCGGCTTGCCCGCATCCGGGCCGTCCAGGTGGCGGCCGTTGATTTCCGCCAGCACGGCTTCACCATCAGGTTCGCCATGCCCGTCCGTGGGGTAGTCCCAAGTGAGGTCCAGCAGCGGACGGTCCCGTTCGTCCTGCGACCCGGCCAGTTTCTCCCGGATCCGCTGGCCCAGTTCGAAGAAGAACTGCAGCTCGCTCTGGCACTCCCCCGGCGGCGACACCGCCTGGTGCCGCCACTGCAGCAGGCGCTGGGTCTGGGTGAAAGAGCCGGCTTTCTCAACGTGGGTTGCGGCAGGCAGGAAGAACACTTCGGTCTCGATGTCCTCGGTGCGCAGCTCCCCGGATTCAATTTCCGGACCGTCTTTCCACCACGTGGCCGACTCGATGAGGTTCAAGTCACGCACCACCAGCCACTTCAGGTGCGACATGGCCAGGCGTTGCATCCGGCCGTGGGCCGAACCCACTGCAGGATTCTGGCCGAGAAGGAAGTAGCCCTCAACTTCGTCCTCGAGCATGCCCATTACTGTCTCGTACGTTCCGTGGGCCCCCGTCAGTCTCGGGAGATAGTCGTAAGCCCAGTCGTTGTCCGCGTTGGCAGCCTCACCCCACCAGGCCTTTAGGAGGCTGATGGTGTAGGCGTCGGCATCAGCCCAAAAACCCTTCTGTTGCTTCGAGCCAATGACTGACAGGTACTCCTCAAGGCTGTCATGGCGTCCGGCGCTGGGCATGGGCAGGTACCCGGGCAGAAGGTTGAAAAGGGTGGGGATGTCCGTTGAGCCCTGGATGCTGGCATGGCCACGCAGGGCCATGATCCCGCCACCGGGGCGTCCGACGTTCCCGAGCAGAAGCTGCAGGATGGCGGCGGCCCGGATGAACTGAGCCCCAAGGGAGTGCTGGGTCCAGCCGACGGCGTAGGCGAAACACGTCGTGCGGTCGCGCCCGGAGTTTTCCGTGATGGAGCGCGCCAGGTACTCGAAGTCCGCGGCGTCGATCCCGCACATGTCCTGGACCATCTCCGGGGTGTAGCGGGCGTAGTGCCGCTTGACGATCTGGAAAACAGTCCGCGGGTCCTGGAGGGTGTCGTCGCGCTGCACTTCGGCGTGCTCCAAAGGTGGTCCGCCGCTGCCAAAGGCGTGGCCGGCGGCGCGGGCCGTGGCATCGGCTCCGTGTTCCGAACCTGGCCCGGGCTCATCGATGGCACCGTCCCCTTTTTCCGCATAGGCCCACGATGACGTGTCGTAGGCGCGCTTCTCCGGATCAAAGCCGGAGAACAGCCCACCCAGGTCCTCGGCGTCGCGGTAATCCTCATGGACCAGCGTGGCGGCGTTGGTGTACGCGCTGACGTACTCCTTGAACCACAGGTCATTGGTGAGGACATAGTTGATGAGCGCACCAAGGAGAACCACGTCGGAGCCTGCACGAATGGGAATGTGCTTATCCGACACTGCCGACGTCCGCGTGAACCTGGGGTCAACGTGGATGACCTTGGCTCCGCGGGCTTTAGCCTCCGCTACCCACTGGTATCCCACGGGATGGCACTCGGCCATGTTGGAACCCTGGATAACGATGCAATCGGCGTTGGCCATGTCCTGCAGTGACTGCGTTGCACCACCGCGTCCAAACGAGGCTCCCAAACTGGGAACCGTGGCGGAGTGTCATATGCGGGCCTGGTTCTCGGTCTGCACCGCCCCTGCAGCCGTGAAGAGCTTCTTGATCAGGTAGTTTTCTTCGTTGTCCAGGGTTGCGCCGCCCAGCGAAGCAATGCCCATGGTGCGGCGAAGCAGCCGGCCCTGGTCGTCCTCCTGCTGCCACGTCCTGCGGCGCGTTTCGATGAACCGGTCCGCCACCATCTCGACGGCCGTGGCCAAATCCAGGTGTTCCCACTCCCTGGAGCGCGGCGCACGGTAAAGCACCTTGGTCTGCCGGCCTGGTGAATTGACCAGTTGCTCGCTGGCAGAACCCTTGGGGCACAGGCGGCCGCGCGAGATGGGTGAGTCCGGATCGCCTTCGATCTGGATGACCTTTTCGTCCTTGACGTAGACACGCTGTCCGCAACCCACGGCGCAGTAGGGGCAGACGCTCTGGACAACGCGGTCAGCAGTAGCTGTGCGGGGGGCAATGGCCTGGGTCTTGGCCGAGGTGACAGCGGGCCCACGGCCCAGCAGATCCCCCGTCGACAATTGACGGATGACCGGCCATTGAAGGAAACTTCGCGGTGCCATTTGTGGAGCATATCCCGAAGCGCCGCGAAAGCAACAGGACAGCGTTCGCGTGTCTTCCGCAGAAACTACGGCGCCGAAATTCAAGTAGTCCCCACAAAAGTCAAGGAGCACGACGACGGGACGCACCGCCGTCGTGCACCTTCCGCCGGTGCCCCCTCCCCCAGGCGGACGCAAAAAGACATTCGCCCCGGTCCGACCGCCCCGCGTTCAGCTTCATGGTGGAACGATGGACGCATCAGAAGGTAAAGGGAGAGAATTTTGAACCAGTTTGATAACTCCGACGACGGTGTTGAAGGCGGCGAACGCGGTTCGCATGCGGGCGGCACCCCCGCGGCCTTTACGGTCGACCAGTTACTGGAAGAGAGCCGCAGCGGGCTCGTGCGTGTCCACCCTTCGGATCTTGAGCGGGAAATGGCAGCGGGCGCCCTTGTTGTTGACATTCGGCCCGTGGATCAGCGGGACCGGGACGGCGAACTTCCGGGAGCCGTCGTGATCGACCGCAACGTTCTTGAGTGGCGGCTCGATCCTTCCAGCGCCCACCGGCTCCCGATCGCTGACGACCCCGCCCGCCGCATCGTGGTTGTGTGCAACGAGGGCTACAGTTCCAGCCTCGCTGCGCACACCCTGCAGAGGCTGGGGCTGATCCGTGCCACCGACCTGATCGGCGGTTTCCAGGCGTGGGCGGCGTTGCGCAACCAAAGCAGTGAGTAACCGGCCCCGGGCCAGCGTCCAACCGGATTTCACACGCCTTAGCTGATGCGCGCCCGGGTCCAGTCAGCACGTTTTTTCGTAGTTTTTGGCGGTGTCAATTAATAGATTGACACCCTGCGTGGCACGAGTCACACTGTTGCATATGGTGATCGATGTTGCGTACAGCGCGAACAGGGACGTCCCCGACGGACGCATTGGTGCAGGTCGATCCTCCCCAACCTTTATGACTGCAAAGTTGCGGCAACGCCGGTTGCCGCCTCCAACTCTGTGGTCGCCACGAATCGCACACCAGCCAGCCCTCCCGGGAGGAAACCCAACATGACTGCTTCAGTGAACGTCCCCCTCAAGCGTGGAAAACTCGCTGCATCCCTGCCTGCCGAGCAACTGGCGGAAATCACCGAACTGTTCGAGTTCCGGCGCACGGGATATTCCCTCGATGCCCCCTTCTACACGGACCCGACGATCTTCAACATCGACATGGAGGCCATTTTCGGGCAGCACTGGATCTTTGCCGCCAGCACTGCCGAACTGCCGGAACCGGGCGACTACGTCACTGTCGACTACGGGCCCTATTCCCTGATCGTGCTGCGCAACGACGACGGCGGCGTGAACGTACTGCACAACGTGTGCCGGCACCGCGGCGCCCGCGTCCTGACGGAATCCACGGGATCAACGGGAAACCTGGTCTGCGGCTACCACTCCTGGACCTACTCGCCCAGCGGCGACCTGATCCACGCCTCGGCCCCGGGGGAAACGAAGTTCGACAAGAGCTGCTTCGGCCTCAAGCGCGCCCACGGCCGGGAGGTGGCAGGACTGATCTTCGTCTGCATCGCGGACGTGCCGCCGACGGACTTCGATGAAACCGCAAAGATCTTTGAGCCCTACCTCGCGCCCCACGATCTGTCGAAGACGAAGATTGCCTACCAGCAGAACATCATCGAAGAGGGCAACTGGAAGCTGGTCATGGAGAACAACCGGGAGTGCTACCACTGTGACGGCCACCCCGAACTCGCTTGCTCCCTCTTTCCCACCTGGGGCCTCACGGAGGGGCTGATCCCGACGCACCTTGAGGAAGTGTGGGACCGCAACAAGAACGCACAGTCATCGCTCGAGGAGCGCTGCCGCCGCTACGGCCTTCCATACGAGGTGGTCGAGGAGCTCGACACGCGCATCGCGGGAATCCGCATCTCACGGGAATCGCTCGACGGCGAGGGCGAATCGTTCTCGCCCGACGGACGCAGGCTTTCCAAGAAACTGCTTGGCGACCTTCCGGACTTCCGCCTTGGCCGCTGCTCGATGCACCTGCAGCCCAACAGCTGGTTCCATTTCCTTGGGGACCACGTCATCACCTTCGGTGTCTTCCCCATCAACGAACACCAGTCGCTGGTGCGAACCACCTGGCTCGTGGCGGACGACGCGGAAGAAGGCGTCGACTACGACCTGGACAAGCTCACCTACACCTGGAAGCAGACAAACCTGCAGGACAAGGCGTTCGTGGAGCTGTGCCAGAAGGGTGCCGGCAGCCCTGCCTACCAGCCCGGCCCCTACATGAAGAGCGAATACCAGGTGGAGGCCTTCATCAACTGGTACGTTCAGCGCGTTCAGGAGCACTTGGCATGACGGAACTCCTTACTGAAACGGTAGTCCAGGAACCCCAACGCATCCGTGGCCTTGAGATGCCGTGGAACAGGGTAATGGGCAGCGCCGAGGCACCCGCCCGCGCTGCACGTGCTTTGGGTCCCTGGCATCCGCAGGAGTTCATGGCGGAATGTGTGGAGACCGTACCCGAGGCCGGGGGCATGATGACCTTCGTGTTCCGCCGCTGCGACGGCGCACCCCTGGCATTCAGGGCCGGCCAGTACGTGAATATCGCCTTTCCCGTGAACGGCGAGGACCAGGAACCCGTGGACCGCAGCTACTCAATCTCCAGCTCACCCACGGAACCCTGGACCTTCAGCGTCACCGTTAAGCGCGATCCCGGCGGACTGGTTTCACCGTGGGTGCATGACAACGTCAAACCCGGCACCGTCCTGGACATGCTGGGACCCGTGGGGGCATTCCACCTGCCCGATGCCGACCGGCGCGCACGGTACCTCTTCCTGGCTGCCGGCGCGGGCATCACTCCGATCATGTCGATGCTGCGGACCATCCACTCGCTGCCCGGTACGGCCAATGTGGTAGTGCTCTACCACGGAGCGGAAGCCGGCGGCTTTGCCTTCCACCGTGAACTGGCCTACATTGCGTCGGTGGACTCGCGCGTCAAGGTCTTCTACGCCCTTGGCGACCGCGGCCGGCCCGAGGAGTGGGATGGCTTCAGCGGAAGGCTGTCCTCGGCCATGATCGACGAGGTCGCTCCTGATGCCAACGGCCGCCAGGTGTACGCCTGCGGCCCGGAAGGTTACCTGAACACCGCCACCGAGCTGCTTAAGAAGGTCGGCGTCGACGACACCTCCATTTACATGGAGTTCTTCTCGGGGGATCGCCAGACACTCCTTGAATACCAGGCAGAAATCGCGCTCGCTTCGGACATCGCGGAGGAGATCGCCGAGGAAATCGCCGATTCCGCCGAGGACTACTTCGAAAGCCAGCCCAGCGCGTTCGGGCTCTACGAGCCCGGCTACGACGACGAGGGAACCTTGAAGGCCACGGGGCTGCCGCTGGAAACGGTCGACCCGGGCCCGGCGGCCGCCGAAGGCGGATCAGATGCGGAACCGGAGGCCGCGTCCCCCGACGCCTCCAGCTTTGACACTGTGGGAACGGGCAGCCTCACGTTGTCCTTCATGCGGACGGGCATCAATGTGCGGATCGGCCCGGACGAACACATCCTCGGAGTGGCCCAGCGTGCAGGCGTCCGGATCGGCGCGAACTGCAAGGAGGGTATGTGCGGCTCCTGCAAAGTCGTCAAGCTTTCCGGCGAGGTGGAGATGAACCACCAGGGCGGGATCCGGGCACGTGAGATCACTGCAGGCAAGTTCCTACCCTGCTGTTCAACCGCGCTGACCGACATGGTTATCGACGCCTAGCCGCTCGGTCCGGCCCGCCCGGCACCTCAATCCACCCCCCTTGCTTCACGAAAACTGACAACTCTTGCCCCACGGAAGGTCTGATGCAGCCGGCGTCAGGCCTTCCGCGCCAATTCGAACACCAACCATAGGAGCCATGCCCATGTCAGCCAACAAAGCCGTTGCGTACAAGGCACCCGGGATTGTCGAAATCATCGATACCCCCTACCCCACCTTTGAACTGAAGGCCGGCCCCGGAGTCAATCCCGTCAACGTCGGCCGGAAGGTCCCGCACGGCGTCATCCTGCGCACCGTGAGCACCAACATCTGCGGGTCGGACCAGCACATGGTTCGCGGCCGCACGACCGCCCCCGCCGGCCTGGTCCTGGGTCACGAGATCACCGGGGAAGTCATCGAGACCGGGCCCGACGTCGAGTTCATCAAGGTCGGGGACATCGTCTCGGTCCCGTTCAACATCTCCTGCGGGCGCTGCCGGAACTGTAAGGAGCGCAAGACCGGGATCTGCCTGAACGTGAACCCGGACCGCCCAGGATCCGCTTACGGCTACGTCGACATGGGCGGCTGGGTCGGAGGGCAGGCGGAGTACGTCCTGGTCCCTTATGCCGACTGGAATCTGTTGCGGTTCCCCGACCGCGACCAGGCCCTGGAGAAGATCCTGGACCTGACCATGCTCTCCGACATCCTCCCCACCGGATTTCACGGCGCCGTCACGGCAGGTGTCGGCGTCGGGTCAACCGTCTATGTTGCCGGGGCCGGACCCGTAGGACTTGCCGCGGCCGCAAGCGCCCAGCTGCTGGGGGCCGCCGTGGTCATCGTAGGGGACCTCAATGAGGATCGTCTCGCCCAGGCCCGGTCCTTTGGCTGCGAAACGGTCAACGTGGCCAACGGCGACCCGGCCGACCAGGTCGAGCAGATCCTCGGCGTTCGGGAGGTCGATGCCGGTATTGACGCAGTCGGTTTCGAGGCCCGCGGGCACGGGCATGGCGCCAAGGAAGCGCCGGCCACCGTGCTCAATTCGTTGATGGACCTCACCGCCGCCGGCGGGTCCGTGGGCATTCCCGGCCTTTACGTCACCGGAGACCCGGGCGCCGCGGACGAGGCGGCCCAGAAGGGTTCACTGTCCCTGTCCCTGGGCACTGGCTGGGCAAAGTCCCTCTCCTTCGCGACCGGCCAGTGCCCGGTGATGAAGTACAACCGGCAACTGATGATGGCGATTCTGCATGACAAGATCCAGATCGCCAAGGCGGTCAACGCCACAGCCATAGCGCTGGATGATGCACCGCGGGGGTACGCGGAATTCGATGCCGGAGCGGCCACAAAGTACGTCCTGGACCCGAACGGCTACCTCAGCAACTAGATCCGGGCAGGAAGCGGGCTGCCTGGGCAGGCTACCTCGTGTGA
This sequence comes from Arthrobacter sp. SDR-2R, assembly GCF_057747955.1. Taxonomy (NCBI): domain Bacteria; kingdom Bacillati; phylum Actinomycetota; class Actinomycetes; order Micrococcales; family Micrococcaceae; genus Arthrobacter; species Arthrobacter sp. SDR-2R. The sequence continues at coordinate 2,835,300 of NZ_CM173231.1, forward strand.
GGTCCGCCGGTTCGTCACCGGCGGACCCGCTCCCCCTGTCCGGTATCGCTCCCCCGCCGCCTGCGGTTCTCCGGCCGGTTCAAGTGACGGTGAGCTCCGTGTACATCCCTGCCCAGTAGTGGCCCGGGAGATTACAGAACAGTTCATACCGCCCGGGCGGCAGGTCAAGCGTGACCCAGCCGCTCGTGGACGGCAGGATCCCCTCTCCTTCACCTTCGGCGCAGGCAGCGGAGGCCTCGCCCAGGCTGCCGGCCTCGTCGGCTCTTCCGTCCCGGCCCACGGGGCGCGTTCCTGCGCTCTGGGTGCCCGCCACGGGGACGACCAGCATTTCATGGGGAATGGTGCCGGCGTTGACGACCAGGAAGGACACTTTGCCGTGGACCACGGTGGCCCGGTCCGCGGTCAGGCGCATGCTGCCGCGCATCATCCTGGGACCGGCCATCATGGGCCCGCCCCTATCGATGGTAGTGACGTTCACGACGGTGCCCGCGAAACTCGGCGCCGCACAGCGGGTGGTGCCGGGATTCCCTGCTCCGCCCGGATTCGGGCCACCGCCCAGCAGCGCGATCCCCGTCATGGACAACGCGGTCAGCATTACTGTCGCGATAGCCCCGATCAGGATCTGCGTGCTGCGGGAGAGTGTCTTCACGGCCTGCGTCGGAGAGCAGCCCGGCGTTCATTCAGCTCGGTAGCGTCGATTTCCCCCCGCGCGAAACGTTCATTCAGGATCCGCTCAGCCTCATCATGAGCAGACCCATAGTATCCCCCGTGCCCCTGGCGTCCGCCGCGGACCAGAAGAATCACGACCGTCACCACACCACCCCAGAACAGCAGCATCATCAGGGCCATGACAATCCAACCGCCCACACCCCAGTCGCCATACCATCCGTACATCATCCCCGGACCCGCCCCTTCAATCCCTGCCGTTCATTCCAGCTTTGCGCGGTCACCGCCGGGCGAACAGAGCCATTAGTCACCTGGTTTCGGGCCTTCCCGAAACCACGGGATTCCCTGGCGTCCCGCCCGTCGCGACGGCGCATTCCGCCGGATCGTCCATCTGTGCTGTGTTCAAACCAAGCCTTGAACAGCAGGCACTTTCTCATCTGGCTGACATGCAGAGCCGGTCAAGGGTCTCGTTCAGGGAGGACTCGACCTGGCTGTCCAGGAGGTCACGCCTGTTCCCGGTGGACGGGCCTTCGAGTTCGGTGGGCAGTGATGGCGTTGTGACTGTCATCGCCGCCTGGTAGCGCCCGTCAGCGCTGCTGACTGCTATGGTCCGGTATCCCCAGAATGAGCCCCTTCCTTCGTGCCGCGACTCTTTCGAGCATCCGTCCGCCTGCTCCCACAGGCCCAGCCCGTAGGGGCCAAGCCCGGGCCTGGTGTTCACCCTGGAAGGGCTCCTGCCCGTGGATACCCTCCACGCCGTTACGGTGGGCAGGCAGGGTTGTTTCGGACGCTCGAAGCAGTGACAAACACAACGGGAAGGGCGCGCTCACTGAACGGAGCGCGCCATACATGGCACGCCTCTTCACTGGCAAAGCGGTTACGGTGGAGTTGCTGCGGGAAATGGAGACCAGCCCGGTTTCGCCCCGACGGACTGGGCATGTGGGAGCAGGCTCCGCAGCCCTGCACAACTGACCAAAGAACTATTCTGACTGTCTTGGCACCGTCGAATCAAGGGCACAACAAAGCCTCGGACCAGCAATGGTCCGAGGCTCCCCAGATGCGCCTAACGATCGATGCGGACGCTGAGATCCAGGTGGATGTTCTCGGCCATGAGGCGGTCCTGAAGGTACTGGGCGAGGCTCGCATCGGTCGCGGTGTGCGGGCCTTTCGGCGCAGCCCCGCGGAACAGGGCCTGGGTGTTCGTTGACTTGATAACGTCCAGCGGCGTCCACCGGAGATGTCCGTCGGTCATCCGCTCGATGTCGGTGCGGAAGGTGCGCCGGTGGTCGTCTCGGACCGAGGCGCGCATAGTGAAGGGAATGAAAGCAGTGGGCAAGAGGGTCCTTTCGAACGAGGCAGCCAACCGTCGGCGCCTCACTGGGAACAAGCTCAAAACCAGCACTGGTATTCCCTCTAAGCCAGAATGAGGTGGGCGTCACTGACGGACGTCAAGGACCCGCTTGTTGGGGGCAGGACCTTGAATGGGGATAGGGCCGGCGGCCGTGGCAGCTTTGAGACAGGATGCTGCCCTCTAACCGCCGCCGGCCCAGCCTTTCCCGGGCATCTGCGTGGGAGGGCTCCTGCGCCGATGATACCTGCGTGCCAAGAATCATTTGGGGCCCGGGCCTCGGCTGGAGCTGACACCGGAGCTTGAAAGACGACGCCGGCTGGACGCTTAGCTTTTGGCGTCGAGTCCGGCCTGCGAAATGAGCTCGCTCAGCCACGGCCGGTGTTCGCGGTGGAAAGTGATGCCCTCCGGCAGGCCCTGCACCGATGGGCCAGAGGGGGTGATGTCAATGGTGATCCGGCCCCCGGCCAGGGGCGCATTGGTAATGTGCAGATCCCCGTACGATGCCGGCAGAGCAGGATCCATCCAGAAGCCGCCCCGCGACACGTGGGCGTCGTACCGCATCAGGCTGGTGATCAGCATGATGGGTGTGGTGGCCGCCCACGCCTGGGGTGAGCAGGCCGTGGGGTACGGCACCGGTTCGGTTACCTGTTCCCGGCTGAAACCGCAGAACAGTTCCGGGAGCCGCCCGTCGGAGTAGTCCGCCGCTTCAAGCAGGGCCGTGGCGATCCGTTGCGCCTCCTCCACGAAGCCGTAACGCATCAGGCCCGCCGCGATAATGGCATTGTCGTGGGGCCAAACAGACCCGTTGTGGTAGCTTGCCGGATTGTAGGCGCCCATGTTCGTGGCAAGGGTCCGCACGCCCCATCCACTGAACATTTCAGGCGACATCAGCCGCTCGGCCACCATCGGCACCTTGTCATCATCAATGATGCCGTGCCACAGGCACTGGCCCATGTTTGAGGCGCAGGCATCCACCGGGCGTTTCCTGCCGTCCAGCGCTACCGCGAAGTAGCCGCGTTCCGGCAGCCAAAACGCCTCGTTGAACCTCTTCTTCAGCGCCGCCGCCTCATCGGTGAGCTGCGCGGCCAAACCCGCGTCGCCGCCGTCGTACGCCATCCACGCCCGTGCCTGCAGCGCGGAGTACACCAGCGCCTGCACCTCGCAAAGGGCTATCGGCGGCTCGGCAAGGGTGCCGTCAGCGAAGTTGATGCCGTCCCACGAGTCCTTCCACCCCTGGTTTAGCAGGCCGTGGTCATTGAGGCGGCAGTACTCGACGAAGCCGTCGCCGTCCTTATCGCCGTAGTTCCGAACCCAGTCCAGTGCGCGGTCCGCGTTGGGCAACAGTGCCGCAATGGTTTCCTTCGCGAAACCCCACCGGCTGACGGAGGCCAAAGTCATCACGAACTGCGGAGTGGCGTCCACGCTGCCGTAATAGACCGACTTTCCGCCCAGAGCCAGCCCGGAAGATACCCCAAGCCGTACCTCGTGGAGGATCTTCCCGGGTTCCTCCTCACTCACCGGGTCCACCACCTTGCCTTGGCGGTCAGCCAGGGTCTGCAGGGTGCCAAGAGCCAGTGACGGATCCACAGGTAGGGCCATTTCTGAAGCCCACAGCGAATCACGCCCAAAAAGGGTCATGAACCATGGCGCTCCTGCGGCCACCACAATCCGCTCCGGATACGCAGGGTCCTCGATCCGAAGTGCGCCGAGGTCGTCGTAGCTGCGCCGCAGCGTCCGTTCGATGGACCGGTTGGTCATCTGCAGCCTGGGTATCTTCGCGACCCATTCCTGGTGCCGCCGGTCACTCTGTGAGGTGCCGTGCCGGACAGGGCGTGAAACGTCCTTTTGCGCGGCCGGTGCAACGCTTAGCCGCGTTCTCCAGTGGCCGGAAGCGGGCACCATCGCCTGGTATGTGAGTGCGCCGGCGGTGGCCACGGCCCCGCGTCCCCGCACCAGGACAGCCTTCCGCAGGTCCTGCCATGCCGCGCTGATAATCAGGGAATCACCGTCGGCTCCACGGACGACCTCCCAGCGCCGCTGGACCCTCGCCTCCTTCACCTCGAACAGGTCCGCGAAATCCGAATCGACGCCAACGGAGACGCTGCACTCCACAGGGTTTCCGGAGTAGTTGCGAATGGTGATTTCCTCTATCACGCCGTCAGCGACTTCCCGCAGGCGCTCCACGATCAGAGGGCTGTCCGCGTATCCGTCCCCGCGCGGAACGCGGCCGATGAACAGTGCCCGGTAGGGTTCTTTCGTTTCCGCGGCCAGCGGCTCAAGCGACTGGCCGTTCACCGTCATGCTCCACCCGGACAGGATCCGGGTGTCCTCGTGGAAAACACCGTGGGGAAGTTCCGAATGGATGTCGCCGTTGGCAGCGGAGATGCAGAAACATGAGCCTTCCACCAGCGTTACAGTTCCCGCCCCCACCGGCCCCGCCGCTGTGTCCGCATTCCATCCAGCCATGTCCGCTCCTCTGACGGCTACGACCGTTCCCGGCGGAATAGACGATACGCCGCCGCCAGGGCTCATGAAAGGGCCATCGGCAGGAGTGGCAGGGCGTCATCCCGCACATCCTCGACAACGGACTGGAGCGACGTCGACCGCATGAAGACCTGGGTGGAACTCCCCCGGACGGCATCGCCGGCGGGACGCGAGTTCATGGGGACGAGCCCCAGCCGTTTCAGACTGGTCCTGGTGAGGCTGGGGCATGTGGCTGTCCCGTGAGTATTGGAGGACTGCTGACTTCACACCCGTCTGCAGGCCCTTAGGAATTGTCAATAAATGTTGACGCTGGCGATTTCCGTCAACTAATGTTGACGCATGGAGGTGGACCGGATGAAGACATTGGTTGCATCAATGGACGGCAAGGGCCCCGCTGACGCGTTGCGCGCGGTCGCTGAGCTGCAGAAGGAGGTTGGGCGCACCGAAGCGTCCCTGGTCAGGAAGGCCCGGCAGGCCGGCCTTTCTTGGGAAGCCATTGCCCTGTGCCTGGGCGTAAGCAAACAAGCCGTCCACCGCAAGTACGGGAAGCGCTAAGCGCTGCTCCTCAGTCTTTCTACCGGCTCGTCCCCGCCGGATGGGAGCAAACTTTGGCAGGACAGACAGGTGCCCCATCTCCCGCGCCGAAGAAAGTAGCCGTCCGAGGAAGTTTCCCACCACAATCAGCAAAGTCTTGTTGTGCCCGCTCCCCCGGCCCTTGCACCGGTGCTGGCCATCCCGAACCAACCCGACACAGCCGGAAACGAAGCCGGCTGTTCGCTGTTCAGCTTTTTGATTCGGGGTCGACTGCCTGGCTCTTTGCCGCTGCTGGCGACCGGGAGGGGCGGATGCGAGACGGTGGCGAGGGCCCTTCGACACGGACGTGCAGCTCGTTGTCCCCGCGCAGAATGGCGCGGAGCAGCCACCGCTCCTCCCATCTGAGTGACCTGAGCGCGTGACCGCGCCGCAGTAGCAGACCCCCGTTCGGGGTGGCGTACCACTTCTGCAGATCTCCCAGCTCCTCGGCTCGCAGCAGCGCGACCGTGCTGCCCGCCGCCGAGTCGATCATGCTGACAAGCGACGAAGGTCCCGTCAGATCGGTCGAAACGACTCGCCGCTCGCTCTCGGCGAGGATTGTCTTTTGCGCTGCGCGTGTCACGACGAGGGGACGGGACGGGCCGTCCAACAGCCCGGTCAGCACGTCCGCCGCAGCGTCAGGGCGGCCCGTTCTCCGCGCCGCCGCCTGCATCCGCTGCAGGCGGCCCGGCTCCCGCAGCAGCTCGTCGATCTTCCAACCGATCGTCGCGGGAGTGTTGCAACGGACCGCCGCCCCCTGCTCCATCAGGTAATCCCCGTTGCGAACCTCCTGCCCCGGAATGGGGTTCACAAGCACCATGGGCAGCCCTGCAGCCATGCACTCCGCCGCCGCCAGACCGCCCGGCTTGCCCACAAACAGGTCGGCGCGGCGCAGCAACTCGGGCATCTCCGCCGTGAAGCCGAGCACGCGGTAGCGGTCGCCAGCGGGCGCCACTAGCTGTTCGATACGCTGCCGCAGGGCATCGTTGCGTCCGCACAGAACCGTGGCCGTGAAGGATGAGCGCATGTGCAGCGTCTGCCGCACGACCGAGACGGCATAGTCTCCGCCAGTCGCGCCCGCCGAGATCAGCAGCATCGGGGGCTCGTTTACATCGCGCGCAGGCGCTACATCCAGCTGGCTGGCGATCGGGATGCCCGTGGCCGCGACGCGGTCGGGGGGCAAACCCAGCGCTATCAGCTCCACCCTGCCCTCTTCCCTGGCCAGGAAGAGCGCATGGAACGCCCCCGTAAGCCATAGGCCCTGGAAGTCGTAGTCCGTCATGACGACGGCGGTCCGCGCGTCAATCACGCCGCGAAGGAGCAGCGACGCCAGCAGTTGGGCTGGCAGGAAGTGCGTGCACAGGATTGCGGTCGGCCGGAATCGCTTGATCGCACCGATCACCGGAAGAGCGTTCACCCGTGTCCAGGGATCAACTGGGACCCGGCGCCGGAACGGACGGTCGTTGATGTCGTAGCCCCACTCGACCAGCCAGGGCAAGTCCTTGACCAGGACGAAGTAACCCTTGCCAAGCAGTGAGCGGTAGAGCACGCTGCTCACCTGCAGCACGTCGAGCACCTGCACCTCATCAATGTCGGCGCGCGCGGCACACGCCTGCCGCAGCGCCGCCGCGGCGCTGTTGTGCCCCGCTCCTACCCCTGCTGACAGGATAAGTACGCGCTCGCTCCCAGCGGCGTCGGGGCCTCGTGCCGAGGTTCTGCGCATGAAACGAGTCTAACCGGCCCGGCTTTTCCCACCACCGCCTGACCCCAAGTAGTACTCGATCGGCGTGGGCTTGGTTCTCCTGTTGACGGCCCTGCAATCCTTGGCCCCTCAGGCTTTCCGGCAGGAGTTGTGTTGGAAGCACCGTCCATGACCTAGCCCTCTCACGTCTGCCACAACATGAGCGATTCCTTTGTGCTTTCTGAACGTGTCTGTGAATCTCAAAAAGTCGCTATTTCTGGTGCTGACCTATAGGCGAAGTGAGGTGCCCTCCAGTAAGCAATTTCACGGGCATAAAAATAACCGCGAAGCGTGGACTACTTCCTGGCTGCTCGTTAACCCCAGTGGCGTCGGCTTCTTGCCGGTTTTGGGTGTCGTTACTTTCGTTGCAATGTACCTGCGCCTCAGGCGTTTTGGGCGTTTCGATAGGCAAATAAGCGAAACAGCTACCTGACCTGTTCAACGCGCGACATATCCGAATATCAGTTAGGCCCTGGACAGAACCGTTGGGGCCTAACTGCTCCAATCAGGATTCACTCGCACCGAACGGCAGGTACGCCCGCAGCAGGCGGAACGATTCGGTCATGAACGGCCAGGGAGAGCCCGTATGCACTTCTGAAAGGTGGCACAAACATTGTTGGTTCGCTTCGACGCCTACTGACTACAGCCTTCAGGCACAATGGCGTCATGTGCGGCAGATACGTGATGTCCAAGGCCACCGGCGACCTTCTGAGCTACTTTGATGCCAAAGAGGTAGAAGGTGACCCGCCTCCTCCGAGCTGGAATGTGGCGCCGACACAGAGCGTGCATATCGTGGCTGAGCGCCTGGACGAGGGTTCCATCGAGCGGCATCTGCTCGTGGCCCACTGGGGTCTGGTCCCCTCTTGGGCGAAAGACATCAAGATCGGCAAAAAGCTGATCAATGCCCGCAGTGAACTGGAGAAGCCGTCTTTCCGCAAAGCGGCGGTCAAACGAAGGGCAATCCTCCCGGCTGACGGATACTTTGAGTGGCAGAGCACCTGCTGGGCTCTCTGCCGGAGCCAACCCTGACACCCCGGGTTGTCAGCACGAGGGTAAACAGCGTCCGTAACAACGGACCTGAGCATCTCGAGCGGGCCGGGTGATCGAGGCGTAGAGCACCACGATGCCGTTCCCGCATGCCCCGATGTGGCTTATGGCTGGCAGGCTTCGCGTCCCATGTAATTGTTTTTGCATGGCGAAATTGGCCGGCATTGAAAGGTCAAGGATGCCTTCAAGGAGTAACAGTTCTATACGGGAAGGGCGCGCGCTCAGCGAACGGGGCGCGCCTTCTTCGTGCCCTCTGACCTTCCTGCGTTTGAACTTGAAATAGCGTGGCACCAGGCCACTGGCTGCCTCCGCTCTCCGGCCGTCTCTGCGGCGGGAGGAGGATGGAGTTAAGAGGTGCCCGGAGGGCCGTCCGCCATGTCGAAGAGGTCAAGGACCGCTGCGCCCTCCTCCAGCAGGGGGTCGCGATCGGCTGTCTGCGCCACGAGCCGGGTTACGTCGCTCATAAGGGTCTGCACATACTGCCGAACGACGGCGCGGTGCGCGGCGTCTCCGAACCAGGCGAGATCACGGCACACCCGCAGCAACGCCCTGACGACGCGGGGTTCGTTCGATCCGTAACGCCGAACCTGTCCGAGGGCCAGATCGACGAGATAGGCGAAGTCGCGGGCCGGGATGTGGAGCCTGACCGTACCTTGGGCGTCTGTCACTGCTCGCGGGCCGTGCTGCCTGAGTGTAAGCGCGGCGAGGATCGTGCCCAGATGGTCGACCGCCTGGTTCGCCGTGTATGGGTCATTAATAGCTGGCGAGAGCGCCTTGGACGCGACGTCCGCGAGCTGTCGGATCCCGAACGCGACGTCCTGCTCCAGGGTCCGTTCGTAGCCGATGCGTACACTCTGCGCTAGTGCACGCCGAAGCGGGGCGGAAGCCTCGGGCACATACGGTCTCCCGCTGCCGTCAGCGACGTCCCATACCCAGGCGATGGGTGCTCCGGCAACCACGTGCCGGCCCACCATGGGCACCATCAGTGCCTTCAGGCCCCGCTCCGCGAGTGCACCGACGAATGGCCCGACATGGAAGGCCTGGACGTATCCCGATGCCGGTGCCGGCAGGGCGGTGGCACCCTGCGGCACGTCCGGCATGGGGATCCCAGGGTCGCCGGGGACGTATGACTGCTCGATCACCTTCAGCGTCGCCGTCTCGACGCCCTTCATGACTTGGTCCACCTGGATCGAATGCGATAGATGGTGGACGAAGAACACGAGCATCACCATGCTCACGAACAGCAGCATCAGCGCGCCGCTAACGGCGAGTCGGGGGTACTCCTCGATGCGTTGGCCGCCTGCGATGCCCACCGTGTAGAGCCCCGCCGTGCTGTACGCGAAGGTCGCGACGAAGGCGCTCAGGGTCAGCTGGTTGGGGATGTCGCGGAGGAAATTCCGCAGGAGCCGAGGGCTGAACTGCGTCGACGCGAGCTGCAGGGCCACCACGGTAAGTCCCAGGACGAGGGCGATGACCGTGACCATCGTGCTGGCGATGCTCACGAGCAGGTTCCGGGCGTCATCGGATGTCCCCTGGAAGAGGAGGACAGCAAGAGGCGACCTCTTGTCGATCTGCACAGCGGAAAGGCTCGCCCCCGCGATGAGCGCGAGCACGACGGCGCATGTCGGCATCGCCCACAGTGCGCTCGCCAGATACTCCCGAAGAGCCACACGCTTCACATGTGCCACTCTCTGCCGACGGTCCTCGGTCGTCAAGGGGCGCTGTGCTGAGTGCTGAGTCCGGTCCACCGGAGGTCACTGGTCTTCGCAGGACGGAAGCCCATGGCATCCATGCCCTTGCTGGTCTCCTCAATACCGCCACCGCCGAACCACCCGAGGTGTTTCTGCCACCCGTGTGCGACCAGCACACCGCCAAGTCCGGCACGGAACAGGGCGGGCTCCCCGAGTTAGGTTTTTTACCGCTACTGCTTTCGGGAGCTACCCCAAAAGCTCCCAGTCCCAGCCATAGATAACCACAGGAGTCATAGGGTTTGTAGGGATGCGGCGATGTCGTTGGCGAGCAGTTGGGTTCTTCGTGGGGCGCGAAGTGTCCTCCACGGGGCATGAGCGTGTATCCCCTTACGTCGTACGTCCGCTCCGCCCAGCTGCGTGGTGGGGTTGCAAGGTCGTGCGGGCCGAGGGCGACAGCGCTGGGGCGAGGGTGAGGGGCAGGGTCTGCTAATGCTGGTAGGCGCCCTCGGCTGCGATCCGCGCCTGAACCTTGTCTAGATGCTCCCGCTCCTCATCGGTAACTGTCGCCTCGTCAATGTGAAGCGGGGCAGCGACCGCCAAGAGATGGTACCTGCGACGGCGCCACGATACGCCTGCCCGAGCCGCGAGGTGATTCCGGCGCCGAGATCACCACCATGCGCCGCGTACTGCTGGAGGCCGAGATGACGGTCATCAAGTGGTGCCAGAGTTTAATGCGTTTGCTCGTCCAAAGTTGGTCGCTGGGGCGAGAAGGGAAACCCAGGAAGGGCCGGAACGATCACCGTAAGGGCGCGGTCTGGGTCGCCACCGCAGCGCGACGGCGTGGCCAGGCGCTGTGCCACTTCAAGGAGCTCGAGGACACTGATTGGCCACCCATTGGTAAGAATGCTTACTCAATTCGGACGGGAGGGAAAATAGATTGTCTTCAGTGAAACTATCGTGGGCGCCATCATCCCGGGTCCGCGTCGGCATCTTCCCCAGAGATGGACGAGAAAAAAGTCCGTGCCACCCCGACGTCGACGGTGTTGGCGTGCATGGGTTCGCGAAACAAAGCTGTCAGGGTCCGCTGCGCCAGCCCCGACGCCTAAGCCCGGGGTGAGGTGTCCCGTCGTCGATATGGCGTACCGGTCTGAAAGCCGCTGACTCCTGTATAGCCGCCTCGGTTACATTGATATTCCATACTCTGGACTTCTGCATTCGACAGTCGTACTCTGACGGGCACGAGCTGGGGAAGCCGCAAAGGAGGGGCCATGTCCTCAGCGCTGGAAATTCTCGAACTCCGCGTCCATGGGGTTCGTAATACTCCGCCTCATGAAATGTTGGGGGTCGAGCCGGGCGATGTGGTGCCAGCCGACGCTGACGGCATCAAACTCGCCGACAATCTAGCTGGTTTCTACAAAGCTAAGCAGCCGCCCGCGGAAGCATTGTTGGCGCCAGATTCGCGAATACGGATAGAGGCATACAGCTGGGGCAAGCTGGACCGCTTCGCGCCGTCTGGACTTCTAGGCAAGGCTGCCCGGGCACTATATAACATCGGGTGGTTTTTGATCGCACCATTCGGTCTTGCTAACGCTGCCTACTGGGCCCGTGTTCTAAAGGCTGACAACCGTCGCGAAGGCGATGTCGGTCCAGGCACAGGCGCGGCGCTCGTGCGTCTCTTCAGTCTGCTGTTGACGCTCTTGTTCGCCACTGCCGTGGCCACGGCCGCCATGGACTTTGTCGCTGTTCAGTGCTTTCGTACTGAGAATGGGCAACGCCAGATGTGCGATGCCTTGCCGCACTGGTTCGATGGTCTTCGCGACCTGGAGCGGGGTCAGCGCCTTGCCGCCGTATCAATTTTTCCGATCCTCGCCGTGACACTTTTGGCAGCCGTTAGCCTGTCCAGCGATGTTCGTTTCCGCACCCGGTTCACCGATCAGAAACGGGTTCAGAGTCATTTGAAAGTACCCGGGGAGAAGCCAAAGACCCGGAGAAATATGTTGAAGGACGCACCTGTCCTCGCTGCACCGCGGCTCTGGATTCGCAGGGTCAACTCGCCGACGGGCGTGGCGCACATTGCCGCGACTGTCCTGCTCGTCGCATTCCTGCTCGCTGCTGACCTCAAGGCAAATTCGAAGGACGACGCTGCCGCCGCCACAACTTTTGCGGCTATTGCCTGCTTTTTGCTTGCAGTTGTAGCAGGATCTGTCATGGTTTGGGGATCAAAGAGCGTGCGGGCACCCTTCAAGGTCAGGTTCTCGCGAATGGCCTTGGCGGTGGCTCTTCTCCTTGCGAGTCTCCTCGTCTATCTTTTGACCGTCGTGGTGGTCTGCCGCGCTACTACTGTGAACGAAACAGCCCCCTTTACCGTGGCCCAGATCGTGCCGATCGTGCTGGTGGCCCTCCTGGCGATATTTGCGACGTCGGGGTGTTTCATGCGACTGAGCCCGGCTGCCGCCGTCTTCTGGGGAACGCTGTTATGGTGTTGCGGCTTCATCGGCGGCCTCATCATCGTCAGCCGCTTGGATAGGGCACCAATGTCCGTAAGCGCGGCCTATGGAGTGTGCGCAATCTGCTTGATCGCTGTGGCGGCTTCCCTCATGAAACAGGGAGAGAGGGCTCCGGTGCGGCCACTTGGCCGGAAGGCTGAAGCGTGGCACGGTCTTGCTCCTGCCGTGATGATGTACCTCAGCCTCCTGCTCGCTGCCTTCTACTCCAGCGCAATCGTCGTCGGAATCGGCAACTGGCTGCAGGCTGGCGGACTCCTTTGGCAACAGGACACCAACCATCCGCTCTTCCGCAACCTACTGAAGGACGACGCCTCTGCAATCAAAATCCCCTTCCTCTACTGGGCAGCTGGTGGAGTCATGGTGCTCCTGGTCCTGGCCGCCGTACTGTTAGTGGCCGCGCTAATGCTCAGCAGCCTATGGAGTGGTAACGGAGTCACAAATCCTGACATCGCTGAGGTTGAACAGCCCTATACATCGGAGATTTTGGCTGTCCGTCGCAGAAGCGCCTTGCTTCAGCGCGGGGAGCGAGTAGTAGAGATCGCAGCCCTGGCAACTATGTTTGGCGTCATCGTGGTTCTGGCATTGACGATCCTCCATGAGTACGGTCCAGGCCGCCAGTGGCTGCAGCAACAATGGCTTTGGGAAACGTTCGCACCTGCCGGCACCTGGGTGACCACATGCGCACTAACAGCAGCAGGGGCCCTGATAGTGGGCGCAGCGATTACCAGTGCGGCAGTGGGAACAGGCAGGCCGCTGGGGCTCCTCTGGGACTTGGTGGCTTGGCTGCCAAGGGCCGGCCATCCTTTTGGTCCTGCTTGTTACTCCGAACGCGCGGTTCCCGAACTGGCAAGCAGGATGCTCCAATGGCTCACGGACCAGAAAAAAGTAGATGATCCGGAGGTGCTCGATCAGGTGCAGCCTGCGCGTCGCATCCTCCTGGCTACGCACAGTCTTGGAGCCGTCCTAGGCATCGCCGCCCTGTATCATCTCGCGGCCACGGTCCAACAAAAGGAGCTCGACGCGCGAGAAAATATGGCTACCGCAGCCGCCAAGGAAGCCGCCGAGCAGAAGACCAGGGAGCTCCTATCCAGGATCAGGCTGCTTACTTTCGGGATTCAGCTCCGCCCATACTTCGGGAGGTTCTTCCCCGACCTGTGGGGACCGGCTGTCCTTGGAACGCCAGGAGTAAAGGGACCACGCTACTTCGCAAGCGATCCATGGAAGGACCGCTTTTTGCCCACGCCACCACCCCTACTGCCGCAGAATCCGCCTCAAGGCCATCTTGTGGGGCTTCTGCGTGGAGGAGCAGACGGCCCAGGAGTTTGGCAAAATTTATGGCGCCGAACGGACTACCTCGGCTTCCCTGTCTACTCGTATCCAAACGACACTGCAGATAAGAACGCACTGGATGCCACCGCCCTTGAGATTGAGCCTGACTCCTATCAGGCGCTAGTAGCTACCCACGGGAACTACTTCAAGACAAGCAGTTATGCTGTCGCCCGTGAGAGCCTACTGAAGGATTGGGAGTTCCAGGAAGGGCGTGCGCCTGCCGGCACAACCATGGCGGTCGTGGTTGTTGGAGTCATGGGGTGGTTCTGGTGGCGCCTGAGACCGGACGGCTCCCGATTGAAAGTCCAAGCCGCGAAGGACAAGCCGGATGAGATGTAACTTCGCCCCGGCTTCGGCTCCGTGCAGAGATTCTTATTGCCCTGGGCTCTCGATTACATACCCGGTATTAGGAACAACGGATGAAAGACAGATGGCCTTTGACCTGCGGAATCACTGTGCCCGAAGTGGGACTCGAACTACATTCTGGGCCTTGCAGACGCTGAGAACTCTATACAAAATGCGGAATCCGAAACAGTCCGAGGGCTGTTCGACACAGTCAGAGGCGAAGGGTGTTGACATTGTCAACAGACCGGTTTTCACCGCCGGAAACGTCTTCTCCCGACGGTCTAAGATCCGCCACTCCCCCCGAACCTCGCCGCTCCAGCCCAGTCCAACGCCGGTACAATCGAATCCGAAGCCTAGGGTGTGGGCACTTCCACACCCTTTCCTGACGGTTCAGGCTGGCCTAGCGTGGGATTACATGCCCGGAAATCAGGCCTGCGGATTCCTGCAGTTCAGTGTTGCCGGCAGCGACGCCGACCACGAGGTCAAAGCCCTCATCTGTGGTGAAGTCATGGCGATATCCGTTGATCCACAGCAACAAGACCGTCAGCGGGGCAACGAGAGTACGACGTACCGGGGAGCTTCCGCAACTGTCGCAATCCATCGGGGGAAGTCGCCATCTGGCGCCTCCTAGAAGGACAGTGACTCGCTACGGACATTAGATTAACGTTCGTATCAGCCGACGTCGCCATGCCTGAGCGGAGGTCGGCATGACGTCACTGACAGCCGTCTCAAGTTCCACCCCATATGCACGAATGACCCGCATCCCGTGCTCTGGAGCGCCTTCCATCATGGCCCTGATCGTGGCGGCGTCGCTGAAAATATAGGCGGCGAGAATATCGAGCTCATCCCGAAGTTCCAGCTTGAGGTCGAACAGCGCGCTCCGAAATCGGATGTACTCACCGAAATCATCGGCGTCTTCCATCGCTCGTCCGACCACAAGGAGCTGATGGACTGGAATAACTGCAAGATCCGGATGATCTACATCGCCGTGAGGAAGACATTCGTGGTTCCAAACAGCGCCTCCATAGGAATGGAGGGGCACAGCTATTCCGTACACATTGCTGGTCGGGGCAGCCCAGGTCAACCCGTCGACTGTCACCCCACCGCCACGTCTGACCGCATCCATTCGTAGCTTGAGCTGTGTCGCTGCCTTGCTCACATGGTCCGTGAAAGTGTGAATGACGGTGCCAGGCGTCTGGACGGCAGCCATGGCTTTGCATTCACCGATGAACGTATGCACTGACGAGTCCCGGAAGATAAAGTCCGTTTCACCTTTGTTCTTTGTCTCGGGGATTGGGATAAAGACAGGGGCAAGCGGAAGGTCGATTCCTGGGGGTAGGACCTGACGGAGGGACCGTATCACTGCATTCTCAAAAAGGTCGGAGCGGTCCTTGTTGTCGGCGAGGAGACTGCGGGCCAGATTGAGGAGGGCCAATTCAACCTTGTATGTCGCCTCTCGCACTGCCACCGGCGCGAGGATGCCTCCGACCTTGACGAACGGATAGGCCTCAATTTCGAGCGTATCCACTAACTCCTCGAAGGATTTGGATCGGTACTCGTCGCCCTTCACCGCCAAGGCCTCCACCAGTGGGCGAGCGAACGGGGAAGGCGATGGCACTGCCCCGACTGCTTCCCCGGCCGCCTGCCGATCCACCCTATTTACGTATGCCTCAACCCACTTGAAGAGATCCGTGACGGCCCGCTGACTAACCAATTCCAAGCCGCCGTACTTGGTTCGATTGCTCTCAATCTCACGAGCCATGGAGCTACAGAAGAGTTCTGAAACCCAACGGAAGTGCACATCAACCGACCACATGCGCCTCTGTGTCTCCTGCCACGGGTTCACCTGAACTCCACGCGCAAGGCCCTTGTCGATGTCAGCGACCTGCCAGATTATTCGTGAAGTGGCCAACCACGCGCCGCAAGCAGCAGCGAACCTCTGAACGTTCTCCGGATTCCTATCGGCGCCTCGCCCTGAAACCGCGAGAATCCAGTGAAACCGGTTGAATCCGGCGCTGCTGGCATACCTTGCTGCAGATGAATTCGCCATCGCTCGCTCAAGAGCCTTCATGTCCAAAGCGGTGGCACTGTCCAAGATTCCAAGGAGAAACTCGGCCCTTCGGCGTGACCTGTCCCTGTAATCGCCCACTCGGGCTAATACGGCTTCGCGCTCCTCCGGGCTGGCTTTGCCTGCAAGCACATCAACAATTCCCTCGGTGACAGCGGACGGGAGAGCCCGCCGCTCTTCCTCACAGAAGCGTCGCCGTTCCTCTTCTGCCGCCCATTCTGGTCCCGACTGCCTCTGCCCCATCTGTCTCTCTTCTTCGTGGTTCCTTTCCGAATCCTAAGTGCCTCACAGAGCTCATCTGGATATTCAGGCGCGACACCCAGCGGTGCCTGCTATTCAATCCACTCCCGAGGGATCAACGCGGTTCCATCTCGCCAAGTCTCGATGATTGAACGTTGGAACCATGGGTCGCTGAAGTCAGCATGGTCGAAGGCGATGATCTGCAGCTCTCCATTGAGCTCAGATGTGGCGTCGTACATCATCTTGTAGAGATTGCGGGTGTTGTCACGGTCGGTATCTGACAGTTCATCTAAGTCACCTCCAGTCTTGCGGTCTCGTGGAAAGAAGGCCTGGCTGGGCTGGTCCAGCACGATGAATCGTGGAACCGGTCTGGTGGCTTCGATGAAGTAGCCGTGCAGGGCCAGATAGGCCGTTAGGTGGTACCCGACCCAGCTCATTCCGCTGCCAATGGCTCCGGCGTCCATGTACGCCGGCCCGCGTAGAGTGTCGGCAACCACCGTCAGACGGTAGGGGTCGATACGGACACCGTGCTCAGA
Organism: Arthrobacter sp. SDR-2R; assembly: GCF_057747955.1. Lineage (NCBI taxonomy): Bacteria > Bacillati > Actinomycetota > Actinomycetes > Micrococcales > Micrococcaceae > Arthrobacter > Arthrobacter sp. SDR-2R. The sequence goes on from NZ_CM173231.1 coordinate 2,851,878, forward strand.
GTGCTCAAGTGGAAAGGCCTGTGCAAGTCGCGTCATTCTGCGACTGACTATGTTCAGAACGGAATCGACCGCTGAACGAAGCGCATCAGGATCCAGCTCCTCAGTGAGCAGCTCGGCCTGGTCGCGGAGAGTCGCGACCTGCTCTAGTAACGCCGACATCGTGTCGTCGCGATCGAGTGAGGTAGTTTCAAGATGCTGGGCAATGCGACCTCGAACGAAGCTCTGCTGATCCCAAAACTTCCCTGCTCCTGCTCGAGCGTCATCTGTGAGCGCAAGTTCATCTAGCGCTCCGTCAACGTCTGCGAGCTCCGCCCTCGTCCGATTCCGGTCCTGGACCAGCTCCGTGCGGGCTTCGCTGATCCTAGGCTGATCCCTCTGGGCGAGCTCAATTCGCCGGGCAACACGACCAAGGCTATTTGGTGATGGCGCCATGAGCGTCAGCGTCCTCAACAAGAGTGCGCTGGCATACGGGGCACGCCGCGGCGGGGTCGTTTGAGTCAGGGATAAGGCCAATCGAAGCAAGCCGAACGCGGTGTTCGTTTAGTTCGGCTCCATATTCAGTATCAACGCGAGCAAACTCCTCCAAGCCTCGAATCTTGTCGTTTATCTCGCGCAGAGAATCTCTGAGCGCAACACGACGCGCCAGCAGGCGTTCTGTTTCGGCCTGATCATCAACGTACTCGGCATCCGCTATAGACGAAACCGGATAGAGAACTCGCGATAAGAGCTCAAGGGCCTCCCCTGCATCACTAGGGACGACATCTGAGGAGAGAAGACCACTAGCTCGTGCATCGGCAATGAGCCCAGCTGCGCGGCCCACACCGAGTTCTCTCGCTTCCCGGGCTTCGTCGAGCTTGCGGGTATGACGCCGGATATCGCGACGCAGTTCTGATAATTTCTCCCTCTTCCGGAGAGTGTCTGCTCCCTGGGCGCCGAGAAAGTACGGGAAAGTGTCGCGGATCGCCTGCTTCTGGTAGTCACGATTCTGGCGGTGGAAAAGCAGATCGGGGTTGGCGATTTCTCCCTGGCCTTGGAAGCTGTAGTACAGGGCGTGCTTGAAGTTAGCAGCAAGGGCACGGCGGGTCTGCCCCTCCCCCGGTACGTGGAGGTTCTCCTCAATGCCAATTAGACCACCGAGGTAGTCAAGCAGGTCGGTCGTGTTGGCGTTGACTACTAGTTCAGCGAAAGTCGGGACTTCCAGCGAACCGATGGTGAGCATAACTTGCGAGCTACTCACGCCGTGCGGAGGAGCAGGTCGGCCGATGAAGAACGAAGTGTCGCCAACGTGCGCGAGCAACCCGTACCACGCGACCGTGTTTTGAATTGGCCCGAGGGGTGCATTGGGGCTGTCACCCCCGAGCAGGAATCGGAGGATTCCGATGATGCTCGTTTTCCCCGTACCGGATTCTCCAGTAATGATGTTGAGTGTGCCGGGCCGGAATCGGATTTCCCGTATCCCGCCATCGGCGTTGTAGAGAAGTAGTGCGTCGAGTTGCATTACGGTTGGACTCCCCAGTGTGCGAGCGTATTGGCTTCATCGATGTCAGATACTCCGAACCACTTTCCGAGAAACTTGGCTGCCCGAAGGCAGCTATTCCAGTCGGCTGTGGGGTGAAGCGTACGCGGACGTCTTCCCACAGTGCCTGCGGCGAGACCATCGTGCGTTCCTGACAAAACTGCATGCCGGAGCCCAAAAGTGATAGCAGCGGCGGTGAATGGCCGGAAGCCCCGGACTCTATCAGGGAGGTCCATAACGAGGACCGGGTTCTCTCGAAGCCAGCTCCACATTGACGTAGCAGTAGTCCCTGGAAGCGCTTCCCGTGTCGGCCTATGCAAAGCGGTGGGCAACAGAAGGAAAGCAATAGTGATGGGCATAGGAGCGTCCGCCTTCTCGGAGTACCCCTTGCAGGCGTTGTGGAGCAGGACTGAACAGAATGCGGGATTAAACAACGCGCTTGTTTCAGAACCAAACCCGGGCCCGAGAGTTTGAGCACTCATACAGATTCCTTAAATCCACTCACGGTTTGGCCTCGGCGAGCCGATGTCGCATGAGGTCGATCCAGTCCCGGTGCCAGCCGATCTCAAGTCGGTCGGCGAGAATGTGAAGAGAGCCCAGAGGCAGATACCCAGACCTTACTCCTGAACGGATTTCTGGAAGACTGCACTGCTGCATTGAGGCATAACGCTCCCGAGCCTCACGTCGCGCCTCGGCAGCATCGGCTCCGACCTCGTCGGCGGGTTCCCCGAGCGGGAGGAATACACGGTTCCACTCCTCAGTGAGAGACGGGACTGCCCCGGCTTTTGTTGACTCGGGGTCTTAGGCCGCTGTGAGCGCGGTCCGGTTGATTGTTTCATATTCGATCGGCGTGAGTTTTCCCAGCCGTCTTTGCCGTCGCCGGCGGTGGTAGGTACGCTCGATCCAGGTCGTGATGGCCAGGCGGAGTTGCTGGCGTGTGAGCCACCGCTGGCGGTCCAGGACGTTCTTCTGCAGCAGCGAGAAGAAGGATTCCATTGCGGCGTTGTCCGCGCACGCGCCGACCCGGCCCATAGACCCTGTAAGCCCGTGGTGCCGGAGCGTTTCGACGAAGCGGCGGGACCGGAACTGGGATCCGCGGTCCGAGTGCACGACGGTTCCGGCTGGGCGGCGTGTCCGCACGGCGTTTTCCAGTGCGGCGACGGCGAGCGAGGACTTCATCCGTGGGTCCATCGAGTAGCCGACGATCCTGCCGGAATAGACGTCCTTGACCGCGCAGAGGTAGAGCTTCCCCTCTGCAGTGGGGTGTTCGGTGATGTCTGTCAGCCACAGCTCGTTCGGCGCCTCAGCGGTGAAGTCCCGCTCGACCAGGTCGTCGTGGACCGGCGGTCCTGGTTTCCGGTTCAGGCCACGCTTCTTGGAGAACACCGACCAGATGCCGTGGTCTCTGCACAGGCGCTGGACCCTGTTTTCGCCCGCCGTGATGCCCTTCTCGGGGAGTTCGTCGGCGATGAACCGGTACCCGAATGCCGGGTCGTCCGCGTGGATGTCCAGAGCGGCGTTGACCAGGTGTGCATCGACCCAGTCCCGGTCCGTCACCGGGCTGGCCTTCCACCGGTAATAGCCTTGCTTGCTGAATCCCAACACCCTGCAGGTCACCGCCACGGGGACTCCGTCGGCGGCAAGATCCGTGACCAGCGGGTAGATCATTTTGGGTTGATGTCCCTTGCCAAGTAGGCGGCTGCCCGGCGCAGGATCTCGTTCTCCTGTTCCAGCAGGCGGTTCCGCTTCTTCAGCTCGCGCATCTCGGCCGACTCCGCCGCGGCCGGGCCGGCCCCGGATTCCTTGCGCTCGGCGATGGCAATCCACCGTTTCAGCGTCGTGACCGAAAGCCCGAAATCCTTGGCAATCTGCGTCAGCGGCGCCTCGCCCTTGCGGGCTACATCAATAACATCCTGGCGGAACTCCGCCCCATAAGCCGTGGGCATGGTCAACATCCTTCCACGAGCACAAGCTCGCTAGGTCAAGGAGTCAACAAAACCGGGGGCAGTCCCTGGCATCAGTTGCCGGCAGCTAGGAACAGAGGCCGTTCTCTCGGCTATTTCCGGGCTGAGAGAGGGCGGGTGAGTCTAGGCGTCGGGCCCATCCTCCGAGTAGGACAACAAGTACGAAAAGTTGATCCAGTAGGGCAAGTCCGAGTTGACTTCTTCTACCGCCGCTTTGACCTCATCGGGAATCCGCATTGCCGAATACACCTCGTAGTGCTCTTTGTCGACTCTTCTGACAAAGGCACGGTCCCAGCTACCTCGGGCTATGAGGCTGTCATTGATGATCTTTTCAAACCGGGCTGGACGACTTCCATCCTCTGCCGCTGCGGTGATAGTAAGGCCGCCCTTTTTGTCTCCCCGTTCCAGCAGCTTTTCGACACCGTCAAAGGTCGCACGAGAGTTTTGATCAAGTTTCAAGACCAGCTGGTGAATGTCCTCCAGACGTAACTGCGTCGGCGACATCTCGGGCTTATAGGCGTAATCGTTCTTTTCAATGCGCGCGAAGATGTCTTCCATCTTGCCCCAGTGGTAGTTGAAGGCCTCATCCAGAATGTTCTGGGCAACGGGCAAGGAACGTGCCTTATTGAGAGAATCAATTAGCTTCTTGAATTCAGACTTCCGCCCTTGGGGTTTCTTGAGCTGCCTAAGCTGGAAGTTCTTCAGTGGGCTTGTGAGATCAGCCAAGTCGAGATCGATCAGGATGGGGACAACATTGCTGTCTCCCTCTACCGACTTCCAAAGCGCTCCGGCCTCGTAGTTGATCCACGATCGATCCTGGTTCTCTGCTGTGGTGACAATGATGCCGTATTTCGTGTCTGAGAGCTGGTGGTGGATCTCAGCCATAGAGAGCGTGCCCGAATCGATGTCCATGTCGCTAACCCACGGCTGAAGATTCTGCAGTACATGGGGAAGCCAGCCCCGCAGCTGGATCGCGAAGTCTTTAGATTTCTCGCCGGACCAGCTAATAAAAACCTTCACGACACTTCCCCATCCTCAACTGAATTGCTCAGCCAAGGGTACCAACGTCACCTTGGTTCAGCTCGTCCGCTTTGAATACTTCCCGCCCGGAAACGTGCCGCCAGATCACGTGGTCCAGCCGCCTCGGCTGGGTCGGATAAAGTTCCGCCACCTGCTGGATCAGATCGGCGGTCTCCATCGGCGTCAGTTTCTTTGCGTCGAGTCCCGCGTGCTTTGCCACGAAGCGGATAACCATCCGGTCGGGCTTTACGGACTGAAAGCCGGCAAGAATCAGAAGGTAGTTATAGGTCACTCCCGACTTCTGGCTGGGCAGCCCCAGCCAGGCATCCTTCAACTTTTCTCGGCTCGCTTCGTCAGCGTAGGCCGCACGCAGTTCATCTTGCGTGGTGATCTGAAAATCTTCCTCCTCCAGCAGCGCAGCCGCGCGCCGGATGATTTCAAGCTTTAGCGGCGCATTCTTCTTGGTGTGGGACGGCTTCCTATTATTGACCATCTCCGCCCAGCCAGCGCTACCTCCTGCCGCCTTGAAAGTCTGTAGCAGCTCGGCGGTTCCGTCTCGGTCGGCGTCTCCACCCTCGGCCTTCCTGTAGGCCCGGTATTCGTTCACAACATTGATGACGGCCTGATACTTCGAGCCCGTGGAGTAGATGGAATCAATGATTGAAAGGGCTAGGCTATCCGGATAGCCGTCCGCCGTTATCCACCGCGACTCATCGCCAAAGATGGAACGACACACTTCATTAAGTCTATGGGCTGCTGGGGTGAGATCAGTCGTCATTTCTGGACTGTAGCAAGGTTTCATCATCCAGCTCGTCAGGAGTGAGGTATGTATACCAGCGCAGTTCATCAAGAGTGGCGGGATTCAGCAAGAAGCCACTCACAGAATCAAAAAAACAGAGACTCGGCGCCCCACGATTTAACACAGGGCTCACCCACTGAGTAGTGGTCATCGGAATGACTCATAAAATCCCAGCCTGTTCGACTACCCACTTACCGAGCGCTTCTTCATACTCAGTTTTGATCAGGTGGCCATCTTCCTGGTGCATATCGACAGTTAGTCGAACAGGCCTAGCAGCACCTAATACCTCTAGATCGATATCCAACTTCAGCGACGGGCTACTCCGGAGAATCTGACGTTTGTGTGGCGGGATGTTTTTCGATGCGAAGCCCAGAGTGACCGCACCCGACGTAGTAACTGTGATGGCCTCCCTAGTCGTAATGGGTGCGGCTAAGGGGTCCGGCTGTTTATCTTTATCGAGCACCTGCGGCCCTACCTTCGTTGCGAAAGCCTCATCACCTATCCAAAGCCGTCCCCTCATGATGTGCGTAGGAAGCGTTACGGCTTCGCGCCCGTTATGGGCGATGAAGACGCGAAGGTTGCCGCTGCAAACTAGCGCCTCTTCCTGTCGTTCCGAGCGGCCCTGCGGAGTGGCCCTCCGAACCTCCGGTCGATATGTGGCGCGAAGAAAACCCTGAAGTGCGATTACTTCAGGCAGCCTAGTGCTCGGTATCAACATTCTGAGCAACTCGTCACGTCGGGCGCTCCGAGTTCCCGTACCTTCTCGCATTGGTACCTCTAGGCTCGGGTTGGCAGAACCAGTCTTGACCACATACGGAGCGCGGTCGGAAGCGATAGCAACGGCTACGACGCTTTCTTCATTGGGACCAACCGGAACGTGAATGTGACGCGTCATCTCAGGAGGCGTGTGGTCGAACTTGTTCGTAATTTGCGCCCACCAGTCGAGAATGTCGGTCCCAGCTACATCGTGGACCGCTCCGTCCTTTTCATCGATGCCGATGATGTAGATGACCGGATCGCCTGCCGCCCGGTTTAGGCTGCCTGCCAACTGACGCGCCTTGTTTTCCTTAGGCCAGTCTCTCTTGCACTCGATGAAATCATTCTCCACGGACTGTCCGGCTCGTATCCGATCAACGGTGGAAATCACTCTGGCTTCAAGATCGATGGCGCGCATGGCGTCCACGCTATCCAATGGCAGCGACAAGCTCTATCTGGCGTTGACCGTTGGCGTGGTATGTCCTAGATCTGACGCCTCGTCAAGGAACAGCACTCCGCCGTGCGCGCCGGGTATATGCATCTGGCCGCCCTCGTAGCCCGAGCAGGGACCGGCCCACCGTCCCGTTGATGAGCCGTAGCATGTTCCAGCTTTCACCTAGGGAGGGATTCGGGTGCGCCCCCAAGGGAACATCTGGTCCGCCAGGTGCAGAGGATGCTGCGCGATCCAGCGCCCCTTGCCAGAGGCGCGCGTGTCACACATGACGACTTCCGAAAAGTCAAGCTTTGTCAACACTCAAAGAGGAAACAGGCCCTTGACCTGCGAAAACACTGTGCCCGAGGTGGGACTCGAACTGTATTCCAGCCCTAGCAAACAGTGGAGGCTCCCGGAAACATGCGGAATCGGAGGCAGTCCAACCGGTGTCCGACCCACTTCGACGGCGAAAGTGTGGACATTGTCCACGCCCCCACTTCCCCCGAAATGTGTCCCCCACACCGCGCCGGCGTGGCCGGCCGATATGCGTCGGGCTAGGTGCTTGGTGCCACAACGTCCTCAAGCACTGACCTGTCGAAGAAGCGGATCTCGCCCGTTGCTTCGAAGAACACCGGAACAACTGACGTGCTCAAATCTTTGGACGTTTCGTAGATATCGGCCGCGCCCCCATGCTTCCTGGCAATTGTTCCAACCAGCTCGGTACCGCGAACCCGAACAGTTCGATATTTGTAGCTCATCATGACTCCTTCGTCGGCTAGGCAACCCTACCCCCTAGGAATCCCGCTTCGGGAGGTTTGCTCCTGTGAGGCCAAACCAGTGGTGGGGACGGCCTCGGCGCACTCCTCCGTTCCTGGGCCGGGGCTCCGTCGTAGCCACTCCTCTTGAACGGGTCTTCTTTGGCAAGAGAACGCGCATTGAATGCCTCCATGGCTCAGGCCCCGGGACGCCGGCCCCGAGGGCGTGCTCCAGCCATTACGCCCCACGCGGAGGCAGCGGCAGGCGCACGTTCATGGGACCTGTTCGATCTCCATTGCTGGAGAGTCAGCAGGAACACCCGCATCAAAGAGAGCAAAACAATAATTTAATCGCAAATGAGAAATTATTCTTGACTCTGTCCGGGCTGGGTCGTAGGCTCAGTGTGCGGCATAGAACACCACAAGCACCCGCAGCAGATGTTGAGAAGAGGCACTTTCATGGACCACCCATCTCCCTTTGACCTGACCGGGCGCAGGGCCCTGATAACAGGGTCAAGCCGGGGTATCGGGAAGGCTTTGGCGACGGGCCTTGCCAAGGCTGGAGCCGCCGTCGTGCTCCATGGCTTGGACCCGGCACGGCTGGAAGCCAGCCGTAAGGAACTGGCGGAATTGTTCGGTGCGGACAAGGTTGGCGCCGTTTCCTTCGACATCACCTCGGAAACCGAGGTGGCGGCAGGGATAGCCCATGCCGAGGCGGCCTACGGCCCGCTCGACATCCTGGTGAACAACGCGGGTATCCAACACCGCGTCGCCCTGTTGGAACTGGACATCGCCGACTGGAACCGGGTGCTCGCTACCGACCTCACCAGCGCTTTCCTGGTGGGCCGCGAAGCCGCCCGACGGATGCTGGAGCGCAATCGCGGGAAGATCATCAACATCGGCTCCGTCCAATCCGACCTGGCCCGGCCCACCATCGGCGCCTACACGGCAGCCAAGGGCGGGCTGCGCAACCTCACCCGCGCCATGACCGCGGAGTGGGCATCCCGGGGCCTGCAGATCAACAGCATCGCCCCCGGATACATCCACACCGAGATGACCCAGGTCCTGGTGGATGACGAGTCCTTCAACTCCTGGATCCTCGGCAGGACCCCGGCCGGCCGCTGGGGAACCGTGGACGACCTGTCCGGGCCGGTAACGTGGCTCGCCTCGGACGCGTCGAACTACGTCAACGGACAGACCATCTTCATCGATGGCGGAATGACAACGGTGGTTTGAGATGACAACAACAGCAACGAACACAGCCGGCCCCGCCGTCGTGGTCCACGGCGTCGGCGACCTCCGGATCGAAACCATTGACCACGCAGCTCCCCAACCCCACGAGGGCGTGGTGGACATCGCCTATGGCGGCATTTGCGGCTCGGACCTGCACTACTGGCTTCATGGCGCCGCAGGCGAATCCCTCCTCCGCGCTCCCCTGGTGCTCGGCCACGAAGTAGTGGGCACCGTGGTCCAGGCCGCCGCAGATGGCACCGGTCCCGCGGTTGGCACCAACGTTGCCGTACACCCTGCCACCCCGGGTGGTACGGGCGCCCGCTACCCCAAAGACCGTCCCAACCTCTCCCCCGGGTGCACCTACCTCGGCAGCGCCGCCCGCTTCCCGCACACCCAGGGCGCCTTCAGCCGCTACTCTGTGCTGGCCGCCAGGATGCTCCGGCCCCTCCCCGACGGGCTTTCCCTCCGCTCGGCCGCACTCGCCGAACCAGCCAGTGTTGCCTGGCACGCCGTCGCCCAGGCCGGTGACGTCGTCGGCAAACGCGTCCTCGTGATCGGCAGCGGTCCCATCGGCAGCCTCATCGTTGCCGTCGCCAAGCGTGCAGGCGCCGCGGAAATCACCGCCGTCGACATGCATGAAGGACCCTTGAAGATCGCGACGGCGGTGGGCGCCACGGGAACAATCCTCGCCACCGATGCGGACGCCATCGCGGCCGTCGAGGCAGATGTGGTGCTGGAATCCTCCGGCAACCACCGTGGGCTCGCATCGGCGCTCCGCGGTGCCATGCGCGGTGGGCGCGTAGTCATGGTGGGCCTCCTGCCATCCGGTGACCAGCCCGTCCCGATTTCCCTGGCCATCACCCGCGAACTCCAGCTGGTGGGTTCGTTCCGCTTCAACGACGAGATCGACGAGGTCCTGGCCGCCCTTGCGGACGGTTCCCTGTACGTGGATCCGGTGGTCACCCATGAATTCCCTTCCACCCGGGCCCTCGAGGCCTTTGACCTCGCCAAGGACGCCACCAAGTCCGGCAAGGTGCTTATCTCCTTCCGCAACGAATAACGCCACCAGGAGCCCCGCCATGATTTCAACCTTCACTGCAGCCGCCCAACGTTGCCGGACGTCCCTGCCCATGACCGCACGCACCGGAACCCACTGCCCCGTCAGCGGCACGTGGAACCCGGTCGGCGACCGGCAGAACAGCCAGCTGTTCTTCGAGGGCAGCGTTATGCCGCCGTTCGACGGCGCCCCCGTGGTGTGGGTCCTCGACCCGGACGCGGAAAGGCACTAGTGTGGCCGTCCAGCCTGTGCGGGCGGGCCGGCGGCGCCGCTTCGAACCCATCGACCAGGAAAAGCTCCGCGACGAACTTGCTATGAACAGGCAGCACATCGCACAGGCGGACAGCAGCATCCGCACCGCCCTCAGCCGCCTGAATGAAAGTGTCGCCCAAGCCCTCGCGGACCGCGTCCCGGTGCCCGCCCTCGCTGAAGCTGCCGGTGCCAAGAAGGTCGACGTTCGACGACGGCTCGGCCTGGGGTATAAGGACCTCGCGCCTGCCGGCTGGTCCGCTGCCGCGCATATCACGGCGATACGGGGAAATGCCCAGGCCCTGTCCGGGTGCATCGAGCGCAAGTCGGAGCTGGAGGCGCGCCGCCGGTCACTGACGGTGATGGCCCTGAAGACAAGCCAATTGGATCTGTTTGAGGTTGCATCCCTGGCGGCCATTCCTGCAGAGATCATCCGGCGCGAGATGCGCGGAATCACCTTGCGAAGCGTACGGCTGGCCGAGCGAAACTAGTCCGCTCCCCGGGCAGGCAGAAACTGGCGACAGATCAGCCGGCGGGTTTTGTCCGGCCTGTTTTGTCCTGGTCCCAACCCTTGAGGGCGCCGCACAGGGCCGCGACCAGCCGCTCGCTGGCCTGTTGCCTGGACAGCCCGACAGTATTGATCAGGTCGAGGATTTCGCGGGGGTCAAAAAGAATGTTCCAGAGGAACATGGCCTCGTCGCCCAGCGGGCTCAATCCCAGTTCGGTGCAGGCTTCCTCCAGCGGCCGCTGCAGTGCCTCTGCCTGGACGGTGAGGTAAAACGCACCGGTGCGGAGCCGGGCGAGATAGCCCTCGCCGGAACGGGTGTAGAGCATGGCGCCGCCGTGCTTGACCACCAGGTCCACCCATTTGCGGCTGACGGCTTCGAGTAGTTCGAGTCCGCCCGTGGTCTGCTTAAGGCTGTAGTCCCGCAGCTTCTGGCCCACGTTGAAGCGGTACTCCGCCAGGACTTCCTCAACTGAGGCGAAATGCCGGTAGGCAGTGGCCGTGGAAATCTCGGCGTGTTTGGCGATGTCGGTCATGTTGATCGGCCCGCGGCGCGCGGCAAAAAGGGCCCCGGCCGCATTGATGAGTTCCCTGCGGTTTCGTTGGGTGTCGCTTCGCACTCCCCAGCCCCTTTCTGTTGCGTTCCAAGCTTATTGCCTGTGACCGGCGTCCGGGCCGCACCAGCCTTTCAGGGCTCCGACCAGCGTGGCGACCAGGCGCCGCGCCGTGTCCTCCGGGGAAAGACCGAGTGTTTCGATCAGGTCGAAGATCTCGCGCGGATCGAACAGGACGTTCCACAGGAACATTGCCTCGTCGCCGGGATTATCCACGCCCAGGTCCCTACAGGTGTCCCCGAGCGCCGGGCTGAGGGCGTCCGCCTGGACCGTCAGGTGGGTGGCACCGGTGCGGAGGCGGGCGAGGTAGCCTTCGCCGGACCTGGTGTGAACCATCGCCTTGCCATGGGCCACTACCAGTTCCACCCACTTGGTGCTCACCAGTCGGAGCAGTTCCAACCCTGTGGCGTGCTGCTCCCGGCTGTATTCGAGCAGCTCGCTGCCCACATCGAACCGGAACCTGGCAAGGACGTCGTCCACGGAAGCGAAATGCCGGTAAGCCGTGGCGGTGGAAACTTCGGCAGCGCGGGCAATATCGGCCATGGTGGCTTGCCGTCCCTCGGCGAACAGCCGACCGGCGGACCGGATGATGTGCTTCCGGTTGCGCAGCGTATCGCTGCGCAACCCGGGAGCGGCGCTGGTGGCAGCCACGGGTGGCTACTTCAGGGCTGCGAAGCCGGCGGCGAGCCGTTCCACGCCCTTGGTGATGGCGTCGGCGCTGGCCGCATAGGAGAGCCGAAGATGGTGCTCGCCGTTGCGGCCGAACTCGCTGCCGGGTCGGACGGCCACGCCATGGCTGCGCAGGTGCGCCACCATGTCCGCTGCCGGCAGGTCGGCGTCGTACCTGGGGAAAAGGTAGAACGCACCCTCGGGCGAGCTGACCGTCAGGCCCGGGATTTCCTTCAGCCCGTTGTACATCAACTCACGGCGGCCAGCGTAGGAGGCGTGCATCCGCTCAATGTCCGGCCCGCAGGTCTGCAGCGCGGTGAGCGCGGCCAGCTGCACGGCAGTGTTCATGGAGCCGTTGAAGGTGTTGTGCACCCGGGCGGCGGACGCGATGACGTCGGCGGGGCCCCAGAGGTAGCCCACGCGCCAGCCGGTCATGGCGTAGCTCTTGGAGAACGTCTGGCAGTAGATGGTCCGGCCCGCCAGACCCTCGACCTCCAGGGCGGAGGTGAATGGCTCAGCTGTGTACACCAGATCGCTGTAGGCCTCGTCGGAGAGCACCAGGATGTCGGTGCCGGCAACGAGCTCGGCCAGGGCGTCCAGCTCGGCGCGGGAATGGACGATGCCGGTGGGGTTGGACGGGTTGCAGAAGACGAACATTTTCGCGCCGACCAGGGCGGCGGCCAGCTTATCCAGGTCCCAGTGCAGGCCCTCGGCCAGGGGTACGGGCACGATCGTGCCACCGGCCATGCTCACCAGGTCCGCGTACAGCGAGTAGGTGGGATCCGGGATGACCACCTTGTCCCCCGGGTTCACGGTGCCGAGGATGACGGCCGCCAGTCCTGCCGTGCCGCCCTGGGTCACCAGGATGTCGCTGGTGCTGACACCGGCGCCCAGCAGGCCGCCGATCTTCACCGCGAGGGCATCCCGCAGGGCCGGTTCACCCAGCAGCGGGGAGTAGTGGGTGTGGCCGTCCTGAAGCGCCTGGGCGGCAGCGTCGCGTACCTGCTGCGGGGTGTCGAAGTCCGGCTCACCCATGGCCAGCGACACCAGGTCACCGCTGGACTGGGGTTGCTGGACGCGCAAGGATGTCCGGAGGATGCGCTGGACGGCTTCCGACGGCGGGAAGCTGAGGACGCTGGGAGCTGCAGGTGTGGTCACGAAGGTGTCCTTTCAGACAGGAAAGATTTGGGGGAGGCTTTAGATCAATGGGGGGGCTGCTGTGGTGGCCGCGGCTATGCGGTGGTTTTGGGAAGGTCTTCTTCGGGCGCGCCCGTCCAGCGGCTGATCTCGATATCCCCTGAGGTGTCCCGCTGCACGGTAGGGGCGATGACCAGCTCCTGGACTACGGTGCGCTGCGGCAACGTGGCGACCAGGTGGATGGCGCGGGCCACGTCCTCGGGCTGGACCATGGCTTCACGTTCCTCCTGGTGCGGCGGCCGGGCGCGGTTGTCCAGGATGGGCGTGGCCGTCTCACCGGGGAGGATGGTGACAGCGCGCAATCCGTCGTTCCGGAAGGTGGTGTGCAGGTAGGTCATGAAGTTCCGGACCGCCGCCTTCGCTGCCCCGTACGCGGCGCCGCCCAGCAGGTTCGGGGTCACTGCGGCCAGGGACGAGACGGTGATGATGGTTCCGGTGTTGCGGCTCAGCATGTCCGGCAGTACTGCCTGGGTGAGCAGGAATACGGCGTTCAGGTTCACGTCCAGGACCTGGTTCCATTCCTCCTCGGGGATCCAACGGACGTTGAGGACCTTGCTGGCACTGCCGGCGTTGTTGATGAGGATGTCCACGGGGCCAAGGGTTTCGCGCGTCCAGGCCACCAGGGCCTCCACTTCATCCTTGGTGGCGATGTCCGCGGTGCGCACATAGGCGCTGGCGCCGGTTGCCAGGATTTCTTCAGCCAGATCCTCCAGCACATCCTGCCGGCGTCCGACAAGCACGACCGCAGCGCCTTCGGCTGCGAGGACCCGGGCGGTTTCCCTGCCCATACCGGTACCCGCGCCGGTGATGATGGCGACCTTGCCGTTCAGAAGCTCCATGGTGCATCTCTTTCGTCCGGCGCGCTCCAGTGAGGCAGCGCGGCAGGTGGGAGCCGGAAACCCGGCCAAAACAAGAACATGATTAGATTTGAGAATAGTTTCTCATTTGAAACTGGGTGCGTCAACAGTTCAGGCGGCCTGCGTGCCGGGCGCCGCTGTTTCCGCGGCCTGCGCGTCGCGGGCAAGGGGAAGCCCGACGGCGGAGAACAGGCTGCGCACACGTTCGTCCAGCTGCCAGAGCAGCCGTTGCTGTTCACGCCACCGCTCGACGGCGGTCTCCTGGCTTACCCACCGGAAGGTCATCTTCCGTCCCGGGCTGGCCTGGCCCAGGAGCGGCAGGGACGCCTTGGTCGCCACGGCCACGATGGGATAGCCGGCGGTCAGGGTGCGCGAGCGGCCCAAGATAATCAATTCGTCGCCGTGCGGGATCTCGAAGGCGCCGATCGGGACACCATGCGAGATGATCTCCCCCAGCCCTTCGGGGTGGATCACCGGCCCATCCAGGCGGAGGCCTACATGGTTGGATTTCCCACCCACGGTGTACAGGCTGCCCTGCAGCAGTTCCCTGATGCCCGGCGTCCTGTCCGTTTCCGGGCCCTCCACCACATCCACGGTCCAGACCCTGGGACTCAAATCCGGGACGGAAACCGGCAGGCGGAACAGCGGCTGGCCCAGGTAAGGCTGGCTAAACCCCCGGTACTGGCTGGAGAGTCGCACTTTTTGGCCTGCCGCCAACTGCTGCGGGAAGCCCATTCTGGATTCCGGAGCAACGCTGCCCATAAAACGCGGCGCATCCAGGTCCCCGCTGAAGGCCAGGTAATTGCGCATCCCGTCCCTCGCGTTGGAAATGACGGCACGGGTGCCGGCAGGAACACAGACCGGCTGCCACATAGGCGCCGGTACTCCCCCGACGGTCAGATCGGCAGGTGTCCCGGTGACGGATATGAAGGCGTCGTGGGAGGGGGTGAAGGCGAACCTGCCACCCATGGTTTCCATCAGTGCAGCCCCCCACCGGTTCCCTACGAGGATGTTGGCCGTGGCCGCCGAGTGTTGGTCGGCTGCGCCACCGCAGGGGACGCCCAGATACTCGGAATTCTCGCGGCCCAGGTCCTGAAAGGTGGACAGCCAGCCGGCCTCGTGGATGGTGAGGGTGACGTCCTGGTCAGGCTTCGCTGCCACGCAGGCCTCCTTCCTGGTTGTTTGCGGGCCGGAGGAACCGGCCTGCAAGTTCAGCCCAACGGCTCTCCGGGATTCCTTCGAAGCGGACGCGGTCCCCCGGCCGGTACGATGTGGCCGGATCCTCATGGATGTCACAGATGGTCAGTGGCGTGCGGCCAATGACCTTCCAGCCACTGGGTCCTGGAAAAGGCTGGATGATGGCGCTCGTTCCGGCCACCATCACCGACCCCGGGGCAACATCGGTCCGGGGCTCGGCACACCGGCTGACCTGGCCGGGGAACTGCACGCCGGCCATCATTGGCGCCATGGCCGCTGCCAGGAGATTGATGGTCAGCGTAGAGGCGGTGAATGCCTCCAGCGTCGCTTCCGGGCTGAGCCCCAGCTCATCGGCCACGCCCGGCAGGTCGGGCGAGAACTGCCCGCTAACCACCATAGGAATAACGAAGTCGTTCGCCCCGAGCGCCGGGCCGTTGTCCAGGAGCCCCATACCCGCCACCGCCAGCCGGACTGTCTGGGCGAGCTGGCCGTGGCTGACTGCGAGGCAGTCAAACTCCACGAGGAGGGATTCTGCCCCCGCCACCAGGTTCAACACCCCGAACGGGCGCACCTCCAGGAGGATATCCCGCAGCCGCCTGGCGCCTGCCCGCCGGACCTCGGCGTCGTCGTCGGCGATCCTGAGCATCAGTGCCGAATCCCCAAAGGGTTCGGCCTCAACGCCAGGAGGATGGCGGAGGGTGGCTGCTGGCGGGGGTTCCGTGGTCATGTTTCCTGCTCGGTGGTGCTGACGGGGGGGCCGGGACTGTGGATCAGGCTGCCGAGGCGGCCTTTGCTTTCTCGGCGAGGACTTCCTGGAGGCCTGTTGCGTTGATTCCGGCTTCGTCCAGGGCCGCCCGGAGGGCCGTACCGTTTTCCAGGACCTGCGGGTGGTCGCCGTGCAGGAGCACCACATCGGCGTCGTGGCCCAGCGGAACGACCTTGCCGGTGACGGCACGGACGGTTCCTTCCGTGACTACCTGGACCACGCGGCGGCCGATCTCTTCAGGATCGTGGAGCAGGGCGCCCTCGGTGTTGCGGGAGACGGGCATGCCGTCCTCGCCGTAGCCGCGGTCGGCCAGGAACACGTAGCCCACTTCAAGGCCACGCTTTCGGGATTCATCCGCAAGGAGGCCGTTCTGGCAGATCACGATGTACGAGGGGTCGTAGGCTTTGATGGCGTCGGTGATGGCGCGGGCGTGCTTGGCGTCCGTCTGGGCGATGCTGCCCATCCGGCCGTGCGGGGCCACATGGCTGATCTTCCCGCCGTGGATCCGGGCGAATGCATCCAAGGCACCGATCTGGTAGAGGACGTCGGTACGGATTTCCTCTTCGCTGGCTTCGATGAGGCGGCGGCCGAAGCCCACAAGGTCCGGGTAGCCCGGGTGGGCACCCAGTTCGATGCCGCGCTCCACGCACGCCTTGACCGTGGCGTCCATCACGCGCGGGTCCCCGGCGTGGAAGCCGCAGGCGATGTTGGAGGCGGTAACCAGGCCGAGGAGGGCCTCGTCGTCGCCGATGGTGTAGTTTCCGTAGCTTTCGCCGAGGTCCGCGACGACGGCGACTGAATTGATGCCCAAGGTGACTCCTGATGGTTCGTGGTGCGCTGCTTATGGTCCGTTGACGGCGGCCTGACGGCAATGGCGGCAGGCCGCCGTCGTTCGTGTCTTTGTTAGTGGGTGGCCAGCGGCTGACCCTTGGTTTCCTTGAGGAAGAAGACCGAAGCCAGGGTGATGATGGCGGTGCCGATGGAGGCGTAGGCCGGGACCATGCTGTTGCCGGTGGCCTTGATGATCTCGGTCATTACCAGTGGGGCGCTGCCACCGAAGATGATGGTGCTGATGCTGAAGCCGATGCTGTAGGCGCTGTAGCGGACGGTGGTGGGGAACATTTCCGTCAGGACGGTATGCACCACGGCCGCGTGACCGGAGAATGCGATGGCCAGAACGACGGTTGCCACGCAGGCGAGCAGCATGTTTCCCGTGACGATCATCAGGAACATCGGATAGGAGACCAGTGCCATCAGGACGGCCGAGCCGGCGAGGACGGGCTTGCGGCCGATCCGGTCGGAAAGGCGCGCCATCAACGGAATGCTGACGATGATGGCGACCAGGCTGAAGGCGGTCACGATCAAGGCCTGCACCATGGAAAAGTTGTTCCCGGTGCCGAGCTGGGTCTTGAGGTAGGTGGGCATGTAGGCGAACAGCAGGTAGTAGCCCGGACCGTTCAGAGCGGGCAGGAAGATGGTGAGCGCGATGGCTTTCAAGTGGCGCTTGGAGGAGAAGACGGTACGCAGCGGGTTGCGTTCGACTTCGTTGCGCTCCCGGAGTGCGGCGAAATGCGGGGTGTCCTCCATCTTGGAGCGGATGTAGTAGCCCACGTAGCCGAGCGGAAGCGCGAAGAGGAACGGGATGCGCCAGGCCCAGGACTCCATGGTGGCGTCACCCAACGTGGTGATCAGCACGGCGGAAAGTGCGCTGCCGAAAAGCAAGGCGCAGAAGGAGCCCACGGCGATGAAGCTCATCGCGAAGTTACGGTGGCGGTTATGGGCGTATTCGCCCACGAACGCCATGGCGCCGGCCACCTCGCCGCCGGCCGAGAAGCCCTGCAGGATCCGGAAGAGGATCAGCAGGGCCGGGGCCGCCCACCCGATCACGGACGAGGACGGGATGAGGCCGATGCAGGCCGTGGCGCCCGAGATCAGGAGCAGCAGGACGGCCAGGAGGTTCTTGCGGCCCAGCTTGTCGCCCAGGAAACCGCAAATCACGCTCCCGAACGGGCGGGCCAGGAAGCTGACCAGGAAGCCAACGTTCGTGAGCAGAAGGGATCCGAGATCTTTGGAACCCATGATGTTGATGGCCAGGTAGGTGGTCAACAACCCGTAGATCCCGTAGTCATACCACTCCACGAAGGAGCCCATGGTGCCGGCGAAAGTCGCCTTGCGCACCACCTTGCCGTCGGCGGTGACGACCTTGATTTGTGCGGTGTTCAGTTCCACTGAGTCCGTCGATGCAGTAGTCATTGGATTTCTTTCAGTCTAGGGCTGGTTCAGGGCGCCGGGATAGCGCATTAGCTGTATTCGCGGGTGACTTCGGCCGTCATTTCCGCCTCGTGGGCGGCGACGGCAATGACGCGCTCGAGGATCTCGGCGGCGCGGGCCTGCGGGATGATCACGACGCCGTCATCGTCTGCGGCGACGATGTCACCGGCGGCGCACACAATGCCGCCGATGGCCACGGGTTCGCCGATCACGCCCGGGCCATTCTTGAACGGGCCGGCGGGGGTTACACCCCGGGCGAACACCGGGAACTTGATTTCAGTGATGGTGTGGCGGTCACGGATGTAGCCGTCAATTACCGCACCGGTGGCCCCTGCGGCCTCAAACCGCTGCGAGAGCTGTTCGCCCACCAAGGCGCGGTGCTCGTGGCCGAAACCGTTGATGACCACCACATCTCCGGGCTGGATGTAGTTCAGGGCCTCGATCACGGCGGCGTTGTCGCCCGCCGCGCCCAGGACCGGCAGCGCCGAACCCACGCAGTGGGCTCCGGACCAGACGGCGCTGATGCCGCCGTCGACAATGCCCAGGCGTTCCATGGCGTCGCCGATGTTGGCCACCGGGAAGGCTTCGAAGGCCTTGACCAGCTCCCTTGGCGGACGGGTCCAGGTGGCCTTACGGACGGTGAGTTCGAGGGTTGTTGCCATGGTTGTTGTCACCTTTGTTGGTACGGACGACGCCGACTCCCGATCCAGGAGGATCAAATGAGGCGGCAATCACATATGAGAAAAGTTTCGCGTTTGTTTGCAGATTCGTCAAGGGGTCCACTGTTGCTGCGGGAAATAAGTCCAAGGCTTTGTTGCCGGCATGTAAATTCCTGCAGGCCAAGGTAACGAGCGTGTGTCAGCTCACAATTTCCCGTTGACTTGACAGGAGGGATAAGAGAAACTCTTCTCATTCGCGAACTTTCTCGCAGATTCCCCTTGTACCGAGGAGACACCATGCACGGACGAACTACGACCCTGGCCGCAGCCGCGGCGGCTGCATCGCTGCTGCTGACCGGCTGTACTACGGGTACCACCAGTACCGGCGGAAACGGCGGCAGCGCCGGCCCGTCAACGGACACCATCCGGACCGCCCTCAATGCGGACCCCACCACGTTTAACGCCGCCAAGGCCAACGCGAAAGACGACTACGAGGTGGCGCGTTTCCTCTTCGACACCGTGGTCCGCCGGGACGCTGACGGAAAATTCATTGGCGGCCTGGCGACGGACTGGACCTCTACCGCTACGGATGCGTCGCTGACCATCCGGAAGGACGCGACCTGCGCGGACGGTACCGCCATCACGCCGAGCATCGTGGCCAAGTCGCTGACCTATTTCGCGGATCCGGCCACCAAGAACAACTTTGGCAAGCTGGTCTTTGGCCCCGGCCAGCCCACCATCACCGCCGATGACACCTCAGGCAAGGTCTCGATCAAGCTGGCCCAGCCCTGGTCCGAGCTGATCGGCGGCCTGACCTTGGCGCAGACCGGCATCATTTGTCCTGCGGGGCTCGCTGACCTGGACGGCCTGGCCAAAGGCTCCGTACAGGGGGCCTTCTCCGGCCCATACACCCTGACGAAAGCCAGCCACGGCGTCAGCTACGACATGACGCTCCGCCAGGACTACAAAGCCTGGCCCAAGTGGTCCAAGGCACCCGAGGGCACACCTGCCAAGACCGTGCGGTTCTTCCCCGGCGTGAACAAGACCACCGTCGCCAACCAGCTCCTTACCGGCGAAATGGACGTCTCCGACATCGCCCCCGCAGATACGGCCCGCTTCGAAAGCAACAAAGACTACACCGTCACCACCGTGCCGTTCGCCGGCATCTTCCTACTCTTCAACCAGCGGCCCGGGAGCCCCTTCACCGACCCTGCACTCCGCAAGGCCGTAGCCCAGCTGATGAACCAGCAGGCCTTCAACGCCGCGGCATACGCCAACAAGGGCATCACGTACAATTCCATCGTCGCCCCCACGGTCGCCTGCGCGCTTAAGGACAGCTCACACATCACCAAGGAAGACGCTGCGGCCGCCAAAGCCGTGCTCGCCGGCAAGACCTTCAAGATGGTGGGTACCACCAGCATCGGCCCGAACGGCGCCGGCAGCACCTATGTCCAGGAGGCGCTCCGCGCCGCGGGTGCAACGGTTGACCTGAATCTCGTGGACAACGGCACCTGGGCCACCATGACACAGACCAAACCGGAAACATGGGACATGACCGTGCAGGGCGATGCCAACTTCGTCGGCACGGTGGCAGCCTCGCTGACCCGCATCGCCGGTGTCCCCACCGATAAGGGCGGGCGCAACATCGGTGGCGGCGAGAACGCCGACATCCTTGCCGACATCTCGACCGCCCAGGCAGCCACCGATGACACCCAACGGTGCTCAGCCTACGAACAGGCCCAGATCAGCGCCTTGGAGGATAACGACATCTATCCGTTCGTCGGCGAACCGCAGATCGTTGCCCAGCGCCCCGGATTCTCCATCCAGGCACCCTCAGGCATTGTCGACTACGGCACCCTGCGGATCACCAAGTAGGAAAAGGTTCTTCCACGATGACCGAACCCACAATGCTCTCCAAGGAAACACTCATCCTTGAAGAGAGCCAAACCCCGGGGGCCACCAAAGGCCCCCGGGGCGGCTCCCGGGGGCTCTCCCCCTGGGCCGCCTATGCCCTTCGCCGCGCAGGCGGTGTCCTTCTCTCCGTGGCGCTGCTCGTCGTCGTAACCTTCTTCATGGTGCCGCTTCTCCCCGGCGACCCGGCCGTTGCCGTTGCCGGGGCCGACGCGACCACCGAACAAATCGAGGCAATCAGGGAAAGCCTGGGACTGAACCAGCCCCTGCACCTGCAGTTCATCCAGTACGTCGGGCACCTGCTGACCGGAAACCTCGGCGAGTCCTTCGCCTACAGCACCTCAGTGTCCTCGATCATCACCACCAAGCTTCCCTTCACGGCGGAGATCGCCATCCTGGGCATCCTGGTCACTTTGCTGCTCTCCGTTCCCGCTGGAATGGCGGTCGGCATCCTCACGCGCGGCGGACGGCGGAAGTGGCTCGATGTGTCCTTCGGTATGCTCACCGGTTTCTTCCAGGCTGTGCCGCAGTACGTCGTTGCCACCATGTTGGTGGTGGTTTTTGCCATCACCCTCAAGGTACTCCCGGCAGCGGGTGCCGCGACCCTCACTTCCCTGATCCTGCCGGTGGTCGGCCTCTCCATCGCCCCCATCTGCTCCATCGCCCGCGTGGTGCGCCGCGAAACAGCAACAGTCCTGGAGCAGGACTACCTCAGGACAGCCCGCGGCTGGCGGCTGCCATCCCTGCGGCTCTACGCACGCCATGCCCTGCCCAACCTGATGACCACCACCCTCACCCTCGCCGGCCTGATCCTTGCCGGCATGCTGGGCGGGGCGGTCATCATCGAAAACGTCTTCAACTGGCCCGGACTGGGCAAGGAAATCGTCACGGCAATCATCAACAAGGACTACCCCGTCATCCAGGGCATCATCCTGGTCCTGGGGTTCCTGGCCATCATCCTCAACCTGCTGGTGGACGTCATCCTCGGCATCATCGATCCACGTACCCTCGGAGGGGGAAAGTCCCATGGCTGAACAGCGCCGCGCTAAACGCCGCATGCGGTGGACAACAGGCCTCATCCTCGGCATCGGACTCATGAGCGTCATGGTCCTGGTAGCCGTACTGGCGCCACTGTTCCTCACCGAGGCCGCCGAAAAGCTGACCCCCGACGCATCCCAAGGGCCCGGTCCGGTGCACCTGCTCGGGACCGACGACTTCGGCCGGGATGTCCTGGCACGCTCCCTCGTGGCCACCCGGCTCACGCTGCTCATGACTGCAGCCACGACGGTGATCGCCGTCGTGGGAGGCGTGCTGATCGGCACGTTCATCTGGCTGGCGCCGTCAAAGATCCGCAATGCAGTTCTCAGGGTCATTGATGCCGCCGTGGCCTACCCCAGCCTCATCTTCGCGCTGCTCATCGCGGCCATCCTGGGCCAAGGTGCCGGCTCTGCCGTCCTGGCGATTGCCATTGCCAGCATTCCTGCGTTCGCACGGCTCACAGCGAACATGGCCGCCTCGATCTCGCAGCGGAACTACGTCTCCACGGCACGGCTGCTGGGCGTGCCCGGTCCCCGGCTTATCACCCGCCATCTGCTGCCCAACATGGCCGAGCCGCTGCTGGTACTCACAGCAACTGTCTTTGCCACCACCCTCATTGAGCTGTCCAGCCTTTCGTTCATCGGCCTCGGTGTCCAAAACCCGGATTACGATTTCGGCCGGCTGCTCAACGAAGCACTCGTGAATATCTACTCCCAACCGCTGCAGGCGGTAATGCCCTCCATCATGATCACCCTGGCAGGATTGAGTGCCATGCTGATCGGCGACGGCCTGGCCGCTGCCACCGATCCACGCGGCGGACGGAAGTTCGGCAGCGTCAGAGCGGCCTCCGAGGTGCCGGCCTCGCTCCGGGCAGATCGTGAAGCCTTGGTGGAGGTGGACAACCTCACCGTCAGCACCCCGCACGGGGTGCCACTGGTCAAAGGCGTATCCCTCAGCATCCATGCAGGTGAAGTGGTGGGACTTGTGGGCGAATCCGGCTCCGGCAAGTCACTCACCGCCATGTCCATCGCCGGGCTCCTCCCGGAAGAACTGGTCGTCACCGCTCATTCCATGCGGCTGGGCGAACTGAACCTGCTCGAGAAGAACGACCCCCGGACACTGGCTACCTCCATCGGGTTGGTGTACCAGGATCCGGGCACCAGCTTCAATCCCGCCCTGCAGATCGGCTCCCAGCTGACCGAGGTCAGCAGGGTCCACCTTCGCCAGCCCCGGAAGACGGCCTATGCCAAGATGGTCCAAGCACTCGCGGATATCCGCATCACCGAGCCGGAGAAGCGGATGAACCAACATCCGCACGAGCTCTCCGGCGGCATGCTCCAGCGGGCTATGATCGCCTCCACCCTGGTGACAGATCCCCGGCTGATCATTGCCGATGAACCCACCACGGCACTGGACGTCACCGTACAGGCGGACGTGCTTCGCCAGTTCCGCACCATCAACAGGGAAATGGGAACGGCAATGCTGTTCATCTCCCATGACATTGGCGTGGTGCAGGCCCTCTGCGACAAAGTCATCGTGATGAACGGCGGGAAGATCCTCGAACGCCTCACCGGAGCACAACTCGCTGCCGGCAACGTCAGGCATCCCTACACCAAGGCGCTGCTCGCCGCGACGCCAAGCATCGCCGAACGCAAAGCTGAACTCGTCTCCGTCCGCGCCGAGGACTTCACCTACGACGAAATTCCCGAGGATGTACCGGACCGCATTGCCACGGAAGGAAAAGACCAACCATGACGACTCCTCCAACACCCGCAGTGCCGGTCCTGGAAGTCCGGGACCTTGAAGTCACCTTCGGGTCCGGACACTCAGCCGTCAAGGTACTCAAGGGTGTCTCCACCGCCGTCACCCGAGGCAAAACCCTGGGCATCGTGGGCGAATCCGGCTCGGGAAAGTCCACCCTGGCCAAAGCCATCGTCGGCCTGAACCCGGTCAGCGCCGGAAGCATCGCCATCAACGGCCAGGACGTGGCCCGGATGACCGGCGCCCAGCGCCGGGCCATGCGCCGGGAAGTCCAGATGATTCCCCAAGACCCCTACTCCTCGCTGAACCCCCGCCGCACCATCGGCCAAACGCTCGCCGAGGCCATCGACCCCGTGCGCTCAAACCCCAAGCTCCACCGCGTCAAGATCTCGCACTGGCTCTCCACCATCCGCCTCGACCCGGAGGTGGCCGGACGGTACCCGCACGAGTTCTCCGGCGGTCAGCGCCAGCGCATCGCCATCGCCCGCGCCCTGGCCGTTGAACCCAAACTGATCATCGCCGACGAAATCACCTCCGCCCTTGACCTCTCCGTCCAGGCGGAGATTCTGAACCTCATCAGCCGGCTCCGCACCGAACTGGACCTCACCATGGCCTTCATTTCCCACGACCTGGACGTTGTACACCACGTCAGCGACGAGATCATGGTGCTCTTCCACGGCGAAGTGGTCGAAATCGGAGACGTCGACAGCGTCTACGGAAACCCCCGGCACCCCTACACCCGCAAGCTCATCGACTCCGTCCCCGGCGGCCCCGGCTTCGACATCGGAGAACGCAAAAAGGCCGCCTAGAATTCGTCAGCCCTGCCGAACCGGGGCGCCGCCAAACCCACACCACACAGGTCACAGGAAAGCCGGCCCGGGCACCACGCCCAGGCCGGCTTTCCTATGGGACGTGTTCAGGTGACTGGCCCGCCTACTCCCCTGCCGCCGTCGTGGCCGGCTTCGCCGTCCCCGCGCGGACCGCGGTGGCGACGGAGTCTGCCAGCTGATCCGGGGAGCGTCGCACGTCCAGCAGTACATGCGCTTCATCAGCACCCAGCGGTTCCAGTGCTTCCAGCTGCGACGCCAACAGCGAAGCAGGCATGAACTCATGGCTCCGGGCAGCCATCCGGGCCCCGAGGGTGTCCGCGGAGCCTTCGAGGTGCAGAAACAACACCTCGGGGGCGTGCTCCCGCAGAAGATCGCGGTAACGGCGCTTCAGGGCCGAACAGGCAATAATGACCCCATTTCCTTCCCGCTGACCGGACTCCAGCGTCCGCCCGATGACCCGCAGCCATGGCCGCCGGTCATCATCATCCAACGGAATTCCCGACCGCATCTTCTCCCTGTTCGCCACCGGATGAAGGTCATCGCCGTCGATGAACCGGACGCCCAGCCGCCGGCCCAGCAACGCTCCAACGGTCGACTTTCCCGACCCGGAGACACCCATGACAACCATGGGCGGAATGTCTTTATTACTCATGTGAATTTGCCTCCACAGAACTCTTGCCTGACCTCGGATGAAGTGAGATGATTGTCACACATGAGAAAAGTTTCTCAGATAAGGATTGGTGAAGTCAACGCATCCCCGGAGACAACACCGGCCATCTGAGCCCAGAACAACCAGCGAGGCGCACCGATGCAAACAGTCCGTACCGTCACCTTCCCCGACCGGGACCTGCTCGCCAAACTCCAGCCCCTGCCTGCAGGGATCAACGCCTCAGTGTGGGACCTGAAGTCCGATCCGGAAAACGTGGACCTGGCGGACATCGACGGCGTGATCCTCCCGTACATCGACGCGTCCGCCGTCCTTGGCTCACTGTCCAAAGCCCCGAACCTGAAGTTCGTGCAGACCCAGTCCACGGGCTTCGACGGCGTCCGGGAAGCAGCCGGACCCGCGGCCGCGGTAGCCAGCGCCTCCGGCGTTCATGCCGCTGCAACGGCCGAGCTGGCCATCGGCCTCATCATTGCCAAGCTCCGCGGGATCGACGACGCGGTACGGAACCAGCAGACCGGCAGCTGGCTGCCGCAGCGCCGCTCCTCGCTCGCGGACCGGCGGATACTGCTGGTGGGTGTCGGCGGCATTGGACACGAGATCGCCAAGCGGCTGGCACCGTTCGAGGTCGAGATCACCCGGGTCGGCAGTTCCGCGCGCGAGGACGGCGAGGGGAGGGTTCATGCTTCTTCGGACCTCGCAGACCTTGCCCGTACCCACGACGTACTGGTTGCCGTGACGCCGCTAAATGACCATACCCACAAACTGGTGGACGCCACCGTTCTAGCCGCCCTGCCGGACGGTGCCCTCGTGGTCAATGTAGGACGTGGACCAGTCGTGGACACCGAGGCCCTGACGGCAGAAGTAGTCTCCGGCCGCCTGCACTGCGCCCTGGACGTGGTCGATCCGGAACCCCTGCCGGCTGACCACCCGCTATGGTCCGCCCCCAACGCGCTCATTACACCGCACATCGGCGGCAACGCCTCCGCTTTCGAACCGCGCATCCTGAAGCTCCTCGCCGCACAGTTGAAGGCCCTGGCCCAGGGTGAGCGGCCCGCGAACCTGGTCCAGGCCGGCTCCCTCTAACCTGAGTCCCCGCCCGATCCGCCGTTGAATCCCCCCTTCGAGAAAACGACCACCGCCATGAAAAGCAGAACCCTCATCCACCAGAAGTTCGAAGACCGTCTCCGCGACAGTTCACCACAGAGGACAACCGCCCACGATAATCGGCCCTTCGCCCGGGGAAACGAGGGCCAGTCACCGGAGCAACTAACACCCGGTGCATCCCATGCTGCCGCTGAGTACCAGACGGCGGGGGCATACTCACCCAGTGCCTGACCAGCACCGGGGACGGGAGAAGTCCTTGCCCCGGCAGGGTGACCGGCACTTTGAAGTATCCCTTCCGGACGCGACCTCTCCAGATTAATATTGCCGGTATCCGCACCTGGCCTGCAGCCGCATGGGAGCCATCAACAGCGGCAGCTGCGATCCCGGAAGTTCACTGCCGGCGCCAGTAATGATCCACTCCGCCGAGTGGCATCGGTCGGAATCATAGGGATACGCAGCGGTGACTAGGCAGGAAGTAGGTCACGATGGCGGGATGGAATGCGGACACGGCTGCGGGCCCCGTGGGCGCAGGGTCAGTGACGCTCGTTGAAGGCTCGTCGTTCTGCATTTCGCTGCCCAACGGGGACATCCACCCGGAGCATCCGCACGGGCTTTTCGTCCAGGACGCCCGGATACTCTCGGGCTGGTCTCTGACGGTCAATGGTCAGCAGCTGGAGCCCCTGACGGCTGAGACGAAGGAACCATACCGGGCGTTGTTTGTCGGCCGGGTCCCACGCGCTGACGGGTACGCCGACAGCCCCCTGATCGTGGAGCGGCTGCGCGAAGTCGGGGCAGGCATCCAGGAGCACATCACCGTGCGAAACTTCTCTGTGCAACCGGTTGAGTGCCTCATCGCGGTGAACGTGGAGTCGGACTTCGCGGACCTTTTCGAGGTTAAAGAGGCACAAATCCGACGGCGCTGGGACCAGACCCGCCACGCCGACGAGGATACGCTCATCATCCGGGCGTCCTGGCAGGACGTCCGGAAGGGCATGGTTGTTCAGGCCCCCGGCGCTGACATTGCCGGGGAAGCCGTGGAGTACCGGGTGTCAGTGCCGGCCCACGGTAGGTGGGAAACGGTCATAACCGTACTGTCGGGCGCTGACGGAGAAGCCCCGACGGCGTTCGCCCACCCTGATGGGGAAGGACTGTCTCCCCGTGACAGGCGCCGCCGGGAGTGGGTTGCGAAGATCCCGGTACTGCAGATGGGGAACCGGTCCGTAGAAAGGACCCTGCGGCGCAGCTATGACGACCTCGGGGCCTTGAGAATCGAGGACCCCCACCATCCGGAGCGGGTGGTGGTCGCCGCAGGCGCTCCCTGGTTTATGACCCTGTTCGGGCGGGACTCGCTGTGGGCATCAGTCATGGCAATGCCGGTCGATCCGTCCCTGGCCCTGGGCACACTGCAAACCTTGGCCGAGCGGCAAGGCACCGTGGTTGACCCTCTGACCGAAGAAGAGCCGGGAAAGATCCTCCACGAGGTCCGGCTCGACGTCTCAAGCGGCTTGTCCTTGGGCGGGAAGTCAAACTACTACGGCAGCGTCGATGCCACTCCCCTGTTCCTGATGGTGCTCGGCGCCGTCAACCGCTGGGGATTTGCTGCCGATACCTTGGCCGCCCTGTTGCCACATGCGGATCGTGCCTTGGATTGGATCATCAATTACGGCGACAAGGACGGCGATGGCTTCGTCGAGTATCAGCGGCTCAACGAGCAAGGACTCATCAACCAGGGCTGGAAAGACTCCTGGGACGGGATCAACTTCGCCGATGGGACCTTGGCCGAGCCGCCCATCGCCCTCTGCGAGGTGCAGGCCTACGTCTACGTTGCCTACCTGTCGCGGG
This sequence comes from Arthrobacter sp. SDR-2R, assembly GCF_057747955.1. NCBI lineage: Bacteria > Bacillati > Actinomycetota > Actinomycetes > Micrococcales > Micrococcaceae > Arthrobacter > Arthrobacter sp. SDR-2R. The sequence goes on from NZ_CM173231.1 coordinate 2,879,548, forward strand.
CATGGATAGCCTACGATGCCGGAGACACGGATCTTGGGAACGAACTGACCGAGCGTGCTGCGAAACTGAAGAAAGCGTTCAACGAGCAATTCTGGATTCCGGAACGCGGCTATTACGCCATCGCGCTCGACGGAAAGAAACGGCAGGTGGACGCCTGCGCATCAAATATGGGGCACTGTCTACTGCAGGGCTTGATTGACGAGGACAAGGCGCCCCAGGTGGCCGAGCGGCTGATGTCTCCGGAGATGTTCAGCGGCTGGGGTGTGCGAACCCTGGCGAGCGACATGGGAGCCTACAACCCTGCCAGTTACCACAATGGATCCGTGTGGCCCCACGACAACGCCATCATTGCCGCCGGATTACTCCGCTACGGCTTCGTCGAAGCAGCGCAACGGATCGCCACCGCGATGATGGAAGCAGCTGAGTTCTCCGCCGGTCGGCTCCCCGAACTCTTCTGCGGTTTTAGCCGGGACCACCTTGCCGCTCCCGTGCCCTATCCAACTGCCTGCTCACCCCAAGCGTGGGCAGCCACCGCGCCCATCCAAATAGTGACGAGCCTCATGCGGTACGATCCCGTTGTTTCCGCAGGGCGGGTATGGCTCGATCCCGTCCTCCCGGACTCGTTCGGGGATCTGCACATCACCAACGCCCCGCTCGGCACTGGTCGCATCACCATCGACATCGCCCATTCCACCCCCACCGTCAACGGACTGCCTAACGGTATGGAGTTCCTCAGGGGGCAACGTCCCTGGATGATCGAACTGGTTGAGCAAGCCACCCGCCGTCGCACAGCCGGGGCCAGTCTCCAAGGCAGGCCAACTTCAGGCTAGCTTCCGTGGAGACGTGGCCAGCATAGACAGGGGTTGCACTGCAGCTCTGCTCAACGGTTGGGGCAAGGAAGGTGCCGACCGTGAAACGAACATCTCCGTAGAAGACGTCCGTCCTCGAACCCCGTCGGCACCCCCTCAGTTCCTGCCGCATCCCCGGTGGCGGCCGACCAACCACTACCGACCCGCCGCAAATGACAGGGAGGAGGCGCCTATCTCACCCGGTGTGCCCTGGGAGCGCTTAGGCTGCCAACTGCCTCGGCGAGAGGCTGCGCCGCCCCTGCCCTGTGTGACGGGGCTGCGCAGACCCCGTGCGCTTGTCCGCGGGTGCTATGCGGGTAATGGCTCCCGGCTGCTTATATTGGCTGGTCTTGCGAGGCCGAAGTGCTCGCGGAGGGTTCGTCCCGAGTATTCCCGCCGGAAGAGTCCGCGGTCTTGGAGGATGGGTACGACGTGGTCCACAAAGGTGTCCAATCCGGAGGGCAGTACGGGTGGCATGATGTTGAACCCGTCTGCGGCGCCGGCGTCGAACCATTCCTGGATGGCGTCGGCCACTTGGTCGGGGGTTCCGGCGAAGGTCCGGTGTCCGCGGCCGCCGCCGAGCCGTCCGATGAGTTGCCGGACGGTGAGGTTTTCGCGCCGGGCGAGGTTCACGATCAGGGTGTACCTGCTCTTCGCGCCTTCAATCTGGTCCTCCGAGGGTAGTTCGGCCGGCAACTGGGCATCCAGCTTCAGGGACTCTGCCGGAACACGCAATACCCCCGCGAGCTGGTTGCGGGCGTACTCGGGCAGGATCAGGTCATCGAGTTCATGCTCGAGCCGACGCGCTTCCTGTTCCGTTGACGCGATGACGGGGACTATACCTGGCAGGATTTTGATCCCTTCCGGATCCCGGCCGACGGCTGCTGTGCGCTGCTTCAGATCTGAATAGAAGGCCTGCGCGTCCCCCAGGGTCTGGTGGGCGGTGAAGACCGCCTCTGCATACTGTGCGGCAAAGTCCTTGCCGCTCTCCGAAGAGCCGGCCTGCACGATCACGGGATGTCCCTGGGCGGACCTTGGAACATCCAGCGCCCCCTCGACCTGGAAGTGCGGCCCGATGTGGTTGGCCTTGTGCACGCGGGTATTGTCCGCCCAGACGCCTGCAGCCTTATCGGCCACGATGGCGTCATCCTCCCAGCTGTTCCACAGCTTCAGGGCGACGTCCAGGAATTCCGCGGCGCGTTCGTAACGCTCGGCGTGCACAGGCTGACCTGCCAGGGAAAAGTTCTTCGCCGCCGCGTCCCCGGCCGTGGTCACGACGTTCCATCCCGCCCTGCCGCCGCTGATCTGATCCACCGAGGCAAAGCGGCGGGCGAGGTTGTACGGTTCGTTGTACGTTGTTGACGCGGTGGCTATGAGCCCGATGCGCTGCGTGACGGCCGCTATCGCTGCGAGCAGCACGGTGGGTTCCAGGCTCCCGTAGGGCCGCTGGGTGACATCTCCGTGAAGGACCGGGGAGTCAGCGAAGAAGATGGAGTCCAGTTTTCCGCGTTCGGCTGTCTGCGCCAGCCTCTGGAAATGTGCCACATCGGTCCCGGCTTGGCTGTCGCTTTCCGGTAGCCGCCATGATGCCTCATGGTGGCCGGTGCTCATCAGGAAGGCATTGAGGTGAAGCTGCCTCTGCCCGGCGGTCATCGCTGAGCCCCGGCGAGCTCGGCCGAGTCAAGGACAACGGTTTCGGAGTAGGTGGATGAATCGCCCTTGATGGACGTGCTGTGGCGGCCGTCAACTCCGACCGGGATGTCACCGGCGACGGTGACGCGGTTCAGTTTGCGGGGCTGGCCGTCGTAGTTGTCGGGGGCGTAGTGCTGGGTGATCCGGTTGTCGAAGAGGACCAGTTGGTTCGGTTCCCAGTTCACCCGGACTACGTTTTCCGGGCGGGTGATGTAGGCCTGGAGGAGCCGGAGAATGTCCTTGGATTCGGTGTTGGAGAGCCCCACGATTCGGAGCCGCTGGGCGAACCCGCCGATGAACAGGCCGCGCTCCCCCGTCAGCGGGTGGACCCGCACCACCGGGTGGGCGGTTTCGAAGTGGATGCGGGTGAATTCCTTGCGGCGTTCCTCGGCGTTGGCGTGTTCCAGGTTCTTGGGGACGGAGTAGTCGTAGTCGTTGGTGTGGATGGCCCAGAGCGTGTCCGCGAAATTGCGCAGCTCTTCCGGAAGGTCCCGGTAGGCGCCGGCTGAGGACGCGATGAGGGTTTCCCCGCCGTAGGTTGGCAACGTGATGCTGCGCAGCGTGGAGGCCTGGGGCGGGTTGACCACGAACGTGACGTCGGTGTGCCAGTTGTTGGCGCTGCCGTTTTCGCTGTCCACCGGGAGGACCGCCGGTTTCCCGTCCACGGACGCGACCGTGGGGTGGGCGTTAGTGAGCGGGCCGAAGCGGCTGGCGAAACGGACCTGGGCGTCGTCGTCGAGCACGTTTGCTTCCCGGAAGACGAGGGCCTTGTGTTCGTTCAACGCTTCACGGATCTGGGCGATGGTGCCCTCGCTGAGATCCGCGCTGAGATCCAGCCCGCGGATTTCGGCCCCGATGCGGGAGCCCAGTTTGGTGAACTTGAGCTTGGTTTCAGTGATGACGGACATGATGGGTTCCTTTGCAGTTCAGTACGTTTGCGGATCAGTGCGTTCGTGGTGCGGTGCGTGGGTGGTTCAGGGTGTGGAGAGTGCAGGAATTGTCAGCCGTTCCCGGAGCCGACGGCAGTGCGCCAGCGGGAAAAGTGGCGTTCGACGCCGACCAACAGGTAGTTCACGGCCAGACCCAGCAGCGACACGGTCAGGATGCCGGCGTACATGTCCGGGATGAGGAAGCTGCTTTGAGAGTTGACGATGAGATAGCCCAGGCCGGCCTTCGCCCCGACCATCTCAGCGGCGATGAGGACAAGGATGGATGAGGTCCCTGCCATGCGGATGCCGGTGAAAATGGTCGGTACCGCTGACGGAAGGATGACTTTCTGGAAGAGCGTGAAGTTCGACAGTCCGAGGGACCGGGCCGCCCGGATCAGCAAGGGGTCCACGGTCCGCACCCCGGCAATGGTGTTCAGAAGCACCGGGAAGAACGCGGCGTAGGCGACAATGCTGATCTTGGAGGTTTCGCCGATCCCGAGCAGCAGCGTGAACACCGGGAGCAGGGCCAGCGCTGCGGTGTTGCGGAAGACTTCCAGCAGGGGGTTCAGGAACCGGTCAAGGGCTCCGTACCAGGCCACCAGCAGACCCAGCACGACGGCCGAGACCACGGCGATGCCGAACCCGCTAACGGAGCGGGTAAGGCTCGCAACGAGATGGTTCTGCAGCTGGCCTTTGGCGATTAATGTGCCTAGGGCGGCGAGGACCTCGTGCAGTGGCGGCAGGAACACCCGGGTGGAGTCGGGGGCGAGATAGAGGGGCCCGAGTTCCCATAAAAGCAGGAACAGCAGGACCGCGCCGGCCCTCCAGAGGGCACGGCCGCCGTTCACTGCACCGCGTTTGACCAGGGAAAGACCCGTTGCAGGGACGGCAAGTCTGCGCGGTGCCGCGTCACCGGCCTGGGGAGTTGTTGAGGCCTGGGTGGTGGAGTGTGCGTCTGAGGTCAGAGTTGTTGCGCTCATCAGGCTGCCTTTCCACTGATAGGTTGCGGGGCTTCATCGGGTGCGGTGCCATCGGGGAGAATCTTGGCGTGGCCGGCCTGCTGGGCCTTGAGGACTTCGTCGTGAAGGAGCGCCCAGACCTTGTGCCGGTGCTCGACGAAGACCGCGTCGGATCGAACGTCTCGGTCACCGGTCCGGTCACCGAGGTTGATCGGAACGATTTCCTTGAGCCGGCCCGGGCGTGAGCTGAGTACGGCGACGCGCTGCCCCAAGTACACCGCCTCATCGATGCCGTGGGTGATGAAGATGATGGTCTTGCCGGTGGTTCGCCAGATCCTCAGCAGCTCTTCCTGCAACTGTTCGCGGGTCTGGGCGTCCAGGGCAGCGAAAGGCTCGTCCATCAGCAGGACATCCGGCTCATAGGCGAGGCTTCTGGCAATTGCCACGCGCTGCTTCATTCCACCGGAGAGTTCGTGCGGGTAGCGGTCTTCAAAGCCCGCCAGGCCCACAAGGTCCAGGTAGGTGCGGGCTTTCTTTGCACGCTCCCTGCGGCTGAGCCGTTTGCCGTCCGGTCCCGGGCCTTCCAGCCCGAACGAGACGTTGGCTGCAGCCGTGCGCCAGGGAAACAGTGCGTATTGCTGGAAGACGACAGCCCGGTCCTTGCCCGGCCCCGTGACCTCTTTGCCATCCAGCAGGACCTTTCCAGTATCCGGCCGGGTAAGCCCGGCCAGGAGGTCCAGGAGAGTGGTCTTCCCGGACCCGCTGGGACCCACCAAGGTGAGGAACTCACCGGCGACGACGTCGAGGGTGATCCCGTCCAGGGCCGTCAGTGTGGAACCGAGCGGGGCGTCCTTGGTGGGCCTGACGGTGAAGGTCTTTCCGACGTTCTGCAGGCTGATCTTGGGTGCGGCGGTCTGCGTCATGATGAGGCCTTCAGCAATCCGTTGTATTCGTTGGTGTAGTACTTAGACGGTGTGATGTCGCCCGTGACGATGCCGGTGTCCTTCAGCCAGTCTGACCAGCGGCTGAAGTCCTGATCGGTGATAGCTCCCTTGGCCGGCACTCCAACGCTCTTCCAGTACTTCAACGTCGCGGTGCTTTCATTACGCTGGCGCTTTTCGATGATGCTGGTAAAGCGGGCGATGACCTCCTCTCGGGGTGTGGTGCGTTCCCATTCGATGGCCTTGGCCATGCCGGTGGTGAAGATCTTCGCGGTCTCGGGGTTCTGCTGGATGAAGTCTTTCCGCAGGACGTACTGGCCGCCGGCGAACGTTCCGAACAGTTCGAAGTCGCTGAAGAGGGAACGGAGGCCGCCCTTGGCGACGGCGTTGTCCTGGAGCACGCCTCCCAGGACTCCGACGTCGACCTGGCCGCGGCGGATTGCTTCCTCGGTGTCGTTTGGTGGAACGACCACGAGCTGGACCTGTTTGATCTCTTCCTGGCTGAGGCCGTTCTTCTTCAGGTAGCTGTTCAAGACTGCATCGGAGTGCGCGCCCAGGGTGTTGACGGCCACCTTTTTGCCGATCAGATCGCGCGGGGACCGGATCGGGCTGTCGTCCTTGACGTAGAAGCCATTGAACGTCTTCTCGTCCTCCCCGTAGTAGTTAATAACCGCCGTGACCGGGGCACCTGCCTCAATGAGCTTGACCACCGCACCCGAGAACGCACCGCCAAAGTCGGTGGCACCCGTGGCAGCCGATTGAATGCTGGCCGGCCCGCTGATGGTGTTTCCCACCCAGTTCAGCTTCACGTTCCCCAGGTAGCCGAGGTCCTCGGCGAGCTCGGGAAGGCTGACGCTGTTGGCCGAGCCCTCATAACGCAATTCCGTGACCTCGGGCGCTCCGGAACCGCCCTGCGCGGTCGCCGGACCCCCACAGCCGGACACCACCAAGGAGACGGACATGGCCGCGGCCAGGCCAAGGACGGAGAAGGTTCTTCGGGATATGTGCGGGTTTCTCATGGAGGGCTTTCTGAGCTTCGGGGATGGGTTGTGCGGGTCTAGGGCTTAGCCCGGCTGGCTTGTGTCCACCATGAGAGCAGAGAAGAAACCACCGCAGAAGAGCGACGTTCATCCGGGGAAACCGGGAGTAACCGGCAGATCACACGGCGTCGCGCGGAGCAAACCCGACGCACAAGGACGTGCTGCGGAAAGTGGCGAAATACCGGGCAACGCAGGGCAACTCCACGACACCTACCCGCCGGTACACCGTCACGCGACGTCACCATGTGTCCTCAAACAACCCGCGCACCGTCCGACAACACGGCTTCTCCAGGCGAATTGTGAAGAGGGCGTTGGGGAGAGGCCCATCCGTGACCATCCAAGCCGGGTCCGCGAGCGATGGGAGGGCAAAGGATTTCTTAAAGCGATGGGAGGGCAAAGGATTTCTTAAAGCGTCGAGGCATTGTTACCGCACCGTGCCCGGAATCATCACCATCGGCCGGCCTGGTGCACGTCTGAAGGACGCATCTCGAGTTGGGTCCCCGCCGGAGTGTCTGGGGAACGATTCCGACCGCTGATAACTCGCGCAGGTTCGAGGCGGCGGTCAGCAAACTCGGCAGCCGAGTTCCACAGATCGGCTGTCACCGTGGTGGACAGTACGGCTGTGTACTGGACCAGAGCAGGTCTGTATGTCCTCGCCGCGTACAGAGGTGAGGCGTCACGCGTGCCTCAGGAGGAAGTGGATGGTTAGTCGCCGCCGGCACAGGTGTAGGCATGACCTTCGTGGCAACGGCAATTTTCCACCCGCGGCAGGACGTGACCTACAGGCGGGAGAGCGGCATGGATCTGACGGTCCAGACTTGGATGAGGATGCGCAGCATACGAAAGTCGAATTAGCACCCGAAGCTGCATTGCATGTTTCCCGACTCAACGTGTCTCGAAACCTCCGCGCCTCGAAACCCTAGCGTTTCGACACAATCGGGCAGCAGGCGAGCGTTGGCCTGGCTGCCTCTTACGGCCGCCTAGGGGCATACGGAGGCGAGACGCAGCGGGCTGAAGCACTGCCATTCATAGGACCAAGCCGCCCCAAACCGCAGTCACGTTGCGCTCCAAGCACCGCTTTTCAGGCACTGTGGTCGAGTGGTGTAAAAGCCCAACCTGCCATTGGACCCGAGTCCTCTCGGTCCTCCAATAAAGCAGACTCAAGTGTGTAAACTGTCCACACCCTCTTTGGCAGGACAAACCCGAGGCGCGAATCTCGCCAGCACACCTAAGACCGCCTCCCCGAGGCGCTCTTTAGCGAGATCGCGTGAGTCATGTCGTGCCCACTCCCCAGGCCCATGAATAGGTCTAGGACCCCAGGCCCACCCGACAATTCCGGAACGAGGACGCACAAGAACCCACTCAAAGCAAGGCGGAAGTCTCACTAGCCAGGACTTGAACCCGGCCACCCCACACAACTGAACAGGACACCGCGGCGGCCAGGCCCCAGCCCGCGGCCCAACCCGTCAGAGCGACGAGAACCAAGCGTTGTCAACACGTCAAAGCAAAATCGCCTCTGACGAAGGGATATGTCGTGCCCGAGGTGGGACTCGAACTACATTCTCGCCCTTGCAAACACTGGGAGCCCGCGAAAACATCGGAAATACGGGCGCATTTGGAGGCAGTACGGGATAGTCCGGGACCAGGAGTGTGGACAAAGTCCACACTCCTTTTCCAATTAACTCGTGAAAGACGGGCTGTAGTGGTTAGTCAGGGAATCGCTTGCATCGCCGGGGTGGGTCCGTCGGTGCCAGTGGTGCAGATACTGACCCGGGGGTCGAAGGCGATGGCGCCGGGCTCGACTGCGATCAGTCCCCCATCCACCGGGATCGTGGCGGCGTTGACGTACGAGGCCTGATCGGAAAGCAGCCAGGCAATGACATCGGCGACCTCGGAGGATGCGGCCGGGCGCCGGCTTGGGACGAACGCTGTGGCGAGGCTATAGGCTTCCTCGCGATCGATGCCGCTGTGTTCAGCGAATTCGCCCATCTCCATGTCGGCCATCTCTGTCCGGGTCCAGCCAGGGCATACTGCGTTGGCGCGCACCCCGCGCGGTCCGTAGTCGACGGCCACGGACTGCATCAACATGGCAAGGCCGGCCTTCGTGGCATCGTAACCGGCGATTCCAGCGGTAGCCCGAAGTGCGGCCGCCGAGGCCACCCCTACGATCGAGCCGTTGGCTTTGATCAGGTGCGGCAAGGCGGCACGGACTAGTAGGAAGGGCCCGGTGAGGTTGGTGCTGACCATGGCGTTCCAGTCTTCATCGGACAGCTCGCCGGCACTGCCGGCACGGACAATTCCGGCATTCAGTACCAGGCCGTTGATGGTGCCGAATTGATCCACGGTGTCCTCGACCAGCCGTTCCATATCGGAAACCGAAGCGACGTCTGCGACAATAGCGTGGGCGCCGGTTGTTTCAGCGACCTTGGCGATAGCTTCCCGCCGGCGTCCACAGATGACAACTTCCCACCCTTGGCCCCGGAGTGCTGCGGCGGTGGCGGCTCCGATTCCGGTTCCTCCGCCCGTAATAACTGCAACTGGTGTGGGGGTCATTTGGATCTCCCGGTTCTGTTTCGGAGTGTGTGCTGTTGCCGTCTCATGAAGGACTAACCCTTCGACTTAAACAAGGGTGCGGCGTACCTTTGCGCGTCATTCTGGTGGCTTCAATGCCGAAATGCTTTCCCCATCGACGATGGCGGATACCTTGCTGCCGCCAGAGGGGCGGCAGCAAGGTATCCGCGTCAGATTACTTCTTTGGCGTAGTCGATGTCGCGTCTGCTCCTGCCGAAAACCAGGCCGCCAAGCATCGCGGCGGGAATGAGGACGAGCAGCCATTTCGCGGCGGCGTTGTCAGGCCCAATGAGGGAGTCGTAGTTCTCGATCGTCACGTAGCCGATGTAGGAGAGGATCAGGGTGGAGAGAGTGGGTGCGATCTTGGTCGCCCAGATACTGGTGTTGTCTTTGGTCCGGAAGAAGAACACGACGATGGATACGGACGCCACGATGAGGATGGTGATGAAGGCTGCCGTTGCCAAGGCGCTGAACCAGGCGAACACGACGGTCAGCGGATCTGCGCCGAAGACCAGGAAGGCAACCACGACGATGCCGACGGCCACGCCGTTGGCCAGGGCTGCGGTGGCGGGACTCCCATCCTTGGAAACGGTGGCCAGCCTGGCCGGCAGGACTCCGGCACGGCTGAGGGCGAAAAGGTAGCGGGCGAACATGTTCATCAGGCCCAGCAGCATGGCGAGGTAACTGGTCACGACGAGAACCTGCATGGCCATGCTCAAGACGCTCCCTCCACTTTCGGAGGCGAGGTTGAAGATGAATCCCGCAGGGTCATCCGTTGCCGCCTGTTGGATGTTGTCCACCCCGATGGCCCCTCCGATAACCCAGATGGAGAGCGTGTAAAAAATTCCGACAAAGGCAATCACGGCGTAGAGGGCCCGCGGGATCGTCTTGCGGGGGTTGATTGCTTCTTCAGAGAAAACCACGGTTGCTTCGAAGCTGGTGAAGCACAGGAAGGCGAACAGCAATGCAATGCCCAGGCCCGGGCTGAAGAGGTTTTCTGGCGTGAAGCCAGAGAATGTGAAGACTCCTGGCCCCTTGCTGGCAACGAGCACGATAACGAGGGCAGCCACTACGAGCGTTTCACCAATGATGAGGACGGCCAAGAGTCGGATGCTCGTGTCGACGCCCCGCATAGTGAGTGCCGTGGAGATCAGAAGCAACGCGACAATCCAGACGAGCGGGGGCACGGAGAGTCCCGTGATGCTCTCCAGCAACTGCCCGGCGAAGACGCCGAACTGCGACCAGAGCCCGACCTGCAAGCTGAGGTACATCAGCAGCGCCAGACCAGCTCCTGCCGTGGCCCAGGGTGTACCTAGGCCTTTGGCGATGTAGGCGACGAAGCCGCCGGCGTTGGTGACATACCTGCTCATGCGCAGGTATCCGACGGCGAAGAGTGCGATGAGCAGGGCAGCGATCGCGTAGATCAAGGGGGCTGCCGGTCCAACCGCAGCAAAGACCACGGGACCGGTGCCCACGACGGCTGCCATGGGGGCCGCCGCTGCGATGACGAAAAAGGCGATGGCGAAGACGCCGAGTTTATTTGAGCGGAGATGGCCTGCTTGCGGTGGGACAGGTGTGCTGGACGGCGTCGTTGCCGGCAACTCGCTGACATTATCAATCATGGGTTTTCTCTTTCGGGCAGATAATGGCCGTAGCCGTGGTCGGGCTTCCTCAGACGAGGAGCCGTGCCTTGAGTTTGTTTGTGAGCGCCGGAGTGATGCCGAGTCCGTCTTCCAAGTAGGAGTGACGTGATCCCCAGGCGTGCTCCACGCTGTGCCATGCGGCTTCGAGGTACCCTTGCCGCGCTTCCAGCAAGGGTGTGATGACTGTTCGCAGGTGCCTGTCGATGGGCGCGACGCTGCCTGCGGAATCTCTGATGAGGTATTGGTTCTCCGGCAATGAACTCTGAACGTAGTCTTCGAGGATTGCGGTTTCAGGTACTCCCAGGATGGTCAAAAGGATGGCTATTGCCCATCCGGTTCTGTCCTTCCCTGCCGAGCAGTGGACGACGACTGGCAGCTCAACTCGAGCCAATGACTGAAGGAAAATGGCAAATACCGATGGGTTGCCGGCTATGTCACGGGCATAGAGCCGGTGCATTACCTCTTCAGCCTCCGCAGCAGTCAGCGTCCTGCCAAGCTCGCTCACGCGACCTTCGCGAACCGCAGACCACAGGCACGCGTCCCTGCTGTCTTGAGCCTGAAGTGGCGTTTGTACAGCCGTTAGCGCAGGCACGCAACGGTCTTCGGCGTCGGATTCCCAAGGACTTCGCAGATCCATGAAGTGCAGGCGTGCCGCCTCCAGCCTCTGACGGTCCAGGGCTGTCGAGTATCCGAAGTGTCCACTCCTGTACACCATGCCTTCAGCCACACGGGATCCTCCGTGCGTTGGCAGTCCCCCGAGGCTTCGGAAGTTCCGGACGCCCTCAAGGGAGTTAGGGCCAGCCAAGCCTGGTGTGACCTGTTTCATACATAAAAGGTAAACACTGAATGTTTCGTACTGCAATAGAACACGTTAAATGTTTGTTGCATGACTAGTTCAGAACTTAGGCATAGTGTTCAATGTTTTCAACCGCATCGGAGCGGCCGCGTACCTCTTCTTCAAAGTTTGCACAGACTGTTCACTTTTAGGATCTGATGTGCAATCATGTGAAGCAGATCACCAGCACCCCACACGAAGGACCAGAAATGAGTGCCTCCAACAAGCCCCTCTCCCTTCGGGAACGCAACCGCATGAGAACCCGCGGCGACATTCTCGACACCGCAGCTGAGCTGCTGAGTTCGGAGGGGTACGCCTCTACCGCGCTCGAGGTCCTCAGCCAGCAGGCGGGTATTTCGAGGGGCACCATTTATGCCCACTTCCCCGGCGGAAGGGACGAAATTGTCCGCGAAGTTTATCTGCGGATCGCCGACGCCGTGTACGTACGAGGGATCAGCTTGCGGGATCCCCTGACGGACCCCGGTGCAAGAATCACGGCGCTGGCCACGGCGTTGGTGGAGGCGACAAAGGAGCCCAAGGGCCGGTTCTACGGGGTGATGGGACCGGACCTGGTGTCAGCACTATCGGACGTCATGGGCTCGACTTCCCGCTCTTTCGAAGAGCTCATTGCGCGGGATCTGAAGGATGCCAAGGACAGCGGCACCTTGCCGGAGGACGCACCGACTGAGGCCTTGGCTGCAACGATAACCGGGGCGATCCGCGCTGCCGGGGCTGCTGCAGCACGTGAGCCGGCGAACGCCGGGCCAGCGGTCGCGGCTATCCGGTTGCTCATGGACGGACTTCTAGTACGAGCCACTGTCTGACCCGCCAAGGGTCCGAAAACCACTAACGGAGGAATTTGTGTCAACACAACACTACGACGTCATCGTCATTGGATTGGGCCCCTGGGGCTCATCGGCGGCGTGGCACTTGGCAGCCCGCGGCAAGTCCGTGCTCGGCCTGGATAAGTTCGCACCGCCACACATGCACGGCTCGCACGGAGGCGCCACACGGCTGGCCCGGCAATCCAGCAGTGCAGGAGCCCAGTACACCACCTTCACAAAGCGGACCTTTGAGTTGTGGGACGAGTTGGCCGCGAAAACCGGGACCCGGCTGTTGGAACGTTCGGGAACTGTGTTCGTCGGCGAACCCGGATCAATGTGGTTCGACAAAACGGTGGCATCCCTGAACGCGTCCGATTTTGAGTACGATGCCCTCAACGCGTCGACGGCACGGAAGCGGTTCCCTTGGGCCACGATTAAAGACGACGAAGTCGCCGTATGGGAGCCAAACGGCACCGTTGCCCTCGTCCACCCCGCCATCAAGGCCCTGCAGTCGGAGGCTCGCCGGCTCGGCGCAACCCTGCGCACGGGAGAAGCGGTTCAAGGCTGGGATGAGAGCGCTTCGGGCATCGTCGTGAGCACCGATCAGGGTAACTATTCAGCCGACAAGGTCGTCGTCACCGTGGGTGCCCGCGCCAACCATTTGATGCAACTGGATCTGCCCTACAAGGTGGACCGTCAGGTGCTGGCCAATTTCCGCCAGGACGGGCCACCGAAGCCGGCCATCTACTTCGCCAAGCCCCCAGGATCGGACGAGGCACCGGCTTACGGTTGCTCCGAGCCTAACGGTGAATGGAAGTTCTCTGTCCCCGGGAAGGGAAACTGGATCGATCCCGAGGACCTCAGTCAGGACCTCAGGCCCGGAGACCTCGAACGGATCCAGGAAGTCCTCAGCGCCAGGCTTCCGGACATCGACACCAACCCGGTATCGACCACCGTATGCATGTGGTCTGAGGTGGAGGACGGCCATTGGGTTATCGGTGGACACCCGGAGTCGTCCAATGTCGTCATCGGCACCGGAGACATGGGCCGAGGGTTCCGCTATGCAGCGGTTGTTGGTGAAATGCTGGCCGATCATGTCGACGGCGTTTCCCGCCCCGAAACAAACCTGTTCCTGCCTTCACGCTTCGCCACAGCAAAGGCGTAAACAGTGACACCGGCAGATGTCCTGACCGCACCGTTACAGAGCTTGTGGGAGCTCGTGAAACAGTGCGAACAGTGCAGCCAGGACAACCTCCGACCCCAACACAGTGCACCTGCATTCGAACATCGAAGGACATCCAATCCTAATGACCATCGTCCCTGATACCGAAATCACCAGCATTGAGGCGGTGCTTTCGACGAACCCCGACTGGGGTGGCTGTCACGTCACCGCACATTCCCTCTCCGGCGGCCAGGCCCATAAGAACTACCTCGTCGAGGACGGTTCCCGTCGTTGCGTCGTCAAGCTCTGGAACAACTACTGGGAAACGGTAGGAGTTCTGCCCGCCGCCCACGTTGTTCTGGAAAACACGAGAATTGCCGCCGAGATCGGCGTAGGCGCGCCCGTCATAACAGTCTCAAACGAACCCTTGGCGCTGGCTCTCGACTTTGTTCCGGGAGGCCACCCGAGGCTAAGCGACGACGATGACTCCGTCACCCGACTCGTCCCTGCCCTTCAACGGCTTCATCACTCCGGCCGCCGGTTCCTCAACGACATCAACCCCTTCAACCTGGCCCGACAAAGGATGGAGGCCGCCAGAAGACAAGGTATCGAGCTGCCGCCCGGAACGTCAGCCATCCAGGCCCTGATGGACCGTCTGGAGACCGTCCTGGCCCTGGATCCGTCCCAGTTTGTTCCCTGCCATCTGGACATTTGGGATGCAAACATCATCAAGGACACCTCCTCGATGAACTACAACATTATCGACTGGGACCTCGCCGGCAACTCGGACCCGTGCTACGAGATTGGATTTATTGCAGCGCAAAACGGATTCGGGAAAGAGAAGGCACAGGCACTCTTCGAGGCCTACTTCGGCAACACTGACCCAGTAAAAATGGCCCGCGCCAGGCTCTTCATGGCGGTGGCTCATTGGTCCAACAGTGGACTGTGGATCACCGCAATGGGGAACGCTGCGCCCAACGACGACGCCGACTACGCAGGGGAACTGCGTACCTGTTGGGAAGGGCTGATCACCGAAATAACAGCCCCTGACTTCCCCGACCTAATAAAGGCAGCCGCAAAACCAGCAGCTCTCGTCTAACACCCCCCGCCGCGCGTTAGCGCCTAACCAAGGCTGGCTCTACACCAGTCGATACGACTACGCCCATAAACAGGAAAAGATTTCGGAGCAACAGATGAACGACATCACACAGCAAGAAGCACACAAGATAGTTGAAGCGGCACGAGAGGCAGCCCTGGCCTCGGAAACCCTGATGAACATTGCCGTTGTAGACGCCGGCGGAAACCTCAAGGCCTTCACCCGCATGGACGGTGCGTGGCTCGGCAGTATCGACATCGCCATCAAAAAGGCACGCACGGCCCGTTACTTCGACATGCCCACCGGAGACATCGGCTCCATCTCGCAGCCCGGCGGACCGCTGTTCAACATCGAAGTTTCCAATGGCGGCCTGATCACCTTTCCCGGAGGCATCCCACTGACCAAAAACGGGGTGACCATCGGCGCCATCGGTGTCAGCGGCAGCACCGTGGAAAACGACCACCTGGTCGCTACTGCCGGCGCCCAAGCCCTCTAACCGGTTGCCGGGGCCGGCCATCGACCGTCCGACCCCGGCAACACCCACCGACTCATGTTCCGGACTCAAATCCGCACCAACGGCCAAGGACAGCAATGACACTCGAAACAGCCACAGAACCGGCACCCGACGCACTCCTCCAGGAAGGTCTCATTAACCGCCGCGAACGCACCATCGGGCGCCACTCCCCGCTGTTCTATGCCACTCCCCTGGAAATCGTGGCCGGCGAGGGCGTGTGGGTCCACGACGCCACCGGCAAGACCTACCTGGATGTCTACAACAACGTTCCCCACGTCGGACACTCCAACCCCGTCGTCCGCGAAGCAATCACAACCCAGCTGCAGACCGTCAACCTCCACACGAGGTACCTCAACTCACGCGTCGTTGAGTACGCCGAAAAGCTGCTGGCGCTCTTCGATTCCCCCTTGGAGCGGGTGTTCTTCACCAACAGCGGATCAGAAGCAAACGAGCTCGCGCTGCGAATCGCACGGCAACACACCGGCAACACCGGCATCCTTATTTCGGACCACAGCTACCACGGCAACACCACGACCCTTGCCGAATTGACCACCGGCCTCCAGGTCAAAGAACCCCTCGGCGCCCACGTACGCCCCATTCGTATTCCGGACGCAGCAGGGCTGACACCGGCTAAACGAAAGCGCCTCCTCCAGGAAGCGCTGCGCGACGTCGACGCAGCCATCTCCTCGCTCCAGGCCGAAGGCTACGGCGTCTCAGCCATCCTGTATGACCCGCTGTTCTCAACCGAGGGACTCCTGCAGACCCCCGACGGCTACATCGAGGCAGTCACCGACCGGGTCCGTGCTGCCGGCGGACTGATCATCGCGGACGAGGTCCAGTCAGGCTTCGGACGGACCGGCAACCACATGTGGGGCCACCAGGCTTTCGGCACCACCCCTGATCTGGTGACACTTGGCAAGCCGATGGGCAACGGCCACCCCGTAGGTGGCGTCATCACCACGCACGCACTGATGGAGGAATTCGGGGAAAACAACACCTACTTCAACACATTTGCTGGAAACCCCGTTTCGTCGGCAGCCGGCCTTGCTGTGCTCCAGGTCATGGAAGAGAACGGGCTTGTTGAAAATGCACACCAACTCGGCAAGTTCATCGCTGACGAACTCGCAGCCCTTACTAAGGGCAACCCCAGGATCAAGGGCGTACGCGGCAGGGGCCTCTTCTTTGGCCTGGAAATCGTCAATCCCGACGATGCGACGCCGGACCCCGCCGCCACCAAGGCACTCACAGAAGAGATGCGTTCCCGCGGCGTTCTCATCGGAAAGATCGGTCGCCACGAAAACGTCCTCAAAATGAGGCCACCGCTCGTCTTCGAACTCGAACACGCCCAACACATGATCGAGCAACTCCGTCTGGCACTGGAAACACTCGACGGCCCTACTGATCAAACCAATGGTGACCATCCCGGATTCACACGGAACAACAACTAACCACTCAATGAGGAGAATGCCATGAACACCACACCTGTCCTGACCGAGGGCTCCGTTGCTGCCCGGACCATCTTCAATCCCGCCACCGGTGAACCCGTCGGCGACGCGCCCGTCCACACGGTGGCGGACCTGCAGCACGCCATTGACGTGGCAGTCGCCGCCCAGCCCGGCTGGGCCGAGCTCGGCCACGAGGCACGGTCCGCTGCACTGTTGAAGGCCGCCGACGCCATCGAAGCCCGCGCCGAGGAACTCGCCCAATTGCTGTCCCGCGAGCAGGGCAAACCGCTGAACGGCCCCAACGCCCGCTTCGAAGTCGGCGCCTGCGCGGCCTGGCTCCGCGCCGCCGCCGGGACACCGCTCGAAGCCGAAACCCTGGTCGATGACGGTGAAACACGCGCCGAGCTGCATTACCGGCCCATCGGCGTCGTCGGGGCCATCGGACCGTGGAACTGGCCCATGATGATCACCGTCTGGCAGGTCGCCCCCGCCCTGAGAATGGGCAACGCCGTAGTGGTCAAACCCTCCGAACACACCCCGCTCAGCGTGCTTGCCCTCGTTGAAACCATCAACGAAGCCCTGCCCGAAGGGCTCCTCACCGTAGTCTCCGGCGGACGCGATGTAGGCGAGGCCCTCGCCTCGCACCCCGCCATCGGGAAGATCATGTTCACCGGCTCCACCGCCACCGGCAAAGCGATCATCAAATCCTCCGCGGACACCGTCAAGCGGCTCACCCTGGAACTGGGAGGAAACGACGCCGGCATCGTCCTGCCCGACGCCGACCCGAAGGCCATCGCCGAAGGCCTGTTCTGGGGCGCCTTCATCAACACCGGCCAAACCTGCGCCGCCCTGAAACGCCTCTACGTCCACGACGACATCTACGACGCCGTCTGCGACGAACTCACCAACGTGGCCAAGGCCATGCCAATGGGTAACGGCCTGGACGAAAACAACGTCCTCGGACCGCTGCAGAACAAGGCACAATACGAGATCGTCGCGAACCTCGTGGAGGCCGCCAAAGCCTCCGGAGCCCGCGTCCTCCTCGGCGGAAACCCGGACACTGACCAGCCCGGCTACTTCTACCCCACCACCCTCGTGGCCGACATTGACAACGACAACCCACTCGTCGCCGAAGAACAATTCGGCCCCGCCCTGCCCATCATCCGCTACAGCACCATCGACGAAGCAATCCAGAAAGCAAACGCCCTCGACGTCGGACTCGGCGCCTCCGTCTGGTCCTCAGACCCGGCAACAGCCCGCAACGTCGCCGCCCGCATCCAAGCCGGCACCGTCTGGATCAACAAACACGGCGCCGTCGACCCACGCATCCCCTTCGGCGGCGCAAAACAATCCGGCTACGGCCTCGAATTCGGCGTCGAAGGACTCAAACACCTCGGCGTCCCCCAGGTAATCAACGGCTAAAACACCACTGACTGGTGGGGGCACCGCCGCAGGCGGTGCCCCCACCACGGAAGGCCAAGGCTAAGGGCCGCACGCTAGATACAGCGACCCAGTAGTGCCAATCGACATTGCGGAGGATTACTTGAACCGCCACACCCGTGCAGTTGAGGTAAAGGACTGGTCCATGCTCCGGGCCGGCGACAGGGTTGCCGTCTCAGAAGACCTCTTCTACCAAGACGGGCTCCAAGTAGAAGAAACAGCAGCAGAGATAGGCGTGATCTGGGTCCGCAGAATCTCCAGTGGTGACCGCCAGCTTCTCAGCGTCGGGACCCACAGAATCTGGCATCTCGACACTAAAGACATCTGATCCGCCCCGGTTCAACAGCAAGAACGCAAACGAAGGTGCACATTCATGGTTCATAAAGTCCAAGCAGTTGTGGTTAAGGAGAAGAACGCCCCTGTGTCGTTGGAGACCATCCTGGTGCCGGATCCGGGGCCGGGGGAGGCGCTGGTGGACATCCTGACCTGCGGCGTCTGCCACACCGACCTGCACTACAAGCAGGGCGGTATCGGAAACGACTTCCCGTACCTCCTGGGCCATGAAGCCACCGGTGTGGTCAGTGCTGTCGGCCCCGACGTCACGTCCGTGGCCCCCGGCGACCGGGTGATCCTTAACTGGCGTGCCGTCTGCGGGCAGTGCCGTGCGTGTGCCAAGGGCCAGCCGCAGTACTGCTTCAACACGCACAACGCCACGCAGAAGATGACCCTGGAGGATGGAACCGTGCTTTCGCCGGCCCTGGGCATCGGCGCTTTCGCCGAGAAGACGCTGGTGGCCGCCGGGCAGTGCACCAAGGTGGACCCGGACGTTGACGCAGCCGCGGTGGGGCTGCTGGGTTGCGGCATCATGGCCGGCATCGGCGCCGCGATCAACACCGGCGAGGTCAAGCGCGGGGAATCCGTGGCCGTCATTGGCTGCGGCGGCGTGGGCATCGCTGCGGTCGCCGGGGCCAGGCTGGCCGGTGCCACGACGATCATCGCCGTGGACATCGACGACAACAAGATCGACATGGCCAAGTCGCTCGGTGCCACCCATGGCGTGAACTCGCGCCAGGAGGACGCCGTGGAAGCCATCCGTGCCCTCACCGGAGGCCACGGAGCGGACGTGGTGATTGACGCCGTCGGCCGCCCTGAAACCTACAAGCAGGCCTTCTACGCCCGCGACCTTGCCGGCCGCGTGGTGCTGGTGGGTGTCCCGACGCCGGAGATGACGCTGGAACTGCCGCTGCTGGATGTTTTTGGCCGCGGCGGGTCGCTGAAGTCCTCCTGGTACGGCGACTGCCTTCCGTCCCGTGACTTCCCGATGCTCGTCTCGCACTACAAGCAGGGCAACCTGGACCTGGATGCGTTCGTGTCCGAGCGGATCACCATCGACCAGGTCGAGGAAGCGTTCGGCAAGATGCACGAGGGCAAGGTGCTGCGCTCCGTCGTCGAGGTCCAGCCGGCCGGGGCGTCCGCATGAGCGTCACCATCGAAAACCTGGTCACCTCCGGCACATTTTCGCTCGACGGCGGCACCTGGGACGTGGACAACAACGTCTGGATCGTGGGCAATGACGAGGAATGCATCATCATCGACGCGCCGCACGACGCCGCCGCGATCATCAACCAGGTCCGCAGCCGGAAGGTGAAGGCCATCCTGCTCACGCACGCGCACAACGACCACATCGGCGCCGCACGCGAAGTCGCCGATGCCCTGGGCGCACCGATCCACCTGAACAAGGAGGACCTGGTGCTCTGGGAGCAGGTCTACCCGGACGCCAAACCGGACCACTACCACTCCGACGGCGACGTGTTCCAGGTGGGCGGGGCAACCCTGAAGGCAATCCACACACCCGGCCACTCGCCCGGGTCCACCTGCTTCCACCTGGAAAGCGAGGGGACGGTCTTCACCGGGGACACGCTGTTCAACGGCGGCCCAGGCGCCACCGGACGGTCCTACAGCGACTACCCCACCATCCTCGCCTCCATCCGCGAACGGCTCCTGACCCTCCCGGCCGACACCGTGGTCCGCACCGGCCACGGCGGGAACACCACCATCGCCGCCGAGCAGGAAACGCTGAACACATTGGCGTAGTGCCTGGAAGTCGTGTTGCCACAGCGGCCACGACGGCAAACCTGTCAGGAGCTGTACCCGCCGAGGTCCTCGCCGAACGACAACGCCATCGTTCCGCTGCGCTTCAACGCGTCTACCACCACGGCAGGCTCGATGGCCTGCGCCCGCGTGGCCCACTCAGCCCCTTTTAGATAGGTAGAAAGTGCTGCGCGGCTTGGAAATACGGCATCGACAACAAGCTGGAAGTCACCGGCGAGGACCGCGGCATACCGTACTGACGAAGAAGGAAGCATTTCCGCTTCGACACGGTCCAGTTCCGGAAACGGCACCTTGACCCACAGCAGAACCTCCACCGGCAAACCGAGCAGCGCAGGCTCGAAGACCGCACGGATGAACAATGTGCCCTCGCGCCGCATCCGCTCCACCCTGCGCTGGGCGGTCTGCACTGAGAGCCCAGTGATACGCGCCAGTTCTTCATAACTGGCGCGGCCATCGCGTTCCAGTGCCCGGAGAATCTGCCGGTCCTCTTTGCCCAATTGCTCCACGTGCTCCAGGGCGGTGGGAGCCTCCGAGTACCGGGTTCCGCCCATCGCCTCAATCTCCGCCGGCGTCAGGACGCCGGGATTCCACTGATGCATGGTCCTGGGATAGCTGAGGACCGGATACGTGGCGGCCGACCTCACCCCCGGGATGCTCCCTATGTCCCGGATGAGCAGCTCTGCAAACTTGGAAGCAGGGCTGGAAAACTCCGCCGCACAATCCGCCGAACCGGTGAGGATGTAGGTGTACAAGGTCTCCGGCCGTCGCGCGAGGGCCGCAGCGGCGATTCCTGCTGAGCCCGGATTGCAGGCAACCTTCAACACAAACTGTTCCAGATGCCTGAAGCGGCTCGGATTCGGCAACGCGCGTATCCGCACCCGCCCGTCCCGGAGGAGCTCGGAGCCCCTCCGCGCCACCGTCCGTTCGGCCTCCCCCAATGCTGCGGCCACTTTCGCCCACGAGGCGCGCCCGTCTACCTGGAGGGCGCCGACAATCCGCTGGTCCAGCTCATCCAGCACATCCATTTCCCGCTCCCTTTTACGACTTCTTTGTCACCTCCAACTCTAGACTTTCCGCCAGACTTTTGGCTGATTCTTCCACTTATCCAGAAATCATTGTCGGAAACACGTGACCCAGCACACGATTGTTGACGAAGTCGATACCTAGTGAAGGAAAAGCAATGACAGGCACAGTCGCAATGACGCGTCAGGGAGCAGTTCGCGGGGTCACGAACGATGACACCATCAGCTGGCGCGGGATACGGTACGCCGCTCCCCCGACCGGAGCCCTGCGGTGGCAGGCTCCCCAGCCGGCAGAGCCGTGGGAGGGCATTCTGGACGTGACCACGTTTCCAACGCGTGCCCCGCAGGTGCTCGCGGCCGAGCTCGTGCCGCCTGGCGGGGCAACGCCGTCGGACGATGACTCGCCCATGGGTGAGGACTGCCTCTTCCTCAACATCACCGCACCGACGCAGTCGGCAAACTCGCCCTGTCCGGTTCTGGTCTGGTTCCACGGCGGCGGATACACCTGGGGATCAGGAGCCAACTTTATCGGCGACGGGACAGCCCTCGCCCTCGAAGGCACCATCGTGGTCACCGTCAACTACAGGCTGGGAGCCCTCGGCTTCCTCAAGCTGGACCACCTCCTCGGCGAGCAGTACGCCTCGTCGGCGAACGCAGGCCTACTGGACCAGATCGCTGCACTGAAATGGGTCCGGGACAACGTGGCCGCATTCGGGGGAGACCCTTCACGCATCACCATCGCCGGTGTTTCCGCCGGGGCCAAGAGCGTGGTCAATCTGATGGCCTCGCCAATGGCCGAGGGCCTGTTCCACCGCGGAATCATTCAAAGTGGCGGCGAGCACCTCAACACCCCCGACACCGCAGAGCAGGTCACCGCTGCACTGCTTCGCACCCTCGGCCTTAGCCCTGCGGATGCCACGGAGCTCCTAACGATGCCCGTTGAGACAATCCTCGCCGCACAGCAGGAGATTGCCGCCGGCGTCAGGGCAACCTGGGTCTGGCGCCCAACCGTAGACGGACTCATTCTTCCCGAGGCCCCGGTCCACGCCTTCGCCAAGGGCCGCGCCAGGGGGATCAACATCATGGCCGGCGTGACAGCCAACGAGGCCGGAAGCTACGACCTCGCCGACCCGTGTGCATCGCAACAGTCACCACGCGTCCTACAGGAGATCTTCGGGGACGAAGCAGAACAAGTGCTGGACATTTACCGGAGCGCCTTCCCAGAGGCGGACGAGCGCCGCCTACACTGCGCCGTGCTGGCCGACGAACGGTACGGCATCCCCACCATTCGGCTGCTCGACAGCCAGTCCGAACACGCGTCCTGCTGGCGTTACCGCTTCGATGCTCCAAGCTCCGGCGCCCCCAAGGAGAAGTGGGGGTTCCATGGCGCCGACGTTCCCTTCGTCTGGGACATCGGACTCGAAGCGGCAGAACCGGCGTTACAGACTCTGGCATCAGGAATCCGGCAGGCGTGGACAACCTTCATCCACCACGGAAAACCCGAAAGCCACGACCTGCCCTTCTGGCCGGAATACCGGCGAACAGAACGGTGGACAATGTTGCTGGACACCACCCCAACAGTGATCCCGGACCCCCGGCAGCAACAACGGCAGGCATGGGAATCGGCAGAGTGGCAGCCCGACACCTGGTGGACATTCCCCGCCCTGCATCCAGCACACAACACAACCCACTGACGAGCGAAAGAGTCCGTACAATGACGTACACCCACAACACAGCTTCAGAAGGCACCGGGGACCTGCCAACCACCCTCTACAAGAAACTCGCCTGGCGAATCCTGCCCCTGGCCTCCATCTGTTACGCCGTGGCCATCATCGACCGGGTCAATATCGGCTTCGCAAAGCTCGAAATGAGTGCCGACATCGGTCTCTCGGCAGCTGCCTACGGGCTCGGCGCCGGGATCTTCTTCCTCGCCTATATCTTCTTTGAAGTGCCCAGCAACATGATCCTCGAACGCGTCGGCGCAAAAATGTGGATCGCCCGCATCATGGTCACCTGGGGCGTTGTCACCATCGCTACCGGCTTCGTCCAAAACACTGAACAGTTCTACATTGCCCGGATCTTCCTCGGTATCGCAGAGGCCGGCTTCTACCCAGGCATGGTCTACTTCCTATCCCAGTGGTTCCCACGCAAACGCCTCGCCCAGGCCCTGGCACTGCTGGTTATCGCAGGACCCATCGGCAGCATGTTCGTCGGCCCCCTCTCCGGCTGGGTCATGTCCAGCCTGGGGGGACTCGCAGGTATCGCAGGCTGGCAATGGCTCTTCGTGATCCAGGGCATTCCGGCAGCCCTCCTTGGCATTATCTTCTTCTTTGCCGTCGCCAGCACACCGAAGGACGCCGCGTGGCTCACCAATGAGGAAAAGACCGCCATTGCGGCAAGCCTCGGCCCGGCCGGCGCGCGTGAGAAAGCAACAACGCAGTTCAAGAAGGCCATCACCAACAGGCGGGTCTGGCTCCTCGGCGTCATCCTGGCAGCCAACTACATAGGCATCTACGCCGTCGTCTTCTGGATACCAACCATCATCAAGAACACCGGCGTAACGGATGTAATGACGATCGGCTATCTGTCCTCCGTCCCGTTCGCAGTCGCTGTCGTGGCGACCATCGCCCTTGGCATCTACTGCGACCGCAGCCAGGCCCACCGGCGGGTACTGGTCACGGGCATGGTACTGGCCGCACTGGGACTGGTCGCCAGTGTGGCCACCGGCGATCAACTGGTCCCCACCCTCATCGGAATATCCCTCGCAAGTGCACTCTTTACCGCCACCGGCCCCATTATTTGGGCGGTCACCAACCTCCAACTCAAGGGCATGACGGCGGCCGCCGCAGGCATCGCGTTGATCAACACCGTGGGCTCCATAGGGTCCTTCCTTGGCCCTTACGTCATGGGGCTCGGTCAGGACTGGACCGGCAATGTCATCGTCCCCCTCTTGTTCATCGCAGGCGTCGCGGTAGCCGGGGCACTCGCTGCCCTTGCCATCCCCCGCACCCCAACGAATCAGGAAAACATCGAAGAAGGGCATGACAGCGGCCTGAAAACGGCACCCCCAGGGAAAGCAGGAGCGGCGTCGTGAGCACCCTCTCCGAAACAGTCCGAACCGTGATGGCGGCCTACAACAACGGAGACGCGGAACCCCTGATCGCCACTTTCCACGACGACGTTCAATACAACATCGTCGATCTCGACAAGACATACCAAGGTCTGGAGGAAGTTAGCGCCTTGGCCCGCGAAGGGGCCGGACAAACCCGGTTTCACCTGCACGATGTCGCTTCAAGTGGGCCACTCATCGCCTTCACCTACGACCACCACAACCCTCTAGCCGGCATGAGCTACCAAGGGCCAGGACTGGCCGTCCAAAAGTACGATGCCCAAGGGCGGCTGCTCGCACAGTGGGCCTATAGAGCCTAAAGACCGAACAAGGGACGACGGCGGGATTCCCGCCGTCGTCCCTTGTTTTCCTGACCGCTGTAGTACAAGGACAATATGAGCCGATCCACAGCCCAGGGTGTGGACAATGCGACACTCTTCCTTTTGGGCAGTGACGCCCTGTTGAGGCTGACGGATTCTTCAATATCGGCTCCTGACTGAAAGCCAAGTAAGCCGCGCCTTTACGAGGCACTTCTCCGTCACCTGAGTGAGTCGAATGGTGCAGTCATGGCGTAGTCCAGTTGTACGTGAGAAATTGACGGGGGCTCCATGGATCAAATGACTGCAGAACCCGGTGTTCGCGCTTCGGCAGCAGGTTGCTACTCTGAGCCTGGAGCCCCTTATGGCTAAGGAGAGGCGTTCTTTGTGGATTTGAACCTTATCCGGGTGTTTGCGGCGGTTATCGAAGAAGGCTCAGTGACGGGAGCCGCCGAGCGGCTGAAGATTTCCCAACCATCCGTTACTCAGGGGCTAAACAGGCTTAGCCGGTTCACGGGCGCGCCACTGTTCCGGCGGGAAGGGCGCGGAATCGCTCCTACCCGCTCGGCACTGCAGCTATACGAGGAGATTGGCACGCTACCGAAGCTTGCCGATGCGGCAGTTAACAGACTCACGAGCTTTGACCCCACTACGGCACAGACCACGTTTCGAATCGCTCTGACTGACCTGGGGCAAGCGGTCTTCCTTCCGGCACTGGTATCCGGTCTTGCTGCAGCAGCCCCACACTGCAGCCTCGATGTAGCCAACCTCAATACAGAAACGGCAGGTCAGGACCTTGCCTCGGGCCAACTGGACCTTGCCGTTTCGTCAAACCTGCTTGCAGAGTCGCTGTTCACCTCGGTGATCCGTTGGGATCGATACGTCTGTGTTTCCCGCCCCAACCGATTCACCGGTGAGAAGCCAACGTTCGAGGAACTGACTGTACTTCCGCGAATCGTTGTGCGCGGGACAACAGGGCATGCCCTTATGCAGTCACTATTGCCGCCGCCGGTACCAGGTTCTGTGTATCTTTCAGGCTTTTCAGCGATTCCTGGCATCCTTTCCGCCTCGGACTTGGTCGCCTTCGTTCCGGAGGTTGTCACGCCTGACTGGATCAGTCGATGGGGCCTTGAGGTCAGGGCTTTGCCCAGCGACGAGTTCGCTGCCCCAGTCCGTGCGCATGCAGCGCTGGACAGGTCTTCATCGGCGACATCCTGGTTTGTCGACTGGGCGATCAAAAGAATGCAGGCCTCCTGACAGGAACTTAGGTCCGGAGACCGCGTCGCAAACCCATAGGTACCACCTATGAATACATGCCTGAATCTTTATTAGACCTGGGTGATTGATGTCACTTAGCCTTTCTAGTGAGGCCCGGGACCGAAACTCGGACTAGGCGAAGAGGCGGCATGTTATGCGTTGGCCTCCTGCAGATCCCGAGTCCCAATTACTGCTGGGGCTTCGCAACACATTGAAAGAGGACGCCGGTGACCCGCAAGAAGACTGTTTTGGAATCCAGCCTGGACGTTTTCCGTGCCCATGGCATGACAACCGTCTTCGGGAACCCCGGGTCAAATGAGCTCCCCTTTCTGGCGGGCCTCAACGAAGACTTCGATTTTGTCCTTGGCCTGCACGAGCAGGTGGTTGTCGGCATGGCGGAGGGCTATGCCCGGGCTACCGGCCGTCCAGCCTTGGTCAATCTTCACGCGGCTTCGGGGTCCGGCAATGCCATGGGCGCCCTGACGAACGCTCGATACGGGCACACGCCGATGGTCATCCTCGCGGGTCAGCAGGTGCGGCGAACTGTGGGCCAGGAGACGATGCTTGCCAGCGCGGATGCCGCCATGCTGCCGGCACCGCTTGTGAAGTACTCGCACGAGCCCCTCTCCCCTGCTGACGTACCGCGGACGTTGGCTCAGGCCATTTTTGAGACGTCCACCCAGCCCTGCGGGCCGGTGTACGTCTCAGTCCCGCTCGACGACTGGGCCGAGACAGCCCTTGAAGACGATGTCCTGCTGAACACCCGTTCCGTCTCGTCGGCAGGGGGCCTCACACCAGGACTAACCCAGGAACTCCTCTCCCTCGTGGATGGGGCAAAGAATCTCGCCCTCGTCGTTGGTCCCCAAGTAGACGCAGCTGCGGTCCTTGACGCCGGTGTTTTCGACGACGTTATCTCCCTCGCGGAGAAGACCGACGCTTCCGTTTACGTCGCCCCTTCCCCCTCGCGCTGTCCTTTCCCCACTACGCACCCCAACTTTGCCGGTGTCCTGGTTCCGGGCATCTCTTCCGTGCGGGAGCGCCTGGCGGATCACGATGTGGTTCTTGTTCTGGGCGCGGCGGTCTTCCGGTACCACCGTTGGGAGCCGGGACACTACCTCACTGCCGGAACACAGGTGGTCCAACTCACCCAGGACCCCCGTGAAGCAACGCGTGCGCCGTACGGCCGCGCGATCGTCGCTGACGTAGCCGAGGCGGCCAGGACTCTCTCCGAGAGCGTCAAGGACCGCGGCCGGCGGCGGGGACCGCGCGGTACCCGCGTCCTTCCACCTGCCAAAACCTCGCCGGATGGTATGACCGGCACTGAGGTCCTCGAAGTACTAAACGCCAACGCCCGCACCGACGTTGCGTACGTCAATGAGACGACAACTCTCGACCTCGAATACCTTGAGCGCATCGCCATCGACCGCCCGGGCATGTACCACTTTCCCGCCTCAGGCGGTCTCGGCTTCGGCCTCCCCGCAGCAGTAGGCATGGCATTGGGTGATCCCTCAAAGACCGTCGTGGCCACGGTGGGCGATGGTTCGGCCAACTACGGAATCACCGCCCTGTACACCGCCGCTCAACGCCAGACCCGCACGGTCTTCGTCATCGTCAACAACTCCAGCTACGGGGCCTTGGCCGCCTTCGCACAACGCATGGGCGTACCCGATGTGCCGGGCCTTCAACTTGGCAGGATCGACTTTGTCGCCATCGCCGAAGGCTACGGCGTTCCAGCAATCAGAAGTGAAACCCGGGAAGAGTTCGTACTGGCGTACAAGGAAGCCCTGGAAGGAACGGGCCCGTTCCTCATCGATACGCGAATCACTGCTGACTGAGTATCTAAACCGCCACACCCTACCGCGCCCGTGCCCACTTCCCTGGGCTCGGCTGCGACGGACCCCCGCGGGGCCCTCTCCACCCTTTCACCGCCTGCTGCAGTCCATTCGGGCTGCCATCGGGCATCTATACCTCCCAACCCCAGGTAAGGAATCGCAATGACGCACTCCACCCCCGGCTCCCTCATGGCAGGAGCACCGCTGACCAAATTCCACATGATCCTGCTTCTGTGCTGTTCGTTCATCATGTTCTTCGATGGCTACGACCTGATCGTCTACGGCTCCGTACTCCCGACCCTGATGAAGGAGTGGAACCTCGGGCCGGACCAGGCAGGATGGCTTGGAAGCGCCGCCCTGATGGGCATGATGTGTGGGGCCCTCGTTCTGGGTTCCCTTGCCGACCGGGTCGGACGACGCCCGATCATCGTCCACGGAACCCTCCTGTTCTCCCTCGCAGCGATCGCTACAGGCTTTGCCCCTAACCCGGACGTCTTCTGGGCCTTGCGTTTCATCACTGGCATCTTCCTGGGAGGCGTCATCCCCAACATCGTTTCCCTTATGAATGAACTTTCCCCTGCCGCTAAACGGCACACCCTGACCACGATCATGTTGAGCATCTACTCGGTCGGATCGATCATCGCCACCCTTGTTGCAATGTGGATCCTCCCTCTGCTCGGCTGGAGGGCAGTGTTCTTTGTCAGCGGCATCTCCCTGCTAATCCTTCCCCTGATCTACCGTCACATGCCCGAATCCATGGCGTTCCTCATGAACCGCGGCCGTGCCGCTGAGGCCCGCAAGCTGCTGAACCGGTCAGCCCCGTCCGTTGATGCGTCCTCGGCTGACTGGTCACTGCCTGCAGCCAAAGAGCGGGAATCCGTATCTCCAGCGGCACTTTTCCGGGCCGGACGCGCACTCGGTACGCCCATGATCTGGGTCGCCTTCGGCATGTGCATGCTCATGGTTTACGGCCTGAACACCTGGCTTCCGAAAATCATGATCGCCAGCGGCTTCGACCTCGGCTCGAGCCTGCAGTTCCTGGTCGTTCTCAACATCGGGGCCACCGCCGGCGCCCTCGCCGGGGGCTGGCTCGGTGACCGGTTCGGCAACAAGAAAGTGCTGGTGGCATTCTTCGCCCTCGCAGCCATCTCCCTTCTCCTCCTCGGCATGCACCCCTCCCCCGTCCTGCTCAACGCCTTGCTCTTCTTGGCTGGAGCCACCACGGTCGGCACCCTGGCAGTTGTGCATGCCTTTGGCGCCGATTTCTACCCGGCCGCCATCCGGTCCACGGGTGTCAGCTGGTGCTCGGCCGTGGGACGTTTGGGAGCAATCGCAGGGCCGGTACTTGGAGGAAGCCTGCTGGCGATGAATCTTCCACCGGAGCAGAACTTCTTCATCTTTGCCGCCCCTGGGATCGTCGCCATCATTGCCGTCCTCCTTGTCTTCACAACGCGGACCTCCCACAAAAAAGATGCGTCGCAGCCGGGTCCGGTAGCAGCCGCGACCCACGCAGGCACCAACTAGAGACAAAACCAAACAATCCAATCAGGAGTGAAAGATGACTGTAGAAATCGAGCGCGAAACCCCCAATCAAACTTCATGGATCACCGGGAACCAGTTCATCGGTGGTCAGTGGCGCGCTGGCAACTCCCCGTCGGTGTTGAAGGTGTCCAACCCATTCAGCGGCGAACAACTGCTCGAGCTTCGGCAAGCAGACACCAGCGACCTGGACGACGCCTTCAGCAGCGCGGAAGCAGCAGGCAAAGCGTGGGCAGCCACCAGCCCCGCCGCCCGTCAAAAGGTCATGCTGAAAGCGGCACAGATAATGGAAACCCGCCGCGAGGAAATCATCTCCTGGCTCATAGCCGAATCCGGCAGCACTGTCCTCAAGGCAAATATCGAGCTCGGTGCGGCCATCGGCATCACCATCGAATCAGCTTCCTTCCCGCACCGGGTCCAGGGGCGCATCCTTGAGTCAAACACCGCCGGCAAAGAAAACCGGGTTTACCGCCGGCCGCTGGGAGTCGTCGGCGTCATCAGCCCCTGGAACTTTCCACTGCACCTCACGCAGCGGTCCATCGCCCCCGCCTTGGCCTTGGGCAACGCCGTCGTCATCAAGCCAGCCAGCGACACCCCGGTCACCGGCGGGCTCGTACTGGCGAAAGTCTTCGAAGAAGCAGGCCTGCCGGCAGGGGTCCTTAACGTCGTCATCGGGGCAGGATCAGAAATCGGTGATGCATTCGTAGAACATCCGGTTCCGTCCTTCATCTCGTTCACGGGTTCCACCCCGGTGGGACAGAACGTGGCACGCCTGGCATCCAGCAGCGAACATCTCAAGCACGTGGCGCTGGAACTTGGTGGCAACAGCCCCTTCGTGGTGCTTGCAGACGCAGACATTGACCAGGCGGTCAGGGCCGCGGCGATGGGCAAGTTCCTGCACCAGGGACAGATCTGCATGGCGATCAACAGGATCATTGTCGATGATGCAGTCCATGATGAATTCGTGGAGAAGTTCGCTGCCCGTGTGCGTAACCTGCCCGTGGGCAACCCGGCTGATCCAGCCACCATCATCGGGCCAGTAATCAACAGCAAACAGCTTCAGGGGCTGCAGGAAAAGATCCGGCTCGCCCAAGAGCAGGGTGCCCGCACGGTACTCGACGGGCAGGTGAACGGAAACGTCCTGCCCCCGCACATCTTCGCGGACGTTAATCCCGACATGGAGATAGCCCGTGAGGAAATCTTCGGACCGCTGGTAGGCATCCTCCGGGCCCGGGACGAACACCATGCGCTCCAACTGGCCAACGACAGCAGCTTCGGGCTTTCGAGCGCGGTCTTCACCGGAAGTCCCGAACGTGGAGTTGCCTTCGCAAAGGGCATCAAAGCCGGCATGACACACATCAACGACATCCCCGTCAACGACGAACCACACGTTGCCTTCGGCGGAGAGAAGAGCTCCGGGCTCGGCCGCTTCAACGGCGAGTGGGCGATCCAGGAATTCACCACAGACCACTGGGTCAGTGTCCAGAGCAGCCCCCGCCAGTACCCGTTCTAACACCGACAGGACCATACCAATGACCATTGGAATTCTCGGCGCAGGGGCAATGGGCCAGTTGTTTGGTGCCCGGTTGCAGCTTGCCGGCAACGATGTTGTGTTCATCGATGCTTCAGCGACGACCATCGAAGCCTTGAACCGTCACGGGATTAGCCTGACCACCGACGGACAGGCCGAACATGCACCAGCCAGGGCAGGCACGGCGCAGGACTTTGCCGAACCCCTTGAGCTGGTGGTGGTGTTCACCAAAGGGTTCCACAGCGCTGCGGCCATCGAATCCATCCGGCATCTCATCGATGAGCGGAGCATGGGGCTGA
This sequence comes from Arthrobacter sp. SDR-2R, assembly GCF_057747955.1. Classification (NCBI taxonomy): domain Bacteria; kingdom Bacillati; phylum Actinomycetota; class Actinomycetes; order Micrococcales; family Micrococcaceae; genus Arthrobacter; species Arthrobacter sp. SDR-2R. The sequence continues at coordinate 2,910,505 of NZ_CM173231.1, forward strand.
CCCTGCAGAACGGGCTTGGCAACGCAGAAATCCTGGCGAAGGAATTTGGTGCGGAGAGAACGTGGATCGGGATCACGGACTTTCCGGCTGATCTGGAACGGCCGGGCTTTCTCAGCACAAGCTCCGGCGGGAAGGTCCGTCTCGGGCCGCTCACCGGCGGCCTGGAACGGGAAACGGATGATCTGGCGGCCAGGCTCAACACGGCGCGCCTGAATGCCACGTCCGATCCGGCCATCCATCAGGCCATCTGGGAGAAAATCGCCTTCAATGCCGCTTTGAACACGCTCAGTGCCGTGACCGGCCAAACTGTAGGGGAAATCGGTTCAAGTCCGGAAGCCCGTCGCATTGTTGATCGGGTCTTGGATGAAACCACCGCGGTCGCCCGGACCAAGGGAGTCACACTGCAGCGGGACCGCGTAGAGTCAGCTCTTGAGAATGCTTTCACCCGTCATAAGGACCATAAGACGTCCATGCTGCAGGACCGGGAAGCCGGACGACGCACCGAAATCGACTACATCGGCGGCGCTGTAGTGCGCCTCGGACAGGAGGCGGGCGTCCCCACACCCGTGCTTTGGACGCTATCGAAACTAGTCCTGTCAGCTGTATCGTAAATCGGATTCCCCGGAAATCGGGCGTCTGAGGGCGTTACCAAATAATAGAACGGTCTTCCTGCCCGCTGGACAGGAAGACCGTTCTGTTTTGCCTGTGTGGTGCGACCGGATGGGATGGATTCCGAGTCAGCAGACCGTGTAGCTAGTGGGCGTCCAGGTCCGAGGAAAGGAGCGCAGCCAGTTCGTCCGCAACCCTGCCTGCATCCTCGCCTGCTACGTCGATGACGACTTCGTCCCCGTGGGCTATGCCCAGGGTGATGATGGAGAGGAGGCTGTGGCCGTCCACGGTCTGGCCGTTGGTACTCAGGGATACGTCATGAGCGGAGTCTGCTGCTGCCCTGGCGAAAACCGCAGCCGGGCGCGCGTGCAGGCCTGCGGTGGACGCTATCGTTGCTGTTCGTTGTGTCATGGAGGTGCCTTTCGTGATGGCGAGGGTGTGCCGCGCCATTTTTATCCGTTTGATGCCCTGGCGATGTGCAAGGCGAGGAAAGCCACTTCCTCGTTGGGCAAGTCTGTGTGGTACTTCTGAGCGACAAAGGTCCGCACCCGTTCGGCTGCGGAGACTGCCTTCGGATAACGCTCGCTGAGACTGTTGAACAGGAAATCGTCATCGCTGGTAAGCAGTCGGGAGGCGAAGAACCGCTCAGCCATGTACTGAAGGTGGGTTATAAAGCGGGACGTATGGAGGTCCTGACGGTCCAGGCTCACCCCTGATACGTTCGACACGATGGTCGAAACCGCCCTGATGAGCTCGACGACCCGCATCGAATCAAGTCCGGCTTTGCCCCGTTCGGCGTTGGCTATGTGAAACGCGATGTTGGCCGCTTCGTCGTCAGGAAGGTTGAAACCGCCCTGTTGATTCATCCTCTCAACCGCGCGGGATCCCACGGCGTATTGCGTCGGATAAACGTTCCGGACCTCCCAGGCGAGCCGGTTGACAACGAAAAGTCCGCGTCTTTGGCGCTCCACGGCGAAGTGGAGGTGGTCTGTGAGCGACAGGTAGATGTGTTCGTCCAGTTCGAGGCCTTCGGCCTTCGCGTCGGCAACAATAGCCCGGGTGAACTCGGCGAACTCGCCAGGGACCTGTCCAAGCAATTCAACGAAGTTTCGATGGTTGGCATCGTCAAGGGACACAAAGACCCGGTCGACACCCGTCCCGTCCACCCAGGTGCCTGCCTTTTGGCCGTAACCAATTCCCTTGCCGAGCAGAACATGCTCAACTCCCTGTTCGTCTTCGACGAGCAGGACGCTGGAGTTGAGCACCTTTGTGATGATCTGCATGTGTTTGTCTCCGTTGACGATGCCAAGAACTTCGAAGCAGTGCTAGCTCAAGTCGGCCCCGTTGGATGCGATGACCTTTTGATACCAGAAGAACGAGTCCTTCCTGTATCTCTTACCACTTCCGCGGCCGAGATCGTCCTGGTCAACGTAGATGAAACCGTAGCGCTTTGATATCTGTGAGCTTGATGAACTGATCAGGTCGATGGGCGCCCAGCTTACGTATCCCATGAGGTCCACCCCTTCCTCTATGGCCTGGATCATTTGCTGGAAGTGTGCCCGGAAGTACTCGATCCGGTACGGGTCGTGGATCCTGCCGTCCTCCGTGAGTTCATCACGCATTCCCAAACCGTTCTCGACGATGAACAGGGGTTTTGCGTAGCGGTCGTAGAGGTCGATCAGCGCGATCCTTAGTCCGATCGGGTCGATTTGCCACCCCCACTCGGTGGATCCCAGGAAGGGGTTCTTCACGCCGAGCACGGTGTTTCCGGGCGTGCGCTCCGCGTTGGGGTCTGCCGACTCGGTCATGGAGTTGTAGTAGCTGAACGATATGAAGTCGATGGTATTTTCGGCCAACAACTCCACATCACCATCCTCAAAAGGAATCTTCACACCCCGCAATTCGAGGGCACGAAGTGCCAGACGGGGGTAGCCGCCGCCTGCCTGGACATCGGAGCAGAGGTAAAGGAGCCGTTCCTTGGCTTGGGTCGCCGCCACGTCTTCCGGCCGGCAGGTATTGGGGTAGGTCACAAGCATGGTCAGCATGCAGCCCATCTGGGCATCAGGTGAGATCTCCCGCAGCAGTCTGGTCACCGACGCAGCGGCGATGAACTGATGGTGCAGAGCCGTGTAACAGGCCTGATCCAGGCTGCCTTCAACGGTCTGGTCAATGATGCCGCCCGACGTGAACGGGTGCCGTGTTATGCCGTCGATCTCATTGAAGGTGAGCCAGAGCTTGACCAGGTGTCCAAACTCTGTGAAGCAGGTCCGGGCAAAGCGCTCGAAAAGTTCGATCGTCCGGCGCTCAACCCAGCAGTTGTTTTTCAGAGCCAGTGCCAGCGGGGGATCATAATGCGAGAGAGTCACCAGAGGCTCGATGTTCAGGCGCCGCATTTCAGTGAACAATGCCTTGTAGTAAGCGACGCCTTCGGCCAGCGGTTCAACCTCTTCGCCCGTTGGGAAGAGCCGGGTCCAGGAAATAGAAACCCGCAGCGTGGTGAAGCCCATTTCCGCGAATAATGCCAGGTCGCCGGGGTACCGGTGATAGAAATCTATGCCGCGCCGTTTGGGATACATCTGGTCGTTCTGGTCGGCCAGCGCCGCGTTGATGCCTTCCACCGTCACCTGATGGTGAACGGCGTAGTCCTTGGGATCCGCGTGAGGTTTGTAGGTTGCGACGTCGGAGACAGCCGGACCGCGGCCCCCCTCGCGCCAGGCGCCCTCTACCTGGTTTGCTGCCAGGGCGCCGCCCCATCGGAAAGTTTCAGGCAGTGGCATCGATCTTCTCCTTGATTTTTTCGTTGACGACCAGAAGCAGGTCTCCGGCCGCAATGGCGTGTGGTTCGACGGGGCTGACATCGAAGCGGGCAGAGTTGACTATGACCACGGGAGTAGTGGTGTCATAACCCGCATTCGTGATTGCGGCGAGGTCTGCTTCGAGCAGTAGTTGCCCGGCTTCGACCCTGTCACGGACTGACACGTGGGTAACGAACGCGCTGCCGCCAAGACGAACTGTGTCGATACCGACGTGGATAAGTACCTCGACACCGTCATCACCGCGAATGCCGATTGCGTGCTTCGAATCCAGAAGGGCCGTCACCACCCCTGAGAAGGGAGAGCGAACCTCACCGTTAGTGGGCCGGATGGCCAGTCCCTCTCCCAGCACGCCCGTTGCGAAGACCGGATCGGACACCTCCGAGAGCGCGATGGCCTCCCCCGTGAGCGGGCTGAGGATGCGGGCTCCCTCAGGCGTCTCAACTTTCACGTCGCCGAACTGGCGGACGGTTGCGGACACATCGTCACGCCACAGGATAGCTGCCGTCACGAAGGACACCCCGACGGCCACCAGCAGTCCAATGACCGCATGCAGAAGGTTCTGGGGGTTGTCGGCGTCGATAAAGGATGTGATGCTCGCGAGCCCTGGCCCAACCGCGACGAAACCGGCCACGTGCATTATGCCCATGTAGGCTCCGGCTGACACCGCCCCTGCGACAACGGCGATGAAAGCCCTGCGGTTCTGAAGAGTGACGCCGTAAAGGGCCGGTTCAGTGATACCGAAAAGTGCCGAGATTCCGCCAGACAGAGCGGTGGCACGCAGCGCGGGACTCTTGGTGCGGACGGCAACGCCAAGGGCGGCGCCGGCCTCGCTGAGGTTGTGGGCCAGGGAGGCGGGCTGGTAAAGCGATTCCCGTCCGGTCGCGGCGATCGTTGCGATGGTCGGAGGAATAAAGGCTTTGTGCATCCCAACGGAGATGATCAGGGGCAGCACGCCTGCCAGCAGTGCGACGGCGACCCAACCCAGTGAGCCGTGCAGCCCGGTCATAGCACCGGTGAGAAGCGTTCCGAGCCAGAATCCAAGCGGCCCGAGCAGGAAGATCATCGCTGGTGCAACGATGACGATGCACATCATCGGTACGAAGAAGATCCGGATGGGAGCCCACGCCAGCTTAGTGAAGAGCGGCTCTATGACGGCCAGCAGCAGGACCGTGAGGATGGCGGGAAATACCTGGGCGGTGTAAGCCACAACCGGTACGGGAAGGCCGAAGAGTGCGGCGCCGCCCTCCTTGGTGGCCAATGCAGTGAAGGCGGGGTAGACCATCACGCCCACGAGACCGATGGCGAGAGGTATGTTGACTTTCAGTTTCCTGGCGCTGGTATACGCCACCAGCAAGGGAATGAACCCGAAGACCGCATCGGGAATGACGGCCAGCAGTTTGTAGCTATCGCTCTTAGCGTCCAGCCACCCCAGCGCAGATGCCAAAACGAGCAACGATTTGAAGATACCGGACCCCGCAATGGCCGGAATGATGGGGGTGAATACGCTAACAACAAAGTCCATGACGGTACCGCCCAGGGACTTCCAGCTGTATGGGACCCTTTCAGATGGAGAAGTTGGCTGGCCGCCCGGTCCTCGAAGCGCCTCTATCGCCGCAAAGGTGTCAACAACCCGGTCGCCGACAACGACTTGGGTTTGGGACGAACCCTTGACGACGCCAAGGACGCCCGGAACCGCCTTGAGTGCAGCCACATCGGCCTTGCTGTCGTCGGCGAGGCTAAAGCGTAGGCGCGTTGAGCAGTGGTGCAGGTTCGTGATGTTCGCGTCGCCGCCGACATGCTCCAAAATCGCTTTCGCGTTCTCCTGGGTTGTCATGGGTCCTCCTTTGGATTCCAAGTCCATGCGCGTACGCACCGATGCGTTTCCTCGTCGTTCAGGCACAAAAAAAGGACCCAACGTACCGCTTTTTGAAAAGCGTTACATTGGATCCTGCCTGCACTACCAGTCACATGTCCGACCACCAGAGTAGCGCCTGTCACTAACTCACGCAATAGCCCCCATGGAGCGCGAACACTGTCGCACGATGTGGCTGAGCAGTATCAGGTGAAGTACACACCCAGCCTGACGGCAGAAATCGGTGCCAAAAGCGTCAGCTTAGGCCCCAATACGTAACCTTCGGCGATAAATGGCGGCGTTTTCACGACGCTACCTGACGCATGAGGTGGTTCTACAAGAGGAATGGCTTACGCCCTCGGCGGTGGAGCGGTGGCCAGTAGCGCACATGGATATACAGCTCCGGCAGTGAATCCTGCTAGTTAGCCCCGCTGACCGCGCCGGCAGTGATGTGGCCGCCTAATGCCACCCAGAGGTAGCGGATTGACCTTTCTACGCCTTGCCGGTCGACGCCGGCCAGGAGCTGCAGCACCAGTCCATCCAGTGCCGCGAAGGCAGCCTGGGCCGCACCCTCCTCCTGACCGAATCCGATTCGACGTAAACCCTCTGCGAACGCGGCAACGTAGCGTGCGTACAACTGTTGCACGGCCTCGGCGAGTTCGGGCCTTCGCCGTGATTCCAGGATCATCTCGTACTGGAAGATTTGCAGGTCGGGATTTTCGGCGATCAGCGCGAGGATGCTTTCGCAAAACTCTTCTTCCGTCGCGGGGAGTTCTTCCAGTTGCGACAGTCCGATGGATTGCTGCACCGACCAATCGAGGGCTGCCTTGATCAGCGCGTCCCGAGTGCCGAAGTGGTGGGCCACCAGGGTGTTGTTGACCCCCGCTTGCTCCGCCACGGCGCGGAAGGTCAGGCCTCTCAGGCCCTTGCGCGCCACGACGTGCACTGTCGCAACCAGCAGCGCCTCCCGGCCTGTGCCATACCCCTTGTGCCTATCCCCGTTCATGGCTTGATTCTATCGTTCTCCGAGCGTCTATTGACGTCGACACTCAGCAGGTGCTTAGATGTGATGGAGCGCACAACTAAGCGGGCGCTTAGTAATTATTCTTTCTCTCGAGGAGACAACGATGTCCACTTCCCAGACCACCACCGGCTTCACCGTCCACGACGCCTTTGATCCGCAGAAGTACGAGCCGTTCATCCTGGGCCAGGTCCAGTGGGTCCGCAGCCCGGGCGACGGGGACCGGCCTGCGCTCTCTGCCGGTTTCTGGCACGTCACTACTGAAGAGGCTCCGGAGCCTTTCGATCTTCTGATCGAGGCCGACGAGACTCTCCACATTCTTGAGGGCCACCTCCACATTGAAGTTGAAGGCGGAGAAAGCTTCGACCTTCGTCCCGGCTGCGCGGCTTCCTTCAATAAGGGCACCCAGACCCGATGGACCGTCATTGAAGACACCACCGAGTTCTTTGTCTACTCCTGATCAACAGCCGCCAGCTGATCAATTCCCAGAATCGTTTTGAAAGCAAAAGAGCCGAACGTGACTAACACCAACCCAACCGCGGAGCAAGCGGACGTCATCATCATCGGTGCCGGCTTCGCTGGTCTCACCGCCGCCCGCGAGCTCCGCCAGGCCGGGCACTCCGTCGTTGTCCTCGAAGCACGGGACAGGATCGGAGGGCGCACCTGGCTGGACGAGCAACTGGGCCGTCCCTTAGAGATGGGCGGGACATGGGTGCACTGGACCCAGCCCTATGTCTGGTCCGAGATGAAGCGTTACGGGCTGGGTACCGTACAAAGCCCGGTCCCTGAGACGGCCTACTGGTGGGCCGGCGGTGAGCGCCACGAGGGCACCCCGGAGCAGTTGCTGGGCGATATCGACGAACCGAACCGGAAACTCATGAACGAGTCCCGAACCTACTTCCCGCAGCCGTTCAGCCCGTTCATCAGCCCGGACATCAAAAGTATTGATAATGTCTCGCTGCCCGAGAAATTCACCGAACTCGGACTCTCGCCCTACTCCCGCGACATCCTGGAATCGTTCTGGGCACTGAACTTCAACGGCCCCGTTGACCACGCAGCCTTCACCCAGGCCCTGCGGTGGGTGGCGCTGACCAACGGCGACTGGATGGTCAACTTCGAAGCCTGCGCGACGTTCAAGATCCAAGGCGGCACCGGCAAACTGATCAACAGCATCGCCGAGGGCACTGACGTACGGCTCGGAACGACGGTCGCCGCAGTCGAGTACGCCGGCGACAAGGCGTCCGTTATCACCAGCACCGGCGACACCTTCGAGGCAGGACACGCGATCTGCACCGTGCCCCTCGGCGCTCTGGGAACCATCGGTTTCCAGCCCGCACTGCCGGCTCCGGAGCAGCAGGCCATCACCGAGGGCCAGGTCTCCAAAGGCATTAAGGCCTGGATCACCGTCAAGGGCGAGGTCAAGCCCTTCGTTGCCCTCGGGGCCGCGGACTGGCCCCTGAACTACGCTCAGGCGGAATACGACCAGGATGGCAACACCATCCTGGTGGCCTTCGGCCCCGACACCGCCCGCCTCGATGCGACCGACCTCCAGCAGGTCCAGGCCGCCGTCGACCTCCTTGTGCCGGACCTTGAGGTCCTGGACGTCGCCAGCCACGACTGGACCAGCGATCCCCTCTCGGGACAGACCTGGCCTATGCACCGCACGGGATTCCTCACCGAATCCCTCCCCAGTTTCCAGCAGCCACACGGGCCCCTGCTGTTCGCAGGTTCCGATTACGCCAACGGCTGGGGTGGCTTCATCGACGGAGCCATTGAAAGCGGAATGGAAGCAGCACACACTATCAACCAGCGTCGCGCCTAAGCCTGCACGGCTACCCCAAAGAATCCTCAAAGAAGGTTGACATCCACCATGTCAAAGACAGAAACATCCACGGGTTCAACCGCGGCAACGACGCCGGGCACCGACCTGAAAAAGGGCTCCATCGGAGTCCTCGGCATCCTTTTCTTCGTCCTCTCCGCCCAAGCACCACTGACCGGAATCGCGGGGGCATCCGGCCTCACGGTGTTCCTCGGCAACGGGGCCGGGGCTCCCGGGGCCTACCTCACGGTCGGCGTCGTCATCATCATCTTCGCCGTCGGATTCATCGCCATGAGCCGCAGGATCCGCGCCAACGGCGCCTTCTACGCTTACGTCGGGGCAGGTTTGGGCCGGCATACAGGTGCCGGCGCCGCCTGGCTGGCGCTGCTGGCCTACGGCACCGTCCAGGCCTGCATGTACGGGCTCTACGGCGCCAGTCTCAGCGCCCTCGTCGCGACCTACACGGGAGTGACCATACCGTGGTGGCTGCTGGTGCTGGTCACCATGGGCGCCGTGCAGCTCCTGGGTTCAAGGAACGTTGAACTCGGAGCCAAATTCCTGGCCTTCCTCGTGGGCGCCGAAGTTGCCATCCTGCTCGCCTTCGGCATCAGCGTGCTGGCCTCAGGAGGAGGACCCGAAGGAATCAGCCTTTCCGCCAGCTTCTCACCGGCCGCGATCGCAGCAGGGGCACCGGGGGTGGCCATCATGTTCGCCGTAGCGTCCATGTTCGGCTTCGAATCAACCGCGATCTACTCCGACGAGGCGAAAGATCCACGGCGCACCGTTGCCCGGGCCACCTACCTCTCGGTCAGTGTCATTGCCATCTTCTTCGCCTTCATCACCTGGATGCTCGTCTCCTACTACGGCCCGACAGCCGTACAGGGAGCCGCCGGCGCAGCGGTCGAATCCGGCGACGCCACCTCGTTCTTCTTCGCAGCAGCCGTCGACAAACTCGGTGCCTGGGCCGGCCCGGTCGGGGGCGCCTTCCTCATCACCTCGGTCCTGGCGGGCATCATCGCCTTCCACAACGCCATCAACCGCTACCTCCACTCCCTGGCCCAACGCGGCTCCGTCCCAGCCCGCCTGGCCCGGACCAACTCCCACGGCGCACCCTACGCCGCCGCGTACGTTCAGACCGCGATGGCCCTGGTGATGACAATCCCGTTCGCGATCCTGGGGCTGGACCCGGTCCTGACCCTTTTCGCCTGGTTCGCCGGCGTCGCGGTTGTTGCGTTGCTGGTCCTCTATGTCCTGGCATCGGTGGCCGTCGTCGTCTTCTTCCGCCGCCACGGCGGGCAGGGGATCTGGCAGACACTTATCGCCCCGATCCTGGCCGTAATCCTGATGACCGCGGTGCTCTGGTCGGTGGTCAGCAACTTCACCACCCTCATTGGCGGTGACGCCGTCACAGCCAACTGGCTGCTCGTGATGGTCCCGGTCGCCTTCATTGCCGGCATGGCCCTGGAGCGCCGCAACCGAAGCGAACACACCATCGAATTCACCGACACCGCCGTCACAGCCGAACCCGCTGCGACTAGAGCACGATTCGTCCCGCCAGCTCCAAGCAACTGAATACCCAGATAAGAGGGATCTAATGAACACCACACCCGTCCTGACCGAGGGCTCCGTTGCTGCCCGGACCATCTTCAATCCCGCCACCGGTGAACCCGTCGGAGACGCCCCGGTGCATACGGTGGCGGACCTGCAGCACGCCATTGACGTGGCAGTCGCCGCCCAGCCCGGCTGGGCCGAGCTCGGCCACGAGGCACGGTCCGCTGCACTGTTGAAGGCCGCCGACGCCATCGAAGCCCGCGCCGAAGAACTCGCCCAGCTGCTGTCCCGCGAGCAGGGCAAACCGCTGAACGGCCCCAACGCCCGCTTCGAAGTCGGCGCCTGCGCGGCCTGGCTCCGCGCCGCCGCAGGGACACCGCTCGAAGCCGAAACCCTGGTCGATGACGGTGAAACACGCGCCGAACTGCATTACCGGCCCATCGGCGTCGTCGGGGCCATCGGGCCGTGGAACTGGCCCATGATGATCACCGTCTGGCAGGTCGCCCCCGCCCTGAGAATGGGCAACGCCGTAGTGGTCAAACCCTCCGAACACACCCCGCTCAGCGTGCTTGCCCTCGTTGAAACCATCAACGAAGCCCTGCCCGAAGGGCTCCTCACCGTAGTCTCCGGCGGACGCGATGTAGGCGAAGCCCTCGCCTCCCACCCCGCCATCGGGAAGATCATGTTCACCGGCTCCACCGCCACCGGCAAAGCGATCATCAAATCCTCCGCGGACACCGTCAAGCGGCTCACCCTGGAACTGGGAGGTAACGACGCCGGCATCGTCCTGCCCGACGCCGACCCGAAGGCCATCGCCGAAGGCCTGTTCTGGGGCGCCTTCATCAACACCGGCCAAACCTGCGCCGCCCTGAAACGCCTCTACGTCCACGACGACATCTACGACGCCGTCTGCGAGGAGCTCACCAACGTGGCCAAGGCCATGCCAATGGGTAACGGCCTGGACGAAAAGAACGTCCTCGGACCGCTGCAGAACAAGGCACAATACGAGATCGTCGCGAACCTCGTGGAGGCCGCCAAAGCCTCCGGAGCCCGCGTCCTCCTCGGCGGAAACCCGGACACTGACCAGCCCGGCTACTTCTACCCCACCACCCTCGTGGCCGACATTGACAACGACAACCCACTCGTCGCCGAAGAACAATTCGGCCCCGCCCTGCCCATCATCCGCTACAGCACCATCGACGAAGCAATCCAGAAAGCAAACGCCCTCGACGTCGGACTCGGCGCCTCCGTCTGGTCCTCAGACCCGGCAAGAGCCCGCAACGTCGCCGCCCGCATCCAAGCCGGCACCGTCTGGATCAACAAACACGGCGCCGTCGACCCACGCATCCCCTTCGGCGGCGCAAAACAATCCGGCTACGGCCTCGAATTCGGCGTCGAAGGACTCAAACACCTCGGCGTCCCCCAGGTAATCAACGGCTAAATTTTCCCTTCTGGATAGCCCGCGTCTGGCCACCACCGATCAGGGGCGGGTTATCCATTCACATCTGCCTCTGCAAAGGATGAACATGTCAAAATCCCATCACCGAACCCATCAGGAAGTCACCGACTGGTCATCCCTTCAGCCGGGCGACGCAGTCGCTATCTCCGACGATCTCCACTGCCCGGATCCGGCATATGTTGAAATAACAGCGCCCGAGCTCGGTGTTCTATGGATTCGCCGGCCAAAGATCGGGGAACGGCGGCTGCTCCACACCGAAACCCACCGCATCTGGCGCCTAGTCCCGAACAGCCCGAGCTGAACAATAGACTTCGGCCGCGAGAAACTGCTTGTCGGATCCCTCCGACACCGGTTTCGCTGGAGAACCAACCTCTCATCTCTCATGTGTCTCGAAAAGCAAAAGCCTTCCAAGACACCCCTTTACGGCCAATCAAAGGAATAGGGTTCTGCGTCATACCGTGTTTCCTGACGTCTCGCTAAGTCGTCTCAGCGAGGGAGGTCTTAGCAGTGCCTTCAAGAGGCCTTTTCGAGCCACAGTGGCAACGTGAGACACCTTGGCTATACAAGGGTCAGTTCATCCAGTCAGGATGCGCAGCTGCAGCTCGACGCGCTTGTCGCGGCCGGGGTCTGTCGCGTCGACAGGCTCGGCCTGACAACGACAATCACGCTGAGTGCCGGCAGGTCCTCTGGCTCGGTTCGCAATAATCAAAGGCTCTGCGAACTAAAAGCCATAGCTGTTCATGAGCTGGACGGCATGTGCGGTGATCAGAACTGTCAGGGATTGCGCAAGCTCAATAGCTTCGTCCTCGAAAAAGCAGATATAGGTGTTGACACTTTACACATTCGGTTTGACAGGACAAATGCATGCGGGCCTCCCTTTCTACCGGTCCTTCAGACCGGCCTGCGGCAGCACAGGAGAGCAGGTGCGTACAGGTCATGTTGTCCCCACTCCCCCGCGGCATGAATAGGTGTAGGCCACCACCGGCCAACCCACCAACATAACGGAACGAGGAACCGCAGACCCGCACGACAGCAGGCGGAAGGCCAACCAGCCAGTGCCTTGAACCCGCTACCCCACACACCTGAAAAGGCTCCGCGGCAGCCAGGCCCACTGCCCGCGACCCAGCCGTCAGAGGGGCGGCACCACACGCCATGTCTACACGTTAAAGCAAAAAGCCCCTCCGACGAGGGGATCTGCTGTGCCCGAGGTGGGACTCGAACTACATTCCAGGCCCTGCAAACACGGGGAACCCGCGAAAACATGCGGAATCCGTGCCCGTTCGGAGACAGTACGGGCTAATCCGAGGCCAGGAGTGTGCACATTGTCCACACTCCTGGCTCGGGATTTCTTTGCTTGGTTTCCCTTACTTTGCGTAGGCGGCCGGGACCTCGTAGTTCGCGGCCAGCGGAGGGAGCTTCGGGACCGGGTGCGGACCGCTGGAAAGCCAATCGTTGCTGATTTCGGTGGCTTTAGCGGCGTGGAGGACGAGCTGTGCCGCGAGGGCAGAACCGGTGATTTTGGCGTAGGCTACGGCGGTCTCACCGACTGCCTCGGTGTGTTCGAGGAGCGGGAGCAGGTGTGCTGAAGTGACGTTGCTGAGTTTCCCAACCCGTTTGCCGTCGAGTTCGTACCTCGACCAGCGGGCGCTGTGTGCCGTTTTTCAACGTGTTGATCGCTTTGTGCAGGCTGACCAGCAGGAGGCCTCGACGGTCGGTTGGGACGTGGCTGGACAGCATGTCGAAGTGGTTCTCTTCCTTCAGGACCTGAATTCCTGATCCCCACGGCAAGAGCGTGCTCACGCCTGTGGGGGCCGCGTTGAGTGGAGTGATCAGTTCCGGTTCTGGCAGCGCAATGGTGACGCGTGCACGAAGCTGGGCGCCGTCGTCGTATCCCCAAATGCGAGCGGTAGTTGCAGCGAGCAGTCCGCTGGCGATGCTTCTCCTGATTGGTTGTTTATAGCGAAGCGCGTCCTCACGACTGAGATAACCAAGCACCCGGCCTCTCCACCGAACACTGATGGCATTAGCATCGTGCGGGTTGTCCGGCTCAGCAACCAACTCCACCTCAACACCTTCAACTTCACCGTCGGACCCGCGAATGGATATGGCTCCGTTGGCGAGGAGCGCGGTCTTGATTGCCTTAGCGTAGGCGTGCTCACCAACGACCTCCACGTTCGACCACGCAGCGCGACCAAGGGAAACAGGATACGAGCGCTTAGGGGAGGAAGAAGGCTGATTGACCGCTGCAATTGGTTCCAGTGGCACCGCGTACGACGAATCCTGATGAGGCGAAGCGGCATTGTCGGGCTGACTTTCGTGCTGCGAAAGCGCCGTCGTGACCGCCAGGCGTGGGAGGACGCCACCTATTCAGCCACTACTGAAGAATCTCTCAGGGTCCCTGGTGGCGGTATCGAAAACTTGGCTGATGACGCCGCGTCCGCCCGCGTTCAGCCTCGCCGGGCTTTCGCCGACGAAGGTAAGGAGGTTTGCTGCCTCTCGAATAGGAGACCCCAATCTTGGGGATCCTCACCGTAGTTATTGTGCGACGCATTGCCGACTTCGTGACCCGGAAGGGGCCGCCCCCCAACGCTTGCGCTCAATCCGCGCTTCGATGCGGTGATCCGCACCGGCCCAAAACTCTTTGACTTGTGGTAACGAAACCCCAAAGCCGTACCCCCGATAAATCTGGCATACGAAAGCCAGTTCTCCTCATACGAGAGATTCTATGCATCAGCAATCCGTCCAGGACCAAACGGCCACCAAGCGAAATCTCCACGCCGCTGCAAAAAAGCCTGAGCGCCCTCAACAACCGCCGAAGTCATGCGGTCCCATTCTTCAAAACCCATGGAAAAGAACAAACTCATCGCTGCTTGTCATTCTGATATGTCCATGGTCGCTGGGCGGGCCCTCCGCGCAACCAGGGCGCTACACGCCGACCCCGGAACCGAAAACTTCCCAGACCGGAGTCGGATGGCGCCGGGACGAAGTTTTCAGCCCCGGCGCCGGTCCCCCAAGTTGCACTCCGTCCCCTCAGCCCAGCGGATGGTCCCCTACCAGAACGACGATCACGACCAACAACCGCAGACAAAACAGAAATCAAGGGTGAAGGAAACGGGATCATGGAAAAGCTCACGATCAAAACACCATCGGATGTCCTCAGCTTCATCGGGCACACCCTGGGCTTCTGGCCCCAGGAAAGCCTGGTGTGCATCACGATGAACGACAACAGCATCGGTGCCACTCTCCGTGTCGACCTCCCCCACCAACCGGGCCAGGAGCTCAACTACGCACGAACGGTCGCCCACTACCTCACCAGTGACACCACTGCAACATCGATCCTCTTCGCGGTCTACACCAGCGAAACCACCCAGCCCGGGGAGGCCAGGCCGCAGGCCGGAACGATCGCCGCCCTCACCGGGGTCCTCGCCGAGCAGGGAATCACCATCCGGGACGGCCTCCTCATCGGCGACGAAACCTTCTCCCCCTACGACGGGGAACCAGGCACCAGCCTCGCCCTGCCCGTCAATTCCACCCAGACCAGCGCCATCAACGCGGAATTCATCTACCGCGGCAGCTATGTCCAACCCACCGACCGCATCACCCTTCCAGCCACCGGCCCGACAGCAGCGAAAGCCGCCGCGGTTGAAAGCCACATGGACTCCATCAAGTCTCAACCGGCCGAAACGGCCCTCCTTCACGGAAGGGAACTCTGGGGCAACATGCTCGGCTCGACAGACTTCCCCAGCGACGACGACTGCCACGCCCTCGTCGCGAACCTGCAATTCCCCGCCATCCGAGACAGGCTCATAGCCGACATCCCTGGGATGGACGAACCCATGCAGCACATCCTGTTCGCCCAAACCACACAGGCCCCGAAGTGGTCGCGCATCGAATGGGCACAACATCTCCTCCTGCACGCGTACACCCGGACCTCCCCCGAACACGCAGCACCGGTCCTCACTGCGATTGGCTACATCAACTGGTGGGAAGGCAAGGGCAGCAAAGCACACCAATTCCTCCAACTCGCCCTCGATACCGACCCCGCCTACCGCCTCGCCCGCCTCAGCGACCAAATGGTCGGCTCCGGCATCGTCGCAGGCTGGAACATGGACAAGAGCACGGCTTACAAAGCACTACCGTTCGACATGCCCTAATTCATGTCCCCGTAAGACGAAGGCAGTGTACTTCCTGTTAACTAGTGACAGTGAATCTTCCCTCCCGGCGGCTTCGCCAGCGAGCCACGGCTCCGACATCCCGCTACCGAGCAGATGTGGTTGACGGAATCTCCATTATCGGTTCTGGGAAATGGCCGAGGCAGGGAGCCCTGGAAGGGGCTCCAGGAGTACTCTTCGCTGCTGTCCGGTTCGGCCCATTCCCGGGCCGCGACGAGGTGTCCCTCAGCGGGCAGGCCCTGCTTTTTTGCAGCCGGGAATCTGCTGTAGGTGCGGCCGACGACCGTTTTGTCTGAGTTTGACCGGCCAAGGCTGCAGCGGAAGCTGCGGGAACTCTTGCTTCCTGCAGATCGGATGCCGACCGTTATGGCCATGCCTATGGACTAGTTTGTCGTATCGCAGAATGCACGCTGTGGCAGTGAAGAATTCAAGCCGCCATGATCTCTATCGGGCCGCTGCCTGGTGGGAAGCTTTACTGTTCCTGCAAGTAGTAAGTAACCGCACTTTGCGGGTGGGGCGTCCAGCAGTGAGGCATCGCACTCCAGACCCACCTACACGGCGGTGGCGTCGGCGCCATCTGCACGCCAGCTCCCCCGGCCCGTGCCAGGTCGAGGTCAAGCGGCTTCACGTAGACAGCCGAGGGATTAAAGGTGGGTGTGCGAGTCCAGTGCGACGCGAAGTGGTCAACATTCCTAGGGACTCAGTTACTGCGGGTACCGATTCCGGAACCTTTTCGGCTGGGGAGCAAATGAATGGAACCGCTTAGAGTTGGCGGTGGCAAGGGTGTTGTGGGTCTCGAGCCACCAGGTCTTATCCACCTTGTCTGGGATCCCGATGTTCGTTTCCGAGCTGTCAGCGCGCTCCGAAGCTCCCATTGCTTGCTGGACACCTACATCAACAACTTGCTAGACAGCCCCTTTTAACCCGGTCTCTAATCCCATCAGCTTTGTGTACACCCCAAACTGACAAACCCGAGTGTTAGGTCGGACCTTCCTCTGAGAAGACCTTAGAACACTGTCGGAAAGGACGAGGGTCGGAGGCTGTGGTCAACCGCTGCCGGCTCGGCCTGAGGCGATGTTGGTCGCCGAGGAAAGGTCATCATTTAGGCTCTGGTATGAAGGACCTTGACGTGCCTTGTAGGTGTCTTCTCGACGAGGCGTCGGTGCTGTGGGCCTTCCATCGTCAGCCAGAGGACGTGCCCGTTTGTTGTCACGTCCTCCACGTGGCCTTTGTCGAGGATCTTTCCCTGTTCGTAGATCTCAATGTTCTGGCCAACGAGCAGCGTCCAATCGTCTTCAGGTTGCCGCATGGTGAAGTCACCCGTCGTGGGAGCGTGCTGGGAATGACTGCGGGAGGTGGTGTCCATGAGGATTCCTGGTAGTCGATGCCGTGCGGAGCCAGCGGGTGTTCCCGACCTGCGGGGACTCTGTGGTGCAGCGGGAAGGCGCCGGCAGCCATGCGGGCACCTCCCCGGAGCCTTCCGGAACTGGCTCTTATTGCACGGACCAGGCACCGTCTGAGGGCAGGACAGCGCCGGAGATGTTCGTTCCGTCATCACTAAGCAAGAAGGTTATCGATGCGGCTAACTGGGATGCCTCTGCCACGGGAGGAATCATCTGCATGAACGGGCCGAGACGTTTCGCGCCGAGTTCTGAGCGGAAGGTGGCTTCGATTCTCGTCGCGACCGGACCCGGGGCTACTGCATTGACCCTGATACCTTGCGGGGCGTACATGAAGGCGGTACTGCGCGTCATGCCGAGAACGGCATGTTTGGAGGCGGTGTAGGCCACTCCGGCGGAGTTGCCGCGCAGGGCGGCCTCGGACGCAACGTTGACAATTGATCCCCGTTCCGCGGCGATCATCGCGGGGATCACGGCCCGGGTCAGGCGGAACATCCCATCGACGTTGACCGCGAACACTCTGGTCCAGACGTCGTCGGACACTTCATGCAGCGGCGTCATGTCGTCCATAATCCCTGCGACGTTTGCGAGGGCGTCAATCCGTGCTCCGGCTGCGTTGATGATCCTGGCAATGTCCTGATCCTGGGTGATGTCCGCCTGCACCGGGACGATGTCCGCCTCGGGGTGGGCACTGGCCAGCTCGTCGAGCCGGTCAGCGGCGATGTCTACAGCGACGACCCTCCCCCCTTCCCGCGCGATCCTGGAAGCGGTGGCGCGTCCGATGCCCGAGGCGGCCCCGGTGACGATCACGGTCTTGCCGGAGAACCGCCCGTCCGAGATCCGTTCAGCCCACTGCCCTGCCTGCGCAGTGGCGTCGTCGTCTTCCGTGTCGTTCTCTGGGAGTACTCCCGCGTTGACTTCGCGCACCAAGTGATCCAGGTCTGCTTGCGGAAACTGGGCCCCGCCCAGTTCGACCAGCTTTTGGAGGGCGAAGTGTTCGATGGGTTTGAGGGCTGTTTCGTCCTGCCCTGCAGCCGCGAGCATTCCCCTCAGCAGCGGGCCGCCCGCCGGATGGTCAAGCCATTCCCGGATGGAACGGGAACCGGTGAGTGCTTGTGTGGTTTCGGTCATTTTGCTCCTTCCAGAGCGTGTACGGAGGAAGTTGTTGTCTTTTCGTTGTCGGGTGCTGCTGTTTGGTTGGCTGAGGGTTTGGTGCCGGCGAGTCCGGTCCAGCGGGAGCGGAGGGTGTGGGCTGCGGCTTTCGGCTTGCGGTCCCTGGTGAAGATGCCTTTTCTGTTGCCGTCCACACGGTGGATGCCGTTGGAGGTTTGGAAGTCGGCGAAATTCCAGACGTGTTCTCCGATGAAGGCCTCGATCCTGTCAAAGACGCGGTGGTTCATGGTGAGGTAGGACTGCTGGTATTCCTCGCTCCAGGGCAGGTCCCACACCGAGTGCTGCCCTGGCATGGTGTCCGCCCCGTACTCGCTCATCATGACGGGTTTGCCGAACGCCTCCACCCAGCCGCGCAGATCGGCTTCGAGGTACTGCTCGGCCGTTGCAAGGTCACCGGTGAATACGTACCAGCCGTAGTAGCGGTTGATGCTGAGGACGTCGAAGAGGTCGGCGATCTTGTCGTTCTGGAAGGTGGCGAACATAACCGCCGCGTAGGTCAGCGGACGGGTGGGATCCAGTTCCCGCGCGAGCTTCACAAGAGGTTCGAAGAATTCCCGGGCTCCTTCCTCGTTGGAGGCCGGCTCGTTGGCGATGCTCCACATCACCACGCTGGGGTGGTTCTTGTCCCGGGCGATCACTTCACGAAGGTGCTGCGCGTGCGCGGCCTGGGTCTCATGGTTGAAAGTTTCGGGAGAGAAGGTCGGCTTGGGGCCTATCCCGGTGAGTCCGCCCTGGACTCCCAGGTTCAGGCCGACGGCAGCCGTCTCGTCGACGACAACGATGCCGTGGCGGTCCGCGAATTCCAGAACCTCCTCGGCGTAGGGGTAGTGCGAGGTTCTGAACGAGTTCGCGCCCACCCAGTCCAGGAGCTGGAAGTCGTGTACCAGGTAGGCGTTGTCGTGACCCTTGCCACGGACTGCCGTGTCCTCGTGTTTGCCGAACCCGGTGAAGTAAAACGGTTTGCCGTTGATGAGGAATTCGGTCCCAGTGACCTCGAGGGTCCTGACGCCAAACGGTTCGGTGTAACTGTCAATCACCTCGTTGCCCTCGACGAGCTCGACCACAAGGTCGTAGAGGTAGGCGGCGCCCGGCTGCCAGAGATTGACGCTGTCGATGGCGAGAGTTCCGCTGCTTCCGTGCGCCGTGGCGACTTCATGTCCTGCGGCGTCGATGGCGCGGACACGGACGCCGGTTTCGTGGCTGGCCGTTACGGAATAATCGACGATACCGGTCTGGCCGATGACACCGGTGACGATGGTGATGTCGCTGATGTGGCGTCGTGGTTTGCTGTAGAGCCACACCGACCTTGCCAGGCCGGCGTAGTTGTAGAAGTCATGCAGGTAGGTTTGCTGGCGCCGCCCGTCCCGGGTGGCGGTGATGCTGCCCGGGGGAATGGTCTCGCTGGTCAGCTCGTTGTTCACCCCGACCGTGAGACGAAATTCCCCGCCGGGGGTGACGTGGTCGGTGATGTCGGCCTCGAAGGGCGTGTAGCCACCGACGTGCCGGGCGACCAGAACGTCGTCGACGTAGACTTTTCCTTCGTGGGTGGCTGCGTCCAGGCGGAGAAGCACGCGCTCCCCTGCCCAACCCCGCGGCACACGGACTGTTCGCTGGTACCACACCCATCCCACGTGGTCGCGGATCTTCTGATCGGTGAAGAGGTCGTTGTAACTGGCCGGCACGGGGGCCTCAAGCTGGGTTTCCAGGGTCCCGGTCCAGGGCTCGCGGACATCTGCGTCGGCGACGGCGAAACGCCAGAGCCCGTCGAGGTTTACAAGTTCTCGGGTGGTGGTGGGGCGGGGTTTTAGCACTGGGTGTCCTCCTGGTGATTATTGGTACGGGTTGATGATGTGGGGTGGTTCGCGCAGCAGCGGGCCATCCTTCGATTCAGGCGTGTGTGATGTGGCCATCACTTTCAGAGGTTGCGGCGGCTTCCTCAACCTGATGGCGGATGGTGTCCAGGGTTCGGAATACGGCAATGGTGTGGGACGCGGGATGTGTCGGGTGCTGGGTTGCTCCGGAGCGGATCGCTTCGCCGGCGGCGCGGAGCATGGGGACGTATCCGTTGCCTTCGCGGTGATGTTGTATCGGGTCCGGGGCGAACATTGTGGCCCAGGATCCCCCATGGACAAGGAGGGTTGTCGATGTCCAAAACATGCCCGGGAGTGTGATCCATCCCTTGGTGCCGCTGATCGCAGCGGACGGATCGAGGAATTCGGTCATTGAACTCGCGCATTGGGCGAACCGGCCGTCCTCGAACTCAAGGGTGAAGTGTTCGGCGAAGTCGAGGCCGTCGGCTCTGAGCCGTCCGCGGGCGTGGATGCTTGCCGGTTCACCAAAGATGGTGTGGGCCAGCGTGACAGGGTAGATGCCCTGATCCAGAAGTGTTCCGCCGCTGCGTGCCACGTCCCACCTGCTGCCGCCGTCGGGGATCAGGGGAAAGCCGAACCCGGCACGCAGGCTTGCTGGTGTTCCGATGATCCCGGACTCCAGGAGTTCAACAAGGTGCTGGAACGCGGGATTGAACTTCATCCACATGGCCTCCAGGAGGAACAGGCCCCGGTGTTCAGCGAGGGCGAAGAGTTCCTGGACCTCGCGCGTGTTCGTGGCCATGGGCTTTTCGATGATCACATGTTTGCCGGCGTTCAGCGCTTGGCGGGCCATCGCAGCGTGGGTGGCAAAGGGCGTGGCGAGATACAGCGCGTCAACCAGGGGATCGGTGATCAGTGATGTGTAGTCGTTGGTCGAACGCGGGAGACCAAATTCCTCGGCGAACCGGGCCGCCTTGGTGTGGTCCCTGCTGAACACAACCTCTACGTGGTTGCCGGGAATGAGCTGCAGATCGGGCACGATGCTGCGGGAGATGGTGCCGGTCCCGGCGATGGCCCACCGCAAAGTGCCGTGGGGATGAGACGACGTTCCGTTCATGGGTTTCCCTATCAAAGTCGGGGGTTTATGGGTTGAAGAAACTCGTTAGGAAGGGCACCTGCTGCCCGACGTAGCCGCCTATGACCCGGCAGAGGGGTCCGTGGCATCTGCCAGGTATTCGAAGCGCTCCACGCGCGCCGGTCCGTCAAGGGCTTCCAGTCCGATGACTCTTCCCGTGAATCCGCCGGCGACTTCCGTGGACAGGTACCGGCCATCAATGGTCGCCAACACGTGGAAGTTGTCCGCTATGTAGCCCAGCTCAACCCGGTCCGGCCCTGTACGGGCACCATGCTGCTGCGGATTTCCTCGTGTCCGGAGCGCCAAAGGCGCTGTCGGCGGGATGCCGGTCGCTGATGCGAGAGTCTGGTCCAGAGGCCCAATGACAGCACGGGCGGATATGACGTTACCGCGGCGCTCAACCCCCGCCCAGTGTGAGTCGTCGATGCGGAGGATGAGGGCCAGGTTACCGGCGGGCGCGTCCACGGTCACCTGCCACTGGGCGTCCTGTGCCCTGACGGCGAGCAGCCGTTTGGCTTCCCTGTCCTCGGCCCTGCGTCCTGGGTCCAGGGTGAGGCCTCCGTTTCCGTTGGACCGGCAGAAACTGCCGGGAGGAACGCCCGGGGAAATCCAGCGCGGATGCAATTCCGGCTTGGTGAAGTCGTCAATGAAAGAGGTGGTTGTCTGGGGTTCCGGGTAACGGTCCGGGATGATTACGGGCCACTCGTTGGACCAGTCCACGCCGGAGAGGAACGTCTCGCGTCCGTTGACGTGGAAGCGCGGGAATTCCCCTCGTGGACGGACGCCCAGATAGACCATGGCCCAGGTGCCGTCGCGGAGTTCGACCAGGTCGGCGTGGCCGGTGTTCTGTACCGGGTGGGAGGTGCTGCGGTGCGTGAGGATCGGGCCGTCGGGATGAGCCTCGTAGGGCCCCGTGACCGTACGGGCGCGGCCTATGGTGACCGCGTGGCCGGGACCTGTTCCGCCTTCTGCGACGAGGAGATACCACCACCCGTTCTTGCGGAACAGGTGCGGGCCTTCCGGGGAGGAGAGCCCGGTTCCCCGCCAGATCAGTTCGGTTTCGGACAACAACTGGCCGGTGAGCGGATTGACCAGGGCGTGCGCGATGCCGCCCCTTGGGTCAGCCCAGGCGAGGTGGCAGTTGCCGTCTTCATCCCAGGACAGGTCCGGGTCCCAGCCGATGGCACCTGTGGTGTAGACGGGGTCACTCCAGGGGCCGGACGGGTCCTGGGCGTGAACGATGAGGTGCCCCTTGGCAACGTCCGTGATGTTGGTCGTTGCCATCCAGAACCTTCCGTCGTGAAAACGGATGGTGGGCGCGTAGATGCCTTTGCCGGCCCCGGAGAGGCCGGGGCTGACATTGAGCTGGCTTTCGCGGTCCAGGACGTTACCGATCTGTCGCCAGGTGCGCAGATCCCTGCTGGTGAATATTGGTACGCCCGGGAAGTACTCGAAGCTGGAGTTGATGAGGTAAAAGTCATCACCTGCCCGGCAGATCGACGGGTCAGGGTGGAAACCCGGAAGTATGGGTGCTGCCCCCATTATGCGACTCCAGCCTGGACGTTCTGTTCGCGGTGGAGCTCGGCGAGCCGGTAGCGTTCGGCGCGGCGTTTCTCCTGTTCCACGGGGTCTGCGATCGGCGCCGCGAGCAGCAGTTTCTGTGTATACGGGTGTTCCGGGGTGGACGTGACCAAGTCCGCTGGTCCTGTTTCCACGACGTCTCCCCTGTAGACGACACTGACGCGGTGGCTGATGTGGCGTACGGCTGCCAGGTCGTGGGAGATGAACAGGTAGGCGACTCCGGTCTGGCGTTGAATGTCGATAAAGAGATTCATGACCCGGGCTTGGGTGGAAAGGTCCAGGGCCGAGACGGGCTCATCGCAGACGATGAGTTTGGGTTCGGGGGCCAGGGCGCGGGCGATGGCGACTCTTTGACGCTGGCCGCCGCTGAACTCCCGCGGCAGGCGCTCGGCAGCGTCGCGCGGGAGACCTACCTGGTCCAGCAGCTTTTGGACGCGGGTTCGTGCTTCGCGGGCTGCTGCTCCTTGGACTATGAGGGGTTCGCTCAGGGTATCCCCGATGGTCAGTGAGGGGTTCAGCGAGGTATAGGGGTCCTGGAAGACGACCTGGATGTCTTTGGACAGGATTCGGCGGTCTTTAGGGCTGGCGTGGGTGATGTCGGAGCCTTGAAAGGTGATCCGTCCCCCGCTGGGCTTCACCAGACCCAGGACCGCCCGGCCGATGGTGGTTTTCCCGGATCCGGATTCGCCCACGACGCCGAGCGTTTCTCCCTCGCCGATGCTCAGGGAAACCCCATGCAGGACCTCGGTGGACTTGGGACGGAATCCGCGGTCGGTGAATGCGACGCGAAGGTCAGTCACGTCCAGTAGTGGCGTCGTCATGATTTTCTCTCCCCAGAAGCCGCCGCGACGGGCACGGGCGGGTCGGTTCGTACGGTGTGTTCGTCAAGGATCGAGCCCAGGAGCAGTTGGGTGTATGGGTGCTTGGGTTCGCGGAGCAGCTCCATGGCCGTGCCCGACTCGACAATCTGGCCGTCCTGCATGACGGCGATCCGGTCGCAGATGTCCGCGACCACGCCGAAGTTGTGGGTGACGAGCAGGACCGCCATGTTCAGTTCGGCCTGGAGGTCCCGTAGCAGGTCCAGGATTTCGGCCTGGACTGTCACATCGAGCGCGGTGGTGGGTTCATCGGCGATGAGAAGCTTCGGACGGCTTGCCACCGCTCCGGCAATCAGGACGCGCTGCGCCATTCCGCCGGAAATCTGGTGCGGGTAGGACCCGAACGTTCGCGGGGGATCCTGGATTCCGACGCGCTCCAACAGTGCGAGCACCCTGGCTTTCGCTTCCGCCCCGGAGATGCGGGCGGATGCGCGGAGGCCCTCCACGAGTTGCGCGCCGACAGTGTACGAGGGGTCAAGGTTCGACATGGGTTCCTGCGGTATGTAGGAGATCCCGCGGCCGCGCAGGGCGCGCAGGTCCTGCTCCCGGAGGCCGAGCAGTTCCCGTCCCTCGACCTGAATGGAGCCACGGACCACCACCGCCTCCGACGGGAGCACCCCCAGGACAGAGAAGGCGGTTTGGGTCTTCCCTGAACCGGACTCACCGACCAGGCCGAGGATCTCCCCTGCGCGAAGGTTGAGGCTGACCCCTTTTACGACCTCCTTCAGTTGCCCCGACGGCGTGGGGTAGGCAATTGCCAGGTCCTTCACGGACAACAGCTCTCCTGAACCGTCGCTGCCGGCGCCCTGTGTTGTGTTCTGGACACTGGGCCTGGCCGATTTTGCGGGTTTCAGTTTCACACCCTCGAAGGCGTCCCGCAGGGAGTTGCCGAGCAGTACGAGGGATGCCGTGAGGGTTCCGAGCAGGACACTGGGCCAGATGAATTGGGTCGGGTCCACGTACAGGTTGGTGAAGCCGTCCGCGATCATCGCGCCGAAGCTGGGAACGAGGTGCGACCCGACTCCCAGGAAGGCCAGGCCGGACTGGAGGCTGATGGCGGAACCGGCCAGGAAGGCGGTGGCGATGATGATGGGGCCGCGGACCACGAAGAGGACGTGCCGGCCCAGGATGCGGAGGTTGGAGAGCCCGGATACTCGGGCGGCATCCACGTACAGTTCATTCTTCACCCCGACAACGAGGTTCCGTACGAGGCGGTAAATCCCGGGTGAGAGCAACACACCAAAGATGAGCATGGTGGCGCGGTAGTCGCCCTTGGTGATCGGCATCAGGACGATGAGCAGCAGCAGCCCGGGGAAGGTCATAATGAGGCTGAAGACCCATTCTGTCGCGCTGCGCAGCCGCCGTCCGAAGTAGCCCCCGATCAGGCCGAAGGTCACGCCAATGACGAGGGCGACGCTCGCGCCGATGAGGGCTGCGATGATGCTTGTGTTGATTGAATGCAGGAGCCGGGACGCGATGTCGCGGCCGTTCTGATCAGCGCCCAGCGGGTACCCGGGCGTTCCTGGCACTGCGTTGATTGCGTTGAGTTGGGCCTCGTTGGGGTCGTGGGGGCCGATCCATGGGGTCAGGAGTCCGAGGACGATGATGACCAGCAGCAGCGCGGAGGTGATGACCGCTTGGGGGTCCCTGAGGAGTTTCCGCAAGGGAGATTTCCTTGGCGGGGTGGCCAGCCCGGGGTCGACGCTGAGTTCTTCGATGCTCAATAGATTCTCGCCTTCGGGTTGAGCCAGCCGTTTGCTACATCGGTAATGAGGTTCACCGTCACCACGAGCATGACGCCGAACAAAGTGATGCCCATGATGACGGGGATGTCGCCTTGGAGGGAGGCGTTGAACGCGTACTGGCCGTACCCGGGCAGCGCGAATACGTTTTCGATGATGAGCGCGCCGCCGAGCATTTGGATGAATTCGAGGGACAGGACGGTCAGTGCCGGGCTCGCTGCGTTCCGCAGCGCGTGGCGGAGCACGATGGACCGCGTCCGGATTCCACGTGTTCGCAGCGTGCGTACGTAGTCCTTGCGGAGTTCACCGATCATCGATCCGCGTATTTGCGCGGCCATGTTGGCCACTCCTCCGATGACGAGCACGATCACCGGAATGGTGATCGAAGCCGCCCACTTTGCGGGGTTTTGCGCGAAGGGGGTGAACCCGGTTGCCGGAAGCAGCTTCAGGTTCACAGCGAGGACTGCCACGAGGGCGATGGCAATGAGCAGCCCGGGAACGATGTGGCCAATCAGTGACAAGCCCTGGGATACTTTGTCGGCCACGCCGCCGCGTGAGGCTGCCCAGACCCCCAGGGCGACGCTGATGATCACCGTGATGATCAGCGCGGTAACGACCAGCGAAAGGGTGACACCCAAACGCGAAGCGACTGCGGGTGCTACGGGTTGGCTGGTGAAGAGGGAAGTGCCGAAGTTGCCAGTCAGTACTGATCCGAGCCAATCCAGGTATTGGACAAGGGAGGGCCGGTCGAAGCCGAGCTGGGTCATAAGGTCTTTGATGGACTCGGGAGTCGCTGCGCTCCCCAGCCGTTCGCGGGCCACGGATTCCAGCGAGCCGCTGAGGAGGAAGAACGTGATCATGGTAACCAGCAGCGCGAGGACGATGCCTGCGCCAAGGCGGCGCAGCGCGTACCCGATCATGCGCTGCCCCGGGATGTTTCCACTGGCATCTTTGAGCTCCTTGTGGTGGGGGTGACGGAAACGAGGGATGGCTGGCAAGGCCCGGCCCGCGCCGGGCCTTGCCAGGTTGTGAAGCTAGTGGCCCGATACCGCGAAGTCACGGACGGTAGGCAAAACGACCACCGAGGGGAGGAAGTCGACGCCGGGGGCGGTCGCCCAGAGGGTGCCGACATAGGCGATAGGGGCGTTCAGCGCGTGCTTGACGGTGTATTCGCTGATCTTTTTGTAGAGGTCCGCTCGTGCGCTGTCATTTGGCTCGTTGGCGACGTCCTGGAGCAACTTGTCGAATGCAGGGTCCTCCCACTTGAAGGGGTTCAGGAACGCCTGGGGGGTGTACATGTCCCCCACTTCCCGGCCCGCTTCGTTCAGGCCCGCAAACCAGAGCACGGCGGGATACTTTTTGGAGGCAACGGACGCGGCGGTGTTCTGCGGGGGTACCGGCTCCCACGTGACCTTGATCCAGATGTCAGCCAATGCCTGGGTGATGACGGGCTCAAAGTTCTGCGAGACGACGGTGCTGGGCATCGTCATCGAGAACCCGTCCGGGTAGCCGGCCTCTGCGAGAAGTTTGCGCGCCTTCTCCATATCGAACCCATAGGTGCCCTCGAGGGCGGAGTTGTATGCGTCCCCGTTGGGGTTGAATACCTGGTCCGTCGGTTTGCCGACGCCGTTCAGGAGCGCTTTCACGATCTGCTCCCGGTCAAAGGCCAAGTTGATGGCCTGTCGGACCCTCTCATCTGCCAGTGCCGGGACGAGTTCGCCCTTCCGGTCAGCCAGGACCAGCATGAGGGCAGCAGTAGCCTGCACCTCCTTCACCGTGAACCCGGCGCCTTCGGCCTGTTTCCGCTGCGGAGCCTGGATCAGAGCCGCTTTGACTTCGCCTGCCTGGAGCGCGTTGTATTGTGCGGTCCGGTCCGCGATGACCTTCACCTTGACCGTTTTGAAGGGGAATGCTGCCGCGTTCCAATAGTCGTCACGCCGCTCCATGACGTACTCGGTACCGTCAGTTGTGGCGTCGGACAACACGTAGGGACCCGACCCGGTCGGGCGAAGCTTCGTTGTTGCCGAGGACAATGATTGAGCATCCCCGATGACGCCCGTCGCCTGTGCCAGGTAGTTCAACAGGGACGGCTCCGGTGAGGACAGTTGAAGAACAACTGTTGAAGCGTCGGGCGCCGAAACGGATGTCACTTTTGCAAGCTTGGACTGCTGCTGGCCAGGAGTGGTCCGTGTGCGTTCGAGGGTGGCGACAACGTCCTTGGACGTCACCGGAGCCCCGGTACTGAACTTCAGGTCGCCACGAAGTTTGAGGGTCAAGGTGCGCAGGTCATCCGAGTATTTCCAGCTTTCAGCCGCGTTGGGCTGGACCTTTCCGTTCTTGTCAACCATCAGCAGTGTGTCGAAGATCGACGCCCACACGTAGGACTGCTGCCCCTCGGCAAGTTGTGATGGGTCCAGGGACGCCGGCGGCGCCTGCACGGCAATGCTCAGCTCTTGATCACGGGACGGTGCCTGCTGCGGGGACGAGTCAGCGGCGGGCGATGAGCAGGCCGCGGTCGCCAGCAGCGCAGCAACAGCCGTTCCGGCGGACGCCGCGCGTGTCAGCGATTTCACTCGGGACAAGATGGAAATCATGTCGGGAGACTCCTTTGTCATTTGGGGTGTAAGGACAGTGCGTATTTGTGGACCAAAGTCGGATCATGGAATTTGTGGTGAGCCGCATCACAATGAAAGCATTCAAAGATCTTTAAGACAATCGGTTGACAACAAATTTCAGCAAATTTGTTTCCGTGTCATAAACAGTGCCCAAAAGATTAATTGGGCGCAGCAAAACAGCCCACAAGTCGCGCATTTGCACGGCGCAGCGCAGGCCACCAGAAGAAATATTGGAGAATTATGGCAACGGCTAAGGTTGACCGGCCGGGTTAACTGGGTGCCCCAATTGCACCAGCAGGGCATGAAAATACTAGATTTGGGATATTACCTCTGTAATTTTTCGCTGAGCTTCCATTACGGGCTGCCCCGTCAGTGCTTTAAACGCTTGAGAAACTTCCGACGCCACGTCGAAGGTGGGATTGATCAGCCATTGCAAGCGCAGCCCGCTCCAAACGGCCACCACCTGGCGGGCGACGACCTGAGGATCCAAGCCCGGCAGTGCAAAACCGTCGGCCTGCCGCCTTTGGATACCCTTGGCGAACTCGGCAACTGCGCGCTCCTGGTGGTCTTTGAGGAAGTTGTGTGCCGGATGGTCGGGGTTCACCGCTTCGGCGCTGAGCGCGAAGAAGAGCCGCGTCACGGCACGATCCTCCGAGCTAAGTCCCGCAAGCGCCCGCGAAGGCCACTCATGCCTTTGCCCGTCACTGCCCAGGAACTGCTGCGTCAGCAAGGCCCGGCTGTCCTGATTGGCCAACTCCATGGCCGCAACGAGGATGTGATCACGCGTAGGGAAGTGGTACAGCATTGCGGTCTCGCTCATACCGGAACGGGACGCAACTTCGGACGTCGTGAGGGCGCGATGACCCTTCTCAAGAACGATGTTCAGGGCGGCACGCGCAATTGCCGACCGCCGTTCAACTGTCTTGGCGTAAGGCTTTCGCGTCCGCGTCGTCGACTCCATAGCTGAATATTATCGGAAAACCGAGCAGCACACTATAGTTATCCGCTTCCAATCCAGATACACCGCACGGAAAAGTACCTCTGAAGCTAAAAACAGAACCGTACTCAGAAATGGCGTTCGAATGACGACGCCGGCGTTCGCCAGCTGCATACCTTCCTGACCGCGGCAGCCCGAGCGAACCCTATGCTGCCAGGAGGCGCCCACTGGAGCCGCGCAGGACCAGCTCCGTTTCAGCGAGGAGTGTTTGGGTCTCGCCTTGAGATCCACCCAGGAGGTCCAGCATCAGCCGGGTCGCCAGAGAACCACATTCGCCCAAGGGAGAGCGAATGGTCGTCAAGGCCGGGGTGGTGAAGTCGGCGCCAAAGATGTCATCAAACCCCACGATGCTCAGGGCATCGGGCACCAGGATTCCCGCAGCCTGCAGCTCCTGCATCAACCCTATGGCCAGGAGATCGTTATAGGTCATGACAGCAGTGGCACCGCTTTCCAACACCGCCCGGGCGGCCCGACGGCCACCTTCCAGAGTGGGCTTCGTCGACTCCAGCCGTGTGGCCGCCAGCTTCGACCACTCACACGCCGCCTGAATTCCCTCCCACCGGCGGTCAGACATCCAGGAGCGGGGAGGACCGGCAACATACACCAGCTTCTTATGGCCATGGGAGGCCAGGGCCCGGACAGCTTGGCCTATCCCCTTTGCTGTATCCGGGACAACGCAGGTGACGCCCTGAATCTCCCGGTGGATCACCACGACATGCTTGTCACGGGCAAGACCCCGAATGTCCTCGTCTTCCATGCGGGGACTGGCGAGGATGACGCCATCCACAGTTCCAAGCATGCGGCGCGCCGCCGTCAATTCCGCGACCCCGGACTCGTCCGATTCGGCAAGCACCAGGGTGTAATCCTGCCCGGCAGCAGACTTTGCCGCACCCCGGATAATTTCGAAGAACGTTGGATTGGTAATATCAGCGACGATCAATCCCAAGTTTTTGGTCTGCCCGGACTGAAGTGCACGAGCAAAAGGGTTCGCGCGGAAGTCCAATTCTTGAACCGCGTCCTCGACGAGTTTCTGTGTTTTCAGACTGACCCGGCCGGGCTTATTAAGTGCTCGGGAAACCGTTGATGGATTTACGCCTGCCAATTTAGCAATATCGTATATTGTTACCGACGATGATCCCCCGCCCCCACTCGCCTTAAGCGCTTTCACCTGCGTTCGATCGACCTCTTTTCCGTGGTCAGGGGTCATAGCACAATGGGGCTTTCCTGAAGGCGGTATTTAGGCGGCCGCGCGAAGAGCAGAAGTCCGGTTCCATGGCGGTCATACAATTCTTCTCCGAGTGGTTTTCTGGTATCAGATGGTTTGTCCTGCGTCGGCGAGGAGTGTGCTGCCGGTCATGATGGTTGACAGGTCGCTTGCGCAGAAGAGGACGACGCGCGCGATGTCATCCGGGGTGCCCATGCGGCCGATGAGGCTGTTGGTCATCACCGCCATGGTTTGGCCGGAGTCTTCGTGTGGCGCGTGTGCTGCTGCCGCGGCCATATTGCCCTCGGTGGGAACGAAGGTGGGTGCGACGCCGAGGACGCGGATTCCGAGGGGCGCGAATTCGAGGGCCATCTGTTTGGTCATTCCGCGGACGGCGTGTTTGGATCCGACGTAGGCGGAGAGCCCGGGAGCTGTCCCGGTGAATCCTGCGGTGGAGACGATGTTGATGATCACCCCGCCGCGGTTGTCGCCGGTCATGTGCCGTGCTGCTTCCCGGGACCCGTTGAAGACGCCGCGGGTGTTCACGGCGAAGACCTGTTCCCAGGTGCCGTCCGGTGTTGCCAGGATCGGAAGGCTGGGAAAGATTCCGGCGTTGTTCACCCAGATATCGATGCCATCAAATTCTTCGGATGCTGTTTTAGCGGCGGCGCCGACCGATTGTGAGTCGGTAACGTCCATGGCTGCCCCCAGTGAGCGCACCGGGAAGCGGGCAGCAATATCGTCGGCACTGGCCTGGGCCCGTTCGGCGTTGATGTCGCCGATGAGGATGTTGGCACCGGCTTCTGCAAGCCGGAGCGCGATCGCTTTTCCGAGCCCTTGCGCCCCGCCCGTGACGACGGCGTTCCGGCCGGCCAGTGAAAGGAGGTTTGCCAGTGGTGTTGCGGACACGTCCGCGAAGGCGGTTGTCATGAGCGGACCCCGGCGCCCAGTTCGTTGTGCTGGGCCACGCGGCCGAGCCAGGCGAGGCTTGGTTTGGGGGTGCGGGTGAAGGAGTCCCTGTCGACGGATACCAGGCCGAAGGTGGGCTCCCAGTGTCCCCATTCGAAGTTGTCCAGGAGTGACCAGTGAAGGTAGCCGCGCACGTCGATTCCTTCAGCGATGGTTTCGTGAAGGCCGGCGAGTGCTTCGGTGGTGTAGCGGATCCTTTGGTTGTCATCGGCGGTCGCGATCCCGTTCTCGGTGACAAGGACGGGAACGCCTTCGGTGATGTCCCAGGCGTGGCGGACAGCCATGCTGAGTGCGTCGGGGCGGTAGGCCGTGCCGACCAGGGTGTTGTCGGGGCGGGGCGGGTGCGGGACGAGGCCGTTGGCGTCCACTTCCTGGCTGGAGTAGGCCTGGACGCCAACGAAGTCGTCGCCGCGGCTGCCCTCCCAGTAGACGTCCTCTTTGCCGTACCGGATTTCACGGAGCTTTTCCTCCCCGCCGGGGGCCGGGGTGAGGGCTCCGGCGGCGATGGTCCATCCGACCTTGGCGGTGGTGCGTGCCCGAATGATGTCCCGGGCGGCATGGTGGATCGCGGTGAAGGTGCGGCCGATTTCGGGATCCGCGTACGTGAGGAATTCACCGTGCGACTGTTTCTGCTCGCCTTCACCTTCAACGGTGGGGCTTTGCCATTGGGCTCCTTGGGTCTGCTGCATCCGACGCATGGCGGTCATGATGGCCGCCTGCATGTTCGGCTCGTTCATAGTCACCACCCACTTGACGCCCTCCAGGATGCCCGTGGCTGCGGTGACGTAGCGCTGGAACTTTTCGGAGGCATCCGGTGCCAGCCAGCCGCCGTCGTTCGCGAACCATTGCGGAGTGGTGAAGTGCTGCAGGGTGACCACCGGCGTAACGTTCCGCTCGAAGCAGTACTCGATCATGCGGCGGTAGTGGGCGAGCTCGGCCTTGGAGAAGTGCCCGGGGACCGGTTCGATCCGGGACCATTCGAGGCTGAACCGGTAGGACGTCAGGCCGGCGTCGGCGAGGAGCGCGATGTCCTCCCGGTGGCGGTGGTAGCTGTCGCAGGCGTCGCCGGAGAGTTCCATGCCGGGCATGGTCAGTTCTCGGGCCCACCAGTCGCTGTTCACGTTGTTGCCTTCAATTTGGTGGCCGGCAGTTGCGGCGCCCCATAGGAAGCCGTCGGGGAAAGTAGCCATATCATCCTCTTCGTTAAGTGTCGTGCCGCCCTGTCGGGGGCAGTTTTCAAACTGTTGCCGCTGAGCGGCGCGGGTCTGCTGTGCTTGTTTGCGCGAAAGCGCCGGCGGCACGAAACCTGCCGGGGCCAGCGGCGTATTCGGTGCCGTTGGGGAAGACGATGCGGGCGGTAGTGCCCGCGGGTATGTCGGCGTCGATACGTATTTCGTCACCGTCGAGCTGCCAGTGAACGCTGATCGTCCCGTTTGGCGTTTCGTGCGATCCGCGAGCCCACGTGAGGCTTGGACCAGGGGTTGGGGCGATGACGATGGACCGCCAGGCCACCGATCCGGAATCCTGCCGCAGGCCGAGCGTGTATTCGTGGAGGAATCGGAGAACGGTGCCCTTGCTGTAGTGGTTCAGGGAATCGTGGGCGTTGCCCTCGTGGTCGATGCCTTCCCAGGATTCCCAGATGGTGGTGGCGCCCTTGTCTACCATGTACAGCCACGACGGCGAACTGCTCTGCAGGAGCAGCTCGTACGCGACGTCCTCACGGCCGGCCTCAACGAGCACCGGCAGGAGGTCCCCCGTGGAGAGGAAACCCGTTCCCACATGTGTGTCCGCGTACCGGATCAGCTCGACGAGGCGGTTGGCGGCAGTGGCGCGGGCTACGTCGGGCAGGAGGTCGAATGAGAGCGCCCGGACATAGCTGGCCTGGCTGTCCGCGGCAGTGGTGCCGTCCTCGCGAAGGTAGGCGGCCTGCCATGCCTGCCGGACGGACTCCGCAACGGCCGCATACGTGGCTGCCTCTTCCGTCCGTCCCAGAACGTGGGCTGCCCGGGAAAGTGTTGCCGCGGACCGGTAGAGGTACGCGGTGCCGACCTCGCCCTTGTCTTCCATGAACCAGGCCATCGGGTTGTCCTGGACGGGGTCGATCAGTTTCCCGCTGGCGTCGCGCTTTTTCGGTTCGGTCCATTCGCCCCAGTGGAAGGTACCGTCCCAGAGGTACTCCTCGAAGGGTTCCGGTTCGGAAGCCGTCTGGGCCCGGGTGTGGTGGCGGCTGGTGCGTGCCTTGTCGAGGGCCCATTGGACCCACCGGGTCATGGCGTCCCAGTTCTCGGCGAGAACCGCCTCGTCCCCGTACTCCTCATAAAGGGCCCAGGGAACCGCGACGATCGCGTCCCCCCACCCGGCAGACCCGGTCATCATTGCGAACTGGTCATCGAGGTTTTTTTTAATGCGGCGACCGTCGGGGGAAAAGTTGGTGATCCGTCCGTCCTCAAGCTGGTCGTCGCGCACGGACCTCAGCCATTTCCGGCTGAACCCGAGCACGTCCCGCAATCTGGTGGCGGTGGAAATGAACACCTGGTAGTCCCCCGTCCAGGCCAACCGTTCCCGGGTGGGGCAGTCGGTCGGGACGTCGACGGCGTTCCCGAGGAAGCTCCATTCCCCGATGCTGTGCAGGCGGTTCACGTCCTCGTTGCTGCACGAGAAGTCTCCGGTCCGGCGAAGGTCCGTATGAACCACCTGCATGCTCAGCGTCGACGGATCCAAGGTGGCTCCGTCACGGCTGATGCGGGCGTATTGGAAGCCGTGGACCGTGTGCCGGGGTTCGAACACTGCGGCGGAGGGTCCGGCTGTCACTTCATCACGCTGCAGGAAGACTCGTATCGGTTCTCCCGGCCGGCGGGAATCAAGGTGGGAGGTTGAGAGGTCACCGTCCGGGCCGAGGTGTTCGCCGTACTCGATCACGGTGCGCGTGCCGTCTGGTCCGAGGTTCCCGAGGCGGATCCAGCCGGACGCGTTCTGGCCGAAGTCGGCCACCCATACACCCGGCCTGATCTCAGAAATGTGTTCCGGCGGGCGGGAGTCAATGACTCGGACCGGCGGTGCCGGTGACCAGTCGATGGGTGGTGTCTCTACCTGGCCGACGAGTACTTTTGACGTTGGTTGAGCAGGCTTGCGGAAGTCAACGCTTTGACCATCCATCAAGTCGGCGCGGGTCGTGGTCGAGGAGGCGCTCGTCCAGGTGCCATCCGTGAGGATCACCCGGCGGGTTCCGTCGCTGAGTTCGATATGCAGTTCTGCGCGTGTCCCGAGGGTGGTGCCCCAGCCGGCGGGCAGCCGGAACGCGCCGACCTGACCGCGGTACCAGCCATCGGACAGCTCAAAATCCACCTGGTTGTGCCCCGGCACCAGTGAGGACGCCACGTCGAAAGCCTGCGCGTATAGTGTGCGGTCATACGACGTCGACCCAGGGGAAAGTTCCGCGGTACCTGCCCGCTCGCCGTTGACAAACGCCGTGTAGACGCCGAGGGCTGTGGCGTAAAGCCGGGCTGATTTCACCTCAACCGGCAAGTCGAAGTGGGTACTGAGGATGTGTGCGGGCCGGTGGCCGTAGCCCGGGTCCACCGGCTCAGCCGGGGAGATCCAGGATGCGGTCCAGTCTGCGTCCAGCAGTCCGGCTTCGAAAGCGGACCAATCAGACCAGTCATCCGAGGCTGCTGCCCGA
The DNA here is from genome assembly GCF_057747955.1 of Arthrobacter sp. SDR-2R. NCBI lineage: Bacteria > Bacillati > Actinomycetota > Actinomycetes > Micrococcales > Micrococcaceae > Arthrobacter > Arthrobacter sp. SDR-2R. The sequence continues at coordinate 2,944,988 of NZ_CM173231.1, forward strand.
ACCCGCCACTGGACCCGCTGTCCGCTGCGAAGAGGCCGCCAGGGCCAGAAGACGTACAGTCGCTGGTCCGTCGTCATGGTGGGCTGGGGTACGCCGTCGATGGTCGATTCGAGTTCGTACGGAGCGGTGGTAGCCGCCGGAGTCTTCCATGACAGCCGGGGGGCAGGTCCCGTGACGGGGAACTGGTCTCCACCGCTGTCGACGGCAAGATCGTAAGGCACTGCGCCCATGGGTGGTTCCTTCTTCCTTGGTGCAGCCGGTGCTACCGGACTGATTTGACCTTGAGTGCGATCACTGTGCCGCCCAGCAGGGCCAAGACGGCGCCGCTGAGGTAAAGGAGCGTGTAGTTCTTCTCCGCCCCGATGGCGCCGAGCGTGATAACCACGGACGCGATGAGGGGTGCTACTGCGCTGGGGATCTTCTGTGCGAAGGCCACCACCGCCATGTAGCGGCCAGTTTCGGTGCGGTCGGGCAGGATCGCGAAAATAATGGCTTGGTCAACTGTTGCGAACACTGCGATCGAGGTCTGCATGAGCACCGCGCCGATGATCAGCTGGGGCAAGGACCATGCGGTTGCCTCCGCCAAGGCTCCCCCGACAAAGAGGACCGCGGAGATCACCACGAACAGGCGGCGGCGCCGCAGTTTGTCGGACAGGAAACCGCCCAGCAGAGCGCCGGCCGCGGCAGCGACCACGCCCAGCATCCCGATGGTGGCCACGACCCCGGCCACTTCCCGGACGGGGAGGTTGAGGCGCTGTGCGTAAAAGAAGGTGCCGAACGTGGTGTTGAAGTACAACCCCATGAAGAACACGAACCGGCCCAGCCAGTTCCAAGCAAAGTCGGGGTACCTGCGCACGTTGAAGCCGTAGCTGGCCACCACCGACTTCGCAGTAACCTGCGAAGTTACGGCAAGGTCCTTCGAGCTGCCCTCGGGCTTGATGATCGGAAGCAGAGCCAGGAGCACCGCGCCAATCACGCCAGGGATAACGAAGACCAGCAAGGTGTTCGACGAAACGGCGTAGGCCACCCCGATACCCAGGACGGGCGCGATCTGAGTCATGAGCCCCGTGAGTGCAGAGACCTTTCCACGCTGTTGCTCCGGCAGCTTATCGGCCATCAAGTTCTGGATCGCGGCGCCGGAAATGGACCAGCCGGACATGCCCAAGACCCAGCCCGCTCCGACGATCATCAGGTTCGGGGCAAGCCCCATCACGACCAGACCCGCCAGACCGATGCCCGTCCCCAGGAAGATGAACGGGGTACGGCGGCCAAAACCGGACCGCATCCGGTCACTCCAGATTCCCACCATCGGGCTGATGACCAGATAAATCAATTGGGCCGTGCCGGTGATGTAACCCAGCACCTCTTCATGGCCTGGAGCCAGTTCGCTGATCCGCACCGCGATGCCATACGAGAGGGGCACCATCATGGCGATGGATGCGCCGAAGCTGGCGAGCATCAGCCAAAGAATGTAACTCCTGCTCACAGGTGACTGAGGTTCCTCGGGGAGGGCCCTAACACCGTCGGAGGCTTCGCCGGGATTTTGGTTTCCGGGCACCGGCTGCGCGGCCGCAACGCCGCCAGCGAAACGAGAAGCCTCTTGTTCGTTCGTAGTCACCTATGACTCCTTAATCGAATGGCTTTCAGCCCTGCGGCAACGCGGACTCCGGACGACAACGGTGTCGAAAGCCAAGTAAATAGTAACCATTATGGTTAGTCTTCGAGAAATAGTAGTCACGATGGTTACAATTGGCAATACCCTCACCACGGAATAGCGAGCATCAGAAATGAGACGATCTTCGTGACCACGACTGCAGAGCAAGAGAACGAGATGAAGGCAGCCCCACGACGGCGCGGCCCGTACGCGTCAACGCCCGCACGACGGACGGAGATCGTCAGGGCCGCTTCAGCAAGCTTCGCCGAGCATGGCTACGAAAGGGCATCCCTGCGGGATATTGCTGCCCGGGCAAACTTGACCCACGCCGCATTGCTCCGCCACTTCGCCACGAAGGATGATCTTCTGCTGTCAGCCCTCGCCCAGCGCGACGCCGACGATGAGGAATTCGCCCGACGGATCCTTGAATCCAAGGTGCCCAAGGAAAAGGTCATGAGCAACATCCTTCAGGAGGAATTTGCCCACCCTGAACAGCTGCGGAACTGGCTGGCCATCACCATCGCAGCAACAAACCCCAACCACCCCGCGCACGATTTCTTCATCGCCCGCCGAGAACGCATGCGCCAACACTTCACGAGCAAGAGACTCGCGACCACGCAGGACAGTAAGGAACTCAGCGCAGACGACAAAGTGACCATGGTGATGGCGATGGTCGACGGCCTCCGGATACAGTTCCTCCTCGACCCGCAACGGGCGACACTGCACCTCATGGACACCCTCATGCAGTTCATCGCCTCACCAGAGCAAACCCAAAGTCAGTCCGATTGATCCAAGGAATACCCGCTCGGGGAGCTGATTGATACCGACGGGAGAGTTCGGCGCACGGACGGCGAGCTAAAACCAAGGCTCTGTCGGGAGTCGGATGACGCGGGACAAACCGTCTGCCGACGTCCGGCCAAAACCAAGGCACGGGACACGGGCACCGCCGAAGAATGTGTGAATGTTTCGTTCCGCACGGGGCGGCAAACTGCACTTCAACCGCCGCAGGTGCCGTAACGGGGGCTCCGACGCTAAGGTTCAGGCTGCTCTTCTGGCGGGGTCAGTGCGTGTGGGCCAAGAACCGTAGAGTTGCGTCCACCCGAATGTCGTCAGATGGGACTCAGAGCCACGCAGGTTGCAAGGGGCGGGAGGCTGTGCCAAGGGGTTCACCTTTTAGCGCTTGCCCTGGGCGATTTCAGGGCCGGTACAGAAGCGACTCTCTTCTTTGGCCCGGTCGTCCGCGGATGGACCAAGTCTCAGTCGTCATTAGAACGGTCCTCATAAACGGTGTACCCGCAGGCGACATCCGCAGCGGTTTCGACAGTGTATTTTCCCGGTCCTCGTCGGGTTACTCTGATGCCATGTTTCAGATCGAGGGCATCGGGGATGACTTTGCTGACAGCCGAGTTCAGAAGATCGTCAACTTGGGAGGCGTCCGTCGTCGTAACGCGGCAGATCGTGCCAAGGTTTTGAATCATTGCTCTTTCTTATCTTTTTCGCCAAAGCTTTTGTGCCTTCAGGCGGCACCCGGGTCTTTGCCGCGTCTTATCATCCAAAGGATGCTTCGGTCTGCTGCGGTCATGTTAACCGTGCCGGGGATGGCCGGGAGGTTAGGCGAAATTACCTGAATTGTGTCTTGGCGGCCAAGCGTCGACCAGTTGGGGGTGGGAGTGGTCATCTCTTTTTCGCGCTCCATACGCCTGGGTTAACCAGAGGGATGACTGTTTTACCATTTCCGACTCTGCAACCGGTTCTGTTGAAGCTTCGGCCCTTGAAATGCTTTTGCCCTACTCTTGACAGTGCTCCTTTGCTGCGCGAAGAAGATGATCGCCTATTCTGGTTAGTTCGCTACGGAGTCTGATGATTTCTCTTGCATGGGCGGCCAGCCTCCGATCTTCCGCTGTTTGTTCGGGGATTGCCGTTGGAACAGTCTGGCGCTCGTCGACCGTAAAGATCATCATGCATCGTGTGGTCAGGGAGAGTTTGTCTGGACCCTGTTGAGGGGCTGACCTCACGAGGATGCTGATGTGGATGTCGCGGCCGTTGACCAGGATGGCACGGGCATCAACTTCGACGATGTCTCCGATGCGTATTGGGTGGTGGAAGTGGATGCCTCCCGAGTATGTGGCATGCACCCCTTCTGGGCTGCAGAGCACGGCACAGGTTGCAGCTGCCTCGTGGATCCACCGCATGACGGTCCCGCCGTGGGCGTTCCCTGCCCAGTTCGCGGTGTCAGACCCGGCAACGAACCTGAGGGTGCTTCTGGATGCGGTGCCTTCTTCGGAGTACTGCTCGGCCAGCATTGCGTCTTTGATCCGGGTCCGCACCGGTATTCGTTCCAAGGCGAGTTTCTGCCGTGCGGAGTCTTCGAGGCTTTGAGGTTTCCAGGGCCTGACGCGGTGTGGTCTGCCCTGTTCGTTCACGGCGACGAGTACCAGGATGCAGTGCATGGCGCGGCTGAATTCTGACTCCTGGAGTCCCCGGGCGTGTACGGAAACCAAGACGTGGATGCTGGAGCTGCCGGTGTGGATGACTTTGGCGTCGACCTCGACCACATCGCCGGGGCCTATGTTCCCGTCGTAGTGGACGTTTCCGACATATGCGGTGACGCAATAGCTAGTACTCCAGGCAGCGGCGCAGGCGTAGCCGGCCCGGTCTATCCATTCAAGAACGCGGCCTGCCTGCACATGCATACCGGTGTGGTCCATGTCTTGGGGTGAGGTAAGGAAGCGCAGCGTCAGCTGGTCTTCTGCGGCCGGCCGGTCGGGGGTTGTTGTGCTGGCAGTGATGGTCTTGTCCGTTCTCGTGGCCGGTCAGCCAGAGCGGCTGAGATGGGCGCGGATGGCACGTGCTGGAGGTGTTGAAAGCGTTGGCCCATCATGGAGGTGGGCCAACGTTGATGGGCGGGATCCCCGGTTGGTTTAGTCTGTCTCGGGCGCCCGGCGGTAGTGGCAGTCAGGGTCGCATGCCTCGGCCGGCGCGCCTTGGGGCATGGTTCGGTTCCTTGCTGGTTTGGCGGGTGCTGTGCGTGGCAAGAGTCCTGGTCCTGGTCCTGGTTATGTTTTTGGTCTTTTTGTGGTGGAGGCGGCCCGCTCAGCGTGTCGTAAAGGCTGCGGTGCGCAAGCTCCGCAGGGCACGCAGGACGATGGTGAGGATTTCAAAGTCCCTGTTCGTTGCTGTTTCGCTGGCGCTGAGTTCTGAGAGGGCGTCCGAGATCAGCCTGAGCCGGTTTTCAATGACCAGATGGGTCACCTGGGTCGAGCTGACCGCCTGGGGTAGGGCCAGCGCGACGGAGGCACTGGAAAGGACATCATAGAAATCCTCGCGCAGGGCAGCCCGTGCCATAGTTTCCCAAGGGTCGTTGCGAGGCAGCGAATCAATCCTGCTCAGCAGGCGGCTGCCTTCGATTTGCTCGAAGAGATCAAAGTACGTGGTGGCGAGCAGGGACGGAACAACACCTGTTGCCGCCGCTGCATCAGCTATGTCCAGCAATGGGTACTGGTAGAGCAGCGCTGCACTCTGCCGCGCAAAATCCTCTGGCACTCCCCTGGCCTTGAGTTCGGCGGCGCTTTCCTCGATCCCCTGAACCTGGCCAGGATGCAGAAGCGCCTCCAGCTGAGCCGACAGTTTTTCCACCGGACGCCGGTATTTTTCGATCTCCGCCAGGACGTCGAGAGTTTCGGTCTGGTGTTTGAGGAACCACCTGCTTGATCGGTCGAGCAGGCGCCGCATCATGCGGTCCATCCGCTCCTGCACGATGGCCGGGACCTTGCCGTCCAGTCCTCGGATATAGCTGAAGAAGGCTGGCTGGTTCCAGATTCCGGCAGATATGAAATATGCCCTAACCGCGTCTGCTTCACTGGCACCCGTTTCCTCGCACAGGCGGAACACGAATGTGATGCCTGAGTGGTTGAGGATCCTGTTTGCCAGGGAGGTCGCGATGATCTCCCTCTTCAGGGGATGGCCTTGGAGGTGCTTACGGCCTTTTTGCAGAAGCTGGTCAGGGAAGTACTCCTCAAGTTCCTGTTGGGCCCACGCTTCGTCGGGTATGGTGCTGGCGAGGATTTCCTGGCTCAATGACGATTTCATGTGGGCGAGGAGCAAGCAGATCTCAGGCCGGGTTAGGCTCTTTCCGCTGTCCAGCCGGCGAAGGACTTCCTCATTGCTGGGCATGGTGTCCAACTCACGGTGAAGGCGGCCTTTGGCTTCCATGAAGTCTATTGCCCGCAGGTACACCTGTGTCATGGACTGGGTGTGGTCGACAGTCGTTCCGAGCGCGAAGTTTTGCTCGTAGTTGTTGGCAAGGACCGATTTCGCCACATCGTCGGTCATGGCGCGCAGGAGGCCTGCGCGTTCGGATACGGCGATGTCCCCTGCGGTTACGGCGGAGTCAAGCAGGATCTTGATGTTCACTTCATGATCAGAGCAGTCCACGCCCGCCGAGTTGTCGACGGCGTCGGTATTGATCCGAACCCCGGCCAACGATGCCTCGATCCGACCCCGGGGAGTGACTCCTAGATTTCCGCCTTCACCGACGATGTCAACCCTGAGCTCGTTGGCGTCGATGCGCACGGAGTCATTGACCTTGTCCATCACGTCAACATGGGATTCGCGGCTGGCTTTGACGTAAGTTCCGACGCCCCCGTTGAACAGCAGGGTCGCCTGGGCTTTCAGAATCGCCTTGATGAGCTCCTCGGGTGTGAGGGTGACGGGTCCTTCATACCGCAGGGCGTGCGCCGCTTCGGGTGAGATGCGGATGAGTTTGGCCTGGCGGGAGAACACTCCCCCACCAGCGGAGAGTTTGGTGCGGTCATATTCGTCCCAGGATGAACGTTCGAGGTTGAAGAGACGTGAGCGTTCCTCATAGGACTGGGCCGGGTCAGGGGTTGGATCGAGGAAGATGTGGCGGTGGTCGAAAGCAGCCTTCAGCGCGATTTTGTCGGTATAGAGCATGCCGTTGCCGAAAACGTCACCGCTCATGTCGCCGATGCCGATGGTGTCAATCGCGGCTGTATCCCATGGGAAGCCCGCTTCCATGAGGTGTCGTTTCACGGACTCCCACGCTCCTCTGGCGGTGATGCCCATGGCTTTGTGGTCGTAGCCGACCGTCCCCCCAGATGCGAAGGCGTCGTTGAGCCAGAATCCGCGTTCGACGGCGACTGCGTTGGCCAGGTCCGAGAAGCGCGCGGTACCTTTATCTGCCGCGACCACGAGGTACGGGTCCTCTGCGTCATACCTGACGACGTCAACCGGGGGCTGGATCACCGTCGCGTCGCCTGTGGCCACCACATTGTCGGTGAGGTCCAGCAAACCATTGATGAAAGTTGTGTAGGCTTCCCGCCCGGCGTTCGCGGGGTCGGTTCCTGCTGAACCTTTGACGTAGAAGCAGCCCTTGGCCCCTGTTGGCACGATGACGGCGTTTTTGACGACCTGTGCTTTTACAAGATCGAGCGCCTCGGTGCGGAAATCCTCCCGCCGGTCACTCCAGCGAAGGCCACCCCGTGCGATGGATCCAAAACGCAGGTGGATGCCCTCGACTGTGGCGGCATACACCCAGATTTCGTGTTCCGGGCGCGGCTCGGGCAGCAATGGCAGATCGCCGGAGGCAAGTTTCAGTACGATGTAGGCTTTGGGTTCGGCATTGAGGCCGCGCTGGTAGAAGTTGGTTCTGACGGTTGCCTTCATCGCTGCCAGATAGGAGCGGATGATCTTGTCGTCGTCCCGGGCGGTGATGTCGTCAAGGGTTTCCAAGATGCCGGTCAGCCTCGCCTGGGCCACGCTGCTGTCAGGGGTTTTGCCCGGGTTGAAGCGGCTGTCAAAGTACGCGATCAAGCGCGCGGCGATGTTGCCGTGGCCTGCCAGCACGTGGGCGACGCGTTCCAATGAGAACCCGAGCCCGCTCTGCCGAAGGTAGCGGAAGTACGCGCGCAGCAGCAGAGCGTCGCGGTAAGAGAGACCGACCGCGGTGATGAGGCCGTGGAAGGCATCGGACTCGGTCTTTCCGGCCCAGACTGCCCGGATCGTTTGTTCGATCTGGGCGTGGTTTCCTTCGCCGGTGGTTTCACTGTCGGCGCTGTCAATGCCAAGGTCGTAGATCCAGGCCGGCCGCTCATCCTGCGTGACGACCCGATATGGCCTCTCATCCAGGATGGCGATGCCCAGATCGCGGAACGGCGGCACAAGGTCCTCCAGGGACAGTTCCACCGGACTGATGATTTTGAGCCGTTGACGGCCTTCGCCCGCTCCCGGGCGGTAGAACTTAAGGGTGTACTCCCCGGCCGCACCTGACCAGTCCTCAATGGCAAGGCAGTCCCGGACTGCTTCCGCGGCGCCGAACACTTCACGGTAGGACAGCGGGATCGCCCCGAGCCAGCGGCGAGTCAGAATATCTGCCTGGCCGGCTCCAAGGGCGCGGCGGGCCTCAGCCGTGAAGGAGGTATTCCATTCTGCGACCCAGTCGGCCAGGTTCGTCGAAATGCCGCCAGGAGCAGCGTTAGGTGGTGGTGTTTCTTCGCCTTCGCGGGGGCGGTTTCGGGCTTGATCTTCGGTCAGGTGCGGCATTGGGGAGCTTCTTTGATCCTTGCTTGGGGGCCTATGCGACGGACAGGCCCGGCCTGATGAGGGCGGAGAGGAGTTCCACTACGGCCAGGTGCGTGGTGACGTCGATGTTGTCGACCTTGGGGTCGACGATGCCAACGACGGAGTTGATGAGCCCGACGTCGACGCCCCTGCGCAGGAGTGCGGCTTCCAGATCGGGGGTGTGGAGGATTCTCGGGTTCCGCAGGCGCGCAGCCAAGGCTGCCGTGATCGCGTAGCAGCCCCAGTTGGAACATGCTGCCGTCACCAGCGCCTGGACCTGGGTTGTTGCCCCCAGGCCGCCGCCGCATGCCGTAGACCCGTCGGCGCCGTGTGGGATGTGGGCCGCGACGGCGTCGGCGACGTTGCCCATGCCGATTTCGTTGCCTCCGTCTCCGACGGCGACCGTGGGGATACCGCGTTCGAAGGCGAGGTCGAAGACGCGGTCTACGCGGGCGCGGTCCTGGCCGAAGTTGATCCCGCGCATGTTGTAGTAGAACCCGTTCTTGTTCCGGCCGACCCGTTCGGTGGAGAACAGCAGGGAGGGCTTGTACTCGTCGAGGACCTGCTGCGCGGCGGCGGGTGCTTCATCATCGCTGGTGGTAAAGGGAACGAGTGCCACGGCCAGCAGTGTTCCGCCGGTGTTCGCTTCGATGGCTTTTCCCGGGGGCAGGACGGTCAGTCCGGCTGTTTCGAAAATGGGGCCAAGGGCGGGGATGAGGGTCTCCTCGGCCAGGACGACGGGTGTGGCCCCCTTGCCGAGCGCCAGTGCACGTGCAATGACAGCCGCGCCGGCGGGGCCGTCGTTTTCGCCGATGGTCGGGGAGATCCAAGCGCGCGAGACTGAGCCGGTGGTCATCAGGACCGTGGATTTCTCCGGGACGGCTGCGAGAAGTTCCGCGGCGCGGCCCACGAGGGACCAGCCGTCCTGACGCTGCAGGGCTGCCTCGAAGAGGTGCTCGACGCCGCGGCCGCCGAAGTCGATGTTGACGATGCGGTCCAGCCGGTTATCCTGGGCGGCGAGTGTCCGGCTCAGGGCGCTGGGTTCGTAAGTGGTCAGTTCAGGCATGGGTGTCAGCTCCCGAGGATCAGGGTGGAAATAGCGTTGGTGTCGTGAAGTTGGGCGGCCAGGGCGTCCAGTGATTTGTCGACTGCGGCGGCGACTTTCAGTGGTCCGCCGGTCCGGCGAAGGGCGTCCAGGGTGGGTTTAAGACGAAGGGACACCCTTGCTCCCGGCTGTCCGTGGGTGTTGACGGTGAGGATGCCGTGGTCCCGGAGCAGGAGGGCGCCGAGCGCGGAGGCGGTCTCGGAGGGAACCAGGGTGCTTTCTTCCCGGCCGGACCGTTGCATGGCGATGGCGTGAATGTCGTCTTCGTGGACCATCGGGCCCAGGTCGCTGCGTTCCACGACGGCGCCAAGGAGTGCTTCGAGCGCGTCGGAGATCTGCTGCCCGGATATGGATTCGGTGCGCAGATCCTCCGGGTCGAAGCTTTGCAGGGACCGGAGGGCGCCGGCGGCAATCGGTGCGCGGGCTTCGGCGCCGACTTCCGAGGCCTGGGCTGAGGCAGCTGCGACCAGGGGCGGGCGGCCGACCAGAATCCCGGCGCGCGGTCCGGCGAGGCCGGCCTTGTCGCAGTTGGTGATGCTCAGGTCGGCGCCGAGTTGCAGCGAAGGCTTGCCTCCGTGCAGGACGGTGCGCAGGCGGGCACCATAGGCTTCATCGAGCAGGACCACAGCATTTTCGGCCTGGGCGAACTTGACCGCGGCGGCGGTACCTTCATCTTCCAGCCGTTCCAAGCTGGACGTGACGGTGGTGACGACAACCAGGGCAGGCTTGTGGGTTCGGATCAGGTCCTGCCAGTCCCCGTCGATGCCGGATTCAAGGCAAGGGACGCCGGCGAGCCGGGAACCGCGCGGAAGTGAGGCGTGGGAGCGGGCGTTAACGGGAACGATCGAGATCACCGGTTTGCCGGCCGAGAGGGCGCAGATGACTGCGATGATGCCTGCTGTGGTGCGGTTGAACACCGCGGCCGCATCGTCTGGGCGACCGCCGAGGTGGCCGATGGCTGCCTTGCGCAGTTCTTCCGCGAACAGGCCGGGGCCCACCCATTCCTCGGCGTAGGTGGCAAGGTCTTCCACCCGGAGAGGAAGGTCCCGCTGGTTGCCTGTGTAAACGGCGACCGCGTCTGCACCCGCGGCCCGGACGCGTTCGGCGGCGACGGCCTGTCCATGGCGGAGGCGGCGGCCTTCGGCGATGCTGGAGTCGATGATGGCACCGCGGGCGTAGCCGACCATGGGGTCGATGGGGTTGCCGAACCGGTCGGTCCTGACCGATGGTGACGCGGACTGGCTAGCAGACAAGACGAGGGCCTTTCGTTGTGGCGGTGTTGAAGATGTGGATGGGTTGGGGCTCGACGGTCTGGGCGCGGGAGGCGGTGGTCGCCGCGACAGCCTCCATCAGTGCTATGACGTGCTGGTGGGTTGCCAACGGAATACCATCGGTCTGCAGTGCCGATGTGCCCGTTGCACCGTCCCGGGCGCCGGCCTCCAGGCAGGCTTTGAGGAGGATCTCTTCGGCGGCGCCTGTGTGGCAGGCCTCCGGCAACCGAAAGCTTGCCGCCAGTGCCGCGGCGAGGGCGTAGGCTCCCCAGTTGGAGACGGAGGCGCTGACGGTGACCTGGGTCTTGGTCACCGTGTAGATGCCTGAATCGCATCCTGCCCGGCAGATCCCGTCGCCAGGAAGGCGGCTGGCGATGCGGCGCCGGTGGGCGCCGAATCCGATCTCATTCCCGCCGTCGCCGATCCCGATGGTCAGGATTGAGGACCTTGCAGCGAGGTTGGCCAGGTGATGCAGCTGGGCGACATCGTCGGCGGACCGGCAGTCCCCCCGCACACCGTGGAAGCGGCCCTGTGATCCTGGACCGTCGCGTTCGACGAAGACCACCGCTGCGGGGTGATAAAGGGTGACCAAGCGTTGGGACGCCTGGCGTCCTTCGCGTTCCCCGGGTTCCACTAATTCGATTTCGGGTTTGAAGCCTGCCGGATAGGTCAGGGCATCCACTGCCGCCCTGACGGCGGGAGCGTGGCGGGCTTCGGTAACCATGACGACCTTGGCGCGGAGGGTCAGGGTGATTGCCCTGCCCAAGGCTGCTGCGCCCATGGGTCCGTCCGTCTCGCCCTGGGGCAGCCATGGGCCGATGCCTGCCCCAGTGGCGATCAGGACTGTTGAATTGTTTGCTACGGATTCCCGCAGGCGCCGCTCGGCGACACCTGTGAGGGGTTCCCCGAAATAGTCCCGGCAGGCACCGTAGAGTCCCGCGACGATTCCGGCAGGGAGTTTGCCGTCAGCGGGCCGGATCTCGATGCTCATGAGCCGGTCAAGGCTCTCCATGATTGCGGCGAGGTGCCGCTCGTCTGCCACGGGGGCGGCGGTTGGTGCTTCTGCGCTGTGGGTTTTCGGGGAGGTGTTCATGATCTAGACGTCAATCCGGCTCTTGTAGGTCTCTTTCAGCAGGAAGGTGCAGGTGACGCTGATGACTGCTGCGATGATCACGTACACAGCGACCAGCTTTGACTGGCCGGTGGTGCTGACCAGCCAGGCTGCCACGATCGGGGTCGGTGCGCTGGAGATGATGCCTGAGAGTTGGTAGGCCAGCGAGGACCCGGTGTAGCGGTACCGGGACGGGTACTGCTCGGCGTAGATCACTGCGTGGAGGGAGCCGGTTGAGGCGTGGCCGATGCCGAGGCCGAGGATCAGGGCCAGCCAGACCAGGGGCTCGGAGGCTGACTCCAGGAGCCAGAAGAAGGGGAAGGCGTAGAGGCCGAGGAACAACGAGCCTGCACCGTAGACCTTCTTGCGGCCAAAGCGGTCCGACAGCCAGCCGAAAACGGGCTGCAAGCAGAGGTCCACGGCTGCGGCGATCAACAGGCCGGTTACCGCCCAAGTCCTGGGCAGGTGCAGGTTTTCGGTGACGTAAACCAGGGAGTATACGGTGATGAGGAAGTAACCAACGTTGGCCGCGCTCTGCAGGAAAACAAGGTTCAGTGTGCGGCGCTTGTCGTTGGCAAAAACCTCGCGGATGGGAAGCTTGGCGATCTTGCCTTCCTCCTGGACCTTCTTGAATGCGTCAGATTCGGTCACGGCCAGACGGATGTACATACCGATAGCGAGCAGGAGGAAGCTTGCCAGGAACGGGATGCGCCAGCCCCAGCTGAAGAAGTCCTGGTCAGGCATGGACGAAACGGCTGCGAAAGCACCGGTGGAAAGTAGCAGACCAGCCGGAACACCCATCTGCATGGTAGCCCCGAACAGTCCGCGGCGGCCGGCGGGTGCGTGCTCGACCGACATCAGGGCTGCACCGCCCCATTCACCGCCGAGAGCGAAACCCTGGAAAACGCGCAGGATGATCAGCAGGATGGGGGCCCAGATCCCGATGGTCTGCTCCTCGGGAATAAATCCGATAAGCCCGGTGCAGAGTCCCATCACCGACAGCGTCAGGATCAGCATCTTTTTGCGGCCGAGCTTGTCGCCGAAGTGCCCGATGACGACGCCGCCGACCGGGCGCAGCAGGAAGGCCACGGCGAAGGTTGCCAGGGAACTGAGCGTGGCAACCGAGGGCTCCATGTTGGCGAAGAAGACCTTGGGGAAGATCAGTGACGCCGCGGTGCCGTAGAGAAAGTAGTCGTACCACTCGATGGTGGTTCCAATGAAGGAGCTGGCAGCTGCCTTGACGGAAACCCTGCCCTTGGTGTCGACCGGTACCGGTTCGATTACACCTTGACTGCTCATGATGGGTCCTTTCGGTTCCGGCGTCGTTGCCGGAACACCTGATGGAGGATCTGGGATGGCCAAGCACCTTTTGTGCATGGATCTGGTGGTGGATGGCGAGAGAAGGCGGTTGCGAGAGTCCTGTCGCCTTCTCCCGCCGGCTATTAGAGAGCGATGGTGATGCTCTTGCGCTGGGTGTAGCTTTCGAGTGCTCCTTCGATGGAGTACTCGGCACCGATGCCGCTCTGCTTGCGGCCGCCGTAGGACATTCCGGGAAGCTGGCCGCCGGCGCGGTTGATCTGAACCCATCCAGCGTCGATGTTTTCCGCCATCCGGAGGGCGGTGTTGAGGTCCTGGGTGAAGACGTAGGCGGCGAGGCCGTAGTGGGTGTCGTTCGCCCAGGCGACAACGTCGTCTTCGGTCTTCCACGGGATCGCCACCAGGACCGGGCCGAACACTTCTTCCCGCGAGATTCGCCAGTTGTTGTCGACGCCGGCGATGACCGCGGGCGTCAGGCGCAGCGGTGTGTCCGCGTCCAGGGCCTCCGAAGGACCGCCGGCCAGGAACTGTGCTCCCTGGTCCGCTGCTTCCTGGACGAATTCGGAAATCTCTTGGTAGCGGGTCGGGTTGATAACCGCGCCCATGTCGGTGGCCTCATCGAGAGCGTCGCCGATGACGAGTTCGTTCACGGCGGCGACGACCTTCGGCATGAAGTCATCCCAGATGTCGGCGTGGACGAACAACCGGGAGCCTGCGGTGCAGGACTGGCCCTGACGTGCGAACCGCATTGCCGCAACGACGTTCTTGGCAGTTTCGTCGGTGTTGCTGTCCGGGAAGACGATGGCGGGGCTCTTGCCGCCGAGTTCCAGCGTCGCGTGGCCGATACGGTCGGCGACCGCGTGCAGGACACCGCGTCCGACTTCGCTCGATCCGGTGAAGGACACCTTGGCGACATCCGGGTGCTGTGACAGTGCGGCGCCTGCCTCGGAGCCGCGGCCGGTGACGACGTTCAGGACGCCGGTCGGCAGGATCTCGGCGGCCAGTTCGCAGACGCGGATAACGGCCAGGGGCGCGTCTTCGGCGGGCTTGAGGATCAGGGTGTTGCCGGTGGCCAGGGCCATGCCGATCTTCACGGCCCCCAGGACCAGGGGTGAGTTCCACGGAATGATGGCCGCTACAACGCCCAGCGGGTCGCGGGTGGAGTAGCTGAACAGTCCCTGGCCCAGCGGGAGGGTTTCTCCCTTTTGCTCGGAGGCGGTGCCGCCGTAGTAGCGGAGCACTTCGGCGGTGGAGGCTACCTCTCCGCGGGACTGGGTGCGGATCGCGTTTCCGGTTTCCGCGGCGAGGAGGCGGGCGATGTCTTCGGCGTTGTCCGCCACCGCATTGCCCAGACGGGTCAGGAAGGCCCCACGCTCCCTGGCCGGAAGCTGCCGCCAGGTGCGGAACGCTTTCTGGGAGGATGCGACTGCCTGGTCCACGTCCGCTGCGGTGCTGCGGCCGATCGTGGTGATGATGCTCCGGTTGCTGGGGTTGTGGACGTCGAGGGTGCCGCCGTCCTTGGGATCAATCCACTGGCCGTCGATCAGGAGACCGGTTGAGCCCTTGCTGGGGAGCACGAGGGTGGGCTGGGTCGTCATGCGTTGTTCTCCTTCGCGTCGGCGCGCAGTTGCAGGCCGAACAGTTCCTCGTAGATTTCATTGACTCCGGTGGAGTCCTGTCCGCCTAGCCCTTTGGCACGTGCGGCGTTGTAGGTCTGCATGACCAGCTGGCTTACCGGCATCGGGAACTGGCCAAACTCCTTAAGGCACAGGCTGATATCTTTGTGCATTAGGTCCAGCGCGAACAGCGGTGGCCGCTCTTCGGTGAACAGTGTCTTGCCGAAGTGGTCCAGCATCTTGCTGCCGGCAAGACCGGCGCTGTAAACCTCGGTGAGGGTTTTCAGGTTGCCGCCGGCCTTGATAGCTGCGGCGAGAACCTCGCCCGCTGCAACCGTGTTGATGGCGACAAGCATGTTGTGGCTGAGTTTGGTCAGCTGACCGGCCCCGACCGGACCGCAATGCACGATCCGGGACGAAATCTGCTCCAGGTACGGGCGGACCTTCTCCAGGTCCTCCGGGCTGGCTCCCACCATCAGCAGGAGCGTCCCGGCAGCTGCAGCAGCGACGCCGCCGCTGACGGGCGAATCCACGAAGCGGCCGCCCTTTGCCTCTGCAGCGGCCGCCAGGGAACGAGCGGTTTCCGGGTCGACCGTGCTCATATCGATGATCGTCACACCAGCGAGGTCGGCTGCGAGGACACCACCGGGGCCTTCAATGGCGTCGCGGAGGATCGCCGGGTTGGGCAGGCTGGTGAAAACAACATCAGCGCCTTGGGCTGCCTTTGCCGGAGACTGCGTGGCGATAGCGCCCTGCCGGACAAGTGCCTCCACTGCCGCAGTCTTAGGGTCGAAGATCTGGACGGCGTGGCCGGCTTCGAGAAGCCGGGCTGCCATGCCGGACCCCATGCGGCCGACGCCGATAAATGAAAGTGTCGCCATTCTAGTGTCTCTTTCTTGTCCGTATCCCTGGAACGGTGCGTTGCAGGGACAGCAGAGCGGGTATTTCAGTACCGACGTCCCTGAGGCTGAATTTGGACACCCTGTTGAAGTAGGGAAAGCGGTACTTACGATTTGCGGGACTTTGATGAGTTGATCCAGGTCACATCATCGCCGCCTAGAAAAAGGTTACGCATCAAAAACAGTCGGTACAAGCTTCTTTTAGTTGCACTAAGGGAAAGAAAGTCTTTCCTCTACCTGCGGGCGCCGCGGACTTCCCCAATAGTCCGCCCGTGAGCGTCAAGACGAGCCACCCGTAAGGTAGAGTTCGCTGAAAGATGCTCATAGGGGCAGTTTTTCTGACTCTCCGAAGATGAAGGTCGAACAGGCACAATGATCAACGTTCAGCGACTGAGGCTGCTGCGGGAGCTGTCCTTCCTAGGGACGATCTCGGCCGTGGCGGACTCACTGGGCCTGACTAGGCCAGCCGTCTCACAGCAGCTGTCCCAACTGGAAAAGGACACCGGACTGGTCCTCGTGGAGCGCGCCGGACGTAGCGTGCAACTTACGGGCGCCGGGATGCGGCTCGTCGAGCAAAGCCACGAGGTTTTCGAGTCCCTCGAACGCATAGATGCGGAACTCGCCGTGACGAGGGAATCCATTTCCGGTGACCTGCGAATAGCGGCCTTTCCGTCTTTTTCGGCGACGGTACTCCCCGGCGCGATGTCCTTGCTGCGTTCCTCGCACGCGCAGCTAAAGGTCTCCATGGTTGAGCATGAGCCCGCCGAAGCCATTGTGGACCTGATGACCAAACGGGCCGACGTAGCGGTGCTTGATAACCTGTCCCGACACGACCCGCGCAACGAAGCGGTGATGTACCAGCCCCTCTTCGGGGATGACTTCTACGTGGTGATGCCAGAAAAGCACCCTTATCGCAAGCTCGACACCGTGCCCTTGGCGCATCTCGCAGAAGAGGACTGGGCCCTGAACAGGTCGGCCCGGGTCTACCACTCGCTGGTCTCCGACGCCTGCCTCGCCGAAGGGTTTGCCCCTAACATCACCTGCGACTGCAAGGACACCACAACCGTCCTGCAAATGGTGAGGGCCGGTTTGGCAATCTCTATCCTGCCCGGACTGGCTCTCACCGGGCACCAACAAGGAATCGCCATACGACCCCTGGAGCCACTTCTCAAACGTGAAGTTCTCTTCGCCACCCTCAAAGGCCGCGCCGGCCATCCAGCCATCCAAGAATGCTTCCGCGCCATGAGGTCCTCATACGCCCGTAGGAGCCAGCCCAGCCTTCTGGGGCTGTCCAACGAAACGTCGGAGACGGCATGACCTTCCTGCCGCCAGCATTCGGGATCGGCCCGAGCAGCTTTCTGAAGGTAGCCCGGCGGCAAGTAGATGCCACGATCTGAGACCCAGGCGAACCGGACGGGGTTCATAACAAGGGCCGCATCGCAACAGGTGTCGCCCGTTTTTCAGGGAACCTGCTGCGAGCCTGAGCACATGAAGTACACCGAAATCTGTCGTCCGAGCGCTCGACCAGGGTGGATGTCGCCTGTCAGCCCGGCCTAGTCTTGCATGACACGGCTATTGACCGAATCCCCCTTGTAGCCATTTATGCAACAGGTGTAGAAAGTAGCTCCGAGAACTCCCAACCCCTAGCGGATTCTAAACGCGGAACATCAGCGCATCCCCACCCGCGCAGCGGGACACAGATGGCCGCTGAGGTGGTTAACGAGGGGCAGCATTGCTGCTTTTGGTTCACCGGCTCCGGAAATCCATTCGATGTTCCAGATTGTGCTAGCTTGGCGCAGTTCAACACAGGGAAGTGACGCACCGAGGGTGGCCATGAGTGACCGACTGAAGGAGCAGGGTGCGGGCAAGATAATCAGTCCGTCCACCCTTCGAGCGATCATGGAGCGGATAGCGCGGCCCTCTTTGTCAACGTCGCTCCGTGAGCAGCTCAGGATTAGATGGACTCCCTTGGGGGTCAGAAATCCTTCGACTTCCTGAACTAGCTGGCTCACGTTGGAATGCACGATTTCCGGGACGATGATTCCCAATGCACCGCTTCGTGAACTGCGCAAGGCGGCTGCGACCGCGTTGCTCGTGTAGCCCAGTTCTTGTGCTGCGCGGGTCACAGCTGAATGAAGTTCAGGGGAGACGTAGCCGCCACCGTTTAAGGCGCGTGACACTGTTGCCGTTGACACCACTGCCTGCTCGGCCACAGTTTTGATAGTTATGGCATGCCTGCGTTTGTCGCGGTTGTGCGCCTCGACGTCCGCCCGCTCAGGCTTTCGCATAGCTTTCCACCCCTCCCCATTAGATCGAGGATTTGTCAGGCGCGGGGCGGGCCAGGTCATCGATAGCAGCCATCAGCCATTCCGGATTGGCTCGACCATCACAGACGGCAACTCGCATTTCTAGTACAAGATCCTCGTTGACAGGCAGGCAGCGCCGTCCGTGGACGGCAATTGCCGGGCAGAAGCCAACATAGTCTTCGTCTCGGGCAAACCAAGGAAACCCCGAGGGATTCCAAGCGACCAGCGTTGCGACATCGGTGATGACGGCCAGCCACGGCGAAGTCGACCCATGGGCGTTTTGAATTCCTTCCCCGTCTGTTGTGACGAAGTCCGCGTACACAAAAGGCGTGCGCCAAAACAGGCCGCCGTAAAAGGCCCCCTCTTTTCCATTCGTATGAGGGCTGCCAAAAGTGACATCATCGCCGCACGCAGAGAGTGTCGAACGCCAGTCAAGCCTCCAGCCGGCATTGGCTTGGCGTAGGACTAGCGTCCGCTTTTCTCTCAGCAAAACAGTGCTATCCGGGGCGACCCACTCAATCAACTCGTCAATCGTGTCGTCGGACTTGCTCCGTTCGACCACGGCCTGGACTCCATGATTGTCAAGCATCACGGAACCGACCTCGCGAACAAAGGTTCGACCGCCCCAAAAGCTGACACCATTAACATCGGGCAGGGCAGCACTGACCCCAACATGATGGGCATGGTCCGGGGCGAACAGTTGCGTGACGGCGATCCCACCAGTAGTCCTAGCCTGGAGATAGGGACGGGGCGAGAGATGCCGTGGCATGTTGGTCCCCTCCTCATATGTCGCAACCTCGAATTCGGCTAGGCGCAAGGTGCTGGTCATTGCCGTGGCCCCGTTGTTTGTCGGATCATGAGCTCGGGGCGAAATATGGCGGGTGCGACGTGGGCTTCACCCTTGAGCTCGGCTCGAAGAGCGACCCAGGCAGCTTCACCTAAGGATGGCTTCGGAAGTTTCATTGTCGTCAGAGGGGGCGAGGCGAACCGGGCGAAGTGAATGTCGTCAAAACCGGCGATCGAGACGCGTCCAGGCACTGGGACGCGATCTTCATTTAGTCGGCCGAGTAAGCTCAAGGCGAGAAGGTCATTGAATGCGAGGACTCCCGTGACGGTGGTGTCCTTTAAGGTATCCCACGCATAGTAACCATCTGAGAGCGACGAACCGCAGGGCACTTTCCTGATGGTCACTCCGGGGTGGGCCATCTCGACCTCACGGAAAAGGGTATCGAGAGTGGTTTGTGAGTTTCTGATGGCTGGACCGTCAAGGTAGGCAATCCGCGTGTGCCCGAGTGCTATCAGGTGTTCCGCAAGGGTGCGAATGCCGAAGATGAAGTCAGCGGAGACAGATGCCTCCGTTTGGAAGTGGGCTTCGCGTGTGATCACAATCGCTGGTTTCACTGTGGGCAGTAGTTCAGCCAACTGTTCCTCGGACATTCTCGGCGAGCACAAGAGGACAGCGTCGGTCCGGTTGCGGGCGTCCAAGACGAGTGCGGCCTCGTCGTCTACCTCTTCGTGGCTATCGGTGACGAGGATGCGATACCCATCGGCGGCAGCTGCGCTGTTGAAGCCTTGAAGGATCTGCTGGAAAGTGGGGTTGGAGAGATCTGGAACTAATACACCCACGGTTTTGCTCTGGCCCAGAGAAAGAGATCGAGCTGTATCACTGGGTGAATAGCCAAGTTCTCCCACGACAGTCCGGACCCTGTCGGCAATCTCGCCGTTCACTGTCGGGACGCCATTCATCACGCGTGAGACGGTGGCGCGGGAAACCCTGGCAGCAGCCGCCACATCAGCTATGGTTACGGCACGAACAGTCACAGTGTGCCTACGTTGCGTCCCCATGCGCCTTCCCTTCGTCTTCAGAAACAATGATGTCGAATGGACCGAACCGGCCGCTGGCCGGTTCGGTCCCCAGAGGCGCTGCTGCGAAAAGACCCAGTTCCGCGCCAATCCACTGGCCGGATTCTGCAGTGAAGATATCGCACAGTTCCTTCTGAAAACCGTCGGCCTCAAGCACGATCGAAACATTGGCAACAGCGTCTGTGGATAGGCGAACCGTTAGCGAGGTCGGCGGCACGCAAGCTCTTCGGCTCCGCACCCGGCAGGCCGGTGGGCCGCAAAGCGCCTCAACAGCAAGTCGGCCTGCCGCTGGCAGGCCAGCAAACTGATTTTAGTCAGCCTGGAGAGAGGAACGGACATCAAAGTCCCGACCACACTCGGGGAAAACTCATTAGGGTGGTCACGGACATGATGTTACGGGCCCTCCGCATATTCGGCCCTCGGGTCAGGCCGGCCCATGCCGGCAACCAGCCAGTGAAGCTCAAAAGCTGAATATGTCCACGTTGGCAGTAAATACGGAAAAGAGTGGGGAATTCGGCTACGGAACAACTGCTACGACGTCGGCAGCGTTGGGTACACCGGTAGCGAATGGACACTCACGTTTCAGGCCCCCAAGGCCTCAAACCCGGTCTCTTTGGCTGAGCCTTCGACAGATGTCCGATACGACACCGCCGTACCCGGCAAGACCACGACAGGCTGTGTGATTCCGGGCATCACGTATAACTCCGCCTACTACCCGTCCTTCACCGGGCACATCTCAAAGGCTCAGAAGAGCGGCCTTCCAGGAGGCTGGGATGGAATTCCCCTGCCCGGCTCGTCGACACAACGTTGCAAGCTGAAAACAAGAACAATGCATGCCCTTCGTCTTGCATCCGACCTGAGGGTCAATCATGTGATGAGTATCCGTTCGCCAGCACATTTAGCGGTGCTTATCATTGGGCCGTGCGAAAGTCATGGCACCGGCAGGGATGCCGCTGCTACCGGGTTGGTAAGGCTTCCGATTCCTTGGATCTCCACCGTGGTCTCATCGCCCGGGGCGAGGAACCTGGGAGGAGTCATGAACCCGCCACACCCGGATGGGGTACCGGTGAGAATCACGTCTCCGGGGCGCAGGGTGAAGTGCCTGCTCAGGTAAGAGATAAGCGCCCTCACGCCGAAAACCATGTGCGCTGTGTTTCCGTCCTGAACGATGTTCCCGTTGACCCAGGTCCTGATCCGGACGTTCTGCGGGTCGGGAATTTCGTCGGCAGTGACGATGACAGGGCCGATGGGACAGAATGTGTCCAGTCCTTTGCCCCGCACCCATTGGGGATCAGCCCGCTGAACGTCCCGGGCCGAAATGTCGTTCGCCGCCGTGTATCCGAAGACGAATTCCAGGGCGTTTTCTTCCGGGATGTTGCGGGCCGTTTTGCCGATGATGACCGCGAGCTCGCCCTCCCAGTCAGCCTCTGTCGTCACGTCCGCGTCAAGAATGATGGGGTCTCCGGGCCCGACGACACTGGAGGAGAGTTTCGGGAAAAGATACGGCGTCTCTGGGATCGGGAATCCCATGTCCCTGATGGTGTCCCTGTAGTTGAGGCCGATCCCGAAAATGGTTCCTCCCGGATACGGGGCCAAGAATGCGTGGTGGGTCAGGGGTTCCTCGGCGGTATCTATTTCAGGTGCTTCCCCCGCCGTGATGGCGCCCAGGTCTGTCTGGGTTAGGACCCGCCATTCCCCAGCATCCTCGACAGCGATGCGGGTGCGTTCCTGCAGGGATATTCGTGCAATTCTCAAGCTATTTTCTCGTTCCTGCGGTAGGAGATGTGGCGTAGTTGATCGCCGGGTCATAGCCGAGACGGCGAGATATGGCTTCGGCGGTGCTGGCAACTACGGCGCCGATACGCGAAAGTTCAGGGCTGATTCGATCGGTTACCCCGGCAACGCTGATGGCGGCCACGGGCCGGCCCATGTTGTCGCGGATGGCGGCACCGCAACAAGTGCTCGACGGATCGATTTCACCATGGTCCTCGGACCAGCCGCGTTCGATGGTGCGTCGAACCTCTTCCTCCAAAGCCTGACGCGTGGTGATGGTGTGGGGTGTGAAGCGGTGATAGATCATCTTGGAAAGGATCTGCTCCCGCTCCTCCTGCGGCAGCGCGGCCAGGTATGCCTTGCCGACGGATGTGCAGTGCATGGGCCTCCGCGCCCCGACGTCGCCATGAACGGCGACAGTCTGGGGTCCTTTATCCCGGTAGATGAAGACCATCTCCGTACCGCGGGGGACGCCCAGATTGACTGACTCGCGGGTCTGCTGGACAAGCATCCTCAGGTATTCAGGCGCGACCTGAGCGACATCACTTGACTGCACGGCGGCAAGCGCCAGGCGGGCCGCAGCCGGACCCAGGTGCCAGATCCCAGCATGGCCGATGTCATCAACGTAGCCACGCTGCCGCAGGCGCTCCACCAGTCGGTACGTGGTGCTGCGACTCACGTGAACGGCTGCGGCGATCTCCCCGGTAGTCGCTCCCCGGGTCGTCGCCAAGAAATCAAGAATGGAAAGACTCCGGTCCAGGGCCGAAGCAGCTGCTTGGTCCTTCGCCCCACTCATACCCTCCTTCGTCTCACTGGATGGGACTTCGCGGTGGGTACTGTCCCGCTCCTCGATAAGTTCGCTCATTCCGGTGCTTCACCTCACAATCCGCTAGGTATTTCCTCGGTCTCTTGTCTAGCATCGATCCTAACAGGAATCCCGATAAACGAGACAGCTTCCCAGAAAATGAAACTTTTGAAGCGAAAAGGAGCAGGAATTGAGCATCCAATCCCAGCAGGTGGACCCGCAGGTCCTGGAAACCCTTAAGAAGGTCAGCACCGCGACGCTGGCAACCCAGCTGTTCAAGCACGGCCTGCGGCAGCAGTTTCTGGTCGGCGTGGCATCCGTGGGCCAGGTCAAGGAACCGTTCGCCGGAGAGGCGTTCACAATGCGCTTCATCCCTGCCCGCGAGGATCTGGACACCCTTGAGGGGCTCGCCGATGAGGACAACCTTCAGTGGGCCGGAGTTGAACAGCTTCAGCCGGGCCACGTCATGATCATCGACAGCCGCAGCGACATCAGCGCCGCCTCCGCCGGTGACATGCTTGTGACCCGCGCCATGCACCGGGGGGCGAAGGCCTTCATCACCGATGGTGCCTTCCGTGACGGCTATGTCCTGGAAACCCTCGACATTCCGACCTATGCCCGGGCCATCACCGCAACCACTCGCCTCACCAGCTTTCACGTGGCCGATCTCCAGGTTCCCGTCGGTTGCGCGGGCGTCGCCGTCTATCCCGGCGACATCGTCGTGGGGGACCCCGACGGCGTGATTATCGTTCCGCGGTCATTGGCCCCGATCATCGCCGAGGACGCCCTGGAGCAGGAGACGCGCGAGGCCTACCTTCATACCCGCGTACACAACGGAGAGTCCCTGCTCGGCCTCTACCCCCCGAACGAGAAGACGATGGCCGAGTACCAGGAATGGAAGGCATCACGATGACGGCACCCGCCAACCTCGCCACCCAGTACGAAGCCCTCATCAGGACCTACTTTGATGGCTGCAACGAAGCCGACGTGGAAAAAATGGCCGGATGCTTCACCGAAGATGCTGTCCACTACTTCCCCCCGAGCATGTACGGCGGGGCCTGGCACGGCCACCGGCTGATCGCCGAACGATGGGCGCATTTTGTCGCTACCAAGGGCTCGGCATGGACCATCGACCGCCTGGTCGTCGCACCCGAATCACACCAGGCCGTCATCGAATGGACCCACTACAAAACCCTCGAAGGCACCATCCTTCGCGGCGACGAATGGTACGTCTTCGACGAGAAGACCGGCCTGATCAAGGAAATTCGCGCCTACTACGCCGCGGCCCAACACCCCGGTGTCCCCGTCACAGAGCTCGAAGGGTTCGACTACGCCGGCCGCGGCTATTACCTCACCTGCCCAGTCCCCCGCCCTGCAGCCTCCGAGACTGCTGACGCCTAAATCCCACTTCAGCCCGCCGAAGACGACGGGCACGAGACAACGGAGACTCCAATGAAGTACTTGAAGACCCTTGCCGCCATCTCACTGGCCGGTGCCATGCTGGTCACCGGATGCGGCGCACCTAAACCCCCCGCCGCAGCCGATGCTCCCGCCGGTGCAGTCGCCTTGCCTACTGAGCCGCTGACCATCAACGTCGTGGACGTCGCAGGGAACCTCCAGCTGAGCCAGAAGATCTTTGACAACTACCAGAAGGAACACCCCAACCTGGTCAAGGAATTCACTTTCCAGAAGGTCAACGCCCCCGAACTTGTCGGCAAGCTTCAGGCGCAGCAAAAGGCCGGACGACTCGACATCGACCTGGTCCTGACAGGTTCTGACGGGATGGCCTCAGGCCTGAAACAGGACGTTTGGTACGACCTCCTCGGACAGCAGAAAGCCAACCTTCCAGACACCGCCACCCTCTACGACGCGAACGTCAGTAAGTTTCAGAAGCTCGCCCAGGGCAAAGGCCTTTCCTTCGTCTTCTACCCCGGCGGTCCCCTTCTGGAATTCGATCCCGCCAAGGTGCCTAACCCGCCCAAAACACCCCAGGAACTTCTGGACTGGGCGAAGGCCAATCCCAACAAGTTCTTCTACGCCCGGCCTGCCAACTCAGGCATAGGACGGGCGTTCCTTATGGGGCTGCCCTACATGCTTGGCGACAAGGACCCCAAAGACCCCGTCAACGGTTGGGAAAAGACCTGGGCCTACCTGGCGGAACTGAACCATTACATCGACTACTACCCCACTGGCACCGCCCAGACAATGAGCGAGCTGGCGCAGGGAAACCGGTGGATGGTTCCCACCACGACGGGCTGGGACATCAACCCACGTGCCATCGGCCAAGTACCCGCTGAGATGCAGGTCAGCGCATTCAAGAACTTCACCTGGGTCGGTGACGGCCATTTCATGACCGTACCGAAGGGCATCGAAGGCCAGCGCCTGGCCGTCGTCCTGGACTTCATGAAGTATGCGCTGAAACCTGAGCAGCAGGCCCTCACCTACGATTCCGGCTACCTGTACCCGGGACCTGCCGTCAAGGATGTGCCGTTGTCCATGGCTCCCCAGGAGAGCCAAGACCTGATCAAGAAGTTCGGCCGCCCCATCTATGACGAGCTGATCAAGAGCCAGCCGCTGGAAATCCCGCTCGAAGCTGATGCCATGGTCTCTGCCTTTGACCTCTGGGACAGGAACATCGGCGGCGCCAAGGTGCAGAAAAAGTAACCGGCGAAGTATTAATCCCTAGGAGACAACGACGTGACCAGCATTAATACCAAACCCCAGCTCGGACAACTCCGGCTGCAGGGCGTCACCCGAAAATTCGGGCCCATCACAGCCCTGGATCATTTGAACCTGACCATCGAAGGCGGAGAGTTCATCGCTCTCCTCGGCCCGTCCGGCTGCGGAAAGTCCACGGCTCTGAGCTGCCTCGCCGGCTTGCTGCCGCTCAGCGAAGGCGCCATCTGGGCCGACGACGTCAGGATCGACACCCTGCCCTCGGAACGACGTGAGTTCGGCATGGTGTTCCAGAACTACGCGCTCTTTCCCCACCTCAGCATCCGCGACAACGTCGGCTTTGGCCTGAAGGTCCGGGGAGTGAACAAACAGGAAATGCGCTCCCGGGTCGATGAGGCCCTGGCGATGGTGGACCTGCAGGAGCACGCTTCCAAGCTCCCCGGCCAACTATCGGGCGGCCAGCAGCAGCGCGTGGCAATAGCCCGCGCCGTGGTCCTCCGGCCCCGCCTCGTTCTCATGGACGAGCCCCTCTCCAACCTGGACGCCAAGCTCAGACTTCAGATGCGCACAGAAATCCGGCGGCTGCATCAGAGCCTGAAGCTCACCACGATCTACGTCACGCACGACCAGGAAGAGGCACTGGCCCTCGCTGACCGAGTGGTGGTTCTGCGCCGTTCTAAGGTCGACCAGGTGGGGCCGCCCGAAGAGGTCTACAACCGGCCGATCAACACCTACGTCGCGTCCTTCATGGGGTTCCGGAACCTGTTCTCTGTCGAGGCCTCCTCACCAACGGGTCAGCAGGGAATCGTAGACGCCCGCTCCCACGGCAATTCCTTCCAAGTCATGGCCCAGCGCCCGATCCAGGGAGGCAACGCCATCATGGCCATCCGCCCGGAAGATTTCCAGCTCGGCCCCGTGGACGGAAACTCATTGCGAGTCCGTGCGGTAGTCGTGGAGTTCTCCGGACACAGCTTTGTCGTCGAAGGCGTCACGGAGGCCGGAGAGGTCATCCACCTCCGCCTCAAGGACCGCGTCAGCGCCGGTGACACGTTCGAAGTAGGGTTCTCCCCCTACAGTGCGCTGCTCTTCACCGGCGATGAATGCTCTGATGACGTCGTCCAGGCTGCGGCAGCCGTCCAGGTCGAGGTCTTCTCGTGACCACCACTACCAACCGCACGGACGCCCCTACGCTGAATTTCCGGCACAAGCTGGCGGACCGCGGCATCGACCCTTTGCTGGTGTTGTTGCTCCCGGCCGTTCTGCTCCTCGGCGGACTCTTCGTGTACCCGATGTTCTACGGCGTCAGCATCTCGATGGACCCGCTCCAAGGTGGCGGGCCATTCGTCAACTACGTGAACTTCTTCACTGACCCGTTCCAGTCCTCCACCATTTGGAAGACATTGGGGCTGGCACTGCCGGCCGCGCTGATCAACGTCGGCGCATCCGTCCCCATTGCGATGCAAATGCGCCGGAAGTTCCGCGGCAAGCGGCTCCTCACCGCAGTCCTGGTACTGCCCGTCAGCCTCGGCACGGTGCTCGTCGCCGATGGCCTGCTCCGCTATTTCTCCCCCACCGGGTGGTTCAACCAGGCACTCCTGGGCCTCGGGCTCGTCGATGAACCGGTACGGCTGATCTACAACTACGCAGGCGTGCTCTTTTCCCTGATCATCACCGGCTTTCCCTTTGCCTTCCTGCTGACCCTGTCCTACCTTTCCGGCATTGACCCGACACTGGAGCGGGCCGCCGCCACCCTCGGTGCAACCAAGTGGCAGCGCACCAAGTACATCGTGATGCCGCTGCTCGCACCGGGTCTGGCGATGACCTTCTGCCTGACGTTCGTCCTGGCATTCGGCGTCTTCCCCTCAGCGAACCTCGTGGGCGAACCGACCGGTTCGACACGCGTGTTGTCCATCGCGGCATATCAGGCAGCGTTCGAACAATACGACTTCTCGCTCGCCTCGGCCATTGCCGTCATTATGGGTGTAGTGGAGATGGTCATCATCGGCGCGGTCCTGTTCCTGCGCAGCCGCTTTTATGAAGGATCCACAGCAGGAGGCAAGGGCTGACCATGACAACCACAACAACCCCCTCAAGCACGTCCCGCAGGGCCAGCGAGGCGCCACCGGCACCTGTAAAGAACAAACGCTCGCTGCTCCAGATCACCGTCTGGGTCGCCGTCGGCTTCTTCCTCCTGAACCTCGCCGGGATCATCCTCTCCGTCATCGTCAACGCCCTCGGAACAACATGGTTCAAGGGACCGCTCCCCGAAGGCTTCACGGTCCAGTGGTTCGGCCAAGCATGGCAGGATTTTAACCTCGCCCAGGTGCTGGTTACCACGCTCCAAGTGACCTTCAGCGTGCTGGCACTGTCCCTGGCATTCGGTGTGCCGGCCGCCTACGCCCTCGCCCGACGGGACTTCCCCGGCAAGAAGCTGGTCATGCTGCTGATGCTGCTGCCGGTCATGCTCCCTCCCATCACCTACGGCGTCCCCCTGGCGACACTGATGTACCAGCTTCAGCTGACCGGCTCCCTCACGGGGGTCATCCTCGTGAACCTCGTTCCGGCCCTGCCGTTCGTCATCCTTGTCATGACCCCATTCATCGGCCAGCTGGACAGGAACCTGGAGTCCGCGGCCCGCATGTGCGGGGCCAACACATGGAAAATGTTCCGGATGGTCCTTGTCCCGCTGCTCACCCCAGGCATCCTGGCGGCAGGCGTGCTGATCCTCGTCCGGACCGTGGCCATGTTCGAACTGACGTTCCTTGTCGCCGGGCCCAAGAGCGAAACGCTCATCGTCGCCCTCTACTCGGCTGCATTCTCCACCGGAATCCGGAGCGCCCAGACTATTGATGCGATGGCCGTCATCTACACCGTTATGACTTCGGTGCTGCTGATGATCGCGCTTCGCTTCGTCAACCCCACCCAGATTGTCGGTCAAGTGAAGGGTGCCGCAGACGATGACTAGGCCGAGCACCATCGAGCGGATCGAAATTTTTCCGCTCGAGCACAAGCTGAAGGACGGCGGCTTCGGCACCTCCAAGGTCCGGGTTGCGGCCAGGACGGCGACCCTGGTCAGGGTCACGACCTCGGACGGGATCATCGGCTGGGGCGAATCTTTCGGGCCGCCCCGCGTCGTCGCGGCCCACCTCGAAGATCTGGGCCGGGCAGTCATCGGCCAGCCACTGGAACTCAGGGAAGGTGCCTGGCTGAGCCGGCTCAACGCCGGGTACCACCTGACCAAGGGCGGCCTGCACGTTGCAGCCATCAGTGGCCTGGATACCGCGATGTGGGACGCTGCCGCGCGAACGTACGGTGTTGCAGTTTCGGCCCTGCTCGGTGGACGGATCCGTGATGAGGTAACCGCATACGCCTCCACCGGCTACTACCATGAATCGGACGACATCGGGATCCTCCGGGACTACATCGAAGAAGCCGTCGACGAAGGTTTCACTGCCGCGAAAATCAAGGTCGGTTCGGGCGTCCATGACGATGTCGAACGCACAGGCCTCACCAGGGACCTCTTGGGGCAGGGGGGGCTGGTCATGGTGGACTACAACGCCAACGCCACGGTGGACACGGTCCTGGCTTCACTGCGTGAGGTAAAGGAGTTTAGTCCCTCCTGGATCGAGGAGCCCCTGCCGCCGGACGAAACACACGGGTGGGCCATGCTGCGCAACAATACGGACCTTCCGTTGGCGGCAGGAGAGGCCCTTTACACCCGGTTCGGGTTCCGCGACTACATCGCGGAAAAGCGCGTCGACATTGTCCAGCCCAACCTTTCCGTCTGCGGGGGGTTCACGGAGGCGAAGGTCATCGCACAAATGGCCACCGCGTGGAACCTCCGCGTCACCCCTCATGTCTGGGGGACCGGCGTTCTGATGGCCGCCACCTTGCAACTGCTCTCCACCCTCCCGGCATCACCTTTCGGTGAAAGGAACGCCTACCCGCCACTGCTTGAATACGACCGGGGAGAGAATCCCTTCCGTGAAGGCGTTCTAGAGGAGCCGATACTGGCTCGAAGCGGCCAGGTCACCATTCCGACAGGGAACGGCCTTGGCGTTGACATCAACGAAGATGCAGTGAGGATGTGGGCTTTGCCCACACACACACTGGACATCACCTCCCCGTGAAAGAGAAGGCATGAACAACCAGCAACCCACCACCTGGGCTTCCCCCGGCATCACCACAGGGCACGGGGCCCTCACAGCCCGGACCGCGTTCGTCACCGGAGCAGGGCGGAACATCGGCCGTGCCATTGCGATCCGGTGCGGATCCGAAGGCGCGCGCGTCGCCGTCAACGACGTTGATGCGGCGGCAGCTGAGGCCGTCGTACATGAGCTGCGGGACGCCGGCGTGGAAGCATTCGCCGCGATTGGCGATATGTCCGACTTCACTCAGGTCGACCGGGTTTTCGCGGAAACCGAGGAAGCTCTGGGCACAGTCGACATTCTGGTCAACAACGCCTATGTCCGCTGTGGTGACACCGCATGGGGCAATTTCCTGTCAGTGGAACCATCCGACTGGGAACTGTTCGTGAGTAAGAACATGAACATGCTCTATGGATGTACGCAGCGCACAGCGCGCGCCCTGGCCGCCCAGGAGAAGAAGGGGTCGATCATCAACATCAGCTCCCACGGAGCCGAACGCGCCCACCGCAATCACATCCCCTACGACTCGGTCAAAGGCGCGATGGAGTCCTTCACCCGCGCCGTCGGCGTCGACCTCGCCCCGTGGGGCATCCGGGTCAACGCCCTGCGCCCCGGCGCAATCGCCGTCGAGGGAGAACCGCCCATGTGGGACGGCAAGAAGGACCTGCGCGCCGCCCAAATCCCATTGGGGAGGGCAGGAACACCCGAAGACATCGCAGCCGGAGTCATCTTCCTGGCCTCCAATGAATCAGCGTTTGTCACCGGACAGGCCTTCAACATCGACGGCGGCATGCTGGCCCAGGGACGTGCACCCCAGGTCGAAGGCGTGCCGGTAATGCACCCGGGAAACGCCACGCCGGTTCCCCCCACACTCTTCCACTGACCCGTCCCCCAGAGCCAAGGACCCCAGCATCATGACCACCATCGCAGGCACCAACCCCTACACCGGAGCCCTCCTGGACCCGGTAGCAGAAGAAAGCAACCCCGCGGATGTTGACCGCATCGTCGAGAGCGCGGGCAAGGCCTTCGCCTACCTGGAGGGCATCGGCAGGGTAGGCCGGGCCGGGCTGCTTCAGGTCCTCGCGGACAGCCTGGACCTGAACGCGGAAGAACTGATCCAGGCCGCTGACGAGGAGACCGGAATCGGCCCGACCCGGTTGACCGGGGAACTGAAAAGGGCGAGCTTCCAGATGCGGTTCTTCGCCGAAGTACTGCTGGAGGGCAGCTACCTCGAGGCGACCATCGACACCGCCGGCGAGACTCCAATGGGACCGCGCCCGGACCTGCGCCGGATGCTCCAGCCTATCGGCCCGGTGGCCGTTTTCGGATCCAGCAACTTTCCCTTCGCCTTCTCCGTCATCGGCGGCGACACAGCATCGGCCCTCGCCACAGGCTGCTCCGTGGTGCTCAAAGCGCACAGCTCCCACCCCCGAACCTCCAAAATCTCCTACGAGATCATGGCCGCAGCGGCCATCAACTACGGGGCGCCTGAAGGGACCCTGGGAATGGTCTTCGGCCAAAAAGCGGGGACAGCGCTGGTCAGTCACCCCCTCATTCAAGCTGTCGGGTTCACAGGGTCCCTTGGCGGCGGCGACGCCCTCATGGAAGCAATCAACCGCCGGGAACAGCCCATCCCCTTCTACGGCGAACTCAGCAGCATCAACCCCTTGGTTGTCGCCCCGGGCGCCGCCGCCGAACGGGGCGCGGACATCGGTGCCGGCCTTGCCGCCTCCATCACGACCTCCGCCGGGCAGCTGTGCACCAAACCCGGCGTCGTGTTCGTGCCGCACGGCCCCGAAGGCGACAGCCTCGTCTCCAGGCTCACGGAAGATCTGTCGTCCACCAGCGTCTCACCCCTGCTGAACCGCAGGATTTTCGAAAGCTACGCCGCCATCACCCGCGCACTGGAGGACCAGGAGGACGTGGCCAAGGTCGCCACCGGCAAAGTCCCCGACGAAGGCGGGTTCCGTGTTTCTCCCGCCGTCTACAGCATCGACGCCACACGGCTGCGCCGGGAGACGGTCGAGGAATGCTTCGGCCCCTCTGCTATCATCGTCCGCTACGGGACGCTACCCGAACTCGAACAGGCACTGTCGATGATCGAGGACTCCCTAACCATGACCATCCACTTGGGCGAAGACGACGACGACCTGGCCCACCGGCTCACCGAACTCGGAAGGGCCCGGGCCGGCCGGATCATCTACAACGGCTACCCGACGGGCGTCAGCGTGGCCTGGGCCCAAACCCACGGCGGGCCTTGGCCATCGACTAACTCCCTGCACACCTCCGTCGGAGCAACCGCCATTCGCCGCTTCCTGCGCCCGGTCACCTATCAGGACGCCCCGGTCAGCGTCCTCCCGGACGAGCTCAAGGACGGAAAAATCACTATTCCCACCCGAATCAACGGGCACCTTAACCTGCCCCAACCATCGGCCTGACCATGACCACAGAACTCCTGCTGACCCGGCAAGAAGACAGCGCCTACCAGGCACAGCAATGGCAGTGCCCGGATAACTGCGACTACTGCACCAGCCCGGAAACGGACTGATGAAGGTCCACCTCCAGACCGACCAGCTCCGCGCCGTACTGGACTCCCTCGGCGCGGAGCTGGTCTCCCTCCAAAACAGCACTGGCAAAGAACTGCTCTGGTCAGCAGGGCCCGAATGGCCCCGACACGCCCCGGTACTGTTCCCAATCATCGGGCGGGTCCCCAGTGAAGTCCTGCACTACGAGGGCCGGAACTACCCGATGACACAGCACGGATTCGCACGGGACAACCATTTCACGGTCCTGGAAACCACTGCCCACACTGCCCGCTTCCTTCTGCGCAACAGCCCGGTAACAGAAGCGATGTTCCCGTTTCCCTTTTCGTTGGAAAGCAGCTGGTCGATCTCCGGGCCCTCCCTCGACCTCACCCTCTCTCTCACCAATACGGGCACCGGCCCCATGCCGGCATCCCTCGGCTGGCACCCGGCTTTTCGGTGGGATCCATCCCCGGGATCGCAGCTACTCTTCGACAAGGAGGAAACTGCTGACACCCGGCGGGTTGATGCCCACGTGCAGCTCACAGCTGCCCGGTTTCCGACACCGGTGCACCAAAAGGTCCTGACGCTGACCGAAGACCTGTTCGCCGACGGAGCGATCATTTTTGAGTCAATGAAAAGCCGTACCGTCCGGTACGTCTCGCCTCAAGGCCCGGTACTTGACCTGGCTCTCGCTGGCTTCGCGCAGTTCACGGTGTGGAAGCAGCCCGGGGCGGACTTCGTGTGCCTTGAGCCTTGGGCAGGCCTGCCGGCACCGGCGTCCTATCGCGGAGAAGTACTGGCAAGCCCAGGACAAATGCTGGTCCAACCAGGCGAGGAACGCAGTTTTAGCTGCCGGCTCACTACTCATCCGTAATCGCTCACAGGATCAGCAACAAGCGGTTACCAACAAACGATGCAGCAACAGAGATGGATCCATGGAAGGTCTGTGATAACAATGACCCTTGATATGTCCCATTGGAGAAGCCTCAGCCGCGGCGAGGAGATTGAAGTCCTCGATGACGCCCTCGTCATCGCACGCGGTGTGGTCGATGATTTCACTCACGATCGGCGCATTCTCTGGCTCCACCTGACTTATGGTGGCGGCAGGCGGATGTTTCACCACGAAGACGGCTGGCACGTCCGGGCCGCACGCCGGGAACAGTAGCGCCGCCCGATCATGGCTTCCTCAGAGACTCCATCAGAAGGTTGAACAGCCCGTACGTCGTTCACTAATTGCGACGTTCGTATCCCAGTTGGCGGGAAATGGCGGCCGCGGTTGCCGAGACCAGAGGACCAAAAGTAGCCGTCTGCTCCTGCATTCGATTGGCAGGACCGGCGACACTGATCGCTGCCACGACGTGCCCGGAGTGATCGAAAACCGGGGCGCCGCAACAGGTGCTGGAGAGATCGAACTCCTGGTGTTCCTCAGTCCATCCGCGCTCCAACGAGAGCCTGATGTCATCCTCCAGCCTCGCCTTTGAGGTGATCGTGTGGGGAGTGTGTGGGCGGAGCTCGAGCTGGCGAATCAGCACTGAGCGCTCATGCTCTCCCATCCCCGACAAGTAGGCCTTACCGATGGAAGTTGCGTGCAGCGGGCGGCGAGCTCCCAGTTCGGCACTAACCCGAACTGACTGAGGTCCAAGCTCGCGGTAGACGAAGACAATTTCCTGACTATTGAGTACGCCGAGGCTCACACTCTCACGTGTTTGCTGAGCCAGCGCCCGAAGTAACTCCGGAGCAACGTCCATCACTTCGACCGATTGCACCGCAGCCATGGCCAGGCGGGCGATGGAAGGGCCGAGTCTCCACTGGCCGCCGGGGGTCTGGATGATGTACTGATCTTCATGCAAGCGCTCCACGAGCCGGTAGGTAGCACTGCGGCTGATTCCCAGCGCTTGGACCAGGTCGGCCGTGGAAGCTTCTTTGGTTCGGGCAAGGTGGTTGAACAGTTCCAATCCGCGGTCCAAAGACCCCTTTCCCACCGTCGCAGTGGATGCCATACCGTTTCCTCTCCCGTGGTTCACGCCCTTCGGAGAGTCCCTATGGACTCGGCATAGAGCGAGAAACCAATGGGTCCTGAACCTAGGGGCCGGATTGTCGTCCCAGTCCTTGGAACATCCTAGTCCCGATCAATGGGACTTGTTGCCGTTGTACTCTATGAAGGCTTCGAGGCATCCCGGGCAGGCTTGACGGCTCCTTTTTAAACCAGGCGTTCGGTTTTAGGGATGGCTCTCCTCCGTTACTGCTGATGGGTGAAGCGAAGAAGAAGAGTGCTTTTAACCTCTAGGGCTCGTCTCGTCATGATTCGGTCGCGGTGGTCGGACGTGTGATCAATGAGTAGTCGCAGCGACTTTCGCGTCATGGCGGTCGTGGAGGTCCTGTTCAATCTGCTCCAGGCTGCGGCCCTTCGTTTCAGGGACAAACTTGAGGCAGAACAAGAATCCGACGATATTGCATGCCACGAAAAGCACCATCGTCCCGGCGAGACCGATCGACTCCCGCAACAGAGGGAAGCCGAAGGTAACTGCTAGCGTCGCGAACCATGTGACCATGCTGGCCATGCCCATGGCGGCGCCACGGACGCGGAGGGGGAAGATCTCTCCGAGGACAACCCAGTTAACCGGGCCCCAGGTAAGGGAGTAGCTGACAAACATGACGGACATAGCGATCAGCATTGACATCGCGTTAGCCTGATCGCCTTTACCCGCCTCCAAGGCCATTGCGGCCATGCAGATGGCCATGCATGCGCTGCCACCGACCAACAGGGTCCTGCGGCCGACCCGGTCGATGAACTGCAGCCCGATGGCCACGGATACCACCTTGATCGTTCCAAGAATAATCGTGAATACCAGCGCA
The DNA here is from genome assembly GCF_057747955.1 of Arthrobacter sp. SDR-2R. Lineage (NCBI taxonomy): Bacteria > Bacillati > Actinomycetota > Actinomycetes > Micrococcales > Micrococcaceae > Arthrobacter > Arthrobacter sp. SDR-2R. Next base: position 2,979,492 of record NZ_CM173231.1, read on the forward strand.
TTCTCGTGCGGCAAATTCAGGCTTTCGAAAATCGTGGGTGCGTAGTAGGTCACCATGTTCAGCCCAGTGGCCTGGCACAGGACGGGAATGCCTACACCGACGATGACGGCCGGGCGTACCCATCTGGCCAGGAGTTCTCTATGCGAGCTTCTGGCGTCTACGCGGCTGATCGCTTCAATGTCGGAAGCCGCTTCCTCCGCGGAACGGGTGGCATAGAGCAGGCGCGCCGCCTCCTCTGTACGCCCCTTGGTCATCAGCCAACGCGGGCTCTCAGGCAGGAAGGGAAGGCCGGCAACGAGCAGCAGTGCCGGGAGCGCGCCGCTGGCGAGCATGAGCCGCCAGTTTTCGGTATGGGCAAGGAGGAAATTAACACAGTAGCCAAGCAGTAAACCGGTGACGATCATCAGCTGGTTGAGACCTGCGAGGCGGCCGCGCGCCTTCGCAGGCGCCATCTCTGACAGATATACGGGCACCAGCGCTGAGCATCCACCCACCCCGAGTCCGAGGAAGACTCGCCCGGCAATTAGAGCACCGCTGTTCGGTACGACGGCGCAGACCACTGAGCCGACAATGAAAACAATTCCCAGAGCCAGGAGTACGCGGCGACGGCCGATACGGTCCGACAACCGGCCTGCACTAACCGCTCCAACTATTGCACCAATGGAAATCCCACCGACGATCAAGCCGGTGGTGAGGGCATCTTGGGGGAACCCCGGAGTCTTATAGATGTAGGACAAAGCTCCGGCGATGATCCCGGTTTCATACCCAAAGAGGATGCCTCCCAGGGCCCCGAAGAAGTAAATCAGGGCGGGCTTAGGTACCGGGCTGGTCCGTCCCACGGTGGAGGGCCCTTTGGTAATAGATGACATTGAAAAACCTTCCGGGGCCGAGCGGTGGCCGAGGGACAAAGGAGGAGCATCCCGGTAAGCGGGATATGCGTACGCTCACTGGGATTGTGTCATCGAATACGCTAGCTTAGCGTTGCGCCCGTCACAAGTCTTAGCGACGAGGAGAACCCGCACCAAGGCTTGGGGATTGCAGCCAGTGTCCGCGCCACGCTAGCGGGCTCGCGCAATGGGAGCGTTCGCGATTGCTTTCAGGCATAAGCCGGCGCCTCTCAAGGAGGGCGACCTCCCGCCGCCATGTTCCTTGGCAGGGGCGCCTAGTTACTCGGAGGTCGTAGGGTGAGATCTCGGTCCGCCAGCCGTGGCTGCGGAAGGAGTCGAGCCGGAGTCTGACGACTTGCAGCAGCACAAGAGGAGAGAGCCGATCGAGAAGCTCCTCCCCATGGCAGGGATACCGTGCTGGCCCATCGGGCAGCGCCCCAGAGTGTCGCAAAGTAGCCGAGAGCCGGCACGTTATGGTGACGGACGTGAACCGGGCTTAGGGAGTATTTACGGTGGTCTGCCAAGCAGTGCGGCCCAACCCCTACAAATGCAAGGTCGAGATGGGGAACACCCCAACCTGACGTCACGCAGCTGCGGAAAAGCGCGTCAGAATAGGGTACGAAAAGCAGTTCCTGAACATGCCCACTGTTGAGTCTTAGAGTCCGACCTGACAACCAGCTCGGAGGTGCCGACGACGGCAGCCCGAAGCGCAGAGTTATGCTCAACGAGGCTGGAGATGTCGAAAATGCCTTCCTTGGTTGCCTCGCGAGGCCGCTGGAGCAGGGCGTGCTGGAGTTGGTGCCAAGATATTAATATGAAGTCTCGCCTCTTCGACCTCAACTCCACCTGGCAGCTCCCGGCCTCGCCCAACGAGGTATGGGCCGTCATCGCAGACACCGACATGAGTTGGCCCCAGTGGTGGCCGCACTGCACCTTCGCTACGCCCTTGGAGCGAACCGAAGCCGCGAGCAACGCGCAGGAGGATATCCTGATGACCACCACGGCCCACCTAAACTTCAAGGCGTTCCTGGGTTACACGCTCACCATTACCATTCATCCCACGAAGGTCGCCATGCCACGTGAGATAGAGTTCGACGCCGGCGGGCACTTGCAGGGGACCGGGCGGGTAAGCCTCGTCCCCCAGGAACAAGGCCAGACAACTCGTATGGACATAGAGTGGCGCGTGCGGCCTACGCAGCGCTGGATGAACGTACTAACACCGGTTGCCGCTCCGGCCTTCGTAGCAGCACATGCCCTGATGATGCGGCAGGGGGAAAAGGGCTTGCAGCGAGAACTGGCCAACAACCGCGCCAAGAAACCTGCGTAGACCCGTCTACATTCACCTAGCCAGCTGAGGACAACAGTTCTAGGATGTAAGCAAGTTAGCCGAGCTGGGGAGCCTTCGCAGCCCACAGTTCGAGCGTGCAGTAGCAAGCACTATGAACGGGGGCCACGATGAAGATTCATCCCACCCTCGCTGACAGCCTCCGGCGCCAGGAGAGCCCTTCCTCGAACGACTGGGAAACCACCTTCCGCACCATGGTCCTCTACGATCTGGCGGCAGACATTGAACTTGGCTTCTTCCTCTCGTACTACCGGAATTTTGCTATCCCGCGCATAGCGGCCACTCTCTACCGGAACGGCGAAATCCTGGAGCGTCCCATGAAGCGCTCTTACGACACTGCAGTCGTCATTTACGAGCTCATCGCAAGCGGCCTCGATAGCGACCGGGGAGAGCACATGGTCGCCCTGCTCAATCGCGCTCACCGCAACGTCCCCGGCAGCGCGGACGATTACCTCTACGTCCTTCTGACCCTGCTGGTCGTCCCGGTTCGCTGGGCCCAGCAGCATGGGTGGCGCCCGCCCACAGGAGCAGAGCTAACCGCTGCAGCCCGTTTTGTCGCAGAGTTGGGATCCCGGATGAACGTACAGGGTATGCCGGAGACCTATGCCGAAGCGGAGCGTTTCTTCGACCAATACGAGGCAACCCATGTCTCTGCATCGATTGAAGGCCAAAAGCTGATGGACGCGACAGTTCAGGTCTTTCAGAGCCGTCTGCCGCTTCCTCTACGACCCTTCGCTGCAAGAATGATCAGTGTAATGCTCGCTGATGACCGGCTCGTTGGCGCCCTCGGGCTCCCCCGCAGCGGCCGAGGCTCCCGAGCCACCTTGGGAATTATTCTGGCAGTCCGCAACGCCCTCCACCGCCGGCTGCCGTTGCAGCGAAAGCCTCATTTCACGCCAGGAAAGGCCGGCTCGTCTTTGTACCCGGGCGGCTACTCGCTCGATCAAATCGGCCCCGTCAAGGTCCCTGACCCGTCAACCTTCCAAAGCAATGAACTATCGTGAAGCTCGAAAAGTAGCCCGCAAGGCCGAGCAAGGCTTTGGGTTGCCCAAGGCGCCAACGCTCCAGCTCATTCAGGACAAACTGGAACGGCAAAGAAGCCGCCCCATCATTGTCGACGAACTACCCGGCCTATCCGGATCGGAACTCTGCGGGGTCTGGCTCATCTGCGCTGACCGGGACATCGTGTTGCATGCCCCCGTGAAGTCGGCCTGGCACCGGCAGCAGATCGTCCTTCACGAGTTCAGCCACATGATTCTCTGTCATGACCTCGAACAAAGTAGCGCAGACCTTGCCGCGACCTTCCTGCCTGACCTGAGCCAGGACGTACTCCGCGTGCTCGGACGCAGCAGCTACACAGACGGCGCAGAACTCATGGCTGAAGTCTTGGCCGACCAACTCGCTACTCGGATCATCAACAGCGACGTCGATGCCATGCCCGAGCCCTTGGCATTTCGACAAGTATTCGGCTGATGGAAGCGGTCCCTGCCGCCGCACTCTGGGTCCTGACCGTTCTCAGGCTTCCAACAGCGCTCGATGCTCACCGTGGAAGCGTCTTCCGCGCCACTATCCTCGCTGCGATCGCCTGTACCCTTTATGTCCCAGCGGTCTACTACACCGTCGATCCATTACTTGGCGGACACAACCGCGTCGGGCTGGTTACCCTCTTGTCCTTGCTCCTGGGGTTCTGGCAGTTTCGCACGGCGATTCTGCTGGCAGCGGTTACAGATACAGAAGTACGACGGCGGCAGCTCGTCTTGGGCAGATTCGCTGCTGCCGCCGTGTGCACCACTGTGACGGCCGGGTTTCTCGCCAGCCGCGTGGATGGCACCGATCCCAACTTGCCGCTGACCTACGCCGACCAGCCCGGGATGGCAGTCTTCCTCTGGACAGGCTCCGCTTTCATCATGTGGGTCTGCCTCGACATAGCCCGGGTCTGCCGCAGCAACGTCCCGCACATGCACGCACCGGCCTTCCGGTCGGCTTTTTCCCTCATCGCAGGGGGATGCGTCCTCTTCGCACTTGTCCTGCTGGACCGGCTGATCTACGGCGCTGTGTTTGCAGCTGAAGGCGCCGACAGTCAAACAGCTGCCGCACTGACAGGCTTCTACTGGATCGGAGAGACGGCTGCTGTGCTCCTGGTCAGTCTTGGACTACTTCTCCCCCGCATGGCGGGACGCCTCCGGCAGGGCATCTTCGCGCTGCGGGCAAGGCTACTTCTCATGCAGATCAAGCCAATTTGGAATGACGTGACAAGTTGCCAGCGTGAGCTGGTCCTGCAGGACCACCGCCCCGGTTTGCTCGTGTTCTTCTCCCGCCACGCGGAAGCCCAGCTTCACCGGCATCTAGTCGAAATCCTAGACTGTGAATTGGCGAGTCCCCTAGCCCGCGAGCGCCTCAACGTACACCACTTGTCGGTAGTCGAACGCGCCGAGCTCTTACTCGAGAGCCGCTCCACGCCCCACCTTCCTCGTTAGAATCCAGCCCTCACACCTCTGGCATCCAAGGCGCCAGCGTTAGATGCTGTCACGGCCAGTCATGTTGCCCCGCTGAGCCTCGCTGATGAATCAACGTGAACCAGAAGAATTGCGAAGAGTGCCGTACCACTTTCGAAGCGACGCGGAGGAGCCACCGGTTCTGCTCCCAACGTTGCGCGAACAGGCACCGGAGTCGTCGCCACCGAGCCACAATTCGACCTTCTACAGTGCCGGCAACAACTTTGAGCTCGCCGCTCCTCAAAGCGCAGTTGCAGGCTACGAAGCGTCGTCTGGAGTCCGAGAGGATATCCTGCGAGCGCCAACGCCAAGTGGTTCAGTCCAAGCTCCGCTCTCAAGCCGCAGAGATCGACCGGCTCGAAGCCGAGAGTTCGGAACAGCGGCTGAGCATCAACCTCCTCCAGTCGGAGGTCGCACGCCTTAAACGAGCTCAACGGACTAATGTGCAGGACCTGGCGCACACCGCGGCCTTGCTTGTCTCAATCTCCCGTGCCAAGGGAGTGGCCCTTGACGTCCGAACCTTGGACATCCTCCGCCGGCGGGGTTGGGATCCAAGCAAACAGCAAGCAGGGGCACCCCGACTGTGACCATGTCTATCGCACGTCTGTCTGCCCAGTCGGGTCTGCGCTACCTGTTCAAGACGACGATGATGGATGACTTTTCCGGTTCTCCCCCGGACCCCACCACGTACTACATGAAGGCGGGCACACCCCAGGGGCGTTGGATTGGCGGCGGACTAAACGGCATCGGTAAGACGCTGGGTGACGCCGTTACGGAAACCGACGCAAGAGCGGTATTTGACATGGCGGTGCATCCGCAGACCGGCACTCCCCTGGGCAGGCCGCACGCCCAATCTGCCGCTGTCGAGAACAAGGCCGGCCAATCAGCTCAACGGCGTGCGGTCGTTGGCTTCGACCTGACGTTCAGCGTGCCAAAGTCGGTGTCCGTACTCTGGGCGCTGAGCCCGCACAGCAAGCAGCAGCAGATCCTGCGAACCCACCACGAAGCGGTAGAGGCGACCCTTGCGTGGCTGGAAAAGAACGTCATCCACACAAGGGCCGGCCGTAACGGAGTCGCCCATATCGGGACCCAAGGAGCTGTTGCCGCCGCGTTCGACCATTGGGAGTCACGAACCGGGGATCCGCAGCTCCACACCCACCTTGTTATCGCCAACCGCACACAACGGGTCACCGACGGAGCCTGGGTTACCCTCGACTCGCGAGCTCTGTACAAAGCAGCCGTTGCGGCGAGCGAACACTACAACGGCCTGCTGTTCGACGCCCTCCAACGGGACCTTGGGTGCGACCCCGAGATCCGCGCTCCCCTCACCACAACGCACAACCCCAGCCAACAGCTCACCGGGATCGATGAAGAACTCATCCGCGAATTCTCCAATCGCTCCCGCCTCATCGACTTGGAAACTGATCGTCTTGTGGCAGCGTGGACCAAGGATCACTGCCAGACTCCCTCGGCTACGACTACCATCAAACTCCGCCAGCAGGCAACCCTTTCCACTCGCGCCCCGAAGCCCGAGAGTCCCACACCACTGCACCAGCTCTCTGAGCAATGGCAGGCTCGAGCAATTGCCAAAGGTTTTCAGCCATCTGACGTCCTCGCCCACACCATCAACCGCTCCCGCGTCGCCCCTTTTACCTTCCTGGACTTCACTCCCGACTGGACCTCCGCTGTCGCGACCATCGCCAGGGAACGGGTTGCCGGAAAACGCTCCACCTGGAACCGCTGGAACCTACTTGCAGAAGCGGAGAGAGTCTGCGCCCAAATCCGCTGCAGCACCTCATCAGACCGGGCCGCTTTGATAGATGCAGTCGCCACCGCTGCCGAACAACAATCAGTTCCCCTGAACGAGTACCGCTACTCCCTTCCACCGAACGCTGGCCCGGACCTGCAGCTCAACCAGCGGAGCGTTTTCGACTTCCATGGGTCACGCCTCTACACCGACGCTTCAACACTCGCTTGCGAGGACGCCATCATGACAGCAAGGAAGGACCACGGCGGACCGGCTGTCCGCCCATCAGTCGTCATGGACTCGCTGGACAGCGGCCGCCGTGTGCAAGTGCCGAGGCTACATGCCGATCAGCGCGCGGCAGTTGCGGACGTCGTCCTTAGCAGAAACCGGCTGGACGCCATCGTCGGCCCGGCGGGAACGGGAAAAACCACCACGTTGAGTGCGGTGAAGGCAGTTTGGGAGGCAGAGCACGGAGCGGGCAGTGTCGTCGGGCTGGCCCCGGCTGCCGCGAGCGCGGAGGTGCTGGGCACGGAACTTCGCATGGTCACCGAGAACGTTACCAAATGGCTGCACGAGTCGCTGGGACACGGGGCGGCCACACGGGCTGACCGCTTCTTCCACATTGAGGAACTCCTGAGTTCGTCCAAGTACAGCGACCGCCGGAGCACCGTATTCGCCCAGGAAGCTGCCCGACTAGCCGCAACCCAACAGCGCTGGTGCTTCCACCCGACTCAGCTCGTCATCGTTGACGAAGCGTCTATGGTGTCCACCTTTCAGCTTGCTGCACTTGTGCAACAAGCAATGGAAGCCGGCGCGAAAATTCTCCTGGTAGGAGACCCAGGCCAGTTGGACGCAATCGACGCCGGCGGCGTCCTCGGCTGGCTGGACCGCCAGGGACTCACCACCCGCCTCAGCACTATTTGGCGATTCCACGACGAGTGGGAGCGCGCCTCGTCCCTCAAGCTGCGGGCAGGAGACTACTCGGCGATCGAGGACTACGAGCAGCATCGGCGGATCCGCCACGGCTCTTACCTAAGCATGCTGGACGAGGCGTATCTTGCGTGGCGGGCCGACAGGCGCGCTGGTAAGTCGTCCATCCTGATTGCCGCAGACAACGAGACGGTCAGCATGCTCAACGAGCGGGCCCGAGCAGACCTGGTGGCCCAGGGCGTTGTGGATGCAGAGCTGGCAGCTCAACTCGCCGACGGCTTGCAGGCCGGTTCCGGTGACACCATCATCGCCCGCGGCAACAATCGCCGGCACATCGACAGCGAAGGCGAATTTGTCCGAAACGGGACGCTGTTCGACGTCAGAGCGGTCAACAGGCACGACGGGTCAGTTCTCGCAGTACGGCGGGAGACTGGGGCGAGCGTCGTACTCCCCCGGGCCTATCTTGAGACGTCCGTTGAGCTCGGCTACGCGACTACCGCTCACCGATCCCAAGGGCTTACGGTCGATACCGGGCACACAGTGGTCACCCCAGGACGGTTGACCCGCGAGCTGCTCTACGTGAGCATGACGCGCGGCCGGTCCGGGAACGCAGCATATGTCAGCGAGGGCGACGACTCAGAACACCAAGCCGTCGACCCCTCGCTGCAGCTGTCGTGGCGCAGCATTCTCGGTGAGATATTGGCCGCAGAGGGTGCCGAGCGGACTGCCCACGAGGTCCGCGAAGCAGAGAGCAGGAAGGCGGACAACCTTGAACGGCTGTATGCCGAGTACGAATACCTCGCGCAGATTGCCGCCGGTGAGGACCTCAGACGTTGTCTGGGAAAGCGTGCCCCGCTCGCAGTGCAAGAACTAAGCGCGTCACCGTCGTGGGGCGCTGCAGTTGCCGCCTGGCGAAAAGCTACAGCGGTCGGCCGTCACGGCGCAGAGCGCGTCATGGAGCGGACCGTGCAGGGCAGCCATTCAGTGCACGACCCGATGGCCCTCCTTAGCGCGTGGCTTCGTCGCTACACAAAAGGAACACCGACGACGGCGACAGACCCTTTGCGCGAATCGTTCCCGGTACTTGGACCCGGGTTGGCAGACATGATCGTCCAGGTCCGCGAACGCATCCGGCAAAGGATGGAATCCGTCACCTGGGCTGCCCTGACGCAGGGTGCTCCGTGGAAGGACGAGCTGACTGCCGCCGTGGGTGCGACAGAATTCTTGGGCGGGCTGATTCGCGATGTTGCCCTGTTCAGGGACAGATGGGGAATCTACGATTCTCACCTGCCATTGGGAGCTCCCCCGGCGAACTACGAATGGGAACAGCTGGGCCAGCGGGAAAGACTTCAGGAAGCAATTGAGAGCGCCGGCAGCTGTCAGCCCGCCCCTCAGCCCGAGATCAGCACATTTGATATGCGTCGATCGGGGCAGGTCGTCCTTACGAGTTCGGGCTGGTAGATCTAAGCTGATGTAGAGGCAAAACATTGGTCGTGAACCCAGCGGTGAAACCGAGAGTTGCGACAGCCGGGTTGGTACTGGCCAGCGCGGTTGTTCTATCCGCGGCTGCCCTCTCTCTGGTTCTCCTTCCCTCCGCCGGCGTTCCCTTCTCCGCAAAGTTAGTAGGCGGCGCCACGCTGTTCGCTGCTGCACTACTTACTGGATGGCAATGGTGGCGACGGACTACACAACGGCGCGCCTGGCTGGAACAGGCGACGGAACAGTGGAGATCCTTCAGCAACGCCAAAGCGCTCGGCGGCACAACAGCGGAGGTAACGCTGGTCAGCGTTGATGCAGTACAACCCACAGGCTCCTGGGTCACAATCCGGTGGAATCGCTTCAACCACACTCAGCGGGCCTGGCTGGAGTCGCTTCCGGAACCGATCTGGCCCGGATCGGTTCTGCTCATCTCCCCGGACCCATCCCAGGTTATGCCTGGCGCGCCATGGCCGGACACGTACTTCATTCAGGCGGTCGATTGTTTGGCCTGGGCTCCTGCCGAAGGGCGCGGGGCGGCTCCTGTAACGCCATCCGTTGTGAGGGCACGGAATACCTGAAGCTCCTGCCGCTGGTTTGGTCCCGAAACCCTTATTCGAACATATGTTCTATAGTTGTTTGCGTGATCAAGTCCGGCTCGCCAGAAGACCTCGAGCGCATGATGGCCCGGATGGACGCTGAGTCCACCCGTCCGATAGATGATCCGGCGCCTATTCGGGACTTCCCGAAGTATGCCCGGCCGTTAGTGTATGTAGGCGGAATCTATGGCAAGGCCGTTGGCTGGACCCACAAGTACGGTCTCATCGAATGGCTGGATGCCTCCGGCAAGTACCACATGGGGTGGGCCCACTCTTCGAGCATCAAGCGGGTGGAACCGGACGAATGGAAGGGCAGTTCGCGGCTATAGCAGGCACCGCGGTCCATCAGCGAGACAGCATGACAATGGCCTGGTCCTCGGCGGAAGGACCAGGCCATTGCCATGTCTCGCTAGGGGGCAAGCTCAGTAGGCCCTCCCAACGGCGCAGGGTCAGAGACTAACCTCATTCCGCGCCGGCTCGCCGAAAGGGGATACCGACACCGAACCCTTGGTTGCGATGTTGTACGTCGGCTCCGGCGCCGCTTGCAGGCCCGCCTCGGTTGAAGCGCCAGGCCCAGCGGCACGCGCAGAACGTTGGTATACAGCGGTACCAAAGCGAAGGTCCGGGCCAATGGTCTCGGCTACGATCCGACGAGCCTCGCGCCGCTCCCCATCCTTTTCAAAGGAACGGAATTCCAGCTCACCCGAAACGGTGACGGGGTCGCCCTTCTTCAGCGAATTGGAGGCATTCTCGGCGAGCGCCCGGAACGCGGAGACGTTGTGAAAAACAGGCTCACCGTCATGCCAGGATCCATCTGGCCCCTGGACGCGCTGGTTCACCGCAACGCGGAGCTTGGTGTGGGCCACCCCCGACTCGCCGTAGGTCAGATCCGGATCTGCCACGAGGTTGCCGGCGATGTTGATCGGTATTCTGGTGCTCATATCGTGCGTCCTTCCTTCGCGGACGGGACTTTCCCATCCCACGCTTCAAAGCCGGCCTACGGGCCAGAAATCTCCAGGCCACGCGACGGTTCCTGTGCCGGTTTCACGCCCGCATAGGTTTCCTGGCCTTCAACTTGCAGGGAGGCTTCTGCAGCCGGAACCTTCCCGCCTAGTCCTGGCGGATCGGTCACTTCAAGAATTTCCTTGCTTGCGGCCGTCACCCGGCCAAGCACTGATTTGGCAATATCCACGCGCGAGGCCGGCTCCTTTCGGGACGTAACTCCGGCGGCTGAATGCTCCGCTTCGATAACTGCATCAGCCCAGCCGGACAGATAGCTTGCTGATTGAGGCCCTCTATCAATTCCATGCGCCTTAAGCACCGTGTAGGCCACTGACTCCGCCTCGACTTCTGCCAGCCCGCGGTGGTCCACGCTGCTTCCATACAACTTGCCCACGTTGTCGTTCGGGCCGTGCAGCAGAACGTGCCCGAGCTCGTGCGCAAGCACCGCTGCCCGTTCCTCCGGGTTCAGCCAGCCACCCACCTGCACCCGGTGCTGGGCAAAGTCCGTGAAGCCGCTTGTGAGCCCGAACTGCGAGTCCGTGACTTGCACTGAGAAGCCGTGAGCGCGGGCAACTCCAGCCAGCGACTCCCACAGCCGCGGCACCTCGACTGACGTGAGCCCAGCTGATCGAGGAACCAGCAGCGGGGTACCCTCGGTCTGGGAGACGTCGAAGACAGCCTGGCCCCGCCAGCCAGTGATGAGCGTCTTCTTCCCCTCGTCAACGGCGCCGTTGGGAGCCTTGTCGCCAACAGGGATGCGGTGACGGGTGCCGTCCGGCAAGAGCACCTGTTGAACGCGGGCCGTCCTTGGCGCAATCACCCACAAGGCATGCTCACCACGAAGAACATTCCGCCCGTGCCGCTCCCATTCCTTGAAGCCCGCCACGAGCGTGGGCTCGTCGGTACCGCGCTGTGCCATCTGCATCATCAGCAGGGCAACGTTCCCGCCGGAATAGCGCCACAGGCTGGCGGAAGCGTCAAGGAGAACCTGCCAATGTGATGGCGACTCGACAGCCTTTTCAAGAATCGAGTGCAGTCCGTCCATTAAGGCAGCAACACGTTCCTCGGGCGCCAGTCGCTGAGGCTCCAACGGGGAGTTCGGGCCAGCGGAGGGGCTTGACGGAACTTCGGGTGCAGCGGCCACGACAGCCACCCTTCTGTTTCTTGGACCGCAGCTCAGCTGCGCAGACACCAGTTCATGGCGACCAGGTCATTGGAGCGACATGACTCAGAATTCGGGAACCAATTGATGGGCCGCCTTGCACCAGTCGAGGAAGGCCGGATCGTCGTTCGCAAGCATGCGCGGTGCGGGATCCTTGTGTGCCTGCAGTCCTACGCATCCGGCCGCCCTGGTGTGCGTCCTAAGACGTTCGACTGCGTGTGGGAGCCTTTCATGGAAGGCGAGCGGCCCGAAGCCAGGATCGTCCGTTGTGTAGGAGGCCAACTCCGCGCGGTGAAGCGCGTACAACTCAGCCACGATCTCAGGGTGACGCCACCAGCAGTCCGGGACGACCGACGTCGTCAGTTGGTAGGTGGCCACGAGCCATCGCACCCACGCAAATAGCGATCGCCATGCCTCCTGTGATTGCTCGGTCGTCATCTCCCGCCAGCGGCGGGTCACGGACTTGGGCCCAGCCTGTCCGGCAAATGCCGACCTGAAAAGTTGTGCAGTAATCTCGTCGTCCCCAAAGGAACCCGAGGAGGGAACATCAAACTCGTCGACGTTGTCACGGCTATGCATCAGGAGCCCCTTCGGTCTTCTGTTGACGCTGCTTGTGCCCGTCGGCCAACAGGCGCTCCATCTCAGCCTTCAGGCGGCGCAGTTCCCCGGCGTCCTTGCGCTTGTGCCATTCCAGGAGATCCAACAAAATAGGCCGCGTGCGCCGACCCAGCATGAGTGCGGTGCCAGCTGGGAGGCGTCGAATCTCGTCCAAGGCGATCACCGGACGGTCGCGAAGCTGTTCGCCGTCCTGCCGGCCCTGTGACGACCAGGAACGCGTGGTGAGCGTCAAGCTGCGCTCGCCGAGCAGACCGGCGAGCGATCGGAGGTCGTGTTCGTCAGATCCGCCTCCGAAAATCACCTTAATGATGGCGGAGTCCCATATTGTTGACGCTTCATCGATGGACCAGCCCGAACGGGCCTGAGAAAGGGATTGGAGGACGACGAGGGTGGAGATGCCGATGCCGCCGCCATCAGCCAGCGCCACGGGTAGGCCCGGCCAGGGAGCCAGGTTGGCGATCTCATCGAGTATGAGGGACAGCGGCGGCTCAAGCCTGCCGCCTGGCGAAACGAACGCCATTTCGCGAGCCGCGCTGTCAATGTCGTCGATCAGGGCGGACAGGTATGGACCGGCAGCAGCCGCGCCTGCGCGCGTGCCGATCAAATAGAGCGTGCCCCGTTCCCGAATGAACGCCTTCGGATCAAACTCCTCGGACTCATCCTGCGGGTTCAGTGCAGCCAAAACCTTCGGTGAAGACAGCGGGGCAACCGCTGCCGAGACACCGATCCAAGAGTTCGAGGTATTCCGCGGGTCGTCTTCCAGGATTCCCATCAGGTCTGACTGCCAACCAAGCGCCGCGCCAGGCGTGCCCAGGACTTCCAGCGCTTCCCGGGCAAGCACAGGGCTGGAGGACCAGCGTCGGAATGCAGCCACTCCCTCGCCGGACAGGGCAGCAGCATGGAGCAGGCATTGGAGGACGATCAGCGAGCGCTTCTGCCACGCAGCGTTTTCGCCCTTCATTTCCGTGTCCGCGGTAATGACCAGCGCTCGCCGGGTGGCAACGTCCGGGTCCTCACATCCCCGCACCGGTGACCAGCGGAGGGACGACGGCAAGCCTGACATGCCTTGGGGATCGAACACCGTCACCGGGCGCCCGTCAGAAGCCCTTGCCTTCATGGTCACTACAAGGTTGTCAGCCCGCGTAGACGTCGTTACGACGGCACCGGGCGCGTCGAGGATCGCATTGATGACCACGTAGAGGCCCTTGCCGGACCGGGGAGCACCCTGGATCACCATCGATTCTTCAGTGGAAACGTGGACCGTGACGCCGCGGGATCGACCCAGGGTCCAGGACAGATCCTGCACCGAAGGCTTCACCAGTCCCGGGCGCGTGAACTTCCCCCGCTTCTGCACCGCCCTCGCCCCAAAGTCGTGGACGATTTCGGCGCGACGGGCAACGCCGTCCCGGTTCAGGATGTCCTGCCGGAGCCATGCCCCCGATTGCTTCCACCGCCTCCACGCAACCAGCGCAGCCACGGCGAGCGCTCCGACCAGCAGCAGGGCCGGAGCCAAGATCCACCAAACGCTGTCCGTGCCGACTGCGCAGTCCCCACTGCGGATGACTATCCAGTCCATCCTGTTGGCCAAAAGTCCGACGACGGCACCCGGGTTGAAGGGCGACGGCGGCAAGGCGCCGCAGTGCCAAGAGGTCGCGAGCTGCGCCGCGGCCTGCACCAACGCGCAGAGACATACGTAAGCCGCCGCTCCAACGAGAGCAGCGGTGACGAGCGGATTGTCGCTGGCAGCCCGGGAACTCACTAGCTGTCTCACAGCATCCTGCCGTCAGTCCCGAAAACGTCCAACTCGTCCGTTGTCACCCGGTTGGCAACGATGAAGGAGCGGTTGCCGACCTTCCAGAGACCGACGCCCTTCGGAAGATTCTCAACGTGCTCGCACTCGGCTTCGGTAAGGCCCAGCGCTTCCTTGGTAAGCCGCATTGCGTCGTGCTTCTGGCGGTAGATGATCCTGGTGTCCGCTTCGGTGAGGAGACCCAGGGCTTTCTGCCGATGTCCGCTGGTGCTGTCACCAATCTCGTTGAGGTCAGCGACTTTATGCATGATCAGCAGGTTGGCGATGCCGTAAGTTCTGGCCAAACGCCACTGTTCGCTCATCTTCGCCAGCATGTAAGGATCAGCGAGCATCCGCCAACCTTCGTCGTAGACGACAAGGCGCTTGCCGCCGTCGGGATTGGTGATCGCCGCCTCCAGCCAGGTAGCGCCGCAAGCGGCCGCTAATGACAGGGCTTGCTCCGAAGCCCCAATGAGCGCCGAAGTGTCCATCACCATCATTGGGGCGTCCGCGTCGAAGGCTACGGTGGACGGAGCATCAAACATGCCCTCGAGATCACCGGACACCGTGCGTCTAAGGGAATGGCTGACGGCGGTTCCGCCCTCGACCCCGACGAGAGCTACCATCTCCTTCGACGGTCGCAGCAAATGGTCAAGCACCATGGGCAGCGTGGGGTTGGAGTTTTCCGCCATTGTTTCCATGAGGGCGATATCCAAGGCCGTGTGCTCGACGGGTCGGAGCGGCATTCCTTGACGCATGAGGGAGACAAGTGCCACCAGGAGATACCGGCGCCGCTGGCGAACAACAGCCTGCCACTGTGCTTCAGTGAGGGCGCTTGACCGTGGCCCGGCATCCAGTGGATTTACTCGTGCGGGACGGCCTGGTCCGACGGAAATGACCTTTCCGCCTACAGCTTTGGCGACGGCAACCCACTCACCCTTGGGATCGGAGGCGACGGCGGCTTTCCTGCCCAATGTGATGGACCGCGCGACGAGCGACTTGCCGCACATCGACTTGCCTGTGCCGACGGTTCCGATAACGACGATGGATGGGCCGCTGATGATCCCTTTGTCGTAAAGGATCCAGGGATCGTAGGAGAAGGCTCCTGACCCGAAGACATCGGTTCCGATGTAGGTGCCTTCATGCCCCAGCCCGGACTCTGTGAGGAACGGGTAGGCGGCCGCGAATGTCATGGTCGAGGCGCGGTGCGGTGCCGGACGCAACCGGTGTGGGCCCCGGAGCGAGTTCGGCTCCTTGTTCCCCCAATCTCCCGTGAAGCGAAGCTTCTGAAGTCCGGGCTGTTCATCCTCCGACGGAGCACTCGCCCGCTTGGACGCCCAAGGTGCGGACCGCCGTCGTGCTTTCTGATCCCCCCGACTTACCCCCAACGGAAGGTACTCGAAGCTGCCATTCGTCTTGTTCACCGCAGTCCTCTTCCCAAGGGCAACGCGCTCGCAACGAAAGCCGCCCATTGCTGTCCGTAGAGAAGCCGCAGCTCAACGAAAGCTCCCGCTGCCGCGGACTCAAGCTCCTGGCGGTGTCGTGCCAAGTCCTCCAGTGAGGTCGCTGTGACGGTCATATAAGAGGCCGGACGGACGTCACCGTGGCCGGCGACAATCTCTTCTTCCCTCTGTGTCACTTCTTCTTCCTCGGCCCTTTGCTCACGCGTGAGCGGCCTGTCGAAGCGGGCATTGATACGGCGACGGGTCTCGTGGGCTTCCTGGGCTGAACGGATGTCGCGCAGAGCTTCAGCGGTCGGTACCGCCCGAATAACCTCGGTGAAGGTGTGGCGGAATTCGCCCACATAGATCAGAGGGTGGAGGAAGCCCGGGAAGACTTTCTGCCGCGGCCATTCAGCAATCCAAAAGGTCTGGTGGAAGCCGGAATCTGTCCGCAGGTAGGTCCAGTGCTCCTCTACACCCATCGGGCCTTGCCTCATGAGCTCATCCGTCGACTCTGCTGCTGGTGCACTCGACGCCGAAGCTGTCGCGGCCATCGCTTTGCCGGCGGGCAAAAGGGCAGGATCGAAAGCGCCGCGAATGATGGCAAGCAACCCCGCCTCGCCGAACCATTCCTCGACCTTGACGTTGTGAGTACCCAGCGACGTTCGTATCGCATCGACTTCGAGCCGTAGGACGTGTTCAAGGCCGGTGACGCCCCCGCCCGACTCCCTGATCCGCCGTCGCGCCTTACTCGTGTCCAGGACAACCGCGACGACCAGCTCATGGCTCATAGCCGAGCCGGCGGCCCCCAGTAAGTCCTCGTATGCACGATGGCCCCACCCAGCGGCTTCCTTGTTGTCTCGCGCCGGCAGGGCGTTTTCCCTGTAAAACTCCCAGAGTGCCGATGACGGGTAGGGCACGGTGTAGTCCTGAATGGCGATGCGGGCAATGCTTTGCCGTTGGGCCATGCCGGCCTGAACCCGTGACCAGGCCTGGACTGCCCACGCTTTATCGTCAGCGTCCAGGAGAGCAAAGGACCGCGTACTGCACCGCAGCACTACGATTGCCTCCTTGCCGTGGCCATCGACCAGGAAGCATTCCCCACGGGCGGTAGTTCGAATCTCCAGATTGCCCAACCCGCCGGGAAGGGCAAGTCGGCCGGCGATGCGTGGAGCTTCAGGCTTTGCGAGGAACCTCGTCTGGCCCACAGCTGCGCGGTAGAAGAACGTTGCGATCTGTTGTGCCCAGACTGGATATGGGACACGGGAGTACTGCAGTATTCCGAGCAGTATGAGCACGAGCCACATAGGCCCAGTGGTGAATAGTCCGATTGGACCATGGCTCGCTGATGCAACGATCGCGACGGTAACTCCCGCGGCAACAATGAGCAATTGATACCACTTGAGTCCGAGGAAGAAACCGCGGCGCTCGTACCTTGGGAATTTGACGGCTTCCAACGCGCGCCCGTCTTCAGACATGAGGGGTGCCTCCCTTCGGAGGATCAATTCTGGGTGGCTGGGGTTTCGGAGGTTGCGGGCTCGACGGACCTGGGGTGTTAGCGGGAGGCCGCGCTCGCGGTCCCGGTTCGGTAGGCGTGCTTTGCCGGGCTCGCGCTGGAACCGCGCCGCCTTGGCTCGGTGGACCTACACGCACGAACCCTGTGGTTTCCGCGGACTGCGGTGCACCCGGTGATCCGGTTGACGATCCTGTCTTCAAGGCTCTCTGTCCTCCATCGGGGCCCGGTGAGGTCAACCCGGCGGGCACAGGAGGAGCTGACACCTGTGTCGGGAAGACGTTACGGCTTGAACTGATGGGCCGTGTCATGGCGGAACGACTCACCATGTTTGCGAGAATCAGTCGGCCGCCTGCCTGACGACTGATTTGCCGGGCCGCAACACTGCTGCTTCGCGAGAGCACGTGGCCACCGCCCGCCGTTTGCGCAGCTGCAGCGAGTTCCCCTCCAGCGAAGCTCACGAGGCGCAGGGCCATCATGGGTGCCCCACATGCGAGGGCCATGCCTACGGTTCCGGCTGCCAAGCCCGCGAAGGACTTGGAATCGGCAAAGAGCTTTACGGCGACGGCCAGGACTGTTGCAGCCAAGGGCTTGGCCACAACCAACGCGATGACGACCTCACACCAGCGGCGAGCCCAGGATTTTGTCTTGTCCCAAGGCAGCAGCATGAGGGCCACGGGGGCGACGGCGGCGAGGACAACGAGGGCGAACGAGCGGAAGATCATCGAGCACATCAGAATGAAGGCGAGTATCCAGACGACCACGACTGCCATCATGGTCACCACGGCCGCGCCCGCCGGGCCGCCGGTGTTTCCGGGAGCCAGTGAAACCAAGTTCCATTCCCGGCCACTTCCCTGCGGCGCTCGTTCAAAGCCGAAGAGCCGCATGAAGACAAGATAGGGGTCGGACCCAATCGATTGGAGGAGGGCGGCAGACGCCAGGTCTGTTGCCCTCGTCAACTGCCGGACGAGGTACACGGCGGCGCCCACCAATGGGATCGCGACTGCTCCGCCTATCAAAGCTCTTCCAATGCGTCTTGGTTGCTGGCTAATGAGACCCGAGAGCAGCTGCAAGATCATTACGACGGCGAGCGGAGTCAGCATTACTATCACCCACCAGCTCGTGAGTCCCTGGATGGACAGCCACTGGGAGTCGTCGACGTTCGACACAGTGAAGGCACCCGTGATGAAGGCCCACAGCCACGACGCCATGTTCTGCAGAATGTTTGCGAACAGTGACGTGACCGCGCCGAGGGCGTTGTCGTTGGCCTGCGATACCAGGCCGCATCCGGGTGGCCACCATCCATTGAGATCGCACTCAACGGGCATGACCTAGAACCCGAGAGGGAATGCGGTCTGCGACCAGAGGATGTAGCCGTTGATGCCGCCAAGGATGGCAGCCACGGGGCCTGTCCAGAGGAGTATCACGCCTCCGCTGGAAGCCAGGCGCGACGATTGGCTCAGCTTGCCGGCCAGCAGCAGGGCTGCGCCGATGATCGCCACGATGGCGATGATGATGAAAGCGCCGACAAGGATGCCGCCGCCAATTTGTTTGAGCGATTCAAGGAAGGGGAAACTCGCGTTCGGCGTGATTCCCGGGTCCACCGCTGCCAAAAACATGGGTGCTCCGTCCGTCGTATTCCATGGAGTGAGCAGATGAGCTCACAAGTTCATGGGAGGTGAAGCATGGAACGACATGACCTGAACTTCGAACACGCCTATCGAGCGGCGTGACGACCAGACGTGCAATGACCCGCCCCGTTGTTGAGGTAGGAGATGGGTCACTCAGGCCCGTTTTTCCCCTGTTCAGGCGAAATTCTCGGCGTCCAATGGTTCCTGGCGTGGCGATTAAGTCGACCGGGCCGAGCATGACCGGGGGCGATGTCGATCTCGCAGAGACGTCAGCGAGTTGTCTGACTAACGGACGTTGGGTAACGAGGTGAGGGTCGGCATGCGCCCCGGTCGACTTGATCACCACGCCGCAGCATCGATGGTGGTGAAGTTCGTCGCCACACACTGATCGTGAATAGTCTTGCCTGCTCCCGGAGGAGTGCACACCTAAGTATGCATGCGCTCTGACATGTGGTTATGTCCCAAAACGGACATCCCGGCGTGGGAGTTTTGGAGGCTCAGCTCTCGTCGAACGGCAGGCGGACGACCTCATCGCCCGGGTCTTCCGGACTTGCTGGCGGAGCCGCGCTCGGGTGGTCCTGGTACAGCGCGTCCGAGGCGCTCTGGTCGTAGGTGTCGGAGAGGCCAGCACCCTTGGTCCCGAGGACCTGCTCCCAGTTGAATCCCATACACACGACTTTATCGGCCGGTATCGAACTCGCGAAGGATCGCGTCGACGCGCGCGGTGAGTTCGTCGGCGCGCTTGAGGATCTGCTCTTCCTCCTCATGTGACATCTGCCGCCGGGGGCTGGCCTGCATCGCAGCCGCAGCAGGCCCCGGCCCAGGTGCGGGCTCCGGACCGTCGAACAGCAGTGCCGCGGCAATGATGACTGCCGACAGCGAGGATGGATGCATGGAGCGGTAGGCATCGATCCATCCCCAGCGGTCCACGGCTGGCAGCATGCCGATGAAGAGGTGCCAGTCCGGATTGGGATCCGGCCGCAGGTGCCGGTGGGCGGTTCCTTCTTCGTCGAGGCGGTGCCCCAGGGCCCCGACGGAACCGTGCGACCACCCTCTGTTGGTGCCGATCACATCAAGCCACGACCAGGTGGCGCACGCCGGGCAGGCGATTGGCTCCCGGCGACGCCGATCCGCCCGCGCAGCCGCTCGACACGACCAGATCCGGTGCGGAGGATTCTGACCCGGTCCTACTAGGTGCAGAACAGGATTTTAGGCCAGCGCCCCGTGCGACGTCGTAATCGGCCGATTTCGTCAGCTCGTACCGCGACTAGTCTTATTGCGCAGGCGGATCCAGCATGACGCGGCGAGAGAGCTTAACGGCGACCCGAAAGGCAACAGTGCTGGATTTGTGGCTGTCGTGCCGCGTTGACCGATAGCGTGTGACGGAGGACGTCGTAGTCGAAAGGTGCATGCAGTGGATACTCATCCTCGAAGCCCGCGAGATCTTTTCGAGGGTCGTCGCCACTTTGAGATTCCCGCGTTTCAACGTCCCTATGTCTGGGATGAGGAGAGCCAGTGGGCCCCTCTGTGGGACGACGTGGTCCGGGTCACCGAGAGCTATCTTCTTGACGGGGGTAAGCCCCCAATTCCGAATCACTTCCTCGGCGCGGTTGTTTACGAGTCGAAGACACCATCTGCCGGCGATGTGACACGACACGAGGTCATCGACGGCCAACAACGCATGACGACACTTCAGCTCTTGCTTGATGCTGCACATGAAATCGTCGCTGGGCGCGGACACCAGACGGAAGCGGATCAGCTCGAAGAGCTCATTCTGAACAAGGCGTTGACCTTCAAAGGCCGCATCGAGCGCTTCAAACTCTGGCCATCCCAGGCGGACCGAAGCGCCTTTGCCCATGCCATGGATCCAGAGGAACCGCGGGTCGAGGAGCATCGAGTCATCGAGGCCCACGACTTTTTCCGGCGCGAAATAGAACAGTGGCTGATAGGAACGCCGGATGAGGAAGGGATCGTCCCACCCGGAACTGAAGAGCTCCGCGCCAAGGAATTATGCTCGACGCTTGAACATCGGCTGGTCGTCGTCGCCATCGACTTGTCAGGACATGAAGACTCACAGCTGATCTTCGAAACGCTGAACGACCGGGGCACACCTCTGCTGAAAGCGGACCTCATCAAGAACTGGGTCTTCCGCAAGGGCGAACAGATTGGTGCTGACGTGGACAAGTGGTCCAGGACGCACTGGGCCGACTTCGATACCGTATGGTGGCGGGCTGAAATCTCCCAAGGCCGTCAGATTCGGTCCCGCGTGGGCGGGGCTCATCGACGGTGGTGAGTCCGGCAAGGGTAAGCGAACGCTGCTCGACGCCTTCAGCCTTCTGGTGCTCAACGAAGAAATCATCCAGAGCCACATCGATCTCTGGACTGAAGCCGACATCAAGGAGCGCTCTGTAGTCCTGACCAAGGCAATCACTCAGGTCTGGCCCGGTCCCTCAATGGAGATCCAGGAAGCTGCCTTCGAAGCGGCAAGAGCTTAGTGTTCCGGCAGCTTGATCTCGGTGTTGGTAGCCAGGTCGATGAGTGTGCCGTCTGTATCGGTGATCGTGGCGATGCCCTGTTTGAGACCAGCCTCTGAACACTTCATGCAGCCGCTGAGGAGAAACCAGGCGCGGGCCACGAACCGGGAATTCTGACCGCATAGCGTCGTGGTGGGTGCAGACTTCAAAGCCAGGTGAGTGGAAGTACCACCTACTGTTATGACCACCATGACATCCTGCGTGCGTTTCCAATCCGGGCCGTACGCCTCATTTGCGAGGATGTTCGGCAGACTGTTCCGGATCGTGATGGGCTCGGGTTCAGACATGGGATCATCCTATGCGGGAGGACCGTCTCTTACGGAGAGGATGACCGCCGGAGGCCTGACTCAGTCGTAGCCGCTAAATATGCAAAGTCAGGCCTGCAGGGGTTCGTCGCAGGCTTTGCAGGCCTTCCGGCCACCGACGCCGGCTTCTTCGACGACCAGCAGCCGTTTGGGGTTGTCGTCCCAGACGTTGCCCACTGAGTTGCACCAGGCCGGGTGATAGACCTGGCCGGAGCTCACCACGTAAACCTGGCCCGGTCCTACTTTGGGTGAGCCATCGCTGCGGCGGGACGCTGGTTCGATCGCGTGCAGCTCGCCCCGTTCATTGGACTCCTGCTTGGCTTTTGCTGCCGCCTGCCAGGCGCGGCGTGGACGTGGTGTCATCGGTCGATCAGTTTCTGTTGAGGCCGAATAGTCGTGTCATCAGCGCGTCTTTGTAGTGCGACTCTGCTGAATCAACTTCTGTGGAAGGTGTGCTGGGTCCGAACACGCGCAGAAGGCTGAAGACAAAGTGCCGGGCGTGGTCTGTCTTGGTCGTTGCTCCGGCTGCGCTGTCGTAGGCAAGTTCGCGCAGAGCGACGTTTCCGCCGTGGCCGTCGCGCGCGTAACTCGTCCACCGTCCGAGAATGCGCTCAGCGCCATCGGCCTTTCCGACGTATTGCTTGCCGTTGGTGGAGTCCGTGATGAGGTAGATGCCCTGAACTTCCTTCAAGGCAGCGCGCCAGTCGGCGTATCGGGGGTTCTCCACCATGTCGCGGAGTTCGTGGTAGTTGAGCAGTACGCCGTCGAACCCAGGGAAGGGAACCTTGTCCCGGTCGGCGATTTCCAACACGGGCAGGTTCGCGGCGCTGGTGGCGCGTCGGTGCCAATTCCGCGGGCTGTCCCATTCGATCACGAGCCGGTCATTGAGGGGTGCAAGGAAACCCGACATGCGCAGGTCGAAGAAACGGTTCACCTCAGTGCGCTCTGCGGCCAGCTCTCCGTGGTTCTCCAAGGTGCCCCACAGCCGCGAGCGGCGCTTACCGTCGGCGATGAGGATCACCCAGAAACGGGGAGGGTCCGTGGGGAATTGCCGGGGTGAGAGACCCTGCTCCATGGTGTAAGCGAGCACCCGTTCTTCGGTCAGGTCTTCGGGACCACGCAACGCACTGGGGTCGCCGGGCCTGAAGGCATGGCGGATAAGCAACACATCCTCCAGCCGGACCGCAGAGTCACAGTCTGCGCCCATGCCAATCAATACATGGCCGAGAGTGAGAGATGCGCGCGAAGCCGGCATCGCAGAAACCGTTGTCTCCGCAGACACGTCGAGAGCAAGATCAGACACGGAAACACCTTATGTCATGAGCCGGGCGCGGCAGCTTTAGTGGCCCGTCGCTTGGCCGTGTCCGGATGGGACACGTATGCGGCGGCGACTGCCTGCCCGAGCCGAGCAGAGCTGACGGGATTGGCATCCACATAAATTTAGTGTGTCCGGACCACGGCGTGCACAGCTTCATCTCTATGCCACGACGACCGGCAACTCGTCCCAGTGGTGCCGGCAGCGCTTCGGGGCTGCCGCGCTTTGCTCAAGGCCTTGTGGGGTACACTCGCTGTCGTGAATTGCGGCTGGCCAAATCGGGCGTCAGTCTTGAAGCATGACGACCACGAAGAGCCCGGGTGACGGCGAAGAAGACAAAATCCTGGCGGACTTCAGAACACTGATCGAAAAGTTACCGCCGCTGCCGCCGACTCCGCTTGGTGAATGGAACCGAGATGACGAGGCCGCGGTCCGTGCCGTCGGCATCGCGTGGGGGTGGCTTATCCGAACCCTACGCACTGCCGAGGCCATCAGGTTATTAGAACACCGCGGATTCGGCGTCGAGTGTGCTCCGCTCCGACGCTCCGTCGTCGAACACGTCATTAGGCTCCACTGGGCCACCACCGTCGACACCCGCAGATTCGTCGAAGCAGCATTGAACAAGCGCAAACATAGCTTGGGCAACATCACACTTGCGGCGGAGGCCGGCACCCCTCTACCCGATGGCGCGCTGGATATCATCGAATTACTCAAGTCCGAAGCGGATCCCGGATCGGAAAGCGTCTCCTTCAAAGACCTCAAGTCCTTGATGAACGACATCCCCGATTACCAGATTCTTTTCCAAATCTGGCTTACGGACACCCAAGAATCGCACGCAACGCTGACCAGTTCAGAAGCCTATGTCGAGTTCGACCCCGATGAGCCCGGACTGCATCTTCATATGGAGCCAACTCCGCATGATCGCTTCCGTGCGATGCTCCCCAGCATGGTGCTGCTAGGCACCGAGGCCTTCGTGCATCTGGCCGGCATAGCAGACCAGTTAACGGAGCCGCTTGCTGACATTCGGGATCGCGTTACACAATTGGGAACCGCGCAAAACTCAGCCACCGGGCCTGAGTAAGTCTGCCCGACACATTAGTAACGAGATGCGCTCACGCGTCGTCTCGGATGTAAGTTATGCCAAAAGCCTTGACTTGGCGGTATTCCTGAAGCTTGGTTGCAAGTTCGAAGGCGTCGCCCGTGATGTACTGAAAGATGTCCAACCCACGGCCGAGCACGATCCTCCATCCGGTGTCGGTGAGGATGGACCGATCGTGGATTGCTCCGTCGAAGACGATGTCGACGTTGATGCCGGCGACAGAGGCTCCCTGTTTGACTTTCAGCAACAGTTCGAACTGCTTGCGGAGCTTGTCTGGTCCCTCGGTGTTCTCAGAGGTAACGAGCCGGACATTCACTTCGTCGGCCGCGTCTTTGGTGGCCGCGATGCACTCGATGAGTTCCATGAAATTACGGGCTTGGTGGAACTGCCGGATGTAAGGGTCAGTTATGGTGATCTGCGTGGCTCCGCGCAGGTACGGGACCAAGAGAGTCTCGAAGGAGACCCCACGCTGGTTCTCCTGGAACTCCTGGTGACCCTCAAACAGCGGCTTTACGGTGATAGCCTCGGGCGCAATTGGTTGACCGTCTTCCGCAGACGTCGCGGCGTGCCCAGTTGGATCGCCCGTTGCCTCCTCCGCGTCCGTGCTTATGCGGCGCTCACGGTAGTAGTACGCCGGGTACTCGTCCTCTTCAAGCGTAGAGACTGAGTGCCATGTACCGGCTTTGTCGAGGTAGCCGAACTTTACGTTTGCCATCGTTGAGTCGATGCGGAGGATCTGGTCTTTGACCCGCTTGCGGCCCTCGATGGCGAACTGCAGGATCTCTTCGATCTCTTCGCGTGTCGCTTCCCCATGCGGGTATAGGATTTTCGTCAGCCCGGAGAAGGTCTTGTGGATGCCGTCGCGATCTCGTGTCGAGATGTCCGATGACAGTGTGAAGTGCTGCTGGTAGCGGTCGGAGTAGTCCGCCGAGCGCATCGACTTGAGCACCTCGGCGATGTAGTCGACGACGAACCCGTACCCGTTGGAGAACATCTCGCCTCGGATGGTGTCGACTTCCCACCCTGGGATGTAGTGGTGCAGGCGGTCGAGGTACGCCGAGTCGTGGTAGCTTTCGGGAAGCTCGTCGAACAGGTCGGAGTGTTTGAGCATGTAGGGCACGGTGTGCGACGTGTTGCCGACGAACACCATTGAGGCCTCCGCGCCGAGCGTCTCGACGCCGCGGGAAAACGACTTGTTCGCCATGAAGTTCTTCATGATGTCGACGAGCGCCTTGTCGGTGCGCTTCTTCTTCCCTGCGAACTCGTCGAACGCGACGACATCCCAGTAGCCGACCAGCCCGATGCGGCCATTGGAGTTGTTGACGAACAGCTTGGGGACGGTGACCTCGCCCCCGGAGATGAGCATGCCGTGGGGTGAGAACTCCGAGAAAATGTGCGATTTACCGGTGCCCTTGGGTCCGAGTTCGACGAGGTTGTAGTTTCGCTCGACGAAAGGGATGAGCCGCACGAGCTGGATGAGCTTGGCGCGGCGTCCGAACAGTTCGGGATTGAACCCGATCGACTGCACGAGCAGGTCAGTCCACTCGCCGGTTGTGAACTCTCTCCGCGCTGCGAGATAGCCCTCGAAGTCGAACTTCGACAACTGGATTGGCTTGATCGACCCCAGTATCCACGGCACCATTCGGGCATCGTCGCTGTGGAAGTACTCGATGTCGCAGATGCACCAAACACCACCGACAAGAAGTTTTGGGTGGGCCTTGATCGTCGCGGATTCGACGAGCACGCCCTTGATGCCGAGGTTGGCGAACTCTGCCTGGTAGACATCATCCTTCTCGTTGAGCGTGACCGTCACTTTGTCAATGATGCGGTGACGCCCACGCTCCTTGATCGTGGATTTCACGAGTTCGGACTGGTTCCGGTTTACGTAGTGTTCGGCGAGGATCTTGCGCACCGTGTCGATGCCCGCCTGGATGGTGGCCTCGTCGTCGGATGCAGCATATTGGCCGAGCAGGTACTCCAGCACATAGGAGGGCACAATCGCGTTGCCCTTGACGGCCTTTACCAGGTCCTTGCGGACTACAACGCCGGGGAAGAGCCTGTTGATCTTTCGATCCAGTTCGCTCTGCACCGGAGTGGCGTCTGCCGGTACGTTGGCCCTATCGGGTGTCTCTTGACTGACCTCGCTTACTTCGCTCATGGCTGCACTCTCCTTAGAAGTCGAAGTCCGAGGCGAACGATCGCTTGAGCGTGTAGATCGCCTTGGCGTACACCCGCCACTGGTTGGTGCCCGGGATGAGTTCTTCAAGCCGGAACTCGACCGGGCGGTTGTTGTAGTCGTTTGCGTCTTGGCTGAGCAGCATGTGCGCGTTCTGATAACGGTCACGCTGGTCTGTCGAGGCTTGGTCGAACGTGAGCGAGAGATGGTTCGATATGAGGATCTCGCCGACATACAACCCCGCGCGCAGCACAAGGGGGCGAACCTTCTCGCTAACCGGCTCGGCCTGAAACAACTTGATGACCAGCTGGCCTGTCGTGATCTTGTCCGACTCGGGCATGATCTTGACGTTGACCGTTCGCACGTCGCTCTTGCGCTTCTTGTTGATCGCCAGCACCGGGACGACGATCTCCTGCAGGGCCGCACCGCCGTGGACGAATCGCGAGCCTGCACCTGGCAGCCGCAGCCGATGAATCGACTTTGGTATCTGCACATCCAGGTCTCCATCGAGGCCGAGTTGGGCTGACGTGAAAGTCTTGAACGCGGAGACTTCCTTCAAGCCGTGACCGAGGACGTAACGGCGGTTGATCACCTTGATGTCGTCACCTTGCGGCAGCGTCGATAGATAGAAGGCGTCCTCGAGTGCCGTGTCCTGGAACAAGAAGCCGTGGTCCGCCGTGATGAGGATGTTCGTCGCGTTCGCGTTGGTCAATCGCTTGACCAGATCGACCAGTTCGCGAAGCGTGTCCTCGGCGGCCTCAAAGACCTGACGTTCAGTGCCGGCCTTGTCACCCGTCGCGTCGATGCGGTTGTGATAGACGTACAGCACCTGATATTGCTGGTACAGCTCCCGCAGCTCGTCCCGGGTCAGGGAGAAGACGTTCTCGGCCTGGATCGCTTTCCCGTCAACGGCGTCGAGGAGCTTGCTGCGGTTCACGGTGCCGTCTGTGCGCTGACCGTCCGCCAGGACGGGATCCCCGTCCTTGGAGTGTCCAATAGTGCTGTGTGGCAGCAGTGCCGCCATCCCAAGCTGGGTGTAGCTGGGCAGCACGCCGAGCATGGCTTTCAGGTCCGCATCGTAGCGGTCTTCCTGGCGGATGCGTGAACCAAGTTCGTCAGCGATCTCATAGCGCAGGGCGTCCGAGACGATGACGACGGCCTTGCGCCTGCCGTCTCTCGTGATGGGTGCAACGTGGTCTGTGAAGAACGAGGTTTGGGGCCGGAGCAATGTGGAACGCCACTGGTCGATGCCATCGACCTGCTGTTGCCAGGCGTTACCGAGCTCGTAGAGAAACTTGTTGGCGTAGAACTTCTCCACTTGGATGCGCAGGATCTCCAGCGGACCGGAAAACTCGGCTGTACGGGCAGCATAGGTGAACTGCCGGTAGAGCTGATCGATGCGGAACCAGTCACCCCGGTATCGCTCCAATCCCTCATCGAGCGACTGCATCGACAGGTTGAGCGTGCCAAGCGCGGTCAGGAGTTCCGAGGCGCAGCCGATCGCTGTGTACAGCTTTCGGTACCCGTCGACCCAGATGCTGCTCTGACGGCTGCGGATCACCTCTGTAACCTCGCGACCTGTGACCGTTCGCTCCGCGACTGCACGAGCCAGATCGCTGATGATCTTTCGGTCAGTCTCCTCGAATAGGTCGTTGCCCAACAGGTCGCGGAAGCTTGCGTCCTCGATGGTGCCGGCATAGTCCAGATCTTGCGCTGCGCGCTGTGCGAGCTTCGTCAATGCCTCCTGGCTGCGCCGGTCGTAGCGAAGGCTCCCGAAGTCGAGCTGGATGTTGCGTAGGCCTCCGGGTCGTTCGGACTTGAATCCGTTATTGGCCTGCCGGAATACCCACAGAATGAAATCGGCGATGCCCGGGCTCGGCGACATGTAGCCGTAGATCGACGCCACACCTTGCCAGAAGAACTCGTCGAGTCCGTGCTCGGCAAGGGCACCGTACTTGGCGTCCGCACCGAGGGCGTTCTCGATCAGCAGACTGCGCGTGATCTCCAGTAGGCTATGCTCGCTCTGACCGAGCAGGACGGCCGACATCTTGGCTTGCAGCAGCCGGGCGTCATCGTCGGCGTCCAGCAGCTTCTTTAGGCTTTGAATGCGCTTGGCAACGCGGAAGAAGCTCTCACGCGCCTGCACGACTTCGCCAATATCGGCGGTGGTAAGCCCCAGTTCCTGCTGCACCAGCGAGGTCCGGTCTGCTGTAAACACTCCGTAGGCCAGTTCCAGGTCCAGCAGCCAATTGCCGATTCCCGTCGGAACGGGACCCGCGCGGTAGACAAGGAACTTCGACTTTGGCTCCTGGTGCAGCAGCCGGTTCTTTACCGCATACTCGTCATTGATGACGCGTACAGTCTGCACACCTTCCAGGGCGAGCGTGTCGAGGTCAGCGGCATACTCACCATCGGGGTCGTGCCAGAACACCACGCGTTGCGTCTCAAAGCGACGCTCCAGGTGAGGCCTGACGGCGGATGTCTCACTCATCGCTGGCCTCTAGTCCGGGGATCTTCTTCAAGGCAGCACCGAGCTTCGGATAGTTCGCCTTCACGCCGTCGTCGAGGTCGATCTGTACCTGCTGGGTCGCCAGCGGGTACAGCACGTCGTGCTCGTACTCATCGAGTTCGAGCAATACCTTGCGCAGGCGGTCGACCTCTTTCTGGGCGGCGGCCTGCTGCCGTGGTGCACCTGTGCCGGCGGCAAGTCGCTCATGGTGCTCGCGGCTGGCGGCGAGCTTTGCTTTGAACTCGCGCAAGTACTCGTTGAGCACCGTCGAGACGGTCGACGGAGTGTAGCGGTGCATGTAGATCAGGGCGTTGAATGACCCCTTGGGACTGGAGAATAGCCAGTAGATAGGGCGCTTCTTGTACCGCTGGACATGGTCCTTGTAGAAATCCTGCACAAAGTATTTCCGCATGTCCTTCCCCAATGCGTCCTCAACAAAGCGAAGATTCTCCTGGAAATGATCCTCACCGAAGGACACTTTCAGGAAGTCCCGGAAACGCTCGACAATGTCATCCAGGAACCAGCCATCGGACAGGATGGGCAGAACATTGTCCTTATCAGGCATGAACGATGGGTTCGGTACCGTCTCCAGGTAGTCCTGGAGCGTGTCCCCCTGATTCGCCAGGATCAGGCCCGACGCGTCGAGGCTGTAGCGACCAAACATGCAGCCGACCGCGTAGGAGACAAGGTCCTCGACTCTGCGCGCGGCGAGCATCCTTCTTCTCGCATCTGCGTCCTCGACATGACCGAATGCCCAGTCGGCGTTGGTGCTCAGGGTCACGTCCTTTAGGGCGACAGCAGGATCCACCACGGTCGCAAGCCCCAGCGAGTCTGCGAACAACAAGTTGTTCTGCTGCTCGAGTTCTGCCAGGCGGGCGGAACGTGCCTCGAGCGCTCTCATGACTTGAGCGAGAGTCTCGCGCAGCGCTAGTCCGCTCGCTCCAGCTGCAACTAATGGGTTCTCAGAGAATTCACGCGACACTTCCGCTTCATCCCAGTCAGCACGAGCAATGGACAGCGCTTCGCGAGCTACATCTTCGATTTTGGCCACTGAAAGCGTTGCTGGCCACGGAAGGCTCGCAACGTTTCCCGGCTGGAAGTTCAACGTCGGGTTGAGTGCTCGGAGGAGGAAGTCTGCAACGTTTGACGAGAGATAGGCAAGAAGCACTAGAACGGAGACCGAACTCGTTGACGGAAAAATGTTCGCGGACGGGTCATTGAAGATGTACCCAGCCGGATGATAACGGCCCGAGAAGCGGCCCGACGAAATTTTGGACCATGTGACGCCTTCTCGAAAAATATCGTCCAGGTTGAAGTTGTGGGCAAGGACGCGCGATCCGGTCGGGTCCAGCCGCGTCTGCAACTGACGCCCATCGTGCTGCCAGTCGACGACGGCTGTGGCATTTCCGTACCACTTCCGGTACTCGCCGCCCTTTGAGATAGGAAACCAACGACGCCCAGACTCTGCGGCTTCAATGCGAGTCATCCCGGTTGCAATGCCAGCTGAGGACACCTCGAACCATTCGCGAAGGTATCTGTTGTTGTCTCCTGTGATGAGTCCTATACGGGTATATGCGACGGTGGCGAGGCTAGTTCCGCCAGCAAAGGCCGGAGCAATCTCGTCCGCGATCCAGTAGGCGATTGGTACGCCCGGAAGGTTTCTAAAATCTCGTGTTGCTGCCGTAAATCGCCATTCACACATTGGATCTCCAATTGCCTCGAGAGCTCGAGGTCCCTGATTTTCAGCACCCCTAAAATCTGTGAGGCGGATGTAAGTTCCGGATAGGTGGACTTCAGCCGAATTTTTCAGAGTGAACGTGCAAATTGGCACGGTTGCGCCGTCAAACCCCGAATACTCAAGTTGAACCAAGCTTGTAATCGTTTTCTGGTCGATGAGCTGGGCTCGGAGCTTCTCATAGGAAGATATGAACATCCACACATATGGGGTCATGAACCCCAAATGACCCCCATCGAGAGCAAGATCGGTGTTTCGCAATATGAAAGCCGCGAATAGATCTGCCTTGACCACGGGATCATTTTTGGTCAGCCATTGAGAGAGTTTCGGGTCCATGTTCTTCGCGCCCATGTAGGGTGGGTTCGCGACGACCACGTGGTATCGGGTGGAGAGATACTCGGACTGCCGGATAACGGTCCGGGCACGGTCCACGAGAGACCCATCGAAGAGTGTCTGAACATCTTCCAGCGATTCAAGGTGCTCCTTAAGGTGCTGGATAAGGGCCTGGTTCGGGCGGATCAGTGATCCGAACATGTCCGCATCTTCAAACGCCTGCCAGAACGCAATCTCCGTACGCTTGTTCCCGCCTCTGGCGACAAGTGTTGCCAGCTCTTCCGTCGTGAACCGCACAGGCTCCAGCACACAAACATTCGGCTCCGTTCCCTTCCCTTTGTTCAGGAACGATCTCTGCACCCCGCGAGCCTTCATCACCAGGGCGAAGGCCGCCAGCGCCCCTGCCCTGTGGTCAATCTCGGCCCCAAATAGATTGTGCCGGAGGATCAGGCCAGGGATGTCTGATGGCGGGTAACCCGACTCCTCATACATCATGTACAAAAGGTCAAACGCGTACGTGAGCATGTGTCCGGACCCGCACGCTGGATCCAGAACCCTCAACTCCTCTGGACCGCTTATTCGAAGGAAATCCGTCTCCGTCCCCTCCGGAGCAATGTAATACTCCATCTGGTCTGCCAGGGACGAGTGTGGATTGTTCAGGAGCCACAGGCGGCCTAGCGAATTCTCCACCAGATACTTCACGATCCAATGCGGAGTGAACAACTGCGTCGCCGCCGGGATATCGCTCGTCGTCGCCTTCCTGTTTTTCTTGAACCCGGCAAAGACCTCGTCCTTACGAGCCGAAATATAAAACTGGTAAAGCCAACCTATGACCTCGACGTCCTGACAGACCTCTTCGGCGAGCACGTTTGCCGCGCGTCCCAGCACGGAGTCAGCGGCGAGCAGATTAGCGGGGATTAGCAGCTCCGTGTAGTCGCCCTCCCGCTCGAACATGAACGGCATCGAGCGGTTCCAGTGGCGGCAATACTCCGCGAGCAGCAGCGCGTACGCTTCACCCTGCGGGTCGTCGCTGCGGCGTGTGCCGTTGAGCAGGCTCGTGACGCGCTCCACTGTGCGCTTGTTCGTGACGACGGCGCTGTCGATGTTTCCGCGCTTTGCCTCCGATAGAACCTCCGGCTGCCCTCCCTCGCGGCCCGGTTCGGGCGAGACGACACCGATGCCGGTGTAGCCGTTGGCGTCCATGAACCGCAGCGCGATGATGCGGTTGAACCAGGAATAGGCGACCTTGTCGGCTACTGTGTCGCGGCCCTTGTCGCTGCCACCGTTGGCGTTGACGGCCTTCTCCAACGCGGCAACGGCGTTGGGCTGCTCCTGGCGCAGCTCTTGCGAGCCGAGAACAACGGAGATGCGCGCTGTCACCTCGCGGATGAGTGCAGTGCGGGCCCAGGCGGCGAATGACTTCAGCGGTGCGGTTTCCATCAGAGTGCGATTCGCTTTCCGTCGTTGAGCGTGTTCAGCAGCGCGCTGCGGAGCGCATCGAGGTACCGGTCGACGTCCTCCTGGTTCTCCAACACACCGTGGGCACCGGGCACTGTGATCGTCTTGACCGAGATGGTCTGCCTGGGCGCTGTCGCAGTGCCGTCGTCGCCGCCCGTGGGCCGGGCAGAGGATGCGAGCTGGTCGAGTAGCGCCGGGTAGGTCTTCTCCTCGAAGCTGTTGCCCTGCTCGCGGATGAGCGCGATCTGCGGTTCAATGCCTACGCGTGCGAGGGTCTGGTCGATTGTACGGGTGACCCGCTGCTGTGCTTCCTCGGTGGCATTGTTGTAGTAGGCGCTGTCGAGTACCTCGGTCTTGCGTCCTTCGATGACCTCGATGACCATCCTGCGGTTGGTAGCGAGTGCCTCCTCGACCTGCGCGCCGAGGGCGTCTGCAGCCTGCTTGAGCTGAATCATGCGGTTGCCGCGGAAGGCGTTCGGGTCGTCCAGGATCCGCTTGACGACCTCAGTGTCGCTTCCTGTGGGCAGGTATCCAAGGTTGTTCGCGTTCGCGGCGAGCAGCGCGACGGCATCGTCGTAGATGACCTTCTGGCCACCGCCCAGGAACGACTGGATCGTGTCGATCACGTTCTCTTTGGCGTCCAGCAGCTCGTCGCCAAGACTGAACTCGCTCAGATACCACTCATCGGGCTTGCCCACGGCCCGCTCGAGCAGGGCGATGGGGGCGGCCAACTGCTCCACGAACGGGTACTTTGACCCGCTCACCAGCGCTCTTAACTCGTCGAGCTTTGCCCCGAGCTTTTCGCTGCCGTGCCGGGACAGTTCCAGCGGGTCTTTCGGTGGGGTGGCCTCGTCGAAGAAGTCGGTGCAGAACTTGCGGAACGTCGCGACCTTGCGCTCGTCAAAGAGCTTCTGCGGGGCGACCACGGAATGCGAGTGCTTCTGCGTATTGCGCAGAACGGCAGAGACCTCGGTCCGCTTCAGCACGTTTCCATCGACGGTGACCGTGATCTTCGAGTTTCCAACGAGCCAGGCGATGACGACCTCTATCGAGGCGAGATCCCATCCGTAGGGCTTGGTCTGGAATGCTTCCACGATCGTCTTGACCGTTACCTGCTCACCGAGCCGGTCGCGCTGCAGCACGAACGAAAGCACCTCATCACCTGGGACAGCCAGCATCGACAGCGCCGAATCATCGAACATGCCTGACAGGTCCGGGTTAGCGAAGGTGGCAACCTGCTGCTCGCTGTACGTAACGCCGCCGAGCAGGCTGAGCTGGGTATAGGTGCGGCTGATGAGGTCCTGGAAGCCGTCGGTCACGCGCGCGATGGCGTCCTGTGCGGAGGAGGTTACGTCGGCGGCGTTGATCACGAGGTCCGCCTTGCCAACTGCGCGGCGGATGCGCTCGATGAGTTCCTTTTCGCGCTCGACGTTCTGCGTCGCCTTCGAGCGCAGGATCTGGTCCTCGATTGCCGACAGCGAAGTCGTCTGCTTGCGCTTGGTGTACTTCTCTGTCTTGATCAGCAGGCGCAGGTCCGAAAGGGCCCGCTCGTCGGGCTCCAGGATGACACGGAGCTCGTCTTTGCCCGCGCTGTGCATCCGTGTCTCTTCAGGGCCGAATGGGTACTCCGGCGTAATGAAGTGTACTGTCAGTTCGCGTTGCTGCCCGTACACCTGATCGTCAAGTTTGTACCCGAAAGCGAAGTCCTGCCCGTTCTTGGCGTACCGCAGCTTGCTCGTGCGAACGACATCGCCGGAGATGATCTTGAAGAGCCGGCCGCTGACATCCGAGGCATCGATATCGACGTTCTTGATCTCCTCCTCGATTACCTGCTCTTCGTTGGTCAGGTACTCGTAGAGGTTGCCGTTGCGCTGCACGTACGTCTGCGTCTCCAGCAGCGTCAGTGCCTCCTGCACCTGCTTGGCCAGGGCGGGCAGGTCAAGTCCGAAACGGTCGTAAACCAGCACGGTCAGGTTGCGTGGGGTGGCGTGGAAGCCCTCGACATACTTCACCAGGAACAGAGCCTTGAGCAGCCGCACAGCCAGTTCGTTATCCAGGTTGCGCTCGGCAACGTCGATCGAACGCTGCGCGGCTGACTTCAACGAAGCGCGGATGCCCGCGAACATGTGATCGAACGTCGCCAGCCTGCCCACTTCGACATCGCCGATGCCCTTAGCGACCTGCTGCACGACGCCGAGCATCGACCGCTCACCAACTGAGCTGTTGCGCCCCTCGAACACATTGTGGTCGGAGATGCCCTCGATCGCCGCTTGGAACAGCGGGAACTGGTAACTCACAAACGGGTAGGTGCCGACGAAGTGCGCCTCGTCGGTGTAATTGCGATACGTCTTCGCGCCGTCTACGAAGTCGAACAGGGTCTTGAAGTTGGCGTGCTGCTCGGCATAGATCGAATTCAGCGTGGCCTCGCCCGCCTCGTTCTTCTCCAGCAGTCGCTTGCGGATGACCTCTTCCACATCGGCGCTGGTGAGCTTCACACGGGTGGCGAACCGGGCCTGGATCTTGGAAAAGTCGTTGCCCTGCTGCCTGGTACGGTCACCGACGACCTTGTCCATGTCTTCCTGGGAGGTCACGAACACCCACGCCCGGCCCTGGCACTTGGTGTTCAGCGACTCGGCGATGGTCTGGAGGTTTAGCATCAGGTGCGTGTTCGATCCGATGAACTGGCCGACCTCATCGACGTAGAAGTTCAGCCGGTAGCCGTCTTCTTGCTTGTCGAGCCACGCTTTCACCTCATCGGCGAAGTCCTCGATGGAGACCGAATACTCGTTGCGGTACTTGGTGAGGATGTTAGCCGGCGTGCCCTCGGCTTGGCCGCTTATCTCGGCGTAGGCCTTGGCCACGTTGACCTCTTCGAGCACGCCCTCTTCACGTCCCTGCGTCCAGTCGCGCCCGGAGATACGGGCATATGCGGCTTTGAACGCCTCGTACTGGCCTCGGTTGTCCAGGTCCCTTTCGAACCTGGCAACGTGCCCCTGGTTACCGAAGTAGCCGCGGCTCTCATCGAAGACCTTGACGAACACCTTCAGCAAGGCATCGGTCTGGTCCTTAGTAATAAGGGTGGCCTTCTGGTCGATGTTGAACAGGAGGCTCTTCGCCGGGATCCGCTCAGCCTTGGTCAAAAGCGCCGGCAGAAACGCATCCTGGGCCTTGGACCGGAAACTCTCGGAGACACGCGCCCGAGGGAAGTCCTGGCCTTCCACGTCGCCGAGGAGGTGCGCAAGCAACTTCAACAAGTGCGACTTACCGGAACCAAAGAAGCCCGAAATCCACACGCCGTTGGCATTGGTGTAGTCCGTATACGCCTCAAGCAAAAGCTCCATGCCCTTGGCCGCCTCGTTGGTCAAGACGTACTCATCAACCTCGGTACCCAGGTGCGCGGCATCGTCAGCCTTGATGACACCCTCTATCGGGCGCTGGACGTCCTTGGCGAAGATCTGGTTCAGATTCATCAAGTCAAGCCTCCTGTTCCAAGATGTTCTTGGCTCGGTAAAACTGGTCGTCTTTGAGTCGCCCGAATAGAACGAGTGATGACCCCAGAGTGTCAGACTGCTCGTAGCGCCCCGGGAAAAACGTAAGCATCGGCTTATCGGTCACAACGCTCTGCAAGTTGTGCAGCACGTTGTGGGAGCGGATGTATGGGAAGACCTCACCAATGCCTGTGAGGAAGACGATGTCGAAGTCAGCCACACCGAGCTTGGCCCGGATGGCAGCCGCGATGTGTAGCTGCGGATCGAGCATCCCTTGGAGCAACTCACGGAAATCCGCCTTGTCCTGCTCGGGTTCAAGCGCGATCAGCCGATCCCAGACTCCGCGTTCCTGAAGAATCTCCACGGACAGATCGTAGAGGTTGACCTCGCGGACAACGATGCCCTTGTTCGCCAGGCGGTTCTTGATACGCTTCTTCGACCCTGCAACCGCGAGTGCGTCCTCAGGATCGTAGGGGTAAATGAAGAACGGTACCTCGTTGCTCAGGCCCTCCATCTGGAGAAATCGTCTGCCACTGAGAACAGCGAACAGGTGCTCTTCCTGTTTGGATAGGTCGGTCCGTGTCACGGTTGTGCCCTCCCGGAAGTAACAGCATCGGTGGTTGGGAAGAATCGGAGGTCATTCGGAGCATGCGCGGCCAAGGCGGTGGCCACCCTTTGAGACATCATCGCCTGCTGTATGTGCCCGCTGTTGGAAAGCAACCCTGCCTCATTAAGCATCCGGAACAAGTTTGAACGCAGCTTGCGCCGCGTGGAGTCCTTGAGTTCAGACAGCTCGGTGTGCCACAAAGACTTGCTTCGCACGAAGCTGTCGAAATCGTTGAGATCGAGTGACGGCGTAAGCAAGAGAAACCGCTCGCGTACGACCTCCTCAGCGAACTCACCAATCAGGTCATATCGACGGCAGGCCGCCGCCCACATCAAGTGTCCGCGCTCGGTAGAAGTCGCCTCGATGAGTAGTTTGATTTCGTCGTCGGTCAGCACGGCGAGCCGTTGGATAACCTCACGCGCCAGCCTGAGCCCAGAGGCAACTGTACGAGCCTGAAGCAGGTTCTCCCCCGCGACCACCGTTCGAACTCTTGCCCAGTCGCGTTCACGCAAGTAAATGGGCGCAATGATCGCCGCCTCACGCATGAGGAGGGCACCACTGGTAAATGAGAGTGCGTAGCGCTGCGCCTCGGCATGCTGCTCGATCACGTGTAACCCCCCTTTCAGTTTTTCAGGCAAGTAGTTTTGGCGTTGTCAGAGAGGTATTCCTTCAGGTGCGGCCGTCAGCTCGGCGTCTCGTCGTCGCTCGATGCTGCAGAGCCTCCGCTGCGGACCCACTCGTCTACCTCGCTTGCCTGGAACTTCCAGAGCCTGCCGACCTTGTGGGCCGGCATGCGTTTGTCACTGATCCATGTGTAGACCGTGTCCTTCGTGATCCCCAGGTGCGCGGCAATGCCATCGGCGGACAGCCATGGTTCGGCCACGGTGGAGCCTCCAGTCGGGGTTGGCAATGTCGAACAAGAGCCATCCTAGCTTCAACTGCAGGTCTTCTTAGGGTTTGAACGGGTTTGAACGGGTTAAGCCGTATGAGTTGCGTGGCTTCACCCGCAGGACATCGTCCGACAGCTGATCTTCTTCTTGCCTGATCGTGCGGCCGAGCAATCCTTCAGTTGGGGTACCGCGCTTGGATTCGACAGTCCAACCGGTTTTCCACACAGGCCACGACTTCGCTACCGGCAGCCAGCCACTGATGCTGCACTGGAGGCATGCTCAGCTACGAAGACTTCATCTTGCTCGGCGAGGAACGGGTCCCCGTCATCCAGGAGCACGAGGAGGGCCGCTGCTGGTGCGGCCAGACCTGGGATTGACCGGAACTGACCTGGCAGTATGCATGCTGGTGCTTCCTGATGCCCAAGCGCTTGCTTCAGTCCGGACCGGGATCCGTGCTGGGGTGCGGCCACGTGAGCATGGTGGAATCCAGCGACCCCGAGGCGGCCGCGCGTCACCCTCGCTCACAAGAACATGCCGCCCCCCGCCCACTGGGCGGGGGGTCACTCTTACTTAAGGGCTGAAGTCACGCCGGCGAATCCCGCATGGGCGGGCTCTTTGGCTGTCGATACAGAAATGTGCGTCTCCTTTGATTGGCGGGCATAGAGTGCGATGAGACAATTCATGTCAGATGCCTCGACGAGCACGAGAAGTTCCGGTTGACGCCATCATGTCTCTTCGAGCCGCCTATGAGCCAGAGATACCAGAGCCTCAACCCTTGCCTTCAGGTCTGGGTTGATGCGAACGTTCTCGAACCGCAGCTGACGAACACCATAGGCGAGCACCACCGACCAATATTCGCGGTCCGAAGCCCTTCGAGAGTCCATCCAGCTTAGGATCGTGGCATACCAGGCGGGAGACAAAGAACCACGCGCGAACGATGCCTCGCCAAACCGCTCGGAAATGTCGTCTACCGAGGGCCAGTCCGCGCCAAGGAACGGCGAGTCGGGATGAACCCAGCTAGACATCATGAGAACCGCGGGGTCCCGGAGCGAGCTAGAGTATTGGTTTTCGTCCGAGTCGATAATGACGGGTAGATCGTCGCACACCAGAACATTCGCTGCATGCAGATCGGTGTGGCTCATCACCGAAGACGTGGTGACCCACAGCTCAGGAGTGGGCGCGCTTAGGCCGAGCGCGGAAAGCTCGCGGACAAAGTTCTCCCACGTGATGATCTGTTCGACGATGTCTCGAAGAGGCACTGTTCGCGCGGGCGATTGCTCAAGCGTATCGAGACTCGTGCGAAGCACTTCGGTGATCCTCGCCGCTTCCATGTCGTGGGAACCGATGAGGCGCATTAGTGAAATAGGGGACGTGCCAGCAAGCTGCAAGATGGCGACTATTGCGCCGCCCATGAGGCCGCCTATGACATCGACACGACGCGCTATTGCGTCCTTCGCGAGCAGATCTTGTAGTCCCCCGGCAGCCGGGATC
The DNA here is from genome assembly GCF_057747955.1 of Arthrobacter sp. SDR-2R. Classification (NCBI taxonomy): domain Bacteria; kingdom Bacillati; phylum Actinomycetota; class Actinomycetes; order Micrococcales; family Micrococcaceae; genus Arthrobacter; species Arthrobacter sp. SDR-2R. Next base: position 3,018,068 of record NZ_CM173231.1, read on the forward strand.
GCCTCGCCTACCTTTGCCACCACGTCCGCGATGGGACCGCTTGGAGATACCAGTTCACAGCGCCAGACGGGTGCGCCCGTCAGACCGCCGGCGAGCGGTTTTGCGGAAATGGCTGATGCGCCATAGTGATGTGCAATTCGTCTGAGTACTCGCTTCTGACGCGCGTCGATCGTGCCATTCACAGTGACTTCAATGACGTCGAAGCCAGCGATGACTTCCCGCAGATCCTTAATCAGGCGTTCAAACTTGTCGAACTGGGACTTTCGAAGCACAGACACTCGGTCTATGCGCACGTCTCCTTCCTGGAAGACGAAGCCCGCGCCTTCCATCGTCTCCTGCGCATGGTCGAAATCGGTGTATCCGCTGAAGACGATGACGCGAGAGTCGGGGTGGGCGGACGTGACGATCCGAAAAAGCTCATCACCAAGCTCATCCACGGCGTTCTCGCCTGCGCGCATGGGCAACTTTCGATCCAGTACGAAGAGGTCGATCAGCTGGTCAGTCGCTTCTACGAAGGCAAGCGCTTTCTCGACTGATTCGAAAGTGATCAGTTCGTAGCCTGCGTCAACAATTGTCGAAGACGCCTCCGCGAGTTGCTGCGGATCGTCATCAACCAATATGGCACACGGGTTGGCCATCAGCCTCGTCCTCCAGTAAGCGTGAAAGTTGCGGCTCCGCTTCGGCCTGCAATCCTGAAGCCGTATCCGAGCTTTTCTGTCGCCGTCTTGATGAGGGCCATACCGATCCCTTGGTGCCCGCTTTTCGTCGATATTCCCGTTGTCTCGACGTCTTGGATGTCGAACTGGGTACCAGCGAATGGGTTGGACACGCGAACCCAGAATCGTTCGCCCACCAGGCTCCAGCTCACCTCGATGGGGCGTTCTTCGTCCGTTTCCAGCGATGCGTCTATGGCGTTCTGATAGACATTCGCCAACACTATTTCGAAGAGACCGATGTCTGTGACGATGAGCGCTGGGCGGTCGCCGAGGTCCGGAGCTGGCACGAAAGTCGGGTCGGTAGTCATGTCTGGCCAGCATTCGCGCAGTGTCCGCTCTAGGTCGCACTCCACAAGATCCAAGTCGGAACCCTCACGTATAAGCGCGACCAGGGCGTCGATGCGACGCTCCAATCGATTGACCGCGTCACTGGTTGCACTTCGCTGAAATTCTGCGACTTCGTGGCTTGCTGCCTTGCGGATCCACCCGATCGGCGGCGAGAGCTCATGCCGGATCAGTCGCGCTAGTTCCGGGATACTCCCATGTGATGACTGCGCCCCCTCGCCCGATGAATCTGACCCAACTGCATTCGTCCGAGATTCTCGGGTCGCCAGCACGTCATTGAACATTTGACGAATCTGCGGCACAGACTCTCGCTGCATCGCACGCATGAGTACGCGCACCGGAACTGCTTCCGGATTCGCCTTGATCCACGCGGCGGCGCGCAACCTCGCGGAAGGCGACTCCGAGTTCAGGGAATCATCGAGCCAATCGAGCCCGGGCTCACCGTGGCTAGTCATTGCTGCTGTAGAACCGGGCTCGTCGCTCGAAGGCTTCGCGACCGCCCTCCATGATGGTTGTGATTGCGGAGATAACCGGTGGGGAGTCGAATGCCCCCGAGTCGACCACTTCGCCGTGTTGCCCGTCGCTCGCCAAGACGAACACGCGCCCCGCCGCTCCGAGTACAGGGATGTTTGCGTTGTGTGTTGCGACGATCGTCTGGACCTGGTCGCCCGTGCGATGGTTCATCGCCGACACGACGTGATCTACTAGGTACGCGTTATCGAGATGATCTTCGGGCTGATCAAGGATCAATGTCCGTTCTCGTTCGGACAGCACGATCGGCAGCGTCACGGCGCACTTCTGCCCAGCGGACAAATTGTCGACGCTCTTGTCCACGGCACCGTCACGGAGTAGGAAGTCGACGCTGTCCCTGAGACAAACTTTGGCGAGACGTTCGACTCCGTCGGCGGAGTCAAGCCCACCAATCACGCGCGCTGCCTGTTCTTGAGAGAGATCCCCCGCCGACGCGAGTCCGTCGACATCGCGTGCCTCGACCATCTCCAGGAGCATTTTGGGAAGTACGCGCGCCGCAAGCGAGTCAATGAGGGTGGCTCTGGTGTGAGTGCCTTTGAGGCTGTCGGTGAGGACCTCACGAAGTTCGGACGCGTCCGCAAGGTGTTCGACTACGACAACGATGTGATGGTCGATCTGCCGTGACGTGGATTCAGCAACGGCCTGCCGTGCACGAAACAGACGTTCCTCCTCCGCTTCGACGTGGGCGAAAGCGGCATCTCGCCGTTCCCTAAGCGACTGCAGTTCTGCTGACAGCACTACAATCTTCTTGTCGTTGTCGTCGAGTTCTCGCAGCTGGGCATCAACGTTGCGAATCTGGGCGGTGATCTGCCCCAGCCCCGCCTCTGCCTGCTCGAGGTTCTCTCGCAGTGGTGCCGCGGTTTCACGTAGCTTTAAATCCTCCCCTGTGGCCCTCGCGATTTGTCCGGATACATCTCCATCGAGGACGCCGATCGAGGTTCGAAGACTGTCGGCGTCTGTGTGAACCGCGTGAAGAGCCGCAGCGAGGGGTACTTCGTCTGCGATGAACTCGCTGTTAAGCATGTCGAGTTTAGCGAGAATCTGGTGCACGGTGTCGACAGCAGCACTCATCCGACCTAAGAGTTCTTTCGCGTTCCGAAGATTCGAACTCTTCCGGACGATCGCGCTCGAACGCGCCTCGATCTCGCGCAGAGTGTCGCGCTGAGCAGCGAGCGGGCCCTGCGCATCGCCGACCAATGATTCTTCCTGTGACCGATAGATTTGCAGGTCAGCTTCAAGGCCCGCGCGTTTGAGTGACTCTTCTTCGCACTTCTGCAACTGGCCGCGAAGATCGAACATCTCGCGAGAAAGTTGGCCAAGTTCGTCGCGCGGCATTGCGGTGGCTTCTTCTCCCGCACGGAGGTCCAGGAGCTTGAGCCGGTTGGCCGCGTCAGAAGCAATCTCTTCTAGCTCGCTCTGTCCGAGGACGAGCAAAGAGTGAGACAAGTCGCGGTCTCGCCCACGCCCCTTCGCGTCGACAATGACCTGTGTCGCGCCGGTCTCGTCTTCCAGATCCACGATCACCTCGCCTACGCCCAATACCGTGGATAGGAACTGCTCACGCTGCTGTCGCCGATGCTTGTCGGCATGCTCGGCTCCAAGTGCGTGCCGCAGCAACTCCAGCAACGTCGTCTTACCAACGCCCCGGGACCCGATGACGACGTTCAGCCCACGAACGAACGAAACGTTCAGCCCATTGAGAAAGCCTCCGTTAATCCGGAGTCTGGTAACCCACATTGGCTGTGCCTTTCGCATTGGTATCGGGTCTCACGAACGAGACTACAAGCTCACCCTAAGCGGGAGGTCGTGCGTGCAGGTCTCAGTCGGAAAATGGATGGGGGAAGCCCCTCGAACGATCACGACTTGGGGGCCGTGTCTATCGCCTGGGTTCAGACATCCGTCTTCCCTGCACGCCACTGACGAAACTCGTTGCCGGTGAATGTCGCGCCGCAGGTCGTACAGCGGTAGTCGCCACTGTCCATTCCTCCGTGGTACTCCTTTGATAACTGCGGGTGGTCGCACGACGGGTTGCCCTTGTTGGCCCACCGTTCCTCAAGTCTGTTCGCTTCCTCAAACTGCACTGCCGCCTCCGATTGGATCTAAGGACTCTCGGCAACTCTAGCCGGGAACTTACGGACATAGGCGCAACGACCCAAGTCGACATGACGTCTATTCAACTGCTGTTCGTTCGGGTCATCGGGCCGGGAAACGGGACCGGACGGAGCTAGACTGCGTATGGAGCGCGTGCAGCCGCTCACCATCAGTGGGAGGTATTGGTCGTGGCTACCGCATCGATGCCCGAGCGTTCGGCCGAACCAAGTGCAGCGACTGATGACCTTGACGGCATCGTCAAAGACGATTTTGGTATGTTTTCGCCGCTTACGCCTGATGAAAAAGTTCCGCTTGGTCGGCTGTTGACACCAACTCGTTTCTGATCGCGAGTTTGGATTCGGTCTTGGCGCGATGCATGGGTTACCCGAATTCCGCAAGGATGGCGCTGACTCGAGCATTGAGTTCATCGGCTCGGGCGAAAACCTCAGCCTCTTTTTCCGGCGAGATGTGAGGCACTGACGCTGTGGGCTGTTGAATCTCTTTTGGTTGGTCGATCGGAGCATCTTCAAGCAGCCAGGGCATTGTTCCGATCAGCAAAGACAGTGATGACCGGTGCATCGAGGTGTATAAGTCCAAGTAGCCCCAACGATCGATCGCCGGCAAGAGGTTTGGGCAGTCGGGCCAGTCAGACCATTCAGGGCTCGGGTCCTGGAGACTATGGCGATGCACCCCTGCTGGTTCATCACGGCGGTGCGCGAGCGACCTGACCGCGGCCGAGGCCCAGCCAGTGTTCGTGCCGAGCACCTCGAGCCACGACCATACAGCGCATGCTGGGCAGGCCACCTCTTCTTCCGAGGTTCCAATCCCGGTGCGCAGTTCTTTGAACGAAGCAGGGGTCAGCCCAAGCGCCTGTTCCCTGGTGAGACCGAGCCCGCCTTGATGATTCGGCGCGAGCAGCACGCCGGCGAACATCAGTCGACGAAGACGCAGGCGACCTATCCAGAACGTCGCGGGGTTGTTGATTCGAGCAGCGCCCTGTCGCAATAGCGATCCGAGCGCTGCGGAGTCTGCGCGGTGTGCTGCAGGCCAAGCTGTCACCCGGGGTTCGGCTTTGGTCACTTCCGCTCGGAGCGAAGCCAGCAATCGCTGCGATGGCCCAGCCTGCCGAGCGAACCGTGAGAGAACGCTCTCGTCTCGGTCTTCGGGTGGGGTCCCGGTGACCTCACACCAGTCAATCCATAGTTCAGTAAGAGCAGAAGTGATGCTGGACATCGTCTCAGCGTCTCACGCGACGGTACGCATGTCTCATGGCCTGATAAGCGCACTTATCAGGGACCCAACGGCAAATGTCACTACACCGACTTGCTCCGAGCCAGATCGTGGGAAGGACAGTTCCCGCAAGCGGCCCGACGGGCCGCCCTATCCGCGGGTGGCAGATCAAGCCACTAGCACGCGAGAGGGACATGCGTGGATGATCCGAAGCGTGAACGCCTCAGCGCGTAGCAGTGACCACATTTAGAATTGATCCCATGGAGCGCAAAGGTAAAAAGGGGCAGGCTTCTTCCGAGGCCGCCGCTAAAGCCATCGCGTTGCGGCCGATCCCGCCGGAGGCCATTCGCTCCGGGGCCACTGTCGCGGCCGCCATCGCGATCCGTCGCGAGCAAGAGCGTCTGACGGCACTCGGGGGCAATCCAGACCGGCGCTGACGCGAGCTTGCGATTGGACCAGAAGTCATCCCTAAGCAGTCGGGAATTCGGCGTCCGCCGGCAACCCTGTACTGCACCTTGAACGGCCAGGGGCGCTACGCTCGGAATCCTCCGACCGCCACACGCCGGCGGGTTCCTGCGGTGGAGTAGACTCGGACAATCATGATCAGCCCGTTGCCGTCAGGCAGGCCTGATTTTCTTTGCCACTGCAGGCTCCGCTTCTCTGCGAAGGCTGCTCTCAGTTCGTCGACTGATTCGGGATGCGGTGGTGCAGCCGAACGAATTCGACGGGCACCTATTTGTCGCGGCGCCCGTGCCGTCGTAGGGCTCCGATATCAAGGCGGCGCGGGCCTCGGTTGCCTGCTTGGGCCCGGCCTCGGTCTTCCAGCCCACCTCGTCCACGATCGCTCCCAAGTCTGAGCTCGAGACAGTCCATGGCGATATCAAAGGCCAATTCCATGTCGGTAACCCGCGAACCGGCTACGCACCGTCTTCCTTAGCCCCACGGGCAAAGTCGGCGAGTGACAGCGCCATCTGCGCCTTTGTGAGCAGCAGGTGTCCCCCTGCCATCCTTGATCAAGGTACTGGTCTCATGAGTAGGCGATCTCCGTCACCACGTCACCTCTCCATGCTCCTCTATATAGGCATGGTAGATCGGTTGGGATCTCGCAGTGGTCGGTGTCCCGGAAGCGGGTCTCATCGACCACACTCCGAAAGTTTTGGGGGCCAGAGGCGGGCACCCACCTCGTAACCTGCAGTCACACCGCTCAGTGAGGGGAGGTGGGTCTGACGCCAGATGCCCCACCAATCGCGACAGGAGCAGTCAGCGCGGAAGCAGATCAAAATAGGCGGTGCCAGAATTCCAGCTGATTGGGTGCAGTAATGTACCCACGGCAGGGTTCAAGGCACTCCACATCATGCCGTTGCCGGCGTAGATGCCAACGTGCCCCCAGTTGTTCGGTCCCTGCGGATTCTGAACCACCAAATCCCCCGGCTTCGGGGTGTCCGTTTGTACCCCCACACGCCACTGCTCTACCCGGGGCAGTTCGATACCGGCCTGACGGTAGATCCATTGCACGTAACCTGAACAGTCCCATGCCTTAAATGCAGTACCGCCCCACACATACCGTCCGCCTAGACCTTCCTGCGTGAACCGTAGGATGTCCTGGCGGAGCTGACTTAGATTTTGCCAAGGGGCCCCAGACCGCTCTACGGGCGGTGACGATGAGCAAAGAGCCGGCGATGTGTCTGTTTCCAAGGCCGCAACGACGGCTGTCGCTGCCCGTTCCCAACGCGCATAGAGCTCGGGGAAAGCAGATACCTGGACCGCCTGGGCAGCCAGGCCTTTGTCCATTGCCTGCCACCCCGGTATGTCGAGCAGCCCTCGAGGACTTCCTCGGTTTGGTCCCAGTGGGCCGCCATAGAAGGCGCGGGCGTTGTAGAAAGCGTTCATTAGCTGCTCGACACTCCCCCAGCCCGCCCCGGGACGCTGTTGGGCCGATCCTATCGAGTCATGGTCACTGCCGACGCCGTCATTCGGAAAGCCCAGGGAAGCCGGCACGCTGGGGTTTGCGAGTACGCGCAATCCCGACTCCTGCATTGCCATCATGATGGCAATGATCTGTCCCGACCGGGGTACGCCGAGCTGTTTGCCGACCCCGACGTACGCGCGCGCCACGCTTTCCTGTCGCGAGTTCAGCTCGTATAGGACCTGGCTGCCATCGCGGACCTCCAGGCCACCGCCAGTCCCCGTACCCGTGCTGATAGATGCGGCATCAGCCGGAACACAAGCGACAGTTGGCTCCCTTCTCAGACCAGCAAGTAGAGCCACACCCGCGACGAACGCCATCAGGCCGAGAAGCACAAGGACAGTCGAAGCGGCAGCGACACCCTTGAGGAGTGCCCGCCTTTTAACCAGACCGGCCACGGCCATAGGACCGAGCATCAGTAGACGATCCGGTCTGCGGTCGCATAGAAGGCCACCATGACGCAGCGGTCAGCCGGAGCTGTAATCGCAGGCGGGCAGTTCAGCATCACCGTTATAGGTGCGGAATAAGCGTTTTGGTCCCTGCTCGTCTCATCGACCACTTGCACGATCACAGTGCACACATGAAGGCCTACCCAGGGAGGTGGGAATTCCTGAACTTTGGCCAACTCAAGATCGCAGCGAACAGATTGCGCTGTGCCGGTCCGGCGCGCCGACTCCCGTCCAAGGCTCGCGAAGGAAGTGGCAGTCACACCAGTGGCCTCGAACTCTTTGACTAACACCGATAAGGGGTTGGATCCATCGGGAAGCAACTCCCACCACGAGCGCACCCGTGCATACACATCCGAATACGACGACGAGCGGCTGTCCCAGGTGTAGATTCCCCTTGCTGCCTCTAAAGCGAGCGAACGGAAGTCGCGCGTTGGCGAAAGATCAACAGGCGAGGCCAGTGCGGCCACATTGGTTTCGCCAGGGAGAGCAGAGGGCGCGCCCGTTGCTGCGGGTGTCCCGGAAGGTACTGACGCTGGAGGCATGCTTGGTGTCGGGCTTGGGACCGGCGCCGCAGCGGACCTACCGACCGGCCGGAACAGGATGACAAGGCCGCCTATCAGCAACACAACGAAGAGTCCGGCAACGAACGAGCGCTGACGGCCCACCGGAAGGAGTGCACGCAGTCCCCGGCCAACCATGACTTATGCAGTCTGCCTGTTGGCCTCGTGCTGGAGCACGCGCCAAGCTGTCCGGTACAACTGCCGCGCGAAACCGATATTCACGGCGACATACCGCTCAGTGACACCAAGCTCCGTCGCCAGCGCCGCCATCTGCACAGACCTAGGCAGGCCGCGCAACCCTGGACGGACTATGGTCTCCGCGACTCTTCTCAGAACAGCCGTGGGAAGGCAATCCGCAGCGCACCGGCAAAGACCTTCCATGCTGACCCCCGGCTCGGGGTGGCAGTTCAAAGCAGCATTGATAGTCATGGCGGTCTGCCGCACGACGGTAACGGCATGCCAGCGCCTCCTGTCCCTTGGCGAGGGCGGCCCGTAATGCCTTGGCCCGACTAAGCTTGAGACAGCCAATTGCCAGGTATCCTCCCTCACGTTTTTTTGCACCAGGCCAAGCATGGCCTGAGCCCAGGCGTGATCGACATACTTCTCCGTGCTGTCCCAACCCAACCCGGCGCTGACGACAGCAAGCACTTCAGGTGAGGGTTCCGCCGTCGTGAAATCCATGAGCAGCGGCAAAGTCTGATGACTAAGTTCGCGCCGGACGTGTGCCGCGCAGATCTTGTTGCAGACACCTTGGACCCAGGCTTCGAACGGAATGCCGGGCAACTCCCGGTAGCGCCCCTTCGTCACGCCGTCCCATACGGCGACCCGGATATCCTGCATGAGGTCGTCCACATCGCACATGCGCCCAATCCGCGTAAGACGGGAAACCACGTAACCCTGAACACTGTTGACCGCGCTCATGATGCGGTCGATCGGGATATTGCACTCCCCTGCCGCAGGAGGGTTTAGCAATGAGACGTCGACAGTGATGGTCTTAACTGGTTCCCGGATGGGTTTATTTGCTTTGGCGTCGAGTTCCACGACTTCACCGCTTTTGTTCAGATCGAGTAGTAAGCAGAGTCGCGGGTAGAGCAACTCGCGGATGTGGATGCGCAGATCCACCAACGACCAGTAGAAGCTATAGAAGTTATTGTCGAAGATACTTAAAGTATCGTCAAGGGTGCCGTTCTTACTTTTTGGTCAACCTTCGGGAAGAATGTGGCTATGCCGCGGATTACCCAGCCACACGACGCCGCCTGGTCGGCTGACGTTGAGGCTGCCGTCGCCACTTTTGGCAACCGGTCGCGGAACGAGATTCTCCGATTCCTCACGGCGAATGGACCGGCGACGCGAGGCGACATTGTCGCAGCCGTCAGCGCCGGCGAACCGAGCGTAGCTAAGCACCTCACCGCCCTGGAGGACGCGGGCGTGGTGATAGTCGACGTCGAACCTGGGCGCCGGCACGGGCGCTCGCCCCGGTACTCTGCCAACGCAGCCCGAATAAAGGAACTGCTCGACGCGCACCTAGGCTACCTGCTCGAGAAGTAGTGGCAACGTTTGCGACGGCGGTAGCGCCTGTTCGATCTATTCCGCTGCTTCACCCGCGTCTGACGATGAACCCGCCGCTGCTTGCTCACCTTCCGGCCGCCGGCTGATGTCCCTGTTCAAATACTCTGTGATGACACGAAGCGTTTCCGGGGACACATCACCAAGAGTCCTGGCCGCAAACGTCTTCACACGAGCTGCGCGCAGGGACTTCACAAACTCAAGCTGTGAATCAATGCGCTCGGGCAGGTCAGCGGCCTCGCCTCCCTGCAGATACCCAGGGTCGACATTGAAGATTTCACACAGAGCTCCCAGCAACGCCGGGTCACTGACGAGTCTCCCCGTGCCGTCCTTCATGTAGAACCAGCGGGCTCTGGAAAGCTTGATTCCCCTGCTCTGCAGCTTCTGCTGAACCTCACGGAACGTGACCGGCTGACCTCGCTCGGCAACCACAACATCAAGCAGAAGGTTCAGGCGTCGCGCCAACTCTGCCTGTGGAGACGAGCCAGCACTGAATGCCTCTTGGTCAGAAGACAAGACCCGCCTCCCTTCTGGTGCGATGGTTCACGCCGACCCTGGTGCCAGTATTCCTCTGCGGAACGCCGCCTGCAATAAGGCTTGCGGGTTGCTTCCATCCCCTTACGGATGAGCGTATCGTTCTCCTGTAGACCCGTCTACAGGTCGTTCAGCTCAGTCATTCGGCGGGGGTCTCCGTGGCAGAGGACATCTTGATGAACCGGACGCGAAGCCGACTCCTTCGGTTCCTAATCGTGCATGGTCCAGCGTCTTGCGGGCATGCCTCTCGTGCCCTGGGACTTTCGCAGTCGACCGTCCGTCGACAGATCACGCTGCTGAGCGACGCCGGTCTAATCACCCCGCTAGCAGGAACCTTCGGCGCCCAAGTGGACCTAATTGAGAAGCATCTTCAGGAGCTATCCGCCGGGTTCCAATGTCCTGTTACCGACCTCAGGAACCCAGACCATGAGGACGCGCACTCGTCCGAATCGCCGTTCCACTCCTGCGAATGCCCAGGAACGTCGGAGGAAACCAGCTGAACAAGGTCGGATCGATTTTTTGAGGATTGCTCTGAAACTTCAAAAATGGAGTCGTCTGTTTCCGGCGCCATAGAGGATGAGAGTGGAGTCGCAAGCTCGCCGGCACGTGCCACCCGACGGTCGAGCGATCATTAGGATGCTCGACCCGCGGCTCGGGCGCCTACTTTGCCACTTAGTACATGCAAGCCCACCGGGCCATTGACGCATCCAAGGACCAGGCAGACAGGACCATGCTTTCAGCGCCGTTACACAGACAGAAATGAATGGCAGGATCTACCAACTGCCTGAAGTACGAAGGCAGGTACAGCTATTGGCGGAGACTTCAGAGGTAGTGCAACCATGACGTGTACCAAGCGGTTCTTGTTTAGTCTAGGAAGTTCACGCGTCCCTGGCGCGTCACATAGGGACTTGAACCGCCAGGCCCCACTTATCGCGGCGAGGCATCCCGGGCATTCCCGGTTATTGCCGCCGCACCTTGATGTCGGGGTGGTTCTCCTCGACCCAGTCGGCCATCCGGTTGCCCCGCAACGCTATGAACTTCAGCGAGGCTTCCCGAACCCTGATGTACTCGTCTTTTGTGACCGGGACGCCGGAGCGCGTGAAGACCTTGTCCTCGTCATCCTCCTCGAGGAAGAAGGCGATCTTCCCCTCCGGCGTCACGAGATCCTGGAAATGGAAGAACTCCACGAACTTCTCGAACGTGCCGAAGAGTTCGAAGAAGTCCCAATAGTTAGTGATGACGTCGGCGAGGGGGCTGTCTGGTTCCTTGGCGTAGTGGCGCCGGATGCACTCCAGCGTCAGGTCCATCCGGTCCGCAATCTTTGCTCGCATTCCCCTGGCGGTGTTGAGGGTGGGCAGGTGTATTCCCCTGACGGGCCAGATCATGGCGCTGCCGATCGTGTACGGCGGGTCGAAATAGCGGCGCTTCTGCTCCTCATTCAACTGGGCCTTAGCCTCGACCAAGGCCTTGGGCTTCACCCACCTGGTGTAGGAGTTCGTGATGGCGTCACTGCCGAACGTGATCGATTTGTCGGGCGTCTGCTCGAACATCAGGTAGTTTTTCCGACGCACCTTGGGAATTTCCGAGACCGCCAGTTCGAACAGCTGGCCCCCGCATAGCTCCTTCGTCCAGAGCAGCTGATGGTCAGCCTTGAGCCGCGGACTATTGGAGTCCGCGTCCGTTCCCGGAGGCGTGGTGTCGAGAAGGTAGTCGAAGGCGATGTCGAAGACGCGCATGGAAGGAAGTCTAGGTGGCCGCCTATTGCGAACCGCGGAACCTGCGGCTGAAACAAGCTTGTCTCCCGCGGGCGGTCGCGGATGTCCCTCTGAGGGTAGACGAATTGTTAATTTACTGGCGGAAAGCACGGGCTTCCGATTGTTAAGGTCCGCCCAGAAACCCCGCAAACATAAGGACTGATTGTAAATTTTCGGGCCGAGTGGACTGTTATTATGAGTGTCGTTAAGGTATATGCGTGGTCTTTAACGCGTCGCTGACAAAAGCTCGGCGCCGACGGACACAACCGGAGAGGTCTGCAGGATCTTGCCTTGTCCCTGCTCCGGTTCGACTCGCGCGTTGGCGGAGTCAGCTCATGTACAGTCGCGAGACCGCCCCTTGCACACGGCGTGCCGCACTGTCCCTTACCTGGGCGATGCTATTCCTGAGGCGACTGAACTGCTCGGCAACCACGGCATCGGTCTGGGCGATCGATTCTTCGTTCCGGAATTCCCACAAGACGCGCTCTCCGCTCATGGGCGGATTCTGGTCTCACACTTCGCGGAAGGGTTCGCAACTCTTTACCGGGCGACTACTCCAGAATCCATTACGTGAACGAGTTGATCGATGTGCTACGCGGCGCCCTCGGCGACACAGATGTGCAAGCGCTTGTGCACGCGGCGACGGCGGGGGGATTCCTTGTGGCAGCCCACACCACTGATACCCGTGATAAACCCAAACGCTACGCTACGAAGCCGAATTTGAAGGCCGCGCACCGGCGGTCACGCCGTGCTCCTAACGGTCACCGCACGCCGGCTGCGGCGACATCCGGCTATGCCGAAGGTGTCGGATATTCTGACCGTAAAAAGGCGAGGTGGGGCAAATTGACGAACAGCAGGCAATAGCGGCCGTAGCGAAGGCATTGAAGAGTATTCCCGAAAAGAATTTCAGCGCGTGGCCGGGCGGGTGGCCTGACCAAATCGGTTTGTCTCTCGTCGATGCCGTGTTCTCCATCCGAGCCGTCTATAAGACGAAGCACCCGGCCAAAGGCGTCCTCGGCAGGGCGAAGTTATTCCGAGACGCCTACCCCGACGCCGCAAACGACCTTGAGTGCTTGCGCAACCTAGGCGAGAAGCGAATAAGGGAGGTCATGGGGAACGGTAAAACCGTCGGACGCTTCAAGAGCGAGTGCATCATCCAAGCGGCCGACAACTTTCTTTCTCTCACTCCCCCAGTTCGCAGCGCGACGCACCTCCATGCACTCGACCCGGACCACAGAAGTGCCTACACGGAGGTAAAGGGCCTCGGCGACGTGACATACGAGTACCTCACCATGCTGCTTGGCCAGCCCGGGATCAAGGCAGACCGAATGATCCGTGGCTTTGTCGATGCCGCACTCAAAGAACAACATCTGGCGCCTGTGAAGGCGGAAACTGCTAGGCGAATTGTCGCCGCCGTGCATGCCGCGGAGCGCCCCGATGTTGAGCTTCAGAAGTTCGACCACGCGATCTGGAAATCACCACATCGGCTTGCCTGTTAGCGCAATGCCAGCTCGACTCGTCCGATTACAGAGTTGCTTAGAACCGCCAAGAGGTCAAAGGTCGTCAGCATTGGAATGGCCTCGGCTCAGCACAGCGATCGGCTAAGGGCCCCCGACAGGATTAAAGGCAGTTCTTCAGGACGCCGACAATGACGTCATGCTCGGGTTGGGTGACCCAAAGCGCGTACTTGGCCTTGACGTCAGTTTGCCGCTCGACATATTCACACCGAAAAGCTTTGTTCGGGGGAAGCCATGTTGCGGCGTCTTTGTCGCCTTTGGCGCTGTTAGTAGGGCCGTCGGCGGCCATGAGGTTCAGTGGGTCGTTCGCGAGCTCTTTGCGCTGATCTGCGCTCAGCTGCTGGGCACCTTTCTGCCACGCGTCGCTAAGCGGGACAATGTGGTCAATTTGGATGTCGGAGCTGGCGTCCTGCCCGCGGACGAAGTTGATCGTGGTGCCCGTGTACTTGTCGGCCAGTGTGCCTGTCGCGACGACGCAGTTGCTGGTACCGGGTTTGAACGTCTCCTCGGTCAGGTCGCGGGCGAGGATGTCATTACGTGTGTCGCAGCCGTTGTGGTCTGTGTCGGCCCAGGCGGGTCCGAACTCATCGCGGGTGTAACCAGTCTTTGGGGCTCGGCCCTTGACCGGGATGGTCTCAAGCTGGACGAGGGCTTGTCCTGCCTCTCGGGCAGCGCCACCGCCCGAAGACTGACCAGCAGAGGTACTTGGAGCGGTTCCGATGCCCTCTATGGCATGGGCGGCAGCGTCACAGCCGGCAAGCGGGCCGACCAGCAAGAGGGCGGCAGCGACTGTCAGGGCTGGGGCAATCGAGCGAATGATTTGAACGGCCCTTCCGTATTGAGGCGAGTTGCTTCACACTAACTTCGGCCACCTTGTGCAAGCGGTAAGAGGACATGTCGTGCCCGCCACACCGGAGCAAGTGTAAGAACTGAACCAGGAAGCCCCTGGCAGGCCGAATCAATTCACCGTGGCCAGGCGGGCCTTGGAACGGGTCCCTATCAGCCGCTGCTTGGTCAGGGGTTGCTCCGTTGATTGCTTGGACTCCGCGCCACCAGGAAGGATCTCGCTCAATCTCGCAATTTCCCGGATGTGCTCTGAGGTAAAGATGATCTTTCCCTTGCCCCAGCAGGCGTGAGGGAACTTTCCGCTGGTCGCGCCGTCACGCAGCCAAGACTCAGTGCAGCGCATCAACGCTGCTGCTTCGGCAGGCTCAAAAAATTCGATATCCACAGCGTCTCCCAGGAATAGGTGCACGTTTCCCAGTTCATGCACCCGGCAGGACTCGCCAACATGACCGAGATCCGTAGTCGCCGGCGCCGACTCCCTTAAGGCTCGCTACAGCCGCTGGAAAGCCGTCACGGACCGCTCAGTGGCGTCGGCACCCACCTGCAATGCCTCAGGCATCAAGTGCCCGTAAACCTGCTCCGTGGTCTTCGTGGAAGCGTGCCCGAGCCGGCGCGAGATAGTGAACAGGGGGACGCCGTCCTGGATCAGCCAGGACGCGTGCGTGTGGCGCAGGTCGTGGATTCGCGGGCTTTTGGTCAAGCCGATTGCCTGGGCCGTGCGAACGGCAGGCACCCAGTAGTCAGCCCAGTAGAGCTTGTGGACGATCCGGCCGCCCGTGGGCGTCGTGAACACCAGTTCCTTTCCTGGCCTGCTTGCCACGAGCGGGATCAACAGCTCCACCAACGCCGGGTTCAGCCCTATGGTCCTCTTGCCAGCTCCGGTCTTGGTCGCGCCAACATAGAACTGGTTTTGACCATCCCGCTTCCAAGCCTTGTTGATCCGGGCAGTAGGTGGTTTGGAAAGGAGGTCTACATCCGCCACGGTCAAGGCTGTCGCTTCTCCAAAGCGCGTACCGGTCATGACCAAGAAGTCCGTGAAGGCCCTGTACCTCTCCCCCATCCCCTCCATGATGAGTCTGTACTCGGCATGAGTCAGGAACATGGCCTCATCTTCAGCCTTCTCAATGTTCGGCAACTGCACCCCGCGGCAGGGATTGCGGCCGATGTAGCCGAGCATCTCGGCGGTGTTCATCGCAGCCGATATCAGACCATGGATGTTGTGGATTGTCTTGGGTGCCTTGCCCTTAGCCATCATGGACTTCACCCAGTGCGCGATGACGCGGTAGTCGAGCTTGTCCACGGGAACATGACCGATGACTGGCCGGATGTGGAGGTCCAGCATGGTCTGGTACGTCTTGACCGTTCCGCTCGATGGGCGGACTAGCAGGTCGATGTGTTCCTGGATGACTTCCGCCACAGTGGGCGGACGTTTCTCATTCGTCAGGATGGCGTGCTGAGCGATCTCAAAGGACTGGCCGTTGGCGTCCAACAGCCGCTTAAGGGTTTCCGCCTCGGTAAGAGTGGCTACGGTAAGGCCTTGGGCGGTCTTGGACTTCTTGTCCCGCCAGCGAACCATGTAGGACTTCGAACCGTCCTTTTTGGTGCGAGTACTGATGCTGGCCACACACAAAACGGTACGCTCGTGTACACACTTCGGCGGATTTTGTACACGCACATTCCTTCAACAGGCCCTTGACCTGCGGAAACGCTGTGCCCGAGGTGGGACTCGAACCCACACACCTTTCGATACCGCATTTTGAGTGCGGCGCGTCTGCCAATTCCGCCACTCGGGCGCGGATTACGCGGAGCCAAAGTACGCTCACAGCTGACTGTGAGCAACGCGATCGCTTCACGTACGCGGAATTACTCTACATGCAGATAGGCTGAATTCCAGAATCGCGCCGCCGTCGCCGCAAACGAACCCTGCAAACCAAGTACAGCAGCGGTGGCACCTAAGATAGTGATGTCCCGCCGTACCTTTTCAAGGAGATCCCGTGACTGAACAGACGGAGTCCAAGCCCACGTCCCAGCCGGCGCGCCGCGTCATTGTGGCAGAGGATGAAACCCTCATCCGCCTCGACATCATCGAGATCCTGCGCGGCGAAGGTTACGATGTCGTGGGTGAGGCGGACAATGGCGAGAAGGCCGTCCAGCTCGCCGAGGAACTCAAGCCGGACCTGGTCCTCATGGACGTCAAGATGCCCGTCATGGACGGCATTTCTGCGGCCGAAAAGATCGTCAAGGCCCGTATCGCCCCCGTGGTGCTGCTGACCGCCTTCAGCCAGAAGGAACTGGTGGAGCGTGCCCGCGACGCCGGCGCCATGGCCTACGTCGTCAAGCCCTTCACCCCCGCGGACCTCATCCCGGCGCTGGAGATCGCACTCTCTCGCCACGAGGAAATCAAGGCCCTCGAGAGCGAGGTGTCCGACCTGCAGGAGCAGTTCGCCACCCGCAAGCTCGTGGAACGCGCCAAGAGCCTGCTGACCACCAAGATGGGCCTGACCGAACCCGAAGCCTTCCGCTGGATCCAGAAGACCTCGATGGATCGCCGCCTTAGCATGCGCGAGGTTGCAGAGACCATCATCAACCAGGTCAACTAACGCGCCGGCCGGGCCCGAAGAGTTTCCGACGGCGGCCCGGCCCCCACGGGTACCCTAACGCGCACAGCACCAAAGCAAAGGACCCCTGCCAACCGGCAGGGGTCCTTCGCTGTGTCTGAAGACTAGGCCTGGGCCTTCTTCTTCTTTTCCGGCCACGGGCCGAGCTTTTCCTTGTTGCTGGCGACGTCTCCGGCGCGCGTGGAGTCGGCGAGGTCGCCCACCTTGTGCACCTTCAGCGAGTTGGTGGAGCCGGCCTTTCCGGGAGGCGAACCGGCGGCGATGACCACCAGGTCACCGTCTTCCACAAGTCCCATTTCCTCAAGGCTGCGGTCCACCTGGGCCGTCATGGCGTCGGTGTGGTCAACCATCTGGACAAGCACCGGCTGGATGCCCCAGGTCAGCGCCATCTGGTTCCAGACCTGCTCCACCGGGGTGAACGCGAAGACCGGCTTGATGGGCCGCAGGCGGGAGAGCCGGCGGGCCGAGTCACCGGACTGGGTGAACGCACAGATGTACTTGGCGTCCAGCTGGTCGGCGATTTCGACGGCGGCACGGGTGATGGCGCCACCACGGGTCCTGGGCTTGGTCCCCAGCGGGGGGACGCGCTCCAGGCCGTGGACTTCGGTGGATTCGATGATCCGGGCCATGGTCTTGACCGTCTCGATCGGGTACTTGCCCACGCTGGTCTCACCGGACAGCATGACGGCGTCAGCACCGTCCAGGACGGCGTTGGCGCAGTCGGAAGCCTCTGCACGGGTGGGGCGCGGGTTGTCGATCATGGACTCAAGGACCTGGGTGGCCACGATGACCGGCTTGGCCCAGCGGCGTGCCAGTTCAATGGCGCGCTTCTGCACGATCGGCACTTCCTCCAGCGGAAGCTCCACGCCCAGGTCGCCACGGGCCACCATGATGGCGTCGAAGGCGTCGATGATCTCGGGCAGCTGCTCAACGGCCTGCGGCTTTTCGATCTTGGCGATGACCGGTACGCGGCGGCCTTCCTCGTCCATGATCTCGTGGACGCGGGCGATGTCCGTAGCGTCCCGCACGAACGAAAGCGCCACCAGGTCCACGCCGCGGCGCAGCGCCCAGCGGAGATCGTCCTCGTCCTTTTCGCTCAGCGCGGGCACGTTCACGGCCACGCCGGGAAGGTTGATGCCCTTGTTGTTGGACACCATGCCGCCAACGGTCACCTCGGTGACCACCTTGACGTCGTCCACCGCCGTGGCACGCAGGGCCACCTTGCCGTCGTCGATCAGCAGGGCATCGCCCACCTTGACGTCCTCGGTGAGGCTCTTCAGCGTGGTGGAGCAGATCTCCTGGGTACCGGGAACGTCTTCGGTGGTGATGGTGAAGACGTCACCCACGGCCAGGGCGTGCGGACCGTCGACGAAACGGCCCAGGCGGATCTTGGGGCCCTGCAGGTCGGCCATGATGGCCACGGCCTTGCCAAGGTCGGATGCTGCCTTGCGGACGTTCTCATAGGTGTTGTCATGCACGGAGTAGTCGCCGTGGCTCATGTTCATGCGGGCGACGTCAACGCCGGCTTCCAGCACCGCGAGGGTGTTTTCGTAGCTGGCAATTGCCGGGCCAAACGTAGCCACAATTTTTGCGCGTCTCATATACCTACCCTATTGGTCTCTTGCATTGGTTAAGTTGTCTGCGAGGTGAACCCTCGATGCATCCTGCGGGACTGCGGCCAGAGGACAGCGGCTAGAGGACGGCGATAGCCCGGTCCGTCGGTGCTACGGGAGCGGGAAGGATCGTGCTTCCCATCAGGTACTTGTCAACGGCGGCAGCGGCGGCACGTCCTTCGGCGATGGCCCACACGATCAGGGACTGCCCGCGGCCGGCGTCACCGGCAACAAACACCCCCTCGGTGTTGGTCATGTAGTAGCCGTCGCGGGCCACGTTGCCGCGGCCGTCGAACTCGGCGTGCACCTGTTCGGTGATGCCGGCAGGCTCGGCACCGGTGAAGCCGAGGGACAGGAACACCAGGTCCGCCGGGATGATCCGCTCGGTGCCGGCCTTCGGGAGGCGCTTGCCGTCAACGAACTCGGTCTCCGCCACCTTCACGCCGGTCAGCTTGCCGTTCTCGCCAACGAACTCGACCGTGGACGCGAGGTAGGTGCGTTCGCCGCCTTCCTCGTGCGCGCTGGCCACCTCGAACAGGGTGGGGAACGTCGGCCACGGCTGGTGGCTGGCACGCTCCGACGGCGGCTGCTTGCCAATCGCCAGGGTGGTCACCGAGGCAGCGCCGTGCCGGTGCGCGGTCCCCAGGCAGTCAGCGCCGGTGTCGCCGCCGCCCAGGATGACAACATGCTTGCCGTGGGCATTGATCTGGTTCTCGATGGTTTCCCCGGCAACAGCGCGGTTGGCCGGCACCAGGTAGTCCATGGCGAAGTGGATGCCGTCCAGGTCGCGGCCCGGGATGGGCAGGTCACGCGGAACGGTGGCGCCGGTGCAGACCACGACGGCGTCGTAGCGCCTGCGCAGCTGCTCCCAGGTGACGTCGGTCCCCACGGAGACGCCGGTACGGAAGCGGGTGCCCTCGGCCTTCATCTGCTCGACGCGGCGGTCCACCTGCTCCTTTTCCATCTTGAAGTCGGGGATGCCGTAGCGGAGCAGGCCGCCGATCTTGTCGTCCCGCTCATAGACGGCAACCGTGTGGCCCACGCGGGTGAGCTGCTGGGCGACGGCGAGTCCTGCCGGGCCGGAGCCAACCACCGCAACGGTCTTGCCTGTCAGGCGTGCGGGCGGCAGCGGGTTGACCCAGCCGTTGTCCCAGGCCTCGTCGATGATCGAGACTTCCACCTGCTTGATGGTGACCGCGGGCTGGTTGATTCCCAGCACGCAGGACGCCTCGCACGGCGCCGGGCAGAGCCGTCCGGTGAACTCGGGGAAGTTGTTCGTGGCGTGCAGGCGCTCGATCGCTTCCTCACCCTTGTCCCGCCACATGAGGTCGTTCCACTCGGGAATGAGGTTGCCCAGCGGGCAGCCCTGGTGGCAGAACGGGACGCCGCAGTCCATACAGCGTCCGGCCTGGGCCTTCAGCGTGCCTTTTTCCTGCGCCTCATAGACCTCTTTCCAGTCCATGATGCGGACGGGAACAGGACGGCGTGGCTGGGTTTCACGCTGGCGTACTTTCAGAAATCCGCGTGGATCAGCCACCGGTCACCTCCAGGATTCGAGACCATACTTCTTCGCCGTCAGGGTCAAGGCCCTCTTCGATGGCGTCGAGACGGGTTTGCAGCACAGCCGCGTAGTCGCGCGGCAGCACCTTGGTAATGCGGGCAGCGGTGTCATCGAAGTTCTCGAGGAGACGCGCCGCCAGCTGGGAGTCAGTTTCTTCCACATGCTTGACCAGCAGGCCGTGGACGATGTCGCGGTCTTCGGCGTCCAGCTCGCGGAGCTGGAGTTCGCCGGACTGCAGGGCGTCCTTGTTGACCTTGGCAGTGTCCAGGTCCAGGACGTAGGCGGTTCCGCCGGACATGCCGGCACCGAAGTTGCGGCCGGTGCGCCCGATGATCAGCGTCTGGCCGCCGGTCATGTACTCGCAGCCATGGTCGCCAATGCCTTCGACGACGGCGGTGGCACCGGAGTTGCGAACCAGGAAGCGTTCGCCCACCTGCCCGCGCAGGAACATCTCGCCGCTGGTGGCGCCGTAGCCGATGACGTTCCCGGCGATGACGTTGGTCTCCGCCTTGAACACGTTGGTACGGTCCGGGCGGACGACGATCCGGCCGCCGGAGAGGCCCTTGCCCACGTAGTCGTTCGAGTCGCCGTAGAGCCGCAGGGTGATGCCGGCAGGCAGAAAGGCACCCAACGACTGGCCGGCGGTGCCGTTCAGCGTGATGTCGATCGTGTCCGTGGCCAGCACATCCGTGCCGAAGGTCTTGGTGACCACGTGGCCCAGCATGGTCCCCACCGAACGGTCGGTGTTGATGACGTCAACGGTGATCTTCACCGGGCTGCGGTCCGTCAGCGCTTCCGTGGCCATGGTGATCAGCCGCTGGTCGAAGTGCTTGTCCAGCTCATGGTTCTGGCCGGTCATGTTGCGCAGCGGCGCGTCGTCGTCGAACTCCAGGCCGTGCAGGATCGGGTCCAGGTCCAGGCCGTCGGCCTTCCAGTGGTCGATCGCCTCGCGGGCGTCCAGGACCTCTGCGTGGCCAATGGCCTCCTCGAGGCTGCGGAAGCCAAGCTCCGCCAGGATCTCGCGGACTTCCTCGGCAAGGAACTCGAAGAAGTTGACCACGAACTCCGGCTTGCCGCTGAAGCGGGCGCGCAGCTCGGGGTTCTGCGTGGCCACACCCACGGGGCAGGTGTCCAGGTGGCAGACGCGCATCATGATGCAGCCTTCCACCACCAGCGGAGCGGTGGCGAAGCCGAACTCCTCGCCGCCCAGCAGCGCGGCGATCACAACGTCGCGGCCGGTCTTGAGCTGGCCATCCACCTGCACCACCACGCGGTCGCGCAGTCCGTTGAGCATCAGCGTCTGCTGGGTTTCGGCCAGGCCGAGCTCCCACGGGACACCGGCGTGCTTGAGCGAGTTCAGCGGTGAGGCGCCGGTACCGCCGTCGTGCCCGGAAACGAGTACGACGTCGGCCTTGGCCTTGGTCACGCCGGACGCCACGGTGCCGATCCCGACTTCCGAGACCAGCTTCACGTGGACCCTCGCCGAGGGGTTGGCGCGCTTGGCATCGTAGATGAGCTGCGCGAGGTCCTCGATCGAGTAGATGTCGTGGTGCGGAGGCGGGGAGATCAGCCCCACGCCGGGGGTTGAGTGCCGTGTCCGGGCCACCCAGGGGTAGACCTTCTGCGCCATCAGCTGGCCGCCTTCGCCGGGCTTGGCACCCTGGGCCATCTTGATCTGGATGTCGTCCGCGTTGGTCAGGTAGAGGCTGGTCACGCCGAAACGGCCGGACGCGATCTGCTTGACCGCAGAGCGGCGCTTGGGATCGAGCAGGCGATCCACGTCCTCGCCGCCTTCACCGGTGTTGGACTTGCCGCCCAGCTGGTTCATGGCGATGGCCAGCGTCTCGTGGGCCTCCTGCGAGATGGAGCCGTAGCTCATCGCTCCCGTGGAGAACCGCTTAACGATGCTGGAGACCGGCTCCACTTCCTCAAGGGGCACGGACGGCCGGTCGTTCTTGAACTTGAGCAGGCCGCGGAGGGTCATCAGGTTGGTGGACTGGTCGTCCACGCCCTTGGTGTAGGCCTTGAAGATGTCGTAGCGGCGCTCACGCGTGGCGTGCTGCAGCCGGAACACGGTCTCCGGGTTGAACAGGTGCGGTTCGCCGTCACGGCGCCACTGGTACTCGCCGCCGCCCAGCAGGGGGCGGTGCGGCTGCTCGATGCCGCCCTCGGGGTAGGCCATCTGGTGGCGTGCGGACACTTCGGCCGCGATCACGTCCAGGCCCACGCCGCCCAGCTGGGAGTGCGTGCCGGCAAAGAACTCGTCCACCAGGTCCTGGCCCAGGCCAAGGGCTTCGAAGGTCTGGGCGCCGGTGTAGGACGCCACGGTGGAGATGCCCATCTTGGACATGATCTTCAGGACGCCCTTGCCCAGGCCCTTGATCAGGTTGTAGACGCCGTCCTGCGGGGTCACACCGGTGACGTCGCCGGCAGCGATCAGCTGCTCCACGGATTCCATCGCCAGGTACGGGTTGACGGCGGACGCGCCGTAACCAATGAGCACGGCCACGTGGTGCGTCTCGCGGACATCGCCGGCCTCGACCACCAGGGCAGTCTTGGTGCGGTTGGCGCTGCGCAGCAGGTGGTGGTGCACGGCGCTGACCAGCAGCAGCGATGGGATGGGTGCCCACTGGGCGTTGGAGTCACGGTCGGACAGCACGATGTACTGCACGCCGCGGTTGATGGCACCGGAGACCTGCTCGCAGATCTCGGTGAGCCGGGCGCGGAGCGCGTTCTCACCGCCTTCGGGCCGGTACAGGCCGCGGACCTTCATGGCCACGCGGTTGCCGTCGGCGTCCTCGATGTTGGCGATCTTGGCGAGCTGGTCGTTGTTGATCACCGGGAAGGGCAGCTGGACCTGGGGCTGGCGGACCTGCTTGGTGTCCAGCAGGTTGCCGTTGGGTCCGATGGCGCAGGTCAGGGACGTGACCAGTTCCTCGCGGATGGCGTCCAGCGGCGGGTTGGTGACCTGCGCGAAGGACTGCACGAAGTAGTCGAAGAGCAGGCGGGGGCGCTTGGACAGCACGGCCACGGGGGTGTCGGAACCCATGGCGCCCAGCGGCTCGGCGCCGGTGCGGGCCATCGGGCCGAGCAGGATCTTCAGTTCCTCGGTGGTGTAGCCGAAGGTGCGCTGGCGGATGTTCACGGACGCGGCAGTGTGCACCACGTGCTCACGCTCGGGCAGGTCGTTGAGGTCGATCAGGTTGTCCTTGACCCACTCCGCCCACGGGTTGGCCGCGGCAACTTCGGCTTTGACCTCTTCGTCATCGATGATGCGGCCGGCCTCGGTGTCCACCAGGAACATCTTGCCCGGGGACACGCGGCCCTTCTTGACCACCTTGGAGGGTTCGACGTCGATCACGCCCACCTCGGAGGCGAAGACGATCAGGCCGTCTTCGGTGATCCAGAAGCGTCCGGGGCGCAGGCCGTTGCGGTCAAGGGTTGCGCCCACCAGGTTGCCGTCGGTAAAGGACACGGCGGCGGGGCCGTCCCACGGTTCCATCAGCAGGGAGTGGTACTCGTAGAAGGCGCGACGGGCCGGATCCATGGTGGCGTGGTTTTCCCAGGCCTCGGGGATCATCATCATGATCGAGTGCGTGATGGGCCGGCCGGACAGCCACAGCAGCTCCGCTACCTCGTCGAACGAGGCGGAGTCGGAGGCGCCGGGGGTGCAGATGGGGTACAGCTCTTCCGGCGAGTCGCCCAGCAGCGGGTTGGCGAGCTGGGACTGGCGGGCGCGCATCCAGTTCCGGTTGCCCTTGACGGTGTTGATCTCACCGTTGTGGGCAATGGTCCGGAACGGCTGGGCGAGCGGCCAGGACGGGAAGGTGTTCGTGGAGAAGCGTGAGTGCACGATTGCCAGCTTGGTCTTGAACCGCTTGTCCGAAAGGTCCGGGTAGAACGGCTCCAGCTGGGCGGTGGTGAGCATGCCCTTATAGACGATGGTGCGCGAGGACAGCGAGGGGAAGTACACGCCGAACTTGTTCTGGGCACGCTTGCGGATGCGCCAGGCGCGCGAGTCGAGCTCGTTGCGGTCCAGTTCCTCGCCGTTGGCGGATGCCAGGAAGGGCTGGGAGAAGTAGGGCATGCAGGCGCGGGCCATGGCGCCCACGAGGTCGGCGACCACCGGCACTTCACGCCAGCCGAGGACCTTCAGGCCCTCATCGGCGGCCAGGCCCTCGATACCTGCCTTGGCGGCGTCGGCCTCGCGCTGCTCGGCAGGCAGGAACGCGGTACCGGCGACGTACTGGCCCGGTGCGGGCAGCTCGAACTCGGTGACCGCACGGAAGAACTCGTCGGGGATCTGCATGAGCAGGCCCGCGCCGTCGCCCGTGCCCTCGTCAGCACCCACGGCACCGCGGTGCTCCAGGTTGCGCAGGGCGGTCAGGGCGGCGTCGACAATGTCATACCCGGGTTCGCCGCGCAGGGTCGCGATGATCGCGAGTCCGCAGGCGTCCTTCTCCTGTTCCGGGTTGTAGAGCCCGGCGGCCTCCGGCATGGCTGCGAAGCGCTTGAACGGCGACATTGCAGTCTCAGGCTGGTCCGGTTCGGACCAGCTGGGAGTGTGAAGAGTTTGGGTCATGGGAGACGTCCTTCCTCCTGATCGTGCGTATGGAAGGGACACCGTTGGCCCCACTCGTCGGCGCCGCTGCGGTGGGCACAACAAAGTGTTGATTACTGGAAATTGTAGGTCAGCGCAGCCTGCTGAACTAACGGTTACGCAGGCCCCTGCCCGAGGCATCATCAGCCAGCAAATCCATGCTGGGCGGACGGTGCCCCATGCCACGACATTGTGGTTTTCGGGCGCTTCGAGCGGTGGCTCTGCTGCCCTGCCTGGCCGGCGCCCTACTTGCCGGTGCCGGCCTCCGGTGCGGGTCCTGTGGCTGTGCTGCCGGAGTGTCCGGCAGCCGTTGCATCCGTTCCGGGCTTTGAGCCCGCCGGTGCCGCCGCGGCTTCTTCCGTGGGGTCGGAAGCATGCCTGGAACCGCTGTGGTTATCAGGGAGATTACCACGCGAATCACTATCTGAGACAACATCGTCCGGATCACGGACTTCATGACTGGCCACGGAATCGGTTCCCGGTTCCACGGTTTTCTCCGCTCCGTGCCCCGGAAGGTACACGGTGTCCGGGTCCGTCCGGCTTTTGAGGCCCAACAGGATGAAGGCGACCAGGGCCGCCAGGAACACGAAGATGCTGGTCCACACGTTGAGCCTGGTGGTGATGCCGAAGATGGTGATCTGTTCGGCGTCGTCGATGCGCATTGCCTCGATCCAGACCCGGCCCAGGGTGTAGTACATGGCGTACAGCCAGAAAAGCCGGCTCCGGCGGAAGTTGAAGCGCCGGTCCAGGGCCAGCAGGATCAGGACGCCGGCCAGGTTCCACAGGGACTCGTAGAGGAACGTGGGGTGGAAGAGGGTGTCCGCGGGCATGCCGGCGGGGAAGTTGGGGTTGTCGGCGTCCACCTGCAGGCCCCACGGCAGCGTGGTGGGACCGCCGAAAAGTTCCTGGTTGAAGTAGTTGCCCCACCGGCCTATGGCCTGGGCCAGGAGCAGGCCCGGGGCCGCTGCGTCGGCGAATGCGCTCAGCTTCACTCCGCTGCGGCGGCAGCCGATCCAGGCGCCAAGGGCCCCAAGGACCACGGCGCCCCAGATTCCCAGCCCGCCGCGCTGGATCTGCGGGATCAGCGAGAGGTCTCCGGTGCCGTCGAACCCCGGGCCGAAGTAAGCGTCCGGTGATGACACCACGTGGTAGAGCCGGCCTCCGATGATGCCGAAGGGGATGGCCCAGATGACGATGTCCCAGACGCTGCCTTCAGGGGCGCCGCGCCTGGCCCAGCGGACGGATGTGAGCCAGAGCCCCGCGACGATCCCCGCGAGGATGCACAGCGCGTAGGCGTGGATCCGGAGGCTGCCCCAAGGCAGGGGAATGTCGAAGCCGGACCAGTCCGGGCTGGGGATGCTGGCCGGCACCATCGTGGGTACCAGCGCGGCTGCCTGAAGGAGTGGCTGCATGTCCTAGGCCCCGGCTTCCTGCGCCGGGCCCGGTTCAGGCGCCAGGCCGGTGCTCAGGTCCTTGGTGAGGGCGGCGACGGCATCCACTCCCCCGTCGCGGAGGGCCGCCACCAGGGCGGTGCCCACGATGACGCCTTCGGCGTAGGCGGCGATTTCGCGGACCTGGTCCGCGGTGGAGACGCCCAGCCCGACGCAGACGCGCTCGGCGCCGGCGCCGTGCGCCGCCGCCACAACGTCCTTGGCTGCGGTGCTGACGGAGGTGCGGGCACCGGTGACGCCCATGATGGAGACGGCGTACACGAATCCACGGCTGGCATCCACGGTCCGCTGCATGCGCTCCGCGGTGGAGGACGGCGCCACGAGGAACACACGGTCCAGGCCGTACTTGTCCGAGGCTTCCATCCACTCGGCGGCCTCGTCCGGAATCAGGTCCGGGGTGATCAGCCCGGCTCCCCCGGCTTCGGCCAGCCGGCGCGAGAACTCATCCACGCCCATCCGGACCACCGGGTTCCAGTACGTCATGACCAGGACGGCGGCGTCGGTCCTGCTGGTGATGCCGGCCACGACGTCGAACACCTGGCTGACGTGGAAGCCCTTGGCCAGTGCCTCGGTGGTGGCGGCCTGGATGACCTGGCCGTCCATGACGGGGTCCGAGTAGGGAATGCCGATCTCGATCAGGTCCGCGCCGTTTTCCGCCAGGGCAATGCCTGCGGCGATGGTGTCCTCCACACTGGGGTAGCCGGCGGGGAGGTAGCCGATGAGGGCGGAGCGTCCCTGGGAGCGCGCCCTGTCGATGGCTGCTGCCGACTTGCTGGTCATCTCTGCCCGGTTGGCCATTTCTGCACTGCTCACAGCTGCTCCCCCTCTTTGCCGATCTCGGATTCGGCGGAATTCTTGTCCAACAGGTCAAACCATTCGGCGGCGGTGGCCACGTCCTTGTCTCCGCGTCCGGACAGGTTGACGATGACGATCTTTTCGGCCGCGGCCGCCGGGTCTTCGGCAGCAAGCCGCTGTCCCACCTTGATGGCTCCGGCCAGCGCATGCGAGGACTCGATGGCGGGGATGATGCCCTCGGTGCGGCACAGGAGGCGGAAGGCCTCCATGGCTTCGCTGTCCGTGATGGGCTCGTAGCTGACCCGTCCGATGTCGGCCAGGTAGGAGTGCTCGGGTCCCACGCCGGGGTAGTCCAGGCCGGCGGAGATGGAGTGCGACTCGATCGTCTGGCCGTCGTCGTCCTGCATCAGGTAGGAGCGTGCACCGTGCAACACGCCGGGCTTGCCCAGGGTGATGGTGGCGGCGTGCCGGCCGGTTTCGACGCCGTCGCCGCCGGCCTCGAAGCCGTAGATCTTCACGGAGGGATCATCCAGGAACCCGTGGAAGATGCCGATGGCGTTCGAGCCGCCGCCGATGCAGGCGCAGACGGCGTCCGGGAGGCGGCCCTCCTGCTCCAGGATCTGGGCGCGGGCTTCCTCGCCGATGACCTCGTGGAAGTAACGGACCATGGCCGGGAACGGGTGGGCTCCGGCAGCGGTGCCCAACAGGTAGTGGGTGTTGCCAACGTTGGCCACCCAGTCCCGGAGGGCCTCGTTGATGGCGTCCTTGAGGGTCTGGGATCCGCTGGTGACGGGAATCACCTTGGCGCCCAGGAGTTCCATGCGGGCGACGTTAAGCGCCTGGCGGCGGCAGTCCTCGGCGCCCATGTACACCACGCACTCCAGGCCCATCAGGGCGGCAGCGGTAGCGCTTGCCACGCCGTGCTGGCCTGCGCCGGTCTCGGCGATGACGCGCGTCTTGCCCATGCGCTTGGCGAGCAGCGCCTGGCCAAGGACGTTGTTGATCTTGTGCGAACCCGTGTGGTTGAGGTCTTCGCGCTTGAGGAAGATGCGCACTCCCCCGGCGTGCTGGGAGAACCGCTTGGCTTCGGTCAGGAGGGACGGCCGGCCGGAGTAGTTCTTGTTCAGGTCAGCGATCTGCGCACGGAAGTCGGGATCGTCCTTGGCCTTGTTGAAGGTCTCTTCAAGTTCGTCCAGGGCGGCGATGAGGGACTCGGGCATCCATCGCCCGCCGTAGTTTCCGAAGTACGGCCCCGGGGCGTGGCGGAGGGATCCGCCCTGCAGGAATGCTTCCGCGGTGTTGTTGTCAGCGTTTCCTGAGGGTGCGTCAGCCATCAGTCCTGTCCTGTTCGGTGGTGGTTGGTCAAAAAGTTGCTGTTCCGGCGGTGGCGGCCGGACTGGTGTGCTGTCCTGCGGGCCGGCGTGCCACGGGCCCGCAGGACGACGGTTTGGTGCGTTTCGTCAGCCGCGGGCGGCGATGGCGGCGGCACCTGCGGCAGTGAACTCTGCGATGCGTTCCCGGGGCGTGGCGTGGCTTACCAGTGCCTCGCCCACGAGTATGGCGTTGGCGCCGCTGCCGGCGTAGTGCGTGACGTCGGCGGCGTCGCGGACGCCGGATTCGGCAACCACCACGGCCTCGGTCGGAATCAGCCCCGCCAGTGCGGCAAAGACGGAACGGTCGACGTCGAGCGTTTTGAGGTTGCGCACGTTGACGCCGATGATCCGCGCGGTGGCGGCCACGGCCCGCTCGATTTCCTCTTCCGTGTGGGTCTCCACGAGCACGTTCATGCCCAGGTCCCGGCTGAGGCCGCTGAATTCGGCCAGCTGGGCGTCCGAGAGGGCAGCCACGATGAGCAGGATGAGGTCGGCGCCGTGGGCACGGGCCTCCCAGATCTGGTACTCGTCGAGCGTGAAGTCCTTCCGCAGCAGCGGGATGTCGACGGCGGCGCGCACGGCGTCGAGGTCGGCCAGGGACCCGTTGAAGCGGCGCTGTTCGGTGAGGACGCTGATGACGGAGGCACCGCCGTCGGCGTACTGCCGGGCGAGCGACGCCGGATCCCCGATGCTGGCGAGATCGCCCTTGGAGGGGCTGCGGCGTTTGATTTCGGCAATGACTTTCAGCTGTTCCCGGGTTGGGGAGGTGCCGCCGAGGGCTGCCCACGCGTCACGGGCAGGTGCCGCGGCCTGGGCCAGGTCCTTCAGCTCAGCCAGGGAAACGAGCCGTTTCCTGGCCTCCATATCCTCCCTGACACCGGCGTTGATGTCGTCGAGAACAGTCGCCATCAGTGGCCGGAGTTCTTCAGCTTGCTGCCTTCGACGCCGTAGCCTGCCTTGCGCATGACGTATCCGAGGATCAGTCCGACGACCATGACAACGGCGCCGCCGATGAAGATGGGGGTGCTGGCGATGACGAAGGCGATGGCTGCGATGAGCGCGCCGACGAGCATGACGATGACGCAGGTCCACGCGGCCGGGCTGTTGCCGTGGCCCAGTTCCTGGCTGTGGTCGATGGCGCCGGGGGCAACGGTGCGGGTGCCTGACTTGGAAACGGACGCAGGTGCTTTGCTCATGGAAATCTCCTCAGGATGGATACTGCTTACATTCTGCCATTTTTTGGCTGCCGCCCGCGTACTGCAGGGCCTGCCGCCCCTGCCGGCGCCGGCGTCCGCCGGTCTTAGGTGGGGTCCTCGCCCCGGGAAAGCCGGTCCCAGCTGTCGATCTCGTCCACGGAGCCGGCCACCGCCGTGGCGCCGGCGGCCGTGGGTGCTGCCGCTCCGGCCGCGTCATATTTGGTGCGCGTCTTCCAGTAACGGGAGGCGGGCAGGATCAGCAGGGCTGACAGGGCGAGAAGGCAGCCCGCGACGACGGCGAGCAGCGGGAACGGGGTAACGTCCACGTGCGCCTGGCTGCCGGAGACGCCGGTGGCTGCCGCAATGGACCCTTGCGCCGCGGCGAGCGGATCGGCCAGGACGGTGGCCGCCGCCGTCACCACGCCTGCGGAGGCAAGGACGATGATGGCCGTGATCACCCACCGGGCGATCCTGCCGGCGATGGCCGCTGCGAGCCCGCCTGCCAGGGCCACCAGGGCCAGGGCCGTCACCGTGGTGGCGGCCTTGCTGCCCTGCACCTGGATGGTGCTTTGGGCGGCTCCGGCCTGTCCCACCTGGTTGGGGTCCAGAGTGGCGGTCATCCAGGTCTGGGTGGTGGTGCCGAAGGCGGCCAGCGCCAGGAGGGTAATCAGCATGACCAGGGTGGACTTGCGCGCCCAGACCGGCACGGCCCGGGTCTTGCGGGCTTTGCCGGCCTTGGCCGCCGTATCCGCCTGTCCTGCCTTGGCCGCCTCTTCGGGGCGGCCTGCCGCCATGCCGGAGTCCGGCATCAGGAAACCGACCCGTCAGGAAGGGATTCCGCGGAAATGTTGTGCAGCGATCCGGCCGTGTGCACGGCGCGCAACGGAGCGGCGGCCTTGTTGACCGTTTCCAGGGCCTCGGTAGGGTTCACGGAGTCTGCCACGATGCCACCCCCTGCCTGGACGTAGGCGCGTCCTTCCCGGATCAGGGCGGACCTGATGGCGATGGCCATATCCATGTCGCCGGCGAAGTCGAGGTAGCCCACCACGCCGCCATAGATGCCACGGCGGTGCGGTTCCAGCTCGTCCAGCAGCCGCAGGGCACGGGGCTTGGGTGCGCCGGAGAGGGTGCCGGCCGGGAAGGTGGCCTTCAGCACGTCATAGGCTTTGGCCTGCGGAGCCAAACGGCCCACCACGGTGGACACCAGGTGCATGATGTGGCTGAAGCGCTCCACCTCCATGAACTGGGTGACGTCCACCGTTCCCGCCACGCAGACCTTGGACAGGTCGTTGCGGGACAGGTCCACCAGCATCAGGTGCTCGGCGCGTTCCTTCTGGTCCGCCAGGAGCTCCTCGGCCAGGGCCTTGTCCGCCTCGACCGTCTTGCCGCGCGGACGCGAGCCGGCGATGGGGTGGGTGATGACTTCCTCGCCGGTGACCGTGACCAAGGCTTCGGGCGAGGAGCCGACGATCGAGTACTCGCGGCCCTCGGCGTCGGCCAGGCTGAAGATGTACATGTACGGGCTGGGGTTGGTGTTGCGCAGGACCCTGTAGACGTCCAGCGCGGACGCCTTGCACTCCATCTCGAACCGGCGCGAAATCACCACCTGGAAGACCTCGCCGTCCACGATCGCTTCCTTGCCGCGGTCCAGCGCCGCAAGGTATTCAGCCTCGTCCCAGCGTTCCTGGACGCTGGAGGCAAAGTCCAGGGCCGCCGGCGTCAGGACGGAGACCGGCTGCAACACCGGGGTGCTGATTTTGGCCAGGAGTTCCTTGACCCGGCGCACGGCGTCGTGCCAGGCCTCGTCAACGCGTTCGGAGCTGTTGTCGAAGTTGATGGCGTTGGCGATGAGCAGGACCGTACCGTCCACGTTGTCATGCACGGCCATTTCGGTGACCAGGTTCAGGGCCATTTCCGGCAGCTGCAGGTCATCCTCGGGCGGGCTGACCAGCCGTTCCCAGTGCCGGACGGTTTCCCAGCCGAGGAAGCCCACCAGCCCGGAGGTAAAGGGCGGCAGCCCTTCGAAACGGTCGGTGCGCAGCGCCTCCACGGTGTCGCGGATGGCGTCCACCGGACTGCCGCTGACCGGCACGCCCGCGGGCGGCTGGCCCAGCCAGTGCGCCTGGCCGTCCTTGGTAGTCAGGGTGGCACGGGACTTGGCGCCGATGAAGGAGTACCGGGACCAGGCTCCGCCCACCGCTGCCGATTCCATCAGGAAGGTGCCGGGCTGACCCTGCGCCAGCTTCCGGTACAGCCCGATGGGGGTTTCGGCGTCGGCGAGGACCTTGAGCCGGACGGGAATGACGCGGCTGTGGCCGGCAAGTTCCCGGAATTCCTCGAGGCTCGGGCTGATGGTTCCAAGGTCCTGCATGGTTATGCTTGTCCGCCTGTTCTTCGAAAGGGCCGGCATTGCCGGGCGCCTTGGTGTGCTTGCTGGGGTGGCCGGGGTGTGGAGGAAACCCGGCCGGGCAGCGTGTCCGCCTAGCCTGCGTGGCCTGCCACCACGTCGAGGTCCCTGCCGTCGAAGCAGGTGCGGGTGCCCGTGTGGCAGGCCGCGCCCACCTGGTCCACGCGCACCAGCAGTGCGTCGCCGTCGCAGTCCATGGCCACGGATTTGACCCATTGCACATGCCCCGAGGTATCACCCTTGCGCCAGTACTCCTGCCGTGAGCGGGAGTAGAAGGTCACCCGGCCGGTGGTCATGGTGCGGTGCAGCGCCTCGTCGTCCATCCAGCCGAGCATGAGGACTTCGTTGGTGTCGTACTGCTGCACCACCGCGGCCACCAGGCCGGCGGCGTCGCGCTTGAGTGCCGCGGCTACCTCCATGGGCAGCGGGCTGGCCGGGACGGATTCCCCGGACGACGGCGGCACGGATGCCACAGGCTGGGACACGGCGGATCCTGCGGTGGGGACGGGGGTTGGCTGCTCAGACATCGGGTCAAGTCTAGTGCCTTCACGTGCCCGTCCTCCTGTTGTGAACAACGGCACGCCACCTGCCCCTGCGCTGCTGCCCAACTCCGCGCCTGTCGTGCTAGTTTTCCAAGTGATGCATTTCGTCGAACCGTCCCGAGAAGTCCTGGCCGAAACCCTGCTTGCGGCCGGCCCTGATGCGCCCACACTGTGCAAGGGCTGGCGTACCAGGGACCTTGCCGCGCACCTTTACCTGCGCGAGCGGAAGGCCGCCGTCGGGCTCGGTTTGATCATCAAGCGCCTGGCCAAGGCCTCGGACCAGGCAACCGCCAAGCTGGCAGCCAAGCTGACCACCAACGAGGACTACGCCCGGCTGGTCAACACCTTCCGCGCCGGTCCGCCGGCGCTGTCGCCGATGAAGATCAAGGCACTGGACGAAAGTTCCAACCTGATCGAATACTTCGTGCACACCGAGGATGTCCGGCGGGCCGTGGACCGGTGGGCGCCCAGGGCACTTGATGAAGCGTACTCTGACGCGCTGTGGGACGAACTGGTCAAGCGTGCCGCCATCCTCTACCGCGGCGTGGACCTGGGCATTGTCCTGGTCCGTCCGTCCGGTCCGCGGCATGTTGCCAAGCGCGCCCCCGTTTCGGTGGCGATCGTCGGCGAGCCGGGCGAACTGCTGATGCACGCCCACGGCCGGACACGCCACGCGCTGGTCACCTTCGAAGGCCAGCCCGACGCCGTCGCCCTCCTCCAGTCAGCCGAAGTAGGCCTCTGACCCAACTGGGTCGCAGTTGTTGTCGTTATGAGCGTTCATAACGACAACAAATGCGAGTCAGTCGGGTTAGCGGACTTCGAAGCCGGCTTCCCGGATCGCTTCCTTGACCTGGGACATCATGTTGTCCGGTCCCCAGTGGAAAATCGAAGCCGCCAGGACGGCGTCCGCGCCGGCTGCGACGGCCGGCGGGAAGTGTGCGGGCTCTCCGGCACCGCCGGACGCGATGATCGGGACCCTGACGGCAGCCCGGACCAGCTTGATGAGTTCGAGGTCGAACCCGTCCTTGGTGCCGTCGGCGTCGATGGAGTTCAGCAGGATCTCCCCCACCCCGCGGTCGGCCGCTTCCCTGGCCCACTCGATGGCGTCGATGCCGGTACCGGTGCGGCCGCCGTGGGTAGTCACTTCGAATCCCGACGGCGTGGGCTGGGACCCCGGGCGGGTGCGGCGGGCGTCAACGGACAGGACGAGCACTTGGGAACCGAAGTGCCGGGTAATTTCGTCGATGACGTCGGGGCGGGCCACGGCCGCGGTGTTGATGGAGGCCTTGTCGGCGCCGTAGCGCAGGAGCTTGTCCACTTCCGCCACGCCGCGGACGCCGCCGCCCACCGTCAGCGGGATGAATACTTCTTCGGCCGTGCGGCGGACAACGTCAAACGTGGTCTCGCGGTTGCCCGAGGAAGCTGTGACGTCAAGGAAGGTCAGTTCGTCGGCGCCGGCGTTGTCGTAGCGGTGGGCGAGTTCCACGGGGTCGCCGGCATCGCGCAGGCCCTCGAAGTTGACGCCCTTGACGACGCGTCCGGCGTCGACGTCGAGGCAGGGAATGACGCGTACTGCTACTGCCATGGGGTACTCCTGGAGTCTGTGTTGGTTGCTGCGGGGCCGGCTCAGATGCGGCAGGCGTGGATGCTGCTGACCAGGATGGCGCGGGCGCCGAGGTCGTACAGTTCATCCATGATGCGGTTGGTTTCCTTCTTGGGAACCATGGACCGGACGGCCACCCAGTCGGAGTCGCGCAGCGGCGAAACCGTGGGCGATTCGAGGCCAGGCGTCAGGCCGGCCGCCTTCTCCACGAGTTCCTTGCGGATGTCGTAGTCCATCAGCACGTACTGGCGTGCCACCAGGACGCCCTGGAGCCGGCGGATGAGGACGTCGATTTCCTTGGCGGTGCCGTTGGCGGCGCCCCCGTTGCCGGTGCGGCGGATCAGGACGGCCTCGGATTTGAGGATGGGGTCGCCGAAGATTTCCATGCCGGCGGCCTTGAGGGTGTTGCCGGTTTCCACGACGTCGGCGATGGCGTCGGCGACGCCCAGGCGGACCGAGGATTCAACCGCGCCATCCAGCCGGACCACCTTGGCGTTGATGCCGCGTTCGGCCAGGTAGTTGCGCAGCAGTCCGTCGTAGCTGGTGGCCAGGCGCTTGCCCTCGAGTTCCTCCACCTTGCTGAAGTCGCCGACGGGTCCGGCAAAACGGAAGGTGGAGCCGGCGAAACCCAGCGGCAGCAGCTCTTCGGCTTCCACGCCGGCGTCCAGGAGCAGGTCGCGTCCGGTGATGCCGACGTCGAGTGTTCCCTGGCCGACATAGACCGCAATATCGCGGGGGCGGAGGAAGAAGAACTCGATCTCGTTGTCAGGGTCCACCATGACCAGTTCGCGCGTGTCGCGGCGCTGGCGGTAGCCGGCTTCGGAGAGCATGGCGGAGGCGGCTTCGGACAGGGAGCCCTTGTTGGGGACGGCTACTCGCAGCATGGGAAATTCTTTCTGGGGTGGAAGGTCTGGGTTTTCAGGCAGTGCAGGCCACGGCGGGCCCGGCGGCAGTGCGCCGGACCGGTGGCTACAGATGCTTGTAGACGTCTTCCAGGGTCAGGCCTTTGGCGAGCATCAGAACCTGCAGGTGGTACAGCAGCTGGGAGATTTCCTCGGCCGCGGCTTCATCGGATTCATATTCGGCAGCCATCCACACTTCGGCTGCTTCCTCAACGACTTTTTTGCCGATGCCGTGAACACCGGACTCCAATTCAGCGACGGTGCGGGAGCCTTCCGGGCGGGTGGCTGCCTTCTCGCTGAGCTCAGCGAACAGCGTCTCGAAATTCTTCACGCCCTCCAGCCTACTTGGTGCAGCCGCAGCGGCGCTTCCCGGGCCGTTGCATGACGGGCGCGATGTGAGCGAATACACACACCGCGCCCGTGCGACAACCTGACGCCGGGTCCGGCGCTGCGCCTAGCTCCGGTACTGCTTGAGGACGACGGCGGTAGCCAGCGCAGCTGTCACGGCCTCATGGCCCTTGTCTTCCTTGGAGCCGGGCAGGCCTGCCCGGTCCAGCCCCTGCTGTTCGTTGTCGCAGGTGAGCACGCCGAAACCCACCGGCACGCCCGTGGACACGCTGACGTCGGTGAGGCCCGACGTCGCGGCCTGGCAGACGTAGTCAAAGTGCGGGGTTCCGCCGCGGATTACGACGCCGAGGGCAACAACGGCGTCAAAGTGCGGTGCCAGCCGCGCTGCGGCAACCGGGAGCTCGAAGCTGCCGGGAACCCGCAGCACTGTGGGCTCCGCGATGCCGGCGTCCTTGGCGGCCCGGAGTGCGCCGTCCAGGAGCCCGTCCATGATCTGTGTGTGCCAGCTTGCTGCGATGATGGCCAGTTTCAGCTGCGACGTCTCGGCCGGGTTGAGGGTGCTGAGGTCGATGTCGGGGGCGCCGTGTCCACTCATGGGTTCTTGTTCCGTTCAGTCTTGTTCGTGGTCGAAAGGGGTTTCAGGGGCGGGCACGGGCACGGGAGCCACCCCGGTGTCCAGCAGCAGCCGGTGTTCCATGCGGTCCTTCTTGGTGCGCAGGTAGCGGATGTTCTGTTCGCGGGACGGCACCTCCGTAGGCACCATTTCCACGACCTTCACGCCCGCCTTGGCCAGCCTGTTCTGCTTGTCCGGGTTGTTGCTCAGCAGCCGCACCTCATGCAGGCCCATTTCGGCCAGGATCTGGGCTGCGGCCTTGTAGCACCGGGCGTCAACGGGGAGGCCCAGCTGCTCGTTCGCCTCAACGGTGTCGAAGCCGGCCTCCTGCAGGGCGTAGGCCTTGATCTTGTTGGCCAGGCCAATGCCGCGGCCTTCCTGGCCGCGCAGGTAGAGCAGCGTGCCGCCGTTGTCCCGGATCAGTTCCAGCGCGAAGGCAAGTTGTTCGCCGCAGTCGCAGCGGTAGGAACCGAAGACGTCGCCGGTGAGGCACTCGGAGTGCAGCCGCACCAGTGGTGCTTTACCGTCAGTGGGAGCGTTGGGGGAACTGACGGCGAGGTGTTCCACACCCGTCACCAGGTCCGTCCATGCCTGTGCCACGAACTCGCCGAAGGCCGTGGGCAACTGTACAACCGGCCCTCCGCTGACGGGATGGGGCGCTGCGCCGGACACCGTGTGGTGTTTCCGGTGGCCGTTCTGGTGGCTGTCGTCGCTGGCTGCCGCTGCCGTCATCGCTTCTCCTTCTCTTCGCCCGGCGTTACCCGGACATCCTCACGCTGGGTTCCCCCGGCCCCGGCTTCAAGATACGCCACCAGGTCCTCGATGGAGATCAGGGGGCATCCATGTTCAGCTGCGAACGAACGGAGCCCGTCCAGGCGCATCATTTCACCGTCGTCATACACCACTTCCGCGATCACCCCGACAGGCTCCAAGCCTGCAAGGCGGCACAGATCCACCGCGGCCTCGGTGTGGCCCTGGCGTTCCCGCACTCCACCGTCAACCGCGCGGAGCGGGAAAATATGCCCCGGGCGGGTCACGGATGCAGGACCGGCGTGCGGGTCGGCCAGAATCCGGGCGGTCAGGGCCCGGTCCGTGGCGGAGATTCCGGTGCTGACGCCGGTGGCGGCGTCGCAGGACACCGTGTAGGCCGTGCCTTTGGCGTCCTCGTTGATCGCCGTCATGGGAGGCAGTGCCAGTGCATCCGCGCGGTCTCCGGTCAGCGGCACGCAAATGACGCCGGAGCTGTACCGGATGGTCCAGCCCATCAGGGCGGGCGTGGCGTGCTGGGCGGCGAAGATGATGTCGCCTTCGTTTTCGCGGTCCTCGTTGTCGACGACGAGCACGGGCCGGCCGGCGGCCATGGCCCGGACTGCGTCCTCAACGGAGTCCAGTCCCACGGCAGGCGCGGACGTCCGTCCATCGGTCACAGTGACAGCCTCCGCGGATGCGGCGGGTTCCAGGCGTACGGCGGCGTTCACCGTGCACCTCCTGCAACCGCGGCGCCACCGGTACCGGTTGCTGCATCCGCGTCGCGGAAGGCCAGCAGCCGCTCGGTGTACTTTGCCAGCACGTCGACCTCCAGGTTCACCCGGCTGCCGGTGGTTTTGGTCCCCAGGCCCGTTTCTGCCAGCGTGGTGGGGATCAGGCCTACCTCGAACCAGGGTTCCTGCTCCGAAGCCGGGCTGACGGCCGTCACGGTGAGGGAGACGCCGTCGATGGCGATGGAGCCTTTCTCGGCAATGTAGCGGGCCAGGTTGGCGGGGACGCCAAAACGCAGCCGCTCCCAGTTGCCCTGGGGTTCGCGTTCCAGCAGGACCCCCACGCCGTCCACGTGGCCCTGGACCACGTGTCCGTCCAGCCGGCCGCCCGC
The DNA here is from genome assembly GCF_057747955.1 of Arthrobacter sp. SDR-2R. Lineage (NCBI taxonomy): Bacteria > Bacillati > Actinomycetota > Actinomycetes > Micrococcales > Micrococcaceae > Arthrobacter > Arthrobacter sp. SDR-2R. The sequence goes on from NZ_CM173231.1 coordinate 3,055,665, forward strand.
GGGAACACAGCGCTCCAGGTTGACCGAATCGCCGGCTGCGAGTTCGCCGATGGTGCTCCGGACCAGGGTCTCCCCCATGACGTCCACGCTGAACTCCTTGCCGTCGATGGCGGTTGCCGTGAGGCAGACCCCGTTCACGGCGATGGAGCCGCCAAGTGCCAGGCCTTCGGTGGAGCCGGGGGCGTGCAGCCGCACGGTGGCGCTGGTGTTACCGTCACGCTCGACGGACAGCACCTGCCCCTGCTCGGCAATAATTCCGGTGAACATCAGTAGCCTCCCTGGGCTTCTTCCGCGCTGCCGCGGGTTGGTGGGTGGTCGAGTGCAACTTTCCGTTGCGGTCTGAGGTGAAGCCTGAGGTCCCGGCCGAGCGTCCGGACGGCGCCGCCGTCGGCCTCGTCCCATTCCCATTGCTGGGCGTCCGGGAGGCTGGTGATGCCCAGCCCGTTCAGGGCGGGGGTGCCGGATCCCAGCAGGGTGGGGGCAAGGTAGACGATGAGTTCGTCTACCAGGCCGGCAGAGAGGAAGGAGCTGAGGATCCGTGAGCCGCCTTCCACCATCACATGCCGGATCCCGGCTTTGTACAGCAGGGTCAACGCTTCGCGGGGGTTCCGGGTGGGGAGGTGGACAGCCAGGCCGTCATCGCCGTGGATCGCGGCGTCGTCCGGAATTCCGCGCAGTCCCATGACAGCCCGTACCGGCTGTTTGGGTGCGGGGTCTCCGGAGGGTTCCCGGGCGGTCAGGCGGGGGTTGTCCACCAGCACGGTCTGGGTGCCCACCAGGATGGCGTCGATGCGGCCGCGGATTCCGTGGTTGTCTGCCAGCGACTCAGGGCTGGAGATCCATTGGCTGGTGCCGTCTTCGGCTGCTATCCGGGCGTCCAGGGTCTGGGCGATGTGGAGGGTGACGAACGGGCGCTTGGCGGCGACTGCCTCAAACCACTGGCGGTTCAGGTCCAGGGATTCGTCGGCGCCGAGGCCACTGCGGACCCGGACGCCGGCCGCCCGCAGTGTTGCTGCGCCACCGGCCGCCGGGTCATGGGGGTCGTCGACGGCGTACACCACGTCCGTGATGCCGGCGTCGATGATCGCCTGCGTGCACGGCCCGGTGCGGCCCACGTGGTCGCAGGGCTCCAGCGTGACCACCATGGTGCAGCCGGATAGATCAAGGCCGACGGCGGCGGCCTGGGCGATTGCGTCCGCTTCGGCATGCGCGGTGCCGGCGCCGCGGTGGTAGCCGGTGACAAGTTGGCGCCCGTCAGGACCGACGACGACGGCGCCCACCAGGGGATTCGCTCCGCGCGGACCCTGCAGGGCTGCCTGCAGGGCGTGCTCCATGGCGCGGGTTTCGTCGGCGCTGAAGGCGGTGACCACCCCGGCCGCGGGCTTCAGTTCCACCGGGCCCGTCATGCGGCGGCCGGGACGGATGGGGTGCCTGCCTTGGAGGCGGCAGTATTTTCGGCGGTTAAGAGCCATCGCTGGGGGTTCATGCGTGTCGTTCCTTCCCTTTCGAACCGCGATGGCTCCGGGGATACGACAGCAGAACGTTGCGGACCCAACGGGCCCACTGATACAGCTGTACGTGCTTCTCTCATCCAGACTTTAACTGTCGGTACCGGAATTCCACCGGTTCAACCGTCCGCCGGAATCCTCCTGGGAGGAAGCCGGCTCGCGGGTCGCGGACTGTCACCGCCGGTTCGGACTTACACCGACCCCGGAGCACGTATGTGTGTTGTTATTGTGCCACAACCGGCCGGGGCACCCGGTTATTCCGTCGCCCCGCGTAATGTCCGGCTGCCCTTGTGGCGCAGCAGGTCGATGGCTGCGGCGGGGTCATCGGCGCCGTAGACGGCAGAGCCCGCCACAAAGACGTTGGCGCCGGCCTCGGCGGCGCGGGTGATGGTTTCCTCGGTGATCCCGCCGTCCACCTGGATGGCTACTCCCAGCCCGGAGCCTTCCACAGCTTCGCGGGCCCGGCGGATTTTGGGGAGCGTGACGTCCAGGAACGCCTGGCCGCCAAAGCCCGGTTCCACTGTCATGATGAGCAGCATGTCCAGTTCCGGCAGCATGTCGAGGTACGGCTCCACGGGGGTGGCCGGGCGAAGCGCCATGCCCGCTTTGGCCCCCCTGCTGCGCAGTTCCCGCGCCAGCTTGATGGGCGCAATGGATGCCTCGGCGTGGAACGTGACCGATGCCAGGCCTGCGTCGGCGAACCCGGGCGCCCAGCGGTCCGCGTCGGCAATCATCAGGTGGGCGTCGAGTGGAACCGGGCTGACGGCCTGGATCCGCTGCACCACCGGCAGCCCGATGGTCAGGTTGGGGACGAAGTGGTTGTCCATGACGTCCACGTGCACGGCGTCGGCGTTGCTGATCCGCCGCAGTTCGGCCTCAAGGTTGACGAAGTCGGCGGAGAGGATGCTCGGGTTGATGCAGCATTGCGTCACAGGGTTGCCTTTCGGATGAACGTGCGTTGGTCGCAGGGAAGTTCCAGCCCGATGCAGGGAGCGGGCGGGGCTGGTAGCCGCAGGTCGGGAAGCCGGGAATTCTTCCTGATCAGGTTTCTTTGCCTGTCAGGGTTTCTTCTCCTGTCAGGGTTTCTTCTCCTGTCAGGATTTTTTCTGTATCAGGGCCAGGAACATGGCATCGGTGTGGTGGATGTGGGGCCAGAGCTGCGCGGTCAGTTCATGGCCCGCGCCAAGGCTTCCAGTGAGGCTGACTGCGTCAAGTGCGGCGCCGGCATCGAGGAGTTCCAGGTCGCCGCGCTTCCGGAGCACGTCGGCCACAACAGCTGTGGTCTCTGCCGGGTGCGGTGAACACGTCACGTAGGCCACCACTCCCCCGGGCCGAACCGCGGCCAGGGCAGAGTTCAGCAGCTCGCGCTGCAGTGGGCCCAGGTCTGCAATGTCCTTGGGCGAGCGACGCCACCGGGACTCGGGCCTGCGCCGAAGTGCCCCCAGGCCGGTGCAGGGAACGTCCACCAGGACACGGGAGTATTGCCCCGGCTGTTCGGCGCCTACATCCCGGCCGTCGCCGGTCCGGACCTGCCAGCTGTCCTGCGGTACGGCGGACAGTGCCTGGCTGACAAGCTTTGCGCGGTGCGGGGCGGGCTCGTTCGCAAGAAGCGTGGCCCCCCGCTGGTGCGCAAGGGCACCAAGGAGTGCCGCCTTTCCACCCGGGCCTGCGCAGAGGTCGAGCCACGCTTCACCGGCACCATCGGCCGCCTGGCCGAGGTTCACTGCGGCCAGGGCCCTGGCCACCAGCTGGGAACCGACATCCTGCACCCGGAGGGTACCGGCGCGTACGGATGCCAGCCGCCCCAGGTCACCGCCGCTGGAGAGCGCGGAGCCTTCCACCAGTTCCCCGGGGGTGGCACCGTTTTCCAGCGCTTCGTCGAGGCTGCCCAGCCCCGGCAGGGCCACAAGGTTGACCACAGGGGCGGCGTTGTCCGCTTCGAGCAGGTCGTTGATCTCGGCTGCGGGCCGGCCATGGGCCACGAGCGACTGGCGCATTGCCCGGACAATCCATTCGGGGTGGGCGTACCTGAGCGAGGCAATCTTCGTCTCGTCGGTTTCGCCCTCCACCAGCAGGTCCAGCCATTCCTCAAGGGGGTGGGCAGTGACCTTGCGGAGGACGGCATTGATCAGCGCGGAGGGTCCCGCCCCGATGACGGCACGGGCAAGTCCAACCGTCTGGTCCAGTGCGGCGTGCGCGGGGACCCGCATGGCCAGCAGCTGGTGGGCGCCGATACGGAGGGCGTCGAGGACGGCGGGGTCAAGCTGGGCCAGGGGCCGGTCCACGCACCGCGCCAGGATGGCGTCGTAGGTGCCTTGGCCGCGCAGGGCTCCGTAGCTTAGTTCCGTGGCGAATCCGGCGTCGCGTTTGTCCAGCCGGTGGTGCCGGATCCGCGCGGGCAGCACGAGGTTGGCGTAGGCGTCCTCCTCAGCCACGGCACGCAGCACTTCGAAGGCCACCAGGCGGGCTGGATCGGCGCGCCTGGTCCGCTGCGACGGCGCCTGCCCGGTGAAGTTCCGCTGCGGCCCGCGGTTGCGTTCCCGCCCTTTGGCATCCCTTCTGCTGGCATCCCGGGGTCCGCCCTTGCCGCGGCCGCCTCCTCCGGCGCTTCCCCCTCCGCCGGTGTTTGGTCCGCCCGTGTTCCGTCCACCTGTATTACCGCCGGACACGCTCATTCGAACACCACACCCTCCAGTGAAGCCATGCCGCGTGCCCAGTCGGCTGCAGCCATCATCTTTTTCCCAGCGGGCTGGACCCGGGTGAGTTCCACGGCGTGTGAACCTGTTCCCACCAACACGGCTTTCCCCTGCAATGCCACTGAGCCAGGGGCAAGTCCTGAAATATCCGGCCGGAGCCGGACAGGTTCGAGCTTGACCCGCTGCCCGTCCAGCAGGGTCCAGGCGCCGGGCTCAGGGGTGACTCCGCGTGCCTGCCTGTTGATGGCAAGGGCCGGGTGGGACCAGTTAAGGTGTCCGTCTTCCAGGGTCAGCTTGGGTGCCAGGGAGACCTCTCCGGCCTGCGGCTGCGGCGACGCTTTTCCGGCCTCGATGGCGGACAGTGTCTGCGCCAGCAGGACGGCACCGCTGCGGGAAAGCCGCTCAAGCAGGTCTCCTGCCGTGTCCTGGGGCCTGACCGCCTCGGTGAGGGTGCCAAAAACAGGACCGGTGTCGAGTCCCTCTTCAAGCTGGAAGGTCACGGCACCTGTGACATCGTCTCCGGCAATGACGGACCGCTGGACCGGTGCCGCGCCTCGCCAGGCCGGCAGCAGGGAGAAATGCAGATTGACCCAGCCGTGCGGCGGTATGCCCAGGGCCGCAGGGGGGACCAGTCCGCCGTAGGCAACGATGGCCGCGACGTCCGGCTGCACTGCGGCGATGGCGGCGACGGCGTCGGCGTCGACCCGGGCGGCACGGATGACATCAATGCCCAGTTCCCCGGCCCGTTGTGCCACCGGCGACGGCGTCAGTACGCGTTTGCGGCCTACCGGGGCATCGGGACGGGTCAGGACCGCGACCACGTTGAAGCCGGCATTGACGAGGGCGTCCAGGGATGGCACGGCGACGGCGGGCGTCCCCGCGAAGAGGACCCTCACCCTGCTCCGCCAAAGCTGGAGCCGGGGGTGCTGGTTTGGCCAAAGCCGGCACCGCCGAAACTCGATCCCACGTTCTTGGCGCGCTTGGCTGTGGTCCGACCGGCGACGGCGTCGTAATTGGCGTTGCGGATGGACCGCAAGGCAGCCTTCCGGTCTTCGCCTTCGAGGCGGTCGGTGTAGAGGATGCCGTCCAGGTGGTCATTTTCGTGCTGGAAGCAGCGTGCCAGCATGCCCTCCCCGTCGATGGACACCGGATGTCCATGCATGTCCACACCGGTGACCCGGGTGGCGCGGAAGCGGCGGACAGGGAAACCGAGGCCCGGAATGGACAGGCAGCCTTCCACCTGGTCCGGCTGGTAGTCCCCGCTGTTCTCCAGGACCGGATTGATGATGTGCCCTTCCACACCGTCGATGCGGTAGGTGAAGACGCGCTTGCTGACGCCGACCTGCGGGGCGGCAAGCCCTGCACCGTCCACGTCCTCCATGGTTTCGGTCATGTCGGCCACCAGTTTGGCAAGCTCGGGTCCGAATTCCGTCACGGGATCGGCAACTGTGCGCAGCACAGGATCACCGATGATGCGGATATTCAGAATAGCCATGCGCTGTTTGTCCTCACGGTTGGCGGCAAAGGGAACCTATCCAGTTTAGGTGCAGTCTCTCCGGGTCCATCCGGCGCTTAGGCGGTACGGGCCTGTGCCAGCGGCGGGGGTGCGATGGGCAGCAGCGCGGTGCCTGCACTGATGGTGTCCGCCGACAGTTCCCAGACCCGGCGCAAGGCGCAGAATTTCCACCAGTGGTGCTTGAGGACCTCGGGGTTGGCACGGACGGGCCGGACCTCCGTCTCCCCGATGGCGACGGCCAGCAGGACCGGGTTTTCGCCGTACTTCCAGGGCTCCCAGGTTCCCGCCTCCGCATCCACCAGGCTTTCCTCCGCCTTCATGCCGGCCACCAGCTGCATCACTACTTTGTCGTCCAGCGGTTTGACCAGGCCGTCGCGCGTTGTGCCCTTGGTCTTGTAGTCGATCAGGCAAATGCGTCCGTTGATCCGCGCCACAAGGTCAAGGGTGCCGGCGTAGCCCACGGTGTTGTTCCAGACCGTGATCTCGGGGGCGATGGGCTCCACCTGGAAGAGCTCCCACCACTCGTCGAAGCGGACCGCGAACGCTTCCTCCCCGTTTGCGGCCAACGCCTCACGGGCCTCCTTCATGGCGTGGGGACGTCCCAGCGCGCGCAACGCCACCTGCTCGCAGTAATTGTGGACGCGGTCCCCGCGCCGGGCGGCATCATCACGATAGGTTTCCGCAGCCTTGGCCGCACGGTTGATGGCCTGCTTGATTTTGGCCGGGCTGCCCAGGCAGTCCGACAGCAGCGGATCATTGGCCAGGCTGCTGGCACCCATGTAACCGAACCAGCCATCAAGGCCATGCGGCTGCTGGCTGATAACCGTGGTGATGGAAGGTACGGAAAACTGCTCAGACGTTGACCGTGCGTACATCCGGCCGTATTCGGTGGCGTGGGCGAGAAGCGGATCAGTCATACAAAAGACTCTTTCACAGGGGGCCGACAAAAGCTCCGGGAGGCAGGCGCTGCACATGAAAAAGGCCCGTCTCCGCTGCTGATGAGCGGAAACGGGCCTCTGCGGTGGGCGATACTGGGTTCGAACCAGTGACCTCTTCGGTGTGAACGAAGCGCGCTACCACTGCGCCAATCGCCCCGATGCATTTGAATGCTAGCCCACCTCTGCCCTATTTCAAAAATCGAACAACACACCCCGCTGACCGGTACCGCGCCGCCGCCCCTGCCTGGCCGGGAATCCTCGAAAGCAGCCCGGCGGGACACAGCCTGCCGCCCCCCGGGCGCCCCTGCCGCCGTCGGAAATTACACACCTGTAACTCGCAAAATCCGCGTGATTACAGCGATCTGGAGGCACACAATGGGCGCAGGGCCGAAGCGATTTGGAGAATCCCGGAACCTCCTATATTGTTTTTACTCGTTGGAACGCGAGGAAATGCTGGAAACGGCAGGGAATCAACCCTCCAAAATGCGGACGTAGCTCAGCTGGTAGAGCACCACCTTGCCAAGGTGGATGTCGCGAGTTCGAATCTCGTCGTCCGCTCGCAGGACACTGTCACAGCAAAAGTTCTTCGGAATTGACGCTAACACGGTGGGTTGGCCGAGAGGCGAGGCAGCGGCCTGCAAAGCCGTATACACGGGTTCGAATCCCGTACCCACCTCGGTGAAAACCATGGTTTCCGGATCCTTCGGATGCAATGGGCGATTGGCGCAGCGGTAGCGCGCTTCCCTGACACGGAAGAGGTCACTGGTTCGATCCCAGTATCGCCCACTGGCAAGGCAACTTGCCCGCAGTACCACCGGTTTACCGGTCTATCCTGCACACGCGGACGTAGCTCAGCTGGTAGAGCACCACCTTGCCAAGGTGGATGTCGCGAGTTCGAATCTCGTCGTCCGCTCTCTTACATCCCACAGCCGGTCTTCCGGTTCGGGGCGATTGGCGCAGCGGTAGCGCGCTTCCCTGACACGGAAGAGGTCACTGGTTCGATCCCAGTATCGCCCACCATGTAAAGCAGCTCTGCGGAGCTGCTTTTTTCGTATTCCCAATCCGCTGCAGGCGAATTCCCTTGGCACACCTTTCACGCCCGGATAGGATCGAAGGCGCGAGGAGCGACCTGGCTCCGCGACAGAAGGGAGGTGCTCGTGGGTTTGATTGACGATCTAAAGGGCAAGGCTCAGGGTCTCATCCGCGGCAACGAGCAGGCCATCAAGGACGGCATCAGCAAGGCCGGCGATTTCGTCGACACGAAGACCGGCGGCAAGTACGCAGGCCACGTCGACAAGATCCAGGATGGCGCTTCCAAGCTCATTGACAAGAACGGAACGCCGGGCCAGGCACCTGCCCCCGAACAGGTTCCCCCGGCAGCTCCTGAAAATCCGGTTCCGCCGGTGGACAGGGCTCCGTAAAGGATTTGGCCGGGGCCTTGCCCCAGCACGTCAACGGGGCGCGGGTCCCGCCGCGAGGCGGCGCCCGCGCCTTTGGCGTTTAAAAATGCCCTCGGCTGCCCGGCCAGTCTGCCTTTGGCAGCCCCGATTGCCGGTTCCCAAACCCGCGCCGGTAACCTGCCGGGTATGCCCAACTCCCCCGCACCCTCCAGGACAACCAAGGCCGGACTGCCGCGGTTCGACTCCCGGCCCGTTGTCGCCGGGATCGTTACCGCCCTGGTAGGCTTTACCTCGTCCTTTGCCGTAGTCCTCGCCGGCCTCAAGGCGGTGGGCGCCGATTCCACCCAGGCCGCGTCCGGCCTGCTGGCGCTGACCCTCGCCGTCGGGCTGGGCGTCCTGGTCCTCGCCTGGCGCTCCCGGGTTCCGGTGACTCTGGCCTGGTCGACGCCGGGTGCGGCGCTGCTGGCGGCAGCGGGAATGCCCGACGGCGGGTGGCCGGCCGCCGTCGGCGCCTTCCTGGCGACAGGCCTGCTGTTGGCCCTGACCGGCATGGTGCCGGCGCTTGGCAGGTTGATGGCGCGGATTCCGTCCCCGCTGGCGCAGGCGATGCTGGCGGGAGTCCTGCTCCAGCTTTGCCTGGCCCCCTTCAAAGCCCTGGGCACGGTTCCCGGTTTTGTGGCGCCGGTGATCCTGTGCTGGCTGGTGATGATGAAGTTCGCTCCGCGGTGGGCGGTGCCCGCGGCTTTGCTCATGGCCCTGGGCGTGATCGGAATTTCCCTGGCGTCCGCCGGGACGCCGGTGGATGCGGGAGGCCTTATGCCCGCACTCGCCTGGACCACGCCGGCGTTCAGCCTGCAGGCCCTGGTGGGCATCGCCGTCCCCTTGTTCGTGGTGACCATGGCGTCGCAGAACGTTCCCGGGGTGGCTGTCCTGCGGTCATTCGGATATGACACTCCGTGGCAGCCGGCGATGCTGGTCACGGGAGCGGGGACTGTTGCGGGGGCTCCCTTCGGCGGCCACGCCATCAATCTTGCAGCGCTCAGCGCGGCGCTGGCCGCGGGCGGGGAAGCAGGCGGGGACCGGAGCAGGCGGTGGGTTGCCGGCTTCACCTCCGGGCTGGCCTACCTGGTGCTTGCCGCTTTTTCCGCTGCCTTGGTGGCGGTGGTGAACCGGGCGCCGGCCGGGATGCTCGAAGCAGTGGCCGGGTTGGCCCTGCTGGGAACCCTTGCGTCGGCGATTTCGGCTGCCCTGGCGGACACGGAAGACCGCATCGCCCCGGCCGTCACGTTCCTGATGGCGGCCTCAGGCCTGGCATTTGCCGGAATCGGTTCCGCGTTCTGGGCGCTCATTGCCGGGCTGGCGGTGCGGTGGGTGCTGCAGCCACGGCGCAGCGGGACCGCCTCTTAGGACGGTTCGTGGTTCTGCCCTTCACGCGCCAGGGCGGTCAGGCGGGACACGGCGCGGAAGTATTTCTTCATGTACCCGCCGGTCATCATTTCCTCGGTGAACAGCTGGTCGAAGGGGACGCCGCTGGCCAGGATGGGAACGTCCTTGTCGTAGAGCCGGTCCGCCAGGACCACGAACCGCAGCGCCACAGCCTGCTCCTTGATGGTTTCCACGTTGCGCCACACCACGCCGTCAATGCCGTCGATCAGTTGGCGGTAGCGGCTGGGGTGGACACCGGCCAAGTGGTGGATGAGGGTGGAGAATTCGTCCTGGGCAACCGTCTTGCCGTCGAACTCCGCCTTCATGTGGGCGTTAAGTTCGCTGTTTCTCAGCGGGGCCGGTGCGGCGGGGAGGCCGCGGTGGCGGAAGTCCTCGCCGTCGATGCGGATGACCTCGAACTGGTCCGCCAGGACCTGGATTTCGCGCTGGAAGTCTACGGCGGCAAAGCGGCCGTCACCCAGGGAACCCGGCAAGGTGTTGGACGTGGCGGCGAGCTTGACGCCGGCGTCGGCCAGTTCCCGCATGAGCCGGGACATCAGGACGGTGTCGCCGGGATCGTCCAGTTCGAATTCGTCGATGCAGACCAGCTTGTAGCTGCTCAGGGCGTCAACGGTTTTGCGGAAGGACAGGGCGCCCACGAGGTTGGTGTACTCCACGAACGTGCCGAAAGCCTTGGGGCCCGGCGAGGCATGCCACAGCGAAGCGAGCAGGTGGGTCTTGCCCACGCCAAACCCGCCGTCAAGGTAGATGCCGGCACGGGAATCGTCCTTTTTGCCGAACAGCTTCTTGAACAGCCCGCCTCCGTTACCCGACCCCACGCCGTCGGCAAACCCTTCCAGTTCGCGCACGGCGGCGGCCTGGCTGGGCTGCTTGGGGTCCGGGCGGTAGCTCGCAAAGGAGACCTCCCCGAACCGCGGCGATGGGTAGAAGCCCTTGAGGAGTTCGTCCACCGAAACTGCCGGAGTGCGGGCGGCAAGCTGTTCGATCTGTACCAAGGTGGTCCGTTCTGCTGGTGGTTGGTCCCCAGAAAGGATACCGGCAATGCGGACCGGACCCGGGCTGGTTGCCTCCCTCCCGACCGAGGGCGTGACGAAGGCAACATTTCGTCCTATTAACGGAATACGGACAACGTCATGGGCGCTGGCTAGGGTGGGAACAGGTTCCAATGCATGTTCCACGGTTTCCCGTGCTCTTACTGAAAGGCCAAGCCATGCCCTACCCGGTTGAACAGAATGAGAAGTTCGCAGCCTACGCCCACCCGGAGCGGCTCGTTTCCACGGAGTGGCTCGCGGCTGCCATCAAGGACGGCGCAGTGGCCAATGGCGGGCTGGTGGTGGTGGAGTCCGACGAGGACGTGCTGCTGTACGAGACCGGCCATATCCCCGGTGCCGTCAAGATCGACTGGCACACCGACCTGAACGACGAAGTGTCCCGCGACTACATTGACGGCGCGGCCTTCGCTGAGCTGGCGGCGTCCAAGGGCATCTCCCGGGACAGCACCGTGGTCATCTATGGCGACAAATCCAACTGGTGGGCCGCATACGCGCTCTGGGTCTTCACGCTCTTTGGCCACCAGGATGTCCGACTGCTCGACGGCGGCCGGGACAAATGGATCGCCGAAGGCCGCGAGCTGACCAAGGACCGGCCTGCCCCCGCCCGGGGCAGCTACCCGGTGGTTGAGCGCGACGACGCCCCGATCCGCGCCTTCAAGGACGACGTCCTGGCTCACCTGGGCAAGCCCCTCATCGACGTCCGCTCCCCCGAGGAATACACCGGCCAGCGCACCCACATGCCTGCCTACCCGGAGGAGGGCGCCCTCCGCGGCGGCCACATCCCCACTGCGGCATCCATTCCCTGGGCCCGTGCCGCCGCAGCTGACGGCACCTTCCGCAGCAGGGAGGAGCTGGAGGCCATCTACCTGGGCGAAGCCGGGCTGTCCGAGGGTGACGACGTCGTGGCGTACTGCCGCATCGGCGAGCGGTCCAGCCACACCTGGTTCGCCCTGAAGTACCTCCTGGGCTTTGATTCCGTCCGCAACTACGACGGATCGTGGACCGAGTGGGGCAACGCCGTGCGCGTGCCGATCGTCAAGGGCGCCGAGCGTGGTTCCGTTCCCGTCGCCGTCGGAGCCTGACGCAGGACCACCCGCGTAGACTTGGAACGATGACTACTCAAGCTTTGCCTTCCGCCCTGGCGGCAATCGTGGACGACTTCCAGGCCCTGTCCGAACCCGAGAGGCTGCAGCTGCTGCTGGAGTTCTCCGAAGGACTGCCGGAGCTCCCCGACCGGCTCAAGGACCACCCCGAACTCCTGGAGCAGGTGGTGGAGTGCCAGTCGCCGCTGTTCCTCACCATCGAGACAGAGAAGAACGACGCCGGTCCCGCCGGCGCCGTGCGGCTGTACTTCAAGGCCCCGGCTGAGGCTCCCACCACCCGGGGTTTTGCCGGCGTCCTGCACGAGGGACTGGACGGCCTGTCCGCGGAGGAGATCCTGTCCGTGCCGGACGACATGCCGGAGCTGCTGGGGCTCACCCGGGCCATCACCCCGCTGCGCATGAGGGGCATGACCGCCATGCTGGGAAGGATCAAGCGCAAGGTGGCCGCCGCCGCCAAGGTCGCCTGACCCCGCCTCCATGGCACGCAGGAACGGCTCCCAGGGAACCCCGGCCACAGCGGCTTTGACCGCGGCCGGGGTTCCCTTTGTGCTCCGCCCCTACACCCACGATCCGGCGGCCGCGAGCTATGGCACCGAGGCCGCCGAGGCCCTCGGCATTGATCCGTCCCGCGTCTTCAAGACGTTGATGGTGGACGTGGAGGGCCGGCTGGCCGTGGGCATCGTACCTGTCAGCGGAACCCTCGACCTGAAGGCAATGGCTGCCGCGCTCGGAGCCAAGAAGGCTGCCATGGCTGATCCCGCAGCGGCCCAGCGGCGCACAGGCTATGTGCTGGGCGGCATCTCCCCGATCGGCCAGCGCCAGCCCTCCCCCACGGTCCTGGACTCCTCCGCGTTGCGGCTGGAGACGATGCTGGTGTCCGGGGGGCGCCGCGGCCTGGACATCGAGCTAGCTCCGGCCGACCTCATCCGGCTGACGGAAGCTGTTGCGGCGCCCATCGGTTCGCCGGCTGCGGGCAACTCCCGTCCATAGCAGTGCAGGGGCTGGGAGCCCCTGGCTACTCGATGACGTACCGCTGCATCATGTCGTTGTCCTCGTGCTCCAGGATGTGGCAGTGCCAGACGTATTCACCCGTGAAGGATGAGCCGATGGCCAGTGGGTCACCTCCTGCCGCGGCCGCACCGAAGGGGACGCGGATCCGCGTCACTTCGCCAGGCATCGCCACCACGGTGTCCTTCCATCCCTGTTCATTGGCCGGCGCGGCCTTGGGACGGCCGATCAGGAAGGGCTTGACCGGTACAGCGCACCCCCTTCCGGGCGTGACGAGTCCGGTTTTGGGGTCTACGTAGTCCGTGGCCTCAAGGTAGGAGTCGGCATCGAACTTTTGCCGGTTGAGCACCTGGAACTGGGTGAAGTGAAGGTGGATCGGGTGGGCGTCCACGGTGGTGTTGATGAGTTCCCACTGTTCCAGTGTGTCTTGCTTCACCACCGTGATGTCGGGGCTGTCGAACATCCTGTTGTTCAGCAGCGCCATGATGGGAACGTCATCGGCGTTCGCCACTTCCACCAATGCCATGGACCTGGTGGCCACGGTGGGCAGTTCCACGAGCCGGGTGAGAGGCTCGGACCGCAGCTGGGCCGGCAGCGGCACCGTATAGCCGGGCTCGGAGAGGACAGTGAACTGCATGATTTGTGGGAGCGGGATGGCGCCGCGCTGGACAGATTCCGGCCCGTTCGGGAAGGGCACCCGGGCACTGTTGGCCAGGACCACCTTCGAACCTGCCTTCAGCCCGGCGAAGTCCACCACAATGTCTGCCCGCTCACCGGGTCCCATGACCAGCCTGTTGAGCCTGACCGGGGCGTCCAGCAGGCCGCCGTCGGACCCTATCTGGTGGAAAGTGACTGCGGTGCCGTCCGCGATGAACTTGAAGTCGTAGAACCGCGCGTTGGAGCCGTTGAACATCCGGAAGCGGTACTTGCCGCGGGCCACGTCCAGGTTGGGCCGGCATTTTCCGTTGACCGTGGCAACATCGCCGAAGAACTCAGGGGCCCAGGGCCGGGCTGCGCCGTCTGCGTCCACTAGTTCAGGGTTGGGCGGGTAGGCAAACGAGCCGTCCGGGTTGAACATGCGGTCCTGGATGACCAGCGGCAATTCATATGGCGGCGGTGGAAGATGTGTCCCGTCGCCGGTGTCGATGCCCGTACTGCGGGTGTCCCGGAGCAGGTAGCCACCGGCCAGCCCGGCATAGACATTCAGGCGGGTGAGGCCCAGCGCGTGGTCGTGGTACCAGAGGCCGGCCGCATCCTGGTTGTTGCCATAGTGGTAGGTGTACGAGGCGCCGGGCCGGAAAGTCTGTCCAGGGCCGCCGTCGGACGTTGGTGCAGTGTTGCCGCCGTGGAGGTGGACAGCCGTCCTGGGAGATCGGGCGTCGTTGCTGCCAGGCGGGACCAGCTCGGGGTCGATGGCGAAGGCAAGGGGATGCCGCCCAATATCGTTGTGGACGGTGAGGCTCAGGGGCGTACCCTTCCGGGCGATGATGACCGGCCCCAGGTAACTCCTGGATGATGCAGCGTCCTGGTACGTCAGCGTGTCGGTCAGGCCCATTTCGGCCTGGAAGCGGTGGCGGGAGTTGCGGGCCCACAACTCAAGGTTGCCGCCGGACCGCATGTCGATAACCCCCAGGTCGGCGAGCGCGGGAAGCTGCTCCGTAAAGGTACCGGGCGGGGAAACAGGGGCCGCCAGTCCCGGGCTGGCCCCGGATCCATAAGCCTGGGTCAGAACACCTGCACCGGCCACAGCGCCGGCCTGCAGCAGTTGTCGTCTTGTAATGCGCATTTTGGGGCCCCATTTCTTCGCAGCGGTATCCCCCCTTGGGCAGCAGGATAAACCTGTGCTTTAGTCCGTCATAGGGTCACGGGTCCCCTCTGTAAGGGGGTGGGCCACCCCGGTATGCCCTCCAGTCGGCCCCGCGGCCCGGCCGGTGAAATGGTCCATGGTTTGGTTGACCCCCAGCACGTCCATGACCCGGTCGAAGACGCCAACCGGAAGGACCCGCAGTGCCGGCAGCAGGTTCACGATGGGCGGCAGGACCAGCTTTCGGCGCCCGGCTTCGATGGCATCCAGGACCTTGGTTGCCACCTGCTCTTCCTGGAGGATGGGAAGGAGCCGGGGCCAGCGCGTCCGGACGCCGTCGAACATCCCCGTGTCGATGTAATAAGGGCACACCGCCAGCGTATTGACACCAATTTTTCCAGCGCGGAGCTCGGCACGGAGTGATTCGTTGAAACCGAAGGCGGCAAACTTGCTGGCGGAATAGTCTGTCTGGCGGGCGACGCCCACCAGGGCTGCAGCACTGGCAATGGTGACCACGGTTCCCCGCCGGCGGTCTACCATTCCGCCCAGGAAGCCGCGGGTGACCCAGTACAGGGCCATGACGTTGACCTTCATGGTCCTTTCGATGGCTTCTTCCGTGGAGTCGAGGAGTGCCAGGCCGCTGACCACTCCGGCGTTGTTGACCAGGATATCCACGGGTCCGGCAACAGCCGCCGCGGCCTTTAGGCCCCCACGGTCCGTGACGTCCACGGCATGGGCTTCGGCCAAACCGCCGGCAGCCCGGATCTCGTCGCGCACCGCCGTGCCGCGTTGGACGTCCACATCCCAGATCACCACCCGGCTTCCGCGCCGGGCTGCTCCAAGCGCCAGGCGGCGGCCCAGCCCGCTGCCGCCTCCCGTGATCAGCACAGTTGCGCCGGAAAGCCTGGTTCCCTGGGGCATATCAGTCCTCCTGCGATGTTGGCGGCGCGTGTCCCGGCGCCACGGGCAGTGTCCTTTGACGGCTTCGGGGTACGCGGCCCATCACCCTGATGGCCCCTTTCATGATCCGTGCGTAGGTCCGGTTGGACATGCCGGGAAGGGGTGCAACACGGAGCAGCCGCTGCACGGCGATGGTCTGCGGCTCGGTGTACTTGAGGATGCCTTCCCGGCCGTGGCGGCGGCCTGCGCCGGACTCCTTCATGCCCCCGATCGGTGCATCATGGGATGCCCAGGTGGCTGCGTAGCCTTCATTGACATTGACCGTTCCCGTCAGAAGCCTGCGGGCCACTGCCTCGCCCCGCCGGGCGGACCAGACGCTGGCATTAAGTCCGAAGTCGGAATCGTTGGCCAGGGCAACGGCTTCGTCGTCGTCCGTTGTGCGGTAGACGGCCACCACCGGCCCAAAGGTCTCTTCCCTGGCAAGGAGCATCTCCTGCGTGACTCCCGTCAGGACCGTTGGCTCGTAGAACAGCGGCCCCAGATCCGGCCGGTGCCGTCCGCCGGTGACCAGTTGGGCTCCTTTGGCGAGCGCATCCTGGACGTGGCGGTCAACCCGTTCCAGTTGCGCCGGGCTGATGAGGGATCCCATGCCGATGTCCCAGTCCGGTCCGGGAGCCATGCGGATGCCTTTCACCGCGGCCGCGAAGGCGGCCAGGAAGCTGTCATGGACGTCTGTGTGCACGTAGATCCGTTCGATGCTGACGCACAGCTGTCCGGAGTTGGAAAAACAGGCGTGTACCGCGCCGGCGGCGGCTTTGCCCACATCCGCATCGGCCAGGACCAGCATGGGGTTCTTGCCGCCGAGTTCGGCCGAGAAGCCGATCAGCCGCTCACTGCACTGCCGCGCCACGGTCTTGCCGGTCTGCGAGGATCCGGTGAACATCAGAAAGTCGACCCGCGCGATCAAGGCAGGGCCAATTGCAGTGCCGGGCCCTGTGACCACTTGGAACAGGCCTGCGGGAAGCCCCGCCTGCCGGAGCAGTTTGAGCATCAGCAGGGCGGTGAAGGGCGTCTGCGAATCCGGCTTCAGGACGATGCCGTTCCCGGCCAGCAGGGCCGGGACGGCGTCCGAGACCGCAAGGGTCAGCGGGTAGTTCCAGGGGCTGATGACCCCCACCACTCCCTTCGGAAGACGGTGTTCGGTGGTGCGGGTCAGGACCGGGGCGGCGCCCTTCCGGCGGCGCGGCCCAAGGTGCCGTTCTGCGGTGCGCGCGTAGTAGTCCGCCGTCAGGACCACGTCCGCAAGTTCCTCAAAGGCGCTCAGCCGGGACTTGCCGCTCTCTGCCTGCACCAGGTCCAGGATGTCCTGCTCCCGGTCCAGCACCAGCCGGCGGAAGCGCCGGATCACCCGGCAACGGTCTTCGACGGAAACGCCTGCCCAGTACCGCTGCGCCACGCGGGCAGTTCCGACGGCGGCATCAACGTCGGGTGCGCTGCACACGGGCACTTCGCCCACAAGCGTGCCGTCAAAGGGTGCGTGCGAAGCCTGCGTCGGGGCGCCCGGTGCTGCCGCAACCAGCCTTGACAGTCCCGCGGCGAGATCCCGGCCCCGCGCGCTCAAGGCCGCCGACCCGGGCTGTTGTTCGTGGAGTTGGTCCGCCATGTCACGCCCCCGCAGCGGTGTGCCCGGCCAGCGTTCCAGGGGTGAGCCCCGTGCCGGGGTTGAGGCGCGGAGCGAGCTGCTGCCGGAGCCAGGCCTTAACCAGCCGTTCCCAGCGCTCGGGGTCCACATTCCATTCCTTGGTGTGCCGTGCGTGGTTGAACGTCTCGAACGTGACCATCTCCGGGTTCCGTTCGGCCAGGAGCGCGGACGGTCCGTAGGGCACGTACTCGTCGTCAACGCTGTGGATGATCAGCGTGGGTGTCCGCAGCTCCACGGCCCGGGACACCCAATCCATGATCTTCAGGTCCACCGGTGCCGACAGGCCGGTCAGGCGGCGCCCCAGCGGGTGGCCCAGCATCAGCTGCCCGTAGCGGCCCACCAGCGACGGAATCCGGTTCAGCTGTGCATGGTGCGCCAACACGGTCACCCAGTCGATCACGGGTGCGTCAAGCACCATGGCCCGGATCAGGTGCCGGTACCGGGAAAGGTCCGCGGTCTGCAGGCAGATGGCCCCTCCCATGGACCAGCCGAACAGGACAATTTCCTCGGCCCCCTCGGCCAGCGCATACTCAATGGCGGCTTCGATGTCCTGCCACTCCGTAGAGCCCAGGCCGTACCGTCCGTCATCGGCCGACGGCGCCAGCCCGTCGTTGCGGTAGGACACCAGCAGGCTGGTCAGGCCCAGCTCCAGTGCCGGTCCCACCGCCCGCAGCGCTTCCTGCCGGGTGGCTCCGCGGCCGTGCACCATGATGGCCCAGGTGCGGGCTGTCCCCTTGGCCCGGACCAGCCAGGCCGGCGCTTCCCCGCGCTCCACGGGTATCAGCACGTCCTCGGCAGGAATTCCGACGGCGGCCGGGTCAGGGTAGGTGGCGCCGCTCCACCATCCCCAGCGGGCCGTGGACAGGTCGCCGCTGTAGACGGCTTCGACCTCGCGCAGGACCGTGCGTTCGGCCGGCGAGTAGGAGATGATGCGGCCGATCCGCGCGTGGCCCTTGCCGCCGTCGAAAAAGAATCCGTAAACCCCATCCACGGTGGTGTCGTCATTGGCGGCCAGGATCACCTGCTGCTTCTGCCCGTCCCGGATTACGGCCAGCAGTTCCTTGTCCGCTGCCCGTTGCCGGGCCGGGGTAATGACGCGGCGGGCAAAGTACACGGCGAGCGCGGACGAACCGGCGCCCAGCAGGCTGGCCACGGAGCCGCCGGCGACGGCTCCGCCGATGGCCCACTTCGCCCCCGGCGACATTCCGCCGGAATCCCTGGTGGTTGCAGTCATTGCAGGGCGCGCTCGCCGGAAAGGTGCCATGGGACTATTCTTACCGGCGTTACCGCCGATACCCGCATTCCCGGGCAGGAACGGCACGGCGGCGCACGGCTCTCCGGTCGTGTTCCGGCACTTTCTCCAAGTGCGGTGCGGGCGCCCCCGAGCGGCGCTAGGCTAAGGCCATGAGTGATCCGATCATCATCCTGACTGAAGAACCCCTGGGCGCGGACGACCGCGTGAACATTGAACGGCTGGTGGATGGGTCGGACAGCCGGCTACTGGTCCTGGTCCCTGCGAACACCGAGCGCCACCTGCTCGTGGACTTCCTCGAAAACCTCTCCATGCTGGACGTTGCCAAGGCATTCCGGGAACTCGCCGGCCGCAACCCGGACGCCGCCGCCGAGCGGGCGCACGCGGATGAAACGCTCGCCACCTCGCTTGCCGCGCTGGAGGGCCTGGGCTCGGGTGTGACCGGCCAGGTGGTGGAGGGGAAGGCGGTGGACGGCCTTGTGGCGAAGGTCCGGGAAACCGGCGCCTCGCAGGCCGTGGTGATCACCAGGCCGCATGCCGTGGCCGATACCTTCCACACCGACTGGGCCAACAAGGCGCAGGACCAGCTCGGTGTCCCTGTGCTCCACCTGTACGCGGGCTCGGGATTTATCGGCGACTCCTGAGCGTTGGGAATGCTATGAGCATCTTTGGAAACAGCATCTTCGGTAACAAGTCGGCAGGCGTTGTTGGCGGGGCACCGGCCAATGCCACGCAGGACCCTGCCCGGCATGACACTGCCACGCAGGACACCCCTCAGCAGGACTCCGGCATCCCGGAAACTACCGTCAGGAAGAGCGATGAACAGTGGCGGGAGGAACTGACGCCGGAGGAGTACCACGTGCTGCGGCAGGCCGGAACCGAGCGCCCTTACACCGGTGAGTACTGGGATACCCACACAGAGGGTGTGTATCAGTGCCGGGCGTGTGGCGCCGAACTGTTCACCAGCAACGAAAAGTTTGACTCGCACTGCGGCTGGCCTTCCTTCTGGGCTCCGCTGGCTGAGGGGAATGTGCGCTACATCCACGACAGGACCCTGGGCATGGAAAGGATTGAGGTGCGGTGCGCGTCGTGCGACTCGCACCTGGGCCACGTCTTTGAGGGCGAGGGGTATGGAACGCCCACCGACCAGCGCTACTGCATCAATTCGGTGTCACTCCGGCTGGTGGCCAGGGATGATGCCGGGGACAGTACGCCGGAAAGCTGAACCGGAGAGGGCAGCGTTCCGGGACTGATCCCACAGCGGAGGGACAGTCTCGATCCTTCCCGGAAACCATCGAGGCTAAGCATTTCTTACGAATGAGTTGTTTTGGCATAAGTCCTGCTGGTTGCTTGTTACGCTCACCGGAGAAGCAAGCAACCAGAAAGGCAGCCGACGATGACAGAGACCCTGACCACCGCCGTCACCGGGATTTCCGCACAGGACCACGACTGGCTCCGGCTCAAGGCCGCCGCCACCGCACTGCAGGCGCTCCAGGTCCAGGACGGGTCCGTCCCCAACCCCGCGGACCACGGGGAGGCAGCGCAGTACGTGGATGCCATTGTGGCCGCCATCCGGGCCCTGGCCCCCGCCTTTCCGCACGACGCCGACTACCTGGACGCCGCCTGCAAAGACTTCGAGGCATGGGCCGCCGGCGGCTTTCCTGTCCCCGACTTCCTCTCCTCGCTCCTGGCCTTCCAGCCGCAGGAGCACCGCCGCGACGGGCTGCAGCACCTTGTGGTGTTCCCTATGTACACCCAGAACGGCAGCAGCAACAGGCTGGTGGAGGCTGTGCTGGTGGAGGTCATCTGGCCCGAATTCATCGCCGGACTGGAGGCCGGGGACTACTCGAACAAGCTGTTCGTCCCCATCCGGTTCGTCGACTTCACTCCCGGCTACGACACGAACTCGGCCGTTCTCTTCCCCGAGACTGTGGCCGTCAGCCAGACCCCCACGTTCACATGGGGCGCCATCTTTGCCGACCGTGAAGCCGCCCGGTTCCGCCGCGTGCTGAAGGCCGCCGCGGAGATCACGGCCCTGGAGCTGCCGGAGGCCGCCGCGGAACTGCTCGCGGACCAGGACCTCACCGAGGCCACCTTCGTGATGTGGGACCTGATCCACGACCGGACGCATATGCGCGGAGACCTGCCGTTCGATCCGTTCATGATCAAGCAGCGGATGCCCTACTTCCTGTATTCGCTGGAAGAACTGCGCTGCGACCTCACGGCCTTCCGCGAATCCGTCCGGATTGAGAAAGACGACCACGCCGGCCCGGAGGCACGCAGGCACGCGAAGCTGGTCCAGTACGCCATCATCTTCGACCGGATCTTCCGCTTCGCCATCACCGGCACCCGGGTCCGCAACTACGACGGCCTGGGCGGCCAGCTGCTGTTCGCCTGGCTGCACCAGCAGCACGTGCTCCACTGGACGGACAGCAGGCTCAGCATCGACTGGGACCAGGTGGCAGAGGCCGTCATCGCCCTCGGCGCCAGGATCGACGAACTGTACTGGCGCTCCATCGACCGGCCCAAAACGGCCCACTGGCTCGCCGCGTACCAGCTGATCTCCGGAACGGTCACCCCCCACCCGGCATCCGTCTGGGCAAAGGGTCCGCAGGCCCTCCCGCTGGACGGACCTCCGCGCGGCCTGACGGACCAGGTGCTGGACGACGAATTCCCGCTGTCCATGTTCTACGAAGCCCTTGAGAAGAAAATGCGCCCGGTCATCGAATCCACTGCCGGCATCACCGGCCGCTCCGCGCTGTGAGCAGCGCCGGTCCGGCCGGGGGCGCGCCCTCCGCCCGGCCGCTCACTGTCCTGGTGGCCGGCGGCAGCGGCGCGTCGGGAATCGCCGTGGCGCGGGCACTGGCCGCCGCGGGGCACCGGGTGGCCACGGCGGGCTCCGACCAGGCCCGGATCACGGAGGCAGCGCGGAAAGCGGGCGACGGCGTCAGTCCCTTTGCGTGCGACCTGGCGGTTTTGGCGGACGTCCGGCGGCTGCGCGACGACGTCACCGGCGCCTTGGGGGCGGTGGACGGCGTGATCCACCTGGTGGGCGGCTGGCGCGGGGCCAAGGGCATCGCGGACCAGTCCGACGACGACTGGGACTTCCTGGAACGCGGCGCCATCACCACGCTGCGCAACGTGTCACGCGTCTTTTTCGACGACATCGCCGCCTCCACGTCGGGAAGGTTTGCGATGGTTTCATCCACTGCCCTGGATCAGCCCGCCGCAGCGGTCGCCAGCTACGTGGCGGCGAAGGCCGCCGCGGAAACCTGGACCATGGCCATGGCCGATGGCTTCCGCCAGGCCTCCGGGAGCAGCGGGAGCCCGGCGGCCGCCACCATCCTGGTGGTCAAGGCGCTGGTGGACGATGACCTGCGCCGCGCCCATCCCCAGCGGAAATTCCCGGGGGCAACGGACGTAACTGACCTGGCTGCCGCCGTCGTCCGGCTTTTCACCACTCCGTCCGCCGAACTCAACGGCGCCCGGCTCCGGCTGGCGGACTGACCGCCTGTCTGGCCTTGCCTGGCGTGGCAGTACCTAAACTGAAAGCGTGAGCAACCCTATGACCACCACAGCAGAAACCCGTGCGGCGCTACGGCTGCATGATCCCAACGTGCGCGGATTTGCCTCCGACAACTACTCCGGGGTCCACCCGGAAGTCCTGGCGGCCCTTGCCGCAGCCAATGGCGGACACCAGGTCTCCTACGGCGAAGACGACTACACCGCGCGGCTGCAGGAACTGATGGTTGACCACTTCGGCCCAGGCATCGAATGCTTCCCCGTCTTCAACGGCACCGGCGCCAACGTCCTGTCGCTGCAGTCCCTGCTCCCCCGCTGGGGTGCCGTGGTATGCGCCTCCACCGCCCACATCAACATGGACGAGAACGGGGCACCGGAACGCATCGGCGGCCTCAAACTCCTGCACGTGCCCACGCCGGACGGGAAACTGACTCCTGAACTGATCGACCGGGAGGCCTGGGGCTGGGGTGACGAGCACCGAGCCCAGCCGCTCGCCGTCTCCATCACCCAGACCACGGAACTGGGCACCTGCTACACGCCGGAAGAAGTCCGTGCCATCGCCGACCACGCGCACGCCAGGGGCATGAAGCTGCACATGGACGGGGCGCGGCTGGCCAACGCGGCAGCCCACCTGGGCGTGCCCCTGCGCGCCTTCACCCGGGACGCCGGCGTCGATATCCTCTCCTTCGGCGGCACCAAGAACGGGCTGCTCTTCGGCGAAGTAGTGGTGGCACTGAACCCGGAAGCCGCCCACGGCCTGGTCTACCTGCGCAAGATGGACATGCAGCTGGCCTCCAAGATGCGTTTCATGTCCGCCCAGTTCATCGCCCTGCTGGAAGGCGACCTGTGGCTGCGCTCGGCCGCACACGCCAACGCCATGGCCACCCGGCTGCGTGCCGCCGTCGACACCATTGAGGGCGTCCGGCCCACCCAGGAAACCGAATCCAACGGAGTCTTCGCCATCCTGCCCCCCGGCACGGCGGACCGTCTGCGCAAGTCCTTCCGGTTCTACGACTGGGATGAGGCGAAAGGGGAAGTCCGGTGGATGTGTTCCTTTGACACCACGGAGGAGGACGTCGATACCTTTGCTGCCGCGATCCGCCATGAGCTCCGGGAATACCGCGCCGGCCAGGCCGGGTGAGCGGCCGCCGACGGCGAGCCTTCCTGCCCCGGCCCGTCCCGCCCCGTAATCTGCCAAGGTGAACGCACTGGACCAGGTTCCCCCGGATTTTCTCCACGCCTTGGGAACCCTCAGAAAAGCCCGCTGCCGGAAGGAACTTCGCCTCGCGGAGATCCCAGCCCCCGCGCGGCTGGCACCCTTCGCCGTCGCGCTGGGCGCAGAGGTGATGGCACCGGGCGCCGCAACCCCGGCCACGCCGGTCCACGGACCTGCGGCCATGGCGTTTGCCGCCGCATCCGGAACGGCCGCCCCGGGACCGGCGGACGAGGACGAAACGGAGCTGGCCACCGGACGCTTCATCCTGCTGCACGATCCGGATGGCTCGGCGGTCTGGGACGGCGAGTTCCGGATTGTCACCTACATCCGTGCAGAGCTGGAACCGGAAATGGGCAACGACCAGATGCTGGGAACCGTGGCGTGGACCTGGCTGGTGGAGGCGTTGGAAAACCACAAGGCGGCATACCGGGCAGCCGGCGGCACCGCCACCCGCGTCCTCTCCGAAAGCTTCGGGACACTGGCCGGGCGGCCCGGGTCCATCGACATCGAACTCCGGGCCTCCTGGACGCCCGCTTCCTCCGACGTCCAGGCCCACCTTGAGGCCTGGTCCGACATGGTGTGCACGTTCGCCGGCCTGCCGCCGCTCCCCGACGGCGTCACCGCACTCCCACCCCGTCGGCGAAGCCAGCAGAACGGTTATGGGGCAGCCCGGTAAACTGGGGGCATCATGACCCCAAACATTCCGGAAAACACCACGGCCGGCGTCCCGGCTGCTGCTGCCGCATCCCACATCACGGTGGAGGGCTTTGACAGCCCCATCCCCGAAATCATCGACCTTGACTCCCCCCGGGACGGCGTTCCGCTGGTCATCGAAACTGCGTCCGGCCTGGAGCGGTGTGCCGCGGCCATTGCCGCCGGCACCGGACCCGCCGGCGTGGACGCCGAGCGCGCATCAGGTTTCCGCTACGGACAGCGCGCCTTCCTGGTCCAGATCCGCCGCGAGGGCGCCGGAACCTGGCTGATCGATCCCGAACCGTTCGAGAACCTGGACATCATCAACGACGCCCTGCGGGGCGTCGAATGGATCCTGCACGCCGCCACCCAGGACCTGCCCTGCCTTTCCGAGCTCGGGATGTGGCCGGACAAGCTCTTTGACACCGAACTCGCCGCGCGCCTGGCCGGGCTGCCCCGGGTAGGCCTGGCCGCCGTCATCGAGCAGCTGCTGGGATTCGGGCTTGCCAAGGAACACTCCGCGGCCGACTGGTCCACCCGGCCCCTGCCGGAGCCCTGGCTGCGCTATGCCGCCCTGGACGTGGAAGTCCTGACCGAACTGCGTGAGGAACTTATCGAGCTGCTGGAGGCGGACGGGAAACTGGAGTACGCCCAGCAGGAATTTGCGGCAATCCTCGCAGCGGGCATCGCTCCCCCGCGCGTTGACCCGTGGCGGAAGACCTCGGGCCTGCACCAGATCCGGGACCGCCGCCAGCTGGCCGCAGTCCGCGAACTGTGGCTGGAACGCGACTCGCTGGCGCAAAAACGCGATGTGGCACCGGGCCGGCTGCTCCCCGACTCGGCCCTCGTCGCCGCGGCGAAGGCCATGCCCGCCACCGTCCCACAGCTGCTCACCACCAAGGGGTTCCACGGGCGCGCTGCCCAGCGCGAAGCGCCGCGGTGGCTGCGCTGCATCGCGGCCGCCCGGGACCTGGAGGACCTGCCACCCCTGCACCTGGCCACCAACGCCCCGCCGCCGCCGCGGGTCTGGGCCGACCGCGATCCGGAAGCCGCTGCCCGCCTGGCCACGGCCCGGCCCCTGCTCCAGGCGAAAGCCGAGGAATTGAACCTCCCGCTGGAGAACCTCCTGACGCCCGACTACCTCCGGCGCGTGGCCTGGCGGCCGCCCGCGGACGTCACTGAAGACTCGATTTCCGCGGAATTGCGGACCCTGGGCGCCCGCCCGTGGCAGGTGGAACTCACGGCTCCGCTGATCTCCGCCGCCTTCCTGGACCCGCAGCCGCTTCCACCCAAGGAACCCAAACAGGCCGCTGCGGCGGCCGGCCAATAACCTTTTCGCGTCAGCCCTTGCAGGCTAAGTTACTCACGAGTAACATCGGTGTGACCGACGCCAGGTGAGTGCCGCACTCCGGCATGCGCCCGGCGCTACGTCTCGATGAGGAGTTACACGTGAGCCAGCACGGAAGCGGCGCATCCCCGCGCACTGTCCGCGACGTCGTCTTTTTGGACGGCATCCGCACACCCTTCGGCAGGGCCGGCGAGAAAGGAATTTACGCCGGAACCCGGGCCGACGACCTGATCGTGAAGTGCATCCGCGGCCTCCTTCGCCGCAACCCGTCCCTGCCTTCGGAGCGGATTGATGAGGTGGCCATTGCCGCCACCACCCAGACCGGCGACCAGGGCCTCACCCTGGGCCGGACCGCCGCGCTGCTGGCCGGTCTCCCCCGGACGGTCCCCGGCTTCGCCATCGACCGGATGTGCGCCGGTGCCATGACGGCCGTCACCACCACGGCCGGCGGCATCGGATTCGGCGCCTACGACGTGGTGGTTGCCGGCGGAGTGGAACACATGGGCCACCATCCCATGGGCTCCGGCGCCGACCCCAACCCCCGGTTCATGTCCGAGCGGCTGGTGGACCCGGCAGCCCTGAACATGGGAAACACGGCCGAGAACCTGCACGACCGCTTCCCCGCCATCACCAGGCAGCGCACCGATGCCTACGCGGTGGCCTCGCAGGACAAGCTGGCAGCCGCCTACCGGGACGGCAGGATCCAGCCGGACCTGGTTCCCGTTGCCGCCCGGAAGCCGGGCGAGGGCTGGACCGTCCACAGCAAGGACGAACCGCCGCGCCCGGGCACCACCATGGACGACCTGGCCGCCCTGCGCACGCCGTTCCGGGCCCACGGCCGGGTTACTGCCGGAAACGCCGCCGGCCTGAACGACGGCGCAACCGCCGCTGTCCTTGCCTCCTCCGAGGCCGCCGCAGAGCTGGGGCTGCCCGTGAAGATGCGGCTGGTGAGCTACGCCTATGCGGGGGTGGAGCCCGAGGTGATGGGCATCGGCCCCGTCCCGGCCACCGAGAAAGCACTGAAGAACGCCGGGCTGACCATCGGGGACATCGGCCTGTTCGAGATCAACGAGGCGTTCGCCGTCCAGGTCCTGAGCTTCCTTGACCACTACGGCATCGCCGACGACGACCCCCGGGTCAACCGGTACGGCGGCGCCATCGCCGTGGGGCACCCCCTTGCCTCCTCCGGTGTCCGGCTGATGATCCAGCTGGCCCGCCAGTTCGAAGAGGACCCCTCCGTGCGGTACGGGATCACCACCATGTGCGTGGGCCTTGGCATGGGCGGCACCGTGATCTGGGAGAACCCGCACCACCCCGACTACAGCGGAACCCCCTCCGGGAAGACCGCCGCCGTTTCCGAAGGAGCCATGGCATGAGCGCCGCAGATTACCGCAAGTTGGCGGACCTTTTCCCCAACGAAACCGTGACCCACTCCTATGTGCAGGACATCGCCCTGCCAGGCACGGCGGGCAGGCCCAGCCCGGGCACCTTTGCCCTCGTCACCCTGGACAACGACCTGGACCACACCAAACCCACCACCCTGGGCCCCAACACCCTGGTGGAGCTCGGCACCGTCCTGGAGGGCCTGCGCGACCGTGCGGCCCGTGGCGAGATTGTGGGCGTCGGGGTGACCGGCAAGCCGCATTACCTGGTGGCGGGCGCGGACCTCTCCGCCGTGAAGTCGCTGGAAAAGCGTGAGCACGGGCTGTGGATGGCACAGCTGGGCCACGACGTCTATGCAACCCTGGCAAACCTTGGCGTCCCCAGCTTCGCCTTCATCAACGGCGCCGCGCTGGGCGGCGGCCTGGAAATCGCCCTGCAGTCCACCTACCGCACGGTGTCCACGGGGGCGGGTGCCCTGGCGCTTCCGGAAGCCTTCCTTGGCCTGGTGCCCGGCTGGGGCGGCGTCTACATCCTTCCCCGCCTGGTGGGCCCGGAAAATGCCGTAAAGGTCATGATCGAAAACCCGCTCAGCAACAACCGCCCCCTCACCGGTGCGCAGGCATTCGGCATGGGCATCGCCGACGCCCTCTTCGAGCCTGCCGACTTCCTGGAACAGTCGCTGGCCTGGGCGGCCGGTGTCATCTCCGGTGAGGTGGTCCCGGAGCGGGCCAACGCCGTCGACCCTTCCTCCCCTGACGCGGCAACCCGCTGGGCCGCCGCGGTGGACGCTGGGCGGGCCTTCGTCGAGACCAAGACCTCCAATGCCTCCCCCGCCCCCGCCAAGGTCCTGGACATCCTCGAGGCCAACCGCACCATGACAGCGGCGGAGTCCGCCGCGCTGGAATGCGAAACACTGGCCGGGCTGATGCAGACGGATGAGTTCCGCTCCACCGTCTACGCCTTCCTCGACCTGGTGCAGAAGCGTGCCAAACGCCCGGCCGGCGCCCCTGACCGCAAGCTGGCCCGGCCCGTCACCAAGGTGGGCGTGGTGGGCGCCGGACTGATGGCCGGCCAACTGGCCCTGCTTTTTGCCCGCCAGCTGAAGGTGCCCGTGGTCCTGACCGACATCGACCAGGCGCGCGTGGACAAAGGCGTTGCGTACGTCCACGCCGAGGTGGACAAGCTGCTGGCCAAGCAGCGCCTAAGCCAGGACGCGGCCAACCGGACCAAGGCGCTGGTGACGGGCTCGGTGTCAAAGGACGCCTTCGCTGACGCCGACTTCGTGATCGAGGCCGTCTTCGAGGAACTGCACATCAAGAAGCAGGTCTTCGCCGAGCTGGAAGGCATCGTGGCGCCGGAGTGCATCCTGGCCACGAACACGTCCTCGCTCTCCGTGACGGAAATGGCCGCGGACCTGCAGCATCCCGAACGGCTGGTGGGCTTCCACTTCTTCAATCCCGTGGCTGTGATGCCGCTGCTGGAAATCGTCCGCGCCCCGCGCACGGACGATGCCGTGCTGGCCACCGCCTTCGAGCTGGCCAAGGCGCTGAAGAAGAACGGCGTGCTGGTCAAGGATGCGGCCGCGTTCGTGGTCAACCGCATCCTGCTGAGGCTCATGGGGGAAGTCACGGCGGCCTTCGACGAGGGCACCCCGGCGGAGGTGGCGGACGCCGCGTTGCGGCCCATGGGGCTGCCCATGACGCCGTTCACGCTGCTGGCCATGGTGGGCCTGCCCGTTGCGCAGCATGTCCAGGAGTCCCTGAACGCCGCCTTCGGCGACCGCTTCCCGGTCTCCG
Source organism: Arthrobacter sp. SDR-2R (assembly GCF_057747955.1). NCBI lineage: Bacteria > Bacillati > Actinomycetota > Actinomycetes > Micrococcales > Micrococcaceae > Arthrobacter > Arthrobacter sp. SDR-2R. The sequence goes on from NZ_CM173231.1 coordinate 3,083,948, forward strand.
ATAACCTCAAGAAGCTCATCGACAACAACGTCAAAGCACTGTGGGAGACCGCCCCGGACGGTTCGCGGACCATCCCCCAGTCCACGCTTGAGCTGCTGTCCTTTGGCTCCAGCCCGTCCACGGCGGAGCAGGTGCTGCACCGCGTCCAGGATGCCCTGGCTGAGGAAATCGGCCTCATGCTGGACGAGGGCGTCGTCGCCGGACCCGAGGACATCGACCTGTGCATGATCCTGGGCGCGGGCTGGCCCATGTTCCTGGGTGGCATCACGCCGTACCTGGACCGGGTGGGGGCCGCGGAGCGGGTCAACGGCAGGCGTTTCCTGGCACCGGGCGTCGCGTCCCCCGCCGCAGGGTAACCGGCAGCCAGGACGGTGGGTGCTGCCTGTCAGGCCGGGGTCAGCCGGCCGCCGTCGAGCGTCAGGAGCCGGTGCGCCGCCGTCCGTGCGTAGCCCAGGTCATGGGTGACCAGCACGACGGCGGCGCCCGCCGCTGCTGCCGATCCGACGGCGGCGTCCAGCAGGGCCAGCCCGTCCCCGTCCAGTGCCACGGTAGGTTCGTCCAGCGCCAGGACGGCGGGCCTGCGCGCCAGGACGGTGGCCAGCGCCAGGAGGCGCTGGGCGGACGCCGGCAGCTCGGCGGGGTGCTCGTCGGCGGCCTCCGCCAGCCCGACGGCCTGAAGCGCCGCGGCGGCGCGGCCGGCAACCATGTCCCGGCCCACCAATCGCTCCAGCCCGAAGCTGACCTCCCGCAGTACGGTCCGTTCAAACAGCTGGTCGCGGGGCTGCTGGAACAACAGGCCCACGGATGCAGCGGTCCGTCCGACGGGGTCGCTTGAGATGTCGCTGCCGCTGACCAGGACAGTTCCCGCGGTGGGTCGCAGCAGCCCGTTGAAGTGCCGCAGGAGCGTCGATTTTCCGGCGCCGTTGGGCCCGGTGACCGCCACGATCTCCCCCGGGTGGATCTGCAGGCTGATGTCCTGCAGCACTGGGGTGCCTGTGTTCAGGCCGCCCGCCGGTGCCGCCCTGCCCCATCTTCTGCGGCTTTCTTTTCCGCGAACCTGCGGGTCCGGGTACGCGAAGGAGACGCCGCGGAGCTGCAGGGCAGCCGGCCCCGCCTGCCGGGCTGCAGGCCGCCTTGGCGGTACCGCGGACTCCGGCACGGCAGGACGCCTGATTGCCCGGGGCAGCACTGGCGGGACACCGCCATCGTTGGCATGCCCCGCTCCCATACCGGCGGGATGCCCCGCTGCCGTGACCATGCCCCCAGCCAGTACCACCCATGTGTCTGCGTCCAGGAGCAGGGGGTCGACCACCTGGCTGAGGATTACGATGGCGGTACCCCGCTTCAGCAGGTCCAGGACCAGGGTGGCAAGACCCTCCGCCCCTGCCGCGTCCAGGGAGGCGAAGGGCTCGTCCATGACCAGCACAGGAGGTCCGGCGATGATGGCGCAGCCGATGGCCAGCCGGCGGAGCTGGCCACCGGAAAGCGTCCCGGGGTCCTGGTCCAGCAGGCCCTGAAGTCCCAGCAGCCCGGCCGTGCGCTGCACCGCCGCCTGCATGTCACCACGCCCCGTACCGGCATTCTCCAGTCCAAACGCGAGTTCCTCCGCCACCGTGGCGCGGACGGTGGACAGCACGGCGCCGGGGTCCTGGGGGACAAAGCCCACGTGGCGGCCCCACTGGGCGGGATCGATCCGCGGGTCCCCCGCGCCGCCGGCAAACTCCAGGCGCGTGCCGGACAACTCAAGGAACCCTGCCAGCGATCCGTGGCCGCCCGGAGGCAGCCAACCGGCCAGCAGGCGGCCCAGGGTGGACTTCCCGCTTCCGGAGGCGCCCAGGATGGCCGTGAAAGAGCCCGGTGCAAGAGATATGGCGACATCCTGCAGGGCCGGGACCTGCCCGTCGTGGAAGGTGAAGTGCCGGATCCCGGCGGCCAGCACCGGCCTGCCTGACGTGGCCGCATTACTGGCATGACTGGCATTGCCCGCATCACTGGCATTGCTTTGGCCGCGGGACACCATGGGCTCAGCCACCTGCGCCCGCCTGCACTACCCGGAGAACCACTGCCGCCAGGGCAGCGAGCACCAGCACGATGCGTACTGTCCGCTGCCGGCCGGAATCAGCCACCTCGCGGTAGCTGGTCCGCGGCCAGGTGTTGTTGAGTCCCCGGGCTTCCAGGGCGGCAGCACGGGTGCCGGCATCATCGATCAGGGAGAGGACCAGCGGAACGGCCTGCAGCCGGAACGCGCCCAGCCTGGACACCAGGCTGCGGGAGACCACCAGGCCGCGTGATTCCTGGGCCTGCCGGATCCGCTGCGCCCGGGCGGCGATGGCCGGCAGCAGGGTCAGGGTGGACGCCAGGACGAAGGCGAACCGGCCCTGTACGCCGCGGGCGGACAAGGCCGCCACGAGGTCGGGCACGCGGACGCTGAAGGAGAACAGCAGGAGGGCCAGGACCACGGCCGCCAGCTGCAGGAACCGCTGCCCGGCGAAGGCCAGGCCCTCCTGGGTGATACGGGCAGGTCCCCACTCTGCCAGGACGGTCCTGCCCTCCGGGAAGAACAGTCCGTGCAGCCACAGCAGCGACAGGCCAAGCGGGACCAGGACTGCCGCAGCCGCCGGGAGCACCCGCCGGGCCGTGCCGCCCGCCACGGACAGGCCAAGGCAGGCGGCAACCACGGCGAGGGACAGCGGCCAGGTGCCGGCCGCCGTCGTAATGGCCGCCGTGGCCGCGGCAGCCGTCAGCGACGTCAGCGGGTTAAGGCGTTCCCGCCTGGCCGGCGCTGCCGTCCTGCCTGCCGATGGTGCCGTCACAGCGTTGCGGTCAGCCCTTCCGTGCAGAATCCGGGGAGGTGCCCTGCGCGGGACCGTGCCCGGGCCCCTGTGCGGGAGCGTCAGCCGCGGCCTCCACGGGGGTGTTGCCGGCCAGGACCCGGTGGCGCCGCACGAAAGGGAACTGCAGGCGTGCCCTGCGGGGCAGCGCATAGACCAGGATGGCCACGACTGTGAACACGATGGCCTTGTCCATAGGGTCGGAGATCAGTGCCTGCTTGGTGATGGCGGCCAGGAGGGTGTCCCCCATGGCCCGGAAGGCGCTGACGATGGCCCCCGTGGCCACGCCGGAGGTGCCCCCGAAGACGAAGGCGGCCACCGGGGCGGACACCACGCCGGCGATGATTCCGGTGGCGAAACCGGCCACGGGAGCCAGGTAGAAGCGGCGGAAGAGGCCGTAGCGTGCTGCCAGCCCGGCCAGGCAGCCAATGAGCGCGGCGCCGGCTGCGAACGGAAGCACCGTGGGGTTGAAGAAGGACCAGACGATGCTGCTGAGCGCTCCGGTAGCGGCACCGGCGGCCGGGCCGGCCAGGACCGCGATCAACACCGTGCCGATGGCGTCGAGGTAGAAGGGAACCAGGGTGCTGCCAACGAACTGGCCGAGCACGATGTTCAGGACCAGGGCCACCGGAATGAGCACCAGGGTGGACGCGGGCAGCGTGGGCAGGAAGGCGACGATCAGCAGGACTGCGCCTGCCAGGAAGCCGGTGAGGGCGATCAGGGCCGATGCGCTGCCCGGACCTCCGGTGATGTCTGCCGGCTGGTTGAGCACCAGGTAGACATAGGTGGCCGCGATGGCCAGGGCGCCGAGGATCTCCAGCAGCCGGCGGCGGGCCGCCGGGCGTTCCTGGGACGGAAGCGTCAAAGAGGGCGATGACATGGGGAATGTTCCTTTGGGTGCAGGCAGTGGCCCGGCAGCGCCGGGCCGGAGTGTGGCTGCCTATGTCACCTCGGCAGCAGCCGGCGGCAACTGCGCCGGGCCGGTCCGTGGCCCATTCTACCGGCCATCGTCCGGCAGCGTCCCGTGCCGGGTGGCCCGGTCATGACGGGTCCGCCCCTGCCCTGTCAGCCAACCCGGCGGGCCAGGCTTCCGATGGCGGACACGAGTTCGCGGAACGCCTGCTCCGGGTTGTTGCTGTCGACAATCCTGGCGTTTGGGGGTGTGCCCCAGAGCCCGCGGAAGTCGGCCACAGTGGTTCCCGCCAGGAGCGGCGAATCCGTTTCGACGTCCACGGTGGCGGTCCGCGCCGTGTACTCGAGCGTGCCTGCCGCGACTCCTGCGGCGAAGAAGTCGTGGACGTGGGCCAGGTATCCCTGGTCGTAGAGCCGGTGGAATTCAAAGTAGAACCGCAGGGCATCTGAAAGGTGCCTGATGAGGGTGTTGTCGGAGGTGCTGCGCCGCCCTTCCGGCTGTTCCGGGAGCAGCAGTTCGGGAACGCCGGCACCCGCGGCCCGGGCCAGCGCCGTGACGTGGGCCGGGTGCAGTTCCATGCGTTCGGTGGTGTCGAGGGAGCAGACGATGGGGAGTTTCTCCAGCGGCCTTCCCCGGTACGCGGCGTAGACCTCCTTGGCGGCGTGCGGATCCACGTGCGTGTTCCACTCGGCGGTGGGGGTGGTGTTGCCCTGGTGGTAGAAGGCGCCGCCCATGATTACTGCCTTGGCCAGTAGGTTGGGCAGTTCCGGTTCCTTGCGCAGGGCCAGGGCGAAGTTGGTCAGCGGTGCGGTGATGAGCGCGGTGAGCTCGCCTGGCCTGGCCCTGGCATGTTCGATCCAGAGGTCCACGGCGTCCCGGTCGCAGAGCCGCCCGGCGGGTTCGGGCAGCACGGCGTACCCGATCCCTTGCGGTCCGTGGGTCTCAGGGGTGGTGAGCAGCGGGATGGACAGGGGCTGGCGGGCACCAACCGCCACCTGGACCCCGGACCTGCCGCACAGTTCCAGCAGGGCCAGGGTGTTGCGGGCAACCTGGTCCGCGTCCACGTTGCCGGGAGAGGCCGTGACCGCCACGATCTCCGTGTCCGGGAGGGCGGCCAGGTAGGCAAGGGCCAGGGCGTCGTCGATCCCGGTGTCAACATCCAGGAGGTAGGCGGGCACGGCGGCCTAGAAGAGCGCGACCTTGGGCACTGCCGGGAAGATCCCGTCCAGGTCAGCCAGGTCTTCGGGCGTGGGGACCCAGTTCGCCGCTTCCGCGTTCTGCCTGACCTGCTCCGGCCTGGTGGCCCCTGCGATGACGCTGGCCACCGAGGGCTGGGCGGCAAGCCAGGAGAAGGCCACCTCGATTTCAGTCAGCCCGCGTTCCTTCGCGAAGGCGCTGAACCGGCCCAACTGGTCCCAGTCGGCGTCGTCCACCATGTTGGTGCGGGTGTGGCTGAGCCGGGACCCCTCCGGGGCATGGCCCGGTGAGTACTTGCCGGTGAGGAGTCCGTTGGCCAGCGGGAAATACGGCAGGACACCGAGCCCGAACTCCTCCGCGGCGGGCGCCACCTCAAGCTCGGCACGGCGGTCCAGGAGGTTGTAGTGGTTCTGGGTGGAGATGAAGCGGGCCGTGCCCAGTTCGCGGGCCACGTACTCCGCCTGGGCGATCTGCCAGCCGGAACGGTTGGAGTGGCCGATGTAGCGGACCTTGCCGCTGCGGACCAGGGTGTCCAGCGCCGCGAGGGTCTCATCGATGGGGGTCAGCGGATCCGGGGTGTGGAACTGGTAGAGGTCGATCCAGTCCGTGCCGAGGCGCCGCAGCGAGGCCTCCACCGCCTGGATGATGTAGCGCCGCGACCCGCGGGCGCCGAAGTCCGGCCCGCTGCCGCCCTTCATGTCCATGCCGAACTTGGTGGCCAGGACGACGCCGGAGCGCTTGTTTCCGAGGGCCTTGCCGAGCATGGTTTCGCTGAGTCCGGGCTCCCGCCCATAGGTGTCGGCAACGTCGAAGAGGGTGATGCCGGCATCCACCGCTGCGTGGACGACGGCGTCCGTGGCGTCCTGCGTCTCGGTGGCGGTATTGGCGCGGCCAAGGTTGTTGCAGCCAAGGCCCACGGTGGAGACGGTCAGGCCGGATTTTCCAACGCGGCGGTAACTGGTCAAGGACGCCTCCTAGAGGGTGAAGTTGCTGGCGGGCTTGGCTGAGTGCTTGAGTTTGAAGTGGCCAGGGTCGCCGTAGGGGGCGGCGCCGATGCTGAGCTTGGTGAAGTCAAGGTCCTCGCCGCGGGCGCAGACTTTGATGGCGTTGACGGCCTTGTTCACGTCCGGGCAGAGGCAGAAGATGTTGAGCTTGTAGTCAGTGAATTCGGACCGCTCCACCGTGCCCAGGCCGCGCCAGGCGAGGTGGCTGATCAGGGCGTCCGTGGCCTTCTGCTCCAGGTAGCGGTCCCGGTCGGTGCCCTCCCTGGTCTTGAGCGCGAACTGCGCCACCACCCAGAACTGTTCCTCGGTGGGGATCTCGGCGTAGCCGTCCTCCGCGCACTGGGCTGCGAAGGCGTCCAGGAGGCCCTCCGCGGCAGCAGCATCCGGGACGTCGGTTTCCTCGGTTTTGCTCTGGTGCCCCACGGCGCCGAAGTTCATGACGAACTGGGAGTACTCCTCGTCGAACCAGGCCTCCCGGAAGTGGAGGGTGCCCTCGTCGTCGCGCTTGTAGACCCTGACAATGCCGCTCATTTACGTCCTTCTGTAAACCATTCGACGTCGGTGCCGTCGAATGGCGCCTGCTGTGCCTTCACGGCGTGGTAAAGCCCGTCCGCTGCGGCCTGGATGTCTTCAATCAGTTGCTGCGGGTAGCGCATGGAGACGCTGTGTTCGGCGAACTCGTCCTGGTCGTCGATGAAGACGCCGCGGTCAGCCGTCCGGATGACGTCCAGGTCCATGTCGATCACGTGGAACTCGGTCACCGCCGGCCGGATGTGTGTCCATTCGTGGCCCACCGCCAGGTCGATGTAGACCCGTACTCCCGCCGGATGCGCGGAGTCGTAGAACGTGGCCACCCAGTCACCCTCGCGCGGCACCAGCAGGACGGCGTCGGAGCGCGTGTAGAACGCGGCGCCGGGACGGGAACAGAACTCGTTGGTGCCCTGGAAAATCCACCACCCGTGCCGGTCTTCGCCCAGGTACCGGCCCGGCACCACCCAGTGGGCCTTGCCGTTCCACTTCCGGTTCCGGGAGACCACCAGCTGTCCCGGCTTTAGACCGTTGGGAACGCGCGTGGTGGTGGTGTGCAGGACCGGTCCGGACTCCCCGGCGGGGCCGGGATACTTCAGCTCGTCCTCGTCCCTCACAGGATCGGGAGGCTGCCGGTGGTGGGGTGCTGCTGCCCGGGCAGGGGCCGCGCAAACGGAACCTTGGTTCCCAGGACCTGCGCAACGACGTCGTGGGTGATCTGCTGGGCGGTCAGCCCAACGCGCTCCAGCACCTGGTTGCGGGTGCCATGCTCCAGGAACTCGACGGGCAGGCCAACCTCGTTCAGGGCGGTGTCCACGCCTGCCGCCCGCATCTCCTGCCGGATGCGCGATCCCACGCCACCGGCGCGGACGCCGTCCTCAATGCAGATCACCAGCCGGTGGTGCGAGGCCAGCGCGATGATGGAATGGCGGACCGGGAGGACCCAGCGCGGATCCACTACGGTGGTGCTGATGCCCTGCGCCCCGAGCCGGTTGGAAACGTCGAGGGCCAGCTCGGACATCGCGCCGACGCTGACGATCAGGACGTCGTTCTCGGTGGAGCCGGAGGGGCGGCGGGCAAGGATGTCCACGCCGTCGCTTAGCCGCTCCAGCGCCTCGACCGCCGGACCAACGGAGCCCTTGGAGAAGCGGACCACGCTGGGGGCGTCGCTGATGGCCACCGCTTCGCGCAGTTCCTCCCGGAGCCGGGTGGCGTCGCGGGGCGCTGCCAGGTGGAGGCCGGGGACGATCTGGACCATGGCCATGTCCCACATGCCGTGGTGGCTGGCGCCGTCCGGGCCGGTGACCCCTGCACGGTCCAGGACAATGGTGACGCCTGCCTTGTGCAGGGCCACGTCCATCAGCAGTTGGTCGAAGGCGCGGTTCAGGAAAGTGGCATAGACGGCAACCACCGGATGCAGCCCGCCAAAGGCCATGCCGGCGGCCGCGGTGAGCGCATGCTGTTCGGCGATCCCGACGTCGATGACGCGCTCGGGGTGCTTGGCCGCAAATTTGTGCAGGCCCACCGGGATCAGCATGGCGCCGGTGATGCCGACAATGTCCTCGCGCTCGTCGGCGATGGCGGCGATCTCATCGGCGAAGACGGAGGTCCAGGACTGGGCGCCCCCACTGCCGGTTGGTTCGCCGGTCTCGGGGTCGATGATGCCGACGGCGTGGAACTGGTCTGCTTCATGGGCCCGGGCAGGAGCGTAGCCGTGGCCCTTCTCCGTCATGGCGTGGACGATGACGGGGCCGCCGTAGTTCCTGGCGGTGGAGAGCGCGTGTTCCATGGCCTGGAGGTTGTGGCCGTCCACCGGACCGATGTATTTCATGCCCAGGTCCTCGAACATGCCCTGCGGGGCCCACCAGTCCTTGATGCCCTTCTTCATGGCATGCAGGCTCTTGTAGGTGAACTGGCCCACCGGGCCGCCGTTCTGGAGTTTCTTCTTCCACCAGTCCAGTGCGCCCTCATACGCCGGCGCGGCGCGGAAGGAGTCGATGGTGGGGCGCAGGGAGGCAAGGTAGTCGGCGAATCCGCCGACGGTGGGCGCGTAGGAGCGGCCGTTGTCGTTGACCACGATGACCACGCGGCGCTTCTTGTCCGCGGCGATGTTGTTGATGGCTTCCCAGGCCATCCCGCCGGTGAGGGCGCCGTCGCCCACGATGGCGACGACGTGCCTGTCGCCTTCTCCCGTGAGCTGGCGGGCGCGGGAGATGCCGTCGGCCCAGGACAGGGAGGAGGATGCGTGGGAGCTTTCGACGATGTCGTGCTCCGATTCGGCCCGCGCGGGGTAGCCGGAGAGTCCGCCTTCCTGGCGAAGGGTGCTGAAGTCCTGGCGTCCGGTCAGCAGCTTATGGACGTAGGACTGGTGGCCCGTGTCGAAGACGATGCTGTCGCGGGGCGATTCGAAAATGCGGTGCACGGCCAGCGTCAGCTCCACGACGCCGAGGTTGGGTCCGAGGTGGCCGCCCGTCTGGGAAACGTTAGTGATCAGGAATTCCCTGATCTCCGAGGCCAGCTGTTCCAGCTGTTCCTCGGTCAACTCGTTCAGGTCCTGCGGATTCCGGATGGTGTCCAAGATTCCCAATGACCCCTCCTTCGGGTGGTAGACGTGCCGTTTAACTCTAACGCCTTGGCTTGGCTGCAAAGCCGAAGCCCCGGCTGGTCGGTGACCGGCCGGGGCTTCGGGAGGATGGTGCCTGCTGGCAGTTACCGCTAGTTGGCGGAGATCTGGCGCAGCACGTACTGCAGGATGCCGCCGTTGCGGTAGTAGTCCGCTTCACCCGGCGTATCGATGCGCAGGACGGCGTCGAACGACTTCGAGGAGCCGTCCTCGGCGGTGGCGGTGACCTTCAGGGTCTTGGGCGTGGTGCCCTCGTTCAGGGCAGTGACGCCCTCCACCGAGAAGGTTTCCGTGCCGGTCAGGCCCAGGCTGGCAGCGTTCTCCCCGGCCGGGAACTGCAGCGGCAGGACGCCCATGCCGATCAGGTTGGAGCGGTGGATGCGCTCGTAGCTTTCGGCGATGACAGCCTTGACACCCAGCAGGGCGGTACCCTTGGCGGCCCAGTCACGGGACGAACCGGAGCCGTACTCCTTGCCGGCCAGGACCACCAGCGGGGTGCCGGCTGCCTGGTAGTTCTGCGCGGCGTCGTAGACGTAGGCCTGCGGGCCGTCAGCCTGGGTGAAGTCGCGGGTGAAGCCACCCTCAACACCGTCCAGGAGCTGGTTCTTGATGCGGATGTTCGCGAACGTACCGCGGATCATCACCTCGTGGTTGCCACGGCGCGAGCCGTAGGAGTTGAAGTCCTTGCGCTCCACGCCGTTGGCCAGCAGGTACTGGCCGGCGGGGGTGTCGGACTTGAACGAACCGGCCGGGGAGATGTGGTCGGTGGTGACGGAGTCGCCGAGCTTCAGCAGCACGCGGGCGCCGGTGATGTCCTTGACCGGTTCCGGCGTCGCCTGCATGCCCTCGAAGTACGGGGGCTTCCGGACGTAGGTGGACTTCTCATCCCAGGCGAAGGTGTCGCCGGCCGGGGTATCGAGGGCCTTCCAGCGGTCGTCGCCATCGAAGACGCCCTCGTAGCCGCGGGCAAACATGCCCTTGTCGATCGAGGAATCGATGACCTGCTGGACCTCGACCGGGTTGGGCCAGATGTCCTTCAGGAAGACGTCGTTGCCGGCTTCGTCCTGGCCCAGTGCGTCGTTCTCGAAGTCGAAGTCCATGGTTCCGGCCAGGGCGTAGGCGATGACCAGCGGCGGGGAGGCCAGGTAGTTCATCTTGACGTCCGGGTTGATCCGGCCTTCGAAGTTGCGGTTGCCGGAGAGGACTGCGGTGACGGAGAGGTCGTTGGCCTGGATTGCCTCGGAGATCTCGGCGTCGAGGGGGCCGGAGTTGCCGATGCAGGTGGCGCAGCCGTAACCCACGATGTAGAAGCCGAGCTTCTCCAGGTAGGGGGTCAGGCCCGACTTGTTGTAGTAGTCGGTAACAACCTTGGAACCGGGGGCAACGGAGGTCTTGACCCACGGCTTGGCGGCGAGGCCCTTTTCGACGGCGTTGCGGGCCAGCAGTGCTGCCGCCAGCATCACGGACGGGTTGGACGTGTTGGTGCAGGAGGTGATCGAGGCAATCGACACCGCACCGTGGTCCAGCTCGAATTCGCGGCCGTCAGCGGTCTTGACGGCCACCTTCTTCGTCGGGCGGCCGTTGGACTTCGGTCCGTGGGCGTGCGGGGCTTCCTCGGTGAGGTGGGTTGCCGTGGCGGTGAACGAGGGTGAGTCTGACGCCGGGAAGCTCTCGTCGATCGCTTCGTCCAGGCTGCCGTCGGCGAGGTCCACCTTGACGTAGTTGCGGAGGTCTTCGCGGAACTGCGCCTTGGATTCGGTGAGGATGATGCGGTCCTGCGGGCGCTTCGGGCCGGAGATCGACGGAACGACGGTCGACAGGTCCAGCTCGAGGTACTCGGAGAATTTGATGTCGCGGGAGGGGTCGTGCCACAGGCCCTGTTCCTTCGCGTACGCCTCCACGAGGGCGACGTTCTGCTCGGAGCGGCCGGTGAGGCGCAGGTAGTCCAGGGTGACGTCGTCGATCGGGAACATGGCAGCCGTGGAGCCGAACTCCGGGCTCATGTTGCCGATGGTGGCGCGGTTGGCCAGCGGCACCGCTGCGACACCCTCGCCGTAGAACTCCACGAACTTGCCCACCACGCCGTGCTTGCGGAGCATCTCGGTGATGGTCAGCACTACGTCGGTTGCGGTGGCGCCGGCGGGGATGCTGCCGCTGAGCTTGAAGCCCACGACGCGCGGGATCAGCATGGAGACGGGCTGGCCGAGCATGGCGGCCTCGGCTTCGATGCCGCCCACGCCCCAGCCCAGCACGCCCAGGCCGTTGACCATGGTGGTGTGGGAGTCGGTGCCTACGCAGGTGTCAGGGTAGGCGCGCAGGACGCCGCCCACTTCGCGGGTCATGACGGTGCGGGCCAGGTACTCGATGTTGACTTGGTGCACAATGCCGGTTCCCGGGGGAACCACCTTGAAGTCGTCGAACGCGGTCTGGCCCCAGCGCAGGAACTGGTAGCGCTCACCGTTGCGCTGGTATTCGATCTCCATGTTGCGCTCCAGCGCGCCGGAGTTGCCGAAGGCATCGATCTGGACCGAGTGGTCGATGACCATCTCGGCCGGCGCCAGCGGGTTGACCCGCTTGGGGTCGCCGCCCAGTTCCTTGACGGCTTCACGCATCGTCGCCAGGTCAACCACGCAGGGAACGCCGGTGAAGTCCTGCATGATCACGCGTGCCGGCGTGAACTGGATTTCTGTATCGGGCTCCGCATTAGGATCCCAGCCTGCCAAAGCGCGAACGTGATCGGCAGTGATGTTCGCGCCGTCCTCGGTCCTCAGCAGGTTTTCAAGCAATACCTTGAGGCTGAACGGAAGGGCTTCTGCACCTTCAACGGAGTTCAACCGGAAAATTTCGTATTCGGTTCCGGCTACATTAAGTTTGCCTTTTGAACCGAAGCTGTCCACAGTGCTCATCGCAGGACTCCTCTCGCAACAGTTTCATCTTTGTCGCGCGGTTGACCGCCTGCTAGTTAGGACGCCCTAAGTAGTTACAGGGCCCGAAAATTGCACACGGCCGGCCGAGAATTCGGGCGCGACGTGGGACTACTACGGTCATCGTAGTCCAAAACCGCGGCCGCATCACGGAGCCGGAGCCAGCAGTGCCACGGTCTCAAGGTGGTGGGTGTGCGGGTACAGGTCGAAGGCCCGGAGGCCGGCGAGGTCCCACCCTGAGCGGCGGAAGTAACCCAGGTCACGGGCGAACGACGCCGGGTCGCAGGACACGTAGGCAATGGCACGGGGCTGCGAGGCGACGAGCTGGCCGACGACGGCTTTCCCGGCTCCGGCCCTGGGCGGGTCAAGGACCAGGGCGTCGAAATTCCGCGGTTTCTGGCGCAGGACCCGTTCCACGCGGCCCTGGACCACCTCCACCTGCGGCGCGGAGTGCAGGTTTTTCCGGGCGTCGCGGCTGGCGCCGGGCGCTCCTTCGACCGAGAGCACGGATCCGGTCTCCCCCACTGCGTCGGCCAGGACAGCGGTGAAGAGCCCGGCTCCTGCGTAGAGGTCGGCCACCACGGCTCCGGGGTGGAGGAAGTCTCCATGCCGGAGGAATTCTGTGACAGCCCCCACAAGTGTCCCGGGCGCGTCGCGGTGGATCTGCCAGAAGCCCTCTCCGGTAACGCGGAAATCGTGTCCCTCGGCGGACTCCTGCACCCAGGTCCGGCCGCGGAGCTGTGTCACGTCACCGGTCAGCGCATCAAAGGCCGCCACGGAAACGTCCCCCGGCACTTCCGCAGCAATTGCCCTCAGCCGTTTGTCCTTTGTCCCGGGCGCGGGTGCAAGGAGCACCAGGGGCCGGGAAGCGTTGGCCGGAGCGGCCACCTCAACCCGCTCGATGCCCTGGAGGTCCAGGTCCCACAAGCGCAGCGCGTTGATGGCGTCGCTGGCCAGGGGCATCTCCCGCACCGGGATGATCTGGTTGGAACGGTGAGCGTGCATTCCCAGCCTGCCGCCGGGGGTGACCGAAAAGCTGGCCCGTGTGCGCCACCCAAGGCCGGTGCCGCCGTCGGACTTTTCCCCTACCGCCTCCACGCTGCCCGCCCAGGCGGCGGGCAGCTGCTCAAAGCCGGCCAGCCGGGTGAGCTGTTCGGCCAGGACGTCCGCCTTGAGGCTGCGCTGCCGGGCCAGTGTCATGTGCCCGAACTCCGCACCCCCCACAGGCGGGTGGCCGTGGCCCCATGCCCGGCGGGAATCCGCAGGATGCCAAAAGTGCTCCACCCGGTCGGGGGAAGCCTCGAGCACCTCGAGGACGTCCGCCCGCCAAAACTTGGCGTCGTCCGCTGCATCGGTCAGCCGGACCCGGACTTTCTCTCCCGGGATGGCGTGCCGGACAAAGATGACCCTGCCCTCATGCCGCGCAACACAGTGCCCGCCATGGGCCACGGGCCCGACGGCGAGGACCGCCTCTTCGCCTGCATGCCCGGCAGCGTCCGGTGCCTGCGGCGCGGCTGTTGAAGTTTTTGCGGTCACTGGACGTCCTGGAGGTTCTTTGCTTCTTCGGATGATTTGAGCTGCCACGGAACACTGGCCACCATGACTCCGGGTTCGAAGTGCAGGCGGGTCTTGATGCGCAGGGCGGTCTGGTTATGCACCAGCTGCTCCCACCACTTGCCCACCACGTATTCCGGGATGTAGACCACGATCAGGTCCCGCGGGGAGTCCAGGCGCATTTGCTTGATGTACTCCATGATGGGCGTGACCGTCTCGCGGTAGGGGCTGGCCAGGACGGTCAGCGGGACCGGGATTTCGAGCTTTTCCCAGTCGGCGATGGTGTGGGCCGTTTCCTCCGCGTCGATGTCCACCGTTATGGCGTCCAGCCGGGAGGGCCGGGACGCACGGGCGTAGGCCAGCGCACGCAGGACGGGTTTGCGGACGTGGGACACCAGCAGGACGGCGTGCACCCTGGTGGGCAGGGCCCGGGGTGAGGAGTCCTCATCCACCGCGAGTTCCTTGGCCACGTTGTCGTAATGCGCCCGGATGCTCCACATGATCAGGAAGAGGACGAACATGGCCAGGAGGGCGATCCAGGCGCCCTGTTCGAACTTGGTGATGAGGACGATGACCAGCACCAGCCCGGTCATGCCGAAGCCGATGCTGTTGATGGTGCGGGACTTCATCATCCGGCGCCGGACGGCTTTGTCCTTGGCAAGCTTCAGCTCGCGCCCCCAGTGCCGGATCATGCCGAGCTGGCTGAGGGTGAAGGAGATGAAGACGCCCACGATGTAGAGCTGGATGAGCTTGGTGACGTCCGCGTCGAACGAAATGATGAGCACCAGGGCGCCTGCCGCGAGGGCAAGGACACCGTTGCTGAACGCAAGCCTGTCGCCCCTGGTCCGGAGCTGGCGGGGAAGGTAGCCGTCCTGGGCCAGGATGGAGCCGAGGACCGGGAAGCCGTTGAAGGCCGTGTTGGACGCGAACACCAGGATGACGCCGGTGGCCGCCACCACGATGTAGAACGGGATGCTGCCCGGGCCGAAGATGGTCTGGGCAATCTGGCTGATGGCCGGGTTCTGGACGTATCCCTCCGGCAGCGGGTTCCCGTCGAGCAGGAATTCCGTGGCCGGATCCAGCACGATGTGGACCTTGGTGGCGTTGGCCAGGTAGATGATGCCGGCCAGCATCGCGGCGCCGATCACCCCCAGGAGCAGGAGGGTGGTGGCCGCATTCTTGCTCTTTGGGTGCCTGAAGTTCGGCACGCCGTTGCTGATCGCTTCCACGCCCGTAAGCGCTGCGGCGCCGGAGGAGAAGGCCCGGAGCAGCAGGAACGCGCCGGCCAGGCCCACCAGGCCCTGGTCGAAGCCTTCCGTGGGGACGATGGTGAAGGCCGCCGACGGCGCCTCCCCCAGCTGCCCCGTTGCGGCCTGGAACACGCCCACCGCGGTCATGCCCAGGATCGATGCCATGAAGATGTAGGTGGGGACGGCGAATACGCTGCCCGCTTCCTTGATGCCGCGCAGGTTGACCAGGGCAAGGATGACGACGCCGATGGTGGCGATGACGGCCTGCTCACCGTGCAGTGACGGTACAGCAGTGGTGAGGTACGCCGCTGCCGAGGACATGGACACGGCAACGGTCAGGACATAGTCCACCAGGAGGGCCGAGGCTACCGTCAGCCCGGCGTACTTGCCGAGGTTTACGTTGGCGATCTCGTAGTCGCCGCCGCCCGACGGGTACGCGTGGACGTTTTGCCGGTAGGAAGCGACAACGGTCAGCAGGACCACCATCACCGCCAGTCCCACCAGGGGCGAGATCGCCACGGCGCTCACACCTGCCAGGGCAAGGGTCAGGAGGATCTCGTCCGGCGCGTAGGCTACGGAGGAAAGGGCGTCGGAGGCGAAGATCGGCAGTGCGATCTTCTTGGGAAGCAGGGTATGGGCCAGCCGGTCGTTCCGGAACGGCCTGCCCACCAGCACGCGTTTGACGGCGTTCAGTATTGTCAACACCCCACAAAGCTAGTCTGAATCGCTGACGATGTCATGACGGGCCCCGGCCGGGCCTAACCGGGGCCGTGCCGGTAGAGTTCTAGCTGCACGATCCTGACTTACATATGGAGGAGATACGGTGGCGCATTTCGTGATCATGGGATGTGGCCGGGTGGGGGCAACGCTGGCGCACACGCTGGAGGATGCCGGACATTCCGTGGCCATCATCGACCAGGACGACCGCGCCTTCCGCCGGCTCCGCCAGGGCTTTACCGGACGGAAAGTCACGGGCATTGGCTTTGACCGGGACACCCTCAAGCAGGCCGGGGTGGGCGAGGCCTATGCCTTCGCCGCGGTCTCCAGCGGGGACAACTCCAACATCCTGGCCACCCGGGTGGCCCGTGAGACCTTCCACGTCCCGCACGTCGTCGCAAGGATCTATGACCCGGGACGCGCCGAGATTTACCAGCGCCTTGGCATTCCCACCGTGGCGGCCGTCCGCTGGAGCGCCGACCAGGTGCTGCGCCGCATCCTTCCCGAACAGCACCTCGCGGGCGACTTCCGGGAGCCCTCCGGACGCCTGGTCCTGGCCGAACTGGACCTCGACGCCGGCTGGATCGGGCACCGCATCAGCAGCATTGAGAAGGCTGCCGATGTGCGCGTGGCGTACCTGACCCGCTTCGGCGAGGGCCTGCTGCCCGACGCCGGAACCGCCTACCAGGATGGCGACACCGTGCACGCCATGCTGCAGGTGGACCGCAGCGCCCAGATCGCCCAGATCCTCGCCAAAGCCCCCGCCAAGGAGTATCAGTGAAAGTCGTTATTGTCGGCGCCGGCAGCGTCGGATCGTCCATTGCCCGCGAACTGCTGGCGCACAAGCACGAAATCCTCCTTATCGACCTCAAACCGGAAGTGATCGGGCGCAGCGGCCTGCGGGGCGCCCACTGGCTGGTGGGTGACGCCTGCGAGCTCTCCACGCTGCAGGGCGCGAAGGTGGAAGACGCCGACGTGGTGGTTTCCGCCACGGGCGATGACAAGGTGAACCTGGTGGTGTCCCTGCTGGCCAAGACCGAGTTCGGGGTTGGCCGGACGGTGGGCCGGGTGAACAACCCCAAGAACGACTGGATGTTCAACGATTCATGGGGTGTCGACGTCGCCGTGAACACCCCGCAGCTGATGACGGCCCTGGTGGAAGAGGCAGTGGAGATCGGCGACCTGGTCCGGCTGCTGACGCTTCAGACGGGCGTGGCGTCGCTGGTGGAATTCACCGTCCCGCATGATTCGCACGTGATCGGCATGACCGTGGGCGACATCCACTGGCCGGAGGACGCCACCCTGGTGGCGATCCTGCGGGACCAGGCACCCATTACCCCCAGCCGCGACGACGTGATCGACGGCGGCGATGAACTCTTCTTCGTCACCACCATCGCCGCCGAAGACCGGCTGCGGGAGCTGCTTTCCTCCGCACCCGGCAGCATCGACACCGCCGGCATCAACGGTGGAGAGCAGGCGGGCGGCAGCGCCCAGCCGGCCACCGCCAGCGGATACGGCCCGGTCCCGGAGGACGACGGCTTCGACGGCTAGGTCCGCCGCTGCCCGGGGAGAGGCCGAGGGGGCGGCCTGGCCGTCAGGCGGGCTGGTCTGTCAGGCGGGCTGGTCTGTGCCGGCTTCAGGCTCCGCCGGGGCAGGCCGGGTCACCAGCCAGGCCACCCAGACGCCCAGGATGTACAGGGGGGCGCCCATGATGAGCCGTGTGGTGGCGAGGGCGGCCAGGCCGTCGGTGCCCATCAGGTAGAGGGGCACCTGCACAATGAGCCGGAGCGCCAGGACGCCCACGATGATCCAGGTGCCCAGGCGGTACGCCTTGACCCGGTCAGGTTCCTTACGCCATTCCACGCCCTCATTGCGGATGAAGCCAAAGAGGAGCCCGGCCACGGGCCACTTCACGGCAATAGAGATGACCATCGCCAGGATGTAGGCGGCGTTGGTGAAGAAGCCGGGGAGGTAGAAGTCTTCGGCCTTGCCGGTGGTGTTGGCCAGCCAGGCGGAGATGCCGACGCCGACAATCCCCGCCAGGGCCTGGGTCAGAGGCCGCCGCTGTATCAGGCGGACAACGGTGAACACGGCTGCCGATGCCAGGGCGGCCACCAGTGACAGCGTGAGCTCGCGGGTGATGGTGAACGCCACCAGGAACACCAGGCCGGGAACGATGCTCTCGGCAATTCCCTGCACTCCCCCGGCGCTGCGCAGCACGTCCACCTGCCCGTCGTGGGTGCGGTGGAGTCCCGCTTTGGCGGCGTACCCGGCGGCGAGGCCGGCAACGGGCGATGGACCGGGAGCCTGCGGCCGGCCCTGCTGTTCTCTGCCCGGATGTGCAGGGCCGGACGGCTGTTCGGGCTCTTGCGCGGTCATTCGTTCTCCTGGCGGGACAGTATCTCGTAGCGGGGATTGAATATGGTGGGCATGTCTTCGCCCCGGGCCAGCATCCCCTCAACCCGGATCCGCGCGCCCGCTTCGATGCCCGGCACGCGGCGGCGGCCCACCCAGACGACACGGAGCCGGGGCGGCCTGCCCCGCTTCGGACCAGGGGCCGGACGTTCGGCGTCATCCTGGGACAGAATGGCACTGAATTCCGGGGTCCGGTCGGCAGGAACAAAGGTCACCGATTCAATGTGCCCCTGGCACATGACGCGTCCCTTGTCAGGAAGTTGCTCCAGTCTGGTGATCCGGCCGGACGCATGGACCGGGTTGTTGTGGGGAGACTCAGCCGATCTGGGTAATTTCGGGACCACGTTCGGGCTCCTCCAGGGTGGGCGCGGCGGGCGGAGGAGTGGCGGAGGCGTCCTTCGGCAGCCTCAGCTGCAGGAGGTCCCGCGGGGGCATGGGGCTGTCGCCACGGACCACTACGACCTGCCGGAACAGTGCTTCGAGCGGTTCCGCGGCGGGGCGTTCCAGCGCCGCAGGTCCGCCCAGGACGCCGCGCAGGAACCAGCGGGGACCATCGACGCCGATGAACCGGGCCACGCGGTAGCCCTGGCTCCCGTCCGGGAGCCCGGCAGGCAGCTTGGCCACCAGCTCGGTACCGAAAGCCCCTTCCACCTCTTCAACCTGGCCGCCCTGCGCACCGACCGACTGGCCGATCTGTTCGCGGATCTCATCCCACAAGGTCTCGGTTTTGGGCGCTGCAAAGGCCTGCAGCTGGAGGCTGGAGCCGTCCAGGTCCAGGGTCACCGCCACCACGCGCTGTGTTGCCTCCTCGACTTCGAGGCGGAGCTGAAGGCCCTCGCTGGGCGTGATCAGCAAGGCACCAAGATCCACATAGCCGTCGCGGCTGCTGATCTCGGCCTCATCGAAGGGGCCGTCCTGGCGGCGGGCGGCGGTGGCGGATCCGCTTTCTTCGCCGTCCGCAACCGTGAGCTCGTCGGCCGGCTCTGCCGGCTCTTCACTCTTTGCTTTCCTGCCGAACCCAAAGACCATGGGTGACTCCTTAATTCTGGAAAAGTGCCAGTCCTGAAACCTGCCGGCGAAACTTTGGAGGTTCCGCCGTCGTGCATGCCGGCGTGGCTGCGGGTGCAGCCTGAAGGTCAGGCTCCGGGGACGCTGAACCCGCCGGTGGAACCGAAGCCTCCGGTGCCCCGCACGGATCCGCTCAGTTCGCTGACAGGAATGAATTGGGCGTGCTCCACCCGCTGGATAACCATTTGGGCAATTCTATCGCCGCGCCGGAGCTCAATGGGCTGGGACGAATCGGTGTTCAGCAGTGTTACCGAGATCTCGCCCCGGTAGCCCGCGTCAACGGTGCCGGGGGCGTTCACGATCGTCAGGCCATGCTTGGTGGCCAGGCCGGAGCGGGGGTGGATCAGCGCCACGAACCCATAAGGAAGGGCAATGGCCACGCCGGTGGGGACCAATTTGCGCTCACCGGGCATCAGGACCACGTCCTCGCGGGCGCGGAGGTCTGCGCCGGCGTCGCCCGGATGTGCGTAGGACGGTGCTTCCAGCTCAGGATCCAGCATCTTCAACTGGACCTGCAGGGTGGGAGCGGCGGTGGCGGGCAAGGCTGCGTCCGGGACAAGGTCTACCGTGGCGGGATGATCAGTCACAGTCACTCACTCTAACCCGCGCCCCCAAATCACTCCTAGGGAGACTCCCGGGGAGGCCGGGCCGCAGAGCCTGTCCCAAGGTGAAATAGCCGGCCAAAGGTGGAAAGCTTGGGCTATGCCCGATTCAAGCTCGCCTGCGTCCGTTCCCAGCACACCCTCTGCCGGGACACCTGTTGTCTACAGGGAGAAGCTGTGGCCCAACGCCTGGATCTGGATCATCGCGGCCGGCGTCTCCGCAGCGGGCATCCTGGTTTTCGCCCCCATCAGCATGGCGGCAGGCTACACCGCGGCATTGGTGCTTTTCGCCATCATCGCGGTCCTCCTGGTTGTTTCCACCCCCGTCATTTCGGTCACGGCTGACACCCTCACCGTTGGAAGGGCCACCATCGAACGCCGTTTCGTCGGCGCTGTGCAGCAGTTCAAGGCCGGGGAGGCGACCGCGGAACGGGGCACCCGGCTCAACGGGCTCGCCTACCTGTGCATCCGCGGCTGGATCGATCCCGTTGTAAAAATCGAGATCACGGACCCCGCCGACCGGACCCCCTACTGGCTCGCCTCGACCCGCCATCCGGACCAGCTGACGGCAGCCCTGACGCGGCACTGACGCCGCCGGGGCCGCCGGTCCTTGCGCCCGCACGCACCTTTCGGGCCTGCTTCCAGCGGAAAATGACGGCGCGCCCTGCTCCTTGAGCCAATTCCCCGCCGCCGGGTGGCAGAGTTTCGATTGATAGTAATGCCAGGGTGGAGGATTTGTATGCAGGATCTACGGCTTGTAGGCGTGCACGACGACGGGACGCATCTCCTGTTAAGCGGGCCCGGCGGCGAGATGTTCCAGCTGCCGATCGATGAGGCCCTCAGGACGGCCAGCCGGTCCACGGCCAGGCCGCGGACGGAGAGGCCGGCCGTTCCCATGTCCCCCCGGGACATCCAGGCACGGATCCGTGCCGGTGCCACGGCTGCGGACGTCGCCGAGCTGTCCGGGATGCCGCTGGCCAAGGTGGAGCGTTACGAGGGCCCTGTCTTGGCGGAGCGCGAATATGTGGCCCAGCAGGCGCGGAAAGTTGAAGTCGCGGCGCCTTCCCCCGGCCACGACGTCTACCGGTCCGCCTTCGGCGACAACCCGGCAACGCTGGACGACATGGTGGCCCACCGCCTGTCCGCCCACGGCATCGACCCCTCAACCGTGGAGTGGGACTCGTGGCGGCGCCAGGACGGTACCTGGACTGTCTCAGCAAGCTTCGAAGCCAAGCCCGGGGGTACCTCGGGAATCGGCGAAGAACCTCCTGCACTGTGGACCTTCAGCCCGGCACGGAAGTCCCTGCAGAACACCAACCGCTGGGCGCAGCAGCTGAGCGAACTTGAACCGCTGGACGGGCCCGTTCCGGCCCGCCGCCTCACCGCGGTTTCCGACCGCCCCTTTGATTTCGAGACGGACGCGGATGCGTCCAGGACGTCGCCGGCCGGCCAGGGAGTGCCCGTGCAGGATTCCGGCAAGGAATCCGACGGCCTCCTTGACATGCTCCGCTCCCGCCGCGGCCAGCGCCTGGGCGTAGATGAGGATTCCGACGACGCACTGGCGCTGCTGCTGACCCATGGCGTGCCCGCTGCCCACCCGCGCCCTTCCGAGGTGGCGGCTGAACCGGAGGCCGGGGAGACGGAACCGCAGGATGACCAGCGGGATGCGCCGGCAGCCCAGGGCGACTCCTTCATCAGGCGCAGGGACACCAGGCCTTCCATGCTGTCGAGGCTCAGCATCCTTCCGCCGCACCGTGACAGCCACGATGATGCGCTGCGGCTTCACGACGGCGTCAGCACCGACACGAGGGAAATCACCATTGCGGCGTCCCCGCAGAAGCCCGCCGGTCCGACTCCCGGGGCTGGTTCCGGAACTTCCGGCGGCGCCGGGCTGGACGAGCTGCTGGGCAGCAATCCCCGCCGCCCGGCGGCGAAGCAGGAAGACGCTTCCCCCTCCACCGGACAGCTGCCGGAGACTGAGGCGCCGGAACGGCCCGCACGGCCCAAGCGGTCCAGCGTGCCGTCCTGGGACGAAATCGTTTTTGGCACGCGGAGCGACTAGAAGCTCTCTCCCCGCACCGATGATGGCATTGGCCGCGTTACGCACGGGCGCGTGCTAGGCTCCCCACCACACGGCCGCTTCACATAGCGCAATCACCAGGAGGTCTGCGGTGCCGGACACAACCTGCCACATGTCCATCTCCCTGGACGGTTTCGTCGCCGGGCCGGACCAAAGCCGCGACAACCCCTTGGGTAGACGCGGCATGGAACTGCATGCGTGGCACCTGGGCGACCCCCGGGCCAACGACGCCGACAAGGTGGCCAGCGAATGGCTTATGCGCCCGCGCGGCGCTTATGTGATGGGGCGGAACATGTTCGGCCCTATCCGCGGAGACTGGGACGGGGAATGGAGCGGTTGGTGGGGACCCGAACCGCCCTACCACGCGCCAGTGTTCGTCCTCACGCATCATGCCCGCGACTCCCTCCAGATGGAGGGCGGGACGACCTTCCATTTCATCACCGACGGCTTCGATGCCGCCTACGCTGCCGCCCGTGACACCGCCGGGGACAAAGGCGTGGACATCGCCGGCGGGGCGTCTACCGTCCGGCAGGCGCTGATCGCGGGAGTAATCGACGAACTCACCCTCGACATCGCGCCGGTGCTGCTCGGGTCAGGGGAACGGATTTTCGACGGCGTTGAATCCTTCGGCTTTGAACCCGCCGAAGTGCTCCACTCGCCGCTGGCAACGCACATCCGCTATCGCCGCGTACACTGACGGCCGCCACGTTCACGTACGGCGACATGCTCCAAAGGCTCAAGCGCTGAGGTATTCCTGAAGTGCCTCTTCGAGGAGGCTTCGTTCGCCGGGCAGGAATCCTGGCGGCCACTTTGGTGGTTCCCAGTCCTGGTGTTCGCTTGTGTAGTGGCGGCCGGTGGGTGAGGTCCAGCCGGGTGGTTTGTTTTTGCTGGCCGGGGTGGGTTTCCAGGCGGTGGTGTGCCGGAGCCGGTGGTGTTTCGGGCAGGGCTGTCCCAGGTTGCTGATGCCGGTGGTGCCGCCGTGGTGCCAGGCGAGGAGATGGTCGGCCTCCGTGTCCAGGGAGGTGTTGCTGCAGCCCGGGAACGGGCATTTCCCGTCCCGCATCCGCAGCCAGGCCCGCATCGCCCTGGGAACCCGGTAACTCTTCCGGCCGATCTCCAACGGCGCCCCGTCCCGCGGGTCCACCAACACCCGGTAAAACGAGGCCGCCCCGTCCGCGACCAGTCGCCGCGCCATCGACGCCGGCACCGGACCATACCCGTCCAGCATCGCCGGCTCATCGGTCAGGCCCATCAGCGCGAACACCGGAACCGTAACCAGCACCTCGGCGCGGACCGGCGACGGCCGGTGGCCAGTTCCCGATGCGGCGCTGGTACCGCTGCCGCTGGTGCCGGCGCCCGGCCCGGCAGCAGCCACGACGCCGGCAGTGGCACTGGCACTGGCACTGATGAGACTGGTGCTGCCGCCCCGGGTGTTGCCGCCTCCGAGGATCGCTGCGGCGAAATTGTCGGCCCGCAGCTGGGGCATGGTCCTGTCCTCGGCCGGCCCCTGCAAACCCCGTGCGGCAGCGGTGAGCCGGTTCCACCCAGACATGGCCTGGTCCGCGGGCAGGTACGCGCCCAGCCACGCCATCCCGTCCCGGTCCGCCCGGAACTCCACCCGCCGCTCCGCCACACCCCTGGCATGCCGCTTCTCGATCGATTCGGCGTGGTGGCGTTCCCGCCAGGTCCGGGCCTTGACCCGGAACCGGTGCGCCGGCAGCTCCCCAACCGGGCAGCCGCGGGCCGGGTCATGTGCGTCCAGGTCAGGGGCGTCCGGGTCCGGTGTATCGGGTGGCAGGAAATGCGCCTCCAACGCCGCCGCCCCCGCCACATCAAGACCCGCCGTCTCATCTGCCATCACTATCGCGTGCTGCCACGACAGGGTCCCGGACTGCAACGCCTCCAAAGTCCGCGGCAAGCTGCTGGTCAGGGCGTGGGACGTGGCCAGGAACGACGCCGCCGCCCGCGGACCCAGGGCCAGCACGCACCCGATCTCCGCCGCGACCGCCATCTCCTGCGCCACCACCGGCGCCCCCGGCCCCGCCACAGCATGCGCAGCCTCCGCGTACCCCACCGCAGCCTTCGCCTTCACCCCCGCAACCCGCGCCTCCACCTCCCGGGCCCCGGCAAGAATATCCAGGCAGCCATCGGCCAGACCGGCCAGCGGATCAGCATCCGCGAACGCCTCCAGACCCGCCCCGTCCACCTCAGCCTGAAGCACAGCAAGGGCAACACGGATCTCCTCGAACGCCCTCACCGCCGCCGCCTTCCCCATAAACCCATCATGGCAAGGGGGTCCGACAAACAGAGCTGGCCACCTCAGTTTCAAGGGCAGCCCCGCTTCAGGGGTTTCTTTGACGAAGAGGGTGGGGCTAAGCCCCTCGGCTCCCGCCGGGTCCGCCGGAACCGCGCCAGAGGCAGGCGTCGACGTCGAACGGGAGCAACTGGTCCTGCTGGGCCATCAGGTTGGCGCCGTGGGCCGTCACCCGCCGCATGAAGTGGCGCCGGCACAGCGTTTCGTAGCCCACTACGGGTACATGCCCGGCGTCCGGGGCGGCGGCAGCCTCAACCACCATGTCCACGTCACCCACCACCACCTGCGCGCCCTCGGTGACCATGACGCCGTCGACCGTCCTGGCGTTGTGCGTTGCACGCCGCCCGCACCAGCAGAGCGCCTCCACCTGCAGCACCTGAACCCGGTCGGCAAGCTCGATGAGCCGCTGCGAACCCGGGAACAGCCTGGTGCGGAAGTCGGCCGTGATGCCGAAGGCAAAGACGTCGACGTCGATTTCGTCCACCACCTTGGCCAGCTGCTCCACCTGCTCCGGGGAGTAGAACTGGGCCTCGTCGCAGATCAGGTAATCCACACGCTGGCCCTGGGTGCGGCGAAGCATGACTTCTTCCCAGAAGTCGGTGCTGTCCAGCACCTCCACGGCGTCCGTCTCCAGGCCCAGGCGGCTGGAGATCCGGGACTCTCCGGCGCGGTCGTTGCGGCTGAAGCGGACGCCGCCGCGGCCGCGGGCCCGGTGGTTGTAGTCCATCTGCAGCGCCAGCGTCGATTTACCGCAGTCCATGGTGCCGGAGAAGAAGATGAGTTCAGCCACGCCGGCGGTTCCTTCCTTCGGCGGTGAAGCAGAGCAGCGGGACCTCCCGCTCCGCCTTCGTCAGCGAGCCGTGCTGGCCCACCACTTCCATGGCGGTGGGCCGCATGCGCCGGCCGTCATAAAGTGCGACGGCGTCACGCGCCGCGATCATCACGTCACCGATCCTGCCCGCAACAGCGGGACGGACGTCACCAAAAAGTCCCCCGGCAACGGCTTCCTGGCGCGTAAAGGCCCATACCCGGTCGCCGAACCGCGCCTTCCAGGCGGCAAGCAAACGTTCCGCTGCCCCAGCACCGGCTTCCAGGTCCGCCTCCTCCAGATACAGGTGCACCATCCGCGGTTCACCGGCCGTATGGCGCACCCCGTCCACCAACCCGGGGTCGGTGGAGAAATCAATCCGCTGGGATTCCGGGACGTCCAGCATGCCGTGGTCTGCGGTGAGCACAATGGTGGTGCCGGCGGGAAGCGTGGAGTTGAGCCGTTTGACGGTGGAATCGAGCTCCTCCAGCTGGTGTTCCCACTGCTCGGAACGGCAGCCGTGGCGGTGGCCCGCCTTGTCCAGTTCGTTGACGTAGAAGTACATGAGGGACGGGCCGGAGGCCGCCATGGCCTCGGCCGCGGCCGCGGTCCGCGCATGCGCGGTTATCCCGGAGATGAACCTGCCGCCCCGCAGCGCGGCGCGGGTCATGGGCGAGCCGTCGAACTGGGAGAGGCTGACGGTGCTGACGTCCACCTGTTCGGCGATCTGTTCAAACACCGTGGGGAAAGGCTGCCAGGTGGACGGGTCGACGCCCGGATCCCAGTTCCCCAGCAGATTGACCACCTTGTCCTGGTCAGGGTCCAGGACGTCGTAGCCCACCATGCCGTGCTGGCCGGGCGGAAGTCCGGTTCCAAAGCTGGACAGCGCCGCCGCCGTGGTCGAAGGGAAGGCGGAATCCAGCCACACGGGGACCTCGCCCTGCCCCGCCTGGATCACGGACCGCAGGAAGGGCGTGTGGGCCGCCTTTTGCTTCAGCAGGTTCCTGCCCAGGCCATCAGCCAGTACAACGCAGACCCGGGACGCGTCCGGTAGCCCAAGCGTATTGGTAAAGCCCACCACGCCGAGGCTTGCCGCGGCGCTGGTGAGGACTTCAGCCACGGAACGCTGTCCGTAGGCCGGAGGGGCTGGAAGGTCGGCTGTGCGGCCGATGGTTGGGGTTTCCTGGATGGCGCGGTGGCGGTCTTCCGGCATCTCAGCGCTGCTGGTGCCCGCGGCTGAGCCGGTTTCCGAACACCCCGGACCGCGTCCGCGGACCCATGGACTGGGCATGGGTTACGGGAGCCGCGGAACCGGTGTTGACCGCCCGCAGGGCCCTGGCGAAGAGCTTGGCGTCCTGCACTGCCTGCAGCCCGTCTGCCTCCGCGCTGATGCGGAGCACGATGTCTTCCTGGGCGATGGTTCCGGTGTAGCCGTGGTCAGCTTCGCACTGCGGATCGCCGCAGCTGGCCGGACCCATGTCCAGGCGCTGGCCACCGGACCATGCAATGGACAACGTAAGTTCCCGGACGGGGTCGGAGGGCTTGTAGTTCTGCGGTTGGGCGTACATGTAGCTCAGGACCACGGACCGGATCTGGGCCACGGGAACGGACTCGGTGGAGATCTGGGCGACGATCTGCTCCCCCGCCTCGTCCAGTTGCTGGTCGTCCACGTGGGTGATCACCAGCATGTCCGCGGTGAGGACCAGCACGGTGATGTGGCGGCGCACCTCTGCCCGGTCGAAGTGGGTTTCCAGGTGCACCAGGTGGGCCACGCAGTCCCGGCCGTCCAGTGCGTCGTCGACGACGTCGGAGACCAGGCGGGGGTAGAAGCCGGCCTTCTGCAGCGCGTCTTCCAGGCTCTGGCCCTGTGTTCCGTGGTTGTGTGAGCTGTGCTGGCGGAGTGCCTGGTTTTCATTGCCGGGCGTTTCGGGCGCCGAAGCGGGAGGCTGGAAGCTCATGCCCCCATTTTCACAGATCGTCCGGTCACTTGCTAACCGCGTCAGCCCAGCATGGCGCGGCGGGCACTGTCCGTGCGCTGCGCGGCGTTGCCGATGCGTACATCAGCGGCGAGGATGGTGGCCCCGGCGGTGCCGCACAAAACCGGATTGAATTCCACCAGCGCGATCTCCGGGTGGTTGTCCTTCATCCAGGCCAGCCTGGCGGCCAGGTCCTCCAGCACAGGGACGTCGACAGCCGGCAGGCCCTGGTAGCCGAAGAGCTTCCGGGACGCCCGCGGAGCTCGGATGAAGTCGTGCACGTCCGCCGCGGAGAGCGGCGGAACCCGGTGTGACCAGTCGTCCAGGAGGTTGACGGCGTCGCCGGCGAGGCCGAAGGAAATGACCGGGCCCAGCAACGGATCCTCGATGGCACGGAAGGTGCAGGCCTGTCCCACCGGCGCCATCGCCTGTACTTCCAGGGCGGGATCACCGTAGGCCGCGAGCGCGCGCCGCATCTGCACCACGTTTTGGCGCAGTGATTCGGCGTCCTCAATGCCCAGCCTGACCCCGCCAAGGTCAAGCCGGTGCCGCAGCGCGGGGTCGGTGGTTTTCAGCACCACCGGCCAGCCCAGCGCATCTGCCGCTGCCACGGCCTCGTCCGGTGTGGTGAATCCTGCAGAGGGCAGGACTGAGATGCCGTAATGCTTCAGCAGCGAAGCAGCCGCGGCCGGGTCCAGCTGCTTGAGCTGGTCGCCCGTGACGTCCCCGAGCAGGGCGTCCAGCTCGGCCTCCGCCTTGCGGGGGTCGCAGCCGGCGGGTTCGACGAAATGCCCCTGGTCACGGCCGGCCCACTCCGCATAACGGACCACGGCCGCGAGCGCGGCCACGGCAGCCCCGGGGTTGGAAAAGCAGGGGACGGTACAGCCCTCCGCTCCCACCAGGCCCTCCACGTTGATGGCGGGGTCCAGGATGCCGGTGAAGGCGGCCACCACCGGCTTCCCGGCAGTAGCTGAACATTCGGCCAGGACCTGCGCCACCGCGTCGGCGGTCAGCCCTCGGGCAGGCAGCAGCGCGGCGACGGCGGCGTGCACGGCATCGGAGGCCAGGGCGTCAAGGAGGGCGGTCCGCAGTGCGGGCAGGGCCACCGACTGGCCGGCATCAAGGTCCAGTCCCGAAACCACCCGGGCAACGCCCAGCCCGTGCGCGGCGGCACTGTCCGCCACCACGTTGCCCAGCGCCTGGGAATTGCTGAAGATGGCGACGTCGGCTCCGGCGGGCAGTGGCTGCCCGGACACCACCTGCGCCACATCCACCAGCTGTTCCACGGTTTCCACGCGGATCACACCCGACTGGCGCAGCATGGCATCCAGCGCCCCGGCCGGCGCCTGGGTGGTCCGGACGGCGTGTCCGGGCGGCAGACGGAGCCCCATGGTGTCCGACTTGGCCACTATGACCGGCTTGGTGCGGGCCAGGCGCCGTGCGATGCGGGAGAACTTGCGCGGGTTGCCGATTGACTCCAGGTAGAGGCCTACGGCGGAGGTGTCGGCATCGTCTTCCCAGTACTGCATCATGTCGTTGCCAGAGACATCCGCCCTGTTGCCTGCCGAGAGCAGGCTGGACAGTCCCAGCCGGCGCCGGGCCGAGGCGGCGTAGAGCGAGACGCCGATGGCGGCCGACTGGCTGAACAGGCCCAGGCCGCCGCGCAGCGGCATGGTGGGCGCCATCGACGCGTTCAGCGACACGTCCGGGTGAGTGTTGGCGATGCCCAGCGACGCCGGGCCGATCACCCGCATCCCGCTGGCCCGGGCCTGGCGCACCAGGGCGCGCTGCCGCAGCAGGCCCCGCTCGCCGTCGTCGGCAAAACCTGCCGAGGCGATCACAACGCCCTTGACGCCCGCTGCCGCGCACTCCGCCACGACGCCGGCCACTTCCTCGTAGGGAACGGCGATGATTGCCAGCTGGACGGGCTCGGGGACTTCGGAGAGCTTGCCGTAGGACATCATCCCGGCCAGTTCCAGCGCCTCCGGGTTGATGGCGTACACGGACCCGTGGAAGCCGCCCTCGATGATGTGCTCCAGCAGTTGGTACCCCACGGTGCCCCATTTGCGGCTGGCACCGATGACGGCAACGGACGACGGCGCCAGCAGGTCCCGGACGCTCCTCGCCTCGGCGCGGTGCTCGCGGGATTCCATGACGGCGCGCGATTTTTCGGTGGGGTCGATATTGAACTCGAGGCTGACGACGCCGTCGTCGAAATGGCGCTTGACGTCGTAGCCGGCGTCGGAGAAGACCATCAGCATCTTGCGGTTTTCCGGCAGCACCTCGGCGGTGAACTTCCGGATCCCGTTTTCATGCGCGGCGGCGGCAAGGTGCTCCAGCAGGATGGAGCCGATTCCCCGGCCCTGGTGGGCGTCGGAGATGTTGAAAGCAACTTCGGCCTCCGTGGGATCGGCAAGCCGGTCGTAGCGGCCGATGCCGACGATTTCGCCGCGGATGGTGATGACGAACGCCACCCGGTCCTTGTAGTCCACTTCGGTGAAGCGCTTGAGCTCCTTGGCCGACAACCTGGCCTTGAACGCAAAGAAGCGCATGTAGATTGAATTCTGCGACTGTCCGGTGTGGAAGGCCTGCACGGCGTCCGCGTCCGACGGATGGATGGGCCGGAGATGCGCTGTCCCGCCGTCACGCAGGACGACATCGGCTTCCCAATGTTCCGGATATTCGCCGTCCCCGGGCTGATCCACCATAGGCTTAGCCTAGCCAAAAACTATCGCAGCACACCCCCAAGGCTGCACAGTAACCCCAGAAGGATTCACCAAACCCCATGGCCCGCCGCCAAAGTTCCAAGCCCATCGTGGAGAGCGACTACACGGAAAACATCGTCGATATCGATGTCACGTCCGAAATGCAGGGCTCCTTCCTGGAGTACGCGTACTCGGTGATCTACTCCCGGGCCCTCCCGGATGCCCGCGACGGGCTGAAGCCGGTACAGCGCCGCATCCTGTACATGATGAGCGACATGGGGCTGCGCCCGGACCGGGGCCACGTCAAGAGCGCCCGCGTGGTGGGCGAAGTCATGGGAAAGCTGCACCCCCACGGCGACGCCGCCATCTACGACGCCATGGTGCGCATGGCGCAGGATTTCTCGCTGCGGCTGCCGCTGATCGACGGGCACGGCAACTTCGGATCGCTCGACGACGGCCCGGCAGCACCCCGCTATACGGAAGCCCGGCTGGCTGCGGCCGCCCTCACCCTCACCAACCACCTCGACGAAGACGTGGTGGACTTCGTCCCCAACTATGACAACCAGCTGACCCAGCCGGACGTCCTTCCCGCCGCCTTCCCCAACCTGCTGGTCAACGGCGCCACCGGCATCGCCGTCGGCATGGCCACCAACATGGCCCCGCACAACCTGGTGGAGGTCATCTCCGCCGCCCGGCACCTCATCGCGCACCCTGACGCAACCCTGGATGACCTCATGCGGTTCGTCCCGGGCCCGGACCTGCCCAGCGGCGGCCGGATCGTCGGCCTGGACGGCATCCGTGACGCCTATGCCACCGGCCGCGGCTCGTTCAAGACCCGGGCCAAGGTGGAGGTGGAACAGCTCTCCGCGCGCCGCACCGGCCTGGTGGTCACCGAACTGCCGTACATGGTGGGCCCGGAAAAGGTGATCGAGAAGATCAAGGATGCCGTCAACGCCAAGAAGCTGACCGGCATCAGCGACATCGTGGACCTGACGGACCGCAAGCACGGCCTGCGGCTGGTCATCGAGCTCAAGAACGGCTTCAACCCGAACGCGGTGCTGCAGCAGCTGTACCGCTACACGCCGATGGAGGACTCCTTCGGCATCAACAACGTCACCCTGGTGGACGGCCAGCCGCAGACGCTGGGCCTGGTGGACCTGTTGCGTGTCTACGTCGACCACCGCATCAACGTCGTCCGGCGCCGGACCGCCTTCCGGCTCGGGAAGAAGAAGGACCGCCTGCACCTGGTGGAGGGCCTCCTCATCGCCATCGTGGACATTGACGAGGTCATCCAGATCATCCGGTCCTCGGACGAGGCCGCCGCGGCCCGCGAGCGGCTGATGTCCATCTACGACCTCACCGAAATCCAGGCCAACTACATCCTGGAACTGCGCCTCCGGCAGCTGACCAAGTATTCCCGGATCGAGCTGGAGAAGGAGCAGGACGAGCTTCGCCGCGAGATCGCGGAGCTGGAGGCGATCCTGGGCTCGGAGGAACTGCTGCGCACCGTGGTTTCCGACGAACTGGGTGCCATTGCCGAAGACCACGGCACCCCGCGCCGCACCGTGCTGCTGGAGTCCGAGGCCGTGTCCCCCACCGTTGCGTCCGCCGAACTTGCCGGGGCCAACGGGAAGAAGGGCAAGGCCGTGCCGCTGGCACTGGAGATCGCGGACGACCCCTGCTGGGCCATCCTCACCGCGTCCGGCCAGATAGCCCGCACCGGCAACCAGGAGCCACTGGCCGAGGCAGGGCCACGGAGCAAGCATGATGTGTACACCTCAGTGGTTAAGACGTCGGCCCGCGGCGAAATCGCCGCCGTCACGTCGCTGGGCCGCATGCTCCGGCTGCAGGTCATGGACATGCCGGTCCTGGCGCCGGTGGCCGGACTGCCCAACCTGGCGGGCGGCGTCCCCGCAAAGGATTTCCTCACGCTGGTGAAGGGCGAAACCCTGGTGGCGTTCGTGCGCCTGGATGAGGTCCTGGCCATCGGCACCGCCCAGGGCGTGGTGAAACGCGTCCAGCCGGACTACCCGCTGAACCGGGAAGACTGGGAAGTCATCACCCTCAAGGACAAGGACACCGTGGTGGGCGTGGCTCCTGCCGGTGACGATGCCACCGAACTGGTGTTCCTCACCAGGGAGGCCCAGCTGCTGAAGTTCCCCGCCGCCGCCGTCCGCCCGCAGGGGCGTACCGCCGGCGGGATGGCGGGCATCAAGCTCGCCGCAGGTGACCAGGTGATCTTCTTCGGCGCCGTCCAGCCCAAGGACGAGGCCGCCGTCGTGGTCACCATCGCCGGGACCAACGGCGCCCTGCCGGGCACGGCCCCTGGCACCGCCAAGGTCACAGCCTTCTCCGAGTATCCGGCCAAGGGCCGTGCCACCGCCGGGGTCCGGTCGCACCGGTTCCTGAAGGGTGAGGACATGCTGCTGCTGGCCTGGGCAGGGCACGGCCCGGCCAAGGCTTCATCCGCTGCCGGGGTGGCCCGGTCGCTGCCGCAGGAGCATGGCCGCCGCGACGGCTCCGGCGTCCCGCTCTCACAGGCCGTCGAAGCAGTGGGCCCGGCGATGGCATGGACGGACGGACCGGCAGCCGGGGAATAGCCCGGGCGCCACGGGCGATGCCGCGCGTCCGGCGCTCAGCCCGCTATGTCCCTGCGCCGGAAGCCGGCGACGGCAAGCCCCAGCAGCACGGCAACGGTGGCAGCGGACACCAGCACGCTGTCCCAGGCCACGCCCTGCCGCAGGGGGTCGTGGGCAACGTACTGGAAGAACGGCGACACCTTCTGGATGCGGTCGAAGGCATCCACCAGCGGCGCGAGGGCGTTGACGATGTAGGCGAGGACTGCCAGCACGGCCGGAACACCCCGGCTGAGGCCGGTCCGTCCGGTCCCTGCTGAAAGGGCAAGGGCAACGGTACCGAAAACGACGCCCAGCAGCGCTAAATGCAGCATGGCGGCAGCCACCTTGCCGGCCGGAAGGACCAGGTCCACCACGCTGCCCTCCAGCACCAGCGATATTCCCAGCACGGCGGCCAGCAGGAAGGTGCCCAGCACCATGGCCAGGAACTTGTCCACCACCACCCGGCCCCGCCCCACGGGGTTGGAAAGCAGCAGGTCCATCGTGTGCCGGTCCTCTTCCCCGCCGATGGCGCCCGCGCCGGAACTGATGGCATAGATCAGCACCGCAATCGGCCCCATGAAGGACAGCAGCTCCACCTGGATGTATCCGGTGGGAGTGGACATGTCGGCGCTGGACGTGGCGAAAAGCGAGCGGAACGCCTCCGGCATCTGCTCGATGAAGCTGCTGATGGAGGGCTGTGACTTCACCGCGGGCCAAACGGCCGCGTACGTTGCCACGATGAGTGCCAGGGAGACGGCCCACGCCACCAGCAGCCTGCCCTGGTCCCGGAGCGTCTTCAGCAGGACGTTAGCCAGCATGGCGCGCCGCCGTTCCCGCGCCGGCGAGGCTGGCGCTGCCGGGTCCGTCCATTCCGTAGTAGCTCAGGAACGTCTCTTCCAGCGGCGCTTCAGAGCATTCGAAGTCCACCACCTCCCGGGCGCTGACCAGCTTCAGCAACGCATCCAGGGCCGCCTGCGGCGCATTGCAGCTCAACGTGGTCCCATCCACCAGCAGGTCCCGCACGCCGGGCACGCCGGCGAACTCCGCCGCGGACACCTCCGCCGCGAAGCGGGCCCGGACCCGGTGCAGTGAACGTGCGGCGAGGTCCTGCAGCCGCTCCACCGCCACCAGCTGTCCCTGGCGCACCACCCCGATGCGGTCTGCCACGCGCTCCACCTCGCCCAGCACGTGGGAGGAAAACAAGGCGGAGCCGCCCTCGGCAGTATGTTCACGCAGGATGGAATGGAAAACCTGCTGCACCAGCGGGTCGATTCCGCTGGTCGGCTCGTCCAGCACCAGCAGCCGCGGCCGCGACATCACCGCCAGGACCACGGCGAGCTTCTGGCGGTTGCCGCGGGACAAAGTGCGTGCGGGCCGGCCCAGGTCCAGCTCCAGCCGGGCCGCCACCTCGGCCGCCCGTTTGCCGTCGTCCCGGTGCCGGAGGTGGGCGCAGTAGGCCACGTGCTGGCTGCCGGTGAGGCGGTCGTAAAGCGCCGGCTCACCTGGCACGTAGCCCACCAGGCGGTGGACGTCCCGGGACTGCCGCCAGGCGTCCAGTCCCAGCACCGACGCTGTACCGGAGGTAGGCCGCAGCAGCCCCATCAGGAGCCGGATGGTGGTGGTCTTGCCTGCCCCGTTGGGGCCCAGGTAGCCGAACACCTCGCCCGGCCCAATGGTGAGTGTCACGCCGTCGAGCGCAGTGTTGCGGCCGAACCGCTTGGTCAGGCCCGCCAGCCGCACCATGCTTTCGGCACCGCTTTCCGCGCCGCTTTCCGCACCCCCGCGCTCTTCCGGGCTCATGCGGCAAGGCTATGCCGGGCGCTGCACGGGTCCCAGAGTCTTTCGGCCCACCGCTTAGACTGCTCCCATGCCTATCGTTCCTGATGAAAAGGACTGGACCTGG
This sequence comes from Arthrobacter sp. SDR-2R, assembly GCF_057747955.1. Taxonomy (NCBI): domain Bacteria; kingdom Bacillati; phylum Actinomycetota; class Actinomycetes; order Micrococcales; family Micrococcaceae; genus Arthrobacter; species Arthrobacter sp. SDR-2R. Next base: position 3,117,978 of record NZ_CM173231.1, read on the forward strand.
GTCCTGTCCCGCCCCTGCCCGGAATGCCATTTCGACGCTTCCAGCGCCACCCCGGCAACGGTACCGGGAAGCATCGAAAGCCTGATCCCCCGGTGGCTCGCCGTCCTGCGCCGGCCGGACGCGGCGCAGCGCCCCGATGACCACACCTGGTCCGCGCTGGAGTACGCGTGCCATGTGCGGGACGTTTTCGCGCTGTTCGACCAGCGGCTGAACCTGATGCTGGCAGAGGATGACGCCCGCTTCGAGGATTGGGACCAGGACCGGACCGCCATCGAGAAGGACTACGCCAACGCCGATCCGGCCGAGGTGGGCCGCGAACTGGCGGCGGAAGGACACCAGGCCGCCGAGTCCTTCGCCGGAGTCCATGAGGACGACTGGGGACGCAAGGGGCTGCGCAGCAACGGCTCGCAGTTCACCGTCCTCACGTTGTCCCAGTACTTCCTGCACGACGTCGTCCACCACCTTCACGACGTCAGCGGCTAAAGGCGCAGGCACGCCGGGGACCGTCCCGCCTTAGTGGGAAGCGGCCAACGATTCCCGGGGTTGTCCGGCGAAGGCCGAAAGATCCAGCCTGGCGTCGTCGGCCTTGATGTCAGCAGGATTGTGGGTAACCAGCACCACGGTGCGGTCCCGGAGTCCCGTGCGAAGGTCCGCCAGCATGGCTGCCGCCGATTCGGCGTCCAGGTGGGCAGTGGGCTCATCCAGCAGGATCACCTCCGCACCGGTCAGCAGGGTCCGCGCCACGGCCAGCCGCTGGCGCTCGCCGCCGCTCAGGAAGGCACCGCCGGGACCGATCCGGGTGTCCAGGCCCGCCGGCAGCCGGGCCACCAGGCCGGCAAGTCCGACGGCGGCCAGGACAGACTCCAGCTCGTCGTCCGCCAGGGTTGGTGCACCGTTCCCGGACGGCCGGCCCAGCATGAGGTTGCCGCGGATGGTGGAGTCGAACAGGTGTGCCTCCTGCGGACACCACGCCGCCCGGCCGGTGACCAGCGCCCGCCCCGCGGCCGGCGGCAGGAAGCCAAGCAGCACCGAGAGCAGGGTGGACTTTCCCGACCCCGATGGTCCGGTGACCGCCAGCCAGCGCCCGGGACCTGCCACCGCGAACACGCCGGAGAAGACCGGGACGTCTCCGGGCCAGGCCGCGGCCAGGTCCACCAGTTCAAGGCCCGGAGTGCCGCCGGCGCGGCCGGGAACGGACTGCAGCCCAGCAGACACGTCGAGGCGGCCGTCAAGGGCGCCCGACTCCCCCACCCGGCGCATCACGGCACGGAGCGCGGGGAACTGGCGGACCGCCGTCGTCATCGCTGCGTAGGGTTCCACCAGTGCCAGCAGCAGGAGGACCACCACGGCTGCCGTGGCCGGGGCAACCTGGGCCGCAAGGACCCCGGGAGCTGCCAGCCACGCGGCCGCCAGGGCTGCCGTGCCGCAGGCCGCGGTGGCGACGCCGTGTCCCAGCCCGTCGGCCCAGGCAGAGCGCTGCGATGCGCGCGTGGCCTGGCGGTCCTCCGCCAGCAGGGCGTCAAGCACGCGCGGCGCCACGCCGTTGGCGTGCAGTTCGGCCCGGGCATCGAGGGCAGCGGTGACGCGGCGCAGGACGCCGGACCGCAGGGACTGCTCGGCGTTGGCGGATTTGCGGTCTCCCCACAGGGCGGCCGCGGGTGCCAGCAGCAGGCCGCTGATGGCCGCGCCGGCCACTGCGGGAAGGGCCGCCGGCACCAGCACGCCGGTGGCAGCCACGGCCAGGACGGAAACCGCGAGCGCCGTGAGGGGTGGCAGGACCACGCGTGGAAGGAGGTCGCGGACCGTGTCCACATCGTCGATGACCGTCCCCAGCACGTTGCCGCCCTGCAGGAGCCGGCGCAGCGACAGCGCCCTGCGGCTCAGAGATTCCCAGAGCCGGCCGCGCAGGCGGGTGAGCGCGGCGAAGACGGCATCATGCAGCAGCAGCCGCTCCCAGTAGCGGAAAACGGCCCGGCCGATGCCGAAGAACCGGACGCCGACGATCGCCGTCAGCAGGTAGAGAATGGGCGGCTGCTCGCTGGCCCGGATGATGAGCCAGCCGGAAAGGCCGGAAAGCGCGACGGCGAAGACGGCCGCCAGGGTGCCCACGACAGCAGCGGTGGCGAACCTGCCCCGCACCGGCGCCAGGAGGGCCGCCAGGAGGCGGGCCGCGCCTGGGGCAGCGCGAACGCTTGGGCTGACGGACCCGCTGGTGCCCGCTTCCGCCGCGTCGTCAACGCGTGCGCTGACATTGCCGGCGGAAGCGGCGTCGGCAGAGCCGGGTTGGGTGGAGCCGCTTCCGCCGGGGCCGGGCAGGATGCCGGTCGCGCCGCCGCCGTGGTGCGGTGCTGCGGCAGCCCGGACCGCCGGCACGACGGGCACCAGCAGGTCTGCGAGCCGGCGGGTGCGCTGGTTGTGGGCCACCAGGATCACGGTGGCCTGGCCGCGGAGCCGCCGGATGGCCTCCTCCACAATGAGTGCGGAGGCGTCGTCCAGGTGTGCCGTGGGCTCGTCCAGCAGCAGGAGGGTGGCACCGGCCTCGATCCTGGCCAGTCCGCGGGCCAGTGCCACGCGGCGCAGCTCGCCCGGGCTCAGCTCCGCCTGGTGCTTCGCTGCCAGGTGGGTGGCTCCGGCCCTCTCCAGGCAGCGGCGGGCAGTCTCTTCGCCGGTAAAGCGGTCGGGGCCATGGGTGGGGTCCGGCGAGAGGTACAGCAGCACCTCCTCCAGCACGGTTCCGGCCACCATGACGGGATGCTGCGGCACCCAGGCTACTGAACTGCGGTCCAGGCCGCTGATGGATCCGGTGATGCCCGCCCCGTCACCGGCGCCGATGGTTCCGGCCAGTACGCCCAGGACAGTGCTCTTGCCGGCAGCGCTGGGTCCGTCCAGGGCGGTGATCCGATCCTGGGGGGCGGTGAAGGTGAGGGGGCCGACGGCGGCTCCGGACCGGCCGGCGTAGGTCACCGTGAGTCCGGTGACCTCGAGTGGGGCACCGGGCCTGCCGGCCCTGGCCGCCGGCAGGGGTATCGCTTCGGCCGCGCCGGTCACGGCGGCTGTTTCCGCGAGTGCCACCCGGCCGTCGTCGCTGGCGTGGTGGGCGGTGCCCAGTTCCCGCAGCGGAAGGTAGCAGTCCGGTGCCAGGAGCAGCGCCAGCAGGCCGGCCTCCAGCGGCATGTCGCCGTGGACCAGCCGGACGCCGATGAAGACCGCCACCACGGCGACTGAGATGGTGGCGATGAGTTCCAGGGCCAGGGCGGACAGGAACGCGGTCCGCAGGGTGCCCATGGTGCGGGAGCGGTACTCTTCGGAGATTTCTTCGAGGGCCTTGCGCTGGGCGGTTGCCCTGCCCAGTCCCACCAGGACCGGCAGGCCCTTGGCGAGCTCCAGCATGTGTGCGGACAGCCGGGCCAGCGACGCCTGGGCCTGGCGGACGCTGTCCTCGGTGTACCGGCCGATCAGCACCATGAACAGCGGGATCAGGGGCACCGTGAGCACAATGACCAGCGCGCTCACCCAGTCCGCGAAGAGGATCCGTGCCCCCAGCAGCAGCGGCACGGCGGCGCAGTTGACCAGCGCGGGAAGGAACTGGGTGTAGTAGCTGTCCAGGGCGTCCAGGCCGCGGGTGGCCAGCACCGCCAGGCCGCCGTCACCCGGCCCGGAGGACCGGACGCCCGTGCGCAGGGCACGCCCCAGCAGTTCTGCCCGGAGTTCTTCCTTGACCCCCAGCGCCGCCCGGCGGCCCGCGACGGCCTGGCCCCAGACGCTCAGGGAGCGGAGGACGACGCCGGCGAGCCCGGCGGCGAGCTGGGTTGCCCAGTCCGGGTTTCCGGCCACGAGTCCGGCCAGGACCGAGGCCACGGCCTGGCCGATCAGCACCAGGGAAAGCGCCTTGAGCGCGGCCAGGACGCCCAGCCAGTAGATTGCTGAACGGGTGGCCGGACCGGCGGGAAAGGTTGGCCGCACGTCAGCCCTTGGTGGTGAACGCCCTGGCGGCCACCGCCGGGAGGAAGCTGTGGGCTTCCGGGATGTGGGCGGCGCTGACGCGGCGGCGGAAGACCCAGTAGGTCCAGGCCTGGTAGGCGATCACCAGGGGAAGGCCAAAGGCTGCCACAATGCTCATCAGTCCCAGGGTGTAGTCCGAGGAGGAGGCGTTGGAGATGGTGAGGTCAAACGCGCTGTCCAGCGTGGAGGGCAGCACCACCGGGAACACGGCCCCGAAAATGGACGCCGTGCCCAGAACCAGGAAGGCGCCCAGGGCCAGGAAGGACCGGCCTTCGGAGCCCTTCCGGGCCAGCAGCCAGGCAGTAACGGCCGCAGCAACGGCCAGGACGACGGCGGCCCAGGTCCAGGGTTTGCCGTCCATGAACTGGATGGCGAGGGCCCACGCCGCGATGGGCAGGAGCAGGGCCGGCAGGAGCCGAACGAACCACTGGCGGGCGCGGTGCCGTACCTCCCCGTCGGTCTTGAGGGCGAGGAACGCCAGCGCGTGGAGCAGCGCGAACCCCACCACGGCGATACCGCCCAGCAGGGCGTAGCCGCTGAACCAGGCCATGGGGCCGCCTTCGCGGTCGCCGTTGGCGTTCAGCGGAAGGCCGGTGGTGGTGAGGGCCAGTGCGGCGCCCACGCCGAAGGCGGCAAAGAAGGAACCCAGCGCGATGGCCCAGTCCCACCGGTTCCGCCAGCTGTCCGTGTCCACCTTGCCGCGGTATTCGAACGCCACCGCCCGGAAGATCAGTGCCAGCAGGACGACCAGCAGCGGGAGATAGAGCGCGGAGAACAGCGACGCGTACCAGAGCGGGAAGGCTGCGAAGGTGGCGCCGCCGGCGGTCAGCAGCCATACCTCATTGCCGTCCCAGACGGGTCCGATGGTGTTCAGCAGCACCCTGCGCTCGGTGTTGTCGCGGGCGAAGAGCTTCATCAGCATCCCCACGCCCAGGTCGAAGCCCTCCAGGAAGAGGTAGCCGGTCCACAGCACCGCGATGGCGATGAACCACATGGTGGGAAGCAGTTCCATTTGTTTGTTTCCTCTGCTTGGTTTCGGGCTAGTAGGCGAAGGCCAGGACGTCGTCTGCGTGTTTAGCGTCCCCGGGGCCGCCGGGTCCCGGGGTGGCGTCCTCGTTCTCGTCCACCGGCGCGTGGACCAGTTCGGGCATTGCGGAGACCACGCCGCCGCGGATGTACTTGACCAGCAGCTTCACCTCCACCACCAGCAGGACTGCGTAGACGGCCGTCAGGGCCACCAGCGAGGCGATCAGTTCCCCTGCGGAGACACCCGGCGACACGGCGGCGGCGGTAAACATGAACACCTGGTCGATGCCGCTGGGATCCGGGTTGGGCGCCACGACGAACGGCTGGCGGCCCATCTCGGTGAAGATCCAGCCGGCGGCATTGGCGCCGAAGGGGGCCAGGATGCCAAAGACTGCCAGCCTCATCATCCAGTGCGACTCCGGCACGGTCCCCGTGCGGGTGAGCCACAGCGCCACAAATGCTGCCAGGGCGGCGAGTCCGCCAAATCCGATCATCATCCGGAATCCCCAGTAGGTGACTTCCATGACGGGCACGTATTCGATTTCCTGGCCGGCCCGCTCACCGTAGATGGGGTTGTCCGGCAGGTTGGTCCCGTAGTTGGCCTTGTACTCGGGCAGCAGGCTGTTGACGCCCTTGACCTCGGTGGTGAAGTCGCCCTTGGCAAGGAAGGACAGGATGCCCGGAACCTCGATGACGGCCACGACGTCGTCGCAGTTCCTGGACCCCACGTTTCCGACGCTCAGGACGGAGAAACCGGTGCCGTCGTGGCAGGCCGCCTCCGCGGCGGCCATCTTCATGGGCTGCTGCTGGAACATCAGCTTGCCCTGCAGGTCGCCGGTGACCGCGGTGCCGGCGAAGGAGATCATGGCCACCACGGCGCCGATCCGCAGGGACCGGATCCATACGCTGTGGTCTGTACGGTCACGGCCGGGGATGCGGACGTCTTCACCGGGGATGACCTTGCCGTCGGCACCCACCGTGTCAACGCCGTCGTGCCGCCTCCGCCACAGGTGGTACCAGGCGATGCCCAGGAGGAAGCCGCCGGCCACGGCCAGGGCGCCGAACAGGGTGTGCGGGACGGCCACGAGCGCGGTGTTGTTGGTGAAGACGGCCCACGCGTCGGTCATGACGGGCCGGCCGTTGATCATTTCCACCCCTACCGGGTGCTGCATCCAGCTGTTGGCCACGATGATGAAGTAGGCCGAGAGGGCCGATCCAATAACGGCCACCCAGAGGCAGGCAAGGTGGATGGCGGGCTTTAGCTGCTTCCAGCCAAAGATCCACAGTCCCAGGAAGGTGGACTCGACGAAGAAGGCAAGGAGGGCCTCGAGGGCCAGCGGGGCTCCGAAGACGTCACCCACGAACCGGCTGTACTCGCTCCAGGCCATGCCGAACTGGAATTCCTGCACGATTCCGGTGGCCACGCCCATGATGAAGTTGATGAGGAACAGCTTTCCCCAGAACTTGGTCATGCGCAGGTACTCGGGTTTGCCGGTGCCGTACCAGGCGGTCTGGATGACGGCCACCACCAGGCCCAGGCCAATGGTCAGCGGCACCATCATGAAGTGGTAGACGGTGGTGATGCCGAATTGCCAGCGTGCGATTTCCAAGGCGTCCATGGCAGTCCCTACTGTTTAGCCAATGTAGTTTTCTACGCTTTGTAGAACTGTAACTTCTACAAAGTGTAGAACATTGGCAGTGGCGGGCGAAAAACCAATCGCCCTCCCCTAGCATGGCGCGGCAGGGGCCGGCGCGCCACATGTTCTACCCGATGTAGAACCCGGGCGGTTTTCGGGGTAGATTTGGTTATGTAGTTGAACAACCGCGCGACGTCACCGGGCGCCTTAGAATGCGCGGTGCGGGGAAACAAAAGGAAAAGTGAAATGGCTAGTCTTGGTGAACTGGAACGGGCAGTCATGGACCTGCTCTGGGCGGGCCAGGAAGCGGCTACGGCCAATACCCTGAGGGACCAGCTGGCGCGCACGTCCGCGGCGCAGGGCGGACCGGGCCACGAAGGCAAGGAACTGGCCGTCACCACGGTGCTCACCGTACTCTCCCGCCTGGAAAAGAAGGGGCTGGTGGAACGCGAACGCGGAACCCGCCCGCACCGGTACCAGGCCGTGTCCAGCCGTGCGGACCACACCGCCGAACTCATGCATGAGGTCCTCGGATCAGCCCCGGACCGCGAGGCCGTCCTGGCCCGCTTCATCGGGTCCGTTTCCGAAGGTGAAGCCGAGACGCTGCGTAAACTGCTGGGCCACCTCTAGCACACCATGTTCTGGGCCTCATACCTGCTGGCGGTCCTGGCGATAATCCTGGCCTGGCCGGTGCCAATTCTCCTGTCACGGGCCCAATGGCCGGCAAGGTCGCCGTTCACGGCCATGCTGCTGTGGCAGGCGATCGCGCTCGCGGGTGGACTCTCCATGATCGGCGCCATGCTGGTCTATGGCCTGGAACCAATCGGTGACAACCTCATCGCAGGGCTTCGCGCGCTGGCGGGAATGGTGCTGTTGAATGCCCCCACCACGGCGTTGGGCTTTTGGCATATCTTCGCACTGTCCACTGCTGCCCTGCTGACGGCCCACCTGGTGTTCACGCTGCTGCTGACGTACTACAAGATCCAGCGGCAGCGGCGCCGGCACCGTGAACTGCTCGCACTGTTGGCCTCCCCATCGGCCCAGGATGCCGGGACGCTGGTGATCAGCCACGACTCCCCCGTCGCGTACTGCCTCCCGGGGGGCGCCCGCTCCGTGACCGTGCTGTCGGACGGCCTGATGGCCGCCCTCGAACCGGACGAGCTGCGGGCCGTCCTGATTCACGAGAACGCGCACCTCAGCCAGCGGCACCACCTGCTGCTCTGGGCCTTTGCCGCCTGGCGGCAGGCCCTCCCGTGGCTGCCCACCACCCGGCTTGCACAGGAATCGGTCAACTCCCTGATCGAGATGCTGGCCGACGACGTCGCACTGCGGACGGAGAGCAAGGCCACCCTCATCAAGGCGATAGCCATCGTTGCCAGCGGGTCGACCGGAAACGCGGGCGCCGGCGACATCCGCCCGTCCTCGCCCTCGTTGGCCCTGTCCGGGCTGGAGTCGGCGTCGGGCGGACCGGGCTCGGACGCGGTCAGGACCGCGGCCTCCCGGGTCAGCCGCCTCCTGACCCCCCAGCCCCAGCTTCCTGCGGCCGTCCGCAGCGCCGTGTTGGCCGGGTCCGTCCTGCTGCTGGCGCTGCCCACGGCACTGCTGGTGGTTCCGGGGCTGCTGGGCTGACGCCGCCGTCGCGCTTCAACCCGGCGGGTGGGCTTGTCAAAGCCCCGGGATCGCCGAACCCATCCCAGCGCCCGGCGACCCTGCGCCCGGTCAGGCGTCGATGCGCTCCCGGTCCAGGCTGGACGCGCCGGCGATGATGAAGTCCTTGCGCGGGGAGACGTCGGAGCCCATCAGCAGGTCGAAGATCTCCTCTGCCTGCTGCGCGTTTTCGATCCCCACCTTGCGCAGGGTGCGGTGCCGCGGGTCCATAGTGGTCTCCGCCAGCTGCTCGGCGTCCATCTCCCCAAGGCCTTTGTACCGCTGGATCGGCTCCTTGTACCGCTTGCCCTCCTTGGCCAGGCGGGCCAGCAGGACGTGCAGTTCGGCCTCGGAGTAGGTGTAGATCATCTCGTTGGCCTTCTGGCCGGCGTTGATGACCTCCACCCGGTGCAGCGGCGGAACCGCGGCAAACACCCTTCCCTCCACGATCATGGGCCGCATGTAGCGGAAGAACAGGGTCAGCAGCAGGGTCCGGATGTGGGCGCCGTCAACGTCGGCGTCAGTCATGAGGATCACCTTGCCGTACCGGGCCGCATTGATGTCGAAGCTGCGGCCGGACCCCGCGCCCACCACCTGGATGAGCGCTGCACATTCGGCATTGGAGAGCATGTCCCCCACCGATGCCTTCTGCACGTTGAGGATCTTGCCGCGGATGGGCAGCAAGGCCTGGAAGTCGGAGGACCGGGCCAGCTTGGCGGTGCCCAGCGCGGAGTCGCCTTCCACGATGAACAGTTCGGAACGTTCGACGTCGTCCGTCCGGCAGTCAGCGAGCTTGGTGGGCATCGAGGACGTTTCCAGCGCGTTCTTGCGCCGTTGGGTCTCCTTGTGCACGCGGGCCGAGATGCGGGACTTCATCTCGTTGACGATTTTTTCCAGCAGCAGGGCCGACTGGGCCTTGTCGTTCCGGTTGCTGGAGGACAGTTTGGCGGAGATCTCCCGCTCCACCACCCGGGCCACGATGGCGCGCACGGCGCTGGTGCCCAGGATCTCCTTGGTTTGGCCCTCGAACTGTGGTTCGGCGAGCCGTACGGTCAGGACCGCGGTCAAGCCGGCGAAGATGTCGTCCTTTTCGATCTTGTCGTTGCCGGCCTTGAGTTTGCGGGCATTGGTTTCCACGGCTTTCCGGAAAGTCTTGACCAGCGCCTGCTCAAACCCTGACTGGTGCGTGCCGCCCTTGGGGGTCGCGATGATATTGACGAAGCTTCGCACGGTGCTGTCGTAGCCGATGCCCCAGCGGAGTGCAACGTCCACTTCGCAGTCACGTTCGACCTCGGCCAGCTGGCTGTGCCCCCGTTCGTCAAGGACCGGGACGGTCTCCTTGAACTTCCCTGATCCATGCAGCCGCCACACGTCGGTCACCGCCGGGTCCGCGGCCAGGAACTCGGCGAATTCGGAGATGCCGCCGTCGTGGTGGAAGACCTCCTCGTGCGGGCCGGCTTCTCCCGGGGTTCCGGGGAGCTTGCGCTCATCCCGCACGGTGAGCTTGAGGCCGGGCACCAGGAAGGAGGTCTGGCGTGCGCGGGCAGCAAGGTCCTCGTAGGAGAACTTGGCATCCGGGGTAAAGATCTGCCGGTCCGCCCAGTAGCGGATCCGGGTCCCGGTGACTCCGCGCTTGGCCTTGCCCACAATGTCCAGTACCGAGTCATCGACGAACGGAGTGAACGGCGCTGCGGGGTCCGGGCGGGACCCCGTGTCCTTGAAGCGTCCGGGCTCGCCGCGCCGGAAGGACATCCGGTAGGTCTTGCCGCCGCGGTCCACCTCGACGTCCAGGCGCGACGAGAGAGCGTTGACCACTGACGCTCCAACGCCGTGCAGGCCGCCGGAGGCGGTATAGGAGCCGCCGCCGAACTTGCCGCCGGCGTGCAGCTTGGTGAACACCACTTCGACGCCGGTGAGCCCCGTCTTGGGTTCCTTGTCGATGGGGATGCCGCGGCCGTCGTCGTGGATCTCCACAGAGTTGTCCGCGTGGAGGATGATGCGGATGTCGTGGCCGAACCCGGCAAGCGCCTCATCCACGGAGTTGTCGATGATCTCCCAGAGGCAGTGCATGAGGCCGCGCGAGTCCGTTGAGCCGATGTACATGCCCGGACGCTTGCGGACGGCTTCGAGGCCCTCCAGTACGGAAAGGTGCCGGGCGGTGTACTCAGAGCTTGGTGCCACTGGTGATGAACTCCTTCAGGGACGTGGAAGCGGCGCTGGGACCGCACCTTCTAGGGTAGTCGGCGGCAGCGGCGACAGCCGTCTGCCACACCCGCAGCGCCTTGTGCGCCGCGCCACCAGCCTCCGTGATCCGCGGAACTGGGCAATTCTTGACCTAACCTTGCGGATACGCGGACAGCGAACTTGCCCCATCCTTGCGATGGATCGGATACGAATACTGGTTATATAGATGTACTGATCTACTAAGGAGGCCGACATGACAACAGCAGTGGCAGACCGCACACTAAACGCACTCGACCGGTGCGACCGTTGCGGAGCTCAGGCATATGTCCGGGTTGTACTCGAGTCCTCCGGCGGTGAGCTGTTGTTCTGCGGCCACCACGCCCGTGCAGTGGAGGCGACGCTCAAGCCGTTGAGCTCCGGCTGGCACGACGAGACGGGAAAGCTTCACGAGAAAGCTGCCGTGGAAATCGACTAGATGAGGCATCGGTAACAACGAACCCTGCGGGGCCTTTCCACCACGGAAAGGCCCCGCAGGCGTTTAACGGGCCCCGCAGGCCTTCAGCCGCACGGAGGGAGCTCATAAACAAACAGGGGCCGTTCCGGAATCCACCGTGCAGTGGGTTCCCGAACGGCCCCTGTTTTGTCGTGCGGAAGAGGTTAGTCCAGGTAGTCCCGCAGCACCTGCGACCGGGAGGGGTGCCGGAGCTTGGACATGGTCTTCGACTCGATCTGGCGGATCCGCTCGCGGGTGACGCCGTAGACCTTTCCGATTTCGTCTAAAGTCTTCGGCTGTCCGTCAGTCAGGCCAAAGCGCATGGCAACCACGCCGGCCTCGCGTTCGGAAAGGGTGTCCAGGACGGAGTGCAGCTGTTCCTGCAGGAGGGTGAAGCTCACGGCGTCAGCCGGAACAACGGCTTCCGAGTCCTCGATCAGGTCGCCGAATTCGGAATCGCCGTCCTCACCCAGGGGGGTGTGCAGCGAAATCGGCTCGCGGCCGTACTTCTGGACCTCGACCACCTTTTCCGGCGTCATGTCCAGTTCCAGTGCCAGTTCTTCGGGCGTGGGTTCGCGGCCCAGGTCCTGCAGCATCTGGCGCTGTACACGTGCCAGCTTGTTGATGACCTCGACCATGTGCACCGGGATACGGATGGTGCGGGCCTGGTCGGCCATGGCGCGGGTGATGGCCTGGCGGATCCACCAGGTGGCGTAGGTGGAGAACTTGAAGCCCTTGGTGTAGTCGAACTTCTCCACGGCGCGGATCAGGCCAAGGTTGCCTTCCTGGATCAGGTCCAGGAACAGCATGCCGCGGCCGGTGTAGCGCTTGGCCAGAGAGACCACCAGGCGGAGGTTGGCTTCCAGCAGGTGGTTCTTGGCGCGCTTGCCGTCGTGGATGATGAATTCGAGTTCACGCTTGTACTTCGGATCCATGGAGCCGTCGTCCGCGGCGATCTTTTCCTCGGCGAACAGCCCGGCCTCGATCCGCAGCGCAAGGTCGACTTCCTGCTCCGCATTGAGCAGCGCCACCTTACCGATCTGCTTCAGGTAGTCCTTGACGGGGTCGGCCGTGGCGCCGGCAGACATAACCTGCTGCACGGGCGCGTCGTCGTCGTCTGCATCGGAGTAGACGAAGCCCTTGCCGCTGCCGGCGGCACCCTTGACGGGGTCGGCGTCGACGTCCTCTGCTGCGTCCGGACCTTCGAGGACGATGTCGTCGAGGTCTTCCTCGACGTCTTCGACCTCGTCCGGGTCAACGTCACCGGCGGCGGACTTTCCCGCAGCCTCGGCTGCGGCCTTGGCGCCGGGCTTGGGCCCACGCTTCTTGGGCTCGCGCTTGCTGTCGCCTGCAGCCTCGCCGGCCGAAGCCTTGTTGGCTGCCCGCGTAGCTGCCCGCTTGGCATTGGTCGCGGCCTGCTTCTCCTCAGGGGACAAGACATCCTGGGCGGCGGAATCCTTCTTCGTGGAAGACGGGGTCACAGAAAACCTTTCTAGCGGTGGTCTGTGGAATCACCATACGGGCAACACCACTATGACCCTGTCAAGTCCGTGGTGGAAACCAAGCACCACCACGGCCGGCAGAGTCACTTAAGACAACTCCCGGAGTGGCTGTAATGTTCCCTTGCGGGGACGCTTACAAGCACTCGATACACGGACCCAACCGGGTCTCGGCATCCATTGTCTCACGATTTGCCCGGATCCAACCTCCCCTGCCGCCATCCGTTACGGCTGCCCCGGCGGGCCCGGCCCGGCCGGGGCATGTCCGGCCGGCTTCACGACGCTCGGGTCCGGCTCACAGCTTCTCCTTCTCCCCAGCAGGATCCTTCGGGAACTTTTGCCAGGCCGCCTCCTTCCGGGCGGCCCAGCCACAAAGCGTCCCCCTGCCCACGATATCCAGCAGGAGCTCGGCAAGCCGGTACTCCGGTTCAAGCTCAAGCGCCCGGCCCAAGTGGGCAGCCGCGTAGGAGCCGCGTCCCCGGGACCAGGCCACCCATCCTCGGAGCGTGAGCGCTGCTGCGGCCGGGTGTCCGCCCAACACTGCCAGGTGCCCCAGAATCCGGTCCAGCGCGTCCAGTCCGGCCCAGTCCGGCGCGGCCGGCGCCAGGCCCATGAGGACCTCGCCATAGCCGGCAGGAACAGCGCCGGAAGCGGCACCGCCCGCCCGGCGCTGCTGCCGGCCGGCGAATCCCGGCGGAGGCAGCAACGGCAGCGCCACTGCGGAAACGTCGCCCCCGTCCTCGGAAAGGACGCCGAACTGTTCTGCGCCTGCCTCCGCGGCGGCCCGTCCCGCCGCAGCCATCACGAGCAGGGCGTCGCGCCAGGTGGGAACGAGCAGCGTGGCGCGCAGGAAGGCGTCCCGTTCAACGTCCGGAATCCACTGCCCGTCATGGCTCCGCTCCAGCAGCAACTCCCAGAAGTCAAGCACCGCGTTGAACTGTGCCCTGCTGCGGGACTGCCCGCCGAGCTCGTCCTCCCAGCCGGCCTGTGCCTCAAGGACGGCCGCCAGGTGCATGGCAGGGACCGGGGCTTCCGGCTGGCTCCCCGCTCGTGGCGCGGGTCCAATGCTGCTGCCCCGGTAGACCATCTCCGTATTCAGCATGCTGTCCCTGATCTCCTGCACGGGACGTCCCGGAAGCGGGCAGCAGGAGGCGTCGCTGCACAGGGCGTCCCGCCAGTACTCATCGCCCACCAACCAGGCATCGCGGACAGGCATCCCGGCCTGGTCCAGCGCACGTCGCACCGTGTCGACCAGGAGGTCGTAGGCGGATGGCGGTCCCATTCCGGCGTCGCTGGTGAAGACAGCCAGCAAAGAGCCGTCAGCGTCCTGGTCTGATTCAAGGTAGCGCCGGACGGCACGGGCAAACGCGGCGGGGTCGGCCTGGTTCGCCGGGCCCGGAAGGTCAAGCCGGAGTGTGGCTCCGAGCGTGGTGCCGTGCAGCGTCATGGCCACCAGGCTGGCAGCTGGCCAGTACCCGAGCGAATGCGGAATGAAGCCAAGGATGTCTTCCGGGCCGCGCACTATTAATCGTTCTGAACCTGTCATGGCTCCAGCATTCGCCGCCGGCGGGGGCGCGGGCAGTGGCCAGTCCGGCTATGTGGGTAACCGGTGCCGTGGAGGAAGAGTGCGGGGAACCCGCGAACGGGAGTGGCTCAGTCGTCCGTGGGCGTCGGCTGGCGGCGGCGGGCCAGACTTTCACGGCGCTGCCGGGCGATGGCGCTGCGCAGCGGCGGAACCACGATGCCCTGGGCGGCCATTTGCCGGCGGACCTTCCGGCGGGAGGCCAGGATGGCTGCGGCACCAATCCCCAGGAGCAGGAACTGGACGCTCAAAGCCAGCCGGAAGGGTGCCAGGCCGTAGAGCACCCCCTGTGAAAACCCGGTGGCGTTCAGGACGTCGAGCACAAGGCCAATCAGGAAGATGGAGACCAGGGCAGCGATGAAGCCACCAACGTTGACAATGCCGGTGGCAGTGCCGATCCGGTGCGCGGGGTTGAAGGTCCGCGCGAAGTCGAAGCCGATCATGGAACCGGGGCCGCCGATTGCGAGCACCACCACCAGGCCTGCCAGCAGCCACAGCGGAGCGCGCCCGGGCAGCAGCAGCACCGCGGCCCATGCCGTGGCGGTGGCGCCGGCGATCAGCAGCACCATGGTGGAACGGCGCAGTGGATGGCGCGAAACGAAGCGCCCGATGAACGGGCCCACTGCCATGGCTGCGGCAACGTACAGGGCCATCAGCGCTGCGACGGTGGCTGCGTCCAGGCCCTGGCCCGAGATCAGGAACGGGTAGCCCCACGTCATGGCAAAGACGGTGCCACTGAACTGGATGGTGAAGTGGCTCCACATTCCCAGCCGGGTTCCGGGCTGGCTCCAGGCACGGGCCAGTGAGGCGCCGGTGGCCTTGAGCCCCTGCCGGGCGTGCGGCCGTTCGGTCCCCGGTGGGACATCCTGCAGGAGCAGGAGTACCAGCACGACGGCGAGTGCGGACATTCCTGCCAGCATCAGGAAAGCGGGGGTCCAGCCGGACAGGTGCAGGACCAGCGCGAAGGGCAGGACACTGAACAGCTGACCCAACTGGCCGGACATGCCGGTCAACTGCGTGACCAGGGGGACGCGGGCGGGGGCGAACCACAGCGGGATGAGCCTGATCACCGAGATAAAGGTCATGGCGTCGCCGGCGCCCACCAGGACACGGCCAAGGACTCCCCCGGGGATGCTCTCGGCGAAGGCCAGCTGCACCTGTCCGAGTCCCATCAGGACAGCGCCGCCTGCGATCATGGCACGCGAGCCGAACCTGTCCACCAGCAGGCCCACCGGGATCTGGAGCCCGGCGTACACCAGCAGCTGCAGGACGGTGAAGAAGGAGATGGCGGACGCCGTGGCGTGGAACCGCTCCGTGGCCTCGAGCCCCACCACGCCGAAGGAGGTCCGCTGCGCCACGGCCACCAGGTACCCGAAAATTCCAATGGTCCAGATAAGCCAGGCGCGGGGAGCAGTCACCAGTTCATTATGCCCGGCGCGCGCCCGCAGCCCGGAAGCCGTGACGTCCCGCTACTGCCCCGGGTTCTCCCTGGCCAGGTAGGCCTCCACGGCGGCACCCAGGTCGTCGGCGTCGGGAAGCTCGTCGTTCTCGTTGGCCAGGAGCGACCGGCGGACGATGCCGTCGGCCTTCTCGTCGTAGCGTGTCTCGAGGCGGGAGACCACCTGCTGGACCTCCTCGGACGCCTCGATCTGCTGGGCAATCTGCCGGCTGACCTCGCGCCCGGACTCACGGAGCCGGTCGGTGGGCAGCATCAGGGACGTTGCGGCGCCAAGGTATTCCAGGCCGGCGACGGCGGCGGTGGGGTACTCGGCCTCGGCGAGGTAGTGCGGGACGTGGATGACGTAGCCGGCAACATTGCGGCCCGCCTCCACGAGGCGCAGCTCCAGGATGTGGCCAACAGCGGCGGGAACTTCAACGGTGGGCTTCCACACGGAGATGCCCTCGATCAGCTCAGGCCGGTTCCCGTGTACCGTCACGCCCACGGGCCGGGTGTGCGGCACGGGCATGGGGATGGAGTGGATCCATGTGACCAGGTTGACGTCCAGCTTTTCCACGATGTTCACCACGGCACGGGCAAACCGTTCCCATTGCAGGTCAGGTTCGAAGCCGGCCAGGAGGAGGAATGGCTTCCCCAGCCCGTCCACCAGTCGGTAGAGTGCCAGCCGGGGCTCCTGGTAGTCCTGGATGTGGTCTTCCACGAAACTCAGGTGCGGCCGGCGGGACCTGTAGTCAATCAACTGGTCCGCATCGAAGACCGCCACGGGCTGGGCGTCGAGGGTGTCCAGCAGCTCGGCGTTGATCTGCTTCACCACATGGCCGGCGTCGGCGAACCCGGTGAAACCCATGACCAGGTTCAGCCCCTGCAGCTCCGGGCTGTGGAACAGCTCGATGTTGCTGGCATAGAGCGCGTCGGGGTCCAGCAGGGAGCCGGAAATCCGTTCAAGCACGGCGTGTTCCTTTCAGGGGTACGGGTGGACATCATTCATAACGCCGCAGGGGCACCCGGCATTCCGGGCCGCGGTGTGGCGCACGTCTCAGGAAATTCTGTCGCTCCGCAGGGGAACGGCTACGATCGGAACTGGCCTGCCAGGCGGGCTTGCAACCACCCGGGCACCGTCCAGAACGGCCGGATCCGGGCCACCATGGCAGAGCGCCCAACATGCATCCCTGCCCGATCGTTTCGAGAATTGAGGACTCATCCCTGTGGTCAAGAATACTGAAGTCAACCTTAGTACCGTCTCGCGGGACCTTAAGAGGAACCCCAGCGATGCCGTGGTGATCGGGGTGGGGCAGGGAAGCGACGGGCCCGTCCTGCTGGACAACCCGCTGACGGCGAAGTCCGCGGAGGCCCTGGCTGACTCCCTCAAGGCACTCGGAGTTACCGGCGCGGCGGACCAGCTGGTCCGCCTCCCGGGACTGCCCGAAACCGGCGCCGGCATCCTGGTCCTCGCCGGAGTGGGAAAGGTGCCGGAAGGCACACCGCTCACCGGTGAGGCACTCCGCCGGGCAGCGGGATCCGCGGTCCGGCAGCTGGCCGGCCTCGCCACCGTAACCCTGGCGTTCCCGACGGCGACGGTGCAGGATGTCTCGGCCGTCGCCGAGGGTGCCGCGCTGGGCGCCTACGCCTTCACCGAGTTCCGGTCTTCCACGGACGGGCTCAAGGATCCCGTCCGCAATGCCGTCATCTTCACGGAACTGGCAGGCAGCACGGACCTGGGCGCCGCACTGAAGCGGGCAGGACTGGTGGCCAAAGCCGTCAACGCGACCCGCTCACTGGTCAACACGCCGCCGAGCCACCTTTACCCGGAGTCCTTCGCCGAGGCCGCCAAGGACCTTGCCAAGGGCCTCCCCGTCAAGGTCACCGTCTGGGACGAGAAGCGGCTTGAGAAGGAAGGCTTCGGCGGCATCATGGGCGTGGGCAAGGGCTCCACCCGCCAGCCGCGGCTGGTTAAGGTGGAGTACTCCCCCGCCAAGGCCACCGCCAAGGTTGCGCTGGTCGGCAAGGGGATCACGTTCGACACCGGCGGCATCTCCCTCAAGCCGGCCCTGAACATGGGCGACATGAAGAGCGACATGGCGGGCGCCGCCGTCGTACTTAATACTGTTTTGGCCCTTGCCGGCCTGGGCCTGCCCGTGAAGGCGACCGCCTGGCTGTGCATCGCGGAGAACATGCCGGGCGGCGGCGCGTCGCGCCCGGCCGATGTGCTGACCATGTTCGGCGGCAAGACGGTTGAAGTCCTCAACACCGACGCCGAAGGCCGCTTGGTCATGGCGGACGGCATCGTTGCAGCCAGCCGCGAATACCCGGACGCCATCATCGACGTGGCCACGCTGACCGGCGCGCAGCTCATCGCCCTCGGCAACCGCACTGCCGGTGTCATGGGCTCGGAAAGCGTCACGGGCGCCCTCAAGGCGGCGGCCGACCGCACCGGCGAACTGGTCTGGCCCATGCCCCTGCCGGAGGAGCTGCGCCCCAGCCTGGATTCCCAGGTGGCGGACCTGGCCAACATTGGCGAACGCCACGGCGGCATGATGACCGCTGCTGTGTTCCTTCGCGAATTCGTGGGTAAGGACAAAGCGGGCGAACAGATCCCCTGGGCGCACATCGATATTGCGGGGCCGTCCTTTAATAACGGCAGCCCCTACGGCTACACCCACAAGCAGGGCACCGGATGCACTGTCCGTACCCTGGTTGCCTACGTGGAGGACATCCTGGCCGCGGCCTGAGCAAGCTGCCTGGGTCACGGGCTCCAGGCCCCATGCCGCGCGGCCCTGCGGTGCAGTGATTGCTGTGCCACAGGGCCGCGTGACACTGGACACAAGCGCTCCACAAACGCAGCGCCAAGGTGGAGCATGGATAGGTGGTTCGCTAAGGTGAACCACGGTAGTCACAAATGCAAGAGAGTTGCCCTGCTGACATAATCACGGCAGTGCAAGTTCCAAGACCAGATGATGCGCGCAGAACGCGTCATCGTTCACGCGAGGGAGCGTTTTAGTGGCCGATCAGGCAACTGCGCAAGAATTCGACATCCTGGTACTCGGTGGCGGCAGCGGCGGATACGCTGCGGCGCTGCGTGCGGTACAGCTCGGCCTCACCGTCGGCCTCGTGGAGAAGGGCAAGCTGGGCGGCACCTGCCTCCACAACGGCTGCATTCCCACCAAGGCCCTGCTGCACTCCGCAGAGCTGGCCGACCACGCCCGTGACTCCGCCAAGTACGGCGTGAACGTCACCCTGGACGGCATCGACATCAACGCCGTCAACGCGTACAAGGACGGCATCATCGCCGGCAAGTTCAAGGGACTGCAGGGACTCATCAAGTCCAAGGGCATCACCGTCATCGAGGGTGAAGGCAAGCTGCAGGGCACCGACACCGTCGTGGTGAACGGCACCGCGTACAAGGGCAAGAACATCGTCCTGGCCACCGGTTCCTACTCGCGCACCCTTCCCGGCCTGGAAATCGGCGGCAAGGTCATCACCTCCGACCAGGCCTTGACCATGGACTTCATCCCCAAGAGCGCCATCATCCTGGGCGGCGGCGTCATCGGCGTCGAGTTCGCCTCGGTCTGGAAGTCGTTCGGCGTGGACGTCACCATCGTCGAAGGCCTGCCCTCCCTCGTTCCCAACGAGGACGCAACGATCGTCAAGAACTTCGAGCGCGCCTTCAAGAAGCGCGGCATCAAGTTCTCCACCGGCGTCTTCTTCCAGGGCGTTGAGCAGAATGACGACGGCGTCAAGGTCACCCTGGTGGACGGCAAGACCTTCGAAGCCGACCTGCTGCTGGTCGCCGTCGGCCGCGGCCCCGTCACCGCCAACCTGGGCTACGAGGAGGCCGGCGTCACCATCGACCGCGGCTTCGTCATCACCAACGAGCGCCTGCACACCGGCGTGGGCAACATCTACGCCGTAGGCGACATCGTCCCCGGCGTGCAGCTGGCCCACCGCGGCTACCAGCAGGGCATTTTCGTGGCCGAGGAAATTGCCGGCCTGAAGCCCGTGGTGGTCGAGGACATCAACATCCCCAAGGTCACCTACTCCGACCCCGAAATCGCCACCGTTGGTTACACCGAAAAGGCTGCCAAGGAAAAGTTCGGCGAAGACCAGGTGCAGACCCAGGAATACAACCTGGCCGGCAACGGCAAGAGCTCCATCCTGGGTACCTCCGGCCTGGTCAAGCTGGTCCGCCAGAAGGACGGCCCCGTGGTGGGCGTCCACATGATCGGCGCACGCATGGGCGAGCAGGTTGGCGAGGCCCAGCTGATCGTGAACTGGGAAGCCTACCCGGAGGACGTGGCCCAGCTGGTGCACGCCCACCCCACCCAGAACGAAGCCCTCGGCGAAGCGCACCTGGCACTGGCCGGCAAGCCGCTGCACGGCTAGTTTTCCGCAGCATTACCAGGCCCGGTGCACCCGGTCGTCCAGACCGGGTGCACTAGGCTTCCAACAAGGCAGCAATCATTCGCACTAAAGATCAATAAGGAGAACGGGGACGACATGTCTGAATCCGTTAACTTGCCCGCCCTCGGTGAGAGTGTCACCGAAGGAACCGTCACCCGCTGGCTCAAGCAGGTAGGTGACCGGGTAGAGGTGGACGAGCCGCTGCTCGAAGTCTCCACCGACAAAGTAGACACTGAAATCCCCTCTCCTGTAGCTGGCGTGATTGAAGAAATCCTGGTCGCTGAAGACGAGACCGCCGAGGTGGGCGCACCCCTGGTACGCATTGGTGACGGCTCCGGCGGCGGTTCCGCCCCAGCCGGGGAAGCTCCCGCTGCGACACCGGCCCAGGAAGCTCCCGCTCCTGCGGAGGCGCCTTCCACCGAGGCACCCGCTCCTGAAGCCCCGGCCCAGGCACCTTCCGCACCGGAGGCACCGGAGGCACCCGCCGCAGGCGGCGGCGAAAGCCATGAAGTAACCCTCCCCGCACTGGGCGAAAGCGTCACCGAAGGCACTGTCACCCGATGGCTCAAGGCCGTTGGCGACCAGGTGGAGGTCGACGAGCCCCTGCTGGAAGTCTCCACGGACAAGGTGGACACCGAGATCCCGTCCCCGGTTGCCGGCACGCTGCAGGAAATCCGGGTCAATGAGGACGAGACCGCTGAAGTCGGTTCCGTGCTGGCCGTCATCGGCTCCGGCGCTGCCGCTGCTCCGGCTCCCCAAGCTGCACCGGCCCCCGCCGAGGCTCCCCGGCAGGAAGCCCCCCAGCAGGAAGCTCCGGCTGCCGCCCCGGCCCCCGCTGCTCCGGCACCCGCCCAGGAAGCGCCCAAGGCAGCCCCCGCTCCCGCTGCAGTCCCTGCAGCCCAGGAGGCCGCACCGGCCAACGGGTCCGAATCCGGCTACGTCACTCCCCTGGTCCGCAAGCTGGCCAACCAGCACGGGGTGGACATCACTTCACTGTCCGGCACCGGCGTCGGCGGCCGCATCCGCAAGCAGGATGTCATCGCCGCCGCTGAAGCCAAGGCGGCTCCCGCTGCCGCACCGGCCGCAACCCCTGCCGCATCCGCACCGGCCGCATCGGCTGGAGCTGCCTCCTCGCTTCGCGGCACCACCCAGAAGGCTCCCCGCATCCGCCAGGTCATTGCCCGGCGCATGCGCGAGTCCCTGGAGATCTCCACCCAGCTCACCCAGGTCCACGAGGTGGACATGACCAAGGTCGCCAAGCTGCGCGCCAGGGCCAAGAACTCTTTCCAGGCCCAGAACGGCACCAAGCTGACGTTCCTGCCCTTCATCGCCAAGGCCGTGGCCGAGGCCCTCAAGCAGCACCCCAAGCTCAACGCTGCCTACGACGAGGACAAGCAGGAAATCACCTACCACAACGCCGAACACCTGGCGATCGCCGTCGACACTGACAAGGGCCTGCTGGTTCCGGTCATCGCAGACGCCGGCAACCTGAACCTTGCCGGCCTCGCCGGCAAGATCGCCGACGTTGCCTCCCGCACCCGCGACGGCAAGATCGGCCCGGACGAACTGTCCGGCGGCACGTTCAGCATCACCAACATCGGCTCGGTGGGCGCGCTGTTCGACACCCCGATCATCAACCAGCCGCAGGTGGGCATCCTGGGCACCGGCGCCATCGTCAAGCGGCCCGTCGTGGTTGCTGACGAAAACGGCGACGACTCGATCGCCATCCGCTCCATGATGTACCTGTCCCTGACGTACGACCACCGCCTGGTGGACGGTGCCGACGCCGGCCGGTTCCTCCAGACCCTGAAGGCACGCCTCGAAGAAGGCGCTTTCGAAGCGGACCTGGGGCTCTAGCCTCCGCAGCAATACGACAACGGCGGTGCCGGCATGGGTGGGAAACCTCCCGCAGCCGGCACCGCCGTCGCGGTTTAACCAACGCAGCCGCCTGCGCCCGGAGCCCCCGTGCGCGTGGCTTTGCTACGGGCCGTAGAACTGACTGGCTAAGCTGGAGCCATGAATATTCTCTTCAACATCCTGGTTTTCCTGCACGTGGTGGGAGCCGCCATGATCGTGGGCTACTGGATCGCCACGATGCGGACGCCCACCGTGCACCCCCGCCAGCGTGACGGCGCCTTCCTGCAACTGCTGACCGGCATCGCCATGATGGGCATCCTGCCGTTCCTGCCGGACAAGGATCCCAACTACGCCAAGCTGGGCATCAAGTTCGTCATCGCCGTCGTGGTCGCCGTCCTGGCTGTCATTGGGACACGCAAGGCCAAGAACGGCCAGCCCGTCTCCACCGGGCTCGCCCATGGCGTGGGCGGGCTGGCCCTGGTCAACATCGCCATCGCCACCATCTGGCAGTAACCGCTCCACCCCGGGGGCCCCGGTCATAATCCTCTGAGAGCGGACAATCCGTGCACAGGAGGTGCCTGGTCCCTAGGATGGAAAACGGTGGGTCCGGCCGCGGGTGCCGGGCCCGGATCGAATCGACGCTGAGGAGAGACATGGCTACAACACGCAACGCCCACACGGTATGGACCGGAAGCCTGACCGAGGGCTCTGGCAACACCACCCTGGACAGCTCCGGCCTGGGCACCTTCGATGTCACCTGGAAGGCGCGCACGGAGGCTGCCGGGGGAAAGACCAGCCCCGAAGAGCTGATCGCTGCAGCCCACTCCGCCTGCTTCTCCATGGCCTTCAGCCACGAACTCAGCCAGGCGGGATTCACGCCGGAGGAGGTCAACACCAGGTCCGAGGTTGGCTTCCAGCCCGGCACCGGCATCACCGGCAGCCACCTGACCCTGGAGGCCCGCATCCCCGGCATCTCGCAGGAAGACTTCCAGCGCATTGCCGAAGCCGCCAAGAAGGGTTGCCCCGTGTCCCAGGCCCTGGCCGGCATCGAGATCACCCTGGACGCCACCCTGCAGTCCTAGGCGACGCCGGTCTTGAGCGCATGATCTGAGCGCTACAGTCTGCACAACGCAAACGCCCTGCCTTCCGGGCAATCCCGGAGAGGCAGGGCCTTTGCTGTTGCCGGGGAAGGCTAGCTCTCCTGCCGGCGGGCGGGCAGCGGAGCGGGCTTCAACCGGCGGTAGCCGGAACGCGCCGGCGGCCGGTCGGTGGGCAGTTCCTGGATCATTTCCTTCAGCGCCCCAATGCCGTACTCCAATTGGGGATCGCGCCCCGCGGCGTAGGCGTGCGGCGGGAAGGTCACTTCGATGTCCGGATCAACGCCGTAGTTCTCCACGCTCCACCCCACGCCGCCGCTGAACCAGTTGGCATAGCGGGGCTGGGTGACGCCGGTGCCGTCCGCCAGCGCGAACCGGTTGTCGATGCCCACCACACCGCCCCACGTACGTGTTCCGATGACCGGGCCGATGCCACGCAGCTTCGAGACCTGGGTGATGATGTCGCCGTCGGACCCGGCAAACTCGTCCGCGAGGATGATCACGGGCCCCCTGGGTGCGTGGTGGGGGTAGGTCCGCGGCTTTTCCCCGCGCGGCATGCTCCATCCGGTGACCTTGCGGCCTATCAGTTCCGCGACGAGCTGCGATGTGTGTCCCCCACGGTTGCGGCGGACATCGACGATCAGGCCGTCAAGTGCTGTTTCCGTATCGAGGTCGCGGTGCAGCTGTGCCCAGCCGTTGGCCATCATGTCCGGGATATGCAGGTAGCCAAAGGTTCCGTTGGACGCTTCCCGGACGGTGCGCCGGTTGCCGGCAACCCATTCCTGGTAGCGCAGCCGCTCCTCATCCTTGATGGGCACGACGGCGACCCGGCGCTGGGTGCCTTGGGCACCGCCGTGCCCCGGGCCGTTGAGGAGGGTCAGCTCCACGGCACGGCCGGCCGCTCCCACCAACTGCATGGCCGGGGTGACGGCTCCGGACAACGGGACGCCGTCAATGGCCAGCAGGATGTCTCCCGCCTTGGCCCCAACCCCGGGCCTGGTCAGCGGGGAGATGGCAAGCGGGTCGGAGGACTCGCCGGCCAGGATGCGGCTGATTTCCCAGCCGTGGGCGGTGTGCGCCAGGTCTGCGCCCAGCCTGCCCTGTCCCCGGCTGCCGCGTTCGGTAACCGGAGCGGGGCGCACGTATGCGTGCGATGTCCCCAGCTCGCCGTGCAGTTCCCACAGCAGGTCCACCAGGTCATCGTGGGAGCCCAGCCGCCCGACCAGGGGCCGGTAGCGGGCGTGGATGGATTCCCAGTCCTGCCCCGCCATGTCCTCGGTCCAGAAAAAGTCCCGCTGCAGGCGCCAGGCTTCATCGAACGCCTGTCCCCAGACGCTGAGCGGGTCCATCAGGACGCGGATGCGGCCCAGGTCCACTTTGACTGCCTTGCCGGAGTCCTCGTCCGCCTTGGCGTCAGAAGGCACCACGGTGACCTGTTTGTCGGAAACCAGTACCACCTTGCTGCGGTCGCCGGAGAGCCGGTAGCTGTCCACGGCGTCCACCAGGGTGGTCTGCCTGCGCCGTCCGATGTCGTACCGGACCAGGCTGGGGCTGGCGTCCTTGTCCTCCTGGCTGGCCTTTCCGTCGCCGGTCACGCCGGCCAGGGCTGAGTCGAGCCAGAGGAGGGCGCCGTCAACGGCCTTCAGCGAGCTGTAGTTGCCCTGCGGCACGGGAACGCTGATGACGCGGTGCGCCAGGCCCTCCGCGTCCACGTGCACGGCAGGCACGGCATCATCCCGTGCTTCGGCGCCGGCTGTGGCATCCGCGTCCGTTGTGGTTTCCGGCCCGGCGCCCGCGGGATCAACGGAAGGGCCAAAGGGCGACGGCGTCTCCGCGGCCAGTGCCACGAGGTACGGCTTGATGGGGCTGGGGAAGGAGAGGTCGAACGAATGTCCGTCGTACACGGGATCGAAGCTGCGGTTGGACAGGAAGGCGAGGAACTTTCCGTCCGGGGTGAAGGCGGGCGAGGCGTCGCGGAAGCGTCCGTCGGTCACGTCCACCGGTTCGGCATCGAGCTGGTCAACGGTGGCCAGGCGCAGCCGGCTGCGCGAGCCAAAGGACGTGACCGGTTCAGACCAGGCCAGCCAGCGGGAGTCCGCCGACCATGCCAGCTCGGAGATGCTGCCTTCGCCAATGCTGGCCACCCGCGAGAGATCTCCGCTGCGGGTGTCCAGGACGTGCACGTCGCCAAACGAGGTACCCAGGGCAACCCAGCGGCCGTCGGGGCTTGCTTCCAGCGAACTGGCGCGTGACGGCGTGGGGACGGTGATGCCTGGTTCTGCCGCGGGTTCCTGGGCGTCGGCCGCGGGGGCCGGGGCCTGCGGTGCAACATCTGCCTGCTGTTCGTCGTCCGCGGGCACGTGGACGGCCCCTCCGGACAGCACTGCCGCGCCGGACGCGGGAACAGGCTGCGGCAGGCTGACCGTTTCCGGCCCTGCCGCGCCGTCCTGTGCCGTATCGGCGGGAGCGGGATTTTCAGAATCGGGAGTTTCAGAAATTGCGCCGGCCTTGCCGCCGCTTGCCGGCGCGTGCCCGGCGCCGTGCGGTACTGGAGCGGCAATGTCCTTGATATGCAGTGCCTCCACGCCGTCGTGGTCCGCGATGTAGGCGATGCGGCCATCCCCCAAGGGCCGGGGAAGCCGGGCCCGCACTCCCGGGGTGGCCTCGATGATGCGGGACGGCCCGTCCTTGTGCCGCAGCCAGTGGATGGTTCCGTGCGACTCCACCGCGCTGGCGGCCCCCGCCGCATCCGGCGCCACCGCGCCCAGGTGCTTGACGGCATCGAGGAGGGCGGGACGCCTGGTCTGCGATGCCGAGCCAAGGGTGATGTCCAGCTTTACAGCCTCCGAGCCAAGATCATTCAGGACCCAGAGTTCGCCGGCTGATTCGAAAATGACGCGCTTGCCGTCCGAGGCGGCGTGCCGGACGTAAAAGTCCTGGTGGTCGGTGTGGCGCCGCAGGTCCTGTCCGTTGGGAAGGACCGAGTACAGGTTGCCGTAGCCTTCGTGGTCGGACAGGAAGGCAATCCGGCCGTCCACCCACAGGGGATCGGTGAGGTTGCCGTCAACGTCCGGCAGCAGCCGCTCGAACTCCCCGTTGCCGTCGCGGTCGATCCACAGTTTTCCCGCCGTCCCGCCACGGTACCGCTTCCACCATGCCGGTTCGCGGGACAGCACGCTGGCCAGCACCACGGGACGTTCGTCGCCCACCTCGGGGCCAAATGCAACGGATTCCACCGGCCCGTAGGGGAGCTCCTGCGCCCAGCCGCCCTCCAAAGGGACACTGTATGCGTGGGTGTGCCGGCTTTCGGCCTGGCGGAAGGCGCTGGTGACCACCACCGAACCGCCGGCAGTGAATCCCTTGACCTTCGTGGTGCTGTGGCCAAAGTAGGTGAGCTGGCGGTACCCGCCGCCGTCGACCCGTGCCGACACAACTTCCGGCGCCGTTCCCTGCACAACCGTCCAGACCAGGCGCTTGCCGTCCGGGGTGAAACGCGGGTTGCGGGCAGGAAGCTGGAGCGACGAGACGCGCCACGCGCGGCCGCCGCCCAGGGGCGCAATCCACACGTCGTCCTCGGCCACGAAAGTGACCAGATCGCCGTGCAAATGCGGGAAACGGAAGTAGCTCGAAGAGGTCATCGTTCGATCATAGTCAACCCCTCCCCTGCGCCGCGGGAGGTACACAGCCCTTGCTGCCGTGGTGAGATGGACCATGCATATCGTCATGGCCGGCGCCTCCGGGCTCATCGGCAGCTCCATGTCCGCAGCCTTCCGCAGTGCCGGCCATTCGGTGGTGTCCCTGGTCCGCCGGCCGCCTGCCGGTGCCACCGAAATCCGCTGGGATCCGGCGGCCGGTGTCCTGGACCCCGGCGTCCTTGCCGGGGCAGACGCCGTCGTCAACCTCGCAGGTGCCGGAATCGGCGACAGACCCTGGACGCGGAAGCGGGTGGCGGAGCTGTTCAGTTCCCGGCTGGGGCCCACCAGGACACTGGTGCAGGCCATGGCACAGCTGGATGCCCCGCCGGCAACCTTCATCAGCCAGTCGGCGTCCGGCTTCTACGGCGACGCCGGCAATACTGTCCTGCGTGAAGACGCACCCGCCGGTTCCGGGACTTTGGCGCAGATCTGCGTTGAGTGGGAGCAGGCTGCGCTGATGGCGCCGGCAGGCGTACGCGTGGTGACGCCCCGCACCGGGGTGGTGTTCAGCCGTTCCGGTGGCGCGCTGGGAAAGCTGCTTCCACTGCTGCGCCTGGGAGTTGGTGGTCCGTTCGGCAACGGCCGCCAGTTCTGGCCCTGGGTAACGCTTCCGGACGTTACGGCCGCCTTCCTCTTCCTCCTCGAAACACCGGTCTCCGGCGCGGTGAATGTGAACGCGCCGGAGCAGGCGAACGTCAACACGATCGTCGCGGCGCTGGCCCACGCCCTGCACCGGCCCGCCATACTCAGGGTCCCGGCCCCCGTGCTGCGCACGGTGATGCCGGGCCTCGGCGAGGAATTGCTGCTGCACAGCCAGCGGATGGAACCGGCAGTCCTGTCCTCGGCCGGATTCCAATGGCAGCACGGGCGCCTGGAAGACGCCGCCCGCTGGGTGGCCGGCCAGGACCCCGCCGCCTAGCCCGGCCCTTCCCCGGGCGCGCGGACCGCCAGAATGTCGCTGACCCGCCATTGGCCGTCCACGAACACCAGGACCAGCCGAAGCCGCCGTTCCGGGCTGGGAGCCCCCGCTGCCAGCACAGCACCCGCCGCATCGAGTGTTTGGTACCCGGAGGTGGCCGATGTCACCGCCAGCACCGCCCGGTCCGGGGTCCCGCCGTCTTCGGCCGCCACCCCGGACAGCGTGCTGGTAAATCCGGCGAGGCGGTGCCCGGAAGGGTGGAGTTGGCCGGCGATGCGCTCGTCGGCGGCAGCTGCAGGTGACCCGGCGGCGTTCACGTCCCCCAGCAGCTCCAACCTGCCTGCTCTGAAGGCATAATCCCGCAGTGCCGCCAGCCCCTGCACGGCAACCACGGGATCAGTAGCCCTTGCCCGCTGCCGGGCCTCGTCAACGGAACCAACCGCTTCCGTCCCGCCGGCAACAGTCCCGGATGCGGCTGCGGACACCGGCGGCCGACCGGCTGCGGGACCATCCGGCCCCGCCCCTTGGCCCGCCCCCTGGCCGGCGGCCGCGGACAACCACCATATTCCGGCTGCCAACGCAGCAACTGCCGGCATGACTGCACTCACCACCACCCGAGTGCCCCGGCCGGCAACAGTCCCATCCGCGTGCCTTCCGCGCGGCGCAGGCGCCGCGTTTGACGGCGGCAGGGCGCTTGACTGCGGCAGGGCGCTTGACTGCGGCAGGGCGGTGTTCGGCGCCGGCACCGGCCGCGCTGGCCAGCGCCAGGTTTCCATCCGGCGGCGCATGCCCTGGAGTTTCATGCGAAGGCTGCCGCCCTTGGACGGACCGGGAACGTGCCGCCGTGTCAGCAGCTCTGGCAGGACGGTGGGATGGACGGCATCGGAGAGGTCCACCGGCTGGGGTTCGGCGCTGCGGTAAACGGCCGCGGCCAGCGACACCGCGTCAGGGCGCAGCCTCCGGTCCTCGTTCAGTCCTGCTTCCAGGGCAGCCGCCAGATCCTTGGGGACACCTGGAACCAGGAGGGACAACGGCGGACGATCGGCAGTGCGGCCGGGCACCTCACCCGTGAGGCAGAACCAGCCCAGGGCCGCCGCGGAGAACACATCGCGTCCTGGCTGGAGGCCGGCGCGGACGGCGTCCACGGGGGAAGGATCCAGGAATCCGCCAGTTCCAAAGGTCGCCGCGCTGCCCGGGTCGCCGAGCATCCTGGCGACGCCGAGGTCGGAGAGCATGGGCTTGCCCTGCCCCGTGAACAGCACGTTCCCGGGCGAGACATCCGAGTGCGTGAAGCCTTTTCCATGCAGGTAGCCCAGGGCCTGGAAGATGGGAGTCAGGACGGTAACCGTCTCGCCTACGGTGAGCCTGCCACGGGCAGACACCAACTGGGCCAGCGAGCCGCCGGCGGCATAATCCATGGTCAAGGCCGTACCGCCGCCGGGCCCTGCCACCCGGACCACGTCGTGCGCCGTGATGAGGTGCTGGTGGTCCAGGACCGACAGGATCCGGATCTCCCGCCGCACATCCTCTTCGCTGACGGCCGTGCTGCCCAGGGACCGGCGGCCTGCGCCGCGGAAGCATTTGAGCGCGCAATCCCTGCCGGTCCTTTGTTCCCTGGCCAGCCACACGTCGGCACTGCCGCCCCGGCCCAGCAACCTGCCGACGTCATAACCGGGAACCTCCGGCGCCTGTGCATCGTCCATACTGCATGTCTAGTCGAGTTTCGGCCCTGCTGCAGAAGTTATCCACAGGCGTGCCCGCCGCGGTCACAAAGCGGGGCGCCGGTGAGCTTGGACACTAAACCGGGCCGGTGCGGCTGCGGGGTCTAAGCTGGATGCCATGACTCTTGAGTTTTCACAGCTGGGTCTTGCCCCTGACTTCGTTGACTACATGGAAGGCTGGGACGCCCAGCGCGAACTCCATGACAAGGTTGTCGCCGGAGCTGCACCCAGCACAGTCCTGCTTCTGGAGCACGCCGCCGTCTACACGGCCGGCAAGCTGACCGAGGACCATGAGCGGCCGTTTGACGGTACGCCGGTGGTTGCGGTGGACCGTGGCGGCAAACTCACCTGGCACGGGCCGGGCCAGCTGATTGCCTACCCCATCCTGAAGCTTAGGAACCGCGCAGGCATCCGGGATTACGTGGAGCGGCTGGAAGACATCATGATCACGGTCATGGCGGACTATGGCATCAAGGCCGAACGCATCAAGGGCCGGGCCGGCGTGTGGATCAAGGCTGACGCCAAGGGCCCCGACCGCAAGATCGCGGCGATCGGCATCCGGGTCCTGAACGGCGTCACCATGCACGGCATTGCCATCAACTGCAGCAACGACCTGGCACCCTACGGCCAGATCATCGCCTGCGGCATCACCGACGCCGGCGTGACCACCATGTCCCTGGAAACAGGCCGGGACATTCGGCCCGCGGATATCGTGGACCGTTTCGTGGAGGAATTCCACAAGCATGAAGAAGCATTGGTTTCGAGCCCTGAAGGAGCTCTACTGTGACATTGGCACCTGAAGGCCGGAAGATGCTGCGGATTGAGCAGCGCAACGCTGCGGTCCCGGTGGAACGCAAACCGGAGTGGATCAAGGCCAAGGTCCAGATGGGCCCGGAATTCGTCCAACTCAAGAACCTGGTGAAAAAGGAAGGCCTGCACACCGTCTGCGAAGAGGCCGGCTGCCCCAACATCTTCGAATGCTGGGAAGACAAGGAAGCCACCTTCCTGATCGGCGGCTCCGAATGCACCCGCCGCTGCGACTTCTGCCAGATCGACACCGGCAAACCCTCACCCCTGGACCGGTTCGAACCCACCAAGGTGGCCCGCTCCGTCCAATCCATGCAGCTGCGCTACGCCACCGTCACCGGCGTCGCCCGCGACGACCTGGAAGACGAAGGCGTCTGGCTCTACGCCGAAACCGTCCGCAAAATCCACGAACTGAACCCCGGCACCGGCGTGGAACTGCTCATCCCGGACTTCTCCGGCAAACCCGAGCACATCAAGGCCATCTGCGACTCCGCCCCCGAGGTCTTCGCGCACAACGTGGAAACCGTGCCCCGGATCTTCAAGCGGATCCGCCCCGCGTTCCGCTACGACCGCTCCCTGGACGTCATCACCCAGGGCCGGAACCTGGGCATGGTCACCAAGTCCAACCTCATCCTGGGCATGGGCGAAACCCGCGAAGAAATCAGCGAAGCACTCCGCGACCTCCACGCCGCCGGCTGCGACCTGATCACCATCACCCAGTACCTGCGCCCCTCCGAACGGCACCTGCCCGTGGACCGCTGGGTCAAACCCCAGGAATTCGTGGACCTCCAGCACGAAGCCCAGGAAATCGGCTTCCTCGGCGTCATGTCCGGCCCCCTGGTCCGCTCCTCCTACCGCGCCGGGCGGCTCTGGGCCACCGCCATGCGCAAAAAAGGCCGCGACATCCCCGCCGAACTCGCCCACATCGCCGACGGCATCCAGGACTCCGGCACCACCCGCCAGGAAGCCGCCACCCTCCTGGCAGCACATTCCTGACCTCCTGCCATGAACTGGCCAAGGGCCGGACGCCGGAAGATTCCAGCGTCCGGCCCTTGGCTTTTGTCACGTAGAATTGAGGCACTATGGCGAAATCCCCTGACTCCAGCAACTCCACCCCGTCTGGCTCAAGCGCGGTGAAGCGCGGCCTCTTCACGCGCAAGCCGAAGGAAGCAAAGGCCAAGAAGCCCAGCAGGCTTAAGCAGATCGGCGAGGTCTTCACCATGACCCGCCGCCACGACCCCATGGTTCCGTGGCTGATGCTGCTGGCGTTCCTGGGCGTTGTGGCGGTGAGCTTCCTGGTGGGCTTCTGGCTGGACAACTGGATTACCGGCCTGATCATCGGCATTCCGCTGGGCCTGCTGGCGGCCACCTTCATCCTGTCCCGCCGGGCCGAACGCGCCGCCTTTGCACAGATCGAAAACCAGCCCGGCGCCTCCGGCGCTGCCCTGGGCACGCTCCGCCGTGGCTGGATCACCGAGGAACAGCCCGTGGCGGTCAATCCGCGCACGCAGGATGCCGTGTTCCGCGCCGTGGGCCGGCCCGGCGTCGTCCTTGTCAGTGAAGGCCCCGCCCACCGCGTGAAGCCGCTGCTCGATGCTGAGCGCAAGCGCCTGGCGCGCATCCTGCCCAACGTTCCTGTGCACACCATCCAGACCGGGCACGGCGAAGGCCAGGTGCCGCTGAGCCAGGTGGCCAAGCACATGGGCAAGATGAAGAATGAACTGACCAAGCTGGAAGTCAGCACCGTGTCCAAGCGCATCGCCTCGATGGGTACCCGGCTTCCCATTCCCAAGGGCATCGATCCCTACAAGGCCCGTCCCAACCGCGGACGCTAGCTGGTGGGAACGCCCCGGTACCGGCACTGCCGGCCGGGGCGTTTTTTCTTGCGCCCCAACCGCTTGCCTGAACCGCTAGCCTAAACCGCCTGCGCGCCTTAACGGCGCACCCCTTCCCCCACTGCCGGACCCAGACATCCACCCATGACAGGACGTGACCATGAACCCCAGGACAACCGTGATCCGCGCCTTCCGTATCCTCGCAGTGGCCGAGGCCTGCAGTTGGGCCGCGCTCCTGGCCGGGATGTACTTCAAATGGATCGCCGGAACCACTGAGCTTGGCGTCCAGGTGGCGGGACCTGTGCACGGCGCGCTGTTTGTCGGCTATGGGGTTGCCGCGCTGATGCTGTGGCGGGTGCAGCGCTGGCCCTTCATGGTGGCTCTGCTGGCGGGCGTCTCCGCCGTCTTCCCGTTCGCCACCCTCCTTTTTGAGCGCTGGGCCGGACGGCGCGGTTTCCTCAGCGCCCCGGGGGCAGAAGCGCCTGCCGCTGAACTTGCGTCCAGCCGGGCGTAGGCGGACGCATCACTGACCGTGGACTCCTCTGATGCAGGACTGCAGGCACAGCCGTCAGCCAAGGGAGGGCCGTCCTCCCCACGCGCCCAGGGCCGTAAGCGAATGGTCGCGGTCCTCTCCCTCCTGCGTCCTGTTGGCCCTGGCCGGCGTCCTGATCGTGATCAGCGGAGGGGATGCCGGCAGGCTGCTCTCCGCCGGTTTCGGGACCGGCGAAGTCCTGATGGTGGGCGCCGTGGTTGTCTGGACGGCGTACACAGTCATCGGCCGCCTGGCCCCCAAAATCCCGCCGATCACGGCCACAGCTGTCCAGGCAGCGGCAGCGGTGGCCCTGCTGGCCCCGGTCCGCTTCCTGACAGGCGGACTGGCCCTCCCCTCAACCGGCAGCGCGCTGGCGTCCCTGCTGTTTATCGCCGTCTTCCCGTCGGTGCTGTCCTACCTGCTCTGGAACCGCGCCCTGACGGTCCTGCCCACCGGTGGCGCAGGGGTGTTCCTCAACCTCATCACGGTCTTCACAGCAGTCCTCACCATCCTCGCCGGGCACGTCCATACAGCGGCGCAACTGGTGGGCGGCGCCATCGTGATCGGCGGCGTGGTCATCACCAACGCGCCGGCCCTCCGCCGGCAGCGCGCAAGGACCGGAAAGTGAACGGCTAAGGGAATCGGCGGACGCGCAGAAGGGGCACGCGGTGCTCAGCGGCGGATGAGGAGCGTGTTCATTGCCTTGTCGTGAAGGCCGCGCTGATCCGGATCAGAGATCACGGCGGGGATGACCAGGCAGAGCAGCGCGGCCCTCACCAGGGCCGCGAGGGGTCCGGGGGTGCCGCCTCCCGGCTTCACCACGGCGATGCCCATGACCCGGTGCCCGATGCTGTATCCGAGTGTTCCCACCAGCAGGATCTGCTCAATCGCGAAGACCGCCAGGGTGGCCCAGGAGTCACCGGCAAAGGCAAAGTTGCTGATCAGCAGGGCGATCCCCCAGTCGATGCAGATTGCTGCGATCCTGCGGCCCGCCCGGGCAATGGAGCCCGGACCGGACTCCGGAAGGCCCAGCCGCTCCCCCGGATATTTGGAAATACCGGAGGTGTCCGGTCCGCTGAGCCAGGACCCAATGTCTTTGCGATCTACCACCGTCCAAGCTTACCGATCCCCGGCACGGCGGCGCGCCCACAGTGTGGATAGGACTCGACCACAGTGTGGACGGAAGATAGCGTGGTCATAGCAGGGCATTCTGTAACCTGCCCGAAACAAAGCGGACACGGACGGGAAATGCCGCATCCATAGTCTGTTAGCAGTTTCAAGCAATCCCCCGGCAGGTACGCAGCAGGGAAAACCCCGCGTTCTCCCTGCTTTTGGATTGCGCTGGATCATGTGGCTTGCATGCCAGATATTTACATATGCGTTAGGAGCATAGATGTTCAAGACTGCGGACGAAGTCCTCAAGTTCATCAAGGACGAAGATGTAAAGTTCGTCGATATCCGCTTCACCGATCTTCCGGGCGTCCAGCAGCACTTCAACGTCCCCGCCAAGAGTGTTGACGCTGATTTCTTCGTCAACGGCCAGCTCTTCGACGGTTCCTCCATCCGTGGCTTCCAGGGCATCGCCGAATCTGACATGCAGCTGATCCCGGACGTCACCACCGCGTTCCTGGACACCTTCCGCATGGAGAAGACCCTCGCGCTGAACTTCTCGATCGTCAACCCGCGCACCGGAGACCCGTACCACCGCGATCCCCGCGGCGTAGCCGAGAAGGCTGAGGCCTACCTGGCTTCCACCGGCATCGCCGACACCGCGTTCTTCGCCCCCGAAGCTGAGTTCTTCGTGTTCGACAACGTCCAGTACCAGTCCTCCCCGCAGGGCAGCTTCTACAAGATCGATTCCGAGGAAGCCTACTGGAACACCGGCCGCGAGGAAGAAGGCGGCAACCTCGGCTACAAGACGGCCGTCAAGGGCGGTTACTTCCCGGTTGCTCCCCAGGACAAGCAGGCTGACCTGCGCGACGCCATGTGTGTTGCCCTGGACGAAGCCGGCCTCGAGGTCGAGCGCAGCCACCACGAAGTTGGCTCCGCCGGCCAGGCTGAGATCAACTACAAGTTCACCACCCTGACCCACGCTGCGGATGACCTGCAGAAGTTCAAGTACGTCATCAAGAACACCGCTGACGCGTGGGGCAAGTCGGTCACCTTCATGCCGAAGCCGGTCTTCGGTGACAACGGCTCCGGCATGCACTGCCACCAGTCGCTCTGGAACGGTGGCGAGCCGCTGTTCTACGACGAGAAGGGCTACGCCGGCCTGTCCGACACCGCCCGCTGGTACATCGGTGGCCTGCTCAAGCACGCCTCCGCCGTCCTGGCCTTCACCAACCCCACGGTGAACTCCTACCGCCGCCTGGTCAAGGGCTTCGAGGCTCCGGTCAACATGGTGTACTCCCAGGGCAACCGCTCTGCCGGTATCCGTATCCCCATCACCGGTTCCAACCCGAAGGCCAAGCGCATCGAGTTCCGCGCTCCGGACCCCTCCTCCAACCCGTACCTGGCGTTCGCTGCGCAGCTGATGGCCGGCATTGACGGCATCCGCAACCGCATCGAGCCGCCGGCTCCGATCGACAAGGACCTCTACGAGCTCCCTGCCGAGGAAGCCAAGGACATCCCCAAGGCTCCGGGCACCCTGGAGGAAGCACTGGAGGCCCTGCGCGAGGACAACGAGTTCCTGCAGGCCGGTGGCGTCTTCACCCAGGACCTGATTGACACCTGGATCGAGTACAAGTACGAAAACGAGATCCGCCCGCTGTCCCTGCGCCCGAACCCCTACGAGTTCGAGCTCTACTACGGCGTCTAGTTCCAGCCCTGCCCAGCAGGAATCCTGAACAGTAAAAGGCGGCCACCGGTGATGAACCGGTGGCCGCCTTTTGCGTTGCCCGTTCCTTCAGTGGCACGGGCGGCAGCTGTTAGGCGGGGGCCCGGCTCCAGACGTGCTGAGACCGGGAGCCGGCCCCCCTGACGAATGCCCCCCGGAACGAAGACTGTCCAGCCTTCCCCCCAACAAGGTTGGAGAACACCGCCAATCCACATGATCGGGCAAACGCTTGCTAAGCGCAATGCCGGTACGGAGAGTTACGCCGGTACCGTTGCCGAAAAGCTGCGGAACATGGTTCGTTGGGGCCCTGCCGGCCCGCCGGTATACGGTCCCGAGTCGACGAAGCCGGCGCGGCGGTAGGCGGACAGGCCCGCAGGGTTTTCCTGGTTGACGGACAGTACGACGCCGGACTCGCCAGTTTGGTGCCGCGCGGTGAGCTTGCGTCCGGCCTCCACAGCGGCGGCGGCAGCGAGCGTGCCCATGCCCCTGCCCTGGTGGGGCCGGTCGATGAGGAACCCGCGCAGCAGCCATGCTGAGTGGTCGTCAGGCCAGCCTGCAAGCGTTGCCGCCCCGGACTGCAAGGTCAACAGGCCGACGGCGCTGCCTCCGGCCTCGACCACGTACGGCCGTCGTGATTCTTCCGCCAGTCCCGCAAGGGCCATCCGCAGCGGGTCGCCGACGAAGCGGTCCTGGCCCGGCACCAGCGACATTTCCGCGATGGCGCCCAACTGGATGGCGCGGGCGTCCGAATCAAGGTCCCGCAGCGGGACCAGCCAGACCCACGGCGCTGGTTCAGTGCCCATAGAAGAGGCGTTCAAAGACTGCCCTGGCCCGACGGCTCACCCTCAGGTAGTCCTCCTCCAGCGCGGCGGCGCGGCCCGGTTCATAGCCGCACCAGCGGGCCACAGCTTCGAGATCGCGGCGCGAGGAGGGCAGGACGTCCGAGGCCTTGCCGCTCCAGATGACATTGGCTGACCGGATACGGCTGGCAAGCCGCCAAGCCTCGGCGAGGAGCCGGGCATCGGCGCCGTCCAACAGGCCCAGTTCCGCCGCGGCTGCCAGGGCCTCCAGGGTGGAGGTGGTCCGGAGCTCCGGATGCTTACCGGCGTGCTGGAGCTGCAGCAGCTGCACCAGCCACTCGACGTCGCTGAGGCCGCCGCGGCCCAGTTTGAGGTGGCGTGCGGGGTCGGCGCCGCGCGGCAGCCGTTCGGACTCCACCCGCGCCTTGACGCGCCTGATTTCGCGCACGTCCTGCTCCGAGACGGACTCCGGGTACCGGATGGGATCGATGAGCCTGATGAAGTCAGCGGCCAGGGCGTCATCGCCGGCCATGGGGCGTGCCCGCAGCAGGGCCTGCGCTTCCCAGATCAGGGACCAGCGGCGGTAGTACTCGGCGAACGAGTCCAGGGAGCGCACCATGGCCCCGTTCTTGCCCTCGGGCCTGAGGTCGGCGTCCATCTGCAGGACACGTTCCGCCATGATGGCAGGCTTCAGCGGCTGCGTGAGCAGGCTGGATACCTTGGCAACGATGCGGGCGGCCTGTTCCTGCGCCTCCGCTTCGGAGAAGCCCGGCAGTGCGCGGTGGACGTACATGACGTCGGCGTCGGACCCGTAGCCGATCTCGCGGCCGCCCTGGCGGCCCATGGCCACCACCAGCACCGTGGTCTTGAGCGGGCCGCCGGCGGAGACAATGCCTTCTGCCACCCGCAGGGCACCCAGGACGGCGGCGCGGTCCGTGTCGGCCAGCGCCCCGCCTACCCGTTCCTGGTCCAGGAGGCCGGCGGAATCAGCGATGGCGATGCGCAGGATTTCGCGCCGCCGGATCAGGCGGATCAGGCGCATGGCGCTTTCCGGGTCCGCGTGCCGTGCCATCTTCGCGGTGATTTCCTGCCACTGGGCCTCGAAGCCCAGCGGCACCAGGTCCTTGTCCTGTCCCAGCCAGGCGACGGATTCCGGCGAAACTTCCAGGAGGTCTGCGATCAGCCGCGAATTGGAGAGCATGTGGCACAGGCGCTCGGCCGCGGCGTTGGAGTCCCGGAGCATGCCCAGGTACCAGTGCGTGGTGCCCAGGGCCTCGCTGACGCGGCGGAAGGCAAGAAGGCCGGCATCCGGGTCCACGCCTTCCGCGAGCCAGTCCAGCAGGATGGGCAGGAGCTGGCGCTGCAGGGCGGCCCGGCGGCTTACCCCGGCCGTCAACGCCTCAATGTGGCGCATTGCCCCCTGGGGGTCCCGGTAGCCGAGGGCAGCCAGCCGTCCCTGCGCTGCCTCGGGCGTGAGCCTGGCGTCCTCGCTGCTGAGCTTGGCCGCGGTGTTCAGCAGCGGCCGGTAGAAGATGCGCTCGTGCAGTTCACGGACGGAACGCTTGGTGCGCTGCCATGCGGACAGCAGGGAGTCCGGGCTGGGCCGCTCGTTGGAGAAGGGGCCCAGCACGGCTTTGGCCAGTGAGCGCAGCGCAGGCTCCGCCACGGGCATCAGGTGGGTGCGGCGCAGCTGGAACAGCTGGATCCGGTGTTCCAGCAGCCGGAGGTAGCGGTAGGCGTTGTCGAAGGCGGCAGCGTCGGAACGGCCGATGTACCCTCCGGCTGACAGCGCGGCGATCGCGGAGGTGGTGTCCCGCCGTCGTAATGTCTCATCCGCCTTGCCGTGCACCAGCTGGAGCAGCTGGACAGTGAATTCGACGTCACGCAGGCCGCCCCGCCCCAGCTTGATCTGGCGCTGCTCCTCGGCGGCCGGGATGTGCTCGGTGACCCGGCGGCGCATCGCCTGGACGGACTCGACAAAGCCCTCGCGGCCGGCCGAGTTCCAGATCAGCGGCGCCACGGCGTCCTCGTAGGCGCGGCCCAGGGCGGCATCACCGGCGATGGCACGGGCTTTGAGGAGCGCCTGGAATTCCCAGCTTTCCGCCCACCTGGCGTAGTAAGTCTCGTGGGAGGCGAGGGTGCGGACCAGCGGCCCCGATTTGCCTTCGGGCCGCAGGTTCGCGTCCACCTCCCAAAGTCCCGGCTCCCTGGCCACTGATGAAATGGCCCGCGAGATCCCGCTCGCCAGTGCCGTGCCGATGGTGTTGGCGTGGGCGTCCTCCAGGCTGCCGGCGTCCACCACGTAGATGACGTCGACGTCGGAGATGTAGTTCAGCTCCCGGGCGCCGCATTTGCCCATGCCGATCACCGCAAGGCCGACGTCGGCCACATCGGCAGCGCTGTGCTGGTCCGCGGCCTCGGCCCGGGAGACGGCGAGGGCAGCCTCGATGGCGGCAGCGGCAAGGTCCGCCAGTTCACCGCCCACCGATGGCAGGAAGTCCAGCGGATCCGCGGCGCACAGGTCCTTGACGGCGAGATCGACAAGTCCCCGCCGGTAGGCGGTGCGCAGGGCGGCATAGGCGTCCACGCCGGTAACGGCGGCCACGGGACGGGCCGCCCGGGGGTCGGCCCCCACGGATTGCAGGAGCGTGGCGCGCAACAGCCCCGGGTTGGCCGGCAGTGGCTCGGGACTGGCGCGGACCTCGAAGGCCTCCAGGTGCTCGGGGTGCCGGATGAGGAACTCCCCCAAAGCCTCCGAGGCCCCCAGGACCCGGTACATCGGTTCGCTGGCCTCCGGCTCGGCGTCCGCCAGCTCCCGCAGCTGCGGGTGCTTTTCGATCAGCCGGACCAGGGACTGCAGCGCGGTATCCGGACTGGCCGCAAGGTGCAGCCCGGCAAAGAGCCTGTCCTGGTCCAGGCCCTCGAGTTCGCGCGCGGAAAGGAACCGTTCGCCCTTCTCCAGGTCGCTGAATCCGGCCGCGATCAGGCGGCGTGCCAGGCTCACGCCTGGCACCTAGAGGATGCCGAGGTTGCGCTGCAGCTCGTAGGGCGTCACCTGCAGCCGATAATCCTGCCATTCGGCGCGCTTGTTGCGCAGGAAGTGCTCGTAGACCTGCTCGCCCAGGATCTGCGGCATCAGCTCCGAGTCCTCCATGGAGCGGATGGCGTCGTGCAGGCTTGCCGGCAGCGGATCGTGGCCCATGGCGCGGCGCTCGGCCGAGCTGAGCGACCAGACGTCGTCCTCAGCGGCTGCCGGCAGCTCGTAGCCTTCCTCAATGCCCTTCAGCCCTGCACCGAGCAGGACGGCATAGGCAAGGTAGGGGTTGGCCGCGGAATCGATGCCGCGGTACTCGATGCGGGCGGACTGGCCCTTGCCCGGCTTGTACAGCGGCACGCGGACCAGGGCGGAACGGTTGTTATGCCCCCAGCTCAGGTAGCTGGGAGCCTCGCCGCCGCCCCACAGGCGCTTGTAGGAGTTGACGAACTGGTTAGTGACTGCCGTGAACTCGGGGGCGTGCTTGAGGATGCCGGCAATGTACTGGCGGGCCGTCTTGGACAGCTGGAACTCGGCACCTGCCTCGAAGAACGCATTGCTGTCCCCCTCGAACAGCGAGAAGTGCGTATGCATTCCGGAACCGGGGTGGTCGGTGAACGGCTTGGGCATGAAGGTGGCGTAGGTTCCCTGCTGCAGGGCCACCTCCTTGATGACCGTGCGGAACGTCATGATGTTGTCCGCGGTCTGCAGTGCGTCGGCGTAGCGAAGGTCGATCTCGTTCTGGCCGGGACCGCCTTCGTGATGGCTGAACTCCACCGAGATTCCCACCGATTCCAGCATGGTGACGGCGGTGCGGCGGAAGTCCTGGGCCACGCCGCCGGGAACGTGGTCGAAGTAGCCGCCCTCATCCACCGGCACGGGTGCGCCGTCCGGACCCGGCTCCTGGGACTTGAGCAGGTAGAACTCGATCTCGGGATGCGTGTAGCAGGTGAAGCCCATGTCCGCGGCCTTGGCAAGGGTCCGCTTGAGGACGTTGCGCGGATCAGCGGTGGAGGGCTCGCCGTCGGGAGTCAGGATGTCGCAGAACATGCGTGAGGTCTGCTCCGTCTCGCCGCGCCACGGCAGGATCTGGAAGGTTGCCGGGTCCGGCTGCAGCAGCATGTCCGATTCGAAGACGCGGGCCAGGCCCTCAATGGAGGAACCGTCGAAGCCGAGGCCTTCCTCGAACGCTCCCTCGACTTCCGCCGGCGCCAGCGCCACGGACTTCAGCGAACCCACGACGTCGGTGAACCACAGCCGCACGAAACGTACGTCGCGCTCTTCGATCGTGCGCAGGACAAATTCTTGCTGGCGGTCCATGATGGCCTCTTCTCCGGTCAACGTTCATGCTCCGGGGCCCGCGCAAAGGGGAAAGCCGGCAGCAGTTCATCATCACTGTACTAATCATTCGGCGCCGATGCTTGAGCCTGCGCCGTGCGTAACACAGCATTAACCTGTTCGGCCGCCCAGGCCGCCGCCCGCCCGGGTCTCCAGCGCCCTTTGGCGCCCGTCCAAAGCGCCGCTATGACGCTAATCACCTTTGACCGGCGCCGCCCGCGGTAGCTAGGACGCCGGGTACCGCACTACGCTCATCCCATGGCCTCCAGCAAGAGCTCCGACTCCAGCGCGTCCGCAGAAGTACCCGCACCTTACGGAAGCGGCCCGGGCACACCGGCCGCGGCCGCGGCTGCGGCCCCGGCCCCGGCGGAACGGAAGCCGGCAAAGGTCCGCATCCACCACCTGAAGCAGGCCAAGAACGACGGCACCAAGTTCGCCATGCTTACCGCGTACGAGCAATACACGGCCGAGATCTTTGACGCAGCCGGCATCGAGGTGCTCCTGGTTGGCGATTCGGCGTCGAACAACGTGTTCGGCAACGAGACCAGCCTTCCGGTGACCGTGGACGAACTGCTCCCCCTGTGCCGGGCCGTCGCCAGGACCGCCAAACGCGCCCTGGTGGTGGCGGACCTTCCGTTCGGCAGCTACGAGGTCAGCGCCGAACAGGCCGTGGCCGCCGGTGTCCGTTTCCTGAAGGAAGGGCTGGCCCACGCCGTGAAGATCGAGGGCGGGAAGTACTACGCTCCAACGGTCCGGGCCATGGTGCAGGCAGGCATTCCGGTCATGGCCCATATCGGCTTCACCCCCCAAAGCGAACACGCCCTGGGCGGGTACCGTGTCCAGGGCCGCGGCGACGATGCCCGGCGCCTGATTGACGACGCCGTCGCGCTGGCGGACGCCGGGGCGTTCTGCGTGCTGATGGAGATGGTGCCTGCCGAAACAGCGGCGGCGGTCGACGCGGCAGTGAGCGTTCCCACGGTTGGCATCGGTGCCGGCAAGGCGACGACCGGCCAGGTGCTCGTGTGGCAGGACATGGCCGGCCTGCGGGGCGGCCGGATGGCCAAGTTCGTCAAGCAGTACGCGGACCTGCGCAGCACATTGCTCGACGCCGCCACCGCCTATGGCGAGGACGTCCGGTCAGGCCAGTTCCCCGGCCCGGAGCACTCGTTCTAAACCCGCCCGGGTAAGCCGGCTGCAGCGAGGCCGGACGCACCCAACGGGTCAGTCGTCGTCGTCCTTTTCCCAGGCCTCGTTGCGCGCTTTGACCTTTTCCAGGGCGTGTTCGGCTTCCGCCCGGGTCTGGTAGGGCCCAATGAGCTGGCTCCAGTCCGACATCCGGTCCTCTTCCACCTCGTGGGTCTTGATGTTGAACCAGTACTCAGTCATCGTTGCTCCTCGTTCCGGCGACAGGGAAAGCCGGGGGTGATCCACGTAACACAAACACTTACGCGTGCCCTCCGCCGCTTGTCGGTTGTTAAGCGTTCTGTGGTGCCTTATATGATCAATCTATGCCTTCCCTTGCCTCGACTGCACCCATTGGCACCCTGACCCCGGGTACCGTGAGTCCGCAGCGTCCCGTCCCGGCGTCCATCCCCCGTCCGGAGTATGTCGGCAAGCCCGCCCCGGCCAAGTTCACCGGTTCCGAGGTCAAATCCGCGGAGACCATCGAGAAGATCCGGATTGCCAGCAGGATCGCGGCCCAGGCCATCGTTGAAGTGGGCAGGCACATCCAGCCGGGCGTCACCACGGATGAGCTGGACAAGGTGGGCCATGAGTTCCTGCTGGACCACAACGCCTACCCGTCCACGCTCGGTTACCGCGGATTCCCCAAATCGCTCTGCTCGTCCTTGAACGAGGTCATTTGCCATGGCATTCCGGACAGCACGGTGGTCCAGGACGGCGACATCCTGAACATCGACATCACTGCCTACATCAACGGCGTCCACGGCGACACGAACTTCACCTTCCTGGTGGGGGACGTTGACGAGGAATCACGGCTGCTGGTGGAGCGCACCAGGGAGTCGCTGAACCGCGCCATCAAGGCCGTGGCGCCCGGACGCGAGATCAACGTCATTGGCCGTGCCATCCAGTCCTACGCCAAGCGGTTCGGCTACGGCGTGGTGCGCGACTTCACCGGCCACGGGGTTGGCGAGGCATTCCACACCGGGCTGATCATTCCGCACTATGATGCCGCGCCTGCGTACAACACGGTGATCGAGGCCGGCATGGTGTTCACCATCGAACCGATGCTCACCCTGGGCACCGTGGAGTGGGACATGTGGAGCGACGACTGGACCGTGGTCACCCGGGACCGTCGGCGCACCGCACAGTTCGAGCACACCCTGCTGGTCACCGAGACCGGCGCCGAAATCCTCACCCTCCCGTAACCCGGCCATGCCCGCACGGGCATGCTGCCGGCGCAGACCGGACACCTGTTACCGGCCGCGCAAGCGGCCCCTTTTCCTGCCCGCCCCTGTCACACGAACGGAATCCCATTGGCCAAGAAGGACGAAAAACCGCACAAGAACGCACCGCTGATCGGCATCGACATCGGTGGCACGGGCATCAAGGGCGGCATTGTCGACCTGAAGAAGGGCAAGCTCCTGGGTGAGCGCTTCCGTGTGCCCACGCCCCAGCCCGCCACCCCGGAGGCTGTGGCCGAGGCCGTGGCCCTGGTGGTGGCCGAGCTTTCTGCGCGCCCCGAGGCTCCTGAAGCCGGCTCTCCCGTGGGCGTGACGTTCCCGGGGATCATCCAGCACGGCGTGGTCCATTCGGCCGCCAACGTGGACAAAAGCTGGCTGGACACCGACATCGATGCCCTCCTTACCGCGCGGCTGGGCCGTCCCGTGGAGGTCATCAACGACGCCGACGCCGCCGGCCTGGCCGAAGCACGCTACGGTGCCGGCGCCGGCGTGTCCGGCACGGTCCTGGTCATCACCCTCGGTACAGGCATCGGTTCGGCCTTCATCTTCGACGGCAAACTGGTCCCCAACGCCGAGCTGGGCCACCTTGAAATTGACGGCTTCGACGCCGAATCCAAGGCATCCGCTGTGGCCCGGGAACGGGACGGGCTGTCATGGGACGAGTACAGCGTGCTGCTTCAGCGCTACTTCTCCCACGTGGAGTTCCTGTTCTCGCCGGAACTGTTCATCGTGGGCGGCGGAATCTCGAAGCGCGCGGACGAGTACCTTCCCAACCTCAAGCTCCGCACCCCGATTGTCCCGGCTGTCCTGCGCAACGAGGCAGGCATTGTGGGCGCCGCCCTGGAAATCGCCCTGAAGCACAAGCTGGCCAAGTAGGAGTGGTGCCGGTGGCGGCTGCGGCTTCCCCTCCGCTGCCGCCACCGGAGTCTAGAGGGGGCTCTTCTCGGAGCTCTTGGCGTTGCCGGCCGGGCCTTTGGCGTCCTCTTCGGCCTCGTGGCGGAGCAGGGCGATAGCAGTTTCGAAATCCTCAAGGGACTCGAATGCCTGGTACACGCTGGCAAACCGCAGGTACGCCACCTTGTCGAGTTTCTGCAGTGGTCCAAGGATCACCAGGCCCACCTCGTGGGCATCGATTTCGGCGGCACCGGACGCCCGGATTTGTTCTTCGACTTCCTGGGCCAGCATGGCGAGGTCATCCTCGCTCACGGGGCGCCCCTGGCAGGCCTTGCGGACTCCGTTGATGACCTTGCTGCGGCTGAAGGGTTCGCCCACCCCGGACCGCTTGATCACGGAGAGGCTGGT
Organism: Arthrobacter sp. SDR-2R; assembly: GCF_057747955.1. Taxonomy (NCBI): domain Bacteria; kingdom Bacillati; phylum Actinomycetota; class Actinomycetes; order Micrococcales; family Micrococcaceae; genus Arthrobacter; species Arthrobacter sp. SDR-2R. The sequence goes on from NZ_CM173231.1 coordinate 3,162,101, forward strand.
TGTTTCGACGGTGGTGAACCGGCGGCCGCATTCGGGGCACTGCCGGCGCCGGCGGATGGCTGAACCGTCATCCGCCATCCGGCTGTCCACCACGCGGGAATCGGGGTTGCGGCAGAACGGGCAGTACATGTCGTTCCCCCCTTTTCGCTTGTGGTGTGCAAGATTCCTTGGAAGCCATCAGCACCGCCGGGGGCAATGCTGTGGCGCCTCCCAGTTTACGGGCACATGTGGGGTAATAACAATCCTGTAATTACTACATGTAGTGGTGTCACCCCTGGCCGGGGAACCGCACCGTGACGGCGTCGCCGTGGGCGGGAAGGTCCTCGGCCCGGGACAGGCTCACGATGTGCCCGCTGACCTCGGCCAGGGCTTCCCGGCTGTAGTTGACCACCTGGATGGCGCGCAGGAAGGTGGTGACGTTCAGGCCCGAGGAAAAGGCGGCGGTGCCGCTGGTGGGCAGCACGTGGTTGGAGCCTGCGCAGTAGTCGCCCAGGCTCACCGGGCTGTAGTCGCCGACGAAGATTGCCCCCGCATTGCGGATCCGTGCAGCCACGGCTGCGGCATCGCGGGTCATGATTTCCAGGTGCTCGGCGGCGTAGGCGTCGCAGGCAGCGATCCCCTGCTCCAGTCCGTCCACCAGCACGACGCCGGACTGCGGGCCGGACAGCGCCTCCCGGACCCTGGCCGAGTGTTTGGTTGCAGCGGCCTGAAGCTCCAGTTCAGCGCGCACGGCCGCGGCCAGCTCTTCCGAATCGGTGATCAGGACCGATGCGGCCTTGGGATCGTGCTCGGCCTGGCTGAGCAGGTCTGCGGCAACCAGCGCCGGCTGGGCGGAGTCGTCTGCCAGGATGGCGATTTCCGTGGTTCCCGCCTCGGAGTCGATTCCAACAACGCCCTTGACCAGCCGTTTGGCCGTGGCGACGAAGATGTTCCCGGGCCCTGTCACCACATCGACGGGCTCCAGCGCGGGACCGGCCGGTGAGGCTTCGACGCCGTACGCGAAGGCGGCGATGGCCTGCGCACCGCCGATGGCATAGACCTCGGTGACGCCCAGCAGCGCCGCTGCGGCCAGGATGGTGGGGTGCGGCAGGCCGCCGAACTCCTTCTGCGGCGGTGAGGCCAGGGCAACGGATTCCACGCCTGCCGCGAGTGCGGGCACGACGTTCATGATCACCGATGAGGGATACACGGCAAGGCCGCCGGGAACGTACAGCCCCACCCGCGCCACGGGGACCCAGTTCTGGCTGACGACGGCGCCGTCGCCAAGTTCGACGTCCACGTTGCGGGGGCGCTGGGCGTCAGCGAATTTCCGTGCCCGGCTGATCGATTCCTCCAGCGCGGCCCGCACCTCCGGTTCCAACTGGGCCAGCGCTGCGTCAATCGCCTCCCTGGGGACCAGCGGGTGGTCCTGGGCCACGCCGTCGAACCTTTCCGCCAAGTCCGCCAGCGCCGCAAAGCCGCGCTGCCGGACGGCGGAGATGATCTCCAGGACCTTTTCTTCGGCATCCGCCACGGTCTGGCCCTTGGCCCGGGGAACGGCGGCGCGCAGGGCTGCGAGCGTCAGGTTGCGGCCGCGAAGGTCGACGGTGCGGAAATCGACGGCGGCTGCCGCGGGGGCGGGAAACTCCGGGAAAGTGGTCACCGGACTATTTTACGGGGCTGTTCGCGCCTGCCTGTTCCGTCCCCTTCTCCCGGGGCTTCCTGCCCGCCCCGCCGAACAGTTCCAGCACGAAGACCGACATTGCCGTGGCGGCAGGCCACAGCAGCAGCACCGGCCACGCCCGGAGGGAAAAGGCGATGCTGGCGTTCGCCGACGCATCAACAGCAGGTCCCAAGAGCCGGCCTGCAAAAACCCCGGTCCCCCAGGCGAGTACACTCCCTGCCAGCGCTCCGGCAAGGCCGGTCAGCAGGGCCGCCTGCGGGTCCGCACGCCTGCCATCCGCCAGGAACACGGCCAGGAGGCAACCGGCCAGCACCAGGATCCCTGCCAGGGTGAGGTCGCGCGGAAGCCACACCAGGGGAACCGTGCCCGACGCCAGGGCGGGATCCCGTGTAACCAGGTTCAATCCGCCCGGCGCCAGGAGCCACCACAGGATGCCTGCCGGAATTCCGGCCGCCGCCGGAACCAGCAGCAGGGACCAGGGCAGCCGCCGTGCGGAGTTTGTCATGCATCACACCTTAACAAAGGTTCCTGCCAGGTGATCCGGCCACGCAGTGCGTGCGGCTGTTCTCCGCCCCGGCCGCGGGCCAATAGGCTTGGAGGAAGAGTTACACCACTTAGTGCAGGAGTTCCGGTGACCGACAGCAGCGAGCCGTTCGAGCAGACGTTCAGGGAGATGTTCCGCCGCCACGCCGCGGGCGTTGCCATCATCACCGTGAACTACCAGGACGAGCCCTACGGCTTCACCGCCACCTCGGTGGCGTCGCTGTCCGCCAAGCCGCCCCGGTTCACGTTCAACATGGCACGCAGTTCAAGGTCCTGGCCGGCCGTGGCCAACACCCAGTACCTGGGTGTGCACATGCTGGGGCTGGAGAACCAGGAACTGGCCGCCCGCTTTGCCCGCCCGGGCAACCGCTTCGAAGGCAACCACTGGGAGATCGGTCCGCACGGTGTGCCCATTCTGAAGGACGTCGCAGGGTGGCTGATCGGCGAGGTGCAGATGCGGCTCTCCTTCGAGAACAACGCGGTGGTGGTGGTCCAGGTGGTGGACGGCCAGGTGGGCGGCGAGGGATCACCCCTGCTGTACCACGGCGGCGCCTACGGGCAGCCCATGCCGCTGGATTACGAAATCTAGGCGCGGCACGCAGCCCCACCCCCGCCCCCAGCCACGCACCCGGGCAGGGCACGACGGCGGCAGGTGCCGGCCGCCGTCGGCTGTTCCTTTGTCAGGCGTCCAGGCAGGGGTCAGGCGTCCAGGCAGGCGGGGCCCAGCAGGACCTTCAGGTCGCCGAACAGCGACGGGCTGGGGTTGACGCGGAGGTGGACCGGCAGGCCCATGATTTCCGTGCGGGTGTCTCCCTGCAGGTGCAGCCGCACCTCCGAATTGCCCCGGTGGGTGCGCAGCACATCGCCCAGCTCGGTGACCACGGCCTCGGTGGCCTTGTGGGTGGGCATGGTGATCACCAGGGGCCCGTTCAGCCCTTCGCTGAGGTCCGGGACGGACAACTCCATGCAGTTCAGGGTGATGGCGCCGTCGTCGCGCTTCTGCAGCCGGCCCTTGACCACCACGATCAGGTCCTCGGCGAGGACGGAGGCGATGGGCCCGTAAACCTGCCCGAAGAACATGACCTCGATCGAGCCGCCCAGGTCTTCGACCTCCGCCCGGGCGTAAGCGTTGCCGCTGGCTTTGGCGATGCGCCGGCTCAGCGACGTGATCATGCCCGCGATGGTGATGATGGCGCCGTCCTGCGGACCGTCCTCGCCCAGAATAGTGGTGATGCTCATCTCGGCGTGCTGGGCCAGAAGTCCCTCGAGGCCCTGCAGCGGATGGTCCGACACGTAGAGTCCCAGCATGTCCCGCTCGAAGGAGAGCTTGTCCTTCTTCTCCCACTCGGGCAGGTCCGGAATCTCGATGCTCAGGGAGGACGACTCCGAACCCGCTTCCTCGAATCCGGCGAAAAGGTCGAACTGGCCAATGGCCTCGTTGCGCTTGAGGGTGATGACGGAGTCGATCGCCTCTTCATGGATCATTGCCAGGGCACGGCGGTGGTGGCCCAGTGAGTCGAACGCCCCCGACTTGATGAGAGATTCGATGGTCCGCTTGTTGCAGACCACGGCCGGCACCTTCATCAGGTAGTCCTTGAACGAGGTGAAGGCGCCCTCGCTTTCGCGGGCGGCCACCATGGCCTCGACGGCGTTGACGCCCACATTGCGGATGGCACCCATGCCAAAGCGGATGTCGTTTCCCACCGGAGTGAAGTTCAGGGCAGACTCGTTGACGTCCGGCGGAAGGACCGTGATGCCCATGCGCCGGCACTCGTTGAGGTAGATGGCCGATTTGTCCTTGTCATCGCCCACCGAGGTCAGCAGGGCCGCCATGTATTCCGGCGCATAGTGCGCCTTGAGGTACGCGGTCCAGTAGGAGATCACGCCGTACGCGGCGGAGTGCGCCTTGTTGAAGGCGTAGTCGGAGAAGGGCAGCAGGATGTCCCAGAGGGTCTTGACGGCCTCCATGGAGTAGCCGTTGTCCTGCATGCCCTGGGAGAAGCCCGCAAACTGCTTGTCCAGCTCGGACTTCTTCTTCTTGCCCATGGCGCGGCGGAGGATGTCCGCCTGGCCCAGGGAATAGCCTGCCAGCTTCTGGGCCACGGCCATGACCTGCTCCTGGTACACAATCAGGCCATAGGTGCCGCCGAGGATTTCCTTGAGGGGTTCCTCGAGTTCCGGATGGATGGGGATCACTTCCTGGATCCCGTTCTTGCGCAGCGCGTAGTCGGTGTGCGCGTTGGCGCCCATGGGGCCCGGACGGTAGAGCGCCAGGACGGCGGAAATGTCTTCGAAGTTGTCAGGCTTCATGAGCTTGAGCAGCGACCGCATGGGACCGCCATCGAGCTGGAAGACACCCAGGGTGTCGCCGCGGGCCAGGAGTTCATAGGACTCGGCATCGTCCAGCTCGAGGTTTTCCAGGTCCAGCTCGATGCCCCGGTTCATCTTGATGTTCTCAAGGGCATCGGAAATGATCGTCAGGTTCCGCAGGCCCAGGAAGTCCATCTTGATCAGGCCAAGGCCCTCGGACGTGGGATAGTCGAACTGGGTGATCACCTGGCCGTCCTGGAAACGGCGCATGATGGGGATGACGTCGATGATCGGGTCGGAGGACATGATCACGCCGGCCGCGTGCACGCCCCACTGCCGCTTCAGGCCTTCAATGCCCAGGGCCGTCTCGAAAACCTTGGCGGCTTCGGGGTCGGTGGCAATGAGCTGCCGGAAGTCCCCCGCCTCGCTGTAACGCTTGGCTTCCGGGTTCTGGATGTCCGCCAGCGGGATGTCCTTTGCCATCACGGCCGGCGGCAGTGCCTTGGTCAGCTGCTCGCCCATGCTGAAGGGGTAGCCAAGGACACGGGAGGAGTCCTTGAGGGCCTGCTTGGTCTTGATGGTGCCGTACGTGACGATCATGGCCACGCGCTCGTCGCCGTACTTCCGGGTCACATAGTCGATGACCTCGGAACGGCGCCGGTCATCGAAGTCGACGTCGAAGTCGGGCATGGAGACGCGGTCCGGGTTGAGGAACCGTTCGAAGATCAGTCCGTGGCGCAGGGGGTCGAGGTCGGTGATGCGCATGGCGTAGGCCACCATCGAGCCTGCACCCGAACCACGCCCGGGGCCCACCCGGATGCCGTTGTTCTTGGCCCAGTTGATGAAGTCGGCAACCACCAGGAAGTAGCCCGGGAAGCCCATGGAGGTGATGACGCCGAGCTCGTAGTCGGCCTGCTTGCGGACCTCGTCCGGTATGCCGCCCGGGTAACGGTACTTCAGGCCCTTGTCCACTTCCTTGACCAGCCAGGAGGTTTCGTCCTCGCCGGGCGGGCAGGGGAACCGCGGCATGTAGTTGGCATCCGTGTTGAAGGACACCTCGCAGCGCTCGGCGATGAGCAGGGTGTTGTCGCATGCCTCCGGATGGTCGCGGAAGAGCTCCCGCATCTCCTGGGGGGATTTGAGGTAGTAGCCGCTGCCGGAGAACGCGAACCGCGAACCGCCGTTGTCATAGGTGGGTTCCAGCAGCGTGGAGCCGGACTGGATGGCCAGCAGCGCCTCGTGTGCCTTGGCGTCGTGCTCGTGGGTGTAGTGGAGGTCATTGGTGGCCACCAGCGGCAGGTTCAGGTCCTTGGCCAGCCGCAGCAGGTCACCGGTGACGCGCCGTTCAATGTCCAGCCCGTGGTCCATCAGTTCGCAGAAGTAGTTGTCCGCGCCGAAGATGTCCCGGAATTCGGCCGCTGCTTCCAGGGCTTCGCGGTACTGGCCGAGCCGGAGCCGGGTCTGGACCTCACCGGAGGGGCATCCGGTGGTGGCGATCAGCCCTTCCGAGTAGGTGTTCAGCAGTTCGCGGTCCAGCCGGGGCCACTTGCCGAACACCGAGTCAAGCGAGGCGATGGACGAGGCCCGGAACAGGTTCCGCATGCCCACGTTGTTGTAGCTCAGCAGCGTCATGTGGGTGTAGGACCCACCGCCGGAGACGTCGTCCTTGCGCTGGGATTCGTCGCCCCACCGGACGCGTTCCTTGTCCGTCCGGGCGGTGCCGGGGGTTACGTACGCCTCGACGCCGATGATCGGCTTGATGCCCTTGTCCGTGGCCTTTCGCCAGAAATCGAAGGCACCGAACAGGTAGCCGTGGTCCGTCGTGGCGAGGGCAGGCATGCCCAGGCGCTCGGTTTCGTCGAACAGCTCCCCCAGCCGGGCAGCTCCATCCAGCATGGAATATTCGGTGTGGGTGTGCAGGTGGACAAACGAATCTTTGCTGGAACTCACCGCACCATTCTAAGCGCTGCCGCTTTGCTGCTCCGCCAGGAGGCCCGTGTCAGGCCTGTCCCGATTCGAGTACTTCCAGTGCGTAAGCCAGGTCCTGGGGGTAGTCGCTGGCGACCGTGACACGCTCCCCCGTCACGGGGTGGTCGAATGACAGTGCGCGGGCGTGCAGCCACTGGCGGGTAAGCCCAAGGGTGGCGGCAAGGCGGGGGTCGGCGCCGTACGTGAGGTCGCCGGCGCAGGGGTGGCGGAGTGCGGAGAAGTGGACCCGGATCTGGTGGGTCCGCCCGGTTTCAAGGTGGACCTCCACCAGGCTGGCCTTGCCGAATGCCTCCAGGACCTCGTAATGGGTCACCGAGGGGCGGCCATCCTCGATGACGGCAAAACGCCAGTCATGCCCGGGGTGGCGTCCGATGGGGGCGTCGATGGTCCCGGTCAGGGGATCGGGAAGGCCCTGCACCACCGCGTGGTAGACCTTGTCCACCGTGCGCTCCTTGAAGGCGCGTTTCAGGGCTGTGTAGGCCCGCTCGGACTTGGCCACGACCATCACGCCGGAGGTCCCGACGTCGAGGCGGTGGACGATTCCTGCCCGCTCCGGGGCACCCGACGTGGAGATGCGGTACCCGGCGGCGGCCAGGCCGCCTACCACTGTGGGCCCCACCCAGCCGGGCGAGGGATGGGCGGCCACGCCCACGGGTTTGTCGACGACGACGAAATCGTCGTCGTCGAGCAGGATGTTCAGGCCTTCCACAATCTCCTCCACGACTTCCAGCGGGTCACGCCGCTCCGGGACGGTGACGTCCAGGACGTCCCCGGCCACGAGTTTTGCCGACTTTCCCAATGCCTTGCCCCGGTTCAGGACGTGGCCCTCCGCCAGCAGGGACGCGGCCACGGAACGGGATACCCCCAAAAGGCCGGCCAGCCCGGCGTCAGCCCGCGTCCCGCCGTATTCGTCAGCCACCACAACGCGCTCAGTCATGGGCGGTCTTTTCCTTGTGCGCGTTCCCCAGCCGGGTTCCGTCCAGCGCGATTCCGCGGATGGTCAGGAGGCAGATGATGGCGACGGCGGAGACGACGGCCGAGTCGGCGATGTTGAAGATGGCGAAATTGGGCAGCTGGATGAAGTCCACCACGTGGCCCATGCCGAAGGACGGTTCGCGGAAGAGCCGGTCGGTGAGGTTGCCCAGGGCCCCGCCGAGCAGCAAACCCAAGGCAAGGGACCACCACGCAGAACCCAGCCTGCGCACCTGGAAAAGGATGGCGACGGCCACGGCGGCCATGATGATGGAAAACACCCACGTGACATTCTCACCAATGGAAAACGCAGCACCCGAATTCCGGATGAAGTACCAGTGCAGGAGGGGCGGCAGGACGGGAATCCGCTCCCCTTCCACCATGGTGGAAGTGACCCAGAGTTTGGTCAGCTGGTCCAGGACGTAGGCGAAAACCGCGAACCCGGCGAACAGGGACAGCAGCACTGCCCGGCGCGGGCGTGGTGAGGGTGGGACAGGGCGTGCCGCATCCGCAGCGAGTTCGTCAGTCATGGTGCTTTCAATTCGTGGTGCTGGGTCTCAATGCCAAAAGCCGGTGGCCGAGGAATCCTCAGCCACCGGCTTTCAGAATACGTGCTGCCAGACTTAGTTGGCTTCGCTGACTTCCGGGGTCGCTACTGAGCCGCGGGCATCCAGGTCGCGGAGCTGGCCCTCGATGTAGGCCTTCAGGCGTGAACGGTAGTCGCGTTCGAAGCCGCGGAGCTGCTCCACCTTGCGTTCCAGGACGGACCGCTGCTGCTCCAGCGCGCCGAGGATCTTGCGGGACTTCTCCTGGGCGTCGTTGACGAGGCTGCTGGCTTCGATCTGCGCTTCGGCGATGATCTTGTCCTTCTGGGCCTGGCCGTCGGCGACGTGGCGGTCGTGCATCTGCTGCGCCATGGCCAGCAGGCCGGCAGCGGATTCAGCGGAAGGAGTGGCCACGCCTGCAGGGGCGGCCGGTGCGGCGGCAGCCGGGGCAGCCGGCTGGATGTCCTTCTTCTTGGCTTCGGCAGCCTTCGCCTCGGCCTCAGCCTTTTCACGGGCCTCGTCCTTGTCGGCCTTGACCGGCGCGGGGACCTTCTCCACCACGGGGGCGGCAGCTGAGCTGGCCGGAACACTCGAACCTGCTTCGGCGAGCTTCTTGCGGAGCTCGTCGTTTTCCTGGTTCAGGCGGCGGAGTTCAACGACGATTTCGTCCAGGAAGTCGTCAACCTCGTCCTGGTCATAGCCCTCGCGGAACTTGGTGGGCTGAAAGCGCTTGTTGACAACGTCTTCTGGCGTCAAAGCCATCTGGTCACCTCACTGGTCTGGTTAGTCAGTAGGCCTTCCGGCCGTCAAAACTACGGTACCTAAATTTGGTCTGCTTACTCTAATTCAACACTGCGGTGTCAAACGCGAGGTTTCTTCGCTTTACACTAGCTGTTCCCGGGGGGAACACCTTGCATTGCCCGGCCCTGGTGGGTAAATCAGGCCAGTCCCCTGGTGACGCTCATCGCAATGCTGACGCCGATGAACAGGATCAGGAAGCCCAGGTCCAGGGAGACGCCGCCGAGCCGGAGCGGCGGAATCATGCGCCGCAGGCCCTTCAGCGGCGGGTCGGTAATGGAATACACGGCGTGCGCCACCACCAGAGCCGCGCCCCGGGGCCGCCAGTCCCTGGCAAACATCTGCACCCAGTCGAACACCAGGCGGATGATGAGGGCGACAAAGAACAGCAGCAGGGCGAGATAGAGAAGTCCGAAAACAATTCCCATGACTTATTTCATATCTCCATGTTCGTGCGGCCCATCCATCGTGGCGGCCGGGATCGTACTGCCGGTGTCTTGTCTATTTCAGCACAGATGCCAGACAGGTGTCCCTGCCTGGCATCTGTGTGCAGCCTCTGCGCTCAGCTTTGGTTGAAAAAACTGGCCTGCGTATCGCTGGCCTTCTTGTCGTCACCGATCACTTCAACGTAGGACGGTGAGAGCAGGAACACCTTGTTGGTCACCCGCTCAATGCTTCCCCTCAGGCCAAAGACAAGTCCGGCCGAGAAGTCCACCAGGCGCTTGGCATCGGCCTCACCCATGTCCGTGACGTTCATGATCACCGGAATCCCGTCCCGGAAACTCTCACCGATGAGCTTGGCATCGTTGTAGGAGCGCGGGTGGATGGTAGTGATCTGGCGAAGTCCAGTGTTCTCTTCGCGGCTGGAAGCCGCACGCTTAATGGGGGTCACAGGGGCGCGGTATTCCTCTTCAGGGGCGTAGGACGCCTCGCGGCTGACTTCGCGGACCGGCGCCGGAGCGCGGCGTTCCTCGCGGTCAACTTCCATCGGTTCGTCCTCATCCTTACGTGTGGTCGTTTGCTCGGGCTCGTAATGCTCATCGCCGTCGGCGAGCCCAAGATAGATCATTGTCTTGCGCAGAGCGCCGGCCATGGTCGACTCCTAATCGTGTCCCGTAAGCGGGCCGCCCAATGATTTGACAGCACTGGAGTCCCCCGCCCATCACTTCCAATAGCTCCGACGCTACCCCACGGCGGGACGGGAACCGAGAACATCCGAACCGATTCGCAGGTGTGTCGCCCCGAACTTGATGGCCGCCTCCAGGTCCTGGCTCATGCCTGCCGATATGGCAGTGGCGGAGGGGTAGTCCGCAGCCAGCCGGGCGGAAATTCCCGCGAGCTGTTCGAACGCCGGCTCAGGTGGCGCGCCCAGCGGGGCAACTGCCATCACGCCGGCCAGGTTCAGGCCTTCCGACCCGGCGATCCGTTCTGCCAGGAGTGGCACGTCGGTGGGGTCCGCACCGCCGCGGTGCGTGCCGCCGTCGTGCTCAAGGCTGACCTGGATGAAGCAGTCCAGGGGTGCCCGCCCGGTGGCGTCCATTTCGTGGCGAACCGCCTTGGCCAGCGCCTCCACGAGCTGGGGCCGGTCTACGGAATGGACGGCGGAGGCATAGCGGGCCACGGACTTGGCCTTCTTGGTCTGCAGTTGGCCAACGAAATGCCACGTCAGGTCCAGGTCTGCCAGCTCGAGGGCTTTGGCGGCAGCCTCCTGGTCCCGGTTCTCGCCCACATCCGTAACTCCAAGGGCGGCCAGGCGCCGGATATCGTCCGCGGGGTGGAACTTCGTGACCACGATCAGGGAGGGCAGCCTGTCCCCGCGGCCGGCGCCCGCAGCCGCGGCTGCGATGCGCTTCCGTACGGCGGCAAGCCGTTCCGCAAGTTCGGCACTGCGCGAGTCATCCGCACTGCCGTGCCCGGTACCTGCAACCTCAGTCATGGCACCAGACCAACCCGGCAAAACGGCCGGTATTGCGGTCGCGGCGGTACGAATAGAGCGTTTCCGTCTCAAGGGTGCAGCCCCCTGCGTATTCCACGCCCACGCCCGCACCCTCGAGCTGGCTGCGCGCACCGGCAGGAAGGTCCAGGGCAGGTGTCCCCCAGGACGTGGTGCTCCGGGCGGCGGGGACCACGGCAGCCACCTCATCCCGCAGTGCTGCAGGAACCTCGTAGCAGGACCCGCAGATTGAGGGTCCCAGCCAAGCCCGGATCCGTGACGCGCCAAGGGACTGCATGCTGTCCACGGCGGCAGGAAGGACACCGTTTGCGATGCCCGGGCGGCCGGCGTGCACCGCGGCAATCACGGGCCCGGCCGCGGACTCCCCGGCAAGCAGCACCGGAATGCAGTCCGCAACCATGACGGCCAGCGGAAGTCCGCGGGACACCATGGCGTCGGCTTCAGGGCCGGGAGACTCCGCTTCCATCAGCGCCACGCTGGTCCCGTGGACCTGGTTCATGAAGCGGAGCGCCCGGGGCGCGACTCCGATGGACCGCTCCAGGCGTGCCCTGCGCTCCAGGACGGCAGCGGGATCGTCTCCTACATGCAGGGCAAGGTTTCCCGCATGCACGTCGGTGAATGCGGCCGACACCCCGGGGAGGATCTCGGCGCGCCAGTGGAACAAACCGGTGCCTACTTCAGGAAGTCGGGGACATCCAGGTCATCCGAGTGGGTGCCGGTCAGGTCCGGCTCCACGACGGAGGGCAGGTCGACGTCGAAGCCCGAGTCAGCGGGGACGGCAGCGGGGCGCTGCTGCCCCCAGTTGCTGAGTCCCGCGGCACCAACACCGGCATGGATCGGCTGGACGTTCTGCTGGTGGTTTCCGTTGCCCTGGTGGTTTCCGTTTTGGGGGTGGGCAGAGGCGGGCGCCGCGGCAGGGGCAGCGGGCCGCTGCGGGGCGGTCTGCGGCTGGGACTGGTCCATGGAGGGCGAGGTGGCCTTGACGTCGTCGAATCCGGCAGCGATGACCGTGACGCGTGCTTCATCGCCCAGGGCATCGTCGATGACGGCGCCGAAGATGATGTTGGCCTCGGGGTGGGCCACTTCCTGGACCAGCCGCGCGGCCTCGTTGATTTCGAACAGGCCAAGGTCCGAGCCGCCCTGGATGGACAGCAGGACGCCGTGGGCGCCGTCGATGGACGCTTCCAGCAGCGGCGAGGCGATGGCCAGTTCGGCCGCCTTGACGGCGCGGTCTTCGCCACGGGCGGAACCGATGCCCATGAGGGCCGAGCCGGCACCCTGCATGACGGACTTGACGTCGGCGAAGTCCAGGTTGATCAGGCCGGGCGTGGTGATGAGGTCGGTGATGCCCTGGACACCGGACAGCAGGACCTGGTCCGCGGAGCGGAAGGCGTCGAGCACGGACACGTTGCGGTCGCTGATGGACAGCAAACGGTCGTTGGGGATCACGATCAGGGTATCCACCTCGTCGCGCAGGGCGTCGATGCCGGCCTCGGCGGAACCGGCACGGCGGCGGCCCTCGAAGGTGAACGGGCGGGTGACCACGCCGATGGTCAGGGCGCCGAGCGAGCGGGCAATGCGGGCGACGACGGGCGCGCCGCCGGTACCGGTGCCGCCGCCTTCACCGGCGGTGACGAAGACCATGTCGGCGCCGCGCAGGACTTCCTCGATCTCGTCCGCGTGGTCCTCGGCGGCCTGCTTGCCCACCTCGGGATTGGCGCCGGCGCCCAGGCCCCGGGTCAGTTCCCGTCCGACGTCGAGCTTCACGTCGGCGTCGCTCATGAGCAGGGCCTGGGCGTCGGTGTTGATGGCGATGAATTCAACACCCCTGAGGCCGACCTCGATCATGCGGTTGACTGCGTTCACGCCACCGCCGCCGATGCCGACGACTTTGATGACGGCCAAGTAATTCTGCGGAGCTGCCACGTTACGTGTCCCTTGTTCGTGTCTTATTGCGAAAACTGATGGAGAGCTTGAAGCCTGCAACCTTAACCTTCGAGTTGAAGGTTATAGTTATGTCAAGTAACTCTTGTCTGTGACGGTATTTCCTCTGGTTCCCACATTCAATAACCGGGTCCGCGTGTCGGATTAATACCGGGAAAGAAAGCGCTCAGCGCGTCACGGGGTGCCGGGGCACACTGACATCGTAGACCCTGACCGGATTCTTGGGATCGGCCGGAGCCTTGAGGAGGGCGGCCAGGACCTTGGCCTTGAGTTCCTTCTCGGAGGCGTTGCCCCACACGATGGTCTGGCCGTCCACCAGCTTGAGTTCAACGGCGTCCACGGACTGCGCGGACGCGTTCGAGAGCTTCGCCAGCACGTCGGCCGGCAGGGCCCCCAGGACGGCGGCGGTGGCGCGGAACAGGTCCTGGCCGATCGCGCCGGCGCCGCCGTCGATCACCGGCAGCGACGCCGACGCCGGATCGTCCGTGGTAGCCAGCTGGACGCCGTCGACGTCCACCAGCTGGTACTGCTCCCCCTGCTTGACCAGCGCCACGGGCACCCGCTCGTGCACTGCGACGGCGAGGGTGGACGGCGGCCGTGCCTCGACGGACACGGACTTGACCTGGATCAGGTTGTCCAGGAGCCCGCGGACGTCGTTGTCGCTGATCTGCGGCAGCGGCTTGCCGCGCAGGGGCTCCAGCGCAGCCTGCACCTGGGCCGGGGTGAGAAGCCGCGTGCCTGTCACCGAGACGTTCTGCAGGGCAAGGACCGGTGAGTAGACGGCTCCGGCCAGCAGCCCGGCCACCAGAACCAGCACCGTTCCCACGGCGACGAGGATCTTCTTCCGGCGGCGCCGGCCTTTGGGCTCAGGGAACGCAAGGACTGTCGCGCCGGCGGCCTTCTGTTCCTTGGCCGGATTGGAGGGCGCCTGGTCCGGGACGCTGCGGGATGCGGTAATCACATCGCCGCTGCCACCGGCTGCGGGGGTCGGGGAAGATGCGGCCCCCTTGGGGGCATTGTCACCTGCGTTGTTCGCGGCGGTTTTCCCGGAACCGGGATCGGGCCGCCTGTTCCGGGCGGCCGGGGCGTAGGTGGGGCGTCGGGAGCTAGGCACTCAGTGCCTCCACAATTTTCGGGCCGTAGGCTGTGACGTCGCCGGCGCCCACGGTAAGGACAACGTCCCCGTCCGCAGCGGCCCGTGCCAGGGTGCCTACGGCGTCGTCGGCCGTGACCAGTCGACCGCCCTCCGTGAGGTGGTCCGCGATGAGCTGGCTCGTGACGCCCGGGATCGGGTCTTCCCTCGCCGGGTAGATGTCCAGGACCAGGGCGGTATCGGCCAGGTTCAGGGCATCGGCGAACTCTGCCGCGAATTCACGGGTCCGGGAAAACAGGTGCGGCTGGAACAGGACATGGACCTTGTGGCCGCCTGCCACCGAGCGGGCTGCGGTGAGGGCGGCGCGGACCTCCGTGGGGTGGTGGGCGTAGTCGTCGAATACCCGCACGCCCCGTGCCCCACCTTTGAGCTCAAAGCGGCGGGATGCGCCGGAGAAGCGGGCCAGGCCGGCGGCCGCGGCTGTCGCGTCCACCCCGAGCTCGAGGGCCACCGCAAAGGCGGCTGCGGCGTTCAGCGCGTTGTGCCGTCCGGGCACCTGCAATGACAAAGGGAACCGCGCACCGCCGGCGGATATGGCAACCTGCCCCGGGCCGCCGTCGTCCAGCCTGACGTCCGCCGCATCACCGGTGCCGTACAGGACCACCCGTGTGTTGCCCCGCGCCCGGGTCCGCTCGGCCAGGGCCAGGGCTCCGGCGTCGTCGGCGCAGGCCACCAGGAGGCCGTCAGCGGGCAACAGGGCCGTGAAGCGGTCGAACGACTCGTAGACGGCTTCAGCGGTGCCGTAGTAATCAAGGTGGTCAGGTTCCACGTTGGTGACGACGGCGATGCGGGGCCGGTAGTTCAGGAAGGAGCCGTCGGATTCATCAGCCTCGGCAACGAAGATGCCGGACGTACCATGCGCAGCGTTCACGCCGAGTGCGGGGATGTTGGCGCCGACGGCAAAGGACGGATCCAGGCCCGCCGCGCGGAGCAGCACCGTCACCATCGAGGTGGTGGTGGACTTGCCGTGTGTTCCAGCCACTGTTACCACGGTGTCGTCGCCCATGGTGGCTGCCAGGGCCTGGGACCGGTGCAGCACGGGCAGTCCCGCCTTCCGCGCCGCGGCGAGCTCGGGGTTGTCCCCGCGGATGGCCGAGCCCGCAACCACGGTCTGCGCGTCGGCCAGGTTTCCGGCGGAGTAGCCGACGGCGATGCGCGCCCCGGCCGCGGCGAGGTCGGCCATGACGGGCAGGTCCTTCGCATCGGATCCGCTGACCGGGACTCCGCGCGCCACCATGATGCGGGCCACGGCGGACATGCCGACTCCCCCGATGCCGATGAAGTGCACCTTTCCCAGGGATTCCAGCCGGGGGGTGTTGTGGGGGCTCATGCAGATACCGCTTCCAGGACAAGACCAGCCATGCGCTGGTCGGCATTTCGGATTCCGAGCCGGTAGGACTTGGCTTCCATTTCGGCCAGCCGTGCTTTATCGGTGACCAGCGGGATCAGCTCCCGGGCAACCCATTCCGGAGTGAAGTCACGGTCGGCCACCAGCACGGCTCCGCCTGCGGCGACCAGGCCGGCCGCGTTCAGCGCCTGTTCCCCGTTTCCGATGGGCAGCGGCACCAGGACTGCCGGGACGCCGACTGCGGCCACTTCGCTCACCGTTGCCGCTCCCGACCGGGCCAGGAGAAGGTCGGCCGCGGCATAGGCAAGCTCCATGCCGTCGATGTACTCCACCTGCCGGTAGCCATCCGCAGCGAGGGGTTGGCCCGTTTGGTCCAGGACTGTCTTGCCGCGGCCGGTGATGTGGAGGGTCTGGATACCGGCGTCCGCAAGGTGGCCAACGACGGCGGCGATTGTCCGGTTGATGCTCTGGGCGCCGGAGGAACCGCCGGTGACGATCAGGGTTGGCTGCTGGGGATCGAGCCCCAGCGCCTCGCGTGCGGCGGTGCGGGCGCTCTTCCGGTCCAGGCCGGAAATCTCCTTCCGCATGGGCATGCCCACGTGCACGGCATTGGGCAGCGGGGTGCCCTCGAAGGCCACGGCAACCCGGCCCTTCAGGAAGGCCCCCACACGGTTGGCCAGTCCCGGACGGGCGTTGGCTTCATGGATCACCACGGGGATCCGGCGCTTCCGCGCCGCCAGGTACATCGGCGTGCACACGTAACCGCCTACGCCCACCAGGACATCGGCCTGCGCCCGGTCCAGGATGGCGCCGGCCTGGCGGACTGCGCCGGCCAGCCTGGCCGGCAGGCGGAGCAGGTCTGCGGAGGGCTTGCGCGGAAGCGGCACGCGGTCGATCGTGGCCAGCTGCACGCCGGCGGCCGGAACCAGCCGGGTTTCCATGCCTGAGGGCGTACCAACCGCCAGGATGGCGGCATCCGGGGCTTCGCTCCGGAGGGCGGCGGCGATGGCGAGCAGCGGGCTGATATGGCCCGCCGTTCCGCCGCCGGCCAGGACAATGGAAGGGTGTGTCGCAGTCATTTGGGGTCAGGCACGCTTTCTGGAATTCTTTGGTTGGTTCTGTTTCCGCCCTGGCCGGGCCTTGAACTTCAGCATCCGTTTGGGCCGCATGGCCGGAGCCATCTGCTCCCGCGCCAGCGAGAGGACAACGCCCACGGCGCACAGTGACATCAGCAGCGCCGAGCCACCGTAGGAAATGAACGGCAGCGGCACACCGATGACGGGCATCAAACCCGTGACCACGGACATGTTCACGGTTGCCTGGCCCAGCAGCCAGACCATGATGGTGCCGGCCAGGACCCGGTGGAACATGTCCTCCTGTGCCACCACCACGCGGTAGATGGCGGCACCCAGGATGGCAAAAAGGACCAGGACGACGACGGTCCCCACCAGGCCGAGTTCCTCGCCGATGATGGCGAAGATGAAGTCGTTGTGGGCTTCGGGGATCCAGCTGTACTTTTGCCGGCTCTGCCCCAGGCCCACACCCAGCCAGCCGCCGGAGGCAAGGCCGTACATGCCGTTGGTGGCCTGGTAGTTGGCGTCGATGCCGTCGGCGCAGGACTGGCCGGTCCACCACGAGGTGATGCGGCACATGCGGTTGGAGCTGGTGATGGCCATGACAGCGGTGCCGGCAGCAGCGATGATGCCGGCGATGCCGAAGAGGTAAAGCGGAACACCTGCGAAGAACAGTGCGGCGGCCATGATCATCATGATGATCATGGCGGTGCCGAGGTCGTTGCCCACCAGGATCAGCACGATGACGATGGCTGCCATGGGCACTGCGGGGACCAGCACGTGCTGCCACCGGCTGAGCAGTTTGCCCTTCCGGGCCAGCACCGTTGCCAGCCACAGGGCAAGGGCGAGTTTGGCCGCTTCGGAAGGCTGGAAGGTGATCCCGCCCAGGTCGATCCAGTTCCGGTTGCCGTTGACCTCGTCTCCCACCACCTGCACCAGGCCCAGGAGCAGCACGGCAACACCCACGGCGGGCCATGCGAGGCGTTTCAGCCAGACGACGTTGATCCGCGAGAGCACGAACATGGTGAAGATGCCGATCGCTGCGAAGATCCCCTGTTTCAGGGCGTCCCCGTAGGGGGACTTGCCGGCAGCGATGGACTCAACGCTGGAGGCGGAGAGGACCATCATGATCCCGATAGCCGTCAACGCAAGCGTGGCGCCGAGGATGAGGTAGTACGTGGAGCCGTTCCGGGACGTGCCTGTTCCCTCCAGCGCCGACCAGAACCGGCGGTAGATGGTCCGCAGCTTCGCGCCCGCCGCAGCAGGCTGCCGGGTGGCCGTGGAGCCGGGGCGTGGCTTGCCACCCCGCGGCTTGCCACCCTTCGGCCGGGTGGGCGTGCTGACCATCGTTACTCCTCGCCGGTCTGGGCCTTCCCTTCCACCAGCTCGCGGACAGCGTCGATGAAAGTACCACCACGGTGAGCGTAGGAAGAGAACTGATCCATGGAAGCAGCTGCCGGCGCCATCAGCACGGTGTCGCCGGATTCGGCGAGCCGTGCCGCTGACGCAACGGCCCGGGACATCACCTGTTCTCCGTTGCCGGTGGAACCGGCGGAAGTGCCACCGGGCGCCGAAGCAGTCTGCACTCCTTCAGTCTCGCCTGCCCCCGGCTCGATCACCGGGACATCGGGCGCGTGTCGCCGGAGGGCCTCCCGGAGCTGGGAGGAGTCCGTTCCGATCAGTACCACGGCCTTGAGCCGGGCTGCGTGGTCCCTCACCAGGTCGTCGTAGCTCACGCCCTTGGAGAGGCCGCCGGCGATCCAGACCACGTTGCTGAAGGCCGACAGGGATGCGGACGCCGCATGCGGGTTGGTGGCTTTGGAGTCGTTGACCCAAAGGACGCCGTTCAGGCGGGCTACAGGCTGGATCCGGTGGTCGCCCGGGACATAGTCCAGGATGCCTTGGCGGACAGCCTTGGCGTCTACGCCGTACGCGCGCACGAGGCCGGCGGCGGCCAGGGCATTGGCAACCATGTGGCGCGGAGCCAGCGGACCAAGGTCGGTCATTGAGGCCAGCTCGGCAGCGCTGTTCCTGCGTTCCTCAATGAACGCCCGGTCCACCAGTAGTCCTTCCACCACTCCGAGCATGCTGACCGCGGGAGTGACCGTCGTGAAGCCCACAGCGCGGCAACCCTCCACCACATCCGCGTTTTCCACCATGCGTTCGGTTTCCACCTGCTCCGCGTTATAGATGCAGGCCTTTTGGGTTCGCTCGTAGACCTTCGCCTTGTCGGCGAGATACGAGTCGTAGGAACCGTGCCAGTCCACGTGGTCTTCGGCCACATTGAGGCAGACGCTGGCTACCGGCGACACGGATTCCGCCCAGTGCAGCTGGAAACTGGAGAGTTCGACGGCGAAGACGTCGTACTCCACGGGGTCCCGCAGGGCATCGAGGATAGGGGTGCCGACGTTTCCCACCGCGATCGCCTTGAGCCCGGCGGCACGCAGCATCGATTCGGTGAGTCCAACCGTGGTGGTCTTGCCGTTGGTGCCCGTGATGGCAAGCCAGTCGGCCGTCTTCCGGCCTTCCCGGGTGCGCACCCGCCAGGCTAGTTCGACGTCGCCCCAGACGGGAATGTGTGCCCGAGCCGCGGCAGCCAGCAGGGCCTGGTCCGGGCGCCATCCGGGTGACGTCACGATCAGTTCGGGTAGTTCGCCGTCGATGCGGGGTATGTGGGTGACGGCGTCCGGTCCCAGCAGCACGTCGGCGGCGCCCACGATCTTCAGGGTGTCGGCATGGGCCCGGGCCGTGTCGCTGGTGGCAGCATCGACCACCACCACGCGTGCACCGAGTTCGATCAGGGTGTCTGCGGCGGCGAAGCCGGATACTCCGATGCCGGTCACGACCACGCGGAGGCCGGCCCAGTCGGAGTCCCAGGAGACAAAGTTTGCCAGGCGGGGGGAAACGGTCACAGCAGTACAACCCATTCAGCGTAGAAGATGCCAAGCCCGACAGCGACGAAGAGGCCGCCCAGGATCCAGAACCGGACCACGACGGTGACTTCGGCCCACCCCTTCAGCTCGAAGTGGTGCTGCAGCGGCGCCATCTTGAACACGCGTTTACCGCCGGTGGCTTTGAAGTAGCCCACCTGGATGATGACGGACAGGGTGATCAGCACGAAGAGGCCGCCCACAATGCCGAGCAGGAGCTCGGTCCGGGAGAGGATGGCAAAGCCGGCCACCGCTCCGCCAATAGCCAATGACCCGGTGTCGCCCATGAAGATCTTGGCCGGCGAGGTGTTCCACCACAGGAAGCCCACCAGGGCGGCGCTCAGGATCGCCGCCAGCAGGGCCAGATCAAGGGGATCCCGGACCAGGTAGCAGCCACTGCCGGCTTCCCGGGGCGAGCCGCAGGCCTGGTTGCTCTGCCATATGCCCATGAGGGTATATGCACCGAACACCATGATCGAGGCTCCCGCGGCAAGGCCATCCAGGCCGTCCGTGAGGTTCACGCCATTGGTGGCGGCGGTGACGATCAGGTTGGACCAGATGACGAACAGGATGGCGCCGAGGACGGTTCCGCCGAAGGCGAGGTCGAGCCATGGCAGGTCGCGGACCAGCGAAATCTTCGTTGACGCCGGCGTCAGGCCCGCGCTGTTGGGGAAGTTCAACGCCAGGATGGCGAAGATGATGCCGACGGCTCCCTGGAGGATGAGCTTCGCCTTGGCGTTGAGGCCCAGGCTCCGCTGCCGCGAGATCTTGATGAAGTCGTCCAGGAATCCCACCAGGCCCATTCCGACCATGAGGAACAGCAGGATCAGTGCCGAAGCGGACGGCCCGGGCGAATCCGGGTTCATCATCAGCATGATGAGGTGCGTTAGCCCGTAGCTCAGCAGTACCGCGGCTACGACGACGGTTCCGCCCATGGTGGGCGTTCCACGCTTGGTGTGGTGCGACGTCGGGCCGTCGTCGCGGATGAACTGGCCGTAGCCGCGGTGCACCAGGAGGCGGATGAAAAGGGGGGTGCCCACCAGGGCGAAGAGCAGGGCCAGGCCTGCGCCGATCAGCAGAGCAATCACAGCAGAGTGCTCCTTTCGTCGGCAGGGGTCGGGGTTGGGGGTAATGCTATCCGATCGCCCAAATGGCGAAGCCCGACACTGTTGGAGGACTTGAACAGCACCAGGTCACCCGGCTGGAGTTCGGTGTCCAGGATGTCGTGGGCCTCCTCCACGGTTTCGGCAAAGAGGCACTCGTCGCCCCAGGACCCTTCCTGCACGGCGGAGACGTAGAGCGCCCGCGCCTCCCGGCCCACCACCAGCAGCCTGGAAATGTTGAGGCGCACCACTTGGGTGCCCACGGCGGTGTGCTCGCGGATGGAGTCATCCCCCAGTTCCAGCATGGCTCCGAGGACCGCCCAGGTGCGGCGGCCGCGGCCAAGGTCGGCCAGCGTGCGGAGGGCTGCGCGCATCGATTCGGGGTTGGCGTTGTAGGCGTCGTTGATCACGGTGACGCCGTCCGGCCGCTCCGTGCGTTCCATGCGCCAGCGGCTGGCGGCGGCCTGGCTGCTCAGCGAAGCTGCGATGTGGTCTGCCGGTACTCCGGCGGCCCATGCGGCAGCCGCGGCTGCCAGCAGGTTTCCAGTGTGGTGCGCTCCGATAAGCCGGCTGGCCACGTGACGGGGAGCACCGCCGTCGGGCAGCTGCAGGTCGAATTCTGGGCTGCCGCCGGCGTTGGTGTCGGCATTCAGGGCCTGCACCTGGGCGTCCCGGTGTCCGTCGGCGGAGAAGCCGAGGACCTTGGCCGGGGTACGGCTGCGCATGGCGGCGACGCGTTCATCGTCGAGATTGATGATGGCGGTGCCGGCGGCGGAAAGGCCCTCAACCATCTCGCCCTTCGCCTGCGCTATGTTTTCCACGCCCCCGAACTCGCCGGCATGTGCTGTTCCGACTGCCAGGACCACTCCGATGTCCGGCTTGACCATCTCCGCGAGGTAGCGGATGTGGCCGATGCCCGTGGCTCCCATCTCGATGACAAGGTAGCGGGTGTCGGTGTCCGCCCGGAAGACGGTCAGCGGAACGCCCACCTCACCGTTGTAGGAGCCCTGCGGCGCCACGGTGTTGCCCTGTCCGGCCAGGATGCCGGCCAACAGGTCCTTGGTGGTGGTCTTGCCGGCCGAACCGGTGATCCCCACGACGGTAAGCTGCTCCCCCGCTTCTGAGCGGGCGGAGCGGATCCGCCGGACGGCTTCGGCGGCAAGGGCGCCCATTGCCAGGACTGCATCCTCAACCACGACGGCCGGGTAGGCAGTGCCTTCCGGCGCCTCGACGGTGCGCTCGACGAGTGCCAGGACGGCGCCCGCTGCAAAGGCAGCGTCGATGAAGTCGTGGCCGTCGGCGTTCTCGCCCGGCTTTGCGACGTACAGCGAACCGGGGGTGGCTTCGCGTGAATCCGTCACCACCGAGAGGGGCGTAATTCCGGGATCGGCGTCCAGGCGCCCGCTGGTGATTTCGGCGATTTCCGCCGCAGTAAATGCAATCATCTCGGTCTAGGACTCTATCCGGTCGTCGTGGAGAACGTTGAATCCCCTGGCTGTCAAGGCGCTGCGCAGCTCCACCCTGTCGTCCAGGGCGAGGTTCACACCCTTCACTTCCTGCCAGACCTCGTGGCCGCGGCCTGCCACCAGGATGGTGTCCTGCGGCCGCGCCAACGCTGCGGCGTGCCGGATGGCCTCGTCCCGCGGAAAGACCTCAAGGATGTCAGCCTGCAGGGATTCCTTTTCCACGGCCTCCCGGGCACCGCCGAGCACGTCAGCCCGGATGGCTGCTGCGTCTTCGTCGTGCGGGTCGTCATCGGTGATGATCACGGTGTCAGCAAGCCGGGCGGCAATGGCTCCCATGGCCGGCCGCTTGCCCTGGTCCCGCTGGCCTGTGGCGCCGAAGACAACGATCAGGCGGGAGTCCGGTTCCGGCGAGCGGACTGCCTCCAGGGCCCGCGCCAGGGCGTCGGTGTTGTGCGCGAAGTCCACCACGGCGGCGGGCTGCTCGGCGACCAGCTGCATCCGTCCCGGCACGGCCACGGTGAACGGGTCGCTGCTGTCCAGGGCGGCCTGGAGGTCGGGGACTTCCACCCCGGACGTGAGCACCATGAGCGTCGCCAGGGCCGCGTTGGCAACGTTGAAACTGCCGGGCAAACCGGTGTGGATGTTCAGGACGGCGCCGGCCGGCCCGGTCAGGGTGAAGTCGGTACCGAGCCCGCGCGGCGAGGCAGCGCTGACCGTCCAGTCCGCGGCGGCCTGGCCGCTGGTGCTGAGCGTGGTGACGGGCACCTGGGTGGTGGCGGCCAGGCGCCGTCCCCACTCGTCGTCGACCGTCACCACGGCAGCCCTGGCGCGCCCCGGTGTGAAGAGTTCGGCTTTGGTGGCGAAGTAGCCGTCCATGGTGTGGTGCAGGTCCAGGTGGTCCTGGGTGAGGTTGGTGAATCCGGCGACGTCGAAGAGCAGGCCATCCACCCGCTGGTACGAGATGGCGTGGGAGGACACCTCCATGGCTGCGGTGTCGAGCCCGCGTTCGTGCATGAGGGCGAGGAGCCCGTGGACTTCGGGCGATTCCGGCGTGGTGAGGAGGCTGGGGATCGGCTCTGCGCCGGCCAGGATCTCGATGGTGCCGATCAGGCCCGGCTGGCGGCCCAGTGCACGCAGCAGGGAGGTGATGAAGTAGGTGGTGGTGGTCTTCCCGTTGGTCCCGGTGACGCCGAAAAGCTGCAGCGGGCGGCCGTCGCCGGACTGGCTCCGGTAAATCATGGCGGAGAGGGGGCCCACCTCGTTGCGCGGATTGTCGAGGACGAGCACGGGCACGGGCGTGTCCGCGGACAGGGCAAGCAGGCGCGCCCCGGCCTCGTCCGTGAGGACGGCGGCAGCTCCGGCCCCGATGGCATCCGTGGCGAAGTCAGCCCCGTGCCTGCTTGCCCCGGGGAGGGCCACATACAGGTCGCCGGGCTCCACGGTGCGTGAGTTGATCGAGATGCCAGTGATTTCCACGTCGGCGGCGGGGGCGGGGACGGCTACGCCAACGGCCTGTCCGACGGCGGCCAGCGGCACGGCCGCTACGGCTGCAGGCCGGAAGCGGCCCGGCGTGTCGTCCCGGGCCGTGTCGTTGCCGGGCGTGGTGAACTCTGACAAGGGGATCTCCGATGGTGCTAGTGCGTGCCCGGCATGGTTCGCGCCGGGCACTGTGATGCGCTGGATGCTGCTGGTACTTCCGGCGTGGCGCAGCTGCTACTTGGCGTACTGCGGCATTCTGGCCGGCTGGCCGGTGGAAGGCTGGACGTTGTAGGTCCGCAGCGTCTGGCTCATGACGGACCGGAACACCGGTCCGTTGGTGATGCCGTAGATGCTGCCCTTCGGCCGCTGGAGCACCACCTCCACAATAAACCGCGGATCATCCATCGGCGCCATTCCCACGATGGAGGCCGTGTACCCGCAGTAGCCGGACTTGCCGTCGTCGCACGGTGATTCGGACGTGCCGGTCTTGGCCCCAACGCGGTAGCCGTCGATCCCGGCGTCCTTGATTTCGCCTTCGGTGACAGCGCTTTCAAGGATGTCCTGGACCTGTTGGGCCGTGCTTTCGGAGACAATCTGCCGCGACGGCTGGGCCGGCACTTTCTCCTCGGCGCCGTCGGGGGAAATGTAGGAATCGATCAGCCGCGGCTGCAGCATGACGCCGTTGTTCGCGATGCTCTGGTAGGCACGGACTGTCTGGAGGGTGGACTGCGAAACGCCCTGCCCGAACAGGACGGTGTACTGCTGGCGTCCGTCCCATTGGTCCGCCGGCGTGAGGATGCCCGATGCCGTGGCGGGAAGTCCGATGTCCGGTGCCTCGCCGATGCCGAACTTCTTCAGCCAGTCGTAGCGTTGTTCCTTGCTGAGCCGCTGTCCGGCCATAACCGTTCCGGTGTTCATGGAGTAACCGATGATGCCGGCCAGTGTCCGTTCCTCGGTGCCATGGGCAAACGCGTCGCTGAAGGTCTGGCCGTCCACGGTGTAGGTGGGTGGAATAGTGAAATGGTCCAGGGGGCTGGCGAGTCCCTCGTCGATGACGGCTGCAGCCGTCATCATCTTCTCCACCGAGCCGGGCTCATAGGCGGCCGTCACGGAACGGACGCCGCGGTCCTTGGCCGCCACCAGCCCCGGGTTGTTGGGGTCCGGGGAGTTGGTATCAGCCAGGGCCAGGAGGTTCCCGGTCTTGGCGTCCATCACAATGATGACGCCCCATTCGGCACTGAGTTTGTCCGCCTGGCTCTGGATGGCCTGCTGGGCAAAGTACTGAAGATCGGAATTGAGCGTGAGTTTGACGTCCTTGCCGTTTTGCGGTGGGGTCAGCTCGTCAAGACCCACCGGGATGCGGAGCCCGTCGGCACCGATCTCGAACAGGCGCTTGCCGTCTTTGCCCTTGAGCTGGTCGTCCTGCGTCTGCTCGATGCCTGCCTGGCCCGTGGTGCCGTCCTGGAGGAAGCCCACAACTCCCCCGGCCACGGCGCCGTTGGGGTAGACGCGTTTGCTGACGCCCTCGGCCACGATGCCGGGCACCTGGAGCTTGGAGATGCGGTCCTCGACGTCGGGCTTTACGTCCTTGGCCACAATGTAATAGGGCTGTTCCCCTGTCACTGCGTCACGGACCGCGTTTGAGTCCATGCCCAATGCCGCGGCAAGTTCTGAGATCGCCTGGTCGCGGCTGACGTCCACCAGTTTGTCGTGGCCGTCGGCCTGGGGCTCGAGGCGTTTGTAGGCGTCCGTTTTGGTGTTGACGCGCTGGTCCACCACGATGTTGTACCGGATCACGCTGTTGGCAAGAACAGTGCCGCGTGAGTCCAGGATGCTGCCGCGCTCGGCCGGAAGGATCGCCGAGGTCATCCGGCTGTTCAGTGCCGCTTCGGCCATGCCGCCGACGTCAAGCCCCTGGACCAGGAAGAGCTTCCCGCCCACCACCAGCAGGAGCGTGAGCATGACGCCCAGTCCCAGTCGCAAGCGCTTGGTGGCGTTGGGTTCCTTGCTTTTTCCTGCTTTGCCGGTCGTCTCCGCCACCGTGATATTCCTTGCTGCTCGACGCTGCTGCCTGACCTGCCTGCTGGCCTACTGTCCGGGGACCTTCTGCTGGGGCGCCGGAACAGAGCCGCCGTGAAGCTCGGGCGCCGGAGTTGCCGCGGCAGCCGCAGCCGCAGCGGCAGCCTGCGCGGCAGCGGCAGCCTGCGCGGCAGCGGCCTGGGCAGCAGGGGCCTGGGCAGCGCCGGCGGAGGGAGCGGCGGCAGGAGCCTTGCCGGTTTCTGCCGTCCTGGCCTTGTCCGCCGTGTCACCCTTGGACGCAGGCGGCACAATAAGCTGTCCGGCCACCGCCGGCGATGGGATAACGGCTCCCGCTGCTGCGCCCTTGACCGCAGGCGTGGCCTTTCCTGTCACTGACAGCGTGGACAGGTCGATCTGGCCTTTGACGGTGGAGGCCACCATTCCCAGTTCGGTGGCCTTGGCCGCCAGGTTCTGCGGGGCCTCGAAGTTCTGCACCTGCTGGGTGAGGTCCTGGTTCGTCTTGGTCAGCGTGCTCTGCTTGGCACGCAGTTCCACCAGCTGGTACTGGGCGGTGGACACCGAGATATTCAGGACCAGCACCGCCATCAACGCCACTGCGAGCATGGCAAAGCAAAGGACGACGAACGGCGCCCGGCGTTTCCGCGGCGCAGTGCGGACCACGGAAAGCGGGGTGCGGCCCTTCCGTCCACCGGCGGGGTCGGCCGCGCGCCGGGTGTCGGCCGCCGAACTGCCTGAGACAACGGGAAAGTTCTTGACGGCGGCGGTGCTCATGCAGCTCTCCTGGCTCTGATTCGTTCTGCCGCGCGGAGCCTGGCGGAGGCAGCGCGCGGATTTTCGGCGATTTCGACGGCGGTGGGCACCTCGGTGCCTTTGGTCAGGGTCTTGAGTTCGGGCTTGTGTTCTTCCAGCTCAACGGGGAAGCCAAGGGGAGCGGAAGACTTGGAGCGGGCCTGGAGAACGCCTTTGACGATTTTGTCCTCCAGGGAGTGGTAGGACATGACCACGATGCGGCCCCCGATAGCCAGGGAGGCCACGGCGGCGGGGACGGCACGCTCCAGGACGTCGAGTTCCTCGTTGACCTCGATCCTGAGGGCCTGAAAGGTCCGCTTGGCAGGATGTCCACCGGACTTCGCTGCAGAAGCGGGAACCACGGAACGGATCTGCTCCACCAGTTCGCCGGTGGTGGTGAACGGTTTGATGGCCCGTGCCGCGACGATCCTGTTGGCAATCCGTCCGGCGAACTTTTCCTCGCCCCATTTGCGGATAATCCGGACCAGGTCCTCTTCGCTGTAGGTATTGACCACGTCCGCCGCGGTCTGGCCCCGGCTGGTGTCCATGCGCATGTCCAGGGGCGCGTCAAATGAGTAGGCGAAACCGCGTTCACGCTCATCCAGCTGCAGGGAGGAAACACCCAGGTCCATCAGGATCCCGTGCACTTCAGCCACACCGAGGTCCTCCAGGACGTCCTGGATCTCGTCGTACACCGCGTGGACCAGGTCGATCCGGGCGGCGAACGGAGCCAGCCGCTCCCCCGCCAGGGAGAGTGCTTCCTCGTCACGGTCAATGCCGATGAGGTGGAGGTCGGGAAACCGCTGGAGCATCGCCTCGGAATGACCGCCCATGCCAAGGGTGGCGTCCACCGCGATGGGGGTCTCGCCGCGGAGCCTTGCTGCTTCGAATCCCGGTGCCAACAAATTGATGCACCGGTCGCGAAGGACCGGCACATGGCGTTCGGACGTGGGCTTGGGTTGATCGGTCATGCCTGGTCCTTTCCCGCCGTCGTTGTCACCTGCTGCTTCTGGGACCAGATCCCCATCCGTGCCTACCGTTCCGCCCGCCTGGCTCCGGGGAAGGTGAGCCAGGTTGGCAGCCGGTGGGCCGGCTGGAGATCTCATCCAAGAAGCCACCTGCCGCCCCGCTCCGGAATTCAGAGAATGCCCGGAATGGGATCGTCAGTTTCGGAAAAGGCTGTTTCCTTCTCCGCAAGGTATTCATTCCAAGCCTGGGCGTCCCAGATCTCGGCGCGGGTACCGGCGCCGATGACGGCAAGTTCCCTTCCGAGTCCTGCATACTCCCGGAGCGCCGGTGGAATGGTCACGCGCCCCTGCTTGTCAGGTACCTCGTCAGAGGCTCCAGAGAGAAATACGCGGATATAGTCACGTGCCTGCTTGGAGGAGATTGGCGCCTCCCGCATTTGCTCGTGGACCCGTGCAAATTCCTTCTCGCTGAAGACGTAGATGCAACGTTCCTGGCCCCTCGTGAGCACCAGGCCGCTGGCAAGCTCCTCGCGGAACTTGGCGGGGAGAATGATCCGTCCCTTTTCATCCAGACGCGGCGAGTGTGTGCCCAGAAACACTGGCCCACCGCCTGTCCGTAGTCAGGAACTGCACATCCCCTAATGTTGCAACCACCCTCTTATGTCCTCCACATTACTCCACTTTCCACCACAGTCAACGCGAAACTGCCATGTGAGCAGGTAATTTATGGGAAATGGTCCTTGAAATGGCGCGGAATCCAGGCCGTGGTGGAAAGTGGAGGACTTTTTGCTCCGGGCGGGGCGAACCGGAGTCCCAGGGCCGCCCGGACGGCGGAATTGCCGTTAAACACGAAAAGACCCGCCGCAGCGGGTCTTTTCGTGCAGTCCCCCTCCTCGAGGGGGAGAGAAATGGAGGAGCCTGGTACCCGGAGGTCCCGGCTGTTTAGGGTTCACCCCTGCGGCGCTCGTCCCAGCGCTCTTCGAGGTTGCTCATGAAAGAACTGCGCTGCTTGCCCGGTTTTCCGCCGCCGGCCTTTGACGCGGCCGTCCCGCGGGAACTGCGCATGGTGGCGAAGTACACCCCACCGCCCATCACCACGAAGCCCAGGACGCCGACAAAGATGTTCTGGAGGGTGACCCCCACCAGTAGCAGGAAGACGCCGGCAAGTGCGCAAAGGACCCCAATAACCACATGCCTCGTGGACCAGGAACGTCCCGGGTCCGAACCCATTGAGTTCGCGAACTTCGGGTCGTCCTCGTGAAGCTGCTTCTCAAGCTGCTCAAGCAGCTTCTGTTCGTGCTCCGACAGCGGCATCACGACCTCCTTTTGTAGGCCAACGTCCGGGCTGATCCCAGCCACTACTTCTACTTCCCTTGAAACGCCTGCTGTTGCTGGAAAGTTCCCGCCTGGCCGACAGTGGCCAGAACAGGAACGCAGCACGCGTACGCGGGAGCGGGAGCATGTCCAAGAGGGTCCGGCAGTAAGTCCATTCACTCGAAAACTATGTATCTATAAGGATAGATTGTTGAGGGCTGATCTGAAAGACGGCAATGACTTTGCCGGACCCCTCCGGCGGGCACTCAGGCGGGCCGCTGGGAACTGTCTCCCGGCCGGCTTTCGTGCTCCATCAGGCGGGCGGGCAGGACGGATTTGCTGCCGAATTTGCGCGTCACCTCGTCCAGTGCCTGCTCGGCTGCCCGCCAGTTGTCATCCCTGCGGTCGATGCTCAGCTGGAGCGAGGTCCTTGCAGCTTCCTCCAGCTGCTCAGCCCTTACTCCCACCAGCCGCACAGCCATGGCCCGGGTCCCGAGCGACTCCAGGAGCTGGATGACCACTGCGTAGATCAGCTGGGCACTGTCCACCGGAGTCTGGACTGTCCTGCTGCGCGTGATGGTGGAAAAGTCGGCGAAGCGCAGCTTCAGCGCCACGGTCCGGGCAACCATTCCGGAGCTCCGCAGGCGCGCGGCGGTGCGGTGGGAGAGCCGCAGCAGTTCCCGGCGAAGGAGGGCGTCATCGGCGGTGTCCACGGCGAAGGTCTCTTCGGCGCCGATACTCTTTTCCAGCCGTACCGGGGTAACGGGACGGCGATCGATGCCCCAGGCAAGCTGGTGCACGTGCTCCCCCGTTGCCCCCAGTACCTTCTTCAAGTACGACACCGGCGTCGCCGCCACGTCCGCCACCGTCCTGATTCCCATCTTGGCAAGCACCTCTCCGGTCTTGGCGCCGACGCCCCAAAGGGCGCCTACCGGAAGGCTGTGAAGATAGGGCACGGTTTCGTCCGGCCCGATGAGCAGCAGGCCGTCGGGCTTGCAGCGGGTTGAAGCGATCTTCGCCACGAACTTGGTTTCCGCAATTCCCACGGATGCAGTAATGCCCAGTTCCGCTGCCACGCGCCGCCGGATGAGCTCGCCGATTCCCCTGGGCGGGCCCAGCCGCCGCAGCGCCCCCGTGACGTCCAGGAAGGCCTCGTCAACGCTGAGCGGCTCCACAAGCCCCGTGATGGATTCGAAGATGGCCATCAGTTGCCCGGACACCTCGTAGTACAGCTTGTGCCGGGGTTCAATGACCACCGCCTGCGGACACATGCGCATGGCCACGGCCATGGGCATCGCCGACTTCACACCGAAGGCGCGGGCCTCGTATGACCCTGAGAGGACCACCGAGCGTTCCCCGGGGAAGCCAACAATGACGGGCTTGCCCCGGAGCTCGGGGCGCGTCCGGAGTTCCACTGAAACAAAGAAAGCGTCCATGTCCACGTGCATGATGCACGAGGGCCGGCGGCCCGGAGGGCGCGCGGCGGTTGGCTGGTTCGTACCTGCGGGCCCCACGGATCCCATCCTATCGGTTCACCGGAGACTGCAGGTTTGTCAGGGCGGCAGGGGAGGCTGGCTAAACTGGAGGCTGGTTCCGCCAACAACACCAGGAGGAAAGTCTCTGTGACGGCTATTGGAAACTTCAAGCCAGCTGGCCTGGCCGCGCTTGCCGCCATCGGGGCACTTACCCTGGCGGCATGCCAGACCCCGTCCGGCCAGGCAGAGCCGTCCCGGTCCGCATCCGTCGCCGCGACCCAATCCACTGTGACCGCCTCCCCCAGCCCCTCGGCGTCGCCCAACACGTCCGCAACCGTGGGCGCCGTCGTGGCGGGCTTCCCCCAGCAACTCCTGCCCCTGATGCCGGGGGCAACGGTGGTGTCCAGCAGCTTTGACAAGGCCTCAGCGCCCGCCACTGCAGCCCTCGTGGGTACTGTCACGGCGCCCACTGCCTCCGTGATGGACTTCTATTCCAAGGCTTTGGAAGGCCAGGGCTTCAAGGCCGTTCCCGGGGACAAGGTGGGCGCGGTGGCTTCCAAGGATTTCGTCCGCGGTGACAACGAGACCGTGAACCTCTCCGTGGTGGAAGCCGCCGGTGTTTCCACTTTCACCATCGGGGCCAACGTGGCAGCTGAGTCAGCCAAGTGACGGCCGCGGAGCAGTTGAGGAATGAACAGGCTGATTTTGTGGCAGGAGTTGCCGGCGAGCTGACCAGCTTCCTGACCGCACGCCAGTCGGTGATGTCCGGCATTTCCCCGGACATCGAGCCCATCATGGGTTCCATCTCGAATTTGGTGACCGGCGGAAAACGCCTCCGCGCCCTGATGTGCTATTGGGGATGGCGGGGTGCAGGCGGCGAGGCCGGATCAGGCCAGGTGGTCACGGCCGGGGCAGCCCTCGAGCTGTTCCAGGCTGCCGCCCTGATCCACGACGACATCATCGACCGTTCGGACACCCGGCGGGGCGGTCCCAGCGTGCACCGCCGCTTCAGCCAGCTGCACACATCGCAGGGCTGGGCGCTGGACAGCGAACGGTTTGGGCAGGCCGCAGCGATCCTTGCCGGCGACCTTTGCCTGTCCTTCAGCGAGGAGGCGTTCACCGACATCGGCGAGCCGGCCGCGTCGGGCAGCAGGGCCAGGCTCATCTTCAACCTCATGCGCGCCGAGGTCATGGCCGGACAGTACCTGGACATCCTGGAGGAAGTGGCCGGACCGGTCCGGGACCGCGCCGGTGCCGTTGGCAGGGCGCAATCGATCATCCGGTTCAAGAGTGCCAAGTACTCCACCGAGCACCCCTTGGCGTTGGGCGGAGCTTTGGCCGGAGCGTCCAATGACCTGCTCCGCGGCTATTCAGCGTTCGCCCTCCCGCTGGGCGAGGCCTTCCAGCTCCGCGACGACGTCCTGGGCGTGTTCGGGGATCCGCTGACCACAGGCAAGCCGGCCGGCGATGATTTGCGTGAAGGGAAGCGGACCGTTCTGGTGGCCCTCGCCCTGGACCAGGCTTCGCCGGAAGAGTCCGCGTTCATCGATGCCAGCCTGGGCAGGCCCGATCTGTCCGAATCCGACATCGTCGAAATTCGACGGATTATCGAGGATTCCGGCGCGCTGCAGGCCACGGAAGTCCTTATCAATGAATTCGGCGCGGCAGCATTCGATGCCCTTGACGGGCTTCCGTTGGACGAGCTGCCCAAGACCGCCCTTCGGAAGCTGGCTGAAGCTACCGTCAGCCGAGCCTCCTGAAAGCGGCAGCTACCAGGCCAGAGTCTGGGCCCTGCGCCTGATTTCGGTCTTGCGCCCTTCCCGAAGGGCATCGATGGGGCGGCCGCGCAGGGATTCGTCGGCGGTGAACAGCCAGCCAATAAGGTCCTCGTCCGAATAGCCGGCATCTGCCAGCACCACGATGGTCCCCTTAAGGCTGTCCACTACCTGGCCGTCCTGGATGAATTCCGCTGGAACCGACCGGATCTTCCGTTCCCCAACGCGCAATGCAGCGAGGGCATGTTCGTCAATCAGGCTGTGGACCTTGGTGATGGAGACATCCAATAAACGGGCGACGTCGGGCAGTGGCAGCCACTCGCCCACCAGGTTTTCTACGTTATTCACGGATCAAGGTTGCCACGCTGCGCACCCCCGCGCCTAGTCGGAGCATTCCATTCCGCTCCTGGCCTGCGGACACTCCCGAAAAGAGGGCATTACGGGGAATCCCAAAATTCTTGTGCTATCCGCTAATTCATGAGAGATTCACACTCATAACATTTGTAACACTAATAACTTGAGTCACAGTAGTATCAAGATTGACAGCGGCATCCCCGTCCGCGTCCGCACCCGCAGTTGAGAAGAGGATTCCTTCCGATGACGACGTCCCGCTCGCCAAAGCAGCCCCCCAAGCCGAGTCTGCCGATGATTGCCGCCACCACAGCGGCGCTGCCAGCGGTCGTATTGTCATCCTTGGCCCTCGCCCAACCTGCCGCAGCACAGCAGCCCGCACGGAACATCCCCAGCAGCCTCGCAGCAGCCATGAAGGCCCAGGCTGCAGCGAAGGCAGCCGGAACGGTGATTCCCGCCGCCGTGGTATCCACCACCATCCCGGCCGCCTTCCAGCCCGCACAGCCGGCGGCACCTGCGGAGTACACGATTGCCCGCGGCGACACCGTCAGCGCGATTGCCGGCCGCTTCGGCTTGGATACCGGCGAAATCCTCAAGCTGAACAACCTGCAGGCCAACACCATCATTTACCCGGGGCAGAAACTAAAGCTGTCCGGTTCGGCTGCACCTGCGGCCCCCGCACCTGCGGCTGCCCCGGCTGCTCCGGCCCCTGCTGGTGGAGCAACGTACACGGTGAAGCCGGGCGACACCCTCGGTGCGATCGCAGCAAAGCACAACGTAGCCCTTTCCGACGTCTTCACCTGGAACAATCTCTCCATGCGCTCCATCATTTACCCGGGGCAGAAGATCAAGGTGGGTGGCGGCGATTCCACGCCTGCTCCCGCGGCGGCCCCGGCCCCCGCCCCGGCCGCACCTGCGCTGGCCGCCACCTCAGCACCGGCAACCGGCTCCTACACGATCAAAGCCGGAGACACGCTGTCGGCGATTGCATCCCGGCACGGGGTAAAGCTGTCTGACCTGCTCTCGGCGAACAAGCTGGGCATGACCAGCATCATCTACCCTGGCAGCAAGCTGGCCATTCCCGGCGGCTCCGGCCAGTCGGATCCGCAGCCGGCTGCTGCGGCCCCGCAGCCTGCTGCCGCGCCCCTGGTGCCCAGCTCCTTCCTGGGCTTCAGCTACCCGGCTGCCGTGGTCAGCTCGGCCAATGAAAACAAGGCCCTGCTGAACGCCTCCCCCGTTCCCTCGCGGGATGAAATGAAGAACATCGTTGCCGATACGGCACGCCGGATGGGAGTGGATCCTTCCCTGGCCCTCGCCTTCGCCTTCCAGGAATCCGGTTTCAACCAGCGCGCCGTGTCACCGGCCAACGCCATCGGCACCATGCAGGTCATTCCCAGTTCCGGGCAGTGGGCCTCAGACCTGGTGGGCCGGAAGCTGAACCTGTTGGACCCCTACGACAATGCCACAGCCGGCATCGCCATCATCCGGCAGTTGCTGGCCACCAGCAAGGACCAGGACACCGCCATTGCCGGGTACTACCAGGGCCAGTACTCGGTGAGCAAGTACGGCATGTACGACGACACCAAGGCCTACCTCGCTGCCATCAAGGCGCACCAGAAGAACTTCGGCTGAGCGGGCCGCCGGCCAGTTCCTGAGTGCGGGTCCGAACCGTTACCGGTTCGGACCCGTTTTCGTGTCGGACGCGTTTTGCTGCGGGATTAGGATCGTATGGTGCAGGAACACGTGTCAGACCCAGTTGCAGGGACCCTGGTGGACAACCGTTATGCAGTCACCTCCAGGCTTGCCCGTGGCGGAATGTCCACCGTCTACCTGGCCATAGACCAAAGGCTGGACCGTGAGGTGGCGCTGAAGGTGCTGCACCCCCACCTCGCTGCTGACGGGAACTTCCTGGACCGGCTGGGCCGGGAGGCAAAGGCGGCCGCCCGGCTGTCGCATCCGCACGTGGTGGGTGTCCTTGACCAGGGCAATGACGGCAACACGGCCTACCTCGTAATGGAGTACATCAAGGGCCACACGCTGAGGGACGTTCTCAGGGAAAGGGGTGCCCTGCCTCCCCGGCTGGCGCTGGCACTGATCGATCCGGTGGTGGAGGGCCTGGGCGCGGCACACGCTGCCGGCTTTATCCACCGTGACGTCAAGCCTGAGAACGTCCTGATCGCCGATGACGGCAGGATCAAAATAGGCGACTTTGGACTTGCCCGTGCCGTTACCAGTTCAACCAGCACCGGGGCCCTGCTCGGAACGGTGGCCTATATCTCCCCGGAACTGGTCCTGGGCAAGCCGGCAGACGCCCGCAGCGACGTCTACTCCGTGGGCATCATGCTGTATGAGATGTTGACCGGCAGGCAGCCGTTCGAGGGCGAAGTCCCCATCCAGGTGGCCTACCAGCACGTCAACGGAACCGTGGGCCCGCCATCGGACCTGGTGCCGGGGCTGGCCGGGGAAGTGGACGAACTGGTGCAGTGGTGTACTGCCAATGATCCGGAAAACCGGCCGGTGGACGGCAATGCCCTGCTGCAGGAACTGCGCCACATCCGGACCAACCTCACTGATGCCGAACTGGACCTGCTGCCTCCTGCAGCCGCTGCCGCCGCGTCCCAGCACCAGACCGAGGTCCTGGCACGGCGCAGCAACCCCACAACGCTGATGCCTCCCGCCCGGCCCGCCGCCCCTGCCTACCCGCCCGGCCGGCAGGAGGCACCGGCCCCGTCGGCATCGGCGGGCCCTGCCGCCCAGGTGCCATATCACCAACGGCCCGGATTAGCATTGCCCGACGACGACGATGCGGACAGCGGATGGTCTCCCCCGCCGCCGCGGCTGGGCAAGCGGGCCCAGCGCCGGGCGGACAAGGAAAGCGGGAAACTCCGCGCCCTTGCCGCTGCCACGCCGGTGCGCACGCTTCGGGAGGGAAATCCCCGCCGCCGCGGCATCCTTTGGGTCCTGGTCCTCATCATCGCCGCACTCCTGGCGACGGGCGCCGGCTGGTTTTTCGGAATGGGTCCGGGCGCCGCGGCCGCCGTACCGGCGGTCGCCAACAAGACTGTGGCGCAGGCCCAGCAGTTGCTGGGCGGAGTGGGCTTCCGCTCCACTACGAGCGATGTCTTCGACGACGAGGTGCCCACCGGGCTGGTAGTGGGCACGGACCCCGCCGCGGGGACGGAGATCCGGAAGTTCCAGCCGGTTTCCCTGCTGGTTTCAAAAGGTCCCCAGCTTTTTCCCTTGCCGAAACTCACGGGCGGAACCTTGTCTGAGGCGAAGACCTCCCTCAACTCCGATGGCATGGCCCTGGGCACTGTCACTGAACAGTTCGATGAACAGGCGGCTGCTGGAACCGTCATGTCGCAGGACCCTGCCGCGGGCACGCCTGCCCGCCACGGCACCCCCGTTGCGATCGTGGTTTCCAAGGGCCCGCAGCCCATCGCCGTCCCTTCGGTGGTCGGGAAATCCGGGGACGACGCCGTGGCGGCACTGAAGGCAGCAGGCCTCACTGCCAAAGTAGCCCCGGAGGCGGTGTTTGACCGGAACATCCCGGAGGGCGCCGTCGTCAGCCAGTCCCCCGCCAACGGGACACTGACCCGGGGTGGCACTGTTACCCTGACCATTTCCAAGGGCCCCAGGATGGTGGCGGTGCCGAGCTACATCGGCAAGCAGGCAACTGAAGCGCGCAAGGCGCTGGAAGCACTCGGCTTCCAGGTCCGGGTGAACAACATTTTGGGCGGCTTCTTCGGCACGGTGAGGGACCAGTCGCCGGTGAACCGGGAAGTTCCGGAGGGCTCAGTCATCACCATCACCGTGGTGTAGCCCCTTGTCTTTCAATGAAAAAGGGTGGGCCGGCAGTGCCGGCCCACCCTTTTACTGCCCTGGTCCTAGTGCTTGGCGAGGGCGCCGGCCACCAGGAACGCCATCTCAAGGGACTGCATGTGGTTCAGGCGGGGATCGCAGACGGACTCGTAGCGGTCCAGGAAGGCCTCCTGGTCGATCGGGTCCGCGCCACCCAGGCACTCCGCGACGTCATCGCCGGTCATCTCGACGTGCAGGCCGCCCGGTACCGTCCCCAGCCCGTGGTGCACCTCGAAGAAACCGCGCACCTCGTCAATGACGTCGTCGAAATTGCGCGTCTTGTAACCGTTGGGCGACGTGACGGTGTTGCCATGCATGGGGTCCGTCACCCACAGGACCTGCGCGCCGGAGGCGGTGACCTTTTCGACGACGGCCGGCAGTTTTTCGCGGATGTTGCCGGCGCCCATACGGGTAATGAAGGTGAGCCGGCCGGGTTCGCGGTCCGGATCCAGCTTGTCGATCAGGCGGAGGGCGTCATCACCGGTGGTGGACGGCCCGAGCTTGACGCCGATCGGGTTGCGCACCCGTGAAAGGAAGTCGACGTGGGCGTGGTCCAGCTCGCGGGTGCGCTCCCCGATCCAGAGGAAGTGGGCCGAAGTGTCGTACGGGAAGCCGGTGCGGGAGTCGATGCGGGTGAGGGCGCGTTCGTAGTCGAGCAGCAGGGCCTCGTGGCTTGCGAAGAACTCAACCCGCTTAAGTGCTTCGAAATCGGCGCCGCAGGACGCCATGAACTTGATGGCCCGGTCGATGTCGCGGGCCAGCGACTCATAGCGGGCGTGGGCCGGGTTCTCGGTGAAGCCCTTGTTCCACTGGTGCACGGAGCGCAGGTCCGCGAAGCCGCCCTGGGTGAAGGCCCGGATGAGGTTCAGCGTGGATGCGGAAGTGTGGTAGGCACGCAGCATCCTCGACGCGTCGTGGCCGCGTGAATCGGGGGTGAAGTCGTAGCCGTTGACGATGTCGCCGCGGTAGGCGGGCAGGGTCACTCCGTTACGGGTTTCGTCATTGGAGGAGCGGGGCTTGGCGAACTGGCCGGCCATCCGGCCCATCTTGATAACCGGCATTGCTGCGCCGTAGGTAAGCACCACGGCCATCTGGAGGATGGTTTTGACCCGGGCGCTGATCTTGTCAGCCGTGGCGGCCTCGAATGTTTCGGCGCAATCACCGCCCTGCAGCAGGAACGCCTTGCCTTGGGCGGCAGCAGCCAGGCGCTCGCGCAGCACGTCCACTTCGCCGGCGAACACCAGCGGCGGCAGGACGGAGAGTTCCTTCACCGAAGCCTCAAATACATCCCGGTCCTGCCAACTGGGCTGCTGGGAAATGGGAAGGTCCCGCCAGTGGTCCAGTCCGGGATAGTTTGCCGCTCCGCTCTGGGCGGTGCTGGACAGCGAAAAGGCGGGTTTTGCAGATAGCTCAGTCACCCTCTAAGACTAACGGCAGGGCGGCACCACCGGGCACCTGGCCGTCACGCTGACCGCCGCCGCCGTCACAACTGCGGCGCGCCCCGTGGAAGGTCCGGCTACCCCGTCGCCGATGTTCCGGCGTCGTCCCCGGCGTCGTCGCGGGCACCGGGCTGCGGTACGGACGGTCCTCCGGCGCCTGGCTCCGGGACAAAACCATTGTCGGCGGCCACCGGAGCGGCAAGCGGTTCGGCTGCAGCCACGGGTTCTCCGGGCTTGCCGGCGAGCCGAAGCTTCACCACGGCGGCGTACTCGTCCACGTACTCCTGCCCGGAAAGCCTCATCAGCTGGGACATGATCTCATCCGTGACCTTGCGCTGGACCGTCCTGTCCTCTGCCTGCTCACGGTACTGGCTGAAGTCCAGCGGTTCGCCGAAGATCATCCCGATCCGGCGGATGTTGGGCAGCCGTTTGCCGATGGGCTGGACCTTGTCAGTGCCGATCATGGCAACCGGAATCACTGGGACGCCGGCCTGCAGGGCCAGCCTGGCCACGCCCACCTTGCCGCGGTACAACCGCCCGTCGGGGCTGCGCGTGCCCTCGGGGTAAATGCCCAGCAGGCCGCCTGCGTTAAGTACTTCCATCCCGGCATTCAGGGATGCGGCAGAGGCAGCGCCTCCGGACCGGTCCATGGGCAACTGGTTGGTGAGGCGGAAGAACGCGGCAGTCAGCCTGCCCTTGATTCCGGTGCCCGTGAAGTACTCGGACTTGGCCAGGAAGACCACGGGCCGCCGCACCATGAGTGGCATGAAGATGGAATCGGAGAATGAAAGGTGGTTGGAGGCGATGATGGCGGCCCCCTGCGCGGGAATATTGTCCAGGCCCTTGACCCAAGGCCGGAACAGCAGCTTGATCACCGGACCGAGGAAGATCCTTTTCATAACCCAATAGAACACGTGGTGAACCTCTCCGGAAGGCAGCCCCCGGGCCCTGCGTCGGGCCTGGCCAGCGAGTCAATGCAACCCTACTCTAGTGAGATTTGGCGGGAACAGTGACACGATGGAGTCATGACTGAAAGCAGCATCCCGACCCGGCCGGCCGC
Source organism: Arthrobacter sp. SDR-2R (assembly GCF_057747955.1). Classification (NCBI taxonomy): domain Bacteria; kingdom Bacillati; phylum Actinomycetota; class Actinomycetes; order Micrococcales; family Micrococcaceae; genus Arthrobacter; species Arthrobacter sp. SDR-2R. The sequence continues at coordinate 3,200,443 of NZ_CM173231.1, forward strand.
TTTCAGTTATCCAGGCCACGGGGCCAATGCCCGCATCGGGGTAGCCATATGCCACGGCTTCACGGGCAGTCCGCTGAGCATCATGCCGTGGGCGCAGCACCTGGCGGAGCTGGGGTACGCCGTATCCGTCCCCCTGCTGCCGGGGCACGGCACGGACTGGCGCCAGCTTGCGCGGACAAGCTGGAAAGACTGGTACCGCAGCTACGAAACGGCCCTCCTGGATCTCTCGGGGCGCACCGATGCCTGCTTCGCCGCGGGTCTGTCCATGGGCGGTGCCATTGCACTGCTTGCGGCGTCCCGCCACCACGTGGCCGGTGTCAGTGTGGTCAACCCCGGGCTGAGCTTCTACGACCGGCGGGTGCGGATCATAGGACTCCTCAAATACTTCCAGCGGACCACGGTTCCCATTCAGGAGGACCAACCCACGGCACCCGCGACGGACGACGGCGACTATTCGCTGACTCCGCTGGCTGCCGTGCATGAGCTGAAGAAACTGTTCGGGGCGGCAGTGCGCGGCCTGCCCCGGGTGGACGCCCCGGTCCAGGTCTTCAAGTCGCGCACTGACGCCGTTGTTCCGCCAACATCGCTGGCGCTGCTGCGCAAAGGGCTGGCCGGACACCTCGCGGAAGTGACGGACCTTGCCAGCAGCGGACATGTGGCTACTCTTGACGTTGACGCGCCCGTAATTTTCGCCCGGTCGGCAGAATTCGTCGCCGCCCACGCCCGCCGCACCAGCACCTTGGAGACGACATGACGTCCGGTCCGGACCACAGCCCCTTCAGCAGTGCCTTCAGCGGCGAAGGGCCCCGCACGGGAGTCGTCCTGTCCCACGGCTTCACGGGGAGCCCCCATGGCCTGCGCGCCTGGGCCATGGCCTTCGCCGCGGCCGGTTTCGCCGTCCGGATGCCGCTGCTGCCGGGCCACGGGACCAGTTGGCAGGACCTTGCCCGAACCCGCTGGCAGCAATGGCACGGCGCCCTGGATGACGCCTTCCTGGAACTGGACGCCGAGTGTGACCAGGTCTTCGCGGCGGGCCTTAGCATGGGCGGGGCCCTGGCCCTGCGCATCGCGGCCACCCGGCCGGTCGCCGGAGTCCTCCTGGTGAACCCCGGCCTGGTGATTGACGATCCCCGGGCGTCGCTGGCCGGGCTCCTCAAACTGGTGCTGAAAAGCACCCCGTCCATCGGCAATGACATCCTCAAGGCAGGTGTGGACGAGGGCGCGTATGCCCGCACCCCTGTGGCCGCGGCCCATGAGCTCAACAAAATGTTCAAGGACACTGTCCGGCTCCTCCCACGGGTCACGGCACCTGTCCAGGTGTACCGTTCCGCTGTGGACCACGTGGTGTCCGATGCCAGCATGGATGTCCTCCGGCGGGGCCTGGCACACGCGCCCCTGGAAGTGGTCCGGCTGGAGAACAGCTACCACGTCGCCACGCTGGACAACGACGCCGACCGCATCTTCGAGGGGTCGGTGGACTTTATCCGCCGCGTGCTGGCATCCGGGCCCGCCAGCCCGGCCGGACCGGGACAGGAGGTCCGCAGTGAACAGGCCTGATTCGGAGCAGCCGGACCAGGGTGCCAACCAGGACGACGCCGTATGGCTTGACTTGGTGGCGCGGCTCGAATCGGACACCGTGGCCATTCGGCCCGACACTCCTGTATCCGGGGAGCAACCGCCCACCGGGATTGTGCCCAATGAAACTGCGCCCACCGGAAGTGGACCTACCGCGCCCGAAACGCCTGGCCCGTCCTCCTTCCGCGACTTCGATCCCTTGGGCCTGGCCGGGAGGCCGCCGGCCGAACCGTCTGCGGCGCAGCGCCAGGCGTCAGGTGGGCCGGACGGTCCTACGGCAAGCGGGTCCCCGGAGGGACCGCGGGACTATGAGGTGGACGACGACGGCGAGGAGTTCGTGCCGGAGGAACCGCCCAGCCTGGCCGGCACCGATCCCCTGACCATGCTGGCCTGGCTCGGCGCCGTAGGTGGACCGGTGGCGCTGCTGCTGTCGGCAATGTTCTGGCGCACGGCGCCCCTGCTGGCCATCGTCGGCATTGTTGCCGTGTTCGTGCTGGGGACGGTGTACCTGATCATGAAGCTGCCCGAAGAAAAGAACGGCGACGACGACGGCGCGAGGGTCTAGCGCAGCTCCTCCTGGGCCACCGCCGGACCAGCCGCCGTCGTCAATTGCGGACGCGGCTGCTGACGCGCGAAAGGTCGGCCGCGCCGATGAGGCCCGCGTTGGGGCCCAGGGCCGCCAACTCGATCCCTGCGGCCGGGCGGAATCCGCGGCCCGTCAGGTTCCGCGCGAACGCTTTGCGGGCCGGCTCCACCAGCAGGTCGCCCGCCGAGCAGAGCCCGCCGCCGATAACGAAGAGGCCCGGGTCCAGCGCCGCCGCCAGGTTGGCCAGCCCCAGGCCGAGCCATTCGCCAACTTCCTCGATCAGCTCCCGTGAGGCGGGATCGCCGGCCAGGGCCAGTTCGGTCACGATGGCTCCGGTGATGGCCTCGGGATGTCCGCCCACGGCTGCCAGCAGGTCGTGGGCCACCGGCGAGTTCGACCGGGCGAGCAGCCTGGCTTCGCGGCCCAGGGCGTTGCCGGAGGCGTATTGTTCCCAGCATCCGCGGTTGCCGCATTCGCAGCGGTGGCCTCCGGGCATGATGATCTGGTGGCCGAACTCCCCTGCCACGCCGAACCGGCCACGTTCCACCCTGCCGTCCATCACCATGGCGCCCCCGATGCCGGTGCCCAGCGTGATGCAGACCAGCCGGTCCTCTCCCTGCCCGGCGCCAAAGCGCCATTCGGCCCAGGCCGCGGCGTCGGCGTCGTTGGTCAGCAACACCGGACGGCGGAGGAGCCGCTGGAGGTTCTCACGCAGCGGTTCGTTGCGCCAGGCCAGGTGCGGGCTGAAGAGCACGGTTCCACCGGCCAGGTCCATCCACCCCGCAGCACCGATGCCCACGGACCAGATGCGGTGCCCCCGGCCGAGTTCCTCCACCAGTTCCACGATGACCTGCTCCACTGCCCGTGGGTCGGTGCCCGGGGTGGACCGGCGGGCTTCACTGAGGATCCTGCCTTCCGCGTCCACCACCCCGGCGGCCACCTTGGTCCCCCCGATGTCTATGCCGATGGCCAGCCCCTTGCGGCCAAGGCGAAGGTGCCCGCCCACACTTCCGTGCAACTGTCCGGCGCGGTACGTGGCGGGACGGCGGCGCCAGGGCGCTGGTCTTTTGAGGGGGCCGGCCTGATCGCCGGACGACGGTCCGTACATAGTGCACCATTCTAGGCGGGCGGAAGGATTGTCTTGACATACAGTCCCCCATGCAGCGCCCATTGACGGCTAAGTTACTCGCCAGTAGGTTTGTGTACTGCACAGTTCCGGCAGGGGTACTAGTCTTTAGGCAAACCCCTGCGCGGGACTTCAGATATCAAAGGAGCTATAGTGCGCGAATTCAGTGTTCCGCCCCTGGTTGTTGTCCCTCCGGAAACCAACATCACCGACCTGGTGCTGCGGCAGGCAGCCAAGCCCAGCAACCCGGCACTGTTTTCCCGCCTGGACTCCGCAGGCTCGTGGCGCGACGTGTCCGCCACCGAGTTCCTCGCCGACGTGAAGGCGCTGGCCAAGGGGCTCATCGCCAGTGGGGTGGGGGCGGGCGACCGCGTTGGCATCATGTCCCGCACCCGTTACGAGTGGGCACTCGTGGACTTCTCCATCTGGTTCGCCGGGGCTGTGTCGGTGCCCATCTATGAAACCTCGTCCCCTTCCCAGGTTGCCTGGAACCTGGGCGATTCCGGCGCTGTGGCGGCATTCGGCGAGTCCGCCCATCACGAAAACGTCATCCGGCAGGCCGTCACCGCCGAAGGACTCACGGCAGTGCAGCATGTGTGGCAACTCGAGGGCCAAGGCCTCGACAGCCTTCGCGAGGCAGGCCGCGACGTCAGCGATGAAGAGCTGGAGTCACGACGCAGTGCAGCCGGCCTCCACGACATTGCCACGATCATTTACACGTCGGGCACCACAGGGCGTCCCAAAGGCTGCGAACTCACGCACGGCAACTTTGTGGAGCTGTCCGACAACGCACTGGCCATCATCGGTGAAATCGTCCACGAGAACGCCAAGACCATCATGTTCCTCCCGCTGGCCCACGTGTTTGCCCGCTTCATTTCGGTGCTGGCCATGGCGGCCGGTACCACCGTGGCCCACACTCCGGACATCAAGAACCTCCTGGCCGACCTGCAAAGCTACGAGCCGACATTCATCCTTGCGGTGCCCAGGGTCTTTGAAAAGGTCTACAACTCCGCGCTGACCAAGGCGGAGGACGGCGGCAAGGGCGCCATCTTCCACCGCGCCGCCGAAACTGCCATTGCGTTTTCCAAAGCCCGCCAGAACGGACACGTGGGACTGGGCCTGAAGCTGCGGCACGCACTGTTCGACAAACTGGTGTACGGCAAGCTGCGGGCGGCGATGGGCGGACACGTTGCCCACGCGGTGTCCGGCGGCGGCCCGCTTGGCGAGCGGCTGGGACACTTCTTCCAGGGCATCGGGATGCAGGTGCTGGAGGGCTATGGCCTCACCGAGACCACCGCCCCCATCACGGTCAACACCCCGTCCCGGATCAAGATCGGTTCGGTGGGCAAGCCCCTCCCGGGAAACGCCGTGAAGATTGCCGACGACGGCGAGATCCTGGCCAAGGGGGTCTGCGTGATGCGGGGCTACTACCGGCGGGACGACCTCACAGCAGAGGCGTTCACCGATGGCTGGTTCCACACCGGTGACATCGGCCGGCTGGACGATGAAGGCTTCGTCTGGATCACCGGCCGCAAGAAGGAGATCATCGTCACCGCGGGCGGCAAGAACGTCATCCCCGCGTTGCTCGAAGACCAGATCCGTGCCGACGCCCTGGTGTCGCAGGTCCTGGTGGTGGGTGACAACAGGCCGTTCATCGGGGCCCTGGTGACCCTCGACCAGGAAGCGCTGCCAGGGTGGCTCCAGCGCCACGGCCTTCCGGCGGACACCACCCTTGAGCAGGCGGCGGGCAACCCGGTAGTGAAGGCAGCAGTGCAGGACCTGATTACCGCGGCAAACACCTCGGTTTCCCAGGCCGAGGCCATCAAGTCCTTCCGCATCGTCCCGGCAGACTTCACCGAAGCCTCAGGGCACCTGACCCCCTCCATGAAGGTGAAGCGGGCGCAGGTGATGAAGGACTTCGAAACCGTCATCGAGGAGATGTACTCCGCGCCGCGTTCCTGACGTCCCACAACAAAGGAAGGGTCCTTCACCTTGTGAAGGACCCTTCCTTTGTTGTGCAGCCTTACCCTACTCTTCGATGACCAGCAGCAGGTCCCCGCCCTGGACCTGCTCCACCGCTGAGATGGCCAGGCGGGAAACCTTGCCGCCCACCGGCGTCGTGATGGACGCCTCCATCTTCATGGCCTCGATGGTTGCCACCGTGTCACCCGCGTTGACGGAATCGCCGGGCTTGACCGTGACGGTAACGGCACCTGCGAACGGTGCGGCCACCTGCCCGGGCTGGGCGGGATCGGCCTTCTCGGCGGCCTTGACGTTGCTGACCACCGACCGGTCGCGCACCATGACCGGGCGGGACTGGCCGTTGAGGGTGCACATGACGGTGCGCATGCCCTTCTCGTCCGGCTCCGAGACCGCCTCCAGGGAAGCAATCAGCCGGACACCGCGCTCCAGCTGGATCTCGTGCTCGGTGCCGCGCTGCAGCCCGTAAAGGTAGTCGCGGGTATCCAGCACGGAGATGTTGCCGTAGGTCTCCACGCTCTTCAGGTAATCCTTGGTGGGACCGTCGAAGAGCAGCCGGTTCAGCGTGCGCTGGCGGGTCTTGGAATCAGACTTCAGTGCGGCGCTGTCCTCGGCGCTGAGTTCCACGTCGCGGACTTTCACGCTGCGGCCTTGGAGGGCCTTGGTGCGGAAGGGCTCCGGCCAGCCTCCGGGAGGATCACCGAGCTCGCCGGACAGGAAGCCGATCACGGAGTCCGGAATGTCGTAATTCTGCGGATTCGCCTCAAAATCAGCGGGATCGGCGTTCAGGCCCACCAGGTGCAGGGCAAGGTCGCCCACTACCTTAGACGACGGCGTCACCTTGACCAGATGCCCCAGGATGCGGTCCGCGGCGGTGTACATGTCCTCGATGGCTTCGAACCGCTCCCCCAGCCCCAGCGCCATGGCCTGCTGGCGCAGGTTGGACAGCTGGCCGCCCGGGATCTCGTGCTTGTACACGCGGCCGGTGGGGCCGGGCAGGCCCGACTCGAACGGTGCGTACACGCGGCGGACGGCCTCCCAGTACGGCTCGAGCGAGCTGACGGCGTCCAGGCTGATGCCGGTGTCCCGTGGAGTGTGGGCAAGGGCGGCGACAAGGGCCGACGCCGAGGGCTGGCTCGTGGTGCCGGCCAGGGATGCGGAAGCAACGTCCACGGCATCCACACCCGCGTCGACGGCGGCCAGCAGCGTGGCCAGCTGGCCACCGGCGGTGTCGTGCGTGTGCAGGTGGACCGGCAGGTCGAACCGTTCGCGGAGGGCAGCCACGAGCCTGGCGGCAGCTGCGGGACGGAGCAGGCCGGCCATATCCTTGATCGCCAGGATGTGGGCTCCGGCGTCGACGATCTTCTGTGCCAGCTGGAGGTAGTAGTCCAGCGTGTAGAGCTTCTCCTCCGGGTCCAGCATGTCGCCCGTGTAGCAGAGGGCCACCTCGGCGACGGCGGTGCCGGTGGCGCGCACGGCACGGATGGCCGGTGCCATCTGGCTGACGTCGTTCAGGGCGTCGAAAATGCGGAAAATGTCGATGCCGGTGGCGGCCGCCTCGTTGACGAACGCCTCGGTGACCTCCTCCGGGTACGGTGTGTAGCCAACGGTGTTCCGGCCGCGCAGCAGCATTTGGATGCAGACGTTCGGCATGGCGGCGCGCAGGGCAGCGAGCCGGTCCCAGGGGTCCTCCCCCAGGAAGCGCAGCGCGACGTCATAGGTTGCTCCACCCCAGGCTTCCACGGACAGCAGCTGTGGAAGGAGCGCCGTGACGGCCGGACCGGCGGCAACGAGGTCCCGGGTGCGGACGCGGGTGGCCAGCAGGGACTGGTGCGCATCGCGGAAGGTGGTGTCCGTGACGGCCACGGCGTTCTGCTCCCGCAGCGCCTTCGCGAAGCCTTCCGGCCCCAGCTCGAGGAGTTTCTGGCGCGAACCCGGTGCTGCCGTTATGCCTTTTACGTCAGGCAGCTTCCGGGCGGGATTGGAGTGCACGGTCAATTCACCGTTGGGCTTGTTGACGGTGACGTCGGCCAGCCAGGTGAGGAGCTTCGTGCCGCGGTCTGCCGAAACGCGGGCCTTGAGCAATTCCGGGCGCTGGTCAATGAAGTTCGTGGCCACATCCCCGGCGATGAAGTCGGGATCGTCCAGCACTGCCTGGAGGAAGGGGATGTTCGTGGAGACACCGCGGATGCGGAATTCGGCCAGGGCACGGCGGGCCCGGGCCACTGCTGCCGGGTAGTCCCGGCCGCGGCAGGTGAGCTTGACCAGCATGGAATCAAAGTGGGGGCTGATTTCGGCGCCGGAGTAGACCGTACCGCCGTCCAGCCGCACGCCGGCACCGCCGGCCGAACGGTAACCGGTGATCTTTCCAACGTCGGGCCGGAAACCGTTTGCGGGATCTTCCGTGGTGATGCGGCTCTGCAGTGCTGCGCCGCGCAGCTTGACGGAGTCCTGTGACAGGCCAAGGTCGGCGAGGGTCTCGCCGGAGGCGATCCGCATCTGGGCCTGGACCAGGTCCACGTCCGTGACTTCCTCGGTGACCGTGTGCTCCACCTGGATGCGCGGGTTCATTTCGATGAAGACGTGCTGGCCTGCCCGCTCGCCCTCGGTGTCCACCAGGAACTCGACGGTACCGGCGTTGACGTAGTTCAAGGCCTTGGCGAACTTCACCGCATCGCGGTAGAGGGCCTGGCGGATGCCTTCATCCAGGTTGGGGGCCGGAGCGATCTCGATGACCTTCTGGTGCCGCCGCTGGATGGAACAGTCGCGCTCGAAAAGGTGCATGACGTTGCCTTCGGCGTCCGCGAGGATCTGCACCTCGATGTGCCGCGGGCGCAGGACAGCCTGCTCCAGGAACATGGTGGGGTCACCGAACGCCGCGTCCGCTTCGCGCATGGCCGATTTCAATGCCTCGGGCAGGGCCTCGCGGGTATCCACGCGGCGCATGCCGCGGCCGCCGCCGCCTGCCACAGCCTTGGCGAAGATGGGGAATCCGATCTCATCGGCCGCGGCCAGGAGCTCGTCCAGGTCCTTGGACGGCTCGCTGGACTTCAGGACCGGCACACCCGCCTCGCGGGCCGCCTTCAGGGCGGCAACCTTGTTGCCCGCAAGCTCCAGCACCTCGGCGGGCGGACCCACGAAGGTGATGCCGGCTTCCTTGGCCGCACGCGCCAGGTCCGGGTTTTCCGACAGGAAGCCGTAGCCCGGGTAGATGGCGTCCGCGCCGGACTCCTTGGCCACCCGTACCACTTCTGCGACGTCGAGGTATGCCCGGACGGGGTGGCCTTCCTCGCCAATCAGGTACGCCTCGTCCGCTTTCTGGCGATGGATCGAGTTTCGGTCCTCTTGGGGAAAAACGGCAACGGTCTTGGCGCCCAGCTCGTAGCCGGCGCGGAAGGCCCTGATCGCGATTTCACCGCGGTTGGCCACCAGAATTTTGGAAAACATGCTTCTCCTGCATCATTGCGGGGTGGATCGATGAGTGGTCACAGTGTCTAGGACCTACAAGGACAAACACAAATCTTTGTGGCAACAGTCACAGATTTTCCCGTCATGTCCCGATCGCTTTCAGCCTGGCTGGCGGAAACCGCCCCGGCAGCACAGTCGGTGCCATGCCGACGCCCGGTAAAGCAGGATTCGCCGACGCATCAACATATGATGAGTAGGGCGGCAGGACCGTCCGGCTTCGGCTCTGCCGAGGCAAACATTACCCCCAACACGGCATCCGGCGTTAGGTTTTGGTCTCTCAAGTGCAAGTAGTCAGCATCAGCAGCCTCAAGGGTGGAGTCGGCAAGACTTCCGTCACCACAGGATTGGCGTCTGCGGCGCTTGCCGCCGGAGTCCGCACGCTGGTGGTGGACCTGGATCCGCACGCCGACGCCACCACGGCCCTCGGCGTTCAGCCGGGCGACCAGTTGGATATCGGCCGGATGCTGAAGAGCCCACGAAGGGCGAAACTGGCCGGGAACGTGGTGCGCAGCAGCTGGGCTGACCGCACCCCCTCCAACGGCGCCGGGCCCGCTGTCCTGGATGTCGCCGTCGGCTCTGCCTACACCGGAATCTACGACCGGCCGGACCTTGGCCGCCGGGACCTCCGCAGGCTTTCCGCCGTGCTCGCCGGCGCGGAAGAGTACCAGCTTGTCCTCATCGATTGCCCGCCGTCGCTCAACGGCCTGACGCGCATGGCGTGGGCTGCCAGCGACAAGGTCGCCCTGGTTGCCGAACCTGGCCTGTTCTCGGTTGCCGGCACGGAACGCACCATGCGGGCCATCCAGCTGTTCAAGCAGGAGTTTGCGCCCAATCTGTCACCGGCGGGCATCGTGGCCAACCGCGTCCGCAGCGGCTCTTCCGAGCACACCTACCGCCTGGCGGAGATGGAGTCCATGTTCGGCGAACTCCTGCTGAGCCCGCGGATTCCCGAACAGGCCAACTGGCAGCAGATCCAGGGCGCGGCGCACCCCGTCCACCACTGGCCCGGGGATTCAGCCAAGTCCGCGGCCGGTTTGTTCGACGAACTGCTGTCCACCCTGATGGCGTCCGGCAAGGGTCTGCGCAGCCGCGCCCGCTAGGACCTCACGTCTTAAAGAATCAGGGCGGCACTCCAGCTGGAGGGCCGCCCTGATTGTTTACGTGTAAGAACCAGTCAGCTGATCTTCCGGGCGGCGCGCCGCTTGCTCAGTTCATCGTCCGGAAAGGACTGCTCGGCGGCATGCTCGCTGGGCAGGGACGCGAGGCTGCCTTCCACCTCGCGCCAGACGCGTCCCACGGCAATGCCGAAAACGCCTTGGCCGCCCTGCACCAAATCAATGACTTCGTCCGCGGACGTGCACTCGTAGACACTGGCGCCGTCGCTCATGAGCGTGATCTGGGCCAGGTCCTCGACGCCGCGTTCCCGGAGGTGTTCAACGGCGGTGCGGATCTGCTGAAGGGAAACGCCGGTGTCGAGGAGCCGCTTGACCACCTTGAGCACCAGGATGTCCCTGAATCCGTACAACCGCTGGGAGCCGGATCCTGCCGCGCCGCGGACGGCCGGCTCAACCAGGCCCGTCCGGGCCCAGTAATCGAGCTGGCGGTAAGTAATGCCTGCTGCCTTGCAGGCCGTAGGACCGCGGTAGCCGGCGTCCTCGTCCAGTACGGGAAGGTCCTCGGTGAACAGGAGGCCCTGGGCACCGCTCACGGGCACAGCAACACCAGCCGTGGGCTGTTTCAGCCCGCCTGCTTCGCCTTTGGGACTCACCTGGATCCTCCTTGTCGTACGCTCCCGGGAACTTGTAACGGCAAGCCTTGGCATGAAGACCATGCGTGTAATTATTCCGCGGGGCGCACTTTCCAGTGTGACTTGCGCGGCTGCCGTAAGCAAGGGAACTTGATACTTCGACGTTAGGCCCGGCAGGTCCCCAGGTCAAAGACCTTCGGGGGTTGGAAGAGGCGTGTCGAAACTTTCAGGCTTAACTTTAACCTTAACGTGACCTTAGCCGTCGAAATCCTCAGGTTCCACATCGTCAAGGAACTCACGGAAGCGGCGCAGTTCGCGCTCCTCATCCACGGTGGGGCCGGGCTCTGTATCCTCGCCTTCGTCGTGCTCAGTGATGCGGACGCCGGCCTCATCCATCACGGAGTCGGCGCACCAGATCCGGCACTTGGCGCGGAGCGCCACCGCAAGGGCATCAGACGCCCGCGAGCTCACCGTGGTCCCATTTTCGAACTGCAGCTGCCCGTAGAAGATGTTGTCCTCCACCGCGACGATGTTGACACTGACCACTGAGTGGCCCAGGGACTCCACGACGTCCACCAGGAGATCATGGGTCATGGGCCGGGGCGGGACCACACCCTGCTGGGCAAGGGCGATGGCGCTGGCTTCCGGGGTGCCGATCCAAATGGGGACGTGGCGTTCGCCGTGCATCTCCTTGAGCAGGACCAGCGGCTGGTTTGAAGGCAGTTCGATGCGAACGCCTACAATCTCGACTTCAATCATCAGATGTCCATGCGTGAGATGTGGTCCTGCACCAGGGCCCGGTGCAGGGTGAGGCAAAGATCGCTGATCTCGCGGGCCGCCTCTGCCGCGCGCGCCTGTGATGCAGAGTCCTTGCGCGAGGCAAGCGGCGCCACAGCGCGTTCCACCAGGCCGAATTCCCGTTCGGCCGCGGCCTGGAAAGGCCGCAGGTGCCTTGGTTCCAGCCCGTGGCTTTCCAGCTGGACGCACGCGCGGGCCACCTGGAGGGCATGTTCGTCGAACTGGCCGTTGCTGTGGCTGATGAGGCCGAAGCTCAGGAGCGACTGCAGCAGGGGCACGCTGGCGCCGGATTCGGTGCGGAGCTGTTCCTCGCTCAGTTTCCGGCCGCGGTTCTGAAGTTCGGCGGCCAGCTCGTCGGAGACTATGCGCGGGGAAACCACGACGCCGGGAGGCAGGTTCTCCGGCCGTTCCCCCCTGTCAATGGCGTCAAGGTAGTCCTTGATGACTTTCAGGGGCAGGTACTGGTCCCGCTGCAGGGCCAGTACAAAGCGCAGCCGCTCCACGTCACCGTCGGAATACTGGCGGTAGCCGGCAGGGGTGCGGCGTGGGTTGATCAGTCCCTTTTCCTCAAGGAACCGGATCTTCGACGCGGTCATGCCAGGGAAGTCGGCGCTCAGCTGGGCGAGAACTTCGCCAATGTTCAGGACCTGGGGGCCCCGGCGTTCCGGTTGTGCCATTGCCACAGGCAGCGGTCCCCGGGTCAGCTGCGGCCTGCAGCCGTGGCAGGGCTCAGGTAGAAGGTGAGGCGGAATTTGCCGATCTGGACTTCGCTGCCGGACCTCAGCTCCACGCGGTCCACGCGGTCGTGGTTGACGTAGGTGCCGTTGAGGCTGTTCATGTCCACGACTTCGAAGCTGCGTGCCGTGCGCCGGAATTCGACATGGCGGCGCGAAACCGTGACATCGTCCAGGAAGATGTCCGCGTCCGGGTGGCGCCCCGCGGTGGTCACGTCCGAATCCAGCAGGAACCGGGCGCCGGCATTCGGCCCGCTGTGGGCCACGAGGAGCGCGGAACCGGCGGGCAGGGCTTCCACCGAGTTGCGCTCTTCCGAGGACAGCCTGGGCGCGATGGTGGGTTCATCGGTGATGGGGGTCAGATGGATCGAGGTGGTCTCCGACGCCTTAGCCGCACCCGTGCCGTAATCCCCATCGGCAGGGTTGTGTCTGTGGCCAGCCATGGATTCCTCCTCTGTGACGCTGCAGGCGCAAACCTGCAGCCAACGTTTGCTCTCCGGCCCTGCCAGCAGGTCCGGCGCCGGCTCCCGATCCGGGGGCTGACGTGCGAAGACGCTTTGCCTGCGGCGCGGGGCCGGACCGGAATTACCGGTTAGCTTTAGCCTACCTGTTGTTCGTACTCGGATGCACTGAGCAGGGACTCAACTGCATCCGGTTCGGCGAGTTTGACCTCGATGAGCCAGCCGTCACCGTAGGGATCGGTGTTGATCAGGGCCGAATCGCTGTCCAGGGAGTCGTTCCGGGCCACCACTTCGCCGGAAACGGGTGCGTAGATGTCGCTCACGCTCTTGGTCGACTCGACCTCGCCCACCACTTCGTTCGCCGTAATCTTCGTGCCGACTTCGGGCATCTGGGCGTAGACGACATCTCCAAGGGCGTCCTGGGCAAAGTCGGTGATTCCCACGCGGACCACGCCGTCGGCATTCGGGGCCGTGACCCACTCGTGTTCGGCGGTGTAGGACAGGTCTTCGGGAATGTTGCTCATGGGTGGCCTTTCATCGGGGTACGCGCCAATGTCAAAAAGGGGCCCGTAAAACGGGCCGCCGCTGAAAGTATAGGCATAACTGCCGGGGCCGGCGCGGGCGTTTCTGACAAGATGGGACCCATGAGTGCAAGCACCGGTTCAGCATGCCGGGGACAGGAAAGGTAGGCCATGCCGGAACTGCCTGAAGTCGCCGGTCTGGCCGCGTTCCTTGATGAACAGCTGCGGGGCTGCGTTGTAGCGAAACTCCAGATTGTCTCGTTTGCCGTGCTCAAGACGGCCGATCCGCCGTTCAACGCCATCGAGGGCCGCACCGTGTCCGGTGTCCGCCGGTTCGGAAAGTTCATCAGCATTGACACGGACGGCATTTCCCTGGTGTTCCATTTGGCGCGCGCGGGCTGGGTGCGCTTCACGGACTCCCCCGCCGACAGCCAGCTCAGGATGGGCAAGGGCCTCATCGCAGTGCGGGCTGCTTTCTCCGGTCCCGACGGGCCGCGCGGGCTGGACCTGACGGAAGCGGGCACCAAGAAAAGCCTGGCCGTCTACGTCGTGCGGGATCCGCAGGACGTGCCGGGCATCGCCACGTTGGGCCCGGATCCGTTTACCGAGGCGTTCGACGCCGACATGCTGGCTGCGATCCTGGCCGGCAGTTCGCAGCAGGTCAAGGGACTGCTGCGCAGCCAAAGCGTGATCGCCGGCATCGGCAACGCTTACAGCGACGAGATCCTCCATGCCGCCCGGGTCTCTCCGTTCGCCATCGCCAAATCCCTGGACCGGGAGACGGTGCAGGTGCTGTACGACGCCATCCACAGCGTGCTGGGCGAGGCGCTGGCCGAAGCAGCCGGCAAGCCGCCCAAGGACCTCAAGGACGTCAAACGCAGCCACATGCGGGTTCACGCCCGGACCGGACAGCCCTGCCCCGTCTGCGGCGACACGGTACGGGAAGTCTCATTCGCGGACACTGCCCTTCAGTACTGCCCCACCTGCCAGACCAAAGGCAAGATCCTGGCCGACCGCAGGACTTCGAAGTTCCTGAAGTAGGAAGATCCGGCACCCAAGGCATCCCGCGGCTGCGGACGGTGTCGCGGGTGACCGGATTGCGGTTCGGGACCTCTGGCCCTGCCCCGGAACACCCCTGGGGCGTAGCGTCTTGACCAAGGCTCGCATGTCTCGGTCACCACGAAGGGGTCACAATGCGCAGGTCCCGCCCCACAGTCATCGGAATGGCCTTGGCCCTCGCCCTCGGCGGTGGTCTCGGGGGCACGGCCCTGGTGCCCGCCGCGGCCGCCGTACCAGCGGTGGCGGTGCAGCGGAGCGGTCCGGCGTCGATGGCGGTCCAGCAGGCCGGTGACGACGCGATTGTCCAGCATTACGAGCAGCTCGGCGGCAGCGCATCGTTCCTCGGCACGCCAGTCGGGAGCGCGTACGACATCGCTGGGGGCCGCGCGCAGGATTACACGGCCGGCACCATCTACTGGAGCCCCGGCACCGGAGCCCACGAGGTCCATGGGGCAATCCGCGGACGCTATCTCGCCTTCGGCGGACCCGCAGGCCTCCTGGGCTTCCCACTCACCGACGAGACCGCCACCCCGGGCGCCGCCGGCCGATACAACGACTTCGCCGCAGGATCCATCTACTGGAGCCCCGCCACCGGAGCCCACGAAGTGCACGGGGCAATCCGCGGACGCTATCTCGCCTTCGGCGGACCCGCAGGCCTCCTGGGCTTCCCACTCACCGACGAGACCGCCGCCCCGGGCGCCGCCGGCCGATACAACGACTTCGCCGCAGGATCCATCTACTGGAGCCCCGCCACCGGAGCCCACGAAGTGCACGGGGCAATCCGCGGACGCTATCTCGCCTTCGGCGGACCCGCAGGCCTCCTGGGCTTCCCACTCACCGACGAGACCGCCACCCCCGGCGCCCCCGGCCGATACAACGACTTCGCCGCAGGATCCATCTACTGGAGCCCCGCCACCGGAGCCCACGAGGTGCACGGGGCAATCCGCGGACGCTATCTCGCCTTCGGCGGACCCGCAGGCCTCCTGGGCTTCCCACTCACCGACGAGACCGCCACCCCGGGCGCCCCCGGCCGATACAACGACTTCGCCGCAGGATCCATCTACTGGAGCCCCGCCACCGGAGCCCACGAGGTGCACGGGGCAATCCGCGGACGCTATCTGGAGCTCGGCGGCCCGGCAGGCGTGCTCGGATTCCCGCTGACGGACGAGACAGGCACCCCCGACGGGGTCGGCCGGTACAACCACTTCAGCGGCTCGAATGCCGGCTCGTCGATCTACTGGTCGCCCGCCACCGGAGCCCACGAGGTGTACGGCGCAATCCGGGCCCAGTGGGCGGCCCTCGGCTGGGAGCGCAGCCGGCTCGGCTACCCAACCAGCGGCGAGTACGGCATCACGGGCGGCCGCCGCAATGACTTCCAGCACGGTTCGATCCTGTGGCACGCGGCCAGCGGCAGGATCGAGGTCATCTACACCAGCGTCCCGCCGGCGCTCCTGGGCGTGGATCTTGAGCGCATTCCGACTGCGCAGAAGGTTGTCGCGCTCACGTTCGACGCCGGCGCCAACGACGCCGGCCTCCGATCGATCCTCGCCACCCTCGCAGCCAACGGCGTCCCGGGCACGTTTTTCCTCACTGGAGACTGGGTCAACCAGTTCCCCTCCGACCCGGCGCTGATCTACAACGCGGGGCATCGGATCGGCAATCACTCCATGACCCACCCGGACTTTACCGCCCTGACGGACGCCCAGATCACGGCCGAGATCAGCAGCGCGCAGAGGACCATCGAGGCCGCTGGAGGCGACCCGCTCCCGTTCTTCCGCTTCCCGTTCGGCGCCCGCGATTCCCGCACGATTGCAGACGCCAACGCCGCCGGGTACGCGGCGATCCGGTGGACCGTCGACACCTTGGGTTGGCAAGGCACCATGAACGGAACGCGCGGCCCGGGGTTTGTCGTCCAGCGCATCATGGCTTCCGCACAGCCCGGGGAGATTGTCCTGATGCACCTCGGCTCGAACCCCGACGACGGTTCAACGCTCGACGCCGCGGCCCTCCCGCAGGTGATCTCCCAGCTCCGGGCGGCAGGCTACGGCTTCGTCACCCTCGACGCCGCCCTCGGCTAGCTGGGCCACCGACGGGCTGGTTCATATCCCACCAACGCAAAAGCCGCGGAAACCCTAAGGTTTCCGCGGCTTTCTGGTCGGGCTGACAGGATTTGAACCTGCGACCCCTTGACCCCCAGTCAAGTGCGCTACCAAGCTGCGCTACAGCCCGCTGGTTCCGCCGTTCTCCGCTGAACTCAACCCGAGGGTTTTCATCAGCAGTCCGGCCGAACCACCTAGAAGAGCTTACACGATCCGGAGGGGTGCCTGTGACACTTTCCGGTGATCAGCCCCAAGGTGTGTCGCAATTAACGCTTCCGGCCACGCTTCTCGCGCACGCGCATGCTGACCTCAATCGGGGTTCCCTCGAATCCGAAGGTCTCCCGCAGGCGGCGCGTGATGAAACGGCGGTACCCGGGGTCCAGGAATCCCGTGGTGAACAGCACGAATTTGGGCGGGCGGCTGGAGGCCTGGGTGCCAAAGAGGATGCGGGGCTGCTTGCCGCCGCGGACCGGGTGGGGGTGGGCGGCCACGAGCTCGCCCAGGAAGGCGTTGAGGCGCCCGGTGGCGATCCGCTTGTCCCAGTTCTCCAGGGCAAGGTCCAGGGCCGGGACCAGGCGGTCCTTGTGCCAGCCGGTCTTTGCCGAAATGTTGACCCGCGGCGCCCATTCCACATGGGCCAGGTCCTGCTCGATCTCGCGCTCCAGGTAACGGCGGCGTTCATCGTCGAGCAGGTCCCACTTGTTGAATGCCAGGACCAGCGCGCGGCCGGACTCGATGGCCAACTGCAGGATGCGCACGTCCTGTTCGCTGAGGACCTCGTCCACGGCGAGGAGCACGACGGCGACCTCCGCCTTCTCGAGCGCGGCCTGCGTCCGAAGTGAGGCGTAGTAGTCAGCGCCCTGCGCCATGTGCTGGCGGCGGCGGATGCCGGCGGTGTCCACAAAGCGCCAGGTGCGGCCGCCGAGTTCAATGAATTCGTCAACGGGGTCACGCGTGGTTCCTGCGGTGTTGTCCACCACTACGCGCTCGGATCCTGCAAGCTTGTTCAGCAGCGAGGACTTGCCCACGTTGGGGCGGCCGATCAGGGCGATACGGCGCGGGCCGCCTGAGCGGTCTGTTCCCTCGATCGTTGAGTATTCAGGGAGCACGTCCATGACGTGGTCCAGGAGGTCCGCGACACCTCGGCCGTGAAGGGCAGAGACGGGGTAGGGCTCGCCGAAACCGAGGCCCCACAATGCGGCGCTGTCCGCTTCCTGGGCGAAGTCGTCCACCTTGTTGGCCACCATGATGACCGGCTTCTTACTGCGGCGCAGCATCTTCATGACGCCTTCGTCCGTGGCGGTGGCGCCCACTGCGGAGTCCACCACGAAAAGCACGGCGTCGGCGAGTTCCACGGCCATCTCGGCCTGCTCGGCGACGCGGGCGTGGATGCCGCGGGCGTCGTGCTCCCAGCCGCCGGTGTCCACCAGCGTGAAGTTGCGGCCGTTCCAGTTCGCGGAGTACATGACCCGGTCACGGGTGACGCCCGGGGTGTCCTCCACCACTGCTTCGCGGCGGCCCAGGATGCGGTTCACCAGCGTGGACTTCCCCACGTTTGGCCGGCCGATGATTGCCAGGACGGGATCCAGCTTGACGGGACCGTCAAAGTCCTCGTCGCCGTACTCCCCGCTCAGCAGGGCGGCATCGTCCTCGTCAAGCTCGTAATCCTCCAGGCCGGCCCGGAGGGAGGCGGCACGCAGCTCCGCTTCGTCGTCGCCAATCGCTGCCAGCCGTTCGGCAACCTGGTCGGTGCCGGTGGGAGTGTATTCGTCGTCGGTGCCGGAAGGCCCGGAAGTCTGGGTGGTGTCGCTCATTGCACTGTCCTTAGTGGTCATCTGCCGGCGTCCCCGGCTACTGCTGTCAAGTCGTTGTCGTCAGCGGAAGGCAAAGGCTGCCCGCTGAGTTGGATAGCGTCCTGGACGTGCCCGGCCAGCGCTGCACGAATGTCTTGCGCCGCCCTGTCCATTGAAGCACGCCCGCTTTCACCGGCCCGGCGGGCCAGGGTAAGGGCTGATCCGAAGCTGACGTGGAATCGCCGCCCCGGCCGCGGGACGAAGTCCAGGTGCTCGTCGCCCTGCCGGGTGCCCAGGATGGCCACCGGAACAACCGGTGCCCCGGAGTTCAGCGCCAGCCAGGCCACGCCCCCGTTGATGTCCGCGGCTGCCCCGCTCCCCCGCGTCCCTTCCGGAAGAATCCCAACGCAGCGTCCGGCGTCGAGCACGTCCTTGCAGCGCTGCAGCGCCGCCCGGTCACCCTGCCGGTCCACCGGAAGCTGCCCGGAGGCGGTGAGTACCCGGCCCAGGAAGCCCTGGAACATCTCCTGTTTTACCAGGATGTGCATGGGCCGCGGCGCCGCGCCGAACATGACCGGCCCGTCGAGGAAGCTGATGTGGTTGGCTGCGAAGATCACCGGACCGCCGGTGGGGACGTTGCTCCTGCCCCTCACCGTGGTCCTGTAGACCACGTGGTCCAGGATCCATCCCACCGGCCTGCTCCACGCCATGGTCAGTCGGGTTGGCACACCCGCCCGGGTCTCAGTCACGGTTGAGGACCTTTGTAACGATCACGAGGGCGGCATTGACGGTCTGCTCGAAGTCCAGGTCGGAGGAGTCCAGCGTGACCACGCCGTCTGCCGCCTGGGTGAAGTTCACCACAGTTGAGTCCCTGGCATCCCGGTGGGTCACCTGGGCTGCCAGCTGTTCGGCGTTCTGGGTACCGCCCAGCTGGATGCCGCGCCGGCGGAGGCGGGCTTCCTCGCTTGCGGTGAGGAGCATGCGCACCTCGGCTCCGGGCGCGACGACGGTGGTGATGTCCCGGCCTTCCACCACCATTCGGCGGTGGTGCTTTTCAATCAGGTCCCGCTGCCTGCGGATCAGTTCGGTCCGGGCACCAAGCGTGGTGGCCACGGAGCTGACCGCGGCGGAAATTGCCGGTTCGCGGATGGCATCGGTGACGTCCACGCCGCCTACCCGCACGTATTCCTCCTGGGGGCTGGTGCTCAGTTCCAGCACAAAGTCCCGGGAGGCCTGTTCCACGGCCGGCGTGTCATCAAGGTCAATCCCCTGGTTTACGCAGTACCAGGTCAGTGCGCGGTACATCGCTCCGGTGTCCAGGTAGGCCAGCCGCAGCCTGCGGGCAACCTCCTTGCTCACGCTGGATTTACCGGAGCCGGACGGTCCGTCGATGGCAACCACCAGCGGCCGGCCGATGCGCAGGGCGCGCATGGTCTCGAGGAGTTCCTGTGTCATTACTGAAGTACCCGCCATCCGCGGTCGTTGAGAGCTTCGATCAGGTGGTCGTGCTTGTTCGGCAACACAGACAATTCCACCATGCCAACGTTCTGTCCGGAGGAATGGTCCAGCCGAAGATCCTCGACGTTCACACCGATTTCACCGATCTCGGTGAGCAGCTGCGCGATCTGGCCGGGCTTGTCATCCACCAGGACGGTGAGCCAGGAGTATGCCTGCGGCGGGCCGCCGTGCTTGCCGGGAATCCGGGCCTGGCCGGCGTTGCCCTCACTGATCAGCTGTGCCAGGTCCAGCCGGGCTCCCGGTGCCGTGGGCTGTTCCAGGGTTCCGATGAGGCGGTTCAGGTCCTCGCGGACGCCGTAGAGGATCTCCACGACCTTGGCTGCATTCCCGCCGAGGATCTGCACCCAGAGGGTGGGATCGCTCGCGGCAATCCTGGTGACGTCCCGGAGGCCGTTGCCGGCCAGCGACAGGGCGTGCAGTGGCGTTCCCTGGAGGCGGCTGGCCAGCAGGGATGACATGACCTGGGGCAGGTGCGACACCAGGGCCACTGCTTCATCATGTTCGTCCGCCGTGAACTGCGAGACAACCGCTCCAAGATCCGAGGCAAGCGACCGTGCCACTTGCAGGGCAGCGCCGGAGGTCTCCCCGGAGGGGCACAGCACCCAAGGCATGGAGGTGAACAGCTCGCCGCGGGCGGCCACCGGTCCCGATTTTTCCCGCCCGGCCATGGGGTGGGTGCCCACGTACCGGGTGAGGTCGGCACCGAGGCTGCGCAGACGGGCCAGGATGTCAGCCTTGACGCTGGCTATGTCCACCACGACGGCGTCGGGGTAGTCAGCCAGCGCCTGGCACACGACGCCGGCCGTCACGTCCGGCGGGGCGGCAACCACAACCAGTTGCGGTTTGCGGCTGCCCAGCTCGGACAGGGGACGCCCGGCACCGATGTCCACCGCAACCGCCTGGTTGGTGGGTGACGGATCGGAAAGGAACACAGGTACGCCACGCCCCCGCAGGCCCAGCCCAATGCTGGTGCCCAGCAGTCCGGTACCAATCACCACCACCGGGCCATCCAGGTGGCCGCGGCCCTGGCTTTTGAACGCGGACATGCGTCAGAGTCCTACGGATGCCAGCAGGTGGCCGACTTCCTGCTTGCCCAGGTTGCGGATGCTGCCCTGGCGCTGGTCCCCGAGTCCGATGGGGCCCACCTTGACGCGGACCAGCCGCTGGACCGGGAAGCCGACAGCATCAAAGAGGCGGCGGACAATCCGGTTCTTACCCGAGTGGAGCACAACCTCGATCAGCACGTGGCCCGGGGTGGAGTCCACCAGGCGGAAGGAGTCAACGGACGCGAACCCGTCCTCCAGTTCCACGCCGGCTTTCAGCTGGGCGCCGACGCCCTGCGGGAACGGCCCGCGCACCTGCACCAGGTAGGTCTTGGGAACCTCGTAGGACGGGTGGGTCAGCCTGTTGGCGAGTTCGCCGTCGTTGGTCAGCAACAGCAGGCCTTCGGTGGCGACGTCGAGCCTTCCCACATGGAAGAGGCGTTCGCCGGTGTTCTTGTTGCTCTTCAGGAAGTCGCTGATGCACGGCCGGCCCTCGGGATCCTCCATGGTGGACACCACGCCCTTGGGCTTGTTGAACACCATGTAGACCAGGTTCTCGTCCAACTGGATCCGCAAGCCGTCAACATGGATGACGGCGGTCTTGGGATCGACGCGCATGCCGAGTTCCGTAACCACCTGGCCGTCCACCTCAACGCGGCCCTCGGCGATCATTTCTTCGCAGACGCGCCGGGATGCGACTCCGGCGGACGCCATTACTTTCTGGAGGCGCACGCCGTCTGCATCATGGAGTTCGGACTGCGGAACGTTTCCGCGGGGGCCCTTCTTCCGGCCGGGCTTGCGGACCGGACCCAGGTTCTGGCCGAAGCGTTCGCTGCCGAATGCACGGGAAGCGGCTGTCCCGGGTGCACCGGTACGCGGCTTGGGCTTGAGGGCACCGGGAGTTCCGGGAGCCTTCTTGGCGCCGGGCTTGCGTGCCGCGGGCTTGCGCGACGACGGCTTGGCGCCACGGGCGCCCTCCGATGCCCGTGCCTGCTGGTCCCCCGCCAGATCGGGGTCGATGAAGCGTTCCTCGCGCGGCTTGGGGGCGCGGTGGGGCCGGCCCCCGCCGAATCCTGCTGCCCGCTTGGCTGTTCCGCCGCGGGAACCGCCGCTGAAGCCGCCGCCCTGTGCGCTGCGCTGCTGGGAGTTGTTGCGCTCGTTGCCGCCGCGTCCCGAACTGTTACGTGGTGAACCCTGGCGTCCCGCCTGTGTCATGACCCGTCCTTCAATGTGTTTTGGCCGGCAGAGATGTCCAAGGACAACCCTAGCCAGCCGCGCAGACTTCGTCTGCCCTGATAGAAAACCTGATAAACAAACTGCTCATGAGACCGCTGCCGGCAGAAGGGTCCTGCCTACATGGTCCCGGCGTCGTAGAACTCTGCGATCCCGTCGAGTCCCGGAAGGTGCGGCGACAGCTGGGGCAGGTCCTCCACTGAACTGATTCCCATCCGTTCAAGGAAATAGGAGGTGGTCCGGTAGAGGATTGCGCCGGACTCGGGATCCGTTCCCGCGTCCTCGATCAGCCCGCGCTGGGCAAGCGTCCGTACGACGGAATCAACATTGACACCGCGAATTGCAGACACCCGGGCCCGGGAAACGGGCTGGCGGTACGCGATGACTGCCAGCGTTTCCAACGCCGCCTGGGTAAGCCTGGCGGTCTGCCCCTCAAGCACATATTTGCCGACAATGTCGGCAAACTCCGTGCGCGAGTAGATCCGCCAGCCACCGGCGATGTTCCGCAATTCAAAACCCCGGGGGCTGGAACCAATGCCAGCGTGGCTGGCATCCTCCATCTCCGGGGCTTTAACAGTATAGCCGTTATACTCACGCTGCAGTTCTGCCAGCAGGGAGCGGACCGCTGTGACCGTCAGGCCTACCCCGGCTGCCAGCTCTTCCTCCGTGGCGGGTTGGTCCAGGACCATGAGCACCGCTTCGAGGGCAGCCTTGGCACCGCCGGGGAGGTCGTCGAAGTCCGGGCTGTGGTCCGCGTCCTCCCGTGGGGCCGTGTCCTCCGGCTTCCATGTGTCCTCAAGCATTGCCCCGCCTTCCACGGCCAGGTCCTGCGGCTTGGAATTCACGCCTGCTCCTCATACTCTTCGCTCAGGTTTTCCGCCGACCAGTCGCGGCCTTCGGCTGTCCAGTGGATGGCAAGCTCGGACAGCGGGGACAGCTGGTCGAACGACACGGCCCGGTCCCGGAACAGTTCCAGGAGCGCCAGGAAGCGGGCCACCACCACCAGGGTGGAATCGGCGTCGGCAATCAGGGAACGGAAGGTCTGGGGCGACTCCTGTTGCAGGCGAAGCCCCATCATCCGGGCCTGTTCCTTGACGCTGACGTTGCTCCCATGCAGGTGGCCGAGTGCCACTTGCGGCGGCTGGGCGGGCGCTTTGGGCCGGAGCGCGGCCTCGGCCAGCGCGGCGAACTGTTGCGGCGTGTGTTTCCACACCAGTTCAGGGAGCATCGACGCGAAGTGCTCCTCCAGGGCCACCTGGCGTGGAAAGCGCCGGCCTTCCTGGTGCAGGGTTTCGCCCAGGATTCCTGCCACCTGCTTGAAAGCCTTGTACTGCAGCAGCCGGGCAAAGAGGAGGTCCCGCGCTTCCAGAAGGGCGATGTCCTCGTCGTCCTCCACCTCACCCGCGGGAAGGAGCCGTGCCGCCTTGAGGTCAAGCAGCGTGGCGGCGATCACCAGGAATTCGCTCGCCTCGTCCAGGGCCCACTCTTCACCGAGCCGCTGCAGTTTACGGATGTACTTGATGAACTCATCCGTGACGGTGGCAATGGCCACTTCTGTTATGTCCAGCTGGTGTTTGGCGATCAGCCCCAGAAGGAGGTCGAAGGGACCCGTGAAGTTGGCCAGCCGCACCTCGAAGCCGGGTTTGGATTCGGCCACGGCGTGGTTAGGGTGCGCCGCCGCGGGAGATCAGCTCCTTTGCCAGCCGGCGGTAGGCGTCGGCGCCCACGTGGTTTCCGGCGTAGCTGGTGATGGGCTCCGCGGCCACGGTAGCGTCTGCGAACTTGATGGAGCGCTTGATGACAGTTTCGAAGACCTTGTCGCCGAACGCCTCCACCAGGCGGGTGATCACTTCGCGGCTGTGCAGTGTCCTTGCGTCGTACATGGTGGCCAGTACGCCGTCCACCTGAAGGCGAGGATTCAGCCGGTCCTGGACCTTGTCGATGGTTTCGACCAGCAGCGCCACGGCGCGGAGGGCGAAGAACTCGCAAATGAGCGGGATGATGACGCCGTGGGCTGCCGTGAGGGCGTTGACGGTCAGGAGGCCCAGGGAGGGCTGGCAGTCGATGAGGACGACGTCGTAATCGTCTTCGACTTTCTTGAGCGCACGGTCCAGGACCTGTTCACGCGCCACCTCGTTGACCAGCTGGACTTCCGCGGCGGAGAGGTCGATGTTGGCGGGCAGCAGGTCGACGTTCTCGACGCCCGTGTGGTGGATGGCGTCACGGATATCCACCTTGCGGTCCATCAGGACGTTGTACACCGTGAGGTCCAGCTCATGCGGGTTGACACCAAGGCCGGCGGAGAGCGCGCCCTGGGGGTCGAAGTCCACCAGGAGGACGCGGCGGCCGTACTCGGCGAGCGCCGCGGCGAGGTTGATGGTGGAGGTGGTCTTCCCCACGCCGCCCTTTTGGTTGACCATGGCGATGACGCGGGCCGGACCGTGGGAGGACAGCGGCGCGGGTTCCGGGAACTCCCGGTATGGGCGCCCGGTGGGCCCCATCACCGCGTTTTCCAGGTCGAATTCCGTGCCCTCCAGAGTTGCTGAACCCTGTTCGCTGCTCACGTATCTGTCCACACTTTCGATGACGGTGATTTCCTGCCGCTGGCTCACCAGCGCCGTTCGTTCTGCTCCCTAGGTTACAGCGCCCGACACGGCATCCGACGGAACTTGACTTTCCGCGAATGTTGAGCCTTGACCCTCTAGCTGAGGTCGAAGGTTGCACTGCCTGGGAACGCAGGACCGCCCCCGCAGCATGGCTGCGGGGGCGGTCTCGTGGGGTGTCCTGGCGGTGGCTAGGCCTTGGCAGCCTCGCGGGCGCCCTCTTCCTTGGGTGCCATTTCGCCGTGATGGTGGACCATCATGGTTGCCTCGTCGAAAGGTTCTTCGCCGGACAGCACCCGGCCAACCTGGCCGCCGTCGATCTCCTTGACCCAGGTGCCGATCAGGACGGTGGCCACCGCGTTGCCCGTGAAGTTGGTCAGGGCGCGGGCCTCGGACATGAACCGGTCGATGCCGACGATCATGCCCACGCCGCCGAGCAGTTCGGGCTTGTGTGCCTGCAGGCCGGCCGCGAGGGTTGCAAGGCCGGCACCGGTCACACCGGCGGCACCCTTGGAGGCGATGATCATGAACACCAGCAGGGAGATCTGGGCGCCGAGGTCCAGCGGGGTGCCCATGGCGTTGGCCACGAACAGGGACGCCATGGTCAGGTAGATGGCGGTTCCGTCCAGGTTGAAGGAGTAGCCGGTGGGAACGGTGACGCCGACGACCGGCTTGGAGACGCCGAGGTGTTCCATCTTGGCGATCAGCCGCGGCAGTGCCGCTTCCGAGGACGACGTGGAGAAGATGATGAGGTACTCACGGGCCAGGTACTTCATCAGCTTGAAGATGTTGACGCCGGCAACCACCTGGAGCAGGCCGCCCAGGATCACCACGATGAACAGTGCGCAGGTGATGTAGAAGGCGATCATCAGGGTGAACATGCTGACGATGGCCTGCACGCCGGTTGCGCCCACGACGGCGGCGATGGCACCGAAGGCACCTACCGGAGCGAGCCACATGATCATGATGAGGATGCGGAACACCAGTGCCTGGCCGTAGCCGACAGCCTTGAGGATCGGGGCACCCTGGGCGCCCATCTTCTGCAGCGCGAAGCCAACCAGGATGGCTGCCAGCAGGGTGGGCAGCACGGGGACGTCACTGGGGATGATGCCCAGCAGGAAGTCCACGGTGCTGTCGGTCGCCGCCTTCTTGTTGGGGTCGTACGGCGTCAGCTTCAGGCCCTCGCCGGGGTGGATGATGTTGCCTACCACCAGGCCGATGGCCAGGGCGAAGGTTGACATGATGATGAAGTAGCCCAGTGCCAGGCCGCCTACCTTGCCGACGGTGGCTGCCTTGGCGATGGAGCCGATGCCCAGGACGATGGTGCAGAAAATGACCGGTGCGATCATCATCTTGATGAGCTTGACGAAGCCGTCGCCCAGGGGCTTGAGGGACTTGCCCACCTCCGGGAACAGCAGGCCCACCACCGCGCCGAGGACGACGGCGGCGATAACTGCGATGTAGAGGTAGTGGGACTTGTCCAGTCCCTTGCGCCGCGGGGTCGCGGTCTCGAGCGACTCTCCTCGTTGAGAAGCCATGATGTGTCTCCTTGTGGATATTCTGATAGACGTTGCGGCGCAGTCTCTGGGCTCAACACGTCCGTCCAATGTGATATCCATCATTGGGCACCCCGTGATCCAGCTCACCGTTGCGTTCATATTGGTCGCGGTATCGGCAGGGTCCAAGGGAGGCAGGCATGATCCACCGCTGGAGTATCGCCCGCCGGCTCTTCCTGGCGAACCTGCTGATCGTCGTGTCGTTTATCGCCATCGTGGGAACGGCCGCCTACGTGGACGCGCGGGACCGGACGTATGACGAAGCGGGCCGCCGGATGGAAGGCGTGGCTGCCTCCATCGCCGCCAATCCCCTGGTGCTCCAGGCTGCTGCCACGCCGGACCCGTCCGCCGTCCTGCAGCCGTATGCCAAAGACGTCACCACCGCGGCCCACGTGGACTTCATCACGATCATGGCGCCGGACCGTACCCGCTGGACCCACCCGCGGGACGAGGAGCTGGGCCGGCCCTACATCGGCTCCATCGATGAAGCACTCCGCGGCCACACCTACACCGAAGTGACGGCAGGTACGCTGGGCCCGTCGGTGCGGACCATTGTTCCGGTCAAGGATTCTGCGGGGACAGTCAAGGCCCTCGTAGCGGTGGGTGTTACCGTCCGCAGCGTCGATATCGCCTTTGCCGGGCGCCTTCCCGTCCTGCTGGCCGTCGGCATGGCCCTCCTGGTGGGCGGTTCACTGGCGTCGTGGCTGCTGGGCAGGTACCTGCGGCGGGTTACCCGGGGCTGGGGTCCCGAACAGCTGGCACAGCTGTTCGCCTACTACGAGTCGGTGCTGCACTCGGTCCGGGAAGGGCTGATCCTGATCGATGCCCGGAAGCGCGTGGTGATGTACAACGACCAGGCTGCCGAGCTGCTGGGCCTGGCCGACACCGGCAACAATGACCCCACCCGGCCCCCATCGCTGGCAGACCTTCCCCTGGACGACGAACTGCGCAGCCTGTTCGAGTCCGGGCGGACCACCAAGGACGAGATGGTCCTGACCGGCTCCCGCGTGCTGGTGGTCAACCAGGGGCCGGCCCGGGGTCCCGAGGCCCGGGGCACCCGCGGGAAGGTCCCCGTCTACGGGACCGTGGCCACCCTCAGGGACCGGACAGAAATCGAAGCGCTGGGCAACGAACTGCAGACCATGCGCACCCTTTCCGACGCGCTGCGCGCCCAGACCCACGAGCACGCCAACCGGCTGCACACCATGGTTTCGCTCCTGGAACTCGGCCGGACCAGGGAAGCCCTGGACTTTGCAACCCAGGATCTGGCCCTGAGCCAGCAGCTGACAGATGACATGGTGAGTTCGATCGATGAACCGGTGGTGGGCGCCCTGCTCATGGGAAAGGTGGCCGAGGCCCACGAACGCGGCGTCCAGCTGGATCTCTCCACCCTGGGCTCCGGCACGGCACCCGGGGTGGCCGTCCAGGACCTGGTGACGATCCTGGGCAACCTGCTGGACAATGCCATCGATGCCGCCGCCGATGCACCCCCTCCGCGGAGGGTGGTGCTGACGCTGGAGGCCGATGAAGAAGGCCTGGACATCGCCGTCAACGATTCCGGAACGCCCATCGACCCCACCGATGCGGAAAAGATCTTCCGGCACGGATTCAGCACCAAGCCTGCGGGGGCCGGGGGCCGGGGCATCGGCCTGGCCCTGGTGCGGCAGGCGGTGCAGCGTTTGGGCGGTACGCTGGCCATCAACGGCCGGCGCGGCGCCAAGTTCGAAGTATTCCTGCCTGCAGCGGTGTCCGCGGAGAAGGAGCACAGACAGTGAGCAACATCCGGGTCCTCGTCGTCGAAGATGAGGCCATCGCTTCGGCAGCGCACGCGGCCTACGTGGGGAGGCTGGAAGGATTCGAGCTCGCCGGGACAGCCCCCGACGGCCAGTCGGCCCTGCGGCTGCTGAACGAATTCGTGGCCGCGGGAGAGCCCGTTGAACTGGTCCTGCTGGACATGAACCTGCCCGACCTGCACGGCCTGGACATCGCCCGCCGGATGCGTTCGGCGGGGATCCTGGCGGACATCATTGCGATCACCGCCGTGCGCGAACTGGCGATCGTCCGCAGCGCCGTGGCAATCGGCGTGGTCCAGTACCTGATCAAGCCCTTCACGTTCGCCACGTTCTCCGACAAGCTGGAAAATTACCGCCAGTTCCGGCAGCAGTTGGCCGGTTCCGGCGCTGGCCCGGGCAAGGGGGGCGCCTCGCAAAGCGAAGTGGACCAGGCCTTTGCCAGCCTCCGGGCGCCATCCGAACTCCCGCTGCCCAAGGGACTCTCAACCTCGACGCTCGGATCCGTCCAGGAGTTCCTCCGGGGGCAGCCCGAAGCAGTGTCCGCCACGGAGGTCATGGACGCCCTGGGGATGTCGCGCGTGACGGCTCGGCGCTACCTTGAGTACCTGGCCGATGCGGGAACAGTTTCCCGGACCGCCCGCTACGGCACCCCCGGCAGGCCGGAGAACGAATACCGCTGGAACACCCGCTGAGCCGCTCGGGGTTGGACGTGCGCGCCCCGGCCATGCGCCTCAGCCAGCCTCCGCCTCCCCCGCCCGGAGTGCTCCGATCAATTGATCGATGACGCCTGGATCCTCGATGGTGGACGGAACGGTGTACTCCTCGCCGTCCGCTATCTGGCGCATGGTCTTGCGGAGGATCTTCCCCGAACGGGTCTTGGGCAGTGCATCCACCACTGTCACCTGTTTGAAGTCCGCAACCGCACCAATGTCCCGCCGGACCAGTGCCACTAGATCCTTGGCCAGGACGTCTTCGGCGATGTCCACCCCGGTTTTGAGCACCACGTAGCCGCTGGGACGCTGGCCCTTCACGGGGTCGGCGAGGCCGATCACGGCGCACTCCGCAACGGCCGGATGCTGGCCGATCACCTGTTCCATGGCGCCGGTTGAGAGCCTGTGGCCGGCAACATTGATGATGTCGTCCGTACGGCCCATGACAAAGATGTACCCGTCCCGGTCCTGGTAACCCGAATCGCCGGTGGCGTAGCAGCCCTCGAAAGCCTGAAGGTAGGAAGAGATGTAGCGCTCATCATTCCGCCACAGCGTTGTGAGGGTGCCCGGCGGCAGCGGCAGTCCAACCACGATGTTGCCCTCGGTGCCGGGTTCCACCTCTCCGCCTGCGCCGTCGAGGATCTGCAGCCGGAACCCGGGCATGGGCACGCTCGGGGAGCCGGCCTTGATGGGCAACTGCTCCAGGCCACGCGGGTTGGCGCAAATGGCCCACCCGGTCTCGGTCTGCCACCAGTGGTCCACCACCGGCACGCCGAGGGCCCGTGATGCCCAATGGAAGGTGTCCGTGTCCAGCCTCTCGCCGGCAGTGAACAGGGTCCGCAGGCTGGAGATGTCGTACTTCCGCAGCAGCGACGCCGCCGGATCCGCCTTGCGGATGGCCCGGAGTGCCGTGGGCGCAGTGAAGAGCACATTGACCCTGTGGTCCCGGACCACGCGCCAGAATGCGCCGGCATCCGGGGTGCCTACGGGCTTGCCCTCGTACATCACCGTGGTGGCGCCGGCCAGCAGCGGGCCATAGACAATGTAGGAGTGCCCCACTACCCAGCCGACGTCTGACGCGGTCCACATCACGTCGCCCGGACCGACGTCGTAAATGTTCTCCAGGGTCCAGCGCAGGGCGACGGCGTGGCCGCCGTTGTCCCGCACCACTCCCTTTGGCGTGCCGGTGGTTCCGGATGTGTAGAGGATGTAGAGCGGATCGGTGGCCTTCACCTCAACGGGAGCGGCAGGCTCTGCGGAAGCCATTTCCGTGTCCCAGTCCAGCCAGCCCGCATGGTCCGCAGCCTTGGACGCGAATCCGTCGCGCTCCTTGACCAATACGGGAAGATCCGGCATGCCCGCCAGTTCCAGCGCCTCCGCGACGGCCGGCAGATACTCGATGCGGCGGGCGGGTTCGATCCCGCCCGAAGCGGTCACCACCGCAGTGGGTGCGGCGTCCCGGATCCGGGCCGCGAGCTCCTTGGGCGCAAAACCGCCGAACACCACGGAATGGACCGCGCCCAGCCGGGCCGACGCCAGCATGGCGATAGCGGCTTCCGGGATCATTGGCATGTAAATCACCACGCGGTGCCCCTTTCCCACGCCATGGCCGCGCAGCACACCGGCAAAGCGCGCCACGGCGTCCGTGAGCTGGGCATACGTGTAGCGGTGCCGGGTTCCCAGCATGGCCGAGTCATGGATCAGGGCCACCTGCTCCCCGCGGCCTTCGGCGATATGCCGGTCAAGGGCGTTGTAGCAGGTATTCAGTGTGCCGTCGGGAAACCAGCTGTAGAGCGGTGCCCGCGTGGAGTCCAGCGCCTGCGCCGGAGGAGAGCTCCAGGCGATGTTTCCCGCGGCCTCCAGCCAAAAGTCGTCGGGCTCTTCGATGCTGCGCCGGTAACTGTCCCGATAGCCGGTGGTGACCATAACGTAATCCCGTCCACGACGTTGTGATGCAGCTCATGCTAGCTGGCGGAGTTAACCACCACAAGGGTCGTTGTATACAAGGAAGTCAATTTCTGGCATATTTTCTCAAAGGTCCATTCTTTTGAGCCCAGTTGTGTATACACTGATGCAGTCAGCCGAGGAAGGAGACGAGCATGCGCGCCAGCGACAAGGCCTATGCCGCCCTGCGCGATGACATCATCGAATGGCGCCTGGCGCCGGGTACGGTCCTTGCCGAGGTGGAACAGTCCGAGCGTCTGGGCGTCTCGCGCACACCGCTGCGGGAAGCCTTGGGCCGCCTTACGGCGGAAGGCCTCACGACGGCAGGCGGCCGCGGCGTCGTCGTCACCGACATCTCGCTTGAGGACATTGACGAACTGTTCGAACTCCGCGAAACCCTTGAGGGCAGGGCGGCGGCACTGGCTGCGCGGCGCGGCGAGGCTGCGACGTTCGAGCGCCTGCAGCGCGAACTGCTCGAGGCTCCCGCATTGATTGGCGGTGACGAGCCGGCCCTGCATGACTACTACGAACTGGTGGGCCGGCTGGACACAGCAATCGACGCCGCCATCTCCAACTCCTACCTGGCCCAGGCCATGCGCAGCCTGCGCGTTCACCTGGTCCGGATCCGCCGGCTTGCCGCCGACGATGCCTGCCGGCTCACTGCCGCAGCCGCCGAGCATGCCGCCATCGCGGAGGCGATCGCGGCCGGCAACCCCAGGCTCGCCGAGGCGGCCACCATCGTCCACCTGCACCGAAGCCTCTCCCACGTCAAAGCAACCCACGCATCCCACCCGAAGGAGCACCATGGTTAAGGAACACCACGTCCGCGTCTATAAAAGCGAAGAAAACCTGCCCCGCGAGGACCAGCTGGCCTACAAAATCGCCCAGGTCGCCGCGGACCCGGTGGCTGTGTCTGACGACGTGACCGCTATGGTGATCAACCGCGTCATCGACAACGCCTCGGTGGCGATCGCTTCCCTGAACCGCGCGCCGATCGTCGCCGCCCGTGCCCAGGCGCTCACCCACGGCCCCAGCACCGGCGGCAAGGGGTCCAAAGTCTTCGGCATCGAGGACCGTGTGTCCCCGGAGTGGGCAGCCTGGGCCAATGGGGTGGCTGTCCGGGAACTGGACTACCACGACACCTTCCTCGCGGCCGACTACTCCCACCCCGGGGACAACATCCCGCCGATCCTCGCCGTCGCCCAGCACGTTGGCGCCAGCGGCCACGACCTGATCCGGGGCATCGCCACCGGGTACGAGATTCAGGTCAACCTGGTCAAGGCCATCTGCCTGCACAAGCACAAGATCGACCACGTGGCCCACCTCGGCCCCTCGGCCGCGGCCGGGATCGGCACCCTGCTTGGCCTCGATGTGGAGACCATCTTCCAGTCAGTGGGCCAGGCGCTGCACACCACCACCGCCACCCGGCAGTCCCGCAAGGGCGAGATCTCCACCTGGAAGGCCCACGCCCCGGCCTTTGCCGGCAAGATGGCCATCGAATCAGCGGACCGGGCCATGCGCGGCCAGACCTCCCCCGTGCCCATCTACGAAGGCGAAGACGGCGTCATCGCCTGGATGCTCGATGGCCCGGACGCCTCCTACATGGTCCCGCTTCCCACCCCGGGTGAAGTCAAGCGTGCCATCCTGGACACCTACACCAAGGAACATTCCGCGGAGTACCAGGCACAGGCGTGGATCGACCTTGCCCGCAAGCTGCACCGCGAACACCCCGAGGTCACCGATCCGGCCAACGTCGAGTCAGTGCTGATCAAGACCAGCCACCACACGCACTACGTGATCGGCTCCGGCGCCAACGACCCCCAGAAATACAGCCCCACCGCGTCCAGGGAAACCCTGGACCACTCCATCCCGTACATCTTCACCGTGGCCCTGCAGGACGGGGCCTGGCACCACGTGGACTCCTACGCACCGCAGCGCGCCGCCCGTCCGGACACCGTGGAACTGTGGCACAAAGTCAGCACGGTGGAAGATCCCGAATGGACCCGCCGCTACCACTCCCTGGACATCGCAGAGAAGGCTTTCGGCGGCTCGGTGGAGATCACGCTCAAGGACGGCACCGTCATCACCGACCAGATCGCCGTTGCCGACGCCCACCCGCTCGGCGCCCGCCCCTTCGCCCGGGAACAGTACATCAACAAGTTCCGCACCCTCGCCGCCGGGCTCGTGGAGGAGGCTGAGATCGAAAGGTTCCTCACCGCCGTCGAACGCCTCCCACAGCTCGCCGCCGGTGAGCTGGACCAGCTGAACATCACCGCCGCTCCCGGCGTCATCGACCTCGCGGCGGCACCGAAGGGACTGTTCTAGATGCTGTACTCAAAGACCACCCCGGAACAGAAGCGGGTCCGCTTCCGGGAACTGCTGGCCTCCGGGACCATCCAGCAGTTCCCCGGCGCGTTCAACCCGCTCTCCGCCCGGCTGATCGAGGAAAAGGGCTTCGCCGGGGTGTACATCTCCGGCGCCGTCCTCGCCAACGACCTCGGCCTGCCGGACATCGGCCTGACCACCCTGACCGAGGTAGCCACCCGGGCCGGACAGATCGCGCGGATGACTGACCTGCCCTCGATCGTTGACGCGGACACCGGCTTCGGGGAGCCCATGAACGTGGCACGCACCGTCCAGGAACTCGAGAACGCAGGCCTGGCCGGCTGCCATATCGAGGACCAGTTCAACCCCAAGCGCTGCGGCCACCTCGACGGCAAGAACGTGGTGGACCAGGACACCGCCACCAAACGCATCAGGGCCGCGGCCGACGCCCGGCGGGACCCGAACTTCCTGATCATGGCCCGCACCGACATCCGCGCCACCGAGGGGCTGGAAGCCGCACAGCAGCGCGCCAGAGCCCTCGTCGAAGCCGGCGCCGGCGCAATCTTCCCCGAAGCCATGAAGGACCTCAGCGAATTCCAGGCCATCCGCGACGCGGTGGACGTGCCGATCCTGGCCAACATGACCGAGTTCGGCAAGAGCGACCTCTTCACCGTGGATGAACTGGCCGGCGTCGGCGTCAACATGGTGATCTATCCGGTGACGCTGCTCCGTAGTGCCATGGGGGCTGCTGAGCGTACTCTGGAATCGATCAAATCCGACGGCACCCAGGAGGCGCAGGTTCCAAACATGCTGACCCGTGCCCGGCTCTACGACCTCGTTGACTACGAGGCCTACAACCGCTTCGACACCGGCGTGTTCAATTTCCAGATTCCCGGAACGTGACACCCGGCACCTGACACCCAATCGGAAGGCCGGCCTCCGCCGGACGAACAGGCTTTAGGAACAAAGGAGTTTCAGCATGGCTGAAAATGAGATCAAAAAAGGCCTTGCCGGCGTGGTGGTGGACTACACCGCCGTTTCCAAGGTCAATCCGGACACCAACTCCCTGCTCTACCGCGGCTACCCTGTCCAGGAACTGGCAGCGCGGTGCAGCTTCGAGGAAGTGGCGTACCTGCTGTGGAACGGTGAACTGCCCACCAAGGACCAGCTTGCCGAGTTCAGCGCGAAGGAACGCGCCGGCCGCGCCCTCGATCCGGTGGTGAAGCAGGTGATCGATACCCTTCCGGTCACTTCGCACCCGATGGACGTCTGCAGGACTGCTGCTTCCGTTATGGGGGCACGGCATCCCCTGACCGGGGATTCCTCCCGGGAAGCCAACATGGCCAAGGCCGTGGACCTGTTCGCCGCCATGCCCGCGGTGGTGGCCTACGACCAGCGCCGCCGCCACGGGCAGGATGTGGTGGAGCCCCGCGAAGACCTTGGCTACTCGGCCAACTTCCTGTGGATGGCCTTCGGCGAGGAGCAGGTGCCGGAGGTGGTGGATGCCTTCAACGTCTCGATGATTCTTTACGCCGAGCACTCCTTCAACGCCTCCACATTCACCGCCCGTGTGATCACCTCGACGCTCTCGGACCTGCATTCAGCCGTGACCGGTGCCATCGGCGCCCTCAAGGGTCCGCTGCACGGCGGCGCCAACGAAGCGGTCATGCACACCTTCGACGAGATCGGCATCCGGCAGGAGGAGTCCCTGGAGGAAGCAGCGGCCCGGGCCAAGGCATGGATGGAAGACGCCCTGGCGCAGAAGAAGAAGGTGATGGGCTTCGGCCACCGTGTCTACAAGCACGGCGACTCCCGGGTCCCCACCATGAAAGCCGCACTGGACAAGATGATCGCCCACTACGGCCGGCCGGAACTGCTGGGGCTGTACAACGGGCTCGAGCAGGCCATGGACGAAGCCAAGGCCATCAAGCCGAACCTCGACTACCCGGCCGGGCCCACGTACCACCTGATGGGCTTTGATACGCCCACATTCACTCCCCTGTTCGTGGCCAGCCGGATCACAGGCTGGACCGCCCACATCATGGAGCAACTGGACGCGAACTCCCTGATCAGGCCGCTGAGCGAGTACATCGGTCCGGAGGAGCGGCACCTCCCCTGACTCCTGGCAGGAACGTCCGACGGCGGCCCGGCACCCAGATGCCCGGGCCGCCGTCGGCCGTTAATTGCCTGCTCAGTCCAGCAGGCTCTCGGATGAGGCGACTGATTCGTTGTCTGTGTGCATGGTGACCACCACGTTGATCCTTCGGCCTTCCAGAACCACCGGGAGCCAGTGGTCGGCGTCCTGCCACATGCGGTCCACGGGCAGCGTATCCACCCGGAACCATTCAGGCAGGATCTCGTCGCTGGGTGCCGGCTCGCCCTGCCAGGTCCGGGCGGTGAAGAGGGTGGTCCGCATATTCCATTCCGGGCGGGCCGGAAAGACGAAGTGGACCGATCCGGCGTCCGCCAGGTCCTCAACCCGCAGCACCACACCGGTCTCTTCCAGGACCTCCCTGATGACGGCCTGCGCGTCCGACTCCCCCGGTTCCACGTGGCCGCCGATGCCCACGATCTTGCCCCTGCCGAACCCGGTCTGTTTCAGCCCGAGGAGTACCTCGGGGCCGCCCGGCCCGTCACGGAGCAGGAAGCAAAGGGTCACAGCGGCTGTGGTCATGCCTTCAAGCCTATGGGGTCCGGGAGTTGTCATCGGGGAAGCGCCAAGGGACGCCGGATATGCCAAGCTCTAGGTGTGACTCCCGAAACAGGACACGGAATACGGGCCGCCAGGATTTCGGCCATTGACACCCGCCTGCCGGAGTGGCTGGTGCGCAACCCATTGTATTGGGGCTGGGCCTGGGCCTGTGTCTGGACGGCGCTCATCCTTGCAGATGAGTTCGTGAACCTGGCTGGTTGGACGTGGTACCTGCTGGTGGCAGCAGCGGCCCTGCCCACGCTGCTCAGCACCCTGGCCGTTCTCCACGTGACTCCCCGGCAGCAGGTGAAAGCCGCCCGGGAGTCGGTTTTGGGCCTGTTCTTCGTGCGGTTCCTGGCACTTGTTGCGGCCTTCATGGTCTGGGCCATCTCGGTGGTGTTCAGTGCGTCGATCTCAACCACTGTCCAAGCGGTGGCGGGAGACTCAGAGCGCGAGGTGACGGCTCTGGGCTTCACCCTGATGGCGGCCCTGGTGCCGCTGGTGGTAGCCGTCCTGTGGTTGGCGTTTGTCGCCCGGTGCGCCTGGTTCCTTCGGCGGCTTCGCGGCTGGCGGCAGGTGCCCACGCTCTCCCGCGTACCGAAATCCTTCCTCCGCGGCCGGCCACGGCTGCGCCGGGTGGTGATCGGCCTGGCACATCCCGGACTGATGTTGGTCGCCTGCATGGGAACTTCTGTGCTGGCTTTCCTGCTGGGGCCCGTGGAACTGACCATCGAGGCCATGTTCTAGCTGTCCGCGCGACCCTGGCGGCCGGACGTGCCCTGCCTGGCGGAACGTCAGCCCAGCGCGCGGGGATGAGCGGCCGCGTAGATTTCCCGGAGCGTATCAGCCGTGACCAGCGTGTACACCTGGGTTGTGGTCACCGATGCGTGGCCCAAAAGTTCCTGCACCACCCTGACGTCCGCGCCGCCTTCGAGCAGGTGGGTGGCGAAGGAATGCCGCAGCGTGTGCGGTGAGACGTCCCGGGTGATGTTGGCCTTCTCCGCCGCCGCCTTGAGGATGGTCCAGGCGCTCTGCCGGCTGATCCGGCCGCCGCGGGCATTCAGGAACAGCGCAGGCGTGCCCTTGCCCTTGGCAGCAAGCAGCGGCCGGCCGCGGACCAGGTAGGCGTCCAGCGCCCGGGCCCCGTAGGAGCCCAGCGGCACCAGCCGCTCCTTCGACCCCTTGCCGAACAGCCGGACAATGGCAGGCCCGGATTCCGGCCCGGCAAGGGAGATGTCATCAACGTCCAGTCCCACCGCTTCGCTGATCCTGGCTCCCGTGGAGTAGAGGAATTCAAGCAGGGCGCGGTCCCGCAGTCCGGCGGCAGTGTCCGTTCCTGCCGCCTCCAGGATGCGGGTCACTTCGTCAACGCTGATGGCCTTGGGCAGCCGTTTACCTGCCATGGGTGGGTGGACGTCGCGGGCTGGATCGGCCGGCGTATAACCTTCGAGGGCCCAGAACTTGTGCAGGCCACGGACCGCCACCACCGTCCGGGCCGCGGACCGGACCCCCAGGGTGGAACCGCCATCGGAACCGTCCGACAGGGCGCGGACGTAACCCGTGACGTGGTGCCGGGTGATGTCCTCCGGCCGGCCGCAGCCGGCGGCGGCAACATACCGGGCGTAGCGGGCCAGGTCCCGGCGGTAGGCCGCCAAGGTATTCGCTGCCAGTCCCCGTTCCACACCCATGTGCTGGAGGTAGTCGGTAATTGCACGGTCGATGGCGGAAGGTACAGGTGCCGGGGCAGCGGCAGCCTCCGCCGGGCCCGGTTCGACCGCCGGCGCTGCTTCAGCCGAAGGAGGCGCCATCAGCGCTGGCTGGGGTGGGCGGGCCAGGGGGCGTCGGCGGGGCGGAGGCCTTCATAGTCATTGGCGCGGGCGGCAGCGGCAGCCAGGATCCCGACGACGGCGGACGGGTTGTGCAGGCGTCCGGCCAGGACGGACGCCACGGCATCATCCAGGCCGATCCAGTGGAACTCGATCTCCGCTTCCTCGTCCGTCCGTTCGTGGCGTTCGTGGTGCGGCACTTCGGTGAGGTCACGGGCCAGGTAGATACGGATGGCCTCGCTGGAGGATCCCGGGGAATTGAAGACATCCGCCAGGACGTTCCAGGTCCCGGCAGCAAGGTCCGCTTCCTCGGCCAGTTCGCGCGCCGCCCCCACTACGAAGTCTTCGCCTTCAACATCCAGCAGGCCCGCCGGAACCTCCCAGAGGTCCATGCCCACGGGGTGCCGGTACTGCTTCAACAGCAGGACCTGGCCCTCGGCGTTCATGGGCAGGACGGCTACGGCGCCGGGATGGTCGATGTAATCGCGGGTGAGGGCGTCCCCGGCGTCCGAGAGCTGGAAGGTGTCGCTGACTACATCCCAGATCCTGCCCTGGTAGACCTTCTCCGTTGACAAAAGACGGCGCGGGCTTGGTGCATCCGAAACCTGTTTGGCAGGGGTGGCTTCAGGTGTACCAGGCATCGCGCCGTCCTTTGTGTGTTCTATCGACTACTTAGCGGTAACGGTACCCGATGCCGCATGTTCGCCGGCCGGGGGCACAGCCGTGTCGGCAACGCCCTCCTGGCCTGCACCCTGGCCGCCCGCGTTCCGGTGGCCTACGTTCTGGTGGTCAAGTGCAGCCTTGACCAGGCCGGCGAACAGCGGGTGCGGGCGGGTGGGCCGCGAGCTCAGCTCGGGATGGGCCTGCGTGGCCACGTAGTACGGGTGCACGTCGGCGGGCAGCTCAACGAATTCCACCAGCTTGCCGTCCGGGGAAGTGCCGGAGAAGACCAGGCCCTTGTCCGCAATCTGCTGGCGGTACTTGTTGTTCACCTCGTAGCGGTGCCGGTGGCGTTCGCTCACGGTGGTCTTGCCGTAGGTTCCGGCGATGACCGAGCCTTCATCCAGTTTGGCTTCGTACAGTCCAAGGCGCATGGTGCCGCCCAGGTCGCCGCGGCCTTCCACGTACTCCAGCTGCTCCTCCATGGTGGCGATCACCGGGTACTTGGAGTCCGGCTCGAATTCGCTGGAGGAGGCACCCTCCAGGCCCACCACGTTGCGGGCGTACTCGATCACCATGCACTGCAGGCCGAGGCACAGGCCCAGCACGGGCAGCTTGGTTTCGCGGGCAAACTTCAGGGCGCCGAGCTTGCCTTCGAGTCCACGGATGCCGAAGCCGCCGGGAACGCAGATGGCGTCCACGCCGTCGAGGGCCTTGACGGCGCCTTCGCGGGTCTCGCATTCGTCCGACGGGACCCAGCGGATCTTGACCTTGGCCTCGTTGGCGAAGCCGCCGGCACGCAGCGCTTCGGTGACCGAGAGGTAGGCGTCAGGCAGGTCGATGTACTTGCCCACCAAGGCAATCTCGACGTGGTGCTTGGGGTTGTGGACGGCTTCAAGCAGCTTGTCCCAGCTGGTCCAGTCAACGTCCTTGAAGGGCAGGTCAAGGGCCCGGACGATGTAGGAGTCAAGGCCCTGTCCGTGCAGGGTCTTGGGGATGTCGTAGATGCTGGGGGCGTCCGCGGCGTTCACCACGGCGTCGATATCGACGTCGCACATGCGGCCGATCTTCTCCCGCATGGCCTCCGGCACTTCACGGTCCGAACGGATCACGATCGCCTCGGGCTGGATGCCGATGGACCGCAGCGCGGCCACGGAGTGCTGGGTGGGCTTGGTCTTCAGCTCCTGCGAGGGGCCAATGTACGGCACCAGGGAGACGTGCAGGAAGAACACGTTTCCGCGGCCGATGTCCTGGCGGACCTGGCGGGCGGATTCGAGGAACGGCTGGGATTCGATGTCGCCAACGGTGCCGCCGATTTCGGTGATGATGACGTCCGGGGCGTTCTTGCCCTCGGCGGGCAAACGCATGCGGCGCTTGATCTCATCCGTGATGTGCGGGATGACCTGGACGGTGTCCCCCAGGTACTCGCCGCGGCGTTCCTTGGCAATCACCGTGGAGTACACCTGGCCGGTGGTGACGTTCGCGGACCCCTCGAGGTTTTCATCAAGGAAGCGCTCGTAGTGCCCGATGTCCAGGTCCGTTTCGGCGCCGTCGTCTGTGACGAAGACCTCGCCGTGCTGGAAGGGGTTCATTGTGCCCGGATCCACGTTCAGGTAGGGATCGAGCTTCTGCATTGTCACGGACAGGCCGCGTGCCCGGAGCAGGTGACCAAGGCTGGACGCCGTCAGTCCCTTACCAAGCGAGGACGCCACACCGCCGGTGACAAAGATGTGCTTCGTCGTCTTGGAGGAGCCCGGGAACCGGGAATTTACACGGGAATTTGATCGCTGCACCACGGAATTCGAGCCTATCATCAATTCGTCCGTCCCGTGGTTGTCCCTGTCAGGCCCGCTGGGGCAGGAGCTTGGCGTCATCCAGCAGTTCCTGGGCGTGGGCCTGCGCGGTTTCGGAGTCTTCCTGGCCGGCCAGCATCCGGGCGAGCTCACGGACCCGCTCCGGACCGTCGAGGAGGCGGACGTCACTGGAGGTGAACCCGGTGGCGGTGCCGCCGTCGGCTCCCCTGACGGAAGTCTTGGTGACGGTGATGTGCTGGTCCGCGAACGCTGCCACCTGCGGCAGGTGCGTGACCACCAGCACCTGCACGTGGCGTGCCAGCATGGCCAGGCGGCGGCCGATCTCGACGGCGGCGCGGCCGCCCACGCCGGCGTCCACCTCGTCGAAGACGAAGGTGGGGACGGGATCGACGGCGGCAAGCACCACTTCGATGGCCAGCATGACGCGGGACAGCTCACCGCCGGACGCCCCCTTGCCCAGCGGCCGGGCCGGGGCGCCCGAATGCGGCCGCAGCAGGAAGCTGATGTCGTCCGCGCCGTGCGGGCCCAGCTGACCGGTCGGCTCGAGGTTGATCACCAGCGTGGCATCGGCCATGGCCAGGGCCTTGAGCTCCGCACTGACGCGGCCGGACAGGTCCTTTGCGGCCTTGGCGCGGATCTTGCTGATGCCCGCTGCCTGCTTCTTCAGCTCCGCCTCGGCGCGGACCACCTCAGCGTCCAGGGCCTCGATGCGGGACGAGTCGTCCTGGAGCTCGTCGAAGCGGACGCGCGCCTGCTCCGCCCACTCCAGCACCTCGTCGATGGTGGGGGCGTATTTCCGGACCAGTTTGGCCAGCGCAGCGCGCCGGTCCTCGATCTCGGCCAGCCGCTCCGGGCCCTCGGAGTCCAGGCTGGCCTGGTAGCTGGCCAGCTCGGCGGCGATGTCAGTAAGCAGGAAGCCCACCTCGGCCAGCCGGGCGGCTGCGGAGCCCAGCTGCGCATCGTGCTCGGACACGTGCTCCAGGGTCCGCTTGGCGGAGTCCACCAATGTGGTGGCGTCACCGGCTTCACCAAAGTCCTCGGCAATGAGTGCCTGGTGGGCGGTGCTCGCGGCGATCCGCAGTTCCTCCACGTTGGCAAGCTTCACGGCCTCGGCCTTCAGGAGCTCATCCTCCCCCGGCTGCGGATCCACCTCGTCAATCTCGGCAAGGGCAGCCTCCAGGGATTCAGCTTCGCGGAGCCTGTCGCGGGCGGCGCTGCGGAGGTTGTCCAGCTCGGCCTGGCTGGACTTCCACCGGCCATACAGCTCCTGGTAGGCGGCCAGTGGACCGGCCAGGTTGTCGCCGGCGAACTTGTCCAGGGCTTCACGCTGCGCCGTGGCGCTCTTGAGCCGGATCTGGTCCGACTGTCCGTGCACCACCACCAGGGTCTCGCCGATCTCAGCCAGTACGCCCACAGGTGCAGCACGGCCGCCCAGGAAGGCACGGCTGCGTCCATCCGCACCAAGGCGCCGGGCCAGGATCAGCTCTGCGCCGCCGTCGAACTCTTCCGCCTCGGCACCGGCGTCCAGGGCACGCGCAATGGCCGGGTGGCCGGCGTCGAGCTTCAGGACTGCTTCAGCGGTAGCACTCTTGGCGCCGCTGCGGACGGCCCCGGCATCCGAACGGGCGCCCAGCAGCAGGCCAACGGCGGTGACCACCATGGTCTTGCCGGCGCCGGTTTCGCCGGTTACGACGCTCAGTCCAGGGCCGAGCGGAAGCGTTGCGTCGGTGATGACGCCCAGATCGCGGATTCTCAGTTCTTCAAGCATGGATTCACTTTGCAGTCGACGGATCGGGATCGCTGTCGGAGTTCTCCACATGCGGCACGGGCAGCGGCGGCATGGGCCGCGGCGTCCGCACAATGGGGATGGGGCCGGTGTGCACGGCGTCGGACTTGGGTACCGGCCCGCGCCAGCCGTGGATAGGCAGCTCGAACTTGCGGACCAGCCGGGCGGAGAACGGCGTCTGGTGGGTGCGGGCCAGCCGGACAGGAGTGGCGGACTTGGTCACTTCCACGCGGGCTCCCGGCGGCAGGTCCACCGAGCGCCGTCCGTCGCACCACAACACGCCCTGGGCGTCGGTCCGGCCCAGCACCTCCACTGCAAGCTTCGACCTGGGCGACACCACCAGGGGCTTGGCGAAGAGTGCATGGGCGCTGATGGGCACAATGACCAGGGCCTCCACCTCCGGCCAGACCACCGGACCGCCCGCCGAGAACGCGTAGGCCGTGGATCCGGTGGGGGTGGCCAGCACGATGCCGTCTGAGCCGAAGGACGTCAGCGGGCGCTCGTCCACCTCGGTCACGACTTCGAGCATGCGTTCGCGGTTGGCCTTCTCGATGGCGGCCTCGTTTAAAGCCCAGGTGTGCCAAATCTTCTGGCCGCGGACCCAGACCTGGACATCGATGGTCATCCGCTCTTCAACCGTGTACTCGCGGCTGGCAACCCACTCCACGGTCTGGGCAAGGTCCGCCCGCTCGCTTTCGGCCAGGAAGCCCACGTGGCCCAGGTTGACGCCCAGCAGCGGCACATCCACCTCACGGACCAGTTCGGCGGCCCGCAGGATGGTGCCGTCACCGCCAAGGACCATGACGAGTTCCACATCGGGCAGCTGGACGTGGTCGTGGAGGACCTCCACCGGCTGGGCCAGGTGCCCAAAGAACCTTTCCATGTCCCCCAGTTCGGACTCCTGCATCACGGGGACCATGCCGGAGGCGTGCAGCAGGGCGCAGGCTTCCCAGGCGGCTTTCAGTGATTCCTCGCGGCCGGTGTGGGCAAGGACCAGTACACGCCTGCTCATCAGGTTCCGCTCTCTAGTGGTTAGGCCAGATTTGTCCGAGCAACGCAGCGGCTGCTGCCTCTCGCTCTTCGATCTTAGGCAAGTCTTTGCTGATCCTGCGTTTTATCCACAGGAAGTATTCGACGTTTCCGTCCTGCCCCGGCAGCGGACTGGCCGCCAGCCCGCAAAGGTCCAGGCCGGCGTCGAGCGCTGCCCCGGCCACCTTCTCCACGGCCATCCGCCGCTCACGCTCCGAGTTGACCACGCCGGTGCGGCCCAGGCGGTCCTTGCCGATCTCGAACTGGGGCTTGACCATCAGCACCAGGTCGCCGCCGGGTTCGGTGCAGCCGGCCAGTGGCTGGACCACGAGGGTGAGGGAAATAAAGGACAGGTCGGCGACGGTCAGCGCTGCCGGGCCGCCAATGTCTTCCGGAGCCATGTACCTGACGTTCATGCCTTCATGGACGTCCACGCGGGGGTCGTCGCGGAGGTGCGGCACCAGCTGGCCGTGTCCGACGTCGACAGCCACCACGTGCGCGGCACCCCGCCGAAGCAGGACATCGGTAAAGCCCCCGGTGGAGGCGCCGGCGTCCAGGCACCTCTTGCCCGCCACCGAAACTTGGGGGAAGGCGTCGAGGGCCCCGGCCAGCTTATGGCCCGCGCGGCTGGCGTAGCTGTCCTGGTCATCGTGTTCGACGGCGAGGTCCCGGCTGTCATCAACCTGGAGGGAGGCCTTGGCGAGGACCTGGCCACCGGAGCTGACCTTGCCTTCGGCGATGAGCGTCGCGGCATGGGTGCGCGACCTCGCCAGCCCGCGTGCCACCAGTGCCTGGTCGAGGCGAACCGGCATCAGGCTGCACCCCCGGCGGGACCGGGCAGTGTGGAGCCGGTCCCGGTGGGGGCGGTCTCTGCGGGATCAGCACTTGCGGGATCGGCGTCTGCGGGATCGGTGCCTGCGGGATCGGCGTTGAGGGCGGCCAGCAGTTCATCGTGGAGGTCGTCGTAGACGGTCCCGTGGTCCGGGACAGGGAGCCCGGGCATGTCGAAAAGCCTGGCTACGGCCTGCGCAACCTGCGGATCGGTGAGGTCCATCCCACCTGGCTGCGGCCACTCCGGGGCCGGCTGGGCTGTCGCGTCGTCCGGTTCGGTCAGCTCAGTCATTCAACCAGTCTAGTGATCCAGCCACACCAGCTTGGGCGCCTTCGGGGCTGCGGCGTCCGGCGTCGCCGCCCACCAGGCCGCACATGCGGCCCGCCAGGAGTCGAGCTGGTCCTGGCTGCCAATGATGCCCACGGCTCCGTTGGCCACGCGCGCGGTTGACTGGCCGCACGTATACGTGCCGTCGTCGTGCGTCACTTCGGGGTACGGGCGGTGCAGGCCGGCCAGGTTTTCGATGATGTAGTTGGGCCGTTCCGCAGACCTCGCGGCCAGAATGGTTTCGCGCGTGTCGACGCCGGTCAGGACAGCAACGGTGGCAAAGCCCGCGTTGTTGCCGCCCAGGATGT
The DNA here is from genome assembly GCF_057747955.1 of Arthrobacter sp. SDR-2R. Lineage (NCBI taxonomy): Bacteria > Bacillati > Actinomycetota > Actinomycetes > Micrococcales > Micrococcaceae > Arthrobacter > Arthrobacter sp. SDR-2R. The sequence continues at coordinate 3,244,389 of NZ_CM173231.1, forward strand.
CCGTGTCCAGCCGGTCGCCGACCACCAGGGGACGCTCGGCCCCGAGGCGCTTGGCTGCCGAATGGAACAGCGGAGCTTCGGGCTTTCCAGCAACCTTGGGCTGCTGCCCCGTGGCAGCAGCGACAGCGGCAACCAAGGTGCCATTTCCCGGGGCGATGCCACGCGCCTGGGGAATGGACATGTCCGTGTTGGTGGCCACCCAAAGCGCCCCGGCGGACACCACGTAGGTGGCCTCTGCCAGGTCCTTCCAGCCGATGGTTGGGCTGAAACCCTGGACGACCGCGACCGGTTCCTCCGCCTGGCTGCCCACCGGCACCAGGCCCACCAGTTCAATTTCGCGGGCAAGCGCCGTGCTGCCCGTGATGAGGATCCTGGACCCTGGTGGAAGCAGCGAGGCCAGGAGCTCGGCTGCCGCCTGCGAGGAACTGACCACCTGGTTGTCCTCGGCGGGGGCACCAAGCTCACGGAGATGCGCTGCCACCTCCGCCGGGGAGCGGGAGGCGTTGTTCGTCACATAGCCCAGGCCGATACCCAGGCCGGAGAGCTGCTGCAGTGAATCCACAGCTCCGGGAATGGCGTGGGGCCCGGCATAGACCACGCCGTCCAGGTCGGCGAGCAGTGCGTCGAAGCGGGAAACCAGTGAAACGTCACTCATGCTTGTCAGTCTTCCCGGCGTTCTTCATCATGCTGGGTGGCACCGCTGTCCTCCGCTTCGGCATCACCGGCAGCTTCGGAATCCAGCTCGTCCCGTTCCACCGAGTCCTGGTCCGATTCGGCGTCGTCGGAGACGAAGTAGTCGGCGTCCTGGTCGTCCAGGTTGCTGTCCTGGGCTGCTTCCGCTTCGGTAGCGCGGGTGCTTTCAGCTTCGGCGTCTGCGTCACCGGCGGTGGGGGTTTCAGCGGGAGCTTCGGTTTCGGCGGCGCCGGAGGCACGCTCCAGCAGCCGGCGTCGCTCAGCCTCTTCCCGTGCCTCTTCTTCCTCGTCCCAGCCGAGGTCGATGATTTCGGGTTCCTGGTCCGCACCCTGGCCCAGCGCGTTTTCTGCCACGACCGCCTGGCGGTTCCACTTTTCCGACTCTTCCTGGCGTCCCACCGCTGCAAGTGCATCGGCGTAGGCACGGAAGAGTCGCGGACTGTAGGAGAAGGCACGGTTGATGTCCAGCTGCGGAATCTCCAGTTCCGCTACTGCCGCGTCCAGCTGGCCCAGATCGGTCCGTGCACCGGCTGCCACGATTGCCAGTTCCACCTTGCCGGGCGCGTCAAGGTCCCGGGCTTCCTCCGAGCGGGCAACATCGAGGGCACGGTCGGGGCGCCCCAGGCCACGCTCGCAGTCGGCCATCACGGGGAGGTGCACGTTGGAACCACTGATCCGGCGGAAGGTGCGGAACTCGCGGAGTGCCTCACCGTAATGGCCGGCAGCATAGGCCGTCAGGCCAACGGCCTCGCGGACGGCTGCGAGCCGTCCGCCACGACGACTGGCGGCGAGGGCGTGCTGGAAGGCAAGCTCGGGCTCGTCGTCGATAAGGCGGCCGGCCATCACCAGGTGACGGGCAACCCACTCTGCGCTCTTGGGCTCAAGGGTCTTGATCTGGTGGTGCGTGGCTCGGTCCAGTTCCTTGCCCGTGACGTCCTCATCGATCTCGGGTGAGCGTTCCCGGTCAGGGCGGTTGGCGCTGCGAAGGTCTGCGGCGTTGGGCACGCGGACAGGGCGCTCCTCCTGGCGGTCGCGGCCAAAGCCGCGGGGGCCGGAGCCGCCACGACCTGATTCGGCCCGGGAGTCGCCGCGGTCGAAGCTGCGCGGTGCGCGATCCTGCCTGTCACCAAACGGCTTGCGGTTCTCGCCACCGAAGCCGCGGCGGTCGCCTTCGCCTTCGCGGCGCGGACGGTCACCGAAAGGCTTCCGGTCACGGTCACCACCGCCAAAGCTGCGGCGGTCGCCCTCACCGTCACGGCGCGGACGGTCACCAAAGGGCTTACGATCACGGTCGCCGAAGGGCTTACGCTCACGATCACCGAAAGGCTTACGCTCACCGCCACCAGTACCACCGGTGAAACCACGACGGTCACCCTCGCCGTCGCGGCGGGGACGGTCACCAAACGGCTTACGATCACGGTCGCCGAAAGGCTTCCGGTCGCGGTCACCCTCACCGTCACGGCGCGGACGGTCGCCAAACGGCTTACGATCACGATCACCAAACGGCTTACGATCACGATCACCGAAAGGCTTCCGGTCGCGGTCACCCTCACCGTCACGGCGCGGACGGTCACCAAACGGCTTACGATCACGATCACCGAAAGGCTTCCGCTCACCGCCACCAGTACCACCGGTGAAACCACGACGGTCACCCTCGCCGTCGCGGCGGGGACGGTCACCAAACGGCTTACGATCACGATCACCGAAAGGCTTCCGCTCACCGCCGGCCCCGGAACCGCCGCGGGAGGGGCTGTTGCCGTCGCGGTCCGAGCGGGACCGGAATCCGCGGGGATCCCCGCCGGAGTTGTTGTTGCCGCGGAACGCGCCGCGGTCGTTGCCGCGGTTGCCCCCGTTGTGCTCGGCCATATGGATTCCTCCTGTTGTGAGCCGACCACTGGCGCAACTGCAGCCGCTCGTTTCGTTTCCTACGCAACCCGAAATCAAGCGCTTCGAAGTCCGTACATCTTCATCAATTCTAGTGGAGCCGCGAAATCCCAAGGGACAGCGGGCCCCTTGGGAGCGGTATCGTGGCCATCTTCACAGGCGACGCCCCATCACATCCTGCCCGTTTCCGCGGGATGCGCCATCACATCCTGCCCGTTCGCCGGCCACGCCTCATCACTTCGTGAAAGTCTTCTGCCGTGGCGCGGGACCTGGTGTCGCGTCACCGGTGAGGGGACGAAAGCTGATGGCGCGTCACGGGGCCCAGGTGCGGGATCGTGTTGTGGTGTTGGTGGGTTAAATGTGGGAGGCCCCAACCTGGTGGTTGGGGCCTCGACCAATGTGTGTCCGGCGGTGACCTACTCTCCCACACCCTCCCGGGTGCAGTACCATCGGCGCTGTGGGTCTTAGCTTCCGGGTTCGGAATGGGACCGGGCGTTTCCCCCACGCTATGACCGCCGTAACCCTTGTACCCGCCCGCCCGGTGTTTTGTTCGGGGGTGGGAAGTCTGGTGGTTACAACATTGTGGTGTTGTTATTCAGTTGTGTTGGTTCCGTGCCGTGACAACCCGTGTGTTGGGGGTTGTTGGTTGGGAACCACATAGTGGACGCAAGCAGAGTTTGTATGTATCTGTGTGGTGTAAGTTGTTGGCCTATTAGTACCGGTCAGCTTCACGAGTCGTTAGTCCTCGCTTCCACATCCGGCCTATCAACCCAGTGGTCTGGCTGGGGGCCTCTCACACCCGAGGGTGTATGGAAATCTCATCTCGAAGCGAGCTTCCCGCTTAGATGCTTTCAGCGGTTATCCCATCCGAACGTAGCTAATCAGCGGTGCACTTGGCAGTACAACTGACACACCAGAGGTTCGTCCGTCCCGGTCCTCTCGTACTAAGGACAGCCCTTCTCAAATTTCCTGCGCGCGCAGCGGATAGGGACCGAACTGTCTCACGACGTTCTAAACCCAGCTCGCGTACCGCTTTAATGGGCGAACAGCCCAACCCTTGGGACCTACTCCAGCCCCAGGATGCGACGAGCCGACATCGAGGTGCCAAACCATGCCGTCGATATGGACTCTTGGGCAAGATCAGCCTGTTATCCCCGAGGTACCTTTTATCCGTTGAGCGACGGCCATTCCACAATGTACCGCCGGATCACTAGTCCCGACTTTCGTCCCTGCTCGAGATGTCTCTCTCACAGTCAAGCTCCCTTGTGCACTTACACTCGACACCTGATTGCCAACCAGGCTGAGGGAACCTTTGGGCGCCTCCGTTACTTTTTAGGAGGCAACCGCCCCAGTTAAACTACCCATCAGGCACTGTCCCTGACCCGGATTACGGGCCGAAGTTAGATGTCCAAAGTGACCAGAGTGGTATTTCAACGATGACTCCACCCGAACTGGCGTCCGGGCTTCAACGTCTCCCACCTATCCTACACAAGCCACTCCGAACACCAATACCAAACTATAGTAAAGGTCTCGGGGTCTTTCCGTCCTGCTGCGCGTAACGAGCATCTTTACTCGTACTGCAATTTCGCCGAGTTTATGGTTGAGACAGCGGGGAAGTCGTTACTCCATTCGTGCAGGTCGGAACTTACCCGACAAGGAATTTCGCTACCTTAGGATGGTTATAGTTACCACCGCCGTTTACTGGGGCTTAAATTCTCAGCTTCGCCTTGCGGCTAACCGGTCCTCTTAACCTTCCAGCACCGGGCAGGAGTCAGTCCGTATACATCGTCTTGCGACTTCGCACGGACCTGTGTTTTTAGTAAACAGTCGCTTCCCCCTGGTCTCTGCGGCCCCGATCCCCTCCACACCGCAAAGGGTGTATCAAGGTTGGGGCCCCCCTTCTCCCGAAGTTACGGGGGCATTTTGCCGAGTTCCTTAACCATAATTCTCTCGATCGCCTTGGTATTCTCTACCTGATCACCTGTGTCGGTTTGGGGTACGGGCGGCTAAAACCTCGCGTCGATGCTTTTCTCGGCAGCATAGGATCACCAAATCCCCCCAAACGGGGGTCCCATCAGATCTCAGGCACCATGAGTGGCGGATTTGCCTACCACTCGCCCTACATCCTTAGACCGGGACAACCATCGCCCGGCTCGGCTACCTTCCTGCGTCACACCTGTTAATACGCTTGCCTCCCGGGATCAGGTCCTGCGCTCCACCAAAACCCTCACACCACAAGGGCGCTCGGGCAGGCTTCGGGCAGTTAGTATCCCCCGCTCAGCATGGGCGGTTTTTCGCCGGTACGGGAATATCAACCCGTTGTCCATCGACTACGCCTGTCGGCCTCGCCTTAGGTCCCGACTTACCCAGGGCAGATTAGCTTGACCCTGGAACCCTTGATCATTCGGCGGACGGGTTTCTCACCCGTCTTTCGCTACTCATGCCTGCATTCTCACTCGTGTAGGCTCCACCGCTGGTTTACACCGCGACTTCACCGCCCACACGACGCTCCCCTACCCATCCACACGCCTGAACCACAAGGGCTTAGCTAAAATGTGAATGCCACAACTTCGGCGGTGTACTTGAGCCCCGCTACATTGTCGGCGCGGAATCACTTGACCAGTGAGCTATTACGCACTCTTTTAAGGGTGGCTGCTTCTAAGCCAACCTCCTGGTTGTCTGGGCAACTCCACATCCTTTCCCACTTAGCACACGCTTAGGGGCCTTAGTTGGTGGTCTGGGCTGTTTCCCTCTCGACTATGAAGCTTATCCCCCACAGTCTCACTGCTGCGCTCTCACTTACCGGCATTCGGAGTTTGGCTGACGTCAGTAACCTTGTAGGGCCCATTAGCCATCCAGTAGCTCTACCTCCAGCAAGAAACACGCAACGCTGCACCTAAATGCATTTCGGGGAGAACCAGCTATCACGAAGTTTGATTGGCCTTTCACCCCTACCCACAGCTCATCCCCTCCATTTTCAACTGAAGTGGGTTCGGTCCTCCACGACGTCTTACCGTCGCTTCAACCTGGCCATGGGTAGATCACTTCGCTTCGGGTCTAGATCACGCCACTCACACGCCCTATTCAGACTCGCTTTCGCTACGGCTGCCCCACACGGGTTAACCTCGCGACGTAACACTAACTCGCAGGCTCATTCTTCAAAAGGCACGCCGTCACCAGAATCAGACTGGCTCCGACGGATTGTAAGCACACGGTTTCAGGTACTGTTTCACTCCCCTCCCGGGGTACTTTTCACCTTTCCCTCACGGTACTGGTCCGCTATCGGTCATTAGGGAGTATTTAGGCTTATCAGGTGGTCCTGACAGATTCGCACGGGATTTCTCGGGCCCCGTACTACTTGGGATACTCTCACAGGCGGTACAAACACATTACGGTTACGGGACTAACACCCTCTCTGGCCGGCCTTTCAAAACCGTTCACCTATGCGCGCACATCACACCCCACCAGCCCGGCAGAACTGGTATGGAAAGTCCCACAACCCCGACCATGCAACGCCCGCCGGCTATCACACATGGAACGGTTTAGCCTGATCCGCGTTCGCTCGCCACTACTAACGGAATCACTATTGTTTTCTCTTCCTGCGGGTACTGAGATGTTTCACTTCCCCGCGTTCCCCCCACGCACCCTATGTGTTCAGGTACGGGTCACCGAGTCACTCGCGCGCTCGGCGGGGTTTCCCCATTCGGACACCCTGGGATCACAGTCCGGTTATCGACTCCCCCAGGCTTATCGCAGATTCCTACGTCCTTCTTCGGCTCCTAATGCCAAGGCATCCACCGTGTGCTCTTAAAAACTTGACCACAAAGATCAAAAACATTTCTCGAGAGAACCACAGAAACCAACCACACCCCAACACCCAAAGGGCATCAACAGCGCAGCCAGATCCAGGTTCATTAATCTTGGAAATTGCTTCTTATACAAGATGCTCGCGTCCACTATGTAGTTCTCAAACAACAACCCCACACCACACACCCCACACACCCACAACAGGCGCACGGAACGTCACGGCAGGGAAACCAGAAACAAACAAACCCGACAAGGAACCACCACGACCAAAGCCGCAGCAACCCCTCCCCGGCCCTGTTGCCTCAGGACCCAACAGTGTGCCAAACACTACCCAGCAACCCAAACCAGCCGCGTTCCAGAACACCCGCCCTCCCCCGAAGAGAAGAACAAAACATTCGTACTAACCACACCGGTCCGTGCCACCAGGCACCTATTTGTTGATATTCCACCCATGAGCACCCGCCACGGAACAATCGTCCATGCTGCGGGCTTGCTTCCTGACAACCCCCCACACCGGCATTCACCAGCACAGAAGAGTTGGAGGTGCTCCTTAGAAAGGAGGTGATCCAGCCGCACCTTCCGGTACGGCTACCTTGTTACGACTTAGTCCCAATCGCCAGTCCCACCTTCGACAGCTCCCTCCCACAAGGGGTTAGGCCACCGGCTTCGGGTGTTACCAACTTTCGTGACTTGACGGGCGGTGTGTACAAGGCCCGGGAACGTATTCACCGCAGCGTTGCTGATCTGCGATTACTAGCGACTCCGACTTCATGGGGTCGAGTTGCAGACCCCAATCCGAACTGAGACCGGCTTTTTGGGATTAGCTCCACCTCACAGTATCGCAACCCTTTGTACCGGCCATTGTAGCATGCGTGAAGCCCAAGACATAAGGGGCATGATGATTTGACGTCGTCCCCACCTTCCTCCGAGTTGACCCCGGCAGTCTCCTATGAGTCCCCACCATCACGTGCTGGCAACATAGAACGAGGGTTGCGCTCGTTGCGGGACTTAACCCAACATCTCACGACACGAGCTGACGACAACCATGCACCACCTGTAAACCAGCCCCAAAGGGGAAACCACATTTCTGCAGCGGTCCGGTTCATGTCAAGCCTTGGTAAGGTTCTTCGCGTTGCATCGAATTAATCCGCATGCTCCGCCGCTTGTGCGGGCCCCCGTCAATTCCTTTGAGTTTTAGCCTTGCGGCCGTACTCCCCAGGCGGGGCACTTAATGCGTTAGCTACGGCGCGGAAAACGTGGAATGTCCCCCACACCTAGTGCCCAACGTTTACGGCATGGACTACCAGGGTATCTAATCCTGTTCGCTCCCCATGCTTTCGCTCCTCAGCGTCAGTTAATGCCCAGAGACCTGCCTTCGCCATCGGTGTTCCTCCTGATATCTGCGCATTTCACCGCTACACCAGGAATTCCAGTCTCCCCTACATCACTCTAGTCTGCCCGTACCCACCGCAGATCCGGAGTTGAGCCCCGGACTTTCACGGCAGACGCGACAAACCGCCTACGAGCTCTTTACGCCCAATAATTCCGGATAACGCTTGCGCCCTACGTATTACCGCGGCTGCTGGCACGTAGTTAGCCGGCGCTTCTTCTGCAGGTACCGTCACTTACGCTTCTTCCCTACTGAAAGAGGTTTACAACCCGAAGGCCGTCATCCCTCACGCGGCGTCGCTGCATCAGGCTTTCGCCCATTGTGCAATATTCCCCACTGCTGCCTCCCGTAGGAGTCTGGGCCGTGTCTCAGTCCCAGTGTGGCCGGTCACCCTCTCAGGCCGGCTACCCGTCGTCGCCTTGGTAGGCCATTACCCCACCAACAAGCTGATAGGCCGCGAGTCCATCCAAAACCACAAAAGCTTTCCACCAACCACCATGCGATGGAAGGTCATATCCGGTATTAGACCCAGTTTCCCAGGCTTATCCCAGAGTCAAGGGCAGGTTACTCACGTGTTACTCACCCGTTCGCCACTAATCCACCAGCAAGCTGGCATCATCGTTCGACTTGCATGTGTTAAGCACGCCGCCAGCGTTCATCCTGAGCCAGGATCAAACTCTCCGTTGAAGTAAAACAAAAACAGACACAACCACAACCACCGGAAATAACGGCAGAAACAGCTGCACAAAATTTGAAACCAGCTAAAAACACCATGCACACCACGGGGTGGCGGCACAGCACAATCAACCAATTACATACATAATCGGTATCAACAAACTTGGCACACTATTGAGTTCTCAAACAACAGACACATTCGAATATTCCCGGAAACAATTCGAAAGAATTTCTTTTCCGTATTTCTTCGCTGCGATGTTTCCATCTTATTTCATTCATATTCACTTTCGCAAATCCGGATTTTCTTCCGGAATTCACTCGGTGGAATGAATCCGCCCAGCACAACGGGAAGCAATTTCTCCAATTCCACGCGGTGCGCGGCAAGAATTGCTTCTCATAAGTTGGGGGTTTGTCACCACTCAGCGGCGGCGACTCAGAAAACAATACACGCCCCCCAGCGGCCGTGCAAATCGGCCGCCGAAGGGCGTGCATACGGACCGTGAAGGTGCTAGGGAACCAGCACCTCAACAGTGGCCAGGTTCTTCTTGCCCCGGCGCAGGAGCAGGTACTGGCCGTGCAACAGTTCAGACTCGGAGATCACGGCCTCCGGATCTGACACCTTCGCGTTGTTCACGTAGGCACCTCCTTCACCAACGGTGCGCCGGGCGGCGGACTTGCTTTCCGATAGACCGGACGCCACCAGCAGGTCGACGATCCCCATCCCGTCCACCTGCACCGTGGCCGAAGGAAGTTCGGAGGTAGCCGCCTGGAGCGTTGCCTTGTCCAATGCGGCCAGGTCGCCGTTGCCGAAAAGCGCCGCTGAAGCGGCGATGACTTTTTCGGTGGCGTCCACGCCGTGCACCAGTGAGGTCACTTCGAAGGCCAGCTTCCGCTGTCCTTCCCTGGCAAAGGGACGCTCGGCCACGGAAACCGCGATCTCTTCGATCTCGGCCCGGGTGAGGAACGTGAACACCTTGAGCCGGTCCACAACGTCGGCGTCGGCGGTGTTGAGCCAGAACTGGTAGAAGGCGTACGGGCTGCACATGCCCGCGTCCAGCCAGATGGCGTTGCCCTCGCTCTTGCCGAACTTGGTTCCGTCGGAGTTGGTGATGAGGGGAGTTCCCAGGGCGTGGACGCTCTTGCCCTCCACCTTGCGGATCAGGTCGGTACCGCTGGTGAGGTTGCCCCACTGGTCCGAACCACCGGTCTGCAGCACACAGCCGTAGTCGCGGTAGAGCTGCAGGTAGTCCATGCCCTGCAGGATCTGGTAGCTGAACTCGGTGTAGCTGATGCCCTCGTCGGAGTTGAGGCGGGATGCCACGGCGTCCTTGCGCAGCATCGTTCCAACCCTGAAGTGCTTGCCCACTTCACGCAGGAAGTCGATGGCGCTCAAGGGCGCCGTCCAGTCCAGGTTGTTTACGATCCTGGCAGCGTTGTCACCCTCGAAGCTGAGGAAGCGGCTGACCTGGGCCTGCAGGTAGCCCACCCACTCCGCCACCGTGTCCTTGGTGTTCAGGGTTCGTTCAGCGGTGGGGCGGGGATCGCCGATCATACCCGTGGAGCCGCCAACGAGTCCCAGTGGCTTGTGCCCGGCCAGCTGCAGCCGCCGCATGACCAGGAGCTGGACGAGGTTTCCCAGGTGCAGGCTCGGGGCGGTGGGGTCGAAACCGCAATAGTATGTGACCGGCCCGTCGGCGAGGAGCTTCTCAAGCTCTGCTTCGTCGGTGGACACATGGACCAGCCCACGCCACTTCAGTTCCTGCCAAATGTTGGCGAAAGTGGGATCGTTGCGCTGCGGTTCGAGGTTGTTCAGTTCTGGCACGCTTCCTAAGTTAGCAGTAACGCCCGGCGCCGGGTCAGCCAGCAATCCCGGCAGGCACGGGTTGCGAGGCAATCAGCCGCAGGCGCTGTGTTGCACGTGTCATGGCTACGTACAGGTCCCCCACCTTGCCGTGCTCATGGTTGAGCATGACGGATGGTTCCAGGACCACCACGCCGTCGAACTCCAGGCCCTTGGCCTCGCGCGGGCTGATCACCACGATGTCCTGCTCGTAGCTGCCGGCGCCGGTGCCGATCCGTCGCCCATACACGGCACGCAGTGCTGCTGTGGCCTGGGGCAGGAGGTCACCATCGGCGATCACGGCGAGCAGGCCGCCGTCGAGCGCGTCAAGTTCTTCCGGGAGGACCTCCACGAGCCGGCCGACCACCGCGCCGTTCCCTACTTCGTCGATGATGGGCGCCCAGCGCCCCTCACGAACGGCCTTGGGCGCGGAAACCACAAGGCCCGCCGCGTTGGCCATCCTGACGGCGGCTTCGGCGATCTGCGAGGGCGTGCGGTAGTTGACGGTCAGCTCCTCCAGCTGCCAGCGGTCACCGAACAGCGGAGCAAGCGCCCCCTGCCACGAGTTGGCTCCGGCCACGGAGCTGGTCTGCGCGATGTCGCCCACAATGGTGAAGGACTTCAGCGGGCAGCGCCGGACCAGGAGCCGCCACTGCATGGGTGAGAGTTCCTGCGCCTCATCCACCACGATGTGCCCGAAGGCCCAGGTGCGGTCGCTCGTTGCGCGTTCGGCAGCGGTTTGCCGCCCTCCCTGTTCCTGGTTCTGCTCGGCCAGTTCCTCCGCGGACATCAGGGGGTCCACGCCGGCGGCCTGCATGTTGACCAGGGTCTGCTTGGCGTTGGCAAGGTCGCGGGCACGGTCATGCTCCTGCTGGGCCAGTCCGCGCCCGGCGGCCGGGTCCAGCTCGCCGAGCAGTTCGGCGGCCTCGTCCAGCAGCGGCACGTCCGATTCCGTCCACGGGGCATCCGCGGGACGCTGCAGCAGCGCCCGCTGGGCCGGGGTCAGGTTGGGGGTGCAGAATTCCAGCACCTCCGGCTTGCTGAACAGATCCGAGATCAGCTTCTCCGGCGTCATGGGCATCCAGCACAGGTTCAGCGCAATCCGCACATCGCGGGCCGTTCGGACATCTTCGGCAAGGTACGAGCGGTCCGCGTTGTTGCCGAGGTTGCCGGCTTCGACGAGCTCGGTCATCTGTTCGGTCAGCTCGCGCAGCAGGATCTTCACGAACGTCACGCGTGCCTCGTTGTACGGCTTCCCGGTGGCGCGGGCACGTTCCCTTGCACGCCGGACCTGCCGGGGTGTGAGGGTGAGCTTGCGGCCGTCCACTTCAAGGATCCGGTTCTGCGCGGGGACGCGCATGCGGTTGGACACGGCGTTGGCCACGATCGCGGCCATGTCCAGGCGGCCCTTCAGGGCTGCCACGTCCGCATCTGTTTCGGGAACGGCATTGATGCCGGGCATCAGGCGGCCCACGCTGGCCATGACGACACCGGTTTCCCCGAGCGAGGGCAGCACCCGTTCGATGTACTTCATGAACGACGACGACGGCCCCACCAGGAGCACGCCGGCACTTTTGAGGCGGTCACGGTGGGTGTACAGCAGGTAGGCGGCCCGATGCAGGGCCACGGCGGTTTTGCCGGTGCCCGGCCCGCCCTGGACCACGACGGCGCCGGAAATGGAGGACCGGATGATGCGGTCCTGTTCCGACTGGATGGTGCTGACGATGTCCGACATGCGGCCGGTCCGCTTGGAGTTCAGGGCCGCGAGCAGGGCCCCTTCGCCCTGCAGCGATTCGTCGTCGGTAAGCATCCCCGCGTCCAGGACGTCGTCCTCGATCGCCTTGACGTCCCGCCCCTGCAGGATCAGGTGCCGGCGGCGGCGGACGCCCTGCCGGTCGAAGGCCGTGGCCTGGTAGAAGTGCCCGGCCTCGGGCGCACGCCAGTCCACCATCAGCCGCTGCAGGTCCTCGGTGGTAAGCCCGATGCGGCCAATGTACTGGGCTTCACCGGAGTCCAGGTCCAGGCGGCCGAACACCAGCCGGTCATCGACGGCGTCCAGCTGGGCCAGGCGGTCCTCATACAGTGCAGCGAACGCATCACGTTCCGAAACGTTCTGCATGGTGCCCACGGCTCCGGCGCGCCGGACCTGCGCCAGCTGGCGGCGCTTTTCCTCCCGGAGTTCCTCCAGCCGGGCATACAGGCCGGCTACATACTCCCGTTCGTGGGCCAATTCGGCGTCGTGCATTAACGTTCCCCTATCGCGAAAGACAGACCGTCCATTCTACAACCATTTCCGTTAACGCTTGTGAAACGTTGCAGCCGGCAGTCAACGTGCCGGCTGCTTCCGGATCCGGGGCTTGGCAGCCTTGTATTTGGAGACGGTGGGGTCGCCGGTGAGCCAGAATCGCCAGGCGTATTCCGCCGATCCCCCGGCGCCGGCCACGCCCACCCGCGGGCCCGTACTTACCGGACCGCCGGTGCAGGAGGGAAGCTCCAGGCCGAAAGGTGGAGCCAGCGCGTCCCGGCCACTGTCCGCCGTCGTCAATCCAAGCGCTTTGGCCAGGCGGGCCGGACCGCTGGCCAGGTCGGCGGGCGTTCTCGACGTCGGACGGCGCCGTTGCGCCAGTTCAAGTCCGTCCACCACCTCCCCTGCCCGCAGCAACAGGGCGGACGCAACGCCTGCCGGGCCGCAGACAATGTTGGTGCAGTGGTGCATGCCGTAGGTGAAGTAGACGTAGAGGTGCCCGGCGGGGCCGAACATTGGCGCATTGCGGGGTGTCGGGCCCCGGTAGGTATGCGAGCCCGGGTCCGGATGGAGCGAATCCTCGGGCCCAAGGTAGGCCTCCACCTCGGTGAGCCGGATGGACACCGCGCCGTCCCGGGACTGGTGCGTCAGTACGGCGCCAAGCAGCTGCGGGGCGAGCTCGCGGGCATCTCCGGACAGGAAACTCCGGAGCGTCCCGGCGTCCGGAGCACTTTCGTTCATTGCTCGACTTTACCCGGATGCCGCCCGTTTCATCCGCCCGGCAGCCGCCCCGGCGCCGGATTCCCGCCCTCCACGGCCATGTCCGATTTCCGCTAGTACCGGCCGGGGTGGGCTGGCAGGATGGAGGAATGGACTTCTGGCAGCGCTACCGGGCAATCGATGCCCGCGACCCCCGGTTCGACGGCCAGTTCTATACCGCCGTCCGCACAACCGGGATCTACTGCCGCCCCTCCTGCCCGGCCCGCACCCCCAAGGCGTCCAACGTGACGTTTTACGAGACGTCCGCCGCGGCACACGAGGCGGGATACCGGGCCTGCAAGCGCTGCCTGCCGGAGGCGGTGCCGGGAACCCCTGCCTGGAACGTGCGGCAGGACGTTGCGGGCCGGGCCATGCGGCTGATCAACGACGGCGTGATCAACCGGGACGGGGTGGCAGGCCTCGCGTCCCACCTGGGGTATTCGCAGCGCCAGCTTAACCGGATCCTGGGGCAGGAACTGGGTGCCGGTCCCCTGTCGCTGGCCCGCGCTGCGAGGGCGCAGACCGCACGTACGCTGCTGGTGTCCACCTCCATGAAGCTGGCCGACATCGCCTTCGCGGCCGGCTTCAGCAGCGTGCGGCAGTTCAACGAGACCATCGCCGAGGTGTTCGACATGACCCCCACCGCACTTCGCAGGACGGTCCGGCACCCGGCCCCCGGTGGCGGCACGACGGCGCTGACCCTTGGCCTGCCCTACCGTCCGCCGTTTGATCCAAGCATCTTCTCCTTCCTTGCGGTCCGTGCCATCCCCGGCATCGAGGAGGGTACGGCCACCTCCTACGCACGGACCCTGCGGCTCCCCCATGGCGATGCGCGCTTCCAGGTGGCGTACGACGGCGGCACGCGGGCAAAGCAGCTCACCCTCACCGTGGGTGCGGTGGACCTGCGGGACCTTCCGGCGCTGCTGAGCCGCGTGCGGAGGCTGTTCGACCTGGACGCAGACCCCGAAGCGATCGACGGTGCCCTCACGGCCGACCCCAGGCTTACCGCCTCCGTTGCCGGCGCTCCCGGAATGAGGATGCCGGGGGCGCTGGACCCGCAGGAACTGCTGGTGCGGGCCATGGTGGGCCAGCAGATCACGGTGGCGGCGGCCCGGACCGCACTGACCCAACTGTCCGCCGCCGGCAGTCCCAGCAGCACGGCCGGCGACGGCCTGGACAGGCTCTTCCCGACGCCGGCCCAAATAGCCGCGGCCGGCCACCTGCTGCGCGGGCCCAGGAGACGGACCGAATCGCTCCTCCAGGCGGCCTCGGCCATGGCCGCCGGAGAACTGGAGTTCGGCTATGGGGACGACCTAACCGGCCTGGGCGCCAAACTGCTGCCCTTGCCGGGGGTGGGACCATGGACCGTGGGGTACGTGGCCATGCGGGTCCTGGGCGCCCCGGACGTCTTCCTCGCCAACGACGCCGCCGTTCGGAACGGAATCCGCGCCATCGATAATGGTGACAGCGCCCTGAGCCCGGACTTCCGGGAGACCAGCCCGTGGCGCTCCTACGCCACCATGCACCTGTGGCGCGCCGCAGCACGGCCCGCACCGACAACAACCGTTCCCGCGAAAGGGATGCCATGAAAGCGCAACTGATGCAGCTGTCCACGCCTGACGGGCCCTTCACCATCCTTGCCCGGGACGGTGTGGTCCTCGCTTCGGGATGGACGGCAGGCCTTGCAGAACTCACCGGACAGGTCCATCCCACGCTGCGGCCCGACGCCGTGGAGGACGTGGCAAGCCTTGGCGGGATCTCGTCCGCCGTTGAAGCCTTCTACGACGGCGACCACGCTCCCGCCATGGCAGTACGGGTCCTGCAGCAGTCGGGCCCGTTCCGCGCCCACGCCTGGGACGTGCTGCGCCAGGTCAAACCCGGCTCACCCGTTACATACACCGAGTATGCGGCCCTCGCGGGCAACCCGCGTGCGGTCAGGGCGGCGGCCAGCGCCTGTGCCTTCAATGCAGCGGCGTTGTTCGTTCCCTGCCACCGGGTGATCCGGACCGATGGCTCGCTGGGCGGCTTCCGCTGGGGCCTGCCCATCAAGGAAAGCCTGCTGGCCCGCGAGGCTGGCCAGGACTGCTTCAGTTGAGGACGACTACTTTGGGTCGGGCATCGCCGAAGGCCAGGGCAGCAGGGCGGGAAGGTCGGTGCCGTCCCCGGCGGCGGTGGCCCGCAGGCTGTCCAGCGACGGCTTGCGCCCAGCGAGCCAGGCGGCGATATCCGTGACCATGCCGCTGACGACGACGGTGCTGCCGCCGGCGCCAAGGGCCAGCGGCGGAAGTGCCACCGGCTGCAGGACAAGCCGGGTACCGGCCGGGACGCGGGCGGCCAGGAAGTCGAAGAGGTGGGAGCAGAATTCCCTGTTCCAGGTTTCGGGTCCCGTGCCGGCATCCAGGTCCGCGGTGTGGATGACGAGCTCGCGCCATAGCGCCAGCCCCGCATCGAAGATGACGCCGTCGCGGAACGCGATGGGCGTCTGCCACTCATCCCCGTCCAGTGCGTCAAAAGCCGCCAGCGCGCGGCGCAGCGCAGCATCGACGTCCTCCCTGTGCTGCCCAAGGCTGTGCCCCGCGGCCAGATCGATGGCGCGGTTGCGGCCTTCCACGCCGCCGTCGTAAAGCTCCACCGTTTCACCGCGGCGGCCGTACTCCACCTGACGGGCCAGGGCGTCGCAGATTCCGGCGAGGTGGGCCAAAAGGTGCCCGCGGCTCCAGCCGGGAAGCGTGGACGGAGCACGTTCGCCGCCGTCGGGAATCCGGTCCAGCCCGGCAGTCAGCGCGGCGCCGGCCGTGTGCAGTTCGGCCAGGAGGCCGGCAGGAGAAGGAGAGGTCATGCGGCCAGCCTAGCCGAGCACCCAGGCGCGCCAGGTACTTATTCCAGCGGCGATCCGTCCGGCCCGACACGGTGCCGGACATGGTTGCCGTCGTTGCTGGCCTGCCAGAACTCGATCTCGACGGGCTGGAGGGCGTAGAGCTGCCACTGGGGATTGTCGCTTCCGTCGGCCCGGGGCCGCTCGTGCCAGTCCACCGCGGAAGCCTCGGCAGAAAGCTCGGCCACAGCGCCGGCCACCCGGACCTGGCGGCCCAGGCCCGGCCAGTAGAAGTTCATGGCGGCACGTGGTTCAGCGGCCAGCTCCCGGCCCTTGCGGGAGGTGCGTGACGTGGCGAAGTGCCAGCCGTCGTCGTCAATGTTCTTCAGGATCAGCATCCGCGAGGACGGCTGCTGCCCACCGCCGGATGCCTCGCCCACCGTGGCCAGGCTGAACGCGTGCGGCTGCTGCTCCCCCGCGTCCAGCGCCTCATCCAGCCACTGCTTGAACAGCAGCGCCGGGTCCTGCGGGGCGTTGTCCGGGTCGAAACCGGGCAGGCCGGAGGGGAAATCGGGAAGGGTGCGAAGGAACTTGCGGAAGGTTTCGCTCATGGCTCCACCCTAGCCACAATCAGCAAGGGGCCCCGCGGAAAAACCACGGCGCCCCTTGCAGATCCGGTATTTAGCCTGCGTACGCCCGGACGTCGGCGAGCTCGGCTTCCAGTGCGGCGAGCTGGCGTTCGACGGCGGCCGGCGCCGTTCCGCCCTGGGAGTTGCGGCTGTTCAGGGAGCCTTCCGTGGACAGGACCGTGCGGACCTCGGGGGTGAGATGCTCCGAGATGGCAACGTACTCCCCGTCCGTAAGGTCCCACAGTTCCACACCACGGGATTCCGCCTGCTTGACCGCCGCGCCGGAGAGTTCGTGCGCCTCGCGGAACGGCACGCCCTGGCGGACCAGCCATTCGGCGATGTCCGTGGCCAGCGCGAAGCCCTGCGGGGCCAGCGACTCCATCCGTTCAGTGTTGAACTTGAGGGTGGCGATCATGCCGGAGACGGCCGGAAGCAGCAGCTCCAGGGTGTCGGCGGCGTCGAATACCGGTTCCTTGTCCTCCTGCAGGTCGCGGTTGTACGCAAGCGGCAGGCCCTTGAGCGTGGCCAGCAGCCCGGTGAGGTTGCCGATCAGGCGCCCTGCCTTGCCGCGCGCCAGCTCTGCCACATCCGGGTTCTTCTTTTGCGGCATGATCGAGGACCCCGTGGAGTACGAATCATGCAGCGTGACGAAGGAGAACTCCTTGGTGGCCCAGAGGATGACTTCCTCTGAGATCCGGGAGAGGTCCACGCCGATCATCGAGCAGACCCAGGCGAACTCGGCGAAGACGTCGCGGGACGCGGTGCCGTCGATCGAGTTATGCGTGGCGGAGTAGAAGCCCAGCTCAGCGGCCACTGCTTCCGGGTCGAGCCCCAGCGAGGAGCCGGCCAGGGCACCCGAACCGTACGGCGAGACGCCGGCCCGCTTGTCCCAGTCCTGCAGCCGCTGCACGTCGCGCAGCAGCGCCCAGGCGTGGGCCAGCAGGTGGTGGCTGAGCAGGACCGGCTGGGCGTGCTGCAGGTGGGTGCGGCCCGGCATGGCAACACCGTGGTGTGCCTTTGCCTGCTCCACCAGGGCATCCACCGTGGCAAGGACGCCGCGCGCGATGATCCTTGCGTGGTCGCGCAGGAACATCCGGCCCAGGGTGGCCACCTGGTCGTTGCGGGACCGGCCGGCGCGGAGCTTGCCGCCCAGCTGGGTTCCGGCCCGCTCGATCAGTCCGCGTTCCAGGGAGCCATGCACGTCCTCGTCGGATTCCGCCGGCAGGTACGCCCCGGACGCCACGTCCTCGTCCAGCTGCGTGAGGGCCGCCAGCATGCCTTCGAGCTCGGCATCGTCCAGCAGTCCTGCTTTGTGCAGGACGCGGGCGTGCGCCTTGGAGCCGGCGATGTCGTAACGGGCCAGGCGCCAGTCGAAGTGCGTGGACTTGCTTAGCGCCGCGAGGGCGTCCGCGGGGCCACCGGCGAACCGGCCGCCCCACAGCGCGCCTGTGTTGGTGGCTTCCAGTTTTTGCCCAGCCACAGGGGCTACTTCCCTGCGACCCGGATGTCGCGGCCGGAGGCAACCTTGGCGGACATGCCCCACAGCTCGATGAAGCCCTTGGCCTGGGACTGGTCGAAGGTGTCGCCGGTGTCGTAGGTGGCCAGCGAGAAGTCGTACAGCGAGGTGTCCGAGCGGCGGCCGTTGACGATGGCCTGGCCGCCGTGCAGGGTCATGCGGATGTCGCCGGAGACGTACTTCTGGGTGTCCTCGATGAAGGCGTCCAGGGAGCGCTTCAGCGGGGAGAACCACTGGCCGTCATAGACCAGCTCGGCCCAGCGCTGGCCAACGGTGGCCTTGAAGCGGGCCTGCTCGCGCTCCACGGTGATGTCCTCGAGGTGCTTGTGCGCGGTGATCAGGGCTATGGCACCGGGGGCTTCGTAGATTTCGCGGGACTTGATGCCCACCAGGCGGTCCTCGACGACGTCGATGCGGCCCACGCCCTGGGCGCCGGCGCGGCGGTTGAGTTCCTTGATGGCCTGCAGCGGAGTGACCTTGACGCCGTCGATCGCTACCGGGACGCCGGCTTCGAAGGAGATGATGACCTCATCCGGGGCCGGCGGGAACTCCGGGGTGGCGGTGTAGTCGTAGATGTCCTTGGTGGGGGCGTTCCAGATGTCCTCGAGGTAGCCGGTTTCCACGGCGCGTCCCCAGACGTTCTGGTCGATGGAGTACGGGTTCTTCTTGGTGGTCTCGATGGGCAGTCCCTTTTCCTCGGCGAAGGCGATGGCCTTGTCGCGGGTCAGGGCGAGGTCGCGGACCGGTGCGATGCACTTCAGGTCCGGGCCCAGGGTCTGGATGCCCACCTCGAAGCGGACCTGGTCGTTGCCCTTGCCGGTGCAGCCGTGGGCCACGGTGGTGGCGCCGAATTCGCGGGCTGCCTTCACCAGGTGCTTGACGATGACCGGGCGGGAGATGGCGGACACCAGCGGGTAGTGGCCCTGGTAGAGGGCGTTGGCCTTCAGGGTGGGCACGCAGTATTCGTTGGCGAACTCGTCCGATGCGTCGGCCACGTAGGCCTCGACGGCGCCGCAGCCCAGGGCGCGCTGGCGGATGGTTTCCAGCGATTCGCCGCCCTGTCCGACGTCCACCGCCACGGCGATGACCTCGGCACCGGTGGCTTCACCGATCCAGCCGATGGCGACGGACGTGTCCAGGCCGCCGGAGTAGGCCAGCACAATGCGTTCAGTCACTTTAGATGCTCCTTGTTGGGGTTGGTTGGTTCGTTGTCTTCAAGCTTATTGCCCGGCTTCTTCTGCCATTTGCAGGAAGCGGGCTGCCAGGTCCGGTCCGCCCAGCGGGTCGCGGGAGACCAACAGGACGGTGTCGTCCCCGGCGATGGTGCCCAGGATGGACGGCATCACCGAGTGGTCGATGGCCAGGGCCAGGAAGTTCGCGGCGCCCGGCGGAGTGCGCAGGACCGCGATGTTGGCCGAGGCTTCGGCGGTGACCAGCAGTTCGCTGCACAGCCGGGCCAGCCGGGCATCCAGGATCTCCTGCGTCACGCCGCTTTTCGCGGCCCGCTCGCCGCCTTCGCCGGGAACGGCGTAGACCAGGACGCCTTCCTTGCCGCGGACGCGGACGGCGCCCAGTTCCACCAGGTCGCGGGACAGCGTGGCCTGGGTGACCTGCACGCCGTCGTCGGCCAGCAGCGCCGCAAGCTCAGCCTGGGAACGCACGGACTGCCCGGTGAGGATGGCGGTGATGCGCGCCTGCCGGGCGGTCTTGGTGGCCGGGCTGGTGCCCGGGGAGGACGGCTGGGCGGACACTAGAACGTGCTCTCTCCGGTGCCCTCGACGGGGGAAAGGCCGTCAACGAAGGCCAGGCCCGAGCGGTGCATCAGCCAGGCCATCAGCGCCTTCTGGGCGTGCAGCCGGTTTTCCGCCTCGTCCCAGACGATGGACTGCGGGCCGTCGATGACGTCGGCGGAGATTTCGTAGCCCCGGTAGGCCGGGAGGCAGTGCAGCACGACGGCGTCATCCGCGGCGAGTGCCATGGCGTCCGAATCGACGGAGTAGTCCCGGAACAGCTGGAGCCGGGCCTCCTTCTCGGCTTCCTGCCCCATGGAGACCCACGTGTCGGTGGCCACGACGTCGGCGCCCTTCAGCGCTTCCTTGGCATCGGTGGTGATGAGCACGGAACCGCCGGTTTCAGCCGCGCGCTCCTCAGCCGCGGCCACGATGTCCGCGGCCGGCAGGTAGCCCTCCGGGCCGGCGATGCGGACGTGCATGCCGGCGGTGACTCCGGCCAGCAGGTAGGAGTTGGCCATGTTGTTGGCGGCGTCGCCGAGGTAGCTCATGGTGAGTCCCTTGAGGTCGCCCTTGTGTTCCTTGACGGCCAGCAGGTCCGCCAGGAGCTGGCACGGGTGGTAGTCATCGCACAGGGCGTTGATGACGGGAACCCTTGAGTTCTCCGCCATGGCCACCAGGCCGGCGTGGGCGCCGGTGCGCCACACAATGGTGGAGACCATCCGTTCGAGCACCTTGGCGGTGTCCTCCACGGATTCCTTGTGCCCGATCTGCGCCTCGCCGGGGTTGATGACCAGGGCATTGCCGCCCATGTCCGCGATGCCGGTGGCGAATGAGACCCGGGTCCGGGTGGAAGTCTTGTCGAAGATCACGGCCACGGTCTTGCGGCCGCTGCCTTCAGCGGCGAACGGCTGGACGCTGTAGGGGGCCGCCTTCATGCGGGCGGCGAGCTCCAGGACTTCCGCCTGTTCGGCGGGGCTGAGGTCGGTGTCCTTGAGGAAGTGCCGGGTTGCGGTGGTCACTGGGCGTCCTTAGCTGTCTGGAGGATTGCCGGGAATGCGGCGAGGAACGTGTCGGCCTGTGCCGTGGTGAGGATCAGCGGCGGGGCCAGGCGGATGGTCCGCGGGCCCGGGCTGTTGACGATGAAGCCTGCGTCGAGGCCCGCCTGCACGACGGCCGGTGCTACGTCGGCGTCGAGGTCGAAGCCGATCAGCAGCCCTTCACCCCGGACCTCGGTGACGCCGGGGATCGCGGCCAGTGCGGAGCGCAGGTGTTCGCCCACGGCCGTGGCGTTGGCCAGGACGTTCTGGCTTTCGAGGGCGTGGAGGGTGGCGAGGGCGGCTGCCGTGGCCACCGGGTTTCCGCCGAAGGTGGTGCCGTGCTGGCCGGCGGACAGCAACGACGACGTCTGCCCACCCATGGTGATCAGGGCACCGATGGGGAATCCGCCGCCCAGCCCTTTGGCCAGGGTGATGGCGTCAGGGACAATCCCCGCATCCTCGCTGGCGAGCCACTTGCCGGTGCGGCCGATGCCGGTCTGGACCTCGTCCAGGATCAGCAGGGCGCCGGCTTTGCTGGTGGCCTCCCGCGCGGCCTTCAGGTAGCCCGGCGGCAGGGGGCGCACACCTGCCTCACCCTGGATGGGCTCCAGGAACACGGCGGCCACGGTTTCGTCCACTGCTGCCTCCAGCGCAGCAATGTCGCCGAACGGGATGTGCACCACGCCACCGGGCAGCGGCTCGAAGGGCGCCCGGTAGGCCTCTTTGGCGGTCAGTGCCAGGGCGCCCATGGTCCGGCCGTGGAACGCGCCCTCGAGGGCGATGATGGTGGTCCGCTTGACCGTACCGTCGCCGGTATTGCGGCGGGCAAGTTTGAAGGCGGCCTCGTTGGCTTCGGTGCCCGAGTTGCTGAAGAACACCTTGGAGCCGGCAGGAGCGTGCGCCAGTTCCAGCAGTTTTTCGGCCAGCGCCACCTGGGTGGGGCTGGTAAAGAAGTTGGAGACGTGGCCCAGTGTGGCCAGCTGGCTGGCGATGACTGACGTCACGAAGGGGTGGGCGTGGCCCAGGGCGTTCACAGCGATCCCGCCCAGCAGGTCCAGGTACTCCTTGCCGTCGGCGTCCCACACCAGGCAGCCGGCACCGCGGACCAGGACCCGTTGCGGCGTGCCGAACACGTTCATCAGCGAACTGGAGTAGCGCGAGAGCCACTCGGAGCCTGCGTGGCCCGTGGTTTCCACCAACTCGGTGACTGAAGGCTTTTCAACCGTGTTCATCCGTTGATCTCCTCGTCCGGGACAACCTGGGTGCCGATGCCCGCCGTCGTAAATGTTTCCAGAAGCATGGAATGGGCCAGGCGCCCGTCCACGATGTGTGCCCGTTCCACGCCCTCGTCAACGGCCTTGAGGCAGGCCGCCATCTTGGGGATCATCCCGGACTCGAGCCTGGGCAGCATCTCCCGCAGCTCCGACGCCGTGAGGGAGGAGATCAGGGAAGTCTTGTCCGGCCAGTTGGCGTAGAGGCCTTCGACGTCGGTGAGGATCACCAGCTTCGAAGCGCCCAGCGCCGAGGCGACGGCGGCCGCTGCGGTGTCCGCGTTGACGTTCAGGACCTGGCCCGTGGGCTGGAACCGCGCGGTCCCCGCCACGCTTTCTCCGCCGTCGACAATTTCCGGGGCCACCGTGGAGATCACGGGGATGCGGCCGGCGTCGAGGATGTCCACGATGCCGGCGGGGTCGACGCCCACCACCTCGCCCACCAGCCCGAGGTCCACCTCTTCGCCGTCCACCACGGTGCCGGTGCGGACAGCGCGCAGCAGCCCGCCGTCTTCACCTGACATGCCCACGGCGTAGGGCCCGTGGGAGTTGATCAGGCCCACCAGTTCGCGTCCCACCTGGCCGGTGAGGACCATGCGGACCACATCCATGGCCTCGGGCGTGGTGACCCGGAGGCCGCCCTTGAACTCGGATTCGATGCCCAGCCGGCCCAGCATGGAGTTGATCTGCGGGCCGCCGCCGTGGACCACCACGGGGTGGATCCCCACATGGTGGAGGAAGACGATGTCTTCGGCGAAGGCGCGGCGGAGTTCGTCGTTCACCATGGCATTGCCGCCGTACTTGATCACCATGGTGGTGCCGGCAAACCGCTGGATCCAGGGCAGCGCCTCGATCAGGGTTGCCGCCTTGTCCTGGGCAGCGGACATGCTTGTGGTTTCACGCGTTTGGGTGTTCATGTTGTCACTTTCCGCAGCGGTTCATGCCTTGGCGGGCAATGGCTGGAGGGGCCCCTAGCTGGAGTAGGCGCTGTTCTCGTGCACGTAGTCATGGGTGAGGTCGTTGGTCCAGATGGTGGCCTCGGCATCGCCTGCCTGCAGGTCGATTTCCACCAGGACTTCGCGCGGCTCCAGGTCCACCAGGCTGCGGTCGTCGCCGATGCTGCCGTTGCGGCAGATCTGGACGCCGTTCATGGCCACGTTGAGCTGGTCCGGCTCAAAGGCGGCGTCCGTGGTGCCCACCGCGGAGAGCACGCGGCCCCAGTTGGGATCCTTGCCGAAAATGGCCGCTTTGAACAGGTTGGAGCGGGCCACGGAGCGGCTGACGGTTTCGGCGTCCGCTTCGCTGGCAGCGTTGAACGTGCGGATGGCGATGTCGTGGCTGGCGCCCTCGGCATCGGCGATCAGTTTGCGGGCCAGCTCGGCGCAGACCTTGGTCAGCCCGGCACCGAAATCCTCGGCCGAGGGCACAGCCGCGGAAGCGCCGGAAGCCAGCAGGACAACCGTGTCGTTGGTGGACATGCAGCCGTCGGAGTCGGCGCGGTCGAACGTAACCCGCGTGGCGTCGCGGAGGACGACGTCGAGCATTTCGGGCTGCACCACGGCATCCGTGGTGAGGACCACCAGCATGGTGGCCAGGCCGGGGGCCAGCATGCCGGCGCCCTTGGCGATGCCGCCGATGCTGAATTCCTGGCCGTCGGCGTCGGTGCCGATGAAGAGGGCCGACTTGGGCACGCTGTCGGTGGTCATGATGGCCGTGCCGGCGTCCGGTCCCCCGTCGGTGCTGAGTGCTGCTGCAGCGGCCTCGACGCCCGGCAGGATCTTGTCCATGGGCAGCTGCTCGCCAATCAGGCCGGTGGAGCAGACGAACACGTCGGTGGCTGAGATGCCCAGGACCTCGGCCACTTTCTCCGCGGTGCTGTGGGTGTTCTGGAAGCCCGTGGGACCGGTGCAGGCGTTGGCCCCGCCGGAGTTGAGGATGACGGCATCCACGCGGCCGTCCGAGACCACCTGGCGTGACCAGTGCACGGGGGCTGCGGCCACGCGGTTGCTGGTGAACACGGCGGCGGCGGCTTTGGATGGTCCGTCGTTGACGACCAGGGCGAGGTCCGGGTTGCCGGAGGCCTTGAGTCCGGCGGTGACGCCTGCTGCCCGGAATCCCTGGGGGGTGGTGATGGTCACGGAGCTACTCCCTGCAGGTTGAGGCCGGCGGTTTCGGGCAGGCCGAGTGCGATGTTCATGGACTGCACGGCTCCGCCGGCAGTGCCCTTGGTCAGGTTGTCGATCACGCAGGCGACGACCACCCGTCCCGTGTGGGCGTCGAAGGCCAGCTGCATGGCTGCGTGGTTGGAACCCTGGACCGATTTGGTCCCGGGCCACTGGCCCTCGGACAGCACGTGGACGAACGGCTCGTCGTCGTACGCTTCGGTCCATGCCTGCCGCAGCTGCGCTGCGGTGGTGCCGGCCTTGACCTTGGCAGTGGCGGTGGTCAGGATGCCGCGGCTCATGGGAGCAAGGGTGGGCGTGAAGGAAACGCTGACTTTTTCCCCTGCCGCGTTGGAGAGGCCCTGCTCGATCTCGGGGGTGTGCCGGTGTCCACCGCCCACGCCGTAGGGACTCATGGAGCCCATGACTTCAGCGCCGATCAGGTTGACCTTGGCGGCCTTGCCCGCGCCCGAGGTGCCGGAGGCGGAAACGATCACGACGTCGTCGGGCTCCAGCAGGTGCGCAGCGAAGCCGGGGGTCAGCGCCAGGAGGGCGGACGTTGGGTAGCAGCCGGGAACGGCGATGCGCTTGGCGCCCTTGAGGGCTTCCCGCTGGCCGGGCAGCTCCGGGAGTCCGTAGGGCCAGGTGCCGGCATGGGGCGAGCCGTAGAACTTCTCCCACGCGGCGGGGTCTTCAAGGCGATGGTCGGCGCCGGCGTCGATGACGACTGTCCCTTCGGGAAGCTGGGCGGCGATCTCGGCGGAAGCACCGTGCGGCAGCGCCAGGAAGACGACATCGTGGCCGGAGAGGTTCTCCACCGTGGTGTCTTCAAGGATGCGGCTGGCCAGTCCATGCAGGTGCGGCTGCAGTTCGCCGAGGCGGGACCCGGCATTGCTGTGCGCTGTGATGGCACCGATGGTCACACCGGGGTGCCCCGCCAGAAGGCGAAGGACCTCTCCCCCGGCGTAGCCGCTGGCACCCGAAACCGCAACAGAAATAGTCATGCTCCGACTATACAGCAATAGTTATGCATTGATGCCGATATTTATGCATGGCCGTCCTTGAGGCCTGCGGTTACGCCGGGACTTGCCGTGCCGGTCTGCGGTGTCCCTAGGATGGTCTCGGCAGCCGGGGCCGGAAACGCCGGGACCCGCGAAAGGAGAGCCATGACGCATGCAATCGTCGCACGGCAGGCAGGCGGACCGGAAGTCCTTGACTACGCCGAGGTTCAAACACCCGCTCCGGGGCCGGGCCAGGTGCTCTTCAAAGTCGGGGCGGCCGGCGTCAACTTCATCGACACCTACAAGCGCAGTGGGACCTACAAAGTCCAGTACCCCTTCACCCCCGGCACGGAAGCCGCAGGGACGGTGGAAGCCGTGGGCGAAGGCGTCACCGGCTTCTCCGTGGGCGACCGGATAGCCACGGCCGAGGGCCTGAACTGCTACGCGGACTACGCCCTGGTGGATGAGGACGCCGCACTGCCGGTACCGAAAGGCCTGGATGTCTTTACCGCCGCCGCCCTTCCCCTCCAGGGCATCACCGCGCACTACCTGGTCAATTCCACCTTCAAGGTGGAATCCGGGCACACCGTACTGCTGCACGCCGGGGCCGGCGGGGTTGGACTGCTGCTCATCCAGCTGCTCAAGGCAAAGGGCGCCCGGGTCATCACCACCGTGTCCAATGACGGGAAAAAGGCCCTCGCCCTTGAGGCCGGCGCGGACCATGTGCTGCGCTACGAAGGTTTTCCGCACCACGTGCGCGAGCTCACCGGCGGCAAGGGCGTGGACGTGGTGTACGACGGCGTGGGTAAGGATACGTTCGACGGCTCCCTTAACGCCCTTGGTGTCCGGGGAATGCTGGTGCTGTTCGGCGCAGCCTCCGGCCCGGTCCCGCCATTTGACCCGCAGCGCCTCAACGCCGGGGGTTCCCTGTTCCTCACCCGGCCCACCATGGGCCACTACCTGCGGGATGCCGCGGAGCGACGCTGGCGCTCCGACGAGGTCTTTGCAGCGGCCGCCGGCGGGAGCCTGAAGGTCCGCATCGGGGCCCGCTACCCGTTAAGCCAGGCCGGGCAGGCACACCGCGACCTTGAGGGCCGGAAAACCACCGGAAAGGTTCTCCTGGTGCCGTAGGAAACCCCGCTTCGCCGGATAATGAAGAAGTCCCCGCGCCCATTCAAGGGTGCGGGGACTTCCGTGGTTCACGGGTTTGTCCTGCTTAGCGCTGGACGGCTCCGAACCGTTCCGCGGCCAGGGCAACTGCCTGCTCACGCGCGGCCGAGGCTTCGTCAGCGGTGAGGGTGCGGTCAGCGGCGCGGAAGCGGAGGCCGAAGGCCAGCGACTTCTTGCCCTCCTCGATGCCCTTGCCTGCGTAGACATCGAACAGCGCGACGTCCTCCAGCAGCTCACCGGCGCCTTCACGCAGCGCACCAAGGACCTCGTCCGCGGGCACGTCGGCGGGAACAACGAGTGCAACGTCCTGCGTCGCCACCGGGAACGTGGAGATGTGGCGGGCCACGATCACATCCGGTGCCGCCTCAAACAGGGCGTCGGCATTGAGTTCAAGTGCCACCGAACGGGCCGGCATGTCCGAGGCCGCCAGCAGCTTGGGGTGCAGTTCGCCCGCGTACCCCACGGTCTCTCCCGTCCGCAGTGCGAGCCGGGCGGTGCGGCCGGGATGGAACGCCTGGTGGCTGCCCTGCGTGACCACAAGGTCGACGCCGAGGACGTCGCCCGCAAGGCGGGCAACATCCAGCGCGTCGGCCCAGTCCCACGTCCGCGGAGTATGGCCGGCAGCAGCCGGGGAATCGTGGCCGGTGAGGATGGCGGCCACATGGAACGGCTGGTCCGGGACGCCGTCGTACAGTGCGTCGAGCACCTCGTCGGCGGGCTTGGCGCCCAGCGGCGGGATGGAGGCAGTGCCCACGGTCCCGGCGGGAAGGAACACCAGGCCCGATTCGAACAGGGCGAGGTCGCGGAAGCCGCGCGAGTGGTTGCGCTTGGCCACCTCGATCAGCCCCGGCAGGATGGACGTGCGCAGGTAGCCCTGTTCCTCGCTGATGGGGTTGGCCAGCTTGACCGCGCTCCGCTGGGCACCCTGCTCGGCGACGCCAAAGGTGTCGTTGGCGGCCTTGGACACGAACGGGTAGGACAGCACCTCGGTCAGGCCGGCGTCGGCCAGCGACTGGATCAGGCGCCGGCGCTGCTGCTGGATCCGGGTGAGTCCGCGCCCCGGAGGGGCCACCGGCAAGGTGGCCGGGATCTTGTCGTAGCCCACCAGCCGTGCGATTTCCTCGGTCAGGTCTTCCTTGGTCTCCAGGTCGCTGCGCCACGTGGGCGGCGTAACGCTCCAGCCGCCGTCGTTCTTCTCCACGACGGCGCCCAGGTCCTCAAGGGAGGTGACGATCTGCTCTTCGGTGAAGTCGACGCCGATGCGGGCAGCGGCGAAGCCGGCGGGCAGCCCGATGGTGATGGTTTCCGGAGCCGTGCCCACGTCGGTTCCGGGTTCGTCGGCGGTGCCGCCGGCCAGTTCCACCAGGAGGTCCACCACGCGCTGGGCGGCGACGCCCGCCACCTGCCAGTCAACCCCGCGCTCGAAGCGCTTGGACGCCTCGGAGGGCAGCTTGTGCCGGCGACGCGACCGCCCAATGGACACCTCGTCGAAGTGCGCTGCTTCCACCAGGACGTTCGACGTCGAGTCACTCACCTCAGTGGCGGCGCCGCCCATGACGCCCGCGATGCCGATGGCGCCCGAATTGTCGGTGATCAGCAGGTCCTCGGCGTCAAGGGTGCGCTCCTTGCCGTCCAGGGTGGTGATCTTCTCGCCTGCGGAGGCACGCCGCACCACGATGTCGCCGGACAGCTTGTCCAGGTCGTAGCAGTGCGTGGGCTGGCCCAGCTCGAGCATGACGTAATTGGAGATGTCCACCGGCAGGGAGATGGAGCGGATGCCTGCCAGCCGGAGCCGGGACACCATCCACGGCGGGGTGGGGCGGGTAGCGTCAACGCCGCGCACAGTGCGTGCCACGAAGCGGTCGCAGCCGGGCTTGCCGTAAATGGGGGCGTCGTCGTTGAGTTTGACGCCGTAACCCCCGGACAGCTCTGCCGGGGCGTTGACCCTCGCGGCAGGGTCCGTGAAGGCGGTGCCGGTGGCGTGGGCGTACTCGCGGGCAACCCCGCGGATGGAGAAGGCGTACCCGCGGTCCGGGGTGACGTTAATTTCCGCGGCCTGGTCATAGAGGCCCAGCAGTTCCATGGCGTCGGTGCCCACTTCCGGGTCCAGCCCGATGCGGGACAGCACCAGGATGCCGTCGTGGTCCTCGCCGATGCCCAGTTCGCGGACTGAGGCGATCATGCCGGCGGACAGGTGGCCGTAGGTCTTGCGGGCCGAAATGTGGAAGTCGCCGGGCAGCACGGCACCCGGAAGCGTGACCACCACTTTGTCGCCCTCAACGAAGTTGTGGGCGCCGCAGATGATGCCCTGGACGCCGGAGGGGTCAATGCCGTCCCCGGTGAGGGTCTGCTCCTGCCCCTCGGGGACAACGCGGACCTGGCACCAGTTGATGGTCTTGCCGTTGGTCTGGGGTTCCTTGACCAGGCTCAGGACCTGGCCCACCACGACAGGGCCCCTCAGCGTGTCCGTGGGGCGGTGGACCGCTTCTTCCTCGAAGCCCACCTTGACCAGTTCGGCCATGACGTCTTCGGCCGTTGCATCGGCCGGTACGGCCGCGAATTCACGCAGCCAGGAAAGTGGGATACGCACTGTTAGATCTCCATCCCGAAGTGCTCGCTGAACCGTACATCGCCTTCGATCATGTCGCGCATGTCCCCCACCTCGTTGCGGAACATGAGGGTGCGCTCGATGCCCATGCCGAAGGCAAAACCTGAATAGACGTCCGGGTCGATGCCGGCGGCGCGCAGGACGTTGGGGTTGACCATGCCGCAGCCGCCCCACTCGATCCACGCCGGGCCGCCCTTGGCCCCGGGATGGAAGATGTCCAGTTCGGCGGACGGCTCCGTGAACGGGAAGTAGTTGGGGCGCAGCCGGATCTGGGCTTCATCGCCGAACATCTGCCGGGCGAAGTGCTCAAGGGTGCCGCGCAGGTCCGCCATGCTGAGGTTCCTGTCGATGGCCAGGCCCTCGAACTGGTGGAACACCGGGGTGTGGGTGGCGTCCAGTTCATCCGTGCGGAACACTTTGCCCGGGCACAGCACGTAGATGGGAACCTCGCGTTCCAGCATGGACCGGACCTGCACCGGGGAGGTGTGGGTCCGCATCAGCAGGTGGGCTTCAGGCGGTTCCACGAAGAAGGTGTCCTGCATTTCGCGGGCAGGGTGGTCCGGCTTGAAGTTCAGGGCGTCGAAGTTGAACCACTCGGATTCCACCTCGGGGCCTTCGGCGATTTCCCAGCCCATGCCCACGAAGATGTCCGCCACGCGGTCCTGCAGCGTGGAGAGCGGGTGGCGGGCACCTGCATGACGGCGGCGCGGAGCGGCGGTGACGTCCACAGTTTCCTCGACCAGGATCCTGGCGTCGTTCTCGGCTTCCAGTACCGCCGTGCGGTCGGCGAGCGCCTTGTTGACCCGGCCGCGGGAGGCGCCCATCAGCTTCCCGGCGAGCGCCTTCTGGTCCTTGGGCAGGCGGCCAATCTCACGGTTGGCTAGGCTCAGCGGGGACTTCTCGCCGCTGTGGGCAAGGCGCACCGCCTTCAGCTCGTCAAGGGTGGCCGCACCGGCGATGGCGGTGATGGCCTGATCTACAGCGGCGTTGATGGCGGCCTCATCCGTGGGGTTCGGGATGGCGGCGCCCGGCAAAGTTTCAGTCATCTACTGTTCTTAGCTACGAGTCGTGGCTGCCGGCGGCCGGGGCAGCCGTTGGCGGTTTCCCGCCCGGCGCGTCCGTCGCTGGCAGGTCATGGATGAATGCGCTGAACGTCAGTGTCATTCAATGACCAGGTCAGGGCTCGCCGGCAGGACCGGCGGCCACTGCCCTCCAGTCTAGTTGAACCCTCCGGCTACCATGGCCTCATGACTTTGCGGCAGCGCGCGGGTACTTTTCACGGCCCGACGACGGCCCAACGGCTCAGGCGGGCAGCGAACCTCCTGAACGGGAGCACCCTGGCCGGGCTCGCCGTCGCGCTCGCCGCCCGGACGCAGATCAGCCGGGGCCCCCGCGGCCTGATCATTGCCGCAGGCTACCGCTGGCGGTTGCCGTTCGCGCACGCCTACACCATCGGGAACGTCGTGCTGTGCCGGAGCACGGCCGGTGGGCTGCTGTCCCGGCCCGCACTCCTGGGACACGAGGAAGGGCACTGCACCCAGTACGCGTGGTGCCTCGGGTTGCCCTTCATCCCCCTGTACCTGGCAGCAGCCGGCTGGTCGGTGCTGCGCACCGGAAATCCGGCAACGGGCAACATCTTTGAGCGCCGGGCCGGGCTGGCGGCCGGCGGCTACCCGCCCACTGCGTCGAGGCGCGCGTGATGGGCCCGGAGGCCCCCGCGCACGGGGATGCGCGAACAGTCACCGCCACGGGCACGGGATGGGCGGAGGCACCCCCTGACCTGATGCTGGTTTCGGTGGGCGTCGAGTGCCGTGCCGGATCGGTGGAGGAGGCGTATGCGGCGGCCGCGGAAGGCCTGGCCATGACGGGCTCGGTCCTCCGCGGCCACGGTGTTGCACCGGCCGATATCCGCTCGGCGGGGATGAGCGTCCGTGCCGACCTCGCCTGGCGGGACGGCGAGGGCCAGAAGTTCGTGGGGTACGTGGCGGCCAGCAGCGTCACGGTCCGGCTCAGGGACATCGCCACCGCGTCCGCCACCATTTCCGCGGCCGTCGACGCGGCCGGGGATTCCGCCCGGCTGAACAACCTGCAATTGGTCCTTTCGGACGACACCGCCGTCCGGGCTGAGGCCCGGGAAGCCGCCTGGCACGACGCACTCCGCACTGCCGGACAGTACGCAGCGTTGGCCTCCGCCCGCCTGGGACCGGTGTTGTCCGTGACGGACCAGCGCCCGTCGCCGGGCCCGGTTCCCCTGGCGGGCATGCAGCGGGCCTCTGCCCCGGAGGGCATGACGGTGGAACCGGGCGCAAACCGGGTGGAGGCAACCGTGACCGCCACGTGGGCCTTGGAGCAGTAGGCCGCCCTTCCACCAGGCCGGTACCTCTGGGCGACCGGCTGGTATCAGCGCGCGGCGCCTTGACTTCCATTCGAACATGTTTTCGAATGGAGCCATGAGATGGGAAGCGCAGGCACTGGTACCCGATACGCCTGACACCGCGGGTGCCGCTGCTCCGGCGCTGCTTCCGCTGGCAGGACTGGTGCGTTCCGTCACCACCCCCGAGTTCGCCGGCATCACGTTCCACGAGGTCACCGCCAAATCGGTGCTCAACAGGGTCCCGGCGGGGTCAAAGATGCCTTTCGAATGGACCGTCAATCCCTACCGCGGCTGCAGCCATGCCTGTGTCTATTGCTTCGCCCGCAAGTCCCACACCTACCTGGATTTCGACGCCGGGATGGACTTTGACAGCCAGGTGGTGGTGAAGGTGAATGCCGCGGAGGTCCTCCGCAAGGAACTGAACAAGGCATCCTGGACACGCCAGCAGGTGGCGCTGGGTACCAATACGGACCCCTACCAGCGGGCCGAGGGCCGGTACCGGCTCATGCCCGGCATCATTGCCGCCTTGGCGGAATCCGGCACTCCCCTGTCCATCCTCACCAAGGGAACGCTGTTGGCGCGGGACATCCCGTTGCTCAAAAGGGCTGCCACGCAGGTGCCCGTGGGGCTGGGCATTTCCCTGGCCATGACGGACGAGGCCCTCTCGGAGGCCATCGAACCCGGTACCCCAGGACCCAGGGCCCGGCTGAAACTCGTCTCCCGCTTACGTGAGGCCGGACTGCCATGCGGCGTCATGGCCATGCCCATCCTGCCGTGGTTGTCGGACAGCGACGAAGCACTTGATTCCCTCTTCGCTTCCCTGGCCACTGCCGGGGCCACCGGCGTTACGGCCGGCGCCCTCTACCTGAAACCTGGCACCCGGGAGTGGTTCATGCAGTGGATTGCCAAACACCACCCCGAATTGGCCGGCCGCTACCGGCGTCTGTACGGGACGGGTTCCTACGCCTCCAAGGAGTACCGCACCTGGCTGGCCGGCAGGGTCCGCTATTTCAAGGCACGCCATGGGTTTTCGCATTCGTCCGGCTTCAGCCACCGGGACCTGGACGATCCCCGTGCCGAGGAAGCGCAGTACCCGGCAGGAAGCATTCCGGCCGGCACGAATGCCGGGCCCCCCGGCGTCCCTTCTTCGTCCCGGCCCTCGCAGCAGGACGCGCTTTTCTAGCGGCTCCGGCCCAGCGACGATCCCACGGATTCCAGCAGCGCATGGACAATCGGATAGTCGGCGGGGATCCACGGCAAGGTGAGGACAGCTTCCCGGTCCCGCAGGTCCACCCAGCGCAGTTCGTCATGGTCTTCAAGGGGCAATGGTTCGCCGTGGGTCACCTCAGCGAACCACACCCTCATACTGGCCCGGTCATTGAGGGGCCAGCCAGCCGGTGTTTCCGCATGAAGTTCCAGTCCCAGGCGCACGCCGATTCCCAGTTCCTCAGCCAGCTCCCTCACCAGCGCCGTTTCGGGTTCCTCCCCGGGCTCCACCTTGCCGCCGGGGAACTCCCACAGCCCCGCCAGGTGCTCCGGCGCGCTTCGCCGTGCCACCAACAGGGCCGCCGGATTGGCCAGCCGGTCCACCACAGCTCCGCCCACAACCTGAATCAGTCCAGTCACCGGGTCATTCTATGGGCCACAATGGAGTGTCCGGGAACAGCATTCCCGCCTTAGGAACAGTTCCTGCCGGGAATACGTCCTGCCCAGCCGGGGTTTGCCACACTGTCCGGACCGTCCTGCCCCACTGCCGTGGCATCCGTCCCTTGCGAGTCCCACGTTTCAAGAAGCAGGAATATGAGCAGCGTTCTTTCCCCGTCCACGGCAACCCGCAGCACGACCCCCAACATCGGCATGGCGATTTTCGCCCTGGCCATGGGCGGCGTAGGCATCGGCGTCACCGAGTTCACCATGATGGGCCTGCTCAAGGAAGTGGAGCAGGGCCTGGCAATTACCACTCCGCAGGCCGGCAACCTGATCTCCGCCTATGCGCTGGGGGTAGTGGTAGGCGCTCCGCTGCTGGCCGCCGTCGGCGCCAGGCTCCCCCGCAAGAAACTGGCGCTGGGGCTGCTGCTGTTCTTTACCGTGGCCAACCTGGCGTCATTCGTTGCCCCCGACTACGGCTGGATGCTGGTGTCCCGCTTTGCCGCCGGCCTGCCGCACGGAGCGTTCTTCGGCGTTGCAGCCGTCATCGCGGCTTCCCTCGTTCCGCCCACACGGCGCGGTTGGGCCATCTCCATGGTCATGGCCGGGCTCAGCGTCTCCAACGTCGTGGGAGTACCGTTCGCCACCTGGCTGGGACAGACCTTCGGCTGGCGCCTGCTGTTTGTCCTGGTCGGTGCCATCGGCCTGCTGGCACTGGCCATGGTGTGGAAATTCGTCCCCTTCCAGCACGCCCACCCCGACGCGAGCATCCGGCGCGAGCTCGGGGCCCTCAAACGGCTCCAGGTATGGCTGGCACTCCTGGTGGGCATCGTGGGTTTCGGCGGCTTCTTCGCCACCTATACCTACATCGCCCACACCATGACCTCCGTGGCCGGCATCCCCTCCACCCTGATCCCCCTTGTGGTGGCGCTCTACGGTCTTGGCATGGTGGCCGGGAACGTCGTCGGCGGCAGGCTCGCTGACAAATCCGTCATGGGCACCCTGTACCGGGTCCTCCCTGCCATCGCCGTGGCTCTGGTGGTCTATGCGGTGGCGGCGCACTGGCAGTGGAGCGCCATGGTCATGGTGTTTGTGGTGGGAGCTTCCGGTTCCATGCTCATCCCCGCTCTGCAGACCCGGCTGCTGGACGCCTCGCCGGATGCCCCATCGCTGGCATCCTCCCTCAACCATGCCGCGCTGAACGTCGCCAACGCGCTGGGAGCCTTCCTCGGCGGCCTTGTCATCGCCCTCGGGTGGGGCTTTGTTGCCCCGGCGCTGGTCGGCGCCGTCCTCGCCGTCCTTGGTTTCGGCGTCGCGCTCCTCAGCGGCCTGCTCGAACGCAAGAGGCCGCTGGCTGCCTGAGGTTATGCGCACGGAGCCCCGAAAACGGGGGCCCGCGCTGTCCTAACGATGCAGCAACGCCGTCACCCGAGCTACTGACTTTGCAGGGGGCTTATGTTAGCTTGAGCCTCATCGGGACTATTAATCCCGGTCACAATAAGGAGGAGACATGGGTTTTCTTGCTTGGATTATTTTGGGCCTCATAGTCGGGGCCATCGTTAAGGCCGTTATGCCCGGACGGGTCGGCGGCGGCTGGGTCACCAGCCTCATCCTCGGTGTCGTCGGTGCCATTGTTGGCGGCTGGATTGGCAGCCTCCTGTTCAACAAGGGCGATCTTGCCTTCTTCGACCTCGGCACCTGGATTCTCGCTATCGTCGGCGGCCTGCTTGTCGCCGGCATCTACGGAGCAGTCACCGGACGCGGAAAAGCAACCCGCGCACCCTGATCACTCTGTCTACCAACACCCCATCGGCCCCGGACTTCCGGGGCCTTTCTTTTTTTAGAAGGTCCCTGGCCTTTCCCCGAAGTTCCCGGCCGTGGCGCGTCCCTATCCGGCCTGTTCCTGCCCCACTGCAGCTGCCGCACGGCGCTGGGAGCGGGCGCTGGCGTAGAGGCATACCGTGGCCGCCGTCCCAAGGTTGAGGCTCTCGGCGGCGCCGTAGACAGGAACGGCCACCCGGTGGTCGGCCAGTTCCAGCTCCTCCGCGGAGAGTCCCTGCGCCTCGTTCCCAAAGAACCAGGCCGTGGGAACGGCGAGGTCGTACACAGACTCCGGCCCTGTTCCGGTGAGCCGGCGCCGGGCGTTCTCGTCCTGCAGGACATCAAGGTCCAGCTGCCCGTAGCCGTCGGCGGCAAGGATGCCGATGCCGCGGGCCTTGCAGGCTGCAGCGAGTTCCGCGGGATCGGCGGCCAGCACCACCGGAAGGTGGAACAGCGAACCTGCGGTGGACCGGACGGCCTTGGGGTTGTAGATGTCCACGCTGGACGTCGTGAACACCACGGCGTCGGCACCGGCGGAATCGGCCGCACGCAGGACCGTTCCCGCGTTCCCCGGGTCCCGCACCTGGCACAGCACGGCAATCAGGCGGGGCCCGGCGTCGAGCACGTCCGCCAGAGCCACGTCCACAAACCTGCAGACCGCCACTATCCCCTGCGGGTTGACGGTGTCCGCCATGGCTGCCAGGACCTCATCCGTGGCCAGCCGTGCGCTGGTGCCCTCGGAGAGCTCTTCAAATTCGGGAAAACGGTCAAGGCAGCTTTCGCTGGCGAAGACCTCAGTCACTACTCCGGGACCTCCCGCCGCAAGGCGCTGCTGGTGGAGCTTGAGTGCCTCACGGACGGCCTGCGGGCCCTCGGCCAGAAACTGCCCGCGCTTTAAACGGGCCGGGCGCCCTGCAAGCTTTGCCACATCCCTGACCCGATCAGCTCGGGGGTTGGAAAGTGGAAGGTCTTGCGGGCGCCCGGTTTCGTTCATACAGAAAACTGTAGTAGCTGCTGCCACCAGTTCCTGAACGGGCCCCTCAGGCGAGGGGCGGAAGCTGCTTGCCTAGGCTGCGGCTGCCTTCTTGGCGGAGGTGTCTGCCGGAAGGGAGTCCTTGGCCACCTGGACCAGCGCGGCGAAGGCGTTGGCGTCAGAGACGGCAAGCTCGGCCAGCATACGGCGGTCAACCTCGACCTCGGCGGCCTTCAGGCCCTGGATGAGGCGGTTGTAGGTGAGGCCGTTGGCGCGGGACGCAGCGTTGATGCGCTGGATCCACAGGCGGCGGAAGTCGCCCTTCTTCTTCTTGCGGTCGCCGTAGCTGTACACAAACGAGTGCAGCAGCTGCTCCTTGGCCTTGCGGTACAGGCGCGAACGCTGTCCGCGGTAACCCTTTGCGCGTTCAAGAACAACCCGGCGCTTCTTGTGGGCGTTGACCGCCCTCTTCACACGTGCCACGTGCGTACTCCTTCGAAAATCTGATCCCAAGCATCTACTGCCGGTGAACCGGCGGCCTGAGAATGCTGTTTGGCAGGTGACGGACCGCCAGGCGGCGGCCCCTCATAGAACTTGGAAATTAGATGCCGAGCATCTTCCGGATGACCTTGGCGTCGCCCTTGAAGACGATCCGGTCGCCGGCAAGGCGGCGGGTCAGGCGGGAGGACTTGTGCTCCAGGTAGTGGCGGCGGTTGGCCTGCTGGCGGCGCAGCTTGCCGCTGCCGGTCAGCTTGAAGCGCTTCTTAGCACCACTGTGGGTCTTCATCTTCGGCATGGGAACCGATCTCCTTACGTTTCTGCAGGCCCGGGGGCCGCAGTTCTATCGCGCAGCCACCCCTGCGGGCAGCATGCTGGTTGCTGACTGCCGGAGGCGTACCCCGGCAGCTGTGAACTAGTTGGTCTTCTTGCCGGCCGGCTTCGGCGCTGCCTTGGGGGCAGGGCGCGCAGCAGGCTTCGGCGCAGCAGGCCTGGCCACCGGCTTGGGTGGTGCAGGCACAGCGGCCGGTCTCGGTGCCGCCGGCGCGGCGGCTTCCGGCTTGGCGGCAGCTGCAGGCCTGGGAGCCGGAGCGGCCTTCGGCGCAGCAGCCTTGGGGGCTTCCTGCTTCGGAGCTTCCTGCTTCGGCGCTTCCTGCTTCGGCGCAGCAGCCTTGGGGGCTTCCTGCTTCGGAGCTTCCTGCTTCGGCGCAGCAGCCTTGGGGGCTTCCTGCTTCGGAGCTTCCTGCTCAGGTGCCTCAACAGCGGGCGCCTCGGCGGGGGCGTTGTCCTCGGCCACAGCCTCCGGCTCCGTGGAGACGGTGAAACCTTCGGGCAGCAGGTCCGCCAGTGACTGCGTCAAGGGGGCCTGGTCCTCGCCGGACGTGTCAACGCGTCCGGAAGCCTTGGCTTCGTTCTGGGCCTTGGCCTCGGCCCGCTGCGTGGCGCGCCGTGCCTCAGCCTTGGCTTCAGCCTTGTTCTTCAGCGGCCCAACCACCATGACCATGTTGCGGCCGTCAATGCGGGGGCTGGACTCCACCACGCCAACTTCGGCGACGTCGTCCGCGAAGCGCTGGAGCAGGCGGATGCCCATCTCCGGACGCTGCTGCTCACGGCCACGGAACTGGATCATGGCCTTGACCTTGTCCCCGGCACCGAGGAAGCGCAGGGCGTGGCCGCGCTTGGTCTCGTAGTCGTGGGTGTCGATCTTCAACCGGAAACGGATTTCCTTCAGAACAGTGTTCGTCTGGTTCTTCCGGGCCTCACGTGCCTTGACCGCGGCCTCGTACTTGTACTTGCCGAAGTCCATCAGCTTGCACACCGGAGGCTTCGCCTGAGGTGCAACTTCAACGAGATCAAGGTCGGACTCGGCAGCCAGTCGCAGGGCATCCTCAATACGGACGATTCCTACCTGTTCACCTGCAGGGCCGACCAGCCGCACCTCGGGGACGCGGATACGCTCATTGATTCTTGGCTCGCTAATGTTAAAGCTCCTGTGTTTGTTGTTGAGTCCGGCAAATAGAGAAGGCCCCCAATTGCCGGAGCAATCGAAGGCCTCAGATAGGTTGGCTCGGCAACCCCGTCAGGGCTGCACGCACACAGTCCCGGCGTGTGCCGGTCCATGCCCAACCAGATACCCGGCAACCTTACGTCCCCTGCAGGTTCCAAAGGAACGCCTGGGACAGCGGCTGACGCGGGTGGGAGAGAACTCCGCTTGCAAACTGGAAGCCATTCTACAGAAAAAATTCCCGTCAACGCCGCAAAAGCGCTGTTGGGAACCTGATCGTTTGGGACAATCCCTGAAATAACGACATCCAGTCGGTCTGTGTCAAGCTTACCAGTATGAGCACCTCAGACAGTAATTCGTACGTCTTCGAGCCCGGTGACGCAGGCGCAGACGTTTCACAACAGATCCGGGACATCTCGGAAGTCCCCGCCATCGAGGTCATCACCACGGCCGCCGTGCACCTCATGAGCGCAGCCGCGGTAAAGCTTGGCCTGGCCGCAGAAGACAACGCGGCCGAGCTGAAGGACCTGGACGAGGCCCGGAAGCTGATCACCGCCCTGGCCGGCCTGGTGACGGCAGCTGCCCCCGAAATCGGCTCGCAGCACGCCGGACCGTTGCGCGATGGGCTGCGGTCCCTCCAGCTGGCGTTCCGTGAAGAGTCGCTGATTCCGGATGCACCGGGCAAGGGCCCGGGCGAAAAGTACACCGGCGCAGTGAACTAAGGAAGAACCCACCCAAGCAGCGTCCGACGGCGGGACGGCCTTTCAAGGTCGTCCCGCCGTCGTCGTTTCCAGGCAAAGCACCCGGGGCTTGACCGGCCACTCCGTACCTGCCGTTCAGCGCGGCGGACGGAAATATCGGGCGGCGGCTTTTCGGCGGCGCTGCTGGAGGGCCAGGCCCACCAGGCACAGCACGACGCCGGCGGCGCCAACCGAAACGAAACCCCCGGACGGTCCCATGAGGTCGATGAAGATGCCGGCCAGCGGCGAGCCGAGGGCAACACCAGCGGTCAGGGCTGAGCCGTACCAGCCCATCGCCTCCCCGCGCCGTTCCTCCGACACCAGGTCCGCGACCGTTTCGGAGGCTGCGGAGAGGACGGGGGCGCAGAGCAGGCCGGGCAGGATGGAAACCAGTGCCAGCGTCCAGGTGTCGTGGGCGAAGGCCATGGGCAGCGTCAGCGCCGCCATTCCCAGCAGCAGGATGACAGGCGGGATGGGCCGGTGCATGGCGCCGTAGATGAGTCCGCCCACCACCGAGGCGGCGCACCAGAAGACGAACACGATGCCGATCTCGCTCTGGCGGCCTCCGGTTTCCAGCGCCGCAACGATGCCAACGTCGGTACCGCTCAGGACCATGCCGGCGCCGGCGGCAACGGCAAAGAGTGCCGCGACCGTTGCGGTGAACCACGCGAAGCCGCCCGCCAGCCTTCCGCGCAGTCCCTCTGCCGCACGGCTGGCCGTCCCGGCCGGTGACAGTTCCGCGGCGGCTTCCTGGACGTGGGCCGGAGCGGTGGCGACCACGGCGGCTTCCGCGGCATGTTGCTCATCCCCGGCGCATTCGGCGGTTTGCGCCGGGCTGCGGGTGGGCGGGTTGAACCACATGAGGGACAGCCCTGCCAGGGACGTGGCCACGCCCACCACGGTCAACCCGGCAACGGTAAATCCACTGGTGGCCACCACGGCGCCGGCGGCCGGCCCGATCATGAATACCATTTCGGTGGTGATGGCGTCCAGGGCGAACGCGGTGCGGCGCTGGTCGCCCTCCGCCAGGACGCCCAGGGACTGCCGGACCACGCTGAAAATTGGCAGCGTGAGCAGGCCGCCCACGAAGACCAGTGGGAGGAGCCACTGGTAGGACACGTGCGGCACCACAGACCAGATCAGCGTCTCCGAGATCACGGACGGGATGAGTGCGGTCCGCAACCCTACGGTGTCAACGCGCCTGCCGCGCCACGGGGCGCCCAGGGCAATACCGATGGTCATGACCGCTGCGGCGGCGCCGGCCGCGGCATAGCCCTGGCCAAGGGTGAGGACGATGTGCAGGGTCAGGAGCACCCCGGCCGCTGAGTGCGGGATGCGGGCGATCATGCCAACCAGCAGCAGCCGGCGGATTGGCCGGACGGCGAGCAACTCCCGGTAGAGAGCGAAATTCACGAAACGGTCCTTCAGGGTATGCCGCAGCACTGGCGGGGATCACCCATCCGGCTGCGTCTAGTCGGGAGCGCGCCTCAGTTTGATTTCCAAGGAGTCGACGCGCTCCCCAAACAATACATTCCGCGACCACTCCGCCTGGAGGTTGGCCACCAGTTCCTGGACCCCGGCGGCGTCCAGGCCGTCCTCAAGGTACAGCACCACCTGAAGTTCCGGCCCGGCACCCCCGCCAGGGACTACTGCGCCATCGGCAGCACTGGAAGCCACTCCCCTGCCCGGCATAAGCCCAATGCTGCGGATGGCGGCGAACCCGGAGGCTGCGCGCGCCATTTCATCGGCCAGCTGGGGGTCGTTGTAGGAGGGGGTCCAGTCGTGCTGCTTTGCCAATGCCCAGACCCCCGGACGGCGCACCACGAACGTCACGTCGGCGCCCGGGTCCAGGACCAGGAGCTCGGCGCCTTCGGCGACTGCCGAGAGGGCAGCCCGCGCGGCGTACACGGCGACGGGCCGGGCCTCGGGATGCCAGGCGGCCAGCCCGGCGGCCGAGGTGAAGGCGGGGAGGGCAGTCCTGCCGTCAGCCGCCTTCAGCGTTACCAGCGCCATGTCCGCCTGCTTGTCAGCGTGCAGTCCGTGGGCTGTTTCCGACTCTTCAGCCAGCTGCGCAACAATCGGAATGAAGACCCGGGCCGTTGCCAGGGCGGCCACGACGCCCGCTTCATCGCCTGCCCCTTGCCGGAGCGCGTCCAGGGCGGCGAGGTAGCCGGCGTCGGCCGTTCCGTCGTCGTCCTCGAAGTTGTGGATCCTGCCGTCGTCACCGGCCAGGCTGCGTCCTGCCCATGGCTGGCCCGCCGAATCCGTGGCGCCACCAGCGCCGGACAGGGCTGCCGCGATATGTCCGGGCAGCTGGCGTGCTGGCTGCCGCCCTGGCTCCTCGACGTTAGGCATGGGGTCGATGTCCGCCGGGTCAGCGCCGGCCGGCGACGTCGAGGGCTTCGGGCAGCGTGAAGGCTCCGGCGTACAGGGCCTTGCCCACAATCGCGCCTTCCACGCCCAGCGGGACCAGGGACCGGAGGACCTTCAGGTCGTCCAGGCTGGAGATGCCGCCGGAAGCCACAACCGGCTTGCCGGTCTTTTCCACCATCTGGCGGAGGAGTTCGACGTTGGGGCCCTGCAGAGTGCCGTCCTTGGTCACGTCGGTCACGACGTAGCGGGA
This sequence comes from Arthrobacter sp. SDR-2R, assembly GCF_057747955.1. Classification (NCBI taxonomy): domain Bacteria; kingdom Bacillati; phylum Actinomycetota; class Actinomycetes; order Micrococcales; family Micrococcaceae; genus Arthrobacter; species Arthrobacter sp. SDR-2R. Next base: position 3,285,804 of record NZ_CM173231.1, read on the forward strand.
GCAGCCGGCCTCTTCGAGACGGCCAAGGACCTCCCACAGGTCCCCGCCTTCCTTGGTCCAGCCGCGGCCGGCGAGGGTTGTTCCGCGGACGTCGAGGCCCACGGCGATTTTGTCGCCAAAGCGTTCGATGGCCCGGCGGGTCCACTCCGGGTTCTCCAGTGCAGCCGTTCCCAGGTTGACCCGGGCCACGCCCAGGTCAAGGGCGGCTTCCAGTGTTTCGTCGTCGCGGAGGCCGCCGGAGAGCTCCACCTTGATGTCCAGCCGGCCCACGACTTCCCGGAGCAGGTCTGCGTTGGAGCCGCGGCCGAAGGCGGCGTCCAGGTCCACCAGGTGCACCCATTCGGCGCCTTGCTGCTGCCAGTTCAGCGCAGCTTCAAGGGGGGTGCCGTAGCTGGTTTCACTGCCCGCCTCGCCCTGGACCAGCCGGACGGCCTGGCCGTTGACGACGTCGACGGCTGGCAGCAGTTCAAGTACCGGCAGGTCATGTGCGGTGGTCATACTCATCCTCGGTGTCGATTTCGGTGCGGAAAGCAGGGCGCTGGGTCCGCGATGCTGTTGGGGTGAAGTTGGCGGCCCTCGCGCTGTGGGCTGTGGTCAGTTTGCCGGCACGGTCAGCAGGTAGGCCGCCACCAGTGACATGGCGGCCAGAACGTAGAACGCCACCTGTGTCCAGAGTGGCTTGCGCTGCTGCCGGAATGAGATGCCGCCACCTATGAGGATGCCGGCGAGGCCCATCAGGAGTACCGACCACATCTAGGCGTCACTGCCGGCGTCCGCCGGTGCTGCAGCGGATTGACCGCCGGCCGGTTTCCGCAGGCCTTCCACCCAGTTGCGCAGGAGCCGCGCACCGGCGTCGCCGGACTTTTCGGGGTGGAACTGGGTGGCGCAGAGGGGGCCGTTCTCGACGGCGGCGATGAAGGGGCCGCCGTGTTCGGACCAGGTGACCAGGGGCGGCGCCATCCGTGGCTGGATGACGTCGAAGTTCCATTCCTGCACGCCGTATGAGTGCACGAAGTAGAAGCGTTCGTTTTCGACGCCGGCAAAGAGTTTGGAGCCTTCCGGCACCTTGACCGTGTTCCAGCCCATGTGCGGAACCACCTCCGCGGGGAGGGCCTCTACCTTGCCGGGCCATTCGCCAATGCCTTCGGCTTCGGTGCCGTGTTCCACTCCGGCTTCAAAAAGGACCTGGAGGCCCACGCAGATTCCAAGCACGGGGCGTCCGCCTGCCACCCGCCTGCCGATCAGCCTGATGCCGTCCACGGCCTTGAGTTCGCGCATGACGGTCTCGAACGCACCTACGCCCGGAACCACCAGGCCGTCCGCGTTCAGTACATCCTCGGGCTTGGCGCTCAGGACTACTTCCGCGCCGGCACGTTCCAGTGCCCGGACTGCGGACCTGACGTTCCCGGAACCGTAATCGAGCACGGTGACCGTGGGTTTGCCCTCGGGTGAAGGCAGCTTGCCTGATGCTGACGGATCGATGATCGCGCCGTCTTTGAGGACCTGGCCGCTCACAGCGCCCCCTTGGTGGAGGGGATGCCTTCAACCCGGGGATCGGGTTCGACGGCGGCGCGGAGGGCGCGGGCGAAGGCTTTGAACTGTGCCTCGACGATGTGGTGCGGGTCCCGTCCGGCCAGCACGTTCATGTGCAGGCAGATGCCGGCGTGCAGGGTGATGGCTTCGAAGACGTGGCGGGTCAGGGAACCGGTGAAGTGGCCGCCGATCAGGTGGTACTCCTGCCCGGCCGGCTCGCCCCCGTGCACCAGGTACGGGCGTCCGGACACGTCCACCACAGCGTTCGCAAGCGCTTCGTCCAGCGGAACGGTGGCCTCACCGAACCGGCGGATCCCGGCCTTGTTCCCGAGGGCGGTCCGCAGGACCTCGCCGAAGGTGATGGCCACGTCCTCAACAGTGTGGTGGACGTCGATGTGGGTGTCACCCGTGGCCTTGACCGTCATGTCGATCAGGGAGTGCTTGCACAGGGCCGTGAGCATGTGGTCGTAGAACGGCACGGAGGTATCGATGTCCGATACGCCGGTTCCATCGAGGTTGATCTCCACGAGCACGGAGGACTCGCTGGTGGCACGCTCCATGCGGGCGGTCCGGGCCGCAGCTGTATTCGATCCGGTGGGACTCATGGTGAAGGATCCTTTGTGGGAGAAGAAGTAGTTCAAGGCGCCCAGCGCCGCAGTATCAAGTCTAGGCGGGAAGCGCGGCCTGGCCCGCAAGGATGCGTTCCAGGGAGGTAAGGAAGGCTGTGGTTTCCGCCTCAGTGCCTGCGGTGACCCGAAGGTGGCCGGGGATGCCCACGTCGCGGATGAGCACTCCGGCGTCCAGCAGCTCCTGCCATACCTGGTGCGGATTTTCCAGGCCCCCGAAGAACACGTAGTTGGAGTCCGAGGCGGCAGGCTTGAGGCCCATCCTGGTCAGTTCGGCCACAATGCGGTCCCGCTGCGCCTTGATGTCCTGGACATCGGCCATCAGTGCCTCGCGGTGTTGGAGCGCGGCCAGTGCGGTTGCCTGGGTAATCGCGGACAGGTGGTACGGAAGGCGCACCAGCCGCAGGGCATCGGTGACCTCCGGGGCCGCGGCCATGTAGCCGAGGCGGGCGCCGGCGAGTGCGAAGGCCTTGCTCATGGTGCGGGAAACTATCAGCCGCTCCCGGCCGGGCAGCAGGGTCAGGGCGCTGGGCGTGCCGTCATGCGCGAACTCGTGGTAGGCCTCGTCGACGATCACCACGGTCTGGCTGTCCTCGCCGGCGTCATAGACAGCCTCCACAACGTCAAGCCCCAGGCCGGTCCCCGTGGGGTTGTTGGGCGAGCAGAGGAAGACGATGTTGGGCCGCAGCTCCTCGACCTGCCGGGCGGCGGATTCGGCGCTCAGGTCGTAGCCTTCCGAGCGCACTCCCGTGATGTATTGGGTGTCGGTTCCGCTGGCGAGCAGAGGGTACATGGAGTACGTGGGTGGAAAGCCCAGGGCGGTGCGGCCGGGGCCGCCGAAGGCCTGGAGGATCTGCTGCAGGACCTCGTTGGAGCCGTTGGCTGCCCAGAGGTTTGATTCGTCGAGCCCGTGCCCCAGGTATTCCGCGAGAGCTTTCCGCAGGTCGGTGAATTCCCTGTCCGGGTACCGGTTGAGGCCTGCAGCTGCTTCCGTGACCGCCGCGCTGATGGCGGCGCGCACGTCCGCCGGAACACCATGGGTGTTCTCATTGACGTTCAGCAAAATGGGAACGTCCAGTTGGGGTGCCCCGTAGGGGGTCAGCCCGCGAAGATTGCTGCGGAGGGGAAGTCGGTTCAGACGCTCTAGCTGGTCGTTCACCTGAACAGTTTAGTTGCCGCGGCAACTACCGGAAAATGTGACGGATTCTGTTCGCCACCGGCGTTGCTGTCCCGGTCATCTTTCTCAAAGGCCAACACCAGGTGCCGCTCAGTGCGTGGGGACGAACAGCTGCTGCCCCGGCAGCACAGCGGCGGCCGGAAGGTTGTTGAGCTGGACGATGTCCGCCACCACGTCCCGGGCATCGCGGTCCGGAGCAACAGCGCCTGCGATGCTCCACAACGACTGGCCCGCCTGCACCGTCACGGTGACCGTCGGCGTCACGGCCAAATCCGCAGCTGAATCGGATGCCTTGGCCGGTGCGTTGAAAAGTCCGGACAGGGACAGCAGGAGTACCGCGAGGAGCACAAGCGGAACTCCGATCAGGACGATCCGCCCCCGGCGGGTCAGCCTCAGGGGCGCTGCTGACGGCGTCCGGCGCTGCGAGGGCTTCCGGGTCTGCAGGGAAACGCGGTGCGTAGGTGAAACCTGGTGAAGAGATAAAGCTGACATGAACTAAGCCCTCCTGGACCTGCCGTGCTGCCCGGGTGTCCGCCCGCTGCCGCCCTGCCGTTCACACCGTGTCCGGAGCTTCTCCGGCCATGTTTTCGAACGGGGCAATCGCTGGTTAGAACACATGTTCGAACTTTGCTTGTTAAGTTTTAGCACCTATCAACGAACAATGTCGAGACTCGCTAGAACAAATGTTTGAAAAAGCAATGTGGCTGGCCTAGCTTTGAATCAAAGAACAACCACCACTGAAGTTGAACAGCAGGGTCTGACAATGACAGTGGGAGTCCTTCCGGCGGCGCTGTGGAACAGGCCGCAACGGAAGATCCGGCGGCAAGCGAAAGGCATTGGCGAATATGGCAGCAGCAGCCGCCGGGGGCAGGACCGCCCCGCAACCCAGGAAGACCGCCAAGGGCTTGACCCCCCGGCAGAAGAAGATCCTCGAGACCATCCAGCGCTCGGTCAATGACAACGGCTACCCGCCCTCCATGCGGGAGATCGGCGACACGGTTGGCCTGGCCAGCCTGTCCAGCGTGACCCACCAGCTTTCGCAGCTGGAGAAGCTGGGTTACCTGCGGCGCGACCCCAAACGGCCGCGGGCCATGGAGGTGCTGATGCCCCTCACGCTGGACAGCGGAAGCAATGCCGCCGGCGCCTCCCCCGCGCCGCAGGCCACGGGCGGCGGTGCCACGGTAACGGAGCTGCCCACCGCGCTGGATACGGCCATGGTTCCGCTGGTTGGCCGGATTGCTGCCGGCGGTCCCATCCTCGCTGAGCAGCTCGTGGAGGATGTCATGCCGCTCCCCCGCCAGCTGGTCGGCCAGGGCGAGCTCTTCATGCTTAGGGTGGCCGGCGACTCCATGGTGGATGCCGCCATCTGTGACGGTGACTGGGTGGTGGTGCGGCGCCAGGCGGACGCAGCCAACGGGGACATCGTTGCTGCCCTGCTGGATGACGAGGCAACCGTCAAGACATTCCGCCAGCGCGACGGCCACACCTGGCTGCTGCCCCAAAACACGCAGTACGAACCCATTCTGGGCGACCATGCCACCATCATGGGCAAGGTTGTCTCGGTCCTGCGTTCCCTCTGACCGCGTCTCCCGCGAAGGGACGGCCTGCCGGAAATTGCACGGCGGCTGCCCCCGCTGGCGTCGTTCGCCTGCCGGGCCCTACGTGGTCGCGTCCGCGCCCAGCCTGGCCAATGCCGCCAACGCCTTGCTGCGGTCCTTGGTAGCCCAGAACGGCGGCAGAGCGCCGCGGAGGAATCCGGCGTAGCGCTCTGTTGCCAGCCGGGAATCCAGAACGGCCACCACTCCCTTGTCTCCGGTGGACCGGATCAGGCGGCCGGCACCCTGGGCCAGCCTGATGGCGGCATGCGTGGCCGAGACGGACATGAAGCCGTTTCCGCCGGCCTGGGCCACGGCACGCGAACGCGCGGTCATCAGCGGATCATCCGGCCTGGGGAACGGGATGCGGTCGATCACCACCAGGCGGCAGGAGCCTCCCGGAACGTCAACCCCCTGCCACAGGGACATGGTCCCGAAGAGGCAGGTATCCGGTTCGTCGGCGAACTGCTTCACCAAAGCTGTCATGGTCGACTCGCCCTGGCAGAGGACAGTCACATCGAGCTTCGGCCGCAGGGCGTCGGCAGCCTCTTCGGCAGCCCGTCGGGATGAAAACAGGCAGAGGGCACCCCCGCCGGACGCTTTGATGAGCGCTTCCAGTTCCTCCAGCGCCTCCGGCGAAACGCCGCGGCCCGGCTTTGGCAGGTGGCCGGCCACGTAGAGGATGCCCTGTTTCGGGTAGTCGAAGGGCGAGCCGACATCCACACCCGTCCAGCTGGGTGCGCCGTCGCCGATGAGGCCCAGTCCCCCGGCCGCGGGTTCAAATGCCGAGCCAATGGCGAGGGTTGCAGACGTCAGCACGACGGTGTGCCCGGCGAAGAGTCCTTCCCGGAGCCTGCCTGCCACGGACAGCGGCGCGATATTGACCAGCACCGGGGCATTGTCATCGGGCTGGGAATATCCCTGGCCGGGATCGAACGTGCCGGCCCGGGAAAACCACACGACCTCGCGGTTTTCACGGGCAGCAATAAGCCGCTCACACAATTCCAGGATGAGCATGAGGCGGGACCGGGCCAGCTGCCGGCCGCCGTCGGCCGTGGCGTTGCTGTCCCCCTTGGAATCGGACAACGCGGCCCGGCACGCCTCCCGCAACTGGTCCATGCAGTCCAGCTGTTCGTCGTTCAGCCCGTTGGGAAGCAGGCCGCTGGGCGCACCGGCGAGGGCCAGTTCAAGGTTTGCGGCTGCGGCGTTCAGCGCGTCCACCGTGATGGCGGTATGTTTGCGGGCGCCGGAAGCGGCAGCGTGGACCATGGCCACCGACAGCTGACCGGACACGGCTCCGGTGACCCGGTCCTGCAACTCGTGCGCTTCATCCACCACCACGACGTCGTACTCGGGCAGGACTGCAAGTCCTTCGAAGGCGCTGACGGCCAGCATGGCGTGATTCGTCACCACCACATCTGCCTCGGCTGCGTCCTGCCGGGCCAGCTCGCTGAAGCACTCGGCGGCCATGGGGCACTTTTGGGCCCCCAGGCACTCCATGGAAGTGACGGAGACCTGGCGCCAGGCACGGTCCGTCACACCAGGCAGGAGCTCATCCCGGTCGCCGGTGGCCGTCTTCTCCGCCCACTCGCGGAGCCGCACCACCTCCTTGCCAAGCTGGGACGAGGGTCCGCCCACGGAGGCGGCAAAGTGCGGGACGCTGGCGTCTTCGCCCAAGGAGAAAAGCTGACCCTCGGAAGGCTCCTCGGAGGGGAACCCGCCTTCCAGTTTGTGCCGGCAGACATAGTTTGACCGGCCTTTCACCAAGGCAACCTTGACCGGCCGTTCCAGGGCCGGGGTGATGTTCTTCAGCAGCCGCGGCAGGTCCCTGCCAACAATCTGGGTTTGCAGGGCCAGCGTGGCCGTGGACACCAGAGCGGGCTTGTTGCTCTCCAGGGCGTGGGCGATGAGCGGCACCAGGTAGGCCAGCGACTTGCCCGTGCCCGTGCCCGCCTGGACCAGCAGGTGGTTGCCGGTTTTGATGGCCCGGGCCACCTGCCGGGCCATCTCGTGTTGTCCGGTGCGGCTTTGTCCGCCCATGCCGGCGACGGCGCGGTCGAGCAGTTCGATGACGAACTGCTCGCCGGCCGTCTGCGCGGTTTCGCCGGCGGCGGGGTCAGTCATTGACGATGAACGGTTCCAGTTCGGACGCCAGGCCCTCGCGGACCTTCACCGCAGCCCTGGTACCTGCCTCAACGTGGTCAACGCTGAGGATTTCAGCGTCGGACTCATGGAGCTTGCTGACCAGGTCTCCGCGGTCATACGGGATGAGGAGTTCCATCTTGACCGAAGGCCGGGGAATGGCTTCGCTGATGGCCTTCAGCAGTTCCGGGATGCCCTCACCCGTCCGGGCCGAGACCACCACATGCCGCGGTTCGCGCTGCTTCAGGCGCTCCACCACGAACGGGTCAGCTGCATCAGCCTTGTTCAGCACGATGATCTCCGGCACCTTGCGGGCATCAACTTCGCTGAAGACCTTCCGGACGGCGGCGATCTGCCCTTCGGGGTCCGGATGCGACACGTCCACCACGTGCAGGATCAGATCCGAGTCCGCCACTTCCTCGAGGGTCGAACGGAAGGCCTCCACCAGCTGGGTGGGCAGCGAACGGACGAATCCAACGGTGTCGGCCAGGGTGTATCCCAGGCCGTCCGCGGTTTCCGCCTTGCGGACGGTGGGATCCAGGGTGGCGAACAGTGCGTTCTCCACGAGGACTCCGGCGTCCGTAAGCCGGTTCAGCAGTGAGGACTTGCCGGCGTTGGTATACCCGGCAATCGCCACGGAGGGCACTTCATTACGACGGCGGTTGGCCCGCTTGGTCTCGCGTGCCGGCTTCATTGCGGCGATTTCACGCCGCAGCTTGGCCATGCGGGTACGGATCCGGCGCCGGTCCAACTCGATCTTGGTTTCACCAGGACCTCGGGAGCCCATGCCGGCGGCAGCGCCACCCACCTGGCCACCGGCCTGGCGGGACATCGACTCACCCCAGCCGCGGAGGCGCGGAAGCAGGTACTCGAGCTGCGCGAGCTCCACCTGCGCTTTGCCTTCACGGCTCTTGGCATGCTGGGCGAAGATGTCAAGGATCAGCGCCGTGCGGTCGATGACCTTGACCTTGACGATGTCCTCAAGTCCGCGGCGCTGGGAAGGCGCAAGTTCAGCGTCCACCACCACCGTGTCCGCGCCCGTGGACATGACGATGTCCTTGAGCTCCAGCGCCTTGCCTGACCCCAGGAAGGTTCCCGGGTCCGGCTTGTCACGGCGCTGCACCATGCCATCCAGGACCTCCGAACCGGCGGTCTCGGCGAGGGCTGCCAGCTCACGCAGCGAGTTTTCGGCGTCGGCAAGCGTTCCCTCGGACCAAATCCCGGCCAGGACCACGCGCTCCAGGCGCAGCTGGCGGTATTCAACTTCGGTGACGTCTTCGAGCTCGGTGGACAGGCCTGCCCTTCGGCGCAGCGCGCGCCGTTCCTCGAGGTCCTGCTGGTCGCCGTCGTATGTTGAGTGTTCTTCGTCGAGCCGGGAAATGGCCTGCGCCTTGCCGAGCACCGCTTTTCCATTGCCGCTGCTCTCACCGCCGGGCGTGCTGACAGTCTTGGCCGGGACGTCCTTGGCGAGGATCCGGTCGATAACAGCCTGGATTTCCTGCGGACTCATGTCCTGGGCGGCTGGATCGGAACCGGTGTTGGGCTGGCTGGTCATGGTCTCCTTTGAAGATTCGGCAATTCCAGAATAGTGCTGATTGCTTGGAAGTTGGAACGTATTCGCGCTGGGCTGACGGCCTGCGGTCATGCAATTCTCCTGGTTGTCTCGCGGCCGGCTGCGATGCCGGGGCCGGGATGCCGCGTCAAGGGGCGGCAGGGCTAAAAAGGCCGGAAAAATAGCGGGAAGTGCAGCAGGAGGCTGACTTTCGAGTATCGTCCGGCGGCCGGGCAGAACAGATGCGTCTGGCCGGTGCACAAGCGGAAGGCTGAAAAACCTGCATCGCTGCGGGACGGGCTGTCGCTGGAGGACAGGCTGCGGGGACGGGCGTGGCCCGTGCCGGCTACTCGAAGATCAGGAACATGCCATCCAGCGTAGCAGAGGGGGTTCTGCACGGTTTCCCATTACGCTGCAAGGGGAACTACTCTGGCCAGTTATGGAGTCCGCACACTATTTCAGCACGTCCCCCGCCGGCCCCTTTACCCGTAAGCCACTCACGGTGGAGCTGGCCGGCGAGACCCGCAGGCTCCACACCTCCGCGGGAATCTTCAGCCCGGACGGGATCGACAAGGGCACCGCGGTGCTCCTCGCCGATGTTCCGGCGCCGCACCCCCAGGGGAACCTGCTGGATATCGGATGCGGCTGGGGGCCCATCGCACTCACCATGGCGCTGCTGGCGCCCGGGTCGACGGTCTACGCCGTGGACGTCAACGAACGCTGCGTCGCCCTGGCCAACGAAAACGCGGCCGCGCTGGGGCTGTCCAACGTCGTCGCCAGTACACCCCAGGAGGTGGACGCCGGCGTCAGGTTCGACACCATCTGGTCCAACCCGCCCATCCGGATTGGCAAGGACGAACTGCACGCCCTGCTGAAGCTGTGGCTTCCGCGCCTCGCGGACGGCGGCACGGCATGGCTGGTGGTGCAGAAGAACCTGGGCTCGGATTCGCTCCAGCGCTGGCTGGCCGCCGAACTGGACAGTTCCTTTACCGTGACCCGCGAGTCAACGTCCAAGTCCTTCCGGATCCTGAAGGTTACGAAAGCGTCCCGCTCGCCACAATGACGGCGGGGCCGCTGAGTTCCACGTGCTCGTGGCCGGCGGGGCCGGCGAAGAACTTCACGCCCACCACACCTCCGGGAACGTTGACCCGCCAGGCATCAGGGGCTTCCGCGCCGGCCCAGTGCCGGATGGCGACGGCGGCAGCACAGGCCCCCGTTCCGCAGGACTGGGTCTCCCCCACGCCTCGCTCATGCACCCGCATGGTCACGGATCCGACGCCGTCATGGACCAGAGGCTCCGCAGGGACGACGAACTCCACATTGGTCCCATTCACGGGGACCGGATCGACCTTGGGAGCCGTGAAGAGGCGGGTGCCTTCGAGCTCGCTGAGTTCCGCGAGGGCCACTACGGTGTGTGGGTTGCCCATGCTCACGGAGAGGGCCGGCCGGGGAACTTCCAGGCCGTCGGCAGTGACCAGGGAATCCATCGCCTTGGCGCTGGCCTCCCCGGGGAATATGAACTCCCACGGGCCCATGTCCACCGCGTAACCGTTCCCTGTCCGGACCACGGTCTTGACCCCTCCGCGGGTGCCGATGGTGAGTGATCCGCCGTCGGGCAGGTCGATCAGGCCCTCGGACCGCAGGAAGTGGACGAAGACCCGCACGCCGTTGCCGCACATTTCAGACAGTGAGCCGTCGGCATTGCGGTAATCCATGAACCATTCGGCGTCCGGGGCATCGGTGAGCAGTTCCCGGCCTTCCGGCAGGAAACGGGACGGGACAGCCCTGATCAGGCCGTCGGCGCCGATTCCCCGGTGCCGGTCGCAGAGCGCTGCGGCCTGGTCTGCGCCGATGGCGTGCACCCCCTCGGGATCGGCCACCAGGACGAAGTCGTTGCCGGTGCCATGCCCCTTGGAAAAGCGGAGCCCGCTCAGTGCGTGCAAGGCAGTCCCAGTGGCTTCTGCGGGGGTTGCATTCATGGTCACAAGCGTAACGGCGGATGCCGCCGGTGCTGAAACCGCGGCTACCGGCCCGGATCCTGGACGCACACCTCGGCCGCCTTACCCGTCAGCTCCGGGTCCTGCCAGTCCAGCCAGGTGATGCGGGGGTCGGCGCGGAACCACGTCAACTGGCGGCGCGCGAACTGCCGGGTGGCCACGATTGTTTCCTCTGCGGCCTGCTCAACTGTTGACGTGCCGTCGATGACCCGCAGGAACTGTGAATAGCCCAGTGCACGGGATGCTGTTTTGCCCTGCCGAAGGCCCCGCGCGTCCAGCATCCGGACCTCCTCCAGCAGGCCGGACTCCACCATCCGGTGAACCCGTACCGCCAAGCGCTCCCGCAGGACCTCCCGGTCCACGCTCAGGCCCACCTGAACCGCAGGCTGGTAGTACTCGCGGCGCGGCATGAAGGAACTGAAGGGCCGTCCGGTAAGTTCATGGACTTCCAGTGCGCGGATAATCCGCCGGGCGTCCGAGACCCTGTCCGCGGATACGGGGTCCAGGGCCCTCAGCCTGTCCAGCAGCGCCGGGGTCCCCAGCCGTATGTGGTCCGCCTCCAGTCGTGCACGGAGCTTGGGGTCGGTCCCCGGGAACTCCAGGACGTCCAGGGCGGCCCGCACGTACAGTCCGGAGCCGCCCGCCAGGATTGCGCGCTTGCCGCGGGCATGGATATCCCCGATGAGGCTGCGGGCCTGTTGCTGGAAGTCGGAGACGCTGGCTTCCTGGGTCACGTCCAGGATGTCCAGGAGGTGGTGCGGCACTCCCCTGCGCTCGGCCGTCGTGATTTTGGCAGTGCCAATGTCCATGCCGCGGTAGAACTGCATGGCGTCAGCGTTGATGACCTCGCCGTCCAGTTCGAGGGCAAGGTTGACGGCCAGGTCGGATTTGCCGGAGCCGGTGGGACCGACGACGGCGATGACAGGCGGGGCAGTCACCTTCAGCGGGTGCGCAGCGGCAGCGAGGGCATGCCAAGGGCGACAGCCTTGGGTCCAGCGCCGGAGCCTGGGGCAGGCACACCACAGGAGTCGGCCTGGGACCTGTCCCAGGCATCCCCCGCCCGGGACCGGCGCAGGCTGTAGTCCTCCGGCGTGGGATCGGCCACCAGGTGGAAGGCCGCCGCCTCCGTAATGGTGACGGTGACGAGGTCTCCGGGCCTGGGTGCCGGGGCTCCTTCGGGGACTGAGAAGTGGACAAGCCGCTGGTCCTGGGAACGGCCGGACAACCGGTGGGTTTCCTCCGATTTCCGTCCGGACTGGGCGGTGACCATGACTTCCAGCCTCCGGCCCAACTGCTTCCGGTTTTCCTCGGCGGCGATCCTGTCCTGCAGGGCGGTGAGGCGTTCGAAGCGTTCCTGGACCACGGCCTTCGGCAGCTGGTCCGGCAGGTCGGCAGCGGGCGTGCCGGGGCGCTTTGAATACTGGAAGGTGAAGGCGGTGGCAAAGCGTGACTTTTCCACCACGTCCAGCGTCGCCTGGAAGTCCTCTTCGGTTTCGCCCGGGAAGCCGACGATGATGTCGGTGGAGATGGCGGCGTGTGGAATCCTGTCCCGGACCTTGTCCAGGATGCCCAGGAACTTCGTGGAACGGTAGGAACGCTTCATGGCGCGGAGGATGCGGTCCGAACCGGACTGCAGGGGCATGTGCAGCTGCGGCATCACGTTGGGCGTCTCGGCCATGGCATCAATGACGTCATCGGTGAAGGCGGCCGGGTGCGGGCTGGTGAAGCGGACGCGTTCAAGGCCCTCGATTTCGCCGCAGGCGCGAAGGAGTTTGGAGAAGGCCTGGCGGTCGCCGAACTCGACACCGTAGGAGTTGACGTTCTGGCCCAGGAGGGTCACTTCGATGGCGCCGTCGTCCACGAGCGCCTGGATTTCGGCGAGGATGTCTCCGGGCCGGCGGTCCTTTTCCTTGCCGCGAAGGGCCGGCACGATGCAGAACGTGCAGGTGTTGTTGCAGCCAACGGAGATGGATACCCAGCCGGAGTAGACGGAGTCGCGTTTGGTGGGGAGCGTGGAGGGGAAGACGTCCAGGGACTCCAGGATTTCCAGCTGGGCCTCATTGTTGTGCCGTGCACGGTCCAAAAGTGCGGGCAGGGCGCCGACGTTGTGGGTGCCGAAGACAGCATCCACCCATGGTGCCTTCTTGAGGATGGTTTCGCGGTCCTTTTGGGCCAGGCACCCGCCCACGGCGATCTGCATGCCGGGGTTGGCGGCCTTCACGGGCGCCAGGATGCCGAGGTTGCCGTAGAGCTTGTTGTCCGCGTTCTCCCGGACTGCGCAGGTATTGAACACGACCACGTCAGCATGGTCGCCGGCTGCTGGTACGTAGCCCGCATCCTCCAGCATGCCGGCCATGCGTTCGGAGTCGTGCACGTTCATCTGGCAACCGAACGTGCGGACCTGGTAAGTACGCGGCTGCACTGCCCCGGATTGCGGAACAGCACCGGCTTGCGCATCAGCAGCAGGCTCAACGGACGCGGCAGCGCCGGAATGGGGGGAAGGAATGGTCAAACTCACCAGTTAAGGGTACCGGCTTTGGAGCATCCCGCTGTCGGGATCCTGCCGGGAATCCAGGACGTCGTTGACGATCCTGAACGCCTGGGACGGCTGGTAGCCCTTCCTGGCCAGCATGGAGGCGAGCCGCCGGACGGCTTTGTCCCGTTCCGACTGGTCAGGCAAAACCGTCCCGGGCCGGAGCTTGCGCTCCACCAGTGCGCGTGCCGCCGCTTCCTCGTCGGCGTCCGTCAGCTGCTCCAGGGCAGAAGCCGCCGTTTCCTGGTCGATGCCCTTCTCGGCCAGTTCGCGCCGGAGAGCGCCCTTGGCAAGCTTGCGGGACTGGGACCGGCTCCTGACCCACATATCGGCAAACTCGGCGTCGTTGATCAGGCGCGCCTCCTGGAACTTGTCCAGCACCGCCTCGGCGACGTGTTCGGGGATATTCCGTTCCGCCAGTTTCCGGGCAAGCTGCAGCCTGCTCTTGGGAGCTGCCGTGAGCTGGCGGTACACGATGGCCTGCGCCACCGAGAACGGATCCGGTTCGGCGTCAACAGCCTGCGGATCCTCAGGGATGGAAAAGCCGTCCGGCGGCCCTGAAGAGGGGCCGCCGGACCGGGCCCGCCGTGAACGTGGTCCGGTCAAGGGCTAGAACCCGTCGACGGCTTTCAGCTTTGGCGCGTCCTTGGACTCGTCCTCGGCGGGCTTGACCCCTACGCCGAGCTTTTCCTTGATCAGGCGTTCCAGTTCAGCCGCGAGCTCGGGGTTGTCGCGCAGGAAGCGGCGCGAGTTCTCCATGCCCTGGCCCAGCTGGTCGCCGTCGTACGTGAACCAGGAACCGGACTTCTTGATGATGCCGTGCTCCACGCCCATGTCGATGATCCCGCCTTCGCGGGAGATGCCTTGGCCGTAGATGATGTCGAACTCAGCAACTTTGAAGGGCGGAGCCATCTTGTTCTTGACGATCTTGGCCTTGGTCCGGTTACCGACGGAATCGGCACCTTCCTTGAGGGTCTGGATCCGCCGGACATCGATGCGGACCGACGCGTAGAACTTCAGGGCCTTACCACCGGTGGTGGTTTCGGGGGAGCCGAAGAAGACACCGATCTTTTCGCGGAGCTGGTTGATGAAGATGGCGGTGGTCTTGGTCTGGCTCAAGCGTCCGGTGATCTTACGCAGGGCCTGGCTCATGAGCCGTGCCTGGAGGCCGACGTGGCTGTCGCCCATGTCACCTTCGATTTCGGCGCGCGGCACCAGGGCGGCGACGGAGTCGATGACGACAACGTCCAGCGATCCCGAGCCGACCAGCATGTCCATGATCTCGAGCGCCTGCTCACCTGTGTCCGGCTGCGACACGAGGAGGGCGTCGGTGTCCACACCCAGCTTGGCGGCGTAGTCGGGGTCCAGGGCGTGTTCTGCGTCGATGAATGCTGCGATGCCGCCGGCGCGCTGGGCATTGGCCACGGCGTGCAGGGCAACGGTGGTCTTACCCGAGGATTCAGGACCATAGATCTCGATGACACGGCCCCGCGGAAGGCCGCCAATCCCCAGAGCGACGTCCAGTGCGATGGAACCGGTGGGGATGACTTCGATCGGGGCGCGTACTTCGTCGCCCAGGCGCATGACCGACCCCTTGCCGAACTGCTTGTCAATCTGGGCAAGCGCTGCTTCCAGCGCTTTTGCACGATCCGGGGCTGCCGCCATGGTTGACACCTCTAATGCTTTCTCGATGGTGGCCTTCGCGGCCGTTTTATTGGTCATCTCTGACGCTACTGGGACCCACTGACATTCCGGCCTGAGGACAACGGCTATGTGGATAAGCCCAATAGAAAAAGCATAGCGTTATCCGAACAGGTATTCGAAGAGTGCCGGTCCTGCGGCGTGTCCGTCCAAGGGCGCTTCGGCTGCGGCAGGCTCACGAAGGACCCACCCGGGAAGCCGTTGTTAGGCTGCTAGTCGCGGCGAGGGGCGATGTCCCGGCCCAGCCGCCGTTCGGCCGGGACGTCCTGGACATCGCAGACTGCCAGCCAGACTTTGCGCGGTTCGATGCCTGCAGCCAGCGCCTGGTCCGCAGTGCGCCCGCCGACGCCGGTCAGGACCAGGGTACTGCTCAGCACGCGGGAGTACCCCGCACCGAACTCGTCATCCATCAGACGCCAGTACTCGCTGATTCGCATC
Organism: Arthrobacter sp. SDR-2R; assembly: GCF_057747955.1. Taxonomy (NCBI): domain Bacteria; kingdom Bacillati; phylum Actinomycetota; class Actinomycetes; order Micrococcales; family Micrococcaceae; genus Arthrobacter; species Arthrobacter sp. SDR-2R. The sequence goes on from NZ_CM173231.1 coordinate 3,301,098, forward strand.
GGTAAATCCTCTCATGATTGCGGACCCTAGAATTGTTGCCATGAGCAACTCCCCGGATCTCCCGCCGCCGCCGGACGCAGGCGCTGATGCCGCCGATACCGCGCTGCAGAATGTTGAACACCAGATCAGCCTCTTCTGGCGGCGGGCCAGGGCCATCTCCAACCAGCTCTCGCGCGAAGTCCACCCTGACATGGAGCCTGCCGCGTACGGGCTGTTAACGGTTATCCGCCGGGAAGGGCCCATCCGCCTGACCGAACTTGCCATGAACATCGGGGTGGGCAAGCCGTCGGTCAGCCGGCAGATTGCCTTCCTGGAGAGCCTCGGACTGGTATCCAAGGAAGCCGATCCCCTGGACCGCCGGGCACAGTCCATCCGGCTGACGCCCAAGGGCGAAGAGAAGATGCACCAGGTCCAGGACGCCAGGCGCCAGGTTTTCCAGGAACGGCTGCGCGAGTGGCCCGTGCAGGACCTGCAGGAGCTGGCCCGCTACATGGCCAAGCTGAACTCCACCTACGAGCGTGACGGATTCCCCAGGGAAGGCGGAGGCGGCTCCCCCGCAGAAGAGGAATAGCCCGCAGCGACGAACAGCCGGCAGGAGTACCACCAGCCGGGCACATCAATTGGGCGCCAACGCAGGAAGCCCCCGGCGCCGCCGGGGGCTTCCTGCGTTCCAAGGCCCACCTGCGGTGGGGCTGGCTTTACCGGGCGCCGGAGAGAAGGCCCGTGGAGAGTTCGTCGTTCAGTTCAGTGTTGAGGTCGCGCTCGAGGTCACGGCCGTAACGCTGGGAGAATTCCTGCGGAACTGTGTCCGGAACTGCGACGCCTTCGGCTACTGCCACACGGTCGCTGACTTCACGGAGCATGCTTGACAACGGAACATCCAGTGCCGAGCAGATTGAGGACAGAAGCTCTGACGAGGCTTCCTTCTGGCCGCGCTCCACTTCGCTGAGATACCCCAGGGAGACGCGGGCGCTGTGCGAAACTTCACGGAGCGTGCGTCCCTGACGCTGGCGGACATCGCGCAGCACATCACCGATTTCGTGACGAAGTACTACCATCTTGCGCTCCTTCTGTTCGCTCTTAGCCTGTTCGGCGAGGCCCACATCCTTCCAGCGGACAACGCCGTTTACGGATACGGGCTGCTTTACCATCTGTATCGCCTTGCTCCCTCATTGGTCAGGTTCACCGTGGGGCGAACCGTCGTGGTCATTTCATCCTAGGCGCCTCCACTATCCGGAAGCGACACAATGTAATAACTAATCGGTACCGGCTTTTGTTCCCGGCAACTTTACGCCCGGTAACTTGGGGTCCGGCAGGCGTCAGGCGGGCAGTGCCTCGAGGAGCCGTTCCAGGGCGGCGGCGCAGGCTGCGGCCCTGATGTCGGGCCTGCTGCCGGTGAAGGAGTATTCGAAAGCCGCCGTTCCGGCCGCTGTGGCAATTCCAATGTAGACGCGCCCCACGGGCTTGCCGTCATGGGCATCGGGACCTGCCACCCCCGTTGTGGAAATCCCGACGTCGGCGCCCAGGACCGTGCGTGCCCCGGCTGCCATGGCACGGGCAACGTCGGGGTCCACGGAGCCGGCACGGGCCAGGAGGTCGGCAGGAACGTGCAGCACCGCGTCCTTCACTGAGTTCTGGTAGGCGACCACACCGCCCTGCAGCATGCCGGAGGCCCCGGGAGTGTCGGCAAGGACAGCGGACACCATCCCCGCCGTCAACGACTCGGCGGTGGCGACGGTCTGCCCGGACTCGAGCGCCTGCTGGACGGCCTGCCCGGCCAAACGGTGGAGGTTGCTCATGCCTGGTCCTGGCCCGTCGCTGATTCCTGCCCGCTGGCTGTGTCCTGCCCCGTCACTGTGCCCTGCCCTGTGACAGACCCTGCCTGCCGTTTCCCCTTCGCGCGCAGTCGCAGGGCCTCGATGACGTATTCGACGCCGGTCCACAGCGTGATCGCCACGGCAGCCATCATGACGGCAAACGCAACCCAGGACATCCAGGGCGCGAATGCCCCGAACGGCAGAAGGTAGAGGAAGATCGCGGCGGTCTGCACCACGGTCTTGAGCTTGCCGCCCCGCGAGGCGGGAATGACCCCGTACCGGATCACGAAGAAGCGCAGGGCGGTGATGCCCCATTCCCGCACCAGGATCACCAGCGTGGCCCACCAGGGCAGCTCACCCAGCAAGGAGAGCATCACCAGCGCGGAGCCGATCAGGAGCTTGTCTGCGATGGGGTCCGCGATCTTGCCGAAGTCCGTGACCAGGTTCCGGCTCCTGGCGATGTCGCCGTCGAGCTTGTCCGTGTAGATGGCGACGGCGAAGGCCGCCACTGCCGCCCAGCGCCATGGTCCGGAAACACTGTGCAGGCCGGGCGCGTCCGCCACGAGGAACCACACAAAAAACGGGACCAGCGCGATGCGGATCATGGTCAGGACGTTGGGAAGGTTCCAGACCCCGGCACGGCCCTGGCCGGCGGCGGTTGCATCGGTGCTAGTCACGTTCCTAGGCTACCGGCCTAGCGCCCGGTGAGGGACCATGCGTCTTCGGAGCCGTCGTCGTCATCGCCGTACCCGCCGGGGGCGGAATCCGAGCCGTCGTAATATTCGACGTTCTGCTTCCGCTGGTCCAGGTCCGCCGCCACCAGGTCTTCGGCGTAGCCGCCCTGGGCGATGTTGGCGTTGGCATTGTCGCTGAGGGCAGCGGTCTGGGAATCGGGGCCGGCCGGCGCCTCCTGGCCCTTCATGGCGGCCAGGACGGCGGCGAGGTCATCAGGTTTGACCAGCACATCGCGCGCCTTGGAGCCCTCGGATGGTCCCACGACGCCGCGGGATTCGAGCAGGTCCATGAGCCGTCCGGCCTTGGCGAACCCGACGCGGAGCTTGCGCTGCAGCATGGAGGTGGAGCCGAACTGCGTGGTGACCACCAGCTCCGTCGCCTGCAGCAGGACCTCGAGGTCATCCCCGATGTCGTCGTCGATCTGCTTCTTGGGCGCTTCGGCAGCAACGTCGTCACGGTAGGAAGCCTGCAGTTGCCCCTTGACGTGTTCCACCACCTTGTGGATCTCCGACTCGGTAACCCAGGCGCCCTGGACGCGCATGGCCTTGGAGGCGCCCATGGGCAGGAAGAGCGCGTCACCCTGGCCAATGAGCTTCTCGGCGCCGGGCTGGTCCAGGACCACGCGGGAGTCGGTGACGGAGGACGTGGCGAAGGCCATGCGCGAGGGCACGTTGGCCTTGATGAGGCCGGTGACAACGTCCACGGACGGCCTCTGGGTGGCCAGCACCAGGTGGATGCCGGCGGCACGGGCAAGCTGGGTGATGCGGACGATCGAGTCCTCCACGTCGCGTGGTGCCACCATCATCAGGTCGGCAAGCTCGTCGACGATCACCAGCAGATACGGGTAGGGCCTGATGACGCGCTTGGAGTCCACCGGCGGCTGAACCTTTCCGGCCCGCACCGCCTTGTTGAAATCGTCGATGTGCTTGAAGCCGTAATTTGCGAGGTCGTCGTAGCGGGCGTCCATTTCGCGGACCACCCACTGCAGCGCCTCGGCGGCTTTTTTGGGGTTGGTGATAATGGGCGTGATCAGGTGCGGGACGCCCTCGTAGGCCGTCAGCTCCACGCGCTTGGGGTCCACCATGACCATGCGCACCTCGTCAGGGGTGGCCCGCATCAGGATGGAGGTGATCATGGAGTTCACGAAGGACGACTTACCGGCGCCGGTGGCCCCTGCCACCAGGAGGTGCGGCATCTTGGCCAGGTTGGCCACCACGTAGCCGCCCTCCACGTCCTTGCCCACACCCATGACCATGGGGTGGTCGGTGCGCCGCGCATTCTGGCTGCGCAGCACGTCGCCCAGTGACACGGTTTCGCGGTCGGTGTTGGGGATTTCGATGCCGATGGCGGACTTGCCGGGGATGGGGCTCAGGATGCGCACGTCGCTGGAGGCCACAGCGTAGGAGATGTTCTTGGACAGCGCGGTGACGCGCTCAACCTTGGTTCCGGGAGCAAGTTCGATTTCGTACCGGGTGACGGTGGGACCACGGCTGAAGCCGGTGACGGTGGCGTCGACGTTGAACTGCTGCAGGGTATCCGTCAGGGCAGCGACGACGGCGTCATTGGCTTCGGTGCGCTCCTTCGGGATCGAGCCGGGTGTCAGGTAGTCCGAGGCAGGGAGGGTGTACGTGACGTCCCCGGCGAGCGAGAGCTGTTCGGTCCGCTGCGGGATGGGAACGGGCGGCGGCGCGGGGGCCACCGGGTTGGAGGGCACGGTGGGCGCGGCGGCGGCTTTGGCGGGAGCGGCGGCACCGGGGATGACCAGGGGGATGGCCTCGGTGGCGTTTTCCGCCGGAGGTGCCTGGGCACCGGCACCCAATCCCTGGGCTGCCTTGATCTTTTCGACGGCGATCTCCGCCTGGGTGGGGCGCCGCACTCCGGGCGCGGGCCGCTCGGGTTCGGGCTCGTCGTCGTCAATGACGGCGTGCTCGAAGGCTTCGTCGCCCACGTAGCCCTCAAGGCCGGCGTCGGACTCCTGGTCCTTGCCGAAAAGCTTCCGCTTCTTCTTCTTGGGCGCAGCGGCAGCCGTGCGTTCGAGGTAGCTGCGGTCGTGGGTGTCCTGGTGTTCCTGGTCCATCAGGTCGATGCCCATGAGGTGTTCATAGGCGCCGCGGATGCGGCGCGGGATCGCCGTGAACGGGGTGGCGGTGATGATCAGTACCGACACAAAGGCCAGCAGGGCATACAGGGCTACAGGCACAGCCGGATGGATGGCGGCCAGCGGCGTGGCGGCCAGGAAGCCGAGCATCCCGCCGGCTTTGCGGAGGCCGTCGAAGCCGTCGGCCACGGTGGGCTGGCCGCCGAGGATATGAGCCAACCCGCACCCGGCGAAGGTCATGATCAGGAAACCGATGCCCACCCGGTTATTGCCCCGGCCGTCCGAGGGCCGGCGGAACAGCCGGAAGGCGCACACGAACAGCATGAGCGGGAGCAGCAGGGAGATCCAGCCGAAGGTGCCGTTCACCACGGCGTAGACGGCGTCCGGGAACCAGCCCGTCAGTCCCCACCATGCGAAGGTGGCGATGAAAATACCAAGGGCCAGGTTGAAGAGGGCGGCACCGTCGCGGCGTTCCTCCGTGGGGAGGTCGCTGACGTCGTGGCCGATGCGGCGCACTCCCCCGCCCACCAGGTGGCCCACTCCAAGCCACGCTCCGCCCACCACGCGCAGCAGCCAGGGCTGGTGGTGCTCGACGGCGGGAAGCTGGCGGGTGCGTGCAGTGCTGGTTGAGCCGCCGCGCCCTGTCCTGCTGGCGGTGGAGCCGGTTCCGCGGCCTGTGGAACTGCCCGCTTTGCTGCCGGAGCTCCCCCTGCCGGTACCTTTGGGCGCGGAAGTAGTACGTGTGGCCATAATAGCCACGGTACCGGAAGCATGCTGTGATTCCGGGGATATCGGGGCCGCCGGGCCACCCGCCGGGCGCCAGGTGCGGACCTGCCCGGACGCGCCCGGGGACCGTCCGGATGCGCCGAAGGGCCCGGTCCATGAAGAACCGGGCCCTTCCGGGTGTGCACCAGCGCGACGCCAGCCTGGTGTCAGGCCTCGAGCACCACGGGAATGATCATGGGCTTGCGGCGCAGCTTGCGGTTGACCCAGGTTCCCACGACGCGGCGTACCACCTGCTGGAGCTGGTGGCTGGTGTGGTCGGCGTGGTTCTGGACCGCTTCCTCCAGGGCTGCGTTGATCTTGGGGATGATGTCGTCGAAGACCGAATCGTCCTCGGCAACGCCGCGGGCGTGGATCTCGGGTCCGGACACCACCTTGCCGGTGGCGCGGTGGACAACGGTGATGATGGAGATGAAGCCTTCATCGCCCAGGATGCGGCGGTCCTTGAGGTCGGCGTCGGTGATCTCGCCCACGCTGGAGCCGTCCACGTAGACGAAGCCCACCTCGACCTGGCCGACGATGTCTGCCTGGTGGTCGCGGAGGTCGATGACCGTGCCGTTGTCAGCAAGGATCACGCTGGCATCCGGGACGCCGGATTCGATGGCGATCTTGCCGTTGGCGATCAGGTGCCGGGTTTCGCCGTGCACGGGCATGGCGTTCAGCGGCTCAAGGATGTTGTAGCAGTAGAGCAGCTCGCCGGCGGCGGCGTGGCCGGAGACGTGGACCTTGGCGTTGCCCTTGTGGATCACGTCGGCGCCGAGCTTCAGGAGGCCGTTGATGATGCGGAACACCGCGTTCTCGTTGCCCGGGATGAGGCTGGAGGCCAGGATGACGGTGTCGCCGTCCCCCACCACCACGCGGTGGTCGCCGTTGGCCATCCGGGACAGGGCCGCCATGGGCTCGCCCTGGGAGCCGGTGGACATGAGCACCACGCGGTTGTCCGGAAGGTTGTCGATGTTCTTGATGTCCACGATCAGTCCGGCGGGGACGTCAAGGTAGCCCAGCTTTTCGGCGATGGCCATATTGCGGACCATGGAGCGGCCCACGAAGGCCACCTTGCGGTTGTGCTTGGCCGCTGCATCCAGCACCTGCTGCACGCGGTGGACGTGGGAGGAGAAGGAGGCCACGATGATGCGCTTGGTGGCCTGGCCGAAAAGCCGCTCCAGCGTGGGGCCGATTTCCTTCTCGGCCGTGGTGAATCCGGGGACGTCGGCGTTGGTGGAGTCGGACATGAAGAGGTCCACGCCTTCTTCACCCAGTTTGGCGAAGTGCCGGAGGTCAGTGATGCGTCCGTCCAGCGGCAGCTGGTCCATCTTGAAGTCGCCGGTATGCAGGACAGTGCCGCCCGCCGTGCGGATGAACACCGCCAGGGCATCCGGAATGGAGTGGTTCACAGCCACGAACTCGCATTCGAACGGCCCGAACTTCTCAACCTGACCCTCTTCCACTGTCAGCGTGTAGGGCCGGATGCGGTGCTCCTGCAGCTTCGCCTCGATCAGCGCGAGGGTCAGCTGAGATCCCACCAGGGGAATGTCGTTGCGCAGGCGCAGCAGGTACGGCACGGCGCCGATGTGGTCCTCGTGGCCGTGCGTGAGGATCACGGCCACGACGTCGTCCAGCCGGTCTTCGATGTAGGAGAAATCCGGCAGGATCAGGTCAACGCCGGGCTGGGTTTCCTCGGGAAAGAGGACGCCGCAGTCCACGATCAGCAGCTTGCCGTCGATTTCGAACACGGCCATATTCCGGCCGATCTCCCCGAGTCCGCCAAGCGGAACGATCCTGAGCGTGCCCTGGGGCAGGCGCGGAGGGGTGACAAGGCCGGTAAGGGCAGTTTGGGTCATAGTGCACTACTTTCCAGGCGGAAGGGTGCCGGTCTTAGCCTCAGGAGAAGACCAGCCCCGCTTCCGCCAAATCCCCGCGGATGGTTTCGATCTCGGTTTCGTCCGGCTCCACGAGGGGCAAACGGACGATCGAGTTGGGCAGGACTCCCTGCCATTTAAGAATCTGTTTGGCCGCCACGGCGCCCTGGACCCGGGTCATGGTGGCGCGTACCACCGGCTGCAGCTCGAAGTTGATCTTGCGCGCGGTGCCGAGGTCGTTGGCGTTGATGGCGTCGATGAGTTCGCGGAAGCGGCGGGTGGCGACGTGGGTGGTAACGCCCACCAGGCCGACGGCGCCCAGCGCCATCCAGGGAAGGGTCAGTCCGTCGTCGCCCGAGTAGAACAGGAGGTCCGTTTCCGCCATGACACGGGTGGCTGCCATGAAGTCGGCCTTGGCGTCCTTGACGGCCACGATGTTGGGGTGCTGCGCCAGCCGGATCATGGTGTCTGGCTCGATGGCGATGGAGGACCGGCCGGGAATGTCGTACAGCATGACGGGTACGTCCACGGCCGAGGCGATGGTCTCGAAGTGGGCGCGGACACCAGCCTGGCTGGGCTTGTTGTAGTAAGGAGTCACCAGGAGGAGGCCGTCGACGCCGAGGGCAGCAGCCTGCTGGGAAAGGTGGACCGAGTGCGCGGTGTCGTTGGTGCCGGTGCCGGCGATGATGGCCGCCCGGCCGCCGACGGCCTCCTTCACGGCGCGGAACATGCCGAGGTTCTCTTCGTCAGTCAGCGTGGAGGTTTCACCGGTGGTGCCGGTGACCACCAGGCCGTCACAGCCGTCGTCGACAAGCTTGCTGGCCAGCGCTGCCGCCTGGTCGTAGTCCACTGCGCCGTCCTTGGTGAACGGCGTGACCATGGCGGTCAGGAGGGTACCGAGGGCAGGGATATGCGCGGAAGAGTCAGCCATGGAAAAAACGTTACCCTGTCCCTGGCTGGTTATGACAATGCCACGGGCGTGACAAGCGTCAAATACGGCTACGCCCGGACTTCGGAGTATCTGCTCCGGCGTGGCAATAGCGGCCGACGGCGGCCTGCCGGAGGTCCTCAGCCCAAGTGGCGAGCCGCTGCGCCGCCCGAACGTAGTGGAACAGCTCCGTGGGCGTCAGGGCGTCGATGTCTGTTTCCGCGAGTCGGCGGGCCAGCTCCGCTCCTTCCGGCTGGGCGGACAGGCTGATGCCTTCCCGTTCCCACTGGACGTCCTCGGCCGGACGCCCGGAGACAAGTTGGCGGAACAGGTAGTCCACCACGCCCGGGCTCATCGCCTTCAGCACTCCTGAACCCCGGCTTTCCTGCGGGGCAGGCTCAAATCCCTGCGGAGCAGGCTTAAATCCCTGCGGGGAAGCGGCTCCCAACGATGGCATCTCCATGGCCCCAATGCTATTCGAACATATATTCGAATACAAGAGCCCACACCTCCGCGTCTCCCCCTGCGGCAGCCAGCCCACGGACGCATGTGAGACGATCTGGTCATGACGTCCCGCACCCCGGCCACCCGGCCCCGGAAGACCGCAGACCGTCAACAACCGGGGCGTCTTAGGGGCATCGATGCGGCCCGTGGCCTGGCTTTGCTGGGCATGATGGCCACTCACCTGCTGCCGACGTTCGAATCGAACTCAAGCCTCACACCAACTTGGATCGGCCTCACGTTCTCGGGACGGGCCGCCGCCCTCTTCGCAGTGCTGGCGGGTGTCGGGCTTGCCCTGTCCACGGGAAAAAACAGGCCCTTGGAGGGCGCCGAACTCTCCGCGGCCCGCCGCGGGGTGGGGCTGCGCGCACTGGTGATTGCCGCCGTCGGACTGACCCTCGGCGGCCTGGACGTGAACGTGGCCATCATCCTGGTCCACTACGCCGTGCTGTTCCTGTGCGTCCTGCCCTTCCTGGGGCTGGGCGTGAAGCGCCTGTGTGCGTGGGCCGCCGGCTGGATCCTGGGCTCCCCGGTGCTGGCCTACCTGCTGCGGCCCTGGCTCCTTGCCCCGGAGCCGCCATTGAGGCTGGGCCACAACCCGGCATGGGGGGACCTCGGAACGCCGTCCCGGCTGCTCGCGGACCTGTTCCTCACGGGCTACTACCCGGTGCTGCAGTGGCTGTCCTACCTGCTGGTGGGGCTGGCCATCGGCCGCCTGGTGCTGACCAAGGCGCTGGTCCCCGCGCTGCTGCTGGTGGGCGGAACGGTAGTGGCCGTGGCGGCCAAGAGCCTGGGTGTCGCGGCCATGGAGGACTGGGGCGGCCGCGCAGCGCTGGAGAAGGTCCTCAACTCACCGGGCTACCCGCTGGGCAGCGTACTCCAGGTGAACCTGGCCGGACTCCCCCAGGAAGGTTCATGGTGGTGGCTGGCATCGGCCGCACCGCATTCGGGTACGCCGCTCGATTTGCTGCATACCTCGGCAGTTGCGGCGGCCGTCATCGGTGCCTGCCTGCTTCTGGGGCGGCTGGCCGAATGGGTGGACCTGGACCTGCTGCTGCCGCTGCGGGGACCCGGCGCCATGACGCTGACGCTGTACACCGTCCATGTCTGGGTGGTCTCCAGCTTCTACCTCAAACCGCTGCCCGCCGGCTGGACCGAGGACGGAATGTACTTTGCCCATGCCGCGGCTGCCATCGCCGTGGGCATCGTGTTTGCGGGGATGTCGTGGCGCGGCCCCCTGGAATGGGTGGGCCATACTGCAAGCCTGGTGGGGCGCGGCGGCTTCAAGGCCCTGTCCTGAACCCCTGCGGCAGCAGGGGCTAGGATGCCGTGGTGAAGAGCTTCACAGCGTCGCGCATGGAAGCCCGCGCGCGTTTGCGGTCCCCGGCGGCGTCATAGGCACAGCTGAGCCGGAACCAGGAACGCCAGTCATCAGGAGCGGCCTCGGCTTCGGCCCGGTACTTTTCGAACTCCGCGTCGGCTGCGGCGCGGACAATCCGGCCACCGGGCGTGCGGGGAAGCTCGTCCACCGGCAGCCCGCCTTCGGCTTCCAGGACCTTGGCCATCTGCTCGGTGCGGGCGCCAAACATCAGTTCGCGGATCAAGGCCCACGCGCCAACAATGGGCAGCACCAGGTAGGCGGCCCCGATGGCCTTGGCGGTGAGGTTGCTGTCTGCAAGGAGCAGGAGCGAGCGCTGGAAGGACACCACCAGGTAGAAGACCAGCAGCAGCGTCACCGCTCCCACCCAGATCTTGGTGCGGTTCTTAAGGAAACCGGCTGCGAACCCGTTCACGGCCTAGAGTCCCAGGTCCAGGTAACCGTCCAGGCCCACGGTCAGCCCGGGGTGGGCAGCGACGTTGCGCACGCCCAGAAGCACGCCGGGCATGAACGACGCGCGGTCGAAGGAATCGTGGCGGAAGGTCAGCTGCTCGCCGGGACCGCCCAGCAGGACTTCCTGGTGGGCCACGAGGCCACGGAGCCGGACGCTGTGGACGCGGACGCCGTCCACGTCGCAGCCGCGTGCACCCGCGCGTTCTGAAGTGGTGGCATCCGGGCTGGGCGGCACCTGGGCAGCCTTGCGTTCAGCGGCGATGAGCTCTGCGGTGCGGACGGCGGTGCCGGAAGGGGCGTCCACCTTGTCCGGATGGTGGAGCTCGATGATTTCCACGGACTCGAAGTACTTTGACGCCTTCGCGGCGAACGCCGAAGCCAGCACAGAGCCCAAGGCAAAGTTGGGCGCGATGAGTACGCCCGTTTCCGGGTGCTCCGCCAAAAGGGAATCCAGCGCGGACAGGCGTCCCGCGTCCCAGCCGGTGGTGCCCACCACGGCGTGGATCCCATGCTCGACGGCGAAGCGGACGTTGGCTTCGGTGCTTTCTGGGACTGTGAGGTCCACCAGGTACTGGGCACCGGAGGCCGTCAGCTGCTCCAGCGAGTCACCCCGTCCCAGGGCTGCGACGAGCTTCAGGTCGGGCGCGGCATCAATGGCCTTAACGGCCTCGGCGCCCATGCGTCCACTGGCGCCAAGGACGGCCACCAGTTTGGGGGCGGGGTGTTGTTCGGTCATGGGATTAACCCTACCGGCGGGACAGGTTGGGGCAGGAACCGGACGGCGTGCGTTACCTCGCAATTTGGCGGAGCAACGCCGGCCGGCCCGGGCAGCGTGGAGGCGCGGCCCGGCGTGCCCCGGCGCGGCATCAGCTGCCGGCGCCGACCCATTCCACAGTGCCGTCCGAAAAGAACTGTTCCTTCCAGATGGGCACCTGGTCCTTGATCCGGTCCACCAGCTCGGAGCAGACGGCAAACGCCTGTCCGCGGTGCGCGGCGGATACCGCGCACACCAGCGCCGGGTCCCCGATCTCCAGCATCCCGATCCGGTGTGCGGCCCAGATCCTGACGGGTTGGGCTGCCTTTCCCGCGGGGGTCTCCCCGGCCGCGTCACCGGCCTCGGCGTCCTGCTCGGCAACCAGGCGCGCGACGACGTCGGCCATCACCTGGTGCGCCGTAGGGTGCGCACTGTAGCTGAGGCGCTCGACGGCCTTGCCGCCGTCGTGGTTGCGCACTACACCGCTGAAGCTGACCACCGCACCCGCAGTGTCGCTTTCCACCGCGGCAATCGCCTGGTCCACGGAGATGGGCTCCGCGCTCAGGACTGCCCGCACTACCTCGAATGCTGCTTCAGTGCCCATGTCCGCCTTCCAACTGGTCGCAAAGATGTCCGATCACCGGGTCCAGGACGCTCAGCCCATCCATGACACCCTTCGGTGACCCGGGCAGGTTCACAATGAACGTCTGCCCGGCAGCGCCCGCATAGCCCCTGCTCAGGGCCGCCAGCGGAGTCTTGACAGCGCCGGCACGCCTGATCGCCTCCATGATGCCCGGGATTTCCCGGTCCAGCAGGGGCAGGGTGACGTCGGGTGTCCGGTCGTCCGGGCTGAGGCCGGTTCCGCCGCTGGTGATGACGACGGCGGGACGCTGGGTGAGGAGCGCCCGGATGGCAGCGCCCACGGGCTCGCCGTCGGGAACCACCATGGCCGGGAAGACGTCAAAGCCGTGTTCAGTGAGCCAGTCGGTGATCACGGGGCCGGTTTCGTCGTCGTAGATGCCCGCTGCGGCACGGGTGGACGCGATAACGACGCCGGCCTTCCGCCCCTGCACGTCGCCGTGGCGGTGGGGTTCGGAGACGTCCAGGATGTTGGGGTCGGTCACAGTGCCCAGTCTCCGCTCTTGCCGCCGCTCTTGGCCAGCACCTTGATGTCCGTCAGGACGGCATGCTTGTCCACGGCCTTGATCATGTCGTAAACGCTGAGGGCTGCCACGGAGGCAGCCGTCAGGGCCTCCATTTCAACTCCCGTGACGCCCCTGGTCTTCACGGTGGAGCTGATGGTGACGGCGGCCGCGCCGAGGTCGAAGTCAACGGTGACTTTCGAGAGGGGCAACGGATGGCACAGCGGAATCAGGTCCGGCGTCTTCTTGGCCGCCATGATGCCGGCCACCCGGGCAACGGCCAGGGCGTCGCCCTTGGGGAGCCCGCCGGAGCCCAGGAGCTGCATCACCTCGGGGGTGGTCCGGACGGTGGCGGTGGCGGTGGCCTCCCGCGTGGTCTCGGCCTTGGCGGAGACATCAACCATCTGGGCGCTGCCGTCCTGGCGCAGGTGCGTCAGTGCGGGGGTATGTTCTGCGTTCACAGCATCCATACTTCCACCTCGTCGCCGTCAGCGAGTTCCGTTACACCCACAGGGACATGAACCAGGACGTTCGACCCCGCGAGTGCGTGCATCAGGTGCGAACTCTCGCCGCCCTCCAGCTTCACGGTCCCGTCCGGCTGCAGGCTGCCGCGGCGGACCTGGTGCTTGTGCCCGGGAGAGGTGAGCGGACGGCCCGGGCCCCCAAGATCAAGGCGGGCGCGCAACGGCAGCCTCCGGCCCGGTGCCCCCAGCAAGGCTGACAAAGCGGGACGGAGGAACATCTCGAAGGACACCAGGCAGCTGACCGGATTGCCGGGAAACCCAAGGAATGGCACGCCGTCGAACGTTCCCAGTCCCTGGGGGCCGCCCGGCTGCATGGCCACGTGCACGAAGCGGACCGGCTGGTCCGCCATTGCCTGCCGCACTACCTCGTAGGCTCCCTTGCTGACCCCGCCGGTGGTGACGATCAGGTCAGCCCCCGGGCTTTCGGTCCGCAGCAGCGCCTGCAGTTCCGCCGGAGTGTCGGTGGAGATGCCGGTGCGGCGGACTGTGAGTCCCGCCTGCTTCATGGCGGCCTCAAGGAGCGTTCCGTTGGAGTCGTATATTTTGCCGGGAGGAAGCGGCAGGCCGGGTTCCACCACTTCGTCGCCCGTGGTGACGAGCAGGACGGTCACCGCCTTGTACACCGCCACCTCCGGGAGGCCCAAGGCAGCGAGCAGCCCCAACTGGGCCGGCCCCAGGCAGGTCCCCGAGGCCAGCGCCCGCTCCCCCGCTGCGATGTCGCTGCCCGGGAAGCGCACGAACGTTCCCGGCGCGGTGCCGGGCAGCCGCACGGTGGCGCCGCTGCCGTCCCCCGCTGTGTTTCCGGGGTCCAGGAAGTGATCGGGCACCGCCTTTTCAATGGGTACGACGGCGTCGGCCCCCGCCGGGATCATGGCACCGGTCATGATGGGTGCCGCGGTTCCCGGTTCGAGCGGCTCCGGGCTTGACCCGGCCGGAACCGGGGGCATGATGCGCAGGTCCCCGCCGCCGTCGGGAAGGTCACCGGAACGGACGGCGTATCCGTCCATCTGGGAATTGGCGAAAGGAGGAAGGCTGAGTGGCGCGGCCACATCGTCCACCAGGGCCCGGCCCAGCGCCTGGCTAAGCGGGAGGGTTTCCATCCGGTCCATTGACAGGAGCGGCCGCAGGAGTTCCACGACTGCGGCGGCATGGCCAGCGACCGACCGGGAACCCTCCGCTGCATGGTGGACGTGGCCTTCCGGGGTGTGGTCTGCCAGGGCGTGCGGGGTGTGGCTGGTCATGGATACGCCTTTGGTCTGGGCCGTCAGGGTTTGGGCCGTCAGGGTTTGGGCCGTCAGGATTTCACGTCAACTCTAACCGTGTGGAATCCCGTGGCGCCGTCCGGTGCGGGCGGCCGCGCGGTTTCGTCCTGGGGTTCGCCCGCCAGGTTGGTGGCCCGGACCTGGACCTCGTACTGCCCCGGGGCAAGGTCCATGGCCAGCTTCCACTGGTACCAGGTGTCGGCGGAGATTCCCGTGGCCAGTTCCGCTTCCCGCCAGGGTCCCCGGTTGATCCGCAGTTCCACGTTCCGGATGCCGGTGTGCTGGGCCCAGGCAACGCCGGCGAAGACAACTGTTCCCGCGTTGACCGGGCGGCCGCTGCGGGGGACGTCGATGCGGGACGAGGTCTTGATGGGGCCGCGCGCGGACCAGCCGCGCGGGGTCCAATATCCGGCGTCATCGGCGAACCGGGTGACCTTGAGCTCGGTGACCCATTTGGTGGCCGAGACATAGCCGTAGAGGCCGGGAACCACCAACCGGACCGGGAAGCCGTGCTCCAGCGGGAGCGGTTCACCGTTCATGCCCACGGCAAGCAGGGCGTCCCGGTTGTCGGTGAGGACATCCAGGGGCGTCCCGGCGGTCCAGCCGTCGGCACTGCGGGAGAGGACCATGTCTGCGCCCGGCTGGGGAACGGCCAGGGCCAGCAGTTCCCGGACCGGCCAGCCGAGCCAGCGGGCGTTGCCGATCAGGTCGCCGCCCACTCCATTGGAGACGCAGGCAATGGTGATGTGCCGCTCGGTGAGGGGCTTCGCCATTAGGTCGGCGAAGGAGAGCAGGACTTCCCGGGCCACCATGCCGGTTACCTTGAGGACCCAGGTATCCGGGCTGACCGCCGGGACGGACAGCGCGGTGTCGATCCGGTAGAAATCCCGGTTCGGGGTCACCAGCGGCGGCATTCCGGCAACACCGGCTTCCGCAGCAGGGGGCACAGGTATTGCCGGCGATGCCGCTGCGGGCAGGGTGATGCGTGCCCTGGCCTCATTGACAGCCATGGTGGCCCCGCGCCAGATTCCCGCCAGTACTCCCCCTGCCGCAGCGGCCGCTGCGGTGATGCCCAGGGCCTGGAAGAAGCTGCGGCGCGATTGGGTGGCCGCGGAGTCCGGTGTGGCCTCGCCGGGGGCAGCGGGAAGGCTGTCCTCGGGATGATCTGCGGCTGCTTGGTGGGAGGCTGCTTGGTGGGAGGCTGCTTGATGGGAGGCTGCTTGGCCGGCAATCGCGGCATCCCATGCATGCAGCCTGCGCAGCAGGAACCGCAACAGCACGACGGCGGCCACCGCGGCCAGGAGCGGCGGAACGAGGGACAGGGGGGTCATCTGGGAACGCATCAGGACGGCGGCCGCTCCGGCAAGTCCAAAGATTCCGATCACGGCAGCACCAGTGAACCGGCGGCGGCGCTCGAGCGCTCCGGCCAGTGCGGCCAGGGCGGCGATGACCAACGCCATTCCCACCAGGAGCGCTGCCTTGTCGGCCGTGCCGAAGACAGAGATCGCCCAGTCCTTGACGCCCGGAGGCACGGCATCGATCACGGCGCCGCCAACGGCCGTCAACGGCGAAAGGGAGGGGCTGAGAACCCCCGCAGCCAACTCCCCTGCTGCAATACCGCCGCCTGCCGCGGCTATCCCGGCAGCCGCGGCCCAACCACCTCCGGCGCGCGGGACTGCCGGTCGTGGGAAGGGACTGTCCGCCCGCTCCCCAAGGCCGGCGCCGCCGTCGTACGCCGCATGCCCGCGCTGGGAACTCCTCACAACACCAGCATAGGTTTGCCGGTGGTCCCCGGCGCCGGTGCCGCCGGGATTCCTGCCCCGCGTCTCACAGCGGGGTCACGGGTGTGATGGGCGGCTCAACGTGGCGTAGCCTGATTTCATGACTGTCCAGCTAGGCATGCCGCAGCCGCGGGAGGAAGCAGCATCGCCGCTGCCAGGCGTTCCCGCGCGCCGGCCAGCGGATGCACCGGCCGGGCTGGCGGACCGCTACGGCCGCCGCGCCACCGACATGAGGCTGTCCCTGACGGACAAGTGCAACCTCCGCTGCACCTACTGCATGCCGGCGGAGGGCCTGGAATGGCTGGCAAAGCAGGCCGTCATGTCCGCCGAGGAGATCGTGCGGATCGTCAAGGTAGGCGTGGAGCAGCTGGGAGTGCGCGAACTGCGCCTCACGGGCGGTGAGCCGCTGGTGCGGCACGATCTGGTCCAGATCATCTCGGCACTGCGGGCCAACCACCCGGACCTGCCGATCTCCATGACCACCAACGGCGTTGGCCTGGCGAAGAAGGCAGCGGCCCTCAAGGACGCCGGCCTGACGCGCATCAATGTGTCGCTGGATTCCCTGCATGAGGAAACGTTCACCAAGCTGACCCGGCGTCCGTTCCTGGACCAGGTCCTGGCGGGTGTGGACGCCGCCTGGGCTGCCGGCCTGGGCCCTGTGAAACTGAACGCCGTCCTGATGCGCGGCATCAATGACCTCGAGTCGCCGCAGCTGCTCGCGTGGGCCTTGGAGCGCGGGTACGAACTGCGGTTCATCGAACAGATGCCGCTCGATGCGGACCACGGCTGGACGCGCCGCAACATGATCACGGCAGCCGAGATCCGCGGGCTGTTGTCCCGGGACTTTGCCCTCAGTCCGGATCCCCGCGCACGTGACGGCGCTCCTGCGGAGCGGTTTGAAGTACGACGGCGGGCGGCAGGTTCCGCGGACGCGGACGGACCGGTGCTGGGAATCGTGGGAATTATCGCCTCCGTCACCGAGCCGTTTTGCTCCGACTGCCGGCGCACCAGGATCACCGCCGAGGGCAAGATCATGAGCTGCCTGTTCTCCCGCGAGGAGTTCGACCTGCTGGGCCTGCTGCGGGCGGGCGCCACCGATGATGATCTGGCGCAGCGGTGGCAGGACGCCATGTGGATCAAACCGAAAGCCCACGGCATGGACCACGTGGGACTGGATGCTCCGGACTTCGTCCAGCCGGACCGCAGCATGAGTGCTATCGGGGGCTGACCGGGATGCTTGTACGTTATTTTGCTGCCGCACGCGCTGCGGCAGGCTTCGAGGAAGAAAAGTTCAACCTTCCCCAGGGCGCCACCGTGGCGGACCTGCTCGAGGCCGTGCTGGCCGTGGACCGCCCTGAACCCCCTGCCGGGACCCCGCCCCTTTCCCGGCTTCTTTCCCGCAGCAGCTTCCTGCTCAATGAGGTGGCCGTACGGGACCAGGCGGCGGTCCTTGGTCCGGACGACGTGGTGGACGTACTGCCTCCGTTCGCCGGCGGGTAAGTATTCGCGCACGTCCAGGCGAATGGGCAGCAGCCGCCCTGGCCTTGCCAAAGCTGCCGTGGCTTTGAATGTCAGACCCCTGTTGGATGATGTTTCCATGGGAATCGGCACGGGTGTTGGGGTGGTTTTGGAGGGTGTTTCTGCCTCTGTTGCTGCCCTCGATGCGCTGGACCGTGAGGATCATTTCCTTGCCGCCGGGACCGGTGTTGGCGCTGATGTCGATGTGCTGCAGCGGCGGTATGAGCTCCGGCTGGAACGGCTGGAGGCAGTCTCCCGGGTCGAGGCTCAGCTCGCTGCGGTCAAAGCTCGTGATGCCGTGGAGTGCGTCGGTTTCCAGCAGGCACTGCTTGCCCCCGACGCCCCGGTGGATGAGCGCATGTTTTCGGAGATGTCCGCGGTGGAGGAGATCGCCGGTGTCCTGAGCATCAGTTCCGCGGCCGCAGGCGCTTTGGTGGAACAATCCCGGCGGGTGTGTTCCCTGCCGCCGCTCCTGGGCGCCCTGTCAGCCGGTGCCGTGTCGTGGCAGCATGCCAGGATTGTCGCCGATGAAACCGAAGGGCTCACCCCGGACGGGGCTGCTGCCTTGGTGGCGCACTTCTTCGACCCCGACGCCCCCAACCCCGCCCGCGGCGCCGCGCCCGGTGAACTGGTGCCCGCCCGGTTCCGCGCCAAGGTCCGCGCCTGGCGGGAACGCCACCACCCCGAAACCCTCGAAAAACGCCACGCCAAAGGTGTGGCGGACCGGCGGATGGAATACACCCCGGACCGTGACGGCATGGCCTGGCTCTCGCTCTACCTCCCCGGCGACACCGCCTGCGCCATCTGGAACCGCACCACCGCCACCGCCCGCGGCCTGCAGGGCCCTGACGAGCCCCGCACCCTCACCCAACTCCGCCCCGACATCGCAGCATCACTCCTCCTCGGCGCAGGAAACACCACGGCCACGGCCGAGGCTGCTGTGGGTGGGGCTGCACGGGCTACAGGTGATACGGCGGGAACGGGCGCAGGCAGCGTTTCCGGCACAGGGAGCACTGGTGATGTTGGCAAGGTCCCCACCCCGCGGGCCGATGTCCTGGTCACCGTCCCGGTCTTCGCCCTGCTCGGCCTCACCGATGAGCCGGCGGTGCTGGACGGCCTGGGCCCGATCCCGGCGTCGATGGCGCGGAGGCTTGTCGCGGACGGGGCGGAGTCGTTCTACCGCGTCCTGGTCGACCCCCGCGACGGGGCACCCCTGGAGATCGGACGCACCCGCTACCGGCTCCCCGAAACCATCAAACAATGGATCCGCATGCGGGACCGGAAATGCACCTTCCCCGGCTGCACCAACCACACCCCCGACAACCACACCGACCACCTCACCGCCTGGGAACACGGCGGCAGAACAGCCGTCCGGAACCTGGCGCAGCTGTGCCCCAAACATCACCGCTTGAAGCACGCCCGCACCTGGACCCCCGACCCCGCCACCAACAACGGACCACCCGGCTGGACCTCACCCACAGGCCGCCACTACAACCCCGAACACCAAGACCCCCAACCAACCCACTGGCCGCCAGGGCTTCTGCGGAGGAACAGCACCGTGTCCGGGCAATCCGCAGCGGCAGTCTTGAACCCGCCGGCAGCGCCAGACCCACCGGCAGTCTTGAACCCACCGGGAGGGTTGGGCACACCCCGGAAAGCGGACGAAGCGGGGCTACGGGAACCACCACCGCCTGAATTGCGGCGCGATCTGCCGTTTGGGCTGCCGCAATGGTGCCAGTTGCTGGCTGACATGCCGGAGTGGCTGGAGGTGCCAAGCGAGGAGCCGCCTGGCGGGAACTTGCTTGAGCCGGATCAACTCCCGCCAACAGATCCTTTGTGGGACGATTTCTACGCCATGCCGTTCTTCCTGCCGCCAGACCCGGCGGGGAATTGGGACGTGCTCTTGTCGTAGGACTTCCCCAGGGGCATGTGCGTCAACGCGTGGCTCCAGGAGACGACGGCCCACCGCTAGACCCGGGCCCCCGTTCCCAGGGCAATGGCCAGCAGTGACGCCCGGCTGTGGACTCCGCAAGCCTGGAAGAGTTGCTTGAATTGGTCCTGGACCGTGTACGGTGTCACGCCCTGGGCATCCGCCATGGCTGCCGTATCGGCCCCTGTTGCAGTGAGCCACAGCAGTTCCCCCTGCCGGGGTGTCAGGCCAAACGCCCGGGCAAACATGTCAAGCCGCGCGGCAGGCGTGCTGGCCTGAATCGTCACGGCCACCGGTGGAGTGGGTCCGGACACTCCCGACTCCATGCGGTTGGCCCGCAGGGAGGCCCAGCGGCCCGCCCCGACGTACACCCTGCATTCCGCGGCGTGGGTGTCCACCAGTGCTTCCCTTGCCGCCAGCTGGGCAGCAACGTTCAACACCTCAGCAGGCACATGATCGTGAGGGACCGGACCAGGCTGAAGCAGCTGCAGCCAGTCGTCCACGGACGCCGTTCGGCCAGCTATCGCCAGATCGTCGTCCAGGGTGAGGACAGCCTGCTCCGGCAATCCGGGCTGCCCGGCTCCTGTCCCGGCGGCCGGGTCCGGGCCAGGTTCCGGTTCCAGTCGAGTCCGAAACTGCCTGGCCACGGACCTCCGCAGGCCGGCGGTCACTGCCGCTGCGGGCTCGCCCAGGTACGCAGTTTCCTCATCCGTGAAGGGGACCGAATCGCCCGTCCGCCACAAATCGAGCCAGGCCCAGCACCCATACTTGTCGGCAAACACGACGGACAGTACATCGCGGACCCCATAGCGTTGCAACACGCCACTCCACACCGGGCTGCGGGAGGGCTCTCCCTGCGTTGCCTTCAGGAGGGATGCCGCCGGCACCGGCGAATGCATCAGCTCGGTCCAGCGGCCGGCCCCGGAGAGGTACTTGAGGCGGATAAGTGTGGGCAATTCCTGAGGGCAGGGAATCCTGGCCCTCGGCGCCATCCCTACCGTCGTGACGGGATCACACAACGGCCAAACGAATGCATCGAAAGGCACCATGGTGGCCACTTCTGCCAGAATCGCTGTCCGGAGAGCTTGGTGATCCAGGTCCGAGCCTGCCAGGAGTCGGATGCGCTCCTGGCTCCGGTTTCCAGCCCAGCCCTTGGTCATGTTCCAAGTATGCTCCGGCCATCCCGGGCAACCCGGAGGCGCTGCCACCCAGAATTCTGGGATACCCGCCGCAGCCCGGACCGTCTAGCTTTAGCAGCGTGGAGCGTCCTCCAACCTGGCGGGACGAGTAAGGAGACTGGGATGTTCACCCTGCAGATCGAACACAGCATCACCGATTTCAGCACGTGGAAGGCGGCATTCGACCGGGATCCGGTGGGCCGGTCCGCGTCAGGGGTTCTCGCGCACCGGATAGGCCGGCCCGTGGGCGAACCGCAATACATTGTTGTGGAACTCGACTTCGCGGACCTGGCCCAGGCAGAGCAGCTGCTCACGAACCTTCGAACACAGGTATGGCGTTCGCCCGCCAACGCCCCTGCCCTCGCCGGTGCACCGAAAACGCGCATTATCGAGGCGGCATCGTAGCCCATGCCTCAGGCGCGGTGAAATTCCGAGCGCATGAATGGCCTGTAGGACAAAGCCTCGCCGTCCACACCGGCCTCCGGCGCGTCGCCGCCGTCGTCCCGCCCGGGCGAACGCAATTCGGTGACGTGTGTCAGGACACCGTTCGCCACCTCGATGGAGTGGCGCGTCCAGCCTCCGGCATTGCGGCGTTCAACACGGAGGACGCCGTCGCGCCAGGTACAGCGGGCGGCGTTGCCGGGCGGCACGCCGGTGCTGTCAACGTAGTACCACAGCACGTCGTCGTGGACCGGATCGATCGTGAAGATGCCGTGGCCTTCGAAGTGGCTGCCGTCCGGTTCAATGTGCCGGTAGCTCTGCACCACGCCGAGACCCCCGGCAACCTGCGTGTAGGACACCTGGGCGCTCACGCGGTGTTCCGGCCCCCAGGGACCGGCAGCCACGTGTGTAAAGCCCTGCCAGTGACCCAGCAGGTTCGTTAACGCCGGATGTCCGTGCTCCGCTCCTGGCCCGTTCACCGTTCCGCCTTCCCCTGTTGAAGAATCACTCCCCACTCAGGATGGACTCTGCAGAGCCGGGCCGCCAGCGTCTCCGCGGCATCTCCGCGGCGCGGGGTGCTACAGGCCGAAGGTTTCGGTCTCGTCGAACGGGCCAACCACGGTGACGGTCCGGGGCGCGGCGGCGAGTTCGGCGGCAAGTTCCTGGACCTGTTCCGTGGTGACGGCTTTGATCAGCCGCAGTGTTTCGTCAATGTCCTGGTACTCGCCGGACACCAGTTCGGCGCGGCCCAGCCGGGACATCCGGGAGCCGGTGTCCTCCAGTGCCAGGACGATTCCGCCGCCCAGTTGTCCCACGGCCTTGCGCAGTTCGTCGTCTGAAATCCCGTGTTCCGCGAGCTTGTCGAGCTCCACAGCCAGCAGGTCCAGCACCTGCCGGACCTTGGGCGGCGTGCAGCCCGCGTACATCCCAAAGTAGCCGGCGTCGGCGTAGGACGAGGCAAAGGAGTAAGTGGAGTAAACCAGCCCGCGCTTCTCACGGACTTCCTGGAACAGCCGCGAGGACATGCCGCCGCCCAGGACCGCGTTCAGGACACTCATGACGTAGCGGCGTTCATCGGTGGCAACGATCGTGGGGCAGCCCATGATGATGTTCGCCTGCTCCACGGCCCGCTTGACCACATGCAGGCCCGCCGTTCCCGTGATCAGGGCACGTTCGGTGGAACGCCGCTGCACCGGCGCGGCGTCCGGCTTAAGCGACCAGCCCGCGGTCTGGAGGGCATCCACCACGAGTCCGCATACGACGTCGTGGTCCAGGCCGCCGGCGGCGGTAATGACCAGCTCTTCCGGCTTGTAGTACCTGCGGTAGTGCTCCCACACGGAATCGCGGGCTACGGCCTTGATGGCGGCGGGAGTGCCGCCGATGGGCCGTCCCAGCGGATGGCTGCCGAGGACCGCGGCGACGAAGTGCTCGTGCGCCACATCAGTGGGGTCATCACTGTCCATGGCAATTTCTTCCAGGATGACGTCCCGTTCCTGCTCCATCTCGTCAGGATCCAGCACGGCGCCGGTGATCATGTCAGCGATGACGTCGATGGCCATGGGAAGGTCCGAGTCCAGCACCCGCGCAAAGTAGCAGGTGCTTTCCTTGGCCGTTGCCGCGTTCGATTCGCCGCCCACCTCGTCAAACGCGGAAGCAATCTCCAAGGCCGTGCGGCGCTTGGTGCCCTTGAACAGCAGGTGTTCAAGGAAGTGGGTGGACCCGTGCTGGCCGGGTGCCTCGTCACGGGATCCGACGCCCACCCAGAAGCCGATGGTGGCAGACCGCTGTCCCGGCATCGCCTCGGTCAGTACCCGCACTCCCCCTGGCAGCACTGAACGCCGCACCTCGGACCCGCCGTCGGAGCCGTGGACCAGGGTGTCGCCGGCGTGGTTCTGCTCAAGCGGCAGGGGTACAACAGTCATTGATGCCTTTCAGGACGGGCAGCCGGATCTGGCTGCCATCGTAACAGCGGCGGGACCGGTGGATCATCCACCGGTCCCGCCGATTCATGCTTATGCCGGGAAGCCCCTGCTGTTAGACCTCAGCGCCTTCAGCAGGCTCCGTGGCGTGAACGCGCTCGGTGTCGTCGGCGCCTTCCTCTTCAGCCACGACCGGAGACAGGGACAGCTTTCCGCGGTCATCGATCTTGGTGATTTCCACCTGGATCTTCTGGCCCACGGAAACAACGTCGTCAACGTTGTCCACCCGCTTGCCGCCGGCGATCTTGCGCAGCTCGGAGATGTGCAGCAGGCCGTCCTTGCCCGGGGTCAGCGACACGAAGGCACCGAAGGTGGTGGTCTTGACCACCGTGCCCAGGTAACGCTCGCCGATCTCCGGGACCTGCGGGTTGGCGATGGCGTTGATGGCGGAGCGTGCTGCATCTGCAGACGGACCGTTCGTGGCGCCAATGTAGACCGTGCCGTCGTCCTCGATGGAGATGTCGGCGCCGGTGTCTTCCTGGATCTGGTTGATCATCTTGCCCTTGGGGCCGATGACCTCGCCGATCTTGTCCACGGGGATCTTGACGGCGATGACGCGCGGTGCGAACTCGGAGAGCTCGTCCGGGGTGTCGATGGCCGAGTTGATGACCTCGAGGATGTGCAGGCGCGCCTCTCGGGCCTGCTTCAGGGCTGCCGCGAGCACGGAAGCGGGGATGCCGTCGAGTTTGGTGTCCAGCTGGATGGCCGTGACGAACTCGGCGGTACCGGCAACCTTGAAGTCCATGTCACCGAAGGCGTCTTCGGCGCCGAGGATGTCGGTCAGTGCCGCGTAGCGGGTCTGGCCGTCAACCTGGTCGGACACCAGGCCCATGGCGATGCCGGCGACGGCGGCCTTCAGGGGCACACCGGCGTTCAGCAGGGACAGGGTGGAGGCGCAGACGGAACCCATCGACGTGGAGCCGTTGGAGCCGAGGGCCTCGGATACCTGGCGGATGGCGTACGGGAATTCCTCGCGGGACGGCAGCACGGGCACGATGGCGCGCTCTGCCAGGGCACCGTGGCCGATTTCGCGGCGCTTGGGCGAGCCCACGCGGCCGGTCTCACCGGTGGAGTACGGCGGGAAGTTGTAGTTGTGCATGTAGCGCTTGCGGGTGACGGGAGACAGCGAGTCGATCTGCTGTTCCATCTTGAGCATGTTCAGCGTGGTGACACCCATGATCTGGGTCTCGCCGCGCTCGAAGATGGCCGAACCGTGAACGCGGGGCAGAACCTCGACCTCTGCGGTGAGCTGGCGGATGTCCGTCAGGCCGCGGCCGTCAATGCGGATCTGGTCCTTGAGGATGCGCTGGCGCACAACGTGCTTGGTGACGGAGCGGAAAGCAGCGGACAGCTCCTTTTCGCGGCCTTCGAACTGGCCTGCCAGGCCGGCGAGGACCTCGTCCTTGAGCACGTCGGAGGCGTTGTCGCGTTCCTGCTTGTCGGCGATCTGGAAGACAGCGGCGAGCTTTTCGGCGGCAGCGGATTCGACGGCGGCGTAAGCGTCGTCTTCGTAGTCCAGGAAGACCGGGAACTCGACCGTGGGCTTTGCAGCGCGTGCGGCGAGGTCGGCCTGGGCGTCGCAGAGTGCCTTGATGAACGGCTTGGCAGCCTCCAGGCCCTCGGCCACAACCTCTTCGGTGGGGGCGCTGGCGCCCTGTTCCTTGATGAGGTTCCAGGAGTTGTCGGTTGCTTCGGCCTCGACCATCATGATGGCGACGTCGTCACCGGCAACGCGGCCTGCAACCACCATGTTGAACACGGAGTTTTCCAGCTGCGAGTGCTTGGGGAAGGCAACCCACTGCGATCCGTTTTCGTCGTTGACCAGGGCAACGCGGACGCCGCCGATGGGGCCGGAGAACGGGAGGCCGGACAGCTGGGTGGACATCGAGGAAGCGTTGATGGCAACGACGTCGTACAGCTCATCGGGGTTGATGGCCAGGACGGTGACCACGATCTGGACCTCGTTGCGCAGGCCCTTGATGAAGGCGGGGCGCAGCGGGCGGTCCATCAGGCGGCAGGCCAGGATGGCTTCGGTGGACGGGCGGCCTTCGCGGCGGAAGAACGAGCCCGGGATACGGCCGGCAGCGTACATGCGCTCTTCGACGTCGACCGTGAGCGGGAAGAAGTCGAAGCCTTCACGCGGGTGCTTGCCGGCGGTGGTTGCGGACAGCAGGGCGGTGTCATCGTCGATGTACACCATTGCTGCGCCCGCTGCCTGCTTGGCGAGGCGGCCGGTTTCAAAGCGGATTACGCGCTTGCCGAAACGGCCATTGTCAATGACTGCTTCCGAGAACTGGATTTCGGGACCCTCCAAGAGAGTCACCTCCGTTTCTATTTACGGAAGTCCAGCCGCATCAACCCAGCCAGCATCTGTCTACTGGCCCTGCACCCGGTCATCGATCGAGACCCACGGGCCGCCGGCTTCAGTCAACGAAGCCGTTCCCGGGGATCACTACCGAGGACCGCGAATGCGTGATGCGGTTGATCCTCCTGTTTAGTTTTTATTTGAAGGAAGGCGGCCCGTTCCGGAGGGAAAGGGCCGCCCCAAAGTGTGACTAGCGGCGCAGGCCGAGACGCTCGATGAGCGAACGGTAGCGGGCGATGTCAGTCTTCTTGAGGTAGCTCAGCATGCGCTTGCGACGACCAACCATGGCCAGCAGACCGCGCTGGGTGTGGTAGTCGTGCTTGTGCTCCTTCATGTGCTCAGTCAGATCCTTGATCCGCTGGGTCAGGACAGCAACCTGGACCTCGGGTGAACCGGTGTCACCTTCGCCAGTTGCGTATTCCTTGATGATGGACTGCTTTACAGCGGCGTCAAGTGCCACAATATCTCCTTGGGATGTGCCGTGAGGGCCCAGGTCAGTAATTCACTGCCGGGTCTGCCGTGTTGGTCCTGATCCGGATAACCGGAGAAGGCCGACTACAACAGGAACCAGCCGCCACGGACTGCAGCCGGATCCATCGTCCAGTTTACCGGGCGCGGCCTAACCTTGTCGAAACAGTGCGCCGTCAGCCCTGCAGCCGGGCCCGGATCGCTGCCATGCCCTGGAGCACTTCCGCAAAACTGGTGCTCAACGGCGACAACCCCACCCGGATGCCATGGGGAGATCGGAAGTCAGGGATGACGTCCCCTTCCCAGAGCGCTTCCACGGTGGCCTTGGTGAAGTTGGGATGGTCCACCGTGATATGCCCGCCCCGCTCCCCCGGGTTCCGCGGCGACGCCAGTTCGGCTCCCAGCGGGGCCAGCCAGGCATCGAAGACCTCCACGGCGAATGCGGTCAGGGCCAGGGACTTCTCCCGGATGGCAGCCATGGTGGCTTCCTCGATGAGGTCCAGGGTTCCCCGCATGGCGATCATGCCGAAAATGGCGGGGGTGCCGCTGAGGAAGCCCCGGATGCCGGCGGCAGGTTCATAGCCGGCGGCCATCTCGAAGGCGTCCTTCCGCCCCATCCAGCCCCAGATGGGCTGGTTCAACGAGGGCAGGTGCCGGGCATTGACGTAGGCGAAAGCAGGCGAGCCCGGGCCCCCGTTGAGGTACTTGTAGGTGCAGCCGGCTGCGAAGTCCACGTCGGCACCGTCCAGGTCGATCTCCACCGACCCCGCGGAATGGCACAGGTCCCACACCACCAGCGCGCCGGCGTCGTGCACTGCCGCGGTGATCCCCGGCAGGTCCGCGAGGTGGCCTGATCGGTAGGCGATCTGGCTGAGGAGGACGACGGCGGTCCTCGGTCCGGTGGCCTGGCGCACCTGGTCAAGGGTCACCCCGGCGGCCGGGTCGGGCTCGATCCAGCGCAGGGTGAGGCCTTCCTCGAGGGCGATGCCCTCCACCAGGTAGCGGTCCGTGGGAAAGTTTTCCGTATCCAGCACCAGCTCGCTGCGGTCTGGATCCTTTACGGCGGCCAGGGCCGCGCGGATCAGCTTGTAGAGGACCACGGTGGTGGAATCGGCAATGATGGTCTGCCCCGGAGCAGCTCCGAGGACGGCGCGGCCGAGCTGGTCCCCGATGGCCTGCGGCATGCTGAGCCACTGTTCGTCCCAGCCACGGATGAGGCGTCCGCCCCACTCGTCCCGGATGAAGGCGGCGACGTCGTCGGCAGTGCGCGTCAGGGGCCGGCCCAGGGAGTTGCCGTCCAGGTAGGACAGCGGTGTGTCCGTTCCAATGAAAAGGTCCCGGTAGTGTGCCAGGGGGTCCCGGCGGTCCAGCTCTTCGGCGCGCCGGCGGAGCGCTTCGGCAGACACATCGAGGTGGTTTTCCTGATGGATGCTCATTGTCCGATCTCCGTCCTGACAGCGAATAATTCCGGGAAGAACGTCAGTTCAAGGGCCTTTTGCAGGAAGGTCACACCGCTGGATCCCCCGGTGCCGGTCTTCATGCCGATGGTCCGCTGCACGGTGCGCAGGTGCCGGAACCGCCAGAGCTGGAAGTTGTCCTCCAGGTCCACCAGTTCCTCGCATGCCTCGTAGGCAGCCCAGTTGTCCGCCGCGTTTTCATAGATGTGCTTGAAAAGCGGGACCAGTTCCGGGGTGAACTCATGGGCCCGGGTCACATCACGGTCCAGGACCGATCCCGGCACATCGAAGCCCTGCCGCGCGAGATAGGCCAGGAACTCGTCGTAGATGCTGGGGGCAGCAAGCAGATCGGCCAGCATGGCGTGGGCTTGCGGATCGGATTCGAAGACGGGCAGCATCTTGCTGTTCTTGTTCCCAAGGACGAATTCCACCGCCCGGTACTGGGCCGACTGGAACCCTGACGAGTTGCCCAGGAAGCCCCGGAACTGCGAATACTCGGTGGGTGTCAGGGTGGCCAGGACAGACCATTGTTCGGTAAGGGTCTTCTGGATGTGCTTGACCCGGGCAATGCCCTTGAGCGCGGAACCGAGGTCATCCCCGCGGAGCCACGCGGCCGCGCTGCGCAGCTCGTGCAGGACCAGCTTCAGCCACAGCTCCGTGGTCTGGTGCTGGATGATGAACAGCAGTTCATCATGGTGCTCGGGCTGGCTGACCGGCTGCTGCGCGCTGAGCAGCGTGGGAAGCTGCAGGTAGGAGGCGTAGCTCATCCGCGAGCTGAAGTCGCGGACAATCCCCTCATCCAGCTTGCGGGTGTTCTTTTCGACGGACACGTGCTGCCTTTCGTTGTTGTCACCCCGTTGTTGCAGCCACGTTTTGCAACCGGCGGATGCTGCAGTCAGTGGTGGCTGAGGAGCTGGTGGGCCTGGGCCACATCCAGCCGCATTTGTTCCACCAGTGCCTCAGGGCCACGGTAGGCCACCATGCCGCGAAGCCGCGCCACGAATTCAACAATCACTGTCTGGCCGTACAGATCGAAGTCCTCCACGGCCTCCTTGGGCCTGTCGATGACGTGCGCCTCCACCTGGCGGCTCACGCCCTCGAACGTGGGATTGGACCCCACCGAGATCGCAGCAGGCCAGCGCGTGCCCGCCTGGTCCACCAGCCAGCCCGCATAGATGCCGTCCGCGGGGATCAGCCCCGTGGCGTTCGAGGAAAGGTTTGCCGTGGGGAAGCCGAGGGCGCGGCCGCGGGCTGCCCCGTGAACCACTTCGCCGCGCATTCTGTGCGGGCGGCCCAGGACCGAGGCGGCGGTGGCAACATCGCCTTCCTGCAAGGCTTCGCGCACCCAGGTGGAGGAGCAGCGCCGGTCCGTGCCGTCGTCGTCATGCAGGGGGTAGCCCTCGGCGCCGAACTCGCTGATGACCTGGACATCGAAGCCGAACTTGTCGCCCAGCGCCTTCATGGTGTCCAGGTCTCCGGAGTTGCCCCGTCCAAAGCGGGCGTCGTGGCCGATCACCACGTGGCTGGCGTGGAGGCAGTCCACCAGGTACTGCTCCACGAATTCCTCAGCCGTGAGGCTGGCCAGATCCAGTGAGTACTTGATCACCAAAATGGCGTCCAGTCCGAGTCCGCCCAGCGCGTCCAGTTTGTCGTCCAGGCCCATGATGAGCTCGGGCGCGGCCTCGGGCCGGTGGATTACCGCCGGGTGGGGGTCGAAGGTCACGGCCACAGCCTTGGCGTGGGAAAGGCGGGCCGAGCGGATCAGCTGGGACAGCACCTGCTGGTGGCCGCGGTGAACACCGTCGAAGTTGCCGAAAGTGACAACAGATGGGCCGAAATCCGCCGGGACATCGGACGGATCGTTCCAGATGTAAACCATCACCCTCGCCTTAAGCTGCCTGCAAGCCACATTCCGGAACCATGCCGGCCGCGGAACTCTTCAAGGTTACCCGGATTCACTGTGCTGCCTTTGACATCACTGCGCGGCTTTGGAACGCGCTTCAGCCGCCACCGAAGGCCGGCGCCGGTAGAGCCACACCAGTCCCAGGATGGGCAGCAGCAGCGGAATGAAGCCATAGCCGCGGCCAAACAGGGACCACACGGTCTCGTGCGGGAACTGCACGGAGTCCAGGATGCTCAGGGTACCCACCACCAGGACGCCCACGAGTTCAACCAGCACCGCGGCAACGGAGACCTTGAACCAGGTGGTTCCGGCCCTGGCCAGCGACACCGTGGCCACCACGTACACCAGCGCGGCGAAGGCGGAGAGCAGATAGGCCAGCGGAGCCTCGGAGAACTTGGTGAGGATCTGGTATCCGGCCCGGGCCGTGGCCGAGATCGCGAAAACGCCGTACACGGCAATCAGCAGGCGGCCTGGCCCGGTATTGCGGGTATTGCGGGTGGGTGCCTCGCCGGGAGCCGCCGGGGCTTGCTTGTCGTTCATTCCTGCTGCTTCTTCCACTTCAGTACCAGATCTGGTTCATTCGGGCGGCCATGACGAGTGCCGTGACGCCGACCGCGGCCAGGACAAAGTTGCTCCACCGGGTGCGCTCCAAAATGGACCAGTAGATTGCCGCCGGCGGCAGGAGCATGGCGGTGGCCATGTAGCCCCAAAACTCCCACGCCTCCCCGGCAATCGGTTCGCCGGCGATCACGCGCACGATGGACCCCACCAGGTACACCACCAGGGCCGCTTCCACGGCTGCGACGGAGAGGATGGTGACGTCGTTCGGCGCCTTCTTGAGGATGCCCGCACCCAGGCACACCAGCGTGGACACCAGGCCGACCACGAGGATGATCCAAAAATATGCGTCCACGTGTCAGGCCTCCGCGGCGGCGGTTGCGGCCGTCCCGGCGCCGGGGGCGAAGACGAGCACCGGCTTGGCGTAACTGCCTGCGTCGGCAAGAAGGGCCACGAGGCTGCCGTCGGGAGCGAAGGCGGCGGCCGGATGCTCCACAGTGGCGGCGCCGGGAGCGCCGGGGGCCGCGCCGGCAGCGATCCGCCGCCCGAAGGATATCTCCGTGGTTTCCTCGGCGCTGAGTTCGCGGTTGGGCATCAGTGCCCGGGCAGCCTGCGACATTTCCAGGACGTTGAGCTCTTCGGCGAGCTGTTCGAGCGTGCGCGCCTGGTCCAGCGAATAGGGGCCCACATGGGTCCTGCGGAGGGCAGTGAGATGCCCTCCAACACCCAGCGCATTGCCAAGGTCCCGGGCCAGGGCACGGATGTATGTGCCCGAGGAGCATTCAACGGTGACGTCGAGGTCAATCACACCCGCCGCCGGATCCCGCCGGACGGCGTGCACCTCGAACCGGTGGATGGTGACAGGGCGTGCGGCCAGCTTCACATCCTCGCCGGACCGGACGCGCGCGTAGGCGCGTTCGCCGTTCACTTTGATGGCGCTGACGCTGCTTGGCACCTGCTCGATGTCGCCTGTGAGTGCCGCGACGCCGTCGTGAATTGCCTGCTCAGTGACACCGGAAGTGCCGGCCGTGGCCGTGACCTCCCCTTCCGCGTCGTCCGTGACGGTGGCCTGGCCCAGCCGGATGGTGGCGGTGTAGGTCTTTGAGGTGCCCACGATGTAGGTCAGCAGGCGCGTGGCCTTGTTGATGCCGACCACCAGGACGCCCGTGGCCATGGGATCCAGGGTTCCGGCGTGCCCTACTTTCCGGGTACCTGCGAGGCGCCGCATCCGGCCAACCACATCATGGCTGGTCCATCCCTGCGGCTTGTCCACTATCACCAGTCCAGAAAGCACGCCTCCCAGTATATCGGCGCTGGTTGGCCCGCCGGCCCACGCCACCACCCCGGTCCCGGACGCACCGCGGCAGCCCGACGGGGACGGCTAGGATGGCTGCCATGCCTGAGCTTGCCGCCCATGTCCGCGACGTGCCCGTCAACCAGATCCGCGAGATCACCGAGGCCGCGTGGCGTACTCCCGGCGCCATTGTGTTGAGTATCGGGGAGCCGGGTTTCCCGCTCCCCCGCCATGTCCTGGACGCAGGCATCGCCTGCCTGGACCGCGATGAAACCAACTACACACCCAACGCCGGGATCCCCGCCCTTCGGGAAGCGTTCGCTGCCAGGTTCCGGGAAGAACAAGGGGTGGACGTCGGTGCTGACCGCGTCTACGTGGTGGTCGGGGCGCAGCAGGGCCTGCATTTCACCATGAGCCTGCTGCTGTCCCCCGGCGACGAAATCCTGATCCCCAACCCGGGCTACCCCACCTTTGCGATGACCAGCCGGTTGCTCGGTGCCGTGCCGGTGGGCTATCCGCTGCGCCCCGAACACAGCTTCCAGCCACAGGTTGCCGACGTGGAGGCCCTCATCACCAGCCGCACCCGGGTGCTGGTGCTCAATTCCCCGTCCAACCCCCTCGGAGCAGTGCTGGGTGAAGAAGTGGTCCGGGAATTGATGGACCTGGCCCGCCGGCATGACATTTGGGTGGTTTCGGACGAGTGCTACGAGGCGTTCACTTACGATGTTCCCCACGTCAGCCCGGCAAGGTTCGACGGCGGCACCCCGGCGGATGCACGCGTGTTCACTTCGCTGACACTGTCCAAGACGTACGGCCTGACGGGTCTGCGAATCGGCGCGCTCATCTGCCCGCCCGGCCTCAAACAGCAGATGGACAACGTGATGGAATCCATCGTGTCGTGCGTGGCGTCAGCGCCGCAGTACGCGGCGCTGGCTGCCCTGACCGGGCCGCAGGACTACGTCCGGCACGCCCACCAGCACTACCGGGAGAACCGGGATGCCGCCTCGGCAGTCCTCACCGCAAAAGGGATCCGCTATCTGCCGGCGCAGGGGGCGTTCTACCTTTGGGCCGATATGTCCCATGTGACCGGCGGGGACGTGCGGGCCTGGGTTCGGCGTTTCCTGGCGGATTCCGGTGTGGCGCTGGCCCCAGGGACCGCCTTCGGCTCCATCGGCGAAGGGTGGGTCCGGATCGCGCTGTGCGGCCGGAAGCAGGATCTGCTGGACGGGCTGTCCCGGCTTCCGGACGGCCGGCCCTGACGTCCTGGGTTGATACCTGGCTTGGCCGGCCGGCGAAGCTGCCTGCTCTGTTAGCTGCGGGCGCCGGCGAGGGCCTTGTCCAGCCAGGAACGGAGGACGCCCGCCGGTGCGGCGCCGGCCTGGCGGGCTGCGACCTTTCCGTCGACCAGAACCATGAGGGTTGGAATGGCCTGGACGTCGAACCGCCGCGACAGGCCCGGAGACGCGTCCACATCCACCTTCACCAGCTTGATCTTCCCGGGCCGCTCCCGGGCCAGCTGGTCCAGGACGGGGCTTACCATGCGGCAGGGCCCGCACCAGGCGGCCCAGAAATCCACCAGCACCGGAACCGGCGACTGCTCCGCCACGGCGGCGAAGTCGCTGTCGCCCGCGGACACGATCCAGGGCAGGTCCGCCTTGCAGTTGCCGCAGCGGGGATGTCCGGAGGCCTGGGCCGGCACCCGGTTGGTCTTACCGCAGGCGGGGCAGCGGAGTAGGGCGGATTCCATGGCTAGTATTCCTTCCTGCTGTCAAAGGCGCGCCACGCCTGGAAGGGGACGTCCGACGTCGGGATGTCACTCCTGGTGACGGGCATCAGCTCCGGGTCCGCGCCGCTGAAGTAGTCGTAGAAGAGGGCGTCGTCGAAGCCTGCCGCAGCGGCGCCGTGGCGGTCCGCGGCGAAGTAGACGTGGCCGATCCTGGCCCACAAGGCAGACGCCAGGCACATGGGGCACGGCTCGCAGCTCGCGTAAAGGACAGAGCCGGTGAGGTCGAAGTCCGCCGCAGCCGCGGCCGCTACCCGGATGGCCACCACTTCCGCGTGGGCAGTGGGATCGTTGTCCCGGGTCACCCTGTTGACCCCGGCATGCACGCGCCCGTCAGGTGTTACCACAACAGCTCCGAAGGGGCCGCCGCCTTCACCAACATTTTGTGTGGCCAACTCCACGGCCTGTTCAAGGTACTGGGCAAATGCAGGGTGCCGTAAGCCCCGGTTGCCGTGTTCTGCGGAGGTCATAGCACGATCCTAGCCATGTGCACCCCATAGGGGGACGGAAAGGGGGCCAGGAAGGGGGCAGGCCCCCAACGCCTACCCGCTGGTAGGAGCCTACGCTGACGCCCGGGGGATATATTTCGCCTCTACGGAGGCGCCACATCCAGCCCGCAAGGGCCTCGCACCCCGGAGTACCCCATGAAAAGAAAACTCACCTTTATCGCCTGCATGGCAGCCGCCATGATGGTCCAGGCATCACCGGCGTTTGCCTCCACTCACGACCCGGACTTTGAAGTCCTGGGTACAGGACTCCTCACCCCACTCCACCTTGCCGTTGGCAAGGGCGAATCAGTCCGTGTCAGCCAGGACTTCGCCGGCGTCCTTACCCGTGTGGAGCACGACGGATCGACAGAAGACGTCTACACCGCCAAGAAGGGTTGGGAAGTCGCCGGCGTGGAAATCCGCGATAGCACCACGTACTTCCTGGAAAGCATCGGAGCCGGGCAGGGTGATCCGGCCAAGCTCCAGGGCTACTTGAAGTCCATTGACTCCAGAGGCGATGTGGACACTATTGCCAACTTCGCGGAATACGAACGGAAGCACAATCCCGACGGGGACCAGCACTACGGCTTCGGGCCAGACGTCAGCGACAAGTGCCTGGCAGACTGGCCGGCCTTCCCACCCGCCCGATACACGGGCACGGTGGATTCCCACCCGTACGCCTTGGCAGTCAAGGACAGCACCGCCTACGTGGCTGACGCCGGCATGAACGCGATCCTCAAGGTAAATCTCAAATCGGGCGCCATTTCCACACTGACGGTCCTGCCGCCAAGGCCGGCCAAGGTCCCCGCTGGCCTGCAGATTCCACTTGACATGGAAGGCCACACGATGACGGTTCCTGACTGCGTTGTTGGCGAGAAGTACGCGTTCGAACCGGTTCCCACCGATGTTGAAATCGGTCCGGACGGCTGGTTGTACGTCACGTCACTGCCTGGTGGCCCGGAGGGACCGGAACTGGGTGCTCGCGGTGCCATATTCAAGGTGAATCCGTGGAACGGTGACACGACTGTTTGGGCGGACCATATCCTGAGTCCTACCGGTCTGGCCGTGGCCGACAACGGGGACATTTACGTGGCATCGCTGTTCGGCGGGGAAATCCTGAAGTTCAACTGCGACGCGGATCGCTCGCGTTTCCTGGAGGTGAACCTGCCCGCGGATGTTGAGTTCAAGGACGGGGATGTCTTCGCCACCGTGGATGCGCTGCCGGCGCAACCCGATCCGTCGATGCCTAACGCTCCCGCTCCCATGCCTGCCGGCAGGGTTATCGAAGTTGATCTTCGATAGGCGGTAGCCAAACACGCAGCAGGACCCGGAGGTGCCTCCGGGTCCTGCTGCTGTGTTTGCGGAAGTCCGCTGCCTACTTGTTGGCGTCCTCGTCGAGGTCTTCGTCGTCGCTGAGGTCCAGGTCCTCTTCGTCGAAGTCGTCCTCGTCGATGTCAACGTCGGCGACCGCGTCGGACTTGTACGGATCCGCGTCGCCGGCGTGCCGGGCGTTGGCGGCAAGGGCGGCAACCTCGGCATCCCGCTTCTTGGCCTCCCGGAGCAGTTCCTCCAGGTTGGAGGCGTTGACCGGAATCTGGTCGGCCACGAACTCGAGGGTGGGGGTCAGCCGGACGGTGATGTTCCGGCCCACCTCCTGCCGGAGCACACCCTTGGCCTTCTCAAGGCCCTTGGCAGCGTCGGCCTGGACAGCCTGGTCCCCGAAGACGGTGTAGTAAACAGTGGCATGCTGCAGATCATTGGTCACGCGGGCATCGGTAACGGTAATGCCCTCAAGCCGGGGATCCTTGACCTTCCGGCCCAGGGCCTCAGCAACAACAACCTTAATCCGCTGCGCCAATTTGGCAGCACGTGCCGGATCAGCCATGAACAACTCCTAAAAGAAGAAAAATTTGGGACGTACGACGGCGGCGCAAACGTCAGCCAACGCGCCCAGGGTCTGGATGCCACGCACCCAAGCGAGCCGATGACGCACCCGTTGGATTTTTTCCGGCGGCCCGGGAGTGGCATCTAAGGAAATAGCCGAGGGTCCCGACGCGAGCTTGCGAGTGTTGGGAAGGCCATTTCCGCTGCCGAAGCTGGGCGGCGCGGGATCGAAGATCCCAAGCCGCCCAGCGAAGGGGCGGGGCCGCCGGAAAAATCCAACGGCCCCGGCCACGGACTAACAAGAGTTAGACGCGCGGCTTCTCGCGCATCTCGAAGGTCTCGATGATGTCGCCTTCGGTGATGTCGTTGTACGACCCAAGGCCGATACCACATTCGAAGTCCGTGCGGACCTCGGTGGCATCGTCCTTGAAGCGCTTGAGCGACTCAACGGTGAGGTTGTCACCGATGATCTTGCCGTCGCGGCTGACGCGTGCCTTGGCGTTGCGTCGGATGATGCCCGAGCGGACGATCGAGCCGGCGATGTTTCCGAACTTGGAGGAGCGGAAGACTTCGCGGACCTCGGCGGTGCCGAGCTGGACTTCTTCGTATTCCGGCTTGAGCATGCCCTTGAGCGCTGCCTCGATGTCATCGATTGCTGCGTAGATGACGGAGTAGAAGCGCATGTCCACGCCTTCGCGGTCTGCCAGTTCGGCAACCCGCTCGGCGGGCTTGACGTTGAAGCCGATGATGACGGCGGAGTCGACCGTTGCCAGGTTGACGTCGTTCTGGGTGATGGCACCCACACCGCGGTGGATGACGCGCAGCTGCACGCCTTCGCCGACGTCGATCTTGAGCAGCGCGTCTTCGAGGGCTTCCACGGCACCGGACACGTCACCCTTGAGGATGAGGTTGAGGGTGTCGATCTTGCCTTCGGCGACGGCCTGGTCGAAGTCTTCCAGGCTGATGCGCTTGCGGCGCTTGGCCAGGGCGGCGTTGCGGTCGGCTGCTTCACGCTTCTCGGCGATCTGGCGGGCAGTGCGCTCGTCAGCAGTCACGAAGAAGGTGTCGCCGGCGCGCGGCACGTTGGACAGACCCAGCACCTGGACGGGGCGGGACGGACCGGCCTCGGTCAGGGCGCTGCCGTCGTCGTCGAACATCGCACGGACGCGGCCGTGGGCCGTGCCTGCCACGATGGTGTCGCCGACGCGCAAGGTACCGGACTGGACCAGGACGGTTGCAACAGCACCGCGGCCCTTATCCAGGTTGGCTTCGATCGCGATGCCGCGGGCGTCCTTGTTCGGGTTGGCGCGCATGTCCAGGGCAGCGTCCGCGGTGAGCAGGACGGCCTCGAGCAGCTCGTCGATGTTGAGGTTCTGGCGGGCAGAGACCTCCACGAACATGGTGTCGCCACCGTATTCCTCGGGAACCAGGCCGTACTCGGTCAGCTGGCCGCGGACCTTCTCCGGGTTGGCGCCTTCCTTGTCGATCTTGTTCACTGCCACGACGATCGGCACGTTGGCCGCCTGGGCGTGGTTGAGGGCTTCAACGGTCTGCGGCATCACGCCGTCGTCCGCTGCGACCACCAGGATGGCGATGTCGGTGACCTTCGCACCACGGGCACGCATGGCGGTGAACGCCTCGTGGCCCGGGGTATCGATGAACGTGATCTTGCGGTCGTTGCCGTCGTGGTTGTGCGTGACCTGGTAGGCACCGATGTGCTGGGTGATGCCACCGTGCTCGCCTGCCATGACGTCGGACTTGCGGATGGCATCGAGCAGCCGGGTCTTACCGTGGTCGACGTGGCCCATGACGGTGACAACCGGGGGACGTGCTTCCAGTTCCTCGTCGCCTTCGGCTTCGAGTTCGGCATCAAAGTCGATGTCGAAGCTGGAGAGCAGCTCGCGCTCCTCGTCCTCAGGGGAAACGACCTGGAGCTTGTAGCCCAGTTCCTCGCCGAGCAGGGCGAAGGTGTCCTCGTCCAGCGACTGGGTGGCGGTGGCCATTTCACCAAGGTGGAACAGCACCGTCACCAGTGCGGCGGGGTTTGCCTCGATCTTGTCGGCAAAGTCCGTGATGGACGAGCCACGGCGGAGCCGGATGACGGTGTTGCCGTCGCCGCGGGGTACGCTCACGCCACCCAGCGACGGGGCACTCATCTGCTCAAGTTCCTGGCGCTTTGCACGCTTCGACTTGCGCTGCTTGCCACGGCCTGCGCCGCCCTTGCCGAAGGCACCCTGGGTGCCGCCGCGGCCGCGGCCGCCCTTGCCGAAGCCACCGCCGGCGGGAGCACCGCCGCCGGCACCGGGACCACCGGTACCGGGAGCGCCACCAGGGCGTCCAGGACCGCGGCCGCCGCCGCCCGGACGGCCGGCACCTGCGGGTGCGGGACGCTCAGTGCGGTTGGGCATCATGCCGGGAGTAGGACGGGGACCGCCGGGACGGGGAGCGCCCGGACGGGGTCCGCCTGCGCCTGCTGCAGGACGGGGGCCACCGGCACCCGCTGCGGGACGCGGCCCACCCGGACGAGGTCCGCCTGCACCTGCTGCGGGACGGGGACCACCGGGGCGGTCGCCGTCGGTACGGCTGCCACCGGGGCGGGGCATACCCTGCGAAGTGGCGAAGGGGTTGTTGCCCGGACGGGGGGCGCGTTCACCGTCTCCGCCGCGGCCGCGGGGCATGCCCTGCGAGGTGGCGAAGGGGTTGTTGCCCGGACGGGGACCGCCGGGACGCGGGCCGGACCCGCCCGGCGTGGATCCACCCGGACGGGTGGAGGGAGCCTGGGTTTCGGCCTTGGGTGCCGGGCGTGCACCGGGCTTGGCGCCGGTGGACGGAGCACCCGCGGACGGAGCCGCGGGGGCGGCAGGCGTGGCGGCCGGCGAAGCCGGTGCTTCTGCCTGTGCAGGTGCGGTGGGGGCAGCGGGAGCCGGTGCCTGTGCCTTGGGGGCCGGAGCCTTGGGCGCAGCGGGGCCGGGAGCCGGTGCTGAAGGGCGTGATTCTGCCACGGGGGCAGGTGCCTTGGGTGCAGCGGCGGGCGCTGCGGCCGGGGCCGCTGACTTGGCAGCGGCGTCGGGGAAGGCGTTGCGCAGTTTCCGCACAACGGGGGCCTCAATGGTTGACGAGGCGGAGCGAACGAATTCGCCCAGTTCCTGCAGTTTTGTCACTGCATCTTTGGAAGTTATACCGAGCTCTTTGGCGAGCTCATGTACGCGGACCTTGGCCACATTTCTCCTGTCTCGGTCCGCACCGAGCCAGGCACGAACCGTCTACTTCTTACTGCGGACCCCAGCCGCTGTTGATGCGAAGGGGCCCATTGCAGAGCGCAACAAAGTTGTCATCGTTACGCACTCATCGCTGGGAACTCATCGGGTTTCCATCAGATTTCTGACCCGCTTTCAGGTTGGACGGTTGGTGTTGCAGCCACCGGGGCGGCGTCAACGTTCGGACCTGACATGATCCAGTGTTCGACGGCGGCTGTTCCGGTTGCGCCCGGAAGGGCACGTCCGAATGCTCGCCGCTTGATCGCCAGAGCCAGGCACGATTGGCTGGGGTGCAGCCATGCACCCCGGCCAGACATCCGGCGTCGTTCATCCACCAGGACAGCGGTTGACCCGCTGCCTTCGGCGACGAGCCGGAGCAACTGCGACCGCGGGCCTTTCTTCCGGCACCCGATGCAGGTACGTTCAGGTTGACTTCCGGTGGAAAGCACTTCTGCCACGGTCATCGTCCTGACGTTCATTCTGCTGGCCGAAGGTTTACCGGTTCCGCAGTTACGGAAACGAGCACGCCCAAGGCACACGGCTACCGGCCGTTAGGCGCGGTCCTATCTATTCTAGCCCCTTCGGGCCGTTCTGCCAGAAACCGGGTGGCTGCCGCGTCGCGCCAGCCACCGGTGCCTGGACGTTACTTGTCGCGGGAAACCGCGGCGTCGGAGACGATGTCGATGCGCCAGCCGGTCAGCTTCGCCGCCAGCCGGGCGTTCTGGCCTTCCTTGCCGATGGCCAGCGACAGCTGGTAGTCGGGAACGACAACCCGGGCGGAGCGCGTGGCTTCGTCCGTGATGGTGACGGAATTCACGCGCGACGGCGAGAGTGCGCTGGCGATGAAGGTGGCCGGGTTCTCGCTGAAGTCAACGATGTCGATCTTTTCATCGTTCAACTCGGTCATGACCGCGCGGACGCGTGAGCCCATCTCGCCGATGCAGGCACCCTTGGCGTTGATCCCCGGGGTGTTCGCCTTGACGGCGATCTTGGTGCGGTGGCCGGCTTCGCGGGCCAGGGCAACGATTTCCACGGAGTGGTCGGCGATCTCGGGTACTTCGAGTTCGAAGAGCTTGCGGACCAGGCCCGGGTGGGACCGGGACAGCGTGACGGACGGACCCTTGGTCCCGCGGTGCACGTCGATGACCAACGCGCGAAGGCGGTTGCCGTGGATGTACTTCTCACCGGGAACCTGCTCGGGCGGCGGCAGCAGGGCTTCGATGGAGCCGAGGTTTACCTGGATCATGTGCGGGTTGTTGCCCTGCTGGATGGTACCGGACACCAGTTCGCCTTCGCGGCCCTTGAATTCGCCCAGGACGTTATCGTCCTCGACATCGCGGAGGCGCTGCAGGATGATCTGGCGAGCAGTGCTGGCGGCGATCCGGCCGAACCCTTCCGGGGTGTGCTCGAATTCACCGATGGGGGCGCCGTCGTCGTCAATCTCCACGGCCCAAATAGTGACGTGGCCGCTCTTGCGGTCCAGCTCGGCGCGCGCTTTCTCGAAGGCGCCGGGTGACTTGTGGTAGGCCACCAGGAGCGCCTGCTCGATGGTGGGGATCAGGAGGTCCAGCGGGATTTCACGCTCACGCTCCAAAAGTCTCAGTGCGCTCATGTCAATATCCATCAGGCCTCCTCAGAAGGTCCATTGTGTTCAGGTTCCAGACCGTCCTCGGGGAGGTGGCTGAATTCGATCTCGACTTTTCCGTTGCGGATCCTGTCGAAAGGAAGTTTTACGGGTTCGCCCTGCCGGGGCTTCATGCCCTTTTTGACGGCGACCTCGGGGACCAGGGTGACTCCCCCATCGTCCACGGACTGGATGCGGCCGGTGATGTTGTCGCCCTGGATCACGTTCACCTTGACCATCCGGCCGCGGGCCCGGTGCCAGTGGCGGGGTTCCGTCAGGGGGCGCCCCACGCCGGGCGAGGACACTTCGAGGTCGTACGGACGGCCGTCGTCGTTGGGATCGTTGTCCAGTACATCCGAGAGCACTTTGGAGATGTCCGCAATGACGTCAAGGCTGACGCCACCGCTTTCCTCCTGCGGCAGGTCCACCACGACGTGGACCACCCGGTGCGAGCCGGGGATGATGGCCACATCCTCCAGGTACAGGCGGTTGGCCTGGACTGCGGGTTCCAGGAGGGCCCGGAGCCGGGCAGCTTCGGGGTTGTGGGCCGGCGCGGATCCGCTTCCCGTACCGGTGTGGTCTGGTGAAGCCGTGGCTTCTGCATTGCTCACGATGCCGGCCGCCTCCCTATAGATGATGTGGTTTTACTAGCGTAGCTATTTTACCGGCCATTGGTGCACCCGGGTTCCCCTTCAGCGTGACACCATGGTCTGTTGTGAAAGACCGCCCCCAGGACCCCAGCCCCCGCATGCGCCCGCTCCGTTTTGCCGTCTTCGCCCTTGCCGCGCTGGTTGTCCTGAGCCTCGGTTTTGCCCTGGTTCCCGCGGAAAAGCCCGCACCTGCCCAGCCTTCCTTCTCGGAGCGGGCCCGGGCGGCGGCGTTCAGCAAGGCAGTGGACCTGCGTACTGCGGGAATGCAGCTCGCCTCCGCCGGTGCCGCGGACGCCACCGTGCTGGAGCCGGTTGTGACCTTGCTGACCATCCAGGCAAGGGCACTGCTGGGCCCTGCCCCGGAGTCAGCGCCGGCGTCGCCCCCACCACCTTCCACTTCCGGCCTCCCCAGTGCCAATCTTCCCAGCGCAAATCTTCCCAGTGCCGATCTTCCCAGTGCCGGCCTCCCAACTGCCGCCGAATTTGTCCAGGCCCTGGCTGACAGCGGCGCCGCGCGCGTCAAGGACGCGGAAACGGCCGACGGCGGCATGGCGCGGCTTCTGGCGGGCACCGGCACGGCACAGCTCCTCGCGGCCGGGCGTCTTGCTGCCGCAACGGGGATGCCCGCGCCGCAGGGACACGCAGGAACGCAGGGACAGTCAGGAACGGAGGGTACGGGAGTAACTGAGGGACAGACTTCCGGGGCAGCGAGAACCCCAGCGCCCTGCCCCTCGCCTTCGGCGCCGGCCACCGTCCCGGAGACCACCGGGCCCGGCACTGCTGCGGGGATACGCCAGGCACTGGCCGCTGCCATCACCGCGGAGCACCAGGCCACCTACGGCTACCAGGCGGCACTCCCCCGGCTGGCGCCCGCGGAGGAGGGACCGGCGTCGGAATTCCTGGTCCGGCATAAGGAACAGGCCGCGGCCGCGGAGGAACGCCTGCTGTCTGCCTGCGGCGCGCCCGTGCCGCAACAGCCCGGGTACGTCCTTGATCCTGGCTTCCTGGCAGCACCGGCCGCCGGTTTGGGCAAGCTTGAGGCGGCCACGCTGGCGGCCTACGGCGACGTCGTGGCGGTATCCCAGGGCCAGGACCGGCAGTGGGCAATGTCAGCGCTGCAGTCTGCCGCCGGACGGGCCCTGCGGTGGGGCGCAGACCCCGGACCTGTTCCCGGCCTGGCCCTGGACGTCGACCAACTGCCCGCCCTCCCTGCCGGTGCCAGGCTTCCTGCCAGCGCCGGCCCCACGACGTCGCCAACCGCATCCT
Organism: Arthrobacter sp. SDR-2R; assembly: GCF_057747955.1. Lineage (NCBI taxonomy): Bacteria > Bacillati > Actinomycetota > Actinomycetes > Micrococcales > Micrococcaceae > Arthrobacter > Arthrobacter sp. SDR-2R. The sequence continues at coordinate 3,343,156 of NZ_CM173231.1, forward strand.
GAACCCGTGCGGTCTCAGCGTGCCCGCTTCGTTCTGTCGCGTGCCCGAAGAAAGCCGCCAACAGGGTGGCGATGGGCGGGCATGGGTGGTTTGCTGATGGGATGAACGCGGACCAACCGGCCGACGACCCGGGAGGGACGGCAGCGAGCCCCGGGCTCAACAGCCACCTCGAGACCGAACCACACGGCAACGATATTGCGCACCGGCTGAACTGGCTCAGGGCTGGCGTCCTGGGCGCCAATGACGGCATTGTCTCCGTCGCTGCCATTGTGGTGGGCGTGGCCGGGGCCACCGCCGAAATAGGACCCATCCTCACGGCAGGCGTCGCCGGAGTGGTGGGCGGTGCAGTGTCGATGGCCTTGGGCGAATATGTGTCGGTCAGCAGCCAAAGCGACAGCCAGCGGGCCCTGATCGAGAAGGAACGCCGCGAACTGGCGGAAGAACCGGAAGCGGAACTGGCCGAGCTGACCGCCATCTACCAGGCCAAGGGTCTCACCCCTGAAACGGCGGCCAAGGTTGCCCGGGAGCTTACCGCCCACGATGTGCTGGCCGCGCACCTGTCCGCCGAGCTCAACATTGATGAGGCGGACATCGTCAGCCCCTGGCATGCGGCTTTCGCTTCCGCCATCGCGTTCACCGTCGGGGCCATCCTGCCCATGCTGGCCATCCTGCTTCCGCCGCCGGAGATCCGGGTCCTGCTGACTTTTATTTCGGTCCTGCTGGCTTTGGCCTTGACGGGGGCAGTTGGCGCCTGGATCGGCGGCGGTTCAAAAACACGCGCCGCCGTCCGCGTGGTGGTGGGCGGTGCCTTGGCGCTCGCTGCAACATTCCTGATCGGCAACCTGCTCGGGGCCTCCGGTGTTGTCTGACCCCGCGGTGCCTGACGCTGTGATTCCTGACGCCGTGATTCCCGATCCCATGATTCCTGACAACGGGATGACCAACCCCATGGTGAGCGGCTCCGCGGCGGCGGTCCCCATTCCGCCCGGCCTTTCGGCCCGCTACGCCCGCAGCAGCGAGGGAAGGGCATGGCTTGTCAGCCTTCCGGTCCTGCTGCGGGACCGCTTGGAGCAGTGGCAACTGGCGGTTGACCTGCCGCCTGCGACCCTGCCGTGGAACGGCCACGGCGGCTTGGTGGTGCCGGTGCGCCGGCACGATGGCTCCCCGGCAGCGCTCAAGATCGCTTTTCCCCACGACGAGGCAACGGTGGAGCGGCATGCCCTTGCGCTTTGGGACGGCCGGGGCGCAGTTGCGCTGCTGGCCTCTGATGCAGGGTCTTGCGCCATGCTCCTGGAACGCCTCGACGCCGGCAGGACGCTGGCGGACCTGGCGATGGAGGACGCCGCGCAGGTGTGGGGCGGGCTGGTGCGGCAGCTGGGGATTGTCCCTGACCACCGCCCTGAGTGGCGGGAATTCGGTCACATCGCGGCCAGGGCGGAACAGTGGAGTGACGACCTTCCAGCGGACTGGGAGCAGCTGGGCCGGCCGTTTCCCAGGTGGCTGTTGGAGGCAGCCCTGGAGGTGTGCCAGACGCGCGGCGCGGTGGGACGCCGGTCCGCGCACGATCTGCTGGTCCACACCGACCTCCATTTCCTGAACATCCTGGCGCGCCCGGGCACGGACGGGCCGCCGGCACCGGCAGGTTACGCGGCGATCGACCCCCAGCCGATGATCGGCGAGCCGGAGTTCGCGGTGGCGCCGCTGCTGTGGAACCGCCTTGGAGACCTGCCGGCAGTCCAGGCCGGGCCGGCGCTGCTCAGCCGCTGCAACGACTTCAGCACGGCCGCCGGACTTGACCCCGATGTAGCCCGGCAATGGGGTATCGCCAGGGAGGTGGACAATGCCCTTTGGTACGCGTCGCACCGCCATCCTGGCGACCTGGCCCGGTCCCTCTGGGTTGCCAGCACCCTTGCCGGAAACACCTTGGAAGGCCTCCCGCATCCCCATGCGCTGCCGGAACCCGGCCAGGGCGGCTAAGGGCACTCCGCACCCCGAGAGGGCCGCACCGTCCGGTGAAGAACGATCGAAAAACCGTCAGGAGTTCCGAACAGCAGCCAGGGCTGAGCGGACAGCATCCACGGCTATGGCCACCTCGTCGTCCGAGGTATGCCAGTTGCTCACCGAAACCCGAAGGATGTCGCGGTCCCGCCACCGTGAGCCGGACATCCACACCCTTCCCTCCTCGATGATGCGGGCTGTGACTGCGCGGGTGGTGTCGTCGTCGCCAAAAGCCAGGCACACCTGGGTGTAGCCGACGTCGTTGAGCACCTCCACGCCGTCCAAAGCCGCCATGCCTTCGGCGATTGCGGTGGCAGCAGAGGCCAGTCCGCCCACCTGGGCTGCCACGCCGTCCCGGCCCAGGCTTTTCAGGGCCGCCCATACCGGCACTCCGCGGGCCCGCCGGGACAGTTCCGGGACCTTCTCGAACGGGTCGCCCGGGCCTTCCGCATCGTGGACGAGATAGCTGGCGTGCAGGCCCATGGCGGCCCGCAGGGCTGACGGGTCCCTGACGATGGCAATGCCGCAGTCGTACGGCACATTCAGGGTTTTGTGGGCATCCGTCCCCCACGAGTCCGCTTCCTCACAGCCGCGCATGAGGTGCCGCAGTTCCGGCGCGGCCGCGGCCCACAGCCCGAAGGCGCCATCAACGTGCACCCAGGCGCCATGTTTGCGGGCAACGGCGATGGCCTCGGTGAAGGGGTCGAAGGCGCCGGAGTGCAGGTTGCCTGCCTGGAGGCACACCAGGGCGGGGCCGGTGCCGGCGGCAAGGGCGGCGTCCAGTGCTGCGGGGACCAGGCGGCCCTGCCCGTCGGCGGGGACCTGCGCTGGCTGTCCCAGGCCCAGGTAGCGCAGGCCAAGGTCCACGGTGTCGTGCCGTTCCCGTCCCACGAAGCAGCGGATCCGGGGTGCGCCGAAGAGTCCGTCCCGGTCCAGGTCCCAGCCCGCATCGGCGAGCAACCGCCAGCGGGCGGCCGCCATCCCGGTGAAATTTGCCATGGTAGCGCCCGTGACGAATCCGACGTCGGCAGTCGAAGGCAGGCCCAGCAACTCCAGGACCCACTGCCCGGCGGCTTCCTCAATCGCCGCGGTGGCCGGGGTTGCATAGCGGAGCCCGGCGTTCTGGTCCCAGGCACTGACCAGCCAGTCCGACGCCAGGGCCGCGGGCAGTGTCCCGCCGATAACCCAGCCGAAGAACCGGCCCGAGGGCATGGCCATGAGCCCCGGCCCCGCTGCGTTGGCCAGGAAATTGACTACCTCATCGGCGGGCATGCCCGCCGGCGGCAGGGGCCCGCCAAACACTGCGGCGAGCTCGGAGGCGTGCAGGCTGGGTCCCACGGGGCGGTGGGAAAGGCTGTCCAGCCAGGCCTGCGCATGCCCCGCTGCGGCCGCCAGTGCCGGGGTGTACCCGTCATCGCCGTGTGCCATACCTGCATGCTACGCCGGGCCGGTCCACGCCACGAGGAGCAGTTTTTAGGGACCGGTCAGGCGAAGTTTTCCTGCCAGACGTCGTAGCCGAGCTTGATGATCAGGGCCGCAACAACCACCAGGAAGACAATGCGGACAAACTTGCTCCCCTGCTGCACTGCGGTGCGTGCGCCAAGGTAGCCGCCGGCCATGTTGGCTCCCCCGAGCAGCAGGCCGATGCCCCACAGGATGGATCCGTGCGGCAGGAAGAACAGCAGTGCGCCGGCGTTGGTGGCCATGTTCACGATCTTGGCCTTGGCGCTGGCCTCGAGGAACGCGTAACCCATGGCGGATACCAGGGCGATGACCAGGAAGGATCCCGTCCCCGGGCCAATGAGGCCGTCGTAAAAGCCGATCACTGCCCCGATGAGGCAGGCAACGACGTAATGCTTGTGGCCGTCGTGCCGCAGCGCTGTCAGCTCACCGACCCCGGGTTTCAGGGCGGTAAACAGCGCGACGGCGACCAGCGCCACCACGATGATGGGCTTGAATACCCCGGCCGGCAGGGTGGCAGCAAGGCTCGCCCCGCCGAAACTGCCCGCCAGGGCTATCACTGCCATGGGGATGGCGGTCCGGAGGTCCGGGCCCACCCGCCGGTAGTAGGTGGCGGCGCTGGTGGCGGTTCCGAAGATGGAGCCCATCTTGTTGGTGGCCAGCGCCTGGACGGGTGCGATCCCGGGCACCAGGAGCAGCGCGGGAAGCTGGATAAGCCCCCCGCCGCCCACCACCGCGTCAACCCACCCGGCTGCGAATCCAGCCACCACGATCAGGATGATGGTGGCGGGCTGGATCGATTCGAAGCCGGAAATCACTGGTTTCGAACGGCGTTAACCACGTAGTCCACGGCCTTGTCCACCTCGATGTTCTCGGCTTCCCCGCTGCGGCGGTCCTTGATTTCCACCACGCCGTCCACCAGGCCGCGGCCCACGGCCAGGATGGTGGGCACACCAACCAGCTCAGCGTCGCCAAACTTCACGCCCGGCGAAACCTTGGGGCGGTCGTCGTAGATGACGGACAGGCCGGCGTCCTCAAGCTCTGCCGAAAGCCTTTCGGCAGCCTGGAAGATCTCCTCGCCACGACCCACTGCCACCACATGCACGTCGGCCGGGGCTACGGTGCGGGGCCAGATGAGTCCGCGGTCATCGTGGTTGGCCTCGGCCAGCGCGGCAACGGCGCGGGTCACGCCAACGCCGTAGGATCCCATGGTGACCACCACCTGCTTGCCGTTCTGGTCCAGCACCTTGAGGTCCAGGGCTTCGGCGTACTTGCGGCCGAGCTGGAAGATGTGGCCCATCTCAATGCCGCGGGCGGTCTCCAGGGGGCCCGAGCCATCGGGTGAGGGGTCGCCCGCGCGTACTTCGGTGCACTCAATGACGCCGTCCCAGCCGAAGTCGCGTCCGGCCACCAGGCCGAAGACGTGCTTGCCCGCCTCGTTGGCGCCGGTAATCCACGTTGTTCCGCTGACCACGCGCGGGTCCACCAGGTACAGCAGCTTGGTGGCACTCTCCGTGCCCAGGAGCGGCTGGTCCAGCGAAAGTCCGGGGCCCAGGTAGCCCTTGACGATCAGGGGCTGCTTCTTGAGGTCTTCCTCGCCGGCCTGCTCGAGTCCGATCTCGCCCGCGATCGGCAGGAAGGCGCCAATGTTCGCCTCCACGCGCTTGAGGTCCACGGCGCGGTCGCCGGGGACGCCGATGACCACCATCTGCCGCTCACCGGTGGGCAGCGTGACGGCGAGGACCACGTTCTTGAGCGTGTCCGCCGCAGTCCAGGCGCCGCCGTCGGCCTCTTCGCGCGGGGCAATCTGGTTCGCCGCGGCGACCAGCGTCTCGATGGTGGGGGTGTCCGGGGTGTCCAGGACCTCTGCGGCCGGGGCGTTGCTGAAGTCGATATCGTCGGGGACCACGGTGGTGACGGCTTCCACGTTGGCTGCATAACCGCCGGCCGAGCGGACGAAGGTGTCCTCGCCGATCTCGGTGGGGAACAGGAATTCCTCGCTCTTGGACCCGCCCATGGCACCGGCGGTGGCTGCCACCGGAACCACCTCGAGGCCCAGGCGCTCGAAGATCTTCAGGTAGGCGCCCCGGTGGGCTGCGTAGCTGGCGTCCAGGCCGGCGTCGTCGACGTCGAAGGAGTAGGAGTCCTTCATGATGAACTCACGGCCGCGGAGGAGCCCTGCCCGCGGGCGTGCCTCGTCACGGTACTTGTTCTGGATCTGGTACAGGCTCAACGGGAGGTCCTTGTACGACGAGTACAGGTCCTTGACCAGGAGCGTGAACATCTCCTCATGGGTGGGGGCCAACAGGTAGTCCGCACCCTTGCGGTCCTGGAGCCGGAACAGGCCTTCACCGTATTCGGTCCAGCGGTTGGTGGCCTCGTACGGCTCGCGGGGCAGCAGGGCCGGGAAGTGGACTTCCTGGGCGCCGATGGCAGCCATTTCCTCACGGATGATTTCCTCGACCTTGCGCAGCACGCTCAGCCCCAGCGGAAGCCAGGTGTAGATGCCGGGGGCCGCCCGGCGGATGTAGCCGGCGCGGACCAGGAGTTTGTGGCTGGCAACCTCGGCATCGACGGGGTCTTCGCGCAGCGTGCGCAGGAAAAGCTGGGACAGTCGTATGACCACGGGTGGTATCCGTTTCTGGGGAAGTGCTGGGTCAGCAGGGCCGGACAATTCGTCTGGGTACTAATCTACCGGCACTCAACAAGCGGCACGGACTGCGGACCCCGGACACAGTAGGGCCACGCCCGGCAATACAAAGCCCCTGGCCCCCCAATGAGGCTGGTCATCGCATCCGGGCGTGGCCCAACGCCGTTATCGCCTAAGTACTGGTGAGGACTGGTGAGACCGCCCACCCCACTTCCAGCGCAGCTAGGTTGAACCTATGTGATCGCGCACACGTTTGACAAGTGTTTTTACTTTATGAACCTGTTGACGGCTGTCAGGGCCAGGCCTAGCTTTAATTCATCAGGTGATGAATTAGCCGTTGTGCGGCGCCACCTGCGGACGCGCCCGGAGGCAACAATGTCCCATGCAGCATCCACTACGTTGGACCGCGGTGGCGCGGCCGGTGCGGTCGTGGCCGCGTCGCTCTCTGTCAAACTGCGGCGGCAAGCCGTGCTCCACAGTGTGGACTTCACCATCCCGGCGGGACGGATCACCGGCCTGCTGGGGCCCTCCGGGAGCGGCAAGACCACCCTGATGCGGACCATCGTGGGAGCGCAGCGCATTGCCGCCGGAACCCTCGAGGTGCTGGGGCTGCCCGCCGGAAGCCCGTCCCTGCGGCGGCAGGTGGGCTACGTTACCCAGTCACCCAGCATCTACCCCGACCTCACGGTCGAAGCGAACGTGCGCTATTTCGGCGCCATGCACCGGAAAGGCAAAGCCGACGTGGCGGAGGCGATTGACGCCGTCGGACTTGGCGCCCTGTTCCGCCGCAAGACGGCCGACCTGTCCGGCGGCCAGGTCAACCGGGTATCCCTGGCCTGCGCCCTGGTGGCGAAGCCACGGCTGCTGGTATTGGATGAGCCCACGGTGGGCCTGGATCCCGTGCTGCGCGCGGACCTTTGGGACCGTTTCCGGGCCATGGCGGAGTCAGGAACAACACTCCTCATATCCAGCCACGTCATGGAGGAGGCAAGCCGCTGCGAAACGCTGCTGCTGTTGCGCGAGGGGCGGCTTTTGGCCCAGCTCACGCCGGAGGAGCTGGCCAGGCAGGGGCACAGCGCCAACCTGGAGCAGGCCTTCCTGGCCATCATCAGGGAGCAGGAAAATTACGACGCCGGGATCCCGCCGAAGCGCCATGCCGGCAGGAGCGGCGAAGGGGCAAGGATGCAACAGGGCAGGAGCGTGCGGTGATGGACGTCCGGATGATGCTCGCGACGGCACGCAGGGTGCTCAGCCAGCTCCGCCATGACCACCGCAGCATCGCCATGATCCTGGTGGTCCCGGCACTGCTGCTCACGGCGGTGTACTTCCTCTACGAAAATGAGTCAGTCCCGCCAGGCGCGCCACGCACGTTCGACCGCGTTGGCCTGATGATGCTGGCCATTTTTCCGTTCGTGGTGATGTTCCTGGTCACCTCGATCACCATGCTTCGGGAGCGCACCTCCGGAACCCTGGAGCGGCTGCTGACGACGCCCGTCCACAAGGCCGACCTGCTGTTCGGCTACGGTGTGGCCTTTTCCCTGATGGCCGCCCTGCAGTCCCTGGTGGCCACGGCTGTGGCGTACTGGATTTTCGGGCTCGACATCGCGGGGGCACCGGGTTACGTGGTGCTGATCGCTGTGATCAACGCCGTCCTGGGGGTGGACCTTGGCCTGTTCTGTTCGGCGTTCGCCAGGACCGAGTTCCAGGCGGTCCAGTTCATGCCAGTGGTGGTGGTGCCGCAGATCCTGTTGTGTGGGCTGTTCGTGGCGCGCGACCGGATGAATGATGTGCTGGAAGCGATCTCCAATGTGCTGCCCCTGACTTTTTCCGTGGATGCCCTCCAGGAGGTGGCGTCCCACGCGGAGGCGACCGGGCGGCTGTGGCAGGACGCGGGCACCATGGCGGCCATCTCCTTTGGTGTCCTGGTCCTCGCCGCCTTCACGCTGCGGCGGCGGACTCCGTGAAGCTGTCCCGTCCTTCAACCGGCCCGGAGGGCCCTGATGCGTTTCCGGTCCGCAGGGGCCGCCGGGGCGGCGCCACGGAGTCCCGGGAGCACATCCTCGACGCTGCCCGGAAGCTCTTCGCCGAGCACGGCTTCGAGGGAACCAGCCTGCGGCAGGTGGCCCGCGCCGCAGGGGTGGATCCGGGAATGGTCCACCACTTCTTCAAGGGCAAGGATGAACTCTTTGCCCTCAGCGTGGAGCTGCCGGCCGACCCGGAACAGGTGCTGGCGGGCATGGCGGACTCGGACCCCGCCCAGCGGGCGGAACTGATCGTCCGCACGGTGCTCCGCCTGTGGGAGAGCCCCGCGCAGGCCGGCCTGCTGGCCTTCCTTCGCGGGACGATCGGGTCCAAGGCCAAAACGGCACTCCTGCGGGAAACGGTGACCCGCAGGGTGATCACCAGGATCATGGCAGCTGTTCCCGGGACGCCTGAAGAGGTGGCGCTGCGCGGAAGCCTGGTGGCCACCCAGGTGGTGGGCCTGATGATGGTGCGCTACGTGGTCCGGCTGGAGCCGCTCGCGTCCGCAGCCCCCGAGGACGTGGTGCGGCTGGTCGCGCCGGCTGTCCAGCGGTACCTCACCGGGCCCCTGTCCTGAGGAGGTCGACGGACGTGTCCCGGAGGCCGGGTTCTACTTGACCAGGGCGGCAGCCGAGTCCAGGAGCGCACCTGCCCGACGGACCGCGTCTGCCTCGGTCTCGCCGCCGGACGCCACCGAGGCGATCAGTACGCCGCGGTGGACCACCTGCGCCCTGACCATGGACTGCGTGCGGCCATCAGGCAACGCACTGTCCGTGCGGTAGGCGACCGCGCCCGGCAGCCCGGTGACACCCGTTACCGGAGTAATGGTGACGGCAACGTCCATGCCTGACACCGTCATGGTCATGGAGGAGCACTTCGCCAGCTGCTCGGACGGGTCCGTAACCTGGGCCAGGACGCCTTTATCCAGGCCGGCCACCAGCGACAGGGCCGTGACCGCGCCGGTGGCGGTGTCAGTACTCATGCCTATCGCCATGGTTGCATCCTCCACGGACGGCACCGTGCCCGCCGCAGCGAGTTCCTTGCACTCCGCCGGCTGGACGTCGACGGAGGAGATCATGGCCTTGGTTTGCTCGATCGCCGCAGCGATGTCGGCCTTCGGCAGGACGGAAAGCCTGCGGTCGGCAGCATCCCGGACCTGCCCCACGATGGCAGCCAACTGGTCACTGGTGTAACCCGTGGCTGTTGGCGTTGGTGTCGGGGTGGGCGTCGGCGTCGGGGTTGGCGACGCGGTCGGTGTTTGAGGGGCTGCAACCGTGGCCGGTGAAGAGTCCGCTGACTGCGGGGCGGCCGGACCGCCACATGCCGAAACCGCTATGGCCAGAAGGGCCGATGCCCCGAAAGTTCCCAGCACGGACGTCTTCAATTTTTCCCCCAATATTCAAATGAACGCGGACCGCTGCCCGGCTAGAAAAGAACTGTAGCGAACGTCCCCACCTGGCGGAACCCCACACGTTCGTAGGTGGACCGCGCCCGGGTGTTGAAGCCGTTCACGTAGAGGCTGGTCACGGGGGCGATCTGCCGGGCCTTTTCCACCACTGCCGACATGTAGCCCGCGCTCAGCCCCCGGCCGCGGAAGATCGGATTCATCCAGACGCCCTGGACCTGGGTGACGTCGTCGGTGACTGCCCCGAGCTCGGCTTTGAACACCACCTCACGGGCGTTGTTGAGGTGGACCAGGGAATGTCCCTGCCTGATGAGGCCCTCCACGCGGCGGCTGTAGAATTCCCTGCCGCCGAGGTAGGGCGAGTACCCCACCTCTTCCTCGAACATGGCGGCGCAGGCGGGAAGGATGCGGTCGAAGTCGGCGAGGTTCCCTTGGTCCAGGCCGCGGTTGGGCTGGACAAGGGGCGGTCCGTCGATGATCATCAGCGGCTGGTCAGCCCTGACCTCGTGTGCACGGTGGCCCAGCACAGCGAGCTCGGCGTTGAGTGCCAGCACTGCGGGGGCCGGCCCAAAGGCAGACGCATACCGGCGGCCGGAACTGTTTGCGGCGTCCGCTACAAGGGGGGCCAGGGCGGGATCAAGCTGGACCGGAACCAGGTTGGCTCCGGCCCAGCAGGCACCCGTCAGGATGCCGTCGTCGAAAACCCCGATCACACCGGCGCCCCCGCTGGTGGGCGCCGCAGTCCCCGTGGCCCGCAGGTGGGCCAGGATGAACACGTTGGCCACAGGGTCCTGCTGGGCCAGCAGTTTCAGCGCGGGAGTGTCCTGGCCATCAAGCGTGCGGACAGAAAGCCCCGCAGGGTCTGGAGTCTCCCTACGAGACGCTAACCACGGGGCTACCCTTGACAGCATCTTCGCCATCGGCCTCCCCCATCTCTTCCGCGATACGCATAGCCTCTTCGATCAGTGTCTCAACAATTGCGCTCTCGGGAACAGTCTTGATGACCTCGCCCTTAACGAAGATCTGGCCCTTGCCGTTGCCCGAAGCCACGCCAAGGTCAGCCTCGCGCGCTTCGCCGGGGCCGTTCACGACGCAGCCCATGACCGCCACGCGGAGGGGAATTTCCATCCCTTCGAGCCCGGCGGTGACCTGTTCAGCCAGAGTGTACACGTCAACCTGGGCACGGCCGCAGGAAGGACAGGACACGATTTCCAGCTTGCGGGGCCGCAGGTTCAGCGATTGGAGGATCTGGTTGCCCACCTTGATTTCCTCCACCGGGGGCGCGGAGAGGGACACGCGGATGGTGTCACCGATCCCCCGGGAAAGGAGCGCGCCGAAGGCCGTTGCGGACTTGATGGTGCCCTGGAACGCTGGACCAGCCTCCGTGACGCCAAGGTGCAGGGGCCAGTCACCCTTTTCGGCGAGCATTTCGTAGGCTGCCACCATGATCACGGGGTCGTTGTGCTTCACGGAAATCTTGAAGTCGTGGAAGCCGTGCTCCTCGAAAAGGGAGGCTTCCCAGACGGCTGATTCAACCAGCGCTTCGGGGGTGGCCTTGCCGTACTTCTTGAGGATGCCCGGCTCCAGGGACCCGGCATTGACGCCGATGCGGATGGAGGTGCCGTGGTCCTTGGCGGCGGCGGCAATCTCCTTGACCTGGTCATCGAACTTGCGGATGTTTCCAGGATTCACGCGCACGGCTGCGCAGCCTGCTTCGATGGCCGCAAAGACGTACTTGGGCTGGAAGTGGATGTCCGCGATGACCGGGATCTGGGACTTCCGGGCGATGATGGGCAGCGCCTCGGCATCGTCGGCGGACGGGCAGGCGACGCGGACAATGTCGCAGCCGGACGCCGTGAGTTCGGCGATCTGCTGCAGCGTGGCGTTGATGTCCGTGGTGGGCGTGGTGGTCATCGACTGCACGCTGATGGGGAAATCAGATCCCACGCCTACCGAGCCGACTTTGATCTGGCGCGTCTTGCGGCGGGGGGCAAGGACGGGCGGTGGTGCTGACGGCATTCCCAGGCTGACCGAGGTCACGTGGACTCCTTGAGTTGAAAGGGGTGAAAAGGCGGCTACGCGGCGATCCCGGCCAGCATGCCGGTTACCGGAGACCATTCGGTGATGCGGGTTCCGGCGACCACTCCGGCCGCGGCGAAAGGATCCTGCTTAAGGATCGAGTTGAGGGCGCCTTCATCGGTTGCCTTGAAGATCAGCAGGGCGCCCGCGCCGTCACCGTAGGGGCCGCTGGCCACGATGACGCCGTCCTGCGCCAGGCCGCCGGTCCATTCCCGGTGTGCGGGCCGGACCTCGTTGCGGGTGTCGGTGGAGTTGGCGGCATAAACGTACTCAACGGCAAAAACTGTCATACCGCTACCCTATCGCCATGGCCGGCTTGGTACCGTACCGTTCCCCCTGGAGCAAAAGTGCCCCGCACCGGAGCAGGCCCGCCGGAGCAGGAGTTTCACTGCCAGTGCAGGAGTTTCACTGCCAGGCGGGAGTCTCACTGCAGGAAGAGGACCTTCACCGCGGCCGCGGTCCCGGCCGCCCAGAGCATGGAGGTGAGGGTCCCGATGATGAAGCGCTCGGCGGCCACCGGCGTCTCCTTCAGTTCGGCGAACCTGCCCAGGCCCTTGATGGCGACGATGTAGGCGATGGCCACGGGTTGGCCGGTGAGGATGGCAAGGCACACCCCCAGCCGCTCCAGCACGCCGATGATGGCGCCGCCGCGCAGGATGCGTTGGCTGGGCAGCGCGGGTCCGGCAGCCGGCCCGCCCGACGCCGGCCCGGCGGCAGGGGCGGTCAGCTCACCGTCCACTGCCTGGCCGGCCGGCCTGCCGGCAGCATCAACCGGCCCATCAGGGGCCGTGACCGCGTCCGGAGCAGTGACCGCGTCCGGAGCAGTGACCGCGTCCGGGTCCGGGGATGAGGCCCTGCCCGGTTCCCCGCGGCTGGCGATGGGGGAAGGATCGTCCACGGTGACGTCGGCAGAGGGGTCCTGTTCCGTCCTGCGGGCTTCCTCCGCGGCCTTGGCAGCATCGGCTTTGTCGTCGATGGTCCGGGCCAGCTTGAACACCAGCGCAGTGACCGGCCAGCCGGCAAAGCCAGCCACCACCAGCGCCACTGCCACCCAAAGTGCGGTCACCTGTCTCCTTCATTGGGGTTGTCTTCGATCCGGCCGTCCGGCTCCTTCAGATGCTGGACACTCCTATGCCTGGCCGTCGTTGAGTGCCTGGGTAATCTGCGAGTCGGCGTAACCAAGAAGCATGGAGGCTGCCGGCCTGGCTGCCCATTCTTCCTGCCAGCCGGACCGAAGCACGGTTCGGCTCACCGATTGCTCCGAGATTCCAAGTTCACGGGCCACCTGCTTCTGGCTTCCATGCCGGCCCGGGCCCTGGCCACCAGCACCCAGGCGGCGCAGGGCATCCACCACCCGCCACTGGGCTTCCGTGCGGTCCTGGACAAGCCGGCCGAGCAACCGGAGCACTGCTTCCGCGTTGGCACACGCCCGGACCCCCTCCCCCGCAGGAACGCCCCTGCCGGCCTCCCCCGCCATGATGCCGGGCACCACCGACAACGGCACCTGGGAACCGGCGCTTTTGGCGTGTTCAACCGCCCTGCGGGCGGCAACAAAAGCAGTCCCGGTCCCTTCCCGCGGACTGGCATCCGGCGGCAGCGAAACGCTGCCGACGCCGATGCCCACATACCAGCGCCCTTCGCGGAGCGCGTGCAGTGCTATCTCCACCACGGCGGAAGCCTCCCGCACCACCCCCTGCACCTCGTCCCCGACGGAACGTTCGAACACCGGGTGCGCCGGCCCCGGGAGTTCGAGGCGGGCAACCTGTGCAAGGAAGGACGGAACCCGGTCCTGGTCGCCGGTGCTTCCGCGTTGGTCGATGGTCATGACGAACATTCATCAACCATAGGCGGTTGATCCCGTACGATCAATCGCATTTGGCTGATTTTTCGAAGTCAGCCGAAACTGAATGACTATCCGAAGAGATTGACGGGCTTGACGATGTCTGCGTAGATCAGCAGCGCGCTCATCCCCATCAGCAGCGCTGCAACCACGTACGTGACGGGAAGCAGCTTGGCGATGTCGAACGCTCCGGGATCCGGCCGTCCGCGGAGCTTTGCCACCCGGCGCCGAATGCCCTCATACAGGGCCCCGGCAACATGGCCGCCGTCGAGCGGCAGGAGCGGAATCAGGTTGAACACGGCAAGCGCAAAGTTCAGTCCGGCCAGCAGGCCAACAAGCGTAGCCACCCGGGACTGCAGCGGTACGGCCTCCATGGCCGCCACCTCGCCCGCCACCCTGCCGACGCCCACCACGCTGATGGGGCCGTTGGGATCGCGGGGCTCCTCGCTGAAGGCTGCCTTCGCCACTCCCACCACACGGGCCGGCAGATTGAAGACAACGCCGGCCACCTGGCGGATGTTCTCCCCCGCCATGGGCAGGACGGACGACGCCGGCTGGGCCACCAACGCCGTTTGCGCACCGATGCCGAGGAATCCGACGTCCTGGTACTGGAGGTTGCCGGCAGCATCGGTGGCCTGCCGTCCGTCGCTTCCCATCACGGGCCGCGCCGACAGGACGGGGGTCACTGTGGTGGACACGGGATTGCCGTCCCGCTGCACGGTGATGGCTACTTCCCTGCCGGCAGAGGCGCGGATCCACTCAGTCAACTGCTCCCAGCTGGTGACGGGTTTGCCGTCGAAGGAAGTAATCGTGTCGTTTGGCTTCAACCCGGCCGCCGCGGCGGGCGTCAGCCGGCAGTCCGCAGAGTCGGGATCGACGGTTTGGCCCGCGGCCACCTGGCATTTGGAGACGTCCGAAATGGTCGTGGTGGCGCTGGCAATGCCGAAGCCCATCAGCAGCACGGCGGTGAGCAGCACGCCAAGGATCATGTTCATGGCCGGGCCGCCCAGCATCACAATCACTTTTTTCCAGACCGGCAGGCGGTAGAAGACCCGGTGTTCGTCGCCCGGCCCCACTTCCTCGTGGGCCATGGAGCGGGCCTCGGTGGCAAGTGTCTGGAACATGCCCGTGCTGGAGGGGCGGACCGAGCCGTCGTCCTTGTTCGGCGGGTACATGCCGATCATGGAGACGTAGCCGCCCAGCGGAACGGCCTTCACGCCGTACTCGGTTTCGCCCCTCCGGCGGGACCACAGCGTTGGCCCGAAGCCGATCATGTACTTTGTCACGCGGACTTTGAAGAGCTTGGCCGGCACCAGGTGCCCCACCTCGTGGAGCGCGATGGACACGGCAATACCCAGGGCGACGAAGACGACGCCGAGGATGAAAAGTAGGACAGGGGTCATGGAGGTGGTGCTGCTTCCTAGAGACTTCTGACTGCTAAACGTTCGTGGGCCCGGGCACGTGCCCAGCTTTCAGCATCCAGCACTGAATCCACCGTCAGCCCGGAGGAACCTGAGTGTTCGCTGAGCACACTGTCCACGGTATCGACGATGTCGGTAAACCGGATCCGGCCGTCGTGGAACGCCGTCACTGCCTCTTCATTGGCCGCATTGAACACGGCAGGGAAGGTGCTTCCCTGCCGGGCGGCGTCCTTGGCAAGGCCGACGGCGGGGAAGGCCTCGGCGTCCAGCGGCTCGAAGGTCCAGGTAGCGGCCTGGGTCCAGTCGCACGGGCTGGCGGCCTTGGGCACGCGCGCAGGCCAGCCAAGCCCCAGGGCGATGGGCAGCCGCATGTCGGGCGGCGAGGCCTGGGCGATGGTGGAGCCGTCGACGAACTGGACCATTGAGTGGACGATGGACTGGGGGTGGACTACCACGTCGATCCGGTCCAACGGGATATCGAACAACAGGTGGGCCTCGATGACCTCCAGGCCCTTGTTGACCAGCGTGGCGGAGTTGGTGGTGACCATCATGCCCATGTCCCAGGTGGGGTGGGCCAGTGCCTGCTGCGGGGTGACGTCGTGGAGCTCGTCCCGGCTCCTGCCCCGGAACGGTCCGCCGGAGGCGGTGAGGATGAGCTTGTCCACTTCGTCGGCGGTGCCTGAACGCAGGCATTGGGCAATCGCGGAATGTTCCGAGTCCACCGGCACGATCTGGCCGTCCCTTGCCGCGGCCTTGACCAGGCTGCCGCCCACGATCAGCGACTCCTTGTTGGCAAGGGCCAGGGTGGCTCCGGACTTAAGGGCCGCCAGGGTGGGTGCCAGGCCGATGGAACCGGTGATTCCGTTGAGCACCACGTCAGCCTCGACGGCGGCGATCCGGGCGGAGGCGTCGGGGCCGGCCACGATCTCCGGGCGGTATTCCGGTCGGCCTGCCGCTGCGGCGGCGTCGCGGATCAGGCCTTCCAGCCGTCCGGGGTTTCCGGAGGCGATCCCCACGGCCGCGGCCCCGGTGTGGACAGCCTGCCGGGCCAGGAGTTCCAGGTTGCCGCCCCCGGCACTGAGTGCCACCACCTCGAACAGGTGCGGGGCGCCGTCGACGACGTCAATCGCCTGGGTGCCGATGGAACCGGTGGATCCTAGGAGGACGACTCTGCGTGGCTGCATTGCTTAAGTATCCCGCACCCTTCCCGGCCTGCCTGCGCCCCTGGCCTGCAGACGGGCCTTAATCGCCTTGACCCGCGGACGGCCGGGCGTAACGTGGATTGCGTGGACTGGCTCACGTGGTTTGATGCGCCGGAGTACGAATTTGCCCGGCAGGTGCTGCAGCGGGGTGTCGCCGCATTGTATTTCGTTGCCTTCCTCTCCACGCTGAACCAGTTTCCCGCCCTGCTCGGCGAGCGCGGGCTCCTCCCGGTGCCGGAGTTCCTGGCGGCATTCACCCGCCTGCGCCGGCCAACGCTGTTCCGCTGGCGGTACTCGGACAGGCTGCTTCGCGGTGTCTGTGCCGGCGGCCTGGTGGTGTCGGCGCTGCTCGTGGCGGGGATACCGCAGGGCGGGCCGCCGTGGGTCCCGATGATCGCCTTCCTGGCCCTGTGGCTGCTGTACATGTCGATCGTGAACGTGGGCCAGACGTTCTATGGGTTCGGCTGGGAAATGCTGCTCCTGGAAGCGGGCTTCACCGTGGCGTTCCTGGGCTCCAACCAGACGGAGCCGCCCCGGACCATCCTGATCCTGATTGTGTGGCTGGTGTTCCGGCTGGAGTTCGGGGCGGGAATGATCAAGATCCGCGGTGGCCGGGAATGGCGGGACCTGACGGCCCTGTACTACCACCACGAGACCCAGCCCATGCCCGGGCCATTGAGCCGGCAGGCCCATCTCCTGCCCAAGCCGCTGCACCGTATCGAAGTGGTGGGCAACCACATCGCCCAGCTGGTGGTGCCGTTCCTGCTGTTCGCCCCGCAGCCGGTGGCCGGCGTGGCGGCGGGGGTCGTCGTCGTGACCCAGCTGTGGCTGGTGGCCAGCGGCAACTTCGCCTGGCTGAACTGGATGGCAATCGTGCTGGCGTTTGCAGCCGTCAGCGATCCCGTGGCGCACGCCGTCATACCGGCAATCCCGGCAGACTGGGACGCCGCCACGGGAGGCCAGCAGGAGACCCCGCTGTGGTGGCTGGCCATCACCCTGGCAGCATCCGCCCTGCTGCTGGCCCTGAGCTACTGGCCGCTGCGGAACCTCTTCTCCCGCCGGCAGCTGATGAATGCCAGCTTCAACCGGTGGCAGCTGGTCAACGCCTACGGCGCGTTCGGCACCGTGACCAGGCAGCGCATCGAGATTGTGGTGGAAGGCACGCTGGACGACGATCCCGACGACAACCCGGAATGGCGCGAGTACGGTTTCAAGGGCAAGCCCGGGGATGTCCGCCGGATTCCGCGGCAGTGGGCCCCGTACCACCTGCGGCTGGACTGGCTGATGTGGTTCCTGCCGCTGCGCAGCGTGCACGAGGAATGGTTCTACGCGTTCCTGGCCAAGCTGCTGGCGGCGGACCGGCAGATGCTGCGGCTGCTGCGGCATGACCCGTTCGACGGCGCCGCGCCGCACTGGGTGCGCGTGCGCAGTTACCATTACCGCTTCGCCACGCGGAAGGAGTTCCGGGAGACGGGGAACCGGTGGGTGCGGACGCTGCTCTACGAGCCCATCCCGCCAACGTCCCTGCGCCGGTCCCCGGGACGCCAACGCTAGCCGAACGTCCCGCTATGCCTCCACGGCGGCCCGGCGCACGATCTCCTGGGCGTGCTTGAGGATGGGCCCGTCGATCATTTTCCCCTGGTACTGGAACACTCCCGATCCGGCCGATGCTGCCGCATCCAGGAGGGCAACCGCGGCGGCCACCTCGTCTTCCGAAGGTGCGTAGGCCTTGCGGACCACGGCGGCCTGGCTGGGGTGGATGCAGGCCTTCGAACTGAAGCCCGAGGCCACGGCGTCGGCAGCCTCGGCTGCCAGTCCGTCAAGGTCGGGGATGTTGGTGTAGACCGCATCCACCGCTTCCTTGCCGTAGGCGCGGGCTGCCAGCAGGACGGCGGAGCGGGCGTGCAGCGCAACCGCCCGGTAAGCGCCGTCGTCCTTCCGGCTGGACGTTCCACCCAGGGTGGCCAGCAGGTCCTCGGCGCCCCACATCAGGCCCACCACGTTAGGGGCGGCGGCGATGGCAGGCGCATTGAGCACGCCAAGCGCCGTTTCGCACAGGGCAATCACCTGGTAGCCCTCCAGCGCTTTGAGCTGTTCGGCGGATTCGGCCTTGGCCAGCATCACCGTGCGGTAGGGGGTGTGGGCCAGGCAGTGCAGGTCCTTTTCGAAGTCCTCAGTCCCCACGGGATTCACCCTGACAATGGTGCAGCTGGGTTCGAGCTCAGGTTCCACACCGGTGGTTCCCAGCTGGGCCAGGATGGCGCCTCGGGCGCGCTGCTTGTCAGCCGGCGCCACCGCGTCTTCAAGGTCCAGGATCACGGCGTCTGCCCGGGCGGCGGCTTTCTGGTAGCGCTCCGGCCTGTCGGCGGGGCAGAAAAGCAGTGCGGGGCCCATTACGAAAGTCATACCGGCATTGTCCCCTGTCCGGCGTCCTGCGTCTTGGCGTGGGCGTCGCGCGTCCACATGAGGCAGCTGCGGGTGGCCCGGGCCACGACTGTTCCGTCCTGGTTGCGCCCGGTGTGCTCCATGGTCACGATGCCCTGGCCGGGCCGTGAGGAGGAAAGCCGCTTTCCGGTGACGGCTGTCTCCGTGTAGAGCGTGTCTCCGTGGTAGAGCGGGTGCGGGAAGGAGACGTCGGTCAGGCCCAGCTGGGCGATGATGGTTCCCTGCGTGAGCTGGGTGACGGACTGGCCCACCATGGTGGCCAGGGTGAACATCGAGTTCATGAGCCGCTGGCCGAAGGGCTGCCCGGCGCTCCAGGCAGCGTCCAGGTGCAGGGCCTGGGTGTTCATGGTCAGCGTGGTGAAGAGGACGTTGTCGGCTTCGGTCACGGTGCGTCCGGGCCGGTGGGCGTACAGCACGCCCTCCTCCAGCTCGTCGAAGTACAGCCCGCGCTGCTCGATGACCCGCCGGCCGCCGTCGTCCTTTTGCCTGGAAACCGGACCGTTGCCATCCGTCATACGGTCAGTTCCTGGTCTTCCTCGAACAGGTCGGCGCCGGTGGCGGCCACCACGTCCTCGAGCGATACGTTGGGGGCCAGTTCGCGCAGCACCAGGCGTGAAGGGCCGCCGTCCTTCACGATGTCAATGACGGCGAGGTCCGTGATGATCCGGTCCACACAGCCCTTGCCGGTGAGGGGCAGGGTGCATTGTTTGACGATTTTCGGATTCCCGTTCCGGTCCACATGCTCCATCATCACGATCACCCTCTTGGCCCCGAACACCAGGTCCATGGCACCGCCCATGCCCTTGACCATCTTGCCGGGGATCATCCAGTTGGCGAGGTCGCCGTTCTCCGCCACTTCCATGGCGCCGAGGACGGCGAGGTCCACGTGGCCGCCGCGGATCATGCCAAAGGATGTCGCGGAGTCGAAGAACGCCGCTCCCCTGTTGACCGTCACGGTTTCCTTGCCGGCGTTGATCAGGTCCGGATCCACCGCGTCGTCCGCAGGGTAGGGGCCGACGCCGAGGATGCCGTTCTCCGAGTGCAGCACCACCTCCACCCCGGCGGGAATGTAGTTCGGGATCAGGGTGGGCATCCCGATGCCCAGGTTCACGTACTGGCCGTTGCGAAGCTCCCTGGCCACCCGCGCGGCGAGTTCGTTGCGCCTCCAGCCCTTCGTTTCGGCGGGGGACGTGGAGTCGCCGGGCCCTGCATGCTGCTGGGAACCGGCCCGCCGGTATTCCGCGCGGACGGCTTCGGGGCGCGGCGCTTCAGGGCTGTTCGGATCCATGGTCATGCTCCTGCCTGCTGGTGGCTGCCTGGTGTTCTTCCTCCTGGGCCCGGCGCCGTCAGGGCAACGGTCCGCTTTTCGATCCGCTTCTCCCCGTCCCGGGCCAGGACCACGCGCTGGACGAAGATGCCAGGAGTGTGGATGTGTTCGGGGTCCAGTTCGCCGGGCTCCACGAGTTCCTCCACCTCGGCGATGGTGATCCGGCCGGCCATGGCGCACAGGGGGTTGAAGTTCATGGCGGTGGCATGGAACACCAGGTTGCCGTGGCGGTCGCCCTTCCAGGCGTGCACCAGCCCGAAGTCCGGTGTGAGGGACTCTTCCAGGACGTAGTCCACGCCGCCGAATGACCGCACTTCCTTGGGCGCGGAGGCAACCGCGATGCCGCCGTTGGCGTCGTACTTCTGCGGCAGGCCGCCGTCGGACACCTGCGTGCCCACCCCCGCCTTGGTGTAGAAGGCCGGAATGCCCGCACCACCGGCCCGCAGCTTTTCAGCAAGCGTGCCCTGGGGTGTGAGCACTACCTCGAGCTCACCGGCCAGGTATTGGCGCGCAAATTCCTTGTTCTCGCCCACATAGGAGCTGATGGTGCGGCGGATACGCCCGTCCCGGAGCAGGATGCCCAGGCCCCAGTCGTCCACCCCACAGTTGTTGCTGACGGTCTCCAGACCGGAGGTGCCCGCCCGGTGCAGGGCGTCGATCAGGGCAACCGGAATTCCGCAAAGGCCGAACCCGCCCACCGCCAGCGAGGCGCCGTCCGGGATATCCGCAACCGCCGCGTCGGCGCTGGCAACAACCTTGTCAATCATCAGTGATCCTCTCAGGCCGGCTACGGTCCCAGGTCCTACAGACCCAGTTCGCGGGCGATCAGCATCAACTGGACCTCCGTGGTGCCCTCCCCGACTTCAAGGATCTTGGAATCGCGGTAGTGGCGCGCCACGGTGAACTCGTTGATGAAGCCATAGCCGCCGAATACCTGGGTGGCATCCCGCGCGTTGTCCATGGCCGCCTCGCCTGCGACCATCTTAGCGATGGCCGCCTGGGTCTTGAACGGCTTGCCGGCAAGCATCCGGAAGGCCGCGTCGTAGTACGCCAGGCGGGCGGTGTGGGCCCGGGCTTCCATGCGGGCGATCTTGAACGAAATGGCCTGGTACTTGCCGATGTTCTGCCCGAAGGCGCTGCGTTCCCTCGCGTATTTGACCGAGAGGTCCACACAACCCTGGGCTGCGCCGGTGGCCAGCGCCGCAATGGCGATCCGGCCCTCGTCCAGGATGGACAGGAAGTTGGCGTAGCCGCGGCCTTCCACGCCCAGCAGGTTCGCTTCCGGGACGCGGACATCCTTCAGCGTCAGGGGGTGCGTGTCCGATGCGTTCCAGCCCACCTTGTTGTACGGCTTTTCCGCCTTGAAGCCGGGAGTGTCGGTGGGCACCAGGATGGTGGAGATGTCTTTTTTGACGGTCCCGTCCCCGCGTTCCTGCTGCCCGGTTACGGCAGTGACAGTGACCAGCCGGGTGATGTCCGTTCCGGAGTTGGTGATGAACTCCTTGGTGCCGTTGATGACCCAGTTGCCGTCTTCGCGCCGGGCATGGGTCTTGGTCCCGCCCGCGTCCGACCCGGCCTCGGGCTCGGTAAGTCCAAAGCCTGCGAGCGCCTGGCCGGACGCCAGCATGGGCAGCCACTGCTGTTTCTGCGCGTCCGTGCCGAAGCGGTAGACGGGCATGGCCCCGAGGGACACCCCGGCCTCCAGCGTGATGGCGACGGACTGGTCCACCCGGCCGAGCTGTTCCAGGGCGAGGGCCAGTGCGAAGTAGTCCCCGCCCATGCCGCCGTATTCCTCGGGGAACGGCAGCCCGAACAGGCCCATCTCGGCCATCTGCTTCACCACTTCGTACGGGAAGCTGTGCTCTTCGTCGTGCTTGGCGGAGACCGGGGCCACCACGTTGTCCGCGAAATCGCGCACGGTGTCGCTGAGGTCCCGGTATTCCTCGGTCAGTTCAAAACCGGTCATGGTCAGGCTCCTTCGCCTTGGATTGCAGCTGCGTCTGTTGCTGTTTCTGTGCTGTCTGTTTTTACGCCGGTGGCAGCGGGATGGATGGTGGCCAGCACCTGGTCGGCCTTCACCAGGTCACCGGTACGGGTGGCCAGGTGGACCGTCCCGGCCAGCGGGGCCACCAGGTGGTGCTCCATCTTCATGGCCTCCACGGAAACCAGGACTTCCCCGGCCTGGACGGCGTCCCCGTCGGCCACCGGGACGGCCACGACCGTCCCGGGCATCGGCGAGCGCACCTCCGGGTCGGCTGCCCCTTCCTGCCGCTGGATGGCGGCCAGCACGCGTTCCAGCCGCGCCTCCCGGGTCAGTACGTCCAGGCGGCAGGACCAGCCGTCGTTGCCGAGGTAGAGCTGTGTGGGGCCGTCGGGCACCGCGTTATCCCACGGTTGGACGGCAGCCCCTGTGGAGTCCGCAGCCAGCCGGTAGCCGTGGTGCTGGCCATCGAGGTCAAGTTCGAGGCCTTGCCGGCTGGACCACTGCAGGGCGGCCGGATGCTGCGGACCGCCGCTGACGGCGACCACGGCTCCGGCTCCCCCATTGGGACTGCCGCCGACCTGCACGGTGGCCACGCCGCCGTCGGGCGTTCCCAGGCTGATCCGGCGTGGTGCCGCTGCGCCGAGCCGCCAGCCGTTCCTGCCCTGCCACGGCCCGCGCCCGGGGCCGGGGCCGGGGGTGTTCTGTGCTTCCAGCGACAGGACGAACAGCGCGGCGGCCACCAGTTCGGGGTTCCCGATGCGCCGGAATTCCAGTCCGGGCAGCTTCCGTTCGATCAGCCCGGTGTCCAGGTGCCCTGCCTTGACGTCGGAGTCGTTGACCAGGAGCCGCAGGTACTCGACGTTGGTCTCGATGCCCAGTGCCGTGTAGCCGGCCAGGGCACCATCCAGGGCGGCCAGGGCGGCGGCACGGTCCACGGCCCAGGCGATCACCTTGGACACCATGGGGTCGTAGTGCGCCGACAGTTCCAGGCCTTCCACCAGCGAGGAGTCCACACGTACCCGCCCCTGGGTGCCGGCGGGCAGTTCGTCGAGCATCAGCACGGTCCCGGTGGACGGGAGGAAGTTCTTTTCGGGCACCTCAGCGTAGACCCTTGCCTCCACGGCGTGGCCGGAAAGCTCCACGTCCGCCTGGCGGACGGTCAGCTCCCCGCCCGCTGCGATCCGCACCTGCCATTCCACCAAGTCGATGCCCGTGACCATTTCGGTGACGGGGTGTTCCACCTGCAGCCTGGTGTTCATCTCCATGAAGAAGAACTCGTCCGGCGCGTCATCGGAGACCAGGAACTCCACGGTCCCGGCGCCCACGTAGTTCACGCTGCGGGCCGCGTTGCAGGCGGCCTCGCCAATCCGGTCGCGCACTTCGGGGCCGTTGGGCAGGCCCTCGAGCAGGGGCGACGGCGCTTCCTCGATGACTTTCTGGTGCCGCCGCTGGAGGGAGCATTCGCGCTCGCCGAGGTGGATGACGTTGCCGTGGCTGTCCGCCAGCACCTGCACCTCGATGTGCCTCGGGGTGGTCACCAGGCGCTCCAGGAACAGGGTGTCGTCGCCGAATGCGGCGGCGGCGACGCGCCGGGCCGTGGCCAGGGCGGCGGGCAGGTCCGCCTGGTTTTCGACGGCGTGCATCCCCTTGCCGCCGCCGCCCGCGGACGGCTTGATGAGGAGCGGAAAGCCGACGGCGGCAGCAGCCTCCATCAGTTCGCTGTCCGTCATGCCGGGCTTGGCAATGCCGGGGACGACGGGCACGCCGTACCCCGCCACGTGGTTCTTGGCGCGGATCTTGTCACCCATGACGTTCAGCGCTTCAACGCCCGGGCCAATGAACGTGATGCCGGCCTTTTCCAGGGCCCTGGCGAAGTCCACGTTCTCGCTCAGGAAGCCGTAGCCGGGGTGTACCGCTTCCGCCCCGGACTGCCGGCACGCGTCCACGATGGCGTCCGCGTTCAGGTAGCTTTCGGTTGCAACGGCGGGGCCGATCCGCACGGAGGCATCGGCTTCGCGCACGTGCCGGGCGCCGGCGTCGGCATCGCTGTAGACGGCGACCGAACGGATGCCCAGCTGCCGCAGCGTCCGAATGACGCGGCAGGCGATTTCGCCGCGGTTGGCCACCAGCACGGTGCCGAAGAGGGGCTTGCCGTCGGCCGTTGCGGTGGGGACTTCCCCGGTAGTGGCTGTGTTGGTTTGCATGGTCATTGCTGGCTCACATCCGGAAGAGGCCGAAGGAGGTCTCCGGCAGGGGGGTGCGGGAGACGACGTCGAGCGCCAGGCCCAGGACGGTTCGGGTATCGGCGGGATCGATGACGGCGTCGTCCCACAACCGTGCAGTGGAGTAGTAGGGGCTGCCCTGGTCCTCGTACTGCTGCCGGATGGGCGCTTTGAACGCTTCCTCGTCATCGGCCGGCCAGTCCTCCCCCGCCGCTTCATACTGGTCCCGCTTAACGGTGGCCAGCACGCTGGCGGCCTGGTTGCCGCCCATCACCGAGATCCGGGCAGCAGGCCACATCCACAGGAACCTCGGCGAGTAGGCACGGCCGCACATGGAGTAGTTGCCGGCACCAAAGGAGCCGCCGATCACCACGGTCAGCTTGGGGACCCGCGCGGTGGCAACGGCCGTCACCATCTTGGCGCCGTTCTTGGCGATGCCGCCCTGCTCGGCGTCCCTGCCCACCATGAAGCCGGAGATGTTCTGCAGGAACAGCAGGGGGATACCGCGCTGGTCGCACAGTTCAATGAAGTGCGCGCCCTTGAGCGACGACTCGCTGAACAGGACGCCGTTGTTGGCCACGATTCCCACCGGGTGCCCGTGGATCCGGGCGAAACCTGTGACCAGGGTGGTGCCGTAGTCCTTCTTGAACTCATGGAACCTGCTGCCATCCACCAGCCGGGCAATCACCTCGTGGACGTCGTAGGGCGCATTGACGTCCGTGGGCACCGCACCATAGAGCCCGTCCGGGTCCACGGCGGGTTCGACGGCGGCCTCCACCTGCCAGGCGGGCGCGGCGGGAGGCGGCAGGGTGGAGACGATGTCCCTGACGATCTGCAGGGCGTGCTCGTCATTTTCGGCCAGGTGGTCCGTCACGCCTGAGACCCGGGAGTGCACCTCGCCCCCACCGAGTTCCTCGGCCGTCACGATTTCCCCGATGGCCGCCTTCACCAGCGGCGGTCCGCCCAGGAAGATGGTGCCCTGGTTCCGGACGATGACGGTTTCGTCGCTCATGGCGGGGACATAGGCGCCGCCGGCCGTGCAGGACCCCATCACGGCGGCGATCTGTGGAATTTTGGCGGCTGAGAGGCGCGCCTGGTTGTAGAAGATCCGGCCAAAGTGGTCCCTGTCCGGGAAGACCTCGTCCTGCTTGGGCAGGAAGGCCCCGCCCGAATCCACCAGGTAGATGCAGGGCAGGCCGTTCTCCAGCGCGACCTCCTGGGCGCGGAGGTGCTTCTTCACGGTCATGGGGTAGTACGTGCCGCCCTTGACGGTGGCGTCGTTGGAGATGACCAGGACCTGCCGGCCGTGCACCAGGCCGATGCCGGCGATGACTCCGGCACCGGGTGCGTCATCGCCGTACATGCCGTTGGCGGCCAGCGGTGCGATCTCCAGGAACGGGCTGCCCTCGTCCAGCAACTGGTCGATGCGGTCCCGCGGCAGGAGCTTGCCGCGGGCCACGTGCCGCTCGCGCGACTTCCGGGGCCCGCCCAACGCTGCATCCGCCAGCCTCTTCCGCAGTTCGCCGGCGAGCGACAACTGCGCTTCCCGGTTGGCGCGGAAGGACTCGCTTGCGGGGTCAAGCCGGGTGGCCAGGGTCTCCATCGACGGTCCGTCCTAAGGGTGGGCCAAGCCGGCCCAAGCCAACTCGGTTAGTGACTAATAACTGAAATTCAGGTTAGTCTCGATTAACTGTGATGTCCAACACACTGCTGCTTTGCTAGAATCTGCGGGGTCCAAGGAGGAAAAGTGCGCAGCAATACAGTGCAGCCGGCCCCTGCCACCCAGCCCGTTCCCACAACCCAGTCCGCTCCCACAACCCAGCGCGGCAAGGCCAAGGAGAACCGGCGGCAGGCTTTGCTGTCCGCCGCGGCCTCGTTGTTCGCGCTGAATGGCTTCAACCGCGTTTCGCTGGAGGACCTCGGCGCGGCGGCAGGCGTCAGCGGCCCTGCGGTCTACCGCCACTTTCCCGGCAAGCAGGCCGTCCTGGCCGACCTCCTGGTCACCGTGAGCCAGGAATTGCTGGACGGCGGGCGGCGGGTGGCGCAGAGCACGCCCAATCCCCTGGCTGCCCTGCGGCAACTGGTGGAATTCCAGGTGGATTTCGCGCTCGGAAAACCGGACGTAATCCGGGTGCAGGACCGTGACTTCAGCAACTTGTCGGAGCAGGACCAGTCCGCGGTGCGTACCCTGCAGCGCAGCTACGTGGAGGTCTGGGTGGACATCCTGGGCAAGGTGCACCCCGGCATCGGTGCGGCTGAACTGCGCATGCGGGCCCACGCGACATTCGGCCTGATCAACTCCACGCCGCACTCCGTCCGGCGCCACGGCACCGGATTGACGGCCGGGGTTGCCCGCCCCCTGCTTGAACGGATGGCACTGGCAGCCCTGATGGTGGACAGCGCACCTACAGCCGAACGGGGCGCCTAGTCCCCCGGTCAGACCATCGTGAGGACCATTCCCGGCTCGGCAAGGATCGCTCCGACGTCGGCCAGGAACCGGGACCCCTGTTCGCCGTCCACCAGGCGGTGGTCAAAGGACAGGCTCAGCGTGAGCACCTGCCGCAGTGCCACCTCGCCCTTGTACTCCCACGGCATGGTCCGCACCGCACCCAGGCCTAGGATCGCCGCCTCCCCCGGGTTGAGGATGGGGGTACCCGCGTCGATGCCAAATACGCCGATGTTGGTAATGGAGATGGTACCGCCGGACAGGTCAGCGGGCTGGGTCTTGCCAGCCCTGGCGGTTTCCGCGAGCGCTGTCAGCGCCTGGGCAAGCTGCGGGAGCGCCATGGCGTCAGCGTCCTTGATGTTGGGGACCATCAGTCCGCGGGGTGTGGCGGCGGCAATGCCCAGGTTCACGTAGTTGAAGGTGACGATCTCCTGGTTGTCCTGGTCCCAGCGGGAATTCAGCGCCGGGTTCCGCCGCACCGCCACCAGGACGGCCTTGGCAGCGAGCGTCAACGGGGTGAGCCTGATTCCGGAGAACTCCCTGCTGTTCTTGAGTTTCGCCAGCAACTCAAGGCTGGGCGTGACATCCACGGTGAGGAATTCGGTGGCGTGCGGAGCGGTGAAGGCGCTCTGCACCATCGCCGCCGCGGTGAACTTGCGCACGCCCTTGATGGGAGTCCGGGTCTCCCGCTCCCCCGGCCGGGTTCCACCGGCTACCGGCACGGGTCCGGCCGGCGGCGCAGCAGGCTCGCCCTCGTGCCCTGCAAAGTCCTGGACGTCCTCCCGCGTGATCAGCCCGCCGGGACCTGTGCCGTGCACCTGCGCGAGGTCAACTCCCAGGTCTTTGGCCAGTTTGCGGACGGGAGGCGTGGACCGGGGTCGCTCGGCAGGCTGGACATGGCCAACCTGGACATCGGCAACCTGGACATCGGCAGGCCGGGCGGGTTCAACCACCGGCGCCAGGTTCCCGGAAGCCTCCACCGGGGCGAAGTTCCGCGGCCGCCGCGTTGGCCGGCCGGAACCTTCGACGACGGCGCCGTACCCCACCAGGTTGGGTTCCCGTTTCGGCGTCTCCGCTGGGTTGGGAGTTTGCACGGAAGCCTCCCCCATCCCCGGCGAAAAGGCGCCGGTCACCTGCGCTGGTGACGCACCGGCGTCGTCCGGCACCTCGAAGGAGACAATCGGCTTGCCCACCTCCACCACGGAACCCGGCTGTTCGTGGAGTTCCTTGATGACGCCGGCAAACGGCGACGGGAGCTCCACCACGGCCTTGGCGGTTTCCACTTCGGCGATGACCTGGTTCAGGCTGACGGTGTCGCCAACGGCCACTTTCCAGCTGAGGATTTCGGACTCCGTGAGTCCTTCACCCAGGTCGGGGAGCCGGAATTCCTTGATCATGGTGGCGCTCATCCTTCCAGCCCGCTCAGGGAATTGGGGCGGCCCAGGGCGCGGTCCACGCCATCGAGGATGCGGTCCAGGCCCGGCAGGTGGTGCATTTCCAGCTTGGAGTACGGGTAGGGAATGTCGAACCCGGTCACCCTCACCGGAGCGGCCTCCAGATGGTAGAAGCAGCGCTCCGTAATGCTGGCCGCCACTTCCGCGCCCAGCCCGCCGGATTGTGCGGCCTCGTGCGTCACCACCAGGCGCCCGGTCTTCCGCACGGACGCCACCACGGGCTCATAGTCCACGGGCGCCAGCGAGCGCAGGTCGATGACTTCAATGGAGATGCCTTCGTCCGCCGCGGCGGAGGCGGCATCCAGGGCTGTCTTGACCAGGGGCCCGTAGGCCACCAGCGTGACGTCGCTGCCGTCGGTCAGCACGCGTGCCTTGTCCATGGGCAGGGCGGAACTCGGGTCCACGGACTCGTCAACTTCGCCTTTGTCGTGGTAGCGGCGCTTGGGTTCGAAGTACAGCACGGGGTCGTCGCAGGCGATGGCCTGCTGGATCACGGTGTATGCGTCCTGCGGGTTGGCCACGGTCACCACCCGAAGCCCTGAGGTGTGGGTGAAGTAGGCTTCCGGGGATTCGGAGTGGTGTTCCGGCGAGCCGATGCCGCCGCCGAACGGCACCCTGATGGTGATGGGCATCCTGACCGCCCCGCGGGTGCGGTAGTGGAGTTTTGCCACCTGGCTGACGATTTGGTCGAACGCCGGGTAGATGAAGCCGTCGAACTGGATCTCCACCACGGGCCGGTAACCGCGGTAGGCCAGGCCTACGGCGGTGCCCACGATGGCGGACTCCGCGAGCGGGGTGTCCACCACCCGGTGCTTGCCGAAGTCTTTTTGCAGGCCGTCCGTCACCCGGAAGACGCCGCCCAGGGCGCCGATGTCCTCGCCGAGGAGGACCACCTTGGAGTCGTTTTCCAGCGACTTGCGCAGCCCGGCATTGATGGCACGGGCAAAGGTCAACTGGGTCATCAGCGTGCACCTTCCTTGGAAACGGCTCCGTCGGGGTCACCGAAGGACGCCAGGTAACGGGCGTAATGGTCCTGCTGGCGTTCCAGCCAGGAATTGGGCGTGCTGTAGACGTGCTTGAAGATGTCCATGGGCTGGGGGTCCGGCATGGTGGTGCATCCGCGGCGCATCTCCGATGCAACGGCATCGGCTTTGTCCTTGACCTGCTGCTGCAGCTCCGCGGTCAGGATCCCCTTCCGGTCCAGGAGGCCGGCCAGCCGGGAGATGGGGTCCTTGGCGGCCCAGTCCTCCAGTTCATTGGCGTCCCGGTAACGGGTGGGATCGTCGGCGGTGGTGTGCGGGCCCATGCGGTAGCTGACGGCCTCGATGAAGGTGGGGCCGCCGCCGCGACGGGCCCGGTCCAGTGCCAGCCGGGTGGCAGCCATGACCGCCAGGACATCGTTTCCGTCCACCCGCAGGCTGGGGATGCCGAAACCCGTGGCCCGGTCCGCGAGCTGGATGTGGGACTGCAGCCGTACGGGCTCGGAGATGGCCCAATGGTTGTTGGTGCAGAAAAATACCACCGGGGCCTGGAAGCTGGCGGCGAACACCATGGCCTCGTTCAGGTCGCCCTCACTGGTGGCACCGTCCCCGAAGTAGGTGACGGCCACGGCGTCGGCGCCGTCATTCTGGATCCCCATGGCGTAGCCCGTGGCGTGCAGGGTCTGGGCGCCGATGATGATCTGCGGCGTTGCCATGTTGATGCTGTACGGGTCCCAGCCGCCGGAGGCGTTCCCCCGCCACACCCGGAGGAGGTCGGTCAGGTCAACACCGCGGCAGTACGCCACTCCGTTCTCGCGGTAGCTGGAGAACACGAAGTCGTCCGCCCGCAACGCCCTTCCGGACCCTATCTGGGCTGCCTCCTGGCCCAGGAGCGGGGGCCACAGGGCCAGTTCACCCTGCCGCTGCAGGGCCGTGGCCTCCACATCGATCCGGCGGATGACGGTCATGTCCTCGAAGAGGGAGCACAACTGATCGTCGGTAATGTCCCGGACCCAGAAATCAAACTCCGGGTGGCTGATGCGCTCACCTGACGGGGTGATCAGCTGGAGGAGATCCGGTCCGGCTTCGCCGGGGGTTTTCGCGCTTTCGGGGGTTTTTGCGCCGCCAGGGCCCGTTTCGTCTGTAGACACGATTGCCGCAACCTTCGTACGTCGTTGACCCGTGGTTTGCGGACTTTTGGCCCTGCCGCCACCGGCCTTCCGGGCGTCATTGCCCCAGATACTGTGACCCTACTCACAATGCCCAACGGGTACAACCACTGCGGCGCTTATTGAGCAGGATGCCCTGTCTGGAGGGCTGGCACCGTGCTAGCGTTGCGCATTATGCGAGCTTTGGATGGCACTGACACCCGCCTGTTGTCGGCACTCGCGCAGGATCCCCGCCGCACCGTGGTGGCCCTCGCGCAGAAGCTGGGCCTGTCCCGCAATACCGTCCAGGCGCGCATGGCCCAGCTGGAAAAGAAGCACGTCTTCCTGTCCTTTGAACGGCGCATCAATCCCGTGGCCCTGGGGTATCCGCTCATGGCTTTCATCTCCGTCCACGTGCAACAGCAGAGGCTCGGGCAGCTGGCGGAGGACATTGCCGCCATCCCCGAGGTGCTGGAAGGTTACGGGCTGACAGGATCAGCGGACCTGCTGCTGCGCGTAGTGGCCAGGGACGCAGAGGATCTCTTCCGTATCAACGGCAAGATCCTGGCCTGTGATGGCGTGGAGCGGGCTGACACCGCCCTGGCGATGGGTGAGTTGATCCCCTTCCGGGTGCAGCCCCTGCTGGACCGCGGCTCGGAGGGCGCATAGCGCAGGCACCGGACCTTCCGCGCGGCGCTGCACGCACGACGGCGGCGGGCAGGGTTATAGGCTGGTTTCCGTCATATGCCGGGCCGGGAGAGGCCCGGGCCAGTTCGCCGGCGCCACAGCGCCTGTCAGACGAGAGGCTTCCCTTTTGAGCAGTCCCCAGGATCCGTACCGGCAGGGCCGGGCGGGCTACACGCCACAGCAGTTTCCAGCACTGCCGGAGCAGCCCGCCCCGTTCGGCCTCCCGGGGGAACCGCCCCGGCAGCGGAGCCGGCGGAGGCTGTGGATCATCCTTGGCAGCATCGGCGGGGTGCTGCTCCTGGTGATCCTCGGCGTCGTCATCCTGGTGAACGTCGTGGGAAGCGCCACCAACCAGGCCAGGGGCCTGGCGGACGGCTTCACCAGGAAAGTCATCGCCGGCGACACCTCCCGCGCCTATGACGAATACCTTGACCCGGCCCTGCAGAAGCAGCTTTCCAAGGAGGCCTTCATCTCAGGGGTGAAGAGCCTGGAGATGGACAGTTCCTGCCAGCCCGCCTACAACGAGCTCAAGGTGGCCACCGACAACGGGATGAAGTCGGCCGAGGTAGTGGGCCAGATCAGCTGCACCGGCAAGAAGGTGGACCTCGCCTACCGCTTCGAAGGCACGGACCGGCTGCTGATGACCAACATCAAACTGCGGCCGGCAGCCTAGCCGGACGGCCGGCGCCCCGGGCAGCGGGGCACCGATCGGGAAAGTGGAAAGGGTACTGATCTTTTTACCCATCCATGCGCGGCCATGATCCGAATCGCTTCCGAGGGTCCCGACCAGGGGCCTGTTTATCCGGCGGGAACTGCTGCCCGCCCTATCGGAAGGAACCGGCCATGCGCAACTCACCCAACCGCCTCGTCGCCACCGTTTTCGGAGCCGTCTACCTGCTGGTGGGCCTCCTGGGCTTCGCTGTCACGTCCGGCGTCGGTTTCGCCGCCACCGAAGGCGCGAACCTCATCATCTTCGAAGTCAATCCGCTGCACAACGTCATCCACCTGGCCATCGGCGCCGCGCTGCTCTTCGCCGGGCTTCGCGGAACGGCCACCGCCCGAACCGTGAACGCCACGGTAGGCGCCGTCTACCTCCTGGTGGGCATCGTGGGTCTGTTCCTGCTCAACTCGCCGCTGAACATCATCGCCCTGAACGGCGCCGACAACGTCCTGCACCTCGCCAGCGCCGTACTCCTCCTCGGCGTGGGCCTGTCGCTGGACAAGTCCCCGGCCACCGCAAGGGCTTAGCCGTGGCGGTCCCGGTACCGGTCCGGCCGATGGCGCCGGACCAGCCAGGCCTGCAGGCGGGCAGTGCTGTTCGACTCGTCACCGGGTTTGCGGGCTTTGGTGCGGGATCGGTCAACCTCGCCATTTCGTCCAGTATCTTTTCGGCAGCAGCGGGACCTGCGGCCACCCCAGCGGTTGCCGCAGGTGTTGCGGCCGGGGCCTGGGGGCTGATGCTGCTCGCCGCTGCCGTGGTGTTCCTGGCAAGGGACCGGCTGCCGGGCGGCCGGAAGTCGCGGTATGTGCTGGCCGGTGCAGCCGCCGTCCACCTGGCCGCGATGGCATCACCTCCCGTTGCCGGCCCGGCCTCGGGCCTCAGCCTGACCCACCTTTCGGCGTTGCTGCTCACGCTGATGATCCTCGCGTCGCTCGGGTGGCTCCAGCGCGAACGGCAGCACCGCGAACCGCGGGTTCCGGCCGCAGGGGCCGGAGGGCGGCCGGGCCGGCTGTTGCTGGGAGCTTTCGCCGGCGCCGTCCTGGTGGCAGGGATTGCGACGCCGGGCCTCGCCGCCTCGACGGCCGGCCAGTACGCCGTCCCGCACGGCGGGCACGGGAACCCGGCGCCGGGCGGCCACCACCAGCACTGAATCCCCCCTTCCGGTAAACCGCGCGGGGGGCGGCAAACGCAAAGAGCCTCCAGGCCGCGGTATGCGGCTGGAGGCTCTTCGCTGTCATGCCGACGCTGCCGGCATATCCACCAGTGGCCAGCCAGTTAGTGGTCCATTGATCAGTGGTCCCGCTGTCAGTGGTCCGGCTGTCAGTGGTCCACGGCCTTTTCGGCTCCGATGCCCGTGAGCGAGCGGACTTCCATTTCCGCCTGCTTCGCGGGGTCTTCCGTCCTCTTGTCCAGGGTGGTGCCCAGCCAGCCCAGGAAGAAGGCCAGCGGAATGGACACAATGCCCGGGTTGCTGAGCGGGAAGAGGGCGAAGTTGGCCCCGGGGATCATTGAGGTCTTCGCACCGGAAACCACCGGGGAGAACACGATGAGCAGGATCGCCGCGGCCAGGCCGCCGTACATGCTCCACACGGCACCCTGGGTGGTGAACTTCCGCCAGAACAGCGAGTAGATGATGGTGGGCAGGTTGGCTGAAGCGGCGACGGCGAAGGCCAGCGCCACCAGGAAGGCAACGTTCTGGCCGTTGGCGAAGATACCGCCCAGGATGGCCAGGATGCCGATTACCACCACGGTGCGCCGGGCCACCCGGACTTCAGTCGCCGCGTCGGCCTTGCCCTTGGCGATGACGTTGGCGTAGATGTCATGCGCGAAGGATGCGGCAGCCGTGATGGTCAGGCCTGCCACCACCGCCAGGATGGTGGCGAAGGCGACAGCGGAGATGAAGCCGAGCAGCAGCGGCCCGCCCAGGTGGAAGGCCAGCAGCGGGGCGGCAGCGTTGACGCCGCCCGGGGCGCCCTTGATGGTGTCCGGACCCACCAGGGCCGCAGCACCGTAGCCCAGCACCAGGGTGAACAGGTAGAACAGGCCGATCAGCCAGATGGACCAGACCACGGACTTGCGCGCTTCCTTGGCCGTGGGCACCGTGTAGAAGCGCATCAGGACGTGCGGCAGGGCTGCCGTGCCCAGGACCAGCGCCAGGCCCAGGGACATGAAGTCCAGCTTGGAGGTCTCGGTCTTGCCGTACTGCAGGCCCGGGTTGAGCACGGCCGGGTTGTTGGCCGTCTCCACCGCGCCGCCCAGCAGGGCGGAAAGGTTGAAGCCGTAAATGGCCAGGACCCACAGGGTCATGACTGCGGCGCCTGCGATCAGCAGCATGGCTTTGATGATCTGGACCCAGGTGGTGCCCTTCATGCCGCCGATCAGGACGTACATGATCATGAGGGCGCCGACGACGACGATCACCAGGGCCTGGCCACCCCAGTCGCTGATGCCCAGCAGGAGCGAAATCAGGCTTCCCGCACCGGCCATCTGGGCCAGCAGGTAGAAGAAGCAGACGGCCAGGGTGGAGATGGCGGCCGCGATCCGCACCGGGCGCTGCTTCAGCCGGAAGGAGAGCACATCGGCCATGGTGAACTTGCCGGTGTTGCGCAGCAGTTCGGCCACCAGCAGCAGCGCCACCAGCCAGGCCACCAGGAAGCCGATGGAGTACATGAAGCCGTCATAGCCGTTGATGGCGATGGCACCGGTGATGCCCAGGAAGGATGCTGCCGACAGGTAGTCGCCGGCGATGGCGGTGCCGTTCTGCGAGCCCGTGAACGAACGCCCGGCAGCGTAGTAGTCGGCGGCAGTTTTGTTGTTGCGGCTGGCGCGGAACACGATCACCATGGTCACGGCCACGAACAGGCCGAAGATGCCCATGTTCAAAAGGGTGGTTTCCTTGAGGGCGGCAACGTCCACCGCGGCTGGGATTGCGATCATTTGTTGGCTCCGCCCACTCGGTTTCCATTCTTATCGAATTCGTGGCCTTCGATCTCATGCCTGATTTCCGAGGCGATGGGGTCCAGTTTCCGGTTCGAGTAGTGGACGTACCAGCCGGTGATGGCAAAGGTCGAGATGAACTGGAGCAGGCCCAGGATCAGGCCCACGTTGATGTTGCCCCAGACCTTGGTGGACATGAACCCCACCGCGTAGTCGGCGAGCAGGACATAGGCGAAGTACCACAGCAGGAAGGCCACTGCCATGGGGAAGACAAAGCTGCGGTGACGCTTGCGCAATTCCTGGAACTGCCCGGTCGACTGGACCTGCTCGAAGTCCACGGACGCCGCTGCGTCCGGAGTATGGGCATCATTACCCATGATTCCTCCTCATTGAGTTGCCGGTACACACCGGGCGGCAGGCCCTGGGACGAAGGCCCCGGACTGGGGCTTCGGACAGGGACACTGCGCAGAGGCACTGCACAGGAACACCGCAGATGTGACACCAATCACTCTGCCGCTGCCGGCCTGCCCGTTCCAGAACTTCGCCGCCCACGGTCGCTCAACGGTTGCGATGCTGCGGCAAACGGCACCCGCCGCTACGCTGGGCACCATGCCGGACTCCCCCCTCCTCACCGCTGCGGCCGTTGCGGTGATCGCCATGGCCATTGCCGTCGTCGTCGGCGTGGGCCTGAAGGTGCTCCGCTCCTTCAGGGACCTTGGCACTGACGCCGAGCGCGCCACCTACCACACGCTCCACGCGGCATCCCAGGCCGGGCAGCACCTGCGCCGCGGCCTGAACCCGGCCG
The DNA here is from genome assembly GCF_057747955.1 of Arthrobacter sp. SDR-2R. NCBI lineage: Bacteria > Bacillati > Actinomycetota > Actinomycetes > Micrococcales > Micrococcaceae > Arthrobacter > Arthrobacter sp. SDR-2R. The sequence goes on from NZ_CM173231.1 coordinate 3,378,390, forward strand.
GCGCTGCCAAAGCCAGCCGCCAGCTGCGCACCCTCCTGGGCTGCGACGCCCTGGCGATCACGGACACGTCCGGCGTGCTGGCCTGGGACGGCGGCGCCGAGGACATCCGGCCGCACCTGATGGAACTCGCCGCAGGGGTCCTTTCGTCGGGCCGGACCGCTGTCCTCTCCGCAGGCGTGGACGGAACCGGCGGCCGCCTTGCCGGCGTCGTCGCCCCGGTGCGGGCCGGCACCCGTATAGTCGGCGCCGTGGCCGCCTTCGCTCCTTCCGCCGGGGCGGGCCTGGTCAGGGCGACGGGGGAAGTGGCCGACTGGGTGGCGGTGCAGGTGGAGCTCGCGGAATTGGACGCGTCCCGCACCCTGCTGATGGAGGCGGAAGTGCGGGCGCTGCGTGCCCAGATCAGCCCGCACTTCATCTACAACTCACTGAACGCCATCGCATCGTTCATCAATACGGACCCTGAACGGGCCAGGGAGCTGGTGGTGGAGTTCGCGGACTTCACCCGCTACTCCTTCCGCCGGCACGGCGACTTCACCACCCTCGCAGAGGAGCTTCGCTGCATCGACCGCTACCTGCTGCTGGAACGGGCCCGGTTTGGTGAGCGCGTGCAGGTCAGCCTGCGCATCGCCCCCGAAGTGCTCAGCACCGTCATCCCCTTCCTCAGCCTCCAACCACTGGTCGAGAACGCCGTCCGGCACGGGCTCGAGGCCAAGGCGGGGCCCGGTCATATCAGCATCACCGCCGAGGACGCCGGCGCATTCGCGGAAGTCACCATTGAGGACGATGGCGTGGGAATGGACCCGGAGCAGCTCCGGTCGGTGCTGGCGGGGCATGCGGACGGGGACCACGTGGGGCTGCGGAACGTCGATGCCCGCCTCCGGCAGGTGTACGGCAACGACCATGGACTGGTGGTGGAAACCGCGCCCGGTGAGGGAACGCTGATCACCATGCGGGTGCCAAAGTCCCAGCCCGGGCACGATGCGTGAGGCGGCCGCTGCAGCTGGAAGTACCCTAGGAGAATGATTAACGTCCTCGTCGTTGATGATGAGCTGCCCGCCGTTGAGGAACTGGCGTTCCTGCTGGGCAGGGACGAACGCATCGGCAAGGTGCTGCGGGCGACGTCCGGCGCTGAAGCACTCACGGCCCTGTCCGCCGGGAGCATCGACGCCGTCTTCCTGGACATCCATATGCCCGCCGTGTCCGGCCTGGACATCGCCGGCGCCATCGCCCGGAGCAGCAATCCCCCGGCCGTTGTCTTTGTCACCGCCGACGAGGAGCACGCCCTGGCGGCGTTCGAACTCGCCGCCGTGGACTACCTGCTCAAGCCGGTGCGTGCCGAGCGCCTGGCCCGCTCCGTGGGGCGGATCAGTGAACTGCGCGACGGCGGCGCGGCACCGGAGATGATCACGGTTGACCAGGGCGGGACCACCAGGATGATCCGCCGCGACGACGTCACCTACGTCCAGGCGCAGGGGGACTACGCGCGGCTGCACACCGCCGATGCCAGCTACCTCATCCGGGTGCCGCTGGCCGACCTTGAACAGCAATGGGCGGACGCCGGCTTCATCCGCACCCACCGCTCCTACCTGGTGGCACTGAAGCATGTGTCCTCAATGAAGCTGGCGGCCGACGGGCCGCGCGTCACGGTGGCGGGCGCGGGCCTCCCCATCAGCAGGCGGCACCTGCCCACCGTGAGGGAAAGGCTGGAGGCCACCAGGATCAGGCCGCACGCATGAGCCGCGTCCGGGTCACCGCACCGCACGCTTTCCCCCGGTCCCCGGCGCAGGGCGGGCGGCGTTCGCTCGAATCGCGTGAAGCCGCACAGGATTCCGAGGTGGGTCAGGTGTTCGTCCGCTCCCTCATCAGGTCCCAGCTGCGGCTTGCCCTGGTGGTGGCGGGCGGCTTCCTGCTGATCCTTGCCGCTTTCCCGTTGATCCTTGTGGTGGTTCCCGGCCTGGCCGAAACCCGGATCGGCGGCCTCCCGTTCGGCTGGCTCCTGCTGGGGGTTGGGATCTACCCGGTGATCGGGTTGAGCGCCTGGCTGTACGTCAGGACTGCGGCGCGCAACGAGGCCCGCTACCGGGACCTGGCCGGCGAACCATGAACACGCGTTCGCACCACAACCCGGTGAGGTACGGGTGAATGCCGGCGTCGCCATGGCAGCCGTGGCGGTGGTGTCCCTTGCCACGGCCATTATTGGTTTCTACGGGCTGCGGATCTCACGCACCACGGGGGACTTCTACGTTGCCTCGCGCACCGTGCGGCCGTGGTGGAACGCGTCGGCGATCGGCGGCGAGTACCTGTCCGCCGCCAGCTTCCTGGGCGTGGCCGGGCTCATCCTGCTGTCCGGGACCGACGCGCTTTGGTTCCCGGTGGGATACACCGCCGGCTACCTGATGCTGCTGCTCTTCGTCGCCGCGCCGCTGCGGCGTTCGGGCGCCTACACCATCCCGGACTTTACCGAATCACGGCTCTCTTCCAGGACGGTGCGGAGGGTTACCAGCCTGGTGGTGGTCGTGGTGGGGTGGCTGTATATCGTCCCGCAGCTCCACGGAGCGGCCCTGACCATCCACATCGCCACGGGCCTGCCGTCCTGGGTGGGTTCCGTGGCCGTCGTGGTGGTGGTTTGCCTGACGGTGGTGGCGGGCGGAATGCGGTCCATAACCTTTGTCCAGGCGTTCCAGTACTGGCTCAAGCTGACCGCCCTGGCCGTGCCCATCCTGTTCATCATCTTCGTGCTGGCGGGCCACGGGGCCCAGCCGCAGTCCGCGCCGGCGGTCAACCCCACGGACCTGGCACCCGCCGGGCTGTACCAGAACGTGTCCCTGCTGGTGGCCCTGCTGTTCGGCACCCTGGGGCTGCCGCACGTGCTGGTGCGTTTCTACACCAATCCGGACGGGCACTCGGCGCGGCGCACCACCCTGATCGTCCTGGGCCTGCTGTCCGTGTTCTACCTCTTCCCCACGGCCTACGGCCTGGTGGCCCGCATGTACGCACCCGGCCTGGCCCGTTCCGGACAGCCGGACGCCATGGTCCTGCGGCTGCCGGGTGAACTCGTCGGCGGGATGCCCGGGGACCTGCTCTCTGCCCTGGTGGTGGCGGGCGCCTTCGCCGCGTTCCTGTCCACCACGTCGGGCCTGGTGGTGTCGCTTGCCGGCGTCATCAGCCAGGACGTCCTGGGCGGCAGCGTCCGCGGTTTCCGCCTCGCCGCCGTCGTGTCCGCCGTCGTCCCCCTTGGCTTTGCCTTCATGACGGGATCCCTGGCACTGGCCGGCAGCGTGGGCCTGGTCTTCGCCTTCACCGCCTCCACTGTGTGCCCGGTCCTGCTGCTGGGCATCTGGTGGCGCGGCCTGACCGACGCCGGGGCCATCGCCGGCATGCTGACCGGCGGGGTGCTGTGCGGCGGGGCAATGATTGCGGGCTCCGTGACCGGTTCGGTGCAGACACCCGCGTGGCTCGCGCAGCCTGCGGCGTGGAGCGTGCCTGCCGCCTTCGCCGTCATGGTCATCGTGTCCCGGGCCACCTCCCACCGGGTTCCCGCCACGATGCCGCGGATCATGACCCGCCTCCATACCCCGGAGCGGCCGCTGGCCACCGAACGGGGGCCGGGAGGACAATAACGCCATGTCCACCCAGGACGGCGGTGCGTCCGACCAGCATGGTGCAGTTCCAGCCTCCGTGCGTGCGCAGCTGCTCGCCACGGAACACTGGGGCCTGCTGGCATCCCGCAGCACGGCCCAAGGCGAGGTACTGACCCGCATCAGCATGTTCCTCACCTTTACGTCGGCAAGCCTGGTCAGCGTGGCGCTGGTGGGGCAGGCCACAGGGTTTTCGGATGCCTTTGTCCTGCTGGCCGTGGTTATTCTCTTCATCGACGTGGCGATCGGGCTCCTGACCCAGCTCCGGGTCATGAACGTGGCGCACGAGGACCTCATGTACGTCACGGCCATGAACAGGTTGCGGGCTGCCTACGTGGACCTTGATCCGGGAGTGGCACCGTACCTGATGGCTGCGCACCACGACGACGAGGCAGGCTCCCGGCAGACTTACTACTTCTTTGGGGGCAGGGGCAACTTCAGCCATGTGGCGGGCAGCAGCATGATCTTCATGGCGACGGCGAACGCCGCCTTGATTGCCATCCTTTCGGGCCTGCTGGTGACTCTGGCCGGAGCGGGTATGGCGGCAGCCATTGTGGCGGGCGCCGCATGCGGTGCAGGGTTCCTCGGCGTGGCCGCCGTGAAGGGGTACAGGGGCTATCGCGATGTATGGCGTCGTTTTGCGCCGCTCTCCCCCACTCCGCCGCGGGACCGGGAATAGCGGCTGCGGGGCGTGGCCCGTCAGTCGATGGCAGCCATCAGTTCGACGACGCGGTCCAGGAAGGCATCCACCTGGGATTCCTCGTAGCCATCCTGGCCAACCGCCGGGCGGAAGACTGCGCGGCGCACGCTGTCCACGCTCAACGGCGTGTCCTGTTCGAGGTAGGCGACAAGTTCGTGGCACAGCCGGTCGACGTCGGCCGTGTTGTAACTGCGGGCCTTCTTCTTGGTGGGCCGGCGGAAGCGGTCACCGTCCGGCCGGTGCAGCCGTCCCCGGAGGATGCCGGAGAGGCTTCCGATCTCGCGCAGCCAGGCTTCCTCGCCCTGGGCCGCGATGAGCTCATCCCGTTCCCGGCGGGCGAAGGCGTCCTCCAGCCGGTCCAGTGCGGCGTCCACGACGGCCGCGGAGTAGCCGCCCTTGACGGGGTCGAAGGACACGGCCCTGACATCGGCGCTGTTGACGGGGTCGGTGGCGGCATGGGGTGTTTCCAGCGAGACCCGCGCCCGCTGCAGGAACTCGTCCACCTGCTTGGCGTTGTACCCGTACTCACTGCGCTGCACGCGCTCAAAGGACGCAGGGATTTGCCGATGAATGTCCAATGCCACTTCGATTCCTTCAATGCTCTTCAGCCGTAGTGCTTCCGCACCAGTCTAGGATGCCGGGGTTGCTTCAGCCGCCCGGGCCCTTTTTATGTCGGACGCCCGGTTGTGCCGGGACTGATGGGTTATGCGCCGGCCACGAGCCCGTACAGGATGAAGGCCACGGGCGAGGCGAAGACGATGGAGTCCAGCCGGTCCATGACACCCCCGTGTCCGGGCAGGATGCTGCTCATGTCCTTGACGCCCAGTTCACGCTTGACCATGGATTCGCCAAGGTCACCGGCTGTGGCCGCGGCAACGGTTCCCACCGCCAGCACCACTCCTACCCACCAGGGCTTGTCCAGCACGAAGATGGCAGCCAGCACGCCGATCAGCATGGCGCCCGCCGCGGACCCTGCGAATCCCTCCCAGGATTTCTTGGGGCTGATCTTCGGCGCCATGGGGTGCTTGCCGATGGACGCGCCCACGAGGTAGCCGAACGTGTCGTTGGAGACCACCAGCAGCAGCATGACGGCAATCTCCCACGCACCGATGGGGGCGGCGCCGCCGGGCCAAAGCCCCAGCGGCGTGGTACCGGCCGCATGCAGCGGCAGTGCCGCGAAGCTGATGAAGAACGGTACCCAGCCCAGCGTGAAGACACCGGCGAAAATGCTGTTGGCCGATCCGGCGGCGCTTTCGATCGACCGCCACAGCAGGACTGCCACGGCGCTGAGGAGCAGGGCAAACAGTTGACTCTCGATGCCGCCGAAGTAGGCGGCGAAAGGCAAGGCCACCGTGCCGGTCATGACCGGCACGATGGGCATCCTGGTCCCGTTGTGCTCCAACGCCCGGTAGATCTCCCACACGCCAAAAACGGCGAAGGCCGCGACGATGGCTACGAAAGCCAGCGGGATGAACAGCAGGCCGCCCAGGACGGCAAGCAGCATCGCCAGGCCCACCACGACGGCGGCGGGCAGGTTCCGCCCGGCCTTTGGCGTCGGGTTGCTCCTGGGCTGCTTCCCCCGTGTGCGCGCCCTGGGTGCGGGGGCCTGATCTGCCTGGCCCATCAGACTTCGAGCAGCTCTGCTTCCTTGCGCTTGAGCAGCTCGTCGATGCCGTCCACGTGTGCCTTGGTGAGGCTGTCCAGTTCCTTTTCGGCGCGGGTGCCTTCGTCTTCGCCGGCCTCGCCGTCCTTCACCAGGCGGTCAAGGGTCTCCTTTGCCTTGCGGCGGATGTTGCGGATGGAGATCTTGGCGTCTTCGCCCTTGGTCTTGACGATCTTGACGTATTCCTTGCGGCGTTCCTTGGTCAGCTCCGGGATGGTGATCCGGATGACGTTGCCGTCGTTGGACGGGTTGGCGCCGACCTCGGAATCGCTCAGTGCGCGTTCGATGTCGCGCATGGCGGACTTGTCGAACGGGGTGATCAGGATGGTCCGGGCGTCCGGGATGGCGAAGGAGGCCAGCTGCTGCAGCGGGGTGGGAGAGCCGTAGTAGTCCACCAGGACCTTGTTGTAGAGGCCGGGATTGGCGCGACCGGTACGAATGGAGGCGAAGTCTTCCTTGGCTACCTCAACCGCCTTGTCCATCTTCTCTTCGGCCTCAAGCAAGGTATCTTCGATCACGGTCTCTCCTGACGGTTCTGGTGCAGTCCGGGGCGCCGGTTCCCTGCACTCACGTGGTTCTTTGTTGCCGTTTCCGTCCCCGCCGGGAGGGGCGGGGACGGAACTGTCCTGGAATCATCCTAGCCGGAGCTAGGCAGTGACCAGCGTGCCCAGCTTTTCGCCGAGGATGGCGCGGGTGACGTTGCCTTCACCCTCCATGCCGAAGACCACCATGGAGAGGTTGTTGTCCTTGCACATGGTCATGGCCGTCTGGTCCATGACGCGGATGTCGCGGCGCAGCGCATCGTCGTAGCTCAGGGTCTCCAGGCGTTCCGCGGTGGGGTCCTTCTTGGGGTCTGCGGTGTACACGGCGTCCACCCCGCTCTTGGCCATGAGGACCACGTCGGCATGCACCTCCAGGGCCCGCTGGGCTGCCACGGTGTCGGTGGAGAAGTAGGGCAGGCCGGCGCCGGCGCCGAAGATGACCACGCGGCCCTTCTCCATGTGGCGGATGGCACGGCGCGGAATGTAGGCCTCGGCCACCTGGCCCATGGTGATGGCACTCTGGACGCGGGTTTCCACGCCCGCCTGCTCCAGGAAATCCTGCAGTGCAAGGCAATTCATGACCGTGCCCAGCATGCCCATGTAGTCGGCGCGGGATCGGTCCATGCCGCTCTGGGACAGTTCGGCGCCGCGGAAGAAGTTACCGCCGCCCACCACGATGGCCACTTCCACCTGCGGGACGGCCGCCGCAATCTGCTTGGCGACGTCGCGGACGGTCTCGGGGTCGACACCGAGTTTCCCGCCGCCGAAGACCTCGCCGGAAAGCTTCAGGAGGACCCGCCGCTTGTTCTTCTCGGAATGGATGACAGTGTTGACGGCTTCCATGATGCCTTCCCGTTGATGACTCTGAAAAAAGGGTATCCTGCCGGATCCTGTGGTCGGAACCGGCCGCGCTCCATGTGGACTGCGCGCATGCAAAAGGGGCGGCCACCGAAGTGGCCACCCCCTTGCGGAATCGACTAGGAGCCGACGCGGAAACGCGTGAACGCGGTTCCCTTGACACCGGCCTCTTCGAGGATCTGTGCCACGGACTTCTTTGCGTCCTTCGCGAATGCCTGGTCAACCAGGACCTCGCCCTTGTAGAAGCCCGTCACGCGGCCTTCCACAATCTTGGTGAGGGCAGCTTCGGGCTTGCCTTCGGCCTTGGCGGTCTCCTCGGCAATGCGGCGCTCGGACTCAACGAGTTCGGCAGGAACGTCCTCACGGGTGAGGTAGTTCGGAGCCATGGCGGCGATGTGCACGGCGACGTCGTGGGCGGCGGTGGCGGCGGCTTCGCCTTCACCGTCGACAGCGAACAGGACGCCAACCTGGGCCGGGAGGTCCTTGGAGGTCTTGTGCAGGTAAGCGTCAACCGTTGCACCCTCGATGCGGGAGATGCGGCGGACAACAACCTTCTCGCCCAGGACTGCGCCCTCTTCGATGACGACCTCGGACAGCGGCTTGCCGTCGACCTCGGTGGCCAGCAGGGTTTCGAGGTCGGCGGCGCCGGACTCGACGGCGACGGCCAGGACCTTGTCGGCCAGCTGGATGAACTTGTCAGCCTTGGCAACGAAGTCGGTCTCGCAGTTGACCTCGATCATGACGCCGACGCCATTGCTGACCTTGGCGGCCACGAGGCCTTCAGCGGTGGAGCGGCCTTCGCGCTTGGTAGCGCCCTTGAGGCCCTTGATGCGGATGATCTCGATGGCCTTCTCGGCGTCACCGTTCGCTTCGTCAAGAGCCTTCTTGACGTCCATCATGCCGGCGCCGGTGCGCTCGCGCAGGGCCTTGATGTCCGCGGCAGTGTAGTTCGCCATGTGAACCCCTCTGTCTAGAAAATGTGTGGTGGTGTACGGACCGACAGGACGGCGGCCCACAAGGTGGGCTGCCATCCTGTCAGCAGTTCCGGCTGCGGACAGCGCGGAAAATCCGGATTTAAGTTGTGTTACTTGGCGTCTTCGGCGGGAGCCTCGGCGGCGGCCGGAGCTTCGGCTTCTTCAGCCGGAGCAGCGGGGGCTGCAGCAGCTTCCTCGGCCTTGCTGCCTTCGAGGAGCTCGCGCTCCCACTCAGCCAGCGGCTCTTCCGGAGCTTCGGTGGCGCCCGTGCCGCGGTTGTTGCGGGCGATCAGGCCCTCGGCAACGGCGTCGGCGACAACGCGGGTCAGGAGGTTCACGGAGCGGATGGCGTCGTCGTTGCCCGGGATCGGGAAGTCGACTTCGTCCGGATCGCAGTTGGTGTCCAGGATGGCCACAACCGGGATGTTCAGCTTCTTGGCCTCGTCAACGGCGAGGTGTTCCTTCTTGGTGTCCACGACCCAGAGCAGGGACGGAGCCTTGGTCAGGTTGCGGATACCGCCCAGGTTGGACTCCAGCTTGGTGAGCTCGCGCTTGAGGAGCAGCAGCTCCTTCTTGGTGTACGCGGAGCCGGCGACGTCGTCGAAGTCGATCTCTTCGAGTTCCTTCATGCGCTGGATGCGCTTGGCGACGGTCTGGAAGTTGGTCAGCATACCGCCGAGCCAACGCTGGTTGACGTAGGGCTGGCCCACGCGGGTGGCCTGCTCGGCAATTGCTTCCTGGGCCTGCTTCTTGGTGCCGACGAAGAGCACGGTGCCGCCGTGGGCAACAGTGGCCTTGACGAACTCGTAGGCACGGTCGATGTAGGACAGCGACTGCTGAAGGTCGATGATGTAGATGCCGTTGCGCTCGGTGAAGATGAAGCGCTTCATCTTCGGGTTCCAACGGCGGGTCTGGTGTCCAAAGTGGACGCCGCTGTCAAGCAGCTGGCGCATGGTTACGACGGGCATTCCGACGCTCCTTATTTTCCGGCAGGTCATTCATGAGAAAACCCGGAGGCTTCTTACCCTGCCAATAGTTGACGGTTGATTAGCGTGGCCCGGGCGGGCCGTGCTCCTGGCATCCACCGCCCTTCCCATCAGGACCAAAGCCTGACCGCAGGAAGCGCAGTCCTCCGTGCACGACACCGGGGCGTCGGCAGCCGGAGGGCTGGATGCGCGTAGTCAGCCGCCGCTCCCCCACACTTCTGAATGAGATGTGCCGACGCAATCCGGACAGGGGCATGTACCGCGGGGGTAAACCACTGGGACGGGAAGCGTTGAGGGCGCAGCAAACTGCTCCATCAAGTGTACTACAGGCGTCCCCTTCCACCGGACACCCGGCGCTGCCGGCGCACGCCGCCAGGTGGTTGTCCACATAGGCGGAAAATGCCCTGCCGGTACCACGCGCGGCCGGGCAGGCTGGTCCCATGAAACCACCGGTGCTCCTGGCCGCACTCCTGCTGTTGCCTGCGTCCGTGGCCTCGCCCGGCCCGGCCCTGCCGTCCGGCGCTGGCACACTCCAGGCAGCCACACTCCAGGCATCCACACTCCAGGCATCCACCCGCGCGGCAACCATCCACAGGGACAGAACGACGGCGGCTGCCGCGGCGGGTGCAGCACCTTCCTGGCAGTGGCCGCTGGCACCGCGCCCGCCTGTGCTGCGCGGTTTCAATCCCCCGCCAAAGCCCTGGCTCAGCGGCCACCGGGGCGTTGACCTGGGTTTCGCCGTGGCCGGGGCTCCCGTCACGTCCCCCGCGGCGGGAACGGTGGGCTTCGTGGGGGTCGTGGTGGACCGGCCCGTGATCACCATCGACCATGGCGGTGGACTGCGGAGCAGTTTCGAACCCGTGGAGAGCACCCTGGCAGTCGGGGCCACCGTAACTGCGGGCCAGGTGGTGGGGGCCGTGCTGCCGGGACACTGCCCGGCGGCGCAGTGCCTTCACTGGGGAGTCCGGGACGGAGAGGACTACGTCAATCCGCTGCAGTTCGTCCTGGACCTTCGCCCGTCCATCCTGCTTCCGCTGCCAGGCCCGCCGTGACCTGCAGTCCGGTCGGTGCCAGCCGGACAGTGCCTGAGGGCCGGTCGGGAGCGGCGGGCCGGTCGGGAGCGGCGGGCCGGTCGGGAGCGGCGGGTCGGTGGCGGCCAGGCGGTGGGGTGGCACCTTGGGCATGCCGGCTAGACGATGGCCGAGATGCCCGTGATGGCCCGCCCGGTGACCAGCGTGTTGATCTCGGCTGTGCCCTCGTAGGAGTAGATGGCCTCGGCGTCGGCGAAGATCTTGGCCATCTCGAAGTCGGTCACGATTCCGTTGCCGCCAAGGATGCTGCGGCCCAGCGCCACGCTGTCCCGCATGCGCGCCGTGGCGAAAGCCTTGGCCAGCGCCGACTGTTCGTCCCTCGCCGCGCCCTCGTCCTCCAGCTGTGACAACCGGACCATCATCCCCGTCGAACTGACGGTGTTGCCCAGGATCCGGACCAGCTGGTCCTGGATGAGCTGGAAGGAAGCCAGGGGGCGGCCGAACTGGTGGCGCTCCACGGCATACCGGCGGGCAACGTCGAACGCGGCCAGCTGGAGACCAACGGCCTGCCAGGCGACGGACAGGCGGGTGGCCTTGAGTACTTTGTTGACGTCCCGGAAACTGTTGGCGTTGGCCAGTTTGAAGCGTTCCGGGACCACCACGTCCGCCAGGACAATGTCGGCGTTTTGGACGGTGCGCAGGGAGATCTTGTTCTCGATCTTCGTCGCGCTGAACCCGTCAAGCGTGGTGTCCACCATGAAGCCCTTGACCTGGTTGTCCGCCACGTCCCGGGCGTACACCACCACCCAGTCGGAAAAGGTGGCGTTGCCGATCCACCGTTTTGCCCCGTTGAGGATCCAGTTGCCTCCGTCTTTCCGCGCCGTGGTGCGCGTTCCGCCAGCAACATCGCTGCCGCCCAGCGGCTCGGTCAGGCCGAAGGCACCGATCTTCTTCAGCGAGTAGATGTCGGGAAGCCACGCGTCCTTCTGCTCCTGGGACGCCAGCAGCTCGATGGAACCGGTGAACAGCCCGTCGTGCACGCCCAGGAATGTGGCGATGGAGGCGTCGGCACGGGTGACCTCGGCGTGCAGCATGCCGGCGAAGAGGTTGGAGTACCCCTGCCGGCGGACGGGGCTGACCAGGTCCAGGCCGGCAAGCTTAGGCACCAGGTCCGCGGGGAACTCACCGCGGTTCCAGCAGTCCACCGCGATGGGCCTGACCTCACGTGCCAGGAAGTCGCGGACCTCGGCGAGGCGGTCCTGTTCCTTGCCGGAGAGAAGCTGTTCGAAGGCAAAGAAATCCCCGTCGGCGTAGGGAAGTTCGTGGGGATCGGCTGCGGAGGTGGCCATGGGTACCTTCTTTGGTGATCAGCGCTGACCATGCCGCGGAGCGGAGCACGGTATGTTACTGGTCAGTAACATACCGCAGGATGCGGGGTTAACCAAGAAAACCGCGGCCAACGAAGATAGTCGGCCGCGGTTGTCGATTGGCGGTAGGGCTACTCGGACTTGAACCGAGGACCTTAGGATTATGAGTCCCGCGCTCTAACCAGCTGAGCTATAGCCCCAAACCCCCGCAGACACGTGGTCAAACGCCACGCTCCGGCAGGGCAGAAACACTCTAGCAAACCCGGGAAAGGGTTCAGACCACTTTGTCCTCGTAGGTGGCGCCGCGGTAGAGGTCCTCGAAGGTCTGCAGCGTCGTCTGGATACTGTGCGGCTCCACCATGTGGCGGCTGGCACGGCCCATGGCGCGCTGTTCTTCCTTGGGCAGCTCCAGGACCTGGGTGATCTTCTTGGCGAGGTCGTCACTGTCGTTGGGCGTGAACAGATACCCGTTCTCGCCGTCACGCACCAGGTGCGGCAGCGCCATGGCGTTCGCAAGGACCACCGGGGTGGAGGCGGACATCGCTTCCAGGGTCACCAGCGACTGCAATTCCGCCGTTCCGGGCATGCAGAACAGGTCCGCCCGGATGTAGGCCTTACGCAGGTCCTCGTCGCTGGCAAGGCCCAGGAACTTCACCCGGTTTCCCAGCCCCAGACGCCGCACCAGGTCCTCGAGGGCGGAGCGCACTTCGCCGCCGCCCACGATCTCCAGATGGACGTTCAGCTCCGGCGGGGTCTTGCCGATGGCCTCGATGAGCACGTCCACATGCTTTTCCTCCGCCAGGCGTCCGGCAAACAGGACGGTGGGGTTGGCATGGGGCTCGATGTGTTCGCCCGGCTTGAGTTCGTAGGCTGCGGAGTCGATGCCGTTGGACAGCGGGAGGACTTTCCGCAGGAAGGCGTGGTCGTGCATGGCCCGGGCGGCCAGGGGCGTGGGGGTGGTCACCACGTCTGCCTGTCCCATGACCTTGCCCATGTCCTTCCAGGAGACGCGCCCGATGATGTCCTTGAACCACTGCGGGAAGGGCAGGAAGGGGTTGAGGTTTTCGGGCATGAAGTGGTTGGTGGCGATGATCCTGACGCCGCGTTTCACGGCCTCATAGAGCACGTGCTCGCCGATCATGTAGTGGCTCTGGATGTGCACCACGTCCGGCTTGACCCGGTCGAAGAGCAGGCTGATGTCCTTCTTGATTTCCCAGGGGAAGCAGAGGCGGAAGGTCTCGTGGGTGAAAGCCCTGTGCGAGCGCAGCCGGTGCACGGTTGCTTCCTCGCGGAACTCGGTGAAGCTCTTTCCCTTGCTGTCGCGGGACGCCAGGACATGGACGTCGTGTCCCCGTGCAGTCATGCCCTTGGCCAGCCGGTATCCAAACTGTGCCGCGCCGTTCACGTCCGGCGGATAGGTGTCCGCCGCGATCAGGATGGTCAGGGGGCGCTGGTCGGCTGGCGTGGTCATATGGAGTACTCCTGATGGTCACGGTGCGGGCAGCGTGGAACTGACAGCACGGTTGGCCGGCGGCGCAGTTGGCCCGCGGCCTCGTGGGATTGCTTGGAATTGCTGGAATGGGCTAGTGGGACGGCCTGCCGGCGGCCTTCCGAGCGTCCTTCTTGCGCTTGGTGACCTCCGGGTGGTGCCGGGAAAGGGCGATAACCCCAACGATAGCAAGGCAGGCGGCCGTTCCCATCGCAATCGCCATGACGGCATGGACGTCGGGACGCAGCTCACCCAGGATGATGATGCCGATCGCGATGCCCACCATGGGGTCGACAACCGTGAGGCCGGCAATCACCAGGTCCGGCGGACCGGTGGAGTAAGCGCTCTGCACGAACCAGGACCCCAGGCCGCCGGCCGCGACGATGGCCACCACCGAGTACCACTGCACGTTCAGCAGGAACAGGCCGTTGGGGTCCAGGAGGTGCTTGCCGATGATCCTGGTCAGGACCGCGACGAAGCCGAACAGGATACCGGCGCCGAGGATGTAGACGAACGCGTTCATGCGGTGCTTGAACATCACGGCCAGCGTGCCGAACAGGCCCACCGCCAGGGCGAGCAGCAGCACGATGGTGAGTTCGTCCGCCAGGCTGACGTGGTGGCTCTCCTGGGTGACGTTGACCGCCAGGAGGACAAAGAGCGCCGAGCCGGTGACGCATGCGGCGATGGACACGGTGGTGGCACGGTTGATGGTCAGGTCCTGGTCCCGGGCGTTGACCACGGTGGTGATCACCAGGGCGATGGCGCCGATGGGCTGGACCACGGTGAGCGGCGCGGAGACCAGGGCCACCGCGTTCATGGCCATTCCGGTGCAGAGCAGCAGGAGCCCGAACATCCACCGGGGGTTGCGCAGGAGGCGCAGGAACCCGTTGGAACTCAGGGCGAGGCCGCCGGTGTCGGCTTTGACAGCGCTGCCCTGGCGCTGGGCGCCCAAGGCCAGGCAGAAGGCGCCCAGCACCGCCAGGCCGACGGCAACCCACACCATCAGCCGTTCCCGCCGTCGTGCTGTTTCAGTTCCCTGCCCTTTCGCAGGATGGCCCAGAAGTAGTTGTAGGCGGCCACCCAGTGGCCAACCAGGCCAAGGCCCAGCACCACCCAGGCGGCGATGAAGAGTTGGCCGGCGAAGCCGGTGTCCAGGCGGGAGAGGACCAGCAGCGGCGTTCCCAGGAGCAGCAGCCCGGTCCGAACCTTGCCCACCACGCTGACAGGAAGATCCGGGTGCCCGCGGAAAAGGGAGAGCGTCAGGACCAGCAGGACGGCGTCGGGGACTACCAGCGCGGCCAGGTACAGCCAATGCACGACGCCGGCAATCACCAGGGTGAACGCTACGGCGAGCAGGGCCAGCCGGTCGGCGATCGGGTCAAGGACCCTGCCGAGCTTGGAGGCCTGGTCGAAGCGGCGGGCAATGTAGCCGTCGATCCAGTCCGTTCCGGCCATGATTGCCAGGACGACCACGCCGGCTCCATATTCCTTTTGGGCCAGGACGAGCCACATGAAGAGCGGAACGCCCATGAACCGCACCACGGTGAGCAGGTTGGGGATGGTGAGTACGAGGTCGTGGTCCACCTGCGGACGGCCGGGGCGGGCACCTGCACCAATGAACTTCACCCGTCCCCCTCTCCTTCCTGCGCCGCGTGGCGGTCTTTCGGTCATGAGTTGTTGAGCGGAAACGGCCTAGTTGGAGCGGAGCAGCTTTCGGAGGAGGACCACCAGGACGGTTCCGGCTGCCACGAAAGCTGCCAGAGGCTTCCACCGCGTGGACAGGTCCGCGGATCCGGACAACGCCGCGAACCTCTGCCCCGCGGCCTCCACACCGCGCTGCGCCAGCACCTGGCTCTCGCGGGCTTTGACCTGGGCGGCGGCCAGCACGTAGCGGGCCTGCGTCTTGAGGTCCAGCTCCACGCCGAGTTCGTCACGGACCTCGGTGATGTGGTGGCGCCGCTGGCTGAGCCGGCGGACAAGCTCGGGCTCGGATGCGTGCGGGAATTCCTTGTCGTGCTCGGCGGCCTTTGCCGCCTTCTCGGCCTTGGCCTTGGCAGCTGCTTCAGCCTTGGCGGCCTTCGCAGCCTTGCCCTCCGGGCTTTCAGGATCCAGCACAGCCGGGTTGAAGGCGGACCCTTCGCGGGCCACGCCGATATCGTGCCTGATGCCGCGGATGGTTTCCTCCGGCATCAGCGGCATGGCCTTCTTGAACCTCGCGAGGCCAACCAGTCCGCCAATGAGGGCCACCAGCAGGAAAGCGGCGGACACCAGGAGGGCTGCCAACCAGGCGGGCATGATGGTGGCCAGTCCCATGATGGCTGCGACAATCAGGCCCACCACCAGGAAGGCAAGGAACAGGAGCGCCACGGCGAAGAAGGCCGCAGCCACGCCGACCTGGATTCCCTTGCGCTTGAGTTCGATCTTGGCGAATGCGATCTCGTCATTGAGCTGGCGGGGCGCCAACCGGAATAGGAGTCTTGCCGTCCCGGGCAGCGCAGTGATACGCAATCCGGGGCTGGTACGCCCGCTGTGACGTCCGCTCATCGGTTCCGCCTTACTGGTCTCATGGGTCACATACTGCTTCCGTCTACTGCGGAAATGTGCAGCCGCACAGTCCACGCCACCCAAACTACCATTCAGGTTCAGGGCGAACTTGGGGGCTTGCCGGGCGGCGCGGCCTACAACGCTGCAAAAACTGCCGTGGCCGGGCCTAGGATTGTTCTCCGTGACCAATCCCCCCAATCCGGGCGACCTGCTGAGCCGCCGCCGCAAGCTGCTGTACATCCTCCTCCTGGGCGCCCTCACGGCCCTCGGCCCGTTCACCATCGACCTGTACCTGCCGGCCTTTCCCGCGCTGGAGGCAAGCCTGGGGGTGACCGAGGCGCAGGTCCAGCTCACCCTGGCCGGGACAACGGTCGGTTTTGCGTTTGGTCAGCTGGTGGTGGGTCCCTTCAGTGACAGGTTCGGCCGGCGGACCCCGCTGATCCTGGCCACGGCAGTGCACATTGCGGCCTCCCTGGGTGCTGCCCTGTCCACGGACATCGCCACCTTGGGAGTCTTCCGTGTGCTCATGGGGGTCGGCGCGGCCGGGGGCGGCGTGGTGGCCATGGCCATGGTGCGTGACCTGTTCTCCGGCTATGCCATGGTGCGGATGTTCTCCCGGATGTCCCTGGTCAACGGGCTGGCACCCATCCTGGCCCCCGTCATCGGCTCACAGTTGCTCCTGGTGATGCCGTGGCCCGGCATCTTTGTGTTCCTGGCGGTATACGGGACGTTGGTGATCGTGGCCGCCCTCCTCCTGGTGCGCGAGACCCTTCCGCCGGAGAAGCGGGGCCAGAGCGGCATGACGGCCCGGCAGCGCTACAAGGCACTCTTCAGCGACCGGATCTTCGTGGGGCTGCTGATGGTGGCCGGCTTCAACTTCGGCGGCCTCTTCACCTACCTCTCCGCCTCCCCCTTCCTGTTCCAGGAAGTGTTCGGATTCTCTGCCCAGCAGTACGGGCTGCTGTTCGGCATCAATTCCCTGGGCATCGTGGCCGGCGTGCAGACCAGTGCCCGGCTGATCAGGATCGTCCCGCCGCAATGGATCCTGGCAGGGGCCACCGCCTGGATGTTCCTGATGGGCCTGCTGATCGTGGTGTTCGACCGGGCGGGCCTTGGGCTGTGGGGCGTGATGGTCCCGCTGTGGTTCTACATCCTGGGCACGGGCTTCATGTTCCCCTGCGTGCAGGTGCTGGCGCTGGCGGGCCATGCGGCCCAGGCCGGGACTGCGGCATCGCTGCTGGGTGCGGCCACGTTCCTCATGGCAGGACTGATTTCGCCCGTTGTGGGCTGGCTGGGCATCACCAGCGCCGCGCCGATGGGTGCGGTGCAGGCCTCCTGCATCCTGCTGGCCATCGCCGCCCTTTGGCTGGTGGTCCGGCCGCGCACCGTACCTTCAATCCACTGAGTGCCTTCAATCCACTGAGCCCCTTCGATCCACTGAGCCCCGTCAATCCACTCCACGTTCCAGCCGTCCTGTGAAAGGCAGCCCATGAGCAGCAAACCGCACCGCAACGGCAGGGGACTTTTCCTCGGGGCGGTGCTTGGCGCCGTCGTGGGCTATTTCGCCGGCCGCGCCCTTGGCAACCCTGCCATCGGCATCGTCCTCGGGATGCTGCCAGGCGCCGCTCTCCTCTACCGCGTGAACCCTGGACCGGGGAAGGGTGGACCAGGGAAGGACGGACCAGGGAAGCGCGGGCGCAGGAACCGCCGCTGACCGACATGCCGCACTGCAGCGGCTTTCCCTGCCCCTGCGGCTGCCTGCAGGGATAAAATAATCCCGTGTCCAGCTGGCAGAACCAACCGCCACTTCCGGCCACATGGCAACGGTGCGACGCCCGAATCCTGCCACTGTGGTGGGAGCGGCTGTGCGCGCAGGCGGGCCAGCAGTCGGCGGCACTGTACGCGGCCGGGCTGTTCACCGAAGACCGGCGCCGGCCCATCGCCCAATGGTTCAACCCCGCCTTCAATGCAGCCCTGCTGGTGGCGCCGGAGACCTCGCCGGAATGGCCCGTGCAGCGGTTCGGCATCTTCTACGCCCCGCCGGACGCCGGTTTTGTCAGGATCCACTCCGCTCCGCACGAATGGAACCCCCGCGAGCCCCGGAAGTCACCTACCGAGAAGGAGGCCTTCGAGGCAGCAATTGCCGAGGCCGAAAGATTCCTGCAAGTGGAAATGGACTTCGTCTAGCCCGGCTTCCCGCCCCGCGGAAAGAAAAAATCCCCGTTCCTCCGAGTGGAGGAACGGGGATTTTTCGTAGCGCTCCTCCTGCTGGACTTGAACCAGCAACCCTTCGATTAACAGTCGAATGCTCTGCCAATTGAGCTAAGGAGGAATGAAGCAGGTATGACATTAGCAAAGGATTCCGGCCCAAGGGAAATCGGCGGTTTCACGGGCCCACACGCCCCATATGGGAGACAAAAAATCCCCGTTCCGGAGGCCGGAACGGGGATTGGAAGCTCCTCCTGCTGGACTTGAACCAGCAACCCTTCGATTAACAGTCGAATGCTCTGCCAATTGAGCTAAGGAGGAATGAAGCGGGTATTAGCCTAGCAAACACCTGCGGCGGAAACGAAATCGGGCGGCCGGTGACCTCTGCCACGCCCGCCCACCCCAGGCTCCCGCCTACGTCTCCGCGCGCAGTGCCCTGCGTTCCATCTCCAGCATCATCAGTTCACGGTTGAGCCGCTGGTAGGTTTCCGGATCCGTTGCGGCGTCCAGGCGCTGCAGCTGGCCCATCTTGTCCGCCTTGACGCGGGTGATCTGGAGTTCGAAAAGCCGGGACAGGATGTCGCGGCAGTACTTCAGCACGGCTTCCTCCGTGTGGGCAGGCAGCGGCACCACGGCAAGCTCCGAGACGAGCGGGCGGAGGGGCTCGGGAACCTCGTGCATGACGTGCTCCACCCAGCGCACGGGATCGCCCACAAGCCCGGGGCCGGTGGCGCGCATGGCGTCATGGACGGCCTGGAAGGCGGGGGTGGCAAACCTGGCGGCGGCGAACCGCTCCCAAACCCCACCGGCCAGCAGCGACGGCTGCTGCAGCGCCACTTCCAGCGCCTGCCGTTCCATGGACGCCACGGGGTCCCGCGGGTCGGGGCGGTGGTAGGAGGGCACAGCGCCCGACGACGGCCCGGCAGCCACGCCGGGCCCGCCGGCCTGGGAGGTGGCGGAGTTGGCAGTGGCCGGGTGGGCAGCCCCTCCCCCCTGCTGTTGGCCGGGTGCGGCGGGGCGCCCCGTGTCTCCGCGCTTTACGGCCGCATTGACCAGGCGCAGGACCTCGTTGGGGTCCGGCATGCCCAGCCAGCCGGTCAGCGCCTGGCAGTAGCCGGTGCGGGTGGAGGCGTCGCGGATGGCCGCCACCACGGGCACGGATGCCTTCAGGCCCTGCACGCGGCCCTCGACGGTGTCCAGGTTGAACTGCTTCAGCGTGGTGCGGATGGCGAACTCGAACAGCGGCCGCCGGGACTGGATCAGGGCGTGCACGGCTTCATCGCCCCGGCTGAGCCGGAGGTCGCAGGGGTCGGCACCCGTGGGTTCCACGGCCACGTAGGTCTGCGCGGTGAACCGCTGGTCCTCCTCGAAGGCCCGGAGGGCCGCCTTCTGGCCGGCGGCGTCGCCGTCGAAGGTGAACACCACCTCTCCCCCGGTGCCGTCGTCTGACAACAGCCGGCGGGCTATCTTGATGTGCTCGGTGCCGAACGCGGTGCCACACGTGGCCACCGCCGTCGTAATTCCCGCCAGGTGGCAGGCCATCACGTCGGTGTAGCCCTCCACCACCACCAGCTGGCGGTCCTTGGCGATGCTGCGCTTGGCGAGGTCGATGCCGTACAGGACCTGTGACTTCTTGTAGAGGGTGGTTTCCGGGGTGTTCAGGTACTTGGGGCCCTGATCGTCCTCGTAGAGCTTGCGCGCGCCGAAGCCGATGGTGTCGCCGGCCATGTCCTTGATGGGCCAGATGAGGCGGCCACGGAAACGGTCGTAAATTCCCCGGTTGCCCTCGCTGAACATCCCGGTGAGCTTGAGCTCGGCATCGGTGAAACCGCGGCCGCGGAGATGCTTCAGGAGGGCATCCCACCCTTGCGGGGCGTACCCGCAGCCAAAGTGTTCCGCCGCTGCCCTGTCAAAGCCCCGGCCAAACAGGAAATTCCTGGCCTCGGCGGCGCCGGGGGTGAGCAGCTGGGCGCGGAAGAACTCGTCCGCGATCTTGTGCGCGTCCAGGAGCCGCTGGCGGCGGCCCACCTCCTCGCGGTTGGGCCCGGTCCCGCCGTCCTCGTAGCGGAGCTCGTAGCCGATCCGGGCGGCAAGCTTTTCCACGGCTTCCTGGAAGGAACTGTGGTCCTGCTTTTGCACGAAGGCAATGACGTCACCGTCCTCGCCGCAGCCGAAGCAGTGGTAGCGGCCTACCTGGGGACGGACGGTGAAGGACGGCGAGCGCTCGTCGTGGAAGGGGCACAGACCCTTGAAGGTTCCCAGCCCGGCACCCTTGAGCGTGACGTAGCCGTCCACCACTTCCTTGATGTCCGTG
The DNA here is from genome assembly GCF_057747955.1 of Arthrobacter sp. SDR-2R. Taxonomy (NCBI): domain Bacteria; kingdom Bacillati; phylum Actinomycetota; class Actinomycetes; order Micrococcales; family Micrococcaceae; genus Arthrobacter; species Arthrobacter sp. SDR-2R. The sequence continues at coordinate 3,398,704 of NZ_CM173231.1, forward strand.
CGCTGGCGTACTTCGTCGATATCTTCACGTTTGATCAGCCCAGCCACACAGCAATCTTAGTGTCAGGCCTGGCCCCTACCGGCCAGGCACCCTCTGGTCCGGTTGCTGCGGCGTCCGCCCGTGCAGGCTCAGTGCCAGTTTGGGGCAGAGGAAGACGGCCTCCTGGGCGGCTTCCCGGTCGGCTTCCCGCAGGGGCACGTCCGTGCGTTCGCGGCCCGCCTTGCCGCGGGCCACGGGATACCCCCAGTCGTCCCGGTCCAGCACGCCGGGAAGAAGTTCGGTGCACAGGCCCCGGCCGTCACAGCTGGTCCAGTCGATGTGCAGGTACGTCGTCATGCCGCTGCGCCTCCCGGACCCGTGCAGTATCCGGAAAGGTGGGCCCGGAAGTCCGGGGCAAACACCTCAAGGGCGCTGCTGACCAGTCCGGTGGTTCCCTCCGGATGCCGGCATGCGCCGCGGCCGGAAACCAGCCGCCCCAGGCGGTCCAGCTCGGAGGCCAAGCGGGGATTGCGTTCCCCTCCGCCAATCCTGTTCAGGACGGATGCCATGGCCGGCAGGCCGAACATGCATGGCCCGCATTGCCGGGCGGACTGGTTGGCCAGGTAGCTGACAATCCGGGCCGTCGCCTGGATGCCGCAGTCCTGCAGGTCCAGGGCATGGATCACTCCTGCACCCGGCCGGGCGGTCCGGTCCGGCGGTCCCGCGGGCGAGATGGCGTGTGCCCCGGGACGTACCCACCGGCCGTGGTAGCCGCCCACCAGGACGGCGGACAAGGAGGCAGGATCCATCCCCGCTTCCTTCAGGACCGCGGAAAGTTGCACGCCGCCGGGCACCTCCAGCACCACATCCCGGACCGGGGCGGGGCCGGACACGGACACCAGCCGGGTGCCGGGATCCGTTGCGGTGCCGGCCTGGCGGAACCACTGCGCCCCGTAGCGTGCGATCAGGGCAACCTGGGCCAGGGTTTCGACATTGGCCACCAGGGTGGGGCGGCCGTTGAGTCCCGACTCGCTGAGGCGCCCGCGCTGGTGCGTGGGCACGGCGGCACCGTTGGCAATCATGTTGACCACCGCGCTCGACTCCCCGGAGATGAACGTTTCGGGCGACTCCACCAGGCGGATCTTCGCGGCCCCCGGGCGCTCTTTGAGCGCCTGCCGCATGCGGGGCAGGCTGGCCGCCGGCGCGTAGACGTACATGCCGGCGCCGCCCAGGGCAGCGGCCAGGACCAACAGTCCGTCGATGACGAGATGGGGCGCATGGGCCAGGAGCGTCCGATCCTTGAAGCTGAGCGGTTCGCCTTCGGCGCCGTTGGCGATCACCACAGGCTTGGCGGAAAACAAACCCTTCCTGCCCTGGCCGGCGGCCGCCGTGGCCTTGCGCCAGGTTTCGAAGGCGGCCCCACCCCGGCCAGTCAGTCCGGCCACCGCCAGCGCCTTCAGCAGGCCGCCCGCGGCAGGCTGCGGCTCCCAGGGCCCGAAGGTTTCCAGGTGCTGGGCCCACCCTGCGTCGGGGCCTGCGGCCAGGAGGCGCGGCTCCTGGTGGCTGCTGTCCCGGGATGCCGGCCGGTGACCGCTGTTGTGGGGGTCATCGTGGCCCTTCCGGGACACCGTCGGCTGGATCCCGGAGGCCACCTGGGGGTGCATGTCACGGCTCACGGGAGGTTTCCTTGCCTGGCATGCGAGGTCTCGAGGAAGGACGGGCTCAGCCGCCACAGCAGGGCCGCGGCAACAGCCACCGCGGACGCCACAGCCAGCAGGAGGAACCAGCCGCTTGAGGCGTCGGTGCCGTTGCCGAGGGCGTGCGCCATTGCCACCGGCCACACGCCGTAGCTGAGCCAGTGGACGGCCTTGAAGCTGCGCAGCCCGATCCGGTGGCGCAGCAGCCCCGTCACCACCACAGCCAGGACAAGGTCCAGGGCCACCGTCCCCAGCCCCTGCCAGAACGGCTGGAAAGAACCAAGGAACGGCACCACGATGTCCACCGGGTTCAATTTTGCGTAGGAGTCAAGAAGCAGGGAGCCCACGTGCAGCCCCAGGAAGACCGTGGCGAGCAGGGAGATGTTCCGGTGCAGGAGGCTGATGGAAAACCGGGGCAGCACCATGAACGGCCGGCCGGACCGGTTCAGGATCCCCAGCAGTACGGAGCCGGTGAACAGGGCAAGGGACACAAACCCACTGACGCGGCCAAAGGCCCACATCGCTTCATCCATGGCGGACACCCCCACCGGCCGTGAAGCTTCCAGCGCTGGTGCCTGCAGCGTTTGCGGCAGGGTGGCAGCCACCGGCCGGCCAGCCACCGGTGGTTGTCACCCTGCCTCTGCTGTCCACGAGCCGGGCCGGGATCCCTTCGGCCCGGAACCATTCCAGGGCCGCGAAGCCGCGGACTATGGCAGCAGTACTGAACGCGTTGGCTTGCAGGCAGGTAAGGGCCGCCACGGTCACCGAACGCCAAACTGTTTCGGCCGGGAGGCCAAAGCGGGGGTCAAGGATGTGGTGGACGGTCGTCCCTTCGTGCGTCCAGCGGCGCTTTTGGGTACTGGACGTAGCCAGGGCATATCCCGGCGCCAAAGAGATTTGTTGGGCTGGGTCTGCGGGAAGGTCCTGAACCAGGATCTGCCACTGGCCCGGCTTCCCTTCCACCGTGGGTCCCGGCCCTGCGGACGCAAGGTCGCCGCCCAGGCCCACGAGGACCCCGCAGCCCAGCTTCCGGTGCACCTCGGCGGCGGCAAGATCCGCGGCGACAGCCTTGGCTGACGCGCCCAGGTCGAGGCGCAGGTCAGCCGGTACGGTCAGCTTGGCCGAATCGAGTGTTACCCGGGACCATCCCGGGAGCCTGGGAGCAGGGTCGGGCGGCAACGGGACGTGCGGCGACGGCGCGGGCAGCGCCGGCACCGGCACGCTGTGCAGCCCGGGCCGGCCCTGCATCTCCGGGCCGTGGCCCAGGGCTGCCAGGTCTGCCCCGAGCGTGGGATCCACATCGCCGCCGGTCATCTCCGCCACGTCCAGGGCGCGTTCCAGGAGCAGCCGGAACAGTGGGCTTACGCTGACGCCCGACGCCATTCGCGGCTGGAGCCGCACCAGTTCAGAATCGCCGCGGAAACGGCTGCAGGCGAGGTCGACGGCGGCCACCACGCCGCGGACAATGGCTTCCGCCGCGGCAAGCCTGCCGGGATCGGTAACGGTCACGGATGCGTCCAACTGCCAGACTGTCCAGCTGGATTGCGCTGTGCTTTCCGGAGTTGCTGTGGCTTCCGGAGTTGCAGTGGCTTCCGGAGTTATGGTGTCGACGGAGGCTGCTGCGCCGCCGGTGGTGGTGGAACCAGCAACCCCGGTACCGGAAACATCTACGCTGTCCACGTCAGGACCCCGAGGACCTGCCATGGACGGTGGCGCCGTTCCCGGGCTGGACCGGACTGGTGCTGCCGTTATTGCCATAGCTCTTGGAGCGGCGCGTGCTGTTGTCTTTGCGGGTTCCGTAGCCGTCGCCGTCAGAGCGGGAAGAACCGGATTTGGGCGTGCTCCCCTGGGTGCTCTTGTCCTGCGTGCTCTTGTCCTGGGTGGTCTTGTCCTGGGTGCTGCTGTCCTGGGTGTGGGTGGTCCTGGCTATCACGGACGGCGTTGCAGCATAGACGGCAGCCGCCGCCACGCCGGCAGCGGCGAAACTGCCAACGCCCACGGCCGCGGTAATCCCGGTGGCGAGGCGCTTGCCCCTGCTGCGAGTACTCATGACCTGCTCCCGATCCTAGCGGCCCGTCTTTCCTCCCATGGTGCGCTTCATTCCTGTGTAGATCCTTTAAGGAAGCTGTTGATCCGGCCGATGTCCAGGGGCGGTCTTCACGGGCGGTTCACCAGAGCGAGGGCAGGCTCCCCACCAAACGCTCGTACATGGCCAGGGCGGACCCGTCGGTGAGGGACGCCACCTGGTCGATGATCACGCGAAGGCGGGCGCCGTCGTCGTCCGCCGCCCGCCAGTCCGCCGCGAACATCGGCTCCAGATGCCGGTCCCCCGTGGCGCTGAGGGCTGTCACCAGGGCGTGCAGCACCTCGCGCTGGCGCTCATAGATGGGCTGCCGGTGTTCGGTGGTCATCACGAAGGTGGTGGCAAGGCCCTTCATCACCGCGATTTCCATGACGGTCTCGTCCGGGACCATGAGTTCGGCGTTGTAGCGCGTGAGGTTCTCCGGCCCGTAAACGGCCCGGGTGGTTTCCAGGGCGCTCTGGCAGAACCTGCCGATCAGCTGGCTGGTCATGTTCTTCAGGGCAGCCATGGACTTGCGGCTTCCATCCGCCTCGCGGACCCAGACGTCGGTGGCTTCGAGCCGTCCCAGGGCGGCGTCGATGGCGGCGGGGTCGTTGTGCGGGAGATACCACTGCTTGGCGTACCCCACCACCCGGGCGCGGTGGTCCGGGTTGTCCATCCAGCGCAGCTGGAAGTGGCCGGCAACGATCGCGTCCTCCACGTCGTGCACCGAGTAGGAGATGTCGTCGGCCAGGTCCATCACCTGGGCTTCCAGGCAGGTCCGGCGTTCCGGGGCGCCCTCGCGGATCCAGTTGAAGATGGGCAGGTCGTCCTCGTACGCGCCGAACTTGCTGGTGCGCTGGCCGTGGATCACCGGCGCTTCCAGCGCGGACCACGGGTATTTCGACGCCGCGTCAAGGCTGGCGCGGGTGAGGTTCAGTCCGGCAGGCCGGCCGTCAGCAGTGAGCACCTTGGGTTCGAGCCGGGTGAGCAGGCGGAGGGTCTGGGCGTTGCCCTCGAAACCGCCGATGGCATGGGCCACCTCGTTCAGCGCCGATTCGCCGTTGTGGCCGAAGGGCGGGTGGCCCAGGTCGTGGCTGAGGCAGGCGGTGTCCACCACGTCCGGATCGCAGCCCAGGGCACGGCCCAGTTCGCGGCCTACCTGCGCCACTTCCAGGCTGTGCGTGAGGCGGGTGCGGACAAAGTCGTCGGTGTCCGGTGCCACCACCTGGGTTTTGGCGCCCAGCCTGCGCAGGGCCGAGGAATGCAGCACCCGGGCGCGGTCCCGCTCAAAGTCGGACCGGTAGGTGCTCTTCGGCGGCTCCTCAAACCAGCGGGCAGAATCGTGCGTGTCGTACCCGGGAAGCGCCAGGGCGGCGGTGGGGGTTCCTGCCGTCGGTGTTTCAGCCACCGGAAACATCCAGTTCTGCGGCGGAAATATCCCGGGACTGATCATCGTTCAGGGCCCGGGAGTCCAGCCAGTCCTTGGGCAGGGCAGGCCTCTTGGGTGAGCCGGCGCGGCCGCGCGGGCCCTCGGCGTCCACCCCCGGATAGGGCGAATCCAGATCCAGCTCGGCCAGGGTGTCCCGGAGCACCTCCAGGCTGGTGACCAGGGCCAGCCGGGTGCGCAGTTCCCCGCCCACCACGTAGCCCTTGAAGTACCAGGCGATGTGCTTGCGGATCTCGCGCAGCGCCTTCCCTTCATCGCCGAAGGTTTCCACCATCAGTTCTGCATGCCGGTAGACGCCCTCTGCCACCTGCCGCAGGTTGGGCCGGTGGCGGACGTCGCTGCCTTCGAAAGCGGCCTGCAGGTCGCCGAAGAGCCACGGCCGGCCCTGGCAGCCGCGGCCCACGACTACGCCGTCCACGCCGGTTTCGCGGACCATCCGGACGGCGTCCTCCGCGGACCAGATATCGCCGTTGCCCAGCACCGGGATGTCGGGCAGGGCCTCACGGAGCCGGGCGATGGCGGACCAGTCGGCCTTGCCTGAGTAGAACTGGGCGGCGGTGCGCCCGTGGAGGGCGACGGCGGCAACGCCGGAATCGCGGGCGATGCGGCCGGCGTCGAGGTACGTCAGGTGGTCATCGTCGATGCCTTTGCGCATCTTGATGGTCAGTGGAACGTTGCCTTTGGAGGCTTCCCTGACGGCGGTCTGCACGATCGAGGTGAAAAGGTCGGTCTTCCAGGGCAGGGCGGAGCCGCCGCCGCGCCGGGTCACCTTGGGAACGGGGCAGCCAAAGTTGAGGTCGATGTGGTCCGCCCTGTCTTCCTCCACCAGCATCCGGACGGCGGCGCCGACGGTGACGGGGTCCACGCCGTACAGCTGGACGGACCGGACCTTTTCGTCCTCGTCATGCGAGATGATGCGGAGGGATTCGGGTGTCCGCTCCACCAGCGCGCGGGAGGTGACCATCTCCGCCACGTACATGCCGCCGCCGTACTCACGGCAGAGCCTGCGGAAGGCGGAGTTGGTGATGCCGGCCATCGGGGCCAGGATCACCGGGGTGTCAACCGTGATGGGTCCCAGCTTCAGGGGCGGGAGTTCCAGCTTGGGGGCGGGGGGAGTTGCTGCAACAGTCACCTGTCCATTGTTGCAAAGCCGGGCAAATCGGCCATTCCCGCCAGTGCCAGTGGCCCGTCGCAGGTTTTGGGCAACCGGATTTCCAGGCTGGCCGACGCCCAGCAGCACGCGGCAGCAAAGCAGCCCGCTGAAAGGCCGTCCGTCGTAAGGCTGTTCAGCCGCGGTCGGCCCGGCGGCCCCGCCGGGTGGCGGGTTCGTGCACTTGTTCGTTCACTTGTTCGTGCGGGGGTTCGACGGCGGCGCGCCGGCTGCGCTGCTCGAGCGCGGCAGCGGCGAGCGCCCCGGTGTCCGCAACGCCGTCCGCGGGGCTGTGCCCGCCGTCGTTCTTTCCGTCTCCTGCTGCAATGTCCTGCGCCTCAGTGTCCTGTGACCCGGCAACCGCAGGAGCGGCGTCCGCGGCCCTGATGCCGGTTGCCTTGACTACGAGCACGGCGATCAGGGTGGTGACGGGGATGGCCAGGACCAGCCCGATCGATCCCACAAGGGTCCGGATGACTTCCTCGGACAGTTCGGCGCTGGTGAGGGTGTCCAGCAGCGGCCGGTCGTAGAGCATGACGATGATGAGGATGGGCAGTGCGGCGCCGGCGTAGGCGAAGGCGATGGTGTACACGGTGGAGGCGATGTGGTCGCGGCCGATCCGCATGGCGGAGGTGAACAGCTTCCGCGCACTGCTGGCCGGTGCCAGTTCGTAGAGCTCCCACACCGCGGAGGACTGGGTGATGGTGACGTCGTTGAGGACACCCAGGCCGGAGATGATGAGTCCGCAAAGGATCACCCCCGAGATGGAGATGTTGGCCGAGGTGTTCACCAGAGTGGCGGCGTCGTGGCTGCCCACTCCGGCAAGGTTGGCGGCGTCGGTGGCCCAGGCTGCCAGCAGCGCGGTGATGGCCAGGCCGAAGATGGTGCCCAGGAGTGCGGTGGATGTGCGCGCGGAGAATCCGTGCGCGAAATACAGCACCCCGATCATGATCACGGTGGAACCCACCAGGGCCAGCAGCAGCGGCGGTTTGCCTTCCACCAGGCCTGGAAGCAGGAAGTTGGCCAGCACGAAATAGGCGCCCACCAGCCCGATCAGGGCCCGGAGGCCGCGCCACCTGGCGACCGCGATGACCACCGCGGCGTAGAGCACGGCGAGCAGGACAATCGGCAGCGTGCGGACGAAGTCCACGAAGATGTAGGCCGGTGAGCCCTGCGAGCCCGTGGCGCCCTGGACCTTGGAGAGATTCAGGTACCGGATCTGGTCCCCGGGCTTGACCCCGTGCGAGGAGGCCACATCCGGGTTGATGACCACCTTCACCGGGCTGCCGCCCTTGTCCGGCTCCGTGAAGGCGAAGGTGCAGTCCGAGCCCTGTCCCGGCGGCTGCTGTGTGGTGCCCTGTTGGCCCGTGCCCTGTTGACCTGTCCCCTGTTGGCTGGTGCCCTGTTGACCCGTCCCCTGCTGGCTGGTGCCCTGCATGCAGTTTTCGGTCACCACGTTCTGGATGGTGCCCGTATCGAAGGTCACCCCGGGGGCTGTGGAGTACGGGTTGGCGAGCGAGACACCTTCCCTGCTGCCCGACGGCCACAATGCGGCCATCCCGGCCAGGGTCAGCAGCGCCAGCGGAATGAGCACCGCGGCAAGGATACGGTTCGCCTTGCTGCGGGCAGCCATCGCCTGGGGCGTCGGCTCCGAATGATCCAAGGAAGCATGGGAGTGACCGGCGCCCATCAGCAGTACAACCTCATGGTTGAACTCTACGTGGGCCGCCTTAGGGTTTATAAATGGACCATCGGGATGGGGAGGAACCAGGTATGGGCAACCGTGGTACGCGTGGGCCAGGCGTTCAAGGGGCAGGAGTTCAAGGCGAAGGTGACGCCGGCGGGGTGCAGGCCGGGCAGGCGCCGGTGGTTCCCGGCCACCAGCCTGTACTGAGCGTCCTTGAAGCATCCGGCGACACCAAGGGCGTGGTCCTGGTCCTGCACGGCGGCAAGGCCCACAGCCGCGATCCGGTGGAGGCCCGGCACCTGAGCCCGGCCAGGATGGTCCCCTTCGCCAGGCACCTGCACCGCGCCGGCCGGAAACACGGGCTGGCCGTCTGGTCACTGCGCAACAGCGTCCGCGGCTGGAACGGGCCTGACATGTCGCCGTTGCAGGATGCCCGCTGGGCGCTGGGGAAGATTTCCGAACGCCACCCCGACGTTCCGGTCTTCCTGCTGGGCCACTCCATGGGCGGCCTGACAGCCGTGTGCGCAGCGGACCACGCCCAGGTTGAGGCCGTTGTGGCGCTTGCCCCGTGGCTGAGCCCGCAGACTCCCGCAGCCAGTGTCGCCGGAAGGAAAGTCCTGATCATCCACGGCACCACCGACCACATGACCAGCCCCTCCCAGTCCCTTGCCTTCGCCCGCCGGGCCTCGGCCGACGCCGCGAGCATGCAGTACGTGGCCCTCAAAGGCGTGGGGCACTTCATGCTCCGTAAGATCCGGGTGTGGCAGACACTCGCCACCGGGTTCGTCATCAAGTCCTTTGCCGAGAGCACGGGCGCCGCAGTCCGGCCGTCGCCTGCCTTCACCCGGCTGCTGCCGGACTCATCCGCCCAGGTCACCCTCTAGGCAGTTTCCCATGCCCTGGCGTCCACCAACCAACGACCGCTTCTACCGGCTGATCGTCCGGACCGGGCAGTTCCTGCGCTGGGCGCTGCGGCTGGACATCCACGCAACCGGCCTGGAACACCTGCCCGAAAAGGAACCCACAAGGGGAGCCTCCCGGGAGGTTGTCCCCGGCAAGGGAGCGGTGTTCGCCGTCACGCATTTCGGCTACCTGGACTTTGCGGTGCTGGAGCTGCTCCTGTGGCGGCACGCCCGTGCCCAGCTGCGGTTCCTGGTCCACCAGGGCGCGGCAGACCATTGGCTTGCCGGCCCCGCCATCAGCGCCAGCGGCCACGTGGTGGTGGGATATACGGACCGTTCGGACGCCTATGACGCCGCGGTGGCCAAGCTGCGCGACGGCGAGTACCTTGCCGTGTTCCCGGAAGCGGGGGTCAGCCGCAGTTTTACCGTGCGCGAGTGCCGCACTGGGGCTGTCCGGATGGCTGCGGAGGCCGGCATCCCGGTGATTCCGGTGTCCGTCTGGGGCGCCCACCGGGTGTTGACCCGCGGCCACGGCTTTTCCCTGCGCCGCAGCTGGCGGGCGCCGGTACGGGTGCACGTGGCCGAACCGGCGGTCTATCCGCCTGACGTTGACGTTGAAGCGGCCACGGAAGCACTGCGCCGGACACTGCAGTCAGGGATCGACCAGTGCATCGCCGGGTTTCCCCTCCGACCGGAATCCGGCGCGTGGTGGATGCCCGCGCACCTGGACGGCAGCGCGCCGACCGACGCCGTGCGGCAACTCCTGGACGCAGCCGACGCCGCCGCGGGCCGCCGTCGGGCTCCCCGCCGAAGGCAGGCCCCGCAACGGACAGCCCGCTCCCCCAAGTGACCCGCACTTGTCCGTTCGCAAGCACCGTGTGCGGGCGGTTGGTGCGGGCCGCCTGGGGGCAGGCAGGCAGTTCCTTAGTCCGAGACCACCAGGGTTTCAGACCCCGCCAACCGTGCCTTGCCGCTTTCCAGCAGGGGCTCGACGGCGGCGCGCAGGGCGGCCATGGAGTCGTCCAGTTCCAGCATGACCGGGTGCTGGTACGCGATCAGGGCAAGCATGTCCCGGACCGCCTCCGCGGCATCGTCGGCGTCCAGCGAAGGCTCGTGCCCCACGAACACGTCGGTGGGCGTCTCGGACCCCCTGCTCGCGGCCACTTCCGGATGGGGTGCGGCGTCGGGGTCTGCCGGCGCCGCGTAGCTTACGGCGAAGGCACGGATGCGGCCCTTTTTGCTCGGCACAACACCGGCCCCGAACGCGGACTCCGGCTGCGCCCGCAGGACGATGGCTCCGTGGGCCCCGGTGAGCTCGTCCAGGAACAGCTTCTGCACCTGCCCCACGGACAGGACGCCGGGCGAGTCCCACCCGTGGATGGAGGTGTAGTACCGGCCCACCACGTCGGTCAGCTCCACGGAGCCGGTGGCCAGGTCCATCACCACGTCCGAGCCGGCGTTCCCGCCACTGGCCGCGCCGCCGTCGTCCTTGGCGGGGAACACCGGAAGCCGCAGGGCGCCCGGCTCCACCACCACAAGGCGGGAACGCTGGATGGGTGCCAGCCCAAACGCCTCGGCAAAGGCCGCCCCCGCGGTGCCGGGCTCCACCTTGGCGCGCAGCCTGGTGACCCCCGACGGCGCGTGTTCGGCCTCGCGCCGCAGCATGGTCAGGAGGCTCGCCCCGATGCCCGCGCGGCGGTGGTCGCGGGCCACCTCGATGTAGCACCAGAGGCGTTCCGGGTGCAGGGAGGCCTCATAGACGACGCCGGCCGCCACCGGAATGCTCACGCCGTCAATGACGTCCTCTGCCACGACGCAGCGGCGCCACGGGGAGCCGTCCCTCCCGTTGGAGGACACGGCCAGGGCCCCGCGGAACTGGCGGGCCTGGGCGGTATCCGGGTCGCCCCAGATTTCCAGGAGCGCCAGGTCGTCGCCGTCCCGCCATTCGCGGTATTCGATGGCCATGCTCAGGCCCCGATCAGCCGTGCCGCCAGGTAGCCCTCCACCTTGTCCAGGGAGACCCGCTCCTGGCTCATGGTGTCCCGCTCGCGGATGGTGACGGCCTGGTCCTCCAGCGTGTCAAAGTCCACGGTGATGCAGAACGGGGTGCCGATCTCGTCCTGGCGGCGGTAGCGGCGGCCGATGGCGCCGGCGTCGTCGAAGTCGATGTTCCAGTTCTTCCGCAGCTGCGCGCCGAGGTCCTTGGCCTTCGGGGACAGGTCCTCGTTGCGGCTCAGCGGCAGCACGGCGGCCTTGACCGGGGCCAGGCGCGGGTCCAGCTTCAGGACGGTGCGCACGTCCACGCCGCCCTTGGCGTTGGGGGCCTCGTCCTCGGTGTAGGCGTCCACCAGGAAGGCCATGAAGGAGCGCGTGAGCCCGGCCGCAGGCTCGATCACGTACGGGGTGTAGCGCTCGTTGGTTGCCTGGTTGAAGTAGCTCAGGTCCTGGCCGGAGGCCTTCGAGTGCGTGGTGAGGTCGAAGTCGGTGCGGTTGGCGATGCCTTCGAGTTCGCCCCATTCCGAGCCCTGGAAGCCAAAGCGGTATTCGATGTCCGTGGTGCCCTTGGAGTAGTGGCTCAGCTTCTCTTTCGGGTGCTCGAAGAAGCGCAGGTTTTCCTCGCGGATGCCCAGGCCGGTGTACCAGGCCATGCGCTCCTTCATCCAGTACTGGTGCCATTCCTCATCGGTGCCGGGCTCGACGAAGAACTCCATTTCCATCTGTTCGAATTCACGGGTGCGGAAGATGAAGTTGCCGGGCGTGATCTCGTTGCGGAAGGACTTGCCGATCTGGCCGATGCCGAACGGGGGCTTCTTCCGGGAGGTGGTGAGGACGTTGTTGAAGTTCACGAAGATGCCCTGGGCGGTTTCCGGGCGGAGGTAGTGCAGGCCTTCCTCGCTGGCCACGGGGCCCAGGTAGGTCTTGAGCAGGCCGGAGAACTCCTGCGGTTCGGTCCACTGGCCGCGGGTGCCGCAGTTGGCGCAGGCAATGTCCTTCAGGCCGTTCTCGGCCGGCCGGCCCTTCTTTTCCTCGTATTCTTCCTCGAGGTGGTCGGCGCGGTAGCGCTTGTGGCAGGAGAGGCATTCCACCAGGGGGTCGGAGAAGACCTCTACGTGGCCGGAGGCTTCCCATACCTGGCGGGGCAGGATGACGGATGAGTCCAGACCCACCACGTCTTCGCGGCCGCGGACCATGGACTGCCACCACTGGCGCTTGATGTTTTCCTTCAGCTCCGCGCCCAGGGGGCCGTAGTCCCAGGCCGAGCGCGAGCCGCCGTAGATCTCACCGGCCTGGAACACGAAGCCCCTCCGCTTGGAGAGGGAAATGACCTGGTCGAGGACGGACTTTGCTGCCATGGGGTAACTCCAATTTCTACAGGGCCGCTGGGTGCGGTCCGCGGGTTGTCAGGCCCCGGCCGCCGTATGCCTGGAGGCACAGTGGGCAGGGTGCCGGGGCGAATGAAGGAAGATCGTTGAAAAGCTCGTGTCCTAGCGTACCGGCCGCTGCCTGCGGAGCGCGCCCCGCGGCCACGGCAGAGTTGCCAGGATGATCGCGGCGAGGGTCAGCAGGGTCCCGAGGACGGTGGCCGGGGCGACGACGGTGCCCGGGGCGGGCAGCGCCAGGTCCAGGGCCAGCGAGCCGAGCAGCTGGCCGGCAATCATGCCCAGCCCGGTGACCAGTACGCCAAGGCTGCGGACCAGGAGGGCGCCGAGCCCAATGAAGACGCAGCCCATGGGACCGCCCAGGTAGTACCACCATTCGGACGGCAGCGGGTTGGCTGGGCCGGCCACCGCCAGCTTCACCGCCAGCGCTGTCCAGAGCACGATGCAGCCGGCCACGAAGTTGACCAGGGTGGCCGCGATCGGCGTGCCGTAGTGGACGGTGGCGGTGCCGTTCATGGCCTGCTGGAAGCTCATCAGGAAGCCAGCCGCCACGGGCAGCAGGATGGGAAGCAGCAGGGAGGACGGACCACCGTCGGTTCCGCCGGCCTCCGCGCCGCTGAACCGGGGCGAAACCGCCCAGGCGACGGCGGCGATAGTGAGGACGCAGCCAATGATGCGGATGCCGGTGACGGATTTCTTCCCGGCCGGCCCGATTCCCAGGCGGTCCACCAGCAGGCCGCTCACGGTCTGCCCGGTGACCGTGGCCACGGTGAAGAGTGCCACGCCCAGGATGCCCACCGTGAACGACTGGGCAAAAACGAACAGCGCGCCGATGGCACCGGCCACCACGTAGATACGTGGAAAGGCGCGTTTGCGGACCGCGGGAAGGATGCCGGCCAGCCCCGCCCGCCCGCGCGGCAGGACCAGCGAAATCACGATCATGACCAGCAGGCCTGTGCTGAAACTCACGGCCGCCGCGGCGATGCCGTCACCGAGGCGGGCGCCCAGGGCCCCGTTGATGCGCCCCTGGACTGGGATGGCAAGGCCGGAACCCACGGCCAGGGGCAGGCCTGCGAGCACCGGCAGGCGGGAAGGGGAGGTCATTGAATCCACCTTAGTTCAGGCATTATTGCTCTATGAGCAACCCCATTGACGACGTCCCCATCCGCGACAGCATGATCCGGCTGGGCCAGCTGCTGAAGCTCGCCAACCTCGTGGAGGACGGCGTGGAGGCGGCGGAGCTCATCAAGAACGGGCTGGTCAAGGTCAACGGCGAAATCGACGACCGCCGCGGCCGCCAGCTGCACAACGGCGACGTTGTCACGGTGAACGGACAGCGTGTCCGGGTAGTGGCGCCCGAAACGGACTGACGCAACGCAGGCGCACTGCCCGGCGGAGGACGTGCAGGCCGCGTGACGTGACGTCCGCCGGGACTGCCGGCCGCCGTGGTACGCCTACTTGTTCAGCACCTCGTGCGTGAGGAACTCCCCCACGTGCCCGATCTCCTGCTGGTTGATCCCGTGCCACATGCCCGTGTAGAGCACCTTGGTGAGCTTGACGTGCTTGCGGACCCAGCCCATGGTGTACTCGATCTTGTCCTGGGTGATCACCGGATCCTGCTGGTCCCGGCCCCAGAACATGGGCACGGTGCCGTCCAGTTCATCGTCCCTGAACGAAGGGTCGCCGGCTGCGTCCACCACGAAACCGGACAGTCCGACGACGGCAGCGAAGTCCGTGGGCCGCTGCCGCAGGAGCGTGGTTGCCATGGCCATGCCCATGGAGAAGCCGAGCAGGGTCACCGACGGATGCCCCACCCGGATGGTGTCGATCCACTCCAGTACGTACGCCGAGGCCTTCTTGACCCGCTCCAGCGAGTACTCGATGGAGGCCGTGAGCGGGAACCAGGTGTAGCCGGGGCCCGTGGCGATCGGCGCACGCACGGACGCGACGGCGAAGTCCCCGGGCAGCAGGTCGGCCAGGCTGAGCAGGTCCCGCTCATTGGCGCCGTAGCCGTGGAGGAGCACCAGCAGCGGCTTGCCGTCGCGCTGGTCCTCCGGATGGGACCACAGGACAACGGGGGCAGGAAATACTTCGGCGTCAGTCATGGTTTCCATTCATATCAGTTACCCACAAGTAACAACCTACGTTCGCGTAGGCAGTGAAGCGGAAGGCAGGATAGGACCGTGACTGACTCAAGTGACATCAAGGCCCCGTCCGCGCACCCGGGATCCCACCCGTGGACCCGTTACGTGGCGATGGGCGATTCCTTCACCGAGGGCATCGGCGACCCCGAACCCGCGAGCCCCGGCGGCCACCGCGGCTGGGCCGACAGGGTGGCCGAGGAGCTGGGCAGGACCCAGCCTGACTTCGCCTACGCCAACCTGGCCGTCCGCGGCCGCCTGCTGCAGCAGATCGTTGACCAGCAGCTGGCGCCTGCCCTGGAGCTGAAGCCGGACCTGGTCACCCTGTCGGCGGGCGGCAACGACCTCATCCGCCCGGGCGGCGACCCGGACGTGCTGGCCGAAAAGCTCGATTCCGTGGTCCAGATCCTGTCCCTGGGTGGTGCCACGGTGGTCCTGTTCAACGGACCCGACACCGGCTCGTCAGTGCTCGGCAGGATCCGCAGCAAGGTGGCCATCTACAACGAGAACCTGCGGACGGTGGCAACGCGGCACGACGCCATCATCGCGGACATGTGGTCGCTGCGGCAGTTGAGCGATCCGCAGATGTGGGACCAGGACCGGCTGCACTTCTCCCCGCTGGGGCACCACACCATAGCGGCCATGGTGCTGGACGCGCTCAACGTTGAGCATTCCCTGGAGCCGCTGCAGCCCAAGCCCCTGCCGCCCCGGACCTGGCGCGAGGCCAGGAGCGGGGACCTGGTGTGGGCGCGCGAATACTTCGTGCCGTGGGTGCTGCGGCGGCTGCGCCGCCAGTCCTCCGGGGACGGCATCACGGCAAAGCGGCCGACGCCGGGCCCCGTCTTCGGTCCGGGCGTTCCCTTGGGTGCGGGTGAGGGCCCGTTGGGAACGTCGGAGCCCAGCCGCCGGTAAGGCCGCCCGGGGTTAGGCTGGAAGGACAACACTCGAGAGGCGCGGCACCGTGAGCAGCTTGTTTTTCTGGATTATCGTCCTGTCCTTCGTCGTCCCCATGGCCATGCGGATGTACCGGCGGTCCGTGGCACGGCGGGACCGGGACCAGTCGTTGCCCGGGCGCTTCCCTGGACAGTTCCCGGGGCAATACGGACAAGACGGGTATCCCGGCCCCGGCCAGTACCCGGGACCGGGCCAGTATCCAGGCTCGGCCGGGCCGCAGAGCAACCAGCCCCGCGACGGCTATACCCAGCAGGACTACTTCTCCGGCGGCTTCCGCAGTATCCAGCGGCCGCAGCCCCTGGGCGACCCGCAGCCGTTGCCCCACCAGTACGGCCAGCAGCCTCTGCCGGACCCCGGCTACGGTCCCCCGCAGGGACAGGGGTTTGGTCAGCCAGGCTTTGGCCGGCCCGGCTTTGATCAGCAGGGGTCTCAGCAGCCGCGTCCCGGAGAGCCGACGCCGGGACAGTCCCCAGCGCCGGCCACTCCCCCGCCGCCGGCAGCACCGCAAGGGTACCGCGCCCGCAAGCTCGCGGAACTGGACCAGCAGTACACCAACGGTGAGCTGTCCATGGAGGACTACATGAAGCGGCGCAGCGACATCATGAACGGCTAGTAACAGGAGCGCCACCGGGCCTGCCCGGTGGCGCTCCTTTATGCGTTCAGTGCTCCTGTCAAGCTCAGTGGACCTGCGGGAAGCCCAGGTCAATCACCGAGGTGGAGGGATCCGGCCAGCGCGTGGTCACCACCTTGCCCCGGGTGTAGAACCGGATGCTGTCCGGGCCGTACATGTGGGTGTCGCCGAACAGCGAGTTCTTCCAGCCGCCGAACGAGAACGTGCCTACCGGCACCGGAATGGGCACGTTGACGCCCACCATGCCTGCCTCGACGTCGAACTCGAACTGCCGGGCCGCCCCGCCGTCACGGGTGAAGATGGCCGTGCCGTTGCCGAACTCGTTGTCGTTGACCAGCTTCACGGCGTCGCCGTAGGTATCGACGCGGACCACGGACAGGACCGGGCCGAAGATCTCGTCGTCGTACACCTTCATGCCCGGCTTGACGTGGTCCACCAGGCTGACGCCGATGAAGAATCCGTTTGAATCGAACTGCTGCGAGCGCCCGTCCACAACCACGGATGCGCCTTCATTTTCGGCCCCCGCCACATAGGAGGCCACGCGGTCCCGGTGCTCCGCGGTGATCAAGGGGCCCATCTGGGACGCGGGGTCCGTTCCCGGGCCGATCTTCAAACCCGCCATGCGGCTGGAGATTGCCTTCACCAGGTCGTCCGCGATGTTGCCCACGGCCACCAGGACGCTGACGGCCATGCAGCGTTCGCCGGCTGACCCGTAGGCGGCCGAAACCGCAGCGTCGGCAGCCATGTCCAGGTCGGCGTCGGGAAGCACCACCATGTGGTTCTTGGCACCGCCCAGTGCCTGCACCCGCTTGCCGTGTTCTGCCGCCCGCTTGTAGATCGACTGGGCAACGGGAGTGGAGCCGACAAAACTCACGGCTTTGACGTCCGGGTGCTCCAGCAGGACATCCACGGCTTCCTTGTCACCGTGGACCACGTTCAGCACCCCGGCCGGCAGGCCCGCTTCGGCGAAGGCCTCCGCGATGAAGACGGCGGCCGACGGGTCCTTCTCGCTGGGCTTCAGCAGCACGGTGTTGCCGCAGGCCAGGGCACTGCCGATCATCCACAGCGGCACCATGGCCGGGAAGTTGAACGGCGTAATGCAGGCTACGACGCCCACCGGCTGGCGGACGGAGTGCACGTCCACCCCGGTGGAGACCTGCTCGGACCGCTCGCCCTTGAGCATGTGGGACAGGCCGGTGGCGAAATCGATGTTCTCCAGGCCGCGGGCGATTTCGCCCTCTGCGTCGGAGAGGACCTTCCCGTGCTCGCTGGTGAGGATGGCCGCGAGCTCGGGCTTCCGCTGGGTCAGGATTTCGCGGACCCGGAAGAAGATGCCGGTCCGCCGGGCCAGGCTGGTGGCCCGCCAGGCCGGCAGCGCGGAACGGGCAGCCGCGATGGCTTCCTCTGTCCGTGCCGCCGAGGCAAGCGCCACCTGCTTCTCCTGTTCACCG
Source organism: Arthrobacter sp. SDR-2R (assembly GCF_057747955.1). Taxonomy (NCBI): domain Bacteria; kingdom Bacillati; phylum Actinomycetota; class Actinomycetes; order Micrococcales; family Micrococcaceae; genus Arthrobacter; species Arthrobacter sp. SDR-2R. The sequence continues at coordinate 3,416,188 of NZ_CM173231.1, forward strand.
GTGGCTGGATTGAACACCGGGCCGAAGCGGTCTGCGTCGCTGACGCGGGTGCCGTTGATGTAGTGCGGGATGGTTTCCACGGGGAGTCTCTTTTCCTGCGTTGTGTGGTGCGGGCTAGTTGGCGGACGGCGCCGGGTTGGCGGGTTCGAGTGAGCCGTCCACGAGCTTGATGATCATGGAGCAGTCCTTGCCGGCGTCACCGGCGTCAATAAGCCGCTGGAACAGCTGCTGGACGTGCCTGCCGATCTCCAGGGGCGTGCCGGTATCCTCGGCTGCGCTGATGGCCAGCCCAATGTCCTTGTTCGCCAGCTCTGTGGTGAAGGTGGGCGCGAAGCCGTTGTTCGAGGCTGCGGTAGGAACCACGCCGGGCACCGGGTACCAGGTCCGCAGTGCCCACGAGTCGCCCGAGGAGACAGAGGCAATGTTCCAGAAGACCTGCTTGTCCAGGCCCAGCCGGTCGGCGAGCACAGCGCCCTCCGCGGTGGAGGCCAGGTTGATGAAAAGCATCAGGTTGTTGCAGATCTTGGCCGCCTGCCCCGTGGTGGGGCCGCCCGTGGGGATGATGTTGGCGGCCATGGGGCCGATGTAGCCCGTGGCGTCCGCCACGGCCCCCTCTTCGCCGCCAACCATGAAAGTAAGCGTTCCCGCTTCCGCCCCGCTCATTCCACCCGACACCGGCGCGTCCACGAAGCGGAAGCCGGCGGCAGCAGCGGCGTCGTGCAGTTCCTGGGCGGAGGCGACGTCGATGGTCGAGGAGTCAATCAGCAGCGTCCGGGTGTCCGCGTGCGCCAGCACTCCGTCCCCGCCGAGATACACCGCACGGGCGTGTTCACCCTTGGGCAGCATGGTAAACACGGCGTCCGCACCATCGACCGCTTCGGCGATGCTGGCGGTCCGCTTGACGCCACCTGCTTCAGCGGCTGCCAGGGCTGCCGGGTTGAGGTCGAAACCGCGCACATCATGCCCGGCTTTCGCCAGGTTTACGGACATGTGGCCGCCCATGTTGCCCAGGCCAATCCAACCGATAACTGCCACGAGTAAGCTCCTTTGCTTCCATTCCAGCCGTACTGCCGGCATGTCTGTGTCAACGATCACACCCTGTTAGAGTGCAATCAAGGGGAAAAATCACAGAGGCCATGTGCATTGATGCACATCGAAGGAAGGACCGCAGTGGACCTGAGACGGTTGCCAAGCCCCGACGACCTGCTCATCCTGCTCACCGTTGCCCGCCTGGGCCGGTTCAACGCGGTAGCCGAGACGCTGGGAACAACCCACACCACCATCTCCCGCCGCATCCTCGCCCTGGACAGGCAACTGGGCGGCCGGACTTTGGAACGCAGCCCCCAGGGTTGGGAGCTGACACAGCTCGGTGCCGCGGCCGTGGAAGCGGCAGAGGCGATCGAAGGTACCCTTGGCTCGCTGTCCGGCCTGATCAGCCAGGACCAAAGCACCCTCGCCGGCCTGGTCCGCGTCGCCACGACGGACGGCGTGGGAGCAGTGTTCGTCACCCCGTCGCTGGTGCGGCTCCAGCAGCAAAACCCGCAGCTGAACATCGAAATGCTCAGCGCCACCCGGAAAGTCAGCCAGAACCGGTCGGGCGTGGACCTGGAGATCGTGGTGGGCCGGGCGGACGTCACCACCGCGCAGACAATCTTCCTGAGCAACTACTACCTGCGCCTCTACGCAAGCTCAGCGTATGCCGCCCGGCATGGCCTGCCGGAAACGCTCGACGACGTGGGGCAGCACGCGTTTGTGTCCTACGTCGAGTCCGCACTCCAGGTGGCGGAGCTGGGGCCGCGCTGGTCCTCGCAGCTTCCGCTGCCCAGGACGAGCTTCCAGGCCACCAGCGTGTTCGCCCAGGTGGAGGCGGTACGGCAGGGTGCGGGCATTGGGCTGCTGCCCAACTTCATGGTGGCGGGCTGCGGGGACTTCGTGCCCGTCCTGGCGGCCGACTTTGAGCGCCAGCTCCCCATCTGGGCCGTTGCCCGCCCGGAGTCGCTCCGGTCCGCACCGGTCCAGGCGGTGATTGCGGCACTCAAGGCGGAAATGAAGGAGCGCTCCGGGGTGCTGGCGGGGTAGGCGCGGTTCTTGCGGACCCAGGCCCCCCGAACAAGTCAGGCCTGGAACAGCCGCCTTACCACCTGCCCGGATGCCAGCGCGTCCAGGCCCTCATTGATCTCGCTGAGCGGCCGGGTGTCAGTGTGCAGCAGCTCAACCGGCAGCCTGCCTTCGCGCCAGAACGCCAGGTACTGCGGAATGTCGCGCGCCGGCACGGCATCCCCCATGTAAGAGCCCAGCAGCCGTTTTCCCGCCCCGGCAAACTGCAGGGCCGGCACCGTCAACTGGGCGGACGGATGGGGCAGGCCCACCGACACCACGGCGCCTCCCCGCGTCACCTGCTCCAGGCAGGAGGCGATAACGCCTGCTGATCCCACTGCTTCAATGGCAACGTCCACACCGTCCCCGGACGCTTCCGCGATCAGCCGTGCCGCGTCCTCCGGCGTTCCCACCGATGTGGCGCCGGCGTCGCGGGCCAGCTGGTGCTTGCCTTGGTTTGGATCGATGGCAATGACGTCGGCGGCTCCGGCGAGGCGCGCTGCCATGACGGCTGACAGGCCCACGGCTCCGAGGCCGAACACCGCTACGGACTGCCCCGGACTTACAGCCGCGGTATTCAACACTGCACCCATTCCGGTGAGCACGGCGCAACCAAACATCGCGGCAACCGTGTCCGGGACGTCGTCGTCGATCACCACCACCGATTCCCTTGCCACCACTGCGTAATCGGCGAAGGCCGAGACGCCAAGGTGGTGGTTGATCCGTTCCCCTGCCGGAGTCCGCAGCAGTGCCGGCCCGTGCAGCAGGTCGCCGGAGCCATTGACCTCTGCTGCACGGTGGCAGAGGGCCGGCCGGCCGGCCAGGCATGCACGGCACCCGCCACAGCTCGGCACGAAGACCAGCACCACATGGTCGCCCACGGCCACGTCGGACACGCCGGCCCCCACGGACACCACCCGACCCACCGCCTCGTGGCCCAAGGCCATGGGCAGCGGCCGGACGCGGGAACCGTCCACCACCGAGAGGTCCGAGTGGCAGAGGCTGGAGTAGGTGATGGCAACACCAAGCTCACCGGCGCGGGGCTCCGGCTGCTCCAGTTCCTGCACCAGCAGCGGAGCGGCCTCGGAGTAGGTCTGCTTCCCGTTGCCGGCCCCCGTGGTGGGGGCGGCGGGAACGGTGGAGTACAGGACGGCGGCTTTCACGGATCCTGCTACTTCTTGCGGGCGGCAAGGAGGTCGGCGGTGCCCTGGGCGTCGGCGGCGTCCACGTCGTGCAGCGAGATGCCGCGGGTTTCCTTCAGGAAGTAGACCGCGACGGCGGTAATGGCGCAGGCGATCAGCAGGTAGACCGCCACGGGGACGGAGGACTTGTAGGCGCCCAGGAGCGAGGCGGCGATGATCGGGGCCAGGGATCCTGCCACGATCGACGTCACCTGGTAGCCCAGGGACACCCCGGAGTAGCGCATCCGGGTGGGGAACATTTCCGCCATGATGGCAGGCTGCCCGGCGTACATGAAGGCGTGGAACACCAGGCCGATCATGATGGCGGCCAGGATGATGGCATCGTTCTTGGTGTCCATCATGGGGAAGGCGAAGAAGCCCCAGGTGGCCCCCATGATGGCGCCGGCCATGTAGACGGGCCTGCGGCCAAACCGGTCCGACAGCTTGCCGACCATGGGCACGACTGCGAAGTGCAGGGCGTGGGCAAGGAGCAGCAGGAGGAGGATGCGGGTGGTGTCGGCCTGGACCACGGTTTTCAGGTAGGTGATGGAGAACGTGACCACGAGGTAGTACAGGATGTTTTCCGCCAGGCGCAGGCCCATGGCGGTGAAGACGCCGCGGGGGTAGCGCCGGAATACCTCAGCGACGCCGTAGCCCTTGTGGCCGGCTTCGACCTCTTTGCGGGCTTCGAGGAAGATCGGTGCGTCATTGACCTTGGTGCGGATGTAGTAACCGATCAGGACGATCACCGCGGACAGCCAGAACGCTACGCGCCAGCCCCACCCCAGGAAGGCGTCCTGGGTCAACGTGGAGGACAGGGTGAACAAGACGGCGGTGGCAAGCAGGTTTCCCAGCGGCACTGCCGACTGTGGCCAGCTGGCCCAGAAACCGCGGGATTTGCTGGGGCTGTGTTCGGCCACGAGGAGGACGGCGCCGCCCCACTCGCCGCCAACGGCGAAGCCCTGGGCGAACCGGAGGACCACCAGCAGTGCGGGAGCCCAGTAGCCGATCTGCTGGAACGTGGGCAGGCAGCCCATGAGGAAGGTGGAGACGCCTACCAGGATGATGCTCAGCTGCAGCAGCTTCTTGCGTCCGAACTTGTCGCCGAAGTGGCCAAAGACGATGCCGCCGATGGGGCGCGCCACGAAACCGACGGCATAAGTGAGGAAGGCGGCGATGATGCCATCCAGTTCTGTGCCGGCGTTGGGGAAGAAGGCCTTTCCGAACACCAGGGTGGCAGCCGAGGCGTAGAGGAAGAACTCGTACCACTCAACAACGGTTCCGGCCATGGAGGCCGTAACCACTTTCTTAAGGCCTGAAGCCTTGACGTCGGTTTCCTCTGTGCGCCTTGCGGCGGAGCTTTCCGTACTCATGCGAACTCCTTCGGCGTCGTCGTCGACACCACGGGGACCAATCAATGGCGGCCGGGTGTGATGCACACCACGAACGCACCGGATTCGATTGAGTATGGTCTGCCTGCGGTGCAACCTCAACGCCGATTAGTGCAGAAGGCATCTGCAGGAATGCACATGCGCGGCGCTAGGCCAGGAAGCTGCTCCGGAGCTGGCTGCCCAGCTGCCCGATCTCGGTCAGGAACCCGTCGTGCCCGATCGGCGCCTGGATGACGTGCACGTCCACGTCCCCCGGCAGGGCCTGGGCCAGCTCACGGGACTGCGACGGGAAATACAGCCGGTCCGAATCCACGGCGGCCACGAAGAACCTGGCGGTGGACCTGGCCAGGGTTTCGGCCAGGGTTCCGCGGCCCCGGCAGATGTCATGGCTCATCAGCGCCTCGGTGAGGGCGATATAGCTGTTGGCGTCGAAGCGCTTCACGAGCTTGCTGCCCTGGTGGTCCAGGTAGCTTTCCACCTGGTAGCGGCCGCGGGCGGCCAGAGCCTCACCCTTCAGGGGCGACTCCGGCGCCTGGGGTTCCCGGCCGAAGCGGCCTTCCAGTTCAGCCGCGGACCGGTAGGTGATGTGGGCAATGCGCCGGGCAAGTGCCAGCCCGGCTTCCGGGCAGGGGCCGCCGTAGTAGTCGCCGCCGTTGAAGTGTGGGTCCTGCCGGATGGCCAGGGTCTGGGCCTGCGCGAAGGCGATCTGTTCCGCCGTGCTCGCGGCACCCACGGAGATGACGGCGCAGCGCTGCACCCTCTCCGGGTAGGTCACTGCCCATTCAAGGGCGCGGGCGCCGCCCATGGATCCGCCCAGGACAGCGAACCAGCTGCTGATGCCCAGCTGGTCAGCCAGCCGGGCCTCTGCCACCGTGCTGTCCCGCAGGGTGACCAGGGGGAAGCGGGAGCCCCAGGGGGCTCCGTCCGGGGCGGCCGACGACGGGCCCGTGGACCCGTAGCAGCCGCCCACGATGTTGACGGACACCACGAAGAACTTGTCCGTGTCCACGGGAGCGCCGGGACCGGCCAATTGTTCCCACCAGCCTTCTTCGTCCGTGTCGCCGCGGGTCACGTGGGTGCTGCCGGTCAGGGCGTGCTCGATCAGGATGGCGTTGCTGGCGTCGGCGTTGAGCGTGCCCCAGGTTTCGTAGGCCAGCGTGACGTCCGGGAGGTATCCCCCGGCTTCAAGTTCCAGCCCTCCGATGGAGGCGTAGCGGACAATTCCGTGTTCGGGGATGGTGGTTCGGGCGACGGTAATCGTCATGGCAAGACCTCTTCTACGCGCTTGCCTGCCGTCGTCTGACCGGCAGGCCAGGTCCTCACCCGGGGCACCCCACCGCGGATGGAGGGTTGCCGGCCAGCAAGCCGGGGCTGTCACTGGCACTCATGACCTGGTTCGAGTGTACGAAACACCCCCCGCTCCAGGCCAAGAGTGTGACTGGTTGTGACTTCCCCGCTTGCCGGCCCTCCCGGCGTCAGCCCTGGCGCGCTTTTAGCTCTGGGCGCCTTTGGCAGCGCGGAAACCCGCTTCCAGGTCGGCCAGGATGTCGTCGATGTGCTCCAGGCCAACAGAGAGCCGGACCAGTCCCGGATTCACCCCGGCCACCGCTTGCTGCTCCGGCGAGAGCTGGCTGTGGGTGGTCGACGCCGGGTGGATGACCAGGGAGCGGACGTCGCCGATGTTGGCCACGTGGGAATGCAGCTCCAGGGCGTCGACGAAGCGCTTGCCCGCCTCCGCTCCGCCGGCAAGGTTGAAGGCCACGACGGCGCCCGTTCCCTTGGGCCCGTACTTGCGGCCACGCTCGTACCAGGGGCTGGAGGGCAGCCCGGCGTAGGCGACGGATTCGACGTCGTCCCTTCCTTCCAGCCAGCGCGCCACTTCAGTGGCGTTGGCAACGTGGCGTTCCACCCGCAGGCTCAGCGTCTCCAGGCCCTGGGAGATCAGGAAGGCGTTGAAGGGGGAAACCGCCGAGCCAAGGTCGCGCAGCAGCTGGACGCGGGCCTTGAGGATGTAGGAGAGGTTGGCACCCAGCGCACCGTCGGCGCCTAGGTCGCGGGCGTAGACCAGGCCGTTGTAGGTGGGGTCCGGGGTGTTGAAGCCGGGGAACCGTTCAGGGTCCTTGCCGAAGTCGAATTTGCCGGAATCCACGATCACGCCCGCTATTGCGGAGCCGTGGCCGCCCAGGTATTTGGTGGCGGAGTGGATCACGATGTCCGCACCCCACTCCAGTGGGCGGATCAGGTAGGGCGTGGACAGGGTGTTGTCCACGATCAGTGGCACGCCTGCCTGGTGGGCCACCTCGGAGATGCCTTCGATGTCCAGGACGTCCTGGCGGGGATTGGACACCACTTCACCGAAAAAGAGCTTGGTATTCGGCTGGACGGCGTCGCGCCACTGGTCCAGGTTGTCGGGATCCTGGACGAAGGTGACCGAGATGCCGAACTTCTTCAGGGTGTGGGCGAACAGGTTGTACGTTCCGCCGTAAAGACTGGGGCTCGCCACAATATGGTCCCCCGCCTCCGCAATGTTCAGCACCGCGAACGTCTCGGCGGCCTGGCCAGAGCTCAGCAGCAATGCGGCCAGGCCTCCCTCAAGGCTGGCGATCCGCTGTTCGACGGCATCCTGGGTGGGGTTGCCGATCCGGGTGTAGATGGGTGCAAGTTCGGCGAGGGCAAAGCGGTTGGCTGCGCTTTCGGCGCTGGGGAACACGAAGGACGTGGTCTGGTAAATGGGGAGCGCGCGGGCTCCGGTGGCACTGTCGGGCTCCTGGCCGGCATGGATCTGGCGGGTTTCGAAAGACCATCCGTTGGACATCCAAATCTCCTTTGACGTGGGCCCGGAATGCGTGGGGCAGTACGGGCCGCGCTTGCTTCCGGCTCTTGCCGGACAGCCAGGTCCTCACCCGGGGCACCCCACCGCGGGTGGAGGGTTGCCGGCCAGCGAGCCGGGGCTTGGCGCTGGCACTCATGACCTGCGCCCAGTCTAGGAACGGGGTAGTCGCCATGGACAGCATTGTGACGAACAAGGTCGCCCTGCATGGCTTTCGAGCCGCCACAGGTGGGCCGCCCCGCACCCGGCCGGGGACGCCGCCGTCGTCCTTCTTGCCCATGTTCCCGGCCCTTTTCCCGGCCGCCTTTCCAGTAAGGGTACCCTTAGCTGAGAGCCGGATCACAAAGTGCCAAGATGTTGCCATGCGCATGGATCACGTCTCTTACGCCTGTGAACAAGATGGCCTCGCGGCCACTACCGAACGTATTTCATCTGCCCTCGGCGTTGAGGCAGTGAAGGGCGGGGTGCACCCCCGGTTCGGAACCCGGAATATGATCATCCCGCTCGCCGGGCACAAGTACCTGGAAGTCGTAGAGGTCCTGGACCACCCGGCTTCGGACAAGGCACCGTTCGGACAGGCCGTGCGTGCCCGTTCCGCGGCCGGTGGCGGCTGGATGGGCTGGTGCGTCGAAGTGGACGACCTCGCCCCGTTCGAGGCACGCCTTGGCCGCGCCGCGGTGAACGGCAACCGCAAGTTCCCGGACGGCCGGGAGCTGGTCTGGAAACAGATTGGCATCCTTGGCCTTATCGCCGATCCCCAGGTGCCGTACATGCTCAAGTGGGAAGGCGACCCGGCACTGCACCCGTCCAACGCCTACCCCAGCAACCTTAAGATGAGCTGCCTGACCATCGCCGGCTCCGCGTCCCGCGTGACCGAGTGGCTGGGTGAACCGGTGGAGAAGCCGCTTGAGGACGTGGCGGTGGAGTGGGTCGCCCCGCATGGAACTCCGGGCATCCTGTCGGTCACGTTTGAAACCGCCAACGGAGCCGTCACCATCTGACGCTCCACCCCAGCCTCCCGGAATGTCCGGGAGGGGGTTCACCGGGCCAGTACCCGGATCAGCTTCGGCCGCCATCAGGTGGTGACAACGGCGTCACTACCCGATGGCGGCCGAATTCATTTAAGTGGCTGCTTCCTACATCGCTGCGATCCAGGTCTGAATGTCGGTGCCTCGCTGGATGATGTGGGTATGGGAATCGGCACGGGTGTTGGGGTGGTGTTGGAGGGTGTTTCTGCCTCTGTTGCTGCCCTCGATGCGCTGGACCGTCAGGATCATTTCCTTGCTGCCGGGTCCGGTGTTGGCGCTGACGTGGATGTGCTGCAGCGGCGGTATGAGCTCCGGCTGGAACGGCTGGAGGCAGTCTCCCGGGTCGAGGCTCAGCTCGCGGCGGTCAAAGCTCGTGATGCCGTGGAGTGCGTCGGTTTCCAGCAGGCACTGCTTGCCCCTGACGCCCCGGTGGATGAGCGCATGTTTTCGGAGATGTCCGCGGTGGAGGAGATCGCCGGTGTCCTGAGCATCAGTTCCGCGGCCGCAGGCGGGTTGGTGGAACAGTCCCGGCGGGTGTGTTCCCTGCCGCCGCTCCTGGGCGCCCTGTCAGCCGGTGACCTGTCGTGGCAGCATGCCAGGATTGTCGCCGATGAAACCGAGGGGCTCACCCCTGACGGGGCTGCTGCCTTGGTGGCGCACTTCTTCGACCCCGACGCCCCCAACCCCGCCCGCGGTGCCGCGCCCGGTGAACTTGTCCCCGCCCGGTTCCGCGCCAAGGTCCGCGCCTGGCGGGAACGCCACCACCCCGAAACCCTCGAAAAACGCCACGCCAAAGGCGTCGCGGACCGGCGGATGGAATACACCCCGGACCGCGACGGCATGGCCTGGCTCTCGCTCTACCTCCCCGGCGACACCGCCTGCGCCATCTGGAACCGCACCACCGCCACCGCCCGCGGCCTCCAAGGCCCTAACGAGCCCCGCACCCTCACCCAACTCCGCCCCGACATCGCAGCATCATTCCTCCTCGGCGCAGGAACCCCTGCGGGCGAGGCTGCCGGGAGTAGTGCGGATGTTGGACGAGCTCCCACTCCGCGGGCCGATGTCCTGGTCACCGTGCCGGTCTTCTCGCTGCTCGGGCTGACCGATGAGCCGGCGGTGCTGGACGGCCTGGGCCCGATCCCGGCGTCGATGGCGCGGAGGCTTGTCGCGGACGGGGCGGAGTCGTTCTACCGGGTCCTGGTCGACCCCCGCGACGGGGCACCCCTGGAGATCGGACGCACCCGCTACCGGCTCCCCGAAACCATCAAACAATGGATCCGCATGCGGGACCGGAAATGCACCTTCCCCGGCTGCAGCAACCACACCCCCGACAACCACACCGACCACCTCACCGCCTGGGAACACGGCGGCAGAACAGACATCCGGAACCTGGCCCAGCTTTGCCCCAAACATCACCGTTTGAAGCACGCCCGCACCTGGAACCCGGATCCCGCGACGGAACACGGACCGCCCGGTTGGACCTCACCCACCGGCCGCCACTACAACCCCGAACACCAAGACCCCCAACCAACCCACTGGCCGCCAGGAGTAGTGCCGCTTGCCGCCGTTCCAGCCTGGCCGGAGCCGGAAATGGAGGAACCGGAAGTGGAGGAACCCGACGGCGACAACCTGCTGGACCCGGAGGACCTTTGCGCTGCTGATGCCCTCTGGGACGACTTCTACGCGAAACCCTTCGTGTTGCCACCAGACCCACAAGCAGACTGGCCGTTGCTGCTGACGCTGATGTGACAGCAACAAGCATGGCTGGAGCCGCGCAGGCTGGTGTCCCGGGTCCTACCCCAACCCCATGGCTTTGCCGAACAGGCTGAAGCCAACGAAGGCCACGATATCCAGCAGGGCGTGGGCGATGACCAGTGGCATGACCCGGCGGGTCCGGGTGTACAGCCAGGCAAAGACCACGCCCATCACGGCGTTGCCAATGAAGGGACCAAAGCCTTGGTAAAGGTGGTAGCTGCCGCGCAGCACGGAGCTCGCCGCAATGGCCAGCGGCATGCTCCAGCCGAACTTGCCAAAGCGGTCCAGGAGGTAGCCCACCACAATGACTTCCTCAAGCACGGCGTGCCGCATGGCGGACAGGATGAGCACAGGCACGGTCCACCAATAGGCATCCAGGGCGCTGGGGATGATGGCGGTGGTAATTCCGAGCGCCCGGCCGGCCGCATAGAGACCCAGCGAGGGTATGCCGATCAGTCCAGCCAGTCCGAGGCCCTGGAGCAGATCCCTGCCGGGCCGGGCGAAATTGAACCCCAGTTTCTGAAAGGCAGAGCGGGAGGTGCCCGCCTCGCCCGGCACTGCCTGGCGCTGGTCCGTCAGGAAGTAGAAGACCAGCAGCACGGGCACCAGCGCAAAGATGATGTCCAGCAGCTGATATGTGAGGTCGAAGTATTCGCGGGTGCTCTGGGAGCGGTTCAGGGTGGACGTGCCCTCGGCAAGCGGGGCGCGTGTCATCTTGTCCAGCAGCTGCACCACGGAGTAGACAGCCGACTGGCCCAGGGACAGGCCCAGGACGATCCATACTTCGAGCCGAAGGCGACGGCGGGAGGGAACCAGCATGTTCCCATCTTGCCTTCAGTTTCTGGATCCGGCCTGATGGAGCGGCTGGTGTCCGCAGTCGTAAGCGGGCAGCGGTGCGCCGCCGGAGGAGCCCGGTGCCGGCAGTTCGGGTCAGGCGGGCGCGACAATCACTTCCGTGCCGTTGGCTTCAAAGGCAGCCTTGTCGCGGGGCGAGATGCCGGCATCGGTGATCAGCCGGGTGAAGTTGTAGCCGTCCATGGTGGCGAAGGCCCGCACGCCCACTTTGGAGGAATCGGCCAGGACGTAGGACACCCTGGCCCTGCTGGCCAGCAGCGCATTGACGGAGGCCTCCCCCTCCCCCGTGTTGGTGGGCCCGACTTCGGGATCGATGCCGTTGACGCCGATGAAGGCGATGTCCAGCACCACCTTCTGCATGATGATGTCCGTATAGGGCCCCACCAGTTCATAGGACCGCGGGTTGAGGATTCCACCGGTCACCATCACCTTGATGTTGGGCCGTACGGCCAACTGGCCCGCGATGTTGATGGCGTTGGTAACCACGGTGAGGGTGGGCTGGTTGGAGGGGGCGTTCAGGTCTTCCCGGGTGGCCAGGATCTGGGCGAGCGCTGTGCTGGTGGTCCCTCCGCACAGGCCGATCACAGCGCCGGGCCGGATCAGCGCCGAGGCGCACTGCGCGATTTGTTCCTTGGCTTCGGCGTGGTCGTCGCGGTTGTAGCGGCCGGGGAGGTCGTAGGCCAGGGCACCGGTGGTGGCGCCGCCGCGGGTACGCGTCAGCAGCCGGCGTTTGGCGAGGCTGTCCAGGTCACGCCGAGCGGTGGCCGGGGATACGTTGAGGGTGCTGACAATCTCGTCGACCTCCACCTGGCCGGTTCTGGCCAGCAGGTCAAGAATCGCGGTCAGCCGGTCAGTGCGCGTCATGCAAGCGGGGCCTTTCCGTACATCAGCCACCACGATCGATGACGTTTCCTGATTATAACTCAAGGAAAACAGTCAGGAACAATCAAAAAACGGTATGGACCTACCGCTCCCTGGCTCCGGCCCGCCACACAGCGTACGTCAATGGCATGCCGGGACGGTAAGCGAGATGCGTTGCGGACGGGGCGTTGAGCAGGTGCAGGTCGGCGCGGTGCCCGACGGCGATGGACCCCACGGCGCGTTCACCGTCCGCATCGCGCCCGCTTTCCTTGTGCAACGCCAGTGCGCCGCCATAGGTGGCGGCGCGGACGGCCTCATGCACGCTCAGGTGCATCTGGAGGACGGCGGTGGTGACGCAGAATGCCATGGAACTTGTATACGACGTTCCGGGATTGCAGTTGGAAGCGAGCGCCACCTGCACACCGGCGTCGAGAAGCGTGCGGGCTGGGGCCAGCGGCTGGCGGGTTGAGAGGTCGCAGGCCGGGAGGCAGGTGGCCACAGTGCCCCGCTCGCCTGTGCCGGTGGCGGGGTCCCACCCGGACCAGGAAGCCGCAAGGGACTTCACGTCCTGCCCTGCCAGGTAGTTGACGTGGTCCACGCTGGCGGCCGCCATCTCCACGGCAAGCTGCACGCCGGGGCCCTCACCCAGCTGGTTGCCGTGCACGCGCAGGCCCAGTCCGGCGTCGCGGCAGGCCGTCAGCACGCGGCGGGACTGTTCGGCTGTAAACGCGCCCTCCTCGCAGAAAACGTCGGCCCACTGGACGTAGGGGCGGACGGCATCAAGCATCGGTCCGCAGACCAGGTCTGTGTACTCCTCCGGGTCCTGTCCGGCAGGAACCAAGTGGGCGCCCAGGTAGGTCACTTGGTCCGCCACGCCGGCGGCGATACGCGCGCTGCGGGCCTCGTTCCCGATATCCAGGCCGTAGCCGGTCTTCGTTTCCAGGTAAGTGGTCCCCTGCGAGACTGCCTCGGCAACCCGGCCCATGGCCAGGCGGGTGAGGTCAAAGTCCGACGTGGAACGCGTGGCGTTCATGGTGACGGCGATGCCTCCGGCAGCGTACGCCTCCCCCGCCATCCGTGCTTCGAATTCCGCGGTACGGTCCCCGGCGAACAGCAGGTGGCTGTGGGAGTCCACCCATCCGGGGAGCATGGCGCGGCCGCCGGCGTCGATGGCTTCGTCCGCCGCCGGGGCCTCGGCCGCGGCGCCGATCCACGAGATCCGTTCGCCCTCGACCACTACCGCCGCGTCCTTCAGGACCCGGTGTTCAAGGTCCTGGGTCATCAGCTCGGCAATATTGGTGATCAGGGTGCTCATTGAACCATTCTTCAGCGTCGGATGGACCAGCGGCTGGCAGCAAGGGCCCGCGCTGTCCGGGATTCCGGACCGTCGGCGGCGGCACCTCCGGACGCTCCCTGGCCGGCGAGGATCTGGTCAGCCGCCAGCTCAGCCATCGCAGCGGAGGTCTGGAAGCCGTAGCCGCCCTGCCCCACGAGCCAGTAGAAGCCGGGGGCTTCGGCATCGAAGCCCGCCACCGGAACCCCGTCGGCGGCCTCAGTGCGCAGGCCGGTCCAGGCGCGGCGGATTCCCGTGATCCCCAGGCTGGTGATGGAGTTCAGCTTTTCCACCAGGCGCTCCACGTCGCCTGGCCGGGGCCGCGCGTCCTCGGGGCCACTGGGCACGGTTTCGGACGGCGAAACCAGGACGTCGTCACCGTCAGGGCGGAAGTAGAAGGTATTGTCCGCGGCCGCCACCATCGGGGTGGCGGCAGGCAGGGGGCGTTCGACGGCGGCAATCGCCGCAGTGCGCCGGTACGGCTGCAGCCCCAGCTTCTCGACGCCGCTGATAACTGCGAGCTCATCAGCCCATGCACCGGCTGCATTGACCAGGACGCCGGCTTCAAAGCCCTCGGCCCCGGCACCTACCTGCCATCCGGAACCCAGCCGTTGCGCGGAATGCACCCGTGCGCCGGTGATGATATCGGCTCCGGCCTCGAGTGCCTGTTTGCGGTGCGTGTCCAGGAGCAGGGGCGCGTTGCAGCCAAACGAGCCAGTATCCAGTCCGGCGGCGGCGAAGGTTCCCGGGAGCAGGGCCGGGCACAGCTCAAGCGCGCGGTCAACGGCGATGGGCTGCATGTGCCCGCTGGATTCCGCGGCAACATCGGCCTCGGAGCCGATCAGCATGAAGCTGCGCGGCGTCAGGACCGGTTCCGGCAGTTCCGCGTCCCGCGCCGCGATCAGTTCCAGGGTCCGGAGCGTGAGTTCCTGCACCACGGGAGGGCCATAGCTCGGGATCAGCTGCCGGGCGGAGCGGGAGGACGTGTGGTACGCCAGCTCCTGCTCCGCCTCCACCAGTGCCACGCTGCAGCGGCCGGCCAGCGCGGAGGCCAGGGACAGGCCGGCAATGCCGCCGCCCACGATCAGGACATCGTAATGTGCTGCCATCCGTCCATCCTTGCAGAGTTCGTGGCCGGTGGAACTTTCGTCAGGCTGCTGCTTCGGCGCGGCTGGCGACGAAGGCACGAACGCACGCTTCGACGTCGTCCGCTGAATGGGCGGCGGACAGCTGCACCCGGATCCTCGCGGCACCGCGCGGAACCACGGGGAAGCTGAAGGCGGTGACGAAGACGCCGTGCTGCAGCATCCGGTCGGCAACCTTGGCGGCCATCACGGCATCGCCGAACATCACCGGCACGATGGCGTGTTCGCCGGGCAGCAGGTCGAAGCCCTCCCCGGTCATGCGGCGGCGGAACAGTTCGGCGTTTTCGAAGAGACGGCGGCGCAGGTCGGCCGAGTTTTCCACCAGGTCCAGAGCCTTGAGGGTGGCGGCCACAATGGCGGGAGCCACCGAGTTGGAGAACAGGTAGGGGCGCGCCTTCTGCCGCAGCATGGCAATGATCTCCCTGCGGCCGGACACGTAGCCGCCTGACGCCCCGCCCAGGGCCTTGCCGAAGGTGCCGGTGTAGATGTCCACGCGGGAGGACACGCCGGCGTGTTCGGGGGTGCCCGCGCCGGTGGCGCCCATGAAGCCCACGGCGTGGGAGTCGTCCACCATCACCAGGGCGCCGTACTTTTCGGCGAGGTCGCAGATGGCCTCGAGCGGAGCCAGGTAGCCGTCCATTGAAAACACGCCGTCGGTGACGATGATCTTCCGGCGGGCGTCCTGCGCCTCCTGCAGGCGGGCCTCGAGCTCGGCCATGTCCTGGTTGGCGTAGCGGTAGCGGCGCGCCTTGCACAGCCGGATGCCGTCGATGATGGAAGCGTGGTTGAGGGCGTCCGAAATGACCGCATCCTCGGACCCGAAGAGGGATTCGAAGACGCCGCCATTGGCGTCGAAGCAGCTTGAGAACAGGATGGTGTCCTCGGTACCCAGGAAAGCGGAAACCCTGGCCTCGAGTTTGAGGTGCAGGTCCTGGGTTCCGCAGATGAAACGGACGCTGGCCATGCCGAAGCCGCGCTCGTCCATGGCGGCCTTGGCGGCATTGATGATGTCCGGGTGGTCGGCCAGGCCCAGGTAGTTGTTGGCGCAGAAGTTCAGCACGTCGGCACCCGGCGCGCCGATCTGTCCGGCGGTGATGTGGCTGGACTGCGGCGAGCTGATGCTGCGTTCGGTCTTGTAGAGCCCGGCGGTGCGGATTTCCTCCAGCTCGTCGCGAAGCTGGTCCTTGATGGAGGTGTACATGGGTTTCCTTACAGTCGGGTCCAGTCGAGGACTACTTTGCCGCCCACGCCGCTGCGGGCAATGTCGAAGCCCTTCTCCCAGTCCGTGGCGGGAAGCGTGTCCGTGACCACGGCGGAGATGCCCGCATGGAGCACGGGGTTGGATGAGAGCATGGCGCTCATGGCGTACCAGGTTTCGTACATCTCCCGGCCATAGATGCCCTTCAGGGTCAGCATGTGGGTGACCACCTTGCCCCAGTCGATGATGATTTCCTGGCTGGGCAGCCCCAGCATGGCGATCCGGCCGCCGTGGTTCATGTTGTCGATCATCTCAGGCAGGGCGGAGGGGTGGCCGGACATTTCCATTCCGACGTCGAAGCCTTCGCGCATGCCGAGCTCGCGCTGGGCGTCGCGGACCCGGGTGGTGGAGACATCGATGGCGAGGTCGGCCCCGAGCTGCCGGGCCAGGTCCAGCCGGGGCCGGGAGACGTCGGTGATGGCGATCTTGCGGGCTCCGGCGTGGCGGGCGACGGCGACTGCCATCAGGCCAATGGGGCCGGCCCCGGTGATGAGGACGTCCTCCCCCACCAGCGGGAAGCTCAGTGCGGTGTGCACGGCGTTGCCGAAGGGGTCGAAGATGGCGCCAAGTTCGGGCGTGACGGAGGGGTCGTGGTGGACCCACGCGTTGGTCTCGGGGATCACCACGTACTCGGCGAAAGCCCCGTCGCGCTGGACCCCCACGCTGACCGTGTGGATGCACATCTGGCGGCGTCCTGCGCGGCAGTTCCGGCAAATGCCGCACACCACGTGGCCTTCCCCGGAGACCCTGTCGCCAACCTTGACTTCGCGGACGTCTTCGCCCACCTCCACCACTTCGCCGTAGAACTCGTGGCCGGCGATGAGGGGCGCTTCGATGATCCCCTGGGCCCAGGAGTCCCAGGACTGGATGTGCAGGTCCGTGCCGCAGATCCCGGTGGTCATGACCCGGATCTTCACGTCCGCCGGACCGGCCTCCGGCTCGGGCCTGTCGACGAGTTCGAATCCGGCCTGCGGGCCGGGCTTGTACAGGGCCTTCATTGGCGTCCTTACTTCTTGGCATTCAGATCTGAGGTCTTGTCCTCCTCATTGAAGCCTCGGCGAAGCGTTAGCACAACAGGAATTTTCTCAATCAACGATTTAGGAATTGCTAATGATTAGACTGGCGTGGTGGAGATACATCAGCTGGAGATCCTGCGTGAACTGGGCGCCCTGGGGAGCGTGAAGGCCGTAGCAGACACCCTCATGGTGACCCCGTCTGCGGTCTCGCAGCAACTGGCCCACCTGCAGCGAACAGTCGAGGTGCCGCTGACACGCAAGGAGGGCCGGAACCTGGTGCTCACGGAAGCCGGCCAAGTGCTCGCCGACGCAGGCGCCGCCGTCGTCAGCGCCATGGCCGACGCCCGCGGAGCCCTGGGCACCTACCACCACTCGCCGGCCGGCCGGGTGACGCTCAGCGGCTTCCACAGTGCCGGGCAGGCGCTGTTCGCGCCGCTGGCACGCATGCTGGACCGGCCGGAACACCCCCGGATCGAACTGTCCGATGAGGATGTTGCCCAGCAGGACTTCCCTGCCCTCACCGCCCGGTACGACCTGGTCCTGGCGCACCGCATGGACCACAGTCCCCGCTGGCCCGCGGAACGCGTGGCCGTGATCCCGCTGGCGCACGAGCCCCTGGACGTGGCACTGCCCGCCGGCCACCCGTTGGCCCAAAAAGATACGGTCACGGCGGACGACGTCGGCGCCGAGGCCTGGGTGACCAGCCACCCCGGCTACTCCCCCGCCGATGTCCTGTCTGCCGTCGCTGCCGTGTCCAGCCGGGAGCCAAACATCGTCCACCGCATCAACGACTACTTCACGGTGGCGGCGCTCGTGGCCGCGGGCGGCGTGGTTGGGCTGCTGCCCAGGTACACGGCAGGGCCGGTCCTGAATCCGGGCATTGTGCTGCGGCCCCTGGAAGGCATCAGCACGCGCCGCAGGATAGACCTGCTGGCCAGGCCGGAAAACCTGAAACGGCGGGCGGTGGTGATGGTCTGCGAGGCGCTGGAGGACATCATGGCCGGGCTGGTGCGGCAGGGCTGACCTGGGCTCAACCCGCGCTGGAGGGGCAGTTCAAGGGCAACCGGACGCTATGCCCCTTCGTCGTCCTGGTGGTTCCCCTTGCCCATCTTGTGTCCAAGGCCGTGGCCGCGTCCCAATCCAAGGCCAGGCCCGTCACCGGCACCCTTCACGATCCGTTTGGCTGCTGCCTTGTCCCCGTCCTTGGTGCCGGAGATGCGTACCGTGTCCCCGGCGGCGATGTCTGCGGTGGTTCCGTCCGTCGGCTTAAGCCGCTTGCCGTCGTCGCCTGTTGGAAACATGGTGATCCTGGTATCGGCGTTGACGGCGTAGGTCTGGGAGTAGCCGTCCTCGCTCTTGACGGTGATGGCCGAATCGCTGACCGATTCCACCGTCCCACGCTGTTCCAGGACGGTCTGGAACGTGCCGTCGGCGTTCTTGACCACGCCCTCGCCGTGGAGTGCCTGCGGACGCTGGGCCTTCTTGTCCTGCTTGTCCTGCTTGTCCTGTTGGTCCTTCTTGTCCTGCTGGCCGGGTGCAGTGTCTTTGCCTGGTGCCGTGTCTTTGCCTGG
This sequence comes from Arthrobacter sp. SDR-2R, assembly GCF_057747955.1. NCBI lineage: Bacteria > Bacillati > Actinomycetota > Actinomycetes > Micrococcales > Micrococcaceae > Arthrobacter > Arthrobacter sp. SDR-2R. The sequence goes on from NZ_CM173231.1 coordinate 3,434,509, forward strand.
TGCCGTGTCTTTGCCTGGTGCCGTTTGCGAGGGCGACGGCGTCGGCGTGCCCGTGGCGGACCACGCCAGGGCCGTCCCTGTACCCGTCAACGCCAGTGCCACTGCCCCGGCAAGCAATGCCTTGCGCGCCCTCATCGGTTCCCTTGCCACCATGGTTGTTCCTCCCGCACGCCGCCGGGGCACCAGCGCCCCGTGGGCTCAAGTGTAAGTCCGCCGCGGACGCGCAGCCACGGGTACTTTCAGCCGGCGGCACCTGAGTACTTAAAGCCCAACTGGGTCGCAGTTAATGTCGTTATCAGCGTTCAAAACGACATCTGCTGCGACCCAGTTGGGTATGGGAGTGCTAGACGGTGACGCCCAGCTTCTCCAGGATCAGTTCCCGGACTCGGGCGGCGTCGGCCTGTCCGCGGGTGGCCTTCATGACCCCGCCCACGATGGCGCCGATGGCCTGGACCTTACCGCCGCGGATCTTGTCCGCGACGTCGGGCTGGGCAGCGAGTGCGGCATCGATGGCTTCCAGGAGGGGGCCGTCGTCGGAAACCACGGCGAGTCCGCGCTTCTCGACGATCTCTTCGGGGGTGCCTTCGCCGGCGAGCACGCCGTCCAGCACTTCCGTTGCCATCTTGTTGTTGATCTTGCCGGCCTCCACCATGCGGTTGAGCTCCACGATGGTTGCGGGCTGGACGCCCAGCTGGCCGGGGTCGACGTCGGCGGCCTTGGCGCGGCCCACGATCTCGCCCATCCACCACTTGCGGGCCACGGACGCGGACGCGCCGGCCGCGATGGTTTCCTCGATCTCGTCCAGGACGCCGGCGTTCACCACGTCGCGGAATTCCAGGTCAGAATAGCCCCAGTCGGCCTTGAGCCGCTTGCGGCGCTCGGCCGGCGGTTCTGGCAGCGTGGCGCGCAGTTCCTCCACCCATTCACGGGACGCCACCACGGGGACCAGGTCCGGTTCCGGGAAGTAGCGGTAGTCGTCCGCGTCCGACTTGGGCCGGCCCGACGTGGTGGTGCGGGTGTCCTCGTGCCAGTGCCGGGTCTCCTGGACCACGGGATTGCCGGAGTCCAGGACGGCGGCGTGGCGCTGGATCTCGTAGCGGACGGCGTGCTCGACAGCGCGCAGCGAGTTCACGTTCTTGGTTTCGGACCGGATACCGAACCGTTCCCGGCCGTGCGGGCGGAGCGAGACGTTGGCGTCGCACCGCACGTTGCCGCGTTCCATGCGGGCATCGGAGACGCCAAGGTTCTTGACGATCTCGCGGATGGCGGCCACGTAGGCCTTGGCCAGTTCCGGGGCGCGGGAGCCGGCGCCCTCGATGGGCTTGGTGACGATTTCCACCAGCGGGACGCCGGCGCGGTTGTAGTCCACCAGCGAAAAGTCGGCGCCGTGGATGCGGCCGGTGGCACCGCCCATATGGGTCAGCTTTCCGGCGTCCTCCTCCATGTGAGCGCGCTCGATCTCCACGCGGAACACGGTGCCGTCCTCCAGTTCCACGTCCAGGTAGCCGTCGTACGCGATGGGCTCGTCGTACTGGGAGGTCTGGAAGTTCTTGGGGGTGTCCGGGTAGAAGTAGTTCTTCCGGGCAAAGCGGCAGGATTCGGCGATCTTGCAGTTCAGCGCCAGGCCGATCTTGATGGAGGACTCCACCGCCGTCTTGTTGACCACGGGCAGCACGCCGGGCATGCCCAGGTCCACCTCGTTGACGTTGGTGTTGGGCTCGTCGCCGAAAACGTTGGGTGCGGAGGAGAACATCTTGGTCTTGGTGTTGAGCTCCACGTGGACCTCAAAGCCCAGGACGGGGTCGTACTTCTCCATGGCCTCTTCGAAGCTCAGGATTGCCTCGGTGTTCATTATTTTGCCTCCTGGGCTTCGAGGGTACCGGCTGCGGCAAGGTCGGGAGCCTGGGCCAGCAGCGGGCCGCCCCACTTGGCTTCGAGCAGCGATTCGAGCACCGCGCCAACCCGGTAGAGGCGGGCGTCCTCGCGGGCCGGGGCCAGCAGCTGGATGCCGACGGGAAGTCCGTCCTCGTCGGCCAGGCCGCCGGGCAGTGACAGGCCGGGAACACCTGCCAGGTTGGCGGGGATGGTGGCGACGTCGTTCAGGTACATGGCCAGCGGATCGTCCAGCTTTTCCCCCAGCGGGAAGGCCGTGGTGGGGGCGGTGGGTGAAATCAGGACGTCGGCCTGTTCAAAGGCGGCGTCAAAGTCCCGCTGCACCAGGGTGCGGACCTTCTGGGCCGAGCCGTAGTAGGCGTCGTAGTAGCCGGCGGACAGGGCGTAGGTGCCCAGGATGATGCGGCGCTTGACCTCGTCGCCGAACCCGGCGGCGCGGGTGGCACCCATGACGCGTTCAATGGTCATGGGCCCGTCCTCGGGGAGGACGCGCAGGCCGTACCGGACGCCGTCGAACTTGGCCAGGTTGGAGGAGGCCTCGGACGGCATGATCAGGTAGTAGGCGCCCAGGGCGTACTGGAAGTTGGGGCAGGAGACCTCCACGATCTCCGCGCCGGCTTCCTTGAGCAGCTCCAGGGCGTCGTTGAAGCGGTTTTCGACGCCGGCCTGGTAGCCCTCGCCGTGAAGTTCCTTGATGATGCCGATCCGCAGGCCATCGACGTTGCCGGTCTTCGCGGCAGCCACGAGGTCTGCCAAGGGGTCCGGCAGCGACGTGGAGTCGCGGGGATCGTGGCCGCCGATGACCTGGTGCAGCAGGGCGGAGTCCAGCACGGTGCGGGTGACCGGGCCGATCTGGTCCAGCGAGGAGGCCATGGCGATGGCACCGTAGCGGGAGACGCTGCCGTAGGTGGGCTTCACCCCAACGGTTCCCGTGACGGCACCGGGCTGGCGGATGGAGCCACCGGTGTCCGTTCCCAGGGCGAGGGGCGCTTCGAAGGCGGCAACCGCCGCAGCCGAGCCACCGCCGGAGCCGCCGGGGATCCGGTCCAGGTCCCAGGGGTTGCAGGTGGGGCCGTAGGCCGAGTGCTCGGTGGAGGAGCCCATGGCGAATTCGTCCAGGTTGGTCTTGCCAAGGATGGGCATCTTCGCGGCGCGCAGGCGCTCCACCACGGTGGCGTCGTACGGGCTGTGCCAGCCTTCGAGGATTTTGGACCCTGCAGTGGTGGGCTGGCCGATGGTGACGATGAGGTCCTTGACGGCGATGGGGACGCCGGCCAGGACGTGCAGGGCCTGGGCCTCAGCACCGCCGGCGGCGCGGATGGCGTCCACCTCGGCGGCGACGGCGAGCGCTTCCTCGGCGTTGACGTGCAGGAAGGCGTTGACCTTGCCGTCGACGGCGGCGATGCGGTCCAGGTAGGCCTGGGTAACTTCGACGGCGGTGACCTCGCCGGCGTGGAGCTTTTCGGCCAGCTGCGCGGCGGACAGGCGGATCAGGGTGTCGGCGCTGGTGCCGGCGGTGTTGTGTTCAGTCATGGTTATGCCTCATCCAGGATGGCCGGGACCTTGAAACGGTTGTCATCGGAATCCGGGGCGCCGGAGAGTGCCTGTTCCGCCGTGAAGGTGTGTCCAACAACGTCGTCGCGGAACACGTTGGTGAGCGGAATGGGGTGGGACGTGGCCGGGACGTCATCCCCGGCGGCCTCACTGACGGACTTGACCGAATCGACGATGACGGCGAGCTCGCCGGCCATCCTGTCCAGCTCTTCGGCACTCATCTCGATGTGAGCGAGCCGCGCGAGATGCGCGACGTCGTCACGGTTGATCGCAGCCATGGATCTCCCCTGCAAAGTTCGGATTGTTTTCCGATCCAGTCTAGTGCGGAAACGCAGATGCCCGTCTGACGGCCCCCAGCGGGCGTCAGACGGGCACCTTACCTACCCGGTCCTGCCTCGGGGACAGGAGCGCGGGCAGCTAAAGACTAACCGATACCAATGGCTCCAGTCAGCAGCCCGACGCCGAGCATTACCAGGGAGATGACGGCAGTGCGCCACAGGACCTTCTTGTGGTGGTCACCGAGGTCCACCTTGGCCAGCGAAACCAGCAGCAGGATGGCAGGGACCAGCGGGCTCTGCAGGTGGAACGGCTGGCCGGTGATGGAGGCACGGGCCATGTCAGCGGCGCCAACGCCGTAGTGGGCGGCGGTCTCGCTCAGCACCGGCAGTACGCCGAAGTAGAAGGCGTCGTTGCTCATGAAGAACGTCATGGGGATGCTCAGGATGCCGGTGATGACCGCCATGAACGGGCCCATGGAGGACGGGATGATCTGGACCAGCCATGCGGACATCGCTTCCACCATGCCGGTGCCCTTGAGGACGCCGGTGAGGACGGCTGCGGCCATGACCATGCTGACCACGGCAACGATGGAGGGGGCGTGGGCGATCAGCTGGGCGCCCTGGTCCTTGACCTTGGGGAAGTTGACCAGCAGGGCGACCGCGGCGCCCACCATGAAGACGAACGGCAGCGGGATGATGTTGGCTACGAGCACCACCATGACGGCGACGGTCAGGGCCAGGTTGAACCAGAACAGCTTGGGGCGAAGGGTGGAGCGGTTCGGGTCAAGGGCGGTGTCGGTGAGTCCGGCGCCGCTGTCCTCAAGGAGGGTGTCGGCGCGGTCCAGTACGGCCACGGAGGATCCTGCCGGGGAGCCGTCGACGGCGGGGGCTGCTCCGCCGGGGTTGCCCTGGCGTCCGCGGCCGGTTCCGGCACCCGTGCCGCCGGTTCCGCCGGCGGAGGCACCGCCGTCGGACATTCCGTCAAACCCTGCCGCCGTCTCCGGGACGCCCCAGATTTCCGGAGCGGTGGCACGGAGGCGGTTGCGCTCCTGCAGGCCCAGCAGCCAGGCGAAGGCGAACACGACCACCAGGCCGGCCACCAGGGACGGGATCATGGGGACGAAGACGTCATTGACGTCGATCTTCAGGGCGGTGGCGGCGCGGGCGGTGGGGCCGCCCCACGGCAGGATGTTCATGGTGCCGTTGGCCAGGCCGGCCACGCAGGTGAGGACCACGGGGCTCATCTTGAGGCGCAGGTAGACCGGCAGCATGGCGGCCGTGGTGAGGATGAACGTGGTGGACCCGTCGCCATCCAGCGACACGGCGGCCGCCAGGATGGCGGTGCCCAGGACAACCTTGGCGGGGTCGTTGCCCAGCTTGCGGAGGATGAACTTCACCAGCGGGTCAAAGAGCCCGACGTCGATCATCAGGCCGAAGTAGATGATGGCGAACATCAGCAGCGCCGCGGTGGAGGTCATGGACTTCATGGAGTCCATCACCATGTCGCCGATGCCGAGGCCGGCACCGGCAAAAAGGCCAAAAACAGTAGGGACAATGATCAACGCCAGCACTGGCGTCAACTTCTTCGTCATGATCAGCACCATGAATACCGCGATCATGGCGAATCCAAGTATTACCAGCACGGCCGGCTCCTTCTTGTGAACAGCACCACAGCGTTGTGATGCGTGCTACAGACTGTAGGGTGGCGTCCGTCACGGCAGTGCCTTTGGCTCAATTGATTGGCATACTGCTTATTGGGAGCATTTTGCTCATTGTGCTCACGGGCCGGCGCGCTGAAACCACCGGCTCGGCCGCACCCGCACCTACGCAAACACACCCCTGCCAATACACTGCCAATACACCGTCAAGGAGGATGAATGCAGCGTTCCGTGCCCCGGCCGCCGCTGCGGTTTTCCACCCAGACGCTGCTGCTGCAGCTGGCGGTGGTGCTGCTGGTGGTGCTGCTCAGCGCCACCGTGCATGCCTGGCTGACGTACGACCGGGTTGGCAGCGACGCCGAAAACCAGGCCCTGACGCTGGCGCGCACCGTTGCCTCGGATCCGCAGGTCAGGGCCGACGTGCTGGCCATCAGTGAACAGCCCGGCACTCCCCCGCCCGGCGAGCTTCTGGCCGGGCCGCTCCAGTCAGCAGCCGAGGCAGCGCGGACCCGGACCGGAGCGCTGTTCGTGGTGATCACTGACGAAACCGGGATCAGGCTGGCCCATCCCGATCCCCAGCGGCTGGGTGAGAAAGTCAGCACGGACCCGTCCGAGGCGCTGTCCGGCCAGGAAATCACCACCCGGAACACCGGAACCCTGGGCCCCTCCGCGGGCGCCAAGGTTCCCGTGTATGCGCCCGGCAGCATCACGGTGGTGGGTGAGGTGAGCGTGGGCTACTCCATGGAGACGGTGGCCCAGAGCGTGGCCCGCGACATCGGGCCGGTGGCGCTGACGGCCGCGGGTGCCCTGCTGGCCGGGATCCTGGGGTCCTTCCTGCTGCGCCGCCGCCTGCAGCGGCTCACCCTTGGCCTGGAGCCGGAAGAGATCAGCACGCTGGTCCACGACCAGGTGGCGGTGCTGCAGGGCGTGGACGACGGCGTCATCGGCGTCAGTGCCGACGGCCGGGTGAGCGTCTTCAACGCCGCGGCGCAGCGCCTGCTGGAGTTGCCGGATCTGTCCGACACCCGGTGGGAGGATGCCCCGGTTCCGGAGCAGCTGAAGTCCCTTACGCGGACCGCGGCCGGCGCTGTGGCAGTTCCAGGCGCTGTGACAGTTCCAGGCGCCGTGACAGTTCCAGGCGCTGTGACTGCTGCAGGCTCCGCCGGTCCGGCCGTGGAGGCGCTGGAACTGGTGGCCGGTGGCCGGGTCCTGGTGGCGAACGCCCGCAAGGCGCTGCACCGCCGGGAGGACCTGGGCTGGGTGATCATGCTGCGGGACCGCACCGAGCTGCAGCAGCTGACCCGCCAGTTGGACGCCGTGGGAACCATGTCCACCGCGCTGCGTGCCCAGCGGCACGAGTTCGCCAACCAGCTGCACACCCTGGCCGGCTTCCTGGGCATCGGGCAGCACCAGGAGGCACGCGACTACCTTGCCCGGTTGGCCGCCACCGGTCCGCTGAAGTTCCCGGTGGACCAGGCGGAACTGTTGCAGGACCCGTATCTCCAGGCCTTCGTCGGCGCCAAGGGCGTGGAGGCGGACGAGCGCGGCGTTGCGCTCCGCATCGGCCCGGAGACCCTGGTCAGGGGGCAGGTCACCGAAGCCCAGGACGTGACCACGGTGCTGGGCAACCTGATCGACAACGCCGTCAACGCCGCCGTGGCCGGGTCATCAACGGAGCGCTGGGTTGAGCTTGAGGTGCTGGATGAGCCGGCCGACGACGGCGGAACACTGCATATCGTGGTGGCGGACTCGGGTGACGGGCTGGCAGAAGGCACAGACGCGGAGGGTGTGTTTGCCGAGGGTTTCACCACGGCCTCCGGCCCTGTCCGGGCAGGTGGCGGACAGGGCTTCGGACTGGCTCTCGCGCGCCAGCTGGCACGGCGCCGCGGCGGCGACGTGAAAGTGCTGGAGCGCGGAACCAAGGGCGGGCCGGGCGCCGTGTTCATGGCGACCCTTCCGCAGACGACGGCGGGAAAGCCCGCCGCCGCAACCCCGGGGGCAGCCGGAAAGGATGAGAATGGCTGACGATTTTCGGGTCCTGATCGTGGACGACGACTTCCATGTGGCCAAGCTCCACGCAACGTATGTCGACTCGGTGGCAGGGTTCCTGGCGCTGGCGCCCGTGGGCACTGCCTCCCTGGCACTGCAGGCCATCCACAGCCTGCGGCCGGACCTGGTGCTGCTGGACGTGTACCTGCCGGATGCATCGGGCCTGGACCTGCTGCAGCAACTGGATGTGGACACCATCATCCTCAGCGCCGCCTCCGATGCCTCGTCCCTCCGGGTGGCGTTTCGCCGGGGAGCGCTGGGATACCTGCTCAAGCCCTTCACTGCGGAGTCGCTGTCCCAGCAGCTGCGCTCCTATGCCCGGTACCGGCGCCTCCTGGGCCAGCCGGGGGCACTGGACCAGGAGGCGGTGGAACGTGCAAAACGTTCCCTGATTCCGGGTGATGTCACGCCGTCGTCGAAACCCCGCTCCGCCACCGAAGCGGCAGTGCTGGAGTCCCTGGCCCCCGGTGAGCAGTACTCGGCCGCGGAAGTGGCCTCCCGGGTGGGCGTCTCCCGGGCCACCGCCCAGCGGTACCTGTCCTCCCTGGCCGACGACGGCGCGGTGGACATCCAGCTCCGCTACGGCACCACCGGCAGGCCGGAACACCGGTACGGCCTGCCGGCGCGGTAGTCCAGGGAGAGCGTCAGGCAGCTTTCTGGGCGACGAGTTCGATCTCGACAAGCATCTTCGGATCCAGGAACGGCAGCACGTGGACCAGGGAGAGGGTGGGGCGGATGTCACCGAACACCTCGCCGTGCGCCCGGCCGGCCTCTTCCCATTTGCTGATGTCCGTCAGGTACAGCTTGGACTGCACCACGTCCTCGTAGCCGAAGCCGGCGTCGGCCAGGACCTTGCCGAGTTTCTGCAGGATGTACTGGGTCTGGGTGTAGAAGTCGTCCCCCACGATCCCGTCGTCACCGCTTGCCGCGGTTGCGGAAATGTAGAGGGTGTCGTCCACCTGGACGGCACGGGAGTAGCCGAGGGTCTGTTCCCAGACGGATCCGCTGCCGAAGGTTTTGCGCATGGGTGGCCTTTCAAAGCTGGAATGGGTCGCCACCACTGTAGGGCTGCTACAGGTCGCGCCGGTAAACCAGCAGTTTTGTGTCGGTTCCGGGAACGAACCAGTCCCGTTCAGCCACCCGGTGGAAGCCGGTCCTGCGGTACAGGCCGTGCGCGCTTTCCCAGTCTTTCCCCGTGGTCAGGGCCACCGCGCGGATGCCCGGAAGGGTACGGGCATAATCGATGATTGCCTCCACCATGGCCCGGCCGGCGCCGCTGCGCTGGACGGCAGGGTCCACTACCAGCATGCGGAATTCCAGCTCGTCCGGCAGGGCAATGTCCGCGTAGGGTTCCCCGGCGAGCGCCAGCGTGACGGAGCCGATGATGGTTCCCTCCCGTTCGGCTACCCAGATGGTGGCCTGTTGGGCCCGTTCAGCAACGTCCATGATCTTGACCATGTACGGATGGGCGGGGTCGTCGAAGTAGCCTGCGGAGAGATAGGAGTCGCCGGTGATCCGGGCGATGGCCGGGAAGTCGGCTTCGACGGCGGGACGGATGGTTGGCTGCTGCTGCACCCGTCAATGGTAGTGGCGGCCCGGCCCCGGTTCCGGCGGAAACGCGCTTTCCGTGATCGAACTATCAGAACCGGTGAGCGGTACCAGTGCAGTACCAGTGCAGTACCAGTGGGCAGTGCCGGTGTTGCAGTGCCGGTGTTGCAGAGCCAGTGTTGCAGAGCCGGCCCGGCTTCCCGCGCCGCCTAGAGCGGAAACTTGCCGCTCAGCTCCAGGCTGGCCGCGCACGTCCAGGCGTCGAGCCGCTCCTCATCGGTGGGACCGCCGTCGAGCGGGCTGGTCAGGCGTGGCCTGCGCACCCAGCAGCCGGCTTCCTCCGCGATCAGCGCCCCGGCCGAGAAATCGTGCTCGTTCAGGCCCCTCTCGCCGTAGGCGTCATGCGTTCCGTCCGCCACCATGCACAGGTCCAGGGCCGCGGAACCAAGCCGGCGGACATCGGCAAATCCATCCATCAGGGTGGCGAAGGCGGCAGCCTGCTGGGAGCGGATGCCGGGTTCGTAACTGAATCCGGTGGCCAGGATCTGCCCGGTCCGGCCCGGGACCGGGCCCTCAAGCCTGGTGGTGGTTCCGCGCTCCTCCAGCCAGGCACCCCGGCCGCGGGCGGCGTAGTAGATCCGGCCCAGCGCCGGGGCGTTGACCACGCCGGCCAGCCAGGCGCCGTCGGAGTCGGCAACAGCCACGGAGGTGGCGTAGTAGACGATGTTGCGGATGAAGTTGGTGGTGCCGTCCAGCGGGTCGATGGACCAGCGGTGGCCGGTGGGATCGGCGGGGCGGGTGGTGCCCTGTTCCTCGCCGGTGATGCTGTCCCCCGGGCGGGCCGCGGCAATGACGTCCCGCACCGCGTTTTCGGCAGCGACGTCGAAGGCCGTCACCCAGTCCCCGGCCGCCCCCTTGTTGCTGGCGTCCAGCGCGGTGCCGTCCCGGCCGGAAAGGACCCTGGCACCGGCAGCGGCTGCCTGTTTGGCGACCTCCAGCAGTTCCGATGCGGACGTCATGCGTTCTCCTCCACTGCGGCCGGTACGGCCGCTTCCCCGTTGGCGTCCCCGTCCGCTCCCGGCGCTGCCGCATCCCCCAGGGCTGTCGCATCCCCCAGGGCTGCCGGGCCGCCGTCGAGCAATTGCCGGAACCCGTCCTCGTCCAGCACTGGAATCCCCAGCTGCTCTGCTTTGTCCAGCTTGCTGCCGGCACTTTCGCCGGCCACCACGTAACTGGTGTTTTTCGAAACGGAACCGGCCGCCTTTCCGCCGCGGAGCAGGATGGCCTCCTTGGCCTCGTCGCGGCTGAAGTTGGGCAGCGAGCCGGTGACCACCACCGTCAGCCCTTCGAGCGTGCGCGGCATGGATTCGTCCCGTTCGTCCTCCATGCGCACCCCGGCGGCGGCCCAGCGGTCGATGATTTCAAGATGCCAGTCCTCCGCGAACCATTCCTTCAGCGCGGCGGCGATGGTGGGACCCACGCCGTCCACATGGGCCAGCTCCTGCTCCGACGCTGCCCGGATGCGGTCCATGGAGCCGAACGCCTGGGCCAGGGCCCGGGACGCCCGCGGGCCCACGTGCCGGATGGACAGGGCAACCAGCACCCGCCACAGGGGCTGGGTCTTGGCCTTTTCGAGTTCCTTGAACAGCTTCTGCGTGGTGGCGGTGGGCTTGGACGGCGACTTGGCCGTGCCCTTGCTGAAGAAGTACGGCACCAGCTCGTACTCGCCGGTGGGAACGCCCTTGGTTTTCTTCTCCCTCCGGATCCGGACGCCGGCCAGGTCCTCGGGGGTGAGGTCGAACAGTCCGGCTTCGGAGGCCAGGGGCGGAACATCGGGTTCGGCCGGCTGGGTCAGCGCAATGGCCGCTTCCCAGCCCAGGGCCTCGATGTCGAAGGCGCCACGGCCCGCTACGTGGAACACCCGCTCACGAAGCTGCGACGGGCAGGACCTGGCGTTGGGGCAGCGGACATCCACGTCCCCCTCCTTGGCCGGGGCCAGCGGAGTACCGCAGGATGGACATTCGGTGGGCATCACGAAATCCCGCACGGGCGGGTCCTGCTGGTCCCGGAGGGCCAGCACCGGGCCCACGATTTCGGGGATGACGTCGCCCGCCTTCCGCAGGACCACGATGTCGCCGATCTTGACGCCTTTGGCCTTGACCACGTCCTGGTTGTGCAGGGTGGCCATTTCCACCGTGGAGCCGGCCACCTTGACCGGCTCCATGACCCCGTAGGGGGTGACGCGGCCGGTTCGGCCCACGTTGACCTGGATGTCCAGCAGCTTGGTGTGGACTTCCTCCGGCGGGTACTTGTAGGCCACGGCCCAGCGCGGAACGCGGGTGGTGTTGCCCAGGGCCCGCTGGGTGGCAAAGTCGTCCACCTTGATCACGATGCCGTCGATTTCGTGGAGCAGCTTGTGGCGCTGGTCCCCGTAGCGCTTGATGAAGCCAAGGACGTCTTCCCTGGTCTCCAGCACCTCGAAGTACGGGCTGACCGGCAGGCCCCACTCCTTGAGCAGCCCGTATGTTTCCGACTGGCTGCTGGCCGCGAGCCCCTCGCGGGCGCCGATGCCGTGGACGAACATCTTCAGCGGCCGCTTGGCCGTCTCCGCGGGGTCCTTCTGCCGCAGGGAGCCGGCGGCCGCGTTGCGGGGATTGGCCAGCGGTGCCTTACCGGCTTCGATCAGGGCCTCGTTGAACTCCGCGAACGCCTTGGAGGGGATGAAGACCTCCCCGCGCACCTCCATTTCGGCGGGGAAACCGCTGCCGCGCAGTTCCTGCGGGATTTCCTTGATGGTGAGCAGGTTGTGGGTGATGTCCTCGCCCGTGGTTCCATCGCCGCGGGTGGCAGCCCTCACCAGTCTGCCGTCGCGGTACAGGAGGTTGACAGCAAGGCCATCGATCTTGAGTTCGGTAAGCCAGGCTGCCTTGGTGCCGCCGTCCCCGATTTTTTCGATGCTGGCCTCGGCCCGGTTGAGCCAGGCCTCAAGCTCGTCCAGCGAGAAGACGTCTTCCAGGCTGTACATCCGCTGCAGGTGCTCCACGGGCGCGAAGGCGGCGGATACTTCGCCGCCGACTTCCTGCGTTGGCGAGTCGTTGGCCACCAGTTCCGGATGCAGCGCCTCGATCTCCTCGAGGCGGCGGAAGAGGGTGTCGAACTCGGCGTCCGAAACCAGGGGTGCGTCCTCCTGGTAGTACGCGAACCGGTACTTCCGCACCAGGTCCGCGAGGTTTTCGTATTCCTCGCGGATGGCTTCGGTGGGAACGGCTTCGGGCTCGTGTGGTTCCGCGGTTCGGGTGGCGGTCTGTTCTGCGGGTCCTGGTCCTGTGCTCACAGACCTATCTTGCCTTACACCTGCGACAGCCAGCGGGCAGGGCGGCGTGAACGCTGTCAGTGCGAGCGCAGCCGGTTCCGGTTTCGGTTCCACCAGGCGAAGGCGCCCGCGGAAACGCCCACCAGCAGCGTTCCAAGGGCGATGGGCAGGAGCGCAGGTCCGCCGGGGCCCTCGTCACGGGCAGGGGCAGCAGCGGCAGCCATCCGGGCAGGCCCGGGAGTCCGGTTGACCGGGCTGTTCCAGTCCACCCCGCTGGAGGGGCCGGTCGGCGGCCGGTAGCCGGCAGCGGGTGACGTGGTTCCGGTGGCGGACCCATCCGGGAGTTCCGCTGCCGTGGCGGGAGGCCCGGCCGGGTCGGGAGTGCCTGCCTGCGGCTGCGCGGCTGGCTCCGTTGGCTGCGGCTGGAGTGGCTGGGCGGGAGGCTCGGCGGGTGGCGCCGGCTGGGCCGGCGGCTGGGCAGCCTCCTTGGATTTGCGGGGCCGGCCGGGGTCGGGGTTGTCGGCAAGGATGGGCACGCAGACAAGACCGCAGTCTGGTGGGGCCTGGGTGCCTGCCGTCGGAGAGGGGTCCGCGGTTGCAGCCAGCGCGGGACCGGTGGAAAACAAGCCGAGGGCCAGGGCAAGGACAGCTGCTGATGACGTCGTCGAAACAGTGCGGACGATCGGGGCGGACGGGGTCATTGCTACCTTTCGATGCGCGCAGTCCCCCCACCGCGGCTTTCTGGTGTCCCCGGTAGTCTTCTACAACGTCCTGCGGGGCCGCAAATCCCGACGGATCGCGGCCCCCGCATTCATCGGCGCTGTTCAGTCCCGGTTTTCGGGCGGGAGCGCCACCTGGATTTTCCGTGCCTTGCCCCGCCCCACCACGTACCCGCGGCCCGGAATGAAGTCCGGGCTGACCCGGCCCAGGGACGTGTTGAGCAGGCTGTCGCCCTCAATATCCCCCGGGTTCAGCAGCAGGCCGCGGCGGCCCGATTTGAAGGGCTGGGCAAGCTGCCAGGCGGAGGACCAGGTGGAGGATTCGGACTCGCCGATGACCCATTGGTCTGCTTTGAGGGACGCCGTCACCAGCCGCGCCATTCCTGACTCGGCGATGGTGTCGGTGAACTCGGTGATGCCCTCGATGAAGAAGGCCACGGTGCCAGGGTTTCCGGTGGAGTGCTCCACCAGGTCCTCCACCACTTCGGCGACGTCGTCCGGGCCCACCACGGCGCGGTTCCAGATGGGGAGGGACGCGACGGCGGACCGGCGGGACCCGAGGTAGACCAGTTCCGTGGCGGGATTGGACCGGCGCAGCGCGTAGGCCAGGGTGACCAGCGCCACGGTGCGCCCCGAGCCCGGCGGGCCGGCCAGGAGCAACGGTCCGCGCGCCATGAGTTCGGCCGGTTGCAGGGACTCGTCGTCCACTCCAATAACGGGCAGGTCGGGGCTGCCGGCCGGCAGGACATCCAGGTCCACCTGCTCGGGGAGACGCTCAATGCCCGGGGCGGTTTCCAGGCCCTGCCGCTGCATGGCTTCGCTGAGCTTATGGACCTCGCGGGCCTGCAGGGCCAGGTTCGAATTGCCGCCCAGGACGGCCAGCTGGACTTCAAGCCCGTCCAGCAGCCCACGGCCCGGGGGCGACGTGGCCGTGAGGACATCCCTGGGAACATCCATGGAAATGTAGTCGTCCTCAGAGGACAGGCGCAGGACCAGGCGGCGCTGGATGGAGGCGAGCAGGGACGCGGGGACGGCGTTGGGCCGGTCCCCGGTCACCACCAGGTGGATGCCCAGGGTCCGGCCGTCCGTGGCCAGCTGCAGGAAGATGTCCCAGAGCCCGGAAAGCTTGCTGTGCTCGTACGCCTCACGGAAGGCTGACATGCCGTCCACCAGCACGAAGATCCGCTTCTCGTCCGGCCGGTTGGCCAGCCTCCGGTACTCCACGATGGTGGAGGCGCGCACCTCGGCGAACTGCGCGGAACGCAGCTCGGCGATGTCCCGGAGGAGGCGCAGCAACCGCCCGACGCGTTCGACGTCGTCGCCATTGATGATTTCCCCCACGTGCGGAAGCTCCTCAAGCATCCGCAGCCCGGAAGAGCCGCAGTCGATGCCGTAGACGTGGACGGGGCCGCCGCGCGGGGTGACGGCCCCGGCAATCGCGATGCCGCGCAGGGCGGCGGACTTGCCGGAACCACCGGTGCCGTAGATGGCCATGTTGCCGTCGCGGTCAGGCTCGTAGAAGACGGTGGGCTGGTCCTGGTGGACGGGGTCGTCCGCGACGCCCAGCAGCAGCTGTTCGTCGGTGCGGGGGTTGGGCAACTTGGAGAAGTCGTAGGTCTTGGCCAGCTCGTCCAGCCATGGTTTCCGCGGCGGCCGGATGGCCAGGGTGTCCGCCGCGTGCACGATGGTGGAGGTCATCCTGGCAATGTCATTGGGACCGGCCGGTTCCGGGGCCGCAGGCTTTTCGGGTGCCGGAGCTTCCCAGCTGGGACCGGAGCCGAAGGCCATCTCCACGATGTCGATCTGGGGGCGCTGCGGTTTATCCGTGGTCCAGCCGCCGGCGTAGCCGGTCTGGAATCCCTGGATCCGTCCGGGCCCGGTCTTGGCGGCACCGCGGCCCGGGATGGCGGGGTCGAAGTAGGCCGCATCCGGCACCCCCAGGATGTCGGTGGCGTCGTCCTCGTCGGCCATGCGCAGCGCCACCCGCAGGTTGGTGTTGGCGCGCAGGTTGTCCTTGATGACGCCCGCCGGCCGCTGGGTGGCCAGGATGAGGTGCAGGCCCAGGGAGCGGCCGCGGGCGGCGACGTCCACCACGCCGTCCACGAATTCGGGCACGTCGTTGGCCAGCGCGGCGAACTCGTCCACGATGATCACAAGGTACGGCGGCGCCTCCGGGTCCGCCTCCCGCTGCAGGGCCAGCAGGTCCTTGGCCTTCTTCCGGTTCAACAGCTGCTCGCGGTAGTGCAGCTCCGCGCGCAGGGATGTGAGGGCCCGCCGCACCAGGTGCGGGGAAAGGTCCGTGACCAGGCCCACCGTGTGTGGAAGGTTGATGCAGTCGGCAAACGCCGCTCCGCCCTTGTAGTCCACGAAGAGGAAGCTGACCCGGTCGGGGCTGTAGGCCGCAGCCATGCCCATGACCCACGACTGCAGGAACTCGGACTTGCCGGCACCGGTGGTGCCGCCCACCAGGGCGTGCGGTCCTTCGTTCTTCAGGTCCAGGTACAGCGGCTCGATGCCCTTGGAGCCCACCAGCGCCCTGAGGGTCCCGTTGTCCTTGCGGTTGGCCACGGCGGTGGCGTGCAGGGAGTTGTTTTCCGTCCAGCGCTCCACCACGGCCTGCGGATTGTCCAGGAAGTCCTTGCCGATCAGGGCCGCATAGGACACCGCGCGGGGCAGGTCGGAATCGTCATTGACCGGCTTGCCCACGTCAACCACGGGCGCCAGCATCCGGGCCAGCTGTGCTGCGAGCTCCGCGTCCACGCTCTCGCAGCTGACCGGGTAGGTGTGGCGGCCCAGCCGGACCTGGCCGGTGGTGGTGCCGTGGTCGCCGTCCACCACCATGAAGTCACGGCAGGCAGCCGGGAGTGACTGGATGTCAGTGGCCACCCACAGGATGTGCACGCCGGAGTCGGGACCGCGTTCGGCCAGCCGGGTCAGGCGGCCGCGGTCCACCGGGGCGTCGTCCTCCACGATGACCAGCACGGAGGGAAGGACCGGCTCTTCGGGCTCATGCTTTACGGGGTCGATGCCGGGGCGCAGGTCCGGGCCTGACCGTTTGGCCGCCGCCTCCCGGGCGTCGACCAGGTCCTCGAGGCGGGCCAGCAGTGAAGAGCCGCCGGCCGACCCCGCGGCAAGGTGGTCCCCGCCCAGCGGGCTGTGGCCCGAGCCTACGTGCGGCAGCCACTGCAGCCAGTTCCAGCGCTCCCGGGACTGGGCGGACGTGATGGCGGTGAGGACCACCTCGGCCGGGGAATGCAGTCCCACCAGCTGCAGCACCATGCCACGGGCCACGTCGTCCACCAGGCCGCGGGCGCCGGCGATCCCCAGCGCGCCGGAGGTGCGCAGCTGGGACACCACGGGGACGCCTTCGATCCCGCTGAACTGCTTGATGCAGTCCTGGATTTCGCGGCTGTACTGGACCTCGGTGTCGTTGCTGGAGGGCTCTTCCAACGGGATGCGGGACGGGGCGGTCCCCAGCCCGAACCGCAGGCCGAGGAACGACGGGTGTTCCGGCCGGTGCGTCCACAGCAGCGGCCCCAGCTTGTAAATCGCGTCCACCGTGTCGCTGACGGACGGCGCTTCCTGCAGCCGGACCGCGCGTTCCACCTGCTGCAGTTCCGTAAGGTCCTGCCGGAATGCGGCCATGGCGGCGCGGAACTGCTTGAGCTGCTCCTTCTGCTGCTTCCGGGTCCGCATTGTCTGGTCCACGTGGTGGCCCACGATGAACAGGGGCATCATCAGCATGAACACCATGGAGAGCACGTTCTGCGTGACCGCGAAAATGACCGCGCCCATCATCAGCGGTGCCACCAGCATGATGTAGGGGAAGGGATGGTCCTCGGGGCGCTTGGGCCCGGCAGGAAGAACCCGCTTGGGGACGTCGAAGCGGGGCACCACCCGCGGGGAGCGGTTGAAGTCCACCAGGGGCGACGTCGGCGCTGCCGCATGGTTGTGGCCCAGCGGCACCACGGTGACGGTGGTGTCACCCAGGGTCACCGTGTCGGAGGAGTTCAGCGTGGCCCTAGTGACGGGCAGCCCGTCCATCAGCAGGCCGTTGGCGGAGTTGGTGTCAACGATCTCGATGCCTTCGCCTACCGTGATCCGGGCGTGCCGTTTGGAGGTCAGCGGATCCGTCAGGCGGATGTCCACGTCCCGGTCCCGGCCAATGTAGCTGGTGCCGGTGGGCAGCGAGAATTCGCGCCCGGCGTCGGGCCCTGACAACACGCGCAGGGTTGCGGCGGCCGGTCCCCGGTTGGCCCCGGGTTCGTGGAACTGCCCACTGACCTGGGCCAGCGATACCACCGAGCCGGGGCGCAGGCCTGATTCGAGGAGGTTGTCCTCCCGGGCCAGGATGTTCCCGCTGATGCCGGCACCCACGAATGCTTCATCGATCCGCAGCGAAAGGTTGTCCGGCGCGGGGGTGCCTTTACGGGCGGGGTCCGCCGTCCACAGCACGGTGGCGATGTCGGCCACGGTGGCCATGCCGTCCACCGTGACGGCCAGGTCCTTGGCGTCGGCGGGTTCGCGGCGGAGTGTCAGCCGGATCCTCATCCTTCGTCCACGCCCCTCATCTTCTCCAGCAGGTACAGGTCATCGGGTGTCACCAGGTGAGTGGTGACGGCGTGTTCAACCAGGCGTGCCCGGCGGTTGGTTGCCAGCTTGCCGCCGCCGCCGCGCAGTCCCGCCACGCCCACCCGGTCCAGCTTGTCGCAGACGTTGTCCAGCTTGCGGTTGAAGCGCGTCAGTGCCCAGCCCAGGGTCTTGGCGGCCGCCGCGGAGGACGGGATGGTGCTGAAACCGGTGCCCTCACGCCGGAGCACAGGCTCGGCGAGCGCCACGATCAGCGCCTTCTGCGCGTCCGTGAAGACCACGGGGCCGATGGTGGTGTCCCCGTTGCCGGCTTCTTCGCGGGCTTCCTGCCGGAAAGACGGCGTCTTCACGTGCACGGCGAACTCGTAGGTGGTGGGCCCCGCCGTGAAGATGACATTGGTGTGGCTGAACACCAGCGGAATCCGCGCACCGGGTGACAGCCAGGCCTGCATGCCGCCGGAGGCGTCAGCCACGGTGGCGGAGAGCATGCTGCCCACGTTGCTCAGCCACCAGATGCCGTCGTAGCGGGCGACCTGCAGGAACTGCCGGTGCAGGTACGGGTTGTCGTCCACCTCAAGGTCGCCTTCACGGCCGATGTTGAAGATGTCCTCATCCGATGGCTCGTACCATTCGCCACAGAAATCTATTGCTAGATCCCCCATGATCTGTGCCTCCTCAAGGCAGAACTGTTGCGGTAGTCGGAGTGGTGGTGTTGCCGTGAAACCGGCAGTGCGGGACGTTCATTGGCCGGTGCAGGCGATGGAACCGGACCCCAGCGGTGAGAACGCACCGTCCGAGCGGACGATCATGACCTGGATGCAGGTTTGCCCCGACGGGTTGGGCCTGAGCCGGACGGGCGCCTGCGCGATGGATTGGTAGTCGCCGCCCCCACCGATGGTATAGACCCTCCATTTGTAGGTATCGCCCGGCTTGGGGTCGGGGTTGTTCCAGTAGAAGGATGCCTCGCCGTTGGTGTCGACCGTTCCGGCCAGGCCTTCGACATCGGGCACGGTGCCACTGTCCAGGGCGTCCGCAGGGGGTTTGCTGGCCTGCTGGGTTTCCACCGCCTTGGGGGTGCCTGTCGCCGTGTTGGCCACCACGATGCCCACCACAGCCGCCAATACCAGGAGGGTGCCGCCGGCGATTGCGAGCCAGAGGTTGCGTTTGCCGTGGTCGGCCTTCGGAACCGCTTGCGGCTCGTCCGCCTTCACCGCCCGCTGGACTGTTGCGTCCACGGTGTAGCCCGTGTCCTGCGTTCCTCCTGTGCCCGTGACGGGTGCACCGTAGTTGGCCGTCCCTGTGCTGCCACGCAGGACGGTGGACTGCGCCCACTCCCCCTGGCCGGCGCCGTCGTCCGTGGCTGCCGCCGGAGCAGCCGCCCCGGTGGCCGCCGCCCACGTGGTGCGGGCCGGAATCTGCGGCACTGCCGGGGCAGGCTGCCATTGGCTGGGGCTGGCGGGAGCAAAGTGCGACGGCGGGAGGGCGCCGCCCCCGGGCCCCGTCGCGTCAGTCCCGGTGCCGGTCGGGTTGGGGCGGGTGCGGGCAGGGAACGTGGGTGCGCTGCCGGTCCGCTCCGGATCGATGGCAGCAATGCTGCGGACGCGCGTCTCCTCGGTGCCGTCGTCCGGGTGGCCCTCCTCCTGCTGCGGCTCCTCCAGGACCTCGAAAGGCGTGACGGAAAGGTTGAGCTCGGCCTGGATGCGCTGCAGGGCCAGGGCGAAGGCGTGGGCCGAGGAGTACCGGGACTGGGGCGATTTGGCCATGGCGGTTGCCAGGGCCAGTTCCAGTGATTCCGGCACATCGGCACGGCCCAGCCGCGGCAGCGCCATGTTGCTGATCCGGTTGATCAGTTCGCGCTGCGAGTTGTCCGCGCCCGGCATCACGAAGGGTGAACGTCCGGCCAGCAGGGTGTACAGCGTGGCGCCGAGGGCCCACACGTCCACCATGACGCCGTCAACGCCGCCGTCCCGGAACTGTTCGGGCGGGGACCAGGGAATGGACATGCCCGAATCGTCATCAGAATCCCCGGCCAGGGTGCCGGAGATGCCGAAGTCGGTGAGGGCAGGACGGTTGTAGTCCGTCACCAGGATGTTGGCGGGCTTGATGTCGCGGTGGGCGATGCCGGCGCGGTGGGCGGTTTCGACGGCGGAGGCCACCTGGATGCCGACCGCCAGGACCTCGTCAACGCTGAAGCGCTGCCGCCGGTAACGCACGTCCAGGCTGGGCCGGGAGCAGTACTCCATGGCCAGGTAGGAGTGCCCGTCATCGGTGACTTCCGCTTCGAAAATGGTGACGATGTATGGGTGCGAGGACAGCTGGGCCATGAGGTTGGCCTCGGACTCGAACCGCCGCCGCGCGCCCTCTGTCTTGAGGTCCGAGAGCAGCACCTTGACGGCGACTTTCCGGCGCGGCCTGTCCTGTTCGTACAGGTAGACGTCGGAAAACCCGCCGGAGCCGAGCAGGCTGATGTAGGTGAAGCCCTGGATGCGGGGCGGCGGCGCAACGGGCCGTTTGGAACTCAAGGAATCTCCTCAAAACGCAGTGAGATATTGTCGCCCAGCTCCGCGATGTCGCCGTCGAGCAGGATGGCCATCTCGTTCTGGGCCAGGCGGCGCGGCGGTTGGCCTTCGCGGACCAAGACAGTGCCGTTGGTGGCCTTGAGGTCGCAGAGCATCACGTGCCAGCCCTCAAGCCGCACCTCGACGTGGGACCGGGAAATGTCGCCGCCGGGGCTTGCCACCTGGACGAGCCGCGGCATCACGCCGCCCTGCACCCGGGACACTGACGGCTGCCTGCCGATGACCATCGACTGGTCGAGGTCCAGCAGTTCGCCGGTGGACAGGCGCATCCGGCCCAGCCTGGGACGGGCCACCTGCACGGCATCCGGCAGCAGGGCAGCCCCGCAGGCGCTGCAGAGGGCACGTGTGGGTGGGTTGGCGTGGCCCTGGGCGCAGACGCGGGCCAGCACCATTGGTCCATTGGCGGGGTCCTGCTGGACGGCCGGCGCGTTTGTTGCCGGACCGGACGCGGTTCCCGGCAGGCTGCTTTTCATCACCGTCTGGCCATCGTGGTCGGGGTCGAAACCGGTGCCGGTGCCGGTGCCGGTGCCGGATACAGCAGGCGCCGGTACGACGGGCGCAGGTGCCCCGGATGCCGGTGGAGCCAGTGGCGTGCCGTGGTTTGGCGGCGGGGTGAAGCCAGGGGCGTCGTGGGCCGGCGTAGCTCCCCCCGTGCGCCACGGGACGGAGTCGATGAGGACGCCGGCGGAGGCAGGACGGGGCCGGCCGGAGGGCTCTCCAGTTGTACCGGCACTGGATCCAACTCCAAGTCCGGCGCCAGGTGTGGGCTGATGGCGGCTGTCGGTCTCTGTCGCAGTCCCGGGACCGGCTGCCGGTACATCCGGGGCCGGGTCCTCCGGGCTGCGGAGGGCGGGCAGGCGTTCGGCTGCCGGCAGGGCCGGGCGCTGCTGCGGGGACACCTGGCCGGAATCGTCATCAGGGTCCTCACGCACGGCAGCGTCTTCGATGTGCCGCATGACGGTGCGGTCCCAGAGATGGTCATAGGACGTCGTCATCTCCGCTGCGGGACCGGCGCCGGCTCCGGTGGGGGCAACGCCGGCGAAGCCTGTCTCCGGCACCTCAATTGGGGCGGGCTCACCTGAAGCATTCCCCACAGCTTCTCCCTCAGCGCCGCGCTCCCCGCCGGCACCAATCTCACCGTCGACACCAATAATGAAATCCGGGGCAATAGTGGCATCGGGGTCATGGGCATCCCGGGCGTGGGCGTGTGCGGCTTCCGCTGGATCGACCACCCCGTCGGCCGGGCGTTCATCAACGTCCTCTTCGATGACCCCCAGCACCGTTTCGGCCGAGGCTGCATGCCCGGGCAGGAGCGTGGTTTCGGGCAGGTCTTCCGCCTCGTCCGGAACGTCCGGCTCCCGCAGGTCAGCCGGGGCGTGGCCGGCGGGAGCAGCAGAAGCCTCGTCGCTGCCGGAAGTTTCCGCCGGTGCAACAGCATCCGCGGCGGCCGGAGCATCGACCGCAGCCGGGCCGGAGCGTGCGCCCAGGGTCAGGGACTGCAGCAGCACCACGCCCTCACCGAGCGGCAGCTCGGGTTGTTCGGTGGCGAGCCCGGCGGTACCGGCGGTCCCAGCCGCAATCGCCACCCGGCACGTGCCGGGGACCACGAATCTGCGTTCGTTCCAGGTGGTCACGTCCCGGCCGTCGAGGTCCACGGCTCCCCCGGGCTGTTCGACGGTGAGGTCGATGTCGCCCCGCAGGAAAACCCGCAGGGATCCGTTGAAATCCAGGATGCCGAAGGATGGGATGCGGGTGAGGGATCCGCCGGAAGTGCTGGTCACGGCGGCGAGAATCTCGTGCGGCTCAGGCCGGCCGGCCAGGAGTTCCCACAATGCGCCTGCGAGTTCCGCGGGCGACCCGGGGCCCAGGAGGACTGCGGTGCGGGACCTGACAATGCCCAGCCAGGTGCCGGGGATGTAGCTAGCGGCGGTCATCGTCCGGCTCCCCGTTGTGGTCCGCGGTCTCCTCCACCGGTGCGGGCAGGGGCTGCGTCACGGCTTCGGATGCCTGCGGCCGCGGCAGGGTCACTTCGTCCCCGTCAGCGGAGGTGAGGCGGGGCGCGGTGGTGCCAGCGCCGTCGTCGTTCGAAACGTTCCTGGCGTCCACCACGATGGCCGTGACGTTGTCCCGGCCGCCGCTGCGCAGGGCGGCCTGGATCAAGGCGTCCACCGCCTCCTGCGGATCCGCCACGCTGCTGAGGATCCGGAGGATGTCATCGTCTGCCAGTTCCCCCGTCAGGCCGTCGGAGCAGACCAGGACGCGGTCGCCTTCCTCCACGGGAAGGAGCCAGTAGTCCGCTTCCGTCTCGTCGCCCGTGCCCAGGGCCCGGGTGACCACGTGCCGCCGCGGGTGGACGGTGGCCTCCTGGGCGGTGATTTCGCCCGCGTCCACGAGTTCCTGGACCTCCGAGTGGTCGACGCTGATCTGCTCGAACCGTCCCTGGCTGAGCCGGTACGTGCGGGAATCGCCGATGTTCACCACCAGCCAGTACGGCATGCCCATCTGTTCCACCACGACAGCACCGGTAAGGGTGGTGCCGGCACGGGCTCCGGTGGCCTCACGGATCGAGTTGTCCGCACGCACCAGGTACTGCTGGAGGACGGCAGCGGTGATGCTCCGCTCCCCCGTGGCCACCTGGGGAATCCCGGCCAGGGCCCGCACGCACAGGCCGCTGGCGATTTCGCCGGCTTCATGGCCGCCCATGCCGTCAGCGACGGCGAAGACGGGATCGGCGGCGATATACGAATCCTCGTTCAACTCCCGGCGGAGTCCCCTGTCCGTCCCGTAGCCGTAGCTGAGGCTGAGTCCCGGCCCCGGCTGGATGGTGGAAACACTGGCGGGGTGCTGGTTCATGCCTGTCCTAGGTAAAAGGTACGGTCTCCAAAGTGCACGCTGGATCCCGGGGTAACAAACGTGGGGACGCCCGGCACCAAGGGGGTGCGCAGGCCGTCCGGGGTGGTGACGGCGCTTCCATTGGTTGACTGGCGGTCCGTCACCCAGATGCCCGCGCCGTCGGTGAGCAGGTGCAGGTGCGTCTTGGAGATCGAACGGCCGGGGTCATCCACAGCCAACAGCTGGGCCTGCTGTTCCCCGGCCTGCCCCACCGGGTTCCGGCCCACCAGGACGCTGCGGTCCAGCTGGAAGTCGCGGCCGTCGTCCAGGCGGATACGGAGGACGGCCACAGGGGCGGGGCCGCCGGTTCCGGGCCGCACCTGGGTGCGTTCGACGTCGTCGTCCACATGCGGCGGGGGCATCCGGTGGCCGGCGGCGGGCGGCGGCGCGAAGGAGGCAGGTGGGCTGTAGGGCAAGGTCTGCGACGGCAGGGCGGCCGACGGCGAAGGTGCCTGGGGTGCCGGAGCCGGAGCTGCCGGAGGTTGCGCCGCAGGGGTTTGCAGAGGGGCATGAGGGGCTGGGTGTACAGGGGCTGGGTGTCTGGGTGCTGGGTGTCCGGGGGCTTGGTGTACGGGGGCTTGGTGTACGGGAGTCTGGGCCACGTTGGCGCCGGCCACCGGCGACAGGACCTGCTGCACGGGCGGCAGGTCCAGGGGCGCGAAGCTGTAGGGCCCTTGGATGCCGCCGGTGGTGATGGGGTCGCGGCCCGCCTTGACATCGAACACCAGGGTCTTGGCGGCGGTGTCATTCCAGCCCCGCAGCCCGCCGTCCCTGTCCCACCGGCTGGAAACCACCACCAGCACGGCCCACGCGCCACCCACCAGGAGCAGCGGGCCAAGGATGGGCAGGGCGGCGTCAAACCACTTGAAGACCACCACCAGCACCGCGGCCAGCACGGCCAACAGGATGCCTGCTCCGGTGATGAGGCCACGCAGGAACACGGCGCCGGCGCCGGGAGCGTAACCGTCCTGGTCCGCGCTGCGGATGCCCATCAGAAGGTTCCCGGGCGTTTTGCCGGTGCGTGCTTCCAGCCCGAGGACCACGAAGAGGTAACCCAGGGTCAGGCCAAGGCCGATGCCGCCAAAGAGCACCAGAGAGGACGTGTCATAGACAATGAAGCCACCGCTTCTGGTGCGGGTAATCCCGGCGAATCCGATGGCAAACGTCACCACCAGCACCGCCACCCCAGGCAGCCAATCAATGACGGCAGCGCCAAGCCGCTTGCCCGCCGCAGCCGGAACAAGCTGAAGGTTCACTGCCATTCCCGTTCCTCCCCCTGGAGCGGCCCCCACCCTTGTGGTACCGCCCGTCCTGCCCGGCACGGTACCCGTATGCAAGGTGCCCGCTTGCGCGGTGCCCGTCAATGCGGTGCCCGCCGGCTGTGCCGGGGGCCTTTCTACTACCGGGATAGTACCGGGAATCCCGGACGAGTGCGCGGGGCGCGCTTCCCCGGGATCGCTCCTTGCTTGGTCCGCCGACAGGTCCGGGGTGCGGGGGCGGCGCGCCGCCCTGTTGGGCAGCGGCGCGCCGCAGGCAGTGCAGAACGTGGCACCCGCGGGGACGGGCTGCCGGCAGCGCGGGCAGCGTTCGGGATCGAAGGTCACTGCTGGCCGGGTCCTTGCTGGTTGGGTCCTTGCTGGTTGGGTCCTTGCTGGTTGGGTCCTTGTTGAACAGGCCCTTGCTGAACAGGCGGTGCGCCGGCACTGCCGGAGGCACGACGGCGGCGGGCAGCGATGAACCCGGATACCGCCGGCAGCGACACCCGGCCGCCGCGCAGGCTGGCGCCCTTGCCTGCGTTCATCGCGGCCCGGGCGTCGGCAAGCAGCGAACGCGGCGAGAACCGTGCCTGCTGCCGCCGCCAGAACCCCATCCCGGAGGTCATCTCCTTGAGGGAACCATCAACGATGGTCCAGTACTCGCGGACATCCTCTTCGGTTGGTTCCCCGGCGCCGAAGATCGAGGCGTCGGCCCGGCGCGCCAGCATGGTGGTGGTCCCCTGGGTCGC
The DNA here is from genome assembly GCF_057747955.1 of Arthrobacter sp. SDR-2R. Classification (NCBI taxonomy): domain Bacteria; kingdom Bacillati; phylum Actinomycetota; class Actinomycetes; order Micrococcales; family Micrococcaceae; genus Arthrobacter; species Arthrobacter sp. SDR-2R. The sequence continues at coordinate 3,459,587 of NZ_CM173231.1, forward strand.
CGGGAAGGCATCGGCCAGGACCGCAGCGCTTTCCCGCCGTGTCGAACGGGTGTCGACGGCGGCACCCAGGTCGGTTGCCAGGCTCACCACCTCGTTCCAGCCCCCGCCCACGCGCTGGGCGGGATGGCCGTCCCGGAAACGGGACTTCCGCCGTCGTGCCTTCAACAAGGCGATCAGCAACAGCGGCAGGCCCAGGATCACCAGCGGGATGGCGGCGACGCCCAGCGCGCCCAGGAGGGCGCCCCAGAACAGCCAGGGATTGTTCTTTTTCTGGTCCGCGTCCAAGGCGTCGGGTGAGGAGTCCGGCGGCAGGTCCGCGGGCTCCTGCGGCGGGGGCGGCGGCTGCAGCACCTGCGGCTTGGGCTTGGACTTGTTCTCGGGGTCCGGCGGAATGGGGATGTTGTCCTTTGGCGGGGTGGGGTCGAAGCTGACCCAGCCCACGCGTTCAAACGCGACCTCCACCCAGGCGTGGACGTCCTTTCCGGTGATCTTCACCTCACCCGCACCGTTCTCCGGGCTGGTTGGCTCAGGGTAGAAACCCATCACCACGCGGGACGGGATGCCCAGGTGCCGGAGCATCAGGGACATGGCCACCGCGTACTGTTCATCGTCGCCGAGCATCTGCTTGGCGGTCAGCAGGTTGCGGATCCGGGCTGAACCGTGGCCGGAGACGCTGGGGAGCTGCCCCTCGCTGACCAAACCGTTGCTGAAGGCCCCCGTCTTCTGGAAGTGCGCCTCGATCTGGCGCACCCGGTCGATGGCCGTGGGCGCGTCGGCGGACAGGTCGTTGGCCTGGGAGCCCACCACCGGCGGAACTTCCAGGGGGTCGGGAAGGGAGACCTTCGCGAAGTCGTACTGTGTCAGCTGCCCGTGCTCGAGTTTGGCGGGGTCGGACACCTGGACGGTGTAGGAGTCGCCGCGGGACAATCCGCTGGTGGTGACGGCGGTGTCCGTTCCGGGGTTGAAGTAGAGGCCGGCAGCCGCAGCCGAGCCGGACTGGTCAAAGCTGATGCCCGTGGTCTTCCGGCCGCCGGGGACGAAGAAGCCCTGGTAGTCCTCCACGTTGATGCTGATCGAGTAGTCGTTGGTGGGCACTACCCCGGATGTGTCGGCCAGGGTGTTGATGGACTTGGCGTCGCCCACCTTGCTGAAGTTGCCCGAACCGTTGGGGTCCATGTTGTAGTTGGTGCCGTTGAAGGCATCCAGGGCGCCAAGGCGCACCCGGCCGTCCCGCGGGAGGCCTTTGACGACGAACAGGGTGTCGTCCTTCTTGTCCTTGACGTAGCTCCGGAAACTGGCCAGGGGGGTGATGTAGTCCTTGGGATCGAACGGCGGTACCACCACGTTGCGGAGGACCTTCCGGTCATCGCCGGCGCTGACCATTGGCGCGGCCACCGCGGTGATTCCCACGCTGGCGGCAATCACCCCCGCGGCCATGCCCAGCCGGCGGATCCTGGCGCGGCGTGCGGTGGCACTGTCCGCCTGGGGGCTGTTCACCGCTACCCGGCGGGTGCTGTTCCGGCGCAGGGCGTCCCGGCGGAAGGTTGCCCAGGCGATGCCGAGGACGGTCAGGCCGATGCCGCGTTCCAGGGTCAGGAACGCGGCGTTGGTGCTGAAGGCGATGCCCGTGACGAACAGGACCAGTACCGGCAGGAGCGGCAGGTAGGGGCTCCTTGCCCGCCAGGTAAGGAGCGCTGCCACGAGTGCCAGGACCAGCGAACTTAGGAAGGGGACGATGAGCACGCCGCCGGCGGTTCCCACCGGCACCCCCACCGTCAGCATGTCCTTCCAGGCGAAGACGACGCCCAGGAGCAGGGTCCGCAGCGAATCCAGGGTGGGGACGAATCCGGCGATGGCGGCGTCCGGCACCGCCAGCAAGGTTCCGAACACCAGGTAGGCGGCCAGGGCCAGGGCGGTGGTGATCAGCAGCCCCAGTCGCAGGTGGGCGTTCGCCCCGCCGATGCCCAGGCCAAGGATGATGCCGCCGAACCCGGACAGGAGGTAGTACGGGTCGCCGCCGAAGCTCAAACCGAATCCGAGCAGGCCCAGGCCCAGCAGGACCACCAAGGCTCCGGCATCGATCAGGAAATGCCAGGCCGGCTGGCCGTCCGCAAAGGCCGAATCCGGGGTGGCGGCCTTGCGGCGGGTACGGGTTTGCGGGGAACCGCTTTGTGGCGAATGGCCGGGTGCGGTGCTCATGCGGCAGCCTTTCTCAGCACGATGGCAAGGTCGGCCAGGTCGCCGAGCGTCAGGACAGTGAGGTCTGCGATGTTGGCCCTGGAGGGGGCGGCGCCGGTTTCCACCCGGACCGCCAGGCTTCGGACGCCGGGCGGGACGGAGGCTGCAGCGGAACGGAGCTGGCTTGCCGTCACATTGCTGCCCACCACGAAGAACACGACGGAGGCATTGGGCACCGTGTCGGCCAGGGTCCTGGCAAGGTCGACGGCGGTGCGGCGCATCGGGGTGCCGACGATCCGGGTCATGTCATCAAGCATGTTGCGGCCGGTTTCGCAGCGCAGGGGTCCTTTTTGCGTGAGCACATCCAGTTCCCGCTGTTCGCGGATTGCCTGCCGGCCGATGGAGGCGGCCACCGAGATGGCCATCTCGAACTCGTTGTCGGAAGCGTATTCGTCCGTGTTAATGGACAGCGAGATGGCCAGGTGGGCGCGGCGGGTTTCCTCGAACTGGCGCACCATCAGCTTGTTGGTCCGGGCCGTGGTCTTCCAGTGGATGTGCCTGCGGTCATCCCCGGGCACGTAGTCGCGCAGGGCGTGGAAGGAGACGTCGGCGCTGGACAGGTCCGTGGTGGGCATGCCCTCGAGGTCGCGGATGAAGCCTGCGGCGGAACCGGCCAGGGCAACGGTGCGCGGGTGGACGAAGAGGTCCTCCGGCTCGGTCCAGAGGACCTGGCGGCGCAGCAGGTGCAGGGGGTCGGCCCGGACGGAGCGCACCGGTCCCACCACGATGACGGCGCGCCGGGCGGTGGGGATGGTGAACAGGTCCTCATGGACCTGTCCGGGCTTCATCCGGGGCAGGTGGAAGACCGCCGTGGTGCTGCCCACCGGCAGTTCCAGCGCGGCCGGCAGCAGCGGCCGGGCCGACGTGTTGGAGACGGCAATGCTGCCGACGGCGCTGTCCCCCACCGCCACCCGCGTGCGGGCAAGGTCCAGCACCACGCCGTAGGAGGACCTGCCGAGGATGAAGGCCACCGCGATCACGAACATGGCGAAGGCGGCAATGGACGCTGCCGTGGCTTCCTGCCAACCGAAGGCCTGGCCTGTGGCCCACAGCAGGATGGCAGCGGCCAGGACGGACCACCCCAGGATGCTGACCACGGACAGCACCGGCCAGGCGTACCTCAGCCAGGTGTCCCGGACAGCCCGCCCTGCGGGTGACAGGGCGAGGAGGGCGGTGCTGCTGGCTTCGGACCATACGGCCGCGGGGTGCAGCCGGGTGGGGCGGCCGTTCCGGTGGAAGGGTTGCCGGAGACGCTCCGCGAGCCGGGTCAGCGGGGCGCCGCTGGACGTGCCGTCAGACATAGGGGTGTGCCTTCGTTGTTGCGCTGGAATGTCAGTGGTGGTGGCTGCGGCTTGAAGCCGCGGGCCCGGCGCCTCAGGCGTTGGTGCGCTGCTGCGGGGCGGCGACGTCGGCGAGGATCCTGGTCAGCACGGCCTCAGGGGTGGCGCCCGAGAATTCGGCTTCGGGGTCCATCACGAACCGGTGGGTCCACACCACGGGTGCCAGTTCCTTGATGTCATCCGGCAGCACAAAGTTCCGTCCCTGCGAGGCAGCCCAGACCTTGGCGGCCCGGACCATGGCCAGGGCACCGCGGACGGAGACGCCCAGGCGCGTCTCCGGGGCACTGCGGGTTTCCTCGCAGAGCCGGGAGATGTACTCAAGCACTGCGGTGTCCACGTGCGCCGTGGCGGCGAGGTCGGCCATGTCCGCCACCGCCTGGGTGGTGATGACGGCAGACAGGTCCTTGGACCGGTCCTTCAGGTTGTTTCCGCCCAGCAGCCGGACGGTGGAGGCGTGGTCCGGGTAGCCGATGGAGGTCTTGATCAGGAAGCGGTCCAACTGGGCCTCGGGCAGGCGGTAGGTACCTGCCTGCTCGATGGGGTTCTGGGTTGCCATGACCATGAAGGGGCGGCCTGCCTCGTACGTGACGCCGTCCACGGTGACCCGGGATTCCTCCATGACTTCCAGCAGCGCCGACTGGGTCTTCGGCGAGGCACGGTTGATTTCGTCGGCCAAGACGATGTTGTTGAAGATGGGGCCCTTGTGGAACTCGAACTTCTGCGTCTTCTGGTCGTAGATGGTCACACCCGTCACGTCGGAGGGAAGCAGGTCAGGCGTGAACTGGATGCGGTTGTTGGAGCCCTGCACCGTGGCGGCGAGGGCCCGGGCCAGGGAGGTCTTCCCGGTGCCCGGAGCGTCCTCGAACAGGACGTGGCCCTCGGCCAGCATAGCGGTGAAGGTCAGCCGGATGACGTGTTCCTTGCCCAGCACCGCCTGCCCCACGTTGGCAACCAGCTTTTCGAACGTGTCGGCAAACCACTCGGCCTGCTCAATGGTCATGGTCATGAGATGTGCTTCCTTCTACTGGTCGAAATTCCCTGTTTGATGCTGGAGCTTGCTAGCGGTTCGGCATGCCGGCCGGCGGGTTGCAGCCCACGTTGGAGGTGTCGCAGCGGAGCCAGTTGCCCGCGGCCATTCCTTCGCTCAGGTGGTACCAGATGCCGCTGGGATTGTTCGAGGTCTTGTACCAGACCTGGTAGCGGTCAGCCCGGGAGTAAGCGCCTGCGTCGAGCCAAATCCCCTCACCCGTGCACTGTGATGGGTTGCCGGCAACGTAGCTGTCGGTGCCCTTGCGGGGCTCCGTGCAGCTGCGGACAGGGCTGGCCGTGACGTTCCAGGATGTGGGCGGCGGCGGGGTGTTGTCTGGACCGGAGGTTGAGGTTGCCGGTCCGCCAATCGCCCCGTCCACCACCGTTACGGCGCGGACGCGCAGCCTGTGGCTCTGGTTCCATCCACCGGCGCCCGCGTCATAGCTGGTCGCCTTGCCCACGTTCTGCCAGCCTCCGCCGTCCATGCTGACCTCATAGTGGTTAAGCGGACGGCCGTTGGTGCTGGGGCTATTCCAGGTCCAGTGCACCTGCCCGTCGCCCTTCGCCGATGTCGTGCCGTTCACGTTGGGGGCATTGGCCGGACCATAGGGGTTCCCCGTGCCGATGGCCTTCGCGTCGCCGGACATGTTGTTCTTCGTGGACGTTGCGATGATCGTGACAGTGATGTCCCTGCCGTTGGTCATGCCGCCAATGGTTCCGCCCCCGGCCTTGATGGCGCCGGTCTTGCCGTCGGCGTTGTAGGAGTAGGCAATCTCGGACGCCGTGGAGCCGTTGCGCTGGGCATCCGTCAGCGGCGTGAACGTAACCTCCAGCTGACCGCTGGTTCCGTTCTCCCGCACCGTCCCGCCGTTTACCTGTCCGGGTTTGCCGGCCGCCCGGATGGGGGCCGACTGCGCACTGGTGGCACTGGTACCGGCCTTGTTGGTGGCAGCCACCGTGAAGGTGTAGTTGGACTCGGAGTTGTCCACGGTGACGTTCTGCGAGGTGCCGGCAACCTGCTGGCTGGCCACCGCCGCGCCACCACGGAGGGTGGTCAGGGTGTAGGACGAGACAGGGTCGCCATTGTTGTTGGGCGCGGACCAGACCACCCGCAGCTGGCTCTGCGAGCCCACCGGAGTTGCCTGCGACACGCTTGGCGCGGCAGGGGTCGCGGGAACACCGGCCGGGACTTCGGCCGCCGAATACGGGCTCCACTCGGACGGGTCCTTGGCGTCGTTGCGGGCCAGGACGCGGACCTTGTATGACACCCCGTTCTGCAGTCCCTTCCACACATAGCTGACGGAGGTCAGGTTCTGGATCTGGGCGTTCTGGCCGGCCGGCGCCGGTGAGATCTCCAGGTCGTAGGACTTCACCGGGGAGCCCTTGCTGGCCGGTGCGGTCCAGTTGACGGCCAGTTGCTTGTCGCCGAATTTCAGGGATGGGGCCAACGGAGTATCCGGTTTGACGTCCGGCCGGACGTCAAACGAGGCCGGCGACCGGTCCGACTCGCCGAATTCATTCGTGGCCGTGACCTGGAAGTGGTAAGTGGTGTTGTTGGTCAGCCCGTTCAGGGTGCAGGTGTTGGCGGGGCAGTCCTGCCGGAACCCGCCCTCCCCATACACCGTGTACTTGGTGATGGCTGAGCCCCGGTCCGCGGGGGCGGACCAGTTGAGCAGCGCGGTTTGGTCCCCCACACTCTGTGCCTGGGGCGTGGTGGGCGCTGCAGGTTTGTCCTTGACTGTCAGCCGGACCCGTGCCGTGGCATGCCGGGAGCTGTCCTGCGTCTTGTCCTCCACGGTGTACGCCACCACCAGGGTTCCGGTGAAGCCGGGAGCAGGCGTGACCGTCACCGAGTCGCCGTTGACGCCTACGTTGCCGCTGCCTGTTTCGGTATTGGCGGCGATGATCTTCAGCGGTGTTTCAGGGAACGGGTTGGCGTCGTTCGCCAGGACGTTGATGGTCACGGGCTTCCCGGCGGCGGCGTTAGGCTCCACGTCGTCATTGGCCACCGGCTTGGGCCGGTTGGAGGCTGTCACGGCGAGCGGGTACGTGGCCGTGGCTTCGAGGCCGCGGGAGTCCGTCGCCTTGACCTGCACGGCGCCCCTGGTCCCCGTGGCCGTCGAGTCCGCCGCGGAAACCTTCAGGGTCCTGCCTTCGATGCGTGCACTGAAACCGCCGGGCGGGTCGCCCACCAGCTGGTATTTCATCTTTTCGACGTCGTCCCGGTCGGGATCGGAGGTCAGCTTTCCCAGGTCCGTGCTGGCCGTGTCACCCTTCGGGACATCAACGTCCGCGCCGAGCAGCTCCGGCGGGTTGTTTTTGTTGGGGTCCGGCAGGACCTTGGTGCGGATGCTCAGGGTGGACTTCAGCCCGGCCGGATCATCAGGTCCGGTGCCGTCGGTCACCTCGAACGTGAGGGACCCCGGGCCCACGTAGTCGGCGCCCGCCGTGTACTTCAGGCCGGTGCCGTCTCCCGTGACCGGATTCCCGCCGTCGGCACCGATGAGTTTGATCCGGTCCACCTGGGTCAGCCGCGGCGAGCGTCCCTCCCGTACCTTGACCCAGTCCTTCAGGTCGACGTCCACGGACTGCCCGGCCACCACTTCAAGGACCTCGTCCTTGGCCAGGGTGGGAACCTGCTGGCCCAAGCCCGGCACCCAGATGATGGCCGTTGACTGCTGGCCGTCCACGTCCTCCACGGTGTACGGGACCAGCTGGGGCTGTTCCGTAAGGTCCACCAGCATGTTGCCGTTGCCGCCAGGCCGCGCCGTGGTGGCCTCCGTGCTGATCTTCAGGTTCTCGCCCACGCCGTCGGGGTCCTCGTCGTTCTTGAGGACCGGCACATCAACGGCGGTCTTGCCCATGGCCTGGGCAGACGTCACCCTGTCATCCCGGGCAATCGGGGCTTTCAGGGGCACTTCGTTGTCAACCACCAAGCGGATGGTGGCCTGCGCCGTGGCATCCCGGTCGTCGGCGACGGTGTACCGCACATTGACGGTTCCGGCCTCGTTCGGGGCCAGGAGGATGATGCGGCCGCTGTTCCTGCTGACGGTGGCCTGCAGTGCCGGGTCGGCGTCGATGCCGTCGGTGAGGATGCGGATGCGGTCACCGTCGGGATCGGTATCGTTTGCCGTTGCGTCGACGGCGATCTGCCGGCCCGGGCGTACCCGGACCTCGTCATCCACCGGGGTGGGCTTCTGGTTGGACTCGCCGCGGGGTGCGATGCCCACCGTCACCGTGCCCGTGTTGATGGCGCCCTGGCGGTCCACCACTTTGTAGCGGAAGGTGTCTGTACCGGCGCCGTCACCTGCGGCGGTGAAGTCGATGAAATTGCTGCCCACCGTGGCGGTTCCCATGGCAGGGGTGCTGTCGATGCCGGTCAGCTGCACCGAGTCGCCGTCGGGGTCAATGCCGTCAAGGGGGACCGGAATCCGGACGGTGCCGGCCGCCACCACGCGGGCGGTCAGGTTGCGCGGCTGGGGGCGGGAGTTCTCCGCGCCCTCGAGCGGCAGGATGTGGATGGTGACGGCGGCTGCGCTCTTCTGGCCCTGCGGATCCACCGCGTTGTAGATGGCGCGCACGGTCTTGGGCTGGCTGCCGGCAATGAAGCGGAGCGTGTTCTCGGAGACGAAGCTCTTGCCGTCGGCGGGATCCACGGCCTGCGGCAGGACGGGGTCCACAGACAGTTCCTGGCCCTGCGGGTGGGTGTCGTTGTCCAGGACGGGGATGGTGACCACGTCGTTGACGCGGACATTGATTTCATCCGGTTTGGGTTGCGGCGCCTCCACCACGGCCGGCGCCGGGACGGGCACCACTGACACGCTGCCGGTGGCCGACTTCCTGCCGTTGGACATGGTGTATTCGAACAGTATGGGGTCCTTGGTCCCCAGGACGTCGGTGATCCGCAGGACGCTGTGGTTGATCACGCTGACGGACACAGTCGCGTTATCGGGGAGTTTGACGGACTGCAGCACCAGGACGCCGCCGGAGGGGTCTGAGTCGTTGGCCAGAGTGTCCAGCAAGACGCTGCCGCCGGTGGGCATCAGGGCCACGTCATGGACCGCCACGGGGTCGCCGCCGTCGTTGCCGGATTCCACGTCGACGCGGATGAGGCCCTGGCTGCTTTGCGGGCCGTTGCTGGCAATGTAGGTGAGGTAGACCGGACCGGGGGTGGTGCTGCGGAACGTGAAGGTGCCGCCGTCGGTGACGGGGCCGAGTTCGGCAGGGCCGTTGGCTTCCACCTGGGCCAGCCGGAGGGCACCACCGTTGGGATCGACGTCGTTCTTCAACGGGGAGATGACCAGGTCCTGGCCCACGACGGCGGTGACGTGGTCGGCGTTGACCACGGGTGCCAGGGCGCCGGGCGGCTGGACATTGACCACCACCTTGCCGGTGACAGTGGCGCGGCCGTCCCAGATGGTGACCTGGACGTTCTTCTTGCCGGCCGTGGCCCCGGAATCCTGGAAGGTGAGCAGGCCGTCGCGCCGTACCTTGACCTGGTCCTGGTCGTTGTCGGCCTTGGCGTCCAGCAGGACCAGGTCATCGCCGTCGGGATCGATCCAGTCGGTGAGGATGTTCTGGCTGACGGTCTTGCCCTGTTCCACCAGCATGGTGGTGTCTTCGCCGCGCTTGAACTTCGGCTGCTTGTTTTCATCGGGTCCTACGACGCTGAGCGTGACCTGGCCGGTGGCGGACAGGCCGCGGCCGTCGGAGGCGCTGTAGTTGAAAGTCTCCGTGCCGGGTTTGGCGTCCGCGGGCACGGTGATCTGGAACGCCGTACCGCCGTAGATGCTTTCCAGGGTGCCGGACTTGGGCCCGGCCTCCCCGACCGCTGCGGTGAGCACGTCGCCGTCGGGGTCGGAGTCGTTGTCCAGGACGCTGAGGATGGTGGTGCGGCCCGGGCGGACGCCGACGGCGTCGGGCTTGGTTTCGGGCGGCCGGTTGGGTTTGGTGCGGTCCGGCAGGATGTTGATGGTGTTGTTGTCCGCCGACTCCTGGTCCTGGTCGTCGGACTGGTTCTTTGGTGGGATGACGTCGTCCCAGTTGTTGACCAGCTGCATGTTCTGGTTCACCAGCCACACGTTCCCGGAGTTCACATCATTCAGGACCACCAGGTCCCGGTTAACCCGGAAAACATACGACGGCGACGCACTCGCCCTGGGCACGTCAACCTTCTTATCGTCACCATCATTGACGCAATCCCGGACATACTTGTTCGCACCCGACCACGCCGCATGCACACACCCGCCCAACTGCACCGGAGCAGCAGGGACACCCTCGCCGTCGAACGCCACCACCTTCGCCGCTCCCCCGTCAAGCGGCTGCTTCAGCAACGCCTTCCGCGTGGCCAGCGCCACAACATCACTGCCCGGCCCCGCCTGCTGCAACTTCGCATCCCTGGCATTCTCCAGCGCCAGCCGCTTGCCACCAGGCAGGAACAGGTTCCCCGCCGCGGCATCCAGCACCACCGGCCGGTCCCCCACCACCGTCACCTGCAGATCCCCGGCACCCTTAAGCCCATCCCACGTGCTGGACTCCGACGACGTCACCTCACCGTTGGCGTCAACACCCGTCACCGTCACAACACCGGTCTTAGGGTCCGCCGAATACACCCGGTCATCAGAACCCACCGCAGAGACGATGCCCGCCGAACCGACCATCACCGGCTCCGACGCTTCCTTATCAAAACCATTCACGGTGGACGGCGACACCGCCCACACCTTCCCCGATGCAGCATCCGTCACCGAAATCGTCCGGGTGCCGAAACTCACATCAGCTGCGCCCGGCAACTGCTTATCCCCACCGAGGCGCATATTCGCCGGCGACACCTGGTTCAACGTCGAACCGGTCTCGTCATCGACGAACACCTCGCCTGCATGCTGCAACACATCGAACGTTGTCGACGCCGGCGTCACCGCGCCGTCCAACACCCGCGACGGATAGTTCAACCGCCCCACCGCATTCCTGGACTTCGACACCACCCACACGCCGCCGTCATTCAACTCCACCTCAGTGGTCTTGAACCCCGGATACAACACAGCACCCGTCACCAGAACGGCCACAACGGCACCAAACGCAGTTCCGGTGACCAGTTTCTTGTGTCGCTTCTTCAGCCCAAGCTTCCCCAGCAGTGTTGTCACAGCGATTTTTCCCCTGTTGTAGCGCCGTCGTGCGGCAGCATCACAGGGCGGAGCACACCTGCCCCGCCCATATTTTTTGCCACCCCCAAAGGTGGCCGAGACCTGGCGAATAGCCGCAAAATGGACGGCCCGCGAAGGTACCAGCAGGCGTGGACCCTCCGCCAATCACCCTACCCGTTGCCTTTTAGGGCCGCGATGGGGAGCGCTCCCCACACGGCCTTCAGCGTCAACGAACGAACCGACTATAGCGTGATTAGCCACCGAGTGGACAAAATCTTTTTCCGGCCCCGGCCAGGGGGAAAAAGACGAGGGATTCCTAGTCCAGGACCAGGCCCTTGCCCCGGCCGCGGGTGAGGCGGACGGGATTGATCTCACCGAAGCCGCGGACATTTTCCGGGGCCTGGGGAATCATGATGAACCGCTCGTCGTGCTCCAGGGCGGAGGCCGTCATGGAGTCGACCAGAACCGTTCCGGGATCGGCAAGGGTGGTCAGCCGGGCGGCCAGGTTGACCGTGGGACCGTAGATGTCGCCCAGGCGGGACAGGATCCTGCCCCACACCATGGCCACCCGGGCTTCGGGAAGGATCTCGTCCTCGGTGAAGGCCTCGGCCAGCGCCAGGGAGATTTCGGCACCGGCCGCCGGAGTTTCGGCGATGTACAGGACTTCGTCGCCCACGGTCTTGACCAGACGGCCGCCGCCCACGGAGATGATTTCGGCGCACTTGTTTTCGAAGCGCTGGACCAGCCGGGCGAGGGTCTTTTCGTTCATCCGGCGGGACAGGCTGGTGTAGGAGACAAGGTCCGCGAAGCCAACCGCGCGGGCCAGGGGCAGCGGCGCGTCGTCCTCGTCGCCTTCACGGCCTTCCTCGCTGGCCTGCAGCCCGGCCTCGGCACGGACGGCGAGGCGCTGGACGCCGGCGTTGAGTTGGCGCCGCCATGAATACACCAGGACCTCTTCCAGCGCGTCCACCAGCGCGGGAAGTTCGTTGACCAGGCGCTTGCGGGCCACAGCATCGGTGACGCCCTGCTCGTGGACCATGTCCTCCACCAGGGCTTCGATCTGCCAGACCACCATGCGGTCCGTCATCTGCCCGATGGAGCGGGTCACCGAAATGGCTGCTTCTTCGGTCAGCTTGCCGGCGCGGACCAGGTCCACCACGGTGGACAGGGCGGCCTGGTCGCGTTCGGTGAAGGCAACGTCCTCGTCGCCGAAATTCGGAAACCCCAGTGCACGCCAGAGCTTGCGGGCAGAGAGCAGGGAGAGTCCGGCGCCGGCGGCAACTTCACGACGGCGGAGCTTCCGTTCCCCGCCCAGGAGGCGGGCTTCGAGGGCCTTCATGGCCAGGCGTTCGGCGGACATGGCGCCGGTGGGCGGGTGCCGGTCTGCATCCGGCATGGCCTCGGCCGGCGTGGAACCGGGTTCCGGCGCGGATCCGGGTTCCGGTGCGGCGTCGCCGGAAGCTGCCACCTGCACGGGCGCAGCGTCAGGATCAAGGGCGGCGGTGGCAGGGGCGGTGCTGTCGACGCGTTCCTGCTGGTCCTCATCGGTCATCCCGTCCACCTTCTCTCATGTCCTCCGGAAAAGCACCGGCAGGGTAATGCGTCGCGCCATCCGGCTGGGCGCTGTCGTCCGGCAGTTCCCCGATGGCGTCGAGGATAAAGTCGCGGAATTTGGCAACCTCAGGCACGTCGCGGAAAGTCACCACGCCCTGGTACCCGGTTTCCAAGGATATATTCCCCGAGCGCACCAATCGCTGCAGCAGCGATTCGTGGACCGTCAGGTTACGCACCGACGCCAGGTTCACCTGCTGGTCCCGCCGGTTAAGCAGCCCGTACCGCGCCACCATCCGTTGGCTGGTAAGCGTGTAGCGGGTGCCCTGCCAGCGGAGCAGGCGCGGCAGGCAGTAGCCCAGCCAGACAGCCGCAGCAGCGAGGACGCAGGCAGTGACAAGCCACGGCGTCCACTGGCGGCCAAGGGCAGGAGCCATGCGGGCTGCCCCGCCGCGGACGATCCAGGCACTGGCGTACGCCGCCAACGCCGGCGCCAGCACGAAGGCCACGGCTGCCCCGGCCAGCTTCCGGGGCTGCGGGCGGGTAGTGACGATGACCTGCTCCCCGGGAACCAGGATTCTACGCATAACCACCTTGGCCTGGCGCGTCCGGCGCCGTCCAGGGCCGCAGGTGCACCACGTCGCCGGCGGTCACCACGTGCTCCCGCGAGTCGCGGTCCACCACCAGCAGGGAGCCGTAATCGTCCAGGCGGGACGCGTGTCCAATGATCTCGTGGTCGCCGGGCAGCTGTGCGCGCACTTGCTTGCCCAGGGTGACCATCACGGCTTCCACCCTCTTGTGCAGCGACGGGCCACCGGCCATCCCGGCCGCAGGGTCGCCGTCGGCGTTGCAGAAACTGCGGTACAGGACCGCAAAGTGGGACAGGTAGCTTTTCAGCAGCGCGGTCCGGTCCGTGGTGCGGGCACCTTCCAGGGCCACGGAGGTGGCGGTGGGCACCGGAAGTTCGCTTTCGGTCAGGGTGACGTTCAGGCCCGTCCCCAGGATCACCGGGGGCACGTTGCCATCAACCATCGGCCCCAGCTGGGCGAGGATGCCGGCGATTTTCCTGCCCCGCACCAGGACGTCGTTGGGCCACTTGAGCTCGGCCGGAATCCCGGCCGTTTCCAGGAGCGTCTCACGCAGCGCCAGCGCTGCGATCAGGGACAACCAGGAGTAGCTCTGGGTGGGCAGGGGCCTGCCGTCCGCGTTGACCGGACGCAGCACCACGGACACGGACACGGAGCTCAGTGGCGGCGCTTCCCAGCGCCTGTCCAGGCGTCCCCTGGCGGCGTTCTGGTACTCGGCGGTCAGCACGGAGAGGTCAGGCCAGGCCGAAGGTTCCACCGTGACACCGCGCAGGAGGTCCGCGTTGGTGGAGCCCGTGGAGTCCACCACGTCGATCCGCGGTATTCCGGTGGCAGAGAGGAAACGCTGGTCGGCCAGGTCCCCTCGGTTCAGGGGGGTGCCCGGTGCGTGTGCGTCGTCCATACCCAAATCCTACCGAGCCTGGCCCGGTCCCACCGAGCCGTCTGCCGCCCCGGGAAGGACAACCCGGCCACGCCCGTACGGCCGCCTAGAGGAAGATGTCCGGAACCAGACGGTCTTCGGGTGCTCCCAGGCTGTAAGGACGGAAATCGGTCACCCCCGCTGCCGCCAGGACCTGCTCGTCCGTGTAGAAGTTGCCCGACGGCGGCCCGCCGGCCGCGAGGTTGCTGCCGGTCAGGATGGCGTGGGCGGCGTCCGCCATGATCTGCGGTCCACGCGCCGCCAGCACCATGGTTTCGCCGTGGGGCATGTTCCGGATGGCGGCGGTATCGATGAGGGTGCAGGGCCACAGGGAGTTGACCCTGATGCCGTCAGCCTTCAGTTCCTCCGCCAGCCCCAACGTGGTCAGGCTCATCCCGTATTTGGCCATGGTGTACGCAAGGTGCTTCCCCGCCCAGGAGGGGTGGAGGTTCAGCGGCGGCGAGAGCGTGAGGATGTGCCCCTGTTCCGACTTCCGGAGCGCCGGGAGCGCCAGCTTGGACAACAGGAAGGTGCCGCGGACGTTGATGTCCTGCATCAGGTCGTACTTTTTCATGTCCACTGCATCAGTGGTGGAAAGGTCGATGGCGGAGGCATTGTTGATGACGACGTCGATGCCGCCGAACCGCTCAACGGCTGCGGCCACGGCGCCGGCCACGTCTTCGTCCCTGCGCACATCGCCCACCAGCGGCAGCGCCTGGCCGCCGGCCTCCTCGAGCTGCGCAGCCGCCGTATACACGGTGCCCGCCAGCTTGGGGTGCGGCTCCCCCGTTTTGGCCAGCAGCACTATATTGGCGCCGTCCCGCGCCGCCCTTGTGGCAATGGCCAGTCCGATTCCGCGGCTGCCGCCGGAGATGAGGATGGTCCTGGCCGCCAGGGAACCGGTGGCCCGGTAGGGGCTTTCGGGAGCATGCAAAGCATCATCGCTTGAAGTCATGGCAACACTGTAACCCAACTAAGTTACCGGCGAGTAACATTGAGGGGACGTGGCAGGAACGGCAGAAAATTGTAGGTTCCCTACAGCTGCGGGCGTCCAAAGCGTCACTAGACTTGCCAGCAGGGTTCGTCTTTTGTGTGGATGCTACTTAAAGCTCCGGACAGTACGGGCCCGCCAGCCAACAGAATTGACCTGCTACAGAGCCGGAGACACTTGATGAGCCACGATCTGACAACGACTGCGGGAAAGATTGCCGATTTCCGCGACCGCCAGGCGCGCGCCGAACAGCCCTCCGGCCCCGAAGCCATCGAAAAGCAGCATGCGCGCGGCAAGAACACGGCCCGCGAGCGCATCGCCCTGCTGCTGGACGAAGACTCGTTTGTAGAATTCGACGCCCTGGCCGTGCACCGCTCCACCGCCTTCGGCATGGAGAAGAAGAAACCCCTGGGCGATGGCCTGGTCTCCGGCTACGGCACCGTCGACGGCCGGCTGGTGGCGGTGTACAGCCAGGACTTCACTGTCTACGGCGGATCGCTGAGCCAGGTCAACGGCGAAAAAATCGTCAAGGTGCAGGAGTTCGCGCTCCGCAACGGCTGCCCCGTCGTCGGCATCCTGGACGGCGGCGGCGCCCGCATCCAGGAAGGCGTGGCCTCGCTGGCCATGTTCGCGGACATCTTCCGCAACAACGTCCACGCCAGCGGCGTGGTGCCGCAGATCTCCCTGATCATGGGGCCTTCCGCCGGCGGCGCCGCCTACTCCCCGGCCCTCACCGACTACGTGGTGATGGTGGACAAGACCTCGCACATGTTCATTACCGGCCCCGACGTCATCAAGACCGTCACCGGCGAGGATGTGGACATGGAAACCCTGGGCGGCGCCCGGCAGCACAATGCCACCACCGGAACGTCCGCCTACCTGGCCTCGGATGAGACCGACGCCATCGAGTTCGTGCGCGAACTGCTGGACTTCCTGCCTTCCAACAACCTCTCCGAGGCACCGGTGCTGGGGCACCAGCAGGAGTTGGAGGTCGACGACGACGACCTCGCCCTGGACACGCTGGTTCCGGATTCCGCCAACCAGCCCTACGACATGCGCGCCGTCGTCGAACAGATCGTGGACGACGGGCACTTCCTGGAGATGCAGGCCCTGTACGCCCCCAACGTGATGATCGGCTACGGCCGGGTGGAGGGCCACACCGTGGGCATCGTGGCCAACCAGCCGCTGCAGTTCGCCGGCACCCTGGACATCGCGGCGTCAGAGAAGGCCGCCCGGTTCGTGCGGCACTGCGACGCCTTCAACATCCCCATCATCACCCTGGTGGACGTCCCCGGGTTCCTCCCCGGCAAGGACCAGGAATTCCAGGGCATCATCCGCCGCGGCGCCAAACTCCTCTACGCCTACGCCGAGGCCACTGTTCCCAAGCTCACCGTCATCACCCGCAAGGCCTACGGCGGCGCCTACATCGTGATGGGCTCCAAGAAGCTCGGCGCCGACCTGAACCTGGCATGGCCCACGGCCCAGATCGGTGTGATGGGCGCGCAGGGCGCGGTGAACATCCTCTACCGGCGCGACCTCGCCGCGGTCGCCCAGGACGGCGGCGACGTTGAGGCCCGCCGCGCCGAGGTGATCCGCCAGTACGAGGAAGAACTCCTCAACCCGTACCAGGCAGCCGAACTGGGTTACGTGGACGCCGTCATCGCCCCCTCCGATACCCGGATCCAAATCATCAAGGGACTGCGTGCCCTGCGCGACAAGCGCGCCAGCCTCCCCGCCAAGAAGCATGGGAACATCCCGCTGTGATGGCCACCGAAAATACCGGGACCGGGCCGGCCGCCGACGCCGCCGAAGCGCTTGCCGCCCCGCTGCTCTCTGTGGTCAAAGGACAGCCGAACGCCGAGGAACTGGCCGCACTGACCGCCGTCGTCCTCTCCCTTGGCGGCGCCGAACCTGCACGTGCGGACAAACCGACCGTGCGGCACTGGGTGCGCCGGCAGCAGCTCAAGCTCGAACCCACGCCCGGTCCCGGTGCCTGGAAACGAAGCCGCGGCTGAGTCCCGGGCGTGGATCCCCGGCGGCGTGGGCCCAGGCCCCGGCGCAGTCCGGGCGATAGTCTCGTCATGTGACTACAGACACTGCACCCGCCGCGCGCCCGCACACCCGGATCGACGCCGTCGCGGACAACTACACGGACACCCTCATCAGGCTCAACCCGACCTTCGCCACTACCCTTGGCCTGCCGGGACATGAAACGGAGTACCAGGATTTCTCCCCCGCCGGCATTGCCGGATTCGCGGAGGCGGCGCGGGAGGCCCTGGTTGCCCTTGAGGGCCTGGAACCGGAAGACGACGTGGACGCCGTCACCCTGGACGCCATGCGGGAACGGCTCGGCCTGCAACTGCTGATCCACGCCTCCGGCTGGGAATACGCGGACCTGAACAACATCGCCTCCCCGGCCCAGGACATCAGGGCCATCTTCGACCTCATGCCCACCGGCACCGAACAGGACTGGGAGCACATCGCCGGGCGCGCCCACAACGTGCCGGCCGCCATCAGCGGCTACACCGAATCCCTGCGCATGGCCAGGGACTCCGGCCGGGTGGCCGCTGCCCGCCAGGTGCGGACCGTCATCGAACAGGTGGCCAAGTACGCCGCCCCGGACGGCTTCTTCGCCAAACTGGCCGCAGAGGCCACCACGGCTGACGGGCCACTGCCCGCTGCGCTGCAAACTACGCTCGACGCCGGTGCTGACGCCGCCCGGGGTGCCTACGCCCGGCTGGCAGAATTCCTGCGCACCGAACTGCTCCCCGCCGCGCCTGAGAAGGACGCCGTGGGCAGGGCCCGCTACGCCCTGGCCTCCCGCTCCTTCCTGGGGGCGGAAGTGGACCTGGAAGAAACGTATGCCTGGGGCGTCGAGGAACTGGACCGCCTCATCGCGGAACAGGAGCGCGTTGCGGACACCATCAAGGCAGGCGCCACCATCGCCGAAGCCAAGGACATCCTCAACAACGACCCCTCCCGGCAACTGAAAGGCACCGAGGCGCTCCGGGAATGGATGCAGGGCCTCTCCGACAAAGCCGTTGCCGAACTCGCCGGAGTGCACTTCGACATCCCCGACGTCATGAAGAAACTCGAGTGCCGGATCGCTCCCACCGACGAGGGCGGCATCTACTACACCGGCCCGTCCGACGACTTCAGCCGCCCCGGCCGCATGTGGTGGTCCGTCCCCGCCGGCGAGGACACGTTCACCACCTGGGCTGAAACCACCACCGTCTACCACGAGGGCGTCCCGGGCCACCACCTCCAGGTGGCCACCGCAACCTACCGCCGCGAGCTGCTGAACAAATGGCGCCGGAACGTCTGCTGGACCTCCGGCCACGGCGAAGGCTGGGCACTCTACGCGGAAAAGCTCATGCAGGAACTGGGCTACCTCAACGATCCCGGCGACCACATGGGCATGCTGGACATGCAGCGCATGCGCGCCGCCCGCGTGGTCTTCGACATCGGCGTGCACCTCGAACTCGAGATGCCCCGACGCTGGGGATCCGGCACCTGGACCGCGGACAAGGGCTACGGCTTCCTCAAGGAAAACCTCCCCATCAGCGAAGGCCAACTCAATTTCGAGTTCACCCGCTACCTCGGCTGGCCGGGCCAGGCCCCCTCCTACAAAGTAGGCCAGCGCCTCTGGGAACAGATCCGCGCCGAACTTGAGGCCCGGCCCGGGTTCGACCTCAAGGAGTTCCACACCAAGGCCCTCAACATCGGCTCCGTTGGACTCGACACGCTCCGCCGGGCGCTGCTCTCGTAGTCTCCCCCTTCGGGGAGGGAGGGCAACAGGAGACATTAAGCACACCCGGGGCGGGAATAAGTAACATAGGCCGCCGTCTGCCTTGTGTTTGCTCGGTTTGCCGGCTTCCTGCGTGATCGTGGGCGCGTAATATTTCTCAATGTTCGTTCGTCGTGGTATGCGGGGTGGCTCTAGCGTAGTCGGGTGAGCACTCAGACAAGCACCCCGTCCCCCGCAGGGAAGACCGGATTCCAGCTGCCCAGGTGGGCGGGCTCGTTCGGCTTCCAGATCATCGCCGCCCTCATCGTGGGCCTTGGCCTCGGCCTGCTGGCCAAGTACACCGGCAGTACCAAGGCCAACCCCAACGCCCTCGGCGCCACCCTGCAGACCATCGGCTCAAGCTATGTGTCCCTGCTGCAGACCGCCGTGGTCCCGCTGATCTTTACCGCCGTCGTCAGCTCCATCTCCAACCTGCGCCAGGTGTCCAACGCCGCCAGGCTGGCCTGGAACACGCTCCTGTGGTTCGCCATTACGTCCCTGATCGCCGTGCTGATCGGCATCGGCCTGGGCGTGCTGCTGCAGCCCGGCGCCAACACCGGCATCAGCGGGGAAGCCAAGTACACCGGCAAGTCCGGTGACTGGTGGGCCTTCCTGGTGGGCCTCTTCCCCAAGAACTTCCTGGGCCTGGGTGCCAGCTCCACGGTCGGCGATTCCGGCGCCGTCACCACCTCGGTCAGCTTCAACGTCCTTCAGATCCTCGTGATCGCCATCGCCGTGGGCGTCGCCGCGCTCAAGGTGGGCAAGGCTGCGGAGCCGTTCCTCAACCTCAACGCCTCAGCCCTTGCCGTGATCCAGAAGGTCCTGTGGTGGATCATCCGCATCGCGCCGCTGGGCACCGTTGGCCTCATCGGCAACGCCGTGGCCGTCTACGGCTGGGACACCATCGGCTCGCTTGGCAAGTTCACCGTGGCCATCTACGCCGGCCTGGTCCTGGTGCTGTTCGTCGTTTACCCCATCCTGGTCCGCAGCCACGGACTGTCCATCAAGCAGTACTTCTCCGGCGTCTGGCCCGCCGTCCAGCTGGCCTTCGTGTCCCGCTCGTCCGTGGGAACCCTGCCGCTGACGCAGCGCGTCACCGAACGCAGCCTGGGCGTCCCCCGCGCCTACGCCTCCTTCGCCGTGCCGCTGGGCGCCACCACCAAGATGGACGGCTGCGCAGCCATCTACCCCGCGATCTCGGCAATCTTCGTGGCCCAGTTCTTCGGCATCCAGCTGGACTTCAGCCAGTACCTGCTGATCGCACTGGTTTCCGTCCTCGGTTCCGCCGCAACCGCCGGCACCACCGGCGCCGTGGTGATGCTCACCCTGACGCTCTCCACGCTGGGACTGCCGCTGGCCGGCGTCGGACTCCTCCTGGCCATTGATCCCATCCTGGACATGGGGCGCACCGCTGTGAACGTGGCCGGCCAGGCCCTGGTTCCCACCATCGTGGCCAAGCGCCAGGGCATCCTGGACGAATCGCTGTACAACGCACCCCGCAACGGGACCCCGTTCGTGGATGACAGCGACGCCGATGCTGCCGCCGGCGAAACCGCTACCGACGGCACCAGCGCCGACACCGCACCCCGCGAACTGCAGGATGCAAAGGCGTAAGGCACAGACAGCAGCAAGGAAAGGCGTCCCCGGGAGATTCTCCCGGGGACGCCTTTTTGCAGTCAGGGCTGCGCGTATCGCTCAACAACAGTGATGGTCAGTGCCAGCCACCTCCGATTACCCCGTTCTGGATGGCTTTCGTCACGGCGTCGGCTTCAGCCTGGGTCAGCTTTCCATCCGCTACAGCCTTGTCCAGGCGGGATTTGAGTCCGGCTGCATGTTCGGCCTCTTCCTCGCTGCGGATCTCCTGCAGCGCTGCGGTCACCTTCGCTTCATCGATGCCCAGCGATGCAGCAAGGGACTTGGCGAGTGCAGCCTCGCGGGCGGCAGGATCCGGCTTCTGGCCCTCGGCCGGCGGCGTGGTGGGCTTGTTGGCTTCGCGGAAGGCCTTCAAGGCGTCGGCCACCTTGGCTTCATCAACGCCCAGCTTCGCTGCCAGCGCCGAGGCCTGCTCCATCCCATGGCCGCCGCGGCCGCCGTGCCTGCCCATGCCATCGGGGGCGCTGCCGGTAGTTCCGTCAGCAGCACTGGAACCCGCGCTGGGTGTGGGAGTGGGCGTCGTGGTGGCGGATGCCATGCCGGCCACGCCGATTCCGGCACCAAGCGCCAGCGCTGCGGCCGTCAGGCCCACGGTCATCTTCTTCGTGCGTCTCATGTCGTGTCTCCTGATTCGCCGTCAACTGACGGCTCCTGGTGATTCGCCTCGGGCGAGGCATACCAAGCATCCGGCGCAAGGATCAGGAAGGGCTGTCGGGAAGCTATGGTTCTCCTGTGAATTTAAGTTGCATTGAGTGCAAACTTGCACGTAGTGTAAGCGCGTGACATCACCCGTTGCCCCGCCGGACGAACCCGCCGCACCTTCCCGGCGCGAGCTGAACAAGGCCGCCACCCGCCAGGCGATCACCGACGCCGCACTGGGATTCCTGCGCTCCAAAGGCCCCGGAAACTTCACGGTGGAAGACATCGCCGACGCCGCGGGGATCTCGCGCCGCACCTTCTTCAACTACTTCAGCAGCACCGACGCCGCCCTGGCCTCCATCGTCCATGGCTTCCTGGACAACGCGATTCAGCAGTTGCGCCTCCGCCCGGCGGACGAGCCCATGCTGGAATCCGCCCAGGCCGCGCTGATGGCCCTTGCCGACCCCAAGGCCGTGGCGCCGCTGGCGGAACTGTTCACGCTGACCCAGCAGAGCCCGCTGATGTCGCACCCGGAACTCGAGGCGTGGGACCACTGCCGGGCGCAGGTCTTCACCGTCGCCCGCGAACGCCTCGCCGGCACCCCCGGCGCCCAGGACGAGCTTTATGTCCACGCCCTGGCCGGCTCGATCATCTCCTGCGGAAAGGCCGCCATGGAGGTGTGGTTCAGCCGCCGCGGTCCGGACCTGACACCCGCATCCCTGGCCGAGCTCCGGCAGTTGCTCATCGATGCCATGGCCCTGCTGGCCACCGGCTTCAACACCCCCGCTCCACCATCCGCCACCCGTTCCTCCTGATCAGATCGGTTCACCCGCATGGCACTGCTCCTCTACCGCCTCGGCAAGTTCTCCTACCGCCGGCGCTGGCTTGTCATCTCCCTGTGGCTCGCCGTGCTGGTGGCCGTGGGCGGCTCGGCCGCGGCATTCCACGGCACCCTGTCCAACAACTTCCAGATTCCCGGGACCGAAACCCAGCGGATTGCGGACAAGCTCAAGCAGGAGCTGCCCTCGGCCTCCGGCGGCAGCGCCACGATCGTTTTCGAAGCCCCGGACGGCGGCTTCACGGCCCAAAGCCGGACGGCCGTGACGGAGGCGCTGAAGAAGCTCCAGACCCTCCCCGAGGTGCGTGGCACGGTGGACCCGTTCGCCACCCAGGCACAGGTGGACCAGGCCGGCAAGGCCATCACCGACGGCGAACAGCAGCTGGCGGCCGGGCAGGCACAGCTGGACGCCTCCCGGGCCCAGCTTGAAGCCGGCAAGGCGCAGTTGGCGGCAGCCGAGCAGCAGCTCACCGCCGCCGGGGCGCCGGCAGCACTGATTGAAGCCCAGCTCGGCCAGCAGAAGGCAGCGCTGGCCCAGGGCCAGGCCAAGCTGGACGCCGGCGCCCAGGAACTGGCGGCCAACAAGGCCAAGCTGGAACAGGGCAAACGGCAGGCCCAGGCAGCATCAGCCATCCGCTTCGTGTCCGGGGACAACAAGGCCGCCGTGGCACAGGTGCAGTTCAAGACCTCCATCAACGGGCTGGCCCCGGCCGTGCGCAAGCAGGTGCAGGAGATCGCCCACGAGACCTCCGCGGCAGGCGTCACGGCGCTGGCCAGCAAGGAAATCACCGAGGACATTTCGGCACTGTTCGGCACTGCGGAAATCGTCGGCATCGCTGTTGCGGCGCTGGTCCTCATCCTCATGCTGGGCACGCTGATCGCCGCCGGGCTGCCCCTGCTGATGGCCATCATCGGCGTCGGCGTGGGCGTCGGCATCACGTTCGCCCTTTCCGGCCTGTTCGACATGAGCTCCATCTCGCCCATGCTGGCCCTGATGCTTGGCCTCGCCGTCGGCATCGACTACTCGCTGTTCATCGTCAACCGGCACCGCACCCAGCTCCTTGCCGGCATGGATGCGGAGGAGTCTGTTGCCCGGGCCAACGGCACGTCCGGCAACGCCGTGGTCTTCGCCGGCCTGACCGTGATCATCGCCCTTGCCGCCCTGGTGGTCCCCGGGCTGCCCTTCCTCGCCGTCATGGGCCTTGCGGCAGCGGGAACCGTGGCCGTTGCGGTGCTCGTGGCCATCACCCTGACCCCTGCCATGCTGTCCCTGATTGGACGGCGCATCATCTCCCGGCGGGCCTGGGCCAAAGCCGAAGCCCACAACGCCGAACCGGACCACGAAACGGCCGACCTCGCCGCCGATAAGGAACGCAGCACCCGCGGGTGGGGCGGCCTGGTCACCCGGCACCCGTGGGTGGCACTGATCGCGGGCATCCTCCTGCTGGGCACCCTTGCGCTGCCCGCCACCCAGCTGCAGCTGGCCCTGCCGGACGGAGGCTCCGAACCCGTGGAGTCAGAGGCCTACCAGGCCTACGACCTCACGGCCCGCAGCTTCGGCGAAGGTGTCACCGGACCCATCGTGGCCGTCGGCGAGTTCCCCGCGGACCTGGACGAAGCCCAGGCACAGAAGCTGCAGTACGACATCGCGGACAAACTCCGTGCCGTGGACAATGTGGTGGCAGCCGTGCCCGTCGCCCTCAGCGAGGACCGCCGGACCGCCGTGTTCCAGGTCATCCCCAAGGAGGGCCCGGCCAGCGCCACCACCGTCAAGGTGGTCTCCGAGCTCCGCGGCCTCAACGGGGAGATCCAGTCCGACTACGGCGTGGCCATGGGACTGACCGGGCAGACCGCCGGCAACGTGGACGTCTCCACCAAGCTTGGTGACGCCCTGCCGCCCTACCTGGCCATCGTCGTCGGACTTTCCCTGATCCTGCTGCTGCTGGTGTTCCGGTCCATCGTGGTCCCGCTGCTGGCCACGGGCGGCTTCCTGCTGTCCCTGTCCGCCGCCTTCGGTGCCGTGGTGGCGGTATACCAGTGGGGCTGGCTGGGGAACATCTTCGACGTGGCCAACCCCGGCGCCGTGCTCAGCTTCCTGCCCATTATCCTGATCGGCGTGCTGTTCGGCCTGGCCATGGACTACCAGGTGTTCATCGCCTCCGGCATGCGCGAGGCATACATGCACGGATCGTCCGCCAAGGAAGCGGTCAGGGTGGGCTTCCGGCACGCGGCCGCCGTAGTCACCGCGGCCGCGATCATCATGGTCAGCGTGTTCTCCGGCTTCATCTTCAGCCACCTCACCATGGTCCGGCCGCTGGGCTTTGCCATGGCCTTCGGCGTACTGTTCGACGCCTTCGTGGTCCGCATGACCATCGTCCCGGCCGTGATGTACCTGCTGGGCGCCAGGTCCTGGTGGCTGCCGCGGTGGCTGGACAGGATCCTGCCGGACGTGGACGTGGAGGGCGCCAAGCTCAACAGGGGCCAGGCAGCACCCGCCTCCGGCGAGCTGGTCCACTAGGCTGAAGCCGTGCTCCATCTGATTCTCGCCTCCCAGTCCCCCGCCCGCACCAAGCTCCTGGCCGAGGCCGGCATCCGGCACACCGTGCTGGTCTCCGACGTCGACGAGGCCGCCGTGCAGGCGCGGTACGGCGTCACGGACCCGCACGACACCGCGCTGCTGCTGGCCCGCGCCAAGGCCGAGGCCGTGGCGGCGCTGCCGGAAGCGGACGGCGCCCTGGTGCTGGGCTGCGACTCGGTTTTTGAATTCGACGGCGAGGCGCACGGCAAGCCCTACACCGCCGACGTCGCCCGCGAGCGGATGCTCCGGATGAGCGGCAGCGCGGGAGTGCTGCACACGGGCCACTGGCTGGTGGACTGCAGGGACACGGACGACGACGGCGGCAGCGGCCGCGGCTCGGGCGCCACGGTGGGGGCGGTCGCCTCAGCCGAGGTTTCCTTCCTGGAGATGGATCCGGCAGAGATCGACGCCTACATCGCCACCGGAGAGCCGCTCCACTGCGCGGGCTCCTTCACCATCGACGGCCTGGGCGGCGCCTTCATCCGGAAGGTCGACGGCGACCCGCACGCCGTCGTCGGCCTTTCCGTCTCCACCCTGCGCGGGCTGCTCGCGTCCGCCAACGTGCGCATTACGGACCTCTGGCCCCGGCGGTAAATCGCCCGGTTTCCACACTGCTTGTAGCTTCCCTACAAAGGACGGCCGGTTTACACGCGGATTCCGCAAGTAATATCGGCGGAACCTCCAAAAGCGCGCTAGGCTCCCTGAAGGAAAGAAGGAGACGCCTTGTCAGCAAATTTGGAGCAGTCCGCAGGTACTACACAGCCGAGCCTCACAAAGGTGCTGATCGCCAACCGCGGCGAAATCGCCGTGCGCATCATCCGGGCGGCCCGGGACGAGGGCATTGCCTCCGTGGCCGTCTACGCAGATCCGGACCGGGACGCGCTGCACGTCCGGCTGGCTGACGAGGCGTACGCCCTGGGTGGCACCACCGCGGCGGAGTCCTACCTGGTGATGGACAAGATCATTGACGCCGCCCGCCAGTCCGGCGCCGACGCCATCCACCCCGGCTACGGCTTCCTGGCCGAAAATGCCCAGTTCGCCGCACGGGTGATCGAGGCCGGCATCACCTGGATCGGCCCCTCCCCGGAGGCAATCTCCGCCTTGGGCGACAAGGTCCAGGCCCGGCACATCGCCGAAAAGGTGGGCGCCCCGCTGGTTCCGGGCACCGCCGACCCCGTTGAGTCCGCGGACGAAGTCCTGGACTTCGTGGACCGCCACGGCCTGCCCGTGGCCATCAAGGCTGCCTTCGGCGGCGGCGGACGCGGCATCAAGGTGGCCCGCACCCGGGAAGAAATCCCGGAGCTGTACGAATCCGCCGTCCGTGAGGCCACCGCAGCCTTCGGCCGCGGCGAATGCTTCATCGAGCGCTTCCTGGACGCCCCACGGCACGTGGAAACCCAGTGCCTGGCCGACGCCTACGGCAACGTGGTGGTGGTGTCCACCCGCGACTGCTCCCTGCAGCGGCGCAACCAGAAGCTCGTGGAGGAAGCCCCGGCACCGTTCCTCACCGAGGACCAGAACCGGCGCCTCTACGAATCCTCCAAGGCCATCCTGAAGGAGGCCGGCTACCTCGGCGCCGGAACCTGCGAATTCCTGGTGGGCCAGGACGGCACCATCTCCTTCCTCGAAGTCAACACCCGCCTCCAGGTGGAGCACTGCGTGTCCGAGGAAGTCACCGGCATCGACCTGGTGCGCGAACAGTTCCGGCTGGCCAGGGGCGAGGAACTGGGCTACGGCGATCCCGAGGTCCGCGGACACTCCATCGAATTCCGCATCACCGGCGAGGATCCGGGCCGCAACTTCCTGCCGGCCCCCGGCACGGTCCGCGTCCTGAAGAACCCCACCGGTCCCGGCGTGCGCGTGGACTCGGGCGTGGAACAGGGCGACGTGATCAGCGGGAACTTCGACTCCATGCTGTCCAAGCTGATCATCACCGGCGCCACCCGGCCGCAGGCCCTCCAGCGTGCCCGCCGCGCCCTGGAGGAGATGGTGGTGGAGGGCATCCCCACCGTCATCCCGTTCGACCTCGCAGTTGTGTCGGACCCCGCTTTCGCCCCGGCCGAGGGCCCGTTCAAGGTCCACACCCGGTGGATCGAAACCGAATTCAGCAACAACCTTCCCGCCTGGACGCCGGATGCCC
Source organism: Arthrobacter sp. SDR-2R (assembly GCF_057747955.1). Lineage (NCBI taxonomy): Bacteria > Bacillati > Actinomycetota > Actinomycetes > Micrococcales > Micrococcaceae > Arthrobacter > Arthrobacter sp. SDR-2R. Next base: position 3,486,017 of record NZ_CM173231.1, read on the forward strand.
CAACCGATGCAGACGGCTCCGCAGAAGACCGCCAGCGCGTCGTGGTCGAGGTGGGCGGCAAGCGGCTGGAGGTGGTCCTCCCCGCGTCCCTGGGCACGCCGGGCACTGCAGCCGGCGCCGCCGCCAAGCCGGGCAAGTCCAAGAAGCGGTCCCGCTCCGCCGGTCCCGCGGCTGCCACCGGCAACGCCCTGACCTCCCCCATGCAGGGCACCATCGTGAAGGTGGCCGTGGCGCACGGGGACGTTGTGTCCGAAGGTGACCTGGTGGTGGTCCTCGAGGCCATGAAGATGGAGCAGCCCCTCACCGCACACCGGTCCGGGACCATCACCGGCCTGACGGCAACGGCGGGCGAAACGGTGTCCGCGGGCGCCATCATCGCCACCATCGAAGACTAGAAAGCAGTCCTTGCAGCCATGCTCGCACCCAGCTTCCAGGAAGAAGTGGACCGCTACCACCAGGCGGTTCCCGAAATCACCCGGGGCAACCCGGCCCCCATCAAGGAGCTCTACTCCCGCCTTGACGACGTCACCCTGGCCAATCCCTTCGGCGGCATAGCGCGCGGCTGGGCCCAGGTGGAGGCCCGGCTTGACCAGGCGGCGCGGCAGTTCCGCGACGGCGAGATGCTGGGTTTCGACACCGTCACCTCCTACACCGCCCGCGACACCGCCTACCTGGTGGAGACCGAGCACTTCCGGGCACGGCTGGACGCGGCGGCCGCCACCGAGGAATTCGCGCTTCGCGTGACCAGTATCTTCCGGCGCGAGGAAGGCTACTGGAAGCTGGTGCACCGCCACGCCGACCCCGCAGCCCGGCCACAGTCCCGCCGGTCGCTGACCCAGCCCGCCGGCTGAGCCGGTGCTGGCAGGGGGCGCCGCCAGGATGCAGACTTAGCTCATGCTGCCTTTCCTGCTCCTCGCCTCCCGCCCGGAAGACGCTGCCGCGGAGGAGGAATATGCCGCCTACCTGAGGTACGGCGGGCTTGAGGAACGGGAGCTGCGCCGGGTCAGGCTCGAGGCCGCTCCCCTGCCCGCGCTGGATCTTGCGGATTATTCCGGCGTCATCGTGGGCGGCAGCCCGTTCACGTCCAGCGATCCGCCGGAGCAGAAGAGCCCGGTCCAGCACCGGGTGGAGCGGGAGTTGTCCGGCCTCCTGGACCAGCTGGTGGCCCGCGACTTTCCCTTCCTGGGCGCCTGCTACGGGGTGGGGACGCTGGGCCGCCACCAGGGCGCAGTCATCGACAGGACCTACGGCGAGCCGCTGGGCGCCGTGGAAATCGAGCTGACGGATGCCGGGCTGCAGGATCCCCTGCTGCAGGGCATGCCCCGGACCTTCACGGCCCTGACCGGCCATAAGGAAGCGGTCAGTTCCCTGCCACCGCACGCGGTGCTGCTGGCGCGCTCAGCCACGTGCCCCGTGCACATGTTCCGGGTCAAGACCAACCTTTATGCCACCCAGTTCCATCCCGAACTGGACACCGACGGGCTGGTGACCCGGATCGATATCTACCGGCACGCCGGCTACTTTCCGCCCGAATCCGCCGAGGAGCTGATGGCGGCCGCACGCCAATTCACGGTCACCGAGCCCATGGCCGTGCTGAAGAACTTCGTGGCGCGCTACGCACGGTGAGCATGAAAATGCCCGGCGGGCCGGATGGCCGCGCCGGGCATTTTCGGCACCCGAAGCGTCAGGCCACGTTGTTCTCGTAGTCCAGGTCGCGGGTTTCGCGGGTAAGGAACAGCGCAATCAGGGTGAGCACGGCCATGGCCGTCAGGTAGACACCCACCAGGACAGGGCTGCCCTTGGCCGCTTCCCACAGGGCCACGGCGATGAACGGTGCCACCGCAGCGCCCAGGATGCTGGAGAAGTTGTAGCTGATCGCCGAGCCGGTGTAGCGGACGTTCGTGGGGAACAGCTCCGGCAGCAGCGCTCCCATGGGCCCGAAGGTGAGGCCCATGAGGGAGAACCCGAGGATCAGCAGGCCCATGGTGCCCACAAAGCCACCGCTGAACAGCGGAACAAACAGCAGGCCGAACACGAAGATGCCCGCGGTGACGGCGAGGAGCATCTTGCGCCGGCCGTACTTTTCGGCCAGAGGTCCGGAGACCAGGGTGAAGATGCCGAAGAAGACGACGCCGGCAATCAGCATCCAGAGGAAGTCGTTGCGGGTGTAGCCGAGGCCTGGAACGAACGCGGCAGCAGCGGCGTCAGACATGGGCTTTCCGGCCTTTTCGGCCGCGGCCTTGGCACCTTCGAGGGTTGGCTTGGTGCCGTAGGTAAGGGTGAACGTGGTCATCAGGTAGAAGAGCACGTACGTGGCCAGCATGATGAAGGTGCCCAGGATCAGCTGGCGCCAGCTGGTCTTGAAGACGCGGCCAAGCGGCAGCTTGGCCACCTCCTTGGATTCCAGCACCTTGGTGAAGGCGGGGGTTTCGATCAGCTTGAGCCGTACGTACAGGCCCAGGATCACCATGACGGCGCTGAGCAGGAACGGGACGCGCCAGCCCCACGCCTGGAAAGCTTCCGGCGTCAGGGTGTAGCTCGCAACCAGGAAGATGACGTTGGCGATGATGAAGCCGATCGGGGCGCCCAGCTGCGGGAAGGTGCCGTAGATGGCCCGCTTGTTGGCAGGGGCGTTCTCGGTGGCCAGCAGCGCGGCCCCGCTCCACTCCCCGCCGAGCGCAAGGCCCTGGGCGAAGCGCATGACCACCAGCAGGGCCGGTGCCCAGAATTCCCAGCCCGGAACCAGCGCGGTGGGGAGGCAGCCGATGAGGAAGGTGGCAATACCCATGGTCAACAGCGACGCCACCAGCGTGCCCTTGCGGCCGAACTTGTCTCCGAAGTGCCCGAAGACGATGGAGCCGAGCGGCCGGGCGATGAATGCCACGCCAAAAACGGCGAAGGAGCTCAGCAGCTGGGTGGTTTCGTTCGCGCCCGGGAAGAAGAGCTTCGGGAAAACGAGCACGGCGGCAGTGGCATAGACGTAGAAGTCGTAGAACTCCACTGTGGTGCCGATCAGGCTGGCCACGATGACGCGGCCGCGGGAGTTCACCGGCTGGTGCGAACCAGGCACCGTGGTGGTATCGGTGGATGACATAGGTAAACGCTTTCGTGAGACCGGCCGGGCACAGGCAGGGCTGCCTCCCGGCTCGAATAGTTAGAGTTCGATCTTACTTCGCCGCGTCCAGTCAATGGACGAAACGTCCACCATTCGGACGTGTGTTGCATGTCTCACCATGCGATCCGGCAGGCCGCCTCACGCCGCCGGGCCGGACCGGATAGGCAAAAGTCACAGCGCGTTAACAAACATCGACCGTCCGTGAAACGCGCCGTCCCTACCTTTGAGGAACAACATCCCCCTGAAGGAGGTAACCCGTGACTGTTGACCGCACCGTCGATGCCGGCGTACAGCCCGGCTCTACCCGCACCACAGACACCCCTGCCCTTGAATTCCGCCCCGGCCGCTGGATCGCCAACTGGGATGCCGAGAACAAGGAGCAGTGGGAAACCGCCGGCCGCGCCATCGCCCGCCGCAACCTGAACTGGTCCATCTTCGCCGAGTTCCTCGGCTTCGTTGTCTGGCAGCTGTGGTCCATTGTGGTGGTCCAGCTGCCGGCCGCCGGCTTCACATTCTCCACCTCGGAGATCTTCTGGCTCATCTCCATGCCCAGCCTCGTGGGCGCCACCCTCCGCATCCCGTACACCTTCATGGTTCCCCGGTTCGGCGGACGCAACTGGACCATCGTGTCCGCCCTGCTGCTCCTGATCCCCTCCACCGGCCTGGCGCTGTGTGTCTCCAACCCGGAGACGCCCTTCGGCGTCATGCTGCTCGTGGCCGCCCTGGCCGGCTTCGGCGGCGGCAACTTCGCCAGCTCCATGGCGAACATCACTTTCTTCTACCCGGCCAGGGAAAAGGGCTGGGCGCTGGGCCTGAACGCCGCAGGCGGGAACCTGGGCGCCGCCGTCGCACAGCTTGCCGTTCCCATCGTGATCACCCTGCTGGCCGCCGGCACCGTCAACCTTCCCATGGCCGGCTGGATGTGGGTTCCCTTCATCCTTCTCGCAGCGTTCGGCGCCTTCAAGTACATGAACAACCTCACCAGCGCCAAGGGTGACGTGGCCGGCTCGGTCGCTGCGCTCAAGGAACCGCACCTGTGGATCATGGCGCTGCTGTACATCGGCACCTTCGGCTCATTCATCGGCTTCGCCGGTGTGTTCCCCAAGCTGATCAAGGACTACTTCCCCGCGTTCTCCTCCATCGGAGTAGGCACCGTGGCCCTGTCCCTTGCATTCCTGGGCCCCCTGGTGGGCTCGCTGGCCCGCCCGTACGGCGGACGCATGGCGGACCGCATGGGCGGGGCCCGGATGACGGTCACAGCCTTCGCTTCCATGGCCGTCATCACCCTCACCATGATCTGGACCCTGCCGCTGAAGAACTTCTGGCTCTTCCTGGTCCTCTTCCTGATGCTGTTCACCGCCAGCGGCTTTGGAAACGGTGCCACCTACCGGATGATCCCCGTCATCTTCGCCACCTCCAGCCGGGCCGCACGCAACGGCGCCAGCTCCGTGGCAACCCAGCGCCTGGCGTCCTCGGCACTCGGGCTGATCTCAGCGATCGGCGCCTACGGCGGCTTCGTCATCCCCCAGGTCCTGAACGCTTCCAGCACCGCCAGTGGCTCCTACACCCCGGCCTTCTACGGATTCGTTGCCGCCTACGTGGTGATGCTGCTGGTCTGCTGGACCTGCTACATCCGCAACGCCGGCCGGAACGCGATGGGACACGTCTAACATGACCAAAAGCGCCGACACGCACTGCCCCTACTGCGCCCTGCAGTGCGCCATGACGCTCACGTCCCCTGCGGACCTGGCCCCGGCTGCCCAGCCGGGGCCAGGCCCCGTGCCTGCACCGAATCCCGCGCCCGCACTGGAGGTTGCAGGCCGGGACTTCCCCACCAACCGCGGCGGCCTCTGCCGCAAAGGGTGGACCTCCCCCACGCTCCTGAACCACGCGGGCCGGATCACCGAGCCGCTGCTGAAGGGACCCGACGGCGTCCACCGGCCCATCGGCTGGGACCAGGCCCTGGACCTCGCCGCCCAGGCAGTGAAGGACGCCCGCGCACGCCACGGCGCGGACGCCGTCGGCGTCTTCGGCGGCGGCGGACTCACCAATGAGAAGGCCTACCAGCTGGGCAAGTTCGCCCGGCTGGCCCTGGGCACCTCACGCATCGACTACAACGGCAGGTTCTGCATGTCATCCGCCGCGGCCGCCGGAATGCGGGCGTTCGGCGTGGACCGCGGCCTGCCCTTCCCGCTCGAAGCCCTGGACACCGCCGGCACCATCCTGATGCTGGGGTCAAACGTTGCCGAGACCATGCCCCCGTTCGTACAGCACCTGCGCGGAGCCCGCGACGCCGGCGGGCTGGTGGTGGTTGACCCCCGCCGCTCCGCCACGGCAGCCTTTACGGCCGACGGCGGCGGCCTGCACCTCCAGCCGCTGCCGGGCACCGACCTTACCCTGCTGCTGGGCCTCTCCCACGTGGTCATCCACGAGAACCTGGTGGACACCGCCTACATCGAAGAGCGCACCTCGGGCTACAGCGCCGTAGTCCGCAGCGTCAACGCCTTCTGGCCCGAACGCGTCCAGTCGCTGACCGGCGTCCCCGCGGAACTGATCCGGCAAACCGCCCGCATGCTCGCTGCCGGGGCGCGGGAAGGCGGAAGCTACATCCTCACCGGACGCGGCGTGGAACAGCACGTGGACGGCACCGACACCGCAACCGCGGCCATCAACCTCAGCCTCCTCCTGGGCCTGCCGGGCTCCGCCCGCAGCGGGTACGGGACCCTTACCGGCCAGGGCAATGGCCAGGGCGGCCGCGAGCACGGCCAGAAGGCGGACCAGCTCCCCGGCTACCGCAAGATCACCGACCCGGCTGCCCGCGCACACGTCGCCGCCGTCTGGGGCGTTCCGGAGGAGACCATCCCCGGACCCGGCCTGCCCGCCGTGCAGCTGCTGAAGTCACTGGGAAAGCCCGACGGCGTCCGGTGCCTTTTTGTGCATGCCTCCAACATCGCGGTGGCAGCTCCCGACGCCAACGCCGTCATCGAAGGGCTGCGGAGCCTGGACTTCCTGGTGGTCTGCGACTTCTTCATGTCCGAAACCGCCGCGGAGGCGGACCTTATCCTTCCCGTGCTGCAGTGGGCGGAGGAGGAGGGGACATTGACCAATCTGGAGGGCCGCGTCCTGCGCCGCCGCCGTGCCATCTCACCGCCGGCTGGTGCCCGGAGCGAGCTGTGGATCATGGCCCGCCTCGCCGAGCGGCTGGACGCCCCGTCCACCTACAGCGAGGATCCGGAGACGGTCTTCGAGGAACTGCGGCGTGCCTCCGCCGGGGGCCTGGCAGACTACTCGGGCATTGACTACGCCATGCTGGACCGCGGGGAGGCCGCCTACTGGCCCTACCCGGCCGGCAGCAGCGGAACGCCGCGGCTGTTCGCCGGCCGTTTCGCCCACCCCGACGGCAAGGCCGTGATGGTCCCGGTAGTGCCGCGCCGCCGTCGTACTTCTGCCGGCGATGGCGGGACCTCCGGAGACCCCGCCGGCAAAGCCATGACCCTCATCACCGGCCGGCTCCTGGAGCATTACCAGTCAGGGGCCCAGACGCGGCGGGTGGCCGAACTCGTCGCCGCACAGCCCGAGGCGAGGGTGCAGATCCACCCCTCGGCGGCAGCCGCCATGGGCATCGCCGCCGGATCGCTGGTCTCCGTGGCGAACGTGCGCGGCGAGGTGGTGTGCCATGCGGAGCTGAGCACAGCCATCCGCCCGGAGACGGTGTTCCTGCCCTTCCACTTCCCCGGCTCCGAAAGCGCCAACCGCCTCACCGAAGCCGCCACTGATCCCATCTCCGGGATGCCCGAATTCAAATTCAACACCGTATGGGTCCGGCCCGTGGCCGCACCCGATTCCGCCCGCATGCTGCAAACGACGGAGGCCTCATGAGCGAGCAGATTGTCATCGTGGGATTCGGCCCCGTGGCCGCCAGGCTGGTGGACGAGCTCCTGCCCGCCGTGCGCGCAGGGCAGGTCCAGGTCACCGTGCTCGGTGAGGAACCCGAGGCAGCCTACAACCGCGTCCTGGTGGCCGACCTCGGCGTCGGCCGGACCACCGCTGAAGCACTGGCCCTTGCCGATGCCGCCGAGCTGGCCGCGGACGGCGTGGACGTCCGCCTGGGCATGCGGGTCAAGCGCGTGGACAGGCCACGGCAGCAGGTCCTGCTTGCTGAAGGAGCACCCGTGCACTACGACCGGCTGGTGTTCGCCACCGGATCCCGGCCCGTCATTCCCAACCTGACCGGCATCAACCCGGATCCTTCCTCCCCCGTGCTTCCCGCCGGCGTCACCGCGCTGCGGGACCTTCGCGACGCCGCTGTCCTGCGGCAGGCGGTGGACGGCGGCAAGCGCGTAGTGGTCCTGGGCGGCGGCGTCCTGGGCCTGGAAACGGCGCTGGCCGCCGCGGAGGAAGGCGCCACCGTCACGGTGGTCCACAACGGCCCGCACCCCCTGGGGCGCAGCATCGACCGTGCCGGCGGGGCCGTCCTCGCTGCAGGGCTGCGGCGCTGCGGGGTCCGGGTGGCAGGCAACGCCCGTTCCACCGGCGTTGAGCACAACGCGCCCGACGGCGGTTTCTCGGCTTTGCTGCTGGACGACGGGCAGGCGATTGACGGGGACCTCCTGGTCATTTCATGCGGGGTGCGTCCCCGGACGGAGCTGGCCGACGGCTGCGGGCTGGCCACCGGCACCGGGATCCTGGTGGACCACACGCTGCGGGCGCACCACGAACCGCATATCTTTGCCATCGGCGACTGCGCGGAGGTCCACTGCCCCGACCCGGGCTGCGCCGCATGCCGGAACGCCACGGGGCCCTCCGGCCTGGTGGGCCCTGGCTGGCGGCAGGCCGAGTGGCTGGCGGGCTACCTGACCCTGCTGTCCTCCGGTGGGGTGGAGGAGGCGGAACTGCTGTCCGCGCTCCCGCCGGAACAGCCCGGCGTCGTGGTGCTGAAGGCCCGCGGCCTGAACATGGCTGTGGCCGGGAACAACGACGCGGATCCGTGGGACGAGGAAGCGCTCACGGCGGGCGCGGCCAACGGCAGGGCCCGCCTGCAGGTGGCCCAGTGGGCTGATCCTGAGCACGGCCGGTACGTCAAGATGACCACCCGAGGCGGAGTGCTCGAAGGCCTGGTGGCGGTGGGCATGCCCCGCACGGCGGCCGAGCTGGTGGGACTCTTCGAACGCGGCGCCGAACTGCCTGCGGACCGGTCGCTCCTCCTCCGCCTGGACGGGCCGGACCAGCTGCCGGGCGCAGCCGCGGACCCGGCCGGGACCGTGTGCCGGTGCGCCGGAGTCAGCGGGAACACCATCACGGGCGCCGTGGCCGACGGCTGCTCCACGGTGGCGGACGTTTCCAAGGCCACCCGGGCGGGCACAGGATGCGGTGGCTGCCATGAGGACATCAAGGGCCTCATTGAACGGCATTTCCGGGCGGTGCCGGCAGCCTGAGTGGCGTGTTGTGGTTGCTTTTCACACCCCGAACAATCGTCCCGTGACCAGGTAGATCCCGTAGATGCCCGCGGCCAGGAGGACACCCAGATAGGACAGCACGAGCCTCGTGTCGCGCAGGTAGCACTTGGATTTCATCAGGCCGCGCCGCCGCGCTTTCCAGTATCCGATGAACCCGATGGCTGCAAACACGGACAGCGCCACGGGCCCTGCCAGCCACCCCAGCAGGGCAACCGTGGCGAAGATGCACAGGCGCAACGGGTCAAAAGGTGGTGCTTCGGCGTTGTCAGGGCCGGAACCCGGAGGGGCAGAGGGCACTGCAGGCATGACGCCGTGCTTGGCGCCCAGAAGCTCTGAGGGCAACGGGCCGGCGGCGATCCGCCGGGCGTGTGACGCGGAGTCCATCATTCCTCCCTAGACGTGACGCATCGGAATCAGCCGTGCACCAGTGGCCGTGCTCATGCGTTGCCTCGCCAGCGAGGGCCAGGCCTGCACTGCGCAGAACGGCGCGCATTGATGCGCGCCGGCGTCGCTCTTGGTTCCCACGTGCACGCAGCATTGGGTGAGCCGTTCCTCGATCATCGTGGAGATGTCCATGAAAGGTTTGACCATGATGCGCGTTACCCGTTCCGCGAGGAGCCTGCGGAGGCGTTGCTGCTGCCCCGGGAGTTTGCCCGCCGCCAGGGTGGTAAGCGTGCCGATGCCAAGATCGCACTGGGTGCAGACGTTCTTCCAAAGGTCCATCGTGCGGGGGTGGGACAGGGACGCCTGTTCGCTCAACAGGTCAAGCAGCGAGGTTTTCATCAGGTTCCGCAGCTCCAGGGGGATGGCGCTGTCGGCGATCCGGTTCGCAAGGCTGTCCGGGTTAAGCTCGAGCCAAGTGAGCAGCTGATCATGCCCAATCAATGCTGCCAGGGACCTCCAGACGCCGGCGTCGTCCTTCAGCATGTAACCCACTGAGGCGCAGTGCGGGTGGGAGCAGGGCAACGCTGTCAGGTCGTGCCAGGACACCACGCCGTTGGTCTGCCCGGCCAATCTTTCAAGGACGCCTGTGTGGGTGAGCCGGTCCATGGCATCGATGCCGTGTCCGCGTCCGGAACCGAAGACGGGCTGCAGCGCCACCCCTCCGATAAAGGGAGTCTCCAGGGCACGCATCACCACGGCACCGACTTCACCGTCGTTGACGCCCAGGGATGCTGTCATGGTCAGCGTGGTGAAAACGCCTGCATCCGACAAGCGCGAAATTGCCGCGTCCTTGAAGCGGGTAAGGTCTCCGCCGCGGTGGTGGATCGACGATTCCCTGGATGGACCGTCGTACTGGAGGTACACCTCCACCCTGTCCCGGTGCTGTTCCAGCAGGGCAAGCAGGTGGTCATCGGTGGCAATGAGCATGCCGTTGCTGTTCACCATGATCCTGACGATTGGCCGGGAAACGAGTTCATCCAGCAGTTCGGCAAGATATGGGTACAGCGTTGGTTCACCGCCGGAGAGCATCAGCACATCAAGGCGGTTGTTTTCCCGGTCCAGGCGGGTGTCAACATTGTCAAGCACCTCCCTCAATGGTGCGACTCCCTGCAGTTGTGGGCCGGATGCGGTGAAGCAGGTGGGGCAGCGCAGGTTGCAGTGCTCAATAATGTCCTGCAGCAGGATGCAGGTGTGTTGCGTTTGCATGGCTGGAAGCCCAAAGGCATATGCCTCAGGGACAGGGCGGAAATTGTCGGTCTGGTCAGGGATGTGCTGCTTGGTGGGCGCCTGCCACTTCTCCAGGTAGCGGAGGATTTCCGGAGACTCGTCGTACAGGGTGCGGACCAGCCCATGGTCCGGGCAGCCCCGTTCGAGCCACACGCGGCCGTCACGAATGAGCAGCGTCCCTGCCAGCCGGCGGACCTGGCTCAGTGGAGGGTTGGTTTCGTGGCATTTGGGGCAGAAAGCGGTCACATAGCGGTGGATCCTGTCACCGCGCAGCGGCTGTCCCGGACCGGGCAACTGTTGAGACTTCATGAATCGGCGCCCCTTCTCAAACTCCGGATTGCACCAGGGCACCCACGCAAAGTCCCCCGCCGAGTAACGTAAATATGCCGAGCCCGATCAGCAGCCCGGCCCCGGTGCGCGCGGTGCGGGGACTGACGGCAAGAACAACAGCCAGCCCCAGATAGACGGCGATCGGGACGAAGGCTGCCGGCCCGGCGAAGATGCTGGTTGCCCATGCATTCGGTGGTGCGATGTTCGGTGCTCCAATGCCTACTGTTGCCCAAAGGTAGAGGATGTACAGCGCCACAGCCCCGTAGACGACTCCAGACCCCAGATAGCCGCCCCGCGGTTCCGGCTGCTGCCCACGCCGTTGCTCCTCCGGCGGAACCCCTTGACCGTCATTCATGTCAGGCCCGGACCTGGGCAAGGAACGCGACGCAAAGGCCGCCACCCAGCAGGGTGAAGACTCCCAAACCGATAAGCAGCCCTGCACCCAACCGGGCCGTCGAGCGCCTGATGGCCAGAGCGATGGATACCGCCAAATAAACGGCAATGGGGATAAACGGGGCTGGCACGGCCAGGAAGGTGGCTGACCAGGCATACGGTCCCCGAGCCATCGTCCCCAGTACATAGACGGCGTAAAGGGCCAGCGCCCCAAAGACGATGCCGGCCGCCAGGGAACCGCCGGCAGGTGATTGCGGCGGCAGGTTGCCCTGGTCCGGGGGCTGCGGCGGGATGTCCGGAGCGTCACTCATGCTGCGGTTCCTTCCATCTCTCGGCGGAGCGGCGAGCCGAAAACACGCCGGACCCGCCACACCAGGAGGGGCAAAACCGCCAGCAGGAACCATTGGGGCCGGCTCATCCCCAGCCACAGCACCTCATTGCCCCGGACAAACTCGACCAGGAACCTGAACACGGCGTAGGCGCTGACGAAACAGATAAAGAGGTCGCCGGGGTGGGGCAGGCGGTCCCGGAAACGCCACATCACGGCGAAAGCGGCCGCGTGAAAGAAGATCTCGTAGACGAAAGACGGATGAAGCCCCACCCCGGCCGGCGCCCCGATCAGCGCGGCCTGGGCCGGGGTGAGAAGGATTCCCCACGCTCCCCCGGTTGGCGTGCCGGGGAGCTCTGTCAGAAGGCAGCCGATGCGCCCGATGATGAGGGCCAGGGCTACAGCAGGGGCCAGCAGATCCCCCGTCGGCTGCCGGTAACCGGTCAACCGTTTGGCCAGGAGCACGCCGCCCCAGGCCCCCACAAGCCCGGCCAGGATGCTGCGGTCGCCGTTGCCCCACCAGTCAGCAAGTGAAACCTGGCGTGAGATATCCCAGGTAAGCAACCTGGAACCGATGGCCCCGAAGGCAACGGCAAAACCGGCTATCGGCCACAACCGCGGATCCGTCAGCCCGCGGCGGCGCTTCTCATATGCGTAGAAGAGCAGGGCTGCGAGAATTCCCAGCCCGACGAACCCGGCATGCACCAGCCCGTTTCCCGCGAAGGGAAGCCCAATCATGAGCAGAGTGTAACAACGGGTTGCCCAGCGAATGCGGGCCCTTCGGCCCTTACATGTGGACGTGCAGGCGGCGGGCGGCTTCGGAGATGGATCCGGTCAGCGACGGGTACACCGTGAAGGTGCTGGCGACGTCGTCAACGTGCAGCTTCTGCTTGACCGCGATGGAGATCGGGAAGATCAGCTCCGAGGCGTTCGGCCCCACCACCACGCCACCGATCACCGTGCCGGAACCCTTCCGCGCAAAGATCTTGACGAACCCGTCCTTGGCGTTGCGCATCTTGGCGCGGGCGTTGCTGCGCAGGGAGAGCTTGACGACGTCGGCCTGGTACTTGCCGGACTCGATCTCGGCTTCGGATACGCCAACGTTGGCGATTTCGGGCGAGGTGAAGATGTTGGATGCCACCTGGTGGAGCTTGAGCGGGGTCACGCCGTCGCCCATGAAGTGCGCCACCGCGATGCGGCCCTGCATGGCGGCCACGGAGGCCAGCGGCAGGACGCCCGTGCAGTCACCGGCGGCGTAGACGTTCGGGGCCGTCGTGCGGGAGACGCCGTCCACCTTGATGTGGCCGCTCTCGCTGACGGCGACGCCGGCCTCCTCGAGGCCCAGGCCTGCCGTATTGGGGATGGACCCCAGGCAGAGCAGGCAGTGGCTGCCGGTCACCGTGGAGCCGTCGGAAAGGGTCACCACCACGCCCTTGTCGGTGCGTTCCACGGTCTGGGCACGGGAACGGGACAAAACCCGGACCCCGCGGCGTTCGAAGACTTCCTCCAGGACCACGGCGGCGTCAACGTCGGAGCCGGGCAGCACGCGGTCGCGGCTGGACACCAGGGTGACCTTGGAACCAAGGCCGTTGTAGGCGGAGGCAAACTCCGCGCCGGTAACGCCGGACCCCACCACGATGAGCTCCTCGGGCAGCTCGTCCAGGTTGTAGATCTGCGTCCAGTTCAGGATCCGCTCACCGTCGGGGCGGGCGGTCTCCAGCTCGCGCGGGTGTGCGCCCACGGCCAGCAGGATGGTGTCCGCCTCTACAGTCTCGGTGCCGTCCACCGTCATGACCTCGATGGTGTGGGTGTCCAGCAGCCGGCCGGAACCCGCAATAATCCGCACGCCCAGCTTTTCCAGGCCGTCCCGGATGTCCTGGGACTGGTTGCGGGCAAGGTTGAGGAGGCGGTCGTTGATGTGCTTGAGGTCTGCTCGCATCACCGGCACGAAGTCGCCGCCGTCGACGTCGAACTTCACTCCCAGCTCGCCGGCCTCTGCCACGCGGGTCATCAGGTCGGCCGTGGCAATGAGGGTCTTGGACGGAACCACATCGGTCAGCACGGCGGATCCACCCAGGCCCGCGCGTTCGATGATGGTGACCGTCGCCCCGAGCGAGGCGGCCACCATGGCGGCTTCGTATCCGCCGGGACCACCTCCCAGGATTGCGATCCGGGGGGAGCTGAAATCTGGATGCGTAGTCACAGTCATCCATTCTCGCCCATTTGCCGCTGACCACCAAGAAAACAGGGCGCTCTCCGGGCCGGCCGTGACGGGGGCAACACGGGCGGCACGATAACTTGTACTGGTGAGTACAACAGACTTCCTGAACACGGACCCGTTTGCCGCCGCACGCGCCGCAGCGGACTACATCGCCGAAGAGACAGGCGTGGACCGGCATGACACTGCCCTGGTCCTCGGCTCCGGGTGGGGCGAGGCCGCCGACCTCATCGGCGAGACCACCGCCACCCTGTCGGCCGAAGAAGTCCCCGGCTTCCATGCCCCCGCCGTGGAAGGCCACGTGGGCACCATCCGCTCCATACTGACGCCCTCGGGAAAGCGCGCCCTGGTCCTGGGCGCCCGCACGCACTACTACGAGGGCAAGGGCGTCAGGGCAGTGGTCCACGGAATCCGGACCGCGGCGGCCGCCGGGTGCAGCACCCTGGTCCTCACCAACGGCTGCGGCGGACTCAACGAGGACTGGGCCCCCGGCACCCCGGTGCTGATCAAGGACCACATCAACCTCACCGCGTCCTCACCGCTGGAAGGCGCCACCTTCGTGGACCTTACCGACCTGTACTCGCCGCGCATCCGCGGGCTGGCCCGCGAGGTGGACCCCACCCTGGACGAGGGCGTGTATGCACAGTTCCCCGGCCCGCACTACGAAACACCGGCCGAGGTGCAGTACGCCAAGCGGATCGGTGCCGACCTGATCGGCATGTCCACGGCGCTGGAAGCCATCGCCGGGCGGCACTCCGGGATGGAAGTGTTCGGAATTTCGCTGGTCACCAACCTCGCGGCCGGGATCAGCCCCCAGCCGCTCAGCCACCAGGAAGTCATCGAATCCGGCCGGGCAGCCGGCCCGCGCATCTCCAGGCTGCTGGCCGATATCATCGCCCGGCTCTAACGGATCAGGCGCCCAGGGTGCGTCACGGGCACGGGCAATGACGATAGCGTTAGGCCCATGACGTCTTCCGATGCCGAACTTCGCCTGCTCACCGAAGCCCGCGAATGGGCTGCCCAAGACCCGGATCCCGCAACGAAGGCGCTGCTCCTTGAGCTTGTCCGCCTTGTTGAGGACGGCGATCCCGCGGCCCGGCAGGAACTGGAAGACAGCTTCCGCGGCACGCTCCAGTTCGGCACGGCAGGGCTGCGCGCCGCCCTGGGCCCGGGGCCGAACCGGATGAACCGGGTGGTGGTGCGCCGCGCCGCAGCGGGACTCGCGGCCTTCCTGGGGGACGCCGCAGCCAAGGCCGCCCCGGGCACCCGCCCGCGTGCCGTCGTCGGGTATGACGCCCGGCATAACTCGGATGTCTTCGCGGCCGAAACCGCGGCAATCTTCACCGCGGCCGGCATCGAAGCCTTCCTGCTCCCGGCGCCCCTCCCCACTCCCCTGCTGGCGTACGCCGTCCGCGCCCTGGACTGCGACGGCGGCGTCATGGTCACCGCCAGCCACAACCCGCCCCAGGACAACGGGTACAAGGTGTACCTGGGGCGGCATGCTGTGCCGGCAGACGGCGACGGCGCCCAGATCGTGGCGCCCTACGACGCGGAAATCGCTGGCCGGATCAGCGCCGTGGGGCCGCTGGAATCCATCACGCTGGCAGAGGGCGGCTGGACCGTCCTGGACGGTTCGCTGGCAGCCGGGTATGAGCGGGCGACGGCGGCACTGGCCATGGCGGACCGCTTCCCCGCCCGGGACCTGCGGATAGTCCTCACCCCGCTGCACGGCGTCGGCGGCGGGACTGCGCTGGACGTCCTGGAAGCGGCAGGTTTCAAAGATGTCACCGTGGTGGCTGAACAGGCCGAACCGGACCCTGATTTCCCCACCGTAAGTTTCCCCAACCCGGAGGAACCCGGCGCCCTGGACCTGGCCCTCGGGGCGGCCGCGCAGCTGGACGCCGACCTCGTGATCGCCAATGATCCCGACGCCGACAGGGCAGCCGTGGCGGCAAAGGACCCCGATACGGGCGCCTGGCGGATGCTCCGGGGCGACGAAGTGGGTTCCCTGCTGGGCGCCCACATGGTGGCCCGGCTCGCGGACGGCACCGCCGGCGCGGACGCTGACGGCCGGGGCGTCTTCGCCAATTCGATCGTTTCCTCACGGCTGCTGGCCCGCATCGCCGCCGCGGCCGGCTTCGCCCATGAGGAAACACTGACCGGGTTCAAGTGGATCTCCCGGGTTCCCGGGCTGGTCTACGGCTACGAGGAGGCGCTGGGGTACTGCGTTGCCCCGGAGCTGGTGAAGGACAAGGACGGCATTTCTGCCGCCGTCCTGATCGCCGAACTCGCGGCAGCGGCCAAGGCCGCAGGCAAGACGGTCTTCGACACCCTGGATGAGCTGTACCTCCAGCACGGCCTGCACGCCAGCGACCAGCTGAGCATCAGGGTTGCGGACCTGGGACTCCTGGACGCCATGATGAACCGCCTGCGGGTTTCGCCGCCGGAATCGTTCGGACAGTCCGCTGTGGAGGTCTTCACGGACCTGGCTGAAGGCAGCGCGCACCTGCCGCCCACCGAAGGGCTGCTCTACATCACCCGAAACCTGACCCGTGTCATCATCCGGCCCAGCGGCACCGAGCCCAAGCTCAAGTGCTACCTCGAGGTGATCCACCAGGTGGGGTCCGCCGCGGAACTGCCGGCAGCGCGCCAGGCCGCGCGTGCCTCGCTGGACGAGGTCCTGCACGACGTCAGCGAAGCGCTGGGCCTGTAGGAACTGCCGGTTAAACACCAAAGGGCGCCTGGGCCACTCAAGGCCCGGCGCCCCTTAAGGGGTGCGGGTGTTACAGCTGCACCTCGACGATGCCGTCGGTGACCCGGGTGCTGAATGCTGCCAGGCGCAGGCCCGGTGTGGTGAAGCATTCGCCGGTCTCAAGGTCGTAGACCTCCTTGTGCAGGGGGGAGGCGATGGTGGGTCGCGTCCCCTTTGAGCCCAGGATGCCGCGCGCCATGACGTGGGCTCCGGTGGCCGGGTCCTCGTGTGCCACGGCGAAGACTTCGCTGGGGCCGGTGCGGAACAGCGCCACCTGCCGGCCTGCCACCAGTGCGGCCTCGCCCCAGGCTGGTTCGAGGTCCTCCACCGCGCAGACACGGTGCCAGCCGGTGTGGAATCCAGCGATGTCAGATTCGGCGGCGAGCGCCCCAAGTTCCAGTGTTGCCGTCATGTCCGGCTCCTTTCCCTGTGCCTGTTGTCCTTGCACGGCTGCTTTTGCGGCCGTTTCCAACGCTAGGGTCCGGGTGTTTCAACGGGGTGCGGTGAATGTGTCCGGCGCGTAAAAGAGACCTAACCCGCCCGGAAATGCGCTCGTGATGCAGAAGTTAAGTTGGCGAAACAAATGGGAAACTGAAGCGAAACTGCGTCTCCCTAGTCTGGATGGACAGCTCGTCAGAGAAGGCTGCAGGAAAACTGCCTGCGGCCCATGCGAAAGGCCCATCAGTGACCGAACAGACTTCAAGCACAGAGACTCCGCGCCGCATCGTCGTCGCCGGCGGCGGCCCCGCGGCCCACCGTTTTGCGGACGCAATGCATGCCCGCGGCCTCGATGGCTGGCATGTCACGGTCCTCACCGAGGAAGTCCACCTCCCCTATGACCGGGTGGCGCTGTCCAAAGCCCTCACCGACAACGACGTCGACCTGACGCTCGGCGCGGCGTCCATGTGGGACCACGCCGGCCTGGACCTGAAGACCGGCGAGCGCGTCGTAAAGATCAACGCCGAAGCGAAGACGGTGGAAACCGCCGCCGGCAACAGCTACCCCTACGACGAACTCGTGGTCGCCACCGGCTCGAATGCGGCCCGCCTGCCCATCCCCGGCGCGGAGCACACGCACGTCTACCGCACGCTTGAAGACGTCTGGGCCATCAACAAGGCCATCGCGGAGCTCACGGAGAAGCTCGGCCGCAAGGTCAACGCCGTCACTATCGGCGGCGGGCTCCTGGGCCTCGAGTCAGCTGCCGGCACCGAGCAGCTCGGCGCCAACCCGATCGTCATCGACGGTTCCCAGTGGCTGATGGCCACCCAGCTCGACGAGGGCGCGGGCCAGGCCATGGGCAGGCTCATCAAATCCAAGGGTTTCGAAGTCCACGGCGGGGTCTTTCCCTCGGAGGTACTTTCCGATGACGACGGCCAGGTCACCGGGGTGCTGATGGCCGACGGCCGCGTCATCGACGCCGACATCGTGATCGTCGCCATCGGCGTCCGTCCCCGCGATGAACTCTTCCGCGCCGCCGAGGGCGAGGAACAGGTATTCAGCCTGGGTCCCCGCGGCGGCGTGGTCATCAACGACTACTGCGAAACCGAAGTGCCCGGCATCTGGGCCATCGGTGAAGTGGCCAACTACGGCGGCATGTGCCTGGGCCTGGTGGCGCCGGCCAACACCATGGCGGAGATCGTGGCCGACCGGCTGCACGGTGGGGATGCCACCTTCCCGGGCTTCGACACCGCCACCAAGCTCAAGCTGTCCGGTGTGGACGTGGCCAGCTTCGGTGACGCGTTCGCCAAGACCGAGCACGCCCTGGAAATCGTCTATGCCGACCCGGCCCGCGGCGTCTACCAGAAGATCGTGACCACGGATGACGCCAAGACCCTCCTGGGCGGCATCTTCGTCGGCGACGCCTCCCCCTACATGAGCCTGCGCCCGCTCCTGGGCCGCGAGCTCCCGGCCGAACCGGGCGCCTTCCTGAGCGCGGCCGGCGGTGGCGAGGCGCCGGAGACCGAACTGCCGGATGACGCCACACTGTGCTCCTGCAACAACGTCACGGCCGGAACCATCCGTGACACCATCAACGCCTGCGGCGCCTGCGAGGGCAACGCCCCGGTCCAGGAACTGGGCGAGTTGAAGGGCTGCACCCGGGCCGGCACCCAGTGCGGCTCCTGCGTCCCCATGCTGAAGAAGCTGCTGGAAACCGAGCTGACCAAGTCCGGCGTGGAGGTCTCCAAGGCCCTCTGCGAGCACATCGAACTGTCCCGCCAGGAACTGTTCGACGCCATCCGCGTCCTGGGGCTGACCTCCTTCGAAGAGATCATGGCCAAGTACGGCACCGGCGCCGGCTGCGACATCTGCAAGCCGACCATCGCCAACATCCTGGCCAGCCAGAACAGCGCCTACGTCCTGGACGCCGGCCGCGGCACCCTGCAGGACACCAACGACCGCGCCCTGGCCAACATGCAGAAGGACGGCACCTACTCGGTGGTCCCCCGCATCGCCGGCGGTGAGATCACCCCCAAGAAGCTGGGCGTCATTGCGGCCGTGGCCGAGAAGTACGGCCTGTACACCAAGATCACCGGCGGCCAGCGCATCGACATGTTCGGCGCCCGGCTGGAGCAGCTGCCGGAGATCTGGAAGGAACTCGTGGACGCCGGCTTCGAGTCCGGCCAGGCCTACGGCAAGAGCCTGCGGACCGTGAAGTCCTGCGTCGGTTCCACCTGGTGCCGCTTCGGCGTCCAGGATTCGGTGGCCATGGCCATCAAGCTGGAACTGCGCTACCGCGGCCTGCGCAGCCCGCACAAGCTCAAGATGGGTGTTTCCGGCTGTGCCCGCGAATGCGCGGAGGCCCGCGGCAAGGACGTGGGCGTGATCGCCACGGCCGACGGCTGGAACCTGTACGTGGGCGGCAACGGCGGAGCCACCCCGGCCCACGCCCAGCTCCTGGCCAAGGACCTGGACGACGAAACCCTGATCAAGTACATCGACCGCTACTTCATGTACTACATCCGCACCGCGGACCGGCTGCAGCGCACGGCCCGCTGGCAGGAGGAGCTCGACGGCGGCATCAAGCACGTTGAGGACGTGGTGGTGAAGGACACCCTGGGTATCGCCGAGGACCTTGAGGCCGCCATGGCCAAGCACGTGGACACGTACGTGGATGAATGGGCAGACACCCTCAAGGACCCCGAACGCCTGCGCCGGTTCCGCTCCTTCGTCAATGCCCCCGACCAGAAGGACGACTCCATCACCTTCGTCCCGGACGAGCGCGGCCAGATGCGCCCCGCCACTCCGGAGGAAAAAGGCAAGGTCCTGATCGGGGCTTCCATCCCGGTCCGCTCCGCCACCACGGATACCCCTGGAAACGAGGCATAGCCATGCAGCTCAGTATCGACCTCACCGGCCGGAACGTTTTGGTGGCCGGCGCCCCCGACGCCGCGCGGCAGGCGGTGCGGCGGTACCAAGCCGCGGGCGCCGTCGTGCACCGCCTTGGCAGCCCCGAAGAGGCGCGGCTCGTCCACCTGCCGGAGCGGCTTTTCCTGGTCGCCGCCGTCGAGGACGGACGGCCCGGCTGGGACGCCTTCCTGGACCGCTGCCGGAAGACCGGCATCCCGGTCGCGGCCGAGCCTGCTGCGGGACCCGCCGGACACGTCACCCTGGTGGGCGGCGGCCCCGGCACGAGCGACCTGCTCACCGTGGCGGCGGTCAAGGCACTCCGCGATGCCGACGTCGTGTTCTACGACCGACTGGCGCCGTACCAGGAACTGCCGCGGCTGACCTCCGCGGAACTCGTGGACGTCGGAAAGAAGCCTGGCCACCACAAGGTCAGCCAGTCTGACATCGAAAAGCTGATGGTGGAAAGTGCCCTTGCCGGCAACAACGTGGTCCGCCTCAAGGGCGGGGACCCCTACGTCTTTGGCCGCGGCGGCGAGGAAGTTGCCGCCTGCGTGGCAGCCGGCGTCAAAGTGCACGTCATCTCCGGCGTCACCAGCGCCATCTCGGTCCCGGCCGCAGCAGGCATCCCGGTGACCCACCGCGAAGTCAGCCACATGTTCACCGTGGTCTCCGGGCACGCCCCGCTGACAGAGAAGGAGCACCACCACCTGGCCGGTCTGGGCGGCACCATCGTGGTGCTCATGGGCATCGGCACCCTCCACCAGCTGGCGGCAGGCCTGCGCCGCGCCGGGATGCGCCCGGACATGCCCATGGCCGTGGTGGAGCGGGGCTACCGGCCCGGCCAGCGCACCACCATCGCTGACCTCGGCACCATCACCTCCGCCGCTGCCGGCTGCAGCAACCCGGCAGTGCTGGTCATCGGCGAGGTGGTGCGGGTGGCTGAAGCGAACCGTGACCACGCCGGTGCCGCCGCAGACCTGGACAGGCTGGCGGCCTCGCTGCTGGGATCATGAAAGGATTGACCCCCATGACTGCACTTGCACCGGCTGAACCAGCCCAGGCCGCACCGACGACGCAGGCCGAAGAAGCCACCGATGCCGCGGAGTCGCCCTTGGAAGGGTTCCGCATCGGCGTCACCTCGGACCGGCGGTCGCGCGACCTGATCGAGGCCCTGGAGCGCCGGGGTGCCGAAGTGCTGCATGCGCCGGCGCTGAAGATCGCCCCCGTCCAGGAGGACATGCGCCTCATCGAGGACACGCGGGCCATCATCGCCGCCAAGCCGGACCTGTGCATCGCCACCACCGCCTACGGCATGCGCCGGTGGTGCGAGGCCGCTGACTCCTTCGGGATCGGCGACGAACTGCTGGAAACGCTGGGAAACTGCCGCATGTTCGTCCGGGGGCCCAAAGCCCGCGGTGCCGTGCGCGCGGCCGGCCTTGCCGACGTCGGCATCAGCAGCGACGAAACCACCGCCACGCTGGTGGACATGCTGCTCACCGAAGGCGTCCGGGGCAAGACCGTCGCCATGCAGCTGCACGGCTACACCGACGTCCGCCAGATTGAACGCCTGCGGATGTCCGGCGCCACGGTCCTCACCGTCACGCCCTACCGGTGGGTCAAGCCCGACGGCGAGGACAGGCTGCCGCGCCTGATCGAGGCCGCCTGCAGCGGGAACCTGGACGTCCTGACCTTCACCAGCGCCCCAGCCGTGGACGCGATGTGGAGCACCGCCCACGAAATGGGCCTGTACAAGCAGCTGGTGGAAAGCCTGAAACTGAACGTCACCACCGCCGTGGTGGGTCCCGTGACGGCACAGCCACTCCTGGACGCGGGCGTGACGCCGCTCATCCCGGAACGTTTCCGCATGGGGGCCCTCATCCGGCTGGTGTGCGAGCACCTGGCCCTGAACCATGTCCGGCGGCTGGACACCCGCTCCGGGAACATCGAGCTTCGCGGCCGCAGCCTGCGGATCGACGGCCAGGCGGTGGAACTGGCACCTGCTCCCCTGCTGCTCCTGCGCGCCCTGCTGGGTGCCGGCGGCGCTGTCCTGTCCCGTGAATCCCTCTCCGACCTGCTGGAACTCCGGGGTTCCGTGCACGCACTGGACATGACGGTCAGCAGGCTGCGTTCGTCACTGCCGGACGGAAAGCTCATTGAAACGGTAGTCAAGCGCGGGTACCGGATCCGCGTCTAAGGAACGCCTGTGCCGGCCACTTGTGCGCCGGGAATGGCGGATTGTGTCCGCCGGCCGGTGAATGAGAGGTGGGTCACGGGTTCTGTTACCGGCCGGTAAATACTGGCGAACACGGGCCCGGTAAACAGCAATGGGTGGGTAACACAACCGAAAAAGCAGGCCCCTACGCTGGGTTCCATCATGAAGTTCCGGCCGGTTCCCGGCCGCCAGCGAAAGGGCCAGCACATGTCCGCTCCGGCACCCTCAACGTCCACCTCCGCCGCAACCCGCATCGTCATCGCCGGCGCCGGCCCCGCCGCCCAGGCCCTGGTGGCCCAACTGGACCGGGCACGGTTCGCCGGCACCATCACCGTGCTGAGCAACCGCGATGACACCCCCGCGGAACTGCTGGAGCTGGCCATGCTCCCCCAGGTCTCCGTCCGCTTTGGCCAGCCGGCCAGCCACATCGATGCTGCCAAGCGCACCGTGGCAACCGCCGACGGCATGGAATTCGCCTACGACGAGCTGGTCATCGCCACCGGTTCGGCTCCCGTGGCCAACCCGGTGGACGGCGCCGCGCAGTGCCTGAGCTACTCCACCATCGATGACGCCCCGCGCATTGCGGACGGAGTGCAGGAAGTCACCCGTGAGCTGGGCCGCCGCCCCATGGGGATCCTGGTGGGCACCGGGGCAGCGGCAGGGCAGGCCGAAGCGGTACTCCGGGCCAAGGGGGTGCGGCCAATCCGCACCACCGCCCGGCCCGCGGCCATCATCCCCGCCGTCGTTTCCGGAGGGGCCGGTTCCCCCCTCGCCGCCTCCGCCGTGGTCTTTGAAGACGGCAGCAGCATGACCGGCGACCTGGTGGTCCTGGCCGAGGAGCGGGTATCCCGGGACGGCCTCGCCGCCAGCGCGGGCCTGCGGACGGCCGCCGGCGGCGGCATCGAGATCAGCAGGGACTTCCGGACGTCCGTGCCGGGGATCTGGGCGATCGGCGACGCAGCAGCGTTCGACGGCGTGCGCCTGGGGCTGCTGGTGGCCGCCGCGTCGGCGGCAGGTGCCTGTGCCACCCAGTTGCTGACTGCCGCGGCTGCAGCGCCGGTCCTTCAGGCTGCCGCCTGAGCGGCCGCCACCGGCGCCGTGCGCTGTGACAAGATGGTTCCCGAAACCGAGTCAACGCCGGGCCCACAAGGCCCTTCGAGAGGACCATCATGAGCAACGAAGCCACCGTTCACGCAGGAACCGCTGATCCGGCCGGGACCGCGAACATCGCCTCCTACATCGACCACACGCTGCTCAAGCCCGAAGCCTCGGAAGCTGACGTGCTGAAGGTCTGCGCGGAGGCAGCCGAGTACCGGTTCAAGTCGGTCTGCGTCAACCCCATCTGGGTCAAGACCGTCACCAAGGCGCTCAAGGGCTCCGGCGTCCTCA
Organism: Arthrobacter sp. SDR-2R; assembly: GCF_057747955.1. Lineage (NCBI taxonomy): Bacteria > Bacillati > Actinomycetota > Actinomycetes > Micrococcales > Micrococcaceae > Arthrobacter > Arthrobacter sp. SDR-2R. The sequence continues at coordinate 3,509,229 of NZ_CM173231.1, forward strand.
CCTGTTCCGTGGTGGGCTTTCCGCTGGGGGCCACCCCTACAGACGTGAAGTCGTTCGAGGCCCGCGGCGCCGTGCTGGACGGCGCGGACGAGGTGGACATGGTGATCAACATTGCCGCTGCGAGGGCCGGTGACCAGGGCGCCTTGACCGAGGACATCGCCGCGGTGGCCGAGACGGTGCACGCCGGCGGCGCCATCCTGAAAGTCATCATCGAAACAGCCCTGCTCACGGATGAGCAGAAGGTGCTGGCATGCCGGGCGGCCGTTGAGGCCGGGGCGGACTTCGTGAAAACCTCCACGGGCTTCAACGGTGGCGGCGCCACCGTTGAAGACGTGGCCCTGATGCGCCGCGCGGTGGGCCCTGACCTGGGGGTCAAGGCCTCCGGCGGCGTACGGTCCCTGGCCGACGCGCAGGCTATGATTGCAGCAGGTGCAACACGAATTGGTGCCAGCTCCGGGATTGCCATCGTCAAGGGTGAACAGGGTTCAACCGCTTACTGACCGGACCCGGAAGCGGCCGCAGACCAAGCCCCGCGGGGCCGAGGAGGAACATATGTCCAGCCAGATCAACGCGTCCAGCCGGGACTCGGCGTCGAACCAGGACTCCGTCCGGACCCCGCAGAACGAGAACAACCTCGCCACCAGCGTCATCCTGTTCGCGGTCTGCTTCGTGCTGTTCCTGGGCGCCATCTACTCGCTGTCCTTCCTCAGCCTGGGCAACCCGTGGCCCATGGCCGCCTGCCTGGCCCTGTTTGCGCTGGCCTTCTGGATCCCGCAGACCATCCTGGGCCGGTCCGACTCTGCGGGCGAGCACTAACACCCACTCCATACAGCAAACAACGGACCGGCGGACTTTTCCGCCGGTCCGTTGCTGTTTCCCGCTGAAGGGTGTTGCCTGCTAGAACCAGAGCCTGATCCAGGCGCCCGCGGCAGCCGCCGCACGGCCCCAGTACTGTTGGGCGATGGCCCAGCCGGCCATCGACATGCCCACCATGGCATATGCGCTGACCGGGATCAGCACCAGCCACTCCCGCTTGGAACCGGCACGCCCCAGCAGGGGAAGGGACAGGGCGCCGTTGGCCCGCCAGACGTTCCGCAGCAGGGGCAGCCGGCGCAGTATTTTCGGCGGCCGGACCACCAGCGGCCACAGCAGCGGCACTCCTCCGGTGGTGATGAGGTCGCCCACGATGTGCACCACCACCCCGATCAGCATCGAGGTGGGCAGCCAGGTCCACTGCCCCGGCGCGTATACGGTGACCAGGCCCGCCATGACCAGCGCGAAGATCCAGTTGGAGACAAAGCCGCTTTTGGGAAAGAGCTTCAGCGCCTTCGCCGCAATGTTGATCAGGAACATGCACAGCAGCCCGGCCCCCACGGACAGGCGGCCCCAGCCGGTGTCCAGGTGCACCTGCGATGCCAGGCCGGCGAGGAAGACAAAAACCGCGGCACCAAGGATGGAGTGCGTTCCCTGCCGGTGGCCCCCGCTGGCGTTCTCGATGCCGCGCGCAATCACGTTGGACAGCGGCGGCAGCGAGTGGGCCACCGTGCTTGCCCGGTGGTCCCAGTCGCACACCAGTGCCGTGCCCGCGGTGGCCATGCCGCCGATGAGGATGCCCGTGGGATCCAGAGGGTACCAACCCAGGGTGTAGGGGCCGGTGGACGCAACAGCTACCCACGCCGCGGCTCCAGACGCGGCGTGGTGTCCTCCCATCACGTGCTAGCCGCTGACTGCCGGGGCGGCGAGCGGGGCGTCGGAGAAGATATTCCGGATCACGCCGTTGGCCCATTCCAGGATCTCGGCGTCCTGCAGGTCCCGGCCGCCGATCCGTGCCGTCTTGGGCTTGGGGATGAGGACGGCGTCGAGTGCGGGTTTGGACTGCGATCCGGGGTACATCCGGTTCAGGCGCATGATCTTGGATTCCGGGAGCGAGGCCGGGGAGAACTTGATGAAGTTGCCCTGCAGAGCGACGTCGGACAGGCCGGCTTCGCGCGCACCAACACGGAAGCGTGCCACCGCCACCAGGTTCTGGGCGGGCAGCGGAAGTTCACCGTAGCGGTCAACGAGCTCGGCCTGGACCTCGTCGATGGCCTCATTGGTGATGGCCGCTGCGAGCTTCCGGTAGGCCTCCAGGCGCAGCCGTTCGCCGGGGACATAGTCGTGCGGCAGGTGGGCGTTGACCGGCAGCTCGATCTTCATCTCCGCGGCCTTTTCTTCGGCCTCGCCCCGGTAGTCCGCCACGGCCTCGCCCACCAGCCGGATGTACAGGTCAAAGCCCACTCCCTGGATGTGGCCGGACTGTTCGCCGCCCAGCAGGTTGCCGGCACCGCGGATTTCCAGGTCCTTCATGGCCAGCTGCATGCCGGCGCCCAGTTCGTTGTGCGCGGCCACGGCCTTGAGCCGTTCCAGCGCCACCTCGCCCAGCGGCTTCTCTGACGGATACAGGAAGTAGGCGTAGGCGCGTTCACGGCCACGGCCCACGCGGCCGCGGAGCTGGTGCAGCTGGGACAGGCCGTACTTGTCCGCGCCGTCCACGATCAACGTGTTGGCGTTGGAGATGTCCAGGCCTGTCTCGATGATGGTGGTGCACACCAGCACGTCGAAGCGCCGCTCCCAGAAGTCAACGATGATCTGTTCCAGGCGGCTCTCGGACATCTTGCCGTGCGCCACCTCGACCCGTGCCTCGGGCACCAGCTCGCGGATCCTGGCGGCCGTCCGCTCGATGGTGGACACCCGGTTGTGGACCAGGAACACCTGGCCTTCACGCATCAGCTCGCGGCGGATGGCGGCCGAGGTCTGCTTGTCCGTGTACGGGCCCACGTAGGTCAGCACGGGGTGCCGTTCCTCCGGCGGGGTGGCCAGGGTGGAGGTTTCCCGGATGCCGGTGAGGGACATCTCCAGGGTGCGGGGAATCGGGGTGGCACTCATGGCCAGGACGTCCACGTTGGTGCGCATCTTCTTCAGCGCTTCCTTGTGCTCCACGCCGAACCGCTGTTCCTCGTCCACGATCACCAGGCCCAGGTCCTTGAACTCAAAGTCCTTGGCCAACAGCCGGTGCGTGCCGATCACCACGTCCACGGCACCGCTCTTCACACCCTCCGCCGTCTCCTTCGCTTCCTTGGCGCTCTGGAACCGGGACAACGGCTTCACCCGCAGCGGGAAGCCGGAGAAGCGTTCGGTGAAGGTCTCGTAGTGCTGCTGGGCCAGCAGGGTGGTGGGCACCAGCACCGCCACCTGTTTGCCGTCCTGCACCGCCTTGAAGGCAGCGCGCACCGCGATCTCGGTCTTGCCGTAGCCCACGTCGCCGGACACCAGCCGGTCCATGGGAATCTCCCGCTCCATGTCCGCCTTGACCTCGTTGATGGTGGTCAGCTGGTCCGGCGTCTCCACGTACGGGAAGGCCTCCTCCAGTTCCCGCTGCCAGGGCGTGTCGGGTCCAAACGCGTGGCCACGGGAGGCCATGCGGGCAGAGTACAGCCGGATCAGTTCGCCGGCGATCTCCTTGACGGCTTTGCGGGCCTTGGACTTGGTGCTGGCCCAGTCCGCGCCGCCCATCTTGCTCAGCACGGGGGTTTCGCCGCCCACGTAGCGGGTCACCTGGTCCAGCTGGTCCGTGGGGACGAACAGCCGGTCGCCGGGTGCGCCGCGCTTGGCCGGCGCGTACTCCAGCACCAAGTATTCCCGGACGCCGTCGCCGCCGCCGGCCACCTTGCGCTGGATGAGTTCCACGAACCGGCCAATGCCGTGCTGTTCATGGACCACGTGGTCCCCCGCCACCAGTTGTAGGGGATCGACGGCGTTGCGCCGCTTGGAGGGCATCCTCCGCATGTCCTTGGTGGACCCGGCGGAGGTCCGTCCCAGCAGGTCGGCTTCGGTGAGCAGGCCCAGTTTGAGGCCGTCCAGGACAAAACCACGGCCGACGGCGGCAGTAGTCACCTCGATGATGCCCGGCTGGGGTTCGTGGTCCAGGCTGTCCACCCGGGCACAGGGAATGTCGTTCTCATGGAACAGCTCGGCCAGGCGCTGGGCCGGCCCGGGCCCTTCCGTGGCCACCACGATCCGCCACTGGTCGCGGACGTGCGAACCGATGAACTCCATCATTTCCGCCACGTCGCCCTGGTAGCCCCGCGGCTCCCGGGCATGCAGGTTCAGCACGTCGATCTCGGGCAGCAGCTCCGCGTCCTGCGCCAGTGACGTAATCGACCACCAGGACACGCCGTGCTCCAGCGAGGAGGTGCGCGTTTCCGCCAGGGACCGGAAGCTGGCAGAGTGCAGCGCCGCACTCGCCTGCGAGCTGAGGTCCAAAGGTGCCGCACCGCCGTCGGACGCGGTGGACCATGCCGCTTCGAGGAACTCCTCGTTGGTGGCGGCAAGGTCGTGGGCGCGGGTGCGCACCTTCTCCGGCTCGATCAGCACGGCGATGGAGTCGGCAGGCAGCTGGTCAACGAACGGAACCATCGCATCCACCAGCACCGGCGCCAGGGATTCCATGCCCTCCACGGCGATTCCGCCGGCGATCTTCTCCAGCATGTCCGCGGCGGCCGGAAGCTGGGACTTCAGCGTGGCGGCGCGGGACATGACGGACGGGGTGATGAGGATTTCCCGGCACGGCGGGGCATGCAGTTCGGTGGGATGGTGGACGCCCGGGGCGGACAGCGAGCGCTGGTCGGCCACGGCAAACCAGCGCATCTGGTCCACTTCGTCCCCGAAGAACTCCACCCTGATGGGGTGGTCCTCGGTGGGCGGGAAAACGTCGATGATGCCGCCGCGGACGGCGAACTCACCGCGGTGCGTCACCATGTCCACACGGGCGTACGCGGCGTCGGCAAGGCTCTTCACGACGTCGGAGAACGGCACCTCCTGGCCTACCTTCAGCGTGACGGGAACCAGGTCGCCCAGGCCCGCCACCACCGGCTGGACCACGGCGCGGACCGGCGCGACGACGACGCGGAGCCGGCCCGCCGTCGAGCCTTCCGGGTGCGCTGGATTTTCCGGATGGGCCAGGCGGCGCAGGACGGACAAGCGGCGGCCTACGGTGTCCGAGCGGGGCGACAGCCGCTCGTGCGGGAGGGTCTCCCAGCTGGGGAACTCGGCCACCGAATCCGCGGGCAGGTAGGCGCGCAGGGCCGCAGTGAGGTCCTCCGCCTCCCGGCCGGTGGCAGTGACGGCCAGCACCACGCCCGGCTCCATACCGCCCGCCTGTTCCGCCTTGGCCGCCAGCCCGTCAGCCATCTCCGCGAGCAGCACCGGACGAAGTCCCGGAGGAGCGCTGATCTGGTAGTCCTGTCCGCGGACGGCGAATCCCCGGGCAGCTTCGGCGCGGACCCGGGCGAACGTCTGGTCCGGCGCCAGGGCACGGCGCAGCCCGTCCAGCGACGGGGCGGCACTGGTCTTGGCGGGCCTGGCCGTGCCTGTCCTGGACGTGCCAGTGCTGGACGTGCCCGTGCTGGATGTGCCTGTGCTGGATGTGCCGGCGGCGGACTGGCCGGGAAGACTCATGGCAGAAGCTCCTGTGGTGTTCATCGAGGGTCGCAGGCAACGCGAAAACCCGAAATTCGCTGCGAATCCCGGGTACTCCCAGCCTACAGCGCAGGAACGACATGGCAGCGCGGCGCCCACAGGCCTAGGCTGGCAGGGCCGGACAGTTGCCCGTTCGGAGCCCCTTAGTTCGGAGCCATTTTGTTGGGAGCCGTGTTGTTCGGAGCCGTGTTGTTCGGAGCCGCGGCCCGTCCGGACGGGCCGGGGCTCCGAACAACAAAGGACGAAGCCAGGCCGGCACGAACAGGGGCCAGGACCATACAGGAGCCAGCATGACTGCAATGAGCGCCCAGCCAGCACCAAAGACTGTCCTTGTCACCGGGGCCACCGGTTACATCGGCGGCCGCCTGGTGCCCCGGCTTTTGGAAGCAGGCCACACCGTCAAGGTGCTGGTCCGCTCGCCGGACAAGATCGCCGGCGTGCCCTGGCGGGACAAAGTGGTCGTGGTGGAAAGCAGCCTGGACGACGGCGACGCCCTCCGCGACGCCCTGGCCGGCGTCGAGGTCTTCTATTACCTGGTGCATTCGATGGCCGCCGGCGCGGGATTCGAAGCCAAGGAAAAGGCCATGGCCAGGACGGCCGCGGATGCTGCAGCGGCCGCGGGGGTCCGCCGGATCGTCTACCTTGGCGGCCTGCACCCCCAGGGGGTGGAGCTGTCCACCCACATGCGGTCACGGGAGGCGGTGGGCAAGGTCTTCCTGGAGAGCCCGGTGGACGCCGTAGTGTTCCAGGCAGGCGTGGTGATCGGCTCCGGCTCCGCCTCCTTCGAGATGATCCGGCACCTCTCCGAAACGCTGCCTCTGATGCCGGCGCCCAGCTGGGTGCGCAACAGGATCGAAGCCATCGCCGTGCGTGATGTCCTCTACTACCTGGTGTCCGCAGCGTCGCTGGAGGGCCCCATCAACCGCACCTTCGACATCGGCTGCCGGCAGGTGCTGACCTACGCGGGGATGATGCAGGAGTACGCCGCCGAAGCGGGCCTGCCCTACCGGGTGGTGCTGGCGCTGCCGGTACCGGCACCCAAGCTGGCAGGCATGTGGGTGGCCCTGACAACACCTATCCCGCTCTCCATGGCCGTGCCGCTGGTCCAGTCCCTGCAGCATGACGCGGTGGCCAACGAACACGACATCGACCAGTACATTCCCCAGCCCGACGGCGGCCTGACCCCCTACCGCACGGCGGTGGCCCTGGCGCTGGGAAAGGAGCGGGACGGCCAGGTGGAGACCACCTGGGCCAACGCCGGTGCCGACTCCGATCCGCTTCCCAGCGACCCCGATTGGTCGGGGCACAAGGTATACATCGACGAGCGGACCTTCCACGGCGATGTGGACCCGGCCCACGTCTGGACGATCATCGAGGGCATCGGCGGGCGCAACGGCTGGTATTCCCTGCCCCTGGCCTGGCAGGTCCGCGGCTGGCTGGACAAACTGACCGGCGGCGCAGGCCTGCTGCGTGGCCGGCGGCACCCGCACACCCTGGCCATCGGCGAAGTGGTGGACTGGTGGCGGGTGGAGCAGATCGACCGGGGCAGGCTCCTGCGGCTGCGGGCCGAGATGCGGGCGCCGGGACGGGCCTGGCTGGAGCTTTCCGTGGAGCCCGACGGCGCGGGCAGCCGCTACCGGCAGCGCGCCATCTTCTTCCCCAAGGGATTGAGCGGACGGCTCTATTGGCTCGCCGTGCTTCCGTTCCACAGCCTGATCTTCCCGGCCATGGCCCGGAACATCACCGCTGCCGCCCAGAAACTTGCCGATGCGGAGCCCTCGCCGGTCACCCCGTAGGATGTTGGAGGCGTAAATCCTTTCCCCAAATCCCAGGAGGACCCATGGCGCTGAGCGCAACCACAACCCTTCCGCACTCCGTTGACAGCGTTGCTGCTGTGCTGGTGAACGAAGATTTCCAGCGCCACGTCAGCCAACTGGTAGGCGGCACCCTGGAGTCCTTCAGCGTGGACGGTGACATCGCAGGGGCCTTCAACGCCACCTCGGTGCGTACCCTCCCCACCACGCGCCTGCCCGAGATTGCCCGCAAGTTCGTGGGTGAGCACCTGAAGGTGACGCAGGTTGAAAACTGGGAGGCCCCGGCCGCCGACGGCTCCCGCCAGAGCAACATTTCGCTGAAGATCGCCGGCGCCCCGGTGGATGTCACGGCCGTCCAGCGCCTGGTGGCCGATGCCGGTGGAACCCGGGTGGAGCTCGAGGGCGCCGTTAAGTCCTCTGTTCCGTTCCTGGGCGGCAAGATCGCCGACGCCGCCGAACCCATGGTGGCCAAAGCCCTGAACCTGCAGGCCGCACAGGCTCAGGCCTGGCTGGAAAGCCACTAACCCATGCAGCTTCCCGTCCTCGCAGCGCTGGTCCTCATCGTCGCCGGCGTCTGGTCCCTGGTGGTCTGGCCGCAGTTCCTGCGCCGCGTGATGAAGGATCCCCGCGCCCGCGATGCGGCAGGAAAGGCCACCAAATTCCTGACCGTGCACGTGGTGCTGGTGAGCATCTCCATGGTGCTGGGACTCGCCACAGCGGTGATCGGCGTTCTCGGCCTGCTGGGCTGAACCAGCCGTTCCACGGCGCGGAAACAGCCCGGACCTTACTCCTGTTGGAGCAAGGTCCGGGCTGTTTCCGTCTGGCCTGGGTTGCCTGGCCTAGGCTGCCTGGTTAAGCGCGTCCTCCGCAGCAACCCAGGAGATCATGGCGCACTTGACCCGGGCTGCGTAGCGTGCCACTCCTTCGAACGCTGCCGCATCCCCAAGCAGCTCAGGATCAGCATGGACCTTCCCACGGGACCTCAGCACCTCCCGGAAGCTGTCGATAATTTCGTGCAGTTCAGCCACGGTCATGCCTTCGGCGAGGTCGCTGAGGACGGACGCCGAGGCCATGGAAATGGAGCAGCCGGCGCCGTCCCACGCCACCTGTGCCACTTTCCCGTCCTGGACGGCGAGCCGGAGTGTGACTTCGTCGCCGCATACGGGGTTGAGCTGGTGCGACTGCCCGGTGGAGGTGCCTTGGGGCGCTTCGGTCGCGGCGAGCCCGCTGCCGTGGCGGGCCTTCGAATGGTCCAGGATGATCTGCTGGTACAGCTGGTCAAGGCTCATGGTGTCACCTTTCGTCTTCTCCGCTATGCGCGGAAGTAGGCCCGGACGCCGGCAACGGCTTCAAGGAAGCGGTCCACGTCGTCCGTGGTGTTGTAGAGGTAGGCGCTGGCCCGGGTCGTGGCGGTCAGTCCAAGCCTGCGGTGCAGCGGCTGGGCGCAGTGGTGTCCCACGCGGACGGCGATTCCCCGGGAGTCCAGGAACTGTCCCACGTCATGGGCGTGGACGCCTTCGACGTCGAACGCGGCAAGGCCGATCCGTTCCTTTCCGGCTGCCGGGCCCAGGACCCGGACGCCGGGAATGGATTCCAGCCCCGCCACCATGCGCTGGCCCAGTGCGGCCTCCCACGCATGGATCCGGGCCAGCCCGGTTTCCGTCAGGTAGTTCGCTGCGGCCGCCATGGCTACCGCCTGGGAGATGCGCTGGGTGCCCGCTTCGAAGCGCTGGGGCGCCGGGAGGTACTCGGCCCGCTCCATGGTGACGGTAGTGATCATTGACCCGCCGGTCAGGAACGGCGGGAGGATGTCCAGCAGCTCCTGCCGCCCGTACAGCACGCCAATCCCCGTGGGGGCGAGCATCTTGTGGCCGGAGAAGACCGCGAAGTCCACGCCGAGTTCCTTGACGTTCAAGGGCAGGTGGGGAGCCGACTGGCAGGCGTCCAGGACAACCAAGGCGCCGGCCGCATGCCCGAGGGCCGTCAGTTCCGCTACCGGGTTGATGATTCCCAGGACGTTGGAAGCGTGGGTGAAGGCCAGGACTTTGGTACGCGGGCCGATAATCCCGGCGGCCTGGTCCATGCGAAGGCTGCCGTCATCTCCGATGGGGATGTACCGGAGGGTGGCTCCTGTGCGGAATGCCAGCTCCTGCCATGGAATCAGGTTGGCATGGTGTTCCATCTCGGTCACCACGATGTCGTCCCCGGGCCCCAGGGACAGCTCCCCGAGCCGCTGGTCGCCGCGGCCCTGGGCAGCCCACAGTCCGGCATTGGACAGCGCGTAGGAGAGGAGGTTCAGTCCCTCCGTCGCGTTCGAGGTCCAGATGGTTTCCTCGTAGTCCGCGCCGATGAAGTCGGCGATGGTTTGGCGGGCGTCCTCGAAGACTTCGGTGGCCTCAACCGCAAGATGGTGGGCGCCCCGGTGCACGGCAGCGTTGCGCTGCTCATAGAATTCCTGCTCGGCTTCGATGACGCTCACGGGGTTCTGGGATGTGGCCCCGGAGTCGAGGTAGACCAGCGGCTGTCCGTTCACCAGTTGATTGAGGACCGGGAAGTCATTGCGGATGCGCAGCACCTCGGCGTTGTCCATGACAGGTACGGCACGTTCCAGTGTGGCTGGCGTTGATACTACGGCCAAAACGAACTCCTTGGGCTGCCCATGTCTGACAACCCAATTGTCCCACACACGGCTGTGGCGGCCGCCCGGAAGGGGCGGCCGCCACCGCTGCCCCGGGCTTCGGCCGAGGGAGTAAAGGGCCGGCGACGGCTGGGGGGAGAGTCTCGGTCTCAGAAGACTCTGACGTCGCCGGCCCCGTCTTGACCCGGTCCCTGGGGACCGGAAGTTGAGAGGGCCTCACTGTCCTGATTGGCTGCTCTGCGGCTTCCGGCCTGCCGCTTTGCTTTGCCTCCTTAAGTAAATCCTGTGGGGCCCTTACGTACACGAGTAGGGTGTACTCGAATCCAGGCGGGTGCACTACCGGGTTGGCGCTCCTGCGCACCCTCCGGGCGGGATGGTTGGCGGGCTTGGGTACGACGGCGGCCCGGCGGTGCTTCCCGGGTGGAAACACCGTGGGCAGCGGGTGGCCGGGGGCAGGGATTTCGACGTCGGGCGGTCAGCAGGGATTCCGATGCCCGACTGGCAGCACGGAGGCACGGCAGGGCCGGTTTGGGAGGCCAGACCTACTTTGGCAGGGCCGCTTCCAGCTCATCGCGGCTGCGGACGCCGAGCTTGACGTAGGTGCGGTAGAGGTGGCCCTCCACGGTCCGGACGGAGACCATGAGCCGCTGTGCGATCTCGCGGTCGGTCAGGCCCTGCACGGCCAGCTCCACGATGTCCTGTTCGCGCCTGGTGAGGCGAACGGTGGGCGCCGCGGCGATGAAGCGTCCTTCACGGAACCGCTCGCCCAGTTCGTGGTCGCACTTTTCGCGCTGGGCCACGGCCTGGCGTGAGCGCCGGCGTTCACCGGCCTGCTCCAGCACCGTGCTGGCACGGGCATAGGCTTCGCGGGCCAGGTTGACAAAGCCTGCCTCCTCCAGCGAGGCAGCTGTTGCCATGAGGGTGTCGCCGTCGGCATTTTCCCAGGCGGTGGCCAGCGTCAGAAGAGCTTCTGCCCACCGGCCTTCCACGTCCCGGGCCGCCGCCTGCACCATGGGCACCACCGAGGGGTCGCCCAGGTCCCAGCACATGGCCAGGACCTGGAGCAGGTTTCCCTTCCGTGCGGAGGCCTGGGTGGTGGTCATCAGCGTCTGCAGTGCGGCCAATCCCTTGCCGTCGCGGGCCAGGTATTCGGCGGCAGCGGCCATGTAGGCCTCTGCCAAAAGATCATGCGCCGGCCAGCCGGCGTCGGCGTCCTTGTGATCCTGTTCAAGGCGCTGTGCCTGTTCCGTGTCGCCCAGCCGGGCCGCGGCGTAGAAGCCGAGGGCCGTGCCGAACCGGTACAGCTGCAGCGGGTCGTTGAGCCTCAGCGCCTCAACAGCGGGCAGCAGGACCTGATAAGCGCGTTCCATCCTCCCCTGCCGCAGCAGCGAATACCCCCGCAGCAGCTGGAGGCTCCCGTTGAAGGTGGCCGCGCCAAGCGTGTGTCCGGCCGCGTAATGGTCGATCTCGCGCTCTGCCGGCTCCCATTCACCCATGGCCAGGTAGTCGGAGACGAGCCTTCCCAGCACGAACTCAGGGAAGAAGAACAGGCTGCCTTCGAGCGGGGGAAGTTCCGAGGCTGCCAGCAGTGCGGCCTCCAGCCCCTGCACGGGGCGTCCCGCCGAGCCGAGGGCGTGGGAGAGAAGGCCCTCAGCCAAGGCGCGGAGCGGTTCTCCGGCTTCTGCCGGGGGGCGCTTCCGCATCGTGTCCACTTCGTCGTTCAGCGCCGGGAAGTTCACCTCGGCACCGAGGTGGAGCAGGTGCAGGAGCCCTTCCTGCCAGCTCCTTTCGCCGTCGCTGGAGAGCGGGACGTTCTTTTCGACGTCGTCCGCGATCATCCCCAGGGGATGGCCGATGGCCAGGTGGGCCGAAACCCGGAGCAGCAGGACGGCCGGTCCCTGGGGATCATCGGCCAGCGGGAGCCAGCACTCGTCAAGGAGTGCCGCGGCCCCGGTATAGGCGCCCTCGTTATACAGGGCCCGCGCCTGGATGGCCTGGGCCAGCGGAACCATGGCGGGGTCGTGGATACGGGACGCAATGGACCGTGCACTGTCGTTGCGGAACCGCAGCAAGGCTTCCTTGGCCGCGGCCAGCATCTCGTCGTCGCTGACCCTGACGCCGCACTCCAGGGCCCACTCCACTGCCCGCAACCGGCCCTCCCCGCGCAACTGGGTGGGATCCTGGTGGGCCCTGACCTTCTCCAGCAGCTGGAGGCTGCGGGAGACCGACACGGTGTTCCGGATGGCGCCGGCGAAGAGTCCGTTCCAGATGGAAAGCTCCGCCGGGATGCCGGGGGCTTCGACGATGATCTGCTGGTCCAGCAGGGACCGGACCACGGCTGCCCCGCTGATGTCTTCGATGACCTTCCTGCCCACCGGCCCGGCAAGGGCGATGAGCTTCAGTGCTTCCTGCTCTTCGGTCCGGCGCCGGAGATGGTCTTTGGCCACCACGCCTGCGAGGCGGTCCCCATCCGCGGGCAGCGGGCCCAGCAGCATCCAAATTCCGTTGCGCTTGGCGAGGACGCCGGCCTCGGCGGAGTCGTGCAGCAGGGCGTCGAGGATCCGGGGATTGCCGCTTGATGCGTTCCAGATGGAGTCCACCGTTGCAGCCGGCACGGTCCCGTCGAGGACGTGGTCCAGGACTTCTTCAATCTGTTCACGGTTGAGGGGCCGGAGGTCCACGCGTTCGGCCAGGCCGTCGTACCAGAGCTGGTCGAGCGGCTGTGGGAGACCCGGCCGTGGCCGGGCGGCAGCGAGCACCGTTGCCCATCCGGCCGAAATCACCTCGGCCAGCACCCCCGCGGAAGCATCATCGAGGTGGTGGGCATCGTCCACCGCCAGCAGGACCGCTCCCCCGCTGCCGGCCTTGAGCTTCTCAAAGTAGGACCACATGGAACGCAGCACCGCGACCGGCGAGACGGACTCCTCGGCGGTGAGTTCCCCCGTATAGGGTGTCAGGACTCCGAATGGCACTCCGGCCAGGGCCGAACTGGCGTGGATGCGCAGGATTTTCATGTTTCCGGCCAGGCGCTCGGTCACGGCGTCAGTGACGGCCGACTTTCCGATGCCCGGGCCGGCCATGATGAAGACGGCCCGGTGGGTTCCGTTCCGGACCATGGTGCAGATGCGGTCCACCGGCTCGCGGCGGCCGGTCAGGAGCCGGTGTGCAGTCGCCGGCTTGTGGCCATTAGACGAGTCCAGTCAGATCACCCCTTGAAGTTACGCCAAGCTTGGTGAAGACCTGGTACAGGTGGCCTTCCACGGTGCGCACGGAAACACCCATTTCCATGGCGATGTCACGGTTCGAGACGCCGCGGCCGGCCATGCGGGCAATCTGCCGTTCCCGGCTGGTCAGCAGCGGGCTTCCGCTGCTGGGAACAATGGGAAGGTTGGCCACGGTGGCAGCCAGGATGTCCAGCCGGGCCTGCGCAGTCCTCGCCGAAAGGGCATCCCCGTCCTGCCGGGCAAAGTCCACTGCCAGCGCCATGCACCTGGCCTCGACCGCATCGAGTTCGAGCGTGGCTGCAATTTCACCGCCGGCAAGGAGGGTTTTGGCATCCTTTGTCCTGCTGCCGACTGCGATCAGCCGCGAGACATCGGCCAGCGGTCCCTGCCGGCGGCCTGCGATCTCCTCCAGGAGGCGGAAGTCGGCGTCGCTGCCGTTCACCGTTGCTGCCAGCAGGTAGATGCCGGCCACTGTGTGCCTGCCCGCCTCCAGGTTCCGGCGGGCCCCTTGTTTCAGCGCTGCCACTGCCTCGGAGTCGCCCAGCCAGCGCCCCGCCACGAGCGAACAAAAATCGATTATGCTCTCCGTGGCAAATCCTGCCTTGCCCGGCGCCCTTTGCAGTTTGGTGAGGTACTTGCGGGCGAACGCGGCGTTGCCGGTCTGGGCGTACGCCAAAGCCGTGGCTGCGTAGGCGGTACGCAGTGCGGCCTGGACAGGCTGCAACTCCAGCTGGGCGGCGGCTGAGATCAAAGGCTCCAGGGCGGTCTCGCCGCGCCCGGAAAAGACAAAGGCCACGCCTGCTGCGAGTTCGGTGGCGGCGCTGCGGTATGGAAGCCGGTGGGGCTGGCCCGTGCTGAATGGGCTGAGGAGGTCGATGCAGCGGCGCCACTGGCCGGCCATCAGTGCGACGAAGTAGGCCTCCCTGGCGTAGCGCTCGCGCAGGCCCACGACGTGCGAGGCGTCCGTGAGCTGGCCGCCGAGCTTTCGCATGAGGCCCAGCGCGTCCATCTCGCGCCCGGTCATGGCCAGCGCGCCCATCAGGATGATCGCGCACTGGAGCCGGAACCCGGTGTCCGGATTGCCTGCGGGATCGGCAGCCCGCTCGAGCGCCGGGATCATGGCGGCGTAATCGCCGGCATGGGCCTGGTATTCGAATTCACTCAACGAGATACGGTTTGCCGCCACCGCTGCCGCTGCCGGCCAGGAGGAGTTGTTGTCCGCTTTCCCGAGCCGTTCCCGCGCCGCGGCGAGCAGTTCCCGGACTTTGCCCGCACGCTCCGGAATGCAGAGCATGACCCGCGCTTTGGCGGCCACCACTTCGGCGTACTCCAGGGGATCCAAAGCCTCGAGTTCAGGCTGGGAGATGCCATCCAGGGCGGAAAGTGCCTGGACCGGCATGTCCAGCTGCAGGTACGCCGCAGCCTTTTGCCGCTGCGCCGATGCCCACCCGGCGTCGGTCCTCTGCACCATCTCCGCGTACGTCAGGGCAAAACGGGGGTCGAAGAGCTGGACTGCGGCCTGGGCGGCCGCGAGTGCCAACTGCGGGCTCAGCTCGGCCTCGCACTCATGGGTCCACGCGGCGAAAGACATCAATTCTTCCACCGTCATGGCTGCCGGGTCCGGCTCCTGGCCGCCCAGCAGGACGCTGCGCAGCTCCCGCCGGCGGGAAATGCTCAGCCAGGTCCGGACTACGTCACCGATGTACTTCTCCCGCAGCGACACCCAGCGGTGCTCGGAGTCGTCGATCTCCAGCAGGCCGCCGTCTTCCATGTCCGCAACCACGTCCGCGCCATAGATGGCGGTAAGGGCGGCCAGTTCCACCCGCCGGGCACAGGAAAGCATTTCGATGACGTCCCGGGTTTCGGGTGTCTCCCGTGACCAGCGGGACCGGACGATGTCGTCAAGGCTGGCGGCGCCGTCGAGCACCACTTTGTCCCGCAGCGTCCAGACCGAATCGGACAGGACCAGGTTTCCGGAGAGCTGCTGTTCGGTGACAAGCGCTTTGAGCAGCAAGGGATTTCCACCCACCATCTGGTGGTAGGTGGTCACCAGGGAAGAGGCGACGCGGTGGCCCAGCAGGGAAAGGAGCACCTGCCGGGTTTGGAGTTCGTTGAGGTTGTTGAGCCGCACTTCCGTGAGCTTCCGCTCCGTCAGCAGCCAGTGGAAGTCTGCCGGCAGGTCGCTGGCGTTGGGGGCCACAGCGATGATCTTTGCCGTGCCGGTCAGCAGGACATTCAACAGCACCCCCGCACTCATGTCGTCGATGCAGGCCGACGTGTCCAAAGTGATGACGCAGGGCCTGCCGGCGGCGTCGCTGCGGATCAGGGAGGTTATGCCACGGAGGATGGCGGTGGGCGAGCCCATGTAGGCCTGCGGGAGCCGGGCCAGCAGGAAGGAGAGGCAGCCGTACGGGGTGCTGGGACCGGAGGGGCCGCTCCGGAGTTGCAGCGACCAGACATCGGGACCCAGGTCCGCAACGGCAGCGCGCGCCAGGGAGGACTTGCCCACGCCTCTGGCTCCGGTGATGACAACGCCCAGGGAGTTTTCGCTGGTCAGTGCGGTGCGGACAGCATCCAGGTTGGCGCTTCGTGCAGGCATGGACCATTGCTGGCCCTCCGGCGCCGCGGAGGGTGGTGTGGGCAGCCTGTCACCCTGAGGTGTTGACCCACGTCCCCAGCTGAGTGGCTCGATTGACATGAACTTTTCCCCTACATCCTGCAATAGCGGGATGTAGCCCCATTGCTCCCCCGCATAGGAAGAAGAGTACCCCCTGCCACAGACAAGGAAACAGGGTCAAAAGGAACTTTTACGATTCCAGCTGTTGTGATCCCGATTTGGCCGGGTGGAACCTCTGCTGGGCAGCCGTCAATCCATCGCGCAACAGGGACTCGACGGCGTCGGCGGCATCGTCCAGCAGGAAGGGCAGTTCCTTGTGTTCCGCGGTGCCGAAATCACGCAGCACGTAATCGGCTGTGTCCATCCTGCCAGGCGGCCTTCCCACCCCCACGCGGACCCTGAGGTAGTCCTTGGTACCCAGGGCCTTGGAGATGTCCCGCAACCCGTTATGGCCGCCCTCGCCGCCGCCGAGCTTGAGCTTGACGGTGTTGAACGGAATATCGATCTCGTCATGGACAGCCACCACGTGGTCTGCGGGGATCCCGTAGAAATTGGCCAGGGCGGAGACCGGGCCGCCTGAAACATTCATGTAGCTCATCGGTTTCGCAAGGACCACGCGCGGGCCGCCGATCCCCAACCGGCCTTCAAGGACCTGCGCGCGGGCTTTGTGGGTCTTGAATCCGGCGCCGATGCGGCCGGCCAGTTCATCGAGCACCATCTGGCCTACGTTGTGCCTGTTGCCTTGGTACTGGGCGCCTGGGTTGCCGAGGCCAACGATCAGCCAGGTATCTGTCATGGAGTCAATCCTATTGGGGGCGGTTACGCGGAAATGGAACGGCGGTGTGCGGACATGACAGTGGCCGGGCCCGTGGGGGTCCGGCCACTGTCGTGAATTGCGGTGAAATTACTCTGCTGCGGCTTCTTCTGCTGCGGGAGCTTCTGCTGCTTCGCCGGCAGCTTCGGTTTCTGCTTCCTCGGCGATTTCGATGGCTTCGGAGATGTTCACCACGAGGGCTTCGGGGTCGGTCAGCAGGGCGGAACCCTTGGGCAGGACCAGGTCGGAAGCGTGGATGTGCTCGCCGGCGGCGCGGCCTTCGATGCTGACGACGACGGACTCGGGCAGGTGGGTTGCCTCGGCCTCGAGGGACACAACCGTCAGTTCCAGGTTGTGGACGGTGCCGGGAGCGGTTTCGCCTTCAACGTGGACCGGAACGTCAACCGTGACCTTCTCGCCCTGGCGGACGGTCAGGAGGTCGATGTGCTCGATGATCTGCTTTACGGGATCGCGCTGGACGTCCTTGACCAGGGCCAGGTGGCCCTCGCCGTTGATGTCCAGGGACAGCAGGGCGTTGGCGGTGCGGACGGCCAGGGTGGTGGCCTTTGCCGGCAGGGTGACGTGGATGGGCTCTGCGCCGTGGCCGTAGATGACGGCGGGGATCAGGTTGTTCATCCGGGCGCGGCGGGCGTAGCCCTTGCCGAATTCGGTGCGCAGTTCTGCTGCGAGCTTCTGCTCAGACATGGATATCTCCTTGAAGACTAAACGGTGTTCAGCAAGGGCGGAGGTCTGGTGTGACCTTCAACGCCGGGCGCCGGAGGGCGGCCCTTCAAGAAGGCAGTCCTTCAACCGAAGGACTGATCAGACCCAGTCGATAACGGAGGCTATGCCCTCCCTCGCCAAGGTATCGCTGACCAGCTTACCAGCGCCGGGGCCGTTTGCTGAAAACGTCCCCGGCCTGGTGCGGGGCTATGCCTTGCCGTCGAAGAGGCTGGTGACCGAGCCGTCGTCGAACACTTCGCGGATGGCCCTGGCGATCAGCGGTGCGATGGAGAGCACTGTCAGCTGCGGGAAGCGCTGGGAGGACGTCAGCGGGAGGGTGTTGGTGACCACCACTTCGCGTGCGCCGGACTCGGAGAGACGGCGTGCGGCCGGATCCGAGAAGACGGCGTGCGTGGCGGCGATGATGACATCCTTGGCGCCGGCGTTCTTCAGGACCGTGACGGCGCCGGAGATGGTTCCGCCGGTGTCGATCATGTCGTCGATCAGGACGCAGGTGCGTCCCTCGATCTGGCCCACCACGGTCTTGGAGACAGCCTGGTTGGGGACGGTGAGGTCACGGCTCTTGTGGACAAAGGCCAGGGGCGCGCCACCCAGGCGCTCAGCCCACTGTTCCGCGACCCGGACCCGTCCGGTGTCCGGGGAGACAACGGTGATGTTGTCGGCAGCGACACGGGTGCGGATGTAGTCGGCCAGGAGCGGAATGGCCATCAGGTGGTCAACCGGCCCGTCGAAGAAGCCCTGGATCTGGGAAGTGTGCAGGTCCACGCTCATGATGCGGTCCGCGCCGGCGGTCTTGTAGAGGTCGGCAACGAGGCGGGCGGAGATGGGCTCGCGGCCACGGCCCTTCTTGTCCTGCCGGGCATAGGGGTAGAACGGCGAAACCACGGTGATCCGCTTGGCGGAGGCCCGCTTCAGCGAATCGATCATGATCAGCTGTTCCATGAGGTGGTTGTTCAGCGGTGCGGGGTGCGCCTGGATCACGAACGCGTCGGTGCCGCGTACGCTCTCGCCGGCCCGGACATAGATCTCGCCGTTGGCGAAATCGTAGGCATCAACGGGAAGGAGGTCAGTGCCGAGTTCCTTGGCGATCTCCCGGGCAAGCTCGGGATGGGCCCGCCCAGTGGCGAGCACCAGCTTCTTCTCGCCGTGCGCCGTAATTTCACTCATGGTTACTTGCCCTCTTCTGTAGATGCCGGGGTACTTGAGGAGTCATTGATGGCCGCCTGGGCCAGTTCAGCGGAGCGGGTTCCCGGGCGGTGCGCGGGGACCCAGCCTTCGGCGTTGCGCTGGGCGGCAACGCTGAGCGCCAGCGCGCCCGCCGGCACGTCCTTGCGGATCACCGCGCCGGCGCCGCTGTAGGCGCCGTCCCCCACGGTGACCGGGGCAACAAAGACGGTGTTGGAGCCTGTACGGACGCCCGAGCCGATGACCGTGCGGTGCTTCTTCTCGCCGTCGTAATTGGCCGTGATGTTTCCACAGCCGATGTTGGTGTCCTCGCCGATTTCGGCGTCGCCTGCATAGCCCAGGTGGGACAGCTTGGAGCCGCGGCCGATGGTGACGTTCTTGGTTTCGTAGAAGGCACCGATCTTGCCCTTTTCACCAAGCACGGTGCCGGGGCGCAGGTACGTGAAGGGGCCGACGGCGGCGCGCGGGCCGATCACGGAGCCGGAACCGTGGGTGCGGATCACCGTGGCGCCCTCGCCGACGGTGACGTCGGTCAGGGTGGTGTCAGGGCCGACGACGGCGTCCCGCGCCACGGAGGTGGCGCCGTGCAGCTGGGTGTTGGGCAGGAGGCGGACATCCTCGTCCAGGGTGACGGAGGAATCGATCCAGGTGGTGGCCGGGTCGACGACGGTGACGCCGGCCCGCATCCAGGCTTCCACCGTGCGCCGGTTCAGCTCGGCGCCGAGCGCGGCAAGCTGGACGCGGTCGTTGGCGCCCTCCACCTGCCACCGGTCCGCAGTCACGACGGCCGCGACCCGGCCGCCTGATTCGCGGGCCAGCCCCAGTACGTCGGTGAGGTATTTCTCCCCCTGGACGTTGTCAGTGGTGACCTTCCCCAGTGCCCCGCGGAGCACCGCGGCGTCAAAGGCGTAGATCCCGGAGTTGACCTCCCGGATCAGCCGCTCTGCCTCGGTGGCGTCCTTGTGTTCGCGGATGCCGGTAACGGAGCCGTCTTCGCCGCGGAGGATGCGGCCGTAGCCGGTGGCGTCGTCAAGGACTGCCGTGAGGACGGTGACGGCGTTGCCGTCGCGTTCGTGGGTGGCGACGAGTTCGGTGAGCAGTTCCCCGGACAGGAGGGGCACGTCACCGTAGGTGACCACGACGGTGCCTGACAGTTCCTGTTCGGCGTCCAGCGCCTGCAGCGCGGCCTCCACGGCGCGGCCGGTGCCGGGGATGTCGTCCTGGTCCACGATGACGGCCTGCGGATCCAGTGCTGCGACGTGTCCCTCCACCAGGTCCCGTTCGTGGCGCACCACAATGGCGAGCCGTTGCGGGTTGATGCTGCGGGCGGCGCGGAGGGCGTGGCCCACCATGGACAGTCCGCCGATCTCGTGGAGGATCTTCGGTGTACGCGACTTCATCCGGGTACCGGCGCCTGCTGCCAGGACGATTACAGCGGCCGGGCCGGTATTCTCGGGGATCACGTAACGGGTTCTCCTTGCTTGGTTGTGCTTGCGCTTTGCGGCAGCCGGCGGGCCAGCCCGCCGGGCACCGGGTGCCATCCTCATGATCGCTCCTTGCGCAGCAGTTCCGCCCATAGGATTCGAACCTATACTCCACGGCTCCAAAGGCCGGGGTGCTGCCGTTACACCAGAGCGGACCGTGCCGAAAGACTCGAGGCCCGGGCACAAGTCCCTATTTTGCCATGGGTTCAGGCCACCGCGCGACACGGGGCGTTGGGTCCTGCCGGTCCCGCGGAATCCCGTCCCCGGCGGTGAGGCATGATGGGAAGGTGAGCAACAACCTTCCGCGGACGCGGATGACTGGCCTGCAGCGCCGGAGCCAGCTGATCGACGTCGGGCGCGGCCTTTTCGCCGTCCGCGGCCTGGACGGGACCACCATCGAGGAAATCGCCGCCTGCGCAGGAGTGTCCAAGCCGGTCATCTACGAACACTTCGGGTCCAAGGAAGGCCTGTACACCGAGGTGGTGGACGGTGAATTCCACATTCTCCTGGACTCGATCAACGCGGCCCTCACCGAGGAAGCCAAACCCCGCGTCCTCGTCGAACGCGCCGCGCTGGCACTGCTCACCTACATCGAGGAACGCACCGAAGGGTTCAGGATCCTCATGCGCGATGCTCCCCCGTCCCAGCCGGAGGGCGCCTTCTCCACCCTCCTCTCGCACGTGACCGCGCGCGTGGAACACATCCTCTCCGACGAATTCTCCCGCCGCGGCTTCAGCGGCGAGGACGGTGCCATGTACGCCCAGATGCTTGTGGGCATGGTGGCCATGACCGGCCAGTGGTGGCAGGACAGCCGCCAGCCGGACAAGCACACGGTCGCCGCGCACCTGGTCAACCTGGCATGGAACGGCCTGACCGGCCTCAAGAAGGAGCCGGAGCTGCAGTCGGAGCCGTAAGCCCAAGCCGCCTTCGCCGTGGTCACTGACACGGCGCAGGGGCCCTTCGCCGTCGCTTAGACACACCGCATAGGTGACGTTCCGGTCGCTGGGCGACCTCCACGCCGCGATGCGCGACTACACGAAGGCCCCCAGCTCCGCTCTTGCCCGCGTCGCCTTGGTCAGTCGCCCAGGAGTTCCGAGGCCTCGAGCCACTCCATTTCCAGGGCGTCTTTTTCGTCGGCCAGGTCCTTGAGCTGCTTGTTCTGTTCGGCCAGGGCGTCGAAATCGGACTTCTCCGTGCTTTTGACCATGTCGTCGTGAAGCTTCTTTTCCTGCTGGTCCAGCTTCTTGATCTGCCGTTCGATCCTGTTGAGGGCCTTGCGGGCGTCGCGCTTCTCGGCCTCGGACGGGCCGGTCCCGGTGGCCGGCGCCTGGCCCGCGCTGGTGACCGGGTTTCCACCGCCGGTGACGGTGGAACCGGCGAGGGCGGCTTCGCGCAACTCGAGGTACTGGTCCACGCCGCCGGGGAGGCCGCGGAGCTTGCCGTCGCCCAGCAGCGCCATCTGGTGGTCGGTGACGCGTTCGAGCAGGTAGCGGTCGTGGCTGACCACCACCAGCGTGCCGGGCCAGCCGTCCAGGACGTCCTCGACGGCGGCGAGGGTGTCGGTGTCAAGGTCGTTGGTGGGCTCATCGAGCATCAGCACGTTGGGTTCACCCACCAGCAGCCGGAGCAGCTGCAGGCGGCGCCGCTCACCGCCGGACAGGTCCCTGACCGGTGTCCACTGCTTCTCGTTGGTGAAGCCGAGCTGCTCCACGAGCTGCCCTGCGCTGAATTCCTTGCCGCCGACGTTGAAGGAACGCTTCTCCCGCTCGATGACCTCGATCACGCGCAGGTCCGAGACGTCGTCGAGCTCCTTGACCTCCTGGGTGAGAACGGCGGTGACCACCGTTTTGCCCCGCTTCAGCTTGCCCGCATCGGGTGTGATCTCGCCGTTGAGCAGCTTCAGGAGGGTGGTTTTTCCGGCACCGTTGACGCCCACCAGGCCCAGGCGCTCCCCCGGAGCCAGGCGAAGGGTGATGTTGTCGAAAAGCTTCCGGCCGTCGTCGGCGCCCTGGAAGTTGAGGGACACGTTCTCCAGGTCCAGCACGTCCTTGCCCTGGCGCGCCGTGGCCATCTTGCTCAACGCCATGGAGTCGCGCGGGGCGGGAACGTCCTCAATGAGCGCGTTGGCGGCCTCGATCCGGAACTTGGGCTTGGCGGTGCGGGCCGGGGCGCCCCGGCGCAGCCAGGCGAGCTCTTTCTTGACCAGCTGCTGGCGTTTGCCCTCCACCACGGACGCCATGCGGTCGCGCTCCGCGCGGGCCAGGACGTAGGCCGCGTAGCCGCCTTCGAAGGGGTCCACGATCCCGTCGTGCACCTCCCAGGTCTTGGTGCAGACTTCGTCCAGGAACCAGCGGTCGTGGGTCACCACCAGGAAGGCGCCCTGGTTGGGCCGCCAGCGCGTCTTCAGGTGCCGGGAAAGCCAGGCCACGCCCTCGACGTCGAGGTGGTTGGTGGGCTCATCCAGCATGATGACGTCGTGGTCCTCGATGAGCAGTTTGGCGAGGGCCACCCGCCGTTTCTGGCCGCCGGAGAGGGCGTGGACGTTGGCATGCCAGTCGACGTCGGACACCAGGCCGCCCATGATCTCGCGGATCTGCGGGTTGCGGGCCCATTCGTAGTCGGCCTGGTCACCCACGATGGCGGCACCCACCGTCAGGTCGCCGTCGAGCACGTCGCTCTGGTCCAGGTACCCCACATTGACGTCGCCGCGTTTGGTGACGCGGCCGGAGTCCGGGGTGGAGCGCAGCGCCAGCAGACGCATGAGCGTGGACTTGCCATCACCGTTGCGGCCCACCATGCCGATCCGGTCCCCCTCCTCCAGTCCCAGGGTGATGCCGTCCAGGACGGTGCGGGTTGCGTAGGAAACCGTGAGGTTCTCGCCGCCAAGAAGGTGTGCCAAAGGGAACTGCTTTCTGCTGCCGGACTGGAAGTCTTAATTAAAGGAGGATGTCGGAGATGATGCGCGCGCCGGGGACCGGGCCGTGGACGGGAAGGGCTGTCAGGCCGTAGCGCCGCAGGTCCTCCGCCAGCGCCTCCGCAGCAACGGAATCATCAGCCAGCAAAGCCACGGTGGGGCCGGAACCCGAAACGATTCCGGCAATGGCCCCATGGGATTCGCCGATTCCCAGCGTATCGCGCAGCGCCGGCGACAACTCAATGGAAGCCCGTTGCAGATCGTTGACCAGCACCCGGCTCAAGGATTCGGCATCCCCGCCCCGCAGCGCCGTCAGGATTTGTGGATCCACTCCGGTGGGCTCACTGGCCTCCACCCCTTCGGCCTCACGCAGCCGGTCCAGCGTCCGGTACACCTCGGGGGTGGACAGGCCGTAGTCGGCCACCACCAGCACCCAGTGGGTCTGCGCCTTGGCCAGCGCCGGAGAGAGTTCATCGCCCAGGCCAAGGCCGACGGCGGTCCCGCCCAGGAGCGAGAAGGGGACGTCGGCGCCGAGTTCGGACGCCAGGTGCGCCAGTTCCTCCCGTGACAGCCCGCTGTTCCAGAGTGCGTCACAGGCCAGGAGCGTGGCGGCGGCATCGGCGGATCCGCCGCCCATCCCGCCGGCCACCGGGACCCGCTTGGTGATCTCCAGGTGCACCCCCGTGGCGTGTTCGGAGACGTCAGCCATGATGGCAGCCGCCTTATGGGCAAGGTTGTTGCTGTCCAGGGGAATATCGACCGCGTCGAGGTCCAGGGTGCTTTCGGGGCTGAGGCTGATGGTAATCCCGGGCTCGGCGGTGCTGGTCGCCGCCACTTCCTCGTAGAGGGACACCGCGAGGTAGACGCTGGCCACGGAATGGTAGCCGTCCGGCCGGAGCGGACCGACGGCCAGGGAAACATTGACTTTGCCGGGCGCCTTGACGCGGACCGTCCTGGCGGCGAACCGCCCCCTGCCTGCCTTGTCCAGTCCCGCGCTCACGGCCGTTTTTCCCGGGCTTCGGCGATCCTGGCGAACGCGGCGATGTCGATGACCTCGCCGCGTGCGGTGGGGTCGACGCCGGCTGCGAGCAGGCAGCGCTCGGCCTCCGGGGCTCCCCCGGCCCAGCCCGCCAGGGCGGCCCGGAGCGTCTTGCGGCGCTGCGCGAACGCGGCATCCACCACGGCAAACACCTGCTCGCGGGTGGCGGTGGTGGCGGGCGGTTCGCGGCGGGTAAAGGCCACCAGCCCGGAATGGATCTTCGGTGCCGGCCAGAAAACGTTCATGCCGATCACGCCGGCCTTGCGCATCTGGCTGTACCAGGCGGCCTTAACGGACGGCACCCCGTAGGTCTTGGATCCCGGGCCGGCTGCCAGCCGGTCAGCCACCTCGTCCTGCACCATCACCAGGCCGTGCCGCAGGCTGGGGAAATACTGCAGGAGGTGCAGCACCACCGGAACCGCCACGTTGTAGGGCAGGTTGGCCACCAGTGCTGTCGGCTCGACAGGCAGCTCGGTGACCTTCATCGCATCGGCATGCACCAGGTGGAAGGAGTTGGCGGCGGCCGGCCGCCATTCCTGCACGGTTTCGGGCAGCTTCGCGGCAAGGACAGGATCAATTTCGACGGCGACAACTGCCGCCGCGGCGTCGAGCAGGCCCAGCGTGAGGGACCCCAGCCCCGGGCCCACCTCAAGCACCGTTTCATCCGGTCCCACGCCCGCCGCGGCGACAATGCGCCGGATGGTGTTGCCATCGATGACAAAGTTCTGCCCCAGGGTCTTGGTGGGCCTGATCCCGATTTCCTCTGCCAGCCGGCGTATGTCGGAGGCACCGAACAACGGTGCGGGCACGGCGGGGATCGGTTCAGTCACCTAGGTATCCTATCCCGCGCGGCACGTCCGCCCTGCCGGGTTAACGGCCGTGGCCGGGCCCGGGTACCCCGGGCCCGGCCACGGCCATTGACTCTGCGCTTATGTCCGGTGGATCAGCTGGTTGCTGCCCAGCCGCAGCCCCAGGGCGACAGGCCGCGCTGCGCGTAGACGCGGTTGGCGATGTCGATCTGCTGCGCCTTGGTGGCGAGGCTGGCGTTAGGGGCGTAGGCGCCGCCGCCGGCTCCGATCCAGGTGCGGATGTCGAACTGGAGGCCGCCGTAGTAGCCGTTGCCGCTGTTGATGCTCCAGTTTCCACTGGATTCGCACTGCGCAATCTTGTCCCACATGGCCTCGTTCATCATGGCCGGTGCAGCTGCGCCGGTGTTGGCGCCGGCAGCGGCCGCAGGTGCGGCCTGGGGTGCAGGCTTGGCCTTGGTGCCAACGGTGACTTTCTCGGTGACCGGCTGCACGGCCACCTTCTCGGACACCAGCGTGCGGGACGCTTCCCGTCCGTCCACGAGTACCAGCTTGAAAGTGCGTTCCAGCTTTCCGGCGGCGCCCGCCTGGGTCACTTCTTTTTCGCCCTTGAGCATGTCTGCGCTTTCGGCGGTAACGGTCTCGAAGGGCACGTCTTCACTGGTGACCGTGGTCTGGCTGGTGTCCACCCGGGACACCTTGATGACCATGTTGTTCACCACGTTGGCGTTGGCCGGCTGCGAGGTGCGGTCGTTGGCGGCGAGGGTCACGCCGGAATCCTCCAGCACCTTGCCAACGGTGGGGGCCGTGGTGGTGGCGGTGTTCACTTTGCCGTCAGCCACAATGCTGACGGTCTTGGGCGTGGAGATCGAGACGTAGGAACCTGCCAGCGAAAGGGTGGCATCCTTGGGCGCTGAAACGGACGAGGCACTGGCGACGCCGA
The DNA here is from genome assembly GCF_057747955.1 of Arthrobacter sp. SDR-2R. Lineage (NCBI taxonomy): Bacteria > Bacillati > Actinomycetota > Actinomycetes > Micrococcales > Micrococcaceae > Arthrobacter > Arthrobacter sp. SDR-2R. The sequence continues at coordinate 3,534,968 of NZ_CM173231.1, forward strand.
GTTCTGTCACCAGGTCTTCGACGTCCTGGGCTGTGGTGTTCACCGTCTTTTCAGCCCCGTCAAGGCTGACTTTGACTTCCTTGGCCTGGTTGATGTTGATGACGGTGCCGTTCTGGACCGTCGCGTCGAGGGAAGGCGACACGCGGTCGCCGGGCTTCAGTTCCAGGTTGGCACTCTTGACCACCTGTTCCACTGTTCCGCCAAAGGACTGCACGGACGACGCTTTGCCGTCCACGTTGAGCGTGACTGTTTTGTTATTGCCCACGAAGGCTACGAGGCCTGCGACCAGGCCGCAAAGCACCAGCAGCTGGGCGCCAACTTTGATATAGCTGAACTTGCCGTCCGATGTGAAGAACTTGATCACGATTGCCCGTAACTCTCGGTCCATCCGGGCACGGGGAAACGCGCAATAAAATGCCCGGAGCAACCTTGAAAAGGACAGTCCGGGCACCGGTGCGCCGCCACACTCCGCGCAGCGGCATGGCCGGATACTGGACAAGCCGGGCCGGCTGCGAATGAAGTGAAATTACCCGTTGGCCTTCCCCGACCCCGGCTAATAGTTTCCCACTGTAACCGTAGCGTTATAAAGTGGCCAACATTTTTGCATACCAGATATGCATTTAGCAGCCGGCGGGGGAAGGAGTGTCAGGCCCAGGATCCGTATGCCCGTACGGTATTTTCGCTGATTGCGCTGCACAGGCCGGCCAGGTCGGAGCCTGTCAATTCTGCCATGGCCCGCACGGTGTACGGGACCGTGTAGCTCGCGTTGGGACGCCCCCTGTGCGGGTGCGGGGTCAGGAATGGAGCGTCCGTTTCCACCATGATGAGCTGCCGGTCCGCGACGGCGAGCGCGGCGCGCAGATTCGTGGCGTTCCTGAACGTCAGCGTGCCGGCAAAGGACATCCACCAGCCCTGGTCGTTACAGGTTTTGGCCAGGTCCTCGCCACCGGAGAAGCAATGGAACACCACCCTGTCCGGCGCGCCCTCTTCCTGAAGGACGCGCACCACGTCGCTGTGCGCGTCCCGGTCATGGATCTGGAGGGTGAGGTCCAGGCGTTTGGCAATGTCGATATGCCGCCGGAACGAGTACTCCTGGTGCCGCAGCCCCTCTCCCTCGGTGCGGTAGAAGTCCAGTCCGGTTTCGCCGATGGCCCGGATCCGGGGATGCGCCGCCAGGCGTTCGATTTCGGCAAGGGCCGCTTCCAGTTCACCGCGGGCAGCATAATGCGGCGCGTCGTTGGGGTGCAGGGCCACGGCGCCCAGGAGCCGTTCGTCCCGGTCCACCGCCTCCACCGTGAACCGTGAGGATTCGAGGTCGCAGCCCACCTGCACGGCGCCCTGGACTCCCACGGCCGCCGCTGCATCCAGCGCAGCCTTGATCCCCACCGGCCCCTTTCCGTCCGGGAAGTCCAGGTGGGTGTGGTTGTCCATGACTGGTACCGGCAGGGGCTCCGGTGCGGGCGGAAAATCCTTCCGGCGGCCGGCGGCCTGGTCCGGAGTCTCCTCGTCTGCAGGTACCCGGTAAGCGGCGGGAATTGACGAATTGCACATCCACCCAGACTATCGGCCGAAAGGTACCCCCATATTTGCCGGAACTCTCTGTCAGGCACGGCAGTTGTGTTAGTAGTCTGGAACGAACACACGCGCACGCCCACCAAGGGGCGAAGGCAGGCTTGCTGTCCCGTCCAGGTGAAACCCGGGCTGAAAGGTTGCCGATGGAACCCCACCGACGCACTGCCAACAATGGAAGCGCACCGAACCTTAACCTGGCCGGCGTCGCTGATTCCGTCAGCCACCTGAACGGGCACCGGCCTGCGGCCATGGACCCGGTGTCCTTCCACGCCGCGGCGCAGCGCATCCTCACCACGGTCAATACCGTCATCGACGGCAAGTCCGATGCCGCCAAGCTGGCGCTCACCGTACTCCTCGCACAAGGCCACCTGCTGCTCGAGGACGTGCCCGGCGTCGGGAAAACCCTGCTCGCAAAGACCCTCGCCCGGACCATCGACTGCACGGTCAACCGCATCCAGTTCACCCCGGACCTGCTGCCCTCGGATGTCACCGGGGTGTCCATCTACAACCAGGCCTCAAGGCTGTTCGAGTTCCGGCCGGGTGCGGTCTTCGCCAACATCGTTATCGGTGATGAAATCAACCGCGCATCCGCCAAGACGCAGTCCGCCCTGCTGGAGTGCATGGAGGAGCATCAGGTCACCGTGGACGGCACGTCCTACAAGCTCGATGAGCCGTTCATGGTGGTCGCAACCCAGAACCCCATTGAAATGGAAGGCACCTATCCGCTGCCGGAGGCCCAGCGGGACCGGTTCATGGCCCGGATTTCCATGGGCTACCCGGACAAGGCCGCAGAGATCGAGATGCTCGAAACCCACCAGGCGGTCTCGCCGCTGGCCAATGTCTCCCCCGTGGTCACCGCGTCCGACGTCGCGGCCATGACCGCCACTGTCCAGCAGGTCTATGTCTCAGACGCCGTGAAGGAATATACGGTGGCAGTGGGCAGGGCCACCAGGGAAAGCCCGCTGCTGCGGCTCGGCGCCAGTCCCCGTTCCATGCTGCAGCTGCTGCGTGCCGCCAAGGCCACAGCCGCCCTGGAGGGCCGCGACTTCGTCCTGCCGGACGACGTGCGGGACGTGGCCGAGGCCGTCCTGGCGCACCGCATCATCCTGGACCGGAAGGCGGCGGGCGCAGGCGAGACACCCCACAGCGTCCTGCGGGGCATCCTGTCCAGGCTGCCCGTGCCACAGGCCCAGCCGGGGCAGCCCAACCGGGCCGCGGCCGCCGCCGGCAGCAGGAACCGCTAGGCACGGACCATGGCCCTGCTGGATAAGCTTCCGCGGCACCTGTTCACCAGGCGCGGCTGGGGCATGCTCGCAGCCGGGGCCTTCACACTGGCCGCGGCCCAGGTCATGGGGCGCCGGGACCTCCTGACACTTGCCATCTTGCTGCTGGTCCTGCCGCTCGTCTCCCTTGCCGGCGTCAGGCTGGTCAAGCCGCGCTTCCGCGTCTACCGCGAATTCAATCCCTCCCCTGTGGAAACCTCCGCCCCGGCGACGGTCCACCTTGCCGTGGCCAGGACGGGCCCGGGCAGCGGACGGGTTGCCATGGAGGAGCGGCTGCCGGCGCACTTCGGCCACGCGCCGTCCTTCCGGTTCCCGTCCCGTTCGGCCACCGGCGGCACAAGCCGCTACGAATACCACCTCACGTCCAGGTACCGGGGGCAGTTCAGGATCGGCCCGGTCACGGCCGAGTTCACGGACCCTTTCGGCCTCTCCCTGCACCGGCAGGCGATTGACGACGGCGACATCCTCACCGTGACGCCGGCCGCCGTCGTCCTGCCTGCCGCCGGGCTGGCGGGAGCGCGGGGGAACGACGGCGTCACCGCCACCCGTGTCCGGGCAAACCCGAGCGACGACGACATCATGACCCGGGAATACCGCCACGGTGACCCGATGCGACGGGTCCATTGGCCTGCCACGGCACGGCATGGGTCCTTGATGGTCAGGCAGGAGGAGTCCGTGACCACGCCGGAAGCCACCATCATCCTGGACCATCGGGCCAGTGCGTTCGGCGGGGGCTCCGGCACGTCGATGCCGGGCCTGCCCGTGCCGGAGGGGCATGCGCCGGCCACCAGCGACACCTTCGAGTGGGCTGTTGTTGCCACCATGTCCGTCAGCGCACACCTTGCCGAGCGCAACTACAGCCTTCGGGCGCTGGACACGGGCGGGGAACCGGCGTTCCTCCACTCCCCCTCGTCCCCGGAACCGGCGGTGGAAGAATTCAGCGGATCATCCGGCCTGCAGTCCATTGCCGAAAGCCTTGCCGCCATCCACCTGTCCGGGGCGCCCCACCCCCGCCGGGACAGCACTCGCGGGGACGATGTGCAGCGGGGTGTCATGCAGCGGGGTGTCATGGCCAGGAACGCGCCGCGCCCGGGCGCCCCGAAAGTGCGGACACAGGGAAGCCCGGAGCAGGGACTGCCGGCCTTTGACGACCACTTGATGGACAAGCTGTCCGCCCATCGGATGCGCGGGCCACTGATCGCTGTCCTGGGTCGCATCACCAGGGAGGAAGCCGCAGCATTGGCCCCTGCCGCTTCGTACGGCACCAACGCGTTCGCCATCCTGGCCGTGGAACGTCCCATGGAGTCCCAGGATGTCCTGGAAGTGCTGCGGCAGGGCGGCTGGCGGGCGGTGGCCGTGGCGCCCGCGACGCAGCTTGCCGCCGCGTGGCGCCAGTTCGACCAGGACCCGGCCCTGCCGGTGGTTACGGCGGCAGAGGTCCGGCGGGGAGCAGGGGTGGCCACATGACCATGGCGCCGGCCCGGCCAACGGGTGCTGGCCACGAGGCACAGGCACAGCATGAAGTGCCTGCGGGACGCCTGCGCGCCGGCGCCTACCCGTGGGCCATGGGGGGATCCATCACCGTGGCCGTCTGCGGCGCTGCCCTGTCCTTGAACGGTGTCCTGCGGGGCTGGAACTGGTACTGGCCGGTGATGACCACCGTGCTGGTGGTGGCATTCACGCTTGCCGCGCTGCGTTCCGTCCGGGCCCAGCCCCTGCTGGTCACCGCAGGCGGATTCGTGGCACTGGGCGCCGTCCTGACGTTGACGTTCTTCCGCGGCTCCAGTTTCCTGTGGGTTGTCCCTACAGGTGCCACGCTCCCGGACCTGGACCGGCTGATCCGGCGGGCCAGCGAGACTGTCCTGGCAGAGACTGCCCCAGTGGCGCCCAACGCCGGGATCGTCATGGTGGTCTGTGCCGTGCTTGGCCTGGCGGTCATCCTGGTCGATGCACTCGCGGTTCCGCTCGGGATGCCGGCCGCCTCCGGCACAGGCCTGCTTGCGCTGCTGGTGGTTCCGGCCATGATCAAACCGCAGAGCGTGGGGGTATGGAGTTTCGTTGCCACCGTGGCGGGCTACCTGCTGATCCTCGCCTGCAGCCAATGGTTTGCCCCGGACGGGAGGTTGCAGGGCGGCTCGGCCCGAAGCCCCGGCCTGGTGCGCAGGGCCGTGCTGACGGGCTCCGTGGCGCTGGCAGCCACCCTGGTGCTGCCCCTGGCGATTCCCGGCTTCGACACAGGCACGTTCCCGCAGGGTTCACGGCTGAATCCGTGGGGTGCCGCCACGGGCCTGAATCCGATGATCACCCTGGGCAACAGCCTTCGCACACCGGACGGAAGCGGCAGGATCACCTACGCCACCACGTCACCCAACCCCCTCTACCTGCGATCGGTCACCGTGGACAATTTCGACGGCGATTCGTGGGGACCGGACGACCGCACCGCCTCCAGGGTGCCCCTTGACGGCCGGATCGACCCCGGGTATCCGGTCCTGACCGATGAGCAGGTGCGGCTGGTGACAGCCATCGACACCGGGTCCTTCACCAGTCCCTACCTGCCGGCGCCCTATGCGCCCGAGACCGTCCGCGGACTGGGCGGACAGTGGACCTGGGATCCGGCCACGCTGAGCATCAAGGGCACTGACACCACCACCCGGCGGCAGGAGTACGTGGTGACCTCCGCGGTGCCCAAGCTTTCCGCGGCGCTCCTGGCCCAGTCCTCAGGGCCCGCACGGGGCATCCCCGACATTTTCACCCGCATCCCGGGCAACGTCCCGGACATCGTCAAAACCACGGCACAGACCGTTGCCGGGGGTGCGGGGACGCCGTACCAGAAGGCCCTGGCCATCCAGAAGTACCTGCGCTCGTCCGAGTTCACATATTCACTGCAGTCCCCGGTGCAGGGCGGCTATGACGGTAACGGCCTTTCCGTCCTTGCTGACTTCCTGCAGCAGAAGAGCGGTTACTGCATCCATTACGCATCGGCGATGGCGGTGATGGCCCGCCTGGACGGAATCCCCAGCAGGATCGCCGTGGGCTATGCCCCCGGCAGGCTGACCGGGGCGACGGTCTCTGTGTCCGGCCAAGGCGCCCTCCCGGAGTATGAGGCAGATGCGCGCGACGCCCACGCCTGGCCGGAATTGTACTTCCAGGGCCTGGGCTGGGTACCGTTCGAGCCGACGCCGTCGCGGGGGGTGGTCCCGGACTACGCAACCGAGGCCTCAGCGCCTTCGGTCGCGGATTCCCTGGGCAACAACGACGGCCTCATCCCCGACACGGCCCCGGTTCCCGCCCCATCCCCCAGCACCACTGCCCAGGCCGTCCCCGGCGCCGGCAGCAGCACAGGCGACTCCGCGCAATTGACCCCCTGGTTCCTTGGTGCAGCCGCATTGGTGGGCTTGCTTCTCCTGGTGGCCGCCCCCCACCTGGTTCGGAGGGGTATCAGGTCACGGCGGCTGCGTCCAAGGCGACCGGACCTGGCCGTACCGTCGGCATGGAATGAGATCAAGGATCTTGGCGCCGACTACGGCCTGCCCCCCGCGGACAGCGAGACGCCCAGGGCATATTCATCCCGGTTCCGGGCTGAACTGCTGGGTGAGCCCGGAGGCATGGACCAGGAGGCGCACGGGGCAGTGTCGCGCTTTACCTCGGCGTTCGAACATTACCGGTACGGCCGCCCGGGCGGCACTGGTTCCCCAGGCTCCGGCCCCGACCCGACCGAAGGCGACATTGCAGCCGGGGTTGCGGCCGTGGAAGCGTCCCTTCGGGCAAACGCCACCCTGCCCAGGCGTTTGACGGCGGCATGGCTTCCGCCGTCGGTCACCCGCCGGCTGGGCCAGCTGCTCAGGATGCCGTTCATTGCGGCCGGCAGGATCATCCGCACAGCACTTCACGCTGCAGCGCGCCTACGCCCCGGGGCGCCCGGGCATCCGTCGGCAGGACGGCGTTCCAAGGCGGGGGCGGCCGACGGCCGCCGCGGGGCCGGGCAGGGCTGAACGGCAGGTGCCGGCCGGGGAAACCCCGGCCGGCACTTGTACGCTGCGAAACTTCCGGAACTAGCCGGCGTAGGGGTCGGCGATGCCGATGTACTGGGTGTAAAGGTATTCCTCGATGCCTTCGAGGCCGCCTTCGCGTCCCAGGCCCGACTGCTTCACGCCGCCGAAGGGCGCCGCGGCGTTGGAGATGACGCCGGCGTTCAGACCGAGCATGCCGGTTTCGAGTTTCTCGCCCATCCGGATGCCGCGGTTGAGGTCCTTGGTGAAGACGTAGGCCACCAGCCCATATTCGGTGTTGTTGGCCAGGCGGACGGCTTCGTCCTCGGTGGAGAAGGTGATGATCGGAGCGACGGGGCCAAAGATTTCCTCGGAGAGGATCCGGGTGCCTTCGGTGACGCCGGAGAGGATGGTGGGCTGGTAGAAGTAGCCCGGTCCCTCTACCGGTGCGCCGCCCAGGACGGCCTTCGCGCCGGAGGCGACGGCGTCGGAGACCAGTTCGTGGACTTTGTCCCGGCTCTTGGCGTCGATCAGCGGCCCCACCTTGGACTCGGGCTCGGTGCCGCGGGCGGTGGTCATGTCCTTCATCTTCGCGGCGAACTTCTCCGCGAACTCCCCGGCTACGGACTCGTGCACGATGAAGCGGTTGGCTGCGGTGCACGCCTCGCCCATGTTCCGCAGCTTGGCCAGCATGGCGCCGGTAACGGCCGCGTCCAGGTCAGCGTCCTCAAAGACCAGGAACGGGGCGTTGCCGCCCAGTTCCATGGAGGTCCGCAGCACGGTTTCGGACGCATCGGCCAGCAGCCGGCGTCCCACCTCGGTGGAACCGGTGAACGACAGCTTGCGCAGGCGCGAATCCTTGATCAGCGGCCCGGTGGTGGCACCGGCCGTTGAGGTAGGGATGACGTTCAGGACACCGGCAGGCAGCCCGGCCTCCTGCATCACGGCAGCGAACAGCTGGGAGGTCAGGGGCGTCAGGTTGGCCGACTTCAATACCATGGTGCAGCCGGCGGCGACGGCCGGGGCGATCTTGCGGGTGGCCATGGCCAGCGGGAAGTTCCACGGGGTGATCAGCAGGCAGGGGCCCACCGGCTTCTTGGTGACCAGGAGCCGGGACTTGCCGTCCGGCGAGACCGAGTACCGGCCGAAGGCCCGGACTGCTTCCTCGGAAAACCAGCGCAGGAACTCGGCGCCATAGGTTACTTCGCCGCGGGCCTCGGCCAGCGGCTTGCCCATTTCCAGGGTCATCAGGAGGGCGAAGTCTTCTGCACGTTCGGTGACCAGGTCGAAGGCCCGGCGCAGGATCTCCCCGCGTTCGCGCGGCGGCACCTTTGCCCAGGATTCCTGGGCAGCCGCGGCAGCATCGAGGGCTGCCGCACCATCCTCGGGGCCGGCGTCGGCAATGCTCAGCAGCACCTTCCCGGTGGCGGGATCCTCGACGTCGAACGTCTTGCCTGAGGCGGCGTCGCGCCACTCACCATTGATGAGCAGCCCGGTGGGAACGGAGGCCAAAAGCCGGGTTTCGCGCTCGGCCGAAACGGCCGGCTGTGCAGTGACAGTCACGATGACTCCCTCGTCAGTAGGGTTGTGGCAGCCCATCGCCGCGGCCGGAGTGACCGGGATCATGGGGCTGATTAACAGCCAGACTACTGCGGGGCATGGCTATGGTCTACGCCGATGCGCACTGCGGAATCGCGGCTTCGCTGTGCACCTGCACAGGCGCCGAAAGCGGACCGTGGCCCGGCTAGCGGGCCGCCAGGACGGCCGAGTAGAGCTCCCTCTTGCTGACCCGGACGTCTTCGGCGACGGCGGCGACGGCCTCCTTGAGCCGGATGCCCTGGGACACCAGCTCATTGACGGCAGCCACATGGTCCTCCGGGGTGCCGGCCGCCTGCTCAGGAGCCCCGCCGAGCACCACGGCGATCTCGCCGCGGACCTCCGTGTCCTCGGCCCACTGGAGCAGTTCGCCAACAGTGCCGCGGATGACTTCCTCGTACGTTTTCGTCAGTTCCCTGCAGACTGCGATGGGCCGGTCCGGCCCGAACCTCTCGCGCAGCGCACGCAGCATGGCTTCGAGCCGGTGCGGCGCCTCGAAGAACACCATGGTGCGCCGCTCCCCGGCAAGGTCCGCCAGGCGGGAGGCCCGTTCGCCGGCCTTGCGGGGAAGGAATCCCTCAAAACAGAACCGGTCCGTGGGCAGGCCCGACAACGCAAGGGCCGTGAGGACCGCGGACGGTCCGGGAACCGCGGTGACGGGAAGTCCCGCCGCAATGGCGCCTTCCACCAGCCGGAAGCCGGGGTCGGATACCGACGGCATCCCGGCGTCAGTGACCATCAGGAGCGTGCTGCCGGAGCGCACGTGGTCAAGGAGCTCAGCGGTCCTGGTGGCCTCATTGTGCTCGTGGTAGCTGATGACGCGGCCCGCCACGTCAATGCCCAGGCTTTGGACCAGACGGTGGAGGCGCCGCGTGTCCTCAGCGGCCACAATGTCTGCAGTGCCCAGCAGTTCCACGAGGCGGGCCGAGGCGTCTCCGGTGTTCCCGATGGGAGTGGCGGCAAGGACGATCCGTCCCGCGGTCGCAGGGCCGGGTTCGGAAAGGGGGCTGGGGTTCGGGTCCACCCACCAAGCCTACTGCCGCCGGGTCTCCGCAGCCGCAAAAGGTAGCATGGGGCTCGTGACGCAGACCTCGACGCGGCCCACGGGGCCCGGGAAACCCAACGCCGCGGGATCCCCGGCCGAAGCCGGGGCAACCGGGACGGCACCCGGCGGCAAGGCCGCCCGCCCCTGGATCAGCCGGCCTGATGAGGCGTTCACGGTGGAGGCACTGCGGGCAAGGCTCATTGGTACCGGCATGTCCTGGCGGGATTATCCGCCGTCGCTCCGGCTGTGGTTCGTCCTGGTCCCGGTCCTGACGGCGGTGGCCGGCGGCCTCCTCCGGTTCATCCGCCTGGAAGTGCCGCACAAGCTGGTGTTCGACGAGACGTACTACGTCAAGGACGCCTACTCCTACCTCATGAGCGGCTATGAGCGCAGTTGGCCGGACAAGGCAAATGATTCCTTTAATGCCGGCAATCCGGACGTCCTGCTGAACACTCCCGAATACGTCGTCCATCCACCGGTGGGCAAGTGGATGATCGCGGCCGGGATGTGGCTGTTCGGGCCGGAGAATCCCTTTGGCTGGCGCTTCGCCGCAGCCCTCACCGGCACCCTCACGGTGCTGCTGGTGTCCTTGATCGCCCTGAAACTGTTCCGCTCGCTTCCGCTCGCGGGTGCCGCGGGGCTGCTCCTCGCCGTCGACGGCCACCACCTGGTGATGTCCAGGACGTCCTTGCTGGACATTTTCCTCACGTTCTGGATCCTTGCCGCGTTCGGCGCCCTGCTGATGGACCGCGACGACGGGCGCCGTCGCCTGGCGGCCCGGCTTGCCCATGCCGCCGCCACGAACGGCGGACAGCCCCCGGCCCGGGCGCTGCTGGCCGGACCGTGGCTGGGCGTGCGCTGGTGGCGGGTGGCCGCGGGGGTCTGCCTGGGCCTGGCCGTGGGCACCAAGTGGTCCGGCCTGTTCTTCCTGGCGGGCTTTGGCCTCCTGACCGTGCTGTGGGACCTCAACGCCCGGCGGGTGGCGGGCATCCGCGGCTGGATCAGCGGCGGCGTGATCCGGGACGGAATTCCCGCCTTCGCGGCCACCGTGCCCGTCGCAGCCATTGTCTACTCGGCTACCTGGACCGGCTGGTTCCTTTCGGCCAATGCCTACTACCGTCACTGGGCGGAGAGCAACCCGTCAGCGGAATGGGGCTGGCTGCCCGACTCCGTCCGGTCCCTTGTCCACTACCACCTGGAAGCGTACAAGTTCCACCAGGGCCTGAGCTCCGAGCACCCCTACCAGGCCAGCGCCTGGAGCTGGCTGGTGATGGGACGGCCGACGTCGTTCTTCTATGAATCCCCGCCCCAGGGCACCCCGGGCTGTGACGTGGAAAAGTGCACCTCCGCCATCCTGTCCGTCGGTAACCCGCTGATCTGGTGGGCAGCAGCCATCTCGCTGGTGGTCCTGCTGTTCTGGTGGGTGGGACGCCGGGACTGGCGCGCCGGGGCAGTGCTGGCCGGGGTGGGCGCGGGCTACCTGCCATGGTTCATGTATCCGGAGCGGACCATGTTCTACTTCTACGCGGTGTCCTTTGAGCCGTTCCTGGTCCTGGCCCTGGTGTACTGCCTGGGGCTGGTCCTGGGCCGGGCCACGGATCCGCCGTGGCGCCGTCGCTCCGGCATGTATCTGGTGGTCCTGTTCCTGGCGGCGGCGCTCCTGCTGTCGGCGTTTTTCTACCCGATCTGGACCGGCGAGGTCATCCCGTACGTCGACTGGAAGGTCCGGATGTGGATGCCATCCTGGATCTAGGGCAGGATGGCAACAGAGACCTGAAGGAGCCGCTGCCGCGGCATGGCAGCGGAAACGGAGACCTGCTGTGAGAGAAGCGAGCACGGAACTGCTGGTTGAGCTTGAGGCCAACAGCAACGTGACTGACCTGCTGCTGGAGCAGCACGCCGCCAACCCGGCCCACGCCCTGTACCGGCGGAAGGGCCCCAACGGCTGGGTGGATATCCCCGCGCAAAAATTCCTCCAGGACGTCAGCGCCCTGGCCAAGGGGCTCATCGCCGGGGGCCTGGAGCCCGGCGACACGGTGGCCGTGATGTCGTCCACCTCGTACGAATGGACCCTGGTGGACTTCGCCATCTGGTTCGCCGGCGGTGTGACGGTGCCCATCTACGAAACGTCCTCGGCCAGCCAGGTGGAGTGGATCATCCAGGACGCAGGGGTCCGCCGCGTCTTCGCCGGTGACCGGGCCACGGTGCAGCTGGTCAGCGGAGTGGTGGCCGGTTGCGCCGAGCTCAGCGACCGCCTGGTCAACGTGGTGCGGATGGATTACGACGGCGAGGCCCCGGACCTTGCCAGCCTCGCCGCTGCGGGCACCGGAGTCAGTGATGCTGAACTGGAGCGGCACCGCAGCCGCGCGGGGTTGGCCGACCTCGCCTCCCTGGTGTACACATCGGGCACCACGGGCAAGCCCAAAGGGTGCGAGATCACGCACGGGAATTTTGCCCTGGTGGCCAAGAACATCGTTGCGTTCCTGCCCGAGATCCTGCAGGAGGACCAGGCCCGCACCCTGATGTTCCTGCCGCTGGCCCACGTGCTGGCCCGCGCCGTCCAGGTGGTGTGCCTTGCCGCAGGGGCAACGCTGGGGCATACCCCCGGGGCCGCCCAGCTCCTCGAAGACCTCGGCACGTTCCGCCCCACCTTCCTGCTGGTGGTGCCGCGCATCTTCGAAAAGGTCAGGGCCACGGCCGCCCACAAGGCCGCTGTGGCAGGCAAGGGCAGGCTCTTCGACGCCGCAGCGGCTGCCGCCATCGAGTACTCACGCGAACAGGACCGGCACAGCCGCGGCGAGGGGCCTGGCCCGGGCCTGTTGAGCCGGATCAGGCACGGGATCTATGACCGGCTGTTCTACCCGCGGCTGCGCCAGGCGATGGGTGGCGAGGTGGGATACACCGTGTCCGGGGCCAGTCCCCTGGCTTCCGAGGACGCCCATTTCTTCCGTGGCGTAGGCATTCCCGTCCTGGAGGGGTATGGGCTGACCGAGACCACGGCGCCATGCACCGCGAATACGCCTTCCCGCACCAAAGTGGGAACGGTGGGCATTCCCATCCCGGGCACCACCATCCGGGTGGCCGAAGACGGCGAAATCCTGGTCAAGGGAATCGGTGTTTTCCGGGGCTACCATTCCAATCCGGAGGCTAACGCCGAGGCGTTCGTGGACGGATTCTTCCGTACCGGAGACCTCGGTGAACTCGACAAGGACGGTTTCCTTACCGTCACGGGACGCAAAAAGGACCTCCTGGTCACGGCCGGCGGCAAGAACGTGGCGCCCGGGCCGCTGGAGGAGAAGATCCGCAGCCACCAACTGGTGGCCCACGCCGTGGTGGTGGGCGACGGCAAACCGTTCGTGTCAGCCCTGCTGACCCTGGACCCGGAGGGCGTTGCCAACTGGCGGTCCGAACGGGGCCTTCCTCCCCTCCCCCTCAGCGAAGCCGCGAACGATCCCGCCGTCCTGGCTGCGGTGCAGGAGGCAGTGGACCTGGCCAACCGGATGGTGTCCAAAGCCGAATCGGTGCGCACGTTCAGGCTTCTGGACGCCGAGTTCAGCGTCGAGTCCGGGCACCTCACACCGTCCCTGAAGCTGAAGCGTTCCGCAGTGGTCCAGGAGTTTCAGGCGGAGATTGCCGGAATCTACGGCTGATCCGCCGTGGCCGGCCCCGTCTTGTCCCGGTCCGCCTTTTCCCGGTCCGCCTCGTCCTGATCCGCCCTGGCCGGCTTTGCCTGTTGCGCAATGCCGCGGCGGCGTCGCGTGGGCCAGGTGAGGACCATCGTCACAATGGATGCCAGGAGCACCAGGCCCGCGATGGCGATGCCGGCGTCGATCCAGAACTGGCTGGGGAACAGCCGGATCAGGGTGTCATCCAGGCTGAAGGTCCAGGATCCGGCGGCGAAGAAGACCCGGTGGAATTCGGTGAAGAACTGCTGCCAGCCCAGGGCCGCCAGCGTGCCGAGGCCCAGGATCAGTGCCAGCGTGATGATGGAACCGGCGAAGAGGCCGCGCCGGGTCCCGCCGGTGCTGCGTTTGCGCAGGTACAGGATGGCGGTCAGCGCCAGGAGGAGCAGCAGTGCACCGGCACCAAAGGTGGACAGGATGACAACCTTGACGTCGGCCATGTGGCTGACTTCGCCGTCCTTGAAGAGCTTTTCGCCGCCGCGGTGCACCAGATCGCCCAGGTACCTGGGGCCCGCCCAGTTGCTCAGGTAGTCCACCGCATAGGAGCCGTACGTCATTCTGTCGTCGGTGTTGAAGCCGTATCCGTCACCGGGGAACCCGGGACGGTTGTACTCCACCCAGAGAAAAAGCGGGCTGGTCACGGCCCGGACGGCCAGGATCAGCAGGATTACCGGGTAGATGATGGCCAGCAAAACCTGCATGACACGCGGTGCCACGGGTTTGGCGTTCGCGGCGCTTTCGCGCTGGGCGTTGCGGCGCTCCACTTCCTCCTCGGGGGGACGGACGTGCAGTGCTGACGTGGGAAGGGGTTCCTTGAAGACCGGCGAACCGGTGCCGGGCCCGGCCGCGGCGGAGCCCGCGGTGGAAGTGTGTTCCGCGGGCCTGCGGGAGGCGGCAGCTGCGGCGGCTGGGGCTCCGGCGGTGGAGGAGCCGTTGGCGGAGGATCCGACGGCGGCTTCCGCGGCCTTGCGGTCGGCCCGGCTTCCTGGCTGGGCGGCCTTGCTTCCTGCCGCTGCCTGGTTCCGGCCGGCGTGTCCGCCGGCCTCGTCGGGGCCGGTCCTATTGATGCCGGGCTTGTCGCCGGCTGGCTTTTCTCCGCCTGGCTTGCCAGCGGCAGGTTTGTCCCCGGCCGGTTTGTCCCCGGCCGGTTCGTTCCGGGCCGGTTTGTCCCCGGCAGCGGGCGTCAGCCAGGAAAATGCGGGCTCGTCGGAGTCCCCGGACGTGTCCAGGAACGGCTCCGGCTGCGGCGTGGCGCTTTTGGCGCGGGCCGGTGTCTCGTCATTCACAGCAGCGTCACTTCCGTTGGGTTCCGCACCGGTCCCAGTCAGCCGGTGCGATTCATTCTGCAGTCGAGCCTACCGTCCGGAAGTTCCGCCGGGCGAGGAACCACCCCGTCAGGATTACAACGATTCAGGCAGCGATTTCCGTGTAGCCGGCATCCTCGCGGCGGAGGTCGCCGCGCTCCCCTGCAAGGCAGGCGCGCCTGCCCCACACCAGGACGTAGACCCAATACGCGCTGAGAACCGCCGCCCCGATTCCGATCCTGGCCCAGGCCGGCAGCGGACTGGGGGTGACGAACCCTTCCACCAGGCCTGAGACGAACAGCACCACCACGAGCCCCAGGGCCACCGTAATCAGTGACCTGCCCTCTTCCGCGACGGCGCGGCCCCTGGTCCGTCGTCCGGGTGCGACCATTGCCCAGAAGACCCGAAGGCCTGCTGCGGAGGCAACGAAGACGGCGGTGAGCTCCATGAGCCCGTGCGGCAGGATGTAGCTGAAGAAGACGTCGGACTTGCCGGCAGACGCGAAGATGCCCGCTGCAATGCCCACTCCCTGGGCATTGCTGAACAGGATCATTGGCACCCACACACCGGTGATCCCCAGGGCCACGGCCTGTGCGCTGATCCAGGCATTGTTGGTCCAGACGGCACCGGCAAAGGACGCTGCCGGGTTCTCCGAGTAGTAATTGATGAAGTCCTCGTTCACGTACTGGGCGGCAGCGGCTTCCGAGGCCACGGCCCGGAGGGCTTCGGGGGACGTCCCGATCCAGATGGCGTACGCGGCAGCGATGAGCACGAAAGCGGTGCCGCAGGCCAGGGTCAGCCAGGTCAGCCGGTACAGGGCCGCCGGCAGGGCCACGACGAAGAACCGTGCAAGGTCAGCCAAGGCATTCGAGCGGGCGCCGGTGAAGCGGGTCCGTGCCTGGGCCAGCGTGGCCGAGAGGGACGCGGAGAGTCCGCTTTCCGGCGCCATGGAACGGACCAGCGACAGGTGGCCGGACGTGGACTGGTACAGCGCCAGCAATTCGTCGGCTTCGGCTCCGGTGAGCCTGCCCTTGCCGGCAAGCTTACGCAGGCGCGCCCACTTGTCCGCATTGACGGCGGCGAAGGCATCCATGTCCACGGCTACAGCCTAGCGCCCGGCATTAGAATTTGACCGTCTGCACCATGTGATCGTTCGAACCACCAGATGCGAAGGGCAGGGATGCAGTGTGAGCCCGATAATCACCGGCGAGGCAGTGGTGCTGGAGCTCCGGCCGGCGAGCTTCGCCGCCCGGGCCCTGGGCCTGTTTATCGACGCAATCGTCCACGTAGTCCTGCTGGTGCTGGTCATGATTGGCCTGTCGGCCGCAGGCGCGGACCTCGACGGGGCAGCCGCGCGGGCCCTGGGCCTGGCCGCCGTCGTGTTCTGCCTGGTGGTGGTGCCCGTGGCCGTCGAGACCCTGAGCCGGGGCCGATCGCTGGGTAAGCTGGCCACGGGCCTGCGGGTGGTCCGTGAGGACGGCGGCGCCATCCGGTTCCGGCATGCGGTGATCCGCGGCCTGACCGGGTTCCTTGAGATCTATCTGACGTTCGGCGGCCTTGCCCTCGCCGTGGCGCTCTTCAACGACAAGTCCAGGCGGCTCGGCGATTTGCTCGCAGGCACCTATGCTGTCCGCAGCCGGGTACCTGCGGACCAGGCCCTCCGGGTCTTTGTTCCACCCCATCTGCAGTCGTGGGCTGCAGCGGCGGATATTGGCCATATTCCGGATGCCACAGCCCGCAGGGCCGCCCAGTTTATCCGCCAGGCCGGCCGGATGGCACCGCTGTCCCGGGCGGGCATGGCGCAGGCCATCGCCGCTGAACTCTCCGCACACGTGGCTCCGCCCCCGCCTCCGGGCACGGGCGCCGACGACTATCTGGCCGCCGTCGTGGCTGAACGGCGGCAGAGGGAGTTCACCAGGCTGTCGCTGTCACACCGGCGGAACACGGAGATCGGGGAACGGCTGCAGCGTCTGCCGTTCTCCACCTGACCTAGTTGTCGTATTCGCTCCACGGGATATTCCAGTCGCCGAACCCGTCGGTATTCGCCGCGTAGTCACCCTCGGTGTTGATGATCTGGACCACGTCGCCGGTTCCCATGTTGTCGAACACCCACGCCGCTCCGTCGGGCAGGAAGCCGATGCACCCGTGGGACACGTTGGCGTTCCCGATGTATGGAAAGGCCGATTCAAGGGCCTGGTGGATGTAGGCGCCGCTCAGGGTGAGGCGGATGGTGTATTCGACGTCGGCCTCACCGTAGTAGGCAGGATCGTCGGGCTTCAGCCCGATGCTTGCCGCCCTGAAGTGGTCAAAGCGGTTCTTCTCCATGAGCACTGCATATCCCTTTGCCGAGGGGAAGCGCTTATCCCCCATGCTGACGGGCAGGGTCTTGACGGGCTGGTCGTTGACGCTGAGCGTGAAGGTATGCGCGGTGGCATCGGCGACGGCCACCTTCTTTTCTCCGATCGAGACATTCACCTTTTTGTTGAAGTTCGCGATTTGGCCGTTGCCCAGGTCAACCCCGAAGAGCTGCATGTCCATGGTGACGGTGGAGTTCGCTGCCCAGAAGTTCTCCGGGCGGTACCGGACCATGGTGTCGCTGTACCAATGGAATGCTCCGGCCTGTCCCGCCGTCGTGGTGATCTTGATGGCCTTTTCCACGGCGGCGCGGTTGGTCACGGGTTCGCTGAAGATGATCTGCAGGGGCTGCCCCACGCCCACCTTCATGCCGTTCAGCGGGTAGACGGCGGCGTCGGCCTCGTGGGAACTTGTCACCGTGTTGAAGGACTGCGTGGTGCTGGTCTCGCGTCCGGCGGCGTCCTTGACCACGTAGGTGTAGCTGTACTCGGTGTTGAATTCCAGGGGCCCGGTGGCGGACCACGCCGTCCCACTGGCATCGATGCTGCCATCAATGGTCTTCCCCGCCGTACTGGCGAGCGTGACGCGCTGGATGGTCCCGTTGCCCACTTTCAGGGACACCGGGGCCGCAGGGTTCACCTGCTTTGCACCGTTGGCCGGCGCCGCGTCGAAAGTCACGGGCGGAACAACGGGGGAAGCGATGCCCGGCGATGTCCGCAGTGCGGAGCCTGCTTCGGATTCAAGCGGGCCGCCGGCAAGGCCCGGGGCGACGGCGGCGAAAACCCCGCCCAGGGCAGCCAGGACACACACGGCTGCCACGGCAAGGATTTTCTTGGCAGTCCCCCGCCGGCGGGGCTTTACATCAGGCTCCATGTTTCGATCCTAGGTGCAGAAAATAACGGCCCGGGCGCTCGATGGCGCCCGGGCCCTTACGTCTCAGTAACGATAGTGCTCGGGCTTGTACGGACCGGCGACGTCGATGTCCAGGTATTCCGCCTGGTCCTTGGTCAGTTCCGTAAGTTCAACGCCCAGGGCGTCCAGGTGCAGCCGGGCCACCTTTTCGTCCAGGACCTTGGGCAGCACGTAGACCTTGTTCTCATACTCGTGCTGGTCCCGCTTGGTCCACAGCTCGATCTGCGCAATGGTTTGGTTTGCGAACGAGTTGCTCATCACGAAAGACGGATGGCCGGTTGCGTTGCCAAGGTTGAGCAGGCGGCCCTCGGACAGGACGATAATGGAGCGCTCCGCCGCCGTGCCTTCCTCAAAGACCCATTCGTGGACCTGGGGCTTGATTTCGACCTTTTTGACGCCGGGGATGCGGGCCAGGCCGGCGATGTCGATTTCGTTGTCGAAGTGGCCGATGTTGCCCACAATGGCCTTGTTCTTCATGCCGGTCATGTGCTCGGCCATGATGACGTCTTTGTTGCCCGTGGTGGTAATGAAGATGTCGCCCTGGGCCAGGACGGATTCCAGCTTGGCCACCTGGTAGCCGTCCATGGCCGCCTGCAGCGCGCAGATGGGGTCGATCTCGGTGACAATGACGCGTGAACCCTGGCCGCGCAGCGCCTCGGCCGCGCCCTTGCCCACGTCGCCGTAACCGCAGACGACAGCGACCTTTCCGCCCATGAGCACATCCGTGGCCCGGTTGATGCCGTCGGGCAGCGAGTGGCGGATGCCGTACTTGTTGTCGAACTTGCTCTTGGTGACGGAGTCGTTGACGTTGATGGCCGGGAAGAGCAGCTTGCCCTGGTCAGCCAGTTGGTAGAGGCGGTGGACACCGGTAGTGGTCTCCTCGCTGACGCCCCTGATCGTGGCTGCCGTTCGGGTCCACTTCTGCGGGTCCGCGGCAAGCGAGCGGCGCAGCACGTCCAGGAAGATGCCGTATTCCTCGGAATCCTCGGCATCGGCGGACGGCACGTTGCCGATGGCCTCGAACTCGACACCCTTGTGGACCAGCATGGTGGCGTCGCCGCCGTCGTCCAGGATCATGTTCGGACCCAGCTCGGGGTTGGAGTCGGCGCCGGGCCAGGTGAGGATCTGCTCGGCGGTCCACCAGTATTCCTCAAGGGTCTCGCCCTTCCAGGCGAACACGGGTACTCCCCTGGGGTCCTCAACGGTACCCTTGCCCACCACCACGGCCGCGGCGGCCTCGTCCTGGGTGGAGAAGATGTTGCAGGAGGCCCAGCGGACCTCGGCGCCCAGCGCGGTAAGGGTCTCGATCAGCACCGCGGTCTGCACCGTCATGTGCAGGGAACCGGCGATCCGGGCACCCTTGAGCGGCTGGGTGGGGCCGAACTCCTCGCGGAGGGACATCAGGCCGGGCATTTCGTGCTCCGCCAGGCGGATCTGGTGGCGACCGGCTTCCGCCAGGGAGATGTCGGCAACTTTGTAGTCAAAAGTCATGGGTGGTCCTTTGCTTGGTCCGGGTCCTGGTCCAGTCCCCGTTCTGCTGTTTCTGTGCGGGCGGATACAGGTGAACTAGAGCCCTGCCGCGGCGTGATCGTGCTGGTCCGAACCTGCCGATGCTGCTGTGGCCAGCAGTTCAGGAGGCAGCAGCAGCGGAATCCCGTCTTCGATGGCGTACCGGTTCCTGATCCCCGTATCCCCGGCGGCAGTGGCCACCAGTTCTTCGCCCTCCTGGACCAGCGGCGAGCCGGTCACGGGGCAACGCAGGACGGACAACAGCTCGGGACTGATCTTAGGCATTTGTTCATGCTCCCTGGCGGGCGCGCTCGCGCCGGTAGCGGAAAGATGTGCAGCTTCCAGCGTACCGCCAGATGGAGGTCAGGAAGGTTCCCGGAGGACCCGCAGGTGCCCCCGGCGTACCCCTTCGGCGCCCGCAGGAGCTTCAAGGGCGGAATGGTGGCCGCGCTGGGCGCTTGGCTGGGCTTCCGGGGGGAGGGCGGCGGCGTCCCGTACGGCGTTGGCGAGCGCCAAAAGGTCATCCGGCCCTGGCTGCTGGGGGGTCGACGGCATGGCCAGGCGCAGCACTTCCCAGCCGCGGGGAACGGTCAACGAGTCAGCGTGCTGCTCGCAGAGGTCGTAGCAGTGCGGCTCCGCATACGTGGCCAGCGGACCCAGGACTGCGGTGGAGTCTGCATACACGTACGTCAGGGTGGCTACCGCCGACTGGCGGCAGGCTGACCTTGAACACTGACGGATAGCTCCCACGACATCACAGACTACCCCTTGGCTGCGCAAAAACCGCGCATTGGCGCACGGGCCGACGCGTCTCCGCAACCACAGGGATGTATCGCGTAAATCCTCCCCCGGGTTTAGAGTCGATGTATGCAGTCATCGAACCATGAATCAGGCTTTTCGGTCCGGTTGGCTGACCCGGATGCCAGCACGGCAACGGGCGTGGAGACTGCCGGCAGGAGCTTCTTCAGGCGGCGCCGGAACCGCCACGGGCGTGGCCTTCGCGGTGAGGTGATGCTGCCCACGCACCCCGGATACCGGACGCGTGCCGACCGCTTTGACGACATGGTGCTGGATTCAGCCCAGCGGCTGCACGATATTTGGGGCAAAACACTGGACGGCGTGCGCTTTGGTGTGGACGAGATCCCGCCGGACCTTGAGCAGCTGGCCGCCCATGCCACCACGCCGCCGATGGGTTCCTACACACCCGCTTCCGGTGATGACGGGCCCATGATTACGGTGTACCGGCGGGTTGTGGAGCAGGCCTGCTCCAGCGTGGAAGAGCTCCAGGACCTGGTCCACGATGTGGTGGTGGAACACACGGCCGAGATGCTCGGCGTGGCTCCGGAAACCTTGGATCCCGTGTACCGCCGCCGCTATTGATAACGGCAGCCGGGAACCTTTAGTAGCCCAGCGTGACCGGGACTGTTTCCCGCCCGGCCGCAGCAGCCAGGAAAGCCAGGGAGGAAACATCGTTCCGGCCGTCCTGTCCCACGAGCACCGCTCCATAGGCTGCGCCGCCTGACGCGGACACGACATAGCCCACGACGTCGGCCCCGTCGGCCTGTGCCGGAATGCTGATGGAGGCGGTTGTCCCCCCGGCGATGTCCGCGGTGGCCGCCGGCCGCACCTTTCCATCAGCCGTGATGGGTGCGTAAGTGATGGTGGCCCGGGCGTCCAGGGCGCCGAAAACCAGCTGGCGAAGTCCTCCCTTGGGAACGGGAACCACGTGCTGGCTGCCGAGCCGCACGGCGGACGCCGCCCATGCCACGTCCAGGGGCTGCCCCGCCTGGAGGCCGCGGCCCATGCGTGCTGCCGCAACGAAGGACACGTCGGATGAGGCCGCGACGGTGTACTGGCCGGCAGGAACCCCGGCCAGGGATACTTCCGTGGTTGACCCGGCTTTCGCGGTGATAACACCGCCGGAGGGAAGCGCATGCTGGCCGTCCCGACCGTACAGCTTGATCTCCACCACGGCGTCGGAGGCGCCGGGAACGGTCAGCTCCAGGGCGGGGCCCGCGTCCCGGTACCCCGGCTGCCCGGTCAGTGCAGCGACACCGGCCGGATCCTGGATGTCCACCCCCGTCATTACCTGGCGGACTGCGGGCGCAGCCCCCGGGCTAATGAAATCCACGCCGCCCGGGGTAAGGCCGCGCAGGACACTTTGCTGGATTGACGCGGCAACCGGGCCACCGGCGCTGCGGACATGCACGCTGAGCTGGGACTCGTTGGGCGCCAGCCCTGCGAGGACTACGCTGCGCGTGGTGCCGGGGGCAACCAGCAGTCCGCGGCTGCCCGGAGCCTGGATCTGACCGCCCGCCCCGAACAGCTCCAGGCTCACGGTGGCAGGAGTGCTGGAGGCGTTGGTCAGCGCCAGCACGGAGGTGCGGCCAAGCGTGGTGGCGGCACCTGCAAGCCACTGGTCGTTGGAGGGTTGCGCGCACGTCGCCGCGGCACTGCCCTGGAGGTCGCCGTCGCTGGCGATGTACTTCATGGCACCCGCAGCCGATGCGTTCTGGTTTGCCAGGGCGTTGGCACTGAGGACATTGACCTGGTCCACCGCGCGGTCGGCAACTACTCCGGCAAGGAGCTCCTGGGGGGTGCCGGCAGTGGGCGCCGCGCCGGGGTCCTTGGCGATTTCGACGGCGGCCGTTCCGTCCAGTCCTGACAGCCGGCTCCCCGGCAGCACGCCGCCCGCGCCAAGCACAGCGGCGCTGACCCTGGTTGCGGCCGTGGCTGACTCGGGCCGGAACTGGGCGTCAGTGCCCGCGTCGGTGCCTTCCAGCAGCCGCGCAGGCCCGGGGCAGACTCCGACGCTGGCTCCTGCGGGAACAGCGGCTTCCGCGGCCGGCACAGTCCGGCTGGTTTCCGGATGCGGCGTCAATGACCCCGCGGCCACCACGGCACCGGTGCCGGCAAGGATGAGGACGCCTGCCGCCACTCCGGCCGCGGATGCTGCGCGGCCCTTGGCGCCGGGCAGCCGGGTAGCGCCGCGGCCGGATGCCTTCCTGCCTGTCCCGGTCCCGGTCCGCTCCGGGGCCGGCTGCTTGGTTGCGGGCTGCGTTCCGGCATCGGACTGCGCCGTGGCCGGTGGGGTGTGGTCATGCATGTTGGTGTTCCTTACGCAAGGAGCCCTCGTCACGGGAGAGGCCGGTCCGCGGCCGTCGGGCCGGCATGGGAATGGCAAGGATGGCTGTCAGTCCGATCACCGTGATCTGGGCGGCGGCAGTCCAGAAGGACCACGGGTTTTCGTACCGGACGGTAAGCCGGCCTCCCGATGCCGGAAGGGTAAACGCCTGGGACCAGCCTGAGGTGGTGGAGGTCAGCTTCCGCCCATCGAGCCAGGCAGTCCACCCGGGATCAGCGCGTTCGGCAAGCACCACCAAACGGCCTTCGGCACCTGGCGGGACTGCGGCGTCGACCTCATCAGTTCCGGATGCCACCAGCGCCGTGGCCGCGCCACGGGGATCAACAATGCGGACACGGTGGGCAACATCGGCGGCCTGGATGACCGGCTGGTTCAGCGGGCTGATGCGCCACAGCCAGCCAACGTCGGTCTGTCCCACGGCCACCAGGCCGGGAACTGCATCCATCCGGCTGGCGGTCAGCTGGGCTGCGGTGTCCGCGGAGCGGAGCACCACGAATCCGACACCGAGTTGTTCCAGGTCCGTCCGCGGGTCCACGCCCTGCCCGGCAACCAGGGTGGCTGCAACGCGTCGAAGCGCAGCGGTGACGTCGTCGTCGCCACGTACCTCTTCCGCGCCGGGAGCGCCAATGATGTTCCGTGCGGAGGCGATGGCAGACAAGCTGTCCAGGGTGGTGCCGCTCCCGCGCATCAGGGATGCATTGAAGGTACCGTCGTCGCCGGTACGGAGCAGGAGGGTTCGTGTCTGCTCGGGTCCGATCCCCCGGTCAATGGCGGTGGCGGGAAGGGACCGTCCGGCAGTGGCTTCCACCAGCCGCGGCGCGCCCAGGGCTCCCCCGGCCCCGGGAGGGGCTGGGCTGGTGGCATCTCCCAGCGTGGCCACTGAAGGCGCGGCCGTTGCTCCGGCCGGGCGCAGCAGGTTTTGCGCGGACCAGGCGGCCATTCCGGCCAACGGTCCTGCCAGCAGTACCACCAGGCCCAGTGCCAGGCCGGCGCGTGCCGCAGTCCGGGTCTTGGCCCCGGTACCGGAAGCCCGTGCCGCAGCGGACAGCAACTGCTCGGCTCCGAGGAGGGCTGCCGCGAGGAGGGCAAAGGACGCGGCAGACACTGCCGGCCCGGTGAAGGGCGTTACTAGGACGTCCTCGTTCAGGCCCGTGGCAACGTGGCTGGCCAGCCATCCACCGGCAAGGAAGATCACCGCGGCAACCCAGAACCATCTGGCAGTGCCGGCACGCCCCCACGGGCCCAGGAGACCCACCATGGCAAGGACCAGCACGGGCACGGCGACCAGCAGTGCCAGCAGCAGGGCCCACGGCATCGGTCCGCCCGTGAAGGCCGCCAGCCCCTGTATGCCGCCAGCAGGGTCGAATGACAGGGGCTGGCCCAGGATCTGCTGCCAGAGTGGGGCGGCGTCGAATCCCAGCGGGAGTCCGGGGTCGGCCAGGAGTGCCCTCGGCCGGTCAAGCGTCGACAACGCGAAGGGGACAAACAAGGCCGCACTGGGCAACAGCGCCCACCACACTGTCCGCCCGCGCCTTCCCAACAGGACCCCGCAGAGCACGATGACCGCGGCCGCAGGGACAAGCAAAGAGGGCGCCGACGCCGTTGTGACCGCCAGCGCAAGGCCGGCAGCTGCGGCTGCCGTCCATGATGGCACCCCGTTGATGCCCGCCTTGGCCGGCGGCAGTTCGGCCGGCCGGTCGTCAAGGGCTGACGCGGGGTTGAAACGGCCGTGGCCTACCGCCGAGCCCGTAGCGCGCAGCAGGCCCAGGACCACCAGCGGCAGCATGATGTGCGCGATCAACGCACCGGCGCGACCCTGGTTCAGTGCCACCTGGAGTGCTGGAGCAGCAGCCCAAAAAATCGCCGCCACGAACCTGAGCCGGCGGCGCACTGTGACCCCGCCCGCGGCGAACCACGCGGTGAGTCCGGACAGCGGGGCCCCGAGCAGGAGCAGCCACGCCATGGCGGGGTTGGCGTCACCTCCGCCGAGGACGCCGATGATCCAGAGCACGTAGTCAAAGGGATCGCCGTGCCCCGGGAGTCCCGCCCCCAGGCTGATCCACCAGCTCGAGGCATGGTGCCAGATATCGCCCAATTGGGCGGAGACAGGAATCAGGGCGCCCCCGGTTACGGCCCCAGCGCGGAACAGCCCCGCCAGGGCCAGGAGCGAGGCGACCGCCGCAATAATGACGGCAGCCAGGGCGCCGTTACCCACCCATCCGCGTTTGCTGGTGGCCAGGGCGGCGAAATCGTCCGCGGCATCGCCGGTGGGCTGGTGCGCGAGCGGATCCTGCACGAGGTGGTCTGCGCCAGACCCGTCGGATCCCAGGGCCTCCATCAACGACCTGCGGTGGCTCCAGACCTCGCGTCGGGGCGTTTGGAGCTTGCGGATCACGGACCGGCGGATGCGCCGGGTGCGTTTGGCTGTCCGCCGGGCCCTCGCCACGGCCCCGGGCCGGCCAAGGGCAGCGCAAGTGGCAAGGAGTTGGGAAATGCCGTGGCCGGGATCCTTGACCACAACGCTCAGGACAAGTTTGAAGAGGCTGCCCAGCAGTGCACCGATGCCGTGGAGGGGCACCATCCAGAGCGGGCTGTGCTTCAGGCGCAGGTGGACCTGCGCTTTCCGGGCTGCGGACGGGTTTCCAAGGGCGTGCGGGCGGTGCGCCACATGGAACATACGGGCTGCGGGGACCACCACGACGCGGTGGCCTGCCAGCCGGTTACGCCAGCAGAAGTCGACGTCATCGCCGCTGCCGGGCAGGGCGGGGTCGAAACCGCCCAGGTGTTCCCAGATGTCCCGCCGGACAAGCATGCCTGCGGAGTTGACGGCGAAGGTATCAGTGCGGCCGTCGTACTGGCCCTGGTCCATTTCGTCAGCGTCGATCAGGGTAAGCCGCTCCGCCCACCGGCTGGTGGACAAACCCACATCCATCAACTTCCGCGGCGAATGCCAGTCCAGCTGTTTGCAGCCGGCAACAGTCACTGAAGGCGCA
Source organism: Arthrobacter sp. SDR-2R (assembly GCF_057747955.1). NCBI lineage: Bacteria > Bacillati > Actinomycetota > Actinomycetes > Micrococcales > Micrococcaceae > Arthrobacter > Arthrobacter sp. SDR-2R. The sequence goes on from NZ_CM173231.1 coordinate 3,560,354, forward strand.
CGCTCCACGGCGCCCAGGAGTTCAGCCAAGGCCTCAGGGGCGGGCGCGGCGTCGTCGTGCAACAGCCAGACCCACTCCGTACCCGGACCGTCGACAGTTGCCTCGAAGGGCGCCAGCGCGCCAAGCGCGGCGGAGACGGCGGCGCCCATACCGCCCTTGCCCCGGGGGTGGCTGACAGTGGCGGCCTCCCCCAAGGCTTCCTGAAGGAGGCTGTGCGAGTCGTCGCGGGATCCGGTGTCCACGCCAATGGCGCGGTCCACGGGCCTGGTTTGGGCCGCCAGGGCCGAAAGGGTTCTGGGCAGATAGGCACTGCCGTTGTGGGCGACCACAACGGCAGTGACATGGACATCCTGAAGAATTAGATTGCTCGCTTCCTTAGCCGCCGGCGCTCACGCTCGGAAAGGCCTCCCCAGATGCCGAACCGTTCGTCATTGGCCAGCGCATACTCCAGGCACTGGGACCTGACGTTGCAGGCACCACAGACCTTCTTGGCATCGCGGGTGGAGCCGCCCTTTTCCGGGAAGAATGCTTCCGGATCCGTCTGGGCGCACAATGCGTCCGTCTGCCAGCCAAGTTCGCCCTCGTCGTCGAAGTCCTGCTGGAGCGGAAGTCCAATCCATACCGGCTGGGCGGTACCGGGCGCTGCCAGCTCCATGGGCGGATCCAGGTCGTCTTCCGGCTCGGCGCCGCCGTCAAGGAGGGCCTCGTGTGCCGCAAGGAACGCGGTGGCCTGGTCCTCGAGGATGCTGCCGGAATTCCTGTTGTACCGCTCTGCGGCATCAGGATCGGCGGGGTCAACATACCAATCACTCGGCACCCCCCGCGCACGGTATTTTGCCGTTGCCTGACCGGCCACGACGGCATCTTCCTGGATACGCTCTGCTTGCCCCACGGCGACCCTCCTGATGTTTCAGCCACTGCCTGGATACGTGGACACTCGGTTGTGTGCCGGTATTTACGCAATTGCTTTAGTTACCTAATTACACGTGTGTAACTAGGGCGAGTCAAGCCGTTGCCGGGATAATAGACAGTCCAACCTGGGAAGTTTGCGCACGCCACGCCCGGGATTTCCATTCACCCCGGCGTGGCGGATGCCGCGGGGTACCGATAAGGGCCAAACGGACCCCAAATTCTCCGGATCCGCGGGGAAAATACCCGGTCCCCGCCGAAATAGCAAGCACGCTTAGCAGTGTATGTGATTATTATCACCCTGGGAGCCGGCAGGAAGCTGCCGCCAGGAAATGGGCACCGCCGGGAGGCCCGGGAAGGTGGCAGGATGAAGCCATGACGACAATCCCCGCCATAGACCTGATGGGCACCCTTCGCTCCGGAAATTCCACGGCGCCCCGCCTGACCTGGTACGGGCCCGACTCGGAACGGGTGGAACTGTCGGGACGGGTCCTGGACAACTGGGTGGCCAAGACCAGCAACCTGTTGCAGGACGAGCTGGATGCGGAGCCGGGCATGCGCCTGCGGCTCGCGCTGCCGGCCCATTGGAAGGCTTTGGTCTGGGCCCTGGCCGGCTGGCAGCTTGGACTGGAAACCGTGCTCGACGGCGGCCCGGCAGATTTCCTGGCCACGGACGATCCCGCCGGCGCCGGGGAACAGGACGACGCCGTTATTGCAGTTGCGCTGCCCGCCCTGGCCATGCGCTGGACCGGGGAGCTTCCCGCCGGCTGCCTTGACTACGCCGCGGAGGTGCGGTCCCACGGGGATGTGTTCATGCCGCACGCCGACCCGGATCCTTCAGCCTGCGCGCTCCGGACGCACGATGGGCGAACCATCCTGCACAGCGAACTGACCAGCAGTTTCGCCCTGCCGCACTCGGAAGGAGCCAGGGTGCATGTTGCTGCAGACCAGGGACTGGAATCCGCGTTGGCCAACGCGCTGGGGGCCTGGCGGCAGGGCGGCTCCGTGGTGCTGACCCATCCTGACGTGGCGCTTACCGACAAACTGCTCGCAGACGAACGGATCCACGGCAGTTAATCAGGTTGCACAGCCTAGGCCTGCGGACCGCCGTCGGCCGGGGTGGGAGCCGGGCGTTCAGCGGCATGTGCGTGCTCCCTGTGCGGGTGGGCTTCGATGATCTCGTGGTCGTGGGAGAACTCCGGCTCCTGGTCCAGTTCCTCGTTGAACACCAGGAAGCGGTACGCGAAGAAGCGGACCACCGTGGCGACCAGGATGCCGGCCACACCCGCCAGGAACAGCAGGTTCTTGTCGTCGATGCCCATCCAGTATTTGGCCAGTGCCGTGAATCCGGTGGAGATACCGATGCCAATGCCATTGATGATGGCGAACATGACAAATTCGCGGAGGATGTTGGCCTGGCGGCGGTGACGGAACGTCCAGAAACGGTTCGCCACCCATGAGAAGACGGTAGCGACAGTGGCACCCACAAAGCGGGCCTTCGCCTCGCTGTCCGACATGGGACCGTGCATCAGGTAATACGTCAGCCCGTTGTCGATGACGAACGCCACACCGCCCACCGCACCAAATTTGGCCACCTCGCGCCAGAAGAGTGAGGCGAGTCCCCGGATACGATCTGAAAGTGCGCTAAACATGACCCTCCATGGCCGTCCGAACTGTGGGCCACACGGCCAAATGCCCATTTTAGCCCCCAAAGCCTTGAGCATGTGTTGCCGGCCAGCAGACCGGGTAGCCCAGCGGCGTAAAATCTGCGTCCCCCGCCGGGCGGGAAAAGCGGGATCGGGCCCCTCTTCGGTAGGCTGGCAGATGTGACTTTCCCAGTGATAGGCGTGGTTGGCGGCGGCCAGCTCGCGCGAATGATGGCCCCTGCCGCTACCGCACTCGGCTTTGAACTCCGCGTCCTGGCCGAGGGCGACGACGTTTCCGCAGTGTCGGCCGTACCGGCCACGCCGGTGGGCGATTACAAGGACCTGCAGACGCTCCTGGAATTTTCCAAGGGCCTGGACGTGATGACGTTCGACCACGAGCACGTGCCGACGGACCACCTTCGAGCCCTCCTGGAGGCCGGAGTCAACGTCCAGCCCGGACCGGACGCCCTGGTCCATGCCCAGGACAAACTGGTCATGCGTGCCGCCATCGACCGGCTGGAACTGCCCAACCCGGCCTGGGCGTCGGTCGCGGACGTGGACGCGCTGGTCCGCTTCGGCGACGAAACCGGTTGGCCTGTCGTGTTGAAGACCCCACGGGGCGGCTACGACGGCAAGGGGGTCCGGATCGTGGGCTCAGCAGACGAGGCCGCTGAAGCCGGGGACTGGTTTGCCGCCATGAGTCCCCTGCTGGCAGAGGCGAAAGTCGAGTTCACCCGCGAGCTCTCCGCCCTCGTGGCACGCACGCCCGACGGCGAGGCACGGGCCTGGCCGGTGGTCCACACCATCCAGGTGGACGGTGTCTGCGACGAGGTGATTGCTCCCGCGCTGGACATTCCGCTGGAGGTTGCTGCCGCCGCGGAGGACGCCGCCCTGCGCATCGCCGCCGAGTTGGATGTGACCGGCGTCCTTGCCGTGGAACTCTTCGAAACACCGGGCAGCGGTGCCGGATTCCTTATCAACGAACTGGCAATGCGTCCGCACAACACCGGCCACTGGACCCAGGACGGTTCAATTACCAGCCAGTTCGAACAACATCTTCGCGCCGTCCTGAACCTGCCCCTGGGCGCCACCGATGCGCTGGCGCCCGTCGCGGTCATGAAGAACTTCCTGGGCGGGGACAACCAGGACCTGTACTCCGCCTACCCCATGGCTCTCGCCGCCGAGCCGGCCGCCAAAATCCACTGCTACGGCAAATCAGTGCGGCCCGGACGTAAGATCGGCCACGTCAACCTGCTGGGATCGTCAACCGCGGAAGTCGACGCGGTGCGCCGGCGGGCCACGGCCGTGGCAGGCATCATCCGTGATGGACGGGTTGGCACCGAAGAACCTTCCGCAATATTCGAGGAGAATGCATGAGCGCCGAAGCAACCACAGCCGCCGGTTCCGGCGCCGGTCCCCTGGTGGGGCTGGTCATGGGCTCCGACTCGGACTGGCCCGTCATGGAGGCTGCGGCCGACGCCCTGGCCGAGTTCGGCATCCCCTTTGAAGCGGACGTCGTATCGGCCCACCGGATGCCCACCGAGATGATCCGGTACGGCCAGACCGCCCACGAACGCGGCCTGCGGGTCATCATTGCCGGCGCAGGCGGCGCCGCCCACCTGCCGGGCATGCTCGCCAGCGTCACGCCGCTGCCCGTGATCGGCGTTCCCGTTCCCCTGAAGACCCTTGACGGAATGGACTCCCTGCTGTCCATCGTCCAGATGCCGGCCGGCGTGCCGGTTGCCACGGTATCCATCGCAGGGGCGCGGAACGCCGGGCTCCTGGCCGTACGGATGCTGGCCTCCGGCACAGATGAGCTTGCCTCTTCATTGCGGGCGGACCTCCTGGATTTCGCCGCCGACCTCAACGCCGTCGCCTCCCGCAAGGGGGCCAGCCTGCGGCAAAAAGTCAGCGAAGTCTTCCCCGGCGGCTCAAGCGCTCTCCGGGGCAGCCGTTAGGGCGGCGGGCATGGCCAGCAGCAGCAGCGTGCTCAACACCGGCTCCGGCGCCTCCATGACGGACCCGGTACGCTATCCGGTCAGTGCTTCCCCCGCGGTCCGTACCAAGCGTGCGTTCGTGCTGGTCCTGTTGACGCTCCTGGTACCGGGCAGCGCGCAACTCGTCGCCGGGGACCGGAAGCTGGGGCGGACTGCCCTGCGCGTAACGCTCTGCGTGTGGGCGCTCCTGGTACTGACAGTGGCCATGCTGCTGCTCAACCGGAGCCTGGTCATCAATATCCTCACCAACCCGATCACGTCGATGGTGCTGGTGGTCCTGCTGGCGGCGCTGGCGCTCGGCTGGGCCTTCCTCTTCCTGAACACCCTCCGGCTCATCCGGCCTGTCCTGCTGGCTCCGCGGGCGCGTCCCGCCGTCGGCATCGCCCTGGTGCTCGCGCTGGTGGTGGGAAGCGGCTCCCTGGGCTACGCCGCCTACCTGCTGAACGTGGGCCGCAACGCGATCGGCAACATCTTTTCCTCCGGCCCGGCCATGGAGCCCGTGGACGGACGCTACAACTTCCTCATGATGGGCGGCGACGCCGGCGACGACCGCACCGGACGCCGGCCGGACAGCCTCTCCATCCTGAGCGTGGACGCCCAGACGGGGCAGACCGCCATCATTTCGGTCCCCCGGAATTTCCAGAATGCACAGTTCAGCGCCGGCTCCCCCATGCGCGCCCTCTACCCTGACGGGTACAACTGCGGTGACGAATGCCTGATCAACGCCATCAATACCGAGGTCACCAACGAACACGCCGACCTCTACCCCGGCGTGGCAGACCCCGGCGCCCAGGCGACCATGGAGGCCGTTTCCGGCACCCTGGGCATGCAGATCCAGGCCTACGTCCTGGTTGACATGGAGGGCTTCTCGACGCTCATCGACGCCATGGGGGGTATCCGGATCAAAGCCGGGGGCTGGGTTCCCATGAGCGGCTATTTCGACGAGGCCACCAAGACCCACGGCATGCCGCTGGGATGGATCCCCGCCGGAGACCAGACGCTCAACGGCGCCCAGGCACTCTGGTACGGGCGCTCCCGCGAGTACGTGGACGACTATTCCCGCATCCAGCGCCAGCAGTGCGTACAGCAGGCCATGTTGAAGCAGCTGGATCCGGCCACCCTGCTGTCCAAGTTCGAGGACATCGCCCGGGCCGGAACAAAGGTGGTGGAGTCCAACATCTCCTCCGCCCAGCTGGGCAGTTTCCTGGACCTCGCCATCAAGGCGAAGGGCAAGGACGTCAAGCGGCTCACCATCGGACCGCCCGACTTCGACCCCTCGTTCTCCACCAACCCTGACTTCGACCAGATCCATGAGCGCGTGGACCAGCTGCTGGCATCAGCATCCGCCAAGGGTGCCCAGTCGGCCGGAATTCCCGACGACGGGATCACGGTTCCCCAGGCCGGCGCCGGCCACGTCCAGGCTGGCGGGGCCGTCCCCGCCAGTCTGCCCGCCGCGGGCAATGCCGCCCAGCAGCCCTCGCCGTCGGACTTCACCCCCGTGACCACGACGCCCGATGGGGAGCCGATCACCGAGGAGATGCTGACCCAGCTCAAGCTCGCGGGCGACGAAGAGGCCATCCGCCAACTCGTGGCGACCAACGGACAGTGCGCCCCGCTGTAACCTTCAGCCCCATCGGGCCAAACACCCAGTGCCCAGCCATCAGGGCCACACATCTGCCCACCCATAAGGAACGGAACGGTTTTGTACGAGATTGAGAACGTCCTCCGGGACTACGCCTGGGGTTCGACGACGGCCATCGCCTCGCTGCTGGGCCGTCCCGAGTCAGGGCGCCCGGAGGCCGAGCTGTGGATCGGGGCACACCCTGACTCTCCCTCGGTGGCCCACCTGCCCGAGGACGGGTCCCGGAGCCCGCTCGATGCCCTCATCTCCTCTGACCCTGAGCATTTCCTGGGCGCTGAATCCGTCTCCGCGTTCGGCCCCCGGCTGCCGTTCCTGGCCAAGATCCTCGCGGCAGCCCAGCCCCTCTCGCTCCAGGTCCACCCGAGCCTGGAACAGGCGCGGGAGGGGTTTGCGCGCGAAAATGAGGCCGGGATCGATCCCCATGCCGCCCACCGGAACTACAAGGATGACAACCACAAGCCGGAGATGATCCTGGCACTCACACCTTTCGAGGCGCTGTGCGGGTTCCGGCCGGCTGCGGAGACCCGGAAGATTTTGCAGCACGTTGCGGCTGCCTTCCATGGCGGCGGACAGGCGCCGGAGCTGCTCCGGGCCCTTCTTGGCGACCTCGACGGTCCGGATGAGGGTGCGGCGCTCCGCCGAGCCTTCGAACGGCTGATCACGGGCGGCACGGACGTGGCAGAGGAAACGGCCCTGGTGGTGGCAGCCCTGGTGTCCGGGGCTCCGCTTGAGCCATACCAGGCAGAGCTGGGTACCGCCATCAGCCTCAACGAAAAGTACCCCGGCGATCCCGGCGTCCTGATTTCGCTGCTGCTGAACAGGATCTCACTGAAGCCGGGCCAGGCGGTCTACCTTCCTGCCGGGAACGTGCACGCGTACCTGCACGGGCTGGGCGTGGAGGTCATGGCTTCCTCGGACAACGTCCTGCGCGGCGGCCTGACGCCCAAGCACGTGGATGTGCCCGAACTCCTGCGCACCATCGACTTCCATCCCGTGGCCGTGCCGATGCTGGACGCCGAAAAGACGGTGCTGGACCAGGACATCTTCCGCCCGCCGTTCCGGGAATTCCAGCTGCAGCGCATCGAACTGGGCCCTGACGCCGGTCCCGTTCCACTGGCCCAGGCCGGACCGGCCGTGATCATCGTGGTGGCAGGTGACGTGTACCTCGACTCCCCCAAGGGGGACCTGCAGCTGTCGCGCGGCGGCAGCGCATTCATCGCCGCTGCGGAAGCTCCGGTCAACGTCCACCGGGCGGCAGGCAGCGACGGCACGGCGCTGGCATTCGCGGTGACCACCGGTCTTTAGCAGGGCCGCGCCGGCAACAACAAAGGGCGACGGCGGCACCCACCCGGGTGCCGCCGTCGCCCTCCTGTCATAGTGCGGTCAGCTAGCCGGCCGCAGCTTCCGGACCAGGGGCACGACACGGCCGGCTGCGGTCTTCACCAGCCGGCGCCCCTGCTGGAGGCCCTTGCGGGCCAGCGGCATGGCTGTGGCGTATGCGGGGTAGAACGGCGACAGCGGCCTGTCCCAGGTGCCCAGCAGCATGTTTTCGTGTTTGGCGAACTGCTTCTTGAAGTCGGAAATGCCGTCGTTGAGCAGGCCGTTGAAGTCGTACCGGCTGCAGCCGTCCTCGCGCATGGACTGCAGGGCCGCCCACTTCACGCCGTAGTTCACGCGCTGCTTCTGCCCCTCGGCAGAGACCCCGCCGTAGAGCTCGAACGCGGTGGCACCGCTGCGGGACAACCACGTGAAGGCAAGCATCTGCTCGCCGTCGAACGCGGCGATGATCGGTGAGGCGTCGCCGAGGTTGCGGAAGATGTCGCGGTAGTACTGGTCTTCGTGGATCCCGAAGCCCGCCCGTGCCGCAGTGTCGTGGTAAATGGCCAGCACCTGTTCCAGCTCGGAGTCGTTCTTGACCTTGCGGAATTCCACGTCGCTTCGCATGGCCTTGCGGATGTTCGCACGTGTGGACTTGGACATCTCCGCCATCAGTTCGTCGTCGGAACGGGTGAGGTCCAGGATGAGCGTGCGCGGGATGAGCACGGTGTTGGCGGACTCGCGGAAGCCGGCGGCCGCGACGGCGCCGGCAAAACCTGAGTCGCGGTCCCAGTCGGGTTCGATGCTGAGGGCCACGCCGCGGTGGCGGAGGGCAGCGTGCTCGGCCAGCCGGTTCAGGACCACCTGGGCGTTCTCCACGGAGCACATGGGACCGCGCGGAATGTAAACCAGCGCCCGGAAGGGGACGGGAAGCCTGCGGACCAGCAACTGGGCGCAGCCAATGATTTCCTCGCCGGCCTTGACCAGGACCCTGTCCACGGACCAGCCGTGCGTTGCCTTGGTCTCGCCCCAGCCCCACAGCTGTTGCGGATGCCCCTGGAACCGGTCGACGTATTCGTCCCAAAGGGCGCGGTCAGTACAGGGCACAACAGCAGGAATCATGGCTTAAACCCTATACCAAGGCATTAACGGCAAAGCCCCGGTGCGCACGCGGTGCCCCGGGGCCCTGACATCCTGCAGTGGCTGCGGATCAGCTCTTGCGGGCGTAGCCTTCCCACTTGTCGGCGCGGTGCTCGCCATCGACGAAACGGATGGTGCCGGACTTGGAACGCATGACGATGGACTGGGTGAGGACCTTGTCCTTGGAGTAGCGGACGCCCTTCAGAAGGTCACCGTCGGTAATGCCGGTGGCGGCGAAGTAGCAGTTGTCGCTGGAGACCAGGTCGTTGGTGGAAAGCACGCGGTCGAGGTCGTGGCCGGCGTCGATTGCCTTCTGCTTTTCCTCGTCGCTGGTGGGCCACAGCCGGCCCTGGATGACGCCGCCCAGGGACTTGATGGCGCAGGCAGCCACGATGCCTTCCGGGGTGCCGCCGATGCCCATCAGCGCATCCACGCCGGTGCCGGAGCGGGCCGCGGCAATGGCGCCGGCGACGTCGCCGTCCATGATGAACTTGGTGCGTGCACCGGCCTCGCGGATTTCCTCCACCAGCGGCTTGTGGCGGTCGCGGTCAAGGATCATCACGTTGAGCTGGTTAACCTTCACGCCCTTGGCCTTGGCGATCAGGTGCAGGTTCTGCTTGACCGGCAGGCGCAGGTCCACCATGTCCGCGGCCTCGGGACCGGTGACGAGCTTTTCCATGTAGAACACGGCAGAGGGATCGAACATGGAGCCACGCTCGGCTACGGCCAGGACGGCCAGGGCGTTGTTGATGCCCAGTGCAGTCAGCCGCGTTCCGTCGATGGGATCAACGGCCACGTCGCATTCGGGGCCGGTGCCGTCGCCGACGCGTTCACCGTTGAACAGCATGGGGGCTTCGTCTTTTTCGCCCTCGCCGATCACCACAACACCGTTGAAGTGGACGGTCTGCAGGAAGGAACGCATGGCGTCGACGGCTGCGCCGTCGGCGGTGTTCTTATCGCCGAAACCCACCCAGTGGCCGCCGGCAATGGCCGCGGCCTCGGTGACGCGGACAAGCTCAAGGGCGAGGTTGCGGTCCGGCTCGTCGTGGCCCACCGCAAGGGACGATGAAATCGTGGAGTACTTCTGGGTCATGGACGCTGGTGACACGTGAACCTCTTCTTCGAGTGGCGATCATTGAACCCGCCCGCCGGTGCAGCAGGACGGTGATTCCTCTGCTATCGATCATAGTCGCGGCACCGCGCCGAGGGCGGCCCATGACGCAACCGCGCAATGTGCACCGCAGCCCCCCTCGCGCCCCGGGACATGGCCGAATGGAAGTCCGGCTCCGGGATGGGCGACTATAGAGGGGTGAATGACATGCAGGAAGCCACCAGTCCCAGCTCCGGCCAGGCACAGCCCGAGGGCCGTTCCGGCCCCGCCGGCAGCAGTGCGGACACCCCGGTTAAGCCCGTCATTCCGGCGGCGGCCGCCAAGCGCGCCAACGCCTCCGTGATCGGCATGATCATTGCCCTGGTGCTCAGCATCGCGGCGTTCCTGCCCGTTGTCCTCATGAATCCCCAGCCCAAGGGCGATGGCTACCGGCCGGACATCGATGTTGCCTCGGTGGCACGCAACGCTGCGGATGTGGCGGGATTCACACCCATTGCCCCTGATACCGGCAATGCCTTCCGCCCCAACTACGCCCGGTGGGAAGCCGGCACGGGCAGCGGCGTGCCCACCTGGGAGGTTGGCTATGTGACCCCCAAGACGTCCTTCATCAGTTTGGTGCAGACCAGGAGCGCCAACCCCACCTGGCTCCTCCAGCAGACCAAAAACGCCCCCGTCACCGGCTCACGGAACGCCGGCGGCAAGGAGTGGGAACTGCGCGACACCGGCAAGGGTGAAAAGTCGATGGTGCTCAACTACAGGGGCAGTACCATCGTCCTCTCCGGCGCCGCGCAACTGGACGAATTCGCAACGCTCGCCGCCGCCGTCGTCAACTCCCTTGAAGGCAGCCCCGCCGTCACAGTTTCACCGTCGGGTGCGCCTACGCCGTAAGGTGGGGCCGTGACGACTAACCTGACTCCTGCACTGGCCTGGCGCCGCCTGCGCGAAGGCAACGAACGTTTCGTACAAGGCCAGTCCTCCCATCCGAACCAGAATGCCTCCCACCGCTCATCGTTGGTGGAGACACAGAACCCCTTCGCGGTGATCTTCGGCTGCTCCGATTCACGGCTCGCCGCAGAGATCATTTTCGACGTCGGCCTCGGCGACGTTTTCGTGGTCCGCACCGCCGGCCAGGTGATCGACGACGCCGTCCTGGGCTCCCTGGAGTACAGCGTCGGCGTGCTGGGTGTACCGCTGATCGTGGTGCTTGGGCACGACAGCTGCGGTGCCGTGACGGCCACCAAGGATGCCGTTGAGACCGGCGACATGCCTGCGGGGTTCATCCGCGACCTCGTGGAGCGCATCACACCCTCGGTCCTGACGTCCCTGCGGAATGACCAGCCTGAGGTCAACGACATGGTGGTGGAGCACGTCAAGCAGACATCGCAGCGGCTGGCGGACAGCTCGCGTGTGATTTCCGACGCAATCGAGGGCGGCCGCACCGCGGTCATCGGGCTCTCCTACCGGTTGGCAGAGGGCCGCGCCGACCTTGTTTCCGGAATCGGCGAGCTCTAGGACCCACGTGCCGGCGGTCCACTGGACCGCCGGCAAAGCTCCCTTAACGGTTTTCGATGGGGCGCCGGATCGCCATAAGCTAGCCCCATGACTTCCACTGAAGAGTTCCGCATTGAACATGACACGATGGGCGAAGTCCGCGTCCCCGTGAACGCACTGTACCGCGCGCAGACGCAGCGGGCAGTGGAGAACTTCCCCATTTCCGGCAAGACCCTTGAGCGCACCCACATCGAGGCGCTGGCGCGGGTCAAGAAGGCTGCCGCCCAGGCCAACGCAGAACTGGGCGTGCTCGACGGCGAGCTGGCCAAGGCGATTGCAGACGCTGCCGATGAGGTGGCCGCCGGCAAGTACGACGGCGACTTCCCCATCGACGTTTTCCAGACCGGCTCCGGCACCTCCTCGAACATGAACACCAACGAGGTACTGGCCGAACTGGCTACCCGCGCCCTGAAGGCCGCCGGCAGCGACAAGGTGGTCCACCCGAACGACCACGTCAACGCCTCGCAGTCCTCAAACGACGTGTTCCCCACCTCGGTCCACGTAGCTGCCACCTCGGCCCTGATCAACGACCTCATTCCCGCCCTGGGCTACCTTGCCGAGTCGCTGGAGCGCAAGGCTGTTGAGTTCAAGGACGTCGTCAAGTCCGGCCGCACCCACCTCATGGACGCCACCCCGGTGACCCTGGGCCAGGAGTTCGGCGGCTACGCCGCGCAGGTCCGCTACGGCATCGAGCGCATCAACGCTTCGCTCCCCCGTGTTGCCGAGGTTCCGCTGGGCGGGACCGCCGTGGGCACCGGCATCAACACCCCTGCCGGTTTCCCTGAGCGCGTCATCGAGCTGCTGGCAACGGACACCGGCCTGCCGCTGACCGAAGCCCGCGACCACTTTGAGGCGCAGGCCAACCGCGACGGCCTGATCGAGGCGTCCAGCCAGCTGCGCAACATCGCCATCTCGTTCATGAAGATCAACAACGATCTCCGCTGGATGGGTTCCGGCCCCAACACCGGCCTTGGCGAAATTGCCATCCCCGACCTCCAGCCGGGCTCGTCCATCATGCCCGGCAAGGTCAACCCGGTCATCTGCGAAGCGTCCATCATGGTCGCTGCCCAGGTCATCGGCAACGACACCGCCATCGCCTGGTCCGGCACCAACGGCGCCTTCGAGCTCAACGTGGGCATCCCGGTCATGGCCGCGAACCTGCTGGAGTCCATCCGCCTGCTGGCCAACACCAGCCGGGTCATGGCCGACAAGATGATCGACGGCATCACGGCCAATGTGGAGCGCGCCCGCTTCCTGGCCGAGGCCTCCCCGTCCATCGTCACCCCGCTGAACAAGTACATCGGGTACGAGAACGCCGCCAAGATCGCCAAGACCGCCGTCAAGGAGGGCCTGACCATCCGCCAGGCCACCGAGAAGCTCGGCTTCGTCGGCGACGGCGACGGCAAGGTTTCCGAGGCCGACCTCGAGAAGGCACTGGACGTCACCACCATGACGTCCCCCGCCCACAAGGCCTGACGAACCACCGCCCAAAAGTACGACGACGGCCGGTACCTTTCCTGCGAAAGGTGCCGGCCGTCGTCGTACTGCTATTAAGGCCTCTTTCATAAGTTGCACGGATAACTGAATAGTGCAAAACTTTACTCCATGAGTTTGAGTGCAAGTTCGGAGGGCCTCAGGGAGCGGAAACGTGCAGCCACCCGCAGCGCCATCACGTCAACCGCCCGCGCCATGACCGCCGAGCGGGGCCTCAACGGCTACACCGTGGAGGAAGTGTGCGACGCCGCCGGAATATCGCGCCGCACCTTCTTCAACTACTTCCCCACAAAGGAAGACGCCATCATCGGGCACGCCGAAGACGACATCCCGGCCGAAGCCATCGACGAGTTCGTTGCCGGCGGAGCAGACTCTCCCGCCGGCGAAATCTCCCCCACACTCTTTCGCGACCTCATCCGGCTCTCGCTCCGCCTGGCCGAGGGCATGTCAGCCTCCGAAGAGGAAACCCGGCAGCTGATTGGCGTCGTCCACAAGGAGCCCCAGCTCATCCTCCGCATCATTGGCGTCACGGAGCAGCGCGAAGCCCAGTTCGCCATGGACGTGGCCCGCCGCGAAGGAGTGGCCCCCGACCACCCCGTGGTGCAAATGGCCGTAGTGCTGCTCAGTACCATCGCCCGCAAGAGCAGCATGGCCTACTTCTCCGACGGCAACACCCGCAGTTACCCGGACCTGCTCCTGGAGAACATCTCCGCAGCCAGCGTCCTGTTTTCCCAACCCTTCGATATCCCGGACACTGCCGCAAAAGGACAACCATGAGCACCGCCACCACCAAGGCACCGGCAGGACCCCTGCTGCTGACGCAAAAACGCATCTGGATTATCTTCTCCGCACTGATCGCGGGCATGCTCCTCTCCAGCCTGGACCAGACCATCGTTTCCACCGCCATGCCCACCATCGTGGGCAAGCTGGGCGGCGTGGAGCACCAGGCGTGGATCACCACCGCCTACCTGCTGGCCACCACCATCGTGATGCCCATCTACGGCAAGTTCGGCGACATCCTGGGCCGGCGCAACCTCTTCCTGGTGGCCATCGCGCTCTTCACCCTGGCATCTGTTGGATGCGCACTGGCCACCGACTTCTGGGGCTTCGTCATCTTCCGCGCCATCCAGGGCCTGGGCGGCGGCGGCCTCATGATCCTGTCCCAGGCGATCATCGCCGACATCGTTCCCGCCAAGGAGCGCGGCAAATACATGGGCCCGCTCGGCGCCATCTTCGGGCTCTCGGCCGTAGCCGGACCGCTGCTGGGCGGCTTCTTCGTGGACCACCTCACCTGGGAATGGGCCTTCTATATCAACATCCCGGTTGGCCTTGCTGCGTTCGCCATTGCCTGGTTCGCCCTGACCCTTCCCAACAAGAAGGCAGAAAAGCGGATTGACGTGCTGGGCGTTGTGCTGCTGTCCGCGGCCACCACCTGCCTGATCTTCTTCACCGACTTTGGCGGCAAGAAGGACGAGGGCTGGGATTCACCCCTCACCTGGGCCTTTGGTGCCGGACTGCTGGTTTCCGCCGCCGCTTTCGTGATGGTGGAGCGGCGGGCTGAGGACCCCATCATTCCGCTGAGCCTGTTCCGGAACCGGATCTTCATCAATGCCACGGCCATTGGCTTCACCCTTGGCCTGGGCATGTTCTCCGCCATCGCGTTCGTCCCCACCTTCCTGCAGATGTCGTCCGGCACGTCGGCAGCCGAATCCGGTTTGCTGATGCTGCCGATGATGGCAGGCCTGATGGGCACGTCCATCTACTCCGGTATCCGGATCTCCAGGACCGGAAAGTACAGGATGTTCCCCATCCTCGGTGCCGTGCTCACCATGGCCGCCATGCTGTGGATGACCACGCTTGCCGCCAGCACCCCCATCTGGGTGATCTGCGTCCAGCTGTTCCTGTTCGGGGCCGGCCTCGGCCTGATCATGCAGGTGGTGGTCCTGGTGGTCCAGAACTCCGTTCCGGCCGACCAGATCGGCACCGCCACCAGCACCAACAACTACTTCCGCGAGGTGGGCGCAGCCATGGGCGTGGCGGTGTTCGGCTCGATCTTCACCACCCGCCTTTCGGAGGCCTTGACCAACGCTTTCACGGGGGCAGGTGCTACCGCTGAGCAGGCCGGGCAGTCCACCCGGACCCTGGACCCGCAGGCACTGAACCAGCTCCCGGAGCAACTGCGTGACGCTATCGTAAATGCCTACGCCGACTCGCTGGCACCGGTGTTCTGGTACCTGCTCCCCTTCATCGCCGCGGCACTGCTCCTGGCCCTCACGCTGAAGCAAATTCCGCTCTCGGACACGGCCGGGATGGTGGCCCGCGGCGAGGCAGTGGGCGGCGAAGAAGCCGAGCGGCTCGCCGCCGGCCTCGCCGGAGCTCCCGCAGGCGCCGCCGGCACCAAGGCGGACACTGGACGGGACACTGATTATGACGCAGGTGGGCGCGGGGACCACGTGAAGGACGACGACGGCGAGCTGGTTTCGCCGGGCCGCTGACCGCCGTCGGATACCCGCTTTTTCAGGGCTCGAAGTGGACGGCTCCGGAGGGCGCCAGTGCCTGGCGGATGCTGGTGAGGTGGCCGGGCATGAGTTCGGGAAGGTCGTCCATGCTGAACCAGCCAACAGCCAGGGATTCGTCGTCATTGACCCTGGCTTCGCCGGAGACGTAACGGCACAGGAACACCACGTCCAGGAACTCGCAGATGTCACCGTTGGGATAGGTAACCGGCCCCACCGCGCCCACGGACACCACACGTTCCGCTTCGGCCACCACAGCTGTTTCCTCGAAGATCTCCCGGATGAGCCCCCGTGCAGGCTGCTCCCCCGGGTCCAGCATGCCGCTCACCAGCGCCCACTGCCCGTTGTCTGCCCGCTGGGCCAGCAGGATACGGCCCGCATCATCCACCACGACACCCCGCACCCCGGGGACCCAGATGGGATCGTTGCCGATCTTCTCGCGCAGCTTCAGGACGTATTCAGGTGCAGGCATACCGCCAGCCTATCGAACAGCCCGGGCAACATCGCAGGCAGCTCACGCGGGCAGCAGCATCGCGGCGGCGGCGCCGGCGAGCATGAACGGGCCGAACGGGATGGCGGACTTCAGGGTGCCCCGCCGGGCCGCCAGCAGGGCCAGTGACCACAACCCGCCCAGCAGGAACGCCAGGAACGTGCCCGCGAACAGATGGCCCCAGCTGAGGTAGCCAAGGTACATTCCCAGCACTCCCGCCAGCTTGACGTCGCCAAACCCCATCCCCGGCGGATAGATGAACCGGAGGACAAAATAGAACAGCCACAGGATCGCGGCGCCGGCCACAACGCGGAGGGCAGGGATGGCCAGGATCCCGCCGGTGTTCCCTGCAGTCGGCACGGGACCGGCCCAGGCAACCGCGGCCGCCGCCAGGAGGAGCGCACCGGCCACCGCATAGGACGGGAAGACGATCCTGTTGGGCAGGAGGTGGTGCCGGACGTCGATAATGGTGAGCCGGACCGCTATCACCGCAAAGTAAAGGCAGGCCGCCAGTACCAGCCAGAAGGCCAGCGGGGTGTGCTGCCAGAGTTCGCCGAGTCGTCCGATCACCCCTCGGATGCTACTGGATCCACCATTCCGCCCGTAGCACCCCCGCGTAAAATGTGGATATGTCGACCTGGGACTCCCGGCGCCGGGCGGTTCCGGGCCCTCCTTCCGTCCCCGCGGACCTGGCCGCGATGTTCCGGAACCTTTGCCGGTCTTCCCCCTGGAAGTGGCAGGCGCTGCGTTTTGAGTACTGGGACCAGGCCTTTGCGTCAGCTCCCACGCCCGGTGCACCTTCGTCCGTGCGTGGCTCCGCCGGCCGGGGGCGCTCCGCCTTGAAAGCCCTGAGGGCCTGGTCCTTCACAGCACCACAGGCATCAATGACTCCCGCGACGGCATCTACGTCAGCGCCACCCGTAAGTCCTGGCTGCTCCCTCCGCACCTGGTCACACCCGTGTACGACGACGCCGGACTGGTCCGCCGCCGGCCGGAAGCCGCCTACGGCGAGCCCGGGTTCGGAAATGGACGCTTTTCAGCCGCCCTGGACCCCGTGGAATTGGCCGGGAACGCCCCCGTGCCCATCGAGTTCCCGGGCAGCAACGCCCTGGACATCCGGGACACCCGCTTCGCCGAGCACGAAGGCCGGCCGGTTTTGGAGGCGGTGGTGGCCCCCAGCGCCGCCTACCGCCCGGGCGATCCTGCCGCCCCCCTCTGCCTTCCCGGAAGTTCGCTCCTGCGGGTGGACATGGGTACCGGCGTCTGCGTATCCAGCCAGTCACTGGAGCAGGAAACCGGGGAGTATGGCCACTGGATCCGGATCCTCGCCGTGGATGAGTACATGCTCGATGACCTCTTCCTGGCACAGTCCATGAATCTCACCGACGTCCGCCGGCACATCAGCTGGGACATCGCCGCCAAGGCATGACAACCCCGCATGCCACCGATCGGCTAGGCTTCGCGGATGACTACCCTGGGCTCCATCTGGCCGCTGTTCGACCTCACGCTGTCCACGCCGCGGCTGGAGCTGCGCCCCATCACCGACCAGGACATCCCCGCGGCCGTGGCGGCGGCCCGGGGCGGAATCCATGACGCCGGCAGGAACCCCTTCAGCACTCCCTGGACCGAGCTGCCCGACGAGGAGCTGGGCCCCAACATGGCCCGCTGGTACTGGCGCTGCCGGGCCGAATGCACGCCCGAAAGCTGGACGCTGCTCCTCGGCATCTGGCACGAAGGCCAGTTCGCCGGCTGCCAGGACGTTGGAGCCAAGGACTTCGCGGCCCTCAGGACAGTCACCACCGGATCCTGGCTCAAGCAGTCCGTTCAAGGCCGCGGCCTGGGCAAGGAGATGCGTGCCGCCGTCGTCCTTTGGGCCTTTGACTGGCTGGGGGCAGAAGTCGCCGAATCCGAGGCAGCCATCTGGAACAGCGCCTCCCTTGGCGTGTCCCGCTCCCTCGGCTACGAACTCAACGGCACCACCCGCAAAGCCTGGGGCCCCAAAATCGAAACACTCCAGCACATCCGCGTCACCCCGGAGACCTTCAAGCGCCCCGACTGGGAGCTGAAGGTAGAGGGCCACGAGGCTGTGGCCAAGTTCCTCAAGGTCACCTGATTGCCTTACCGTGGCAGGGTTCGTCCGCCCCGAGTCCTTCGCCGTCGCTTAGACACCTCCCGACGCATTGCTCCGTTCGGCGATGCGCTCCTCCACGAAGGACTCGAACCGGACGTGTGCCAGGGCGCGCCTTCTGAACACTTCCGGTAGGGATCCCGCTCGAGCGGGGCTGCGGTCCTTCTCGTAGGAGCGCATCGCGACGCATCGGCCGCCGGAGGTCGCCCAGCGACCGGAGACGGCCCTATGCGTTGTGTCTAAGCGACGGAGAAGGGCCGTGGCCCCGCGAACCCAACCACTGCCACGCACGAAAAGGGCCGTGGCGGGACGAACCCGGCCACGGCCCTCGGCGAGGTGTCGCTAACCTTCCAGAAGTTCGGTGACCAGGGCGGCGATGGGCGAGCGTTCGGAGCGGGTCAGGGTGACGTGGCCGAAGAGGGGGTGTCCTTTCAGGGTTTCGACGACGGCGGCGATTCCGTCGTGGCGGCCGACCCGCAGGTTGTCCCGCTGGGCGACGTCGTGGGTGAGGACGATCTTGGAGTTCTGGCCGATGCGGCTCATGACCGTCAGGAGCACGTTCTTTTCCAGGGACTGTGCTTCGTCGACGATCACGAAGGCGTCATGCAGGGAACGTCCGCGGATGTGGGTGAGGGGCATGACCTCGAGCATGCCGCGGTCCATGACCTCCTCCACTACTTCCTGGCTGACCAAGGCCCCGAGGGTGTCGAACACGGCCTGCGCCCAGGGGTTCATTTTCTCGGACTCCGAACCTGGCAGGTAGCCCAGTTCCTGTCCGCCAACCGCGTAAAGGGGCCGGAAGACGATCACTTTGCGGTGTTCGCGGCGTTCCAGCACCGCCTCGAGGCCGGCGCAGAGGGCAAGGGCAGACTTGCCGGTGCCGGCGCGGCCACCAATGGAAACGATGCCTACGGCGGGATCCATCAGCATGTCGATGGCCAGCCTCTGCTCGGCGGACCGGCCGTGGAGGCCGAACACGTCGCGGTCGCCCTTGACCAGGCGCACCTGCTTGTCGGCGCCCACCCGGCCGAGCGCGGAGCCGCGGTTGGACAGCAGGACCAGCCCGGTGTTGACGGGCAGCTCGGCGGCCGCGGGGATGAAGACGGGCTCGTGGCCGTACAGGGTGGAAATCTCCTGTTCGTCCGCTTCGATTTCGGCAACACCCGTCCAACCGGAGTCCTTGACCAGTTCGTTGCGGTACTCGTCGGCGGTAAGTCCCATGGCGGACGCCTTGACCCGCATGGGCAGGTCTTTGGACACGACGGTAACGTTGCGTCCTTCGTTGGCAAGGTTTTTGGCGACGGCGAGGATGCGGCTGTCGTTGTCCCCGCTGCGGAAGCCCAACGGCAGCACCTCGGACGAGATGTGGTTGAGTTCCACCATCAGGGTCCCGCCCTCGTCGCCGATGGGAAGGGGCTGGTTCAGGCCGCCGTGCTTGACCCGGAGGTCGTCCAGGAGCCGCAGGGCTTTCCGTGCGAAGTAGCCGAGTTCGGGGTCATGCCGTTTGGCCTCGAGTTCGGTGATGACCACGACGGGAACCACTACCTCATGCTCGGCAAACCGCAGGAGTGCGCGCGGATCCGAGAGGAGGACGGAGGTGTCGATGACGAAGGTGTGGATGTCGGCTTCCCTTCCGGAGACAGCAAAACCGGCCGCAGCATCAGTTGCTGCGCCGGTTTCAGAGGTAGCTCGCTCGGCGCGAGAGGTAGCTTTTCCACCCAGTCCAAACAGGACCTCGGGCAGTTGTTCAGAAGTAGCCACATCGACTCCAGCCCCGGGCGCCAGCCCGGAATTGTTATTGGTGAGGCGGCTCGGCCAAGAGGCCGGGTCCGGCCTCCCATACAACCGGTGCGATGTTTCGCTCCATGTACTGGCCTCCCCGATCAGCCGGCGGTTTTGCCTGCTGATGGATATAACGTAAATCCACCCGGGGTAATTTCCGCAACCATTACGCGGCGATTTCTCTCGCAGGTGTGTGAACTTGTTATGAACCGGGGGTTTCAGGTGCCAAAGCGCCGCTGGCGGCCGGCGTAGTCGCGCAGGGCGCGCAGGAAATCCACCTTGCGGAAAGCAGGCCAGAGGGCCTCGCAAAAGTAGAACTCGCTGTAGGCGCTCTGCCACATGAGGAAGCCGGATAGCCGCTGCTCCCCCGACGTCCTGATCACCAGGTCCGGATCCGGCTGTCCGCGCGTGTACAGGAAGCGTGAGATGTCATCAACGCACAGGTCATCGGCAAGCTTGGAGATGTCCATGCCCTTGGCGACGGCGTCGTGCAGGAGTTCCCTGACGGCGTCGACGATTTCACGCCGGCCCCCGTAGCCCACCGCCACGTTGACATGGATTTTTTCCCGGACGGGTGTCCTGGCGGTGAGCTTGTTAAGGCGCTCGGCCAGGTAGTCCGGGAGCAGTTCAGGTGCGCCCATGGCGTGTACCGAGATGTTGGCGTCCTCGTCCAGCCGGTCCAGGGTGTTGGCGATAATGCCCATCAGGAGGTCCAGTTCCTCGCTGGAGCGGTTCATGTTGTCCGTGGACAGCATGTAGAGCGTCACCACTTTTACACCGAGTTCCTGGCACCAGCCGAGGAATTCGTGGATTTTGTCCGCCCCGGCCTGGTGGCCCTGGCTGGTGGGTGCGTTGAACTGCTTGGCCCAGCGGCGGTTGCCGTCCACCATGACGCCGATATGGCGGGGGATCCGGTCGCGGGGAAGGTCCCTAAGCAGCCGGCGTTCGTAATAGCCATAGAGGAACCCGGGCAACTCCACGCGTCCACTCACCTGACTTTCCTGCCGTACGTACATCCACATCCTAGGCTACCGCCCGTGGCCGGCTGGCACGGCCAGTACCCCGGGAACATCAAAGCAGGGATGTTACCCGCGGGTAACTTACCGGCCCGTAAGTTATTCTGTTGGCATGAACAGCGACTCTCCGCACGCCTCCCGGGACCCCCAGCCGGAGGAGCGGAACACCGCCGCGGAACCAGGGCCCAGCGCCATGGATGACGCCGCCGTCCGCCTCGCGGAACTACTGATGATCAAGCCCAAGTGGCGGGGGTGGATCCACACGGTCACGGCCCCGCTCGCCCTTGCCGCCGGGATTATCCTGGTTGTCATTGCCCCCACCACGGACCGCCGGATCACGTCCGCCATCTACGCCGCCACAGGTGTTTTGCTCTTCGGCGTCAGCGCCGTCTACCACCGCGGCAACTGGTCCCCGCGCGTCAAGCTCGTTTTGAAGCGGCTCGACCACACCAACATCATGCTGGTGATCGCCGGCACCTATACGCCGCTGGCATGGACTCTCCTGGAACGCCAGCAGGCGGTGATCCTCCTGTGGGTCATCTGGTCCGGAGCCATCCTCGGCGTGCTGTTCCGGTTGCTGTGGACTGAAGCCCCCCGCTGGCTCTACGTGCCCATCTACATCGCACTGGGCTGCGGCGCGCTGTTCTACCTGCCGCAGTTCTTCCAGGCAAGCATCCCGGCGGCCGTGCTGATCTGCGTGGGCGGCGTCCTCTACATTGCGGGCGCAATTTTCTACGCGCTGAAGAAGCCAAATTTCAGCTACCACCACTTCGGCTTCCACGAACTATTCCATGCGTTCACCGTGCTCGCCTTCGCGGCACACTTCGCGGCGATCGCCATGGCAGTCCTCGACTAGAACCCCTTCACTCCGGAGCCGGCCCGGCCGAAGGGACAGCCCTATTCGCGCGGCTGCGGATGTCCCCCGGCACTGCCGTTTCCGTTGGCATCGGTAGCTTCCGGAGGCGTCCCGCCGTCGCGCCCGTCCTGGACGTCCGCGGCGTCAACATCTGCGGCAGCTGCAGCGGCCAGGCGCTCTTCCTCCACCTGGGCCCGGTAGCGCACCCTGCGGATCCGACGCACCATATCCACAATGAGCAGGGCAGTCGCCACGACGAAGAACGCCGTCATGATGAACCCCAGCAGGCCCGGCGTCACCTGGTCCTCGGAAATCCCCTCCCGCAGTGTCGGAGTAGGCAGCGGGGTCGGCGTAGTGGCGAGGCTGAGGAGCAGAGATTGCACGGTTAATACCTTCTGGTGGAGCGGATGCAGCAGGAAGCGGACGGGACCGGCCGTCGCCGCGCCTGTCTTCTACGCAAGATAGAAATAGCCTGCCGTGTCTATCTTAGCCCGGCGAACAGGTCCTTCTCGGGGAGCTCGGAGGGCACCCTGGAATGGATCAGCGAATAGTCCTCCCACGGCCAAACCCGGCGCTGCATGTCGGGCGAAACGGCGAAGAAGAACCCCAGCGGGTCCACCTGCGTCCGGTGCGCGCGCAGCGCATCGTCGCGGACTTCGAAAAAGTCCCCGCAGTCAATCTGGGTGGTGGTGGGGTGCGCGGCCGGCGGCGGGGTGTGCCCCTCGGCGTCGGACTCCAGCCAGGCGGCCAGGCGCTCGGCGTACGGTGACTGCAGCCCTGCCTCCTCCAGCGCAAAGTGCAGTGCCCGGAACCGCTCAGGGCTGAAGGCGCGGTCGTAATAGAGCTTGCCTGGCTCCCATGGCTCCCCCGCCTCCGGATAGCGTTCGGGATCGCCTGCGGCCTCGAAGGCTTCCACGGCCACCCTGTGCGCCATGATGTGGTCCGGGTGCGGGTAGCCGCCGTTCTCGTCATAGCTGAGGATGACGTGCGGCTTGAAGGAACGCACCAGCCGCACCAGGGGCGCCGCGGCCTGGTGCAGGGGCAGGGTGGCGAACGATCCGGTGGGGAGCGGCGGCAGCGGGTCGCCTTCGGGAAGGCCCGAGTCCACAAATCCAAGCCACCGCTGGCGGATCCCGAGGATGGCGGCAGCCTGCTGCATCTCCAGCCTCCGGGCACCGGCCATATCCCGCTTGGGGTGGGGTTCGTCTTCCACCGCAGGATTTTGGATGTCGCCGCGGGAACCGTCGGTGCAGGTTGCCACCAGCACGTCCACACCGGCAGCCGCATACATGGCCATGGTCGCAGCACCCTTGCTTGATTCGTCATCCGGGTGGGCGTGGACCGCGAGCAGCCGCAGCGGCACCTGGGAGTTGCTGGACGCTGTCATGGAGGGGACGGCTCCTAATTCTTCTTTTGCGGCTCGTGGCAGCTTTCGGATGGTGTCGCGGGTGCGCTGCCTCGCCGGCAGCTGCAGCCGCCGCAAAGCGCCGGCGGAAAGGGAACTAAACTGGTCTGGTGACTTCCCCGGACCAGCCGGCCCGCCCCGCGCCCGCAGACACTAGCCTAGCCAATCGGTATGGTGCTAAAAAGCGCCGGCTCTCCCCTAAGGCCACCCGGGCCGCGATCGGCCTGGCGCTTGCCGCGGGAATCGGGTTCCTGGCGTGGGTGACCACATCGAATTCGCTCTCCGGAGTGACGTTCAAGGACGTGGGTTACAGCACCACCGATGCCACGCTCGCCGAGGTGGACTTCCAGGTGACGCGGGAACCGGGCAAGCCCGTGAAATGTGCCGTGAAGGCGCTGGATTCCAAGTTCGCTGTGGTGGGCTGGAAAGTGGTGGACATCCCGCCTTCGGTGGCGGATGGAACGGCCGACGGCGGCAGGACGGTGGCCCAGCGCGTCACGTTGCGCACGGAGTCGGAGTCGGTATCGGGCGTGGTGGACAGCTGCTGGATTCCAGCCGGGGCGTCCTGAGCAGTGTGACGTGGAACGCTTCCCTGTTGGGTTATCTCCAGAGGATTGACTACAATGGGGAGATACCTTTACCCCGCTGAGCTGGTTGCTGTTCCACAAGTGGCCACCGTGGCGGGGTCTTTTGCATTGTAGGACCACTAGAGGAGAAGTCCGTGTCTACCACCAACAGCGCATCTGCAGCCTGGCTCACCCAGGAAGCTTTTGACCGCCTGAAGGCAGAGCTGGACCACCTTTCCGGCGCTGGCCGGGCGGAGATCGTCCAGAAGATTGAAGCAGCGCGGCAAGAGGGGGACCTCAAGGAAAACGGGGGCTACCACGCGGCCAAGGAGGAGCAGGGCAAGATTGAGGCCCGCATCCGCCAGCTGACGGCACTGCTCCGGGATGCCCATGTGGGTGAATCGCCTGCCGATGACGGCATCGTGGAGCCCGGCATGATCGTGGTGGCCAGGATCGCGGGCGACGAGGAGACCTTCCTGCTGGGTTCACGTGAGATCGCGGGCGACTCAGACCTGGATGTCTTCAGTGAAAAGTCGCCGCTTGGCGCTGCCATCCTGGGCCACAAGGAGGGCGAGACCCTCAGCTACGTGGCGCCCAACGGCAAGGACATCAAGGTGGAGATCCTCTCCGCCAAGCCCTACGCCGGCTAGCTCCGCGCATAGCTTTGTACGCGCAGTGCTCCGTAACAGGACAGCGCGAAACCGGGAAGCGGTGGCCCTCCCCCCAGGGGACGGCCACCGCTTCCCGTTAAGGCCTTGTGCCGGGCCTACTTCAGGCCGGCTGCTATAACTTCGCCGGCATCCCAGACGCGCGCGGACGAAGCAGCAGCGCCGCCACCACGCCGCCGGCGGCCCCGCCAAGGTGCGCCTGCCAGCTCACGTATCCGGACACGAACGGCAGGGCGCCCAGGAGAATGCTGCCGTAGCCCATGAAAAGGACCACTGCGAGCAGGACCTGGCGCCAACTGCGGTTGAAGAAGCCCCTGACCAGCAGGAACGCAAAGAGCCCGAACACCAGGCCTGAAGCGCCCACGGTGATGCCGTTCCCGATCAGCCACACCGTCAGCCCGCTGCCGAGCCAGCTGAAGGCAAGGGCGGTGAGGAACACGCGCAACCCGGAGAGGAACACCAGGAAGCCGAAGACGACCAGGGGCAGGCTGTTGGAAAGCAGGTGGTTCAGGTTGGCATGCAGGAGCGGGAAGGTGAAGATGTCCAGCAGCCCGTCGGCACTCCTGGGCCGCAGGCCGAAGGTCCGGGTGAGGGCCCCCATCATCAGTGTGTTGACCACTTCGATGGCGAACAGCACAGCCACAAAGCCGCCCAGCACCACCAACCCGCCCTTCGCGCGGGACGCGATGGCCTGCCGCCCGGGGAGGCGTCCGTTGCCCGTCAGTCCTGCCAAGGCCCGTTCCTAGTGCACGACGATCGGCTGGAAACCCTCGGCACGGAGTGCGCTGAGGACCTGCTCACCGTGCTGGTGGCCCTTGGTTTCCAGGTTCACGGTGATGGAGACGTCGCCCATGCTGATGGAGCCTCCCACCCGCGTGTGGTCCAGGCCGGTGACGTTGGCATCGTTTTCGGCAATGATGCGGGCAATGGTTGCCAGTGAGCCGGGGCGGTCATCAAGCATCATCCGCACCGTCATGTAGCGGCCTGCGGCGGAGAGGCCGCGCTGGATCACCTTGAGCATCAGCATGGGGTCGATGTTTCCGCCGGAGAGCACGGCCACGGTGGTTCCCGGGTTCTCGATCTTGCCGTCCATGAGGGCTGCAACGCCCACCGCCCCTGCAGGTTCAACCACCATCTTGGCCCGTTCCAGCAGGAAGATCAGGGCGCGGGCCAGGGAGTCTTCACTGACGGTGACCACATCATCCACCAGCTCGCGGATGATGCTGAAGGGCAGCTGCCCCGGACGCCCCACGGCGATGCCGTCCGCCATGGTGGAAACCTTCTTCAGCGGCACCAGCGCGTCGGCGGCCAGCGAGGGCGGGTAGGCGGCGGCGTTTTCCGCCTGGACGCCAATGATGCGGATCTCCCGGCCCAGTTCCCTGGCGCGGGCCTTGATGGCAACGGCGACCCCTGCCAGGAGCCCACCGCCGCCCACACCCATGAGGATTGTGTCAACGTTGGGGACCTGCTCGAGGATTTCCAGGCCCACGGTGCCCTGGCCGGCCACCACGTCCACATTGTCGAACGGGTGGACGAAGACCATGCCCGTTTCGTTGCTGTAGCGCTGGGCTTCAGCGAGCGCCTCGTCCACGTTGTGCCCGTGCAGGACCACTTCGGCGCCATGGCTGCGGGTGGCGGCGAGCTTGGGCAGTGCCACGCCCAGCGGCATGTAGATCCGGGCCTTGATGCCCAGGCTCTTGGCGGCGACGGCAACGCCCTGGGCGTGGTTGCCGGCGGAGGCTGCCACCACTCCCCGCTTTTTCTCGTCCGGGGAGAGCCGCGCCATCCGGACGTAGGCCCCGCGGACCTTGAACGAGCCGGCGCGCTGCAGGTTTTCGCATTTGAAATAGACGTCGCCGCCTACCATGGTCCCCAGCGCCCGCGACGATTCCACGGGAGTGCGCGCGATAATCCCGTCAAGCAGCTTCTGCGCCTCAAGGACATCGTCCAGTGTGACGGGAAGGGTTTCAAGGATCTTCACGGACTACTCTCCTCTGGGTTCTGCCCCGGTGCCTTCCGGGGAGGAATCACGGGCATCGCGGTGTTCGGCTGGAGTGCCGGACGCCGCGTCCTTCCCCGCGCCAGGTACAGACGGCGGTTCAACGTCCTTGATGGTGTTGTCCCCGCCTGCTCCGGCCGTGATGGGCTTCCCGGCAATTACCGGCACCTGTTCATGTTCCCACGTTCTTGCGGCGATGTAGCGAACAGCCGAATTTGCTACGGCCAGGATGGGTACCGAGAACAGCGCTCCGGGGATGCCGGCAAGGTAGGAACCGGCCGCAACGCTGAGGATCACAGCCACCGGGTGCAGCGAGACTGCCTTGCCCATGACCAGGGGCTGCAGGATGTGGCCTTCAAGCTGCTGGACCAGCAGGACGATGGCCAGCATGATCAGGGCGTTGATGGGGCCGTTGGCCACCAGCGCCAGCAGGATGGCCACGATACCGGTCAACAGGGCGCCCACCACCGGGATGAAGGAGCCGAGGAAGACCAGCACGCCCAGTGGAAGCGCAAGCGGGACTCCGATAATGGCGGCGCCCACGCCAATGCCGAGCGCGTCCACTGCCGCGACGAACATCTGGATGCGCGCGTAGCTGACCATGGACGCCCAGCCCCTGCGGCCGGCGCCGAAGGTGGCGGCCCGGGCTTTGCGCGGAAGCATCTTCACCAGGAACGCCCAGATCCGGTCACCTTCCAGGAGGAAGAAGATCAGGATGAACAGCGACAGCAGCATGCCGGCAGCGAAGTGCCCCGCG
This sequence comes from Arthrobacter sp. SDR-2R, assembly GCF_057747955.1. Classification (NCBI taxonomy): domain Bacteria; kingdom Bacillati; phylum Actinomycetota; class Actinomycetes; order Micrococcales; family Micrococcaceae; genus Arthrobacter; species Arthrobacter sp. SDR-2R. Next base: position 3,587,344 of record NZ_CM173231.1, read on the forward strand.
GTGCTGCCGAAGGACAGGGCGCCGCTGAGGATGCTGCTGCTGTTGTTCTGCAGCGCGTCGGTGGCTTCCCTGATGTACTGGTCGATCTGGGCGGCCGTGAGGTGCAGGGGGCCGGCAGAGAGCCAGTCCTGGACCTGCCGGACGCCTTCAAGGGCCTGGGAATAGAGCTCGCCGAATCCCACCGCCAATTGCCTGCCCACCAGGGCCAGGGCACCGACAATGACACCGATGAACCCGAGGACCGTCACGGCGACGGCTAGCCCAGCAGGCAGCCCGTGCCGCTTCAGCCACACCGTGACCGGGCTCAGGAGACCGGCGAGGAGGGCGGCCACCATAATCGGGATGATCAGGAGGGTGATGTGGCTGAGCAGCCAGACCAGCGTCCCCACCATCAGGAGAATCAGGCCCAGCCGCCACGACCAGGACGCCGCTATGCGGATGCCGTAGGGTATGTCCTTGTCCAGCTCACGGTCCGTCAGGACCCGCAGCGGCGCAGCGGAGGCGGGCGCCGGCGCTGAAACCGGGCGGGCCAGGGTAACGTCGTCCTCGTTAGGCGTCATATGCCAATACTTCCCCAGCTGCGGCCCGATGGGAAACTACTCCCCCGCCGCGCCGGGCTTGTAGTCGATGCCCCATTGCATGCTGAAGGACTCCCCCGGAGCCAGCCACCGGAGACCGTCGCCGGAGTTGAACGCGTTGGCCGGTCCCGTCATCGGCTCCACCGCCAATGCACGGCTACGGCCCGGGTACACCGTGCTCACGAAGATGTGGACGTAGCGGCAGGCCTCGTCCTGCCACAGCGACACCTCCCCGCCGTCGGACGCCGCGAGGGTGTGCCGCGCCTTGCCCCCTTCGAAGCTGAGGTCCGTCAGGGCCACGTCCACCGCCAGGTCCGCGATGTGCCGCCCGGACCGAAAATCCACATCCCCGGCTACAGGGGCCGAACTGCGGGGAATCAATCGCTCATCGGTCACCAGTTGGGTGCCGGCGGCAACGGTCAGCTGCAGTTCCTCAACCGGGGTGTCACCAAGCCGCAGGTAGGGGTGGGCGCCCAGAACGAATGGGGCGGCCGCCGCCGAGTCGTTCGTGAGGGTCTGCCTGACCTGCAGCCCCAGGTCTTCCGAAAGCCGGTACTCCACCCTGTGGCGCACCAGGAACGGATAGCCGTGCTGCGGGAAAACTGTGGCCTCCAGTGCCACGGCGTCCTGCGACTCCGCAACCGCCGCGTAGCCGGTATTCCGAAGCAGGCCATGGCTGGCGTTGTTGCGGGACACTTCGGTGATGTCCAGCTGCTGCTTCCGGCCGTCGAGGAACCAGACCCCGTCCTCCACCCTGTTGGCCCAGGGCGCCAGGGTGATGCCTGCCCCACCGGGGGCGATCTGATCATCGCCGTAGGTTTCGGTCAGCAGGACCCCGCCCCGGCTGAAGGAGCGGAGCCCTGCAGCGAGCTCCGTGACCACGGCGACGGCGTCGCCCCGGCGAAGCTCGTATTGCCGGCCGGTGGCGCAGGACAGGGCGGATGAGCGGGTGGAGGTTCCGTGTTCGGAAGAGGCTGTCATGGGCATTACCGTACATGGCACGAATGGCCCTTCCATCCCCCTTTGTTACTTTTTGTTGTTAACTATTCATTCTTGATCGTTTATGCAAGACTTTTTGTATGACAGGGATTACCAGTACCAGACTCTCCGATGGGCGGGAGCTGATCTACTTCGACGATGACAGCACCAGCACGTCACGCGCCGGGCACCTCACCACCGACCACCGCGGCCTGCCCCCTCGCGGGGAGCCGGGCGAGGTGCGCTTCGATGCCCTGACGGACGAATGGGTGGCCGTCGCCGCGCACCGCCAGGCCCGCACCCACCTGCCGCCGGCAGACCAGTGCCCCATCTGCCCCACCACGCCCGCCAACGCTTCCGAGATCCCTGCCCCGGATTACGACGTTGTGGTCTTCGAAAACCGGTTCCCCTCGCTGGGACCGGCCCTGGGACCCGTGCCTGACAACGCCGCATGGGGAACGAAAGGCCCGGCGTACGGCCGCTGCGAAGTAGTGTCGTTCACCCCCGACCACACCGGGTCCTTCAGCGGCCTCAGCGGGGAGCGGTCCCGCACGGTGATCGAGGCCTGGGCGCAGCGTACCGCTGCCTTGAGCGCCATGGCCGGCGTCAAGCAGGTGTTCCCGTTCGAAAACCGCGGCGCGGACATTGGCGTGACACTGCATCACCCACACGGGCAGATCTATGCCTACCCCTACATCACCCCGCGGGCCGGCACCCTGGGGGCGGCCGCCCGGAAGTACTACGACGCGCAGGACGGCAGGGACACCCTGACCGGTTCCCTGCTGCGGGCCGAACGGGAAGACGGCAGCAGAATGGTCCTCGAAGGCACGCATTTCAGCGCCTATGTGCCCTTCGCGGCCCGTTGGCCGCTGGAGATCCACCTCGTCCCCCACCGCCGGGTGCCGGACCTGGCTGCACTGGGCGGAGAGGAAAAGGACGAGCTGGCACACGTCTACCTCGACCTGCTCAAGCGGGTGGATGCCCTGTACCCCACGCCCACTCCCTACATCTCCGCCTGGCACCAGGCGCCGCTGGATGACTTCCTCCGGCCGGCGGGCTACCTCCATCTTCAGCTCACCTCCCCGCGCAGGGCGGCCGATAAGCTGAAGTACCTGGCCGGCTCCGAAGCGGCCATGGGCGCTTTCATCAACGACACCACCCCCGAAATTGTGGCGGAACGGCTGCGCAGTGTTGCGGTCCCGCCGTCGTCCGTGCCTGCCGCCGCCAGGGCGGCCACCCCGGAAGGAGCTTCCGCGTGAGCACCCAGGATCCGGCCAAGGCCGCGCCCGCATCCGCACCCGCCGCCCAAAGTCTCGGCGCCCGCTTTGAACTCGAGTTCGGAGGCGCTCCCGACGGCATCTGGCAGGCACCGGGCCGGGTTAACCTCATCGGCGAACATACGGACTACAACGAGGGCTTCGTCCTCCCCTTCGCCATCGACCGCACCGCCCGGGTGGCCATCGCGGCCCGCCAGGATTCAACCGTGCGGCTCCTGTCCACGTACGGCGACCAGGGCGTGGTCACCACCACCCTCGGCACCCTGCGGCCGGGAACAGCGAAGGGCTGGACCAAGTACCCCCTCGGCGTCATGTGGGCCCTCCGGGAGCGGGGCATCACCGTTCCCGGGCTGGACCTGCTCCTGGACTCGAACGTCCCGCTCGGTGCCGGCCTGTCGTCGTCGCACGCCATCGAATGCGCCGTCGTCACGGCGCTCAACGACCTCACGGGTGCCGGGCTGTCGGCCCAGGACATGGTGCTGGCAACCCAGCGTGCGGAGAACGACTTCGTGGGTGCGCCCACCGGGATCATGGACCAGTCAGCGTCCCTTCGCGGCTCGAAGGGCCACGCCGTCTTCCTGGACTGCCGGGACCAGAAGGCAAGCCTGGTTCCTTTCGAGACCGAACCCGCAGGCCTGGTGCTCCTGGTGATTGACACCAAGGTGTCGCACTCCCACGCCGACGGGGGCTATGCGTCACGCCGGGAATCCTGCGAGCTTGGGGCGGAAGTGCTGGGGGTTAAGGCACTGCGGGACGTCGAGGTGGCTGACCTTGAGGAGGCAAGCGGCCTGCTGGATGAGGTGACGTTCCGCCGGGTGCGGCATGTTGTCACCGAAAATGACCGCGTGCTCCAGGCCGTGGAGCTTCTGGGCGGCCCCGGTCCCAGCGCCATCGGTCCCCTGCTGGACGCCAGCCATGCCTCCATGCGCGATGATTTTGAAATTTCCTGCCCGGAATTGGACTTGGCCGTGGACACCTCGCGGGCCCATGGGGCCATTGGTGCCCGCATGACCGGGGGCGGCTTTGGCGGAGCTGCGATTGCGCTGACCCCGGTGGACGCCGAGCAGAAGGTGCGCGCCGCCGTCACCCAGGCTTTTGCCGACGCCGGCTTCAAGGCGCCGGACATCTTTACCGTTTCCCCTGCCGCCGGCGCCATGCGCATTGCCTAGGGACGCCGCGGCAGCCTGATGCCGTCAGCCCTTAACGGCCGTGGGCCCCACCAGTCTGGTGGAGCCCACGGTTGTTGGTTTACGACGGCGGAAGCTGGCCGGGTGCCTAGTCGTCGCCGCGCAGGATGGCCAGCAGGCGGATGATCTCCACATACAGCCAGACGAGGGTGACGGTCAGCCCGAATGCAGCCGTCCAGGAGAAGCGCTGCGGGGCTCCGCTGCGGACCCCTTCCTCGATGCTGGTGAAGTCCATGATCAGCGAGAAGGCGGCGAGGCCGATGGCGAGCAGGCCGATGAAGACGCCCAGCGGGATCCCGAAGATCTCGACGCTGCGCAGGCCGAAGGGCTGCTGCAGGGCGCCGGTCCACATCAGCACCATGTTGACCAGGGCAAACACGGCGTAGCCGATGATGGCGATCATGAAGAACCGCATGGCCTTGGGGGTGGCCCGGACCTTGCCGCTCTTGAAGAGCACCAGGGTCACGGCAAATACGGACAGGGTACCGATGACCGCCTGCAGCCCCACACCGGGGAATTGGGTGTCAAGGATCCTGGTGAGTCCGCCGAGGAAGAGGCCCTCCAGCGCCGCGTACGCAAGGATCAGTGCCGGCGAAGGCTGCTTCTTGAAGGTGTTGACCAGGGCCAGCACGAACCCGCCCAGGGCGCCGACAATCATCAGCATTGACGCCAGCGGCAGGCCCACCGTGAGGGTGATGGCTGCGCCCACCAGCACGGCGCCGAGGCAGGCCGCGGTCTTCATGATGACGTCGTCGAACGTCATCCTGCCGGTGTCTGCGGGGCCGGCCGAGGGCTGGCTGTACATCTGCCGCAGCTGCTCGTCGGTCATGCTCTGGGGTTGCGTGCCCCAGCCCTGCTGGCCGTAGGGCTGGCGGCCGTACGGTGCCTGGCCGCCATAGGGCTGCTGGCCGTAGGGAGCGCCGTAGGGAGCCTGCGGGACAGGCGGTGCCTGGGTGGCTCCACGGAAATTCTTTCCGTTGAAGATCGGGTTGCCGCCAAGTGCCATTGCGGGATTCCTCCATGTGGATGTGGGTGATGAGCTTTTTGTTACGCTACCAATTCCCACGCGGAGGCAGCAGGGAAAGTTCCCTTGGGGCCCGGTTGCAACCGAACCGTGACCGTTGCACCTTTCCAGGCACCGGGCCCCGTGCGGCGAACTACCCCACCCCCAGGTAGGCCTCCTTGATGGACGGGTCGTCCAGCAACTGCTTTCCTGTTCCGCTGTGGGTGATCTCCCCGGTCTCCAGCACGAAGGCGCGGTGTGCCCCGGCCAGGGCCTGGTTGGCGTTCTGTTCCACCATCAGGACGGTGGTGCCCTGGTTGTTGATTTCCTTGATGATCTTGAAAATCTGGCGGATGAACTGTGGTGCCAGGCCCATGGAGGGCTCGTCCAGGAGCAGCAGCTTCGGGTTGGACATCAGGGCCCGCCCAATGGCCAGCATCTGCTGCTCGCCGCCGGACATGGTGCCCCCGTACTGCTTTTCCCGCTCCTTCAGGCGCGGAAACAGGTCGAACACGCGGTCCAGGTCCTTCCCCACCCCGCTTCTGTCCTTGCGTCCGAAAGTGCCCATATCGAGGTTTTCCATGACAGTCATGCCCGGGAAGATACCGCGGCCTTCGGGGGCCTGGGAGATTCCGTGGACCACCCGGATATGGGCCTTCATCTTGGTGATGTCCTGGCCGGCGAACATGATCCGGCCTTCCGAGCAGTTCAGCAACCCGGAGATTGTCCGCATCGTGGTGGTTTTGCCGGCACCGTTGGCGCCGATCAACGCCACGACTTCACCTTCATCCACGGTGAAGGAGATGTTCCGCAGGGCCTGGATGCGGCCGTAGTGCACGGAAACGTCCTTAAGTTCAAGCAACGTCATCTTCGGGCTCTCCTAGGTAGGCGGCAATAACGCGCGGGTCCTCGCGGATCTCGCGCGGCAGTCCATCCGCAATCTTCTTCCCGAATTCGAGCACGACGATCCGGTCCGTGACGCCCATCACGAGCTTCATGTCGTGCTCGATCAGCAGCACGGTGTAGCCCTCATCCCTGATGGTGCGGATGAGCGCCATCAGTTCTTCCTTTTCGGCAGGATTGAATCCGGCCGCAGGCTCGTCGAGGCACAGGACCTTGGGATCGGTTGCCAGGGCCCGGGCAATCTCCAGGCGGCGCTGGTAGCCGTACGGCAGTTGCCGGGACAGGACATGCGCGTGGCTGCCGATGCCAACGAAGTCCAGCAGGGCCATGCCCCGTTCGATGGCGGACTTCTCCTCCCTGATGTGGGTGGGCAGGCGCAGCAGCGCCCCGCCGACGCTGGTCCGGTGCCGGGCGTCCAGGCCCACCACCACGTTTTCGAGGGCGGTCATCTCACCGAACAGGCGGATGTTCTGGAAGGTGCGGGACAGGCCCAGGCGGGTGATCTTGTGCTGCTTGATGCCGTTCAGGACCTGGCCTTCCAGCACCACCTTCCCGCTGGTGGGCTTGTAAACGCCCGTCATCGCGTTGAAGCAGGTGGTCTTGCCGGCGCCGTTGGGCCCGATGAGGCCCAGGATCTCGCCCCGCTTGATGTTGAAGCTGATGTTGTCCAGCGCCACGAGGCCGCCGAACTTGATGGTCAGGTTCTGGACTTCCACGATGTTGTCGCCCACCTTGACCGCGATGTCGCGGTCCGGGGCCACCTTCTCGGCAAGTTCCGGGTCCACGCCGGCCTCTGCCAGGGCTTCGATGTCGATCTCGGGCGCAACAGCCGCGGAGCCATCACTTGCCGGCTGTTCCTCCACGCTGCTGGAGCCGCCGTGCCTTTCCTCGGAGCTCATGCCTCCGCTCCTCTCTGTCCGGCCGCCCGGGTGTCGGGACCGGCTGGTGGATTGTCCGTGTCCTTGGGCTGGGTGACCTCGCGGGTGACCACCTTGTTCAGAGCAGTCCGTCCGTAGGCGAGCAACCGCTGCCGTGCCGGGAGCAGTCCCTGGGAACGGAAGATCATGATCAGCACCAGGGCAATGCCGAAGATCAGGTACTTGTATTCGGCAATGGCCGTGAACCTCAGCGGGATGTAGCTGACCAGGGCGCCGCCAAGGATGGCACCAACCTTGTTGCCCGCTCCGCCAAGCACGACGGCGGCGAGGAACAGGATGGACGTGGTGACGTCGAATTTCTGGTTGTTGACGAACCCCACCTGCCCGGCGAAGAGGGCGCCGGATAGTCCGCCGATCGCTGCGCCGATGGCGAAGGCCCACACCTTGTATTTGAAGGTGGGAACGCCCATGATTTCGGCGGCGTCCTCGTCTTCACGGATGGCGATCCAGGCGCGGCCAACCCGGCTGCGTTCCAGGTTGCCTACCAGGAGGGTGACGATGATGATGATGGTCAACGTCAGCCAGTACCAGGGCACGCCGTTCGAGTTGGAGAAGATGGGCGTTCCGTCAGCCTCGGTACCCGGCGGGTGGCCAACGTTCTGGAAGCCCACCTGGCCCTTCATTGCCGGGATGATCGTGGCCAGGATGCGGACGATTTCGCCGAATCCGAGCGTCACGATGGCCAGGTAGTCGCCTCGAAGGCGCAAGGTGGGGACGCCCAGCACTACGCCGAAGAACATGGTGACGGCCATGGCGATCGGAATGGTCCACAGGTATGGGATATGCAGGAAGGGCGAGTCCGGACTGGTCAGCATTGCTGCGCAGTAGGAGCCCACGGCAAAGAAGGCGACGTATCCCAGGTCCAGGAGGCCGGCGTATCCCACCACCACGTTGAGGCCGACGGCGATCAGTGCGAACCGGGCCATGTCGAAGCAGGCCAGGGCGAAGTTGTTGCCGGGCTCGGTGGTGATGATGGGCGGGTTCATCAGCGGGAGCAGGTAGGCCAGGACGACGACGATAATCAGGAACGCCCACTGCTGTTGCCGGGACAGTGCGTGCCACCGGTCGGAGAAGTACCCGGACTTGCGTCTGCCCCGCTGGCGGAGGTCGCTCTTTCCTGCGGCCTTCGAGGAAGCTTCGCGGTCCTCTGCTGCCTGTTGGGCCGCCGCTGTCTGCAGCGGTGTGGGGCCGTCCGTCATGCTCATGCTTTGCTCCTTCCAAGGGAGGTTCCCAGGATGCCTTCGGGCCGCAGCAGCAGCACGAGCACCAGCACCACGAAGGCCACGACGTCGGTCCACTGCGAGTTGCCCAGCAGGATCTGGCCGTAGTTGCCGATCAGGCCGAGCAGCAGGCCGCCCAGCAGGGCGCCGCGGACGTTGCCGATGCCGCCCAGCACAGCGGCCGCGAAGGCCTTGATGCCCAGGACGAATCCGCCGCTGTACTGGACACCGGACGGGATTTTCATGACATAGAACAAGGCGGCGGCTCCTGCGAGCAGGCCTCCGATGACGAAGGTGGTAATAATGATGCGCTCTTTGTTGACGCCCATCAATGTTGCGGTATCAGGATCCTGGGCAACGGCCCGGATGCCGCGGCCGGTGCGGGACTTGCTGATGAACCTGTCGATGCCCACCATCATGATCACCGCGGCGATGATGATCACCAGCTGCTGGGAATCGATGATGGTGCCGAAGACGTCGAAGATGGGGGTGGGCCGGAACATGGTCAGGGCAAGCTCGGGGCTGGGACCACGCCACAGGTAGATCAGGTACTGGATGGTGAAGGAAGCACCAATGGCCGTGATCAGGAAGACCAGGCGGGGGGCGTTGCGTCGCCGAAGGGGTTTGTATGCGATGCGTTCCAGCAGGAAGGCTGTGACGGCCGAGGCAACCATGGCCAAAACCAGCGCCAGCAACAGGTTCAGGATGATCGCCCAGATGTCGAGCCGGGGAACCGAGGGGCCGAAGCCCAGGCTGCTGAGGGTGAAGAAGACTGCGTAGCAGCCGACGATGAACACTTCCGAGTGGGCGAAGTTGATCAGGTTCAGCACGCCGTAGACCAGGGTGTAGCCCAGCGCTACGAGCGCGTAGATGGCCCCGAAGGTGAGGCCGTCAAAGGTGGCACTCCAGAAGTTCTGGGCCAGGGACGGTATGTCGAAGGTGATCCAGTCGTTTTCAGTCGGGAGTAGTGGGACAAGAGAGGGAAGCATGGGAACATCCTGATCCAGTTGCACGCGGCCTTGTGGGCCCGGCCGTGGGACTTGTGTCTATTGACGTAGTTTGGTCCTGGGCTGCTGCCAAGCGAAGAAAAGGCTGTGGGGGCCTGCTGATGCTGGCCCCCACAGCCATTGTCTTGCGCCGGGCTGCTACTCCCCGATGGGGCCGATGGGAACGATCTTCCCGTTTTCCACCTTGTAGCCGTACACGGTCGGGGCCTGGAGCTCGCCCTTCGCATCCCACTTGTAGTGCTTGCTCAGGCCGTCCTTGTCGTAGGCCTTGACCCAGGCAAGCAGGTCGGCGCGGTTCTGCTTGCCGGCGTCGATCCCGGACAGGAGCACGGTTGCGGCGTCGTAGCCCTCGATGGAGTACGTACCGGGTTCTGCACCCTTGGCGATGTCCTTGTAAGCCGATGCAAAATCAGGAATCAGCTCACCGGGGATGCAGGGGCAGGTGAAGTAGGCGTTGTTGGAAGCATCGCCTGCCTGCTTGATGAACTGGTCATCCTTGACGCCATCCGGTGCCACGAACGTTCCCGTGAACCCCTTGCCGACCAGCTGCTGGTCGAACGGCGCGCCCTCTGCGTAGTAGCCGGCGTAGAAGACGGCGTCCGCCTTGGCGTTCATGATCTTGGAAATGACTGCCGAGAAGTCCTTCTGCCCGGTGGTCACCTTTTCCGTCCCGGCCAGTGCGCTGCCCAGGCCGGCAGAGGTGGAGGTTCCCAGGCCGATGCCGTAGTCGGAATCATCCTGGACCAGGTAGACCTTCTTGGCGCCGAGCTTCCCGGTGAGGAACTTGGCGGCCGCCGGACCCTGGACGGCGTCATTGCCGAGGCCCCGGAAGAAGGTGGTCCAGCCGTTGTTGGTCAGGCCCGGGTTGGTGGCCGACGGCGTGATGTGCACCAGGCCCTTCTGCTCGAAGATGTTGCCCGTGGCTTTGGACTCACCCGAGAACGGGAGGCCGACCACACCCAGGATGTCCGGCTCGCTCACCAGCTGGGTGACGGGGCCGGTGGCCTTGTTGGGGTCGCCTTCGGTATCGAACTTCTTGAACTGCACCTGGCAGCCCGGGTTGGCCTTGTTGTGCTGGTCGATGGCCAGCTGGATGCCGTTGAAAATGTTGACGCCGAGCTGCGCGTTGGGGCCGGTCTGGGCGCCGGCGTAGGCCAGCGTGGTGGTGGCCGGGCAGGTCGCCTTGCCGTCGCCGGCGGGCTTGACCGCGCCGGAGGGAACGTCCACTTTCGAAATGGCGGGGATGTTCACTTTGTTGGACGAGCCGGAGCTCTCGGTGTTGCTGGGGCCTGCTTGGTTGGCGCAGGCCGACAGCAGCATGCTGAACGTGGCTGCCGCTGCCAACGAAGTGAGGACTTTCTTTCGGTACATTAATCTGCCTTCCGAAACAGGACCGTGCGATGCGGGTGCGGAACGGGCGCTGTGGCGCCCGGAGCGGGACCAGGTATTCCTGATTTAGCTTCAAGCTAGTGCATAGACGCCAGCGAACCTAAGTGACTGAGGTCACAGCCTTATAACAGTAGTTTCCTGTGGGGCATTAAACGCCGAAAGCCGCCTGCTGGGCAGGCGGCTTTCGGAACGCCGGGACGGCAGCGCCGTGCCGGGACAGTCTGTACCCCAGGTGGGACTCGAACCCACAACACGCGGATTTTAAGTCCGCTGCCTCTGCCAATTGGGCTACTGGGGCGCCGGGGTCAATGGTACCTGTGAATGGCACGTTGGCTGGAAACGCCGACGGCGGCCGGCCCCGCAAAGGGGGACGGCCGCCGTCGGACGCTGTAAAGCGGGAGCAGACGCACTACTTGGCGTTGGCCGCCACCGTTTCCTTGGCAGCGGTGGTGGCGGTTGAACCAGAGCCGCCGGCCGGAACTGCCGCTGGTGCGGCTGCCGGCTTCGGGGCGGGGGTAGCTGCGGCGACGAAGGCGCCGCGGGGGTTGTCCAGGTCCATGAGCTGGGTGGTGTCCCGGCCGGCGAAGAAGCCGATGATCCAGTTGAAGATGACGCGGAACTTGCGCTCGAACGTGGGCATGGCCATGCCGTGGTAGCCGCGGTGGGCCAGCCACGCCAGCGGGCCCTTGAGGCCGATCCGGCCCAGGAGGTTGATGTTGGCAACGCCCTTCCATTCGCCGAAGCCGGCCACCGCACCAAGGTTCTTGTGCTTGTAGTCAGCCAGCGGCTTGTCCCAGCGCGAAGCCCACAGGTTCTTGGCAAGGCGCTTGGCCTGGCGCAGGGCGTGCTGGGCGTTGGGGACGCAGGTGCCGTCAGGCAGGCCCTTGCCGGTGAGGTCCGGAACGGCGGCGATGTCGCCTGCGGCCCACGCGTTCTCCACGATGCCTTCGTCCCCGGCAATGCGCAGGTCCGGCAGGACGCGGACGCGGCCGCGGGGCTCGAGCGGGAAGTCGGTGGAGCGGACCATCGGGTTGGCCTGCACGCCGGCCGTCCACACCAGGGTGTCGGCTTCGAATTCCTGGGCGGAGGTTTTGTCCGGAAGGTTGATGAGCTTCAGGGTGCCTTCGGCGCTGTCCAGCGAGGTGTTCAGGAGGACCTCGATGCCGCGGCTGCGCAGGTGTTCCACAACCCACTCGGCCTGCTTGGCGGTGACCTCGGGCATGATGCGGCCCATGGCTTCGACCAGGACGAAGCGGACTTCCTCCTGCTTGATGCGGGGGTTGTTGCGCACGGCTGCGCGGGCGAGGTCTTCCATCTCGGTGATGCACTCGATGCCGGCAAAGCCGCCGCCAACCACCACGAAGGTGAGGGCGCGGGCGCGTGCGGCGGGGTCCGTCATGGTGGAGGCAACCTCGATGCGCTCCAGCAGCTTGTTGCGCAGCGCAACGGCTTCCTCGATGGTCTTCAGGCCAATGCCCTTGTCCGCCAGGCCCTTGATGGGGAACGTGCGGGTGATGGCGCCGGCTGCGAGCACGACGTCGAAGTACGGAATTTCAAAGTTTTCGCCGCCGTCGGCGGGAGCCACCACAGCTGTGCGGTTTTCGTGGTCGATCGAGGTAACGCGGCCCTGGATCAGTTCCGTCTGCTTGAGGTGCTGGCGGTGGGACACCACCGCGTGGCGGGCCTCGATGTTGCCGCCGGCCACCTCGGGGAGGAACGGCTGGTAGGTCATGTAGGGCAGCGGATCGACGACGGTGACGATGCCACCGGCATTCGCGATCTTCTTCTGCAGTTTCAGTGCTACGTACAGGCCGACGTACCCGCCGCCGACGACGAGTACCCTGGGACGGTCCTGGAGCTGTGGGGTGGTTGCCATAGTTTAAGGATAGCGCAGTTTGTGAAAATCTTCACTAACTAGCCCCCCGGTCCGTAACGTGCGGATTACTGCGCGATTGCACCTGTTCCACTACCCCTGTCTCCGGCTCCTCCCGGGCAAGGGCCGGGTTCCGGGCAGCCCTCCGGAGCGAGATGCCGGCAGCAGCGATGATCGCCACGAACAGGACGGCAAAACCGATCACGACGGCGGCGCCGATGGCAGTGTCGCGCTGAGAGGGTGCCTTGGCGGCCGGGACGGTGGCGTCCGGCAGCGTGGGTGCCGCGATGGGCGCTGAGGTGGCGGTGGGCTGGGGAGTTGCGGGCGCGGCGTTGCCGCGCCTGTGCACGCGGATCCATTCGGCTACGGTGCCCAACGGGTTCACCGACACCTGGGGGACGTCGGCCTTGAGCGCGGCCTCGGCGTTCAGGATGCCATAGCCGTACAGCGGGTCCTTGCCCGGAGGGCCGGCATCCTTTGCCGTGGAGACGATCCTGTTGATCACCTGTTCGGCGCTCATGTCCGGCCACTTGGACCGGATCAGGGCGGCGACGCCGGAAACGATGGGCGTGGACCCGGAGGTCCCGGCCCACTCCGCGTAGCTCCCGCCGGGGAGGCCGCCGAGGAGGTTCTCTGCGGGGGCAGCCACCCCGATGCTGATCCCCTGCGATGAGGCGTCCACGCTGGCCACGTTCTTCCGGTCCAGGCCGGCCACGGTGAGTACGCCGGGGATGGTGGCGGGGGCGCCCACCTGGGTGTTGCCGCCCACGCGGTTGCCCGCGGCGGCAACGATGACCACGTCCTTTTGTTCTGCGTACAGGAACGCGGCGTCCCAGCTTTGCGGCCACTGCGGGGTGGTGCTGCCCAGCGAAATGTTGATCACCTTGGCGCCGTTGTCCACGGCCCAGCGGACAGCCTCGGGAATCTGGTCCTGGTCGCTTTTGCCCGAGGGGTTGGCCGAGCCCAGCCAGGTGGAAACGGACAGAAGCTGTGCCTCCGGCGCCACGCCCATGATCCCGTCCGGCGGAGTGCCGGGCTGCCCGGGACCCGGGCTGGGGCTTGCACTGGCCGGCTGGTGTCCGCGGCCGGCCAGCATGGTGGCCACCAAGGTGCCGTGTTCGGGTTTGGAGCCGACGCTTTTCTGGCCGTCGGGCTGGCCGGAGCCCGAGGCGTCGTAACCACCGACAACCGCGCCTTTGAGGTCCGGGTGCTGGGCGTCGATGCCGCTGTCAATGACGGCCACCTTGACGCCGGCGCCTTTTGACACCTCCCAGGCCTTGGTAATGCCGGAGTCTGCCAGCCAGTATTCCTTGTCGCGCCATTCGTCGGCGTTTGCGGCGGGTGCAGTGAAGAGGCCGGCGCACAGGCAGGACGCTGCCAGGAGGACGGCTACGGCGGCGGCCGCCGCACGGGGCAGGCGCGGGATGGAAGCTGGGGTGGAGTGCATGGCTTAACCGATGCTCAGCGCGATGCCGTCGAGGATGTCGTGCTCGCTTGCGGTGGCCGCGGTGATGCGCCCCCCGGTCAACTCCCCCATCCGTTCCAGGATGCGGCGCCATACCAGTCCCCCGGCGCCGATGACGTCCACGCGTCCCGGGTGCATGTACGGCAGTGCCGCGCGGCGCGCCCGGGTCATGCCCAGCAGGTCGGTGGCGGCGGCGCGGACTTCCCCGATGGGGAGTTCGGCGCCGTGGATTGCGGCGGGGGAATACCCGGGCAGGCGGAGCGCGTGCGCGGTGATGGTGGTGACGGACCCGGCAACACCGACGACGGCGGTGGCGCGTTCCAGCGGTACGTCGCGCCCGGCGCGGGCCATGGCAGCGTCCACGTCGGCTTCCGCGGCAGCGATCTGTTCGGCGGTGGGAGGATCGTTGCGCAGGTGCCGTTCGGTGAGCCGGACACAGCCGATGTCCACGGACTTTGCCGCGGTTACCCCGGCTGCGGTGCCGAGGACGAATTCGGTGCTTCCACCGCCGAGGTCCACCACCAGCACCTGGTGGCCGTCGAGGATGGGCAGGACGCTGCTGGCGCCGGCGAATGACAGTGCCGCTTCCTCGTCCCCGGAGATCACCTCAGGTTCCACTCCCAGCAGGTCCCTGATGCCGTCCACGAAGACGTCCCGGTTGCGCGCATCGCGGCTTGCGGAGGTGGCCACAAAGCGGATCCGCTCCGCGCCGTGCTCCTTGATCAGCCGGGCGTAGTCAGCCGCTGCGGCAAAGGTCCGGTCCAGCGCCTCCGGGGCCAGTTCGCCGGTAGCATCCACGCCCTGGCCCAGCCGGACCACGCGCATCTCCCGGACGACGTCGGTGAGGTTCGCGGCGCCGCTGCTGCGGTCGATGTCCGCAATCAGCAGCCGGATGGAGTTGGTGCCGCAGTCTATGGCGGCCACGCGGGTCATTCGGCGGCCTCTGCGGCGCCGGCGGACTTCCGCACGGGGGCAGGGCGGCCCACGATGTCCGGCAGGCCCTGCGGTCCGTGGCGGCTGAGGTCCCTGGACGGTGCCTCGCCTGTGGTGTCCCAGGCACCGTCGCAGTAGCACCTGTCCGCCGTCCACCATTCGCTGATCATGTCAAGCGCCTGGTCGCCCAGGGGATTGACGCCGCTGCCTGCCGCCAGGGAGTGGCCCACCAGGACGTGCAGGCATTTGACGCGCGTGGGCATCCCGCCGGCGGAGACGCCGTCGATTTCAGGCACAGCGCCGATGCCCGAACGCTCCCCGATGGCCGCACGGGCAGCGAGGTACTCCTCGTGTGCTGAGCGGTAGGCAGCCGCGAGCCCGGCATCGCCTGCCAGTTGTTCATTCATGCTGTTCATGACGCCGGCCGCTTCAAGCCTGGAAACCGCGGACGTGATCACCGGGTGCGTCAGGTAGAAGGTGGTGGGAAAGGGGGTGCCGTTGCTGAGGCGCGGGGCGGTGGCAGCCACCAGGGGGTTTCCACAGACGCAGCGCGCCGGAATCTCCACGACGTCGCGGACGGGGCGTCCCAGCTGCCTGCTCAGTACTTCAAGGTCGTGTGCTGTCGGTTGGCGGGATTCGTCCCGGGCGGCTGCCGTGTTGTGTTCCATGTTCGCGGGCCGTCCTTCCTGTGCGGTTCAGTCTGTGGCCGCGCGCCTGATGGACTCCCACAGGGAATCCACCCACGGCAGATCGGCGGGGTCTTGTGCTGCTGCGCCGGCGGGGCTACTGCTTTCTCCGGCCGGCTCATCGCTGCCAAAAACCCAGTAGCCGGTTTCGCCCGGCATAACCATGTTAATGCGGTCGCGGGCCTGCTGTTTGACGTAGTTGGGGTCCTGCCACCGCGAAACCTGCTGCCGGAGGGCATCGCCTTCCGCCTGGCGTGCGGCGATATCGGCGTTCAGCGCGTCGATTTCGGCCTTTTTGTCGAAGAAGATCTTTACCGTGGGCGCCAGCATGATGGTGATGGCAATCATCACCACGGCCAGCGCCAGCATGCGGCCGGAGAACGCCTTGGCGGGGACAGGGTGCTGATCCTCATCGCCGTCCCGGACGCTCTTGCCGTCAACGGAACTGCTGCCCTTGCGTGCGGCGGAAGGCCCGGACTTGGCTGCCTGCGATGCCTTCGCCGCGGCCTTGCCCGCAGTTCCACGCCCCGGGTTATCGCCCGCCGGTGCTTTGCCCGTCGTAGCGGCGCCCTTGCCCGGCCGGAAATCCGCCCGGATGACCTCGGCACCGCCGGCGGATCCGTCGTCGGCCGTTTCCCTGGCTGGACGGGCGGGGGCGACCTTGGGAACTTTGGGGCGGCGGGTAGCCATGACACTCCTGAAACGCAGCCTGCCTGGGCAGCCACTATCTGTGCTGGACAAACACTGCTGAAACAAATGCTGCTGGAAACAACAGCGGTGGCTATGGTCTTTCAACCATAGCCACCGCGGATGGGTTTAGGCGGTTACTAGCCCTTGAAACGCGGGAACGCGCTGCGTCCGGCGTAGCGTGCGGCGTCGTCGAGTTCCTCTTCGATGCGCAGCAGCTGGTTGTACTTGGCGACGCGCTCGGAGCGGGCCGGGGCGCCGGTCTTGATCTGGCCGGCGTTGGTGGCCACCGAGATGTCGGCGATGGTGGTGTCCTCGGTTTCGCCGGAGCGGTGCGAGGTGATGGTGGTGTAGCCGGCGCGCTGGGCCAGGCTGACGGCGTCCAGGGTCTCGGTCAGGGAACCGATCTGGTTGACCTTGACCAGCAGGGAGTTGGCGGTCTTGGTGTCGATGCCGCGCTGCAGGATGGAGGGGTTGGTGACGAACAGGTCGTCGCCCACCAGCTGGACCTTGTCGCCGATGGTGTCGGTGAGGGTCTTCCAGCCTTCCCAGTCGTTCTCGTCCAGCGGGTCTTCGATGGAGACCAGTGGGTAGTCGGCCACGAGTTCGGCGTAGTAAGCGCTCATCTCGGTGGCGGAGAGCGCTTTGCCTTCGAACTGGTAGGCGCCGTCCTTGAAGAACTCGGAGGAGGCAACGTCCAGGGCCAGGGCGATGTCCTTGCCCGGGGTGTAGCCGGCGTTCTTGATGGCTTCCTGGATCAGGTCCAGTGCTGCACGGTTGGACGGCAGGTTCGGGGCGAAGCCGCCTTCGTCGCCGAGGCCGGTGGACAGGCCCTTTTCCTTGAGCACGGACTTGAGGTTGTGGTACACCTCGACGCCCCAGCGCAGGCCCTCGGAGAAGGTCTCGGCGCCGATCGGGGCGATCATGAATTCCTGGATGTCGACGTCGGAATCGGCGTGGGATCCACCGTTGAGGATGTTCATCAGCGGCACGGGCAGGACATGCGCGTTGGGGCCGCCCAGGTACTTGTAGAGCGGCAGGTCGGCAGAGGCCGCGGCTGCGTTGGCGACCGCCAGGGAGACGCCCAGGATGGCGTTGGCGCCCAGCTTGCCCTTGTTGGGGGTGCCGTCCAGGTCCAGCATGGCCTGGTCGATGCTGCGCTGGTCGGTGGCGTCGAAGCCGGTCAGGGCGGGGGCAATCTGGTCGATCACGGCGTCGACGGCCTTCTGCACGCCCTTGCCGAGGTAGCGGCCCTTGTCGCCGTCGCGCAGTTCGACGGCCTCGTGCTCGCCGGTGGAAGCGCCGGAGGGAACGGCCGCGCGGCCGATCTGGCCGTCGGAAAGCAGGACTTCAACTTCTACGGTGGGGTTGCCACGGGAATCGAGGATCTCGCGGGCGTGGATGGCATCGATAAGCGCCATGAATTTGCTCCTTATGGGCGATTAACGGGGGGAATCAGGCAAAAAACTCGACGTACTCGTCAGGGACTAGCGTAGTCGAGAGTGGTCCGGGTTACTCAAACCGGCCGGGGCCGTGACGTCATGATGGCGCGTGGCCGCCTTGGTAACGGCGGACCGCGGCACGGAGGGCACGCTCAGCGTCCATGCCGTTGTCACGGGCGGAACGCACGACGGCGAGCAGCAGGTTTCCGAGTTCCTCCTCGCTTTGAGGGACGGCAGCGCCGTCGGGAAGCCCGAGGCCCGCGCGGGCGGCACGGTCCAGCGACTTTTGGGCCTTGGCCAGCGCCGGGAGGGCCTCCGGGATGCCCTCAAAGGCGCTGGGCCGCTCCGGGCGTTCGGCCCGCTTGACCTCGTCCCACTTCTGCTCGATCTCCTCAACGGTGGCCGGGAAGCTCTCCTGCAGGGAACCGTCAGGTTGGAACACGTGCGGGTTCCGGCGGATCATTTTGGCAGCCAGGCCGCGCGCCACGTCGTCGAACTTGAACGCACCGCGTTCCTCGGCCAGCCGGGCGTGCAGCACCACCTGGAGCAGGACGTCGCCCAGCTCGCCCTGGAGTTCGGCGTCGGGGTGGCCCTCCTCGATGGTTTCGGCCACCTCGTACGCCTCCTCCAGGAGGTACTCCACCAGCGAGGCGTGTGTCAGGGCGCCCATCCAGGGACAGTGCTCACGCAGCTGCCCTATGACAGTGACGAGCCTCCCGACGGGCGCCTGGTCAGCCAAGGTTGGCGTAGGCGTCGTTGATGTATTCCACCAGCGCTTCCTTTTCCTCCAGGGGCAGGAAGGACGCTTCGGCGGCATTGAGGGTCAGCTCCAGCAGGTCGTCGAGGTCGTAGTCGAAGGTTTCCACCAGCAGGTTGAACTCGTCGGTCAGGGTGACGCCGCTCATCAGGCGGTTGTCCGTGTTGATGGTGACGTTGAAGCCCAGCTGGTAGAGCATGTCCAGCGGGTGGCTCTCGATGCCCTCACCGAATTCTGCAATCGCGCCGGTCTGGAGGTTTGAGGACGGGCAGATTTCCAGGGCGATGCCGCGGTCGCGGATCCAGCTGGAGAGGTCCCCGAGGGTGACCAGGCCAACAGTGTCCCCGGCTTCCCCGTCGTCGTCGAATTCCACCATGATGTCCTCGGCGATCCGGACGCCGTGGCCCAGGCGGAGGGCGCGGCCGTCCACCAGCGCGGACTGGATGCTCTCCAGCCCGGCCGCCTCGCCGGCGTGAACCGTGGCAGGGAAATTGTGCTGGGCCAGGTAGGTGAAGGCGTCCCTGAAGCGGCTGGGCAGGAAGCCGTCCTCGGCCCCGGCGATGTCAAAACCCACTGCGCCCTTGTTGCGGTGGCGGACGGCCAGTTCGGCGATCTCCTGGCCACGGTCGGCGTGCCGCATGGCGGTGATCAGCTGGCCCACCTGGATTTCGCGGCCACTTTCGGACACGGCTTCGACGCCGGCCTCCAGGCCATCCTGAACCGCTTCCACGGCTTCATCAAGGCTCAGGCCCTTCTGGAGGTGCTGCTCGGGGGCCCAACGCACTTCGCCGTACACCACGCCGTCGTCGGCGAGGTCCTCAACGAACTCCTTCGCGACGCGGAACAGACCGTCGTAGGTCTGCATCACGGCAACGGTGTGGTCGAACGTCTCCAGGTAGCGGACCAGGGATCCGGAATCCGCTGACTCCCGGAACCACTGCCCCAGGGCCACCGGGTCGGTCGAGGGGAGTGTGTGGCCTACGGCCTCCGCCAGTTCGATGATGGTGGCCGGACGGAGTCCTCCGTCCAGGTGGTCGTGAAGGGAAACCTTGGGCAGGCTCTTCAGGTCAAAATCGATGGCAGGGGCAGCGTCAACAATAGGCTCAGTCACGTTCCCACCTTAGGGTGGGCCAGAGTTCAAAGCCAGCCGTTCAAAGCCCGGCGCTATTTGGCCGCGGGACCGGCCTCTGCCGACGGCATTACAAGGGCCTGGGTGCCGGGTCGTCCCTCGTGGCCGGAGCCGGAGGTTTCATCGCTCCACCCGTCCGCGTCAGGTGCGTCGTTCCGGCCCAGCCGTTTGTGCCACCAGCGCAGCAGGTGGTCAATGACGATGCCCAGGACAATCGCGAACACGACGGCGATACCTGCGCTCAGCAGGGGGTTGTGGTGCAGCCAGGGGAACGAGCTGGCCAGCACGCCGATACCAAGGGAGTAGCCCACCCAGGTGACGCAGGCGAAGGCGTCGAAGACGAAGAACCTGCGGTGCGAGAAGCCGGTGCTGCCGGCGACGTAGTTGACCGCCACCCGGCCCCAGGGGATGTAGCGGGCGGTGAAGATCAGTACGGCACCCCGCTTTTCAAGCTCATACCGCGCCCAGGCGAAGACCTTCCGGACTTTGGGCCGGCGCATCCACCCCCACCGGTCCAGGCCAATCTTCCGGCCGAGCATATAGGCCATGTTGTCGCCGCAGATGGCGCCGACCAGGGCCGTCAGGCCCAGGATCCAAAGATTGGGCTCGCCGCTGTGACGGGAAAAAGCCGCCAGCGCAACGATCAGCGTCTCACTGGGGACCACCATGGCGAAGCCGTCCACGAAGAAGAACACCAACAGGACGGGGTAAATCCACCATTGGCCCGCTGCATGGAGCACGGCCTCATTAATAAACTCCACGCGGTGTTGCTCCTGTATAAAAAATGACACAGCCAAAGTGCCGCAGCCAAAGCGGAAATCGTTCCTAAGTGTCCCATGCGGGAGCCGCAATGCGCTACGCCCCGAAGCCCGGAATTACAGGTTAAACGCGCTGGTCAGGCACCGGGTTCCCGGATCCGCTCCACGACGTTGGGTTTGCCCCGGAATTTGTTGATTACCAGGTCCACCACAATGCCCAGGGCTACGGCGCACACGATGGCGATTGCCGCGCCCAGGAGGTGGTTGTCCTCGAACCACTGGCCGAAGAAAAGCCCGATCGCCACCGAGTAGCCGGCCCAGAGGCTGGCCGACAGGATGGTCAGGCCCACGAACCGAAGATGCGGGTAGTGGGTGACGCCGGCGGTCAGGTTGACCGCCACCCGCCCGATAGGGACAAAGCGGGCCACCAGGATCAGCGAGGCGGGACGCTTCCGCAGTTCGCGGCCCGCCCAGCGGAACGCGCTTTGCATCCGCGGGCCGCGCATCCAGGCCCAGCGCCCGGTGCCCACCCGCCGGCCCAGGAGGTAGGCGATGTTGTCACCGGAGAAGGCACCGGCGGCCGCCACCAGGGCCAGGAGCAGCGGGTTGGGCACATCGGCGGTGGCGGCGACGGCTGCAAGGCCCACCACCACGGATTCGCTGGGGACGGGCGGGAAGAAGCCGTCAATGATGCAGCAGGCCAGCACCAGTACCAGCACCCAGGGCTGCCCGGCTGCGGCGAGGATGAAGTCATTGATGGCCTGCATTGGTGCCTATGCTATGCGGTCGATGATGAGCTGCTGGGCAGGCCGCGAACCTTCCGGAGCGATGACCACGGCATGTTCAAGGGCTTCCCTGGCCCGCGCGAACCGCTCAGGGGTGTCCGTGAGCAGGGTCATCAGGGGTTCCCCGGCGCGCACTGTGGCGCCGGGCTTTGCGTGCATGCGCACTCCCGCCCCCGCCTGGACCGCGTCCTCCTTGCGGGCACGTCCGGCGCCCAACCGCCAGGCGGCCACCCCTACGGCGAGTGCATCCAGTTCCACCAGCACACCGTCCGCCGGAGCGTAAACGACGTCGGATTCCCTGGCCACCGGCAGGCCGGCCCGGGGGTCGCCTCCCTGGGCGGCGATCATCCGGTTCCAGATGTCCATGGCCCGGCCGTCCTTGAGGGCAGCAGCGGGGTCGGCGTCATGCACTCCTGCGCAGGCGAGCATTTCCTCGGCGAGCCGGACGGTCAGTTCCACAACGTCATCGGGACCGCCGCCCGCCAGCACCTCCACTGATTCCTCCACCTCGATGGCGTTGCCGGCGGTGAGCCCCAGCGGGGTGTTCATGTTGGTCAGCAGCGCCACCGTGTTGACCCCCGCATCCTTGCCCAGCGCCACCATGGTCCCGGCGAGTTCGCGGGCTTTGGCCTCGTCTTTCATGAACGCGCCGCTGCCCACCTTAACGTCCAGGACCAGCGAGCCGGTGCCCTCGGCGATCTTCTTGCTCATGATGGACGACGCGATCAGCGGGATGGCCTCCACGGTGCCGGTCACGTCGCGCAGGGCGTAAAGCTTCTTGTCCGCCGGCGCCAGGCCCGCTCCGGCGGCGCAGATCACAGCCCCCACGTCCTGGAGCTGGGCCAGGATCTCGTCATTGGAGAGGTTGGCCCGCCACCCGGGAATGGATTCCAGCTTGTCCAGGGTTCCGCCGGTGTGCCCCAGCCCACGGCCTGACAGCTGCGGAACGGCCACGCCGAACACTGCGACGAGCGGGGCCAGCGGCAGGGTGATCTTGTCCCCCACACCGCCCGTTGAATGCTTGTCCGTGGTGTACTTCAGGCCGCCATCGGGGCGCCGGAGGCTGGAGAAATCCATCCGTTCGCCGGAGGCAATCATTGCGGCGGTCCACCGGGCAATTTCGGCGCGGTCCATGCCGTTGAGCAGGATGGCCATGTTCAGGGCTGCCATCTGTTCATCCGCGATCGCTCCGCGGGTGTAGGCATCGATGGTCCAGTCGATCTGTTCGGGGCTCAGCGTTCCCTTGTCCCGCTTGGTGCGGATGATGTCAACGGCGTCGAACGCCTCAGTCCTGCTCTCGTTCACCGGGTCTCCTCCAGGTGTTCGGGACCAAAGGCGTCGGGCAGCACCTGGTCCATGGTTTTGATGCCCTGGGCAGTCATGAGCTGCATATCCGGGGCGCGGAATTCGTACAACAGCTGCCGGCACCGGCCGCAGGGCATGAGGATGTTCCCCGCCCCGTCAACGCAGTAGAACGCTCGGAGCAGGCCTCCGCCGGTCATGTGCAGGTTTCCCACCAGGGCGCATTCCGCGCAGAGCGTCAGCCCGTAGCTGGCGTTCTCCACGTTGCAGCCGCTGACAATCCGGCCATCCCCGGTCAGGGCCGCGGCTCCCACCGGGAACTTCGAGTACGGGGCGTAGGCGTTCTTCATGGCGGCGACTGCGGCCGCCTCCAGGGCGGCCCAGTCCACCGGCTGCGTGCCGGCCATGGCCGTCATCCCTTGACGTAGGGGATGCCGCTGGCGGCCGGGCCCCTGGATTTGCCTACCAGGCCGGCGACGGCGAGGACGGTCACCAGGTAGGGCAGCATGGCCATGAACTGGCTGGGCACCGGGGTGCCGATGATGGTCACGATGCTCTGCAGGTTGTCGGCGAAACCGAACAGGAGTGCCGCGAAGAAGGCGCCCACCGGGTTCCAGCGGCCAAAGATGAGGGCGGCCAGCGCGATGAAGCCGCGGCCGCCGGAAATCTCCTTGGTGAAGCTGTCGATCGCTACCAGGGTGAAGAAGGAGCCGCCAATTCCGGCGACGGCACCGCCCAGGGTCACGTTCCAGAACCGCGTGGCGTTGACGTTGATGCCAAGGGTGTCTGCGGCCTGGGGGTGCTCCCCCACTGCCCGGACGCGCAGGCCCCACCTGGTCTTGAACAGGCCTACCCAAACCACCGCGACGGCCACATACATGAGGTAGCCCACCAGCGACTGCCGGAACAGGATGGGGCCGATGATGGGGATGCTGGAGAGGATGGGGATGTCGATGACGTCCAGCCCCGGCGGTGAGTTGAACTGGGCTTTGTTGGCCTGCATCACGGTGCTGAAGAGGAAGCCCGTCACCCCTGAGACCAGGACGTTGAGGACGACGCCAACGATGATCTGGTTCACCAGGTACTTGATGCTGAACAGCGCCAGCACCATGGACACGACCGCCCCGGCAATGGCCGCGGCCAGCAGCCCGATGAAGGCGTTCTTTGTCATGCTGGCAACGATGGCTGCGGTGAATGCACCGCCCAGGAGCTGTCCTTCAATGGCGATGTTGACCACGCCCACCCGCTCGCACAGGACACCGGACAATGAACCGAACACGAGCGGAACCGCAAGCGTGACGGACCCGGCGATGAGCCCCGCCAGCGAGATGGCGGGGGTGCGGGCCCCGCCCACCACCCAAATAAGGAAGGCCGCCACGAAGATCACGATGAAGGTGACCGCCAACCAGCCCGGAGCCGGCTGGTTCTTGGTCTTCAGGTAGACGGCGTACCCTGCCAGCGCCATGAGCACTACTGACAGTACGATGCCGCCGGCAAACGCATTGATCTCCAATGCAGGCAGCTGGAAGAAGTCGCCGCCGGTGGAGATGCCAAAGCTGGCCGTCTGGCTGGGCGCCAGGAATCCGAAGAACACCAGGGAGACCAGGGCGAAGACAGCGAGCAGGACGGGAGTCTTCCAGCTGACGGGTTTGCCGGCCGGCGCTGCGGAAGGGGCGTCCGCCTTGGGCCCTCCGGGCTGGGGTTTGCCCGGCCTGGACGATGAAACTGTTGTGCTCATGCGGCACCTCCGGTAGTGGCTGCCTGCCCGGACTTGGCTGCGCGCGCGGGCTTCCTGCGCCGCGGGTTCAGTCCAAAGACGGCCCGCACCAGCGGCGGCGCGGCAATGAAAAGGACAATCAGGGACTGGACCACCAGGACGATGTCGATGGGGGTGCCGGTCTGGATCTGCATCTGGACCGCCCCGGCGCGGAAGGCGCCGAACAGCAGGCCGGCAGCGAAGGTGCCCCACGGCGTCGAACGTCCCAGCAAGGCGACCGTGATGGCGTCAAAGCCGTACGTGGCGGCGACTCCGTCCGTGAGCACCTTCTCCGTGCCCGCGACCTGGGCCACGCCTGACATGCCTGCGAGCCCGCCGGCGATGGCCATGACCAGGATGGTGGAGCGGGAGACGTTGATGCCGGCGGTCTGGGCTGCCTTGGGGTTGGCGCCCACGGCACGGAACTCGAAGCCCACCGTGGACCGGTTGAGGAGCCACCACACCAGGACTGTGGCCGCGATGGCCAGAATGAAGCCCAGGTGCAGACGGTACTGGCTGCCCAGGATCTGGGGGTAGACAGCGCTGGGATCCAGGATGGGCGAAATGGGATTCGACTCCCCCGGCCGCTGGAACGCCGGGGTATTCAGCAGGTAGCGCAGGAAGTACAGCGCGATGTAGTTGAACATAATGGTCAGGATGACTTCGTGGGCTCCGGTGCGGGCCTTCAGCAGGCCGGCGAGGCCGCCCCAGAGGGCGCCGCCAATGATGCCGGCCACCAGCACCAGCAGCAGGTGCAGGCCGAACGGCAGGTGCAGGGCGAAGCCCACCCAGGCCGCCAGGATGCCGGCCACGATGATCTGCCCCTGGGCGCCGATGTTGAAGAGCCCGGCCCGGAACGCCAGCGCCACGCCCAGGCCGGCCGTGATGAGCGGCGTGGCGATGGTGAGGGTCTCCATGAAGGGTGCGAACTGTGCGGCCAGCCCATTGCCGCGGGGGTTGAACACCGAGCCTTGGAACAGCGCTATGTAGGAGCGCGTGGCAGCATTCCATACGGCCGTCAGCATGTCGGTGGGCCGGGCGAAGAAGTAGCCGGCGGTGGTGGCCACCTGCTTGTCGGTGCTCGCGATGAGCAGGCCGCCAATGATCAGCGCCAGCAGCACTGCCAGCACGGACACCATGCCGCTTCCGGTGAAGATCCTGCGCAGGACGGTGTCGGAGCCGCCGGGAAGCAGTCCGCTTTGGGCCGTGGCTGGAACAGCCGAGGGCTGCATCGCCCCGCCGGCGGTGTCGACGGCCACTACTGCGGCCGTTTCCTCCGCAGCATCCTGGCCGGCGGCAGACCCGGCGCCGGGCTGTTCGTTGTCGACGTGCCGGCTTTCGTCTGCGTGTTTGGGGGAAGGCTGGTCAGGCATGGTCGGCTCCCTCGGCGTTGGAGGTGGCGGCCGGGGTGCCGGCCTGCGGGGTGTGTGCGTGTTCTTCCGGCGGGATGCCAGCCATCATGAGGCCAAGGACGTCCCGGCTGGTTCCGGCGGGGACAGTGCCCACCAGCTTGCCTTTGTAGAGCACCGCAATGCGGTCCGCCAGTTCCATGACTTCGTCCAGTTCGGTGGAAATGATCATCACCGGGGTCCCTTGGTCACGCTCCGCGACAATCCGCCGGTGCAGGAACTCGATGGAACCCACGTCCACGCCGCGGGTGGGCTGGGAGGCGATGAACAGGCGCAGTGGACGGGAAAGTTCGCGGGCCATCACAAGTTTTTGCTGGTTGCCGCCGGACAGGGTCCCGGCGGCGGCTGCGGCGGAGGGTGTGCGGACATCGAATTCGCCGATGCGCGCCTTGGCATTCTCCATGATTTTCGCAGGGCTCATGCTGATCCCCTTGGCGAAGGGCGGCTTGTCATAAAGATCAAGGATCAGGTTCTCCGCCACGGAGAAGGTGCCCACCAGCCCGTCCACCTTGCGGTCTTCGGGAACGAACCCGACGCCGGCCTGCAGGACTTCCTTGACGGACCGGCCCACGAGCTCCTTGCCGTCCAGGACAATGGAACCGGTGACCCGCTCCTGCAGGCCCAGGATCGCTTCGGTGAGTTCGGTTTGCCCGTTGCCCTGGACGCCGGCAACGGCCAGGATCTCGCCGCGCTTGATGTGGAAGCTGAGATGGTCCACGACGTGCTGGCCGTTGGGCGCGATGACGGTGAGGTCGCGGACTTCGAAGGTGGTGTCCTTGGGCTGGGCCGGAGCCTTGTCCAGGGTCAGGCTTACGGCACGGCCCACCATCATCGAGGCAAGTTCGGTGGTGGAGGCGGCGGGATCGGCCGTGCCCACTACCTTGCCCCGCCGGATCACGGTGATGGTGTCCGAGACTTCCTTGACCTCGCGCAGCTTGTGCGAAATGAAGACGATGGAGGTTCCGCGCGACTTCAGCTGGCGCATGATATCCAGGAGCTCGTCGGTCTCCTGCGGAGTCAGCACGGCGGTGGGCTCATCCAGGATCAGCACCTTGGCGTTGCGGACCAGTGCCTTGATGATCTCCACCCGTTGCTGCACGCCCACCGGCAGGTCCTCCACCAGGGCGTCCGGGTCCACATCGAAGCCGTATTGGTCCGAGATTTCCTTGATGCGCTGCCGGGTCTGGTCCAGGTTGAGGAACCCGGCCGCCTTGGTGGGTTCGGCGCCCAGCGCTACGTTCTCGGCCACGGTGAAGACCGGCACCAGCATGAAGTGCTGGTGCACCATGCCGATCCCTGCCGCCATTGCATCGCCCGGGCCCCGGAACGTGACGGGCTTGTCATCGATGAGGATTTCGCCTTCGGACGGCTCATACAGCCCGTAGAGCACATTCATCAGGGTGGATTTCCCCGCCCCGTTTTCACCAAGGAGGCAGTGGATCTGTCCCGGCTCAACCACCACGTCTATGTGGTCGTTGGCCAGGAGCGTGCCAAAACGTTTGGTGATCCCTCTGAGTTCAAGTTTCAAAACTCTGACCAATCTCGAAGCGTCCGGTGATCGACCGGACGGGATATATGGCTGCAGCACCAGCCTAGTGGCTGCAGTCCCGGGAGGAGCCGGCCGGGCGCTGTAAACGTTCGGCCAGCAAAAAGCGCCACCGGCCGGCCAGTGGGTGACGGACCGGCGGTGGCGCTTCCTGTGGTGGATCAGGCCTTGGGGCTGGCTGCGGACTCGACCTTCAGCTTGCCGTCGACGATGTCCTTCTTGATCTTCTCGAGGTCGGACTTCACGTCGGCGGGGACCTGGGAGTCGAGGTCGTGGAAGGGTGCCAGCTGCACGCCGTCGTTGGCAAGGGTGCCAACGTACGGGGTGTTGTTGAACTTGCCGTCCTTGTCCTCAGTGACAACGGTCTCCACGGCCTCGCCCATCTGCTTCATGACAGAGGAGAGCATGATGCCCTTGTAGTCCGGGGCGGTGAGGTAGCCGTCCGAGTCAACCCAGATCAGCTTGACGTCCTTGCCGGCAGCCTTGGCCTCGTTAAGCGCGGCTCCTGCGCCCTTGCCCACGGGACCGGCCACGGGCATGACGATGTCCGCACCCTGGTCCAGGAAGTTCTTGGTCAGCTGCTTGCCCACGTCCTGCTTTTCGAAGTCGCCGGTGAAGCTGCCGTCCTGGGCATCCTTGTTCCAGCCGAGCAGCTTGACGTTCTTGCCCTTCTGCTGGTTGTAGTACTTCACGCCGTCGGCGTAGCCGTCCATGAAGATGGTCACGGTGGGGATCTTGATGCCGCCGAAGGTGGCCACGGTGCCGGTCTTGGTGGTTCCTGCAGCCAGGTAGCCGGCGAGGAAGGCCGCCTGCGCGGTGTCGTAGATGATCGGCTTGACGTTGCTGATGGGCTTGTCGTAGCCAAAGTCGATGATGGCGAAGTGCTTGTCCGGGTTGGCGGTGGCCTGGGCCTTGGTGGCGTCGCCGAGCAGGAAGCCCACCGTGATGGTCAGGTTGCAGCCGGCCGTGACCATGGCCCGCAGGTTGGGTTCGAAGTCGTTATTGGTCTTCGACTCGATCTGGTTGACCTTGATGCCAAGGTCCTTCTCGGTCTTCTTCAGGCCCTCGTAGGAGGACTGGTTGAAGGACTGGTCGTCGAATCCACCGGAGTCCGACACGATGCAGCCCGTGTAGTCGCTGGCACCTGCGGATGAGGTGCTTCCGGCTTCGGGGGCTGCACCGCAGGCGGTGAGCACAAGCGCGGACGCACCGAGGGTGGCCACTCCGGCCATTGAACCGCGCTTGAAGCTGGCACGCAGTGATTTCTTCAATTTTCCTCCAGGGATGATGCGAGTGGCGCTACGGGCTGGAATTCAATGAGTGTCCGTTTCGGCGCTGAAATTCTGTTTTCACTGAAGGCACGCAGCACTGCGCCGGAGCGCACTGATGGCACTTACTTTAGTGGCCTGCGCCACGTCCCAATAGCACGCCAGGAGCCCATCCGGGAGATTGTTTACAAGTTGTTACCAAGCAGTAGGGACACCGCGGATGCGGTGTCCCTACTGCTTGTGCGTGATGGTGGCGGCTACAGCCGGACGAGCATTTTCCCGGTGTTTGCGCCGTCCAGGAGGTCCATGAAGGCCTGCGGCGCGTTCTCCAGTCCGTCAACGATGGTCTCGTCGTAGCGCACGGTCCCGTCCGCCAGCCAGCCGGCCATCTTCTCCGCAAACTCCGCCGCGTGCTGGCGCTGCCCGCCCACCAGGAAGCCCCGGAGGGTGAGCTGCTTCCCGATAGCCTGCATCAGGTTGTGGGGTGCAGGAGTGGGTTCGGTTGAGTTGTACTGCGCGATGGCGCCGCACATTGCCACCCGGCCGCCCACGTTGAGGACCGACAGGGCTGCCTCGAGGTGCTCGCCGCCCACGTTGTCGAAGTAGACGTCAATGCCGGCCGGGCCGGCCGCCTTTTCCAGTTGCCCGACAACGGGACCGTCATGGTAGTCGAACGCGGCGTCGAAACCGAGCTCCAGGAGCCGGGCCACCTTGGCGGGCGAGCCGGCCGAGCCGATGACCCGGGAGGCGCCCATGGCTTTGGCGATCTGTCCCACCAGCGAGCCCACGGCACCCGCCGCGCCCGAAACGAACACGGCGTCGCCCGGCTTGAATTCGGCAACCTTCAACAGACCGGTGTAGGCCGTCAGCCCGGTCATGCCCAGGGCACCCAGGAAAGCGGACGCCGGGGCCAGGTCAGTGCGGGCGGGGGTGGCAGAAGCGCCGTCGACCACCGCATACTCGCGCCAGCCAAGCGGATGCACGACGACGTCGCCCTCCTGGTGTGTGGACGACCGGGACGCCATCACCTCGCCCACCGCCCCGCCGTCGAGCGCCTTGCCCACGGCGAAGGGCGCCGAGTAGGACTTGACGTCATTCATCCTGCCCCGCATGTACGGGTCTACGGAGATGAAGAGGTTCCGCACCAGGATCTGGCCGTCTTTGAGTGCGGGCAGCGGAGACTCGGCAAGTTCGAAGTTCTCATTGGACGGGCGTCCCTCGGGACGCGAAGCCAACCGGATTTCGCGGGTGGTGGTTGCAAGGGCTGTGCTCATGCTGCGTACTCCAGGATCTTGAGGTCGACGTTGATGTTGCCGCGGGTGGCGTTGGAATAGGGGCAGACCTGGTGCGCCTTGGCCACAAGGTCTTCCGCCGTGGCGAGGTCCAGGGCGGGCAGGGCGATTTCCAGTTCGGCGGCCAGCCCGAAGCCGGCTCCGCCGTCCAGCTGCCCCAGGTGGATTTTCGCTGCCACTGCCGAGTCCGTCAGGTCAGCGCCTGCCTTGCGGCCGACCAGGCGCAGTGCGGAATGGAAGCAGGCGGCATACCCGGCGGCGAAAAGCTGTTCGGGGTTGGTGCCGTGGCCGCTGCCGCCGAGTTCGACCGGGCTGGCGAGATCCACTGCGAGCCTGCCGTCGTTGCTGCGTGCAGCGCCGTCGCGCCCTTCGCCCGAGGCCAGCGCCTCGGCGGTGTAGAGAGTCTTCACGAAAAAATCCGTCCTGTAGATGGGAG
The DNA here is from genome assembly GCF_057747955.1 of Arthrobacter sp. SDR-2R. NCBI lineage: Bacteria > Bacillati > Actinomycetota > Actinomycetes > Micrococcales > Micrococcaceae > Arthrobacter > Arthrobacter sp. SDR-2R. The sequence goes on from NZ_CM173231.1 coordinate 3,617,348, forward strand.
GTGCAGTATTCGGGTTCACAGCGATTCATGCAGGGCAGCCGTGAGCTTGCCCAGGGTGGTCCGCAGCTGTTCGAGTTCGTCCAGCGAAAGTCCTGCGGCATCGGCCAGCCGCTGCGGAATGGCGCTGGCCGCGCCGCTGAGGTTCCGCCCGGCATCCGTCAGGTGGATGGCGACGCGGCGTTCGTCCTCGCCGGACCGCCGCCGTTCCACCAGCCCCAGGGCTTCCAGGCGCTTAAGGAGCGGCGAGAGGGTGCCGGAGTCGAGGCCAAGTTCCCCGCCGAGTTCCTTCACGCCCCGGGGTTCGCTTTCCCACAGGACCAGCATCACCAGGTACTGCGGGTAGGTGAGCCCCAGTTGGTCCAGCACGGGCCGGTAGACGGCGGTGGCGGCACGGGAAGCTGAGTACAGGGCAAAACAAACTTGCCGGTCCAGGCGGGGTGCTTCGGTCATACAGAAACGATAGCCCACAATTAAGTTGTGCACAACTTACTGCAGGTGGGACAGCCCCTGTTGCGCCGCAGTCGGCATGCGAACGACGGCGGCAGGGCACCTTTCCGGCCGGGCTCTGCCAGGCGCGCCCCCAGGCCAAAGAGGTTACGGAAGCGGTGCCTGCTCGAGGTCCCGGATGGTCCGCAGCGCCGCTGCGGTGAGGACCCGGATGCCCAGGCCAAGGGCGCGCTCGTCCAGGATGTAATCGCCGCGGTGGAGGTCGTAGTCCTCACCGCCCGGCGTCTTGGTGCCCAGCCGCATCATGGCTCCCGGAAGTTCCGCCAGGAACCAGGCAAAATCCTCGCCGCCCATGGACTGCGGCGTCAGCACCACGGCGCTCTCGCCGATTTCGGCCCGGGCGGCAGCTTCGATGATGGCTGTCTCGTGTTCCGAGTTCACCACCGGCGGCACTCCTCTGGTGTGCTCCAGGTGGACGTCCACGCCGTACGGTGCGGCCACCTGGTGGACCACTTCGTCAAGGAGTTCGCCGGCAGCGTGCCAGGCGTCGCGGTCCAGGCAGCGCATGGTCCCGGCCATGTAGCCGCTGCCGGGAATCGCATTGGGTGCCGAGCCCGCGGTGATCTGGCCCCACACCACGGAGACGCCGCTGCGGACGTCCACCCGGCGGGACAGCACGGCCGGTACGTTCACGGCGATCTGGGCCAGCGCGAACACCAGGTCCTCGGTGAGGTGCGGGCGCGACGTGTGGCCGCCACGGCCGGAGAGTTCGATCCGGATGGTGTCCGAAGCCGAGGTAATGGCACCAATCCGCGTTCCCACCTTGCCCACCTCAATCCGGGGGTCGCAATGCAGGGCCAGGATCCGGGGGACGCCCTCCAGGACGCCCTGTTCGATGCAGGCGTGCGCGCCGCCGGGCATCGTTTCCTCGGCAGGCTGGAAGATGATCCGGACGGTGGCCCCGAGGGGTGCCTCCTGGTGCATCCGGTTCAATACCAGGGCGATGCCCAGCATGGTGGTGGTGTGCACGTCATGGCCACAGGCGTGCGTGACGCCGTGATTCTTCGACGCGAACGGTAGGCCCGTCTCCTCGATGATGGGCAGGGCGTCAATGTCGCCGCGCAGCGCCGTGGCGATGGGACCTTCACCCACGTCCACGGTCAGCCCGGTGCCTTCCAGGCGGCGGGGACTCAGGCCGGCGGCTTCGAGCCGCTCGGCAAGCTTGTCCGTGGTGCGGAACTCCTTGAAGGACAGCTCCGGGTGCGCATGCAGGTCCCGCCGGAATTCGATCAGTTCCGGCAAAAGCGGTTCGAGCCAGGGAGCCACCAGGGCGGTGGGCTCGGCTTCAGTAGTGTAGTTGCGCACTGTTTCACTCTAGCGAGGGTGCCGGCTTTAGTGCCCATTCACTGACGCCTCATTACATTCCGGAGACTGCCGGCACCGGTGGCGCCGGCAGGTTCCGGGTCAGAGGACGTCCGTGTCGCCGCTTGCCTTAAGTGCGTCGACGGCAGCCTTGACGCGCTGGGAATTGGCCATGGTGGTCACCAGCAAAGCGTCCGGGGTATCCACGATGACCACGTCCTGGATGCCGATCAGGGCGATCACGCGCTTGGTGTCGGTAACCACAACGCCGCTTGAGTTCTCGGTGAACACGCGGGCACCTTCGCCGAGGACGGTGACGTCGTCCACTTCCTTGGCACTGTTGAGGCGGCCAACGGAGGCGAAGTCGCCAACATCGTCCCAGCGGAAAGTTCCGGGAACGACGGCGACGTCCCCGGCTTCGGCGGCGGGCTCGGCCACTGCGTAGTCGATGGCGATCTTCGGCAGGGTGGGCCAGATGCGTGCCGTGACCTCGTCGCGCTGGGGGGTGTCCCACGCCCGGGCGATTTCCTGCAGCCCCTGGAACAGTTCGGGCTGGTTCGCCTCAAGGTGCTTGAGCATCAACGCCACCGGTGCCACGAACATGCCGGCGTTCCACACGTAGTCGCCACTGTCCACGTACTGCTGGGCCACCACTTCGTCCGGCTTTTCGACGAACTCCACCACGTCGTGGGCGCTGGGCGCGCCTTCAATGTGCAGGGCCTTGCCGGAGCGGATGTAGCCGAAGCCGGTGGACGGGTGCGTGGGCTTGATGCCGATGGTGACGATCTTGCCGGTGGCAGCGGTGTGGATGGCTTCGCGGACGGCCTGCTGGAACAGATCATCCGGGCTGATCACCTGGTCGGCTGCGAAGGAACCCATGATGGTGTCGGGATCGCGCTCGTGCAGGATCGCCGCCGCAAGGCCGATGGCGGCAGCGGAGTCCTTTGGCTCTGACTCGAGGACAAGGTCGGCGTCCTGCACCTCGGGCAGCTGGCGGCATACGGCGTCGCGGTGCGCCCGGCCGGTCACCACCAGCATTCGGTTGCCCGCCAAAGGGTGCAGCCGGTCATAGGTGGCGCGCAGCAACGTGCTGCCCGATCCCGTGAGATCGTGAAGGAACTTGGGAGCTGCTGCACGTGACAGGGGCCAGAGGCGGGTCCCCACTCCGCCTGCCGGAATCACCGCGATGAAGCGGTCAAGGGGTGAAGCCGGGCTTGTCACTTTGTCTGTACTCATCACGGCTACTTTAGCGGAACGGCCCCAACCGGCTCCTTTGGCGACACATCAGACCTGCGTTTTGCGGCGCCGTCGTACCCAAAAGCCTGCAGGGATGTGGCGTTCGTCTCATTTCCCCGGAAAATCCGCTCCAGTACTGGGCACCAAGAATCTCCGAAATTGAATAAGCTGTTAGCGGAGCCTAGATTTAGGCCTGAGCTACGAGTGCTCTCGCAGCAGGCGTTCCCCCGCATGGATCTCATGCCAGCGCCGCTGTGTTGCAGGGAGGTTTATCAGTGCCGACAAAACCAGCTGGCACCTTGTACCGCGGCCGTGAAGGCATGTGGTCCTGGGTAGGACACCGCATTACCGGTGTAGTGATCTTTTTCTTCTTGTTGGTCCACGTCCTGGACACCTCCTTGGTGCGTGTGTCACCGGAGGCCTACACCGCTGTGATCGGCGCCTACAAGAACCCCCTGATGGCGCTGGGCGAGACCGGCCTTGTTGCCGCGATCGTGTTCCATGCCTTCAACGGCCTGCGGATCATTGCGGTCGACTTCTGGAAGAAGGGCGCAAAGTACCAGCGGCAGATGCTGTGGGCAGTCCTGGCCCTTTGGGTCGTGACCATGGTCGCCTTCTCCATCCGCCACCTGTCCCTCGCCCTCGGAGGTCACTAAGCCATGACTGCAACGATCGAGAGCCCCCGCAGCGGGCGGATCGCCCCCCAGTACCGCCGCAGCAGCGGCTCACGGGGCAACTTCGAGATGATCGCCTGGCTGTTCATGCGTCTCTCCGGCGTAGTACTGGTGGTCCTCATCTTCGGCCACCTGTTCGTGAACCTCATGGTGGGCGAAGGCATCCACGCCATTGACTTCGGCTTCGTGGCCGGCAAGTGGGCAGACCCGTTCTGGCAGTTCTGGGACCTGGCCATGCTCTGGCTGGCAATGCTGCACGGCACCAACGGCGTCCGGACCATCATCAACGACTACGCAGAGAAGACGTCCACCCGCCGCTGGCTGAAGACCGTCCTCTACGCGGCCGCCGTAGTCATCATCCTCCTCGGCACGCTGGTCATCTTCACCTTCAACCCGTGCCCCGTGGTGAACGGCGTTGCCCTTCCGGGTGGATTCTGCCCTGCCTAGAACTGGCACAACCCCGGGCCCGCGGGCTTTTCCGCGGGCCCTGTTTTGCGGAGCAGGCAAAGCCGCCCCGTTGTTTTATAGCGAATTTTGAGAGAAAGAGCGTCTGGTATGCAGGTCCATAAGTACGACGTCGTCATCGTCGGTGCCGGTGGCGCTGGCATGCGCGCCGCGATCGAGTCCGGTCAGCGCGCGCGCACAGCAGTACTGACCAAGCTCTACCCCACCCGCTCGCACACAGGTGCGGCCCAGGGTGGCATGTGCGCAGCCCTTGCCAATGTCGAGGAAGACAACTGGGAATGGCACACGTTCGACACCGTCAAGGGCGGCGACTACCTGGTTGACCAGGACGCCGCGGAGGTCATGGCCAAGGAAGCCATCGACGCCGTGCTGGACCTGGAAAAGATGGGCCTGCCCTTCAACCGCACCCCCGAGGGCCGCATCGACCAACGGCGCTTCGGTGGCCACACCCGCGACCACGGCAAGGCTCCGGTCCGCCGTGCATGCTACGCCGCGGACCGCACCGGCCACATGATCCTGCAGACCCTGTACCAAAACTGCGTCAAGCACAACGTTGAGTTCTACAACGAGTACTACGTTTTGGACCTGCTGACGGTCGAAGAGGATGCTGTCCGCGAAGACGGGACGCCCTACAAGCAGAAGCGCGTGGCCGGCGTCGTCTCCTACGACCTCGCCTCCGGTGAACTGCACGTGTTCCAGGCCAAGTCCGTGGTGTTCGCCTCCGGTGGCGCCGGCAAGGTCTTCAAGACCACGTCCAACGCCCACACCCTGACCGGTGACGGCATGGGCATCGCCTTCCGCCGCGGCATCCCCCTGGAGGACATGGAGTTCTTCCAGTTCCACCCCACCGGCCTGGCCGGGCTGGGCATCCTGCTGTCCGAGGCCGCCCGCGGTGAAGGTGCCATCCTCCGCAACTCGGAGGGTGAGCGCTTCATGGAGCGCTACGCCCCCACCATCAAGGACCTGGCACCGCGCGACATCGTGGCCCGCTCCATGGCCAACGAAGTCCGCGAAGGCCGCGGCTGCGGCCCGAACAAGGACTACGTCCTCCTGGACCTGACCCACCTGGAGCCGGCGCACATCGATGCGAAGCTGCCGGACATCACCGAGTTCGCCCGCACCTACCTGGGCGTGGAACCGTACACCGAGCCGGTGCCCGTGTTCCCCACCGCGCACTACGCGATGGGGGGCATCCCCACGAACATCGAGACCGAAGTGCTCCAGGACAACGACACCGTGGTCCCCGGGCTCTACGCCGCCGGTGAGGTGGCCTGCGTGTCCGTCCACGGTTCCAACCGGCTTGGCACCAACTCGCTCCTGGACATCAACGTGTTCGGCAAGCGTGCCGGCATCGCTGCCGCGGAATACGCCAAGACCGCCCAGTTCGTGGAACTGCCGGAGAACCCGCTGGCCTACACCACCGAACTGCTGGACATTGCCCGCAACGGTACCGGCGACGAAAAGGTGGCGCAGATCCGCAAGGAACTGCAGGACACGATGGACGCCAACATGCAGGTGTTCCGTACGGCGGACACCCTGAACCAGGTGCTGCGCGACATCGCATCCTTCGAGGAGCGGTACAAGCGCATCAACGTCCAGGACAAGGGCAAGCGCTTCAACCTGGACCTGCTCGAGGCCGTTGAGCTCGGCTTCCTGCTGGAACTGGCCAAGGTCATGACCGTGGCCGCCCTGCACCGTGAGGAATCCCGCGGCGGACACTTCCGCGAGGACTTCCCCGAGCGTGACGACGAGAAATTCATGAAGCACTCCATGGCGTACAAGGATGACCATGCGCCGGCTGACGGATCGGCGGAGTCAATCGCCGGTATCCGCCTCGCCACCAAGCCGGTTGTCTTTACCCGCTACGAGCCGATGGTGAGGAAGTACTAAGATGACCGCTGAAATCGCTGAGCCAGCCTCAAAGGTTGAACTTCCTGCCGGCGTTGGCGGGGGCGGGGAAATCCCCACGTTCGACGTCCACATGCGGGTCCGCAGGTACAACCCGGAGGTTTCCGAGGAAGCCACCTGGGATGATTTCCACCTGACCATGTACGGCACGGACCGTGTCCTGGATGCCCTGCACAAGGTGAAGTGGGAGATGGACGGCACCCTGTCCTTCCGCCGCTCCTGCGCCCACGGTGTGTGCGGCTCTGACGCCATGCGCATCAACGGCCGCAACCGCCTTGCCTGCAAAACGCTGCTGAAGGACCTGGACACGTCCAAGCCCATCACCGTGGAGCCCATCAAGGGCCTGCCGGTGGAGAAGGACCTGATCGTGGACATGGAGCCCTTCTTCCAGTCGTACCGCGAAGTCATGCCCTTCCTGATCAACAAGGGCCACGAGCCCACCCGGGAACGCCTCCAGTCCGCGGAGGACCGGGAGCGCTTTGACGACACCACCAAGTGCATCCTCTGCGCCGCGTGCACGTCCTCCTGCCCCGTGTTCTGGACGGACGGGCAGTACTTCGGTCCCGCCGCGATCGTCAACGCACACCGCTTCATCTTCGATTCCCGTGATGATGCCGGCGACATGCGCCTGGAGATCCTCAACGACAAGGAAGGCGTGTGGCGCTGCCGCACCACCTTCAACTGCTCCGAGGCATGCCCCCGCGGCATCCAGGTCACGCAGGCCATTGCGGAAGTCAAGCAGGCCATCCTGGCCCGCAAGATCTAGGCACGTTCACCAACAGATATAACGGCCGACGGCGTCGCTCACCACACGTGGTGGGGGCGCCGTCGTCGTTTCAGCAGAAAGGGGTCCTCCTTGTCCCGCTCCGAAAAAGTGTCCTTTGCCGGTTCCACCGGCGAGATGCTGTCCGGCATCATTGACGTCCCGGAGGGCCCCGTCAAGGGCTGGGGTGTCTTCTCGCACGGTTTCACGCTGGGCAAGGACAGCCCCTCCGCAGCGCGGATGTGCAAGGCGCTGGCGGACAGCGGCATCGGCATGCTTCGTTTCGACAACCTGGGCCTGGGCGGCTCCGCCGGGGAATGGTCCGCGGGCTCCTTCAGTCACAAGGTGGCAGACACGGTGAAGGCCGCGGAGTTCATGCGCAGTCAGGGCAAGGAGATCTCCCTGCTGGTGGGCCACTCGTTCGGCGGCGCCGCGGTTCTTGCCGCAGCGCGGGAGATTCCGGAGCTCGACGCCGTTGCCACCGTGGGAGCGCCCTTTTCCCCCAAGCATGTGGCCCACGTTTTCGATGCCGCGCTGGACAGGATCCTGAGCGAGGGCAGCGCCGAAGTTGACCTCGGAGGCAAGCGGGTGGAGATCCGCCGGCACTTCGTGGAGGACCTGGAGAACGCGGACCTGACGGACTGCATCAAGCAGCTGCACAAGCCGCTGATGGTGCTGCACTCCCCCACCGACAACACCGTGGGGATCGAGAATGCCAGCACGATCTTCCAGACGGCCAGGCATCCGAGGAACTTCGTGTCCCTTGAGGGCAGCGACCACCTGCTCACCGGCAAGGGCCAGGCCGCACGGGCGGCCAGGATCATCGCCGCCTGGGCGGACCAGTACCTCGACGCCGCACCTGCCTGACCCTCCCCGGCCTGTTTGGCCGGCCCTACTTGCCGATAGCCGCCTTGCTCTCGCTGATCCACTGTTCGGCTGCCTTGTCCGGCGTGACCCGCTTGAAAAGGACGTCCGTGTTGATCCGGGCGGTGATCTCCGAGACGGCGGTTGAACCGGTGGGGCCGATGTACGTTGGGGCGAAATCCATCTTGCCGATCTGGTTGATGTACTCCGCCTCCACCTTGCCCTGAGGGGTGAGCATGTCCTGGATGGCGGCGCGCATGTCGGAGTTGCCAGGGATGCCCCGGTCGCTCTGGATGATCCTGGCCGCGGCCGGGTTGTTGACCAGGAAGTTCACGAGCTTGGCGGCAGCGTCCGTGTGCTTGCTGCGTGCGGAGATGGTGTAGAACTGCGAGGACTGCAGCCAGATCCCCGGGGTGGGCTTCTCCCCCGGTAGCTTGAGCAGTTTCAGGTCTGCGCCGGAGGCTTTGCTGAGGGCGGTCAGTGAATTGCTCCACGTGAGCATCATTGCGGCCTTGCCCATGCCCATGAGGGTCTGCTCAGTGCTGACATTGAGCTTCTCCACCGTCTCCGAAGCACTCGGAGCGGCACCGGATTCACTAAGCTTCAGCGAGTAGTGGAAGTAGTCCTGCACCGTTTGCTTGCCCAGTCCCAGCTGTCCGTCCTGGGTGTACAGGGATTCGCCGCGCTGGCGGGCGAAGGCGTCCAGGGAGTCATGGGTGAGCACGGTTGCAGTTCCGTAGGTGTCCTGGGGGCTGTTGGCGGTGATGTCACCGGCAATCCTGGCGAAGTCGTCCCAGCTCCAGCTGCTGTCATCTGGCAGCGGAACCCCTGCCGCCGCGAAGACGGCGGGATTGGCCACAATGGCCAGTGCGTTGGCGCCGGTGGAAACGCCGTACTGTTTGCCCTTGACCTGTCCGTTTTCCAGGGCGCCCTGGTCGATCCTTGACAGGTCCAGTGAGCCCTGCACCGTGGTCAGGTCCAGCAACGCGCCGCGGTTTGCGTATTCGGCGGGGTAGGCGCCCCCCATGGTGATGACATCCGGCGCGTCGTTGGCGGCCATCTGGGTTGCGAGCTTGTCGAAGTAGCCGCTGATGTCGCCATATTCCGGCTTGACCTTGATGTTGGGGTTGGCGGCCTCAAACTCGGCAATGGCCTTGTTGGTCAGCTCGGCCCGGCCGGCATTGCCCCACCAGGAAAAGCGGATCTCCACGGGCCCCTCCCCGGCCTTGTTGGACGACGGGCTGGAACAGCCGGCCGTCACGGCCAGAAGGGCTGCGGCTGAGAGGACGGCAAGGGATTTACGGATTGTTCCGGTAGCAGGGCGCGTCATTGGGCAAGCTTCTTCCTTGGTGAGAAGGGTGGGTGAGCGAGAGAAAGCGGTTTCGTGAAACGTATCAACGGCGGGCAAAGCCCGTCAATAGGATCCCGTCATGGTTTCCGTACCGGTTATCGACCTGGAGTTCTCGGCGCACGATTTCACATGGCGGCCCCTTGACAGCGCTGTGGAACCCGCCAAGGATGGAATCGCCAGAAACCGCTTTCTCCCCGGTGCCGCGTTTCCGGGGAGGCGCGCTGGCCATGCCCGGACATTTCGCGGCATCAGTCACCACACACCTGTAAGGAGGGCGTGCACCGTGCACAGCCACGCCAGCACCGTACGGCCGGAGGCCACGACCACGTCCCACCGGCGGCACAAGCAGATTGACAGGAAGGCGCTGGTCCGGCGGCACAACGTTCGTCAGCAAAGTCTTGATCCGCGAAGCCCTGTCTCAGTGGGCAACGGGGAGTTTGCCTTCACCATGGACCTCACGGGCCTTCAAAGCCTGCCAGCCGAGTACCCCGTGGGGCCCCGTGAGGACTCGCTTCCCCCGGGAACGCTGCTGGGCACCCAATCCACCTGGGGCTGGCACTCCATGCCTGGCGGCGATCGTTACAGCCTGGCAGGTTCCACGGTCCTCTACGACTCCCCACGTGGTCCGGTGCCGTACGTGGACATGGTGGGGGACATCGTCAATGACCGTGAGACAGGCACCTCAACGGCCGAAGCATGGCTGCGGGCAAACCCGCACCGCCTGGATCTGGGACGCATCGGTTTCCAGCTGCTGCAGGACGGAACCAGCCGGCCCATCAGCAGCAGCGAGCTTTCCCACGCCAGCCAGATTCTTGATCTTTGGACGGGCATCGTCACCAGCACCTTCGCCATCGCCGGCCACCAGGCCACGGTCACCACAGCCTGCCATCCGGACCGCGACGAACTCGGCATTCGGGTGGAGTCACCCGCGCTGGGTGACGGCCTGGTGATCGGCATCGACTTCCCGTACGGCTCCGAGGCGTGGCACAACGGCGCAGGGTGGGATCTGCCGGGCGCCCACACCACCATCCTCAACAGACCGCAACCTGCAGTACTCCATGCAGGGGCCAGCAGCTGGACGGTGGACCGCGAACTGGACAACGCGCGCTACCGCGTGGTGATCACCGGTCAAGGCCTGGTCGTGGAGCAGACCGGGGCGCACCACCTGCGCATACGGCCGGATGTCCACTCAAGCACCGAGGCGCTGGACCTGTCCATTGAGTTCATATCCGCCGCGGACGGGGACTGTATCCCCCGGGGCGGTGCGGGCCTTTCCAGAGTGGCAGGCAAGGCGTGCGTTGGCCGCCATGCGGGTCCCGCCGTCGGGCCTTCCCCTTCGGCGCCGTCGGTTCCCAGCGCAAACCAGCCCGGCAGCAACGTTGCAGCCGCCTCCATGGACCGTTGGCCCAGGTTCTGGTCGTCCGGAGGTGCCATCGAGCTGGCTGCCACGCCGGACCCACGGGCCAGGGAGCTCGAACGCCGGATTGTCCTCTCCCAGTACCTGACGGCCGTCAACTGCTCCGGATCGCTGCCGCCGCAGGAAACAGGCCTGGTGTGCAGCTCGTGGCGCGGCCGCTTCCACCTGGAGATGCATTGGTGGCACGCCGCCCATTTTGCGCACTGGAACCGGACGGAGCTCCTCCTCCCCTCCCTGCGCTGGTACTCAACGGTGCTGGAAACGTCGCGGGAAACCGCCCGGGCGCAGGGCTTCGACGGCGCCCGCTGGCCCAAGCAGGTAGGCCCGGACGGCAGGGAGAGCCCCAGCCCGATCGGGACGTTCCTGATTTGGCAGCAGCCGCATCCCATCCATTTGGCCGAGCTGCTGTACCGGGCCAATCCGGGCCCTGACGTGCTGGAGGAGTTCGCTGACATCGTGTTCGAAACCGCCGCGTTCATGGCGGGCTTCGCTCATCGCACCCCGAGGGGTTTCGAACTTGGGCCGCCGCTCATACCCGCACAGGAGAGCTATGGGTCCATGCGGGCGAAGATCAAAAACCCGACGTTCGAACTCGCTTACTGGCAGTGGGGCCTCAGGACTGCCGCCGCCTGGCGGGAACGGTTGGGCCTCGAGCCCGTTGCATGCTGGCAGGAGGTTGCTGACGGGATGGTGCGCCCGCGCGTAGTCGACGGCGTCTATGCGGCAATGGACGTGGAGCCCTTCACCATCAGGACGGACCATCCCTCGATGCTCTGCGCACTGGGCGTCCTGCCGCTGACAGACCTGATCGATGAGGCAGTCATGCGGGCCACCCTTGAGGATGTCCTGGCCGACTGGGACTGGACCACCACATGGGGGTGGGACTACCCGGTGATGGCGATGACCGCTGCCCGGCTCGGGGACCCGGAGTACGCCGTCGACGCGCTCCTGCAGGAGGCCGGTAAGAACACAGTCCTGACGAACGGTCACAACCGGCAGACGGACTCCTTGCCGTTGTACCTTCCAGGCAACGGGGGGCTCCTTGCCGCGGCCGCGCTGATGGCTGCCGGCTGGGACCACGGCCCGGACCGCCACGCTCCGGGCTTTCCGCCCGGCTGGACCGTTGCGTGGGAAGGTCTGGTGCCGGCCCCCTGACGTCGCTGTGCTGGAGGGCCGGACAATTCTACGGCCGGGCGCGCGTCAGGTTTGGGGCGTGGTTCGGCGTGCGCCGAGGATCGTCTTGCGCGGAGGAGCGTCCGACTCCAGGTCCGCTTCACGGACGGCTGCCCATCCTGCCGAGACAAGGTAGACCTGGCTGACGAGGTTGAACCAGATGAGCAGGCCGATGATGATGGCAAACGGCGCCAGGATGGGATTGCGGCTGGCCCCGCCAAGAAGTTCAGTGCTGAAGATCTGCAGTATGGTGGTGCCCACGGCGGCCAGGACGGTGCCTTCGACCAGTGCCTGGCGGGACAGCTTGAGCCCCGCGGCCAACCGGAACATGATCAGCGCCGTGACCCAGTTCAGGACCAGCGGGACGACGATTTTGACGGAGGTGGTCAGCGGGCCGGCCAAGGCGTCGCTGAGGTGCAGGAAGTCCGCTACCCAACCCGCCAGCGTGCCGAACACCAGCGATGCACCGCCGCTGATCACCAGGGCCACGCCCAGCAGCAGCAGGGTTCCGGCGTCGCGCAGCTTCATCACGATGGGATTGACGATCAGCGGCGGCAGCTGCAGGACGCCGCGCAGGCCGTCCCGGAGGCCGTTGATCCAACCGAGTGATGTGACCACTGTTACCAGCGCACCGATGACCGCGGTCCAGCCGAGGCCGTTGGGATCCAGCATGTCCTTGGGGTCCACCAGCCCCGGTCCGCCGTTGACTTTCAGTAGGCCCGGTGCGCTGGCGGCCACGCTGCCGATAACGGTGTCCAGCAGCGCCGGCTGGCCGCTGAGGACCAGCCCGGCGATGGAGAAGCCGGTGGCCAGCAGGCCTGTGACGGAGAAAAACATGTTGAAGCCGATGCCGGCGCTCATCAGCGGCCCGTAGTGGAGGGTGTAGTGCCGGAAGGCGCGCATGGGGCGCAGGACGTTCAGGCGGGCGGTGAGCCACTGAACCAAGGCCATCAGGGCACCGAATTTTTTGCCGGACCTGCGCGCCCGGTTCCATTCCATCCGCTTTTGGATGACCTCCAGCTTCAGCCTGGCCTGCTCGGTGGGCAGCGGCTGCTGGTTACCCTGCGTCGGTTGGGGTGTCCGCGGCAGCGTCCGTGAACCGGGTGCCGGCGTTGTTGTCAGTTTCGGTCCCAAAGTCCAGCTCTTCCCGTAGCTGCCAGATGCCGTCGGCATCGTGCTCGTAGAGTCCCATGCTAACCACAGGGAAGGTGGCCTTGTAGTTCTTCAGCACCGTTTCGGCCTCGTCAAGGCTTTCCGGGGCGACGTCGTGGGCGATGGTGACGTGCGGATGGTAGGCAAAGGGCAGTTCACGGTGGAGTGGGCCCTGCTGGAGCTTGCGGTGCAGGTCCACGCAGTGCTCGAACCCGTCCTCCACATTGATGAAGACTACGGGGGAAACGGGCCGGAAAGTTCCGGTCCCGGCGATGGTCACCATGAACGGGCTCTGGCAGCGGGCCACTTCGCGGACATGCCGGAGGGTCGCTTCCCAGTCCTGGGTGGGGGTGGTGGTGACCAGCGTAATGTGGGCCGGTACCACGTCCGCCAGCGGGTCACCGAACGACGCCCGCCAGCGCTGCAGCTCTTCGGCGATGTCTGCTGGAAAGCCCAGGATGACGCCCACGCTGACCTCTTCGCTGCGGGCCACCTCATGGTTCGCCGCCGCATTCCGGCCTGGCTGGTCTCCCAAGCGGTCAGCCAGGGTCTGCTCCACCTGGCCGGCAGAGCAGGCACCTCCCCTGGCGGTGACTTTTCCCGAAGACATGGCGCTAGCGGACTCCCGCGAGGCTGAGGGACGGCAGGAAGCCCATGCGCTCGTAGACCTGGGCCAGGGTGACGGAGGCGATCTCGCGGGCCCGCTCAGCGCCAAGGGCCAGCAGCCGGTCAAGCTCGGCGGGATCTGCCATCAGCTCATTGGTCCGGTTGCGCAGCGGGGTGATGAAGTCCACCACAACTTCGGCGAGGTCAACCTTGAGGTGGCCGTACATCTTGCCCTGGTACTCGGCTTCAAGCTCCGCCACGGACTTGCCCGTCAGCGAGGAGTAGATGGTCAGCAGGTTGGACACGCCGGGCTTTTCCTCAGGGTCGAAGCGGATGTCCGTGCCGGCGTCGGTCACTGCCGACTTGATGCGCTTGGCTGCGATCTTGGGATCCTCCAGCAGCTGGATGGCACCGTTGGGCGACTCCCCCGTCTTGGACATCTTGGCGCTGGGATTCTGGAGGTCGTAGATCTTGGCGCTTTCCTTGACGATCGTGGCCTCCGGAACCGTGAAGGTGTGGCCGAACCGGGTATTGAAACGCTGCGCCAGGTTCCGCGTCAGTTCCAGGTGCTGCCGCTGGTCCTCGCCGACGGGCACGAGGTCGCTCTGGTACAGGAGAATGTCCGCGGCCATCAGGGTGGGGTAGGCGAACAGGCCCAGTGTTGCGGAGTCCGCGCCGGACTTCTGGGTTTTGTCCTTGAACTGGGTCATCCGGGAAGCCTCGCCAAACCCGGTAATGCAGTTCAGCGCCCACGCAAGCTGCGCATGCTCGGGAACATGGGACTGGACGAAGAAGATGCTCTTGTCCGGGTCGATGCCGGCCGCGATGTACTGGGCAGCCACAATGCGGGTCCGCTTGGCCAGCTCGGCGGGGTCGAAGTCCACTGTGATGGCGTGCAGGTCCGGGATGAAAAAGACGGCGTCGTACTCCGCCTGCATGTCCACCCAGTTGCGCACGGCACCGATGTAGTTGCCCAGGTGCAGGGAGTCGGCGGTGGGCTTGGCACCGGAAAGGATGCGCTTCTTGGCAGTGGAGGAAGTCTGGCTGGTCATGGAAAACTTTCGGGCTTAGAGCTGGTAATCCACTACCAGCGGGGCGTGATCGGAGAAGCGGGTGTCCCAGGAGGCTGCACGGTCCACGACAGCCGAAATGGCGGAGGCCGCCAGTTCGGGGGTGGCCATGTGGTAGTCGATGCGCCAGCCGGTGTCGTTGTCGAATGCCTTGCCGCGCCAGGACCACCATGTGTAGGGCCCGTCGACATCCCCGGCCAGGGTCCGGTGGACGTCATGCCAGCCGATCTCCTCACCGAAGAACCGGTCGAAGTAGGCACGTTCCTCCGGCAGGTGCCCGGCCTTCTTGAGGTTGCCCATGGAGTTCCTGATGTCACGGGGGGTGTGCGCCACGTTGAGGTCGCCCACCACCAGGGCGTGGTCGCTGTGCTTGGTCAGTTCCGGCAGGCGGGTGGTCATGACGTCCAGGAAGCGGAACTTGTCATCCTGCTTGGGCGTCCCCACTTCACCGGAATGCACATAGGCGCTGGCAACCGTGAGCTGCACGGGGTTCCCTGCGGCGTCGGGGACGCGGAAGTCGGCTTCAACCCAGCGCCCGGCGGTGGCGAAGTAGTCGTCCCCGATGCCGTTCCTGGTGGCCAGGGGCTCCTGGCGGGAGGCAATGGCGACGCCGGCACGACCTTTTGCTTCCGCTTCCGCGTGCAGGATATGCCAGTCCTCCCCCAGCAGTTGCCGGACGACGGCGTCAGGGGCTCGGACCTCCTGCAGGCAGAGGATGTCCACTTCCCGCGGCTCAAGCCAGGCCGCCATACCGTTCTTGTAGGCAGCCCGGAGGCCGTTTACGTTGACGGATGCGATGCGAAGGTGGTCCTTGTTCAATGCCGAGCTCACCCGCTCCACTCTAGTCGATGATGGTTCCGGTCACCGGCTCCCCGCTGCCGCCGGAGGACTTGATCATCTCCCGGGCGTTGGTGGCTGTGATCTCGATGGTTTCAAGTGCGCGGTTGATCGTGTCCTGGTTGGCGGCGGCGCCCTTGGCCCGCTCCTCCTCCACCACGCGGACCTGCACCTGGACGATCTTGAAGGAATGGTCCAGCTTCAGGTCGCGCACCTCGTCTGCCTCGGAACGTTCGTAGACCACCCGGGTGCCGCCGTGGTCGGCGGAGGTGCGGGCCGGTACGCGGCCGGTGGCGGTGTTGAAGGCGCTCTGGGCTTCGGACAGCTTTGCGCCCGCTTTCCTGGCGGCCCGCTGGATGCTGAAGACCACGAACGCAGCCAGTGCCAGCCAGAAGGCGGCGATGATGGCGACAACCCAGCCCACCACGTCGTTCTGGTTTGCGGCGAAGATCACGGCCACAATGAACGCCGTCACCAGGACCATCAGGCCCGGCCCGCTGATCCGGAACATGGAAAAACCGCCCCGGGCGGGTTTGGAAGATGACGAGGAGCTGCCCAAAGTTCGCATGCAGCCATTGTCTCAAACGGCGGACTGTGCTCCCGCCGCCTTCCACCCCCGGCGAACAGGGCAGCTCGCCGGGCAGGCTATTTCAGGAACAAACTCCGCAGGCGCAATGTGGTCAGCAGCATCCCCACGGCGGTCATCACCAGGTAGTAGCCAACATGCAGTGGCGTGGCAGCCGTAAAAGTGCCCACACTGATCTGCCGCAGCAGTTCCACCCCGTGCCAGAGCGGCATGGCCTGGATGAACCACTGGATGGGCTGTGGGTAGACGCTGAGCGGGTAGAACGTGGCGCTGAACAGGAACATGGGCAGCAGGATGAAGTTGATCCAGTCCATCTGCTGGAAGGTCTTGAGGAAGCTGGTGATGCCCATGCCCAGGCTGGCGAACCCAAAGGCGATCAGCACCGAGGCTGGGATCATCAGCAGTGCCCAGGGCGTGGTGATCAGTCCCATGATGCCCATGACCGCAGTGAAGCCGGTGGCGTAGAGCATCCCCCGCAGCAGGGCCAGGAAGATCTCGCCAAGCGCCACGTCCAGCGGGCCCAGGGACGTATACAGCATGCCCTGGTAGAGCTTGGCGAAGTTCATCTTGAAGAAGACGTTCCAGGTGGAGTCATAGACGGCGCCGTTCATCGCGGAGACGGCCAGCAGTGCCGGTGCGATGTAGGCCGCATAGCTGATAGTGGTTCCGTTGGGTCCCTGGACGCTGCCAACAATGGCGCCCAGTCCCACCCCCATGGAAAGGAGGAACAGCACCGGCTCAAAGAACCCGGACAGCATCACCAGCCAGTTGGTGCTCCGTGTGGCCATCAGCCCACGGGCAATGACTGCCCTGGCATTGCCTGAATACAGGGGCCCGAAAGTGCGGCTGCGGGCTTGCTCCGCGGCGCTCCGGGAGGCGCCGGCGGGACCGGAAAATGCGCTCACTGGCCCATCCTCAGGGCAAACCGGCGCCGCGTCAGGACCCAGCCGGTGACTGCCAACGCCGCCAGGACGGCCGCATGGAGCACGCTGAGGACCGCCGGTTCGCGGTATCCGAAGCTGAGCACCCGGCCCAGTTCGGTGCCATGCCAGATGGGCGAAATCCAGCCCACCCAGCGGACCGCCAACGGCAGGTTGTCCAGCGGGAAGAACGTCCCGGAGAACAGGAAGAGCGGCATCACGATGAACCGCATCACCAGTGCGAACTGCCCCTTGTCTTCGGTGATCGATGCGGAATATGCCATCAGCGGCAGCCCGAAGGCCAGCCCTGTCAGGGTGGCCACCAGTATCCCGGCCCAGCCCCAGCCCGACGGCGAGGCACCGAACAGCGCCACGGCCGCGAAGTAGATGGCCGACTGCAGCACCAGGCGCAGCGTCACGGCCATGACCTGCCCGGCGGCGATCTGCTGCGGCGTCAGCGGCGACGCGTGCGGGCCGTAGTAGACCCGGCGCCATTTGAATCCTGCCATGACGGGAAAAGTGAACTCGTTGGCTGCCGTCATCACGGCGGCGGCCACCAGCAGCGCCGGGGCGATAAAGGCGAGGTAGGACACGCCGCCAAAGGCCGCGTTGCCGGTATCCACCAGGGTGGCCAGCCCCACCCCCATGGCGAAGAGGTACGCCACCGGTTGGCCCACGCTGTACATCAGGATGGACCAGCTGTAACCCTTCATCACCCGGAGCACCTGCTCGGCATAGTAGAAGGAGCCCCAGCGCCGCGCCCTTGCCGCCGAAACCGCCGGCGCATGCGCGCGCAGGCCGCCCGGCTGCGCGGCCCCTGCCTGCCCTCCGGTCGGCTGCCGCCCGGACGCCTGCCTATCAGTCAATGAGGCTCCTGCCGGTGAGCCGAAGGAACACATCCTCCAGCGACGACCGCCGGACCAGCGATGTCAGCGGCCTCAGGCCGCGGGCCGACACCTGCTCAAGGGCTGACTCGCCGTCGTGCGCGTACATCAGCACCCGGTCCGGCAGCACCTCAAGCCGTTCCCCGATGCCTTCCAGCCGGGACGCGATTGCGGCGTTCCGCTCGGAACCAAACCGCAGTTCCACCACCTCCCGGGTGGAATGCCCGCGGATCAGCTGCGCGGGCGAGCCCTCGGCCATGATCCGGCCCTTGTCCACCACGATCAGCCGGTCGCAGAGCTGCTCGGCCTCATCCATGTAATGGGTGGTGAGGATCAGCGTGACGCCCTGCTCCTTGAGCCGGAACAGGCGGTCCCACAGGATGTGCCGGGCCTGCGGATCCAGGCCCGTGGTGGGCTCGTCCAGCAGCAGGATCTGCGGCTCGTTGATCAGTGAACGGGCGATGGTCAGGCGGCGTTTCATGCCGCCGGAGAGCGCGTCCACCTTGGACCTCGCTTTGTCCGTCAGCTGTGCGAACTCCAGCAGTTCATCGGCCTTGGGCCTGAGGTAGCTCATGGGCAGGCCGAAGTAGCGGCCGTAGACCAGGAGGTTGTCGCGGACGCGGAGTTCCTCGTCCAGGTTGTCCTGCTGCGGAACCACGCCCAGGTGGGCGCGTACCTCGGGTCCGTGCGTGTCCGGGTCCAGGCCCATGATGGTGAGCCGGCCGGCGGACCGGCGGGTCACGCCGCCGATCATCTTCATGGTGGTGGATTTGCCCGCCCCATTGGGCCCCAGGAGGCCGAAGGACTCCCCCGCTTGCACGGTGAACGAGATGCCGTCCACGGCGGCCACGTCGCCGTAGGTCTTGGTCAGGTTTTCGGCGGAGATGACGGTGCCGGACGGCGGGCCCCCGGTCATCGTGCCGGAGGGGGTAAGGGCGTGGTTGTGCACCTGTGCAGACTAGTGGAGGCGCGGCGCAGGTGGAAGTGTGCTTGCAGTTACGTTGAAACGGACGACGGCGGCACGGCGCCTTCCCTGCGGAAGGTACCGTGCCGCCGTCGTGCACTTAGTGCCGGGGACTAGTGCGCGTTGGCTGCCGCGCGTTCGGCGGCCTCCACCACGTTGGTCATCAGCAGCGCCACGGTCATGGGACCGACGCCCCCGGGGTTCGGCGAAATCCAGCCGGCCACATCGGCGGCGGCGGGATCGATGTCGCCGTAGACGCGGCTCTTGCCGGTGTCCGGATCGGTCTCGCGGGTAACGCCGACATCCAGCACCGCTGCGCCCGGCTTTACGTCCGCGGCCTTGACGATGTGCTTCACACCGGCCGCGCCCACGATGACGTCCGCCTGCCGGAGCAGTTCTGACAGGTTCCTGGTCCCGGTATGGGTCAGGGTCACGGTGGCGTTCACCTCGCGCCGCGTGAGCAGCAGGCCGATTGAGCGGCCGATCGTGACGCCGCGCCCCACCACCACAACGTGCTTGCCTGCCAGGCTGTATCCGTTGCGCTCCAGGAGCTCGATGACCCCGCGGGGGGTGCACGGCAGCGGCGTGGTGATCTTGTTGTTGACGTTCAGCACAAGCCGGCCAAGGTTGGTGGGGTGCAGGCCGTCGGCATCCTTGGCGGGATCGATGCGCTCCAGGATGGCGTCCGTGTCCAGGTGCTTGGGCAGCGGCAACTGCACAATGTAGCCGTGGCAGGCCGGGTCCGCATTGAGTTCGTCAATGAGGGCCTCCACCTGTTCCTGCGTGGCATCGGCCGGAAGCTCACGCTGGATGGAGTTCATCCCGATCTGCTCGGACTGCTTGTGCTTCATGGACACGTACAGCTGCGAGGCGGGGTCCGCTCCCACCAGCACAGTGGCGATGCCGGGCGTGACGCCCTTGGCCTTGAGTGCGGCCACGCGTTCGGTCAGCTCGGCCTTGATGGCGGCGGCGGTAGCCTTGCCGTCAAGGATCTGTGCGGTTGTGGTTTCAGCCATCGGTTACCACTGCTCGTGCTGCGGGTAGAGCGGGAAGTCGGCTGCCAGCTTGTCCACGCGGGCCTGCAGGGCCTCGACGTCGGTGCTGGTGCCTGCCTTGAGGGCGGTGGCGATGATCTCGGCCACCTCGGTGAATTCGGCGGCACCGAAGCCGCGGGTGGCCAGGGCCGGGGTGCCGATGCGCAGGCCGGAGGTGACCATCGGCGGGCGGGGGTCGAACGGCACGGCGTTGCGGTTGACGGTGATGCCCACCGAGTGCAGCAGGTCTTCTGCCTGCTGGCCGTCCAGCTGCGAGTTGCGAAGGTCCACGAGCACCAGGTGGACGTCCGTGCCGCCGGTGAGGACGGAGACGCCGGCCTCTGACACGTCGGCCTGGTTCAGGCGGTCGGCGATGATCCGGGCGCCTTCCAGGACGCGCTCCTGGCGCTCCTTGAATTCCTGCGTGCCGGCAATCTTGAAGGCCACGGCCTTGGCGGCGATGACGTGCATCAGCGGCCCGCCCTGCTGGCCCGGGAAGACGCTGGAGTTCAGCTTCTTGGCCCACTGCTCCTTGGCGAGGATCACGCCCGAGCGGGGCCCTGCCAGGGTCTTGTGCACGGTGGAGGTGACGACGTCGGAGTGCGGCACCGGGCTCGGGTGCAGTCCGGCGGCAACCAGTCCGGCGAAGTGTGCCATGTCGGTCCAGAGCAGCGCGCCAACCTCATCGGCGATGGAGCGGAAGGCGGCGAAGTCGAGGTGGCGCGGGTAGGCGGACCAGCCGGCGATGATGACCTGCGGCTTTTCGGCGATGGCCTGCTCGCGGAGCTTGTCCATGTCGATGCGGAAGGTATCTTCCTCGACCTGGTAGGCGGCCACCTGGTACAGCTTGCCGGAGAAGTTCAGCTTCATGCCGTGGGTCAGGTGCCCGCCGTGGGCCAGGGACAGGCCCAGGATCTTGTCGCCCGGGGTGATCATGGCGGAGAGGGCGGCGGCGTTGGCCTGCGCGCCGGAGTGCGGCTGGACGTTGGCGTATTCGGCGCCGAACAGTGCCTTGACCCTGTCGATGGCCAGCTGCTCTGCGATGTCGACGTATTCACAGCCGCCGTAGTAGCGGCGGCCCGGGTAGCCCTCGGCGTACTTGTTGGTGAGGACGGAGCCCTGGGCTTCCATCACGGCGCGGGGCGCAAAGTTTTCGGAGGCAATCATTTCCAGGGTGCCGCGCTGGCGGCCGAGCTCCTGGTCCAGCACTGCTGCAATTTCGGGATCGAGCTCAGCCAACGGCTGGTTGCTCACGGCTGTGGTTGAGGTGGCTGTAGTAGTCACGGAGAACTCCTGGCTAGGGATATGGGCACTGCTTAGGTCAGGCTACCGGGTGGCGCACTTTCGCACCGCGTTGATGACAGGGCGTGAAAGCTCGGCATGGCGCTGCTGCGCTGACGCGGGTGCAGCCCCATTTCCGGCAAAACATGACCCTCGGCCCAGGCGTACGATCCGTGGTCTTCGTGATTGCCGCTCCCTGGTGGTTAGCCACCCAACGCCAGTTGCGACCATCCCAGCCTACCAAAACCGGCGCCCCCGGCGCGGGTAGGCTATTACGCGTGAATGAAGAGCAGCTGAACCAAGCGTACGTTGTAACCCTGTCCTGCCCGGACCGTCCCGGAATCGTCCACGCGGTGGCCGGAGCGCTGCTGGTGGCGGGGTGCAACATCACGGATTCGCAGCAGTACGGCAGCCCTTCAACCGGGAACTTCTTCATGCGCGTTGAGGTGACCACTGCAGCCCCCAAGTCGGAGCTCCGTGCCGCGCTGGAGCCAGTGGCGGAGGCCTTCTCCATGCAGTGGAACCTCAATACTGTTGGCGACAAGGTGCGCACCCTGGTTATGGCCAGCACTTCTGCCCACTGCCTCAACGACCTGCTGTTCCAGCAGCGCTCGGGCACCCTGCCCATTGAGATTCCCGCCATTGTGTCCAACCACCAGGATCTCGCCGGGCTGGCCGAGTTCTACGGCATCCCCTTCCACTACATCCCGGTGACCAAGGACACCAAGGTGCAGGCGGAGGACAAACTGCGCGCCATCATCGCGGAGCACGATATCGAGTTGACCGTGCTGGCCCGCTACATGCAGATCCTCTCCGATGAACTCTGCACCGAGCTGACCGGCAAGGCCATCAACATCCACCACTCGTTCCTGCCCTCCTTCAAGGGCGCCAAGCCGTACCACCAGGCACATGCCCGCGGCGTGAAGCTGATCGGTGCCACGGCTCACTATGTGACGGCCGCCCTGGATGAGGGGCCCATCATCGAACAGGAAGTCATCCGGGTGGACCACGCCCGCACCCCTGAGCAGTTCGTGCAGATGGGCCGCGACGTGGAGGGGCGCACGCTGGTCCAGGCCGTGCAGTGGCACGCCGAGCACCGCGTGCTCCTGGACGGCAACCGAACAGTGGTCTTCAACTGACGCGGTCTTCAACTAGGTAGCAGTAGATGCCGTTTTGGGGCCTCAAAACGGCATCTACTGCGAGTCAGTTGGGTGCAGGGGTGGCTTAGGGTGAAGCCATGGCTCCTCTGTACCCTTTCGCCGGAAATTCCCCGGCTGTCCATGACTCAGCGTTCGTAGCCCCGTCGGCCTCGATCATCGGCAACGCCAGCCTGGGACCGGATTCCAGTGCCTTCTACGGCGTCTCCGTCCGCGCCGACACCGCGGCCATCACCGTGGGTGCCGGCAGCAACCTGCAGGACAACGTGGTGCTGCACGCCGACCCCGGCTTCCCCTGCACGGTGGGCGAACGGGTCAGCGTGGGGCACGCCGCCGTCGTCCATGGCTGCACGGTGGAGGACGACTGCCTGATCGGCATGGGCGCCACCGTCCTCAACGGCGCCGTGATCGGCGCCGGCTCGCTGGTGGCGGCCGGCGCCGTCGTGCTTGAAGGAACGGTGGTTCCGCCCCGGTCGCTGGTGGCGGGCGTGCCCGCCAAGGTGCGCCGCGAACTCACGGATGGAGAGTTCGACGGCGTCCGCGCCAATGCGGCGCGCTACGTGGAACTCGCGGCGAAGCACCGCGAGCTCCACGCCTGACCCAGTCCGGCCTGAATCAGTCCAGGCTGATGGGCCCGAACTCGTCCAGCAGGTCGCCCGGGCCGGGGTTGCCCGGCGCGGAGGACCCGCCCAGGTGCTTCACCACGCCCCACACCGCGTTCAGCCCCGTGGTGACGGCGCCTTCCGCCCAGCCGGCGGTGAAGGAGACGTCGTCGCCGGCCAGGAAGATGCCGCGCTGGGACTCCGGCAGTTTGTCCTGCTTGAAGTGGGTGAACAGCCTCTGCTGGTAGCGGTAGTGGCCGGGGAGGTTGGCTTTGAAGGCACCCATGAAGTTGGGGTCCGCCTCCCAGGACACGGTGATGGGCTGGCCCACGATGTGCCCTGCGATGTCCACTCCGGGGTAGATCTGTTCGAGCGAGTGCAGCATCAGTTCCACGCGTTCGTCGGCGTCAAGGGCCAGCCACTTCAGCGCGTCGTCGTTCCAGGTGTAGGAGAGCAGGATGACGGCGGGCTGGTCCGGGCCGTTGTCCAGCAGGTAGGTGGCGCGGTTCAGCCTGTCGGTCAGCGTCATGGACAGGACCTCGTTGCCGGTGTCCGGGTCGATGTCCTTCCAGAACGGCCGGTCCACCATGACGAACGTCTTGGAGGACTGCATGTAGTGCGAGCGCTCCATCGCGGTCCACAGCTCGGCCGGGAACAAGGCCTCCTCCGTGTGGATCCGGGTGGACAGCAGCCAGGACTGGCAGGTGGTCACCACCGCCGGGTAGCTGGCCTCGCGGCCCCAGCGTTCACGGATCCGCAGGTTCCCGTCCGGGTCGCGGCTGATCCTTCCCACGGCACCGCGGGGCGATCCGGAGTGCAGCGAGGAAAGGGAGGTGCCGGCGGGCCAGTGCACCATGTCCGACGGCGCGTGCTGCCAGAGTGCCTCGGGCAGGCGCTGTGCTCCCCCGCGGATCAGCCGGTGCTGGTCGTCCGCGTCGGTGTAGACCACGCGAAGGATTTCAAGTATGGAGTTGGGGAAGTCGGTGTCCCAGCCGCCGGTGCCGAACCCCACCTGGCCAAAGGCCTCCCGGTGGGCGAAGCCTGCCTTCTTGAAGGACTCGCTGGCTGCGATGAAGCCGTAGAAGGTCTGCTCGTCCATGAGCGGCAGCAGTTCGTTCCAGAGGTCCTTGATGCGGGCCATGTCCCGGGCCCGGATGGCGTCCTGCATTTCGACGAACTTGGCGCCGTCATTGACCGCGGCCTTCCAGGCGTCGGCCACCTCGCGGAAGAACGGCGGAAGGTCGCCCGGCTTCTCCGCATAGTGCTTCTTGCCGGCCAGCTCGATCACGGTGCTGGACGTGGCCTCGGCGAGGGGGTTTGGGAACTCCTGGGTCTCCAGGCCCAGCAGGTCCACGTAATGGTAGAAGGCCTTGCCCGATACCGGGAAGCGCATCCCGCCCAGGTCCGCCACCACTCCGGGCGCTGCGGGGAAGGCGGCGGTGCGGAGCCGCCCGCCGATCTGGTCCGCTTCATAGACCACGGGCCGCAGTCCCAGTTTCATCAGTTCATAGGCGGTCACCAAGCCGGAGAGGCCGGCGCCGATGACGGCAACTTCCGTGCCGTAAAGCTCCGGCGGGACGGAACCCAGGCCATCGGGGTGGGCCAGGTAGTGGTCGTAGCTGAACGGAAAGTCGGGGTTCAGCATGGTGATGGGGGCCGCGTTTCCGGCGATGCCCCGTCCGGCGGCGTCTGCGGGAGCCGCTGAGGTGCTGGAGGGGTCGAAGGCCGGCAGTTCGGTTGCGGTTGTCATGATAGTTCTGCTTTCACAGGTTCCTGGCGTGGGGCCTTGGCGGTCAGTTCACGGTAGTCGAGCTCACTGAGAGCCGCTACCTTCGAGTTCCGGCGTCCATAGCCGAAGTAGATGGCGATCCCCACCAGCATCCAGGCACCAAAGACAACCCAGGTATCGGCTCCAAGGTTGGCCATCAGGTAGGCGCACATCAGCGTGCCCAGCACGGGAGTCAAGGGATACAGCGGCACCCGGAAGCTTCGCTTGAGGTCCGGCCGGTTGCGCCGCAGGTAGATGACGGCGACATTGACCAGCGCGAAGGCGAACAGGGTTCCGATGCTGGTGGCATCGGCGAGGGCGCCGAGCGGGACCAGGCCCGCGGTGAGTGCGACGGCGGTGCCGACAATCAGGGTTCCCGCGGCCGGGGTGCCGGTCCGGGCGGAGACGCGTCCAAAGACCTCGGGCACCAGGCCGTCCCGGGACATCGAGAGCAGGATGCGGGTTTGGCCATACAGGACCGTGAGCACGATGCTGGCGATCGCAAGGACAGCGCCGACCGAAAAGACCAAGGCGATCCACGGCTGGTTGGTGGTCTCCTCCAGGATCTGGACCAGGGCGGCTTCGGTGCCGTCGAACCAGCCCCAGGGCCGGGCACCGATGGCGGCGACGGCCACGAGGACGTAGATGCTGGTGACGATCACCATGGACAGCAGGATGGCGCGGGGAAGATCGCGTTTGGGGTTCCTGGCCTCTTCGCCCGCAGTGGATGCCGCGTCGAAACCGATGTAGGAAAAGAACACCCGGGAAGCGGCCGCGGACACACCTGCGGCACCCATGGGAAGGAGCGGTTCGAAGTTGCCGGCGTTGAAGGCAGTAAAGGCAACAGCGCAGAAGAACAGCAGGATGCCGATCTTGATGATGACGACGGCGGTGTTGATCCAGGCGCTTTCACGGGCGCCGCGGACCAGCAGGACCATGGCCAGCACCACGATGGCCACCGCTGGGATGTTCACCAGTCCGCCGTCCCCGGGCGGCTGCGACATGGCATCGGGCAGCACCTGGCCGAACGCTGCCAGCGCCTCGTTGACGTACTGCCCTGCCCCCACAGCTACGGCAGCGACGGAGACGGCGTATTCAAGGACAAGGCACCACCCGCAGATCCAGGCCATCCCCTCGCCCATGGTGGCGTAGGAGTAGGAGTAGCTGGAGCCCGCGACGGGGACCAGGCCTGCCATTTCGGCGTAGGACACCGCGGAGAGCAGCGCGGCCAGGCCGGCGATGACGAAAGAGATCCAGATGGCCGGGCCTGCCAACGGAACCGACTCGCCAAGGATCACCAGGATGCCGGTCCCCAGGGTGGCGCCCACGCTGATCATGGTCAGGTGGAGGATGCCGAAACTGCGAACCAGTCCAGTGCCGTCCTGGCCTGTTCCGGCCTCGCTTACCATCTGGCCGATCGGTTTACGGCGCAGCAGCTGTGTCCGGAGGCTGGGCCGCACGCCGCTTGGCACAAGAGTTTGTTCGGTGGTCACAGGCACAGTCACCGTTGACGTCCCTTCAGAGTAGTTGTCGGTTTCCCCTTCCCAAGGTTGGCATGTGAGCCAACTCTCAGCGCGGTGCAAAATGACTTATAGTGATCCATCATGAGACTTAATGCACATGATGTCGGCTGAGCCGGCCACGTCAGGACGGCTGAGCTTCGTCACCCTCCAGCAGTTCCTCGACCAGCTGCCGCCGCTGTTGACAATGCTTCACGACGGCGGCAGCGGCGGCCGGCTGCTGCGGTGGGTTGAGCCCAGTGAGCTGGAGGACCCCACGCCCTACCTTCCGGAGGGGGAATTCCTGCTCACCGCCGGCCTCCCCTTCCTTGGTGACGGGGGATCACCCGCCAGCGTGGACGCCTATGTCCGCCGGCTGGTGGAGGCCAAGGTGGCGGCCCTGGGCTTCGGGATCAGGCCGTACTTCGACGCCGTCCCGGAGGTGGTCCTCGACGCGTGCCGGCGGCACAACCTCACCTTGTTCGAGGTGCCCGAGTCGCTTCCCTTCGCGGCGATCGGCCTGCAGTTTTCCCAGCTCCTGGAAACCGACAACGCCAGGGTCTTCCGGCAGCTGGCAGAGACCAACCGGCAGCTCATGCGCGCCGTCCTCTCCCCCAAACCGGAGCACGAACTGCTGGCTGCGCTGGTCCAGCGCGTGCCCGTGTGGGCCGTGATGGTGGGAGCGGACGGCCGGGTCCGGGCCCGGGGCACCAGCGCCGGCGGCAGCACCGCCGTCGAACTTTCCCTGCTGGAACCCATGCTGGAACGGCTGCTGTCCGGCCGTGGCCCCCGGGTGGAAATGGACGGCTTTGACCAGCCCGGCTCGGCGCTGGTGGTGGGCCATCCGCTGCGGAGCACCAGGGACGCCAACCTCGGTGCCCTGATCCTGGGCTCGGACGATCCGCTGACCCCCGCCCAGAACAACGTGGTCCAGTCCGCCGTCGGACTGCTGGAGCTGCTGGTCCGGCAGCGAACCAGTGGCTCGCTCGCCCCCAGCCAGCTGGCCACCGCCGTCCTGCTGCACCCCGAGAGCCTCACCACCGGCGGGAGCAAGCACGTCAACGGGCTCAAGGACCTGCTGGCGCAGAGCCTGTCTTCCACCCGGTCCGCGCCCATCCGCGTGCTTCAAGGCGTCAAGGTGGATGCCCCGGAGTGGCCGGCGGGAGACAGCCCCGTCAGGGAACTGCTGCAGTGGCGGCGCATGTTCGACACCAAGCTGGTGGAGATCACCGACTACGGGTTCGCCGCGCTGACCCGGCTCAAGGTGGACGACGCGCTGCTTGCCGACGTCGAGAGGCTCGGCTGGCGCCTGGTGATCGGCGAACCCACCGAGCTGACCAGCCTTCCCGCCGCGTACCAACGGGCCACGTCCCTGCGCAGCCGGGTCCAGCGAAGTGGACAGAGCCTGCGGGCCGACGAGGTGTCCTGGTCGGTCACGGGCCTGCTGGGCCGTGAGGCCGGAACCTTGCTGGCCGAGCGGCTCCTGCATCCTGTCCTGGCGCTCGAACCGGACCGGCGCGATCCGCTGCTGGCCGTCCTGCGTGGCTGGCTTGGCGAAAACGGCAGCTGGGATGGTTCCGCCAAGCTGCTGGGGCTGCACCGCAACAGCGTGCGGCGGCAGATCGGCGTCATTGCCGACCTGCTGGGGATGGACCTCAACCAGGCGCAGGTGCGGGCTGAGCTCTGGATTGCGCTGCAGTACACCGAAGGGCTGACCGGCGGGGCGGCGGGAAACGGCGCCTGAAGGCGGTCATCCGCCCTGCTGGCCTGCTTCCCGCGCCAGGCCGGCCTCCCACTCCCGGTAAAGCTCCGGCCGGCGTTCCCGCAGGTACGGCACCTCGTCCCTGGCTGCGCGCACCGCATCAGGGCCTATCTCCGCGAAAAGCACTGCAGGGGTGTCCGCTGCTTCGGCGAGGAGCCTGCCGTCGGGTCCCGCCACCACGCTTCCGCCGCCGAAAGTGTAGGCGTCCTCGACCCCACAGTGGTTGGCATAGGCAACATGAAGTTGGCTTTCCAGCGCCCGCGCCCGGATGAGTACCCGGGGCACGGCGTCGTAACCGGCCGACAGGGCAGTGGGGACCAGGAGCAGTTCCGCGCCGCGGGCCGCCGCTGCCCGGGCGGCCTCGGGGAACTCGATGTCGTAGCAGATCAGCAGGGAGGTGCGGACACCCTCGAAATCCACGACGGCGGGAGGTTGCGCGGCTGCCACGAACGCCTTGCGTTCCTCATTGCCGAACAGATGCACCTTGGCATACCTGAGGAGTTCGGTGCCCGTGGCATCAACCAGGGTCGCTGTAATGTGCCACGCGGGGCTGCCGGCGACCCCAGCGCCCGCACCGTCCCCAGCCGCTTCGGCGGGCAGGCTGTAGACAAGGGCAATCCTGTTACGGCGGGCGATATCAGCCAGCCGTTCGCGGATAGCGGGAAGGGTTGCCGGGTCCAGGTCGCCGCGCACCCGCAGCGGGGCGTAGCCCACGGGGAAAAGCTCCGGCGTCAGGAGCAGGTGGGCACCGGCACGGGCAGCCCGGGTGGCGGCGTCGTCGATGGTCCGAAGATTGGCCTCGACGTCCAGGACCACGGCGTTCGCCTGCAGGACGGACAGCAGCATCGTTACCACCTTCTGTATCCCCGTCCATCTGAAATGGCTGGGCCCGACTGATCTCTCGTTCCAGCCTAACCAGCCGCCAGCGGAGGATTGTGGGTCGTTTGGACCCGGGCGCGCGCGCGCCGGGACGGAATGCACAGATGCCGCGGAGGGTACTCATGACGGCCGATTTCCTGCATGCCCGTACAGGCCATGCGTTAACTTCTTGACTACAAGAGCAGCGATAGGGCAATCTTCTTAGCATGTCCGCAACCACGCGCTCAACGAGGAGCAAGCCCAAGAATCCGGGGTCCCAGTCCGCCCTGCGGCAACTGAACCAGCAGCGGATTATTGAGGCACTCATGGGCGGCCCGTCCACGCAGGCGGAGCTCGCCCGGCAGACGGGGCTCTCCACCGCCACCGTCTCGAACATCGTCAAAATCATGCTTGACTCCGGCCTGGCATCCACAGAGCCGATAACCAGTTCAGGGCGCCGGGCGCTGAATGTGCGACTGAACAGCAACGGCGCCGTGGCGGTCGGCATCGACTTCGGCCGGCGGCACCTGCGGGTGGTCCTGGCCTCGCTCAGCTACCACGTCATCGCTGAAGAATCAGTGCTGCTCCCGCTGGGCCACCAGGCGGATGAGGGCATCCATGCAGCGGTGGAACTACTGGAGAAACTACTCCGGGAAAGCGGGGTGGAACGCACCTCCGTGGTGGGCGCCGGCGTCGGTATTCCGGGCCCCATTGACCGGCGGACCGGGACCGTGGCCCAAGGGGCCATCCTTCCCGAATGGGTGGGCATCAACATCCTTCAGCACCTGGAGGAAACGTTGAGAATCCCCGTATTCGTTGACAACGACGCCAATCTGGGCGCATGGTCCGAGGTGACCTGGGGGCAGCACTCCGGCGTCAGCAACCTGATGTTCCTGAAGATCGGTTCCGGCATCGGCGCCGGCTTGATCCTCAACGGTTCGCCGTACTACGGCAACGTTGGAATCACCGGCGAAATAGGCCATGCCACCATCCACGAACAGGGCCTGGTGTGCCGCTGCGGCAACCGTGGATGCCTCGAAACCATAGCATCCACCACCACCATGATTGAGCTCCTCAGCCGGGGCGAGGACCGGCCATTGACGCCGGCGGATATTGTCCGCAAGGCCCTGAACAGGGACTCCGCCACCCTGCGTGTGGTGGACGATGCGGGACTGGCGGTGGGCCGGGCGCTGGGCAATGTTGCGAACCTGATCAACCCCGAGGTGATCGTGGTGGGCGGGCCGCTGGCAGGCCTGGGGGACATACTCCTGGACCCAATCCGGAGGGGGCTGATCCGGCATGCGGTGCCGGTCATCGGGGAGACCACCACCCTCACCATGTCCTCCCTGGGTGACCGGGCAGAGGCCCTCGGCGCGGCCGCCCTGGTCTTCCAGCATGCCGGGATCCGCAAGCCGTAGACCACATCGTTACCCAGCAATTGCGTTAAAGACTTGACGACAACAGCTGTGATCCAGTTTACTTTTGGTTCAGACGGCCCTGCGCTTTGCCGGCCGGACAAAGAAGTCATTGCATTGGAGGGTTAGGGTTCATGACGTCCCAGACCACGCATACGGATCCGATCATTCTCGAGATGCGGTCCATCACCAAGGAATTCCCCGGCGTTAAAGCCTTGTCGAACGTGAGCCTCCGGGTTAAGGCCGGCGAGATCCACGCCATCTGCGGCGAAAACGGCGCCGGCAAGTCCACCCTCATGAAGGTCCTGTCCGGCGTTTACCCGTACGGAAGCTACGACGGCGACATCGTCTACCAGGGGCAGGTTCAGCACTTCCGGGACATCAGGGCCAGCGAACACGCCGGCATCGTGATCATCCACCAGGAACTCGCGCTGATCCCCGAGCTGTCCATCATGGAAAACATCTTCCTGGGCAACGAACCCACCAAGCGCGGGGTGATCGACTGGGCTGAAGCCCGGCTGCGGTCCCTGGACCTCCTGGCGCGCGTGGGCCTGCGTGATGACCCCGACACCCCCATCAAGGAAATCGGCGTCGGCAAGCAGCAGCTGGTGGAGATCGCCAAGGCCCTGAATAAGTCCGTGAAGATCCTTATCCTGGACGAGCCGACGGCCGCCCTGAACGAGTCGGACTCACAGCACCTGCTGGACCTGATGCTGGGCCTGAAGGCCAAGGGCATTACCTCAATCATCATTTCCCACAAGCTCAACGAGATCGAGCAGATCGCCGACTCCATCACCATCATCCGTGACGGCCAGTCCATCGAGACCCTTGACGTCAAAGCAGACGGGGTTGACGAGGACCGGATCATCAAGGGCATGGTGGGACGCACCCTCGAGTCCCGGTTCCCGGAGCACACGCCCAAGATTGGGGAAGTGTTTTTCGAGGTCAAGGACTGGACCGTGGGCCACCCGGCCATCCAGGACCGCCTCGTCTGCAAGGGATCCAGCTTCTTTGTCCGCCGGGGCGAAATCGTCGGGTTTGCCGGCCTTATGGGCGCAGGGCGGACCGAACTGGCACGCTCCGTCTTCGGCCGGTCCTACGGCAGGTTCATCAGCGGCCACATCTACAAGGACGGCCGCGAGGTCACCCTCAAGAACGTCCGGCAGGCCATCGATGCCGGGCTGGGCTACGTCACCGAGGACCGGAAGTCCCTGGGCCTGAACCTGCTCGACGACATCAAGACCACCACGGTGGCGGCCAACCTGAGGAAGATCAGCCACAACTACGTGGTGGACCCCAACCAGGAGTTCACGGTTGCTGAGCAGTACCGCAAGTCGCTGCGCACCAAGACGCCGTCCGTGGAGGAAGGCGTGGCCAAGCTTTCCGGCGGCAACCAGCAGAAGGTGGTGCTCGCCAAGTGGATGTTCACCGACCCCGACCTGTTGATCCTGGACGAGCCCACCCGCGGCATCGACGTCGGGGCCAAGTACGAGATTTACGGCATCATCCAGCAGCTGGCCAACCAGGGCAAAGGGGTCATCGTCATCTCCTCGGAGCTCCCCGAACTCCTGGGACTGTCTGACCGCATCTACACGATCTTCGAAGGCGCCATCACGGGCGTCCTGAACAAGGACGAGGCCACTCAGGAAAGCCTGATGAAACTGATGACCTCCGCCGCGCCCCGAAAAGCCGCCTGACCCACTGGCCATTCCAGAACCTTCCGGACACAAGGACTGACACCATGAACGCCCTCAAAAAGCTGTTTGGCGGAAACACCCGCCAATTCGGCATGATCTTCGCCCTGGTGGCCTTGATCATCTTCTTCCAGATCGCCACCAGCGGCCGGACCCTCACCCCCGGCAACGTCATCAACCTCTTCAACGGCAACTCCTACATCCTCATCCTGGCCATCGGCATGGTGCTGGTGATCATTGCAGGACACATCGACCTGTCCGTCGGCTCTGTCGCGGCCTTCGTCGGCGTCACCGTGGCCCTTGCCATCCGTGACTGGGGCATCCCCTGGTACGCAGGGGTCCTGCTGGGTCTGCTGCTGGGCGCGGTGATCGGCGCCTGGCAAGGCTGGTGGACGGCGTACGTCGGAATCCCGGCGTTCATCGTGACGCTGGCCGGCATGCTCCTGTTCCGTGGTTTCAACCAGTTCGTTGGCAAATCCAACACCATCCCGGTCCCCGCCGATTTCCAATACCTTGGCTCCGGCTACCTCCCCGAGGTGGGGCCCAACCTGGGCTACAACAACCTGACCCTGCTGCTTGGCCTTGCCGCCGCCGTCTTCGTGGTTGTCAGCGAGCTGCGGTCCCGCTCCAGGGCCAATGCCCTCGGTGCCGAAGTTCCCGAAATGTGGGTTACGGTCCTGAAGCTGGTCCTCGTCTGCGCCGCCATCCTGTACGCCACGTACCTGTTCGCCACGGGCCGCCCTGGTACTTCCTTCCCCATCCCCGGCCTCATCCTGGCCGTCCTTGTCCTGATCTACGGCTTCATCTCCTCCCGGACGATCATCGGCCGCCACGTCTACGCAGTGGGTGGCAACCGCCATGCGGCAGAGCTGTCCGGCGTCCAGTCCAAGAAGGTCAACTTCCTGGTGATGATGAACATGTCCATCCTGGCCGGCCTGGCCGGCATGATCTTCGTTGGCCGTTCCACTGCATCGGGTCCCTTCGACGGCGTCGGTTGGGAACTTGATGCCATCGCCGCAGTCTTCATCGGCGGCGCGGCCGTTACCGGCGGCGTGGGCACGGTGATTGGGTCCATCATCGGTGGCCTGGTCATGGCCGTCCTGAACAACGGCCTCCAGCTTCTCGGCGTCGGCGCAGACCTGACCCAGATCATCAAGGGCCTGGTGCTCCTGATCGCGGTCGCATTCGATGTTTACAACAAGTCCCAGGGCAAGACGTCGATCATTGGCATGCTGACCAGGAACTTCAACCGCTCCTCCGGCGGCGGCCCCAGCAACCCTCTTCAGCCCGACGAAACCACCTCCACCAAGGAAGCGATCGCCAGGGAAGCCTGAGCTCTGCGACCTGACCTTTTAACACCAAATAGAGAGAGAACCAACAATGCGAATGATTGGTAAAGCAGGAAAGGCCGCGGCAGTCGCTGCCATCGCAGCACTGGCGCTGACGGGTTGTGGACGCTCCGAGTCCGGTGGCGGCTCCAGCGGCAGCGCAGGCGGATTCCCGCAGGACTCGTCCATCGGCGTGGCATTGCCCCAGAAGACCAGTGAAAACTGGGTTCTGGCAGAGAAGCTCTTCAACGACGGCCTCAACGGCGCCGGTTTCAAGGCCGATGTCCAGTTCGCCAACGGCGGCGTTTCGGAGCAGCAGAACCAGATCAGCGCCATGGTCACCAAGGGTGCCAAGGTCATTATCGTGGGCGCCATCGACGGCTCCCAGCTGGGAACCCAGCTCAAGCAGGCCAAGGACAGCGGCGCCACCATCATCGCCTACGACCGCCTGCTGCTGAACACCGAGAACGTCGACTACTACGTGGCCTACGACAACTTCAAGGTCGGTGTCCTCCAGGGCCAGGCCCTGCTCGACGGCATGAAGGCCAAGAAGCCGTCCGGTCCGTACAACATCGAACTGTTTGCCGGTTCCCCTGATGATGCCAACGCCAAGGTGTTCTTCGACGGCGCCATGAGCGTCCTGAAGCCGAAGATCGACGACGGCACCCTCAAGGTCCTGTCCGGCCAGACAGGTTTTGAGCAGGCTGTAACCCAGGGCTGGAAGGCAGAGAACGCCCAGCGCCGTGCCGACACCTTGCTCACGGGCAGCTATGGCAGCGCAACCCTGGATGGCGTGCTCTCCCCCAACGACACCCTGGCCCGCGCCGTCCTGACCTCGGTCAAGGCAGCTGGCAAGCCGATTCCGGTCATCACCGGCCAGGACTCCGAGGTTGAGTCCGTCAAGTCCATCCTGGCGGGCGAGCAGTACTCCACCATCAACAAGGACACCCGCAAGCTCGTTGAGCACGCCATCACCATGGTCAAGGACCTTCAGGCAGGCAAGAAGCCGGAGATCAACGATGACAAGTCCTACAACAACAAGGTCAAGACCGTTCCGGCATACCTGCTGGAGCCGGTCATCGTGACCTCTGCCAACGTCAAGACGGCCTACAAGGACGATCCCGTACTGGGCCCGATCACCAAGTAGCACAGCTTCTAGAACCAGCCGGTACACCCGGGGGCCGGGAAGCCCGGCCCCACCCTGAACTGCTCCCCGTAAGTTGGACTGAAGATTCAGTTCCGACTTACGGGGAGCAGTTTCGTTTTTTAAGGGCAGTCCGCTGTCCGGGGAGCAGCCCGAAGCCGCGGCGCCGGCAGATCCGGTCAGACCAGCCAGCGCCACCAGCGTGGCTGCTCCTGTTCCGGCGTCGGTTCCGGCTCCGGCTCCTCGCCCAAGGCCAGTGCGGCCCCGACGATGTCGTCCGCGGTGAGCGTCATGACGGCCTCACGATCGAGCGCGTCAAGACTTTGTTCCTCGTCGAGCGACAGCCGCAGCGCCTGACGGTTGAGCGCCTGCTCGAATAATGTGCGGGCGAACCGCGCGTTGCCGGAGTCCTCGCCCGCGTGCAGCCCGGTGAAAATGCGGCGCAGCATCTGGTCCGCACCCGGCTCCAGCCTGTACTCGTGCTGGGCCAGCATCCGGTGGAAGATCGTCTGGAGTGCGTCGACGGAGTAGTCGGGGAACGTGATTTCACGGGCGAACCGGGAGCGCAGTCCGGGGTTCGAGAGCAGGAAGGACTCCATCAGCCGCGGGTACCCGGCCACTATCACCACCAGGCGGTGGCGGTGGTCCTCCATCCGCTTGAGCAGGACCTCGATCGCCTCGGGGCCGAAATCCATCCGGCCGTCCTCCGGGGCCAGCGCGTAGGCCTCGTCAATGAACAGGACGCCGTCCAGCGCGCGCCGGATCACCCGGTCTGTCTTGATGGCGGTGGTGCCGACGTACTGCCCCACCAGGCCCGAACGGTCGACCTCGACCAGATGGCCTTTCTGCAGCAGGCCGACCGCGCGGTACATCTCGGCCAGGAGCCGCGCCACGGTGGTCTTGCCCGTGCCCGGGTTTCCGAGGAATACCAGATGCTGTGATGTGGCCACCTCCGGCAGGCCGTGCGCCTTACGGCGGGCCTGGACCTGGAGCAGTGCGACGAGCGCCCGCACCTGTTCCTTCACTGTCTCCAGTCCGACCAGGGCGTCGAGCTCGGCCTGCAGCTCGGACAGCGGCCGCGCCGGCCCGGGCCTCGCAGCCATGAGATCGCCCACCAGGTCGTCGACGCGCTCCGAACCGGGCAGCTTGAGCTGATCGGCCAGACGGCCGATGGTTTCGCGCAGGTCGTCAAGCGGATTGCGGCTGGCAGCCATGCATCCACTGTAGTACCAGCACTCGATTCCCGGCCCTGCCTTCACAGCCCAGACACAGGTGGGGCCGGATTGCTGCACAGGATGCCCAGCGAGGGTTGATGCGAAGCCGGCCCTCCGCGCCGGCACCTGAGTCATAGGAGTAACGTGAGCGTCCTTGCCCGAAGCGTAGGCAATGCCTTCAGAAACACGGTCCGCACCGCAGCTGTTGTCGCGGTGCTGGCCGTCGCCATTGGCCTTGCCCTGGCCATGCTGGTAGCCAACCAGGCGGTCGGGGCGAAAGTGCAGGAGCTCAATGCGTCCGTCGGCACCGTCCTGACCGTCAACCCCGCCGGCGGGCAAGGTTTCGAAGGCGGCGGTGAGCCGCTCACCACCAGCCAGGCAGCCACGGCCGCCGGCGTGCCCAACGTCAGTGCCGTCGTCGGGACATCCTCCCTGCGGCTGCGCAATGCCACCGAAGCGGCCGCACAGGCCGCGGCCGGGCAAACGGGACAGACCGGGCAGGCAGGGCCCGGAGGCCAGAACGGGCAGGGAGGCGCCGGCGGCCAGGCGGCAGCCACACTGACCACCAGCCTCACGGCGGCGGTGGACGCGGGCACCCTTGGCAACCGCAACCAGCAGGCCAACGGAAGCACGGGCTCCACCGGAACCACGCAGCAGCCCGTCCGGTCCCTGCCGATCACCGCCACCGGCATTGGCGCCGAAGTCGACACCACCGGCAAGGCACTGAACATCACGCAGGGCTCCGGGCTCGGCGACTACTCGGCAGCATCCACCAGTGCCCTGCTGGGCACCACCCTGGCAGGGAAGAACAACCTCACGGTTGGCTCCACCTTCACCATCAACGACCAGACCTACACGGTCTCGGGATTGTTCGACGCCGGCACCACCTTTGGCAACAACGCTGTGTATGTCACCCTCCCCACCGCCCAGACCCTGGCAGGCACACCGGGTGAACTGTCCAGCATGATCGTCACGGTCAACTCCATGGACAACGTGGCCAGCACCAAGACGGCCCTGCAGACGGCTCTCGGCACGGACAAGGCCGATGTCACCCAGGGCCAGAACCTGCAGACCGCGGTCAGTTCGCTGGACAGCGTCAAGAACATTTCCTTCATCGCCTTCATCGCCGCCCTGGGCACCGCAGGGCTCATCATCCTGCTCATCATGGTGATGCTGGTCCGCGAGCGCCGCAGGGAAATCGGCGTGCTGAAGGCGATCGGCGCGCCCAACCGCACCATCGGCCTGCAGTTCGTCCTCGAGGCACTGGTCCTGGCAGCCCTGGGCAGCGCCGTCGGTGCCGCCATTGCATCGTTCGCCAGCGGCGGCATCGCCTCGGCACTGATCAGCAGCAACACCACCAGAACCACCGCCGCCACGGGCCGCGGTGTCCCGGGCGGGGCCGGTGGTGGCGCGGGCTTCCCGGGCGGCCAGGGCGGACCCTTCGGCGGCGCTTCCCAGCTGTTGAACTCCGTGACCGCCAGCGCCTTACCGGGTGTGATCGCCGGTGGCATCGCTGCTGTGTTCGGTGTCGCCATCATCGGCGCCCTGGTTCCCGCGCTGCTCACCGCGCGCATCCGTCCCATCGAAGTCCTGCGAGGAGAATAGCCATGATAGAAGTCAAGAACCTGGTCCGCACCTTCAACTCCGGTGACCGCACCATCAAACCGGTCAACGACGTCAGCTTCGCCCTGGACCAGGGCACCCTGGCCTCGATCGTGGGCAAGAGCGGCAGCGGCAAGAGCACCCTGTTGTCCCTCCTTGGGGCACTGGACAAGCCCACCAGCGGAGACGTCGTCGTGGACGGCGTCAGCCTGGCGAGCCTGCCGGACAGCAAGCTGACGGAATACCGCCGCCGGGACATCGGATTCGTGTTCCAGCAGTTCAACCTGATCCCCAACCTGTCCGCCGTGGACAACGTCATGCTCCCCATGGAATTTGCCGGGGTGCGCAAGGCCGCCCGGCTGGAGCGCGCCAGGGAATTGCTGGAGCAGGTCCAGCTGGATCCGTCCAAGCACGAACGGCGCATCAACCGGCTTTCCGGCGGCGAACAGCAAAGGGTGGCCATTGCGCGGGCCCTGGCCAACGAACCGAAGCTCATCCTCGCCGATGAGCCCACCGGCAACCTTGACGAACAGACCGGCGACCACATCATCGAACTCCTCAGCTCGCTGAGCCGCGACCACGACACCACCATCCTGGTGGTCACCCACGACCGGGCCCTGGCGAACAAGACGGACCGCCGCTTCCGCCTCCAGCAGGGCAAGCTGACGGAGGAACCGGTCCGCGGCCGGGCTGCCGTCGCCGCTTCCGCCTCCAGCAGGGCAAGCTGACGGAGGAACCGGTCCGCGGCCGGACCGCCGTCGCCGCTTCCGCCTGACCTCAGCCAAGGGGCCAACGGTGGGGGACATCCCGTCCCCCACCGTTGGCCCCTTTATTGCCTGTCCCCGCCGCCGGCACGTCCCCGGTCCTCACCCGCCGCTGTGACAGGATTGCAGCTATGACTGCTCCCATCGCCACGCCATGGCTTTCCAGCCAGCCTGACCAGGATCCCCGCTCCGCCACCGGGGCTCCCCTGCGCTGGGGAATTATTGCAACGGGCAGCATCGCCCGCGCCGTGTCCCAGGATCTCGCGCTGCTTGAAGACGCCGAGCTGTACGCGGTCAGCTCCCGGGCGCAGGACAGCGCGGACGCTTTTGCCGTGGCCTATGACTTCGCAAAAGCCTATGGTGACGACGGCGGTGTCCCCGGCTACCAGCGGCTCCTCGCCGATGACGCCGTGGACGTTGTCTACGTCGCCACGCCGCACGCGCAGCACCACGAGATGGTTCTCGCCGCCCTCAACGCCGGCAAGCACGTGCTCTGCGAGAAGGCGTTCACCATCAACGCCCGGGAAGCATCCGAGCTCATCGATGTTGCCCGCAGCCGAGGTCTCTTCCTCATGGAAGCCATGTGGAGCCGGTTCCTGCCCTCGATGCAGCGCGCGTTCCAGATCGCAGCTTCGGGTGAACTTGGCGACATCCACTGGATTACCGCGGACCTGGGCTTCCCCGCCCCCTACTCCCCCACGGCCAGGTTGTGGGCGCGGAAGGACGGCGGAGGGGCGTTGCTGGACTTGTCCGTCTACCCGCTCCTGTGGGCGCTGGGCACCCTTGGCTTTCCCCACACCGTGAGCGCCACGGGCTTCGTCAACGACGACGGCGTGGATTCGCAGAACGCCATGACCCTCGGCTACGGCCACGCGGCCCAGGTCCAGCTCACCTCCTCACTCCTGGCACACGGTCCGCGCACGGCGACCGTCGCAGGGAGCCTGGGCTTCCTGCAGAGCGTGGGCTCCATCAACAACCCCCGCGAACTCCTCATCACCAAGGGGTGGGAAGACCGCCGGACGGAAACCTTCGACGTTGTGGGCAAGGGGTACACCTACGAGCTGCGCGAAGTAATGCGGTGTGTCCAGCAGGGAGTGACGGAGAGTCCGGTGATGCCGCTCGAAGACACACTGAACACCATGCGGCTATTCGATGGCGTTCGTGCCCAGCTCGGTGTGACCTACCCCAACGACGGCCATTAGCAAGAGGCGCCGCGAAAGATGCTCGACGCCGGCAAGGCGGCTTTCGCGGTGAGGTTGGGGCATGTGACTTCCTGCTTTCGCCCTTGACACCTTCAGTGCTTGTTCCCGCCCTTTGTAAAATCCCTTTAGCAAAGTCTGGACTTGCGGCAACAAGGAGTCATAGGCTTTAGCCAGCATTGATTGCACAGCTCACTGGGGGGTGGTACGCATGGCTAGCATGAGTTCGCCATGGCGTGCCCTGCGACCAGCGCTCCTTGCCGGGGCAGCCGCAGTTACTTGGCTGGCGCTTTCGTCAACTTCAGCATCCGCCGACGCCGGGCCTGGCTCCCCTTCCCTGCTCGGCAGCGTCACCGGCTCGGCCTCATCCTTGGCCTACGAACTTGCGGACACTGTTTCACCGGCTCCTGCCGCCTCCCCGGCCGGACCTGCTGCAGGCCCTGGACTGGTGCAGCCTGTCGTAGCCCAGGTCGCCGGCGTTGCCGACAAGCTCATTAACTCCGTTCCCGTGCTGGACCAGGTGATTCCGGCGGGAACCCTTTCCACTGTCTCGGCTCCCGTTGGGGAGATCGCCGACACAGTGACGGCCGGGGTGGTGCAGGTTGTTGTAGCCCCTGCAGCCGAGGCCGTCCCGGTAGTTGAACCGGCGCTGCAGCCCGTTGCCGATCTTCTGACCGGCACCGCTCCACTTCCGCTTCCCGCCCCGGCCGCTGACGCCGTGCCGGCAGATCTTCCTTCCGGGGTTGTCCCTGGTCCCGCGGCAGCTCAGCCCGTGGCCTTGGAAATCCTTCCGGATGGGGCCGGAACGGGGCTGGAACCGGGGCAGGAACCGGATGCGTCGCCCACGGCGCCGGTTGCCGGCGGCGGCGTGGCCTTGGCAACGGTACGCAGTGCAGCCCTGGCCAACACGTCCTCCCCGTGGGATGGCATGTCTGTCCCGGCTGACCCCGCGTCGGGGCAGCCCCTTCCCGTCGAGCCGGCACCGCTGCCTGCCCAGGTTCCTGCCGCACCGGGATCCGGCACCGGCAGCGCTGGATCATCCGGCGGTTCATCCGGTGCCGCAGCATGGCTTAGCCCTGCCTATTTTGGTTTTGAGCGGCCTGGCGCTGTTCCCGCCGGCGAGGCCTCCGAGCACGCCCCTGCGCCGGTGTCGTTCGACCCCGGTTCTTCCCCTGACTAGTTGAGGCCGTCTGCCCCCAACGGGCAGCACGTGGCTTTACGGGCAGCTGATAAGCGCCCGAACTACCTCAACTTCAGGAGTAACCATCATGAACTGCACCCTTCGCAGGGGGCTGCTTAGCACCCTCTTTGCCGGCGGCCTTCTGGCCTTCGGCTGCGCTGCCGCAAACGCAGCGGACACCACCAGCGGGACGGATCTTTCCGCTTCCGCCCTCATCTCGGCGGCGGCGCCCGCTGACTCGACGTCGTTGGGCCTGCTGGGTGACCCAACGCCGGCCGGCTCAACAGGCGTCGCCGCCGCAGTGGACGTAAACCTCGGCCTCGGAAGCACCGGCACCACCACCACGGACGCCACCACGGCAAACCTCGCCGTCGACGCAGCCGCAGACCTGGGACTCGGCGGCGTGAGTGCCGGCGATACCAGTGGGCTCGGCACTACCGACCTGGCCGCCGCAGTGGACGTAAACCTCGGCCTCGGAAGCACCGGCACCACCACCACGGACGCCACCACGGCAAACCTCGCCGTCGACGCAGCCGCAGACCTGGGACTCGCCGGCACCACCGACCCCACAACAACCGGCACCACCGACCTGGCCGCCGCAGTGGACGTAAACCTCGGCCTCGGAAGCACCGGCACCACCACCACGGACGCCACCACGGCAAACCTCGCCGTCGACGCAGCCGCAGACCTGGGACTCGCCGGCACCACCGACCCCACAACAACCGGCACCACCGACCTGGCCGCCGCAGTGGACGTAAACCTCGGCCTCGGAAGCACCGGCACCGACACCGGCACCACGGACGGCACCACGGCAAACCTCGCCGTGGACGCAGCCGCAGACCTGGGACTCACCGGCACCACCGACCCCACAACAACCGGCACCACCGACCTGACCGCCGCAGTGGACGTAAACCTCGGCCTCGGAAGCACCGGCACCGGCACCACCACCACGGACGGCACCACGGCAAACCTCGCCGTGGACGCAGCCGCAGACCTGGGACTCACCGGCACCACCGACCCCACAACAACCGGCACCACCGACCTGGCCGCCGCAGTGGACGTAAACCTCGGCCTCGGAAGCACCGGCACCACCACCACGGACGGCACCACGGCAAACCTCGCCGTGGACGCAGCCGCAGACCTGGGACTCGGCGGCGTGAGTGCCGGCGATACCAGTGGGCTCGGCACTACCGTTGAGGCAGTTCTCGACCTCACCATCGGTGGCGTCACCAGCAGTGATACATCGGGTGGAGTCGACGCAGGCATCGACCTTGGAGCCGGTGTGGACACCGGAACTGCGGACGCTGGCGGCCTGGATGCCGTTGTCGACCTTGGCATTGACCTGGGTATCGGACTCGGTAATGACAGCGGAACCAGCACTCCGGGCACCAACACACCCGGCACCACTGACCCGGGAACCACCACCCCGGGAGACGGCACCACCGGAGACACCGGCACCCTTGATCCCGGAACCAGCACTCCGGGGTCAGGCGACCCTGCCGGCAACGGCGGCTCGACTTCCGGCAATGACTCCACAAGCGGTACTGGTACTGCAGGAAGCGGCAACTTCACCGCTGCACCGGC
Organism: Arthrobacter sp. SDR-2R; assembly: GCF_057747955.1. Taxonomy (NCBI): domain Bacteria; kingdom Bacillati; phylum Actinomycetota; class Actinomycetes; order Micrococcales; family Micrococcaceae; genus Arthrobacter; species Arthrobacter sp. SDR-2R. The sequence goes on from NZ_CM173231.1 coordinate 3,659,112, forward strand.
AGGCTCCACCGCAGTGAGCGGGGCCATCGCCCCGGTCACCACACCGCGGAGCACTCCGACTGGCGGCAATCCTGCCCTTGCCAACACCGGCTCAGCCCACACCCGCCTGGCCAACACCGGCTGGGACGGAGCGCTGGTTCCCCTGGCACTGGTGCTTCTGGCAGGCGGACTCCTGATGCTCCGCAAGCGCAAGGTGTCCTGAGGCCTGAGTCCTGTAAGGAAACCGCCCGCGCACGCGCCTGAAGCGGCAGCACCCGGCGGGCTGACGAGAGGAGGACACCCACCGAACAACCAAGTAACAGTACAAAACATGTCATCAGCACACATGTCCTTGTAGCCAATGGTCCGGCGGCGAACGTGTTTGAAATCGCCGCCGGGCCGTCGGCGTGTCGCAACGCGAAACCCTAGGTCAATCGCTGGTTCCGCCGTCCCGCCCGTATAATTTGAGGTACGACAGTGCCGCAGCGCACCGGGAGGAACGGTCATGGTGGCGGAATCGCCTAGCTCCATCAAGAATGAAGTTGTCGGCGGTCGCTATCGTTTAGGTGAGGTCATAGGCCGCGGCGGGATGTCGTCGGTGTACTGCGCACGGGACGAAAAGCTGGGCCGTGACGTGGCGTTGAAACTCTTCGCCCCGCAGGCTCCGGATGCGGACGAGCTTAAGCGGCAGGAAGCCGAAATCCAACTTCTGGCCACCCTGAACCACCCCGGCCTGGTGACGCTCTTCGACGCCGGGATCGATGACCGCATTCCGGACGAGCCCCGGCCCTTCCTGACCATGGAACTCGTCGAGGGCCAGGACCTGCGCAGCCGCATCAGGCACAGCCGGGTACCCCTGGAAGAGCTGTCCGTGATCGGAGCCGGCATCGCCGACGCTCTGGCGTACGTTCATGGCCTGGGCATCATCCACCGCGATATCAAACCGGGGAACATCCTGCTGGTCCAGATCCGCCCGGGTGAGCCGCTGCGGCCCAAGCTCACGGATTTCGGCATCGCCAGGATCGCGGATTCCACCCGGCTCACGGCCACGGGCACCATGGTGGGCACGGCTGCCTACCTCAGCCCCGAGCAGGCCCTTGGCAAACCCCTTTCGTCAGCCACGGATATCTACTCCCTTGGACTGGTGCTGCTTGAGTGCATCAAGGGCACCGTGGAGTACCCCGGCAGCGCAGTGGAATCCGCCGTTGCCCGGCTCCACCGCGCCCCGGAGATCCCCGACGACGTTCCCCCGGAATGGGCGGACCTCATCCGTTCCATGACTGGCATCGAGCCGCTGGAACGCCCTGCGGCCGCCGACATCGAAACGGCACTCCGTCAGGCACTGGTCTCGCCGGCTTCAACGCCGGGAGAACTGGCACCGGAAACCACGCGGGTGCTTCCCGCCATGCCCTTCCACCCGCCCTCGATCACCGCTGAGGAATCGGTGGATGATGTGCGCGAGGCAGCGGCCTCTACAGAGGCTGCCGATCCCGCATCAGCCGCCCAACCTGCTGCATCGCCGGCTGGTTCCGGAGTGGAAACGAGCGGAGTGGCAACGGCCGGAGTGGTTGCCGGTGCATCCGCGGGCAAGGCTCCCCGCACACCCCGCCTCTCCCGGAACCAACGGATATGGCTGGTCGTCGTGCTTGGTGTCCTTGTCATTGCTGCAGCCGTGGCTGCGGTGATGATGAGCATCTCGGCCCGGCCCGCCGACGTCGTCCCTTATCCCACCGTGACCGGCGTCCTGGGCGACCATCTGCAGGAGCTGCAGAAAAGCGTGGAGCCGTGACGCCGCGGCAGACAATCCCGGGCCGGCTGGTCCTGGCTTTCTCGGCGGCCTTTCTGGCGGCAGGCTACCTCAGCGCCTGCGCGGCGCCGGGAAACGGCCTTCAGCGCGAAGCTGCGGCACAGCTCCAGGCACGCGTGCTGGAAGTGACGCAGGCGTCGTCCCAAAACGATCCTGCGTCGGCACTGAAGGCACTGGAAGGCCTTGAAGCCGACCTCACTTCACTGCAGGCAAAGGGCAAGGTCTCGGAGGAACGGCGCCGCAGCATCACCACCGTGGCCTCCGCTGTCCGGGCAGACCTGAACGAGGTTGTCGCCGCACAGCAGGCTGCGGCCAAAGCCGCCGAGGATGCCCGGAACGCCGCGCAGGCAGCTCAAAGCCCATCCCCCACCGCCGAGGCACCCGCGCCCCAGCCGGCTCCCGCCCCGGCACCGGCCCAGGGCAACGCGGGCGGCTCCGGCGCGGACACCGGCAAGAACAGCAACGCCGACAAAGGCAAAGGCAAGAACTAGCCCGCCCATACTATAAAGAGCACAAAGAGAGGCGGTGTCCGGAACGATCCGGCCACCGCCTCTCTTTGTCAGCTGTCGCAGCAGCGGCCGGTGCTAGGCCAGGCCGGCGATGACCTGATTAAGGGTGGCGGAAGGACGCATCACCGCGGAGGCCTTGGCATCCTCGGGGCGGTAGTAGCCGCCAATGTCCACGGGTGAGCCCTGGACCTCGGCCAGCTCGCCCACAATCGTCTCCTCCTTGGAGGACAGCTCCTTGGCGACGGAACCGAAAGCGGCGGCCAGGTCGGCGTCGTCCGTCTGCTTGGCCAGCTCCTCCGCCCAGTAGCGGGCCAGGAAGTAGTGGCTGCCGCGGTTGTCCAGCTCGCCCACGCGGCGGCTCGGGGACTTGTTCTCCAGCAGGAACGTGCCGGTGGCGCGGTCCAGGGTGTCGGCCAGGACCTGCGCGCGGGCGTTGCCCGTGGTGGTGGCCAGGTGCTCGAAGCTGACGGCCAGCGCCAGGAACTCGCCCAGGCTGTCCCAGCGGAGGTGGTTTTCCTTGAGCAGCTGCTGGACGTGCTTCGGCGCGGAACCGCCGGCACCGGTTTCAAAGAGTCCGCCGCCGTTCATCAGCGGAACGACCGAGAGCATCTTGGCGCTGGTTCCCAGCTCCAGGATGGGGAACAGGTCCGTGAGGTAGTCGCGGAGCACGTTGCCCGTGACGGAGATGGTGTCCTCGCCCTTGCGGATGCGTTCCAGGGTGAAGGCGATCGCCTTGACCGGGGACATGATCTGGATGTCCAGGCCGTTGGTGTCGTGGTCCTTCAGGTACTCGTTGACCTTGGCGATGAGGTTGGCGTCGTGGGCGCGTTCCTCGTCCAGCCAGAACACGGCCGGGGTCTGCGAGGCACGGGCGCGGGTGACGGCCAGCTTGACCCAGTCGCGGATGGCGGCATCCTTTGTCTGGCAGGCGCGCCAGATGTCGCCCTCGGAAACCTCGTGTTCGATCAGCACGTTGCCCGAGCCGTCCACGATCTGGATCCGGCCGGCTTCCTGGATCTCGAAGGTCTTGTCGTGGCTGCCGTATTCCTCGGCTGCCTGTGCCATGAGGCCAACGTTCGGCACAGTGCCCATGGTGGTGGGGTCGTAGGCACCGTTGGCGCGGCAGTCATCGATGACCACCTGGTAGATGCCGGCGTAGGAGCTGTCCGGCAGGACGGCCAGGGTGTCCGCTTCCTTGCCGTCCGGTCCCCACATGTGGCCGGAGCTGCGGATCATGGCAGGCATGGAGGCGTCCACGATGACGTCGCTGGGGACGTTCAAGGTGGTGATGCCCTTGTCCGAGTCCACCATGGCCAGGGCGGGACCGTCTTCCAGGCCCTTCTTGATCAGGTTCTGCACGCCGTCGCGCACATCCGCGGGAAGGTCCTCAAGGCTGCTCAGGATGGCGGCAAGGCCGTTGTTGGGGCTGATGCCGGCTGCCGAGAGCTGCTTGCCGTAGGTTTCGAAGAGTTCGGAGAAGTAGGCCTTGACCACGTGGCCGAAGATGATGGGGTCCGAGACCTTCATCATGGTGGCCTTCAGGTGTGCGGAGAACAGCACGCCTTCTTCCTTGGCGCGGGCCACCTGGGCCTTCAGGAATTCATCCAGGGCGGCGGCGCGCATCACAGTGCCGTCGATGACCTCGCCGGCCAGGACCGGGAAGGCCTTCTTCAGGACCTTCACCGAGCCGTCCTCGCGGACCAGCTGGATGGCGATGGTGCCCTCGGACTCGATGACCACGGACTTCTCGTTGGACCGGAAGTCATCCTGGCCCATGGTGGCCACGTTGGTCTTGGAGTCAGGGGTCCAGGCGCCCATGGAGTGCGGGTTCTGGCGGGCGTAGTTCTTGACTGACAGCGGGGCCCGGCGGTCCGAGTTGCCTTCGCGCAGGACCGGGTTCACAGCCGAGCCCTTGATCTTGTCGTAGCGCGAGCGGACGGCGGTTTCCTCGTCGGAGGAGGGGTTGTCCGGATAGTCCGGCAGCGCGTAGCCCTGGCCCTGCAGTTCGGCGATGGCGGCCTTCAGCTGCGGGATGGAGGCACTGATGTTGGGCAGCTTGATGATGTTGGCTTCCGGCGTCTTCGCCAGCTCACCGAGCTCAGCAAGGGCGTCACCGATCTGCTGCTCGGGGGTCAGGTAGTCACCGAACTGGGCGATGATGCGGCCGGCGAGCGAAATGTCGCGGGTCTCCACCTCCACACCTGCTGTCGAAGCGAACGCCTCGATGATGGGCAGGAACGAATAGGTAGCCAGCATCGGCGCTTCGTCGGTGTGGGTGTAGATAATCTTGGACATGCGCGGGCGTCTCCCTGTGGGTCGGCTTGGTTGTGAAAATTCGGTCTATTTCACCATGTACAACTTACCCGAGGACACCAGTTTGAAGCGTACCGGAGGCCCAGCGTTACCCCTGCCGTGGGCAGGATTACAGCGATGGAGAACGGCAGACGGCGGCAGGAAACCGGGTGCCCGCCGCGCCCGGGCACCCGGCCACCAGGGCTCCATCCCGGGACAATGCAGGCCATACATGATACGTCACTACTATTTACAAATCTGTCATGGAGGGATAAATTCGCAGGGTCACACTTGGCATTCCCACGCCTTTCCCCGTTCAGACAGGACAACAATGACAAGCACCAGGTCTCTGGCTTCCGCCCTCCTGAGCCTCTCCGCGGCCGCCGTTCTGGCTTTCACCAGTGCAGGTGCCGCCACCGCAACACCAGCAGCGGCGGACGACCACACGAATCCGTCCGTTACCAGTGCTGTCCTTGACGCGGCGGGTGCTGCCGACTACTGGACACCGGAGCGGATGCAGAGCGCCATCCCCGGCGACACCCTGGCCGGCAAGGCACTGGAACGCGGCAACCGCTCCAGCGCAGCCGTCGTGGAGAAGGGCAAACCGTCTTCCACCAAGGGCACCAAGAGCACCGGCAGCACTGCCAAGAGCGAAACGCCGGTCAGCCACATCGGCAAGGTCTTCTTCACCCTGGGGGGCGCCAACTATGTGTGCTCCGGCAACGCTGTCTCATCGACCAACGGCAGCACGGTTGCCACAGCGGGACACTGCGTTAACGAGGGGCCTGGAGCGTACGCCACCAACTTCGTCTTTGTTCCTGCCTATGAGAATGGCGCAGCACCGTATGGCAAGTGGTCTGCACGGGCCCTGTACGCGCCGAGCCAGTGGGTCTCAAACGGTGACATGACGTACGACACCGGCTTCGCCGTCATGAACCCCCTGAACGGCAAGAACCTCACCGCTGTGGTCGGAGGCTCGGGCGTGGCCTTCAACCAGGCCCGGGGCCTGACTTACAAGTCCTACGGCTACCCCGCCGCTGCCCCGTACAACGGTGAGACCCTCAAGAGCTGCACCGGCACGGCAACCAATGATCCGAACAACCCGCAGTTCAACAGCCAGGGCATCCCCTGCGACATGACCGGGGGTTCCTCAGGCGGCCCGTGGTTCATCGGGACCAGCTCCGATGGCGTGCAGAACTCCATCAACAGCTACGGCTACAACCGTTCTGCCGTGATGTACGGCCCATACTGGGGCTCAGTCATCCAGGCAACCTACGCCAGTGCAGCAAAATCCTAAGGAACCCGGGCCCGACGAGGATCCTGTCAGCCACGTTGACCTGACCCAGTCACACGAGGAAGTCCTCGAGTACTGGACAAAGCAACGAATGGCAGAGGCCAAGCCCCGGGAGATCCAACTTCCGGAGCCCGGCCCCGGTTCAGCTGACCAGGACTAAGCCGGCACAACGACGACTGCGCCCGCCCCCTTTGCTCAGGGGGCGGGCGCCGTCGTTTGTCCTAGTGGAAGAAGTGGCGGGCCCCGGTGAAGTACATGGTGATGCCGGCCGCATTGGCTGCCGCGATCACCTCTTCATCGCGCACGGATCCGCCCGGCTGCACGACAGCGCGGACGCCGGCGTCGATCAGGATCTGGAGGCCGTCGGCGAACGGGAAGAACGCGTCGGAGGCAGCCACGGCGCCGCGGGCCCGCTGCGGTGCGCCGGCAGCGCTGGCGTTGGAGGCACCGCCGGCACCTTCGACGTCGGACTCCACCGTGACGCCCAGCGTGTTGGCCCGCTCCACGGCCAGGCGGCAGGAGTCGAGCCGGTTGACCTGGCCCATGCCGATGCCCACAGCTGCGCCGTTCTCGGCGAGGAGGATGGCGTTGGACTTGGCGGCCCGGCAGGCTGTCCACGCGAAGGCAAGGTCCGCGAGGGTCTTCTCGTCCGCTGCTTCACCGGCTGCGAGGGTCCAGTTGGCGGGGTTGTCGCCATCGGCGTCCACCTTGTCGCTTACCTGGACCAGCATGCCCCCGGAGACCTGGCGGAACTCCGTGGGGTAACGGCCGTAGCCTTCGGGAAGGGCGAGCAGGCGGATGTTCTTCTTCTTGGACAGGATCTCCACGGCTTCCGGCTCGAAGCCGGGGGCGATGACCACTTCGGTGAAGATGTCCTTGACGGTGTTGGCCATGCCTGCGGTGACGGGGCGGTTTGCGGCGATGACGCCGCCGAACGCGGAGACGGGGTCGCAGGCGTGGGCCTTGGCGTGCGCGTCGGCGATGGGGTCTGCGGCGTCCTTGGAGCCGACGGCCACACCGCAGGGGTTGGCGTGCTTGATGATGGCGACGGCGGGCTCGCTGAAGTCGTAGGCAGCGCGCAGGGCGGCGTCGGCGTCCACGAAGTTGTTGTAGCTCATGGCCTTGCCGTGCAGCTGGTCCGCCTGGGCGATGCCCACCGGGGCGGCTTTGTCCACGTACAGTGCAGCCTGCTGGTGCGGGTTTTCGCCGTAGCGGAGGACCTCGGAGCGTTCCAGGGACAGGCCGGCGTAGGCGGGCCAGTCGATGACGCCGTCGCCGTCCTCGTCCAGGAACTGGCTGGCGGTCCAGGTGGCAACCGCGTTGTCATAAGACGCGGTGTGGGCGAAGGCCTTGGCGGCGAGGCGGCGGCGGGTCTTGAGGTCGAAACCGCCGGCGGCGGCGGCCTCCACCACCTGGCCGTAGAAGGACGGGTCCACCACAATGGCGACGGCGGCGTGGTTCTTGGCGGCCGAACGCACCATGGCGGGGCCTCCGATGTCGATCTGTTCGACGACGTCATCCTGGGCGGCGCCGGACTTGACGGTCTCCACGAACGGGTAGAGGTTCACCACCACCAGGTCGAAGGCTTCGATGTCCATGCTGGCAAGGGTTTCCATGTGGGCCGGAACGCGCCGGTCCGCCAGGATGCCGCCGTGCACACGCGGGTGCAGCGTCTTGACGCGGCCGTCCAGCATTTCGGGGGAACCGGTGACTTCCTCCACCTCCTGCACGGGGATGCCCGCGGCGGCGATCTTCTTTGCCGTGGAGCCGGTGGAGACGAGCTTCACGCCCGCTGCGTGCAGGCCCGTGGCGAGCTCCTCCAGACCGGTTTTGTCGTAAACCGAGATCAGGGCCCGGCGGATGGGTACACGGTCAATGGATACGCGCTCATGCTGCGTGAAGCTCACAAATGTCTCCGTCTTATCTCGCGGTACAGGGCCGCGGTTGGTGGGGATAGGGCCAGTTTATCGCGAAGGGCGGGGTTGCCCGGCGTGGACGCCGGAGTGTGAACGGGCTGGGGCCGGGCTAAAGTTTTGGACAGGAGGCGGCGATGAATACATACACCACTGTGCCCAGCGGCGAACAGGTGGTCCAGGAACTGCCCTGGCGATGGAAAGTCCAGGGCAGGATCTTCCTGATCGGAGGCCTCGGCTTCATGTTCGATGCCTGGGATGTAACCCTGAACGGCATCCTGATTCCGCTGCTGTCCAAGCACTGGTCCCTTTCCGCGGGGGAAGCGGCCTGGGTGGGCACGGCGAACCTGGTCGGAATGGCGCTGGGCGCCTTCATCTGGGGAACCATCGCGGACACCGTGGGGCGCAAGAAGGCCTTCACGGCAACCCTCCTGCTCTTCTCCGTGTTCACCGTGTGCGGCGCCTTCGCCCCCGACTTCATCTGGTTCTGCGCCTTCCGGTTCCTGGCAGGATTCGGCCTGGGCGGCTGCATTCCCGTGGACTACGCACTGGTGGGTGAGTTCACGCCGCGGAAGCAGCGCGGGAAAGTGCTTACGGCCATGGATGGCTGGTGGCCCATCGGCGCTGCCCTGGCGGGATTCGTCTCGGCCGGGCTGGTGGCCCTTTACGGCGACTGGCGGCTGACCATGCTGGTGATGGTCCTGCCGGCGCTGCTGGTTTTCTGGGTCCGGCGCAGCGTGCCCGAGTCCCCGCTGTTCCTGATCCGGAAAGGCCGGCGGGAGGAAGCGGCCCGGATCATCGACGGACTGGTGGAAGCAACCGGGGCAGAACCGCGTGCCTACAGCCTTCCGGACGCCAGGGATGTCCCGCGGCTCTCCGCCGGCAACGCCTGGACGCAGCTGCGCTCAGTGTGGCAGTTCAGCTGGAAGATCACCGCCGCCGCATGGTCCCTGTTCTTCAGCATCCTGCTGGTTTACTACTTGTCCCTGACCTGGATGCCGCGCATCCTCATCGGCGCAGGGTTCGCCGAGTACAAGGCGTTCGTCACCACAGCCTCCATGGCCGCCGTCGGCTTCCTTGGCGTGGTGGTGGCAGCGCTCTTGGTGGAGCGTGTGGGCCGCAAATGGATCCTGGCCATCACCGGCCCGCTGTCCGCTCTTACGCTGGTGATTGTGGCTTTCGTGGTGGACATCCCCACGGCCGCGGTGTTCTGGCTGCTGGTGTTCGGCTTCGTGGTGCAGGTGGCCATCCCCGTGCTGTATGCCTACGTGTCCGAGCTCTATCCCACAGAACTGCGCGGCACCGGCTTCGGCTGGGCATCCACGTTCTCGCGCCTCGGCGCAGGTTTTGGGCCGCTGATCTTCGCGAACTACTTCTGGCCGGAACTCGGGCTTGCAACGTCGTTTGCACTGGCGGGAGCCCTGGTACTGGTCTCCGTTTTGTGGATGGCGTTCTTCTCCCCCGAAACCCGCCAGCGCCGGCTGCAGTAGACGGTTCCCAACTGACTCGCAGTTGCTGTCGTTCTCGCACGTCAAAACGGCATCAACTGCGAGCTACTTTGGTACCCAGCCTCTACTGAGAAGCGCCCCGCGCACTTTCGAGAGGGCGGACAACGCCTGGTTTTGCATGTGGCGCTTTGAGATCCTCACGAGCAGCCATCCTCCTCGGCTGAAATCCTCCTCGCGGTCGATATCCCTAACGATCTGTTGTGGCTCGGAATGGCCGTCGCCGTCGTATTCCACCGCAATCCTGTACTCCGGATAGCTCAGGTCAGGCTGACGAATGACGCCGGGGCGAAGTTCGATGGGCATGTTCAGCATCGGCTCAGGCAGGCACGCGGCGTTCAGGGCAAGCCGAAGCCGCGTCTCCGGCGCCGAGTCCGAACCAACCCGCGCCAACTCCAGGGCAAGTCTTGCCTTCCGGATGCCGGGTGTACCTTTGTGTCGATCCAACATGTCGGACAACTGCCCAAGGGTACAAAACGGCTCCGTCCTGATTTCGAACGCAGCCCTCGGCACCCGCAGAAGATGGTCCGCCACTACTGTCAGCTCCTCAACGCTCATCCTTCGGGCATTGTCCAGCCATGTCCGGGGCCTGCTGGTTACCAGCACCCCTTCCACATGCACGATCTCGTCGTCGAAGAACTGTCCTACGTGGCCGACAACGCCCTTGCGGCGGGGAATAGCCATGGTGTCCGGACGGGAAATATGGATCAGCGGGTCCTCTTGACCGGGCAAAAAACCAGGAAAACTCCAGAACGTGAAGGCCGTGGCGTGGGACACCGCCGAAAACGAAGTGATCCTCGTAAACGGCCTCAACGCTTCAGACAGGGCCGTGCCCTCTCGACCCTAGCCCGAGCCGTCTTGCGGGACCCTGATGCCGCGGCTGGGTGCGTCCAGCCCTCCGTGGCGCAGCCGCCTAAGAGTTACGCCGGCGTCGACCGCTTCCTGGCACGTAAACGGCACCCGGGCGATCTCGGCGGGAAGTGGACGAGGCGTCTTCACGCGACCATAGTCGCAAACGCTTCTGCCATCTGCCGGAGTTATCCACAGCCAGCGGCGGCGATGATTAAGTGACTCGCAGTTGTTGTCGTTTTGACGGGTCAAAACGACAACAACTGCGAGCTAGTTGGGGGGCTGGGGGGACGGGAACGAGGGGTCTGCGGCGAGGGCCGCCAAGGTGGAGACCAGGAGCCGCCGCTCCACCACCTTGATGCGTTCGTGCAGCGTTTCCTCGGTGTCTGAGTCCTCGATGGTCACGGCCTCCTGGGCAATGATGGGGCCGGTGTCCACGCCCGCGTCCGCCCAGTGGACGGTGCAGCCCGTGACCTTCACCCCGTATGCCATCGCATCCCGCACGCCATGGGCCCCTGGGAACGCCGGCAGCAGCGCCGGGTGCGTGTTGAGGTACCTGCCGTTGAACGCGTCGATGAAACCGGGGCTGACAATCCGCATGAACCCTGAAGACACCACCACGTCCGGCTTGTAGGCGGCCACGGCTTCGGTCAGGGCGGCATTCCAGTCGGCACGGTCCGGGTAGGCCTTGAAGTCCACCACGAACGTGGGGATGCCGGCGGCAGCGGAGCGTTCGACGCCGTACGTTCCTTCGCGGTCCGCGCCCACCGCAGCGATTTCCACAGCGAGCCCGCCCGCCTTGACGGCGTCGATGACTGCCTGGAGATTGGACCCGGTGCCGGAAACGAGGACGACGATACGCATTGGTCCAGCTTAGGTGCAGGCTCGCGTACGCTGGAAAACATGAACAGCGAACCGGGCCGGAGCGGGCAGCAGCAGGTCAGGCCCCCGCTCAGCGAGGCGGCGAAAGCGTCCCTCGCCAAGACCCAGACCCTGTTCCGGATGTTCGTGGTCTCGGTGCTCGGCGCGTTCTTCGTCTACCAGCTGGATGTGGGCTACCTCTGGCTGACCACGGTGCTCACCGCCTCGGGCCTGGTCCTGGGAATTGTCCTGCTGGTCCGCGCAGTCCGGTTGAAGGAATCCAAGCTGATTCTCTTCGGCACCATTTCCGGCCTGGTGGTCGCTGCCGTCATGGTGCTGCTGATTGTCACCACCATGGTCCTCTTTGACCAGGTCCGCGAGTACCAGGCCTGCCTTGGCCGTGCGCTGACGGACCGGGCCACCCACGCCTGCATGGTGCAGTTCCAGGACGTCCTGCCCACCAAGGTGCGCTAGGCCCCGCGCAGGTCCTAGTGGACCAGTTCCGCGTCCCGTTCAGCAGCCGTGCTTTTCTCGCGTTCCAGCCATGGTCCGGCTGCGTAGCCAATCACGACGCCGGCAGCCACCTCGGCGGCCACCCACAGTCCCGTCCACAGCGGGTCAGGTCCAATGGCGGTCAGGCGGCCCACCCCGGCTGAGCCCCTGGCAACCCAGGCCAGGCACAGGGTCAGCAGCCCCGCGGCCACGCCGGCCAGCGCGCCAAGGGCGAGGGTGGAAACTGTCGCCGTGAACCAGCGGGCGTGGACCTTGATGGCAAGCCACTCATCAAAGTGGTTCTCTCCCTCCCGGAGGAACCACCACCCCGCCATGACACCGGCCAGCACCGGAACGATCATGGCCACGAAGGCGTAATCCAGGGGGCCCGAGGGGATGGCCGCCAGGACGGGGATGGACGGAAGCGGACCCACGGCGGTGCCCAGCGGACCCACCTGGGAGCCCACGCCCATGGCGAAGCCGGCACCGGATGTCCAGGCGAGGGCGAAGACCACAAGGTTGGGCAGGAAGCCGAGCTGCGCGATGGTGAGGACGGCACCTCCCACCGGGCCGGCGTCGAGCGCCTCATAGACAGACACCACAAGGTTCCAGTGGATGAACAGGTCAACTGCTAGCAGCGCTGCTGCCAACGCAAGCGCGGACACCACCGCCACGAATCCTGCCTTGGCCACCGACGCGAAGTAGGAACCGGCCCAGCGCGAATGCTGGCTGGTGCGCGAAATCCAGTCCACCGCGTCAACGCCGATGAGCCGGCTCCAGGATCCTGCTTCCCTGCGCGCGCCGATCACCATGCCCAGTCCGTACGGAACCAGGGGAACCAGCATGGCGTACCAAAGATTGATGACGACGTCGGCATTGCGGCAGACGAACCCGGTGGCGGCGCCGAAAGCCCCGTAGACCAGCCAGGATCCAAGCAGCGCCTGCCACAGCTGGTCCGTGTAGGAAGCACGGGCCAGCCGGCGGCCAGCCCGCCAGGCAAGGAGGAACGGGATCAGGGTCAGGCCCAGGGGAATCAGGCTGAGGACGCCGGTTCCGCCGTGCGTGGCCGCCTGCGGTCCCGCGCCCGCCAGTTCCAGCGGCACGCCGTGCACGAGGAGCCAGGACTGGCCTGCCAGCCGGGCCAGGACCTCGAACTGCCCGTTCTGGAAACCGGCGGTGGCCCAGACAGCAACGATGGGCGCCACCACCACCAGCGCGGAAATGATGGCCGCCTGCGCCGTTTCAAGGGCTCCCTGCAGCCACAACGGCATGGGAAGGCCACGGTCTCCGGTCTGGTCAGCGCGCAGTTTCATCGTGCTCCATGGTGTCACGCCGGGTGGGCTCTGCCCGCGAACGACAGGCTCCACGGGGGCGCGGATGATCAATCAAATGACCGGGACGCCGGCGCTTTTTCCTGGAGGCCGCCGTAAAATTGGTAGAAACCAACACCCGCTGCCCCGCCGAGGGCGTGCTGCGATTTCTGCTGGCCGCCGCCGTCACCCGGCGCCAGTTCGATGACCCGGATTCCGTAAACCGGGAAAACAGGAGCCGCGAATGAGAGATGAACCGTAAGTTCTGAAGATATTCGTCCTACTGGCTGGTGCAGCCACGTTTATGCGCGGCTGCACCAGCGTTTAAAGAGTGCGGCGCCGGGAGCCCCCAAGTAGGCTCCCGGCGCCGTTCACCGTGTCAGGGCCGCTGTTTCAGCCAGCCTGCCCGCGGAACGTAGGGACGAGTCCCCCGCACCTGTCAGCGGCGGCTGCCGCCGTCTGTTTCGATGTTTTCCTTGCGGACTTCCTCGTTGACCGTGACGTCGTCGCGGACAACATCCTTGTCCAGCCGGACCCGCTCCACGGGGACGGCTTCCTTCTCCACCACCGGGCGCTCCTCATGGAGGACCACTTCGTGCTCTTCCTCGCTGATGGCCGGTCCGCCCATGGCGGCACCGCGGTTGGCGTCCGTGATGGGCTCGCGCTCAATGCGGACTTCTTCGCGCTCCACCGGGATGGTCTTGGTGACGTTCTCGGTTGTGACGTACTTGCGCAGCCGCGCGCGGCCGGTGGCCTCACGCTCCGTGCCCACGTGAAGCTGTTCCTCCGACCGCGTCATGGCGTCATCGGTGGTGGGGCCGGAGGTGTCGTGGCCGACGGTTCCCCGTGTGGTGTCGCGGTCGGAGGTGCCGTGGCCTGCCGCCAGGCCTGCCGTGGGGGTGCCGGCGTTCAGGTCGGCGTCGCCCTGCAGGTCAACGTCCCGGTCAGTGCCGGTGGTCGCCTGCGTGTAGGTCCGGGCACCGCGTTCGTAGTAGGTGTAAAGACGGTCCTCTTCCTCGGGGGTGAGGTGGCCGTCCGCGTCCACGCGGGGCGCGTCCTTGACGTGCTCCTTGGTGTAGGGGACTACCAAGTCGTCGTCCTGGTGGCGTGCGCCTTCGACCGGGATGAACGATTCGGAAGTGCCGAAAAGGCCGGTCTTGACCGTGACCCAAGTGGGCTCACCCGTGTCGTCATCTGCGTACAACTGGCCAATCGAGCCGATCTTCGTACCATCGGAACCGACGACGTTGCCGCCCTTGGTGAGCAGGTTTTCAAGATTTTCCCTGTTGAGCATGACTCTCCTTGGATGTGTCGTTGCACTGGGTCTGCCAGCAATGGATGTCCTTGCGCGGGATGTCCCCGACGCCCGGTTTCCGCCCCGGCTGCTTGAGGCTCTGCGCTGACTACCCCCCTACCGTAAGCATGCTTAGCATCGAATGCCAAGCCTACTTAGTAATTTTTTTCGGGACTGGGTCCAGTTGTTCACCGGGCCTTTGCCTCCGGGTAATGCCTACTCCCCCGCCATTTCAGGGAGGCCGCGCACGGTTGAGGGGTGAGGATCGCAATAGTCGCCGAATCATTTCTGCCGTTGATGAACGGCGTCACCCACTCAATCCTGCGGGTCCTGGACCATCTGCAGGAGCGGGGCGACGACGTCATGGTCATTGCCCCGTCCGCGCACGACGGGGAGGCCGCAGTCCACGTCAACGGCGCCGAGGTCCACCGGCTTCCAGCGGTTCCGCTGGCAGGCTATACGAACGTGCGGGTGGCCGTGGGAGGTGTGTACCGGGTCAAGCGAATCCTTGCCGAGTACGCGCCCGATGTGGTGCATCTTGCCTCGCCGTTCGTGCTGGGCTGGCGCGCCGCCCAGGCTGCCGCGCAGCTGGGCATTCCCACCGTGGCGGTCTATCAGACCGAGGTCCCCAGCTATGCCGCCCGGTACGGTGTGCCCTTTTTGGAGAACTGGGCATGGAACCGGGTGGAGAACATTCATTTACTGGCCACCCGAACCCTGGTGCCCTCCACGTTCGCGCTGAACCAGTCGCGCGGCCGGGGCATTCCGCGGGTGCGGATGTGGCGCCGCGGCGTGGACACCGCGCGGTTTTCACCGGAAAAGCGCGACGGCGGGTGGCGGGCTTCGGTGGCCCCGAACGGTGAACGGATCATCGGCTACGTGGGCAGGCTCGCCGTGGAAAAACAGGTGGAGGACCTGGCCGCCCTCTCCGGCCTCCCCAACACCCGGTTGGTGATTGTGGGCGACGGGCCCCAGCGCACGGCGTTGAAGACGGTACTCCCCGGCGCGGTGTTCACCGGGTTCCTGGGCGGCGAAGAACTGGCCCGGGCGGTGGCGTCCTTCGACCTGTTCGTCCACCCCGGCGAGTTCGAAACCTTCTGCCAGACCATCCAGGAGGCCATGGCATCGGCTGTTCCTGTGGTGGCCACGGGGCGGGGCGGTCCGCTGGACCTGGTCGAGAATTCGCGGACCGGGTGGCTTTACGAACCGGGCGACCTGGCGGCCATGCGCGCCAGGGTGCAGGACCTGGTGGGCGACGACGCCAAGCGCCGGGCGTTCGCGGCGGCAGCCCACGGGTCGGTGCAGGACAGGACCTGGCCGGCGCTGTGCGCCGAACTGGTGCAGCACTACCGGGACGTCACCGCGGCGGTTCCCGGTCCCCCGCGGAAGGCGTCAAAGGCAGGAGCACCGTCATGAGGATTTCCGTAATAGGCTGCGGCTACCTGGGCGCTGTTCACGCGGCGGCCCTTGCATCCATGGGCCACTCGGTGGTGGGCATCGACGTCGATCCCGGCAAGGTGCAGCAACTGGCGCAGGGGGTGGCGCCATTCCACGAGCCCGGGCTTGACGAGCTGCTCCAGGACGGCCGCGCCACCGGAAGGCTGCGGTTCGCCACCGACCCGGCAGAGGCAAGGGGCGCGCAGGTTCATTTCCTGTGCGTGGGGACGCCGCAGGACAAGGCGTCCGACGCCGCCGACCTCACCTTCCTGGTCTCCGCCCTGGAAAGCCTGCTGCCGCACCTGGCCGCGGGCGCCGTCGTCGTGGGCAAATCCACCGTGCCGGTTGACACCGTGGACATGCTGCGCGGCATCCTGGCGCGACGGCCCGACGTGCTGCTCGGCTGGAACCCCGAGTTCCTGCGGCAGGGCACCGCCGTCAAGGACTCGCTGGTGCCGGACCGGCTGGTTTACGGCGTGGAGGGCGGCCGGCCCGCTGCCTTCAACCCGGCAACAGGTGCGCCCCTGGGGGTGGCGGCAGCACTGGATGCCGTCTATGAACCGCTGCTGGCCGCCGGGATCCCCCGCCTGGTCTGCAGCTTCGCCACGGCAGAGCTGATCAAATCGGCCGCGAACGCCTACCTGGCCACCAAGGTCAGCTTCATCAATGCAGTGGCAGGGCTGTGTGATGCTGCCGGCGCGGACGTGACGGAGCTCAGCGCGGCGATGGGGCTGGATCCGAGGATCGGCAGCAGGTACCTGCACGCGGGGCTGGGATTCGGCGGCGGCTGCCTGCCCAAGGACATCCGCAGTTTCCGCGCACAGGCCGCCACACTCGGCGTGCCCGCCGTGGAGGACTGGATGCGGCTGGTTGATGCGGTGAACCTTGGCCAGCGTGAACGCACGGTCGGCCTCGCCAGGGAGCTGTGCGGCGGAGCGCTGGCCGGACGCTCGGTCACTGTTTTGGGCGCCTCCTTCAAGCCTGATACGGACGACATCCGGGATTCGCCGGCGCTGGATGTGGCGGACCGGCTGGCCGCTGCCGGGGCGCACGTCACCGTCACCGACCCCAAAGCGGTCAATCTTGCCTGGCGCCGCTACCCGCGCCTGCGCTTCGAGGCGTCCACCGGGCGGGCACTCCAGGATGCCGAACTGGTGCTGCTCCTCACCGAATGGGACGAGTACCGGCGGCTGTGCCCCGCCGTCACCGGACAGCTGGTACGACGGCGGGTGGTCCTGGACGCGCGGAACGTGCTGGACGCGGCAGCGTGGCGGGAGGAAGGCTGGCTGGTGCGCGGCCTTGGCACCTCCGCCGGCACCTTGGCCACGGCAGGCGCGGTGGGCTGACGCCCGACAGGGGACGGCCTAGCCGAGGAGCCCCAGCTCAGCGAAGGCCAGGGCCACGCCGTTGCCGGCGGGTGCGGCAGTGGTCCTGTCCGCCACGGCAAGGACGGCGGGGTGGCCGCCTTCCACGGCGATGCCGACGGCTGCGTACTCAAGCATTTCGATGTCGTTGGCGCTGTCGCCGATGGCAATGATGTCGGCCCGGTCCAGGCCGAGCCGGGCTTCCACCACCTGGATGCCCACCGCCTTGTGCGTGCCGGCCATGAAGATTTCCCCTGCACGGTCGCCGAGCGCTGACAGGGAGCTCGGGATCAGCCCAACCTCCGGCCCGAAGGCCTCCAACAGGCGGGTCAGCGGCACCGGTGCATCGAAGCAGGAGATCTTGGCGTAGGAGGTGGCGCGGAGGTCATCGCCGTAATGCATTGGCCCCAGGATGTCCTCGAGCGGATCCACGTCCGTGCTGAGCACTCCGTCGTGGCGTGGACGCCCGGCGAAGATGGGGCCCAGCACCTCCCTCAGCCGCCGGTCCACACCGGTGCGGCCATGCAGGGCTTCCGGGGCCTCCAGGATGTAGGCGGCGTTGTGGGCATCCAGGGCCTCAACGATGCGTGCGGCCAGGCCGGGTTCAAAACGGGCATCCTTGAGGATCTCCCCGTTGACCTCCACCCTGGCGCCGGCGCCTGTGATGGTGCCGTCAAACCCAGCGTCCAGGATGTGGCCGGGGACCATGGACAGCGGGCGTCCGGTACAGACAAAGACGAGGTGGCCCCGTGCCCGGGCGGTCCGCACCGCGTCCACGTGGGCAGCCGGAGCCAGGCCGTGGTCGGCGTAGGTTCCGTCGATGTCGAGGAAGATGGCACGGGGCCTGGCGGTCTGGCTGGGCATGCCTGCGCTCCTTGGTCTGTTCGGGGACTTGCCATCCTATCGGCGGACGCCAGGCAGGCCGCACCCGAGAATGAACGTTCACGGGATGCCAAAGCCAGGCCACACGGCGGAAAACCAAGGACCGTCAGGACACCGATTGATAAAAGCACGGCATTACGCCTGAAACTGACAGTCATCCTGTGATATTCAAGGCCTTGCACAGTAGTAAGCCTGCTGATTGAATGATGGAACCGGAAATGGGGGCCCGGCACAACTTACTGACAAGGAGTGGCAACATGGGCATTATCGGATTTCTCATTTTGGGCCTGATTGCTGGAGCCATTGCAAAGGCAATCCTGCCGGGTCGCCAGGGCGGCGGCTGGGTAGTGACCCTGGTCCTCGGCGTCGTCGGAGCCATTCTGGGCGGCTGGATTGGATCACTCATCTTTGGCGGCGGACTGGCCGAATTCTTCGACCTCAGGACCTGGCTGCTGGCCATCCTCGGCTCCATCATCGTGCTGCTGATCTACGGGGCAGTCGCCAACCGCAGCGGCCGCAGGGTGTAGCCGCAGCACAAAGTCAACTGAACAAGAAGCGCCGGACTCCCCAAAAGGAGGACGGCGCTTTCTCTGTTCCGCGCCGCCCCAATTTGCCTTCCCTGGTGCGCACCCAATTCCTGCCAATGGCCTTTATGATGGCGAAGGGGTGGTGTAATGACCAGTTTTATGGGCCATGGCGATGATGTGGCATTACAAACTTTTGGCGTGGTCATGGATGCCAGCCCGGACGCACTGCTGGCTTTGACCGCGGACGGTATTATCCTTGCGGCCAATTCTGCAGCGTCAAGGCTCTTCGGCTTACCAAAGGAAGCTTTTGCCGGCCTGGACCACCGCCCACTGATTGCCGAGAATTTCCGCGACGAGGTAGGCCAGTTGTTCCTCCAGCTCCTTGCAGAGCCGGAAGGGCATCCGCTGCCCCGCGAGATCAGGGGACTCCGTCACGACGGCAGCGAGATCCCCATCGAAGTGGCGGCCGCACTCCTCCCCCAGCCAACCGAGGACCACGCCCGCGCAGAGCGCGGACCCGAAGGGCAATCGGAAGAACGGGCAGGGCAATCCGGAGCGCGGCTGCTGCTCTCCGCCCGTGGCACGGCACACCGCAAGGCGGCGGACGAGGATCTGCGCGAGGCCATGTCCTTGTTGACGGCCACCCTTGAATCCACTGCCGACGGCATCCTGGTCATGGGCAATGACGGCAGGGTGGCTGGGTTCAACGAACAATTCCTTGCCATGTGGCGCATCCCGCCCGAGTTGATGGAAGCGGACAGCGGAGAACCGGCCATGCAGCTCATCGTGGAGCAGGTGGCAGACCCAGCGGCCTTCACCGCCCGGCTGGGCGAACTTCAGGAAGACCCGGCCGCCGAGAGCCACGACGTGGTCGAGTTCAGGGACGGCCGCACCTATGAAAGATATTCCCGCCCCCAACGGGTAGAGGAAAAGATCGTTGGACGGGTGTGGAGCTTCCGCGATGTCACGCCCCGGCGAAAAGCGCAGGAGCAGGCGCACAGGGCCATGATGGACCTGGCCGTCCAGGCCGAAAAGCTGCGGGCCATGGCGTTCCAGGACCCCCTGACCGGGCTCGCGAACAGGGCCGTGTTCAACGACGCCCTGGCCGAAGCACTTCAGGAAGCCCGGCTGAAGACGGTGGATGTCCTGCTCCTTGACCTGGACGACTTCAAGGAGGTCAACGACATCCTTGGCCACCAGGCGGGTGATGACATGCTCATCGAAGTGGCACGCCGGCTTCGCGGCTGCGTCCCTACAGCTGACGTTGTTGCACGATTGGGCGGGGACGAGTTCGTGGTGCTGTTGACGGCGTGCCCGGATGCCGACGCCATCGCGGCGTGCATCGTGCGCTGCCTGCACGTCCCCGTGACCATCGACGGCACTGTCCTCCGGCCGAGCCTCAGCCTGGGCCTCGCCTCGTTGGGGCAGGACAGCGTTGGGCCCTCGGAACTCCTGCGGCATGCCGACATTGCCATGTATGCGGCCAAGGCGGCAGGCAAGAACCGGTTCCTCCGCTTCCACCCGGACATGATGCAGGCACTGGTGCAGCGCACCCACATGGAGGGCGGGCTGCGGCTGGCTGTTCCGCGCGGCGAAATCACCGTGGATTTCCAGCCGATCGTGTCGCACCGCATGGGGCAGGTGGTCCAACTCGAGGCGCTGGCCAGGTGGGACCGCGGCGGCGAGCGGGTGCCGCCGTCGATCTTCATCCCCCTTGCCGAGCGCACCGGGCTGATCGGCGAGATCGGGGCCGAAGTAATGGCCTCCGGCATGGTGCAGCTGGCGCGATGGCTCAGCGAGGATCCGGCGCGGTCCCTGGCGGTGAACGTCTCCGGGGTCCAGCTCCAGGAACCGGACTTCGCCGAGACCGTCCTAAGGCTGGCGGCAGCCAGCGGCGTGGCCCCCTACCAGCTGGTCATGGAAGTTACCGAGAGTGTGTTTTTCGACGCCGACTGCAGCCTGATCCGGCAACTCAGCACGCTGCGGGACGCCGGGGCCAGGGTGGCACTGGATGATTTCGGCACCGGCTACTCCTCACTGGGCCGGCTGCAGGACCTGCCCGTGGACACGGTCAAGATCGACAAGTCTTTTGTGTCCATGGTGCGGACCGGCAACGAGCGCCTGCCGATCCTCAGCTCCATGATCAACATGGCCCACAGCCTGGGGCTGACCGTCACGGCTGAAGGGATTGAGACGGCGGCGCAGGCGGATTATCTGGCCGCGCTGGACTGCGATTCGCTGCAGGGTTACCTGTTTTCCTTGCCGGAGCCAGGCGAGCGGCTTGGCCACGCATTGCAGAACGCGGAGGAAGCCCTCAATGCCTTGAAGGGGCGGTAATTTTCCGGCCCATTCCAAGGATGCGCGGGATATTATGAGGGGGCGTCTCCGCCGTGGTCTCCGGCGGCTCCGCCCCTGTTTTGGGGCATTGGGCGCAATTAGGGGGAAGGGGTCTCCGTGTCCCAGTCTGGTCTCTTGGAACACCGTGTCAACAGCGGTAGGTTGCGGCTGTGGCCGCAGATCGTGGCGGCAGCGTTGGTCCTCCCTGGACTCGGGGTGTTTTTGGCAGTGAACTGGGGCACTCCGGCCGCCCTTGTTACCGGCGACTTCCTCATTTTGGCCGCGTCCCTGGTGGCCGGGGTGAGCTGTGCGCGAGCCGGTGCCCGAGGTGGTGCGAACGCGAAGGCCTGGACCTATATGGCTGCGGCGTCCTTCGTCTGGGCAGCCGGAATGGCGCTCTACGCGTTTTACGGCCTTCTGAACGACCATGTTTACCCCTTTCCCTCCCTGGCAGACGCCCTGTTCCTTGGCTACTCGGTGCCCGCTGTCGTGGCGCTGTTCTCGTTCAAGCGGCGCGCCGGCACTCCCGTGGCGCTGTTTCGGGCGGTCATGGACGCCGCCGTCATTGCCGGCTCGGTGCTTGTGGTCAGCTGGTACACGGCCCTTGGCCCCGCCTTCAACGCTGTTGGGGACCCACTGACACGCCTTACCGGGATGGCCTACCCCGTGGTGGATCTGGTGATCACGTCCCTGGTACTGGTCCTGGCCATGCGGCGTCAGCCGGGCGAGCGCCTGCCC
The DNA here is from genome assembly GCF_057747955.1 of Arthrobacter sp. SDR-2R. Lineage (NCBI taxonomy): Bacteria > Bacillati > Actinomycetota > Actinomycetes > Micrococcales > Micrococcaceae > Arthrobacter > Arthrobacter sp. SDR-2R. The sequence continues at coordinate 3,680,502 of NZ_CM173231.1, forward strand.
TGGCTCTGTTTCGGTGGCGGCCTGGTGGTGCTGGCCGTTACGGACAGCATTTACGTGCGCATGACGTTCGACGGCGTGACGGGAACCACCGGATCACCGCTTGCCTTGGGCTGGATAGGCGCCTTCCTCATCATCGCCATGGCTCCTGCTGCACCGTACGTGGAGAACACAGGCCCGGACCGGAAGGGGTACACGCTTGCACTGGAACTGCTCCCATACGTTCCCCTCCTCCTGGCTGTACTCCAATTCGCCGGCCCGCACCTGCAGGAGCTCGATCCGTTCCTTCTCGTAGTGGGAGCCACTGTCCTTGCCTCCGTGCTGGTCCGTCAGGTGCTGATCGTCTTCGAGAACATCAGCCTGACCGGCGGACTCGAGGATGAAGTGGCTGCCCGCACCGTGGAACTTGAGGCGGCCCGGGAGGCGGCGTTGGAATCCAGCCGTCTCAAATCCGAATTCCTGGCTACCATGAGCCACGAAATCCGCACTCCGATGAACGGGGTAGTCGGCCTAACCGGGCTCCTTCTGGAAACCGGGCTGGACGAGACGCAGCGTCAGTACGCCCAAGGGGTTAAGGGTGCGGGGGAATCGTTGCTGGCCCTTATCAATGACATCCTCGATTTCTCGAAGCTGGAGGCCGGAAAGGTGGACCTGGACGTCCGTCCCTTCGACCCCAGGGTCCTCGTCGAAGAGGTGGCCGCCCTGCTGGCCGAACCTGCACTGGCCAAGAACCTGGAGCTGATCGCCTACTGTGAGCCTGACGTTCCTGCCCGTTTGCAGGGCGACTCCGGCAGGATCCGGCAAATATTGCTCAACCTTGCCTCCAATGCCGTGAAGTTCACGGCATCCGGGGAGGTCTCCATCCGGGTCACGGCCAAGGACCCGGGCTACGGCCCGGGAAGCACCGCGGCAATTGAGTTCGAGGTCCGCGACACCGGCATTGGCATCAGCCCGGAACATCACGGCAAATTGTTTGAATCCTTCTCGCAGGCGGATGCTTCCACCACCCGCCGCTACGGCGGTACGGGTCTTGGCCTGGCCATCTGCAGGCGCCTGACCGCTGTGATGGACGGTGCCATCGGGATGGACAGTGCGCCGGGCCAGGGCAGCACATTCTGGTTCCGGCTGCCGCTGCCCATAGCACCCCCGTCCACGGATCCTGTGCCGGCCGCCGGATTCCTCACCGGTCTCCGCGTCCTGGTGGTGGATGACAATGCCACAAACCGACTGGTCCTCGAATCCCAGCTCCGTGGCTGGCGCCTTGAACCGCAATCCGTTCCGGACGCGACGGCCGCTTTGGAAGTGGCCCGCGCCGCGCGGCAGGCCGGGACACCCTTCCATTTCGCCGTTTTGGACTACTGCATGCCCGACACGGATGGCCTGGAGCTGGCCCGGCGCATCAAGGCCGACGCAGCACTTGCGGGCATGGAACTGATCATGCTGACCTCGACCATGCAGGTAGACCCGGCAGAGATTGCCGCCGCGGGTGTGCGTGAGTGGCTGATGAAACCCGTCCGCAGTTCCGAGTTTTACAACCGGCTGGTCCGCCTGATCTCGACCCGCGAGCCCACACCGGAATCCTGGAGCCGCCCAAGGCCCGCCCGAACCGCGCAGGCTGGGCGCGGCACGCCGCGCCGCGGGCAGATCCTGGTCGTTGAGGACAATGAGGTGAACCAGTTGGTGGCACGCGCAACAGTCGAAAAGTTCGGCTACGCGGTGGATGTGGTGTGCAACGGTGCCGAAGCGGTGGCGGCCGCGGCCGCGACAAGATACTCCGCCATCCTGATGGATTGCCATATGCCGGTGATGGACGGCTTCGAGGCAACCCGCGAGATCCGCCGCCTGCCCTCTGCAATCCGGGTGCCCATCATTGCCATGACCGCAGGCGCCCTCGATGGAGACCGGGAACGCTGCCTCGCCGCGGGCATGGACGATTACCTGTCAAAACCCGTGGACGCGGCTGCCCTGGAAGCTGCGTTGTCCCGCTGGGTTCCCGTGCAGCTCCCGCAGCCTCTTGCTGTCACCGGAGGTCCTTCCGCCGGAAGCCCCGGGCCCGCACTGGACCCGGACCGCCTCGCCGTCCTTAGGGACCTGGGCCAGGATGACGGAGGGGCATTGTTGCGGGCAACGCTGGAGGCGTTCCGACGGGAGAGCCAGGTGCGCGTGGCGGCGCTTCGCGCAGCGGTTCCTGGCGACAGCCAGGTCCTGGTGCAGGCTGCCCACGCCCTGAAGGGGTCCGCGGCAAACATCGGAGCCTCCGGCGTGGTTTCGGTCTGTGCCGAGCTCGAAGAGCTGGGCCGCAACGGGCAACTGGGCAACGCCGAGGGACTCGTCAGCCGGCTCGAGGCTGAACTGCAGCGGTTGGACGCCGAACTGGAGGCCGCAGTGAAGGGGGACCATTGAGAGTTCTCGTAGCGGACGATGATCCGGGGTCGCTCCTGGTGGCCAGGGCCGCCGTCGAACGTTCGGGGCATGACTGCATGACGGCTGCGGACGGTGGCGAGGCATGGGCCCTGTTCCAGGCACACCGGCCGGATGTGGTGGTCACCGACCGGATGATGCCCGTGATGGACGGATTGGAACTCTGCCGGGCCATCCGTGCAGAGGAGCCTGACCTGTACACCTACATCGTGCTGCTGACCTCGCAAGGATCGCGCGACGACGTTCTGTCCGGGCTCGAGGCCGGCGCCGACGACTACGTCACCAAGCCGTTGGACCCCTTTGTCCTGCACACCAGGCTCCTAGTGGCGTTGCGGATCACCACGCTTCACGCGGACCTCGCACACTACCGGAAAGTTCTCTCGGAGCAAGCGCGCACCGATCCCCTGACCGGACTTCACAACCGGTTGAAACTTTCAGAGGACCTGGAGCAACTGCACGCCCGGAGCGCCCGCCATGGCGAGGGGTACAGTGTGGCGCTGTGCGACGTGGACAATTTCAAGAGCTACAACGACCTCTACGGTCACCAGGCCGGCGATCTGGCCCTTCGGGCGGTGGCATCCACCCTCGCGGCAACGGCACGACGGACTGACGGTGTCTACCGGTTCGGGGGCGAGGAGTTCCTGCTGGTGCTTCCCCGACAGGGCGTGATCGGGGCCAGGGCCCTTGTGGAACGGGCGTTATGCGCCGTACGTGACCTGGCCATACCCCATGCCGGCGACCCATCGGGCCAGTTGGGGTTCAGCGCTGGAGTCTCCGGGTTCTCCGCGGGGCATGTGGTGAGTGCCGAAATGCTGCTAAATGAAGCCGACGCAGCCCTTTACGCGGCAAAGGCCGCAGGGCGGAACCAGGTGATGCTCGCACCGTAGGCGCTATGCTGCCTTTTTCCCGCCAGACTTCTTCTGCGGGGCCTTCTGACCGGACGGCCGCTGCTCAGCAACGGCTGCCGCATTGGCGGGTGTTTCTGCCGGCCGGCCAGCGTACGGCGTCACGGCTGTTGCGGAAGCAGCAGGTTCAGCGTGCACATCGGGTGCGGCGGCGCGGTTGCGGCGCCAGCGGCGGACCAGGTCGACGGCGGCCAGCAGGCCCGCGAGGGGGGTCAGCACAGCTGCCGCGTAGACGAACAGCATCCAGGTCAGGGTGGTGAGCGGTGGCTGGTTGTTGTTGAGCAGGGACAGTCCGCCCAGCATTCCAACAACCCAGAACAGCACTACGGCCGTCAGGACAGCGCCGGCAGGAAAATACTGGTTGGTCACGACTTTTTTCAGGGTTTCCATGCACTTCCTCCTGCCTGGCCGGGGGGACGGCGAAAGCCGCTCAAAAACAAGTATGGGGCCCGGCCGGCGCGAAACCGTGCAAGACGACACGGCGAGTGATCAAGCTAACGTAACCATCCGCCGTCGTCCGAATTCCCGGGCCAAAATAAGGTCCGGCGCCCTTCCCGGAAAGGCCCTGGGCGCATACCGTAATGCCTGTCCGCTCGAAAACTGGAGGTTCCCATGCGCAAAGTCACTGCCGGCCTGTTCCACTCCGTGGACGGGGTGGTGTCCGAACCCTTCAAGTTCCAGTTCGACAGCTTCGACGACGAACTCGGCGCGGGCCTGACCAAGATGATGAACACCGTGGATACCGTGGTCCTGGGCCGCGTCAGCTACCAGGAGTGGGCTGGTTATTGGCCCACCGCCTCGGCAGACCAGGACTTTGCCGCGTTCATCAACCCGGTGGAAAAGTTCGTTGCGTCACGCACCCTGACCGGGCAGCTGGAATGGCAGAACTCTCAGTTGATGGACGCTCCGCTTGAGGAGTTCGTTGCCGCCCTGAAGGACCGCGACGGCGGCGAGATCGCCGTGTGCGGGAGCATCTCGGTGGTGCGGCAGCTGCTGTTCGCCGGGCTGCTGGACTCGCTGCAGCTGATGACGCACCCGGTCATTGCCGGCAGCGGCCGCAGGCTGTTCCAGGACGGTGACCCGCTGACCCGGCTGGTGTTGCTTGACCAGTCCACCACCAGCAAGGGCAACGTGCTGAGCACCTACGGGGTCCGCGGGGACTAAGCCTACGCGGCCAGCGGGGCCCCGAAAAGCTCCTCCGCAAGCCGGGACAAGTGGTCCGGGATGTCCGCTTCGGCCCCGTGCTCGCCGCGGCCGAGGAAGACCGCGGTGCCACGGATCCCGTCAAGGTCCAGGCCGCATTCGTGCATCAACTGCCCGGCGCGGAAGTTGACCGGCAGGAGCATGGTGACGCTTTCGGCGTTGAGGTAGACATGCCAGTCGCCGCGGATCACCGACTCCAGCGGCCCGCCCACCAGGGCTTCCAAGGCCTGCAGGTCTGCCGGCACCTGCTCGATGCGCATGGGCTCGGAATTGCCGGCCGGTACAACAAGTGCTGTATAAGTTCTGTTGTTCATCGTTCATTTCTCCTTAGGTTTTAACACCGGTGGAGACGGCAGTGTTCCCGGTAACTATGCCTTCCCGGCCAACGCTGCGATGTCGGCGGGCGTGGTCCGGCAGCAGCCGCCCACGATGCGGGCACCAAGCTGCCGCCACTCAGGGGCACCTGTGCCGAGGCTGGAGGGAGCACCGCTGCCGGAAGCCGCCCGGTCCTGGCTCCACGTCTTTGTCGCGGGATGGTAGGTCTCTCCCGAATTGGGATAGGCCAGCAGCGGCTTGTCCGTGTGCAGGCCCAGTGCTGCGAGCGCGGGAGCGACCAGGTTGAGCGGGACGCAGTTCACACCCACGGCGGCGACGTGGGGCTGTCCGTCAAGGAGCCGGGCCACGTCGGCGAGCGGGGTTCCGTCGCTGATGTGCCCGCCGTCGCGCAGGGAAAAGGAGAACCAGGTGTCGACGCCGTGTTCCCGGCTGAGTGCCAGGAGGGCTTCGGCCTCAGCGAAGGAAGGCAGCGTTTCCAAGGCCAGGAGGTCCACGCCGGCGTCCACCAGCGCGGCGATGCGGGGGCCGTGGAAGTCCTGGAACTCTTCTGCGGTGAGGGCGTAGTCCCCCCGGTACTCCGAGCCGTCCGCAAGGTAGGCACCGTAGGGACCCACGGAACCGGCGACCAGCAGCGGCCCGGCGTCCGGGTGGTCCTCCAGATGCTGCCGCCGCGCTTCATCCGCCAGCCGGGCGGACAGCGCAACGAGCTCCAGGGCTTCCCGTTCGCCCATCCCCCGCGCCGCAAACCCCCGGGGCGTGGCCTGGTAGCTGGCGGTGGTGGCGATGTTCGCGCCGGCGGCGAAGTAGTCCCGGTGCACGTCCCTGATCAGCTCGGGCTGCTCCAGGAGGACCTTGGCGGACCACAGTGCGTCGTTCAAATCGCAGCCGCGGGCCTCCAGTTCGGTGGCCAGGGCGCCGTCAGCTACGAGGCCTGCGCCGGCGTCAAGCAGGGTGGACAGGGAACGGCGGCTAGGCATCGCACCTCCGGTCGATTGGTGGCTGTTTTGTTCATTATAGGCAAGTTTCCATGCTTGTAATGCATATCACCGTGTGCCACGATGACTGCAGCAACGACCATTACAGGAGGAATATTCGTGAGTGTGCACCTGAACAGTGTCCGCAAGCTACGGGTCCACTGGCCCATCAGTGCGGAAACCTTCGGCCGGATAGCCGCCGGAGACGCCAACGCCGTCCAGCAGGATCCGGGGCTGGCAGAACTCCTGCACACCGTTGGGCATTACCCGGACCTCGGTGATTTCGGGAACTACAAGCACGTCTTCGAATCCGGCATCGGATTCGAAGGATTCTCGTGCGGCGAAGGGGCGTCGCCCACGCTTGGCAGGGTGGGCGAGCAGACCCTCTCCCCCACGTTCGTCTTCACCACCTATTTTGATGCCACCCTGGACGAGGCCGTCCTGGAACGGGTTATGCAGGAACTGGTGGCCATCCACCCGTGGGAACTGCCTGTCATCGAGGTGACCGGTCCCGTGAGCGTGGCCGGTGGGCTGCACCGTAAAACCCCCTCGGCGGCGGCAGCATCATGACACTCACCACCACTGCCGCCTGGCCCGCGCTTCAGTCCGCCCTGGCAGGCAGGACGTTCACGGACCTCACCCATGCCTTCCATCCAGGCCAGCCCCGTTTCGCCGCCTTTCCGGACGAAACCCGGGAGGCTCTTTTCGACCTTGAAAGGGGCGACGGGTTTACGGCCCACCGGTATTCGATCGTTGGCCAGTGGGGCACGCATGTGGATCCGCCTTCCCACTTCATCCGGGGTGGACGCACCCTTGACCGGATTCCAGTCCAGGACATGATTCTTCCCCTTGTGGTCCTGGACATCACCCGGCGGGTGGAACGGGATCCGGATGCAACCCCCACCCTGCAGGATGTGCACGGATGGGAAGACCGGAACGGAAGAATCCCGGCTGGATGCTTCGTTGCCCTGAGGACCGGCTGGAGCTCACGGTGGCCGGACGGAGATGCCATGGCCAACAAGGATGCGGACGGAGTCAGCCACACTCCCGGGTGGTCCCGTGAGGTGCTGTCCTTCCTGGCGGAGGAACGCTGGGTTTCGGCCATCGGGCACGAGCAAACGGACACCGATCCGGGGCTGGCAACCTCGCAGGGGGACTTTGGCCTGGAAACCTACATCCTGGCGAAGGACCGCTGGCAGATAGAACTGATGGCTGATTTGTCCGGCCTCCCTGAATCGGGTGCCGCAATCGTGGCCAGCTGGGCCAAACCCTCCGAAGGGAGCGGCTTCCCGGCCCGCGTCTTCGCCATCTCCTGACCCGGGCGGGCGGTCCTCTAGACTCGGACCATGTCGAGGACTTCAAGCATGGGACGTGGCGTCATGGCCGTCCTGGCGGCCGGGGAACGCCACCTGCGTGGCCTCCCCGGCGGCACGGTTGCAGAGATCGCTGCGGACCTGGGCAGGGACCGAAGCCAGGTTTCCAGGAGCCTGCGGACAGCTGAAGGGGAAGGTTTCCTGCGGAGAACCCCCGAACGCACCTTCGCCCTGGACTGGAGCGTCCTGACCGACGCCCTCCTGCTGACCCGGCGCCGGCTGGCAACCGACGGGACCGCCGCCCTGGAACGCCTTTCGAGGGAGACTGATGAGGGGTGCTTCCTGGGGGTCCTCAGCGGCAGGAGCACCGTAACGGTGGGCGAAAGCGTCCCGGCGAGCAGCCGGCTGGTGGGCTCGTGGCTGGGCCGGCCCTACCCTGCCTACTGCAGCGACGCCGGGCAGGCACTTTTGTGGGAAACTCCGGACGATGAGGTCCGCAAAATCTTCGCGGGCGTCCAGTTCCAGCAGCACGGCCCGAACACCCCCGCGGACGTCGAGGATTTCCTGGCACGGCTCAGGGACGCACGGGTCCGCGGCTACTCCATCGTCGACGAGGAAGCGGAGCCCGGGCTCTACTCACTGGCCGCACCCATCAGGGATTTCAGGGGCGACGTGGTGGCGGCCCTGCAGGTGGTGGGCCTGAAGGGCCGCCTTGAACCCAGCCGGTCCCGGCACGCCGAAGCGCTCGTCCGCCAGGGCCGCTGGCTGGAAGGCATGCTGGGATGGCGGTCTCCGGACAGCAACCCCTAAGGGCCGCCTACCCTTCCGGCCCGGGATGGACCGAACCGAGCCTTGCCGCGGCCTCCGCGAGGACATCCGCCAATTCCCCTGCGCGGGGTCCAACGTCCGGCTGCCCGCCCAGCACACTCAGCGAAGCGACGATCCCACCGCCCGGATCCCGGACAGGCACGGCCACCTCCACGATGCCGTGTTCGAATTCCTCCGTGGCGACAACGAAACCATGGGGCTTGTCTTTGGCCATGAGTTCCCAGGCCTCCGCGCTGGAATGCGGTGCGCCGGGACCACCGACGCCGACAAAGTTCACGTCGGAAAGCAAAGCTTCAAACCCGCGCCGCTTATGGTCCCACAACAGCGCCCTGCCCGATCCGGTACACCACACAGGCGTCACCATGCCGGGCTGGACGAAGCTGCCCGCCTGCGAATCGTTGCTGGACGCCAGGAGCAGGATGACCCTGTAGCCGTCGCGGACCGAGACCCGGGCGCGCAGCCCGGTAGTGGCCACCAGCGCCTCCAGTTCCGCCGCCGCATGCCGGATCCACCCCGTATTGAGGGTGGCGGCAAGGCCGAAGAAGCCCGTCCCTACGCGGAACGGGCCGCGTTCGCGGCGCTCCAGCAGGCCAAGCTCACAAAGCTCCTGGGTCAAACGGGAGACGCGGCTTTGGTCCATGTCCAGCTCGGCGGCCAACTGGGAGACACCCATAAGCTGCTTCCCCGCCTTTTCCCGGTCAATGACCAGGCGCACTATCCGCAATCCCTGCGCCAGCGACGCCGCCTCCGGGGAGTTATCCACCCTGCTGCTCCTTCCGACCGGCAACCAGCCTATCCTCACACGTTGCGGCACCGCCCAGCGGGAAACACCAATCAGCCGGAAGCAACGCAGTCCCGGGCACGGCGATGGCCTGGCGCGGACGTTCGGCCGTCCGCGCCAGGCCATGGAAACGGTTCAGCCCTGCGCCGTCTTTTCGGCTGCGGCCCGGCGCCCGTACCTGATGTGGAAGTAACCGTAGCAGGCGGCGACGAAAGGAATCCCAAAGTACAGCGCCGCCGCTTGGGCCGGATCGAAAGCGATGCCCACCAGGGAGACTGTGCAGAGAGTGAATGCCAGGACCGGCACCAGTGGGAAGAGCGGCGCGCGGTAGGACAAGGTGGACACGTCCCCGCCGTTCCGGACAAAAGACCGCCGGTGGAAGAAATGCGAGGCGGTGATGGACATCCAGACTCCCACCACTGCGAAGCCCGCTACCGATACCAGCACCAGGTAGACGGTTTCCGGAGCAACCACGCTGCTGATGAGTGAGGCCAGCCCTCCGAGCATGCTCACCGAGAGCGCGGTCATGGGAATGCCGCGCTTAGTCAGCTTCTTAAGCGCCCGGGGTGCGTGGCCTTCGTCGGCCAGGGAGTACAGCATCCTGGCGCACGAGAACAGGCCACTGTTGCCTGCAGACAGCAGCGCCGTGATGATGACGAAGTTCATCAGATCGGCGGCAAAGGGAACACCCGTCGCCGTGAACACCGTCACGAACGGGCTTTCGTCGAGCCCAACTTCCTGGTACGGGATCGTGGCGGCGATGACGGCGATGGCTCCGACGAAGAACACCAGGAGGCGGATGACCGTACTGCGCATCGCTTTGGGAATGCTGGTGGCGGGATCCTTCGTCTCCCCTGCGGCGACGCCGATCAGTTCAGAGCCTGAGAAGGCATAGAAGACTGCGAGCGCCGTCACCAGAACGCCGGTGAAACCGTTGGGAAACAGCCCTCCCTCGGTGTTGAAGTTTTCGAACAGGAAGGGATGGTTGCCCGATGCGCTGAGCGGGTGGAAGCCCAGGAGGGCTGCCCCGCCCAGGACGATGAGCCCGATGATGGCGCCCACTTTGATGATGGCGAACCAGAATTCCGACTCACCGAAGAACTTGGATGACACGGCGTTGAGGCCGAACAACGTTGCGGCGAAGATCAGGCACCAGACCCAGACGTCAACGCCCGGGAACCAGCGCTGCATCAGCAGGCCCGAGGCTGTGAACTCCGATCCGATGGCGACCGCCCAGCACAGCCAGTAGAGCCAGGCGGTGGCGAATCCCGTGGCGGGACCAATGGACCGGGAAGCATAGATATGGAACGCACCGGAGACGGGGTAGGCGATGGCGAGCTCCCCCAAGCAGGCCATGACCAGGTAAACCACGAAGGCACCGACGAGGTAGGCGAGAACGGCACCCAGCGGGCCGGCCTGGGAAATGGTGTAACCCGAGCTGAGGAACAGTCCGGAACCAATCACGCCGCCCATGGCGATCATGACAAGGTGCCGGGGCCCCATGGAGCGGCGGAGCCCTGATTCCGTTGACGGCGGTGCGTCCGGCTCCGGCTTGAGGGTGAGGGGGGTCGAAGATTCCAAGTGGTGCCTCCAGTGGGGGATGGTCGGAAGGACGGCCGCGGTTCGGGTGCCGGTCCATGAAAGCTTTAAGCGCGTCGACAGTGACGAAAGTAACACAAACTGGCATTTTTAGTCATCAAAATCATATTCAAATGCGAATGTTGCACTTTTATTGCTGTTACTCCGTATGTCGATTTGCCCTTCAGATGGTCGTTTCGCCTCCCCGGCGGAGCGTTTGGACATGCCTCAACGGACACCGGGTGGGCACAGGATGGGAGCAACAACAACCACCTCAAGGGAGTAGCAATGACCACCTACGACATCGCGCTGATCGGGTTCGGCGGCGTCAACCGGACCCTGGCCGAACTGATTGCCACCAGAGGGGATGCGCTTGGCCGCACCCTCGGCTTTGACCTGCGGGTGGTTGCCATTACGGACCTTGGGCTGGGTTCCCTGGTCCAGGACGGGGGGATCGATCTTGACATGGCCTTGGGCCTGGATCCCGCCGTCGCGACATTTGCAGCGTACGGCGGGTCAGCGGACCCGGACAACGAGCGCGTGATCCGGACCTGCTCCGCAGGGATTATTTGCGAAGCAACGTTCACCAACCCTGCAGACGGCGAGCCTGCGGCTTCACACGTTCGCTGGGCGCTGGAGTCGGGAAAGAGTGTCTGCACCACCAACAAGGGTCCGGTCGCCCTGCATGGCCAGGAGTTGAGCCGGCTCGCGAAGCTTAAAGGGCTGCATTTCGAATTCGAAGGCGCGGTGATGAGCGGGACACCCGTCATCCGTTTGGCCAAACAACTGTTCCCCGGACTGGCGCTCAATGGCTTCGAGGGCATCCTCAATGGCACCAGCAACTATGTCCTGGGCAGGATGGAAGAGGGCCTCAGCTTTGAGGAATCGGTCCTCGAAGCCCAGAGCCGGGGGTACGCAGAGGCAGATCCCACGGCCGACATCGAGGGCCACGACGTCCAACTGAAAGTCCTGATCCTGGCCAATGAGCTGCTGGGGGCGGACATCACGCTGGCGGATGTGCAGCGCCAAGGGATGTCAACGCTGTCGCCCGAGGACATCAGGCGCGCCAGGAACGAGGGGCGGCGGTGGAAACTGGTGGGCTCCGCGCGGCGGAACCTGGATGGAAGCATCAGTGCCGGAGTTGCCCCCGTGGCGCTCCCCCTGGCCCACGGCCTCGCCGGGGTTTCGGGTGCCAACAATGCAGTGTCGTTCAACACCGATCTCCTCGGCCCGGTGACGGTGTCCGGACCCGGGGCCGGGCGGGTGGAGACAGCGTACGCCCTGCTGTCCGACATCATCGCCATGCACGCCGCACGGAACCAGGTGGCTGCAGATGCGTGAATCAACCCTTGCACCGCTGGATCACGCAACGGCCGCGATCCGGGAGGTGCTCAGCCCCTACGACGGCCGGGTGGTGGGAGCCGTGGCCCTGACCACGGCGGAGTCCGTGGACGCGATTATCCGGGCTGCCAGGTCCGGGGCGGCGCAGGCACGCGCATTGTCCCGCCATGCCCGGGGGAAGCTGCTGGACGCGGCTGCCGCACTAATCGACGCGCGCCACGCGGAATTCGCCCAGACCATCACAGCCGAGAGCGGCAAAACCATCCGCCAGGCACGAAAGGAGGTGCTGCGGGCAGTCAACACCCTGCGCCTGTCCGCCGCGGAGGCGCGCCGGAACGCCGGCGAGATCATTCCCTTTGACTCCTATGAAGGCTCCGAGGACCGCATGGGGTGGTACGCACGGGAACCGCTGGGCATCATTGCGGCCATCACCCCGTACAACGACCCCCTTAATCTGGTGGCACACAAGTTGGGCCCGGCAATCGCCGGAGGCAACGCCGTCATCCTCAAGCCGTCTGCGCTGACGCCCCTGTCCGCGCAACTGCTTGCCGAAGTCTTCGCCGAAGCTGGCCTGCCTGCTGGCGTCCTCACAGTGGTCCACGGGGACACGGACGTGGCGGAGGCGATCGTGCGGAGCCGGGAGGTCCGCATGGTGTCCTTCACCGGCGGATTCACGGCCGGCGAGGCCATTGCCAGGACCGCAGGCCTGAAGAAGCTGTCCATGGACCTTGGCGGGAACGCCCCGGTCATCGTCATGGATGATGCCGACTTGGATGCTGCCGTTTCAGCCTGCGTCTCCGGAGCCTTCTGGGCAGCCGGACAGAACTGCGTGGGGGTTCAGCGCATCCTCGTGGCCGCCTCCCGCTACCACGACTTCCGTCGGCGCTTCCTGCAGGAGGCGTCACGGCTGGTGGCGGGCGACCCCGCCGAGGAAGCCACCGACGTCGGTCCCATGATCAGTCCCGCCGCCGTGGATCAGCTCCAGGCCAAGATTGAGGCGGCGGTTGCCTCCGGCGCCGTGGTCATCGCCGGCAACACCAGGGTAAACAACGTGCTGCATCCGACGGTCCTGGAGAGAGTGCCCGCCGGCAGCAGGCTGTGGACGGAGGAGGTGTTCGGGCCGGTCGTCATGCTGCAACCCTTCACAACCTTCGACGAAGCCGTGGGGACCGCCAACGCCATCGACTACAGCCTTCACGCCGGGATCTTCACCGGCTCGCTGGACACGGCCCTGGACGCCGCGGGCCGCATCGACGCAGGCGGCGTCATGGTCAACGACTCGTCGGACTACCGCTTCGACGGCATGCCGTTCGGGGGATCCAAGTATGGCGGCCTGGGCCGCGAAGGCGTCCGCTTCGCCTATGAGGAGATGACCCAGCCGAAAGTGGTGTGCATCAAGCGCCAGGGCTGATCACCGGAAACGGAGCCTGGTCGAGAGCGTTTCCCGGCTGGGCCGGCTTCGCTGCCGCATCCCGCCGGATGTAGTTGGACAGGGTCATCGCCGTCACGGTGTCCGTCACGCCGGGCGTGGCCGCTATCTGCTCCCAGATCTCCTGGATGCGTTCAAGCGACCGTGCTTCCACCCGCACCAGCAGGTCGAAGTCGCCGCTGACCACATCGCACAGGACCACCTCCGGGATCGATTGCAGCACGGCGATGACGTCCGATCCGCGCACCCTGTCCTTCCGGTAGACCATCAGGAAAGCAGAGACTGTGCCGTGCCCCGGGGCGCCGGTCACCACGGTGTAGCCCTGGATGTAACCCTGCCGTTCCATCCTGTCGATGCGTTGCCGGACCGCATTGCGGGACAGCATCACCTTTGCAGCCAGCTCCGCGTGGCTGACCCGGGCATTGCGGGTCAGCTCCGCCAGGATGCCCTGGTCGATCCGGTCAAGACTCGCCCGATCCATGTTTCACCCTTCACTGCATGACGTCACAACAGCAGACACGAGTCGGCCCGGCTCCAGAACGAAAGCACACAGAGATGATACTTCGGCAGCAGCCGCTGCAGAGTCAGCGGAGAGCCTTCAGCTGCGTGCTGTTGGACATGGACGGGACGCTGCTGGATTCGGCGGCAGGCGTGACGGCGAGCGCCGCCCGGGCGCTTGCCGCCGTGGGGGCCGCTGTGCCACCGGCCGGGGACCTGGTCCGGCTGGTGGGGCCGCCCATGCTTGAGTCCTTCCGCGAGCACCTGGGACACGATGAGGTCCTTGCCCGGCTGGCGCTGCGGCATTACCGGAAGGCTTACGCGGATCACGGTGCACACCAGTCCGTTCCGTACACCGGGATCAGGGAACTGCTGGAACAGCTCCATCGTGCGGGCGTACCCATGGCGGTTGCCACCTCGAAGGCCGAAGACCAGGCGCTCCGGATGGCCCGCCTGTTTGGGATTGACCATTACTTCTCCGCCGTCTGCGGCGCATCGGACCAGGAAGCCAGGTGGAGCAAGGCAGATGTCATTGCCGAAGTGCTGGACAGGCTGAGGGCAGCCAAGGTGGATGTCTCTGCCCCGCTCATGGTGGGTGACCGCAGCTACGACGTGGCCGGGGCAGCCGTCCACGGCATTCCCACCGTCTTCGCCGGTTGGGGCTACGGCTCTGCAGGGGAAGAAGCAGGAGCCGCCTTCGTTGCGCCCTTCCCGGATGGGGTGCTGCCGGTTGCGCTGCCCTGACGGTACAGCCCTGAAAGGTACGACGCCGGCACTTCCCCAAGTGCCGGCGTCGGACCTGCACGTCGTGGCGGGGAAGGCAACCGGGTAAACTTGTCCGGTCATGCGCTGTTCCTACTTTGATGCCGGCACCTGCCGCTCCTGCACCCACATGGGCGTGCCCTACGGTGAGCAGCTGGCCGGCAAACAGCTGCACTGCCAGACCCTCCTGTCCGGTCACACCGAACTCGAATGGCTGCCGCCGGTGGCCAGCCAGGAGTCCGGCTTCCGCAACAAGGCCAAGATGGTGATCGGCGGGACCGCTCAGAATCCCACCATCGGGATCCTGGACGCCGATGGGCATGGCGTGGACCTGCGCAAGTGCGGCGTCTGCTCACCCGGCCTGCTCGCCTGTTTCCCCGTGCTGGCGAATTTCATCCGCCGGGTCCGTCTGACGCCCTATGACGTTCCCCGCCGGACCGGTGAACTCAAGCACGTCATCCTCACCGAATCCCCGGACGGCGAGGTCATGCTCCGGCTGGTCCTGCGCTCGGACCAGGTGGTGCCGCGCATCCGGAAGCACCTCCCGGACCTCCTGGCCGCCCTGCCGCAGGTGAAGGTGGTCTCGGTCAACCTGCATCCGGAACACAAGGCCGTGCTGGAAGGCGACCGGGAGATCCTGCTGACCGGCGAGTCCACCCTGAACATGCGGGTCAACGACATCAACCTGCACCTCCGCCCGCAAAGCTTCTTCCAGACCAACAGTGAGATGGCCGCGGCCCTGTACCGCCAGGGACGCGAGTGGGTCAACGAACTGGCGCCGGCCTCGGTGTGGGACCTGTACTGCGGCGTGGGCGGGTTCGCCCTGCACAGCGCCGCACCGGCCCGCACCGTCACGGGCATCGAAACCAGCAGCGAAGCGATCGTGTCCGCCCGCCTCAGCAGTGACGAGGCAGGCCTGGAGGGGATGGAGTTCCAGGCCGGCGACGCCACCGCGTTTGCCCTGGCCAGCAAGCAGTCGCCGGACCTGGTGATCGTGAACCCGCCCCGGCGCGGCATCGGCAAGGAGCTCTGCGGCTGGCTGGAGGCCTCGGACGTGCAGCACGTTGTGTACTCCAGCTGCAACGCGCAGTCGCTGGCCCGGGACCTGGCCGCGCTCCCGTCGTTCACCGCCCGGCGTGCCCGCGTCCTGGACATGTTCCCGCAGACCACGCACTACGAGGTGATGGTGCTGCTGGAACGGGCGGCTTAGGGCCCATAGGCGTCAGTTCCGGCGCGCGCGTTCGACGGCGGCCGCGCCGGCTTCACGCCCCCCGGCCCGGAGACCCGCTGCCACTCCTTCAGCATCGGCGTCGGAGCGGTTCTGGCTCAGTTTTTCCTTCGCCTCGATCCGGCTGATCACCAGCTCCACGCCCACGATCGCCCGCAGTTGCCCGGCAATGAACTTCTCCGGCGCGTCGTCCACGGCCCAGGGGTCTGCCCGGCCGTCCTCGTGCAGTCCGGTCAGGTGCCGGACGTGCCGTGCCAGCCAGCCGGCGTCGTCATGGATAACCAGCTCGCCGTACACGTGCGCGGTGCTGTAGTTCCAAGTGGGGACCACCCGCCCGTGCTCGGCCTTGGCGGCTTACCACGACGGCGAGATGTAGTCGTCGGGGCCCTGGATGATGGCCAGCGCCTCGCCGGCCGGCGCGGTGGACCACTGCGGGTTGGTGCGCGCCATGTGGGCCTGCAGCGCGCCGCGCTCCCCCACCGCCGGGTTGAAGGCGAAGGGCAGCAGTGTTGCCAGCAGGCCGTGGTCCGTCATGGTCACCAGGTTGGCGGCGCCGGGAGTCGTGAGGAGGTGCCGGACGGCATCGGGGCCGGCAGCAAAGTGGGCGGGAATGTACATGGGAAGTCCTTTCAGCAGTTCAGGGGGCCGGTTTGAGCCGGACGCGGACGGCCGCAGCGGCACAGAGGATCACGGCGAGGGCGCCGATCAGGGTGGTCCAGGTGAGCGCCTCCCCCAGCAGCAGCGCGGCCCAGCCGATGCTGAGGACGGGCTGGAGCAGCTGGATCTGGCTCACCTGCGCCATGGGGCCAATGGCCAGCCCCCGGTACCAGGCGAAGAAGCCAAGGAACATGCTGACCACGGCGAGGTAGGCGAAGGCAGCCCACTGGACGGGTGTGGCCGACGGCGGCTGGTCCAGGACCGACACTACGGCGAGGACCAGCATGGCCGGCGCGGCAAGGACCAGCGCCCAGGCGATGGTCTGCCACGAGCCCAGCGTGCGCGCCAGCAGGCCGCCCTCCGCGTACCCCACCGCGGCGCAGGCCACGGCGCCGAGCAGCAGGAGGTCCGCCCAGTGCAGGTGCCCCACGCCGCCTGACTGGAGGAATGCGAAGGAGATGGCTGCCAGCGAGCCGAGCGCCATCACCACCCAGAAGGCGGCCGGGGGCCGCTCTCCGGTGCGCAGGACCGCCACCGTTGCGGTGGCGGCCGGCAGGAGGGCGATGACCACGGCTCCATGTCCCGCCGGTACGGCAGTGAGGGCATAGGACGTCAGCAGCGGAAAGCCGACGACGACGCCGCCCGCCACGAGCGACAGGCGCAGCCAGGTGCGGGGCGGGGGCAGCCGCTGGCGGGTGATGGCAAGTGCTGCGATGGCGAGGGCAGCGGCCACGACGGCCCGGCCGGAACCGATGAGCAGCGGCGGGATGCCTGCCACGGCCACGCGGGTGAACGGAACGGTGAAGGAGAAGGCCGCCACGCCGAGCAGGCCCCACCAGATTCCGGTGGCCTTTCGCGGCGATATCACTGGGCGATTCAGGACAGTAGCGCTACTATGTTCTTTCATGAATAACGATAGCAGTTCGCGGATCGTTGCGGCACTCCGGCAATGGGTCGGCGGCGCGGGTCCGGGGGCCCGGCTGCCGTCCACCCGGCAGCTCGTTGCCGAGTACCAGGCCAGCCCGGTGACAGTGCAGAAGGCGCTGCAGGCGCTGACCGCCCAGGGGCTGATTGAAAGCCGGCCCGGCGTTGGAACGTTCGTGCGTGCCGTGCGCACCGCCCGTCCGTCCGACTATGGCTGGCAGACGGCTGCGCTGCGGTCGCCGTCGTCCCCGCTGCCGTCGTCGTCGGGCACCATGCGCAACGTTCCCGGCGATGCCATCTGGTTCCATTCCGGCTACCCGGACCGCGAACTGCTGCCGGAACGGCTGGTCCGCGCCGCGCTGGCCCGGGCTGCCCGGGGCGACGCCGCACTGTCGCGGCCGCCGGCGGCGGGCATGCCGGAGCTGCAGCAATGGTTCGCGCAGGAACTGGGGTCGGCCACCCCGGTGGGCATCACGCCTCCCACCCCGAATGATGTGGTTGTGCTGCCCGGAAGCCAGAGCGGGCTCAGCTCCATCTTCCGTGCGCTGGTGGGCGCGGGACAGCCGCTGCTGATGGAGTCGCCGTCGTACTGGGGCGCCATCCTTGCCGCCGCGCAGACCGGGGTGCGGGTGGTTCCGGTGCCCACCGGCCCGGACGGGCCGGATCCCGCGGACGTGGACCGCGCCTTTGCCGAGACCGGGGCGCGGGCGTTCTACGTGCAGCCCAACTATTCGAATCCCACGGGCGGGCAGTGGGCGGCAGGGCGCGGCGACGAGATCCTGGACGTGGCCCGCCGGCACGGCGCGTTCCTGGTGGAGGACGACTGGGCACACGATTTCGGCATCACCTCCGACCCCGTTCCGCTGGCAACCCGCGATGATTCCGGGCACGTGGTGTACATCAGGTCCCTGACCAAGAGCGTGTCCACCGCCATCCGGATTGCTGCCGTGATCGTCCGGGGACCGGCGCGCGAACGCATCCTGGGCCAGCGCGCCGCCGAGTCGATGTACGTCAGCGGGCTCCTGCAGGCCGCCGCGCTGGACGTGGTGACGCAACCCGGGTGGCAGACCCACCTGCGGAGCCTCCGGCAGCAGCTCCAGTCACGCCGCGACCTGCTGGCCACCAGCATCCGGGAGCACCTCCCCCAGGCGCACCTCGATGTCCTGCCGAAGGGCGGCCTGAACCTGTGGCTGCGCCTGCCCGACGCCACGGATCTGCCGCGCCTGGTGCGGGACTGCGAGGATGCCGGCGTGATCATAGCCGCCGGCACGGAGTGGTTCCCGGCCGAACCCGCCGGAGCCTTCATCCGGCTCAACTACTCGGGTCCGAATCCGGGCGCCTACCCGGAGGGTGCGCGGCTGATCGGTGGGGCGCTGGCCAGGCAGGGCTGACCTCCGCACAACCGGGATCTTCAAGGTTGGTGCAGGAATACATCAAGATTTGCGCTTAAACCGTTCCGGCCATCCCGGCGTAGCTACGCTGGCCGTGCACATCGCATCCAGCACACGCACTTGGGGGAACCATGCCTGCCGTCCAACGCTTTTCCGCGCCCCGCACCCGCCGTCGGGAACCCGCGCTGACCCCAGGAGCCGCCGGGCGGAGGGGCCCGCACAAGGTGCTGGGCGCCGGGGCCGCCGCCGTCGTGCTTCTGCTGACCGGGTGCGGTGCACCCCAGGCCTCCCTGAGCGCCGCTGCCGGACCCGCCAGCGAATCCGCCACCGCAACGCCCATTGCCGGTACGCCGTGCACCGCCGCAAACGGGCAGCAGGTTTCGGCCGGCACCACCTACGTCTGTACCAAGGACGGGTCGGGCAGGCTGGTGTGGCTGGAAGCCGCGGAGTCCAAGCGCGTCACGGAGAAGCTGGCAGCCGCTGCCGCAGCGAAGGCGGCCGCCGACCAGGCCGCGGCGGAAAAGGCAGCCGCCGAGAAGGCGGCAGCTGACAAAGCCGCTGCCGACAAGGCCGCGGCTGACGCAGCCGCCGCCCGGCAGGCCGCCGAGGCGAAGGCGGCGCAGGATGCTGCGGCAGCAAAGGCCGCCGCCGAAGCAGCCGCGAAGGCGGCAGCGCCGCCCGCTCCCGTTGCGCCTCCGGCCCCTGTTGCCCCGGCCGTTCCGGGCACCAATCCCGGCTGCGACCCGAACTACTCAGGGTGCGTCCCCATTGCCTCGGACGTGGACTGCGCCGGCGGAAGCGGCAACGGACCGGCCTACGTCAGTGGCCCCCTCCAGGTTATTGGCAGGGACATCTACGGGCTGGACGCCGACCACGACGGCGTTGCCTGTGAGCGTTAGGGCTGGACGAAGGCCTTGACCAGCTCATCACTCTTGTCCCACAGCCCGCGCGCCAGTTCGGCGTCGTAGGCCTGCGGGTTGGCCTTGGCCAGGGCCCGCTTGGCGTAGTAGGCCCCGGAGATCCAGTCCGTGCCGGGGGTGCCGTTGATGAGCCACAGCATGGTGTCGGCACCCTGGTCCGGGCTGAGCATGAAGCGGTTCAGCAGGGTCTTGTAGGCATGCCGGAAGGGGCTGGTGGAATCTGCCGCGAAGTTGGTGCGGACAACGCCGGGGTGGAACGCCGCCGTCGTGATTCCCCGGTCATGGAAGCGGCGGTGCAGCTCGGACGTGAAGAGGATGTTGGCGAGCTTGCCCGTCCCGTAGGCGCGGTGGGTGCGGTACCCCTGCTCGGCCTTGAGGTCGAAGAGGTCCATCTTTCCCGAGTAGTTTGCGGCGCTGGCGGTGTTGATGATCTTCGCGTTGCTGGCCGCCAGCGTGTCCATCAGCAGGGTGGTGAGCAGGAACGGCGCCAGGTGGTTGACCTGGAACGTCAGTTCGTTCCCGTCCACCGTGAGCGTTCGCTTGCCCATCATGCCGCCGGCGTTGTTCGCCAGGACGTCAATGCGGGGGTACTTTTCCTCAAGTTCCGTGGCCAGGGTCCGGACCTGCGAAAGGTCGGCGAAGTCGGCGAGGTAAAAGTCTGCACCAATCTCCTCCGCCAGGGCGCGGGTCTTTTCAGCGGAACGTCCGACGACGACCACCTGCTCCCCCGCCTTTGCCAGTGTCCGGGCGGCCGCAGCGCCGATGCCGTCGCTGGCGCCGGTGATCACGATGGTGCGAGGAGTCAAGGGGTGTCCTTCGGTTGGCGGGTGGCGCGCATGGAATGCACGCCATGGGGAACAACGACGGCGGGGCGGCCGGTGTTCCCGCCAGGGGCGGACCTGACGCATAAAGGGGCCCGGACGCGTTCCGCTCCGCAGGGAACTGGACTGGGTCCGGGCCCAATTTATTATGGGGGTGCCGATCGGCACCCTGCCGAATTACGCCTTAGCAGGAAAGTGCTACTGTCCCGGTGAGCCCGTTCGGGTCGGTAGCGGTGCAGCGGAAGATCCCTGTACCTACCGGTTGCTCGATCACGAGCGTGATGGACGTGACCGTCAGAACCGGGTTGATGCCTTTCCAGTTGCTGTTCGGGCATCCCGCTTCAGCCGCAGTGACCTCGTTCTTGGCGGTCAGGTCGACCGGGTTGGTCACGAGGGTCAGGTTACCGTTCTTGATCGCCGAACTATCGATGAAGGTGGGTTCGCTGACAGGCCCTTCCAGGACCTTGTTCTGACCCGGGGCAACGTTGCCGCCCTGGTTCTGGCACTGGTAGACGGCGAAACCGGAAACGGTGACCGTGGCCTTGAGATCGGAATTTCCGAGGCCCGCGAGTACGGCGCGACAAGTGGTGGTGGATGTTGACCCGTTGGCGGTCACGGTACAGACCGGTTCGCCGCCTTTTTTGAAGTGTGGACTGGCGGCTTGGGCGGAAAGCCCGGTCGTGAACACAATGACGATTGCTGCGAACAGCATGAACAGTGGTCGGAGATAAGATCTCATGATTGCCTCTAGGGTGGCGGTCCGTCTCCGAATGATCATCGAAGGCGGGACTTTAGTTGATGGCCATCGGACTCTTCGCTGATGGCGAGATGAGCCGCTCTGTTGACCCCCAGCTACCATGGGCAAAGCCCTGCGCCCCGCGTTACGCGGGGTCCCCGAAACGGCAACAGCAGCATCCTTACGCCTGCATGGATCTGCAATTGCAGCTAAAGGATACTGCCCTCGGCGGACAGCGTCCATGGCCCGGGCTCCCCTACAATCCCCCTTTTTTGGCGGATATTCCCCCTGTTAAGCCACTCGGATGGCCACCCGAAGCAAGCGCATTCGATTCAGGCTCCCGCCAGCTTCTCGCCTGAATGCAAGAAGCGCCAGCCTCCGGTCAGAGGCATCTGACCGGAGGCTGGCGCCACGTGTTTGGTGGGTTGCTTAGCCCCCTATACCGGCCACCATGAAGATGACCGCGGCGACGGCGAAGCCCATCACGCCGATCAGCGTTTCCATCACGGTCCAGGTCTTCAGGGTGGTCTTGACGTCCATGCCGAAGAAGCGGCCAACCAGCCAGAAGCCGGAGTCGTTGACGTGTGAGACCACTACTGAGCCCGCAGCCACGGCGATGACCAGCGCCGCCACCTGCATGCCCGTCAGCCCCGCGGTGGCCACTGCCGGGGCGATGAGGCCCGCGGTGGTGGTCAATGCGACGGTGGCCGAACCCTGGGCGATGCGCAGGATGGCGGAGATGAGGAAGCCGGCCAGGATCAGCGGGATGCCCAGGTTGCCCAGGACAGAAGCCAGCGCCGCGCCGATGCCCGAGGTGCGCAGGACGCCGCCGAACATGCCGCCGGCGCCGGTAATAAGGATGACAGAGCAGACCGGGCCCAGCGAGGACTCAAGCAGCTTCTCCAGGGCACCGGCGTGGGTTCCGCGGCGGGCTCCGAGGACATACATGGCCACCAGCACGGCGATCAGCAGCGCCACCGGCGTTTCACCCACGGTGCGAAGGAGCTGGAACCACTGTTCCTTCTTCACGGCGTCGGACAGCACACCGGAGGAGGCCAGGGTGTTCAGGCCGGTGTTGAGGAAGATCAGGACCAGTGGCAGGAGCAGCAGGCCAATGATGGTGCGGAACCGGGGCGGGTGGGACTCGGCCTCCGCGCTGGCGTGGCCCAGGATTTCCGGCACGGGCAGGACCAGCTTCTTGCCGGTCCAGAGGCCATACAGGTAGGCCGTGACGTACCAGGTGGGAATGGCGGTGATGAGGCCGGCGATCAGCACCAGGCCGATGTTGGCGTCAAAGAATGCAGCGGCCGAGACCGGCCCCGGGTGCGGCGGCAGGAAGATGTGCATGACCGAGAACGCGCCGGCGGCCGGAAGTCCATACCGCAGCACGCCGCCGCCAAGTCGGTGGGCTACGGCGAAGACGACGGGCAGCATGACCACCAGGCCGGCGTCGAAGAAGATGGGGAAGCCGAAGATCAGGGAGGCCAGGCCCAGGGCGAACGGTGCCCGTTTCTCGCCAAAGACGCCGATCAGGTAATCGGCCAGGACTTTGGCGCCGCCGCTGGTTTCCACGATGCGGCCGAGCATGGCGCCGAGGCCGACGAGCAGTGCCACGGTACCCAGGGTGGTGCCGAAGCCGTTGATCAGGACCGGAACCACCTGGTTGGCGGGGATTCCGGTGGCGAAGGCGGTGGCGAGGCTGATGAGGATCAGTGCCACCAGCGCGTGCATCTTCAGCCGGATGATGAGGAACAGCAGCACAAGAATTGCCGCCGCGGCGATGAGCAGCAGGGGGCCTGCACCCATCGTCTGGGTCCATCCTTCGATGGTCATGGTTCTCCTTTGAAACAGGGTTGGGGACTACGGGGTCAGGACGCTTTGGGCGCCTGGCCGGCGGGGAGGTTCAGGGCCCGGACGACGGCGGCGACCAGCTCTTCGGGTGAGTGCGAGATATCGAGGCGGAGGCTGCCGGCGTCGAGCTCTTCCTGGCTGAGCGGTTCAAGGGTGGCCAGCTGGCTGGGCAGCAGGGCGGGCGGCATGAAGTGGCCCACCCGGCCCTGCATCCGCTGGCTGATCAGGTCCGCGCCGCCGTCGAGGTGGAGGAAGATGACACGGCCTTCGGCGCCGGCGAGCAGCTCCCGGTAGCCGCGCTTGAGCGCGGAGCAGGTGAGGACGGTGCTCTTGCCGGCGGCGGCCTGCGCGGTCATCCAGCTGCGGATCTCATCGAGCCAGGGCCAGCGGTCCTCGTCCTGGAGCGGAATCCCCTGGCTCATCTTGGTGATGTTCGCTTCTGGATGGAACTCATCTGCTTCGGCGCAGGCCCATCCCAGCTGCTGGGACAGGGCGGCCGCAAGGGTGGATTTGCCGGAACCGGCAACGCCCATGACCACCAGGTGCGTGGCTGGATACTGCATGTCATACCTCCGGAGAAGACGTCTTTGGCTTTCGAAGAAGCTCGCTGCGGGTCCGGTGTTCATCGGACCAAGCGATAAGGTATCACCTTTTTGAGCAATAGATACTATCTATTCGTGTCACAAGTCATACCTTTGGCGGTTAGGGGGCTATTCTTGAGGGGCGCACCGGCGCGTAAGGGAACGGGGAAAAGAATGTCGACGGCGACAGTCCAGGACGGCGATGAAGTGCACGACGGCGGGCCTGCCCCAGCCACGCAGGGCCGGGTTATTGAGGCAGTGGGGGTAGCCATAGCCTCCGGGAAGCTGGCCCCGGGCACCCGCCTCACCCTTGAAGGGCTGCAGCACGACTACGGCATCTCCCGGACCGTTGCCCGGGACACCATGAAGGTCCTGGAATCGATGAACCTGGTCTATTCGCGGCGTCGCGTGGGCATCGTGGTGCAGGAACCGTCCCTGTGGAATGTGTTTGACCCCAACCTGGTGCGCTGGCGGCTGGCCTCGGACCGGCGGGACCTGCAGTACAGCAGCCTGACCGAGCTGCGCATCGCCGTCGAACCCATCGCGGCCGCTGGGGCGGCACGCCGGGCCAGCGCAGCCGAACGTGCCCAGCTCGTGGCCCTGGCCGCTGACCTCCGCAAGCTGGGCGAGGCTGGTGATCTTCAGGCCTTCCTGGCCGCCGACATCGCCTTCCACCAGCTGCTGCTGCGAAGCTGCGGCAATGAGATGTTCCGTGCGCTGGAAGGAATGATCGCGGAGGTCCTGACCAGCCGGACCCGGCAGGGGCTCATGCCGTTCAAGCCGAGGAACGAGGCGCTGAAGGCGCACGAGGACGTGGCCTCAGCCGTGGCCGGCGGTGACACGGCGGAGGCTGAACGGGCCATGCACCACATCCTCGATGAGGTGCGGGAGGCCATGGGACTGCACTGACCCGGAAAACGCAGGTCCGGCCGGGGCAACCGCCCCGGCCGGACCGTGTAGCCGGCGTTAGTCGACCACTCTCACCTTGCCCACCATGCCCATGTAGTCATGGAGTGCGCAGATGTACTCGAACGTTCCTTCGGACTTGAACGTTACTTCGAATGTGCCGCCACCGGGCGGGATGATGCCCGAACTAAGGTCGCCGCCGGTGAAATGCTCCGGGTCGCCGGACGGGGCGAAAATGTTCGCCGGTTCAGTGCCGAAGGTGACCGTGTGGGGTGCGCCCACGCCGTCATTGACGAACTCCACCGTCTCGCCCACGTGCACCGTCACGGTGGGCCGTACGAACCGCATGACCATGGCCACGCCGTCGTCACCGCCTGCCATCACCTTGTGGTTGGATGCCTCCTGTGCCAGGGATGCGTCCAGTTGGTGCCCGTCCCGGAGGATGGCCCGCTCCTGCGCCCGTGATGCCTTGTCGTAGTCAGCTTGGCTGTACGGGTAGTCGGTGCCCCGGTCGCGCACGTGCACGGTCCCCTTCATCATCGTGCCGTGGACCAGGCAGTAGTAGGTGAAGTTTCCTTCCCGGGGGAAGGACAGGGTGTAGCTCCTCGCATCCGGGAAGCCAGGGACGTCCACGTTGGCCAGGATGCCGGAGTTGTAGTACGACTTTCCGTCGTAATAATCCTTTCCGCGCTTCTGCAGCTCATCGTCGCTGAACGGATTGAACGGCTGCAGCGACTGGCCTGCCGCCAGGAACGTCACGGTATGTATTTCTGCGGAGTTTGCCTGCCAGGTGATGGTGTCCCGCTCATTGATGTAGATCTCTGAGGGAAGGAAGGCCATCCCCTGGATCTCCTGGTCGCTGGACTCAGAGCCCACCTGTACCTGCCAGGTCCGGTGGCCCCCTCCGTCGGCTGACGCGGGGCCGGCTGCAGCCAGGGAGGCGAGCAATGCGACAGCGAATGCCACAATCAATGCCAGCTTGTTGGATCTCGGTTTGATTCCCCGATAGTGCTTCATGGCGATGCTTTCTTGAACGGCGATCTGTTAAATGCCGATTTGCAGCTGCGGCCGATTCAAACCCATTGCATGACTGGCCCAACCGGCCACTGTTTTTTCGGAGTGAAGGTGCCGGCTGCCGATGCCGGGGAGCGCGGGCAGCCAGTGCCGGCCGGTGATCGGGGCCGGATATGCACCACCCCAACTGGTGCCGCGCAGGTTCAATTCTCTTCCCAGCCAAGGCGCTGGTTCCGCACGTCAGAGGCGTGCGCAGTACAAGAGTGCTCCTGCAATTCACATTTGTCGAGACGGTTCTTCCAAGGAAGATGCCCGCCCAACGCTCAGCCCTGGGGCAGGCCCAAGCCGGGGAACTGGCACACACGGGTTAAACAAAAAGCAGGGCCTGCCGATAATGAACTGGTCCCCGAAAGTTGGACTCGCAAATGCGATGTATCCACCTTAGCGGCCAGCGATCGGCTCTTCGCAGAAGTCCCCGTCCCATTTGGGGCGGGGACTTCTGCGTGTTTGTACTACCTGCCAAGCGAAGGGGTACGAGAGCTGCACCTGGGTTTAGCCCGTTCATTGACCTTCATGCCGTATTCGTGGATCGTTTGGTCCATGAGCCGGGGGACGCGAATCGCTTTGTCTTTGATGGTTTCCGTGTTGGTGCTGGCGGGCATTTTTGCCGGCGTCCGGCTATGGAACGTCCATCAACAGACATCGGACTGGGTCCTGTCGCCCAAGGAAGTTCCGTCCAAAGTGCACTTTGCCGACCGCGAATATAACTGTGGTCCCAACCCACAGCCCGCCGAACACGATGTATCCGCCCTAACCTCTCAAGGCAGGACAGCCGGAGGGGGCGAGATATTTGCTCAGGAGCCTTCTGCCGAAGCCAGAGTGTTTATCGTCGTGCAGACAGGCAAGGGCGCGTTCGGCTGCGGTCTAATGGGGGGACCCTAGTCCAGCTGTGCTTCTAATTGGGACCTAAGCCGCAAGCATCTGAGCACGGTACTGTGCCGGGCTCAAGCCCTTGAGCTTGGTGGAAATTCTTTCGGTGTTGTACCAGCTGATGTATGCGTGCAGCGCTGATGCGAGTGCGTCGGTGTTGAGGAACCGGACGCGGTGGAAGAGCTCTTCCTTCAGGTGTCCGAAGAAGTTCTCCATGACGGCGTTGTCGTAGCAGTTGGCTTTGCGTGACATTGATTGGACGGCGCCGGCGTTCTCCAGGAGTGTGCGCCAGGAGTTGTGCTGATACTGGAACCCTTGGTCTGAGTGGACGAAGGGTTTCTCCCCGTTCTCCAGCGTGGCCAAGGCGCCGCGCAATGAGGAGTTGGTCAGTTCCAGGTTGGGCGAGGTCCCAATGGCGTAGGAGATGATCTGCCGGTCGAACAGGTCCATGATCGGTGAGAGGTAGAGTTTCCTGTCGCCGACGCTGAACTCGGTCACATCGGTAACCCACTTCTGGTCTGGGGCGTCCGCGTCGAACTGGCGTTTCAGCAGGTTCGGGGCCACGATGCCATGCTCGCCCTGGTAGGAGTTGTACCGCTTCCTGCTTCGGACCTTGCAGACCAGCCGGAGGGAACGCATCAGCTTCAGAACCGTCTTCTTGGCGACCGTCCATCCTTGCTTCAACAGTTCAATATGGATCCGGCGATGCCCGTACCGGCCGTGGTTCTTCGTAAAAATGTCAGTGACAGCGGCCTTCAGGGACGCCCGTGGATCGGGGCCATTGAGTTTGGCTTGGTGGTAGAAGAACGTGGACCGGGCTAACCCGGCCACGTCCAGCAGAACCTCTAATCGGTGCTCAGCCTTGAGAGCGATGACAGCGCGAACCTTTAGCGCTGTTCCCTGTCCCTCAAGGCGTTTACTTTTCCCAGGAAAGCAACCTCTGCACGAAGGCGTTCGTTCTCACGTCGCAGCCGCTGCAGCTCCGGTTCCTGCTGCGGCGGGGTATCTGGGTTCTTCCTTGGGCGGCCTTTAGGTTTCGGACGGAGGCCTTCCTCGCCCTGAGCCCGGTACCGCATCGCCCACACGGCTATCAGGTGTGGCGAGGATAGTTCGAGCTCTTTGGCCAGTGCGACCCTGGTCTCGCCGGAGATATATCGCTGCACGGCGTTGAGCTTGAGCTCGAATGAATACACGCGGTTGCCTGGTTTGGTCACAAGAGCAGTATCTCCACGAACGCGCCATCTGTCGTGCAACCGGAGGATCGGCTTCCGACCCACCCCGAGCCTGGTTGCTACAGCTCTGGAGCCCCACCCGATCTCAAACAGCGCCACCGCGGCCTCGCGCTGTTCCTCGGACAACGAACTTCTTCCATGCATAAAACTGCTCCCCGTAAGTCAGAACTGAATTTTCAGTCCAACTTTCGGGGAGCAGTTCATAAACGGCAGGCCCTGCTAGGAAACCTAACGGTCCCGGAACTCTAAGGAATTAGAGAGCCTGGATGTTGGTGGCCTGGGGACCCTTGGGGCCCTGCTCGGTGTCGAAGGAAACCTTCTGGTTCTCTTCGAGGGAGCGGAAGCCGTTGGAGTTGATCGCGGAGTAGTGCGCGAAAACGTCCTGCGAGGAGTCGTCCGGGGAAATGAAGCCGAAGCCCTTTTCAGCGTTAAACCATTTGACGGTACCAGTAGCCATTATTTTTGTCCTTCGTGAAGGTGGAGGGAAAATCCCGACTTTCGGGCCCTCCGGCGTGGGGTGTTCAAAAACCGCTACTTCAGAAGAACACGGACTTTCGACCGCGCGTACTGCCTGAACTACCAACTGCATAAACACAACAACAGTCTCAACACTACAGGAGTTTCCGCCCACACCTAATCCCGCACCTGTTGGGCGCCGCTAAACCTGGCCGCCGCCTTCCAACGCCGTGCTGTAGCGGGTGTACCCCGGCCGGAGCCGGACTGAGTGCGGCCCCACCATCGATATGTCCTCCCACAGCACCAAAAACGAGCCGCGGTGCCGCCACCGGAGGATCCGGGCCAGCAGCCAGGGCCGGGTGAGGCCGTTCCGCTCGTAGCCCAGGAACGATGCGACACTGTGCGGGCTGACCACCAGCCCCAGCAGCCGCGGCTCCGCCATCAGCTGGTGCGGGGCTCCGTCCAGCACGAAACGGGCGTCGGCAACGCGGCCCAGCCGTCCGCCGTCGGCATCGTGGACCGGTGTGCCCAGCAGGTCACCGAGGATCATGGCGGCCTCCCGGTATCCGCGCAATGATCTTGTCCCGCACCCACCGTTCCACCCAGCTGGCGTCCAGCGGCTCCCCGCTCACGCCAAGGCGCACCACCACACCCACTTCCGCCACGTCCTTCCACGGGATGCGGATT
This sequence comes from Arthrobacter sp. SDR-2R, assembly GCF_057747955.1. Lineage (NCBI taxonomy): Bacteria > Bacillati > Actinomycetota > Actinomycetes > Micrococcales > Micrococcaceae > Arthrobacter > Arthrobacter sp. SDR-2R. Next base: position 3,709,202 of record NZ_CM173231.1, read on the forward strand.
AGCCGGGACGACGGCGGCCTGCCGCCAAAGATCCGCGTGGCCAGGACCGCGCCGGTCAGCAGGGCGGTGATGGCCGGCGGTGCCGTCCCCGCCGGAATCTCCACGTCCAAATCAGGCCCGCCCACCTCAAGGTCGTCCACGGTGGTGACCGGGACGCCGTCGTGGTCCAGGACCTGCCGGTCCATGAGGTGCAGTTGCGCGTCCAGGATGCGGCCGCTTACGCGCGGAACCGGCGGCAAAGGACCGGATGGCGATGTCATGAGCCTGCTCCTGTCACAATCATGAGCGGGATGGCGGCAACCGAGGCCACCAGGATGATCACCAGGTAAACCATTCCCAGCACGTTCACGGCCCTCCCGTTCACATGCTCGCCCATGTACTGGGGATCATTGGCCACGATGAGGACCGGCAGGTACGTGAGCGGCAGGGCGATGGCGGAGAACACCACCGAGTATTCGGTCACCAGCACCGGGTCCACGCCGGTGGCCAGGACGGCCATGCCCACCAGGAGGCACACCATCATCGACAGGTGGAACCGCGCGGCCTCCGCCGGCCGGCGGAACTTCCCCCAGGACCAGCCAAAAAACTGGGCCAGGGTGTATCCGGACGAGAGGGTGGTCTCCAGGGCGGCGCCGAACGTGGCGGCCACAATGCCCACCAGCACAAACGCCAGCCCGACCTTCCCGGCACCCTCCGCCACGGGCAGGACCACCTGGGACAGCGACGTCACCGAAATACCGGCGGGCAGGAGGACGACGGCGGCGCACCCGGCGATCGCCACGGACAGCAGGCCGCCCAGCGGGAAGCCGACCAGGACGTTGGTGCGCTCCTGCAGCAGGTCCTTCACGGTCCAGCCTTCCTCGACGGCCCCGGAGGAGAAGAAGAAGACCTCATAGGGGGTCATGGCAGCGCCGAACAGCGCGATCGCGTAGTAGCTGTAAGTCCATACCGTTTCCTGCGCCGGCACGGCCGGCGCCAGCTGCCCGGCGAGCGCACCCCAGTCCGGCTTGAGCAGGAACAGCGCCACCGCAAAGACAATCAGCGTCAGCCCCAGCAGGCCCGTGACGTTTTCCATGATGGAGAACCGCACCCGCCAGATCACCAGCCACACTGCCACCGCGGCAACGGGAATCCACAACAGGTAATACACACTGCTGGCCAATTGCAGGGCCAGGGCCACGCCGCCGATCTCCGCCGTGACCGTCATGAGGTTGATTAGGAACGACGCCGAGAGGTTGGCCAGCCCGGCCCGGGGCCCCAGGCGTTCGCGGATCACTTCGAACGTGGCGCGGCCGGATGCGGCCGCCACCCGGCCGGACATGTTGGCGAAGAGGCAGATGCCCAGTACGCCGACGGCCACCACCCACACCAGCGACAGGCCGAAGCGGGAACCGACAACGGCGTTGGTCACCAGGTCCCCGATGTCCACGAACCCGCCGATGGCGGTGAGGATCCCGAGCGCGACGCCGAGGAGCCGCTTCACGGTTCCGCCCTCATTGTGACCCCACCTTGCCTTCGAGCTGCTTCAGGGCGTCCTGCGCGTCCGCGAGCGCCTTGTCACCGTCCGCGAGGGAGGGGGCGCCGCCGTCGTTCCCTGCCAGGGCGGCGCGCGCCACGGCGAACCCCGCGGCGCAGTGGTCCAGCACGTCCAGTGCCTGCTTCTGGGTTTCGCGGTCCTCCTGCGTTGCCGGCGAGAGGTTGAGGACGGTGTTCCGGCTCCCCTGGACTTCTTTTAGCTCATCGTCGAGGGCGGTGGAGGTGGCGGCGCGGGTCAGCTTGCCGTCCATATCCTGCCGGAGCGCGATCCGGGCTGTGGCCACCGCGGAGGAGCTGTCCTTCACGGCGGTGGCCACCGACTGGCTGGTGCCGCCGCTGCAGCCGGTGAGGAGGGCGAGCGCGGCGAGGGCAACGAACGCGAGCCGGGGTGCGGTGGCGGGACGGTTGGCCGGGCGGCACCGGCTTCCTGCAGCCGGGGCGGAGGCCGGCGTGTTCAGCACCGTTGCCTCCAGCCCCCGGGACAATCCCGGATCCATGCGACCTGGCGGGGCAGCCACAAAATAGTTGCCTTGAGCTATATATAGCACTCCGCCGGGAAGTTTGACCTGCTCAGGACGCGATTTATTGCCGGCTGGGCGCATGCATCCCGGACCCTCGACCCCGCCTCCGAATAGGCATATCCTGCATCCAGATCCTGCGGATACACCCTGCCACCGGGAGATGAAGCCATGGAGATGCCCAAAGCCACCGAGGAAGACAAAGAGCGGTTCCGGCGCGTGGTTCCCGACCATCCGGGGGTGGTGGTGAAGCCGATGTTCGGCAACCTTGGCGCGTTCGTCAACGGCAACATGTTCGCCGGGCTGTTCGGTTCCACCATCGGCGTGAAGCTCTCCCCGAAGGACAAGGAGGTGCTGGAGTCGTCCGAGCGGACCGTGCCGTTCGGGCCGGCCGAGCGGCCCATGGGCGGATACACCGGGCTGCCGGAAATGTGGAATGAAGAGGGCGACGGCGATGACACCCGGGCGCGGGCCTGGGCCGGGAAGGCGCTGGACTACGTCGCGTCCCTGCCGCCCAAAGAGCCCAAGGAACCTAAAGCCCGTGCGTCCAGGACCTCAAAGGCGGCGCAGTAGCCATGTCCGCCCCCGCGGTTTCCCGCCATGAGACCAACACGGTGGTAGTGGGCGCCGGACAGGCAGGCCTGGCCACGAGCTACTGGCTGTCGCAGCGCGGCGTGGAACACCGGATCCTGGAGCAGCGGCCCGCCCTGGGCGGCGCCTGGCAGGACCGGTGGGATTCCTTCTACCTGAACACCCCCAACTTTTCAGTCTCCCTGCCGGGGAAGCCCTACGACGGACCGGAACCGGACGGGTTCATCGCCCGGGACGCCACCATCGACTTCTTCCGCCGCTACGCCCGGGACATCCATGCCCCGGTGGAGCTGGACACGACGGTGACCCGGATCGCCCCGGCGGATGCCGGGTTCACCCTCGAAACGGACCGGGGCACGTGGGCCGCCCGGAACGTGGTGCTGGCCAGCGGCGCCTTCCAGCGCCCACGGACCCCGCCTGCCGCCGTAGGCCTCTCCCCCGAAGTCCTGCAGCTGCACAGCCACGACTACCGCAACCCCGCCCAGCTCCCGCAAGGTGCGGTGCTGGTGGTGGGCACCGGGCAATCGGGCGGCCAGATCACCGAGGACCTGCTGGACGCCGGCCGCACTGTGCACCTGTCCGTGTCCAGCTGCCCGGAGGCGCCCCGGCGGTACCGGGGGCAGGACATCTTCCACTGGATCGTGGAGGTGAACGTCCACGGCCCGGAGTACGGCATCAACGCGCTCCAGGTGGACGGGCTGCCCTCCCCCGCCGGACGCTTCATGTGCAATCCGCTGCTGTCCGGCAACGACGGCGGCCACAGCGTGCACCTGCGCGAACTGGGCCGCCGCGGCGTCCGGCTGCACGGCCGGTTCGAGGGAATCGACGACGGCGTCCTCGTCTTCACCGACGACCTCGCCGAGCGCCTGGCACTGGTTGAGGCAGGGTTCGGGCAGCGGCTGGGGCGGCTGTCCGATGCGTACATCAAGGCTGCCGGGATCGACGCTCCGGCGGCGGACGTGGCGGAGGAAGACCACTGGCTGCCCGCAGAGCCAGGCGCCCGGCTGGACCTTAAGGCGGAAGGGATCACCTCCATCATCTGGTGCACGGGCTACGCGCTGGACTTCAGCATGCTGGACCTTCCCCTCCTGGACGAATGGAACTACCCGCGCCACACGAAAGGCGTGACGGAGCACCCGGGCCTGTACGCCGTCGGGCTCCCCTGGCTCACGCGCCATATCTCCGCCACCCTCGTGGGGGCGGGCCCGGACGCCGAGTACGTGACCGGACATCTGGCAGCGCGCCGCTGACCGGCGCCGGCGAAAGACAATGCCATGGAACCGCTCCGCGTGATCCTGCTTCCCGGCAGCGTCCTTCCCGCCGGCCCCGCCTACGGCGCGCTGCTGCAGGTCCTGGGACCCGGAGTGGACGCCATCGCCAAGGACCTGGAGCTCTACGCCGGGGATGCCCCGCCGCCGGGATGGAGCCTGGATACAGAGGGGGACGGCGTGCTCCGCGAGGCCGACGCCCATGGCTGGGACACCTTCCACCTGGTGGGGTATTCCGGCGGCGGGGCTGCCGCGTTGGCCCTTGCCGCCTCACATCCCGGACGGCTCCGCACCCTGGCGCTGCTTGAGCCGGCCTGGGCGGGAAACTGGGACTGGAGCCTTGCCCATACCGAACTGTGGCAGCGTTACGGCCAGTTGTCCGCCCTGCCGCAGGACGAGTTCATGCCGGCCTTCATGAGGCTGCAGGTAAAGCCCGACGCCGTCCTGCCGGCACCGCCGCCCGGCCCGCCGCCGCCGTGGATGGCCAAGCGGCCGGCAGGCATCAGCGCCTTCCTCCAGGCGTTCAACACCTATGACCTGGACCGCGGCCGCCTTGCCTCCTTCACGAAACCCGTGCTGTTCGTGCTGGGCGGCATGAGCAGTCCGGACGAGCAGGGCGACAACGCCGCCCGGCTGTCCCGCGTCTTTTCCGATTACAGGCTGGAAGTCTTCCCGGGCCGCCACCATTTCGACCCCCCGCACCGGGCTGAGCCGCAGAGGGTCGCCGCACTGCTGCGTGGGCACTGGACCCGGGCGGAGGCGCTCCTCTGATGGCCCGCATGGGCTCACCGGCCGGCCCACCGGCCCGCTGGCCCCCTTAGCCTGCCCGGGACCCGGGGCCGTGCGTCTTCTGCCGTCCGTCGCGGTGGGCGACGTAGGCGTAGACCATCAGCGTGATTCCCGCCAGGATCATGATGGCCGGGAAGGCGAAGTCCAGGGAAATGAACACCACCGTGGCCTGGAGCGCAAAGATCAAACCCATGACCGTCAGGACCGCCGCGGGGATCAGCGGCCAACTCATCCTTTCGCTGGGGTGGTCGGCAGCGTGCCCGGAGCTACGGACCGGGACCAGGGAGAGCGCGCCGAAGGTGGCTGCCAGGCCCAGGAACAGGACGGCCGCGGTCGGCATGCCCTGCAGTTCCTGCGGGAGTGCCACGATGACAGCAAGCGTCAACATGACGCCCGCCGGGATCAGGGCCCACCAGTTGGTGCGCTCGCGGAGGAACACGGCGGCGAACCCGCCACCCATGAAGAGGAAGAGGAAAGATGCACCCCATGCGCCGTTGGTGAGCTGCGTGGTGGTGATGACCGCTGCCAGGCCCAGGAACACGGACCCGGGGATGGCCGCCCACCAGTTCTCCCGGCGCTGGACGAACAGGGACAGGAACAAAACCCCTATGGCCGCGAAGATCAGCGGTGCGACAAAAGCTGCCGTGTCCATGACGCCGAGCCGGTCCAGCAGTAAGAGCCCACCCAGCCCAATAAGGACAAGGCCTGCAATAATGCTTGCGTTCGCCGATTTCACCGTGTGCCTCCCGGATCCGGCAGGCGGCCTTACGCCGCCCTGCTGATTTCAGGCTAGGGCGGCCCCGCAACCGGAAACAGGGCACAAAGCCCCCGCCTTCCAAGGGAACCAAATCTCCAAACCTTCCACGCGGGAATCTGTACCCGTCCTCCCCCATGACGGGACTTTCAGCCCTACAGCGGGACCCCAGACCCTTGGCATCCTTGTAGGGGCGCCGTCCGGGTCCTCAGGTTTGCGAGGCCGGAGTGGCTTTCCCCCTGACGCCCCTCCCTATAGACCCAGTTCCCTTGCACACAGTTCACTTGCACACACTTCCCTTGCCGCTGAGGCATTCCCGCAGTGTCACCGCAGATGATGCCCCCGCAGGCACATGCTGCAAGCTCGCTGCACTTGTAAAGGACCAGCATGCCTGACATCCGCACGCTCCGTCCCGCCCTGAAGGCGCCGCTGGAGCCCGCGCGGCTGTCGCGGGAGGACGCCTCCCGCCGTCGGGCGATGCTCCTGCATCCTGCCAATTTCAAACCCTCAACATCCCCGGGCAGCGAAGCCGGCGGGAGGGCCGGGGAGCTCAGCAGCAGGTTCGAATGCCTTCATGCGGACCTGGTGGGCCGCGGTTTGGCGGAGAAGGATGCGCGGACGGAAGTGGCCCGGATTGCGGCCCGGGAGGTTTGGGACGGGTTTGCCGCCCAGCTGCGCCGTCACCGGGCCGCGGGCCGGCAGCTGGACGCAAACGTGCTTGCTGTCGCACTGGCATCAATGCAGGGCATGACGCTCGCGCTGCTCCGGCACCAGGGCGACCTGGGATACGCCATCCGTGCCGTGTCCACCGCCCTCCGCCGCCTCCGCTACAACGGTGGCCTGCTGGAGCGCCTGCACCCGCATGGCAGCCCGGCCTTCACTGCCGCAACCATCACCCTCCAGTCATTGGAGGCGTTTCTCGCCCGCCCGCAAACCAAAGCTGCCTGATCAGGGAGGCACCGTGGCAACTTCTGAAGAGTACAGGGCCGTGTACGGTCAGGAAGCGCCTGGCGGCCAGGCCCCAGCGGAAATTGGCGATGGCGGGTGCAACGTCATTTTCAAGGACAACGGTGCCGTCGTGGGACGCTGGAGTTCCTGGGAGAAAGCCAGCGTGGCACTCAACCGGCTGCAAAAGCTTTCGGGCTGGCTTGAGTACCGGCTGGAGGAATCGCACCGGTGGGTCAGGGCAAAGGGGGCCGGAGACACCATGAGGTGCTCTGGCTGCAGCGCCCTTCGCCAACTTCAGGAGGCAGCCGGGCCATTGGCTCCCCGTGGCTTCGGCTGGTGACGAATCAGGAACGGACTTTTGGCCCTGCTGGCACAGCAGAGGGACGCGAAATGATTGAACGAGGATCCTTCCGACCGGGGCGGCTGCATCAGACGGGCAGCCGGGGAGGGCGTCGAATCAATGAGAGCGTCGTCATGGAAACACCCGCAGAACCCCGGGATGTCTTTCAGTCCCCAGCCGGGACCGCCCGGATCTTCATCCTCAATGACCATGAACTGGTGCGGCGGGGCCTGAAGGACCTGCTCGAAAATGATGGGTTCACGATTGCCGGCGAGAGCGGATCGGCCGCAGAGGCCCGGCGCCTGATCCCCAGCCTGAAACCCGATATCGCTGTGTTGGACGACAGGCTGCCGGACGGAACCGGGATCGAGGTCTGCCGCGACCTCCGCGCCACGGCCCCCGGGGTCCGATGCCTGATCCTGACCGGCTGGGACGAACAGCATGCCGTGCGGGCGGCGGTGCTGGCGGGCGCGTCCGGGTACGTCCTCAAGCAGGTGAGCAACAGCAAGGATCTGGTGGACAGCATCCGCTGTGCCGCCGCCGGCGCATCACTGTTCCGGCCGGAGGTCCGGGAAAGGGTTGCCGAAAGCTTGTACGCAGCCGCCTCTGCCTCTTGGCTGCAAGGCCTCACAGGGAGGGAGCGGAACGTGCTTGCCTTCATGGCCCGCGGCCTGACAAACCGGCAGATCGGGCAGGAACTGGTGCTCCCCGAAGATGCGGTGGTTGGCACTGTGTCCTCGGTACTGCAAAAGTTGGGATTCCGGCGCCGCAGCCCGTTGATCCCGGCTCCCATCCCGCGCGCGTGGGAAATGCTGTCCTGAGAGGGCAGGCCGCCGTCAGGCCGGAAGGGGTACCCGCCAGGTCACGCTGGTGCCTTGGCCGGGGGCGCTCTCAATGGTGCAGGTCCCGCCCAGCCGGCTGGCCCGGCTCTTCATGTTGTTCAGTCCGCTGATCCGGCCGGGATCGGCAAATCCGCAGCCATGGTCCTGGACGGTAAGGACCACGTCACCGTCCTGAACGGCGAGGAGGACGTAAATTTCTTCAGAGCCCGAGTGCCGCACGGCGTTGCTGACGCTTTCAGACAGCACCGGCAACAATTGTTCGGCCACCTCCTCGTCCACGATGTCATCCACCGGGCCCGAGAGCTGGATCCTTGGCAGGAAGCCACCGGCGTTGGCTGCTTCCTGCACGGCGCGCAGGACGCGGCCGCTGAGGAGTTCCCGGTCGGGTTTCCTGGCCTGCAGTGAGTAAATCGTGTCGCGGAGCTGGTGGATGCAGTCATCCAGTTCAGTGGTGATATCGGCGATGCGGCGCTCATGGGCAACGGGGTCCGAGGTGTAGCGGCGCAGGCCCTGGATGCTCAACCCGGCTGCGAACAGCCGCTGGATGACCAGGTCGTGCAGGTCCGCCGCAATCCGCTCGCGGTCGATGAACAACGCGTGCTCTTCCCGCAGCTGGTTTGCCTTGAGCAGGTCCAGCGTCAGGCCGATCCGCGAGGCAAACACGGCGCTCTGCTCAACATCCACGTCCGTGTAGCGGCTTCCACCGGTCCCCCGGGCCAGGATCAGCACACTGTCCCGGTGTCCGTCACTGTTGCTTCCCAGGGCGGCAACCAGGACCGGCCCGAGTTTCTCTGCCAGCTCATGGTCAAATACCAGGGACGGGTCTGCCAGCGCCCTGGACTCCCCGCTTTCCAGGACTTCGGATAACACGTCAGAGGCTGGCAATTCCTGGCCGCCAGGCATCGATTGCACGCCCACAGATGTACGGCACCTGACGGTTCCGTCCCCGCCCGCGGATGCGATTACCCCCAGGACCGAAGCGGAGGCCTTAACGGCCCGTTCCGCGATCATGTCCAGGTTTTCGGTATCCGAGCGTGGCCGGTCCTTCAGGCAGTCACTGACCTCCATGCCCGCCTCAAGCCATTTTTGGCGCCGCTTGCTGTCATCGAACAACTTGGCGTTTTGGATGGCCACGCCGGCAGCAGAAGCCAGGGCTACTGCCAGGTCTTCGTCTTCACCCGAAAAATCCTGGCCGCCGATTTTTTCCGTCAGGTACAGGTTCCCGAAGACCTCATCCCGGACACGGACCGGAACACCCAGGAACGTGCCCATCGGCGGGTGGTTGGCGGGGAAACCGACGGCAATGGGAAGTTCGCCGAGATCGTGGAGCCGCAGTGGTTTGGGTTCGCGGATCAGTTCGCCAAGCACTCCGTGGCCGGTTGGAAGGTCACCGATGAGGCGGGCTCCATCATCATCAATGCCTACGGTGATGAAGTGGCTGAGCTGCTGGTCATCACCGATGACGCCCAGAGCCCCGTAGCGCGCTCCCACCAGTTCGCAAGCAGACTGCACCACCCGGTCAAGCACTGCTTCCAGGCTGAGGTCTTCGGTCAGGGACACCACTGCACCGAGCAGGCCTTCAACGTGTTCCTGTGCCCGGACAAGGTCATCAGCCCGTTCTACGAACTCCCGCAGAAGTTCCCGGGTCCGCCGCCTGATCGGTTCACGCCACATGAGAGTACACCCCAAAGTTCGAACAGCATGATCCAAGGCGGCCTTCATCACCCTGCTTTGAACATCTCAGCGAAAGCCCCAGCTTCTCTCTCCTCCATGCTAACCCCGGCGTCGCCACAAGGGTTATGGGTTACGGACAGATCTCCCCTGCCGCGCCTTGCGCCGCCCAAGCCTTGGCACGCCTGAGGGGACCGCGGGCTTGGGGACCTTGACCGGGATGCTGTACCTGGAGGCCCTGCGGGCGATGTGGTGCGTGGCGTGCCGGCGTTTGACGGGAGGTGGCGGGGCGGGCAGTTGCTCGGCGCTGCGGGCAAAGAACCATCGTTTGGCCAGTTCCACCAGGACCAGATACACCACCACCATGCCCAGCAGGGCCAGGAAGAACGGGACAGGCAGCGGGTCGAAGCCGAGCAGGCCGGCCAACGGCGAGAGCGGCAGGAAGATCCCCAGCGCCACCACGCCGAGCGACGCGGCAATCAGGCCGGCTGACGGCCGGCTGCGCAGGAAGGGAACACGCCGTGTGCGGATGGCGAAGATGATCAGCGTCTGGGTGGCAATGGATTCGATGAACCAGCCGGCCCGGAACTCCCCCGGCGCAGCGGTGAACACGAACAGCATCAGGGCGAAGGTGGCGAAGTCGAACAGCGAACTGATGGGCCCGAAGAGAAGCATGAACCGGCGGATGAAGGCGATGTCCCAGTGGGACGGCGCCCGCAGCTGCTCCTTGTCCACCCGGTCCCCCGGAATAGCCAGCTGCCCGGAGTCATACAGCAGGTTGTTCAGCAGGATCTGGCCCGGCAGCATGGGCAGGAAGCTCAGCACCACGGAGGCTGCTGCCGCGCTGAACATGTTGCCGAAGTTGCTGGACGTGCCCATCAGCACGTACTTGATGGTGTTGGCGAAGATCCGCCGCCCCTCCATCACGCCGTCCGCCAGCACTCCCAGGTCCTTGTCCAAAAGGACGACGTCGGCCGCGTCCTTGGCAACGTCCGTTGCCGTGTCGACGGAGATGCCGATGTCCGCCTTGTGCAGTGCCAGGGCATCGTTCACGCCATCGCCCATGAAGCCCACGGAGCCGCCGCTGAGGCGCAGCAGGCCGATGATGCGCGCTTTCTGTTCGGGCGAGACGCGCGCAAAGATGGTGGCTGTCCGCGCGGCGGCGGCAAGGTCGGCGTCGGACATCTGCTCAACCTGGGCACCGGTGAGGGTGCCGCCGGAGATCACGTCCAGGTCGGCACAGACTTTCTCCGCCACCTTGGCGTTGTCCCCGGTGGCGATCTTTACCGAAATACCCAGGGCCTCCAGCAGGTCCAGGGACTGCCTGGCGTTGGTTTTGGGCCGGTCCAGGAAAACGAGGAACCCGGCCAGCGTCAGCCCATGCTCATCAGCCGGGGCCAGCTTCTCCAGGTCTGCAGCCGGACGGGTTGCCACGGCGACCACCCGGGAGCCGGCGTCGAACTGCTCGTCCAACAGCCTCTGCACCGCGGGTGGGGTTGGCCCACACAGGGCGAGGACGTCCTCGGGGGCGCCCTTGGTCACCAGGCGGGCGGGGCCGCCGTCTTCACGGACCAGAGCGGTGGTGCGGCGGCGCTGGTGATCGAAGCCGATCATGTCCAGGCGCTGATGACGCTTCGGTTCAAAGGCGGCGGCGCCGGGGCTGTCCCAGAGGGCGGCGTCCAGCGGGTTCTGCCCTGCCGGGGCTGCATTTCCTTCCGAGTAGTCGGCCTCCGTGGCGAGCAGGCCCAAAGTGAGCAGGTCGTCTTCGGAAACGTCCTGCGTCACCGGAAGCGCGCTGGTGAAACTGATCCGCCCCTCCGTCAGGGTGCCGGTCTTGTCCGTGACCAGGATGTCCATGTCCCCCAGGTCCTCGATGCACACCAGCCGCTTGACCAGCACTTTCCGCTTGGCCAGCTGCCGGGTACCGGTGGCCAGGGACGTGCTCACCACGGCGGGAAGCAGCTGCGGGGTGATGCCTACGGCGATTGCCAGCGAGAACAGCAGGGATTCAATGAGCGGGCGTTGCAGCAACAGGTTGGCCACGAAAATCAGCGTGGTGAGCACCATCGCCACCTGCAGCAACAGGAACGAAAAGCGCCTGAGTCCCAGCTGGAACTCGGTTTGCGGCTGCCTCTCCCCCAGGCCCAGCGCGATGCGGCCGAACTCAGCCCGGCCACCGGTGGCCACCACAACCCCGGTGCAGCTGCCGGACTGGATCACCGTGCCCATGAACACGCAGGAGGCGAGGTCGCCCAGTGCCGCGCCTGCGGCCACGGGAGCGGGGTCCTTGGCGGCGGGCTGGGACTCGCCCGTGAGGATGCTTTCATCGCAGAGCAGGTTGTTGGTGGCGAGGAGCCGGATGTCGGCGGGGATGATGGCACCCAGGGAGAGATGGACGACGTCGCCCGGCACCAAGGCGGTAACGTCCACTTCCCTGGTGGTCCCGCCCCGAAGGACCACGGCGCGGTGGGTGACACGGTCGTGCAGCGCCTCGGACGCCCGCTCCGCGCGGAATTCGTTGGTGAAGCCAAGGCCCACGCTGACCAGCAGGATCACGCCGATGACGATCGAGTTGGTTGCGTCACCCAGGAACAGGGACAGCCCGGCGGTGACCAGCAGAAGGATGAGGATGGGGCTGGCGAACTGCCGGCCCAGCACGGCCCAGGCGTTGGCGCGGTGCGTGCGGACGGCATTGGGGCCAAGGCTGCCAAAGCGGGCGGCGGCTTCCTCCTCCGGCAGGCCGTCCGGGCCGGAGGCCAGGCGCGCAAGCGTCTGTCCGGATGTCAGGCTCGCGGCGTCAGTGATCGGCAGCTGGAGGGAGCTCCGCTCCCGGACATTGAGCTCTGTCATGCCGCATCCGTTCGGACGTTTGCTTTCGTGGCGTTAGCTTAGGGCAAGGGTACGACGGCGTGGCCTCGCCAAGGGCCCAGGGTCGAGGTTGGCCAGGCGGGCCGGGGCGTTCAGGCGCTCAATGACATATCAGTGCGGCGCGCCAGCGGGGCGCGTCAGCCCGGCGGTCCGGGGCTGGTGGCCGTGCCCAGGATGTGGGCAAGCGGAGGGTTCAGCTGCTGCACGGCGAAGCCGAAGCGCTGGTTGTCCTGGATCGTGAAGCCTGCTGCGGTGATGGCGGCGAGGGTGTCCCGGTTGAGGTGGCATCCGCCCATGAACCGGCCCCAAAGCGGAGTCAGGAGGTCTTCTGCCCTGGCCAGGACCGGGTGCCGGGACCGGACATGCTCGTAGTAGGCCAGTGTTCCGCCGGGTCGCAGGACGCGGCGGATCTCCGCAAGCACGGCGGCCTGGTCCTTGACGCTGCAGAGAACCAGGCTGGCCACCACGGCGTCGGCGCTGCCGGTCTCCGCGGGGATGTTCTCTGCGGCGGCGGCAACCACCGTTACGGGGACGCTGGCCGTGGCGGCCTGTTTCTGCGCCAGGGCCCGGAGGTAGTCATCGGGTTCCAGGGCCAGGACGCGGGTGACGGCGGGAGGGTACAGCGGGAAGGAGGAGCCGGCCCCGGCCCCGATTTCGATGACTGATCCACGCAGGCCGGCCAGGGCGCGGCGGCGGTGGTCGGCTGCCCCGCGGCGGTCCATGCCGCCCACGGCCCGGGCAAATGCCCGGGCAAAGAATGGATGCTGCAGCGGGCCCGGCCCCACCCCGCCCTCCGTGCCGCCAGGTGTGCGGTCCATCCGGATACCTCCTTGGGACTGTCTGGCTCTCATCATGGCACGGCGCGTGGGTGCCGGGGCCGGGCGCGGCTGGTCAAGGCGGTACGGGCTACAGGCAGCTGGGCTGGTACGCGGGGTCCGCAGGGCCGGAGGCCTGGCCCAGCGCGTTCGCCACAAACTGGTGCACCACGGGATCGTTGGGTGTCTGGTCGTGTTCGAAGACATCGGCAGGACACTTGTCCTGGATGGTGATGTTGGTGACCTGCCTGGCCGGTCCCGCCAGGAACTGGCTGTTGTAGGGAATCACCACTTCGTCATAAACGGTGGAGATCACAGTGTAGGACGGGCCGGCGACAGTATCGCCCTTGGCGTTGAGTTCCTGCATGAACGCCGACCCGGCCTGCTGGTCCGCGCATGCTGCGCAGCCCAGGGTGGTGTAGGCGGGATCCGGGACGGCATCCGGCGGCGGCACGATCAGGCCCTGGGTGCCGTGGTTGGAAGGCGCAATTCCCACCAAGTGGTGGACGTACTTGGCGCCGCCCAGCAGGTGCATGTAGTAGCGCGGCATCATGCCGCCCTGGCTGTGGCCCACCAGGTCCACTTTCGGCGCACCCGTGGCGGCGCGGACGGCATCAACGAACGGCGCGAGTTCCTTCGCGGAGTCGGCCACCGGGGCGGTTGCGTAGACGCCGTTGGTCTCGCCGTAATTGAGGGCGAAGACGCAGTACCCGGCGCTCTTGAGGTAGGGCGAAAGCGTGGACCAGTTTTTCGCCATGCTTTCGAAGGTTCCGGGCACCAGGACCACGGGGTACGGGTGTTCGGCGGAGGGCTTGCAGGACCAGTCGTTGGCGCCCGGCGGCGCGATGTCCAGGGTGTCGGCCTGGGCGGGAGCCGCGGAGAGCGAGCCTGCCAGGACGGCGGCTGCGGCGACGGACAGGGCGCGTTTCAGCAGTGACATATAAACCTCTTTGTTCGCGTGTCAGCAGGGGTTCCGCGGCCCGAGGTGCCAGCGGCGGTGTGCCTGCCGGTGCCCGGGGTGCGGTCCTAGAAATGCTAGGCAGCCTGGACCCGCAGGTGGACCTGCCTGCACGAACGTGCGGGGAATTGGTCCGCGTCCGGCCCACCGCAACCCGGCCGGTCCCAGCACGCCGGGATATTCATTGTTACTGGTGAGTAGCTATTAAGCCCGGCCGAGACCCCCATGGCCTTTGGAGCCGGCACCGTTCCGACAGCACCGCCCCAACTGCACGAATGTGCAGATGGCGTGAGACTCTCGGCCGGGCGTACAGGTCTGCTGCCGTACGTTCTGCCCAGGATCGCTACTTGAGGCTCAGTACCTCGTCGATGGGACGGCCGTTGACGAACACCTGCGCGCTGGTGGCACCGGATGCCGTCATGGCCGTGTATTCCAGTTGGGCCTTGGCGCGTGGGATGTCGCACACGCCGCCGAGCATGAACTGCCCGGAAAGCCAGATGGTGATGGTGCTGCCGTTCAACTCGCCACCAAGATAGGTCAAGCTCGACTGGTACAGGACGTTGATGAGGCCGGACAGGCCGATGTCGCGGCTCTTGTTGGCCAGCAGGGTGTTGATGCTGGGGCCCACCTGGTCGGTGAAGCGGACGGGGGCCGTGGTGGTGGCCACCAGGCTGTCACCGCAGCCGATCGCGGGCCCGGAGACGCCGTTGTCACCCACGGCCACGTAGTAGATGGTCAGCGGGGCCACCTGCTCGGGCAGCCCGGTGGGCGTCGGTTCCGCCGTGGGCGGCGGGCTGGCAGGAGCGGACGACGGCGGAGCGGCGGCTGACGTGGTGGGTGCGGCTGAGGTGCTGGCAGGGGTGGTGGGGGTGGCCGATGCGGTGGGGCTCGCCGTCGTGCTTGGGGACGCGCTGCTGGGGCTGGCGCTGCTGGCGGTGGGGCTGGGGGCCGGGGAACTGCTGGAAGGGGCCGGGGCGGGAGGGCCGAAGCACCCCGTAAGGAGCAGCAGGCTGCTGAACCCGAGAATGCTGAGTGCCGAATGCCTGGGCCTGGTCATGACGCCCCCTTGACTGCTCGCCCCGCGGTTGCGGGAACCACTTTCAAGCTACGCCTGAGGGTTAGTCCAGAACAGGGACTAAAGTCCGAGTCCCCGGAGACTCACCACACCGAGTCGCCGCGCAGGACAACATCGCTGCCGCCGTCGACGTAGACGATCTGCCCGCAGAGGTGCGTGTTCTCCTCGCTGTTGAGCCAGGCCAGCAGGCGGGCCACCACAATGGGCTCGGCGATGCCGTTCAGCGGCATCGGGACCACTTCCAGCAGCGACCTTCGTTCCTCTTCGGTATCGATCAGGTCCGCCGTCATTGGGGTGGCGATGACGCCCGGCGCCACCGCGTTCAGGGGGATCCCGGTGCCGGCCCACTCTGCCGTTGCGGCCTGGCGGCGGACCCAGCGGGAGAGCGCCAGCTTGGTGGAGGCGTAGATGAGCTGGCCAATGGTCGCTGGTTCCTTGGCCATGACCTCGGCGCGGGCCATGGCCGCCGGTTCATCCCCGGCGGCCAGGAGTGCAACAAGCTCGCTGTCGCTGGCCAGGAGGGCGGCCATCGATGAGACCGCGACGGCGCGTGGCGCGTCCGACCCCGCCAGAAGGGGCCGGAGCCTTTCCAGCGTTGCCACCGTCCCGAAAAAATTGACGGCCACGGTGGCGGGGGCCGGAACGGCGAGGCCGGCATTGGCGTAGATGGCATCGATCCTGCCGCCGCTGACCTTCCTCACCGCATCCGGCAACGCGTCGCGTCCCTCGGCGGTGGACAGGTCGGCCACCACCTCGGCATCGTGGAGATCCACCCCGATGACGCGTTCGCCGCGCTGCTCAAGCAGTTCCCTGGTGGCTTTGCCAATGCCGGAGGCTGCGCCGGTGACGACGGAGGTGCGGGGCATGATGTCCTCTTTCCCTGGCCTGTTAGGGTTGTAAGCCACTCTGCCTGCGACCCCGCGTCGGGGCCAGAGTCCAAAGGCCCTGCGCCGCATCCCGCTCTGGCTCCAGCGTCGGCGGATCCATCAACAGGTTTTGTCACGCCGTTAACCGGCCATTCATATCCTCCTCGAAACCTGTCCAACAGCTGGAAATAGCGTGGAAGCCATGGACAACATCTCCCGCAGAACCCTCATCTCCGCCGGCATCGGAGCCGGCATCGTCGCCGCACTGCCAAGTGCCGCCGTCGCCGTTTCCACCGCGGACGACGCGGGCCTTCGCACCGATCCCTTCATGCTCGGCATCGCATCGGGCGAGCCGTGGCCGGACGGCTTCGTCCTGTGGACCCGCCTGGCCGTGAACCCGGTGGCCGAGGACGGGCTGGGCGGCATGCCGTCGCGCCCGGTGGCCGTGCAGTGGGAAGTGGCCGTGGACCAGGGCATGCGGAAGGTGGTGGCCCGCGGCGTGGAGCAGGCACGCACCGAGACCGCGCACTCGGTGCACGTGGAGCTGCGCGGCCTGCAGCCGGGCCGCGAGTACTTCTACCGGTTCCGCACCGGCAAGTACGTCAGCCCCGTGGGCCGCACCCTCACCAGCCCTGCCCTGCACGAGACGCCCGCCGCGCTGGCCATGGCGTTCGCCAGCTGCGCGCAGTATGAGCACGGCTACTTCTCCGCGTACCGCCGCCTGGCGGAGGACCACCCGGACCTGGTACTGCACCTGGGCGACTACCTTTATGAATACAAGAAGGGCAGCTACGTGATCGGCGGAGGGAACCCCCGTGACCACGAGGGCCCGGAGACCATCACGCTGGAGACGTACCGGCAGCGCCACGCCCAGTACAAGGCCGACGCCGACCTGCAGGCAGCGCACGCAGTCGCACCCTGGGCGGTGGTGTGGGATGACCACGAGGTGGACAACAACTGGGCGGACGACGTTCCGGAGAACCAGGACGCCGCCCAGTTGAACGACAGCGTGGAGCACTTCCGGCAGCGCCGCGCCGCAGCCTTCCAGGCCTACTACGAGAACATGCCGCTGCGCCCGTCCTCGCTCCCCGCCGGGCCGGACATGAAGATCTACCGCCGCATCCAGTGGGGCCAGCTGGCCAACTTCCACATGATGGATACACGGCAGTACCGGGACGACCAGCTTGCCGGCGACGGCTGGAAGAAGAACGTCACAGAGCGGCTCGCCGAAAACCGGACCATCACCGGCGCCGAGCAGGAGAAGTGGCTGCTGGACGGATTCAGGAACTCCACGCAGCGGTGGGACATCCTGGGCCAGCAGGTCTTCTTCGCCGAGCGCGACCGGAACAAGGCACCGGAGATCGACGACGTTTCCATGGACGGCTGGGACGGGTACGCGGCCTCCCGCCGCCGCATCACCCAGGGCTGGACCGACGCGAAGGTGCGCAACGCCGTCGTCCTCACCGGCGATGTGCACCGCCACTGGGCCAACGACGTGAAGGTGGACTACAAGGACCCCGCCTCCCCCGTAGTGGGCTCGGAACTGGTGTGCACGTCCATCACCTCCACGGGTGACGGCACGGGCTCCACCACGGACGCCACCATGGCCTGGAACCCGCACCTGAAGTTCTACAACGACAACCGCGGCTATGTGAACACGCGCATCACCAGGGACTCCATGACGGCGGACTTCCGCGTGCTGGACCACGTGACGACGCCGGGCGCACCCGTTGCCACGAAGGCCTCCTTTGAGATCCGCGACGGCGTGCCGGGGCTGCAGGCGCGGGCCTGACGCCTCGCGGCGGGCGTTTGCGTGACTTTCCTGCGTGGCCCGGGCGGCGGGACCTTCGGCACTTTGCGTGCCGGGGGTCCCGTGGCATGTTGCGGCTATGGCCGGACTGCGATATTTGCGACGGACGGACGGCGGAGCTAATCGGCGCAGGCGCCTGCAGCTCCTGGCGGCGTCGCTCGGCGTACAGATCACGGCATATCTGCTGTGGCGTCCGGCCATGCTGCGCTGGGGAACCGAGGGCACGGAAGCCGTGGAGCGGCTGCCCGGCGACGACCTTGAGCCCCAACCGGTGATCCAGAGCACCAGGGCCATCAGCATCGACGCCCCGCCCGAGCGCGTGTGGCCGTGGATCGTGCAGATGGGAATCTACCGCGCCGGGTTCTACACGCATGACCGGGTCGAGCGTGCCCTGTTCCATGCCCGGTACGTCGAGGGCAAACAGTCTGCAACCCGAATCCACCCGGAACTGCAGGACCTCAAGGTGGGCGACAAGGTACCGTATGGCGGGGGCGTGTACGCGACCGTCACCGCGCTTGAGCCCAACCGGCACCTGGTGGCGGGAGAACAGTTCATCCTGCGGCCCCTGCCGGGGAACCGCACCCGGTTGATCATCCGGTACCGCGGCAAGGGGTACCTGAGCGCCGCGGCGCGCGGTGCCGGGCCCGACGCGCCCATGGCAACCCGGGCTTTGGCCTTCACCCTCCAAAACGTTCCGGGCGCGATGCTGCTGGCACGCGCCGTCGACCTTTTCATTGGCGACCCGCTGCACCACTACATGGAAGTTGGCGTGCTCCGCGGGGTCAAGCAGCGCGCGGAGTCCTGAAGAACTCCATAGCTCTGCCGGAGACCAGTTCCGGCCGGTGGTCGGCGATGAAGTGCCCCTCACCCGGGACGATCTCGGTGGTGACGTTGCCGCCCCGGCCGCGGCGGTGGCCCATCCGTTGCAGGGTGGCCGATGGTTCCATGGATCCGATAAGGACGAGGGTGGGGACCGTGAAGTCGCGCCGGCCGTACACCCCGAAAATGATCTTCAGGAAGGCTGGCAGGATGGTGCCGCGGTAGAGTGCCGAGCCCGCTTTTGCCCTGGCAGGCTTTGCGGCTGCTGCGTTGTAGAGGTTCATGTCCGCCTCGGATACGCCCCCTGCGGGTTCAAATGCTGTGAAGAGGTGCTGCATCACCTTCCGGCTCCGCTGGATCCGCGGGCCGATAAATGGAACGGCAAGGGCGAAGGCGTGCCACAGCTTGGGAAAGACCAAAACCAGCCGGGCATTGGGCCTGATGTGGACGTCGGGGGCACCTGTAACGATGAGTGCCTCAACAAGATCAGGCCGCTGCATGGCGAGTAGCTGCCCCACGATGGCACCCCAGTCGTGGGTGAGGAAGCGGGCTCGGCTGATGCCAAGCTTTGCCATGAGTCCGATGACGTCCTCCACCAGCAACCCGGCTGAGTATCGGCCCTGTGGTGCATCACTCCAGCCGAAACCCCGCTGGTCCGGCGCGATCACCCGGTAATGTCTGGCCATCAAGGGCATCACGCCGTGCCATTCCCACCAGTTCTGCGGGAAGCCGTGCAGGAGAACCAGGGGATCCCCGCTACCTGCCTCAGCGATATGCAATCGGATGCCGCGGATGTTCATCCATCTGTGGGTGACGCCATCAAGCTCCGGCATCGCAGCGACCTTGCCTTCCATGAACCTAATTTACTACTTAAGTAGTACCGGTGTCAGGACCTGCCGCGCAGCCCCTCCGGGTGCACCCGGCCCTGCGCGCATTAAGGCCTGGTCCGTCGCCGTCGTACTTCCGCAAAGCCGTTGTGCGCCGTGGAGCCCGGGGCTACGATGCTCCCGGGGAGAGGTCCTTTGTCTCGCGAGACTGGAAAGGGCCACGCACATGACCGACTTCTTCACAATGCAGCCCGGCGAGACGGCGCCTCCCCTGCCGGCGGGACCCGTCCTGTGCGCGGGGACGGCAGCGATGCGGCGCATCCACCGGTTCTTCCTCTGGGCCTACGGCGAGGCGCCGGGACTGGTGCGCTCCGCCGCCGCCGGCGACACTGCCCGGGCAGCCTACGCGGGCGAAGTGCTGGGCAACTTCGACAAGGTGCTGCATATCCACCACGAAGGCGAAGACCTCCTGATGTACCCGCAGCTGAAGGAGCGGGCACCGGCATGCGCGCTGCATGTGGGGCAGATGCTTGAGCAGCACAGGCAGGTCACGCAGAGGCTGGAGGCCATCGAGCCGGTCCGGCTGCGCTGGATGCAGACGGCGGATGAGGAGTCCGGCGCGGAACTCGCCGCCCGCTATGAAGACCTGTCCGGCGTCCTCAACGTACATCTGCGCCGCGAGGTCACGGAGATGATGCCGGTTGCTGACAGGGTGATGACGGAGAAGGAAGCTGCCGCGGTGGGGCAGCACGGGATCCAGGAACTCGACAAGAAATTCCTGGTGGGCTACCTCGGCATGGTGCTGGCTACCAACCCGCCTGCGGACCGGAAAGAACTGTTCAAGGAAATCCCTCCCCCTGTGCGGCTCGCCTACCGCCTGGTGGGACGGCGGATGTACCGGAAACAGTACTCAACGCTGTTCCCCGGACGCCCGGTTCCCGAGACGCTGTAGGCGTTCTGTTGCGGCGCCAAGCTGCGGTGGCGGCGGTCAGGGCCGTCCACACACTGGCGTGGTTCTCCATCGAGTCCTGCGTCATCTACGTGCTCTACAGCGGCCTGGCCGGCCGCACGGACAGGCGGGTGGGGTGGGCGGCCGCCGTGGTTGCCGCCGAATCACTGGTGTTCGCCGGAAACGGGTTCCGCTGTCCGCTCACCGGACTCGCGGAGCGCTACGGCGCCGAGCGCGGCTCCGTCACCGACATCTACCTGCCGCGATGGTTCGCGCACAACCTGCCCGCCATCCACGTTCCGCTCCTGGTGCTGATGGTGTACCTCCATGCCCGGAACCTCCGGCACGGGCGCCCGCCGGGCTGAAGTAAGCCGCACTGCCTCCACGACGTCGCTGGCCCGCAGCAGATGCGTCGTTGCCTGGACCGCATCCCAGCGTCCGAAATTTGCCGGGCCCAGGAAGTGCTCCCGACTCCGCTCGAGATCCCTCCGTACGTCTGCCGGCCACTCCCTGAATCCCTTGCCCAGAACACCTGCACCATCGGCGCCGGGGACGCGTTCTGCGCCGCCCTGGTCCTGGCGCTGCAGCGGGGCCTGGACTACACCTCGGCACTTTCTGCTGCCAACCTGGTGGGTGCCGACGCTGTCGGCGACCCTTCCTCCCAGCCCGATTTGGCACGGCTGGGCTACTATCTGGAGCGGATTGCCCCGGCCGTGGACACACGGTGAGCGTGACACTGCGGCGGGCGGCGCCGTCGGACCTTCCCGAGGTCATGCGCATCACCCGGGACGCGTACGCCCGGCAGCTTCCTGGCATCGGGGCCATCAGCATCACCAGCGCCACGTTCATGGAGCGCGCGCACGCCCTGTACGGGTCGCTGGGCTTCCGCCGTGCGCCGGAACGGGATTGGCATGTGCCCGGCGAGGACGTGCTGCTGTGGGTGTTTACGCTGGAACTCGGTGGCTGAGCCTGCCCGCTAAACCCTCGTGGCCAGCTGGGAGTTTTGATCTGCCAGGAAATCAGAATGCCGGTGGACGATCCGCCAGGCACCCTCTTCGCGGCGGTAGATGTGCGTTGTGCGCATCGTGTAGACGGCGGGGATGCCATCCACCACGGCGCTGCTGTGCTCAAGGCCGACCGTGTAGGCGAGGCTTCCGCTGGCACCCGCGGCGACGAGCTCGAACTCAGATCCGGCAGATCCCGTGAACCGGCGGGCCTCCTGGCGGAACTTGGGTTCGAGGTCCGCCCAGCCTGCTCCGGAGATGTGTGCACCGAACAACGTCACGGGGGTCCGGTGTGACCACAGGGCCAGGCGGGGTGCCACGTCTCCCTTGTGCAGCGCCAGCGTCATGTCCCGCTGCTTTGGCAGGATCTCCGCCAGGAACGCGTCCGTTTCCTTGTGCATGGCTTCTTTGTGCATGACTTCCTTGTGCATGGCCCGCCCGCCTTTAGGTGCCGGTCCGGGCGCCAGGCAAAGGAACGGTGGCCTCCCCCGGCGGGAAGTCCGCATGCCGGTGCACGATCCGCCAGTTCCCGTCCTCCCGGCGGTAGACGTGCGTTACCCGCAAGGTGTACTGGCGCGGCGTTCCGTCGACGGTGGCGGAGGTGTGCTCGTAGCCCACGGTGTAGGCGAGGTCGCCGCTTGCTCCGGCAGCGATGATCTCCAGGTCGAAGGAGTCTGCGTGCGTGAACCACGAGGCCACACTGTGGAACATCGGCTCCACCTCGGCCCAGCCGGTGCCGCTGAGCCGCGCCCCGAAGAGCGTCACAGGATCGTCCTGCGACCAAAGCGCGATGCGCGGGGCGACGTCACCGTTGTGGATGGCGGCGTCCGCGGCCCGCTGGCGGGGAATCATTTCGGCCAGGAATGCATCCGTTTCGGTGGACATGACCAACTCCATTACAGTCATACTGTTTTGAATACAGCTATAATGCATCCAATGGAACGGAAGATCAAGAGGCAGTACGATTCCCGTCGCCGCCAGGAGCAGGCTGCAGAAACCCGGCGGACCATCATCGCGGCGGCGAACGAACTCTTCATTGCCCAGGGATACGGCCAGACCACCATCAAGCAGGTGGCCGCGCGCGCCGGCGTCTCCGTCGAGACCGTATACGCCACGTTCGGCACCAAGGCATCGCTGCTCAGGCACGTTTGGTATGTCGATTTCCGGGGGGATGAAGCGGACGTGGCGCTCTATGACCGGCAGGAGATGCAGTCCATCCTGGCCGAGCCGGACCTGTCGGAGAGGATCCGCCGCCACGCCGTCTTCGTGACGGCGAGCAACCGCCGCATCTTTCCGCTCCTGGACGCGCTTACCGGAGCTGCTGCGAGCGAGCCCGACGCCGCCGCCATGCTCGCCGAGTGGGCGGACCGGCGCCTGGACGTGGCCACCCGCTACGCGCACGCCGCGGCTGCGACCGGCCACCTGGGCGTCAGCGAGGAGGAATGCAGGGACGTGCTGTTCGCCACCATGGACGGCACACTGTGGGCCCAGCTGGTGGGGCAGCGCGGCTGGAGTGACGAGAGGTTCTCAACCTGGCTCGGCGCGACGTGGATCGGTGCGCTCGTCCGGGCAAAGTAGCGGTCAGGGCTTCAGCCGGCCGGTTTCCCTGCGGATCCTCCGGCGCGGCCTTTCCTCCGGAGCATGAACCTCGCAGTGAGCGCAGCGATGAGGCCGGCGAGAGTCACCAGCTGCACTTCGTCGAAGGACAGCCCGTCAATGTTCGGCTGCAGCTCCTCCTCGGTAGCCCAGCCGAACCAGGCTTCGCTGACCAGGATTCCGGCAACGAAATAGGCCAGGGCCGCGTAGAACCAGAGCCAGCGGGTCACGTGCCTGCCGACAATCAGGTGGGCCACCAGGCCGAAGGCGAGCGACATGGCCGCCAGCAATAACAGGCCGGCAATTCCCAGATCCCACTGCGGCACGGCGAGCCACCTCCCTGCTCCGCACTTCTTGCGCTCCAGTCTGCTTGCCAGGCGTCGGTGGATGTAGAGGCGAAGGTCACCGGGGTTCTATCTCCATGGGTGCAGCCCTAGGGTGCGGAGCGGGTTCCCGAGTCCTTGCTGGAGCCGGCGGTGGGGACGAAGTTCCAGTCGAAGGACCCGTCGCCGTGCAGAGTCAGCCGAAGGAAGCCGCGGGTGTCACTGAAGCGCTTGGCGATGTATTTTGGCTTGCTGATGAACGGGCGCGTATCGATGCCTCCGGTGGACACCTGGAATGCCGTCATCCCGTCATTGACGCACTTGTCCGCGTTGTTCACCGGGCAGGACCGTTCGTAGTTGTGCTGCGACCCCGACAAAGTCAGCCGGACCCTGTACTTCCACATCAGGTCGATCCACGGCTTCTGGTCACCGGCCCGCCCGTGCTCCTCCGTATCCGAGGTGAAGTAGGGCTCGTGGTACACGACAGCCAGGTACTTCCCCGCCTTTTGGGCGGCGGCGAGGTCCTTGTCCAGCCACGTGGTTGCAGCCGAAGCTTCCGCTTTGTCGTACCGCCACAGCGCGGACGACAGGAAGGCGAAGTGCCAGTTGCCGAAGTCCTTCGAGTACGGCTCGCCGTTCGGGATGAATCCACGCTCCTGGTTGATCGCCGCCTTCTCGGGAGATCCCGGGCATTGGCCGTTCATGAACTTCGCCAGGTCTTCGTTGCGGCCGGGTTCCCAGTCGTGATTGGGCGCGGAAACCCAATACAGCTTGGGTTTGGTGCCGCCCCACAGCGGTGTCCAGGTCTTCACGTAGTTGTCGCAATATCCGGTCTCGTACTGGAAGTCCCCCAGCCCCAGGAACGCGTCAATCTCATTGTTCTCCACAAGCTTGGTTATCGCCGCGCCGTTCCGCCCGGACGGGCTGTCAGGGTCAACGTTGTCGGCGGGGTTCATGTCGCCCACCGCGGCGATATGGACATCGGGCCCGGGAGGCGCGGGCTCCGGCGGCTTCGGCGTGCAGGCCGTGGCAGAGAGCGCCAGCAGGACTGCGGAAACTGCGGCTACATGCCGGAAGGGTTTGTGGCGAGGGAGTGCTTGCCGCATCCCGTATCCCCTTTCGAGCAGCGAAACCGCAGGTCGGCGTGCATTAGGCAGCCACGCGCACCGGCACCTTGATCCTCCTTACGCGTTGGACCGGCTGTCAAGGGTGGAGTGCTGTGAAACCTGCGGGGGGCGGTGCCCAAGAATGCCGAAGGCCTTTCCCAGCTATCCCCGTTGTCGGCGGCCCCGCGCCCAGATAACCTCAGCAACGCCACCCAGGGCCAGTGGGAACGCAACGACGGCGGCCAGGAAGCGCATCAGGTTGTAGGGCTCCGCCAGTGCCGCCCAGCCCACGAGCACACCCGGCAGCCCCACGCAGACCGTCACCCAGACGGGGTTGCCACGACGGTGCGACCAGATGGCGGCCGCGATCGACATCACGCATCCGCCGTAGGTGAAGCGGTTACCGACCCAGGACTCCTCCATCTCCGCCGGAGTGGGCAGCCAGAAATAGAAATCGGCGCCCACAATCCCATAGCCGATAAGGACCATCGAGGCGAGGACGAGCAAAAGCCACCCAATGGTTCCGGTCCATCGGCGGCGGGCCTCCCGGACAGCAGCCTGACTCATCGCGGCGGGCTATTCAGGGGTCGCGGCTCGATTGGAGGTGTGGGCTTACGCCAGGCTCTCGAAGACCATCGTTGCCTGGATGCGGTCACCGCCGCCAAGTCCCTTGCTCCCGCTGCTGGACGTGGTGATGGTGTGGAGCCGGTAGCCCTTTGCGGCCTGGTCGTTGATGGCTTTTTCCAGCGAGGTCAGGTTGCCCGAACCGGTTCCCCACAGTTTCTCCTTGAGGATCACCTGCATGACGACGTACTGCATGGCGCTGCTTCCTTCCGACGCTGGTCAAGTGGCAGCAATGCTACTCGCGGGAAGCGTGAGACATCGGAACGCCGCGATGCCGGCCTCCAACGTGCTGCGCGGTTCACGCAAGATAGCTTGCGCTAAACGCGCAATGCGGCATATGATCTACATCATGCTTCGAGCTGACTGCTCGGCCCCTCTCCCCCAACAACAATGAGGTTGATTCATGTCTGTCCCAATCAAGGCCACCATGGAAAAAGTTCCCGGCGGCATGATGCTGATTCCCCTGCTGATCGGTGCCCTTCTCGGCACCTTCGCCCCGGATTCCGCCAAGTTCTTCGGCTCCTTCACCGGCGCACTCTTCACCGGTGGCACCACCATCCTTGCGGTCTTCTACGTCTGCATGGGCGCCAGCATCGATATCAAGGCCACCCCGTACATCCTGAAAAAGGGCGGCGTCCTCTTCGGCAGCAAGGTCCTGTTCGCGATCATCATCGGCGTCATCGCCGGCAGGTTCCTGGGCGAACTACCCATTGACGGCGGGATCCTGTCGGGCCTTTCTGTCCTGGCCATCCTGGCTGCCCTCAATGACACCAACGGCGGAATGTACATGGCCCTGATGGGCCAGTACGGCAAGCCCAAGGATGTGGCGGCCTACTCCGTCATGACCCTGGAATCCGGCCCCTTCCTGACCATGGTGACCCTCGGCGTCGCCGGACTGTCCGCCTTCCCCTGGCAGGCCCTGGTGGGTGCCATCATCCCCCTGCTCCTCGGAGCCATCCTGGGCGCCCTGGATCCGGCCATGCGCAAGTTCCTGTCCTCCGCGGCCCCCGTCCTCATTCCGTTCTTCGCCCTCGCGCTGGGCTTCGGCCTGAACCTGGGACAGGTTGTCAACGCGGGACTGCTGGGAGTCGCGCTCGGCCTGTTCGTCCTCATCGCCGGCGGCGCCGTGCTCTTCCTTGCGGACAAGCTGACCGGCGGCTCGGGCATTGCCGGCCTGGCGGCAGCCACCACGGCCGGCAACGCAGCCACCGTTCCCATGCTGGTGGCGGCAGCCAATCCGGCCTACGCTCCCGCAGCCGGCCCCGCCACCGTGCTGGTTGCCGCCTCCGTGGTGGTCACCGCCATCGGCTGCCCCCTCATGGTCGCTTGGTACGCTAAGCGCCTGAAAGCCAAGCAGACCGTGGAGACTCTCGAGGTGTCCCCAGCAGTATGAACACCAACGCAGCCATGCGCTGGGCAATCATTGCCGACGACCTGACGGGAGCGGCGGATGCGGCCGCAGCCTACGGGCCCACGCACAGCAGTTCCGTCATCCTCGACATCGACAGCGCTTGGCCCGACGCCGGGATCCTCTCGATCAATACCGAGAGCCGCTACCTGCCTCCCGCGGACGCAGCCAAGGCCGTCATGACGGCGGCCGGCCGGGCCATGGGCCAGCACCGGCGGGTCTTCAAGAAGATTGATTCACTGCTGCGCGGCAACGTGGGCGTGGAAGTGGCGGCAACACTGGCGCGGCTCACCCAGGGCCGCGGCAAAGGCCTGGCCGTTGTTGCCCCCGCGTTCCCGGGCACGGGACGGACCACCCTCGGCGGCATCGTGCACGTCAACGGTGTTCCCAACACCGCAGGGAACTTTGACGGGGACATCGCCGCGGCACTCGCCGCCGGAGGCCTCACCGCCGAAGTCGCCGGAACAACCGGACGCACGCCGGAGGAAATCGCGCGGCACCTGCGGGACGTGCAGGAACGCGGAATTGACGCCGTCGTACTGGACGCCGTCTCCGACGATGACCTCAAGGCCATCGCGGCTGCCGCGGACCTGCTGGACTTTCCCGCCCTCCTGGTCGGTTCCGGCGGCCTGGCAGGGCACATCGCGGACCGGGAAGAACGTGCCGGTGCGCATAACGCGCAGGTTCGGCGCGTCAGCCGGACCCTGACCGTGATCGGCAGCTACTCCGCCCTTGCCCGGCAGCAGATTGGTGAGCTGGTCGCGGCCGGGGCTGAACACATTACCCTGGAGCACGCCACCCTGGACGGCACCGCGGTTCCGCGCCTGGTTGCCCAGGCGATGGCGCGGACAAACGTGGTGCTGACCCCGGACCCCATGGGCGCCGTGGACAAGTCGCAGGCACTTGTTGTGGCGGCGGCCCTGGCCCGTGCCACCGCGGCGGGCATCGGGCACTGCGACGCCCTGGTCCTCACCGGCGGGGAGACGGCCACGGCGGTCCTGAAAGCCCTCGGCGCCGGCAGCTTCACCGTCCTCGGAGAGATTGAGCCCGGCGTCGTGATGAGCCTGCTTCCCGGGTCACTTCCCCTGCTGGTCACCAAGGCCGGCGCGTTCGGCGACGCCGGGACCCTGGCCCGGACCACCAACTTCCTTACTGCCACCACGACTGAAATGAGTATCAAATAATGGGACGCCCGATTGTTGCCATCACCATGGGCGATGCGGCCGGCATTGGCCCGGAAATCATCGTCAAAGCGCTTGCCGACGCGGAGCTTCGGTCAAAGGCGCGGATGCTGGTCATCGGCGACCTCCGCCGGATGCGGCTGGCAGCGGACATCGTCGCCAGCCCGCTGACCCTGCGCCCGGTCCTGGAGCCGTCCGAGGCTTTGTTCGAGGAAGGCACCATCGACGTGCTGGACATCGACTGCATCCCGGAGGACCTTGCCTGGGGCGAGCTCTCCGCCGCCGCCGGACACGGGTCCTACCTCTTTATCGAGAAGGCAGTCCAGCTGGCCATGGACCGGCAGGTGGACGCCATCTGCACCGGGCCGCTGAACAAGGCGGCGCTGCACGCGGCCGGGCACAAGTTCCCCGGCCACACCGAACTCCTTGCCGAACTGACCGGCACCGAGGAAGTGTCCATGATGCTGACGGCGCCCAAGATGCGCGTCATCCACGTGACCACCCACATCGGCCTGATCGATGCGATCGCCAAGATCAACGGCGACCTGGTGTACCGGACCATCAAGCGGGGCTATGAACTGCTGCGCGCGTCCGGCATCGAGAACCCGCGGATCGCCGTGTGCGCCATCAACCCGCACGCGGGCGAGAACGGGCTGTTCGGCTACGGCGAGGAGGCGGAGAAGATCCAGCCGGGCATCGAGAAGGCCCAGGCGGATGGGATCGACGCCTTTGGCCCGCTCCCGGCGGACACACTGTTCTTCCTGGCCGGCCGCGGCGACTTCGACCTGGTGGTGGCCCAGTACCACGACCAGGGCCACGGCCCCGTCAAGGTTTTGGGCCTGGAGAACGGCGTGAACATCACGGTGGGCCTGCCCGTGGTGCGCACGTCCGTGGACCACGGCACGGCGTTCGACATCGCGGGCAAGAACATCGCGGACCATGAGTCGCTGCTGGAGGCACTGCGGCAGGCAGTGGACCTGGCGCCGTCGCGCGACGAGGCCCCCTAGCCGCACGGAGGAATCGGCCGGTCAGCGTAATATTGCTGACCGGCCGTTTTGCCGGCTCCGGGCTGCGGAACTTGCCGGAGCCGGAACTACCATGGTTAGCACTGCCACCGCCATGCCCACGGGAGGAGACCGGGAATGCTCAGCGCAAACGCGCGGCGCGAGGAGATCTACCACCTTGCCGTGACCACCGGCCTGGCCTCCGTCGAGGAACTCTCCGCCCGGTTCCAGGTGACAGCCTCCACCATCCGCCGCGACCTGGCGCTGCTGAACGGACAGGGCCGGCTGGCCCGCACCTACGGCGGTGCCATGGCACTGGGCGCCCACCCCGAGGCGTCGCTGCGGCAGCGCACCGGCGAGGCATTCGAGCAGAAGCACGCCATCGCCCGCTGGGCGGCGGCCGTGATCCGGCCCGGGGAGAACATCCTGCTCGACGCCGGCTCCACCGTGGGTGCCCTGGCCCACGAACTGCGCGGGTTCGGGAAGCTCGCGGTCACCACGCCGGGCATCAACACCATGCAGGAACTGGCCGAGTCCGAGGGCATCGAGGTGGACTGCCTGGGCGGCCGGCTGCGTAGCCTTTCGCAGAGTTTTGTGGGTCCGCTGGCGGAGGCGGCGCTGGAGCGGATGAGCTTTGACCGCGTGTTCCTGGGCGCCGACGCCGTCACGGCCGAGGACGGCATCTGCGAAGCCGACCATGCCCAGACCCGGCTCAAGGAGCTCATGGCCCGGCGCGGCCGGGAAGTCTATGTTTTGGCCGACTCCTCCAAGCTGGGGCTGCGCCCCTTCCACGCCTGGGTGCGGCTGGCGCTGCCATGGACTTTGGTGACGGACGACGGCGCCAACCCCGCCCAGGTGCAGAAGTTCCGGGACGCAGGGGTACAGGTTGAGGTGGCTGCGGTCAGTCGTTGAGTCCTAGGCTTCGAAGCGAATGCTACGATTGCTACGGAGGTGTGCCATGACAACAATCCCCCACCGCGAGCTAAGGAATCAAAGCAGCAAAATCCTGGAGCGGGTGAAAAACGGCGAAACCATCGATGTCACGAATAACGGCGAAGTTGCCGCCACCCTTATCCCGCCTGCAGCCTCACCCTTCGAGCGTCTGCTCCTGTCCGGCAGCGTGCGGCAGGCCGCGGAAAGCCCGGTCGACTTCCAGTTGCTCCAACGCGTGACGTCTGATGTTGGCACGGGCGACATAATCGCCGACCTCCGCGGCGACCGGTGATTCTGTACGTCGACACGTCGGCGGCCCTGAAACTGGTGGTCGAGGAACCTGAGTCCGGTCCCACTGCGGAGTTTCTTTCAACTGCGGCGCAGCGGGGTGACCGACTTGTTGCCTCGATGCTCCTTCACACAGAGCTGCACTGCGCCGCCAACCGCCGCGGCCTGCCGCCGGAACTGGTCAACGCGGTGTTGAACGGAATCAACCTGGTGGACCTGACGCGTTCAGACCTCGCGTACGCGGCCGCACTGCCAGGTAAATTGCGCAGCGCGGACGCGATCCACCTCGCGGCTGCGATCAGGCTTGAAGCAGACCGGTTGATCGCCTTCGGCAAGGAACTGCTGGGGGCAGCAACCCGAGCAGGACTTCACACGATCTCCCCGGGCAGCTAACCAGCTTGCCTCGCACCCCTACTCCGCGATGTCCTCGGCCCACAGCTCCGGGTGGTCGGACTGGAAGGTGCGCATCATGTCCACGCAGCGCTGATCGTCCAGCACCACCACCTCAACCCCGCGGGACCGCAGGAGCTCCAGTTCGCCGTCGAACGTGCGTGCCTCCCCCACCACCACTCGGGGGATCTTGAACTGGATGATGGTTCCCGCGCACATGGCACAGGGTGCCAGCGTGGTGTAGAGCGTGGTGTCCCGGTAGCTCTTTTGCCGGCCGGCGGCGCGCAGCGCGGACATCTCGCCGTGCGCGATCGGATCGGCGTTCTGGACCCGTTCGTTATGCCCGCTGGCAACCAGCACGCCGTCCCGGGCGAGCGCCGCCCCGATGGGGATCCCGCCCTCGGCCAGGCTCTTTTGGGCGGCCTGGTAGGCGGCTTCGAATGCGGGGTGGGCGGCGCGGTCCGGTTCCGGCGCGGCGGTTTCATGCTGCTCGTGGGTCATGGCGCCATTGTTGCACGCGGCTAGGCCAGAGATCCCGGAGCGCCGGACGCCTCGAGGACCTGCTGCAGCCCGGTGACCGGGATGTCGGGAAACTCGGCCCGCGCTGGACCAAACTCGAACGCCGCCGCCCCCGATTCCTCCCAGGCCGCGGCACCCGCCACCCGGGCAAGGAACGGTGAAAACGGCCTGGCCGCCACGGACAGCAGCCGGACGGCGGCGGCCGGAACCCGCTGGATTGATCCACGGCCGGCCCGGGCAAGCAGAGCCTCCGCCACCTCATGTGCGGTGAGCGTCTGCGAGCCCCATTCGATGACGCGGTTCCGCAGCGCCGGGTCGCGGAGGGCACGGACCACGACGACGGCCGCGTCCCGGACCGAGGTATAGGTCACCGGGGCGGACCCCGAGCCGAACACGGGCACCTTGCCCTTCGACTCAAGCGGCGCCGTCATGATCTCAAGCCGCTGTTCCAGGAGGGCGCCGATCCGGACGATCGTCCAGTCCATGCCGGAGGAGCGCACGGCGTCCTCGGCCGCGGCTTTGCAGCGCAGGAAATCGATGGGCCCGTCCGCGGCAGCGCCGGGCATGGACATCATCACCACGTGCCGCACTCCGGCAGCGGCCGCCGCTCGCACCAGCCGGATGGCGCCGTCGCGGTCAACCACGCGCGGGCTGGAGTCCTTGATCCCGAACCCCGACGCCGCGAACACCGCCTCACTGCAGCCAGCCACCGCTTGCCTGCAGTCCGCGTCAGAGCCGAGGTCCCCGTGAAGGAGTTCGACGCCGCCGCCCATCTTTTGCGGGAAGGGCTGGGACTTGCCCCGGGCCATGACGCGGACCTGTTGCCCTGCGGCAACGAGCAGGGGAACCACGGCGCGGCCAAGGCGGCCTGTACCGCCGACCACCAGGATCATGACCGGTCACCTCCGGCCGCACCATGGACTGCCTCCCGGACGGCCTGGTTCACGTCGCCGGAGTCCTGGTCCACGGGTTCGAGGTAGAACTGGGCGGCGGCGATTTTGTCGTCGCGGAGGGTGAAGATGGCCACCCCTGCGGCTTGCTGCACGGATCCGTCCGGCCGGGTGCCGCGGTTGCTCCATTCCATCCAGACCTTGCCGTCCGGTCCGGTGGCCGCGTCATGGACCGTCAGGGTGAGGTCCGGCAGGCCGGCAAAGAGTGCCGTCCAGTTCTTCCGGACCTGCGCGGAGCCCGTGAAGCTGCGGGCCGGGTGGACGGGGGTGGTGTTCCGGTAGTCCTCCGCGAACTGGGACACCATGGCCTCGAGGTCATGGCGGTTGGCCGCGGCCAGCATGCGCCGGACCGGGCCTTCGGGGACGCGCCCGATTCCTGAAGCGTCCATGATCTGCTCCTTAGGTTCCGTCGCGGGAGGCGGAGAGGCTGGTACGCTGAATTTGATACAGTCAGCTGTATCTAACTGATACAAGGAGCTTAAGCCCGATGGGACCCGCGGTCAATGGTGCGCCACCCCACTCCCGCAGCTACGACGCCCGGCGCCGGCAGGAGGCTGCCGGGGAAGCCAGGAAACGGGTGCTGGCCCAGTCCCGCGCGCTGTTCCTGGCCCACGGCTACGGCCGGACCACCATCGCCGCCATCGCCCACGCGGCCGGCGTCTCCAAGGAGTCCGTGTACAAGGGGTTCGGCGGAAAGCCTGGGCTGGTGCGTGCCATCTACGAACAGAGCCTGCTGGGCGCCGGCGGCCCGCCGGCGGAAGAGCGGTCGGACCGCGCCCAGGCCACGGTCACCGATCCCCGCGAACTCATGGAGCAGTTCGGCCGCTTCATTTCCGAGGTGAGCCCGCTGGGCTCCCCCGTCTACCTCCTCATCCGGGACGCCGCGGCGAGCGGAGACCAGGACATGGCCGCGCTCCTGCGCGACGTGGATGACGGGCGGTACCAACGGATGCTGCACAACGCGCGCCAGGTGCTCGGGAGAGGATTCCTGCGGCCGGGCCTGACGGCGGAGGAGGTGGCCGACGTCTTCTTCATGAGCACCTCGGCCGAACTCTACGAGACCCTGGTCCTCAAGCGCGGCTGGAGCGCGGAGCGCTTCGGGGCGTTCATGGCCCGTACCTTGGCGGCCAACCTCCTGCCGGAAGGCTGAGGCAAACGGGAACCAAAAGGCGGCTCACTCCTCCAGGCTGGCAGCACTGGGCGAGCAGCCCCGGAACCTCCAGATGAAGACCCCGGCCAGCCAGGCGAGAACAAACACGCCCACCACGGCGTAGCCAAGCCCCGTCAGATCGATGCCGCCGATGGCCGCAAAGACCCCGGAAACCGCTCCCGTATTCGCCGTAACCACGGACAGCAGTTCCACGGTCCCCACACCCAGCGCCACGGTGGCCGAGAGCCCGGTCAACAGCAGGTTGTACAGCAGCCTCCGGCGCGGATGCTCAAACGCCCAACCGTAGGCCGCATTCATGAACCATCCATCCAGGCTGTCAAGCAGGCTCATGCCCGCCGCGAAGAGGACGGGCAGGGTAAGGACGGCGTACCAGGGAAGTTCCACCGCCGCCGCTCCCCCGGCCACAACCAGCAGCGCCACCTCGGTGGCCGTATCGAATCCCAGGCCGAACAGCAGCCCCACCACATACATCTGGGCGGGCCGGGTGATGCTGCGCAGGACCGGGCGCAGCAGGCGGACCAGAAGGCCCGGGACCTCGACAGTCGTCCCCAATCCCGACTGCCCCGCCCGCAGCCGGAAGTCCTTGGCGACGCGGACCAGCAGGGCAAGGTTGAGGAAGGCCAGGAGGTAAAGGAACAGTCCTGAGATGGTGGCGCCTACTGGTCCCAGGACCTCCCGCCACCACGAGGCGCCATCTCCGAGCTGGTTTCCCAGGCTGCGGGCTCCCGCAGCCAGCAGCAGGCAGAGGCCAAGGACGATGCTGGAGTGGCCAAGGGAGAACCAGAAACCGACGGAGACGGGCCGAAGGCCCTCCCCCATGAGCTTTCGGGTGGTGCCGTCGATGGCCGCGATGTGGTCCACGTCGAAGGCGTGGCGCATGCCCAGCAGGTAGGCACCTAGCCCGATCCCCAGTCCGAAGACCTGGCTGGAGCCCAGGAGGAGGTTCTGCGGGACGACGCCCAGCACCAGCACTCCCCAGCCCACCACGTGCAGCAGAAGTACGACGGCGGCCATTCCGGCCAGCGGCGCGCCCGGCTTCTGCGCGGCGGGGCCACGTCGCCGTCCCGTTCGGTAAAGGGGAACCTGGAGGCCCATGGCCTTCCCGTCAGCCCATGGGTGGATTTAGCCCGTACCGGGCGATGATGTCCGGCAGCCATGGCGCCTCGCCGAACTGGAGGCCGTATTCTGCGGCCAGTTTGCCGATGGCTTCAGGGTCCGGCGGTCCACCGGCTTCAAGCTGGTCGGCCAGTCCCCAGAAGAAATGCTCGAACCCGGCCGGGCTGATGACTTCGATCATCCGCGCCGGAACTTTCCCCGCATTCCACATGGTGTGCAGTTCGCCGCGCGGCTTGGTGATGTAGCCCCCGGCACCCAGCACTGCCTCGCGCTCACCGGACCGGAATCCGATCTCGCCTTCCAGGACGATTGAGTATTCGTCCTCACGGCTGTGCATATGCACTGGAACCAAGGCCCCCACCGGAAACGGGTGTTCCACGATGGAGATCTGCTCGTTGGTGTGTTCACCGAACAGTTTGAAGACAACCCCGATACTTCCGAGACTGCCCTGGCGTCCCTCCCCAGGCTGCACGACTGTCAGCCGCGGAGCCTCCTCAGCGCCCATGGCATCCATCCCTTTCCATTTCGATATACAGTTGTGTATATCGAATTGTCAGCCCACGCAGGACCGGTGTCAATACTTTGAGTGAACAGCAGCGTTCAGCCAAAGCGCGCAAGTACCAGATGAACAAGCGTGCCGAGCAGGTGGACACCACCCGGCAGCGCATCGTGGACGCGGCGGTGGCGCTCCACGGGTCAGTCGGCCCTGCCCGGACCACCATTGCGGGCATCGCCGAGCAGGCCCAGGTCACCCGGCTGACGGTCTACCGTCATTTCGCCGACGAGGAAGCGCTGTTTTCCGCCTGCTCCTCGCACTGGCTTTCACAACAGCAGCTGCCAGATCCTTCGGCGTGGTGTGAGCACCCGGACCCCCTCCAACGCCTCCATGCCGGACTCACAGACCTGTACCGGTTCTACCGCGACGGCGAGCCAATGCTCAGGAACATCTACGGCGATTGGGCCGCCCTTCCGGAAAAGCACCGCACAGGCCTCCGGGAGCGCGACACGTTATTCCGTGACCGCCTCCTGGAGGCATTTCCGGAGCCAGGCAGCGCCAGGCTGCGCGCCGTCGTCGCCCACGCGGTGTCCTTCTGGACCTGGCGTTCCCTCTGCCACGAGAACGGGCTCGCAAATGAGGACGCCGTCCACGCCATGACGGACTTGGCTGGGGTGACGGCCGGCCTGCGGCGGGGCGCCGGCGCCCCCGTGCCAGGACAGTAGGGCCACCCAAGCGGGCAAGGCCCTACCGCTCATGCCTCTTAACCTTCCCCGAAACGCCTGGTTCGAAAGGCTACCGGCTCAGTCCTCTTCCAATTCGCCGCAGACAAGCCGCCGCGTGACGTCCGTCAACAGTTCGACGCCGCGCAACGCGTCGTCGTCGCGGGTGTACTCCGCTTCGTTGTGCGAGATGCCTTCGACGCTGGGAACGAAGAGCATGACGGTCGGAACCACATCCTTCATGTTGGTGGAATCGTGCCCGGCGACGGTCATCACGTCCCTGTGGCTGTAGCCCAAACTCTCTGCGCTTACCCTGCCCAAGGCCGCGCCCTTGGACTGGTAGGACACCACACCCCAGTTGTGCGTCAGGTCCAGGCGGATGTCCGTCCGGGAATCTGCCTCGGCGTCGACAATCCTCTTGCCCAGCCGTTCCATGGCGAGGCCCAGGACGGACTCGTCCGGTGAGCGCAGATCCAGGTTCATCAGGACCTGGCGGGCGATGGTGACCGGTGAGTTCGGCAGGACACACAGCTCGGATACCGATGTGTGCAGCAGCCCGGGCTCGAATTCCGCAGTCAGTTCACGAGCGGCGGCGATGACCAGCGCGGCCCCAAAGAGGGCGTCACGGCGGTCCTCCATGCGGGTGGCGCCAGTGTGTGACTGGGCTCCGTCCACGGTAACCCGGTACTTGCTGGCGGCCCAGGTGCGGTCCACGATCCCCACTTGGGTGTCGGTTTCTTCCAGGTTTCTGCCCTGCTCGATGTGGATCTCGGCATAGCGTGCAACCTCGGCGAGGACCGGGGCGTTTCCTTGCGAAGTGCTGTGTCCGGCGGCCAGGGCTTCCGCCACTGTGATTCCGGCAGGGTCTGCGGTGGCAAGCGCGTCCTCAAGCGGCAGCTTCCCGGTGAAGACAGAGCTTCCCATCATGCTGGGCGCGAAGCGGCTGCCTTCCTCGTTGAACCAGTTCACAACGGCCAGGTTGTAGGTCGGGCGGAGCTTTCCGGCCTGGACTTCCGCAGCGACGCGGGCGCCTGCATGGGCC
Organism: Arthrobacter sp. SDR-2R; assembly: GCF_057747955.1. Classification (NCBI taxonomy): domain Bacteria; kingdom Bacillati; phylum Actinomycetota; class Actinomycetes; order Micrococcales; family Micrococcaceae; genus Arthrobacter; species Arthrobacter sp. SDR-2R. The sequence goes on from NZ_CM173231.1 coordinate 3,745,319, forward strand.
GCTGCGAGCACGCCATAGGCCCCGTCGTATCGTCCGGCCAGCGGCTGGGAGTCCAGGTGTGAGCCGACCAGCACATAGGGGGCGCCGGCGACCAGGTCCAGGGTGCCGAACTGGTTGCCTGCCCCGTCCACTGATTCGGTATAGCCGTGCTGGGCCAGCCATTGGCTGAACCATGCCCGCGTGGCATGGTCTGCGGCCGTGCCGGCCTGCCGGTCCACGCCTCCCCCGGGCGTGGCGCCGAAGCCAGACATCGTGGCGAAGTCTGCGAGGAACTCGTCGTGTGCGGTGCTCATGGGGTTTCCTTCCCTGTCAATGCTGCCTCAAGGTCTGTGGCGCGGACCGGCGCCGGCAGATTTTCCTCGCCGAAACGGATTTGCCCGCCCACCATGGTGGCGAGCACGCGGGTGGCTGAGATGTTTGAGGGGTCCACGGCGGTGGGGTCCTGGTCCAGGAACACGAGGTCCGCCAGGTACCCCGGTGCCAAGCGGCCCTTGATGTGCCCGGCTCCCGTGGCGGCGGCCGATCCCGTGGTATAGGCTGCCAGCGCTTCGGCCGCGGTGATCCTTTCGGCCGGGCCGTACACGTCGCCTGAAGGAGTCAGCCGCTCCACGAACGACTGCATGACATCCAGGGGCCGGCCGTTGGAGACGGGGCGGTCTGAACTTCCCGGCAGTGTAACTCCTCGCTTCAGCAGGCTTTTGGCGGGATAGGACCACGAGGTGCGTTTGGGGCCCAGCAGGCGGGCCATACCGTCTCCAAACTCGGTGATGAAGTGCGGCTGCGGGACCAGCACGATGCCGGCCCGGGCTATCCGGTCAAGCTGATCGGGGCGGGCCACGCCGCCGTGCTCGATCCGGTTGGGCTGTGCGTTGGAACCGAACCTTTCCTGCGCCTCAGTGATGATGTCAATAGCGTGGTCGATCGCGTGGTCCCCGATGGCATGCATCGCAATCGCCCAGCCCGCCCGGTAGGCGCTGAGCGCCGACTCACGCAGCTGGTCCGCGTCCATTTGCAGGTAGCCGTGGTTGTGGGTGCAGCCGACATAGTCCTCGGTCATGTAGGCGGTACTGCCAAGGAGCGAACCGTCGCTGAAGATCTTCACCGGTCCCAGGCGCAGCCAATCGTCGCCCAAGCCGGTGCGGATTCCGGCGTCGAGGCTTATGGAGGCCGGGTCATCGGCGTGGCCGGGCACATCGTGGAGGGCATCCATAACCAGCATTGGCTGCATCCTGACGCTCAGCATCCCCTTGTCGCGGGCATTCTGGTACGCGGCGAACTCCCGCGGCGAATAGCCGATCCAGCCACCGGCGATGCCCGCATCCGTGACGCTGGTAATTCCTTCGGAGAGGTAGTGTGACGTGGCCAGATCCAGTGCGCGTTCAATGGTCTCCAGCGGATACGGCAGCAGGATGTCCTGCACCAATCGCATGGCGTTTTCCTCCAGCAGCCCCGTCGGCAGGCCATCTTCGCCCATGACGACGGCTCCGCCTTCGATCGGTGCACTGAGATCGGCCTGGGCGGCTACGAGCTCCAGTGCTACGCCGTTGAGCGTGCAGGCGTGGCCGGAGGAGTGTTTGATCCACACTGGACGTCCCCCGGCCGCCGCATCCAACCGGTCCCTGTCCGGTTGCTGGCCGTCGAGCAGCAGCGGGCTGTAACCGGATGCCACAACCCACTCCCCCGGGGCCATTTCGGCGGCGGCCTCGGCGATGATCTGGTACAGCCCGTCCAGATTTGCCGCTGCCCCTGCGTTGGCCTCCATGAGCCCCAGACCGAACCAGACACTGTGCGCGTGGACGTCATTGAACCCAGGGACAATCGTGGTTCCGGCGGCATCAATGGTCCAGAGGGCGTGGCCGCAAAGGCCGGCGTCGGGATCCACATCGAGGATTCTGCCGTCGTGAATGAGCAGGCTTGTCGCGGTGGGGCGGGAGGCATCCTGGGTCAGTATGCGTGCATTGCGAATCAGGAGATCGAAGGGCATGGATCCTCTTTGCTAGGGTCCCCGGGCCTTTCCGAGGAGTTAGGGCCGCGGCCTGAAAGTGCGGCTCCGTCCATTCAACTCTGTGATATCGCTGCCTTCAATGGATATAGAACGCTGTTTCATGGTCAAACTTTAGGCTTTTGCATAAAATGCCTGCATGACAGCAAATGATGGTGACGATGCGCGATCCTACGGTACGACCGCCAGGGAGTTCCGTCCCGGCCGTCCCACCGAGCCGGAATGGACCGAGTTGCTGGAGAGTCTCTGGAAGGATCGATCCCTGCTGGTGGACGACTTCCTGGAGCGTTTTTCCTCCATTTCCTATGGTGAAGCAGTGGTTCCCAAGGAGGACATCTACCGGACCGCAGCGGACACCATGGACATGTTCCTCTATCAGATGGCCGGGTTGGAGCTCCCCCCGGACCTGCAGACGCTTCCCCGCGAGGTGGCCGCCCGGCGCGCCCGCCAGGGCGTTCCCCTCGACGCGTTCCTGGTAGCCATCCGCAATGACTTCCGTGTTCTCTGGAAGGGGCTGGAACGGGTCGCGCGGGACAAGGGGATCGGTGTCCTGGTGGCCAACATGGACCGGGTCCTGGACGCCGTCGAAGGCTACGTGACCAGCATCCAACAGGCCTATGCCGAGGAAGAGGCCCGCCTGGCCCGCAACAAGCAGTTGTACCGCCAGCGCCTGCTTTCCCGGCTGTTCAATGCCGGACCTGGCACCCCACGTGAAGTCCAGGACCTTGCAGCGGCCCTCGAAGTGCAGGCCACCGGGACCTTCGAAGTGCTCGCAGTGACCTTGGACGCCGTATCCCAGGCCCAGCAGCAGTTCGAGTCCGACCACAGCATCTACATGTACGAGAACAGCGGAGTCCTGTATGTCTTCCGGCAGCAGCGGAAGGGGCTGACCTGGCGTCACGAACCGCCGGCCTTTCCTGCCGGGTACGTACCGGGAGTGGAGGGACTGGATGCCGTTCCCTCCGCTGCGGCTTCGGCACTTGTGCTGGCACAGCAGAAGCGCCGCGGCACCCGGCTGGCCACGATGGAGGACGCATGGATGGGAATCGCCAGCGGCCTCCTGGAGCAGAAGTTTCCAGGCTTTTCCACCTCCATAAAGAACGCTCTGGACAAGTGCACGCCCGTCGAACGCCAACGCCTGCTGGAGGTGGCACGCAGCTATGGGCGGACCGGATCCATCAAAGAAACGTCGGAGGAGCTGTTCTGCCACCGCAACACCGTAGTGAACCGCCTCCACAGCCTTCACGAGGCGATCGGCCTTGACCTCACAGTGCCGGGCGAGGCCGCGCGGGCACTCATCGCCCTCAGCCGCTACAGCGAGTTCACCGACTAGTTTGTGAAAATGCCTAAGAAAGGGGCCGAAAGTGGGTGGAAATTATCATTGTTTAGGGCGTTATCACTCACCTACTCTCGAATAATCACCGCAGCAGTGCAGGCCATCGCCCTTCGCCCGCCGCGGGACCCGAGATGCAAGAACTCAACCCCGCTCGAAAGGGCCCACGCAGTGACCACCTCAAATTCACTTTCCCCCGCCGCAGGTGCTCCTCCGGTGATCTCCGGCAAGGACGCAGGAAAGATTGCCCGTGCCGCCTTCGTCGGGACCGCGCTGGAGTGGTACGACTACTACCTCTTCGGCACGGCTGCGGCGCTGGTCTTCAACCGGCTGTTCTTCACCAATATGGACCCCACCGCGGCGCTGCTGGCCTCCTTTGCCACGTTCGGCGTCGGCTTCGCAGCCCGTCCGATCGGGGCCATGATCTTTGGCTACATCGGCGACCGTTACGGACGCCGGCCCGCGCTGCTGATGACCATCGTCATGATCGGCGCGGCCACGGCCTTCATCGGCCTGTTGCCCGATTTCGGCAGCATCGGCCTGGCGGCGCCCATCCTGCTCGCCGTCTTGCGGCTTGTCCAGGGCCTGGCTGTCGGCGGTGAATGGGGCGGTGCGGTAACCATGGCCGTCGAGCATGCCCCCGTTGAAAAGCGGGGCCGGTACGCCGCCTTGGTACAGGTCGGTTCGCCGGTGGCTACGCTGCTGGCCTCGGGCGCCTTCTCGCTCGTCCTCCTATTCCCGTCGGAAGCTTTTGACGCCTGGGGCTGGCGGATTCCATTCCTGCTGGCTTTCCCCATGCTCGGCATCGCGCTCTGGATCCGCCTCAAGGTGGAAGAATCCCCCATCTTCAAGGATCTGCTCGCCCAGGGTGAAACGTCCAAGGTTCCGGCGTTCGAGGTCTTCCGCCACGCCTCCGGCCGCTTGCTCGTGGCCGTACTCGCGGCCCTCCTCGGCGTGGGTGGCTTCTACATGATCACCACCTTCGCGGTGAGCTACGGGTCCAACACCCTGAAGGTGGACCGGAACGTCATGGTCAACGCAACACTGGTTGCCGCCGTGGCCCAGATCGGAGTCACGTTCCTCATGGGCCGGCTCGCAGAGAAGATCGGGCCGGGCAAGGTCACCATGTGGGGCGGTATCGTCAGCGCCGTCGCCGCTTTCCCCCTCTTCGCCATGATTGACACGAAATCCCCACTGCTGATTACGCTGGCAATCACCGTCGGGATCATGCTTATAGCGGTGGCGTACGCCGTCAACGGTGCCCTGCTGACCGAGCTGTTCCCGCCGAAGCTGCGCTACTCCGGTGTGGCCCTGGGCTATAACATCGCAGGTGCCACCAGTGGATTCATGCCCTTGCTGGCCACGGCCATGCTGGGCGTCTCCGGTAACCAGTCGTGGGGTGCGGCCCTGATCCTGGCGATCATCTCCCTGCTCACCGCCGTCGGCGGGTTCTTCGGCGAGCGCCTGCGGGTCCAGGACAAGAAGCTTGTCGCCGGCAGCTAGGGCCGGCCGCAGACAGTAGCCCAAGCTTTACCCTCTTTCGAATGCTCAACCACCAGAACGGGGAGCCGTCCACCGGACGGCTCCCCGTTTCGTTAGGAGACAAAATTGCTCAGTGACGACCAAACACTCCGCATCCTGGAGGCCGTCGACGCCGCCTTCGATGCCCAGCTGACCTTCACCCAGGACCTGGTCAAGCACCCGTCGCTGCGCACCCGGGAGGGCAGCGCCCAGGACCTGATGCATGCGGCCATGGCAGGCCGTGGCCTGGAGATGGACCGGTGGGAGCTGGACGCCGATGACCTGTCCGCCCATGAGGGCTACGGGCCCACAACGGTTTCCTATGCGGGCATGACCAACGTGGTTGGCACGTACCGTCCAGCCTCCGAGCAGGGCCGATCCCTTATCCTTAACGGCCACATCGACGTCGTCCCCGAGGGTCCGTCCGAGTCCTGGTCCCGCTACCCTTGGGACGCCCCCATCATCGACGGATGGATGTATGGCCGCGGCGCCGGAGACATGAAAGCAGGTCTCGCAGCCAACCTCTTCGCCTTCGACGCTGTCCGCGCGGCGGGGTTCGAGCCCGCCGGTCGCATCCACTTCCAGTCCGTCGTCGAGGAGGAATGCACAGGCAACGGCTCCCTGTCCGCACTGATGCGCGGCTATCGTGCCGACGCCGTCATCATCCCCGAACCAGAAGAAGACATGCTGGTGCGCGCCAACGTCGGCGTGCTCTGGTTCAGGGTCAGGGTCACCGGGAATCCGACCCATCCCCGTGAGATGGGCACCGGCTTCAACGCCATCGACGCAGCGTATACGGCAATCTCTGCGCTGCGGGAGGTCGAAGAGAAGTGGAATGCGGACCGCGGACAGCACCGCTACTTCGAAGACCTGGACCACCCCATCAACTTCAACTTCGGCGGCATCCAGGGCGGGGACTGGCCCTCCAGCGTCCCGGCCTGGTGCGAGTTCGACGTGCGCGCGGCAATATATCCCGGCATCCCCGCGGAGCAGGCATGGGCTGAACTTCAGGACTGCCTTGCCTCCCTGGGCCGGGGACCCGACCCGATCAACGCGGTCGGTGTGAAGACAGGCTTCTTCTCCGAGGGCTATGTGCTGGAGCCCGGAAGCGAAGCAGAGGCCATGCTGGAGCGCACCCATGAGCAGGTGTTCGGCAGTGAACTGCAAAGCTTCACCACGCCGGGCTACCTCGACGGCCGGGTCTTCACGCTCTATGCCGATACGCCGGCGCTGGTCTACGGCCCCGTTTCAGAGTCGATCCACGGGTTCGACGAGCGGGTCTCGGTCGAATCCATCCGCCGGATCACCAAGAGCATCGCCCTGTTCATCGCCGGCTGGTGCGGCATCCACGAACAGCCCGGGGTCCATTCGGAGCCCTGAGCAGCGCCAGCCATGGGTACGCTACTTCTACAACGAGCGAAACCACTCAACGAAATGGACGGAACCACATGCACGCCGTGCTCGAATACACCTACGAGGACAACTACCTTCAGACCCGCGGACAATACCGTTCAGACCACCTCAAGGCGGGCTGGGAAGCAGTGGAACGCGGCGAGCTTCTGCTGGGCGGGGCCGTTGGTGACGGACCCTTCACCGGGTTGCTGATCTTCACCGGCGAGAACGCACTCGAGGCGGCAAAGGCCTTTGCAGCCGCCGATCCCTACGTCAAAGCTGGCGTCGTGACGTCCTGGACCGCCCGCCCCTGGACAACGGTGCTAGGAAAAGAGGCGGCCACCCCCGTCCACCCCTGAATCCTCCGCAATCCGCTTGATAGCGGCGAGCGTTTTCGGAATGCCGTCCAGCGCCTGCTGGGTGCGGTCGGCGATCTGGGCGTCAGCCGCCTCACCGTACTTCTCCTTGAACATGGCTATTCCCTCCGGCAGGAATTCCCACGACTCGCTCAGGATGGTTCCGTCGGCTGCGGGGGTGAGCGTGAAGCCCCAGCGGACGAATTTGCCGCCCACCACCCAGGCGAACTCGCGGCCGCGTTCGGCAGCCACCACCTGCGAGCGGGTCTCCCAGGTCCGGTTCGGGAGCTCGTTATGCCCGGTGAACCAGGCGCCGGGTTGGCCAGCGCTGTCCTGGTCGTCCCACCAGCACGACGTGCAGACCGGGCTCCACTCACCGGTGCGGGTGACATCGGAGACCAGGTTGTAGAGGGTCTCGGCTGATGCCTTGATGGTGATGGATTCCTGGAATTGGCGGATGCTGCTCTCATTCATGGGTCCATCCTTACAGACAGTTTCTTCTTCTGACGGCGGCTGCCCCTGATCGGCGAAGTCCCCGGCGTGGCCGCCGTCGTTCTTGGCCCGGCCGAGCACGGCGACCACTTTTACCCGTGGTCCAAGGGCGGTTCCACCAGTCTGCAGAACTTCGTGGCGGCCTGCGCCAGGTGCAACCGGGCCAAGCGTGCGCATATTCCGTCTCCGGGCCAGCAGCGGCGGATGGAACGACGACGGCGTGAGTACCTGCCGCCGTCGTCCTCCGTCAGCGTGGGCGAACGGCAGCCGCTGCCCTGAGGCAGTTGGCGTGCGGGCTACGGCCCGCTCTCCGCAGCCTTGGCGAGCGTGAATATGCCATATCGCATCGCACCGGTGCGGTAGGCCAGGATCAGGCGGGGAATGCCCAGAAACGAGTTGCGGTTGCGTGCGCCAAGGGCGAGGCGGCGTGTCTCGCCGTCGGTGAGCAACAACTTCACGAGCCGGCCGGCGCAGATCGGCCAGGTCCGGGCGACGCGGCTGCTGACATCCTCATAGCCGGCGACCGCAAAGCCCGCCGCCCTTGCCATCGCCTCGTACTCCTCGCGCGTGCCCATCGAGGGCAGGCGCCCTTCGCGGCAGATCGGCTCCAGCAGGTGGCGGACCTTCCACCCGCTGGCATCGGTCTCGGCCAGCCACGCGCAGATGACCAAGCGGCCGCCGGGTGACAGCACGCGGTGCGCCTCGGCGAAGAACCTGGGCTTGTCCACCATGTGCTCGCTCGACTCGATCGCCCAGGCCGCGTCGGCCGAGGCGTCGTCAAGGCCGTTGGCGAGCCAGTCGCGGACCTGGATGTCCACGTCCGGTACACCATGCGCGGCGGCGTAGCGGGCCTGCGCAGCGGACAGCGTGAAGCCGGTGACCCGGACACCTCGTGTCACTGCGAGCCGCCTCGCTGTGGAGCCGTAACCGCAGCCGATGTCGAGGCACGCCTGGCCCGGCATCAGCCCCAGCCGGTCGCCAACTGTTTCGACCAGCGCCTCGACGGCCTCGCCGGGTGTCTCATGGCCGGTCACCCAGAGGCCGTGATGGACATGCTCGCCCCAGACCCGGCGATAGATGGGGTCTAGCTCGTCGTAGTGATCCGCCACCGCCACGGCGTTCTGGGAGATATCGGGGACGATCACGCCACGACCCTACAACGGGCTCCACGCCGCCGGAAGGGTCAACAACCTAGCGCCCCGACCACTCTGCAGGCGTTAACCCGGCCATGGGCCCAGTCCTTCCCGATGTCGCCAACCGCGTCGGTGGTGGATTCGACCTTTGCGCGGATGTCCGAGGTGGTGCCGCCGGGGTTGGCACTGCGGGCGAGCGCGGCCACCGCGGCGACAACAGGCGAGGACATCGAGGTGCCGCTGCCGATGTCATACCCCTGGGAACGGTTGTACTCCCTGGCAAGGGTAAACCGGTGGTTGGGGAAGGTGGAGTAAACGCTGACCCCCGGCGCTGCCACGTCCACCCACGTGCCATAGGTGGAGAATGTCGCCTTCGTGTCGTTGTTGTCGGTTGCGCCCACGGCAATGACATTGGCGTACGCGGCCGGGTAATTCATGGAGGTGTTCCCACCGTTGCCGGCCGCAGCAACCAGCACCACACCCGCGTTCCAGGCATTATTGACCGCAGTTTCCAGGGTGGTTGACGCGCCGACCGCCAGGCTCATGTTGATGACCTTCGCGCCGTTCTTGACGGCCCAGTTGATGCCGTTCGCCAGGCCTGAGCTTGATCCCATCCCCGTGTCGCTGAGGATTTTCCCGGCCAGGATGCTGCATCCCGGGCACACGCCGGCCACGCCCATGCCGTTGTTGGCGGTGGCGGCAACGATTCCGGCGACGTGGGTTCCGTGGCCGTAGTTGTCGTCGTTGCTCCTGGACGTGGTGAAGTTGGTCCGCGCCACGACCTTCGGGTTGATGTCGGGATTGTCCATCGCGACGCCGGAATCCAGGACAGCCACCCGGATCCCGGTACCTGTGGTGACGGTCCAGGCTTCGACCGCGTCCACGTCCGCGTCAGGTTTGCCCTTGCCTACGGTCACGGTACCGGCAGTGTTCGTGAATGACTGGCCTGTGTTCTGCAGCGCGTACTGGCTGGGGAAGTAGGTGTCGTCCGAGGCCGGAGTGACCACATAGTCCGGTTCGGCGTATTCCACCGCGGGGTTCCGGCCCAGCGCTTCGACCAGCTGCAGCTCCTTCCCTGCCGGCACGGTGATCAGGTGCGCGCCGGTGCTGCCGACGTCGGGCCCGTCGGTCAGCCCGTGCGATCTGAGGGCGCCTGCGGCGGCGGCATTGTCGCGGAACTTGACCAGGATCTGCCCTGCAGTGATGGCAGGGTCGGCCGCGGCGTTGCCGGGGACCACACCGCCCAGAAAGGAGCCAATAACCAGGAGAAGGGCGGCGAAGCTCGCCAGCACAAGCTTTTTCATGGGCTTATCTTCCGCGCGCGTGGCCCGGCTGGATAGGGGGAAAGCCCCTTGATATTTTCCCGGCCACCCGGGCTGTGGCCAGCAGGCAGGGCAGGAAGGACGACGGCGGCACTTGCGTATCGCCGTCGTCGTTCCTTCCAGCCCTGCGTCCGCCCGCCCTACGGGGCTGTTCGACGACCGTGGCGTGTCCGCTCAGCGGGCCTTCGCCTTGGTCACGGTGATTGTGATGCGGTCCGTAACCGCATGGGGGCTGACACCGTTGGCGGCGGTCACCCTGAACGTGAACTTGCCGGCCTTGGCCGGGGTGCCGGACAGGACACCCGTGGCCGCATCCAGGCTCAGGCCTGCAGGCAGTGCACCGGAGGACACGTGGAAGGAGGGGGCGGGGGCAGCCGTGGCGGCGAACGTGTAGCTGTAGGCGGTCCGCGTGTTCGCCTTGGTGGGCGGTGTGGCCGCGGTGAACACCGGCGGTGCTGCGTCCACGGTGATGACCGATACCGTGTTGGAAACGGTGTTGACGACGTAGGCGGCCGACCCGTCCGGGGACACGGCAACACCGGTCGGATGCGTCCCGACCGTGACGGCGGAGGTCACCGTCCCCGAGGCCACGTCGATGACGGACACCGTGTCGGCACCGGAGTTGGTGACGTAGGCCGCCGACCCGTCCGGGGCGACCGCAACACTGTCCGGGGCAAACCCGACCGGGATGGTGGAGGTCGCCGTACCCGACGCAACGTCGATGACCGATACGGAGTCGCCCTCGTTGTTGGCGACGTAGGCTTTTGACCCGTCCGGGGTGAACGCCACGCCCGTGGGAGATGACCCGACCGGGATCGTGGAGGTCCACGTGCCCGAGGCGACATCAATGACCGACACCATGTTGGAGTCCTGCCCGTTGGTGACGTAGGCCTTGGACCCGTCCGGGGCGAACGCGACGGCATTCGGAAGCGGCCCCACCGGGATCGCGGAATCCACCGTGCCCGAGGCCACATCGATGACCGACACCGTGCCTGAACCGCTGCCGCCGCTGGTGACATAGGCAATCGACCCGCTCGGGGCAAACGCAACGGCGAACGGAGCCGCCCCGACAGGGATCGCGGAAGCCACCGTCCCCGAATCCACGTCGATGACCGACACCGCGTTGGAATCCCCGCTGGTGACGTAAACAATCGACCCGTCCGGGGCCACCGCAACACCCAGCGGACCCGCCCCGACCGGGATCGTGGAAGCCACCGTGCCCGACGCGACATCAATGACCGACACCGTGCCGGCTTCCCAGTTGGTGACGTAGGCTTTCGATCCGTCCGGGGTGAACGCGGCGTCCCTGGGGCTTGAGCCGACCGGAATGGTGGAGGTCACCGTGGCTGCAGCGGTTGCAGGGATAGTGCCCGCCAGGATGAGGGCCGCCAGGATCGTCCCGATAAGTGCCACACTCCGGCCGCGAAGGCGGGCAGCGGATGAAGGTGAACCCTGGTATCGCCCGGACCCTGTGCTCAGTAGCTGCATCACGTTTCCCCCATTTCGAGAGCAAATCCTGTTGTGGCGCGGGCGTTGCGGCCCGGACGAAGATCACCTGCTCAAGCCGGAGTCTATAGACCGGGCAACCCCAAGGTCACCGTTGGCCGGTACCTGTCTTTTGGGCTGCAACTACCTGTTTCGCTCCGCTTGGGAGGGCCGTTTAGTGTCACGTAAGCGGGGTGATGGGGGTTACGGAGAACGGTTCGGCCAGCAGTGACTGCACCCCTTTCACGAATTCCTTTACGTGGTCTTCTTCGTGGTGGGCGGCGAGGTCGGCGCGGCGGGCCCATCCCTCAAAAAGGATGAAAGTACCTGGCCTTTGACCATCGGAGAAGACGGTGTATTCCAGGCATCCGGCGTCTTTTCGGCTCGCGGACTGAAGCCCCATGAGTGCTTCATGAAGCGCGGCTTCGCGCCCTGCTTTTGCGGTGAACACTGGCATTAGCCAGGCTTGCGCTTCTACCTGGCTGACCGTTGTCTGTCCCAATTTTTACCTCCTGGGGTGCTCCTGTGCCGGCAGGAGGGGCGGCATGGCCGCCGCCCCTCCCTTTTGGTCATGCGTCGATCTGCGGAACCTCGACCCACGCTTCTTTTGCAGCGGACTCGACGATTGCGTCATCGATGAGGGCCACCTGGTAGCCGTCGGCGAAGCTCGGGCTGACGCTGCCGCCTTCCGCAATGGCCTTGAAGAAGTCGTGCGCCTCGATGATCTTCGTTTCGCCGTATCCAATGCCGAGGGCAGGGATGGGCCAGAGTCCTTCTCCGTAGGGGTGTGCGGGCCCGGTGTAAACGGTGCGGAATCCCCGGCGGTCACCCGGGTCGGATGCAAAGCAGACCTGCAGTTCATCCCGCCGCTCGTAGTTGAAGACGATGCTTCCTTCGGTCCCGTGGATTTCAAAGGTGATGTAGTTGTTCCGTCCGTGGGCATTGCGTGTTGCTTCCACCGAACCCACAGCGCCGTTGGCGAAGCGGATCATGGTCATGACCTCGTCGTCCACATCAACCTGGCCGCGTGGGCCTTCACCGCCGCGTACGGAGCCGAGCGCGTCGGCGCCACCGGTCTGCAGCGGCCGCTCGGGGATCCAGGTGGACAGGAGGGCATTGACGGCGCTGAACTCGCCGACCAGGTAGCGCGCCATGTCAATGACGTGCGTTGCGATGTCGCCGAGGGCGCCGGAACCTGCGATGGATTTCTGGAAGCGCCAGGACAGCGGGGAGTTGGGGTCGGCGCTCCAGTCCTGCAGGTAGGTGCCACGGAAGTTGAGGATTTGTCCGATTGCCCCTTCTTCGATGTATTTCTTTGCCAGCGCGACGGCGGGCGTGCGCCGGTAGTTGAAGGCGACCATGTGGACAATGTTCTTGTCTTTGACCGCGTCGTACATCGCTTTGGATTCTTCGCCCGTACGCGCCAGGGGCTTTTCGCAGATGATGTGCTTCCCTGCTTCGGCGGCGGCGATGGCAATCTCGGCGTGGAGGTGGTTGGGCGTGGCGATGTCCACCACGTGGATGTCCGGATCGTCGATGATGCTGCGCCAGTCCGCTGTGGAGTTCTCGAACCCGAAGCGGCGGGCCGCCTCCGCCGCGAGATCCGGGTTGGCTTCCGCAATGACTTTTCGGACCGGCATGGCTGGTGCGGGCCAGAAAAACATGGGCATGGCGGCGTAAGCCAGCGAGTGGGCCTTGCCCATGAAGCCGCCTCCGATGAGGCCGACGTTGAGGTTCTGCATGTGAATCGTGTTCCTTCCGGAAGGCGGGGCAGTTGCCGTCTGGGGCAGTCCCCGCGGTTGAAAAATTAGTGAGAGAGGAGCTTTTCGAGGTACTTCTTGCTGAGGGCCGCGGCTTCCCGGGGGTCACCGTCGTAGTTGTCGAGCTCCACCATGAGCCAGCTGTCATACCCGCTTTCCCGGATTGCGGCGATGATGTCCGGGAAGTCCAGCTCGCCCTGCCCCAGGGGGAGGAAGTTGAAGGGGTCCTGCTGGAAGTCTTTGAGGTGGACGTGCCGGATACGGTCCGGGTATTTGCGGATGACGGCGGCTGGGTCGGCCCCGCCGGCAGCAAGATGGGCCGTGTCCGGGCAGAAGCCGATCCGCGTGAGCGGCATCAGCTTCTCCAGCTCGTCCGGGCTCTCGACGATGGTGCTCAGGTGCGGGTGGTAGCTTGCCGACAGCCCGAAGCTTTCGGCGATGTCCGTTACCTGGTCCAGCGCGTCGCCGAGCCGGCGGTAGTCTTCGTCGGTGGTGCCGGCCGCGCGGCGTGCCCCGCCTCCCACGACAAGCCGTTCCGCTCCGAAGTTGCCAGCCAGCTCGGCGGCACGCCGGATCCGGTGCAGCTCGTCCGGAAGTATGTCGGCGTAGATGAAGTTCGCCCCGGTATAGACGCTGGTCAGCTCGATGCTGTTGCCGCTCAAGATCTCTTTAAGTTCTTCGGGCTTGTCGGCGTATTCGGCCAAGTTGCCGTCAAACATTTCAACACCTTGGTATCCGACTGATGCGATGTCCTGGACGGCGTCCCGCATGGACCCATGGGCCATGTAGAAGAGGTCCTTCACGCTCGTCACGCCTTGCGGGTGGCCGACCACGCCGCCCCAGGTGATGGAACAGTAACCGAGTTTCATTGCTTCTGCCTTTCAGCTGCCGGGGAAGATCTGAGTGATCCGATGAGGTTGTCTGTGTGGGGAACGTCGACCCACCGCTGCTGGGCAGCCGAGGCTACGACCGCCTCGGTAAGGAGTGCTGCGCGTAGTCCGTCGCGGAAGGTGGGCAGGCCAGCGGGTTCCTGACCGTGGACAGCCGCGTAGACGTCTGCGACGAAGGCGTTGAAGCTGTCCTGGTATCCCTGCGGGTGGCCCGGGGGAAGTTTGGCGTACCGCCGGCCGCCCGGGGTGGTGAGTGTTTGCGGGCCGACAGGGATTTCGGAGCGTGAGTCGATGCGGCCCACGTGCAGGGTGTCCGGCTGTTCCTGGTTGAAGCTGAATGATGCTTCGGTTCCGTCGAAAGAGAACCAGAGGCGGTTCTTCCTGCCGGGACTGACCTGGCTGACCACCAGGGACCCTGTGGCGCCCTTGTCCGTCTCGAACAGGAGCGTGGCGCCGTCCTCGGTGGCAACGGAGGACAACTGCCCGCCGGTTTCGCGTTGGTCGTACGCGCGGCTGGTCCTCGCCACGAGCCTGGTGATTCTGTGCCCGGTGGTGAATTCCATGAGGTCGCACCAGTGGACGCCGATGTCACCGAAGGCCCTGGAGGCTCCTCCGATGGTCGAATCCACCCGCCAGTTGGTGGATTCTGCGCCGGCCAGCCAATCCTGCAGGTACGAGCCGTGCAGGAGCCACAGGTTGCCCGCGTCGCCGCGTCCGATGCGGTCGCGTGCCTCGCGGACAGCCGGATAAAACCGGTACACGAATGGCACACCGGTGACCACGCCGGCCTGGTCCGCGAGGGCTTGCAGCTCCAGGGCATCATCCACGCTGGTGGCCAGGGGTTTTTCACAGATCACGGCTTTTCCTGCCGCAATGGCCTTGCGTGCCAGGTCGGAGTGGGTGGCGTTCGGGGTGCAGATGTGGACCACGTCCACGTCTGCTCGTGCGATCAGCGCTTCCGGGGATTCGGCTGCGAAGCGGGCACCGAGCGCGGATGCCGCGGCTTCGGCAGAAGCCTGGGTGCGTCCGGCGACTGCAATGACGTCACCGCCAGCTGCACGAACAGCGTGGGCGTGGACGGAACCCATGAAGCCTGTTCCGATAATTCCGGCGCGTAGTTGGGAAGCCACGGGTGCTACTTCTTCCGGGCCAGTGCGACGGCCAGGATGATGATTGCGCCGCGGACCACCTGCTGCTGGCTGCTGTCCAGGCCGGCCAGGATCAGTCCGTTGTTGATCAGGCCGATCAGAAGGGCGCCAAAGAGCGTTCCGATGATGGAGCCGAATCCGCCGAAGAGGCTGGTACCGCCCAGGATGACGGCGGCGATCGCGGAGAGCTCATCGCCCGATCCCCACTGGAACCGGCCGGACTGGAGGCGGCCGGCGTACAGCATGCCGGCAACGCTGGCCACCATGCCCGAGATGAGGAGCACCTGGAATTTGATGCGCTTGGTGTTGATGCCGGTGAACTCGGCAGCGTTGCGGTTACCGCCCGTTGCGAGGACCTGGCGGCCGAACCTGGTGCGGTTCAGGACGACGGCGCCGATGGCGACGAAGATTGCGCTCCAGACCACCAGGCCGGGCACCGGGCCAAAGTCTCCGGACCCGAACAGCGTGTTGAAGGTGTCGTCCAGGATCGGCTGCGGGGCCGAGGCGGTGATCCACTGCGCCACACCGACGGCGATGCCCAGCATGCCCAGTGTCACCAGGAAGGAAGGGATACCCAGGAGACTGACGAGTGCACCGTTGACGGAGCCCACCACGAGTCCGACGGCGAGGCCCGCGAGGATGCCGGGGACCAGGCCCCATTGTGCCAGGGCCATGGCCGTGCAGACGCTGGAAAGGCCTGCCACGGAGCCCACGCTCAGGTCGATTTCCGCGCACGAGATGACGTACGTCATTCCGACGGCGATGACCGTGATGGTGGCCGTCTGCCGGAAGATGTTGAGGAGGTTCTGCGGGGACAGGAAGCCCTGGTCCCGCAGCAGGACGGCGAAGAAGATAAAGACGACGACGAAGCCGATGTAGATGACGTAGCGCCGCCAGTCCAGCTCTTTCAGCATGGACCCGAAATTGCGGGGTACCGCGGCCTCGCGCGGGGTGATGGTGTTTGCGTTGCTCACTGGTCAGACTCCCTGGACTGCAAGTTGAAGATATTCCTCGTCAGCGATCTCGCTGCGGGGGATGTCACGGATGACGGAGCCGTCCTTGAGGACGAGGACGCGGTCACTGACCGCGAGTAGTTCGGGGTACTCGGACGAGATGACGATGACGGCTTTGCCGGCACTGGCGAGTTCGCGGATCATGTCCAGGATTTCGCTCTTGGTGCCGATGTCGACGCCGGCCGTCGGTTCATCGAGGATGAGGATGTCCGGGTTGGTGCCCAGCCACTTAGCGATGACCACCTTTTGCTGGTTGCCACCGGAGAGCAGCCGGACAGGACGGTGGGGGTGGGCCACCTTGACTGCGAACTTCTTGATCAGGGACGAGGACAATTCCTTGCCCTTGGCACCGTCCAGCAGGGGTCCCCGCTGAATCTGGCCCAGCAGCGGCAGCAGGAGGTTGTCGCGGACCGAATGGTCCAGGACAAGGCCCTGCGCCCGCCGGTCCTCGGGGATGAGGGCAATGCCGGCGTCGATGGCCTGCTGCGGTGAGGCTAGGGTGCTCTTCTTCCCCCGGATGAGGATGTCACCGCTGTCACGCCGGTCGATGCCGAACAGGGCGCGCGCAAGTTCGGTGCGCCCGCTTCCCATGAGCCCTGCCAGCCCAAGGATCTCGCCGGGCCGAAGCGTGAAGGAGATGTCCTTCACCCGCCGCCCGACGTTCAGGCCGCGGACCTCCAGCAGGGGTGCTCCCCCATGGGCCACGTCCGCCCGCTCGCGGTAGGCAAGTTGGCCTTCGATTTTCTTGCCAACGATGCCTTCGACGATCTGTTCGGGCGTCACCGCGCTTAAGGGTTCGGTCAGGAGCCGGCGGCCGTCACGGAGAATGGTGATCCGGTCCGCGAGCCGGTAGACCTCGTCCATCCGGTGGGAGATGTAGATGATGGAAATCCCGCGCTGCTTGAGCCGGTCAATCAGTTCGAAGAGCGCTTCGGACTCGTGCCGGGCAAGGCTGGCGGTGGGCTCATCCATGATCAGCACCTGGGCATTCTGCGAGAGTGCCTTGGCGATCTCGGTCAGCTGCCAGTACGCGGTACCCAGCCGGGAGACCTCAGCCTGGGGGTCTACATCGACCTCCATGTCGGCGAAGATCTCCTTGGCCCGCCGGACCGAGGCCCTGTCGTCAATGAACCCGCCCGCACCGAGTGGCTCGGCGGCAAGGAAAATGTTCTGGGCCACGGTCAGGCTGGGTACCAGGCTGAATTCCTGGAAGACCATGCCTATGCCCGCTGCCTTGGCTTCCTGGATCGAGTTGATGACGGTGGGTTTCCCGCCGATGAGGATCTCACCCGCGTCCATCTGGTAAACGCCCTGGAGGATCTTCATGAGCGTGGATTTTCCGGCGCCGTTGCCGCCTGCCAAGGCGTGGACTTCGCCCTTCCGGACGTCAAAGCTGACGTCCTTCAGCACGGAGACGCCATTGAAGCCTTTGGAGATCGAACGCATTTCGACGGCATTGTCTGCGGTGTTCATTGTTGCCCTTTCGGGACCATGCGGGGGCATTGCAGCCCCCGCACGGTCGGCTCTGGCTACTTCTTGTAGGACTCTTGGATGTCCTTGGGGGCGTCCTCGTGGTAGACCTGCTTCCAGGCTTCCAGGACGTTGGAGTGGTCCACCGGCAGTGCGCTCAGCGCCACGTAGGCCGGTGCCTGCTTGCCGATGAGGGCGCCTGCGGCCAGCCGGGCCTCAGTGACGCCCTGGTCGAAGGGAACCTGGGCGCCGAGCCCGACGACGAGCTGGTCTTTGGCCAGCGCGATGGCGACGTTCTTGCCGAGGTCCTCGGTGGCGATCTTCAAGTCCGGCCGGCCCGCGGCGCGGGCGGCAGCCATGACACCTTCGGCCGGGACATCCCATACCGCCCAGATGCCGGAGAGGTCGGCGTACTTGCTCAGCATGGCGTTTGCGGCTGCCTGCGCATCACCGGCGAAGTCCGGACCGGCGATCCCCTTCTCCTCGACGATCTGGATCCCGGGGTATTCCTTGGTGATCGTTTCCTTGAAGCCCTGGTAACGCTGCTTGGTCACAAAGAAGTCAGCCTGGTGGAAAACCAGCCCGATTTTGCCCTTGCCGCCGATGGCTTTGGCCATCTGGTGTGCGGAGACGACGCCGTTTCCGTAGTTGTCGGCGGAAACGACCGAAACGTAGTCCTTGCCGGCGGTCAGTCCCTGGGGGATGTTGTCCATGAAGACGAGCTTGGTTCCGGCGGCAGCGGCCTTCTTGTAGGCCGAGGAGGTGGCCACGGGGTCGGTGGGGATGGACACAATGATGTTCGGGTTCTGTGTCATCACGGTCTCGATGTCCGAGACCTGCTTGTCCGGCTTGAAGTTGGCGTCCGTTGTGGCAATCACCTGGATGCCGAGCTTTTCGAACTCGCTCTTGAGGCCGTTGGTCTGGGCGTTGGCCCAGTCGTTGCCGCCGTAGTGCATCACGATGGCGGCTTTGGCATTGAGTGCCTTGATTTTTCCAATCTCTTCGGGCGTCAGGTCCGCAGCGGAGGCCGGGGACGGAGTTTCGCCGTTGGGACCCTTGCTCATGACCTGTCCCTTGATCTTGTCGAGGGCCTGCTGGGCCTTCTCGGAAACGCCGGCATCAGGGGCATTGGAGGTGCCCGCTGCTGAGCTGCTGCAGGATGCGACGGAAAGGGACAGAGCTGCGGCCAAGGCCACCAGGGGAAGCCTGCGGATCATCATTGTTCTCCAGTGCTTGTTTGGAATGGGTGGTGTGGTTGTTTGAGTCAGGCCAGCGCTATGGCGAGGGCAGGGGGAACCGGCGACAGGACAAGGCCGCCTGCGGCTGCGGCTGTGCGGACAGCGGCCGCCTTGTCGGCAGCCTTCACGAAGGCTTCCGCGTGGACCTTGTCTACGAAAAGGCCCAATGAACACGGCCCGTGGTGGGTTTGCACCCACCGCACAGCCTCCCCTGCCACCTTTGCCATGCCACCGGCGGCCTGGACTACTGACCCCTGGATGGTCGTCAGTGACACAGGCGTGCCGGATTGGTCGAGGGAGACAACCAGGCTTGCCCACAGGATGTTGTCATCGAATACGCCGATAACTGCCGAGGAACCGGCGGGGACAAAAGTGCGGACAGCTGCTGCGAGATCATCACGTGCTGCGCCCGTAAGCAGTACCTCAAAATGAGCCCACTGGGCTTCATCGACGTTCCGGAAGCTGGTCCCTGGATTGAGTGAAAGAGCGGCCGCGATTGTGTCGCTCATACCGCTCACTCTCTAGTCCAAATTTGCCCCGTGAACGTTTACGAAGCTTCCGTGAACGTTTACGGTAATTAGCGTAAACGCTAACGGAGCGCGTGTCAACGATCACATGGCAGGCTGTTGCGGGGGCAGGGACGTAAGCTTAAGCGGGCTCACAGCTGTCCCAGGCTCAGCTCGCACAGCGCAGGACAAGGAGAGGCATGGCAGGCATGGCAGTCCGCCGGGAGGGCAATGACGGGCCTCCGGCAGCGCCGTCGCGCAGGAAACCCACCATCAACGATGTGGCGCAGATGGCGGGCGTCTCCTTTGGCACTGTCTCGCGGGTCCTGAACGACGCGCCGGACGTCAGCGCCTCAACCCGCGAACGCGTTCTCCAGATCATCAAGGACATCGGCTACCGGCGGAACCGGGCAGCCACCGCACTGGTCACCAACCGCTCGACGTCCATCGGCATACTCTCCGACGGCTCGCCGCGGTTCGGCCCCGTGGGAACGCTGCTGGCGCTTGAAAACGTTGCGCGGAAGAAGGGCTTCGCCACAACGGTCATCAGCGTCGAGAAACCCTACGAAGAGTCTGTCCAGGACGCCCTCGACAGCCTGGACGACAGCGGCGTGGGAGGGATCATCGTCATCGCGCCGGTTGTGGATATGGCGGCAGCCGTCTGGAACGCCACATGCCGTGTACCGGTGGAGATGATCGCCGCCGGAGCCTCCTCGACTCCCAATGTCTTCACCTACTCGGAAAACCAGGAACTCGGCGCCAGGCTTGCCACCCAGCACCTCATAGACCTGGGCCATACGGACATCGCCCATATTGCCGGGTCCATGGACTGGTTCGATGGACGGGTCCGCAAGCGTGGCTGGGAAGCGGCACTGCGGGATGCGGGGCTGGAGCCGGGGCTGTGCATCGAAGGCGACTGGAGCCCCAAGTGGGCCTATGAAACGGGCCTCCGGCTGGTACGCGAGGGGAAGGTTCCGCAGGCCATTTTCGCCGCCAGTGACCACACTGCGCTGGGGCTGATCCGCGCTTTCACCGAAAACGGCATCCGGGTTCCGGACGATGTCAGCATCGTGGGATTCGACGACGTTGAGGGGTCTGACTATTTCCTGCCTCCCCTGACCACCGTGCGGCAGGACTTCAACGCGCTGGCGCTGATGAGCACCGAGGTGCTCATCGGCGCCATGGAGGGGCGGGACGTGGACCGCACGCCCATCCCGCCCACCCTGGTGGTGCGCAACAGCGCCCGCCAGGCAGCCTCCCGCAAGTAGAAAGCTCGCAAAGGGAAGCACGACGGCGGCACTTGCGTCCCGCCGTCGTCCTTCCTCCCATGCCGGGCACCCGCCCGCCGGCCCCTACGGGTGCACCAGCACCTTCACCGCGGTGTCCTTGTGGTTGATGAGGGTGTCGAAGCCCTGCTCCACCAGGTCCTCCAGCGCGATCCGGCCGGTGATGAACGGCTTGAGGTCCACCTTGCCCTCCTGCACCATCTTGATCACGGCGGGATGGTCGCGGACGTAGGCGATGGTGCCGCGCAGGTCGATCTCCTTGAGCACAATCTTCTGCATGTCCACGGTGGCGGGCGCGCCCCAGATGGACACGTTGACCACCACGGCGGCGGGCCGGACGGAGTCGAGCATGGTGTCCAGCACCGCGTTCACGCCGGCACATTCGAAGGCGACGTCCGCGCCCGTCCCGCCGGTGAGCTCCCGCACCCGCTCCGGCACGTCCTCCTTGCTGGGGTCCAGGACGTGGTCCGCCACGCCGCTGGAGGTGGCCTTCTCCTTGCGCGCCTGGGTGAGTTCGCTGATGATCGTGGTTACCCCCATGCCCTTCAGGACCGCGGCGGTGAGCAGGCCAATGGGCCCGGAGCCGCCGACCAGCGCCGTGTCGCCCGCCTTCACGCCGCTGCGCGCCACCGCGTGGTGCGCCACGGACAGCGGCTCGATCAGCGCCGCCTCATCGAGCGGAATATCCCCGATGGGGTGCACCCACCGCTGGTCCACCACGATCTTCTCGCTCAGCCCTCCCCCGCCGCCGGACAGCCCGATGAAGCCCATCTGCCGGCACAGGTGGTAGCTGCCCGCCTGGCACATGTCGCAGGTCCCGTCCACAAAGTAGGGTTCGACGACGACGTTGTCCCCCTTCGCCAGGCCCGTCACCCGTTCGCCCACCTCGGAGACAGTCCCGGAGAATTCGTGCCCCAGGGTCACCGGGGATTCCTCGTGCGAGAGCGGGTGCGGGTGCCCGGGTGCCGGGCAGAAGATGGGGCCTTCCAGGTACTCGTGCAGGTCGGTGCCGCAGATGCCGCACCACGCGACGTCGATCTTCACCGCCCCGGGCCGGAGTTCGGGTTCCGGGATGTCTTCGATGCGGATGTCCTTTTGTGCGTGGAATCGGGCTGCCTTCATGATGGGTTCTTCCTTTAGCGGGTGTGGTGGCTGGGCTGCAGTTCGTACACCGGCGTCTCCAGCCCCTCCATCCGGGCCTTAAGCTGCAGCGCCAGGTAGGAGGAGTAGTGCCGACTCTGGTGCAGGTTGCCGCCGTGGATCCAGAGGTTGGGGACGTTGGTTGGTTTCCACATATTGCGCAGCTCCCCCTCCCACGGACCAGGGTCTTTTGGCGTGTCTGAGCCGTAGCCCCAGCATTTGCCCACGCGGTCCGCGATTTCGGGCGAGACCAGGTCCGCCAGCCACCCGTTCATGGACCCGTAGCCGGTGGCGTAGACAATGAGGTCGGCCTCCAGCTCGGTGCCGTCCGCCATCACCACGGCGTTGCCGGTGATCTTGGAAACCTGCCCGTTCTTCAGCTTCACCCGGCCGTCGATGATCAGCTGGGAGGCGCCGACGTCGATGTAGTAGCCGGAGCCGCGCCGCAGGTACTTCAGGAACAGGCCGGACCCGTCCACGCCGAAGTCCAGCTCAAAGCCGGCGGCCTCCAGCTGGGAGTAGAACTCCGCGTCCCGCTTGGCCATCTCCTGGTACACCGGCACCTGTGCCTCGGGCAGGATCCGGTACGGAAGGGACGCGAAGTGCAGGTCGGCCTTCTCGGTGGTGACGCCGTTGGCCAGCGCCTTCTCCGAGTACAGGTCCCCCAGCGCCAGGTCCATCAGGGATTCGCTGCGGGCGATGTGCGTGGAGGAGCGCTGGACCATGGTGACATCGGCGCCGTGCTCCCACAAGTCGGCGCAGATATCGTGGGCGGAATTGTTGGAGCCGATCACCACGGCCTTCTTCCCGGTCCAGTCCCCGCCGCCAGGGTGCTGGGAGGAGTGCCGCTGCTCCCCCAGGAAGCTCTCGGCGCCGTCAAAGGCGGGGATGTTCGGGTAGCCGGAGACGCCCAGGGCGAAGACGAGCTGCTTGGGCCGGAGGGTCACTGGTGACCCGTTGCGGAGGACGTTGACCGCCCATTCCTGCGTGCCGTCGTCGTACTCGGCGCCCACGCACTCGGTGCCGGACCAGTAGTTCAGTTCCATGATCCGGGTGTAGTGCTCCAGCCAGTCGCCGATCTTGTCCTTGGCGGCGAAAACGGGCCAGTCGTCCGGGAACTTCAGGTAGGGCAGGTGGTCGTACCAGACGGGGTCGTGCAGGTGCAGGGACTTGTAGCGGTTGCGCCAGGAGTCGCCCGGGTTCTGGTTCTTCTCGATCACGATGGTGGGCACGCCCAACCGCCGCAGCCGCGCCGCGAGGCCGATGCCGCCCTGCCCGCCGCCGATGATCACGCAGTAGGGCTGCTCCTCGTAGCCCAGCCGCGCCTCCTGCTCCTCCTTGAGCTCCTTCCAGGAGCGGCGGCCGCGGATGATCTCGTGCGCCACGCCCTGCTCGCGGCGCGGGCCCTTCTTCTCCTCGAAGCCCTTCAGCTCCTGCATGGTGGTGAGCAGCGTCCAGCATTTGCCGTTGCGCAGCCGGAGGTGGCCGTAGCCGCGGGCGGCGCCGGTCTCGAACGTGATCCAGGCTTCCACGGTCCCGTCCCGGCCCGCGTTGCCGGTGGCATCCTCCGCGAGCGCCCAGCCGGCGGCCTGAACATGGTCCAGCGTGGCTTCCAGCATCCGGCGGATGTCCGCCTTGCCTTCCAGCGTTTTCAGGTTCCAGGTGAACGCCACGAAGTCGCGCCAGTAGCTTTCCTCCTCAAAGAGGTCCAGCGCGGCGTCCACGTCGCGGCGCTGCAGGGCGCCATCCAGGCGGGCCAGCCAGGCCTGCGCGGCGGCGGTGGGTGTTTCGGTCATCTCCACTCCTTTGTGTGCGGTCCCTCAGGTGGTCCGGGCGGCTCCATCCCGCCGGGGTCCCTGCGGTATGCTGGGGCGGTCGTGAGCTGCATCACTATTGGAACGCGGCGGGGGTAACAAGCGCGTTACACGGGCGCTGCCGGCAAGGACGCCGGCGGTGAGGAGGAGACGGTGGACTACGGCCTGAGGTTCTCGGACCCGGCGAAGTACGCGCGTGCCCTGCGCCGCGCCCATGAACTGGTGATCTCCGGTGTCCCGCGCCCGGAGATCCCCACACCGCTGGCGGAATCGTGGCGACGGTCCATGGCGCTGGGCATCAGCCCGGACCAGCACAGCCCGCGGCACGTGCACGATCCGTCCGAGGTGGTTCAGCTGCGGCGCGAGCACCGGTTGCAGCGGGTGATGCCTGCGCTGCAGGACCTGCTGGCCGACGATTCCAGTTCCGGCCGCCACCTGCTGGTGCTCACTGACGCCACCGGGGAGATTCTGTGGCGGGTGGGCAGCCGGGAGGCCCTGCGCCGGGCGGACCGGCTGGAGTTCTCGGAAGGTGCGGACTGGTCCGAGGCGGGGATCGGCACCAACGCCATCAGCGAGGCACTGGTCAACGGCGGCCCGGTGCAGCTGTTCTCCGCCGAGCACCTGGTCCGCACCCACCACGACTGGGCGTGCACGGCCTCGCCCATTACGGACCCTTTGACGGGTGAGCTAGTGGGCGTGCTGGATGTCTCCGGGCCGCTGGACACCATCAGCGCGGACACGCTTCGGATGGTGCGGTGCGCGGTCCGGGTGGCGGAGTCGCTGCTGGGAACGCCCGACGACGGCGCCTCCCTGGGGGCGTCATCTTCCGTGCGTGCGTCGCGGCAGCCTGTCTTGCCCCGTGTTGCGGTGCAGCGGCTGGATCTCCTGGGCGACCGGCCAGCCGCTGTCTTTGCCGACGGAAGCCGGGTGCCGCTGACGCTGCGCCGGGCGGAGATCCTGGCGCTGCTGGATTCCCGCAGGCAGGGGTGGTCCGCGGACGAGCTGGCCTACGAGCTGCACGGCGATGTTGGAACGCCGCAGGGCATCCGCACCGAGATGTTCCGGGTGCGGTCGATGCTGGGCGATGCGGTGGAGTCAAACCCGTACCGGCTTGCTGCCGGACTTATTGGGTGCTCGGACTCGGGGCGGGTGTTGCGGCTGCTGCACGAGGGCCGCGTGGCCGAGGCGCTGGAGGCCTACACCGCTCCGCTGCTCAGCCGGTCCGGCGTCCTGGCGGTGCAGCTGCTGCGGGACCAGCTGAACCTGGCCGTTGGGTCGGCGGTAAGGGCCAATGGGGATGCCGGGCTGCTGATGCGGTGGTTGTCCACGGACATGGGTGCTGCCGATATTGAGGCGGTGGAGGCTCTGGGACAGCTGATGGGGCGCGGTGATCCCCGGTATTCGGCGTTCCGCGCTTCCTGTGCGTTCTTTGGCTGAGCCTGCCCGGACGCCGTAATTTAGCTTGGCAGGAGCCCGGTAATTGTGTTCGTCGGTTGAACGGGCTTCCACTTGTCCAACAAACGCGTCGGACGTTGAAGTAGGCTGGAAATCCCCGGACCACCACCACAAAAGCGAGGCTAAACGTGCACCAGGACGCCGCCCGGTTCCTGTCCCAGCCGGTGGCCGCCCAGCCCGGCTCGCCGCTGCGTGTGGCGGTGTACTCGCGCATCGCCGAGGCCATCCGCAACGGCCTCCTCACCCCTGGCTGCATGATCCCCACCGAAACGGAACTCGGCGCGGACATGAAGGTCAGCCGCACGGTGGTCCGCGAGGCCCTCATGCTCCTGGAGGAGGACGGCCTGATCAGGGCGCGGCGCGGCGTCGGACGCTTCGTCTCGGACACGCTCCCCCGCATCGGCATTGAACGCATCCGCCCCTTCGAGGAAGTCCTCGCCGGCCCCGGACAGACGCTCGAGGTCAAGCGCACCCAGGCCATCCGCCAGGCCGCGTCCGAGTTCGTCGCCCCCGGCATCGGCGTGGAGCCTGGCACCGACTGCTGGCTGTGGGAATCTGTCCTGATCCGCGACGGCGAGGCCATCGCCCACCTGCAGGAGAACGTCACGGCCCAGCCGGTCAGCTTCGGCAAGGGCCTCGCCGCGCCCCTTGAGATCAAGGACGACGGCGGCACCACTTTGCTTGCCGCGCTCAACAAGCAGCTGGGCAGGTTGGCCGGGCCGGGCGAATGCCAGATCAGCCTCAGCCAGGTGGGGCCCAGCCGGGCGAAGCTGCTGGACCTGCGCCCGTCGGACCCGGTACTGGTCCTCACGCAGTACGTGCGGCAGGGCAACCGGCCGTTCTACCTGGCCAAGTGCCTGGTCTCCGCCAAGGCAGGCCATCTTTCGGTGATGCAGCAGTTCCAGTCCTGACCCCAAGCCTCAGCGCGCCTGCGTCCCGTTCGTCCTTATCGGTCACGCATACACTGAGCCATGGCTACCTACACACCCGCGGAATTGGCTCGCGAGTTGGGCTACACCGATGAGCAGCGCCCGGGACTGATCGTTCGTGACTATCTCCGGAAAAAACCCTGATCATCCGAAGCACCAGCGGTGGCTGCTGGACGAAGCCCAGGCAGCCGACGTCCGCAACAACGTTCCACGAAAGCGCTGAACGCCGAGGCCAGAGAGCGAACCGGACGGAAGGCTACGCGATGACCTCGTCGCATATCGCTGGCAGTGGAGCATTTTCGAAGTGGCTGAGCAGCGTCTGCATCAGGTGCGGGGCGAAATCCTCCTCGAGCGACAGGACCAACCGGCACCGCGCGCTTTTCACCTCCGGGTACCCCGCGTACAGCCTCCGCATGTCGCACACCGTCTGCCCGTGGCCGGGCCCGTCAGAGGTGTCGACGGCGGCACGCACCACGGGTGCCAGCGCAGGCTTCACAGCGCCAACGGCGAGCGCCGCCGCCAGAGGATCGTGCATGGCGGAGCAGGGCCGGCCGTAGGTGCCCTCGTAGAAGCGGAAGTAGTAGCCCAGCATCTCCCCCAGCGCCCGCGGCACCGACGCAGCAGAAGCCAGCAGCACCTGCCGGTGGGACTCCTCCAGAACCGACGCCATGGTCACGTCCAGCGGCACCAGGGTCACGTCCCAGGCGGCGGACAGCATCAGGGCGGCGGCCTCGGGGTCGTGCCAGATGTTCGCCTCGGCCACGGGCGTGATGTTCCCCGGGGCCAGCGCGGCCCCGCCCATCACGGTCACGGACTCCACCAGGGACGGCAGCGCAGGCTCCAGCCGCAACGCCTGGGCAATGTTGGTCAGCGGCCCGATCGCCACCACCCGCAAGGTACCGGGATACGTGCCGGCCAGCCGCACCAGCATCTCCGCCGCGGACTCGGCAACAACAGAGGCAGCAGAAGGAGCCAGCACAAATTCCCCAACACCGTTCTCCCCATGCACCCATGGCGACCCGCCGCCAAAGGAGCCAACCAACGGATCGTGCGCACCGACGGCAACCGGCACAGAATCAGAGCCAGCCAACGAAAGCAGGTCAAGAGTGTTCCGGGCCCCGACGGCGGCACTGACGTTCCCGCTCACCGTCCCGATCCCCACAACGGAAGCAAGAGGCGAGGCGAGCAGGTAGGCCAGGGCGAGGGCGTCGTCGATGCCGGTGTCGCAGTCCAGGTAAACGGGGGCAGTCACAATAGGTTCCTTCGCAACACATTAACACTCGTGAATAGAACAAGTCAGAAGAACTGTATTTGTTCAACCGCCGGTAATACTCCCTTGGCAACGTGGCGCTCCTCGTTGATATCCAGCACTGAGGGCCATGCGACGCCATCGAACGAGAGCTTCTGAGCCAAATCGGTTACGCCTCGCCCGCTGCGGGTCTGGCTCCTGGGCAGAGTGTGATCTTCCGTTTAGCTTCTACGAGGAGCCGTGCCCACCTTCCTGGTTGCCATGGCCCTAGCCGCCCACCCGGAAGCATCGCGGCGGCAGCGTACCGGCGAGGCGTTCGAGTAGAAACACGCATCGCCCGCTGGGCGGCCGAGTGCCCGGGGAGAACATCCCGCTCGACGCCGGCTCCGCCGTGGGTGCCCTGGGGGGTTGAGGCGTTTTCGTAGTCGACCGGAGGAGGCAACCTCGGGGCGCAGAGACGACTACTCCTTCACCCGGGATACTGCTCGGAGGGTCGTCCTGCGAGTAGCGGAACCCAACTGCGGCAGCTGTGCCGCGAAGGCAGTGACTAGTGCAACTTACGTCCTGCCGCTTCTAGGATGGGTAGAATCCGGCACCTAACCCACCAGCTAAAGTTTGCAATATGACCGTTCTCAACACTGAAACTGCACTCTACGCCGCCTTAAAATTCCTCCCAGAGGGCACGACGATGACTGTTTATACGAAGGATAGCGGCCGCGCTCGAACGAACGTTGTGGCCAAGCTTCGAAAGGAGCCGGAAGGTGGATGGCACGACTGGCAGATTATTCGCCGCCCCGTCACTGCCGACGCTTCTCACCTCCCTGCGGATTGGCCCAACGAAGCCCCCGCCATCATCTCCACGCGAACGCTGGCGGACAGCCTCGAAGCGAATCCAGACCTATGGGCCGACATCGACGATTAGCTGTACCCGCTTATCGTCCGGTCCTGAGCTGAAACAGGAGTGCTGCGCGGCGTGGTGCCGTGTAATAAGTCTTAAGGGGTGAAGTGAGTCAGTTCAACCAGGAACTTCTGGATAAACGCAGGTGGAGAGACTTCCTTGACGTGCCAGCGAACACAGTGGGGGTCTCCGTAAGGGTAGATAACGACTCCCGACTGGCATGCCCGAACAGCGCGCTCATGACAGCCCACGTCATTAAATTTCTTCAGCGAGCGGGAATCAAATCTCAGTTCGCCGTGCCCGTCGGAGTTGGGGCACCGTCCGGATTCATACCTGGGGATGTCTTTCTGTTCATGAAGCTGATCGGGATCACCGCCCAGCTGGTGAAGGGAATACTTGCCTTGCTGGCATCCATCGCCAGGCGGAAGCGTAGAAAACTCCTGCCCCCAGCGATGGTCGTTCTGCTGGCCGATCACATCCAACCCAATCAGACAGGAGCAGATACATGGGAGGACATGGCCAGTTGGCTGGTGACTATCCTCCCCGATATGCAAAAGGACCTCGAAACAGAGTATCCAAGCTGCAACTTCCGATTTGAAGTTCGCGCCCGTGGCAAAAAGGTTTCAAGCTTTTACCTGAAAACGACTGGCGGAGTACCGGTCACGGACAGCAATGCCCTAAAGGTTCTCAAGTATCTCGATCGCGAAGTAGAAGACCTTACGCTCTTGCATTGTGAAGGGTGGTTTGCGCTACCGAAGGTTGTTGAAGCGACCATCGGCCTTAGGCCCACTCTGAACAACCCTGGGCCAGATCTCAACCCCAAGGGGTTGGGGGGTAGGCCCCCCTCGCAGTGACATTCCCTCCCCGCTCGGGTTAGCCGCTCCGTGCTTGTACGGGTTAGAAAGTCATCACTTTTTTGCGGAACGCCGGGTCTATCCAGCACTCCTAGAACGGCCTGGGATTCCAGCTGTATCCGAAGCGCAGTTCATAGCGCGTTGGTCAAGACGCGTGCGCGTTGGGCGCTGCCTTCCTAGCCGCTTATCACTGGCAATCTGAGCGGTCGGGAGAACAATGCTTACCTGCCAAGTGAATGCAGCAAGCCTGTGCGAAAATTCCCTGCAGCCGAAGCTACACTGAAGCGTCGGCAGCATAAGGAGGGCAAGAATGAGCGCATCGCTGAAAATTGAACCCGGCCTAAGCCGTCCGCAGCATCGGCTTGGGTCAGGAATGTATCCAGTCCAAAAGATGGTTAGAGCGCTCGAAGAGTTGGCTGCTGGCTCCCGGCACTGCTATAAGGGTACATTTCGTAAACGGTTCATCTCGTGCGCTTGACGGAATCACAGCCCTAACCAATATCTCCGACTATCGCAAAGTTCAGCGAGTTTTTCTTCACATCGTCTACGCAGACGGCTCGACAATTAGCGGAAACCCAGTCAACACGCTTAGGAGTGGGTTTCTGATCTTTGATCAGTTGCCTGGCGACGGGAAGGCAGGCCTTCCACACCCGGATGCAACCATCAGCTGTCAAAGAGGCGTGCGTTTCAAGGATCAATGGCAGCCCATCGAAAGTGGGATGGGAATCAGTTTCAAACGTACAGTCAAGTACATCAGCGCGTTTTTTGCCTTGGGCACGTTGTTTTGGGCCCTCGGTTCAGGGATTTTCATGCTGATGACAAGTTAGGTTGGCCTAAAAGTAACGCCCTTGGCACTGTCTCCTTCACGTACCACCTTTTCATCCCGGAAAAATTCTTCGCCACCCGTATTTACCGTCCTCAGGTGGGTCCTTTCTTAGTGAAGATGAAGGAAAGCATCAAAATAGGCCTCGGGGACAGGAAAGTCTTCCTGCGTACGCTCCTGGCCACCTTCGTTGCTCCTCTCCTGGCGGGTCTGATAGTGCCCTACACCGAAAAGGTACTTTGGTGGCGCACTCCCTACAAACCTCGCTCCAATTGGACTTGGCACAAAAGGGTGTAATAACAGTTCGGTCACGCGATGCCTCCTGGCACCGGCCGACCAGCCACCTTCCAGAAGAGATTGGCTGAACGAGCACCCTTTGAGCTTGCAGCCCATGCAGCAGCACTGGATAGACTTGAACGATGTCAGCGAGTGAAGGTTCATCCCGGCGATTTCTGACTGTGGAGCAGGTTGCGGAGGAACTGAACGTCGGCGTTCCACAGATCAGGGTGCTTCTGAAGTCCGGCGAATTGCGAGGATTTCAGATCGGGGGACGTGGCCTCTGGCGCATCGGCGTTGATGACGTTGAGGATTACATTCAGCGCGCATATGCACAAACCGCACAGCGTGTTAAGTCTGGCGAAAATCTCGGTACGGTCGATGAGCTCTGAAGAGTGGACCCTTAATATCGATTGGGCCTAACGCCACGGCGAATTGCCGCTCTTTGTGTGTACCGATAAGTCGTGTCAATCGGGCCTTGTTTTTGAGCAAGCATAGGGACCCACAACTAGGCGCCGAGCACGCAGACCATACATCTCAACAAGACCTAGGGGCCCGGCCTGCAGTGGCGGACACGGAGAGCTCAGTTTCTGGAGCTGCGGAACTTCGTTACTCGAACTGGCAGTTTGCCAGCTCTCCGTGGTTGAGGGTGAAACAGGTTTCGTGTCTTGAAAGCTGAAGGGCTCGTAGCCCTGCTGTGATGGATGTTTTCTACGCATTCATCAAGTCAGGAGCTACGAGCCTTGATCGAGCCTACTTCCCCGCGCCCCGATGCTGCCACCGCGATTTTCAACCTGCCCGACTATCGCGTCACCGATACTGAGGTCCTTGCCTTCGGTCAGCGGCGGATCCGCGTCGTGGCCACCGCCGAGGCCGGCTGCCCATCGTGCGGCGTGATCAGCAGCCGCGTGCATTCCCGCCGGCCACAACGCCTGCGTGATATCCCTGTCGCCGGTCCTGTCGACGATGTCTGGGCCAAGCGGAGATTCTTCTGCGATGAATACCTGTGCCCCCCGCCGGACATTCACGGAAGAGACCGCCCAGGTCCCGCGCCGGGCACGGTCCACCCGCCGGCTCCGTGAGGCCTTGGTGGCTGCCGTGATCGGTTCCGGCAGGGCCGCCGCTTCGTTCGGTGTCTCGTGGTGGCTCGTGCAGCGGGCTCTGGATTCGGCGGCGCTGACGCTGCCCGATGTCGACGCCTTGGCACCGCGGATGCTCGGCATCGATGAACACCGCTACCGGTCTCTGCGGTTCTTCCGCGACCCGGCCACCAAGGCTTGGAAACGCTACGAACCGTGGATGACCACCATCGTCGATCTGGACACCGGCCAGGTCCTTGGCATCGTGGACGGCCGCGACAGTGAGGGCGTCGGGGACTGGCTCTTCGCACGTCCGCTTCAGTGGCGCCTGGGCGTGCAGGTCGTTGCGATCGACCCGTCAGCGGCGTTCCGTAAGGCCCTGCGGATGTGGCTGCCGCGCACCGCTGTCTCGGTCGACGCATTTCACCTGGTCAAGCTCGGCAACGACATGCTCACCGAGGTCCGGCAGCGGCTCACCCAGCAGGTGCATGGCCGGCGGGGACGCTCCATCGATCCGGGCTGGGCCAATCGCAGACTGCTCTTACGCGCCGGGGACACACTCTCGGTCCGGGCACGGGACAGGCTCAGCACCGTGTTCGCGACCGATGACGCCACCGGAAAGCTGGAGGCCGCGTGGCTGGTCAAGGAACAGCTCCGTGCCCTGCTGACCACCGGCTCTCTTGCCGACGCTGCCGCCGCGAAAGACCGGCTGCAGGTCCTGGTCGAGCGGGCCGCGCAGCCGGAGACGAACCGGCTCTGGCGCACGGTCTGCAGGTGGTGGCATAGGGGCTCTTCACGGTTCGTGGGGAAGTGGATCCCTGGAATGAGCGTCATGCCGCCGTCCGGGCGGCACTTCTCAAGAGAATAACCGATGTGTAGTTTGGCGGGTTGCGGTAGCCGCGGGCCGTACGCTTGATGTTCTTGATGTTCTTGATGGCCGTGTTGTTGGCCTCGACCCTGCCTGTCGTGGCGCGGGCAATGACGAGCACCTCGATCTCCTTTCACCGGCTCTTCGCGGTTCGTGGGGAAATGGATCCCTGGAATGAGCGTCATGCCGCCGTCCTGACGGCACTTCTCAAGAGAATAACCGATTTGTAGTTGGCGGCGTTGCGGTACCCGCGGGCGGTTCGTTTGATGTTCTTGATTGCGGTGTTGTTCGCCTCGACCTTGCCTGTCGTGGCGCCGGTAATGATCAGCACCTCGATCTCCTTCCACCACCGGCAGACTGTACGGTACAGCCTGTTCGTCTCCGGCCGTGCGGCTTCCTTGACCAGCTCCTCGAGTACCTGCTTGGCCGCCGCGGCGTCCTCCAGGGAGCCGGTGCGCAACAGGGCGCGGAGTTGTTCCTTGACCTTCCAGACGGCCTGGAGGGTGCCGGTTGGATCGTCCAGGGCGAACACTTCCTCGAGTCGGAGGGCGGCCCTACACGTGAGGGTGTCACCGCCGCGCAGCAGGAGCATGCGGTGGGCCCAGGCCTTGTCGATGGCCCTGCCGCGGCGGCCCTTGACCTGTTGGGAGAGGTTCTGCCTGGTCTCGGTCATGGCCTGGTTGGCCAGCGAGATCAGGTGGAAGTGATCGACGGCGACAGCAGTGCGGGGAAGCCACATCCGTAAGGCTTTGCGGAACGCCGCGGAGGGGTCGATTGCGGGCTCTTCGCGGTTCGTGGGGAAATGGATCCCTGGAATGAGCGTCATGCCGCCGTCCTGACGGCACTTCTCAAGAGAATAACCGATTTGTAGTTGGCGGCGTTGCGGTACCCGCGGGCGGTGCGTTTGATGTTCTTGATTGCGGTGTTGTTCGCCTCGACCTTGCCTGTCGTGGCGCCGGTAATGATCAGCACCTCGATCTCCTTCCACCACCGGCAGACTGTACGGTACAGCCTGTTCGTCTCCGGCCGTGCGGCTTCCTTGACCAGCTCCTCGAGTACCTGCTTGGCCGCCGCGGCGTCCTCCAGGGAGCCGGTGCGCAACAGGGCGCGGAGTTGTTCCTTGACCTTCCAGACGGCCTGGAGGGTGCCGGTTGGATCGTCCAGGGCGAACACTTCCTCGAGTCGGAGGGCGGCCCTACACGTGAGGGTGTCACCGCCGCGCAGCAGGAGCATGCGGTGGGCCCAGGCCTTGTCGATGGCCCTGCCGCGGCGGCCCTTGACCTGTTGGGAGAGGTTCTGCCTGGTCTCAGTCATTGCCTGGTTGGCCAGCGAGATCAGGTGGAAGTGATCGACGGCGACAGCAGTGCGGGGAAGCCACATCCGTAAGGCTTTGCGGAACGCCGCGGAGGGGTCGATTGCGACGACCTGCACGGCCAGCCGCCACTGCAGGGGCCGGGCGAACAGCCAGTCCCCGACGCCCTTGTGGTCCCGGCCATCGACCACGCCGAGGACTTGGCCGGTGTCCAGATCCACGATGGTTGTCATCCACGGCTCGAACCGTGTCCACGCCTTCGTGGTCGGGTCCTGGAAGTAGCGCACGGACCGGAACCGGTGTTCATCAATGCCCAGCATCCGCGGACTGAGCTTGTCCACGTCGGGCAGCCGCAGCAGGCAGGCCTCGGTCACCGCAGCCCGGACCATCCACCAGGACACGGCGAAGCCGGCAGCTGTCTCCGAGAAAGCCCTGCCGGAGCGAATGACCGCGTCCACGAGCTGGTCCCGCAGCCGGCTCGTCGACCGGGCACGGCGCGGCACTTGCGGCGTGGATTCGAAGAACGAGAGCCGGTCGCACGCTGACTCTTCGCAGTACCAGCGGTACTTGGACCAGAGCACGTCCACCGGCCCGGCGACGGGAATATCGCGGAGCCGTTGAAGGCGGCGTTCCTTCCGCCGGGAGGCAATGACCCCACAGCTCGGGCAGCCCGGTAGCGCGTCAGTTTCGACGATGACCCGGCGCCGGCCATCGCCCAGCACACTGGCGGAGATGACACGGTAGTCAGGCAGGTTGAAGATGCTGGTGGCAGCATCGGCTGCGACCCCGGTAGGCTCATTCAAGGCTCGTGGTCCTGTTCCAGGTTGAATGCTAGACACACTCATCCCAGCAGGGCCACGGGCCCCTTTTTCAGCTACGACACGGAATCAATTCCCCACCAAACACGAAGAGCCCGATTGCGACGACCTGCACGGCCAGCCGCCACTGCAGGGGCCGGGCGAAGAGCCAGTCCCCGACGCCCTTGTGGTCTCGGCCGTCGACCACGCCGAGGACTTGGCCGGTGTCCAGATCGACGATGGTTGTCATCCACGGTTCGAACCTGGTCCACGCCTTCGTTGATGGGTCCTGGAAGTAGCGCACGGACCGGAACCGGTGTTCATCGAGGCCCAGCATCCGCGGGCTGAGCTTGTCCACGTCGGGCAGCTGCAGCAGGCAGGCCTCGGTCACCGCAGCCCGGACCATCCACCAGGACACGGCGAAGCCGGCAGCTGTCTCCGAGAAAGCCCTGCCGGAGCGAATGACCGCGTCCACGAGCTGGTCCCGCAGCCGGCTCGTCGACCGGGCACGGCGCGGCACTTGCGGCGTGGATTCGAAGAACGAGAGCCGGTCGCACGCTGACTCTTCGCAGTACCAGCGGTACTTGGACCAGAGCACGTCCACCGGCCCGGCGACGGGAATATCGCGGAGCCGTTGAAGGCGGCGTTCCTTCCGCCGGGAGGCAATGACCCCACAGCTCGGGCAGCCCGGTAGCGCGTCAGTTTCGACGATGACCTGACGGCGGCCAGCGGACATGGTCGTGGAGATGACACGGTAGTCGGGCAGGTTGAAGAGGATGGTGGCAGCATCGGCTGCGACCCCGGTAGGCTCGTTCAAGGCTCGTGGTCCTGTTCCAGGTTGAATGCTTAGACACACTCATCCCAGCAGGGCCACGGGCCCCTTTGTCTTCAACGACACGAACTCAATTCCCCATCAACCGCGAAGAGCCGGCATAGGTAAGGAGCGTTAGCCCGGGGAAACAGAGCAGAACGTTGCCGGCTGCCCGACACCATGCGCTTGCCTCAATTCCTGCCACTTCCTATGTCGCTTAGGGGAATTAGATGCGGCATAGGAAGTGGTCCAGATCCCGGTCCATCTTCGCTACAACGCAGTGACGGCAGCCTCTTCTGCCATGTCGTTGCGACGAACAGTCCAGACGGCATAGTCCCTAGGTTTGGGTGTGGCGGCAGCTGGTATAGCCATAGAGAAAAGAACAACCAGGTTTCCCGGGTCGGTCAGGACGCCAATGGGGTTACCCTCCCCGTCCCTCTTCCGATCGTCAACCAGGTATACAAGGACCGACCCTCGAGTCCTGCTTGGAGCAGCGAGCCCACCTGTTGGTCTTCCATGAGCTACCTTTTCGCAAACAGATCGATGCTTTATATCGCTACCGACAAAGTCCGTGCGCTTCGCTCGTCTCGAGCGCTTTATCACGGGAACCGGGAACTCGAACCCATCAATTGTGACCATCTCCGCCGACTTCGAAGGCTGTGGCCACACTATTTGCCAATCTTCGATAGTACCTTCCGCCGTCGCCTTTTCGATGAATGCCAGGACAGGCAAGAACTTTTCGGAGTAATCAGAATGCCATTTCATGAGCTTTAGCAATCTAAAGAAATCATTGCCCGCAATGACACCCGTGCGAGCGGAAAAGTGCGTCGAAGCACCAGGCAGATCGGACGCGAGTTGTGTTGTGTTGCGGCCTACAGAGCCCAACAACTTACGTCCAACTTGTTCAAAGTTGCTTTCCTTTAACTTTAGGTTGCGAAGATCAGGGTGATTGTAGAAGTCTTGCATTCGACCAGCAGTCGCCTTCTGGGCGAGCACGGCATTCCACATTTTATTGCGAGCAGTAGGCTTCAACCAAGGTAGATGCTGGCTGACCAGAGGAGGAATTTGACTCGGCAGCAAAATCGGCTGGCCGTCGTCATCGAAGCCATCGTACTGCTCCAGCTCGCGGCGGAATTTCTCCTCATCCATTAATAGGGCTTCAAATGCTTCATACAGATCCACATTATTGTCCCGCCTTATGAAGAGCCGAACCAGGTCGCGGTAGCCGCTTCGAAAACCAAACCAGCGTCCAGCCTGCATCAGAGTATCCCCTTGTCCCGCTTTCCTACGAAAATAGGAGATTGTCAAGCCTTCAACAGTAAAGCCACGAGAAAGCTTTGTACCGCCAATTAGGATCCGCCAGACCTGGTCGCGCTCAAAATCAAGTACCTTCTCAGTAACATCCTTATCGGAGTTAACAATCATGATGGGAGAGCCGTCTATAGTTATTTGCGCGACTGCTTCGCCTAAGTACGGGCGCAGCTCATCGAAAGAAGACGGAATGGGTTGCCCTTCATTGCGACTACGCATCACAGGAACGTAGTCCTTTTCCCAGAGGTCGCGTAGGCGGGCTATGCCTGCACCGGACGTGAAAGCGGCAGCATCCCAAGTCTTTTGGATAAAGTCCCTCGTTTGGATGTGCTCTTTGGTGTTTACCGACTCGTGGACGAGCATGGTGTGATGTCTGAAATCACGTCCCGTCAGTTGTGAACGATACTTCTTCACTGCACCACTAAGGACAAATGCGTCTAATGCATGGAGAAGTTCGCTCTGATATCGCTGGGGGTCGTCATCCTTGTCGCCTGACAGGGGCCGTATGTAGGCCATCTCATTGCAATTCTCCCAAGTGCGGTCTTCATCCTCCCAACGCTTATCCACGTCATGGAAGTCGCTGACGCCCATATAGCCCGGAGGACGGCGGATAGTCAGGAGAAAATCTGATGGAAAGAGATCCCGCTCATCATCTGGATCGATGAACACATTGGCAAACGGTGTCGCGGTGTAGCCAACATATTGCGATCTCTTGCACAGTTGCAGAACTTGAGAAATCAACTTATTTATCGTGGTCCGCTGCCGATCTTCTTTCGAGGGACGAACTGAGTTCCATCGCTTCGGGGAAGTGGTATCGACACTCGCTTCATCGGATTCATCATCGATAATCAAGACAGGAAGATTGTCAAGATCACCCTTGATTGGCGTTAAATCCTTGATCAGCTTTTCAAGAGGCGCCTTATTCTTCTTTACCACGGCAACATATGCATCCGCTGGGTATAAATTGTCGGGATGGTTAAACGGTTTGCTCTTATCCCGCCGTTCGAACCTGAGCTGAGTGCGTCCTTGACTGAGTCTCTCGTAGTCCTTCCCACGAGTAGTGAGTCGGCGAATGTAGGGCGCGTTTTGAACATCGGTCAGGTCCGTTCCGTGTTCGACAAACCTGCCCTTGATCCAATCGTCGTCATCCTGGTAGTCGAGCTCTTGCCTCACTTGGGGATCTTCAGGATCCTGTCCTGCTAGGATGTTTTCCCGCCCCATGAGCTCCATATCAAGCCGCCGTTGAGTTTGGGCGCGGAGTATTTCAATTCGTCCCGTAAGGACGATCACCATACGGTAGCCCGCATCCACGGCCTTCGCCACTACACCCGTAAAATTCGCGGTTTTACCACTCTGCACATAGCCGACAACGAGGCCCTTTGTCTGCTTGGCATCAACTCTGGTTGGATCGCTCAGCCGTTCAACGACCTCGGTCGTGGTCTCCTCAAGTCCCGCCAGCGCCTCAGCGTTCCAGCCCTTTACATCTCTTAGAAAGGCAGTGTAGTGATCCCAATACATGCTGGATCGGAGATTCTTCGACTCCCGATACCATGGTTCGAATGCCTTAGAAACGCGCGTGACGGGTTTCTCAAAAACGGGGCAACGCCGAGCGATAACTTCCCGAGACTTCTCATCTAGCTGCAGAGCACTATAGATCGAGTCACGTCTCTCGGGCGAGCGAGGCTCACCGCTTTCCTCAGTCACCGACAGATTGGGCAGCGAGTCCCATTTTGCTAGCGTTATTCTCAGTTGCGTCAGAGCTGCATCATTCTCGTCTGCACTATCAATGAATTCATTTAGCAAATCAAAACTAACGTCACCCCACAGCGCACTCAACACAGGAAGAAGCGGTCGCGGATTTTGATTGTACATTCCGACGAGTGCGTTATTGAGTGCACCCGCCCATTCTGGTCGATTACTCACGGTTACCCTCTCAGTTCCTGCTATCAGTTGTCGCTAAGGGCCAGACTGGCTTATTGCGGGCTGGATAATTTGTTAGGTCGATCTCATACCTGAGATCGGTTATATAGTCCATTGAAGGGACAACTGGCCTTAAAACATTAGGCGTGATGGCAGGAAAGTTTTCATCCACACGATAGGAGGCCGGTGTAGAACGAAGCTTCCAGGACGTGTGATAGAGATCGGCATGTTCAGGGTTCCAGCCAGCTGCCTCAAGCTTCATATCTAGGAGAACTACGTCAGTAAGCGCCTGATTCCGCAGGTCCCTCACCAGCTGGGATAGGGTTCTGCCACCGTCCGTTGTGCTCTTGGTGATCTGCAGCGAAAGAACAACTAATTCTGCATCTACGTCGGGCTCTAACTGCGTCCAACCAGAAAACCAATGGCGCCTGCGTTCCCTTGATGTGGTCTTGACCTCAATACAGGTGGAAGGGAATACAAAGTCATGTTCTTCCGAGTCCGGACCCATCCAGGTGTCAAGGGCAGAGTGCACGCCCACATCTGACATCAGGTATTCGAGATAAAGTAGCTCGCCATATAGGCCGACCTCTTGTTCGAGACTTAGCCCACCACGTCCTTCGAGGATTGATCGATGGGTTCTGAGCGCCACAGCCACGGCTGCGGCAAAGCTGATATGGCGGAGCTGCAGTTCATCCGCCACTAGGCAAAGAAACGAGTGGCCGGCCATTACTTGTTCTGAAACGTTCATGCGGAGTTCGCGCATCTGAGCCGAATCGTCCGTAACATGTAGTAGATCAATATTTTTCAACGCGGCAACGTCAGGATCGGGACCAGCGGCGGCCGTAAGCAATGAAATGCTCTGATGTTCTGGATTAAACTGAAGAATACATTTTGGGCTACCACTGATGGGTATGGCTATAGGGTTTCCCGCAGACCATAAACGCCGGAGAGTGTCATGAGACAAATGTCGACCGTCGGGAGCCTCAGCTGTCGCGCTCATACTTGTCAAACCCCTGCCATTCTACTTCCGCCGCAACTGCCAATATATCTTGCAAGTATTGCACCCGATCCTTGTCACGAGAACCCAGATACTGACCTTCAAAGACGCTGTGCGTCAACAGGAACACTAGTGTCTTCAGGATCTGAGCATCGTTTAGACTCGAAGATTCTCGGGAAAAGTGCGCTCGATACCTCATATTTAACCATACGGTTTTCGACTCGAAGTCGATTTCAAGGAAGCCGTTAGTTTTGAACTTCCGCCATCGCACATTGACGGGATCTACGTTCAGTAGCGGCACTTCATCTCGTTGGGCACGCCGTACCTGTGGCGCGAAGCCGCGGCCCAGGGGCGCAACTGCCTTACGCTTCTTCGTCCGAATGGAAGAAGTGCGAAAAACTGTCTCCGCAACCTCCAAGTATTCGGAAAACGAAAAGCCATCTTCGGTCGTCGCGTTACTTAGCCAATTGTGAAAGCCGGGATTAAATCGCACACCTCTTTTTTCAGAGTTCATGCTGATTTGAGAGCCATCTAAACTGTCAAATTCTATAGCGACACGAGCTAGTTGACGGGTTCGGCTGGGGTGGGCGGAGTTAGCCCAGCCACCCAAACTGAGAAGCCGGTTGCGTCTGTATACGTAAAAGCCTTGGAATTTTTCGCCTGGGACTCCTCCAATCCTGAAGCCGGTGATGTCAACCCGAGGAGGCCAGATGTGACATGTCAGAGCACTCGTGCCCGCTTCAGATGTCCCACTTGACGAGCTCAACTTTTTCGGAAAGTAGGGGTGACCACTCACCGGATAGGCGAAAGGGTCGATGGGTGGGCAGGGTTCTGCAACCGCCAGTTCAACGTCTTCCCTGGCAATCAATAGTGTAAAAATTTGTAGCTCTTTTGGCGTAAGCAGCCGGTGGAAGACCACCCCGAGGTGTGCCCGCAGCTCGGAAAGTGCTGATGTCAGCCAGGCAACGGCATCGACATCGCTTGCCCCTTTGTAAGCGTGGCGTAAGTCCTCCCACACAACAGTCGTCCCTGTGTTGCCAGGCAACAATTGTGACCGCAAGCCGAAAAATTTCTGCGCCAGCGATTGAAAAAGAAGTTCAATGCTGAAGTCTTTGGAGTACAGGCGTCGGTCCACCCGCCTCCCAGCGGGCTGCGAATCAGCGGACTTTGAGCACACCGTAGTGGTGTTGGCCTGGCTGAACGAAGCGGACTTGAGTCCGACACCGAAGTGTCCCAGGTCCCTGTCTGAATACTCGCGTGTGAAGCCGAGCGTCATAGCATGGTCAAGGGTGGTTTCGTCCATCCCCCTTCCGTTGTCTGCTATCTCGATGCGGACCAGGCGTTGACCCTCCGTCACGAAAGTTATGAGAACGACGCCAGCTCCCGCATCTACGCTGTTATCCACGATGTCTGCAAGGGCTGACGGAAGCGTGTGATTTCCTCCAAGGCTTTCACTCACGCCTCCGACGGGAGGAACCCTGCGGGTAGTCAGGGGCTCCTCGGGATGCACTTCCGTCGTTTCCTCTTTGGCCCAACTCGCGACGGTGTTCAGCTCCAAGGGTTCCACCGCCGAACACGACCCAGCTGGAGACAAAATTCGAACCGCGCTAGTGAGGGCGCGCGAAGGCTAGATAAGGCAATGTTACAGCCGTCGACACAGGTGTGAGCGTCCTTGCCGCCCAGCCGCCCGTCGCGCCCGCTCAAGCCTTCCTGCACTTCCAAACTGCCCCCAAGCTCCAATTTCTCAGGTGGATGCCAGCTGGCAGCCACTGCCCAGTCAAACTTACTACTGTGTCTATCAGTTTCATTCAAACCGGGCGGGTTGGCACGGCTTGTCGTTGCGGCCGGCTACTCTTGGTGGAATGAAGTTGAAAGATCGTGCAGCCCTAGCCCCAAGGAATATCCGAGTTCTCGACCTCTTTGCTGGCGCTGGAGGGCTTTCACGAGGTTTCACCGACGCTGACGAACGGTATGAGACTGTCAAAGCAGTCGAACTGGACATCGCTGCTGCTGCAACTTATGCGGCGAATCACCCTGGACAAGACCGTGTCTTCGCTGGGCGCATTGAAGACTGGCTATCGCAGGACGAGGTACCGTCCGTCGACGTGATCATCGGCGGCCCGCCATGTCAAGGTTTCTCAACCCTCGGCAAACAAGACGTCGAGGATGACCGCAACTTCCTTTGGCGCCATTATGCCTCAACAATTGTTAGAGCCAAACCAAAGTATTTTGTAGTAGAAAATGTTGCTACTTTCACTTCTTCCCCCCAGTTTGCCGAGTTTAAAGAGATGACTCAGCCTGGCGGGCTGCTTGAGCAGTATGCCTTCGACGCTAAGATTCTTAATGCTGCCGACTACGGTGCCGCCCAGTCTCGGAAAAGGGCTGTCCTTTTAGGGTGGCACCGTGATCTAGGCGCCCCGAATTTTCCAACCCCGACCCACTCCAAGGAAACATACGTCACTGTTGCCGACGTTCTCTCAGATCTCTCTACCTCAGTGTTCGAGACGGAGGCGCCAGTCCGGTCAATCGAGTTCCAAGGTTCCAAAATAAACGGCCTATTCAAGACAAACGAACTACATCTGACTCGCCGGTACCGCGATATTTCGATTGAACGTTTCAAGCATATAGGTCCAGGTCGAAACCGGTTTGATATACCTCCTCAGCTGCTTCCTGACTGCTGGAAGAATCACAAAACTGGAGCGGCGGACGTTATGGGACGTTTGAGTTGGAACAAACCATCCGTAACCATTAGGACTGAGTTCTTCAAACCGGAAAAAGGACGCTATTTGCATCCCACCGAAAATCGAGCCATAACTCATCATGAAGCAGCGCGTCTTCAAGGATTCCCCGATGAATATATGTGGGCCGGCTCGAAAACTTCGATCGCCCGGCAAATTGGCAATGCCGTGCCTATCCCCCTTGGTGCAGCCATTGCCCGCGAGCTTGCTCCAAGAATTCATCAGTGACTAAATAGCGGGGTATTGACGATTTTTGTTGCCATCGACAAATTCAATGAGTCACTAATTTTTCGCCTACAGCATCGAAAGTGCTGGTGGGACGACCGATACTGGGGGAGGGTCTTTGCGTGAACTAATTTTGAAGATTATGGACTTGCAACAGAGCTGGAGTGCGAAGAATACCGCAACGATGAAGATGCGGAGTTCACTAATCAGCCATCAACTTCCGACACAGCTCAAGGTTGCCCTTTCATCGTCAGCTGCGAGCCGGCACTTCGGCCTCGGCGACCTGCAGATTGAAGGCCGCGATGGAACAGGACTGAAGTCTGAGGTTCCCTGGGTTCGGCTCTATTCGGCTGCTCGTTCTCCCTCAGCTACTCAAGGGTGGTACGTCGTGTACCTCTTTAGCCCCTTCGGCGATCAAGTCTTTCTCTCACTGAACCAAGGGACGACACGCTGGGAGGAGGGCGAATACAAGGCAAGATCAGCAGAACAGTTGCAATCTCGCGTGGACTGGGCAAAGGGCGTTCTTGAAGCCGAAGCTAAAGCATACGTAGGCGCTCCAGTCGTACTCAAAGGCCGTGGCCGACCAGGCCTGGGCCGACAGTATGAGAGGGGAAATGTGCTTGCTTTTTCCTACAGCCGGTCAAATCTTCCGCCCGATTCGGTTATCAGAGCCGATCTCTTGACGGCGCTCGGTTGGCTCTCTGCTATTTACAGAGCTGGAGACGCATTGACCGTGAGCAATCCCAGCAGCTCCCCTGAGTTGTTCGATGTGAAGGTTGCTATATGTGACGAACTCGGCCAACCTGCCAATCGAAGTGATAGCTGGCCTCGACTAGACGCAACAGAGAAGGCGGTGGTCCAGCATCACGCGCGCCTTCGCGCCAGAGAACACTTCTTGGCCGAGGGTTACGATTCACCCGACCCATCGGCGAATAGTCAGCGGATAATGCAATTTATAAGGGGTGACACCGAGCTCACTGCCCTCATCGTTGGAACCGTATTTGGAGGGTCAAATATAGTTCTAAGCGAAGAAGAGGTGTCGACTTTAGACGGACAACGCGGGAAGTCCGCTTTAGTTATTGTGCATTCTATTGCCCTAGATCGATCCACCTACCCCCCTGTGGCGACGGCCGGCATCCTCAATATCCAACAACCATGGAGTCGACATCGCGATAAGATTTTTCCGATGGTTTATCGTTACTGTCCTGGGCAATTTAGCTACTAGTTTTTTCAGTACTTTGCATGAAAAGCTAAACAGGTCGGTCACCGTCCTTAGCCGCCATCTTCTTCACACGCGAGATGACAGGGTCATCATCGATTTAGGCTCTGTCCAGCCTCTTCCATGCGACGTCAATTGGATCGTTCGCCAGATACATAGGTTTACACTGGCGGAATGTCTGTTTTTCTTCATTGATTTGTATGTGGCTCTTTCTTTTCACGCAGTACACGCAGGGCCTTCTATGGAAATGAGGCAGTGGGGAAGTGACGAAAAAGTTGAGACGCAAGGCTCCAAATCTAGAATGGGTACTTATGTATCGGCGCGGCGTTACCACCGCGAAAATTGCTGCATTGGCGGAGACACCTGTTACTACTGTCAGGTATCACTTGCAGGTGGCTGCTCTCGTGGACCCCAATATTCGTAAGGAACATGCTGGGGCGCTCGAGTCCTTAGCACCCGAAATCTCAGAAGCAGGCCAGCGCAACATGGAGGAGATTGTTGCTTTCTTCCAGTCCGAAGGGCGGCTACCCTCAAACCGAGGTGCATCCTCTCGAGAACGTACATTGGGTGTCTGGCTCGCCCGGCGCCGCGCCGAGGCAGCCGAAGGTTCGCTCTCGCCCATCTATACGGAAGGCCTGGCCCGTATACCAGGGTGGAGCACGTCTACTACACAAACAGGAGAAAGAGATACACGCTGGCAGAAGCGCTTCGCGGAGGTCGCGGCCCTACGTGCGGCAGGGTCAGACTGGCCTCGTCATCAAAAGACGGATGACCTAGACGAACGGACTCTCGGCGTGTGGTTGCACGTTCAAAGGATAAATTACAACCAAGGTCGGCTGAGTCCTGCCAGGGAGTCCCTTTTGAACAATGAATTACCCGGTTGGCGCGAAGGAAGGCGACGGCGCAGCGGGCAGGGCCAAGAACAAACCTAGCAATTTTGGGACGACCTCAGGGAAATGTGATCTCCAGCCTAGCGGTGATTCGGTCTGTGATGGATGCGTATGTGTCGGCATTCGGGCCTGGCAATCCAGAAGCGTCTCCCAATAAAAGATGAGTCAGCGAAATAACTCAGGCGATTTAAAGCGGCGTCTCGCAGAGTAGATGACAGCATGCCGTTGAGTTCATCTTGTGACGTGTACCATCGCGAGGGCTCGATAGACCTTAGGACCAGCAACAACACGTTTGTGCTGTGGCCTGAGCGACCCGCGGCCGTCTAAGCTGATGCACCGAAACTGGCGACTGATAAGACATCATGAAACCTGTGAACCTTGCCCCAGAGCTACTGAACCGACTTGACCTTAAGCGCGCTGCCGAATTGGAACTGACGATGTCGAACCGTTTGATGCCCCGTCGACTCGATCGCAGCGCTCTGGCGGGGCAGGCAAACGAGGTGAGCCGACTGTTCCGCACTAATTATGCCAAGGGCCAGTTTGGTGACCCTGCTGACTTAATATTCATCGAAAAGAACCGGAGAGGCCGACGCCCCATAAGCGAACTGACTTTAAGAGACAAAGTGTTGTTTCGCGCGCTGGTCGATTTAATTGCTGAGTCCCTGCCGGCGCACCTCGTCACAAGGGCGCCGTATGAAGAGTTTAAAAAGTCTCCGTTGAAGGCAGACAAGGTGCGGTACGTCAGCAAGACCGATGTCACATCCTACTATGAGTATGTCGATCATGACCGCCTGGCAGATGAACTAGAGGCCCAGACTGGCGAAACGCCCGCCATCATTGCTT
Source organism: Arthrobacter sp. SDR-2R (assembly GCF_057747955.1). Classification (NCBI taxonomy): domain Bacteria; kingdom Bacillati; phylum Actinomycetota; class Actinomycetes; order Micrococcales; family Micrococcaceae; genus Arthrobacter; species Arthrobacter sp. SDR-2R. Next base: position 3,790,114 of record NZ_CM173231.1, read on the forward strand.
TGATTGATCTCTTGTCGCGTGTTATGGGCCGTCGAGTCGGCCTCCCTCAGGTCCATCAGTCAAGCGACATCCTAGGTGACACTTATATCGACCCGGTACGCCGGAGAATGCGCCGCGCTGGTTACCACGTAACTACCTACTCGGATGACTTCCGCATCGCTTCACCATCGCTCGGTCACGCACGGCAGGCGCTGGAGACATGCGCCCGGGAGGTTCGTTCGCTGGGTCTAACCCTGAATGAGGCGAAGACCTTCACCTACAGTGCACCCAACTACTTCATTTCGCTTGGCGCTTTCGTTGAAGCAGAAAAGAAGCTGTTTGAAGAGAGCGACGGTACCGATGAGGACTTTCGTCTGCTGTTCCTGGACGGCTATGCGGATGAAACGGACGAAGGTGCATCAGATGCCCCACACACGTTAGCCCTATCAGCGGTACAGCCCGCGCTTGAAGAAGATGTTCTGTTCTCCGCACCGCCGGATGAAGTAACTGTAGATAACCCTGAGCAGATGCGAGCTGCTCAGAAAGCCTGGAAAATTTGGCTGGACGAAGATGAATCAGAGTCGAAGCAGTCAACCACCGAGGCCGCCATTACCGAGACGCTTCTTGGACGGGCGCTTCCTATTTTGGGCCGTTCGGGCGACAGCGGGCCTGTAGCTAACCTTTCGCAACTCCTGCGCTTCGAACCTGCGCTCACTCCCCAGATCAGCACCTACATCAGTGAGCTGGCGGCCACTGGCCCAGCAGCTAGAACCCGGCTTCGTCGCACGTTGGATCTTCTAGTCGACGAGCAGAACTTCAGCGTGTGGCAGAAGGTATGGCTGGCAGAAGCAGCCGGAAGCATTCGTCCGGCTAAGGCGGCGCATAAGCACTACGCATGGTTGCAAGAGTGCGTGTCCGACACAAACCCGGCGCTTGCAGCAACCGCCGCTGTGGCCCTGAGCAAACTGCGCCGCGGTGACATCAGTAAGCTCACGGCTGCGCTGGATCAGGTCGGGCTAATTTGGCGGTCGCTGGTGCTTTGGGGAATCGCGCAAATTGATCTTTCAACAGCCCAGTCGGCCGCCGAGGACAAGATGGAGCGGCTCCTTTTGAAATCGCTTGAAGCATGACCCTGCCAGTTGTCCTCGGATGCGTGCGGAAGCAGCCTGCCGCCTTTTGAACCAGACTCTCGGGCTTCACCGAACGCAGATAGTCAACACTCGTCCTGCTACCGCCCCAGCTCGACTCGTGCCCCCTGCGTTTGATGGCGTGCAGGTACAGCGCCAGGCGACATTCTTACGGATGATCTCGATTACTGAAGCCTTTTGTGTGGACCGACTGTTGGACCTGGCGGAAGACGAATTCTCGCCAGCAGGTAACCACATCCGCACCATAATCTGGGACAAAGCGTCAACGTCGGCTGTTGGCAACTGGGCAGGCATCCAGGATGCCTACAAGAGCTGGTGCGGAATCAGGCCAGACTGGGCTCGCATCAATCAGTTGACCGAGGTTCGGAACGCTATAGCGCATGGTCTCGGGCAACTCACTCGTATGCAACTCGCCAAACACTCTTCGGTTGCCAACAAAATCCGCCAGGCCGGTATCCGCCTAAGTGAGAATCGCATAGTTCTCGAAGAGGACCACCTTCAGAACGTCAGAAACACATGCATTGATTTGATCTGCGAAGTTGACGGCCTCCTTCACGCGAAGACAGACGGCGCCAACTGAAGAAGACACTCCCGCCGTTAGTACGGTCGGACGACTATCCAGTAGCGCGCAACTGCAGCGTCGCTTCGAGTTTCCGGTGCCCGTGAGCAATCTATCAGCGCGTACGTGATGGATGAGGTCGAGTCCTAGGGGTCAAACGCATACGCTAAGGCCATGACGCGGCTGTCCCAAGCCGTGTGCAGCGCAACCAGAACTCGAACTCGCCGAAGTTACTCACGCTTGCCAACCTCGATGGCGCGTCCCGGATGGCGTTCTCCCGTGCCGAGCGACGTGAAGTGCCGCGGCGTTACAGGGCTCTTCGCGGTTCGTGGGGAAATGGATCCCTGGAATGAGCGTCATGCCGCCGTCCTGACGGCACTTCTCAAGAGAATAACCGATTTGTAGTTGGCGGCGTTGCGGTACCCGCGGGCGGTGCGTTTGATGTTCTTGATTGCGGTGTTGTTCGCCTCGACCTTGCCTGTCGTGGCGCCGGTAATGATCAGCACCTCGATCTCCTTCCACCACCGGCAGACTGTACGGTACAGCCTGTTCGTCTCCGGCCGTGCGGCTTCCTTGACCAGCTCCTCGAGTACCTGCTTGGCCGCCGCGGCGTCCTCCAGGGAGCCGGTGCGCAACAGGGCGCGGAGTTGTTCCTTGACCTTCCAGACGGCCTGGAGGGTGCCGGTTGGATCGTCCAGGGCGAACACTTCCTCGAGTCGGAGGGCGGCCCTACACGTGAGGGTGTCACCGCCGCGCAGCAGGAGCATGCGGTGGGCCCAGGCCTTGTCGATGGCCCTGCCGCGGCGGCCCTTGACCTGTTGGGAGAGGTTCTGCCTGGTCTCAGTCATTGCCTGGTTGGCCAGCGAGATCAGGTGGAAGTGATCGACGGCGACAGCAGTGCGGGGAAGCCACATCCGTAAGGCTTTGCGGAACGCCGCGGAGGGGTCGATTGCGACGACCTGCACGGCCAGCCGCCACTGCAGGGGCCGGGCGAACAGCCAGTCCCCGACGCCCTTGTGGTCCCGGCCATCGACCACGCCGAGGACTTGGCCGGTGTCCAGATCCACGATGGTTGTCATCCACGGCTCGAACCGTGTCCACGCCTTCGTGGTCGGGTCCTGGAAGTAGCGCACGGACCGGAACCGGTGTTCATCAATGCCCAGCATCCGCGGACTGAGCTTGTCCACGTCGGGCAGCCGCAGCAGGCAGGCCTCGGTCACCGCAGCCCGGACCATCCACCAGGACACGGCGAAGCCGGCAGCTGTCTCCGAGAAAGCCCTGCCGGAGCGAATGACCGCGTCCACGAGCTGGTCCCGCAGCCGGCTCGTCGACCGGGCACGGCGCGGCACTTGCGGCGTGGATTCGAAGAACGAGAGCCGGTCGCACGCTGACTCTTCGCAGTACCAGCGGTACTTGGACCAGAGCACGTCCACCGGCCCGGCGACGGGAATATCGCGGAGCCGTTGAAGGCGGCGTTCCTTCCGCCGGGAGGCAATGACCCCACAGCTCGGGCAGCCCGGTAGCGCGTCAGTTTCGACGATGACCCGGCGCCGGCCATCGCCCAGCACACTGGCGGAGATGACACGGTAGTCAGGCAGGTTGAAGATGCTGGTGGCAGCGTCAGGCGCCGCCCCGGTAGGCTCATTCAAGGCTCGTGGTCCTGTCCCTGGTTGAATGCTAGACACACTCATCCCAGCAGGGCCACGGGCCCCTTTTTCAGCTACGACACGGAATCAATTCCCCACCAAACACGAAGAGCCCGTTACAGCCGCCGCTGCCGGAACATCGGAAACGACTCCCGCACCCGCTCCACCGTCTCAAGCGAGACTTCCACCGCCCGCACACCGGGCTCCAACCCCAAGTCCGCTTCAACAACCCCCATCGGGTCCACCAGCACGCTCCGCCCAACCGACACCGGCGGCGCCTGGCACACCCCCGCCACGTACACGCTGTTCTCAATAGCCCGCGCCGCGTTCAGCGCCAGCCACTGTTCCGTCTCGTGTTCGCCCGGCACCCAGGAGGAGCAGACCAGCAGGACCTGCGCGCCGGCGTCGGCCAATGACCTTGCCAGCTCCGGGAACCGCAGGTCGTAGCAGGTCATCAGCCCGAACCGCACTCCCCCGTACTCGAACACCACCGGCTCGGTCGACGGGCCCGGCTTGATGAACTCGGACTCCCCGAAGCCCTGCGCGTCGAAAAGGTGGATCTTCCGGTAGGAAGCCAGCCGGCCGCCGTCGGGCCCGAAAGCCACCAGCGTGTTGTACGCCCTGCCCGGCTCATCCGAGGTTTCCACCACGCCCGCCACCAGCGCGATGCGGTGGCGGCGGGCAATGCCAGCGAGCTCCCGGCAGATCGGACCGTCGAGCGGCTCGGCCACCGCGGGAAACGTCGCGTCCACCTTTTTCTTCTCGTAGGTGGCGTACTCCGGGAAGGCGACCAGCGATGCGCCGTCGTGCGCTGCCTCGGCGGCGAACCGGTCGATCGCGGCGAGGTTCGCCTGGATGTCGGCGCCCGACTCCAGCTGCCCCAGCGCTATCCTCACGAACATTCCTTCCCTCGGCCCACCGGCCACCCTACAAACGAAACGGACTCACGCGGCTGCCTCGACCGTCGCCTTCTCCGTGGCAGCCATCTCCGGCGGCGCGGCCTTGAACCCGCGGGTGATCAGGGCCAGAACCAGGACGCCCAGCACCAGCCAGGACAGTCCCAGCGTAACGGCGTTGCTGTCCAGCTGGGAGAGCAGGTAGGCGCAGATGATGGCACCGATCACCGGGACCACCACGTAGGACACCGGGTTCAGCTGCTGCCCGGTCCGGCGCTGGCGCACATAGTGGAACACCACCGAGGCGTTCACCAGCGTGAAGGCGGTGAAGGCACCAAAGTTGATGAACGACGTCGACGTGGCCACGTCCAGGAAGATCGCGATCAGGCCCACGACGCCGGTGATCACCAAGTTCGCCACCGGGGTGTGGAACTTTTCGCTCAGCCGGCCGAAGACCGCCCTGGGCAGGACGGAGTCGCGGCCCATCGCGTACAGCAAGCGGGAGGCGCTGGCCTGCGCGGCGAGGCCGGAGGCGAACTGCGCCACCACCAGTCCGGCCAGGAACACGGCGCCGAACAGCTGCCCGCCGATCTGCAGGGCGATGGAGCTGGCCGCCGATGCCGAGTCCTCGAACAGACCGCCGGGGTGAACCAGCTGGGTCACGTAGGACACCGCCACGAAGATGCCGCCGCCGATCAGGGCCACGAGCATGATGGCGCGCGGCACGGTCCGGCGCGGGTTGATGGTTTCCTCGGTGAGGGTGGTGACGGCGTCGAACCCCAGGAACGAGTACGCGGCGATGGCCGCGCCGGCGGAGATGGTGGTGAAGCTGGCGGTGTCGTTGAAGAACGGCTGGCCGCTGGCCAGTCCCCCGGCGCCGTTGGCGGACACCACGCTGCCGATGGCCAGCGCCACAAAGAACACCAGGACCAGCAGCTGGAACGCCATCAGCACGTAGTTGGCCTTGTCCGCCACCTTGATGCCCAGGATGTTCAGCAGCGTGGTGACCACGATGAAGCCCACGATCCAGACGCCGATGGGGATGCCGGGAAACTGCGCGCTGAGGTAGGAGCCGCCGATGAGCCAGATGACCATGGGCAGGAACAGGTAGTCGAGCAGGACGGCCCAGCCCACCAGGAACCCGACGCGGGAGTCGATGGAGCGGCGGACGTAGGTGTAGGCGGAGCCGGCCACGGGGTAGGCGACGGCCATCCGGCCGTAGCTGTGCGCAGTGAACAGCATGGCCACGAGCGCCACGAGGTATGCGGCGGGCGCGGCGCCGCCGGTGGTTTCGGCGATGATGCCGAAGATCCCCAGGACGATGATCGGGGTCAGGTACGCCAGCCCGAATAGGACCAGCGAGGGCAGTTTCAGCGTGCGGGTGAGGGTGGTTGTCACGGTGTTTCCTTAGGGCTTGTAGGACGGCGGCGTCCAGGTGGCCGGGTTGATCCGGCCTTGGTAGACGGAAAGTTCGACGGCGGGCTCCCCCTCGCGGAACTGCGACCAGGGGCGGTTGAGGTTCTCCGTGCCATGCGTGCGGACGCGGTCGACGGCGGGAAGGTCCAGTTCCGCGGTGAGCAGTTGGGGTTGGTCGTCTGTTGCTTCTGTGAGGGTGTTGCCTTCCGGGTCCACGATGATGCTTTTGCCCTGGCCGGTGGGGCCGGCGCAGTTGACGCTGACCATGAAGACCTGGTTCACGATGGCGTTGGCCTTGGCGAGGATCAGTTCCTGTTTGCGGTCCGGGGTGGTGGTTTTGACCACGTTGAGGATCACCTCGGCGCCCATCCAGGCGAGCTGGCGGGACACCTCCGGGTACCAGGCGTCGTAGCAGATGTTCAGGCCCACCGTGCCGATGCCGGGCAGGTCCACGGTGGTGAACCGGTCGCCGGGATCGTAGGGCTCGAACGGGCGCCAGGGGAAGATCTTCCGGTAGTAGCCGGCGAGCTCCCCTTCCGGGGACAGGACCAGCTGGGTGTTGAACAGCTGGCCTTCGGGACCGCGTTCGCAGACGCTGCCGGGGAAGAGCCAGATGTTGAGGTCTTTGGCGAGCTGTTTCAGCTCTTTGACCCGGGGTCCGTCAAGGGGCTCGGCGCTCGCCTGGAGCATTTCGGTGCGCTGCAGGTCCGGGTCTTCATCGCCGAACAGGTGGAGCTCGGGGAAGACCACCAGCTTGCTGTGCGGCTGGGCTTCGAGGGCTTCTTTGACCTCATCGGCGAAGGCCGAGACGGGTTCGCCGATGAGCCGGGGCCTTGCTTGGGCTGCGACGAGGGGAAGGATGCGTTGCATGGGTTTTTCTCCGCTGTGGGGTGTGATCCGGGTTATATTAGATCAGAATGATCCAATAAAGGGAAGGGGGCTGGTGTGGGCCGTAAAGTAGCGGATATGACCGATCAGCTGGAGGACACCGCCGAGCCCGCGCGCCTAGGTTCCGGCAGGATGTCCGGGATGGAACGTCGCAGTGCCATGGATGCCGTGCGAATGCGGATCGGGATGGCGATTTCGCTCGGGCTGCTGAAGCCGGGTGAGCGGCTGCCGGACCAGGAGGACGTTGCTTTGGGTCTCTCGGTCAGCCCGATCACGGCGCGGCGAGCTTTGGCGAGCCTGGCGGAGCAGGGCGTGGTAGTGCGACGGCGCGGACGGGCCGGCGGAACCTTCGTGGCCGATGCGCCGCCTACGGATGTTCTGGCGGAACTTTCGGCTTCCCCGGCTGAATCCCAGGCGGTGAACCGGCTGGTGGACCGAAGGCTGCTGTTCGAATGCGCGGTGACGCACTATGCGGCCGTCAACGCCTCGCCGGAGCAGCTGGATGAGTTGGAGCGGCTGACTCGTGAGATGGCCGAGGCGACCGACTGGTCCTACTACCACCGGATGGACGAGCAGTTCCATCAACTGGTGGGTACTGCGTCATGCCTGGACTCCGCCGTCGAGGTTTATCACGAGACCCTCGCCGAGCTCTACGACTACTTCATCCCCTACCCCATCGAGAAGCTGCACACGTCCAACCAGGATCACATCGCGCTTGTGGCAGCCCTCCGTGCCGGCCGTGTTGAGGAAGCTGTGGAGGTCTCCCGGAAGCACGTGGACATCCTGCACCGGACGATGTTTATGGGACTAGCTCAGGGCGAACCCTCAGCCACGATCTCGGACTGATAGTGGCTGCGATGGCTAGTATCAGTCGGCTATCGACGTACGAATTTCCAACCAGGGCTTGGAATGAGGGCCCAAAAAAAGCATCAATAAATCGTCAAGATTCGCGACTAACAATCAGGATTCGCGCAGTTTTCTCCCAGAAACCAAAAAGGCGGCATTTTCTCAGATCTAATGAAATGACTTTGACGCTATTGGGGGAAGCGAAAATGTTGTTTCTGTCGGCTGGCTCGGTGTACCGCTTCTGCGGTCCACGCTCCACGCTGGATTTCCTCCATGTGTGTCCATCACTGCACCCAACCCCGCACGCTTTTTATCGCACGTCGGTCAGGTGTCCTATGGAAGGACTCTCATGAGCCAGCAACCCTATACCGCCCCCTATCCTCCGAACTACGGCTATGGTCTACCACCGGTAAGCAACAAGTCGTTCCTGGTGACCTGGCTGCTCTCGTTGCTCCTTGGTGTCTTCGGTGTTGACCGCTTCTACCTTGGCAAGGTGGGAACCGGCATCCTGAAGCTCGTCACCTTTGGTGGGCTTGGCATCTGGGCCTTGATTGACCTCATCTTGGTGCTTGCCAACAAGACCCGCGACAAGCAGGGGCTGCCGCTGGAAGGTTATGACAGGCATAAGAAGGTAGCCCTCATCGTCACCGGCGTTGTCTTTCTCCTCAGCATCGTCGTCAACTCGGCCCGCGCGGGCTCTGCACCCTCGTCAGCGCCCGTCGTCTCCACTCCCAAGGTCGCCACTGCAGCTCAGACCGCGTCTGCCACTCCAGCTCCCACAAAGGACCCCGCTGTTGCAGCGGCCGAAGCTGAGGCCGCTGCGAAAGCGAAGGCTGAGGCTGATGCAACGGCTAAGGCAAAAGCCGAAGCCGACGCTGCCGCCAAAGCGGAGGCAGATGCAGCGGCCAAGGCAAAAGCCGAAGCCGACGCTGCCGCCAAGGCCCAGGCTGAGGCTGAAGCCGCTGCCAAGAGGGGGACGGTCAGTCAGCAGAACGCTCTGCGTAAAGCTGCTGATTATCTCGACTACACCGCTTTCTCGCGCACGGGCTTGATTGAGCAGCTGGTGTACGAAAAGTATTCGGCCGAGGACTCTACCTGGGCAGTGGACCGCGTAACGGTTGACTGGAACGAGCAGGCGGCCAAGAAAGCCAAAGACTACCTCGACTACACCTCCTTCTCTCGCAGCGGCTTGGTCGAACAACTGCTTTACGAGGGTTTCACCCCTGAGCAGGCCGAATATGGAGTGAGCACCACCGGACTCTAGCTGGTCCAAAGACAATCCGTCCCATCGCGGCGCCGCGAAGAGGCTTCGGTGCCGAACTGGACAGCGAGCCGCAACGGGGCATCCAGATTTGCCAATACATTACGAGGGGAAATTAGGTTTGAAACTCACGACAACACTGGCCAGCGGCGCGCTCCTGTGCTTGGCCCTTTCGAGCTGCGCGGGATCACCGCAAGCAGCTCCGACCGTCACCCACACCGTAACTCAAACGGCCACGGCAACCGTCACTGCAACGGCAACAGTGACGGCGACCGCCACGGTCACCGCCGAACCTGTTGCTCCTGCCGTTGTGGCGGCCCCGGCACCGGCTCCTGCTGCACCAGCGACCGCCGTTATCCCGGCCAACGCCGCCGGAATGAATGCGGAAGCACTCGACGATGAATTGACCGCGCTTGGCTTCAAAAAGATCGTCTATAACTCTGACACCGGAAAGACCGTGCTGTTGCTCAGCAACTGGACAGTTACTGGAATCGACAACGCAGGAGCGGAACAAGCCGTCGATAAGGCAGTGGTAGTGCACGTAACCAAATAGCTCTGTCTCACGAAGGGGCGCGCCCGGCCAAAGCCGGATGCGCCCCTTCGTGGGCTCTGAACCCGCAACCGGGCCAACTCTACGACTACTTCATCCCCTAACCCATCGAGAAGCCCCACAAGTCCAACCAGCACCGCATCGCCCTCGGCACCGGCGATGTCCATGACGCTCGCTCCCGACCAGCCTCCGCCGTCGTACTTCCCGCCGTAAGGCGTGCTGCTGCCGACATGTCCCGCCTACCGCCTTCCATGCAGATACCACCACGGAAGAATGCCGCTCTCCGTGCACAGGCACGGCCCCCAGACTACGGCCAGGTGTCCCGGGTCACGATAGACTTTCGGTTACTAGTATGCATAAACGGAATCCGCTCGTATTCCTGCGTGGCGACCAAACGAGAGGTTGGAATGGCACAATCACTTTCGACAGGATCGGGCGTTGTCCTGGACCTGATCAGGTCCGGCCAGGCAACAACAAGGAATGACCTTCTGGAGCGGCTGGGGTGGTCGCGTATCACCCTTGCCCGGCGGCTTGAAGAGCTACTGAACGCCTCCATCATCATGAGCGTAGGTCAACTGGACTCCCGCGGCGGACGCCCACCCGAAACATTCGCGGTCAAGCCGGATTCCGGCGTGCTTCTGGCCCTTGATATCAGCGGCTCACACAGCATGGTGGCCATCACGGACCTGGTCTCCACCATCCTCAGCGTTGACGAGGCAGACATCGGGCCAAGCCAGGGGCCTGCTGAGATTTTCGAATGGGCAGGCCAGGTTTTCGACCACATGCTGCTCCGCCTGGGGAAGACCAGGGCTGACGTCGTGGGGATCGGAGTCGGCGTCCCCGGGCCCGTGGATGTCACAACCGGGTGTCTGGCATCACCGCAAGTCGATAAGCAATGGGACGGCGTGGCTGTCCGCGACTACTTCGCAAGCAGATATGGACATGCCGTCCTGGCAGTTGACCGGGACGTAAACACCATGGCCCTGGCGGAAGCAAGGCGGGGCAGGGTGGGATACCGGGACATCGTGGGCGTGAAAGCCGGCATCGGAATCGGGCTGGGGTTTGTGCTGGACGGGGCCGTGTACCGCGGCGCGCGCGGAGGAGCCGGCGACCTGAGCCGGCCCCGAATCGGTGGCGGCCGCCTCCAACGGCTCGAAACCGTAGCCAGCGGAGCGGTGATACGCGCCGAACTTGTGGCCCGCGGCTACAAAGTCAGGACAGGAGCGGACATTGTTGAGCTCGCGAACAACGGGGACCACCGAACCCTGACCCTCCTGGAGGAAACGGGAACCGCCCTTGGCCAGACGCTGGCCGACATCGTTGGACTGATCAATCCCGAGGCGGTCATTATCGGCGGAAGTCTCGCCGCAGCGGGCGAACCCTTCCTCACACCCATCCGCGAGGCTATCTTCGCCGGTGCGCGTGAATTCGCCACCCGGGAGCTCGTCGTCGAACGCTCCGGCCTTGGAGATGTGGCCGGCCTGACCGGAGCATCGCTGCTTGCGCAGGACACACTCTTCGCGCCCGACAGGATCAGCCGGCTTACCCACAGCGGAGCCAACTCTCTTGTCCTGGCATCCGGCTAGGAAGACCCGCCAACGAAAATACTTTGGTCTACTAATAGACTTAAGCCACCAATCCTTGCTACGGTGATATACCTCACATCGTCGTGATGTGATCCGTTACCTGAAGGATCCCCGTGGCTTTAAACCTCGCTGAAGAACTCTCGTCCATCGCCACCAATGTCGCCGCTTCCGACTGGAGGGAAGCCATCCGCTGTGCCGGAGATGGCCTGGTGGCAGGCGGAGTCACAACAGAGGACTACACCGAACAGATGATCGAGGCCGTCGAAGAGCACGGCCCCTACATCGTCATCGCCCCCGGAGTCGCCCTCGCCCACGCACGCCCCTCCGAATCCGTCAAAAAGGGAGGGCTCAGCTGGGTCAGCTTGGCCTCCCCTGTGGAGTTCGGGCACAAATCCAACGACCCCGTCTCCCTGGTCATCGGCCTGGCAGCCCTTGACCACACTGCCCACATCGAAGTCCTCAGGGCGGTCGCCGGAATCCTTTCGAATCCGGCGACCCGCAGTGGCCTTGACGCCGCGGCGAGTCCGGAAGAAGTTCGCTCCCTCCTGGCACGCGCCGCCTCACCGAAATAAGCAACTCCAACATCACCCCTGAATTGAAAGGCAACGAACCATGAAGATCGTCGCTGTATGTGGAATGGGCATTGGGACATCAGTGCTCTTGAAAATGAACGCAGAAAAGGTTCTCCAGGATCTCGGCATCGACGCCGATATTGAGGCCGCTGACATTGGGGTGGCCCGCGGTGCCGCCCAAACGGCGGACGTCGTGCTGACTTCCGAGGAGCTCGCACCTGAAATTGGCGACGTCCCCGCAGAAGTCATCGTTATCGAGAACTTCTTTGACCTCGATGAAATCCACAAGAAACTATCTGCCGCTGTCCGATAGTCACTGCCGGTGGTTCCGCCACCTGCAAGAACACAAGACCAATCAACTTTTCAGCAATAAGGGAGTGCCTACGGCATGGACTGGCTCGTAGTAGTACTGAATTTCATAGGGCAGCAAATTCTCAATGTGCCCGCGTACCTGATCGGCATCATCACCGCAGCAGGCCTGATCGCATTGCGGCGCAACTCGGGCCAGGTCATCGGAGGTGCGCTCAAGGCAACCTTGGGCTTCTTCATCCTTGGCGTGGGCGCCACCGTCGTCACCGGATCACTTGATCCCCTCGGTCAACTGATCCTCACCGTTACCGGCGCCCAGGGTGTCATCCCGACGAACGAGGTCATTACTGCAATGGCCCAGGAACAGTTCGGCGCCCAGAGCGCATACGTCCTGACCCTTGGCTTCCTCATCATGCTGGTACTGGCGCGCATCACTCCGTTGAAGTACGTCTTCCTGACAGGTCACCACATGGTGTTCATGGCCACCATGCTCACCGTGATCCTGTCCGTTGGCCTGGGAGAAGGCCTTGACTGGCTGGTGGTTCTCCTCGGAGCTGTCCTGCTGGGCGTGATCATGGTGGTCATGCCAGCATTCCTCCACCCGTGGACAAAGAAGATCACCGGCAATGACACCATCGCAATCGGCCACTTCGGTTCTTTGGGTTACATCGCAGCGGGCGCAGTCGGACAGGCCGCGGGCAAGCGCAGCAAGTCAGCCGAAGACATCCAGTTTCCCCAGGGGCTGAAGTTCCTCCGCGACTCCATGGTGGCCACGTCGCTGTCCATGGTCCTCATTTACATGGTTTTCGCCATCTGGGGTCTGATCGCCCTTCCGCTTTCCGAAGCGCTGGCAATCTTTGACGCCCCTGACGCGGGAGCCTTCATCATGGCGGGCTTCGAACAGGCGCTGCTGTTCGGCGTCGGTGTGGCCGTCATCCTCTATGGCGTCCGGACTGTTTTGGGCGAGCTCGTTCCGGCCTTCCAGGGCATTGCAGCCAAGGTGGTCCCAGGAGCCAAAGCGGCCCTAGATATCCCCATCGTTTTCCCGTTCGGCGCCAACGCCGTGCTCATCGGCTTCCTGAGCTCCTTCACCGGCGGCCTGATCGCCCTCGGCATTCTTGCTCTCTGGCTGAACCCCGCCTTCGGCCTGGCCCTGATCCTTCCCGGAATGGTGCCGCACTTCTTCACCGGCGGCGGAGCCGGCGTGTACGGCAACGCAACCGGCGGGCGCCGGGGAGCCATGCTCGGCGGCTTCGTGAACGGCATTATCATCACCATCCTGCCCGCCGTCCTGTTGCTCGTCCTAGGACAGTTCGGGCTCGCAAACAGCACCTTCGGTGACGCCGACTTCGGTTGGTTCGGCACCCTCATTGGCGTCAGCCTGAGCGGCGGCCCCGCACTCGGCGCCGTGCTTTCCATCCTTATCGCCACCGTCCTTGTTGCAGCCGCCATCGTCTTCCAACGGCGGGTTGTGGATACCGGATGGGTCCCCGGCGCGAGGCGTGATGCCTGGCTCGCCGAAGCCAAGGAAACCGAAAAGAGCGAGGCCGAACAAAAGAGTCCCGCCGCATAGCGGCACTTTCCCGGCCGTCCCCGCTAACCCACCCGAACTCCGAAACAAGGAATCAAATGCCCGAACGTACCGCAACGATCGCCAGCCGCGTGGGCCTCCACGCACGCCCCGCATCAGTTTTCGCTGAAGCGGTCAGCCAACTCGGCCTGGAGGTAACCATTGCCGCCGAAGATGCGAGCCCCGACGAAGCACTCGATGCGGCCAGCATCCTCTCTCTGATGAGCCTCGGCGCTTCCTGCGGCGACGTCGTCGTACTTCGTGCTGATGGGCCTGGATCGGATCAGGCCCTCAATCGCTTGGTTGCGCTTTTGGAGACGGACCTCGACGCAGAAGCGCACTAACCAGGACTGCGCTTCCAGGGGTGGCATGCACACGGTGCATGCCACCCCTGATGCTTTCCCCACGCTCCTGGAACGATGCCCGCATCCACACCGGAGGGCGCGTCCAGCAAACCGGACGCGCCCTTCGTATGCTCTGAACCCGAAAAGGGTTTGCGGCGGCCAGTTCAGTCGACAAGCACCGGCTGCTTGTCATCATCTGTAGATTCGACCCGCGCCCGGGCGTCCCGCTTGCGGTGGTTCATCCAGTTAGCCACCGCCAGAAGCGCAACGAGTCCGAAAGTGCTCAGGAGCTGCGGGCGGGAGTCCTCGCCGATGAAGCCCACCGTGAAGATCGCCGCGAGGATGAGCAGGCCGAACCCTGTGAGCCACGGGAAGCCGGGCATCCGCAGGGGAAGTTCCGTTCCCTCACGGTCGGCGCGGAGGCGCAGCGCGAGCTGGGCCAGAAGCGCGGACGTCCACACCAGCAGGCAGGTGGAGCCCACGATGTTCAGCAGGACGCCAAGGACCATCTCGGGGAACGCCAGCTCCAGCACCACCGTGACAACGCCGAAGGCAACGCTGGCCAGGACTGCGACCACCGGGACGCGTGCCTTGGATACCGCAGCGAGCAGCCGTGGTGCTTCGCCCCGCTCCGCGAGGGAGTACGCCATCCGGGAGGCGCCGTAGAGGTTGGCGTTGAGCGCTGAGAGCAGTGCGGCGACGGCTACCAGCGTGATGGCAGTTGCCGCGCCGGGCATGCCGGCGGCGTCCAGCACCGCGGCAAACGGGCTCTTCAGCCCCTCGGAACCAACCGGAACCACGGCCGCGATGATGAAGATGGCACCGATGTAGAACACCAGGATGCGCCACAGCACGGTGCGCACTGCCTTCTTCACGCTCCGGGCCGGCTCAGCTGTCTCAGCTGCAGCCACGGACACAATCTCGGTGCCGCCAAACGCGAACGCCACCACGAACAGTGCCGTGGCAATCCCGGCAAAACCGCTCGGCGCGAAGCCCTCGCCCATGAAGTTGGACAGGCCCGGCGACTGCACGCCCGGTACCAAGCCGAAGAGCAGTGCGAAGCCCACCAGCAGGAACGCCACGATGGCCGCCACCTTCAGCAATGCGAACCAGAACTCGAACTCGCCGAAGTTTTTCACACTGGTGAGGTTCACGGCGGTGAGCACCACGATGAATACGAAGGCCATCAGCCATACCGGCAGCGCGGGGAAGATGGTGGCCAGCAGGCCTGCCGCACCGAGGGCTTCGGCGGCGATGACCACCACGAGCTGGATCCACCAGAGCCAGCCCACAGTGGCGCCGGCCACCGGCCCGTAAGCCTTGGCGGTGTAGACGGAGAAGGCACCGCTGTCCGGATTGGCCGCAGCCATCTCGCCAAGTGCCCACATCACCAGAATGATGAGCGCGCCCGCCACGAGGTAGGAGATCAGTACGGCCGGGCCGGCGGCCTGGATGCCGGCGCCGGAGCCGATGAAGAGGCCCGCGCCGATGGCGCTGCCCAGTCCCATCATGGTGAGCTGGCGGGGTTTGAGGGCCGCGCCGAGGGCGCGGGCAGACGTCTTTGTCTGTTGTTCCATGGGGATTCCTCTTAGTTGTTGGTAACTGTTGGGGAGAAAAGTTCAGGCCGCGTGGGCTGCCAGGATCCGGAGCACGCGGTCGTTGGAGGCGGCATCGGCAACGGTGATCCGCACGCCGTCGCCCTGGTACGCCCGGACCATGATGCCCGCGCCATTGAACGCCTCCACCAGCGTCGCCAGGAGGGTTTCATCGGCACGGATCCACAGGAAGTTGCCCTGGCTTGGCTGCAGCGTCCAGCCCTGGGCTTCCAGCTCCGCGGCCATCCGGATCCGCTCCTCCTTGACGGCGGCCACCCGCGCTGCCATCTCCTCCCCCGCGTCCAAGGACGCGATGGCCGCCTTCTGCGCCAGCGCGCTCACCGAGAAGGGCAGGGCGGTCCGGCGCAACCCCTCAGCGATGGCCGGCGCCGCCACGGCGTATCCCACCCGCAAACCGGCGAGCCCGAACGCCTTGGAGAAGGTGCGCAGGATGCACACGTTCGGGTACCGGCGGTAGAGCGCCAGGGAATCGGGGCCGCTGCCAGCGTCGGCGTATTCCACATAGGCCTCGTCAATCACCACGAGGATGTCCGACCGGACAGCGCCCAGGAAGGCCTCGATGCGGTCGTGGCTGATCGGCACGCCGGTGGGATTGTTGGGGGTGCAGAGCAGGATGACCTTGGTCCGCTCGGTGACAGCCGCGGCCATGGCACTGAGGTCGTGGCCCTCAAGGTGGTCCAGCGGGATGCGGACCGGCCGGGCGCCCGCCAGCTCCACCAGGATGGGGTAGGCCTCGAAAGAACGCCACGCGAAAATCACTTCGTCCCCGGCGTCGCACAGTCCGGTGATGATTTGCTGGAGGACGCCCACGCTGCCGGGCCCCACCGCCACCTCATTGGGAGTGACGCCCAGGTGCCGGGCAATCCGTTCGCGGAGTTCGACGGCGGCCATGTCCGGGTAGCGGTTCATCTTGCCCGCCGCCTCGGCCACCGCAGTGATGGCTGCGGGCAGCGGCTCGTAATGGCTTTCGTTGCTGGCGAGGGCTGCAATGTCCGCGCCGGCGCTGCGCCGGCCCGGGACGTAGGACGGAAGGCCGGTGACGGCGCCACGAAGGGTGGGCAGCGCGGCGGCGGGAGCGGCCAAGAGTTGTTCAGCGGTCATGAGGACTGACTATGGAAGTGACCCGGCCCACATTGCAAGATACGCTCTAGCCATTGGGACTTCTGCTCAACTTCTAGTAACTGTGGTGAAAATATGACCATCGCGAACTCTCGCACCCTTGATTCGCTCGACGGCCGCATCATCCTTGCCCTCGACAAGGATCCCGAAGCCAGCGCCCTGGCACTCTCCCGGACACTCGGCGTCGCACGCAACACGGTCCACGCCCGGCTGGCGCGGCTAGAACGCAGCGGCGCGCTCCGCTCCTTCAGCCGGAGGCTTGACCCCGCCGCACTGGGCTACGAGCTGATGGCCTTCCTCTCGCTGGAAATCAGCCAGACGCGGTTCGGCTCGGTGGAAAGCGGGCTCGCCGCCATCCCGGAGGTCATCGAGGTCCACGCCACCACCGGGGACGCCGACCTCATGGCCAAGGTAGTGGCCCGCGGCACCGCCGACCTCTACCGCATCACCAACCAGATCCTGGAGATCGACGGGATCCAGCGGACCAGCACCGCCATCTCCGTCATGGAACTCATGCCACCCCGTTACGACGGCCTCATCAGCCGGCTGTCCGAGCAGGAATCACGCACGTCGGAGTAAGCGCGGGTGACGTGCACCACGTTTGGGCATTTTTTCACTTCTCCCGCCTGCGGCTGCCAAAAGTACCAACAGAATTTACCGGTATTGCAAATCTGAGATGCAGGCCACACGCTTCCTGCATGACTACTCTCACCGTCTCCGGCCGCGTGGCGCAGGTTCTCAGCAGCTATGTCAGCGACGTCTTCGGCGTCATGGGCAACGGCAACGTCTACTTCCTTGACGCCGCGGAGAAGCAGGGCCTCCGCTTCACCGCCGTCCGGCATGAAGGCGCCGCGATCGCCGCGGCCGACGCCTACTACCGCGCGTCGGGACGCCTCGCCGCGGGCACCACCACCTACGGCCCCGGCTACACCAACGCGCTCACCGCCCTCGCGGAGGCCGTCCAGGCGCAGATCCCCGTGGTGCTGGTCACCGGCGACGCCCCCACCAGCGGTGCCCGGCCGCAGGACGTGGACCAGGCGGCCATCGCCGCGGGCCTGGGCGCGGCCACCTTCACCGTCACCCGCGACGCCGCCGGCGCCGTCACCCGGCAGGCGGTGGAGTACGCACTCACCCGGCGCACCGCCGTCGTGCTTGCCATCCCCTACGACCTCGCGGCTCTCGAGGCTGCGGACGAGGAGCTTCCCGAGACGCACGCACCGAAGGTGACGGACGACGTCGACGGCGGCCTTGGGCAGGCAGCCCGCCTGCTCGCCGGTGCCAGGCGCCCGCTGATCCTGGCCGGCCGCGGTGCGCACCTCGCCGGTGCCGGCCCGGAACTCCGCGAACTCGCCGACCGGCTCGGCGCACTGACCGCCGGAACCGCCCTGGCGCTCAACCTCCTCAATGGCGAGGGGTACTTGGGCGTGGCCGGCGGATTCGGCACCGACACCGCGGCCGGGCTCATGGGCGAGGCCGACGTGGTCCTGGTGGCCGGGGCCAGCCTGAGCCCGTTCACCATGCGGTTCGGGCACCTGCTGGGCCCGGACAGCACCGTCATCCAGATCGACACCGCGCTGCAGCCGACCAACCCGCGGGTGGATGTGTTTGTCCAGGCGGACGCTAAGGCTGCTGCCTCGCGGCTCTTGTCTCTGGTTGAGGATGAGGCTGCTGCCGGTGCGTGGCGGGCCGAAGCTGTCCGACGTCTTGCTGCCGGACCGGGTCATTCTGCTGGGTCCAGCGAGACTGCGGACGGCCGGCTCGACCCGCGGGCCTTGGCCGCCGCGCTGGATGCTGTACTGCCGGAGCGCCGCACGGTGGTGCAGGACGGCGGGCACTTCATCGGGTGGGCGCCGATGTACTGGAATATCCCGCGGCCGCAGGACCTGGTGATGGTGGGGACCGCCTTCCAGTCGATCGGGCTGGGACTGGCGAGCGCCGTCGGGGCAGCGCGTGCTGTGGAGGACGGCCGCACCCTGGTGCTGGCCTCGGGCGACGGCGGCTTCCTGATGGGCCTGTCCGACCTCGAGTCACTGATCGGTGCCGCCCGCAGCGCCATTGTGGTGATCTACAACGACGCCGCCTACGGCGCCGAGATCCACCAATACGGCTCGCAGGGCCTAACCCAGAAGCCGATGCTGATCCCGGAGGTGGACTTCAGCGGGGTGGCTCGGGCTTTGGGTGCCGAGTCCGCGGTCATCCGCTCACTGGATGACCTGTCGGCGCTGCAGGAGTGGATCGATGCCGGCGCGAAGGGAACCTTCGTGGCCGACTGCCGGATCACGTCCACCGTCCGCGCGCCGTGGCTGACCGAGTGGATGAACGCATCCCGGGCGACCAAGGCGGCTGTGGCGGGGTAAGACCTATCGGTAACGGAAGGCCCGCAGCCGTTTTTGTCAGTCATCCGTCATAGGATTCCTTGCATGAGGATTGCCGTTGCAGGGGGAACCGGGACAGTAGGCCGCCACGTGGTGGCCGTCGCCAGGGAGCGCGGGCACCACGTGGTCAGCCTCAGCCGCGCCGAAGGGGTGGACCTCATCACCGGGCGCGGCCTCGACCAGGCACTCCAGGACGTCGACACCGTTATCGACGTCTCCGGCATCCAGGCCTTGTCCACCAAGAAGGCCGTGGATTTCTTCACCAACGCCACCCAGAACCTGCTGGCGGCCGGGAAGAAGGTCGGCGTGAAGCACCATGTGGTGCTGTCCATCGTCGGCATCGATAAAGCCAACTCGGGACTGTACGCCGGGAAGCTGGTGCAGGAGGACGAAGTCAGGCACGGCGGCATTCCGTGGACCATCCTGCGGTCCACCCAATTCCACGAGTTCGTGCCGATGTCCATCAAGGCCGCCTCCGTGGGCCCGCTGGCCTTCGTGCCCACGATGGTCACCCAGCCGGTGGCGGCAAAGGAGGTGGCCGCGGCCCTGGTGGACGCGGCCGAGGCCGGTCCGAAAGGTCGGCTCCCGGACCTCGGCGGCCCCCGGACCGAACACCTGAAGGGCCTTGTCACGGCCTACCTGGCCAAGACGAAGCAGAAAAAGCGGATCGTTCCGCTCCGGGTGCCGGGCGCCATGGGCAAGGCAATGCGCAACGGCGGGCTGATCCCGGCGCCGGGTTCCGCCGTCGGACGCCAGACGTTCCTAGAATGGCTGGAAGCCATCGACGCCGCGTAAAAGCCGATGCTAAATGGGGCAACTGCCCCATGCCCCTGCTGCGGCCCGGTCATAGTCTCGCCTCATAGAGAAAAGGAGGCGGCCATGACCATCTACCAGCCGCAGTCATCAGCAGAGGCAACACCGAACGTTGCCGACCTTCCCGAGGACCCAGCGGAGCACTTCGCCGGCTACGCCGTCCTGGGGCTGCCTTTCACCAGCGGCCACTACCTGGCGTTCCGGGATTTCCCGGTGAGCTCCGTTGGCCCCGGCTACCGCTCCGTCTGGCACCGCACGCCCGGCGGCGAGTGGACCATCTACGCCAATACCGCACCGGAGTTCAGCTGCGCCCGCTACTTCGGGGCGGCCGTCCACCATACGGTGGAGACCGACGTCGATATCCAGTGGAGCGGGCCCTTCACCGCCGTGATCACGGTCCCGGGAGTCCTCGACTGGGACCTGCAGCTGGGCACCTCCGCGGCCACCACAATGCTGACCGCCATGGCCGTGCGGATGCCGGAAAGCCTGTGGCGGAACGAGCTGGTGCTCCGGGCCATGGGGGCATTCGCCGGCCCGCTGCTCGGCGCGGGCAGGATGAAAGTATCAGGCGTTGTGCCCAATGGCCAGACGTTCCAGGCCCAGCCGCGGCAGCTGTGGCTCGTGACGGATTCCCAGGCCACCATCCGGGATGAGGATGCCGGAGTTCCGGGCCCACTGCCGGTCCAGGACCACCTGGCGGACTTCTGGCTTCCGCAGCGTGGACTGTTCGGAGCGCAGGTGGGCGTCAGGTTCCCGTCCACCGCACGATCCGCCGGACCAGGCCCCGTCCAGGCACGGACCGGGAAGAACCAGACGGCATAACAGCCGCACGCGTGGTCCCTACTGCCGTGGCTGGCGGCTTCCTAGAATGGCAGGTGTGATGCAGTCATCGGCTGCGCCCCGGCGCAGCGAAGTCCTGGCCGCGCTGTCGCTCGCCATTGACCTGGGGCTTGGGCAGCCGATGGAGCACATGCTGCGTGCGTCCCTGCTGGCGTTGCGGATCGCCGGGGCGGCGGGCGTGGACGACGCCGGCCAGGGCAGGATCTACTACGCCAACCAGCTGGCCTGGATCGGCTGCCACGCGGATTCCTTTGAACTCGCCGCGCTGTTCACGGACGATATCGCCTTCCGTGCCGACTATTACCGCCGCGACCAGCACGGCCTGCCCATGTACGCCGGCATGTTCAGCCACGCCGGCGCCGGCCTCCCGCCGCTGGCCCGCGTTGCCCGCTGGACGCGTTTCGCGGCGACCGGCAGCGGCGCGGTACGGACCATGATTGCCTCGCACTGCGTCTCCGCCGGGGTGCTGGCCAGCAGTGTAGGGCTCGACGACGGCGTGGCAGGTCTGCTCACCCACACCTTTGAGCGGTGGGACGGCAAGGGCCTGCCGGAGGGGGTGGCGGGGCCGGACATTCCATTGGAGATGCGGATCATGCACCTGGCGGATACGGCCGAGGTCTTCCTGCGGAGGGAAGGAGTGGCAGGCGCGGTGGCCATGGTGCGGGCACGCCGCGGCAGCCAGTTCGATCCCGCACTGGCCGGCCTGTTCATCGACCAGGCCCAGGCACTCACCGAAGGGCTCCTCGACGTCGACTGCTGGCAGGCGGCCCTTGACCTGGCGCCCACTGATGCTCCCCTGTCGGGCAGCCAACTGGATGTGGTGCTGCGCGCCATCGGCGACTTCGCGGACCTCAAGTCCCCCTACACGGCCGGACACTCCCGCGCGGTGGCGGCCCTGGCGGCCGCCGCGGGCGAGGAGCATGGGCTGCCGGCGGACGACGTCACGGAGCTCCGCCGCGCAGGCTGGGTGCACGACCTGGGCCGCCTGGGGGTATCCAACCAGGTGTGGGACAAGAAGGAGCCCCTCTCCGGGCTGGAGCTGGAACGTATCCGCATGCATCCGTACCTGGGCGAACGGATCCTCAGCCGCGTTCCCGGGCTGAAGGGCGAGGCGGCCCTCACCGGCTCACACCACGAGCGGCTGGACGGGTCCGGCTATCCACGAGGGATCGGCGGAAACGAGCTGGGGATAAAGCAGCGGATCCTGGCGGCAGCTGACTCTTACCATGCCTCCGTGGAGCCACGCCCGCACCGGCCCGCTCTGACGCCGGTCGATGCGGCCGCCAGGCTGCGGCAGGAAGTTTCGGCCGGGAGGCTCGCCGCCGGAGCAGTGGAGGCCGTGCTGGTGGCGGCCGGCCAGCAGCCCCGCCGTTCGCATGCCGCCGCGGCTGGGCTCACCCCGCGGGAAGTGGAAATCCTCGGCATGCTCTGCCGCGGCATGACTCCGGCCGAGATCGCCAGCGCTCTGTTTCTCGCCCGGAAGACCGTCCGCAACCACGTGGAGCACATCTACACCAAGATCGGTGCAACCAACCGGGTGGGGGCCACCTTGTTCGCGATCAGGAACGGCCTGACCGATTACGGGACGGCACCCAATTAGCGCCGGGCCGCGCAGTGCCCGCCTCGTGGGGCCCATCCCTTGGTGCTAGCGGGTGACAAGCCGCCACAATGATGTGACCTCGGCCGAGCGCGCCGCGAACAGGGGATCTTCGCGGTCCGAAGCTTTCGGATGCGTTGGCTTGGTGTCGAGCCGCTCCGTCACCTTCAGCCCGGCGGCTTCGACGGCGGCGAGCAGGTCCTCGCGCGAGCGGAGGCCGAGGTGCTCGGCCAGGTCGGACAGGACCAGCCAGCCCTCACCGCCCGGCTCCAGATGGCCGGGGAGTTCGGTCAGGAAGCGGAACAGCATCCTGCTCCCAGGGTCGTAGACGGCGCTGTCCAGGCTGGAATGCGGCGTGGCCGGAATCCAGGGCGGGTTGCACACGATCAGCGGTGCCCGTCCGGGCGGGAACATGTCGGTCAGGACGGCCTCGGCGCGGTCCTGGACCCCGAGGTTCCGGAAATTCTCCACGGCGCAGGCGATGGCACGTGGCTCGTTGTCGGTCGCGATCACGTGGCGGACGCCACGGCGCGCAAGGACGGCGGCGAGCACGCCGGTTCCGGTTCCCACGTCGAACGCGAGCGTGTCGGAGGGCAGTGCGGCCGCCGCCACGAGATCCACGTACTCGCTGCGGGTGGGAAAGAACGTGCCGTAATGCGGGTGGATGCGGCCCTCCAGGGCCTCGACGTAGACACCATTCCGCCGCCACTCGTGGGCGCCGATTGCCCCGACAAGCTCATGCAGGGACACCACGGACGCTTCGCCAATGCCTCCGTACGCTTCCGCCGCGGCTTCGCGGATGTCCGGTGCGCGGCGCAGCGGCACCACCGGGCCCGGATCGAGGGGAATCAGCAGCAGGCCCAGGATGCGTGCCCGGTGTGAGGCGGACTGCCGGTGCCGGTAGAACTGCTCGGCAGGGGTTCCGGCGGTCTTCTTTCCGGTACCTATCCGGCGGTCCAGGGCGTTGAGGATCTGCCGGGCGTTGTGGAAGTCGCCGTGCCAGAGCATCGCGACCCCCTGTGACGCCATGCGGTGCGCGTCATCGGCCGTGAGGGAGTCGTCCACCACTTCGACGCGTGCCGGTGCCGGCCTGCCATTGGCCGTATGCCACCGCGCGGCCATGCCGGCGCCGGCCTCATTCCAGGTCACGTATCCATCCACCGCAGCAGCGCGCGAAGGTTTGGGGTCAGCGGGTGGGATTCCCGCGGGAGCTGGGGTGTGAGTAGGGATGAAGATCCATTCCAAGATATTGGGGGCAATCGGATCCTGACGATTGCAGTGGCGGTTCGACGACGTCCAAGGCGGCGGGCCAGGATTCCAGACCGACATCCGGCAGTAAACCGGGCTTGGTCGATGGGGCGCTGAAGCCCTTGAACCTACCGTGTCAGGATACAGGAGCGGCACGGGATGCCTCTGGACGGAAATAGTCTGCGCGTAGATAATCTTTATATAGATCATCTGTCGAGGAGGCCACCATGTGGGAATGCGAGAACAGCAACGAAACCAGTGCCACGCCTGAGTCCATCTGGCGGCTGTGGTCCGACGTCGAGAACTGGGGCGCCTGGAACGGGGAGATCGAGAA
The DNA here is from genome assembly GCF_057747955.1 of Arthrobacter sp. SDR-2R. Classification (NCBI taxonomy): domain Bacteria; kingdom Bacillati; phylum Actinomycetota; class Actinomycetes; order Micrococcales; family Micrococcaceae; genus Arthrobacter; species Arthrobacter sp. SDR-2R. Next base: position 3,813,626 of record NZ_CM173231.1, read on the forward strand.
GATCGAGATCAACGGCCCGTTCGCCACGGGCTCGCAGATCCTGATGACGCCCCCGGGCGACGATCCGATCCCCCTGGTCATCGCCGAGGCAGTCGAAAACGAACGGTTCGTGGACGAGGCCCGCTTCGGCGACCTTCTCCTAAGGACCACCCACCGCATCGACACCATCAAACCCAACCGGAACCGGGTGGTGTACCGGATGGAGATCACCGGTGACGGCGCCGACGAAGCCGGCCCGCAGATTGGGCCCGGCATCACCGCCGACTGGCCCGAGACCATGGCCGCGCTGGTCAGGATGGCGGGCGGCTGATGCCCCTCAACCCCGGCGAAAGTCCCGGATTCCTGCTCTGGCACACGACGCTGCGCTGGCAGCGGGACATCGCGGCAGCACTCGCGCCGCTCGACCTCACCCACGTGCAGTTCGTGCTGCTCGCCTGCGCCTGGTGGCTCAACAACCAGGGTGAGCACCCGAACCAGCTCGCCCTGGCACGGCAGGCCGGCACCGACGTCAAAATGGCCTCCCAGGTCCTTCGCGCGCTGGAAGCCAAGGGACTCATCGAACGGGAAGTCGATCCGGCGGACACCCGGGCCAAACGGCTGCGCGTCACCGACGCCGGAGCCCAGCTGGCGCCACGCGCAATCGCCGCCGTCGAACTCGCCGACGCGCAGTTCTTCCAGCCTGTGCCCGTCGACGATGCTGTCTCCCTGCTCCGCCGCCTGGCCCGTCCCGAGTTTGGAGCGCCCACGACGGCGGCCAAGGAAAGCCGTTCCAAGCACACTTGATGAAGCCGCGGTTACTTCCTCTTCGTCAGGGCAGGTCCATGGTCAGGTCCCGCTGCAAAAATCAGGCATGCCAGGCGATTGCGTTTTGAACAAAGGCGGCAATGCGTTGTACCGAAGCATCACCGGATGGATGGCCGGCTGAATAAGTAGCAGCCGCTTCCCGGACACAGCCGTCCAGTTCCGGCCAGGAGATCCAACAAAAAACCTCCGGTAGGCGGGCCATCAACTCGGATTCAGACGGAAGGGATACGTCGGCGACACGTTCCAGCACGGGACCGAGGAAGCGGCCTACGGCTTCGGCTAGCTCAAGTTGGCCAAGGCCTTTGACCCGAATCGGCGGGGCTGCACCCAAAAGAAAAAGCACAGGAGCAGCGGGCCCGGTTTTGGACATTAGGGTGATGTATTCGCGCGCCAATTGTTCGGGCTGAAAACTGCCGTACCTGATGCGTTTGGCTTCAACCAATGTGTACGTGCTTGGAGTCTCAAAGATTGCGTCCGGCTGGACTGTCAATTGGGCTTTGCCGCCACCCGCACCGAAAGGGCAAAGGTGCTACTCCCGGAACTTAATTCCGGGATGGCTTTTGACGATCCATGGCACGGGCCTTGAATTTCCCGGAGGTGTCACTCGTGAGAGGCTTGGAGAAACTCACATTGGGGGACACTGTGGATATTGCCTGGATGCTGTTGAATGCGGCGGTAATGGTTGTGCCTGTGGCACTTGGCGCAACTCTTTTGTATTGGATCATCCGGCTGGGCGTGAAGCATGGCCTGAGGTCGTACTACGCGCAGAGCAACCAGAAGCCGGACGCTGTCAGCCCGGCGCATCAGCCGGAGGGCTTGGGCTAGTCCAGCGCCCACACCTCGGCGCCGTCAGCCCCGCTGACCTTCCGGCGGCGGGGCAGCACCACAACAAGCAAGGCGGCGCCGCCCAGGAACAAAGCGCCCGCTCCGGCGGCGACTGCCGGAAGTGCCACATCGAAGGATCCCTGGGCGATGTCGGCACCTTCCGACCCGGCACCATCTGACCCGGCACCATCTGATGCGCCGCCGTCGGCTGCTGCTGCCGGCTCTCCCCCGCCCGTGGTGGGCGCCGCACCGGTGGCCGGTACGCCGTCGAGCACGGTCAGTGTCCTACCTATCCTGTTGACCACCACCACGGACCCGTCGCTCCGCTGCACCATCCGGGCAGGATCGTCCCCGGTGGCGATGGTATGCGCGGCAGCCGCCGCCCCGGCGGGAATGACGGACACGGTATCGTCCAGGCTGTTGGTCACGTACACGGTCCCGTCGGCAGCGGCCAGCACCTCCTGCGGCGCAGTGCCCACAGGAATCCGCCGCGCCACCGTTGTGCCGCCGGGCTCGATCACCGCAACATCGTTGGTGAGGATGTTGGCCACATAGACGGTCCCGTCCGGCGCTGCGGCGATCCCGTGCGGCTCGGCCCTGGGACCCACATCAATCGTGTGCGACGGCCACGGCGCACCGGCCGGAACCACGGTGACGGTGCCGGCCAGCTGGTTGGTGGCATAGGCCGTCCCGTCCCTGGCCAGTGCGACCTTCACCGGATACGGCCCGGCCTGGATGATCCGCTGCACCCACGCATCGCCCGGCTTCACCACAGACACCGAGTTCTGGTCCGAATTGACCACGTAGAGCGATCCCTCCGGCCCCACGGCCAGCCACCGCGTGCCGGCAGGAACCTTCATCACCAGCGAGACTTCGTCCGCGCCCGGTGCCACCACGCCGATTTCTGACTGCGCACCATTGCTCTGCGCCACGTACAGCGTCCCGTCCGGCGTTACGGCCAGCGAGGTGGGGAAGTGCCCGGTGGTGATGGTGCGGGACGGCACCGTCTCCCCCGGCCTGTAGGCGTTGACGCTGCCCGCCCAGTTGTAGTCGCTGAGGTACAGCGTGCCGTCCGGGCCGGACGCAATACCCAGCGGCTGGCCGACGGCGCCAATCACCTTCGGATCGGCCGCGGACGCGGGGGCGGCTACGACGGCGGATCCCAGCATGAGCGCGGCGCTGGCCAGCAGTGCCGTCCCGGCAGAAAAGGCCGCGCCTGCGGCACGGCGGAGCGGCAGATGCATCACGGTGTTCCCCCAAACGTATTGCCGACCCCCGCGGCAATCCTCCGATCCTACCTGCGGTCCACACCGTGGGCGCTCCGCTGGTCGCAGAAGTCTTTGGCACCGCGGAATAGCCCCACCTGCCGTGGTGCGCGTACGCGCACGCTGCCAAAAGGGCGCATAGTTAGAAGATGACAGGTCCTTACACCCGGGGTGACTCCTACAGCAGCGAGGTTTCCCGGAAACACATCAGGCAGGCGCTCGAGAACTACGGGGCAACGGACATCATCTTCAGCCAGCGGGGAAGCCTGGGCGCCGTCGCCTTCAAGGGCGACGGCAGGCAGTTCCGGATCGTCATGCAGTTGCTGCAGTCAGAAGGCGCCCTGGCCATCCGCGGGGACATCGCGGACAGCCGGCTCCACGAAGCGAACGCCAAGGTCCTGGAACGCGTCAACCGCAAATCCTGGCATGCCCTGGCGCTTGCCATCGACGCCAAACTCGGGGCGGCGGCAGCCGGCATTGCCACGCTTGAATCGGAATTCCTGGCCCATGTGGTTCTCCCCGGAAACCACACCGTGCTCGACGAACTCGAGCCCATCATCGACTCCGCCTACCGCTCCGGCCAGCGTCCCTCCTTCGGTCATCCAGCCCTGCCCTAGGGCCCACCGCCGGGTGGAACGCCCAAGCTGGCGGGCCGCCGTCGTAAATTCCCCGACGCCGGCCCACTGCAAAGCTGCAAACCCGCCTATTGTCCCGGGGCCCGGTAAGACGGCGTCTTCTTGGCGGCCTCGTCCAGGTCTTCCACGGTGAGGAGCGGCTTCAGGCGGACGTTGACGTTCCCGGTCGAATTGATCAGCAGCGACAGTGCCGCGGCACTTGCATCGTCCGGCGCCTCGAACACGCCAAGGACGTCATAGTAGCCAAACGCGTAGTAGAAGCTCTCCAGCGAGCCGCCCACGGACTTCAAGGCCTCCGCCAGGGCATCACGCCGCTTGGTACCGCCTTCCTGCATCAGCCCCTTGATCCCCTGGCCCACGTACGTTGCTTCAAACAAATACTTCGGCATGGTCTTTCCTCCCTGGCATGTGCATGCGACGGCGCCACATTCCGCGGATTACGGATGTCCGGCCCCGACAAGGCCGAAAGTATGCCTCCGGCTACAGGCAGTCAATATGCCGGGATACCTAATGGCGGGCGCCGTGGCAGCACCGCGATTAGGGGTATGCAGACGCTTCCGGAAGGCCGTTAGGCCCTAGCTGGCTCCCGGCGCCGCGGCACAGGCTGGAACATGTCAATTGCAGGGGGACGGCTCCCGGGACGCAGGCGGGTGTGCCGTCTGAAACGGCCGACGGCGATGCGCGGCAGGGGGACACAGTCATGACCTACGTCAAGGACTTGGGCGACGTGGGCCTGGACGACCTCGGCACAGCGGGCGGCAAGGCGGTGGGCCTCGGCGGCCTCATCCAGGCCGGCCTGCCGGTCCCGCCCGGGTTCGTCCTCACCACCGCCGCCTACTCGGAATTCGTCACCGGGAACAACCTCGATGCGGCCATCCGGGAACTGGCCTCCCTTCCACCCGACGCCTCGCCGGAGGACTACGAACACGCCTCCGGGCAGCTAAGGGCCCTGTTCGGCAAAGGCACCATGCCACCGGCCATCAAAACCGAACTCGCGGGCGCCTACCAACGCCTGGGCAGCGGGACCTCCGTGTCGGTGCGTTCTTCCGCCACCGCCGAGGACCTGCCGTCGGCCAGTTTCGCCGGGCAGCAGGAAACCTACCTGAACGTCCGCGGCCAGGACGCCCTGGCCCAAGCCGTGACCGACTGCTGGGCCTCCCTCTGGACGGCGCGCGCCATGGCCTACCGCGCCCGCGAAGGTGTGCAGCCCGGGCAGGTGCGGCTCGCCGTCGTCGTCCAGCAGATGGTGGAAGCCGGCGCCGCCGGCGTCATGTTCACCGCCAACCCCGCCAACGGCCGGCGCGACCAGACGGCGATCAGCGCCGCATGGGGCCTGGGCGAGGCCGTGGTCAGCGGAACGGTGACCACCGATGACCTGGTGGTTGAGTCCGCCACCGGCACGATCATCTCGCGGCAGACAGCCGACAAGGAGGTCATGACGGTTCCCGTGGAGAACGGAACCCGGGAGCAGCCGGTGGCGGAAGCCCGCCGTCGTGCGCCTGTCCTGGATGACGCGGCAGCTGCGGAGCTGGCCCGCTACGGCCAGCGGATCGCGGACCACTTCGGGTCTCCGCAGGACGTCGAATGGGCGCGGGCCGGCGGCCGGTTCTTCCTGCTGCAGTCCCGGCCCATCACCGCCCTTCCCGAACCCGCGGCCGACGTCCCCGAGACCTGGCCCGTGCCCTATCCCAACGGGCTCTACTTCCGGGCGAGCATCGTCGAGCAGATGCCGGACCCGCTCTCCCCGCTCTTCGCCGACCTCATTGACGGCTCGGTGTCCCGCTCGCTGTCCGCCCTGATGAACCAGGCGCTGGGCATTAACTCCCTCCGCGAAAGCGACGTGCGGTTCCCCACCATCAACGGCTACGCCTATTACTACTACCGCAACTGGGCCATGCTGCGGATGACGGGCCGGACGGTGCCGGCGATGGGGGCACTGTTCCGCGGCACGGCGCACATGGGCATCGCCGGGTGGCGCGACTATTCGCACCCGCGCTACCAGCAAGTGATCCGGGAGTGGTCGGTGAAACCGCCTTCGGAGCTCACCGGCGGGCAGTTGCTGGAGGGCGTTCAGGCCCTCCTGGACGCCGGAACCGTGTACTACACGGCCGTGCAGTCCATCATTCCGCTCGCCGCCATGAGCGAGATCTCGTTCCGGACGTTCTATGGCAGGGCCGTCCGGCGCCACGGCGATCCCCCGGCCCCGGCGTTCCTGCTGGGCTTCGACAGCGAACCCATCCGGGCGGAAAAGTCCCTCTACGATCTGGCGGGCTGGGCGCGCAGCGATCCGGGGCTGGCAGCGGCTTTGCTGGAGCGGCCGACGGCGGAGCTCGCCGGGAGCCAGCGCACCGGTGCCGCGCCGGAAGGGGTGGACGACGTCCTGTGGCAGGAATGGCGGCTTGCCTTCAAGGAGCACCTGGACCTGTACGGGCATGCCGTCTACAACCTGGACTTCGCCACCCCGGTGCCGGCCGAAGACCCGTCCGCCCAGCTGGAGACGGTGAAGTTCTACCTGCGCGGGCAGGGCACGGACCCGCACGAGCGGCAGCGGCAGCTCACCGAACGCCGGGAGGAACTGACCCGGGAGATGGCCGCCCGGCTGGGGCCGCGGCGCCGGGCCCTGTTCCACCGGCTGCTGAAGTGGGCCCAGGAAACGGCACCCGCACGCGAAGACGCGCTGGCCGACGTCGGGCTGGCCTGGCCGCTGTTGCGGCGCACGCTGCTGGAACTCGGCAGGCGCCTGGTGGACTCCCACGTGGTCGCGGCGCCGGATGACGTGTTCTGGCTCCGGCACCAGGAGCTGCGGAGCGCCGTCGAATTCGGTCTCGCCGAGCCCGGGGCTCCGGCCGCCGTGGTGATTGCCGGAGCTGCCCGTCCCGTCCGGGCCGCCGCCGTCGAGGAGCGCCGAATGCTGTGGCGGGGCCAGGCGAAGGCGAATGCACCGCAGATGCTTCCCGAGAGCAAGTGGATGGAACGGTCTTTCGGGTCGTGGATGCCGGCAGGCTCCCAGCACCAGGCCGGCGACGTGATCAAGGGCGCCGGCGCCAGTTCCGGCAAGGTCACCGCACCGGCGCGCGTCCTGCGCGGACCCGGGGATTTCGGCCAGATGCGGCCCGGCGAGGTGCTGGTGGCCCGCATTACTACTCCCGCGTGGACTCCGCTGTTCGCCATGGCATCCGCCGTGGTGACCGACGTGGGCGGCCCGCTGAGCCACAGCTCCATCGTGGCCCGCGAGTATGGCATCCCGGCGGTCCTGGGCACCGGGGTGGCGACGCAGCGGCTCAGCAGCGGGCAGCGGATCGCCGTGGATGGCGACGCCGGTACGGTCACCATGGGACGCCCCTGACCGGGCATCGGATGGCAGCCCCGCTGGCAGCCAGAAAATGCCAGGGCTTCCGGCACGTTGGAGCCCGCTATTGGGCGTACACTCAACGTACCCGGGACACCCGTGACTGGACATCCTGTCTCCGACAGTACGTCCCTTGGGTCCCTCCGCCGGGCAGCAGCCGACACTCTCTTCGACTCGCATCCGGCAACTGCCACGAAAGGCACACCATGACAGATCTGCGCATCCGCGACCACTGGAACCAGCTTCCCTCCGCTGTAACGCAGTGGCTGATGGAAAACCCGGGGTGCATGATCCTCCCGCGGACGCTCTCCGCGGAAATCAGTGCGGCCAATGGCGAAGCGGCCAACGACGACGTCCACGGCGAGACCACGCTGTCCCAGCAGGACATGGACTTCATCCGGATGAAATCACATGAGGCAGCGAACGGACAGCCGGACACCGGTTACACGTTCTTCGACTCCGTGCAGCCGTAACCACTTCCGGCCTGTACGCACGGGCGCAGTCCTGCGGCGAAGGGTCACAGAGTGGCCAGGGCACCCTTGGCGCTTTCCACCAGGACGTGCGTACCTGCCTGGATATGGACCACCTCGCCGTCGATCTGGCACGGCACAGCGTTCCGCGTGGAAAAGGCATAGCTGGTGACGCTGGGCTGCTCCCCCAGGCCCAGCGTCACGGCCCGGAGCGTCATCAGCGCCATCTTCATCAGCCCGGCGTGGGGCAGGGTCACTACCTCGAACCGGCCGTCGTCCGGATAATGCGACTCACTGACCGTTCCGTACTTCGCCATACGGGAGATGTTGGCCAGGATCAGGCTGTCGAACTTTGCCGTGGCCCCGTCGTCCCGCACCAGCTCGAACGGCCTCAGGTTCCGGAGCGTGCGGGCAACGGACACCAGTTCCAGGACTTTTCCCTTGCCGCCCTTTTCGATGCCGATGGCCATCAAGGGCGTCAGCCCGAAACCCACGTAGGAATGCGCGTACAGGACCTCCTCCCGGCCGCCGCTGCGGAACGTGACGCGCAGCAGGTCGATGGGCCGGACCGCTTTCTCCCGGATTGCCTGGCTGAGGGTCCGGGCGGGCAGGCTCCGATAATGGTCGTTGGCGTTGCCTGCAGGAATCACGGTGCACACCGCTTTGCTGCCGGAAACGTCCATCACGCCGTTGACCACCTCGTTGTACCCGCCGTCGCCGCTGACGGACACGATGAGTGGTGCACCCCGCCCAGCCTCGGTCCGCGCAAGCACGCGGGCGTGCCCCGCATACTCCGTGGGCAGCAGCTCAACCGGCAGGCCCGGCAGGTCTGCGGCCAGGTCCTGATGCAACGCCTCGATCCGCGCGTCCATCCCGGCCCTGCCCGGATTGAAGATCACAACGGCGCGGTCAAAGAGGGCCGCGGGTGCTCCGTCATCGGCCATGGCGTCCCGCTACTCCCCCATCCCGGGGTGGACGGGAACGTAGTCGACGCTGTTGCCGGAGTTGATCCGGCCCGCGGTGGTCCGGGAGTAGCCGCGCGCATCCAGCCCGTTTTTGGCGCGGAATTCCGCGAGCGCGGCGTCGTAGGCGTTGTTCAGGGTCCGGCCGGAGAACTCACCCGTACTGCCGTCTTTGAAAGCGATCCGGATCCGGACGCTGGCCGGGTAGTGCCGGTTCATCCGGATGAAGCCGTCTGCATCCTGCTCGAGGGTAATCAATTGGGTCTGCTTTCGTTCGTGGGAGCAGTCTCAAGTTTGCCGCAGATTCCTTGAAAATCCCTTTACGGCCGATGCCATACTGGTCCATGGCGATGGGAATGACCAGGCGCGGGGCGTGGCTGCGGTACGGACTGGTCTCGGTCCTGCTGATTTTGATCCACGTGGGCGCCCTGTGGTTCTTCTCCGACGGCGTCTACCACGGCAACGCAAACGTTCCTCTCTTCAAATTTCCGGAAGAAGTGGATGTCCTGTACATCCTGACGTTCACTCCCCTTTTCATCGGACTCAAGTACCGGGTCTACGACGCCGCGGTGCGGGCCGCCACCAGGAACTACAGGCCTCGCGCGGCGGTGGTCTGTTTCGTCGCCGGCTATGTGGTGGCCCTGGCGATGGACGTGGCATGCCTCGTCGCGGCGTCCAGGCCCATCGCGGATTCAGGGCTGTCCATCCTGGGCTCTGTCTTCCAGACGCCGCTGGTCCTCCTGGTTGCCGGCGCGCTCATTGCGGGGGCCGGTATGCAAAACGGCAGGCCACCGGAAACGGGGCCCGCTCCCTTCCCCGGGCGCTAAGTCCCGCGGCTACCCTTCGCAGGCCACCCCGTCGCCGTCGCCGTCCAGCCCGGCCCGATAGCCGGCCGTACCGGCATACAACGGAGCGGCTCCGCCAGCCACCGCCTCCGCGCAGTTCGCGTAGTAGACAACAGCCGCACCGGCGGCCGGTGCCACTGTTGCCGGCGCCGCCTGCCCGGGGCAGCTTCCCAGGACGCCGGCCATCGCGTCGTGCTCGGCCTGCGTCACCCAGAGGCCGTACCGCGCCTTGACGGACACCTGCCGGGCCACATACTCACATCGGAAGGCCTTGGCCGGCGGCAACCAGGTGGCCGCGTCGCCGTCGCCCTTTTGCTGGTTGGTGGGGCCGTCCGTTGCCTGCAGGTTCAGCGGATCATTCGCGAACGCCGTCCGCTGCTCGGTGGTCAGCTGCTGCGCGCCCTTCTGCCAGGCGTCACTGAGCGCCACCACGTGGTCGATCTGCACGACGCTGCTGGTGGTGGTGCCGCGGACGAAGTTGATGACCGTTCCGGTGTACGGGTCCGCCAGCACTCCGGTCTTGACCGTGCAGGTGACGCTGCCGGTGTAGGTGACCTCGGTAAGGTCCCGCCGCAGGATGTCGTTGCGGGTGTCGCAGCCGTTCTGGTCCACGTCCGCCCACGTCGGCCCGAACAGCGACCGCTCGTACCCCGTCTTCGGCGCCCGGCCCTTGACCGGGAGGGTCTCCAGCACATCGGCTGCATTGACGGCGACCGTGCTGCCGTCGGCAGCAACCGCCGGCAGGCCTGGTGTGAAGAGCGCCAACAACGCGGAAAGGACGACGGCGGCCGTCCAGCGCGTGCCTGACGCGGGCATTGTTTCGGGCAAGGACGTGAAGCTGGCGCTGCTCCCTCTTTCCGCGTTTCCCCGGGCGGCAAGGCCCCGGCGCATACTGGAACAGTCGCCCCTGCTGGGCACAATCCGCGTCCCGCCACCAGGACTGCCGAAAGGTATGCGCATGCCCGCCCGCTTCCTCCCCGCCCATCCGGCCAGGCTGCACCTGGTGCTCATGCTGGTCCTCACGTTTTCCACCGGGGTGCTCGACGCCGTCGGTTATCTGGGCCTGGACCGGGTGTTCACGGCGAACATGACCGGCAACGTGGTGATCCTGGGCATGGCGCTGCTGGGCGGGGACAACCTCCCGATCCTTGGCCCCATCGTGGCGCTCACGGGATTCATGACCGGCGCCGTCATCTCCGGCCGGGCGCTGCGGCCCACCACGTCAGGGTGGAACCGCCGCACCACCGGGCTGCTGGTGGGCGTCAGCGCTGTGATGGCTGTTGTGGCCACCCTCCTCCTCAGCGGCGTGCACCCCAGGCACAATGAAGCCCTGACCGTTGCCATCACCGGCACGCTGGCGGTGACCATGGGTGTGCAGGCCGCCACCGCGCGGCACCTCAACGTCAAGGATGTCCCCACCGTGGTGGTCACTTCCACCATCACGGGCCTGGCGGCCGACTCCCGCTTTGGCGCCGGCACGCACCCGTTCTGGGGACGGCGGCTCGCGGCGATCGGGCTCATCATGGCCGGCGCAGCGGTGGGCGCCGGGTTCGTGCAGCTCCACCTGGGGCTCGGGGTCCTGCTGACCGCACTCCTCACCCTCGGCGTCGCCCTGCTGGGCCGGACAGGCGTGCACAAGTACGGCGCAGACACGGCGACGGCGGCACCCGGGCCGGGTGCCGCCGTCGAAAGCCCTCCGGAGGCGGCTACGTAGGCTTCCGCTGCATCATCATTGGCTCCCGCTCACGGACCCGCCGGCCGCACCACGATGGCCGAGCCGCACTGGTTGATGAGCGTGCCCAGGCTTGAGGATGCCGTGGCGGCCTTCGTGCCGGTGGCGGACGTATCGGTCAGCGGAAGGGCGTTGACCTCAATGGCCGCGTTCGACTTGGCCGCGATATTGGAGGTGGCATCACCCAGCTCGGTGGTCCCTGCCGGGGGCGTGAAGGACGTGGTGGCCGAGTTGGTGCCGTTCCTGACGCCGTGGGCGGTCAACAACAGCGACCCCGGTGTTACCGGCGTGATGGACGGCGCCCGGACATCCGGGTAGGCCACCCCGCTGTTGGTGTCCGTGGTGGGCGTGACGTCCAGCGGCGTTGTGGTGTTTGCGCCCTGGACGGCAACAGTGGACCAGGCATACCGGGAGGCGGGCTCAGGCACGCTCGGCGCGGTGTCGCCGGCCTGCATCACCCGGTACCAGACTGCCTGGTGCGCCGAGGCGGAGCTGGCGCTGGTGAAATCGCCCACTGCCCGCGTCCACCCCGCCGGAGCGGTGGTGTTCGCGGACCCGGACACGGTTACCTGCGAGTACAGGAATACCGTGTCGCCAGGCTGCCAGCCTGCCGGCAGGGAGGGCGTATAGGACCCGGCCGCCGTCAGTTCACCCGATCCCGTGGCCGTCGACCGGACCGAGACGGCTGCCGCCGGGGGCGTCGTCGTCGTGGGCGTCGGCGTGGGCGTTGCCGTGTCAGTTGCGGTTGGTGTCGGGGTAGGCGTTGGCGTGGCCGTGGCAGTCGCTGTCGCAGTAGCTGTAGCTGTCGGCGTCGGGCTTGGTGAAGGGGCCGGCCGGGTGACCGAGAAATTGTCGGTGAACGTCCCGCCCGAGGCGCCGACGAATGACCCGCTCAGGGTGGTGCTGGTCACCGACACCTTCAGGAAGCCATACGTTGGATTGTTGTTGCTGCCCATGAACCGCTGGAAGTACGGAGCCGTCGTCGTGTTGCTCTCACTGTTGAGCGACCTGCCGCCCGAACCAACTGTGGCCAGGATGGTCCCGGTACCGGCGGCGAACTGCCCCGTCGGATCGGTGTCGGCCACACAGTCGGGATTGAAGCTGGTGACGGGGATGGACGTGCAGCTGCCCTTGAGCGCCAGCGGGTAGCTGCGAGCGTAGGCATGGTCGTGGGCCTGCAGGTACAGATCCACCTTCTTGGACACCAGCATGTTCATCAGGTCAGGACTGGCGGCACAGGGGTAGTTCACCATCGACAGGCAGTACATGTGCATGCCAACGATGATGAAGGGGATCCCGGCAGCACGGGCCGAGTCGATGGCCGACGTCACGAATTTGTAGCCCTGCGTCCCGGACTTGTAGGACCAGTCAAGGCCGCTACCGCTGTACGTCAGCTTCGGGGACACCATGATCAGCCGGACCAGGGGGCTGGTTGCCGGATAGTCCGTGTAGAACTGCTGGGCGTAATTCCCCACCGCGCCGAGCTTGTCCGGCAGGCACGAGGCGAAGTTGGACCAGACGCCGTCGGGCCCGTCGTCCTCGTGGTTCCCGGTGATGAACTCATAGGGCATGGTCCCGGCATGCTGCTTGACGAATGAACACCAGGCAGACTCCGGGGTGATCTGGGAGTAGGACAGGTCGCCGAGGTTGAACATGGCGGAGGTCCCGGCGTTGCGTGCCGCATCGATCACCTTGCCGGTGTTCGTGTTGCCGCCGGTGTCACCGGCGAACCCCAGGCTCACGGTGGTGGCCGCGGTGGCCTGCGGGTTCCACGATGTGGCAAGGAAGGAGACATTCGCAAGGACGAGGGCAGTGCCGAGAAGGACTGCCAGCGCCAAGCGCAGTGGGTGGCGCATGCGCCTGCGGGCGTTCACTTGCAGCTCCAAACAGTAGCGCGGCGCAGCCCGTTGGCTGCGGCGGAGTAGCCGGTGATAACGGTGGGGCCGGCCTGCCGTGAGGCCGACGTGGCCGCCCCGGACACTCCGGTGAACTGGCCGTCAGAGCCTGGCGGCAGGATCCGTGCGCTCTTGCCGATCCACATCACCGCTTGGGGGCGGTCCCCGCGGAAGGACGACGAACTGCCGGTTCCCACCGCGATGCCCGGAACGCCCGATGCCGCACTCGAGGAGGGGCCGGCTGCCGCGCCTGCATCGCTGACGGAGCCGGACTTGTCCCAGGTGGCAGCGTGGGTTCCCTCATTGACGGCGCTCTGGCCGATCGCCTGCCCGGCCGAGTCGATGGCAAGGACCACACCGCCGCGCCCGCTAAGGGTCGGAAGGGACGTCGGGGTACCGGCCGGCGACCACAGGACCGGCGTGCCGCCGCTGTCGAGGGCCACCCCGCCGATCGTGCCGTCCGGACCGATCGCGAAAGCATGCCCACCTTGTGCACCGGCGGGCAGGGTGAGCGCCCGGGGTGCCGTGGTCAGCGTGGACCAGACAGCGGGACGCTCGTCGTCATCGGCGCCCGGGCCGTCCGAGTGCTCCTCGTCGTTGATCAGCGCACCGACCACGACGCCGCTGTCCGAGACCATCGACGGGAGCGCGATGTCACCAGGGTTGACGGGAAGGGTGTGATAGACACCGTTCTGCCACCACCAGCCGACCAGGACCTCATTGGCCGTGTCATATCCCGTGCCGACGACTACTCCGTCCTTGTTTACGGAGGTGGGGACTGCGGCATCGAGTGGAATCGCCAACTGGGTGGGCTGGCCATCGCGCCAGAGCACCGGCGCGGATCCTCCGGAGGCAGTATCGGCGAGGCCTACCACCATGCCGTTGCTGCTCGACGCCACTGCGTTGCTGCCCTGGCCGCCGATGCCCGGGAGCAGGGTGGCCGAACAGTTTGTGGCAGCGGGCAATTGCGCGCCAGCGGCTGTCGCGGCAACCGGCACCATGACCATGCCGCCCTCGGCCGCAAGCAGGAGCGCCGTCAGCACCGCCCCGGGTTTCATGTCCTTCGGCCTGTTGAGCCAGGGAGGCCTGCCTCCGCTGCCCGGTAGACCCCTGTTGAAATTCCTATGCTTTGACAATGTCGCTCCCCGGAGTAGAACCCCACGTCCCCAGCAACGTGCAGCGCAAGAGGCCTCTGCATAACCGCACTGTCTTTCGAGACTACGTTGCCACCCGCCGCCGGGCACGGGTAAGGGGGTACTCGGATCGGAGGTTAGGGGCTACTTGCTTGGAGCGAACCGCCCTTCCAAGCCGCGACGGCGGCACCCAGCCCGGGTGCCGCCGTCGTACGTCCTGCCCAAAGCCCCTATTTGAGCTTGGGTACCAGCACGGGCGTGTTCTTCTTGTACTCCTCATAGTCCGCCTGGCCGCCCCACTTCTTGTCCGCCTTCTTCTCCAGGGGCGGCACGCCGCTGCCCTTGATCAGCAGCAGGGCCACGAAAACCGGGGAGATTAGGGCCGCCCACTGCCAGCCCTGCAGGACGGGCAGGGCGATGATGGCCACGCCCACCCAGAGCGTGATCTCGCCGAAGTAGTTGGGGTGGCGGGACCTGGACCACAGTCCGGTGCTGATGAAGCGGCCCTTGTTGGCGGGGTCGTCCTTGAAGCGGGTCTTCTGGAGGTCAGCCACGGTCTCGATGGCGATCCCTGCGGCCCATACCAGCAGGCCCACCCAGAAGAACCCGTCCAGGCCCACCTTCTGGTCGGACGTGATGGCCACCCAGGCCAGCGCCGCGGTGAGTACCACCCACAGGCCCTGGATGGTCCAGGTGTTCAGGAAACGGAAGAAGTCCGGCTTGAGCTCATCGAAGCGGTCGTCCTTGCCGTGCTTGCTGATCCGCATAAACAGGAAACTGCCCAGCCGCGCGGCCCACAGCACCACCATGGCTGCCAGCACCATGCCCCGCGCGTCCACGCCCGGGGAGGCCAGGACCAGGAACACCGTGATGGAGATGTAGGTCAGGGCGCCGGTAAGGTCGTAGAACTTTTCCGTCTGCGCCTTGTAGGACGGGATGAACACCAGCCACTGGATCACGAACGCGATGGCAACCCCCAGCGCGAACACCGGGAACCCGCCAATCCGGGAGCCGCCCTGGCTGCCGGCCAAGGCAATGAGAACCGCCACCACCACGGCAATTACGGTGCTGATGAGTGCCTTGCGGCTCTTTTCGTTCACGGACACGTTCCTTTCCCCTGGCCCGCCGCGCTCTGCTGCACGGCCGGTCCCAAATCATGCGGCCACCTTCATTCTCCACAACGCACGGCGCCTGCCACTTGGTCTTCGGAGCGGCGGGGGGCTTGTATGGGTGGCCCGCACGTTTGACCAGTCCATCCCTTGCCACGGCGCCGAACAGCTTCTGCAACCGTCACCGACACAAGGAGTCAAAGCATGGGCCCCCGCACCAGGAACTGGCTGATCACGTACGTTGTCAGCGCACTGATATTCGCGGTGCTGGATGTGGTGTGGATCCTGCTGGTGGCCAACCCGCTGTACCAGAGCCAGATCGGCCACCTGCTGGCGCCCAGGGCCAATCTGCCCGGCGCTGTCCTCTTCTATGTCATCTTCGTGGCGGGGATGGTGCACTACGGCGTCCGGCCCAACACCCCCGGCATTAGCCTGCGGCAGCGGGTGGGCGGCGCTGCCCTCTTTGGGTTCTTCACCTACGCCACATGGGCGCTGACCGGGTTCGCTGTGCTGAAGGATTTCACGGCCCTGGTGGCCGTGACGGACATCCTGTGGGGAGCCGCAGCCTGCAGCGTGGTCACGTGGCTGACCGCAACGGTGCTGCGCAGCCGGCTCGCCAACCCTGCCACGGCCTGACGCCTGGCGTGATGCGCGCCCAGAGTGGCCCAGTTTTCATGGTGAAACCCTGAGTATCGCGGGCGGCTCCCGTTGCTTGCCGACCAAAACTGGGCCACTGTGACGCACGGCCCAACGCTGGCCCAGCCCGGGCGGCTACCCGAACAGCGCCGCCACCTGGGTCAGCGTTTGGAAGACCCCAAAGGCCAGCGGGATTCCCACCAAAACCCAAGCCAGTACCAGCCTGCCGGTGGACCGGTGGACCGGCTGATGCGCGCCGTGGTTGTGTGCTGTGCTGCTCATTTCATGCCTCCAGGGAAGATTCGTGCCGCTCGGGGCGGCGTTCGTGGAACCGTGCGTCGACGGGCTTGACCAGCAGGTTGGCCACGAACCCGATGACCAGCAGGGCCACCATGGTCAGCAGCGCGGGCTGGTAGGACGCGGCATTCAGCTGCCCGGGCTTGCCCTGTGCGTCCAGGATGCTGTTGACGATCAGCGGCCCGGCCACCCCGGCCGCGGACCAGGCGGTGAGCAGCCGGCCGTGGATGGCGCCTACCTGGTACGTCCCGAAGAGGTCCCGCAGGTACGCCGGGACGGTGGCAAACCCGCCGCCGTAGAAGGAGATGATGACGAAGGCAAGCACCACGTAAAGGGCGGTGGCGGTGGATCCGGCCAACGCCAGCACCGTATACAGCACGGCACCTACGCCCAGGTACACCATGTAGATGCGCTTGCGTCCCGTGACGTCGGAGGTGGCGGACCAGGCGAAGCGGCCCGACATGTTGCCGATGGACAGCAGCCCGACAAAGCCCGCAGCAACGCTCGCACTGACCAGGGACTTTCCGTCGGACTGCCGGAAGAAGTCCTGGATCATGGGCGCCGCCTGCTCCAGAATGCCGATGCCGGCCGTGACGTTGCAGAACAGCGCCACCCATACCAGCCAGAACTGCCGGGTCTTGATGGCGTTCTTCGCCGACACGTTCTCCGTGGTGACGAGCTTGGCCGCCTTGACCTTGGCGGGGTCGAACCCTGCGGGCCGCCACCCGTCGGCGGGCACCCGGACGGTGAAGGCGCCGAACAGCATGTAGGCAAGATAGACGACGGCGAGGGTCAGGAAGAGCTTGCCCACGGCATCGCCGCTGGCCACCCAGCCCTGGGCGCCGGAGTTCGGATCGTACGCCTTCAGCAGGGCCTGGGACACGGGGCTGGCGATCAGCGCGCCGCCGCCGAAGCCCATGATCGCCATGCCGGTGGCCAGGCCGGGGCGGTCCGGGAACCACTTGATCAATGTGGACACCGGAGAGATGTAGCCGATGCCCAGCCCGATGCCGCCCACGAACCCGTACCCAAGGTAGACGAGCCACAGCTGGTGCGTGAAGATACCCACCGAGCCGATCAGGAAGCCGCCGGCCCAGAATATCGCGGAGGTGAACATCGCCTTGCGCGGGCCGTTGGTGTCCACCCAGGTGCCCATGACAGCGGCGGAAAGGCCCAGCATCACGATGGCGATGGAGAAGATGACGCCGATCTCGGTCAGGCTGGCCCCGAAGTGCTTGACCAGCGCCGTCTTGTAGACGCTGGTGGCGTAGGCCTGGCCGATGCACAGATGGACGGCGAGCGCCGCGGGCGGGACCAGCCAGCGGTTGAAGCCCGGCGGGGCGATGGAGTGGTCACGGTCCAGGAAGCCCATGGTTGATTCCCTTTGCTTGTCGATGACGTCGATGTCTGATCGATCCAGAGGCGAAAGGCCTTGTTGAACCCGGGCCCTTTGCCTTGGGCTATCATCATGCAAATCATCAGCAAACGTACTATTGGCGCGCCGAGCGGCAGGAATTGCGCGGCGAGCGGCTTGGTTGGCTGAGGCACTCCCCTGTCAGCCCTGCACAGCCCATCGGGCACGCACACGCAGCGCCTTGCTTTCCGCCCGCCGCGGCGGATGGCAGAGTGGGACGATGAGTGAGCAACCAGCCGCGCTGGTCCTGAACCTGGAGTGCACGGTCCCGTCTCCGCCGGAGACAACGTTCCTGCTGCTGACGGAACCTGCCCGGCTTGCCGAGTGGTGGGGCCCGCACGGCTTCAGTATCCCCGACGTGGACATCAACCTGGTGGCGGGCGGGCGCTACCGGTTCCGCATGGCCCCGCCGGAGGGCGAACCGTTCCACCTCTCAGGAGAGTTCCTGGAGATCGATCCGCCCTGGCGCCTGGTCTACACCTTCGCCTGGGAGGAACCGGCGCCGGACGACACCGAGACCGTCGTGGACCTCTCCCTCGCCAGCACCGGAACCGGAACCCGGGTGGTGCTCTCGCAGGGACCGTTCCTCACGGAGGAGCGGCTGGAACTGCACCGGAACGGGTGGAGCGATTCGTTCGAAAAGCTGGCTCGTGCCGCCGGGAGCGCCGGCCGCTCCGGTGCCGCCGGCAGCCGGGACAACGCCCGGTGACAGGCCTGGACGCGGACGTCATCATCATCGGCGGTGGCCTGGCCGGGCTGGTGGCCAGCAATGAGCTGGTCCGTGTGGGCAGGCGGGTGGCCATCGTGGACCAGGAAAACCCGGCCAACCTGGGCGGGCAGGCCTTCTGGTCCCTGGGCGGGCTCTTCCTGGTGGACACCCCCATGCAGCGGCGCCTGGGCGTGAAGGATTCCTTCGACCTGGCGTGGCAGGACTGGCAGGGTTCCGCCCGGTGGGACCGGCTTTCCGGCCTGCACCCCGAGGACGAGTGGGCGCAGCAGTGGGGCCGTGCCTATGTGGAGTTCGCCGCCGGTGAGAAGCGCGCGTGGCTGCAGGAACAGGGCATCCGGTTCACCCCGCTGGTGGGCTGGGCCGAGCGCGGCGACGGCAGGGCCGGCGGCCACGGCAATTCGGTCCCCCGCTTCCACGTCCCGTGGGGAACCGGCACCGGGGTTTCGGAGCCGTTCGCGGACAAGGCGCGGGCGGCCTCCGGGGCGGGCAGCGTCAGGTTCTTCTTCCGGCACCGGGTGGACGGTTTAACGTTCGACGGCGGCACGGTCACCGGGGTGCGGGGCGCGGTGCTGGCGCCTGATGATTCCCCGCGCGGGGTGTCCTCAAACCGGGATGTTGTTGCCGATTTCGAACTCCGGGCCCAGGCCGTGGTGGTCGCGTCCGGCGGAATCGGCGGCAACCACGGGCAGGTTCGGCGCTGGTGGCCTGCGCGGCTGGGGACGCCGCCGCGGAAAATGGTCACAGGCGTGCCGCAGCACGTCGACGGACGGATGCTGGACATCGCAGACGGGGCCGGGGTGCGGCTGGTGAACCGTGACCGGATGTGGCACTACACCGAAGGGATCCAGAACTGGAACCCCATCTGGCCGGACCATGCCATCCGGATCCTGCCCGGCCCGTCGTCCCTCTGGTTCGATGCCCTGGGCCGGCGCCTTCCCTCCCCCGGCCTGCCCGGCTACGACACCCTGGGCACACTCCGCCTGCTCCGGACAACGCCGGAGCTCCAGCAGCACGACCATTCCTGGTTCATCCTCAACCAGCGCATCATCGAAAAGGAGTTCGCCCTGTCCGGCTCCGAGCAGAACCCGGACATCACCAACCGGGACCTCAAGCTGCTGCTGAAGACCCGGCTGGGCCGCGGCGCGTCCGGTCCCATCGAGGCGTTCAAGGAGCACGGCGCGGACTTTGTGGTGGCGGACAACCTGGCGGACCTGGTCCGCGGAATGAACGGGCGGACTGACCAGCCGCTGCTGGACCATGCGCTGATAAGGCGGCAGATCGAGGAGCGCGACGCCGAGATCAGGAACCCCTTCTCCAAGGATGTCCAGGTGGCGGGTATCCGCAACAGCCGCCGGTACCTGGGCGACCGCCTCTTCCGTACCGTCAAGCCGCACCGGATCCTGGACCCCGCCGCGGGCCCTCTGATCGCCGTCCGGCTGCACGTTGTCACGCGGAAGACGCTGGGCGGGATCCAGACCAACCTTGACGGCCAGGCCCTCGGACAGGACGGCGCCCCCATTCCCGGGCTGTACGCCGCCGGCGAGGCAGCGGGGTTCGGCGGCGGCGGCGCCCACGGCTACAACGCGCTGGAAGGCACCTTCCTGGGCGGCTGTCTCTTCACCGGCCTGACCGCCGGCCGGGCGCTCGCCCGGGCGCTATGAACTGACTCCGCACTAAGCCCCGCGCTGCACTCAGGCGGGCGCTGCACTCAGGCCACGGGCCGCCGTCGAACACTATTGGCTGCTGCGCCGGACCAACCGGAACTCCGGCAGCCCCTCCCACTCGGGTGGCAGCGTGTTGCGCCTGCCGTCCGGCCGGAACCCCTGCTTCAGGTAGAAGGCCAGGGCGCGGGGATTGTTCTCCACCACCCAGAGGTAGGCCGGGCCGGAGCCGACGGCGGCGCTCACCAGGGCTGCCCCAAGGCCCGTTCCGTAGGTCCGCCGGAGGGTGTAGATCGAGTAGAGCTCCACCGCTTCGGGGCCGTCGTCGTCCCGGCCCGGGCCGGCGTCCGCGAAGCCCACCAGTTGGTTGTCGCCGTCCAGCGCGAGGATCCGCGGCTCGTCAATGGCCAGGAATGCCCGCCGGCGTTCCACCCGCTCGGGGATGCTGGCCCTGCGGCGGCGGAAGAATTCCGCAGAGAGCAGATGCGGGTAGCACTCCTCATGGGCCAGAGTCTGCATGAGCACCACCGCCTCGGCGTCCTCCGGTGTGGCCTGGCGAAGTCGAAAGTCCATGGCGCCAGCCTAACCAGTGGACCCTCGCTCCCACGCCGTGTTCCGCCGTCGAACCTCTATGCCTTGTCCGGTCCCCGGTGGGGCAGCCGGCGCACTTAAGATGAGGCATGAACTTCGAGGACGCGCTCCTGACGGTGATTGGTGCCGCGCTGATTCTGCTGATGGTCGCCGACGTCTTCCATACCCTGCTGTACCCGCACGGCTCGGGCCCGGTGGGCAGGACCATCATGCGCGGGTTCTGGCTGCTGTCCAGGAGACTCAGGGGCGGGGCCGCGTCCATCGCAGCCCCGCTGGCCATGGCGGCTGTCATCGCTGCCTGGGCGGCGCTGGCCGCCGTGGGCTGGGCGCTGCTGTACCTCCCGCATTTGTCGAACGGGTTCACCTACTCGGCCGACGTGCCCCGGCAGGCCGACTTTGCGGAGGCCCTGTACATCTCGCTGGTGGCCCTCTCCACCGCTGGATTCGGTGAGATCGTGGCCACGCACCCGCTGCTGCGGCTGGTGATGGCGTTCCAGGCTGTAGCCGGTTTCGGCCTGCTGACCGCCACGGTCTCCTGGATCCTGCAGACCTACCCGGCGCTGAGCCGCCGGCGCGCACTCGCCCACCAGTTGAACCTGTTCCGGGAAGCGGCGGGTCCGTCCGGCATCGCCTCACTTGATGCACGGCATGCAGCAGGACTGCTGGAATCCATGGCGGAAAACGTGGCGTCCGTGAGCATCGATCTCCTGTCCTTCCACGAGACCTATTACTTCCATGAGGTGGAGCAACGGGGTTCCCTTCCCGCCACCATCGCCTACGCCCACCACCTGGCCTCGGATGCGCAGGGCAGCGACAACCCCGAACTCCGGTTTGCCGGGCGGATGCTCTACGCGGCGCTGGACGACCTGGCCGAAGTGCTGCGCGGGAAGTTCGGCCACGTGGGAAGCACGTCCTCCGATGTGTTCGACCACTACGAGCTCCACCACAGGCACCGGCGGCCCCCGGAACCGCGGCCATAGCCGCAGGCGCTGCCAACCGTTTGCCGGCGGGTCACCCCCGCGGACCGGAGGACTCACGGACGATAAGGTCACAATCCACGATATGTACGCCCGGAAGGGGTATGCCGTCGAGCGCTGACAGCAGGGCCTCGCCCGCCCGCCTGCCAATAGTGGAGAGGTTCAGGTCAATGCTGGACAGATGCGGTCTGTACCCATCGGTGAACGGGGACCAGTTGTCCACGCCGATCAGTGCCACGTCGTCGGGGATCGACAAGCCATGCCGCTCAAGTTCGTAGGCGGCGCCACGTGCGATCTGGTCGCTGCCGCAGAAAATCGCATCGACGTCGGAGTGGCTGGCCAACAGCGCGCGGACCCCGTTGTGGCCCCATTCCTCCGTCCAACTGCCGTACCAGACATCCCCTACCGGCTCCAGTCCCTGGTCGGCCATTGCAGCGAGGAAACCGTCCGCCCGCAGGACCGCCGACGCGTGGTTTTCCAAGCCCGTGATATGGGCAATCCGGCGTCGCCCGGTCTTAACGAGGTGGTCAACGGCACGGCGGGCACCACCCCGCTCGTCCCCCGTGACGGAGCAGTCCCCCGGGTCCTTCGACGGCGCGAACGCATAGACTACCGGCACTGGCAGGTTTTCACCGAGCGGCGGCCGCGGATCCACTTTGCGGCCCACGACGATGATTCCGTCCACCTGCCGCGCCAGCAATGTACGCACGTAGTGCTGTTCCCGGATGGGATCATCCCTGCTGTCACAAAGGAAGCAAAGCATCTCGCCCAGGCCCAGGGCGTCCTCGACGCCGCGCAGGATGGGGATGCTGAAGCGTCCATAACTGTCGGTGGTGATAACCCCCACGGTGTAGGTCCTGCCACTGCGGATGCTCCGGGCGGCACCGTTCGGCAGCCAGCCCACCTCCTCCGCGGCGGCGCGTACCCGCAGCCGGGTCGATTCCCGCAGTTGGCCCGTCCCGTTCAGCGCCTTTGACACCGTTCCGGTCGATACTCCCGCCCGCGCGGCTACAGCCGCGATGCCGGAAGAACGGAAACTATTTTCCGTCACAAGTCCCCCTTTCACCGCCGGACCAATTCCTCATAGAGCCGAAAAGTCGCTTTTCCGCCCGCATAAAGCCTAGCAGAAGCCGTTGACAGGTGAGACGCAGGTCACTTAGGGTTGGGCCTCGGAAGAC
This sequence comes from Arthrobacter sp. SDR-2R, assembly GCF_057747955.1. NCBI lineage: Bacteria > Bacillati > Actinomycetota > Actinomycetes > Micrococcales > Micrococcaceae > Arthrobacter > Arthrobacter sp. SDR-2R. The sequence continues at coordinate 3,836,134 of NZ_CM173231.1, forward strand.
GATTTCCTGATTTTCCTTTTCCGGCTTTTCCGGATTCTGTCCCGTCTCCCTCCGATTCACACTTTGGAAGAGGTCATTGATGACATCTGTTCACCACAGTCCAGCACCGTCCGCAGGGCAGGGTACCGGCGGCGGGACCGCAGCGGGGCCCGTCGGGGCGACGACGTCCGGACACTACGCGCTGCGCCCGCTGGCCTTCGATTCCGTGCAGCTGCGCCCAGAGGGACATCTGGGCAGCTGGCAGGAGCTCAACCGGACCTCCACCATTCCGCATTGCATCGACAATCTGGAATCCAGCGGCGCCCTCGACAACTTCCGGCGGCTGGTCGGCGAGAGCGACGCGGCGTTCCGCGGATTCTGGTTCCAGGACTCGGACCTGTACAAGACGCTGGAGGCTGTGGGCTGGGAGGCCGGCAGGCAGGCGGATCCGCGGTGGGAAGAGTATGTGGCGTCCATGGGCGAGCTGCTGGCCAAGGTGCAGGAGCCGGACGGCTACCTGAACACCTGGGTCCAGGGCGTTGAGCCCGGGAAGCGCTGGGACAAGCTGCAGTGGAGCCACGAGCTGTACACCGCCGGCCACCTGCTGCAGGCGGCAGTTGCCGTGGCCCGCACCACAGGCAACGGAGCCGTCGTCGAGGTGGCCCGCCGCGTCGCCGACTGCATCGTGGAGAACTTCGGCCCCGGCGGCGCCGAAAAGATCGACGGGCACCCGGAAGTGGAAACCGCAATGGTGGAGCTCTACCGCCTGACCGGCGACAAGCGCTACCTTGAAACGGCCGTCCGGCAGCTGGAACTGCGCGGGCACGGCATCCTCCCCGACGACAGGTTCGGCCGCCAGTATTTCCAGGACCACCTTCCCATCCGCAAGGCGGCCCACGAGGCAACAGGTCACGCAGTGCGCCAGGTCTACCTCTCCACCGGAGTGGCCGATGCCTACCTCGAAAACGGGGACGTATCCCTGCTGGAGGCCGCGGAATCGCTGTGGGAGAACATTTTCACCCAGAAGGCCTACCTCACCGGGGCGCTCGGATCCCGGCACCGGGACGAGGCATTCGGCGACGCCTTCGAGCTGCCGCCGGACCGTGCCTACGCCGAAACGTGTGCCTCCATCGCGAGCCTGCACTTCAGCTGGCGGCTGCTGCTGGCAACCGGCAACAGCAAATACGCCGACGAGATGGAGCGGGCCCTCTACAACGGTATCGCCGCTTCCACCTCCGTTGAAGGCAACAGCTTCTTCTACTCCAACCCGCTGCAGCTGCGCACCGGCCATGACGGCTCCACCGAGGACGCGCCGTCGGAACGCCTGTCCTGGTATGCATGCGCCTGCTGCCCGCCGAACCTCGCACGCCTCGTGGCATCCCTGCACCATTACGTAGCCACGCAGGATGAGTCCGGCCTTCAGCTCCAGCTGCTGCACGACGGTGAGATCCGCGCCTCAGGTGAACCTTTCGGCGGCGAAGTAACTGTTGCCACAACCACCGAATATCCCTGGGACGAAAAGGCCAGCATCGAGGTCACGGCTCCTGCCGGCGAGTGGACGCTCTCCGTGCGCATCCCTTCGTGGTGCAAGGACCCGGAGGTGACCATCGGCGGGAAGCCCATCGAGGCAGTGACTGATGCATCCGGCTACCTCCGGCTCAGCCGCGACTGGGAAGGGAGCACCATCGTCTTGCTGACACTGCCGATGCCTGTCCAAATTGTTAGCGCTCATCCCCGCGTCGATGCTGTGCGCGGCACGGTCGCCCTGGTCCGTGGGCCCGTGGTCTACTGCCTCGAGCAGCATGACCAGGCGGACGGCGTCGTGCTGGAAGACCTTGCGGTCGACGCGGCCGCGCCGGTGGAAATTGCAGCGGCGGAGGGCATCCCCGGGGTGCGCACCGTGCTCAAAGCCGCAGGCGTCGCCCGTCCCCAGTCGGAGCAGGCGCTCTACCGCACCTCCGGAACGGAAGCCGCGGAACAGCGGCCCGTCGAACTGACTGCCATCCCGTATTTCCGCTGGGCCAACCGTGGGCCGGCCGCCATGCGGGTCTGGATCCCCCTCGCCTAGTTGCACCTCCCACCCATCCCTATGAAGAGGAAACGGTATATGAAACGCACAAAACTCGCTGCAGCACTGGCGCTGGCGGCATCCCTCACCCTCACGGCCACCGGTTGTGGCAGTTCCTCCGGCTCCGACTCCCTGCAGGCCTCCTCCGGGGAGCCGAGCGGGACCATCACGCTGTGGGCCCGCGATTCACAGAAGGGGTTCATGGATCTGCTCGCGGACGCGTACAACAAGTCCCACAAGGCGCAGGTCCAGGTCACCATCGTGCCCAGCGGAAACTTCGTGCAGAAATTCGGCACGGCAACCGCTGGCGGGTCGGGCCCGGACGTGGCTTCCATCGACCTGGTCTACCTGCCCTACTTCGCCTCCACCGGGGTCCTCCAGGACATCACCGACGACGCCTCGAAACTGCCGTACAAGGACAAGCTCAGCCCGTCGCACGCGCGCCTCTCCACGTGGGAGGACAAGACCTACGCCCTGCCCTTCACGGCCGAAGCATCCGTGCTGTTCTACAACAAAGATCTCTTCCAGAAGGCCGGCCTTGACCCTGCCAAACCGCCGGCAAACTACGAGGAGATCCTCAACGCCGCCAAGAAGATCCGCGCCCTGGGCCCCGACACCTACGGCTTCACGATGGCCGGCCAGTGCGGCGGCTGCAACATCTTCGAGTTCACCCCCAGCGTCTGGGCCAGCGGCGGCGACGTACTCTCCGACGACGGCAAGACCGCGAAACTGGACTCTCCCGAGGTCACCAAGGCGCTGACGTTCTACAAGCAGATGCACGACGCCGGCGTGATGCCGGAGGCGGCGAAGACCGACTCGGGCACCGCCCAGCCGGCCCTGTTCCAGGCTGGAAAAGTGGGCATGGTGGTGCTCGGCGCCTTCTTCACGCAGACGCTGAACACGGACAAGAAGGTTGACTACGGCATCGCCCCCATCCCGGGAGAGAACGGCGGCTCAGCTTCCTTCGCGGGCGGCGACAACATCGCGGTCACCACCGGGTCAAAGAACAAGCCTGCCGCATGGGACTTCGTAAAGTGGGCCACCGGCGACGAGGCCCAGACCCTGCTGGCGAAGAACTCCATCGTCCCGGTCAGGACTGACCTCGTAAAGAGCGTCTACGCCTCGGCAGACCCGCGCAACGAGATCTTCAGCAAGGCGCTGGAGACCGGCAAGACGCCGTACAGCGTCGTGGAAAACAAGCTGTTCAATGACAACAACGGACCATGGGCAACCATGATCAACGAGGCCGTCTTCGGCGGCGACATCCAGGCCGCGCAGCAAAAGGCGCAGCAGGCCGCCCAGCAGATCATCCAGACCGGACCCTGACATTTACGGGTGCTGCCGCGGACCCGCGGCAGCACCCGCCTCGTCCTCAAGGAGACCTACTTTGGCACACCACACCACCCTGACAACGCGCCCCGGCAAGCCCCAACGCCCAACGGCGCCCCTACGTCCGCCACGGAGCCGGCGGTCCCTCACCACCTCGCGCAGCAGGCTCGGCGCGTTGGTGGTCGCCCCCGCGCTGATCCTCCTCACCGTCTTCTTCTTCCTGCCCGTGGTCCTGATGCTGTGGATGTCCCTGAACCGCTGGCCGCTGCTGGGCAAGATCAGCTTCATCGGCCTGGGCAACTACGCGACGGCGTTCCAGGACCAGGACTTCCTGCGGGCAGCCGGGTTCACCCTCCTCTACACCGTGATCATGACTCCCCTGCTGCTGGTCATCGGGATCGCGTTGGCGCTCCTGATCCGGCGTCCAGGCAAAGCTTCCAGAATCTTCCAGTCCATCTATTTCCTGCCGGTGGTGGTCGGCTTCGCCGCCGCCGGTTACCTGTGGCTCTTCATGGCCCAGCCCAACATCGGGCCCCTGCTGGACCTGCTTACCCGCGGCGGGCTGGCCTCGCACTCGGACAACTGGTTCGGAAGCTTCGCCGGAGCGCTGGGCATCGTGTGCGCCATGGTGGTCTGGAAGGTTGCCGGCATGCAGATGCTGCTGCTGAACTCGGGCTTGCAGTCCATCCCCGTGGAGCTCGAGGAAGCGGCCAGGATCGATGGTGCAAGCCGAACACAGGTGTTCCGCTACATCATCCTGCCGCTGCTGCGGCCCACCCTCGCGCTGGTGCTCGTCTTTTCGGTAGCCGGCTCACTGCTGGCCTTCGACCAGTTCTACATCATGACCAGCGGCGGGCCGGCGAACCAGACCATCACCGCGGTGTACCACATCTACCGGGTGTCCTTCCAGGGTTTCCAGCTCGGCTATGGCGCCGCGCTCTCTGCCCTGCTGATGATCGTGCTCGCGGTCGTCAGCGCCATCCAGATGCTCATCCTCCGCAACTCGGACCACAACTAGTCCAATCCATCGGAAACGGACCCCTCCATGACTTCACTGCAGTCCAGACTCCGCCCGGTGCCGCGCACGGCCTGGTGGATTATCAACCTCAGCCTCGCGGCCCTGTTCCTCTACCCGTTCTGGGTAGTTCTCTCACAGTCGATCAAGTCCCCTGCCGAGGCTGCTGCCGCGCCGCCCACGCTTTTCCCGGGTTCCTTCTCGTGGGGGAACTTCGCGAAGCTATTCGGCAACGAGAACGGCGGTGCGGGCTTCGTCCAGCAGTTAGGCAACAGCGTCCTCGTCTCAGTTGGCGCAACGCTCCTGACGATCGTATTGAGCACGCTGGCCGGCTACGGCTTCGCCAAACTGCGCTTCCGCGGCAGCAACCTGCTGTTTTTCGCTACCCTCGCCACCTTCATGATCCCTTTCCAGGCGGTCATCACTCCGCTGTACCTGGTGCTGCACCAGATCGGCCTGACCAACAACCTCCTGGGCCTCATGCTGGTGTACACCACCTTTAACCTGCCATTCGGTATCTTCCTGATGAGGAATTCCTTCGCAGCGCTGCCGGCGAGCATTGAGGAAGCTGCCCTGGTGGACGGGTGCAGCGTGCTGCGTGCCATGGTCCGGGTGCTGCTCCCGGTGGCCATTCCGGGGGTGATCAGCACCGCGCTGTTCACCTTTTTCGCCTCGTGGAACGAGTTCTTCGCCGCGCTGATCCTCATGACAGACCAGTCCAAGTACACCCTTCCGGTGGCCTTGAACGTGCTCTCCAGCGGCACTTTCGGGACCTTGGACTGGGGGGCACTGCAGGCGGGCGTCGCGGTGACGATCGTCCCGTGCATCGTTATCTATGTCCTGCTCCAGAAGTACTACGTGGGAGGCATGCTTACGGGGGCGATGAAGTAAAGCCGCGTTCCCTTTCCGGCTTGCTAGGGTCTGCTTATGGCTTCCCACTCCCACTCGATGGACGACGTCATCAACGAACCTGCGCGTGTCCAGTTCGAGTTCTTCCTGGAGGAGCACCGGGCCGCGCTCAACGGGTGCCTGGACGGGCTGACCGAGGAGCAGGTCCGGCGTCGGCTGGTTCCCTCCCGCACCACCCTGCTGGGGCTGGTGAAGCATGCCACCTTCGTGGAGAAGGTCTGGTTCGACGAAGCCTTCACCGGCCGTCCCCGCAGCGAGATCGGCATCCCCGCCACTCCTGACGAGTCGTTCATCCTGGACGACGGCGACACCATCGACTCCGTCCGGAAAGCCCACCGGGACGCGTGCGCCGCGTCCCGGGCTGCTGCCGCCCCTCTGGGCCTCGACGACGTCGTGACCGGCAACCGGCGGGGACCGCTCCCGCTGCGCTGGTTGTACCTGCACATGCTGCGGGAACTCGCCCAGCACTGCGGCCACGCGGACATCCTGCGCGAACAGATCCTGGCCGGCAAGGGCGCGGACTGAGATGCCGCCTCGGCCGCGCAGCGCTCAGGCCGGCGCCGTCGTCGTTCTTCGATTCGTGAGGTCCCCGCGGCGGGCAAGGGCCACGGCAGCAACCAGCAGCCACATGGTGGCCGCCTGGCCCCAGGGATAGACCTGCTGCGGAATGCCAGGTGTCAGCGGGTTGAGGATGTACTGGAACGCCGCGAGGCTGACGTGCATCAGCGCTGCCAGGAGCACGCTGCCAGTATGGTCGTAAACCCACACCATGAGCACCCGGTACGCCGTAAGCTGGCCGACGAGGACGGCCACCAGCCACAGCGACAGGAAGATTCCCAGGGGCACCCCGCCATTGGTCCCGCCCCCACCCCAATAATTCACGAAGAAGTGCCACGCACCCCACAGCACCCCCACCAGGATTCCCGTCCGCAGAACACTGAACCGCTGCCTCGCCTTGGGGATGGCGAAGCCGGTCCAACCGATTTCCTCGAGAAATCCCGCCGCCAGCCCGATGGCCAGTCCAGTGATGATGGTGCCGCCCTTATCTGTAGCCGTGGCGATCCGAGGCGCGTAATCCGGGGACGCCAGCCAGAGCACCAGCACGAACGCGGCCAAACAGACCGGCGCCACCAGCAGGGCCAAATACCAGCGCCCGCCCACACGCCATCTCAGCAGCCGCGCCCGAAGATCCCGGTAGCCTGCCCGTCCCGACACAACTCCGGTAAGCACCAGGCTGGCCAACGCTGGTCCGAGCAGCATCGCCGGCACGGTTACGGGGATGGTGAGCTGGAACTGCTCCGGCGTAGGCGACAGGCCACCCGTGACCGCCCACACCGCGAGCACAATGGCGCCCCACGACAAGAGGAAGGTAACAACGTAGTACCACCACAGCGGGTGCGTGCGCACCGATTCCGCCAAGGCATGCATGGGATCCTCCGGTTGCCGGCTGTACCTCCAGCTTCCAGGGCGGGCGCCCCCGGACACAGAGTCCTCGGACCCGTTAAAACAGACTGCCCGTCAGGCCACGAGCCTGGCCACCAGCTCGCCCCGGCTGCCGACGCCCACCTTTTCAAAGAGCGACTTCAAGTGGTCGTGCACCGTGTGCGGCGAGATGAACAGGTGCCGGGCGATCTCCGCCGTCGAACTTCCGGCCAGCACCTCCAGGCAGACATCCCGTTCCCGGGCGGTCACGCCGTACGCCATCAGCAGCAGGGCCACGAGGTCGTGGGTGGTTGCCGGTTCCACGGTGACCACCATCTGTTCGGGATCATCGCCGGTGATGAGGCTGCTGGCCTGCAGCACCACCCAATTGTTCCCGGCGTCGCGCATCCTGGCCCGCGCCGTCCCGGATGCCGCCGCATGCGCCTGCGCCACCACCGAATAAAGCGTCTGGCTGAAGCGCCCGGGCGCAGCTTCCTCCACCTGGGCAAGCCAGGAGGCGGCGGCCGGCGTGGCCGCGCGGAGGTCGCCGTGCAGCCCGGCCAGGACAATGACAGGCCCGACGGCGGCCGGTCCCGCCGGGTGCGCCACGCGGACGGCGGCCCTGGTGGCCGACGCGAGCGTGGCAGTCACCGCGCCCAGGAATTCCACCTCCCGGTCGGTGAAGTCGCTGCCGCCTTCCCGGAAGATGCTCCCCACGCCCCAGCACAAGTCGTCCACGCGGAACGCGGCCCGCAACTCATGCTCGAAGCCCAGCGGCTTGATCAGGTCGTTGATCCGGACGCTGCGGACCACCTCACGGTGCGGCGCATCCGAAATCCTCGCGATGGGGCGGGGCCGGCGCAGCAGCTCGGCGAAGGTGTTGGGTTCCCGGCCTGTGTATTCGGACTGGGCAAAGCGGAGGAAATACTCCTCGAACTGGCGCCCACCCACCGGCCACGGCAGCCAGTTGGTAACGGAGGTCATCACCATGGAGGCGGGGTCGACGGCGGCCCAGCACCCTTGCTCGAACGGCACCTCCCGCTGCACCACGGCCAGCGCCGAGGTATAGAGGTCAGGCAGGTCCATCCCGCCGGCGGCCATGGCGGCGATGTCCCGCCGGGCACGCTCCGCGCGCTCCTCCCACACACCTCCAGTATCCGCCCGGCAGGCAGGCCGGCAATCCCCCAAATGGGTGGTTTTCCAGGCGCCCCGAAACCCCTGGTGCGGGGATCGCGGGGGTGTGTTCCGCCGCCGTACTTTTCCTTTTACGGACGCCGCACGAAGCGGGCCGTCCGTAGAGGAAAACCGGGAACCACAATGGAGGCTGCAATGGGACAGGCACGTGACGTCATGGGCCGGCTGATGACGGCCATGGACGCAAAGGACAGGGATGCGCTGGCAGGCTGCTACGCCGAAGGCGCCGTAATCAGCACTCCGGACCAGGGAGAGATCTCCGGCCGCGAGGCGATCACCAACTATTTCCTCCACTTCTGGGAGGCCATGCCGGACGTCACGTACCAGCAGGTGGCCACTCATGAGGCCGGGGACGTTGCCATCCTGGAGGGCTTCGTGGTGGGCACGAACACCGGGCAACTGAACCTGCCCACCGGCGGGACGCTGCCGCCGACAGGAAAGCAGGTCCGGGTGCGAAGCTGCGACATCACCAAAGTGGAGGCAGGCCTGATCACCGCGCACCACGCCTACTTCGACCAGATGGAACTTCTTGGCCAGCTGGGGCTGCTCCCCGAACCGTCCAACCAGTGAAACCGTCCAACCAGTGAAGGCGGTTCCGTCACCACCTGTCGGCAGTGGCGGAACCGCCCCTTTGATCGTCAAGCGTTCCCGGTCAGGCTGCCCCGACGGCGGCCACGGCTGCACCTTCCGAAGCGTCAGCTGAGGCCCCCGCGAGCCGAAGCCAGGTGTCCACCACGGTGTCCGGGTTCAGGGAGACGGAGTTGACGCCTTCCTGTACCAGCCACTCGGCGAAGTCGGGGTGGTCGCTGGGGCCCTGGCCGCAGATGCCGACGTACTTTTCGCGGGCCCTGCAGGCCTTGATGGCCATGCTCAGCAGCTTCTTCACGGCCGGGTCCCGCTCATCGAAGCTGTTGGCCACAATCGCCGAGTCCCGGTCCAAGCCAAGGGTCAGCTGGGTCATGTCGTTGGAGCCGATGGAGAAGCCGTCGAAGTACTCGAGGAACTCGTCGGCGAGCAGTGCGTTGGAGGGCAGCTCGCACATCATGATCACCTCGAGGCCGTTTTCGCCGCGGCGCAGCCCGTTCTCGGCGAGCAGTTCGATGACGCCCCGCGCCTCGTCCAGGGTGCGCACGAACGGGATCATGAGCTTGACGTTGGTCAGCCCCATCTCGTTTCGCACGAAAGAGAGGGCCTCGCACTCAAGGTCGAAGCAGTCCCGGAAGGACGGCTCCAGGTACCGGGACGCGCCGCGGAAGCCGATCATCGGGTTCTCTTCATGCGGCTCGTACGCCGGGCCGCCGATGAGGTTGGCGTACTCGTTGGACTTGAAGTCGGACATCCGGACGATCACCGGTTCCGGCGCAAAGGCGGCGGCGATGGTGGCCACGCCCTCGGCCAGGCGCTTGATGTAGTACTCGCGGGGGCTGTCGTAGGCGCTGATCCGTTCCCGGATCTCGGCGGCCACATCCGCAGGCTGGCTGTCCAGGTTCAGCAGGGCCTTGGGGTGGATGCCGATCTGCCGGTTGATGATGAACTCCAGCCGGGCCAGGCCCACGCCGTGGTTGGGCAGCTGCGCGAAGGTGAACGCCTGTTCGGGAGTGCCCACGTTCATCATGACCTTCACCGGCGCCTCGGGCAGGTTGGTGATGCCGGTTTCCTCAACGCTGAAGTCCAGCAGGCCCTCGTAGATGGCCCCCGTCTCGCCGTCGGCGCAGGACACGGTGACTTCCTGGCCGTCGGACAGCGTGTCCGTGGCGTTGCCAGTGCCCACGACGGCGGGAATCCCCAGTTCGCGGGCGATGATCGCGGCGTGGCAGGTGCGTCCGCCGCGGTTGGTGACGATGGCGGAGGCGCGCTTCATGATGGGTTCCCAGTCGGGGTCGGTCATGTCCGCCACCAGCACGTCGCCGGTCTGGAACGACGCCATCTGATCGATGGCGGTGAGGATCCGGACCTTGCCGGCCCCGATCCGCTGCCCGATGGCGCGGCCTTCCACCAGCACCGGGCCGGTTGCGTTCAGGCGGAAACGGCTCATGCTGCCCGGGGCCCGGCGGGACTGTACGGTTTCCGGGCGTGCCTGCAGGATGTACAGGCCGCCGTCGGTCCCGTCCTTGCCCCACTCAATGTCCATGGGACGGCCGTAATGCTTCTCAATGGCCACGGCGTGGCGGGCAAGCTGCTCCACGTCGTCGTCCGTCAGGCTGAAGCGCGAGCGCAGCGAAGCCTCCACCGGCACGAAGTCGATGGTGCGGCCGATCTCGCTGTTGTTGGTGTACGTCATCTGCAGGGCCTTCTCCCCCAGGCCGCGCTTGAGGATCGCCGGGCGGCCGGCCGCCAAGGCGGGCTTGTACACGTAGAACTCGTCCGGGTTCACCGCACCCTGCACCACGGCTTCACCCAGCCCGTAGGAGGAGGTGACGAACACGGCGTCCTGGAAGCCGGACTCGGTGTCCATGGTGAACATGACGCCGGAAGCGCCGACGTCGGAGCGCACCATGCGCTGGATGCCGGCCGAGAGTGCTACCTCGGCGTGTTCGAACTTGTGGTGCACGCGGTAGGCGATGGCGCGGTCATTGTAGAGCGACGCGAAGACGTCCTTGATGGCCTGCAGGATGTTCTCGATCCCGCGGACGTTCAGGAAGGTCTCCTGCTGCCCGGCGAACGAGGCATCGGGCAGGTCCTCCGCCGTGGCGCTGGACCGGACCGCCCAGGACAGGTCCGCGGAGCCGGCATGCTTGTCCACCAGCTGCTGGTACGCCTCGCGGACCTGTGCTTCGAAGTCGGGCAGGAAGGGCGTATCCCGGACCAGGGAGCGGATTTCCTGGCCGGCGGAGGCCAGGGCCGTCACGTCATCCGTGTCCAGCCCCACCAGGCGATCGGCGATCTTTTGGTCCAGTCCGGAGTCGGACAGGAACCGGCGGTAGGCGTCTGCCGTAGTGGCGAAGCCGTCCGGAACCTGGACGCCGGCCGAGGTCAGGTTCTGCACCATCTCGCCCAGTGAGGCGTTCTTGCCGCCCACCTTGTCCAGGTCCTTGAGTCCAAGTTCAGAGAACCACAGAACGTCTGTCGTCATGATTGCTGCTCCTTTGCAGTGGGTGGCGTAAGCAATGCTGGCCGTCACGGTAGTGCCGGCCGGAAGAAAAAACCCTGTCAACAGTGGCAGGTCTGCAGCGCACTTTCCACATGATGTGCGCTACGCCACGTTTGTGAAATGGCGCCTAGTGCTTGAGGTTCATCCGCTGCAGGATGGTGGCCGCCATTTCCTCCACGGAGACGGTGGCGGAGTTCAGGTACGGGATCCGGTGGGAAACGTACAGCTGCTCGGCGCTGCGCAGCTCAAAACCGCACTGCCGCAGGGATGCGTAGGGCGAGCTGGGGCGCCGTTCGGTACGGATCTGGCTCAGGCGCAGCGGGTTGGAGGACAAACCGAAACACTTCGACACGAAAGGCCGCAGCGGCTTGGGCAGCCCGTCCCGCTGGAAGTCTTCATCCACCAGCGGGAAGTTCGCCGCGAAGATCCCGTGCTGCAGCGCCAGGTACATGGTGGTGGGCGTCTTTCCGCACCGGGACGGGGCCACCAGGATCACCTGGGCCTTCTCCAGCGCACGCAGGCTCTGCCCGTCGTCATGCTCCATGGCGTACTCGACGGCGGCCATCCGGGACTGGTAGCGCGCGGCGTTCCCCAACCCATGCGCCCGGCCCGGCTCACCGCTGGCAGGGGTGCCCAGCGCCTGCTCCAGGACCCCCACATGGGTGCCGATCAGATCCACGATCACACCGTTGCAACCGCCAAGGATCTGCCGTATTTCGCTGTTGACGGCGGTGGAAAACACGAGGGGCCGGGGCCCGGCGGCAGCCAGGCCGTCGATGGTGCGGACCACGGACCTCGCCTGGTCGGGGGTGGTGATGAAGGGAATGGTGACGCGGTCGAAATTGTCCACCGGGAACTGCGTCAGCAGTGTATTGCCAAGTGTTTCCGCGGTGATGCCGGTACTGTCCGACAGGAAGTAGACAGGCCGTAGAGCAGCAGTGGTCATGGCACGACTTTAGCGGCCGCCGCGTTCCGCACCGAAAGTCCGGGCGTGCTGGGTCCGGCCCGCTCCTTGGCTGCGCGCGGGTCAGACAGCGGGTCAGGCCGCGGGTCAGGCCGCCTTTACAGGTGAGGGGCCGGCCGCGGACGCCGCCTGGTTCTCGCGCGCCAGGAACGCGGAAAGTTCGCCGATGGTGCTCATCAGCGGGGCGGGGAACACCACCGTGGAGTTCTTGTCCACCGCGATTTCCACCAGGGACTGCAGGTTGCGAAGCTGCAGTGCCAGCGGGTGGGCCATCATGGTGTCGGAGGCATCGCCGAGCGCTGCCGCAGCGATGGCCTCGCCTTCGGCCGCAATGATCTTCGCTCTCTTCTCACGCTCCGCCTCGGCCTGGCGGGCCATGGCGCGCTTCATGCTTTCCGGCAGTTGGATGTCCTTGAGTTCCACCAAGGTGACTTCCACACCCCATTCAACGGTGAGCACGTCGAGGATTTCGCGGATGTCGCCGTTAATCCGTTCGGTCTCGGACAAGGTCTGGTCCAGGGTGTGGCGGCCCACCACCTTCCGCAACGTAGTCTGGGCGATCTGGTCGATGGCGGAGGCCACGTTCTCAATGGCGATGACGGACTTCACGGCGTCCACCACCCGGTAGTAAGCCACGGCGGAGACGTCCACGCTGACGTTGTCCTGGGTGATGATGCCCTGCGACTGGATGGGCATGGTCACGATCCTGAGGCTGACCAGCGGCAGCCGGTCGATGATCGGAACAATCAGCCGCAGGCCCGGATCCCTGACGCCAATGACCCTGCCAAGCCGGAACAGTACGCCCTTCTCGTATTGCCGCACGATCCGGATGGACATTCTTGCAGCGATGAGAAGCAGGACAACGAGGACGATGACAACGATAGTGGTGGCGTCCACCAGGATCCCCTCCTGGTTACTCGAGTGGGACGTGCCGACGCCTGGGTGGCGCCGTGACAGGTGCCCTGCCTTTATTGTCCCACCAAAGGCGTGAGGGAGCCCAGGGAGGAGCTACCGGTTCCGCACATGGGGCCACAGCGGTGGCTTGTCGCCTCCTTGGAGGTCCTGGTTGCCGCCACCGGTGAGCAGGGCGGCGGAGAGCACGTCAGCGCGGAGTTGCGAAAGGGCCCTGTGCTCGTCCGGGCCTTGGAGTCCCCTGGCAATGGCGGTGGTGCGGCTCCAGACCGCCGAGGCTGTGGTGGCGGGCAGATAGGCGGAGATCCATGCCATCCCGTCACAGTCCGGCGTGTACTCCACGCGCCGGTCCGCTGCACTCCTGGCGTGGCATCCTTCCAGGGTCTCCGGGTGGTGGCGTTCGCGCCAGATGCGGGCTTTGGCCTTGAACCGGTGGGCCGGCATCTCTCCGACCGGGCAACCCCGGGCCGGGTTGCCCGTGTCAGGATCCAGGAAGTGCGCTTCCAGGGCGGCTGCGCCTGCAGGGTCCAGGCTGGCGGTTTGGTCCACCATGGTCCGGGCATGCTGCCAAGAGATATGCCCGGAGCGCAGGGCAGCAAGAGTTAAGGGCAGCGAACTGGCCAGCGCATATGTTTCGGCCAGCAAAGCACCAGCCGCGCGATGACTAATTGACAGTACGCACGCTGCCTCCGCCGCCACCGCCATCACATCCAGGCAGCCGTCGGCCAGCATTTTGGCGGGCGGGATTGACCGGGTCAACGGGGGTCCCGCGCGTCCCGCGGGCCGGCAAACCGGAGGCTAGACTGGCCGGGTAAGGACGGATTGGGGGATCCATGGCGGCGCTGCCGCTGTTCCGCTGGTCGGTCGCAGCCAGCGGACCCAAGGATCACCGTGACCTTCTTCCAGGACTTTCCAGTACCTCCGCTCCCACCGAGGCCGAGGTCTCAACGGTACGTCCCGCCGCCATGGGCGGGCGCCCCAGTCTACGAGCTGCCGTCCGTGGTCCACATCGGCAGGTTTGTGTCCAGGACTCCGTGGAGGGTGGTGGCGGTCAAAAGTGCGGACGTGTTCTCCACCGGCTGCGTGTTCAACCTGTCCTGGCTGTTCCGCCGTGACCAGCAATCCGACGAAGACTGGGCCGACCTGCAGCACCTCTTCTTCCAGCCGGGAAGGGGCATCCGCAGTGGCCGCGGACAACAGACCGGCCTGATGTTCGGCGTCCAGTTCCCCGATGGTTCCAAAGCCAGCACCGGCACCCTGGGTCCCCACGGCTTCGTGGAGCGTGGCCAGGAACCCGAACCTCCGGCGCTGGTCCTGAACAATGGCGGCGGCGGTGGCGGAGAGGATGAGTTCCAGGGCACCGGCTCGCTCTGGCTCTGGCCGCTTCCCCCTGCCGGCAGCCTCCGCCTGGTTTCCCAGTGGACCGATTTCGGCCTTGAGGAAACGTCCATCATGCTCGACGGCGGGAAGTTGCGGGATGCCGCAAAGGCAGCCCAGCAGTACTGGCCGGAGGAGGGCAGCAACCATGGGTGACTTCACAGGCTTGGTCCTGTTTGTCCTCTTCGGAGCGGTCTTCTTCTACATCCTCTACGGCGTCATCCGCGCCGCAGTCCGGGACGGAATCGGCCAGGCGGATGAGCGCCGCGCGGACCGGCGTCGTAGCTAAATCGAGGACACGATGCTTCCGTAGCCCTGCAGGAACATCCGGCGCCCCTGGCCTTCGTCCGTCCACACCCAAATGACCGAGTAGTCGGACGTGACGGCGTCCACCACCCCCGTGCCGGCCAGGGTTCCCTCGGCGAAGCGGACCCGGTCCCCCACCGCCAGCCGCGGGTGCCTGGTCCGCTTCCTCCTGGGCCGAAGCGTGGTGGACTCCTCTGCTGTTGCGGGGTCTGGCGGGCAGGTCGTGAGCTGCTGGCGCATGGGATTCCTTGGGCTCGCGGGCGGATGGTCAGCTCATTACAACCCTGCCCGCTGCTCCCAGGTCACGCACTCCGCGCGTGGTGATGCAAGACTAGCCCGCCACCGGCGTGGCATGCACCCACCAGACGCTCCGAACGGAGTGTGACTGGTGAGGGCGCCACGCCAGCCCGGGAATCAGTCGAGTTCAGCCACCGATCCCAGCGCATCCCACGCGAAGCTGGCCAGCCAGTGCGTGGACATGAAGTCCCCGCTTTCCAGTCCGGACAGCCCGGCCTTCAGGAGCGGGTCCAGCGCGTCGGACAGCACGGCCGCGGCGGCCGCGGCTTCCGGGCCGCTGGATTGACGAAGCGTGGCGATGATCCGTGCCACCTGTCCCGCGCGGGTCAGGTTCAGTCCGTGCAGGTGCACCAGGTAGCCGTCGGTCTCATCCGTCACGCTCACCGGCTGCAGGATGCGCGATGCGGTGGACAGCTCCGGCAGGAACCCCGCGAACCACCCGGCGAACTCGTCCGCGGAAAGCACGCGGCGCATCAGGTCCGCCTCGCTCAGGCCCGCGGAGAGGAAGTCCTGGCCGCTGAGCTCCCAGTCGCCCGGCCAGCCGCGGTCATCGGCAAACCAGGTGCGCGCCGCGTCCTCACACGCTTTGGCGGCATCAACCCTGCCCAGGGAGCGGAAGGCATCCAGCATGTACCCCACACCGAACGCGGCGTTGGTGTGCAGCCCGTGCCGGACGGGATACTGCGCCTTGGCCATCCAGGCGGCGCTGAGCTCCGCCACGGCATCCACCAGGGGTTCCAAAGCGGTGCCCCATTCGCGGATCTCCGCATCCGGGGAGGCGGAGCAGGTGGCGGCCAGCCGCATCAGCCAGGCCCAGCCGTAGGGCCGCTCCCAGGACGGGTTGGCCAGCAGGTAGTCCCGTTCCACTGCCAGCTTGGCCGGGGTCAGGTTGGCGCCCAGGGCTGCCCGGAGCGACGCCTCGGTGGCGGCATCCACCCAAGCCGCCGTGCCGCCGTCGGACGCTCCTGCCGCGGTAGTCCCAGCAAAGGGTGACCCTGGAGTGCCGCCCACCAGGCTCACCCCCAGCCAGTGCATGTGCACGCAGGAGTGCCAGTCGAAGGAGGTATAGAAGGCGGGGTGGATCTGCTCGGGGGTTGGCCTGTCGTCGGCTGACACCTGGGTGTGGTGGGCCGAGTGCGGGAAGGGCTCGGAAAGGTTGCCCAGCACCACGGCCGCGTAGTCCGGTGCCGCCTGTGCGCGAAGATCGTTGTCCATCATGCTCCTTTGAATGGCAGGGTCTGCGGAAGGGTTAGTGGAAGGCCAGGAAGTACATCAGCGCGATGTTCACCGCCAGCAGCGGGATGGCCGTGCCCACCTGTGCGGCGATGACGCCGTATTTGTTGTCCATTTCCAGCAGCGCGGACGGCACCAGGTTGAAGTTGGCTGCCATGGGCGTGCAGAGCGTGCCGCAGAAGCCGGCCAGCATGCCGATCGCGAAGACGATCGCGGGGTCACCGTGGAACGTCTCCACCAGCACGGGCCAGCCGATGGCAGCGGTCATGATGGGGAACGCAGCGAAGCCGTTGCCCATCAGCACGGTGAACAGGAACATGCCGATGCAGTAGACCAGCACGCCGGCGATCAGTGAGCCCTTGGGCAGCAGGCCGGAGGCGAGCGTGCCCACGGCGGTGCCCACGCCGGCTTTGGTGAAGAGGATGCCCAGCGTGGTGAGCATCTGGGGCAGCAGCGCGGCCCAGCCGATGGATTCGAGGATCCGGCGGCTTTCGAAGATGGGCGTGGCCGGGTTCTTGGGCTTGAGGATCACCAGGGCCACGACGACGGCAGCCACGGCGCCGATGGCCAGGGCTACCAGCGTGGTGTTCTTGGGGTCCAGCAGCGGGGTGCCGCCGATGGACAGCAGCGGGGCTGCGAGCACCAGGATGACGGTGACCAGGGGCAGCGTCAGGGCCGGGATGAAGAGCTTGTTGCCGAAGCGCTTGGCGAAGGCCTCGCGCTCGTGGCCGGTGGAGGTGCGGTGCTTGCCGTGGCCCAGCAGGCCGGTGGAGGCCAGCACCACCAGGACCAGGACGGCGATGCCCAGGATCCAGCCGGGCGCCGTGCCGGCCTGGACCCAGGTGCTGTAGAAGAAGCACAGGCCCAGCAGGCCCCAGAAGGAGGAGCTGCCCCAGCGGCGGGGGTGGTTGGTGTCGGCGGCAATGAGTGATGCCCAGGCGACGAACAGAAGGCCGATCAGCCAGTAGACGGCTTCAACGTTGATCATTTCGCTTCTCCTGCGGTTTCCTTCTGGGCGGTGAGCTCGTATTCGCGGTATTCCTTGTCCAGCTGCTTGTCCAGGCGCAGGAGCCGGAAGCCGTGGATGAGGAAGGCAGCAATGGCGGTGGGGATGGCCCAGAGGGCCAGCTGGAGCGGTTCCAGGTGGAGGTGGTACGTGGTGTCCACGAACGTGGTGATCAGCAGGATGGAGCCGACGGCGACGAACACGTCCTCGCCGAAGAACACGCCCACGTTGTCCGCCCCGGCGGAGTGGCCCTTGATCTTCTCGCTGATCTTGTCCGGGACGTGCCCGTAGCGGCGCAGCGCTGCGCCTTCGGCCATGGGGAACACCAGCGGGCGGACGGTCTGGGCGTGGCCGCCGATGCTGTTCAGGCCGACGGCGGCGGTGATCTGGCGGACGGCCAGGTAGCCGATCAGGACCCGGCCTGCCGTCAGCTTGGCGAGCCGGCCGATGAGGACTTTGGCCTGTTCCTGCAGCCCGAAGAACTCGATGATTCCCACCACGGGCAGCACGGCCACGAAGATGGTGACCGAGCGGCTGCTGGCAAAACCGGTTCCGAACGAGTCGAGGATCTGCGCGGGGTTCATGCCGCCCAGAAGTGCGGTGACGATACCCGCAACGGTGACGACAATCAGGGGGTTCAGGCGGATGGCGAAGCCAACGATCACCAGCAGCACCCCGATGAGTACAAGCATGATTATCCCTTCCCAGGGGACCCGTGACGGGTCTGCGAAAGTGGGGGCCGGCGCGTCCGTGAGTGTGGTGGTGGGGGTGACGGCGCCGAGGGGCGGGAGCCCCGGACACGTTAGGGCTGCAGGGTTAAGTGAGCTGCAGAACAACGGTGTGATCTAAAGCATAGCTTTTTGTTCAACAATCCTGCAACCCCCTTTTTTGGGGAAGGGTTGGCTAGCGGCCGACGGCGGCGAGCAGCTGCGCTTCCGCGCGGTCCAGGTAGGCGGCCAGGAAGTCCGCTGCCGCGGCCAGTTCGCCGGCTTCCAGGAGGTCCACGATCCGGGCGTTGTCCTCCACGTAGGGCTCGTGGAAGGCAGGGTTGGCCGCCATCGAGTGGAACACCAGGCGCATCTCGGCCAGCACCTGGTCCATGAGGCTGTTGAGCCGCTCGCTGCCGGAGCGGTCAACGATGGCGCGGTGGAAGTCCTGGTTGGCGCTGGCCATGCCGGGGATGTCGCCGTCGGCGGCGGCCGCCCTGGCGGCCTTGATGATTGCCGCCAGGGGCTCCAGCGGGGCATCGCCGGACCACAGGACCGCCGCGGGCTCCAGGAACCGGCGCACCCGGTAGATTTCGCGGATGTCGTCTGCCGTGGGGTGGGCCACGAACACACCACGGTTGGGGATGCGGGTCACGATGTGTTCGGCATGGAGCGCCGTGAATGCTTCCCGCAGGGTGTTGCGGGACACGCCGAGGGCCTCGCGGAGGGCTTCCTCGGCGAGCTTTGATCCGGGAGCCAGCTGCCCGGCGGCGATGCGGCTGCGCAGCTGGGCGGCCACCCAGAGGCCCGTTTCGGCGTGCTTTGTGGTCCTGGCCTGGGCTTGGAGATCGGCCAGTACCTCGTCAAACGTCATGGCACCACGATATCGGGCAGGACAGCGGTGCCCTGTCCGCACCGGACGTATTCCGCCATCATGGTGACCATGACGTGGCTTGACGGCCTCCGGTTCGACCCGATCGCCCCGCTGCTGTCCAGCGGTCACCCCGCCGTGCGCTCCTGGGCCGTCCGCGAGCTTGTCCCCGGACCGGGAGGGCTGCCGGCCACCCCGGCGGCCGATGAGGCACTCTGGGACCTTCCGGTCCCGCGCCGGATCCTGCGGCACCAGGCGGCGGACGGGTCGTGGGCCTATCCGGGAAGACGGCCCCGGGACCGCATGGATTACGACCTGCTGGAGACCTACCGGCAACTCGGGTTCCTCGTGGAGATGTTCGGGCTCACCCGCCGGCATCCGGCCATCGCCGCGGCCGCCGGTTATGTGCTTTCACACCAGTCCGAGCCAGGTGACATTCGGGGGATTTACGGCAACCAGGTGTCTCCCAACTACACGGCGGCCCTCATCGGGCTCCTGTGCAAAGCGGGGTACGGCGACCACCCGCGCGTGGAACGCGCGTTCAGCTGGCTTGAGGCGTCGCGGCAGGACGACGGCGGCTGGGCCCTTCCCCTCCGCACCCGGGGGAGGAAGCTGGACGCGCTGGACGAGCCGCAGACCATCACCGGCGATCCGTCGCAGCCGTTCTCGCACCTGATCACCGGGGTGGTGCTCAGGGCCTACGCGGCCCATCCCGCGCACCGCGCAAGCACCTCCGCACAGAAGGCCGCGGAAATGCTGGCGGGCCGCTTCTTCGAGCCGGACGCCTATCCTGATAAGGGCCGCGTCTCCGACTGGACCGAGTTCTGCTTTCCCTTCTGGATGACGGACCTCGTTTCCGCCCTCGACGCGATCAGCATCATCCACCCCGGCCTTCGAACGGAAAAAACCGGCCAGGCGCGCGACTGGCTGGCCGCGCACCAGGAGCCGTCAGGGCTCTTCACCGGCCACCTGCTCCGGGACAGGTTCCACGACCTCCAGCTCTGGTTCAGCCTGGCGGTGTGCCGCGTGTTCGCGCGGATGCCCTCGTGAGGTGCGTTCAGGAAATGGTGGTGAGCACCTGCCCGGGCCCGACGGCGTCTCCGGCCGCCGCGTACAGCTCACCGACGGTGCCGGCGCGGTGGGCGGCCACGGCCGTCTCCATCTTCATGGCTTCGAGCACCAGCACCGCTTCGCCTTCCTCGACGCTGGCCCCGGGCTCAGCCAGCCACTTGACCACGGTGCCGGCCATGGTGGCCAGCAGGTCGCCGTCGTTCTTCTCCGCCGCGGCCTCCCCGCCGGCCTGCGGAGCCGCTGCGCGTCCCCTGCCGCCGCCGTCGAGCAGGGAATCGAGCAGCGCCTTGGGGAGTCCCAGCTCCATCCGCTTGCCGTCCACCTCGATGCCGATGGTCCGGCGGGGCTCTTCCGGCGCGGCGGGACTGAAGGCCGGATCCGCCTCAAGGGCGGTGGTGAATTCGTTTTCGATCCAGGTGGTGTAGACGCCCAGCGTGTCCGTCCGGGTGAAGTCCGGCGCGTCCACCACCGCGCGGTGGAACGGCAGCACGGTGGCCAGGCCGCCGATGCGGAACTCCCGCAGGGCGCGGCGGGCACGGCGGAGCGCCTGCTGGCGGTCCGCCCCGGTCACCACGAGTTTGGCCAGCAAGGAATCGAACTGCCCGGGGACCACCGAGCCCGAACGGACGCCGGTGTCCACCCGGATCCCGGGACCCGTGGGGGCTTCGAAGGTTTCCACGGTGCCGGGGGACGGCAGGAAGCCGCGGCCCGGGTCCTCGGCGTTGATCCGGAACTCAAAGGCGTGCCCGCGCGCCTCCGGGTCCTCGAGGATGGGAAGCTTCTCCCCCGCCGCGATGGACAGCTGGGCGGCCACCAGGTCCACCCCGGAGGTCTCCTCGGTGATGGGATGCTCCACCTGCAGGCGGGTGTTGACCTCCAGGAAGCTCAGGAAGCCCGTGCCGTCCAGCAGGTACTCCACGGTGCCGGCACCGACGTAGCCCGCCTCGCGGCAAATGGCCTTGGCCGAGGCGTGGATGGCGGCCCGCTGCTCAGCGGTGAGGAAGGGGGCGGGGGCTTCCTCCACGAGTTTCTGGTGGCGGCGCTGCAGCGAACAGTCGCGGGTGCCCACAACCACCACGTTGCCGTGCGTGTCCGCGATGACCTGGGCCTCCACGTGGCGCGGCCGGTCCAAAAACTTCTCCACGTAGCATTCGCTCCGGCCGAAGGCGGCCAGGGATTCGCGGACCGCGGAGTCGAAGCTTTCCTCGATGTCAGCCTGGTCCCGGACCACCTTGAGGCCACGCCCGCCGCCGCCGAACGCCGCCTTGATGGCCACGGGAAGGCCCACCTGTTCGGCGAAGGCGCGGACCTCTGCGGCGCTGGCCACCGGTCCGTCGCTGCCGGGTGCCAGCGGGGCGCCGGCCCGGACCGCCACCTCGCGGGCGCTGACCTTGTCGCCCAGCAGCCGGATGGTCTCCGGGGAGGGGCCGATCCAGGTCAGGCCGGCGTCGATTACGGCCTGGGCGAAGCCGGCGTTCTCGGACAGGAAGCCGTAGCCGGGGTGGACGGCGTCGGCGCCGCTTTTCGCCGCAACGGCGAGGAGCTTGTCGATGTCCAGGTAGGTTTCCTGGGGCCGGGAGCCTGACAGCGAGTAGGCCTCGGTGGCGGCGGAGACGTGCAGCGCGTCGGCGTCCGGATCGGCGTAGACGGCCACGCTTTCCAGGCCTGCATCGTCGCAGGCCCGGGCGATCCGGACGGCAATTTCGCCGCGGTTGGCAATGAGGACTTTACGCATGGGGGCTTTCCTTAGGTGTTTCGGGCAGTTCTGCCGGAGGAGCTGCGGCGGTGAACCGGACGGTTGTGCCCGGGGGAAGCTGGGCGGCCTTGTCCAGGTCGGCATGGACGACGACGGCAATCACCGGGTACCCGCCGGTCACCGGGTGGTCGGAGAGGAACAGGACGGGCTGGCCTTCCGGCGGCACCTGCACGGCGCCGCGGACGGTTCCTTCGCTGGCGAGTTCGCCGTCCCGGCTGCGGCTGAGCGGCTGGCCGTTGAGGCGCAGACCGATCCGGTTGGACTTTGGCGTGACGGTCCATTCCTGGGCCAGGAAGTCCTGCAGTGTGTCGGTGCTGAACCAGTCCTGCCGGGGTCCGGGGACCACCCGCAGCACGGTTGCCCCGTCCTGAATCGGAAGGGGGGACACTTCCGGGTGGCCCACCACGCTGCCCGGTTTGGCGGCGTGCACCGGCAGGATGGTTCCCGCTTCGAGCAGCTCGGGGCCGATCCCTGACATGGTGTCCGTGGAGCGGCTGCCGAGAGCATCGGGGCCACCGAGTCCACCGCGGACGCCGATGTAGGAGCGGAGCCCTGCCGTGGGGGTGCCCACGGTCAGCCTCTCCCCCGCCAACAGCGCGAAGGGGGCGTCGCACGCTGGGTGCCGCGCCGCCGTCGTCCGCTGGATGTCCTCTTTTGAGTCTGCCCCCGGTGTGATCTGCAGCGGGACGGCCGCTCCGGCGACGGCCAGGACCTGGTCGGTGAGGGCCTCGAGCTCGAGGCCGCCGAAGAGGAGTTCGATGCCGGCTGCGCCTTCGGCGTTGCCCACCAGGCGGTTGGCGCGGCGGAGGGCTCCGCGGTCCATGGCGCCGGCGCTGCTGACACCCAGCGAGGCGAAGCCCGGCCGGCCCAGGTCCTGGACGGTGGCCTGCAGCCCCGGTTTGCGGACGGCAAGTCCTGCGTTCCCCTGGTGCTCTGCCGTCCGGTTGGCGGGGACTTTGGGCCGTTCCGTCATGATGGCGTGGCTGCGGACGGCCTTGAAGCGGACGGTATCGCCGGGGCGGATGAGGGCGGGATTTTCCCGGTCCAGGTCCCACATGGCGGCTTCGGTCCGGCCGATCAGCTGCCAGCCGCCCGGCGACTGCCGCGGGTAGACGGCCGAGTACGCGCCGCCCAAGGCCACAGCGCCGGCGGGCACGGCCGTGCGCGGGGATCGGCGCCGCGGGACTTCGAGGCTGGGGTTTTCGCCGCTGAGGTAGGCGAAGCCCGGTGCGAATCCGGCAAAGGCTGCGGTCCAGAGCTGGCCGGCATGCGCGGCCACCACTCCCTCACGGCCCAGTCCGGTGAGCGACGCCACCTCGTCCAGGTCCTCGCCGTCGTACACCACGTCGATGGTGACCAGCGCGCTCTCGGTGTCCGCTGGCGCCTCAAGGTCCAGCCCGCGGACGTGCGCGGCCAGCGCCTGGACTGCTTGGGCCGAATCCGCGGTGACAAGGACGGTTGATGCGGCTGCGATGACGTCGATCTGGCCCGGCTGCGGGTGTGCGGTCAGCTGCGCCTGGAGGCTGAGGACGGCATCGAGGGAGGACAGCTCCACCAGGATGGCCCGGTCACCCGCGCGCCGGATCCCGGTCAGCTCCGGGCGCGGGGCAGTGGCGGTGCGCTGCTGCTGCGTGGCGGCCATGCTAGGCGAAGCTTTCGATCCGGATGCCGGCGTCCACCAATGCGGCACGGACGGCGGCAGCCATTGCCACGGCACCGGGGGTGTCACCGTGCAGGCAGATGCTTTCGGCGTGGACGGGAACCAGCGATCCGTCGATGGCGCGGACTACGCCATCCCCGGCCAGGCGCAGTACGTGCTCGACGACGTCCTCCACCTTGTGCAGCACGGCGCCGGGTTCGCGCCGGGAGACCAGGGTGCCGTCCGGGTTGTAGGCACGGTCAGCGAAGGCCTCGGCCACGGTCCGCAGGCCCGCGGCTTCGGCCTGGCGCTGGATCTCGGAGTTGGGGAGCACCATAAGGGGCAGGGTGGGGTCCACTGCGAGGATGGCTGCCACAACGGCCCCAGCCTGCTTCGGGTGGGTGACGATGGTGTTGTAGAGCGCGCCGTGCGGCTTGACGTAGCGGACGGCAGTGCCGGCGGCGAGGGCCACGGCCTGGACTGCGCCGATCTGGTAGACCACATCGGCGGTCAGCTCGGCCGGGGTCATGTCCACGAAGCGCCGGCCGAAGCCGGCCAGGTCCCGGTAACCGGGGTGTGCGCCCACGGTGACGCCGGCCTTCACGGCGGCCTGGCAGGTGGCCATGATGCCTACAGGGTCGCCGGCGTGGAAGCCGCAGGCCACGTTGGCGCTGGACACGCTTTCAAAGATGGCCGCGTCGTCACCGAAGGACCAGTTCCCAAAGGACTCGCCGACGTCGCTGTTCAGGTCGATGCTGGGCATTGTGATCTCCGTCTCGGATTGCTGTTCATCCAAGAATGCCCTAAAAACTCGGATTGTTCAACAATTCTGAAGCCCCCTATTATGCTTCCGGCCCGTGACGCGCCATCACATCCTGCGGGTTTTCCATGATGCGCCATCACATCCTGTGGGTTTTCGAGGGATGCGCCATCACATCCTGCCCGTTCGCCGGCCACGCCTCATCACTTCGTGAGAGTCTTCTGTCGTGGCGCGGGACGTGGTGTCGCGTCACCGGTGGGGGAGGAAAGCTGATGTCGCGTCACCCATAACCGCACAGGACGTGGTGTCGCGTCACCGGTGGGGGAGGAAAGCTGATGTCGCGTCACCCATAACCGCACAGGACGTGGTGTCGCGTCTGCGGTGAGGGGACGAAAGCTGATGGCGCGTCACGGGGCCCAGGTGCGGGATCGCGTTGTGGTGTTGGTGGGTTAAATACTTTGGTGATTGGTGGGTTAAATGTGGGAGGCCCCAACCTGGTGGTTGGGGCCTCGACCAATGTGTGTCCGGCGGTGACCTACTCTCCCACACCCTCCCGGGTGCAGTACCATCGGCGCTGTGGGTCTTAGCTTCCGGGTTCGGAATGGGACCGGGCGTTTCCCCCACGCTATGACCGCCGTAACCCTTGTACCCGCCCGCCCGGTGTTTTGTTCGGGGGTGGGAAGTTTGGTGGTTACAACATTGTGGTGTTGTTATTCAGTTGTGGTGGTTCCGTGCCGTGACAACCCGTGTGTTGGGGGGGTTGTTGGTTGGGAACCACATAGTGGACGCAAGCAGAGTTTGTATGTATCTGTGTGGTGTAAGTTGTTGGCCTATTAGTACCGGTCAGCTTCACGAGTCGTTAGTCCTCGCTTCCACATCCGGCCTATCAACCCAGTGGTCTGGCTGGGGGCCTCTCACACCCGAGGGTGTATGGAAATCTCATCTCGAAGCGAGCTTCCCGCTTAGATGCTTTCAGCGGTTATCCCATCCGAACGTAGCTAATCAGCGGTGCACTTGGCAGTACAACTGACACACCAGAGGTTCGTCCGTCCCGGTCCTCTCGTACTAAGGACAGCCCTTCTCAAATTTCCTGCGCGCGCAGCGGATAGGGACCGAACTGTCTCACGACGTTCTAAACCCAGCTCGCGTACCGCTTTAATGGGCGAACAGCCCAACCCTTGGGACCTACTCCAGCCCCAGGATGCGACGAGCCGACATCGAGGTGCCAAACCATGCCGTCGATATGGACTCTTGGGCAAGATCAGCCTGTTATCCCCGAGGTACCTTTTATCCGTTGAGCGACGGCCATTCCACAATGTACCGCCGGATCACTAGTCCCGACTTTCGTCCCTGCTCGAGATGTCTCTCTCACAGTCAAGCTCCCTTGTGCACTTACACTCGACACCTGATTGCCAACCAGGCTGAGGGAACCTTTGGGCGCCTCCGTTACTTTTTAGGAGGCAACCGCCCCAGTTAAACTACCCATCAGGCACTGTCCCTGACCCGGATTACGGGCCGAAGTTAGATGTCCAAAGTGACCAGAGTGGTATTTCAACGATGACTCCACCCGAACTGGCGTCCGGGCTTCAACGTCTCCCACCTATCCTACACAAGCCACTCCGAACACCAATACCAAACTATAGTAAAGGTCTCGGGGTCTTTCCGTCCTGCTGCGCGTAACGAGCATCTTTACTCGTACTGCAATTTCGCCGAGTTTATGGTTGAGACAGCGGGGAAGTCGTTACTCCATTCGTGCAGGTCGGAACTTACCCGACAAGGAATTTCGCTACCTTAGGATGGTTATAGTTACCACCGCCGTTTACTGGGGCTTAAATTCTCAGCTTCGCCTTGCGGCTAACCGGTCCTCTTAACCTTCCAGCACCGGGCAGGAGTCAGTCCGTATACATCGTCTTGCGACTTCGCACGGACCTGTGTTTTTAGTAAACAGTCGCTTCCCCCTGGTCTCTGCGGCCCCGATCCCCTCCACACCGCAAAGGGTGTATCAAGGTTGGGGCCCCCCTTCTCCCGAAGTTACGGGGGCATTTTGCCGAGTTCCTTAACCATAATTCTCTCGATCGCCTTGGTATTCTCTACCTGATCACCTGTGTCGGTTTGGGGTACGGGCGGCTAAAACCTCGCGTCGATGCTTTTCTCGGCAGCATAGGATCACCAAATCCCCCCAAACGGGGGTCCCATCAGATCTCAGGCACCATGAGTGGCGGATTTGCCTACCACTCGCCCTACATCCTTAGACCGGGACAACCATCGCCCGGCTCGGCTACCTTCCTGCGTCACACCTGTTAATACGCTTGCCTCCCGGGATCAGGTCCTGCGCTCCACCAAAACCCTCACACCACAAGGGCGCTCGGGCAGGCTTCGGGCAGTTAGTATCCCCCGCTCAGCATGGGCGGTTTTTCGCCGGTACGGGAATATCAACCCGTTGTCCATCGACTACGCCTGTCGGCCTCGCCTTAGGTCCCGACTTACCCAGGGCAGATTAGCTTGACCCTGGAACCCTTGATCATTCGGCGGACGGGTTTCTCACCCGTCTTTCGCTACTCATGCCTGCATTCTCACTCGTGTAGGCTCCACCGCTGGTTTACACCGCGACTTCACCGCCCACACGACGCTCCCCTACCCATCCACACGCCTGAACCACAAGGGCTTAGCTAAAATGTGAATGCCACAACTTCGGCGGTGTACTTGAGCCCCGCTACATTGTCGGCGCGGAATCACTTGACCAGTGAGCTATTACGCACTCTTTTAAGGGTGGCTGCTTCTAAGCCAACCTCCTGGTTGTCTGGGCAACTCCACATCCTTTCCCACTTAGCACACGCTTAGGGGCCTTAGTTGGTGGTCTGGGCTGTTTCCCTCTCGACTATGAAGCTTATCCCCCACAGTCTCACTGCTGCGCTCTCACTTACCGGCATTCGGAGTTTGGCTGACGTCAGTAACCTTGTAGGGCCCATTAGCCATCCAGTAGCTCTACCTCCAGCAAGAAACACGCAACGCTGCACCTAAATGCATTTCGGGGAGAACCAGCTATCACGAAGTTTGATTGGCCTTTCACCCCTACCCACAGCTCATCCCCTCCATTTTCAACTGAAGTGGGTTCGGTCCTCCACGACGTCTTACCGTCGCTTCAACCTGGCCATGGGTAGATCACTTCGCTTCGGGTCTAGATCACGCCACTCACACGCCCTATTCAGACTCGCTTTCGCTACGGCTGCCCCACACGGGTTAACCTCGCGACGTAACACTAACTCGCAGGCTCATTCTTCAAAAGGCACGCCGTCACCAGAATCAGACTGGCTCCGACGGATTGTAAGCACACGGTTTCAGGTACTGTTTCACTCCCCTCCCGGGGTACTTTTCACCTTTCCCTCACGGTACTGGTCCGCTATCGGTCATTAGGGAGTATTTAGGCTTATCAGGTGGTCCTGACAGATTCGCACGGGATTTCTCGGGCCCCGTACTACTTGGGATACTCTCACAGGCGGTACAAACACATTACGGTTACGGGACTAACACCCTCTCTGGCCGGCCTTTCAAAACCGTTCACCTATGCGCGCACATCACACCCCACCAGCCCGGCAGAACTGGTATGGAAAGTCCCACAACCCCGACCATGCAACGCCCGCCGGCTATCACACATGGAACGGTTTAGCCTGATCCGCGTTCGCTCGCCACTACTAACGGAATCACTATTGTTTTCTCTTCCTGCGGGTACTGAGATGTTTCACTTCCCCGCGTTCCCCCCACGCACCCTATGTGTTCAGGTACGGGTCACCGAGTCACTCGCGCGCTCGGCGGGGTTTCCCCATTCGGACACCCTGGGATCACAGTCCGGTTATCGACTCCCCCAGGCTTATCGCAGATTCCTACGTCCTTCTTCGGCTCCTAATGCCAAGGCATCCACCGTGTGCTCTTAAAAACTTGACCACAAAGATCAAAAACATTTCTCGAGAGAACCACAGAAACCAACCACACCCCAACACCCAAAGGGCATCAACAGCGCAGCCAGATCCAGGTTCATTAATCTTGGAAATTGCTTCTTATACAAGATGCTCGCGTCCACTATGTAGTTCTCAAACAACAACCCCACACCACACACCCCACACACCCACAACAGGCGCACGGAACGTCACGGCAGGGAAACCAGAAACAAACAAACCCGACAAGGAACCACCACGACCAAAGCCGCAGCAACCCCTCCCCGGCCCTGTTGCCTCAGGACCCAACAGTGTGCCAAACACTACCCAGCAACCCAAACCAGCCGCGTTCCAGAACACCCGCCCTCCCCCGAAGAGAAGAACAAAACATTCGTACTAACCACACCGGTCCGTGCCACCAGGCACCTATTTGTTGATATTCCACCCATGAGCACCCGCCACGGAACAATCGTCCATGCTGCGGGCTTGCTTCCTGACAACCCCCCACACCGGCATTCACCAGCACAGAAGAGTTGGAGGTGCTCCTTAGAAAGGAGGTGATCCAGCCGCACCTTCCGGTACGGCTACCTTGTTACGACTTAGTCCCAATCGCCAGTCCCACCTTCGACAGCTCCCTCCCACAAGGGGTTAGGCCACCGGCTTCGGGTGTTACCAACTTTCGTGACTTGACGGGCGGTGTGTACAAGGCCCGGGAACGTATTCACCGCAGCGTTGCTGATCTGCGATTACTAGCGACTCCGACTTCATGGGGTCGAGTTGCAGACCCCAATCCGAACTGAGACCGGCTTTTTGGGATTAGCTCCACCTCACAGTATCGCAACCCTTTGTACCGGCCATTGTAGCATGCGTGAAGCCCAAGACATAAGGGGCATGATGATTTGACGTCGTCCCCACCTTCCTCCGAGTTGACCCCGGCAGTCTCCTATGAGTCCCCACCATCACGTGCTGGCAACATAGAACGAGGGTTGCGCTCGTTGCGGGACTTAACCCAACATCTCACGACACGAGCTGACGACAACCATGCACCACCTGTAAACCAGCCCCAAAGGGGAAACCACATTTCTGCAGCGGTCCGGTTCATGTCAAGCCTTGGTAAGGTTCTTCGCGTTGCATCGAATTAATCCGCATGCTCCGCCGCTTGTGCGGGCCCCCGTCAATTCCTTTGAGTTTTAGCCTTGCGGCCGTACTCCCCAGGCGGGGCACTTAATGCGTTAGCTACGGCGCGGAAAACGTGGAATGTCCCCCACACCTAGTGCCCAACGTTTACGGCATGGACTACCAGGGTATCTAATCCTGTTCGCTCCCCATGCTTTCGCTCCTCAGCGTCAGTTAATGCCCAGAGACCTGCCTTCGCCATCGGTGTTCCTCCTGATATCTGCGCATTTCACCGCTACACCAGGAATTCCAGTCTCCCCTACATCACTCTAGTCTGCCCGTACCCACCGCAGATCCGGAGTTGAGCCCCGGACTTTCACGGCAGACGCGACAAACCGCCTACGAGCTCTTTACGCCCAATAATTCCGGATAACGCTTGCGCCCTACGTATTACCGCGGCTGCTGGCACGTAGTTAGCCGGCGCTTCTTCTGCAGGTACCGTCACTTACGCTTCTTCCCTACTGAAAGAGGTTTACAACCCGAAGGCCGTCATCCCTCACGCGGCGTCGCTGCATCAGGCTTTCGCCCATTGTGCAATATTCCCCACTGCTGCCTCCCGTAGGAGTCTGGGCCGTGTCTCAGTCCCAGTGTGGCCGGTCACCCTCTCAGGCCGGCTACCCGTCGTCGCCTTGGTAGGCCATTACCCCACCAACAAGCTGATAGGCCGCGAGTCCATCCAAAACCACAAAAGCTTTCCACCAACCACCATGCGATGGAAGGTCATATCCGGTATTAGACCCAGTTTCCCAGGCTTATCCCAGAGTCAAGGGCAGGTTACTCACGTGTTACTCACCCGTTCGCCACTAATCCACCAGCAAGCTGGCATCATCGTTCGACTTGCATGTGTTAAGCACGCCGCCAGCGTTCATCCTGAGCCAGGATCAAACTCTCCGTTGAAGTAAAACAAAAACAGACACAACCACAACCACCGGAAATAACGGCAGAAACAGCTGCACAAAATTTGAAACCAGCTAAAAACACCATGCACACCACGGGGTGGCGGCACAGCACAATCAACCAATTACATACATAATCGGTATCAACAAACTTGGCACACTATTGAGTTCTCAAACAACAGACACACCCGGCACCACCCAAACCAACGTCCAGGCTCGCTCCGGAGCAACTTTCCAAACTTACCCGGTTCCAACAAGCTTCGCAAATCAGCGTTACCGCGATCCACTCCACTCCGAAACCAGCCCCACCCGCGTCCGGCACGCCAAGAGGCGAACCATTTCCAGGCCGTTCAGTAAGGGGTTTGGCCGCTATCTTTCCGCTTCAGCGGCGGCGACTCAGAAAACAATACCCGCCCCCACACCCAACCGCAAATCGACCCCCTAGCGGGTGAAGATCCGCGGAATCCCGGAGCAGGAACGGCCGTCGGGGCACCCAAGCGGCCTCCCGCCGTCGTAACTCCCTGGTGTGTGCTGCCGCACATGCTGTCTGGCCTCCCCCATCTCCGGCCCGACCTCAATTCCCTCGGTTGGCCCTTAAAGCCACGAGCCGCGGATACCTCCGGAAAGGAGGATCCGCGGCTCGCCTTGTTGCCCATAATGGTGGCCGAGTCAGCCCTGAGACAAGGACCTACCCAACCGAGCCAGCGTGGGCTACTTGGCAATGCCACCGTGCCTGCTACAGGCCCCCTGCCGCGTGGTGCCGGGCCAAACATAGCCGTCGCTGCAGATAATGGCTCCCCCACTATTGGGAACTGCCACAGGAGCAGGTGCGGGAGCCTGCGCGGCCTGCTTGGCAGCTGCAGCCCGCGCAGCCTGGTCGGCGGCAGCCTTCGCAGCGGCTGCCTGATCGGCGGCGGCCTTGTCGGCAGCGGCTTTCTCAGCGGCCGCCTTCGCAGCAGCAGCCGCCTTCTCGGCCGCGGCCTTGTCAGCTGCCGCCTTGTCGGCCGCAGCCTTCTCCGCCGCAATATCGTCAAGGCTCTTGACGCCGAGATGCACCGTGGACCCCTTGTCAGCCTTTGCACCGTTGGCTGGGTCCTGGGTGGTCACCTGCCAGTTGCTCTTGACCATGATCGACTTGCCGTGGGCCGTGTCCTTGGCATCAACTTCAAACCCAAGGTCTTTCAGCTGGTCCGTGGCCTTGTCCAGGGCCAAACCCGTCACGGACGGAACGGTGACGGTCTCGATCGTTTGCGCAACAGAGGTTGCGGCTGCTGCAGGCTGCGTCGCCGCCTGCTTGCCGCCGCAGCCCGTCAGGATGAGGCCGGCAAGCACAGCCAGAGCCAGCGTCTTCTTCAACCTGCCGGCGGCAGGCATGGGACTTGTTTTCATGATTCCCCCTAGGAATGCGTGTGATGGTGTTGAAATCGCGTCCGGAGAGTCCGGACAAGAACGGGCCTACTCGCAGGCGATGCCGTCGGAGTCGCGGTCCAGCGCGGACCGGTAGCCGGCCTGGCCGGCGTAGAGCGGCGCAGCTCCCGCAGCCCTCGCCGCAGTGCAGTTGGCGTAGTAGACGGCCGCAGGTGCCGGTGCGGCGGGAGCAGGTGCGGGTGCAGCCGGCGCAGGTGCCGCCGGGACAACGGGCGCGGGCGCCGGAGCGACCGGTGCCGGTGCGGGGGCAACCGCCGCCGGAGCAGGAGCAGCCGCGGCAGGCGCCGGTTCAGCCACCGCCGGTGCGGGAGCCGGGGACTGTTGGCTGGTCGGAGCCAACTGTCCGGAGCAGTCACCGAGGATGCGGGCCATCGCGTCGTGCTCCGCCTGTGTCACCCACAGCCCATATGTCGCCTTCACCGAGATCTGCCGGGCCACATACTCACACCGGAAGGGCTTGGCCGGGGGCAGCCAGGTGGCCGCGTCGCCGTCGCCCTTTTGCTGGTTGGTGGGTCCGTCCGTTGCCTGGAGATTCAGCGGATCATTCGCGAACGCCGTCCGCTGCTCGGTGGTCAACTGCTGCGCGCCCTTCTGCCACGCGTCGCTCAGCGCCACCACATGGTCGATCTGCACGGCAGTGCTGGTCCCCGAGCCACGGACAAAACTGATGGTCTTGCCCGTGTAGGGATCCGCCAGGGTCCCTGTCTGGACTTTGCAGGGAACACTGTTCGTGTAAGTGATGCCGGTGAGGTCCCGCCGGAGGATGTCGTTGCGGGTATCGCAGCCATTGCGGTCCACGTCCAGCCACGCCTGGCCGAACTGCGCCCGGTCATACCCCGTTTTCGGCGCCCGGCCCTTGATGGAAAGGGTGGCCAACAGATCGACCGCCTTTGTGGCGTAGGCCGGCTGCGCGTTGGGGGCGGTGGCGGTGACGCCGGCGGCAAGGACGGCCGGGTTCTCCGGGTCCAGCGGCTCACCAGTGCTGTCAGCGGTGGGAGTGGGCGTGGACGACGGCGAAGCCGTGGCTGTGGCGGTTGGGCTCGCTTTGGCGGACGCCACCTTGGCGGTGCTCTCCGAGGAGGCTGCCTCCAGGTCTGCGCTGGCAACGTGCGGCAAGGCGGCGGCCCCGCCGATGAAGAGGGCGATGGACGCGGCGATCGCGATGGCGCCGGCCTTGCGTTGCGCCGGGAGCCAGGCCCAGGAGCGCCGCCCTGTAAGCAGGACGTAAAGGCCGGTGAGTGCGGTTGAAACGCCCAGGAAAATCAGGGCTCCGCCCACTCCGCCGCTCAGCGCGCCCAAAAGCATGAACAGTGCGGTGATGCCGGCAACAATAAACGTTGAAATGCGTGGTTTCCGCGGCGGCTTCGGTGCCGCCGCAGGTGGAACAAACCCGAAAAGGGTGTCGTGGTCGGGCATTCTTTCCCCATTTTCACGGGGTCCCCATATGGGTCCCCCACATTTGGCGGGCCTGCTGCTAAGCCCGACAAACTCATCGTCATGAGCCTATGGTCCAACCGAAACCGAAAACGGGCGTCCTGCGCGTCCTCGGCCAACATTCAGCAAGTCTTGATCGGACCTTGAGGAAAGCCCGACGCAATACCGTGTGAGTGCTTCATAATTCGCGGTTTCGCGTGGCTAAACCCGTCTGTTCGGCTCCCATTCCCTTGCGTGAGCCGCAAAGATAGAGTGGCCGGATGCAGATGCGTCTTGAGGTTGTCCAGGTCCCGGTTTCCGACGTCGACAGGTCGAAAGCGTTCTATACCGAAAAACTTGGCTTCGTCCTGGACCACGACGTGGAACACATTCCGGGCATGAGGGTGGTCCAGCTGACTCCCCCGGGTTCGCCCACATCAGTAGTCATCGGCACCGGGATGACCGCCATGACGCCGGGCAGCCTGGAGGGACTGCAACTGGTGGTTCCGGACATCACCGAGGTCCGGGCCGAACTGGTCAGGCGGGGCGCGGACATCAGCGAAATCCAGGACCTGGGCGGCGTCCTGTTCGCCTACTTCAGCGATCCCGACGGCAACCGCTGGGTGATGCAGGGCCAGACCCCTGCGGACATCCGGGACGCGCACAAACCCTAAAAGAAGCTGCCAAAAGGGAGCGGGCGCCGGAGGGTGCGGACTACTTTTTAGCCGGCGGGGCAGTGGAACCCCGGACCACCAGCTCGGTGCCGAGCTCGATCCGCTGCGGCAGTTCCTCGTCACCATCCAGATGCCGAAGCAGGGCGCGCATGGCAGTTTCGGCCATCTGCACTACCGGCTGCCGGATCGTGGTCAGCCCCGGCTCGATCCACTCGGCCGCCGGAATGTCGTCAAACCCAATGACGGACAAGTCTTCGGGAATGCGGAGCCCGGCGGAACGCGCAGCCCGGTACGCACCCAAGGCCTGGTCGTCGTTGCCGGTGAAGATCGCCGTCGGACGGTCCGGCAACTCCAGCAGCTTGCGGGTTGCAGCCTCGCCCGCTTCGATGGAAAAGTCGCCGGGAACCATCAACGCCGTGTCCAGGGCTATGCCCGCGCGGCGCAGTGCCGAGATGTAGCCATCCTCTCGGGCGCTGCTGCACTGCAGGTCCTCGCGGCCGCCGATCATGGCGATCCGCTTATGCCCCAACTGCAAAAGGTGTTCCGTGGCCGAATAGCCACCCTCCCAATTCGCCGCCCCCACTGTCATCAGGTCCGGGCCAGGCTGGCCCACAGGATCGATCAGCACCACAGGTATCCCCAAGGACTTGATCCGCTGGATTTGCTTGGCATCCAACTGGTAGACGGCCATGAGCAGCCCATCCGATTTCCGCTCCGCGAGGTTGGCCAGCCACGGCCGGATGCGCGAGCCGTCCAGGCTCAGGCTGCTGACCACAGTCCCGTAGCCGGCGTCCTGTGCCACACGTTCTACGCCCTCGATGATCTCCAGGGCCCATTCCGAGCCCAGCCCCGGAAACACCAGGTCCACCAGGCCGGCCTTTTGCCTGCGTTTGGCAGGGCGGCGCGCATAATCGCGCCGGGCAATGATCTCCTCCACCCGGGCACGCGTCTCTGCCGCCACGTGCGCGTGCCCGTTCAGCACCTTGGACACGGTGGGAACCGAAACCCCGGCTTCACGGGCAATCTCACTGATCGTCGCGCGCCTGGTGTCCTGCTTGCTCACCACGGAAACCGCCCTCTCACCCGGGTCACGCGCCCGGTGCTATGTATCGGAAAGTTCCCACGTCTGGATCCGGCCACACATGCCGTAAATTCTGCGGTTTTCCCGTTTTCCCATCGTAGTTCGCGCACCGGCCAGATAGATACTTTCTGCCGTGTCCAGAGAGGCCAGCTGCTGCCGGGTGACTTCCGCCTGGCGGGCAGCTCCCTCCGCCAGAACGTCTGCCCAGGCGCTGGTCCTGTCCGAGACCAGACGGGCAGCGGCAGCATGGAAGTCGGCCAGTGCTGCCGGGCCGGAAACCAGCACGGCTTGCTTAAGCGCAAAGTAACCTTCCAGGGCCAAATCACGACGGCGGCGCGCGGCGTGCTCGCCCGCGTCCGGCCCAGCGTCGGCGTCCTTGTGTTCCAGCGCCGCTGCGCTCCGGTACTTTTCCGCGTGCGCAAGGTACTCGGGCGGAAATGTCATCACGGCATCGCCGTGTTCGGGCAGCCCGGCATTCTGCATGACTACAAGGACCTTCAGGTCACCCGAATCATTGATGGCGCGATGCACGGTGCCGGGGGTAAACCAAAGCACCACCCCAGGCGCCAACGGTGTCGAGGTGAAGCCGCGCGAGTCAAGTGTCTCCAGCCTGCCGATTCCCTGGAGCACCACGTACGCCTCCGTGGAAGCGGTGTGCACGTGCGGCGACCCGCCGGCTGCACCGTCGGCGCCCGGCCAGTCGTAGATGCTGATTTCGGAGAGCCCAGTGGCGCCCGGAAACGTTGAGGCCATCCGTTACGCCCAATCGCGAAGCGCTGCTTGCGCAGCATCCGCCAGCGCCTGGGCGCGTTCGGCGTCCACACCGCCATCGGCAATCACCACGGCGTAGCGGTAGGAAAGCGGCGCACCTTCACGGAGGGGCACCTCCTCGCTGAAGAAGGGGGCTGAGCCCAGGCACGCGAACATGGACGACCTGGCAAACCACTGGTTGGGTGCACCGGGGTTATTTCCGTCCTCCACGAACGCGATGGTGGAGGCCCGGCAGGTGACGTCATGCGTACCGGTGAAGGCGATCCACGGCGAGCGGGTGCCCATGAATTCGTCCGTACCCGCATCCTCCTGGTTGCGGAACACGCCGCCTGTAAAGGACCTGGGGCCGCGCCAAAAGAGGCCACCGTATCCGGCGTTGTGCCGGCCTTCCGTAGTGGGGCTGCCGATGCGGATCTCTTCGCCGGAGATATTGCTCATCCTGGTCTCAAAGAGGATGGCGTATGCCCCCTCGGTTTCGCTGTTCTCCGTGGCAGCGTCTTCCACCAACCGGAGGCTGAACCGGCGGCTCTCCGCAATGACCGGTTCCCCTTCCTGCGAGGTCCAGGTCAGGGATTCCGACGCCGTGATGCCGGGGCCGGATTGGTCGATGCCCGTGAAGGATCCGTGGGTCATGGCACCATTGTTGTCCAGGTTGGCGTACTCCGTGGCGCGTGTGTAGGTGGCTCCGCCCCAGAAATTGTGCTTGCCCACGTTGGGCAGCGCCCAGGAAAGTCCCTTATGCCAGACGTGGTCCCACGGGCGGGAAATTGTCACCTCGTCCCCGCCCAGGGTGGTCAGCGGATGGAAGAACGGCCGCGGACTCTCGTACTGGTCGTCCGTGGGCTTGTAGGTATAGGTGGCGATAGGCCTGCCTTTGGCTGTGAAGGTGAGGGCCGCTCCATCGTCGTGGAAACTGAGTGATGCCGCGGACACAGCGGAAAGGGACGCTGCTGTGGGGGTGGTCATGATGGTGCCTCCTTGGGTATGGGCTCAGACGCTGGTGGCTTTGAGGGCGGTCAGGTTGAAGGCTGTCTCCTCGAGGACTTTCGCGCCCAGCCCTTCGCCGTCCATGCCCCCGTAGAAGGGGTGGCCGGTGACGATCTCGCCGCGGTGCACGGATTTTCCGGTAAAGGCGGAGGCGTAGAGGGCGGCAGCGAACTCCAGAGTTTGCCGTGCGGAGTCTGCCCCGGCCGGAAGAGGGCGGCCGGCGTCGAGCGCGCCATACATGGCCAGGAACTGGGCCGCGTGTCCGCTTCCCTGATCCAAGGGCTCGCCGTTCCACGCTGTTCCTACCTGGTCCTCGTGGCCGGGCGCTGCCGTAATGGTCCAGTTGTCCGTGCTGTAGCCGTAGAGGTGGCTCAGCTCCACAGTGGCAAATTCGCAGTCGATTCGGATGTCCGAGGTTTCCCGCGGCGAGAGCAGCGAGTTGATAATGGTGGCCACGGCTCCGTTACTGAACCGGACCAGGGCGGCGGACAAGTCTTCAGTGGAAGTAGGCCGTGCCTGCCGGCTGGCGATGGCGGTGATTTCCTCCCACGGACCCAGCAGGTGCAACAGCAAATCGAACTGGTGAATGC
Source organism: Arthrobacter sp. SDR-2R (assembly GCF_057747955.1). Lineage (NCBI taxonomy): Bacteria > Bacillati > Actinomycetota > Actinomycetes > Micrococcales > Micrococcaceae > Arthrobacter > Arthrobacter sp. SDR-2R. The sequence continues at coordinate 3,872,988 of NZ_CM173231.1, forward strand.
CGTGACCCATGGTGGGCCCGCCGCCCTCGGCTTCCCAGGTTCCGCGCCAGGGAAGTTCCCAGTAGCTGTCCGGCCGGTACCAGAGGGTGTCGCACCGGGCCACCAGGGGACGGCCGAAGTCACCGCCGCCAATCAGCCGGCGGGCCGCGGCTGCCGCATCCCCGAACCGGTGCTGGAAGACGCAAGAGAACTGGGCGCCGCCCTTTGCCTGGGCGGTCTCCAGCCGGTCGAAGTCAGCGAGGCTTAGCGCCGGGGGTTTTTCGGAGAGGACATGGACGCCTGCTTCGAGGCATTCGATGGCCTGGCCGATGTGGAACATGGGCGGCGTGCAGAGGTGGACAATGTCCGGTTTGGCCTCTGCCAGAAGATCGGCCAGGCTCAGGTACGTACCAGGGATGCTGTGCTTCTCCGCGAAGGCATCCAGCCGGCCCTGGTCCACGTCGCATGCCGCCACCAGCTCCGCCCTGCCGTTTGTCCGGGCCAGGTTGTCAGCATGGACCGCCGCGATCCCGCCGGTTCCCACGATGGCCACTCTGTACGTCCGCATGTTTTCTCCGTCGTTGCAGTGATGTAGGTAGCGCCCCAGGGCTTCGAAGTGGTCCGAAGTGCCTCCGGGCGCCTGGTCCCAAAGTCAATGGAAAGTTTCTATTCCATTCACGAAGTTTCGTGGGTTCCGTCGCAGACTTATCCCACTCCCATCGTCAACCGTAGGAGGATTATCTTTGAAGAGTCAATGCTTTAGGACCTAGAAAGTAAACGATAGTTTCTGATAGTTTCTTAGAAACTTCCTACGATCCCAGGAGACGCCCGTGACCAGCGGTGCCGCCGAAAAGCAAGCCATCACCTCCCCGGCCTCCGGCAACGGCTCCCGTGACGCCGTCGAACGCCTCTCCATTGATGAGCTGGTGCGGCACATGACCCTGGAAGAGAAGCTGGCCCAACTGGCAGGTGTGTGGGTTAATGCGTCCACGGACGGAGACTCCGTAGCGCCTCTGCAGAATGAGATGGCCGGCGACGCGCGCTCGTGGGAGGAGATGATTGCCTCCGGACTGGGGCAGATCACCCGCATGTACGGCACGGTGCCCTTGGAACCTCTCGAGGGCGCCCGGCGGCTGGCCGCGGCGCAGGAACAGATCATGGCGGCCTCACGCTTCCGGATTCCGGCGCAGGTCCATGAGGAATGCCTCGCCGGCTTGGCTGCGTGGAAGGCCACGGCTTTCCCCGTCCCCCTGGCGTGGGGCGCGACCTTTAACCCTCCGCTGATCCGGCGGATGGCGGGTCTCATTGGTGGGCAGATGCGGGCACTCGGCGTCCACCAGGGGCTGGCTCCCGTGCTGGACGTTGTGCGGGACCTGCGCTGGGGCAGGGTGGAGGAGACCATCGGCGAGGACCCCTACCTGGTGGGCACGGTAGCCAGCGCCTACGTCTCCGGGCTGGAAGGGTCCGGAATCGTGGCCACGCTCAAGCACTTCGTTGGCTACTCTGCGTCCCGCGCCGGACGCAACCATGCACCGGTGTCCATGGGCCCGCGCGAGTTGGCGGACGTGATGCTGCCCCCGTTCGAAATGGCGCTTAAACACGGCGGAGCCCGCTCCGTGATGCATGCGTACACGGACACCGACGGCATTCCTGCAGCCGCCAACCGCGCACTGCTGACCTCGCTGCTGCGCGACGAGTGGGGCTTCGCCGGCACCGTGGTTGCCGACTACTTCGGCATCGCCTTCCTGCATGTCACCCACGGCGTTGCCGCCGATTCCGGCGATGCAGCCGCCTTGGCACTCAGAGCGGGCGTTGACGTGGAGTTGCCTACAGTGAACTGCTATGGCACGCCCCTGCTTGAGCGCGTGCGCTCCGGCGAGGTCCCCGAATCCCTGGTGGACACCGCCCTTCGCCGGGTGCTGCGGCAGAAGCAGGAGGCCGGGCTGCTCGCGCCGGATTTTGACCCCGCGCCCCCGGTCCTCAGCGCCGGAGCCGTCGACCTGGATCCAGCCGGGAACCGGGCTTTGGCCCGCGAGATCGCCGCCCAGTCATTGGTGCTGCTGACCAACGGGATGCACGACGGCGGCGCCAGCCTCCCGCTGCCCGTTACGGCGTTGGCCTCGCTTGGCGTGGTGGGGCCCCTGGCAGAGGATCCATTCGCAATGCTGGGCTGCTACTCATTTGACGCGCATGTGGGCGCATCACACCCGGACGTTCCCATGGGTGTCCACGTTCCCACCGTGGCCTCGGCAGGCAGAAACCGTTTCGGATCGCTGCGCAGCGCTGCGACCGGCACCTGCGAGGCCATCACGGACGAACAGATCGCGGAGGCCTGCCGGACTGCCGCGTCGGTGGACACCTGCGTAATCGTGGTGGGCGACAACGCCGGCCTCTTCGGCCGCGGCACCTCCGGGGAAGGCAACGACGCAGCAGACCTTCAGTTGCCCGGGGACCAGCACCGCATGCTCGACCAGGTGCTCACCGCGGCCGAGGCTGCCGGAACGCGCACCGTCGTCGTGGTCCTCAGCGGCCGGCCTTACGCCCTGGGCGACTTCGCGGACCGGGCCGGGGCGATCGTCCAGGGCTTCTTTCCCGGCGAAGAGGGCGCGGAGGCGCTCTGGGACATCCTGACAGGGGCCGTCAACCCGTCCGGCAAACTGCCCGTTTCCGTACCCCGAACTTCCGGCGGACAACCCGGCACCTACCTGCACAGCCGCCTGGCTGGGCCGTCCGGCGTCAGCGCGCTGGACCCCTCGCCACTGTTCAGCTTTGGGCACGGCCTGTCTTACACGACCTTCGACTTTTCCTGCCACTCGGCCAGTGCGGACGCCATGTCCACAGCGGATGCCGTCACCGTGGGATGCACCGTGACCAATACCGGCCCCGTTGACGGCGCCGAAGTGGTGCAGCTGTACCTCGAGGACCCGGTGGGCGAGGTGGTGCGGCCCCTCCGCGAACTGATTGGCTACGCCCGGGTGGACCTTGCCGCCGGCGCATCGGCGAGGGTCGAGTTCACGGTGCACGCCGACCGGACGTCCTTCACAGGGGTGGATCTGAAGCGGGTGGTGACGCCGGGCCTGGTGAAGCTGCACGTGTCGACCTCCAGCAGCCGGGACACCCACAGCCACGAACTCATCCTGCAGGGCGGTCGCCGCGTCGTGGGTTTTGACCGGGACATGCTGACACCGGCAACGGTGGCGCCGCTCCGGGCGTGTACTGACCCGAGAGGTTGATTGAGGACTCACCCCCGGCCGTGCACCGGCCTGGCGTTTGCCGGGGGTTCCCCAACCTCATGGATGCCATGGCCACTGCAGGCCGTCTTGGTGACGCTGGCCCGCTCGATACGCGAAACGGTGAACCACCGCATGGCGTTGCGCAGCCGGCACCACCCAACCAGGTACCACTGGCCGTTGGTGGCTGCGAACAGCACCGGCTCGACGTCGCGGGTGGTGGTGGTCCCGTCCCCGGATGTGTAGCGAAGGCGAATCACGCGCTGCTCGGCCATCGCCTCCTCCAGTACCGACTTGATGGCCCGCGACGAGGAGGGAAGGGCGTTGACCCAGACACGGTGGGCCAATGCGTCGGCTCGTGCCCGTGTTTTGGGATCGAGGACATCCATGATCTTCCGGACACCTGCTGCTGCCAGATCGGCGTAGGGGGCATCCGACGCAGCGGACACCGCTGCCATGAGCGCCACGGCCTGCGCCGGGGACAGGCTGACTGGCGGCAGGGACCCGCCTGCAGCCAACCCATAGCCACCGCCCGGACCTGGGCGGGACCATACCGGCGCACCGCTGTTCTCCAACGCATCGAGGTCCCTCTTGATGGTGCGAACAGATACCTCAAGTTCTGCAGCCAGCCGCCCGGCAGAAACCCCCTGCCTGCCGCTGCGGCGCAATATCTCGGAGAGGGCATGGAGCCGTTCGACCCGCTTCACCGTTTAAGCCCGGGCAGATTCATGACATAAATAGTGACACACCCTTGTCCAAGGCGGCTGCGAGGGTATTGGCATGACAACTACTGCAAGCCGTCCCATCATCATTCTCATCGCCGGCCACTGGCTGGGCGCCTGGGCGTGGGATGAAGTGCTGGAACACCTGGCAACCGACCAATCCCGCGCCGTCGCGATGACGCTGCCCGGTCTCGACGGGGACGATCCCGGGCGTGCGGCAAAGACCCTCGACGACCAGGCCGCGGCGGTCCTGGACGTCATCAGCCAGCTCGGGGCCTCTGGGGACCAGCCCGCCACTCTCGTCGCCCACAGCGGGGCAAACGCCCCCGTCAGCCTCGTCCTGGACCGACACCCTGAGCTTGTCCATCGAGTGGTGTGGGTCGACTCCGGCCCTGTGGCACCGGGAAGCGCCTTCGGCCCGGGCATCCCGGAGGAGTTGGCGGAGCTTCCGCTGCCGCCCTTCGATGTCCTGGCCCAGCAGGCGAGCCTCGACGGCCTGGACCCAGAAGTCCTCGAGCGTTTTCGGGCCGGGGCTGTCCCTGAACCCGGCTGTGCTTCGTCAGGCTGTCGAGCTCACGAACGATGCCCGCCACAAGGTCCGGACCACCCTGGTGTGCTGCTCGATCCCGGGCGCGCAGGTGCTGGAGCTCGCCCGCTCCGGGCATGCCATGTTTGCCGAAGTGGCGAACATTGAACACCTCGACGTCATCGACCTCCCAACGGGGCATTGGCCCATGTGGAGCCGTCCCCGCGACCTCGCCGGGGCCATCCAGTCAGCGGCTTCCCGGACCAGCTGAACTGCACCCATGACCGGTCAGGCGGCGGTGAATTTCTCCTCAACCAGCGCCAGCAGCGGCCGGGAGTTCAGGCACACCAGAAACACTACGGTGCCGGCGAGAACCGGCAGCAGGTACGCAGTGGTCACCAGCAGCAGGGTTCCCGCGACGAACAGGATCCCGGCGTTGCCCAGTGAAACCCGCTTCCGGGCACTGAAGCTGTACAGGGAGAGCCGGTAGAGGTCCCGGGTCCGGAACGAAAACCTGGACAGCAGCAGCAAAGCATTCAGGCCGGCGGTGGCCACGAGCACTGCGAGGAGCAGCATCGCCGGCCTGAGCGCGGGCGTGGCCGGGTTGCCCGGATGCAGCGAGGACAGCCCTGCCAGGTTGACCGCGATGACGGCCAGAACCAAAAGGTACGGCACCCAAACCTGCAGGGCCTGCCCCAGATTCATCCGGTACCCGCGGACGAAGTCCTGGTAAACCCCGCCCTCATGGCCGGCGGCCATTCGGTTGAATGCGTACATGCACGCCACCAGGGCCGGCCCCGCCGGAACGAGTGCCACCACAAGGGGCCAGGCCCCCGCGATGGGTGCCGCCACCAGGGCCGGCAGCAGCAGGATATTGGCCAGCCCCAGGAGGACCGAGCCCATCATCACGCCCGCAACGGTGCCGGCCGCCCTGAACAGGGGGCCGGCTCCGTACTCCGCCTTCTTCTGAACCACTGACTGCCTTTCGGTCACCGCGGAAGGCCCGCGGCCGCCGTCGTACGCCCTACTTCTTTTCGACGTATGCCTTGTAGGCCTTGTTGGCCAACTCTACGTATTTGCCCATGCCCTTGCTGTCCAGCTCTTTGACGTAGGCGTCGAACTCCGAGAGGCTGCGCTGGCCGGTGATGAACTTCAAGGTGTTCTGCTTGACGTGGTCCTTCAGTGGCGTGAGAGTCAGGGTGGCTTGCTCCCGGTCGGTGTCGCTGAACGGCACGGGCGGGGCAACGGGCCTGGGCTTCTTGCTCTTCATGGCCTTTTGGAAGGCCAGCTCTTCCTCATTGAAGGTGGACTGGAGCAGGTCCGTGGTGCCCCCGTAGGCGAAGTTGCCGCCGGAGAAGCCGTAATCCACGCGCAGGTCTTTGGTGCCGCCCGGATTCAGGCCCTGGAAGTTGATGTCCTTGGCCAGGACGCGTTTGCCGCCTTCCTTGTTGTAGGTGGTGCCCTGCACCCCCCACTTGGCGAACTCCTGGCCTTCGTCGCTGTAGAACAGCCAGTCGATGTACTGCATCAGCGCCACGAAGCTGTCCTTGTCCTTCACGGACGCGTTCAGCATGATGCCGTTTTCCAGCCGGGAACCGCCAATGACATCGCCTGCGGGGCCGCCGGGAACCGTGATCTTTCGGACGGCGAAGTTGCCCTTCCCCAGAGACTGCTCCATTGACGTGCGGTACGTGATGATGTTTTGGGAGTTGGCGCTGATCACAAACGACTTGCCCGAGGTGAACTTCTGGATGGCCGAATCATCGGTCTGCGTGAAGCTTTCCGGATCCATCAGCCCCTCCGAAACCAAGGAGTTGAAGTAGGTCACAAGATCCTTGAACTGGCCGCTGCCGGCACCGAAGGCGAACTCCTTCTTGCCTTCATCGAACGTCAGTCCGTCCACCAGGCCCCAGCCTGCCACGGTGCCAAAGGCGGTGCCGGCAATGTTCAGCACGCTGTTGCCGTTGAACCGGTCGGAAAAGGGCACCACATCGGGATGGTTCTTCTTGAGTTTGCGCAGCACCTCCCGGAACTCGTCCCAGGTCTTGGGCTCCGCGATCCCGTCCTTCTCCAGCACGTCGGTCCGGAACGCCAGTGTGTAGTCCGGCCAGAGTTCCTCGTGCAGACCGGGCAGGACGTAGTACTTGCCGTCCTCCTGGGTGAGGCCTGCAATCTCAGGCTCCAGCTTCCACTTCTTGATCTTGTCCTGGTAGTGCGGCATGAGGTCCACGTAGTCGCTGACGGGAAGGACGGCGCCGGAGGATACATACGCGCTCTCCTGCCCCGGGTAGGTCTTGGCAATTATCTCCGGAGCCTTGCCCGAACTGATCAACAGGCTGCGCTTCTGCTCGTAGTCGCTGCTGGGAACGATGGTCGGTTCCAGGGTGACGTTGTTGTCGCTGGCCATCTTGGAGAACAGGAGCCAGTCCTTCTTGTATGGGTAGGTGGGCTGATCGCTGAACAGGAAGGTGAAGCTCAGCGGCGCCGTCGCCTTGAACGTGTCCCCAACCCCAAAGCTGTCCATCGCACCATTGCGGGCCTTTGAGGTATCGGCCTTGCTGCCGGAGTCAGAGTCACATCCCGCCATCACCAGGCCGAAGGCTGCGAGCGCGGACAGGCCGAGGAAATCTCGTCTGCGGATCATGGGTTTTCCTTTCATAAGGGTTATTCCTTGACGGAGCCGAGCATGACGCCCGAAAAGAAGTACTTCTGGACAAAGGGGTAGACGCAGAGGATGGGGATCACGGTCAGGACGATGGTGACGGACTGGATGTTCGCGGCAATCTGGCCCACGTTCTCCGCCGTACCGCCGGCGGAGCCTGCCGTGGTGACGCCGGCAATCATGTTGCGAAGGTAGATGGTCACCGGGAACAGATCGGGGTTGTCCAGGTACAGGAACGCCTGGAACCAGGAGTTCCAGTTGGCTACTGCGTAAAACAGGACCATGGTGGCAACGATTGCCTTGCTCAGCGGCAGGACCACCTTGAAAAGCACCCCGTACTGGGTAAGTCCGTCAATGGCGGCCGCTTCCTCCAGTTCACGCGGCATGTTCTCGAAGAACGACTTCATGATGAGCAGGTTGAAGACGCTGATGGCGTTGGGCAGCACTACGGCCCATAAGGTGTCCCGCATTCCAAGCGAGGTGATGAGCACATAGTTGGGGATCAGGCCGCCATTGAAGAACATGGTGAACACCGCGATGCCGATGAACAGGCTGCGCCCCTTCAGGTCCTTCCTCGCGATTGCATACGCGAAGCTGGTGGTCAGCACCATGGAGATAGCCGTGGCCACCACGGTGTACAGAATCGTGTTGCCGTAGTTCCGCCAAAAGACCGAGTCGGCCAGGATCAGCTGGTAAGTCTCGGTGTTGAAGCCCATGGGGAACAGGTTGACCTTGCCGGCGTTAATGAATCCTTCGCTTGAGAAGCTCTGCGCCAGGATGTTCAGGAACGGATACAAGGTCAGGAACACCACCACCAGCAGGAAGGCCAGGTTCACCACCCGGAACAGCCGCATGCTGCGTGAAACCTTCATGTCCTTGACCAGGACACCTGTGTCCTTTGGTGCTGCTTTCGCGCCGGGTTCTTTCACGGCTGTCCCTTTCACAGTTGTCCCCTTCACCACAGGCTCGTTCCGGCGAGCCGCTTGGATATGGCGTTGGCGGAGAGAATCAGCGTGAGGCCGATGACGGATTCGAACATGCCGATCGCCGCCGCGTAGCTGAAGTTCGACGATTCAAGGCCCACCCGGTACAGGTAGGTGGAGATGACATCCGAGGTCTGGTAGTTCAGCGGGTTGTAGATCAGTAGGATCTTTTCGAAGCCCACGGCCATGAACGTGCCGATGTTGAGGATCAGCAGTGTGATGATGGTGGGCCGGATGGCCGGCAGGGTCACATGCCAGGTCTGCTGCCAGCGGTTGGCGCCATCGATCCGGGCTGCCTCGTACAGCGATTCGTCCACCCGGGTCAGGGCGGCCAGGTAGAGGATGGCTCCCCACCCCATGGTCTGCCACACCTCGGAGCTGATGTACATGGGCCGGAACCACGCGGCGTCCTGGGTGAAGTTAACCGTGGTGCCGAACAGCGAGTTGGCAATTTGGTTTACGGTGCCTGTCATGGAGAAGTTCTGCAGGATCATGCCGGCGATGATCACCACGGACATGAAGTGCGGCAGGTAGGCCACGGTCTGGACGAACTTCTTGAACTTCTGCGAACGCAGTTCGTTCAGCATCAGCGCGAAGATGATGGGCATCGGGAAGCAGAACAGCAGTGTCAGCACGCCCAGGATGATGGTGTTCTGGAACGCCTGCCAAAAGCTGGGATCGTTGATGAAGAGGGTGACGTATTTCAGGCCCACCCATTTCTCGCCGAAAATGCTGCCGCCGGGCTGGAACTGCCGGAACGCGATCACGTTGCCTGCCATGGGCAGGTACCGGAAGATGGCGAAGTAGGCCAGCGGCAACAGCACCAGGGTGTAGAGCCGCCAGTCCCGCCTGAAGGCCAGCTTCCAGCCTCCGGGTTTGTTCCGCGGTTTTTCAGTTCGCGCATCGGCGTCCGTGGGGACCGCCTCGGGAGGTACTTCCAATCGCATGGCCATGACTGCCTCCTACCGGCCCGTTTCCGCGGTTGAGTCTTTAGTGGGTATTTCCTCCAGCACCAGCACGCCGTTGGCGGCGAGCTCCACCGTGCCGGTGACATTGGCTCCGGTGAGCTGGTCTGTGCCGCCGTGCCCCACGTCCACCCTGGCGGGTGCATCGTTGTGGTTCAGGACCAGCAGGTAGCTGCGTCCGTTGCCGGCACGACGGCGGACCTGCACTCCCAGCGGCGCATCCAGTTCCGCGCGGATTCCCGCAGCGGCACGTTCAGTTGAGAGCAGTTCCGCAAGGAAGGAGCTGTCCACCCTGGCCGACAGGTACACGGCAGTGCCGGCGCCGAAGCTGTTGCGGGTGACGGCGGGCGAGCCTTCCAGCCGGCCGGAGGCATAGCTCGCAACAACGTCAGCCGTGGTGGTGTGCAGGTGCTCGGTCCAGTAATCGGCTGAGGCCGTACCGCCGTCGGCCGTTGAAAGCTTGACTGCCTCGCCCTCCCCGGCCAGCGGATGCATCTCCTCGCTCCACACCCCCAGGACGTTGCGCAGCGCGCCCGGGTAGCCGCCCAGGAGGATGGTGTTGTCCTGGTCCACGATGCCGGAGAGGTAGCTGGCCACCAGATGCCCGCCGCGGGCCACATAGTCCTCGATGTTCCCGGCGGCCTGGTCGGTGAGCAGGTACGACGCCGGCAGGACCACCATGCCGTACTGGCTGAGGTCGCTGGTGGTGTTCACGAAGTCCACGGATATGTTGGCGTCGAAGAAGGGGCGGTAGAGGCGGAGGACTTCCTGGGCGTAGTTCAGGTCCGAGCGCGGGGAGTTCCCCAGTTCCAGGGCCCACCAGCAGTCCCAGTCGAAGACCAGCGCGACCTTGGCGCTGGAGCGTGTGCCGGTGAGGCCGGCCAGGCCCTTGAGTTCCTGGCCCAGTTCACAAACTTCCCGGAAAATGCGCGTATTGGGCCCGGCGTGGTTGACCATGCCGGAGTGGAAGCGTTCGGTGCCGCCCCTGGCCTGGCGCCACTGGAAGAAGAGGATGGAATCGGCGCCCTGCGCGATGGCCTGGTAGGAGCCAAGCCTCATTTTGCCGGGCAGCTTGGAGACGTTGACGGACCACTGGCTGACGGCGCCGGTAGCCTGTTCCATCACCAGCCATGGCTGGCCGCGGCGGAGCGAGCGCATCAGGTCGAAGTTGAGCGCCGCGGCCACGTGGGCGTCTTCCTCGCGCGGGTCCGGGTAGATGTCCAGGGCCGCGGCGTCCTCCTCAGCAGCCCAGGCCCAGTAATCGTTGTTCTTGTAGAAGCGCATGAAGTTGGTGACAATCGGCAAATCTGGCGTGTACCGGCGCAGGATGTCCCGCTCGGCCTTGTAGTGCTCCAGCATGCTGTCCGAAGTGAACCGGTGGTAATCAAGGCGGCGGGACGGGTTGGACCACGTGCGCGGCCGGGCGGGTGCGTTCACCTGCGACCAGTCGGAGTAGCGCTGTCCCCATACGTCGGTGCTCCATGCCTGGTTCAGGTTCTCCAGGTCGCCGTATTTTTCCTGCAGCCATGCCCGGAAGGCGCGGTCGGCGTACGGGCCGTACGAGACCGGTCCGTACTCGTTGTTTACATGCCACATGCGCAGGGCCGGGTGGGCAGCGTAGCGCTCCCCCATCTTCTCTGCCATGGCCAGCGATTTTTCCCGGTAAGCAGGATGGGAGACGTCGAAGTGCTGTCGGGAGCCGAAGCCGAACGTAGAGCCGTCGGCCAGGACGGGCAGGATGTCCGGGTGCTGGGCGATCAACCAGGCCGGCGGGACGGCGTCCGGAGTGGCCAGGTCCACGCCGATGCCGTTCCGGTGCAGCAGGTCCATCACCTCGTCCAGCCAGCCAAAGTCGTAAAGACCGTCGGCTGTCTCAAGCCGGCTCCAGGAAAAGACGGCCAGGGTGACCAGGTTGACGCCCGCTTGCTTCATGAGCCGGACATCCTGGTCCCACACCTCGCGTGGCCACTGTTCGGGGTTGTAGTCACCCCCGTAGGCGATGCCGCCCAGACGTTCGTGCAGGCGTTTGAAGCGGTGTTCGGAGGTGCTGGTGCTGTGCTCGCGGGTCATCATCGTCCTTTTGTTGGCATCATGGCCGCGGGCTCCCACCAGTGCGACCTGCATCACAGTGAGAAACTATCGTAAAGTTTCAGCAATAACAACAGAAAACGGAAAGTGGGAGGAGACTCCGCGCCCCCTGCAACCACCCATAAGGGCGCCACTACCCAGAGAATGGGGCAGCGGAGTGCGGACTGGCCATCCTTTATGCATGGTTGCCCGAATAGGGATCTTTCCGGGCAGGCAGGAAAGTATCGGGTGGGGAGGGGGAAAGAAACCTACAGCGCTGCTTCCAGCTAAGCGCCCGGTGCCGTTCCACCCGCCTGGGGTTCCAGGACATCCTGGACAACCTCATTGTGGCGCAGGAACTACGGCTTGAACGGCGGGTCGAAGCGGGCGAATCTCGGCGTCCCCACGGGAGTCAGCCCGGCCAGGGTGAGCGCAGCCTGCAGGCCGTCGTTGCGCTTCTGGAAAGCCGATGCCGAACCGCTGCCGGAGAATCCCAGCACTGCGGCAAGGGAACCTGGCACCGCGCGGATCCTGACCATGGGATCGGCAGGGACCGGAGCGCCGTCAGCTGTCACGCCGGCCGGAAGGACGAACGCCACTGAATATTCGGCAGGCTCCCCCGACCCCGGCACCGGACCGGACTGGAGTACGGGGGTGGTCATTGCCAGTTTCCGGGGCCCTGGTTCCTGGAGCACCGGAGCGGTCATGGCCAGTTTCTGCCGGGCATTATTGCTGCCGCTGATGTAGTTGAAGAGATGCCGGAAGGCGGCATTGCCGGCGCGGTCAAAATCCGCGGTGACCGTCACTTCGGCCACCACGTAGTCCGGATACCGGCGCAGCTCGAAATGCGGATAGCGCCGGATCAATTCAAAGGGCTGCTGCTCGGTCATGGTGGACCGAGCCTACGCCCGCCGAGCCGCAGCGGCCAGACCCAAGAGCCGTGACAGTCTCAGACCACGTGGTTTGTGGCGGGTTTCCGGAATTTGGCACGGAGGGCCGCGGTGCCAACCCCAAGGCAGAGCAGTCCCAGCCCGCCGAAGATGACGGTCAGCACAATGCCCACGCCACGGAACCACACACCGTCGCTCTCATAACCCAGCACAACGGCCCTTGCCGGGTCATTTTCGGCATAGACCACCGTGGCTTCGCTGCCGACGACGGGATGCTGGTCGTGGTCAACGGCCGCGAACGTCCTGTGGGGCAGCCCGTCCGCCGCCGTGAATTCAACCTGCATCCTGCGCGAGGAGGCTTTGGCGACGTCCTTGAAGTGGACGATCGTTCCGGTGGCCTGTGTCCCGGTCCGCGCAAGCTCCTCGTCGGCGTTGATCATGAAACTGCCCACGCCAATCAGGATCGGGCCCAGGCAGATGACCAGGACGGCCACCGCAAGGTTCGCTTTTCCTTTCCACGACAACGCGGATTTGCGCTTTACATCAGCTCTGCCCCCAGTCACGCATCCCATTCTGCCGGAGCATGTCACCAAACCCACACCGCAGGCTGTTGCCCATTGATAAGCAAGCAGACCATAATAGTTAGCAGAACTAATTAGCACTGCTAAGGAACGTCAGCAGGAGGCGCACCCGCATACATGTCACCCACCCAAACGAAGAACACAGCAACCGCAGACCCCACCACGCCCGATACCCTCGCCATCGAGCTCCGCACCGCCGTGATGCGTACTTCACGCCGGCTCCGCGTTGAGGCAACGGGCGACATCATCACCCCCGGGCAATACACAGTCCTGGCCCTGCTGAACGGCAGCGGCCCCAGCACGCTCCGGGCACTTGCCGAGAGTGAGCACGTCCAGGCGCCGTCCATGACCAGGATCGTCAACGCGCTCGCCGACCAGGGCTTCGTCACCAGGAGCGCAGACCCCGACGACGGGCGGCAGGTCCGCGTGGACATCACGGATGCGGGAAGGACAGTCCTCGCCGAGGCGCGGAGCCAGCGGACGGCCTGGCTGGCCCAGCGGGTGGCCGGGCTCAGCGAGGACGACAGGCTTACCCTCAGCCGGGCGGCCCGCATCATGCAGGAAATGAGCGGCAAATGAGCGCGATGTTCCGGGCCCTCGAAAACCCCAACTACCGCATCTGGGCCAGCGGTGCGATCGTTTCCAACATCGGCACCTGGATGCAGCGCGTGGCCCAGGACTGGCTGGTCCTGACCGTTCTCACCGACCACTCAGGCGCCGCCGTCGGCCTCACCACGGGCCTGCAGTTCCTGCCCATGCTGCTGTTCGGCCCTTACGGCGGAGTCCTGGCTGACCGGTACCGGAAGCGCATCATCCTCATGTGGACGCAGTTGGCCATGGCATCCACCGGCCTCGCCATCGGCCTCCTGGTGGTGACCGGCACCGCCCAACTGTGGCATGCGTACGTGGCGGCCTTCTGCCTGGGCGTTGCCAGTGCCGTGGACGCACCGGCGCGCCAGGCCTTCGTCTCGGAACTGGTGGGGCAGGAGAACATCTCCAATGCGGTGGCCCTGAATTCCGCCTCCTTCAACACCGCCCGGCTCACAGGCCCCGCGATCGCGGGGGTGCTCATCGCCTGGGTGGGAACGGGCCCGGTGTTCCTGCTCAACGCGGCGAGCTTCGCGGCCGTCCTGGTCTCGCTGTTCAGGATCCGCATTACCCAGCCCGCCCCGGTGGCAAAGGGCGAGCGGAACAAGCACCAGGTGGCTGAGGGCATCCGCTACGTGCGCCGAAGGCCGGATCTGATGCTGATCATGGTCCTGGTGGGCGTCCTGGGCGCGTTCGGCATGAACTTTCCCGTCATCAACTCGCTGATGGCCACCACCGAATTCCGCATGGGCCCGGGTGAATTCGGGCTTCTCGGTTCCATCATGGCGGTGGGCACCCTGGCCGGCGCCCTCCTGGCGGCCCGCAGGTCCCGTCCTCGGCTGAGGTTCCTGCTGGGCGGGGCGCTGGGCCTGGGTGTCTTCACCATCCTGGGCAGCGTCGCGCCGTCTTTCTGGGCCTACGCTGCCCTCCTCATTCCCGTGGGGCTGGCGTCCATCACGTTCCTGAACAGCTGCAATACCAGCATCCAGCTGTCCGTGGAGCCACAGTTCCGCGGTCGCGTGCTGGCCCTGTACCTGGCCATCCTGCAGGGCGGCACCGCCCTGGGTTCACCGCTGGTCGGTTGGATCGGGAGCCAGTTCGGCGCCCGCTGGTCCGTGGCCGCAGGCGGGATCGTGGTGCTGCTGGCGGGTGTCGCAGCCGTCATCGCGGTAACCAGGCGGAACCGGCTCACCCTCCGCGCCGCCCTGCGGCTGGCGCTGGGGCGGCGCCAGCCCGCCGTTTGAATTGGCTGGCGGGGGAAGGAACAGACGGCTTATTTGGGCCGTGGGCCGGTCCCCCAATGTCACACGTTACCGACCCACGGCAGTCTTAGTCCCCCGAAGCGGGCGGGAGGGCCAGCCGGCGCGTGAGTTCGTCGTCGACCAGGCAACGGAGAGCGGACGCGTGGTCCGGTTCGGTGGAGGAATCTTGGCCGACTAGCGCGTGGCGCAGCAGGAGCAGGTCGGCGGCCGGGACGAGCGGCCAGCGCCGGAAGGCATGGAACACCCTGTCCTGTGAGCTGGTGCCGGGACGGATCCTCCCGGAAGGTGGCTGGTCAGCAGCGGCGTCCATCAGTGGCTCCCATGAGTAACTTGCCAGCTGACTGCTCAACCACGGGTATGCACAAGATACCCAGAACACGGCGGATAAGCCACCGGTTTCCACAGCACGTGGATTTATGACGGAAGCTTGGTGACGATATCCACGGAGACTTCCACCGCCGGGACCGTCCCCCTGTTCTCCAGCCAGTGGGTGGTGTTCCGGTCCTCCGGCCAGCCCACTCCGGGCCCATAGTCCGTGGCGGCGCCGTCGCGGTGGTCGGTGATGGTTCCCTGCAGGATGAAGACGGTTCCCGGACGCCCCACATGGTCATGGAGGGGCCCGAAGACCCCGCCGGGGTCGATCGTCACCCTCCGCATCCGCAGCTGCCGGCCTTCCATCCCGTCCATCTCGCCATCAAGGTCTACGGCCGCCAGCAACTCCACCGAGACGCCTTTTGTCTCCGGAACCATCTCTTCCGCGCCCATTCCCGCGCCTTCCTTTCAGGCCGCTTACGACGGCGGCGCCGGCCTGCCGCTGCCACGCACCCGGGTGCGGGTGCTTTGGGCGGCACGTGCCGGCGTCGTACTTATGGCTTTGCTGCCAGGTGATTGAGTATGCGCCTGTGCAAGGCGGATGGCTACGTGACGGGGATCGAGGAAATGTTCAGGATGTTGCCCTCGCTGTCGAGGAACCACGCACCCTTGCCCATGCCTTCCATCGTTGCGATGCCGTTCTCGGTCTTGAGTCCCGGCATGTCGTACTCCTCAAAGACGACGCCGCGGCCCCGCAGTTCCTCCACTTCCTTTTCGACGTCATCGACGCCCCAGGACATCTGGGTGTTCTTGGCCGAACCGGCGTTGTCCGTCTGGTAGAGCAGGAAGCCCGTTCCCTTGCCGCAGCGGTAGATAAGGTTGTCGTTTTCGACCGTCTGGACCGGCTCCAGCCCCAACTTGTCCCGGTAAAACTCCCGTGCCCGGTCAATATCCTTGGCCGGCAGCACAGCCATGATTTCCCTATCCTTGAGCATGACAATTCTCCTTGTGCATTTAGTGGCGTTGCTCTCCCCCTGAAACAGTCCGGCCGTCCCGGCCGGGCCTCGTGGCCGTCCTTCCCGCCGATTGCCGGGGCGGCCACCTGGAACCCCTGGTTCCGCCGTGGCACAGGACAGCGGCGGGAGGTTCCCGAAGTCTACGAGGCCATTATGGAACCGAATTACCGGGGACGAAATAGGGGAATTTTATGGAATGCCGGGCCGCCGGCCGGCGCTTATTTCCGGGCCGAGCGCGCCGCTTTCCGGAACGCCGCGCCGGCCACAGAAACCAATGGGACAAGGCACACCAGCATGGCGATGGTGTTGGGGCGGAAGACCGCGCGCCCATTCACGGTCCGGTACACGCCCAACGGGACAACGAAACCGCCGCCCCCGCCGCCCGATGCCCCCTGGTCCGATTCCGTGCCGCCGCCAAAACCGAAGGACACCAGCGCCACCGGCACAATGTCCTCCCCGCCCACATTTACGGGAGAGCCGTACGCGCGGGCAACGCCCATGTTCTTGAAGGAGTCTGCGAGGGAGGAGAGAGTATCAGCCATGGCACCACGCTATGCACTGGCGCGGCCGGCTGGAAGGACCATAGGTCCCGCCGTCGTCCTGCGCCCTATTTCCGTATTTCCGCCATCCGCAGCCGGACGATGTCAGCGAGCACGTCGTCCGGCACTGGATGGTCCGCCGTGAAGCGGATGGTTCCCTTGGACAGGGAGTACCCCTCCAGCCGGGCGGCCACTGCCTCCACCACCGCGGAGGAGAACGGGAAAACCGAGAGGTGCTTTGCTGCGGCCACGGCCGCCACCAGCGGTTTGCCGTCCAGTTTGAGGGCGGGCATGCCGTAGCTCATGCCCTCCGTGGCGTCGGGAGCCAGGGACCGCGCAATCTCCACCACGTGCTGGAGGCAACTGCGGTCCGGTCCGCCAATCCTGTCCAGGGCTTCGTCAACGACACCCATGTGGCGGCCTCAGCTCTTTCGTGCCGCCACTGTGGCAGCCAACGCGGCCAGGCCGCGTTCGAAATCGGCGCCCACCATCTTGTCCATGTTCATGAACAGTGCGAACACCCTCCCCAGGCCCTTGTTCTCGCCGGTCATCCGCCAGGTCACTTCGGTGCCGCCCGGGGCAGGGGTGAACGTGAAGGTGGTGGGGTTCAGGGCCTTGAAGGGCTTGGTGAACTGCAGCCGGATCCGGACCAGGTTCGACGGCACCGACTCCTCGATCTCCATGGTGCCGCTGCCCGCCTTGCGGTTGCCGCTCCACTCATACCCGGCCCCCGTGCCTGCTTCAGTGCCGAAGTAGCGGCGGCTCATGCCGGGGTCGATGGTCTCCCAGGGGGACCAGGCAGTCCATTCGTGGAAGTTGTTGACGAGCGGAAAGATGTCTTCGGCGGCGGCAGGGATGACGGAACTGCGGCGGACTTCAAAAGTGGACATGGGCCAAGCATAGGGGCGGGAACCGCCGCGGTTAAGGGAGGACCACGTTCACCGGGTCCTTGCCCTCCAACAGCAGCCCGATCTGCTTCCTGAGCAACCGGACCATCCGGGGGAACATGGCCGAACTGGCGCCGCCCACGTGCGGTGTGATGAGCACGCCGGGAGTGGTCCAGAGCGGATGGTCGGCGGGCAGCGGCTCCGGATCGGTGACGTCCAGCGCGGCCCGGAGCCGTCCGCTTGCGGTCTCTGCCAGCAAGGCCCCGGTATCCGCCACCGGGCCGCGGGCGACGTTGACCAGCAGGGCCCCGTCCGGCATGGCCGCCAGGAACTTCGCATCCACCAACTGCCTGGTGTCTTCGCCCAGGGGGACGCTGACCACCACAATCTCGTGCAGCGGCAGCTGCTGGTACAGCGAATCGATCCCGAGGATGGTCCCGCGCTCATCGTCCCGGGCGCGGCTGGCCATCCGGGTGACGTCGGTTTCGAACGGCAGGAGCCGGGCCTCGATGGCCTTGCCCACTCCCCCGTAACCCACCAGCAGCACGCGCCGGTCCGCCAGGCTGGGCCGCTGGCTGTTGTCCCACGTACCGGTTTCCTGGTTCCGGACAAAGTCCGGAATGCCGCGCTGGGAAGCAACCATCATCCCCACGGCGAGCTCCGCCGTCGAGGTTTCATGGACTCCCGCCGCGTTGGCGAAGGTGACGCCGGCGGGCAGCACCGAGGCGACGCCGTCGTACCCGATGGACTGGCTCTGCACCAGGCCGACGTCCACGCCCTCCAGTGCGGCGAGCGCCGCCGGTTTGCCCATGTAGCCGGGCACCAGCAGATCCAGCCGGCCGTCCGGCGCCGGCCCGGTGAGGTCCCACAGGACAAAGTCGACGCCGTCAATCGGCGCCAGTGCGTCCAGCAGGTCCCGGGACGGCAGGCACACGCGCAGGCGGGCCGTCATGCGGCAACCATCAGCTTGACGTTGGCGGCGCGCAGGGCTGTCTCGATCTCCCGCGGCGGCGGAGCGTCCGTGACCAGGATGTCCACCGCGTCGAACGCCGCCAGCCGCGCCAGCGCGTACCGCAGCATCTTCTGGTGGGTTGCCACCACCACTACCTGTTCCGCTGAATTCATAAGGGCGATCTTAGTGGCGCGCTCCACGTCGCGCTCAATATAGAACGCCTCGTCATGGATGCCGCTGACGCCAATAAAGGCTGTCTTGGCACGGAGCCCGGAGGCGGCGCTGACGGTCATCGGTCCGTTGAACGCCTGGCTGTCCAGCAGCAGCTCCCCGCCCAGGCAGATGGTGCGCGCCGCCGTCAGCTGCAGGCAGCGCTGGATGGCGGGCGCGGAGTGCGTGATGATGGTGCCGGTGAACGACGTGGGCAGTTCCTGCGCGATCTGGTACGTCGTGGTGCCGGCATCAAGGATGATGGCATCCCGTTCGCCAATCATCGAGAGGCACACCCTGGCCACCCGAAGCTTCGCGTCCGCGTCCTCCCGGACGCGCGCGGCGAAGTTCGCGTTCTGGCCATGACCGTCCACGGCGCTGACGCCGCCGTGGACCACCCGGGCCAGTCCGCGCTTGGACAGCACCCGGGTGTCCCTCCGCACCGTCATGTCGGAGACGGCAAAGGTCTCCGCCAGATCATTTGTTGAAATGAACCCCCGGCGGCCCAGCTCATCGAGGATGGTGCGCTGGCGGGGTGTCAGCGGCGCCTCTTTATCTGCGGTGCCCATTGGCTGTTCTCCCTCCCCCGTGCGCCGGGCAGGAGCCTGGCGGGATGTTGCAATTCCAACATGTATCTTCTTATGAACGTACCCCGAGGGCGGCATTGCCAAGCTCAACGGGGCGTCCTTCCGTAATAGAGCGTTCGGCGGCCAGGCCCATGCGTACGGACCGCAGTCCGTCCGCAATGGTGACTTCCACCGGCCCCTCGCCCAGGATGGCCTTCCGGAAGCCCTGGTGCTCATAGTAGGTGGAGCCGTGGTGCGCGCCGGCCGCCAGGACAGCCTCATCCACCGGAACCTCGTGCTTTTCGGGACCCAGCGGGGACCGTGGGCTGAATTCAACCGTCGCTTCAGCGTGGTCACCGGGAATCCAGTGGTTGGCGGCCACCGGGATGAGGGTTTCAATCTTGGCAGCATCCCCAACAATGGAGATGCGTTCCTGGAACTTGGATCCCTCGGCGAACATGGACAGCTCCAGCATGGCGCGGCGGCCGCCCTTGAAATCGACGATCACATAGGCGTTGTCCAACATGTCCGACACCCGGCCGTCGTAGACCTCATCCATGTGGTTCACGTCGTGGCCGCCGCTGGCGAAGACGCGTACGGGCTCGTCCTGCAGGATCAGGCGCATCAGGTCAAAGAAGTGGCAGCACTTTTCCACCAGCGTCCCGCCGGTCCGTTCCGCAAAGCGGTTCCACGCATCCACCTTGTGCAGGAACGGAAAGCGGTGCTCCACGATGGAGAGCATGTGGATGTTGCCCAGCC
This sequence comes from Arthrobacter sp. SDR-2R, assembly GCF_057747955.1. NCBI lineage: Bacteria > Bacillati > Actinomycetota > Actinomycetes > Micrococcales > Micrococcaceae > Arthrobacter > Arthrobacter sp. SDR-2R. The sequence goes on from NZ_CM173231.1 coordinate 3,892,684, forward strand.
TGCCGCCATGCGCCGCCTGGATGATCTCCTGGACCGGCGGCATGTACCGGTATTCCATGGCCACCCACACCGGGGCCGGGTAGCTGCCGGCCAGCGCCTCCAGTTCGTCCGCCTGCTCCGCCGTGGTGCACACCGGCTTCTCCACGAGGACCGGAAGGTTGGTGCCGCTGGCGAAGATGTCCTTGAGGATGCCCAGGTGGGTGTCGTTGGGGCTGGCGATCACCAGCGCGTCCACCAGGCCCGAGGCCAGCAACTCCTGGTGGGAAGGGAAAGTCCGCACCTCATGGCCGATCTCCTTCACCGTCTCTTCCAGTGAAGAGGGTGTGGGATCCGAGACTGCGGTGATGCGGCTTCCCGGGATCAGGGCAAGGTTCCGGACGTGTTCGCGTGCCATATGGCCCGCTCCAATGAGGCCATACCGGATGGTCCGGACCGATTCCGCAGTAGGCAATGACATGAGCTGCTCCGTTTCTCTACGTTGAGTGGGCGGGACCGCGGCGTTGCATCCCAAACACAACTATACAGAAAGTGTTGTTTTTCCAACATGCTATGTGTATATTTCTTCAGTATCAGCCGGAACTACAACGAGGTGGAACGTGCCCCAACCGTCAACCGGAACCCTGCTCTTCGTAGGCTGCGCCACTCTTGACGCCATCGCCCTGGTGCAGGATTACCCTGCCGCGGACAGCCGCACCGTCGCCACGGACTTTGCCACGGCGGGCGGCGGACCCGCCGCCACGGCAGCCGTAGCGGCCGCCCGCGCCGGAGCCAGGACGGCCTTTGCCGGCGTCCTGGGAACCGACGAAGAAGGGGACCGCATCGTCAGCGGCCTTCAGGCAGAAGGCGTGGACACCTCCGCCGTGATCCGCGACGCCGGCGTCAAGACCGGTGCCAGCGTGATCGTGGTCAGCAGGGCCACCGAAAGCCGGGCCATCGTCACCCGTCCGGTCCCGCCGGTCAGCTTCCCCGGGGACAGCCGCTTCTCCGAACTGCTCCAGTCAGCGGCCTGGGTCCACACGGACCACCTGGGCTGGAACGCGGTGGCCAATGCCCCCGCGCGGCCGGCCGGCCTGGCCATCAGCGTGGACGCCGGCAACCCCATCCCCGCCTTCAGCCCCCGCGGCGTGGCCCTGTACGTCCCCACCATCGAAAGGCTCCGCGCAGAATACGGCGAGGACCTCTCCCCTGAGTCGCTGCTCCGGAAGGCAATTGACGACGGCGCCTCCGCCGTCGTCGCCACCGCCGGCTCCGAAGGTGCCTGGGTTTTGGAACGCGGCGCCGAACCCGTCCACGTCCCGGCCACGCCCGCCACCATCGTGTCCACCCTCGGTGCCGGCGACGTCTACCACGGCGCCCTGCTCGCCGCCGTCGCTGCCGGACTTCCACTGGTGGAAGCCGCCGTATTCGCCGGGCGCACCGCCTCCGCCTCCTGCGGCGGACTGGACGGCCGGTCCGCCATCCCGCACCAAACCGTCAATCTTGTCCCAGCGTCCAACTGACCACCGAAAGAAGCCACCCCATGAGCCATACCGACCTCTCCCCGCTCCAGCGCCCCTCAGGCGCCTTCGCCATGCTGGCCGTGGACCAGCGCGAAGCCATGCGGAACATGTTCGCCGAACACACCGACCAGCCCGTCACGGACCAGGACCTGCGCGACTTCAAGCTTGAAGCGGCCCGGATCCTGACCCCGTACGCCTCCGGCATCCTGATCGACCGTCAGTTCGCCCTGGACCAGGCCATCGAAGCCGGCGTCGTGGACCCCAACTGCGGGCTCATCGCCTCCGCCGACCACTTCGAATCCGCCCACGGCGAGCTCGTTGGCGAGGTCACCATCGACCGGCTGGTGGATCCGCAGAAGTACGCGGCCCTGGGCGTGAAGGCCCTCAAGCTGCTGGTCCTGTACCGCCCGGACGAGCCCGCCGAAGGCCGTGTGGCCATGGTCCGTGAATTCGTGGAAAGCTGCCGGTCCGCCAGACTGATCAGCATCATCGAGCCCGTCTCCCGCAAGCCCCTGGCCGGCGGCGACTTTGACTGGGATGCCGGCATCCTGGCCGCAGCCAAGGAACTCGGAAGCCTGGGCGCCGACCTCTACAAAGCGGAGGTCCCCTTCCACGGCCAAGCCCCCGAAGACCAGGTCCGCGCCGCCTGCGCCGAACTGACCAAGGCCATCGACGGCCCCTGGGTGGTCCTGTCCTCCGGCGTCCCCGAGGACGTCTTCCCGGATGCCGTTCGGTGGGCCTGCCTGGAAGGCGCCAGCGGCTTCCTCTCCGGACGCGCCGTCTGGGCATCCTGCATCGGTGCCCCCGACGTCGTCGAATCCCTCTCCACCGACGCCGTCCGCCGGCTGCAGCGCCTCTGCGCCGTCGTTGACGACGTCGTCTCCGCGCAGAGGACGCACGCGTAGCCATAAGTGGCGCGCACCAACGTCCTGACCGGGGCACACCCTTTCCGCAGTAAGCAAACAAGGCACACCAAACACTCAACGAGGAGATTATTGTGAGTCAGATTTCACGCAGGCAGGCAGTCGCCCTTCTGGGAGCCATGGGCTTCGGCGCCGCTGCGGCAGCGTGCGCCGGGCCCGGCGGTTCCACCAAACCCGGCGGTGCCACCGGACCGGCGGCACCCTCCACCGGCGCCGTGACCGGCAGGGTGTCGTTCGCCCACTGGCGCGGCGAGGACAAGGCCGTGTTCGACGAACTCATCAAGCGCTTCGCCGCCCAGCACAACGGCGTGGAGGTTGCCCAGGACATCTCCACCTCCAACGACTACAACGCCCAGGCCCTCCAGAAGCTGCGCGGCGGCTCGATCGGCGACGCTTTTGCCACCTTCCGCGGCGCCCAGTTCAAGAACTTCACCGAAGCCGGCATCTACACCGAGCTCAAGGACAGCAAGGCGGTGGGCAACTACCAGAAGGGGCTGCTGTCCGCGGGCCGGAACGGCGACAGCCAACTGGGCCTGCCCTACCAGGTGGTGTTCCCCATGCCCATGGCCAACGTGGATCTCTTTGACAAGGCCGGTGCGGAGATCGCCCCCAAGAACTGGGATGCGTTCCTGGGCATGTGCGAGAAGCTGGCCTCCGCCGGTGTCATCCCCATCTCCTGGCCGGGCGGCGATGTCGGAAACGGCGGCCAGCTGTTCAACTGCATGATTGCCAACAACGCCCCCGTTGACGACATGTGCGCCCAAATCGAACAGGGCAAGCTCAAGTGCACCGACGACTGGTTCATCAAGATGCTCAACCAGTACAAGGACCTGAAGCCCTTCGTTCAGCCCAACGCCACCGGCACCGCCGTGGAACCGGCCCAGAACCTGTTCTCCCAGGGCAAGGCCGCCATGCTGGCCACCGGCTCCTACCACATCGCCGCCGTGCGGGGACTCGGCGCCAAGTTCCCCATCGACCTGGTGTTCCCCAACACCACTTCCGACGGCAACGGCAAATACGAAGGCGCCTACAACGCCACGTTCATCCTCGGCGTCAACTCGGCCAGCAAGAACCAGGCCGCCGCGGCAGCCTGGATCGATTTCCTCTCCGAGCCCGAAAACGCCGGCTACTACGCCAACCAGACCGCCCAGCACGTGTCCGTGGACAAGGTGGAGTACACCAACCCGGACCTGAAGCGGCTGAGCCCCTGGCTGCAGAAGAAGACCGCGCTCGCAGCCCGCTTCCAGTTCCAGAACCTCGACGTCCGCAATGCGGTGGAGGCCAGTGCCACGGCGGTCATCTCCGGCACCAGCCCGGAACAGGCAGCCGCCGCCGCCCAGAAGATTGTTGATGAACGGCTATGAGCATCCATCCCGGAACCGCAGCCAAGGGCAAGGCGCCGGAGAGCCAAACCTCCGCCAACGCCCCCAAGGTGCGCCGGCGCTCCCCCACCCGGGTGAATCCGGCACTGTACCTCTTCCCACTGCCCGCCGTCGCCGTCGTCGCCTTCTTCCTGGTGATGCCCACGCTGCAGGCCTTCCAGTACGCCATCACGGACTGGAACGGCTTCTCGGCGGCCTTCAACTACGTGGGCCTGGACAACTTCATCCGTGCGTTCACCAAGGACTCGCTGTTCACCAATGCCCTGACCAACAACCTGAAGTTCGTGCTGCTGGTGGTCATCGCCCAAACGGCGTTCTCGCTGGTCCTGGCACTGCTCCTCACCCGGAACTCACGCGGCAGCATCCTGCTCCGCGCCCTGTTCTTCTTCCCCACCATCCTGTCTTCGGTGTCCGTGGCCTTCATCTGGAAGTTCATCTACGACCCCAATTTCGGTCTGGCCAACTCGGTCCTCAGAACCGTGGGGGTGGACGGCGGGGCCTACCTCGGCAATGACGCCCAGGCCCTCTACTGGGTTGCTGTCACCCAGGTGTGGTTCCATTCCGGCCAGATGATGGTGGTCTATATCGCGGGGCTGCAGGCCATCCCCAGGGAACTCTACGAAGCAGCCGAAATGGACGGCGCCAACAAGTGGCAGCAGTTCAAGTCCATCACCTGGCCATTCGTGGCCCCGGCCACGTCCATTGTGGTGGCCTACACCACCGTCCAGTCGTTCAAGGCATTCGACCTGATCCTCGGTATCGCGGGCAACCCGCCCAAGGCTGCCCTGGACATCCTGTCCACCCGCATTTACAGCACCTTTGCCAACTCGGAGTTCGGCTACGCCGCCGCCCAGTCGATCATCTTCATGGCGATGATCGCCCTGGTCACCTGGCTTCAGCGCCGACTGCTCCGGCTGACCCCGAAGGGGGAATAGCAGCATGCTCGCCTCACTAAGCCGCCGCGCCATCCTGGCCATCTATGCGGTCATCATCATCGTTCCACTGACCGTGGTGGCGTTCGGCAGTTTCAAGTCCACGCAGGAACTGTTCGCCGGGCCATTCAGCCTGCCGCACTCCCTCTCCGCCGACAACTTCGCGGAAGTGGTGGGCGGCCAGAACCTGGGCTCATCCTTCATGAACAGCGCGATCGTCACGGGTATCTCCGTGCCGCTCACCCTGTTCCTTGCCAGCCTGGCCGGCTACGCAGTGTCCCGGCTGAAGGGATTTATGGCCTGGGCCATCTTCGGGTTCCTGGTCCTGGGCATGGCCATCCCGGCGCAGGCCAACATGGTGCCGCTCTATGTGCTCTTCGGCCGGCTTGGCCTGCTGGACAACCTGGCCGGCCTGGTCGTGGCCAACGTGGTCTCCACGCTGCCCATCGCCGTGTTCATCCTGGGCGGGTTCATGCGGACCCTGCCCAAGGAACTCTACGAGGCCAGCTCCATCGACGGCAGCGGACCGTGGAAGACCTACTTTTCCATCGCCCTGCCGCTCTCGGCGCCCTCCATCGCCGCAGCCGCCATCTTCCTGTTCGTCATCCACTGGAACGAGTTGCTGTACCCGCTGCTGTTCATCCAGTCCCCCGGCAACCGCACCCTGCCGCTGGCTCTGCTGAGCTTCCAGGGCGAGTTCCAAACCAACTACCCGCTGCTGTTCGCCGGCGTGATCCTGGCATCCCTGCCCGTCGTCATCGCCTACGTCTTCCTGCAGCGCTACTTTGTAGCCGGCATCACCGCCGGTGCGAGCAAGGGATAAGGAACCAGGCCCCGGGCCCGGCTTTGGCGGCCGCCCGGAACTGCCGAATCTTTTCCCAGCCCTACGAAAGGCACAATCCATGAACCTCAAATCCGCCCGGCACCTCATTAACGGCACCTGGCACACCTCCGGAACCGCCAAGGACGTGATTGACCCGGGCAACGGCACCACCGTGGGAGAGGTAGCCTGGGGCACGGCCGACGATGCCACCAAGGCCGCCGGCGCCGCCGCGGAGGCCTTCAATTCCTGGTCCGGCTCCACCGTCCGCCACCGGGCAGACCTGCTCCGCAACGCCGCCGACCTCCTGGCAGAACGCCGCGACGAACTGGCCCACACCCTGGCACTCGAAGCCGGCAAACGGCTTCCCGAAGCGCAGGGGGAGGTGGACTTCTCCGTGGAGTACTTCCGCTGGTTCGCGGAGGAGGCGCGCCGGGCCACCGGCACCGTCAGCCCGCCTGAACTGCGTGGCCGCCGCCATCTGAGCCTGCGCAAACCCATCGGAGTGGCGCTCAGCCTCACCCCCTGGAACTTCCCGGTCTCCATCCAGGCGCGGAAGCTCGCCGCGATGCTGGCCGCAGGCTGCACGGTGGTGGGCCGGGTGTCTGAGAAGGCGCCGCTGGCTGCCACGGGACTGTTCGAAGTCCTGCACGACGCCGGCTTCCCCGCCGGCGTGGTCAACGTGGTCCACGGCCCCTCCCGTGACATCACCGCCGCCCTGATGTCCCACCCCGCGGTCAGGGCCGTCAGTTTCACCGGATCCACCGGCGTGGGCCGGCAGATCATGGCCTCAGCCTCGGAACGCGTGGTCCGGCCACTGCTGGAGCTGGGCGGCAACGCACCCTTCATCGTGTTCGAGGACGCCGATTTGGACGCCGCCGTCGACGGTGCCGTCCTGGGCCGGCTCCGCAACACGGGCCAGTCCTGCGTTGCCGCCAACCGGTTCCTGGTCCAGGAGGGCATCGCGGAAGAGTTTGCACAGAGGCTGGGCGCCCGCTTTGATGCGATGAGCATCGGCCACGGCGTTCCCGACGGCGGCGCACCGGTTCCGGAGCTCGGTCCCGTTATTGACGCCGAAAGGGTGGCCGCGGTTCAGTCCCTGGTGGACGACGCACTCAGCCGGGGCGCCCGGCAGGTCACCCAGCGCACCGACGTCCCGGCCAAGGGGTCCTTCCTGGCACCCACCCTGCTGACGGACGTCCCGGACGACGCACGCCTGGTGACCGAGGAAGTCTTTGGCCCGGCGGCCGGCGTCGTCACCTTCTCCTCCGAAGAGGACGCCATCAGGAAGGCGAACGCCACCGAGATGGGCCTGGCTGCCTACGTGTGGACCAGCAGCGCCAAGCGCGGCTGGGACATTCCCGAACGCCTCGAAGCCGGCATCGTGGGCGTCAACGATCCCCTGCCCTCCGTTGCTTTCGCTCCCATGGGCGGCGCCAAGCAGTCGGGCCTGGGCCGGGAAGGATCAAGCCTGGGCCTCGAAGAGTTCGAGGAGGTCCAGTACGTGGCCTGGCGGCCGTAAGTGCTGACCACCGGACTGGTGCTGGGTGCCGTCGTCATGGGCGCCGGGATGCAGCGGATCACCGGGATGGGCTTCGCTCTGGTGGCCGCGCCCTTCCTGGTCCTGCTCCTGGGCCCGGTGGAAGGAGTAGTGCTGGTGAATGTGTGCGGCGCCGTGACGGCGGGCGCCATCATCTTCCGGGTGGTGCGGGACATCGACTGGAAGCGGTACCTGATGCTCGCGGCCTCGGCGCTGCTCGGCATTGTCCCGGCCGCATTCCTGATCCGGCTGGTCCCGGCGGCGGTCCTGGAGATTTCCATCGGGGTGATCCTCGCCGCCGGACTGACCATCCTGCTGGCCCTGAAGTCCGCCACGCTGCCGGCGCGCCGGCGGTACCTGCTCACCGCCGGCAGCCTGAGCGGGTTCATGAACACAGCGGCAGGAGTGGGCGGTCCAGCCGTCAGCATGTATTCCATCGCCACCCGGTGGCAGCACAAGTCCTTCGCGGCCACGATGCAACCGTACTTCTTCACCATCGGCGTCTTCTCGCTCATCTCCAAGGCCATCACCGCGCCCCAGACGTTCCCCGTGATGCCCTTGGCGATGTGGCTCGCCGTCGCCGTCGCCTGCCTGGCCGGCCTGGTTCTCGGCGACCTCGCCGCCAAGCACGTCCCCACCCGCGCCGCGCAGATACTGCTGATCGTCCTGGCCTACCTGGGCGCGGCCGCCACCATCATCCGCGGCATATCCGATGCCGTCGCCTGATCCGACATTTTCACCTGCACCAGCACCAGAGAGAGGAATTAACATGACGTGGCTCGACAGTGCCGCCCACGCACGATGGCTTGAGGCGGAGACGGACCGGCTGGTCCGCTTTGCCGAGGCCTCCAAGGTCCCCACCGGATTCGGCTGGCTGGACAACTACGGCAAGGTGTTCGCCGACAAGCCCACCCATCTGTGGATCACCGCCCGGATGACGCACAGTTTCGCCGTCGCCGCGCTGATGGGCAGGCCGGGTGCCGCGCTCCTTGTGGACCACGGCATCGCTGCGCTCAACGGCCCCCTCCACGACGATGAGTTCGGCGGCTGGTACGCCGAGGTGGACGCGAACGGCCCCGTGAACGATACGAAGTCCGGCTACCAGCATTCCTTCGTGCTCCTCGCCGCTGCCAGTGCCGTCGCCGCAGGGCGGCCAGGGGCCCGCGAATTGCTGGACGAGGCGCTCCGGGTGGCTGACACCAAATTCTGGGACCACCAGGCCAACATGTGTTTCGACTCGTGGAACCGGGAATTCACGGAAACCGAGGCATACCGTGGCGGAAACGCGAGCATGCATTCCGTGGAGGCATACCTCATTGTGGCCGATGTGACCGGGGAGAACCGCTGGCTCGAACGGGCCCTGCACATCGCCGAAGTGCTCATCCACAACTTTGCCCGCAACAACAACTACCGGGTGTTCGAGCACTTCGACCCGGAGTGGAACCCCATGCCGGAGTACAACACCGATGACCGGGCCAGCCAGTTCCGGGCGTACGGCGGCACCCCAGGCCACTGGGTTGAGTGGGCGCGCCTGCTCCTCCACCTCCGTGCCGGGCTCGAAGCCCGCGGCCTAGACGTCCCGGCCTGGCTGCTCGACGATGCGCGCGGCCTGTTTGACGCCGCCATCCGCGACGCCTGGGAACCGGACGGCCACCCCGGCTTTGTGTACACCGTTGACTGGGAGGGCAAGCCGGTGGTCACCACCCGCATCCGCTGGGTGCCCGCCGAGGCAATCGGGGGTGCGGCAGCCCTCTACATCGCCACGGGGGACCAGAAGTACGCGGACTGGTATGAGCGGATCTGGGACCATGCCCGTGACTGGTTCATCGACTACGAGCATGGGTCCTGGAAGCAGGAACTCGACGAGAACGGCAATGTCTCCTCCACCGTATGGTCGGGCAAGGCGGACATCTACCACCTTTGGCACTGCCTGGTGGTCCCCCGCCTTCCGCTGGCCCCCGGGCTGGCACCGGCGGTCGCGGCAGGATTGCTGGACATACGCCTTAACCAAACCCTGCAGGCCAGCGAATCAGCCGGCCGCTGATTCGGCACTTCGTCCCGGGCGGCACGCCCCCGGCTTGCCACCCGGAAACACTCCTCCTGAACAATCCCCCTAAAACGACCCCCTTCCGAAAGGACAGCGATGTCTGCCATCTCCCCCGAAGAATCACTCCTGCGCGTCGCCGCTGCGGACCATGAGCCCGTGACCCTGCACCTGGACGCCGCGCGGCCGACGGCGGTGCGCATCGAAGTGCAGGGCACCTGTACCTGCCAAGGCAGTGCGTCCGGCCGGCCGGGGTCGTACACGGACACCGATTTCGGCCGCCGGTAGGACTTCCTGACCGGAATCACGGTTCGGGGATCACGGCCGGGGACCAGGTTCGGGGAGCCTGGCAGCGGGTCCCGCACGGCAGGAGCGGGAGCACGATCAGGACAACGTGTCATGTCTGTGACAGACCCTTCGATCCGGTAAATTTATGGGAGGAATTGTCAGGCGAGCAGCGCCGCATTCCACACCCTCCCCCTTGAATGGACGCTTCCCCCATGTCTTCCGCGATCCCTGCGCCGGAACCTGCCCGTTTTCCGTATGCCGCGATGGTGGTCCTCGCCACCATCGCTTTTACGGCCATCACCACTGAACTCCTGCCGTCCGGCCTGCTGCCCCAGATCAGCACCGGCCTGGGAGTGTCCGAGCCGGTGGCTGGCTACCTTGCCGCCGCCTACGCCGCCGTCATTGTTGTCACGGTGGTTCCGGCCGCCCGGTTGCTGGGGAAGATTCCCCGCCACGCCCTGCTGGTTGGGCTGGTCCTGACCTTCGCGCTCAGCAACGCGATGGTGGGACTCGCACCGGATTTCACCGCCGCGATGATCGCGCGTTTGGTGGGCGGGCTGGCGCATGGGCTGTTGTGGACCACCATGGCGCCGTTCGTATCCCGCGTGGTCCCGGCGGACAAGGTGGGCAAGGCCCTGGCCATCGTGTTCAGCGGCAACAGCCTGGGCCTGGCCATCGGTGCCCCCGTGGGTACGGCCCTGGGCGTATTCCTGGGCTGGCGCGCAGCGTTCCTGGTGCTCGCCGGGTTCGGCGTGGTCCTGACCGTGCTGGCGTTCTGGCTGCTTCCCCGCGTCCGGCGCATTACCGATTCGGTCCGGCCGTCACTGCGCAAGGCCATCGGCCAGCCCGGCGTGAAGTCGGTGGCCACCGCCTGGCCGCTGCTGGTCCTGGCCCACTTCGCGCTGTTCACCTATATCGCGCCGTTCATCCGCGAGGCGGCCCTGCCGGACTACGCCATCAGCCTCTCGCTCACGGTACTGGGCGGGTCCGGACTGCTGGGTATTTGGATCGCTGGACTCACCGTGGACTCGCGTCCCCGCCGCTCGCTGCTCATCACGACGGCGGCCATCGCAGCATCGATGTTCCTCCTGCCCCTCGCCGTGGGGAACCTGCCCGCGGCCCTGGTGCTGATGACCATTTGGGGAGCCGGCCTGGGCGCGATCGGCATTTACAACCAGTCGGCGATCCTCCGGGCCGGCGGCGAATACAGTGAGGCCGCGAACGGGCTCACCGTCCTGACCATCCAGCTGGGCATCACCGTCGGGGCACTTTACGGCTCCGCGGCCCTGGTGGTTGGCGGCCCGCTGCTGGTCCCGGCGGCGGCGGCGATTCCTGTGGTTGCCGCCCTGGTGATCACCCTTGCCGGTAAGCGCTACGCCTACCCACCAGGCCCCCGTGAACGCATCTGGCTGGAGCCCCGGCCGGTGAAGGACACCGTCAAGGACCCGGCCTGACCCTGGGTCAGTCCCGGTGCTTGGCCACCGTGAACAGGAAGGTGGAGTCCTCCTCTGCGTGAAGGCTGTGCAGACCGGGCGGGACGATCAGCAGGTCGCCGGACTTGCCCTGCCAGGATTCCCCGCCGGCGCGAAGGCTGACGCAGCCCCGGATCACGAACACCGTGGCGTCGCCCGGATTCTGGTGCTCACTCAGCTGCGTTCCCGCGGTCATCGCCATGACCGTCTGCCGGAGGATCTTTTCGTGGCCCCCGTACACCGTGTCCGCAGCCCTTCCGTTCGGGGAGCCGATGGCTGCTTCGAGCTGCTGCCGGGCCAGCGCGTCAATCGATATCTTCTGCATGGGCCCAAGGCTACCCACGTGGTGGGGAGATGAACACGTGCCAAACGGCCTTCCGGTGCGAGCGCGGGCGCCAGCGTCGGCGTGGGCGTCCAAGATCCCCCAATCCGGGGATGGAGCAGCCCGCAGGCGCAGCCCTACGCTGCAAGCATGAACGCCGCAGCGCAGGTCTTCGCGGTACTCGCCGCAGCCATCTACATCGTCGTGTTTCCAGTGGAGAGCTTCCTCCTCCGCCGTCACCGGTGGGCTCAGAAGTTCCTGAGTACGCCGCCGGAAAATGTGCGTGCAGTGATGATGTGGGCCATCCCCACCGGTTACAGGAACCTGGTGATTGCGCTGGGGGTGATCGCCGGAGTGGTTGCCGCCAACGCCGGGCAGCTCGTGGTGGGCTACACACTGGTGGTCTACTGCTGCGCCAACATGGTCCTCACCGCCCCCACCATGCTGCTCGCCGACATCCAGGGCCACTACCCAAGTAAATGGGAGAGTGTGCCGGGAACCCTCGCGGCCACCGTCCCGGCACTCGTTGCCTTGCTCCTGCTGCCGCTGGGGCCATAAGCGGGGCACGCCAAGGCGCCGGCGCGATTTCGGTCCTGCCGCCGAAGTTGGTAGTGGTTAACGGATGCCAGACCTACTTAACCGCGCCATACCCTTCCTTGCCGTCGCCGTGGCGGTGGCCGCCGGACTGGTCCTGTCCTGGCTCCTCCGCAAGGTGGTCCTCCATCTGAACCGGAACCGGCCCGAGCTGCAGGCAACCTCCCGGGTGGCCCGGCAGCCCTTGCGGCTGGCACTGTGCCTGGTGGGCGTCCGTGCTGCCCTCAGGCTCACGGCCAACAACGAAAGCTGGCACGCCGGCGTCGACCATCTCCTGCTGATCGCCCTCATCGGCGCGGTCGCCTGGCTCGCCGTCGCGGTGCTGCTCATCGTGGAAGCCGTGGTGCTGAACCGGCACAGCGTGGACGTGGCGGACAACCGGCGGGCACGGCGCCTGCGCACGCAGATGATCCTGGCACGGCGCATTGCCGTGGCACTGGTGGTGGTGCTCGCCGTCGGCACCGCGATGCTGACCTTCCCCGCCATCCAGGCGCTGGGCGCGGGGCTGCTGGCGTCCGCCGGGGTGATTTCCATCGTTGCGGGCCTCGCCGCGCAGACGTCGCTGGTGAACGTCTTTGCCGGCATGCAGCTGGCGTTCACCGATGCCATCCGCGTGGACGACGTGGTGGTGGTGCAGAAGGAATGGGGCCGGATCGAGGAGATCACCCTCACCTACGTGGTGGTGCACCTCTGGGACGACCGGCGGCTCATCCTGCCGTCCACCTACTTCACCACCACGCCGTTCGAGAACTGGACGCGCCGCCAGTCCGAGGTCATGGGCACCGTGGAGTTCGATCTCGATTGGCGCGCCCCTGTGGAGGACATGCGCACCGAACTGCGCCGCGTCCTGGCGGAGACCGAATTGTGGGACGAGCGCGTGGGCGTCCTGCAGATCACCGATGCCACCGGCGGCTTTGTCCGTGTCCGGATCCTGGTCAGCGCCGCGGACAGCGCCGCGCTCTTCGACTTGCGCTGCCTGGTCCGGGAAACAATGGTCATGTTCCTGCAGCAGAACCATCCGGAAGCCCTCCCGCACCAGCGCTGGGAGCAGGCGGCGGACGACGGCGGCACGGCCACACGGCGCAGGGCACCACTGCGCGGGCTGGGTTCGCCTCCGGCCGGCGGTGCCCGTCCCCCGGCGGACCCGCACGAATCGCAGCTGTTCACCGGCTCCATTGAGGCAGTGGAGAGGTCGCGCGCATTCACCGGGCCAGGCGATGAGGTGTTCGAGGAGCGGGACAGGAACCTCGCCTCCCGCAACTGAGGCAGGCAAAACCCCTTGATAGGTGACTATTAGGTCACATATCATTGCTGTCATGGACGACGTGTTCAAGGCACTCTCCGACCCCACCCGCCGGGACCTGCTCGATGAGCTCTACCGCGAGGACGGCCAAACCCTGAGCGCCCTTGAAGCCCGGTTCAGCATGAGCCGGTTCGGGATCGCCAAGCACCTCCGCATCCTGGAGGACGCAGGCCTGGTGGTGACCCGCCGTCGGGGGCGGGAAAAGCTGCACTTCCTCAATCCTGTCCCCATCCGCCTGGTCCACGACCGCTGGGTCAGCAAATACGCAGAACCATGGGCCGCTGCCCTCAGCGACCTCAAATCCAGATTGGAAAGTCCCATGGAAAAAATCTTCGAGATCTACATCAAGACCACGCCCGAACGGCTCTGGGAAGCCATCACGGACAGCGACATCCGCAGCAAGTACCAGTTCGGCAACACCATCGAGTCCGATTGGTCACCGGGCGGACGCTTCGTGATGGGCAACCCGAAGGCCGGGGAGGCCCTCGGCGAAGGCGAAAACCTGGAGGTGGACCCGCCGCGCCGCCTGGTCCAGACCATGCGCGCCCTGTGGGGCGAGGACGTCAAGGCCGAGGGCACGTCCACCATCACCTGGGAGATCGAACCGGTCGGCGATTCCTGCCACCTCACCGTCACCCACAGCGACCTGCGCGAGGGTGCCAACGAACAGCTTTACGGCGGCTGGCCGATGATCCTCTCCGGCCTGAAGACATGGCTGGAAACCGGCGAAAAACTCACTACGCCCGGCTCGCTGATGTACACCTAAGCCATAGATTTTGAGGTAACGCACGACGGCGGCGGGTGCTGCCCGCCGCCGTCGGTGTCTGGGCAGGGCTGCAGCGGAGTCCGTCGAAGGCAGGCGCCGGCGGGTCCGCGGCTGGGTAAGGTCGTGTCATGGACAGCGGCACCCTGGTTAATATCGCTTTGGTTCTCGGTTTCGTGCTGCTGGGCGGGGTGTTCGCGGCGGCGGAAATCGCACTGGTCTCCCTGCGCGAAAGCCAGGTGCGCCGCATCGAGAAATCCGGTGACACCGGCGCCCGGACTGCCGCCCTTGCCCGCAACCCCAACCGTTTCCTCTCCACTGTCCAGATCGGCGTGACCCTGTCCGGATTCTTCTCGGCGGCGTATGGGGCCTCGGCGATCGCTCCCGCCGTCGTACCCCTCCTTGAAGCCCTCGGACTTGGTGCGGCTGCCGGGCCCGTGTCCTTCATCGGCATGACCCTGCTGGTGGCTTTTCTTTCCCTGGTCCTGGGCGAACTCGCCCCCAAGAGGCTGGCGCTGCAAAGCCCTGTTGCCTTCACCCGCATCCTGGCCCCGCCGCTGATTGCCCTGTCGCATGCCATGCGGCCGGTCATCTGGCTCCTGTCGGTCTCGACGGACGCCGTGGTCAGGCTCTTTGGCGGTGACCCGCGCGTCAAGCGGGAAAGCATCAGTTCCGAGGAGCTCTGGGACATGGTGGCCGAGAACGAACTCCTCGAAGAGAGCAGCCGCCACATCCTGGCCGACGTGTTCGGCGCCGGCGACCGGACGCTGCAGGAGGTGATGCGCCCGCGCACGGAGGTGACCTTCATCGACGGTGCCATGACGGTGGCGGACGCCCGCCGGATGGTCAGGGACGGCCCGTACTCACGGTTTCCGGTGATCGGGCGCAGCCCGGATGACGTCCTGGGCTTCGTCCACATCCGCGACCTGATGCCCCGCGACGAGGTGCAGGACCATTCGCCCGTGCGGGACATCGCCCGGGAGATCCTGCCCCTGCCCGGCACCAACCGCGTGCTCCCCTCCCTCTCACGGATGCGCAAGACCAACCAGCACATCGCTTTGGTGGTGGATGAGTACGGGGGCACCGACGGCGTGGTCACGCTCGAAGACCTGGTGGAGGAACTGGTGGGCGAGATCTACGACGAATACGACACCGGCGCCGAGCACGAGGACCGGGTCAACGTGGCCAACGGAACCATCGACGTGGACGGCGGCCTGATCCTGCAGGAGTTCAAGGCCGCCGCCGGAATCGAACTCCCGGAGGGGCACTACGAAACGGTGGCCGGGTTCGTGATGGACCGCCTGGGCCGCCTCCCAAAGGCAGGCGACCGGGTGCAGATACCGGGGTACGTGTTGACGGTCCTCAGCATGGACCGGTTACGGATTGCCCGGATCCGGGTCACGCCGGTGGCACCCACTTAGCCCCTGACTGCTCACCCCAGCCTGATCCTGCGCCAAGGGCCGGCATCGGGGACCAATGGCCCTAGGGGGCGGATGGGGCGGCGGCCAGAATTGGAGCTCTCCATACCCCCGGCAGGCAGGACGAATAAGGATGTTCACGAAACGCACCGCCCTTATTGGCACCGCAGTGGCGCTGGCCGCTGCGGCTTTTGCGGGACCGGCACAGGCAGCAAGCAGCGATGGCGCGCAAGTCAGCAAGCCCGGCGAATGCGGCACCTACAGCGATCCCCGGTTCTGCCATTCAGGTGTCACAGTCAGCACTGACGTCTCCACACCCAGCGGCCTGGAATCGTCGTCGTACAACTCCTCCAGCACCTATCCGGACGATCAGTCAGCCGGTTCCACCGTCCGGACCCGGATCAATACCCATAGCCTCGATCGGAATGGGGAGTCCATCGAAGTGGGCCAGCACTATGCGCAGACCACCGGGCGGTGCACCGACCGGGAAGACAGCCAACAGGTCAGGGACCGGCTCCTGTACAACCGCGAGGTGTACTACTGCAGGTGAGCGCAGGCTGGACACACCTTTCCGGGGGCACCCGCGCAACGCACCTAGGCCTTCTGCTGCCGCCAGAACACGGAGATCCCGAACGTCACGGCACAGAGCACCAGCATGGCCAGCACCATCCGCATCCAGCTGTCCTGGTGCACCCCGCTTGATGCGAACACGCCGATCATCACGGTGGCGGTGATCGCGCCCACGTAGCGGCAGGTCTGGTAGATCCCGGCCGCCACCCCGCGGTCCTGCGGCCGGGTGGACACGAACATGCCCTGGTTGGAGGCGATGCTGACCGTGCCGTACGGGATGCCCATCAACGCGGTCAGTACCACCACAACGGGGATGGCCAGCGTGCCGGTCAGCAGCCACATGAGCGCCGCCACCACGGTCAAAAGGACGACGCCGGCAAGCAGCACCCGCCGGACACCGAACCTTCCCATGGCGGAGACTGCCCACGGGGTGGCTACCACGGACATGCCGGCCAGGGGCAGCATCAGCAGCCCCACCACGCCGGGGTCGTAACCGCCGGCTTCCTGCAGCAGCTGCGGGAGGCCGAAAAAGACGAAGTAGTACACGCTGCTGAACACGGCGAACGCCAGGTACACGAGCATCAGCGGCCGGTTCCGGCCCAGCAGCCGCAGGTTCAGGAAGGGTTTGGCGAAGCGCAGCTCCCGCCAGGCAAACAGCCCCGCGACCACGGTTCCGGCGGCCAGCATCCACCACCGGTAGTCCGGCGCGACGTTCAGCGCAGCCATCATGACCAGGAGAAGGGCGGCGATGAACCCGGCAATCCCCGGGACGTCGGAGTCCCGCACCAGTTCCGCCACGCTGCCGCGCTCCCGGACCTGGTCCGGCGGTGCGGCCTTCCGCACGGTCAGCAACGCCGCGAGTGCCAGCGGGACGTTGACCAGGAACAGCGACTCCCAGCCCACGAAGCCCACCAGCAGGCCACCGACCACCGGGCCCACCGCGGCTGCGGACGTGTTGGCCATCTGCAGCCGGCCCAGCGGGCGGGCCGAGTCCACCTTGGCCCGGTGCGCCAGAGCGCCCACCATCACCACGGCACTGGGATATGCGGTGGCAGTTCCCAGAGCCATGACCGCCCGTGCCACGCACAGCAGCGCGAAGTTCGGGGCCAGCGGGGCCAGCGCGCAGGTGACGGCTACCAGCCCCATGCCCAGCATGAACATCCGCCGCGGGCCGAACCGGTCGGCGAGCCGGCCCATCACCGGCTGCCCGGCTGCGGAGGCCAGGTAGAACGAGGTGACCACCCAGGTGACGGCAGCAACGTCGAGCCCGAAGTCGGCGCGCAGCACCACCAGGGCCACGGCGATCATGGAGGAGTTCAGTGGGTTCAGTGCCGTGCCCAGGCTGAGTCCGGCGACGGCCAGGGCAGTCCGGGGGTTGTTGCTCACGGTAACAGTCTGGCCTAAAGCTTCCACCGCAGGCGACTCGGCGGGCTCCCGGGCGGTGTGGCGTGCGCTATTTTCCTGCCACTCCCACCGGGAAGAGTGCGTCCTCCACCGCCCTGGTCAGGTCCCGGATCACCTCGGCCTGGCCCTCATCCGCCCCGCCGGCGGGGTTCTCCGTATAGATGACCAGGGCGAAGGTCGAACCGCGGTAGCTCAGGAGCGCGGCGTCGTGCAGTTCCCCGGACACTTCCCCGTACTTGTGGTACACGTCCACTCCGGACCGTGATCCCGCCGGGATGAGGTCCTCGTTGTTGGTGTCCTGCATGTAGCTGAGCAGCTGCGCCGTGTTGTCCTTATCCAGGAGTTCGCCTGCATAGAGCTTCTTCAGGATCAGGGCCATGTCCGCCGCGGTCAGGAGGTTTTCTTCGGGGTCGTAGGTGACGCCGATGGAGCCCGCGTAGGCGATCAACTGCGGGTACCCCACGGCATCCATCAGCAACAGCCAGGAGTCGTTGTTGCTGTCGTTGACCATGGCCTTGAGTTGGAACGCGGCGTCGTAGTCGCCCATGGGATCCTCCAGGCCCGCCTGCCCGTTTTCCACCAGGTGATAGTAGGCGGCAGCAGTGAGGATCTTGGCCGTGCTGGCCGCGGTGAACGTGTCCTGGTCGCCGAACGTCCGTTCCGCACCTCCGGACACATCGGCGAGCGCCAGCCCAATCCGGTATTCGGCCGCGTCACTGAGGATGTCGTCCACGCTGTCCTGCAACGACGGCGGAGCTGCCGCCACCGGCGCTGCGGGTACGGCCGGCTGGGTGGGGACCACGGCACCGGTGGGTGGCTCGGACCGGACCACGGCCAGGGTGATGGTCCCGACGATGACCAGTACTACCGCAAGGGCCAGCCACAGCAGCCTTCTGTGGCCCCGGTTCCTGCCCGGAGCTGGCTTGCCGTTTGATGGCCTGCCCGGCGGTTGCAGCGGAGCACCGCGGCCTGGTGTGGGCACCATGGGGTGCACGGACATACAAGGGCTCCTGTCCCGCCTCGGCAATCAAAAACAACACCAGCGCGGCGGTGAGCCGCGCTGACAGATGCTGATTAAATCACCGGCGGTTGGGAGCTTCCTGAAGGCTTGCGGGGTGTTCCGCCGGCTGTAATAGGGATGCGCTAGCCGCGGGCGCGGGCGGACAACGCGCTGTCCAGGAATTCCAGGTGCGCCGGCGCCACAGGCACCACGTTGGCCGAGTATTCCGGGTGCTTTGCAAGGAACTTCTTGATGAACGGGCATACCGGGATGATGCTGCTCCCGGCCTGGACCGTGCTGTCCAGGGCAGCCGTGGCCAGCCGCCCGGCAAGGCCCTGCCCGCCGTATTCCTCGTTGATCACCGTGTGGTAGAAAATCCGCTGCGGCGACTCCCCGCCGTCGTACTCCTTGTACACCGCCTTGCCGATCACGTTGCCGGCGTCGAGGATCTCGAAGCGTTCGCGCCCGGGATTGTGGCGGACGGTGATGTCACTCAAGGGAAACTCCTTCGTTTGCGGTTTGTGTTGCCCGTGCAAAGCCTAACCCGGCCCGGGCAACAGTTATTTCCGCAAGCAAGGGGCCCTTGGTGGCATCCCCGCCCGCCGCCGCGTCAGCTTAAGTAGCCGTTGGGATTGAGGACGTACTTGGTGGCTGCGCCGGCGTCGAACTCCGCGTAGCCCTTCGGTGCCTCCTCCAGCGGGATGGCCTTGGCGTTGACGTTCTTGGCGATGTTGACCCTGTCATTCAGGATGGCCATCATCAGCTGCCGGTTGTACTTCATCACCGGGCACTGGCCAGTGGTGAAGCTCAGCGATTTTGCCCAGCCGGTGCCGAGGCTCAGTGACAGTGCGCCCTTCTTGGCGGCCTCGTCGATGCCGCCCGGATCGCCCGTGACGTACAGGCCTGGGATACCAAGGGCTCCACCAGCGGCCGTGAGCTCCATCAGGGAGTTCAGGACCGTTGCCGGCGCCTCCTTGGCATCGTGGCCGTGGCCCTTCGCTTCAAATCCCACGGCGTCGACGCCGCAGTCCACCTCCGGGACGCCCAGGATCTGCTCGATCTGGTCCTTCGGATCGCCCTTGGTCAGATCCACGGTTTCGCAGCCGAAGCTGCGCGCCCGTGCCAGCCGGTCTTCGTTCATGTCGCCCACGATGACGACGGCGGCCCCCAGCAGGTGCGCGCTGGTGGCTGCCGCAAGACCCACGGGACCGGCCCCGGCAATGTACACGGTGGAACCGACGCCCACCCCTGCCGTGACTGCGCCATGGAACCCTGTGGGGAAGATGTCCGAAAGCATGGCCAGGTCCATGATCTTCTCCATGGCCCGGTCCTTGTCCGGGAACTTCAGCAGGTTCCAGTCTGCGTACGGCACCAGAACGTAGTTGGCCTGGCCGCCGACCCACCCGCCCATGTCCACGTAGCCGTACGCGGCTCCGGGGCGCGCGGGATTCACGTTCAAACAGATGCCGGTCTTGCGCTCCTTGCAGTTCCGGCAGCGGCCGCAGGCGATGTTGAACGGCACCGAGCAGAGGTCGCCCACCTTGATGAACTCGACATCGCGGCCCACCTCCACCACTTCGCCGGTGATCTCGTGGCCCAGCACCAGGTTGGGCGGAGCCGTGGTACGGCCGCGCACCATGTGCTGGTCCGATCCGCAGATGTTGGTGGCCACCGTTTTGAGGATCACTCCGTGGTTGACCGGGCGTCCCACGTTCGCGGGGTTGACACCTGGCCCGTCCTTGAGCTCAAACGTCGGATAGTCAATGTCGATTACTTCCACCTTGCCGGCTTCTTTGTAGGCAACGGCTTTGTTCCCTGTCATCTATCGCTCCTGTAGTCAGGCGTCCGGTGGGACGGCCGTGATCTGGTTGGGTGGCACATCCCGCGAGGGGAACAGCCCTGGCCGATTGGTGCGTCCTGATATGTGAAGTGGTCAGGCAACGGTTCCGGGTGGGGATTCGCCCAGTCTAGGCACGGCCCACCAAGGGGTCTAGGGGTATGAAGCCCCTTGTTTAGGGGAGCAATCCATGAGGGAAACCCCTATAGTGGCGTACGCTGCACCAACCGGTTCCGCTGCCCTGGAAACGGACGCTGCCGGCTGGTTTCCGAACACGTTCTACCGTTGAGGAGCACCCATGAAAACGCGCACCATTGGACAACTCACAGTGTCCGCCCTGGGCCTTGGCTGCATGGGCATGAGCGAGTTTTACGGCGACGGCGATGAGCAGGAGTCGATCGCCACCATCCACGAGTTCCTGGATGCCGGCGGCTCCTTGCTGGACACAGCGGACATGTACGGCCCCTTCACCAACGAAAAACTGGTGGGCCGCGCCATCGCCGGCCGCCGCGAAGAAGCGGTCCTCGCCACCAAGTTCGGAAACGAGCGCCGCGAAGACGGTTCCTGGGTGGGCATCAACGGCCGCCCCGAATACGTCAGGTCCGCCTGCGACGCCAGCCTCCAGCGCCTGGGCGTGGACCACATCGACCTGTACTACCAGCACCGGGTGGACAAGACCGTTCCCATCGAGGACACGGTTGGCGCCATGGCGGAACTGGTCCAGGCCGGAAAAGTCCGGCACCTTGGCTTGTCCGAAGCATCCGCCGCGACCATCCGGCGGGCCCACGCCGTGCACCCCATCACCGCCCTGCAAACCGAGTATTCGCTGTGGGAGCGGGAGCCTGAAACCAAGGTGTTTCCCGTGCTCGCGGAACTGGGCATCGGTTTTGTGCCCTACAGCCCGCTGGGCCGTGGGTTCCTCACCGGGCAGATCCGCAGCGTGGACGATTTCGCCGAGGACGACTTCCGCCGCCACTCCCCGCGTTTCCAGGGCGACAACTTCACCCGCAACCTGGAACTCGTGGACCGGGTCACGGAGCTGGCCGACAGGAAACAGTGCACTCCCGGCCAGCTGGCCCTCGCCTGGTTGCTGGCGCAGGGGGAACATATCGTCCCCATCCCGGGCACCAAGAAACGTGAACGGCTGCGCGAGAACCTGGGCGCCGTGGACATCGAGCTCAGCCAGGACGAGCTTGAGCTGCTGGACCAGCTGGCACCGGCCGGGACAACTGCCGGCGCCCGCTACCCCAACATGTCCACCATCGACACCTAAACGCACCAACGGCGCTAAGGAGAACCCCATGGCAATGAACGACGACGAAGCACGGGTGCTGGACCAGTGGAGCCACCGGCTGGCCCAGGCACTGCAGATCCTTGACCTCAACATGGACCAGGAGCTGCTCCTTGACCTGGCCCGCAAATCCTCCGAGAACGTAATCCATGCCGCCGCCCCCGTCACCACGTTCCTGGTGGGCTACGCGGCAGCGCTGGAGGCAGGCGCGGGCAGCGCCGGGAACAGGGAAGCCGCTGGTGCAGCCATCGAGAAGGCTGCCAAGGTGGCGTTCCAGCTGATCGACGACGGCGCCCACGGCGGGCCGGCGGGCAGCGGGTGGGCGGACACCGGTCAATAGCCGGCGAGAACAGTCAGCCCGCGGCGGTGGGCTCGTCCTCCAGTACCTTCACCGGCTCCAGGCGGACGATGACCGCCTTGGACACGGGTGTCTGGCTGCCCTCGGCCACGCTGTCCAGCGGAACCAGGACATTGGCCTCGGGGTAGTACGCCGCGGCACAGCCCTTCGCGGACGGATAGGACACCACGCGGTAGTTCCAGAGGACCCGTTCCACGTTGTCCTTGTATACGCCACGGATGTCCACGCGCTGCCCGTCGGCCAGCCCCAGTTCGGCAAGGTCTGCCGGATTGACGAAAACCACTTCGCGGCCCTTCCTGATGCCACGGTAACGGTCGTTGTTGCCGTAGATGGTGGTGTTGAACTGGTCATGCGAGCGCATGCTCTGCAGGATCAGGGTGCCGGCGGGGCGTTCCACGTGCTCAAGTTCGTTGACCGTCAGGATGGCCTTGCCGGTGGGAGTGTGGAAAGTCCGTGAATCCCGCGGGCCGTTGGGCAGCACGAAGCCGCCGTCCTGCCGGATCTTGCGGTTGTAGTCCCCGCACCCGTTGACAACGCGGGAGATGTGGTCCCGGATGAGGTCGTAGTTCTTCTCGAAGCCGGCCCAGTCGGCGTTGATGGTGTCTCCCAGCGTCGCCTGGGCCAGCCGGCAGATGATCGCCACCTCGGACAGCAGGTTGGGTCCCACCGGTTCCACCGTGCCGTGGGAAGAGTGCACCGCGCAGACGGTATCCTCCACTGAAACAAACTGCGGCCCGGTTTCCTGGCGGTCGATCTCCGTCCGGCCCAAGGTTGGCAGGATGAGCGCTTCAGCCCCGGCGACTCCATGCGAGTGGTTTAGCTTGGTGGAGATCTGCACGGAAAGTTCGGTGTTCTCCATGGCGCTCTCGGCCGTTGAGGTGTCCGACATCGCGCCCACGAAGTTGCCGCCAAGCCCCACAAAGACCTTGATGCCACCGTCGCGCATCTGCCGGACGGTTTCCACGGCATCCGCGCCGTGTTCCCGGGGCGGTTCGAAGCTGAACTCCTTGCCCAGGGCGTCCAGGAAGGCAGGCGGCATCTGTTCCCAGATGCCCATGGTGCGGTCACCCTGGACGTTGCTGTGGCCGCGGATTGGGGAAGCCCCGGCGCCGGGTTTTCCGATGTTGCCGCGCAGCAGCAGGAGGTTGATGATCTCCTTGATGGTGGCGACGCCCTTTTTCTGCTGGGTTATGCCCATGGCCCAGGTGATGATGACCTTGTCCGCAGCCAGATAGCGGGCGGCCAGTTCATCGATTTCCCCGCTGCGCAGACCCGTGGCTTCGAGGACCGCGGCTTCGTCGAGGTTGGCCAGGTGCGCCCGGAGTTCAGCCAGCCCCTCGCAGTGTTCCTGGAGGAAGGCGTGGTCCAGGACGTTGCCCGGATTGGCATCCTCGGCATCCAGCACCCGTTTCGAAACGGCCTGCAACAGGGCCATGTCCCCGCCGATCCGCACCTGCAGGAACTGGTCGGCAATCTGGGTGCCGTGGCCGATGACGCCCTTGACCTTTTGCGGGTTCTTGTACCGCATCAGTCCGGCCTCGGGCAGCGGGTTGATGGCGACGATGTGGCCGCCGGCCTCCTTGGCTTCTTCCAGTGCCGTCAGCATGCGCGGGTGGTTGGTGCCCGGGTTCTGGCCCATGACGATGATCAGGTCGGCCTTGCCGAAGTCGTCGTAGGAGACGGTCGCTTTGCCCACGCCGATGGTCTGGCCCATGCCCCAGCCCGAGGACTCGTGGCACATGTTGGAACAGTCGGGCAGGTTGTTGGTGCCGTAGGCCCGGATGAACAACTGGTACAGGAAGGCGGCCTCGTTGGAGGTGCGGCCGCTGGTGTAGAACGTTGCCTGGTTGGGGTTGGGCAAGGACTTCAGCTTGTCCGCGATGATCGTGAAGGCATCCTCCCAACTGACCGGACGGTAGTGGTCCTCCCCCGCGGGCTTGTACACCGGTTCGGTGAGCCGGCCCTGCATCCCCAGCCAGTACTCGGTGCGCCGGCGCAGTTCGCTGACGGGATGCCCGGCCCAGAATTCGCTTCCGACCACCACAGGGGTGGCTTCCCAGGTGACCGCCTTGGCCCCGTTCTCACAGAATTCGAAGGTCTTGCGGTGGCCCGGGTCCGGCCACGCGCAGCTCATGCAGTCAAAGCCGTCCTTCTGGTTCAGCGCCAGCAGGGTCTTGCGCGAGCGCTCCACGCCCATGTGCTTGAGGGCAGGCTGCATCGAGTGGTAGACGCCGGGCACGCCGGCAGCCCAGGTCTTGGGATGGCCGCTCACCTCAAGTTCGGATTCGTCGGGTTCTTCGACCTTCGGGTTTTCGCGCGCCACGTTGGGTTCTCCTTGCTTGCCGGTCCCAGATGCGCCTGCTGCCCAGCCGTTTCGGTAATTTCCACAGTTGTTGAGGCTGCCCCTGAAGTCAAGGACGGCCGCCGGCCGGCAGGCCCGTGGGCTGACACCCTGTCCGGCCTGCTTTTCCACATACGCCCGAAGGTTTACGACGGCGGCGCGGGGCTGGCGTAGGGTGGTTCCTACGGCTGAAGCAAGCGGCCGCAGTTTTCTTCTGTGCGGAGCCGCTTTCCATGGCCGACGAACCAGCCCTCCGGGCCCTTGCTGAATCACCCTTCTCGCTGCCCCACCTGCGGGACGGCCAATTGGCCGGCATGGCAGCCCTTGCGGACGGCCGCGACGTCCTGGCCGTGATGCCCACCGGATATGGCAAATCCGCCATCTACCAGGTCGCCGCCCTGCACCTGCACAGGACCACCGGACGTCCCGCCGTCGTGGTTTCACCGCTTATTGCCCTGCAGGAGGACCAGTTGGACGGCCTGGCCCAGGCGCTCGGGCCGGATGCCGCTGTGGCCATCAACTCCTCGCACAGAGACGCCGAAGTCGAGGCTTCATGGCAGGCCGCCGAGGATGGCCGGGCCGTGTTCCTGTTCCTCGCCCCCGAACAGCTGGCCAAGCAGTCAACCGTGGACCGGATCAAAGCCCTAAACATCTCCCTCTTCGTGGTGGACGAGGCCCACTGCGTTTCCTCCTGGGGCCACGATTTCCGACCTGACTACCTCGCCCTCGGCAATGTCCGGGAACAGCTGGGCAATCCGCCCGTGGCTGCCTTGACCGCTACGGCCTCCCCGCCGGTCAGGGACGAGATCGTGGAGCGGCTGGGCATGAACCAGCCACTGGTCCTGGTCCATGGCTTCGACCGGCCCAACATCAGCCTCGATGTGGTCCGCCACCATGAGGACAAGGGCAAGCGCAAGGCCGTCCTTGAGCAGGTGGCGGAGCTGGCCGGGAAGGGTCGAGGCCTGCTGTATGCGGCCACCCGGAAGGACACGGAGAAATACGCGGCCAAGCTGGTCAAGGAGGGGCTGCGCGCGGAGGCTTACCATGCCGGCCGTTCCGCGAGGGACCGGGAACACATCCATGAGCTGTTCCTGGCTGACCAGCTGGACGTCGTGGTTGCCACCACGGCGTTCGGCATGGGCATCGACAAGCCGAACGTCAGGTTCGTGGTGCATGCCGACATTCCGGAGTCGCTGGACTCCTACTACCAGGAGATCGGACGGGCAGGCAGGGATGGCGAATCCGCATCCGCCGTGCTGCATTACCGCTCCGAGGACCTCGGCCTGCGGAAGTTCTTCGGCACCCACTCCCCCGACCCCGGTTCCCTCCTGGCCGTGCTGAAGATCCTCAAGGCCGCCAAGGCTCCCGCGCCGAAGGCGTCCCTGGCCGAGCTCACCGGGTTACCCGCCCGCCGCATCACGGGACTCATCAACCAGCTGGAGGAGGTTGGCGCCGTCAGCACAGGCAAGCGGGGCATCCGGCTGACCTCCAAAGCCAAGCTGCCCGCACTGGTGGACGACGCCGTCGAACTCGCCGAAGCCCGGCAGCGCGTGGACCAGTCCCGGCTGACCATGATGCGTGCGTACGCGGAGACGGACGGCTGCCGGCGGCAGTTCCTGCTGGGCTACTTCGGCGAGGACCTGCCGGAGCCGTGCGGAAACTGCGACGGGTGCGCTGCTGCCGCTTCGGGGGACGCGGGGCAGCTGGGCGAGGGGAAGGCGGGAAAGAAGTCCCAGGCCAAGCAAAAGCAGGGGAAGAAACAGCCGGGCAAGGCGTCCGACGGCGGCGGGCCGGCTTCCGCCGCCGCCGAGCCTTTCCCGCTGCAGTCCGCCGTGGTGCACAAGGAGTGGGGGCCCGGCCTGGTGATGCGGCACGAGGACGACGTCATCACGGTGCTCTTTGAACAGGAGGGGTACAAGACGCTGTCCCGGACCGCCGTCATGGAGCACGAACTCCTGAAGCCCGCTTAGGTAGGCTGGAGGGACCCTCCGACGAAAGGCCCGCCGCGTGGAAGTATCTGCTTATATCTGGACCCTGACCATTGCGGGAATCGTGGGGCTGCTGGCCTTCGACTTCTTCTTCCACGTCCGTAAGGCGCACACGCCCTCCCTCAAGGAATCCGCCACCTGGTCCGCGATCTACGTGGGCATTGCCGTGCTGTTCGGGCTGGCCGTACTGGTGTTCGGCGGACCCGACATGGGGACGGAATATTTTGCCGGCTACGTGACGGAGAAGGCGTTGTCAGTGGACAACCTCTTCGTCTTCCTCATCATCATGGCCAGTTTCAAGGTGCCCCGCGCGGACCAGCAAAAGGTGCTGCTGTTCGGCATCGTGTTCTCCCTGATCGCCCGCACGGCGTTCATCTTCCTGGGCGCGGCACTGATCAACAGTTTTGCCTGGGTGTTCTACATCTTCGGGCTCATCCTGCTGCTCACCGCCGGCAACCTGCTCAAACCCGACAGCCACGACGACGACTCCGAAGGCCTGGTGGTCCGGCTCGCCAGGAAGCTCCTGCCGGCGTCGCAACACTACGACGGCGACAAACTCTTCACGGTGGAGAACGGCAAGCGGGTCCTGACGCCGATGCTGCTGGTGATGGTGGCCATCGGCGGCACGGACATCCTGTTCGCCCTGGATTCAATTCCGGCCATCTTCGGCCTCACCCAGAACGTGTTCATCGTGTTCACCGCCACCGCGTTCTCGCTGATGGGCCTGCGCCAGCTGTTCTTCCTGATTGACGGACTGCTGGACCGGCTGATCTTCCTTTCGTATGGCCTGGCGGTCATCCTGGGTTTCATCGGCGTGAAGCTCATCCTGCACGCCCTGCACGAGAACACCCTTCCCTTCATCAACGACGGCAAGCACGTCAACGTGGTGGAGGTCAGCACCGTCGTCTCGCTGGGCGTCATCCTGGGTGTCCTGGTGGTGACCATCCTGGCGTCCATCTTCAGCCCCAAGGGCAAGGCCAAGAACGCGGTGTCCGGGGCGCGGCGCCACGCCACGGAATACATGGACCTCAACTACGAGACGGACATGGCCGAACGCGACAAGATCTTCGCCAAGATGTGCCGCGAAGAAAACCAGATCCGCAAGCTTCCCGAGAAGTACAAGCGGCTGGTCCGCAACGAAACCGAGTTCATGGAGCTGCTGCGCAACGCCCACGCGGAGCACGACAAGGCCCAGGTCCGGGCTGCCGCAGCCGAGAGCTGACGCCCGGCCGGCTTGCGGGGATGGGTTACCGGCCCAGCGCGGCCGCCCCGCTGGCCAGGCTGGTGATCCGCGCCCAGTCCTTGGCCGCGACGGCGTCCGCCGGAGTGAGCCAGCTGCCGCCCACGCAGGCCACATTCGGCAGCCGAAGGTAATCCGGGGCGGTGGCCAGGCTGATGCCGCCGGTGGGGCAGAACTGCACGTGTGGGAGGGGCGCCCCGATGGCCGCCAGATAGGACGGACCGCCTGCAGGCCCGGCGGGGAAGAACTTCATCGCATCCAATCCGGCTTCCAGGACGGCCATTACCTCGCCCACGGTGGCGACGCCGGGCAGCACCGGGACGTCCAGGGACAGCATGTGCTTGAGCAGGGCCGGGGTGACACCGGGGCTGACCAGGAATGTGGCACCCGCTTGGACGGCGGCGTCGGCCTGGCCCGGCGTGAGGATGGTGCCGGCGCCCACCAGGATGTCCGGCACCTCCTCGGCGATCAGCTTCAGCGAGGTCAGCGCGGAGTCGGTGCGCAGCGTCAGCTCGATGGTCTTCACGCCGCCGTCCACCAGGGCACGGGCCAGGGGCACCGCATCCTGGGCGTCGTCGATGGTGACCACCGGGATGACAGGTGAAACGCCAAGGACGCCTGATGCGTCAGCCATGGTTGATCTCATTTCCCAGGCCGTCCGGCCCGTTGGTTTCGATGATGCGGTACCAGTGCAGGAGCAGGTTGCGGAAGCCGCCATGTTCCGCCAGGTCCTGGTCAAAAACGGGCCGGAAGCCCAGCAGTGCAGGCACCACGCTGTCGGCGTCCCTGGCGGCCGGCAGTGTTGCGTTCAGCTCCGCGGCCAGCGGATCGTTGAGGTCGGTTTCCAGGGTGGCGGCCACATGGTGCATCCACGCGGCAATGGCGAGCGCAGCCCAGCGGGGTTCGCGACCGGCGTCGAGCGTTCCCCTGATGGTGGGCAGCAGGCGCAGCCCTATCTTCTGGGAACCGTCGCTGCCCACTTTCGCGGTGGTGTGGCCCAGGGCGGGGTTGGCGAAGCGGCGGAGCACCTCGTCGCAGTACTGCTCCCCGCCCAGCCCGGCCGGGAGGGTGATGGTGGGCAGCGCTTCCTGGAGCATCATGCGCCGGCAGGCGGTGTGGAACGCGTCCACGGCCACGGCGTCGCTGATGGTTTCCTTGCCCGCGGCGAGCCCCAGATAGGCCAGCATCGAATGGCTGGCGTTCAGCAGCCTCAGCTTTGCTGCCTCCCACGCGGCGACGTCGGTGCTGAACACCGCCCCGGCATCCTCCCAGCGCGGCCTGCCGGCGGCGAAATTGTCCTCAATCACCCATTGCTTGAAGGGTTCGGCCACCACGGCGGCTTCGTCCCGAAGGCCAAGTTCACGTTCGACGCCGGCCAGGTCGCCTGGCATGCTGGCCGGCACCATCCGGTCGACCATGGTGTTGGGGAAGGTTGCGTTTCCTGCCAACCAGGCCAGCAGGGGTTCGCTTTCAGGTGCGGGCAGGGCGGCCGCGAAATTCCGGACCAGGGTTCCGGTCAGTTCGCCGTTGCCGGGCAGGTTGTCGCAGGACACCACGGTGATGGCTCCGGCACCCGTGAGTGGCCGTTGCTGCAGGCCACGGACAATTTGCCCGATGGCGGTACGCGGCGGGCGTCCCGAGAGGTCCGCCTGGACATCCGGGTCCTGCAGGTCAAGGGTGCGGGTTTTCGGATCGAACCGGTATCCCTTTTCCGTGATGGTGAGGGTGACGATCTTTGTGGCCGGTGCGGCGATCCGCTCGACCACCAGTTCCGGGTTGTCACGCCCGGATATGGCGTCGACGATGCTGGAGACCACACGCAGCGGGGCGGCGTTGCCTCCCCGTTCTGCCACGGTGAACAAGCCATCCTGGGGCGCCAGTTGCCGGGCCACGGTGCTGGAACGCTGGGTGACCCCGATGATCCCCCACTCGAAGTCGCCGGCGGCAAGCATTGCGTCTTCCGTGAAGACCGCGGTGTGGGCGCGGGCGAAGGCTCCCAGGCCCAGGTGGACGATGCCGGGCTGCAGTTTGTCCCGCTTGATGCCGGCGTGGTGTCCGCTGGTTGCCAGGGAAGATGTAGTCAGGCGTTCGATGGCTGCGCTCCTTCGGAGAAGTTCCCGGAGGCGTGCGCCCTGGTCTGTTCGAATGTGGGGATGCAACCGGTACCGCCCTTACCGCCCACCACCAGCGACGATGCGGCAGCTCCGAAACGTGCCGCCGTCGGGAAGTCGTCGCCCAGCACCAGACGCGCGGTGAGCGTCCCAACGAACGCGTCCCCGGCACCGGTCTGGTCCACCACGGCGGGGGCGGGAACCGCCGGCACCCACGCAGAGCCGGCACCTTGGGCGGCGTCGCCGCTCCATTCGAGCTGGACCCCTTCCGCCCCACAGGTGACGGCAACGTTGGCGGTACCCAGCGAGCGCAGCTTGGCCGCGGCCTCCTGCGGAGAGGCAACGCCCAGCAGCGCATCCGTCTCGCCGGGGAATGACGGCGTGACCAGGAAGGCCTGCGGCGCCAGGGCGGTGAGTGCCGCCGTCGCCTCTTCCACGGTGGTGAGGCGGGGGCGGTAATTGGGATCGTAGACAAAGCGTGTGGCCAGGCCGGCAGCTTTGACGACGGCGGCGCGCGACGTTGGTGAAATGGCGCAGGCGATGCCGCCCGCCACCAGGGCCCCGGCTGCCGCGACAACTTCGGGATCGACGTCCTCCGGGCCCAGGGTGGAACCCACGCTGCCGCTGCGGGCGTAGGAGAACTCGCGTTCGCCGGCGGGATCGCTGTGGACCAGGTAAACGCCCTGCTGGCCGCGCCGGAACTTTAGAAGGTCGGTCGAAACGCCCAGTTCGGCGATACGGGCGGCAATGGCGTGGCCCAATTCGTCATCGGTCAGCACGGACAACAGGCCTACCGTGGCGCCTGCGGCGGCGGCGGAGGCTGCGACGTTGAGGGCGTCGCCGGAGATGCCAAGCTGCGCGGGAACGCCGTGGGCAAAGGGAAGGTCGGTGGCGACTTCGACGAGGATCTCCCCCATCACCACCACGTCAAAGGGTTGGTGGGCTGCAGTGTTCACCAGTCGTGCACCGATCCGTCCAGGCGCCGGTTCACCGGCAGGTACTTGGGGTCGAAGGGGAAGCGTGCGGCGGCTTCCTCATTGAACTCTACGCCGATGCCGGGAGCGTCCCCGGGGTGCATGTAGCCGTCGCTGAAGGTGTAGGAGGTGGTGAAGACTTCCCCGGCGGGGTCGCGGTGGCCCATGTATTCCTGGATGCCGAAGTTGGGGATGCTCATGTCAACGTGCAGTGCGGCTGCGAACGAGGCCGGCGACAGATCACCCGCGCCGTGCGAGCCGGAGCGGACGCCGTAGAGGTCCGCGAGCGAGAAAATGCGGCGCAGGTGCGTGATGCCGCCGGCGTGCGAGACGGAGGTGCGGATGTAGTCGATCAGGCGTTCGGTGATGAGCTGCTGGCAGTCCCAGATGGAGTTGAACACCTCGCCCACAGCCACGGGCGTGGTGGTGTGCTGGCGGATCAGGCGGAATGCCGACTGGTCTTCGGCCGGCGTCGGGTCCTCAATCCAAAACGGCCGGTACTGCTCAAGGGAGGCGCCAAGCCGGCCTGCTTCGATGGGCGTGAGCCGGTGATGGACATCGTGCAGGACGTGGACGCCGTAGCCGAACTCCCCTCGGACGTGGGCCATCATTTTCGGTGCGAAGTCCAGGTAGGCGGTGGTCTCCCAGGTGTCTTCCTGGGGCACGTTGCCGCTGGCCGGCTCGTAGAGTCTGCCGTCCACGGGGGCGATCCCGTAGGTCTTGTCCAGGCCGGGCACGGCTGCCTGGGCGCGGATGGCCTTGTAGCCAAGGTCCAGGTGATGCTGGAAGTCTGCGCTGAGGTCCTCAAGGGTAGTGCCGCTGGCGTGTCCGTAGACCATCACGCCCTCGCGGGCCGCGCCGCCCAGGAGTTCATAGACCGGCATGCCGGCCGCCTTGCCCTTGATGTCCCAGAGTGCGACGTCGATGGCTGCGATGGCCGTCATGGTCACCGGGCCGCGGCGCCAGTAGGCGCCCTTGTAGAAGTACTGCCAGGCATCCTCGATGCGGCGGGCATCGCGGCCGATGAGCAACGGGCAGAGGTGCTCGGAGAGATAGGAGGCTACAGCCAGCTCGCGACCGTTCAAAGTGGCGTCGCCGATGCCGGTGATGCCGTCCTCGGTTTCAATTACGAGCGTGACGTAGTTCCGTCCGGGCGACGAAACCACAACCCGTGCGTCGGTGATCTTCACTGGGAGTCCTTCTCATGGTGGTATGCAATGTTCGGTGGCGGTAAGTGCCCGCTGTGAGGGTTCAGAACGGGCACTTACCGCTGTTTTGGTGGGGGTGGGTGTCAGTCCGAGCTGAGGCGGAGCATGACCTTGCTGCTGCCGGCCGCGGGGTCCGCGGCCGTTTGCATGGCTTGCGCCGCGTCCTCGATGGCGAACTTGTGGGTGATGATGGGCGAGACGTCCAGGCCGTCCTTCATGGCCTGCAAGGCATCGGTGATTTCATCCACGAACCTGTAGGACCCGATCCAGGTGATTTCCCGGGTGACCAGGTCCCCCAGCGCGGAGGCCGCAGGGGTGCCGGGCAGGTTGCCCACCTGGACGACGGTGCCGCCGCGGGCCGTGGCGCGCAGGACTCCGCCCAGGACTGCGGGGATGCCGGTGGCCTCGAAGACGAGCTCCATGTCCGTGGGAAGTGCCCCGTGCGAGACGTTCAGTACCTCGTCGGCGCCCATGGCCTTGGCAATCCGCAGAGACGCGTCGCTGATGTCGGTGGCAATCACGGTCCGGGCTCCGGCGTACTTGGCGGCCGCCGTGACCAGCGACCCGATGGGCCCGGCACCGTTGACCAGCACGTCCCGGCCTTGCAGGCTGCCGGCGCGGCTGACGGCATGCATGGCGACGGCGAGCGGCTCCGCCAGTGCCCCACGGAGGGTGTCCACCCCGTCCGGAAGCGGCCGGACCTGGAATGCCTTGGCGAGTTTCCGTTCGCTGAACCCACCGTCGGTGTGGGGGTCGAACGCCGCCGAGCCGAAGTAGCGGATCTGCGGGTAGAGGTTGGTCCGGCCCCGGAGCCGCTCCGGCAGCGCGCCGTCCCCCACCAGTTCGGCGGGATGCACCGTGACGGGCTGGCCCACTTCGAGATGTTCGACGCCGGCGCCCAGCTTGGCGATCCGGCCCGCCACCTCGTGCCCCAGGACGAGCGGTGACTTCAGCGCCGCGGTACCCGACGCTCCGTGGCGCCAGTACGAAAGGTCGCTGCCGCAAATGCCGCCCCATTCGACGTCGAGCACTACCTCTCCGGGCCCGGCGACGGGCTCGGGCCGGTCATCGATGCGGAGGTCGTTGGCACCGTGGACGACGACTGCCTTCATACTGCGTCCTCCAGGCGGACCATGTCGCGGCCGCGGACCTCGGGGCCAACAGCTGCGGAGACCAGGGTGATCAGCGAGTAGCCGATGACCATGGCGGCGAGCGGCCACCAGTGTCCGGTGACTGCGGTAAGCGTTGCCGCCAGCAGCGGGCCGATGGCTGTGGCCAGGATGCCGCCGATCTCCTTGGCGAGCGCCAGTTGCGTGAAGCGGGTGCGGGCACCGAAGAACTCGGCCATGGTGACGCTTTCCATGGCGAAGAGGCTCAGCACGCCCAGGTTCAGGCCGATGACCATGGCGATGGTGATAAGCGCCGAATTGCCGCTGGTGATCATGAGCATCATCGGGATGGCGTAGAGGGCAGTGAGGGCGCTGAGCACCAGGTACAGGGGGCGGCGGCCGAAGCGGTCACCAAGGAGGCCAATCAAGGGGATGGTGACGAAGCCGAGGATCGAGCCGTACATGATCGCGTTGGTGCCCACGCTCTTGTCCGTCATCAGGACGGTGGCCAGGTAGCCCACCAGGAAGGTCTGCACCAGTCCGGAGTTGCCGGCCTGGCCAAAGCGCAGGCCCAGTGCGATCAGGAACGCCTTGCCCTTCTTCTGGTGCAGGGCAGCTTCGATGGTGCTGGTTCCCGCGAGTTCGGGGGCCTTTGCGGCTGCGCTCTTGATCTTGTCCTTGGTGAGTGCCACGCCGTCAACCACGTCGGCACGCTGTTCGAAGACCGGGCTTTCCTTGATGGAGCGGCGGATCCAGACGGCGAACAGCATGATCACGAAGCTGGCAAGGAACGGGACGCGCCAGCCCCAGCTCAGCAGGTCCTCCTGCGAAAGGGAACTGACCAGGATGGCCCACAATGCCGAGGCGCCCAGGGTTCCGGAGTTGGTGCCCAGGCAGACCAGGGAAGAGATGATGCCGCGTCGGCGAGCCGAAGCGAACTCCGCCAGCATCACCGTGGCACCCGCGATTTCCGCGCCGGCCCCGAAACCCTGGATGAGGCGCAGGGCCACCAGGAGGATGGGTGCCCAGATGCCCACCATGGCGTAGGTGGGAAGTACGCCGATCAGGGTGGTGGAGGCACCCATCAGGGCGATGGTGATGTACAGGACCTTCTTGCGGCCGATGCGGTCGCCCATGCGGCCGAAGTAGACAGCACCGAAGAGGCGGGCAACGTACCCCACGCCGTAGGTGGCCATCGCGGCGATCAGGCCGATGACGGGGCTGACGTCCGGGAAGAAGATCTTGTTGAAGACGATGGCGGCTGCCAGGGAGTACAGCTGGAAGTCCATGAATTCCATGGCCGTGCCAAGCCAGCCGGAGACGGCCACCTTTGCGAGGTCGCGGGTGTTCCGGGCTTCAACCTTGCTGCTGGTAGGCGGTGCAATGCTTTCGGTCATCAGTTGCTCCTTTGCAGGTGATGCTGTCTAGGGGGAGGAAAAACGTTGAAGGGGATTGAACAGCGGAAAGCTGTGGACTGCCCGGCCGGGCCCCTCGGATGGGCATCAGTGAACCGGCAGCACTTCGATTTCTACTACCATACAAGCACTACCATTCTAGTGTGTCAACGGGCTAGACTAATGGCATGGCAACGGACAAAAGAGGTGCTTCCCCCCGGCTTTCGGTGCGCGACCAAACCCTCGAGACGCTCCGCAGCAGGATCATCTCGCTGCAACTCCCGCCGGGCGAGCCCCTATCCGAGAACGAGCTGGCGCAGGAGCTGGGCGTCAGCCGCACGCCGGTACGCGAGAGCCTCATCCTGCTCCGCGAGGAAGGACTGGTGCAGGTCTTTCCCCAGATCGGCTCGTTCGTCTCGCTGGTGGACCTGGCGCGGGTCTCCGAAGCGCAGTTCATCCGCGAAGCCATCGAGTGCGCGTCGCTCCGGGATCTCGCCGTGGACGCGGAAGGCATCGGCGTCCTGCGGGGTATTCTCAAGGCGCAGTCGGATGCTGACGCCAGCGGCGACGTGGAGGAATTCTTCCGGCTGGACGAGGATTTCCACCGGGAACTCCTGCGCCTGGCCGGACACGAATCCGCCTGGAGTGCGGTCAACTCCGCCAAGGCACACCTGGACCGGGCGCGCCGGATGAGCCTGCTGGACACCCGGCCCGTTTCCACCTTGATCGAGCAGCACACGGCCGTGGTGGACGCACTGGAAGCCAACGACCTTTCCGATGCGGACAGCCGCCTGCGCCTTCACCTTCGCGCCGTCTTCGAGGACGTCCAGCGCATCCAGGAATCCACCCCGGAGCTGTTCTCCGACGCCGCCGCCCGGCGTCCTTCACGGCGGAGCGTTGCCCGCCTGACTTAAGTCACCCAAGGTGTGCGGCCGACGACGGCGGGAAGTCCCGCCGTCGCGCGCGCCCTGGTCAGGCTGGCTGATCAGGAGCTAATCAGGAAGGCATGCCTCCATCGAGCCGTAGTGCAAGTGCGCACCGCCTTGGACGAATTGCCCGAAATTGGGTGCGTCTTCGTCATCAGCCAGGTCCTTGAAGTAGTTCACGTCAAGCTCCCCTGCCTGCGCCTGGGTGGAAACAATAATTCCGACGCAACTGGCGGCGTCGTTGGTTGCCTGGGCCGGAGCGGCGCTCCCAGCGAGGATGGACAGCCCGGCGAGGCTGAAGATGGCAGCGCGGCGAAGAAGGACAGTCATGACTGGAACCGTTTCTGGGATATGGGATTTCCGTTAGCTGCCGGCGGCGGCCAAGGCCCGCAGCAGCCGATAGGGCCGGTTGGTTGCCCCCAGATCGCAGACCCAAACGCGGCGCCGGAGTTGGATGGGCGCCTTCTTCATCTCCCGGCCAGGCGCTTGTGGCGGCTGCCCGCACTGAAAGGGTACTGCTGCGGGACTCCGGCGTCCACGGAAATTCCAACCACCCAAATGGGCTAACCAATTACCCACGGTGCCTGTTTGTCAGTCCGTCTTGCTAGGTTTGATTCCAGGCCAGGGAAACCGTCTCCGGGCCCGCAAACAGTTGGGGAGGCCCCGTGTTTCTGCTGGACGCTGCCGGTCATCATGCCGGATCCGCTGCGCCGTCGGACCTGGTCTTCTCCGCCAGCGACCTTGTGGCAGCTTCCGAGTGTGAGTACCGCACGCTGCGAATCCTGGACGAAAAGCTGGGGCGTACTCCCAAGGCAGAGTTCCCGGTCGATGAGATGCAGAAGCGCGCCGGCGAACTGGGCGACCGGCATGAACAGACCGTGCTGGCCAGCCTGGTGGCCAAGTACGGCCAATGGGACGCGGGCCGCGGGTCCGGCGTCTACTCACTGGACCGCGGCCAAAACCTCCGCGGCGAGCTTCAGGCGAAACACGCAGAGACCGAACTTGCCCTGCGGTCCGGGGCGGACGTCGTGTTCCAGGCCACCTTCTTCGACGGCGAGTTCCTTGGTTACGCGGATTTCCTGGTCAATGAGGCGGCAGGCACCGGGAACCCCGGCCGGTACGAGGTCTGGGACACCAAGCTTGCCCGGCACGCCAAGGTGGGGGCCCTGCTGCAGCTGGCTGCCTACGGCGACCAGCTCCTCGGGATGGGGCTGGATCCCTCCCCCGCCGTCACGCTGGTCCTCGGCACCCGCGTCGGCGACGATTGGCTGCGGAGCAGCCATTCGCTGCCGGACCTGCTGCCCGTTTTCCGTGAACGACGGCGGCGCTTCCGCCAACTCACAGCCACCCACCGGGCGGCCGGTGGTCCCGTCCAGTGGCAGCAGCCCGGCGTTATGCATTGCGGGCGCTGCGACTACTGCGCCGAGCAGGTGAAGTTGCACAGGGATCTGCTGATGGTGGCGGGCATGTCCGTGGTCCAGCGACGGAAACTTCATGCTGCGAAGATCACCAGCATCGATGAACTGGCAGCCATGCCGGCCGGCGAAGCCAGGAACTCCGTGGCCCGGCTCCGCGCCCAGGCGAGGATGCAGCTGGGCCTGGACCAGCCCGCAGGCTCGAGGACATTTACCAAGGATGGCCAGCCGCACACGGTCTCCTACACGGTCCTTCCGGACAACACCATCGGATCGCTGCCCGCCCCCAGTGCCGGGGACATCTTTTTCGACTTCGAGGGCGATCCGCTGTGGCAGGACCCGGCCACCGGCGCGTGGGGCATTGAGTACCTCTTTGGCGTCATCGAGGCCCCGGTGCCTGGTGCGGAAGGCGATCCCGTCTTCCGCCCGTTCTGGGCGCACTCCCGTTCCGGGGAGCGCCGCGCCTTCCTGGACTTCCTGGACTACGTGGAGAAGCGGCGTGCCCGGTACCCGGACATGCACGTCTACCACTACGCCCCGTACGAAAAGACCGCGCTGCGGAACCTTTCGCTTGCGCACCAGGCGGGCGAGGACACGGTGGATGACTGGCTCCGGCAGGGGCTGCTGGTGGACCTGTACGCCACGGTGCGGCATTCCCTTCGGATCTCGGAGGCGTCGTACTCCATCAAGAAGCTTGAACCGCTGTACATGGGAGACAACCTCCGGTCCGGGGACGTCAAGGACGCCGGCGCTTCGGTGGTGGCCTACGCCGCCTATTGTGCCGCCCGCGATGAAGGGCGGCAGGACGAGGCCGACACCATCCTGGCGTCGATTTCCGACTACAACCGGTACGACTGCCTCTCCACCCTTCGGCTGCGTGACTGGTTGCTTCGAATCGCTTCCGTGGCCCGTGCGGACGCCCAAGCGTCAGGGGACGCCCCTGCGGCGGCTGCTTTGACCGTTGCTCCCCCGACAGATCCCGCAGTCGACGGACGCCAGGATGCACAGGACGAAACCGCCGAAGAACGTCGGCTCCGCGAGTATCTTGCCGGCCTGCCGGACAACCGCCCGTGGACTGACGACGAGCGTGCCATCGCCATGGTTGCGGCAGCCACCGGATATCACCGGCGTGAGCGCAAGCAGTTCTGGTGGCAACACTTCGACCGGGTCGAGGCGCCGCTGGAAAACTGGTCCGACCAACGCAACGTGTTCGTTGTATCGTCAGCGGAAGTCGTCTCGGACTGGGCGTTGGCCAAGCCCCGGGAACGGATGCAAACCCGCGTCCTGAAGCTCCGAGGCACCATGACGGAGGGCTCCGATTTCCGCGCCGACTCCAACTGGTG
Organism: Arthrobacter sp. SDR-2R; assembly: GCF_057747955.1. Classification (NCBI taxonomy): domain Bacteria; kingdom Bacillati; phylum Actinomycetota; class Actinomycetes; order Micrococcales; family Micrococcaceae; genus Arthrobacter; species Arthrobacter sp. SDR-2R. Next base: position 3,930,493 of record NZ_CM173231.1, read on the forward strand.
CCGGCTGTACGACGCCCCGGGACCTGATGGCATGACCGCCCCGGACGCTGCCCCGGGGACCAGGGCCTACTCCTTCGGGACCAGGATCAGCGAACTGGAGCCGGCACCGGACAGCCCGGAACACTTCGTGACCATTGCCGAGCGGGAGACCGGGAAAGTTCGCGCCTATCCGCACCTTCCGGTGGCACTGACGGAGGACCAGCCCCTGGCCACCGCCAGCATTGAAGCAGCCATCGCGGACATCGCCAGCGCTGTCGGGGCTTCGGTGCCGTCCCTCCCCGCGCAACCGGGCCTGGACATCCTGCGCAAGTTGCCGCCGCGGTTCCACTCGCTGCCAGGGCCGGCGGACGTCCGGCATGGCGACGATGGTTCAGCCGATTACGCGCCGGCCATCACCGAATCTTTGCGGGACCTGGACCACTCCTATCTGGCCGTCCAGGGTCCGCCAGGGACAGGCAAAACCTACGTTGGTGCCCATGTCATCGGCAGGCTGGTGGCCGAGGGCTGGAAGGTCGGGGTGGTTGCCCAGTCCCACAACGTGGTGGAAAACCTGCTCTGCCGGGCAATCGAAACCGGCGGAGTGGACCCCCAGGTGGTGGGCAAGAAACTGGCCGCACCCCATCCTGTCCCCTGGAACCTCACCTCAGAAGGCGACGTGTCCCGCCTGCTGGCATCCCCGGGCGGATGCCTGGTGGGCGGCACCGCCTGGACCATGACCGGCAAGGAAGTCCCCGCCGGGTCCCTCGATCTCCTGGTCATTGACGAGGCCGGGCAGTTCTCGCTGGCCAACACCCTGGCGGTCAGCGTCGCGGGTACGCGGCTGCTCCTGCTTGGCGATCCCCAGCAGCTCCCGCAAGTCACCCAGGGCGCGCACCCGGAACCAGTGGACCAGTCCGCGCTTGGCTGGCTCGCGGCCGGCCACGCCACCCTTCCCGTAAGCCTGGGCTACTTCCTCGCCGATACCTGGCGGATGCATCCGGACCTGTGCCGGGCAGTGTCGAACCTCAGCTACGAGGGAAGGCTGGCATCGGCTCCGGCCGCGTCCCTTCGCGAACTGGAGGTCCTGGCGCCCGGGGTGGAGACGGTGTTCGTCAACCACACCGGCAACGCCACCGCGTCAAAAGAAGAAGCTGCAGAAGTGGTAAGCCAGGCCCGCCGGCACCTTGGCCTGAAATGGACCTGCGGCCCGGAGACCGAATCCCGCCCCCTCGGGCAGCAGGACCTGCTGGTGGTGGCCGCCTACAACGCCCAGGTCCACCTGATCCGCAGGCACCTGGCGGAGGCCGGACTGCCCGATGTCCGGGTGGGCACCGTGGACAAGTTCCAGGGCCAGGAAGCTCCCGTGGTGCTGGTCTCCATGGCATGCTCGGCCGTGTCAGAGGCTCCGCGGGGAGCGGAGTTCCTGCTCAACCGGAACCGCATCAACGTGGCGGTGTCCCGCGGCCAGTGGCGCGCGGTCATCATCCGTTCCCCCGACCTCACCAGCTACATGCCGCACAAGCCCGCGGGGCTGGAGGAACTCGGGGCCTTCATCGGGCTTAGTCCGCGGGATTAGCGCGGGACAGGCCCCCTGACGGCGCCGCGGGAACGTCGCTGCCGCGGGAGCGACTCAGTGCGCCCGGAAGCCCCGGAATTGACCGGAGGCTTCGGACATCGATGCCTCCACGTTGTCCACCCGGCCCGGCGTGCGGCCGGATTTGAGCCACTCCAGGAGCTGGCGCACCTTCGGCTCGGGCCCCTCGGCCACCACGGAAACCGAACCGTCGTCGAGGTTCTTCACTTCGCCGGAAAGTCCAAGGTCCTCAGCCTGGCCCATGGTCCGGAAGCGGAAGCCCACAGCCTGCACCATGCCGGACACGCGCGCGTCCAGCCGGATATTGGCCTGCGCCGGGTTTTCCTGCGCGGGCCCTGCGTGCCTACCCATGGTGGACCTCCTCGTCCGCAGCTTGCCGTCCCGGCCGGGCCGCGCTACCTGTCACCGTTGTTTGGAAACGACAGTCAGCGCGGCCCGGCCGGGCGGATGCATTCCTTAGTTGATGGTGATGTCGCGGGTGGCGTGGTTGTAGCGGATGGTCACCTTGCCGCCGGCGTGGTGCAACTCGTGGTTGGGACCGTCGAACGTGCCGAAGGCACCGTAGTTCTCAGTCCAGGATCGGTTGAGGGCGATCTTGAAGGTGTAGAACCCGGCGGGAAGCTCGGCGCTCTTCTTCCACAGCTGGTCCAGGAAATCGAATTCCATCTGCGCTTCGTCGTACTGCGGTGCCCAGTTCTCCGGGGCACCCAGGATGGTGTTGAAGTCACCAGCCAAGGCCACAGCTTCGGGCTGCGGAAGGGTTTCAACGTCCGGGCCCTCGAACGGCTCGGTGGCGGCGGAGGTCTCGGCAGCGGGGGCTGCTGCTGGTGCCTTGTCCTTGGCCGAAGCCTTGCCCTTGCGTACTGCCTTCACTACGGGTTCGACGGCGTCTTCGATCGCCTTGGCTGCCTTGCCCACCGCCGAGGCGGCCTTCTTCGCGGGAGCCTTCCTGGCGGTCTTCTTCGGAGCCTCCTCCTTGGCCGGAACCTCCAGCGTCGCCGCGGCGGCGGAGACCGGGCGGACAAAGCCTTCGGGAGCCGTGGGAACGGGAGTATCGGCAGGGACGGGAGTGCCGGCGTCGAGCGCTGCGGCGAAGGAATCAGCGTCGGGGAAGGCGACGGTAGCGCGCATGCCGTCCTCGGTGATGGTCCAGCCCGAGCGGCCCTTGATCAGCCAGCCGGCCTTGACCAGCTTGGCGGTGGCGGAGGTGAGGGTCTTGTGGCCGCGCGGGATTCCGCCGCTGAGAAGTTCTGCCTCATGCTCGTTGAACGGCACGCGGGCAGTTGCTTCCGCCAGGACCTGGCCTGCATTCAGTGCATCGCCGGACCACACGCCTTCGGTCAGGACATCGAGCACGGTCTTGAGTCGAAGGTAGGTGTTTTCTGCGGTGGACTTGGCCATGATTCCCCTTATATAAAAGCGATCGGTCTTAGGCATCTTGCCAACAGCCGATTAAATCGCGCGACTTTAATTGGTAAATTCTGCGTGTCGTGACCGACTATGAAGCGGATAGTGCCGCAAGTGAGGCGGAGGTCTCGGGTAAGGGCTGTCTGCATAACCCTCAAGTGCTGGCATGGATGCTGCCCTGCACTCCCCAGACACGCCTGCGGCACTTAGTTTACCGGGCAGAAAGACCGGCTGTTGCCCCCGACACAGCAGCGGTCAGTCGGACACTTCCCTGCCGTTCAATTCCGCCAGCAGCTCCGCTTTCCGCTCCTCTGACGCGAACGAGGAATGGATGGAGTTCGCTGCAAGGCGTGCCCTGTCGAAATCAGAGAGTTCAAACACCGAAGTCAGCTGCGCAAAGTTGTCATCCACGTAGCCGCCGAAGTAGGCGGGATCGTCTGAGTTGACCGAGACGTTGAGTCCGGCGGCCAGCATCGCGGGCAACGGATGGTCGGCCAGAGTATCCACGGCACGGAGCCGGACGTTGGACAGGGGACAGACCGTCAGGGGAATGCGTTCGTCCACCAGGCGCTCCACCAGGTCGGGGTCATCCATGCAGCGGATGCCGTGGTCGATCCGCTCCACGCCCAGGAGGTCCAGGGCTTCGATGATGTACGACGCCGGGCCCTCCTCCCCCGCGTGCGCCGTCAACCGCAGGCCTGCTTCACGCGCCTTCGCGTACAGCCGCTCAAACTTGGACGGCGGGTTTCCCACTTCGGCCGAATCCAGGCCGATGGCACCGATGGGCGCATTCATGGCCAGCAGCCGGCCGAGGACTTCCAGCGCGGAGTCCTCCGGCAGGTCCCGGAGGAATGCCGCGATCAGGATAGTGGAGATACCGTAGTCCTCCTCCGAGGTCGCCAGCACCGATGCCACACCCCTGACGCACGCCTCAAGGGGAATGCCGCGGGAGAGGTGCGCCTGCGGGTCCATCATGATTTCCGCGTGCCGGACCCCGGCGGCAGCAGCCCGCTCCAAGTAGGCCCGGGTCATGTCCGCAAAGTCCTGCTCGGTACGCAGCACCGCCATGTTGGCGTAGTAGAGGTCAAGGAAGGACTGCAGATCCGTGAACTCATACTTCTCGCGGAGTTCGTCCAGACCGGAATACGGCAGCGCAATACCGTTGCGCTCGGCCAAGGCAAAGATGAGCTCGGGCTGCAGCGTGCCCTCGATGTGCAGGTGCAGTTCTGCCACCGGGAGGGGCTTGGCAGGGGCTGCGGGTTCCGCAGGGTCCGTTTCGGTTTCGGGCATGGTGCTGCCGCCGGCAAAGTTGTCCATCCGGTCAGGATAATGCCCCTCCCGGTTTTGCGCCTGCCCGGGACTTCGACGCCTTAAAGACCGCCGGCTCCCCGCAGATGCACTGCACCTACCCGACACCCCTGCTGGAATCTCGATTTGATAACGCCCAAGCGATGTCCTAGCGTGAAATGCATGCCCGCCCGGCGGGCTCTTTGATTGCCCGGTGCTGCCTCCACCAGAACTGCCCAGCGGCAGCCACCGACAGTGACCTCTATTTGTCAGGGGCGGGCAGTGGCGCGACGATCTCCGGGGACGGAACCAGCGCTGGTGGCCTTCAGGAGCATCACCATCATGAAAAACACCAAATTCCGTACTGCCGCACGCCGTGGAGTCACCCTGGCCGCCGTCTCCGCGGCAGGTTTGGCCCTCTCAGCCACGGCGGCCAACGCAGCCACCCCGACCTCCACCTGGGATGCACTCGCCCAGTGCGAGAGCGGCGGCAATTGGTCCATCAACACCGGTAACGGCTTCTCCGGCGGCCTGCAGTTTACCTCCAGCACCTGGGCCGCTTACGGCGGAACCGGCTCCCCCGCGGATGCCAGCCGTGAACAGCAGATCGCGGTAGCGGAGCGGGTCCAGGCCTCCCAGGGTTGGGGTGCCTGGCCCTCCTGCGCGTCCCAGCTCGGCCTGAGCGGGGGCGGCGGAGCCCCGGTCCAGAGCGCGCCCGTCCAGGCTGCTCCCACGCAGAGCGTCCAGGTTCAAAGTGCCCCGGCTCAAAGTGCTCCGGTTAAGCAGGCACCGGCGCCGCGGCATGCTACGTCGGTTGCCCTTAGCGGCGAGACCTACACGCTGCAGGCCGGGGATACCTTAAGCATTGTTGCCGACAAGCTGGGCATCCAGGGCGGCTGGCAGCATCTTGCCGACGCCAACCTGGACACCATTTCGGATCCGAACCTCGTGTTCGAGGGACAGGTCATCCAGCTTCCCGCGTAACGCCTGAGGCGGCATCCCCAGCGGCCCCCTGGCCGCCCGCCTTTTGGAAGGCGACACAGACAGGTCGGCGATAGACAAATTCCGTTGACCAAAAGACGACGCCGGCACACCCCCACAAGGGATGTGCCGGCGTCGTTCTTTTAATTCCCGGGCCGCTGCCGGAGTCGGCAGGGAACCGCCGGTCAGTTGGCCGGCAGTTCGCGGACGATCCGCACCTTCCAGGCGGAGTCATCGCTGGTGTCCAGCAGGGCAACCGTGCCGTGCGCAAGGTTCAGGGCGACACGCTTGACGGCCAGCAACTCCAGGTAGAGGTGCTCGTTCATGCGGCTGGGGGTGTCGATCATGTATTTCACGGCGTCGCGCACCTTGCGGTAGTTGGCGCTGCGTTCGCGGTGCATGTGCAGTTCCAGGGCGGAGCGCTGCTTGAGCCGCGGTTCGTGCCGGTTGAGCAGCGTCACTGCTGCGTGGACCGCAACGACCAGGGCGAGTGAGACTCCGTAGATCCACACGCCGCTGGACAGCAGGAACAGGGGCAGGTTGCCGATGGCCACGAGCGCGATGACCACGCGAAGGGCGGCGATCCGCCGGACCGTCCTGGCCACGGTGGCCATGCCGTCGCGGAACCGGTGCTGGTCCTTGCGCGCGGCGGCGGGATCGATGGTGAACTCGTCGAGGACCAGGATTCCCTGGGCTTCCGGGGCCAGCATCTGCCCGAAACGGGGCAGGGCGGTGCGGGCGTGGGCGACTGCTTTGTCAGGTGTAGATGTCATGAGAGAGCTTCCGAAACGCGGTTGGGGTTGCGGTGATCTTAGTGGTTTAACCTGAACGTCGTATGCATGCGTCCACTATTTGGACATTAACCTCTCCGCGATGTGGCCGTTGGCACAGCAATTGGCACTTCCGCCGGGGACCGTCAGACTGAATAGATGCAAACCTTCCTCCCGTACCCTGACTTCCGCCAAAGCGCCAAAGCCCTGGACACTGCACGGCTGGGCAAGCAGCGGGTTGAAGCGCTGCAGACCCTCCGCGCCCTGGTGATTCCCGGGTACGGTTGGCAGACCCACCCCGCCATCCGCATGTGGATGGGCCACGTGCCGGCCCTCACCATGTATGGGCTGGCGATGGTGGACGAATGGATCGAACGTGGCCACCCGGACAACACCCGGGCGAACATCGCCGAGTTTGCGCCGCAGGCTGCCCATCCGGACTACGCCGCCAAGATCATCCTGCCGCCCTGGCTCGGGGACCCCGACTTCCACCTGAGCCACCGTTCCAAGCTGGTGCACAAGGAACCGAAGTTCTACACGTCCGTTTTCCCGGACGCCATTCCGGACATGGACTACGTCTGGCCAGAACCCCGGCACGAATTCCTGCCGCAGGAACCGGAGGGGGACATTCTCTGGATCCTGCGGGAGCCGCATGACGACGTCGACCCCCAGTCGCTCAGGACCGTTGCGCTTCCGCCGGTGAACCGGAGCGCTGCGGCCGCGGCCGCGATGTCGGCCGGAGATGACGGTTACTCCCCTGTCTACGTGGACGACGGGTCCCGCCGGCCGTCACGGGCGCCCAAGAAGGCGCCCCCGAAGCCTCAGGAGAAGAAGCCCACCCGCAAGCGCGCGGCGCAGGAGGAGGCGTTCCGGACCCTCCCGGGGAAGACGCCGGTTGCGGTTCCGTTCGAGAACGGAGCCAGGTTCGCCGTGGGACAGGTCGTGGGGCGCCCCATCACCCTCGATGACGGCCGCTTTGGCAGGAATTTCGAGGTCATGGAGATCATTGACCGCTCCGCGTTCGCGTACCCGGCGCTGTTGCAGGATCCGCGCGTGTTCTTCCCGGTTGAGGCGCCGTAGGCCGTGACGATTCTTTTGGCAGGGTGCGGCGACCTGGGTACCGAAGCGGGGCTCAGGTTCGCTGCGTCGGGGCACAGGGTTGTGGGCTGGCGCCGGTCCCCTGCGAAGCTTCCGGCAGCCATTGAAGGTGCTGCGGCGGACCTGGGCTCGCCCGAACTGCCGCCAGTCCCTGCGGACACCACCGCCGTCGTCATTGCCGTCGCTGCCGATTCCCCCTCGGAAGAGGCATACCGGACGGCGTATGTACGTGGTGTGGCACATGTCCTGGATGCGCTCGAGCGTGACGGCGTGCACCCGGACCGGGTGTTATTTGTTTCCTCCACGGCCGTCTACGGCGATGCGGGTGGCGGCTGGGTGGACGAATCCACGGCGCCGGATCCGGGCGGCTTCTCCGGACGGGTGCTGGTGGAAGCCGAGGATCTCCTGCACAACAGGCTTGCGGGAACCGGGACCACCGGTATTGCGCTCAGGTTGGGAGGCATCTACGGGCCGGACCGGACGCGGCTGATTGACCACGTGAAGACAGGCTCGGCCGTGGTTCCCGAGGACGTGCGCTACACCAACCGGATCCACCGTGACGATGCAGCGGCCGCCATTGTGCACCTTGCCACCATGGAGGCTGCGCCCGCGCCGGCATATATCGGCGTGGATGATGAGCCGGCCGAGCTGGGTTCCGTGTTGCGGTTCCTTGCAGCCGAACTTGGGCTTCCAGAACCCCGGGTGGGTGACGCCGGTCCCGCTCGTGGAGGCAACAAGCGTTGCCGTAACCACCTGCTCCGAAGCACCGGGTTCACCTTCACGTTTCCCACGTTCCGGGAAGGGTACAGGGACGTCATAGCAGGGAACGGCATCCGCCATCCGTGACGAAGGCCGCCGTCCAATGGGTTACAGCCAGGTTGGCCGCGGGATGCCTGGCCCGAGCTAAGGCGGGGCATGGAATTTCGGCAGGTCATTGAGGCAGTTGGGCAGCTTGTCGACTTTGCGGGAGTCGCGGTGATGGTGATCGGGGCCGTGGTGTCCCTCCCGCTGGCGATCCGTGGCCATCAGCCGCGCCAGCTTCCGCCGGGGGCCGGGAAGCTGGGTTTCTACCGGTCCTACCGCCAGTTGCTGGGCCGGTCCATCCTGCTGGGCCTTGAACTGCTCGTCGCCGCCGACATCATCCGCACCGTTGCCGTCACGCCCACGTTCGCCAGCGTTGGGGTGCTGGCCATCATCGTGCTGATCAGGACGTTCCTCAGCCTCTCCCTGGAATTGGAAATCACGGGGCGCTGGCCCTGGCAAAAGGAGCCGGCCGCGGCCCGTACCGGCTCCGCCGCCGCCCCACGCTGAGCACCCGGGGTTGGGATTTCCACATAGGGGTTTTGGGGGCTCTTGATTGTCGGTGGTGGCTGGCAGAGTTGGGTTATGGAGGCCATTGGGAAGCAGCTGGACGGGCCGTTCGGCGGGTTATACGGTGGGTTGTTCGGCGGGAACGCTGACGACGCCGGCAGCCGGCGGACGAGTCCGGCCCGCCTTCGCGCCGTCCCCGGCGGGGAGGGATCCGGCCCTGCCATCCTCGGGGCACTTGCCGAAGAACTCGCCACCGCCGCCCTGGCCGCCCCGGGCGTGCTGGCCACCGCCACCTATGTCGAGGCCGCCGATTACGCCGCCCGGGTCGAGAACCTTGCCCGCACCGTGGAGTACCTGCAACTCATCTCAGCCCTGACTGTGGACCGGACCCGCACCCAAGCCATCACCCAGGCCGCGGCCAGGACCACCCACCCTGCCGTGCCCTCCCCTGCCGATGACGGCTGCCGCAACACCGCAGAGTTCCTCCGCCTCAGGCTCCGCATCCCCATCCGCGAAGCACGCCGCCGCCTCACCCTCGCCCAGCACACCCTGCCCCGCACCAGCCTCACCGGCGAACCACTCCCGCCAACCCGGCCCCACCTCGCCACCGCCCTCACACCCCACCCCGGCACGGACAGGACCCCGCAACCGCCCACCGGAACCCTCCAGGCACCGGCCGTGTCCTCCCACGCCGCGACCCTCATCACCGCCACCCTGGACCGGCTCCAACACCACACCACCCCCCACACGCTGGACCGGATCGAAGAGCACCTCACCACCGCGGCCACCACCACCGACCCCGACTTCCTCGCCCGCCTGGCCCAACGCTGGACCGACACCATCGACGCCGACGGCACCGAACCCACCGAAGAAGCCCTCCGCCACACCCAAGGCGCCTTCATCCGCAAACCACGCCACGGCCTGCACCACCTCGAAATCTTCGCCACCACCGACCAATACGAACACCTCCTCACCGTCATGAACACCGCCACCAACCCCCGCACCACCACCCCAAACACCAGCACCGGCACCGGCACCGAACACCACGGACGAACAGCCGAAACAGCAGCCGTGCCCGACCTGCCTGCCCAGCCGGCCCCGCCCGACCTGCCGGACCTGGACCGGCGCACCCGCGCCCAAAAACAACTCGACGGCATCATCACCGCCGCCAAAACCGCACTCGCCACCAACACCCTGCCCACCACCGGCGGCAACAAACCCCAAATCATCGCCACCATCCACTACCGGGACCTCTTCCCCACCCACACCACCACCCACAGCCCAGAAACAGGGACAGGGAAAGGGCCGGGAGCAGGAACACAGGACCGGCCGGGAGCAAAACCGGGAATACCCGCACCACCAGGGACACAGACAGGCACAGGGACAGGGAAAGGGGCTTTCGCGTTCACCGGCCCCGTCGCCGCCACCACCCTGCGCAAAATCGCCTGCGACGCCGACATCATCCCCGCGCTCCTGGGCACCAACGGCGAAATCCTCGACCTCGGCCGCAAAACCCGCCTCTTCACCCCAGCCCAACGCACCGCCCTCACCACCCGAGACCAAGGCTGCGCCTTCCCCAACTGCACCATCCCCGCACCCTGGTGCGAAGCCCACCACATCACCTACTGGTCACACGGCGGACCCACCACCACCAACAACGGCGTCCTGCTCTGCAGTCACCACCACCACCTCATCCACAAAGAACAATGGACCATCACCACCACCAACCACACCCCAACCTTCATCCCCCCACCCCACCTCGACCCCACCCAAAAACCCCAACAAAACCACTACTTCAAACCCCCACCACCACCCCACCAATACGAATGAACCAGACGGCCTTGCCACTACGGTTGCCCAGAAGTCCCGGCAGGGACCCCCCCCTTGCCATCAGGCTCTTCCGGCCCGGCCCGGCCCTTCCTTCGACAACACCACCCGGGGACCGGCAGCCTCAGTTAGGCTTCAAGCATGACGGGCACATCAGTGCGAACGTTGCTGAATTTCTCTGCCTAGATCAGTCCAGCGAGCCTATTCAGCCGGGCCAATCGAAGGAGCACATGGGCCTTGACCGGAAACTTGGGTGCCCCGGCAGTGTGGCCGCGGCCACCGGAACTTCCTGCGCCGGTATTCTCCGACCAGCGGTGGCTCGACGCAGTCTTCCTCCACTGGCGCATCACGGAGGAAGAGGCAGCAACTTTCATGCCCGATGGCGTCCGGCCGGACGTGTTCGACGGCAGTTCGTGGGTGGGCCTGATCGGTTTCCGCATGGAACAGGCGGGACTTGGACGCGGGCCGGGCATTCCCTATCTGGGGAGCTTCAACGAGGTCAACGTTCGGCTGTATTCGCGGGAACCAAATGGGACCCGCGGCGTAGTGTTCCTGAGCCTGGATGCGAACCGGCTGCCCGTCGTTCTGGCAACGCGAGCGGTGGGAATTCCCTACGTGTGGTCCCGTATCCGGCAAAGGCCGCCTTTTCCCGGCAGTAGCGTCGTCCGGCGCCAGCATGGCCACAGCGAGGTCGAGGCCGCCGCGATCACTGATGAATTTCCTGTGGGCTACTCCGTGCGCCGGTTCGGCAGCGCGGCGGCACGCAGCGACTTCACGGTGGTTCCCAGACTCCGCGCCGCCGCCGGCGATCCCCTGTCAGTCTTTCTGACCGCCAGGTTCGGCATGCATGGGCACTTCTTCGGAAGGACGGCCTTCATACCGAACACGCACCAAGCGTGGCCACTGTTCGGAGCTAATGTCCACCAGCTCAGCGACGGACTCATCAAAGCTGCCAGCATCAGTGTGGGCGGGCCGCCCGAGTCTGTCCTCTACTCGCCTGGAGTCCGGACCAGATTCGGCAGGCCACGCCTGGTCTGCGCCAGCGCCACCGGCTAAACCTCACGATCCGGCTGATGCAAACCTTTAGACGTCCTGCCAGCCCTGGCCTTCGCTGAAAGTACTCACCAGCGTGCCCACCCCCGCCTGCAGGGAGTTCGACGGGTCGAAGTACAAGGATGCCTCCGAGGCGCGGCTGTGGGTGATCAGCTGCTCAGCCTCGAGCTTCGCCTCGGGCACGGTAGCTCCGATAATTGCCGTACGGGCCGGGAGCTCGGGCGTGTGCACCACGTCGGCGCCGGTCTGGGTCAGCGGAACCGTGGTGCCGGTGTTGATCTCGTCGTGCGGGAACTCGAACTCGGCATCACCGGGAGCGGCAGGAACTGTGTACTCCAGGAAATAGGTCATACTCCACCCTTGCAGAAAAGCCGCCACTGCCAAAAGCCCTGATGGACTACTTGCCCAGGCCGGCCTTCCTGAGCGCCTCCGCCATTGCCGTGTTGACGGGCTGGGCTACAGGAGTGGGACGGCCACCACCCACGGTCCTGCCTGACGGCTGCTTCCCTGGCTGTTGCCGGTCCGGACGTCCACTGCGCTCACCCTTGCCGCCGCCCACTCCCCGGCGGTTGTCGTTCCCGCCCGGTCTCCCTGCCCCGGGCTTCGCCGAGCCGCTCCGCCCGGAACCTGCACCGCCGCTGGCCGGTTCGTCGTCGAGCCTTAGGGTCAACGAAATCCGCTTCCGCTCAGGATCAGCTTCCAGGACCTTGACCCTGACCACCTGACCGGACTTCACCACCTCGCGCGGATCGGACACAAAGCGGTTGGCCAGGGCGGAGACGTGGACCAGGCCGTCCTGGTGGACTCCGATGTCCACGAAGGCACCAAACGCCGCAACGTTGGTCACGGTTCCTTCGAGAATCATGCCCGGCAACAGATCAGCGATCTTTTCGATCCCCTCCGAGAAGGTGGCGGCGGCAAAGGCGGGCCGGGGGTCGCGCCCCGGTTTGTCCAGCTCAGCCAAGATGTCCCTGACCGTCGGCAGACCGAAGGTATCGTCAACGAACTTCTGTGGGTCCAGGGACGACGCCGGGGCCGCGCCGGCGGCCTTCAAAACCTTGCGCGCGACGGCGTATGCCTCCGGGTGCACGCTCGACGCGTCCAACGGCTCGGCTCCTCCGGAGATCCTCAGGAAGCCGGCACACTGTTCGAAGGCCTTCGCGCCCAGCCGCGGTACCTTCTTGAGGTCGGTGCGCTTGTTGAAGGGTCCGTGCTCGTTCCGGTAGGCCACAATGTTTTCGCTCAGCAAAGGACCGACGCCGGCCACCCGGCTCAGCAGCGCGGGCGAGGCGGTGTTGACGTCAACACCCACGGCGTTGACGCAGTCCTCCACGACGGCGTCCAGGCTGCGGTCCAGCTTCGACGCCGTCACGTCGTGCTGGTACTGGCCCACGCCGATGGATTTGGGGTCGATCTTCACGAGTTCGGCCAGCGGATCCTGCAGCCGCCGGGCAATGGAAACGGCGCCCCGGAGCGAAACGTCCATTCCCGGCAGTTCCGCGGCGGCGAGCGCGGAAGCAGAGTAGACGGACGCGCCAGCCTCGGACACCACGAGTTTCTGCGGTTTCCAGTCCACGTCCGGGAGGAGCTTGATCAGTTCGGCAGCCAATTTGTCCGTCTCGCGGGACGCCGTGCCGTTGCCGATGGCTACGAGTTCGACGGCGTGCTGCCGCGCCAACCGCACCAGGGTGGCCAGGGCGTCGTCCCACCTGCGTGCCGGGGCGTGCGGGTAGACCGTGTCTGTGGCCACCACCTTGCCGGTGCCGTCCACCACTGCGACCTTGACGCCCGTGCGCAGTCCGGGATCCAGCCCCAGCGTGGCGCGGTTTCCAGCAGGGGCGGCCAGCAGGACGTCGCGGAGGTTTGCTGCGAACACCCTGACCGCTTCGTCTTCCGCCGCCGCGAATAATCTTGCCCGGAGATCAGAGGTGAGGCGGGACAGCACGCGCGAGCGCCATGCCACCTGCGCGGTCTGCAGCAGCCAGGCGTCGGCGGGGCGGCCGCGGTCGGCGACCCCGAGGAACCTGGCCACGGCGGACTCGTAGCGGGCGCGGGCGGCGGTGAGGGCGGCCTCGTCCGATGGATCGGCTTCGGCGAGGTCCAGCTCAAGGATGCCGTCCTTCTCCCCGCGGAACAGCGCGAGGACCCGGTGGGACGGCATCCTGTCCGGCGCCTGGGCGAACTCAAAGTAGTCCGCAAATTTCTGGCCTTCTGCCTCTTTGCCCTTCTTGACGCGGGACACCATCCGGCCCTGGACCCACAGCCGGTCCCGCAAATTCGCTGCGAGGTCGGGATCCTGGGCCACCCTTTCCACCAGGATGGAGCGTGCACCTGCGAGCGCGGCGGCGGCGTCATCAACGGAATGCGCGCTGTTGAGGTACTTCGCGGCCTCGCGGTCGGGATCCAGGTCCGGCCGCTTCAAGAGTGTGTCCGCGAGCGGCTCCAGGCCTGCTTCCCGGGCGATCTGGGCCTTCGTCCGCCGCTTGGACTTGAACGGCAGGTAGATGTCCTCAAGCCGCGACTTGGTGTCCGCCGCCAAGATTGCCTTGCGCAGTTCCGGCGTCAGCTGGCCTTGCGCTTCGATCGCGTCGAGGACGGCACGACGGCGGTCCGCCAGCTCCCGGAGGTAGCGGAGCCGTTCGTCGAGGTCGCGGAGTTGGGTGTCGTCCAGCGTCCCGGTGGCTTCCTTGCGGTACCGGGCGATGAACGGAACTGTCGAGCCGCCGTCGAGCAATTCAACTGCAGCCTTCACTTGCCAGGCCTTGACCCCCAGCTCAGCAGCGATCTGGGCAAAGAGTTGGTCCTCCCCTGATGCGCTGGGGCGGACGGAAGCGGCGGAAGGTCCTGGCATTTGGGTCACCAGAACATCTTGCCTTACCGGCCTGCGGGGCTCCACCGCCGCCGTACTCGCTGAGGCGCCATAGGGAGAAGCAGGTATTCCCCTGGGACGCGCAAAGTGCTGTAGTGGACTAGCCATCACTGGCACCCATGCTCGAGGAAGAGGCCACCATGCGGGAATTGCTGGTTGTGTTTCAGGACGGGTTCGACGAAGCGAACGTCACCGTGACCGTGAACGGGAAGGCTGTGCGCAGGGATGTGGGGATTTCCACGAATCCGCTTCTCGGCATCGCGTCAGAGGTCTCGGTAGAGCTGCCGGCCAAGGGTGCCCAGGTGGGCGTTGAGGTCACCAACCGTGGGCTGAAAGCCATCACCAAGGTCAGCGGCAGGCCCAAGAGTGTGCTGGTGTCCATCGAGGACGGGCGCTTGGTGATGAAGGAAGGGACCGGCCGGGAAGCCGTGCTCTAGCGCTTTTTCCTTGCGGCAAAACTGGCTCTGGTAAGAGTCCATTCGTTGGAGTAGCATCTGATCACCGCCGGCATCCGATGGAGTCCGGCGGGCCACATAATTCTTCAGCTGTGAGGTCGTCGGATGACCTTCCGGTGTTGCTGCCCGGGACCAGCACCCCAGACAGCCAACGACGGCGGCACCCATGATGGGTGCCGCCGTCGTCGTTTTGTTCGACTCGGCCGATCCGCCGCTCAGCCCTGGTAAGCCGCTCAGCCCTGGTAGGCCGGGTAATCCGTGTAACCGGTGGCGCCTTCGGCGTAGAAGGTGGAGGCGTCGGGCTCGTTCAGCGGAAGGCTTTCCTTCCAGCGGCGGGCAAGGTCCGGGTTAGCGATCGCGGGGCGGCCCACCACCACGGCGTCCGCATGGCCCTCAGCCACCAGGCTCACGGCTTCTTCCCGGGTGGTGACCACGCCGAAGCCTGTGTTCACCAGGAAGGTGCCGCCGAAGCGTACGCGAAGGTCCTGGACAAGTTCGCCGGCAGGTTCGTGGTGCAGGATGCTCAGGTAGGCGAGGTTGAGCGGCGCAATGCTGTCCACGAGGACTTCGTACGTAGCACGAACATCCGCGGCGTCGGTCTCGGCAATGCCCTGGACGTTGTGCTCCGGGGAAATGCGCAGGCCCACCCGGTTCGCGCCGAGGGCGGCAACCACTGCGTTGACCGTTTCGATCACAAAACGGGCGCGGTTCTCGGGTGATCCGCCGTAGCTGTCGGTCCGGATGTTGGAATTCGGCGCTAGGAACTCGTGCAGGAGGTAACCGTTGGCCGAGTGCAGTTCCACACCGTCGAACCCTGCCTCAATTGCGTTCAGGGAGGCGTTGACGATCTCCTGGATGACGACGGGGAGTTCGTCGGTGGTCAGTGCCTGCGGCACCGGGTAGGGCTTCTTGCCGGCCGGCGTCCGGACGTCGCCGTCAATCGCTACGGCACTGGGGGCGACGATGTGCAGACCGCCGGTGATGTCAGGGTGCGAAACCCGGCCGCCGTGCATGATCTGGGCGAACATGCGCCCGCCTTCGGCGTGGACGGCATCCGTAACCTTTTTCCACCCTGCAACCTGCTCCTGGGTGACGATGCCCGGCTGGCCGGGATAGGCCTGTCCTGCGGGGGTGGGGTAGGTGCCCTCGCTGACGATGAGGCCAAGGGACGAGCGCTGGCGGTAGTGCTCGACGACGAGCGGGCCCGGGATGCCTTCCTGGCCGGCGCGGAGGCGGGTCAGGGGTGCCATCACCAGCCGGTTGGGAAGTTCAAGTTCGCCGAGGGTGAGTGGGGAAAACAGCATGCGCAGTTCCTTTCGAAGGCTGAAGACGTACTGCCTTTGCCAACTGTGGGGCGCGTGCAACTATTCCGGACTTTCGCTGGTGCGATGGGGATCACAGCCAGTTCTGCCCTGCTTTTGAACCTACCGTGGCGCTCCGGCACCCGGACAGCCCTGCCCCTGGGGATTGGCGTTGCAGTCGTCGGCGTAGTTGCGGGTGAGCGAGCGCCAGACGCTGATCCCTTGCGGGGGCGCGCTGAACTGGCCCTGGCCGGGTATCGGAAGGGGTGGACCGGAGTTCACCGAATAGGTGCCTTGGAACGAGGTTGTCAGCACCACCTGGAAATCGCCGGTGGATGCGTAGGCGTGGCTGGTCCGGGTCTTCTCGCCCCACCTGTCCTGCGGCAAGGCGCCGCCCATTGACGGCTGGGGGCCGAAAACCGTGCCGTCCCCGTAGTTCCAGGTGTATTGGACGGGTGTCGCCACCACGTGTACCTGTTGGCCGAACATGGTGATGTCGAACTGCTGTTCAATCGCTTCCGCGTAAAAGTTCGTCTCCGCGCCCCGGAGGGTATTGGGGCTGGGCTGCGCCACAACCTTCCCCGCGTTGACCGGCAGGTTCTGGAACTGACGCTGGATATCGGCGGCGATCCGGGGCAGGAGGTCCTCGGGCTTCGGATCGTAAAGGCAGGTGGGTCCTGAGTGATGCGCCCAAACCGCGCCGGGTACGCCCCGCGGCCGCGACAGCCACACGACCGGAATGCCCTTGGCACCGTCCTCCCGGTCCTTGCAGTCGAGCTGGCGGGCAAGACAAGGGGTGTCAAAGTCTCCTCCGCCGAGGTGGCATTGGAGCTCGTACTTGTACTCGTTGGGGTCGGTGCTTACAGTCCCAGGTTCAGCACGACTAAATTCGCCAGTACCGGGATCAGGCACCCAATTATCAGCCCCTACGCGAACTCCGGTGTTCACAAAGCCCCCGCCGATCCGTGGCTTCGAGTCCGAAGTGTCTTCTGCATAGGCAGTCAAAAAAGACGTAATCAAAAGCACCACACAGCAGGCGAGGACTGCGAGGGCCTTGCCTAGGTAGGCCATGGCTATCGGGTCAGCCCAAGGTCGTTGACCACCCATGCTGCGTCGGCGAACTTCACCATCGCGACGCTTCCCGCATTTGTTGCGGCTGTCTTCTCTTGATAGAGGCTTCCGTCGTGGTTATGGATAGCCAGTTCTTTCTGAAGTACTTGTAGAACCACCTGCATAGAGCCGTTGGTGGAAGGCTTGGCGGTAGCAACCGGAACTTCTATTTGGCCGCCAGAAATCCACTTACCTTCAGCCCAAGCAGCTTCGATATCGTCAACGAGACCCCGACAGAAGGTGCATTCAGCTTTGGAAAGCTTCGATAGAGCAACAGTGTCACCCGTCTCATATGCATAGCTCAGGACGGAGAACCAATACTTAGAAAATGCCTCTGCCCCTTCTTTCGTTTCCGTCTTGGCTACTTCCGGCAACACGGGAACCGGCACGTTTTGGGCGGGGCCGGACGCGTCGGCTGGCTTATAGACGGCGCTGGGTGTGGGGGTGGGAGTCGGCGTGGTGCTGGCTGTGGGCGTCTCGGCCGCCACGGGGGACGAAGTGCCGCCCGGCCCCGGAGAGCCCCCGGAATTGCAGCCGGACAGAGCCAGTGAAAGACCAATAACAAGGGCTGCTGCCCCGGACCGCACAGCGCGGGACGTAAAGATGTTCTGTGATGTCATGGGCCGCTGTACCCCCAGTAAATTTCAAGACGGCTTGCTCCGGACAGTGAGTTAAGGGTAGCCCACGTCACAATTCGGCGACCGAACTTATCCACAGGCGGACCCGGTTCCGTTTCTACCATCCGGAATGCGACAGAAGAAGTCATAAAGGAAGCCGGCACACCACGTGCACCGGCTTCCTTTTTGTAATGACCGCCAGAACTAAAGCGCCTATTTTCCGGCCGGGAGCACCAACTCCCCTGTCTTGTCCGTCGACAAGGCGAGCGAAGAAACGTACTGGATACCGCCGTCGGGAGCGTCCTGCGCGGAACGCACCATGTCCGGCCGCTCGAATTCCAACCCCGTCACGTGGCACAGGAGCTTGGCGTCGCTCGGGTTCCCATCGGCGTCGAACATGGGCAGATCAATGCCGTCTTCGGTGCGGCGAAGATAAAACCTCCCGCGGGTCAGCACAGCGAGAACCGGTGGCAGGACCAGCGCCAGGCCAACCGCGAAAATGGGCGAGTACGGCTGGATTGCGGCACCGAACGCACCAAAGAACACGGCAATGGAAACTCCTGCGGACACCAGCATGGACACGAATCCGACCGGGTTCACGGCGTACAGCATGCCGCGGCGGAACTCCGGCACCTTCGGCGAGATCTTCAGCAGGTACTTGTTGATGGCGATATCGGACGCCACCGTGACCACCCAGGCCATGGCGCAGTTGGCGTAGAAACCGAGGATGGTATTGAGGAAATCGAACATGTTCGCTTCCATCAGAACCAGCGCAATCAGCAGGTTCACCACGACGAACACCATCCGGCCCGGGTACGTCTTAGTGATGCGCGTGAACGAGTTGGTCCACGCCAGGGAGCCCGAATAAGCGTTCGTGACGTTGATCTTAATCTGCGAGATGACCACCAGCACCACGGCCAGCGTCATGGCCAGCCAGGCCGGCATCATCTCCTGGTAGACGCCCAGGAACTGGTGCACGGGCTCATTGGCCGTGGCAGAGGCGGCGGGGTCCAGTGTGGCGATCAGGTAGATGGCGATAAACAGTCCCACAATCTGCTTGATCGCCCCAAAGATCACCCAGCCCGGACCGGCAAGGATCACCGCACGCCACCAGGCTCCCTTGTTGGCCTCGGTACGCGGCGGCATGAACCGGAGGTAGTCGATCTGCTCGGCGATCTGCGCCATCAGGGACAGGCACACTCCGGCTGCGAGCATCACGGACGCCAGGTTCGGTCCGCCATCGCCGGACGCACCCGTGTACGCGAAGAAGCTGTCGATGCTCTCCGGATGGGACATCAGCAGGTAGCCCACGGGAACCACCATCAGCAGCAGCCACAGCGGAGTGGTCCACACCTGAAGTTTGGCCAGGGTGTTCATCCCATAAATCACCAGCGGGATGATGATCACGGTGGAGGCGGCATACCCCAGCCACTGCGGGACGCCGAGCCCGAGCTCCAGGCCCTGCGCCATGATGGAGCCCTCCAGCGCAAAGAAGATGAAGGTGAAGGTCGCGAAAATAACGTTCGTGACCACCGATCCGTAGTAGCCAAAGCCGGAACCGCGGGTGATCAGGTCCAGGTCGATGTTGTACCGGGCCGCGTAGTAGGCCAAGGGGAATCCGGTGGCGAAGATGACGACGGCTGCCACCAGGATCCCCAGGATCGCGTTGACAGTGCCGTACGAGATCCCGATGTTCGCGCCGATCGAGAAGTCCGCCAGGTAGGCGATGCCGCCCAGCGCGCTCGTTGCCACCACTCCTGCACTCCACTTGCGGTAGGAGCGCGGCGCGAACCGCAGCGTGTAGTCCTCCAGGCTTTCCTTGGTGGCGTTCAGCGCCGCGGTGTTGCCTGCCGTCGGGGTTGCCGGGGAATGTCCGACGACGGCGGCACCGGATGGTGCCGCCGGTTCCAGTAATTGCGTTGTATCTGTGTCGTTGCCCATTAGGTGCGTCGCTTTCGTTTGCGTTTAGCCATCACGGCCCTGCGTGCGACGCTATCCAGCAGGAAAGACAGTCCGGTCACAAGCCTGTTTCGGAAGTGTTAAGCCTTGACGGACCTGTCACAAACAGGCGGAGATGGGTACAAAGCCTCTGGCGCATTTCTACTGCGAGTAGAACAATGGCCGCATGATGTTTGAACACGCGGACGGCAATCCCGTCCTGGAACTCGATGACGAGCAGTCCTGGCGCCTGCTGGCGGCAACGCAGCACGGGCGGCTGGTGGTTTCTGTTGCGGGGGAACCGGACATTTTCCCGGTGAATTACGTGACCTCAAACCGGAAGGTCTACCTGCGCACGGCGCCGGGAAACAAACTCGCGCAACTGACGATCAACGCCCAGGTGCTGTTCGAGACCGACGGCATCCTATCGCAGGAGGCCTGGTCGGTTGTCCTGAGGGGCACAGCGCGTGTGCTCAGCAATTCGGATGAGCTCGCAGCCATTGAGGAGCTTGGCCTGAAGACCTGGGTTCCAACACTCAAGGACTTCTACGTGGAGATCGAACCGAAGTCCGTCAGTGGCCGGCACTTCGTGTTCGGCGAACAGCCGGAACGGGAGATCTAACCGCTCCTAGACTGGAAGGATGGCGGACAGGTCCACTGCAGACAAGCTCACCCCAGAGCAGCGCAGCTGGAACATGTCCCGGATCCGCGGCAAGAACACCAAACCCGAGCTTCTGGTCCGCAGGTTGCTGCACGCCAAGGGCTATCGGTACCGCCTGCACGGCAGGTCCGGCGGCACCAAACTGCCGGGAAATCCGGATCTCGTCTTCGCCGCCCGGCACAAGGTGATCTTCGTCAACGGCTGCTTCTGGCATTTCCATGACTGCAGGGTGGGCCTGCACGCTCCGAAAGCCAACGCCGAGTTCTGGGCCGCCAAACGCACCCGGACGCGAGAGCGCGACGAAGGTCAGCGCCGGCAGTTGGAAGACGCCGGCTGGGAAGTGCTGACAGTCTGGGAGTGCGAGCTGAAGGACCGTTCAGCCCTCGAAACCCAGTTGGTGAACTTCCTGGACGCCGGCGGCTGACGCAGGAATTCTTGAGGAAATCTTTAGCCGCTGCCGGCACTGTCCTTGATCCTGGCGAGGCAGGATGAACGGGTTGCCGCGATCAGGCAGCACGCCACTGGCAGTTTAGGAGCGGCTATCCCGTATCCCCTAGCTTCTCCGGGCCAACAGGGCGGACTTGAAGGCGGATGCCGACGAGTCACTGCTGTTGATGCGCCAGTCCGTTTCCTTCTGCAGATGGAACCAGACGAAGCCCATCACGTCCGGCTGCGCGGCCAGATAAGACACCAGGTCCGTGTTCCAGGCGGCTTTGGAACCACCCAACTCACTGGACGCTGTCTCCGCGATCAGGACGGGTTTTCCGGGTGCCAGGGTGCGGAGCTGGGAGATGCCGGGGCCAAGGAGATCCACCGGGGAAACCCAGCTGCTCCAGGTTTGGGACGTGCCCCAGTTGTAGCCGTCCAGCGCCACGATGTCCACGTAACCTGCCCCCGGGTACAGGCCGGCCATGTCGGTCGAGCCCCAGTAGGGCACGTTCGGGGACCAAACCCACTGGACATTGGCGGCACCCGTCGCGGCGACAACGTCGTGCACATGACGCCAAGCGGCCACATAGTCTCCGGGCTGGTTGCCGTTGACGCCCTCGGCCCACGGATACCAGTTGCCGTTCATCTCGTGCGCAAAGCGCAGCATGACCGGCTTGCCCCAGGCCGCCAGCGACTGGCCCCACTGGGTGATATGTGCGTCGAAGTCACCGGCAGCCACCCGGTCAAGCGAATAGGCCGGCTGTTCCACCCCGCCGCCCCAAACCCACGGCTCCCAGGTCACCAGGGGCGTGGCACCCCGCGAGCGCACCGCATCCATCTCGGTGATTGGCGGAGACTGCAGGAAATCCTTGTAGATCATGACCATCGAGGGACTTTCCCCGGCCAGGGTGGCCACCTCGTCAAGCTCGGTGCCGGCCAGCGCTCCCCCGGCGGTTGCCACTCCGAAGCGCAAGGGAGCCGTGCTGACTGTGGGCGGCTGCGGGGCGGGCGCTGGTGCCGGAGCCGGAGCCGGAGCCGGGGCAGCCTGAACCACGAAAATCGCGGAAGCCTTGATGGACGAGGTCTTGGCAGTGATGGTGAGGTTTCCGGTTGACGCCGCTGGAATGGTTATCCCCGTACTGAAAGCACCCGTCGATGTGGTCTGGAACGCGAAGGTCGTGGAACCCACAATCACTGTCCCGGTAGTGGAGACCTTGAACCCTGTTCCGGTAACGGTCACCGCGGAACCGGCCGGACCGGAAGCCGGGTTGAGCGTAACTTGAGGTGAAGTGGCTGCGCTGGCCGGCTGGATTATGGACACGGCCAAACCAGCCACGATTAAGAGCGCGGCAAATAAGGTCCTGAGCGTTCGGAACACGGCAATCTATCCCCAGATTGAAGGCGGTTTTGGGCCGCTGTTGACGTCAATGCGGAAAGCACTGGCCTTGATCCTATGGGCAGCAAACCGCACTCCCATCAAGAAAACCACAATTCTTGCCGAGTCTTCTGCAAGGTAAAGGGAACGGTCCTAACCTGAAAAAAGACGAAGCACCTCCGCATTACCACCCTGTTTTCCGAGTCAGCAATTCCAGCAGAAAGGAGTGTCATGAGCACTTCAGATGATGCGCCCAGGCCGCTGGTAGACCAGTCCGTCCTGGACCGGCTGCGGGAAGAGCTTGAGGAGGAAGAAGGCTACAGCAGGGTCTTCGTGGGGAACTTCATCGAGTACCTGCCACAACGGCTGGCCCGTTTGCGGCTTGCCCTGACCACCGGAGACCTCGACGGATCGATGGATGCCGTCCTCAGCTTGAAGACCTCAAGCCAGATGGTTGGAGCCGAGCGGCTGGCGGGGCTTGCCCTGGAACTGGAGAACGAGATCCGGGCCGAGGCGCGACACGCTGACATGACGGTGGCATTGCCCAGGCTGGCAGCCGCGTACCTGCGGCCCATCACCCAGTGCAGCAGGCAAACCACGCACCGGCTGCAGGCTCAGTGCTGCCCGGGCGCCAAGCGATAACCCACTCCGCGGACTGTTTGCAGCCACCGCGGCTGCTGCGGCGAGTCGCCCAGCTTTTTGCGCAGGTTTCCCATGTGGACCTCGACGGAACGTTCGTCGGCCTCGCTGATGTAACTGCCGACGTCGTAATCCTCATCCCGAAGCCTGCGCACCAGGTCGGACTTGGTCCGGACCGTCCGGCCGGCTTCCAGGAGCGCGTACAGGAGTTCGAACTCCGTTCGGGTCAGGTTCATCTCTTTGCCGTCGACGGCCACCGTGCGGGACGCGTAGCTGAGTTCCAGCCCGTTGTGGCTGAAGTTTCCACGCTCGGGGTGGGCGGTTCCGTCTTGGGAAGCATCCACCGTTACCTCGCCGGGCTCGGGAACGGAGCGTGGCCGCCGCATCATGGCCGCGACGCGGGCGCGCAATTCGCGCGGCCGGAACGGTTTGGTGAGGTAGTCGTCCGCACCCGACTCGAGCCCGATCAGGGTGTCCAGTTCCTCGGTGCGGGCCGTGAGCATCACGATGTAGGCATCCGAAAACTCGCGGATCTGCCGCGACACCTCGAATCCGTCGATGTCCGGCAACCCCAGGTCCAGGGTGATGACGTCAGGATTCAGGCTCTTTGCCATCAGGACGCCCTCCGCGCCGCCGCTGGCGACCGAGACGTCGAATCCAGCCTGGGTCAGCACAGTGCGAACCAGTTCCCGAATGTCGTGGTCATCCTCGATGACCAGACCCACACGTGCCTCACTCATAGAGCCCCCTCAGTGCCAACGTCAGAAGTATAGCTGGCTGCGGATATCCTGCTGGTATGGCCCTGCAAACCCCCACATCCGCGTCTTCCACCCCATGAGCGACCCCACAGCCTGGTCCTCCGGACGGCTGCGGTTTTTCAAGCGGCCCTTTCACGAGTACCGGCTGACGGACCGGGTGGCCATGAGCCAGATGCCGTTGTTCGTGACCACCATCCTGACGGCCCTGCTGGTCTGGGCGTTCTTCCCGGACACCATGGACAACCCCCTTTTCGTCACGTTCCTCATCTCCCAGCTGGCGATCATGGCGCTGTGCTACCTCATCCCCTGGGAGCGGCTGCCCTACACCAGCTTCCTGGCCATCCCGCTGCTGGACTTCATCTCGATCGCCGCCGGCCGGGAGGGCGGACAGGAAAGCCTCGCGGGTATCAGCCTGCTGGCCGTGTTCCCGGTCATCTGGCTCTGCGCGTCGGGCTACTACCCGCGGGCCGCCTTGTGGCTCTCCTTCCTGGGACCGCTGGCCATTATCTGGGTGCCGTTGCTCGTGAAGGGAAACTACACGCCACAGGACTTTGCCCGGTCGCTCCTGCTGCCGGTCATGATGCTGGGCATTGGCGTCTCAGTGAGCGTCCTGACCCTGAGCATGATGCGCCAGCAGACGCAGCTGGAGGAGAAAGACGAGCAGCTGAGGGCCAACCTGCGCATCAGCAAGCGCCAGGAGGCCCTGTTAAACACCGTGCTGGAAACCGTGCACCTGGGCGTCCTTGCCGTCGACGCCGACGGCCACGACGTCCTGATGAACCGGAAACAGCGCGCCAACCATGAACTGGCCAGGCCAAAGAATATCGCGGACCCCAACGAGTCACAGCTGCTGGTCTTCGGCCCTGACCGCAAGACGCTGGTCGCCGTGGAGGAGCGGCCGGTCCGCCGGGCTGTCCTGGGGGAAACCTTCACCGATTACCTCGTCTGGCTGGGCGAGGGGAAAGAACAGCGGGCCTTTGTCACGACGGCACGCGCCATGAAGGATTCCGATGGCAACCTCGGCGGCTCCGTCATCGTCTTCAGCGACGTCACGGACCTGGTGAACGCGCTCACCGCCAAGGACCACTTCGTCTCCAGCGTCTCCCACGAATTCCGCACGCCATTGACCTCCATCCTCGGGTACGTGGAGATCCTTCTGGCCGATGAGCTGGAAGGGCCGCAGCGCGAGATGCTGGAGATCATCCGCCGGAACTCTGAGCGGCTCCTGACCCTGGTGTCGGACCTGCTGTCCAGCAGGAACGGCCAGTTGATCGTCACGCCCCACGCCGTCGATGTGGCCGAACTCGTGCGCAGCAGCGTCTCCTCCGCGATGCCGCGGGCCGCCGCCGCCGGCGTCGAACTGCGGGCCGAAACCCCGGAGCGCCTGGAAGCTCACGTGGACAGCGCCCGGATCTCCCAGGTCCTGGACAACCTGGTGTCCAATGCCATCAAGTACTCACCGGACGGCGGCGAGGTGGTGGTGTCGCTGGCGCAGGAGGACGGCCACGTGGCCTGCCGCGTCACCGACACCGGCATGGGGATGAGCCCGGAGGACGCCTCCGAAGTGTTCGCCAAGTTCTTCCGCACCAGCAGCGTCCGCCGCACCGCCATCCCCGGCGTGGGCCTGGGCCTGCCCATCAGCAAGGCGATCGTCGAGGCACATGGCGGCACCATCGGCGTCGACAGCACGCTGGGTGAAGGGACCACCTTCATGTTCCGGGTGCCGGTGTAGCGGCCCCGCGCCCGCGGGGTTACCTGGCCGGGCCTGCGGGGGCAGGACGCGGGTGGGAAACCACCTCGCCCCAGGACTGGCGGGCGAGGTCCCTGACGGAGGCAAGGATGGCCGACGGCGGCTGGCTGAGATCCAGCGGGAACTCCACGATGTCGATATCGGTGTTAAGGATGCGGCGGAGTTTCATTTCGCCCTTGCCGGCATAGACGAGCCAGGCGGTGGGTACGGCCAGCGCCGTGCAGTGCGCCAGCATCTGGTAATGGTCTGCGGTGAGGGACGCACCGGCGTCCGACGCGGCCCGGTACTTGGCGTTGTACGCCACCACCGGCCGCCCACCCAGCAGGTGGACAGCATCCGGGCGCACGGACAGGCGGTCCGAGTCGCGCACCGCCTCGCTGAGGAGGGCGTTGTACCGCAGCCGAAGCTCCCCCGGATACGCGGCCATCGCCGCCCGCAGTGCGGTTCCCACGAAGTCCCCGAACACCTGGGCCATGTCCACCACGAACGAGGCCGTCCGCTGCCTGCCCTCCCCCGCTTCCGCGGACGCGTTGCGCAGGATCAGCTCCGCCAGGCGCAGCACGGCGTGGTAGCGCAGGTTCATCCTGGTGGGCTTCCACGGCGGCACCGGCGCCCCGGACGGAAGGCGTGTGACGGCGTCGAGCTTTCCCTTCAGCTGCCGCAGCCTGCCCAGCACCTCCGGCCGTACCCCCGGCACCTGCCCCATCCGCTCCAGCGCAGCGCGCAGGATCCGGTTTTCCGCGATGTCCTCGGTGAACTCGTCGTAGGAGACCTCCAGGGGAACCAGCATCCCGGGACGGCGGGAGATCTGGTCCGAAATCCGGATGCGTCCCTTGACCGTCCGCAGCGACTCGTCCACGGTGAGGTAGCCCTGCAGGACACCACGGCCCAGGGCCCGTTCGGCCAGCTGCGCCAGCGACTCGGCCAGGGCGCTCCACAGGTCCCGGTCCTCGTCAGCGGCCACCAGGTCCGGCCGGAAGCCCTGATCCCCCGCATAGCTGAGGAGGAAGAGGAGCCGGCTGAGCCCCAGCCTGTCCTTGGGCCGGACGTCCAGCTGGAGCGTGGGGGTCCGGACGGAGCCCACCTTGCCCACCGGTTCAATCCGGTACAGCCCCATGCCCATGGGGGATGCCTTGGCCAGCCCGCTGGAGTTCAGGAAGGAAGCACTTGGCGCGTCCAGCCGTTCCACCAGGCCGCCTGACAGCTCGTCCAGGACCAGGTGCCGCACGGACGCCCGGGGATCAGCGCGCTGCAACGCGTCCCAGCAGCTGGTCCAGCCCGAAGCGCTCCTCCAGCTGCGCCCGCGTGAGCTGGCCGTGGTAGTGCTCCTGCAGCAGCGGCATCAGCTCATACTTCCAGATCCGGCGGAGCCCGGCCGGGGTTTGGGCCGCCGGCTTCATGAAGTAGGACGGCCCGATCATCAGGTCCCGGTCCCACTCGTCGATGGCACCGTTCAGCGCATCCAGCAGCAGCGCCGGGGTGGTGTCCAGCTGCCGGGCCTGCAGGAACCGGAGCAGGGAGCCCTTGACCGGCTCGGTCTGCGGGTGCAGCTCAATGAAGGAGAACCGGCGGCGGATGGCTGCGTCCATCATGGCGATGGAGCGGTCCGCAGTGTTCATGGTGCCGATGATGTAGAGGTTGTCCGGCAGCGTGAACGGTTCGTTGGGGCTGTACTGCAGGTAGATCCGGTCGTCGCGGTATTCCAGCAGGAAGTACAGCTCGCCGAACACCTTGGCCAGGTTGGCGCGGTTCATCTCATCGATGATCAGGAAGTACGGCTTCTTCTCGTTCCCGGGCTTGGCGGCTTCCTCGGCCAGGCGGCGCAGCGGGCCAGCCACCAGCTTGAAGGACACCTGGCCCTCGTCCGTCTTGTCCGGCCGGTAGCCCTCGAAGAAGTCCTCGTAGGCATAGGACGGGTGGAACTGGACCAGCTTGACGCGCTCGTCGGTGGTGTCGTCTGCCAGCTCGGCGGCGAGGTGCTTGGCCAGGTAGGTCTTGCCGGTGCCCGGAGGGCCGTAGAGGACCAGCTGGCGGTTCTCCTCCAGCAGGTCCGCGATCTCCTGGAGCGGTTCCAGCTCCATGTGCAGCGACGCCGCGAATTCCTGCGTCAGCGGGCGGAAGCCCTCCTGGACAGGCTGGACGACGGCGGCACCGTCAGTGTCGCCGTCGGGCTCGGTTTCCGCCTCGGCAGGCAGCAGCGCCTGCAGCGCCTGGACCACCCGGGTCACGTCCACCACGATGCCGGGGGTGGCGAGCTGGCGCTGGACGTGCCGGGGAAGGCTGGTGGTGGTGTGCCCGTCGTCGAACCAGCGCACCTTACGCCGCAGCCGGCGGTTGTCGTCGTTGTACTCGGGCTCCCCCAGCACGCCGCCCAGCCGGACAGTTCCGGCGTGCTGGTAGAGCACCAGGTCACCCGGTTTCATGACGGTCAGGAAGGCAAACACCGCAGTCTTGGTGTCCTCGCGTTCCACGTAGCCAAGGTGTTTGTAGTCCTCGTCCACGGCGTGCTGGACCAGGCCGGCGGTGACGCCGGGGTCCAGGTGCCGGAGATGTTCGACGTCGAGGGTCACCTTTTCCTCGCCGTGCCAGGCCGTGAGCAGCTCGGCGTGGTCGCTGTGCGTGCGGAGCAGCCAGGCCCGCCGGCCGGGGTCGCCCACTTTGCGCCACTGGCTGACCAGCTGGCGGGAGTACCAGTCCGTGCGCTGGCCCGCCTGATCGTCCAGGTGCAGCCGGATGCGGTGGATGTCCGCCGTGATGTCCTCTTCGCTGTCGCCGTTGGCCCCGCCCACCAGCGACGCGAACGCGTCCCGGATTTCCTGCCGCTCCACGTCCGCCACCACCGGCTCGAAGTAGCTGGGCCAGGCCAGGAACTCAATGCTGCGGCGGATGGCGGGCTGATCGTCGGGAGTTGATGCAGCGAGGCGGTGGAACTGCACGGGGTCCTTGATGGCCGCCTGCACCACGCTTGCCGGCCGCTGCGCAACGTTCTGCACAAACCGGCACAGCCACTTCAGGTGGTCCCAGATGGTCCAGTTGAATTCGGCGGTCCGGTCGCGGATCACGCCGTGGTCCGTCATGCCGGCGTACAGCTCCTCGGGAAGCTCCAGCGGCGGCTCAAGCCAGCCCGCGGCCTCGGCCACGCGGGCGCGCTTGACCTTCAACGACTTCACTTCGTGGGCCAGCGGAAGCGACTGCAGGAACAGCAGCTCCACGGCCAACTGCTTGGCCCCGCGGGTGGCGCCCTCCAGGTTCTCGCGGAGGTTGGTCATCATCGGGGCCTTGGAGTCGGCGATGCCCCGGTCCAGGCGGTCGAGCAACTCCGCGGCCGCCGGAACCGACCAGGTCCGGGTGCGGCCGTCCAGGGGTGAAGCCTTGCCTTGGAGACCGGGCCCCAGCACGAACCACGCCGCATCCTCGATCTCCTTGGAGATGCCGAGGGCGCGGGTCATGGCAACAGTGGCAGTGGGGGTCATGCCTCCAAATTTACAGGGTCAAGCTGGGCGGCCGCTCCAAACCGTCCGGCCGCCCATCCGCCATGCCGGGCTAAATGCCGGTGGCGGGCCGCTTCCTGCCGAAGACGAAGTACCCCATGGGGCCGATGAAATTGATGAACGAGGCCGCCCGCCAAACAGCCTTTGGGCCGTTAATCAGCTCGGCGGGCCTGCGCGAGATGTCCCGTTGGGCGGCAACCAGCAGGGACACCTGCATGATCGCGGTAAGGATGATGCCCGCCCTGCCGGATGGGGACATTTCCTTCCATGTCTTCTTGTTCCGGCGGCCATGGGTCTTGTTCTTGGCCATCTTGTTTTTAGCCATCGGGGCTTCCTTTCACCGTTCGCTGGTTGTTCCAGTCCAGTGTGTCCAGACCGGCCCTGTCCAGAGGCTTACTGCCTGTAGGGGGCCATCCGTTCCTTTTGTTCCTGGCTGAGTCTCTGCACCCGGCCGGTCGTTTCGTCCACGAACGCCAGGTGGCTGCTCGCCTTCACGCAGTCCTCGCGGGTGACGGGGTCCTGGAGCAGGTAGTGGATATCGAAGCTGGCTCCCTTGACGGCGCCGATCCAGAGCTGCACCACCGCCGGAATGTTGCGGTACTCCAGCGTCCGGACGTAGCGGATCCTGTGATCCACCACCAGCGCCATGGTTCCGGCCGGAACGTCGTTGAACAGCGATACCGGCGGCTCCACACCGGGCAGACCCGCGCCCCGGGGCGGCCCGAAGGCGGCGATCCTTGCCTCCTCCAGCATCCTGACGATCTGGACATTGTTGATATGGCCGTAGGCGTCCATGTCTCCCCAGCGCATCGGCACCAGGACCTCAATGCGCTTACCGCCGTCCGGCCCGGCCCCTTCCGCGGCCTCCCGTCCGTCTTCCTGCCGCTGCAGCTGCTGGGCTGCCTCGGCCTGCTGGGCGCTCAGCTGCGCACCGCCGTCGAATCGTCCACCGGTACTTCTCCGGCATCTGCACCCGCGAACTGTGACATGTAGAGGCGGTGGTAGGCGCCCCGGGCATCGAGCAGCAGCTGGTGGTTGCCCTGTTCCACGATTTGTCCGTTTTCCATGACCAGGATGGTATCGGCATCGCGGATGGTGGAGAGCCGGTGGGCGATGACGAAGCTCGTGCGGTCCGAGCGCAACGCGGCCATGGCCTTCTGCACCAGGAGTTCGGTGCGGGTGTCCACGGAACTGGTGGCCTCGTCCAGGATCAGCAGCGAGGGGTTCGCCACGAAAGCACGGGCGATGGTGATGAGCTGTTTCTCGCCGGCGCTGACGTTGTTGCCCTCCTCGTCAATCACGGTGTTGTAGCCCTCGGGCAGCGCCCGCACGAAGCGGTCCACGAAGGTGGCCTTCGCGGCGGCCATCACCTGCTCGTGCGTGGCGTTGAGGTTGCCGTAGCGGATGTTGTCGTAGATGGAGCCGCCGAACAGCCACGCGTCCTGGAGGACCATACCCACTTTGGAGCGCAGCTCGGAGCGGCTGAGGTGCGTAATGTCCACGCCGTCGAGCATGATGGAGCCGGCGTTGAGCTCGTAGAACCGCATAACCAGGTTCACCAGCGTGGTCTTGCCGGCGCCCGTGGGCCCCACAATCGCCACTGTGTTGCCGGGCTCTGCCGTGAAGGACAGGTTCTCGATGAGCGGCTTGTCCGGGGTGTAGCTGAAGGTGACGTTCCGGAAGTCCACATGCCCGTCGGTCTTCGGCGGCAGGTGTTCGGTGGCGGTCTCGGCGTCCTGTTCGTCGGCGTCCAGGAATTCGAAGACGCGCTCGGAGGATGCCACGCCGGACTGCAGCATGTTGGCCATGCCCGCCATCTGGCCCAGGGGCTGGGTGAACTCACGGGAGTACTGGATGAACGCGGTGGCATCACCCAGGGACATGGCGCCGGATGCCACCCGCAGGCCGCCCACCACTGCGATGCCCACGTAGCTCAAGTAGGAGACGAACTGCATGACGGGGAAGATGATTCCGGACACGAACTGCGCCCCAAAGCTTGCCTTGTAAAGGGCCTCGTTGCGTTCCTCGAACCGGGCCAGCATGTCCGCATCGCGGCCGAAGACGCGGACCAGGTCGTGCCCGGAAAAGGACTCCTCGATCTGGCCGTTCAATGACCCGGTGTTCTTCCACTGGGCAGCAAAGAGCTTCTGGCTCCGGACTCCGATCAGGCCAGCGGCCACCCCGGACAGCGGAAGCGCGATCAGGGCAATCAGGGCCAACTGCCAGGAGACGATGAACATCATGATCACGATGCCCACCACGCTCAGCACGGAATTGACCAGTTGGGCGAAGGCCTGCTGGAGTGCCTGCTGGATGTTGTCGACGTCGTTGGTCACCCGGGACAGCACGTCGCCGCGCTGCCGGGTGTCGAAGTAGTTCAGGGGAAGCCGGTTCAGCTTGGCCTCGGTGTCATCGCGCAGCCGCCGGATGACCTTCATGACGATCCGGTTCAGCACGTACCCCTGCAGCCACATGAAGATGTTCGCCACGAAGTACATGAGCAGCACGATGGCGATGAGCATGGTGAGCTTGTCGAAGTTGATGCCGGTGCCGGGCACAAGTTCCATGCGGGCCACCATGTCCGCAAAGTTGTCCTGCCCCTGCTGCCGGAGGCCGGCAACGAACTGCTCCTTGCTGGCCCCGGCGGGAAGTTGTTTGCCAACCACCCCGGCGAAGATCACGTCCATGGCCTGGCCCAGGATCTTGGGGGCGATGACGTTGAGGACCACGGAGATGACCACCAGCCCCACCACGGCATAGATGCCCAGCGCTTCGGGCTTCAGCAGCCCCATGAGACGTTTGGCAGACGGCCAGAAATGCTCGGCTTTCTTGGCCGGCATGGCACCGAACATGCCGCCGTCGGCTTCGGTGGGCTGGAACTCCTCTTCGACGTAGTCGTCATCCTCCGGCTGCCCTGCGCCCGGTTGTGCCTCCCCCGCGGGCGGCTGGACGGACATTGGCGTCTCTTCCACGGGACTGGAGTCCTTCTTGCGCGGGCTCATGCCACTTCCTCCACACTCAGCTGGGATTCGACGATTTCCTGGTAGGTGGGTGAGGTTTCCAGTAGTTCCTCATGGGTTCCACGGTCAACGATCCGCCCGTTGTCCAGGACCAGGATCTGGTCAGCCTCGGTAATGGTGGAGATCCGCTGGGCCACGATGATCACCGTGGCGTCCGAGGTGGTGCGTTTGAGGGCGGCACGGAGCCGGGCGTCGGTGGCAACGTCCAGGGCGGAGAAGGAGTCGTCAAACAGGTAGACGCGCGGTTTGGTCACCAGCGCGCGGGCGATGCACAGGCGCTGGCGCTGGCCGCCGGAGACGTTGGTGCCGCCCTGCGAGATCCGGGAATCGAGTCCGTTCTTCTTTTCCCGGACAAATGATTCACCCTGGGCTGTCCGGAGCGCATCCCACAGTTCCTGGTCGGTCGCCTCGGTCTTGCCGAACCGGAGGTTGTGCCCGATGGTGCCGGAGAACAGGTAGGGACGCTGCGGCACCAGGGCGACGCGTTTGGTGATCTCCGCGCGGTCCAGCCTGTCCACCGGGACGCCGTCAAGCAGCACCTGGCCTTCTGCGGCGTCGTACAACCGCGGCAGGAGGGAAAGGAGGGACGTTTTGCCGGCACCGGTTGACCCAATGATGGCGATGGTCTGGCCGGGGCGTGCAGTGAAGCTGATGTTGCTGAGCACCGGGGACTCGGCTCCCGGGTAGGCAAACGTGACGTTGCGGTACTCAACCACGCCTTGCAGGGAGGCCGGGGCTTCGGGACGCTCGGGGTCGTGGATGGAAGGTTCGACGCCGAGCACCTCGCCGATGCGGTCAGCACAGACTGAGGCGCGCGGGATCATCATGGCCATGAACGTGCCCATCATGACGGCCATCAGGATCTGCAGCAGGTACTGCAGGAATGCGGTCAGCGAACCCACCTGCATGGCACCGGCGTCCACCCGCTGCCCGCCAAACCACAGCACAGCGGCAGTGGACAGATGCAGGATCATGCTGATGGCCGGGAACATCAGGACGAACAGGGCGCCGATGCGGAGGGAGACGTCCGTGAGTTCCTTATTGGCGCCACCGAACCGGTCCGTCTCATACGGTTCGCGGACGAAGGCCCGGACCACGCGGATACCGATGATCTGTTCGCGCAGGACGGCGTTGATCCGGTCGATCTTCCGCTGCATGGAGCGGAACAGCGGCATGAGGCGGACCACCAGGTACCCCACCACCACGGCCAGCAGCGGGACGGACACCCACACCAGCCAGGAGAGGTTGATGTCCTCACGCAGCGCCATGATGATGCCGCCGATGCACATGATGGGGGTGGCGACCATGAAGTTCAGCGCCATCAGCAGGAGCATCTGCACCTGCTGGACATCGTTGGTGCCGCGGGTGATGAGCGTGGGAGCGCCGAACGCGTTGACGTCCTTGGCGGAGAAGCTGGTGACTTTGCGGAACACCGCGCGGCGCAGGTCGCGGCCCACCGCCATGGCCGTCCTGGAGCCGAAGTAGACGCCGGCAATGGCCGCAGCTATCTGGGCGAAGGCCACCAGGAGCATCACTGCACCGGTGCGCCAGATGAAATCGGTGTCTCCGCGGGCCACCCCTTCGTCAATGATCTGCGCATTCAGGCTGGGCAGATACAGGGCGGCAATGGTGGACGCGAGCTGGAAAACGAGGACAGCCAGGATGTACGGCAAATACGGTTTGGAGTAGCGCCGTATAAGGGTGAGGAGCATGGACTCAACTCTAGTGATGCCCACCGACATTGGGTCCCCTTGGAAGCAGGTTTTCCGGCCGGAGCCACTGGTGGAGGGCCAGTCTACGGGGGCACCATGGGCAGCGGCATTCCCCGCAGTCCGCAGTAGAAGCCGCAGCCCGCACCGGGAAGTGTCTTCCCAGTGCGGGCTGCGGCGTTGGTGTTGCCGGTGCGGGGGGCCGCGCCCTGCTGTCGATGGCCTGCCAGGCGCTGCTAGGAGCCGGCCCCGGCGGACGGAGCCTCGGCTGACAGGGCATCGGCTGACGGTGCGTCAGGCGCTGCGGCACTGTGCTTCCCGCGCCCTGCCAGGTACAGCGCGGCCGCTGCCTGGATCTTTCGCTCCTTCAGGAGCTTGCGCTGCATCCTGCTGAGCTCTGCCGCGGTGGCCGCCTGCCTGGCCGCCACGTCCTGCTGGGAGCGCAGCTGTTCCTGGATGTCCAGCACCAGGCCGCCCAGTTCCGCCTGCTGGCGGGCCAGCAGGTGCTGGGTGTCCTGCAGTTTCTGCAGGGTGGCGGCGGCGCTGGCCACCGCGTCGGCAGCCTTGTCCATCGTGTCGGCAGAGCGCAGGTCCAGCCCTTCGGAACGGAAGCTCCTGGCGAAGACTTCCTCGAAGTCCTCCGTGGCCACCCGCCCGGACGCCGCGGCAGCAGCGGCAGCACCGCCGTCGTACATCTTGGCCGGCGCTGAACCCAGCCCTGCAGGTGTGGCACTCCTTGCGGGCAGTCCGTTCCCGGGGGCGTTCCCGGCCTGCGGGACCACGGGCAGCTGGCCGGTCATGGCGGTCATTCCGGCTTCGCCGGCGGCGTTGGCCTGCAGTGTGGCCTCGGGGGTGATGTCCACGGTCCTGCGCAGCGGCACCTCCTTGATGAAGATCACGGCGATGAGGGCAACCGCGCTCACGACCGCGGAAATCATGAAGATGCCGGCAGTCGCGTCACCGTAGGCCGCCCGCATGATGTCCGCGACCGGTGCGGGCAGGTCCTTGAGGTCCATGCTGGCGCCGCTGTTGCCGGAAGCCTGGATGCCCAGCTTCGACAGTCCATCGGTGGCCAGGTCCTTGACGTGGTTGGCCATGACGGCGCCCAGGACGGACACGCCGATGGCGCCGCCCACCGAGCGGAAGAACGCGACGGAGGCACTCGCGGAACCGATGTCCTTGGCCTGGACCGTGTTCTGCACGGCGAGGACCAGGTTCTGCATCAGCATGCCCAGACCGATGCCGAAGATGCCGGTATAAAGGCCGGTCAGCCAGAGTTCGGTGGTGTGGTCCATGGTTCCGGCTAGCGCCAGGCCGCCGATCAGCAGGACGGTGCCGCCGATCAGGAAGCGCTTCCACTTGCCGTAGCGGCTGATCAGCTGGCCGGACAGGACGGAACCGACCAGGTTGCCGGCGATCATGGGCAGGGTCAGCAGGCCCGCCTCGGTGGGCGTGGCGCCGCGGGCCACCTGGTAGTACTGGCCCAGGAAGGTGGAGGAGCCGAACATGGCCACGCCCACGGCAACGGATGCCACGATGGCCAGCGCGGTGGTGCGTTCGGAGATGATCTTCAACGGGATGACCGGCTGCGAGACCTTGGATTCAACCAGGACCAGCAGTGCGAGCAGGAGGACGCCGCCGCCCACCATTACCGCGGTCTGCCAGGACCACCAGTCGTAGTAGTCGGCTTTGCCTGCGAAGGAGACCCAGACCAGGAGCAGGCTGACGCCGGAGGTGAGCAGGATGGCACCGAGCCAGTCGATCTTGGCCGGGCGCTTGATGTGCGGAACCTTGAGCGTGACCTGGAGCAGGATCAGGGCGACGACGGCGAGCGGCACGCAGACGAAGAACGTCCAGCGCCAGCCAAGCGAGCTGTCCACGATGAAGCCGCCCAGCAGCGGTCCGCCGGCGGTACCGACGGCCATGACGGCACCCATGTAGCCGGAGTACTTGCCGCGTTCACGCGGCGGAATGATGGAGCCGATGATCGCCTGGGCCAGGGCAGTCAGCCCACCCATGGCGATGCCCTGGATCACGCGGGCGGTGAGCAGGAACGGGATGTTTTCGGAGAAGCCTGCCATCACCGAGCCGGCCACGAAAATCACGATGCTGAGCTGGACCAGGACCTTTTTGTCGAAGAGGTCGGCGAGCTTGCCCCAGATGGGGGTGGTTGCTGCGTTGGCCAGCAGCGCGGCTGTGATGACCCACGCGAAGTCCGTCTGGGTGCCCTTGAGCTCGGACATGATGGTCGGCAGCGCGTTGGCCACGATGGTGCTGCTGAGGATTGCGGTAAAGAAGGCAGCGAGGAGACCGGTCAGGGCCTCCATGATCTGCCGGTGGTTCATGGGTGCGCCGGGTTCGTGGCGCTTGGATTGCCGCGACTCCTGTTTGGCGCTGCGTTGGCGCTGGCGCTCCTGTTCCTGGTCCGCGGCGGCGGTGACGTTAGCCATTAATGGACTCCTGCGTTTCGTGTTCAATGGTGGTTCCGGCCGCCCTTGCCCGGATGGAATTCTTCAGCGATGTGGTGAGCTTGCTCAGCATCGCGGCTGTTGCCACGGCGTCGTCCTCGTTCCAGTCGGCGAGGTAGGCCTGCAGGGTCTCCGCCCGGTGCCGCACCAACTCCGCAAGCTTTTCCTTTCCCCGTGGGGAGAGGGCCAGCAGCTGGGCCCGGCCGTCGTCCGGATCCGGGGTGCGGACCACCAGGCCCGCGTCCGCCAGCTCCGCCACATGCCGGCTCAGCACCGGAGGGCTGACCCCCAGCCGCTCAGCCAGGTGCGCGGCACGGGTCTCCCCTTCGCCGATGAACTTGAGCACGCCCTGGAGGGCGATGCCCGTGTCCTGGCCCTTGATGTTGATCATGGTGACGCAGCGCAATGCGCGCTGGAGGTCATAGATGTTGCTGACGAGGTCGGCTGCAGTGGCCGGTGCGACAGACATGATCCTCCCTAAAGAATTAGTTGCTGCAAGCAACTGTATCAGGAAAAGGTTGCTTAGGGAAACGAAGTTGTTGTCGCTGGCCCTTAAACACACACGCTCCCCCACTTCAGCCGTTGTGGCAGAAGTGAGGGAGCGTGTGAGCGTTATTGGCTACATCAGTCGCTCAGGTGGGTGGGCCCGAACATCTTCAAAAGCGTCTCAACCACGACGACGTTGGGCCCGTCCCCGGCGAAGCCCGCCTTCAGCGCGTCCCCCACATCCTCCGGGGCAACCCGGGTGGCGGGAATGCCGAAGGACTCGGCAAGCCTGACGAAGTCCGGGCGGGCCAGTTCGGTAGCGGTTGCCTTGCCGAAGGCACCCACCATGTATTCACGCAGGATGCCGTAGCCGCCGTCGTCCACGATCAGCCAGGTGACCGGCACGTTGTGCTGTTTCGCCGTAGCCAGTTCGGCGATGGAATACATCGAGGAGCCATCGCCGGACACGGCGAGTACCCGGCCCGGCCTCCCCTGGGTTTCCAATCCCACGGCCGCTCCAATGGCGCCGGGAAACGCGAAGCCCAGGCCGCCGGCGCCCTGGGCTGAGTGGAACTGCCCCTGCCG
The DNA here is from genome assembly GCF_057747955.1 of Arthrobacter sp. SDR-2R. NCBI lineage: Bacteria > Bacillati > Actinomycetota > Actinomycetes > Micrococcales > Micrococcaceae > Arthrobacter > Arthrobacter sp. SDR-2R. Next base: position 3,967,461 of record NZ_CM173231.1, read on the forward strand.
CGCGTCCCAGCAGGACCAGCCCCAGTAGGCGGCGATGGTCATGTCCCAGAAGGTCTGCATGTCCGCCGGCACGGCCTCGCGGATGTCGGCCATGAACTTCAGTTCCTTGCCCAGGTCCTGGGATTCCAGCCGGGCGCGGACCTTGGCGAGCGATTCCTGCACCAGCGACTCCGGGGTGGCACCATGCCAGTCCGGGGCCGCGGCCCTGCCGGGCTGCAGTGCTTCATCAAGGGCCGCGAGCGCCTGCCCGGCGTCGGCACGGATGCCAAGGCCAGGCCGGTTGGATTCCAGCACCCGCGGTTCGGCGTCGATCTGGATGATCCGCCCGCGTGGTTCGAACGTGAAGTAGTTGGACGTCACCTCGCCCAGCGAGGAGCCGATCACCACCAGGACGTCGGCGTCCTCCAGGACGTCGGTCATGTAGCGGTCCTCGATCCAGGCCTGGAGGGACAACTCGTGGTTCCAGGGGAACGCGCCATTGCCGCCCGGCGTGCAAATCACGGGAGCGCGGAGTTTCTCCGCGATGGACAGGAGGGACTTCTCCGCCCTGCCGCGGCGGGTGCCGCCTCCTGCAATGATTGCCGGGCGCCTGGCTGCTTCCAGCCACTTCACGGCCTCCCGCACCAGTTCGATCCGCGGCGGGTTGTCCGCTGCCTCCGCCAAGGCATCCTCCACTGGAGGCACCATGATGGGATCCAGCAGCACGTTTTGCGGAATCTCAAGCCAGACCGGGCCCTGCGGCGAGGAGATGGCCTCGGTCCAGGCGTCCTGGATGGCGGACGGGATGCCCGATGCATGCTGGATCAAGCGCTGGCTCTTGGTCACGTTCGCCGCCGACGCCTTCTGGTCATCAAGCTGGTGCAGCATCCCCTTGCGCCTGGCACCCAGCCCCTCCAGGGGAATCTGGCTGGCCACCACCACCATGGGCACGCCCGTGGCGTAAGCCTCCTGTAGGCCGGCCAGGGACGTCAGCGCGCCGGGGCCGGTGGACAGGAACAGCACGCCCACTTCCCCGGTGGCGCGGGAGTAGCCGTCCGCGGCAAAGGCGCTGTTGTTCTCGATCCGGGAGGAGACGAAGTGCAGGTTGCCGCGTCCCATCGCGTCGAACAGTCCCAGGGCATGCTGCCCCGGGATGCCGAACACCGTCTTGGCACCCAACGCTTCGAGGGTCTCGACGACGAGGTCCCCGCCATTGCGGGCACCCCTTCCCTCCGCGGGGGCGGGTGCCGCCAGTTCGGTCACCGCCCTACTCCTTGGTGGCCGCGGCGAAGCCGGCGGGACGGCGGGCCTCCTGGCCCAGGGCCTGCGCCTGGTAGCCCGTTTCGGCTCCGAAGCGGCTCCCGGGAACGGCATTGTCCGCCATGAGGGTCACCAGTTCGTACGCCACGTGGCTGGCGGCAACACCGGTAATTTCGGCATGGTCGTAGGCGGGCGCTACTTCAACGACGTCGGCCCCCACCAGGTTCATGCCGCGGAAGCCGCGGATGATCTCCAGGAGTTCGCGGCTGGTGATGCCGCCTGCTTCCGGCGTGCCGGTGCCCGGTGCGTGTGCCGGATCCAGGACGTCAATGTCCACCGAGATGTAGAGCGGGCGGTTGCCGATCCGGTCGCGGACCTTGGCGACGGTTTCCAGCACGCCCTGATAGTAGACGTCCGCTGAAGTGACAATGCCAAACCCAAAGCGGTGGTCGTCGTCGAGATCCTTCTTGCCGTAGAGCGGGCCGCGGGTGCCGATGTGGCTGATGGCTTCAGTGTCCAGGATGCCTTCCTCCACCGCGCGGCGGAAGGGCGTGCCATGGGTGTATTCGGCGCCGAAGTAGGTGTCCCAGGTGTCCAGGTGGGCATCGAAGTGGAGCATGGCAATGGGCCCGCCGGCGCGCTCGGCAGCGGCCCGCAGCAGCGGCAGCGCGATGGTGTGGTCCCCACCCAGGGTCAGCAGCTTGCTCCCGGCGGCGGTGAGGTCCAGCGCGTTCTGCTGGATGGTTTCGATGGCTTCGTTGATGTGGAACGGGTTGACGGCCATGTCGCCGGCGTCGGCCACCTGGATGTTCTCGAACGGGCTGACATCCCAGGCGGGATTGTAGGGACGCAGCAGCCGGCTGGCCTCGCGGACATGGTTGGCGCCGAAACGGGCCCCGGGGCGGTAGGAAACACCTGAATCGAACGGCACCCCCACCACGGTCACGTCAGCCTTGGCCACCTGGTCCAGGCGGGGAAGACGGGCATAGGTGGCAGCTCCGGCATAGCGGGGAATCCGGGATGAATCGATAGGGCCAAGGTTGCCGTTGGCTTCAATGCGCAGCTCTTCCAATGGAGGCCTCTCCTTCGAGGAGGTAAGGGACAGGTGTGACTGCAATCATACACTCCTGTTTCCCCTAGAGCATCAGGTGTTTACCAAACCTACCCCCGAACCCCGAGGACAAGTCAGCGGCTGGCGGCGGGCACCAGGACCCAGAGCACCTCTACGGGCTTGTCCGTGGGGTTGGCCCAGGTATGGGGTTCGCGGCCGGGAAAGGTTACGGTGTCGCCGGTGCTCAGGTCGTATTCCTCGTTGGTGAGGATCAGCTTGATGGACCCCTTGATCACATGCAGCACATCCACGTCGCAGTCCACCGCATAGAGCTCGGACTCGCCGCGGCCGTGCGGCTCGATCACGGCCTGGATGATCTGGACCCTGCGCTCCGAGCGCGCCGTCAGGAGCCGCTCCACGATGCCCTGGCCGCCGAGCGAAATCCGGGGGCCGTCGTTCCGCTTGGTCAAGTGGGTCTCGGGTGCCGCAAAAAGGTCGCCAATGGAAATGGACAGGACCTGGCAGAGCGTCACCAGTGAGGCCACCGACGGTGAGGTCAGGTCCCGCTCCACCCTGCTGAGGAAACCCTTTGTCAGGCCGGTGGCATCGGCAACCTGCTCGATGGTGAGCCGCTGGGACTGCCGGGCGGCCCGGATCCTTGAGCCGATGGCAACAGGGACGTTACTGGGCTCAACTGGCAGTGCCTTCATCTACGAACCTTTCATGGCCGGCAGTCCGGCTCCACTCTCGAGCCATACTAATCTGCGGCGCTTTTGTGACACGCGCATGCCACACGGGAGCGGCACCGGCGTTCCGATCCTTGACTGTTGCAGCCGTCACACTCTAGTCGTTGGAAACTCCTGTTGCCTATAAGGCAATACCAGGAACCCCTCTCCGTTCGTCCGCGGCGGTGCCGGGCGCCGTCGCCCCCGGCACCACACCCGGCCCACAGCTCCAAGGAGCCAACTATGGATGCAAGTGCCATCAACATCGCCATCGTGGTGGTGTATCTGCTCGCAATGCTGGCCTTCGGCTGGTGGGGCAAATCCCGCACCAGGAACAACAGCGACTTCCTCGTTGCCGGCCGTCGCCTGGGACCGTTCCTGTACACCGGGACCATGGCCGCCGTCGTCCTCGGCGGGGCGTCCACGGTGGGCGGCGTGGGCCTTGGCTACAAGTTCGGCATCTCCGGCATGTGGCTGGTGGTGGCCATTGGCGCCGGCGTCCTGCTGCTGAGCCTTCTCTTCGCCGGGACCATCCAGAAACTGAAGATCTACACCGTGTCCCAGATGCTCACCCTCCGCTACGGGAGCAAGGCCACCCAAGCCTCCGGCATCGTCATGCTCGCGTACACGTTGATGCTCTGCGCCACGTCAACCGGCGCCTATGCCACCATCTTCGTCGTGCTGTTCAACCTGGACCGGGCGCTGGCCATCGCCATCGGCGGCGCGATCGTCCTGGTGTACTCCACCATCGGCGGCATGTGGTCCATCACCCTTGCGGACCAGGTCCAGTTCGTGATCAAGACGGTGGGCATCTTCTTCCTCATGCTCCCCTTCACCCTGAACGCCGCGGGCGGCCTCGACGGGATCCGCAGCCGCGTGGATGCCAGCTTCTTCCAGATGGACGGCATCGGCGTCCAGACGATCATCACCTACTTCGTCGTCTACACCCTGGGCCTGCTGATCGGCCAGGACATCTGGCAGCGCGTGTTCACCGCCAAGACCCCAAGGGTGGCCCGTTGGGGCGGCGCCACCGCCGGCATCTACTGCATCCTCTACGGCGTGGCCGGTGCGCTGATCGGCATGGCCGCCAACGTGGCCCTGGCCAACGTCAAGATCGCGGCGAAGGACGACGTCTACGCCGAGGTGGCCCAGAACCTGCTCCCCGTCGGCATCGGCGGACTGGTCCTGGCCGCCGCCGTGGCTGCCATGATGTCCACCGCGTCCGGCGCCCTCATCGCCGCCGCCACCGTTGCCCGTGCCGACGTCCTGCCGTTCGTTGCCGGCTGGTTCGGCAAGGACGTCAACACCGGCGACACCGAAAACCCGGAGCACGACGTCAAGGCCGACCGCATCTGGGTCCTGGCGCTGGGCATTGTGGCCATCGTCATCGCCATCATCACCAAGGACGTGGTAGCGGCCCTGACCATTGCCTACGACATCCTGGTGGGCGGCCTGCTGGTGGCCATCCTGGGCGGCCTGGTGTGGAAGCGGGGCACCGGCGTGGCAGCCGCCGCGTCCATGGCTGTCGGTTCGGTCATCACCCTCGGCACCATGATCATCCTGGAAGTGAACGCCAAGGCCCCGCTGGACGGGATATACGCCAACGAGCCCATCTACTACGGCCTGATCGCCTCCGCGGTTGTCTACATCACGGCTTCGCTGCTTACCCGCCCCACGGACCCCGCCGTCATGCGTGCCTGGCAGCTTCGTGTTGCCGGCCAGGAGCCGGAAGAAGCGCCCGAGGAAGTCCTCGCCGGCCGCTGACCTGACCAAGCATTAAGCACGACGGCGGCGCCTCCTTTCGCATTCACGCGCAAGGAGGCGCCGCCGTCGTAAGTCCTACCCTCCTGGGTCCCTACCCCTCAGTGTCGCGGGGCTCGTCGTCATCCAGCGGGACCTCGCGGTCCTCGGCGTCGATGACTATCGGTGGCGGCTGGACCACCGGTTCCCCTTCATCAAGGACCCCGTCCTCCGCGTCCGCATCGTCTACCGGTGCATCCTCGGCGTAATCGTAGGCGGGGTCCGCTTCCACGGCGTCCAGGTGCGGCATGTCCGGGTGCTGTCCGGTGGTGCTCATGATTCAACCTCCGTTATTCGCCTGACGTGCTCTTTAGGGTAGGGCGCAGGCTGCGCCACACCTTCATCACAGCACCCGCCGGGCGGACGGGTCAATAGTCGTGGCGGCGCCCGGAAGAGTGGCCAACGGGGGCGGTATAGGCCCCGGTTTTAAGGCAACCCGAAACTTCCCAGCGAGGTTTGCCAGCCAAAAAACCGCGGAAATACGCAGTACGCTGGCAAGGCAAAGGCGCGATAAACATGCCCTTTCCAGCCCAGGAGTTACCAGTGTCGCAGCACGCCCAGTCCAACAACGTCGGGTCCAATTCCCGGACCCCGCACCCGGAGGCCGCCGGCACCCCGCAAAGCCAGCCCTCGCCGTCGAACATCAAAAGGTGGCGCCAATACCTGGCGGACGAGCGCGCGGAAGCAGCGGTCTACCGGGACCTCGCCCAGAACCGCGAGGGGGAGGAACGGGACATCCTCCTGGCCCTGGCCGAGGCCGAAGGCCGGCACGAGGCCCACTGGCTGGCCCTCCTGGGAGAGCACGCAGGCAAACCAAAGAGGGCCTCGGCGCGAAGCCGGTTCCTGGGGTTCCTGGCGCGGCACTTTGGCTCGGTGTTCGTGCTGGCCCTCGCCCAGCGCGCCGAGGGCCGCTCCCCCTACGCCAAGGACCCCAACGCCACTCCGGCCATGGCTGCCGATGAGCAGATCCATGAGGAAGTGGTGCGCGGCCTGGCCACCCGCGGCCGCAACCGCCTGGCCGGCACGTTCCGGGCAGCCGTCTTCGGCGCGAACGACGGCCTGGTCAGCAACCTCTCCCTGGTGATGGGCATGGCGGCGTCCGGCGTGGCCAGCACCGTGGTGCTGCTGAGCGGCATCGCCGGGCTGCTGGCCGGTGCCATGTCCATGGGCGCCGGGGAATTCATCTCCGTGCGTTCCCAGCGCGAGCTGCTGGCGGCCACCCGCCCCACGCAGATCACGCTGGCGGCCGCGCCCCAGCTGGACCTTGAACACAACGAACTCCTCCTGGTGTACCTGGCCCGCGGGATGTCCCGCGAGGCGGCGGAACACCGGGTGGCCGAGCGCATGGGGCTGCTGTCCTGCGACTGCGACCCCAGCCTGTCCCTGCAGCCGGATCTGCCGGAGGAAGAGGACCAGCACGAGGCCGTGGGGACGGCCTGGGGTGCGGCGCTGTCCAGCTTCTGCTTCTTCGCCTCCGGCGCCATCGTGCCCATCCTGCCGTTCCTGTTCGGCCTGACCGGGGTCGCCGCATTGGTGGTGGCCGGGGTGCTGGTGGGCATCGCCCTGCTGGCCACCGGTGCCGCCGTCGGCCTGCTGTCCGGCACCTCCCCGCTGACCCGCGGCCTGCGCCAGCTCGCCATCGGCCTCGGCGCCGCCGGCATCACCTACCTGCTGGGCCTGCTCTTCGGCACGGCGGTCGGATAGGGCTCAGCCCCGGAGGACCTCCACGGCCTGATCCACCGTATCCACCAGGTGAATGTAGTCCGCCATGGGCCGCCCGGCGGCCAGGCTGCGCAGCATGGGCCAGGCCGGGTACTCCTGCTCCCAGTGGCGCCGCCCCACCAGCACCATGGGCGCCACTTTCTCGCGGGCGCCATAGTAGTTTTCGCAGGCGTCCTGGAAGATCTCCTGGACGGTCCCGGCTGCTCCGGGCAGGAAGACGATTCCGCCGTGGCACAGTTCCAGCAGGATGGCCTCCCGGATGGCGTTGGCGAAGTATTTGGCGATGTGCGTGGCAAAGTAGTTGGGCGGTTCGTGCCCGTAGAACCAGGTGGGGATCCCCAGGGATGCAGTCCCGCCCGGATGGCGTTCGACGACGGCCGCCGCCGCGCGTGCCCACGCCGACACCGAGGGACGGAACCCGGGGACCGCGGCAAGCGTGCCTAGCGCTGCGTCCAGGTCGCCGTCGGACGCCTGGCTCAGGTAAGCGCCCAGGTTGGCCGCCTCCATGGCGCCGGGCCCGCCGCCGGTAGCCACCGAATACCCCTGGAGGGCCAGGAGCCTGCCCAGCCGTGCCGCCTCCGCGAACTCCAGGCTGCCGCGCGGCGCTGCATGGCCGCCCATGACCCCGACGATGGAGCGGCGGGTCCAGGCCGCCGACCCCGTCAGCTCTTCCAGCGCGTCCCCGATGGCATGGTCGTGCAGGGCAGAGGCCAGGGTCGCATCCACCCGGCGCCGCTGGCCGGACTGGATGCTCCAGTGGTAGATGCGGGCGTCCGGCAGTTCCTCGTAGGGAGACGATGCCAGTCCGGCATACAGTTCAGCCGGGGAGTACAGCGATGCCCGGTATGGGTCGAAGGGGACGCCTTCCAGCCGGGGAAAAATCAGGGCACCGCGGCTGCGCAGGTTGCCTTCCATGCCGTCGTCGAACAGGCAGCCGAGGAACATGGCACCTTCGACGGTGACGCTCTTCAGGGCGGCCGACCGGCCCCGCAGGTCCAGCGACTGCGCGTGCCAGCCATGCAGGCTAACTGCGCCGCCGGCCACCAGGCGGTCGAAGCTGGCCAGATCCTGGACCTCGAGGTTGCGGGGACGGGGACCAAGGCTTCCGGCGAAATTCACGGCTGCCGCCTTCCAGTCCACATCATGGAGCCAGCCTAGGCCACGCAACGCAACGCTGGCCGGACCTTGTTGCCTCTCAAATTCTCCCGGGGACCGGAAGCCTGCCACCGCGCCTGCTTCTGCCTGCCTCCCTTGACCCGGGAGTAGCGCCTGTTACGATCGTGGAAGAAGAGTATGTCCTATCAAGCGAACATATGGTGGCAGTGCGCCACTGGCGCAGGCGCCGGTCGGGCGGACGCGCAGACATGAACATGAGGGAACGCACCGTGGCGAACAATCTGGGACTCAGCATCGACCGCTCTTCTCCCGTGCCCCTGTACCACCAGGTGGTCCAGGGCATCGAAGCGGCCATCTACAGCGGGGTGCTGGAACCCGGAAGCCGTCTGGAGAATGAAATCGACCTGGCCGCCCAGCTCAACCTGTCCCGGCCCACCATGCGCAAGGCCATGGACGAGCTGGTCCGCTCCGGACTCCTGGTCCGTAAACGCGGCGTGGGAACCCAGGTGGTCTCCAGCCAGGTGCGCCGTCCGCTCGAGCTTTCCAGCCTCTACGACGACCTCACCAACGACGGCAAGAAACCCACCACCGAAGTCCTGAGCTTCTCCCACGTTGAAGCCGACGACGCCACCCGGGCAACACTGCAGCTTCCGGCAGGCTCAAAGGTCTATCACTTCACCCGGCTCCGGAAGGTAGGCGGCAATCCGCTGGCCCTCATGGAGAACTGGGTTCGGGACGACATCGCGGAAATGGATGAGGCCATGCTCGCCGCTGAAGGCCTGTATTCGATCCTCCGGCGCGGCGGGGTCAACTTCCGCCTGGCCAACCAGCGCATCGGCGCCGTCAATGCCAACGACTACCAGGCCTCCATGCTGGACACGACGCCGGGATCCGCGCTGGTCACCATGGAACGTACTGCCGTCGACGACACCGGGCGGCGCGTGGAAACGGGCCACCACGTGTACCGCGCCGATTCCTACAGTTTTGAAATGACTCTCGTACAGCGATAATCCAAGGAGCCAACTCCATGACCAACTGGGTTTACCCCCGGGGCACCGCCGCTGACGGCAAATGGGACATTTCGATCGGAACCTCCGACTCCTCCCTCGCCGTGGACGGCTGGGCGCACACCGGCCTGAAGGTGGCCACGGTGCCGGCCGGTGCCGCCGTCGAACTCTCCGCCGCGGACGAGGAACGGATCGTGGTGCCCCTCAACGGGGCCTTCACTGTGACGGTTGACGGCACCGACTATCCCCTGGCGGGCCGGCCCTCGGTCTTCTCCGGGCCCAGCGACGTCCTTTATTCCGGCGCCGGACGCGCCGTGAGGATCAAATCCGCCGACGGCGGCAGGGTGGCAGTGGCCACGGCCCCCGCGAAAGCCTCCTACCCCACCCGGCTGGTCCATGCCGCGGAGACCCCCGTGGAACTGCGCGGCGCCGGCAACTGCTCGCGCCAGGTCCACAACTTCGGCACCCCGGCAGCGCTGGAGGCCGACCGGTTCATCGTCTGCGAGGTCCTCACCCCCGCAGGGAACTGGTCTTCCTACCCTCCCCACAAGCATGACGAGGAAAAGGACGGCGAGACCCAGCTCGAAGAGATCTACTACTTCGAAACCCAGGTGGCGTCCGGCTCCGCAGCACCACCCGACGCCGACGCCATCGGGTACCAGCGCGTCTACGCCTCCGATGAGCGGCCCATCGATGTGTCGGCCGAGGTGCGCACCGGCGACGTGGTCCTGGTCCCCTACGGCTGGCACGGCCCGGCGATGGCCGCGCCCGGCTACGACCTCTACTACCTCAACGTCATGGCAGGTCCGGGCCCGGTGCGGGAATGGCTGATCAGCGACGATCCCCACCATGGCTGGGTGCGTCAGACCTGGGAGACCCAAAACATCGACCCGCGGCTTCCGTTCGGTGCCTAAGGAACCCCGCCGCCTAGCGGCTGGCCAGCTCCTCGACAGGCACCGGCACCTGGCCTTCAAGCTGCCGTTCCCGCTTGGCCGCGGCGGCGGCGAACGCCATGACGGCCAGGCCCGCAACGGTGATCACGGCCCCCGCCCAGATGGGTGAGGTGTAGCCGAGGCCGGCGGTGATGGTGACCCCTCCCAGCCAGGCACCCAGGGCGTTGCCCACATTGAAGGCACCGATATTGGCGCCGGAGGCCAGGGTGGGAGCCCCGGAGGCATACTTCATCACGCGCATTTGCAGGCCCGGCACGGTGGCGAAGCCGAAGCCGCCCATCAGGACCAGCGACATGACCGCCAGGACAGGGCTGGCGGCCGTCAGAGCGAACACCACCATGACCACGGCCAGCGCGGCGAGCACCACCACGAGCGTCCGGTCCACGTTGCGGTCTGCGGCTTTGCCGCCAAGGGTGTTCCCGGCGAAGAGGCCCGCCCCGAAGACAATGAGCAGCCATGGCACGGTGGAGGCCGCAAATCCGGACACCTCGGTGAGGGTGTACGCAATGTAGGTGAACGCGCCGAACATGCCGCCGAAGCCGAGGATGGTCACCAGGATGGAAAGCCACACCTGGCCGGAGCGGAAGGCCCGAAGCTCGGAGCGGAGGCTTCCCGCCTGCCCCGCTTCACGGGCCGGCTTGGGAACCAGGGCCAGGATGCCGGCGAGCGCAGCCACGCCAATGACCGTGATGGCCCAGAAGGTGGCACGCCAGCCGGCCGCCTGGCCCAGCAACGTCCCGAACGGCACGCCAAGGACGTTGGCCGCGGTCAGTCCCGTGAACATGAGCGCGATGGCGCCTGCCTTCTTGCTGGGCGGGACCATGCCGGCCGCCACCACTGCCCCGATGCCAAAGAAGGCGCCGTGCGAGAGGGCGGCAACAACGCGGCCCAGCATCATTGGCCAGTAACCGTCAGCAGTGGCGGAAAGCAGGTTTCCGGCAATGAACAGGACCAGCAGTGCGGCCAGTACGGGCTTGCGCTGGAATCGCGTCACGGCTGCCGTCAGGCCCAGCGCGCCCACCACCACGGAGAGTGCGTAGCCGGAGATGAACCAGCCGGCCTCCGCTTCGGTGACGCCAAAGTCGGTTGCCACCTGCGGGAGGAGGCCGGCGATGACGAATTCCGTGAGTCCTATGCCAAACCCGCCCAGGGCGAGTGCTATCAGGCCAACAGGCATGCGAATGCTCCTTTGAGCTGTACGTGTGGTTGTTCCGTGAAGTGGAAGGCGCCTAAGATAGTTGCAGGCGCGGTATTTATTGTTGCACATGCAAATATGCCGCGCAAGCAACTATCTCTACCCGCGGCTGCCGGAGGGCTCTCCCGCCGGGACAATTCGTAAAGGAGCAACCATGGGCATCAAGGACGACGCCGTCGAGGTCCGCGCCCAGGGCTGGCGCACCCTGGCGGCCCTGCATGGGCTGATCGAAGGCGAGCTGGAGCGCTCCCTCCAGGCAGAGTCGAAGCTCTCCGTGGTGGAGTACACAGTGCTGGACGCCCTCAGCCGGCAGGACGGCTGGCACATGCGGATGCAGCAGTTGGCGCGTGCCACGGCGCTCAGCCCCAGCGCCACCACCCGGCTGGTGAACCGGCTTGAGGACCGCGGCCTCCTGACCAGGATCCTGTGCGACGACGACCGCCGTGGAATTTATACGGAACTGACGCCCACCGGCCTGAGCCTCCTTGAGGAAGCACGGCCCGTCCACGATGCCACGCTTGAGCGGGCCCTCGGCCGCGCGATGGCCATGCCGGAACTCGCACCGCTGGTTGACGCACTGCCCGGGCTGCATGCGCGCGCATAGGACAGCAGAGCCCCTTTGAGGATCCTCATAGGGGCTTTGCAAGGAGCAGCGGGGCGCTGGTCCGGTCAGGGAACCTTCGCCGCGGCGGCCCCGGCCTTGCTGCCGGCCACATTCTTTAAGTAGTGCTCCAGGTCCTCCAGGCTTTTGTCCTTGGTCTCGGGCACGTATTTGGCGGCAAAGGCGATGGCGCCAACACCCAGCACGGCGAACACGAAGAACGTGCTGGAGATCCCGATGGCCGCAAGCAGCTGCGGGAAGCCGAAGCCGATCAGGAAGTTCACGATCCACAGCAGGAAGGCCGACGCGCCCATGCCCAGCCCACGGATCTTCAACGGGGTGGAGGCCAGCCAGCGTGGACTCTCGGGCATGACGTTCATCCCGATCCACAGCGCGATGGCCGGCAGGGTGGCGATGACCAGCATCCAGCGCCAGATGCCGTGCGATTCGCCGAAGGAGTTGCCCAGGTAGGCGTTGAAAATGAAGGCCAGCAACTGCCCGGTGACGATCATGAGTTCGTTCTGGGTGACGATCCGGCCGCGCCGGTCGCGCGGCGATATCTCGGCCAGGTAGACCGGAACGGTAACGGATGCCCCGCCCACGGCAAGCCCCAGGATAAACCGCGCGGCGATTAACACTTCGGTGTTCGGCGCGAAGGTGCAGCCCAGGGTGCCCAGCAGGAAGACGACTGCCAGGACCATGATCATCCCGCGCCTGCCGTTGCGGTCTGCCAGGCGGCCGCCGAACAGGGCGCCAAACGCGGCGCCGAACAACAGGGACGAGGCCACCAGGCCCTCGGTCAGCGGGGTGAGGCCCAGATCCTGCTGCATATAGGGCAGCGCGCCGTTGATTACGCCGGTGTCGTAGCCAAACAGCAGGCCGCCAAAGGTGGAGATGATCGTGGCGGTCCGCAGGGCGCGCTGGTGGTTGCCGGGCTGCCGTATGGTCGTTTTCCCCTCCGTCCCCTTCTCCTGTCCTACTTGTAGAGGTCGGGCTTCGCAGCCAGCTTCACGGCGACCTTTTCGCCGTTCTTCTGCGCCTCGACGCCTGCCTCGCAGCATGCCGCGGTGGCGTACCCGTCCCAGGCGGAGGGGCCACCGATTTCGCCCCTCAGTGCAGCGTCCACCCATGACTGGATTTCGACGTCGTACGCGGCGCCGAAACGCTCTTCGAAGCCTGGGGTGACGCTGCCGCCCCAGCGGCCGGAACTGCGGGTGTAGGGACCCTTGTCGCCGCCGATGCTGACGATGCCGTCCTCGAAGGAGGCCTGGGTGGCCACCTCGTAACCGAATTTGGCGTTGACGTAGATCTCGACGTCCGCCAGGACGCCGGACTCGGTCTCGATCAGGACGTGCTGGGGGTCGTGCTGGCCGTTGGGAGCATTGCGGGTGGGCTTGCCCAGCCGGACCTGGATGCTGGTGATTTCCTCGCCGGTGAAGAACCGGATGGCGTCGAATTCGTGGACCACGGAGTCATTGATGAGCATCTCGTTGGTGAAGCCCTCAGGGGTGTTGGGGTTGCGGTGCTGGTGGTGCAGCATCAGCAGTTCGCCCAGCTCATGGTTGCGGATGATGGAGCGGAGCGCTGCGTATTCGGCGTCGAAGCGGCGCATGAAGCCCACCTGGATGCGCTGGTGGCCCAGCGCCACTTCGGCTTCGACAATCTTCCAGGAGGATTCGGCGTCCGGGGTCAGCGGCTTTTCGCAGAGGATCGGAATGTCCCTGGCGATGGCCTTGAGCAGGATGTCCTGATGCAGGAAGCCCGGGGTGGCGATGAGAACGGCGTTGACGTCGCCGTTGTTGAGGGCTTCGTCAGCGTCGGCCAGGGCGACTGCGCCGGGGATGTCTTCGACGGCGGCCTCGGCGCGGGCGAGGTCGACGTCGACGACGGCGGCCACTTCGGCGCCATGGATCCGCTTGTTGAGGCGCTGGATGTGGTCGGCGCCCATGCGGCCGGCGCCGATGACGGCGACGCGGAGGGTTTCAGTCATTGTTTGGTCCTTTTGGCGTTAGCAGGAAGAGGTCAGTTAACGGCGGTGCGGGAGCCGCAGGTCAGCAGGTAGTTGCGGGTGCGCTTGGCGATCGGCATCGGGACGTCGAAGGCCACCGGGTACATGTCCTGTTCCACGATCCCGAAGATGGGGCGGTTCAGGGCTTCCACGGCCTCGATGACGGCGCGGAGGTCGGGCAGCCCGCTCGGCGGTTCGGTCATGACGCCGGCGAGGTTGGCCGCGGCCCATGTCATGTTTTCCTCGTTGACTCGCCTGAGGATGTCCGGATTGATCTGCTTCAAATGCAGGTAGCCGATGCGGTCAGGGTAGTTCTTGATGAGCTCCAGGCTGGAGGCGCCGCAGTATTCCGCGTGGCCGGTGTCCAGGCAGAGGTTCAGGTACTGCGGATCGGTAGCTCCCAGCAGCGTTTCGATGTCCTCCTGCGCGCCAACGTGGGAGTCAGCGTGGGAGTGGAACTGCTGCTTCAGGCCGAAGTCCTCCAGCAGGGTCTTGCCCAGGCGGTTGTGGCCGGCGAACAGGTCGCTCCAGGCCTTGTCGCTTAGCGTGCCGCTTTCCACGGCCTCGCCGGTGACGTCGTCGCGCCACATGGCCGGAATGACCACGATGTGCCCGCCGCCCATTGCCGCGGTGAGTTCGGCGACCTTGCGGGCCGGCTCCCAGGCGGTCTCCCACTGGTCCACGCCGCGGTGGAAGGCGGTGAACACGGTGCCGGCTGTGACTTTCAGGTCGCGCTGCTTGAGTTCCTCCGCCAGGCGGGCCGGGTCGGTGGGAAGGTAGCCGTACGGGCCAAGTTCGATCCACTTGTAGCCGGACTCGGCCACTTCGTCGAGGAAGCGTTCCCACGGGGTCTGCTTCGGATCGTCCGCAAACCAGACGCCCCAGGAGTCCGGCGCCGTGCCGATGATCAGCTTGTTCTCAGTCATGACAGCGTTGTCTCTCTGGGTGTTAGTTGGACGGGAAGTTGTAGGAGGCTTCGGAGGCGTGGTGGGTTTCGGGCCAGCGGGAGGTGACGACTTTGCCGCGGGTGTAGAAGGAGACGCCTTCGGGGCCGTAGATGTGTTTGTCGCCGAAGAGGGATGCTTTCCAGCCGCCGAAGGAGTGGTAGGCCACGGGGACCGGGAGGGGCACGTTGATGCCGATCATGCCGACGGTGACGGAGCGCTGGAACTTGCGGGCGGCGGCGCCGGAGGAGGTGAAGATGGCGGTGCCGTTGCCGTAGGGGTTGGCGTTGATCAGCTTGATGCCGTCTTCGAGGGTGTCGACGCGGACCACGACGAGGACGGGTCCGAAGATCTCTTCCGTGTAAGCCGTCATTTCGGTCTTGACGTGGTCGATCACGGTAGGCCCCACCCAGAAGCCGTCTTCGTGGCCCGGGACCACCAGGTCGCGGCCGTCCACCACCATGGCGGCGCCGGCGGCCTCGGCTTCGGTGACGATCCGTACGATGCGTTCCTTGGAGGCCGGGGTGATGACCGGGCCCATTTCGGCGTCGGGGGCGGTGCCGTTGTTGACCTTCACGGCCAGGGCGCGTTCTTCGACTTTCTTGACCAGCAGGTCGGCGGCGTCCCCGACGGCGACGGCGACGGAGATCGCCATGCAGCGTTCGCCGGCGGAGCCGAAGGCGGCGGCAGCGAGGTGGTCGGCGGCGTTGTCCAGGTCGGCGTCGGGCAGGATGATGGCGTGGTTCTTCGCCCCGCCCAGGGCCTGGACGCGCTTGCCGTGTTTGGTGGCGGTTTCGTGGACGTACTGCGCGATCGGGGTGGACCCGACGAAGGAGATGCCGTCCACGTCCGGGTGGGTCAGGAGCCCGTCGACGGTTTCCTTGTCGCCGTGCAGGACCTGGAACACGCCGTCGGGCAGGCCGGCTTCCTTCCAGAGCTTGGCCAGCAGCAGGGACGCGGAGGGGTCGCGCTCGGAGGGCTTGAGGATGAAGGCGTTGCCGGTGGCGATCGCCATCGGGGCCATCCACAGCGGCACCATGACCGGGAAGTTGAACGGGGTGATGCCGGCGACCACGCCGAGGGGCTCGCGGAAGTTGAACACGTCGATACCGGTGGAGACCTGGTCCGAGTAGTCGCCCTTGAGCAGGGTGGGGATGCCGCAGGCGTACTCGATGACTTCCAGGCCGCGGCCGATTTCGCCCTTGGCGTCGGAGAGGACCTTGCCGTGCTCGGTCGTGATTAGTTCAGCGAGGTCGTCCACGTGGGCGGCGACGAGTTCGCGGAACTTGAACAAGACGGCGGTGCGCTTGGCCAGGGAGATGTCACCCCAGCTGTCGGCAGCCTTCCGGGCGGCGGCGACGGCGGCGTCAAGGTCGGCGCGGTTGGCCAGGCGCAGCTCGCCGGTCACGGCCCCAGTGGCCGGGTTGTACACGGGGGTGGTGCGGTCGCCAGCGCCGGCGGTTTCGGCGCCGTTGATGAAGTGGTTGATCACGGTGGTCTGGGTATCGGTGGTCTGGGTATCGGTGGTCTGGGTGGTGGCAGTCATGGGGACTCTTCCTTGAGGGGGTGGTGTCTGGAGGAGGGTTAGCCGAGCAGTTTGCGCTGGCGGGACTTGTGGTCGACGTAGGTATGGAAGGCCTGCTTGGTGGAATCCAGTTCGGAGACCTGGGAGACGGGGACGTCCCACCAGGACTCGGAGGATGGTGCGTCCAGGAGCGGGTCGGACTCGACATGGATGAGGATGGGCCCGCTGCCCTCGGGGGCGGCCTTGGCGTCGCGGATGGCCTGTTCCAGTTCGGCGATGACTTTCTCGCCGGGTTCGATCCGGATGACCTTCACGCCCAGGGACTCGGCGTTCAGGGCAAGGTCCACCGGCAGGGTGTCCCCTTCGTCGAAGCTGTGCTGTTCTTCGTCCAGGGCCCGGTAGCGGGTGCCGAAGCGCTGCGAGCCCAGGGATTCGGACAGGGAGCCGATGGAGGCGTATCCATGGTTCTGGATCAGGACCACGATCAGTTTGATGCGTTCGGCGACGGCGGTGACCAGTTCGGTGTGCATCATCAGGTAGGAGCCATCCCCCACCATCACCACGACGTCCCGCTGCTCGCCGCCGCGCGCGGCTTCGGCCAGGGCTGCGCGCTTGACCCCGAGGCCTCCGGGGATTTCGTAGCCCATGCAGGAGTAGGCATATTCGACGTGGTAGCCGAACGGGTCCCGGACACGCCACATCTTGTGCAGGTCCCCGGGCAGGGACCCGGCCGCGCAAATCACCACATCCGCAGCGTCCATGGCCCGGTTGGCGGCGCCGATGATTTCGTTCTGTGCCGGCAGCGGGGTGTAGCGGGTGTCAAAGGCCTCGTCCACAGTGGCGTTCCAGCGCTTTTTCTCGGCGGCGACCTTCTGCTCCAGGTCGGCGCCTACCCGGTAGCCGCCCAGTGCTGCGTTGAGCTTGACGAGTGCCTTGCGGGCGTCGGCGACGATCGGCAGCGTGGTGCCGTGCTTGTAGGCGTCGATCGGGGCAACGTTGATGTTGATGAAGCGCACGTCCGGGTTCTGGAACGCTGTGCGTGACGCGGTGGTGAAGTCCTCGTAGCGGGTGCCGATGCCGATGATCAGGTCGGCGTCGGCAGCGATGGCGTTGGCCGCCGTCGTACCGGTGGAGCCGATGGCACCCAGGCTGAACTGGTGGTCCCACGGCAGGACGCCGACGCCGGCCTGGGTGTTGCCTACCGGGATGCCCGTCAGCTGGGCGAGCTTTGCGAGCTCGTCGTTGGCGTAGGCGTAGAGGACGCCGCCGCCGGCGATGATCAGCGGGCGCTTCGCGGCACGGATGGCCGCGGCGGCACGGGCGATGTCGTCGTCGTCCGCGTCGGGGCGGCGGATCCGCCACTCCCGCTCGGCCAGGAACTCCTCGGGGACATCGAACGCCTCGGCCTGGACATCCTGAGGCAGCGAGATGGTTACGGCGCCGGTCTCCGCCGGATCCGTCAGGACACGCAGGCCGTGGTGGAACGCGGAGAACAGCTGTTCCGGGCGGGTGACGCGGTCGAAGAACTTGGACAGTGGCCGGAAGGCGTCATTAACGGTGATGTCGTAGGCGTAGGGCTGTTCGAGCTGCTGCAGCACGGGGTCTGCCGCGCGGGTGGCGAACGTGTCGCTGGGCAGCAGCAGCACCGGCAGCCGGTTCGTCGTGGCCAAAGCGGCACCGGTCAGCAGGTTGGAGGACCCCGGGCCGATCGAGGTGCTGATGGCGAAGGTCTGGCGGCGGCGGGTATGCCGGGCATACCCCACGGCCTGGTGCGCCTGGGCCTGTTCGTTCCGGCCCTGGTAGTACGGCATGATGGCCGGGTCCAGCTGCTGGTACTGCTTCAGGGCCTGCCCCACACCGGCAACGTTACCGTGCCCGAAGATACCGAACGTGCCGGGGATGAGCCGCTCCCGGTAGTCCACACCGCCCACCTTGTCGACGGTGTATTGCTTGGACAGGTATTCGACGACGGCCTGGGCCACCGTCATCCTGCGCGTTCCTGTTGTGTCCATGGGGAGGCTACTCCGATACTTCCGTGGTGTGGTTCAGCAGTGAGGCGGCCGTGGCCACGGCACCGGCAACATCGCCGTCGGCCGGGTACAGGAGCGTCCGGCCAACAGTGAGGCCCTGGACGCCCGGGAGCGCCAGTGCCGCCTGCCAGGACGCAAAGACCTCGTCCTGGGACCCATCCGGGTCTCCGCCCAGCAGGACGGTGGGCATGGTGGTGGCGGCCATGACGCGTTCCATCTCCGCCACGACGGGAAGCTTCATCCAGGTGTAGGCGCTGGTGGAGCCCAGCGCCTCTGCGATGGCGATGGACTTGATCACGGCGTTGGTGGACAGATCGTTGCGGACGCGGCCGTTTTCCCGGACCGACAGGAACGGTTCCACCATGGCAATCAGCTTGCGCTCCGCCAGCGAATCGATGGCCTTCGCGGTCGCTTCCAGGGTGGCCACGGTGTCGGGGTCGCCCAGGCAGATGCGGGTGAGCATCTTGCCGCCGTCAGCACCCAGGGCCTCCAGAGCGGCGGCGGTGTGGCCGGTGAAGCGGTCATCGAACTCGTTGACCAGCCCGGAGAGGCCGCCGCGGTTCATGGAACCGAAGACCAGCTTGCCGTCCAGGGCGCCCAGCAGCAGCAGGTCGTCCATGATGTCCGGGGACGCCAGGACACCGTCGACGGCGGGGTTGGCCAGGGCGATCTGCAGCCGGTCCAGCAGCTGACGCCGGTCAGCCATGGCCACGGGGTCGCTGCCGACGGCAAGGGCGCCGCGGGCGGGGTGGTCGGCGGCGACGATGAAGTTCTGCCGCCCCGACTTCAGGCCGGGGTGGCGCCGGCGGGACTTGGCCGCCCGGGCCACGGCACCAGGGTCTTCCAGCCGTATAGTGCTCAGGTGCTCATAGCGGCGCGGATCGTCGTCCACAGCGTTGTTGGAAGCAAGAGAGGTGAGGGTCACAGTGCTGCTCCTTCGGGAATCGAGGCGCCCGGAACCGCGCGGCCGCGTTCGGCCAGCAGCGAGGTGACCTCCTCCGGCGTCGGCATGGCGTCGGCGCAGGAAAGGCGTGAGGCGACGATGGCGCCGGCGGCGTTGGCGTAGTCCAGGACCTGTGCCAGCGGCCAGCCGGAGAGGAGTCCGTGGCAGAAGGCGCCGCCAAAGGAGTCGCCGGCACCCAAGCCGTTGAGGGTTTCCACCGGGACGGGCGCGGAGACCACGCGTTCGGTGCGGGTCTTGGCCATCACGCCTTCGGGGCCGAGCTTGACGACGGCGATTTCCACGCCGGCAGCGAGCAGGCGGTCCGCCTGCTCATCGGGAGTCCCCTCGCCGACTGCCACGGCACATTCCTTGTCGTTGCCGATCGCGACCGTGACGTGCGGCAGGACCTTGGCAACCTCGGCCCGGGCCTCCTCCTCGGAAGCCCAGAACATCGGCCGGTAATCCAGGTCCAGGATGGTGAACTGGCCCTCAGCCAGCCCGGTCCGCGGCCGCGCCTCATGCGCGGCAATGTGCGCTGATCGCGAGGGCTCCTGGCACAGGCCGGTCACCGTGGACCAAAAGATCCCGGCCTCACGGATGGCGTCCAGGTCCAGCTCTTCAGCCTTGATCTGCAGGTCCGGCGCCGTGGGGAACCGGCCGTAGAAGTACAGCGGGAACTCGTCCGTGGCCGGCTTGATCGCGCAGAAGGTCACCGCCGTGGGCCAGTCCTTCACCGGGGTAACAAAGGCGTCATCGACGTTGAACTTGCGCAGCTCGCGGTGCAGGTAGGCGCCGAACGGATCATCCCCGGTCCGGGTAATGACCCCGGTGCGGCGTCCGTGGCGGGCGGCGGCAACAGCGACGTTGGACGGTGAACCGCCAAGGTATTTGCCGAAGGAACTAACGTCCTCCAGGCCAACCCCGATGTCGTTCGGGTAGATATCAACGCTGATGCGCCCGATCGTAAGAAGCTCGTGGGTCACGGGAATCGTGGACCTTTCTGGTGTGGAACGCGGATCCTTCGAGGGGCAGGAGTTCCGGGACTGGCAGGCCGTGGCGTGGGCCACAGGCACTACTTTGCCTTAGATCCAATGTCCTGTCAAAGGTTTGTACTGACATACTGACAACTGATGCTGCCGGGCGCCGCGGTCCCAATATTGCGGGTGCCGGAACTACTTTCTAGCGACGGCCAACTCTCCCGTACGTACTGCGCGCAGCCGAAGCCGAAGGACCAGCCACCGGCGCTGTTTTCCACGTAGCCGAAATCCCGGATGACGCGGGGTCTTGAATCGTCACCCTGGGACTCCTATGCTTAAACAACTCAAAGGTTGATAAACCTGGAGGTTGATTAGAAACGGGCAGCAATGAACCCTGAAAGTGCGGCATTGGACTCGGCCTTCATGGCCCTGGCAGATCCCGTGCGGAGGAGCATCATCGCCCGGCTCAGCCGGGGCCCGGCAACAGTGAACGAATTGGCAGAACCGTTCGAGATCTCCAAGCAGGCGGTCTCGAAACACATCCAGGTACTCGAGCAGGCAGCGCTGGTGACCCGAAGCAGGGATGCACAGCGCAGGCCCGTCCACCTGAACCCGGCGCGGCTTGAGGAGCTGACCGCCTGGATTGACCGGTACCGGTTGGTCCGCGAAGGCCAGTTCCGCAGCCTCGACGCCGTTCTTAGGTCAAACGCTGCGGACAGCGGCGACAAATCCTCCAAGGAGTCATGATGAGCAATTCCCTGAAACTCAGCGTTCCTGAGGGCGTCCCCTTCATCGATTACGAGCGCGAGTTTGATTTCCCGGTGGCGGACGTGTTCCGCGCCCACAAAGAACCGGACCTGATTGTCCAGTGGCTGGGCCCGCGGGGCTTGAAAATGGAGATCGACCACTACGATTTCCGCACCGGCGGCAGCTACCGCTACCTGCACACAGGACCGGACGGTGTGGCCTACGAGTTCAAGGGCATCTTCCACACCGTCCGGGACAACGAATTCGCCATCCAGACCTTTGAGTTCGGCGGATACCCGGATGTGGTCAGCCTGGACTTCATGACGTTTGAGGACCTGGGCAACGGAAGGACCCGGTTGCGGGGCCACTCCGTCTACCCAAGCCAGGAGGCGCGCGACGGCATGGCCCAGTCCGGGATGGAGGGCGGCCTGAGCGAGGGCTACGAGCGGCTGGAGGAATTGCTGGCCGGGGCGCGGGTCTGAGCCAGGGCGAGGGCTTCGTCCAGCACGCGGCCAAGGTTGGCGGCGTCGTGCGCAAAACGGCCCAGGAAGAGTCCGTCCGCTGCGGGAAGCTGCGGCAGCAGCCCTGGCCCGGCACTGCCGCCATAAATCAGGGGGCAGTCCGGGCCCAGTGCGGCCCGGAGCAGGGTCAACACGGAGTTGATGTGCTGCGGCGGGGCGGGTGCAGGAGCACCGATAGCCCATACGGGTTCATAGGCCAGGACCAGGCAGCTTAGGAGGCTGGCGTCACCGCCAGTAGCGGCGTGGACCTGCCGCACGCAAAAGTCGGCGGCAGCACCGGCGTCGAGCCTGTCCGGCTCACCGATGCAAAGCAGCGGGGTAAGGGAACTGTCGACGGCGGCACGCACCTTGCGTGCCACCACGGCGTCGTCCTCGGCGAACAGGCTGCGGCGTTCCGCGTGGCCGATCTCGACGAGCTGGACGCCCAGTTCGGCCAGCATGCCGGGGCTGACTTCACCGGTGAGGGGCCCGTCCCCCCAGGCGCAGTTCTGGGCGCCGAGCAGGACGGGTGAGCCGGCCAGGATCCGTGTGGCCGGCTCCAGGACGGGGAAGGAAGGGATGACGAAGACCCGGACCGGTGCGTCCTTGGCGGAATGCGCACCCAGCCCGGGCCTTTCGTCCACAACGGAGCGCACCTCCGACAGCCAGCGCAGGCTTGCCTGGTAACCCAGGTACATTTTGGTGCTGACGCCGATGTGGACGGTGCCGTTGCCTGTGCTGCTGCCGGAGGTGCGCATGAAGTTCCTTGCGATGTGTTGTGACGGGCTCAGTCGAGCAGGTCGTCGGCCTTGTTCTTGAACCGCTTGGTGGCGTACATCATTGCGGCGGCCACGAAGGGCAGGACGCCCAGGGCGTACACACCCATGGATCCGGTGGGCGAGTGCGTGGCCTCGTTGACGGCGGTCCGCAGGATCGGGGCCACAAAGCCGCCCAGGTTGCCCAGCGAGTTGATCAGGCCGATGCCCGCCGCTGCTGCGGATCCGGCGAGGAACGCGGTTGGGTAGGACCAGACCACCGGACCGACGGCGAGGAAGCTGCAGACTGCCAGGGTTATGAAGATCATGCCCAGGACCGGCTGGTGGTTGGTTCCCGCCCAAGCCGAGCCGAAGATGCACAGGCCGGTGGAGAGAAACAGGATGGTGCCGAACTTCCGCCGCTTGGCAACGGTGTTAGCCGCCCGGCCGATGAAGTAGCAGGAGAAGATGCCGAAGAACCACGGGACCGCGATCAGCAGGCCGACGGCGAGGCCCACTTTCTGCCCGGTCAGGGACGACACCTGCTGCGGCAGGAAGAACGTCACGCCATAGACGGCGATCTGCAGGCAGAAGTAGATGGCGGTGAAGTACCAGACCCGGCCGTTGCGCATGGCGGCGAGGATGCCGCGGGGGCCGGTCTGGTCCTTGATGTTGTCTTCCAGTGCCATGACTTCCTTGAGCGCGTACTTCTCCTCCCGGCTGAGGAACTTGGCCTTTTCGGGACCGTTGATCAGGAAGAAGAAGGCGGCGATGCCGGCCAGGACTGCGAGCAGGCCCTCGACGAAGAACATGACCTGCCAGCCGCGCAGGCCCGGCACCTGGTCGCCGATGTTGATCAGCCAGCCGGAGAGGGGGTTGCCGATCATCTGGGAGAACGGCTGGGCCAGGTAGAAGATGGCGAACATCTGGACGCGCACCTTGTTGGGGAACCATTCGGCCAGGTACATGATCACGCCGGGGAACAGGCCGGCCTCGGTCACGCCGAGGAGGAAACGCAGGATCACGAACGAGGTCTCGCCCTGGACGAAGGCGAAGCACGCCGAAACGATGCCCCAGGTGATGGCGATGCGCGCCAGCCAGATCTTGGCGCCGACCTTCTTGAGCAGCAGGTTGCTGGGGATCTCGAAGATCGCGTAGCCAATGAAGAAGATGCCGGCGCCCAGGGCGAAGGCTGCGGCGGACACTCCTTTGTCCGCCCCGAGGGCCGCCTCGGCAAAGCCGACGTTGGTGCGGTCCAGGAACGAAACGACGTACAGGATGACCAGCATCGGCATGAGCCGGCGGGCCGCCTTGAAGATCGCGGACTTCAGGACCGGACGGGCCAGAAGTTCCTTGGATGTTGCGGTGGTTTCGGACACAACACTCTCCTTCGAGTGGTGACGTGGTGGTTTCCGCGGGCCGGCGGCCCGCATGTTGGTGGTGGCTCCGGTCTTCGTGATGCGAAGGGAAACGGAGGCCGTCAGTGCATGTACAGTCCGCCGTCGACGTTCAGCGTCTGGCCGGAGATATACCCGGCGTCCTCGCCAATCAGGAAATGGATGGCGGCAGCGATGTCGCGCGTGTTGCCCACGCGGTTCACCACCAGGTCCTTGACCAGCTCGTCCTTGCGTTCCTCGCTCAGGGTGCCGCCCATGATGTCGGTGTCGATCGGCCCGGGCGAGATGGCGTTGACAGTGATGTCGTACTCCCCCAGTTCACGGGCGGTGGCGCGGGTCAGGCCGATGACGCCGGCCTTGGCCACGGAGTACGGGGTCTTGCTGAAGGTTCCGCCACCGCGCTGGGCGGAGACGGAGGAAATGTTCACAATCCGGCCCAGCTGGTTCTTGACCATCGATTCGGCGGCACGGCGGGTGGCGTAGTGGACGCCGTTCAAGTTGATGCTGAGTACCCGGTCCCATTCGGCGGCGTCCAGTTCCAGGTACGGCACCGGGGAGCTGACGCCCGCGATGTTGGCCAGGGCCACCAGCTGCGGAAGTTCGGCCTCGATCTCGTCGATGGCCGCCCGGACCGACGCTTCGTTGCTGACGTCTGCGCCTGCTCCGTGGGCCTTGATTCCGTACTTTTCGGCCAGCTCCTTGGCCACGGCCTTGGTGGCGGCGTCATCGATGTCGATCACGCCGATGTTCCAGCCGCGCTCTGCCAGGTAGTCTGCGGTGGCCCGGCCGATGCCGCGTTCGGAGACAGCGCCGGTAACGATCACCGTGCGGTCTGTGGGAAATGCTGTCATGGAGGTGTTCCTTCGGATCAGGAAAGCGGGGCAGGGCCCAGCTCTTCGATGAGCTTCTGCATGGCGACGTACGCCTTGTTCCGGTAGGCAACCAGGGCTGCGGTCCGGTCTGCGGGGACGTCAAGGAAGCCGGAACCGGTCTTGGTGCCCAGCTGGCCGGCGTCGACCTTTTCCTGCAGGATCTTGGGGGTGGCGAACCGCTCCGGGAACCCGGTCTGGAGGGACTTGTAGCAGAACGCATATACGTCCAGGCCCGCCATGTCGGCGATCGCAAACGGCCCGAAGAACGGCAGACGGAAGCCGAAGGTGGTGCGCACCAGGGTGTCCACGTCCTCCGCGGTGGCGATGCCTTCCTCCACCACTTGGGCTGCCTCGTGGAACAGGGCGTACTGGAGCCGGTTGAGCACGAAGCCGGTCACGTCCTTGACGGTGGCTGTTTCCTTGCCGGTCTCCCCCACGATGGTGCGGGCCGCCTGGATGGTGGCCTCGGAGGTGCCCTCGTGCGGGATGACTTCCACGCCGGGAATGAATGGTGCCGGGTTGGAGAAGTGGACGCCCAGGAAGCGCTCCGGGTTGTCCACCACCTCGGCCAGCTTGGCGATGGAAATGGTGGAGGTGTTGGAACCAATGATGGCCTCGGGGCGGGCGGCGGCGCTGATCCTGCCCAGGGTGGCGTGCTTGATCTCCAGGATCTCCGGCACTGCCTCCTCGATGTACTCGGCGCCGGCCACGGCTTCTTCGATGTCCTTGGCTGCCCAGAGGTTTTCCTTGAGCAGGTCGGTGGCGTTGGCCGGGAACAGGCCGGCGGCGACGAACTCGTCGGACTCCTTCAGGAGCCGTTCGTAGTTGCTTTGCGCGATTTCAGCGGAGACGTCGGCGAGTGCCACGCGGGCTCCTGCGAGTGCCAGGACCTGGGCGATCCCGCCGCCCATATAGCCTGAGCCGACGACGGCGATGTTGCGGTTGCTCATTTGTCTTCAAGTCCTTCCGACGCGTCCTCGTAGGAGGAGATTGCGTCTACTTTGGCCGCGGATGGGGAGTCTTCATCGAAGCGGTGGTCAAGCCACTCGCCCACCAGTTTCTTGGCCAGTTCCAGGCCGATGACGCGCTGGCCCATGGTCAGCACCTGGGCGTTGTTGGACAGCACGGAACGCTCCACTGAGTAGCTGTCGTGTGCTGTGACGGCCCGGATGCCGGGAACCTTGTTGGCCGAGATGGCCACGCCGAGGCCGGTTCCGCAGATCAGCAGGGCACGGTCCGCCTCTCCGGCTGCGACCTTGCGGGCTGCGGCGACAGCAAGGTGCGGATAGGCAGTAGCGTCGTCGGCGCCCACGCCCACGTCCTCCACCGAGGCGACCCGGGGGTCTGCCTCCAGCATCTCGCGCAGCGCGTTCTTGTATTCGACGCCGGCTTCGTCATTGCCGACGACGATGCGCCAGCCTTGCTGGGTGTGTTCGGTCATGCGATTCTCCTTAGTGGCTTTCGATGGTGGCGGCGTACTCGGCCACCCTGCGGGCAATGAGGCCGAACGAAACGGCGCCGGGATCCGGGTGGCCCAGGCTCTTCTCGGCCAACGGGCGCGCCCGGCCTTTCCTGGGGCTGAGTCCGGCAGTCGCGTCAGCGGCCTCGGCGGCGGCCTCCGCTGCCGCACGAAGGCTGCCGGCCAGGCTGCCGCCGTCGTCAATTGCTTTGGTGAAGGTCTCGGCGAACGGAAGGAGCGCGTCCACCATGGTCTTGTCTCCCGCCTCGGCCTTGCCCAAGGTGACAATGGCGTCGCGGAGGGCATTGACGGCCGCCGCTGCGTCGGCCGCGGTGTAGGCGTCCTTGCTGCCCAGGGTCCTGCCGACGGCGGTGACCGCCGCGCCCCAAAGGGCCCCGGAGGTACCGCCGGCACGCTCGGCCCACTGCTCCCCCGCCGCCGCAAGCACTTCCTCCAGGCCGGCACCGCCGGCATGGGACTTCTCCGCGGCAGCAACGGCAGCATCCACTCCGCGGCGCATTCCGATGCCGTGGTCGCCGTCCCCGGCGATGGCATCCAGCTTCCCGAGTGCCTCCTCGTGTTCGACGACGACGGACCGGGCTTCCTTCAACACTCCCACCGCCGTGGCAGCCAGCGCGGTGGACGCCGGCGTGGCTGCCAGCCCCGGCGTCGTGGCCGCCTCGGCCAGGGACTCGACGGCCCGGGCCCGGCGCGGGGCCAGGTTGCCCTTGCGGAAGGCGGGGGTGTCAGCCGGCGCGGCCCAGAACTTCTCCAGTTCCGCATCCAGCCAGAACAGCGTCAATGACAGGCCGGACATGTCCAGGCTGGTCACCAGTTCACCGCACTCCGGCTCAACGATCTCGAGTCCGGCAGCGGTGAGCAGAGCCTCGATCTTGCCGAACAACAGGAAGAGTTCGTCGTACTTGACTGTTCCCAGTCCGTTGAGGATGGGCACTAACCGGCGGCCTGCGGTTTCCGGCTTGTCCTTCAAAAGCCCGTCCACCAACAGCTTGGCCAGTTCACTGGCACTGGGCAGGGGCAGGTCTGAAATCCCCGGTTCGCCGTGAATGCCCAGTCCCACGGACATCATGCCTTCCGGCACGGTGAAGAGGGGCTCGGATGCTCCGGGGAGGGTGCAGCCGGCGAACGCCACGCCCAGCGAACGGGTGTGGTGGTTGGCCTTGATGGCAAGCCGCTCCACCTCATCCAGGTCCAGCCCGGCCTCTGCCGCCGCGCCGGCAACCTTGAAGACCGTCAGGTCGCCGGCGATGCCGCGGCGCTTGCCGATCTCCTCGAGGGGCGCGCTGGCGATGTCGTCAGTCACCAGGACGGTGCGGGTTTCGATGCCCTCAGCGTTCAGCTTCTCCTGGGCCTGGCCGAAGTGGAGCACATCGCCGGCGTAGTTGCCGTAGCTCAGGAGGACGCCGCCGCCGGTCTGGGATGCCTTGGCCACGCGGTACACCTGCCCGGCGGAGGGGGAAGCGAACATGTTGCCGCAGGCGCTTCCGGCGGCGAGCCCTGCCCCCACCAGGCCGGCGAAGGCGGGGTAATGGCCGGAACCGCCGCCAATGACCACTGCCACCTGGCCCTCTGGTGTTTCGGTGGAACGGACAACGCCGCCGTCGACTCGCGCCACATACTTGCGGTTGGCGGCCACGAAACCGTCGAGGGCGTCGTCTGCGAACTGCGCTGGATCGTCAAATATCTTTGTCATGATTCCTCGTTGAACCGGTTGGATCGGTTGGGAAGCCTGCCGTGGCTTAGCGTGCGGGGACAGCCGCCGGGGCCTGCCGGCCCTGCGCTACCATGCTGGTGCCCAGGGTGTAGCCATCGCGCTTGGGCAGGACCTGGCGGCGCAGGTAGTCCTGGTTGGCGGCGGTGACGCTCAGGCCGTCGCCGCCGTAGTGCTCGGTGCAGATGATGCCCTGGAAGCCCACCGAGATGGCGAACTGGAAGGCCTCGCGGTAGCTGATGAGGCCGGATTCCATGGGCGCCGGCATGGCGACGTAGTGGTTCCGGGCCTGGTCCTCGTCGCGGATGTAGTTCTTGACGTGCCAGTAGTTGGAGTAGGGCAGCGTCTTGTGCACCAGTTCGCGCCAGTCTTCGATGGGGCGGTGCAGGCGGATCAGGTTGCCCAGGTCGGGGTTCAGTCCAACGTTGGGCAGGTCGATGTCCTGGACGAGCTGCACGGAGGAGTCAGCAGTGCCGAGGTACGTGTCCTCGTACATCTCCAGGGACACCAGGAGGCCGAGTTCAGCGGCGTGCTTGCCGACCTCCCGGATGCGGGTGACGGCGTTGTTCCAGGTTTCCTTGTCCGCTACCGGGTCCTTGTGGCCTTCAACGGTCCAGAACCAGAGCTGTTTCTGCTGCTCCGGGGTGATGGCCTGGTGCAGGCCGATGGAGACGACCTCGCAACCGAGCTGCGCAGCGGCGTCGATGGTCCGGTGGGTGTAGGCCAGGTTTTCCTCCCACTTGCCTTCCTCAATCACGCTGCGGCGGATGGCGGAGATGGAGGGAAGCCCGAGGCCGGCGGCACTGGCCGCGGCCTTCAGTTCGTCCAGACGGGCGCTTGAGAGATCGCCCGGCCGCACCCAGCTGTCGGTGAGGTCGGCGTTGCTGAAGCCGGCGTCTGCGACTTCTTCAAAGACCTGCTGCCAGTCGCTGGCGGGGGCCTCCTGGGCGGTGGTCCCGTCCGGCTTTGTTCCCGGGAACTGCAGCAGGGCAGCAGCGATGGGCCAGTTTTCAGCGGTGTACGGCATTGTCACTCCAAATTTAGAATCGCATTTCCTATAGGATCTACGCTATTCGAGGCCCTGTCAAGGGCCTCTCTGTTCCTCCCGGGCGGAGGTTGGTGAAAAAGTCGGGCCATATTGGGCCCATGGGCGTGCGTGCTAGCTGCGCACTTCGCTGTCGTGCTGCGAGCGCTGCTTGACGCCTTCGATGTGGTCGATCATTTTCTGCCGGGCAAGATCGGCGTCGCCGGTCTCGAAGGCTTTGAGGATCTCGGTGTGCTCGGCAATGGCGTAGTCGGCATCGGTCACGCCCAGGCCGCCAAAGAAGCGGAAGCGCTGCACCTGCCCACCCAGGGCGTTGTATGCGGACAGCAGGAACTGGTTGTCAGCGGACTCGGCGATGAGCCGGTGGAACCGTTCATCGGCTTCCCAGTAGGCGCGGAACTCCGTGAAGGATGGACCGCGCGGGGCTGCCTTGAGGTCCTCGATGGCCTGCTCCAGCTGCCCGGTCAGTTCCGGGTCAGCATGCTTGCAGGCCATGAAGGCATTGGCCGGTTCGATCACCAGGCGGGCGTCCATCAGGTCGGCCAGTTCTTCCGGGGAGAACAGCGGTGCCACACGGTAGCCGCGCAGGGCCATCCTCCGCACCATCCCGGTCGCTTCCAGCCGGGCGAGCGCTTCGCGCACCGGCGTCGGGGAAACGTCCAGCTCCCTGGCCATCCCGTCGATGCTGACCGGGGTTCCCGCCTCCAGCCGGCCGTCCATCAGGGCAACAAGAAGCGCTTCGTAAACGTGGTCGGCGAGGACCTGCCTGCTCACGCCGCCGGAGGCCTGGTTCTTGGTTGCCATGTAGAAATCCTATAGCCGGAAAATGTGCGGGAGCGCGTGGGATGGGGTGTCCCCGGACACGTCCCGCTGGTGCCGTACGGCCGGCAGGCAGCACTGCACCAGCGGAAACCGGTGGTCAGGAAACCTGCAGGCCGCCGTTGATGTCGTAGGTGGCGGCAGTAATGTAGCCGGCGTCCTCGCTGAGCAGGAATGCGATCAGCGCCGCCACTTCCTCCCGGGTTCCCACCCGACCCATCATGATGCCCTCGGACATCTGGGCCTTGCGCTCGTCCGTCAACGTTCCGCCCATGATGTCAGTGTCGATCGGACCGGGGGCGATGGCGTTCACGGTGATGTTGTGTTCACCCACTTCACGGGCCAGCGCACGGGTGAAACCGAGGATGCCGGCTTTCGAGGCGCTGTAGGCCACCTTGGAGTAGGTGCCGCCGCCACGCTGGGCCGAGATGGAGGAGATGCTGACGATCCTCCCGAGTTCGCGCTCGATCATGCCCCTGAGGACCCGCTGGGAAACAAGGAAGGTGCCGCGCATGTTGATGGCGAAGACCTTGTCCCATTCGGCCACCGTGGTCTCCATGAAGGGGGTGGGTGAGCTGATTCCGGCCAGGTTGACCAGTCCGACGATGGGCGGAAGCGCCTCCTCAATTTCCGTGATGGCGCGGTCAACCGATGCCTCGTCGGAGACGTCGGCGCCCACGCCGATGGCCTTGACGGCACGGCTGGAGCCGATTTCGGCAGCCGCGGCCTTCGCGTCTTCGGCATTGATGTCCAGGATGGCGATGGACCAGCCCTCGCTGGCCAGCCGGTCAGCGGTTGCCCGGCCAATGCCGCGGGCAGATGCTGCCCCGGTGAGGACAGCGGTGCGCTCTGCGGGGAAGGTGTGCTGTGTAGTCATTGATGCGTCCTAGTGGGTTTCGGCGGCAGGAACTGTGACCCCGGGGGCGGAGACACCCTCCGGCCGCTTGCGTGCGTAAAGGTAGGTGGCGGCGGCGGTCACGGCGAGGCAGGCGGCCAGGAAGACCAGCCCGCTCTGGCTGTTTCCGGTGGCGTCCTTGAGGATGCCCACGATGTAGGGCGCCACGAAGCCGCCCAGGTTGCCAAGGGAGTTGACCATGGCGAGGC
This sequence comes from Arthrobacter sp. SDR-2R, assembly GCF_057747955.1. Classification (NCBI taxonomy): domain Bacteria; kingdom Bacillati; phylum Actinomycetota; class Actinomycetes; order Micrococcales; family Micrococcaceae; genus Arthrobacter; species Arthrobacter sp. SDR-2R. Next base: position 3,997,727 of record NZ_CM173231.1, read on the forward strand.
CGGCGGCGGCTGCAGCACCGGTGAGGGCTGCGGAGGGCATGGCAAGGAACGGCGCGATGGCGGAGTAGATGCCCATGGCCGCGAGGGTCAGGAACACCATGGCGAGCACGGCATTGACCGGCAGCAGGTAGCCTGCGCCCAGGAGGCCGACGGCGGCGAGCACCATGCTCATGCTGGCATGCCATACCCGGTTGCCGGTGCGGTCTGAGCGCTTGCTCCAGAAGTAGACGAAGACGGCAGCGATGGCGTACGGGATGAAGACGATGAAGCCCACCTGGGTCGAGTCGAACTTGCCCAGCGCCTTGACGATGGTGGGCAGCCAGAGGCCCAGGCCGTAGATGCCGCATACCAGGCCGAAGTACAGGGCCGAGTATGCGATGGTGCGGGGGTCCTTCAATCCGGCAAGGAAGTTGTGGTTGCCGGACTTCTGCTTGTGGGCCAGTTCGGCGCTCATGGTGTTGGAGAGCCACTCACGCTCTTCCGGCTTGAGCCACTTGGCGTGTTCGGGCCGGTCCGTCATGACGAAGGGGGTGATGATGCCCAACAGGATGGCGGGAATGCCTTCCAGGATGTAGAGCCACTGCCAGCCGTGCAGGCCTGCCACGCCCTCCAGGTTCAGGAGCATGCCGGACACCGGGGCGCCGAGGGCGTTGGAGATGGGCTGGGCCAGGATGAAGATGCCCAGCACCGTCACGCGCTGCGCCGCGGGGAACCACAGGGTCAGGTAGAAGAGGATGGCCGGGAAGAAGCCTGCCTCGGCGGCTCCGAGGAGGAAGCGGATGATGTAGAACGTCGCTTCACCGTTCACCAGGAACATGGCGGTGGCAAAGATGCCCCAGCTGATGAGGATGCGGGCGATCCACTTGCGGGCGCCATAGCGGTACATGCCGCCGTTCGACGGGATCTCAAGCAGTGCGTAGCCGAGGAAGAAGATGCCGGCGCCCAGGCCGTAGGCGGCCTCGGTCAGTCCGATGTCCCCCTGCATGCCGAGCTTGGCGAAACCAACGTTGTTCCGGTCCAGGTAGGCAATGAAGTACAGGAGGACGATCAGGGGCATGAGCCTCCGACGAACCTTGCGGAGGGTGGTCTCGCCCAACTCGCTGAGAGCGGGGGCAGCAGCACGGGAGGTCATCGCAGGCCTCCCAGGGTGGTGTGGGGACCCTCGAAAAGGGAATGCGCGCGCATGACGACTCCTTTGGCTGGCGGCATTTTTTGGGGGTGATATCAGATGTCTGATGTCTGTAGGAGATTCTAATCACAGGGGACGGGAGCGTCAACACGGCTGCGGACGCGGCCTGGTGGGGATGCCGCTGACAGGGAATACCCCGATGGGACGGGCCCGGACAGGCGGCTAGCGGGCCGCGGCTCCGCTGCGGCTGGACACGGCAAGGTAGTGCTCGTAATCCTCGAAAGTCTGGGTGATATGTGCATCCATGGTGGAGCGGGCGGTGGCCGGGTCTCCGGCGGCGATGGCGGCCAGGACCATCTTGTGGTGGTGGATGGCGTGCCGCTGCACGTCGGGGAACGCCGAGGTTTCGCGCCGCATGGCGTAGAGCAGGGTGGACAGCTGGCCCAGCAGGGCCGGCACGAACGGGTTGCCGGACGCGCGCAGAACGGTGTCGTGGAAGGCGATGTCTGCCACGGTCAGCGCGTCCACGTCGCCGGCATGGTGGGCCGCTTCCATCTGCTCCACGCTGTCCTGCAGCGCGGCGAGGTCAGCCGGCCGGTGCCGGGAGGCAGCGAGTTCGGCCGCGCCGGTCTCCACCATGCGGCGGACCTCGAGCAAACGGAGTGCCACCTGGTCCGAGGCCACTCCCCTGGAGGCTGCGCGCATGATGGCGTCCAGTCCGGTCCAGCGCTCGGGCGGGTTGACGAAGGTGCCCAGGCCGCGCCGGACGTACACCACGTCCTGCGCTTTCAATACCTTCATGGCCTCGCGGGCCGTCAGCCTGCTGACACCGGACTCCTTGGCGATATCCGCTTCAGGCGGCAGGGCGTCGTCGGCCTTGATCTCTCCGCTGAGGATGTGCTCAAGGACTTTGTCGACGACGGCGTCGACCAGGGTCGGTCGCTTCTCTGCCATCCGTCATCCCCTGCCTGCGCGCGCAAGGCGCCCTGATTTTCCTTCCTCAACATTACTCGACGCACTCGGGCGCGCGCTGCCCGCCGTCGTCGTGCGTCAAACAGTCAGGTTGGTTAAACAGCAAACGCGGGGCCGCCCTGCCGGTCCCCAAAGGGGAACCGGGCCGGGTGGCCCCGCGTTGTGCAGGACTGCTAGAGGGCTGCGTAGACCTCACGGAGCAGCTTGGCGGTCTCGGACGGCGTCTTGCCGACCTTGACACCGGCAGCCTCGAGGGCTTCCTTCTTGGCCTGGGCGGTACCGGCGGAACCGGAGACGATGGCACCTGCGTGGCCCATGGTCTTGCCTTCGGGCGCGGTGAAGCCGGCCACATAGCCGACGACCGGCTTGGTGACGTTGGCCTTGATGAAGTCGGCTGCGCGCTCTTCGGCGTCGCCGCCGATTTCGCCGATCATCACGATGGCCTTGGTCTCGGGGTCAGCCTCGAACGCGGCCAGGGCGTCGATGTGCGTGGTGCCGATGATGGGGTCGCCGCCGATGCCGATGGCGGTGGAGAAGCCCAGGTCGCGCAGTTCGTACATCATCTGGTAGGTCAGGGTACCCGACTTGGAAACCAGGCCGATGGGGCCCTTGCCGGTGATGTTGGCCGGGGTGATGCCAACCAGCGCTTCGCCGGGGGTGATGATGCCGGGGCAGTTCGGGCCGATGATGCGGGTGACCTGGTTGCCGTCGGCATCCACCTTGGACTGGGCCAGGGCCCAGAATTCGGCGGAGTCCTGGACGGGGACGCCTTCGGTGATGACCACGACCAGGCCGATGCCGGCCTCGATGGCTTCCACAACGGCGTTCTTGGTGAATGCCGGCGGCACGAAGACGATGGAGACGTCGGCGCCGGTTTCCGCCATGGCTTCCTTGACGGTGCCGTAGACGTTGATTTCCTTGTCGCCGTGCAGGACCGTGGTGCCGGCCTTGCGGGCGTTGACGCCGCCGACGATGTTGGTGCCCGCCTTAAGCATCAGCGCGGTGTGCTTGGTGCCTTCGCCGCCGGTGATGCCCTGGACGATGACCTTGGAGTCCTTGTTCAGATAGATAGACATGGTGCGTCCCTTTACTTAGCTGCGTTGGCGAGCTCGGCGGCCTTGTCGGCGCCCTCGTCCATGGTGGCGGCCAGGGTTACCAGCGGGTGGTTGGCCTCGGTGAGGATGCGGCGGCCTTCCTCGACGTTGTTGCCGTCAAGGCGGACTACCAGCGGCTTGTTGGCGGAGTGGCCCAGCTCGGCCAGCGCGCCAACGATGCCCTTGGCGACGGCGTCGCACGCGGTGATGCCACCGAAGACGTTGACGAACACGGACTTGACCTGCTCGTCACCCAGGATGACGTCCAGGCCTGCGGCCATGACCTCTGCGGAGGCTCCGCCGCCGATGTCCAGGAAGTTGGCGGGCTTGACGTTGCCGTGGTTCTCGCCGGCGTAGGCCACGACGTCGAGGGTGGACATGACCAGGCCGGCGCCGTTGCCGATGATGCCTACTTCGCCGTCGAGCTTGACGTAGTTGAGGTCCTGCGCCTTTGCCTTGGCCTCAAGCGGGTCCGCTGCGTCCTTGTCCTCGAGCTGCGCGTGCTTCGGGTGGCGGAAGTCGGCGTTCTCGTCGAGGGAAACCTTGCCATCGAGGGCCAGGATGTCACCGTTGCCGGTCTTGACCAGCGGGTTGACCTCCACCAGGGTGGCGTCTTCCTTCTTGAAGACGTCCCAGAGCTTCAGGATGACGCCTGCCACCTGGCCGCGGAGTTCCTCGGCGAAGCCTGCAGCTGCGACGATCTCGTCCGCCTTGGCCTGGTCGATGCCCACGGCGGGGTCGATGGCAATCTTGGCCAGCGCTTCGGGGCGTTCGACGGCGAGCTGTTCGATTTCCATGCCGCCCTCAACCGAGCACATGGCCAGGTAGTTGCGGTTGGCCCGGTCCAGCAGGACGGAGAAGTAGTATTCCTCGGCGATGTCCGCACCCTGGGCAATCATCACCTTGTTAACGGTGTGGCCCTTGATGTCCATGCCCAGGATGTTGGTGGCGTGCTCAAACGCTTCGTCGGCGGACTTTGCCACCTTGACGCCGCCGGCCTTGCCGCGGCCGCCTACCTTGACCTGTGCCTTGACAACGGTTACGCCGCCGATCTTCTCGGCGGCTGCCTTTGCTTCTTCTGGGGTGTACGCCACGATGCCGGCAAGCACGGGTACACCGTGCGCCTCGAACATATCGCGCGCCTGGTATTCAAACAGGTCCACGGTTTAGTGTCCTTCTACGTCGAAGTAGTTTCTGTACAGTCGGACACCATCCGAAAAGACGATGACCGGGCTGCGGATTGCACGCACCGGCGGCCTGTCTGGAAACGAGCCACGCGGCGTAATGCTCCATGGGGAACTCTAGTCCTTTGGAGGGACCGGGCCGTCCCAGACTACCTCTTATGTGAGTAAGCACACTATTCTATGGAGCGTAGAAAAACCGCGGATTTACGGGGTTTTTGGGCCCTCTGCCTGCGGGGATGCACTGCTTTTGGCGGGGCCCGGGACCAGTTCGTAACGTTCGGGGGAGATGAAGAATCCGACGCCGGCGGAGACGTTTCCGCACGCCACGCCGCCGTTGTAGGCGGAACAGCGCAGCCCGTTCCGTTCGAGGTTCTGACCGTCCGCAAGCACAGGCAGCTGGGCCAGCGGGCCGGCCTTGGTCCCCTTGGGTCCGTAGGCCGCTTCCATCGACGTGACGCCGGAGCGGCATTCGCCGTAGCGTGCACTGTCCGGGGCCAGCAGGGCCACGCCGCCCAGGTAGCCCAGGTGGGTTCCGGCGCAGTCATCCCTAACGTCCCCGGGTTGGGGAGGCTGATAGGTGGCCAGCTCGCAGTGGGCCACCGGGACAATGGGCAGCTTGTTGTTGGCAGCGTCGCCGTAGCGGTTCTGCTGGTACGGCAGGTTCACGTGGTCCCCGCGCGCAGACGTCAATGAACAGGCGATGGTGCGGTCCGCGGTGATGAAGGAGAGGACGTCGCCACCGCTGGAGTATGTCTTGGCGTCGGCCAAGGGCGCCTTTTCCAGTTGTTCCATGGGCGGCAGCGGGGCCGGTGGAACGTAGGAGGGGTCCTTGGTGGTCACGCTGCATCCCGTGGCGGTGACAGCAATGAGGAGGAGAAGGGCGGCGAGCATCCCCCAGACATTCCGTCGCATGGGCTCCATTATGCCCGGCCGGGGGCGGCTTAGGCGTCGAGCTTGGTCAGCGGCGCGTACCGCAACAACAGGCGCTTCTCGCCGACGTCGAACTTCACCTTGGCCACGGTCTTGTCCCCCGCTCCTTCAAGCGCCAGGACCGTGCCGTTGCCGAAGCTGGTGTGGTTGACCTTGTCTCCCACGCTGACGGCGATGATTTCCTTTTGCGGCTGCACCCGGTTCTTGGCGATGAACGCCGGAACGTCGGCGTTGAATCCCGCCGAGGAGTCCGCTGCCGCGCCACGGGCAGTGCCGGCGCCCCAGAAGGACCCGCTGTAGCGGCCGGACCCGATGGAACCGCCGCCCCAGCCGCCGGCCTGCCTGCTGGTTCCTTCACGCTTCCATTCCAGGAGCTCCGCCGGGATTTCCTCGAGGAACTGGCTGGCGGGGTTGTACTGGCTCTGGCCCCACATGCTGCGCACCTCGGACCGGGTCACGTAGAGCCGCTTGCGGGCACGGGTCAGTCCCACGTACGCCAGGCGTCGTTCCTCGGCCAGTTCCTTGGGGTCGGTGGCGGAGCGCTGGTGCGGGAAGAGGCCGTGCTCCATGCCGGTCAGGAAGACCACGGGGAATTCCAGGCCCTTGGCCGTGTGCAGGGTCATGAGGGTCACCACGCCCAGCCGTTTGGCCTCGGCGACGGCGGCGTCGATGTCCGCGCCGGGAGCATCCGGGATCTGGTCGGCGTCCGCTACCAGGGAGACCTGTTCCAGGAACGCGCCAAGGCTTCCTTCCGGGTTCTCCTGCTCGTACTCGCGAACTACGGCCACGAGTTCAGCCAGGTTCTCCACGCGGGACTCGTCCTGCGGATCGGTGCTGGATCGCAGCGCGGCAAGGTAGCCCGTCTGTTCCAGCACGGCTTCCAGGGCGGCGGCCGCCCCGGATCCGGAGGCAACCTCGGCCAGGTCGTCCAGCATCTTCACGAAGCCCAGGACGGCGTTGACGGACCGGGTGGCCATGCCGGGCGCCTGGTCGGCGCGGCGGGCTGCCTCCATGAACGACGTCCGCTCACGCTGGGCCAGGGCCGCGACGGCGCCTTCGGCGCGGTCGCCGATGCCGCGTTTGGGCTCATTCAATACACGGCGGAGGTTGACGTCGTCATCCGGGTTGACCAGGACGCGCAGGTACGCCAGGGCGTCCTTGATTTCCTTCCGCTCGTAGAAGCGGGTGCCGCCCACCACCTTGTACGGCAGGCCCACGCGCACCAGGACGTCTTCGATGGAGCGGGACTGGGCGTTGGTCCGGTAGAAGATGGCAACATCGCCGGGGCGCAGGTTCTCCTCGTCCTGGAGCCGGTCGATCTCCTTGGCGATGAACTGCGCTTCGTCGTGCTCATTTTCGCCGACGTAGCCGATGATCTTGTGGCCTTCGCCCTCGGCGGTCCACAACCGTTTTTCCGGACGGTTGGGGTTGCGGGAGATGACCGAGTTCGCCGCGCTCAGGATGTTTTGGGTGGACCGGTAGTTCTGCTCCAGCTTGATGGTGCGGGCCTCCGGGTAGTCCTTTTCGAACTCCACGATGTTCCGGATGTCCGCCCCGCGGAAGGCGTAGATGGACTGGTCCGAGTCACCCACCACGGTGAGTTCCGACGCGCCCGGGCCCTCCCCCACGATTTCCCGCACCAGGGCGTACTGGGCGTGGTTGGTGTCCTGGTATTCGTCCACCAGCACGTGGCGGAACCGGCGGCGGTAGGACTCGGCGAGCGCGGGGAAGGCACGGAACATGTAGACGGTCTCGGCGATCAGGTCGTCGAAGTCCATGGCGTTGGCCTGCCGGAGGCGCTGGGTGTAGCCCTTGTAAACGTCCGCGACCGCATGTTCGAAGGGGTCGTTGTAATTGGCTGCCGAGGCAAAGGAATCGGCGTCGATGAGCTCGTTCTTCAACGCCGAGATCTTGTGCTGGATGGCCTTGGGCGCAAACTTTTTGGGGTCCAGGTCCAGGGCCTTGGAGACCTGGGTGACCAGCCGCAGGGAGTCGGCGGAGTCGTAGATGGAGAAATTGGATTTCAGGCCGACGTTGGCCGCTTCCTGCCGCAGGATCCGCACGCAGGAGGAATGGAACGTGGAGATCCACATGATCTTGGCGCGTCCGCCCACCAGCGCCTCAATGCGCTCCCGCATTTCCGCGGCGGCCTTGTTGGTGAAGGTGATGGCCAGGATTTCGCCGTGGTGGGCACGGCCGGTGGCGATCAGGTACGCGATCCTGTTGCTGAGCACCCGGGTCTTTCCGGATCCGGCACCGGCGACGATCAGCAGCGCCGGCCCGGCATGCTTGACCGCTTCCTCCTGCTGGGGGTTCAGCCCCTCCAGCAGCTGGGCAGCGTCCGGGCGGTGGCTGCCTTGGTGCCGGCCGCCGTCGTGCCTGTCCGTGCTGTCCCGGTCCCGGTGGTGCCCGACCCCGTTGTTCTGCTGCCAGCCGGCCTGGCTGGCCGGCATTCCGCCGGGCCCGGCCGTGGTGGCAACGCCCTCCGGCCCCGTCCTGGTGCGGGCGGTGGCGGCAGGAGCGGCCTTGAACGGTCCGTCAGAGTACGGGTCAAACAACATATCCATGGTGCATACAAGTCTAGGCGGTGGGACCGACAACGCCTTCCAGCCTGTGGACTACTGCCGCTGACCCGTGAACCAGTGCCGGCAACCGCCTCAGGCCACCGAGCCTGACTGAAGGGCTGCACGCAACTCCTGAACCGCCGTCGTTCCTCCTGCCAGGAACCACTCCAGCCCGTTGACGCGGACTGTGTCCACGGCGCCCCCCGCCGCCCGGACGATCGCCTTGCCCGGCAGCCAGTCCCATTCCGGGCAGCTGTGCTGGAACCAGCACCCCAGCTGCCCGTCTGCGACACGGCCCAGGTCGCAGGACCCGGATCCCAGCATGCGGAGGGACGCGGCGGAGGTGGCGGCCGCGTGCCAGGGCATGGCGCACATGGGATCCATCAGCCAGGTGGGGTGGATGTAGGTGGCGGCCCCAAGCTCGGCGACGCTGGTGGCGTTGCGTTTGCCGCCGTCGTCGCTGAAACCGGTGAGGAGGCCACCGTTCAGGGTGGCGGGCCGGTCACGGCCGCCGAGCCACAGTTTGTCCTCCTCCGGCTGGAAGACGGCGCCCAGCAGCACATCATCGCGGTCCTTCAGGGCAATGGCGGAACACCAGTAGGTGGATCCGTGCAGGAAGTTGTAGGTGCCGTCCACGGGGTCGATCACCCAGGTACGGCCGCTGGTTCCCTGGACGGAGGCGCCTTCCTCACCCAGGATGCCGTCATCCGGCCGGCAACGTTGGAGCTGCTCCAGCACGTAGGCCTCGGCGGCGTGGTCCGCCGCCGTCACCACGTCCGAGACGGAGGTCTTTTGTTCCGACTGCAGGCCGGCCATGCGCATGAGGAGCGCCAGTTGCCCGGCTTCGCGGACCAGCGCGGCCGCCAGTTCGTAGTCGTCCAGTGCGGGATCAAGAACAGCTGCGCTGTGTCGGCCAGTGGTCATGGCTTCAGTTTATGGGGCGGGATAATGGTGCCATGGCCAAAACCCCTGCCCAGAGGATCAAGAAGCACGGCGACAAAGCGGTTGTGCCGCAGCACCACCTTCCACCTGTCGTGAACCCCACCACGGCGCGGACGCCGCAGAAGGCTCAGGGCAACAGCAACCTGATTGTGGTTGCCGGCGTGGTGGCAAGCCTGTTCCTGTTCTGGTACCTGCACCTGCTGACCCTGGACCAGCTCACCCAGCTCACCAAGGGCCTGGCCATGCCCGATTCGCTGGTGGGCGGGTTCGATCCCGGCTACATCGGCCGCCTGCAGGCAGCGATGGACGGCGATGCCCTGGGCCAGCTGAACTATGTCCACAAGACCGCGGGGACCCTCTTCCCGCTGATCTTCGGCTTCACGTGGCTGCTGCTCATTGGGACCAATGTGGCACGGAAGGGGCTGCGCTGGGCGTTGTGGGCCTTGCCCATGCTGTTCGTTGTGGTCCGGTTGTGGGGGAACGTGGCCATAGACGCCATGATGGCCTCGGAAGGTCCCGACGCCGGCCAGGTTGCCCTGGCGTCCGGCCTCACGGTGGCGGGGTGGGTGCTTTTGGTGTTGAGCCTCCTGGCCGGGGCCGCGGCTGTGTTCCTGAACAGCCGGAAACGGAACGAGACCTAGCCGGCAGTTACCCGGGCCGCCGCAGCCGCCGCCCGCTGTTCCTTCCGGTGCCGGTGCACCCGCTGTGCAATGACCAGCCCGGCGGCGGCCATGCCCACTGTCACGGGGTACCCCATGAGCCGTTCCAGCGTCCCGGGCTCGGGAACCATCATGCGGGTAAGCCCGCCGGTTGCCACCGCGGCCAGTGACACGCCGCCGCAGGCCACCAGGAACCACGCCATCCCGGTCTTCCGGAGCCACAGGAGTCCCAGGACCAGCAGGGCCGCACCACCCGTCACGAAGTACGTGACGGCGCCGGCATAATGCCAGGGTGAGCCGGCGTCCTCCGGGACCAGGCCCACAACCACCGTCCCTGCCCCGGCGGCTCCGGTGAGCAGCCGGACCGCGGCGGCCGCGAGCCAGGGTCCCCTGCGGCCCCAGCCGACCCTGGTCCCGGGGCGGGCACCCACGCGCAGCAGCCCGGACGTCAGCATCACCGCCCCCACCAGCAGGCCAAGGCCCTGGACCACGAACGAGGCATTCATCAGCCAGTTCAGGGGTGAGCAGACGTCCCGGCCTGAGAACGTCCCGCAGTGGAGGGCACCGAGGTCACTGATGTACCCGGTCCGCAGGTCGTAGGGACGGGGTCCGGACCACGCCATGGCCACGGCTGCCTCCGCGGCGAAATACTGCAGCACGCTCAGGATTGCCCAGGCCCCGATGTACTGCCGGGTGGACGCAACGTTCGGAATGAAGGCGGCGGCGGGAGCGGCAGTGGGGGCTGGACTCATGCCATGAGCGTAGTACGGCCCGGCACCTTGTATGCTTGTAACCGTGTCCGGACGGACCGGCCCCGCCGAACCACCGGATGCCCGCCCTCGTAGCTCAGTGGATAGAGCACGGCTCTCCTAAAGCCGGTGTCGTTGGTTCGATTCCAATCGAGGGCACTTGAACTCCCGTGTCCCGGAGCCCAGCCTCCGCGCCTACCTCCTGGGCAACCAGCCGGCCGGCGCCGCAAGCCACAACACCCACCCGGGCCGCTGGCTGGTGGAGCGCGACCTGCTGGACAGGTCGGAGGGCACCCGCGGAACCTTTTCCGGCGTCGTCCTTTTCATCCCCACGGACGACGACGGCGTGGCCTTCCGTGAGGAAGGCACCATGCGCTGGCCTGCTTTTTCCGGCCCCGCCTCACGCGAGTACCTGCTGCGGACCACCGGGCGCCCTGACGCGCTGGACTTCTTCTTCCCCGACGGCCGCCCCTTCCACCGGATGAGCTTCACGCCGGAAGCCAACCTGGACAGCCACTGGTGTGATCCCGATACCTACCGGGTGACCTACACCTTGGAGGACCCTGACCACTTCAGCTACAGCTGGGATGTCACCGGTCCGCGCAAGGACCTGCTGCTGACTTCACACCTGGTGCGGACGCAGGCACCGGCATGAAACACCGCATCGTGGTTTCCGCCGTCTGCGTGTTCGACCACACCGGCCGCCTGCTGACCGTGCGGAAGCGCGGCACCACCATGTTCATGCACCCGGGCGGCAAGCCGGAACCGGGCGAGACAGCTGTGCAGGCCGCAGCCCGGGAGCTTGAGGAAGAAGTGGGCATCACCATCGACCCGCGCGAACTGGTGTTGATGGGCGTGTGGATCGCCGACGCAGCCAACGAGGCCGCCACTGACATTGAAGCCACCGTCTTTACCGCTCCGGGCACCTGGTCAGCACACCCTTCAGCTGAGATTGCCGAGATCCGCTGGCTGGACCTGGACGTCCTGGCTTCCGGCGCCGGACAGGCCCGGGACCTGGCGCCACTGCTGACGGACCACATCCTGCCCCTGCTGGCCGCCCGGGCAGTCCCGGGAGCCGCGCAGGCTTAGCTGATCAACCCTAGAACTCGGGGACGGACTCCTGGGCCACGGCGGTGGCCTCCGCGAACTGCGTCCGGTAGAGCTCGGCGTAGCGGCCGCCGGCGGCCAGGAGCTCCGTGTGGGTTCCGCGTTCCACAATTTGACCGCCCTCGACCACCAGGATGGCGTCGGCCGCGCGGACGGTGGACAGCCGGTGGGCAATCACGACGGCGGTCCGCCCCTCGAGTGCGGCGCCCAGGGCTGCCTGCACGGCGGCTTCATTCGTGGAGTCCAGGGCAGCGGTGGCCTCGTCGAGGATGACGACGCGGGGCTGCGCGATCAGGAGCCGGGCAATGGTCAGCCGCTGGCGTTCGCCGCCGGAAAGCCGGTAGCCGCGCTCCCCCACCACCGTTTCCAGCCCGTCCGGCAGGGACCTGATCATCGTCTCCAGCCGTGCCTGCCGCAGCACGTCCCACATTTCCTCTTCGGTTGCGTCGGGCTTGGCCAGCCGAAGGTTGGACGCGATGGTTTCATGGAACAGGTGGCCGTCCTGGGTCACCATGCCCAGGGTGTCCCGCAGCGAATCGAAGGTGGCGTCCCGCACGTCCAGCCCGGTGCCCCGCGCAGTGCCGCCGAGACGCACTGCGCCGGAGTCGACGTCGTACAACCGCGACAGCAGCTGGGCGATGGTGGACTTGCCGGCGCCGGAGGAACCCACCAGCGCCACCGTCTGGCCCGGTTCCACCCGGAAGCTCACGCCGTGCAGCACTTCCTCGCCGCCGCGGGTGTCCAGGGTGGAGACTTCCTCCAGCGAGGCCAGCGAGACCTTATCCGCGGACGGGTAGGCGAAGCGGACGTTGTCGAATTCGACGGACACGGGGCCGGCAGGAACGGGCTTCGCGTCCGGCTTCTGCTGGATCAGCGGCTGCAGGTCCAGGATCTCGAAGACGCGTTCAAAGCTGACCAGGGCGCTCATGACTTCCACCCGGGCGTTGGACAGGGCCGTGAGCGGAGCGTAGAGCCGGGTCAGCAGCAGTGCCAGCACCACCACATCCCCGGGTGCCAGCTGGCCGCCCAGGGCAAGCCAGCCGCCCAGGCCGTACACCAGTGCCAGTGCAAGCGCGGACACCAGGGTCAGGGCCGTGACGAAGGTGAACTGCAGCATCGCCATGCGGACGCCGATGTCCCGGACGCGGCCAGCGCGGGCAGCGAATTCGCGGGATTCCTCGTCAGGCCGTCCGAACAACTTGACCAGGGTTGCGCCCGGCGCCGAGAACCGCTCGGTCATTTGGGTGCCCATGGCGGCGTTGTGCGCGGCAGCTTCCCGGCGCAGGTCAGCCAGCTTGGAGCCCATGCGCCGGGCCGGAATCAGGAAGATCGGCAGCAGCACCATGGCGAGGACGGTCACCAGCCACGACGTATTGAGCATCACGGCCAGCGTCAGGGCCAGCGCCACCGAGTTGCTCACCACCCCGGAAAGGGTTCCGGCGAAGGCGGACTGGGCGCCGATGACATCGTTGTTGAGGCGGCTGACCAGCGCGCCCGTGCGGGTCCGCGTGAAGAAGGCAATGGGCATCCGCTGCACGTGGTCGAACACCCGCGTGCGCAGGTCCACGATGACGCCTTCGCCGATGGTCGAGGACAGCCAGCGGGTCAAGAGCCCCACCCCGGCCTCACCGACGGCCACGATGGCGATCAGCACTGCCAGCCAGATGACCGTGTCAACGCCGGTCTTGGCGATGATGGCGTCAACCACCTTGCCGGCAAGCACCGGGGTGGCGACGGCCAGGAAGGCAGCCGCAATGGAGGAGAGCACAAAGGCGATGAGCTTGCCCTTGTGGGGGGCGGCAAAGGCCAGCACCCGCTTCAGGGTCTCTTTGGAAAATGGCTTCGAAGCGCTCTTTGCGGTGCTGATGTTGTAGAGCGAACTCCAGGCTACGCGGTCCATGCTCATGGCTGTTTCTCCTGGGTTGCAGTGTGGTGGAGTTCCTGGACCGTGCCGTTTTCCAGGTGCCACCGGTAGTCGAGTCGAACGTTTTCCAGCAGCCGGCGGTCGTGGGTGACCAGCAGCAGCGCTCCGTCGTAGCTTTCAAGGGCCTCTTCCAGCTGTTCTATGGCCGGCAGGTCGAGGTGGTTGGTGGGTTCGTCCAGCACCAGCAGGTTCACGCCGCGGGCCTGGAGCAGCGCGAGGGCAGCCCGCGTCCGCTCACCCGGTGACAGGGAATCCACGGTCCTCGACGTGTGGTCCGCCTTGAGGCCGAACTTGGCCAGGAGCGTGCGAACGTCGGCACTGTTCCAGTCCGCCAGCACCGCTTCGACAGCGTCGCCCAGCGGCAGGGCGCCGTCCAGCAGCCCGCGGGCCTGGTCTATTTCGCCGACGGCGACGGAGGCACCCATGGAGGCATCGCCGTCGTCCGGCGCCTGGGTGCCCAGCAGCAGGCGCAGGAGGGTGGATTTGCCGGCGCCGTTGGGGCCGGTGATGCCCACGCGCTCGCCGCCGTTGAGCTGGAGGCTGACCGGTCCCAGCGTGAAGTCGCCCTGGCGTGCCACGGCCTTGCGCAAGGTGGCGACGACGGCGCTGGAGCGCGGTGCCTGGCCGATGCTGAACTGGAGCTGCCATTCCTTCCGGGGCTCCTCCACCGCGTCCAGACGGGCGATCCGGGATTCCATCTGCCGGACCTTCTGGGCCTGCTTTTCGGAGGATTCAGTACTGGCGGCGCGCCGGATCTTGTCGTTGTCGGGGTTCTTCTTCATGGCATTGCGAACGCCCTGCGAACTCCACTCCCGCTGCGTCCGTGCCCGCGAGACCAGGTCTGCCTTGGTGGCGGCAAACTCCTCGTACTTCTCGCGGGCGTGCCGCCGCATCACCGCGCGCTCCTCGAGGAAGGCGTCGTAGCCGCCGTCGTAGACAGCCACACTGTTCTGTGCCAGGTCAAGTTCGACGACGCGGGTCACACAGCGCGCCAGGAACTCGCGGTCATGGCTGACCAGCACCACGCCGCCGCGCAGCCCCGTTACGAAGTTCTCCAAGGTGGCCAGCCCCGCGAGGTCGAGGTCGTTGGTGGGCTCGTCCAGGAGCACCACATCGAAGCGGCTCAGCAGGAGGGCCGCCAGGGCCACCCGGGCGGCCTGGCCGCCCGAAAGACCCGTCATCAGCGCATCGGCGCCGGCGTCCAGTCCGAGGTCTGCCAGCACCGCCGGGACACGGTCGTCCAGGTCAGCGGCGCCGGAGGCCATCCAGCGGTCAAAGGCACGGGCGTAGGCGTCATCCGCCCCCGGAGCGCCGGAACCGAGTGCTTCCGCGGTGGACTCCATGTCGGCGGTCGCTTCCGCGCAGCCGGTCCGGCGGGCAATGTAGGCCGCCACTGTTTCGCCGGCAATGCGCTCGTGCTCCTGTGGCAGCCATCCAACGAAGGCATCGGACGGCGCAAGGTTGACCGAGCCCTGCTGGGGCTGGTCGACACCGGCCAGGAGGCGCAGCAGCGTCGATTTACCGGCACCGTTGGCACCCACCACGCCCACCACGTCGCCGGGGGCAACCGTCAGCGAGAGCCCGGAAAAGAGCACCCGGTGGCCGTGGCCACCGGAGATGTCCTTCGCAACAAGGGTTGCAGTCATCGAATCGTCCTTTCGCCGCTGCCCGGACAGCCGCCGACGGCCGGCAGAGGCGGCGAAAACCGGGCCGCGGCGCCGCTGGGGCTGCAGGACATAGAAGAACCCGCTGGTCCGGACTTGGGGGGTGTACGGACCAGCGGGCTCGACCATCAACTATAGGCGAAGGTGGACCATGGGCAAAATCGGCGGCACGGCCGGGGCGGGGACGGCACGGTAAAATCGTCCTCACCACCCGTTCTGCAGAGAGCACTCCATGACCCTTCCTGCCAAGGCGTTCCAGCGCTGGCTGCAAGGCATCGCGCCAGATGCCAGCACTGCAGACGTCTGCAGGGTCTCCGGAATCAAGCGGACCACGCTGGCCCAGCAGCTGGTCCGGGGCAAAGTCTCCGTGAGCACGGTGGTCAGCATCAGCCGCGCGTACAACATCAACCCCGTCGACGCACTGTCCGGGTTTGACGCCTACAGCGCCCTGGGAAGCCCGCCGCGTCCACCCACCCGCAGCGAGCTGGTCAGCCAGATTTCCACGCCGGACCTCCTGCGGGCGCTCCTGGCCCGCCCCGCAATGGACGCGGCCCGGGGAGCAGCCTCTCCCGCCCTCACTCCTGCCCCGCACGCCACCTCCGTGAAGAACTGGGTCGATGCCATAGACGACGGCGAGGTCCGGCACCGCGTGTCCGCCTCCACGGGAGTGGCGCCGCAAAACTATTCCGCCCAGTTGACCGCCAACCGGCTGTCCCCGGAGCTCGCCTTAGCGACGGCATTGGCGGCCGGAGTGGGACCCGCCGGCGGACTGGTGGCCACGGGAATCATTACGGAGGAGGAGGCCGGCTGGCCTCCCGGTGCCCGGCAGGCGGCGCTGGACAGCCTCACCGACGGAGAACTCACAGCCCTTGCTGGAGACCGGCTTCAGGCAATGGGCAAAGTACTGCGCCGCCAGGAGCAGGACCAAGCGCAGACAGAAAAAATTTGGGAGAACCTGGGATGATCGAAACCCTTCAATGGAGCACGCTGGCCATTTGCGCCCTTATTGCGGTGGCCCGCGTCCCCAGCACACTCAGAGGAGAAAACCGCTCCCTTTTCGGCATCTTTGCCTTGATGACCCTGGCCATCCTGTTGAGCATCCAGGGGCCGTACATCGTCATCGACCAGGCGCTGGGCGGGATCAACCTGGCCAACCTGTTGCTGCGCTTCGTCATTTTCGGCGCCATCTTCTTCATGGGTATCCGCGTTTCCAGGGGCTTCGGTGCAAGGGATGCGTACAGGCTCATAACCGGAAGGGCCGGGGTTTCGGTCCTTGCGGTCATTTCCGTTGTCATGGTGACGCTGTTCTTCATGATGGGCACTAGCGGGTCGTCGGCCGGGCTGACAGGGGTTGTGGGTACGGATCCCTGGAACTCTGCCTTACTGGAGTATTACGGGGCCGCCGGCCGGGCTTACCCCGCCTACATCACGTTGGCTTTGCTGCCGGCAATGGTGCGTGCAGTCTTCGGCCGGCTTCCCGCCCTGGTCCGGGTTGCCGCGGGGCTGCTGGGTCTTGGTGCCGTAGCCACGGGCCTGAGTTTGTCTTTCCCTCTTATCCCGCCCACCCTTGGCCAGATAGAGTTCCTTATTAACTACACGGCCGTGCTGTGCTTCGTCGTCGGGCTGGCATTAATCTGGGTCGCCAAAATGGTCAATGCGCGCGGCGCGGCACGCCGGAGGACATCTACCGAAATGTAACCTTCGTGCGCTTTCACAAAAACATTAGAATGTGAAACAATCATGAATGTGTGAAGGCGGGGCTGCCAAGCGTTTTCGAACGGGGATAAATTCCAAAGCGCCGGCCGCCCCGGGGGCCTTTGCACGCATTGGGGGGATGAGTGGTGGCGGATCGTTGGGGACCGCCCCCACTCAGCCTATTTAAGGACCATGGCCCCCAAGGGACACTGATCCTATTTCCTGGCAAACCTCAATGTCACCAACTGGAACGGCCGGAGCGCGAGCTCGGCACCGGTATCTGCCGGAACAATTCCGGGCGCCTCGGCGGCACGCTCCAGGAGATCCGTCGGCACCACGCCATTGACAGGGAAGTTGGCTGTGAGAGTTCCCACGGACCGCTGCCCCAACGACTCATAGAGCCGGACCACCACATCGCCCGATCCGTCCTGGGCCAGCTTCACCGCTTCAATGACCAGGGCCGGATTGCTGACGGAGAAGAGCGGCTCCACCGCGGTGCCGCCGCTGACCAGCCGGGGCGCCAGGTTGGTGCGGTACCCTTCCTGGACGGCGGCCGCAATGTCAGCACCTGGGCGGATGGTCACCGTCAACTCCTGGTGTCCGCGGTCGGCGTCGGGGTCGGGGAACTTAGGAGCCCGCAGCAGGGACAGGCGCACCGTAGTAGTGGTTCCGCCGTCGGATTCCCTGATGCTTCTGCCCACGTCGTGGCCGTACGTGGAGGAGTTGGCCACCGCCACCCCGTAACCGGGCTCCCCCACGTGGATCCACCGGTGGGCACAGATTTCGAACTTCGCGGCTTCCCAGGAGGTGTTGGTGTGGGTGGGCCTGAAGACGTGGCCGAACTGTGTTTCGGCAGCTGACCGGTCTGCCCGCACGTCGAGGGCAAAGCCGAGTTTCAGCAGCTTTTCGCGCTCCTGCCAGTCCACGGCCGTGGTGATTTCCAGTGACGGGCTGCCGGGGGCCAATGTGATGCGCTGGGTCAGCGGCGAGCTCCCTGCCAGCCGTTCCACCACCACCACGGCGCTGCCGTCTTCATTGGCCAGCCGGACCGACTCCGCGTGGACCAGCGGAGTGACATTGCGGCGGTAGAACTCGTCGATGTCCCAGGCGTCCCATTCGTTGGGGGTGTCGCGGTGCAGTTCCAGCAGGTTGCCGCGCTGGCCAGGGGCGATGGCCTCTCGTCCGGTGGCGTAGTCACGCAGGGACGCGAGGAGTCCATCGGCGTCCACCTCGACCCGGATAATCCCGTTGTCCAGGATGTAGCCGCCGTGGTGTGGCGTGGCGAGCACCGGCCCAGGGAGCGGCGTCGGTTCCGCTGCCGCAAGGGCGGGCACTCCATTCCTTGCGTGCGGCGCAGCGTTAAGCAGGAACTGCCGGTCCCCGGAGCCCAGCATGGCGGCAGCTGCCTGGCTGATGATTGCTTCAAGCGCCGTTTCGATGGCCTGGTAGTTACGCTCGGCGTCCTGGTGGACCCAGGCAATGGAGCTGCCGGGAAGGATGTCGTGGAACTGCTGCAGCAGTACCAGTTGCCAGAGCCGCTTGAGCTCGGCATCCGGATAGTCGTATGCGCCGGCCGACCGGACTGCAGCCGTGGAACACCACAGTTCCGCTTCACGCAGCAGGTGCTCGCTGCGCCGGTTGCCCTTCTTGGTCCGCGCCTGGCTGGTGTACGTGCCGCGGTGCAACTCCAGGTACATTTCGCCCACCCAGACAGGCAGTGCCGGGTAGTCTTCCTCGGCCTGCCGGAAGAAACTCTCCGCAGAGCCGATCCTGACCCTGGGCGATCCCTCCAGATTCGCGGTGCGGGCAGCCGCCGCAAGCATTTCGCGGGTGGGTCCGCCGCCGCCGTCGCCATAGCCGAAAGGCACCAACGACACCGTTCCGCGGCCGTGGTCCCGGTAGTTGCGCTCGGCGTGGGCAAGGTCCCTGCCGCTGAGGTCCGAGTTGTAGCTGTCCACCGGCGGAAAGTGGGTGAACAGCCGGGTGCCGTCGATTCCCTCCCAATTAAAGGTGTGGTGCGGCATCCTGTTTGTCTGGTTCCAGGAGATCTTTTGGGTAAGGAACCAGCGGCTGCCCGCGGCTTTTACGATCTGGGGCAGGGCGGCACTGTATCCAAACGAGTCCGGGAGCCACGCCTCCCTGCACTCAATGCCGAACTCCGCCAGGAAGAAGCCCTTGCCCTCCACGAACTGCCGCGCCATGGCTTCGCCGCCGGGCATGTTGGTATCCGATTCCACCCACATGCCGCCGACGGGCACGAACTGGCCTGCCCGGACCTTTTCCCGGATCCGGCTGTACAGCTCCGGGTACAGCTCCTTGATCCATGCCAGCTGCTGCGCGGACGAACAGGAGAAGACGAAAGTCGGGTCTTCATCCATCAGTGCCACCACGTTGGAGAACGTCCGGGCGCATTTGCGGATGGTTTCACGGACCGGCCAGAGCCAGGCCGAGTCGATGTGGGCATGGCCCGTAGCAACCAGTTGATGCGCGGAAGCGTAGGCGGGGCGGGCAAGGACTTCGGCGAGCTCCTGCCGTCCTGCCGGCGCGGTCCCGGCAACATCGTCAGGGTCCATCACATCCATCATGCGTTCGAAGGCCCGGAGGATCTCATGGCGGCGGGGAAGCTCCAGGGGGAGTTGTTCCATGAGGCCGGCCAGCGTCCACACGTCCTGCTGGAGTTCCCACACGCACTGGTTGAGTTCAGCGATGGCGATGTTGCCCAGCCGGTACTGGGGTGCTCCCCCGGCGGTCGCCTTGTCTCCCAGCGGGGTGGCGGCAAAGGTCCAGCCTTGCGCCATGTCCGGGTTCGCGGCCGCCTCCACGTAGAAGTCCACGGCCATGCCGCCGCCCAGCAGCTTCAGGGGAATGTACTGGTTGCGGGGTGAGATGGCCTTGATGATGGTCCCGTCAGGCCGCCAGGCGATGCCCTCGCACTGAAACCCGGGCGCTTCGGTGGTGAACCCAAGATCCACCACCACCTCCACGGTGGTTTCCGGGCCGCCGCCCCAGGATTCCGGCACCTCCCCTTGCAGCCGGAGCCAGGTGGTCCCCCACGGCCGGCCCCAGGCGGCGCCGTGCTCCTGCGGCTGGAACTCCTGCCGCATCGCTTCGAGCGCGGGGACCGGTTCACCGGGGGCGTCCCAACTGCTCAGGGCAAGCGGGACCGTCCGGCTGTAGACGGCAGGGGCGATGCGCTCGCGCACAAACCTGGCCAGGCGGACTTCCGTGATCCTGCGGTCGTCATGCAAAATAAGTCCTCTTTAGGCTCGGGGCTGGATCATCGCGTCCATTCGATGGACAAATCTACCCTCCGGCAGCATTGCAACCAACCCCCTTGCCCGGGCAGCCACGTCCCAGCCGTGCATTGGCCCTCCTAGCCACTGGGCACGGCTGGTGCAGGGCGCAGGATCCGCGAGTCCCCGGCGTAGACGTTAAAGCTGGTGTGCCGGCTGAAACCCGCCAGCGTCAAGCCGTTCGCCTCGGCCAGTTCCACGGCAAGACTGGAAGGGGCACTCACGGCAGCCAGGACGGGAATGCCCGCAAGGGATGCTTTCTGGACCAGCTCGAAGGACGCCCTGCCAGATACCTGGAGGACGGTTCCGGTAAGAGGCAGGAGGCCCTCGCGCAGTGCCCAGCCCACCACTTTGTCCACGGCATTGTGGCGTCCCACGTCCTCGCGCAGGCACATGAGCTGCGGCTCGCCGTCGTCATCGATCCTGAACAGGCCTGCCGCGTGCACGCCGCCGGTGTCCTCGAAGACACGCTGGGACTTCCGCAACATCCCCGGCAGGGCGGCCAGGACTTCCGCGTCCACAGTCAACGGGTCCGTCCGGGGGCTGAAGTGGGAGGACTTTTGGACAGCTTCGATGGAGTCCGTTCCACAGATGCCGCAGGAGCTGGACGTGTAGACGTTGCGGCCGGTGTCGGGAACTGGCACATCCGGCCGCAGCTGGGCCTCCACCACGTTGAATGTCTGGACACCGTTCTCGTCCTCGCCGGCACAGAATCGCAGCGAAACCAGCTGTTCGGGGGCCCATATGACCCCCTCGGACACCAGGAATCCAGCCACCAGGTCAAAGTCGTCCCCCGGGGTTCGCATGGTGACCGAATAGGAAAGCTTTCCCAGCCGGATCTCCAGCGGTTCCTCGACGGCGAGGACGTCTTCGCGGTGGCGGACCGGGTACTCCAGGGCTCCCGGCGAACCGTCCAGGACATACTTGTGCACCTTGCGGCGCTGGGTTACGCGTCCCATGTTCCACCCTGCTTGTTCATTACTCCATCATGGCACCAACAGGGGCCGCCTCAGCCCAGGAGGGCGCTCCAGTCCACGGGTCCGCTGGGTGCCGGCTTACCCTTGGGCTGGCCTGTCCGTGCGGCGCTTCTTGGTTTGGCTTTGGCCGGGCCGTCCTGGGTAGGAGGTATTGGCGGCCCCCATGGCAGGGCCAACGCGGGCACCGGCTCGCCGAGCTGCACGCCGTGCGGTGGCACTACCAGCACACCGTCCGCGGCGGCGAGCCCGCGCATCATCCCTGGCCCCGTATGCTGCGCCGGGGACGCCATGCCGTACAGCAGCCGGAACGGCATCAGCCGGGTACGCCCGGGGTCCGGCTCGATCATGGTCCCGCACGGCACCTCCTCCACCGCCGGCATGGGACGGTGCCCCAGTGCGGCCAGCAGCGGGGCCCCCACAGTGGAAAGGGCCATCATGGCCGCGAGCGGGTTGCCGGGAAGCCCCAAAACGAAGCGTCCGTCGGGCAGTTCGGCGAGCACGGCGGGGTGGCCGGGCCGCATGGCCACGCCATCGATGATGAGCCGGCCGCCGAGTTCGGCCACTGCCCTGCGGAGGTGGTCCGTTCCCGAGCGCCCGGTGCCACCGGTAGTAATGACGACGTCGGCCGGCAGGTCCGGCGCGTCCGGCACCTCCGGCAGCACGTCCTCGAGCGCCGCAAGCCATTCGTCATAGGAGTCGCCGATCCGCTGCTGCCCGACGGGTATGCCGCCCAGCATGGCGACGACATCCGGCAGCTGCGGGCCGAAGGTGTCGCGCACCTGGCCCGGGGCCGGCGTGCCGTGTTCCACCACTTCGGACCCGGTCAGGACCAGGCGCACCACGGGCTTTCCCTGGACCTGCACATCGTCGTAGCCTGCCAGCGCGGCAAGTGCCAGGTGGGCGGGATTGAGCTCCACCCCCGCCTTGACCAGGATGTCCCCTTCCAGGGCTTCCTCCCCGGCTTTCCTGATGTGCTCTCCCGCGCGGGGCTCGCCCGGGCGGGCCTTGCCTCCGGTCATCAGGAGTGGGAGTCCTTCATCGTCCTGGCCAAGGACTGCGCTCTCGGTGCGAAGCACTGCCTTGCCGCCTGCAGGGATCAGGCCGCCGGTGGCGATGGGGCTGGCCTGGTGCGGTGCCAGCCGGGTGCCGGGTTCCACCGGGATCCAGGGGCCGCTTCCGTTGACTACCCAGCCGTCCATGGCCGAGGACGCATAGTGGGGCATGTCCTGGAGGGCCACGATGTCCTGGTCCAGTTTGCGGCCCAACGCGATACGCAGTGCCACTGGTCCGGGAGGAATGGGGGTTGCGGCGTCGAACGCCGCCTGCCGGGCCTCTTCCCACGTGTGGGCAGCATGGTGCTGGCCCGCATGCCCTGCTTCCGCCGTCCCGGCTTGGACTGCGCCGGAGTCAGTGGTTCCGGGTTCAGTGGGTCCGGGTCCAGCTATGCCGGCCGGCCCTTCCGCTTCGCTGCCAGGTGGCGCCTCCGGATCGCTTTGGGGTTCCGCGGTCATTCGCCGGGAGTCCCGGCGGCAGCCTCGGCCTCGTAGTCCTTTGCCAGTGTGCGGGCAACGGCCAGGGCCGCATCCATTGATTCAGCGTCCATCTCCCTGCCGGGAGCCGCAGCCAGGCCCGCAGCGAACCCGGCGATGAAAGTGGTGAGCGGAGCGGCTGGCCGGACCACAGCATGGGCGGCGACGCCCGCAAGCGCCAGCACCGCGTTGACGTCCACCTGGACGTCCTCAAGCTTGTACGCCTGGAGAAGTGCCCTGCACCACTCTTCCAGTGTTTCGTCCTGGCTCTTCACGTATTGCCTCCCACGTTTGCTCCGCCCGTCTGCCGGTCCTGGCGTTCGCTCTGGTTCCCGGCGGCAATCCCCAGCGCGGCAGCGTCATCCCAGGTATCCACATCAGAGGTGGACCCGGCAGGGACTGTGACAAGCTGCACGTCCAGATTAGCAAGGAGCGACCTGACAGAGCCGTTGACCAGCGCCCCGCGGGCAGCGAGGTCCCTGCACGCCTTTGTTAACTCAGGCGTGCGGTAAAAACCCACCAGTGGCTGTGGGCGGTCGCCTTCGGCAGCCATGACATTTGCCGGGTCCGCCGCCGTGGACATCTGCAAAGCTTCCTGAAGCGCTGCCACCGCTTGGGATGCCAGCGGCATGTCGCAGGCCAGCACCAGGAGGTAGGGCGCACCCTCGCCGATGTCCGCCAGCGCATCCAGCCCGGCCGCTATGGCTGCCGCCGGGCCCGCGAAGTGCGGCTGCTCCCTGCAGCTCAGCAGGTTGGGAGGCCAGATTGGCAGGGAAGCCATCTCGCCCACAACTGCCACATGCCGGGCCCCCGCGGCGGCAGCGACAGCGCGTTCGAGGAGGGATTGGCCTTGGAAGACGAGCGACTGCTTGGGTACGCCGCCCAGCCGCGATGACCTCCCCCCGGCCAGGATCACGGCATCAAAGGCAAGCCCGTTCACTTCCACTCCCCCAGCCTAGCGACCGGCAGCGTAGGGGCCGCACTGCGGGTCAGAACATCCGGCGCACCGGAGCATCACGGCAACTCAGGCAGCGCGGGGTGTCAGGCAGCGCGTTCCGGAAGCAGGAAGGGGTCCCAGGCCGGCGTGGGCTTCTCCAGTTCCTTGATCTGCCAGATGGTTCCGTGCGGCGGTTCGGGCACGAACCGCAGGGTCCATCCCATCTCGGCTGGAGTGTGGTCGCCCTTGACGTTGTTGCAGCGCAGGCAGGCGGCCACCAGGTTCTCCCACGAATCGGCCCCGCCCCGGGACTTGGGGTGAACATGGTCAATGGTGTGCGCCGCTTTCCCGCAGTAGGCGCATTTATGCCCGTCGCGCCGGAGTACGCCCCTGCGGCTGACGGCCGTGGAGTGGTTGTACCGGGGCCGGATGTAGCGGTTGAGGAGGATCACGGACGGGCGGCCCAGAATGTCAGTAGGGCCCACCACGGGGTCGTCACCTTCGGCCACCACACTTGCCTTGCCCGTGAGCACAAGCACCAGCGCCCGGCGGAAAGTAATAACCGCCAGCGGTTCATATCCAGCATTCAGAACGAGAGTGCGCATGCACTTACCTCTTCACGGCCGCACCCGTCAGGGGCACGAGGGCCGGCTGCCCTCGGCATGTCCGGGCTATGGATCGACATCACAAGAGTAAACAAAGAAGTGCAGAATCGGGTAATCGCCACTCTGGAGCAGGACAACGGCTGGACACCGCGGGAGGGTCGGCCGCGGGCGGCGCGGGCCGATTAAGCGCGAAGGACCCCCACCGGGATGGCGGGGGTCCTTGGGGGCATTGCCAGGCCTGCGGCCGTTCAGGCCTGCCTTGGGATGCTTAGTTGACGCGGATGAACACGGGGCCGGAACCCACGTTTGCGCTGAAGACCACAGTCTGGTTTCCGTTGTAGCCGCCGTGGACTGCCATGCCGTTTCCGGCGTAGACAGCAATGTGGGCCATGCCCGCGCCGCCGTCAGCGTAGTAGATCAGGTCGCCCGGCTGCGCTTCGGCTGCACTCACGGTGCGGCCCAGGGACAGGTAGCCGGCGGGCCAGTCATGGAAGTGGATGCCGACGGCGGCCAGCGAGTTGGTGACCAGCATGGTGCAGTCCTGCATAACGCCGAGCTGGGCGTAGGCGGCCGAGAGGATTGCAGCGCCCTTGCCGCTGGCGGAAGCCTGGGCAGCGGGAGCGGCCGGAGCAGCAGCGGTGGCAACCTTGGCGGTGACCTTGGGAGCCGCAACGGGCTCGGCGGCAGGAGCAGCTTCCTGCACCTCGACCTGGGGCTCAGGCTCGGCGACGGGAGCCGGCGTGGTGGTGACAGCGGGCTTCTCGTAGCTGATGGCGATGGTGGAAGCCGCGGAAATCGGGGCGTCGATTGCGGATTCAACTTCCAGTGCGGACGCCGGAGCGGAATCACGCTTGACGTTGGCGTCGGCAGCGTTGGCCGCGATGCCGCTGGTCAGGACCAGGCCGGAAGCGGCAGCGATAACCGCAGCCTGGCGGCCCATGCCGCCTGCGTTGTCGCTGACGGCCTTTGCAATAACAGCGATCGAGTTGGTTTTGGTGACCTCGGCGCGATGCCGTGCGGTGGCACGAGTCGTCATCAGTTCTCTCTTTCGTTTTTCCCTCAAACCGCTTGTAGGCAGGCGAAGGTTGTTGGACGCGCCGGCATCTTGGGGGTACGTCGGCGCGTCCCGAACGGGGATGTGGTTTCTAGCGAAAAAGCCTTGGGCAAAGAAATAGCCCTTGGAGCGTTAAGCCCAAGAACTAGTTGCCGTAGTGGTAGTACGAGGAGGTGCCAGTGGCTGCAGGCGAGTGGAGCAGCGTGCCCTGGGAGGGGTTGAGTGCGCTGATCATCATGCCGTTGCCGACGTAGATGCCGACGTGCGCGCCACCGTTCTGGACAACCAGGTCACCCGGCTGCGGGGTGGAGGTGGGAGTCATGATGCTCCACGCATTGGTGCGGGGGATGCTGATTCCGGCCTGGGCGTAAACCCACTGCACGAACCCGGAGCAGTCCCAGCCGGTGACCGGGCTGGTGCCGCCCCACACGTAGGAGTGGCCGATGCCGGTGTAGGCGATGGCAGCGATGCCCGAGGTTGCCGCAGCGGATACGGTCTCCGCCGTCTTGGCGGCCGGAGACGCCTCCTGGCCTGCAGTGGTGGCGCGGTTCGCCGAGGCCGTGGACTGGGTACGCACCGCTTCCACCTTCGGAGCAGCGGTGGTCTTGACGACCGGACGCTCGAAGGACACCGTGGCCGTGGGTGCGGCCGTGACAGCGAGGGCTGCCTGGGACGAGCCGGACTCGGTGGAGGCAGAGACACCGGCCGTGGTGTCAGCTGCCGTGGCGGGCAGGCCCATGCTCAGGATGAGGCCGGAAGCCGCTGCCACAACGGCAGCCTGGCGGCCTACGGTCCCGGCATTTGCGCTGACGGCCTTGGACATGGCGTCCAGGGGGTTGGTGCGAACCGTTTGCGCACGGTGGCGCGCAGAATGATGGCGTGAAGACACGAAGGTAGCCTCTCCCAATGCCTGCGAGGTGAGCTGTCGGATTCGGATGGGAGTCACCCGGCCACGCTGCTTCCTGGGAAGCTTGTGACTTAACCCCAAGGCCTTCTGAACATGAAGGCCAAAATTGGTTCCCCCGCCCCTGCCAGACGATGAAATGCGAACGGACCTTGAGCGGTGGCAGAGTTAGGCAATCCACTCAAGAGCGTCAACTTCGGAAAAGTTGACGCGAGTTAGACGGTACAGCAGTTTTGCTTCAATGTCACATTCAGGTCACGGCGCGTCGCGGACATGTGAGAGCGGGCAACCATTTGGTTACAGCCAGCCCATGGGATCGACAACTTCGCCATTGACCTGCACCTCGAAGTGGAGGTGGCAGCCGGTGGATGCGCCCGTGGTACCGCTCAGTGCCACCACGTCCCCGCGGGAGACGGTCTGGCCCACCTTGACGTTGAAGGACGAGAGATGGTTGTAGGTGGTCTCCAGCCCGTTGCCGTGGTCAATGACCACGCGGTTTCCGCCACCGAACTGGTGCCAGCCGGCAAAGGTCACGGTACCTGTCGCGGCGGCCAGGACCGAGGTCCCGCACTGCGCCACGAAGTCCTGGCCCCGGTGGAAGTCTCCGGAGCCTCCGGTGATGGGACTGACCCGGTAGCCGAAGGGGGAAGCGGTGGTGAGGGAGGCGAGGGGTGCAGCCAGGGTGCCGGCCGAAGCGGCACGCGTGACGGAGCCGGCGGACTGGGCGCTCAGGAGTTGCTTCAGCTTCCCGTCCGGGTCGGCCTGGGTCACCACGGCCGACCGGCTGAAGTCGATCTGTGCTCCGACATCGGCCGAGATCTGGGGCTGGGGGCTGACGGCGGACGCGGCCAAGGGGGCACTGCCGGCGGCATCCGTGGCCATGACGGGACTCGTGGCGGGCACCGTGACCGTCAGCACCAGGCCTGTGGCGGCAAGGGCAATGCCGGCTTTTTGGCCAATACCGCTGGCCGCGGCAAACTCCGTCATCTGCCGGAAGGGACCCCGGCGGCGGCGCGCGTCACGATGCAGGTCGCGGGGGCGCTCCGCTGCGACAACTTCGGCAACCCGGGGTGCCGAAGGGGGGCCGGCCGCGCGGCGGCGGCCCCGGGAGGTCTGCATGGTCAAGAAGGGTTCCTCTCTGGAAGAAGCCTGCGGAGTTAGCTGTCGGATTCGGGTCAGAGAGATCAAAGACCCGGTCCGCCTTAGGCAAGCTTCTGCACAGGGGGTATTCCCGGAAGAATCCTTCACTGGAGAGGCTTGCTGCTGACGGACTTCACCCCAAGGCAGTCCCCCGCTGCCGCTTGTGGTTCCCCCGCCTCTGCCAGTAACGACTCGTGCACCTGACCCGCTGGCAGAGCTCGGCTCCGGATCAGGTAACGCTTATGTATCAACGCTTGGTTCCACTATAGAGGCTTAAGACCCTAGGTAACAATTCCGTTACCTTTGCGTGGTCGCCCCTCTGTGGGGTATGGGGGCCCCGATCAGGGCTGGCTGATGGCCACGAAGACGTGGGCGGCAACCTCGGGCGGCAGCTCCAATGCGCCTTCGATTCCGGGGACCCGCACGGAGATGTATTCGCCCACGCGTTCCAGCGCCACGGCGGCACCCGGCCGGATACCGCCCTCGTCCAGCTGCGCCAGCAGCTCCGGTTCCACCTGGATCGGCTCCGCCAGGCGGCTGATGGTCACTCCGGAGGCGGGCCCGTAATTCTTCATCGCTTCCACCAGGCTGATGGCGCCGTCGGCAAAGCCGGGCCCCGCCTGGCCGCCCAGCGCCGCAAGGCCAGGGATGGGGTTGCCGTACGGCGACTCGGTGGGGTGGTCCAGCATCTCGTAGATGCGGCGCTCAACGCGCTCGCTCATGACATGTTCCCAGCGGCAGGCTTCGTCGTGGACGTAGGCCCAGTCCAGGCCAATGACGTCTGCCAGCAGGCGTTCGGCCAGCCGGTGCTTCCGCATGACCTCCGTGGCGCGCTTGCGGCCCGTGTCCGTGAGTTCCAGGTGCCGGTCGCCGGACACGACCACCAGCCCGTCCCGCTCCATGCGGCCGATGGTCTGGGAAACGGTGGGACCGGAGTGGCGCAGACGCTCGGCGATACGGGCCCGAAGGGCAACGATGTTTTCTTCCTCAAGCTCCAGAATGGTCCTGAGGTACATCTCCGTAGTGTCGATCAGATCCGTCATCCAGCTCAGCTCCTCGAGCGCAGTACCTTGCGTTGTCCCACCGTATCGCCTCTTCGCGCAAAGTAGTCCGGGGGAAAGCTTAGCCTATTTTGACTTTGTCCGAATAGCCGCGCCCCGAGGGGCTGCGCGGGGACGGCACGTCTCACTGTCCGGACTATGACGGGCCTGGCTCCCGCCCCCGGCGGCGGTTCAGGCAGAATGGGAATGGCCCGCAGCGCAGCCACCGGCGCTGCCGGCCACCGACCGCCCGCCCTTCCGGACCAAACTTTTGTCCCCGCCGAATTGGAGCACCTGTGAGCGACACCAGCATCACGATCCCCGCCGACCTCCTGCCCCAGGACGGGCGGTTCGGAGCCGGCCCGTCAAAGGTCCGGCAGGAGCAGATCGACGCGCTGGCAGCAGCTTCCAAGACGATCCTTGGCACATCGCACCGGCAGGCCCCGGTCAAGAACCTGGTCGGAGCGGTCCGTGAAGGGCTGAGCCAGTTCTTCCGCGCCCCGGAGGGCTACGAGGTGGTCCTCGGCGTCGGCGGCTCCACGGCTTTCTGGGACATCGCGAGCTTCGGCCTCGTGGAGAAGAAGGCCCAGCACCTGTCCTTCGGTGAGTTCGGGTCCAAGTTCGCCGCCGCCACCAACAAGGCGCCCTTCCTGGAAGCCTCCTCCATCATCAAGTCCGAGCCCGGCACCCGGCCCGCAGCCAAGGCCGAGGCCGGCGTGGACGTCTACGCCTGGCCGCAGAACGAGACCTCCACCGGCGTCGCCGCCCCCGTCAAGCGGGTAGCCGGAGCCGACGAGGGATCACTGGTCCTCGTGGACGCCACATCAGCGGCCGGCGGATTGGACGTGGACGTTGCCGAGAGCGATGTCTACTACTTCGCCCCGCAGAAGAACTTTGCCTCCGACGGCGGCCTCTGGCTTGGCCTGTTCTCCCCCGCAGCGCTGGAACGCGCCGCGCGCATCAAGGCCAGCGGCCGCTGGATCCCGGATTTCCTGGACCTGCAGACCGCCATCGATAACTCCCGCCTGAACCAGACCTACAACACCCCGTCGCTGTCCACGCTGGTGACGCTGAATGCCCAGGTCCAGTGGCTGAACTCCAACGGCGGCCTGGACTTCGCGGCTGCACGGACGGCCGATTCAGCCGGCCGCATCTACAGCTGGGCGGAAGCGTCCGGCTTCGCCACCCCGTTCGTGGCCAAGCCCGAGGAACGCTCCAACGTGATCGCCACGATCGACTTCGACGAATCGATTGATGCCGCCACCGTGGCCAAGGTCCTGCGCGCCAACGGCATCGTGGACACCGAGCCTTACCGGAAGCTGGGCCGCAACCAGCTGCGCATCGCCACCTTCGTGGCCATCGAGCCCAGCGACGTCTCCGCCCTGCTGGCCAGCATCGACTACGTGGTGGGCGAGCTGCGCAAGTAACCACAGTTAAAGCACGACGGCGCCGCCCGGGTTTCCCCGGACGGCGCCGTTTGTTTGTGGTCAGGAAGTCCTTGTTTCGGCGTCAGGCTCCGCGCCGTCGTCGGCCGGCCCTTCATCCCCAGGTTCCCGCTCCGCTGCCCGAAGCCCATCCGGGTTCCCCTGCCCGGTCCCCTGCCCGGGCTCCTGCTGTTCCGGTTCCTGCTGTTCCGGCTCCTGCTGCTCCGGTTCCTGCTGCTGTTCGTCCTCGGGACGGACGCGTTCGGCCCACGGCACCCACTCCGGGGCCAGGACGGAGTCCCCGGACGGCAGCAGGCCCAACTCGTTGACCGTGACCACCTTGGAGCGCGAGTTACGGGTCAGTACCGCATACCACTGCCAGCCCACATAGCCGGGCAGCCGGGATTCGAACAGGTGCGTGACCAGCCGGTCGCCCTCGCTCTTGGCTGCCAGGTGCGGCCCGATGGTGCCGGCCGGGGTGATGCCCTCCACTGCAGCCCGGGCGGTGTCCACCGCCGCGGCCAGGAAAGCATCGGGCTTGCCCGTGCGCCACACGGGCACGCCTGCCTTGCGCTTGGGCTGGGTCTTGGCAGCCTGCTCCTGCACTGGCGTGCCCGGCTGATCAGGTTGGGGGTCCATGGGCAGCCTAAACGTCCAGCTCGTCGGCAACCTTACGCAGGGCGGCAGCAATGGCCTTGCCCTTGTTGCCGTCCGGGTACTTGCCCTTGGACAAGGTTCCGGACAGGTTGTCCAGGACGGTCACCAAGTCCTGAACCAGCGGGGCGAGGTCCTTCGCGCTGGGGCGCTTGGCCTTGGCGATGGACGGGGTCTTGTCCAGCACCCGCAAGCCCAGGGCCTGGGCGCCCTTGCGGCCGTCCGCAACCCCGAACTCCACCCGGGTGCCCGCTTTCAGTTCCGTCACGCCCTCGGGCAGCGACGACTTGGGCAGGAAGACCTCCTGGCCGTCTTCGCCCGCGAGGAACCCAAAGCCCTTGTCCTTGTCATACCACTTGACCTTGCCGGTAGGCACGTAATCAACCTTCTTCGTTCTGCTGTCATGAGACACGGCCGGCTGCCACCGCGTCCGCATTGTTGTGCGGGTTCAAGGTATGGCCAGCGCAAACCGTGTTGGTCTGTATCCTTCAAGGTTATCCTGCCGCGTGCCCTAATCACGCTTCCGGCCGCACCGTTCCGCCCCGGGCGCAAGCTCCCGGTGCTTTCACTTGCGGCGCTGCTGCCGCTGTAGCGTTACGTCCATGACTCCCTTGCGTTACCGGCGGCCGCTGATGGTCCTCGCCGCTGTTATAGCCGTGCTGTCCCTCATTGCTGTGGGAACTGTGATGGCGCTTGCCTTCGCCAACACGGTCGCCCCCGCCTGGGTCACCTACTCGGCCCTTTACGGCCTGCCGGCGGCCTTCGTCCTGATGCTCCTGGTGGTCCTGGACGGCGTTGCCGCCAGGCGGCGGGCGGGGAAGCGGGAGCCGCGGTAACGTTGGACTGATGTCCCTCATTCGAGCGCTCGGCAAGGACCTGGAGGCGCGCAGCGACGACTCGTTGCGCGCCTTGTTCGCCGCGCGGCCGGACCTCATTTCCCCCTCTGTTCCGGACTTCGCCGCGCTGGCGGCGCGTGCCAGTTCACGGGTCAGCGTCCAGCGTGCGCTGGAGCGCCTCACCCGGCCGCAGATGCAGGTGCTTGAGACCCTCCATCTGTGCACCAACACGGACACCGGGCACAGCGCCTCGGCGGAGGGCCTGCACCAGTTGATCCGGGGTTCATCCCTGGCCGTCATCGAACAGATCATGGACACCCTGCAGGAACTCGCTTTGGCGCATCCTGCGGTCCCCCCGCATGGCGCCCACGCCCAGGCTGCCGGGCACCACTACTACCTCCCTGTCGGCTCCCTCAAGGATGTGGTGGGAATCTATCCCGCCGGGCTGGGCCGCAGCTACACGGAGCTGGTCCGCCTGCAGCCGGCCTTCGCCCAGCGGGTGGTCCAGCTGGTCTCCGAACTGCACCGCGGCGGATTCGCGATCCACGATGCCAGCACGCCCATGGAGGCGGCGCTGGCGCTCCAGCATTGGACCTCCTCCCCCGAGGCACTGCGGGACATCCTCGCCAACGCCCCGGAACGGACGACGGCGTTGCTCGCCAGGTTCCGCAACTGGGCCATGGGTGCCGTCCCCCAGGCGCAACGGAAAGCGTCGGTCACCACGGAGGGTGCCGACGTCGGGCCCGTGGACTGGCTCCTTGCGCGCGGGCTGCTGGTTCCGCTGGATGCCGCCCACGTGGAGTTGCCGCACAGCGTGGGGCTGGCCCTGCGCGGCGGGGCGATCATCGACGACTTCACCCTGTCCCCGCCGGCCCCGGAGCTTGGCCGGACCACCGCGGCGCTGCGCAGGAATGCAGCGCTCAGCGCCATCTCTGAAACCCTGCGGCTGGTCTCCGAACTGCTGCATGCCGTCAGGGAGAACCCGCTGGCCACGCTGCGCAGCGGAGGCGTGGGGATACGCGAGATGCGCCGCCTGTCCGACCAGCTGCGCGTCGACCAGGGGGTGACGGGCCGGCTGTTGGAGCTGTGCGGCCTGGCGGGCCTGATCCGCCTCGACGTCGACTCGTCCTCATGGGTGCAGCCGCCGCAGCTGGAATGGCTGGTGCTGCCGAGGCAGGAACAATGGCTGTGGCTGGTCAACGCCTGGCTGGCCAGCGAGCGCGTGCCGTCGATGGTGGGCCAGCCCATGAACACGGCAGCGGCAGCACCTTCCCGGGGACCGTCCGGAGCCACCATCCCGGCGTTGTCCGCCGGTGCGCAGCGGCCTGACGCCCCGGTGGTCCGCAAGCGCATCCTGGAGATCCTGCACGAACTCACGCTCGAAGCTGCAGGACCGGACGGCACCGTGCCCGTGCTGGATGCCGCCGCGGTCCTGCAGCGTGCGGAATGGTCCCAGCCGCGGATGGCCCGGCGGTTCAGTTCCCTCATCCGGGGAGTCCTCGCCGAGGCGGAGATGCTGGGCCTGGTGGGCTCAGGTGCGCTGAGCCAACTCGGAAGCGCGTTCGCCGAAGACCAGCCCGATGCTGCCCTTGCCATCCTTGGCGAGCACCTGCCGGCAGCCCTGAACCATGTGCTGTTGCAGGCAGACCTGACCGCCGTTGCCCCCGGCTACCTCGCTCCCGCCCTGACCGAAAAGCTCCTGGTCATGGCGGACGCCGAGGGGCAGGGCCCGGCCACCATCTACCGCTTCTCGGCGACGTCCATCAAACGGGCACTCGATGAGGGCTACGACGCCGCAGGCCTGCTGGCGTTTCTCCGGGAACACTCCGCCACCGCTGTCCCCCAGCCGCTGGAGTACCTGGTGGAGGACACGGCCTCCCGGCACGGCCAGCTCCGGGTGGGCCAGGCCGCAAGCTTTGTCCAGAGTGATGATGAAGCTGCACTCCGCGAGTTGCTGGCGGGGCCCAAAGCGGCGCAGCTCGGCCTGGCCCGCCTTTCCCCCACGGTCCTCACGTCGTCGGCACCGCCCCGCGAGCTCGCCGCCGCACTTCGGAGCCTGGGCCTGTCCCCTTCTGTGGACGGCGTCGAACCCGCCGCCCACGTCCGCCGGTCTTCCCTACCGCAGGAAAGCCTGCGTCCCGTCTATACCGCCCCGCGGATGGCGCCCGCGGCGGAGGAGGTTGACGCCCAGCTGGACGTCCTGCGGCGGCCGGGCCCCGCCGTCGGACACCACCCCGGTACCGCCGCCGGCGGCGAGGCAGCAACCCAGCTGGGGCTTGAGGCACTGCAACGGGCCATCCGGCTGAAGCAGCGGATCCACATGAACGTGGTGGACAATCTGGGGAATGCAAGCCTGGAAATTGTTGTTCCGCTTTCTGTGAGCGGGGGCCGGGTCCGCGTGTTCGATCCTGCCAAGGACACCGAGCGGGTCCTGTCCGTCCATCGCATCATCGACATTGAGGCCGCAGAGGAACTGCGCCAGTAAAGGATTCCCCGCGTGACCGACGGACCCCTGATCGTCCAAAGCGATAAAAGCATCCTCCTCGAGGTGGACCATGAGCTGGCCACCGAGGCCCGGCACGCCATTGCGCCGTTCGCCGAACTGGAGCGGGCGCCCGAGCACATGCACAGCTACCGGCTGACCCCGTTGGGGCTGTGGAACGCCCGGGCCGCCGGGCTGGATGCGGAGAAGGTGCTGGATGCGCTGCTGAAGTATTCGCGTTTCCCGGTTCCGCATTCGCTACTGATCGACGTCGAGGAGACCATGTCCCGGTATGGACGCCTCCGCCTCGAAAAGGACCCGCGCCACGGACTGGTCATGCGGACCGATGACTACCCCGTGCTGGAGGAAGTGATCCGGGCCAAAAAGATCGCACCGCTGCTGGGTCCAAGGATCGATGGCGAGACGGTGGTGGTGCATGCCTCCCAGCGTGGGCAGCTCAAGCAGCTGCTGCTGAAACTCGGCTGGCCGGCGGAGGACCTGGCCGGTTACGTGGACGGCACGCCGCACCTGATCTCCCTCAACGAGGACGGGTGGAAACTGCGGCCCTACCAGCGCCTGGCCAGCGAAAACTTCTGGGCGGGCGGCAGCGGGGTGGTGGTGCTGCCCTGCGGCGCCGGCAAAACCCTGGTGGGGGCCGCGGCCATGGCCACCGGTTCCACCACCACACTGATCCTGGTCACCAACACCGTGGCCGCCCGGCAGTGGAAGGACGAACTGCTCAGGCGCACCTCCCTTACAGAGGAGGAAGTGGGCGAATACTCCGGCGCCCTGAAAGAGGTCCGGCCGGTGACCATCGCCACCTACCAGGTGCTCACCACCAAGCGCGGCGGCATCTACCCCCACCTGGAACTGGTGGACGGCCACGACTGGGGACTCATCATCTACGACGAGGTCCATCTCCTGCCCGCACCGATCTTCAGGATGACGGCCGACCTGCAGGCCCGCCGCCGCCTTGGGCTGACCGCCACCCTGGTCCGGGAGGACGGGCGCGAGGGCGAGGTGTTCAGCCTGATCGGACCCAAGCGGTATGACGCACCCTGGAAGGACATCGAGTCCCAGGGCTACATCGCGCCGGCCGACTGCGTGGAGGTCCGCGTCGACCTGCCAAAGGACGAACGCGTGGCCTACGCCATGGCCGACGACGCGGACAAATACCGGCTGTGCGCCACCTCCGAATCCAAGACACACGTGGTGGAGCAGCTGGTGGCGCTGCACGCCGGCGAGCAGCTGCTGGTGATAGGCCAGTACATTGACCAGCTGGACGATCTGGGCGAGCGGCTGCAGGCACCGGTGATCAAGGGCGATACCTCCGTCAAGGTACGGCAGAAGCTCTTTGACGCGTTCCGCGCCGGGGAGCTGCAGACCCTTGTGGTGTCCAAGGTGGCCAACTTCTCCATCGACCTGCCGGAGGCCTCGGTGGCCATCCAGGTCTCAGGCTCCTTCGGCTCGCGGCAGGAGGAGGCGCAAAGGCTGGGCCGGCTGCTGCGGCCCAAGAAGGACGGCAGGGCGGCCCGCTTCTACTCACTCGTGGCACGGGACACCCTGGATCAGGAGTTCGCTGCCAGGCGCCAACGGTTCCTGGCCGAGCAGGGGTATGCCTACCGGATCATGGACGCCAAGGACGTGCACGCCGCGGACTGACCCGCAGCGTGCACGCCGTTCACGTCACGCCCTCGGAACTGTCGCGCTCCATGGTGCCCGTTCTGGGATCGAACTGCGGGCGTTCGTAGGCCAGTTCCCCGCCGCTGCGGCCGCCGTAGGGACGGCCGTGGTCCGCAAATTCCTCCCGGAAGAAGGCCAGGCACCATTGCCCCATCTGGATCCTTGCCCCGGTCCGCAGGACGGATGGTCCCGTCCGGGAGACGCTGCCGCTGACGGGACCGTTCGGTACCAGGACGTATTCATCCTGCCCGTCGTGCCTGATTTCGGCGTGCAGCTCCGCCAGGCCCTCGAGCCGGACGTCCGCGCCTGCGCCGCTCCCTATCGTTGTAACGTCTGCCGTGAGGGCCACCTCCCGCGGAATCTGCCCGGTCCAGGTGGCGGCGTCCTGGACAAAGATCAGCCGCGGCCGGCCACCGCCCCTGGCGTAGTGGGTGGTGGTGATGCGGCGGGTGATCTTCCGCTGGACAGTGGGCACCAGCGGCAAGGGAGTCGACGGCGGCAGCAGCCGCATTCCTTTGGGCCTCCGCCTGCCCTGGCGGACCAACGGCAGCAGGGAGCCGAGTTTGCCGAGCTTGATGTGGGGGGAACGCGTGACCAGCCGCTGGGAGGCAGGGCTGGCCACGTTGCCCAGGCTGAGGATGTTTCCGCCGGGGCCGGCCACGGTGACGCTCACCCCCTTGCGGGCCAGCAGCTCCGCCAGCGGTTTGATCTCCTCCAGGGAGGGCAGCCCGCCGCCGGTCAACGGCGCCAGGCCTTCCAGGGACACTGTTACCTCGGAGCCGGCGGCCCTGGCGCTGCCCGAGGTGACGGCACCGGACTCGTCCGTGTAGGAGAAGTCCAGATCAACGTCCAGACGGTACTGGGGCATGTCCGTCAGCCGCGGTTCGCGTCCGACCCGGCGGCATCCCTGTCGCTGGTGGTGACGCGCAGGCTGCCGTTGAGCTTCCATGTGGCGCGCGGCGCGTCCGGGCCGATGTCGCGTGGAACTTCAATGGTCATATCGACGAACTGGTAATTGATCGCAGCACCCTTGCCGGTGAGATAGGACCACATCTCCTCGGCAAGGTCTGCCCAATCCCGGATGCTGCGTTCGTTTACAGCTGCGTTTTCAGAAGCACTCAGGTCAGTCATGATGGTCTATCCCCTTCGATGGGCCAGGAACTATCGGGTTACTACCGTTGTTGGCGCGGGACCACCAGGGACGGGACGAGGCGGCAGCCGGTGATCCGTTGGAACGCTGGTGCCGGGCTTGACCGCCCGGCAAGCATCACTGTATTCCCGGCCGCAGGGCGGGGGAAGATGCCGGGCGCGGAACGTTCTTGCCGTGAATTGGGTTCCCTGGTGCGTAACAGCGGTCTGCGACGCACACTGGAAGCATGAGTCCACGAATCATTCCCGTCGTGCCCGGGCCCGGGCAGGAGTCGGTCTGGGACTATCCCCGGCCGCCGCGGATCGAACCCAGCACGGAACGCATACGCATCGTCCTTGGAGGCGAGGTGATCCTTGACACCACCGACTCGCTGCGCGTTCTTGAGACCAGCCATCCACCGGTGTACTACGTCCGGCAGTCAGCATTCGTCTCCGGCGCGCTGGAGCCTGCTGCCGGCAGCAGCTTCTGCGAGTTCAAGGGCGCGGCCAATTACCTGACGGTGCGCGGCGGGGGTAAGGAGGCGGACGGCGCTGCCTGGTCCTACCCCGAGCCGGCGTCCGGGTTTGAGGCGCTCGCCGGGCGGGTGGCCGTCTACGCCGGGAGGATGGATTTCTGCGAAGTTGACGGGGAACGGGTGCAGGCGCAGCCGGGCCGCTTCTATGGTGGCTGGATCACCAGCCGCGTGGTGGGTCCCTTCAAAGGCGAGCCGGGAACAATGGACTGGTAAGCCCAAGCGGGCCTTCATCATGCTCACAACGAATATCCAGACAACTCCCAGAGACTGGGAGCATGATGGGAACATGAACAAGAACGGTCCAGAAGCCAGGCTGCTCGTCGTCGACGATGAACCCAACATCCGCGAGCTCCTCTCCACGTCATTGCGGTTCGCCGGCTTTGAAGTGGTCTCCGCTGCCAACGGGCGCGATGCCCTCGCCGCGGCCGACACGCACGCCCCTGACCTGGCCGTGCTGGACGTCATGCTGCCTGACATGGACGGCTTCACCGTGACCCGCCGGCTCCGTGCCGCCGGGAAGCACTTCCCGGTCCTCTTCCTGACCGCGAAGGACGACACCGAGGACAAGGTCACCGGCCTCACCGTGGGCGGTGACGACTATGTCACCAAGCCCTTCAGCCTCGACGAAGTGGTGGCCCGGATCCGCGCCGTCCTGCGCCGGACGCAGCCCCTGCTGGACGACGATGCGGTGATCCGCGTTGACGACCTCGAACTCGACGACGACGCCCACGAGGTGCGGCGCGGGGGCACTGTCATCGAGCTCTCCCCCACGGAATTCAAGCTGCTGCGCTACCTCATGCTCAATCCCAACCGGGTGCTGTCCAAATCGCAGATCCTGGACCATGTGTGGGAGTACAACTTCAACGGCGACGCGTCCATCGTGGAGTCCTACATTTCCTACCTTCGGCGGAAAGTGGACATCGACCCGGAGGCGCCGGCCCTGATCCAGACCAAGCGCGGCGTGGGCTACGTGCTCCGGACGGCTGAAAAGCGCTGACCTTGCTGAAGCGGTGGAAGTCGGCCTCGCTCAGGTCGCAGCTGGTGGCCATGATCATGGCCCTGCTGATTGTGGCCCTGACGGTGACCGGAGCGGTCACACTGACGCTGCTGCACAGCTATCTCCAGGGGCAGGTGGACGACAAGCTGAATGCCGCCGTCGACTCTGCCCGGAAACAGCGCTCGTTCACGCAGCTGCAGGCGCCCAGCTCCATTCCCACCGACTATTCGCTGATGCTCTTCGCCCCGGGTGAGCAGCCGTACACCTTCGGCGGTGATCCGGACGACCACCCGGACATCAGCGCCATCTCCGTGGAGCAGGCGCAGGCACGCGGGCTGGTTCCCTTCCAGGTCCGTGGAACGGACGGGGAAAACTGGCGGGTGGTGGCAGTGACCGTCCAGAACGGCCAGACCACCGCCGTGGTGGTCATCGGCCTGCCCCTGGAGAGCGTCGACGATGTCCTCAAGCATGCCACCCTGGTGGTCACCGGGGTGGGCCTGTTGACGCTGCTGCTGGCCTCGCTTATTGCCAGCTGGACCGTGTCGAGGTCCTTCCGGCCGCTGGCCCGCGTGGAGAAGACTGCGGCAGCGATTGCCGCCGGTGACCTCTCCCGCCGTGTGGAGGTGGAGAACCCTGCCACCGAGCTGGGCCGGTTGAGCAGCTCGCTGAACGCCATGCTGGCGCACATCGAGACCGCGTTCGCTGCACGGACCGCCTCAGAGGCACGGATGCGCCGCTTCGCCGCCGACGCGTCCCACGAACTGCGCACTCCCCTGGTCACCATCCGCGGGTTCTCCGAGCTGTACCGCCACGGCGCCCTGGCGACGGACGAAGACGTGGCCACCGCCATGGGCCGGATCGAAAGCGAAGCCAAGCGCATGGGTTCGATGGTTGAGGACCTGCTCCTGCTGGCACGCCTCGACGAACAGCGGCCGCTGCAGCAGAAGCCCGTGGACCTGCAACTGATTGCGCACGACGCCGTGGTTGACACCCAGGCCAGCGACCGGTCCCGGCTGATCACGCTCACCGGACTCGACGGCGGACCGGCGGCACCGGCCCCGGTCCTTGGGGATGAGGCCAAGCTGCGCCAGGTGGTGGGCAACCTCGTGGGCAATGCCCTGCGCTATACCCCGGAGGGCAGCCCCATCGAAGTCGCCGTCGGGGTCCGCGGGACCGACGGCGAAGAACGTTCCATCATCGAAGTCCGGGACCATGGGCCGGGTATCTCGGAAGAGGACGCAGCCAAGGTCTTTGAACGCTTTTACCGGGCTGACACGTCCCGGACCAGGGAGACGGGCGGCAGCGGCCTCGGGCTCGCCATCGTGGCGGCCATCGTGGGGTCGCACGGCGGTTCGGTAAGGGTGGAAAAGACCGACGGCGGCGGCGCCACGCTGGTGGTGAGCCTTCCGCGGCGAGAGGATTCCGCCCGCACTGGCGGCGTGGACGGGCAGGAAACCACCGCCCGCAGTGCCGCAGGGGCCAAGGGCAGCGACGGGTCGGTTATCCACATATAGTCCTCCGGCCATGGCTGCCGCCCGGTTCTGCTCCATAGGCTCGTCCCAGCAGCCCGGATCCGCCGGGCGCGGGGGCGCTCCGCCCGCCGTATCGAAAGGCACAGCCATGAGCATTATTTCCGTCGACACCGAATTACTGCAGCTGAAGTCCGCGAACGTCCAGGCCACCGTGGACCGGATCAGGGCGGACGTGCACGCAATGAAGCGTGGCCTCGACGAACTGCAGGGATCATGGCGCGGTGCAGCGGCCACCAACTTCCAGGCGCTCATCACCGAATGGACCATCACCCAGGGCCGGGTGGAGGCGTCGCTGGCGTCCATCAACGCGGCCCTGGCCTCTGCAGCGGCCACGTATGCCCAGGCGGAGCAGGGAAACACGCAGCGGTTCAGCTGACGCCCGTGTGAGCTGAACGGTTCGCCTACGCTTCCGGCGTTCCCTGATGGAACCGCAGCCGCCACCGGCCGCCGTCGAGGACCCACAGCGAGCTGCGCAGCGTGGTGCCTGAGCGGGCGAAACTGCGGTAGGTCAGCAGGACCGCGCTGGTGCCGATGCGGTCAGCGCCCAGGATTTCGATATCGGTCCGTTCACCGGGATCCTCTTCGAGGGCCATCATCATGGCGTCCCGGGTCCAGACCCTTCCCGAGCTGCCAATCTCCATGAAGTCCGGGTGCAGCAGGACAGCCGTCCGGCCGATATCCCCCCGCACCAGTGGGCCCAGCAGCTCACGTTCGAGCTCTTCGACCAGCGCCTCAGGCGGGATGGCGCCGGCCTGTTGCGTTGCCTCGGCCATGTCAAGGGCGTCGCTGTCCAGTTCGCTGAACAGGTCAAGTTCATCGAAGGCCGGGAGCGGTTCAGGGGTGGCGCGCGGCCTGCCGGCGCCCGCTGCCGGTGCGCCACCGCCGGCCCCTGGTACCGGGCGCCCAGGAGCAGCGGTCGGGATGTCCAGGGTGGCGGGCGGGAAGCCAATACCGGAGGGCTGCCCGTCGGCGGCATGTCCGGAGCCGGATGGGGTCGCAGCAGGTTGGTGTTCGGCTGCGTGGTGTGCAGCTGCGTGGTGCGCGCCAGGGTGGTGTCCGCCGGGGAACCCGGGCCCGGACCTGGCTGCCACGCCCTGCTGGTACGCCGTTGCCGCGGCCCTGGCCCGTTCGTCCGCAGCCTCGTTCAGTTCATGGCCGGCGTGGCCCTTGACCCACTCAAATGTGTAAACCCGGCCGGCCAGCTCGCGGTCGAGTTCCTTCAACAGTTCCACGTTCAGGACGGGTTTTCCGTCTGCCTTGCGCCAGCCCTTGCGCTTCCAGCCCGGCATCCATTTGGTAATTGAGTTGATCACGTACTGGCTGTCGCAAAGGATGCGCAGGTCCTCACCGGGCAGGTGGGCGGTGGCGCGCAGGAGGTCAAGGACAGCCATCAGCTCACCCTGGTTGTTGGTCCCGTGCGGCCAGCCCCCGGCCCGCCAGCAATCGTCATTCACATACCAGGCCCAGCCGGCCGGACCGGGATTTCCCAAGGCCGAACCATCAGCCGCTGCAGTAATCGTCACCAAACCATCCTGCCAGAAGCCACCGACATTGGACCGACGCCACAGCATCCCAGCCTGGGCGAGCTGCCGCACCCCTTCCGGTGCCCCGGCAGCGGGCTGTGCGAATGGTCGTAAGCGCAACTTTGACGACCGAAGCGGCAGGGGTCGGGAAAACGCTTACCGAAACTTCTTGACGTGAGCATGCCGGGCGCGACACAATCACTTCATCACTCGAGAAAACGGTTTCTGATCTTCGCCGGTCAGCGCATCACGGCGACCCCGGCGCACAAGGAGCCCATCCGGAAGGAACATCAATGACGATTCCAGTCGTAAGCCGGCGCCGCTTCCAGCTGGGCGCGGCCGCGCTGGCACTCTCCATACTGGCCACCGGCTGCGGGGCCCCCGGCGGTGCAGGCGACAACGGCCAGGTGACCTTGCGGTTCGCCTGGTGGGGCAATGAATACCTGAACGCACAGACAAACAAGGTCATCGCGGCCTTTGAGGCATCGCACCCGAACATCAAGATCAAAGCGGAGCCGGGAGAATGGTCCAGCTACTGGGACAAGCTGGCAACGAAGACCGCCGCCAACGATGCGCCCGACGTCGTCCAGATGGACCAGAAATACATCGCCGAATACGGCGGCCGCGGGGCGCTGATGGACCTGTCCAGGCAAAACGGCATCGATACCTCAAAACTGGACAAGGAAGCGCTTGCGTCGGGCCAGTACGGCGGCGCCCAGTACGGGCTGAGCACAGGCCGGAACGCCTATGTCATCATGGCCAACACGAAAGTGTTCCAGGCAGCGGGAGTGCCCGTGCCGGACGACAAGACCTGGACGTGGAAAGACTTCGTGGACACGGCGGCGAAGATCAGCGCAGCAGGTGACGGGAAGAGTTACGGGGCCGCTTATGGCAGCAACGAAGCCGACCTGATCATCTGGCTGCGCCAGCACGGCGAGAATCTGTACTCAGGGGACGGCAAGCTCGACTTTGAAGCCGCGACTGCAGCGTCCTTCTGGGAACGGATCAAGGAACAGCGCGACTCCAAGGCCAGCCCCGCGGCCACCGTGGCAACCGAGGATGCAGGGGCAGGACTGGAGGAAAGCCTGTTCGGAACAAACCGGGTGGCCATGGCCTGGTGGTGGACCAACCAGCTTGGTTCCCTTGAAGCCACCACCGGCAGCAGCATAAAGATACTGCGGGCCCCCAGCGTCGACGGCGCCTCGGCCGGCAATGGCATGTACTA
Organism: Arthrobacter sp. SDR-2R; assembly: GCF_057747955.1. NCBI lineage: Bacteria > Bacillati > Actinomycetota > Actinomycetes > Micrococcales > Micrococcaceae > Arthrobacter > Arthrobacter sp. SDR-2R. The sequence continues at coordinate 4,039,839 of NZ_CM173231.1, forward strand.
CAAGCCCACCATGTTCTGGTCTGCATCCTCCCGTTCGAAGCATTCCCAGCAGGCCGCGGAGTTCATCAACTATCTCACCAACAGTCCGGAGGCGGGCGCCATCCTGATGACCGACAGGGGCGTCCCCACCAATCCGGACATCGTTTCGGGCATCACCCCGCAGCTTAAGCCGGCTGACACCACCGTGGTTGGATTCCTGAAGGACATAGCCCCGGACATCAAGGACGCACCGCCTGTCCCGCCCGTGGGTGCAGGGAGCGTCCAGAACGTCATCAGGAGGTACACGGATGAAGTGCTGTACGACCGGATGACCCCGCAGGCCGCGGCGGAAGCCTTCAAGAAGGAAGTCCAGGGGATGCTGGATTCGGCCCGGAAGTAACTCCCCTCCCACAGCTCCTTGTCCGGGCGGCCAAGCCGGCACAGGCCGCATCCGTGGCCGGGAACAAAACCTCCGGCACAAAAGTGCGGCCCCCTCGCAAACGAGGGGGCCGCACTTTGCGGTTGGCGGGAGAGGTCCCGGCAGGAGGGCTTAGAAGCCGCCCATGCCTCCCATGCCGCCCATGTCGTCTCCGCCTGCGGGGGCGGCGTTCTTCTCCGGCTTGTCAGCCACCACTGCTTCGGTGGTGAGGAACAGGCCAGCGATGGAAGCCGCGTTCTGCAGGGCAGAGCGGGTTACCTTGACGGGGTCGTTGACGCCGGCAGCCAGCAGGTCGACGTATTCGCCGGTGGCTGCGTTCAGGCCGTGGCCTGCGGGCAGGCCGCGGACCTTGTCCACCACGACGCCCGGCTCGAGGCCGGCGTTGAAGGCGATCTGCTTCAGCGGGGCGTCGATGGCAACGCGGACGATGTTGGCGCCGGTTGCTTCGTCGCCGGAGAGCTGCAGGTTGGCGAATGCCTTGGCACCGGCCTGGATGAGCGCCACGCCGCCACCGGCCACGATGCCTTCTTCAACTGCAGCCTTGGCGTTGCGGACTGCGTCCTCGATGCGGTGCTTGCGCTCCTTGAGCTCAACCTCGGTGGCGGCACCGGCCTTGATGACTGCAACGCCGCCGGCCAGCTTGGCCAGCCGCTCCTGCAGCTTCTCGCGGTCGTAGTCGGAGTCCGAATTCTCAATCTCGGCGCGGATCTGGGAAACGCGGCCGGCGATCTGGTCGGCGTCGCCGGCACCTTCAACGATGGTGGTCTCGTCCTTGGTGACAACAACCTTGCGGGCCTGGCCCAGGAGTTCCAGGCCGGCGTTCTCCAGCTTGAGTCCAACCTCTTCGGAGATGACCTGGCCGCCGGTGAGGACGGCGATGTCGGCCAGCTGGGCCTTGCGGCGGTCGCCGAAGCCCGGAGCCTTGACGGCGACAGACTTGAAGGTGCCACGGATCTTGTTGACGATCAGGGTGGCCAGGGCCTCGCCCTCGATGTCCTCGGCAATGATCAGCAGCGGCTTGTTGGACTGCATGACCTTTTCCAGGACAGCAACCAGTTCCTTGACGTTGGAGATCTTGGAGTTGACGATCAGGATGTACGGATCCTCAAGGACCGTTTCCTGGCGCTCGGCGTCCGTGACGAAGTAGGCGGAGATGTAGCCCTTGTCGAAGCGCATGCCTTCGGTGAGCTCGAGCTCCAGGCCGAAGGTGTTGGACTCCTCGACCGTGATAACGCCTTCCTTGCCCACCTTGTCCAGGGCTTCGGCGATGAGGGCACCGATTTCGTCGTCACCGGCGGAGATGGAGGCGGTGGCCGCGATCTCTTCCTTGGTTTCGATTTCCTTGGCGGAAGCCAGGAGTTCGCGGGTGACAGCCTCGACGGCCTTCTCGATGCCGCGCTTGAGGGACAGCGGGTCGGCGCCGGCGGCAACGTTGCGCAGGCCTTCCTTGACCAGGGCCTGGGCCAGGACGGTGGCCGTGGTGGTGCCGTCGCCGGCAACATCGTCGGTCTTCTTGGCAACTTCCTTGACCAGCTCAGCGCCGATCTTCTCGTAAGGATCGTCCAGCTCGATCTCCTTGGCGATGGAAACACCATCGTTGGTGATCGTGGGGGCGCCCCACTTCTTTTCGAGGACGACGTTGCGTCCACGCGGGCCGAGGGTGACCTTAACGGCGTCGGCGAGGGTGTTCAGGCCACGCTCAAGGCCGCGGCGTGCCTCTTCATCAAATGCAATGATCTTGGCCATAACGGCAGTAGTCCTTTCGGGACAGTCGTTAAGAATGAACCTTCGCTGCAGTGCCCGCGACGGACGATCCTTTGACGGCGGCCTCTGTATGCCTCCGGGAGGGGATCTCACTGAAGTGAGGTGTTTCTTTCGCTCCTCGTCCGGTGCCCCGCGCCGCCGGCCGGAACCAGGCTTTGCTTTAGCAGTCGGTACGTCAGAGTGCTAACTCAATAATTAGCACTCCCCAGGTGAGAGTGCAAGCGAAAAGACGCCGGACGGGCGCGTAGGGGCAGCGGCTTCGCCCAGGGCGATCAGCTTGAATGTCCGGCCGTCTCCCGGCCGGTGGGGGTGGGGTTGTTCTCCGGGCCGTAGGTGAATACGGAGAAAACGGCGGTGGTGATATCTCCGTTGGCGTCGAAGGCAACCGGTCCTGACTCGCCGTCGTAATTGATGTCCGGATTGGCAGCAAGGCCGCCCAGGCACTCCTTGTACGTCAGGCACGGGGCGGGCGGGGCTGTTGCCCCCGGGGCAGGCGTCCCCGCGGAGGGCGTCCCGTCGGACGTGGTCCTGCCCGATGCGGCGCCACCCGAAACCGGAACCAGGTTGGCGGCGATGGAGCGTCCGGCATCGTCCTGGGCCCTTGCCGCCGCCAGGGCCGCCAGGGTCACGGCGTCGTAGGTTTCAGCAGCATACGAGACGTCCTTCAGGGAAGGATCAACGGCCAGGAGCTTTCCCTGGAAGGCGGCGGTGGGCAGTTGGCCCGGGACGACGGCGCGGGCGCCGTCCAGGGCCCGGGAGGGGAGCCCTGATCCGTAGCGGGCAAAGGCGCCATCGCTGAGGAGAATCTTTGAACCCCTGAGGCCGGAGTTGTTCAGCTCGGCCAACGCGCCCTGCGTCCCTTCCCGGGCAACCAGGACCACGGCGTCCGGGCTGGCCTTGGCTGCGGAGCGTGCGGCTTCGGCGGCGGCGCCGGGCTTGAAGGCGGCTCCGGGCAGGACCGTCAGGCCGGACTGTTGCGCGGCTTTCGTGACGGCAGCCGACAGGTCCTTGCCGTAGGCACCTTCCTGGTACACCACGGTGATGCTGGCGGCCCCGGCGTCCTTGGCGAGTTTGGCCAGCACAGGACCTTGCGCGACGTCGGCCGCGGCCGTGCGGAAGTAGTAGCCTCCGCTGGCGATCCCGGAGAGGGCGGCAGCGGTGTTGGCCGGCGAGATGAGGGGTATGCGTGCGTGGGACAGGATGTCCACGGCGGCGGCCGCGTGGCTGGAATCGGTGGGTCCAATGACCACGTCCGCCTTGGCGGCCACCAGGTCCTTGGCCTGGCCTGCGGCTTCCTGGTCCGGATGCGCCGGCAGCAGCTCCACCGGCCGGCCTTTGTGTCCGCCGGCGGCGTTGATTTCCTGGATGGCCAGCTTGGCGGCCGCCAGCTGGGGCGCATTAAGGAAGGCATTGCCGCCGGTGTTGTCCAGGATCAGGCCCACCCGGAGGACGCCATCGCCGGAGGCTTCGACCGGGTCCACCCTGGCGTTGCCGCCGGCGCCCGAACATGCTGTGACCGCGAGGACTGCCCCCAGGGAAACGGCCAGCGCCGCTCGGCCGCGGACCGGGAAACGGTAAAACGGCATCACTGGGCGGGCCGGACGTTTTCCGCCTGGGGACCTTTTTCGCCCTCCCCGACTTCCAGCTGCACCCTCTGCCCCTCATCCAGTGCGCGGTAGCCCTCCCCCTGGATCGCGGACCAGTGGACAAAAACGTCATCACCGGAGCCGTCAACGGTGATGAAGCCATAGCCCTTTTCAGCGTTGAACCATTTGACGGTTCCCAGTGCCATGATGAACAACTCTTTCCGTTGGGGTTATGCAGCCGTGGGCGGAGCGGGTGCGGCTAGCGGTATCCGGGGCCAAGCACCACCACGAGCCGCACCTGGAATTCGGTGCTGTTCACCACGGTGGGGATGTTGAGCAGCCCGGCAAGCGCCTGTGCGTTTGCCAGTTGCTGGGGGCCGGAGTAGAAGATCACGGAGGATTTCTGCGGGGCGCCGGACCAGTTGCCTACCTGGCCGAGGCGCCATCCGTCCGCCTGGACGGTTCCGGCCACCCGGCTGGCCAGCCCTGCCGTGCCTGCCGCGTTGTAAACCGCCACTGCCTGCGTCCTGTCGACGGCTGCCTCCCGGGTGGCGGAAGGTGTGGCCTGGGGCTCCGGGTCACTGCTTTGGGTTGGTTCAGACGAAGCAGACGGAGACGGCGAAGCAGGAGGCGCGGATGCCTGCGTGGCCGATGGGGTGGTTCCGGTTCCGGCCAGCGGAGCTGACTCCACGCTCGCCGATGCCTGGCTCGCGGTGGCGCTGAATCCCAGCTTGGGAAGGATCAGGAAGGACACCAGCCCTATGGCAAGGGCCGCCATCCCCACTACCAGGATGGGCCACAGCCGCACCCGGGACGGGGCCGAGGCCGTCCGGTGGACACCTTGTCGCGACGCGGCCTCCGGGACCTTGTCGAATTCATCGCGGGCGTATCTGGTCATGGTGGAAGGACATCCTTGTTGATTGCGGCTGTTGTCCCGGCCTGGGGGTTGTTAAGCGTCGGATCCCAGGCGCCGGGCAGTGCGCGCACGGTGGCGCGACGTACGTAGTCTACGCAATCTCTTCACCAGCATGGGATCGTGTGCCAGCGCATCCTCGCGGTCGATCAGTGCGTTCAGGAGCTGGTAGTAATGGGTCGCGGAGAGGTCAAAGAGGTCGCGGATGGCCTGCTCCTTGGCCCCTGCGTACTTCCACCATTGCCGTTCCAGGGCCAGCATCTGCTGTTCGGGCTCGGAGAGGGAGGACTCACGGAGGGTGAAATCCGCCAAAAGGGACTTCCGTGGATCCTGCTCCGGCAGGTGTTCCCGGGCCGGTTCCGCCACGGCACACTCCTTCGCTGGTTACGGTAAATGTCTTACCCCCATGCTACCGGTCGAATAACACCGGTGTCATTCGCGCCCCGCGCCTGCACCGGCCCGGTGCCGCGGGCGGGCGTCCCCCGATGGCCTGCAAGAATGGAACGATGTTTGAATCGGATGCGCTGTTCGAGCTGCAGCAGGACCCGGCGGACGGCACCCGCTTCGCTGACCTGGCTGACCTGCCCCTGGCGGAGCTCATGGCGCCGGACTGGGCCGCGGCCCTGCAGGGAGTGGAGGGCAAGCTCCGGTCGGTCCTGGCCTTCCTGGCTGCCGAAGAGGCGGCCGGGCACCAACTCCTGCCGCCGCCGTCGAACGTCCTGCGCGCCTTCCGCCAGCCGCTCGCCGGCGTCAAGGTCCTCATCGTGGGCCAGGACCCCTACCCCACCGCGGAGCACGCAGTCGGGCTGTCGTTTTCCGTCGATGCCCGCACGCGCCCCCTCCCCCGCAGCCTGGTGAACATCTACCGCGAACTCGAATCGGACCTCGGCATTCCGCCGCGCGTCCATGGCGACCTGTCGGCATGGACGGAGCAGGGCGTGCTGCTCCTGAACCGGGTACTCACGGTCAGGGCAGGATCTGCTGGGTCCCACCGGGGCAAAGGCTGGGAGGACATTACGACGGCGGCCGTCACCGCCCTGGCATGCCGCCGGGCCGCGGATGGGTCCAGGATGCCTTTGGTGGCGGTGTTGTGGGGCAAGGAGGCGGAGGGCCTCCAGCCGCTGCTGGCAGGCGCCCCCGCCGTCATCAGCCCGCACCCCAGCCCGCTGTCCGCCTCCCGCGGGTTCTTTGGCTCCAGGCCATTCAGCCGGGTGAACCAACTGTTGCGCGAACAGGGTGCAACGGCCGTAACCTGGGAACTCCCGCCGTCGCCCTAGCTTAGGCTTGCCTTATGAGCACCGTCCCCGCCGCCACCAGCGCCACGAAGAAGAGCCGCCCCCAGGTCACCCTGACCGTGCTGCGCAAGGAACAGCTGTCCCCGCACATGGTCCGGATCGTGGCCGGCGGGGAGGGCTTCAGCGACTTCGCCAACAACGGCTTCGTGGACCGGTACGTGAAGATCGTTTTCCCGCAGCCCGGGGTTGACTACCCCTCCCCGCTGGACCTGTGGGCCGTCCGGGAAACCATGCCGCGCGAGCAGTGGCCGTTCACCCGCACCTATACGCTGCGCTGGGTGGATCCGGAGGCGAGCGAACTCGCCATCGACTTCGTGGTCCACGGCGACGAGGGCCTGGCGGGTCCATGGGCGGCAGGGGCACAGCCGGGCGAGACACTGACCTTCACCGGACCCGGCGGCGCCTACAACCCCAACCCCGAGGCCGACTGGTACCTGTTCGCCGGTGATGAGGCAGCGCTTCCTGCCATCGCCGCATGCATCGAGGCCCTGCCCGCGGAGGCAACCGGGCTTGCCTTCCTGGAGGTAGGTTCCGAGGCCGACATCCAGCCTGTTTCCGCCCCTCCCGGGCTGGAGATTACCTGGCTGGCCCGCAACGGCACACCGGCAGGTGCCAGCGACCTGCTTGTCAGGGCGGTGGCGGAGGCCGAATGGCCCACCGGCACCGTGGATGTGTTTGCACATGGCGAACGCGGCTATATGAAGGCCCTCCGCGAAATCTTCTTCAAGCAGCGCGGCCTGGATCGCCGGCAGGTGTCCCTCTCCGGTTACTGGGCGCAGGGCCGCGTGGAGGACGTGTTCCAGGCCGAGAAAAAGCTCCCGGTCGGCCAGATCTAGCGGCGGCGCGCCCGGCGCCGCTCGTTGCTTGCCAGGCTGCGGGTCAGGGGCCGGGCCAGCACGTCGCCCAGGACGATGCCGCCGGCCGTTCCCAGCACGATGGCACCGGCGCTGAGCATTCCTCCGGCGCCGGCCACGATCTCGGACTCCTCAACGGTGAGGACGTACATGGACCGGAATATCGTGAGGCCGGGCAGCAGGATCAGGGCTGCGGGAACTGCCACCACCAGCTGCGGCGCACCCATCCGCAGCGCCACCACCCGTGCCAGCAGGCCAATGACGACGGCGGCCATGGCAGGGGCGAAACGGTCCCCGATGCCCAGCAGGCCGCAGCCCAGCAGCACCAGGTAGCCCGCCACGCCTACGGCTGCGGTTGGCAGCAGGAGCTTCCAGGTGGTCTGTTCCGTAATGCCGATGGCCATCACGGCGGCGGCTACGAAGATGATGAGGACCCACAGATCGTAGGCGGGCGGGAAGGTCTGGGTAACGTCGATGCGCTGCAGCCCGGTCAGCTCCCCCACCACGAAGGCAACAGCGATCCCTGCCACGATGGCGCCGAACGTCAGCAGCGTGGACAGGAACCGTCCGGCCGCCGTCACCGGGAAGCCGTTGATGGCATCCTGCACGGAGGACACCAGGCGCCCGGTGGGAAGGAGCAGCAGGATGCCGCCCACCACCACGATGGACGGCGATGCGGTGAGCCCGAACTGCCAGAGCAGCAGCGCCAGCATGGTGACCACGAAAGAGCAGCTGGCGGTGATGAAGAAGTCCGGTACGCGCCAGCGTCCCAGCTGCCGGGCCAGCAGGCTGATGCCGATATTGGCCACGAACGCAACTGCCGAGGACACCGGACCGCCGCCCAGCACGCCAACGAACACGGCGGCGAAGATGCCGAAGGCGGCCGTGACCATCCAGCGCGGATAGGGTTTCGGGCTGGTGATGGCCTCGTTCAGCCGGCGGATCGCCTCATCCCGGCCCACGCCGCCGGCCACGATGTCCGTGACCAGTTGGTGCACCTTGGCCAGGCCCGCATAGTTGTTGGTCCAGGAGCGCACCACGCGCAGCAGGGCGATCGGCGTCTGGTCCTTGGGTGCGTAGTTGATACCCACGGACTGGTTGGTGATGTCCACCTCGATGTTTTTCAGCCCCAGGGCCGCGGTGACGGCAATGATGCTGGTTTCCACTTCCAGGGCGCCGGCGCCATACCGGAACATGGTCTCGGCCAGGTGCAGGGCGAAATCCAGGGTCTTCCGGGCGGAGGTGTCCACGCCACCCACCTGGATGGTGGGGTTGGCGTAGGGACTCCCCGCCAGCCGGTCCACGATGCTCAACGGGGCGGTTGGTGGATTCTCGCCCTGCACCAGGCGGCGCAGCATCCTCTTGGCGGCAGCGTCCTGCCGAAGCTGCGCAGGGGTCAGCGGTTCAGTCTTGGGCAGGCCGTCAGTCTTTGGCCTGTGCCCTGGCCGTTCGTGCCGTTCGGTCATGCCCGCTTCCTCCCTGTACGCGGTTTATGGACGGTCAGGCTGCACGCTTCAGCGGCAACTTGCCCAGCAGCGTGCGGGCGGCGGCCGCAGCGGACCTGGCGAGCCTGTTGGCATGGAAGACGGCGGGCCGCACCGGCACGACGAAGTCTCCCACCAGCTGGACCACTTCACCGCCAAAGCCCTTCTTGAATTCGTAGCCGCCGTGGCCTTCCTCGTCCTGGCCGGAGATGCCGAAGGTGCCGTAGAAGTTGTACCGCGGGTATCCCTTCTCGAGGGCATGCAGCATCATTCCCCAGTACAGGGAGGTTGCGCCGTTGAAGTAGATGTAGTCCTGGACGGTGCCGCCGATGACGCACACCACCTCATCGCCGTAGCAAACGAAGTGGATGGCTGCCACGGTGGCCGTCCCCACGGAGTCGGGGAACCTTTCGATGTCCTTCAGGCTCCGCTCGTAGCTGTCCACCAGGTCCTGTACCACTTTGAGCCGGTTGGCCTTCTTTTTGCTGCCGGTCTCCTCCACCTCACGGCGGAGATCTGCTGCGGTGGCTGACTCCGTTGCCAGGCGCTCAGTGATGGATTTCCGGTAGGCCGGGATGTCGATCTTCGCCATCATCAGCTTGGTGAATTCCGGGGTGGTGGTCCGGAGCAGGTGTTCGTAGTAGGCGCGTTCGCGGTAGACGAATCCTTTTTCGTCACCGGCCCGGCTCAGGGCCCCGTAGAAGTCGTCCAGGGTGTCCAGGGTGGCCTGTTCCAGGAAGACGCCGTTCTTTTCCGCTTTGCGGATGGCTTTGCGCGTCCGGTAGCTGGTGCTCATGATCAGTTCTTCGGCGTCCTGGATGCCCACCAGGTTCTTGATGAACATCCAGTTGACGTTGACGAAGTTCATGTCCAGGCCCTGGTGCTCGAACCCCAGCCGTTCCAGGTCGGCCACCAGGGGCCGGTTGTCCTCGACGTCGGGGTGCTCGGCGCCGTCGGCGTCCCGGGCGATGTACCTGACGTTCGGCGAGATCCGCAGTTCAGCGGCTTTGCGGCCTGCCGCGTGCTTGCGGAGAAGCTCGACGACGGCGCCCACCAGGTTCCGGTCCGTGTAGTCCATAAGGGGGCCCTTGGCGCATTCACAGACGGTGTAGCCGAGGCGGTTTGTGGTGTAGTTGAGCTTTCCTGCCGCCACGAGTTCCCCGTTGCGCCGGACCCCGAAGAGTTCCACCTGCTGGCCGCGTGCTCGCTGGAAACGGGCAAAATCAATGGACTGCAGGAAACTGTTCTGCGGGTGCTTCAGGGCGAAGGCCTCAAAGTCGGCGTCGCTGAGGTTGGCGTATTCAAGCCCGGTAGCGGCGGAAACTGGATTCAAGGGGTGACCTTCTTCTGGACTCTTCGCGGCCTGGTGGGCGCGCGATGGGCGGGCGGTGTTCGGGGCGGCCGGCACGCGGGCGTGCTGGTCCGGCGGGGGTCGCGGGAGCTTTGCGGGTCTGGCGGCTGCAGGTTAGTAGAACTGCTGGCCGGTCCGTGCGGTTTCAATCCGGCGGAAGATCTTTTCGCCGCCTTTGACCCAAAGCCGGTGCCGCAGCGGGGACAGGACGTAGTCGTGGCAGCCCACGAAGTCGGTCACTGTCTTGGTGAAGCTGGTCTTGAACATGCCCATTCCGTAAAGGTTGTGGGTCTTGTCCTTGATGCGCGCAGCTGGAGGCGTGCCGCAGAAGTCGTACTCGGTGCAGCCGAGTTCCTGCATCCGGCGGATGGCCGCCCACTGGACCAGGTGCGAGTCACCGTACTGTTTGCGGTTCTGGGTGGAACCGCCGTCCTTGTAGGTTGCCTTGGCACCGTAGTTGATGACGAATGCGCCCACGCTGGGCTTTCCGTCCTCGTAGGTGAAGAAGAAGTTGCCCTGGCCGCGGTTGCTGAACTCATCCCAGAACTGTGCGTAGTAATCGTAGCTGCGCAGGGGCATGGATCCCTTGGCGCTGACGGTGTTGACCATCAGGTCGTACAGGGCGCGGTAGGTTTCAGGTCCGGGTTCCTGCCGGACCACCTGGCAGCCTTCGCGTTCGGCACGCCGGATGGCATTGCGGGCGCGCGAGGAGATGGCTTTGAATACTGCCTCTTCGGAGCCGGAGATATCCAGCAGGGCGGTGGAGTCGTTGGACTGGATATTGGGCGCTTTCACCAGGTTGGCCGCGCGCAGTTCCTTCTGCACCTCGTCGGAGTCGATAATGTCCGGTTCCACTTTGATGGTGAAGACATTCAGCTTCCTGCCGCGGACAAACGCGGCAACGGATTCAAGGACGGGGCCGAGGTCCGCTGCATCGGCCAGGTCGGGGCCCTTGATCAGGTACCACAACCGTCCCAGGACGGGGAAGCTCTTCTCCAGCACCAGGTTGTAGCTGGAGTTTCCGGGGCTTTCCAGCACCAGGAACCGGACTTTCCAGCCGCTTCCGTTCTTGACCGATGCATAGGCGGCGGACTGCAGCATATTGCCGCCGTTCGGATTGGCCGTGACGTGCTTGTCCCAGTTTTCAATTTCCTCGGCGGTGGCAAAACGTGCGGTGAATTGTCGCAAGGGGGCCTTGTCCAATCGGGTCTGTGCGCGGTTTCGGTAGTTCTGGGTGCGTGCGGACATGCAGCCTCAAGTCTAAAGCCTGATGTGCTTCCGGCTTTTCGCCGACCGGCGGTGCACGGGCGGCATCCGCGTTCAGAATGCCCGCTTGACGTCGCTGTTGGCGGTCAACAAGGGTGTAGGCATGAGGCCGGATGGGGAAGAGACTACAGCCCGCACGGGGAGCGACGGACAGCCCTACAGCGCCGGGGTGCAGGTGGCCGCGCTTATCGGATTCCTGGTGGCGTCACTGTTGGTGGCGGCGCTGGGCGGCCTGGCCTCGGCGGCCAATGTCTCCGGCTGGTACGCCACCGCAGACAAGGCGCCCTGGTCCCCGCCCAACGGCGTGTTTGGTCCCGTCTGGACCGTCCTCTATGCGGCAATGGCTGTCGCAGCGTGGCTGGTCTGGCGCCGGCGGACCAGCAGGACGCGTCCGGCAATGGCCGCCTACGCCGTCCAGCTGGTCCTCAATCTTGCCTGGACCCCCGCGTTTTTCGCCCTTTACCCCGCCCTTGGCACGCCGGCCCTGTGGCTGGGGCTGGCCATCATCCTTGCCCTGATCGCCGCCGTCGCAGTAACCGTTGTGTATTTTGGTCCCATCAGCCGCACGGCCGGGCTGCTCCTGCTGCCCTACGTGTCATGGCTGGTGTTTGCGGCCAGCCTGAACTGGTGGGCCGCGGCGCATAACTAAGCGATGGTCTCCGCGTGGCCTGTGGCGTCGCGTTGCCAGGTGGGGATCAGCATTCGACGACGTTGACGGCGAGGCCGCCCATGGCGGTTTCTTTGTATTTGGAGGACATGTCCTTGCCGGTTTCGCGCATGGTGATGATGACTTCGTCCAGGGACACGCGGTGGGTGCCGTCGCCCCAGAGCGCCATTTTCGCGGCGTTGATCGCTTTCGCGGCCGCGATCGCGTTCCGTTCGATGCAGGGGACCTGGACCAGCCCGCCGATCGGGTCGCAGGTCAGGCCCAGGTTGTGTTCCATCGCGATTTCCGCGGCGTTCTCCACCTGCGCCGGGGTCCCGCCCATGACCTCGGCCAGGCCCGCGGCCGCCATCGAGGACGCCGACCCCACCTCGCCCTGGCAGCCGACCTCGGCCCCGGAGATCGAGGCCTGTTCCTTGTACAGCACCCCCACCGCGCCCGCGGCCAGCAGGAACCGCACCACCACCGCGTCCCGGTCCTCCTGGGTGGCCTTGTCCATGCCCGGGGCGAAATGCAGGGCGTAGAACAGCACCGCGGGGATGATCCCGGCCGCCCCGTTCGTCGGGGCGGTGACCACCCGCCCGCCGGAGGCGTTCTCCTCGTTCACCGCCAACGCCACCAAATTAACCCACTCCTGCCAATACCTGGCATCGAACGGGCCCGCGTCCCACGCCGCATCCGTCTCCTCGACCGGGCCGCCCGCGGATTCCTTCTTCAACCGGTCGTACCAGTCAGGGGCGCGGCGGCGGACCTTCAACCCGCCCGGCAGCACCCCTTCCCGCCTCAACGAGGCGGCCACGCAGCCCTCCATCACCGACCAGATCTGCAGCAGCCCCGCCCGGATCTGCTCCTCGTCCCGGGAGACTTTTTCGTTCACGAGCATCACATCGGCGATGCCCAACCCGGTCACCGCGCAGTGCCCCAGCAGCTCCGCCGCGGTCCGGAACGGCAGCGGCAGTTCCTGTTTGGACGCGTCCAGTTCCTGCTGCGCCGCGTCCTCCTCGCCCTCCCGGACGATGAACCCGCCACCCACCGAGAAAAACGTCGCCGAATGCAGCACCTCCCCGGCCGCATCAGTGACCGTGAACGTCATCCCGTTCGTGTGCCGCGGCAACACCGTCAACGGCCGCAGCACCATGTCCTTCACCCCGTACGGCAAGGCCACAGCACCGGCCAGGTTCAGCACCCCGGTCTCCGCGATCGAGGCCAGCCGCTCCTCCACCTCGGCGGGCAGGATCAACTCCGGATGGAACCCCTCCAACCCCAACAAAACGGCGGTCATCGTCCCATGCCCATGACCCGTCGCCGCCAACGACCCATACAAATCAACCCGCAACCCCGCCACATCACCCAGGACACCCAGGCCCTTGAGCTCCTCAGCGAACACCGCAGCAGCCCGCATCGGCCCCACAGTATGCGAAGACGAAGGCCCAATCCCGATCGAAAACAGGTCAAAGACTCCAACAGCCATAACGGGGTATTTCCTAACTAAATCTGGTTCGGTTGCCGCTCAACCCACTTCCTGTACGTCCTGTCAGCCTCGACACACCGGTCCATGCGCACCAGGGGCCGGCAGAGCCGGACCCGAAGCCGGCCACGGTGCGGTACAGGGCTTACTTTTGGCGTTTGTAGAACGGGAGGTCGACGACTTCGAATGGCTCCGCCTTGCCACGGAGGTCCACGTCGAGGGCGGTGCCGGGTGCCGAGTATTCGACGTCGACGTAGGCCATGGCGATGGGGTAGCCAAGGGTGGGCGACGGCTGGCCGGAGGTGACTTCGCCAACCGTGGCGCCGTCCTTGAGGACGGGGTAGTGCGCGCGTCCGGCGCGGCGGCCCTGGCCTTTGAGCCCCACGAGGCGGCGGCCGGAGGTGCTGCCGGCTCCGGCTTCCTTTTTGGCGGCCAGGGCGGCTTTGCCGACGAAGTCGCCTTCCTTGGAAAGCGCGACGACGGGGCCGAGGCCGGCGGCGAACGGGTCGCCCTGCAGCGACAGTTCGTTGCCGTACAGGGGCATTCCCGCTTCGAGGCGCAGGGAGTCACGGGAGGCGAGGCCTGCCGGGGTCAGTTCCCTGTCGTCGGCGACGGCGATCAGTGACTGCCACAGCGCGGGGGCATCGTCGTTGCCCACGAAGATTTCGAACCCGTCCTCACCCGTGTACCCGGTGCGGGCAAGCAGGAGTTCCTTTCCGGCGCCGCCTACCAGGAGCGGCACGCTGACAGCGGCGTAGTACTTCAGCTCAGTGACCAGTGCGTGCTGCGCGGCCGGGACCAGGCGCAGCAGGAGTTCCTGGGCCTTGGGGCCCTGGACGGCGATCAGCGACGTGCGGGCTGAGGCATCCTCCACTACAACATCGAACCCGGCGGCCCGTTCCTGCAGGGCAGCGGCCACCACGGTGGCATTGCCCGCGTTGGGGACCACCAGGAAGACGTCGGCGCCGTCCTGCGCGGCAGGGCGTCGGTAGGTGATGAGGTCGTCGATGATGCCGCCGTCCTCGTTGCAGATCAGCGAGTACTTGGCCTTGCCCACGGCCATGGCGGAGATCTTTCCCACCAGGGCGTAGTCCAGGAAGGCTGCGGCATCCGGGCCGGTCACCCAGACCTCGCCCATGTGGGAAAGGTCGAACAGGCCGGCAGCCTTGCGGACGGCGTGGTGTTCAGCAAGCTCCGAGCTGTACTTCAGCGGCATCTGCCACCCGCCGAAGTCCGTGAAGGAAGCTCCAAGCTTCTTGTGCTCGTCGTAAAGCGCGGTGTATTTCTCGGTCATGGCGCCGGTCCTCAGTTTTCGAAGTCTTCCAGCGGCGGGCAGGAGCAGATGAGGTTCCTGTCACCTGCGGCGCCGTCGATGCGTCCCACGGGCGGGAAGTACTTGTCCTGCTTGTGGTGGGCAGGGAACGCCGCCTGCTCCCGCGGGTAGGCGCGGTCCCAGTCAGAGCTGACGACGGCGGCCGCCGTGTGGGGTGCGCGGCGCAGGGGTGAATCCGCTACAGCAAAGTCGCCGTTGGCCACCTGGTCGATTTCCTTGCGGATGCTGATCATGGCCTCGATGAAGCGGTCGATCTCGGCCAGGTCCTCTGACTCGGTGGGCTCCACCATCAGCGTGCCCGCGACAGGGAACGAAAGGGTGGGGGCGTGGAAACCGAAGTCGATCAGCCGCTTGGCCACGTCCTCGGCCGTGACTCCCGTCTTCGCCGTGAGTTCGCGCAGGTCCAGGATGCACTCGTGCGCCACCAGCCCGCCTTCACCGGTGTAGAGGACCGGGAAGTATTCGTTCAGGCGGGACGCGACGTAGTTGGCCGCCAGCAGCGCGGACTTGGTGGCCTCGGTCAGGCCCTCACCGCCCATCAGCTTCACGTAGGCCCAGGAAATCGGCAGGACGCCGGCCGAACCGAACCGGGACGCCGAGATCGCCACACCGTGCCCGGCTTCGTGCGCCGCCTTGTTCGCGTCGCCCGGCATGAACGGTGCCAGGTGCGCCTTGGCGGCAACGGGCCCGACGCCGGGTCCCCCGCCGCCGTGCGGGATGCAGAAGGTCTTGTGCAGGTTCAGGTGGGACACGTCCCCGCCGAACTGGCCCGGCTGGGCCAGCCCTACCAGGGCGTTGAGGTTGGCGCCGTCGATGTAGACCTGGCCGCCCGCGGCGTGCACAGCGTCACAGACTTCGCGGACATCCCCATCGTAGACACCGTGGGTGGAGGGGTAGGTGATCATGATGGCCGAGAGGACGTCCTTGTTGGCCTCGATCTTGGCCGTCAGGTCGTCGTGGTCGATGGTGCCGTCGGCAGCCGTGGCCACGACGACCACCTTCATGCCCGCGAGCACGGCGGAGGCGGCGTTGGTGCCGTGCGCCGAGGCCGGGATCAGGCAGACGTTGCGCTGCTGCTCGCCCCGGGAATGGTGGTAGCCGCGGATCGCGAGCAGCCCGGCGAGCTCGCCCTGCGAGCCCGCGTTGGGCTGGATGGACACCTGGTCATACCCGGTGATCTCGGCGAGGTCCGCTTCCAGGCCGGCGATGAGTTCGCGCCAGCCTTCGGTCTGGGAGTCCGGGGCGAACGGGTGGATCGAGGCGAACTCCGGCCAGGAAATGGCTTCCATCTCGGCCGTGGCGTTCAGCTTCATGGTGCATGAACCCAGCGGGATCATGGTGCGGTCCAGCGCCAGGTCCCGGTCCGAGAGCTTGCGGATGTAACGCAGCAGCTGGGTTTCAGACCGGTGCGTGTTGAAGACCGGGTGCTGCAGGTAGTCGGAGGAACGCTCGACGGCGGCCTCCAGCCCAAAGCCCTGGCCCTCGCCCTGGACCTCGGCAACCGTGGCGCCAAAGACGTCGGCAACCTGGGCGACGATGGCCGCCGTCGTGGTTTCATCGAGGGCGATGCCTACGGTGTCGGCGTCGACGCTG
This sequence comes from Arthrobacter sp. SDR-2R, assembly GCF_057747955.1. Lineage (NCBI taxonomy): Bacteria > Bacillati > Actinomycetota > Actinomycetes > Micrococcales > Micrococcaceae > Arthrobacter > Arthrobacter sp. SDR-2R. The sequence goes on from NZ_CM173231.1 coordinate 4,055,828, forward strand.
CGCAGGTTGATGCCCCGCGCCTCGGCGTCGGCGATGATGCCAGCAGCCCGTCCGGGGACCCGGACCGTAAGGGTGTCGAAGAAGCTCGTGTGCAGCACCTCGACGCCGGCGGCCGCAAGCGAGGCCGCCAGGCTACGGGCGTGGCGGTGCGCCGTTTGGGCAATCGCCTTCAGGCCGTCGGGGCCGTGGTAAACGGCGTACATGGACGCAACGATGGCCAGCAGCGCCTGGGCGGTGCAGATGTTGGACGTGGCCTTCTCGCGGCGGATGTGCTGCTCGCGGGTCTGCAGTGCCAACCGGTAGGCAGGCGTGCCGGCGTCGTCCTTTGACACCCCAACCAGGCGGCCAGGCAAGGAACGCTCCAGGCCTTTGCGGACAGCCATGTAGGCGGCATGGGGGCCGCCGAAGAACAGCGGCACGCCAAAACGCTGGGCTGAGCCGACGGCAATGTCCGCGCCCTGCTCGCCCGGAGGGGTGATCAGTGTCAGGGCCAGCAGGTCCGCAGCCACGGTGACCAGCGCGCCCCGGTCCTTGGCAGCGGCGATCACGGCGGACTGGTCCCACACGCGGCCGGAGACCCCGGGCTGCTGCAGCACGATCCCGTTGATGTCGCCCTCGGGCAGGCCCTTGGACAGGTCGGCGACCTCCACCTCGAAGCCGAGCGCCTCCGCACGCCCCAGCACGATGGCGATGGTCTGCGGCAGCACGTCGATGTCCAGGACGGTCTTGCCGCCTGCCGCGGGCTTGGTCTTGTTGGCGCGGCGCATCAGCAGCACGGCCTCGGCCACCGCCGTTGCTTCATCCAGCAGCGAAGCGTTGGCGATGGGCAGGCCCACAAGGTCCTGCACCATGGTCTGGAAGTTCAGCAGCGCCTCAAGCCGGCCCTGCGAAATCTCCGGCTGGTAGGGCGTGTAGGCGGTGTACCAGGCCGGGGATTCCAGGATGTTGCGGCGGATCACCGGCGGAGTCACGGTGTCGTAGTAGCCCTGGCCGATCAGCTGCACCGCCGTCTTGTTCTTGGCGGCAAGCTTCCGCAGTTCCGTGAGGACTTCAACCTCACTGAGGGCGTCCTGCAGGCGAAGGGCGGTGTCCTGGCGGATGACCTTGGGAACCGCGGTGTCCACAAGGGAATCGACCGAGTCGTAGCCTACGGCTTTGAGCATGGTGTCGACGTCGGCCTGGCGGCGCGCGCCGATATGGCGGTCTACGAAAGTGGTGGAGGCTGGGGTAACCGACACGAAGGAACTCCATTTACTCAGGCGGCGAAGGGTACGCCACAGCTATTCGGGTTCCTCCCCGCTCTGTATTGGACCTGAGAGTTTCCGCGTTCCCTGCCTGGGCAGGACCCGCTTGCACCGTCGGTGAGCACAACAGTCCCTACCTCTCCAAAAGAGAATAAGACTGCCTGCTGCTTTCCAGAGGTGCCTCGCCGCGGCGGTACGGGGGCCTGCGAGATTCCTGGGGAGGATTTGCTCCTACGGCGCCTGCCTGTACTTCCGGCAGAACTCTCCCGCCGCAGATCAAAGGCTATTCATTTGTTGGATCATGAAGGCCGGTGACAGCCCTCACAACTTTCTATTGTCCTACGCGGCAACCCCTCCCGGCAAATGACGGAGCTACCTGCGGAGCCGTTCCAGCGCGGCCAGGAGTTCCTCCACGTCAGCGGCCGCTCCCCCGGCCGGCGCAGGGGCCACGGACAGCATGGCGTTGAAGTACAGGCCGTCCCCCATATAGAGGACTGCCTTGGCCAGCCCAGGTCCCACATCCGCAGCAATTTCGTCCAGCCAGCGCTGCTGGATGGCCGCGAAGCGGCGCCGCGTCTCCTCGTGGGCCACCTCTGCAAGCCGGGTGGCGGCCACGATGGCACGGTCCAAAGGGGTATCCGCCCAGACCGAGGAACGGATGAAGTAGGCCGCGGCGCCTTCAGCTGCCGACGCCATGGCATCGGCATCCTCGCTCGCCAGGCCCTCCAGGCGGTCAAGCAACACGGCAATCAGGGCTTCCTTGTTGGGAAAGTGGTAGAGGAGGCCGCCTTTGGATACGCCGGCCTTGCGCGCCACGGCATCGAGGGTGGCCGCCCGCTCACCCACTTCAATCAGCAGGGACTCGAAGGCGTCAAGGACCGCGTCACGGGCAACAGGCTTTCGGGGCATGCCCTCCATCATGCCCTCCCCCGTGCAGGAATAAGGAAAACCATCGCATTTTTAAACTATACCGTCCGGACGGTATAGTTATCTCATGACCACTTCCATCGAGAGTTCGGCAACCGGGCAGGCAAGCAGCACTTCCATGCGTCCTCCGTGGCGCGACTGGCTGGCGCTGGGGCTCCTGATGTTTCCCGTGCTGCTGGTGGCGGTGGACAACACCGCACTGACGTTCGCGCTGCCGGCCATCGCCCGGGCCCTGGAACCCACGGGCGTGCAGCTGCTGTGGATCGTTGACGCCTACCCCCTGGTGCTGGCCGGGCTGCTGGTATCAATGGGAAGCCTCGGCGACCGGATTGGGCGGCGGAGGCTGCTCATCCTTGGCAGCATCGGCTTTGCCGCGCTGTCCGTTGCGACGGCTTTTGCACCCGCGCCGGAATGGCTCATCGCCGGCCGCGCCGCCCTGGGATTCTTCGGCGCCATGCTGATGCCGTCCACCTTGTCGCTGATCCGCAACATTTTCCCCGAGCCCAATCGCCGCAGGCTGGCCGTCGCCATCTGGGCCGCCGGATTCTCCGGCGGCGCGGCCCTGGGTCCGATCTTCGGCGGCTGGCTGGTGGAGCACTTCTGGTGGGGTGCCGTCTTCCTGGTGGCGGTCCCCCTCATGCTCCCCCTGCTGGCGTTTGGACCGGCCCTCATCCCGGAATCGAAGGATCCGGCACCCGGCAAGGTGGACATCCCCAGCATCCTGCTCTCCATGCTGGTCATGGTGCCCGTTGTCTACGGGATCAAGGCAGTTGCCACCGAAGGTCCAGGGGCGGCAGGTCTGGGCGCCATCGCCTTCGGCCTGGCCACGGGGGCGGTGTTCGTGCAGCGGCAGCAGCGGCTGGCGCACCCCCTGCTGGACATGTCCCTGTTCCGGAACAGGGTGTTCAGCATGGCCATCAGCGCCAACATCCTTGCCCTGTTCTCCTTCAACGGCTTCATCCTGTTCCTCGCCCAGCACCTCCAACTCCTCGAGGGAATGACGCCGTCCGCAGCGGGCGTTGCCATGATCCCGGCACTGGCCGCCACGGTGGTGGCCGGCCTGGTGGTGGTGCCGCTGGTCCGCAAGGTCCGCCCGGGATACGTGGTGGCTGCGGGGTTGGCGTTCAGTGCCACCGGCTACACCATGGTGGCATTCGGGAATCACGACGGCGGCCCCTCGCTGCTGCTGGCAGCCCTGCTGGTCCTTGCACTGGGCGTGGGTACGGCCGAAACCATCTCCAACGACCTCATCCTCGGGTCCGCGCCGCCGGAGAAGTCAGGCGCTGCCGCGGCAATCTCCGAGACCGGCTACGAGGTGGGGTCGCTGCTGGGCACGGCGGTACTGGGCTCCATCCTGACGGCGTCCTACCAGCAGAACCTGCGGCTGCCCGCAGGCCTTGACGGCATGCTGCCCGGCTCCTCCCTGCACAGCGCGAGGGAAACACTTGCCGGCGCAGTGGAAGCAGCAAACCTGCTGCCCGCTTCCCTGTCGGACACCGTCCGGGACGCTGCGGCGTCAGCGTTTGATTCCGGCGTGCACATCACTGCGGCAATTGGGCTGGTACTGATGGCGACGGCGGCAGTCCTCGCCGCCGTCGTGCTGCGGAAGGTGCCGAAAGCGGCCTAACCAAGCGAAACAAAAAGGGCGCCTGGTACCGGATCAATTCCGATACCAGGCGCCCAAAGGGTCCAGGCGGGTGGCCGCCGGCTACTTGGAGTCGGCGGCTGTGACCTTGGCGGTCGGCTTCATGTTTTCAGCCTGCACCATCCAGGCAAACTGCTCCAGCCGGGCAATGAACTCGTGCAGGAGGTCCGCGGAGGTGGGATCCTCCTCGTCCACTTCGTCATGGACTTTGCGCATGGTGCCCACGGCGGCTTCCATGGCGGCAACGATCCGCTCGATGGCATCCGTGGTGCTGATCAGCCCTTCAGGGAACTGGGCCAGGCTGGTGGTTTCGGCAACGGTGGAGCTGCGGCCATCCGGGAGTGCATGCAGGGCGCGCATCCGTTCGGCTGTGTCGTCGGCGAACTGGCGGGCAGCGTCGACGATCTCATCAAGCTGCAGGTGCAGGTCGCGGAAGTTGGTGCCCACGATGTTCCAGTGCGCCTGCTTGCCCTGGACGTGCAGTTCGATCAGGTCGGCCAGGACAGCCTGCAGATTGTTGGTCAGTGTCGGTGAAGCTTTCATGCGTCCTCCTCAAGTGGTCCAATACGGCCGACGCTACCAGCCGAGCACGTAGCGGCGGCAGGGCTTTCGGCAATTTCTCAGTGAGCTTACTAATTTGGAAAGGAAGTCATAAACGAATGTGATTCATATTGCGTCTTGCATCACAGGTCCGGCACCCCCATACTAAATGAACGCCATTCATATAGTGACCTCCGTCTCACAGCCTTCCAGAAAGTGGTGCCATGACAGAGACAATCCGCACCAGTACGGCCAAACCCGGTCCGCACGCCCACGCCCCGTCCGCGGACGGCGTCAGCGCCAAAGGCCTCAAGGGCGGGCAGCTCGGGCTCCTCGCCGTCGTCGTCCTGGGCATTTCAACCATCGCCCCCGCCTACACCCTCACCAGCGCACTCGGACCCACCGTCAATGAAGCCGGACTCCAGTTGCCAGTCATCTTCCTGATCGGGTTCATCCCCATGATCCTGGTCTCGCTCGCCTACCGGGAGCTCAACGCCGACTCCCCGGACAGCGGCACAACCTTCACCTGGGTGACCAAAGCCTTCGGCCCCTGGGTCGGCTGGATGGGCGGCTGGGGCCTGCTGGCCGCCAACATCATCGTGCTGTCCAACCTGGCCGGCGTCGCCGTCGACTTCTTCTACCTCTTCCTGTCCCAGCTCACCGGCTCACCGGAACTGGCAGACCTGGCCGGCAACAAAGCGCTGAACGTCCTGACCTGCTTCGTGTTCGTGGCGCTGGCTGTTTGGGTCAGCTACCGCGGGCTGCACACCACCAAGGTGGTGCAGTACGGCCTGGTGGGCTTCCAGCTTCTGGTCCTGGGGCTGTTCGTCGCCATGGCCTTCGCCAACTGGTCCACGTCCGAAACGGCCATCCCGTTCAGCTGGGACTGGTTCGACGTCACGAAGATCGAGACGTTCGGCCAGATTGCCGCCGGCATCTCGCTGTCGATCTTCGTGTACTGGGGCTGGGATGTGTGCCTCACGGTCAACGAGGAAACAGCGAACGGCCAGAAGACGGCCGGACTGGCCGGCACCCTGACCGCCGTCATCGTCCTGGCCATCTACCTCCTGGTCAGCATCGCCACCATGATGTTCGCCGGCGTCGGGGACACCGGCAACGGCCTGAACAACGCCGACAACCAAGAGAACATCTTCACGGCCCTGGCCTCCCCCATCATGGGCCCCTTCGCCATCCTGATGTCCCTCGCCGTGCTGTCCAGTTCCGCGGCCTCCCTCCAGTCCACGTTCATGTCGCCGTCCCGAAGCCTGCTGGCCATGGCGCACTACGGCGCCCTGCCTGAACCGTTCAGCCGGATCAGCAGGAAGTTCGCGACGCCGGGCTACGCCACCATCGCCGCCGGCGTCCTGTCCGCCGGGTTCTACGCGGTGATGCACGTGGTCAGCGAAAACGTCCTGAATGACACCATCCTGGCCCTGGGTCTGATGATCTGCTTCTACTACGGCCTCACCGCGCTGGCCTGCACCTGGTACTTCCGCCACAGCCTGTTCAACAGCACCCGCCACTTCCTGCTGCGGCTGGTATGCCCGGTGGTGGGCGGCGTGGGCCTGTTCGTGGTGTTCGTCCAGACCGCCGTGGACAGCCTGGCGCCGGAGTTCGGCAGTGGTTCCGAGGTCTTCGGCGTGGGCCTGGTGTTCATCCTGGGCATCGGCATCCTGGCCCTGGGCGCCGTCGTCATGCTGGTCATGTCCCGCACGCACCCCGGCTTCTTCCGCGGCGAAACCCTCAAGCGGGACACCCCCGCGCTGGTAGTGCCGGAATAGATCGCTGAAGGCCGCCACAACGCTGCCTGAACGAAAAAGGTGCCGTGCCCCCATCAGGGGCACGGCACCTTTTTCGTTTTCACCAGTAGTGCGCCACGTCGATCACCAGGCGCGAGCCCGGGCCGGGACCGGCCAGGGTGAAGACCCGGAACGGCAGGCGGGCCCGGACGCCCAGACCGAGGCTTGTGTACCCCTCGAAGCTTCCGGCCGAAACCACCTGGCGGAACGTCTGGTAGCCGGCCACGTTGCTGAGTTCAGCCTTGTCCGCCGGGTTGTAGGTGGGGTTGCCGTTCTGGTCGTAGGACGGCGCCTTGATGCTGATATGCAGGCGCGCGCCGCCCCGTACCGGGATGAAGGCCCCGGAGCCTTCCTGCTCAATCCGCGGCACATACTGCACCGTGTAGGACACGGGGGGCCCGTTGAGGTCCACCACCAGCCGGTCGAAGCAGTAGTGCTGCCCGGTCCGGACATTGGTGACCGATGCGGTCCCCGTATCCTGCCCGGTCTTCGCAAGGGAGCCCCATGTGAGGCCGCAGTAGGGCGCCGCCGAGGCGGGTGCCTGGACCACGATTCCCAGCCCGGAAGCCAACAGGATTGCCGCGAGCCAGGTGAGGAACTTCTTCATAGCAGTGCCATCCACGACTAAAGACCATTGGATGCTTCCAGCGTAGGAGTGTCCGGACCGGGAAACGAGGGGGCATTTTGATAACGACGGCGTCCGGGGACAAAGCAGCGCCGGCCACCTCGGGGAGGTGGCCGGCGCCGGCAAAAATCAGGAAGACACTCAGCCTTCGCAGTCGCGGCAGTACTTCAGGCCGTCCTTTTCACGGGCAACCTGGGAGCGGTGCCGGACCAGGAAGCACGACGAGCAGGTGAACTCATCGGACTGCTCGGGAACCACAATGACGGTCAGTTCCTCATTGGACAGATCGGCGCCGGGCAGGTCGATGCCTTCAGCGGTGTCGTTCTCGTCGACATCGATAACCGCGGTCTGCGCGTTGCCGCCCCGTGACGCCTGGAGGGCCTCGAGAGAGTCGGCCGGCGACTCTTCTTCCTGCTTGCGTGGAGCATCGTAATCGGTAGCCATAGCGTGTTCACTTTCGTTGCTGCGCAGCGCCATTTCAGGCACCTCAGTGCAGCAGTTTAGGGCATTATCGCGCTACCGGCGCAATAGTGTGGCTAAGCAGACATTCTGCCGCTTCCGCCCGCTGTTCCTGCATGCCCGGACCGGGCCTGGTCGGCACCGAGGGACACTCCGCTCAAGGCCGGAAGCCAGCCCCACCGGGTGGCGTCGGCCATGGCGCCGGCGGCACTGGACTCGGATTCGTAGGTGAAGGTGTCCAGCAGCCAGTCGCGGAGCCGGATGAGCAGGGTAGCCGTCATGCACTGAAAACTACGCAGCGATTGTTGTGGCCACGTTTCGCGCCGGTCTCCCCCGGATTAAATCAGCTGCCGGCAGGATCTCCGGCCGGATTCGGCAGGCGGGTTCTTCAGGCGGGCGGTGCCGTGCTGCTGCGCAGGACGAGTTCCGGCTCCACGACAAGTGTCCGGGGTCCTTCCGCGCCGCTGAACGCCGTCAACATCATCTGCATGCACCGCCGGCCCAGTTCCTCGAAGTCCTGCCGGACCACCGTCAGCGGCGGACTGAAATAGCCGGCCTCGGGCTGGTCGTCGAAGCCCACCACGGACACGTCCTGCGGCACTTTGATGCCGGCCTCGGTCAGGGCGCGCAGGACTCCCAGGGCCATCTGGTCGTTGCCCACGAAGAGGGCGGTGGCCCGGCGGGTGGCCGCGATCCGCCGGCCGATGGCGTAGCCGCTGCCGGCGCTCCAGTCACCTTCGATGATCAGGTCCGCCTCGAGTCCTGCGGAGGCAAGGGTGGACCGCCAGCCGTCGGCACGCGCCACGGCATCGATCCAGTCCTGCGGGCCCGCGACGTGCCCGATCCTGACGTGCCCCTGCCCAATGAGGTGCCGCACGGCGAGTTCGGCCCCGCGGCGCTGGTCCACCCTGACGCCGCCAACAGTGTCATTCCCCTCGGGTCCAACGGCCACCACCGGGACCCCGATGGGAAGTTCCGCCAGGGCGGCCAGCGTCTCAAGGTGCGGAACGATCACCACGATGCCGTCCACCGACTGGTCCAGGAAGTGCCTGACGGCGTCCAGGATCGCGTCCCGGCTGACCTCCCGCAACGCGGCGACGCTGACGAAATATCCGGCGTCCCTCGCAGCGCGTTCCACGCCCAGCAATGTATTGGCAGGACCGTACTGGGAGAGCTCGCTGCCCAGGACCCCTATGGTCTGCGAGCGCCGGGTGACCAGGCTCCGGGCTGCGGTGTTGCGGCGGTAGCCGAGCCGGGCTATCACCGCTTCCACTTTTTCCCGCGTCCCCGGGCTCACGTTGGGGTGGTTGTTGACCACCCGTGACACGGTCTGGTGTGAGACCCCGGCCAGCTCCGCCACGTCCTCAAGCCTCGGCAGCCGGCGTGGTTTGCCGTGCGTCACGGGGTTGTTGTCCGTGGCGGGCGCCGGGAGCTCAGCCGTGCCATTGGATCAGATCCCGCCTGCCAGCTTGTAGTAGGCGGCGTTCCAGTTCAGGTCCTTCTTGAACTGCCGGATGGTGGTGTCGTGGTCAATGGTCAGCAGTTCGGTTTTGGCGATCTCGGCGAAGTCTTCGAACACGTCCATGCCCACCTGGGTGGAGAGCACGGTGTGGTGGGCAGCGCCGGCCGTGAGCCAGGCTGCTGCGGAGGTTGCGAAGTCCGGCTTGGGCTCCCACAGGGCGCGGGCCACGGGCAGGTTTGGCAGCGGCTGGTCCAGGGGAACGACGTCGACGGCGTTGGCTACCAGGCGGAAACGGTCCCGCATGTCGGACAGGGCGACGACGACGCCCGGGGAGGCATCGGCGTCGAACACCAGGCGGACCGGGTCCTCCTTGCCGCCGATGCCCAGCGGGTGGATTTCCAGGCGCGGCTTCGACGCCGTGAGGGAGGGGCAAACTTCCAGCATGTGGGCGCCCAGGATCTTCTCGGACCCGGGCTCCAGGTGGTACGTGTAGTCCTCCATCAGGGAGGCACCGCCGGGCAGGCCGGCACCCATCACCTTCGCGGCGCGCACCAGGATGGCGGTCTTCCAGTCGCCTTCGGCGCCAAAGCCGAAGCCGGCGGCCATGAGCCGCTGGACCGCAAGGCCGGGAAGCTGCCGCAGGGCGCCCAGGTCCTCGAAGGAGGTGGTGAACGCGGCGGAGCCGTTGCCCTCCAGGAAGCTGCGCAGGCCCAGCTCGATCCGGGCGCCGTACCGCAGCGATTCATGCCTGGCCGCGCCTGCGCGGAGCTCCGGCACCACGTCGTAAAGGTCCGCATATTCCGCCACCAGCGCGTCGACGTCGGCCTCCGCCGCGCCGTGCACGGCGTCCGCGAGCTCGTTGACGGACCAGGTGTTCACGGCGACGCCGAAGCGCAGCTCCGCCTCGGTCTTGTCGCCTTCGGTGACGGCGACGTTGCGCATGTTGTCCCCGAAGCGTGTCAGCTTAAGGGTGCGGACGGCGGCCCAGCCGGCGGCGGCGCGCTGCCAGGAGCCCACCTGGCGTGCCACCTCGGGGTTGGAGACATGCCCGACGACGGTCTTCCGGGCGATGCCCAGGCGGGACTGGATGTACCCGAACTCGCGGTCGCCGTGCGCGGCCTGGTTCAGGTTCATGAAGTCGAAGTCGATGTCCGCCCACGGCAGGTCCCGGTTGGCCTGGGTGTGCAGGTGCAGCAGGGGCTTACGCAGCAGGTCCAGGCCCTGGATCCACATCTTGGCCGGGCTGAACGTGTGCATCCAGGCGGTCACACCGATCACCGAATCATCGGCGTTCGCCTCCAGGGCGGTGCGCCGGATGGCATCCGAATCGGTGAGGACCGGCTTCCAGACGATCTTGACCGGGACGGCGGAATTGGCGTTGAGCTGGTTGGCGATCTCCTGCGACTGGGCGGCCACCTGCTTGAGGACCTCCTCCCCGTACAGGTGCTGGCTGCCGGTGAGGAACCAGACCTCGTAGCCGTCGAGGGAGGTGCTTGCTGCGGTGCTCATGGATTCTCCTGGGAAGTTGTGTAATGACGGCGCCGTGGATTACTGGCCTGTGTTGTTTATTGGCCGTAGACGTTCTGGTAGCGGGCATAGAGGGAGTCGATGGAGCCCTGGTCGATGGGCAGCGGTTCGCCCAGCTGGCGGGAGATGTGGACGGTGCGGGCCACTTCCTCGCACATCACGGCGGCCTTCACCGCGGAGCGGGCGTCCTTGCCGATGGTGAAGGGGCCGTGGTTCTGCATCAGGACCGCCGGTGAATTGGAGTTCTTCAGCGTCTCCACGATCCCGTGGCCGATCGAGTCGTCCCCGATCAGCGCGAATGGGCCCACCGGGATGGAGCCGCCGAACTCATCGCCCATCATGGTCAGCACGCACGGAATGGCCTCCCCCCGGGCAGCCCAGGCAGTGGCGTAGGTGGAGTGGGTGTGCACCACGCCCCCCACCTCCGGCATGTGCCGGTACACGTAGGCGTGCGCTGCGGTGTCCGACGACGGCGACAGCGGCGGGTTGCCCCAGTCCACGGTCCCGCCGCCACCGACGTTGGTGCCCCTGACGGGCATGCCGTGCAGGTCCGTCACGATCATCTGCTCCGGGGTCAGGTCCTGGTAGGCGACCCCGGAGGGCTTGATAACCATGAGGTCGGTGCCCGGCACCCGGGCGGAAACGTTGCCTGCGGTCCACACCACCAGTTCGTAGCGCGTCAACTCAGCGTGCAGGGCGCACACGTCCTCCCGGATCCGGGCGATGGTTTCCAGGATCCCGGTGTCGGTGCTCATGCGGAGACCCCCACGGCAGGTTCGGCGGCGGAGCCGGGCAGGCTGGCCCGGGCGGCTTTGCGCTGGATGGCCTTGAGCCGGTGCATCACGTCATTGCCGCCGCGGCCAAAGTAGTCGTGCAGTGCCTTGTATTCCTGGAACAGTTCCTCGTACGCGGCAACGTTTTCCGGGATCGGCGTGTAGACCTCGCCGGGTTCGGCGCCCATGGCGGCGGCGGCTTCCCGGATGTCCGCGTATTCACCCGCGGCCACGGCGGCGTGGATGGCCGATCCCAGGGCCGGGCCCTGCTCCGAGCCGATAGTGGACAGCTGCAGGCCGGTGGCGTCCGCGTAGATCTGCATCAGCAGCCTGTTCTTGAGCAGGCCACCGGCCACGATGAATTCCCTGACCGGAACCCCGGCGTCGCGGAACGCGTCCACGATGGTGCGGGTTCCGAAGGCCGTGGCTTCCAGCAGGGCACGGTAGGTGTCCTCGGGCCGGGTGGCAAGGGTCTGGCCCACCACGATGCCGGACAGCTCGTGGTCCACCAGCACCGAGCGGTTGCCCGAGTGCCAGTCGAGCGCGATCAGGCCGTGCTCCCCGATGGCCTGCCGCGACGCCAGTCCGGTGAGGTACTCGTGGATTCCCAGCCCCGCGTCCCCGGCAGCCTCATGGTATTCGGGCGGGACGCCGTACCTGGTGAACCAGCCGAAGATGTCCCCCACACCGGACTGACCGGCCTCGTAACCCCACAGGCCGGGCACGATGCCGCCGTCCACTGCCCCGCACATTCCCGGCACTTCACGCAGTTCGCTGCCGTTCATCACATGGCAGGTGGAGGTGCCCATGATAGCCACCAGCTGGCCGGATTCCACGGCCTTGGCAGCAGGGGCAGTGACGTGGGCGTCAACGTTTCCCACGGCCACGGCGATGCCCTCCGGCAGCCCGGTCCAGGCTGCAGCCTCCGCCGTCAGGGTCCCTGCGGCGTCCCCCAGCCGCCCGATCGTGTGCTCCAGCTTGGAACTGACAAAGTCCTTGAAGTCCGGATTCAGGGCGGCCAGGAAATCCTCCGAGGGGTACCGCCCGTCCTGGTAGATGCCCTTGTAGCCGGCGGTGCAGGCGTTGCGGACGTAGCGGCCGCACAGCTGCCAGACGATCCAGTCGGCCGCCTCCACCCAGTGGTCCATTTCGGCGTAGGCCTCCGGGTCCTCTTCCAGCAGCTGCAGGCCTTTGGCGAATTCCCACTCGGACGAGATCAGGCCGCCGTACCGCGGAAGCCAGTCTTCGCCGCGTTCGGCCGCCAGCCGGTTGATCCGGTCGGCCTGCCCCTGGGCGGCGTGGTGGCGCCAGAGCTTCACGTAGGCATGCGGGCGGTTGGCATAGCCCGGCAATTCGTTCAGCGGCGTGCCATCGGCCTTCACGGGCACCATGGTGCAGGCGGTGAAGTCGGTGGCAATGCCGACGACGGCGGCCGGGTCGATCCCCGCGTCAGCCACCGCGGCAGGAACGGCGGTGCGCAGGACGTCCCGGTAGTCGTTGGGCACCTGAAGCGCCCATTCGCCGGGAAGCCGCGTGCCGTCGTCGCCCGCCACGTCACCGGGCAGGGAGCCGGTCACCACCGCATGGGGATATTCATGGACGGCGCTCCCAAGCTCCTTGCCGTCGCGGACCCGCACCACCACGGCGCGGCCGGACAGGGTCCCGAAGTCCACGCCGACCACGCAGTGGTCGTGGCGGGGGTCGGAGCTGGAAGTAAATAGCGCATCTGGCATGGGGTTGCCTCCATCCGGGAGGCAAGCGGCCTCATTACCGGTTTTGTAGGGTCAGGGTCGAGCTAAGTGCTGCAGCAAGTGTGAACGCTAACAAAGAAGAAGTCAATGCCATCGAAAGATTTCGGAGTTTCCGGGAGAAGGCTCTTGTTAGCGTTCACAAATCAGTCTATATTGAACCGACACATCAACCATGTGGCCAGGACCGGGAGCACCGTTGCTTCCCGGCCCAACAACACTTCGCGGCAATGCTGCCGCGGAAGGAGATTATGGTGAGAATCAAAAAACTCATGGGCGCGGTGGCCCTTGTCCTCGCCCTGACCGTGGGAGCCACCGGTTGCGGCTCCCGTGGCGGAACCAGCGAATCCAGCGGCGCAGCGAAGCCCAGCGACTCGCTGGTTGGCATCTCGATGCCAACCCAGACATCTGAACGGTGGATCGCCGACGGCGCCAATGTTGAGAAGTCCCTGAAAGACCTCGGCTACAAGACGGACCTCCAGTTCGCCAACGACGACATCCCCACGCAGGTCTCGCAGATCGAAAACATGCTGACCAAGGGCGCCAAGGCCCTGATCATCGCTGCCATCGACGGCACCACCCTGACCGACGTCCTGGCCAAGGCCAAGGAGCAGAACGTCAAGGTCATCGCCTACGACCGCCTTATCAACGGCACTCCGAACGTGGACTACTACACCACGTTCGACAACTACACCGTGGGCGTCCAGCAGGCCACCTCGCTGCTGACCGGCCTGGGGCTGGTCGACGCGAGCGGCAAGAAGGTGGACGGCAAGGGCCCCTTCAACATCGAACTTTTCGCCGGAAGCCCGGACGACAACAACGCCAACTTCTTCTGGACCGGCGCCATGGACACCCTCAAGCCCTACATGGATGCCGGCACCCTGAAGGTCCCCAGCGGCCAGACCAAGTTTGAGCAGGCCGCCATCCTTCGCTGGCAGGCACCCGTGGCGCAGAAGCGCATGGAGGACATCATCACCTCCGCCTACAGCTCGGGCACCAAGCTGAACGGCGTCCTTTCCCCGTACGACGGCCTGTCCATCGGCATCATCTCCGCCCTCACCAGCACCGGCGGCTACGCCAAGGGAAGCCTTCCGGTGGTCACCGGCCAGGACGCCGAAAAGGGCTCCGTGAAGTCCATCGTCGCGGGCGAGCAGTACTCCACCATCTTTAAGGACACCCGCCAGCTCGGCGCACAGGCCGTCAAGATGGTCGACGCCGTCCTCAAGGGCCAGGAACCTGAAACCAACGACACCAAGACCTACAACAACAAGGTCAAGGTTGTTCCGGCCTTCCTGCTGAAGTCCGTGATCATCACCAAGGACAACTACAAGAAGGAACTGATCGACTCGGGTTACTACACCGACGCCGACGTCAAGTAGTCAGCGTCCGGGGGCTGTGGCCGGACCTCCATCCGGCCGCAGCCCCGCCCGCAACCTCCTGCAGCAGCAGGACGGCCAAGCTTCGACCAGTCAGTGGGAATTGACGATGAACACACCCATTCTTCAAATGCGAGGAATCACCAAGACCTTCCCCGGCGTGAAAGCGCTGCAGGACGTCACCCTCGATGTGAACCGTGGAGAGGTCCACGCCATCTGCGGCGAAAACGGCGCCGGCAAATCAACGCTCATGAAAGTGTTGTCCGGCGTCTATCCACACAACAGCTTCGAAGGGGAAATCCTCTTCGAAAACGAACCCTGCAACTTCTCCAGCATCTCGGACAGCGAGAAGCGGGGCATCGTGATCATCCACCAGGAACTGGCGCTGAGCCCGTACCTCTCCATCGCTGAGAACATCTACCTTGGCAATGAACAGGCCACCAACGGATGGGTGGACTGGCGCAAGACCAACCTGGAGGCAGCAAAGCTGCTGGCCCGCGTGGGCCTCGACGAAAACCCCGTCACCCCCGTCCAGCACATCAGCGTGGGCAAGCAGCAACTCGTGGAGATCGCCAAGGCGCTGTCCAAGGAAGTGAAGCTGCTCATCCTGGACGAGCCCACGGCCGCCCTCAACGACGAGGATTCCGGCCACCTGCTGGACCTGATCCTCCATCTGAAGGGCCAGGGGGTAACCAGCATCATCATCAGCCACAAACTCAATGAAATCCGCAAGGTGGCCGACGCCGTCACCATCATCCGGGACGGCAAAACCATTGAGACCCTCCGGCTCGATGAAGGCCAGATCACCCAGGAACGCATCATCCGCGGCATGGTGGGCCGCGACCTGGAGAGCCTGTACCCGGACCGCGAGCCGAACATCGGTGAGGAAGTCCTCCGGATCGAGGACTGGTCCGTCCGGCATCCCCAGGACCACAGCCGCATGGTGGTCCGCAACGCCAACCTGCATGTCAGGAAGGGCGAGGTGGTGGGACTTGCCGGGCTGATGGGCGCCGGGCGCACCGAACTCGCCATGAGCGTCTTCGGCCGAACCTACGGCACCGCAATGTCCGGCAAGGTCTATAAGTACGGCGAGGAAATCAACACCTCCACCGTCTCCGACGCCATCCGCCACGGCATCGCCTACGCCACCGAGGACCGCAAGCACTACGGCCTGAACCTCATCGAGGACATCAAGCGCAACATCTCCCTTGCAGCGCTGCGCAAGCTCGCCAAACGCGGCTTCGTGGACAAGAACCAGGAGACCGTGGTGGCCAACGGCTACCGGAAGAGCATGAACATCAAAGCGCCCTCGGTGGCCGCCATCACCGGCAAGCTCTCCGGCGGCAACCAGCAGAAGGTGGTGCTCAGCAAATGGATGTTCTCCGACCCGGACGTGCTCATCCTCGATGAACCCACCCGCGGGATCGACGTCGGGGCAAAATTCGAGATCTACACGATCATCGCCAAACTGGCGGCCGAAGGAAAAGCCGTGATCGTCATTTCCTCGGAACTTCCCGAACTCCTGGGCATCTGCGACCGCATCTACACCCTCGCCGCCGGCCACATCACCGGCGAAGTCCCCATCGCCGAGGCCACCCAGGAAACCCTGATGCACTACATGACCAAAGAGAAGGAATAGCGAAATGTCCGCCTTACGAGAATCGCTCGGATTCCTCACCAGCCGCCTCCGCCAGGTTGGCATCTTCGTTGCCCTGATCCTGATCGTCCTGCTATTCCAGGGGCTGACCGGCGGGATCCTGCTGGAACCGCAGAACGTCACCAACCTGGTGGTCCAGAACAGCTACATCCTCATCCTGGCCATCGGCATGGTGATGGTGATCATCGCCGGGCACATTGATCTTTCCGTCGGATCCGTTGCCGGGTTCATCGGCGCGGTGGCCGGCGTCATGATCGTGCACTGGGGCTGGCCGTGGTGGGCCGCAATCCCTGCCTGCCTGGTGGTGGGTGCCCTTGTGGGCGCCTGGCAGGGCTACTGGATCGCCTATGTGGGGATCCCGGCCTTCATCGTCACGCTGGCGGGCATGCTGATCTTCCGCGGACTCACGCTCATCACCCTCAAGAACCAGCAGATCACCCCCTTCCCCGCCGAACTGCGGGCCCTGGGCGGCGGTTTCCTTCCGGACATCTCCGGCGGCACCTCCGTCCTGGAATGGCTCACCGTCATCCTGGGTGTCGGCGCTACGGTGGCACTGCTGATCCAGGCCCTCAAGGAGCGCAGGATCCGCAGGAAGTTCGATCTCGAAAGCGAACCCCTGGTCTGGTTCGTCATCAAA
Organism: Arthrobacter sp. SDR-2R; assembly: GCF_057747955.1. NCBI lineage: Bacteria > Bacillati > Actinomycetota > Actinomycetes > Micrococcales > Micrococcaceae > Arthrobacter > Arthrobacter sp. SDR-2R. The sequence goes on from NZ_CM173231.1 coordinate 4,072,247, forward strand.
ACCGCCTTCACGGCGCTGCTCATGCTCATCATCACCTTCCTGCTGGCCTCCTACCGCGGCACGCCGATCGTCCTGGTGGTCCTGGCGGTCCTGGTGATCGCCTACACCGCCCTGATGAGCAACAGCGTCTTCGGGCGGCACACGTACGCCATCGGCGGCAACCTCCATGCAGCTGAACTGTCAGGCATCAAGACCAAGGCCGTCACGTTCCGGCTCTTCGTGAACATGGGCGTGCTCGCCGCACTGGCAGGCCTGGTCTTCACTGCGCGGCTCAACTCGGCACAGCCCGCCGGTGGAACAGGCTTCGAACTGGACTCCATCGCCGCGGCCTTCATCGGCGGCGCCGCCGTTACCGGTGGCATCGGAACAGTCGCGGGAGCCATGATCGGTGGCCTGATCATGGGCGTGCTCAACAACGGCATGTCCATCCTGGGCCTGGGCACCGATTACCAGCAGCTCATCAAGGGCCTGGTACTCCTTGTCGCCGTCGGCTTCGACATCTTCAACAAGAACCGCAGCGGCGGCGGTGGTGACCTCGGCAAGCGGTTCAAGCTGAAGACCACGCCCCCGCCCGCCGAGGAAAAGCCGACGCCAGCGGCCAGCGAAACCGTAGGCGTCAAGTAGCGGCTACCGCGGCCGCGGCGCTGCTCCATGCAGACCCGGGCCTTGGACATCACGTCCGGGGCCCGGGTCTTTGCGGCTCAGGGCGCTGCCGCGAGCCCGGTAGCAACATCTGCCGGCGAGCGCCGGCGGCGGCTGAGGAGGATGAAGGGTGCCGCCAGCAGCTGCACCGCGCCGCCCAATGCGAGCGATGCCGGGTAGCCGTAGAGGTCTGCGGCCCTGCCGAGCGCCGGCTGCACCACCACTCCCCCACTGGACCCCATGAGCGAGGCGAAGCTCAGGACGGTTGCCCGCTGTTTCGAGCCGATCATGTCGTTCAGGTAGGCCTGGCGCACGGGGGTTCCGGCGGAGGCCACCACGGCCCAGAGTGCCAGGAGCACCAGTGCCAGCCAGAAGATGCTGGTGGCCAGGAGCACCACCAGGACCACCGAGCTGGTGATGGTTGAAATGATCAGGACGGTGGTGCGCCGGCGGACCAGTTTCCGGACCAGCGGAGCCAGCCAGCCGCCCAGGATGTCCGCGCCGGCAACAATGGCCGCTGCCAGGCCTGCGATGGCGTAGGCCCTGGGATCTCCGAAGAGCTGCAGCAGGTAAGGCTGGAGGGCATAGAAGACATAGAATCCCACGCCCTCGGTGAACGGCGCAGCCAGCATCATGTACCTCACCGGCGGGTTCCGCAGGCCGCCGTCCAGCGAGGCGCGCAGGACAGCCCGCGTGGCCTGCACCGGGTGGGCCGAACGCTCCGGGGTGAAGCCGACGTCGTGCATGAGCAGGAAGGCCACCGCGAACATTGCCACCAGCACCGCGACGCGCAGCAGGAACGGCACGCCCAGGTTCGTTGCCTGCGCGATGACGCCGCCGGCCACTGACCCTGCCAGCATGGCGATCCCGGAAACCATCTGGCCGCGGCCCAGGACCGCTTCCAGGCCGCCGTCGTAACCGGAGAAGTGCAGGGCGTCCACCAGCCAGGCTTCCACTGCCCCCGAAAAGAAGGTGAAGCCAAGCCCCAGCAGCGCCGACACCCCGGCCCACCACCAGAACGGTGCGGACAACTGCCACAGCAGGTAATAGAGGTAGGTGGATCCTGCCAGGGTTACGGTGCCCAGCAGGAAGGAGGTCCGGCGCCCCCAGCTGTCCGCGACTACCCCGGTGGGAACCTCGAAAAGCACCATCCCGGCAGTGAAGAAGGCGTTTGCAGCGAAGGCTTCCAGGTTGGTCAGCCCGGCGTCGAGCAGGAACAGCGTATTGATGCCCCAAATGAACGACGCCGCAAGGGTGTTGCCCAACGTCAGCGTCAGGTATACGGTCTGGATCTTTCGTGCTGCGGCGTTCACCGGCGGCCGTTCCCTGTATCTGTTCCTGCCATGGCGGGCTCAGGATGGGCTGTAATTAGGGGGTACGGGGTCATGGCGCAGGTACTGGCGGCGGAAGCGCCCGGTGCCGGCGGTCAGCGCCCGCAGTTCCACCGCATACCGCAGGAGTTCCTGGTCCGGGACTTCGGCGCTGATCTCCGTGAGGCCCTCACCGGAAGAGGTGGTGCCGGTGAGGCGTCCCCGCCGGCCGGACAAATCACTCATCACTGTGCCCACATGTTCATCGGCGACCGTGATGGAGACGGATGACACCGGCTCCAGCAGCTGGATCCTTCCTGCTGCCGCGGCCTCCCGGAGCGCCAGCGCCCCGGCCGCCTGGAACGCCGCATCCGACGAATCCACGCTGTGGGCCTTGCCGCCCACCAGGGTGACCCGCAGGTCAACTACGGGAAAGCCCGCGGCGACGCCCTTGTCCATTTGGGCCCGGACGCCCTTCTCAATGGACGGGATGAACGTTCCCGGGATCACGCCGCCCACCGTCTTGTCCACGAACTCGAACCCCGCGCCGCGCTCCAGCGGTTCCACCTCGATGTCGCACACGGCGTACTGGCCGTGTCCGCCGGACTGTTTAACATGGCGGCCGTGGCCGGAGGCGGCGGTGGCAAAGGTTTCCCGCAGCGGCGTCACCACGTCCACGGTGTGCAGTTTCACTCCCTGTTCGCGCAGCCTGTCCAGGACCACCTCCGCGTGCGCCTCGCCCATGCACCAGAGGACCAGCTGATGCGTTTCGGCGTTCCGGTCCACCCGCAAGGTGGGGTCACCCGCCGCTATCCGGCCCAGGCTGCGGGCCAGCGCGTCCTCGTCGCTGCGGGAATCGGCTTCCACGGCAACCGGCAGCAGCGGCTCAGGCATTTCCCACGTGGCGAGCAACAGCGGGCTTTCCCGGGCGGAAATGGTGTCGCCGGTTTCGGCGCTGCCCAGCTTCGCCAGGGCACACATGTCCCCCGCCACGCAAAAGGGGACGGGGCGAAGGGTAGCACCCAGCGGTGAGTAGATATGGGTCACCCGTTCATCGGTGTCATGGTCCTGGTGACCCCGGTCGGCCAGGCCGTGGCCGCCCACGTGGACCGGCGAGTCTTCCCGGAGTGTGCCGCTGAACACCCGCACCAGGCAGATGCGGCCCAGGAAGGGATCGTTGGAGGTGCGCACCACCTCGGCGGCGAGGGGGCCGGACGGATCGCAGGACAGGCTTCCGGCCGGTTCCCCCGCGAGGTCGGTGGTGTCCGGCAGGCTGCGCTCCCCTGGCGGCGGAAAGGCGCGGACCAGCAGGTCCAGCAGTTCGGCGGTCCCCAGCCCAGTGACGGCGGACGTGGGCAGCACGGGAAAGAACGAGCCACGTGCGACGGCGGTTTCCAGGTCTGCTGCGAGCACTCCGGTGTCGATGTCCTCGCCTTCCAGGTAGCGGTCCATCAGCGTTTCGTCTTCGCTTTCGGCGATGATGCCCTCGATGAGTGCGCCCCGGGCAGGCCCGGCAGCCGCGAGTTCATCCGGTGTGGCGGCCCGGACCTCAGGGGTTGCCTCGGCGGAGGAGTAGTCCGTTACCTCCCGGGACAGCAGGCCCAGCAGGGACAGCGGCCCGGCGGCCTCCTCTGCTGAGGGCAATGGGACACACAGCGGCAGCACGCCGTCGCCGAACGCTTTGCGGCAGGCGGCCACGGCGCCGTCGTAATCTGCCCGCGGGTGGTCCAGCCGGGTGATCACGACGGCGCGTGGCAGCAGCATGTGCGCGCACTCGCCCCACAGGGCGGTGGTGGTGGCGTCGATTCCGTCCACGGCCGACACTATGAAGAGGGCAGCATCGGAGGCGCGCAGCCCCGCCCGCAGCTCACCAATGAAGTCGGGGTAGCCCGGTGTATCCAGGAGGTTCACTTTGGTCTCGTCCACCATAAGGGGCACCAGGGACAGGGTGACGGAGCGCTGCTGGTGAACCGCGGCGGGGTCCGAGTCGCTGACCGTGGATCCGTCGGCGATGGAGCCTTTGCGCGTGATCATGCCGTTGGCTGCCAGCAGCGCCTCGATCAGCATTGTTTTCCCGGCGCCCGAGTGACCCACCAGGGCCACGTTCCGGATCCGCGCCGGGTCCTGGGCCGCGATGCCGGTGGCTTGGTCGGCGCGCTTTGACTCAGGCCCGTTCCTGCCGCCTCCCGCCCGCGCTGACTCCTTGGTGCTCTTCACCGACATTGGAACCTCCTGGCATCATCGCCGACCCGACCTGACGTGTCCCTCTGATTCGACACCTTGGACGGCAGGACGGCAAGAGCACAGGCTATTTGCTGCGGGCTTTGCGGGTGGCGGCGTCGTTGGCCTTCTGGATGGCCTTGACCAATTCACCCTTGTCCATCTTCGAGCGGCCTTTGACGTCCAGTTCCCTGGCCAGTTTGTAGAGGTGGTCCTTGGACGCATTGGCGTTGACTCCGCCCGCGGTGGGTTCGGAGGAGCGGATGCCCTGTTCTGCGCGCTTGTCCGACGGGCCCCTTTTTTCCTTGGGCTCCCAGTGGTCGCCCACCTTCTCGTAGCTGTGCTTCAGGGATGCGTATGCTGCGCGGGCCGCCCGCTGCTCATCCTGGTCGTACGACTCAAGGGCGGAATCATAGGTCTTGGCGAATGTGTCCTGCGCCTTTTGCTCAGAACGCTGCAGGGTGGAAGGAAGTTCTTCCTTGCGGGCATGATCGTTCTTGCCGGTCTTGGGCATGGCACCCATCCTCCTTTAGTCAGCACGCTGATTATGTGGATGGATCCAGCTTAAACCCGGAGGTTGAATGGAGCCCCCTGTCGGATTCGAACCGACGACCCCCGCTTTACAAGAGCGGTGCTCTGGCCAACTGAGCTAAGGAGGCGCGCCCCTGCGGGCGTGCACCGTGAAGGCGCTAGATAAGGTTAGCCCAACTCCCCCCGGGCGTAAAAACGCCGGACTACCGCCGGTGAATGCGGCAGGGGCCCGCCCCGGAAACGGTCCGGAGCGGGCCCCTGCCCTGGCTGGGAATCCTTAGCCCTTGGCGGCAATGGCTGCCTGCAGGAAGTCCGGGAATGGCGTCTGCGCGCTGTCGCCCTTGCCCCACTGCTTGCCGTCCACGAACACGGTGGGCGTACCGGTGACGCCGATGGCCGCGGCCTCCTTCGTGGTGAACTTCACGAACGGGCGGTAGGTCTTGTCATCGACGCAGGAACCGATGTTGACGCCCATGTCGGACGCCATCTTCTTCAAATCACTGTCGGAAAGGCCTGCGCTGCCTTCCGCCGGCTGCTTGGCGAACAATGCGTTGACGAAATCGGAGTACTTCTCCGGGGATTCGTTGACCACGCACGCTGCTGCGTTGGCGGCCCGGGATGAGTAGTTGGTGGTGGACCGGCTGTCCAGGAATCCGAGGGCCCGGTACTCAACGGTGATCTTGCCTTCGTTGCGCAGCGACGTGAGCTGGTCGTTGTACTGGGTCTCGAAGTTCTTGCAGATGGGGCAGATGAAGTCGATGTAGAGGACCACCTTGACCGGCTTGCCCGCCTCCGCTTCGGCGCCGGGAGCCACTACCTCGGCGGGCGCCGTCTTCGGCGCGTCCCCCAGGGAGGCGGCGTCAACCGTGGCCGGTTCCGACTTGGCCACATCCGTATTGGCCAGCAAAGTGACGCCGCCATGCACGTTGGCGTTGGCAGGCGTGGGGCCCTGGTCCGCAATGGGGGCGTTCTGCTTGAGGCTGTTCGTCACCACCAGCGCCACCACCACCAGGATGGCCACCACTGCCGCCACGATGCCCCAGCCGATCAGCAGCTTGTTGCGCTTGTCCTTCTTCAGCTGCTCTTCCCTGATCAGGCGCGCCTTTTCCCGCGCCTCCGCGGTTCGCTCAGCCTTGGACTTACGTACTTCGTTTGCGGGGCTCATGAGTTCCTTGGGTCGGTCGACGTAGGGGGACCACTTCGTGGCACTCCAACATTTTAGGGGAGAAAGCTGAGCGCTTGCGGTTTCAACCATTCCACCGGCTTGACCAACGGACGAATAGCCCCGATGATTCCGTCCGGCTAGGGTGGCTAAGAGGCACAAGCAACCCCAGGGGGCAGCAATGCAAACACCCGTCCAGGAAAAACCCGCCGGCAAAGCAACGGCCGGCAGCTCCGGTCCCAGCCATGCCGGCCATACGAAGTACGACTTCATGGTGGTCTCCAACAGGCTGCCTGTTGACCGGGTCGCGGCAGGGGATGCCGGTGATGACGAGTCTGGCTGGCGCCGCTCCCCCGGGGGACTGGTGACCGCCCTGGCCCCCATGATGACCAAGACAGACGGCGCCTGGGTCGGATGGCACGGCGCGCCGGACGAGACTGTCAAACCCTTCAGCCACGGCGGCATGGACCTCGTCCCGGTCCAGCTCAGCAACGACGACGTGGAGCTGTACTACGAGGGGTTTTCCAACGCCACCCTCTGGCCGCTCTACCATGACGTCATTGCCCCGCCGGAGTTCCACCGCACCTGGTGGGACGCCTACCGAAGGGTCAACCGCAGGTTCGCCGACGCCGTCGTACAGCATGCGGACCAAGGCGCCACCGTGTGGGTGCAGGATTACCAGCTCCAACTGGTGCCCCGCATGCTGCGCGAGGCGCGGCCGGACCTGCGCATCGGATTCTTCAACCACATCCCGTTTCCTCCGCCGGAGATCTTTGCCCAGCTGCCGTGGCGCCAGGCCATCATCGACGGACTCCTCGGCGCAGACCTGGTGGGTTTCCAGCGGCCCAGCGATGCCGGAAACTTCATGCGCTCCGCACGCCGTTTCCTCGGTGCCAGCGTTAAGCAGCAGCAGGTCCACGTAAAGGGCCAGGACGGGCAGGTCACACACATTGCCCGGGCACAGGCCTTCCCCATCTCCATCGACGTCAAGCACATCAGCGAGTTAGCCGCCAGGCCGGACATCATTGAGCGCGCCCGCCAGATCCGCCAGGATCTGGGGAACCCGAAGACCATCCTGCTCGGCGTCGACCGACTGGATTACACCAAGGGCATCAGGCACCGGCTTAAAGCCTTCGAGGAGCTCCTGGCAGACGGCAAGCTCTCGGTTGGAGACGCCACCCTGATCCAGGTGGCCAGCCCCAGCCGCGAACGCGTCGAGCAGTACCGGCTCCTGCGTGAGGAGGTGGAGGGCACGGTGGGCCACATCAACGGCACCTACGACACCATCGAGAACACCGCCGTCCGCTACCTGCACCACAGCTACCCCGTGGAGGAGATGGTGGCGCTGTACCTTGCCGCCGACGTCATGCTGGTCACGGCCCTTCGGGACGGCATGAACCTGGTCGCCAAGGAATACGTCACGGCGCGCACCAACAACGACGGCGCGCTGGTCCTCAGTGAGTTCGCCGGCGCAGCCGACCAGCTCAAGCAGGCACTGCTGATGAACCCGCACGACATCGACGGCCTCAAGAGCGCCATCATGCGTGCCGTGGAGATGCAGCCGCGGGAGTCCGGCCGCAGGATGCGGGCCATGCGGAAGCAAATCCTCGAACACGACGTGGACCACTGGTCCGCCGACTTCCTAAACGCACTGAACGAGAAGGTGGTCCGCGATGACTCCTGACGGCCACACCAAGGCAGCGCTGGCGCTCACCCCCGAACTGCGGGAAGCGCTGCACCGCATTGCCGGTACGGAGCACCTGCTGGTGGCCATGGACTTTGACGGGACCATCGCCCCCATCGTGGGCCGCGCCCAGGATGCGCGGCCACTTCCACGCTCAGCTGCGGCGCTCGCGGGGCTCGCCGTGCTTCCACGCACGACGACGGCACTCATCTCCGGGCGCGCCCTCGCCAGCCTGCGCGAGGTGGCGTCCCCGCCCGTGGACACCCTGCTGATTGGCAGCCATGGGGCCGAAGCCTGGCTTGGGCCGGGCTCCACGGAACTGACGCTGGACGACGGCCAGAAGACCCTCCTTGAAGAGGTGCGCGCCGAGTTGGCGGCTATCGTCGCGGAGGCGCCTGGCACGTCCCTGGAATACAAGCCCGCCGGCGTCGTCCTGCACACCCGACTGGCTGCGGATGACGTGGCCGAGGACGCGGTGTCAGCAGCCCGGTCGGTGCTCCAGGAGCGAAAGGGCGTCTTCCTCAAGGAGGGCAAGCGCGTCCTGGAGACCTCCGTGGTCAATGCCTCCAAGGGCGAAGGCGTCAGCTTCCTGCGGCAGGCCACCGGGGCCACTGCCGTGCTGTTCGCCGGTGATGACGTGACGGACGAGGACGCTTTCGGCCGGCTTGAACCAGGCGACGTAGGGGTCAAGGTTGGCCTCGATTTCACCCAGGCCCAATACCGGGTGGAGGCGCCTGTCCATATCGCGGAGCTGCTGGAAGCCCTGCTCCAGGAGCGGAGCATCGCCGTCGCCGAGGAAGACCCCCAGGCCGCTTCCGGATAGCCCGTGGCCGGAAGCACATGTGACATCCGTAACATTTGCGGTAAAAGAAGCAACTTCTGGCATACTCTTGGGTGTGATGTGGCGCACAACAACCGTGCGGCGTCACGTGGTGCTCCGCGCAAAGCCGCGGAGCATTTTGTGGGAACACAACTGAATAAACATGAACCATTCACAACGGATCGTCCGGCACGTACCTGCCGGTGAAGGGATTGATAACTGTGGCTACAGTTACTTTTGATAACGCTACGCGTCTGTACCCGGGCACAGATAAGCCCGCCGTCGATAAGCTCAACATCGACATCGCCGATGGCGAATTCCTGGTCCTCGTTGGACCCTCCGGCTGCGGCAAGTCCACCTCCCTGCGCATGCTCGCCGGCCTGGAGGACGTCAACGCAGGCCGCATCCTGATCGGTGACCGTGACGTCACCGATGTTCCGCCGAAGGACCGCGACATCGCGATGGTTTTCCAGAACTACGCGTTGTACCCGCACATGACTGTGGCCGACAACATGGGCTTCGCCCTGAAGATCGCCGGCGTCTCCAAGGAAGAGCGCGCCGAGCGCGTCCGCGAAGCCGCAAAGCTCCTTGACCTTGAGCAGTACCTGGACCGCAAGCCGAAGGCACTCTCCGGCGGCCAGCGCCAGCGTGTTGCCATGGGCCGCGCAATCGTCCGTAACCCCCAGGTCTTCCTCATGGATGAGCCGCTGTCCAACCTGGACGCCAAGCTCCGTGTCCAGACCCGCACCCAGATCGCATCCCTGACCCGCCGCCTGGGCGTCACCACCGTCTACGTCACGCACGACCAGGTCGAGGCCATGACCATGGGCGACCGCGTCGCCGTGCTGAAGGACGGCCTGCTGCAGCAGGTGGACACCCCCCGCAACCTCTACGACCGCCCCAAGAACGTCTTCGTTGCCGGCTTCATCGGCTCCCCCGCCATGAACCTGCTGGAACTTCCCGTCGTCGACGGCGGCGTCCAGTTCGGCGGCACCGTCTACCCCGTGCCGCGCGACGTCCTCGAAGAGGCACACGGCTCCACGGTTACGCTGGGCAGCCGTCCCGAGGACCTAGAAACCGCTCCGCACGGCGAAGGCCTGAAGGTTGAGGTGGATGTCGTCGAAGAGCTCGGCGCCGATGCCTACGTCTACGGCCACACCACGCTGGACGGCAAGGACCACGACATCGTGGCCCGTGTCGATGGCCGCCGCCCCCCGATGAAGGGCGAGGTCATCTACGTCCGTCCGCAGTCCGGCCACGTGCACCTCTTCGACACGAAGACCGGCCTGCGCCTGGGCGACTAAACTTCCCACCGGCACCCTAACCTCGCTTCGCTTCGGTCAGGGAACCCTGCCGGCGTGGGCCCACCCACGCGCGTAACTGACGGCGGTCCGCACCTTTTCGCAACGGTGCGGGCCGCCGTCGGCCTTTAACCATGGCCGCACAGGATTTACCGTCCCTGCCCTGAGTACGGAAGAATTGAGCCCATGACCGAGGAACACAGCGCCCAGTGGCATGACGAACCCACAGACTATGCCCAGGTGGGTAAGCTCCCGCGGTTCGTGGCCGCCAGCGCCGACGAGAACAAGGCCGCTTCGGTAGCCTCCTCGCTGAGCATCACCGCCGCAGCGGCGGATCCGGAGCTGCTGGACCTGCCCTGGCACATCGCCCTCGAGGAGTGGCCGGCGCAGTACCTGGCCGCACTCCCCCGGGGCATCTCCCGGCACATCGTGCGCTTCGCCCACCTTGGCGGCTCGGTGATTGCCATCAAGGAAACCTCCGAGCATGTGGCCCGGCACGAGTACCACATGCTGCGCAAGCTGGCCCGGCTGGACGTCCCCTGCGTGGAGCCCGTGGCCGTGATCACCGGCCGCACCACCCCTGACGGACGCCCGCTGAACCCCGTCCTGGTGACCCGGCACCTGAAATTCTCCATGCCGTACCGCGCACTGTTTTCGCAGATGCTGCGCAAGGACACCCTGACCCGCCTCATCGACGCCCAGGCGCTGCTCATGGTGCGGCTGCACCTGATCGGGTTCTACTGGGGCGACGTCTCGCTGTCCAACACCCTGTTCCGCCGCGACGCCGGCGCGTTTGCCGCCTACCTGGTGGACGCCGAAACCGGTGAGCTCTACCCCGACCTCTCCACCGGCCAGCGCGAATACGACCTTGAGATCGCCAGGGTGAACATCGCCGGCGAGCTGATGGACCTCCTGGATGGCGGTCTCATCGAGGAAAAGGTGGACCCCGTGGCCACCAGTGAGCTGATCATGGACAGCTACCGGCGGCTGTGGGCCGAGCTGACGGAGAAGGAATCCTTTGAGCTGGGCGAACGCTGGCGGGTGAGCGCCCGCATCCGGCGCCTGAACGAACTCGGCTTCGACGTCGAGGAATACGCCATAAAGACCACCCAGAACGGCTCCACCATCCAGCTCCAGCCCAAGGTGGTGGACGCGGGGCACCACCAGCGGCGGCTGCTGCGGCTTACCGGCCTGGACGCCCAGGAGAACCAGGCCCGCCGCCTCCTCAATGACATGGACTCCTTCCGGGCGGACAACAACCCGGACATGGATGAGGAATACAGCGCCCACCTGTGGGTCAGCCAGATCTTCGAACCGATCGTGCGCGCCATTCCCCGGGACCTGTCCGGCAAACTGGAGCACGCCGAGGTGGTCCACGAGGTCCTGGAGCACCGGTGGTACATGTCCGAGAAGCAGGAGCGCCACATTCCGCTGGCGGAAGCTGTCCAGTCCTACATCGACTCGATCCTCCGGCACCGCCGGGACGAGGCCGCGATCATGCTGAACCCTGATACCGAGCTGCTGAAAATCCTTGAGGTGGAGACCGAGGAGTCCCGTTACGGCGAAGACGAATCGGTGGACGAATACCCGGATTCGGACGACTGAGTCCTAGATCGCCTTACCGGGGTTGAGGATCCCCGCGGGATCGAACAGGTCCTTGATCCTGCGCTGGAGCTCCCGCACCGGTTCCGGCTGCTCCTGTCCCAGCCACCGGAGCTTGTACTGCCCTACTCCGTGCTCACCGGTGATGGTGCCGCCCATCGCCAGCGCCGCGGTGATGGACTCGTCCAGTGCCGCCTGCAGCCGCTGCATGGCTGCGGAGTCCACGCCTGCCCCCTGCCGGTCGATCCAAAATGTGGGGTGCAGGTTGCCGTCACCCGCGTGGGCCACCACCTTGAGGTGTACCTGCTGCCTGGCGGCCATGGCTTCGAGTTCCGCGACGTAGTCCACCAACCGGGAGCGGGGAACGGCCACGTCCTCGCCTACACGGTACTCGTCGTCCACCTCCGTCCCCCTGCTGTGCCGGCGGAGTTCCACCAGGCGCTCCGCCTCGGCGCTTGCCTCAGTAGTCACCGTTGCCCCGCCGGCGCGGAGGACCTGGCGCACAACCTCCGCTTCCGCGGCGGCGCCAAACCCGTCGGTCTGGACCAGCAGGAGTGATTTTCCGCGGGCGGTGAGGTCGGAGCCGTGGATGTCGTCGAGCTGGGCCAGGGTACCGCCGTCGAGCAGTTCCATGATCGCCGGCTGGACGCGTGCCTTGCCTACGGCCAGGACCCCTGCGGCAGCCATCCTGAAGTCCGGGTAGAAGGCGGCCACGGTGTGGACTTCCCGTGGCAGGTACTTCAGGCGCACGGTGATTCCGACGACGACGCCCAGGGTTCCTTCGGATCCCACGAAGAGGCCCGTCAGGTCATAGCCCGCCACGCCTTTGAAGGTTTGGTGGCCTGTGTGGATGAGGGACCCGTCGGCCAGGACCACATCCAGTGCCAGGACCGAATCCCTGGTGACCCCGTACTTGGCGCAGCGCAGGCCGCCGGCATTGGTGGCCACGTTCCCGCCGATGGTGGAGCTTCGGAAACTGGCCGGATCGGGGGCATACATGAGGCCGTGCGCTGCTGCGGCTTCGTTGAGGACCGCGTTCACCACGCCGGGCTCCACCATGGCTGTCTCATCGTCTGGGTTCAGGGCGAGGATCCGGTTCATCCGCTCCAGCGAAAGGATGATGCAGTTCCTGGTGGCATGGGCACCACCGGAAACGCCTGTACCCGCACCCCGGGGGACAATGGCCACTCCGCTGCCGGCGCAGGTTTTCAACACCGCCTGCACGTCGGCCACTGATTCGGCGAACACCACCGCCAGGGGAAGCTGGAAATCGATGACGGGGGCCTGGTCGATGGCGTACCGCCGGAGCGAGACCTCGCTGACATCCAGCTGTCCCGGCGCCAGGATGGCCTCCAGCTCGTCAACGATGCTTCCCACAAAGCCTCCACCCGTCGTCGGACATGTCTACCCAGTCTAGGGCGTGCGACGCTCCGGTCTTCTGGATTTGCCGGCGTGCAATCGCTTCCAGTTGTTGGACTGCAGAGCCTCGAAAGTTCGTGCAAAATTAGGCGAAACATGTATGGAAGCGTTTTCATTTATCGCCCGTCCGCCGCTATGCTGGCTTTCATGTCTGTCGATACTGTGACCCAGGACACCTCAGCTGCCACTGGCCCCCTGACGCTCATCCACGCTGCCGATACCGCTCCCGGCTGGTGGCGCTCTGCCGTGATCTATCAGGTCTACCCCCGGTCATTCCGGGACCTGAACGGTGACGGCGTGGGAGACCTCGCGGGAATTACCGAGGAACTGCCGCATCTGGCGGACCTGGGCGTCGACGCTGTTTGGCTGTCACCCTTTTACCGTTCCCCCCAGCGTGACGCCGGATACGACGTCAGCGACTACTGCGACGTTGACCCGATCTTTGGCACACTCGCCGACTTCGACGTCATGATGGCCGAATCCCACCGCCTGGGCCTGCGGGTCATCGTGGACCTGGTGCCCAACCACTGTTCGGACCAGCATCCGGCGTTCCAGGCAGCCCGTGCGGCACCGGCCGGTAGCCCCGAACGGGACATGTTCATCTTCCGTGACGGCACCGGGCCTGACGGAGAGGAGCCACCGAACAACTGGCAGTCACACTTTGGCGGATCTGCCTGGACACGGGTAACAGACGCCGACGGCCGGCCGGGCCAGTGGTACCTGCACCTCTTTGACTCCTCCCAGCCGGACTTCAACTGGGACAACCCCGCCGTCCACGCCGAGTTCGAGCGCGTGCTGCGTTTCTGGTTGGACCGCGGCGTGTCCGGTTTCCGGGTGGACGTAGCCCATGCCCTGGTCAAGGCCCCGGGCCTGCCCGCCTGGGGCGGCCGGGCCGATGGCGGCAACAGCGACGGGTACCCCGGCCACGAGGCACCCATGTTCGGGCAACCCGGCGTCCACGACATCTACCGCAACTGGCGGCTGATCCTGGACGAGTACGGCCCGGACCGGATCCTCTGCGCCGAGGCAAGCGTGGACCTTCACCGGCTGGCCCACTGGGTCAGGCCCGACGAGATGCACCAGGCGTTCAATTTCCCCTACCTCCATGCGGGCCTGGACGTCTACCGGCTGCGCTCGGTCATCACCGATTCCCTGACCGTCCTTGACGGCGTCGGCGCCCCGAGCACATGGGTGCTGTCCAACCACGATGTGGTCCGCCATGCCAGCCGGTTTGGCTACAACGGCCATGGCCCACGGGACGGCGACGGCATCGGGGCGGCCGATCCCCAGCCGGATGAGGAACTCGGCCGGCAGCGCGCAGCTGCTGCCTCGCTGTTCATGCTGGGACTGCCCGGTGCCGCCTACCTCTACCAGGGCGAGGAGCTGGGGCTGCCGGACGGCATCGACATCCCCGGCCACCTGCGCCAGGACCCCACGTTCGCCCGGACCGGCGGGCAGCGGCTTGGCCGTGACGGCTGCCGGGTGCCGCTGCCCTGGCGTGCCGGAGAACAACACCTGGGCTTCGGTTCGGGAAATGAACCATGGCTGCCCATTCCCGCTTCCTTTGGCGGGTTGGCGAGGGACCTGCAGGCGGAATCGCCGTCGTCGCACCTGTCCCTCTACCGCGACGCCCTGGCACGCCGCCGCGACCTGGACCTGGGCCGGGGATCCCTGTCCTGGGCCGAGGACTGGTGCACCGGGTCCTCGCTGGGCTACCTCAACGGCACTACGCTGGTGGTTATGAACCTGAACCACGAGCCGCTGGAGATACCTGCGGGCCGCGTCCTTATCCGCAGTACCACGTCCGGCACGGAAGGACTGCTGGCTTCGGGCGAAACCGCCTGGATCCGCATCACAGCAGCAGGCTGACCATGGCGGGCATCAAAGAAGTTGCCAGCCGGGCCGGCCTGTCCGTGGCCACCGTCTCCAGGGCGCTGAGCGGCAAGTCCAACGTCTCCTCCAGGAGCCGCCGCCTTGCGCAGGAGGCGGCACGGGAACTCGGGTTCGTCCCCTCTTACCACGCCTCCAGCCTCGCCTCCGGGCGGAACCACAACATCGGCCTGGTGGTGCCCAACGTCCAGCGCTGGTACTTCTCTTCGGTCCTGGAGGGCGTTTCGGAAGCCCTCCTGGACGCCGGCTACGACCTGACGCTGTACAACGTGGGAGAGCAGCCGGAGCACCGCAGCAGCATTTTGAACGACTTCCTGCTGCGGAAACGCCTGGACGCCGTCATTGCGGTGGCGCTGGTACTCAGCGAGGAAGAGATCGGCCAGCTGCTCGCCGTGCACCGTCCGATTGTGGGCATCGGGGGGGCGCTGCGGGGCGCCTCGACCATAAGAATCGACGACGAAGGCCTGGCCATGATGGCCACCCGGCACCTGATCGGACTGGGCCATACCCGGATCGCGCATGTTACCGGGGATGCGGCCTTGAACCGCGACTTCAACCTTCCGCAGCTGCGCCAGAAGGGCTTTGCTGCGGCGATGGCAGCAGCCGGGCTGACGGTGCGGCAAGAGTGGCAGGCCACGGCCGACTTCACCATCCAGGGCGCGTACGCGGCGGGCCGCCGGCTCCTGGGCACCTCCGCTGACCGCCCCACCGCAGTCTTCGCCGCGTCCGACGAGATGGCCGTGGGCATCATGCTCGCCGCCCGGGACTTCGGCCTTCAGGTCCCACAGGACCTTTCCGTCGTGGGGATTGACGGGCACGAACTTGCAGAGACATTCGGGCTGACCACCATCAGCCAGGATCCACGCGGACAGGGAAGGCTGGCGGCTGCCACGGCTCTGGCCCTGCTGGACAATGCCGGTGGAAGTTCCGAGGGCGCAGGTTCCGACGGCGGAGGTTCCGACGGCGGCCTGGCGGCGGATGGAGCGCGGGACCAGGAGTACCCTACGGAGTTTGTGATCCGGAACAGCACCGCCGTGCCGCCGGACAAGGCCGCGGGGCCGGGCTAGGCCACGCCTCCAGGCGAGCTGTCCGCTGCGGCGTCCCCGGCGCCCATGAACCGCGCATACCTGTCCAGGATCCGGGGCCACGCCTCCGCGTACTCTTGACGCGCGGCGGCAGGATCCTCGGCGCCTTCCCACCCTTCATGAAAGACCCGGACTTCAGTTCCGCCGCCGAGGGCGCGGAACGCCACCAGGAGCTCGGTGGACCACAGCGCCGTAGTACCGGGATGCCAGGTGGCATGGAAGGACAGGGGCGGCTGCCAGTCATCAAGGGTTCCCCAGATACTGGTGCGGCCGTCATCGGCTGTTTCGAGGATGAGGTTCTCTTCAAACTCCACGTAGGAGCCGGCACCATAGACACCGTGCTGCTCAAGGGGCCACCAGAGGTGGGTGTGCTCCGTGAAACCAACGAAAGCCCGGGCCACGGGACCGGGCACGACTACGGTGTTGACCACCGGTTCCAGCGGCTCAATTGCCCGCTGTCCGGCTTCTTCGAAAGGGTCCTGCGGGTGGCTGAAGATGCTGCTCATGAGGGACTACTCTACCCCCGGGCATGGTGCCCGGGGGTAGAGTCCGCCCGGAGGCAGGGCATCCTCTTTGTGCTGTTCGGTTAAAGCAGCAGGGCCCTGACATTCGTTGTCAGGGCCCTGCTTAATGTGTGTCCGGCGGTGACCTACTCTCCCACACCCTCCCGGGTGCAGTACCATCGGCGCTGTGGGTCTTAGCTTCCGGGTTCGGAATGGGACCGGGCGTTTCCCCCACGCTATGACCGCCGTAACCCTTGTACCCGCCCGCCCGGTGTTTTTTCGGGGGTGGGAAGACTCGTGGTTACAACATTGTGGTGTGTTATTCAGTTGTGTTGGTTCCGTGCCGTGACAACCCGTGTGTTGGGGGGTTGTTGGTTGGGAACCACATAGTGGACGCAAGCAGAGTTTTGTATGTATCTGTGTGGTGTAAGTTGTTGGCCTATTAGTACCGGTCAGCTTCACGAGTCGTTAGTCCTCGCTTCCACATCCGGCCTATCAACCCAGTGGTCTGGCTGGGGGCCTCTCACACCCGAGGGTGTATGGAAATCTCATCTCGAAGCGAGCTTCCCGCTTAGATGCTTTCAGCGGTTATCCCATCCGAACGTAGCTAATCAGCGGTGCACTTGGCAGTACAACTGACACACCAGAGGTTCGTCCGTCCCGGTCCTCTCGTACTAAGGACAGCCCTTCTCAAATTTCCTGCGCGCGCAGCGGATAGGGACCGAACTGTCTCACGACGTTCTAAACCCAGCTCGCGTACCGCTTTAATGGGCGAACAGCCCAACCCTTGGGACCTACTCCAGCCCCAGGATGCGACGAGCCGACATCGAGGTGCCAAACCATGCCGTCGATATGGACTCTTGGGCAAGATCAGCCTGTTATCCCCGAGGTACCTTTTATCCGTTGAGCGACGGCCATTCCACAATGTACCGCCGGATCACTAGTCCCGACTTTCGTCCCTGCTCGAGATGTCTCTCTCACAGTCAAGCTCCCTTGTGCACTTACACTCGACACCTGATTGCCAACCAGGCTGAGGGAACCTTTGGGCGCCTCCGTTACTTTTTAGGAGGCAACCGCCCCAGTTAAACTACCCATCAGGCACTGTCCCTGACCCGGATTACGGGCCGAAGTTAGATGTCCAAAGTGACCAGAGTGGTATTTCAACGATGACTCCACCCGAACTGGCGTCCGGGCTTCAACGTCTCCCACCTATCCTACACAAGCCACTCCGAACACCAATACCAAACTATAGTAAAGGTCTCGGGGTCTTTCCGTCCTGCTGCGCGTAACGAGCATCTTTACTCGTACTGCAATTTCGCCGAGTTTATGGTTGAGACAGCGGGGAAGTCGTTACTCCATTCGTGCAGGTCGGAACTTACCCGACAAGGAATTTCGCTACCTTAGGATGGTTATAGTTACCACCGCCGTTTACTGGGGCTTAAATTCTCAGCTTCGCCTTGCGGCTAACCGGTCCTCTTAACCTTCCAGCACCGGGCAGGAGTCAGTCCGTATACATCGTCTTGCGACTTCGCACGGACCTGTGTTTTTAGTAAACAGTCGCTTCCCCCTGGTCTCTGCGGCCCCGATCCCCTCCACACCGCAAAGGGTGTATCAAGGTTGGGGCCCCCCTTCTCCCGAAGTTACGGGGGCATTTTGCCGAGTTCCTTAACCATAATTCTCTCGATCGCCTTGGTATTCTCTACCTGATCACCTGTGTCGGTTTGGGGTACGGGCGGCTAAAACCTCGCGTCGATGCTTTTCTCGGCAGCATAGGATCACCAAATCCCCCCAAACGGGGGTCCCATCAGATCTCAGGCACCATGAGTGGCGGATTTGCCTACCACTCGCCCTACATCCTTAGACCGGGACAACCATCGCCCGGCTCGGCTACCTTCCTGCGTCACACCTGTTAATACGCTTGCCTCCCGGGATCAGGTCCTGCGCTCCACCAAAACCCTCACACCACAAGGGCGCTCGGGCAGGCTTCGGGCAGTTAGTATCCCCCGCTCAGCATGGGCGGTTTTTCGCCGGTACGGGAATATCAACCCGTTGTCCATCGACTACGCCTGTCGGCCTCGCCTTAGGTCCCGACTTACCCAGGGCAGATTAGCTTGACCCTGGAACCCTTGATCATTCGGCGGACGGGTTTCTCACCCGTCTTTCGCTACTCATGCCTGCATTCTCACTCGTGTAGGCTCCACCGCTGGTTTACACCGCGACTTCACCGCCCACACGACGCTCCCCTACCCATCCACACGCCTGAACCACAAGGGCTTAGCTAAAATGTGAATGCCACAACTTCGGCGGTGTACTTGAGCCCCGCTACATTGTCGGCGCGGAATCACTTGACCAGTGAGCTATTACGCACTCTTTTAAGGGTGGCTGCTTCTAAGCCAACCTCCTGGTTGTCTGGGCAACTCCACATCCTTTCCCACTTAGCACACGCTTAGGGGCCTTAGTTGGTGGTCTGGGCTGTTTCCCTCTCGACTATGAAGCTTATCCCCCACAGTCTCACTGCTGCGCTCTCACTTACCGGCATTCGGAGTTTGGCTGACGTCAGTAACCTTGTAGGGCCCATTAGCCATCCAGTAGCTCTACCTCCAGCAAGAAACACGCAACGCTGCACCTAAATGCATTTCGGGGAGAACCAGCTATCACGAAGTTTGATTGGCCTTTCACCCCTACCCACAGCTCATCCCCTCCATTTTCAACTGAAGTGGGTTCGGTCCTCCACGACGTCTTACCGTCGCTTCAACCTGGCCATGGGTAGATCACTTCGCTTCGGGTCTAGATCACGCCACTCACACGCCCTATTCAGACTCGCTTTCGCTACGGCTGCCCCACACGGGTTAACCTCGCGACGTAACACTAACTCGCAGGCTCATTCTTCAAAAGGCACGCCGTCACCAGAATCAGACTGGCTCCGACGGATTGTAAGCACACGGTTTCAGGTACTGTTTCACTCCCCTCCCGGGGTACTTTTCACCTTTCCCTCACGGTACTGGTCCGCTATCGGTCATTAGGGAGTATTTAGGCTTATCAGGTGGTCCTGACAGATTCGCACGGGATTTCTCGGGCCCCGTACTACTTGGGATACTCTCACAGGCGGTACAAACACATTACGGTTACGGGACTAACACCCTCTCTGGCCGGCCTTTCAAAACCGTTCACCTATGCGCGCACATCACACCCCACCAGCCCGGCAGAACTGGTATGGAAAGTCCCACAACCCCGACCATGCAACGCCCGCCGGCTATCACACATGGAACGGTTTAGCCTGATCCGCGTTCGCTCGCCACTACTAACGGAATCACTATTGTTTTCTCTTCCTGCGGGTACTGAGATGTTTCACTTCCCCGCGTTCCCCCCACGCACCCTATGTGTTCAGGTACGGGTCACCGAGTCACTCGCGCGCTCGGCGGGGTTTCCCCATTCGGACACCCTGGGATCACAGTCCGGTTATCGACTCCCCCAGGCTTATCGCAGATTCCTACGTCCTTCTTCGGCTCCTAATGCCAAGGCATCCACCGTGTGCTCTTAAAAACTTGACCACAAAGATCAAAAACATTTCTCGAGAGAACCACAGAAACCAACCACACCCCAACACCCCAAAGGGCATCAACAGCGCAGCCAGATCCAGGTTCATTAATCTTGGAAATTGCTTCTTATACAAGATGCTCGCGTCCACTATGTAGTTCTCAAACAACAACCCCACACCACACACCCCACACACCCAAACAGGCGCACGGAACGTCACGGCAGGGAAACCAGAAACAAACAAACCCGACAAGGAACCACCACGACCAAAGCCGCAGCAACCCCTCCCCGGCCCTGTTGCCTCAGGACCCAACAGTGTGCCAAACACTAAACCACGCATCCCTGCGCCCACCGTTCCAGAACCATCACTGGCTCGTACTAGACAAGACAAAAAAACACGCAGCCGCTATTTGCTGATATTCCACCCATGAGCACCCGCCACGGAACAATCGTCCATGCTGCGGGCTTGCTTCCTGACAACCCCCCACACCGGCATTCACCAGCACAGAAGAGTTGGAGGTGCTCCTTAGAAAGGAGGTGATCCAGCCGCACCTTCCGGTACGGCTACCTTGTTACGACTTAGTCCCAATCGCCAGTCCCACCTTCGACAGCTCCCTCCCACAAGGGGTTAGGCCACCGGCTTCGGGTGTTACCAACTTTCGTGACTTGACGGGCGGTGTGTACAAGGCCCGGGAACGTATTCACCGCAGCGTTGCTGATCTGCGATTACTAGCGACTCCGACTTCATGGGGTCGAGTTGCAGACCCCAATCCGAACTGAGACCGGCTTTTTGGGATTAGCTCCACCTCACAGTATCGCAACCCTTTGTACCGGCCATTGTAGCATGCGTGAAGCCCAAGACATAAGGGGCATGATGATTTGACGTCGTCCCCACCTTCCTCCGAGTTGACCCCGGCAGTCTCCTATGAGTCCCCACCATCACGTGCTGGCAACATAGAACGAGGGTTGCGCTCGTTGCGGGACTTAACCCAACATCTCACGACACGAGCTGACGACAACCATGCACCACCTGTAAACCAGCCCCAAAGGGGAAACCACATTTCTGCAGCGGTCCGGTTCATGTCAAGCCTTGGTAAGGTTCTTCGCGTTGCATCGAATTAATCCGCATGCTCCGCCGCTTGTGCGGGCCCCCGTCAATTCCTTTGAGTTTTAGCCTTGCGGCCGTACTCCCCAGGCGGGGCACTTAATGCGTTAGCTACGGCGCGGAAAACGTGGAATGTCCCCCACACCTAGTGCCCAACGTTTACGGCATGGACTACCAGGGTATCTAATCCTGTTCGCTCCCCATGCTTTCGCTCCTCAGCGTCAGTTAATGCCCAGAGACCTGCCTTCGCCATCGGTGTTCCTCCTGATATCTGCGCATTTCACCGCTACACCAGGAATTCCAGTCTCCCCTACATCACTCTAGTCTGCCCGTACCCACCGCAGATCCGGAGTTGAGCCCCGGACTTTCACGGCAGACGCGACAAACCGCCTACGAGCTCTTTACGCCCAATAATTCCGGATAACGCTTGCGCCCTACGTATTACCGCGGCTGCTGGCACGTAGTTAGCCGGCGCTTCTTCTGCAGGTACCGTCACTTACGCTTCTTCCCTACTGAAAGAGGTTTACAACCCGAAGGCCGTCATCCCTCACGCGGCGTCGCTGCATCAGGCTTTCGCCCATTGTGCAATATTCCCCACTGCTGCCTCCCGTAGGAGTCTGGGCCGTGTCTCAGTCCCAGTGTGGCCGGTCACCCTCTCAGGCCGGCTACCCGTCGTCGCCTTGGTAGGCCATTACCCCACCAACAAGCTGATAGGCCGCGAGTCCATCCAAAACCACAAAAGCTTTCCACCAACCACCATGCGATGGAAGGTCATATCCGGTATTAGACCCAGTTTCCCAGGCTTATCCCAGAGTCAAGGGCAGGTTACTCACGTGTTACTCACCCGTTCGCCACTAATCCACCAGCAAGCTGGCATCATCGTTCGACTTGCATGTGTTAAGCACGCCGCCAGCGTTCATCCTGAGCCAGGATCAAACTCTCCGTTGAAGTAAAACAAAAACAGACACAACCACAACCACCGGAAATAACGGCAGAAACAGCTGCACAAAATTTGAAACCAGCCAAAAACACCATGCACACCACGGGGTGGCGGCACAGCACAATCAACCAATTACATACATAATCGGTATCAACAAACTTGGCACACTATTGAGTTCTCAAACAACAGACACACCCGGCACCACCCAAACCAACGTCCAGGCTCGCTCCGGAGCAACTTTCCAAACTTACCGGCTGATCTCTCTCGTGTCAAACCGGCGTCCGCGACCATCCTCAGCGTTAGCTTGGGGGTTCGGTTTTCCGTCTGACTCCGTGGAGCAGCGCGGAAATAAACTCTACCACCACTCATTACGGATCGCCAGTCCGCTGCCGGAGGGCGTCCTGCGGACAGCCAAAAGGCCCGGAACCATGCGGATTCCGGGCCTTTCGCTTACTGCATCTGCCGTTATTTCTTCCCGTCGGCCTGGTCAGCCGATGCGGCCCCGGGCTTGAAGTAGGACGCTCCCAGCGGGGGAAGCGTGACAGTAAGGGTGGCCGGCTGGCCATCCTGTCCCTCGTTGGTGGCCTTCAGCTCTCCACTGTTCAGCACACCCGATCCGCCGTAGGTGGTGTGGTCCGTATTAAGGACCTCGGTCCATGCGCCGGCCGTGGGAACTCCAAGGGTGTAGCCGACGTGCGGCGTACCGGAGAAGTTGATGGCGCAGACGACCGGGTTGCCGTCGGCGTCCCATCGGATGAAGGACAGGACATTACGGTCGGCGTCTCCCCCGTTGATCCACTGGAAACCCGCAGGAACGTTGTCCTGGGTGTAGAGGGCGGGTGTCGCAGCGTACAGCTCGTTCAGGTCCTTGGTCAGCAGCTGCAGTCCGCGGTGCGCGGGGATGTCCGCGAGCCACCAGTCCAGTCCGTGCTGCTCAGACCACTCCGCTTCCTGGCCAAACTCGGTTCCCATGAAGATGAGCTGCTTGCCGGGGTGCGCCCATTGGTAGGCAAAGAAGGCGCGGAGGTTGGCCAGCTGCTGCCAGCGGTCGCCCGGCATCTTGCGGAGCATGGAGCCCTTGCCGTGGACAACTTCATCGTGGCTGATGGGCAGCAGGAAGTTCTCCGTGAAGGCGTAGACCAGGGAGAAGGTGACCGTTCCGTGGTGCCACTTGCGGTTGAAGGGATCCTCGGAGATGTACTTGAGGGAGTCGTGCATCCAGCCCATGTTCCACTTCAGGCCGAAGCCCAGGCCACCGTGGCTGGTGGGAGCGGTGACGCCCGGGAAGGCCGTCGACTCTTCCGCGATCATGACGGCGCCGGGGTGTGTCTTGTAGACGGTGGCGTTGACTTCCTGCAGGAAGGAGATGGCTTCCAGGTTTTCCCTTCCGCCGAAGCGGTTGGGCCGCCACTGGCCTTCCTGGCGGGAGTAATCGAGGTAGAGCATGGAGGCCACAGCGTCCACGCGCAGGCCGTCGATATGGAACTCCTCCAGCCAGTACAGCGCGTTGGCCACCAGGAAGTTCCGGACCTCGGTGCGGCCGAAGTCGAAGATCAGGGTGCCCCAGTCCGGGTGTTCCCCCAGCGCCGGATCCGCGTGCTCGTAAAGAGGCTCGCCGTCGAACTGGGCCAATGCCCAGGAATCCTTGGGGAAGTGTGCAGGCACCCAGTCCAGGAGCACGCCGATGCCCGCCTGGTGGAGGGCGTCCACCAGGTAGCGGAACTCGTCGGGATGTCCGAACCTGGACGTGGGTGCGAAGTAGGAGGTGACCTGGTAACCCCAGGAACCGCCGAACGGATGCTCCGCGACGGGCATGAATTCCACGTGCGTGAACCCGAGCCATTTGACGTACTCCACCAGTTCGTCGGCGAGTTCACGGTAGCCAAGGCCCAGCCGCCAGGACCCGAGGTGCACTTCGTAGACGCTCATGGCCGAGTTGTGCGGGTCCCGTTTGGCCCGTGCTTCCATCCATTCGTCGTCCTTGAAGGCGTAGGAAGGTTCCACCACCCGGGACGCCGTCAGTGGTGGCACCTCCGTGCCGAAGGCCAGCGGATCGGCCTTTTCGACCCAGTAGCCGCCCCGTGTCAGGATCTCGTACTTGTAGCAGGCACCTGCCGGGACGCCGGGAATGAACACTTCCCAGACACCGGAGGAACCCAGCGACCGCATGGAGTTTTCCCGTCCGTCCCAGGCGTTGAAATCGCCCTTGACCCGGACGGCCTGCGCGTTGGGGGCCCAGACGGCGAAGGACACACCGTTGACGTCTCCAAGCGATGATTTGTAGTGCCGCACGTGGGCACCGAGAACCTGCCACAGTTTTTCGTGCCGGCCTTCACCAATGAGGTGCAGGTCCACTTCGCCTACGGTGGGCAGGTAGCGGTAGGGCTCATCAATGGTCACCGGGTCCTTGCCCGGGTAGGTGACCGAGAGCCGGTAGTCGGGAACGTGGCCCTGGTCCTGCGGATCCAGGACCGCAACCCAAACGCCGTGAGCCTCGTGTTGCATTGGCACTTCACCGGCTTGGGTGACCACGGTGATCGCTTCGGCAAGATGCTTCACGGTGCGGATGGTGACATGCCCGTAGTCGTCCAGGTGCGCGCCCAGGACGGAGTGGGGGGCGTGGTGTTCACCGTTCGCGATCCTGCCCAGGGTGCCTTCGTCCACGTGCAGCGGCACCCCCGGCTGGTCAGTTCGTGCTGAGCCTGTCATTTTGTTACCTTCCGATGCTGCACCGGCCTGATCGCCGGCACCGTTACCGCTTAGGAGCCGCCTGGAGGCGTTTACTGGAATCGCCACCCAGTCGGGCCTGTTACGCATTTCATAAACAACTTCGTACAGCGCCTTGTCCAGCCACAATGCCACAAACAGGGGCGAGGTCCGGTCCACCGTGCCGGGAATGACCCCCGCGTACCCGGCAAGGAAGGCATCGGCGCAATCGTCGACCCAGCTGTCCGGGACCTGTGCACCTTCCTGCTCGCGCTGCGCCGCACCGGCCGCGTAGTCGAAGGAGCGCAGCATTCCTACCACGTCCCGGAGTGGTACGTCCGGGACGTTCCGTTCGGAGATGGGCCGCAGGGGCTCGCCCTCGAAATCCAGGATGGCCCAGCGCGATTGGTCGCCGGATTGTCCGGTCACGAGGAGGATCTGGCCCAGGTGGAGGTCGCCGTGGATGCGCTGCAGCGGCCCGGCGGGAACCTTGTCCAGGCCGGCCAGCAGGGCGTCCAGGGCGTCGTCGTAAGGCCCGACGGCGGCACGGGCTTCCGCCCAAGCAGCGCGGACACGCTGGGCAACAGCAGCTCCTGGCGCCTTTCCGGGTTCGGGCTCGGCTGACTGCCCCAGTGCCTCCGCCAACCGCTTGTGCACCGTTGCGGTGGCCGCGCCCAGGGCGCGGGCTTCTGCCGTGAAGTCGGTGCCGGAGCGGGCGGCGTCAACCGCCAGCCGCCAGGCGTCGCGGCCGCCGGCGAGGAACTCGTGGGCCACCGCAAGCTCACCTTGGACGTAGCGGCTGCTTTGTCCGGCGTTACCGGATTTTCCGAGCCACTCCCCGCGGACCCAGCCCAGGGTGGCGGGGACTTCCGCTGTGCCGGCCCTGGTCAAGGCAGCACCGACTTCAATCTCCGGGTTGGTCCCGTCCGACAGGACGCGGAAGAATTTCACCATGGCGGCAGATTCGCCGTCGTCCACGATGACTGAACTGTTGGACTGCTCCCCCGAGAGCACCTTCACCACGCCCTTGGCAGTGGGCAGGCGGTGCGGCCCTTCCACCCGGAATCCGGTGGCACTGCCGCTTGCGGCCTTCGACCCGTCCCGGATGAGGTCGAGCCAGGCGCCTACGAAGTCGGGGTCGTGGACAGCGTCGTAGACCCAGGGACGGGTTGGATCCATTCCTGCGGCTTCGCCTACCAGCGCCCGTTCCATGCCGCCGGCCGGTGCCGGGCGGAAGCTCAAGGGGACCTGGACCACGGCGCTGCGCGGGCCGCCGTCGGGCCCCTCCATGGTGACGTTGAGGAGGAATACGGCCAGCGCGGCGTGCCCGGTGGGATCCTCCAGGCCCAGGCTGCCGGCCTGGGAAATGGCGAAATCGGGTGTCTTGACGGGGAACCATCGCTGCTGCGGCAGCCATTCCTTGAGCAGCGCAGTCAGGGCGGGAGTGAGGATTGGCTGGTTCATCTCAGTTCTCTATCGACAGGATGGGCATGGCCTGGGTGAAGGGCGACGACGGATTGGACCCCGCCGACCGCATGCGGAGCCAGAAGAAGTCATGGCTTCCGAGGGTCAGGGTGAGGGTGCCGTCATCGCCGATGCCGGGGAAGATCTGTCCACCGAAGACGTCGCGCAACCCGCGCCCGGCATATTCCGGAATGCGCAGCGTGGCGGCGACGGGGTGCTGGGAGAGGTTGAAGGCGCACAAAATGATTTCTCCATCGACGCCCGCAGGGTTGCTGTCCGGCAGTTCACGAAGGTAGGCCAGGACGGCGTCGTGGTCCGCCTCCACGTGCTTGAACCCGCCCAGTCCGAAAGCCGGGTGGTTCTTGCGGACGCTGAGGATCTGCCGGGTCCAGCGCAGCAGGGACCCGGAGTGGGCAGCCTCCGCTTCGACATTGGCCATGCCGTAGTTGTAGACCAGCGACTGGATGGGCGGCAGGTACAGCTTGCCGGGATCCGCATGGGAGAAGCCGGCATTCCGGTCCGGGTTCCACTGCATGGGGGTGCGGACGGCGTCGCGGTCCTCAAGCCAGATGTTGTCCCCCATGCCGATCTCGTCCCCGTAGTACAGGAAGGGGCTGCCCGGAAGCGAGAGCAGGAGGGCATTGATCAACTCGATCTCGGCGCGGGAATTATCAAGCAGCGGTGCCAGCCTGCGCCGGATGCCGATGTTGGCCCGCATCCGGGGGTCGGGGGCGTACCAGCCCAGCATCGCCGCGCGCTCATCGGCGGTGACCATCTCCAGGGTCAGCTCGTCGTGGTTCCGGAGGAATGTTCCCCACTGCGCGCCCTCGGGGATGTCCGGGGTGTCGCGCATGGTTTCGATGATGGGAGCGGCCTTCTGGTCCCGCAGCGCGTAATAGAGGCGGGGCATGATGGGGAAGTGGAACGCCATGTGGCATTCGGGTTCCTCAACGGTGCCGAAATACTCCACCACTTCGGTGGGCGGCTGGTTTGCCTCGGCAATGATGACGCGGCCGGGATAGCTTTCGTCCACCATGGCCCGCAGCCGGCGGAGGAACTCGTGGGTGGCCGGGAGGTTCTCGCAGTTGGTGCCCTCTTCCTCAAAGAGGTAGGGGATGGCGTCTGCCCGGAAACCGTCGATCCCCTGGTCCAGCCAGAACCGGACAACGTCGAAGACGGCGTCGATCACCTTCGGGTTTTCGAAGTTCAGGTCAGGCTGGTGGCTGAAGAACCGGTGCCAGAAGAACTGCCGGCGGATGGGATCGAACGTCCAGTTCGATTCCTCGGTGTCGACGAAGATGATGCGCGCGTCCTGGTACTTCTCGTCCGTGTCGCTCCAGACGTAGAAGTCCCCGAAAGGGCCGTCCGGGTCCTTCCGCGATTCCTGGAACCACGGGTGCTGGTCGGAAGTGTGGTTCAGGGGCAGGTCGATGATCACCCGGACGCCGCGGGCATGGGCTTCTGCCACGAGGCGCTTGAAATCGCTGATGGTGCCGAATTCGTCCAGGACGGAGTTGTAGTCGGAGATGTCGTAGCCGCCGTCGCGCAGCGGTGACTGGAAGAACGGGGGCAGCCAGAGGCAGTCAACGCCCAGCCACTGCAGGTAATCCAACCGGTCGATGAGCCCGGAGAAATCCCCGGACCCATCGCCGTTGGCATCCGCAAAGGCCCTGACAAGTACTTCATAGAACACGGCCTTGCGGTACCACAGCGGGTCATGCTGGAGGCCAGGGGCATTTAGCTCGAACGTGCTCTTTGGGGTGAAGTGGCCGGAACTTTGCGGATTAAAACTCACGAATGCATTCTCCTCACGCTCAGGATGTGGGCCGGTTCCACGTGCGGGTCGAGCCGCACATAGTTGTACTCGCCCCACTCCCAGCTTTGGCCGGAGATCAGGTCGTCAACATAGAAGCCGCCGCCCGGGGTGCGGTCCTGCGGATCGAGCTCCAGGGCTGCCAGGTCCAGCACCACGCTGCTTTCCTTGGTGACATGCGGGTCCACGTTGACCACCACGATGATGGTGTCCTTGGTCCCGTCGGGAAGGGTCTTGTGCTTGGAGTACACCACCGTGGATTCGTCCGTGCTCTGGTGGACCGTCAGGTTCTGAAGGTCCAGCAGCGCCGGGTGGTCACGGCGGATGTGGTTCAGCCGTGTGATGTACGGTGCCAGCGAGCGCCCGGACTCGGCTGCGGCGTCCCAGTCGCGGGCCTTGTACTCGAACTTCTCGTTGTCGATGTATTCCTCGGCGCCGGGCCGGGCCACATGCTCGTACAGTTCGTAGCCGGCGTAGACGCCCCAGAGCGGGCTTCCGGTGGAGGCAAGGACCGCCCGGATCCGGAACGCGGCGGGGCCGCCGTACTGCAGGTATTCGGTCAGGATGTCCGGGGTGTTGACGAAGAAGTTGGGGCGGAAGAAGGCCGGGGATTCGTGGCTGACTTCGTCGAAGTACGCCTCGATCTCCTTCTTGGTGTTGCGCCAGGTGAAGTAGGTGTAGGACTGCTGGAAGCCGGCCCTGCCCAGTGCGTGCATCATGGCGGGGCGGGTGAACGCTTCGGCGAGGAACACCACGCCCGGGACCGTTTTATTCACTTCGGCAATAAGCCATTCCCAGAACCACACCGGTTTGGTATGCGGGTTATCCACCCGGAAAATCTTTACGCCGTGGCTGACCCACAACAGGACAATCCGCAGAATTTCCCGGGAAAGCCCTTCAGGATCATTATCGAAATTGAGCGGATATATGTCCTGGTACTTCTTCGGCGGGTTTTCGGCGTAGGCAATGCTGCCGTCCACCCGGGTGGTGAACCATTCCGGATGGGACTCCACCCAAGGGTGGTCCGGGGCTGCCTGAAGCGCAAGGTCCAGGGCAACTTCCAGGCCCAGTTCGTTGGCCCGCGCCACGAAGGCGTCGAAGTCCTCGAAGGAACCGAGGTCGGGGTGGATGGCGTCATGGCCGCCCTCCTTGGCTCCAATGGCCCAGGGCGAGCCGGGATCATTGGGGCCGGCAACCAGGGTGTTGTTGGGTCCCTTGCGGTGCTGCACGCCGATGGGATGGATGGGCGGCATGTACAGGACGTCGAAGCCCATGGCGGCCACGGCGTCGAGCCGCCTTGCCGCGGTCCGGAAGTTTCCTGACGTCCAAGCGCCCGTGTTGTGGTCCTTGACCGCGCCTTCAGAGCGGGGGAAGAACTCGTACCAGGCGCCGCGGCCGGCGCGGTCCCGCTCCACCAGGAGGGGGAACTTCTCGGAAACCGTCACCAGTTCCCTGATGGGCTGCCGGGCCACGATGTCAGCGATTTCCGGGCTGAACCCTGCCCCGAGCCGTTCCTCGGTGCTGCGGGACTGGTCGGCCAGGACGTCGGAGGCGTGCCGCAGCGCTGCCCGGTCCACCTCGTCCCGGAAGTCCTCGGTGGACGCTTCGCCCAGCAGTTTGGCACCTTCGGTAAGCATGAGTTCGACGTCGATCCCGGCGTCGATCTTCACCTCGGCGTTGTGGTGCCAGGTGCCGTAGCGGTCGTGCCAGGCTTCGATCACAAAGGACCAGTTCCCGGTTTCCGACGGCGTAAGCACGCCTTCCCAGCGGTCCGTTCCCATGCCGCGTTCCCCGCGGGGCGGCGCGAGCCGCACACGCTGGCGCTCCGCGCCGGAGGGGTCCAGGAGCACGGCGCTCACACCGAGCTGGTCATGCCCTTCGCGGAAGGCGGTGGCGCCCACCACGATGGCTTCGCCGGGCAGGGCTTTGGCCGGAAACTTGCCGCCCTCGACGACGGGCTGCACTGCGGTAATGGGAAAACGCCCGAACCGAAGGCCCTCCGTGATACGGCGCTGGGGCATTTTGGTGGATGCGGCACTGGTTCCTGAGTTAGTCGTCACAGGCTCGACGTTAGCGAGAAATGGCCAGGATTGCTAAGCGTGCTCACTAAAATTCCTCGCGCCGCGGCCCAATTTCTTCACGCCCCTGTCATTTACCCAAAAGAAACCGAAAGCTGGTTCCAGCCGCGCATGTTGTCGATTAGTGTGACGCAGGTGAAGGCAATCCGCAGGTTTACGGTCCGTACAGTCCTCCCCGAGCCCATCCGGCCCCTGGCCAGGCTGGCCAGCAACTTGCGGTGGTCCTGGCACCGGCCCACGCGGGAGCTTTTCGCGGCACTGAACCCGCGCCTCTGGGAGGAAAGCGGGCAGGATCCCATCGGCTTCCTGGGAATGGTCAGCCGCGAGGAATTCCAGCGGCTCGCCGCGGACCAGTCAGTGGTGGACCGGGTGCGGGCTGCCGAAGAGGACCTCGACCGGTACCTTGAGGAACCCCGCTGGTACCAGGGCCTGGGCCCGGACGCCCCCGCCTCCATCGCCTACTTCTCCCCCGAGTTCGGCATTACCGAGGTCCTCCCCCAGTATTCGGGCGGCCTGGGCATCCTGGCCGGTGACCACTTGAAGGCTGCCTCGGACCTGGGTGTTCCCCTGATCGGGGTGGGCCTGCTGTACCAGGCGGGTTATTTCAAGCAATCACTCTCGCGCGATGCCTGGCAGCAGGAGACCTACCCGGTCCTGGATCCGGACGGGCTGCCCCTGACCTTGCTCCGCGAGCCGTCCCCCGACGGCAACGGCAAGGCCCTGCAGATCTCACTCCCCCTCCCCAACGGAAGGCGGCTGCTGGCACACATCTGGCGTGCCGACGTCGGACGCGTTCCCCTGCTCCTGCTGGACTCCAACGTGCCGGGCAACGACGATGCCGCCCGCAGCATCACGGACCGGCTGTACGGGGGCGGCGGCGACCACCGGCTGCAGCAGGAACTCCTGCTCGGCATGGGCGGCGTCAAGGCCCTGCGCGCTTTCCAGAAGCTGACAGG
This sequence comes from Arthrobacter sp. SDR-2R, assembly GCF_057747955.1. Taxonomy (NCBI): domain Bacteria; kingdom Bacillati; phylum Actinomycetota; class Actinomycetes; order Micrococcales; family Micrococcaceae; genus Arthrobacter; species Arthrobacter sp. SDR-2R. Next base: position 4,103,015 of record NZ_CM173231.1, read on the forward strand.
CTGCGCCGCACCGGAGGTGTTCCACACCAATGAAGGGCACGCCGGGTTCCTTGGGATCGAACGCATCCAGGAGCTGATGTCCGGTGAACAGGCCCTGAGCTTCGACGAAGCACTGGCCGCGGGGCGTGCCTCCACGGTGTTCACAACGCACACGCCCGTCCCGGCAGGCATTGACAGGTTCGAAATCAACCAGATCAGCCACTTCTTCCAGGCCGGCCTGGCTCCCGCGGTGCCGCTGGACCGGATCCTGGAACTGGGCAGGGAAAACTATGCGGACGGCAACCCGTCCGTCTTCAACATGGCGGTGATGGGCCTGCGCCTTGCCCAGCGCGCCAACGGCGTGGCCAAACTGCACGGCGAAGTGTCCCGCGGCATGTTCTCCGCCCTGTGGCCGGGCTTCGACCACTCCGAGGTGCCCATCACCTCGGTTACCAACGGCGTGCACGTGCCCACCTGGGTGGACAGCCGCATCTCCAAGCTGGCCCGTGACCAGTTTGGCAGCGAGGCGGAAGCGCTGGGCAAATGGGACCTGGCCTACAACGTCAGCGACGCCGATGTCTGGGCGCTCCGCCGGGAGATGCGGGCTGCGCTGGTGGAGGACGTCCGCCGCAGGCTGCGCGCTGCCTGGAAGAAGCGCGGCGCGGCCGACGCCGAGCTGGGCTGGACGGACAGCGTCCTGGACCCGGATGTGCTGACCATCGGTTTTGCCCGCCGGGTGCCCACTTACAAGCGGCTCACCCTGATGCTGCGCGAACCTGCCCGGCTCAAGGCCCTGCTGCTGCACAAGGAGCACCCCATCCAGCTGGTCATCGCTGGAAAGTCGCACCCTGCCGATGATGCCGGGAAGAAAATGATCCAGGACCTGGTGCGCTTCACAGACGATCCCGAGGTGCGGCACCGTATCGCGTTCCTGCCCAACTACGACATCGCCATGGCCAGGACCTTGTTCCCGGGCTGTGACGTCTGGCTGAACAACCCGCTGCGGCCGCTGGAGGCCTGCGGGACCTCCGGCATGAAGGCGGCGCTGAACGGCTCGCTGAACCTGTCCGTCCTGGACGGCTGGTGGGATGAGATGTACGACGGCGAGAACGGCTGGGCGATTCCCACCGCCAACAACGATGCCTCCCCCGAGGAACGCGACGACATCGAGGCGGCGGCGCTGTACGAGCTGCTTGAAACACAGGTGGCACCGCGCTTCTACGGGAGCACGGTATCCGAGGGGGCAGGAGCTGCCGGGCCTTCGACCACCAGGAGCGAGAAGGTCCCCACGCATTGGGTGTCCATGATCAAGCACACCCTGTCCCACCTGGGTCCGGCCGTTTCCGCGGAGCGCATGCTCCGCGACTACGTGAACATCCTGTACCGCCCTGCCGCCGAAGCCGGCCGCAGCGCCACCGCCAACTCCTATGCCCAGGCCCGTGCCCTGGCGTCGTGGTCGGCCAAGGTCCGCTTGGCCTGGCCCCAGGTGCACGTGGAGCACGTGGATTCCGTGGGTGTGTCCGAGGATCCGCAGATCGGCGACACACTGCAGGTCAACGCCTACATAGCGCTGAATGCCCTCACCCCCGAGGATGTCTGCGTGGAAGTGGCTTATGGCCGGGCCGAAGAGAACGACGCCCTGGCAGACATCACCATGATGGAGCTGCAGGTGAAGGAGGACCTGGGCAACGGACGGCACCTGTTCAGCGGTTCGCTGGTGATCGACCGCTCCGGACCGTTCGGATACACCGTCCGCGTACTGCCCCGGCATGAAGCACTGGCCTCCAAGGCGGAGCTGGGGCTGATCGTCAACGCTTAGCCCGCCGCTCCGATGGGTACGGCTCCTGGGCAGGCAGGGACCAACCCGAAGCAGGAGGGCGCAATGACCGAACGTACGGTAGCGGATGTGATCGTGGAGCGCCTCACCACGTGGGGTGTGGGGCGGGTCTTCGGCTACAGCGGGGACGGCATCAACGGATTCATGGGTGCCCTGCGCCGCACCGATGGACGGGTTGAGTTCGTCCAGGCCCGGCATGAGGAGTCGGCGGCCTTCATGGCCGTGGGCCATGCCAAGTACACGGGCGGAGTGGGCGTGGTGACCTCCACCCAAGGCCCCGGCGCCGTCCATCTGCTCAACGGGCTGTACGACGCGAAGCTGGACGGCGTGCCGGTGGTGGCCATCGTGGGGCAGCAGAGCCGCACCGTGCTGGGTTCGGCCTACATGCAGGAAATCGACCTCAACGCCTTGTTCAAGGACGTCGCCTCCCAGTTCGTGCAGCTGGTGAGCGCGCCCGAGCAGGTGCCCATGGTGCTGGACCGTGCCTTCCGGACGGCGAAGGCAACCTCCTCCCCCTGCGTGGTCATCATTCCGCATGACGTGCAGTCCGCGCCTGCCCCGGAGCTGGAACAGCAGCACGGCATCGTTGTCACAGCCCCCTCCTGGAGTGCTGCGGCCAAGAGCCCCCGCGGGGAAGACCTGGCCGCCGCAGCTGCCCTCCTCAATTCCGCAGAGAGGGTAGCCCTCCTGGTGGGCCAGGGTGCCAGGCACGCCGGCAAGGAAGTGGTTGCCGTGGCGGAAAAGCTTGGGGCCGGCATCGCCACCAGCCTCCTGGGCAAGCCCTACGTGGATGAGAACCTGCCCTTCGCGGTGGGAACCATGGGGCATCTGGGCACCACGGCCAGTGCCCACCTTCTGGGCAATTGCGACGCCCTCCTCATAGTGGGTTCCAACGACCCCTGGACCGAGTTCTACCCGCCGCCCGGGGCCGCTCGCGCCGTGCAGATCGACATTGACGAGAAGAAGATCGGCAACCGCTACCCCGTGGAGGTGGGCCTGGCGGGAGACGCCGCATCCGCCCTGGAAGCCTTGAACCAACGGCTGGAACACCGCCCACGCACCCAATGGCGTTCAGATGTGGAGGAGGCCGTCAGCCGGTGGCGCATCCTCTCGGCAGACCGGGCTGCAGTTGCGGCGAGCCCCATTAATCCTGAACGTGTGGTGCGTGAGCTTAACGGCAGGCTGCCGGAGAACGCCCAGCTGAGTGTCGACGTCGGAAGTTGTGTTTACTGGTATGCCCGTCAACTGGTGCTGCCCCTGAACGTCCCGGCGCACCTGTCCGGGACGCTGGCCAGCATGGGCTGCGCCATCCCTTACGGGATTGCCGCCAAGCTGGCGCATCCGGACCGCCCGCTCGTGGCCCTGGCCGGGGACGGTGCCATGCAGATGCTGGGCGTGGCCGAGCTGGTCACGGTGGCGCACAGGTGGCGCCAGTGGCAGGACCCACGGTTCGTGGTGTGCGTCTTCAACAACCGGGAACTTACCGAGGTCACGTGGGAGCAGCGTGAGTCGGAGGCCGAGCCGCGGTTTGCCGCAAGCCAGGAGCTTCCCGATTTTCCGTTCGCCGGCTACGCGGAACTGCTGGGTTTGAGGGGCATCCGGGTGGAGGACCCGGAGCAAATCGCAGACGCCTGGGACCAGGCCTTCGCCGCGGACTGCCCCGTGGTGATCGAGGTACTGACCGACCCCGAGGTCCCGTTGCTTCCGCCGTTCCCGGCCGGGCGCCAGAAGGCGGAGAACATGCGGAAAGGGCTGTCAGCGGAGGACGACGGCGGCCGGGCCTCTGCGCTGCTGGACACCTATGCCGCGCACGAGGAGCGACCGGAGGGCTAGCCGCGTGTGCCCGGTTCCTTGGGGAGGAACGGGACTTTCAGGACGGGAGCCGGGTCAGAGCATGACGGCGGTGACGGCAAGGTCATTGCCCGCGTACCGTTCGGCGTCCTGCAGGATTTCGCAGATGATCCCGAACGACCTGTCGCTGCGGAACGGGGCAGCCACCTGCCACAGGACCGTGACGGGCGGGTTGCCGTTGTCGGTGATGCTATCCGCGAAGTCGTGGAGCGAGTCGTTCAGCGCGTCCAGGTTAACGCCATAGTGTTCGGGAAAATCCAGGACCTCACCGAAGGTTTCCAGGACGGCGCGTTTGCTGTCCGCGGGTGGGACCACCACGCTGCGCCGGCCGGCATCCGCCACCTGTTCCTGCAGTTCTTCCAGGGTCCAGGTGTCGCCGGAGAAGATTCTCATGGTTGCGCTAGCTGCCTTCCGCTATGTACTTGAACGTTGCGTAGTGGTCACTGGTGTAATACTTCTCCCCGCCGTCACCGGCGACGATGCGCCGTGCGCCCCGGTCCGGTTCGCCGGGGGTGGGAACGGTGTACTCGCGGTAATAGCCACGGTTCCGGACCGGCAGGACCCGCTCGAAGTTGCCGAACACCTGCTGGTCCTGGCTGTACTGGAACGGACCGCCCGCCCGGATCAGCCCCAGCACCCGGCGGCCCTCCACGGGAAGGGCGGACTCCCTGATCTCCGGCAGGCTGGACGGGTTCGCGCCCCGCTGCGGCGGGGACTGCTTCGCTGCCGGGGACGTTGCCGCTCCGCCCGGTGTGGGGGTGCGGCTGGAAGCAGTTTCCGGCGTCGTGCCTTCCGTCTGCCGGCCCAGCAGCCCGGCACCGCCGAACGCCACGATGGCCAGCACTACCAGCACGGCCAGGAGCAGGGGGAGGATGGAGCGGTTCCGCATGTGAGCTACGTGCGGTAGATGCTGATGGAGTTGGCCTCGGCCAGGTCGGTCTCCCCCGAAGCCACCTGGATGCCTTGCCGCTGCTTGTGGCGGGGCGAGGTGGTCAGCCGAAGCTCGAACAGGCTTGGATTCTTCCTCCCGGCGTCCGGCAGGGTGACCGTGACGTCCGAGGCACTGCCGTTCACTACCACCAGGCCGGCCAGTTCGCCGCCGTCGTCACCCAGCAGGAGCTGCATGACGCGGTGGTGCGGATCGTTCCAGCGTTCAGCGGACATGGGCTGGCCGTGCTGGTCGAACCAGTAGAGGTAGGACTGCTCGTCCCGCACCGGGAAATCATGCGGCTGGGCAGCCAGGAACTCCTTGCGCAGGCGGATGTACCGTTTGGTGCTGCGCAGCATTTCGTGCGCTTCCGGCGTCATGGTCCAGTCAAGCCAGGTGATGGCATTGTCCTGGCAATAGGCGTTGTTGTTCCCCTGCTGCGTCCGGGCGAGCTCGTCCCCGGCGGTGATCATGGGAACCCCCAGCGAAACCATCAGTGATGCCATCAGGTTCCGCCGCGACTGCGCCCGCCGGGCGAGGATCACACCGTTCTCGGTGGGGCCCTCCACGCCGTGGTTGTAGCTGCGGTTGTCCCCGTGCCCGTCCCTGTTCTCTTCGCCGTTGGCCTCGTTGTGCTTGCGGTCGTAGGACACGAGGTCGTTCATGGTGAAGCCGTCGTGGGCGGTGACGAAGTTGACCGATGCCAGGCGTGACCGGCCGGACGCCTGGAAGAGGCTGGCGGAACCGGACAGGGCGTCGGCGAGTTTGGCCATGGTCCCGCCGTGCCCGCCAGTGTCGATGGCGGCACGGTCTGCCAGCCAAAAGGTACGGACGGCGTCCCGGAAGTGGTCGTTCCAGTCCACCCATCCGGGCGGGAAGCGGCCTGTCTGCCAGCCTCCGTAGCCAATGTCCCAGGGCTCGGCAATCAGCTTGACCTCGGACAGCACGGGGTCGGCGGCGACAGCGGTGAGGAAAGGATGTTCGGGGTCGAATTCGTTCGCGGCGTCCCGGCAGAGCGTGACGGCCAGGTCGAACCGGAACCCGTCAATGTGGTATTCGTCCACCCAGTACCGGAGGGAATCGGTCACCAGCTGGACCACGCGCTGGTCCGCGAAGTTCAGCGTGTTGCCGCAGCCCGTCGTGTCGATGTACCTGCCGTGACCGTCCACGCGGTAGTAGGTGTCCTCCCCCAGTCCGCGGAAGCTCAGGACCGGTCCGCCCGGGCCGGCCTCGGCGGTGTGGTTATAGACGACGTCGAGGATGACCTCCAGCCCGGCCTCGTGGAGTGCCTTGACCATGGCCTTGAACTCATCCTGGACAGCCTGCGGGCCTTCCTCCCGGGCGGCCCGGGTGGCGTACCCGGGGTGCAAGGCGAAGAACGCAGCGGTGTTGTACCCCCAGTAGTTGGTCAGTCCCAGGTCCTGCAGGTGCGGCTCATCGACGTGGAAGTGCACCGGCAGGAGCTGGACGGAGGTAACGCCCAGGCTGGTCAGGTGCTCCACCACGGCTGGGTGGGCCAGGCCGGCATAGGTGCCCCTCAGCTCTTCCGGCACGTCGGGATGGAGCATGCTCTGGCCACGGACGTGGGCTTCGTACACGATCGTGTTGCGCCAGGGAAGGCGCAGGCGTTCGTCCGACCCCCAGTCGAAGTCGGTTGCGGTCCGGACGCTGGTGAGGACGCCGTCGCGCTGGTCCACTCCCCGGCCATAGGGGTCCAGGAGCAGGGGCTGGCTGCGGGAACCGTTCCCATTGCCTGCAGGAAGCCCGGAGGGCAGGGTTTGGCGGTCCGGCGTGGGACAGAAGCCGTAGTGCGATCCGTAGGGCAGGTCCTCGACAATGCCGTGATGGACGCCGCGCGTAACGTTGGGCAGCGTCTGGACCCGCCACTGGCCGCCCGGAGGGCAGTACACGATGTCCAGGCTGGACACCCCGGGGGCAAGGCAGGCGACGTTGGCGCGCGCGCCGGCGTGGTGGCGGGTACCTCCGGAATCAGCGCGCGGAACGCTGACACCGAGGGGAACAGCCGAGGAGGCATCCATGGCGGAAGCAGTGTCGAAGAGCGGCATGACCATCACCTAAATAGTAGCCGCCAGCGGCACCTGACCTGCCCGTACGCCACAGCGGCGCCGGGTAACCATCCCGGGATACCGGGCTGGAAGTACTTACCCCGCCGCGCGTTGGCGGGAGACCTCGTACAGCGAGATGCCCACGGCCATCGACGCGTTGAGTGACTCCATGGCGGAGTCGATGGGGATGGAGACGATCTGGTCGCAGTTCTCACGGACCAGGCGGCTCAGGCCCTTGCCCTCGGAGCCCACAACGATGCACACCGGTTCTTTGGCCAGGGTGAGGTCAGGCAGCGAAACGTCGCCGTCGCCGTCGAGCCCCAGGACGAAGATGCCCATGTTCTTGAACTGCTTCAGGGCGTTGTTCAGGTTGGAGGCGCGGGCCACGGGCACGCGGACCGCCGCGCCGGCGCTGGTTTTCCAGGCCGAGGCGGTGACGCCCACGGAGCGGCGCTCGGGCACGATCACGCCGTGGCCGCTGAAGGCGGAGACGGAGCGGATAATGGCACCCAGGTTCCGGGGGTCCGTGATGCCGTCCAGTGCAACGAAGAGCGGCGCGTTGGCGACGTGCCCCTTCTTCCACTTCTCCACGGTTTCCTCGGCCAGTTCGTAGGCGTCCTGGTAATCGTAAGGCGGGATCTGCAGCACCAGGCCCTGGTGGACGGCGTCGTCCGTCATCCGGTCCAGTTCCGCCTTGCCGGTTTCCATCAGCGGGATGCCGCGTTCGGCGGCGAGCTTCAGGGATTCCTTGACCCGGTCGTCCATCTCGATGCGGATGGCAACGTGCAGGGCTTTGGCAGGGATGCCGGCGCGGAGCGCTTCTACGACCGAATTGCGTCCGGTCACCACTTCCTCGGTGGCACGGCCCTTGGGTCCGGACTTGGCGGCACCGGCACTGCGGGCACCGGTTCCGCGCTTGGCAGCGGAGCGCTCGGCCAGCTGCTTGGCTTTGTGTGCCTTGTGGTACGGACGGTCCTCGGCCTTGGGCGTGGGGCCCTTGCCCTCGAGGGCCTTGCGGCCATGGCCACCGGTTCCGATGGTTGGGCCCTTCTTCGCTTTAACCGATCGGCGACCATTGTTGGCCATGATGTTCCACCCTTGATTGTGTTGACTGAATCTGCCTACCAGTCTACTGACCGAAGAAAAATCGGCAGCGCCGGTAAGCGATCCGTCCCCTGGGGCGGGTGGGGATCAGTCCCGCTTGAGGCTCCACGTGGCGCCGTCCGGGCCGTCTTCCACCACGACGCCGGCCTGGTTGAGCGTGTCCCGGATGGCGTCGGAGGCGGCCCAGTCCTTTTGGGCCCGGGCAGCCGCGCGGGCGGCCAGCTGCGCTTCGACCAGCACGCCAAGGGCCTCGGCCTCCCGGGTTGCCGCGGCAGCGGAGCCTTCGACTGCGTTCAGCCCCAGGACCCCGAGCATGTCGTGGACATGGTGCAGCGCCTGCCGGGCGTCCTCCAGCCGGTCCTCAGTGAGGGCGGTGTTTCCGGAGCGGACGGTGTCATGGAGTACTGCCAGCGCCTGGGGGACGTTCAGGTCGTCATCCATGGCGCGTTCGAACGCCTCGGGAACAAGCCCGTCCGTGGCAAGGGTGTAGGTTCCGTCAGAGGAAAGTGCACGCACGGCCCGGCTGATGAAGCCGTCAATGCGTTCGACGGCGGCCGCGGCCTCCTGCAGGGAGGTGGGCCGGTAGTCCAGGATGGAGCGGTAGTGCGCCTGGCCGAGGTAGTAGCGCACCACCCGCGGCGACGCGAGTTCCAGCATCTCCGCGGGGCTGATGGTGTTGCCGATGGACTTGGACATCTTTTCGCCCTGGTAGGTCACCATGCCGTTGTGCATCCAGAAGTTGGCGAACGGGTGTCCGGCCGCCTGTGACTGCGCCATCTCGTTTTCGTGGTGCGGGAAGCGCAGGTCCAGGCCGCCGCCGTGGATATCGAATGCGGTACCCAGGTACTTGGTGACCATGGCCGAGCACTCAAGGTGCCAGCCGGGCCGTCCTGCCCCCCAGGGCGAAGCCCAGCTGGCGGTGGCCGGCTCCCCTTCTTTGGAGCCCTTCCACAGCGCAAAGTCGCGGGGGTCCTTCTTGCCGCGGGGGTCGGCGTCGGGCGCCGCCTGCATGTCATCGATGTTCTGCCGGGTCAGTGCGCCGTATGTGTCCCACGAATGGACGTCGAAGTACACGTCCCCTGAATCATCCAGGGCAGGATAGGCATGGCCGCGGTCAATGAGCTGCTGGATCAGGGCATGCATCTCGGGGATGTGCCCGGTGGCCCGGGGTTCGTACGTGGGCCGGGAGACGCCAAGGGTGTCGTAGGCCTTCAGGAATTCCTGCTCGTAGCGGTACGCCAGCGCCCACCATTCCTCCTGAGGCACTTCGCCCACCTCTGGGCTGAAGTCCGGCGCGAACGAAGCCTCGGACTTGGCCAGGATCTTGTCGTCGATGTCCGTCACGTTGCGGACGACCGTGACGCGCAGGCCCCGGTACTCAAGCCAGCGGGTGAGCTGGTCAAAGGCGATGGCGGAGCGGATGTGCCCCACGTGCGGCATGCCCTGGACGGTGGCGCCGCAGTAGTAGAGGCTGACCTTGCCGTCGACGATGGGGACGAAGTTCCGGACTTCGGCGGAGGCGGTGTCATAGAAGCGCAGGGTCACCGCTCCAGACTAACTGATGGGCTGGGGCTGCTGGGGGTACACCAGCGCGGTGGCCACCGCCGAAATGCCTTCCCCGCGTCCGGTGAATCCCAGGCCGTCGCTGGTGGTTGCCGTGACGCCCACAGAGGCGCCTGCGGCTTCGCTGAGGACCTTTTGGGATTCTTCCCTGCGCGGCCCGAACTTGGGCCGGTTGGCCACGAACTGCACCGCAACGTTGCCAATTTCGAACCCGGCTGCCCGGACAATCCGGGCGGCTTCGGCCAGGAGGGTGGCGCCGGATGCGCCGGCGAACTCCGGGCGGTCGGTACCGAAGTGGGTGCCAAGGTCGCCGATGCCAGCGGCCGAGAACAGGGCGTCCGCGGCCGCATGGGCGACGGCGTCACCATCTGAGTGCCCGGCGAGGCCCCGTTCGCCGGGCCATAGGAGTCCACCGAGCCAGAGGGGCCGGGGCGAGTCTTCCGGCGCGTAGGCATGGACGTCGATTCCCACCCCGGTGCGCGGCAGAACCATCTCCGCGCTCATCCTTCCACCCACCGGGCGCCGAGCGGGCCTTCCAGGAGCCCTTCCGCGAAGATCAGGTCAAGGGGCGTTGTGATCTTGAGGGACTGCGTTGATCCGCGGACGGCATGGACGGGGGTGCCGAGCATCTCCACCAGCATGGCGTCGTCGGTGACGGCCGCGGACTGCTGCTGGTCCAGGGACTGTGCGGCCTGGTGCGCCTGCAGCAGCGCGCCGATCCGGAAACCCTGGGGCGTCTGCACGGCCCGGAGCTCCTGGCGGCGGGCTGTCCCCGTGACAACTTCGGGTGCAAAGGCCGCGTCCTCCCCGGTAGTGGCGGCCACCGTTTTGACGGTGTCTACCACGGGCAGCGCCGGAATGACGGCGGCAGCGCCGGCGGCAAGGGCATCGGAGACGCGGTGGAAAACGGATTCGGGCGTGAGCGCGCGGGCGGCGTCGTGGACCAGGACCGCCTCGATGCCGTCCATCAGTGCCGAGATGCCTGCGCGGACGGAGTCGGCCCGAGTGGCTCCGCCGTCGACAATCGTCAGGAGTGGACCACCATCGGCAAGCTCGCCACGGAAGTCGTCACACAACTCCCGCAGGCCCCGGTCACCGGCAGGCAGCGCCACGCACACCTGGCTGGCCACTCCTGACGCGACAATGCCCCGCAGGGCATGTATCAGGATGGGCTCGCCGCCGAGCGGAACAGCGGCCTTGGGCATGCCGTAGCCGAGGCGCTGCCCGGAACCGGCGGCCACGAGGATGACGGCCGTGACCAGGCGCGTGGGTGATTCACTCATGCGGACTAGCCTACGACGCCGCCACTGCGGTCAGGCGGCTTGGACACCGGCGGGTGATGCCAAAAAAAGAAGCCCCGGCGGCACTTGCGTGCCGCCGGGGCTAAATTCTTAGGAAGCCAGGACCTCGTCGAGAACGCTTGCAGCCTTCTCCTCGTCGGTCTTTTCAGCCAGCGCCAGTTCTGAAATCAGAATCTGACGGGCTTTGGCCAGCATACGCTTCTCGCCTGCGGAAAGGCCCCGGTCGTGATCCCGGCGCCACAGGTCGCGAACGACCTCTGCCACCTTGATGACGTCACCGGAAGCAAGCTTCTCCAGATTTGCCTTGTACCTGCGTGACCAGTTGGTGGGTTCCTCGGTGAACTCGGCGCGGAGCACATCAAACACGTGCTCCAGGCCTTCCTTGCCCACTACGTCCCGGACCCCAACAAGGTCAACGTTCTCTGCTGGAACTTCAATGGTCAGATCACCCTGAGCCACCTTGAGCTTGAGATACATCTTCTCTTCGCCCTTGATGGTGCGCATCTTGATTTCTTCAATCTTCGCAGCACCGTGGTGAGGGTAAACTACTGTCTCGCCGACCTCAAATACCATGTGGACATTTCCCCTTTCCCGCAGACCAGTTTATCACGATTCAGGCATATGACCGGCCGGAGAAAGGGCCTCCAACCGCGAAAATACGCGGAAAATGGGCCCAATCAACCCCCTTCACCCCCTTGACGGATGGGAGGATTAGTGCATCAGGTGAGCGCTCCCACAGTGGATGTGACACCGCCGAATCCTCGTTTGCCCCTCATTGCGGATAGGCTATGGGCTGAAAAAGACTTCAAATTTCTCGAGGAGTACGTGACGTGCGTTCCACTGCGATGAACCGGGCCCAGCGCGGCAAACTGGCACTGACGGCTGCTGCCCTTGGCGCCAGCCTGCTGACCGCGGGCTGCGGTTACATCACGCCCCAGCAGACCAGCCATCAGTACTCCGCCTCGGACGGCATCCGCGCGGACCTCGGTCCCCTGCAGTTGCGGAACATCCTGATTGTTTCCACCGGCGAGGACAAGCCCGGCCGCCTGATCGGCGCCGTATACAACTCCTCTTCCAAGGACGTGAAGCTCACGGTCAACGGCGCCAAGGGCTCGCAGACCGAGGTACCGGTGAAGGCCAACTCGTACACGCTCCTCAACGAGAAGTCCGACGAAGCCATCCTGAGCACCACTGGTGGCCAGCCCGGCTCCCTGGTGGACGTCAAGATCAGCGAGAACGGCACCAACGTCAGCAACACCGTCAAGGTTCCCGTCCTGGACGCTACGCTGGAGGAGTACAAGGACTACGTACCTACGCCGAGCGCTTCGGCAACGTCCCCGTCGTCCGCTTCTTCATCCGCCACCCCCTCTGCCGGCGCAACCTCCAGCGCCACGTCGAGCGCCTCCGCCCCGGCTACTGCCACCGCGACCGCCACGAGCCGCTAAGCAGGCGCCGGAACCCCGGACACAACGAAAGGGAGGAGCCCACTGGCTCCTCCCTTTTGTTATGCCTGCTGACGGAGTCCCGGTACGGCCTACGGCTCGAATTTGTACCCAAGGCCGCGGACGGTCACCAGGTAGCGGGGAGCGGACGGATCGGGTTCGATCTTGCCGCGGAGGCGCTTCACGTGGACGTCAAGGGTCTTGGTATCGCCCACGTAGTCGGAGCCCCAGACGCGGTCGATGAGCTGGCCGCGGGTCAGCACCCTGCCCGAGTTGCGCAGCAGCATCTCCAGGAGCTCGAACTCCTTCAAGGGAAGCAGGACCTGCTGGCCGTCCACGCTCACCACGTGCCGTTCGATGTCCATGCGGACCGGACCGGCCTGGACGGTTGAGGAAATCAGCTCCTCAGGCTCCCCCTGGCGCCGCAATACCGCCCGGACGCGGGCCACCAGTTCGCGGGAGGAGTAGGGCTTGGTGACGTAATCGTCAGCACCGAGTTCCAGGCCCACCACCTTGTCGATTTCCGAGTCCTTGGCGGTCAGCATGATGACGGGGACGCTTGAGCGCTGGCGGAGCTGCCGGCACACCTCAGTGCCGGAGAGGCCCGGGAGCTGCAGGTCAAGCAACACCAGGTCGGCGCCGTTGCGGTCGAATTCGGTGATGGCATCAAGGCCGTTGTCCACCACCTCCACCTCGAACCCTTCTTTGCCCAGCAAATAGGACAAGGGATCGCTGAACGACTCCTCGTCCTCGACAATCAAAATCCTGCTCAAGCGCTGGCTCCTCGATCTGTTGCGCCGGCGGCGCGGGGTAGGTGGGTAAGACTGGGTTTTTCCGGCGCCTGTGCCGGTGCTTCCGGCCCGGCCGGCGCGGCCTCGCCGTCCTGGCCTTCCATTTCGGGCAGCCGGAGGGTGAAGGTTGACCCTTGCCCGGGCTGGGACCAGAGGGTCACTTCGCCGCCGTGGTTGGACGCCACGTGCTTCACGATGCTCAGGCCCAGGCCGGTACCGCCCGTCTGGCGGGAACGGGCGGCGTCCACCCGGTAGAAGCGTTCGAACACGCGTTCCTGGTCCTCAGGGGTCAGCCCCTCGCCCTGGTCCGTCACGGAAATCGAGACTACGCCTTCCCTGGAACGTACACCGATTCCCACCCGGGTGTTGTCGGGTGAATAGCGGATGGCGTTGTCGATAAGGTTTCGCAGCGCTGTCACCAGCAGGTCCTGGTCACCGAAGACCTTGCCCTCGGTGCGGCCGCCCACCACGATGCTGATGTTCTTGCTTTCCGCGGGAAGCTGCGACCGGTCCACGGCCTCGGCGATGACGGCGTTGATGTCCACCGGGCCGCCCTGCTGGGTCACGCTGGCGCCCTGCAGGCGGGAAAGTTCGATGATGTCCTGGACCAGGGCGGCCAGGCGGGCGGATTCCTTGTGCATGCGCTTGGCGAAGCGGCGGACAGCGTCAGGATCGTCGGCGGAGGATTCGAGCGCCTCGGCCAGCAGCGAAATGGCACCCACGGGGGTTTTCAGTTCGTGGGATACGTTGGCGACGAAATCGTTGCGGATCTCTTCGGTGCGCGTGATCTCCGTCCGGTCATCGGCGAGGAGCAGGATGTATTCCTCACCCAGCATGGCCGCCCGCACCTGGACGATGATGGTTCCCTTGCCCAGCGGCCCCCTCGGGAGTTCGAGCTGCTTTTCCAGGATGACGCCGTCCCGCCGGACTCCCGCGGTCATGTCCAGGAGTTCCCTGTGGACCACGGTGTGCCCGCGGACCAGGCCGTACGCGTACGCTGCGGGGCTGGCCCGGACCACGCCGTCCACGTCGTCCAGCACCACAAAAGCCCGTCCGACGACGGCGAGCACCTCCGCTGCGCCGGGCGGCAGTGCCAGCTCCCCGGCGTCGATCTCCAGCAGCTCGCGCTGCTTCTCGCTGACCCGGTAGGCAAGCACGCCGAACGTGCCAAGCGCCAGGCCGATAAGGCCGGCAACCAGACCAATGAGCATAGGATCCACAGCTCCACTTTATGCTCTTGCCCTAAGCCCCCTGCCGACTTCCGGCCTATCCGGCCAACGGTTCAACTAACGTTCATCTGTGTGGGCATAATCGTTTACCGGGCGATGACAGAGTTGGTGGTCAGAGCGCCTAATGGCGACACGATTCCTGCTGCCCTGCAGCGGCCGGCGGGAGTTCCAAGGAAAGGACGCCTACGTGCGTAAGGTTTTTCAGGAAGAGCTCACCCAGGTCGGTGACCAGCTGGTGGAGATCTCCCGACTGGTCAGCGAAGCGATCAACAAGGCCACTACCTCGTTCCAGGTAGCGGACGTGGACCTCGCCCAGGATGTCATCGCCGCGGACGCGCGCATCGATTTCCTGCAGAACAGCCTCGATGAGCGGGCCATCGACATTCTGGCACTGCAGGGTCCTGTCGCCAGCGACCTGCGCATGATCGTCGGTTCCCTGCGGATGAGCGCGTCCCTCGAGCGGATGGGTGACCTGGCCCGCCACATCGCCCAGCTGGCCCGCCTCCGCTACCCCTCCACGGTGATTCCGGAGTCCATGACGGAGACCTTCAACCGGATGGCCGAGCTCGACCAGGAGATCGCCGACAAGCTGACCGTCCTGCTTGAAAGCCGCGACCTCGAGGTGGCCAGGGACATCCTCAAAGCCAACACGGCGATCAATGACCTGCACCTGAGCGTCTTCAAGGCCATCGCCGCGCCTGAGTGGCACGAGTCCCCCGCCACCACCGTGGACGTGGCCCTCGCCAGCCGCTACTTCGAGCGCTTCGCCGACCACGGCGTCTCCGTCGCCCAGAAGGTGACCTACCTGGTCACGGGCGCATGGCAGCCCACCGGGACAGAACACAGCTGACACCCAAGCTGCCGGAGGACGACGGCGGGCCGGTCACCTGAGGTGACCGGCCCGCCGTCGAACGGGTTTAATGTCCTATTTCTTGCCCTGGTTTGCCACTGCCAGGATGGCTTCTTCGGCAGCCTCGGGGTCCAGGTACGTTCCGCCGGGCTTGACCGGCTTGAAGTCCTCGTCCAGTTCGTACACCAGCGGGATGCCGGTGGGGATGTTCAGGCCGGCGATGGCTTCGTCGGTGATGCCGTCGAGGTGCTTGACCAGGGCACGCAGCGAGTTGCCGTGTGCGGTCACCAGGACCGTCTTGCCTGCCTTGAGGTCCTCCTTGATGTCCGATTCCCAGTAGGGCAGGAGCCGCACCAGGACATCCTTAAGGCACTCGGTGCGCGGCAGGGCATCGCCGAGTCCCGCGTAACGGGGGTCGTGCGCCTGGGAGAACTCGGAGTTGTCGTCGAGGGGCGGCGGCGGGGTGTCGTAGGAACGGCGCCATTCCATGAACTGCTCTTCGCCGTATTCGGCGAGGGTCTGCGCCTTGTCCTTGCCCTGCAGCGCGCCGTAGTGGCGTTCGTTCAGGCGCCAGTCGCGCTTGACCGGAATCCAGCCGCGGTCGGCCTTGTCCAGGGCGATGTTCGCGGTGTTGATGGCCCGCTTCAGCAGGGAGGTGTAGAGCACGTCCGGAAGGATGTTGTTCTCCACCAGCAGCTCACCGCCGCGCGCTGCTTCCGCGCGGCCCTGGTCGTTCAGGTCAACGTCCACCCAGCCGGTGAACAGGTTCTTTGCGTTCCATTCGCTGTGGCCGTGGCGCAGCAGAATCAGCTTGTAAGTCATGATTTTCATCCTAGCCGAGCAGTGTTGCCGCCCGCCCAGCGTTACAAGCCAGGCCGCGGTGGGCCCGCTTCCGCCAGGGCCAGGGATAGGGTTGTGCGGTGGTTCAAAAGGCTGAACGGGTGAACTCCCCGCAACTATCCGGCAGGACATCCGCCGCCCGGCAGGGCCGTCCGGTGGGCAACGTCACCCGCGGCACCACCAACCCCAACCGGATGCGCCGGGTGGACCGCTGGCTGGCCGGACCTCAGGCCTGGCGCCTGCGGTCGGCGGCTGACCCGCTCGTCATTGACCTGGGCTACGGCGCAACACCAGCCACCGCCGTCGAACTCCATGAAAGGCTCGCCGCTGTCCGGCCGGACGTGCGGGTCTGCGGGATCGAGATCGAACCGGAGCGCGTCCGCGCTGCGCTTCCGCTGCAGCGGCCCGGGCTGACCTTCCACCTGGGCGGCTTCGAGCTGCCCGTTCCCGGCCATCCTGTCCTGGTCCGCGCCTTCAATGTCCTGCGGCAGTACGAGGAAGCTGATGTCCGGGGCATCTGGCAGCTGGTGCAGGGCAGGTTGTCGCCGGGCGGCATATTCGTGGACGGCACGTGCGACGAGATCGGGCGGCGCGTGGCGTGGGTGACCCTCGACCGGGTCCGTCCGCTGTCGCTGAGCATCTCGGTCCGTTTCGGGAGCTTCGACCTGCCTTCGGACGTGGCCGAGCGGCTTCCCAAGGCCTTGATCCACCGCAACGTCCCTGGCGAACCTGTTCATGCCTTCATGCAGGCGATGGACCGCGCATGGCTTGGGAGCGCGCCGCTCGCCTCGTTCGGCAACAGGCAGCGCTGGGTCGGCATGTGCCGGGGCCTGCGCGAGGCCGGGTGGCCGGTGCAGGACGGGCCGGCCAGGTGGCGGCTGGGCGAGCTGACGGTGGACTGGGCGGCCGTGGAACCTGGTTACCAGGGGCCGTAGGGGCCCATGTTGCGGCTGCCGCCGCGGCCTGCGTCCTTCACTGCGGGACGGACGTCGGCCAGGTAGACGGAGGCTGCCACCACGGCGGCGAGCCCGAAGAGGCCAAGGGTGCTGATAATGCCGCCACCGGCGCCGAACAGCGAAATGATGCCCACCAGCAACGCACCGCCGGTGAGGGCAAGCCAGAACGTCTTGGTCCGCTTGCCCGTGGCTTCGAAGGCGTTGGCCCGGTGCCTGGCACAGTCCACGAACGCCCACAGTTCAAGCCCCAGGGCCACCAGGCCAAGGATAAAGAACACTGCCTGCTCTACGTACGCGATAATTATTCGACCGTCCACAAGCCCAGCCTAGCCCTCCAGCGTGTCCAGCGCCTGCTTCAGGTCAGCCCACAGGTCCTCAACATTTTCCACCCCGACGCTCAGCCGAACCAGGTTTTCGGGGACGCTGGCGGGTTCCGCCGAGTGCCGGCGCCGCCGTTCGATCAGGGATTCGACCCCGCCCAGGGAGGTGGCCGGCAGCCAAAGCTCCAACGCCTGCACCAGCTTGTCCGCGGCGTCGGCGCCGCCCAGGCCCGCCGTGGGTGCCACCTGGACACAGATAATGGAGCCAAAGCCCTGCATTTGTTCCTTGGCGCGGGCATGGCCGGGGTCGGAATCGAGCCCGGGGAACCGGATGGAATCAATGGCGGGGTGGGCGGCGAGGCGTTCCGCCAGGATCATTGCCGACTCCTGCGACCGTTCCACGCGCAGCGCGAGGGTCCGCAGACCCCGCAGTGCGAGCCACGCTTCGAAGGGACCCGCGATGGCGCCGTGGATGATGCGGTGGTGGAGCAGCGACGACCGGATGTCCGGATTGGAAGTAACCAGGGCGCCAAGGACGACGTCGGAGTGCCCGGCGAGGTACTTGGTCACCGAGTGGAGGACGACGTCGGATCCGAGTTGCAGGGGCTGCTGCACCAGTGGCGTGGAAAAGGTGTTGTCAGTGACGACGATTGCCCCGGCTGCATGGGCGGCCTCAGCGACGGCCGGCATGTCCGCTATTCCGAGCATGGGGTTGGTGGGGCTTTCCAGCCACAGCATGGCCGCGGCTTTCGCCGACGGGCCTTGCGGTGCCAGGGCATCCTTGACGGCGTCCGTGTCGGCAATGTCCACGGTCCGGAGTTCGATGAATCCTTTTTGGGCAAGTTCCGTCGCCATCACCAGGGAGCCGGAGTAGCTGTGGTTGGGCATGACCAGCACGCCGCCGGCAGGGATCAGGGACAGCGCGGAACTGACCGCCGCCAGCCCCGACGCGTAGAGCAGTCCGGGAAGGGCAGCTCCTTCAAGCTGGCCGAGGGCCTCCTCAAAGGGATCCCAGGTGGGGTTGGAATAGCGGCCATAACCCCGGTCGCCGTCACCCAGCGGACCGGTACCGAAGTAGGTGGAGGAAAGCGTGATGGGAGGATTGACCGGCTGGTCCCTTTCCCGCGGCGGACGCCCGGCCGCCACCACCACGGTCTCGGGTGAAAGGGAAGCGGCCTGGTGCTCGGAAAGACTCATGGTGAAAAGCGTACTGTTCCTGCCGGATCCGCCGGAAAGCGGTGTCGTTTTGTGGACGGCTGCCGTTCACCGGACTGCCGCCTTCGAGGTAGCTACGGATCGGGAAAAGTCGGTACCCCTCGGTAGGCTTGAGAAGTGAACAAACAGAGGGCCGGCGTATTCATCGCGTTCGAGGGTGGCGATGGTGCAGGCAAGTCCACCCAGGCCGGCCGGCTTGCGGCAGCATTGGAGTCCCTGGGCTACACCGTGCTGCGCACCCGGGAGCCCGGCGGCACCCCGGTTGGCGAGAAGCTGCGGTCGCTTGTGCTGGACCACGGCAATGGCGACATCGACGCGCACACCGAGGCCCTCATATTTGCGGCTTCCCGGGCCGCGCACGCCACCCAAGTAATCCGCCCGGCACTTGGCCGCGGTGAAATCGTCCTGACGGACCGGTACATCGACTCCTCGGTGGCCTACCAGGGTGCCGGCCGCAACCTGGGCCTGGACGCGGTGCGTTCCCTCAATGAGTGGGCCACATCGGGCCTCCAGCCCCACCTCACAGTCCTTTTGGACGTTGACCCCCAACTTGGCCGCCGCCGCCGAACTGCCGGCCAGGCAGCGGAAGACCGCCTGGAATCCGAGGCTGACGAGTTCCATACCCGGATCCGGGAGGCCTTCCTTAGCCTTGCTGCGGACCGCCCGGAGTCGTACCTGGTCCTCCCGGCCCACCTCCCGGTGGAAGACCTTGCCGCTCAGATCCTCGCCCGGGTGGAAACCCTCCTTGCCGTTCCTGCCGCCGCAGCAGCCACGGACGGCGGTGACTCATGACCGTCTGGGATGACCTCCAGGGCCAGCCCGCCGTCGTCGAACAACTGCGCCAAGCCGCCGGCGGCGAAAGCCTGACGCACGCCTGGCTGTTCACCGGTCCGCCGGGGTCCGGCCGCTCCAATGCCGCCAAGGCGTTCGCGGCCGCACTGAACTGCGACCAGGAGGACGTGGGCCAGCGTGGCTGCGGACAGTGCCAGGCCTGCCACACGATCCTGGGTGAAACGCATTCGGACGTGACCTTCGTGCGCACAGAGAAGGTCACCATCACTATTGACGAGGCCCGCGAACTGGTGGCAACCGCCGGCAACCGGCCGTCGTCCGGGCGGTGGCGGATCATCGTGGTGGAGGACGCCGACCGCATGGCCGAGCGGACCACCAACGTGCTGCTCAAGGCCATCGAGGAACCCACGCCGCGGACCGTGTGGATGCTCTGCGCGCCGTCCCCGGCCGATGTCCTGGTGACCATCCGGTCCCGCTGCCGAAGCGTTGCCCTGCGGCTGCCGCCCGCGTCGGACGTGGCAGCGCTGCTGGTCCGGCGCGACGGCGTGGACCCTGCCCTTGCGGAGCAGGCCGCCCGCGCTGCCCAAAGCCATGTGGGCATCGCCCGGAGGCTGGCCAGGGATCCGGCGGCAAGGGAACGCCGCCTGGAGACTGTCCGCTTCCCGCTGGGGCTGCGCGGCGTAACAGCGGCGGTCATGATGGCGGACAAGCTGGTCAAGATCGCCACTGCGGAGGCCAACAGCTCCAACGAGGAACGCGATGCAGCAGAGAAGGCCGCACTGCTGGCGACGCTGGGAGCACCGGAAACCGGCGCCCTCCCCCCGGCCATGCGCAGCCAGCTGAAACAGCTCGAAGACGACCAGAAGCGGCGGGCCAAGAGATCCATCACGGACTCCCTGGACCGAACCCTGACGGATTTATTGTCCTTCTACCGCGACGTCCTGATCATCCAGCTTGGGAACGCCGTGGAGTTGGTCAACGTTGAGCTGAGGAGTGAGCTGGAAGAGTTCGCAGCCCGCTCCACGCCGGAAGCCACGCTGGCCCGCATGGACGCCATTAACAAAGCCCGTGAACGCATCACCACCACCAACGTTGCCCCGCTGCTGACCATTGAGTCCATGGCTGCCAGCCTGATACAGCCCTCCAAGGAGACCCGATGACTGCCCGCCCCCTGCCCGCACGCCACAGGTCCCTGACGGTCGCTGTCCGCGCCGCCGCAGCAATGGCCGTGGCCGTTGTCCTGGCCTCCTGCAGCCTCCTTGGTGGCGACAAGAACCCGCCGGAAGCTGCCACGGCCAAGGCTGACCCCTCCATCGTGGCGTCTGCTCCCGCAGGGCTGGAAAAGTTCTACTCGCAGCAAATCGTGTGGGAGCCCTGCGAAGGGGAATTCCAGTGCGCCAAGGTGAACGTGCCCATGGATTACGCCAATCCCGGCGGCGACACCATCCAGATCGCAGCGCTCCGGGCACCCAGCACCGGTAAGAAGACCGGCAGCCTCCTGGTCAATCCCGGCGGCCCGGGCGCCTCCGGTTACGACTTTGTCAAAGACGCTGCCGGAACCCACTTTTCAGCGGCTGTCCGCAACGCCTACGACCTCGTGGGCTTCGATCCGCGTGGCGTGAAGCGCTCCGCTCCGGTCACCTGTGCCACGGACGCCGAACGCGACGCCGCCCGGGCCAAGATCTACGCGTACGAAACCGATGCCGGGCTGGCGGCGGCACTGGCTGACAGCAAGGCAATCGCTACCCAGTGCGCGTCACAAACAGGCCCCGTCCTGGGCCACATTGACACCGTCAGCGCCGCGAAGGACCTGGACGTGCTCCGCGCGGTTGTGAACGACTCCAAGCTGAACTACCTGGGGTACTCCTACGGCACGTTCCTGGGCTCCACCTACGCCTCGCTTTTCCCGGACAACGTAGGCCGGATGGTCCTCGATGGCGCCCTCGATCCGTCAATCAGCAATGAGGACCTGACCAGCGGCCAGGCCCGGGCCTTCGAAAAGGCGCTCCACAGCTACGTGGCCAGCTGCCAGAAGCAGACCAAGTGCCCCCTGGGCGGTGATGTCGACTCCGGCGTTCAGCAGATCCGGGACCTCATTGACTCCATACGGCAGACACCCCGCACGGCCAAGGACGGGCGGCTGGTCAATGCAACCCAGTTCGTCAGCGGCCTGATCACCCCGCTTTACAACGACCAAAGCTGGCCGGCCCTCACCCAAGCGCTGGAGGCCGCCGTTTCCGGGGACGTCAGCCTCATGCTCCGGCTTGCCGATATCGGTGCCGACCGGGCCCCCGACGGCTCCTATACGTCCAATTCGGCGCTCGCTTTCAATGCGGTCAACTGCCTGGACTACCCCATGGTTTCGGACGCCGCGGGCATGCGGGCGGAGGAAAAGCGGCTGGAACAGGATTCACCCACCTTGGGCTACTTCTTTGCCTACGGCGGAACCATCTGCGCAGACTGGCCGTACAAAAACGTCCGCACGCCGGCGGCGGTGGAGTACAGCGGCGACTCCCCCATCGTGGTCATCGGCACCACCGGCGACCCCGCAACCCCCGTTGAATGGGCAGCGTCACTGCGCAAGCAGCTGGGGAACGCCTCCCTGCTGACCTGGAAGGGTGAAGGACACACCGCGTACGGCCGGGCCAACAGCTGCCTGGAGGATTCCGTGGACAACTATCTGGTCAGCGGCAAGCTGCCGGCCGACAATACGGTGTGCTGAGGGTCGCAGCAGCGTCACGCCGGCCATTTTGACCGGGGCGGCGGGACTCTATTACAGTTGACTCTTGCATGAAGCGCCCGGTTCGTCCGGGGGATTTGGTGCGGTGCTTCCTTAGCTCAGTCGGTAGAGCGTTTCACTCGTAATGAAAAGGTCATCAGTTCGATTCTGATAGGAAGCTCGGGATAAACCCCGGACAACCCCTGTTTTCAGGGGTTTCCGGGGTTTTTCGCTGGTTAAGCGGGTAGTACTGCCTGAGGGCAGGGCACATGATGGGAACCCCTCCCGGCCACGATCCAAAGACAGTGCTGGCCGCCCGGAACGTGCGCCAAGCAGGCCCTGGACGTCAGTCCGCCAGGGCTATTGACGGGAGCGAGCTGCCGCTGAAACCACCACAACGCGCCGTTCTACGCCTACTTCGCACGAACCGGGGGCGTTCCCCGAAAACTGCTGCAGCGACTTTGGCGCGAACTCCACACCTGACCATCTACTCATGGTCGGCGGGCCAGTCACCGACACTGCGCAACCCGTCCCGGACCAGCCGCCGCGGCTGTGGGACATGCCCAAATGGACGCCCCGTAACCCCAGTTCCACGTACGGACCCGGACTAGAATTGGCCCGTTCGTGCGCTTCGACTCGTCGCCGACCACCCTGGTCATCAATAGAAAGTCCTCAATGACACCCCCTTCTGACCACCCGGTTCCGGCACAGGTCTCCCTGAAGCAGGACTCAAGCCTGGACCAGGCTCCCCTGGTCCGCTGGCTGCTCGCCAACCAGGTGGCCCCCGCCGGCCCGGAGGCCAAGGAAGACCATAAACCCAACGCCTGGTGGAAGGTCATGTGCCTGACCGGAGTCGACTACTTCTCCACCTTGTCCTACCTGCCCGGCATCGCCGCCCTGGCTGCCGGCGCCCTCTCCCCACTGGCCACGTTGCTGATTGTGGCCCTGACGTTGCTGGGGATGCTTCCCATGTACCGCAGGGTCGCGCAGGAAAGCCCCCACGGGCAAGGATCGGTGGCAATGTTGGAGAAGCTGCTGCCGTTCTGGCGCGGCAAGTTCTTCGTCCTGCTGCTCCTGGGCTTCGTCGCAACCTCCTGGATCATCACGATCACCCTCTCCGGCGCTGACGCGACCGTCCACCTGCTCGAGAACCCGCTCTTCCCCGAGGCCCTCAAGGGCAGCGCCGTCATCATCACCGTGATCCTGCTTCTGATCCTCGGCGGGGTGTTCCTGCTCGGCTTCAACGAAGCTGTAGGTGTGGCGATCCCCCTGGTGGCCATCTACCTGCTCCTCAATGCCGCCGTTGTGGTGGCTGGGTTCCTCCACCTGGCCGCGGATCCGTCGCTGGTCAGCGGCTGGACCGACCGGCTGTTCTCCAGCGGCGGCGGCCCGATCGGGCTGGTCAGCCCTGCCATCATCGCCTTCCCGCTGCTGGTCCTGGGCCTGTCCGGCTTCGAAACCGGCGTCTCCATGATGCCGCTGATCAAGGCCACGGGACGCACACCCGAGGAAGCGATGGCCTCCCGGGTCAAAAACACCCGCAAGCTGCTCACCACGGCCGCCCTCATCATGAGCGTCTACCTCATGTCCACGAGCTTCATCACCACGGTCATGATCCCCGCCAAGGAATTCGAGGAGGGTGGACAGGCCAACGGACGCGCCCTCGCGTTCCTCGCCCACGACCTGTTCGGAGCCGGGTTCGGTACCGTCTACGACATCTCCAGCGCCCTGATCCTCTGGTTCGCCGGCGCGTCCGCCATGGCAGGGCTGATCAACATCGTGCCGCGGTACCTGCCCGCCTACGGAATGGCACCGGAATGGGCCCGCGCGGTCCGCCCCGTGGTGTTGGTCTACACCGTCCTGAGCATCGGCATCACCATCGCGTTCCGCGCTGACGTGAACGCCCAGGCCGGCGCGTACGCCACCGGGATCCTGGCCATGATGGTCTCCGGGGCGGTCGCCGTCACGGTCTCGGCCATCCGGCGCCGGAGCAGGGCCGGGGCCGTCGGCTTCGGCATCCTGACCCTGATCCTGCTGTACGCCCTGGGCGACAACGTCCTCGAAAAACCGGACGGGATCGTCATCTCGGCGTTCTTCATCGCCGGGATCATCGCGGTCTCGCTCATCTCGCGGGTCACCCGCTCCACCGAACTGCGCGTGGACACCATTGAATTCGATGAGGCCGCCCGCCAGTTCATCACAGACTCGATTGCCTTCAACGGCGAGCTGCACATCATCGCCAACAAGAAGCAAAGCGGTGACAAGGCTGAGTACGCCGAGAAGGAGTACGAACAGCGGGGGCTGAACCCGGTTCCGGGCCCAGCCGACGTTATCTTTCTCGAGGTCGAGATCTCCGACCCGTCGGACTTCACGCACACGCTCCGGGTCGAAGGTCTTGAAGTCGAGGGCTACCGGGTGCTTAGGGTGAAGTCCCCGGCCGTGCCAAATGCCATCGCGGCGGTCCTGCTGGCGATGCGGAACTCCACCGGCGTGAAGCCGCAGTGCTATTTCGAGTGGTCCGAGGGAAGCCCGGTGGCGCACCTGATGCGTTATCTTTTCCTCGGGCAGGGTGACACCCCGCCGCTGGTGCGGGAGATCCTCCGCGAGATTGAACCCGACCAGGCGGCAAGGCCAGGCATTCACGTCGGCTGACGAGCGCGGCGCGGAGGCCAAGCCGGTGTCCGCAGGATTGAACGTGAAGGGGGCGCTCCGGCGTCCCCTACCGGCCGCCGAACCTGGTCAGCTACCTTCAGGGCCGCCCTGACAACCGCTCCTGTCCGGGCCGCCCAGGGAAGGGAACTCAGGAACGGCCTGCCCCGAACCGGGACGCCGAGCTGCCACCGCCAGGCCCGGATCCGCACTTTATTACGCCCGCCACCCCGGGTGCAGTGCGAGGTTCAGGGAACGGCAAGAAAGCCAAGGTATCCTCCCCACATGACCACCCGCTTCCAGGCTGCTGTTCCGCGCGCCGCGGCACATGCAAGCAGCTTCGGCCACCTCCTGCCGTACACCCCCGGAGGCCCGGCCCGGCGGGGCAGGACAAGCGCCCACTTCGCGGCGTTGGGGGGATCCCAGGGGTGAACCAGCACGCACCCCGGCACATGAACCAGGACGGGAAAGGACCCGCCCGCAGGACCATCCTCCTGGCAGCCGTGCTGACGTTGTCGGCCGCCGTGCCCGACCTGCAGCCGCAACCAGGGCACCCTTCCGCGGCACAGGACACGTCCGCGGACACCGCCAACGGTCCGGCGGACGGCTCCGCGCCGCTGTCGCATACCGGCTCCGACGGCGACGGGCCGGCATCCAGGACGCCTGCAGGCACCGTGCCCGCCCGGGCACAGATCATCGACACCTATGCGAAGCGCCAGGCCCACTACTGGGGCCTGGAGGCACCCGGCGTCCTGACGCGGCTGCCGCCCGGATCACAGGGCATCGCCCTCACCTTCGACTTTTGCGGCGGTCCCGGCGGCAGCGGTTACGATCAGGTGCTGATTGATACCCTGCGCCAACGGCACGTCCCGGCAACGCTGTTCCTGAATTCGCGGTGGATCACAGCCAACCCGGCCACGGCCCGTCAGCTGGCAGCGGATCCGCTCTTTGAGATCGCCAACCACGGGACGTCCCATAAGCCGTTGTCCACCGCCGGCAACACGGCCTACGGCATCCCGGGCACCAGGAACGCGGGGGAAGTCTATGACGAGGTCATACCCAACGACGGCGTCCTGGCCGGCATCACCGGTAAGCGTCCCCGGTACTTCCGCCCGGGCACCGCGTACATGGATGACATCGCCGTGGACATCCTGAACACCTTGGGCGTGAAGCCGGCAGGCTTCAGCATCAATGGCGACGGCGGCGCCACCTATCCCGCCGCCGTCGTCGCCAAAGAAGTGGGAAAGGCCCGGGCCGGAGACGTGGTCATCTGCCATGGAAACCACCCCAGCGGCGGAACGGCGGAAGGCGTGAAGCAGGCGGTGGACAAGCTGCTGGCAGCAGGAATCTCCTTCACCCATCTGCCCTGAACATGCCTCCGGAGCTCCGCCGGCCGGGTAGGTGCTGATCCATACGTTAGCGAACGCAGGACCCCGTCGATGCGCGATGGCGGGCGCCACCTTCCGGGTTTCGCCGGGAACTAATCCGGCCGGCCCACCACCACCTGGGCCGGGCTGTGGGTGACGTAGCCGTTGGCCCAGGAGAACAGCGCCCTGACTTTCTGCTGGAATCCGGGCAGCAGGGCCAGGTGGACCGCCAGCCAGGACACGAACGCCAGTGGGCCCTGCAGTTGCAGGCGGCGGCGCCCCAGCTCCGCGACCGCTGCGCCGCGTCCCACCATGGCCATATACCCCTTGTCCCAGTACCGGAAAGGCTGGCGCACACCGCCGGTAAGGTCTGCATAGATATTGCGGGCCGCCCACTTGCCTGATTGCTGCGCAACCGACCCGAGCTGCGGCAGTTTGTTTCCAGTGGCATCGGTGATGTTGGCGGAGTCCCCCAGCACGTAAACGCCGTCAAAATCAGGGACTGTCAGATCGGCCTGCACGTCCACCCTGCCGCCCTTGCCCTGTTTCAGGCCGGACCCGGTAATGATCCGGCCGGCCTGGAGGCCACCGGCCCACACCACCACCCGGCCGGGAATAACGGTGCCGTCCTTGAGGGTCACGCCGTCCGGGCGGACCTCACCAACAGGCTGGCCCATGTGCAGCTGTACGCCCAGCTTGGTCAGGCGGTCCCGCGCATACGCCTGCGACTTTTCGGAGAACGCGGCAAGGACGTTCGGAACCATATCCACCAGGTGGACATGGCACCGGGCAGCCAGCCCCGGCGAGAAGTATTTTGGCACGATGTATTTGACGTTCTCCGCCAAGGCGCCTGCAGTTTCCACACCAGTGGGACCCCCGCCCACCACGACCACGTCGGCTTCCGCCCCGGGCTCGCGGTCAGCTTCGTCCAAAACAGCAGTGATCGCGGCGCTCAGGCGCGTTGCGTCCGCCACCGAGTACAGCGGGTAGGCGTGCTCTTCGGCGCCCGGGGTGTTGAAGAAGTTCGGTACGGCCCCGGTGGCGATGACCAGGATCCTGGCCCGGTAGCTGGAGCCGTCTGCGGTGGTGACGGTGCGGTTGGCCGCATCGATAGACGTCACCTCCGCGGTGAGGACGCGGACATTGTTGACCTTGCGGAACTCCGACCGGAGCGGCCGGGTGACCGCCGAGACGCCAATCTGGGATGCAGCCACCTGGTACAGGAGCGGCTGGAACTGCTGGTAATTGTTGGCATCGAGCAACAGCACCCGGACGCCCTTGCGGCCCAACTCCTCAGCCGCCGTCTTTCCGGCGAATCCGCCGCCAACCACGATGACCTGGTATGAATCGTCCATTCGTGCAACTTACCCCTCCGGGCCGATGAGTAACAGAGTGCCGAGGCCACTGGCAGGGCGGCCGGCGTCCGGCGCCCGCCGGGACCGGACGCCGGCGGGAGCACGGCACCTAAGATGGCGGCATGGAAGACGAAGCCCTGGCGGACATTGCGGACAGGCTGTACGGCGGGACGCTGGACGACTTCGTAGCGGCCAGGACCGCCGCTGCCAAGGATGCCGGGCGGCAGGACAAGGAACTGGGGGCAGCGGTCCGCGCCCTGCCGAAACCATCCGTCGCCGCGTGGGCGCTCAACATGCTGGCACGGCACCGGCCGGACGTGCTGGCCGCGCTTCGCGGACTTGGCGAGCGCATGCGGGCAGCGCAGGTGTCACTGGATGCGCCCGCCCTGCGCGAACTGGGCCGGGAGCGCCGCACCATGCTGGCTGACGCCGTCGACGCTGCCCGGTCTGTGGCCGAGGAGCAGGGCCGCTCCATCAGCGACGCGATGGCCGCCGACGTTGAGGAGACCCTGCGGGCACTGACGGCAGACGAGCGTGCGGCGGCTGCGGTGGGCAGCGGCCGGCTGCTGAAAGTCCTGTCAGCCGACGGCATCAACGACGTCGACCTGGACGGGGCAGTGGCCCTCCCCGGGCTGCTCCCGGCCGCGCCGGCCACCCCCCGCGCAAGTGCTCCCCCGGCTCCAAAGACGAAAACGGAGGCGCAGGCAGCGGGGCCAAAGGCAACAGCGGCAAAGACACGCACGACGGCGGAGCACCACACCCAGCCAAAGCCCGCCAAGCCCCGGCTTGAGGCAGTGCGGCAGACTCCCCGGCCGGCCTCGCCGCCGGCGCTGGAAAGGGCCAGGGCCGCGCTGGCCGAGGCCCAGGCCGCTGAAGAGGAGGCCTCCCGGCTCGCGGGCGAGCTGCAGGACCGGGAGGAGCAGACACGTGCGGAAATCGCGTTACTGCAGCAGGAAACGGCTGAGCTTCGAAACCGGCTCAAGGCCGCCGAGGAAAGCCTGGACCGTTCCCGGAAGCGGCTCGCCGCCACCACCGCAGAAGCGAAACAGGCGGTCCGGGCGGCCGACAAAGCCAGCCGCACGGCCATGCTGGCACAGGAACGCGTACTCCGCCTGGCCAGCACCTGAGGGGCGCCAACTACTTGGCATGCCCTCTCGCCCCGGGCATCGGCGGGACCTACTGTGGAGCTATGGACGCCGCAGCAGCACACGCCTTTGCGATCCCGCCGGTATCGGTTCACCGTCCCACCACGGCCGTGGAAGACGCCGTCACCCTCGCGGCCGGCGTCTGGCTCCTCACGGGGACCTACGTTGACGGCTGGGCGCACAACAACCTCCGCGGCCTGGAGACGTTCTTCACACCGTGGCACGCGATCCTCTACTCAGGCTTCGCCGCCTGCGCCCTCTGGATCGGCGCTTTGACCTGGCGCCGGCACGCCCCGGGGACGAGGTGGCGGGAAGCAGTCCCTGCCGGCTATGGGGCAGCCGCCGCCGGCGTACTCCTCTTCCTTGCTTCCGGGCTGGGCGACTTCGCCTGGCATTCGGTGTTCGGCGTTGAGCAGAACATCAGCGCCCTGTTCAGCCCGTCCCACCTGGGTCTGGCTACCGGCGGCTTCCTCATTCTTGGTGCACCTTTCTCGGCAGCGTGGCACTCACCTGCCCGGCCATGGGGCCGGCAGGTGCCGGCGTTCGTGAGCGCGATGCTCGCCGGCATGGTTGCAGCTTTCATCCTGCAGGAGTTTGCGGTCTTCTCCCGCCATGGCCTCATCCAGACGTACTCCGGCCCCGCCGGGACCCAGCCGGCGGTGACGGGTCCAACGTCGTCGAGCATCATGGTCTCCTTGGCGACATTCCTGGTCTCGACGTTCGTGCTCTTCGTTCCCATCCTGTTGCTGTCGCTGCGGTGGCGGCTGCCGGCCCTGGTGCCGGCGGCGATGGTGCTGGTCCCCTCCGCAGCCCTGCAGATCATGGTGGCCCTGCGGGATGCCTGGCTGTTGCCGGCTGCCCTGGCCGGTTCACTCCTGGTAGGAGTGGTGTGGGCGGTGGCGCGGCCGGTCCCGGACAGTCCCGCGCGGCTCCTGACCGCGGCAGGCCTCTCACCTGTCGTCTTCTGGGCCCCCTATTTCGCTACTGTGGCGCTTCACGACCGGGCGCTCAGCTTCCCGCCCGAGATATGGAGCGGAACCCTCACATGGAGCGGGCTTGCAATGCTGTCCGTGGCCGCACTCGTGCTGAAGGTGCGGGCCACCGGCGCCGCAGTCCCGGATCCACGGGCCCTTTAGCCCGCCAGGTGCGCGGCCTGGCTTCAGCCGGGTTGGCAAATCCCAACAACACGCGGCGCTGCTTCCGGTGAATGTCAGACCCCGGTTGCACACTGGATTTATGGAAAACCAAGCCGTACAGGAATTTCACGTAACGTACTTCGACGCCGACTGCGGCCGGGCCCGCTCCGAGTATTTTGACACCCTCGAAGAGGCCGAGCGCTTCGCCTCCCGGCACTGCCACGGCGAAGACAGCTGGGCCGTGGTGGACGCCGTCACCGTGGAGCACGTCCGAATCGCCGCCTGACCGGTTCAGCCAAAAACCCCGCGGTCCACTGCCCAGGCCAGCCGGGGCCCAGCTCCGCCAACCAGGGTGCAAACCAGGCAGGACAGCCACGCCGGTTACGGGCGCCAGCCTCGCATTAAAGCCGTCAGCCCGCGCTGCCTGGCGGTTGCCGGCAGCACGGGCTGACGTTGGTTCGGCGGAGGTCCCCGGCCGGTTGGGCCGGCACCGCCGGTCGCGGGTTACGCGAAGTCGGAGACCGCGGGATCGGGTCCGATGCGGCCCTCGCCGCCGGCGGTGCGGTCCAGGTTGTTGATGGCTTCAACGTCCCCGGCGTCCAGGGAAACCTCGAGTGCCGCGAAGTTCTCCTTGATGCGGGACTCAGTCACGGACTTGGGGATGACCACGTTGCCGATGGCCAGGTGCCACGCAATGACCACCTGGGCGGGAGTCGCCTGGTGCTTGGCAGCGATCGACGCAACAACAGGGTCCTGCAGCAGTTCCCCGCCCTGGCCCAACGGGGACCATGCCTGGGTCAGGATGCCTTTTTCTGCTCCAAATTCCCGCAGTTCACGCTGGCTGAAGTAGGGGTGCAGTTCGATCTGGTGGATGGCCGGAACCACTCCAGTTTCATCGATCAGGCGCTGCAGGCCCTCGGCGGTGAAGTTGGAGACACCGATGGACTTGACCCGGCCGCGCTTCTGGAGTTCGATCAGCGCCTTCCACGTGTCCACGTATTTGTCCTGCTTGGGCTGCATCCAGTGGATCAGGTAGAGGTCCAGCGTTTCGAGGCCAAGCCGGTCCATGGATTCCTCGAAGGCGGCGAGGGTGGATTCGTACCCCTGATCCGCGTTCCACAGCTTGGTGGTGATGAAGATCTGTTCCGGTGACAGGCCGGAGCCGGCGATTGCACGGCCAACGCCTGCCTCGTTGCCGTAGATCTTCGCCGTGTCGATGTGCCGGAAGCCGGCTTCGAAGGCCTGGCGGACAACCTTTTCAGCCACGCCGTCCTCAACCTGCCACACACCATAGCCGAGCTGGGGGATCGTGTTTCCGTCGTTGAAAGTCAAGGTAGGTGAAGAAGTCATTTCTTCATCCTGCCAAACGTCCCCCGCTTCAGGCTCCCGTTTGGTTCGATGTCAGCCACGCGCGTAACCGCGATATTTGCGTCCCAAACCGGGAATATTTGCGCGGCACCGGTCCAGCTACTCCCCGCGAAGCTGCCTCTCGGCGTCGTTCACCTGCTGGAACACCGCCTCAGCCCGGCGCCGGACCGACACCGCACCAACCGGTACCGGCCCCACGGCGAGCCGCAGCATTGCCGCCGCCTCAGCCG
Source organism: Arthrobacter sp. SDR-2R (assembly GCF_057747955.1). Taxonomy (NCBI): domain Bacteria; kingdom Bacillati; phylum Actinomycetota; class Actinomycetes; order Micrococcales; family Micrococcaceae; genus Arthrobacter; species Arthrobacter sp. SDR-2R. Next base: position 4,134,048 of record NZ_CM173231.1, read on the forward strand.
TGGTGGCCAGCGAATTGCCCGCCTTGGAGAGGGACCTGTGGACGTCCGCAAGGCCGGCCGGGATGTCCAGGCCGTCACTGGGCGCACGCCGCTGCGCTTCCATGCATACCGTCCGGACACGCTGCAGGAGGCCGGCCAGTTCGTTGGCGATATCCACCAGTTCCCCGTACAGCTGGTCGTCCTCCACCCCTTCGAGCACCTGGTGGAAGCGGTCAAGTCCCCGCTGGAAGCGGTCGTGCGCGCGGCGCCACAACCCCTTGCCCAGTTCAACATCATCCTTGCGCCCCTGCCGTGCGGCGCTGAAAAAGCCCAAGCGGAGCCTACAGGTACTGCCCGGGACCGTGGTCCGGTTCGTCACGCTGGTTGGGCCGTGCCTGCGCCCCCGGCCGTGCTCCGGCCGGGGCGCGCTGCGGCTCGCCGTTTTCGCCGATGACGACGCCGGGCGCAATCATGGTGCCTGGCGGCAGCTGACGCAGCTGCAGCTGCGCGGCGGCGTGTTCGCGGGCGGCGTTCTGCGCCGCGATGGCGGTCTGGATCCCGTGGAACAAGCCCTCAAGCCAACCCACCAGCTGCGCCTGGGCGATCCGGAGCTCGGCGTCGGAAGGCGTGGCGTCGTCCGAGAAGGGCAGGTTGATCCTGTCCAGTTCTGCCACCAGCTCCGGCGCAAGCCCGTCCTCCAGCTCCTTGATGGAGCGGGCGTGGATGGCGGCCAGCCGGCCCCGCGCAGCGTCGTCAAGCGGCGCGGACTTCACCTCTTCGAGAAGCTGGCGGATCATGGTGCCGATCCGCATCACCTTGGCAGGCTCGTCCACCAGATCCTGCAGGCTGCTGCCCCTGGGCTTGCCGTCCGCGGCGGACGGAATCTGCACGGGGTCCTGGGTGTCGTCAACGGGAGTGCCTTCTACCGGGAGGTCCTCAGCTGCCTGAGTGTCGTTGGGATCGCTCATGCGTTCATACTCTCACGGCCCATCCGCCCGGAGTCCACCCGTGAACGCCTGTGGCGGGCTTGTCCGCTGCCGGCTCAATCAGCAGGCCCAATCAGCAGCACCTGCCCTGCGGGTTGTTGTCCTGGCGGTCCGTACGGTCCCGCCAAAACTCGCGTTCGCTGAGGGGCTCCTCCTGGTGCCCGGCTGCCCTGTGGTGCTCGAGGTACTTAGTGTAGGCGTCCGCGCCCATGACGCCGCCCAGGTAGCGGGCGAACCCGCGGAAGCCATTGGCCACCAAAGCCACACCGGTGCCCATCAGTGCCTGGCCCGTTCAAGCCGTGCGTCTGCGGGCACCCTGTCCCACTCGGCTGCCAACTCACGTTCGGCCGTCGTCGGCACCAGTCCGGCGGGGGCGAAGACGCGCGAGGGAACCGCCGGGTCCTCGTTGTCCGTGGTGGCAGTGCCGGCCGCCCTGTCACGGAATGCCTTGACCGTGGCCAGCACCGCCGTGGCAATCACGATGATGCTCAGCACCACGAAGATCACGGAGAGCCAGCCCTGGATGGCCGTGTTGCGGACCACAGCTTCCATGGCGGCCACGGTCTTCGCGGTACCGAACTCGGTCTTGCCGTCCGCCAGCGCCTTGCTGAAGGCGGCGTTGTTCGCGAAGTACCCCACGGCAGGGACGGGCGAGAAGATCTTCAGGTAGCTGGCGGTGATGGTGACCACGGCGGCGAAGGCCAGCGGCAGGGCAACGATCCACAGGTACTTGAAGGTGCCGCGCTTGGCGACGATGGCCAGGCATACAGCCAGCGCGATGGCGGCCAGGAGCTGGTTGGCGATGCCGAACAGCGGGAACAGGGTGTTGATGCCGCCCAGCGGATCGGTCACGCCCATCAGCAGCACGGCACCCCAGGCAGCCACCATGATGGCCGTGCAGAGCCAGGCCCCGGGCCGCCAGGAGGCTTCCTTGAACTTGGGGACGAAGTTGCCGATCGAGTCCTGCAGCATGAAACGTGCAACGCGGGTGCCGGCATCCACGGCGGTGAGGATGAAGAGTGCCTCGAACATGATGGCGAAGTGGTACCAGAACGCCATCATGGCCGTCCCGCCGATGAACTGCTGCATGATGTGCGCCAGCCCCACGGCCAGCGTGGGTGCGCCGCCGGTACGGGAGACAATGCTCTGCTCCCCAACGTTGGCGGCGGTTTCGCTGAGCAGGCCGGGGGTGATGTTGACGCCGCTCAGGCCCAGGCCGTTGACCCAGGTGGCTGCCGTTTCCACGGTGCCGCCCGTCAGCGCCGTGGGGGCATTCATGGCGAAGTAGAGGCCGCGGTCGATCGAGATGGCTGCTACCAGCGCCATGATGGCCACGAAGGATTCCATCAGCATGCCGCCGTAGCCGATGTACCGGGTCTGCCGTTCCTTCTCCACCAGTTTGGGGGTGGTGCCGGACGAGATCAGGGCGTGGAAACCGGACAGCGCACCACAGGCGATGGTCACGAACAGGAAGGGGAACAGTGCGCCGGAGAACACGGGCCCGTTCTCGCGGCCGGCGAATTCGCTGAAGGCCGGGACGGTGATTTCGGGCCGGACCACGATGATGGCCAGCGCGAGCATCACGATCACGCCGATCTTCATGAAGGTGGAGAGGTAGTCGCGCGGAGCCAGGAGCAGCCATACGGGCAGGATCGCAGCAATGAAGCCGTAAACGATCAGGCCCCAGGCGATGGTGACCTTGTCCAGGTGGAACACGGTGGCGCCCCATTGGGTCTGCGCCACAAGGCCGCCGCCGATGATGGCCGCCATCAGGAGGACGAAGCCGATGATCGAGACCTCCATGACCTTGCCGGGGCGCAGGTAACGGAGGTAGACACCCATGAACAGGGCGATGGGGATGGTCATGCCCACCGAGAACACGCCCCACGGGCTTTCGCCCAGGGCATTAACGACGACGAGCGCCAGGATGGCCACGATGATCACCATGATGAGCAGGGTGGCGATGAGGGCGGCCGTGCCGCCGATGACGCCAAGTTCCTCGCGGGCCATCTGGCCCAGCGACCGGCCGCCGCGGCGCATGGAGAAGAACATGACCAGGTAGTCCTGGACGGCCCCGGCAAGGACGACGCCGAGGATGATCCAGATGGTGCCGGGCAGGTAGCCCATCTGCGCCGCGATGACCGGCCCCACCAGCGGGCCGGCGCCGGCAATGGCGGCGAAGTGGTGGCCGAACAGGACGTTGCGGTCGGTGCGGACGTAGTCCTTGCCGTCTGCCTTGTATTCGGCAGGGGTGGCGCGCCGGTCGTCAGGCTTGGTGATGTAGCGCTCGATCACCTTCGAGTAGAAGCGGTACCCGATGAGGTAGGTGCAGACGGAGGCAAAGACGAACCAGATGGCATTGACGGTTTCCCCGCGGACGATCGCCAGCATGAACCAGGCCACCCCGCCGAGGAGGGCGATTGCTGCCCAGAGCGCGATCTTGCCTGGCGTCCACCTCCGGTCTTCGGCGTCGAGCCGTGCCTCGTCCACAGCGGGCGGGGGAAGATTCGGGTCAGTCGCCAACCCGCCCTCCGCCCGGGATCCGTTGTTCCGCTGGTCAGGCATTCCGGCCATGTCTCCTCCTTGAGAGTTTTCCCTCGTTTGCTACTGGGCACCCTACCAACGCCGATCCTGCCAAAAGGGTCCGACGGCGGCGCGGCGCCGGCCTGTGCGGCGAGCGGCGGCAGTCCGGCGCTGAATGAGCGGTGACGGACGTACGACGGCGGGCTGCGGCAAAAGCGAAGGCTCCCGTCCGGATTCCGGACGGGAGCCTTCGCCCTTCGCATGGCGGCAGGGACGGTCAGGCGTGGGCGTAGGTGAGGCAGTCAGCGTTGTCGGCTCCCGGCCCGACGTGCACCTCCGGGGCGTTGCACATCAGGTGGTCATTGTGGACGCACTCGGCCCGCTGGCAGGCTCCCACGTCGGCGAGGACCTTGGGCAGGCCGCCGTGGATGCCGGTCTCGATGAACGTGGCGCAGGATGCGTGGTCCTGGCTTCCCCCCACGGTGATGGCATGGGCGGTGCAGCCTTCATGGTCGTTGAATGAACAACGGGTGACACTGCAGTCGGCAACATGGGTCGTCATGAAGTTCCTCCGTAAGTTCCACCGCCCGGGCGGGCGGCTCGTGCACCTACGGTAGGCCTGATCCCGGTGATCAAAAAGACCCAATACTTTGACCTAATGCCCCTCCGCCAGGCTGCGCCTGGACAGGGGCAGCCCGGACCGGGTGAAGGCCCAGGCGAGCGCTGCCGCCGTCAAGGGCACTGCCACCAGCAGCGCGGACAGGTGCAGCCAGGGAACCTCGAGGGCTGTCCGCATGTCCGTGGAAAGGACCAGCAGGACCGCGGGCACCGTTCCTGCCAGCGTCCCCAGAACGGCTCCAACGCCGCTGGTGAACAGTCCCTGCGACCCGGCAAGGGCCTTGCGCAGCCTTGGCGAGGCCCCGACGCCGGCGAGGACCGCATGGTCCTTCCGGGCATCAGCCATGGAGAGTCCTGTCGTAATGCCCGCCGCGCTGAAGGTGATCAGCGCAGCCGCGGCCACGATGGACCAGGTGATCCACTGGCTTACCTGCGAAACGCCCGGTTCCGCCTGGAAAGTCATGCCCGGCTGCCCGTAGACGGCGGCGGCCGCAGCGGAGGCCGCATCTGCCTCAGCCTCGGAGGGGTAGGCAGAGAGCTGCACGAGCAGTCCGGCCGGGGCCGCGCGGAGGTCCAGGCGTTCGGCGGTTTCCGGCGAGACAACGCCGTAGTAGGGCACCGGGACAGCCGGTTCAAGCACTGCCGCGGCAAGGGAGTCGCTCCTGACGGTTGAGGGGACGGTGCCCGGCCCCGAGGATGCCGGCTCTTGGGTCCGTACGTCCTTTCCCTCGAGCAGTACCCTTCCATCACTGACGAACACCGGGTTGGTCACCACCATCCCGCCGGCGTCCAGCACCGCCGTTGCCTCGGCGGTGGCGCTGCGGCCCAGCGCCGCCCGGATCTCCTCGCCGCCGCCCACCAGGATGGCCCGGCCGGACGGTTGTTCGCTGGCCATGGAACCGCGGCACCGCCAGTCGCCCGGGTCCAACACCCTTCCCTTGGGAGTCCTAGGGCATTCATTTGCCTGCGGCCTGGCAAGCGAAAACAGCAGGCAGTTTGACGTATCCGTGCGCGCCGGCAGTCCGGGATCAGCCGGGCCCTCGGGGCAGTTGCGCAGGCCCTCCGGCGCCGTGATCACGTGCGTCGATTCGACGGTGCCAAGGGCATCTGCCACCGCAGAGGAGAGCTTAGGGACATCCACCCGGACGGCCGGCTTCCTGCTGCCATCGGCCGACGCCGGCGGGTCCACCACCAGCGGCAGGTACGCCTGGTTTTCCAGGGCGCCCCAGTAATGTGATTCCCGCATCCCTGCCTGCTGGCTGGCGGAGAGCACCAGGGCGGCGCTTGCCAGGGTGGCGGCGGCGAGTACCGCGGCCACAGCGGGAACGCTGCGCCCGCGGTTCCGGGCCGAATCACGGGCCGCCATCCGGAGTGACAGCGGCATCCACTGGATGCGGGAGGTCAGGCGGAGGACCAGCCAGCCGGTCAGCAGCACCAGGGCAACAACCGCCAGCACGGCGCCGAGGATGAGCACCGTGACCACCAGCGGCAGTTGCTCCGCCAGCCGGTCCGGATCGTTGGTGGACCGTCCCAACAGCCAGCCCGCCGCCAACAGCCCGGCAGCGAGTACCAGCACCCCGGCGCCGGCCAGGGGTGCCCGCCGCGGCTTCGCGGAGGGTGCCCGGCCGGCTTTGAGGGCACCCAGCACCGCCTGACGGGAAACCTGGCGGGCAGGTACCATCGCCGCGATGGTGCAGGATGCCAGCCCCATGGCCATGGCGGCGAGTGTCAGCAGGAAATCCGGATGCAGCCCTGCCAGCCGTGCCGAGCCGTGCAACCGGACCACGTGGACGACGACGGCAGCGGCTCCCAGCCCCACCGCGGCTCCGGCGGCAACGGCAACGCCGCCCAGCCAGAGTCCACCCGCGGTGACAACAGCGCGGATGGCGGGGCCTTCCGCACCCGAGGATGCCAGCAGTGCCAGCTCACGCACCTGCTGCCTGGCGCCCACGGCGAAGGCAGCACCGGCCAGCAGGCCCACCTCCAGCAGCGCCAGGGCGCCGATCAGGCCGAAGCCGGCGTAGACGGCCACCGCTTCCGTGGAATCATCCCGGGGCACGGAACCGGCAACGGTCCGTTCCTCCCGGGACGGCGGGTCCAGCACCACGCTGCGGGACAGCACGCCCACGCCTTTACTGTTGGCTTCCATGACCTGCGGCCAGGTGACCGGCTCCGGACCCACCAGGTAGTAGGACACGGACTGGCGGGTCTGCGGTCCCCTGGCAAGGTCAGAGGGTACCTGTCCTGCCTGCAGGTACAGGAAACTGGTGCCGTCCGGGAGGCCGGCATCGCGAATGGTGCCCACCGGCACGAAGGTGCCTGCCGACGTCGTAAATTCCTGTCCGAAAGTGAGGTGGAAGCGCGTCATCAGCCCGGGCGACGCCAGCACCTCCGTGCCGTCGCGCGGGGCCCGGCCCGCCAGGAGGCTGAACTTTCCGGTGAAGGCCGGATTGAGGGCATCCACTTCGCGGCCCTGCAGCGAAACAAGTGCTTCCCCCACGCCGGTGGTCAGCTGGAGCAGGCGTTGCGGCAGCACATCGTAGCCCGCGGGAATGGCGTCAAGCGGGTCGGTCCGCCGGAATTCAGGATCGAACCGGCCGGTGCTGGAGGCGACCACACCGTCATTGAGCGGGTCCTGGAGGGAGTCCGCGCTGGGAACGGGCAGGACGCTGAACCTGGCCTGGGTGCTTCCCAGTTCGTAGGTGACGATTTCACCCGGCGTCCGCTGCGAGCTCTGGTAGAGGGTGGCGGCACCCGTCATCCCGGCCACGGGCAGCATGATGAGCAGGATGATGAGGAGGGACCGCCCCTTGTGGCGGGTGATGTCCCGGCGCGCCAGCCGCAGGGCAACCCGAAGGCTGCTCCGGCGGCTTGTGGGCGCCGGAGCAAGGTCCACCGGCATCAGAGACCGGCCTGGGTGAGCAGCATGGTGGGATCGTGCATGGCGGCGGCCTGGTCGATGATCCGCCCGTCCCGAAGGAAAACCACGCGGTCCGCCCAGGCGGCGTGCCTGGCTTCGTGGGTGACGAGCATGACGGCCGCTCCGGCGTCGGCACGGGCCCGCAGGACCTCCATGACCCCTTGGCCCGTTGTCGAATCCAATGCACCTGTAGGTTCATCGGCCAGGATCAGCCGCCGCTGGCCCACGATGGCCCTGGCGATCGCGACGCGCTGCTGCTGGCCGCCGGACATCTGGTCCATGAACCGGTCCGCCAGTTCGGGAATCCCCACTTGCCGCAGCGCATCGGCGGACTGCCGGTGCGCTTTCCTGGTGGAAGTTCCGTCCAGTTCCAGCGGCAGCGCCACGTTCTCCGCGGCGGTCAGCGTGGGAACCAGGTTGAAGTCCTGGAAGACGTACCCCACGGCCCGGCGGCGCAGCCGGGCCAGTTCGTTCAGGCCCAGCCCGGCCAGCGGCGTGGACTCAACGTAGACAGCGCCCGACGTCGGCCGGTCCAGTCCGCCGGCAATGGCCAGAAGGGAGGACTTGCCGGAGCCCGACGGGCCCATGACCGCGACGAACTCCCCAGCTGAAATGGTGAGGTCAACGTCGCGGAGGGCGGCGACCGCCGTCGCGCCGTGCCCGAAAGTCCTTCCCACCCTGGCGAGTTCAAGGACCTGCTGCGGCCCCTGCACGCTCACCGGCGGATGTCCGCGTTGAGCGGGGTGTCTTCCGTGGCCCCGTTGGAGGCTTTCCGGGCTCCACTTGCCGCCGTGGCCTGCGCCTGCTGGACCATCCTGGCCTCGCATAGGTCCAGCCAGCGGACTTCCGCTTCGGTCTGGAAGATCAGTGAATCGAGCACCAACAGCCAGGCAGTATCCGTGGCCCGCTGGTTTGCCGCCGTATCGCGGCGCGCCCTGGTGTAGTCCTGCAGGGCGCGGATGGACGCCACCCGCTGGGCCTGGATGATGGCCTGGACATCGACCCCGGGCAGGGTAACGGCGAGCGCAAGCTTGATGGCGAGCTCGTTGCGTGGTGGGCTGTTCCGCTCCACGGGGGCGGAAAACCAGTTCCGCACCTCGTCCTTGCCGGCAGGGGTGATGCTGTACACCACGTGCCCTTCGCCGTCGTCGCCCTCCTTAGCCACCAGGGCATCGCGCTCCAGCCGGTCAAGCGTGGTGTACACCTGCCCGATGTTCAGCGGCCACGTGGCCCCGGTGCGGTTCTCGAACTCGACCCGCAGCTGGTAGCCGTAGCGCGGCTGGTCCTGCAACAGGGCAAGGAGGCTGTGGCGAATGGACATTGTGCTCCCCCGGGCTGGTTCCAACCGGTATGCACGAGCCCCCAAGACCCGTGCATACCGCGTATAGGCAGCCTAGCCCCGACTGACGCCCCGGCGCAATACCGGGTATGCAATCGGGGGTTCCTACATGACCAGGAGGACCTTGCCCACGTGGTCGCCGCTGTCGAAATAGCGGTGGGCTGCCGCTACCTGGTCCAGCGGGAAGGTCTTGGCGACCAGCGGACGGATCCGGCCGTCAGCCACCAGCGGCCACACGGCGTCCCGCACCGCAGTCATGATGGCACCCTTTTCGGCTACCGGCCGGGGCCGCAGGGCGGTGGCCACCACGGCTGCCCGCTTCTTCAGCAACAGGCCCAGGTCCAGCTCCCCCTTGGTGCCGCCTTGCAGGCCGATCACCACCAGGCGCCCGTAGTCGGCCAGGGCCTCCACGTTCTGCTTGAGGTACTTGGCCCCCACCACGTCCAGGATGACGTCCGCCCCGTAGCCATCGTTCTGCCGCCGCAGGCTCTCCGGGAAGTCCTCCTCGGCGTAGTTGATGGCGATGTCAGCACCAAGGAACGCCTTGGCGGTGCCCACCTTCTCGTCAGTGCCGGCAGTCGTGGCCACCTTGGCGCCAAAGGCCTTGGCAAGCTGGATGGCCATGGTGCCGATCCCGCCGGTGGCGCCGTGGATGAGGACGGTCTCCCCCGGCTGCAGCTGCGCCGTCATGATCAGGTTCGAATAGACCGTTGCGGCCACTTCCGGCAGCGAGGCCGCTGTGACCAGGTCCACCCCGTCCGGCACCCGCAGTACCTGCTCGGCCGGAACCGCCACCTGCTGGGCATAGCCGCCGCCGGCCAGCAGGGCCACCACCTTGTCCCCCAACGAAAATGGCTTGCTGACGCCGGGGCCAAAGCCTGCGATCCGGCCCGAAACTTCCAGCCCGGGGATCTCGGAGGCACCGGGAGGCGGCGGGTAGAAACCCCGGCGCTGCTGGACATCGGCCCGGTTCAGGCCCGCAGCCACCACGTCAATGAGCACTTCGCCCTGGCCAGGCACCGGCGCATCCACGTCCCGGACTTCCAGCACTTCCGGGCCGCCCGGTTCCGATATGTAGACGGCTTTCATGGACCTCTCCCGTTCCTGACTCAAATCCTGGCTGCAACAAGTGTGCACCGGGCACCTTCCCGCTCCTGTTTTGTTGCAGGCAAGTGCCTATGAAACACTACTAGCTGAGGAAGGTTGTCCGAGCGGCCGAAGGAGCTGGTCTTGAAAACCAGTGTGCGGTAACCCCGTACCAAGAGTTCGAATCTCTTACCTTCCGCACTGGAAACCCCTGGCAGCCGGCACCGGCCGCCAGGGGTTTTGTGTTTTGGGCGCTGCTGTCTTACCGGTCAAGCGTGACAGGGCGTTCGGGTCAGCGTCGCAGGATGGCTGCCGCGATCTCATCTGCATCCCTGAGGGTGCGCTGGCCGCTGCGGTAGGCGGGGCTGCCCGGCTGGAGGGCTTCGGCCGCGATGGCCGTGCCCCACTGGGTGGAGGACAACTGGAGGCCCAGCACGTACAGGTTTTCCGTCACGGACCCGTTGGAGGCAAGTGGGCGGTACGGGTGGGGCTCCACGTCCAGGCCCGTGGACTCGACGGGGGCACCTTCTGCGGTCATCATGAGCCGTGGACGCACCAGCCCATCGGACAGCATCTGCTCCAGGACCGGCGAATCATTGGCCGACACCCTGTTGCCCGGCGCAAGGGCCTCCACCATGGTCCGTGCCAGGACCGGCGGACCGGCAACCCACGGCGAGGAAGCCGTGAACATCGCGGACTGCCGGTCCACGCCGAACTTGGGGTCGGGTCCAACGAAGCTGACCACCCCTGCCCTGGCCAGTGCGGCGAGCTGTTCGGCGCGGAGCGCCGGCGGCCCGCTGGCAAGGCCTTCCACGAAGGATTCAAACCAGCCGCGCAGCCCGGCGACCCATGATTCATCGGTGATGCCGCCGTCGGCCACCGCCGTTTTGAGGAGGGCCCGCCCGTGGTGCAGGGCGCCGATGGCCATCTTGACGGGGTCGTCCTCGCCGAGCGCGGACCGGCGTGCATCGTCCAGCAGGAACTCCACCACGGCGGCATCGTGCTCACGCCGGGACGCGAAGGAGCGCCCCGCCAAGGGGGCCGCGAGGCCCGGTAGGTCCAGCCGGTGCCGCGGACCAACGTGGACGGCCAGGACGCTTTCCACGGCGTCTTCCCAGTTGGCGGCGCTGTGGGCGTGCGGCTGCAGGGCTTCCTCCAGCGCTGCCAGGAAAGCCGCCGCATCGGGGACAGCCCCTGGCTGCGAGCGCACCAGGGTTGCGTAGTACGCCCAGAGGGCATCGCGGTGCAGCAGGGGCCACAGGTCGTGGTCGAACGAGGGCCGGATTCCGGCCTTGGCCAGCCGCTCCAGGGCGGCTTCGGTGAGGTAGCGGAGCGTGATGGAGGTGGCGTAATAGCCGTTGAGGGCTGCTTTTGCACGGTAGGGGGTTCCGCGCCGGGACGCCGCGATGATCAGGGGTTCCTGGCCGGACGGTTCGTACTCCAGGCGGCTTCCCGTGGACACGAACTTTCCGCCGCGGCCTTCGGTGAGTTGCCCCATCGTGTCGAAGAAGTTCAGGCCCATCCCGCGGACCAGCACGGGTTTCCCCGCGGGAATCCGTGTCCAGTCCACGTCTGCGGGCACGGCAGGGGGAAAGTACTGCAGGCCCAGCTGCTCGGCCGCGGCGTGCAGGCCGCGCTGTTCCGGATTCAGCCGCGACGGGATGTGCCCCAGGGCGAGCACCACTGCGTTGGCGCGGAGGGCAGCCCCGGTGGCCAGGCCGACGTCGAACATTCCGTCCCCCACCGGACGCACGGACACAGCCGACGTTTCGTGGAATTCGACCGTGACGCCGTCGGGAGCTTTGGCCAGCAGCTCCTCCAGCATGCACTTCAGGTAGCGGCCGTACAGGGCGCGGCTGGGGAAGTCATTGGACCCCAGCACCGCCAGTTCCGCCCGCTCCTCACCGGTGAGGGCCGGCAACGGATGCCGCTGCTGCCGGGCACGCCACTGGTCGAACGTGGTGCCGGCCACGGGCGCCGGCAGCGACGGTTCCTGGGGAACCAGCGTGGGGTAGAAGGATTGCGTATTCATGAGGAACAGCCGTGACTGGCCGGGCTGCCACACGTGCCCCGGGCCCGCCGGGTAGGGGTCAACCACGTCGATGTGCAGCTGTGCAGGGCCTCCGGCCGCGGCGGCGTGGGCGAGCAGCCGCTCGAGCACGCTGGTGCCACGGGGGCCGCCGCCGATGATGACGGCCCGGTTGCTCTGCGATAATTCCACGGCATCCAGCGTACGGGCTGAAAGCGGAGGATGTGCCGGACGCTTGACTTGCCAGCCTTGGGGGATGTTGTTTGGATGGGGCGCATGACCACCACAGCAGCTGATCAAGCCTCCGCTCCCGGCCCTGGCCAGGACACCTCCGGCACCGCATCCCAGGAAACTGCGCCCGTGCCCGTCGACGAGAATGTGTGGCTGGAGGACATCTACGGCGAGGAACAGCTGGCCTGGGTCAGGGAGCAGAACTCCCGGACCGAGGACCTGCTGGAGGACGCCGGGTACGCCGAACTGGAGACCAGCATCCTGGAGGTCCTGGACTCCACGGACCGGATCGCCATGGTGGGCAAGCGGGGCGAGTGGTACTACAACTTCTGGAAGGACAGCCAGAACCCCAAGGGCCTGTGGCGGCGGACCACCTGGGAGAGCTACCTCACCGATTCCCCCGATTGGGACGTCCTGCTGGACGTGGACGAGCTGTCCCGGACCGAGGGCGAAGAGTGGGTGTTCCACGGCGCCACGTTCCTGCGCCCCGCGGCCGGAGCCCCCTACCGGCTGGCGCTGCTGGCCCTGTCCCCCGACGGCGGCGACGCGAACCGCTACCGCGAGTTCGACGTCGAGGCGCGCGGCTTCGTTGACCCCGCCCGGGGCGGGTTCGACCTGCCGACGGCGAAGGGCAGCGTGTCGTGGCTGGATGCCGACACACTCCTGGTTTCCTCCACCGCGGAAGGCCTGCCCAAGACCGCGTCGTCCTACGCCCGCACAGCGGTGACCCTCAAACGCGGCGGTTCCCTGGCCGCTGCCCCGCGCCTTTTCGACGTGCCGGAGGACCACATGATGGCCGTCGCGGCGCACGATTCCACACCCGGATTTGAGCGCACCTTCGCTGTTGACTACATCGACTTCTTCAACCGGACCAACTTTGTGCTCCGGGACGGTGACTGGACGCCGATCGATGTGCCCACCGACGTCAACGTCAGCGCGCACCGGGAATGGCTGCTCTTCCGCCCGCAACAGGACTGGGTCCTCGACGGAACCACCTACCCCTCCGGCGCCCTGCTCGCCGCAAACTTCGAGGACTACCTCGCCGGGAGCCGGCAGCTCACCGTGCTGTTCACCCCCGATGACCACACATCGCTGCAGTCCTGGAGCTGGACCCGCAGCTTCCTGCTGCTGAACCTGCTCAGGGACGTTTCCTCGGAAATCCGGGTCCTGGATCCATCCAGGCCCGCCGGCACCACGGACTGCGGCTGGGCGGCCACCCTCCTTGACGCCTGCCCACCGCTGCATGACGTGAATGCCTACGCCGTGGACGACGAGGACGACGGACCAGCCGACGGCGGCGCCGGCGACGACTTCTGGCTCGTCGCCACGGGTTTCACCACCCCCACCACGCTCATGCGCGGCACCCTGGAGCACCACAGCGCCGGGACGTCCGGCGTGGTGGGCCGGCATGCGGCAATCAAGGCCTCGCCGTCGTTCTTTGCCGACACTGACTATGAAGTGGAGCAGCACTTCGCCGTGTCCGACGACGGCACCCGGGTTCCGTATTTCCAGATTGCTCCGCGGGGGCTGGCTTTGGACGGGCAGAACCCCACCCAGCTGTCCGGCTACGGCGGGTTTGAGGTTTCGCGGACGCCGTCCTACAGCGGCACGGTGGGCCGGGCATGGCTGGAGCGGCGGACCACGCTGTCCGGCGGCGACGGCGGGAAGGCGCCCCACTCCCGCGGCGGAGTGTACGTGGTGGCGAATATCCGGGGCGGCGGGGAGTACGGGCCCGCCTGGCACCGGGCGGCACTGAAGGAAAACCGGCACCGGGCCTACGAGGACTTCGCGGCCGTGGCACGGGACCTCATCTCCCGCGGCGTCACCTCGCCCCGCCGCCTGGGCTGCGTGGGCGGCTCCAACGGCGGCCTCCTGGTGGGCAACATGCTCACCCGGTACCCCGAACTGTTCAGGGCCGTCTCCTGCGGAGTGCCCCTGCTGGACATGCGGCGTTACACCAAGCTCTCCGCCGGGCATTCGTGGATCGCCGAGTACGGGAACCCGGACGTTCCCGAACAGTGGGAGTACATCAGGACCTTCTCGCCCTACCACCTGCTCAAGGACGCGGTGGAGTACCCGGAGACCTTTATCTGGACGGCAACCTCCGATGACCGGGTTGGCCCCGTGCAGGCGCGGAAGATGGCAGCCCGGATGCTGGCCATGGGCATCCCCAACGTCTGGTTCCACGAAGCCCTGGAGGGTGGCCATGCTGGCGCCTCGGACAACCGGCAGGCTGCCGCGCTGCAGGCCCGCAGCCAGCACTTCCTGTGGAAGGCGCTGGCAGGCTGACCGGCGTGGGCCCCTGGCTGGCTGTCCGGAGGGCCGGTTCCGGCCTCCCGGAAATCCGCATCGTCCGCCCCGGGCAACGATTGCCATAGGGCGCCGGGGCCGCGGCGGGCATGCCCGCGGCTGCGGCGGGGACCGTTTTGCACTGCATGGCCGGATCTGCGTATCCTTGGTGGGCTAGGAATAGCAATTGGAGACGTGCCAGAGCGGCCGAATGGACTTCACTGCTAATGAAGGGTCGGGGTTAAACTCGACCGGGGGTTCAAATCCCCCCGTCTCCGCGTTTGGCCCCGGTCCTGGACCGGGGCCTTTTGCGTTTCAGGGTGCCCTTGGCCAGTCCTAAGCCCGTTGGCGAATCAGCGCCTTGAAGGTTCGGAAACGCGAACAAGCTTCTGATACGCCGGGCGTGGGCCCGGTCCGCGGAAAACGCTGTCCGGTAGCCGGACGCTGGGCGCGCAGGCTTTGCCGCAGTGGCAGGATTAGCGCATGGCGGCACGCAGCAACTCAACCCAACCGGATGTGGGCCGGGCGGCATGGAATCCACGCCTGGCGCTTCTGGTGGCGGCAACGTTCTTCATGGAATTCCTGGACGGCACGGTCCTGACCACGGCCATTCCCAGCATTTCGTCGGACTTCGCCATCCCCGCCGCCGACGTCAACATCACCATGACCGCGTACCTGCTGACGGTAGCCGTCGGCATTCCCATCAGCGGCTGGCTGGCGGAACGGTTCGGCGCCAGGCGGATCTTCTGCGCGGCCATCGCCATCTTCACGCTCGCTTCCCTGGCCTGCGCCCTCAGCCAGGACCTTGCCACGCTGACGCTGAGCCGCATCGCCCAGGGCGTTGGCGGGGCCATGATGGTGCCGGTGGGAACCCTGGTGGTCCTGCGCGGAACGCCGAAATCCGAATTACTGCGTGCCACCGCCTTCCTGGTGTGGCCCGGGCTCCTGGCACCCGTCCTCGCGCCGCTGGTAGGCGGCGCGCTCACCACGTACCTTTCCTGGCATTGGATCTTCCTGGTGAACATTCCCCTTGGTGCCGCCGCATTTGCCGCCGCCCTGCGCCTGGTCCCCCCGGCTCCGGGAGATCCGCACCGGCGGCTGGACTGGCCCGGAATGGCCCTGACCACGGTGGGGGTGGGCGCACTCGTGGCCGGTCTGGAACTGGCCAGCAGCCATCCTGAACTGCCCTGGGCCGGGATCAGTGCCGCCGCCGGGGTTGCCGCCCTGGCCGGGGCCGTGTTCTGGATGCGCAGGACTCCCCATCCGCTGTTCAACCTGCAGGTCTTCCGCACCCGGACCTTCCGGGCCATGGCCACCGGCGGGTTCATTTACCGGGTCACCATCAGTTCAGTGCCGTTCCTGCTGCCCCTGATGTTCCAGACCGGGTTCGGCTGGTCTCCCCTGCATGCCGGGGCGCTGGTGGCGGCCGTGTTCATTGGGAATATCGGGATCAAACCGGCCACCACCCCGCTGATCCGGAAGTTCGGTTTCAAGGCAATGCTGGTGTTCGCCTCGCTGGCCTCCGCCGTCACCTTCGCCCTCTGTGCCCTGCTGACACCGCAGACCCCTGAGGCGTTGATGTTTGTGCTGCTGGTGTGCAGCGGGGCCTTCCGCTCCATCGGTTTCTCGGCTTATGCCTCCGTGCAGTACGCCGACATCCCGCCGGCACAGCTGACCTCCGCCAACACGGTGTCGGCCACCCTGGTACAGCTGGCCACCGGCTCGGGTATCGCGGTGGCAGCCCTGCTTATCCGGACCTTTGACGGGCTGGCCCTCGGACCGCAGGACCCCGCCGGGCCCTTCCGCGGCGCTTTTGTGGCAATGGCCGTCCTGATGCTGGCCAGCACCGCGGACAGCATCCTGCTCCCCCGCCATGCGGGGGCAGCCGTCAGCCGGCCTGGGCCAAAACCAGGGGAAGCACCGCTCCCGCCCCGGCCTGCCGAAGGGCGCGCCCCGCGACGGTAAGGGTCCACCGGCTGTCGGCGAGGTCATCAATCAGCATGACCGTCTGGCCCTGGACGGACTGCAGGGCGGCTTCGAGCTCCGGGCCCACCACCAGCCTGTCCCACACGCCCGCCAGCCGGTAAGCGCTGTTTCCGCCGCGTCCGCCGGTGGGACCGCCGTGCGCCGGCTGCAGATCACCAAGGTAGGGAATGCGCCCGATCTCGGAAATCCCCCTGGCCAGCGAGCCCACCAGCTGCGGTTTGCTGCGGGACGGCATACCCACGATGGCGGCCGGCCTGCCCGCGCCGCTCCAGCCCGGGTTCCGGGCATCGCCGGTTCCCCATTCGCGCAGGACCTGCACGCAGGCCTGGAGCATGCCGGGATCCACCGGCCGGTCCTCCGCGCCGGCGGCAAACAGCTCCCGCAAGGCACCGCCCCACCCCAGGTCGGTCAGCCGGGCCAGGACACGTCCCTCCGAAAGGCCCTCTGCCGGCTTGAGCTTTCCTTTCACCGGTACTCCCAGCCGGTCCATCCCGCTGGGCCACTGAAGGCGCGGTTCAAGGACGCCGCCGGCCCTGCTCAGGGTCTGGCCGGCCGCCGCCGTGGCATCGGCTGCCACGTCTGCCGGGAACCACCGGCCGGCGCAGTTGTCGCACCGCCCGCAGGGACGGGCCGTCTCGTCATCCAGGACCGAGGTGATGTATTCCATCCTGCATCCTGCGGTGTCCTGGTAGATCACCATGGAGTCCTGCTCGTCCACCCGTGCCTCGGCAATGCGGCCGTAGCGTTCCGCGTCATAAACCCAGGGCTGGCCGGTGGACCGCCATCCCCCGCCGACCCGTTCCACCGCCCCGTCCACCGACAACACCTTCAGCAACAGCTCAAGCGGCGTGCGGCGAAGGTCCACCCTGGCCTCCAGCGCCACGGTTGACAGGGCGGTTCCGGCTTCAGCCAAGGCCGTCAGCACGGCTCCGGCCTTCTCCTCGGACGGCATGGACGCGGTGGCGAAGTACTGCCAGATCTCACGGTCCTCCGCGCCCGGGAGCAGCAGGACGTCCGCGTTGGCGGCACCACGTCCGGCACGCCCCACCTGCTGGTAGTAGGCGACGGGCGAGGACGGCGCACCGAGGTGGACGACGAAGCCAAGATCGGGCTTGTCGAAGCCCATCCCCAGGGCGGACGTGGCCACCAGCGCCTTGACCTGGTTGTCCTTCAGTAACTGCTCGGCCCGTTCACGGTCCGCGGGATCGGTCCGTCCGGTGTAGGCGAGTACGTTGTGCCCCGCTTCTGATAACAGGCGGGCGGTGTCCTCGGCCGCGGAAACGGTAAGGGTGTAAATAATCCCGCTGCCCGGAAGATCGGCCAGGTGGGTCAGCAGCCAGCCCAGCCGTTCCTTGGAGTCACGGAGCGACAGGACACCAAGCCGCAGCGAGTCACGGCCCAGGGAGCCGCGGATGGTCAGGACTCCCTCACCGAGCTGCTCTTCGATATCGTGCACCACGCGTGAGTTGGCCGTGGCGGTGGTCGCCAGGACGGGGACGGAATCCGGCAGCCGCGTGATGAGGTCCGCGATCCGGCGGTAGTCGGGGCGGAAGTCGTGCCCCCAGTCGGAAATACAGTGGGCTTCATCGATGACCAGCAGGCCGGTCCGGCGGAGCAGTTCGGGCAGCTGGGTTTCGCGGAACGCGGGATTGGTCAGCCGCTCCGGCGAGACGAGGAGGACGTCCACCTCATCGGCGGCCAATTGGCCACGCACGGTGTCCCACTCCAGCTGGTTGGCGGAGTTGATGGCAACGGCACGCACCCCGGCCCGGGCGGCGGCGGCCACCTGGTCCCGCATCAGGGCAAGCAGCGGCGAGACGATCAGGGTGGGCCCGGCGCCCCGGCGCCGCAGCAGCAGGGAGGCCACGAAGTACACAGCCGACTTGCCCCAGCCGGTGCGCTGCACCACCAAAGCCCGCCGCCCGCCGTCGACCAGTGCCTCAATGGCCTCAAACTGCCCGTCATGGAAGACCGCGTCCGGGTGCCCCACCAGGCCCCGCAGGACCTCAAGCGCTTCGGCATGGGTGGCGGTGCCCGATGCGCCGGGAGCTGCCATGTCTGCAACGGCGGTAGCGGAAACTGTGGACGTGTACTGGTTATCGGCCATTGGTTCAGTATCCCAGCACCCTCCGACACCCTGCACAGCCGCGGGCTGCTATGTGGAAAGCCGGCCGCAAAGCGGACCTGTTACGAAAGAGCTCCCCAATCCACATTGGCCGGAAGCGCTGCCCACGTAAGATAAAGCCCGTGACTAGCGAACAGACAACGACATTTGACCTTTCGGCATCCTTCAAGGCCTACGACGTCCGTGGGATTGTAGGCGAGTCGATCACCGCCGAAATCGTCGAAGCCGTGGGGGCTGCGTTCGTGGATGTCCTGCAGCTCGAAGGCCAGACCATCGTGGTGGGCGGGGACATGCGCCCCTCCTCCCCCGAGTTCACCAAGGCCTTCGCCAACGGAGCGGCAGCCCGCGGCGCCAATGTGGAGCTCCTGGACCTGATCTCCACCGATGAGCTGTACTTTGCCTGCGGGTTCCTCAACCGCGCCGGGGCCACCTTCACCGCCAGCCACAACCCCGCCGAATACAACGGCATCAAGATGGCCAAGGCGGGCGCCGTCCCCATCTCCTCCGAAACCGGCCTCAAGGAGATCCAGGCCCTCGCGGAGCAGTACCTCAACTCCGGGTCAATCCCCGCAGGCGGCACGCGCGGCCTCATCAGTGTCCGCGACGTGCTCAAGGACTACTCCGAGTACCTCCGCAAGCTCGTTGACCTCTCCGCGTCCCGCCCCCTGAAGGTGGTGGTGGATGCAGGCAACGGCATGGCCGGCCTGACCACCCCGGCCGTCCTGGGTGACGCGCTGCTGCCCAAGCTGCCTTTCGACATCGTTCCCCTGTATTTCGAACTGGACGGTTCCTTCCCCAACCACCCGGCCAACCCCCTGGAGCCGGAAAACCTCCGCGACCTGCAGGCAGCTGTCATCGAACACGGCGCGGACATCGGCCTGGCCTTCGACGGCGACGCCGACCGCTGCTTTGTCATCGACGAGAAGGGCGAGCCCGTCTCGCCGTCGGCCATCACCGGCATGGTGGCCCGCCGCGAGATCGCCCGCGCCAAGGCCCAGGGCGAGGAAAAGCCCGCCATCATCCACAACCTGCTGACCTCCCGCGCCGTCGCCGAACTGGTGGAGCACGACGGCGGCCGCGCCGTCCGCACGCGCGTGGGCCACTCCTTCATCAAGGCAGTCATGGCAAAGGAAGGCGCAGTATTCGGCGGCGAGCACTCCGCCCACTTCTACTTCCGCGACTTCTGGAACGCTGACACCGGCATGCTGGCCGCCATGCACGTCCTGGCAGCCCTGGGCGAGCAGGACGGCCCGCTCTCCGAGCTGGCCCGCGAATACGAGCCGTATGTCAGCTCCGGCGAGATCAACTCCGAGGTGGAGGACAAGCCCGCAGCGGTGGAGCGGGTGCGCCAGGCCTTCGCGGACGAGGACCTCACCGTGGACAACATGGATGGCAGCACGTTCACGGCCAACGACGGCAGCTACTGGTTCAACCTCCGCCCTTCCAACACCGAACCGTTCCTGCGGCTCAATGCCGAGGCAACGGACCGGGCCACCATGGAACGCATCCGCGACCGCGTCCTGTCCCTGGTGCGGGCCTAGCAGCGGATGGCTGACCACACGGGGCAGGCAGCGGGCGGAACCGGCGGGCAGGAAAGCTGGCGCGATTCCGTCTCCGAGGCCACGGCAACTGACCTGGAGAACCTCCTGGGCACGGGCGTCAGCGCGGCCCAGGAGCAGCTCCAGCGCAACGGCGGTTTCCTGCCTTTCGCGCTGACAGTCCAGAACGACGGCGAGGTGCGGCTGGTGGCCGTCTCGCCTGCTGATGCCGCCGACGGCGCGGACGGGGATTTCGACGCGGATGCCATGATCCACGACCTTCAGGCCCTCCTCCGCCAGAACCGGGACGATTTCCGCGCCGCCGCGGTGGTCTGCGACATCCTGCTGGTGGAGGAGGATTCGGACGCCATCCATGTGGCCGCCGAACACCGCGACGGATCCCTGTTTGCGGCCGTGCTGCCATACTCCGCCAACGCAACCACACAGTCCTGGGAGTTCGGCGAACTGGGCGCGGACGCCAGCGAGCCTGCGATCTGGGTGGACTAGACCGGACCCGCAGCCATGAAGATCAATGCCTTCGCTGACGTCAGCCTGCGAGCACTCATGGTGCTCGCAGCCGTTCCGGACGGCACGCTGCTCACCACCCAGAGCATCGCGGACGCGGTGGGCACACCCTACAACCATGTCAGCAAGGCCATGGCCAAACTGCGGAGCATGGGCCTGATTGAGGTTGTCCGGGGCCGGTCCGGCGGTTCCCGGCTCAGCCATGCGGGCCGGATCGCCTCCGTGGGCCAGATCCTGCGGCAGCTTGATACCCGCACCGATCCTGCCGATTGTGTTGCGCCTGGCGGCAACTGCCCGCTCATTAACGAGTGCAAACTGCGCGGCGCACTGGCCCGCGCCCGCGAAGCCTTCTATGCGGAGCTGGACTCCGTGGTGATCGCGGAACTCCCCCAGGCCCGGCAAATGGCTCCGGTCTTCCAGATGATCGGCCTCCGCCCGGGGCTTTGAACCGACTATCCGAGCGCAGGCTCCCGGTTTGATTTCAAACTTCTACAAGGTGTAGAACTGAGGCAGAAATACTCGTATTTCAAATATGAGTTTTCCTCCGGCCGGACGAAGGCCCCGGCCACTACCTCAGGAGTTCAGATGCTCTCGGACAAGTCCCGCCCCGTCATTGAGGCCACCCTGCCGCTGGTCGGTTCCCGGATCGGATCCATCACCCCCAACTTCTACGCCCGCCTGTTCGCGGCGCACCCCGAACTGATGGATGGCCTGTTCAGCCGCTCCAACCAGCGCTCCGGCAACCAGCAGCAGGCCCTCGCCGGGAGCATCGCCGCCTTCGCCACCCATCTGGTGAACAACCCGGGCACCCTGCCGGAAACTGTCCTTTCGCGCATCGCGCACCGGCACGCCTCCCTGGGCATCACGGAGCCGCAGTACCAGGTGGTCTACGAGCACCTGTTCGCCGCCATCGCCGAGGACCTGGCCGAGGTGATCACTCCTGAAATCGCCGAAGCCTGGACCGAGGTGTACTGGCTGATGGCGGACGCCCTGATCAAGCTCGAAAAGGGCCTCTACGCCGCGCAGGCCAACGACAAAATGTGGACGCCCTGGCGGGTGGCAGCCAAGGCACCGGCAGGAACCGGGTCCATGACCTTCACCCTGGAGCCGGCCGACGACACCCCCGTCACCCCCGCCCTGCCCGGCCAGTACATCAGCGTCAAAGTGGCCCTCCCGGACGGGCTGCGCCAGGTCCGCCAGTACTCCCTCTCCGGCGATGCAGGCACCAGCCGCATCTTCACCACCAAGCTGGACGACGGCGGCGAGGTCTCCCCCGTCCTGCACCACACCGTCCAGGTGGGCGACGTCGTCGAGATCTCCAACCCCTACGGCGAGATCACGCTCAAGGAGGGCGACGGCCCCGTGGTCCTCGCCTCCGCCGGCATTGGCTGCACGCCCACCGCCTCCATCCTCCGCTCCCTCGCCGAATCAGGCTCCGACCGGCAGGTCCTGGTGCTGCATGCCGAAAGCACCCTGGACAGCTGGGCCCTGCGCAGCCAGATGACGGACGACGTCGAGCGCCTGGACGGCGCGGAACTCCAGCTGTGGCTGGAGAAGCCGGTGGAGGGCGCCCGGGAAGGGTTCATGTCCCTGCGCGAAGTGGACCTTCCGGCGGACGCCTCCCTCTACCTCTGCGGCCCCCTGCCGTTCATGAAGAACATCCGCAACGAGGCCATCAACGCCGGCATCCCGGCCACCAAGATCCACTACGAGGTCTTCGGCCCGGACATCTGGCTCGCCAGCTGAAACAGCCATCCAACGACGGCGGCCCCGCACCTTTTCGAAAAAGGTGCGGGGCCGCCGTCGTGGCTTCAGCAGTGACTAGTGCTTGGCCATGCGTTCCTTGAGGGAAGCGAGCTCGGCACGCAGGGCATCCGGGAGTGAATCCCCGAACTTGGCGTACCACTCCTCGATGGAGGCCAGCTCGGCGTCCCATTCCCCGCGGTCCACGCGGACAGCGTCCTCCACGTGGGCGTGGGTCAGGTCAAGGCCGGTGAGGTCAAGTGAATGGCCGGCGGGCACGAAGCCGATGGGTGTTTCGACGGCGTCCGCCTTCCCTTCGATCCGCTCGATGGCCCACTTCAGGACGCGGGCGTTGTCGCCGAAGCCGGGCCAGGCAAATCCACCGTCGGCGGTGCGGCGGAACCAGTTCACCAGGAAGATGTGCGGCAGGCGTTCGGGGTTGGCCTTCCCGGAGACGCTGATCCAGTGCTTCAGGTAGTCGCCGGCGTCGTAACCGATGAAGGGCAGCATGGCCATCGGGTCGCGGCGGAGCACGCCGACCTGTCCGGCGGCTGCGGCCGTGGTTTCGGAGGAAAGGGTGGACCCCATGAAGATGCCGTTGGTCCAGCTGCGTGCCTCGGTGACCAGGGGAACGGTGGTCTTGCGGCGGCCGCCGAACAGGATGGCCGAGAGCTCCACGCCTTCCGGGCTGTAGTATTCCTCGGCAAGCATGTCCACCTGCGAGATGGGGGTGCAGAACCGGGAGTTCGGGTGGGCGGCGGGACGGCCCGAATCTGGGGTCCAGGAGTTGCCCTGCCAGTCGGTCAGGTGCGCCGGAACCTCGTCCGTCATGCCCTCCCACCAGACGCCGCCGTCGTCGGTCAATGCCACGTTGGTGAAGATGCTGTGGCCCTTGGCAATGGCGCGCATGGCGTTCGGGTTGGTGCCCCAGCCGGTGCCGGGGGCTACGCCGAAGAGGCCGGCCTCCGGGTTGGTGGCGCGCAGCTCGCCTTCCTTGCCGATCCGCATCCAGGTGATGTCGTCGCCAAGGGTTTCGACTTCCCAGCCTTCAATGGTGGGGTCGAGCAGGGCAAGGTTGGTCTTGCCGCAGGCCGAGGGGAAGGCCGCGGACATGTAGTACGACTTCTTCTCCGGCGAGGTGAGCTTGAGGATGAGCATGTGCTCGGCCAGCCAGCCCTCGTCACGCGCCATGACCGAGGCGATGCGCAGGGCGTAGCACTTCTTCCCAAGGAGGGCGTTGCCGCCGTAGCCGGAGCCAAAGGACCAGATGGAGCGCTCTTCGGGGAAGTGGACAATCCATTTGTCCGGGTTGCAGGGCCACGGCACGTCGTCCTGGCCGGGGGCCAGCGGTGCGCCGAGGGAGTGCAGGGCCGGAACGAAGAAGGCGTTGGTGGCCGTGATCCTGTCCAGGACCTCGGTGCCGATGTTCGCCATGATGCGCATGGAAGCGACAACGTAGGCACTGTCGGTGATTTCCACGCCGAACTTGGGGTCCTCTGCGTCGAGGTGGCCCATGACGAACGGGATGACGTACATGGTGCGGCCGCGCATGGAACCGGCGAACAGCCCGCGCAGCTTCTCCTTCATCTCCCGCGGTTCCATCCAGTTATTGGTGAAGCCGGCGTCACGCCGGTTTTCCGAGCAGATGAAGGTCTGTTCCTCGACGCGGGCGACGTCAGCGGGATCGGAGAACGCAGCGAAGGAGTTCGGGAAGAGGTCCTGGTTGAGCCTGGTCAGGGTGCCGGCAGCAACAAGCTCGTCGGTAAGGCGGGTGTTTTCCTCTTCGGACCCGTCAACCCAGTAAATGCGGTCCGGCTGCGTAAGCTCAGCAACCTCTTCGACCCATGCCAGCAGGCCGGCATGTGTGGTGGGTGCTTTCTCAAGCAGCGGCTTCTGCGCCAGATCGCCCATTGCAGTTCCCTTCCTCGGGTTCATCGGTGTGAGCTAAATGCTATGGTCCGGACCAGTGGAGTTTTTGGGGAGCTTGACTGACATCTCCGGTCACCAAATGTGAATTCCGCGGAAAATCAAGGAATTATTCCCGCAAAAAAGCCGATTAAGTGACAAAGGTCACCTATACCGGTCTAGTTGCGGAGATTACAGTCGGTTCGATTTGGCACTACGGGCCCTGCTCGCGTAAAGTAATTCGAGGTTCGGGGAGAGCGGTTCTTCTCCCGGGACACGGAATGCGCCCATAGCTCAGCTGGATAGAGCGTCTGTCTACGGAACAGAAGGTCAGGGGTTCGAATCCCTTTGGGCGCACCAACAAGGTCCGCACCGGCTCGCCGGTGCGGACCTTTTTTGTGCAGCCGGGCCCGTGATCCCCGGCTAGGCTTTGCACATGATGCCCGACGCCGCTGAGCGCGAATTTGATGTTGTTGTTATCGGCGCAGGCGCCGTGGGGGAAAACGTGGCCGGCCGCGTTGTGGAGGGCGGGCTCACCGCCGTGCTCGTGGAAGCGGAACTGGTGGGCGGCGAATGCTCCTACTGGGCCTGCATGCCATCGAAGGCACTCCTGCGGCCCGGCACCGCGCTGCACGGAGCACAGACGACGCCGGGCGCCAAGGAAGCAGTCACCCGTACCCTCGATGCCGCGGCCGTCCTGGAACGCCGAAACTATTTCACCTCCAACTGGCAGGACGACAGCCAGGTCTCATGGGTGGAGGACACCGGCATCGACCTGGTGCGCGGCCATGCATGGCTGACCGCCCCCAGGGCGGTGGAGGTGGCAGGCCTGGACGGTACCCGCCACCTGCTGCGGGCGCGGCATGCCGTAGTACTCGCCACCGGCTCCACCCCCAACACCCCGCCCATCGACGGTCTGCAGGATGTACAGGTCTGGGGAACCCGTGAAGCCACATCGGCGGCCGAGGTTCCGGAGCGCCTGGCAGTATTGGGCGGCGGCGTGGCCGGCGCCGAACTGGCCCAGGCCTTCGCCCGCCTGGGCTCCAGCGTGACCCTGGTGGCGCGCAGCGGGCTGCTGGGCAACTTTCCGGAGGAGGCCGCGGCACTGGTTGCGGCAGGACTGCGCGCGGACGGCGTCGAACTCCGCTTGAACACCGCCACCAAGCGCGTCAGCGAGAACGGCGACGGCACCCTCACCGTCAGCCTGGGCGACGGAACCGACGTCACGGCCGAGAAGGTCCTGGTCTCAACGGGCCGGCATCCGGCCCTCGAAGGCCTGGGCCTGGAGAGCGTCGGGTTCGAGCCGGACGGCTCCGGGCACCTTTCGCTCACCACGGACACCTCCGGCCTGGTCCAGGGAACCCCCGGTGACGAACCCTGGCTGTACGCGGTGGGAGACGCCGCCGGCCATAACCTTTTCACCCACCAGGGCAAGTACGAGGCGCGGGCCACCGCTGACGCCATTGCTGCACGGGCCAGGGGCGAGCTCAAGGGCACGCCCGGCGAGTGGACCCGCTTCGCCCAGACGGCCAACCAGCACGCCGTGCCCAGCGTCGTCTTCACGGACCCCGAGCTGGCCAGCGTGGGACGCACCCTGCAGGCGGCCAGGAAGGACGGGTACAACGCGTCCTCGGTGGAGCTGCCCATCCAGGTGGCCGGATCGTCGCTCCATTCGGAGAACTACGAAGGCTGGGCCCAACTGGTGGTTGATGAAGACCGACGGGTCCTCCTTGGCGCAACGTTCGCCGGCCCGGACGTGGCGGAACTGCTGCACGCGGCCACGATCGCCGTGGTGGGCGAGGTGCCGCTGGACCGCCTGTGGCATGCCGTCCCCTCCTACCCCACCATCAGTGAGGTGTGGCTCCGGCTGCTGGAGAAGTACGGCCTGTGACACTTATTTGAACTGACCAGTCAGTTCGGTTAGCCTTGATGCAGACCATTCCTGCGAAAGGCAAGCCTTGCTCTCAGCACTCCAGCTCCATGCCAAAGGACGCCGGGACCCGCTGCTTCCGCCAACCTCGCTGGCCGTGGGCCGCGGCGAACTGCTGCTCGTTACCGGTGACCGCCAGGACCAGCGCACCGCTTTGTCCCTCCTGCTCAGCGGGAGGATGAAGGCTTCGGGCGGCCAGGTCGGCTGGGACAACAGTCCCCGGACCAAGCAGCTCCGCCTGGCAGCGGCCCTGGTGGACTCCCCCGGCGTCAATGAACCTGAAGAACACCTCAGCGTCCGCGACCTGGTGACCGAGGACCTGGCTCTGATACCCCGGCGCTACCGTGGGGCATTGCTCAGCGGCCCGTGGCTCAAGGTCAACCGGTTCGAGGACATCGCGGGCCTCTGGACGGAACAGCTTGAGCCCCGCCGGCGGCTCGAACTCCTCACGGCGCTGGCCCTGGCCAACCCCCGCACGGACCTGCTGGTGGTGGATTCCCCGGACCGCCACAGTGCAGATGAGCTCACCTGGCTGCCGCGCCTGCAGCAGCTGGCGTACGACGGCGGGCGGCCGCTTGCCGTCGTTGCGGCCGTCAGCGCCGTCCCCGGCTCATGGGACGGGCCCGTCGCCGCCATCGGCAACGCCGCCCCGGAGCCGGCCCCTGCCGCGGAAGCCGGGCCGGACCCGGAAAACCAGGAAACCCCACTCGAAACAGAGGTTGCCAAGTGACTGTCCTGCGGCTGGCCCGCTCCGAACTCAAGCGCATGACCGGCGGCCTGCTCCCCAAGCTGACCATTCTGGCGCTGACCATGGTCCCCCTCCTCTACGGCGCGGTGTACCTCTACGCGAACTGGGATCCGTACGGCCACCTCAACAACCTGGACGCAGCCCTGGTGGTGGAGGATGCGGGCGCAACCACGGCGGACGGCAGCCGGCTTGAGGCCGGAACAAAAGTGGCGGACAGCCTGGTGGAAGGCAATGTCTTCCACTGGGTGCCGGTGGCCAGCTCCACGGAGGCCGACGCGGGTGTGAGCAGCGGGCAGTACGCCTTCGCACTGAAGATCCCCAAGGACTTTTCGGCCAACCTGGTATCGCCCGGCAGCTTCGACTCGGCCAGCCAGGCCATGTTGAACGTGACCACGAACGACGCCAACAACTACCTCCTGAGCACGATCGTGGACAAGCTGACCACTGCCGTGCACTCCAGTGTCGCCAAGGAGGTGGGTGAGGAGACCGCCAACCAGCTGCTCACCGGGTTCGGCACCATCCACTCCAAGATGGTCCAGGCCGCGGACGGTGCCACCCGGCTGGCAGACGGCGTGGCCACGCTCAGGGACGGAACGGTCACCCTCCACGAGGGGACCTCGGCCCTGAGCAGCGGGGCGGACCAGTTGTACGCCGGCCAGCTGAAGCTGCGGGACGGCGCCAACCAGCTGACCGACGGCGCGGGGCAGCTCAGCAGCGGACTGTCAGTCCTGAAGGACAAGACGGCCACCCTGCCAACCGATACCCAGACCCTCGCGTCCGGCGCCGCCCAGGTGGCTGCCGGGAACGCCCAGTTGAACGCCAAGGTCCAGGATGTGGCGGCGCAGCTGGAGGCAGCGGACCAGGGACTGCGCTCCCGGGTGGTGGAGTCCAACAGCAGGCTCGTCGCCTCGGGCGTCCTGACGCAGGAGCAGGCGGACAAGGTGCTGGCGGATTTCGACGCCGCCGCGGCATCCAGCCCCGTGGCAGCGGCCAAAAGCAGGATCCAGACGGATGCGGCCCAGGTCCAGCAGCTGGCCAGCGGTTCCGAGGCGGTCAGTGTCGGCGCAGCCCAGCTGGCAGCCGGGATGCCGGCCCTCAGGGACGCGATCGCGCAGGCCTCGGCAGGGGCTGACCAGCTGCACACGGGCGCTGCCGCGCTGGCAGCCGGTGAGCAGTCCGCCGTCGACGGTGCCGCCGGCCTTGCGGACGGAGCACGGAAGGTGGATGCGGGGGCAGCGCAGGTGTCCGACGGAGCGGCCCAGGCCGCGACGGGGTCCGGTACTCTCGCCGACGAGATCGGGAAGGGCGCCGGCCAGGTCCCCAACCCGGACGATGCCCAGAAGAGCAACCTGTCCCAGGTCATGGCCGATCCTGTGGCGGTCAGCAACGTCTCGCAGGCCAAGGCCGGATCGTACGGTGCGGGGCTGGCGCCGTTCTTCCTCACGCTCGCCCTGTGGATCGGGATCTTCATGCTGGTCCAGGCCATGCGCCCCATCACCCAGCGGGCACTGGCCTCCAACGCGCCGTCGTGGAAGGTCGCGTTGGGCGGCTGGCTTCCCTTCCTGCTGGTCTCGGTGGTGCAGGCGTCGCTGCTGACCCTGGTGGTGGACGTGGCCCTGGGCCTGGACCCGGCGCACCCGGTCCTGATGTGGCTGTTCATGCTCGCCGCTGCCATGGCGTTCAGCGCGCTCATCCAGGGTGTGGTGGCGCTGCTGGGTTCGCCGGGCAAGCTGGTGGTGCTCATCCTGCTGGTCCTGCAGCTGGTGTCATCCGGCGGCACGTTCCCGTGGCAGACCACCCCGCAGCCGCTGCACGTGGTGCATCAGGTCCTGCCCATGGGTTACGTGGTGACCGGGATGCGGCACCTGATTTACGGCGGTGACCTGTCCATGATTGCCCCCACGCTGGCGGGCCTGCTGGGCTACACCCTGCTGGGGGCGGCCATGTCCACCCTCGCAGTACGCAAGAACAAATACTGGACGCTCAAGACACTGAAACCGGAGATCGCGGTATGAGCACCGAACCCACGGCCGCGGGCAAAGGGCTCCGGCCCGCCCGCACCAACGCCACCCGCCAGAAACTGTTCGATGCCTCCATGGAGCTGATCGGCGAGCGCGGCGCGGCCAGTGTCACGGTGGATGAGATCGCAGCGGCGGCCGGGGTCTCCAAGGGCACCGTCTACTACAACTTCGGCAGCAAATCGGAGCTGATCGCGCAGCTTCTGCGGCACGGTGTGGACATCCTCAAGGCGCAGCTGCTCGAGGCCGCGGACAGCGAAGGCACCGGCCGGGACCCCTTGCTGGCCATGGAAGCGATGATCGGCCAGGCCATGGATTTCATGGCCGAGTACCCTTCCTTCGCCCGCCTGTGGGTCAGCGAGAACTGGCGGATCCCCAGCGAATGGCAGGGCACCTTCTCGGTCCTGCGCCGCGAGCTCCTGGAGGTCATTGGCCAGGCCGTGGAGAGGGTGGCCAAGGCCTATCCCGTGGACGAATCGGTGTCCCGGGGCAGCCTGGAGACGGCCATCTTTGGGGCCTGCTTCGTGGTGGGCCTGGACCGGCAGACCTACAACCCCGAGCGCACCCGTGACCAAAGTGTTGCAGCAATCATGGCCATCATGCGCGGCTACGTCCTCAAGGAGCCGGCTCCTCGGGGATGATGGAGCACATGCGCCATACGGGGAAGAGCGGAAAGTTCGCGGTCATCTGCGGCGTCGTCGCTGCGGGGCTGCTGGTACTCACGGCGATGACACTGGCCGAACCGGTCTTCCTGGCTTTCCTGGGCGTCCTGGGGCTGGCCTACCTCGGCGCGCTTGCCGAGATCCTGGTCAGGCGGCGGCGGTTTGCCCTGCTGGCCGCGGGCGCCGGGACCGCCCTGGCACTCGGCTTCTCCCTGGCGTTCGTCAGCACGTGGGAGCTGGCGTTCAGCGGCCAGTCCTCATTCCTGGGCACCCCACTCCCCACGGACGACCCCGACAACTACTTCGTGGGTGCCGCCTGCGCCCTTGCCGGAACGTTCGGGATCCTCTTCCTGGGTGCCTTATGGCCGGGAAGGGGCCAGGCAATGCCGGCCCGCAGGCCTTCCTCCGCCAGGCGCGGAAGTCCCCAGGCAACGCGTCCTTCCGCGCGCTCCGGCAACCAGGCCTCCGCCCCTCAGCGGGCCTCCGTCACCCGTAGACCGTCCGGCGGCTCTTCGACCGCAGCCAGGCGCCCGTCGTCGTCCGCCTCCCCCTCAGCCAGGCCGGCACCCAGGTCCGGGAGCGGCTCCGCTTCCCGGCGCTGACGCCGCCTGCCTGCACCGGTGAGCACCGCCGTCGCCACCCCGCCCAGGAGGAGCAGCCCGCCCGCCAGCTCCGTTGGCGACGGCACCTCCCCGAGCACCAGCCATGCAGCACTCATGCCCACCACGGGGACCAGCAAGGTGAACGGAACAACAGCCGACGACGGGTGGCTGGCCAGGAGCCGGTTCCAGATTCCGTAGCCCACCAGTGAGGCGAAAACAGCGGTGTAGAGGGCGCTGAGCATGGTTGGCCCCTGGAGATTGGACAGCGAGTCCCACACGGCGCCCGGCCCGTCAACCACCAGCGACAACGCCCCCAGCGGCAGTGGCACCACAGCTCCGGACCAGACAACCAGCCCCAGGCCGGAGGCAGCCCTGGCCTTCCGGGCAATGACGTTTCCGGCTGCCCAGGACAGTGCCGCCGCCAGGACGATGACCAGCGGCAGGAGCGGTGCCACGGCGCTTCGTCCCACGGCCACCAGGGCGAGTCCTGCTACCCCCAGCCCGACACCCGCCAGCTGGCGTGCGCTGGGCCGCTCATGCAGGAACCCGGCGGCGAGCAGGACGGTCAGGAGCACCTGTGCCTGAAGCACCAGCGAGGCAAGACCGGCCGGCATGCCAAGCGCCATGGCAAGGTACAGAAGGCCGAACTGGCCGGCGCTCATGAAAAGTCCGACGCCGATAATGGCCTTCCAGCCCACGTCCGGCTTCCTGACGAAGAAGATCCAGGGGACAACCACCAGGACGAAACGCAGCGCGACGAACAGCAACGGGGGAAAGTTCCGGCCGCCGGCGTGGAGCCCGATGTCGATGGCCACGAAATTCAGGCCCCACAGCAGGGCTACAAGGACGGCAAGGAGGGATTCGCGCAGGCTCACGCTCCCACTCTGGCAGAGGTATCAATGAAGCACCAGCGCGTAATTCAGCACTGGATCGTGTACGTTTTCTTCATGATCGACATCGGGTCGTTGCGCGCCCTTGCGGCAATCGAGCAGCATGGGACGGTTATTGCGGCGGCGGAAGCCATGGGATTCAGCCCGTCCGCCGTGTCCCAGCAGGTGAAGAAGTTGGAGAAAGAGGGCGGCTTCGCTGTCCTGGAACGCCGCGGCCGCGGGGTTCTGCTCACCGAGCGGGGGCTGGCCCTGGCGGCTTATGGGCGGCGCATCCTGGCAGAGCTGGAGGAGTTGGAGTCCACGCTGCTGGCAGACCCGGCGAAGCCCAGCGGCAGCCTCCGCATCGTTTCGTTTTCCACTGCCTGCCGCGGACTGGTGGGGCCTCTGCTGGCCCAGGTTGGGCAGTCGGGGGCGGCGCTCGACATTTCCGTCCTGGCGGAGGACCCGCGCGAGGCCGTGGCCAGGGTAGCCAACGGCGAAGCCGACCTGGGCCTGGTGCACAACTGGAACTCCGTGCCGCTGGTGATCCCTGAGCACCTGGCGCTGGAGTGGCTGTGCGAGGACGTGGCCGATGTCCTGGTCCACCGCGGGCATCCACTCGCGCTTAGGGCGGAAGTTGACCCTGCCCAGCTTGTCGACGAGCGCTGGATCAGTACGCCGGCCGGCGCGATCTGCAATGAAGCGCTCCTGCGGATCTTCGCCGACCTGGGCCGGGTTCCGGACATCAGGGTTTACGATCCGGATTTTGCCACGCACATCGCTTTCGTGGAGCAGGGCGTGGCGGTTGCCCTGGTGCCCCGGCTGGGACGCCCGGCGCTGCCTCCGGACGTCGTCGCAATTCCAGTGGTCAATCCGGTCCAGGCGCGGCAGGTGGGGCTGGTCCATCGCAGGACCATGACGGCCAGTCCGGGCATCAGGCACGTCGCGGCGCTGCTGCGCGGCATCGCGGCGGATGGGCCAGGAGCCGGTGAGGCTGGGAGCCAGTGGGCCCGGTAGCTGGTGAGGCTGGGGCTAGTGGGCCCGGGGCACCTTGAAGCGGGTGATCCGGGCATCCTGCCCATCGAGTTCCGCCCACGTTTTCTCCGTCTCCAGGACCGTAAGCGCATTGGTGGGAAAGCGGGTGGCGGCGTCCATGTAGGCGTCGTGGTCGGAGTCGCGTGAGGCGAGGTGCATGGCCAGGTCCTGCACGCCGGGCAGGTGCGCGATCACCATCAGGGTGGTCACGGTGTCCGGCACGTGGTTGACCACGGTGAGCATCCGGAGGGCCGAAGCCGCATACAGGCCGTCTTCCAGCTTGGGCGTCGGCGCTTTGTCACCGAGTTCGGAGCAGACCCAGGTGCAGGTCTGCCGCGTGCGCAGCGCGCTGGAGCACAGGATGAAGTCCGGGACGATGTTGTGCTTGAGCAGCCAGCGGCCGGCCAGCGGCGCCTCCCTGTGCCCGCGCTCCTCGAGCGGCCGCTCATGGTCGGCCACCCCGCCGGGCCAGTCGGCCTTGGCGTGGCGCATGATCACAAGGCGTCGGACATGGTGCGAACTCATGGCCCAAGCCTAGCCCCAGCAAAAGCAGAGGGCGCCCGCAAATACAGGCCTCAGCAACAGAGAACCGCACCAAAGCATGCCCACAGTGACACGAGGACCCCCAGAGGGCGGGCGCCTCCCGTACAGAGGAACTAGATCGAGTACTCCGGAGCGGCCCAGACAACAACTTCCGGGTGCTCGTAGAACCGGTAGCCCTGGCCGCGGACGGTGCGGACGGTGTTGGCGAGGCGGCCCAGTTTGGAGCGGAGGCGGCGGATATGGACGTCGATGGTGCGCTCGTTGGGAACCTCTTCGGCGTTGCGCCAGAGACCTTCGAGCAGTTCGTCACGGCCCACGGTGCGGGTTCCGTTTTCGACGAGGTAGTTGAGGAGTTCGAACTCCTTGAACGTCAGGTTCAGGGATTCGCCGTCGAGGTGGACTTCGCGGCGGGCGAGGTCGATGAGCACGCCGGAGGGGCGCGGTTCCTGCGGCTGGGCAGGGCGCGGGGTTTCCGAGCGCTGGCGGGAGTTCACGGTGGGGTCGCCGAAGGTGGAACGGACGACGTCGAGAGCGGAACCGGGGGTGCCGGCCGGGGCTACTGCGACGGCGGCGTAGCTTTCGGCGCCGGAGACCAGCGACTGGGCGTATGCGCGGATTTCCTGCGCGAGCTTGGCGATGGAGGTTCCGGCTGCTGCCGCGGTCTCCTCGTCGATGCCCATGTAGAGGACGAATCCGCGGGCGACGTTCTCGTTGGCGACAGGGCGGACCTGGTTGGCGCCGGCCACGACGGGGGTGGGAGCGGTCACCGGCGCGGAGTCTGCGGGATGTACGGCGCGGAGCTGCCCGTATGAGTTGGGGTTGTATCCCTGCGGGGCGAAACCCTGGCCGGGGAAGCTGCTTCCGGGAGTGGAGGGAGCGAGTGCCGGGCGCGGGCCGAAACCGGGACGAAGGCCGGAGGGCTGGCCTGCCTTGGCGGCGTTACGGACTGAGATGTGGACGTATCCGGATGCAACTGACATGAAATGCTTACCTCAATGTGAAATGGCCGTTTTCGCGGCTCGAATGCTGGCTTCCCCGTCACAGGAACCGGGGATGGGCGCCCGACGCTGGGCTTGGGGGCGAATGCCTAAGAACTTCGTTGGGTGGGAAGGTCAGGCGTGCATTCGACAACAGCGCATGTCGGCAGCAGCGGATGTGCTGGGCCAATATTCTGCGGCTGCAGGTGCTGTTGAGTTCTTGTTCACATTGGAAGTGTGCAGCGTAACAATGCCAACTTGCAAGTAACAATGGACCAAATCGTCCGCATTGTGAGACGAAACGCAGGATTGTGCGGTAGATCACTATTTCGGAAGAGGGATTTATTTTTGATGCTTATCCGGTGGATGGCCTTCTATCTACCCGTTTGCAGAACATTATTCGCTCGAATCAGATTTGACCGAATCTCTCTGAAATTCAACCGTTTGACATAGAATCGGCTGGCCAGGCTCCGCTCCTGTCCAGCCGACATTCCCTCTCCTCCAGAATTTTTTTGCCGCGGGACCGTCGGGTGCCCGGCCCCACATGGTTCGCCCCGTTCGTCTTTGCGTGTCAGTTACTGCTTGCTCCGGAGCCCGGAGTGGTTGCCGTGCCGGATGTTGCCAGCTGGATGGTCTGGGCGGTGTAGGTGTCCGAATCCTTCACGGCCGTCACCCGGACGCCCGCTCCCGTGGTCACGTTGGACATGCTGAGCGTGCTGCTGGTGGATGCACTGCCCCGCTGCCGCATTCCCTGCGTGACCTGCACGCCGGAACCGACCGCATAGGTACGGGAGAAGCCGTCCCCGCTCCTGACGGTCAGGGAGGTCGCGGAAACCTCCGTGACCGTGCCTGTCTGGCCCGCCATGGTCACGTAGGTCGAATCCTGGAGGACCACGTATTCGGAGTGGACGGCAGCGTTCAGGCCGGCCGCTCCCATCCCCAGGCCACCGGGGCCGCCGTCCATGCCCATTCCGCCGTCCATGCCGCTTTGGCCGCCGGGGCCCATCATGCCGCCCTGTCCGGTCATGCCGCTTTGTCCTCCCGGGCCCAACTGGCCCGCGGCACCTGTGCCCTGGCCGTTGTTCGCGGACGCCGCAGTGGCACCGTTTCCGGCAGCGTAGGCGCCGGCACCGGCCGCGGCGCCCACAACCACCGCCACGCCGCCTACCAACAGGCCTTTCTTCGCGGTCCAGTTTCCTTTACCGGAACGGGAAGACGTGCCGGAGGCGTACGGCTGCGGCGCGCCCCACCCACCGCCGGCGTTTGGCACCTGGCCAGGTGCCGCCGTCGTTCCCCAGCCTGCGGTAGGCGCAGCGGAAGCGGACGAACCCCAACCCTGCACAGGCTGCCCCTGGGGTGACCGGGCCGGCTCCCCGCGGCCGCTGGTACTGCCTGCGGGGACACGCCATCCTGTGGCTGCCCCGTCCCGGTCCGTGCCGTCGGCTGCCCCGCCCCAGATTGGAGCCGGCTGGGGCGTGTGTCCTGAGGCGCCGGGTTGCCCCGATGCCCCGGGGACGGCGCGGTCGTCTTGCTGATCCATGGCTTTCTCCAAGAAGTTGAAACTGATGGTGGTGATGCTGTTGTTCCAACAGGGTCTGCCGCCATGCTGTGCGGCGGCTGTGCGGCAGGCCAAGCCTGCCTGTGACCTTCGGGGCCGCATTCCCAGGGCAGAGCTTGCGTTGGGTTCAGGTGGCTAGGCTGGACCTCACAGCTGGAGCACAGCAACGGCAAAGCGTCGGCAAACCGACAGATCGGAGAGTTGTCCCATGGCATCCCCGCACTCCATGACCAACAACCTTCCCCAGCTCACCCACCCGGACGGGTCGCCGATCCGTGCCCTGGTGGTGGATGACGAGCCGAGCCTGTCCGAGCTCATGAGCATGGGCCTGCGCATGGCGGGCTGGTCTGTGGCCGTGGCAGCGGACGGTCCCACTGCCGTCAAGCTCGCCAAGGACTTCCACCCGGATGTCCTGGTGCTGGACGTCATGCTGCCGGGGTTCGACGGCGTGGAGCTGCTGGGCAGGATCCGCGCCTTTGCGCCGGAGGTGCCTGCGCTCTTCCTGACGGCCAAAGACGACGTCCAGGACCGCATTGTGGGACTGGCCGCCGGCGGGGACGACTACGTCACCAAGCCCTTCAGCATGGAGGAAGTCCTGCTGCGCCTGCACCGGCTGGTGCAGCGTTCCGGCGTGGCCGCCATGGACACTGCCGAACTGGTGGTCGGCGACCTGGTGCTCAATGTGGACACCCGTGAAGTCACCCGTGCCGGGGAAGGGATCCAGCTGACGGCAACACAGTTCGAGCTCCTCCGGTACCTGATGGAAAACCCCAAGCGCGTGGTCAGCAAGGCCCAGATCCTGGACCACGTCTGGGATTACGACTTCGGCGGCCAGGCGAACATCGTGGAACTGTACATTTCCTACCTGCGCAAGAAGATCGAAGCCAACCATCCGCCGATGATCCACACCGTGCGCGGAGCAGGCTACGTCATCAAGCCCGCAGACTAGCCAAAGGATACGCGTGTCTCTTTCCGGTGTCCCCCGGCCCACCGGCCGGTCCTGGTTCAACCCGTCCACCTGGCACCTCCGCACCCGCCTGATCCTGCTCTCCATGGCGCTCCTGGTGGCCATCTCCAGCGCCATCGGCGTGGTCAGCTACGCCTCCATGGATGTGGTCCTGACCAACCAGCTGGACTCGCAGCTGATGCTGGCCTCCCGCGGACGGCCGCCGGAGGGCAACCCGTCCGGCCGACCGGACCCCCTCGATGCCCGGGGCCAGAGTGTGGGGACGCTCAACGCACGGGTGGTGGGCGGCCAGGTCAGCCGGGAGGCGGGCTTCCTGTCTTCCGATGCCACCCGCACGGCGCTGACTTCCGCCGATGTGGCCACCCTGCAGGCGTTGCCCCGCAATGGCCTTCCCGTGGACCGCAAGCTGTCCAACGGCGATTACCGGCTGATGGCCACGGCCACCCCTTACGGCGACGTGGTGATCACCGGCCTGCCGCTGGCAACGAAACAAAGCACCGAGGCCTCGCTGGTGCTCACGATGGTGCTGGTGTCACTGGGCGGCCTGGTCGTGATCGGGCTTGCGGGCACTGCCTTGATCCGCCGGACCATGCGTCCGCTGGAACAGCTGTCCGACGTCGCCACCAAGGTCTCCAAACTGCCCCTCGACGCCGGCGAGGTGGCGCTTGCCGTGCGCGTACCGCCGTCCGCAGCGCATCCCACCACCGAGGTGGGCAGCGTGGGCCATGCCCTGAACCTGATGCTGGACAACGTCTCCAGCGCCCTGGAAGCCCGGCAGCGCAGCGAGATGAAGGTGCGCCAGTTCGTTGCGGACGCTTCCCATGAGCTCAGGACGCCCCTGACCGCCATCCGCGGGTACACCGAGCTGATGCGCATGACCGAGACCTTTACCGAGGACGGCCGGAAGTCACTGGGCCGCGTCCAAAGCCAGTCCGAGCGCATGACCGCGCTGGTGGAGGACCTGCTCCTGCTGGCCAGGCTTGATGAGGGCAAGGCAACCGAAACCACCGATGTGGACCTTACCCAGCTGGTGGTGGAAACCGTCAGCGATGAAAAGGTCATGGCCCCGGACCACACGTGGCAGCTGACGCTGCCCGACGAGCCCGTCACGGTCCGCGGGGATGCCACCCAGCTGCACCAGGTGCTGGCCAACCTGCTGTCCAACGCCCGGAAGCACACACCGGCCGGCACCACCGTAACCACCGGGTTGATGCGCTCGGCCGATGGGAGCGTGGTGGTGACGGTTACCGACGACGGGCCCGGCATCCCCGCCGAATTCCAGGGCAACATCTTTTCGCGCTTCACCCGGGCCGACGCCGCCCGCTCAGGCTCAGAAGGCTCGTCGGGCCTGGGCCTGTCCATCGTCGAATCCATCGTCATGGCCCACGGAGGCACGGTGGAACTGGTGTCCCGGCCAGGCAGGACCGAGTTTGCGGTCCGCCTTCCCGTGCCCGGACCCGCCGCCGCCTGACCGCCACACACGCAGAGGGCGGTGGCCACTGAAGGCCAAGCCCGCGCCAGT
Source organism: Arthrobacter sp. SDR-2R (assembly GCF_057747955.1). NCBI lineage: Bacteria > Bacillati > Actinomycetota > Actinomycetes > Micrococcales > Micrococcaceae > Arthrobacter > Arthrobacter sp. SDR-2R. Next base: position 4,171,301 of record NZ_CM173231.1, read on the forward strand.
TGCACAGCGCCGGTTGCACAGCGCCAGTTACACAGCGCCAGTTACACAGGCACATCACAGGTTGCGCCTAAAGCCCTCAAATCCGGCGGCGCCACTGTTGATCCATGACGCTCACCGACTCCACTTCAGGAACCCTGCCGGACGCCGCGGTGGCCCCGGCGGGCCTTCCTTCCCGCGGACATGCCGCGCGGCGCGCACCCGTGGACACCCGTACCACCGTCCCCGTCCTTGACGTGACCATTCCCGTTTTCAACGAGGAACGTGACCTTGAGGAATGCCTTCGCCGGCTCCACGGGCACCTGCTGGATACCTTTCCACACAGCTTCCGGATCACCGTGGCGGACAACGCCAGCACGGATGGAACCCTGAAGATCGCCGAGCGGCTGGCCCGGGAGTTCCCTGAGCTCGTGGCGGTCCACCTGGATGAGAAGGGCCGCGGCAACGCCCTGCGCAAAGTGTGGCTGGCCTCCCCGTCACCGGTGCTGGCCTACATGGACGTGGACCTTTCCACCGACCTCGCCGCCCTGCCGCCGCTGCTGGCGCCCCTGATTTCCGGGCATTCGGACCTCGCCATCGGCACCCGGCTGACCCGCAACTCCCGCGTCGTCCGCGGGCCCAAGCGGGAGTTCATCTCACGCAGCTACAACATGATGCTGCACTCGTTCATGGGCGCGCGGTTCAGCGACGCGCAGTGCGGGTTCAAAGCCATCCGCGCCGACGTCGCCCAGCAGATCCTGCCCTACACCGTGGACAACTCCTGGTTCTTCGACACCGAGCTTTTGGTCCTCGCCGAACGCTGCGGCCTGCGTGTCCATGAGGTCCCCGTTGACTGGATCGACGATCCCGATTCCAGCGTGGACGTGGTACGCACAGCACTGGCCGACGTGAGGGGAATGGCCCGGCTCACCCGCGACTTGGTCTACGGTCGCATCCCGGTCCCGGAACTGCGCGCAGCCCTGGCACGGGGTCCGATCCCGGCGTCCTCGCGGTCCGGTGAGCAGACACGCGGCAGCAGCCTTTTCGGCCAGCTGGTCCGGTTCGCCGCGATTGGCGCCGCCTCAACCTTGGCGTACCTGCTGATCTTCGTGTTCTGCCGGGGATTCATGGACCCGCAGTTGGCCAACTTCCTTGCACTGCTGATCACCGCCGTGGCCAACACTGGCGCCAACAGGCGCTTCACGTTCGGCATCCAGGGCGGCAACCCGGTCCGGCACCACTTCGAAGGGCTGATCGTGTTCGGCATCGGCCTGCTGCTCACCTCCGGAGCACTCGCCTTTGTACACCGGACGACGACGCCTGACCGGTGGGTGGAAGTCCTCACCGTTGTGGCGGCGAACCTGGCAGCCACGGCGGTCCGGTTCCTGCTGTTCCGGCTCTGGGTGTTCCGCGGCAACCACGGCAACCGGACCACCAAAGACGCCCCCACTTCGACAGAAACGGCAGCATCATGACCTCCACCATTTCGCCGGCGGACGCCGGCTCACCCGCCGGCCGGCAGCCGTCGCCATCCGGCCACGCTGCCTCCTCCCCCGGGGCGGCCGATACCGCACCCCGCTGGACCCGCTACGCCTTCGGTGCGCAGCCCCGCTGGGTGAGGCCTTCCGCCGTGGGGCTCCTGGCAGCCACGGCGGTCCTGTATCTGTGGAACCTGGCAGCAACCGGCTACGGAAACTCCTTCTATGCAGCCGCCATCCAGGCCGGCACCAAGGACTGGACGGCGTTCCTTTTCGGCTCGCTGGACGCAGGGAACGCCATCACGGTGGACAAGCCGCCGGCAGCACTCTGGATCCCCGCCCTCGCAGGGCGCATCTTCGGTTTTTCACCACTGAGCATGCTGGTGCCGGAAGCACTCATGGGGGTGGCCGCCGTCGGGTTCCTCTACTTGGCCGTCAAACGCGTCTCGGGACCTGCCGCAGGCCTGCTGGCCGGCGCTGCCCTGGCGCTGACGCCGGTGGCTGCGCTCATGTTCAAGTTCAACAACCCGGACGCCATGCTCACCCTGTGCCTGGTGCTTGCTGCCTACTTCACCACCCGCGCCATTGAGAGGGCGGGTTGGAAGTGGCTGGTGGCCGCCGGCGCCGTGGTTGGCCTGGCATTCCTGACCAAGATGCTGCAGGGCTTCCTGATTGTTCCCGCGCTGGGACTGGCCTATCTGTGGGCCGCACCCACGCCGGTGGGGCGCCGGCTGGTGCACCTGCTTGGCGCGCTGGGCGGAATCGTCGTGGTTGCCGGCAGCTACATCGCCCTGTTCCAGCTGACACCGGCCTCCGAGCGGCCGTACATGGCAGGGTCCAGCACCAACAGCTTCCTTGAACTGACGTTCGGCTACAACGGGCTGGCCCGTCTCACCGGTTCCGGCGAGGGCATGCCCGGCGGGGCCGGGGGTGCTGCTGCCGGCGGTCCCGGAGGCGGCTTCGGCGGCGGCAACGCCGGATTCGGCGGGGCGGCCGGGCTGCTGCGGATGTTCGGCACCAGCTTTGGCGGTGAGGTCTCGTGGCTTCTGCCCGCCGCCCTGGTCCTGCTGGTGGCAGGCCTCTGGTTCACGCGCCGGGAAGTACGCACCTCCCCGGGCCGCGCGGCCCTGATCCTGTGGGGCGGCTGGCTCGTGGTCACCGGAGGTGTCTTCAGCTTCATGAGCGGCATTGTCCATCCCTACTACTCGGTGGCACTGGCGCCGGCGATCGCAGCGCTGGTGGGCATAGGCGCAGTGGAGCTCTGGCGTGGCCGCAGCTACTGGCCGGCCCGGATCGTCCTCGCCGTGACCGTCCTCGGCACCTCTGTGTGGTCGGCAGTCCTGCTGGGCCGCGACACGTCGTGGCTCCCCTGGCTGCGGGTCGCCATCATCGTGCTCGGCGTCCTCGCCGCCGCCGCAATCCTCCTCCGCCTCGACGCACTGGGCACCTCGAAACCGGGCACCTCGAAACTGGGCGCCTCCGGACGGTTCCGCCGGGCCGGTGCGGCCGCCGTCGTCGTCGTATCCCTCCTGGCCGGCGGTCTTGGGACAGCGGGGTGGACCCTCGCCACCGCTGCTTCCGCCCACTCCGGTTCCATTCCGACGTCGGGCCCGGCGGGTTCGTCCGCGGGTGGCTTCGGCAACCGTGCCGCTGGATTCGGCGGCGCACGGGCTGACGGCAGGGAGGCCGCCACTGACGCTGCCAACGGTGCGGGTGGACTCGATCCCTTCGGCGGCCTCGACGGCGCAGCCGGCCCCGGAGGTGCCGGGGGTGCCGGGGGCGCCGGCGGCCCGGGCGAAGGATCCGCAGATGCGGCGGTGGCGGCACTCCTGAAGGCCACCACCACGAAGTGGTCCGCGATCGTCTCCGGCGCCAGCCAGGCAGCCAGCCTGGAACTCGCCACGAACACCAACGTCATTGCCCTGGGCGGTTGGAACGGCGGTGACCCCTACCCCACGCTCGCCGAGTTCCAGGACATGGTGGCCAAGGGCGAGATCGGCTACTTCATCCAAGGCGGTGGCATGGGTGGCGGCGGCATGGGTGGTCGCGGCAATTCCGAGGTGGCCGCCTGGGTCCAGGCCAACTTCCAGGCCCAGACCGTAGGCAACTCCACCGTGTACCAACTCACCAAGTAGGACTCCATGGCCAGCCACTACCCAGCGCCCGTCCACACTGCGTCGGTCCACACCGGACACCCTGCCGGCGCTCCTGCCGCCGCGCATCATCCTGTCCCGGCCTGCTACCGGCCGGACCCGCGGGCGCTCCGGCGGGGGCTGGAACTGGCAGCGGTGCTGGCCGGGACCGCCGTGCTGTACTTGTGGAACCTTGGAGCATCCGGCTGGGCCAACGCGTTCTATTCCGCCGCGGCCCAGGCCGGATCGCAGGACTGGACGGCCTGGTTTTTCGGCTCTTCCGACGCGGCCAACGCCATCACGGTGGACAAGCCGCCGGCGTCGCTGTGGATCATGGGGTTGTCCGTCCGGATCTTCGGCCTCAGTTCCTGGAGCATCCTGGTCCCCCAGGCACTGATGGGCGTCGGCACCGCCTGGCTGCTTTACCTGGCCGTACGGCGGGCCGCGTCGCCTGCCACGGCCGATCCACGCCTGGCGCACCGCGCAGGACTGATCGCCGCGGCCGTCCTGGCCCTCACCCCCGTTGCCACGCTGATGTTCCGCTTCAACAACCCGGACGCCCTGCTGGTGCTGCTCATGACGGCAGCCGCCTACGCGGTCCTCCGTGCAGTCCAGGAGGACCGGTTGCGCTGGCTCCTGCTGGCCGGAGTGTTCCTGGGCTTCGGCTTCCTGGCCAAGCAGCTGCAGGTCCTGCTGGTGGTTCCGGGATTCGCAATCGCCTACGCGCTGGCAGGCCCGCACAGTCTCCCGCGGCGCCTGCTCCGGCTGGCCGCGGCGGGAGCGGCCATGGTGGCCTCCGCCGGGTGGTGGCTCCTGGCGGTGGAGCTGACGCCGGCCGGCCTGCGTCCCTACATCGGCGGATCGCAAACCAACTCCATCCTGGAGCTCACGCTGGGTTACAACGGGCTGGGCCGGCTGACGGGCGACGAGACCGGCAGTGTGGGCGGCGGCAACGGCTGGGGAGATCCCGGGCTGCTCCGGATGTTCAACAGCGAGTTCGGCGGCCAGATCGCGTGGCTGCTGCCGTCCGCCCTGATCCTTGCGGCGGGCCTGCTGTGGTTGGGCCGGCGGGCCCCGCGGACCGATGCGGTGCGCGCCGCCGTCATCATCTGGGGCTCGTGGGTGCTGGTGACGGGCCTGGTCTTCAGCTTCATGGCCGGCATCATCCACCCTTACTACGCCGTGGCGCTGGCGCCGGGGATCGCCGGGCTTGCGGGGCTGGGCACGGTCCTCCTGTGGCAGCACCGGCAGCAGCCACCCGCCGCACTCCTGCTGGCCGCAGCGGTGGCCGCGGCCGCCCTGATGGCCTTCCAGCTGCTGGGCACCACGTCCGCCTACGGCGCGTGGCTGCGTTGGCTGGTCCTTTCCGGAGGCTTGGCGGCCGCAGCGGGCGTGGCGTTCGGCAGGTTCCTGCGCTGGCGTGCCGTGCAGCGGACGACGGCGGCGCTCGCCATTGCGGCGTCGCTCACCGGGCCGCTGGCGTACTCCCTTTCCACGGCGTCGACAACGCACAGCGCGGCGATCGTCAGTGCCGGGCCCTCGTCGGGCTTCGCCCCTCGCGGGACGGGCCCTGGCCGGAGCGGGACAGGCAGCACCAGGCAGCCAGCAACCCAGGGAAACACGGCCCGCCAGCAGGGCGCGCCCGGGGGAACACTTCCCGGCGGAACCGCTGCTGCCGGTGGTCGCGGAGGCGGGGCCGTGGGAGGCCTCTTGGGCGCCCCCACGCCGTCCGCGGAACTCGTGGCAGCACTCAGGAATGGCGCCTCGGGCTACACCTGGGCAGCGGCAGTGGTGGGGTCGAACAACGCTGCCGGTTACCAGTTGGCAACGGAACTGCCGGTCATGGCGGTGGGTGGGTTCAACGGCACAGATCCCGCCCCTACCTTGGCGGAGTTCCAGGATCTGGTGTCCCAGGGAAAGATCCACTACTTCATCACAGGCGGAACCATCCGGGCCAGTACCGGTTCGGACGCTGCCGCCCAGATCGCCCAGTGGGTGGCGAACAACTTCACGGCGCAGAGCATTGGCGGCACCACCGTCTACCTGTTGGCTGGGTAACGGGAACTGTAACGGTCGGCGCGCTGCGCTCATGAAATGGGGCGGCCATACCCCAATGGGACCGAGGTTACGAACGGGGAATCCGGCAAATCAACGCGCTGAGGATCGTGACTTCCGTTACCTAAATGTGACTTTCGCGTGCACTTCCTGTAGCGTCGATTGGGTGCGGCCCCCGTTCGGGCCGCATATCCCGGGTCGACGCCAAGCTCTGCCGCTTCCCCGGATTCCGATTGAGCTACGGCAGAGGCGGGGGACCCACCGTCCCGGGCACTGAATGCCCTTGGGGTTAAGCCAGTACGTGATCTTTCCGTATGGCCGGATGCCCTCATCCGAACCCGACAGCTAACTCCGCAGGTGTGAGAGGCGATCAATCATGTCCAAGAACACGGCAGAAGCACGCCTGCTGCAGGCCAAGGCTAAACACAGGGCCAAGCAGCAGGCCAAAAAGACCACCCTGGGCCAGCGCGCCGCCGTCCTGGCAGTATCCTGCGCGGTGCTGGTGGGGGTAGGCGCGGCAGGACAGGCCACCAGCAGCATGACTCCGGTGTCATCCACCGCATCCAACCCTCCCACGTCGGCGTCCGACGCTCAAATGAGCATCGAGAAGAGCGAGATCCGCTCCAACCCGGCAGCAAACCCCGCTCCCGCTGCCATCAGCGTGGCGCCGCAGGCAGCGGAACCGGCCCCTGCAGCGGCACCGGCAGCCCCCGCACCCGCCGCGCCAGCCCCGGCCCCGGCGCCTGCCCCCGCACCTGAGCCGGCTCCCGCCGTCGCGGTTAACGATCCCGCAGGCGCCCAGGCGTACGCCGCCAGCCAGCTGGGCGCGTTCGGCTGGGGACCGGACCAGATGCAGTGCCTGCAGACGCTGTGGACCAAGGAGTCCGACTGGACCACCACGGCCACCAATTCCAGCAGCGGGGCTTACGGCATCGTCCAGTCCCTGCCCGCTGAGAAGATGGCCAGCGCCGGTGCGGACTACCTCACCAACTACCGCACGCAGATCAACTGGGGCCTGGACTACATCAAGAAGAGCTACCAGTCGCCCTGTGGTGCCCTGAACTTCCACCTGTCCCACAACTGGTACTAGGCACTCCTCCCCCCGGCGGCAGCGATGCCGGGGAACTGCACCAAAGCGGCGGGCCGCATCATCACGATGCGGCCCGCCGCTTTGGTTAACCAGCGCTATCCGGTGCCCTCACCAGCTTCCTGTCCGTCGTTCCGCCACGGGATGTATTGGACAGCCCACTTGTTCCCGTCCGGATCGGCAAAGTAGACGAAGTGGCCCCAGTCCTGCACGTCCACGTCGCTGACATCCACGCCGTTGTTTTTCAGCTGGTCATGGGCGGCATTGATGTCGTTGACCACCAGCTGCAGGTTGGAGCCCGTGCCGGGCGGGGCGTCGACGAGTCCTTCGCCGATGCAGATGGAGCAGGCCGAGCCCGGCGGCGTCAACTGCACAAAGCGGATGGAGTCCGACGGCCGCTCGTCGTAGTCGGCGTTAAAGCCCACTTTGTTGACGTAGAAGTCCTTGGCACGGTCAACGTCGGATACGGGGACAAAGACAAGCTCGAGTTTCCAGTCCATCCGCACAGGCTAGCGGCGGGACACCCGTTGGGAAAGAGCCCGTTCAAACAGGGCAGCAGCGCTACCCGGCGATGCCGTAGAGGCGGTCGCCGGCGTCGCCCAGCCCGGGGACAATGTAGGACTTCTCGTTGAGCTTCTCGTCGATGGAGGCCAGGACGATGTGCACGTTGGCCCCTGACAGTTCCTCCTCCAGCCGCGCCAGGCCCTCGGGGGCGGCCAGCAGGCAGATGCAGGTGACGTCGGAAGCGCCGCGCTTGAACAGGAACTTGATGGCTTCGCGCAGGGTTCCGCCCGTGGCCAGCATGGGGTCCAGGACGAAAACCTGGCGGCCGGTGAGGTCCTCCGGCAGGCGCTCCGCGTAGGTGATGATGTCCAGTGTCTCCTCGTCCCGGGCCATGCCCAGGAAACCCACTTCAGCGGTGGGAACCAGCTTGGTCATGCCTTCCAGCATTCCCAGGCCGGCGCGCAGGATGGGAACCACCAGCGGGGTGGGCTTGGTGAAGGCGGTGCCGACGGTGGTGCTGACGGGCGTCTCGATGGTGACGGGCTCGGTGCGGACCTCCCGAGTGGCTTCGTAGGCCAGCAGGGTCACCAGCTCTTCCGTCAGCTGGCGGAAGACCGGCGACGGCGTGTTCTTGTCCCTCAGGACAGTGAGCTTGTGGGCGACCAGGGGGTGGTCAACAACGAGAGTGCGCATCCCCCAAAACTATCACTCGGCGCTGCCCTTCCCGCGTCCGGAGTGTTCGCCGTCGTGCAGTTCCTCGGCCACCACGTCCCGGACGATGGGACGGTCGAACGACGGCGCTGCCCCTGCGTGCTCGCGCCTTCGGACCAGGTGGAACAGCCGGTGGGCCAGGATAACGATTGCCACCCAGGCCAGGCCCAGGATCCAGCCGGCCATAACGTCCGTGAGCCAGTGGTGGCCCAGGAAGACCCGGCTCAGGCCCATGGCGATGATGAAGATCGAGCCGGCGGTGATGGCGGTAACCCGGACCCGCATGGTGTGGAACTGAAGGCAGATGAGGTAGATCACCAGACTGATCACCACGGTGGTGTTCAGGGTGTGCCCGCTGGGGAAGGATGGCGAATCCTCGTAAGGGGGGACGGCGTCCGCATGGTCGGGCCGGGTACGGCCCACCAGCTTCTTGCCGAACGTGGTGGCGGTGACGGACGCTGCCGCTGCACCGCCGATCAGGACCAGCGGACGCCAGTTCCGGCTCAGGAAGGTCAACCACGCGGTGAGGATGCTGGCCAGGATGGGCATCCCGATGCCGCCGCCGATGTTGGTGAAACCGGTGACAAAGGAGTCAAGGCCGGGGCTGCGGAGGCCTTCGGCAAAGGCAAGGGCAGGCTTGTCCAGGTTGGCCAGGCCAGCGGAGTCCACCACATCGTCGTAGACCTCTGCCCCAAGCAGCGCCAGGGACACGATGACCACACCGCCCACAAGGATGGTGAGGATCAACGCCGCATAGGGTTTGAACCAAATACCCAATCGGTCCCGAAGAGTGTCCATGGTGCCTCCCGGCATCGGCAAGTAACCTGACTAACCCCGAAACTATCATTGAGCCATGCCCTTGCCCGAAAAGAAACACGAGGCCTGGATGGGCCTTGCCCTGGCGGAGGCCCGCCGTGCGCTCGACACGGAGGACGTGCCCATCGGCGCCGTAGTGATAGGGCCCGACGGCGACGTTCTGGGTTCGGGACGCAACCAGCGGGAGGAGCTGGGCGACCCCACAGCCCACGCCGAGGTGGTGGCCATCAGGGAGGCGGCCGGACGGCTGCAGGAACGGGCACGGCTCGGCGGCGGCCAGGGCGACGGGTGGCGCTTGTCCGACTGCACGCTGGTGGTCACCCTGGAACCCTGCGCCATGTGTGCGGGCGCAATCGTCCTGGCGAGGATTCCCCGGGTTGTGTTCGGGGCCTGGGATGAGAAGGCCGGCGCTGCGGGATCGGTATTCGATATCCTCCGCGAGCGCCGGCTGAACCACTGGGTTGAGGTGTATCCCGGGGTCCGCGGGGAAGAGTGCGCTTTACTGCTGCGCGAATTTTTCGCCGCCCACCGGAGCAGCCTCTAGCCCTGCCGCTCCCCGTGTCCGCCGGGTCCCTCCAGGAGGGCCAGCACGTCCTGCGCTGGTTCGCTCCATCCCGGCAGCCTGGTCCGCGCATCGAGCGCAGCTGAACGCCATTTTTCCCGGGTCTTTCCATCCACCAGCCAACCCCGCAGTGCATTGGCCAGGCGGCCGGGACTCTCCTGTCCGCCGTCTGGAAGGGTAAGCACTGCCCCCGGAAGGCGGGGTTCGCCGTCGGCCGTTCCCAGCCCGCCCATGCCAAGCGCCTCCACCGCCCCGGTCCCGGCACGGACCAGAACAGGAATGCCGTGGGCCAGGGATTCGGTGACGGCCATGCCGAAAGCCTCCAGCCGCGACACCAGCAGGGTCAGGTCCGTCCGCGCCCATTCGGCCTCTAAGGCTTCGCCAATGAGCTCGCCGGTGAGCTGCACCCGCCGCTGGAGCCCGTGGGCAGTAATGGCAGCCCGGACCTCCCGTGCGTAGTCCGGGTCCGCCTGCTCGGAGCCCACGAACGACGCAGTCCATTCAAGGTCCTGGATCCGGGCCAGGGCATGCACGGACAGCAACTGGTCCTTGTTTGGCAGCAGCGCGGCGATGACCGCCACGTGCGGCGGCCTGGATCCCTGGGCCAGGGGTGCGGGGTTGACGCCGGGAAGGACAACGGTGACCCGGGAAAGCCCCCTTTCCAGGAGGAGGGATGCAGATGACGTGCTGGTGCAGATCACGCCGGTTGCCGCACGGAGGGCTCTCGCTTCGCGTTCCAGGGCTGCGGCCCCGGAGCTTTCCTCAACGGGCATATGCACCAGGACCCATGTTTCCCCGCCCGCCTTCGCGGCGTATTCGAGTTCATCCGGGGCACCTACCGCCACCAGGCCGTCCACGATGGCCACTGCTTCCCCGTGGTGTGCCTCAGGTTCCCATGCTCCGAGGAGGGTGGCCAGCCGGCGTCGTTCCTTGGCGCCGGCGTCCGGCCAGTTGCCTTCCACGGCAACCACCTCCACCTCCGCGCCCCGTTCCTGCAGGCCCGCAACCAGGCGCGCGTTGTAGACGTTGCCGCCTGAGCTGTGGCGGATATTGCCGGGAACCAGCAGCCGGATGGGACGCATTGCTACGCGGTGAGGTCCAGGGAAAAGGTGGCCCAGGCGTCAGGATTCTCGCGCAGGGTGACCTCCAGTCCTGCGAGTTCACGGCCGTCGTCGTTGTCCTTGATCTCTGCGGCCACCTTCCGGGCGATGTACTCGGCGAGGGCTTCCGTGGTGCTGAGCTTGCCCTCGAAGTCCGGGTGCTCGTCCAGGTTGCGGTAGTTCAGGCCGGCGAGCACCTCCTCGATGATGGTCCCGGCGGCGCCGATGTCCAGGACGATCGCGTCGGCATTCAGGGCGCGACGGCGGAAGGCCACCTCGGCGACGAAGGTTGCACCGTGCAGGCCCTGGGCGGGGCCGAAAGCCTCACGGGGAAGGCTGTGGGCAATCATGAAGTGGCGGCGGATGGTCAGGCTGAACATTGTTACCTCAAGTCTTTGGGGGTGTGGGTGGCTGGGCTGGGCGCGGGACTGCCGGCAGGGTATTCGACGACGTGGCACAGGGCTTCCAGGCTGCCGTCCGCCAGGCTCTGGACCACGCCAGGCAGGTCCTCGAACCGGGACGATCCCGTCAGGAACGCGTCGAAGACGGGGTCCTTGAGCAGCGATACGGCCAGGTCCAGGCGGTCCGCGTTGGTGCGCCTGTGGCGCCGGGAACGCGCCACCATGCCCACCTGGCTCGCCCTGATGGACAGCCGTCTGGCGTGGAAGTCCTCCCCCAGCGGCACAGTGACCTCACGGTTGGCATACCAGGACATTTCGATGATTTCGCCTTCATCGCCGGCGAGCTGCAGGCTGCGCTCCAGGCCTTCCTGCGAGGCCGAGCAGTGGAACACGATGTCGCAGTCCGCCAGGGCGTCATCGGGGTGTGCGAAGTCCACGCCCAGGGTGTCCGCGAGCTTTTTCCTGCCCGGATCGAGGTCCACCAACTGCAGGCGCTGCAACGGGAAGGTGCGCAGCAGCGTAGCCACCATGCCGCCCACCAGGCCGGCTCCGACGACGGCAATCCGGTCGCCCAGCCGAGGCCCGGCTTCCCACAGGGCGTTGACTGCGGTTTCCACCGTGCCGGTGAGGACCGCCCGCCGGGATGGAACGCTGTCGGGAACCCTGGTTAGAGAGGTCACCGGCACCACATAGAGGTCCTGATGCGGATTCAGGCAAAAGACGCGCCGGCCCTTCCACTCCTCAGGACCTTCCTCCACGACTCCCACCGAGAGGTAGCCGAATTTCACCGGCCCTGGAAACGTTCCCTCCTGGCGTGGGGCACGCATCTCTTCCGCGACACGTGGCGGCACGGCTCCGGCGTGGACCACCATTTCGGTGCCCTTGCTGATGCCGGAGTACAGGGCACGCACCAAAGCTTCGCCCGGCCCCGGCGCGGGCACTTCTTCGGCCCTGAGCTCGCCGTGTTCCTTGGCGGTGGTCCAGTAAGCGGTTGCGTGGATCGGAGTCTGTGAATTTGTCATCTTGCTGATGAATCTAACCGGACGCGCGGTGGCGGGGAAAGTCCGACGGCGGATGGCGGGGTTTGGTGCCGCGCGGCGGCGTCCGTGCCAGCATCAAGGCGGGGCGGGTGCGGAGGGTGGCGCCGGGACGTGGACCTGCCGCAACTTGCGCGGGCGGACCGGACTGAAGACGCGGCAGTGCAGCAGCTTCGGCTTAGACGCCGAGGTGTTTAAGCAGTGCCTCTTCGAGGAGGCTTCGTTCGCCGGGCAGGAACCCGGGTGGCCACTTTGGTGGTTCCCAGTCCTGGTGTTCGCTTGTGTAGTGGCGGCCTGTGGGTGAGGTCCAGCCCGGTGGTTCGTTCGTGCTGGCCGGGGTGGGTTTCCAGGCGGTGGTGTGCCGGAGCCGGTGGTGCTTCGGACAGGGCTGTCCCAGGTTGCTGATTCCGGTGGTGCCGCCGTGGTGCCAGGCGAGGAGATGGTCGGCCTCCGTGTCCAGGGAGGTGTTGCTGCAGCCCGGGAACGGGCATTTCCCGTCCCGCATCCGCAGCCAGGCCCGCATCGCCCTGGGAACCCGGTAACTCTTCCGGCCAATCTCCAACGGCGCCCCGTCCCGGGGATCCACCAACACCCGGTAAAACGAGGCCGCCCCGTCCGCGACCAGTCGCCGCGCCATCGACGCCGGCACCGGACCATACCCGTCCAACATCGCCGGCTCATCCGTCAAACCCATCAGCGCGAACACCGGAACCGTAACCAGCACCTCGGCGCGGACCGGCGGCGGCCGGTGGCCAGTTCCGGATGCGGCGCTATCAGTGCCACCGGCACCGGCGCCCGGCCCCGCAGCAGCCACGACGCCGGCAGTGGCACTGGCACTGGCACTGGCACGGCTGAGACTGGTACTGCCGCCCCGGATGTCGCCGCTGCCGAGGATCGCGGCGGCGAAACTGTCAGCCCGCAACTGGGGCATGGTCCTGTCCTCGGCCGGCCCCTGCAAACCTCGTGCGGCAGCGGTGAGCCGGTTCCACCCAGCCATGGCCTGGTCCGCGGGCAGGTACGCGCCCAGCCACGCCATCCCGTCCCGGTCCGCCCGGAACTCCACCCGCCGCTCCGCCACACCCCTGGCGTGCCGCTTCTCCATCGATTCGGCGTGGTGGCGTTCCCGCCAGGTCCGGGCCTTGACCCGGAACCGGTGCGCCGGCAGCTCCCCAACCGGGCAGCCGCGAGCCGGGTTAGGGGCGTCCGGGTCCGGTGTATCGGGTGGCAGGAAATGCGCCTCCAACGCCGCCGCCCCGGCCGCATCAAGGGACGCCGTTTCGTCGGCCAGCACTATCGCGTGCTGCCATGACAGGGTCCCGGACTGCAACGCCTCCAAAGTCCGCGGCAAGCTGCTGGTCAGGGCGTGGGAGGTGGCCAGGAACGACCCGGCGGCCCGCGGACCCAACGCCAGCACGCACCCGATCTCCGCCGCCACCGCCATCTCCTGCGCCACCACCGGCACGTCCGGCCCCGCCACAGCATGCGCAGCCTCCGCGTACCTCACCGCAGCCTTCGCCTTCACCCCCGCAACCCGCGCCTCCACCTCCCGGGCCCCGGCGAGGATGTCCAGGCAGGCACCGGCCAGACCGGCCAGCGGATCAGAAACCGCATCAGCATCCGCGAACGCCTCCAGACCCGCCCCATCCACCTCAGCCTGAAGCACAGCAAGGGCAGCACGGATCTCCTCGAACGCCCTCACCACCGCCGCTTTCCCCATAAACCCATCATGGCAAGGGGGTCCGACAATTATGATCCTGCTCCAACGCCCATCCCCCAGGCAGCGCTGGGTTGGATGAAACCCGCAATAGGCACCCACTGTGCGTCCGTTTTGGGGATGCAGGCCATGCTCCGGTACCCTATTGAGGTTGGTGACGTGTCCGAGCGGCCGAAGGTGCAACACTCGAAATGTTGTTTGGTGTAAAAGCCAACGTGGGTTCAAATCCCACCGTCACCGCCATATAGGAAAAGGCCCTGGGCTCCCTTGTACATCAAGGAAACCAGGGCCTTTTGCTCAGCGGCCAAAGCGTCAGCGCGCGGGATCGATCATCGTCATGCCCGCGACCTTAACAGTGTCGAACTGCGGGAGCATGTCAGCGGCCTCGGTCAGCCCGATAACGCGTTCGATGAGCTTCTGCGGTTCCAGTGACCCCGACTCGATGAGGGCGAGCATCTGCGGGTAGTCGGCCGCAGCCATCCCGTGGCTTCCGAACACATCCAGTTCCCAGGCAATAACGCGCGCCATAGGCACGCGGGGGTGACCCTCCATGGGCGGGAGGAGGCCGATCTGGACATGCCGTCCACGGCGACGAAGGCTCAGGAGCGCGTCGGCGCACGTCTGCTCGCTGCCGACAGCATCAATGGAGACATGGGATCCTCCCGTGATCGCATGCACCTGTGCGGGGATGTCCGAGCCGTCCGCGACCAATACGCGGTCTGCGCCGAGGGAAGCGGCCACCTCCAGGGCGGCGGGGTTCCGGTCGACAGCCACAACCTTTCCGCCGAGCGCCTTCGCAACCATGACGGCGCTGAGCCCCACACCGCCTGCCCCGACGATGGTGACCCATTCATCGGCCGCAAGCCGGGCCCGGCCCGTGAGCGCCCGGTAGGCAGTGGCGAAGCGGCATCCCAGGCTGGCCGCTGCTTCGAAGCTGACCCCTTCGGGAATTGCCACGAGATTGGTGTCGGCCGCATGGATCACAACTTGCTCGGCAAAGGAACCCCAATGGGTGAAGCCTGGCTGCTGCTGCTCCGGGCAGACCTGCGCGTTGCCGCCGAGGCACCATTCGCAGGCGCCGCAGCCTTCCACAAAGGGTGCGGTCACGCGGTCGCCAACCGTCCATCTGGTCACACCCGAACCAACCACGGCCACAACGCCGGCGAACTCATGGCCTGGAACGTGCGGCAGAGCGATGTCGTCGTGGCCTACCCATGCGTGCCAGTCACTGCGGCATAATCCGGTGGCCACGACGGTGATCACCACACCGCCGGCAGGCGCCTCCGGGGCGTCGACCTCGTGAACCGCCAGCGGCCCGGCAATGCTGTTCATGACAATCGCGCGCATAGTGTCCTCCAGGCATCGAATTCGTCCCGTCCTGTTCAGCCGGGAGTCCGGCGACATCTTCGCACGCGGCGATGGTGCATCGAAATCCCTCCCCTGTGTCCTGCCGCGAAGCCGCACATGCTGGCCAGCCACGGATGCTGCCGGGAGCATTGGCGTCACTGCCGGTCTCCGCAGGATTAGAGAATCCGCTGATACATCCGGTGGTCCTGCCACCTGCCGGCTATCCGGAGGTAGTCGGGGGCCGTTCCGTAAGCCACGAAGCCATTCTTTTCCAGCACTCTTTGCGACGCCGTGTTGTGCACCAGGGTTGCTGCCTCGAGTCGGTGAAGTCCCAATGCAGCCTGTGAAATATTGACGGCCGCCGCTACTGCCGCCGTCATAAGCCCTTTTCCTTGGGCTGTGCGGGAAATCCAGTAACCAACGTGCGCGTTCTGGAATGCGCCACGCACGATTGAGCTGAGGGTCAGCAGCCCGACGATACCGTCATGTTGTGCCAGCACCATGGGAAGTGCCGTGCCCGAATCGAGTTCAACAAGCCGCCGCTCAACCACGTCCCGCTGGCCCTGGACGGTGTAGAACTCCTCAAGCCGGACAGGCTCCCACGGGGCGAGATATGACCGGTTCTCCTGAAACGCCGCCGCCAACGCCTCTGCGTCCGACGCCCGGACGGGACGGAGCACAACACCTTCGGCAATCACACAGGAAAAGTCCAGTGCTTCACACTACGCCGAGCCCATATAGTCGCCCACGTCCAGGACGGCGTCACTGCGGGGTCGGCAGCGGCGGACGCCCCTGCGCTTCCGTCTCGACGCGCTTTTTGATGCCCAGGAGCATGGCGCGGTCCATGACCAGGTAGCCGGGCCGAAGAAGGAAGTCCGTCACACGAAGCCCGGCAGGGCGTCCCGGGCCCGTGCGCGTCCTAAGCAGCAGCCTGGTACCGGCAGCCCCAGCATCGTGGAGGACGAACTGCCAGGTTCCTGTCACCTTTCCGGGCGGGGCACCAGGGCTTGAGTCCAGAACAAGGTGGCGGCCCTCCTCCAGCTCCACCACGCGCGGCCCGCGCCGGCCGCCCGGGTAGCCTTCCGGCGTGAAGGCGATGATGTCCCCCACCTGCAGGTCCTGCCACTCCGGATGAATGCGGTCCGCGTTCGTGACACCCAGGTGCAGCAATCCGTTCTCCACCGCCGTGTAGGAATACAGCCCGGCCCGGTCCACACCCATTTGCACTATCCAGGGCCACACTTGCTCGGGACGGGCGGAGACAGTGACCGCCATGGTCTGGATGTCCTCGGGATCGGGAATCAATTCGTCCCCGGGAAGGGGCATTGTTCTTTCGGGCTCCGTGGTTCCCCATGTCCCCAGGGCACGCGGCACGAGGGCGTGCGTGAGAAGCCCGGCAGCGGCCGCAGCACCAAGGAATCCGGAAAGCCGGCGGCGGGAAGGGGTGGATGAATGATTCGTGCCTGTCTTCGGCCGAATGAAGGCCAGGACATCCGACGCCGTGCTGCTCATGGCACGCCTCCCTTTGGTTGAGGTGGTTCCGCGATGCCTTGCAGCCTACAAACCATCATCTGGCCGCCACAGAGTCCAAGGCCCCCTTGCGGCCGCCCTGCAACGACTGACGTCCCAGGCAGGCAACTGCCTGGCAACCACCCATCAAGAAGTCATCAGGCAGTGCGCCCAAGAACGTGGCGGTCTCCGGAACCCAGCCCTGGCCTTCCGGGCATGAAGGAGGCGCCACCGCTGTTGCGGCGGCGCCTCCTTCTTCAGTACCTGCTCAAAGCCGGGTGTCGAACGACCCGCAAAATACGTTCTCGTTGAACGTTCCCTGGAACGCGGACTTGCCCTGGATCTTCTCTACCGCGGCACGGATGGCTTCCCGAGTCCCGGCATGCGCGTGGATTGCCGTCTTCACCATGGGCACGTCAATCAGGTGGTTCGGCTGGTTGAGGGACACGAACACCGTGGGCACCTCCGTGACGTACCACGGGATCTCCGCGGCCATCGGCGAGGACCACTTGATCCGGATGGCGGCCTCCTGGGCGAAGCCCTTGACGTTGGCAAAGACAAATGCGGCGTCGTACTTTTCCGCGTAGTCCCCGGTGGCTTCCTCGGAGATGACGGACATGAAGTTCACCCCGGTCTCCCCCGCCGCCTCGCGCTGTTCAGCCGTCCGGTACAAGAACACTTCGAAGCCGGCGGCCTCCAGTTCCTCCTTCACCACGTCCAGGTAGGCCAGCGGATCTGCCCGCGTGAAGTCGGCACCGCCGGAAATGCCGTACAACCGGATCCGCGGATGAGTCCCGGGGGTGATGGGCAGGTTCCCTGCCGTGTCCTTGACCAGTGTGACGGTCTTGTCGGCGATCTCGGCCGCAATCGCCCGGTGCGCCTGACTGCCGATCACGGCCAGCGCCTCGGCCGGCGGCACCAAGTGGTCAGCGGATTTCAGGTGCAGCCCCAAGGATGCCTTCAGTCCGAGGATCCGCCGCAGGGCGTCGTGCAGCCGCTGCTCGGTGATGACCCCGGACTTGTATCCGTCCAGCATGTACTGGAAGTCCTCGGCGGGGTTCCGGAAGAACAGGAACATGTCGCAGCCGGCCGCAATCGTTGCCGGAACCAGGTCCTTCCGCTTCATCGCCTGCGTCAGGCCCACCATCTGCGAGGCGTCGGTGAGGACCAGGCCATTGAAGCCCAGTTCGCCGCGCAGCAGGTCCTGCAGCAGTTCCGGGGACAACGTGGCCGGCAGGATCCCGGCATCAGGAAGACCCGGCCGGAAATGCCGCGAGACCTCCGGCGCCCCAATATGGCCCACCATGATGGACTGCACGCCGTGCGCGATCATCTCCCGGTACACGTGCCCGTAGGTCCGGTTCCATTCCTCGTACCCGAGGGTGTTGTAGGACGTGACCACGTGCTGGTCCCGCTCGTCGATGCCGTCGCCCGGGAAGTGCTTCATGGCGCAGGCAGTGGGTGATTCGCTGATGCCGTCGAAGTACTCCTTGGCGCGCTCCACCACCACCTCGGGCGTATTGCCGAAGGACCGTGTGGAAATGACGGTGTTCCGCCAGTTGTAGTGGATGTCCACGATCGGCGCGAAGGCCCAATTGCAGCCCAGGGCAGCCGTCTCCACGCCTGCCACCTGCCCCATCTGCCGGGCGATGTTCCTGTCCGGGTGCGAGCCTGCCTGCAGGTGCGTGGATACGAACGTGCCGTCGTCGCAGCTGCCGGCCCCGCCCATCTCCGGGTTGGAGGCAATCAGCAAGGGAATCCGGGCCTTGGACTGCGCGTAGCGGATATGTTCCTGGACGGCGGCGGACGGGCCGGGCCGGTACCGCATGCCGCCCACGTGGTAGTTTTCCAGCACCCCGTCGAGGTATCCGGGCGAGTAGTCGTTGTTGTGGTTGATGAACAGCTGCCCGATCTTTTCCTCGAGCGTCATGGCACCAATGGTGCCTTCCACCCAGGCGATCGCGCCGGCGTCGAGCATGAATGGCGCTGCCGCAAGGTCGACGTCGAACTGGCGCGGCCTGGTGCCCGCGGCCCCCTTGGCAGGAGGTACGACGGCGGCAATCCCCTTGAGTGCCTCCGCCACCACGTCCTGAACGGGTGCGGCGATGTCAACCACCACGCCGCGCTCGTCTTCCTGCAGAGGTTCCAGTGTGGCGAGTTGGGATTCCAACAGCGCGGGAGGCATGAAGTGCCCGGTCCGTCCCTCGGTCCGCGCCTTCAGAACCTCCTTGCTGCCGTCCAGGTGCAGGAAGACGGTGTCCGGGGCCTGTTCCCGGATGGCGTCCCGGTAGCTTCGGCGCAGGGCAGAACACGCCAGGACCAGCCCACCGTCGCCGGCAGCCGCCAGCTTGCTGCCCACCGTTGCGAGCCATGGCCAGCGGTCCTCGTCCGTCAGCGGTGTGCCCGCAGCCATTTTCGCGACGTTCTCCACGGGGTGGAGGGAATCGCCGTCAACGAACGGGACGCCCAGTTCGCGGGCGACGAGGTCACCGATGGTGGTCTTGCCGCAGCCGGAGACGCCCATGACGATAATGCGATGTTTGATCATTGTTTGGTCCTTGCCAGTCGTGGCGGTCTTACCAGTCGTGGACGGTGCCGTCGACGAGGCGGTTGTAGGGCAGGTAGGCCTGCTGGTAGGGGTAGGCCGCGGCGGCTTCTTCGTTGAATTCGACGCCGATGCCCGGCTTGTCGCCCGGGTGCAGGTACCCATCCACAAACGTCATGGACTGCTCGAAGACCTCGTTGGTCTTGGCCGAGTGCTGCATGTACTCCTGGATCCCGTAGTTGTGGATCGCCAACCCCACGTGCAGTTGCGCCGCGAACCCCACCGGGGATATATCGGTCGGACCGTGGAAACCGGACTTGATCTGGTACTGCGCCGCGAAATCCATCACCTTCTTCAACGGGCTGATCCCACCGAAGTGCGTGGACGCCGCCCGCACATAATCAATCAACTGCTCCTTGATCAGCGTCTGGAAGTCAAACACCGTATTGAAGATCTCCCCGATCGCCAACGGCGTGGTGGTGTGCTGCCGCACCAGGCGCAGCCCCTCCTGGTTCTCCGCCGGCGTGCAGTCCTCCAGCCAGAACAAGTCATACGGCTCCAACGCCTTGCCCAGCTTCGCGGCCTGGATCGGCGTCATCCGGTGATGCCCGTCATGCAGCAACGGGATCTCCGGGCCGAACTCGTTCCGCACAGCCTCAAACACCGTGGGCAGGTGCCGCAGATACGCCCGGGTGTCCCAGTCCTCCTCCTGCGGGAACGCACCCCGCCCGGCCGGCTCATAGTCATACCGCTCCCCCGACGCCTGCGCCTGCGCCGCCACCCCATACACGGCCTTGATCCCCGGGATCGCCGTCTGGATCCGGATCGACTTGTACCCCAACTCCAGATGCTCCCGCACCGAATCAAACAACGACTCAATATCCGCACCCGAAGCATGCCCATACGCCCGCAACCCGTTCCGCGACGCACCACCCAGCAACTGGTACACCGGCAACCCGGCCACCTTGCCCTTGATATCCCACAACGCCATATCCACCGCAGCGATCGCCGCCATCGTCACCGGACCCCGCCGCCAATACGCACTCCGGTACAGGAACTGCCACGTATCCTCAATCCGGTGCGGATCCTTGCCAATGAGCAACTGCGCCACGTGTTCCTTCAGGTAGGCGGCGACGGCGAGCTCGCGCCCGTTCAGGGTGGCGTCGCCAATGCCCGTCACACCCTCGTCCGTGGTGATCCGGAGGGTCACGAAGTTTCGGGTGGGGCTGGTAACGAACACTTCCGCGGCAATGATTTTCACAGCTGGTCCTTTCGGAGACGGTCGGTCGGAGGGGGGCGTTGTGGCGGGAAGGAGTGTTTTCGGTGGTCAGTGGAGTTCCGCGTGGGTGGCGGCCTGCCGGCTTGTCCCGGCGGCGGCTACAGCCTGGCGGGCTTTGATCTCGGCGACGATTTCCGCGTGGGCAGTGTCAGTGAGCCTGTAGAACTTCATGATGGCCATGCCCAGCCCACAGAGGACCAGGGGCACCAGTCCTGCGGCAAGCTGCAGCCCTTGGATGGTGGCCTCGCTTTGGCCGCTGTCCGACCGGACGTAGCCGGCGCTGGCAATGGCGTAGGCCATGACGGCTCCGCCCAGCGCCTGGCCCATCTTCCGGGTGAAGGAGAAGAGGGAGTAGATGATGCCTTCGGTTCGGACACCCGTACGTGCTTCGCCATACTCCACAGTGTCCGCCTCCAGTGCCCACACCACGATGTTCATCATCTGCACGCCCAGGAGGCTGATGACGAGCCCGGTAAAGGCCAGGTAGGTCAACGAGTGCGGGGCCAGCATGACCACCAGCGAACCGAGCACCACCAGGCCTCCGGCTGCCAGGTACAGGGCCTTCTTCCCCCAGCGCCGGACCATGGCCGGCGTGAGCACGATGACCACCACGGCCAGGACCACGTTGATGACGGCCATGGGCTGGGCAAGGCTGACATTCTGCAGCACGTCCCGCAGGTAGTAGACCTGGATGGTGGACAGCCCCGTGCTGGCGGTAAGCATCAGCAGGGATGAAATGCAGAGCATGAGCAGTGGACGGTTGCCCTTCAGGGTGGCCAGGGACTGCTTGAAGGTCACCTTGGGAACCTCGCGGTGGACCACTTCCCGGGTAGTGAAGACGGTCAGCAGGTAGAGCGCCATGCCCACCACTACGAAGGCAATGGTCAGCGTGGTGAAGAGTGGTTGCAGCTGCGCGGCACCCTGTTTGGTGAGCGGCGTAATGAAGAACAGCAGGCCGGAGCCCACAACGAGTGAACCGCAGGAGCGGGCAGCGCCCAGTTTGGCACGCTCGGCCGGCTGCTGCGTCATGGCGCCGGCCAGCGAGCCGTACGGGATATTGACCATGGAGTATGCCAGGCCCAGGCCGGCGTAGGTCAGGTAGGCATACGCAAGCTTGCCGTCATGGCTCCAGTCCGCCGGCACGGAGAAGGTCAGGGCACTCATGATCAGCAGGGGAAGGCCACCGAAGAGGATAAAGGGGCGGAACTTGCCCAGCTTCCTGTGGAAGGTGCGGTCAACGATCCGGCCCGCGAAGATGTCCGCAAAAGCATCAAAGACGCGCACCAGGAGGAAGAGGGTGCCTGCTGCCGCCGCTGAGATACCGGCGACGTCCGTGTAGTACAGCAGGAGGTAGGTGGTGGAGAGGGTGAATGCAAGATTGTTGGCAAGATCCCCCGCGCCATAGCCGAGGATGCTGAGCTTGGTCAGCCTGTTCATTCTGAGAGTCCTAACGCGTCATTGCGGTGGTGGCCAAGAGAAGAAGTGCGGGCCGCGTGGGCGCGCCGGGTGTTGCTCCGGCAGTAATACTAACGAAACGGCAAACCCAGCGGCAACCGGTTGCCAAAAATTGCCATAATTTCGTTTCACACAAAAACTGCCCGGCACGCGCACGTGCCGGGCAGATTTGACTCATGATTATTCGGAAGCGGAACGCCCGGCAGCGGTGCCGCACAGGCTTTCCACCAGTCCCACCACACCGGCATCCCCTGCCAAGGCAGGATCCACAACTGCCAGCAGCGCCTTGGTTCGCTCAGTGCCTGGCAGCCGGTTGGCGGCTGTCACGGCCTGCTCCAGAGGGTCCTGGAACGGGGAGGCGGTGGCACTGTAGTCCATCCACACGGCAATCATCAGCGCCGCCGCGGCACCGGACCGTCCCGCGGCGCGTTCAGCCTGCAGCACCGGGACAGCGCGCATCCGAAGTTTGGTACTGCCGTCCATGGCGATCTGGGCCAGGTTATGGGCGATCCTCGCGTTGCTGAAACGGGCCAGGAGAGCCTGCCGGTACTCGGGTATCCGCAGGTCGGCGGGGCCGGCAAGGTTCGTTTCTGCTTCGTCCCAGAAAGCCTCCACTGCCCGCCTGCACCAGGGGTCGGCCAATGCCTCCGCGACGGTCGCATGGCCCCGCAACTGGCCCGCATAAGCCAGCAGTGAGTGTGCGCCGTTCAGCAGCCACAGTTTCCGGTTCTCGTAGGGTTCGATGTCCTGGACGAACAGGGCACCTGCGTCCTCCCATCGCGGGCGGCCCGCGGGGAAGTCCCCGCTGAGCACCCAGCTTGAAAAGGGTTCAGCCACCACCGGGGAATTGTCCACGTAACCGCAGGCTTCCCGGACGGCGGCGAGGTCCCCTTCCGTGGTCCTGGGCGTGATCCGGTCCACGGATGTGCTCACGAAGCTGACATTGCCCGTGACCCACGCGGCGAATTCGGAATCCCAGGCCCCGGCAAACCCCGCCACTGCCTGCCGTGCCACCGTGCCGTTGTTGGACAGGTTGTCGCAGCAGACAATCGCGATCGGCCCGGAACCGGCATCCCGGCGGGCGGCGAGCGCAAGCACCAGCCGTCCCAACGGCGTGGTGGGCCGTCCGCTGCCGGAACCCAGCAGCGCAAGGTCGGCGGCGACGTCGGGCGCCTTGGTGTCCAGCTTGCCGTCCGCACCCAACCCGTAGGCGGCCTCGGTGATGGTCAGCGTAACCAGGGCGGTCTCCGGTGCAGCCACGAGGGCGGCAAGCCGCTCGATGTCCGCACCGTCCAGGGCCTCCACGATGCTGCCCATGACAGTAAAGGAGTCGCCCTCGTCTGCGCGTTCCACCAGCGTGTAGAGACCATCCTGTTCAGCCAGGGCAAGGGCCGCATCCGGCCGGCGGCCAGTGAAGGCGGCGATCCCCCAACCGGCGGAATCTGATGCCTGTTGGGTGTACCAGGCCTGGTGCGAACGGTGGAAGGCGCCCAGCCCCAGGTGGACAATGCGGACCGGCGCCTTGGGCACCTGACGGAGCGTCCGGTTCAGCCGCGGAAGCTCCGCAGTGGGCGGCGTGGCCGACGGAGGGGACGTAAAGGGGGCACTCACAGCTTGAACACCCGGCGGGGCGAGGCGTCCACGATGTCCACGATCAGTTCGTGCGCCCGCTCTTCGGTGACCCGGTGCTCGGCCACGAGCCGCGCCAGGAAGGAGGCTTCGATCCGCCGGGCCGTGTCATGGCGGGCCGGGATGGAGCAAAAGGCCCGGGTGTCATCGATGAAGCCGGAGGACCGGGAGAAGCCCGCCGTCTCCGTCACGGCAGACCGGAAACGGAGCATGGCGTCCGGCGCATCCAGGAACCACCACGGCGCTCCCAGGTACACCGACGGGTAGAACCCGGCCAACGGGGCAAGTTCCCGGGAGAACACCGTCTCGTCGAGCGTGAAGAGGACCAGGTGGAAGTCCTTGGCGGTCCCGAAATCCTGCAGCAGGGGCCGGATGGCCCCGGTGTAGTTGACCGCCACAGGAATATCGTGGCCGGTATCCGCCCCGAACGCCTCGAACGTGGGGGCATGGTGGTTGCGGAAGGATCCGGGGTGGACGGTCATCACCAGGCCGTCCTCCACGGACATCCGCGCCATCTGGTAGATCATGTGCGCTTCGAAGGCTTCCCTGTCAGCTGCATCCGCCTGGCCGTTGCGCCCGCGCTCAAAAAGCCGCTCCGCCTCGGCGTCGTCCAGCTTCAGGGTGGCAGGAGTGAAAACGCCGTGGTCGGCCGAGACGGCGCCCCGCTCCACGAAATGCCTGCGCCGGGCCTCAAGCGCCTTGATGTACCCGGCGTAACCCGAAGCGCCATCCCCCGCCGAAGCGATCAGGCGGTCCACGTTGTCCCGCCAGGCCGGGTGCGCCATGTTCAGGTACTGGTCGGGGCGGAAGGTGGGCAGGACGCGCCCGGCAAAGGATGGGTCCGCGTGCAGCGCGGCGTGGCTGTCCAGTGAGTCCAGGGGATCATCCGTGGTGGCCAGCACCTCGATGTTGAATTCCTTGAACAGCTCGCGCGGCCGGAAGCCCGGCTCAGAGAGCTTGGCCTGCAGGGCGTCGTAAAGCCGGTCCGCGTTCTCCCGGGACGGTTCCTCCGCCAGGCCGAACACGTGGGCGAACTCCTGCCGGATCCAGTAACCGGATGCCGTTCCCTCAAAGGTGGGCCAGGCGGCACAGAAGTGGCGCCAGACCTCCCGTGACGCGGCGGGATGGCCACCCAGCCCCAGCTGGTCCATGGGCACCCCGCCGGCGTGGATCAGCCGGGTGACGTAGTGGTCCGGGGTGACCAGCAGGGCAGCCGGGTCCGGGAAAGGGGTATTCTGCTCGATGACCGCAGCGTCCACGTGCCCGTGCGGGGAGATGATGGGCAGCCCTTCCACAGTTGTGAACAGTGACCGTGCGATGCTCCGGACACCGGGATCAGCCGGCAGCAGCCGGTCGGGGTGTTCCGCAATCGGCGTTCCCACGGGTCATCGCCTCCCTGCGGGGACGGAAAGTCCCGCCAGCGCGGCCGCGGAGCGGAGGTAGTCAAGGTTATCTGCCGTCCGTTCAGCCAGCGGGAGTTCGGTGGAGAAGTCCTCCACCGTCACCCAGCCGTCATAGCCATGGGCCGCTAGTGCCTTGAAGTACTCCAGCACGCTGCCCTGGCCGGAACGCAGCGGGGCCCACTCGTTCCGGAAGATGGCGGCACCGGAGTCGTCGGTTTCGCCGCTGTTGACCCAGACGGCGTTTTTGACGTGCACGTGGGCCAGGTAGTCGCCCAGGAGCTGGAACGCGGGGAGGTAGTCCTCCTGGCCTTCGATCAGCAGGTTGCCGAGGTCATGGATGACTCCCACGTGCCGCGGATCAAGTCCGTCCAGCAGCCGCAGCGCGGACGAGGCCGCAGCGGTGATGGTGCGGTGGTGCAGTTCCACGAGTGCCTTCACGCCGTGGTGGGCAGCCCGTTCGGCGATCCACTCGAAGTCACGGCGGGCACCGGCAAACAGCTCAGGGTACGGGGTACCGCTGGCCGGTTCGTTCCCCCAGACGGCTGTTCCCAACGGAGGGGTGGTCACCCGGACCTGCCCGGCGCCGAGCCTGGCAGTGGCGGCCAGCATCCGGTCAACGTCCGCATGGTTGTCGCACCGTGCATATCCCCCGATGCCGGAGAATTCCAGGCCCGCGCCGGATGTGAGGGCGGCAATCCGGTCCAGCTGGTCCTCCATGCCGGTGAGCGGGACGGTGGCCTTGTTGCCGGCCCAGAAGCCCGGCTCGGCAGCGTCGGCCTGGTCGGTGATCCGCCACTCAATGCCATCCCAGCCCTGCCGGGCCAGGTGCTGCACTGCTTCGTCGGGGGTCCATTCGGGGGTTGATGCGGTAAATACTGAAAACTTCATGGCTCAGGCGCTTTCTGCCGAAGTGCCGCCGGTGCGGACTTCGAGGTCGTTGTACTTGCCGGCCAGGACATCGTCGAAGAGGACGGGCTGGCCAAGCGTGGCCGAAACGTAGACGGAACGCACCGCGGCGAGTGCGTTGACGGCGTCGCTGACGGTGACGCCGGCCTGCCGCCCACCGGCGATGGCGCCCAGGATGTCCCGGTACTGCCGGACGTGGCCGGCCGGATACACGGTGGGGTCCGCGGCCTTGTAGTCCTCCTCGGGGTATTTGGCCAGTTCCTGTTCCGCCTGGTTGCCCCCGCCCTGAAGGCCCATGTCCGCGGACTCGCCGCCCGCGTCCTTGCTGTGGAAGTACTGCAGCCGGTCGTTGTCCACCACCGCCGAGCCCTCGGACCCCATGAGCTGGACGCGTACGGTCAGCCCCGGGTAGGCAGCGGTGGTGGCGTGCAGGACGGCCAGGCCGCCGTTTTCGAAGGTGATGGTGGCAACGGCGGTGTCTTCCACCTCGATGCGTTCGTGCGCAAGCCTGGCGGTGTGCGCATGGATCTCAACGGGGCGTCCCATGAACCACAGCAGCAGGTCCACCGTGTGGACGCCCTGGTTCATCAGCGCACCGCCGCCGTCCATGGCCCAGGTGCCGCGCCAGTCGCCGGAGTCGTAGTACCCCTGGCTGCGCCACCAAGCCACGGAAGCGATGGCGGACGTCAGCCGCCCGAAACGTCCTTTGGCCACAGCGTCGGCAACGGCGACGCTTGACTGGTCAAACCGGTGCTGGCTGATCACCGAGGCAACAATCCCCTTAGCGGCCGCTTCCTTGGCTGCGGCTTCGATTTCCTGGGCCCGGGTGAGGTCAACGTCGAGTGGCTTTTCGATCACCACGTGCTTACCGGCGGCCAGGACTTCCAGGCCCTGCTGGATGTGGAGGCCGCTGGGGGTGGCCAGGGACACAAGATCGATGTCCTCAGCCGCAAAGGCCTCCGCCTGCGTGCTGTACAGCGCCGGCCTCTGGCCGCCGCGCTGTTCGATAAAGTCCGCCAGGGCCTCGGCGGCGGCCGGGATGGCATCCACCAGTGCCACGATCCGTGCTTCCGGAAACGCCTCGAGGGCTACGGCGTGGGTGCGCCCGATGACGCCGCATCCGGTGATGGCTACGTTAAGGGTGCTCATGCGGTCTGGACTCCTGCTTCTGCGGTGACTTTTGCAAAGGCGCGTGCTGCGATGCCGAACGCGGTGGGGCCGGAGAAACCGCCCAGTCCGTGGGCACCGGCGAGGTGCGGCTCCAGGGAGGCGAAGCCCTGGTACCCGTCTGCCTTCAGGGCCTCCACGGTGCGGAGCACATCCCCGTCGCCTTCACCTGCCGGCACCACGTGGCCGTTTTCGAACAGTGCGTCCTTGACCTGCAGGTACTCAAGGTGCGGACGCAGTTTGGCGTATCCCTCATCGAAGGGCTTGACCCCCACCTGGACGAAGTTCGCGGCATCCCATGCCACCTTCAGCGCGGGCGAGTTGACGGTTTCGATGATGTCCAGGACGCGGTCGGGTACGTCGCCGAAAATGTCTTTCTCGTTCTCGTGCAGCAGGATCACGCCCGCTTCCTCAGCCACATCGGCGAGCGCCCGCATGCGTTCGATGACGGCATCGCGGATGGACTCCACCTGCACGGACTCGCCGTAGTAGAAGGAGAAGATGCGGATGTACCTGGCGTCCAGGACCTTGGCGGCGTTGACCGCCCGGCGCAGCCGTTCCACTTCGTGCTCCACCGGCAGGCTGACGTCCACCTTGCCAATGGGGGAAGCGACGGCGGAGACCTTCATGCCCTTCTCCGCCAGCAGGGACGCCAGGGACTGGAGCTGTTCATCGCTCAGGTCCACGATGTTGGTGCCCCAGGCGCTGCGGACTTCAATGTGGTTGGCGCCGAGGGCCTGCAGCACTGCTATCTGGACCGCTGGGTCGTCGTCGATCTCGTCGCCGAAGCCTGACAGCAGCCACGTGACCTGGGTGGTCGAAACCATGGTTATTTAACTCCTCCGGCGGTGAGCCCGCCTACTAGGTAACGCTGGAAAATCAGGTAAAGAATGACCACAGGAGCGGCGCAAACCAATGCCGCCGCCATCATCTGGCCGTAGAACGGAATGGCGCCGCCTTCCTGCGAAGCACCAAAGATTTGAAGTGCGACGGCGGCCGTCTGGCTTTCCGGGCGGGTCATCACCGAGGCGAACAACACGTCATTCCAGCCCAGCAGGAAGGCGAAGATGCCTGAAACCACGATGCCGGGCCAGCTCAGCGGAAGGATGATCCGGAACAGGACGCCAAGGTGGGACGCGCCGTCGATCCGTGCTGCTTCTTCAAGTTCCTTGGGAAGCCCGCGAAGGTAGGTGACCATCACCCAGGTGGAGAACGGCATGGCGAAGGTGAGGTAGGTCACGAACAGGCCCCACTGGGTTCCGATCACCTGTATGCCGAGGTAGGTTGCCGCCGAGGAAAACAGGACGAAGACCGGCAGCACCATGAGGGTTCCGGGCACCGACTGCAGTGCCAGCAGCCCGCGGAGGATGGTCAGCCTGCCGCGGAAGCTGTAGCGGACCAGGACGAACGCAGTGGAGATGGACATCGCTGCGGAGACCACCGCGGTTGCTCCCGCCACCAGGACGCTGTTGGTGAGGCCGGTGGCCAGGCCAACGCTGGTCCAAATCTTCGAGTAGTTATCGAATGTGACTGAGGACGGCCAGAACTCGCCATTGGCCACCCCGATGTCCGAGTTCACCGAAGCCAGGAAGATGTACAGCACAGGGATCAGGACAAGTGCGCCGAGGAATACCAGGATGATGACCAGCAGGGGGCCCGGAAGGAGCCGGAGCACCTCATGCTGGCGGTGCGAGCCCGGACGGTCAACATCAACGGTTGACGCACTCCGCCGGGTGGCTGTCGTGGTGCTCATTTCTTCGCTCCTGGTGTTTCGGCGTCGTCAAGCTTGACGGCACGGAGGTAGACGAACAGCGGAATGGCGATCAGCACCAGGGAAATGAAGGCCATTGCGGCGCTGAGTCCAAAGCGGAAGCTCTGGAAGCTGGTGACGTAGGTCAGGATGGGGAGGACTTCGACGTCGGCCGGCGCAGGGACGCCGAACAGCACGAACGGGAGGGTGAAGTTGTTGATGTGGTGCAGCATCCCGATCAGGAAGGCCAGAGCCAGCGGGCCCTTCAAGTACGGGAACACCACGTACCGGAGCTTGTTCCACCACAGCGCACCGTCGAGTGCCGACGCTTCGTGCACCTCATGGTCCACCGACTGCAGGCCGGACAGGGCCAGCAGGTAGATGAACGGCCACGATGCCCAGATCTGGACCAGCACCAGCGTCCAAAAGGTCTGCGGGCCGTTGAGCCACAGCCCCACGTGGATCCCCACGGTGGCCAAGGCCTCGTCCACGATCCCGCCGGGCTGGAGCATGGTGCGCCAGACGGTGGCCACCACGAAGGATGGGAGGACGTACGGGATGAGGAAGACCGAGCGGATCACTGCCCGGCCCTTGAACGCGTTCTGCGTGGCCACCGCGGCGGCGATGCCCAGCGGCAGCGTCACCACCATGGCCAGCAGCGAGTAGCTGACACTGAGCCAGACGGCGTGCAGCAAGGGCGATGCCGTCACCGCTTCAACGAAGTTTTCGGCTCCGATGAGCGGCGCACTGATCCATTTCCGCAGGGTGTACTGGTCCAGGTTGAGGACGGACATGTAGATGCCCAGCAGCAGCGGGACCACGATGATGATGATCATCAGGACCCCACCCGGGATCAGCATCCAGAGCGGCCGGTTGCGTTCGCTCATTCCCTTGCGGCGCAGGCCGCCCTGGTGGCCGGGCTGTTGCCCGGCGTCGTGTGAATCGCGGGGCGCCCGGCCCGCGGCGGAATCCACCGCAGGCCGGACTTCATGAGAGGCGTCGGTTGACATCAGAACCTATCCTTTGGAGGCCCGGTCCAGGGAAGCCTGGCCCTTGTTCTGGGCGTCCTTGATCCTTTGTTCGAGTGCTGACTCGTCCACCTTGCCCGCGGCCAGGTCCGGGATCGACTGCACGGTGACGTTGAGGAGGCCGAGCTGGATATCGCCCCAGGCGCCAGTGAACGGTGTGGCCTTGGACTTGGCGGCGGCGTCAGCCACCGGCTTGAGCTTGGGGTCTGTCAGAGCGGCCAGGGCTTCGGCGTTTGCAGGCAGGTCGCCGAAGGTCTTCTGGTAGTTCAACTGCTCGTCCTTGGAAGTGATCAGTTTGATGTAGGCGAAGGCAAGGTCCTTCTGCTTGGAGTAATCAGCCACCACCAGGTTGTCGCCCGAGAGGATGCTGGCGGCCTCGCCATCGGACTTGGACTGCGTCTCGCCCGGTGCGACCGTGGGCATCAGGGCGTACTCGTACTTCCCGGCAACTGCGGACTTGTCGAGGGTGGGGATGGAGCTGGAGGTGGTCATCATCAGGTAGCCGGCCTTGCCGCTGGCGAAGGCCGCCACGGCGTTGCTGTTGCTCCAGCCGACGGAAGCAGGGTCAACGACCTTGTCCTGGGTCAACCAGCCGAAGTAGGTCTGGTAGGCCTTCTTGACGGTGGGGTCGTCCATCTTGAGCTTGTTACCGTCGACCAACGGGTTTCCGGCCTGGACGGCCATGGCCCAGATGAACTTCCAGGGGTCATAGTTGTCCTTGTAGCCCGTGGCGATGCCATAGGTATCAGCCTTGGTCATCTTCTTGGCCTGGGCTGCGAGCTCGTCCCAGCTGGTTGCGGGCTTGTCAATGCCGGCCGCGGCGAGCAGGTCCTTGTTGTACGCCATCACGAACGGGCGGCTGACGAAGGGGATGCCGGCCTGGTGGTCCTTGTCCGGGCCGGAAATACCGAGGGCGGCCTGGTTGAAGCGGTCCTTGCCGCCAACCTTCTTCCAGTCGTCATCCGAGAGGGTGACGAAGGCCTTGGTGGCATAGGCCGTGGGGGTGAAGGTGGTGCCGAGTCCGTAGACATCCGGCCCCTGGCCGGAGACTACGGAAGTCTGGATGCGGGTGAGCTCGTCGTTGGCCGAGGCGAAGGTTTCAAACTTCACGTCGGCCCCGGTTTCAGCCTTGAACTTGGCGGCGATGTCGCTCTGCCACTGTTTCTGCTGCTCGGGGTATTGGCTGAGAACGCCAGTCAGGACGTTCAGCGTCTTGCCCGTCCCGTCCACTTTGCCGTCCGCATTTGTGGACCCTCCCCCACCGGTCCCGGAACCCGAACCGCAACCGGTCAGGGCCAGTGCTGCAGCCGTAACAATCGCCGCAAGCCCAGTAGTCGATTTAAACCTCATTGTTTTTCTCCTCTAGGACACCCACATGGCCACATCCGTCCTGTGGCGGAAATCACTGCAGGCGACTCGAATGCCAGTCTAGGAAGGATGCAACAACTCCGGCAAGCGGTTGCCAAAAGTTGCCAAAAATGGTGGGATTAAGGCACAGAGTCAGGGGCCTCGCCGGCGTTAATTGTCGACGGCGGTTCGTCCAGCCAGCGAGGAAAGGTCCAGCGTCATGGCTGATCTACCCGTCGAAGCCACCACGCGCGGTGCGCTAGACCTTAACGCCGGTGCAAACCGGCCGCCCACCATCCGCGACGTGGCGGAACTGGCCGGAGTGGCCACCTCCACGGTGTCACGTGCCCTGTCGCGGCCGGACCGGGTCAATGCGAGGACCCGGCAGCGGATCGAAGAGGCAGCCGCGGAGCTGAACTACGTGCCGAGCTCCCAGGCGCGGGGACTCAGTTCGGGGCGCACCAACGCCGTGGCGGTGCTGGTGCCCGATATCACCAACCCGTTCTATTTCGACATCATCCGGGGCACGCAGCACCAGCTCAAGGCAGCCGGTTACACCCAGCTGCTGGTGGACACTGAAGAATCCAACGAGGTGGAACTCGATGCATTGCACAAGATGCGCAAATCCGCCGACGGTTTCATTCTCGCTGCCTCCCGCCTGACGGACGCCCAGCTGGCGGAGGTCTCGCGGACGCAGCCCCTGGTCACCTTCAACCGCGCCTCCACCAGCGCTCCCACGGTCATGATCGATACGCCGTCGGCCATCATCCAGGCCCTGGAACACCTGGCCTCCCTGGGCCACCACAAGGTCTGCTACGTCGCCGGACCACCCACGTCGTGGTCAAACCAGATGCGGTGGAAGGTCTTCGAGGAGGACGCGAAACGGCGCGGTATGGAGGTCCACCGGATCGGGCCCTACACCCCGAAGACGACGTCGGGGGCTGCTGCGGCGGACGCGGCGGTCAGGACGGGTGCCACTGCCTGCATCGTCTTCAACGACCTGTTGGCCATCGGCATGCTCCAGCGCCTCCAGGCCCGCGGCATCCGCGTCCCGGAGGACATGAGCATCATCGGGTCCGATGACATCTTCGGCGCGGACTTCTGCAACCCGCCCCTGACCACCATTTCAAGTCCCATCGAACAGGCCGGCCGGGTGGCGGTGTCCATGCTGCTGGCCCAGCTCAACCCGCTGGCGGGAAGAGCCGCCCGGCAGCTGGCGGTCATGCCCACCCACTTGACTATCCGGGAGTCCACAGGCCCTGCACGACTATAGGAAGGCGAGGCTCATTCCCCCCCCCCCCCCCCCCCGGACGTCCGCGGCGGGCGATGGCGTCAACGACTTCCTGCCTGGAAAGGCCCCGCTGGCGCGGGTCCAGGTGGGGGCCGCTCCGGCGGGCGTACGACGGCGGGAGCCACCCGCCGTCGTACGCCCGCCCTGGAAAATCAGTGCTTAGGCTTCCACCAGCCTGGACCCCGCCGGAACCCCGGCCGGAACCTCCGCGGGAACACCGGGCTCACCGCGCCCGTACAGCCAGTCGTTGTACTGGAAGTTGTTGTCGCCGCGGCTCTTGAACAGCATGTTCCGCAGGACGCGTGCCACGCCGCCCACGTGCCAGGACTCGCCCCAGATCCGGGCGGTGCGCTGCACTCGGGCCGTCCGCGCGGCGCGGGCTTCGTTGAACTCGCGGAAGGCAGCTTCCCAGGCGCCGGCGTCGATGCCCTCGGGCGTGAAGACCTTTTCGCGGGCCACGTCCTGCAGGACTGCCGCGTCCTCCAGCGCCTGGCAGGCACCCTGGGCCAGGTACTGCAGCATCGGGTGGGCGGCGTCGCCGATGAGTGCCATGCGGCCGGAAACCCAGTTCTCGATGGGGTCGCGGTCGTACATGGGCCAGCGGATGCCGGTGGCCAGGTTCTTCAGGGCTTCCTGCACGGCGGGGACGCAGTCCTTATAGGCTGCCTCGAGCTCGTCCACGCCGCCGTACTGCTCTTCGCCGCGCTCGAAGGACGGGGACTTGAACACCGCCACGGTGTTGAGCAGCTGGCCCTTGCGCAGCGGGTACTGGACCAGGTGGCAGTCCGGTCCCAGGTAGACGATGACGTCCTCCAGGTCCGCGGCCGGGGTCTCCTCGGTGATGGGCACGGTTCCGCGGTACGCCACGTAGGCCGAATTCACCGGACCGTCATTGGCAACGGTGCCGCGCAAGGTGGACTTGAGCCCGTCCGCAGCCAGGATGGCGTCGGCTTCGAAGACCTCGCCCTTGGCGGCGTAGGCGCGGGCCCGGTCGCCGTCGGTTTCCACCTTCTGCACCAGGACGTCGTTCACCAGGGTGACGCCGGCTTCCTGGCAGGCTTCGAGCAGGATCCGGTGCAGGTCGCTGCGGTGGATGACGACGTAGGGGGCGCCATAGCGCTCCTCGAACTCGCCGCCCAGGGTCTGGCGGGTCAGCTCCTCGCCGGTGATGGCGTCGCGGAACACCAGGTGCTTGGGCTGGACGCCAATTTCCAGCGCCTTCTCCAGCAGGCCCCAGCGCTTCAGGACGCGGGATGCGTTGGGGGCCATCTGCAGGCCCGCACCCACTTCACCGAAGGCCGGTGCCACTTCAACCAGGGTGACGTCGGCGCCGTTTTCGCGAAGCGCCAGCGCTCCGGCAAGCCCGGCCATGCCGCCGCCCACCACGAGGACGTCGGTGGACGCTTTGACGTTAGACATTGGAAACTCCTACTGCTGTTGATTTCTTGATTTTGATGCCGACTGCTGCGAGCAGGACTGCTGCTGCAGCGGCTGCTCCGGCAAACGCCAGGAAGTTTGAGTTGACGCCCAGGCCCGCTGCGAGCAGGAGCCCGCCGGCCTGCGGTGCGGCCACTGCCCCGATGCGGCCCACGCCGAGTGCCCAGCCAAGGGCAGTACCGCGGAGGTGTGCCGGATAGTGGCTGGCCACGGCCGCGATGATCAGGCACTGGGTGCCGTGCGTTCCCACGCCGGCCAGCACCAGCATGAAATAGACGACGGCGACGGGCGGCCCGGACACCAGGACCACCAGGGCGACGGCGGCCACCGCCGCTGCCGCAATCGCCGTGGGAATGGGCCCGAACCTTGTGCCGGCCCAGGCGGTCAGTACCGAGCCAGCCACGGCGCCCAGGTTGAGCGCCAGCGCGAACGTCAGGGCGGAGCCAAGGTTGTACCCGGCCAGCTGCATCAGGTTGGGCAGCCAGGTGCCCAGCCCGTACCAGGCGAACAGGGTCACCAGGGTGCCGATGGCAAACAGCAGGCTGGTGCCGAGGTAAGGCGCCCGGAGCAGGGAGCCGAATCCCACGGACTCCTTCGCGGTGCTGCCGCCGGTTGTCTTGGGTGCCAGTGTTTCCGGCAGGTAGCGGAACCCCAGCGGGATCACTACCACCAGGGCGACGACGGCCACGAGGAACATGATGGGCCAGCCGAAGGCCGGAATCAGCGGAATGCCCACCAGCGCGGCGAGGGAGCCGCCGATGGGAACGCCGGACATCATCAGGGTGGCGATGGTTGACCGCCATTTTTCCGGCACGAGTTCGGCCACCAAAGCGTTGGCTGAGGGCACCAGGCCCCCCAGTCCGATGCCGGCCAGCAGGCGGAGGCCGCCGAAGACCGGCGCATTGGGGGCAAAGGCGCAAAGGATGGTGAACGCGGAAAACACGATGGCGCAGCCGATGATGGTGCGCCGCCGGCCCCAGGTATCGGACATACGGCCGGCAAAGACCGCTCCAATCATCATGCCGACAAAGGCCATGGACCCGATGGTCCCGGCCGTGGCCTTGGTCAGGCCCCAGCCGGTGTCGCTGATGAGTGAGCCCTGGACGGTGCCGTAGACGATCAGGTCGTAGCCGTCGAAAACGACCAGCAGCCAGCACACCAGGACGGCAAGTACGGAACGCCGGGGGAACCCGGAGAGGCCTGCGCCCGAGGTGGGGGCGGCCGTGCGCTGCGGCGCTGCAGCGGAAGTTGTGTGATTCATCCCACCACTGTGCTGGTAGTCATACCAGCGCGCCCATATTATTCTGTCATGCAGAATCTTCCTGCCCGGCGGAAGCCCACCTACTCCATCGAAGCGGTGGATAACGCCCTGCAGCTCCTCCAGCTCCTGCGGGACGTCGGCAGCCTGCGGCTCAAGGACGCTGCGGCGGAGCTCGGCGTGGCGCCGTCCACGGCACACCGGCTCCTGGCCATGCTGGTGTACCGGGGCTTCGCGGTCCAGGATGAAACGCGCCGGTATGTGCCGGGCCCCGCGATGGGCGCGGGCCCGGCGGGCTTGAGCTGGACACGCCAGCTGCGGGACATCTCCCGGCCACACATGGAACTGCTGTGCGCACGCACCAACGAGACCGTCAACCTCATGATCCGGGTGGGCACCAAAGTCCGCTTTTTGGGCACGGTGGAAAGCACCAACATCCTGCGCGTCGGGGACCGGCAGGGGACCCTGCTCCCCGCGCATAAAGCCTCGGGCGGGAAAGCCATCCTGGCGGAGCTCGATCCCGCCGTGCTGGAGCAGCTGTTCCGCAGCCCCAACGCGGAACTGGGCGGCGACTACATCCCGGACGCCGACTACCCCGCGTTCCTGCGCGAGCTTGAGTCCGTCCGCGCCAACGGATTTGCCGCCAACTTCGAGGGTACCGAGGAGGGCATCAGCGCCTTTGGGATGGCCCTGCACAACGGCAAGGGCATGGAGGTGGGCGCCCTGAGCGTGGCCACTCCCGTGGCACGGTTCCGGCCCCTGTTCGACGCCGGGCTGGTGGGCGTCATGATGGAGACCCGGCGCCAGCTGGAAATAGACATCGCGGCCAATCCGGCGGACGGGGCAGCCGGAAGCTGACCGGCAGGGCCGAAGGAATTCTGCATGCCAGAATATGCTGGGGATCACAGCAGATCTTCCCTAGGGTCGAATCCACGTCGCAGTCAGTCCGCACGCAAGGAGAAGGCCAGTGTCGATCAGCGCTGAAAACCAAACGCACGAATCCGTGGCGCAGGAACACCACGTTCCCGAGCCCACCCCGGAGGAGGCTGCGCAGCTTGAGCAGCTGTACCGGGATTTCGATAAGGAAAACCTGATTCCGTTGTGGACGGAGATCGCGGACCTGATGCCCATGGTCCCGTCCCCGAAAGCAGTGCCGCACGTCTGGCGCTGGAATGACCTGTACCCCCTGGCCGCCCGCGCCGGGGACCTGGTGCCCGTGGGCCGCGGCGGGGAACGGCGCGCCATTGCGCTGGCCAACCCGGGCCTGGCCGGCACGCCTTACGCCACCCCGACGTTGTGGGCGGCCATCCAGTACCTGGGCGGCCGTGAAACGGCCCCGGAGCACCGCCACTCGCAGAACGCGTTCCGGTTCGTCGTCGAGGGCGAGGGCGTGTGGACCGTGGTGAACGGGGACCCTGTCCGGATGTCCCGCGGCGACTTCCTGCTCACCCCGGGCTGGAACTTCCACGGCCACCACAACGACACCGACCAGCCCATGGCGTGGATCGACGGCCTGGACATCCCGTTCGTGCACTACGCAGACGCCGGCTTCTTCGAGTTCGGCACCGAGCGCGTCACCGACGAAGCCACCCCGGACGTCTCCCGCTCCGAGCGGCTCTGGGCCCACCCCGGACTGCGCCCGCTCTCGGGCCTCGATGACACCACCAACTCCCCCATCGCGGCCTACCGGTGGAAGTACACCGACGCCGCCCTGCGCGAACAGCTGCTCCTCGAGGACGAGGGCCACCCCGCCACCGTCTCCCAGGGCCACGCCGCCATCCGGTACACCAACCCGACCACGGGCGGGGACGTCATGCCCACCATCCGCGCCGAGTTCCACCGGCTGCGCGCCGGCGCCTGGACCGAGACCGTCCGCGAGGTGGGCTCCAGCGTCTGGCAGGTCTTCGAAGGCACCGGATCCGTGACCCTGAACGGCGAAACCAAGGTCCTGGCCAAGGGCGACCTGTTCGTCGTCCCGTCCTGGCAGCAATGGTCCCTGGAAGCCGGGACTGAGTTTGATCTGTTCCGGTTCAGCGACGCCCCCATCTTCGAGCGCCTGAACTTCAACCGCACCTACATCGAAGGACGCACCAAGTAATGAAACTCCTCACCCTCCGCACTCCCGACGGAACAAAGGCCGCACGCCAGGACGGCGAGACCCTCACCGAAGTCCCGGGCTTTTCCGATGTCGGGGCACTCCTGCAGGACCCCAACTGGGAAACCATCGCCAAGGATGCCAACGGCGCAACACACGCGTTCGACGGCGCCGACCTCGCCGCCGTCGTGCCTTCCCCGGGCAAGATCATCTGCGTGGGCCACAACTACCGCAACCACATCAAGGAGATGGGCCGCGAGGTCCCCGAGTACCCCACCCTGTTCGCCAAGTACGCCGAGTCGCTGATCGGGCCCAACGATGACCTCGCGCTGCCGCAGGAATCGGACACCGTGGACTGGGAAGCCGAGCTCGCCGTCGTCATCGGCAAGGCCGGCCGGCGCATCCCGGAGGCAGAGGCTGCCGGGCACATCGCAGGGTACTCCGTGCTGAACGACATCAGCATGCGCGACTACCAGTTCCGCACCATCCAGTGGCTGCAGGGCAAGACCTGGGAGAAGTCCACCCCGTTCGGCCCGGCCCTGGTCACCAAGGACGAATTCACCCCCGGGCCGCTGATGACCTCGGCCGTGGATGGCGACGTCCAGCAGTCCACCCCCACCAGCGACCTGGTCTTCACCCCGGAATACCTGGTCTCCTACATCTCCACCATCATCACCCTGAACCCGGGCGACGTCATCGCCACCGGCACCCCCGGCGGCGTGGGCCACGCGCAGGACCCCAAGCGCTACCTGCAGGAGGGCCAGGTCCTGGTCACCACCATCGAGGGCCTGGGCCAGCTGACCAACCGCGTGGTCAAGGAAGCCTGATGGTTGCCCGGCACGACCAGGCCAGCGACCCCGTGCTGCTCGAGGGGCTGCTGCAGGCCCGGCGCGGCACCGCGTTCTTCGCCCGCAAGCTCAACGAGCTTCCCGACGCGGAACTGGACGGGGGCTCGCTGCTGCCCGGCTGGACCCGCCGCCACGTTGTAGCCCACGTGGGCTACAACGCCAGGGCCATCGCCCGTCTGGTCGAGTGGGCGGCCACCGGGGTGGAAACACCCATGTACCCTTCCGTTGAGGTCCGCAACCACGAGATCGACTTCGGGTCCACCCTCAGTCCCATCGCCCTGCGGAACCTGTTCGACCACTCCGCCGTGCACCTGAACGTCGAATGGCGCGACCTGCCCGCCGCCAACTGGCACCACAAGGTCAAAACCGTCCAGGGCAGGACCGTCCCGGCCGAA
Source organism: Arthrobacter sp. SDR-2R (assembly GCF_057747955.1). NCBI lineage: Bacteria > Bacillati > Actinomycetota > Actinomycetes > Micrococcales > Micrococcaceae > Arthrobacter > Arthrobacter sp. SDR-2R. The sequence goes on from NZ_CM173231.1 coordinate 4,209,563, forward strand.
GAGACCGTGTGGATGCGCACCCGCGAAGTCTGGGTCCACGCCGTGGACCTGGACAACGGGGCCACCTTCAAGGACATCCCTGCACCCGTCCTGGAACGCCTGCTCAAGGACATCACCGGCGCCTGGCATGCGCGCGGCACCGACGCCGGGCTCCTCATCACAGTGGACGGCACCGGCTTGTCGTTTGGGGACACCGCCGCCCTGTCGCCCACCGTGGTGTCCGGTTCACTGGCCGCCATCGCCCAGTGGGCCGCGGGCCGCGGCACGGACGGAACCACGGCGAAGCGCGACGGCGAAGCAGCTACCCCGGCGCCGCCGGCACCGGCCTGGATCTGACAGGCCGCCGTGGCACCCGCCACAGCACCGCACCAGAGGCGGGCCAGCACCGGCTGGCCCGCCTTTCGGCGTTCCTGCCCGCATGTCCCGTCACGTGCGGTGCGTCGCCTCAGGCTGGAGCCTAAAAAGGATCCCCTGGACTTGGAGGAGGTTCCATAAAATCAGCCCAGGACGCTGGATAGCATGAGGTGACCGGACAGAGCCGTCCGGTGGGATCGACGCAAAAGGACAACCCATGGCCGCGGTTACGGTGGATGACATCCTCTCGGATCTTCCCCTCGGCTTCGCCAGCCTCATCCTTCGCCCGGCCCCCTCGGCGCCGGACATCGAACGGTTCCTGATCGTCGACGCCGACGATGAAGCAGCCCAGGCCGGCAAAGCCTTTGTCCTGCTCATCGGGGTCCGTGGCCGTTCGGCGCTGCCTGCCCTCCGGCGCCTCCTGAAGAACCCGCCCCCGGTGGTCGCCGTCAAGGGCCAGCGCGAAGACCTGGCGGAAGCGGAAGAACTCCTCCGCGCAGCCGGATCGGGACTGCTGCTGGTGGATCCGGCAGCAGACTGGGACCGCCTGCTCTCCATTGCCAAGGACCGGATCCAGCCGCGCAGCTACCAGAGCGAAGTGCTGACCCTGCTCGAGGAAGACCTGTTCGCGATCGCCCAGACCACAGCGCGGCTCACGTCCAGCCACGTGCTCATCGAGGATGCGGCCAACAAGGTCCTGGCCTACTCCACCGTCACCAATGACATCGACGAACTCCGCAAGGCTTCCATCCTGGCCCGGCGCGGCCCCCGCAAATACGAACTGCTGCTCAAGGATCTTGGCGCCTACCGCGAACTGCACCGCACCCGGCAGCCGGTCCGGGTACCCGCACGGCCCCAGGACGGGCTGCGGGAACGGGTGGCCATCGCGCTCTTTGCCGGCGAACGGATCATGGGCTACATCTGGCTCCAGGAGACCGGAGCCGGCTTCGGCCCGGACGTTGAGTATGTCCTCACGGGATCCGCGGCACGCGTCTCGGCCGAACTGATCCGGTACCGCAACCAGCAGTCCGTCCATATGCGGGAGGACCGGATTGTTCGGATCCTGTCAGGTCCCGCGGAGGCCGCCGCCAGCGCGCACAGCGGAAAAATCCCTTCGGAACGTCCCGCCGCCCTCATCCTCATCGGCATGTCCGACGCCGACTCGCGCGCCGACGACGCCGCACTCAAGCACGGGGAACTTGCCAATCTCGCCTCCATCCACGCGGCCGCGTACAAGCCCACCGCCGTCGTGGGCCAGTTCAAGGGTGACACCGCCATCATCGTGCCTGACCTGCAGTCCAGCACCGCGGAATCGGGGCTGCGTTCCCTTGCCGAGGCAATCGTCCGGGATGCCCGCAAGCACCTCGGCATCAGTCCATTCGCGGCCGTGGGCCCCTTGGTGCCGGACCTGTTGTCCCTCCATACGGTGACCGGGGTGACGGAGGCGCTGCTGGCCTGCGTGGGCACGGCAGAACCCGGCACGGTTGCCGCGGTGGGCGATTTCGAAGCGGAAATCCTCTACCGCGAGGCGGTGCGGAACTTCCACACCTCACCGTTCCGCCACCGCGGCCTGGCAGCGCTCCTCCAGGAGGACGCCGAACTCGCCGACACCCTCCGCACGTATTTCGATGCGTCCTTCGACGTCGCCGAATGCGCCAGGCGGATGAACCTGCACAAGAACACTGTCTACTACCGGGTGGCCAAAGCCACCCGGGTGACCGGCCTCGACTTCGGCAGCCCCAGGGATTCCCTGGTGGCGCTGCTCCACCTCCAGGAGTGGGCCTCCACTTCCTACGACACTTCAGGCAGGAAATGACCACAACACTCGGCGCACCACCCCTGGACATCCTCCTCGAGGACATCGTCCGGCGTCACCGTCCGCGGAAGGAAACGGGTGCAGTACCCCGCAACATCCCCTTCCTGGCCAAGGTCCCCTTCGACCGGTTTGGCATTGCCGTCGCCACCACGTCCGGTGACGTTTTTTGCTCCGGTGACGCCGATGTCCCCTTCTCCATCCAAAGCATCTCCAAGGTCTTCACCCTGGCCATGGCGCTGCAGGGCGGCCGGTCCGCCCGGCTGTGGTCTCGGGTGCTGCGCGAACCGTCCGGAACAGCCTTCAACTCCCTGGTTCAGCTCGAGGCCGAACATGGCATCCCGCGCAACCCCTTCATCAATGCCGGGGCGCTGGTGGTCACCGACCACCTGATGCAGGAGACGCCCGACGCCGCCGCGCACCTCCTGCGGTTCCTGACCGGACAAGCGGGTCACCAGGGACAGGCGGACAGCCGGGGACAGGGGCCGTTCATTGACGAGGCAGCTGCCGCCGGTGAACTGGCCGGCAGCAGCCGCAACCTTGCCCTGGCGCATTTCCTGAAGGACTTCGGGAACCTCACGCAGCCTGCGGAATCAGTGGTGGAGAATTACGTCCGCCAGTGTTCGATCATGATGACCTGCGCGGAGTTGGCCAAGGCCGGCCTGTTCCTTGCCAATGACGGACAGGGAGCCGCCGGCACCGTGTTGTCCCGGAGCGAGGCCAAGCGGATCGGCTCCATCATGCTGACGTGCGGCATGTATGACGCCGCCGGCGAATTCGCCTACCGCGTGGGCCTGCCCGGAAAGAGCGGGGTGGGCGGCGGAATACTGGTCATCGTGCCGGGCCAGTGCGCCATCTGCGTCTGGAGCCCGCGCCTGGATGCCAAGGGCAATTCCCTCGCCGGCACGGCAGCCCTTGCCGACCTCTCCGACCGCACCGGCTGGTCAGTTTTCTAGTTTTTCCCATCCAAGACAGATCTTCCCCGGATCGAAAGGAAATACCCATGCCCAACAACCCCAATGACGAGGTTGGCTTCGACCACATAATTGATGGTGGTCACGCGCATGCGTCCGAGACCTCCCTGCACGCGGAGGACAAGGGTTACCACAAGAACCTCAAGCCCCGGCAGATCCAGATGATCGCGATCGGCGGCGCGATCGGCACCGGCCTGTTCCTGGGCGCCGGCGGCCGGCTCAACGCCGCGGGCCCGTCCCTGGTCATCGCCTACGCGGTCTGCGGGTTCTTCGGGTTCCTGATCCTGCGCGCCCTGGGCGAACTGGTCCTGCACCGGCCCTCCTCGGGCTCGTTCGTCTCCTACGCCCGCGAATTCTTCGGCGAAAAAGCCGCGTTCGTCTCCGGCTGGTTCTACTGGATCAACTGGGCCACCACCACCATCGTGGACATCACCGCCGCCGCCCTCTACATGCACTTCTTCGGCAACTACATCCCCTGGATGGCCGACGTCCCCCAGTGGGCCTGGGCACTGACCGCCCTCATCGTCGTCCTGGCCCTGAACCTGGTCTCGGTCAAGGTCTTCGGCGAAATGGAATTCTGGTTCGCCCTGATCAAGGTCGCCGCCCTGGTCGCGTTCCTCATCATCGGCACCTACTTCGTCATCTTCGGCACCCCCGTGGACGGCCAGCAGGTCGGCATCAGCCTCCTGTCCGACAACGGCGGGATCTTCCCCAACGGCCTGCTGCCCATGATCATCCTCATGCAGGGCGTCCTGTTCGCCTACGCCTCCATCGAACTCGTCGGCACCGCCGCCGGCGAAACCGAAAACCCCGAAAAAATCATGCCCAAGGCCATCAACTCCGTGGTCTTCCGCATCGCCGTGTTCTACGTCGGCTCCGTGATCCTCCTGGCCCTGCTGCTGCCCTTCACCTCCTACCAAAAAGGCGTCAGCCCCTTCGTGACCTTCTTCGGCTCCATCGGCGTCCAGGGCGTAGACGTCATCATGAACCTCGTCGTCCTCACCGCCGCCCTGTCCTCCCTGAACGCCGGACTCTACTCCACCGGCCGGATCCTGCGCTCCATGTCCGTCAACGGCTCCGCCCCCCGCTTCGCCTCCCGCATGAACAAAGCAGGCGTCCCCTACGGCGGCATCGCCATCACCGCCACCGTCTCCCTCCTCGGCGTCCCCCTGAACTACCTCGTCCCCGCCGAAGCCTTCGAAATCGTCCTGAACATCGCCTCCGTCGGCATCATCATGACCTGGGCCACCATCGTCCTGTGCCAAATCCAACTCAAACGCTGGGCCGACAAAGGCTGGGTCACCCGCCCCTCCTTCCGCATGTTCGGCGCCCCCTACACCGGCTACCTCTCCCTGCTCTTCCTCATCGGCGTCCTCATCATGGTCTTCATCGACTCACCCCTGACCATGCTCGTCACCGCCATCGCCTCCATCCTCATGGTCGCCGGCTGGTACGCCTGCCGCACCCGCATCCGCCAAATCGCCGAAACCCGCGACGGCTACACCGGAAAGTCCCCCGTCATCGCCAACCGCACCCCCATCTCCTGACCCCATCCCTTCCGCCAACCTTCCGAGCCAAAGAAAGAACATGACACCAGAGCCGCAGCCCACCCTGACCTCCTCCCCCACCCGGCCCGCCGCCGTCGTCCATCACCAGGACACCGTGGCGCCCGCCCTGAAATCCGCGGGGCACGTGATCGTTGACTCGCTGGTGGCGCATGGCGTGGAACGCACCTATGTGGTTCCCGGCGAGAGCTTCCTGGATGTGCTGGACGGCCTGCACAACTCGAAGATCGAAACCATCGTCTGCCGCCATGAAGGCGGTGCCGCGTACATGGCGGAAGCCGACGGAAAGCTGAACCAGCGCCCGGGCGTGGCGATGGTGACCCGGGGGCCCGGCGCGGCCAACGCCCACGTAGGGCTGCACACCGCCTGGCAGGACTCCACGCCGATGCTGCTCTTCGTGGGCCTGATCCCGTTTGCCCACCGGGACCGCGAGGCGTTCCAGGAATTCGACATCAAGTCCTGGTTCGACACCGGCGCCAAGCGGGTGATGGTCCTTGACCACCCGGAACGGGCCTCCGAGATCGTGGCGGAGGCCATGTTTGCGGCAATGAGCGGCCGGCCCGGGCCCGTGGTGGTGGGCCTGCCCGAGGACGTCATCCGGCGGGAGGTCAGCCCTGCGCTGCATCCTGCGATTCCCGTGGCCGCAGGCGGGATGGGCAGCGCTGATGCGTCAGCCCTGGAAGCGGCGCTGGCGGAATCGTCCAAGCCGCTGTTCGTGACCGGCGGCAACGACTGGACGCAGGAGGCCGCGGACCAGCTCACCGCCTGGCTGGAACGGCACCACATCCCGGCGGCGGCGGAATGGCGGACGCAGGGAACAGTGCCCTTCGATTCGCCGTCCTACGTGGGACCGATCGGCTATGGCCGGCCGCGCCCCACTTACGACCTGCTGGAGGAGACCGACCTCCTGGTCTTCGTGGGAACGGTGCCGGGCGACGTCATTACGGACGGTTTCGTCTGCCGGCAGGACTGGAACAAGGAAAATTTCCTGGTCACCGTGGACCCGTCGCTGCGGGGAAGGTCCGGCCCGGTGTCGCGGCAGATCCTGGCCAAACCGGAAGCGTTCGTGCGCGGCCTGGAGGGCATCAGCCTGCCCGTGAAGGAAGATTGGAAGGCCTGGACGGCCAGGATGCGCGCCGAGCAGGAGCGCTTTGCCACGCTGCCTCCTGCTGCCCCGGCGGCCGGGCAGGCCCGGATGGACACCCTGATGGCCAACCTCGTCCCCCGGCTGCCCGACGATGCGATGGTGACGTTCGGTGCAGGTGAACACACCAACTGGGCGCACCGGTATTTCCCCACCCGCCGCTACGCGTCCATGATCAGCGCGCGGAACGGGTCCATGGGCTACTCCGTCCCCTCGGCCATCGCAGCGTCCCTGGCCGAACCGAAGCGGCGCGTGGTCACCATCGCCGGGGACGGCGAATTCCTCATGAACGGGCAGGAGCTGGCCACGGCTGCCCAGTATGGGGCCACCCCGCTGGTGGTGGTCATGGACAACCAGGAGTACGGCACCATCCGCACGCACCAGGAGCGGCACTATCCCCGGCGCGTCTCCGGTACCCAGCTGAAGAACCCCGACTTTGCGCTGATGGCCAGGGCTTTCGGCGGATTCGGGGTCACGGTGACCGAGGACCGAGATGTCCCGGCAGCGCTGGATGCAGCCCTGGCAGCGATTGACCGGGACGGCGTATTCGCCCTCATCCATCTCGTGGTGGAGCAGCGGGTCAAGGCGTACTAGGCCAAGCGGAAGGCCGGCACGAAAGTGCCGGCCTTCTTCCTTGCTCTTGCTGCGGGCGGTTAGAGCCGGTCCGTCCGGTCCTCGCCACCCTTGTGGCCGGCCCCGCGGAGGTTTTCCTGGACTTTGCCGAACAGGTCCTTGATGGTGGATTCCGCGTTGGTGATGACGTCCACCGGCACAAAGACCTCATGGGTCAGCGGCAGGTCATATTCGTCCTTCAGGTGGGTGCCGTTTCCAACCCCCGTCAGCGACAGGTAGACCATGGCCTCAGTCCGGGCGATGCCCGCGAGCTTGCCGAACACAACCGTGAACTCGTTCGGCTTGAAGCTGATGGTCTGCCCGATGTGGCTGCGGCCCAGTTCCCCGGCGGTTACGGCCTTCTCCGACTGGCTTCCGGTGTAGTCCATGAACTTCTCCTTCGATCGCCAACACGTATGCAGGCAGTCTAACCCTGCCGCTCCATGCCGGCACAGGGTCCCTGCTGGAGGGATGCACAACAAGGGACCGGAACCCGTGGCCATTCCTCCATTGAGCCGCGCCGTGGCGCAGCGGTTTGATGGCATCACCGGGGCCGCAGCAGCCGCCCCGGCCAAGCCTCTTCAAAGGAATATCCGTGACTTCAATGACGAGCCGCGTAAAGAGCCCTGTCCGCTGGGACGCCGTCCAGGTCGGCGACAGCGTGGAACTCAGGAGGGATGGGCACACCGCCTTCAGCGGCCTGGTGGATGCCCGGACCGATGACGGCGACGTGGTGTGGGTGGCAGCCCCCGCGGGAGGCCGGCGCTTGTTCCATATCGCCGACGGCTACGACCTGGCAGGGGTGCCGGCATGACGGACTGCCCGGACGATTGCCCCTACTGCACCGGGCCGGAGACTGACTAAGGGGCCGGTAGAATCTTGAGGGTCCGGGCACCGGCTCCGGACCCGTAGGCGGAACCGGCCCTGCACCCTGCAGTGCCGGCGGACAGAAGGAGGAGCAGCCGTGCGTGGTTCCCTCCCGCAGGTCCCTTTCCACCTCCTCCGTGCCTCGACCCTGGCCGCCGGCACCCTGGCCCTCGCCGGCGGCGCCCACGTGGTTGGCGGAGGCCGCCTTCCGGCCCCGGGCATCCTCCTGGCCGTGCTGGCCCTGACAGCACTGGCCAGCACGGCCGCAACCCGCCTTCGGCTGGCGTTTCCGGCCATGGCCGCGCTCCTGGGCGGCGGCCAGCTGGCCCTGCACGAGCTTCTCACCGCCTTTTCCGCTCCCCTTGAGAGCGCAGCAGGTGCGCCGGCGGCGGCCCACCTGCACCAGGTCCCCCTGGCCGGGTTCGCAGCGTTCGCTCCCCTGGCGGAGCACCTGAGTCCCGCAAATCCCGCGCTGGCACCACTGATGCTCGCAGCGCACGCGGCGGCCACGCTGGGCTGCGCCCTCCTCCTCGCCAAAGGCGAAGCTGCCCTGTGGGCACTGGCCGACTGGCTGCGGCCCTTTGCCGGCCTTCCCGGGCCGGTGGCACCTGTCCCTGCCGTCCGCCTCAACGGACTGTTCGGGCACGTTCCCTTGCACCGCTCCCCCTGGCGCAACGTCCGCCAGGACAGCCGGCGCGGCCCGCCTTCCGCCGTCGTGCTTCCCTGCTAAAGCCCCGCACCGGCCTTCCGCACGGCGTCGGGGTACACATTTTGCACGCCCTGTATCAGTGGTGTGCGCCAGAAAGGCAACCCATGACAACCCCGTTTTTTCGCCGTGCCCTGACCGCATCCGCAGCCGCCGCAGGCTCAGCCGTTCTCCTGCTCGCCGTGGCGGGCGGCGCCTCAGCGCATGTTGGCGTGACCCCGGACAAGACCGGCGCCGGTTCCTATGCCCTGCTGACGTTCGGCATTCCGCACGGCTGCGGCACGTCCCCCACCACGAAGGTGGCCATCACGCTGCCCCCGGAATTGAATGACGCCCAACCCACGGTCAACCCCAACTGGACAGCGGAAAAGGTGACCGAACAGTTCGCCGAACCCCGGAAGCTCCCGGACGGAACCGCCATCACGCAGCGGACCAGCCAGATCGTCTATACGGCCAAGACGCCGCTGAGCCCCGAACTGCGCGACGCCCTGGTCCTTTCCGTGCACCTGCCGGACATGGCCGGGACAACCCTGAACTTCCCCACGCTGCAGACCTGCGAAAGCGGCCAGACCGACTGGTCCCAGGTCGCCGCTGACGGCCAGGACCCCCACGGGCTGAAAGCCCCCGCCCCCTCGCTCACCATCACGGCGGCGGACAGCGCGGACGCCCACGGCGCGGCAGGAGCTGCCCACGGCACCGGACAGGCGGCGGGGACGGACAGCGGCGCGGAGGCGCGCAGCTGGACCGGGCTTGCTGCCGGCGTGGGCGGACTGGTCCTGGGCGGGGCGGCACTGCTGCGGAGCAAGGGCAGGCTCCGCGCGCCGGGCAGCAACACTGCCGCCGGCACTGCCGGCCGGGAGCCGGCCGGCAAGCCCTAGGGTCGTAATTGGTGCCCGGATCATCACGATCCGGGCATCAAATTGCCCCTACTGCAGGTGGCATCGTTGACGCGGGCAACGGCTACCGCGAAGGTGGTCCCATGAGGTCTCAGAAAATTTCCCAGGGGTTTGCCATGACGACGGCGGCCGCAGCGGCAGCGCTGCTGCTCACCGCGTGCGGCCCAAGCCAGCCGCAGTCCCAGACTACGACGGCGCCCGCCACCGGGCAGGCCAGCCAGTCCCCCTCGCCGACCGCGTCAACGGCGCCTCCGGCGTCCTCGGCGCCGGCCACGTCGACGCCGGCTTCCCCGTCCCCCGTCAGCCCTGCCGGCACTCCGGGCCTGTGCAAGGCGGCCGGGCTCACGGCGGCCACGGATCCGTCCGGTGGCGGCGCTGCCGGCAGTGTCTACATGAAGCTCAACCTCACCAACAGCGGCTCCGAGCCGTGCATCCTCAGGGGCTTCCCGGGCGTCTCCCTGGTGGCAGACGCCGCCGGCGCCCCCATTGGCGCCCCCGCCACACGGGATGAGTCCGCAGGTGTCGTGGACGTTCTGCTGGCCCCCGGCCAGACGGGCACTGCGGTGCTGCGCTACACGCAGGCAGGCAACTACATGGACTGCTCCCCCGTGGATGCTGCCGGCTACCGGATCTATCCGCCCGAGGACACCGATTCCCTGTTCCTCCCGCAACCTACCCGGGCCTGCGGCAACGCAAACATCACACTGCTCAGCATTGGAGCGTTCCAGCCCGCCTGACCCCGGGACCTGACCCAGGAGGGAACCGGGAATGGAGGGATGCACAAACTGGCCTGCGAGGGCCGTGGACCGTAGGCAGGTTGGACTGGCATGACGTCGATTTGGCTGGACCGCAGGGATCCCTTCATTTCTGATCCGTTTGAACCGGACACCAGGTATGACACGGTGGTGGCGGGGGCCGGCCTCACCGGCCTGGTCGCCGCACTGCTGCTGGCCCGCTCCGGGCAAAGCGTACTGGTACTGGAGGCCCGCCGGCCGGGGGCCGTGACCACCGGCAACACCACTGCAAAAGTAACGCTGCTGCAGGGCACGTTCCTGTCCCAGCTGGCCCGCCAGTATTCGCAGAAACAGGTGCAGGCGTACGTGGACGGAAACCGGGAGGGCCAGGCCTGGCTGCTGCGCTACCTGGAGGAGCACAACGTGCCCTTCCAGCGCCGCACCGCTTACACCTATGCTGCGTCAGCACAGGGAACGGAAAAGCTGCGGGAGGAGGTCAGCGCCGCCACCACTGCCGGGCTGGACGTGGATTACGTCCGCGACGCGGGTTTGCCGTTTCCCGTCCACGGGGCCGCCCGGCTGCGGGACCAGGCCCAGATCAACCCGATGGAGGTCCTCGACGCACTGGTGGCGGACATCCGCCGCCGTGGCGGCCGGATCGTCAGCGGCGTGCGCCTCCAGGACGTCACCGGCGATGCGCCCTCCGCCGTCAGGACCGACCGTGGCAGTGTCAGGGCGGACACGGTCGTCCTTGCCACCGGAATCCCCGTCCTGGACCGCGGCCTCTATTTCGCCAAGCTGAAGCCAAGCCGCTCCTACGCGGCGGCCCTTGCCCTGCAGGAGGACCAGGCACCTCCGCCGGGCATGTATATCTCCGTTGAGCAGCCCACGCACTCCCTTCGCGACTATGAGGTGGACGGCCGGAACCTGCTGCTTGTGGGCGGTCACGGCCATCACGTGGGGCGGACGGACTCAGAGAAAGCGCACCTCACCGGGCTGCTCGACTGGGCGGGCCGGCATTACCCCGGTGCGGTCACCACGCACACGTGGTCGGCACAGGACTACATGCCCACCAACCTCATGCCCTTCTTCGGAAAGCTCCCGCGCGGCAAGGGCCGGATCTACTTCGGCACCGGCTACAACAAGTGGGGAATGACCAACGCCGTCGCCGCCGCGCTGGGCATCTCGGCGGACATCCTGGGCGGCCAGGTGCCCTGGGCGGACACCATCCACCACCGCATTACATCGCCGGCAGGTGCGTTGTCCGCCGTGGCGCTCAACGCCGGCGTTGCCGCGAGGATGGCCTCCGACTGGGGGAAAGTGACCACTGAGGGCCGCAGGATTGACGGCCTCAAACGGGGAACCCGCGGACCCACCGTTCCCGCAGCGCCTGCCCCCGCAACACCTGATACCGCAGGCCCGGCCGCCGGGACACCTGGTCCTGCGGGTGCTGCTGCCGCCGTCCCGGCCGAGGGCCAGGGCAAGGTCTACCGCCAGGGCAACCGGCCGGTGGCTGTATCCACCGTGGAAGGAACCACCTGCAGGCTCTCGGCGGTCTGCACGCACCTGGGCGGCATCCTGCACTGGAACGACAACGAACAGACGTGGGACTGCCCCCTGCACGGCTCCCGCTTCACGAACCAGGGAAGGTTGCTTGAAGGCCCGGCCACCAAGGACCTGCCGGAGTCCGAAACTGTTTGAACAGGAATTGATCAGCTATTGAACAGGGATTTGCCGGCCGAGGCCCTGCAGGGCTGCCGTCTGCCTTGGCCGAAATCCCGGGGTTGGACGGGGTGATGTTCGGCTTCGGGCGGAACCCCGGCCGCCCGGGAGTCGGGTGTCAGTGCCTTGCGGCATGATGGAGGCATGAACCAGGAACAGCGTCCTGCCGGCAGCAGTGTTTCCGGTGCGGCCGCCCCCATGGGCCAATTCAGCCGGCCCACCAGGGACTGGTTCCTTGGCGCGTTTTCCGAGCCGACTCCTGCGCAGGCCGGGGCCTGGAACGCCATCTCCTCAGGATCGCATGCGCTGGTGGTGGCCCCCACCGGCTCCGGAAAGACCCTCGCGGCCTTCCTCTGGGCGCTGGACAGGCTGCTCGCCTCGGCGTCCCAAGCCCCTGATCCCGCCGCTGCCGAAGCGCCCGCAAAAGGCAAGCGGGCCCGGGCGCCAAAGCGCAAGACCCGTGTCCTCTACATTTCGCCCCTTAAGGCTTTGGGCGTTGACGTGGAACGGAACCTGCGGTCCCCGCTGATCGGCATCACCCAGACGGCAAAGCGGCTGGGACTTCCCGCCCCGCTGATCACGGTAGGGGTCCGGTCCGGGGACACTCCCGCTGCGGACCGCCGGACGCTGTTGACCAACCCGCCGGACATCCTCATCACCACCCCGGAGTCGTTGTTCCTCATGCTCACCTCCAAGGCCCGCGAAACCCTTGCCGAGGTGGACACCATCATCATTGACGAGGTCCACGCCGTGGCCGGGACCAAGCGCGGGGCCCACCTTGCCGTGTCCCTGGAGCGGCTGGACGCGCTGCTGCCCAAGCCTGCGCAGCGCATCGGGCTTTCCGCCACGGTGGAGCCGCGGGAGCTGGTGGCCCAGTTCCTGGCCGGTTCAGCCCCCGTGGAGATCGTCGCCCCGCCGGCCAGGAAGAACTGGGACCTCACCGTATCGGTGCCCGTGGAGGACATGTCGGACCTGCAGGGCGCGGCAGGGGCGTTCGACTCCGGCCCAGCTTCCGGCCTGCAGCCGCAGGCTTCCATCTGGCCGCATGTGGAGGAAAAGATCGTGGACCTGGTGCTGGCCAACCAGTCCACCATCGTCTTCGCCAACTCCCGGCGGCTTGCCGAACGCCTCACGGCGCGGCTCAACGAGATCTACGCCGAACGCCAGCTGATTGCCGTCGGCGGGGGCTGGGACGATCCCGGCCCGGAAGGGCAGGCCGGCGCGCCCGGCACGCCGGGGGGACCGCCGTCGGGCATTCCCGCTTCAACCGCCACCCCTGCGCACATGATGGCCCAGGCCGGCAGCTCCGCGGGCGCTGATCCGGTCCTGGCCCGCGCCCACCACGGTTCCGTGTCCAAGGACCAGCGCGCGCTCATCGAGGACGACCTCAAGTCCGGGCGGCTGCGCTGCGTTGTGGCTACGTCGTCCCTGGAACTGGGCATCGACATGGGTGCCGTGGACCTGGTGGTGCAGGTGGAGTCGCCGCCGTCCGTGGCCAGCGGCCTGCAGCGGGTGGGACGCGCCGGGCACCAGGTGGGCGAGATTTCCCAGGGCGTCCTTTTCCCCAAGCACCGGGCAGACCTGGTCCACACAGCCATCACCGTGGAGCGCATGCTGGGTGGCAAGATCGAGCGGCTCAGCATCCCTGCCAATCCGCTGGACATCCTGGCCCAGCAGACCGTTGCCGCAACCGCCCTGGGCAGCATCGACGTGGAGGAGTGGTTCAGCACCGTCCGGCGCTCGGCGCCTTTTGCTTCCCTCCCCCGGTCAGCGTTCGAGGCGACCCTCGACCTCCTGGCGGGGCGCTACCCGTCCGACGAGTTCGCCGAGCTGCGGCCACGGATCATCTGGGACCGCAACGCCGGCACCATCGAGGGGCGGCCCGGAGCCCAGCGCCTGGCCGTTACGTCCGGCGGCACCATCCCGGACCGCGGCCTGTTCGGCGTCTACATCATCGGCACCGAACAGGAGGGTGCTGCCTCCCCCTCCGGGGACGGCAAACCGGCGCGCGCACCAAAGGGCGGCCGGCGCGTGGGCGAGCTGGACGAGGAAATGGTCTACGAGTCCCGGGTGGGCGACGTCTTTGCCCTGGGCGCCACCAGCTGGAAGATCGAGGACATCACCCACGACCGCGTCCTGGTCTCCCCCGCGTTCGGGCAGCCCGGAAAGCTGCCGTTCTGGAAGGGCGATTCGCTGGGCCGGCCCGTGGACCTGGGCCGCGCACTTGGCGCCTTCGTCCGCGAACTGTCCGCGTCCGACGCCGGCCCTGCCACCGAGCGCTGCAAGGCCAGCGGCCTGGACGACTTCGCCGCCAACAACCTCATCCAGTACCTCAACGAGCAAAAGCAGGCCACCGAGGTGGTCCCCAGCGACACCACCCTGGTGGTGGAGCGGTTCCACGACGAACTGGGCGACTGGCGCGTGATCCTGCACAGCCCGTTCGGCATGCCGGTGCACGCGCCCTGGGCATTGGCTGTGGGGCAACGGCTGCACCAGCGCTACGGACTGGACGGCTCCGCCATGGCCGCCGACGACGGCATCGTGCTGCGGGTGCCCATGATGGAGGACGAGCCGCCCGGCGCCGAGCTGTTCCTCTTCGATCCCGAGGAACTCGAGCAGATCGTCACGGCAGAGGTCGGCGGCAGCGCCCTGTTTGCCTCGAGGTTCCGGGAGTGCGCCGCCCGTGCGCTGCTGCTGCCCCGCCAGACCCCGGGCAAGCGCCAGCCGCTGTGGCAGCAGCGCCAGCGGTCGGCCCAGCTGCTGGACGTGGCCAGGAAGTACCCCACGTTCCCCATCGTGCTGGAAACAGTGCGCGAATGCCTGCAGGACGTCTACGATCTGCCGGCGTTGAAGGACATCGCCGCGTCCGTGGAACGGCGTGAGCTGCGGATCCTGCAGACCACCACCCAACAGCCCTCGCCGTTCGCCAAGTCCCTCCTCTTCGGTTATGTGGCCCAGTTCCTCTATGAGGGCGATTCCCCGCTCGCCGAACGGCGGGCCGCCGCCCTGGCCCTGGACTCCACCCTCCTGAACGAGCTGCTGGGCCGGGTGGAACTGCGCGAACTCCTGGACGCCAAAGTCATCGAGGCCACCGAACGCGAGCTGCAGCGGCTGGCCCCGGACCGGCGTGCACGGGGCATGGAGGGCGTCGCGGACCTCCTGCGGTTGCTGGGCCCGCTGACGGCCGGGGAAACGGCGGCACGGCTCCAGGGTTCACAGCCGGCAGGGGACGCAATCCAGGTGCCCGAGCCCGGTGACGCTCCGCCTGTCGAGGCTGCGGCAACCGTGCAGGAGGCGGCGGCCCACCTGGCCGCGCTCCAGCGCGCCAACCGCGCCGTCAAGGTCAACATCGGCGGGGTTGAACGCTTCGCCGCCGTGGAGGATGCAGCCCGACTCCGCGACGCCATTGGCGTTCCGCTGCCCATGGGCGTTCCGCTGGCCTTCATCGAGCCGGTGGCCGATCCCCTGGGCGACCTTGTCTCCCGGTATGCCCGGACCCATGGGCCCTTCACCGCTGCCGAAGCCGCTGCCCGGCTGGGCCTCGGTGTGGCTGTGGTGGGTACGGCCCTGAAACGCCTGGCAGCGGATGGACGCGTGGTGGAGGGGGAATTCCGGCCCCACGTCACCCCGCCCGAAACCGCGCCGCCGGAGGCCGACGAACCTGCCGGACCACCGCCAGCCGATGAAGCCGCCAGCGCTCCCGTCCCCGACGTTGCGCACACTATCGCCAGCGAATGGTGCGACGCCGAGGTGTTGCGCAAGCTCCGCCGTCGTTCCCTGGCCGCGCTGCGTGCCGAAGTGGAGCCGGTGGACGCTGCCGCCTACGGACGCTTCCTGCCCGCGTGGCAGCATGTCAGGACTCCCGGCGGCGGCCGCGGCCAGCCCTCGCTGCGCGGCCTGGACGGCATCATCACCGCCATCGACCAGCTCTCAGGGGTGCCCGTCCCCGCGTCAGCCTGGGAGCCCCTTGTGCTGGCCACACGGGTATCCAATTACCAGCACGCGATGCTGGATGAACTGATGGCTGCAGGTGAAGTCCTGTGGTCGGGGGCCGGGGCGCTCCCGGGAAACGATGGCTGGATCAGCCTTCACCTGGCGGACTCGGTGGAACTGACCCTCAACCCATCGCCCGAGTTTGAACCGGGGGACGCCGGCCAGCGGCTCCTGGACCACCTGCGGAACAACGGCGGCGGGTACTTCTTCCGCCAGCTGACCGAAGTGGCGGGCGGCATGGACGCCGTGCTGAGCGACCAGGAGGTGGTGGCTGCGCTGTGGGACCTCGCATGGGCCGGCAGGATCACCGGTGACACGTTCGCCCCGGTCCGGGCCTTGATCGCGGGAGGCCACACGGCCCACCGCCAGGTGGCAAGGGCACCACGTGCCAGGGCGCCGCGGCTCAGCCGGCTGGGCCGCTCCCACGGCACCGGCCTGATGGGCTCCCCCGGGCTGGCCGGCGGCCGGTATGGAACGCAGGGTGCCGCCACTCCGCCCACCGCCGCCGGGCGGTGGTCGGCGCTTCCCGAGCCTGAACTCGATCCCACCATCCATGCCCGCGCCACGGCGGAACTCCTGCTGGACCGCTACGGCGTGGTCACCCGGGGCTCGGTCATGGCCGAACAGATCGTGGGTGGCTTCGGCCTGATGTACAAGGTCCTGGCCCGGCTGGAGGAGGCGGGCCGCTGCCGCCGGGGGTACTTCATCGAACATCTTGGTGCCGCCCAGTTCGCTGTTCCGGCCACCGTGGACCGGCTCCGCTCCCACTCGGAAGACACGCAGCTGGCGAAGGCCGAACCGGTGGCCCTGGCCCTCGCCGCCACCGATCCCGCCAACCCCTACGGTGCGGCCCTCCCCTGGCCCGCGCTGCAGGACGATGCCGGAACCGGCCACCGTCCCGGCCGGAAGGCCGGCGCGCTGGTGGTCCTGGTGGACGGTGCGCTGGTCCTGTACGTCGAGCGTGGCGGGAAGACCCTGCTGGCCTTCAGCGATGACGAGGCCGTCCTGGCGGCGGCGGGTGCCGCGCTGGTGGGGGTGGTCACCCGCGGTGCGGTGGACAAGCTGATCATGGAGAAAGTGAACGGGCACGGCATCCTGGACACCCCGGTGGCCGCTGCCCTCAGCTCCGCCGGCGCCTACTCCACCCCGAAGGGATTGAGGATCCGTGCCTGAGGGCGATTCGGTTTGGCGGGCCGCCCGCCAGCTGCACCAGGCTTTAGCCGGACAGACGCTGCTCGCCTCCGACTTCCGCGTGCCCCGGTTCGCCACCCTCAACCTGGCCGGCTGGACCGTTGCCGAGGTGGTTCCCAGGGGCAAGCACCTGCTGATGCGGGTGGTCAGCCCGGAGGACAAACGGCTGACCATTCACTCCCACCTGAAGATGGAAGGCGCCTGGCAGGTGTATCCGCCTGGCGAAAGGTGGCGGAAGCCGGGATTCACCGCCCGGTGCGTGCTCCGCACGGCCGTGGCAGACGCCGTCGGCTTTTCCCTTGGCATTGTGGAAGTGGTGGCCACAGCCAATGAGGACTCCATCGTGGGATTCCTCGGCCCGGACCTCCTGGGCCCGGACTGGGACCCGGACGAGGCGGAACGGCGCATCCGTTCGCGCCCTGAGGCGCCGGTGGGGGTTGCCCTGCTGGACCAGCGGAACCTCGCAGGCATCGGGAACATTTACCGCTGCGAAACGTGCTTCCTGTCCGGGGTGCATCCCGCCACGCCGGTTTCCGGGGTCACGGACGTGCGGACCCTGATGACCGATGCCAAACAGCTTCTGGAAGTGAACCTCGGGCCCGGCCGCCGCGTCACCATCCTGAATGCCCGCGGCATGCCGGTGGGCAGGATGGCAGGCAGGCCCGGCTACTGGGTGTACGGCCGGGAACGCCAGCCCTGCCTGAAATGCGGCACGCCCATCCAGCGCGGACTCCTGGGCAAGCCAAACGGTGAGGAGGAGCGGGACATCTACTTCTGCCCGAAATGCCAGCCCGTACCCAGTTGATCTTTAGGCGCAGGTGGTCCTGTCAGGCGCAGCCCTCCGGAGCCATAGCGGTCCGTGCCTTGCCGTCGGTCTTCGGAACGGCGGCAGGAACCATGAAGCGCGGCAGCAGCACGTGGACCAGCGGACCAATGGCCAGGGCGTAGACCACCGTGCCCACGCCCACCGAGCCTCCCAGCAGCCAGCCGATGGCCAGCACGGACACCTCAATCAGCGTGCGCGACAGCCGGACTGACCACCCGGTCCGGCGCGCCAGTCCCGTCATCAGCCCGTCGCGGGCACCCGGCCCGAACCCGGCCCCGATGTAGCAGGCTGAGGCGACGCCGTTCACCAGGACGGCCCCTGCAAGAAGCCCGGCCTGGCCGGCCACGTGGGGTACGGCAGGAATCAGGGCCAGGCCGACGTCCGCAAATACGCCCACCAGGACCGCGTTGCAGAGAGTGCCGAAGCCGGGCATTTGCCGGAGCGGTATCCAGAGCAGCAGCACCAGGAAACTCACAGCGATGACCACCACACCGATGCTCAGACCCGTCCGGTTCGCCAGCCCCTGGTGGAACACGTCCCAGGGGTCCAGCCCCAGCCCGGCGCGGATGAACATGGCCAGGGAGATGCCGTACATGGCGAGGCCGGTGAAGAGCTGGAGGAGTCTGCGGGTCATCATGCAAACAACCATTCCATGCAACTGGCATTGGAATACATAGCCAGTTTGAGATACTGGCTACATGTCCACCACCTTGAGCGCCACCGCCCTGTCCCGCCTGCTTGGCACCTGGAACAACGGCACCGGCCCGGCCTACCGGGAACTGGCCGATGTGGTCCGGCTCCTGATCCTGGATGGCCGTGTGGCCCTGGACAGCGCGCTGCCCAGCGAACGGTCCCTTTCGGCAGCCCTCGGCATCAGCCGGACAACCGTTACCGCCGCCTACTCCAGCCTCCGGGAACAGGGCTTCCTCAGCAGCGGCCAGGGCAGCCGCGGCAAGACGCGCATCCCCGAACTCACGCCGTTCGGCCGGGCGCTTTACGGCCCGCAGCCGCGGCCGGCCGAACCGTTTACCGCACCTGGCCTCACCGCACCGGAAGGGTTGATCGACCTTGCCTATTCGGCCCTGCCTGCCAGCGGCGAGGTGGTGCACCGGGCCTTCGCCGCGGCATTGACGGAGCTTCCCGCCCTGCTGCCGGGATTCGGCTACGACGCCCTGGGATTAATGCCCCTGCGCCAGGCGATTGCGGACAGGTATTCGGCAGCCGGGGCGCCCACCCAGGCAGGCCAGATCATGGTGACGTCCGGCGCGCAGCATGCCCTGACCATCATCATCCGCACGTTGGCAGGCCGGCAGGACCGGGTCATGGTGGAACACCCCAGCTACCCGCACGCGCTGGATGCCATCCGGGCGGCCGGCTGCCGTGCCGTCCCGGTGGCTTTCACGAAGTCCGGCTGGGACCTGCCCGCCATGGAGTCGGCCATGGCCCAGCAAAAGCCAAAGCTCGCCTACCTGGTCCCCGACTTCCACAACCCCACGGGCATGATCATGCCGGACGCCCAGCGCCGGCGGCTGGTCCGCGCCGCCGCCGCTGCCGGAACCGTGCTGGTAGCGGACGAGACACTCCGTGAACTGAACCTGGACGGCGTCGCCACCACTCCACTGGCCGCCTTCGGCAGCACGGTGGTGTCCATCGGATCCCTCAGCAAGTCGCATTGGGGCGGCCTGCGCACCGGCTGGATCCGGGCCTCGGAAGCGATGATCCAGCGGTTTGCCGCGGCACGCACCACCCTGGACCTGGGCGGACCCGTCATGGAACAGCTCGCCGCCGCCCACCTGGTGCGGGCCCTGGACGAACCGCTGCCCGCGCTGCTGGAGACCCTCCGCGGCAACCGGGCAGCACTTCTCGGCCTCCTGGCCGAACATCTGCCCACCTGGCGCACCACGCGTGCAGCCGGCGGCCTGTCCATCTGGTGCCGGCTTCCCACGCCCATCAGCACGGCATTGACAGTGCTCGCGCCGGACTTCGGGGTCAGGCTGGCGGCGGGACCCCGGTTCGGCATCGGCGGCGCGTTCGAACGCAACCTGCGGGTGCCGTTCGCCCTTCCACCGGACAAGCTCGAAACGGCGGTGCTGGCGCTGCGCGCCGCCCAGGACAAGCTGGACTCCGCTCCCCAGCTGCGGCGCTCGCTCACCCATGCCCCCGCCGTCGCCATCGCCTGACCCGGGCCCGGACTGGCCGCCGTCGGAATCGCCGGACCGGCCGCGACCGGCCGCGACCGGCCGCCAGCGGAATCGCCGGAACGGTGCCAAATCGCCGGAGAGGTACGGCGATCCCGCACCGTTCCGGCGATTTGGAGCGCCACACGGAACGTTAGGGGCAGCTACGCGTACACGCGCTCCAGGAAACCGCCCCAGGCCTTGGCCGTGGTCGCGGAATCGGCGGTGCCGCTGAAGTCGTGCACGGTCATGCCAACGGGGGCACCGAAAGCGTTGCGGCCGAAGAACCGGTAGAGGGCGTCCGGGGTGCGCACGCCCAGGAAGTGCTCATTGGAGAAGTCCACCTCGCCTGTCAGCCGGCCCACGCCGTCGAGCTCCACATCCACCGCAGCGCCCTGCCCGGCCGCGCCGGCACGCAGCGCTTCGCGAAGCCGGATGAAACCATCGGGGGCCTGGGATGCCGCCGGTGCCTGGACGTCCGTAAACACGACAGGCCTGCCGTCGAAGTACTGCAGGTACTGGCCCAGCGTGTGCAGGTAGAACTCGGTGTGGCGGCTGGCGCCGTCGTACTGCTGGTCCCAGTTGTCCGCGAAGATGCCGCTGTGGACGTAGTGGAGCCGGGCCCGGCCGCCGTCCAGCGGTTCCAGCACATGTTCCAGCTGGTTGAACCAGCCGTCGGGCCCGTCCATCCGGGAGACCAGGTGGTGCGGGTACTCCTCCACCGTCCTGACGTCCGGCCACTGGTCCGTGGGGAACATCCATGCGGGCGTTCCATTGGTCACCGCTTCCCACACCCGCTCGGGCGTGCCGGGGAGCTCCGTGTCGTAGACGATTTCGAAGTTGCGGTTGTCGGTCATTTGTCCTGCTCCTTGCCTGGATGGGATTGGTTGGTTGCCGTGGGGGCGCCGGTTTCTTTAAGGGCCGGGTGCAGCGCCACGACGAGCCGGTGCCGCCGCCCCCGTGATGACGGGGCGCTGTCGTGATACTTGTCCACCAGCCGGGTGACCTCGGTGCCGAGCTCCTCGGCGAAGGCTGCCCGGTCCGCGGCGGTGCGGAACGTGATCTCGCCATCAATGGCGAACGTAGCCAGCTTTTGCCGGGCAGCGGCGGCGCCGGCAATCAGCTTGCCCACCTCCTGGACCATCCGGCCCGCGAGCGCCAGCAGCCAAAAGGCGGAGAAGCGGTCTGCAAACCGTCGCGGGTCCGGGGACACCTCATTCAGCGCGATAGGTGAGATGAGGTAGGACGCCGCCGTGGCCTGCAGGACCCGCTCGGTCACATTGCCCTTGCGGCGTTCCTCCACCAGTTCCACCAGCCCGTGCCGCTCCAGCGCCTTGAGGTGGTAGTTCACCTTCTGCCGGGGCAGGCCTACACGGACAGCCAGCTGCGTGGCGGAAGCCGGCTGGACCAGCTCGCGCAGGATCCGGGTGCGGATGGGGTCCAGGGATACCTCGGCCGTGGCCGGGTCCTCGATGACTGCGATGTCCTGCATGCCTCCACTATCGCAACCGACAACTTTTATTGTCAAGAACTTTTTTATCGTCGGTGGAGGCTGGACCCGGCCCCGGAGGGCCACGGCCGCCCCGGTAGAATGGGCAGGTGATGCAATCCCCCCTTCCCGTGCGCGACGGCGTGAACGCCACCCGCCTGCGCCTTCCGGAAGAGGGTCCGTGGGACACGGCAATGGACTACATGATGCACCGCTGGGGACATATCGATCCGCAGGGCATCGAGGACAGGTTCGACGCCGGCGAGATCGTTGGCGAGGGCGGCGTCCCTTTGGACCGCGCCACTCCGCTGCAGGACCACACCTTCATCTGGTACTACCGCACGCTGCCGCCGGAGACGCGGCTGCCCGTGGAAATCAGCATCCTCCACCAGGACAACCACCTACTGGTGGTGGACAAGCCGCACTTCCTGCCCACCACCCCGGGCGGCACGTACATCCAGGAGTCGGCCCTGGTGCGCCTGCGCAACCAGTTGGACCTGCCGGACCTGATCCCCATGCACCGGCTGGACCGGATGACCGCCGGCGTCCTGCTCTTCTCCACCAACCCGAAGACCCGCGGCAGGTACCAGGTGCTTTTTGAGAAGCGGCAGGTGCAGAAGGAATACGAGTGCGTCTCGGCCGCCGAGCCCGCGCAGGGGTACCCCGCCGTCGACTTTCCCGTAGTGGTGCGCAACCGGATGACCAAGTCCCGCAGCTACCTGCTGGCGGAGGTCATCGACGGCGAGCCGAACGCGGAAACCAGGATTGAGCGGCTGGAAACGTTCGACGGCGGCCCGGCGGCGGTTGCCGCGGGCACCGGTGCCGGCGGCAGGCCGCGCCTGGCCAGGTACCGGCTGGAACCGCACACCGGAAAGACCCACCAGCTGCGGGTGCACATGGCCTCACTGGGGCTGGGGATCGTGAACGACGCCTTCTACCCGGACCTGCTGGACAAAGCCCCGGACGACTACGCCAGACCGCTGCAGCTGCTGGCACGCGGCATACGGTTCGTGGATCCGATCTCCGGCCGGCCGGTGGAGTACCGCAGCAGCCTGGAACTCAGCGAAGCGGCCCCAACACGTCCCTGAACACCGCCTCCACGTCTGCGGTGTGCAGCACGAACTCCACCAGTTCCAGGCCGCTTGCCGGATGCGAGGCCCGGAAACCATCAACGGCCTCCAGCGCCGCCTGCGCCACCGCCGCAGCCGGCCACCCATAGGCTCCGGCCCCCACGGCCGGGAAGGCAAGCTCCCCGGCTTCCAACCTGTCGGCCAGCCGCAGGCTTTCGCTGAAGCAGGACACCAGGAGCGCACGGTTGGTCTGTCCGGCGCGGCGGTTCGGTCCCACCGTATGGATCACCCAGCGGGCCGGCAGCCGGAACGCCGGCGTGGCCACGGCGGCCCCGGTCTGGAGGCCGTGCGGCAGCGCCGTGACACGCAGTTCCCGGCACGCTGCCAGCAATTCCGGCCCGGCGGCCCGGTGCAGCGCACCGTCCACTCCCCCGCCGCCCAGCAGCGAAGGGTCGGCGGCGTTCACCACCACGTCCACCCGCCGCTGCGTAATGTCGCCCTGCAGAACCGAGATCCGCATGCCGCCAGTTTCCCAAGTGCGGTACCTTGTGGCAATGGACTTCGGCGGCATTGACAGCTGGGGGGCGGCCCTTTATTTCTGGGTCATCCCGGTGGTGATCGGCGACGCCATTTTTCCCCCCATCCCGTCGGAGATGGTGGTGATTACCGGAGGCGCGCTGTCCGCCGACGGCCGGGCCAACGTGTTCCTGGTGCTTGTCCTGGCCGCCCTGGCCTCCTGGATGGGAGACATGGTGGTGTTCCAGCTCTTCCGGCGGCGGCTGAGCCATGTGCTGGACCGCTGGAAATGGGGCCGCCGCGTCCACGCCGGCATCCATGCCGGACTGGCCAAGGCGGGCCGTTCATCCACCTACGGCACCATCATCGGGGCCCGGTTCATCCCCGGCGGCAGGCTGGCCACATCGGCCGCCTCCGGGATCGCGAACGTCTCCGTGCGGGGCTTCAGCCTCTGCGCCGGGCTGGGGGCGGTCCTGTGGGCATGCTGGCTGGTGGGGCTGGGCTACTTCACCGGTTCGGCCACCAAGCTGCCGTTCTGGGCCAGCTCACTCATCGGCGTGGCCGTTGGCCTGGTGATCGGCGCCGTCGTGGGGATCATCGTCACCCGGCGGCGCGGTGACCGGTCGCCGGTGGAGGACGAGCCAATCCCCGACGCAGGCTAGACGGGCAGCCACTTGCCGCGGCTGCGCCGCAGCACGCTGAGCGAGCCTGTCAGCGCAACGCGTTCGACGGCGTCGCGCATCATGGCTGCCGACTCCACCGCCTGCCGGTTCTCGCCGCTGTACTCGCTGGCTTCGACGAGGAAGCGCAGGTTCAGCTGCGGCACGCCGCCGGCGAGCTGGAGCTGGTGCGCCTCCACGTGGTGGCGCGTGCCCAGCGCCTCCACGGCCGCGTCCATGACAGCCTCCGGCGGATTGCCCGGCCGCAGCCCGGTGATCTTGAGGCGGGTCTGGAAGGAAGGCATGCCTCCAACCCTATCCAAACCCCCGCTCACATCCTGCGCCTGGATCCGAAACGCCCGCCCACCTTCCGGGCGGGAGGTGGGCGGGCGTTCCATGGAAAGCCGCCAAACGTGAGCGGGCGTGTGCCTAGCCGGTGTTGCGGAGGCCCGCCGCCACGCCGTTGACGGTGATCAGCATGGCCCGCTGGAGGCGTTCGTCGATTTCCGCTCCGCTGATCCCGGCTTCGGTACGGATGCGGCGCAGGAGTTCCACCTGCAGGTAGCTGATGGGGTCCAGGTACTGGTCGCGGATTTCCAGCGAGCGCTTCAGCGTGGGCTGCGCGTCCAGGAGCAGGTTCTCGCCGGTCAGCTTCCGGACCTCGGCAACGGTGAGCTCATACTCGTCCCGGATGCTCCGGAACAGGTGGTGCAGCTCCTCCGGGACCAGGGTGGCCACGTAGTAGCCGGCGATGTCCATGTCCGTTTTGGCGAGCGTCATTTCCACGTTGGACAGCACCGAGCGGAAGAAGTGCCAGTGGTCCATCATCTCCACCAGCTGGGCGGAATGTCCGGCCTCACGGGCCGCCTTCAGTCCGGAACCGACGCCGAACCAGCCGGGCACGATCTGGCGCGACTGGGTCCAGCCGAACACCCAGGGGATGGCGCGCAGGCCGCCGAGTCCGGCGCCGGAGTCGGGGCGCTTGGAGGGGCGGGAGCCGATGTTGAGGGAACCCAGCTGCTCCACGGGCGTGGAGGCCATGAAGTAGGCGGGCAGGTCCGGGTGGTCGATCAGCTTGCGGTAGCGGTCGAAGGCGGCATCCGAGATGGCCTCCATGACGTGCCCGTAACGCTCGCGCTGGTCCTCCGAGGTCCGCGGATCGCGGTGCAGGGCCGAACCCTGCAGCACCGCGGCGAGGGACAGCTCCAGGTTTTCCCGGGCGAGTTCCGGCAGGGAGTACTTGTCGGAGATGACTTCGCCCTGCTCGGTGAACTTGATTTCGCCTTCCAGGACGCCGTTCGGCTGGGCAAGGATGGCGTCGTAGGTGGGCCCGCCGCCGCGGCCCACGGAGCCGCCGCGGCCGTGGAACAGGCGGACGCGCACCCCGTGCTTGGCGGCCACGTCGCGCAGTTTGCGCTGGGTCTTGTGGATCTCCCACTGGCTGGTCATCACGCCGGATTCCTTGTTGGAGTCCGAGTAGCCCAGCATCACTTCCTGGATGTCCCCGCGCAGCCGCACCAGTTCGCGGTAGGAGGGGTCGGACAGCAGCTGGTCCACGATCTCGGCCGAGGCGCGCAGCTCCTCGACGGTCTCCAGCAGCGGCGCGAAGCCGAGCTTGGCGTAGGGCTTGTCGCCAAAAAGGTTCACCAGGCCGGCTTCGCGGGCCAGCACGGCGGCGGCCAGGACGTCGTCGGCGCCGCGGGTCATGGAGATGATGTAGGTCTCGATGACGTCCGGGCCGTACATGCGCAGGGCCCGGCGGATCTCGCGGAAGACGTCATAGGTTCCGTCCGCGGCGCCGTCGAGCTTGATCGGGTGGCCGGACAGCGGGCGGCGGGAGGCCAGCTCGGAGCCCAGGACCTCGAAGCGTTCCTCGCGGCTCAGTTCGGCGTAGCGGAGCCCCGGGCCGCCGATCCGGTCCATTAGCTGCCCCACGGCGTCGTGGTGGTGGTCCGCGTGTTCGCGGATGTCCAGGGTGGCC
This sequence comes from Arthrobacter sp. SDR-2R, assembly GCF_057747955.1. NCBI lineage: Bacteria > Bacillati > Actinomycetota > Actinomycetes > Micrococcales > Micrococcaceae > Arthrobacter > Arthrobacter sp. SDR-2R. The sequence continues at coordinate 4,234,852 of NZ_CM173231.1, forward strand.
AGGTGCAGGCCGAAGGAGGCGATAGCGCGGCGGACGCGGGCCAGGGACCCGTCCGCGGCCAGGGCGGCGGAATGGTTGCGCAGCGACAGTTCCAGCAGCTGCAGGTCCGCCATGAGTTCATCGGTTGCGTTGTAGTCTCGGCCGTGCTCGTGGTTGGAGTTTGCGGCCACCCGCTTGCCGGTGTTGATGAGCTTGGCCTTGATGCAGGTGAGCTTCAGCCGGTACGGCTCCTGGGCGTTCAGCTCCAGGACCCGCTTGTCCAGGCCGGGCAGCCTCTTCAGGTCCTCATCGATGGACTTCAGCAATGCCTCGTCCGCGCCTGCCAGTGCCGTGGAGTTGGACAGGATGGAAATCAGCTCATCGATCATGCCGATGCTGATCCGGATGGCGCTCTGGTTCTGGATCTGCAGGATTTCGCGGGTCACGGCGGCGGTGACATTCGGGTTGCCGTCGCGGTCGCCGCCGATCCAGGAGCCGAACCGGATGGGGGCGTCCTTGGACGCCAGGGTGACGCCGTGTTCGCCCAGGAGCTCGGAGAGCTCGGACAGCATCTCCGGCATGGCATCGGTGAGGATGCCGCCCAGGTAGTAGATGGCGTTCCGGGCCTCATCCACAGGGGTGGGCCGAACCTGGCGCAGCTCGTCGGTCTGCCACATCTGGTCAATGATCTCGGCCAGCTTCCGGTCCTGCCGGCGGCGTGCGGTGGACCCTTCGGCGGTGGGCTGGGCCAGGACGTCGGAGAGCTTGCGGATCTTGTCCAGGACGGAGCGGCGGGAGGCCTCGGTGGGGTGCGCCGTGAAAATGGGGCGCACGTCCAGCCCGTTGACCACTTCCTGCAGCACCCCGGGGCCGGCCTGGGTGGCGATCTCCGCCACGGTCTTGGCCAGCCAGCCGTCCTTCTCGGCCCGGGTCCGCAGGCCGCGAACGCGGTGGACGTGCTCGGCGGCGTTGGCCAGGTGGAAGTAGAACGCGAAGGCGCGCACCAGGTCGGTTGCCTGCTCGATGGGCAGGGATCCGAGCAGTTCACGGACCTGGGCAACGACGTCGTGCGCGCTCCAGGGGCCGGTGGCATGTGCACCGCCGCGGGCTGCTTCCTTGGATTCCTTGGTCAGGAGCCGGACCTGCTCCACCAGGTCCAGGAGTTCGGGTCCGTGCTGGCGGACCAGCGATTCCCCCAGAAGGGTGGAAACGCGGCGGACGTCCGCGCGCAGTTCGGAGGCGAGATCTGTTTCGGGCGCTGTTGCAGTGTGTGCCATTGAAGCAATCTTTCGAGGGTTATGGACTTGGCTCGTACACTGCGCTGGATACTGTGAGCCACGTTACTAGCTAAAGATGCTACCCCCGGTGCGGTGCAGCAGTGGAATCCGTCTCAAAAGATGTCGCGGTACCCCACATGGCGCTTCACGGCGTCCAGTTCCACGCGGAGCTGCTCCACCTCGCTGCGCCAGGCGGCATCGTCAGCCTTACGACGGCGGGCCCTCCCCGCCTGAACGGCGGCGGCCGCCAGCCCCACCGGCACCGAAACGGCCAGGGCCCAGCCGGCGGCTGCGAAGAAGTCCAGGGCCACAGGCAGCGCAGCGCGGAAGTCGATGAAGTCGTTGACCCCGCCGGCCATGCCCGCCAGGGCCCCATCAAGCGGCTCCAGGAACCGGCCCACCACCGGGGTCCCGGAAAGCGGCGGCGGAACGAGCTTGGCTTGCGCGTCCCCGCCCCAGCGCCCGTCCGCCAGGTGGTTCAGGACGTAGATGCCGGCGCCAACATTGGCTGCCATGAAGACGACGACGGCGGCGAGCGCGGCGAGGTCGGCCCGCCTGCGTCGCCATGCCAGCACCATGGCGCCGGCAACCAGCGCCGCCAGCCACGTAAGCGCCGCCAGCCACTCCCGATTCACTCCGGCAAGGATGTCCACCCCTCCATTCAACCCCGGCGGACCACCGTGCAGCTGGAATCCGGGATGCCCAGCGGGTTGCCGGCGTCCGTCCGGCGGAATGAACCGTCCATGCCTGCGGTTGTAGCGGGGGCAACGCAACCGGAAGGAACCATGGCCACCACCCCAGCCACCCCCGCCGCCATTCCCGCCGCCAAGGTCGAGCGCTGGCAGCGCTTCCGCGCCAGCCGGGACAAAGCCCTGGCAGCGCCGCACGGCTGGCTCACCCTCACCTCGTTCCAGTGGCTCGAAGACGCCCCCGCCGCCGTCGACCTGGCCCCGGGCCTGTGGTCCACGGACCCCGGAGGCACCGCGGCGTTCCTCACCGCTGCTCCGCCGGACGGGCTCACGCTGGTAGAGACGGGGGAAAAGGTGGACGGCACGGTGTCCGCCGTCCTGGCGGACGAGGAGTCGCTGATGTGGGTGCAGTTCGGCGGCCCCAATGGGGACCAGGTGGTGGTGGAACTGGCCATGCGCGGCGGGCGGTACGCCATCCGCACCCGGGACTCTGCATCTCCGGCCTTCACCGGGTTTGACGGCGTCCCCACCTACCCGTACAACCCGGACTGGGAGGTGGCGGGCCGGTTTGAGCCCTACCCGGCCCCGGTGGCCGTGCCGATCAGCACCGCGAACCCCCTGGTGGACGGCGTGCACCGCAGCGTGGGGGAAGTGGTGTTCAGGCTGCCCGGCAGCAACCATGAGTTCCGGCTCCAGGCGGAGGAAGAGAAGCTCGGCGCCCTGACCGTCACGTTCCATGACGAGACCAACGGCGACACCACTGACGAATGGCGGAAACTCTCCATGCCCAGGCCCCGGCACGATGCCTCGGGCAGGGCGACCGTGGTGCTGGACTTCAACCGGGCCATCAACTACCCCAGCGCCTTCACGCCCTACGGCACCTGCCCCATGCCGGTGAGGAACAACAGCCTGGACATCCGGGTGGAGGCAGGCGAGAAGCAGCCGTACCCTGCCTAGGAGATGGCGGAGATCCCGGTGATGGCCCGGCCCACGATCAGGGTGTTCACCTCGAACGATCCCTCGTAGGTGTAGATGGCCTCGGCGTCGGCGAAGATCTTGGCCATCCGGTAATCGGTGACGATGCCGTTTCCGCCCAGGATGGAACGGCCCAGCGCCACGGTTTCCCGCATCCTGGCACTCAGGTAGGACTTGGCCAGCGCCACCTGCGGCATGTCGGCAGCACCCTGGTCCTGCAGCCTGGCGATCCCGGCCATCATGGCCATGCTGGCCACGGCGTTGCCCAGCATGGTCACCAGCTGCTGCTGGATCAGCTGGAAGTGTGCCAGCGGGCGGCCGAACTGCTCGCGTTCCACGGCGTACTGCCGGGCGACGTCGAACGCCGCCAGCTGCTGGCCCACCGTCTGCCAGGCCACCATGATCCGCGAGCTGCGCAGCAGTTCCTTGGTGTCCTCGAAGCTGTTGATCCCGCTGAAGCGGTCCGCCTCCGGTACCCGGACCTCCCGGAAAACGATGTCCGCGTTCTGGACAGTGCGCAGCGCGATCTTGTTCTCGATCCTGCTCCGGCTTACCCCCGGCAGGGTGGCGTCCACGACGAAGCCCCGCACGGAACCGTCCCCCTCGTCCCGTGCCCACACCAGCATGTAGTCGCAGAATGTCCCGTTGCCGATCCACCGCTTGGCGCCGTTGAGCACCCAGGTGTCGCCGCCGTCGTCCGGCTCCCCGGTGCTGGACGATATCCGCCGTGCCCGCGTCTCCATGCCGCCCGCCACGTCGGACCCGTGCAGGGGTTCGGTGAGGGCGAAGGCGCCCGTGGTGCGCAGCTCCGAGGCGTCAGCCAGCAGCCGCTGCTTCTGGTCCTCGCTGCCGAAGGTGTGCAGGGACTCAACGAAGAGATCGTGGTGGACCAGGAAGAAGGTGGCGATGGAGGTGTCCACCCGGGTCATCTCCGCAATGACCAGCCCGGCGAACAGGTGGCTGTAGCCGCGGTGGGCGGGCGTGCTCAGTTCCAGCGCAGCCAGCTTGGGCAGGATGTGGGCGGGGAACTCGGCCTTGTTCCACCAGTCCCCGGCGTACGGCGCCACTTCGGCGGCCAAAAAGTCCCGCAGCTCGGCCAGCTTGTTCCTCTCGGCCTGGCCCAGCAGGGATTCGACGGCGAAGAAGTCCGCCGCGGGCAGCTGTGACACGTCAGGCGCGCTCATTTCGGCCCCATCCGGATGGCACCGTCAAGGCGGATGGTTTCGCCGTTCAGCATGGCGTTGTCCACGATGTGCGCCACCAGGTTGGCGTACTCCGCCGGCTTGCCCAGCCGGGACGGGTGCGGAACCTGGGCGCCCAGCGAGTCCTGGGCCTCCCGGGGCAAGCCGGCCATCATGGGGGTCTCGAAGATTCCCGGCGCAATGGTGACCACGCGGACCAGCGAGCGCGCCAGCTCCCGCGCGATGGGCAGCGTCATGGCGGCCACCGCCCCCTTGGACGCGGAATATGCAGGCTGGCCGATCTGCCCTTCAAAGGCCGCCACGGAGGCGGTGTTGATGATGACGCCGCGCTCCGGGCCGCCCAGCGCGGTGACGGCAGGCTCGGTGGCCACCATCGCCTCGGCCGCCAGCCGCAGGACGTTGAAGGTGCCGATCAGGTTCACCTGGATGACACGGCTGAACGTTTCCAGCGGCAGCACGCCGTCGCGTCCCAGGACCTTTCCGGGGGTGGCGATCCCGGCGCAGTTCACCACGATCCGGAGCGGGCCCATCCCTGCGGCGGTCCCGACGGCGGCCCGCACGTCCGCCTCGCTGGTCACGTCAGCGGGGGCGAAGACGGCGGACTGGCCGGCTTCGGCCCGGCCGTTGAGTTCGTCCGCGGCTGCCTGCCCGTTGGAGGACGGGAGGTCGACGAGCACTACGGAGGCCCCGCCGTCGAACAACCTCCGCGCCGTGGCAGCTCCCAGCCCGGAGGCACCGCCTGTCACCAGTGCGACGCAGCCCTTGATGTCCATACATCCTCCTTGATGCGTGTCCCCATGCCGCGGCGCGGCCTCGAGCAACAGTTAATGAATGTTAACTGAAATGCGCCGCCGCCGCACGCGCCCGGGCTGCGTGTGCCCCGTTAGGGTGGACGGCATGACCTCCAGCAGCACCTCCTTGACCGCCTGGCAGGACAGGGCGAACCACGCGGCCCAGTCGGTGACCACGCTGTTCGGCCGGAAACTGCTGTTGCTGCCCGGAACCCACCTGGGCGCCGTGCTGTGGCAGGGCAAGCACCCGGCGGGGCAGGACCAGCCTGCGGCGGAGCAGGGACAGGAGCCCGGCGGCCGGCGGCTGGGACGGTGGCTCGCGGCGCTCCGGCGCGTCCGGCCGGCCGCGGGCCTGGTCCTCCCCTGGCACTACTGGTGGCAGGCCCATTACGTGGACTGCCTGGTGGATACCGGCTGGCGGGAGCTGGGCGGCGGAGCCACCCCCGCGGCCCGGTTCAACGGCCCGGACCGGCCCAGCGCCGGACGCCTGGCCTCGCGCCTGGTCACCGGCATCAGGCTGCGCAACGCCCTGACCTTCGTGAACAGCTACTACGACGACATGGCGTGGCTGGCGCTGGCAACGCTGAGGCTGGACGGGCTGGCTGAGGAGACACGGCGCCCCGGCCGCCGCCGCAACGCCACGGTCCGCGCATCGCTGACGCTGCAGTTCGACGCCGCATGCACCGATGACCTGGGCGGCGGCACGTTCTGGAGCAAGAAGCGGGACTTCAAGAACACCCCTGCCACGGCCCCCGTGGCGTTGTTCTACGCCCGCACCGGGCAGCGCGGCAAGGCGCAGGCGCTGCTGGACTGGCTGGACGCCACCCTCTTCGACCTGGACCAGGGCCTGTACCTGGACGGTGTGCGCCCGGACCCCGCCGGCGGCGTGGTGGTGGAACGCGCCGTGTACACCTACAACCAGGGTCCCGTGCTGGGGGCCCTCCTGGAACTGGGCGGCGACGCCAACCTCGCACGGGCGGCAGCCCTGGTGGACGCGGTAAACATGAAGCTCACGGCCGTGGACAGCCCAGTGCTCCGGTGCGAAGGAACGGGCGACGGCGGCCTCTTCACCGGGATCCTCTGCCGCTACCTGGCGCTCGCGGCAGCCGACACCCGGCTGCCCGCAGCCACCCGTGCCACGGCTGCCCGGCTGGTGACGGACACCGCGGAGGCGTTCTGGTCCGGCCGGCGCTCCGTCGGCGCCGGGGAGGCCAGGGCACGGCTTGAAGGCACCAGCATCTTCTCCATCCATGCCGCCCACCCGGCCGCTGAGGCGTATCCCCCGGGCGCCGCCGTCGAGCTTTCCACGCAGCTGCAGGCGTGGATGACGCTGGAGGCTGCCGCGGCAGTCACCGCGGCAAGTCCCGACGGCAGCGCGCCAACCGCTGGCTAACGGATGCCGGCCAGGGGCGTGACGGTGCCGGCCCCAAGCAGCACCCCGCCGTCGGCCGCCAGGCGGGCCTCCCTGGGGCCCGCGGGCGGAAACACCAGGGAGGTCAGGGACTGCCCGCCGACGAAGACCTCGATCGATGAGCGGTCCACGTATGCCGTGAGGTGCACCGTGTCCCCCGTGGGCCGGACCTGGACGGAACGCGGCTGCCGGTACTCGGTGTCGGCTGCCGGGTCGGCGGCCTTCCGCTGGCCGCCTGCCACCGTGTCACCGTCGCGGGCCACATAGGCCCGCCCGGCAGTGAAGTCGTAGCCAATGGTGGCGTAGGTGCTCCCGCCGCTTTGCAGGAGCAGCCGGGCTTCACCGGTCCCGTTCCCGGGTTTCTCCAGTTCGACGTCGACCTTGAAGGCGCCGCCCTCGGGAACCGGCAGCGGCTGCCCGTCCCCGATGCTGCCGGCCTGCAGGCGCGCCGGGTCCCCCTCCAGCGACCGGAGCCCGGCGGTGGGCGATGACGCCAGCACCGGGCGGCCGCCCTCGGAGGTGAGGCTGATGTCCCGCACCACCGAGGCGGCCCCCTGCCAGTCCTTTGTGGGCAGCTGCCGGGCGTAGGCCCAGTTGTTCATCCAGCCGATGGCGTGCCGGGAGGCCTTCCGCCGGCCGTCGTCCAGGCGCGGATCCTCCCAGGTGACGGCCGCGTAGAAGTCCGGGCCGCCGTCGAGCCACTGATGGCTGCCCTCGGGGGTGAAGGCCTTGCCGTCAAAGCCGCCGGTCCAGTAGGCCAGCCCCGTGCTGCGGCCCTCGGCGGAGCCGTTGGCGCTCGCCGCCAGGACCCAGGTGCGCTTGGCGGGGTCGCCGTCGATATCCATCTGGAAGAAGTCCGGGCACTCCAGGATGCCCAGCCCGTCCTTCTGGAAACCCGACACATAGGTCCATTGCAACAGGTCCTTCGAGGTGTAGAAGCCGATCTTGGAACCCTCGGCAAGCAGCATCAGCCACTGGTTGTTGGCGTCGTCCCGGACGATGCGCGGATCCCGCCAGTGCTCGGCGCCGGGGTTCTCCATCACGGGGTTTTGCCCGTAGCTTTGGAAGCTGTAGCCCTTGTCCGTGGAGTAGAACAGGGACTGGCGCTGGACGCCGTCGTGCTGCTGGGTGAGGACGGCGACCACCGCCCCCTTGCCGAACCCGGCCGTCCCCTCGGTGTCCACCACCGCGGATCCGGTCTCGATGTCGCCCAGGCCATTGCCGAACTTCTGGATGGCTACGCCCTCGTTCTTCCAGTGCACCAGGTCCGTGCTGGTGGCGTGGAACCACTCGGTGCCGTTTCCGTCCGGGTAGTCAGCGTTGTAGAGGTAGTAATAGTGCCAGACGCCGTCCAGCAGGAAGGGCCGCTGGGGATCGTTCATCCAGCGCTGGTCCGGGCTGAGGTGGTAGGCGGGGCGGTAGCCGGGATCCTGAGCCGGAGAAGATTCCGTGGGTGCGGCCGTGGGCTGCCCGGCCGGCCGGCTGTCGTCACGCTGGGCATTTCCCACGAGCACCAGCGAACCGGCCATGGCCAGGGCTGCAACCGCGGCCACCACGGACCACAGGAGGGGCCGCCGCCGAAGGGCTGCAAACGCGGTTCTGAAAAAGGTGGATGGCATGTCGTGTCAATCCGTCGCTGAACGCACAAGTGCCGTCCCCCGGGTTCGGGGAACGGCACCAGCGCAAGTGAACCGTCAATTTTACCGGCCCGGCGCCCGGGAACCGAATCCCGGAGCGTCATGAACTATTGCCGGTCCTGGCCGGCAGGGCGCTTCTTCTGCGGAAACGGGGTTTCTCCGCGGGCCAGCATCTCCACGAACCCCGCGATCCGGCGTTCCCGGGTGGCTGCCTGCTTGGCCGAATTGGTCCTGTACACCAGGGCGAACAGGTTGGTTTTAGTGAGGACGTCGAACATCGCCTGGGCCTCGGGGTTCGCGGCAATCGCGGCAGCCAGGTCTGCCGGAACCTTCACGTCGGCCTGCCCGCCGTACGCTGCGTCCCAGCGGCCGTCCGCCTTGGCCGCCTCCACCGCCGCCCTGCCGGCGTCGGTCATTTTCCCCTCCTCTTCCAGGCGCGCAACGTGCCCCACGTTCCGGGCGGACCAGACGCTCCGCGGACGCCGCGGCGTCATCCGCTGGAAGGAGCTTTCATCATCCCGGCGCCGCAGCTGCCCGTCGATCCAGCCAAAGCAGAGTGCCTCGTCCAGCGCCGCCGGGTAGTCCACGCCGGTTACCGTGCCGCCCTTCTTGTGCAGGACCAGCCACACTCCCGGGCTGGTCCTGTGGTTTTCTTCCAGCCATGCACGCCAGGCGGCAGCGTCAGGTACCAGCAGTTCCTCGAGGTCATCGGCCATGGCCCCATTCTGCCCGGAGAATCCCAGGCCACAAGCCCTGTGTGCGCCGGCGCTTCCGGTGGCATCATGGCCATACAGCAGCCGTCACCCACTGCCGCCCGTCAACCAGCATCAAGGACAATGCCATGCTCCGAGTCCGTCCCGTCCACTTCACGTCCCGCATCGAGCCCTGGAAGCAGTTCCTCACCGCCCTGGGAATGGTCCAGACAGAGGACGACGGCGGGTGGCAGGTCTTCGACTCCGCGTCAGGCCGCCTGGCTTTGCACGGCGCCGAGGCAGGGTCCGGCCAGGACGGCCGCACCGTGTTTGGGGTGGAAGTGGGCGACGTGGCGGAGTTCGCCCGCCGCACCAACCTGTCCGCCCAGGAGGGCGGACCGCAGGCGGACGGAACGCAGCCGGCCGAACTCGTCGCAACGGACCACGGTGAGGCCTGCCGGGTCACCGCGCCGGACGGATTCAGCTTCCTGGCGGACAAGGCCGTCCACGGCGCCCAGTGCGCCGATGCCGATCCCGCACTGGCCGTCGCCGGCGTCTGGTACACCCCGGACCCGGAGGCAGCCATCCGCACCCTGCTGCACGCCGGCGCGCGTCCCCGGCCGGTGCCGGACAACGACGAAACCGCCGATTTCACGGCCAAGAACGGCGGCGTCCTCTTGGTGCGCCCGGCGTCGGGGCCCCCGCGCTCAGGCCTGGGCTTCGAATACGACGGCGGGCTGGAACCGTTGCGGGAGCGCCTCGCCGGTGCCGGTTTCTCGGCCAGCCTGACCGAGGAAGCCTTTGGGAGCACTCTTCACGTGGCCAATCCGGACGTGGGCAGCCCCAACGCGCCCGCCACGCTCTGGATCTCCCAGCACCGCCCCATGGGGTAGAACTTAACCATGAACGTGCGCACACCTGACCCGAATCCCGGCTGGCTCTCTGAAGAAGACCTCTTTGAGGCCCGCGGGCGGCTGCCCATGGTGTACGTGGAGGCCGTGCCGGTCAGGCTGGATCCGCTGGGGTACGTCAACGAGGTGGGCACGCTGCTGCAGGCCGACGCCGACGGGACAATGGTGCGGTCCCTGGTCTCCGGCCGGGTCATCTACCGCGAAACCATCCGCGCCGCCCTGCTGCGGCACATGGAGAAGGACCTGGGCCCCCTGGCGTTTCCGCAGCTGCCGCTCAGCCCCGTGCCGTTCACGGTGGCCGAATACTTCCCGGCACCGTCCCAGACGGGGTTCACCGACGAGCGGCAACACGCCGTGTCCCTGGCCTACATCATCCCGGTCACGGGCGAGTGCGAACCCCGCCAGGACGCCCTGGAACTGACATGGATGACCCCCGAGGAAGTCCTCAGCCCGGGCGTCCAGATGGAGTTCGCGGGCGGCCGCGGCGGCCTCATCCGGCAGGCCCTGGCGTTCGCAGGTGTGGGCTTCTGACATCCGCGCCGGGACCTGGGGGTCCCCGGTTTTAGGCGCCCGCCTTTGTAGACTGTAGGGCGGACCGCAAGAGAACTTAAGGACTCCCATGACCGAATCACCAGCCGCCAGGCACCACCGTGAACAGCAGGCTGGATCTCTGACCACCGGCACCCACATCCTCCTTCCGGACGGCCACCGCACCGCCGAAATCGACCAGGTGGAGCTTGAGCGGGACGATTTCGGCTCCCCGGCACTGGTGCTGGCAAGCCTCTCCGGCGGCGGGACGCTGCGGGTCGCCATAGGTGCCACCGTCACCGTTGTGGACGGAACGCACGACGACGTCACCCAGCTGCCGCTGCCGGCTGACCTCCCGGAAGCCACACCGCCGGTGGAAACCGCCGGGACCGGGCCCATCACCGTGGCGCCCGCCGTCGTCGTACCTCCCCTGCCGCCGGTACCGCCCGCGGCAACCGGACCCAGCGAGGAGGAACTCGCGCTCATCCCGGCGCCGGCCGGCACCCCTGAGTCCGTGGTGGAAGCCGCCGCCGAGGCCCACCCGGATGCCGAGGGCGTCCTGCTCCTGGCCGACCGGCTCTCCAAGGGCGTCAACTTCAAGTCCGGAAGCTGCCTGAAGGACCTTACCGACCTGGCGCACGAATTGTTCATCACGCTCAAGGATGCCGACGGGGCTCTGGCCGTGGCTGACCTCCTCACCGTGCTGCCCTATGACGGGAACCCCGGCCGGTGGACCTCGGTGGAGGCCTCCCTCGCCCTGGCCAGCTACATCTGCCGGCAGGACGGCCAGGACGAACGCGCCGAGGTCTACGAGAAGCTGATCCGCACCCCGGAAAACCAGGAAACGGATGCGTTCAAGGCACGCATGGCCGCCAAGGTGCGGCAGCGCTCACTCAACGAACCCAACCTGTACGACAAGGAAATCTTCCGCTCCATCGACAACTCCAACCACGATGCCGAGCGTGAATGGCGGTTACTGCGGCTGGAAAGCCTGCTGTTCCTGCGGGCCCACGGCGGCTCGGAAACCATCGGGATGCCCGAGCTGGAACGCCGGATCAGCAATGAGCTGGAGGCTGTCCGGTCCTGACCGCAGGACCGGCTTCGGGGCGGGGGAAATTACCCCTACCCGGGGCGTAGCCGGAGTTGTACATTCGGGGCTATGACCAACAATCTCAGCGTAGTGATCAACGCCGACGCGCCGCAGGTCTGGACCATGCTGCGTGAACCGTCCAAGGTAGCCCAGTGGCACGGCTGGCAGGCCGAGGACCTGGAGTCCGAGATCAAGGAGATCTACTTTTCCAGCGACGTGGAGGAATCCGCGGACCATACCAGCCTCACCGTCCACGGCGGGGACACGTTCGAGCTTCACCCGGTGGCCGGCGGAACCCGGGTCAGCGTCACCCGCGGGGCCATGGATCACGACTCCGAGTGGGCTGCCTGGGACGAGGACATCACCCAGGGCTGGCTGACCTTCCTGCAGCAGCTCCGCTTTGCCCTGGAACGCCACCCGCACGGCAAACGGCACACCCTGTTCCTGCACCTGACAGAGGGGAAGGGCTCCGCGATCGAGAAGCTGGGGCTGGCCGACCTCCCTGCCCCGGGCGAGCCGTACCAGGTCACCTTGGATACCGGAGAGGAAATCAGCGGCAAGGTCTGGTACCGGACCAGCCACCAGGTGGGACTCACCGTGCACGGCTACGCAGAGCATGGCGAGGGGCTGCTGGTGGTGGCCGACCATCCCGCCATCAAGGACGTCCGGGCAGAGGGTGAAGGGTCGCTGGTCATCGCCTCCACCTACGACCTGGGCGCCGGCAAGGTTGACGCCATCCGGTCCGCCTGGGATTCGTGGCGCTCCAGGAACTACCCGGACTCGGAACCGGTCAGCTGACGGCGCCGGCTGGTTTATTGGGGCAGCGCCAATTGCTGGCACACTGGTACCGTGCCTGCCGATCCCGCCTTTGCCCTGCCTGATACCCGGTCACAGTTTTCCTTCACGGTGGGCACCCGCCTGGCGGAGACCTGTCCGCCCGCTGCCGCCCGGACGGCTGAAAACGGCGGGGAGTTCCTGGGCCGCACCGGCACCATCACCACGCCGCACGGTGAAATCCAGACGCCGGCGTTCATCGCCGTCGGGACCAAAGCCACGGTGAAGTCCGTACTGCCGGAATCCATGGCAGACCTGGGCGCCCAGGCGCTGCTGGCCAACGCCTACCACCTGTACCTGCAGCCGGGGCCGGACATCCTGGACGAGGCCGGCGGCCTGGGTGCCTTCATGAACTGGCCGGGCCCCACCTTCACGGACTCCGGCGGATTCCAGGTGATGAGCCTGGGCTCCGGGTTCAAGAAGGTCATCGACATGAAGACTGTGGCCGCCGCGGGCGCGCCCGGACCGGACGATGCCGTGGCCCCCGGCAAGGAACGCCTGGCCCACATCGACGACGATGGCGTCTGGTTCAAGAGCCACCTCAACGGGGACCGCCACCGGTTCTCCCCCGAGATCTCCATGCAGGTCCAGCACCAGATCGGGGCGGACATCATGTTCGCGTTCGACGAGCTCACCACGCTGCAGAACTCCCGTGGCTACCAGGAGGAGTCACTGGAGCGCACGCGCCTGTGGGCGGAGCGGTGCCTCGAGGAGCACTTCCGCCTCACGGAGGCACGGGCCGGCAAGCCGTACCAGGCACTGTTCGGCGTGATCCAGGGCGCCCAGTACGAGGACCTTCGCCGGAAGGCCTGCCGGGACCTGGGTGCCATGCCGTTCGACGGGTTCGGGATCGGCGGGGCGTTGGAGAAGGAGAACCTGGGCACCATCGTGCGGTGGTGCAACGAGGAACTGCCGGAGGACAAGCCACGCCACCTGCTGGGGATCTCCGAGCCGGATGACATTTTCACGGCCATCGAAAACGGTGCCGACACCTTCGACTGCGTCTCCCCCACCCGGGTGGCCCGGAATTCCGCGTTCTACACCCCGGACGGCCGGTTCAATCTCTCGGGCGCCAAGTACAAGCGCGATTTCGGGCCGCTGCAGGAAGGCTGCGACTGCTACGCCTGCGTCAACTACTCGCGGGCGTACATCCACCACCTGTTCAAGGCCAAGGAGATGCTGTCCGCCACCCTGATCTCCATCCACAACGAGCGGTTCGTGGTGAAGTTGGTGGATGACGCCCGGCTGGCCATCGAGTCCGGCACCTTCTTCGATTTCAAGGCGGAAACCCTGGGCCGGTATTACTCCTAGGCACGTCCGCTAGGCTGGCCGGATGCTCATTCATATCCCTGCCGCGGAAGGTACTGCAGAGGCCTTGGTGGCCCGCCCGTCCACCGGAACCGGTCCTTTTCCCGGCGTCATCCTTTACATGGACGCCTTCGGCCTGCGCCCCCGCATCCAGGAGATGGCCCAGCGCATCGCCGACTGGGGCTATGTGGTGCTGGCCCCCAACGTTTTCTACCGGGACGGAACGGCCGCCGAACTCGCCCCCGCCACGGACATGACCACCCAGCAAGGCCGGGAAGCGGCGGGCAGGGCCGCCTTCCCGCGGATTGGCCGCCTGACTCCTGACAAGGCGCTGCCGGACATCGACGCGTGGATTTCGGCGCTGGCGGCACTGGACGGCGTCGCCCCCGGCCCCATCGGCACCGTGGGCTACTGCATGGGCGCCCGGCTGGCTGTGCGCACCACCACCTCCCACCCTGAAGTGGTGGCTGCCTGCGGCGGCTTCCACGCCGGCGGACTGGCCACTGACGAGCCGGACAGCCCGCACCTTGGGCTCGGGAAGGCGCGGGCCCGGTTCGTGTTCGGCCACGCGGACCATGACCGGAGCATGGCTCCCGACGCCGTCGCCCGGCTGGGCAAGGCGCTCCAGGCTGCGGGGCTCGAGGCGTCCAACGTCATCTATGAAGGGGCGCCCCACGGGTACACGATGGCGGACACGTCGGCCTTCCACCCTGATGCCACCGAACGCCATTTCCGTGAGCTGCGTGCCCTCCTGGACGGGACACTGAAGGGCTGACCCGGCCGGCCGCCGTCGAACTCGCCGGAAAGCTGCCGGATCGCCGGAACGTTGCGGCGAGCCGGACGGGTTCCGGCGACCCCGGGAGGCAGGACGGTCCTGGCAGGTTTTCCACATGACGACGGCGGCGTCTTCCTGAGCTGTCGCAGCGGCAGGATCCTGTCGGGATGACACCCCAGCCGCCAGTCCGCCTCCCCTCCCTTCCGAGCACCGGCAACCTGTGGCGGACGGGGCAGTTGCACGAGAGGGGCCTCAATTCCCGGGCCATCAAGGCATTGGTCCTCCACGGGAAGCTGGTACGTCTTCGCCACGGCTGCTACATCCGCGCTGAGCTGTGGGAGAAGCAGACGAGTCCCGTCCGCAGCAAGCAGTTGATTCGCGCCCACGCGCACGGGACGCTGACCAGGTCTGCGGGCGGCTATGTGTACAGCCATACCTCTGCCGCCCGGCTGCACGGTCTGCACTTGTGGGCAGTCGATGACACGATCCACCTTCTGCTGCCGGGGAACCCTTCCAGCGAGCGGCTCGGCAAGGATGTCCGGGGCCATACCCGGCCGTGGACAGCGTCGGAGGTGGTAACCCTCGGCGGCCTCAAAGCGACCTCGCTGGAGCGGACGGTAGTGGATTGCGCCATGATGCTGGGTTACCGGCAGGCCCTGGTGCTCACCGATCACGCCCTCCGGCTTGGGGCCGACAAAGCCCTCCTGAAAAGCATGGCCGAGGGCCTGGAGGGACGCCGCGGGGTCCGGACCCTCCGGCGCGCCCTTACCCACGCTGATCCACGTTCGGAGTCAGCTGGTGAAACACTAACCCGCGAACTCCTGACGCGGCTGAAGCTTCCCCTGCCGGAGCCTCAAGTGTTGGTAGCAACACGTGCCGGCCGGTACCGGCTGGATTTCGCCTGGAAGGATAAGAAGGTGGCACTCGAATTCGACGGGAAAACGAAGTACTTCGACTATGGGCCAACGGCTGAGGTGCTGTTTCAGGAGCGGCAGCGGGAGAAGGCCCTCACCGAGAATGGCTGGACCTTCCTTCGCCTGACATGGGCCGACCTTTTCCGTGAACATGAGTTCAAAGCCCGTGTCCTTGCTGCGCTCCGGCCCTAGCCACGCCGCCGGCCGGAGCGCCAAACCGCCGGAACGGGACCAGGCCGCCGGTAATTTCCGGCGATCCGGCAGCTTTCCAGCGATCCCACGCGATCAGCAGTTGGAACGTACGACGCCGGGCGGCAGCTATGCGGCGTTTGTCACCGCTTCCGCGGCGTGGCCCGCGACGCCGTAACTGGGCTCGCGACGCTTGACCCAGTTGATGACCAGCGAGGTCACGGGGACGAAGAGGAACTCCACCACGGTCTTGTAGACGAAACCCACCAGCACGTAGTTCACGAAGCTGCCGGGGTCGGCGATGCCGATGACGGGTGCGGCGATGCTGCAGAAGATCAGCGTGTCCACAAACTCTCCGGCGCCCGAGGATCCCATGAGCCGCGCCCATAGGGACCTCTCCCCGGTGCGGGCCTTCATCCGGACCAGGATCCAGGAATTGATGGTCTGCCCCGCCAGGAATGCCAGCAGGGAGGCCAGGACGATTTGTGGCACGGGGCCAAGCGCCCCTTCCAGGGCGGACTGCTTGGCGGCACCGTACTCGTCGTCGAATCCGGGGAGCGCAATGACTACCCAGTAGCAGAGGGAAGCGAAGACGGACAGCGCAAATGTGGTGAAAATGGCTTTGCGGGCCACCTTGAAGCCGTAGACCTCACTGATCACGTCGCCGAGGATGTAAGCCAGCGGGAAGAGGAAGAAGCCGCCGTCGGTGACGATGGGGCCGAATGCCACCCCCTTGGACGCTCCGATGTTTGACAGGATCAGCACCACTGCCATGGCTGCCAGCATGATCCCGAAGTAGGGCGAACCGATGTCCGCGAATCTGGCGGCGGGACCTGCGGCAGTGGGTTGGATGGTTTGGGGCAGGGCACTGTGGCCGGGGGCGGAGGTCATCGAGGGATCCGTTCAGGAGTGGTGGGCCGGCCTGCCGTACTGGGCGGCCGGTTGTATTAGCACTCGTGCCATTCTCGCACCGGGCCGCGTGGCAAAGCTCCCCAAGGAGAAGGGTTAGTTAGCCCGGACAGGTTTTGAACATGTTCAACTATTGTCGCACACTGCTTTTGAACATGTTCAAAGAATGGGGATGCCGATGGCAGCGAAGAGCGAACAGACCAGGCAGCTGGTGGCGGACACGGCGCTGCGCATGTTCCGAGATATCGGGTTCGAGAAGACCACCATGCGCGCCATCGCCGCCGGGGCAGGCGTCTCCGTCGGCAACGCCTATTACTACTTCGCGTCCAAGGATGACCTGGTCCACGAGCTGTACATCCAGGTGCAGGCAGAGCACGCGGCGCGGGCCTCGGAAGCGCTGGACGGGACCGCTTCCCTGACTGAGCGCCTGAAGGCCACGCTGCATGCCGGCCTTGACGTCATGGCCCCCTACCACCGGTTCGGTGCGGACTTCGTTGCCACCGCAATCCGGCCAACATCACCGGTGAACCCCTTCTCAGCACGGTCCACGCCTGCGCGCGAGGCCTCCCTGGACATCTTCAGGCGCACTGTGCATGGGGCCCGGCCCGGCGTACCGAAGAAACTGCGGACCGATCTGCCGGAGCTGCTGTGGCTCTGCTACATGGGCATCACCCTCTTCTGGGTCTATGACGCCTCGGAGAGCCAGCGGCGGACCAGGAGGCTGGTGGACGGCGCGGCCCCACTCATTGCCCGCGGTCTCGCTCTGGCCCGCATCCCGGGAGTCAGCAAGGTGTTGGACGACGTCCTGGACCTGGGCCGCAGCATCCGCGATTAGAGAAGAAGCATTGGGGGAAAAGATGGGCTGCACAAAGACAGTTGTGGTGGCGGGGGCTTCCGGCTTCATCGGCACGTACCTTCGCCGGCGCTTCCAGGAAGACGGATGGACCGTGCGCACCATTGGACGCAAGGGAACGGGCAGCGCCGCAGCCGGATGGGATGACGACGCCGGCATGGTGCGGGTGCTCAACGGCGCCGAGCTGGTGGTGAACCTCGCCGGACGGTCCGTCTCCTGCCGCTACAACCGGCGGAACAAGGCGATCATCATGGACTCGCGCGTGGCCACCACCCAGGCGCTCGGGCGTGCCATCGCACAATGCCCGGAGCCGCCGTCGACCTGGTTGAATGCCAGCACCGGCACCATCTACCGCGATGCCAGAGACCGCCCCCAGCCTGAAACCGACGGCGAGCTTGGCTCCGGGTTCTCCGTGGACGTGGCCAAAGCGTGGGAGGCCGCCCTCGCGGCGGCCACCACGCCGGCCACCCGGAAGATCCCGCTGCGAATCGCCATCGTGCTGGGCCGCGGCGGCGGCGCGCTGGCGCCGTTCGCCAACCTGGCGCGGCTGGGCCTGGGCGGCCACATGGGCGACGGCAGGCAGAAGTTCAGCTGGATCCACGTGGAGGACCTGTACCGCAGCATCCGCTTCCTGCATATGCGGACCGACGTCACCGGACCCGCTAATGTGGCGTCGCCGGACGTGGTGAGCAACCGGGAAATGATGCGCCTGGTGCGGCGCGCCTACGGCGCCCGCTTCGGGCTCCCCACCCCTGCGTGGCTCCTCCGTGCAGGGGCCGTCCTGATCCGCACCGAAACCGAGCTTGTGCTCAAAAGCAGGTGGGTCCAGCCGCAGAAACTCCTCGACGCGGGCTTCGTCTACAGCCAGCCGGAGCTGGGCCGGGCACTGCTGCAGATCGCCAAGGGCCGGGAATGAGCCGCCCGCTCCGCGTCACCTTCGGTCCAGGCGCGTTCCTTCCCGGCGCGGGCCTTGCGGTCCTGGTCTTCGGGTTCCCCCTGGGCTTCCCCGGCTATCTCTACGGAACGCTCGCCGCACTGCTTCTGGGAATGCCCCTGGCGCTGGCTGCCGGGATTTGCATGCGGACCGTCCGCAACCAGCTGCTGCACGTCCTGGCCGTCGGCGTGGCAGGGCTGGCAACCGGGATGCTTACGCTCATGTTCATCACAGGCAGCCACTGGTCCGCGATGCGGGGCATGGTCCTGTGGACGGGGTGCTGCGCGGCGCTGGGGCGGGCAGCTGTGTCCGGCCTCGTCACAATCCATGACGCGCCCGCGCGGGAACCCGTGGCTGCGCAGAAGCCCGGCCCACCGCTGGAACCCTGACCATACGGCGTCCCGGCGCCCTGTCCGGTGACACATGGAAAGCGTCCGACGGCGGGTGGCAGGATGGGTGCATGACTTCCGCTACCCCTGACGCAACGCTGTCCGCCGCAGGCCCCGCCGTCGTCCTCACTATCGCCGGCTCCGAAGCCACCGGCGGCGCCGGCGCGCAGGCGGACCTGAAGACCTTCCAGGAACTGGGCGTCTTCGGCATCGCCAACCTGACCTGCATCGTGTCCTTCGACCCCAAGGACAGCTGGAACCACCGCTTCGTGCCGGTGGACCAACAGGTGATTGCCGACCAACTGGAGGCGACGACGGCGGCGTACGGTCCGGCGTCGGGCGCCCCTTCCGCCCTGGACACCGTGAAGATCGGCATGCTGGGCAGCCCCGCGACCATCAGCACGGTGGCGTCTGCCCTGCAGGAGAACAGCTTCGCCAACGTTGTCCTGGACCCGGTGCTGATCTGCAAGGGCCAGGAGCCCGGGCACGCGCTGGACACGGACCAGGCCCTGAAGGCGCAGATCCTGCCGCTGGCAACGTTCGTCACGCCCAACCACTTCGAGGCGGAGTCCCTGTCCGGCCTGGAAATCACCGACATCGAGTCGTTGAAGGCCGCCGCCGTCCGCATCCACGAACTCAGCGGCGCGGCAGTTCTTGCCAAGGGCGGGGTTCGGCTGGACGGCCCGGACGCCGTCGACGTCTTCTACGACGGCGAAACCCTGGAAGTCCTCACCGCCCCGAAGGTGGGCGAAGTTGCCGTCTCCGGTGCCGGCTGCTCACTCGCCGCGGCCGTGACCGCGGAGCTGGCCAAGGGCGCCAGCCCGCTGGAGGCTGCACGGACCGCAAAGGACTTCGTCACCGCCGGCATCCGCAACCGTGTTGCCTCCGGCGCCCCGTTCGACGCCCTCTGGCAGGGCGGCGCCCGGTAGAACCGATCTCCCCGCGCCGGGTTCGCCGGAAACCCTCGAGATCGCCGGGAATTTGCGGCGAACCCGGCAGTTCCCGGCGAACCCGGCAGTTCCCGGCGAGCTCGACGTGTGGCTAGCGCCGGGGGATGTTGCGCAGGTTGCTGCGGGCCATGCTCACGGCCTCGCCCGCCCCGCGGTTCAGGACCACCTTGGACATGGCGGTGGCGAATCCGATCACCTGCGAGCCGGAAATCTTGGGCGGGATGGACAGCGCCTTGGGATCGGTGATCAGCTCCACCAGTGACGGGCCCGGGTGGGCGAAGGCCTCCCGGTACGCCGACTCGATCTGCGCAGGATCGGTCACCCGCACGGCATGGAAGCCCAGGGCTTTGGCCACGGCCGCATAGTTGGCGTCCGGCACGTCCACGCCGAAGTCGGGCAGCCCGTCCACCAGCATCTCCAGCTTGACCATGCCCAGGGTGGAGTTGTTGAACAGCACCACGTTGACCGGCAGCTTGTACGCGGCCGCGGTGATCAGCTCGCCCAGCAGCATGGACAGCCCGCCGTCACCCGAAACCGAGATGACCTGGCGGCCCGGGTTGGCCAGCTGGGCCCCGATGGCATGCGGGAGGGCGTTGGCCATGGAGCCGTGGAGGAAGGACCCGATCAGCCGGCGGGTGCCCAGCGGGTTGATGTAGCGCGCGGTCCAGACGTTGCACATGCCGGTATCGGCCGTGAAAATGGCGTCCTCCGCCGCCACCTGGTCCAGCAGCGAGGCCGCGTACTCCGGGTGGATGGGCTGCTTCTTCTCCACCTTGCGGGTGTAGGCGCCCACCGCCTTGTTCATCAGCCGGTCGTGCTTCTTAAGCATCTGGTCCAGGAACCGGCGGCTCTTCTTCGCCTTCACCAGCGGCAGCAGGGCGCGCAGGGTGGGGAGCACGTCGCCGTGGACGGCGATGTCCACGTCCGTCCGGCGGCCCAGCCGGTGCGCCGCCCGGTCCACCTGCGCGGTCCTGGTGTCGGGCAGGAACTGGTCATACGGGAAATCCGTGCCGAGGAGGATCAGCAGGTCCGCGTCCTCGATCCCCTCCGCAGCGGCACCGTAGCCCAGCAAACCGGTCATGCCGATATCGAACGGGTTGTTGTACTGGACAAAGTCCTTGCCGCGGAGCGAGTGCCCCACCGGCGCCTTGGCCAGTTCGGCGAGCGCCATCAGCTCGCTGTGGGCGCCTTCCACGCCGGCACCGGCGAAAATGGCCACCTTCCCGGCGTCGTTGATGGCGTCCGCGAGGGCCTGGACGCTGGCCGGGTCCGGGACCAGGCTGGCCGGCCGGAACGTGGCGGGAAGCGGCGTGGGGCCTGCGGCTTCCAGTCCTGCGATGTCGCCGGGAAGGGTCACGACGGCGACTCCGCCGAGTCCCAGCGCGTGCTGGATGGCGCTGTGCATCACGCGGGGCGCCTGCTCCGCGGTGCTGACCAGCTCCGAATACACCGAGCACTCGTTGAACAGCCGGTCCGGGTGGGTCTCCTGGAAGAAGCTGCTGCCTATCTGCTTGCTGGGAATGTGCGAGGCGATGGCCAGCACCGGCGCGCCGGACCGGTTGGCGTCGTAGAGGCTGTTGATCAGGTGCAGGTTCCCGGGGCCGCAGGATCCGGCACAGACCGCGAGCTTGCCGGTGAGTTGCGCCTCTGCAGCCGCGGCAAAGGCGGCCGCTTCCTCATGGCGGACGTGGATCCAGTCGATGCCGCCCTTCGCGGCGCCACCCGTCTGGCGGACGGCGTCCACGATCGGGTTGAGGCTGTCACCCACAATCCCGTAGATCCGCTGCACGCCGGCAGCCTGGAGTTGTTCGATGAGCTGGGTGGCAAGTTCCTTGGCCATGGGTGCAGACTCCCGCGTTTGTGGTGGTGGCTGACATGGCCCAATATAGTCCGCCCACCTGGGCTGGCACCTGACGGGCATGCAGAGGAGGCGTACGACGGCGGCCTGGCAGCCGCCGTCGTACGCCTCCTTGGGGAGCTGGCCCCCGGGTGCCGCTAAAGGCTACCGTCCGGCACCCACGCGCTCTTCGCCGTCGGCCGCGTTGGATGCCCATGCGTGGCCCTGTTCGGCGTCAAGGTGCGTGGCCTTCTTGTTCTTCAGGGCGAAGATGTAGACCACCAGCGAGATGGCGACCGCCACCGTGACGTACGTGAAGAAGAGGTCCTCCCGTCCGGACTTCTGGAAGGCGGCACCGATCAGCGGCACGGTTCCGCCGAAGAGGGAGTTGGCGATCGCGTAGCCCAGGCCCACGCCCAGGGCACGGATGGAGGCCGGGAAGAGCTCGGCCTTCACCAGGGCATTGATGGAGGTGTAGCCGCCCACGATCAGCAGGCCGCCCATCATCAGCAGGAACGCGGTGAACGGATCCTTGGTGCCGGCGAGCGTGGACAGCAGCGGCCAGGTGAACAGCACACCGGTGATGCCGAACCAGAGCAGCAGGGGCTTGCGGCCCACCTTGTCCGAGATGATGCCGTAGACGGGCTGCAGCAGCATGAAGATAAACAGGGCCCAGAAGTTGATCACGGAGGTGTCGGTCTTGGCGATGCCGGACGTATCGTTCATGAACTTCAGGATGAAGTTGGTGTAGGTGTAGAAGGCCACGGTGCCGCCAAGGGTGATGCCAATGCAGACCAGCAGCGGCTTCCAGTAGCCGGTGAACAGCAGCTTCATGGTGCCCGGCTGGGCCTGGCCGGCCACGGCGGGAGTCTTTGCGGCGTTGATCTGTTCGGCGGAGACGGTCTCCTCCATGGAGCGGCGCAGCCACAGGACAACAAGGGCCGCCACGCCGCCGATGGCAAACGGGATCCGCCAGCCCCACTCGTTGAGGTCGCCCTTGGGCATGGCGTTCTGCAGGATCACCAGGACCAGCAGGGCCAGCATCTGGCCGCCGATCAGGGTGACGTACTGGAAGCTGGAGAAGAATCCGCGCCGCTTAGTGGTGGCGGCCTCGGACATGTAGGTGGCGCTGGTGCCGTACTCGCCGCCCACGGAGAAGCCCTGGATCACGCGGACCAGCACCAGCAGGATCATGGCCCACAGGCCGATCACGTCCTGCGTGGGCAGCACCGCGATGGCGAATGAGCCGGCGGACATCATGGTGACGCTGAGCGTGAGCGCCGCCTTGCGGCCCTTGCGGTCCGCGTACCGGCCGAAGAACCAGGCGCCGATGGGGCGCATGAGGAACGACGTCGAGAACACGGCCATCGCTTCGAGGCCCGCCTGGAGCTCGTCCTTGGAGTTGAAGAAGTGGGCCTGGAAGTAAGCGGCGAAGACGGTGTAGACGTAGAGGTCATACCATTCCACAAGGTTGCCGGCGGAGCCCTTCAGGATATTGCCCACGGCCCGTCGGGTCTGGGCTGCCTCCGATGGGGGTGCGGTCTGTTGGGTGCTCATCGGCGAGTTCCTCCTTGTAGTGACGGCGGCCTCCGGCAGCGGAGGGCCTCATCCACGGTATGGGTGATCCACCGCACAACCAACGTCGTGGGGCATTTCCTAACACTTCCTTAGGATTCGGCGCCCGGCCCCGCTGTTCTGCCCGCTGCAGCCGGGCAAATCGGGCCGGCACGCGGTAATCTCACCAAGCGGGGGTGAACCGGACACCGCACTACAGCAAGGAAGATGGCCATGGACGTGCTGATCGTCGAGGACGACGACGCCATGGCCGGTGCCCTGACCGCCGCCGTCGAAAGCGCCGGCCATCACCCGCAGCGGCTGTCCCGGGGTGCGGACGCGCTGCTCTCGCACCGGAACTTCCAGGTGATCCTCCTGGACCTGGGGCTTCCGGACATGGACGGGCTGGAGGTGCTGCGCAAGCTGCGGCAGGTCACCGACGTGCCCATCCTGATCCTGACCGCCCGCGACGACGAACGCAGCGTGGTGCTCGGGCTCCGCTCCGGCGCCGACGACTACCTGGTCAAGCCCGTGAAGCTGGTGGAGCTGCTGGCCCGGATTGAAGCCGTGACGCGGCGGGCGGGACGGAGCCGCGGGACACCGCAGGAGGACGTTATTGTCCTGGACGACCTTGCCATCGACCTCAACCGGCGCACCGCATCCAAGGGCGGTGACCCGCTCCCCCTCACGGCCACGGAATTCGAACTCCTCGCACTGCTGGCACGGCATGCCGGCTCTGTGGTCACGCGTGAGCAGATCCTGGACGCCCTGTGGGGCGATGCGTTCCTGGCCTCTTCCCGGTCCCTGGACGTGCACCTCACCGGGCTGCGGGCAAAACTGCAGAAACCAGGTTTCATCATCAATGTCCGCGGGGTGGGCTACCGGGTGGAGGCGGCCGGCGCATGAGGCTCCGGGTGCTGGGCGTCCTCAGCGTGCTCTGCCTGGTGGTGGTCTTCCTGATTTCGGGGACCATCCTGGGGTCTGCCTCCCGCGAGCTGACGCAGGAACTCCAGATCAACCGGGCGGCGTCCCTGAACCGGCTGGCGCAGGTCGCTTTTGATGCCGCCGGCGACGGCGACACCGTGCGGCTGCAGCGGGAGATGGACACCTATTCCGGGCTTTACGGGGAAGGAATCGTAGTACGGGTCCAGCAGGACACGCTGGCGTCCGGCGGCCTGGATGCACGGCGGTCCGACGTGCAGGATGCCCTGTCCCTTGCCCGGCTGAACGTGAGCAACACATCCCTGGAACCGCTGGAGCCCTTCGGTTCCAGTTCCCGCGTCATCTTCAGGCCCTTCGGCAGTGCCAGCCAGGTCCTGGGCGCCGTGGTCCTTGACGTCCGCGCCGGCACGGCGCAGCAAAAACTCCGGGAGCGGTGGCTCGCGGTGGGTATCGCTGCGCTTGCCTTGGCTGCCGTGCTGCTGGTGGGCGCCGCGCGGGTCACCGGCTGGGTGCTGCGGCCCGTCCTGCGGCTGGACTCAGCGGTACACGAGCTGGAGCGGACCGGGCGGGCGGGGCGCCTCCCGGACGACGGACCGCCCGAACTGCGGGAACTGAGCCGGTCCTTCACGGCGATGGCACGGACCGTGAGCGCCAGCATGGCGGCCCAGCGGCAGCTGATCTCGGACGCGTCCCACCAGCTGCGGAACCCGGTGGGGGCACTCCGGCTGCGGCTGGACCTGCTCCAGCTCGAGCTGAAGACCGCCCGCGAGCACGACGCCGCCGAGCGGGCCCTGGCGGAGCTTGAGCGGGTGGAGGAGATCCTGGACGGGGTCCTGAAGCTCGCCGCCGCGGAGCACAGGGCATCCGAAGGGTACCTGCGGGCGTCGGGCACTCCCGCAGACCATGCGGCCGCCCAGCCCATGGACCCGTTTCCCATCCTCCAGGGGGAGCTGGAGCGGGCAGCACCGCTGGCGGAGCAGGCCGGTTGCCGGCTGGTCCTTGCCGCGGCGCCGCAGCCGGCGGCACTGGTTGCCTGCCACCCGGCAGAACTGGCGCAGATGGCCGGCGAACTGCTCAACAACGCCATCAAGTACGCCCCGGGCGCCACCGTCACCGCTGCCGTGCGGACGGAAAAGGACGCGGTGGTGGTGGAGATTTCCGACGACGGGCCGGGGCTTTCGGAGTCCGAGCGCGCCTCGGCTGCCACCAGGTTTTGGCGGTCTCCGAGGCACTCTTCGGTTCCGGGGACCGGACTGGGCATGACCATTGTGGGCGAGCTTGCCGCCGCGAACGGGGCCCGGCTGGTGCTGGCCGAAGCGGCCCCCCACGGTCTCGCGGCCCGGATCCGGTTCCCCACCCCATCGGCGGCCCAGCTGGCAGTTGGGTCCGGCAGGGATGGTGCCCGTGCGTGAACCTGGCGCCCCGGGCGGTGCTGCCGCCCACCCGCGGCGGCGTTCCGTGCTCAAGTCAGCCCTCGCCGTCGGACTCTCCGCATGCCTGCCGCCTGCGCTCAGTGCCTGCACCGGCGGGGACCGGCCGGAGAGCCTCATTGTGGCGGGCGGCGAACCGGGCGGTTTCTACCTTGAGTTCGCAACCCTGCTGGCCGCTGCCCTGGAACGCCACGGATTGGCGCAGCACGCCAGGGCCGTGACCACCGGGGGAAGCCTGGACAACATCGCGGAACTGCGGGCGGGACGGGCAGCGTTTGCTGTGGCCCTGGCGGATGCTGCGAACCAGGAGCCGGGCGCTGACGCCGCCGGGATCGCCGCGGTCGGCAAAGTGTATGAAAACTATGTCCACTGCGTGGTGCGGAAGGACAGCGGCATCCGGGACATTTCCGGGTTGGCAGGACGCCGGGTCGCCGTGGGCCAGCCCGGCTCCGGCACGTCGCTGACCACGCCCCGGTTGTTCGAAGCGGCGGGGCTGGGTACCTCGGCAGGTGCCGCTGAGCCGCCAGCCGGAAGCGCCGCCGTCGAAAACCTTGGCCTGAACGACGGCATCGCCGCCCTCAAGGCGGGGGCCGTCGACGCCCTGTTCTGGTCCGGTGGCGTTCCCACTGCCGCCATCGCCGCGGCACAGCAGGAGGTGGCCCTGGGCCTTCTGGACCTGTCCGGCCTGCTGCCGGAACTGCGGCGGCGGTACGGCGGCATCTACGACCGCGTGCTCATCCCGGAGGGGAGCTATCCCGGCGTGCCGACGGTGTGGACGGTAGGCGCTCCCAACCTGCTCCTGTGCCGCCGGGACCTGGACAATGCCACCGTGGAGCGGACGGTGCAGCTGCTGGTGCACTCGGCCGCCGAGCTGATCCCGCAGTCCAGCCTGGGCGTGCAGTTCCTCAGCGCCGAAAGCCTCATCAATACCGCCGGTGTCCCTCTGCACCCGGCCGCGGCGGACGCGTACCGGGCGCTGCACGGCTAACCAAACGCCCCATCACTTTCTGTCCCACAAACCGAAACGCCCCATCACTTTCGCCGAGAAAGTGATGGGGCGTCAGGAAGAAACCTGCAGAAAGTGATGGGGCGTCAGGAAGAAACCTGCAGAAAGTGATGGGGCGTCAGGAAGAAACCTGCAGGAAGTGATGGGGCGTTGTTCAGCTCCCCGAGTGGGCCTGCAGGAAGCTGTACACCTCGGTTTCGTCCACGCCCGGGAAGGCTCCCGGAGGCATGGCGGCGAGCAGGTGCGAGTGCGCTCGCGCTGAGGGCCACGCGTTGCCGGCCCACTGCGTGGCCAGTTCGGCTGGTGGCCGCTTGCAGCAGGTGGGATCCGGGCAGTTGGATGTGGCCCGCGCAGTGGTCTCCCGGCCGCGGAACCACTTCACGTGCTGGTACGGGACCCCGATGCTCAGGGAGAACTCCCCGGCGGCCGAGCGCTCGGTACGGGCGGTGCACCAGTAGGTCCCGGACGGCGTATCAGTGTACTGGCTGTACGCGCTGAACTTGTCCGGCACGTCGAACACCGCACGTGACGTCCAGGCCTTGCACGACGGCTGGCCCTCAATGGCGCCGGTATGGTCCTGAGGGAAGTTCACGCCGTCGTTCTCATACGCCTTGTAGATGATGCCGCTCTGGTGTGTCTTCTGGAAATGCGTGGTGATGCCCAGGTGCTTGGTGGCCAGGTTGGTGAACCGGTGCGCGGCGGTCTCGTAGGATACAGCGAACGCGTCCCGGATGTCCTCGACGGCGATTTCCTTGGCCGCCTTGGCTTTTTGCAGAAATTCCACGGTGGCCTGCTCGGGCAGGAGCAGGGCGGCGGCGAAATAGTTGGTGGCCACCCGCTGGGCCAGGAAGTCGCCGTAGTTCCGGGGCGTTTCGTGGCCCAGGACGTAGTGGCCAAGAGCCTGGAGCAGCACGGAGCGGGGGTCGTGGTCCTGCCGCTGGCTCTGGGTCAGGTAAATTCTGCGGTTCTTCAAATCCGTCACTGAGCGGGTGGAATGCGGCAAATCACCCACGTGGTGCAGGGTGAAACCGAGGTGCGCGGCGATATCTGCGATGACGTGCTGGCTCAGCGGACCGGTGGTGTAGCCCACCTCCTTGAGGACCTTCTGGGCCTCGGCTTCGTACTCCGGAAAGTAGTTCCCACGTTCCCGCATCATGGCCCGCAGTTCCCCGTTGGCGCGGCGGGCTTCCTCGGGGGTGGCCACCTGCTCGTTCATCTTCCGTTCGAGCTCATGCAGCAGCCCCACCTGGGCCTCCAGCACATCCAGCGGCAGCCTTGAGCTGATGCGGATTTTCGGCAGGTCCAGGGATTCGTAGAGCGGACCGCGCTGGTACCGTTCCAGCTCGATTTCCAGGGCGGCGCGGCGGCTGGGCGGCTCGGCCCCCAGCAGCTGGTCGATGGTGACATTGAGCGCCCCCGCGAGGTGCTGGAGCAGGGTCAGCTTGGGTTCACGCTTGCCGTTTTCGATCAAACTGAGCTGGCTGGGAGCGGTGCCGACGGCGGCGCTCAGGTCATCGAGCGTGAGCCGGGCTTGTTTGCGCAGATGGCGGACGCGGCGACCCAGGGCAATGACGTCCAGTTCCGGGGCGGCGGTGGACGACGGCTGGGAAACGTCCCTGTTCCAGCTTGAAGGTGACATTTCTGAAGAATACGTGAAGAACTGCATTTCTTTCCACCCTTTTTCTCTAGAAAGGGGGCTGGAAGTGCTGAAAAGTAGTGGCTACGGAAAGAAACACCGCACCGGAAAAGCCGGTGGGAACCGCAACGGCGCGGTTCCCACCTACCCCATCCGGAGCTCAATCAAGGAGATCAACGATGACCGCAGCATTTGAGCCCACCCAGCAGACGCCCGAACAGCAGGCCGCCGCCCTGGAGCTCGAGTGGGCCGCCAACCCCCGCTGGGAAGGTGTGACCCGGGACTACTCAGCCTCCGACGTCGTCCGTCTCCGCGGCCGCGTCTCCGAAGAGCACACCCTGGCCCGCCGCGGTTCGGAGAAGCTGTGGAAGCAGCTCACCGAGGAGCACAAGACCGGCGGATACACCAACGCCCTCGGTGCCCTGACGGGCAACCAGGCCGTGCAGCAGGTCAAGGCAGGCCTGCGCGCCATCTACCTCTCCGGCTGGCAGGTGGCGGCCGACGCCAACAACTCCGGCCACACCTACCCGGACCAGTCCCTCTACCCGGCCAACTCCGTTCCCACGGTGGTCCGCCGCATCAACAACGCCCTGCTCCGGGCGGACCAGATCGAGTTCTCCGAGGGCATCCAGACCGTCGAGGACTGGATGGTGCCGATCGTCGCGGACGCCGAGGCCGGCTTCGGCGGTCCGCTGAACGCCTACGAACTCATGAAATCCATGATCCAGGCCGGCGCGGCCGGCGTTCACTGGGAGGACCAGCTCGCCTCGGAGAAGAAGTGCGGCCACCTCGGCGGCAAGGTGCTGATCCCCACCCAGCAGCACGTCCGCACCCTGAACGCCGCCCGCCTGGCAGCCGACGTCGCCGGCACCCCCACGGTCGTCATTGCCCGCACTGACGCCGAGGCAGCCACCCTGATCACCTCCGACGTCGACGAACGCGACCAGGAATTCATCACCGGCGAGCGCACCGCCGAGGGCTTCTACAAGGTCCGCAACGGGATCGAACCCTGCATCGCCCGCGCCAAGGCCTACGCCCCGTACTCCGACCTGATCTGGATGGAGACGGGCACCCCGGACCTGGAACTGGCACGCAAGTTCGCCGAATCCGTCAAGGCCGAGTTCCCGGACCAGATGCTCTCCTACAACTGCTCGCCGTCCTTCAACTGGCGCAAGCACCTGGACGATGCCACCATCGCCAAGTTCCAGCGCGAACTCGGCGCCATGGGCTTCACCTTCCAGTTCATCACCCTGGCCGGCTTCCACGCCCTGAACTACTCGATGTTCGACCTCGCCCACGGCTACGCCCGTGAAGGCATGAGCGCCTACGTCGAGCTCCAGGAAAAGGAATTCGCCTCCGAATCCCGCGGCTACACCGCCACCAAGCACCAGCGCGAAGTCGGCACCGGCTACTTCGACACCATCTCCACGGCGCTCAACCCCAACGCCTCCACCCTCGCCCTGGTCGGATCGACCGAAGAGGGCCAGTTCCACTAACGCTTACGACGGCGGCGCTTCCGTCCGGCCTTCGGACCGGCATCGCTCTGCCTGCTATGCCCCACGTCCGGCCTTGGGCTCGTAGAACTCGCCGAGGCCGGACGCAGGGCCCCTTTTACGCAGGCTGCCACGACACCGGCTCCTCGGCCTCGTGCCTCAGTCGCCACCCTGCTGCTACCCGCCGTCGAACTTCCCTTTCGTCTTTAAGGAGACTGAGATGAACAGCTTTACTGACAGCTTTACGATCAATGGCATTACCTTGACCGCCCAGCCCATTTGCCGGCAGGACGAGGTGCTGACTCCGGACGCCCTCTCCTTCATTGCCAAGCTGCACCGGGCCACCGCTGAGCGGCGGCAGGAGCTGCTGCAGGCACGGCGGGCACGGCGGGCCGACATTGCCGCCGGGGCGGACCCCCGCTTCCTGCGGGAGACCGAGGAGATCCGGAATGATCCGTCCTGGCGGGTGGCTCCCCCGGCACCCGGGCTGGAGGACCGCCGTGTGGAGATCACCGGCCCGGTGGACAAGAAGATGACCATCAACGCCCTGAACTCGGGCGCGAAGGTGTGGCTCGCGGACATGGAGGACGCCTCCACCCCCACATGGCGGAACGTCATCAAGGGCCAGCTGAACCTCACCGACGCCCTGGAACGCCGGATCGACTTCACCAGCGAAGAAGGCAAGGAATACAAGCTCCGCCCCGCCGGTGACCTGCCCACCATCGTGGTCCGCCCCCGCGGCTGGCACCTGCCGGAAAAGCACATGCTCATCGACGGCCAGCCCATCGCCGGCGGCATCGTGGACTTCGGCCTGTTCTTCTTCCACAACGCCCGCCGTCTCCTGGCCCAGGGCAAGGGCCCGTACTTCTACCTGCCCAAGATCGAGAACCACCTCGAAGCCCGGCTCTGGAACGACATCTTCATCCTGGCCCAGGACCTGCTCGGCATCCCGCAGGGCACCATCCGCGCCACGGTGCTCATCGAAACCATCACCGCGGCCTTCGAAATGGAGGAAATCCTCTACGAACTGCGCGACCACGCCTCGGGCCTGAACGCCGGCCGCTGGGACTACATCTTCTCCCTGATCAAGAACTTCCGCACCCGCGGCCCCCGTTTCGTCCTCCCGGACCGCGGCCAGGTCACCATGACGCAGCCGTTCATGCGCGCCTACACCGAACAGCTGGTCAGGGCCTGCCACAAGCGCGGCGCCATGGCCATCGGCGGCATGGCCGCGGCCGTTCCCAACCGCAAGGACCCGGAAGCCAACGCCAACGCACTCGAAAAGGTCCGTGCGGACAAGACCCGCGAGGCCAACGACGGCTTCGACGGTTCCTGGGTAGCCCACCCGGACCTGGTGCCCGTCTGCCGCGAAGTGTTCGACGGCGTCCTGGGCAACAAGCCCAACCAGCTGGACCGGCTCCGCGAGGACGTCACCCCCGATGACCGCGCCCTGATTAACGTGGCCGCCACCACCGGCACCATCACCGAACAGGGCATCCGGAACAACATCGAAGTGGGCATCCGCTACATCGAGTCCTGGCTGCGCGGCAACGGCGCGGTGGCCATCCACAACCTGATGGAGGACGCCGCCACCGCCGAGATCTCCCGGTCCCAGCTCTGGCAGTGGATCTACGCCCGGGCCATCACGGACCACGGCGAGATCATCAGCCACGAATGGGTGGAGGAACTCCTGGACGAGGAATTCGCCCGGCTGGAGCGCTTCGACGGCGACCGCTTCGAGGACGCCCGGGACATCTTCGAAGAAGTAACGCTGGCCCGTGAGTTCCCGTCCTTCCTCACCCTCCCCGCCTACGCCCGCTACCTCACCGAGGCCCGCGAAAAGGCCACCGTCGAGGAGCTGGCCGCAGCCTAGCCAGGGACCAGCACCACACACTTCCGTCCGCCGGGCCGGCACGCCCTCCGCAACAGGCCCCCCGAAATCCGGGGCGCCGGCCCGGCGACGGAGCAACCGCCACACCCCCGCTCACTTGGTGCGGGAAAACCAAGACGCCCGCTCACTTTCCCAAAGAAAGTGGGCGGGCGTTTGAGTGGCGGAACGTTCGACGGCGGACGCCCGCCTCAGCGCCCTTTCGGCACCTTCCGCACAGACAGGGTAGTGCTGACGAAGAAGGCCAGTACCGACACCAGGATGACCAGCAGTGCGGGAGTCCATGATCCCGAGCTGTCGTGGACGAAGCCCACCAGCGGCGGGGCCACTGCGGCGAGGCAGTAGCCCAGGCCCTGGACGGTGGCGGACATCCGGCCGGCGGAAGCCTGGTCGCGTGCCAGCTTGATGATGGCGATGAAGATCAGGGTAATGCCGCCGCCCTGCGCAATGCCGCCGGACGTGGACCACAGCCACCAGAGCTCAGGCAGCAAAAGCAGCCCGAGGGGAACCGCCAGCCACAACGTACCCAGGGTGACCGCCACCGCCGTCGTACTCATGTATTTGGCCGCGAAGGGCACGCCGAGGCCGCCCACGATGGCCAGGATCTGGAAGATCGAGGACGCGGCGCCCGCCTCGGACGTGGACATGGCGAGCTCGTCGTGGAGGTAGCTGGGCAACCATGCCGTGACGCCGTAGTAGGAGAACGCCTGGCCGCCGAAGCCGGCCGTGAGGCCGAAGGTGGTCCAGCCCGAACCGGCCGCCCGGGGCAGCGGCGCGTCCCCGCCGTCGTCCCCCGATACCAGGAACGCCGTCCGCGGTCCCACGGCCAGGACCCACACCACCACCGCGGCGACTGCCAGGACGGCGACGGCGGCCAGGGCCAGCCTCCACCCCGTCACGGCCGCCAGCGGGGCCATGGCCACCGAGGTCAGGAAGGACCCGATATTCAGGGCGGCGGTGTAGATTCCCATCGCTGTCCCCTGCCGGCGCGGCGCAAAATCACGGCGGATGATCAGCGGCACCGCGATGTTCCCCACGGTGATGGCCAACCCGATGACCACCGTGCCGGCCACCACCAGCACCGGGCCCCCGGCGGAGCGCACCAGCACGCCCGCCAGTACGCCCAGGATGGTCAGCGTGACCGCGAACTCGGCCCCGAATTTCCGGGCGGCCAGGGACGCCAGCGGAGCCGCGAGCGAGAAGCAGAGCACCGGAATGCTGGTGAGCAGTCCCAGCAGGACCGGCGAAAAGTGCAGTTCCGCCTGCATGGGGTCCACCAGGGGCGCGACGGCGACGAAGGGGCCGCGGAGGTTCAGCGCCAGCAGGCCGATGCAGGCCAGCAGGACCCAACTCTTCGGGACACGGGAGAGGACGTGGCCGCTCACAGGGGCAAAATCGGGAATGGGCGTGGATTCATCACTCCCATTGCTATCATGCCCGGCGTGACGGGAGTTTCAGGCACCCTGCCATACGATGAACGTGACCCAAGGACGTAGGACACCGCGAAGGACAGCCATGACGCACCGCCTTGCCATCCTCGACGACTACCAGGACGTGGCCCACGGCTTCGCCGACTTCGCGTCCCTGGAGGCGAAGGGTGTCACCGTGACGTCCTACCGGGAGCCCTTCACATCCCCGGATGCGCTGGTGTCGGCGCTGGCAGACACCACCATGGTCATCGCGATGCGCGAACGGACGGCCTTCCCCCGTGAGGTGTTCGAAAAACTGCCGGCGCTTGAGCTGCTGGTCACCACCGGGATGGCGAACGCCTCCATCGACCTGGCGGCAGCTGCTGACCACGGGGTGACGGTGTGCGGTACGCCGGGTTCGCCCTCCGCTGCGCCGGAACTGACCTGGGCCCTGCTGCTGGCTATCGCCCGGCACCTGCCGGCGGAGGAAAACTCGCTCCGGGCGGGTACCTGGCAGTCGACGGTGGGGGTGGAGCTCGCCGGCAAAACCCTGGGCATCGTGGGTCTGGGGAAGATCGGCCGGCGGGTGGCCGCCTACGGGCAGGCGTTCGGCATGGACGTGGTGGCCTGGAGCCAGAACCTCACGGCTGAGGACGCCGCACAGGCCGGCGCCCGGCTGGTGTCCAAGGAGGAGCTCTTCACGGCAGCCGACGTCGCCACCCTCCACCTGCGGCTCTCCCCGCGGTCCGAGAACACCGTGGGCGAGGCCGAGCTGCGGCTGCTGGGCCCGGACGGCATCCTGGTGAACACCGCCCGCGGCCCGCTGGTTGACCAGGACGCGCTGGTCACGGCGCTGAACCAGGGGTGGATCCGCGGCGCCGCCCTGGACGTCTTCGACCAGGAGCCCCTTCAGGCCGGCCATCCGCTCCTGGCCGCGCCGAACACCGTGCTCTCCCCCCACCTGGGCTACGTCACCCAGGAAAGCTACCGGCTGTTTTACGGCGGCGCCCTTGAGGACATCACCGCCTGGCTCGCCGGCGCCCCCATCCGGACCCTCACCGCCTGACCTGGAAGAAACGCATGACCCACACCATCCGCAGGGCAACAACGGACGACGCCGGCCCGCTCGCCGCCCTGGCTTCCGTCACCTTTCCGCTGGCCTGCCCGCCGTCGTCGTCACCTGCCGACATCGCCGCGCACCTGGCCAACACGCTCAGCGAGGAACACTTCAAGGGATACCTCGCGGACCCGGACACCACCATCCTGGTCATCGACGCGGACGGCCGGCTCAACGGCTACAGCCTGCTGGTGGACCGGCCAGCCGCGGATCCGGATGTGGCGTCCGTCCTGACCCTGCTGCCGTCCGTGGAAATCAGCAAATGCTACGTCCACCCGGACTACCACGGACTGGGCGCCGCCGCCGAACTCATGCATGCCAGCCTGGCGGCTGCCGCAGCGTCCGGCGGCGCCGGGGCATGGCTGGGTGTCAACAGCCAGAATGCCCGCGCCATCCGCTTCTATGAAAAGTCCGGCTTCCGGAGGGTGGGTACCAAATCCTTCCGGCTGGGCAGCACAGTGGAGCATGATTTCGTGCTGGAGCGCGCACTGCCGTAGCGGTCCAGGTCCTTGATTAGCAGCGCCGCTGTCAGTGCAGCCTGCTGGCGTTCGCGCCGGCGCCCACCCTTTCCACCGGGTAGGCCAGCGGCGGACGCGGTTCGTCCAGGAGTTTCAGCCCCGGCGGGAGACCGTCGATGGTGCCGGTGGATCCGGCGGCGCTGATGGTCACCCGGCTGCTGTCCAGCAGGACGTTTTCCGCCCGGAACGAGCCCACGGACTCCGGCAGGATCGGTGCGAGGTGCACCACCCCGCGGGTGAAGACGGGGTCGAACCGGAGCAGGATCCGGGCGAGCTGCACCGGCGCGGCCGCAGCCCAGGCTTGCGGTGAGCAAGCGGTGGGATACGGAACGGGGCCGGGAAATTCGCCGCGGTCAAAGCCGCAGAACAGTTCCGGCAGCCGGCCGTCAAAGTGCTCGGCAGCGTCGAGGATGCCCATGGCCACCCGCCTGGCTTCGTCCACGAATCCGTAGCGCATCAGCCCGGTGGCCACCAGCGCGGTATCGTGTGGCCACACCGAGCCGTTGTGGTAGCTGACGGGGTTGTAGGCGCCCATGTCCGACGCCAGCGTGCGGATGCCCCAGCCCGTGAACATCTGCGGGGACATCAGGTTCTCCATGACGGACGTGGCTTTGTCCTCGTCCACCACCCCCGTCCATAGGCAATGGCCAATGTTGGAGGTCAGCGCATCAACATGCCGCTTGTCCTTGTCCAGTGCCACCGCGAAGTACCCCTTGTCCGGCAGCCAGAACTTCTTGTTGAACTCCTCCTTGAAAGCTGCCGCCTTTCCGGCCCAATGCTGTTCCAGCCCCGAATCGCCGCTCCAGTGGGCCAGCAAGGACCTGCCCAGGTAGGCGGAGTACACATAAGCCTGGACCTCGCAGAGGGCGATCGGCGCCTCCGCGATGGTCCCATCCGCGAAGTTGATCCCGTCCCAGGAGTCCTTCCAGCCCTGGTTCACCAGGCCATGGTCGTTGGGACGAAGGTATTCCACAAAGCCGTCGCCGTCGCGGTCGCCGTACTTTTCGATCCATTCCAGGGCCCGGTCCGCGTGCGCCAGCAAGGGCTGGATCGCATCCCGGGAGAGCCCCCACCGGCTCAACTCGCCCAGGGTGGAGACGAACAGGGGGGTTGCGTCGACGGTGCCGTAATACGCGGTGCCGCCCAACGACAGGCCGGCGGTGACACCAAGCCTGACCTCGTGCGGTATGCGGCCGGGTTCCTCCTCTGAATCCGGGTCAACCTTCTTCCCCTGGATCCCGGCCAGGGTCTGCAGCGTGCCCAGCGCAAGGTTCGGGTTGACCATCAGGCTCATGTAGGAAGTCAGCAGCGAATCCCGTCCGAACAACGCCATGAACCAGGGCGCACCTGCGGCTACGGCCGCGCGGTCGGGGTGATGGGCGTCGAAGATCCGCAGGGCACCAAGATCGCTCTGGCTCCGGTTGAGCACGTTCTGGAAGCTTGCGTCCTCGACGCTGATCCGCGGGACGTTCTCTTCCCAGGCCAGATGCCGCCGCACACCTTCCCGGTGGTGCGGAAGCTGCCCTTCCTTGAAGGGCTTTTCCGGCGCCTCCCCGTTCACCAGCGGCACCACAATCACGCTGGTGGCCCATTTGCCCCGGGCAGGGACGGTGATGTGAAAACGCAACCCGTCCGTGTCCACCTCTGCACCCCGTGCCCCGATGGCGGAGCCCCGCTGCTGGCCATGCCGTGATGCCTCGATGATGAGCTTTCCATCCACCACGGTGCGCGTTGTATCGTCCGGGCCGGTGGTCCGCCCGCCCTTAACGTCGAAGAGATCGGCCTGATCCGCATCCACGAGGAGTTCGATGTCGCACTCAACAGGCTCCGCCGCGTAATTCTCCAGGCTGATGTCATCCTGCAGGCCGGGCCCGATGTGGCGGACCTGACGGACCACCAACGGGCTGTCGAACCTGCCCCCGGGCCACGCGGCACGGCCAACGAACGTGGCCTCGAACGGATGCGGCCGCTGGGCAGACAGCGGCTCCCGCATCGAGCCGTTGATGCGCAGCACCCAGCGGGAGATGATCCGGGTGTCCTGGAAGAACGCGCCGTTCGTGCCGGCGTCTGGGCTGATGTCACCGGTTCCGGCCGATATGCAAAACGAAGAACCCTCCAGGACGGTGACGGCGCCGACGTCCGACCCGGAGGCCTCGTTGTCTTCGTTCCAGGCGGTCATGAAGGACTCCCTTCTCAGGCGATTTGCTGCCGGGGAGCCGGAAGGCCGCCCGCCCCCTTAACGATTTTGGTGCACGGGCGCGGCATCCGGAACCCCTCCGGGCAATCTGCCCGCCAGCAGTTCATCAAAGAGCCTCAGGTGCTGCGCCACCATCCGTTGGGCATTGAACCTCTCCTCCACTGATGCCCGGCACCGTTCCCTGCTCAAGCCGGCTGCTGCCTCAACGAAGCCGGGCAAATCCTCTGTCTGCCCCAGGAAGCCCGTCCGGCCATGCTCCACGATCTCGGGCGCTGAACCGATGCGCGTCCCGACGACGGGAGTGCCCGTGGCCAGCGCCTCGATCATCACCAGGCCGAACGGTTCGGACCACTGGATGGGGTTGAGGAAGGCCGTGGCCTCGCCCATCAGGCGGTACTTGGCGGCATCGTCCACTTCCCCCACGAAATCCTCGTTTGGGCCCAGCATGGGCTCGATGACCTCCCGGAAGTAGCGGACCTCGTCCTTCTCCCGCATCTTGACCGCTATCTTCAGGTGCATGCCCACCCTGCGGGCGATCGTGATGGCCTCAAGCAGCCCCTTGTCATGGCATGCGCGCCCCACGAAGCACAGGTAACCGCCGCGGCCGCTTCCCACCGGGACAGTGGAAACGTCCATGCCGTGATGGATCACCTGGGTGACGGGAACCTCGGGAGCGTGTGAAGCCTGGTCGCGGGAGATCGCCACGATTGCCACATCCGGCGCCATGGCCCGGTACAGGTCCTCTGCCTGCTTGTGGAGCGGGCCGTGGATGGTGGTGACCACCGGAACCTTGGCCGGACGGTGGGCGTAGAGCGGGCCGGCGAGCGTATGGTCGTGGATGATATCCACGTCCTGCAGCCCCTTGTAGGCCCGGATCACGTGGCTGAGTTCGGACATGGTTGAGCCAAGCTCGTCCCGGGACGCCGGCCGCATGCCCGGCATCAGCGGCACGGGGCATGTGCTTTCGGAAGGGGCGGCGAGCAGGACCTGGTGTCCGGCGGCCGCGAAGCCACGCGCCAGGGTGTCCACCACCCTTTCGATGCCGCCGTAAGTCAACGGAGGGATGGGAATCCAGGGTCCCGCAATCAGTCCAATTCGCATGTCTGGCCTCCAGGGAAGGGGCCCGAGCTCCCCAGCCGCCAGGCGCATCAACCCGCGGGACCGTTGGGGTCCCGTGGTGTTCTCATTTTGTTTGGCGTCTGCTTCACCTAACTCCGACTATTGCCCAGGATTGCCCCGGCCACAAGAGCGGATGTGTGCCATCTCATAAGGCGCCGGCGGAATGGCCGCAGGCGCGGCCCGGTTGTGCAAGGCATGAAGATTGAGATCTGGTCTGACGTTGCCTGCCCGTGGTGTTTCATCGGGAAGCGCCGGTTCGAGGCGGCCCTGGCAGCATTCCCCCACCGTGACGCCGTTGAGGTGGTGTGGCGGAGCTACCAGCTGGATCCCACCCTGCCGGAACACTACGACGGGACCGAGCTGGAGTACCTGAGCAGCCGCAAGGGCATGCCGTCACGGCAGGTCGCGCAGATGTTTGAGCACGTGGCGGAGCAGGCAAAAGGCGAAGGCCTGGACTACCGCTTCGACAAAGTGGTGGTGGCCAACAGCTTCACCGCGCACCGCCTGATCCACCTTGCAGCGGCGCACGGCCGGCAGGATGCGGCCAAGGAGCGCCTCCTGAGCGACCACTTCGAGCACGGCAAGGACATCGGCAGCCGGGAATACCTGTCCTCCCTCGGCAACGATCTTGGCCTGCCGTCCGATGAGGTGGAGGAGCTCTTCACCACGGACAAGTACACGGACGAGGTCCGGTTCGACGTCCAGGAGGCACAGGGCCTGGGCATCAGCGGCGTGCCGTTCTTCGTGATCGACCGCAAGTTCGGGCTGTCCGGAGCCCAGCCGGCGGAGACGTTCACCGCCGCCCTCGCCCAGGCCTGGCAGGCTGCCAACCCGCTGGTCCTGGTCAACTCCTCCGACGGCGGCGCCTGCGGCCCCGACGGCTGCGCGGTGTAGCGCCTTTTACTGACACATCGCGGTAAAGTGTCTGCATGCCCAGGATTTCAGCGGCCAGCAATGCCGAACAACGCGCGGACACCCAGCGGCGCATCCTCACCGCTTTTGGGGAACTCCTCTTCACCCATGGCCTCCCGGGGTTGACCATGACAGACGTGGCCAGGCATGCCGGGGTGGGCCGCACGGCCGTCTACAACTACTACGCAGACATCGAAGAACTCCTGATCTCCTACGCCCTGGATGAGACCGAGAAGTTCCTTTCCGACCTGCGTGAATCGTTGGCCCGGCTGGAGAACCCCGTGGAACGGCTGGCCCTGTACGTCCGCGCCCAGGTGGTTGACCTCAGCCGCCGCCACCTCCCGCCCGGACCTGCCATGGGGGCGGTGCTGTCGCCGTCGTCCTTTGCCAAGCTCTCGGACCATGTAGGCGAGCTGAGCGTCCTGTTGCAGGACATCCTGCGCGACGGCATGGAGCAGGGGTACCTGCCGGTGGCGGACGTGGGCCAGCAGTCCCAGCTGATCCTGGGGACCCTGTCCTCCAGTGCGGCCAGGGGCAGCGACGAGCCGGCCGAGCTGGAAGCCCGCGTGGCCAGGACGGTGCGCTTCATCCAGTTGGGTGCGGGTGCGCGGTTCGACGACGACGGGCGGCCCATCCGGGTGGCGCAGCTTCCGCCAGCGGCGCAGCTTCCGGCAGTGGCGCAGCTTCCCGCAGTGGCCGGCTAAGGACCGGCTGGCTGGAGGTCAGGCCGCGGGGGTGACAGGCAGTCTGTTGGTGTCCGCTATGCGCCGGCTTTCCCGGGGGCAGCTGAGCTTTCCCGGCGTCTGGTCCACCAGATCCGGCGGGACCAGTGCCTTGTAGTCCTGCGCCAGGATCACGTCCACGCTGGCGTCGGTCCTGCCGTCCTGGAAGTAGTCCGACCCCGGCACGTTGCGCTGCACGGTGAATGCCGCCGACTGTCCGCCCGCACCTGACACCACGGCCGCCACACCCCGGTAGCCGGCGTTGGTATTCGAGACGTTCCCCACCACGAACTTCCGCGCCAGGAACTCGTCCGCCACCGAGCGCGCCAGCCCGGCCCTGGTGGTGGAGTTGTAGACGTTGAGGTTGATCTTGTCGTTGGGTACGTAGTCGAACATGGAGGCCGGGCAGGAGGAAACCGGTGCCGGGGCGGGCTCGGCGGCGGGGATCTTCAACCGGCCGTTGATGATGGCCATGGCAATGATGATGCCTGCGGCGATCAGGCCTGCCAGGAGGACCAGCACCACCCCGTGCAGCACGCGGCGGCGGACCCGGGCGGTCTCATCGGCATCCGCGGCCGCTTCCATGGCGGCGCGCAGCTCAGGGCCGGAAACAACATGGTGGCCATGAAGGACACTCGGGTCCTTCGGCCGCCCCCTAGCCATCGAGCACCAGGACCCGGGCGTGGATCGCGGTGCGCTGGTGCAGGGCGGTCCGGACCGCGCGGTGCAGGCCGTCCTCGAG
Source organism: Arthrobacter sp. SDR-2R (assembly GCF_057747955.1). Classification (NCBI taxonomy): domain Bacteria; kingdom Bacillati; phylum Actinomycetota; class Actinomycetes; order Micrococcales; family Micrococcaceae; genus Arthrobacter; species Arthrobacter sp. SDR-2R. The sequence continues at coordinate 4,274,611 of NZ_CM173231.1, forward strand.
GTAGAGGGTCCCCTTGTACTGCACTACGTGCGGGAACAGGTCGCCGAAAAATGTGGAATCCTCCGCCAGCAGCGCTTCCAGGTCAAGGGTGCGCTTGGTGGTGACCAGTTCGTCCAGCCGGACCGGTCGCGGCGGCAGCGACGCCCACTGCTTGGGGGTGCTGTAACCATGGTCGGGGTAAGGGCGGCCCTCGCCCACAGCTTTGAATATCACCATGCCACAGTAGGCACCGCGCTGCCCCAGCGAAAGTGGCAGGGCGGACCGGCGCCAGGTTGTAGCCAAACAGTGACCATATGCCATGCGCCCCGGCCGTAGGGCGGACACACAGCGGCAGCGCCTGCCGTGCTGACAGAATGGAACCATGACAGTATCCGAGTCCCTGCCGCGCCCGTGCCCGGAATCCGCCAGCCGTCCGCGCCGCCGCTGGCGCTCCTGCTTGACGTGGACGGCCCCGTGGCCAGCCCGCTGACGCGGGACGTCAAACCGGACATCATCCTGGACCTGGTGGCGCTGGCCGCAGCCGGCATCCCCGTCATTTTCAACACCGGCCGTTCCGACGCCTTCATCCGCGAGCAGGTCATGGAACCGATGATCGCCGCCGGCATTCCAGCCGGAACTGTCATCCATGCCGTCTGCGAAAAGGGTGCGGTCTGGTTCAGCTACACCTCTGCCGGCCCCGGCCCCATCCACGTGGACCGGGAGCTTGCCGTTCCGGCGGCGTACGGCGACGACATCCGCCGGCTGGTGGCGGAGGACTATGCAGCCCACATGTTCTTCGACGAAACCAAGCGCGCCATGGTGTCCGTGGAGCAGCACATCGATGTGCCCAGCGCGGACTACCTGGCCGAGCAGAAGCTCTTCGACGCCGAGGCCATGGCGCTCATGGGGCGCCACGGGCTGGGCGTTGTCCGCCTGGACCACCACGCACCGAACTCCGACGACGAGGTGGACTACCGCGTGGACCCCACCATCATTTCCACGGACATCGAGTCGGTGCGGCTGGGGAAGGATCTTGGCGCCAGCCGGGCGGTGGAGCTGCTGGCGGCCCAGGGCATCACGCCGCAGGCGTGGCGGACGGTGGGCGATTCCCGCACCGACTACGCCATGGCGGACTGGCTGCACCATAACGACCACCCGGTGAAGCACGTGGATGTGCGGCCGGCGGACGGTGTGCCGGCCAAGCCCTATCCGGTGCTGACCGCAGCGGACCTCGGGCTGGAGGAAACAGTGATCCACGACGACGCCGGCGGGGCCTTCCTGCGCAGCTGGCGTGAGGCGCTGGACGCCTGAGCCCCTGCCGGGCCGCCGTCGAAACGTCGCCAAGGGGCTTCAACCGGGCCCCGAAACCTTCCGTTACTCCAGCAGGACTATCATGCAGTTAAGAATGCCCACTTCCACCAGCTCGGAGACAACCATTACAGAAGCACCGGTCCAGGACGAGGTCTACTACGGCGGCCAGGCGTCCGTGGAGGAACAATTTCACGCCGAGATCACGTCTCCGGCGGCAGAGCAGCGGCTCAGGCACCGCCCCGATGTCATCCGGCACAAGGGCCGTTTTGCCCTGATCAATGACACCAGGACTCCGTACCAGGCCATGGTGGAGGACCTGCTGTTCCTCCGCAATGTCCTGGCGAACGCGGGCCTCAACTATCTGCTGGTCCGTGGCAACAACGACCGCCCTGTCCTGGCCCTGGACTGGAAGGACCGGAAGAAGCTCCGGGCCGCCCTGGTGGAGGCGTGCCGGGACGAGCCCTTCTATTCCATGACCGTGGACGCCAAGAAGAAGACGTCTGTCCTGGTGGCCGACGGGGAGCTCTCGCCCAACCGGCAGGGCCGCATCTTCCGCCTGTACCGGCCCCGGGTGGAGCCGGTGGGCGGCTTCGAGTTCGGCGCCTCTGCCGGGGTGCAGATCGAACTCTGGTCCTTCGAGGGCGAGGAACTCATCCTTCCCATCGAAAACTCGCTGACCCGCAGGACCCTGCTGCGCCAGGACGCCGTCCGCGGCACCGTGGAACGCTACGGCCACACCTGGCCCACCATCGAGAACATGTTCGCCGACCACGCAAGCGACATCAGCTTCGACATCGACCTCGTCTTCTCCTGGGTGGACGGAAGCTCCCCGGAATACATTGCTGCCCGCCGCGCGCAGCAGCAGGGCGTCGTCCTGGGCGAAGGTGACGACCACGAGGCCCGGTTCCGGCAGATCAATGAACTCAAGTACGCGCTGCGGTCCGTGTACATGTTCGCGCCGTGGATCCGCCGCATCTTCATCGCCACCGACTCCCCCGCGCCTGCCTGGCTGGCAGAGCACCCGTCGGTCACCATTGTCCGCAGCGAGGAGTTCTTCGCGGACCCCTCCGTGCTGCCCACCCACAACTCCCAGGCCGTGGAGTGCCAGCTGCACCACATCGAAGGGTTGTCCGAGCACTTCCTCTACTCCAATGACGACATGTTCTTTGGCCGCCCCGTGGGCCCTGACATGTTCTTCACGCCCGGCGGCATCACCAAGTTCATCGAGGCGGAAACCAGGATCGGCCTGGGTGAGAACGCCGCTGAGCGCAGCGGGTTTGAGAATGCCGCCAGGGTGAACCGCAAGCTCCTGTGGAACCGGTTCGGCCGGATTACCACCCGCCACCTGGAGCACACCGCCGCGCCGCTGCGGCGCAGCGTGGTGGCCCAGATGGAGGAGGAGTTCCCCGCGGAGTTCAGCAAGACGGCAGCCAGCCGCTTCCGCGCTGCGGACAACATCTCCGTGACCAACTCGTTCTACCACTACTACGCACTGCTCACCGGCCGGGCCGTTACACAGACAGCCGCCAAGGTCCGCTACGTTGACACCACCATGCGCTCAGGGCTGAAATACCTGCCCAAGCTGCTGGCCAAGCGGAACATGGACTTCTTCTGCCTGAACGACGGGAGCTTCCCGGAGATCAGCGCGGACGAGCGCGCCGAAGTGGTCACGGACTTCCTGGAAAGGTACTTCCCCATCAAGGCGCCCTGGGAGAAGTAGCCCGGTCCAGGCTGTAGTCACCGCCTGGTGGACGCTCCGAGCTTGGCGTTGCCGCGCTGCTTGGTGGTCTCCGGGATCCGGATCCCCGCAGCCTCCAGCCGCCGGGCCGTTTCCTCGGGTGACACGTACTCGCCCACCGTTGGTGAAGCGCCCAGCGGGACCACGGAGTGCACGATGGTGTGCTCGTAGACGTGCACCAGGTTGAAGGCCTGGCCGCCGTCCTGCCCGCGCGTGCCTCCTACCGGGACGTTCAGGTCCTGGGTGTAGCAGGAGGCGGAAGCGACCGAGACGGGGACGCCGGCGAAGCTGGCCGTAGTGGAGTAGTGCAGGTGGCCGGCCAGGATGGTGCGGACGTCCGAGTTGCGGACCACTGCCTCCAGCGAGGCCTGGTCGCGCAGTTCCACAAGCACGGAAAGGTCAAGCACGGACGGGACCGGAGGGTGGTGGAGGGCCAGGATGGTGCCGTCCGGGGCAGGGGTTTCCAGCTGCCGGGCCAGCCAGTCCAGCTGGGCGCCGCTCAGTTCGCCGTGGTGGAAGCCCGGCACAGTGGTGTCCAGCGTGATGACGCGCAGCCCATTGATGAAGTAGCTGTGGTCCACCGGCTCGTCGCTGCCGGGCTGGTCGAGCAGGCCCTTGCGGAAGTTGGCCCGGTCATCGTGGTTTCCCATGGCCCAGATGACCTGGGCGCCGAGCTCCTTGCAGGCAGGGTCCACAATGGCCCGCAGTTTCACGTAGGCCCGGGGATCGCCTTTGTCAGCGAGGTCGCCGGTGAAGATGACGGCTTCCGGCCTTGCGCCGGATGCTTTGACTTCGTCGAAGAGCTGGATGAGCCTGGCTTCGCTGTCGACAGTTCCGTAGAGGGGGTCTGGACCTCCCAACAGGTGGGGATCGCTCAGGTGGAGTAGGAAGTGGCGTGGCCGGGGGTGTTCGGCCTCGATGTGCTCCATTGCTACCTCTATGGTCGGTGGGAAGCCGTTCTTCCCTTGTACCCTTCAGTAATATTTATCCAATCAGACATTTGGCAAACTTGGGGTAAATCGCCGGAGCTGATGTGGAAAAAGTTGGAAGAACTGCGCTTTTGCAGACCCGGTTCGGCCAGACCGCGTTTATCCGAGCTCCTGCTCGACCGCGTCGATGACCTCGGCCGAGTCCGGTTCAACGGTGGGGGCAAAGCGGGCCACCACCTCGCCGTCGCGGTTAACCAGGAACTTCTCGAAATTCCACTTCACCAGCCCCGGCAGCAGCCCCGTTTTGAACTTGGTGAGCTCGGTGTAGAGCGGGTGCTGATTCCTGCCCCGGACATCGGCCTTGGCGGTGAGCGGGAACGTGACCCCGAAATTGCGTTCGCAGAACTCCGCGATGTCGCGGTCGGTTCCGGGCTCCTGCCCTGCGAACTGGTTGCACGGAACGCCCAGGACCTCGAATCCGCGGTCCCGGAACTTCTCGTAAAGGGCCTCCAGTCCGGCGTACTGGGGGGTGAAGCCGCAGTTGGAGGCCACGTTGACCACCAACACCACTTTTCCCTTGAACTGGCTGAAGTCCGTCCGGGTGCCGTCGTTGAGGACCAGCGGGATGGGATACAGCGGCGCATGCCGTCGGGTCTGCGGAAGGTTGCTCATATGGACAGTTCGTTGCCGAGGTCCCACCGTACGGGTCCAAAGTGAAGATTTCCTAGGCCGGCGGGGTGGTGGCCGTCGCGCTTGGCGTCATGGTTGACGAGGTGGCTGCCGTGGGCTCGGGTTCTGCCGGCGGAAGCGCCAGGGTTGGGGTTGGCGTGGGGCTCGGGGTCGGGGTCGGGGTTGGAGTCGGAGTCGGGGTTGGAGTCGGGGTCGGGGTCGGGGTCGGTTCGAGGGTTGTCTGCGCCGGGGTTGGCGTAGCGGCCGCTGGAGCGGTGGGCGATGGTTCAGTCGGCGTCGGAGTTGGACCAGGGTCAGTCGGCGACGGCGACGGCGTCGGGCTGGGTGAGGCCGTTGAAGTTGCCGGGTCAGTCGGCGACGGCGTCGGGCCGGGCGAGGCAGTTGGATCACTCGGCGAGGCCGTCGGAGTTGCCGGGTCCGACGGGCTGGGCGAGGCCGTCGGAGTTGCCGGGTCGGTCGGTGACGGCGACGGGCCGGGCACGGGGTCCGTGGGCGACGGCGACGCGGCACTCCCCGAAGGTTCAGCGGGTGGCGGGGCCGTCGTCGTCAATTGCGCGTCAGGGGGCGCAAGCACTACACCCGTCGCCTCCGAGGGCGCAGGTGCCGGTGCAAGCGGCAGGAGTGGCGGGAAGGGTGAAACCTGCAGCCCGGCAGCGGGGATTTCTCCGCCCGGATCCACCCGGAGGGGGATGGTCCAGCTGATCCTGCCGGCAGACAGCCCCTGGCCGGGCGCGTAGGAGACCATGTCGGCAGGAAGGGCCCAGTTCAAAGTGCGGAGCTGCAGGAAGCTCCATCTGAGGGGGTTTGTATACCGCCCGTTCAGGATGGCCTCGAAATGCAGGTGGCAGCCCGTGGACCATCCGGTGGTACCAACGCGCGCGATGACTTGGCCTGCCTGCACTGTATCGCCCGTATGGACGCCGATGGACTCAAGGTGGTTGTAGGTGGTGATGAGGCCGTCGCCATGATCGATCTCCACACGGTTGCCGCCGCCCCAGGGATGCCATCCGGCCGCGCGTACAACACCGGCGTCGGCTGCGTGGACGGGCATGCCGCAGGCCGCTGCATAATCCTGGCCCAGGTGGAAATCACCAGCAGTCCCGCTGATCGGGCTGACCCGGAAGCCGAACGGCGAACTCGGCTCGAGGAGCTGAAGCGGGGCCATCAAAAAGCCGGCTCCGGGCCTGCCCGTGCCCGCCGGCCCTACTGTCAGGGCCGCCGGGGCATCTGCGCCCGTACTTCCTATCGCCGTATGTGGGAAAGCCAGGGTGACCATAGGACTGGACAGGATGGCCGGCGGAAGGGCGCCGGCGCCGACTTGGTCCGACGCCGGCGGACCGGGTTCCCTTTGCGCTTCCTCGATGCTGTTCCCGCCGGATGTTCCGCCGGGGACTGCAGCACCCTCGGTCCCGGTGCCCGCAACTGATCCCGTCCACTGCACGGGCCCTGCCGGGCCGGCAGAAAGGTTGACGGCATAAACGGACGCCGCCAGCACCCCCGCCGCGGCGACGGCGCGTGCAACGGGGGGAAAGCTACGCTGGGCCGGCTTTCTGGTGCCGGGCGCTGGATTCTTGCCCAAGTGACTGACTCCACGTCGTGGCCTGCCGCCCGTTGTCTCGACGGTATGTCCCATGGGACCACAGCACCGCAGGGGTGGAAACCCCATGGGTGCACATTGCGGGTTTTTTGCGGGCGTTAGGGGGTTGGGAGTTTCCGCTGCTCAGGAGGCTGGTCGCGGTGCCCCTGCAGAAATGGGCAACAATGTCTCATGCGCAATGTCCTTCGTACATGGCAGGACGAAATCAAGAAGACCTTTTCAGGGAAGGCTGATGCACCACCGGACTGGTCGCTGCGGCTGGCGGAAGGCGACGACGCCGGCTACCACCTGCCCGGCTCGGCCGTCTGGGCAGTTCATGGCTCCATGACGCCGATCGTTGGCGGGATCCGGACGCTGCTCATGCAGTCGCTGCACCCCGGTGCCCTGGCGGGAGTGCACGAACACTCCAACTTCCGGGAAGACCCCTTGCGCCGGCTGGCCAACACCATCCGGTGGATCTTCACGGTGACATACGGCTCAACGGCGGCCGCCGAGGAGGCAACACGGCGTGTCCGCCGGCTCCATGAGCCGGTCCAGGGCACCTACAAGGACAACGACGGCGGCACACGCACCTACAGTGCCAACGACTCCGGGCTGGCCGGCTGGATCCATATCGCCTTCACGGATGGCTTCCTGGCAGCCCATAAGATCTGGGGCGGACCCATTCCTGGCGGCCCGGACGCCTACGTCCGGGAGTGGGCCCAGGCCGGGCGGCTGATGGGAGTGGACAACCCGCCGCTGACCGAGGCGGAGATGCGCGGCCAGCTGGACCAGTGGTACACGCAGGGCGTCCTGCGCGCGGACGACAGGGTGAAGGAAACGGTTCAGTTCATCCGCAACGCTCCGCTGCATCCCCTGCTAAAGCCCGGTTACCGGATCCTGTTTGCGGCCGCCGTCTACAGCTTGGAACCCCGGTACCGCCAGATGCTCGGGCTTTCCGTTCCACGGCTGGGCCCCTTCCCCCTGCCCGTGAGGCTGGGCACAAAGGTGGTGCTCGGCGTCGTCCATCTTGCCCTGGGCGGGCTTCGCCGGCGGATGGGTCCCAGCGAACTGGCTGCGAGGCAGCGCCTGAGGCGGCTGGGCGAGCCTTTGGCGGACATGGCCTAGGGGGGGTCCACGACCAGGAGCCCATGACGGAGGAAACGCAAGAACCCGGCCCCGGAATCACCGGGGCCGGGTTCTTAACCGGCGGAGAATGGGGGATTTGAACCCCCGAGGGCGTTAACCCAACACGCGTTCCAGGCGTGCGCCATAGGCCGCTAGGCGAATTCTCCAACTGCTTCTGAATCAAAAGCAGGTATTAGATTACCTGAACTTTTCCGCATCGCCCAATTGGGCTGTTCGGAGCAGGATTTCCGCGCTCCCCTGCCCGTGCCCGGAGACGCCTGCGCATCGCCCTTAAGCTGGAAATGGACGCCCCCAACGCGCCCATTCCCCGATGCACCGTTGAGCTGCCGGGTCCGTCCCGTTCAGCCAGGCCACGCAGCTCACAACCTTGAGATTGCCCCAATCGGTGTACATACCAATGATCGCGGCTGCCGGTGGGATAAGCAATGAAGACCGCCGTCTGAATAGCTTCCGGCACTGTGTTGTTCCCCAGAAGCGGGCTCCGGGAAGCAGGCGACGGCCGATTCGAGTCGAGCCGGATGTTCGGGTAAAGTAGCTCGCGGCCCCTCATGTGGCGTCATCCTGTTGAACTCCCCCAGGACCGGAAGGTAGCAAGGGTAGACGGGCTCTGGCGGGTGCATGGGGGGTCTTTACTATTCCCCCACAGGGCGGCATGATGTCGGCCCGGATTGGTAGGGTTTTCTCTGTGACAGTTACTACCGCCCTGTACCGCAGATACCGTCCCGACTCGTTCGCTGACGTTATCGGGCAGGAGCATGTCACCGAGCCGTTGATGACGGCTTTGCGGAAAAACCGGGTCAACCACGCCTACCTCTTTTCCGGCCCCAGGGGCTGCGGCAAGACCACGTCCGCCCGCATCCTGGCACGCTGCCTCAACTGCGCCCAGGGCCCTACGGACACCCCCTGCGGAACCTGCCCCAGCTGCGTTGAGCTGGCCCGCGGCGGTTCCGGTTCCCTTGACGTCATCGAGATTGACGCGGCGAGCCACGGCGGTGTTGACGACGCGCGGGACCTCCGCGAGCGCGCCACCTACGCCCCGGTGCGGGACCGCTACAAGATCTTCATCATCGACGAAGCCCACATGGTCACCTCCGCCGGGTTCAACGCCCTGCTGAAGATCGTCGAAGAGCCGCCGGAACACATCAAGTTCATCTTTGCCACCACAGAGCCGGACAAGGTCATCGGAACCATCCGCTCCCGGACCCACCACTACCCCTTCCGGTTGGTGCCGCCCGAGCCGCTGATGGCTTACCTTGAGCTCCTGTGCCGCCAGGAAAACGTTCCCGTCGCCCCCGGCGTCCTGTCACTGGTCATCCGCGCCGGCGGCGGCTCCGTCCGTGATTCGCTCTCCGTCCTGGACCAGCTCATGGCAGGCGCCGGACCCAATGGACTGGACTATGAGCTCGCCGTTGCACTGCTGGGCTACACCCATGCCTCGCTGCTGGACGACGTCGTGGAGGCCGTGGCCGCCTCCGACGCCGCCACAGTCTTCCGCGCCGTGGACCGGGTCATCCAGACCGGGCACGATCCCCGCCGGTTCGTGGAGGACCTGCTGGAGCGCTTCCGGGACCTGATCATTGTCCAGGCCATGCCCGAAAGTGCGCACGCCATCCTTAGGGGAATGCCCGCGGACCAGATCGCCCGCCTGCAGAACCAGGCCCACAACCTTGGCGCCGCCGAACTCTCGCGGGCCGCGGATGTCACCAACACGGCCCTGACCGAAATGACCGGAGCCACGTCCCCGCGGCTGCACCTTGAACTGCTGTGTGCCCGGATCCTGCTGCCCAGCTCGGAACAGAATGAGCGCGGCATGGCGGCCCGCATTGACCGGGTGGAGCGGCGGCTCAACTACACAGGGAACGACGTCACCGCTCCGGCGGCCCAGGCTGCTCCCGCAACGGCAGTGCCGGCAGCCGCAACTTCCGCCGCCACCCCGGGCACCTCCTCGCCCGAGCCCCTGCACCCAGCGGTGGCGGCCGGCCCTTCCGTTCAGGCGGCACCACAGTCACAGGCCCAAGCCGTCCCCACGCCATCCGAACCCACCCGGCCCGGCGCTGCCGAGTCCATTCCGGCCCAGGCCGCGCCCGCCCGGCCTGGCACTGACGCGCCCCGGAGCCCGCTGACACCGCCGCGGGTAAGCACCAATGACTGGCCTGTCGAGGACCCGGCGCGCCTCGGGACACCGGAGCGCCCCGCCGCCGCACGCACCGGCCAGGCAGCGCCCCAAAGTAACGCAGCGCCCCAAAGCAATGCCGTGCCGTCCAGCAGCGCAGCACCGCAAGCCAATGCCGCGCCGCCAAGCAACGCAGCAACGCCAGCCATTGCCGCATCCCGGTCTCCGGAGGACCGGCAGGCTTCCGCCCAGGCAGCGGTGCCGCCGCCGCACCAGGAGGCGGCCGCCAGGCCCGCCCCTGCGGCTCCCGCGGCCATGGGTGACGTGGAGGTCCTCCGCAGGGCGTGGCCGGATGTCCTGCAGGTACTGTCCAAAATCAAGCGCAGCACCTGGGCCCTCGTTGAGCCCAACGCGCAGGTCAGCGCCTTCGACGGCAGTGTTGTGACCTTGTCCTTCACCACGCCGGGACTCGCGGGCGCCTTTGGGAGGGCGGACCACTCGGACAACCTGCGCCAGGCCATCCACAAGACCGTCGGCATCGACTGCCAGATCAACGCGGTTTCCGGCGGCACCAGCCAAACGAGCTCTGAGCCAAACCCAAAAGTGCCGTCCAGCCCGGTGGTTCCGGCCACTTCAGCTGACGTTGCCTGGGGGCTTGCTCCTGCCCCCGCGCAGCCTGTCCCGCCGGCGCAGGCTCCCACAGCCGCCCCACCCGCGGCTCCGGCGGGCGGAAGCCCTGAGAGCCCCGCCGCTGCCCGGAACCCGGTGCCTGCCCAGGGTCCCGCTGTTGGCAGAAGCTCCGGGAGCACAGCTGTTGCCGCAAGCCCGGAAGCCGTACCGGAGGGGACTCCCGCTGTGGCCGGCTCTCCAGGCGCAGGTCCGGTGACCGACGCCGGCGTGCGCGGCCACGGGGACGCACAGCCCTCCCGTCCCGGCGCCCAGGGCCCGGGCACAGCAGCCGGCGCCTCAGGCCCGGACGCCGGCCAATCCCCATACCCGTCGGCAGGTGGCGACTACTCCTACTCCGACGACGACTGGGGCCCGCCGCGGGATGAGGACGCTCCCCCGCTGGATGAGGAACCCCCGATGGACTGGGTGCCCGCCACGCCGTCCGGCAACCGGGCAATGCCACCACCCCCCGAGGTGGGCGGCAGCCAGGAACCGTCAGGCTCCCGCGGTGACGCCGCTGCGCGCCCTCGGGAGGCAGCAACCAGTGGTTCCACCCCGGGCACCGTTGCCCAGCCCGGCAGCACAGATGCGGGTCCGGCCCACGATCCCTGGACGCGGGCTGTGGAACAGGCCCCCGGCGTCTGGGTTGTCGGAGACAAGAGCAACGTGGGTGCCAACCCCGCACCCGGCTCTGTACCCGATAACATCGGAACACAGGCCGACGTTCCGCATTACGCCCCTGCAACAGCCCAGGTACCGCCCTCCATCCCCGTTTCACCCGCGGCCGCGGCCCCTGCCCCTGCCGCAGCAGCGGGATGGGGTTCGGGCACGAGTACGGGTTCCACCGCAGGTTCCGCCCCGGGGGCAGTCTCCGGCCCCGGTCGCGGCGCGCCCGCCGCGGGATCCTACCCGGCGCAGTCCCCCGCCTCCGCTCCCGCGCCGGAATTCGCCATGGCCTCGGCGGCAGCCGCCCCGGTGGCCAAGGCAGCGGTTGCGCCCTCCCGTCCCCAGCCGGCGGCGGCTGCACCCGTGGCCGGACGGACTGAAACGCGGCAAAGCCTCTACCAGCGGCTGTCCAACAGCCCAGAGGCTGAGGCAGGACGGGCGAAGGCACCGGCCAGGGCCGCGTCCGCACCCAGCGCCTATGTCCAGGACGTGCCCAGCGCCGACGATGAAACCATCGAGGAGTCCGGCGTCTTCGGCCGGGCTGCCGTGGAACGCATCCTGGGCGGAAAATTGATCGAGGAGCGGTCGCTGGACGGAAGCCCGGTCACGCCACGCTATTGACGGCCGGCAAGGTCGACCGCCGGCGGGCAGCCCCGCAGCCATGACCAACTGAGTGTTCCACCCGCCATCCACACCAAACTAAAGAGGGAAACGTGTACGAAGGTGCTGTCCAGGAGCTGATCGACGAGCTCGGACGCCTTCCGGGGGTGGGCCCCAAGTCCGCACAGCGGCTGGCGTTCCACATCCTTGAAGCCGACCCCCAGGATATGAAGCGGCTGGTGGAAGCAATCACCACCGTCAAGGAGCGGGTCAAGTTTTGTACGGTCTGTGGCAATGTCACGGAGCAGGAACTGTGCAACATCTGCCGCGACCCGCGCCGTGATCCCGCGATCATCTGCGTGGTGGAGGAATCCAAGGATGTCCTGGCCGTGGAGCGCACCCGTTCGTTCCGCGGCAGGTACCACGTGCTGGGCGGTGCCATCAATCCCATCGCCGGCGTGGGACCGGAACAGCTGCGGATCCGCGAGCTGCTCACACGGTTGAACGACGGCGAAATCCAGGAAGTGATTATCGCCACCGATCCCAACCTTGAGGGCGAGGCAACGGCTACTTACCTGGCCCGCATGCTCAAGACGATCGGCATAGCCGTCACCCGTCTTGCCTCCGGCCTGCCCGTGGGCGGTGACTTGGAGTATGCGGACGAAGTCACCCTGGGCCGGGCCTTCGAGGGCCGGCGCAACGCCCTGGGCTGAGCGCAGGCGCCCGGTTTTTCCGAAGCACGCCCTTCAGGCCGGATCACCCCGTGCCCCGTCGCGGCGCCGCGCTGCGCGGTAACCTCCCGCCACGACGGCGCCGGCAATCGCCGCCTGGCCAAGGAGCCCCATCCCGGGCATGGGCGCCCGGGGCTCGTCCCGGCTGCGCGGTTGCCCCTGCACGCATGGCACCTGCATCCCGTCCGCAGCTTCCTGAATCGCTGCGGGCACCCATCCCAGGACCCGGCCGGCGCGGTCTGCCTCCGCCCCAGCCATCAGGAACAGGACGGGCGGGCTCAGCGCCGGGAGCCACATCAGACGCTCGGTGTGGTAAACCTCGCTGATGCCGGCCTCGATCTCGGAGCATCGGAAGGCCACGTGGGTTCCGTCGCGCGCCCGTTCGACATTCAGCGCCACCGTGACACGTTCCTCCGCCCGGACCAGGGGCAACAATCCGATGGCTGCGGCCGGGGCCCCTGCCACAAAGGCCAAGGCCAGCAACCCGCCGGCGGCATTCGCCAGGCGCGGACGTCCAGCCCATGCGGAGAGCCCAGCGCCCATGGCACCAAACACCCCGCACTCCACCAGGACGACGCCCGCAGAAACGGCCGCCACTGCCCCCGAAGCGCCCGCGATCCAAGCCTGCACCAGCAGTACACCGAGAACAACAGCTGCCAACACCAGTCCCCGCAAAGCCGTGGCCAGCAGTACCGCCAACAGGGCAAAACCTCCGGTACGCCCCCTCACGCCGCGGAACCTGCCCTCCGCTCGCACGCCCCAGGCAACAGCGGGCAATGTGGCGGTCGCCGGCATCAGGGCTGACGCCAGCGAGTAGACCAGCAGGGGAAAGACTTCCGGACCGGCCCCGCCGCCCAGGGGCGCAAGCAGGACCACGGAGCCGGCAGCAGCCCACGTGCACAGGACCGCGGCCGCCACCGTAAACCAGAACCGGATGGTTGTCAGGCTGACCAGCCAGTCGGCCAGTCCCTTGACCAGGCTTGTCCTTGCGAAGCCCGGGCGTGGAGACCCGGAACGGTCGGTATCCAGGCCCTCGTTGGCGCTTTCCCCGCCGCGCTTATCCGCGTCCGGGCCGATCGGCTCAAAAAGCGGCTCCTGGGGCATTCCTGCAGTTGGCTGCGGGTCGTCGGCCACTACGGAATCCTCCATATCTCCAAAGGACCCCCGGCCCTGTGCCTGCCAAGGTCCGGGCTGCGGCCCGTGAAGCCGGGTAACTGGTCCCATCGTGGTCCACCACCCCGGGCCTGTCCATAGGAACCGTCGTGGCCGGTATGTGGTCACAATTCAACGCCGCTCCGGGCGCGGCGATAAACTGTCGGAGGAAAGTCGCGCCGTCCCGGCGTCAGGCTGCCTGGTTTCCCAGAACTCCAATTGATCCAATGAAGGTACGCGCATGAGTACGCCCACTGCCGAAGTGCACAACGCAACCCAGCCCCAGGTGGCCCCCGCCGCCGGCGCGGTGACGAAACAGCTCATCGTGCAGAAATTCGGCGGGTCCTCCGTTGCGGACGCCGACGGGATCAAGCGCGTGGCAAAGCGCGTCGTGGATGCCCAGGAAGCCGGCAACGAGGTAGTTGTAGTCGTCTCAGCCATGGGTGACACCACTGATGAACTCCTGGACCTCGCTGCCCAGGTGACCGACTCCGCCCCCGCCCGCGAAATGGACATGCTCCTCTCGGCCGGTGAACGCATCTCCATGGCCCTGCTGGCCATGGCCATCAACAAGCTCGGCGCCTCCGCCCAGTCCTTTACCGGATCGCAGGCAGGCATGATCACCGACGGAATCCACGGCAAGGCCCGGATTATCGACGTCGACCCGCACCGCATCCGCACCGCCCTGGACAAGGGCCACATCGCCATCGTGGCAGGCTTCCAGGGCATGAGCCGGGCCACGAACGAAATCACCACGTTGGGCCGCGGCGGCTCCGACACGACGGCGGTGGCTCTGGCGGCTGCCCTCGAAGCGGATGTCTGCGAGATCTACACCGACGTGGACGGAATCTTCACCGCCGATCCGCGCGTGGTCCCGTCGGCACAGAAGATCGACACCATTTCCAGCGAGGAGATGCTGGAGCTCGCCGCCTCGGGTGCCAAGATCCTCCACCTGCGCTGCGTGGAATACGCCCGCCGGTTCGGCGTCCCCCTGCACGTCCGTTCCTCATTCAGCCAGCATGAAGGCACCTGGGTCATCCCCAGCGCCGACGACAAGATCACCACTCAAGAGGGAGTTGCCTTGGAGCAGCCAATCATCTCCGGCGTTGCGCATGACCGTTCCGAAGCGAAGGTCACCGTGGTCGGCGTCCCCGACATCCCCGGCAAGGCCGCCGCAATCTTCCAGGTCATCGCCGACGCACACTCCAACATCGACATGATCGTCCAGAACGTGTCCACCCATGGCACGGGCAAGACCGACATCTCCTTCACCCTGCCCATCGTTGAAGGCGCGGACGCCCTGGCCGCACTTCACGCTGCCCAGGACCAGATCGGTTTTGAGGCCATTGAATACAACGAGCAGATCGGCAAGCTCTCCCTGATCGGTGCCGGCATGCGCTCCCACCCGGGCGTCTCCGCCACCTTCTTCAAGGCGCTGTCCGACGCCGGCATCAACATCAACATGATCTCCACCTCGGAAATCCGCATTTCCGTGGTGACCCACGCCGACCTGCTGGATGAGGCTGTCCGCGTGATCCACAAGGCGTTTGGGCTGGACACTGAAAGCGAAGCGACGGTTTACGGCGGCACCGGCCGCTAAGGACTCAACGAAAAAGCCGGGCTGCCTCTCCTCCCACGGGAAAGGCAGCCCGGCTTTTTGGGTCTTACCGTGCGCCTGGACAGGTTTAGCTTTCGCGTTCCAGGTCTTCGCGGCGCACCGCGTAGTGGTGGCCGGTTGAATCGGTCTCGACCACGAAGTGCGAGAGTTCCTCTTCGGAGGCCTGTTCGAACTCATCATGCTTGTGCACTACAGGCGCATCGGCATCCAGCCGGGTGGCGGGACCAAAGACAAAGCGCAGCCTGTCAGTCAGGCTCATGAAACCGCTGAGGACATGTGCCACTGTTTTCCACCCCCTTCCCGGACCTCGGGCGAAAGTGCAGCAGGCTCCGGCAGGAGCCAGTGCCCTTATTTTAGACCCGGGGCAGGAAAAAGGCGCCTGTTCGCGGCGGAACGGGCGTTTAGCGCAGGGACCGGTCTTCGGGGTTCCGTGGCACCACGTAAGTGCTGCCGTCCGGCCTGGTGATGGTTTCCCACTGCTGGGTTTCCGCCTGGCGCTGGACCAGCAGCCGACGGTTTTCTTCGGTCATGTCGTGCGCCAGCGCGGTGCGGCTGGCGGGACCGAAAACCGCCCGCAGCTTGCCTGTGGCGCGCATGAAGCGCTGGGAAGCATTGCCCTTGCCTGCGGACTTGTCCCTGCCCATGAAGAGGCTTCCTTCCACTCACTGTTCACCTCCAACAAATGTACACTAATGATTAGTGCACTAACAATGGAGGACGTATGACCGCCGCAGCAGAAGCGCAAACGGAAGAACACTCTGCAGAAGGGCCATCCGGGGTGCAGGAGGACGACCTGCTGCTGGAGCACCAGCTCTGCTTCGCCCTCACGGTGGCTGCCCGCAGTGTGGTGGGGGCCTATAAACCCGTGCTCGAGAAGCTCAACCTCACCCATCCGCAATACCTGGTGATGCTCTGCCTGTGGGAAGACAGCCCGCGGACAGTAAGGAACATCAGCGAGGCCCTTGCCCAGGAGCCGGCCACCATTTCCCCGCTCCTCCGGCGGCTGGAGGCAGCGGACCTGCTCACGCGGCACCGGGCGGACGGAAACGAGCGCGCCCTCGCCGTCGAACTCACGGCCAAGGGTGCCGCCCTGCGGCAGCAGGCGCTCAAGGTACCGGGGACCATGATGGAGCGGCTCGGGCTGACCCGGGAGCAGGTGACGGAACTGCACGCGTCCATGATGGGCCTGATCGCTGCAACGTCCCGTTAAGTGCCGGCAGGACCCGTCCCGGGCACGTCGGCAGGGCGTCAAGCGACTAGAATAACCAGACCAAGGAGAGGAAGCCTGATGCGTAGTTTCCGCATACTCGCAACGGTCCTGGCAGTTGGCGCCGGGCTGATCACCGGTTGCAGCGGCACTCCTGACAATGGCACGTCCGCCTCACCGGCGCCCTCCACCTCCGCAGCCGGAAGCTCATCCGCCGGCTCCCCTACTCCTTCCCCGGACACCGAAACGTCGGTACCGGCTCCCGCCCCCACCACGTCGCGGCCAAGTGCCGGCCCGGGGCAGGGAAACGCTGAACTCGCCATCACGGTGGTGCCGTCCCAGGGGGCGGATGAACTCGACTACACCCTGGTTTGTTCCGCCGGCACCCCTGCCGCGGAAAGCAGCCACCCCAACGCTGCCGCGGCCTGCGCAGCGCTGAAAGCCAACCCGGCCATCCTGTCCCCGGCGGCCCCGGGAACTTCCCAACCCTGTACCCAGCAGTACGGCGGCCCCCAGAAGGCAACCGTGACGGGCATGGTTGACGGTGTTGCCGTGGACTCCACCTTTGCCCGGACCAACGGATGCGAAATCAGTGCGTGGGACGCTGCCAAGGACGTGCTGGGTGCCGCCGGTGGAGCCTCTTAAGCTCCTGGCGGCAGACAACGCCCAGGCGAGGGAAGAAGCCCACCTGCAGCGCGTGAGCCGCTACGCCGATCCCTACCTGGCCCGACGGTCCGCTGGCCAAAAACACCCGGTGGAGGATTTTCTCTTCACCTATTACACGCAGAAGCCGGGCCAGCTGAAGCGCTGGCACCCCGGCGCCGGAGCGGTCCTTACCGGCGCCCAGGCAGCCACGCGGCTGGGGTGGAAGCATTACAGGATGCTCGACGACGGCGAGCTCGCCTCCCTGGGGCTGGCCGCGGGAAGCACCGCGGCCACCTTAGATCGGCGCGCCTTCCTGGCCGACCGCAAGGATGCCGTGGCCTTTGCCGGCATCATCCTCCAGGGGACGGCGGCCAGGCCGGCACAGTTCGGCTGTTTCGGCCTCCACGAGTGGGCCATGGTGTACCGCCAGGACAAATTCGACCTCCGGCATGAGTATCTGCAGCTGCGGCTGGGAGCGGCCGGCACCGACCGGGTGGTGGAGGAGAACAGGATCCGCTGCACCCATTTCGATGCGTTCCGCTTCTATACCCCCGACGCCATCCCGCTCAACGAACACTCCCCCAGCCGGGACAAGCAGCGCCACATGGAACAGCCGGGCTGCCTGCACGCCAACATGGACCTTTACAAGTGGGCGTACAAGCTGCTGCCTGCGCTGTCCAGTGAACTGGTCATGGACTGCTTTGAACTGTCCTGGCGGATCCGGGCCATGGATATGCAGGCTTCCCCGTACGATCTGGCTGGCTGGGGCTATCCGGCCATCCCCATCGAGACGCCGCAGGGCAAGGCCGCCTATGTCGAGCACCAGCGTGCCTTCGCCACGGAAGCGGGGGCCCTGCGGGAACGGCTCGCCGCGGAAATCGGGGCCGTGTCGGACGGAGCGCCGCATTGATCGACCTGACCATCCGAATCCGCGAGGCCCCCGATGCGCCGGAGCATGTGTTCCGGCTGGTAGCCACGGATGGCGCCCCCGCAGCCGGGACCACGCTGCCCCGACCTGGAGCAGCCCTCGCCGCCGTGGAGCGGTTCGGTGAAGGCATCTTCTTCCCCAAACCTGGTCCTCCCAAGCTGTGCACCCAGCAGTACGGCGGCCCGCAGGTTGCCACGGTCACCGGAACTTTCCATGGGCGCCACGTCAACTCGACCTTTACCCGCACCGACGGCTGCGAGATCGCCCGCTGGAAGGCCATGGCACCTTTACTGGGCGGCACAGCCACTTAGCCTTCCGCTGCCTGGCCTTCCCGCCGGCAGGAACGAAAAAAGGTCCCGGGCGGCCTGATAGCCGCCCGGGACCTCCCCCCATGCCTTCCGGATCAGGTTGCGGGTACCGCCTGGGCCAGGTCAAGCCGGGGAGCGCCGGCCGGGGCGGGGGCAGCGCCCTGTCCCACCTGCACGTTCACCCAGGTTTTGATGCCGTTGCTGCCAAGGCTCAGCCGGGAGAGGTAGGAGCCCTCCTGGAGTCCGGTCCAGCTCAGGGTCGCCGAGGTGGCGGTTCCGTTCGGCGCCACGATGGGGTTCGGGTTCACCGTGAGGTTGCCCGCGTCACCGGCGAAGGTCACAGCCTGGACGGACGCGGTGGCCGGCCCATTGTCCGGCGTGGCGTAAAGGTTGGCCACCACATAGTAGGTGCCCGCCCGCGGCGACTCCAGGTCCAGGAATTCACTGGCCGAGGCAGTGGCCACCTGGGTGGCCGTCAACCCGCCCGACGCGCTCGGTGCGTAGACCACCATGTCCCAGTCGACGTCGTTCGACTGTGCCTGGATGCCCAGCCGCGCAAACGAGGCACCGGCCGGCACCTTCACCTGGAGCAGGGCGTTGTGCGCGTCATTCGTGGCCGCGTACTCGCCCGGGGTCTTGGTGATGGCGGTCTGGCTCAGTGGTGCCAGGCCCTCCACGCCGACGGCGATGGGGTTGTCGGAGCCGGATACGAGCTCCATCGTGCCGCTGCCGGTGCCCGTGGCCGAGCTGAAGGAGAACGACGGGGCAATCTGGGCATCAACAGGACGGATGGCAATAGGGGACGTAACCGTCCGCGGGCCCTTCCAGGTGAGGCTTCCAGTGCTGAACTTGCCAACCGGTCCGCTGACGTTCCGGATGGTGACGGTGACTTCACGGGTCTGGCCGGCCCTGGCGAAGTTCAGCGCCTTGGGTTCGACGTTGACGTTGAAGCCCGGCATGTTCACCTCGGGGTGGTACATGCCCGGGACCAGGGCGGTCAGCTTGCGCTTCACCTGGACTTCGCCCACCAGGCTGCCCAGCGCGATGGAGGGCAGGTTGAGGTCGCGGGCGGCAATGCTGCCGGCCTGCGGCGCTCCGGTGTCAACGCCCTGCCCGTTCAGGAAGCCGAGCCAGTCCTGGATCCCGGAGTCGTAGACCAGCCCGGGATCAAGGACGCGGGTGGAATCGATGTGGCCGGCGCCGCCCTGGAAGGGGTCGGTGTTGGGCGAACCGTCGGCATTGACCAGAGAGTAGGCGGTGGTCATCATGGCGGACTTAACCATTGCCGGGGTCCACTTCGGCTGCTTGCCCAGGACCAGGGCACCGAAACCGGCGATGTGCGGTGCGGCCATGGAGGTGCCGGACATGAACCCGAACTGGTCGCCGTCGTTACCGATCGTGGAGACACCGGCCAGGACGTTGACGCCCGGGGCGGAGATGTCCGGCTTGAGCAGGTCGCCGCCGGATGCCAGGGTGGGCCCGCGGGACGAGAAGCCCGCGATTTGGGGTGCCGCGGCTGGTGGCAGGCCGGTCAGGTCGCCCTTGACCAGGCTGACGGTCAGCGCCGGATTGGCTTCCAGCTTGGACTTCAGCTCCAGGCTCTTGGGGGCATTGACGTGGACAGTTGGAACAACGTGGTTGTCTGCGTCCTCCGAACTGCTGGTGAGGTTCACCAGGATCATGCCCACGCCGCCCTTGTCCAGGACCTCCTGGCTCTTGGCGGTGCGGTCCACCACGCCGCGGTCGCAGACCACAACCTTGCCGGCCACCTTGGAGCCGTCAAGGGTCCCCGGGCCGCAGAGGTTCGGGTTTGCCGCACCCGCGGCCGCGGCGGCCGCGGCGAGGACAACGGGCTTGTCCGCCACTTCCGACTTCATAATGGACGCTCCGCGGTACAGGGAACCGTCGGACACCTTGACCGTTCCCAGCAGGTCGCTGGGGAAGGTGGAAGCAGCCACGGTGGTCAGCCACGGTGAGGCATGGTTCACGGTGGAGGCCGCAGGGCCGGAGTTGCCTGCCGAAGCCGAAACGAAGACACCTGCGGAAGCCGCGTTCAGGAACGCCAGCGCCACGGGATCGGTGGTGCTGTTGTTATTGCCCGATATGGAGTAGTTCAGGACATCGACGCCGTCCTTGATGGCTGCGTCCACGGCCTCGACCGACGCCGAGGAGTAGCAGCCGCCCGTGTCCGGGTTGGTGTCCTCCCAGCAGACTTTGTACACCGAGACTTTGGCTGCGGGGGCCACTCCCGAGCTCTTGCCGAAGCTGGTTCCATCGATCACCTGCTCGACATTGGCATTGCCCGCCGCCGTGGTGGCGGTGTGGGTGCCGTGGCTGCCAACGTCCACCGGGGAAATCTGCTCTTCCGGGGCACGGTTTCCCGGCGCCACGTACTGCAGGAAGGAATCGGCGAAGTATCGGGCGCCGATGACCTTGGTATTGCAGAGCGAGCCGTCAAACCCGGCCCCGGTGCCCTCGCCTTTTTGGCATTCCCCTTCGAAGGTGGTGCCGTCCGCTTTGAGCATGGCAATCCTGCCATCGCCGGTGCGGTACGGGACGCCCACCTGCGGGTCACCCTGCAGTGGCTTCACGGGTTCGCCCTGCAGGAAGGGGTTGTCCGGTGCGTACCCCGAGTCGATGACACCCACCACAACGCCCTTGCCGGCGTTTGCCTGGCCGCCGAACTGTTGGGCCCATGCGCCGTCCGGGCCGGTGAGCTTGAGGAAGTCGGTGGTGGTGTAGTCAGGCTTGTTTTCGACGTCGGGTGAAACCACCAGGACGCGGTTGTCCTTGGACAAGGCTGCCGCCTGCGTTGCGGTCAGCTCGGCAGTGAACCCGTTCAGTGCTGCGGTGTACTGCTTTGCGGGGCTGACACCCTGCGCCGCTGCGACTTCACGCTGCTGGTTGCGAAGGTGGGCGTCGTAGGCCTTGTAGTTGGGGCTGCCGGCGTCGAGCTTCCTGCCCTGCTGGGGCTTGGTGGCTCCCAGTCCGGCAACTCCCCCTTCGTACGCCGCGGCAGCCGGGCCGGCCAGCACCACGATGTACCGGCCGTCCTTGAATTGGCTGTCCTTCGCAGTGGAGGAGGCATTTTCCGTACCTTGGCCGCCGGGTGCCGCCGACGCGGGACCCACGGCCATGGAGCTAAGGAGAAGGGGCAACCCGACGGCCAGTGCGGCCGCTTTCCGGAGGCCCCCAGCCCGCGAGGGGCTCTTTCCAGTTGATTTCACGTGCAACCCTTTCACGATGTACCGCCCAGCCTTGGTGGGCAGCCCGAACGACTGGAACTGCAGAGGGAATTACAGGTTTTGTAATTTGCTGAGACCAGACTGTTCACAGATTACAGACTGAGAGCACGATATGACATAGGGCACATTCGAGAATTTTCCGCTTGTCATACGGGGTGGGGCGTTGGCCCGCAGGACCCGGAAACAGGCATGGAAAAGGGCGCCCCGAAGGACGCCCTGGCAAACGAGAGACCGCAGGCGAAACTACTGGCGGGGAGTGCGCACCACGTCACTGATCCATTGCCTGGTTTTTTCATCCACAGGACCGGCTACCCGCGTCTCCCGGGCCAGGCGGTCCGCCTTCACTTTTTGAAACACCATCCTGCCCAGGCCGGCGAACACGGCCGCGGCGACCATCGGCAACAGCACGGACTTCGAATTTTCTCCCATTCAGCAACTCTAGTGAACGCCCTCCGGCAACTCCATAACCCCGCCCAGGGGCGCCCCCGTCCATGGTTCATTCCCCGCCGCCCGGCTGCCCAGGAGGCCGGATGCAAAGGGGTGCGCCCGGCCCGGTAGAATGGTAAGGCAAGCTCGCGGAGCGCCCGACCTCATGGTGAACCAACGCAGGTGACCAACAGTCCCCCCAACCCCGGTACGGCGTGAGACGGCACCACTCCGCTGCGCCCTTACCCAAGCTCACGCACAGGAGTTGCCGGATGCCCCGGATCGTTGTTGACGTCATGCCCAAGCCCGAGATTCTGGACCCGCAGGGGAAGGCGATCGTCGGCGCTCTCCCCCGGCTGGGCTTCACCAGCTTCAGCTCTGTCCGCCAGGGCAAGCGTTTCGAACTGACGGTCGACGGCGAGGTGACCGAGGAAATCCTGGCCCAGGCCCGCGACGCCGCCGAGACCCTCCTGTCCAACCCCGTGATCGAAGATGTCGTCAACGTCGAGGTCGTCGAGGCCTGACATGACTGAACTCCCCCTGATCGGCGAAGCCGTCGCAGTCGCGGCGGAGCCGCGCCTCGCCGGCGCCCGCATCGGCGTCGTTACCTTCCCCGGCACCCTTGATGACCGCGACGCCGCCCGCGCCGTGCGCCTTGCGGGCGGCACCGCCGTCGAACTTTGGCATGGCGACAGCCAGCTCGGCGATGTGGATGCCGTGGTCATCCCCGGCGGCTTCTCTTACGGCGACTACCTGCGTGCCGGCGCCATTGCCCGCTTTGCGCCGTTGATGTCCAAGATCATCGACGCCGCCAACTCCGATGCCAAGCTGCCGGTCCTCGGCATCTGCAACGGCTTCCAGATCCTCACCGAGTCGCACCTGCTGCCCGGATCGATGATCAAGAACGACCACCTGAAGTTCCTCTGCCGCGACCAGGTGCTGCGTGTCGAGAACAGCAACACTGCGTGGACCCTGGACTACCAGGCGGGCCAGGAGATCACCATCCCGCTGAAGAACCAGGATGGCCAGTACATCGCGGACGAGAAGACCCTGGACGCCCTTGAGGCTGAGGGCCGCGTTGTCTTCCGCTATGTGGGCTTCAACCCGAACGGCTCCCGCCGCGACATCGCCGGCATCTCCAATGCCGCCGGCAACGTGGTGGGCCTCATGCCGCACCCCGAACACGCCGTGGAGCCGGGCTTCGGGCCCGAATCGCTGGACGGCATCGGCGGTTCCGACACCGACGGCCTGGGCTTCTTCACCTCCGTCCTGAACAAGATTGTGGGAGGCGACAAGTGACCACGGAAACCACCAAGAAGTTCAACATCGACACCGTCGAGCACGCCGCGAAGACTCCGGACACGGAACTGCCCTGGGCCGAACTCGGCCTTAAGCAGAACGAGTTCGACGAGATCGTCAAGGTCCTGGGCCGCCGCCCCACCGGCGCGGAACTGGCCATGTACTCCGTCATGTGGAGCGAGCACTGCTCCTACAAGTCCTCCAAGAACCACCTGCGCCAGTTCGGCCAGAAGGTCACCGAGGAAATGAAGAAGGACATGCTGGTGGGCATCGGCGAAAACGCCGGCGTGACCAACCTGGGGGACGGCTGGGCCGTGACCTTCAAGATTGAATCGCACAACTCGCCGTCGTTTGTTGAGCCCTACCAGGGTGCCGCGACCGGCATCGGCGGCATTGTCCGCGACATCATCTCCATGGGCGCCCGCCCGGTTGCCGTCATGGACCCGCTGCGTTTCGGCGCCATCGACCACCCGGACACCGCCCGCGTCATGCACGGTGCCGTTGCGGGCATCGGCGGTTACGGCAACTCCCTGGGCCTGCCGAACATCGGCGGCGAGATGGTGTTCGACTCCGTGTACCAGGGCAACCCGCTGGTCAACGCCCTGGCAGTGGGCGTCATGCGGCACGAGGACATCCGCCTGGCCAACGCCTCCGGCAAGGGCAACAAGGTGGTCCTGTTCGGTGCGCGCACCGGCGGCGACGGCATCGGCGGCGCCTCCGTGCTGGCCTCCGAGTCGTTCGACGACACCAAGCCCTCCAAGCGCCCCGCCGTCCAGGTGGGCGACCCCTTCGCCGAGAAGGTCCTCATCGAGTGCTGCCTGGAGCTCTTCAAGGGCTCCCTGGTGGAAGGCATCCAGGACCTTGGCGCCGCCGGCATCTCCTGCGCCACGTCGGAACTTGCTTCCAACGGCGACGGCGGCATGCAGGTTGAGCTGACTTCCGTCCTGCTGCGCGACCCCACGCTGACCCCGGGCGAGATCCTGATGTCCGAGTCCCAGGAACGCATGATGGCCGTTGTCACCCCGGAGAACGTGGAAGCGTTCGAGGCCGTGATGGACAAATGGGCCGTGGAGTACTCCTGGCTGGGCGAGGTGACCGATACCGGCCGCCTGATCATCACCTGGGAAGGCGAGGTGATTGTCGACGTCGATCCCCGCACCGTGGCGCACGACGGCCCGGTCTACGACCGCCCGTTCGCCCGCCCCGAGTGGCAGGATGCCGTGCAGGCGGACACCTTCACCGGTTCCGTGCAGGACGCCGGCCGCCCGGCCGCCCCCGCTGAGCTGGCCAAGGCCGTCACCGAACTGGTGGCGTCGCCGAACATGTGCTCCAAGTCCTGGATCACCAACCAGTACGACCGCTACGTGGGCGGCAACACCTCCATGGCGTTCCCCGACGACGCCGGCGTGGTGCGCGTGGACGAGGAAACCGGCCTGGGCGTTGCCCTGGCCACCGACGCCAACGGCCGCTACACCTACCTGGACCCGTACCACGGCGCGCAGCTGGCACTGGCCGAGGCCTACCGCAACGTAGCCACCGCAGGCGCCGTCCCCATGGCCGTCAGCGACTGCCTGAACTTCGGCTCCCCCGAGGACCCGGATGTGATGTGGCAGCTTGCCGAGGCCATCCGCGGCCTGTCCGACGCCTGCATGGTGCTGGGCATCCCTGTCACCGGCGGCAACGTCTCGCTCTACAACCAGACCGGCACCACGCCCATCCACCCCTCCCCGGTGGTGGCAGTCCTGGGCAAGCTCGACGACGTTGCGCGCCGCACGCCGTCGGGCTGGCGTGAGGATGGCCAGGCGATCTACCTGCTGGGCACCACGGGCGCCGAGCTGGACGGTTCCGAATGGGCCAACATGCGCGGGCACCTGGGCGGACAGCCGCCGAAGGTGGACCTCGAGGCCGAGCGCGCGCTGGGCGAGATCCTGATCAACGCGTCCCGCGACGGCATGATCGACTCCGCCCACGACCTCTCCGAAGGCGGCCTCGCGGCTGCCCTGGTGGAGTCCTCGCTGCGCTACGGCGTGGGTGCCCGGATCGCGCTGCAGGACGTCATGGACCGGGACGGCGTGGACCTGTTCACGGCCCTGTTCTCCGAGTCCCAGGGCCGTGCCGTTGTGGGCGTCCCCCGCTCCGAGGAAGTCCGCTTCACGGACATGTGCACCGCCCGCGGCTTCACCCACACCCGCATCGGCGTGGTGGACGCGGCCAGCGGCAAGCTGGAGATCAACGGCGTGGAGGGCCTGTCCCTGGACGCGCTCCGCGAAGCCCACGAAGGGACCCTGCCGAAGTACTTCGGCTAGGCCCCACAGAACGCGGACGGACACTCAAGCCCATAGAGAGGGCTTTGGGTGTCCGTCCGCATTTAAGGACCGGTTCAGTCCTCGCTGTGCAGCTCCCGCTGCCGTGCACTGAGCAGCTCGAACTCCGGCCGGGCTGCCACAAAACGTTCGACGGCGGCCAGCACCTCCACGAGATGGGCCCGGTCAGCTGCCACCAGGCCAACGCCGACCTGCGAGCGCCGGTACTGGGCATGGTCCCCGACTTCGGCGACTGACAGTTCGAAGCGGCGTTTGAGCTCGGCAAGGAGCGGCCTGACGACGGAGCGCTTTTCCTTCAGGCTCTGCACGTCCCCAAGGAGGATGTCGAACTCGATCCAGCCGATCCACATGGCCGCCCCTGTCTTTACTCGATGGTGAGCTCACCCATCAGGTCCCAGCCTTCGCCGTCCAGCTGGCGGCTGATGATCCTGGGTGTTTCGGCGAGTGCCTGGGGCATGTCGGCCATGGCCTTCTTGAAGTGCCCGCTGTTGACATGGTCTTCCGCGGCGTCGTCCTTGAACGCTTCCACCAGGACGAACTCGTTGGGATCGTCCACACTTCGGGACCAGTCGAACCACAGGTTGCCCGGCTCCTCCCGGGTAGCCCGGGTGAAGTCTGCCACCAGATCGAGCCAGCGCCCGGACCAATCGGGCTTGACCTTGAACTTGACGACGATAAAGATCACTGGGATGTTCCTTCCGCGGCGAGGGTGCGTGCCCCTTCAATGTACCGGGAAGTAACGTAGCGCTGTGCCGCGCGGGTGACCAGGCCACCGGCGGCGTAGAACCAGTTGGCAGGCCTGCTGAAAGCACGGATCCGCAGCCACACCTCTCCGTGGCTGTTGATCTCCACCTCGAAGGATTCCTCGCCACGGGCGGGGTGGCCGGGCAGCGTCCCGTAACCAAACCCGGCGGATTGGGGAACACCGTCCGGTGCCGGCTCCCGCGCCCACACCACCTGGCAGGGCGCGGGCAGGCGGAAGGGCCCGACGCCGAAACCGCTCACCACGTGTGCCCCGGGCACAGCCCTTGGCGCGTCTGCCCGCACCGTGAGGCCAGCCCTCCGCTGCAGTTCCCAGCCCAGGATGCCGTCCGCCACGCGCCGGTAGACGCCAAGGCCGGTACCCAGGCGGGCTTCCTCAAGGACGCGGTCGTACCCCACTGGCGCGACGCCGTGCTCCGTGCCGCCAATTCCCGGATAGCCGAGTCTTCCCGCGTCAATCATCGCCGCCTGCCCTTTCGAGGCGTGCCCACCCCAGTTGCTCCTGCTGCTTCCGGCTCAAGCCTGACACCACAAGGTCGTAGGAGTCCTCCACCATGTCCCGGATCATCCCGTCCGGCAGCGACCCGTCGATGCGCACACCATTCCAGTGGGTCTTGTTCATGTGCCACGCCCCGGTGATTGCCGGGTGTACCGCGCGCAGCTGCACGGCCAGGGCCGGCTCGCACTTCAAGTTCACGTAGAAATCGCGTTCGTCCATGGACGACAGGGCAAACAGTTTAGCCTCGTGCCGCGCTCCCCCGGCAGTCCCGGCACGGACCTTGAAGACCGAAGTCTCCGGTCCGAACGGAAAATCCTCATAGGCTCCGGGAAACGAAAGGCAGATCTTCCGCAGCGCACTTGGGTCCATAACGGAAGCCTATAAAGCAGACCTGCGCGGTGCTAGTCTGCGAACATGTCACGCGACCAGGGAGCCATACCTGTTCTGGACCTGCGTGCCGCCCGGCGGGCCGACGGCACATTCAGCCCGGAGTTCATCGACCAGCTGCGGCACGCCACCCACGACATCGGGTTCTTCCAGGTCACCGGTTATGGTGGCCGCCCGGGACAGGCCGAAGAGCTCCTGGACACTATTCAGCGCTTCTTCGACCTGCCCCTTGAGGAGCGGATGAAGCTGGACAACCGCCTCTCCCCCCACTTCCGTGGCTACACGCGCATGGGCACCGAGGTGACCCAGGGCCGGGCCGACGCTCGGGAGCAGATCGACTATTCACCGGAGCGCGAGCCGGTGCGGGACTACCCGGACAGCCAGCCTTACTGGCTGCTGCAGGGTCCCAATCTCTGGCCCGATGAAACATTCCCCGAGCTGAAGCCTGCTGCCATGGAGTGGGCGGAGCTGATGTCCGGCGTGGGCATGGAACTGTTGAGGGCAATCGCCGTTTCGCTCCAGCTGCCGGAGGACTACTTCGACGGGCCCTTCCGGGATTCACCGGCATGGATGGGCAAGCTGGTCCACTACGTGGGCGGCGTGGTGGAAGCGGCCGGGGACCAGGGCGTTGGCTCGCACGCGGACTACGGCTTCGTAACCCTCCTGCTGCAGGACAACGTGGGCGGCCTGGAAGTGCTGCCGCCCGGAACCACCCAGTGGCTGCCTGTGGAGCCCCTGCCGGGGGCACTGGTGGTGAACCTTGGCGAGATGCTCGAAGTAGCCACGGCGGGATACCTGGCGGCGACCATCCACCGCGTCCAGGCACCGCCACCGGGCGTCGACCGGTACTCGGTGCCGTTCTTCTGGTCGCCGCGGCTCGACGCGGTCATCGAGCCCGTCCCCCTGGCACCCGAGCTAAAGGCGGCTGCCCGGGGTATCACGGACGATCCGGACAACCCGCTCCTGGCATCGTTCGGCCTCAACATGCTCAAGGGCCGGATGCGGGCACACCCGGACGTGACCGAACGGCACTATCCGGAGTTGATGAAGCGCTAAAGGTTGTACTTCCAGGCAAGCTGCGCCGGACACAGATTCATCACCACGTCCAGCCCCGCCGCCTTGGCACGTTCCGCCGCTGCCTCGTCGATGACCCCGAGCTGCAGCCACACGGCTTTCGCCCCGGCGGCAATGGCCTGGTCCACCACGCTGCCCACCTTCTGCGAGTTCACAAAGCAGTCCACGACGTCGATGGGCTGCTTATCCGCCGGGATGTCGCCGAGGGTGCGATAGCCGGGTTCGCCGTGGACAGTTTCGCCGTTCAGGTTGACGGGGATGATCTCCATGCCGAGCCGGTCGCGGATCATCAGCGAGACGTCGTAGGCGGAGCGCCACTCATTGGTGGTGAGTCCGACGATGGCCCACCGGCCCTTGGTTCGCAGAAGGCGTTCGATGACTGCGGGATCGTTCGTGTGGCCCATGGGATCAGCCTACGCTGCCCGTCCTGTCATGCTTCAGCTACTTCAGCGGGGTGGCGGCCTTGGGGCCTGTGCCCTGCGACTCTGAACCCTCTGCGCCCTGTGTCCCTGGTTCCTGCGTCCCTGGGTTTTGTGGCTGGCCTTGGCCCGGCACCCGGCCGGTGGTGGCAGCGGAACCGGCCGCCTTCTGCGCCGTCCCGGCCGGGTCCACGCCGCCTGCCACAGTAGCCGGTGCCGGCGCCCCGGCCTTGCCCGGTCCGGCCGCAGCCGGATCCGCCGGGGTTCCCGCCGGCACAGCCCGTCCGCTGCCATCCATGCCGCCGACGGCTCCACCCACTGCAGCAGCCCCGGGTTCGGCCGCGCAGTTCCCTGGACCTGTGCCGGCGTCGTGCTTGACGGGGCCGGCACACGCCGGCGTGCGGGTGCCGCCGAACAGGCCGGCAGGATCGCGCAGGAAACGGGACGCACGGTGTGACGCGTCCGCAGCCCCAGCCGGTGCGGCAGTTGCGCCGGACTGGGTGACTTCCCCTTCCGCGCCCACGTCTGGCCCGCCGTCGGTGGAGGAGGCAGCCGACGCGGCGTCGGTCGTATGGTTCCACGGCATCCATTCCGTCAGCACGTGCTCAATGGGGCTGCCTCCGGGAGCGGTGGAGCTGGCGGCTACTCCGCCAACGCCCAGCCCCATTCCCGCCGCGAGGACCAGGCCCAGCGCGGTGGGGCGGTGCCGACGGCGGCGGCGCGCCAGTTCATCGCCCGGCGGGTCGTCAACCCATTGCTCACCATCCGGCTGCTCAACCCGCTGCTCACCCTCGAGTTTCCCGGAAGTGGCGTCTTCTGCCGGACCTCCCGCTGCCAGCATCGCGGCAAGCTCGCCGGTGGGCGCGGGTACGGGCAGTGAGGCCAGGGCGCCCAGTGCGACCAGGGTGTCACGGAGTTCCGCATCCTGGGCTGCACCGGCGTCCTGGAGCATGTCGTCGACGAGGGCGATGAGATAATCCGAAGCGGACGTCATGGCGTGAAATACTCCTTCACTGCCGCAAGTTCCCGAAGTTTCAGCAGCGCGCGCCGCTGGAGCTGTTTCACGGCACCGGCGCTCTTATCGATGGTTTCCGCGGTCTGTTCCACTGTCAGGCCACCCACCAGGCGAAGCGACAGCACGTCCCGCTGGTCCTGCGGCAGCCCGTCCAGCAGCCCGAGGACTTCCCGGGGTGAGATGCGCTCCAGCGCCAGCTTTTCCGCTGAGCTGTCCTGGCGCTGGTCAAGCTCTGGCTCGAACGGCAGTTTGAGCGGGCTTCGGCTTTGGCGGCGGTGGTCGTCCACCATCCGCGCATGGGCAACGGAGAAAATGAAGGTACGCAGCCCCGCATCCCCTCCGCGGACACTGTCGAGCCTGGGCAGGACGGAAAGAAACACTTCCTGCATGGCGGCCTCCGGATCCTCGACTCCCCGGGCGGTGAGATAGCCCAGCACCTGCGACGCGTACGTCTTGTAGACGAGGCTGAAGGCAGCGGTCCCGGGAGTTGGCTGGTCCGGAGCCTCGTCTGTCTGTGCATCGGTCACTGACGTAGTGCTTTCCGTCAAAGAGGGAGTTGGCAAGGTGAACGCTCAGTACATCCGGAACGCTGCCCCTACTTTACCCTTCAGTAACAACCGCTGCCGGAAGCGCCACGGCGCCGGGTAAGCGGGCCGTGGCGGGCTCCCGGCACCTGAAGCCGGCTGGGCGGAAAACAAAAGAGCCGGTCTGGAACGTGATGGGGGACAGGTTCCAGACCGGCACTTCATAGGGGTAATCGCTACGCACCCCCAAAGGGTTACGCGATTTCAAAAACTTTTTTGGCAGCCGTTCCGCGGCTGTCAGCGGGCAGCTGCCCTGGTCCACCGGGGCGGCGTCGCCTGCCTGCGCGATGCCTTGGCCAGCGCGAAAAAGTGCAGCCTGGCGGGCAGGCGCTCGTCGCTACAGACAGGTACGACGGCGGAGGGCAGCTCCGCGGGAACGGCGGCGGCTGCCGCTACGGGCACGGTTGCGGGACGGGATACGGCCCCGGCGGGACAGAGGTCGGTGACCAGGCCGGTGCCGGCGCACTCACGCACGGCAGCGATCCCTGCCGCCAGGGCCTGCTTGTCCTGGTACGGCCCGGAGACAGCCACCACTGCGCCATCCGGGGCCAGGAGCCGGAACCGGAACAACGAATCAGCGTCAATGAATGCTTCAAATTTTCCGGCCATGACGATCCTTCCTTGGGCACCAGGGGGTACTACCGAGTCTTGCCGGTACGCGTGCAGCCTCACAAGACCGTGCGCGTTAAGCCTGTGTAAATTGCTTTTCCACCCGGGGCCGAACGTCCCGGGACGCACAAGCGGCAGGCCACCCGCAAAGGTGGCCTGCCGCCGTCGTCATGCTGCCCTGGGGAGTGTCAGTCGTTGATGAGGTCGTTCACCACGATGGTCTGGTCCCGGTCCGGGCCCACGCCGATGGCGGAGAACCGGGTTCCGGAGAGCTTCTCAAGGGCCAGCACGTAATTCCGGGCGTTCTCCGGCAGGTCCGCCAGGGTGCGTGCCCCGGTGATGTCCTCGGTCCAGCCGTCGAAGTACTCGAAGATGGGCTTGGCGTGGTGGAACTCGGTCTGCGTCATGGGCATTTCATCGTGCCGGACGCCGTCCACGTCGTAGGCCACGCACACGGGAATCTGTTCGATGCCGGTGAGCACGTCCAGCTTGGTGACGAAGTAGTCCGTGAAGCCGTTGACGCGGGAGGCATGCCGGGCCAGGACGGCGTCGTACCAGCCGCAGCGGCGCGGGCGTCCGGTGTTGACGCCGAATTCGCCGCCGGTCTTCTGCAGGTACATGCCCATCTCGTCGAAGAGTTCCGTGGGGAACGGGCCGGCGCCAACGCGGGTGGTGTAGGCCTTGATGATGCCGATGGAGCGCGAGATGCGGGTGGGCCCGATGCCGGAGCCAACCGACGCGCCGCCGGCGGTGGGGTTGGAGGAGGTCACGAACGGGTAGGTGCCGTGGTCCACGTCCAGGAACGTAGCCTGGCCGCCTTCCATCAGGACCACCTTGCCCTCGTCCAGCGCGGTGTTCAGGACCAGGGTGCTGTCGATGACCAGCGGACGGAGCCGCTCGGCGAAGGACAGGAAGTAGTCCACGATCTCGTCCACGACAACGCTGCGGCGGTTGTAGACCTTGACCAGGAGTTCGTTCTTCTGGCGCAGCGAGCCTTCCACCTTCTGGCGGAGGATGGATTCGTCAAAGACGTCCTGGACGCGGATGCCCAGCCGGGCCACCTTGTCCATGTAGGCGGGGCCGATGCCGCGGCCGGTGGTGCCGATGGCGCGGCTGCCCAGGAAGCGTTCGGTCACTTTGTCCAGGACCTGGTGGTACGGGGCCACCAGGTGGGCGTTGGCGGAAACCCGCAGCTTCGAGGTGTCCGCACCGCGGGCCTGGAGCCCATCGATTTCCTGGAAGAGGGCTTCGAGGTTCACCACGCAGCCGTTGCCGATGATGGGAACAGCGTTGGGGCTGAGAATGCCTGCCGGCAGCAGCTTGAGTTCGTACTTTTCACCGCCTACGACGACGGTGTGCCCGGCATTGTTGCCGCCATTGGGCTTGACGACGTAGTCAACACGGCCGCCCAAAAGGTCGGTGGCCTTGCCTTTTCCTTCGTCGCCCCACTGGGCTCCTACGATCACAATTGCTGGCATGGGATCCTCCCCCATTCGTTCGGGCTGCCCGGGTCCAGCCACCTGGTGGCGGGCCCATGCAGCGCCGTTCATGAGAATGCCCCGAACATACCGGCCTTCGCACAGCCGCAGCACGGCACGGCGAAGCAAGAGTTCCGGGGCTCTTACCACCCAAGTTTAGCCGATGGGGCACTTTGTCCACTGTTGTGGCCCGCCGCGGCCCTTTCGCAAATATGGGCCGCGGCGGGCGCCGGGCCTCCTACTCGTCCTCGGCCTCCCCCGCGGGCCGGGACGTCTGCTCGGCGAGCGTGTCCCAGAAGGAGGTGTCGGCGTCGGCAATGGATCCATCCGCGATGGCCGCGGCGGTGGACGCCAGCGTGGTGACCGTCTGCTTGATCAGGTAGCCATTGCTCCGCTGCCCCAGCGCGTAACCATCCAGGTAGTGGTCGGACATGCCGCGCATCTCGAAAAGCAGGGTGGCAATGCCGTATTCCACGGAGATGCCGTTGCGGCTGATGGTCTCGGCGCTGCCGCCCTGGTACCTGCCCAGGTGGCCCCAGCCGGTGGAGTCAACGTTGTTGAAGACAACGGCGCCGAGCCGCTTTGATTTCTCGACGACGGAGGGGTCGGCGTTCGGGGTGGTGGGGTACAGGATGGAGCCGGAAACCAGCTTGCCGTCGCGCTCGGCGCGGGTGCCCTGGTGGTGCAGGTCGATCATGTAGTCAATGCGGTACTTGCGCATCACGTTGTTGTGCAGCGCCTGGGTCTCCGGCTGGACCTTGGCCACATGGTCCCGGTTCAGGTCCACGCCCTCCGCGTTGTAGCGGGTGAGGTGGCGGTCCCCTTTGGCAAGGTAGTCGTCCAGGGAGAAGTTGACATCCCCCATGGCACCGTCCGCGTTGAGCATGGGC
Source organism: Arthrobacter sp. SDR-2R (assembly GCF_057747955.1). Classification (NCBI taxonomy): domain Bacteria; kingdom Bacillati; phylum Actinomycetota; class Actinomycetes; order Micrococcales; family Micrococcaceae; genus Arthrobacter; species Arthrobacter sp. SDR-2R. Next base: position 4,307,631 of record NZ_CM173231.1, read on the forward strand.
ACGATGAGGATGTTCACGCCGTCCAGGATGCCTGCCGACTTGCCCGTGCCCAGGTGCTTGACGAACTCGAGGGCACCCTCGGTGGTGAGCTGTTCATTGCCGTGCTGCTGGGTCAAATACAGGATGGTGGGCTTGGCCGGGTCCGATATGTACTTGACCAGGTGGATGTCGCGGCCTTTGACGGTCTGGCCGATGACCTCCAGCTCCATGGCGGGCTGGCGCGCATCCTGGTCCTTCAGGAACGAGACCATCTGGTCGTAGGTGGCCAGCTTCGACGTGGTGATCTGGCCGTTGCCGTCGTAGGAAGGCCCTTCGCCTACGGCGCCGGCCAGGGGCGCCGGACCTGCTGCGACGACAGCGAGCGACAGGGCGCCTGCGGCGGCGAGGGCCTTGAAAGAAGACAGGGATATTTTCACGTGCGGTACCTCTTTCGAGTGCATTGAGTGGGTCCAGCCGCCATGTCCCCCATCGCGGACTGTGACAAAATCCAAGCAATAATGCGAAATTCTGTCAATTAATTTGACAGTCGTATTTAATATCGGAAGCACTTCAAAACAATGCCAGTAACGATTGATATGCCGAAAAAGTTCCCGCGCGGACAGCAAAATCACGAAGGCCGGTAATTTACCGGCCCAGCGGAAGAAGTGCCAAGCGAAAGACTCAGTGGTTCCGGATCATTAATCACGCCAATCCTTACAGCCGACACTTTGTATTCCCCTGCTTTGGCTGATACGTCAGCGGGTTTTACCCCGGCCCAGGGTTTGTCAGGTTGGACGTTTACGTGGACGGAGACGAGGGAGCTGATCGACGACAGCAGGTTGCCGACGGCTGTTCCCGCATCAACGACCAGCGCATCGATGCCCGCCCCCACCTGCGGCACCAGGCCTGCTGTGAAGATCGTCGCTCGAAGGGCGTCCTGAATCACGCCATTGGCACCGTTGGTCAGAGTGCTGAGGATGATGTTCAGAAGGGTTCCGCCGATTCCGAGCCCCAGCAGCTTGGAGGTGACGAGGGGTGGAGGGGCCGTACCGGCCAGGAAGTCATTCAGCTTCAACGGGCCGGTAGCAACGACAATCTCGGCCACCGGCACGCCCAGGGTGCCCACCACAGTCACAACAGAGCGGGACTCGATTGTGGCCTCACGTATGGCCGCAGTCAAGGCATCCGCAACTCGAATCTCCCACTGGTTCAGGAGCTGGGTGACTTTGGCAGTGGCCTTCCCCGTCACGGTGCTGTCCAGGACCGTGTGGTTTGCCACTTGACGGTTAAGTCCCAGCGTCCCATCGGTGAGCGCTGCAATGTCTATCCGGACGGTACCGGCCGCGAGGTCGACAGCGACCGTATTCTCATTGTCGACCAGCGTCTCTTCCATGAGGGCGCGCACTGCGCCAAGGCTGGGAGCTGACAAAGTGGCCGTTGTGGAGGCCGAACTGTCCAGCAGTCCCAGAACAGGATCAAGCAAGGAGTTCAGGCCGCTGGAGATTGCGGTGGTCAAGGCACCGGGGGCAACCAAAGCCGTCAACTGGTTCGGCACATCGTCGAGCTGGGATTCTCCGCTCCTGCTGAGAGCCCCAATCGCAGGGACGCTGGTCCTTAGGTTGAGGCTGGCGATACCGTACTCCCGCGCAACGGCGGGAGTTGCAGCCAGCGTAGGCCAGCCGTTGATCAGGTCGCACGCTTGGACCGATGCGGAGGACGCCACGGCCCCGACGTCGAGGGTGACGCCGGCAAGCGACCCGGGCACGACGTTGCCCAGCGAGATCGTGGCAGCCTGCGGCGCAGTGTTGGCTCCGGTGGCCGTCCCGCCCACGTCCACAGCCCCGGACTGGTCAGTGACGAGCCCGGCGGCAGCGCGGGTTTGTCCGCTGTCCTGCGCCTGCGCCCACTGCGTATAGGTGCCCAGGCCACCAACCGGGAGCCCCAGCCCCAGGCCCGCCGTCACCGGATTAGCGCCAAGGGCCGTGACAGGCAGCTTGCTGATGAAGGCGTCCGGAACGCCTGTCACCGGAGTAGCCGTGAGAGGCAGCGGTGACACCGCACCGTCGACGTTGGTGACTGTGAGACCCTCAACTCCGGCTACGGAATTCAGGTCTGTGCCCAGCACGCTCCCCGTGAGCTGGGTGGCCGATGCCTCGCCGCTGAAGAGCGTGTTGGTGGCGCAGTCCCCCGGAGAGCCGACGCCTACGCTGCCGGCGGCCCATTCGTTGTCCACCCACGCCGCCGTGGTGACCGTAGTGGTTGCCGCCAGGCATACCGCAGCCGCCGCTGCTATCGCCAGGGAGGTGCGCGGGTTCCTGGCCGCGCGGTGGAGGAGGTTCCTGCGCGGAGATGTCATGATGTTCTCCCGGTCCGGGCCCTGGTTCGGCGGCCGGCAGCTACGGCCGCCGCGCCCAGCAGCAGGAGGCCGCAGCCCGCGAGCAGTCCCTGGAGCACCGCCGTCCCTGTGTTCGCCAGCGGTGCTGGCGGCCGCTGCCCCGGCGGGGTCACGGCGTCGTCAATGCCTGCAGCGGTGACCCCAATGCCCAAGGTCAGCGACGTGTCCGGTGGATCCTGCGAACCCGCGGGCCGGTAAAGGATGAAGCGGAGGTAAGGTGAGGGGCCGCCGCGCAGATCCCGCAAGGGAACCAGCACGTCCTGACGGTGTTCGGCCAGCGTCACCGGCGCTATGCGCGGCGTGGAACCGATGGGACAGCGCAAATCCCCGCCCAGGCCGCTGCTTCCCTGCCAGGCGACGTCGCATTCGTCCACGGAAACCAGGTAGGTCCCTGTGCCGGCAAGCCCACCGTCCGCAGTCACCTGCAGCGTCGACTCACCGCTGGGTTGGTCCACCGAAATGCCAATCTGCCAACTGAAGGACTCCCCTGCTTGAAGCGCAGGAAGGGCCAATGGATACATCGACGAAGAAAGGGACAGGAAGCCTGCCGCTCCTGTCTCCGGAACCGGAACCAATGGTTCGTCAGCCACCGCTGCGCCGGGCGCAGCGGTGGCCAGCAAAACTGCGATAACCCCCGCGGCTCTTGCGACGCGCCTGAAGCTGGCTCCCGCCATGTCATTTACGACCTTACTGTTGTGGTTTCGCCGGGGGTTCGTCGTCGACCTCCGCCTGGCCAGTTGCACCGTGTCTCGGCCAGTAGGCCCATGTCACCAGCACGGTCACAGCGAGCGTTGCTGCACCCAGGAACTCCGGCCCCCGTGAAGCCATGACCCAAGCTCCTAAGCCGGGAACGGTGATCAGCACCTTCTGCGCCGTGGCCACCTCGTAGGGCAACGGGTCATCCGAAGTGTTAGCGTCGCCGCGAAGCCTTAGCGACGCTGTGGCCCCCTCCACACTGGGCGGGTCAACTGCCACCACGCGGTGGGTCACCAGGGCGGTCGCCGCATCCCGGCGGACCGACACGACGTCGCCCGGGACGAGATCCTTGGCGGTGACCTGCACGGTCAGGGACAGCGCACCGACTGGATAGAGCGGCTCCATCGATCCCGTACGGAAAACGACGAAGGACGCTTTGAAGAAAAGGCCGAGGACCAGGGAGAGGATGCATGCCAGTCCCAGCAGGGCAACGACGGAAAGCAATACCTCCCTGAACCCCCGGGCCACGCTTCCCACCCCCGGCGGGAGCCGGGTTCCGGACGGCACGGCCGCCGCCCGGAACCCGGACTCACGCCTGGCGGACATCCGAAGCACGGGTGGCGGCTACGACTGGCCTACGGTGCTGCTGAAGGTCCACAAGGGGGTGGTCCGCAATCCCTGAAGATCAACGCTTGCATTCGAAGGGAGCGTCATTGCGAAGCAAAGACTCACAGGTGTGCCCGCAGCTGCGTCCGTAGCTCCGGCCGGAAGGTTGATCGGAGTGTCCGAACGGGTGTTCAGGGTCGAGCCAACAGGAACAAGATCAGTTCCATTGGAGGAGAAGTTGGTGGCGTTGCAAAGGTCCTTGTCCACCTCCTTTTTCAGCTGGTACCGAAGAGCACCGTACAGCGCTGCAGAGTTGGTGGCTGAATCAGTTCCGTCGAGCCGGGCAGCCCCCGTCAGCGTGGCCACCAATGATTGGGACTTGTCGGAAGCCCGCAACTGCATCGGGGCGTAGACCGTCGACCCCGGCACGAGATCGTCAGCATTGACGCTGAATGTCAGGGCTCCACCGGGAGCAGTCGGCTCGTCAGCCCAAACCGCCTCGCTTGAAGTACCGGACCACGTGTTCTGCTGCATGTGGTAGACCTTGGTACCCGGGCCGCCGCCGTTCCCGCTCTGGCCGAAGACCCACTCGTTGTCCGTCCACGCAGCGAGAGTGAAGGCTGCGCCGATCCCCAAGACAAGGCCGCCGGCAAGAATAGCGCGGACTTTATTAGCCTTTTGCGAGCGCGGCTTAGCGCTGGTTGATTCAACCATGATTTCCCCCAAATTAGAATTAAACCCCGAACGGTAGGAACCGGGACACTGGTATGGGGGATTATCGGCATTTCCCCCAAAAGACCGATGTTTCTACATCATCATTACTTACTAATTAAAGTCAAGTCGGTGTATTAAATGTTATCAACTGTCGCTTTCTCCGGCGGAATCGTGCGGACGCGCTCCGACGGACGCTGCCGCGCCACATTATGAAACCGAGTTGCCCCGCCGCCACGCTGTCGCTTTAGGTGGGAGTGAACCATCCGGAGCGGCCGAGAGACCTGGCTCAATGACGCCGCAGCAACCACGTCCCGGCAGACTCCTGCCGGCCGAAGGTGCTACTGCCAGGACCGATGGAAAGGAAGATTCCAGCATGTCCCAGAACACCGACCATATCCGCGTGACCCACGCCGGTTCATTGCCCCGCACCCCTGAACTCATTGCGGCCAACGCCGCCAAGGAAGCCGACGGCATCACGCCGGAATTCCTGGAACTCCTCGAAGCCTCCGTAGTGGACGTGGTGCAGCGCCAGAAGGACCTTGGCATCGACATCCCCAACGACGGCGAGTACGGGCACACCATGTCCAGCTCGGTGGATTACGGGGCGTGGTGGAATTACTCCTTCGCCCGGCTCGGGGGCCTTGAGCCAACCACCGTGGACCGCTGGGCCGAGTCCGGCGTCCGCCGCTCGTCCCCCGGCAACGTTGTCCTGACCTCGTTCCCGGACCGGCGCGACCGGCAGGCCTTCAACGAGGCCTACAGCGATCCCGCATCCGGCATCCTCACCCACCGCAGGAGCGTTGCCCAGCCCAAGATCGCCGGACCGCTGACGTACACGGGCCAGGACCTGGTGGCCTCGGACATCCGGAACTTGAGGACCGGGCTCGCCGCCGCAGGCCTCACGGATGGCTTCGTGGCCTCCCTCTCCCCTGGCTCATGCGCGCGGGTAGCCAACGAGTACTACAAGAGCGACGAGGAACTCGTCTACGCCTGCGCTGATGCCATGCGGGAGGAATACAAGGCCATCATCGAGGCCGGCCTTACGGTGCAGCTCGATGATCCGTCCCTGGCCGAAAGCTGGGACCAGATCAATCCCGAGCCGTCCCTGGACGATTACCTGAAGTTCATCCAGCTGCGCGTCGAAGCGACCAACTGGGCGCTGCGCGGCCTGCCGCAGGAACAGATCCGGCTGCACGTGTGCTGGGGATCCTGGCACGGCCCACACACCACGGACATCCCGTTCGCCGACATCATCGGCTCTGTGCTTCAGGTCAACGCCGGCGCCTATTCCTTTGAAGCGGCAAACGTCCGCCACGAACACGAATGGCGGGTGTGGGAGGACACAAAGCTCCCCGAGGGCAAGGTGATCATCCCGGGCGTTGTTTCGCATGCCACCAATGTGGTGGAGCACCCGGACCTGGTGGCGGACCGGATCGTCCGCTTTGCGGACCTCGTGGGCCGCGGGAACGTCATTGCCTCCACCGACTGTGGCCTGGGCGGCAGGGTGCACCCGCAGATCGCCTTCGCCAAGCTGGAGGCACTGGGTGAGGGTGCCCGCCGCGCCTCGAAGCGCCTCTTCTAGCCGCTCCCGCACCGACGCGCCGGCTGTGCCTTCCATCACCGGAAGGGGCGGCCGGCGTTTCGCTTGCCTGGGCTTGCTAAACTGGAGTAGGCCGACCAGGAGTTGGTCCACCCCAATCAACCGCCACTGATGTGCCGTGCCGCCGTGCGCCCATGTCCGTGGCGGCAGCAACGCCAATCCCCGCAGGAGATCCAGCACTTCATGACAGCCCTGGCACCCGAAACATTCCACGAACAGCTCATGAGCCGCCGCTACGAACCCAGCGTTGCCGCCGTCAACGAACTGTGTGATTCCCTGCAAGAGGCCAAGCCCGGAACCGTGGTGCCCTACGTGGACCCCATGCACGACGTGGAGGAATGCCGCATCATCAGCCTGTTCTCCAACATCGGCGAGGTGGATCCGTCCGGGTTCATCACCCCCGGCGACCAGGACGCTGTTACCCGCATGCTGGGGATCCAGTGGAAGCTTGGCCTGCGCCCGGAGTTCGTCATGCCGTGGAACGTCCACCCTTGGCACGTCCCGGGCGAAGCCAACGGCAAGTTCACTCCGGACCAGATCCAGTCAGGCCTGAAGCCCCTGCTGAAGTTCCTGGCCCTGGTCCCCCGCGCCTCGGTGATCGTGGCGCATGGCACCGAAGCCAACCGCCTGGCCAACCTGCTGTTGAAGACCGAGGTGCCCCTCCTCTGGCGCCGCGGCCTGAAGACCTACAAGGTCCGCTCGCTGAGCGGCCGCGCCTTCGCCGGTTCCCCGGCCCGCCAGGAGGAGTACCTGGAGGACATGCGCACTGCCTATGCAGACGCCATGGCCCGCACGGGTATTGCCAAACCTTAAGACCTGCGCCGCTCAGCCTGTGGCATCGGACTCGGTAAACGAAATTCCCGGTGCCGATTCGTCTTCGGCTTCAACCCAGGTGGTGAAGTCGGCGTACGACATCCACGAGTAGTAGTCACAGAACCTGAGACGCGATTTCTCCTGCTTTCCCACGCTTCGCGCAGCTCCTCCTTTCCTCCCCTGGCCCTTCGATTCTTTTAACCGAAATGAGGGACGGCGCATTCCAGGCCGGATACGACGGCGGGCGGTCACCTTCTCATTGAAAGGTGACCGCCCGCCGTCGTTCCCAGCCCGAACCCCTCCCTGGCAATCTGCACCAGGAAACAGTGCGGGCGTGGGCCCAGGGAGTTATTCGCCCTCGATGGCTGCCTTTGCCGTGGGGTCGGAATCGTTCAGGAACTTCTCGATCCGCTCCGGCTCTTCAGCCTCGCCGATGGCCGACGAGGCCCGGCCCAGGGAGTAGAGGGCCCGCAGGAACCCGCGGTTTGGCTCATGCTCCCAGGGGATGGGCCCCACGCCGCGCCAGCCGTTGCGGCGCAGCGCATCCAGTCCGCGGTGGTAACCCACCCGGGCATAGGCGTAGGAGTCGATGGTGCGGCCTTCCGTCCACGCCTCCTCAGCCAGGACGGCCCACAGGAGCGAGGACGTTGGGTGCTTCGCCACCAGGTCCAGGGCCTCCTGGCCGGCCTCAAGCTGCGCGTTCACCTCGGTTTCGGCAGGCAGGAGAGTGGGCTCCGGCCCCATCAGGTTCCGGCGGAACTCGTCCGACATCTAGAAGGTCTTTCCGGCCGAACCGAGCTGCTTGGTGGCTTCCACCACGCGGGCCGCCAGGCCGGCTTCGGCGGAGGCGCCCCAGACGCGGGGGTCGTAGGTCTTCTTGTTGCCCACTTCGCCGTCCACCTTCAGGACGCCGTCGTAGTTCTTGAACATGTGGTCAGCAACCGGACGCGTGTAGGCGTACTGGGTGTCGGTGTCGATGTTCATCTTGATCACGCCGTAGGAGACGGCGTCGGCGATTTCCTGGTCGGAGGAGCCGGAGCCGCCGTGGAACACGAGGTCGAACGGGTTGTCCTTGCCGATCTTCGCGCCCACCTGGGCCTGGATGTCCTTGAGGATCTCCGGGCGGAGCTTGACGCCGCCGGGCTTGTAGACGCCGTGGACGTTGCCGAAGGTCAGGGCCGTGATGTAGCGGCCGTTTTCACCGGAGCCCAGGGCATCGATGGTGGCCAGGGCGTCCTCAACGGTGGTGTACAGCTTGTCGTTGATGGCGTTTTCCACGCCGTCCTCCTCGCCGCCAACGGTGCCGATCTCCACTTCGAGGATCATCTTGGCGGCAGCAGTGCGGCCGAGCAGTTCGCGGGCGATGCGCAGGTTTTCCTGGAGGGTCTCGGCGGAGCCGTCCCACATGTGGGAGTTGAACAGCGGGTTCCGGCCGGCCTTGACCTCAGCCTCGGAAGCAGCCAGCAGGGGCAGGACGAAACCGTCCAGCTTGTCCTTGGGGCAGTGGTCCGTGTGCAGGGCGACGTTGACGCCGTAGTTCTTGGCTACTTCGCGGGCGAAGGCTGCGAAGCCCAGGGAACCGGCAACCATGTCCTTGGTGGATGCGCCGGACCAGTAGGCCGCACCGCCGGTGGAAACCTGGACGATGCCGTCGGACTCCGCCTCGGCGAAGCCGCGGAGCGCTGCGTTGAGCGTCTGCGAGGACGTGACGTTCACGGCCGGGTATGCGAAGCCGCCCGCCTTCGCGCGGTCGATCATTTCGGAGTAGATCTCTGGGGTTGCAATGGGCATGCTGGCTCCTCTGCTGAGTTTCGTCTGTGGGTGGAAGACCCTCAAGTAGACCGCTTACGGCTAGGCACCATCCTAGCCATTCCCGGACCACGAGGGTGTTTCGGGTCACCGCTCAGTAACACTCAGACGTGCTGGTTGAACACGTGCCGCCGGATCCAGGCGTGCATGGCGATGGCGGCTGCCGAGGCGGCGTTGATGGACCGGGTGGAGCCGAACTGCTCGATGGACAGGGTGGCGGCGGCGGCCTGGTGGACTTCGGGGGTCAGGCCCGGGCCCTCCTGTCCGAAGACCAGCACGCAGTCGCGCGGCAGCTCGTAAGTCTCCAGGGGAACCGAGTCCGGGAAGATATCGATGCCGATGATCGCCAGCCCCTCCCCCTGCGCCCACTGGACGAAGTCCTCGACCGTGGGGTGGTGGCGGACGTGCTGGTAGCGGTCGGTGACCATGGCGCCGCGGCGGTTCCATCGCCGCCGGCCGATGATGTGCACCTCTTTGGCGAGGAAGGCGTTGGCGGTGCGCACCACCGTGCCGATGTTCAGGTCGTGCTGCCAGTTCTCGATGGCCACGTGGAAGTTGTGCCGCCGGGAATCGAGCTCCGCCACGATCGCTTCGTGCTTCCAGTAGCGGTACTTGTCCAGGACGTTGCGGCGGTCCCCGTCGGCAAGGAGGTCAGGGTCCCAGTGGTCGCCTTCGGGCAGTTCGCCTTCCCAGGGCCCGACGCCGACCTCCGCCTTTGCGGGCTCGGCCTCCCCGGGCTCGTGGCGGGGTTCGTCTGGCAGGCCGGGCGTTTGGTTCACCCCTCAACACTAGACTGGAGCACTGGAGCATTCATCACCGGTGGAGGTAAACGTGGCAGAAGAAGACCAGGTAGCAGCAAACCCCGCGGTTTACCGCAGCGGCCAGGAGATCGAGTGCTGGCTGACGGACATGGACGGCGTCCTGGTCCACGAGAACCAGCCGATCCCCGGCGCCGCGGAACTGATCCAGCGGTGGGTGGATACGTCCAAGCGCTTCCTGGTGCTGACCAACAACTCCATCTTCACCCCGCGCGACCTTGCCGCCCGCCTGCGTTCCTCCGGCCTGGAAATTCCGGAGGAAAACATCTGGACTTCGGCGCTGGCCACGGCGCAGTTCCTCAAGGACCAGGTGCGGGGCTCAGAGTCCGGCAACCGCGCCTACACGATCGGTGAGGCGGGGCTCACGACGGCGCTGCATGAGGCCGGCTTCATCCTCACCGACCAGAACCCGGACTTTGTGGTGCTTGGCGAGACGCGCACGTACTCTTTCGAAGCCATCACCATGGCCATCCGGCTGATCCTTGCAGGTGCCCGGTTCATCGCCACCAACCCGGATGCCACCGGCCCCTCCAAGGACGGCCCCATGCCCGCCACCGGTGCCATCGCGGCCCTGATCACCAAGGCCACCGGCCGCGAGCCGTACATTGTGGGCAAGCCGAATCCCATGATGTTCCGCTCCGCGATGAACCAGATCGATGCACACTCCGAGACCACCGCCATGATCGGTGACCGGATGGATACGGACATCATCGCCGGCATGGAAGCGGGCCTGCACACCGTCCTGGTCCTCAGCGGCATCACGCACAAGGATGACATTGCCGCGTATCCGTTCCGCCCCAACCAGGTGCTGAACTCCGTGGCGGACCTGAAGAACCAGATCTAGGACTAGAAGATGCTCACCCGGGAGCCGCCCCGGGGCAGCGGGAAGAACCCGTCCAGCAGTTCCGTCACCAGGGGCCGGTAGACCTGCGGATTCCAGCCGGGGCTGGCGTGGGCGGGTGCCGCGCCGGTGGTCTGCAGGTTGCTTGAGACCATGTTGTCCTTGAAGACCACGGCCCAGGTTTCCGCCGCGGTTTCGTAGTCGACCGTCCTGTCCTTGGGGTTCCCGATATAGGCCATCTTGGCCGTGCCCAGCCTTCCGGCGAACTGGCTTCCCTCGAAGTGGTAGATATACGCGGACTCGGTCTGGATCAGGACGCTGGACGGTGCGATCGGGGACAGCTGCTCCAGGGTCTGGTCCAGGACCTGCCGCCAGCTCCGTTCGTCCTTGTGGATGATCCGTTCACCCAGCTCATACCCACCGCGCAGCGTGGACGGGAACCTGACGCCGCGCTCGTAAAGGAACACCACGCCGTCGAACCAGCTTTGGTCCAGCACGTCGTGCGCACTGTAGGGACTGGAGTCCAGGAGGATGAACTGCACCTGGACTCCCTGCAGGGCAAGGAGTCGGGCAGCCACCTGGGTGGCCAGCATCCCGCCGAAGCTGTGCCCGTAGAAGAAGAGCTTGGTGATCTTCTCTTCGGCAATGTAGTCGGTGATCGCGTTGACCACCTCCGTGATGTTCAGCCCCAGGTTGGAATATCCGACGGCGGCGAGCCGGGCGCGCTTGTTCAGCGCCCCGCGCAGGGTGTTGAGGATCCACTGTGCCTCTTCCCAGCTGGTCTTGTACCCCGGGAACAGGAACCAGCTGGCATCCGGGTAATAGGCGTCCGCGAAGTCGTCCGCAACGCTGAGGATCCTGGTGGTCCGGCGCTGCGACTGGACCTCGCGGGTCACCAGCATGTCGGCAGCCAGCAGCCCGGACGCCCCTGCACCCGCCAGGAACGTGCGCCGCGAAAAGCGTTTCAGCGCAGCCGCCTCCGCCAGCAGCCGGGCGTGGGAAACCCCGCGCCCGCCCTGCGGACTTACCTCCCCCTCATACGGCACACTCCTACCGTAAACCCACCCAAACGTACCGCCGCAACGGGCGGGGGTAACCGTTCGGTGACGCTGGGGTCAGCAGGCGGCCTGGCCCTCCGCGGCGGGGATTGGGGACGTGGGTTCCTGCCGGCGGCGATGGATCTCCAGGCCGATGTCGTTGTAGCGGCCCAGCAGGTCGGCACTGTCCTGGGTGTTTGGATTGTCGAGCAGCGCGAAGAGCGCGTCACTGGCCGCAAGGAGCTCCTCGTTGGAGTATTCCGTAAGGGGCGGCCCGTACAACTCCTCGATCCACATGACAGGAAGGTGTGGATACTCCCCGGCGAAGCGGCCTCCGGGGAACAGCTCACGGACGTCGCCGTCCAGGGGAAGTGGCTGCTCGCCGGATGGCCGGTTCAAGGAAGCATTGTGGGCAGCGGGTACCAGCTGCAGGGAAACGCCTGCACCACAGGCTCCCGGCAGCGCGTTGGCATCCAGCGCATTCAGGTCGCTGCGCAGGCCGGCCAGCGCGGTTGACTCCACCAGGTCCGCCATTGAGAGGTCAACGCAAATATGGCAGCGGATGCCCATTCGCCGGACACGGCGGATGATGTGGACCAGGTGGGGGCGGGAACCGCTGTCAAGGCTCCCCCGGACTTCAATCCGGACGATGTCTGCAGGGACATCAAAATTAACAACTGCGTCTAATGCTCGGTCCATAGGTACTCCAAAAGAGGTCTATGGCCGACGGCTCAACCTCCGCAAGCCTAACCTCCGCGGGAGCCCCTGCACAACCCAACCCTTAGGAACGGGCCGCGCGGATTACCTTTCCCGGCTCCTCATAGTGCGTCCGGGCACCGGCTCCGCCCACTGAGTCCACCAGGGACTTGGCGATGTCCCGCAGCTTGGTGTTGCTGTTGCTGGATGCCTCGGTGAGGATTTCGACGGCAGCCGCCTGGCTGCAGCGGTTCTGGGCCATGACAATGCCCACGGCGATGTCGATGATGGTGCGGGACTCCAGCGTGGCCCGGAGGTTCGACGCGCTGTCCGCATGCAGGGAGAACCGGACGGCAAGGCGCAGGGCCTGCGAAATTTCACGGGTGAAGTCCCGGGCCCTTGCCGTGGCCCGTCCTTCGAACTTCCGGGGAACATCGGAATAGAGGTTCAGGGCCGCCTTGGCCTCGCCCTGCAGGGTGAACGGGAGGGAAAGCACCGAACGCAGGCCATGGGCGGCAACGGCCGTTGCGTAATCGGGACCCCACCGGTTCTCCTCCAGCAGATCGGGAACGTGGACTTCGCGTTCCTCCTCCGCAGCAGTCAGGCAGGGGCCCTGAGACAAGGAGTACTGGATTTCGTCCACTTCCCGCGCCGAATCGCTGCTCCACCCGATGGTGGCCGCCTTGCGGTCACGGAGCAGGGTGATGCCACACAGGGCGTCGTCACCGTCGCCTGCCATCTGGTGGGCGGAGAAACGGGCCAGTTCGTTGAGGAAGTCCTCAAAATCAGCGCTTTCCAGGATGAGGTTCTGGACCTGGTCGGTTGCGCTCAAAGGCTGTTCTGGGGGGAGCAAATGCATGATCTCCAAGCAACTGAAAAGTGTTAAAGGACATCATAAAGCAGCGCCAACAGCCCGGCCAACGGCCAGCATACTTGTTCCCAGGCGATTTCCCGGGTCCGCAGCAGGACCTAGGACAGCCCCAGCTCGTCCTTGCTGAACGCAAACAGGTATGGAACGCCGGTCTCGGCTTCGATTTTTTCCTTGGCACCGGTGTCACGGTCCACGATCACTGCCACCGCAACCACGTTGCCGCCGGCCTTCCGGACGCCTTCCACTGCCGTCAGCGCGGAACCGCCCGTGGTGGAGGTGTCCTCCAGGACCAGCACCTTGCGGCCTTCAACGGAGGGGCCCTCCACCTGGCGGCCCATGCCGTAGGACTTCTGGGCCTTGCGGACCACGAAAGCATCCACGGCACGGCCGGCATCAGCGGCAGCGTGCATCACTGCAGTGCCCACCGGGTCAGCACCCATGGTGAGGCCGCCGGCGCACTCAAAGTCGATCCCGGCGTCGTCCGCCAGGGCGAGCATGACCTGGCCCACCAGCTTGGAGGCCTCGTGGTGCAGGGTGATGCGGCGGAGGTCGATGTAGTAGTCAGCCTCGGCCCCACTCGAGAGGATCACCTTGCCGCGGACCACGGCGAGTTCCTTGATGAGTTCGAGCAGGCGGGCGCGGGCAGCTGCGGTGTCTACCGCAGTGTCAGAGGGCGAAGTCATGGGCTCAAGTTTAGTGGGTGGGCGGACGGTGAGTGGGCGGGCAAAGCCTGGCGCGTGCTCGGGGCGGGGCCCGAAGGCGATGACGCGCGGCAGGACACGCCTGACCACGGGGTTGTGGCGCAGGATGAAGAAGACCAACCGCGTGATGGAGAGCGTAGTCCGGGCACCATCCCCGGCCAGGGTCGCCCCGGACAATCTCCCGGCGAAGAGCGGAACAAAAACCACCCTGTGCAGGATGCGCTGCACGGTTTGGACCACCACTGTAGGCATGCGCCGGCGGCGCTGGATTGCCGCGAGGGTCCTGGCCGGCACGTGGCCCCGCCGCAGGTCCGGGGCCAACCGTTCGGCGGCCGCCACTGCATCCTGGATGGCCAGGTTGATGCCTACGCCGCCGGCCGGTGACATCGCGTGGGCTGCATCCCCGATGCACAGGAATCCGTCGGTGTACCAGCGCTGCAGGCGGTTCAGCTTAACGTCCAGCCAGTGAAGGTCGTCCAGGCTGCGAATGGAGTCGACGCGGTCGGCGAGATCCGGACGAAGTGCCGCCACGCGCTGCCGGAACCGTTCCACGCCGCCGGCCCTGATCCCGGCATCCGAGCCCTTGGGGGCGAGGTACCCCAGCTGGTAGTAGTCGGTGCGGTTCAGGGCAATCATGGCGTCCCCGTCACCCAGCGACGGCACCACACCCGCCACTTCGCCCTGCTCGGAAGCGTGGCGCGGGAGCCTGAACCACCAGGTGTCGAACGGCACCGGGTACTCCCTGGTGCGCATTCCCGCCGCCTCCCGCAGCACTGAATGGCGCCCGTCCGCGGCCACCACCACATCTGCATGCAGCACGTGTTCCGCCCCCGGCCCGGCCCCGCCCGTGGCCCTGTAGCGCACTCCGGTGACGCGGCCGCCGTCGAACTCCAGGCCGGTGGCCTCGCTCTCCATAAGCAGGCTGAACGTCGGTTCCGCAGCGGCCGCCGAGGCGAGGAAATCCAGGAAGTCCCACTGCGGCATCATGGCCACGTAGTTGTACGGGGGCTTCAAAGAGTCGAAGGCCGCCAGGGTGACCAGGCCGGCGCCGGGGACCGGAACAGCCACGTTGTTCAGCCTGCTTTGGGGCAGGCTGCGGAATCCCGCGCCCAGGCCAAGTTCGTCGATCAGGCGGATGGTGGAGGCATGCACCGTGTCGCCGCGGAAGTCGCGCAGGAAGTCGCGGTGCTTCTCCAGGACGGTCACCTGCACTCCGGCCCGGGCCAGCAGCAGTCCCAGCATCATTCCCGCGGGGCCTCCGCCCACCACGGCACACCCTGTCCGCTCCATGCAGTTACGCTACGCCGCGCAGGGGCCGCCCGGAACAGTTGAGGGTTGTTGACAGTGCTGGCTAGGCTGGACAACATGCGCGAACTCCAGGCCAAAATCATTGAAGAAATGGGCGTTCAGCCCCGGATCGATCCCGCGGGGGAGGTACGCAAACGCGTCACGTTCCTCAAGGAATACCTGAAGGCAACCCACACCAAGGGCTTTGTCCTGGGCATTTCCGGTGGCCTGGATTCATCCCTGGCGGGCAAGCTTGCGCAACTGGCGGTGGATGAGCTTGAGGCCGAAGGCGTGGAAGCCAATTTCGTGGCCGTCCGCCTTCCCTACGGAGTGCAGCACGACGAGGAAGATGCCCAGGCAGCCCTGGACTTCATCAAGGCCAAGACGGAATGGACGTTCAACATCTCCGCCGCCGTGGACGGTTTTGAAGACGAGTTCGAAAAGACCGTGGGCTCGGAGATCTCCGATTTCCACAAGGGCAACACCAAGGCCCGCACCCGGATGATCGCCCAGTATGCGCTGGCGGGCGAGCACAACTACCTGGTGGTTGGCACCGACCACGGCGCCGAGTCCGTCACCGGCTTCTTCACCAAGTACGGCGACGGCGGCGCGGACATCCTGCCCCTGTTCGGCCTCAACAAGCGGCAGAACCGCGCCCTGCTGGCTGAACTTGGAGCGCCGGCGCGCGTCTGGGAGAAGGTACCCACCGCCGACCTGCTCGATGACCGGCCAGGCCGAACCGATGAGGACGAACTGGGCCTCAGCTACGACCAGATCGACGACTACCTCGAAGGCCGCGAGGTTCCGGACGCCGTTGCCGACTCCATCGAACAGAAGTACCTCCGGACCCGCCACAAGCGCACCGTGCCGGTCACCATCTTTGACACGTGGTGGAAGGACCAGGGCCCCGAGGAGCCCCGCGTGGGCCTCTAGGCAGCCTCGCCGGACTTCCCCACCTTTGGGGAGCACGTCTTCGGGGAGAACGACGGCGGGCGGCACCGGAAGGTGCCGCCCGCCGTCGTCGTTCGCGGCCAGAGCCGGGGAGGCTCAGCGGGGCCGCCGCCCGGCGCCGCCGCCCACGCCAAGCTGCTGCGTAATTCGGTGCGCCTCCGCCATCAGGAGGCCGCCGAGTTCCTCCTGCCGTTCCGGCTTGAAGCGTGGTTCGATGCCCGTCAACGACAATGCCCAAGCCGGTTTCCCGGAGCGGTCAAACACCGCCGCGCCCATCCCCCAGCTTCCCTCCAGGACCAGGCCGGGGTTCACCGAATAGCCGGCCAGCCGGGTGCGGGCCAGGTTCTTGCGCACCACTTCGGGAGTATGGTTCCCGGCGAACTCGCCCGCGTGTTCGCTCCAGCGCCCCAGCATTTCCTCCTGCTCGCTTTCCGGCAGGAAGGCCATGATGGCCGTCCCGGCCGACGCGACGCCAAGGGGGAACCGGACACCCTCGTGCAGGACGAAGGAGCGGACCGGGAAGCTGCCTTCCTCACGCAGCAGGCAGACCGTCCCGGCGCCGCGGCGGATGGAGAAGAAGGCGCTCTCGCCCGTGGCCTGCGCCAGCCGGCGGAGGCTGGGCCGGGCGATGTCCTCCAGGGGAAACCGCGCCGAAGCCACCGAGCCCATCAGGAGGATCTCGGGGCCCAGCACCCAGTTCCCCGTCACGGGATCATGGTCCAGCAGGCCTTCCGCGGCCAGGGACGTCAGGAGCCTGTGGACCGTGGGACGGGTAAGGCCGGATTCCCGCACGAGGTCCACCAGGGGCATTCCCTCCGAGCTCCTGCCCACCAGCCGCAGCAGGCCGGCGATCCGCGTCACCACCTGTGCGCCCTGCACCTGCATGGTCGTAACCCTCCTAATGTCCACAATATGGATACACGCCATCCTACTGTCCACACTGTAAATAGGCCACGCCGTGGTCCTTGACAGGCGCAATCCTGCGCCCGTAGTCTCCAGACTCAGATCCCCGGCATCCACTTAGTGGACACCGCCGTGCTCAACGAGGAGACGACATGAAGAAACTCCAGGCTTCCGCCGCCAGCGCCCTGGAAGGGGCCCTGCAGGACGGCATCACCCTCGCCGTAGGAGGATTTGGCCTGAGCGGCATTCCGGCCGACCTGATCGAAGCTGTGCGTGATTCCGGCGTCCGGGACCTCACCGTGGTGTCCAACAACATGGGCGTGGACGGCAAGGGGCTGGGCATCCTGATCGAGGCGGGCCAGGTCCGCAAGGTCATCGCGTCCTACGTCGGCGAGAACAAGCTGTTTGCCGAGCAGTACCTTGCCGGCAGGCTGGAGGTGGAATTCACTCCGCAGGGCACCCTGGCCGAGCGGCTTCGCGCCGGCGGCGCCGGCATCCCTGCCTTCTACACCAAAACCGGCGTGGGCACCCTGGTTGCCGAAGGCAAACCGCACGAGGTGTTCGACGGCGAAACGTACGTCCAGGAGCGGGCCATCCGGGCCGACGTCGCGCTTGTCCGTGCCCACACCGCTGACACGGACGGCAACCTCATCTACCGCTACACGGCCCGGAACTTCAACCCCGTAGTGGCCACAGCCGGCACACTGACCATCGCCGAGGCGGAAGTGATCGTGGAGCCCGGCCGGCTGGACCCGAACCACGTTGCGACCCCCGGCGTCTTCGTCCAGCGGCTGGTGCAGGCGTCGGACCGGGTCAAGGACATCGAGCAGCGGACCGTCCGGCAGCGCGCCGGCCTCGTCTCCGCCTGACCGGCCTCCGACGCCGCCACCCCAACAACGGAAGAACATCACTCAATGGAGAGAAACACCGCCATGGCCACCAGCCAGCTCGACCAGCCGGACGTCCGCCAGAAGGGCTTGGCCCTGATGGCTGAAAAGCTGGCCGGATGGACGCAGAAGTGGTTCCCGGACGCTTACATCTTCGCCCTGGCAGGCGTGCTGCTGGTGGCCATCGCAGCACTCGCCATCGGCGCCTCCCCCAAGGCAGTGGTGGACTCCTTCGGAAACGGCTTCTGGGACCTCACCGCCTTCACTTTGCAGATGGCCATGGTGGTGCTGACCGGCTACGTGGTGGCCACATCACCGCCCGTGGCCCGGTTGATTGACCGGCTGGCGCAGGTGCCAAACTTCGCGCGCGCCGCCGTCAGCTTCGTTGCCGTGATGTCCATGTCGGTGTCGTTCGTGAACTGGGGTTTGAGCCTGATCTTCGGCGGCCTCCTGGCGCGTGCCGTGGCCCGCCGGGCGGATCTGCACGTCGACTACCGGGCGCTCGGGGCAGCGGCCTTCATGGGGCTGGGCGCCGTCTGGGCGTTGGGCATGTCTTCCTCCGCGGCCCAGCTCCAGGCCACAAAGGCCTCCATTCCCCCGGCGCTGCTGAAGATCACCGGCGTCCTGGACTTCGGCACCACCATCTTCACCTGGCAGTCCCTGCTGACCCTGGTCATCCTGATGCTGCTGACCACCGTCATTGCCCACTTCTCCGCCCCCACGGGCGGCGCCGTCAAAACCGCGGCCGACCTCGGCGTCGACCTTGATGACCAGCCCGAACCGCCGGCCGAAAAGTCGCGCCCCGGCGAGTGGCTCGAATACAGCAGGGTCCTCCCCGTCCTGGCCGGGGTTCTGACGCTGGGGTGGCTGGTGTCCCAACTCCTGACCCTGCCCATCCTCAGCGTGGTCAGTTCACTGAACGGCTACCTGCTGGTCTTCCTGATGCTGGGGCTTGTGCTGCACGGAACCCCGCGCAAATTCCTCCAGTCCGTGACCAAGGCCGTGCCCGCAACCGCAGGCATTTTGGTCCAGTTCCCGCTCTATGCCGCGATGGCGGCCATCCTGACCAAGGCCACCGGCGCGGGCGGCCTCTCGGTGTCGGAGCATCTGGCCCATTTCTTCACCAGCATCGGCGGCAACGGGGCGTTCGCGGTCATCATCGCCATCTACACGGCACTCCTTGGCATGTTCGTTCCGTCCGGCGGCGGAAAGTGGCTGGTGGAGGCACCATACGTCATGCAGTCCGCCACCGACGTGAACATGAACCTCGGCTGGACCGTGCAGATCTACAACATGGCCGAGGCCCTGCCCAACCTCATCAACCCGTTCTTCATGCTGCCGCTGCTGGCCGTCTTGGGCCTGCGCGCCCGGGACCTGGTGGGCTTCACGTTCCAGCAGTTCCTGTTCCACCTGCCGGTGGTCCTGCTGCTCGCCTGGCTGCTGGGAATGACGTTCGAGTTCGTGCCGCCGGTAATACCCAACTGAATTACAGCCAAGACGACCAAAGGAGAAAACCCATGGGATGGACCAGGGATGAAATGGCTGCGATTGCGGCCGAGGAACTGAACGACGGCGACTACGTAAACCTGGGGATCGGCATCCCCACGCTGGTGGCGAACAACCTGCCCGAGGGCGTGCGGGTGGTGCTGCAGAGCGAGAACGGGCTGCTGGGCATGGGCCCGTTCCCGTACGAGGGCGAGGAGGACGCCGACCTCATCAACGCCGGCAAGCAGACCGTCACGGTCCTGCCGGGCGGCAGCATCTTCGACTCCGCCACCTCGTTCGGCATGATCCGGGGCGGGCACGTCAAGGTGGCCATCCTGGGCGCCATGCAGGTCTCCGGCAACGGCGACCTGGCCAACTGGACCATCCCCGGGAAGATGGTCAAAGGCATGGGAGGTGCCATGGATCTGGTGGCAGGAACACCGCGCGTGGTGGTCCTCACCGAACACAACGCCAAGGACGGCACCGCCAAAATCGTCCGCGAATGCACGCTGCCGCTGACCGGGCTCAGCTGCGTGGACCGGATCATCAGCGACCTCGCCGTCTTCGACCTTCACAAAAAGGACGACGGCGGGCGGCAGCTCACGCTGACCAGGCTGGCACCGGGGGTCACCGTGGAGGACATCCGGGAGAAGACCGAAGCCGGCTTTGAGGTCGCCCCCTCCCTCGATCCAGCCACCACCTTGGAAGGAGCCTCGGCATGAGCCTCAAAAAGCAGTTCGGCAAGGATGTCCTGATCACCGGCTGGGGTCACAGCAGGTTCGGGAAGCTCACCGACGACACTCTGGAATCCCTCATCGTCCAGGTGGCCACGGACGCCATCAGCAGCGCAGGGATTGAGCCGGCCCGGATCGATGAAATCTACGTGGGACAGTTCAACTCCGGCATGATGCCGCTGGCGTTTCCATCCTCCCTGGCGCTGCAGGTGTCACCGGACCTGGCCAACGTCCCGTCCACCCGCGTGGAGAACGCGTGCGCCTCGGGCTCGGCGGCCTTCCAGCAGGGCACCAAGGCACTGCTCGCCGGAACCGCCAAAACGGTCCTGGTGATCGGCGCCGAAAAGATGACCCACGCGGGAGCTGATGTGGTGGGCGCCGGGCTGCTGGGCGCCGACTACGACATGGCCGGCAAGCCCTCCACCACCGGGTTCACCGGACTCTTCGCGGAAGTGGCCAGGCACTACGCCAAACGCTACGACGCTGACGGGAAGCTGGGCGACATCCTGGGTACCATCGCGGCCAAGAACCACCGCAACGGCGTGGGCAACCCGTACGCCCAGCTCCGCAAGGACCTCGGTGAGGAGTTCTGCCAAACCGTCTCGGACAAGAACCCGATGGTGGCCGATCCCCTGCGCCGGACCGACTGTTCCCCCGTGTCCGACGGTGCCGCCGCCGTCGTGCTGTCCACTTCGCCAACCGGAGGCCTCACGGCACCGGTACGGCTCGCCGGCTTTGGCCAGGCCAACGACTTCTTCCCCGCGGCGCGCAGGGACCCGACGGCGTTCGAAGCCACGCGGGTGTCCTGGCAGCGTGCCCTGGCGATGGCCGGCGTCGGGATTGAGGACCTGGACCTGGCCGAAGTCCATGACTGCTTCACCATCGCTGAACTGCTCATGTACGAGGCCATGGGCCTGACCGAACCCGGCCAGGGCGCCCGGGCGCTCCAGGAAGGCTTGGTCTACAAGGACGGGAAACTTCCCATAAACCTCTCAGGAGGCCTCAAGTCCAAAGGCCACCCTGTGGGTGCCACCGGCGTGTCCCAGCACGTCCTGGCGGCCATGCAGCTCACGGGCACCGCGGGCGACATGCAGCTCCCGGCTCCGCGCAGGGCAGCCGTGCAGAACATGGGTGGCGTGGGCATCGCCAATTACGTCAGCATCCTGGAGGCCGTGTAGCTGTCCGGGACCGGTCCGCCGTCGTGGGCTGCTTTCACGACGGCGGACCGCAGCCTATTTCGCAGTGCCTGCGATGGACTCGGCGCCGGCAGTGGCGCACGCTTCGTCAAGGGCACCATCGGGCGCCCCGCCCACACCGATGCCGGCCACGGAAACGCCGTTGACCTTCAGCGGGACTCCGCCTGCCAGGAACAGGGTGCCCGGCAAGTCTGCGATCGAGGGGCCATTGCCATTGATGCGCTTGGCCAGCTCGCTGGTGGGGGTACCGAAAGCTGCTGCGGTGTAGGCCTTTTCCTTGGCGGCCTCAATGGTGTGCGCCGCGGCATTGTCTCCCCGCAGCAGTGCCTGGACGGTGCCGAAGCGGTCAACGAGCGCCACCGTGACGAACGGCAGTTTGTCCGCCTGGCACTTGGCGAGTGCCGCGGCGACGGCCTGGGCGGAGGCTGTGGCGGAGATACGGTTCTGCTGCACCACAGTCTCCGGCGCCGGCTGCACGTCAACGGCGGGCACGACGGCGGGCGCTTCAGTGCCGCTGACGCGGCCGGTGCCGGCGTTGGCGGCTGCCGTGGCTCCGGCCGTGACCAGGATTGCTGCGGCTGCGGCGGCTGTGAGTGCCTTGTGGGATTTCTTCATGGTGCGTTCCTTGGGTTGATAGGTGTGCTGTTGCCGGTTTCCATCCTTCTCGGCAGCGGTTGGCGTGGCATCGGGCCTTCGGCTGCCCCTAGCTGGCCCGAAAGGCCAGCCGTATCAGCCAAAAGGCTGAGGAACCCGGCAGGCGTGGAGCCCTAGCATGGAAGGCAGTGCTTCCCACCACGAGATCCGGATCCCGCATGCCTGCCAAAGATTCCACCCCGGCCACCGGCCCGGCGGCCGCCGTTGCCGCCGGGGGCGCCGGGGGCGCGTCCCGTCCGGTGCCGCCCACCCCCAAGGGCCGCCTGGGCAGCATTGAGGCCGCCGTCCATCTGGGCTTCGCGGTGCTCCTGGTGGCATCGGTGGTGCGCTATGTCATGCGGCATTCCCCTTCCGACAACGTCCTGGTCCTGGGACTCGCCGCCGCCGCCTGCCTGCTGTACGCCGTCGTGGCCCTGCTCTCGCTGCGGGACCGGCACAGCGCGCCGTGGATGGTCGCGTTGGTGGCTGTCTGGGCGGTCCTGGTGGTGGCAGCACCGAGCTTCGCCTGGTGTTCCTTCGCCCTCTTCTTCCTGTGCAGGAGTGCCCTGCGCGGTGCTGCGTCCTACGTCCTGGCGGGCGGCATCACCCTGGCAACCGCGGCCGGCCTGTTCCGGCTGGGCAACGGTACGGACCTTGCCATGCTGTTGGGACCTGTGGCCGTAGGCGTCATGCTGACGCTCATCTATGACCGGATACAGCACGACGCCGAGGAGCAGCGCCGCCTGCATGCGGAGGTTACCCAGGCCCAAGGCCAGCTGGCGGCCAGTGAACGCCGTGCCGGCACCATCGCCGAACGGGAGCGGGTGTCCCGGGAAATCCACGACACCGTCACCCAGGGGCTCGCCAGCAGCCTGCTCCTGCTCGAAGCCGCGGGGCGTGGCTGGCCAAGTGGCGCCGCGCAGCAGGATCTCCACCAGGCCACCAGCCTGCTCCGCACCAACCTGGCGGAAACCCGGAGCCTGGTCCACGAGCTTGCTTCCCCCGGGCTGGAATCAACGCCGCTGCCGGAAGCGCTGCTGCTGGCCGCCCGGCAATACCTGCCGGAAGTCACCCTTGTGGTGACAGGAGCCCCCAGGCAAGTCTCACCGGACATCCGGCACGCACTGCTGCGGGTGGTGCAGAGTGCGGCCTCCAACACCGCGCTGCACGCTGCGGCTTCAGTCGCTGCCCTGACGGTGGGCTTCCTGCCGGACGCCGTCACCCTGGACATCTACGACGACGGCGCCGGTTTTGATCCGGCGGCGGCAGCTCCGCCGTCGACGGCCGGAGGTTACGGCCTGCGGGCCATGCGGCAGCGGGTGGAGCAGCTGGGTGGCATATTCTCGATCCAAAGTGCCCCCGGCGAGGGGACCATCGTGGCGGCGCAATTGCCGTTGGAGGGCGCGTGAGCAGCATCACGGTCCTGTTGGTGGACGACCACCTTGTGGTCAGGAGCGGGCTGCGCGCGTTGCTGGGAACCCAGCCTGACCTGGAGGTTGTGGCGGAGGCATCCTCGGGAGAGGAAGCGTTGCAGCTGGTGCATGCGCACCTCCCGGCTGTGGTGGTGATGGACCTTGCCATGGGCCCTGGCATGGATGGAATCGAGGCCATCAGGCGGATCCGGGATCTCAACAGCGGGCAGGCAATCCTGGTTTTCACCACCTACGACTCGGATGCCGATATTGTCCGCGCAGTCGATTCCGGCGCCATGGGCTACCTGTTGAAGGACGCCGCCCCGGAGGAAATCTTTGCCGCCATCCGCGGCGCGGTTCAGGGCAGGAGCGTGATGAGCCCGCCGGTGGCTTCGCGGTTGTTCCAGCAGCTGCGCAACCCCGAAGAAGTCCTCACCCCCCGGGAGGCAGAATTGCTCAGTTTGCTCACTGAAGGCCTCAGTAACAGGGAACTCGGGCGGCGGCTTTTCATCTCCGAGGCCACCGTCAAAACCCACCTGGCGCACATCTACGCAAAGCTCGGAGTGGATACGCGGGCGGCCGCTATTGCCACCGCGATACGCCGTGAGGGCATGCGGTAACCGCGGTTTATGGCCCTTACCCTTGCACCCGGGCCCTGTGCCCCGTACGTTTGGGACTGCGGGGACTAACTCCCGCGCACTCCGGGACGATTCCCCGGGGAGAGAATCAGAGTCACATGAAGGAATGCAGCCATGGCAACAGGCACAGTTAAATGGTTCAACGCCGAAAAGGGTTTTGGCTTCATTGCCCCCGATGACGGGTCCGCTGACGTTTTCGCCCACTACTCGGCAATCGCCACCAGCGGCTACCGCTCACTGGACGAGAACCAGAAGGTCGAATTCGATGTGACCCAGGGCCCCAAGGGCCCGCAGGCAGAGAACATCCGCCCGCTCTAAGTCTTCGGCGGCCTCCGGCACCTGCCGGGACCCCATCCAGCGGCCCCTCCAGCTCAGGTTGGAGGGGCCGCTGCTTTTATGTGGGGGTTTTGTGGGGCACGTGTTCCCGGGGCCAGTCCTCCGGTTTCCCCTTTTGGGATAATTGATCCATGACCGGACAGGACCAGGACAGGGACAAGGATCCGTGGGAGGAGTTTGACGCTCTGGGGCCCGCTGCACCGGACCGCGTGCCGGGCCAGCCCGGCGGGGAGCCCTACGGTTTCGGCTTCCGCACCGGGGTACGCAGCGCCCGGGTGGCGGTCGGCTTTGCCGTCTACGCGCTGGCGCTGGGAACCATCCTGGCCCTGACCGGGTGCATTGTGTTCATCAGCCGGCAGCTGTGGCTGCTGGCCGGCCTCATGCTGGTGATCGAGGCAGTGTTTGTTTTCGCTTTCACGCGGCTGGTGGCCCAGGCCAGGCGCCGCCGGCAGGCGCGGTGACAATTCCAAACCTTGACCTTGACCTTGACCTTGACCTTGACGCAGCGTCAAACCCTAGGCTCGGAGCATGGAAGACATCCCCGACACCGGCACGGACTGGTCCATCCAGGACGTAGCCAGGATGGCCGGCACCACCAGCCGCACGCTGCGCCACTACGATGACATCGGCCTGCTGAAGCCCAGCAGGGTGGGCAGCAACGGTTACCGCTATTACGACGGCGCCGCCCTCCTCCAACTGCAGCGCATTCTCCTGCTGCGGGAGCTGGGCCTGGGCCTGCCGGCCATCGCGGAGGTCTTCCACCAGCAGGCTGACCCGGTCACCGCGCTCACCCGACATCTTGAGTGGCTCGGACAGGAGCAGCAGCGGCTGGCACGGCAAATGCAATCCGTGCGGCAAACCATTGAAACAGTAAGGGCAGGAGGCCAACTGATGGCAGAGGACATGTTCGACGGCTTCGACCACACCCAGTTCAAGGATGAGGTGGAGGAACGGTGGGGCAAGGAGGCCTACGCAAAATCCGACGCGTGGTGGCGCGGCATGGCGTCGGACGAAAAGCAGGAGTGGATGTCCAAAGTGGAAACCCTTGGCAACGACTGGAAGGCTGCCGCCCGCTCCGGCGTTGCTGCGGACGGTCCCGAGGCCCGGGAACTGGCAACGCGGCACGTCGACTGGCTGAGGTCCATCCCCGGGACTCCGGCCGCCGGAAACAGCGGGAATATCAAGGGATACGTCCTGGGCCTGGCGGACATGTACGTGGAAGACCCGCGCTTCGCCGCCAATTACGGCGGAGTGGAGGGGGCGGGCTTCGTTCGGGCGGCCCTTCGCAGTTTTGCGGAGAAGTATCTGTAGGGCAGAGGCGGAAGGCAGCCTAGCGGCTGGTCTTGGAGCTGCTGGCGCCCGCCCGATCAGTCTTGGCGCGCCGGGTCCGCCGGACCACCAGCAGCACTACGGCAATGGCCAATGCGGCGTAGACGGCATAGTTCAGGAAGCGTGAGTACTCCTCGATCAGCCTGTATTGGGTGCCCAGCAGGTAGCCCAGGCCGATGAGGGCGCCGTTCCACAGCCCGCTGCCGGCCAGGGTGAACAGGGTGAAGGTGGCAAAGGGCATGGCCGCCGCCCCCGCCGGAAGGGAAATGAGGCTGCGGACGCCGGGCAACAGGCGGCCGAAGAAGATGGATGACCTGCCGTGGCGGCGGAACCATCCTGCCGCGTGTTCGAAGTCTTCGCGGTCCACCAAGGGCAGTTTGGACAACCACCGGATGGACCGCTCCAGCCCCAGCTTGGCGCCGAGCCAGTAGAGGAACAGCGCCCCCAGATAAGCGCCAAGGGTGCTGGTGGCAAAAACGAGGAAAAGGTTCAGGGAGCCCTGCTTGGCCAGATATCCCGCCAGGGGGAGGATCACCTCGCTGGGGATGGGAGGCACCACGGTTTCGGCGAGCGTGAAGCCCCCCACGCCCCACTCCCCCAAAGTGTCGATGGCCCTCGCCGCAAACCCGACGATTCCGGTGAGTCCCTCAGTTGGGCTGGCTGCACCGGTCAAGATTGTCCACATACGCCCGTCCCGTCCTCTGCGCCCGGGTTACCGGTGCTTGAATTCCGGCTGGCGCTTCTCGGCGAACGCCGCCATGCCTTCCTTTTGGTCCTCCGTGGCGAACAGGGAGTGGAAGAGCCGCCGTTCGAACAACACCCCCTGGGCCAGCCCGGTTTCAAAGGCGGCATTGACAGCTTCCTTGGCAGCCATCGCCGCGGGCTTGGACTTGGCGGCAATCACCCCTGCCACCTTGAGTGCCTCGGACACGACGTCCGCCGCCGGAACCACACGGGACACCAGCCCGCACCGGTCGGCTTCCTCCGCCTCGATGAACCTGCCGGTGAGGATCATGTCCATGGCCTTCGCCTTGCCCACGGCCCGGGTGAGCCGCTGCGAGCCGCCCATGCCGGGGAGTACGGCGAGGTTGATTTCCGGTTGGCCGAATCTGGCGTTGTCCCCGGCGATGATAAGGTCGCACATCATGGCCAGTTCGCAGCCGCCGCCCAGGGCAAACCCGGACACCGCAGCGATGGTGGGAATCCGCAGCCGGGCAAAGTCCTCCCAGCCCCGGAACCAGTCGGCGGCATACATGTCCATGTAGCCCTGGTCCGCCATTTCCTTGATGTCGGCTCCGGCCGCGAACGCTTTGCCCGAGCCGGTGATCACCACGGCACCCACACCGGGATCGGAATCCATGGCGGTAACGGCGGCCACCAACTCCTCCATGGTGGCCTTGTTCAGCGCATTCAACGCCGACGGCCTGTTGAGGGTTACCAGCCCTACCCTGCCCTGCTGCTCCACCAGGATGTTGGCGTACTCCGTCATTCGGGGCTCCCGTCGTCGTGTGCTGTTGTGGTCTCTGGCCGGCCCGGTATTTCCGTGCCGGTGCTCTCCCCCGCCGCCGGCTCTTGCTGCCTCGCTGCATGCTGCCCGGAGGCGTCGCGGATGTCCGTAATGATGGCCGAGAAGTCGCGGCCCGCGCCGCCTTCCGCGGCAAACCTATCGTAGATCCGGGCGGCGAGCGCTCCCATCTGTCCCGCCACCCCTGTGCTGTCCAGGGCGTTGACGGCGAGGTTGAGGTCCTTGGCCATGAGCGCTGCGGCAAAGCCCGGCTGGTAGTCCCTGTTGGCGGGGCTGGTGGGAACCGGTCCGGGCACCGGACAATTGGTGGTCAGCGCCCAGCACTGGCCGGACGCGGCGGAAGCGACGTCGAACAAGGCCTGGTGGGTCAGGCCCAGCTTTTCGCCGAGCACGAAGGCCTCGCTGACCGCAATCATCGAGACGCCCAGGATGAGGTTGTTGCAGATCTTGGCCGCCTGGCCGGCTCCGTGTCCGCCGCAGTGCACCACCCGCTTGCCCATGACCTCCAGGAGCGGCCGCACCGCCTCAAAGTCAGCCCCGTCGCCGCCGGCCATGAAGGTCAGGGTGCCTGCTTCGGCCCCCACTACGCCACCGGAAACGGGGGCGTCAACGGAGCGGTGGCCTGCTGCGATGGCCAGGCGGGCGGCGTCCCTGGCCTCGTCGACGTTGATGGTGGAGCAGTCCAGGAACATCGTCCCCGCCGGCGCCGCTGCCAGCAGCCCGGGTCCGTCTGCACCGCCCACGTAGGCGTCCAGGACGTGGCGGCCGCTGGGGAACATGGTGAGGACAACGTCGGCACCGGCCAGCGCCTCCACGGCGCTCCCTGCCACCGGAATACCCTGTGCACGGGCCGACTGCAGGGCTTCAGGGACCACGTCGAAACCAGCAACCCGGTAACCGGCGCGGACCAGGTTCAGGGCCATGGGACGCCCCATGTGTCCAAGGCCCAGGAAGGCCACACTGCTCTTGTCAGTCATGGTCCGTCTCCTTCATCTGCAGGTCGGGGTTGGAGTGCGGTTCAAGCCGGGGGTGCAGCTCAGACGGGACATGGAGGTCCAGTTCCCCGCCGTCCAGGGGCTGGAAGAACCCCTCCACCTGGGCGGGAAGCACCTCGGCCAGCGTGGCAGGTTTCCACTGCGGGTTCCTGTCCTTGTCCACTACCTGGGCGCGGATTCCTTCGCGGAAGTCCGGTGCGGCCAGGAAGCGGATCCCGGCCCGGTACTCCTGGGCCAGGGCCTCATCCAGGGTCAGGCCGGCCGCGCGGCGCAGCGACGCCAAGGTGACCGTGACCGAGGTGGGTGACTTGGCTTCGATCGTGGCGGCGGCTTCCGCGGCATCGTCGCGTCCGGGCCCGGTCCACGCCCGGAGGCGCCGGACAATCTCTCCAGCATCGTCCGGGGCGTAGCAGGAGTCGATCCATTCCCGCTGCCCGGCCAGCATGGAGGCAGGGGGCTGCCCGGCATAACGGGCGACGGCGTCTTCCGGGCTTTCCTTCTCCAGCGCAGCCACGAGGCGCGGCAGCGCGTTCGACGGAACGTAGTGGTCGGCAAGGCCCAGGAACAGGGCATCCCCGGCTGCCAGGTGTGCTCCCGTAAGCGCCGCGTGGGTTCCCGCCTCGCCTGGTGCGTGTGAAAGCAGGAAGGTCCCGCCGACGTCGGGCGCGAAGCCAATGGTGGTCTCCGGCATCCCCATCCTGGTCCGCTCGGTGACCACCCGGACGTCCCCGTGCGCGGAGATGCCCACCCCGCCGCCCAGGACCAGGCCGTCCATGAGGGCGACGTACGGCTTGGGGTACCGGGCAATCAGCGAGTTCAGGCGGTACTCGGTCTGCCAGAAGTGGGCCGTCCCGTTCCCGCCGTGCAGCATGTCCCGGTATATGGCCACGATGTCCCCGCCCGCGCACAGGCCCCGCTCCCCGGCGCCCTGGACCAGGACGGTGGCCACGCCGTCGTCCCCTGCCCATGCGGTGAGCTGCCGCAGGAGCAGCTCCACCATTCCCGCGGTAAGTGCGTTGACGGCCCGGGGCCGGTTGAGGGTGATCACGCCCAGCCGGCCGCGGCGCTCAAAGAGTACGTCCGCGCTTCCGTCCCCTGCCGCGTTGTCCGTTGTGCTGTCCTTGGCTGCGGTCATCGGCTGGGTGCTCCTTCGCATGGTGGCCGGATGAGTGATCCAGGTCATTCTGTTGCGAATATACCCGCCCCTTCACGCCCGGAACCAACCACGGCCGATCGCGGCCGCGGGGACGGCCAAGGCTTTACCCGCCCTGCGGCTGCCAAGGTAAGTTAGGAACCGTGAAGA
This sequence comes from Arthrobacter sp. SDR-2R, assembly GCF_057747955.1. Classification (NCBI taxonomy): domain Bacteria; kingdom Bacillati; phylum Actinomycetota; class Actinomycetes; order Micrococcales; family Micrococcaceae; genus Arthrobacter; species Arthrobacter sp. SDR-2R. The sequence goes on from NZ_CM173231.1 coordinate 4,336,821, forward strand.
TAGCTACCTGGAATGTGAATTCGCTCCGTGCCCGCGCCGACCGTGTTGAAGCCTGGCTCCAGCGCAGCGACTGCGACGTCCTGGCCATCCAGGAGACCAAGTGCAAGGACGATAACTTCCCCTGGGAGCTCTTTGAACGGATGGGCTACGAGGTGGCCCACTTCGGGGTGAACCAGTGGAACGGCGTAGCCATCGCCTCCCGGGTGGGGCTTGAAGACGTGGAGCGGACGTTCCTGGACCAGCCCTCGTTCGGCAAGGCGGGCAAAGATCCCGTGCAAGAAGCCCGCGCCATGGCTGCCACCTGCGGCGGCATCCGGGTCTGGAGCCTCTACGTCCCCAACGGCCGTTCGCTGGACGACGAGCACATGCCGTACAAGCTCAAGTGGCTGGAAAGCCTCAAGACGCACGCCCAGGCCCTGGTCACGGACAACCCCCAGGCACAGGTGGCCCTGATGGGTGACTGGAACATCGCGCCCTTCGATGACGACGTCTGGGACATCGACCTGTTCATCCGGAACCGCGCAACGCACGTCAGCCCGCCAGAACGGGAGGCGTTCCACGCGTTCGAAGCTGCCGGCTACGCCGATGTGGTGCGCCCCTACACGCCGGGCCCCGGCGTCTACACCTACTGGGACTACACCCAGCTGCGGTTCCCCAAGAAGGAGGGCATGCGGATCGACTTCATCCTGGCCTCCCCCGCCTTGGCCGCGCGCGTCACCGGGGCCTCGATCGACCGCGAGGAACGCAAGGGCAAGGGCGCTTCGGACCACGCTCCCGTGCTGGTGGAACTGGCGGACTGATGACTGCATCCTGGACCCATTCAAGGAGACCGTAATGACGGGAAACCTCTATCGGGGCCAGGCCGGCCTGCCATTTTCCTCAACCCTGCGCGTCTACGAACCCCTGGAAGCCTTTCCGGAGGACCAGCGTCCGGCCATCAAGGCCGCGGGGGCCCGGGCGGTCCCGCGTGCCGCCGTCGAAAACGCTGAACTGCTGGCCTCGCTGGGCCGCATCACCCGCTCCGGCGGGGACCCCTTCCCCACGGGGCGCACGGACCTGGTGCGCGTCACCACCGTGCCGGCCCCGGAGGGTGGAGCGCCCGACGACGGTGCTGACGCCGACGCCGAACCCGTCCTCCTGTACTGCCCCAGCCAGCTTGTCCTGCGCGCCGGCCTGGCGGCCAACGCCTTGATGGAGGGAATCCATGGCCCCCTGGCCGAGCTGCTGATCCCGGAGGAGCAGCGTGACCGGCACCAGGAACGGATCGACCAGGTGAAGGCCCGGGACGGATCCATCCGGGTACATACGCGGGCGTCCACCTGGGGAATCCCGTTCAGCTGGTTCTCGCTGTTCATGGAGTCGGACCGCAAGGATGTGGTGGAGGCCGCTGGGCGCATCCTCACCGTTCGGGTCTGGGCGCCCATCACCGATGCCCTGGAACGGGCCCGCTACGCGGTGGCCAACCTGGCCCTCGCCGCCCCGGACCTGGACATGCTTGACGACCTGGCGCAGCTGACGGAGTGGCTTGAGCTGTTCCACGTCAACTCCATGGTGGAACTGGACTACGGCGCCGTGGCAGACAAGGTCTACCCGGACGAATCCCCCATGGATATCAGGCTGGGCATCGAGTGCCTGGCGGAGGGTGACATGACCGGGGCTGCGGCCGCCTACCGCAGGCTCGCGTCCCGCTGGATCCCCATCCGGCAGCTGGCCCGCGCGTCCTGACTCGTCAGTTCCTGGGGGGCGCGGTGGTGCGCCGGATGATGAGTTCATGGGGCGCGACGGCTGAGTGGACGGATCCGATCTCGCCGTCCAGTTCGTCCAGGAGCATCTTGGTGGCCAGCTCGGCCTGCTCGTCGGGGCGCTGCCCAACCGTGGTCAGGCCCATGGCATCGGCGAAATCATGGTTGTCAATGCCCACCACCGACAGTTCGCCGGGGACGTTGACGCCCAGGCGGTTGGCCTCGAAGATGACTCCCATGGCCATCTCGTCCGAGGCGCAGAAAATTGCCGTGGGCTTCTGTCCGGGACGGGACCACAGGCGGCGGAAGGCTTCCTGTCCGCTGCGGACCGTGAAGTCCCCCCATTCGTCCCATTCCGGCCGGGTGGGCAGGCCGGCCGCGGCCATCACGTCCTTGAACGCCAGGATGCGCACCCGGGGGACGTCGAAGTTCAGGTCGGTTTCGTCGTCGCCATGCAGCAGGGCAATATCCCGGTGGCCCAGGTCGATCAGGTGCCGGACGGCTGTTGAGGCGGCGGCGTAGTCGTCGATGCCGATGTAGGGGCATTCCTCCACGTGGCCACCCACCACTACCAGCGGAATGTCGATCTTCTGCAGGTGCTCGATCTCTTCGTGGCTGAGCGCCATACATAGAACCAGCAGGGCGTCGATCTGCTTGTAGACCATGGTCTTGCTGAAGAGCCGCTCACGGTTGCTGCCGTGGCCGCCGAGGTTGAACAGGGAGAGGTTGTAGTGCCGGGCATGCAGCTCGCGGTCCGCGCCCTCAATTGCTTTGGAGAAGAACCAGCGGCTGACGAACGGGGCCAGGACACCGATGGTCTTGGTCCGGCCCGTGGCCAGGCCGGAGGCGGAGGACGATGCAACGTAGCCCAGGTTTCCGGCCACCTCCAGGATTTTTTCCCGGGTGGCCGGCGAGACCCGGGGCAGGCCGCGTACAGCCCGGGAGACAGTTGCTGTTGAGACTCCGGCGGCTGCCGCCACGTCCTCGATGCTGACGCCGTTATGGCCGCCCCGCTGGGACCTTTCCGTTGTCCGTGCCACCGTGTCCCCTCTTTAACTCCTTTTCGGCGTAGGGCCGAAAGGCCCTGCGTTACGCCCGCCCTGTATTTTCGCATTCCACGGCGAGGCATTGATAACTATGGCGGGGAACCGACGCATGGGCTCCCTTACCTGCGGGCCGGCAGCTTTCGGCGCAGGCGAACCATTCCATACAGCGCCAGCAGTGTTGCCAGCAGGCCCAGGGCCCAGCCGAGGGCCGGTTGGGCTGTGACTTCCATCCACACGGTTACCACCAGGAGGACAAGGGCCCAAAATGCGAGGAAGCCGATAATGATGTCGAAGTCTTCGCCCGAACGGACCATACGGCTGCGGTTTCCCGCCCCCGGAGTGCGGGGGCGGGAACCGTTGGGCGTCACTTGACCGCACCAGCCGTAAGGCCGGCGACGATCTTGCGCTGGAACACCAGCACCAGGATCACCAGCGGGATGGTGACGATGGTGCCCGCGGCCATGATGGCCGTGTACGGGATCTGGTTGGGCTGTGCACCGGCGAAGTTGGCAATGGCCACCGTCACCGGCTGGGTTGCGTCGCTGGACAGCTGGCTGGCGATCAGGAACTCATTCCACGAGGAAATGAAGGCCAGGATCGCCGTGGTGAAGATTGCCGGCGCTGCCAGGGGCATGATGACCTTGCGGAAGGCCTGTCCCTGGGTACAGCCGTCAACGCGCGCCGATTCTTCCAACTCCCAAGGCATTTCCCGGAAGAACGAGGTCATGGTGTAGACCGTCAGCGGGAGCACGAAGGAGATGTTCGGGATGATCAGCGCCTGGTACGTGCCCATCCAGCCAATGTTGGTGAACAGCTGGAAGAGCGGGGTGATCAGGGCAACACCGGGGAACATGGAAGCTCCCAGGATGAAGCCGAGCACCAGGAACTTGCCCCGGAAGTTCAACCGGGCCAGCGCGTAGGCGGCGAACACGCCGATGAGCAGGGACACGAGCGTCACCACGCCACCAATGAACACACTGTTGAGCAGCGCCTGGCCGAACCTGTTGCCGAATGACGTATCAAAGGCGGTCCTGAAGTTGTCCAGGGTCACGTGCGTGGGAAGGATCGACGTGTCGTAGGTGAACCCGACCTCGCGGAAGGCGGTCACCACCATCCAGTAGGCCGGCGCCAGGCACCAGAGCAGCACGATGGCCGCGCTGATGTAGGTCCTGCCCTGCGCCCACTTTTCCCGGTTTTGCGCAGCCTTGCGGCCCTTGTCCTGCCTTGCCCGCAGCGCCGAGGCGTCTGCCGTTGCCGTGGTCATTTCTTCCCCTTTCCTGTGGCGCCGCTCTGTTCAACGACGTTTGCCCCGAGGAAGCGGACAAAGATGAAGGCCACAAGGAAGATGATGATGAAGGTGATGGTGGACAGTGCGGCTGCCGAGTTGAAGCCTTGCCTGATCTGGTTAATTACCAGGATGGACAAGGTGGTGGTGTTGTTGGCGCCGCCGGTGAGGATGTAGGGCAGGTCAAACATGCGCAGTGCATCCAGGGTACGGAACAGGATCGCCACCATGAGCGCCGGCTTAACCAGCGGCAGGGTGATCAGCCGGAACCGCTGCCATGCAGTGGTTCCATCCACCTTTGCGGCCTCATACACTTCAGCCGGGATCATCTGCAGGCCTGCCAGGATCAGCAAAGCCATGAACGGCGTGGTCTTCCAGACGTCAGCGATGACCACAGCCCACTTGGCCGGCCACTCGCTGCCCGTCCACAGGATGGTGGTGTTGAACAGCTTGTTGGCGATGCCCTCGAAGGCGAAGATGAAGAACCAGAGCTTGGCCGTCACGGCGGTGGGGATGGCCCACGGCACCAGGACAGCTGCGCGGACCAGGCTGCGGCCGCGGAATTCGCGGGCCATGATCATGGCCATCCAGAAACCAAGCACCGTTTCGAACGCGACCGTGACTACGGTGAAGAAAAATGTTGTGGCGGTGGCGGACCAGAACTGGCCGCCCAGGGTGCCAGGCGGGCAGGCGACTGTTCCGCCTGTCGGCGCCGAACACTGCTGCGCGAGCCAGTTCACATAGTTCTGGATGCCTGCCGGGCCACCCGCGGTGAACAGGCCGGTGGCTGGGTCAAGGCCGGCGTCCTTCTGGAAGGACATGACGATGGCGCTGATGATGGGGTAAACAATGACAATGCCCAAGGCAATGATGGTGGGAGCGAGCAGCCAGGATGCCCAGCGTCCTTGGCTGGCGATCCTGTTGTCCTCCCCCACACCCTTGGGCGCGTGATGGACGGGGGTACCGCCCGACGCCGGTGCTTTGACCGGCGTCGGGCCTAGTTCGGTTGCCATGGCAGAACTACGATCCCGCACCGGCGGATTCGATGGACTTCTGCATGTCAGAAAGTGCGGTTTCCACGGGCTTTTCTCCCTTAATTGCGGAGTATGCGTTGTCTTGGATTGCCTTTGTCACGGCCGGGTAGAACGGCGTCACGGGACGCGGCACGGCGTTCTCGATGGACGTCTTCAGGACCGGCAGGTAGGGCAGCTTGGCTACAAGTTCCTGGTCGGTGTACAGCGATCCAAGGACCGGAGCCAGCGAGCCCTGCGTGGCGTAGAACTTCTCGCTCTCGGCCGAGGTCAGGAACTTCACGAAGTCCAGTGCAGTGGCCTTGTGCTTGGAGTACACGCTGATTGCGGTGTTGTGGCCACCCAGTGATGATGCACCGGGGCCGCTCTTGCCCGGAAGGGCAGCCATGCCGAACTTGTCCTTCACAGCCGACGAGCCTTCAGTGCTCATGAGGCTGTAAACGTAGGGCCAGTTGCGCAGGAACAGGAGCTTGCCGCTCTGGAACGCCTGGCGGCTGTCCTCTTCCTTATAGGTGATTGCTTCCTTGGGGATGTTGCCGTCCGCGTAGGCCTTGGCGAGGTTCCCCAGGCCGGCCTTGGCTTCAGCGGTGTTCAGGCTGGGCTTGCCGTCCTTGTCCAGGACTGAGCCGCCGGCGGAGTTGATGGCTTCGGCCGCATTGACCGTGAGGCCTTCATACTTGCTGAACTGTCCCGCGTAGCAGCCGATGTTGTTCTGCTTGGCGATGGAGCACATGCCCATCATCTCGTCCCAGGTCTTGGGCGGATTGGGTACCAGGTCCTTGCGGTAGAAGAGGATGCCGCCGTCGGAAGTGCGCGGTGCAGCGTAAAGCGTGCCCTTGTACGTGGCACTGTTCACGGTGGCCGGAAGCATGGCACTCGTGTCAACCGCCATCTTGTCCTTCAGCGGCTGCAGCCAGCCCTTGGCGGCAAACTCTGCCGTCCAGACGACGTCCACGTCGGTGACGTCGTAGTCGGACTGCTTGGCCTGGAAGTGCTGGACGAGGTCGTCGTGCTGCTGGTCTGCCTGGTCGGTCTGTTCCTTGAAGGTGACCTGCTCATCCTTGTGGGCCGCATTCCACTTATCGATGAGGGGACGGATCACATTGTTGTTGTCCTTGCCCTGGACGAAGGTGATCGGGCCGCGGGCATCGAGGTTGGCGTCAGCGTCACTGCCTCCACCGCCGCCCGTGGTACCCCCTCCACCTCCGCCGCCGCAGGCGGACAACGTAAGGGCCAGGATGCCGGCAGTGGCCGCCGGAAGCAGGAATCTCGGGGTTTTCATTAGCTTGAAGCTCCTCGCTGAGTGACAAGTAAGTCGACAGTGCGCTTGCTAGGTGAGGTTGATGTGGTGACCATCACACTAGTAAGGTGACTGTCGGGAATGCAAGCGTTTACATCAAAAAGTTATCAGAGGGGAACCAAATGCCCGACCCAACCGTTCCGGCGCCCCGCCAAATGCCCTCCTGGTGGACAGACGCCGTTGTCTACCAGATCTATCCCCGGTCGTTTGCCGACGGCAACGGCGACGGGATGGGCGACCTTCGCGGTGTCCTGGACCGGCTCCCCTATCTTGAAGGGCTGGGAGTGGATGCCATCTGGCTGTCCCCGTTCTACAAGTCGCCGCAGGCCGACGGCGGTTATGACGTAGCGGACTACCGGCAAGTGGACGCGCTTTTCGGGTCGCTGGCCGACTTCGACGCCATGTTGCAGGAAGCTCACCGCCGCGGACTGAAGGTGATCGTGGACCTGGTTCCCAACCACACCTCCGATGAGCATGCGTGGTTTCGGGAAGCGCTGGCGGCGGAGCCGGGAAGCCCGGAAAGGGACCGGTACATCTTCCGGGACGGCAAGGATGAGGTGCCGGGGTCCGGGGATGGCGGACGGGCGCCCAACAACTGGAAGTCCGTCTTCGGCGGCCCGGCCTGGAGCCGCGTGGCCGAAGCCGACGGGTCACCCGGACAGTGGTACCTGCACCTCTTCGACACCAAGCAGCCGGACCTGAACTGGGAGAACCCGGAAGTGCAGGAGGAAATGCGTTCGGTGCTGCGTTTCTGGCTGGACCGCGGCGCGGACGGCTTCCGGGTGGATGTTGCCCACGGCCTGGTAAAGGAAGCGGGTCTTCCGGACTGGGATGGGGTGGCGGCGATGGTGGAAGGAACCTCCGCTCCGCGCCTGGAAAGCCACCTGCCGGGCGACGCCCCGCATGCCCACACCGATGCCGAGGAACCGCACCGGGCCGTCTCCCCGATGTACCCGCCGTCGCCGTTCTTCGACCAGGACGGGGTCCATGCCATCTACCGGGACTGGAACCGGGTCCTGGCCGAATACGGCGGTGACCGGATGATGGTGGCCGAGGCCTGGGTGGAACCTGCCGAGCGCCTGGCACGGTATGTCCGGCCCGATGAGATGCAGCAGGCCTTCAACTTCGATTTCCTGTTGGCCGGCTGGGACGCCGAACGCATGGCCGACGCCATCGACGCATCCCTGGCAGCGGCAGCATCCGTGGGTGCTCCGTGCACGTGGGTCCTCAGCAACCACGACACCGTGCGGCACAGCACCCGGTTTGGGCTCAAAGATCCCACTACTTTCCCCAAGGGCATCGGCGCCGCGGACGAACAGCCCGACGCAGCCCTGGGACTTGCCCGGGCCCGGGCCGCCTCACTGGTCGCGCTGGCGCTTCCGGGCTCGGCATACCTCTACCAGGGCGAGGAGCTGGGCCTCCCGGAGCACACCACCCTTCCCGACTCGGCCAGGCAGGACCCTACCTTCTTCCGGACCGACGGTGCCGAGATCGGCCGGGACGGCTGCCGCGTCCCGCTGCCGTGGGCAGGGGATCAACCCGGCTTCGGTTTCTCCGGAGCACTGTCAGGGGAAGCTCCCGAGCCCTGGCTCCCCCAGCCGGAAAGCTTCGGCCCCCTGGCCGCCGATCAGCAGGACGGCGAGGAGGGCTCAACGCTGGAGCTTTACCGTGCCGCCCTTGCATTCAGGTCAGCCCGGCACCTGGGCAGCGGCAGCGTGGAGTGGACGGACGAACACGCACCGGACAGTGGACTGTTGGCGTTCCGGAACGGGGAGGTGGTGGTCCTGTCCAACATGGGCTTCGCCTCGGCCCCCGTGCCCGAAGGCTATGCCGTAGTGCTCTCCAGCGGTCCCGAACCGGCCGACGACTGGACCGGGATGACAGAGGTTCCTGTGGACTGCACCGTGTACCTGCAACGGATATAGCTGCAAAGGATGAAGCGGGGCAGGTGCCGCTGCGCAACTGGCGCAGCGGCACCGCGGGCGCGGCAGCCTACGGTTGGCAATGGGTTCAGCGGACCCGCTCGGCCCGGCTGAAGCGGGTCCGCGCGCCCGCCCCGATGTGGATAAGGACAGGAATTTCCTTGCCCACCACAGCTTCCATCGCGTCAAGCAGCCCGGCGACCTCCACTGCCAGCAGGTGCGGTGCCACGCCCTGGCGCGGCAGGAGACGCACCTTCAACGCGGGAGAGCCCTTGACGTCGTAGGTGGTGACGGTGGCACCGGCCAGGTCCGGCCGTCCCTCGAGGGCGTGCCGCAGCGCTTGTTCCGCCACCCCGCCGCCGATCCGGACGTCGCCGGGCGTGTCGCCGGGATCGTATTCGGCGGCCAGAAGGTTTGACCGGCCCTTTCCTTGCTGGGCAATCCAGGCAACCATGAGGCCCATCAATGCCAGCAGCGCCAGTGCCACCACAATCCACAGCCAGCTTTCCGGCCGGCCGGGGAACCGGGTGGCGTCAAAGAGCCGGTTGATGCCGCTCCACACCCCGGCGGACCAGGAGTGCCACCAGGAGGCAACCGGAGGAACGGCCGCCAGCAGCAACAGCAGGACGCCCGCCCCCAGGAGGATCAGGCCCAGCAGGGTGAGCAGGATGCGGTTGAGCAGCGCCGGTGTGCTGTTCACGCTCCGATCACCCCCGAAGGAGTGACATTGACGCGGGGAACAGGCGCCGGTTCCAGCAGCATCTGGTCCAGCTCGTCGCGGACGGCTTCAAGCACCCTGTCCTGCTCCACAGGTACACCGGAGGTGGGCCGCACGTTCACCAGAACCTGCCGCTGGGAGACAATCACCATGACCTGTTCAGGCGTGACGTTGGCGGCCAGCCGTGCCCGGCGGGCGAGGGAGGAGGCGATGACTTCGTCGTCCACCACCACCGCCGGAAGCCCTTCCTCCCGTCCGCCGGCCAGCACATGGCGGGCGCGCTTTCCCGGGAGGATGCCGCTGAGGAGGAAGATCAGCCCCACCATGGCGAGCACGCCGCCGATCGCGGCAAGCAGCAGCGGCGAGGTACCGGCGGGAAGATCCACGATGCGCTGCGCCGCCACCTGGGGCTCAATCAGCCACGCGGGCTGGCCCACGGCGTGCACTCCCGATTCGAGGACGCCGTAAGCGGCCAGCACCAGCACAAGGGCGGCGGCAACAACCGACACCACCGCCCGCGGGGAATGGGTCTCGCGGTACACCACCCTGCGCATGTCCGGTCCGTTGCTTCTGCGCGGTCCGCTGTTCACCGGGCGGCTTTCCACACTGCTGCTCACCGTACCCGCCCTTCTGTACTGATCCTTGCCCCGCTGATCCGGATGTCCACGCGGCTCAGCCGGGAACCGCTCAATTCCGAGACCGTTGCCAGGATGCTTTCCTTGGCCCTGACGGCGCGGTCCCAGATGGACCCGCCGAGTGCGTCCACCCGTGCAGGGTTGGCCACCACGGACTGCAACGGCGGGACGCCGATAGGGGTGACGAGGGACAAAGCCAGCAGGCCGTCGTCGTCCGTCCAGTCCGCCCGCACGTCCTGGGCGTCGACGCCCAACGCCTGGGCCGCAGCAGCCTTGGCGAGGCTGGTCAAGGCCTGGGTGCTGATCCGGTTATGGCCGCTGAGCGCCTGCCCACGCACAACGGGCGCGGGCGAGCTCATGAGGACGAGCGCCGGCCGGTGATAGCATCGAACACCCCGCGCAGGTCCAGCTTCCCTTCGGCGGCACGGCCCAGGAGCGCTCCGATTGCCATGAAGAGCAGGGAGACGAGGAAACCCCACAGTCCGAACTGCAGGGACATAAACGCCACGAAGGCGCCAATGGCGGTGCCTGCAATCGTGAGGCTCACAGCAGCGCCTCCCGTTCGGGAGCAGACGGCGCGGTTGTTTTGACCGGCGGCGGAACGTAGACATCCGCGATCTCGACGTTCACCTCGATGACCTGCAGCCCCACCAGTTCCTCAACTGCGCGGTACACGGCGGCGCGGACATTATTGGCCAATGCATGCAGCGGTGTGCCGTAGCTTGCCACCAGGGTGATATCAACAGCTACCTGCGTTTCGCCCACTTCCGCGTGGACGCCCGCAGCGTGGTCAGAACTTCCGACGGCGTCGCGGATCGCGCCCAAGGCACGGGACGGGCCCGAACCCAGGGAGTAGACCCCGGGAACCGCCCGCGCGGCGATTCCCGCCACCTTTGCCACGGCAGTCTCGGAAATTATCGTCCGGCCCGGCCCCGGAGCCGGGCTTCCGGAAGGACGGTTTGGCACCACGGGTTGTGGGTTCTGGTATTCCATCAGGCACTCCCCCTTCTGTTGTTTCCACCCTATCCCCAGGGTGCGGCACATGCGCTGGAAACTCTGCGGCCCGCCGACCGGCCTGGACTTAAAGGACCCAGGCGGGAACGCCCCCAAGGACATTCCCGCCTGAGCGGTGCCGCCTGTGTCAGCGGCGGTGCGGCAGAAGCCGCGGTCTATTCAGCTGTGCAGGCTGTCCTACTTGTAGAGGCCTTCGCCGCCAACCCTGACGTTGGTGGGCAGGTAGCCGAACGGGCCGAGGCCGTTCTGGCCGAAGCTGCGGTCCACCTGGGTCACGCCGTTCCTGAAGTTGATCTTGACAGTGGGTGACAGCGATCCGCCACGCACGCCGTTGACGTTGTCGATGAACGACTGCACGAGTCCGCCGGGCTGCACGTAGTGCGAGTATGCCTGGAACTGGCGACCGTTCTGCTGCCCGGAGATGGTACCGCTTGGGTTGTTGGCCGGCAGGTTGAGGTCGGTGGGTGAACCGAGGGCCAGGCCGCTGTTGTTCACCGGCTGGTAGTCCGAGCGCACGCCGTCACCAACAAAGCCGTAGACGCCGTCGGGGCCGCGCATGCCGGCCGCGTAGGTGAACTGGTGGCTGATCGTGTACAGGTAGTACTTGTTCTTGCCGTTTTCATTCTGGATGAAGATCTGCGGACGTTCCGTCTGGTCGTTGACGCAGTTGGCCGAAAGGATCGGCGGCAGGAAGGACCACTTGGTGAGGTCCTTGTTGTCGGCTACAGCCAGGCCCACATTGGCGGTCTGGTAGTTTGCGCCGCTGTTCTGGACGTCGCCAACGCTTTCTGCCTGGGGGTCGCCCGGCTGGTAGCCGAGGTCCTCACCCTTGCACTGGTAATCGCCGCGGGTGCCGGCGGTGTTGCCTTCGAAGACCATGAAGGTCTTGCCCGGGTGGGCGGGGTCGGCGAACGTGTACGGGTCCCGGAACGCGAAGCCCGGGTTCTGCGCCTTGGTCTGGTACATCTTTCCGTCCGGTTCCAGCAGCTTGGTGTGCTCGAAGCCGTCGAAGCTGACGCCGTTCTTGTCAGCGTGGATGTTGCCCAGGGCCTTGGCGATGGCAGCGTCAGGAGCGATCCCGCCGCCACCTGCGTTCCGCTCGGCCACGTCGTGGAAGGTGGTGGCGGTGTAGAAGACGTTGACGTGGTCGCCCTGCATGAGGCGGGTGGAGCCGGACCATTCGGTGTTGCCGATGGAGGTGTTGTCCAGGAAGAGATGGCCACCGTAGTTCCACTTGTCCTTGGCGGGGTCGGCGTTGGTTTTGCGGAAGAAGTAGCCGATCCGGGCGTTCCAGTGGCGCTGGTCGAAGCCGTAGCCGGCGTGGCGGTCGGCAACAAGGGAGAAGATGACGTCCCAGCCCTTGTAGCTGATCTGGTTGGCGTTTTCATCCGTCAGGGACCAGGTGTCCCAGACCCAGACGTCGTCATTCATGGCGGGGAAATCCTGGGGGATCTCCGGCATGGTGACGTCGGGACTCATGGAGTTCTGGCCGGGAGCCACCGTGGGATCGCTCTGCGCCATGATCTGCTTGGCGTCTGCGCGGGTCCACTTGGAGGTGAAGTCCGACGCCGGGTCGAAGGCCTCCTGCGTGTGCTCGGTGGGGAGGGCGAAACCGGGAGTGGGGGCCGGCAGCTGCCCGACCGTCGGCGGGTCCGACGGCTCGTTGGCTTGGGCAGAGGGGACGGCCAGGAAGGCCGAGGCAGCAACGGCTGCGGCCAGTGCTGCGGCGGCAGGGCGCCACCGCAGCAGCCGGTGTTGGGGGTGCTTGTGCATTTCTTGCTCTTCTCGCGGAGTTGTGACTGTTCGTGGAAGACGGGCATGTGCCCATAACCCCGAAAACAACCGCGGCCCGGTAACACCTCAGGCGTCGCCGGGGACGCCGTTGTGCTGGGGGGATCAGGACCTGGGTGGGGCCCTGCGGCCGATGGAAAGCATGCTTTCCCTCCGCCGCGCTCCACGCTAGAACGGGCGCCGGATGCAGTTCAAACCCTGTTTCACAGCCCAAAAACGGCTACCGCCGAGTAGGGTGCAAGCGCTTACGCAAGCCAACGCGCGCGCGTGCCACATCGGTTTGGCAATAATCAAATGTTGCAGGGCGGCGCGATTTTTTCCTGGCAAGACAAGCGATTTGTTGCGCAGGCCACGCCGCCGCAGGCCGCTCGTCCTGGTGGCGCCGGGCACGCACGATCCCTAAAGGGCGGCCCACCTGAGCATGACGCGCACATTCGCCGGCGCCGCCCATATTCCGTATCGATACGCAAATGTGGGCTGCGCAGGCGACCAAGGGTGTCGGTTTCGATTTTGCGTGCCAATGCCGCGGTTGGTGCGCCGGAGGTGAGGCGGGCGCCGGACAGTTGCTCCGGGGCCATCCACCTGGACAAGGGCACGGAACGCACTTGAAGAGCGGCTGGCCAATGGCGGTTAAATGAAGAAAAGCACCAGTTCCGAAGAACCGATGCTTCCCAGTGGTGGCTCCGACCGGCGTCGATCCGGTGACCTTTCGATTTTCAGTCGAACGCTCTACCAACTGAGCTACAGAGCCTAGGTGACTAGTCACCATGACAGCCGGAATTTCTTCCAACAATCAGAGCGACCCTGACGGGACTTGAACCCGCGACCTCCGCCGTGACAGGGCGGCGCGCTAACCAACTGCGCTACAGGGCCTTGCGTTTCTTGCTTTCGCAGTATCTCTACCGCTTTTTTCAAGGCTTCCAGCCTACCAGACTTTTTTAGCCTGTTTGACCAGTTCCTTGCGTACCCCCAACGGGATTCGAACCCGTGCCGCCGCCGTGAAAGGGCGGTGTCCTAGGCCGCTAGACGATGGGGGCCAGAACCCGTTCGGAACAAAATAAAAGGCGTCAAGCGAGGCTTTCCGTCTTTGTCCTTTGCGTTTCTCCGAACTGGACTCTAAAACTATAGGGCCTCCGCAGGAATTATCCAAAATCGGCGAAAAACCGCGCCGTTGGGCCGCCGCACGGGTCAAGATGGACGGATGGATGCCGTCGCAGCGCTCAATGAGATTGCTTTCTGGCTGGAGCGCGGACGCGCCGCCACCTTCAAGGTCCAGGCCTTCCGCAAAGCGGCGGCGGCCATCAGCCCCCTTGGCCCTGAGGAAGTAGCCACCCGGGCCCGGACCGGCCGGCTCAAGTCCATGAAGGGCATCGGCGACCGGACCTACGCGGTGATCCGGCAGGCGGTGGACGGCGAGGTTCCCGACTACCTGGCCGACCTCCGGGAGAAGGGCGCCCAGCCACTGGCCTCCGGTGGGACGGAAATCCGTGGGGCATTGAGGGGCGACCTGCACAGCCACAGCGAATGGTCCGACGGCGGCTCCCCCATTGAGCTGATGGTGGCGGCAGCGGAGGTGCTGGGCCGGGAGTACCTGGCATTGACCGACCACTCCCCCAACCTCACCATCGCCAACGGGCTGTCGGCCGGGCGCCTGCTGGACCAGCTGGACGTGGTGGCAGCGATCAACAGCAACGGCGGGAACACCCGGCTGCTGACCGGGATCGAAGTGGACATCCTGGAGTCCGGCCAGCTGGACCAGGAGCCTGGGCTGCTGGACCGCCTGGACATTGTGGTGGCGAGCGTTCATTCGAAGCTGCGCGCGGACAGGAAGACCATGACCGCCCGGATGCTCGGCGGCATCCAGGACCCGCACACCAACGTCCTGGGCCACTGCACCGGGCGGCTGGTGGAGGGCACCCGCGGAACCCGGCCGCCGTCGGAATTCGACGCCGCGGAAGTGTTCGCCGCGTGCGCGGAGCACAACGTGGCCGTCGAGATCAATTCCCGCCCGGAACGGCAGGACCCGCCCGATGCGCTGATCCAGTTGGCGCTGGATGCAGGCTGCCTGTTCTCGATCGACAGCGACGCGCACGCACCAGGGCAGCTGGATTTCCTGCAGTACGGTGCCGAGCGGGCCGCCCGCAACAACGTGCCTGCCGAGCGGATCATCACCACCTGGCCGGCGGACAAACTGCTGGCCTGGGCCGGTTCGAAGTAGGCCCTGGAAGGCGCAGGCACGGTTACCACCGCTGCCGACATGGCCGATTTCCGCCAGCCCGGCGTCCGTTCCGGCCGTACATTTGTCCCATGCCGCCAACCAGCCCCGCCCATGAACCCCTGGCGTCCGCCACTGCAGCAGGAAAGCCCGTGAAGGCCCTCGGCGTGGCGGCCATGGTGGTCACGGTGGTCCTGTGGGCCTCAGCGTTCGTGGGCATCCGGGCCATCGGCCCCCACTTCTCCCCCGGCCCGCTGACCCTGGGCAGGCTGGCGATTGCCGCCGTCGTGCTGGCTTTCCTGGTGGTGCCGCAACTGCTCAGGAGCCGGATGCTGCCGCGGGGACGGGAATGGCTGCCCATCCTCGCCTATGGCGTGATGTGGTTTGGTGGCTACAACGTGGCGCTGAACGCCGCCGAGCACATCCTTGATGCGGGCACCAGCGCCCTGCTGATCAACGTCAACCCCATCCTGGTGGCCATCATGGCCGGCATCTTCCTCAAGGAAGGCTTCCCGCGCTGGCTGCTCATCGGCAGCACCGTGGCTTTCGCCGGCGTCGCAATGATCGCCCTCGGCTCCGGACAGCCACGGACGGGGGAAAGTTCGACGGCGGACCTGGCCGGGGTGGCGCTTTGCCTCCTTGCCGCGGTGCTCGCCGCCGTCAGCGTCATCATCCAGAAGCCGGTGGTGCGGAAGTTCCCGGCGGCGCAGGCAACCTGGTTTGGCATCGTGGTGGGGGCAGTGTGCTGCCTGCCGTTCGCCGGGCAGTTGGTGTCCGAGGTGCAGGCGGCTCCGCCGCAGGCCACGCTGGGGCTGGTGTATCTGGGGGTGTTCCCCACCGCCATCGCCTTCACCACCTGGGCGTACGCATTGTCACTGGTGGACGCCGGGAAGCTGGCCGCCACCACATACCTGGTCCCCGGCACCACGGTCTTCATCTCCTGGCTGCTGCTTGGTGAAATCCCCTCGGCGTTGGGACTGGTGGGTGGGCTGGTATGCCTGGTGGGGGTGGGGCTCACCCGGCGGCGGAGCCGGGTCCACGGCGGCCCGCGGCCGCTTCGGCGCTAGAGTCGGGGTATGCCAGCCAGCCTTCCGCCGGGACTGCCCATCATTCCCGACGGCCCGCACGAACCGCCGGAATTCACCATGTCCCCTGACGAGTTCGAGGCAGCCGTCCAGGATGCCCTGGACAGCATTCCGGACAGGCTGGCCCGGGCCATGGACAACGTGGCCGTCTTCATCGACGACGACTACGTGCCGGGGCCGGGGGAAGATCCGGACACCGTGCTGCTGGGACTGTACGAAGGGGTTCCGCTGACGGAACGCGATTCCTGGTGGGACGCCGGTTCGCTGCCGGACCGGATCACCATTTTCCGCGAACCCATCCTGGAGATCTGCGGTTCCAGGGACGATGTGATCCACGAGGTGGCCGTAACTGTGGTGCATGAGATCGCCCACCACTTCGGGATTTCCGATGACCGGCTGCATGAGCTGGGCTGGGGCTAGCCTTGTAAGCATGGGACACGACCACAGCCACAGCCATGGGATCACCGCCACGGGGCGGCACCGGAAACGCCTTGTGGCCGTCCTGGGAATCACGCTTGGCGTGGTGGTCATCCAGATCATCGGGGCTGTGCTGTCCGGATCGCTGTCCCTTCTCGCCGATGCGGGACATATGCTCTCGGACGCGGCAGGTGTCACCATCGCGCTCCTGGCCTCCTGGATTGCGGGCCGCCCGGCGAGCAACCAGCGGACGTACGGCTACCAGCGCGCTGAGGTCCTGGCCGCCCTCGCCAATGCGCTGATCCTGATCGTGATCTCCGTGGTCATCTTCACGGAGGCGCTCCGCCGGTTCGGTGCCCCGCCGGAAGTGCAGACGGACATCATGCTTTTTGCGGCCGTCCTCGGTGCGGTGGCCAACCTGGTGTCGCTCGTGATCCTGCGCACGGCACAGGATGAGAGCCTGAACATCCGCGGCGCCTACCTGGAAGTCCTTGGCGACCTCCTTGGTTCCGTGGCCGTCATCATCGCCGCCGCAGTGATCATGCTGACCGGCTTCCAGGCGGCGGACACCATTGCCTCCGTCCTGATCGCGCTGATGATCCTGCCGCGGGCGTGGAGCCTGCTGCGCGATGTGGTGGACGTCCTCCTGGAAGCCAGTCCCAAAGGGGTGGAGGTGCAGATGATCCGCGAGCACATCCTTTCGGTGGCCGGTGTGACGGATGTGCATGACATCCACATTTGGACCATCACGTCCGGCGTCCCCGTCTTCTCGGCCCACGTTGTGGTGGAGGACGGAGTGCTCAATGCCCGCGGCGCCGACCAGTTGCTGGACAAGCTCATCACCTGCCTGGGCTCCCACTTCGATACCGACCACTGCACCTTCCAGCTGGAACCTGCCAGCCACTCCGAGCATGAGGCGCACCAGCACGCCTGACCCCGGCCGACCACGACACACCGGACAAAAACCGCCCCTAATGACACTGTTGTGGTTTATGTTATTGATGTGACTGCTGTTGCTAATGTGCAGGGGGTCACGTAACCTCGGACTGCTGGGGGCAGCTGAGGGGCATCGTCGTGCCGCATCCAGAACCTCACTCCCGGCCTTAACGTTGCGAGGTCTCTGCAGATGGCTTTATCCGGATCCGGCCGCAGGACGGCCGTGCTGTGCGCCGCCGTCGTCCTTTTTGCATCCGCGGCAACGCCGGCAGCCGCTGTACCGGCGCCGTCCGCTCCACTGGCCGTTCCGGCGTCGCCTGACATCCCTTCGCCGGAGGACATTGCCGCGGCTAAGGCCAGTGAGGCCGCCACGGCGGACCAGGTCGGCGCCATCGAGCGCATCCTTGCCGACGCGTCCGCAGCCCAGCAGGCAGCCTTTGCCGTGGCCATGCAGGCCAACAACTCGTACAGCGAGGCACTGGTGGAGCTGCAGCAAAGGACCGAAGCGGCATCCGTTGCATCAGCCAAAGCCTCGTCCGCCCGTGAACAGCAGGACAAGACCCGGAAGCAGGTTGGGCAGCTTGCCGGGGACCTGTACCGCAACGGCGGCCTGAACCCGACCCTCGGAACCATTGCCAGCGGCAGCGAGAGCCTGCAGCAGGCAGCCACGCTCGAGGCCCTCTCGGCCAGCCGCAGCCGGGCCTTCGAAGCGGCGGACACCGCGGCCACCGCCTACCGGTCCCTGACGGCAGCTGCCGACGATGCCACCAAAGCCGCAGACGACGCAGCGAAGACCGCTGAACAACGGAAGTCCCAGGCGGAACAGGCCAATGCCGCGCAGGCCAAGGCCGTGGCCGACGCGAAAGCGCAGCGGACCATCCTGGTGGACCAGTTGGCGCAGCTCCGCAACACCACTGTGGCCCTTGAATCGGCCCGCGTGGATGCCCTGGAACGGCAGCGTGAAGAGGCGCGGCTTGCCGCCCTGTCCGCCGCCGCAGACAAGGCCGCCCAGGAAAAAGCTGAGCAGGACAATGCCGCCCAAAACCAGGCAGCACAGAATCAGGCAGCTGGCCAGACAGCGAACCAGGCAGCGAACCAGAACAGCCGCGGGCAGGAACTGGCCCCGGCGGCTCCGGCAGCGCCTGCCCCGGCTGCTCCCGCCCCCGCCGCCCCTGCGCCTGCCCCGGCTGCACCCGCCCCCGTTCCTGCTCCGGTTGCCCCCGCACCCGCCCCTGCCGCACCAGCACCAGCACCCGCACCCGCACCCGCTGCACCGGCACCCGCACTCGCCGCGCCTGCACCGGCGCCTGCCCCTGCCACCGGCTCGGGCACCTACGAGGCAGCCATCACCGTCGCTTTGGGAAAGGTGGGCGCGCCGTACTTCTACCAGTGGGGCGGTACCGGCCCCTACGGCTTTGACTGCTCCGGGCTGGTGCAGAACGCCTTCGCCGCAGCCGGCAAGTACCTCCCCCGCACAGCTTCACAGCAATATGCCGCCGCGCCGGTCCACGTCCCCATTTCGCAGGCCCGTCGCGGCGACCTGCTGGTCTGGGGGTCGGCACCGAACTTCTACCACGTGGCCATCTACCTCGGGAACGGCCAGGTGGTGCAGGCACTCAACCCGCAGGAAGGCATCACCGTTTCCACCATCAGCTCCATGGTGGGGATGGACCTCTATCCCTACGCGGCCCGCTACTAGGCGGCACGGATGAATTGTGCGGTTGAACGGTGCGGTTGACTTCCACGGATAGATTGCTTGACTGCCTCAGCTCAGGATGTCCTTGGTGACGAACCGGCCATAGGCGAGCGCCCCGAACACTGCCACATACCCGGCCTGCAGGAGCGCATTGCTGGCAAAGGAATCCCACACTAACGGCTGGCGCAACATGTCACCGAAACCAAGCCAGTAGTGGCTAAAGAGCCAGGGGTGCAGCCACTCCAGCTGCGGAAGCTGGTCAAGGACCTGCGAGACCACCGAGACCACCACGGTGGCGGCCATCGCTCCCACCGGCACCACTGTCAGCGTGGACAGGAAAAGCCCGATCGCCGAAAGGCCGGCGAGTGACACCGCCAGGTAGGCAGCGATCAGCACGATGCGCAGGGCAGCTTCGGACGGCTGGACCACCCCGCCGGACAACAGTGTCACGGGACCCACCGGGAAAAGTGCCGCGCCAATGGCAGCGCCGGCAAGACCGACGGTCAACGGGGCCACGATACAGAAGGCCAGCGCGCCCGCGTACTTCACCAGGAGGAGCCTGACCCGCCCGGCCGGTGCCACCAACAGGTACCGGAGGGTGCCCAGGTTCGCCTCCCCGGCGATCGTATCCCCCGCCACCACACCTACCGCGAGCGGCATGAACAGCGGCACGGAAACCAGCATGGCGGTGAAGGCCACAAACAGGCCGTTCTGGGTGATCCGGTCAAGGAAGGCGGGTCCCCGCCCGGGCGGGACCGCGGAAGAGACCTTCACGGCAACGGCAATCAGGACCGGAATGGCAGCGAGCGCCAGGAGCAGCGCCCAGGTCCGCCGGCGCCCGAACAGGACCTTGAGCTCCGACCCCAACAGGGACAGCCCGGAACTGCGCGGCACTGCGGCCGGCCGGGCTGTTCCGACAGCCTCCGGAAGATCCGCGGGAACACTACTGGGCAACGTCGAATCCTTCCCCCGTGAGGGCAACAAAGCGGTCCTCAAGGCTTTCACGCTCGACGGCGAATCCCCGGACCCGGACGCCGGCCTGGACCAGGTGCGCCACGACGTCCTCGGGAAGCACCGCGGGCGGCTGGGCACCGTCCACCATGGCCGCAACGATCGTCTCGCCGTCCGGCCGCGCCCGCGCGGGTTGAGCGGGTCGGGGTTCAGTGGGTCCGGGTTCAGTGGGTCCGGGTTCAGCGGGTCCGGGTTCAGCTTGTCGGGGTTCAGCGTGTCGGGGTTCAGCGTGTCCAGGTTCCGGTACCAGCCCCAGCCGCGCCAGGACCTGCCGGGCCGCACCGCCGTCGGGGGTTACCAGCCGGAGCCGGGTGCTGCCGGCCTGCCGCAGCTCAGCCAGGGGCCCCTGTGCCACGAGCTTTCCTGCGCTCATGACGGCAGCGTGGGTGCACATCTGGTCCACCTCGGCCAGCAGGTGGCTGGACACGAAAACGGTGGTGCCCTCATGCGCCAGCGACCGCACCAGGTTCCGGACTTCCCGGGTGCCCTGCGGGTCCAGCCCGTTGGTGGGTTCGTCCAGTACCAGCAGGTCCCGTGGCGACAGCAAGGCGTTGGCGATGCCCAGCCGCTGCTTCATGCCCAGGGAGTACGCGTGCACCCGTTTGCCGGCGGCGTGCTCCAGGCCCACGCGCTCCAGCGCCCGCTGCACCCTCGCTTTGCGTGTGGCGGGCACGGTGTGCGGGCCCGCGGCGTCGAGCCGGTGCAGGTTGGCGGCGCCGGACAGAAAAGGGTAGAAGGCGGGGCCTTCCACCAGGGCGCCCACGCGCGGCAACACATCATGGAGCTTGCCGGGCATCTCCTGGCCCAGCAGGTGAACCGTCCCCGCGGATGCGGCCGCCAGGCCGAGCAGCATCCGGATGGTGGTGGTCTTGCCGGAGCCGTTGGGCCCCAGGAAGCCGAAGACACTCCCGTGCGGGACGGCCAGGTCCACGCTGTCGACGGCGGCCTGCCGGCCAAAGTGCTTGCTGAGTCCCCGGGTCTCGATCGCCAACCCCGCGCTCACCGGGCCGGCCCCCGTCCGGCCAACACTCCCCCGTCCACCCAACACTTATTGGGCCGCTGCTGCTGCGGCCTGCAGCCGCTCCGGCGGCACCATTCCTGCGAAGATCCGGCCGTCGTCCGTGACCAGGACGTTGAGCAGGGCGGTGGAGAGCAGCCGGCCGCCGGGGACGGCAACGGCGGCCTGGGACAGCAGCGGGTCCTGCAGCAGCGACTCGGCAGCGGCAGCAGACCCACGCGCCGTGCCCACCACGGTCTCCCATCCGGCGCCGGTTACGGAAACGTCTTTAGTGGCACCGGGATGCATGCCGTCGGGGCTGTGCATGTCTGCGGGCTCATGGAGCTTGTCCGGAACGGGAAGTTCCTTGACCGTGCTGCCCGGAGGCGGGGTAAAGGTGAAGACGGACTGGTCAGGAGCCTCCAGCGAAAGGCTGGTGAACCCGGAACGGAACGCCGGGGTGTCCGCTCCGCGTGCGGTCACCTGCACGGACAGGGGCATGCCGTTTTCACCGTCGACGGCGATGGCCACCTTACCCACCAGGGTCGCGTCGGTGCGCGGCTCAATCAGCAGGTTGTAGGCAGCCCGTCCTGCGACGGAAACGTCCGGCCCCACCGAAACGGCCGTGGTCGGTTCAACCTTGGACAGGAAGCGTTGTGCCAGGTCGCCTGGCGTCGGCATCCCACCTGCCCACTGATGGTCCTTCGCCCGGGATGGATCCTGGGCATGCTCCGGCAGGGTCAAGTGTGCGGCTGTGTTGTCCTTCGACGAATAGAACCAGACGTCGCTGCCGTGGCGGACCGCGTCACGTTCAGCCAGTTGGTCCATCACCTGCACGCGGGCGTTGTCCTTGCCGTCCAGGTAGACGCGCGCGGTGTGCTTGCCGGACAGCAGCTCAATCACGGATGCGGCACTCCCCGCGGCCGCGGGACCGGATGGCTTCCCGGTGGCGGGCAGCTCCGGAAGCCCCAGGTCGGCGGACTGCTCCACTGTCCCTGAGAACGTGTGCACCTGGTGGCTTGCCGCCAACTCCAGGACCTGCGCCGGCGTCTTGGCCGGAAGTGGGTTGCTGGCACCGGCCGGAAGGGAGCCGGCCAAGGCGCCCGCAGCGATCGCCAGCGGAGCCGCGACGGCGGGCAGCCACCGCAGCCATGCCCGGCGGTTCATTGTGCTGTTTCGTTGCGACGGTCCGCTGGAATCCAGCGTGTTGGAGCCCATAGGTAAAGACTACGCCGGTGCAGGTGGATCGGTGTCACCCGCAGCGCCCCCATCCTGCTGCCGGCCGGGCCGTTCCGGCACTACGGTGCCCGCACCGCCGTCGACCGTTATTTGTTGGCCGGTCCTGATCAGCCCGGTAGCGTCCGCGACTCCGACCACCGCAGGTATCCCGTACTCCCTGGCCACAACTGCGCCGTGGGAATTGGCTCCGCCCATTTCCATCACCAGCCCGCCCGCAGTGAGGAACAGCGGCGTCCAGCCGGGGTCCGTGGAAGGGGCAACCAGGATTTCGCCCGGCTCAAGCCGGGCTCCCACGGGATCCAGGATGACGCGCGCGGCAGCGGTCACTGTTCCTGCCGAGGCTGCGCTGCCTGTCAGCATTCCTTCCATGGTGACGCCGACGGCGGTGCGCACCGCTTCGGGTTCGGTTCCATCCGAGAGCAGAACCCGGGGAATATGCCGGCGCCTGAGCTCCTGGGCGTAATCCTCGCGGCGGCCGGCCACGAGTGCGCGAAAGTCCTGGACGGGCGCTCCGCCGTCGGCGTCCACGGACAAGGCCTGCCTGGTTTCAACCAGGTCCAGGAAGAACACGTCGTCCTGCTGTTCGATGACGCCCGCCCGGGCCAGCTCCCCGCCCACCAGCAGCAGTTGCCGGCGGACTTCCCCGAGGCCGGTCACCAGCTGGTACTTTGGCAGCTCGCGCAGGCCGGCGAACAGCCGTGCCCTGTGCAGCGCGGCACGCACCAGCCTTCCCCGGATCCTGCCGCGGGCGGCGGCGCGGGCAACGAGCCGGTCCACCTGCGTTTCCGCGTCCTCCACAGCCTTGCTGAACTGTGCGTCAGGCGCCAGGGCCGGGTCCTCGAGCCTGAGGTAATTGGCGAGGATGCCCAGGATGTGTGCCGGCTCTTCGGACCATCGCGGCAGGCCAACGTCGATTTCGCCCACTGCCCGGTGGCCGTACTCGTCCAGGAACCGGGTGAGGCCCGCATCGAGGCGTGCGGGCAGCTGTCCGGCCTGGAACGCGGCTGCCAGGACGGTGGGATCGCCGGCCATGAGTTCGGTTCGTGATTGAACGTCTTCCCGGATTTCCTTGGCAAGGTGCCACAGCTCCAGGTCCATTTCGGTGGTGATGTTGTTGGGCAGGCCACGGATCACGGGCTGCAGCTCAGCCCAGGCATTGCCACCCAGCACTCTTCCCGCAACGCCGAGCATGGCGAACCCCAGGGCGGGAAGGGGAAGAATTGCCGGAACAATCGGGAACAGGCGCTGCCCAAGGAGGGATTCGGCGTGGTCAAGGCGTGCCGACGCGCCGGCACCGTCTTCGGAGCCCAGGGATGCCTCGAAGTCGCGCGTGAAGCGGTCCAGCCGCCGGAGCGCTGCCCGGGGCCGGACCAGCGCCCGGAGAAGCGTGGCAGGAACCCTGGCGCGGGCTGCGACGGGAACGATGTGATGCAGCAGCCCGAAAGGCGTCCTCGTGGTCACCGAAAAGGCGGGATCGTCGAACAGTTGCCGCATGACCGTTGCTGTCCGGGCCTCCATGATGTCGAAGACGCGGGGTACAAGGCGCCGGCCCACGGTGCTGCGGATGGGAGTGGTGAAGTCGACGTAGATCCGCTGCCCGGCCTCGGCATAGGGCGACGGTCCGCCACGGGGGTCCGGAACAGGGAAGCCTGCAGCCTGGGCGATGGAGGAGGCGACGAGCCGCAGCGCCGCAAGGCCCATGGGCGTCAGCGGGCGGGTAAGCCCCTGGGCCAGGCTGAAACAGAGATACGCCCTGGTACCGCTTGCGGCGGGGCTGCCCAGGGGGACCCTGCCCGCGGCACCGTTGCTCTCCGGGACGGGGTAGAGGGTGGTGATCGGCCTGGACTGGGTGAGCCACAGGGCCCCGGTACGGTCGATGGCCCACTCGGTGTCCTGCGGGGCGCCGAAATGATCCTCGGCCTCCAGGCCAAGGCGCGCCAGTCCAGCCAGTTGGCTGTCCGTCAGGCAGGCAGCATTGCTGGTTGCGGGAACCTTCAGGGTCTGCGTCCCGCCGCCGGGAAGGGGGCGTACCGCCACACCCTTATCTCCCAGTTTCCGTTCCAGGACCCTTCCGGTCAGGGCGTCCACCACGAAGTGGTCCGGATTGACGGCGCCTGAGACGACGGCCTCGCCCAGGCCGGGACTGGCATCGATAACGATCTGCCGCCTGCGGCCGGTCAGGGGGTTCGCCGTGAACATGACGCCGGCGGCGTCCGCGTCCACCATCCGCTGGACCACCACCGCGAGCGCCACGCCGGCCGGATCGATCCCCAGGCTTGCCCGGTATGCGGTTGCCCGGTCCGTCCACAGCGACGCCCAGCAGTTGCGGACGGCCTCAAGCAGGGCAGGCACTCCGACGACGTTGAGGTAGGTGTCCTGCTGCCCGGCGAAGCTGGCGAATGGCAGGTCTTCTGCGGTGGCCGAGGACCTGACCGCTACCGGAACATCGGGTCCCAGGGCCGCGTACGCCTGTTCCACCTCGCGGGAAACCGCCGCCGGAAGCGGAAGTGCCAGGATCGCGGCACGGGCTGTTTCACCCAGCCCTGCCACGTCATGCGGTTCCGTAACGCCGGACCGGGCGGCGTCCCCCAGGGTGGCATAAACCCCGGCCAGCGCGGGAGGCAGGGAGTCGGGGGCGCCGGTTGCCTGCCGGTATGCAGCGGTAGTGAGGCAGAAACCCTCCGGGACCGGCAACCCTGCGGACAACAGCTCTCCAAGGTTGGCTGCCTTGCCACCCGCCAAGCCCAGCATTCCGGCGTCGAGCCGGCGCAGGTCCAGCACCAGCCCGGCGTCCGTGCTGGTGCCGACTTTTGACAGCCCTGGCTGCTCCATGTCCCAGATGCCTTATCCGAGCGGCGGTATTCCGGGGATGCCTTGCTGTTTGTCCGGTGCCGGCTAGGCGGCGTCGCCGAGGATCGGACCGAACCGCGCACGGTCCGCCAGGCGGGGGTCTTCCCGGTCCGGGACCACCATGACCGGGCCCTTTGCATGGTGCAGGACACCATCGGACGTTGAGCCCAGAAGCATTCCGGTGAAGCCCCCGCGGCCGCGGGTACCCACCACCACCAGTTCCACGTGCCGGCTTTCCTCCACGAGCACGTCCACCGGCGAACCGTCCTTCAGCTCGTAGTCAGCCCGCAGGTGCGGGTAGTGGCTGCGGAGCCACGCCATGCCGGCCTCCAGGGTGACCCTGATATCGTCAAACAATGCCTTCCGGTCCATGGGTGCGGGAACCCAGGCCAGGGAACCGCTGTACTGGGGGACGGCACAGATCACGCGGAGCGAGGCACCCAGCCGTTCGGCCTGGTCGGCTGCTTCGAGGACGGCAACGCGTGCCTGCTCGGAGCCATCGACGCCGACCACCACCACGTTCTCCACCAGCCGGTGGCCGGACTTGGCCTGCTCCGCCTTGACGCGGCGGTCCTCGGTGGTTTCACCGAGCCGGTCCGAACAGAACAAGGGGACCGTCACGGTGGGGCATTTTGCATGGGCAGGCAGGGCACTGCTGACCGATCCCAGGAGGCGGCCCACGAAGCCGCCGCGGCCGCGGGTGCCCACCACCAGGAGTTCCGCGGTTTCGGAGATTTCCAGCAGGACTCCTGCTGCGTCGCCGTTCTCTACGGAGGAACTGACATCAATGTCGTAAGCGGAAACCTTTTCAACAGCCTGCTTGGCGATGGCCTCGGCACCTTCACGGATGACGGAATCGTCCACCGTGGCATAGCCTCCGTCCAGTCCGGACGCGGCGAAGATCGGCACGGAATAGGCGGTGACGATATGGAGCGGACGACGGCGGCGCTGGGCTTCCCGCGCGGCCCACACCAAGGCGCACTGGCCATGGTCCGAACCGTCCACGCCCACCACGATGCCGTGGGGAGCGGGTGACGCACCACCACCGTCCCGGGCCTGGTCCGGGTGCAACTCTCGTGAGCCCATGGGGGCCGCCTCCTCGCGATACGCCTGATGTTGCGGCTATTCTGCCAGAAAACGGACCACTCCCCGTGCATCCCGGCCCCCAGCGGCACCGGCAGGAAAAGGCCCGTTCCCGATTCCCACTATTCTCCGTCCCCCAGGGCTTAGCAAGCCTGTTCAGGGGCGGGTAGGCCGGGTTATCCACAGGCCCTCCGGAGCGGCTGGGAAAGCGCCTTCATGTCATCAGAAACGTTTTCCTCATTGGGCTATCCACGGCCGCATTTGTTCTGTAGTCTTCAGGACATTGTTGGTCCGGGACGCCAACCGCAACTTCCTGCGCGCACTGTCCCGGGCCATGCGCTGCGGCCGTACTTGGGGGTAACGGGACGCGGGCCGGCGAGGACGCCGGCACCTGCCGAAAGCTTCGAAGGAGGGAAACTGTAGTGTCAAGCATGCCTGGGGATGCCCAGACCGAACAGACCACCACTGTCATCATTGGCACGGGCCTGTCCGGGCTTGCCGTGGCCGCAGAACTGCGCCGCCACCGCGTGGCCTCCATTGTGGTGGACGGGCTGGACATCCTCGGCGCCGGGCAACCCGCAAACACGTCATCGCTGCAGCGTTGCGACGCGGCGGACAGCGACACCCTCCGGGAGCGCAACGAGATCCTGCGCCATCTGCGCAATTACGCCACAAGCCACAGCGTGGACGTCCGGAACACAACCCGCGCGGTCCAGCTGACCATGCTCCAGGGACCCGGGCACGGCGCCGCTCCGCAATGGCAGGTGCACACCCCCACCGGCATCCTGGTGGCCGACCACATCGTCCTGACCAGGTGCGCCCACAGCCAGCTGCGGCGCATGCTCAACGACTTCGGGATCGCCGTAGGCCGGAACGTGGCAGCGGCCATGCGGGCCATTGGCATCTACCTGGTGGGAGTGGGTGAGCTGATCACGCCGTCGCCCAAGGAAGTACTGCGCCAGGCCAAGACGGTGGGCCAGGCCATCTCCGCCAAGGTCAATCCGGGCAGTGGCCACCCGTCCGGCGGCGCCTTCCCGGCAACGGGCAGCTTTGCGGTGCTGACCTGCTGACAGCCCTGCCCGCCGCCAGGCCGGAGCCGGCCGGCACCCCCGGGCCGGGCTACCCCCGGCCGTCCTCCCCGGCATCCATGCCGTCCCCGTCATCCCCGTCGCCTGTGAGCCGGCGCCGGGCCAGGACGCCGAGGGCCACCAGCAGCCCCACGGCAACGGCCGCAAAAATCACGATGCTCCACTGGAAGGGCTCGCCGGCATTGGCAGGCACGGACGGCTCCTCCGTAACCCCGGGCTGCGCTGTACCCATTCCCGGAACTGCACCCGCCGCCGTCGGACTGGCCGGGCCCGCCGTTGCGGACGGGTCGCCTGTGGCCGCGGTGAAAGTGAATGTGCCCTCAATGGGGTGCGAGTCCGAACTGACCACGCGCCATGCCACGGTGTACTTCCCCGCGGGGCCGCCTGGCCGAAGCTTTTGGGTGGCCACGTTGTCCACGATCTGCACGGACCCGTCAGCCCATTCGGTACCGCCGGCGTCCTTGACCGAGAACGACGAGCCGATGCCCAGCGGCTTGTTGCTGAAGGTCACCGAAACCTCGCCGGGCGGCGCCGGCAGCGCCGCACCCTGGGCCGGGCTGGTGGACTCTGCGGCATCGTGGGCGCTGGCCGGGCCCGCCAGGCCCAGCATCGCGGCGGCGAGGACAAAGGAGAGGACGAAGAAACCGGGCACAAAGCCCAGCAGTCGGCGGCGGACGTGGCGCATGTTTGGGCTGCTCCTTGTGTTGGCTTCCTTACAGACTAGGCGCATTTGCCGGCCCATTCCCTGCCGCCCCCTTAGGATGCAGGTATCCCCACACACTTCCCCGGAGGACTAATGCTTAAGCAAGGCTCTGCCCTGGACCGGTATTTCAGGGTCACCGAGCGCGGTTCCAACCTTTCCCGCGAGATCCGCGGCGGGTTCGCCACCTTCTTCGCCATGAGCTACATCGTGGTGCTGAACCCGCTGATCCTGTCCGGTCCGGACTCGAACGGCACCACACTGGGCTTCACCGCCGTGGCCGCCGTGACCGCGTTCGTGGCAGGCATCCTGACCATCCTGATGGGCGCCTGGGGCCGGCACCCCTTCGCGCTGGCCACCGGCCTCGGCGTGAATGCCTTCGTGGCCGTCACCGTGGCCACAAACCCGGAACTCAGCTGGCCGGACATGATGGGCCTGGTGGTCCTCTCCGGCGTCACCATGCTGATCCTGGTCCTCACCGGCTTCCGGACCGCCGTCTTCAAGGCCGTGCCGGACGGCCTCAAGACGGCAATCGTGGTGGGCATCGGCCTGTTCATCGCCCTGATCGGGCTGGTCAACGCCGGATTCGTGCGGCGCATTCCGGACGTTGCAGGCACCACGGTGCCCGTTGGCCTTGGCTTCGAAGGCAAGCTGCTGGGCTGGCCCACGGCCGTGTTCGTTTTCGGCCTGATCCTGACCATCGCCCTTGTGGTGCGCAAGATCAAGGGCGCCATCCTGATCGGCATCATCACCTCCACCGTGCTGTCCGTGATCCTTGAGACAACCCTGCACATCGGACCCAGCTTCGACGGCAAGAACTTCAACCCCCAGGGCTGGTCCCTGGTGGCGCCGGCGTTCTCCGGCTGGGCCGCCCCTGACCTGTCCCTGATCGGCAAGGCCAATCCCTTCGGCGCCTTCGAACACCTCGGCTTCGTGGCCGCCACCCTGCTGGCCTTCGTAATCCTGCTCAGCATCTTCTTCGACGCCATGGGCACCATGGTGGGCCTGGCCAACGAGGCCGGAACGGTGGACGAGCACGGCAACATTCCCGACGTCGACCGCGTGCTCCAGGTGGACGCACTCGGCGCCATCATCGGCGGCGGCGCTTCCGTCTCCTCCAACCAGATCTATGTCGAGGCCGGCGCCGGCATCGGCGAAGGCGCCCGCACCGGTATCGCCTCGGTGGTCACCGGCCTGCTGTTCCTGGTGGCCATGTTCTTCACCCCGCTGATCAACCTGGTGCCGTTCGAGGCAGTGGCCCCGGCGCTGGTAGTGGTGGGCTTCATGATGGTGTCCCAGGTGGGCAAGATCGACTGGCAGGACTGGGGCATCGCCATCCCGGCGTTCCTGACGTTCACCCTGATGCCGTTCACCTACTCCATCGCCAACGGCCTGGGCGCAGGCTTCATCGCGTACGTCCTGATCCGCACCGTCCAGGGACGGGTCAAGGACATCCACCCGCTGATGTGGGCCGTGGCCGCGGCGTTCGCACTGTTCTTCGCCATCGGGCCCATCGAGGCCGCACTGGGCATGTAGCTACACCCCTGTATAGCTGCACGGCATGCAGCTATACAGGGGTGTTCGGCGCGAGTCCCTCGTCGCCGGACACCGCCAGCGCCTTCCTTTCGCGCAGCCGGTCCAGCCGGTTCATGAGGGGCGAGGTGGTGGCGCCATGGATCACGATGGACAGCGCCACCACCAGCCCGATGAAGGACCAGAGCCAGTGTGCCTGGTCCGTGAAGTGGCCTTCGCCCAGCGCAAAGGCCAGGTAGTACACCGACCCGATGCCGCGGATGCCAAAGAAGGAGAGCGCCACGCGTTCCCGCGGCCCGGTCTTGCCGCCCAGCAGGCCCAGCCAGCCGGCAAGCGGCCGGACCACCAGCAGGAATGCCAACGCCACCAGCACTTCCCCCAGGCCAATCCCTTCAAGCAGCCCACGGGCGATTGCACCGCCGAGCAGGACCAGGATCACCACCGTCAGGAGCCGTTCCAGCTGCTCCACGTAGGAGTGCAGCACCCGGTGGTAGCCGTGGGTGCGTTCAGCTGCGCGGATGGTCACGGCGCAGACGAAGACCGCGATGAATCCGTAGCCCGCCACCATCTGCGTCAGCCCATAGGCCAGGAATGTCGCCGCCAGGGCCACGAACCCCTCGGAGTGGTTGGACAGCCTGAAGCTCTCCGCATGGGCGGAGAAGAAGACCCTTGCCAGCAGCTTGCCGGTGAGGAAGCCCACCAGCAGCCCGATGGCCAGCCGCCACAGCACGTCCAGCCCGAACCATTCGCCAAACCAGGCAGTTGGGCTTGCCCCGGCGACGCTGATGGCAATGGCCAGGTACACGAACGGGAAAGCCAGCCCGTCGTTCAGCCCGGCTTCCGAGGTGAGTCCGAACCGGACCTCATCCTCCTTGTCGGTATGGCCATCCTGGTCCGCGGGCTCGCCCACCTGGACTTCGGACGCGAGGACCGGGTCCGTGGGGGCGAGGCTGGCGGCCACCAGCAGGGCCGCGCCCAGCCCCAGGCCCAGGAACCACATGCCCAGCAGCGTCAACCCCAGGATGCACAACGGCATGGCGATGCCCAGGAGCCGCCACGTGGTGGACCAGCGCTTGCGTCCCACCGGCCGGTCCAGGGCCAGTCCGGCGCCCATCAGCGAAATGATCACGCAGACCTCCGCAAGGTGCATGACAAAATCGCCGTGCTCCACCGGGTTGGGGTCCGGCAGCGATGGAATCAGCGCGAACGCCCCCATCCCGGCACCAAGGAAAACCATGGGCATGGACAGCGGCATGTCGCGCAGCAGCTTGGGCAGGACCGCGGCGATGAAGACGGCGATGCCTGCCGCGGCAAAGAGGATGTCTGGGGCTTCGAACATGGGGAAGGCTCTCCAGCCTGGAATGGTTGCGTGGATCCGGAAGCGGACACGCCACGCTTCGATGGGGCGGACTGCTCTCACCATAACCCCTGCACCCGGCATATCCCCGGCGCAGTAAGAAGTCCGGGTACCTGGAAGCCGGGTCCTGGAGTTAGGGGTTCTTGGATCCCGGACAGGACGACGGCGGCGTTGCTGGTTTTCGTGCCCCGCATGCGGTGAGCTTGAGTCATGTCCCTCCAGCTCCCCGCCGTCGATGTCCCGCCCCAGCCCTGGACCGGGAGGTTCGACGGCGACGCTCCCGGCCACCGCCGATGGTGGCAGGCAGTTGACACGCTGGACAGCACCACGGCGGGTGCGGGGGACGGGATGGGTGCGCCGGGTACGGGGGGTACAGCGACCGGCAGGCCCGTGGCCCTGCTGGGCTTCGCCAGCGACGAGGGCGTGCGCCGGAACAAGGGGCGCACCGGAGCGTCCGCCGCCCCCGCAGCCTTGCGGAAGGCGCTGGGCCCGCTCGCTTTCCACCTCGACCGGACGGTGGCTGACCTCGGCGACGTGGCGGTGCCGGGGGAAGACCTGGAAGCCGGGCAGGAACGGCTTGGCCGCGCAGTGGCGGCCCTGCTGGACGCCGGCCACCAGACCGTTGTCCTGGGCGGCGGCCACGAAACCGCCTACGCGAGCTACCTCGGCGTCAGCGCCTCGTCGGCGGTCCGCAACGGGCAGCGGCTTGGTGTCCTGAACCTTGACGCCCACTTCGACCTCCGCGACGAGCCGGTGCCCAGTTCCGGGACCCCGTTCCTGCAGATGGCCCATGCGGAAGCGGACGCCGGGCGGGAATTCCGCTACGCCGTCGTGGGCATCTCGGAGCCGAACAACACCCGGGTCCTGTTCGACACCGCCCGGACGCTGGGCGTTCGGTACCTGCTGGACGAGGACTGCGACGCAGAGAGGGTGCGGGACTTCGTGGACGCCTTCCTGGCGGACATCGACGTGCTGTACCTGACCATCGACCTGGATGTGCTGCCCGCGGCCGTGGCGCCCGGGGTGAGCGCGCCCGCGGCCTACGGCGTGCCGCTGCCTGTTATTTCCGCCGTGTGCCGGCAGGTGGCGCGGAGCGGGAAGCTCCTGCACCTGGACGTTGCGGAGCTGAACCCGGCCTTCGACATCGACGGCCGGACCGCCAAAACCGCAGCGCGGCTGGTGGACACGCTGCTGCGCTGAAAGACGCCGCAGCCCGGAATCAGGCTCCCTTCAGGACGTACCGGCGCTCCGGCCGTCCCACGCCGTACTTGAGCCGCACCTCAAGGGTGCCTTCGTCGTGCAGGTATTCCAGGTAGCGGCGGGCGCTGACGCGGGAAGTGCCCAGTTCCTGGGCCACTTCTGCGGCTGACACGTCACCGGCGGCAGCGTTCAATGCCGCCTCCACCAGCTTCAGGGTCTCGATGCTGCAGCCCTTGGGGAGCGGACGTTCGGCGCGGTCCAGGCCGAACACCCGGTTGACGTCCGACTGCTCGGCCACGTCCTTGGACGCGTCAAGGCCTTGGTAGGCATTGCGGTAGTGCTCCAGCCGCTCCTGCAGGTCCGTCTGCGAAAAAGGCTTGATCAGGTAATGGACAATGCCGCCCCGGAGCGCCTTCCGCACGGTCTCCACCTCCCGTGCGGCACTGATGACCAGCACGTCCAGCTCCGGTGCCACCGCTCGCAGGCGCTGCATCAGGTCAAGGCCGTTGATGTCCGGAAGGTGGATGTCCAGCAGCACCAGGTCCGGCTGGAGCCGTTCGGTTTCCGCCACGGCCTGGGCCCCGGTGTGTGCCGCACCCACCACGGCGAAGCCCGGCGTGCGCTGGATGAAGCCGGCATGCACCTTGGCCACCATGAAGTCGTCATCGACGATCAGGACCTTGATCATGGCTGGGTACTCCCTCGTTTCAGCACGGCGGTAAAGACAGCCCCATTATCGTTGGCCACCGCCAGGTTCCCGCCACTGCGGCGGCACACCACCCGGGACAGCGCCAGCCCGAAACCGCGGCTGCCGGCCGGGCCCGGTTCCTTGGTGGTGAAGCCCTGGCGGAAGATGTGGTCCGTGGAGCTGCCGGGAACGCCGGGACCATTGTCCCGCACCGTCACCACGACGTCTTTCCCTGCCTTGCCCTCCACCCGCACCGTGACGGCTCCCTGCGGAAGCCCGGTGACGGCGTCGAACGCGTTGTCCACCAGGTTCCCCACCACGGTGGTGAGGTCCCGGGACAACTCGTCATCAACGGGGTCCAGCACGGAGTCGGGGTGCAGCTGCAGGGCCACGCCCCGTTCGGTGGCGAGGCTGGACTTGGCGATCAGCAGGGCAGCGAGCGCGGGATCCTTGATCCGGCCGGTCACTTCGTCATTGAGCCGGGTCCGGTCCACGGTGGCACCGTTGACGAACTGGACCACGGAGTCGTACTCGCCGATCTGGATCAGGCCGGAAATGACGTGCAGCTGGTTGGCGAACTCGTGCGCCTGGGCCCGCAGGGTGTCCGTGGCAGTGCGGGTGGTGCCGAGTTCCTGCTCCAGTTCGGAGAGTTCCGTGCGGTCGCGAAGGGTTGTGACCGAGCCGATGACCCGGCCGCGGGACTGGATGGGCACCCGGTTCATCACCACCAGCCGGTCCCCCACCAGCACCAGCTGGTCCGGCCCGGGCTGGTCCCGGGTGAGGACTTCCTTGAGGGCGGGTTCGACGGCGAGGCCCGCCACGCGTTTGCCCACGCAGTCGGGCGGGAGTCCGAGCAGGGCGCGGGCGCTGTGGTTGGCCACCGTGATCCGATCGTGCAGGTCCAGCGCAACCACACCCTCCTTGAGGCCGTGCAGCATGGCTTCGCGGTTCTCCACCAGGCTGGTGATTTCGCTGGGTTCCATGCCGAGAGTCTGCCGTTTGACCCGCCGCGAGAGCAGCAAGGAGCCGGCAATGCCCAGGACGCTGGCGACGCCCAGGTACGTGAGGAGGTTGGGGACGGCGTCGCCCAGCCGCTCGAGCACGGTGGGATAGTTGCGGCTGATGGAGGCGATCCCGATCATGCGGCCGGTATCGTCCAGGACCGGGACGTGGGCGGAGAGGAGCGGGGCCGGCGTGCCGCCCACCACTCCGGTCCAGGCCCTGCCTTCCATCACCCGGCTGGCGCCGAGCTCCAGCGGCTCGCCCAGCAGGCTGGGGTCCGAGGACGCCACCACGGTGCCGTCCAGTTTCGCGAGCGCGACCCGGGAGGAGCCCGAGACGATCCGGACGGATTCCGCCACCGACGGCAGGACGGCCCCGCCGCGCGGTTCGGCGTCCGGGAGGAGTTCGCGCACCACGGGGTTGCCGCCCAGGGCTTCCGCGGCCGACAGGGCACGCCTGCCTTCGATCCGTTCGAAGGCGGCCGCGGACTGGGCCAGGGAGATGGCCACCACGCCCACCAGGACGGCCAGGACAATGAGCAACTGCAGCAGAAGGTACTGCCCCGCGAGGGACATTCCTCGTCGTCGAGTCACAATGGTCTTCCTGGAGTTGCTGGTTGGGCCGGGAGTTGTCCGGCGGGTTTGGCTGGCCCCTTATGCGCGCAGCAGCGCGGGCCCAGGGCCGGGGTTGGTACCGGGAACTATATCCCAAAGCCCGCGGCCGGGCGGTTGTGGGGGTTTGGAAACGTGAACGCAATGAACACAACTTTCTCTGCGTACACAAGAGTGATCGGCGTCACGGCCGCCCCTAGCATCGGAACCACAAGGCATCGGAACCGCAAGGCAGCCGATGCCGGTCAAATTTGTTCGAGAGAAGAGGAACACATGCGCCAGATCCGCGCATTGCGAATTGCCGCCGTTGCCGCCGGCATCGCCCTGATGGCCACCGGTTGCGGTGCCACCAGCAAGAGCTCCACCGGTTCGGAAAGCTCCGGCGCCGCCGCCGGACCCATCACCGGCCTGCAGATCATGGTCCCCAACACCCCCGGCGGCGGTTACGACACCACCGCCCGCGCCGCCGCGAAGGTCCTCGACGACGAGAAGATCTCCACCAACACCGAGGTCTTCAACCTCGCAGGGGCCGGCGGCACGGTGGGCCTGGCCCGCGTGGTCAACGAGAAGGGCAACGGCGATCTTGCCATGCTCATGGGCCTGGGCGTTGTCGGCGCCAGCTACACCAACAAGTCCGAGTCCAAGCTGACCGACACCACCCCGCTGGCCCGGCTGATCGAAGAGCCCGGCGCCATCATGGTCAGCAAGGACTCCCCGTACAAGACCATCGATGACCTGGTGAAGGCCTGGAAAGCCGATCCCGGTTCCATCGCCGTGGGCGGCGGCTCCTCCCCCGGCGGCCCGGACCACCTGCTGCCCATGCAGCTGGCCGGGGCCGTGGGCATCGACGCCACCAAGGTCAACTACGTTGCCTACGACGGCGGCGGCGACCTCCTGCCCGCAATCCTGGGCAACAAGCTGGGCTTCGCCGCTTCCGGCGCCGGCGAGTACCTGAAGCAGATCGAATCCGGCGAGGTCCGGGTCCTGGCCACCAGCGGCGAGAAGCGCCTGGACGGCGTGGACGCACCCACGCTCAAGGAATCCAACATCGACCTGGTGTTCACCAACTGGCGCGGCGTCGTGGCCCCTCCGGGAATCAGCGACAAGGACAAGGCATCCCTGATCGCAGCCCTGGAAAAGATGCACGGCACGGCCGGCTGGAAGGAAGCGCTGAAGACCCACAGCTGGACCGATGCCTTCATCACCGGTGACCAGTTCAAGACCTTCCTCACCGAGCAGGACAAGCGGGTGGCGGACGTCCTCACCAAGCTTGGGTTGGCGTGACCTCCCTGACCACAGGCCTCAAAGGCCGCTCCGAGCTGGGAGTTGCACTCCTGCTCGGGGCGGCCGGCGTCCTGGTCTTCCTGGATGCCAACGGCCTGGTAACCCCGTATTCGAAGTCCGACCCGGTGGGTCCCAAAACCGTTCCGTTCATCGTGGCCGGAATGCTGGTGGTCTGCGCCGTGCTGCTGGCCGTCAACGTCCTGCGCGGCGGCAAGGGCGAGGCTGAGGGCGGCGAGGACGTCGACCTCACGCACCCCGCCGACTGGAAGACCGTCCTGCCGCTGGCCGGCGCCTTCATCCTGAACATCCTGCTGATCGACTGGGCCGGCTGGGTGATCTCCGGAACCGTCCTGTTCTGGGGCAGCGTCCTGGCCCTCGGCAGCCGCCGCTACGTCCGGGACGGCGCGATCTCCGTGGCCCTGTCCCTGTTGACCTTCTACGGCTTCTACCTCGGCCTGGGCATCGCGCTGCCGGCCGGCCTCCTGGAAGGAATCCTCTAAATGGACGTCTGGTCCTCCCTGATGGACGGCTTCGCCACCGCCCTGACCCCCATGAATTTCCTGTACGCCGTCATCGGCGTCGTCCTGGGCACCGCCGTCGGTGTCCTCCCCGGCCTGGGCCCGGCCATGACCGTTGCCCTGCTGCTCCCCGTCACCTATGCCCTGGAACCCACCAGCGCCTTCATCATGTTCGCCGGCATCTACTACGGCGGCATGTACGGCGGTTCCACCACCTCGATCCTCCTCAACACCCCCGGCGAATCGTCCTCCGTGGTCACCGCCATCGAGGGCAACAAGATGGCCAAGGCGGGCAGGGCGGCGCAGGCGCTTGCGACGGCGGCCATCGGCTCGTTCGTCGCCGGCACCATCGGCACGGCGCTGCTGGCCGTCTGCGCGCCGATCGTGGTGAAGTTCGCAGTGAGCCTTGGTGCACCCAGCTACTTCGCCATCATGGTCTTGGCGCTGTTGGCGGTCACGGCCGTACTCGGTTCGTCGCGCTTGCGCGGCTTTGCTTCCCTGGGCCTGGGCCTGGCCATTGGTCTTGTGGGCATGGACTCCGTGACCGGCCAGCGCCGACTCACCTTCGGCCAGCCGCTCCTGGCGGACGGCCTGGACATCGTGGTGGTGGCCGTGGCCATCTTCGCCGTGGGAGAGGCCCTCTGGGTGGCCGCGCACCTGCGCCGTACCCCCCTGCATGCCATTCCCGTGGGCCAGCCCTGGATGGGCAAGTCCGACTGGAAGCGCTCCTGGAAGCCCTGGCTGCGCGGGACCGCCTTTGGCTTCCCGTTCGGCGCACTGCCGGCAGGCGGCGCCGAGATCCCAACCTTCCTCTCCTATGTCACGGAAAAGCGCCTCAGCAAACACCCCGAAGAGTTCGGCAAGGGTGCCATCGAGGGCGTTGCCGGTCCGGAAGCAGCCAACAACGCGGCGGCCGCCGGCACCCTGACTCCCATGCTGGCACTGGGCCTGCCCACCAACGCCACCGCCGCTGTCATGCTCGCCGCCTTCACCAGCTACGGCATCCAGCCGGGCCCGCAGCTTTTCGAAAGCCAAGGGCCCCTTGTGTGGGCGCTGATCGCCAGCCTCTTCATTGGCAACCTGCTGCTCCTGCTGATTAACCTCCCGCTGGCACCGATGTGGGCGAAACTCCTGCAGCTGCCCCGCCCCTACCTGTATGCCGGCATCCTGTTCTTCGCCACGCTGGGCGCCTACTCGGTGAACCTGCAGGCGTTCGACCTGGTGATCCTGCTGGTCCTGGGCGCACTGGGCTTCATGATGCGGCGCTTCGGGCTTCCCGTCCTGCCGCTGATCCTTGGCGTGATCCTGGGTCCGCGGATCGAAGGGCAGCTCCGCAAGACCCTGCAGCTGAGCGCGGGTGACCCGGCAGGGCTCTTCAGCGAGCCGATCGCCGTCGGGATCTATGTCATCATTGGCCTCATCCTGCTCTGGCCCTTTGCCTACAAGCTGTACCGGCGCAGCCGTCCGGACCGCAGGCCGCTGGTTCCCGCCAATTCGGGCGCAGCTGACTACAGCGACTGAGCAGGCCCGCCCCGTCGCCAGATCCCACTACCCGCATCGAGCAGAAAAGGAGACTCCATGACCGTCGTTGTGGGATACGTCCCCACCCCCGAGGGCGAAGCCGCCCTCACCCAGGCCATCACCGAGGCCAGGAAGAGCAACAGCACCCTGGTGCTGATCAACTCCTCAAAGGGCGAAGCACCGGTGGACAACCGCTTTGCGCAGGACGGCGACATCCAGGACATCGAGAAGCGGCTGGCCGGCCAGGGCATCGAGTACCTGATCAAGCGGCCCGTCCGCGGCCATGATGCCGCGGCCGAGGTGCTGGACGCCGCGGAGGAGCACAACGCCGAACTGATCGTGATCGGCCTGCGCCGCCGCACCCCGGTGGGCAAGCTGATCATGGGCAGCACGTCCCAGCGCATCCTGCTGGAGGCGGACTGCCCGGTCCTGGCGGTAAAAGCGGGCCAGTAACCCTAGGCTCTGACGGCCGCCCGTGCCCGGAACAACTCCTGGCGCTGGCGGCCCAGGCCGTCCACCTCTACCTCCACCACGTCGCCCGGCTGGAGGTAGGGGAAACGGCCGCTGAGGGCCACACCCTGCGGCGTCCCGGTCAGGATCACGTCACCCGGTTCAAGCCGCATGTACTGGCTGCAGTGGTGGACCAGTGTGGGCGCATCAAAGATGAGCTCCGACGACGACGAATCCTGGCGCGGCTCACCATTCACCCAGCTGCGCAGCCGCAGGTTGCCGCCGTCGATCTCCCCCGCCGGAACCAGCCAGGGGCCCAGGGGCGTGGACCCGGGAAGGGATTTCCCCTTGGTCCATTGCCCCGCCGCTCCCGGCAACTGGTATTCCCGCTCGGAGAAGTCGTTGGCGGTCACATAGCCGGCAATGCACTTGGACGCCTCTTCGACGGACCCGAGGTAGGTGGCTTCGCTGCCGATCACGATGCCCAGTTCCACTTCCCAGTCATATTGGGTGGAGTGCGGCGGAAGCGGGGCGGGGTCGCAGGGTCCGGTGACGGTGTTGCTGGGCTTGAGGAAGACGACGGGAACCGTTGGCGGTTCGGCACCCGATTCGGCGGCATGGGCGGCGTAGTTCATCCCGATGCCCACCACCGAACCGGGCCGGGCCACGGGGGAACCAACCCGAAGCGCAGCGGCGCCCGCCAAAACCGGCAGTTCCCCGGCCTCCAGTGCATCCCGCACCCTGTCCAGTCCGCCCCCGGCAAGGAACTCCCCGTCCACGTCGGCGGTAAGGGGCAACAGGCTGAAATACCGGTCGATGCCGTCCGCCGGGGAAACCAGGACCGCAGGCTGCTCGCTGCCGCTTTCGCCCAGGCGCATGATCTTCATACCGAATTCTCCTCAAGCCGTATCGATCGGGTGCTTCCAGGGCCCCCGGGCCCCGAGATCCATGGTCGTTGATTCGCTGCGATCCCGCGAACAAAAGCCTTTGTGACTGCACATCCAGCGCCCGAAAGGACAGTCATCTGACATCTAACCGGAGCAGTCGGTAGAATGGTTGAGCCATCTTGGCACGAAACACAGAAAGTGCAGTACATGACTACAGCCACATTGGAGCGGATCCCCACCGCCGCCAAGCCCACCGAAGGACCTGCTTTGCGGTCCATCAGCCTGGAGTTCTCCAGCGCCAGCGAGGTCCACGCAGGACTGGAAGAGGCGGTGGCCGAACTGATTGGGGTGGCAGCGAAGGATGCCGAGTGCGGCATCCGCGTCACCAGGCTGCACCCGGGAAGCTACACGGTAGCCCTGGACGCATCAGTACCTTTCGGCGAAACGTACGAGTCCTTCGCGGTCTGACCACGCCTACAAAAAATCCCCGCACGCCATACGGCAGTGCGGGGATTTTTTATTGCTGCTTGCGGGACTGCTAGCCGCGGCGGACCTCCACGCCGTCGGACTTCAGGAAAAGCTGCTTCTCCGCGGGGCCTGACGGACCGGCCGGAACCAGCCAAAGGACGTTGCCGCTTTGGGACACCTCTTCCACCTCCCCGGCTGCCACCACATGCGCATGCTTGATGATCTCGACGCGGTCCCCGGCCTTGAGGGCCTTCCAGTTGGATACCGCGGCGGAATGGGCATTGCGCCTGGACAGGACTGCCCCACGTGCTTTCATTTGAACTTCTACCCCTTTGTATCGTTCTGCTGCCACAGCTTCTTTGA
This sequence comes from Arthrobacter sp. SDR-2R, assembly GCF_057747955.1. NCBI lineage: Bacteria > Bacillati > Actinomycetota > Actinomycetes > Micrococcales > Micrococcaceae > Arthrobacter > Arthrobacter sp. SDR-2R. Next base: position 4,376,504 of record NZ_CM173231.1, read on the forward strand.
TGTGACTTTCACTACATCTTCAGTTCTACTACACTCCCGGCGCCACGGTGGGCCGTGGCGCCGGAAATTCCACCTTTCGGACGGACGGTCAGTAGGCGCTGAAGATTCTTCGGTATCAGGCGAGCGGCCCGACGGCGGATTCGGCTGCCCGGAGCACGTCACCTGAGGCGACCAGGCGGTCAGCCGCTTCCAGTTCCGGCGACAGGAACCGGTCCGTCCCCGGCCCCTCCACCACCCCGCGGAGCGCGGCCACGACAGCGGTACCCGCGGGCCCCGGCGTCAGGACCCCGCCCGAGAGCTGCGAGCGGATGTCCAGCGCCCGCGCCGAGGTCACCAGTTCGATGGCCAGGACGCGGCGGAGGTTTTCCACCGCCTTGCGCAGCTTGCGTGCCGCATGCCAGCCCATGGAGACATGGTCCTCCTGCATGGCGGAGCTCGGAATCGAGTCCACGGAGGCCGGAACGGCAAGCCGCTTGTTGTCCGAAACCAGGCCGGCCTGGGTGTACTGGGCGATCATCAGCCCGGAGTCCACGCCGGGGTCAGCGGCGAGGAAGGCGGGCAGGCCATGCGACCGGGCAGGATCCAGCATGCGGTCGGTCCGGCGTTCAGCGATGGAGCTGAGGTCGGCGACGGCGATGGCCAGGTAGTCCAGGACGTATGCCACGGGCGCGCCGTGGAAGTTGCCGTTGGAGCTCACACGCCCGTCGGGAAGGACCACGGGGTTGTCGATGGCTGCCGCCAGCTCCCGGGTGGCCACCAATTCGGCGTGGTCAACGGTGTCCCGGACGGCACCGGCAACCTGGGGGGCGCAGCGCAGCGAGTAGGCGTCCTGCACCCGGGAGTCCCCCACCCGGTGCGACGCCACGATGGGAGAGTCCGACAGCACGCGGAGCATGTTGTCCGCGCTTGCCGCCTGGCCCGGGTGGGGCCGCAGCGCGGCGTGCAGTTCGGGCAGGAATACCTGGTCGGTGCCCAGCAGCGCCTCGACGCTGAGGGCGGCGGTGATGTCCGCCGTCGACAGCAATTGGCGAAGATCGGCGATGGCCATCAGGAGCATGCCCAGCATGCCCTCGGTGCCGTTGACCAGGGCCAGGCCCTCCTTTTCGGCGAGGGTGACGGGCTCGATGCCGTGTTCTGCCAGCAGCTCAGCGACAGGCCGCTCTCCCCGCCCGCCGTAAGTCACGCCGTCGGGCCCTTCCGCTTCCCCTTCGCCCATCAGGACCAGGGCGCAGTGGGACAGTGGCGCCAGGTCACCGGAGCAGCCCAGCGAGCCGAACTCGCGGACCACGGGGGTGATGCCGGCGTTGAGGACGTCCACCATGGTCTGCAGGACCACGGGGCGGACGCCGGTGCGGCCGGAGGCGAGGGTCTTGGCGCGCAGGAACATGATGCCGCGGACCACTTCCCGCTCCACGGCCGGCCCCATGCCCGCAGCGTGGCTCCGGATGAGGGACTTCTGCAGCTGGGTGCGCAGTTCATTCGGGATGTGGCGGTTGGCCAGGGCACCGAACCCGGTGGAGATGCCGTAGGCGGGGACGTCGCTGGCGGCGAGGTCATCGATGTGGGCGCGCACCTTGGCGACGGTTTCCAGGGCGTCCGGCGCGATGGTCACCTTCGCGCCGTGGCGTGCGACGGCGAGCAGATCCCCGGGCGTGACGCCGACGGACCCGAGGGTGACGGTCAGCGGTTCGTGTGTCGTAACAGTCATTTTCTACTTGCCTTCATTCATGGGGATGCGGACGCCGCGTTCCCTGGCGACGTCGAGGGCGCGTTCGTAGCCGGCGTCGGCGTGGCGGATGACGCCCATGCCGGGGTCGTTGGTGAGGAGGCGCTCGAGTTTCTGCGCTGCGAGGTCGGTGCCGTCGGCGACGGAAACCTGCCCGGCGTGGATGGAGCGGCCGATGCCCACACCGCCGCCGTGGTGCAGGGACACCCAGGTGGCGCCGGAGGCAGTGTTGAGCAGGGCGTTCAGCATTGGCCAGTCGGCGATGGCATCGGAGCCGTCCGCCATGGCCTCCGTTTCGCGGTACGGGGAGGCGACGGAGCCCGAATCCAGGTGGTCGCGGCCGATCACGATGGGAGCCTTGACCTTGCCGTCCTTGACGAGCTGGTTGAAGAGCAGGCCGGCCTTGGCGCGTTCACCGTAGCCGAGCCAGCAGATGCGCGCCGGCAGGCCCTCGAACTCGACCCGTTCCTGGGCGGCGTCAATCCAGCGGTGCAGGTGCTTGTTCTCCGGGAAGAGCTCCTTGATGGCTTCGTCCGTCACCCGGATGTCTTCCGGGTCACCGGACAGGGCGACCCAGCGGAACGGGCCAAGCCCTTCGCAGAACAGGGGCCGGATGTAGGCGGGGACGAAGCCGGGGAACTCGAAGGCCCGGGCGTAACCACCCTTGCGGGCTTCGTCGCGGATGGAGTTGCCGTAGTCGAACACCTCGGCGCCGGCGTCCTGGAATTCCACCATGGCCTGGACGTGCCGGGCCATGGATGCCTGGGCCTTCTTGGTGAACCCTTCAGGATCAGCCTCTGCCTCGCGGTGCCACTCGTCCACGGAAATGCCTTCGGGCAGGTAGGACAGGGGATCGTGGGCGGAGGTCTGGTCGGTGACGATGTCCACGGTGAGTTCGCCGGCCTTGTGGCGGCGCAGGATCTCGGGGAAGACTTCGGCGGCGTTGCCCACGTAGCCCACGGACCAGCCGCGGCGTTCCTCCTTGGCCTTGAGCACCTTGGCGATGGCGGCGTCGAGGTCGGTTTCCACCTCGTCCAGGTAGCGTTTGCCGGCCCGCCTGCGCAGGCGGGTTTCGTCGACGTCGACAATCAGGCAGGCGCCCTCGTTCAGGGTGACGGCGAGCGGCTGGGCGCCGCCCATGCCGCCGCAGCCGCCGGTGAGGGTCAGCGTGCCGGCGAGCGTGCCGTTTTCGTCCCCTGTGAGTTTGCGGGCGATCGCGGCAAAGGTCTCGAAGGTGCCCTGCAGGATGCCCTGGGTGCCGATGTAGATCCATGAACCGGCCGTCATCTGGCCGTACATCATGAGGCCCTCGGCCTCGAGCCGGCGGAATTCGGGCCAGGTTGCCCAGTCGCCGACGAGGTTGGAGTTGGCCAGCAGCACGCGCGGGGCCCACTCGTTGGTACGGAAGACGCCCACCGGCTTTCCGGACTGGACCAGCAGGGTCTCGTCCTTTTCCATGGTCTCCAGGGTGCGGGTGATGGCATCGAACGCTGCCCAGGAGCGGACGGCGCGGCCAGTGCCGCCGTAGACCACCAGGTCGTCCGGGCGCTCGGCGACCTCGGGATCCAGGTTGTTCATCAGCATGCGCAGCGGCGCTTCGGTCTGCCAGGACTTGGCGGTGAGCTCGGTGCCGCGGGCTGCTTTGACCGGGCGGGCCCCGGTGGTGAAATCGGCGGGTGCCATGATGGGCTCCTTTTCTTGGTGTCTGAGGTTTCGAAGAAGTTCTGTATCAACTAAAGCCCTTTGAGGACGGGCTTCACAGCGGTTTTAGCGGGGTGCTGTCCGGTATTTCAGACCAGCGCCGTCAGTTGTTTGGCTGCGCTCATTTGACCGGGCGGCCGTGGATGCGGACCGAGAGTTCGTCGGCTACTTTCTGCACCCGGGCCGCCAGTACCGGCCACTCGTCAGCAGGCAGTTTGTCCTCCAGGAAGGTGACCGCGACGGCCGCGGTAGGCCACCCCAAATGGTCGGTGACCGCGGCGGCAATGGAGCCGAAGCCAGGGGTCACCTCGCCGTGTTCGGTGGCGTAGCCCCGCTGGCGGACCTGGTCCAGGTGCGAGGACAGGGCGGAGTACTTCATGATGGCCCCCTCCACCTCGTGCCGCGCAGTGAAGGCAGCAGCGTTGGGGTACAGGGCGCGCACCTGGGATTTGGGCAGGGCGGCAAGGATGGCCCGGCCGCTGGCAGTGAGGTGGCTGGGAAGCCTGACACCGACGTCGGTGACCAGGGACGGGCGGTTCTTGGCCCGCTCCTCCACGATGTACAGGACGTCGCGGCCGTGCAGGACGGCGAGGTGGGCGCTCTCGCCAATCGCGTCCACCAGCGAGGCAAGCAGTGGGCGGCCCAACCGGGACAGCGGCTCCTGGCGCGAGTACGCGGAGCTGAGCTCGAAAGCGCTGATGCCCAGCCCGTAGCGCTGTTCCTCGTGCAAATGGAGGACGAAGCCATTGGCCTCCATCACCCCCAGCAGGTGGTAGACGCTGGAGCGGGGCAGGTCCAGGCTGGACGCGATCTGCGACGCCGCCATGGGGCCACGCCGCGAAGCCAACAGCTTGAGGATGCGCAGGGTGTTTTCTGCGGCAGGAACTTTTGACGTTGCCTTGACGGATGCCCGGGGCGCCTGGTTCCCGGCGCCCCCTGTTTCGGCGCTTAGTGCAGTGCTCATCGGCTGGAAGGGTCTTTCTGGCTAGCTCTGTCCGGTATCCCGTACTTAAGCTTGCGCCCCTTGAGGTGGCACTGGAACCCCGTTCGGACTCACCGTGTCTGGAATACCGGACATTCGCTCCGTCGTACGCCTTATCGACACGCATATCCCTTTTCGCGCCCTAAATATCCGGCGCGAAAAGTAAGATGCGCAGCGCCAAATGATATCCGCAGCGAAAGGGCGCCGCGAACAGTCTGAAATGAAAGACAGCAACCCGCCGTGAGCCTCATCACGGTGCCTGCGAAAATGGTCTGCTGGTTAGCGGCTCCCCTCCCAATGACGAGAAGGTATTTGCATGCAACCAGCTCCAACCCCAACCCGGACCGAAACCGCGGCGGAAACGCACAAGCCAACTGCCGGCGTGGGGCATGTCCTCAACCGCGGGCTGAACGTCCGGCACATCCGCTTCATGGCGCTGGGCTCGGCGATCGGCACCGGCCTCTTCTATGGCTCAGCCTCCGCCATCCAGAAAGCCGGGCCGGCAGTTCTGCTGGCCTACATCATCGGCGGCGCAGCCGTGTTCATGGTGATGCGCGCCTTGGGCGAAATGGCCGTGCGGCACCCGGTATCGGGTTCCTTCAGCCAGTACGCGAGCCGGTACCTCGGCCCCCTCGCCGGCTTCGTGACCGGCTGGACGTACGTTTTCGAGATGGCCATCGTGGCGATCGCCGACGTCACGGCCTTCAGCATCTATATGGGCTTCTGGTTCCCGCAGGTGGACCGCTGGATCTGGATCCTGGCCGTCATCTGCTTCCTCGCCGCGCTGAACCTGCTCAGCGTCAAGGTCTTCGGAGAACTTGAGTTCTGGTTCTCGCTGATCAAGGTGGCGGCCATCATCGCCATGATCGCGGGCGGCGCTGCACTGATCGTGTTCGGCTTCCAGGGCGACGGCACTGCCGTGGCTCCGGGACTGGGCAACCTCGTTGACCATGGCGGATTGTTCCCCAACGGCTTCGAAGGCCTCCTGGCATCGTTCGCCGTGGTGATGTTCGCGTTCGGCGGCATCGAGACCCTGGGCATCACGGCCGGCGAGGCGGCTGACCCCAAAAAGGTCATCCCAAAGGCCGTGAACACTGTGCCCGTGCGCGTGCTGCTGTTCTACGTCCTCACGCTCGGAGTCCTGATGAGCCTCTTCCCGTGGGACCAGGTGGGCACCAGTGGCAGCCCGTTCGTGCAGATCTTCAGCGGCCTGGGCATCCCGGCGGCACCGCACATCCTGAACGCCGTGGTGATCACGGCCGCGCTTTCAGCCATCAACAGCGATATCTTCGGCGCCGGACGCATCCTTTTCGGGCTTTCCAGCCAGGGCCATGCACCGGCCGCCTTCGGCAAGGTCTCCCGGCACGGCGTCCCGTGGATGACCGTGGTCATGATGGCGGGAATCCTCCTGGTGGGAGTGGTCCTCAATGCCGTTATTCCGGAGGATGTGTTCCTGGTGATTGCCTCGATTGCCACCTTCGCCACCGTTTGGGTCTGGGTGATGATCCTCGCGTCCCATGTTGCAATGAAGCGGGAAATCGCCCGCGGGGGCCTGCCGGCGTCGGAATTCCCGTCGCCGTGGTGGCCCGCCGCCTCCGTCCTGACCATCGCTTTCATGGTGCTGGTGATCGCCATCCTGGGCGCGTTCGAGGACACCCGGATCGCCCTGTACGTGGGCGCGGCATGGCTGGGACTGCTGGTGATGGCCTACCGCCTGTGGATCAAGGGTGTCGGCCGACGCCGGGCCCACCTTGAGGACGAGACCTCGCCGCTGCCGGTGGTCGGGGCAGGCACGGGCAGCTAAGCCGGAAACAGCCGGCTGCGGACGCCCGTACCGGAGCTACAATCAGCCATGGTTCCAATGTCCAACCTGGTGGCATTCGCCCTGGCGTCCGTAATCCTGATCGCCGTCCCGGGCCCCAGCGTGCTGTTCGTCATTGGACGTTCCCTCGCGCTGGGGTGGCGCGGCGGCGTCCTTACCGTCCTGGGAAATGCCACGGGCCAGTTGGTCCAGGTCATCGCCGTGGCCCTTGGCGTGGGTGTGGTGGTGGCCGAGTCCGTGCTTCTTTTCAGCATCGTGAAGCTGGCAGGTGCCGCTTACCTGGTTTTCCTGGGGATCCGGACGATTGTCCGCCGGGGGCACGGTTCCCGGCGGCTTGCGCCGCCGCCGGCCTCCACTCCGTGGACGTTGGTGCGCCAGGGGGCGGTGGTGGGCGCCACGAACCCGAAGTCGGTGGTGTTCTTCGTGGCGATCCTGCCCCAGTTCGTGGACTACCCTGCCGGCAACATTCCGTTCCAGCTTGCACTGCTGGGTGCTGTCTTCCTGCTGATCGCGCTGGTCTCGGACAGCGTGTGGGCGATCGCGGCGGGGTGGGCGCGGCTGTGGTTCGTCCGCTCACCGCGGCGCGTCCCCGCGGTGGAGGCGGTCGGCGGGGCAATGATGATCGGCCTCGGCGGAACGCTGGCCCTAACCGGATCCAAAACCTAGGACTCCACCTGCCCTGGCAGCAGTACTGAAGCAAGAAGTGCCCGGTCCCCGAACGGACCGGGCACTTCCATGTTCTGCTCTGTAAGACCGGCGCCTGTCAGGCCACTGCCCCGTCAGTCCAATGCCTCGTTTGGCCGGCGCTCCCTAGCCCGCAGCAGCGGCGGCCCGTACCGCCTGGCCGAGGGACGTCGTCGGGCGCCCGATCAGCCTGCGCAGGTCGCCGGTGCTGACCAGGAGATCGCCGCGCGCAATGCCCAGGTCCGAATCAGCCAGGATCCCGGCAAAAGCCTCGGGAACACCCACACCGGTGAGCAGGCCAACGTAATCCTCGGTGGGCAGGTTGTTGTAGCGGACGGGTTTTCCGGTGGCTGCAGTGATCTCGGACGCCAGGTCCGCCATGCTGAAGGCCTCGTCGCCGCCCAGCTCGTAGACCTTGCCGGCCTGGCCATCGGCCACCAGGACCGCTGCTGCGGCGTGGGCGTAGTCGGCCCGTGCGGCCCCGCTGACCTTGCCCTCTCCGGCACTGCCCGCGAGCGCTCCCTGGGCCAGGGTGCCCGGCAGCTGTTCCGTGTAGTTCTCCAGGTACCAGCCGTTGCGCAGCAGGACGAAGGGGACGCCGGATTCGCGCAGCAGCGCCTCCGTGGCCTTGTGCTCATCCGCCAGCAGCATGCCCGTGGTGTCCGCATTGGCGATGCTGGTGTAGGCCAGCAGCTCCACGCCTTCGGCCTTTGCGGCGTTGATCACGGTGCGGTGCTGTTCCACCCGCCGGCCCACTTCGCTGCCGGAAATCAGCAGCACCCGCCGGGCGCCCTTGAGTGCTTCGGCCACGGAATCAGGGTCGGCATAGTCCATGTGCTGCACGCGTACCCCGCGCGCGGAAAAGTCTGCGAGCTTCTCCACCGACCGGCCGGCGGCCACGATATCCGCGGCGGGTACGCCCCGCTCCAGGAGGGCTTCAAGAACGTGGCGGCCCAACTGTCCGGTGGCGCCTGTAACAACAATGCTCACGGTGGTTCCTTTCGGGAGTTTTTCTCTGTCAGAGGGCACAACCATGGCCAGTCGGCAGAACTTCCCAACAGAGAGTACGCACTTTGAAGTAAGGTACTAACCCAAAAGTTAGGTACCAGGCTTTGGGTAAGCTGAAGGCATGGAAACAGCACCTCACGCGTCGCCCCTCCCGCAGGCCTTTGCCGACGGCGTGTTCCCCGCCGGGTGCCCCAGCCGGACCCTGCTGGACCACATCACCAGCAAATGGGGAGTCCTGATCCTGCTTTCCCTGTCCGAGGGTGAGCAGCGCTGGAGTGATTTGCGGCGGCGGGCCGAGGGAATCAGCGAGAAGATGCTGGCCCAGACATTGAAGACCCTGGAGCGTGATGGCCTGGTCAGCAGGAACGCCCAGCCGGTCATTCCGCCCCGCGTGGATTACAGCCTCACGGAGCGGGGCTACGAATTGAGCGCTCTCCTGGTGCCTTTGGTTGCGTGGGCATTCGACAACGCCGAGGACATCATCAACGGAGCCGGCCTGGGCAGGTAATGCCCCCCTCAGAACTTGAGTACCTGTTACTGATGTTGCTGATGTGATTAGCGCCTAGCGTGGGCGTACGGTGGCGGCCGGAATGGGAGGACCATCCTCCGCTGGGAGCGTCCGGCCAACCAGCACCGTTAGCGGGCGGCAGGCTGCCGCCTGGAGGAGTTGGTCACATGGCCAGGGACGACTACGCACAGGATTTTTCCCGCCTGGGCCAGCCCGTCAGCGTGGGTGAAGCGCTGGGACAGGTCCTGGGACTGATGCTGGAGGCCTTCAGTCCGCGGTCCCCTTACCGGGTGGGTGACACCGTCATAGGCGACGACCCCTTCAGCGGCAGGCGCGAAGGGGTCGTCGTGTGGCGGGACCGGCGTTCGGTGGGGGTGAAGACGACCTACGGCGTCTTCTTCTTCGACCACCGGCTGGTCAAACCCCTGGAATAGGAGGCGCGGGGCCGGACGGGTGCTACCGCGCGGACCAGCCCCCATCCATGGTGTAGCTGGCGCCGGTGACCATTCCGGCGTCCGCGGAAGCCAGCCAGGCCACCAGGGACGCCACTTCTTCCGGCTCCACCAGGCGCTTGATGGCCGCCTCGGTGAGCATCACCTTGGCCAGGACCTCGGATTCGGGGATGCCGTGAACCTTGGCCTGGTCGGCGATCTGCGACTCCACCAGGGGCGTGCGCACGTAGCCGGGGTTGATGCAGTTGGACGTGACCCCGTGAGCCCCGCCTTCCAGCGCCGTCACCTTGCTCAGCCCTTCCAGGCCATGCTTGGCGGAAACGTAGGCGCTCTTGAACGGGGAGGCCCGGATCCCGTGCACCGACGAGAGGTTGATGATGCGGCCGAAGTTGTTCGCGTACATGTGTGGCAGCGCCGCCCGGATCAGCAGGAAGGGCGCCTCCAGCATGAGGGTGATGAGCCGGCGGAAATCTGCCGGCTCAAAGTCCTCGATGGGGCTGATGCGCTGGATACCGGCATTGTTCACCAGGATGTCGCAGTCCAGGCTGAGGGTGGCCAGGGCGTCAACGTCCAGCAGGTCCACGCCCCACGCGGTGCCGCCCACCTCATCGGCGAGCGTCGCCGCCGCGGCGGCGTCGACGTCGGCCACCACCACTTTCGCTCCCCGCGCGGCAAGTGCGCGCACGCACGCCGCCCCGATTCCGCTGGCACCGCCGGTGACCAGCGCCTTGCGTCCATTCAACGTGTCCTCCATTGCAGTTCTCCTTTTGTGCGCCTACGCGGTCCAGCGGGTTCCATCGGTCCAATGGTGGCCAGGTCAGCCGTGCGTGGGGCTGAGCAGTCCCTCGCGGGCGGCGTCTTCCTTGTCCACGTCTTCCAGGGCAATGCCCTTGGTTTCCTTCAGGCTCAGGACGGCCACGGTTGTGATGGCGCAGGCCACCACCAGGTAGATGGCGGTGGGCACCCATGAGCCGGTGTCCTTGAGCCACTGGGTGGCCAGCAGCGGCGCCAGGGAGCCGGCGAAGATGGACGTGACCTGGGAACCCAGGGAGGCTCCGGAGTACCGCATGCGGGTGGGGAACATCTCGGCCATGATGGCCGGCTGGCCGGCGTACATGAGGCCGTGCAGGCACAGTCCGATGGTCACGGCCAGGACAATCACCACGGCGTTCCGGGTGTCGAACATGGGGAAGGCGAAGAACGGCCAGGTGGCACCCAGGATGGCTCCGGCGAGGTAGACCGGCTTGCGGCCGATCCGGTCCGCCAGGCGGCCGTACTGCGGGATGATGGCGAAGTGGATGACGTGCGCGATCAGCAGTGCCAGCAGCAGTGATGACGTGTCGTACTTGTGCACGCTCTTGAGGTAGACAATCGCGAAGCTGACCACCAGGTAGTACATGATGTTCTCCGCGAACCGGAGGCCCATGGCCTGGAAGATGCCCTTGGGGTACTTGCGGACCACCTCGAACACGCCGTAGCTGACGGCCTGTTCCTTTTCCACCAGTTCCTTGGCTTCGAGGAAGATGGGGGATTCACTGACGTGGGTACGGATGTAGTAGCCCACGAAGACGATCACGGCCGAGAGCCAGAAGGCCACGCGCCAGCCCCAGCCAAGGAAAGCCTCGCTGCTGAGGGTGGTGGACATGATGTACAGCACCAGGGTGGCCAGCAGGTTGCCCACCGGGACGGCGGCCTGGGGCCAGCTGGACCAGAAGGCGCGGGTCTTGTTGGGGCTGTGTTCTGCCACGAGGAGGACTGCTCCGCCCCATTCGCCGCCCAGCGCGAAGCCCTGGATGAACCGCAGGGCCACCAGCAGTGCGGGGGCCAGGTACCCGATGTCGGCGAAGCCGGGGAGGCAGCCCATCAGGAACGTGGAGACGCCGATGATCACGATGGTGAGCTGCAGCGTGGGCTTGCGGCCCAGCTTGTCACCGATCTGGCCGAACACGATGCCGCCCAGCGGGCGTGCAATGAAGCCCACGGCGTAGGTGAGGAAGGCCTGGATGATCCCGTCGAGCTCGTTTCCGGTGGCGGGGAAGAAGTACTTGCCGAAGACCAGGGTGGCGGCGGTGGCGTAGAGGAAGAACTCGTACCACTCCACCACCGTCCCCACCATGGAGGCCGCGACGATCTTCTTCAGTCCTGATCCTTTGGGTGCATGCCCGGCCTCGTTGGCGGGGCGCTGCTCTACGCTCATGGTTTCTCCTAGTGTCCACATTGACACGCGCTGTGATCTCCAGCACAAGTGACTCAGATGAGTATTGCTGCACAAACCAGGCACTTCAATGCCCAAAGCGGCACGAAACATGTGCACAATTGCAGATATGAATGCGAACCCCGATGACCTGCTGGTCCTCCTGGCAGTGTCCCGCTCGGCCAGGTTCACGACGGCGGCCCAGGCCCTGGGCTTGAACCACACCACGGTGTCCCGCAGGATCGCCGCCCTTGAGAAAGCGCTCGGCGGCCGGGTATTGTCCCGGGCAGCAGGCGGCTGGGAACTGACGGAGCTCGGCGAACGGGCCGTGCGGGCAGCGGAACAGGTGGAAGCGGTGCTGGGCACGCTGGGACCGGCAGGCCAGGCACCCGACCCGATTACCGGCGTCGTACGCATGACCGCCACCGATGGCTTCAGCGCCTACATTGCAGCCCCAGCGGTGGCGCGCCTGCGCCGGGACCATCCGGGCCTCAGCGTGGAAGTGGTGACCATGACGCGCCGTGCCCTGCAGCAGCGGTCCGGCCTGGACATCGAGGTGGTGGTGGGCGAGCCGCAGGTGCACCGGGCGGAGGCCATCCGGCTGGGTGAATACCGGCTGGGAATGTACGCGTCCCGCGCCTACCTGGCGGAGCACGGGACACCGGCCACCGTGGCTGAACTCAACGGGCACCCGCTGGTGTATTTCGTGGATTCAATGCTGCAGGTGGATGACCTTGACGCGCCGCGGCGGCTGGTTCCGGCCATGCGCGACGGCCTCACCTCCACCAACGTGTTCGTGCACGTGGAGGCAACCCGGGCCGGGGCGGGGGTCGGGTTCCTGCCGTGCTTCATGGCGGACCTGCACGATGACCTGGTCCGGCTGCTGCCCGACGAGATCGGCGAACTGCTCCCCTACTGGCTGGTCCTGCGCCCGGATTCGCTGCGCCGGCCCGCGGTTGCCGCGGTGGTGCAGGCCCTCCGGGAACGGATGGCGGATTACCGCGAAGCGCTCCTGGGCCGGGCTTAGGCTTCCGGGGGCGCCGGCGGGTCGTGGCGGACTGCCGCTCCGGCGGCGAACGCCCGGACCTGGGCGTCGTCCCAGAGGTGGGCCGGGACGGCTCCGCCCAGGAGCCTGCGCCGCAGCTGTGGGTCGTCCACGATGGGCGAGTCGCTGCCGGCCATCACCATGTTTCCGTAGCGCCGGCCCTTCAGCATGGCGGGGTCGGCAATGATCACCGTGTGCCGGAAGGCTGCCGCAATGGTGGCCGCGTCCTCCCGCGCATTCCGGAGGTCGGGGGCATCGCCGGAGTTGGCCACGTACAGGCCGCCCGGGGCCAGGACCCGTTTGACGTGCGCATTGAATTCGGCGGTGGTCAGCGGGCGCGGGGTGTGGGCGCCGGCGAAGACGTCGCGGATGATGAAGTCCCGGGTGCCGGCCGTCAGGGTCTCCGTCACGGCGCGGGCCTCCCCTACCCGGATCCGGAGCAAAGGCGCCTTGGGAAGGTCGAACCAGTTGCGGACATGCTCCGCGAGCTTGCCGTCCAGTTCCACCACCACCTGGCGGGCGTCCGGGTAGGCTGCGGCGAAGTAGCGGGCCATGGAGCAGGCGCCGCCGCCCAGGTGCAGCCCGCGCAGCTTTGCCGACGATGCGTCCGACGGCGGCCAGCGGGATTCAATGAGCGCCGCCATCCACCGCATGTACTCGAAGTCCAAAAACAGGGGATCGGCGAGGTCGATGTGCGAGCTCATGACCCCGTTGATCTTCAGGAGCCAGCCCGTGGAGTTGTCCTGGTCCGCCACCAGCTCGCAGTCACCGGTATCGATGTAGTAGACACCCTCCACCGGACCACTCTGGCGGGAGCCCGCAGGCACCTCCACCACGCCTGCAACCGCACGGATGCTGTTCCGGCCCCCTGACCTTCCGCGTTTTGCCATTACCCGTGCCACGCTTCAGTCATGCTTCAACCTTAGTTGGTAGGCACTGCGCCTTCACCGTCGCGGATCCGTTTCACCACGGCGGTGGTGGACCGTTCAGCCACGTAATCAAGAATGGCGATCCGGCCGCCGTACTCTTCCACCGCCGGGGTCTCCTCCAGCATTTCCGGCGTGTAGTCCCCGCCCTTGGCATAGACTTCGGGCCGGAGCCGGCGGATCAGCGGGGTGGCCGTGGGGGTATCGAACACTGTCACATAGTCCACGCAGCTCAGGGCCGCCACCACGGCTGCACGGTCCGCCATGGTGTTGATGGGCCTGCCGGGGCCCTTGAGCCGGCGCACCGAATCATCACTGTTCAGTGCCACCACCAGGATGTCGCCCAGCTGTTTCGCCTGGTTGAGGTACCTGGTGTGGCCGCTGTGCAGCACATCGAAGCAGCCGTTGGTCAGCACGATCCGCTGGCCCTGGGCGCGGTGTATTTCCATCTGCCGTTCCAGTTCGTCCGCACTCAGGGCGGTATCGGCGAAGGCCTCCAGGTACCGGCTGAGCTGGGCGGTGCTGCACACAGACGTGCCGGGCTGGTGGACCACCACGTCGGCGGCCGACTGGGCCAGGTCCAGGCTGGCGGTCAGCGGCAGCCCGGCGGCACGGGCAAGCGTCAGGGCCGCCACGAAGGTGTCCCCTGCCCCGGATGCCTGCTTCTCCGCGGCGGGCCGGGCCCACGTCCGGTGCCGCACGCCGTCGGGCATCAACAGCACGGTTCCGTCCCGGTCCAGGGTGACCACCACGGCCCGGGCGCCGGTTGCCTGAAGCAGGGCCGCGGACTCCGCGGACACCGCCTCCACCCGCGCCTGCCCTTCCGGCAGTTTCCGGTCCAGGAGCCGGGCGGTTTCCTGCGCGTTCGGGGTCACCAGGTGGGGCTGCAGGGCAGCCCAGGGGCGCGGATCATGGGCGTCGACCACCACAAGCGGACGGTTTTCGCCGGCGGTGTCAGGTCCCAGGACGCGCGCCAGTTCCGTGCGGACAGGGTCCGCCACCACGCCGGTCCCGTAGTCGCACACCAGCACGGCGTCCTGGCGTTCGACGGCGGCACGCACCGAGGCGGCGAGCGCGGCCAGGGCGTCGGCCGGGACAGCGCCGGCCGAGTCGTCGAGGCGCAGCATCACCTGGCCGCCGCTGCTGATCCGGATCTTGGTGGTGGTGACCATGTCCGGGTGGGTGTGCAGGTGCCGGACGTCGATGCCGGCGGCGGCAAGCTGCGCACGGAGGTCTTCGCCGGCGTCGTCAGAGCCGATGATTCCGGCTACCGAGACCTTTGCTCCCAGGGCGGCCAGGTTCATGGCGGTGTTGGCCGCGCCGCCCGGGACCGATTCGCGGGACTGGATGTCCACCACGGGGGCGGGCGCTTCCCGGCAGAGCCGTTCGATGCTGCCGCTCCACCAGCCGTCGAGCATCACGTCGCCGATGACCAGGATGGAGGGATGTTCCGCGGCGAGCCGGCCGGGGAGCCAGTCGGACAGTGCCCGCTGGGTGGACAGGTCGATGGATTCCGGGGACGCGTTCACGGCAGGTCCCGGTCGTCAGTGTTGATGATGGTATCCGGGCCGTCGCCGGAACCGGCCGCCGGCGGGGCCGCGATGTGCACCACCTTGACCTGGCTGAACTCGTCCAGGAGCTCTGGCCCGTAGCCGAACCCGGCCCCGCTCTCGCCGCGCGGCTGGGCTGCTCCGCCGGGGGCGCCGCCGAACACCTCGTTGACCTTCACCGTTCCCACGGGCAGCGCAGCCACCGCCTGCTGGATGTGCGCGATGTTGCTGCTTAGGACGGTGGCCGCCAATCCATACCTGCCGCTGCACGCCAGGCGCAGGCCGTCGTCGAACGTGTCCACCACCTGCACCGGAGCCACGGGGCCGAACGTTTCCTCCGCCATCACCTGCATGCTTTCGGTGCAGCCGAGCAGGACGGTGGCCGGGTAGAAGGAACCCGGGCCGGCCGGGAGGGCACCGCCCTCCACCGCGCGGGCGCCCTGGGCCAGGGCCTCGGCGACGTGGGCGTGGACGGCGTCGCGCATCCGCAGGTCCACCAGCGGCGCCACGCTGCTGCTGCTGTTCCGGAGCGCTGCCTCGGCCTCCAGGGCTTTGCAGAACTCGGCGGCAATGTCCCTATGGACGTAGATCCGTTCCACGGAGGTGCAGATCTGGCCGCTGTTGCTGAAGGCTCCGATGGCTGCCTGCTGGGCAGCCCACCCGGGATCCACGTCGCGGTCCACCAGCAGGGGGTCGTTGCCACCGTTTTCCCTGATGACGTGGGCGCCGGTAAGGGCTCCGGCCTGGGCAATGCGGGCGCCTGAGGCGCTGGATCCCACGTGGGCTATGACGTCCACGGCGGCCTGCGACAGCGCCGCTCCCACCCCTGCGCCACCGGAGAGGGTCTGGAATACCCCGGCAGGGAAGGCCGGCGCCAGCACTTCGCCCAGCGCCTCCCCAAGCCGCGGGCACCGCTCGCTGGGTTTGTGGATGACCGTGTTGCCCGTGGCCAGCGCGGCGCCGATCAGCCCGCAGGCAACGGCAACCGGATCGTTCCAGGGGGTCAGCAGGACGGCCACGCCGCGCGGTTCGGCCAGCGTGTAGTCGGAGGCGAGCCGGTTGCCGCGGAGGCTGTGGCCACGGTGGACCGGGCCAAGTTCCGCGTACTGCTCCAGGGTGGAAACCCCGGCGGCGATGCCGGCCAGGGCCTCATCCTCCGGCCGGCCGGTTTCGCTGGCGTTCAGCCCCGCGAGCTCCCGCGCAGCTGCATCAAGGGCTTTGGCGGCTGCCCGCAGCGCGGCGCCCCGTTCGGCCGGTGCAGTTGCGGCCCACGCTGCTGCACCGCTGCGGGCCACACCCACGGCGTGGTTGATGGCCTCGGGCGCCGCTTCGGGCACCGTCCAAAGCACTTCACCGGTTCGCGGGTCCTGGATGGTGATGCCGGAGCCCTGGACTGTCTCATGGCCTGCGGATGTTTCGGTGGCTGTGGTGGGCATGGTGTTCCTCCCGCCTTTCCGTGCTGGATGTGTCGGTGCTGGATATGTCGCTTGTGCAAACTGCGGATGGCAGCGTAGTTGTGGCCGGCGGCGGCTTAGGGCCAGGAGCCCTCTTCCTCGTGGCAGATCAGCATCTCGCGCACCTCGCAGCCGGTGGGCTGGTTGAGTGCGAACAGGATGGCCTGCGCGGTGTTGGCGGGGTCGTTGAGCCGGGAGTCGTCCTGGGGCTTGTACTGCTCGGTGCGGTCGTCGAAGAACCGGGTCTTCATGCCGCCGGGGATCATGGTGGTGACGCCGATTTCGCCGCCGGTTTCCGCGGCCAGTGCGTGGCTGAACCCCACCACGCCGAACTTCGAGGCGCAGTACGCGGTGGCATCAGCCACGGCGCGCTTGCCCAGGGTGGATGCCACGGTCACTACGCGGCCGTGGGTTTCCTTGAGGTAGGGCAGGGCGGCGCGGACCACGGAAACGGTGCCCATCAGGTTGACGCCGATGACCTTTTCCCACTCGTTGGCTTCGACGTCGGCGAGCTTGCCGCAGCGGTCGATTCCGGCGGCGGTGACCACGGCGTCCAGGCCGCCCAGGGTTTCGGCGGCTTCCAGGACAGCCTTCTCCACGGCAGCGCGGTCAGCGACGTCCACTTCGAAGGCCTTCACCCCGGAGACGCTGCTGATGTCGCGGTCCAGGACCACCGGGGTGCCACCTGAGCGGAGGACGGCGTCGACGACGGCGGCCCCCAGTCCGGAGGCACCTCCAGTGACCAGGACGCGGCCGGGGTTGGTGGATGCGGTTGCAGTTGGTTCTGCTGTCATGGTGTTCCTTTCAATGGGGAAAACGAGTCGATGGGCAGGGCGGTTCAGCTGACCTTGGCGAGTGCGTCCGCCAGGCCGGTGGTGGAGCGGGCCGGGTGGAAGGGGACGGTGAGGCAGCGGCCGCCCCAGCTTTCCACCAGGTCCGTCTCGGGCAGGCGGGCGCCCTTGTAGTCGCCGCCCTTGACCCAGATGTCCGGACGCAGTCGGTCCAGGACGGCTTCCGGTGTGTCCTCGTCGAAGACCATCACGGCGTCCACGCATTCCATCGCCAGGAGCAGCTCGGCGCGGTCATGCTGGCCGATGATGGGACGCTCCGGCCCCTTGAGCCGGCGCACCGAGTCGTCGGAGTTGAGGCACACGACCAGGCAGTCCCCCAGCTCCCGGGCTGCGGTGAGTGACCGGACGTGGCCGGCGTGGATCAGGTCGAAGCAGCCGCCGGTGGCAACCACTTTTCCGCCGTTTTCACGGACCGAACGGGCCAGGAGCAGTGGTTCGGTGGTACGCCGGCCGGGCGCCTGCGCCGGCCCGCGATGTCCGGGGGCGGCATCTTCCCCACCGGCATCGGGCAGGGCCGACACTCCTCCGGCGGCCAGGAAATCGGCGGCATCATGGACCGCCAGGGCCGCCGCATCCGGCAGGCCGCGGCCGGCCAGGAGGTGCACCGCCAGGCTGGCTGCCAGCCGGTCGCCTGCCCCGCAGGGATCGCCGGCCTCCACCCTCGGCGCGGGAACGGAACGGGCGGCGGTACTGCCCCGCTGCAGCAGTACGGCCCCTTCCTCGCCTTTGGTCACCAGCACCGCCTGGCTGCGCCAGCGTTCCAGCAGGACCCCTGCCACGGCTGCGGCTGGGTCTGCGGAATCCGCCTGGGCGGAGCCCTTCCCCGGACCGGACTGCACCGCCTTGGTGGCCTCGGAAATGTTCGGGGTCACCACGGTTACGCCGGGCACAGGTTCGGGCCCCGAGGGATGCGGGTCCCAGATGACCGGCACCCTGTCCGCGAGCCGGGCCAGCACGTCGCGCAGCTGCGGGTTGGCTGCCAGTCCCCGGCCGTAGTCCGCCACGATCACCACGCCGGCTTTTTCCACGGCGCGGAGCATGGCGGGGCTGACCTCCGGGACCGGCGTCTTTTCACAGCCCTGGTCGAAGCGGACCACCGGATGGGAACCCGCCCGGACCCGGGTCTTGACGGGCGAGGGATAGCTGCTGCTGCCCGCGACGAGCCGCACGCCGGCCAGCTGCGCACGCAACTGGCTGCCGGCGTCGTCGTTGCCAAGGACCGTCACCAGCGTGACGGGCCAGCCGTCCTGGGCCAGCATGCGCGCCACCAGGCCTGCGCCGCCGGCGCGGCGGCGGACAGCCGAAACGTCCACCACGGGAACAGGGGCGTCCGGGCTGAGCCGGGTGGCCTCACCGGAAAGGTCGACGTCCAGCATCACGTCTCCCACGACGACGATCCTCATGGCCGGCCACCTCTGGGGAACCCTGGGACCACTGACGGGGTGTGCCGGGCAACCTCAAGGTCGAAGGCCCGGCACACGGCATGCAGAGCGATGAGGTGCCCTTCCTGGGCGTTGGCGTTCAGGGCGTCGATCATGACGGCCTGGTCGCAGACGTCCGCCAGCGGGTTGGGGCCGGAGCCGGTGAGCGCCCAGGTGGTCACGTTGAGCCGGGAGGCCGCTTCCGCGGCGCGCAGCAGGTTGGGGCTCTTGCCGCTGGTGGACAGCAGCATCAGCACGTCACCGGAGCGGCCATGCGCGCGGACCTGCCGGGAAAAGACTTCGTCGTACCCGTAGTCGTTGGCGATGGCGGTGACCGCCGATGACTCCGCGTGCAGGGAAATGGCGGAGAACGGGACCCGCTCGCTGTCGAACCGACCCACCAGTTCGGCGGTGAGGTGTTGCGCCTCCGCGGCTGAGCCGCCGTTGCCCGCGGCCAGGAGCCGCTGGCCGCGCAGCAGGCGCTGTGCCAGCTCCACGCCCCAGGCAGCCAGCCGGCCCGACTGGCTGCGGAGCGAATCAAGCGCCGGAATGACGTTGTCCAGGTGGGTGCGGACGGCCTCGGCGCTGGCGGCATCCACGAACGTGGCGCCCGGGAGCACAGCGGGCAGGGCCGGTACTGCGGTCAGGGTACGGAGGTCTGCTTCACGCAGGGACGATTCAGCAGTCACAGGGCGGCTCCTTCCATCGGTACGATCCCGGCCGAAACGCTGGCCGGGGCACCGGCCATGGCCAGCTGGTAGGCCTTTTCGGTTTCCGCTGCCACCCGGTCCCAGGAGTAACGGGTGCGTGCGCGCCGCTCCCCGGCCTGGCCGAGTTTTGTCCTGAGGGCGGGGTTTTCCAGCAGCAGTGACAGTGCCGAGGCGATGGCCTCGGGGTCCCGTGGCGGGACGTGCAGGCCCGTGGCATGGTCAACCACCGTGTCCCGGAGGCCGCCCACGGCTGCTGCTACTACCGGAATGCCGCATGCCATGGCTTCCAGCGGCACGATGCCAAACGGTTCATACCAGGGTGCGCACACCACGGCATCGGCACTGCGGAAGATGCCGGGCATCTCCGCGCGGGACACCTGCCCCTGCAGGGTCACGTGTTCAGACACGCCCAGCCCGGCGGCGAGGTCCAGCAGGCGCCGGATTTCGGGGTCGGCGTGCATCACGTTCGTGTCGCCGCCCCCGCCCACGATCAGGAGTTCGACGTCGTCGAATCCCGCCGCCTTGAGGTACGGGAGCGCACGGATCACCAGGTCCACACCCTTGCGTGGCACCAGCCGCCCCACAGACAGGATCCGGTAGCGGCGCTTCCTGGCTGCCACCGGCCCCTCTGCAGAGAAGAAGCCCAGGTCCACGCCGCAGGGTGCAATGGAGATCTTGCCGGTGGCGATACCCATGGCCTTGAGCTCGAAAACTTCGTCTGAGCAGGTGGCGATGATCCGGTCGGCAGCTCGTCCCACGCCGGGTTCCAGCCAGCGGCGTGCCTCCGGGCTGGTGTCCTCCGCGCCCTGGTGCCTCCGCTTGACGGTGCCCAGCGCATGGAACGTTTGCAGCATGGGCACGCGGTATCCGGCATCGGGCCGCCTGGCCGCCTCCAGGGCTGCCAGGCCGGACATCCAGAAGTGGCCGTGCACCACATCCGGCGGCCGATGCCCCCAGTCCCTGGCCACGCCGTCCGCGAGGTCGCCCATGTAGGGCAGCAGCTGGTCCTTGGGCACGTGGCGGGCGGGCCCGGCGTCCACGTGGACCACTTCGAACCGGCGCCCCACCCGGACCCGTGCGGGAAGCTCCGTTGCGTCCCTGCGGGTGTAGACGGTGACGTGGTGGCCGCGCTTGGCAAGGGCCTCGGACAGCGCGGCAACGTGTACGTTCTGCCCGCCTGCATCCACCCCGCCCAGTGCCGCCAGCGGACTGGCGTGTTCAGAAATCATGGCGATCTTCATGGTGTCTTCCTCTCCCGCGCCGGAACGAGGATCCGCTCTTCCGGCCGCTCGTTAACGGGGTGCCGCGGATGGTTCCGCAGGTCCGCCAGGAGCTCATCCCAGCGGTCCTGGAACTTGCCCAGGCCGTAACGCTCGAGTGCCGCCTCCCGGGCGGCAACTCCCCGCCGTCGGGCTTCATCCGGATTGGCCACCAGCCGCGCCGCGCAACGGAGCAGCTCGTCGACGTCGGCCGAGACCACGCCGGCTTCCTGCGGCACGGCACGTGGGGCCTCGGTGGTGGCAAGCACCACCACCGGCATGCCCAGGTGCATGGCTTCCAGGAGGGACAGCCCCAGCGAGGTCCAGCGCATGGGATGGACGTAGACCCGGCAGCGGGCAAGTTCCCGGTGCAGGTCCCGGGTCTTCAGGTCGCCCCGGGACGTCACGCGTGAAGCCTCGATTCCGGTGGCTGCCGCCAGGCCCTCTGTCTTCATGCCGAACACCTGCAGCGGCGCCACCGACGCGAAGGCCGGCAGCAGGTCGGTTCCTGTGACCCGGCCGCGGCGGACCGGTTCGTTGACCACTACCCCCAGTTCCGGCAGTTCACCGGTATAGAGCTGGCCAGGGTCCGGGATTCCGTGCTCGATCACCGTGGTGGGAGCGGAGCCGTTGTCCCAGGCCAGGCGGTTGAAGTGGGTGACGTGGACCACCGGGATGCTGGTTTGGTCCGCAAGCGGGTGGCTGGTGTTCGGGAAGTTGCCTTTGGGCGTGTTGTGCTCCACGAACACGGCCGGAAGGTCGACGCCGGGCATCCGGCCCAGGGTTCGGACCACCTCATCGATCTCTTCCGGGCGTTGGAGGACGACGGCGTCCACGGCGTCAGGGTGGAGCGTCGCCAGGTCCACCTCCCGCACTGATTCCGGCCAGTCCCTGCCGGCGCGGCCCAGGCCCCATGCGCCGCCTCCGGGCAGGACGGGAAGCAGGTACTCGTGGCGGCCGCGGACAAAGGCGTCCGTCCAGGAACCGTGGACATGCCAGAGCAGGATTCTCATCTGTTGCGGGCCTTTCTACGGGTGCTGACATGGGTGCTGAAGGAGCTCACTCCGCTGATCAGGCGTTCCACCGCTGCCACCACTTCCTCCGGTGACACGGAGTCGAGGCAGGGGTGGCCCGGGACGGGGCAAAGCCGGGCGCGGGACATACGGCAGGGTGCGTTCTGGTCCCCGAGGAGTTCCAGGGGCACGCCATAGGGCGCCCACCGGATGGCCGGGACCACAGGGGAAAACAGGCACGCCACGGGTGTGCCCACCGAGGCTGCCAGGTGGGCCGGTCCGGTGTTCCCGCTGACCACCGCATCGGCTCCGGCCATGACGGCGGCCATGGTGGGCAGGTCGGTGCGCCCGCCGAGGTCCACCGCAGAGGGGCCGGCCACCGTGGCGGTCAGCGACTCCTCGCCGGGTCCGCCGGTCACCACCACCCGGTACCCGGCACCCTGGAGGAGTTCGACGGCGGCGGCATGGTGCAGCGGGGGCCACGCCCTGGCGGGAACAGCGGCTCCGGGGTGGACCACAACGTACGGTTCGTCACCCACCAGGCCCGTCACGTCCGGACCGGACTTCACGCGCAGCTTCCCGTCGTCGCCCGCGGGAAGTCGGAAACCTGCGGCCTCGGCAATGCCCAGTGCCCGCTCCGCCTCGGGCTGGTCTTCGGGGAAGTCCTCCCCCGGCTTGAGGCGGACATCCAGCAGGGAGCCGGCGTAGTCAGTGGAGGCGCCGGTGATGCGTTCCACTCCTGCCAGCCGCAGCAACAGGGCCAGCGGCAGCGGCGACTGGTGGAAGGACGTGAGGATGACTGCTTCGGTGATCCGGGAATTGCGGACATACTCGATCAGCCGGTCGGCGTGCGGCCCGGTCATCCCGGGCGCCGGGTTCATGATCCAGGGACTGTCCCAGCTGTACACCTCAGCGGCGCCAGGGAGCATCGCGGCCGCAGCTTCACCCTGCCTGCCGCACAGCATCACCACGTGGTTGGTGCTGCCGCCGTACTGGCCACGGCCGTTGGCTACCGCCCGCACGGCCGGACCTGCCAGCAACACATCGCCCATGCTGTCCAGCCGGGCCACCAGGACGCGCCCCATCAGGGCGTCCCCTGCAGCAGGCCGACGGCGGACGCCAGGTCGGAAGCAACCAGCCGCGCCGCAGCCACCTCCTCGGCACGGGTCACGGGGGTGGGAACCAGGACTCCGGTGGCGCCGGCCGCTTCGGCAGCACCGACGTCGGCGCCAATGTCCCCAATCAGGGCGGCCTCCGAGGCATGGATGCCAAGTTTGCGGCAGGCGCTGTGGACCATCCCCGGAGCGGGTTTCCGGCATGTACAGCCGTCCTGCTCCGCGTGGGGGCAGACTTCCCACACGTCAAAAGGTCCCAGCAGTTCTTCCACCCGGGCGTTGACTCTTGCCACGTCCCCGGCCGAGATCAGGCCGCGGGCAATGCCCGACTGGTTACTGATCACGCCGGTGGCGATACCCTCCGCCCGCAGGCTGTCCAGCACGGCCTTGGCGCCGGGCATTGGCCGTACTTTGCCGGGGTCCCCGTTGTAGGGCACATCGATCACCAAGGTTCCGTCCCGGTCGAACAGGACAGCGCGGAGCTTGGATCTTTCAGAGCTTCCCATGACCAAACAGTTCCCTCCTGCTGATGCTCCTAAACAGGGCCACGGCCTCTTTCAGCCGCAGGAGCGTGTTTCCTTTCGGCGGCTGAACAGGCAAGATAGGATGCCTGTTGCTGCAGGCACTCCCTCCGGGGCGCTTCGCAGCCCCTCCCGGCAGCCGGCGATGATGTGCTTCCGCGGCCGCCACCCGCCGTCGTCCGTTGACTGCGCGGGTCCGGTCGAAGGCCGGGCTTTACCTGGTCCCCGCACCGCCGAAGCGGCGGCCGGCACCTGCGCCGGTGTGCCCGTTCCGGGCACGGCGGAAAGGCGCGGGGTGGTTGGCTGTCCGGCCTGCCGGCACAACCCGGGATGAGGTCCCGTTGCCGGCGGCATCCTCCGGCGCGCCGAACTGGGCGCCGGCCTCCAGGCGCCGCTGCAGTTCCACCAGCACCTTGGCCAAACGGCGGGACACCTGCATCTGGGACATCCCCAACCGCTTCCCCAGCTGCACCTGCGTCTCCTCACAGAAGTAGCGCCGGTACAAAAGCTCCCGGTCCGAGTCATCCAGGTCCTGCATGGCGTCCCGCAGGCAGGCGAGTTCCTCAAGCCGTTCCAGGGGCGTCTCGGGGCTTGCCAGGACGTCGCCGATGGACGGGGCATCCGAGTTGGGGTTCGCGGCGTCAAGGGAGTCCGGGTGCATGCTGCTGGATGCCGAGATGGCCTCCTGCACCTCAGCCGGGTCGCTTCCCAATTCGCTGGCCAGTTCGGCGACGCTGGGATTCCGGCCCAGGGATTGGGTCAGTTCCGGCTCTGCACGGAACAGCCGCGTCCTCAGGTCCTGGATGTGGCGTGGCGGGCGCACAACCCAGGTCCGGTCGCGGAGATACCTCTTGAGTTCGCCCGTAATGGTGGGCGCGGCGTAGGCCGGAAAGCTCTCGCCCTTGGCCTGGTCAAAGCCGCGGGCCGCTTTGACCAGGCCAAGGTAGGCCACCTGGTTCAGGTCTGCCCGCTCCCGGCCGCGGGCCTCAAAACGGGCGGCCAAAGCCTCGGCGAGGTCCAGGTACCGGAGGACCAGTTCGTTTTCAAACGTTTCCCGCAGCCGTCCTGAGGTTGCGGGAGGAGTGGGTTGTTGTGCCGGTTCGGGCTGTTGGCAGCGGACAGGGGCAGCGTCCACGGCAAATGCGGCAAAGGATTCGGGCATGAGTGTTGGTTTCCCTCGGTCTGGTTCCGAAAGCCTGCGGCAAGACTTAGAAGCAGCAAATCATAAGGTTGCTTATAAAACAATGCTTCTCCGCTGTAGGCTCGTCCTGAAGGGCCCGCAACCAGTCCGAGCGTGCAAAGGAGTCGTTGGCATGCGCATTGCCATCACCGGGGCCAGCGGAAACGCGGGAACAGCACTGCTGCGCAACCTGCAGGGCCACGTCGCCCGAAAGCCCGGGAGCCTGCAGTTGGTTGGCATCAGCCGGAGGGTGCCTGACACGTCCCGGGACCCCTACAGCGGCGTGCAGTGGCACAGCCTGGACGTGGGCCTGGAACAGGACAGGCCGCTGCTCGAGAAGGCGCTCGAAGGGGTTGATTCCGTCGTCCACCTGGCGTGGCAGATCCAGCCGAACCGCGATTTGCCCCTCCTGCACCGCACCAATGTCACAGGCACCAGGAATGTCCTCGACGCTGCCGGAAAGATGGGCGTCAAACAGGTTGTCTGCGCCTCGTCCGTCGGCGCCTACAGCAAGGCGGACAAAGACCGGCGCAGGGACGAGTCCTGGCCCGCCACCGGGATGGCCGGATCGCATTACAGCCGCCACAAAGCCGAGCAGGAAAAGCTCCTTGACCAGTTCGCCGCCGCTGAACCGGAGATTTCGGTCGCCAGGCTGCGGCCGGCCCTCATCTTCCAGGGAAACGCAGGGAGTGAAATTGGCAGGTACTTCCTGGGAAGGGTTCTTTCGCAGCTCGTACCCCGCAAACCCTGGGTTCCATTGCTGCCGGTCCCGGACAACCTGGTCTTCCAGGCCGTGCACGCGGACGACGTGGCAGAGGCCTACTGGCGGGTGGTGGACCAGCGGGCCAGCGGAGCCTTCAACATCGCCGCCGAGCCGGTTTTGACCCCGCAGGAACTGGGCCGCATCCTGGGCGCCAAGAGGATCCTCCCCATCCCCATGCGGCTGCTTCACGCCGTGGTGGACTTGACGTGGCGGGCACGTATCCAGCCCACGGATTCCGGATGGGTGGAGATGGCGGCGGGCGCGCCCATCATGGACACCAGCCGCGCACAACGGATCCTGGGGTGGGAACCACGGGTGTCATCAATAGACGCCGTCAAGGAAGTCCTCGCTGGCATGGGAACGGGGGAAGGCGTTGGCCCTTCCCCCGTCCTCAAGCCGCGGCGGCCCTAGCGCTTAAGACCCCGGGCTCAACCACTGCGGCCGCCGCCTGCGGCCGCTTGCGGACCTTAGATACGCGGGTTTTCCCTGCCGCGCGCATCACGTCCCGTGGGGGTGTCTGGATTTTCCGAACTAGTTGGATTTTCCGAAGTGCCCGTATTTCCCGGGGTGCCAGTCTCATCGCGATGACGCCTCCGCTCGGATTCGGCGCCAGTCATGCCCACCGGCATATCCGACTCGTTTCCGCCGTCAATCGTGCCGCGGCTGCCGCGGCCGTCATGTGGCAGGTCGGCATGTCGGCCCTCCACGTATCCCGCGTCCCCGCCCGTAGCCCGGCCGGCACCAGCGTCGGCAGGTCCACGCCCGTCATGGCCGGCATTCCCGTATTCCGCCTGGCGGCCGTCTGGGCCCGCCGCCTGGTCCCGCCGGCCATCCCGGCCGACGTCGGGATCGAGCTCGTCCGCCTTCCGGGTGTGGCTGGCTACGTCGCCACGCAGGGCCTGCGCCTCATGGGCCCGCTGCTCGGCTTCCTGCCGAAGGCGCGCCGCGTCGACCTGTGCCTGTTCGGCGTCGGCGCGTGCCCGGGTGGCCTTGGCTTCCCTCTCGCGGGCGTCGATTTCCATGTTCTCGGCTTCACGCCGGATCTCTGCCGCCTTTTCCCGGTGCTCCTGGTCCCGCTTCTGCTGGAGGGCCTTCCGGCGCTTTCCGCCGGCCAAAAGGAGCACCACGATCAGTGCAATGACAACGATGGCAACTATCACCCAAACCCATGGAGCTGTATCCATGTTTCCCACCACTTTCCACTTCGTTGTGACCGGGCAGGCCCTCGCCATTCCGGCTGACATTTTTGGAACGGTTATAACTCGCTTAGCAAGGGTACTTACTTTTTATTAGTAACCATGCTTATCATTTTACGGCCAGTATTGCTGGTTCTTGATCAACAACCGGCCTTCTTGGAAAGAGAGAGCGAAGATGACAGAGAACCAATGGCCCGAGGACCCCGCTTACACGACTCCTCCGGGCAGCACAGGAATCCCCGGTGAACGGGAGGCCACCACCTTCCCGTCAACCGCCAGCCCATACGCGGGCGAGGCCGGAACCGGCTACCCCACCACCGGTGACACCTCTGCGTCCTCGCGCAAAGACGCTGCCAAGGAAGAAGCAGCCGATGTGGCCCGGACCGCTGCCGGATCCGCCCAGAATGTAGCGGAGACCGCCAAGGGCGAGGCCGCGAATGTGGCCCACGAGGCCAAGCTCAATGCCCAGGACCTGCTCCACCAGGCCAAGTCGGGCCTGGCCACCCAGGCCGGCACGCAGCAGCAGAAGGCCGCCGAGGGCATCCGCAACATTTCCAGCCAGCTGCACAGCATGGCCAGCGCCCCGGACCAGCAGGGCATGGCCAGCGACCTTGTCCGGCAGGCAGCCGAGCGGACCTCCTCCATTGCGTCCTGGCTGGAGAACCGGGAACCCGGTGACCTCCTGAACGAGGTCCAGCGGTACGCCCGCAACAATCCCGGCACGTTCCTGCTCCTCGCCGCCGGCGCCGGTGTCCTTGCCGGACGCCTCACCCGCGGCCTCACCGCAGGCGCCCCCGACACTTCATCCACTTCTGCCGGCACCAGGACATCCGGCCTGTCCGGCCAGTACTCCGGCACCCCCTACGGTGGCCAGTACAACCAGACAAGCCCCGTTGCCGGCGGGACCGTTCCTCCGCCTCCGGTCCAGCTCCCCGGCCCGGCCACCACTACGGCCGGTTACGACGGCGGTGCACCGGGCAGCAGCTATCCGGAGGCAGCGGGGCCGGCCAGCGGCCTGGACAGCCCGCAGCTGGTGGAAGAACCGTGGTCCGGAAACCAGCTCTCGGACGATCCGCTGCGTGACCGCGCACTCGCCGACGATCCCATGGCAAACGACCCCCTCACGCAGGACCGCAGCCGGGGCGGCCAGACGGGTGGCCTGTAATGAGTAGCCAGATTCCGGAAATGCCGCCGAGTGCGGCGCATGTGAAAGCCGACAACGCGTCCCTGGGCGAGCTGCTGGGCGACGTGACCCGGGACCTGTCCACCCTGATGCGCCAGGAAGTGGAACTGGCCAAGGCCGAACTCAAACAATCCACCTCCCGCGCAGGGAAAGGCGCCGGCATGCTCGCCGGCGCCGGCGTCGGCGGACACTTCGTCCTGCTCTTCCTCTCCCTGGCCCTGATGTGGGCCCTGGGCGCCATCATGCCCCTGGGCTGGTCCGCACTGATCGTCGCCGTCATCTGGGCCATCATCGCCGCCGTCCTGGCCTCCATCGGCCGCAAGGAACTCAAGCAGATCAAAGGCCTGCCCCAAACCGGGGAAACCCTCTCAGAAATTCCCCCAACCCTAAAACCAGGTGAGGTAAACCGATGAGCGAAAACCCTGACGTCATCCGCGCAGACATAGAAGCCACCCGGGCACGCCTGGGCACCAACGTGGACGCCGTGGCAGACAAGGTCACCCCGTCCAACATCGTCCACCGCCAAACCGACAAGGTCAAAGACGCCGTCACCGGCGTCAAGGAAAAAATCATGGGCGCCGCAGACAACGCCACCACCAGGGTCCACGACACCACCGCCACCGGCGCCGGGCACACCACCAACGCCATGCACACCGCCGGCGACAGCCTCCACCAGGCAGGCGACACCGTCTCGACCAAACTCAGCGACGCCGGCCACGCCGTCTCCGCCGCCCCGGACCAGGTCAAAGCCAAAACCGCCGGCAACCCCCTCGCCGCCGGCCTGATCGCCTTCGGCGCCGGACTCCTGGTCTCCTCCCTGATCCCGGCAAGCCAGAAGGAACGCGAAGCCGCGGACCAGCTCAAAACCGCAGCCCAGCCCCTGGCAACCCAGGTCACCGACGCCGCCAAAACCATGGCCCAGGACCTCAAGGAACCAGCCCAGGAAGCCATGGAAAACGTCAGGGCCACCGCCACCGACGCCGCCCAAAACGTCAAACTCGAAGGCCAACAAGCCGCAACCGACGTCAAAGACCGCGCCACCGACGCCAAAGACCACGTCCAAAACACCTGATCAGTCCAGCACCGCACCGTAAGGCAATAGTTTCGTTCGGCAGGCCGGCACCGCCACTCCGCGGGCCGGCCTGTTCGTTTCGCCCCTGATTGAGAGGACACCCCATGGCCACTCACGACGATTCCGAGACCAGTACCGCC
The DNA here is from genome assembly GCF_057747955.1 of Arthrobacter sp. SDR-2R. NCBI lineage: Bacteria > Bacillati > Actinomycetota > Actinomycetes > Micrococcales > Micrococcaceae > Arthrobacter > Arthrobacter sp. SDR-2R. The sequence goes on from NZ_CM173231.1 coordinate 4,404,980, forward strand.
AAGGCGGGCCAGGCTCCGGATCCAAACGACGCAAGGAAACCCACCAGCCCGAGGGACTTGGACAAACCGTCCTGGAAATACATCACCAGGAAGACCCTCCGGGAGTTCAGCAAGGACCAGTGCCCCGACCTGGCAGCAGCCCTGACCTACTACGCGGTCCTGTCGCTGTTCCCCGCCCTGCTGGCACTGGTCTCACTTCTTGGCCTCTTTGGCGATCCCCAGAAGACCACTAATGCCTTGCTGGAAATCGTGCGCGGCTTCGCTCCTGCCGAGACCGTCAATACGATCAGCGGTCCCGTCTCGGAACTGACGAGTGCCCCGGCGGCCGGGCTCACCCTGGTGATCGGCCTTGCCACCGCCCTGTGGTCGGCATCCGGCTATGTTGGCGCCTTTGGGCGGGCGATGAACCGGGTTTACGAGGTGGATGAAGGGCGCGCCTTCGTGAAGCTCCGTGGCACCATGCTGGCCGTCACCCTCCTGGCCGTGGTCATCGTGGCACTGTTGGCCGGCATGCTGGTCCTCAGCGGGCCGGTCTCCGAGGCCGTGGGCGGGCTCATCGGCCTCAGCGGCCCGTTCCTCATGGTCTGGAACATCGCCAAGTGGCCCGTCATGATCGTCCTGATCATCGCCATCATTGCTGTCCTCTACTACGCCACGCCCAACGTCAAGCAGCCCAAGTTCCGCTGGATGAGCATGGGCTCCGGAATCGCGCTGGTCGTGTTCCTGATCGCCTCGCTGGGCTTCGGCTTCTACGTGGGTAACTTCGGCAACTACAACAAGACCTACGGCGCCTTGGGCAGCGTGATCATCATGCTGCTCTGGCTCTGGATCCTGAACATGTCCCTGCTCTTCGGTGCTGAGTTCGACGCCGAAGTCGAGCGGGGGCGCCAGCTCCAGGCCGGCATCAAGGCGGAGGAGACCATCCAGTTGCCCCCGCGGGATACCAAAAAGAGCGAAAAGATGCAGCAGCAGATTGAGGAAGACATCAAGCACGGCCGTGAACTCCGGGAGAAGTACTCCTCGGAGAACGGCGGTAACGGCTCCGCCGACAGCCAGGACGGGCAGCCTGCCGGCAATGGCCAGGACGGCGGCCAACACGGTGAGCGGCACCGCGACAGGGTCCGCGAGAAGGTACAGCACCGCGCTGGCAACGGGGAGTCCGACGACGACGGCCGGCCAAGCGGGAAGGCGTAGCGGGCGCGGTCCGGCTACCGGAAGAGGGACTAGGCAGGACCTTCAAGATGGAGGAAAATTCATCTTGGAGGTCCTGTTGAGGTTTCCCGGGTGGCATGCGGCCCGGGGCAATGCGGGGCCGGCGGTGAGATGGCCTCTTCTGAGACCGAGGCCAGTCCCCCCAGTCGCCGTCGGCCCCCTCAGCCTCCCCCCGGGGGTCAGGCCCTGACTGGACAAAGCGCAGTGAACTGCAATACTTTCTTGAATACCTCGCCGGGATCCTTTGGAGACCGGCAGGTCCGCTGAAGCAGACGGCGGCACCACGGTCAACCCTTATGAGCGGACATGCCTGCTACCCATTTTGAACAGTTTCTTTCCGAAGCAGTTGTCGCGGACAGGGAGCCAGGCCTGGGCCTGGGACGCGACGAGCTGTACGGCCTCTACACCAGCTGGTGCCTCCTGCACAAAGCTGAACTGCAGCCGCCGGCTGCGCTTTGGGAAGCCATGCACGATGCCGGGATCAACCCGGACAGCAACAACCTTTCCATGACCGGACCCGCCGCGGCGGACTACATCGTAGCCAGCGCTCCGGACTTGGTATAAGGCCTGCACGCGGAACCTGCGTCCGCACCGTAAAGGGCTGTTGCCGGAAGGCAGCAGCCCTTTCTGCATCCCATGCTGCCCCGCCGTTGAGGGTCCCGGCTATGGCTGGGCCAGTGCCAGGAGGTAGGCGGCAAACCCCCGCGGCGCCCGCCCCACGGTCCTTCCGGAGGTGAGAACCCGGGTTGTGTCCGTGGCAACCATGCTCGCCCCGCTGCTGCGAAGCCGGTCCACCAGAGCCCGGTCCTCATCGAAATCAACCCCGGGAAACCCGCCTGCCGCAAGGTAGGACGAGGCACGCACCCCAAGGTTGGCACCGTACACGTGGGGGTGGTTCTCCGTTGGAACATGCCGGGCATGCCATCGGGCAGCGAGGTGGTGGGGCATGCCGTGGCCATCAGGCTCCACAGATCCAAGGACGACGTCGGCGCCCCCGGCGGCCAATTCCAGTTGGCGCACCAGCCAGTTTTCCGGAACGCAGGAATCGGCATCCGTGTTGGCCAGCCAAACGTGCCGCAGCGAAGAACCTGCCGTGGATCCACCCGCAGGAGAACGCCTGGTTGCGTTCTCCAGCGCGGCTTCGGCCCCTGCCTGCCTGCTCTTGCCCACGCTCCGGAAGTCCACCGGCAGGACCATGTACCGCGGGTCCTCAGCAGCGAAGACCGCCGCCACCGCAGCGGAGCCATCCGTGCAGCTGTCCAGGACAACCACCACCTGCACGCGTACGCCGGTAAGGTCCGACTCGGCTTGGTCTGCCGCGTCACGGGCTGCAGTCAGCGCACGCTTAAGGTGTTGCTCCTCGTTGTGCGCGGGAATCACCACCGCAACTTGCCGGATGCTGTTGGCAGCGCTGCTTCCCCCTGAAGCCGTGACCGTCATGCCGACGCTTTGTGGCCGGGGGCCACCATGAGTTCCAATACGAAGTCCCGTTCCTGGTACAGTCCTGCGGTCCGCCAGCCCAGACGCTGCCGGGCCATCGCGTGGACGGTGTCGCCGTCGAGTTCCCAGCCTGCAATGGGATGCCGCCAGTGGCACAGGAGCAGGGTTCCGCCCGGGTTCAGGGACGCTTCGATCCGGTCCCACAGTTGGCCCAGCTCACCCGCGGACAGGTAGTAACCAACCTCCGAAACCACCACAAGGTCAAAAGTTCCGCCCGGCCATGCCCCGGGGACGACGCAGTGTTCAACCCGGACCCCGGGGCAGCCTGCAAGGTGCTGCCTGGCCCGGTGGACCGCGGTTCCACTGGCATCCACCGCCAACATCTTGCGGCACCGGGCAGCCAACCCGGCTGTCAACGTCCCGATGGAGCAGCCCACTTCCAGGCCGCTTTCATAGGATTCCTCCGGGAGGGCAGCAAGGGTGAGCGCCCGCTTGCGCCGCTCGTACCAGCTCCCGGTGTAGTTCCAGGGATCCGTGGAGCCACCATGCACGCCGTCGAAGACCAGTTCCGCGTCATCGCTAGAATGCGCCTGCGCGGATGCAGTGGGCGCCGGCGTCCAGGCGAAGACCTCAAAGGGGCGTGAGAAGTGCGCCAGGAATTGCCCGCTGAGGAGTGTTTCGTCGCCGGGAAGCGGAGACAGGGGCTGCAGCTGTGTTGCGTGCTCCGCCATGGCCCGCCTTTTAGCCGCCCGGGCCGGTTCATCCAGGTGGAATCGCAGCCATGACCGCCATTCCGGCACCTGGGGTGCGGCCCAGTGCCAAAACCAGATGGGGTATTCCAGCAGCGCGTGGCCGTCCTGCCGCGCAACTTCTGCCGCCGCTGCACCGAGCGCATCGTGGTCACCATGCCCGTCGGCCCGGTACGGTGCCACGAGGGCCAGCCGGTCGGGATCACCGGGAAGCCGGCGGGCGGCCTCCCGGACAGCCTTGGCGATGGTTTCGGCATGCTCTCCAAGTCCGCGGTCCGGCAGCCCGAGGAATGCCCAGCGGTCCGCCAGGCCCAGTGCGGCCAGGGCCGCTGAGAATTCAGCCAGCCGGGTGTGGGCCAGCTGTTCCGGGGAGGTGGTGGGCGAATCCGGGTGTGACCCCTCCCCTGCCGTGCACAGCAGGACGTCCACCTCGGCTCCCAGCGCCGCCAGGGACGCCATCAGCCCACCGGCCCCCAGTGTCTCGTCATCCGGATGCGCCGCCAGGACCACGAAGCGCATGCCGGCCAGTTCGGCGGGGTCAAGCGGCAGCTCGGGTGCTGCGTCCAGGCCGCTCACGGCCCAGGCGGCCTCGCCAGTTCCCTGGTCAGCGTGCGAAAAGGTCACCACGGGCAGTCCCCCTTGAGCGCAAGCCGGCCCAATTGGGCATCATCCCGTGCCCCGTGATGCTGCCGGACGTAGAGTGCCAGGTCGGCCATCCTCTTGGCGTACGGCCCGTCAAAGGCAAGCGGACCTGGACCCCGGTTGGAAGCCACCAGGGAAAGGACGCGTTCGACGGCGGCCGCAACAGTTCCGCGGACCCGCTGCGCTTCGCTCCACGCGCTGTGGTTGCCGGCGGAGCCGAGGGTGCCGGCATCGATGCCCGCTGCGGTCCGGGCAAGATACTGCAGGGCAGCCGAGAGCGTGCGGTCCACCTCTCCGAGCGCCGCAAGTGCCACCTGGTCGGGCTCCCGCCCCGCTTCGGCCCCTGCCAGCAAGCCGTTGCGGAAGTCCCGTGCCACGCCCACTGCTCCCCCCAGCCAGCAGGCAGCCACGCCTATCCCGCCCCAGGCGAAGCCAGGCCGGCTGTGGTACCAGCCGGTACCACCCAGGGGGCTCGCCGGGACCTGGTCGAAGTGAACTGTTCCGCTGGGGATTTCCTGGAGCCCGCGCGCGATCCACTCCGGTTCCTCACATGCCACGCCGGGATGGCGAAGATTGACCGCGAAGGCCGCCCTGCCGCCGTCGTCCGTGTGGGCGGTGACCACCGCGCAGTCCAGGGCCGCGGCGAGGGAACACCACGGCTTGGACCCGCTGAGGGTGGTGCCGGCACCTGCGGAATGCGCTTCGAGCCGGGCACCCGGTGCCTCTGCGGCGAAGACGCCCCAAGCGGCATCGCTGCTCCCGTCCGGGAACGGGTGTCCGGGCTCAGCTGCGTGGGCAGCCTGGGCAAGAATGGCGACGGCGTCGAGGTGCGGCTCAAGCACCCGGGCCGCGGCCACATCGGTGGCAGCCACGGAAGCCAGGAGTTCCCACAACACGGCGGTCCGCCCCTCACCGGGCAGCGGCCACGTCCGCCCGGCCTCGACGGCAAGGGCCAGCAGGGCAGGGACGTCACCCGTTGCGGCGCCGACGGATTCGACCAGCGGAACCCATGGCGAAAAATCTGCGGGCGTGGAGTCCAGGAGTACAGGAGCAGGTGCCGCGTGCAAAAAGCCCTCCCTCTACGATGCCCGGCACTGCGCCGGACGCATCTCCACAGCTTACTTACTGTTTTTGCGGGAGGATGCGCGCCAGCGCGAACCCGTCCCACCCCTTGGAACCCACCGTCTGGATGACAGTGGCGTCCAGGCGCGGGTGGTTGCCGAGCAGCCGGAGTGCGTCGATGATTCCTGGCGCGTTGACCGGGTCCATGTCCGGGTCCAGGACGGCCCCTTCCCAGATCGTGTTGTCCAGGACCACCACCGCACCCGGCCTGCCCAGCTTGACGGCCCAGTCGAGGTAGCGGCTGTTGTTTTGCTTATCGGCGTCGATGAAGATGAAGTCGAACGGCTCCCTGTCCTCTTCCTCGAGGGCAGCCAGGGTTTCCAGCGCGGGGCCCAGCCGGATTTCCACCCTTTCACCCAGGCCGGCGGCGTCGATGTTGGCCCACGCCACTTCTGCATGCTGCGGCAGGTATTCGCAGGTGACGAGCTTGCCGTGGTGGGGAAGGCCGCGGCCCATCCAGATGGTGCTGTAACCCGCCAGGGTCCCGATCTCCAGGATGCGGTGGGCGCCGGACAACTGGACCAGGAGCTTCAGGAGCTTCCCGGCGTTTGGCGCCACCTCAATGGCCGGCATGCCGGCGTCAGCCGCAGTGCGGATGGCCTGCTGGACCGCCTCGTCCGGATGCACCACAGTGCGGGACAGGAACTCCTCGGTGGCAATCCATTCCGGCCGGGGTTTGTGCTCGAACATGGGCACAGTTTGGCACGCGGCGTTCCGGCGGTCCAGACACTTCAGCCGGGCCCACGCCAGCCCCGGCGCGGAGGCGCAGGACAGGCTTAGGACTCCTGGGCCAGGGCGTTTTCGAGGCGGTCCACCTTTGCCGTCAACTCGCCGCTGTAACCGGGCCTGATGTCGGCCTTGATCACCAGTGAGACGCGGCTGCCGTAGCGTCCGACCGCCTCGGTGGCGCGCTTTACGACGTCGAACACTTCATCCCACTCACCCTCAATGGTGGTGAACATGGAATCGGTCTGGTTGGGCAGCCCGGATTCCCGGACGATCTTCACGGCGGCTGCAACGGCGTCGTGCACGGACGCATCGTTTGGCCGGGAACCTTCGCTGGAAACGCCTGACGGAGCAACAGAAAATGCAAGCAACATGCCTCCAAGTTTCGCACGCGGTCCCCGGACTGCCGCAGGCCCAAACGCGGGAGCGCGCCGTCACATAAGCTCCTACCCCGGAGTAACCATGGTGGCCGAAGACTCCGTTGCTACCCTTTTGGGCATGAGCCTCGCAGTCGCCCGTAAGCCCCTCCGCGCAGACGCAGCGCGGAACGTGGACAAAATCATCACGGCGGCGCGCCAGTGCTTCCGGGAGTTCGGCCCGGAAGTACCGCTCCAAACCATCGCATCCACCGCGGGCGTTGGCCCCGCAACCCTGTTCCGCAACTTCGCGGACAAGGAAGAACTGGTCCTGGCGGCACTGAACCGGCAGCTCCGGCTTACCGTGGATCCCGTCATGGACGGCGCCCTGGCCGATATCGATGCCGCTGCCGGGCTGCTGCGCGTGCTCGAGGCCCTGATGGCTGCGGCAAGCGACGACGCCAACCTGCTGTGCGCTGTGGCGGGCCGGCGCGAACTCCTCACCGGCATTACCGGGTCCCTCATGGAGTCGATCAGCATCCTTTTGGTGCGCGGGCAAGGCCAGGGAAGCCTGCGCACGGACATCACCATGACGGACATGTTCCGGCTGCTGGCCATGCTGATCGGCGTTGTCGACACCATGGAGCCGGGCTCCGATGCATGGCGCCGTCCGCTGGCACTGGTCGAGGACGCCATCCGTACGGTCCGCCCGCCACGCCCGCTTCCCGTGCTGGTGCCCGTCCCTGCTGCCGCACCCGGCATCCCCGGGGGCACCATTGTCGGCACACAACACGTGCAATAAACTCAGAGCGGGGTTAGGCAGCCAGCCTCGAATAGTCCGAGATGGAGCGACCCATGGAACTTTTCCTGCGTATCCACCCTGCAACCGCCGCGCTGCGATGACCAGATCAAAACTCTTCCACTACCTCACTGACGCCCGCGGGCCGGAAGAAGTCCTCCCTGCGCTGACAACCGCGGAACTCGTCGAATTGCTTGACGCCCTGTACCAAAACCTTGATACCCCCGAGCCCGAGTTCGGCGCGCAGGTGTGGTACGAGATGGGCGTGGAAGAAAGCTGCCGCAGGTCGGTCTCGCCCGACGGCGCAGCCCACGGCGTGGCGTAGCTACCGCTGTATCGAGCCCCTGACAGCCGGCCGGCGCTGCCCGGCTGTCAGGAGTGTTTCCCCGGTATCGGGAGCGTTCCGTCAGGGATTTTCCCCGTTTTCTCCAGTGCCGGTTTCTCCGCCTTGGGTGCCGGGCCGGGGCTGTTCTGATGGCTGTCCTGGCTCAGGATGCCCGTGTGACTGGGGTTCGTGGTCATGGTGCTCATGGAACTCGTTGGGGATGTGGTGCTTCGCCTCCATCAGGTGCTGCTGGAGTTTCTCCTCGGCATCCCGGCGCCGCCGTGCAGTGTCCCGTAATTCACGCGTTGCCTCGGAGCCGCGGGGGTCCAGGTAGGCGGGCCGCAGCTTGCCGGTTTGCTCAGCGGCAGGAATTCCGGCGCTGCGCGCTTCCCCAGCCTTCCCTTCGGTGTCCTCTGTGCCCTGGCCGTCCTGCGGCTTATCAGGCCGTGACTGTTCGTCCATCTCGATTCCTCCTTTGGTGGCCGCCTGGTGTGGGCTGCATCTCCTCCAGTCCACCACACCTGGCCCCGCGATGCTGGCCCGCTAGGCGTTGCCCGCGTCTGCCCGCTTGCGGAGTTCCTGACGCACCAGGGCCTGCAGCGCTGGAACGGACGACGACGGGTCCAGGTCGAATGCCTCCCGGAGCCTTTGGGCGAGAATTTCCAGGTCCTCTTCCGGCACGTCTGAAAGGCGGGAAAAGCGTCTGAAGAAGCGTTTGGCTGGGAGGCCTGCCCGCCGTCGGGCGTCCTTGTGGCGGGGTCTGCCCGCCAAGCCGCCTGCGGGATACAGCTGATTTTCCATGGTCGCCGTTCGTAGGAATGCCATGGCCAACTGCATAAGCCGATTTCATAGTACAGCCGCCGCCGAGCCGGGGAAGTGACCCGCATCACTAATTTATGCAGACGCCTGCCAAACTAGCTCCAGCCCAATGCCCTCAGCAGGGCAGCGGTACCGGCCCCGGCGATGACCACCACCAGGAAGGGTGCGCGGAACGCCAGCGCGAGTGCGGCCGCGGCAAGCGCCCCCAGCCTGGCGTCAGCCGCGAGTCCCTGGCCAGACACGACGGCATTCACCACGGTAAGGGAGGCCAGCAGGCCGATGGTCATGGTGCCCGCAACCCGGGATGTGCGCGGGTCCTCGAGGAACCTGGCGGGCACGAAGTAGCCCACGATCTTCCAGGCGTACGCCAGCGCGCAGGCAAGAAACAGCCAGATCCACAGGCTCATGCTCCTGCCCCCGGATCCGTGCCTTCGCTCCCCTGCGCACCCGGATACGGGCGGCTTGCGTCCTGCTGCCGGCCAGGGTGATGGTCACGGTGTCCGCCATAGGGCTCGACGTCCGGCTCAAGGCCCTCGTCGCGCCGGCCGTGGCTGAACCAGCCCACCAGCGCGGCCACCAGGGCGGCCACCAGGATGGGCACCCCCGCCGGCACGAAGGGAACGGCGACAACGGTGGCCACCGCACACACCACCGCGATGGCAATGGGCTCGCGGCCCTTAAGCCTCGGCCAGAGCAACGCCAGGAAGGCGGCCACCGCGGCACCGTCGAGCCCCCATTGCTTGGGATCGCCCAGTCCGCTCCCGGCGAGCGCGCCCACGGCGGTGAAGAGGTTCCACAGCACGTAGACGCCGATCCCTGCAGTCCAGAATCCCCGCCGCTGCTCGGCCGGGTCCGTCTGGCCCGTGCTGGTGGCCGTTGATTCGTCGATGGTCAGCTGCGCGCCGACAAACTTGCGCCAGCCGGTGGGCCGCAGCAGTGCGTTCAACTGCATGCCGTAGATGCCGTTGCGCATGCCCAACAGGGTTGCTGCGCTCATTGCGGCGATGCCCGAACCTCCACCTGCCACCACACCGATAAACGCGAACTGCGAACCACCGCTGAAGAGGAGCAGGCTCAGGGCCATGGTCTGCCACAGGTTGAGCCCGGAGGTCACTGCGAGCGCTCCGAAGGACACCCCGTAAAGGCCGGTGGCGATGCTGATGGAAATCCCCACCCTGACCGCCGGCGAGGCCAGGAGTTTCACACCCAGCCTCCAGGTTTGCGTGCCTTTTGGATGGGCTTCCGGAGGCTCCAGGCCCAGAGGATCAACGGTGCCTGGAGCGGCAACCGCACGGTGTGGATCTTCCGCCGGCGGGGCGTACCCTGCGGACCGTAAGCCTTCGCCAGTGCGTCAGCGTGTCCCGCCAGGAATGCGATAAACATCGCTGTGAGGGCGGTGGCGGTCAGCTTCCGGGTGGGCGGGAGGAGGATTCCGACGGCGGCTGCCAGCTCCAGCAGTCCGCTCACGGCGATCCACTCATCCCGGGACAGGACGGCCAGGGGATGGTTGGGCACAGGATGGTTGGGGACCGCAGTGTGGGCCGCACCGGGTTCCGGATCCGGTTCCGCGTCCCGGCGGCAGAGGTAGTCCGGAACGACGTCGCGGTAGAAGCCGGGATCCCTGAAGTGCTTGCCCGCACTGGCCAGCAGGAGGGCTCCCATGGCAGCCGCGGACAGAGTCTGAACGGCGGGGCCCTGAAGGGAAAAGTTCGGTACGGACAAGCCCCTGACTGCAGGACCGGACCAGGGAAGAGGCATGGAACCACTCAATCACAGCCACGGTGGCCGCCAGAAACCGGCCTGTGAGGCAAGGTCCCTCAATTCCAGGCGGGCGGAGAGCTTCCATACGGGGGCGGCGGGGACAGGTAGTCCACCGGCCGGCCCGCGTCCAGCAACGGTGGACCGACGTAGCGGAGCTGCCCGTAGGTGCTGTCCATGGAGTTGTGGTGGGGTCCGGGTAGCTCTGCCGGGCCGTCAGTGACCCCTGGTTCGGTGTCCCCTGCTTCGGTGCCCATTGGAAGGGAAAACAGTTCCTCGGCGGTGCGGGCAAGGGACAATTGCGCACAGGCACCCATCCCAGCCTCCCGGCGTCGGTCCAGGAGGCGGACGGCCGCCGCAGCCACCCCGTATCCTGTGGCGTGGTCCAGCGCCTGGACAGGCAGGGCACCCGGGCGCCACCCGCCGTCGTCATTGTCCTTCCCGTACACGTGCGCGATTCCGCAGGCGGCCTGGACAATGCTGTCAAAACCGCGCATACCGCTCCATGGCCCGGCGCTCCCCCAGCTGTTGAGGGTGACCACCACCAGCCGAGGGTGCGAGGCCAGCAGTTCCCGCGGGTTGAGCCCGAAACGGTCCAGGGCGCCGTGCCGGTAACCCGTGACCACGACGTCGGCGCGGGCCAGGAGCTGCTGGAGGCTGTGCTGGTTCTGCGGAAGCCCCAGATCGGCTTCCGCGCTGCGCTTGCCGAACGCGGTGTCCACGAACTGGTCTTCGATTTCCGGGAAGGCTGGCGGGTCGATCCGCAGGACGTCGGCTCCCAATGCTGCAAGCAGGCGGGTGGCCACCGGCCCTGCAATCACCCGGGTCAGGTCCAGGACCCGCAGCCCCTCCAGCGGCGGTTTGTGGCCGCCACCGATGCCCTCGCCGCCTGCCGTAGTAGCCGCCGCGGCAAAGTCCTGCAGTCCCAGACCGGCCGTGGTGCCGTCGGTATGCTCCACGGCAATCCAGGGTCCGGATCCCGCCGCCCGGCCCATGCCGGACGCAAGCCATTCGTCACGCGTCCTCACGGCCGCAGCGATCCCGCCGTGGCCCTGGATGGCGGCCTCAGCCTCAAGCGCCGCCATGGAACGAAGAGCCTGTTCCGCCCCTTCCGCGGAGGCGGCTCCCAAGGCGCGCAGCAGCCGCTGCTCGTGGTGCGGGTAGTTGGCGTGGAGCCGGATCCAGCCATCGCGGGTCTGCCGGAAGCCCGACAGGGGCGCGAATCCCTGTGGCTTGCGTCCGGCAATCCGCAGGTGGCCGAAGGAATCGAAGGCAGCCGCGGTAAGCGCCGGCGTAGTGCTGAACCGGCCGGGCGTGCGCGCATACACGTTCAGCGCTTCCGCCGCGGCTCCCACCGAGTACAGTGCCAGGCCTTCGACGTCGAGGGCGCCGGCCCACCAGCGTCGGGGCGAATACGGGAGCGGATTGACGTGGTGCGCGTCCACGTCCGCCCTACTTTCCCTGCGGAGAGGCTGCGTGGAGCTGGTCCAGGACGCGGGCCGGCACGTTGGTGGTGATCTCGTGGATGCCCAGCTCCTGGCAAAGTGCCACATCCTCCGGGGAGTCCACGGTCCACACCCGGAAGCGCCGCCCGGAGTCCAGCCATCGGCGGATTGTGGCCGGGCGCTCCCTGACGTAGTCGATGCCGGGGCCGGCCATTCCTACTTCCCGGTCGTCCAGGATCCGTTCACCCTCCAGCTGGGTGGCCTTCATGAGGTTGGCGACGGCGCTCCCCGTAATGAGGCCCAGGCCCAGACCGCCGCGGATCTCATGGATGGTGAGGTCGTCCACCAGTTGGCAGATGTATTGCGGCGGGACGGACTGGAGCAGGTGGCGGACCGAGTCCGGGCTGAAGCTCATGAAGGTCACGGCCACGTTGTCCACGGTGGAGCTTTGCGGGTCCCAGCCCTCGCTGCGGAGCACCTCCAGCACGCGGTCCTCCAGTTTGAGCTGGTAGGGACTGGGATGCTTGAGCTCGATGGCGAGTTTCACCGGGCGGCCCGCCCCGCGGAGGATGTCCAGCAGCTCCGGGAGGGTCAGCAGCTGTTCCGAACGTGCTCCATACTCTTCGGGAATGCGGACCCCCTTCCAGGATGAGAAGTCCAGCTGGTGCAGCTCGCGCAGGGTCCGTTCAGCCACCGGCCCGGTCCCGTCCGACGTCCGGTCCAGGTTGGCGTCATGGAGCAGGACCAGGTGCTGGTCCCGGGTGAGGTGGACATCGCACTCCACCCCGTCGGCCCCGTCAGCCAATGCCTGCAGGTAGGCGGCCCGGGTGTGTTCGGCGTATGCGCCGCTGGAACCACGATGGGCAAAGACCAGCGGCCGCTGCGGCACTGACTCGTCAATTGTCATGGACACACGGTAGCCGACCGGCCCCCGCCTTCGGGGCTAGGCTTGGCACATGCAGGTGAACTCTGAGGCAACTACTGGGCCAACCAGGCAGGATCCCCCCGCCGAGGCCGCACAGCAGGTGCGCCCTGGCACTGTGGCGGCAGGCGCCGTCGTAAGCCGCCAGCCCGGTGCCGGCGACGCCGAGAAAGCGGCAGCGCTGCGGAAGATGAAGCTGCTGGCGCTGAGCCTGCTGATCGCCATGGCCGTGATTTTTGTCTTTGCGTTCGCGCTGCAGAAGGACTACCCGTGGCTGCAGTATGTGCGCGCGGCGGCCGAGGGCGGAATGGTGGGCGCGCTGGCCGACTGGTTCGCCGTGACGGCCCTGTTCAAGTACCCCATGGGCATCAAGATTCCCCACACCGCCATCATTCCCCGCCGGAAGGACCAGATCGGGGCCTCGCTGGGCGAGTTCGTGGAGACCAATTTCCTCTCCGAGCAGGTGGTCCAGGAGAAGCTGGCCAGCGTCAACATCGCGCGGCGGGCCGGCGTTTGGCTGGCCGGCCCTGGTGGTGCCGAACGCGTGGCCAAGGAGGGAGCTGCCGTTATCCGCGGCGCCTTCAAGGTTTTGAATGACGACGACGTCCAGGCCGTCATCGAGGGCATGGTGCGCAAGCATCTGCTCACCCCGCCGTGGGGACCTCCCGTGGGCAGGCTGGCGGAGCGCATCTTCCATGACGGGCACCATCACACGCTGGTGGACCTGCTGGTGGACCGCGCGGCGGACTGGGTGGACGACAACCACGAAACCGTCACCCGCCTGGTGTCCGACCGCTCCCCCACGTGGGTTCCGCAGTTCGTGGACGGACTGGTGGGCGACAAGGTCTATATCGAGATCCTGAAGTTCGTCCGTGCCGTCCAGGCTGACCCCCGCCACCAGGTGCGGCAGTCAATCGACAAGTACCTCAACGACCTGGCACAGGACCTGCAGCATGACCCCGCGATGATTGCGCGCGCGGAAGACATCAAGGCGCAGGTCCTGGGCGACCCCGAAGTGCGCGAACTGGCCTCGCGGACCTGGGGAACGGTCAAGAACGCGCTGCTGGGCGCCGTGGATGATCCGGACAGCGAACTCACCATCAAGTTCAAGGCTGCGGTGCGCGATTTTGGGTCACGGCTCGTGGACGACCCCGAACTGGCCGGGAAGGTCAACGCATGGATCGGTGACGCCGCCGGGTACCTGGTCCGCACCTACCGTTCGGACATCGCAGGCGTTATTACGGACACCGTGGCTCGGTGGGATGCCGAGGAAACCTCGCAGAAGATCGAGCTCCAGGTGGGTAAGGACCTGCAGTTCATCCGCATCAACGGCACCGTGGTGGGGTCCCTGGCCGGGCTGGGGATTTTCACGGTGGCACAGCTGATCTTTGGGTAGTTTTCCGCTGCTGTAGGTCCCGGGTGGACTTGGCGCTGCGCATCTTCCTTTTCGCTGCAGATTCATCTTGGCGCTGCGCATCTTCCTTTTCGCTCGGGATATTTGGGGTGCGAAAAGGAATGTGCGTGTCGATAAGGCGTACGACGGCGGCACGGAGGGCTGGAGTGACGCTCGGATTGTTGGAATGGAGTCGGCCCGCCGTACGGCTGCAGGCTCCTAGGCGAAGGACTCCAGTGCGACGCCTGCGCCCTCAAGTCCTGCCCTGATCCGGGCCGCCATTTCTACGGCGTCAGGGGTCCCACCGTGAATGCACAGGGAGTCGGGCCGTACCGCAATTACGGATCCGTCCACGGCAACCACTTCGCCTTGCGTGGCCAGGCGGACGGCCCGTTCGACCACCGCATCGACGTCGTACAGGACGGCATCGTCCTCGGAGAGCGGCACCAGGCTGCCGTCGGCGAGGTAGGCACGGTCGGCGAAAGCCTCAACGAACACCGGGTGCCCGGCTTCCTTGGCCTGCTTCAGCAGCTCCGAGCCCGGGAAGCCCAGGAACGGAAGGCCTGGATCGTAGGCGTTGACCGCAGCCACTACGGCGGAGGCCTGTTCGGCGTCATGGATCGTGGTGTCGTACAGCGCTCCATGCGCCTTCACATAGTCCACGGAGGCGCCCACGGCATGCGCAACCCCGTCGAGCGCGCCCAGCTGGTACAGCACGTCCCCGAAGAGCTCGTCGAAGCTCATGCCAAGCATGCGGCGCCCGTAGCCGGCCAGGTCCCGGTAGCCCAGGTGCGCACCGACGGTGACATCAAGTTCGTACGCGGCCCTGCAGCTGTCGAGCATGGTGACGGGATCCCCCGCGTGGAGGCCACAGGCTACGTTGGCGCTGGTTGCCAGCTGGAGCATCGCCGGATCGCCTCCCGCGGTCCAGGAGCCGAATGATTGGCCTACGTCAGCGTTGAGATCCAATGATGTTGCCTTCCAGCGTCAGGTTGTCCGGCCCGGCAGCGGAAGTCAGCTCCCCGGGAATGGTGTCCGGCATCGGCCCGAACGCCTCCCGGGCATTCTTGGCCACCGCACGGCCCATCACGAGGTTACCGGCTCCGCCGACAACGGCCCCTATGCCGAACGGGAGGGCCCGCCCGAACAAGGCAGTCCCTTGGCGCTTGAGCAGGTTCTTGAGGAAGGCATGCTGGATCCTCTTCCGGACGCTGCCGAAACCCGGCACCACCATGGATTTGGACAGCGCGTTGCCCCAGGTGTTGGTGGCGCCGCCGGATGCCTGGCCGCTGAGCGTGCCCAGCAGGGCGGTGCCCTCCTCGCCGAGCATGATGGCCATGACCATGGTGCCGGCCTTTTCCGGGTTGGTCAGACGGATGCCGTGCAGTTCAGCCAGCGATGTTGCGTACAGGGCTGTGGCTTCCAGGAAGCCAACGGTGGCGGCTGCGGAAAGTCCCAGCGACGCCACGGTTCCAACGCCGGGGACGACGGCGGTGGCACCCACCAGGGCTCCCCCTCCGGCAACAGCCCGCAGGTAGTCGCGCTCTGCGATGTCCGCCAGCTGCGCGGCCGTCGCCCGCGGATGCCTCTTCTGGAGCCTGCGGATGTAGCCAACCACCAGGGGCCGCTGGATCTGCACTGCTTTCAGGAGCATGTTGTGGACGCCGGGCTTGGGCTTGCCCTCGGCGTCAAACATTGCGTTGTGGGCGGTTTCCTGTGCGATGCGTACTGCGGGGTTGCTGCGCCGGGCCATGGTCACCTTCATTCAAATCGACCTGCAGCGGCTAGGCTGCCGTGCCTTTCCATCCTATGTGGATAGACACTAAGCATGCTTAACTTCCGGGCCGTGGCTTCGTCCGGCGGGCTGCGGCGGCAGGATGCGGTACCTGCACCTCACCGCCGCCGCTGCAACCCGCCGTCGGACGTTACTTCCCGGCCTGCTGGACCTCGCGCCCCGCCGCCCCGGCGTCCTGGCCGCCGCTGCGCGCGGCAGTGGCCTGGTCTGCCTGAAGCTCGGCACGGAAGACCTCGAAGCGGGCCAGGTGGGCGGGACGGCGCCGCAGGATGGCCCAAGCCACGCCCAGGATGACGAACCAGATGGGGGTTACCAGCAGTGCAACGAGAGTGTCGGGCTGGGTGGTAAGGGCCCAAAGGACGAAGGCAAAGAATGCGTACACCACCCACACGGCGGGAATGCCACCGGGCATCTTGAACTTCGACGCCGCATGCAGGTGCGGCCGGCGGCGCCGGAAGGAGATGTAGCTGGCGAGGATGATCGACCAGACGAAGACGAAGCAGACCGCAGACACGGTGGTCACCATTTCAAAGGCCATGCCGACATCCTGGCCGGCATACATGAGTACGACGCCGGACAGCAGCAGGACGCAGGACAGGAACAGCGCGTTGCTGGGCACCTTCCTCGTGGAGAGCCGGCTGAAGATACCGGGGGCGTCGCCTTCCTGGGCCAGGCCGAAGACCATGCGGGACGTGGAGTAGATGCCGGAGTTCGCGGAGGACATCGCCGAAGTCAGGACCACCAGGTTGACCACCGTGGCCGCGGCGCCGAGGCCGGCCAGGGAGAACATCCCGATAAAGGGGCTGTGGCCGGCGGCGAACTGGGTCCACGGGGTGACCGCCATCAGGATGACCAGCGCACCGACATAGAAGAGCAGCACGCGGACGGGGATGGCGTTGATGGCCTTGGGCAGCGTGCGCTCGGGGTTCTTGGCCTCGGCGGCGGTGGTTCCCACCAGTTCGATGCCTACGAAGGCGAAGACTGCGATCTGGAATCCGGCCACGAAGCCCATGAACTCATTGGGGAAGAACCCGCCATGGCTCCACAGGTTGGTGAAGCTTGCGGTGCCCGCGTCGCTCTGGAAACCGGTGAAGATCATGAAGAGTCCCACGATGATCAGGGCTGCGATGGCGACGATCTTGATGAGGGCGAACCAGAACTCGGTCTCGCCGAACGCCTTGACGGTGGCGAGGTTCAGCAGGAGCAGGATGCCCACCGTGGCCAGGCCCGGGATCCAAAGTGGCAGCGCCGGCCAAAGTTCCTTTGAGTACCCTGCGATGGCGATGACGTCGGCGATTCCGGTGATCACCCAGCAGAACCAGTACGTCCAGCCGGTGAAGAATCCGGCCCACGGCCCCAGGAGATCGGCGGCGAAATCACTGAAGGACTTGTAGTTCAGGTTGCTGAGCAGCAGTTCACCCATGGCCCGCATGACGAAGAAAAGCATAAAGCCGATGATCATGTATACGAAGATCACGGATGGGCCGGCCGCGGAGATGGTCTTGCCGGAACCCATGAACAGGCCCTGCCGATCGCGCCGCCGATGGCGATGAGCTGGATATGCCGGTTGGTGAGCTGCCGCTCCAGGTGGGGAGGCTCGCTGCGGGCTGCCGTGGCAGCGCCTTGGCTGCGGGCTGGTTCGCCGTTGGACGTGGGGGGATGAATCGCCATGAGGAACTCCATCGATAAAGCGGCTTTTGGGTGCCGCAAAAGATTTGGTTCCTCCCCGCTCTGTAGTGGACCTGAGAGTTTCCGCAGCAAAAGCCGCTTGCACCGCCGGTGAGCCAGGGTCATGCCCGGCTGCTTTCCAGAGTTGCCTGTCCGCGGCGGTACGTGGGCCTGAGAGTTTCCTGGGGAGGGTTTGCTCCTACGGCGCCTGCTGGATGTACCCGGCAGGGCTCTCCCGCCGCAGGTCGAAGGCGTATTCAGTTGGAAGCCGCAGGCTTTTTGGGCCACGGCCGGTCATGCAATGGGACAGGCGCCGACTGGTGGGCTGCTCCGGATACGCTGAGCCAGCCACCGGCGGCGCCATTCCCGGGGTTCAGTGTGGTGTCCGTCACGATCGAATGTCAAACCCCTCCCGACACAAGCGGGGAAGAACGGCGTCACGTGCCCCTCGAGCCCCGCACGGAAGCCGCCCGATTTGCCACGGACGAGTCTATCCCGGTACCTTGTGAGCCGAATCACCCACATTTGAATAAGCCTTTCGAGCTGTGACGGGAGAGTCCTCCCGGCGAAACACCGGTCAGGCGCCGTAGGAGCAAATCCTCCCCAGGAATCTCTCAGGCCCCCGTACCGTCACGGCGAGGCGACTCTGGAAAGCAATCAGGCTTCTGCCTGGTTCACCGACGGTGCAAGCGGTCCCCTGCCAACAGCAGGCAACGCGGAATCTCTCAGGTCCAATACAGAGCGGGGAGGAACCCATCCCACGCCGTGCCACCTTCGGCCGGCCAGATCTGGAGTTCCTCATGACGATTCATTCGCATCCAACATCGTTTGTTGACCGCCATATCGGCGCGCGCCGCCAGGCCGACATCGACACCATGCTCAAGGCCATCGGCTACGACAGCCTGGATGGCCTGGTTGACGTGGCCGTCCCCGCGCCCATCCGCCAGGAAACTGCGCTCAAGCTGACCGACGCCCTCAGCGAGGTTGAAGTCCTCACGGAACTGCGGAAGCTTGCCGCCAAGAACAAGACGGCAGTCCAGATGATCGGCCAGGGCTACTACGACACCGTGACTCCGCCGGTGATCCGCCGCAACATCCTGGAATCCCCGGCCTGGTACACCGCCTACACGCCCTACCAGCCGGAGATTTCCCAGGGCCGGCTTGAGGCGCTGCTGAACTTCCAGACCATGGTGCAGGACCTGACGGCGCTCCCGGTAGCAAACGCCTCCCTCCTCGACGAAGCCACCGCCGTCGCCGAAGCCGTGCTGCTGATGCGCCGCGCCAACAAGTCCAAGACTGCGAAGGACGGCAAGACCGTCCTCGACGCCGACCTCCTGCCGCAGACCATCGCCATCGTGCTGGGCCGCGCCGAAGCCCTGGGCTTCGAGGTGGAAATTGCAGACCTCACCAACGGACTTCCCGACGGCGACATCAACGGCGTCGTCCTGCAGCAGCCCGGCGTCTCCGGCCGCGTCTGGGACCAGTCCGCCGTCATCGCCGAAGCCAAGGAGCGCGGCGCGCTGGTCACCGTGGCTGCGGACCTGCTGGCCCTGACACTGATCACCCCTCCGGGCGAGCAGGGCGCGGACATTGCCGTCGGCTCCACCCAGCGTTTTGGCGTGCCGCTGTTCTTTGGGGGGCCGCACGCCGCCTACATGACCGTCCAAAAGGGAATGGAACGTACCCTCCCGGGCAGGATCGTGGGCGTCTCCAAGGACAACGCCGGCACGCCTGCCTACCGGTTGGCCCTGCAGACCCGCGAGCAGCACATCCGCCGCGAGAAGGCCACGTCCAACATCTGCACCGCCCAGGCGCTGCTGGCCATCGTGTCCTCCTTCTACGCCGTTTACCACGGCCCCGACGGCCTGAAGGCGATCGCAGAGACCGTACACCACAAGGCCAGGGTCCTGGCAACAGCACTCACGTCACTGGGCCGCGAACTGGTCACGGACTCCTTCTTCGACACCCTCACCGTCCGCGTTCCGGGCAAGGCCGCCAAGGTGATCACCGCCGCTGAAGCCCGCGGCATCAACCTGCGCTTCATCGATCCGGACACGGTGGGCGTCTCCGTTGATGAGACGACGACGGCGGCAACACTTTCCGCCGTCGCCGTCGCCTTTGGCGCCGGTCCGGTGGGTGACGCCCAGGGATTCGAACTGCCCGACACCATTGTGCGCACCTCGGCCTACCTGCAGCACCCGGTCTTCAACACGCACCGGTCTGAAACCCAGCTGCTGCGTTACATCCGCAAGCTCTCGGACCGCGACCTGGCGCTGGACCGCACCATGATCCCGCTGGGTTCATGCACCATGAAGCTGAACGCCACGGCCGAGATGGAAGCCATTTCCTGGCCGGAGTTCGCCTCGATCCACCCGTTCGCCCCGGACTCCCAGACCGAAGGCTGGCGCGAACTCATCGCCGGCCTGGAAGCGGACCTCGCCACGATCACCGGGTATGACCAGGTGTCCATCCAGCCCAACGCGGGCTCGCAGGGCGAACTCGCCGGGCTGCTCGCGATCCGCGGCTACCACCATTCCCGGGGCGAGCAGCAGCGCAACGTCTGCCTGATCCCGGCCTCGGCGCACGGCACCAACGCCGCCTCCGCCGTGCTCGCGGGCATGAAGGTGGTCGTCGTGGCCACGGCTGCCGACGGCACCATCGACCACGACGACCTGACGGCCAAGATCGAGGCCAACAAGGACGTCCTCTCGGCCATCATGATCACCTACCCCTCCACCCACGGTGTCTACGATGGGGATGTCCGCGAAGTCTGTGACGCTGTGCACGCCGCGGGCGGCCAGGTCTACATCGACGGCGCCAACCTCAACGCCCTGGTAGGGCTGGCCCAGCCGGGCCAGTTCGGCGGGGACGTGTCCCACCTGAACCTGCACAAGACCTTCTGCATCCCGCACGGCGGCGGGGGACCCGGCGTCGGGCCCGTTGCCGCCAAGGCGCACCTGGCACCGTTCATGCCGGGCGACGCGAACAAGGCGGCGCACGAAGCCGGGCACGGTGTGGCGATCTCGGCGTCCCGGTTCGGTTCGGCCGGCGTCCTGCCGATTTCCTGGGCCTACGTGAAGCTGATGGGCGGTGAGGGCCTGACCGAGGCCACCAAGTCCGCGCTGCTGGCGGCCAACTACGTCGCGTCCCGCCTGAACGAATACTTCCCGGTCCTCTACACCGGTGAAGGCGGGCTGGTGGCGCACGAGTGCATCCTGGACCTGCGCGAACTCACGGCGAAGACGGGAGTCACGGCCGAGGACGTGGCCAAGCGGCTGATCGACTTCGGTTTCCACGCCCCCACCCTTTCGTTCCCTGTCGCGGGCACGCTGATGGTGGAGCCCACCGAGTCAGAGGACCTGGCCGAGATCGACCGCTTCATCGAGGCCATGATCAGCATCCGCAAGGAAATCGACCAGGTGGCCAACGGCGACATCACCCTGGAGGCATCCCCGGTGCGCAACGCACCCCACACGGCGGCCGCCGTCGTCAGCTCTGACTGGGACCGCGCCTACCCGCGGGAGCAGGCGGCCTTCCCCGTTGCCTCGCTCCGCCAGGACAAGTACTTCCCGCCCGTCGGCCGGATCGACGGCGCCGCCGGCGACCGGAACCTGGTCTGCTCCTGCCCGCCCCTCGAAGCGTTCGAGGACAGCACAGCCGAATTTGAGAACTGAGGACTTCCAATGACTGAGAACTACACCGCTCTTTTCGAGCAGCACAAGAAGGCCGGGGCCTCGTTCACGGACTTCGGCGGGTGGCAGATGCCGCTCAAGTACGAGTCTGAACTCGCGGAACACCATGCCGTGCGCAGGGCGGCCGGCCTGTTCGACCTCTCCCACATGGGCGAGGTCTGGGTGACCGGCGCCGACGCCGCCGCGTTCCTGGACTACGCCCTTGCCGGCAAACTGTCCGCGGTGGCCGTGGGCAAGGCAAAGTACTCGCTGATCTGCAACGCCGATGGCGGCATCATCGACGACCTCATCACCTACCGCCGGCCATCCCCCGAAGAGGGCGTGGACAGGTACCTGGTGGTGCCCAACGCGGGCAACGCCGCAGTGGTGGCCAAGGAACTGCTGGAACGCGCCGCCGCCTTCGACGTCATTGTGGAGGACGCCTCCGCCGACACCTCGCTGATCGCCGTCCAGGGACCGAATTCCGAAGCGATCCTCCTGACGCTGGTCCCGGCCGAACAGCACGCACTGCTCACCGGGCTCAAGTACTACGCCGCCGTCGAGGTGGGCATCGCCGTCAACGGTACGGTCCAGGACCTGCTCGTGGCCCGGACCGGCTACACCGGCGAGGACGGCTTCGAGATCTACGTTCCCAACCTGGACGCCCCCGCACTGTGGGAGGCCCTGCTCCAGGCCGGCGAAGGCTCCGGCCTGGTTCCAGCCGGACTGGCCGCACGCGACTCGCTCCGCCTCGAAGCCGGGATGCCGCTCTACGGCAACGAACTCTCCCGCCACGTCAACGCCTACGCGGCCGGCCTGGGCCCCGTGGTGTCGCTGGCGAAGGAGAGCGGCTTCGTAGGCAAGGACGCCCTGGCCGCCATCAAGGCCGCAGGAGTCGGTTCAAGCATCGGGCAGAAGCTGGTGGGCCTCAAGGGTGCCGGACGCCGCGCTGCCCGCGCCCATTACCCCGTCCTCAAGGACGGCACCCTGGTGGGCGAAGTAACCTCCGGCCAGCCCTCCCCCACCCTCGGATACCCCATCGCCATGGCCTACGTCGACGTCGAATTTGCTGAAGTCGGGACCGTCCTGGACATCGACCTCCGCGGCAAGCCCGAGCGCTTCGAAGTCGTCCCCCTCCCCTTTTACAAGCGCCAGAAGTAAATCGATTTCGCCCAACCACCACAGGTTTTGAAGAGAAGGAAAGTAGACAATGAGCAAAGTTGTTTCTGAACTGAAGTACTCCGCCGAGCACGAGTGGGTTGCTGTTGACGGATCCGGCCCCGCGGGGATCGGGATTTCCGCCGTTGCTGCCGACGCCCTGGGCGACATCGTGTACGTGGACCTCCCCGAGGTCGGCTCCACCGTGACGGCCGGCGAGACCTGCGGCGAGGTGGAATCCACCAAATCCGTCTCCGACCTCTACGCCCCCGTGACCGGTGAGGTCACCGAGATCAACGACGGCGTGGTCACGGACCCCGCCCTGATCAACAGCGATCCCTACGGTGCGGGCTGGCTCTTCAAGGTGGCCGTTACCGAGGAAGGCCCGCTCATGTCGGCAGAGGAATACGCAGCAGCAAACGGCGGCGAGCTGTGAGCGCCCCGGCAGAAGTGGGCGCCTTCGAGCAGGTGGCCTCCCCAAGCCTGAACGCCGACCTGTCCATCCTGGACCCTGAGGTTGCCGCGAAGATTGACGACGAGCTTGGCCGCCAGCGCGACGGCCTGGAGATGATCGCGTCCGAGAACCACACGGCCGCTGCGGTCATGCAGGCCCAGGGCTCGGTCCTGACCAACAAGTACGCCGAAGGCTACCCCGGCAAGCGCTACTACGGCGGCTGCGAGCACGTGGACGTCATCGAGCAACTCGCCATCGACCGCGTCAAAGCCCTCTTCGGCGCCGGGTTCGCCAACGTCCAACCACACTCCGGTGCACAGGCCAACGCCGCCGCCATGCACGCCCTGATCAAGCCCGGCGACACCATCATGGGCCTCAACCTGGCGCACGGCGGCCACCTGACCCACGGCATGCGGATCAACTTCTCCGGCAGGCTCTACAACGTGGTCCCGTACCAGGTCCGCGAGGACACCCACACCATCGACATGGCAGAGGTGGAACGGCTGGCCCAGGAGCACAAGCCTCAGCTGATCGTGGCCGGCTGGTCCGCTTACGCCCGCCAGCTCGACTTCGCAGAATTCCGCCGGATCGCCGACTCCGTGGGGGCCTACCTGATGGTGGATATGGCGCACTTCGCCGGACTGGTGGCGGCCGGGCTGCACCCGTCGCCGGTGCCGCACGCCCACGTCACCACGTCCACCACGCACAAGACCCTGGCCGGTCCGCGCGGCGGCATCATCCTGACCAACGACGCCGACATCGCCAAGAAGATCAACTCGGCTGTGTTTCCCGGTCAGCAGGGTGGCCCGCTGGAACACGTGATCGCCGGCAAGGCCGTGGCGTTCAAGATCGCAGCGTCCGAAGAGTTCCGCGAGCGGCAGGAGCGAGTCCTTGCCGGTGCCCGCCTCCTGGCGGAACGCCTGGTCCAGCCGGACGTCACCGCCAAGGGCATCAGCGTGATCTCGGGCGGCACCGACGTGCACCTGGTCCTCGTTGACCTGCGCAACTGCGACCTCGACGGGCAGCAGGCCGAAGACCGGCTCGCCGCCATTGACATCACCGTCAACCGCAACGCCGTTCCCTTCGACCCCCGCCCGCCGATGGTCACCTCAGGCCTGCGCATCGGCACGCCCGCACTGGCCACCCGCGGGTTCGGCGAGGACGCCTTCCGCGAGGTTGCGGACATCATCGCCCAAGCTTTGATCGCCGACGCCGACGCCGACCTCTCCGGTCTGCGTCACCGCGTCGAGGTCCTGGCTTCGGCGCACCCGCTCTACCCGGGCGTGGCACCTCTGTCCTGAGGGATCGTGATCGCTAACGGGCCCGGCGGACCGGACATTTTCACCGTGCTTGGGCCCACGCCGTCAGGGTTCCCTGGCCGAGCTTGCGAGGTTAGGGAGACGGTGGGGAGCAGGCTTTCGAAAAGTCCGGCTCCGCCGGCCCCTCGTGGGCATGTCGCCTTGGTGACAGACCCTCGGAGTGGGCGGGGCATCCGGCAGCGTGCGTCTAAGGGAGCGTCACGTCCGCTTAGCGGGCGTCTTCGCGACCGAGCACGCAGAGGATGTCCTGCCCGCCCACCCCAGCCCGGCCACACCAACCGAACCACAGTTTCAGTAAGGATTTAGTTATGGCAGTCGGAGTCTTTGACCTGTTTTCGATCGGGATTGGGCCTTCGTCTTCGCATACTGTGGGGCCGATGCGGGCTGCTGCGGTGTTCGCTGAGGAGCTCAAGGGCCTGGGTGTCCTGGGTGATGTGGCGGGGTTGCGGGTTGATTTGTATGGGTCGTTGGCGGCGACGGGTCATGGGCATGGGACGATGACCGCCGTTTTGTTGGGGTTGGAGGGGTTCCATCCGGAGTTGATCCTGCCCGCCGAGGTGGAGGAGCGGCTGGCCTCGATCGCGGAGACCGGGGTGCTGAACCTGGCCGGTGCGGTGGCCTTGCCGTACGGGGTGAAGGACATGGTGCTGCGGCCGTTGACGGTGTTGCCGCGGCACACGAACGGGATGACGTTCACGGTCACTGATGCGGCCGGGGAGGTGCTGCATTCGGCGACGTTTTTCTCGGTGGGTGGCGGGTTCATCGTCCGTGAGGGCGAGGAGGACGCGGCGCAGCAGGAACTGGACGCGTCCAAACAGGAACTGCCGCTGCCGTTCCGGACCGCGGCGGAGCTGCTGGGGCACTGCGCGGTGACCGGGTTGGGCATCGCCGATGTGATGCTCGTGAACGAAAAAGTCTCCCGGGACGAGGAGCAGATCCGGGCGGGGCTGCTGCAGATCTGGTCGGTGATGGAGGGCTGCGTGGCCGCCTCGTTGAGGCGGGCGGGGGTGCTGCCGGGCGGGTTGAAGGTCCGCCGCCGCGCCCCTGACTGGTACGACCGGTTGAAGAAGGAATCCGCGGGCGGCCCGGTCGAGGAGACGGATGCGGCGTGGGACGCGGGCCCGTTCGATGCCAGGTATTGGCAGGAGTGGGTTAATTTGGTGGCGTTGGCGGTGAATGAGGAGAACGCCTCCGGCGGGCGGGTGGTCACCGCCCCGACGAACGGGGCGGCCGGGATCATCCCCGCGGTGCTGTTCTACGCCCTGCATTTCGCCCCGGGCATGGACAAGGCCACCCAGGAGGACCGGGACGCGGTGGTGGTGCGGTTCCTGCTGGCCGCGGGCGCGGTGGGGGTGCTGTACAAGGAACAGGCCTCGATCTCCGGGGCCGAGGTCGGCTGCCAGGGCGAGGTGGGGTCGGCGTCCTCGATGGCGGCCGCGGGCCTGGCCGAGGTCATGGGCGGGACCCCGGCGCAGGTGGAGAACGCCGCGGAAATCGCGATGGAACACAACCTGGGCCTGACCTGTGACCCGATCGGCGGGCTGGTCCAGGTCCCCTGCATCGAACGGAACGCGATCGCGGCCGCGAAAGCGATCAACGCCGCGAAAATGGCGCTCTGGGGCGACGGCACCCACCGCGTGTCCCTGGACGAAGTCATCATCACCATGCGCGAAACCGGCAAGGACATGTCCTCCAAATACAAAGAAACCGCCATGGGCGGCCTCGCCGTCAACGTCGTCGAATGCTGACCGGCAAAAACCTGCCGCGAATCCCCAAGCAAGCAAAGGAAACAACCATGACATTGGCACCTGAAGGCCGGAAGATGCTGCGGATTGAGCAGCGCAACGCTGCGGTCCCGGTGGAACGCAAACCGGAGTGGATCAAGGCCAAGGTCCAGATGGGCCCGGAATTCGTCCAACTCAAGAACCTGGTGAAAAAGGAAGGCCTGCACACCGTCTGCGAAGAGGCCGGCTGCCCCAACATCTTCGAATGCTGGGAAGACAAGGAAGCCACCTTCCTGATCGGCGGCTCCGAATGCACCCGCCGCTGCGACTTCTGCCAGATCGACACCGGCAAACCCTCACCCCTGGACCGGTTCGAACCCACCAAGGTGGCCCGCTCCGTCCAATCCATGCAGCTGCGCTACGCCACTGTCACCGGCGTGGCCCGCGACGACCTGGAAGACGAAGGCGTCTGGCTGTACGCCGAAACCGTCCGCAAAATCCACGAGCTGAACCCCGGCACCGGCGTGGAACTGCTCATCCCGGACTTCTCCGGCCAACCCGAGCACATCAAGGCCATCTGCGACTCCGCCCCCGAGGTCTTCGCGCACAACGTCGAAACCGTGCCCCGGATCTTCAAGCGGATCCGCCCCGCGTTCCGCTACGACCGCTCCCTGGACGTCATCACCCAGGGCCGGAACCTGGGCATGGTCACCAAGTCCAACCTCATCCTGGGCATGGGCGAAACCCGCGAAGAAATCAGCGAAGCACTCCGCGACCTCCACGCCGCCGGCTGCGACCTGATCACCATCACCCAGTACCTGCGCCCCAGCGAGCGGCACCTGCCCGTGGACCGCTGGGTCAAACCCCAGGAATTCGTGGACCTCCAGCACGAAGCCCAGGAAATCGGCTTCCTCGGCGTCATGTCCGGCCCCCTGGTCCGCTCCTCCTACCGCGCCGGCCGGCTCTGGGCCACCGCCATGCGCAAAAAAGGCCGCGACATCCCCGCCGAACTCGCCCACATCGCCGACGGCATCCAGGACTCCGGCACCACCCGCCAGGAAGCCGCCACCCTCCTGGCAGGCTAAGGAGCCCCTGCACGCACCCGTGAACCTAGCTTCTGCCGCGCACCACGGGAATGCTCGCCGTCGGTGGTCCGCTCGGGAAGACCGTGGGCTCCGGCTCCGGGATGCGCTCCAGGTGCACCTGCACGGGCTGGCCCGTGACCATCAACCGCTGGCCGCGGACGTCCACCTCCAGGGGTTCGCCCTCCTGGACCGTGAGCGTAATGGCGTCGGCAGAAAGCCGGACCAGCAGCAGGCGGCCGCGGATCTTCAGGTGGAAGGCAAGCCCTTCCCACTGTCCGGGCAGGCGCGGATCGAAAAACGGGACCGGGCCCTGGTCGCGCAGTCCGGCGAAACCGCACACCAGGGAACTCCATACGCCGCCTGTGGACGCGATATGCACGCCGTCGATGGTGTTGCCGTGGGTGTCGTCGAGGTCGATGAACACGGCGTTGGTGAAGTGGTCCAGGGCCTCCTTGAAGTAGCCCACCTCGGCGGCCATGATGCCCTGGACGCAGGCGGACAGGGTGGAGTCGCCCGTAGTGATGGGATCGTAGAAGTCGAAGGCGCGCTGCTTTTCCTCCGCCGTGAAATCCTGCCACTGCAGGAACATGGCAAGCACCGTGTCGGCCTGCTTGAGGACCTGGTGGCGGTAAATCACCAGCGGGTGGAAGTGCAGGAGCAGCGGATACTTGGACCGCGGCGTGGTCCAGTCCCAGGCCTCCAGGGTCATGAAGTCATTGTCCTGGGAGTGCACCTGCATCCGCTCGTCGAACGGAAGCTGCATCCGGCTGGCCGCGGCTTCCCACATCTGGCGCTCTTCGTTGGTGATTTCGGCATGCTCAAGCGCGGCGGCGGCACGCAGGTTGAAGCGGGCCATCACGTTTGTGTACAGGTTGTCGTTCACCACGGCCGTGTACTCATCAGGGCCGGTGACGCCGTGGATATGGAAGAGGCCGTCCTTGCCGAAGAAGCCCAGGGAGATCCACATCCGGGCGGTCTCGATCAGCAGCTCGGCACCCATTCCTTCCCGGAAGGCGGCGTCGCCGGTGGCCCAGAGGTACCTGTTGGTGGCAAAGGCGATGGCGGCCGCGATGTGGAACTGCGCGGTGCCGGCGGCGTAATAGGCGCTGGCCTCGAGCCCGTTGATAGTGCGCCACGGGAAGAGGGCGCCGTCAACGCTCAGCTCCTTGGCGCGGATCTTGGCTTCGGGCAGCATGCCGTGGCGGAACTCCAAAACCTGCCGGGCGCCGTCGGGATTGGTGTAGGTGAGGTACGGCAACAGGTACACTTCCTGGTCCCAGAAGTAGTGCCCCTCGTAACCCGAGCCCGTCACGCCCTTGGCAGGGATGCCGGCAACATCGGCGCGCGCGGTGGC
The DNA here is from genome assembly GCF_057747955.1 of Arthrobacter sp. SDR-2R. NCBI lineage: Bacteria > Bacillati > Actinomycetota > Actinomycetes > Micrococcales > Micrococcaceae > Arthrobacter > Arthrobacter sp. SDR-2R. The sequence goes on from NZ_CM173231.1 coordinate 4,432,916, forward strand.
CTGCGCCAGCTGGAACAGGTTCCACCGGATAGCCTGCTGCAGGCCGGGCCCGCCGCCCTCAACCACAATGTCCGATGTGGCCCAGTAGCCGCGGAAATGGGCTTCGCTCTCGGCAAAGATGTCATTCACCGGGCGCAGCGCCTCTTCGGCCACTGCAGCTGCGTCGACGTCAGGGTCCTGCACCGTGCGGCCGGCGGCGTAGCTGACGCTCTTTTCCAGCCGGAACGGCTCGGCGGCATCCACTGCCAGGACGTACCGGACGCTGCTGTCATCCTGGTCCACCAGAGTCTCGAACGGCTGGTGCCCGGGGGACGTCCAATGGTCAACCGCGATCCCCACGCGCTGCTTTGATTCGGAGGCCTCCCAGGACAGGCGCAGGGAGCCATCGCCGCCGTCGAGCCGCACGGGCAAAAGCACGCGCCCGGCGTGGCGGCCCGCGCGGCGCGGATCATGCACGGAGTGGTCTTCCACCGGCTGGTCCTGCCGGTTGATGACGGAGGAGGTGACGTCCAGGGAGACCTGGCGGTCCGTGGCAACGTCAAGCGAAATACCAAGGCTGCCGCGGGAGGCGAAGCCAACGGCCCGCCGTTCCGTGGTGGTCACCACGGCGCCGGACCGGCATTGCCAGGTGATGCGGCATTCGTAGATGCCGGTGCAGAAGTCGATGCTGCGCCGGTAGTCGACGACCTCGGATTCGGCCAGGCTCAGGCTTTCCCCGTCCACCACCACGGTGAAGTTGTTGGCGTCCGGGATGTAGAGGATGCGCTGCCCCGTCCGGGCGAACCCAAACGCATTCTCGGCGTGCTTGATGTCCCAGATTTCGTGCAGCCCGTTGATGAAGCTGCCCGGGAGTTCGGCGTCGGCCGCAGCCCAATGGGCACCCCGGATGCCCAGGTGCCCGTTGCCCAGGGCAAACAGGGTCTCAAGCGTTCCCGCGTTTTCGGATTCATGGCGCGTTTCAACGAGCTGCCAGGGGGTGTCGGGGAACCGTTCGCGGTCCGCAGTGATCAGTGCCATGGTCGGGGTCCTTTTGGCGATGCCGTGCGGGCGGGCGGGCCGGCACGGAGTATTCGGGGGAATGCGGTATTCGAATTGGTGCTGCCGGGGAAGCAGCAGGGGTTGCCCGGGGGAAGGCAACGGGGTTTCTGGCGGCGGGTTTAGGGAAGAAGTTCCTGGAGGTCGTTGACCACCAGGGTGGCTCCGGCATCGAGCAGCGTCTGCCGCCCTGCGCCCCGGTCCACGCCAATGACCGAGTGGAACGATCCCGCGTGTCCGGCCTGCACGCCGGACACGGCGTCTTCCACCACCACGCACCCGGAGCTGGCCAGGTCCAGCAGCTTGGCTGCGTATTCGTAGGTGGCCGGGCTTGGCTTTCCGGGGAGGCCACGCTCTGCGGCCACCACCCCGTCCACTACGACGGCGAAATGGTGGCTGAGTCCGGCGGCCTTCAGGACGGCGGGGGCATTGCGGGAGGAGGAGACGACGGCGACCTTGAGTCCGCGCCCAAGCGCAGCCTGGAGGAAGCGCACCGAGCCTTCGAACGGTTCGACGCCGGCGCTCACGATGTCGTTGAAGATCGCGTTCTTCCGGTTGCCCAGGCCCTGGACCGTGTCATTGGAAGGGTCGTCATCCAGCGGGCCTTCCGGCAGCGTGAGTCCCCGGGACGCCAGGAAGTCGCGCACTCCGTCAAAGCGGGGCTTGCCGTCGATATGGTCGAAGTAGTCGCTTTCGCTGTAACCGGAGACCCCCGGCTGCGAGGCCAGGTATCCGTCGAACAGTTCCTGCCAGGCACGCTCATGCACAGTGGCCGTGGGCGTCAGCACCCCGTCCAGGTCAAACAGGATTGCTGCCGCGCCGGTCCAGGCGGCGGTATCAGCTGCAGTTTGTTGTGTCATCAGCAGTGCGGTGTCCTCTCGGGTTGCGGACTACCGGCCCTGCCGGGACAGCCTGAAGGAAGGTGCTGCCGGCGCATTTGCGCACAGCATCGCTTCCTTGCCCGCCCACTGCAGGACCGATCATGGCCGTAGACGAGTGTAAGCGCTTGCAAATTTGACTTGCAAATGTTTTTTTAGCCGTTCACACAACTGCCCACGGCCATGCAGCAGCATAGGGGTCAGCGCAGCACGTAATGGCGCAGGAAGGCGCTGACGTCCACCATTTCCGCCTTGGACATGGCGTGCCCCATCCCCGGGTAGGTGCGGGCAGTCAACAGCGTGTTCTTTTCGAGCCATTCGGCGGTGTAGGCAACGGCGTCTTCGTTAATCACCAGGTCCGCCTTGTCCCGGCCCCAGAAGAAAGGCGGCTTGGCCTCGAACGAATCCATCACGGAGAGGAGCTCGTTGTTGAGTACGAAGCCGGACAGCCCCACGACGGCCTTATAGTCTTCGGGATGCAGCCGCAGGAGGGTGCTGGCCATGGCCATGCCCTGGGAGTACCCCATGAGGCTGACGCTGCTGTGCCGGTCCTTGACGGAACTGATCCAGGCGTGCACCGCGTTGGCGGCCGAGATGACGTCCGCAAAGTCGTTGGCCAGGAAGTAGTCGAGCAGGAACCAGCCCCAGTGGTCGCCGATGGGCATGGGGGCCCGCAGTGCCGCGAAGGTGAACTCCTGCGGCAGGTACTCGAACAGGCGCACCATCCGCGACTCGTCCGTCCCGTATCCATGCATCATCACCAGTAAGGGAGTGCCGGCGCGTTGCCCTTCCGGCCTGGACCACACAACTGTTTCCACCGGACAAGCCTAGCCATGGAACCGCGCCGTCCCGGGCGGGTCGTTGAATCCGGAATCACAGGGAGGTAGCGTGACGCTTGACAGACAGCAGGCTTAGCTTTCGAAGTGTACGCACCACCTTTCCGTCAGGCCCTACCAGCGCCGCGCAGGACGCGGCCCTAAGGAGCAAGTCATGAGAATCGGCTCGTCAATCTTCCTCATCGCCCTCGGCGCCATCCTTGCCTGGGCCGTTGCTCCAGGACTGATTCCATTCGTGGACCAGCAGCTGGTGGGCTACATCCTGATGGCCGTGGGCGTGATCGGACTGATCGCTTCGCTCATCCTCGCTTCCCCCGGCCGCAGCCGCCGCGTGAGCGAGTCCCGCTCCGTCATTGACCCCAATACCGGCGAGCGCATCACCCGGCACGAAAGCCGCGACGGCGGCGTCTAAGCAAGGCGCAATTCGGGGCAGGTGCCCGGAGAGGCGGCGATGAAAACCCGGAAAGCCGGGCTGGACAGAACCTGTCCAGCCCGGCTTTCGCCATTCCCGGCACCTCCCCCCAAGAAACGCAAATATTGTTTCATGTTGGTTTCCATTGACAAACCAACAGAAGCAAAGATAAAGTCAAGTAACCCAACATCGATGTGATGCCAGTCACGTCGAAGTCGGGAACCCGCAAGGCAACAGATACAGCAGGACCTACGCAACGGAGGGTACGTGTTCGCCGAGGAGCGCCAGCAAAAGATTGCCGAGCTTGTCGCCGGCAGCGGCCGGGTCAGTGTGACCCTGCTGGCTGAGCGCTTCAGTATCACCACCGAAACAGTCCGCCGGGACCTTGCAGCCCTGGAAAATGCCGGCACTGTCCGCCGAGTCCACGGCGGCGCGGTAGCGGCAGACCGCTTCAGCACCACCGAGGAAAGCGTTACCGACCGGGCCATCCAGCGGCCGGACCAAAAAATCCGGATTGCCGAAGCCGCCCTGGCCCTGATCCCCCGGAACTCGTCCGCCAGCGTCCTCATGGACGGCGGCACCACCACCGAGGTGCTGGCAGACATGCTGGCGCGGCGCACCGCCGTCGAACCTTCCGACGGGAACGGACCCCACCACGAACTGGTGGTCATCACCCACGCCGTCCCCATCGCCAGCAAGCTCTCCAACGTCCCCGGCGTTGCCCTGCAAATCCTGGGCGGCCGGGTCCGCGGAATCACCCAGGTGGCCGTGGGACAGGCAACCGTGAACGCCGCCGCCCGCATCCGCCCCGACATAGCGTTCATCGGCACCAATGGCATCCACGCCACTTTTGGCGTCAGCACTCCCGATCCTGAAGAAGCAGCCGTCAAGGCAGCCTTCGTCCAGTCGGCACGCCGCATTGTGGTGCTGGCCGACTCCTCCAAGCTGGACACGGAAACCCTGGTCCAGTTCGCCTCCCTGAAAGATCTGGACACCTTGATCACAGACAGTGAACCCGGACCTGAGCTCGCAGCCGCCCTGGAAGATGCCGGCGTAGACGTGGTGGTCGCATGATCATCACCTTCACGGCCAACCCCAGCCTTGACCGGACCGTCGCCCTCCCGGGCCCGCTGGAAAGGGGTGAAGTGCAGCGCGCCGTCTCCGTCCGCCAGGAGTCCGGCGGCAAGGGCGTCAACGTCTCCCGTGCACTGGTGGCTTCCGGCCTGGAGTCGCTTGCCGTCCTCCCCGGGGCGGACGGCGATCCCGTCCTCGCCGGCCTGCGTGAAAGCGCAGTTCCCTTCGTCTCGCTCCCCATCGATGAGCCGCTGCGCACCAACGTGGCGCTCACCGAGCCCGGCGGCGTGACCACCAAGATCAACGAACCCGGCCCCGTCCTGGGCGCCGACCAGCAGGAAGCCCTCGTCAAGCTGCTGCTGGAAAGCTCCCGCGGTGCCAGCTGGGTGGTCCTGGCCGGCTCGCTGCCGCCTGGATTCCCGGACAACTTCTACGCCACGGTGGCCCGGCGGATCCGGGAGGCGGGCAACGGCACTGCGCCGCTGATCGCCGTCGACTCCTCCGGGGCGCCCCTGGCCGCCGCGTTGACTGGCAACGGCGCCTCTGACGCCGGAACCAGCGGCGGACCAGGCACCGGCGGCGGAACAACCACAGGTTCCGGGAAACCGGACCTCCTCAAGCCCAATGCCGAGGAACTGGCGGAGCTGGCCGCAGCCGCCGGCTTCGCCCCGGCCTCCGGTGACGAACTGGAAGCGGACCCGGCTGCTGCCGCGGCCGCCGCAGCCGCCGTCGTACGTTCCGGTGTGGGTGCTGTGCTGGCAACTCTCGGTTCCAAGGGAGCTGTCCTTGTTACGGCCGACGGCGCGTGGCTGGCCACGCACCCGCCGGTCGCCGCGGTCAGCACGGTTGGCGCGGGCGATTCCGCTCTTGCCGGCTACCTGCTTGCCCACGGCCGGGGCGCCGCCCCTGCCGACTGCCTTCGCCAGGCGGTGGCCCATGGTGCCGCCGCTGCCTCCCTGCCGGGTTCCACTGTTCCGGCAGTAAACCAAACCACCCCGGATGCCGTAACCATCACGGCCCTTCGAAAGGATTGACAGTGACCCAGCTCATCACCACGGAACTGGTCGAGCTCGACCAGAACCTGGGCAATGCCCCCGAAACGGTGATCCGGCATCTGGCAAGCAAGGTAGCTGCCGCCGGACGCGCCTCAGAAGTCGAAGGCCTGTTCGCAGACGCCTTCGCCCGCGAGCAGAAGACGGCCACCGGAATCCCCGGCGGCATCGCCATCCCGCACTGCCGCTCTGCAGCGGTCACCGTGCCCACCCTGGCCATGGCCCGGCTCAACCCGAAGGTGGACTTCGGCGCCAAGGACGGACCGGCAGACCTGGTGTTCTTCATTGCCGCTCCGGACGGCGCGGACCAGGAGCACCTGAAGCTGCTGTCCAAGCTGGCACGGTCCCTGATCAAGAAGGACTTCACCGCAGCCCTCCGCAACGCTTCATCGGAAACGGAGATTGTGGAACTGGTCGAAGGCGCACTGGCTGACAAGCCGGCCGCACACGCCGCACCCGCCCCCGCTGACGCAGTCCCGGTTGGCGCCGGCGTCGGTTCAACCGGTTCCCCGGCTGCTGCCGGTGCGCCCGCAGGGGCATCGGCAGGTTCCGCCGGCAAGGGCCCCAAGCGCCTCGTCGCCGTCACCGCATGCCCCACCGGCATCGCACACACCTACATGGCGGCCGATTCCCTCGTGGCAGCCGCCAGGGAAGCAGGCGTGGACCTGCAGGTGGAAACCCAGGGTTCCTCCGGCGCCAAGGCGCTGGACCCCGCCGTCATTGCCGCGGCGGACGCCGTGATCTTCGCCGTGGACGTTGACGTGCGCGGCAAGGAGCGCTTCGCCGGCAAGCCCGTCATCAACGCCCCCGTGAAGCGCGGCATCGACGAGCCGGACAAGATGGTCCAGGAAGCGCTCGCCGCAGCCGACAACCCCAATGCCCGGCGCGTCCCGCACTTCGGGGCTGAGGAGCAGGCCGAGCACGAGGCTGAGGAAAAGGGCGAGCACATCGGGCAGAAGCTCAAGAAGGCCCTGCTCACCGGTGTCAGCTACATGATTCCGTTCGTGGCAGGTGGTGGCCTCCTGATCGCCCTCGGCTTCCTCATGGGCGGCTACCTGATCACCAAGTACGCAGACAACATCGTGGTCCAGAACAGCCTCTTCAACCTGCCCACCGAGTTCCCTGACAACGCCTGGGGCCCGCTGGGCGCCTACCTGGGCGCGGTGCTGTTCAAGATCGGTGCGCTTTCACTGGGCTTCCTGGTCCCGGCGCTGGCCGGCTACATCGCCTACGCGATCGCTGACCGTCCGGGTATCGCCCCCGGCTTCGTTGCCGGTGCAGTGGCCGGATTCATGGGAGCCGGCTTCCTCGGCGGTATCGTCGGCGGCCTGCTCGCCGGTTACATCGCCCACGTGGTGGGCCGCCTGCAGGTGGCGCGGTGGCTGCGCGGCCTGATGCCGGTGGTCATCATCCCGCTGCTGGCATCCCTGGTGGCTTCCGGCCTGATGTTCGTCATCCTTGGCGGACCGATCGTGGCCATCACCAAGGGCCTGAACGCGTGGCTGTCGGGCCTGACCGGCGCCGGCGCCATCGCCCTGGGCGTAATCCTGGGCCTGATGATGTGCTTCGACCTCGGCGGACCGGTCAACAAGGTTGCCTACTCCTTCGCCGTCGCCGGCCTGGGTGCAGCAACCATGGACAACCAGGCACCGTGGCAGATCATGGCAGCCGTCATGGCGTCCGGCATGGTTCCCCCGCTGGCCATGGCACTGGCCTCCACCGTCCTGAACAAGAAGCTCTTCAGCCTGGCTGAGCAGGAAAACGGCAAGGCCGCCTGGCTGCTGGGGGCCTCCTTCATCTCCGAAGGTGCAATCCCCTTCGCCGCAGCCGACCCGCTGCGCGTCATCCCCGCCAGCATGCTGGGCGGGGCCGTGACCGGAGCCATCTCGATGGCGGCGGGCGTCGGGTCCAAAGCACCCCACGGCGGACTCTTCGTGTTCTTCGCCATCGACAACTTCCTGATGTTCGTCGTCTCAATCGCCGTCGGCACGGTGATCACCGCGCTGTCGGTCATCGCCCTGAAGCGCTGGGCAGTCAAGAAGACCGTTGATACGGTTGAACCGGTTCCCGTAACCGTCTGAACCGGCTTAGCCGCATACCCCACCGGCCGCTGAACCCTCAGCACGCCGAAAGACTAAAGGAGCAACAATGCCAGAACGCACCGCAACCGTCGCCAGCCGCGTGGGCCTGCACGCCCGCCCCGCCGCCATCTTTGCAGAGGCAGCCGGCGAGTACGACCTGGACATCACCATCGCCCGTGAAGGCGAGCCGGTCGACGAGGCGATGGACGCCGCCAGCATCCTGTCCCTTATGAGCCTGGGCGCGTCGCACGGCGACGTGGTGGTGCTCCGCGCCGAAGGTGCCGGTGCGGACGATGCGCTGGACCACCTGGTGCAGATCCTGGAAACGGACCACGACGCCTAGCAGCAGCCACGCTGCCTGAGGGCAGCACACAAGCCGGCGGCCGCCGTCGGATGTTCCCCCATTGGAAGAACATCCGACGGCGGCCGCTTGGCTTTTAAGCGTTGGGCACCCCGGTTAAGCGTTGGTTCCAAGGGCGGGCGGGTCAGCGGCGTTCAGCGAGCGCCTTGACGTCGGCCAGGAGCTTGTCCCACATGGCTTTCGAGTGCGCGGCGGCTTCCTCGGTGGGGTTCCTGTCCTGGGCCAGTGTCAGCCGGGTGGCGCCGCCCTGGTCCTCGAGCGTCCATTCGAGTGTGTGGTAGTTGTCCGGCTCGTCCTCCTGGCCGGACAACGGGCTGAAATGGGTGTGGACCAGTTTCCGTCCCGGTTCAACCGCCAGGATTTCGCCTTTGTCCTGGTACGCCTTTCCTTCCCACTCGCCCTGCCAGGTGATGGGGCTTCCAACGTTCCAGTCGGTCTCCAGCGTGGTCCCGAACATGAACTCCTTTACGGCAGCCGGGTCCGTGATCACCTCCCACACCCGCCCAGGACTTGCGTTGATGGTGGTGGCGGACGTTGCCACATGGTTCTCCGCCATGGCTCAGGCTTTCCTGGCCGTGAAGAGCAGGTACTCCCATTCCATCTGGAAGGGCACATCACCGTGGGCGTCGCCGAACGAGTCCGCCAGCTCCGTGAGGGCCTGGTCCAGTGCCTTGACCTTGTCCTGGTCCTCGCCCAGTGATTTGTACACGGAGATCATGGGGCCGTAATGGGACTTGAAGTACCTGACGAAGTCCGCGGGCTGGTGGAAGCTCTTGACCGCCAGGTTCTGCTTGCGGGTATGGATTTCGGTAACCCTGTCGCCCAACAGTTCGCGGACATGCTCCTCGCTCCCCCACAGCGGCGCCGGCTGCGCACCCGGCGGGGGCGGTGGAGCGAACGGCTTCATCGCGGTAAACATCTGCCCGATGAACCCTTCCGGCGTCCAGCACAGCAGCCCTATGGACCCTCCCGGCTTGCACACCCGGAGCAACTCGTCGGCCGCCGCCTGGTGGTGCGGCGCGAACATGACGCCGATGCAGGACATCACAGCGTCGAACTCTGCATCGCCGAAGGGCAGGGCTTCGGCGTCGCCTTCCTGCCACTCCAGGCTGACGCCGCGGTTTGCGGCTTCCCGGCGCCCTGCCTCGAAAAGCTCGGGGGTGAGGTCGCTGGCCACCACTTTGGCACCCATCATGGCTGCGGGAATGGCTGCATTGCCGGTTCCTGCCGCCACGTCGAGGACCCGCTGGCGCGGCCTGATACCGGAGGCTTCGACGAGGACGGCGCCCAGTTCCAGGAGCATCTCATCGGCGAGGGCCGGGTAGTCACCTGACGCCCACATGGCCCGGTGCTTCTTCTTCAGCTCCCGGTCAGCGTCCATCACGTCGGTCTGGTTGTCCATGTCCGTGCCCCTCTACGTGTCCGTTCAAAATGGGCGACAGCACACTGTTGGCACAGCGGAGGCTGCGATGCGACTCATTGTGGACGCGATACAGGCCGCTGTAAAGGCAGGATTGCGGCTGGGCGCCCGGGTCAGGCAGGCTTGCGCGCCCTGGTGGCCTTGGCCGCAGGCTTTTCTGCGGTCTTGGTTCCAGTGGACTTGGTGTCCGTGGACTTGGCCGCTGATTTAGACGCTGTTGATTTGGACGCACCCGATTTGGCGGCCGTTGACTTGGAAGCCGTCGATTTGGCTGCGCTCGACTTGGCGGCAGCGGTTTTCGGAGCCGGGGACTTCGCGGACGCTTTCCGCGCCGGTTTGGCGGGCTCGGCCTCCTCCTCCCCGGTATCTGCTTCGTCGTCGGAAGTCCCCGTGGCAGCGGCCTCGCCGCCGCCACGCTTCCTGTCCAGGCTCCGCTTGAGGGCCTCCATCAGGTCGATGACCTCGCCCTTGCCGCCCTCACCGGCTTCGACGCCGAAGGTCTCCTCCGTGTCCAGCGATTCACCCTGTTCGAGCTTGGCCTCGATGAGCTGGCGGAGCTGCACCTGGTACTCGTCGGTGAAGGACGTGGGGTCGAAATCGGCAGCCATGGACTCCACCAGCGCCGCGGACATGTCCCGTTCCTGGGCGGAGATCCTGATGTCGGCGTCCAGGGCGGGAAAGTTCGCCTCCCGTACCTCGTCGGGCCAGAGAAGGGACTGCAGCACCAGCACGTCGTCCTTGATCCGCAGGGCCCCCAGCCGGGTTTTCTCCCGCAGCGCGAACTGGACGATGGCCACCCGGTCCGTGTCCTCCAGGGCCCGGCGGAGCAGCACGTAGGCCTTGGGCGACTTGGAGTCCGGCTCCAGGTAATAGCTCTTCTCGAACATCATGGGTTCGAGCTGCTCAGACGGGACGAACTGCACCACCTCGATCTCGTGGCTGTTCTCCGCGGGAATGGACTTGAGTTCATCCTTGGACAGGACCACCGTGCGGCCGTCCTCCTCGAACGCCTTCTCGATGTCCGAGTAGTCCACCACCTCGCCGCACACTTCGCACCGGCGCTGGTAACGGATCCTGCCGCCGTCGGCATTGTGAACCTGGTGCAGACTGATGTCATGATCCTCAGTGGCGCTGTAGACCTTGACGGGCACGTTGACCAGCCCGAACGCGATGGCACCTTTCCAGATGGCTCTCATTCATACAGTCAACATCAGAGCGGGCCGGAGGTGAAGCCCCGTGGCCGGGAGTAGGGAACGTGTCCGGGTAGCGGGGCGCGAACTGACGCTGACCAACCTGGACAAAATCATCTATCCGGAGACCGGCACCACCAAGGCGGACGTGCTGGCCTACTACGCCGCGGTGGCCCACGTCCTGATCCCGGCGGCGGCCAACCGTCCCGCCACGCGCAAGCGGTGGGTCAACGGCGTGGGCACCGCGGACAAGCCGGGTGAGGTGTTTTTCCAGAAGGACCTGGAGGATTCAGCGCCGGGCTGGCTGCCACGGGCGGCGATCACCCACAAGGACCGGACCATCTACTACCCGTTGGTCAACGACGCCGCCACCCTGACCTGGTTCGGCCAGATCAACTCGATCGAAATCCATGTACCGCAGTGGCGGGTGGATTCGCATGGCAACCAACTCAACCCGGACCGGCTGGTGCTCGACCTGGACCCGGGCGAGGGGGCCGGGCTGCCCGAATGCCGCGAGGTGGCCCTCCTGGCGCGGTCCATCCTGCAGGATGTGGGCCTGGACCCGGTGCCGGTCACCAGCGGCAGCAAGGGCATCCACCTCTACGCGGCGCTGGACGGGACGCAGACCTCTGAGCAGATCTCCGCTTTCGCCCGGGAACTGGCCCGGGCCCTTGAAGCGGACCACCCGGACCTCGCCGTCAGCGACATGAAGAAGTCGCTCCGTGCGGGAAAGGTACTGGTGGACTGGAGCCAGAACAACGCCGCGAAGACCACCGTGGTCCCCTACTCACTGCGGGGCCGGCCCACGCCCCTGGTGGCCGCACCACGGACCTGGCGGGAAATCGCATCCCAGGGGCTCAAGCACCTGGACTACCAGGAGGTCCTGCGCCGGGTGCGCGACGGCAAGGACCCTTTCGCCGCCGTCGTCAATGCCGGGGCCCGTGCCGCAGCCGGCGCTGCGGAAGGCGCTGACGGCACTCCCGACGGCGGCCCCGGCCAGGGGGAGGCATCCCACGACGGCGATCCCCGCCTGGGCAGGTACCGTTCCATGCGCGATCCCAAGGCAACGCCCGAGCCCTTCGCGGGCATCCCGGCCGGTGGCAACAGCTTTGTGATCCAGGAGCACCACGCCAGCCGGCTGCACTACGACCTCCGGCTGGAACACGAGGGTGTCCTGGTGTCGTGGGCCCTGCCCAAGGGCATTCCGGAGTCCGGGGCCAAGAACAACCTGGCGGTCCAGACCGAGGACCATCCCATGGACTACCTCACCTTCCACGGCACAATCCCCAAGGGACAGTACGGGGCGGGCGTCATGACCATCTGGGACACCGGCACGTACGAACTGCACAAGTGGATCAACGGAAAGGAAGTCATCGTCACCCTGACCGGGTCGGAGGGCGGCGGCCTTGGCGGGACCAGGAAGATCGCGCTTATCCATACGGGCCGCGGACAGGGCAAGGACGCCGAGAGCCAGTGGCTGGTCCACCTGATGGACCAGGAGCATCAAGGCGGACGACGGCGGCACGCGGCCCCGGCAGCGACGGAGCCGTCGCAGGAAGCAGGCGCAGTGGACCCTGCACCGGCCGCCGCGCCTGCTGAAACTGTGGACCCTGCCAACGGCGCTCCCGCAGACCCACTGGAATACCAGCCCATGATGGCCACCTCCGGGAACACCAGTGACCTGCAGGGCAGCGCATGGCAGTACGAGCTCAAATGGGACGGCGTCCGGGCCATCCTGGTGGCAGACCGGGAGAGGGTCCGGATCTTCTCCCGCAACGGCAACGACGTCAGCCGCACCTATCCCGAGTTCACGGACCGGGCCTGCTGGCCGGAGCACCCTTTCGTGGCGGACGGTGAGATCATCGCCGTCGGGCCCGGCGGGAAACCCGACTTCGGCCTGCTGCAGGGACGGATGAAGCTGACCCGGGCCGCCGACGTCGCCAAAGCCCGCACCACCATCCCGGTCCAGCTGATGCTGTTCGACCTGCTCTTCGACAACGGAGAAGACCTCCGGCGCAAGCCGCTCAGCACCCGGCGGCGCCGGCTGGAGGAATTCTTCCGCCCGTCCGGCTGCCCCGTGGAACTCTCCATGGTGCTGGACGAACCTGTGGACCTCCTCATGGAAAGCGCGCAGGAGCTTGGGCTGGAAGGAATCATGGCCAAGCGGACGGACAGCCGCTACGTGAGCGGCCAGCGGACCCGGACGTGGATCAAGCTCAAGACAGAACAGACCCAGGAAGTGGTGGTGGGCGGCTGGCGGCCGGGAAAGGGCGGACGCCAGGACACGGTGGGGTCGCTGCTGGTGGGAATTCCCGACGGCGACAAGCTGCAATACGTCGGCAGGGTGGGCAGCGGTTTCAGCATGCGCGAACTCACGGAACTGCGGCAGACGGTGGAGCGGCTTGGCCGGAAGACGTCGCCGTTCCATGACGTCCCCCGCCCCGACGCCGCCGACGCCCGCTGGGTCTCGCCGGAACTCGTGGGCGAGGTGACCTACGGCGAATGGACCGGGCCGGGCAGGCTGCGGCATCCCCGGTGGCGCGGCTGGCGCGTGGACAAGGACCCGGCCGAAGTGGTTCGGGAAGCCTGACCCGGGTTTTCGACGCGCCAACCACCCCACGACGCGCAAATTACCTGGCGCCCGCCAGATTTCGGGGGCGCCAGGTAATTTGCGGGTCGACGGCGGTTTTAGGTGCCGGTTACTTTAGGTGCCGGTTACGAGGAGTGCGGCATCTGCGGCCGGCCGGTGCGGTGGACGGCGGTCACGGCCGCCTCATGTCCCATCCGGCCATGGCCGGCAGCCCGGTCCTTGGGATGCCGGCGCTTCCCGTAGCCGTCCGGCCATCCACTTTGCTGCTCCATCGGGCCGGTGCCCATGACCGCAGGGCCCGGGGCCACCGGCGCATCCATGGCCGCCGCAAGGTGGTCCGCCACCTCGGGGTTGATATGGAACTGGTTGGACTGTTCACCCATTGTGGTTCTTCCCTTCTTTCCTTCGTTCTTCCTTGAAACGAAACGCCAACGAAAAGCGTCCGGGCGCGCGCGGACTGTTACCCGGAAAGAGGTGTGTTCATCGCTCTACCATAGGCATGCCACGGGGTCCTGTGAACCCCCTCCAAAGGCCGTGGCCCCGGTCACTTTCGCGGCCGCCATCACCCAAAAATGGGACCTGAAACGGTTCCGGACGGAAAATTTTTGGTAACACCGCCGTTGATCAGCGTGCTTCCCAGTAATGGCGCGGGAAAACGCGGCACAAAAAATTGCGGAATCCCCCCTGGAGTGGCCCAAAAGGGCGCACTCTACGCCATTGAACTGCCGGCGCGCTACAGAAATCCCGTAAAATTGAAGGCCTGCCCAGAGCGGGGCAGCTACAAGTCGCAAGCAAATGACCTCCATAGGAGTTGCCCAAATGCCCACAGACCGAAGCAGGACCGACTCTCCAGCAGGCGCCAGGAACGCCAGCGGAACAGACCCGGCAGCCCCCGTGGCTGCCAAGAAGCCCAGGCTGCTGCCGCGCCGCCGGCTCAAGGAATCAGATGTCAACGTGGTGGACCAGCCCATGCTCAAAAAGGCACTCGGCGGAACCATTGTTGGCAACACCATGGAATGGTACGACGTAGGCGTCTTCGGCTACCTCATCACCACCATGGGGCCGGTATTCCTTCCCGAGTCCGACCCCACCACCCAGACGCTGTTCCTGCTGGGAACCTTCGCCGCCACCTTCATCGCCCGCCCCCTGGGCGGCGTCATCTTCGGCTGGCTGGGCGACAAGGTGGGCCGCCAAAAGATCCTGGCCACCACGCTGATGATCATGGCGGCAAGCACCTTCGCCGTCGGCCTCCTGCCCGGGTACGCACAGATCGGGCTGTGGGCCGCCGCGCTGCTGGTGCTCCTAAAGGTCGTCCAGGGCTTTTCCACCGGCGGCGAGTATGCCGGTGCCACCACGTTCGTGAGCGAATACGCGGCTGACAAGCGCCGCGGCTTCTTCGCCAGCTTCCTGGACCTGGGCAGCTACCTCGGCTTCGCCATTGGCGCCGCCCTGGTTTCCGTCCTGCAGCTCACGCTTGGCCAGGACACCATGGAGGACTGGGGCTGGCGCATCCCGTTCCTGGTGGCAGGTCCGCTGGGCCTGATCGCCGTCTATTTCCGGAGCAAGATCGAGGAATCGCCGCAGTTCCAGGCAACCCTTGATGCCCAGGAAGAAAACGCCAAGAATGCATCCGCCGGAGACACCGCGACGGCCAAGGGACCTGTGGGCATCGTCAAGGCCTACTGGCGCCCCATCATCGTTGCCATGGTGGTGGTGGCCGCTGCCAACACCGCCGGTTACGCCCTCACCTCCTACATGCCCACCTACCTGACGGAGTCCAAGGGCTACGACGAAGTCCACGGCACGCTGCTCACCATTCCGGTGCTGGTGGTCATGAGCCTGTGCATCCCGCTGACCGGCAAGCTGTCCGACCGGATCGGCCGCCGTCCGGTGCTCTGGATCGGCGCCGTGAGCACCATCGTCCTGGCTGTTCCCGCATTCATGCTGATCGGCATTGGGCAGATCTGGTCCACCCTTGCAGGGCTTTCGCTGATTGCCTTCCCCGTGACCTTCTACGTGGCCAACCTGGCCTCGGCCCTGCCGGCACAGTTCCCCACGTCCAGCCGCTACGGAGCCATGGGCATTGCCTACAACTTCGCCGTGGCCATCTTCGGCGGGACCACGCCGTTCATCGTGGCAGCCCTGATCAGCGCCACGGGCAACGACATGATGCCTGCCTACTACCTCATGGCAACCTCCCTGGTGGGCGCCATCGCCATCTACTTCCTGAAGGAATCCGCCAACCGTCCCCTGCCGGGCTCCATGCCCAGCGTGGACACCCAGGCGGAGGCGAAGGAACTGGTGGCCACCCAGGATGAGAACCCGCTGATCGACCTGGACGAACTGCCGTTTGAAACCCAGGACGGCATCGACGCCCAGGCTGGCCGGAAGGTTCCGGCGGGAGCATAATCCCGCCGGCCGCCCGGGCACTCTTGTAGCCCACGCTCACAGGCCCGTCCCGCGTGTTTCCTTGGGGGAAGCACGCCGGACGGGCCTTGGCGTTCCTGCCGGATGTCCAAGTGTGACTGCCGGCAATATGACTCCGTCCGGTGCCGGTGATACGTTCCCAAAGGCCCCCGGGCCGCTGCAGGACAACAGGACAGGACAGGTCGGGAAAATGAAGCGCGTCATGGAACAGGTCCGCGCGCTGCACCGGCTTGAACCTGCCAACAACGACCATCTTGCCGCCCTGCGCGTGGCCCTCAGCGTGGCGGTCCCGTCGCTGCTCCTGCTGGCCGCGGGCCGGACTGACCTCATGATCTACGCCGTGTTCGGCGCATTGACCGGCATGTACGGCCGGTCAGAACCCCACCAGCTGCGGCTCCGGCATCAGGGCCAGGCCGCCCTGGTGCTGCTCACCGGGGTAGCCGTGGGGGTGACGCTGTCCATCAACCACATCCACTCTTGGTGGCTGGTGGCGGTGGAAGCCACGCTGGCTGGAGTGGGCTCGGTGTACTCGGACCGGGTACACCTGAAACCGAACGGGCCCTTCTTCGGCATCCTTGCCCTGGGTGCCTGCGCCTCCGTTCCCACCACAGTCCCCTGGTACGCCGCCATACTCATCGCGGGCGGGTCCGCGCTCTTCTCCATACTGATCGGCTTCAGCGGCTGGATGCGCCGGAGGGCCTGGAAACCCGGCGCCACCAGGAGCGTGCCGGCCCGCTCGTCGGCGGGACGGCGCGAACTGGCCGTCCACGCTGCCAGGTACGTCCTGGCCGTCGGTGCTGCCGGGACCGTGGGGGTCATCAGCGGCAGCGGCCACCCGCACTGGGCCATGGCCGCAGCCGCCGTACCGCTCGCCGGCGCAGACCTGCCCAGCAGCGTCCGGCGCGGTGTCCACCGCATCGTGGGGACGTTCCTTGGCCTGGCGGTTACCGCCGTCGTCATTCTTCCGGGCCCCTGGGCGCTCGCTGCGCTCTACCCCGCCTTTGAGGAGCCGGCGCACCACGCCACGGTGCTGGCCCTGCTGGTCATCCTCTTCCAGTTCGCCACCGAGCTGTTCATGACCCGGCACTATGGCTTGGCGATGGCCTGGTTCACGCCGGTCATTCTGCTGATGACCCAGCTGGCCTTCCCTGCCGAACCGCAGGTCCTGATCCTTGAGCGAGCGGTGGAAACGCTGGTGGGCGCACTGCTGGGGATCCTGGTGGTGGTGGCTGTCCGCCGCCCCGGCGCCCGCACGCCTGCCGCGTTCCCGGCGCTACTTCGGTTTCCGCGCCGGCCCCGCCATTAGCCGCGCCGGAGCAACCTTGGCCACCGCTGCCACCACCTTGTAGCGCTTGGACGGGATGGACACGGCCTTGCCGCGCTCGTTATCCGCCAGCCCTTCACGGACCACCCGATCCGCCCGCAGCCACGTCCAGGACGGGGCCACGGACTTGTCCATCCCCATCCGGTCGTGGAACTCGGTGTGGGTGAAGCCGGGGCAGACCGCCGTGACCTTGATGCCCCGGCTGCGGTAAGCCAGGTTGGCCCACCGGCTGAAGCTCACCAGCCAGGCCTTGGCCGCCGAATACGTGCCGCGCGGCAGGAACGCCGCCACGCTGGCCACGTTGATGATCCTGCCCTGCCCGCGCTCCAGCATGCCTTTGAGCGCCGCATGTGTCAGCACCATGGCCGTTTCCGTGTGCAGCTTCAGGTGCTTCTTCTCCTCTGCCGCGTGGTTGTCCTCGAAGTTGTGCAGCAGGCCGATCCCTGCGTTGTTCACCAGGATTCCCACCGGGCGGCTGGTGTCTTCCAGGCGTTCGACGACGGCGGCAACGTCGTCATCGTCCGTCAGGTCTGCGGGAAGCACCTCAGCCGTGATTCCGTACCGGCGACGGAGGTCCTCTGCTGTTTCCGCCAGCCGGGACGCGTTGCGCGCCACCAGGACCAGGTCATGCCCCTGGGCGGCAAGCTGCCTGGCGAATTCGTGGCCGAGCCCGGCGCTGGCCCCGGTGACGAGTGCTGTGGTTCGGGAGGTGGTAGGCGTCATGCTGCAAGCCTAACCACGGGATGGACAACCACTGTATGGGCGGCCCTGACTTGTGCATTATTTAGTAAGCATGCTTTGCTTATGGCGTAGATGAACCTCCGCAAGCAGTTCGCGGCGGGGCTGCCAACGCCGGCGGTTCCGTGAAAGAAGCCCAAGGAAGAACATAATGACCACCGCACCGGAAAACCAGCTGACGGCGTTTGGGGAACGCAGCGAGGCAGCTGGGCAGCTCTTGGCCACCACCGTACCCGTGGACGCCGGGCTGCTCATGACCCTGAATTCCCGCATGCACTGCCGCATGCCGATGCAGCGCGTAGACCATGCGGAGATGCCGGTCCGGGAGCCCGTTTACGTCGACGGGAACTCCATCGTTGCCCTGCGGCCCGGGTCCGTCCCGGAGAGCGTAGTCACCTACCGGTGCGCCTGCGGCTTCACCATCGACGATCCCGGCGCCGCCATGCCCGTCACCGACCAGGCCCTGGCCAGCTAGTTCCGCTCAGCGTTCCGGCCAGTCGACGAATTGGCCGTAGGCTTCGTGCTTGCGGAGGTAGCTGGAGATGAACGGGCAGTGCGGAATGATGCGCTTACCGGTGGCCACCACGTCGTCCAGGGCAAAATGCGCCAGGACCTTGCCAAGGCCCTGGCCTTCGAACTCCTCGCCGGTCTCGGTGTGGGTGAAGTCGATGTGCCCGGGAAGGTCGCGGAAGAAGGCCTTGACAGCCAGCCTTCCATCCACCAGAAGCTCATACCGGTGCTCGGCGTCATTGCGCTGCAGCGAGACATTGGCGGTGAAGGTGTCCTCCGTGGACGCGGTGTTCTCGGTCATGGTTCGACACTGGCACTACTTCACGCCGCTGGCAATGCCCCTTGGGCCCCTCTTCCCCGGACCCCGCTTCCGGCCCCCGGGGACGGCTCTCCGCCGCCGCAGCGGCAAACCGCCCAGCAGGAGGATCGCCACGGCGAAACAGACGGTACCCGCTGCCAGCAGGCCCAGTGAGAGGCCGTTGAGGGCGGCGTCCGCCACGGGAATAAAGACCACCACGACGGCGGCCCCGGCGGCGGCGGGCCTGCAGCGGAAGGCCTGGGGCGCCGTCGTCCGTTCCTCCAGGCGGCCAAAGGCTGCGGTCGCCGGCAGGAGCAGGAGGACCAGCGCAAGGACCACCAGCGGGCGCGACCACCACCATCCAGCGGTACCGGACGACGGTTTGGGGACCGGCGTCAGGAGCAGCAACCCGGACATGGCGCCCAACAGGGGCAGGTGCCACAGGTAGACCGTCAGCGACCTGGCACCCGCCAGCTGCAGGAGCCGGGCGATCCAGCGGATCCCGGCGAGGGGTGCCAGGACGGGCCGCGCCAGTTCCATCACCGCCAGCTGGGAAACGCCCAGGATCACCAGGGTCAGGTTGGGCGGGTTGAGGTTGACCAGCATGTTGCCGCGGTACAGGCCCAGCCCCGTCACCAGCCCCAGCAGCAGATGTGCCGCCACCGCGACGCCCACAAGTCCGGAGCGGGAGAGCGGGGCCAGGTAGCCATCGGCGGCCAGGAAACCCAGCTGCTGTACGGCGCACCACACGAACACCAGGTTGACATTGGCAAGGTCCGGCAACGCCCCCCTGAAGCAGTCCACGGCAACCACCAGGCCGGCCAGCAGCGCAAGGGTCAGCCAGGGCGCGCGGTGGTGGAGCGCCGCCAGGACTGGAATGTTCAACTGCGCCGCGAGGTAGGCTGCCAGGAACCACAACGGCATGCCCGCCCCGGTGGCCACGAGTTGGACCACCTGCCGGTCCACGCCCAGCGCGGCTGCCGCGGACAGGCCCGCCACCATGGTTGCCAGCAGCGCCGTGGCCGGGCGGACCAGCCGCAGGAGGCGCGCACGGATGAACTGGGCCGCCGTCCCGCCGCCTGCCTTGAGCCGGCGCCAGGATTGCAGGCCCGTGATGCCGCCGGTGACGAAGAACAGAGGCATCACCATGAAGATCCAGATGACGGGCTCGAACCAGTCCTGCTCGGCCAGGGTGTTCTCGGTGGTCACGGTCCCATCAGGGTGCAGGACCGGGCTGACCATCATGGAGTGCCCCACCACCACCAGGACCAGGCAGACCAGGCGGACAAGGTCGATGGCCGGATCACGGTCTGCCGTGTCCGTTCCGGTTACTGTCCCCCGCGTCCCGGCGCTTCCCATGGGGGCCTATAAGGACTTGACGCTGCCCATGCCACCATTGTGCCCCCGGCGGCCGCGCGGATTTAAGGACTTAAGCCGGTTGTGGATCCTTACTGCAGCGTTGCCAGGAGTCCCAGCACGACGGCGACCAACGGTGTGGTGCCCTGCGTCAGGGCGGCGCGGAGGTACTTTCGCCCGGTCAAGGCCAGGACGGCGGCCGCCAGCAGCATGGAGCCGCAGCAGCTGAAGATGAGCGTCCACCCTGCCACGTCCTGCGCCGATCCCGGGCCGCCAAGCGCCACGAGTCCTATGCCGATGAATGCCCCGATGGCCAGGAACAGGTTGTAGAAGCCCTGGTTGTAGGCCATGGGCCTGGTGGTCTCGGCATCGGACTGGGAGGCCAGGCCGAAGCGCTTCCAGGTGGCAGGACGTGTCCAGGTAAGCGACTCCATGGTGAAGATGAAGACGTGCAGCGTGCCGGCAAGGAAGGCAAAAAGAAGGGAGGCCAGGACCATTGCTTGATCCTAGCCTCCCTGTGGGGTCCGCCAATCCAGCGGCGGCGCCTGCTGCGACGTCAGCGTGCCAGCGTGGCCAGCGTGGTGGCGGCAAAGCCCTTGGCCGACCGGTTCCAGGTGGCCAGCAGGCCCTGCAGGTTCTCCCCGTCCGCGCGGTGGGCGGGAAGCTGGTCCTGGAGGGTGGCCAGCACCCCGGTCCGGAGCTCGGTGTTGAAGTTGACCTTGCCCACGTTCATGGCCGCAGCCTTGACGAGCTCCCCGGAGGGGATGCCGGAGGCGCCGTGCAGGACCAGCGGAATGTGGACCCGCGCCGCGATGTCCTGCAGCACGTCCCAGCGCAGCCGCGGCTCACCCTTGTACTTGCCGTGGACATTTCCAACGGCCACTGCCAGCAGTTCCGCACCGGTGCGGGCTACGAAGTCCTCCACCTGCGCCGAGTCCGTCAGTCCTGCCACGTCCACGCCGGACTGGCCGGCCGGCTGCTCGGCCGAGAAGGCACGGTCCTCGTCGCCTGCAAGGCCGCCCAGTTCCGCTTCCAGCACCACGTCGGCGCCCAGCAGGGCCCGGGCCGCCCGGACAAGTGAGATGTTCTCCTCATACGGAAGTGATGAACCGTCGGCGAGGACGGAATCCGCCCCTGCCGCGACGGCGTCGGCCATGACCTTGAGGTCGGAGGCGTGGTCGAGCTGCACCGCGACAGGCACCGCGGCAGCGTCGGCCAGGCCGCGCAGCGCCGCGATGAGCCGGAGTCCGTTTGCGGTGGCGGCGGTTTTGGGTGCCACCAGCAGGATTACGCCCCGGCCGGATTCCTCTGCGGCGCCCACCACGGCCAGCGCGGTGGTGAAGTCGTAGCAGGTGAAAGCGGGTACCGCGGAACCCTGCTGCAGGGCGGAGGTGACCAGGTGGTCCAGTCGGGTCTGCATCAGGCGCCCAGTCCTCCCACCAGGATCCAGGCCACAAAGGTCAGCGCGAAGCCGGCCAGGCCCAGGATGGTGGTCAGCACGGTCCAGGTCTTCAGGCCGTCGGAAACGGTGAGCCCGTAGTAGCGGACCACAACCCAGAAGCCGGCGTCCGTCACGTGGGACAGGCCCAGGGCGCCGAAGCCGATGGCGATCACGATCACGGCGATCTGCGCCGGGCTGTAGCCGCCGCCGCTGACCGCTGCGGACAGCAGGCCGGTGGTGGTCACGATGGCCACCGTGGCTGAACCCTGGGCCGCACGCAGCGCCAGCGAAATGATGAAGCCAAGGAGCAGCAGGGGTACGCCCAGGGTGTCCAGGGTCTTGGAGAGCGCCGAACCGATACCTGAAACCTGCAGCACGTTGCCGAACACGCCGCCGGCGGCCACCACCATCAGGATGGAGGCGATGGGAGGCAGGGAGCCTTCGAAGATTTCGCCGGTTTCCTTGAAGGACCAGCCGCGGCGGACGGCCAGCAGGAAGAAGGACAGCGCTACTGCCACCAGCAGCGCCAGGAAGGGGTTGCCAACGAAGGCCGCCAGGCCATACAGGGGGTGGGACTTGGGGAGGATGAGGGTGCCGGCGGTACCCAGGAGGATCTGCACGATGGGCGCGGCAATCAGGAAGATGATCAGGGCCGGCCGGGGAGGTGCGATGGCGGCGGCACCGGGGCCGTCGTGGCCCACCTTGACCAGCGAGTCGGAGCCGAACTCCTCCACCTGGGCCTTGACGGCGGGCAGCAGTTCGTAATCCTTGCGGTTCATGATGGCGGCAACCCAGTAGGACAGGAACCCCAGCGGGATGCAGATCAGCAGGGAGATCAGGGCGATGAGTCCGATGTCGGCACCGAGCACGCCCGCACCGGCCACAATCCCGGGGTGCGGCGGGACTGCCACATGGATAGCGAGCATGATGCCGGCCATGGGCAGGCCGAACTTGACCGGGTGGACCTTGGCGATCTTCGCGAACGCGTACACGATGGGCACCAGCACGATGATGCCGACTTCGAAGAAGACGGGGATGGCCACCAGGAAGCCGACGGCGGTGAGCGCTACGGCCACCCGCCTGGCGCCCAGCTTGCGGGTGAAGTGGTCCGCAAGGGACTGGACGCCGCCGGACACCTCGATCATCCGGCCCAGCACGGCGCCAAGCGCAATCAGGATGGCCACCTTGCCCATGGTGCTGCCCACGCCGCCGGACACCACCGTGAAGATGTCCTGCAGCGGGATGGTGGCAGCCACGGCAACCAGGATGCTGACGGTAAGCAGGGCCACGAAGGCCTGGATCTTGAAGCGGATGATCATCACCAGCAGGATGGCAATGCCCACCGCCGCGATGGTGAGCAGTACCGGGGTGCCCAGCTCAACGGCGGGCTTGATGGCCGGGGCGTCGGCCGCCCGCTGTATCAGCGGGGTCATGAGGTGGTTCACGGGAAAATGTCTCCTTTGACGTGCCGTCCGGGGCAGACGGGCATCAGGTCTTACGGCGGGGATGGAACGCTGCGGAACAAAGCCGGCAGCGCTGGAAGGTACGACGACGGCGGAGGGGGGACCGCCGTCGTCGCACCGTTTGAGGGCCTACTGCCGGGTAGGCCTACTTGGTGCGCTTGGTGGGCGCAACGACCTTGATGACGGCGGAGTCATCGGCGGCGGCGAGTCCCTGGGCCTGGCCCAGGAGGTAGAGCTGCTCGGCGGCGGCGGCAACGGGGGCTGCCAGGCCGGCGGCACGGGTGGCCTTGCCCACGATGCCCATGTCCTTGACGAAGATGTCCAGGCGGGACAGGACCTCGGCGCCGTCCTCGTCGTAGGCCTCAAGGATGCGGGGGCCGCGGTTGGAGAGCATGAAGGAACCTGCGGCACCGGCTTCCAGGGCGGCGAGGGTCTTGGCCTGGTCCAGTCCCAGCGCGTCGGCCAGGGCCAGGGCCTCGGCCGCAGCGGCGATGTGCACGCCGCACAGGAGCTGGTTGACGGTCTTCAGGGCCTGGCCGTCGCCAGGGTTGTCGCCCACCACCGTGAGCGTGGAGGCCAGCAGGTCCAGGGCCGGGGCGGCCTTCTCGCGGGCTTCGGGGGAAGCGCCCACGACGATCAGCAGGTCACCTTCGCCGGCGCGTTTGGGTCCGCCGGACAGCGGGGCGTCCACCAGGTCCACGCCGTATTCGGCCAGCTTGGCCACGGTGGCGGGAATGGCGTCCGTGCCCACGGTGCTGCCGAGGATCACGACGGCGCCCGGCTCGAGAACGGAGGCCACGCCGTTCTCGCCGAAGAGGACGTCGTTGAGCTGTTCGCCGTTGCGGACGGCCAGGAGGACTGCGTTGGCGCCCTTGGCGGCTTCGCGTGCCGTGGTGAAGGTGGCGATGCCGGCTTCTTCCGCCAACTTGAGGCGGGGCTCGGCGATGTCGAAGCCGTGGACGGTCAGCTGGGATGCCAGGCGGGTGGCCATGGGCAGGCCCATGGCGCCAAGGCCCAGGACGGTGACGGTGTAATTGCTGGTCATGGTGTTCTCCATTGAATTCTTGCGGGAATCAGGGTTCGTGCCGGGTGGGGATCAGAAGGTGTTGCTGAGTTTGCGGGTGACCTGGGCCAGGGAGTCGTCGTCGCCAACGTTGCCGGCGAACACGATGTACGGGATGCCCTTGGCAGGTCCGTCCACCGGTTCCCAGAGGCTGACGATGCCGGGCAGCATGGGGCCGCGGACAATGGCGTGGCGGATTTCCAGGCCGTGGGCCGCGACGTCGGAGGAGGTGATGCCGCCCTTGGCGATGACGAACCGCGGCGGGAAGGTCTTCAGGGTCCGGTTGACCACGTCCACGACGGCGGCGGAGACGGTCCGGGCGATCCGCAGGCTCTCGGCGGGGTCGTCCGTCTTGATGAGCAGGCGGCTGGTGTGGACGATGACGTCACCGGCGCGGAGGGCGTCGACGACGGCGTCCACCGTCTGGTCCAGGTGCGCCTTGGCGTCCGGTTCGGCGCCGAGGAGCTTTTCGACGTCGATCTCGATGATGCGCGCGGAGCTGTGCTGGGCCGTGAGGACGTTCAGCTGCCGGGTGGTGAGGCCAACATGCGAGCCCACCACGATCAGGCCGCCCGCCTCTGACGGGGTGTTGCCGGCATAGGCCTCTTCGGCCGTGAGCGCGGTGCGGATTTCCTGGCCGATGCGGCCGCGGACGAATGGGGGGCCGACGCGGTAGAGGAGGTTCTTGCCGCGGCGTTCCGCTTCTTCAAGGCCCAGGGCCAGTGCCCGGAAGTCGTTCTCGGTGACGATGTCGGCCACGATGGGCGTGGAGTCGGTGGCCGGCTCGATGGCATCGGCAATGGCCTTGGCGGAGATGGCCGGGTCCTGCGCGGCGGCGCCTGCACGGATGATGTTCAGGTCCAGGACGATCACGGAGTCTGCGGGGAACCTGCCCTGCGACTTTTCCGCCACGTAGTCGGCCATGACGGATGTGCTGAAGCCGAAGGAGGCGTCCCTGGCGAACTCGGTCTCGGAGACGGGGACCAGGGTGCCCTTGGCGTCACCGGTGCCGCGCATGTAGTGGACGCCGCCGATGGTGAGCCGGCCGGCGTCGGGGAATGCGGGAACCAGGACAACGCCGTCGGTCTTTTCCCCGCTCACTGCGGCAACAGTGGCTGCGATGACGTCCGGTTCCAGCGGGTAGTGGCCCCGGAGGGTGGAGTCGCTGCGGCTGACGAAGCCTAGGCGCAGGCCGGAACCTGCTGCTGCCAGGGCGTTCCGGACCACTTCGCCGTTGCGGGCCGCGGCCTCTGCCGGGTCGAGGCTGCGGGTGTTCGTGAGGACGTAGACGGCGGGCTTGTCCTGGCCGAAGGCCCAGGTGAAGTCCTCCACGTCCCAGCGGGTGAGAACGGGCAGGTCCGCCACGGACTGCGTGCCGGTGGGGTCGTCGTCGAGCACTACCAGGACACGGGGAACCTCCGCGTTGGAAGCGGCCAGCGCGCCGGCAACCAGCCCGGCGGGGATCTCCATGTCAGCCGGGTAGGCGGCCAGAACGTCTGCTTCAAGCGTCACAGTGCACTCCGTTGTGTAGCGATCCGGGCGGACGGATCCTGATGTAAGGGTAACTGTAAGATGTCTGACATCTTGCATTTGAATGTTAGTGTGGCACACGGCATACGGACGCGCAAGTACACTTGTCTGACATATCCGCCAGGCGTCGGCCGGGCACAGGGATCGGGGGGCAACATGGCACGGAAGTCACTGGTAGGCGTGGTGGCGGACGAACTGCTGGACCGCATCATCGAAGGCGAGTTTCCACCCGGTTCCACCGTTCCCGGCGAGCACGAACTGAGTGCCCGCCACGAGGTCAGCCGAATGACCGTCCGCGAAGCCATGAAGACGCTGCAGGCCCAACGCATCCTGAGCGTGGAGCGGGGCCGGGGAACATTCGTCAACCCGTTGAGCCGCTGGGCTTCGCTGGAAGCCGTGCTCCGGGCCGCGTCCGAGGGCAAAAATGATGCAGACGCCTCCATCCAGCTCATCGAACTCCGCCGGATGCTCGAAACGGGAGCCTGCGAGCTTGCGGCCGGACGGATCGCCGAGGAGGACATCAAGGCCCTCTTCAACTACATCGCGGCAATGAAGGCCGCCCACAGCATCAACGACGTCGCGGCCTTCGTGGAGGCAGACCTGGCCTTCCATGACGTCATCCTGCACGCATCCGGGAACGTCTTCGTATCGGTCCTGTTCGAGCCGCTGCACCGCGTGCTGGAAAAGCGCCGGACTGAGACCTCTGCCGTTCCGGCAATCCAGGAGCACGCCATCGGCCATCACCAGAACATTGCCGAGGCCCTGGAGTCCCGCGATGCAGCCCGGTCACGCCAGGCCATGGACGCCCACATGCAGCAAACCCTCGACGACCTGAAACAGCTGGTGCTGGAAGCCAAGTAGCCGGCGCGCGGACAGGGTCTGTTCAACGCTCCTGCAGTCCCACTAGGCTTCAGGGACGGCCCGCAACCGGGAGCAACGATGATCACGAGGAGCGAAGTTGTCCAACCACACGTACAGCATTTCTGAAATTGTCGGCACCTCCACCCAGGGCGTGGATGACGCCGTCCGCAACGGTATTGCCAAGGCATCCCAGACCCTGCGGAACCTTGACTGGTTTGAGGTCAAGGAGGTCCGCGGCCACCTGGAGGACGGGAAGATCGCAGACTGGCAGGTCACCATCAAGATTGGCTTCCGCCTGGAAGAGCACTGACTTAAGCAACTGACCCGCAGCCATCGTCGCAAAACCTGGTTTTAACGACGGTGACTGCGGGTCAGTTCTGCTTTAAGGCGCCCTAGTTCGCTGTGCCCTGGCTGCGCCGCCGCCAGACTGTTGGGACGCCGTCGAACGCGGGGAAAACGTGGCCCTCAAAGAAGGACAGGACCGTGTGCGGATCGAGGTCCGGGCTCCAAAGACCCGAAACCGGGCAGTGCGAACCGGTGGCGGTGGAAGCGGCGCCGGCGGACGCCTGGCGCTCCTTCAGCAGGGCGATGCGTTTCATCGTTGAGACCATCCTGGGTGTGAAGACTGGGCAGGGAAAACGTGTACTCCCACCCTAGGAAACGCCTGGTCAACGGCCAATGGGCGGCTGGCCAGAATCACCGCCCTTCGCTGGACGAATGTACAGGAGCACGGCGGCTTTCAGCCCGCTTCTCCGCTTTCGCCCACCGCCGCGGGGTCGCGGTCCGGGCGGACGTCCGTCCCCGCGCCAAGGCTGCCCAGCAGGGCAAGGGCGTCCGACGACGGCGATCCCGGCCGCGCGGAGTACACCCGCAGCGTCTGGTCAGGATCCTCCGGCAGGACAAGGTTTTCGAAGTTCAGCTCCAGGTCCCCTACCGCGGGATGGTGCAGCCGGACGGTGCCGGCCGAGCGGGTGGCCACCCGGTGCCCGGCCCACCACTGGCGGAAGTGTTCACTGTGGACCGCGAGCTCGCCCACCAGGTGGCTGGCCTGGGGGTCGTTGGGGTGCCGTCCCACGTCCAGCCGAAGGGATCCCGTGGCCTCCGCCGCGACCGTCTTCCAGTCCCTGAACAGTTCCCGGGCTGCGGGGTCCAGGATGGTCCAGCGGGTCAGGTTCCGCTCCGCGGGCGGCAGTGCAGGGAAGTACGTGAACAACAGGAAGGCCATCCGGTTGCCTGCAAGGACATCGCTGCGCCGGCCCAGCACCATCGCGGGCACCTCCCCCACGGCGTCGAGGAGCTGGCGCAGCGCCGGGCGGACACCCTGTGCAGTGTTCGCGCCGGGTTCGCGGGGAGCGCCGGCGCAGTTCTCCAGCAGGTCCAGCATGTGCGCCTGTTCGCTGCTGTCCAGGCGCAGCGCCCTGCCCACTGCATCCAGGACCGTCCGCGAGGGGTGGATGTTCCGCCCCTGCTCCAGCCGCACGTAATAGTCGGTGCTGACGCCGGCAAGCCGCGCCACCTCCTCCCGCCGCAGCCCCGGAACCCTTCGGGCCCCGGTGCTGGGACCCGTCCCGGCAACGTCCGGGCTCAACCGGGACCGCATGGCTTTGAGGAACTTTCCGAACTCCGCGCTTTGACCCATGCAGACCATTCTGCCTGCGATGACTGCCCTCCTCTACAACGAAGGTAGGACTGGCAGTCCTAGGAAAAACAGGAACAGCTTTGCCTGCTGACTTGATGGCGAAAAGTGCATAGGCTCGGGAGTGAGCCGGTGGAAACCGCTTTCTGGACGGCGTCGTACCCCGCACCATCCGGCCCTAAATCCCAGCACCAGACTTTCCAAGGAGCACACCATGTCAGAGCTGACCCCGAACCTGACCCTGAATAATGGCGTCACCATCCCGCAGCTTGGCTTCGGCGTCTTCCAGGTCCCTCCGGAGGACACCCAGCGGACCGTGGAGGACGCGCTGGAAGCGGGCTACCGCCACATTGACACCGCCGCGGCCTACCGCAACGAGGCAGGGGTGGGGGCGGCACTTGCCGCCACCGGGATAGCACGTGAGGACATCTTCGTCACCACCAAACTCCGCAACGGCGAGCAGGGCCGGGCGCAGGAAGCGTTCCAGAACAGCCGCAAGGCACTGGGCCTGGACTTCATCGACCTCTACCTCATCCACTGGCCGGTCCCCTCACAGGGGCTCTTCGTCCAGGCCTGGAAGGAGATGGAGCGGTTGTACGAGAACAAGGAAA
The DNA here is from genome assembly GCF_057747955.1 of Arthrobacter sp. SDR-2R. Lineage (NCBI taxonomy): Bacteria > Bacillati > Actinomycetota > Actinomycetes > Micrococcales > Micrococcaceae > Arthrobacter > Arthrobacter sp. SDR-2R. Next base: position 4,461,103 of record NZ_CM173231.1, read on the forward strand.
TCCGCGCCATCGGCGTCTCCAACTTCCTCTCCGACCACCTCGACACACTGCTGGAGTCGGCTGAAACCGTTCCGGCCGTCAACCAGATCGAACTGCACCCCAGCTACCAGCAAGCGGACCTCGCAGCCAAGTGCCGGGGCCTGGGCATCGCGGTGGAGGCCTACAGTCCGCTGGGGCAGGGCGGGGACCTGAACGTACACGCCGTCACGGCAATCGCCAATGCCCACAACGCCACGGCAGCCCAGGTTGTGCTCGCCTGGCACCTTGCCGGCGGAAACATCGTCATTCCCAAGTCGGCGAACCCGGACAGGATCCGGGAAAACTTCGCAGCCTCGTCCCTGCAGCTTTCCCAGGACGAACTGGCCGCCATCACGGCACTGGAGTCCGGTGCCCGCATCGGGTCCGATCCCGCCGTCGCCGCCTTCACCCAGATGTAGCGTCCGGCAACCCAGCCGCCGGAACGCTCCGCCACCGAAAGGATTTTCCATGCAGTACACGCACCTTGGCCGCTCCGGCCTGAAAGTTTCCCGCCTCTGCCTGGGCACCATGAACTTCGGGCCTCAGACAGAGGAAGCGGACGCCCACAGCATCATGGACTCCGCGCACGGGTCCGGCATCAACTTCTTCGACACCGCCAATGTGTACGGCGGTGCAGACCACCGCGGCTGGACCGAGGAAATTATTGGGCGCTGGTTCGCCAAGGGTGGCGAGCGCCGCGAACACACGGTGCTGGCCACCAAGCTGTACGGCACCATGACGGACCGGCCCAATGAATCCAAGCTCTCGGCACTGAACATCCGCAGGGCCCTGGATGCGAGCCTCAAGCGGCTGCAGACCGACTACATCGACGTGTACCAGTTCCACCACATTGACCGTGATACGCCATGGGACGAGATCTGGCAGGCCATCGAAGTTGCCGTCCAGCAGGGGAAGATCCTCTACTCGGGCAGCAGCAATTTTGCCGGCTGGCACATCGCCCAGGCCCAGGAAGCAGCCCGCCGGCGGAACTACACCGGCCTGGTCAGCGAGCAGTCCATCTACAACCTGTTCATGCGCCAGGTGGAACTTGAAGTCATCCCGGCGGCACAGCAGTACGGCCTTGGCCTGATCCCCTGGTCGCCCCTGCAGGGCGGCCTGCTGGGCGGCGTGCTGAAGAAGGAACGCCAGGGCGTGCGGCGCACCGAAGGACGGGCGGCCGAAACCCTGAAGAAGCACCAGGACCAGATCCGCCAGTACGAGGACTTCGCCGATGAACTGGGCCATGAGCCCGGGGACGTTGCCCTGGCGTGGCTCCTGCACCAGCCTGCCGTGACCGCCCCGATCGTCGGCCCGCGCACACAGGAACAGCTGGACGCCGCCATCCGCGCCCTGGACGTCTCCCTCGATGACGACGCGCTCAAGCGGCTGGACGACATCTTCCCGGGACACCGCACGGCGCCGGAAGACTACGCGTGGTAACCCCGCCTGTTGCCGATACGGTGGCGCCGCGGAGCATTCTCTTCATCGGGGGCACCGGCGTCATCAGCACCGCGGCGGCGGAACGGGCCGTCGCGCTCGGCCACCGGCTGACCATCCTGAACCGGGGCCGGTCCACCCGGCCGGTCCCGGACGGGACCGAAGTGCTGCACGCGGACGTCCGGGATGCGGCGTCGGTCCGGGAGGTCCTGGGAGGCAGGGAGTTCGACGCCGTCGCGGACTTCATCTCCTACACCCCGGACCAGGCGCAAACAAGCATGGGCCTGTTCCGGGAGCGGACCGGCCAGTTCGTCTTCATCAGTTCCGCCTCCGCGTACCAGAAGCCGCCCACCAGGCTGCCCATCCTGGAGTCGACGCCGTTGAAGAACCCCTTCTGGCAGTACTCCCGGGACAAGATCGCGTGCGAGGAACTGCTTTTCCGGGCCTACCGGGAGCAGGACTTCCCCCTGACGGTCATCCGGCCGTCGCATACCTACGACCGCACCAAGATCGCCATGGTGGGCGGCTGGACGGACATCCACCGGATGCGCAGCGGCCTCCCCGTCATGGTCCACGGCGACGGCACCTCGCTGTGGACGCTGACGCACAGCAAGGACTTCGCCAAGGCGTTCGTCGGGCTGCTCGGAAGGCCGCAGGCGGTGGGCGAGAGCTACACCATCACCTCTGACGAGTACCTGCCCTGGAACCAGATCTACCGGCTGTTCGCCCGGGCAGCTGGGGTCCGCGAGCCGGAACTGGTGCACGTGGCGTCCGAGACCATCGCCGCCCATGACCAGGAACTCGGTTCCAACCTCCTGGGCGACCGGTCCCATTCGGTGGTCTTTGACAACGCCAAGATCAAGTCCCTGGTCCCGGACTACACCGCTACCATCCCGTTCGCGGACGGGGCCCGGGAAATTGTGGACTGGTACGACAGCCACCCGGAGCTGCAGCAGGTGGACGAAGCCTATATGCAGCTTTCGGACAAGCTCACCGGCTGGTCCCGCCAGGGCGCCTGAGCCTGCGTCGCCGGTATCGCTGGGGCCGCCGCATCCAGCGGCGGGCCAGCGATGCCTGCCGGCTGTGCTAATTTCGGCGCATGACGTTGCCCCCTTCCGAACAGCCCGTCGATAAGCCTGTCGCCGCCGCCATCGCGCTCCTGGCCTCGCAGGGTTTCGATGCAACGTCCGTTGAGGAGCTTGCCGAGGCCTCGGGCATGAGCCGGAGCACGTTCTTCCGACGCTTCGGGTCAAAGGAGGACGTGGTCTTCGCCGACCACGAACGGATCCTGCGCCAGGTGAATGACCGGCTCGCGGAATCCAGGCTCGAGCCCCTGGCCGCCGTCGCGGACGCGGCACTGCTGGTCTTCGAACACCATATGCGGAACCGCGATACGTCCCGGGCCCGGTATGAACTGCTGCAGGCGGTTCCGGCCCTCAGGGACCGCGAGCTGGTCACGTCGCACCGGTACGAGCGGGCATTCCTGAAATACTTGAACGACAGGCTTCCGGACGACCAGCGGAGCGGATACAAGGCCGTGGCCTTCGCCGCAGCCGTGGTGGCCGTGCACAACGCCTTCCTGCGGCAGTGGTTGCGCGCCTCGCCCGGCGCCGGGGAAACCGACGATGGGGACCGGGAAAGGGCTGCAGCCCTCGCGGCCGAACTTCGTGCCCTCTCAGAAACGTTCCGGCCTGCACTCCTTGGTGCCGCCGCCACCGCCCAACCCGCGCCGACCGTCGTCGTCACCGTTCTCCCGGGCCAGGCCGGCAGGGAGGCGATCGCCCAGGCCGTCCTCGACGCCCTTCCCTAGTCCGCTGCATCCCTCCGTGGCACCCAGTTTCTTGACGTGGAACTGAGTTTCAGGGCATTCTTAGTCGGTGTGGTGCAAGCCACATGCTTCCCGCCACTGATTCAAAGGATGCAGATTAATGACGACGACGTCGCCCACCGACGTGTCCGGCCGCACCGAAAGCCCCGCAGGCTTTCCTGCAGGCACCGTGGAGCCGGACTACTTTCTGACCGAGGCCCTCGGGACTGACCCCGCATCCGTTTTCACCCGCATCGGCGATGAGGACCGCGCGTACTGGGACCGGGCCCGCCGCTTCGTCCAGGATGAGGTCCTCCCCGTCATCGACGGCTACTGGGAGCGGGGCGAGTACCCCCTGCACCTCCTCCGGCGCCTTGGCGAACTGGACCTGCTGCGGGACGGCGTGCCGGTTGACGGTTTCGCGCCGATGAGCAGCATGGCCGCCGGGCTGGTAAACATGGAGATCAGCCGCGGTGACGGCTCCGTGGCCACGATGATCGCCGTCCAGGGCGGCCTGGCCCTGCGGTCCGTGGCGGAATGCGGATCTGCCGGGCAGCGGGAGCGCTGGCTCCCGCCGATCGCCAGGGGCAGCGAGTACGCCGCTTTTGCCCTGACGGAGCCCACCCACGGCTCCGACTCGGTGGCCCTGGAAAGCACGGCGACCCGTACCGACGGTGGTTTCCTGCTCAACGGCGAAAAGAAGTGGATCGGCAACGGCTCCGTAGGTGGCGTCACCGTTGTGTGGGCCCGCGGCGACGACGGCCAGGTCCATGGCTACCTGGTCCCGCAGGACTCCCCCGGCTACACCGCCACCAAAATCGAGGGCAAGCTGGCCCTGCGCGCCATTTGGCAGGCCCATATCAGGCTGGAAAACGTCTTTGTCCCGGAAGGGAACGTCCTGCCGGGCGCCCGGACCTTCAAGGACACAGCCCGCGTCCTCCTGGCCACCCGCCTGGGCGTGGCCTGGTCCGCCGTCGGGCACGCCACCGCCTGCTACGAGACTGCCGTGCAGTACGCCAGGCAGCGCAAGCAGTTCGGGCGGCCGCTGGCCGCCTCCCAGATCGTGCAGGAACGGCTGGCCCGGATGCTCAGCGAACTGGCCACCATGCAACTGATGGTGGTGCAGATGACCCGGCTGGACGACGCCGGATTACTCACCCCGGAGCAGGCGTCGCTGGCCAAGTACACCTGCACCCGGTCCGCCCGGGGCATAGCGTCCAATGCGCGCGACCTGCTGGGCGGCAACGGCATCCTGCTGGGAAACCGCGTGGCCCGGCACCTGGCCGACATCGAAGCCATCCACACCTACGAAGGCACCGAGACCGTGCAGGCCCTGATCATCGGCCGGGGCATCACCGGCATGTCCGCCTTCGCCTGATCTCCGCCCCGCATCCCCGAAAGGACTGTTCTTGAACCAGAACGCCAACATCCCCGTCATCCTGGGCGGCGCCCGAACCCCGTTCGGGCGGTTCCGCGGCGGGCTCACGCCCTTCTCCTCCAGCCAACTCGGCGCCCACGCCATCCGGGCGGCCCTGGAACGGACAGGCGTTGCCCCGGAGCAGATCGGCGCCGTCATCGTGGGGCAGGTCATCCAGGCCGGTGCCGGGCAAGGCCCCGCCCGGCAGGCCAGCCTGGCCGCCGGAATCGGCTGGGACGTTCCCACGATCACCATCAACAAGCTCTGCCTGTCCGGCCTCACGGCCGTGATCGACGCCGCCCGCATGATCCGCACGGGGGAAGCGGACTTCATTGTCGCCGCCGGCCAGGAGTCAATGACCAACGCACCGCACCTGGTCCCCGGGCTTCGCGCCGGCGTCGTCATCGGCGACGCTCCCATGCTCGACTCCCTGAACCACGACGGGCTGCAGGACCCCGTGAGCGGCAAGCTGATGGGCGAGGCCACCGACGCCGGCAACGCCGAGCGCGGGATCACCCGTGCCGGGCAGGACGCCGTGGCGGCCCGCTCCCACCAGCGCGCCGAAGCGGCCCGGGCCGCCGGGGTGCTGGCCGAGGAAATCGCCCCCATCCAGGTGCCCCAGCGGAAGGGCCCTGCCGTGACGCTTGAACACGATGAGGGCATCCGTCCGGAAACCACGGCAGAATCACTGGCGCAGCTCCGGCCCGCGTTCTCCAAGGAGGAGACGGCCACCATCACCGCCGGCTCATCGTCTCCCCTCTCCGACGGCGCCGCAGCCCTGGTCATCGCCAGCAAGGCGGCCGCCATTGCCGCAGGGCTGGAGTGGATCGCCGAGATCGGAGCACACGGCCAGACGGCGGGACCGGACGGATCCCTGCACTCCCAGCCTGCCCGGGCCATCGAACGCGCCCTCAAGGACGAGGGGCTCACGGTCCAGGAACTGGACCTGGTGGAAATCAACGAGGCGTTCGCCTCGGTCCTCATCCAGTCCGCCAACGACCTGGGCATCGACCCCGAAGCCGTGAACGCCGAAGGCGGTGCCATCGCCCTGGGCCACCCCGTTGGCGCCTCGGGCGCACGCCTGGTGCTGCACCAGGCGCTGGCGCTGAAGCGCCGCGGCGGTGGCACCGGCGTCGTGGCCCTCTGCGGCGGCGGCGGACAGGGCGACGCCCTCATACTCAAAGCATGACCCTCCCACCGAAGAAGCAGGCCATGACCAATACCCACTCCGCCGACGGCTTCGCCACCATCTCCGTCGCAGCCGTCCTGGCTGAATCAGCCAAAAGGACTCCGGACAGCATTGCCCTCGTCGTTGGGGAGGACCAGGTCAGCTACGCCGACCTCTGGAGCCAGACCCGGGCCTACGCCGGAGCCCTGCGGGCCCGCGGCATCAGCCCGGGAGACGCCGTCGCCGTCCTGATCCCCAACGTCCCGGACTTCGCCCGGGTGTACTACGCCATCCTGTCGCTCGGCGCCATCGTTGTCCCGGTGCATGCCCTGCTGAAGGCACGCGAAATCGAGTACGTCCTCCAGGACAGCGGTTCCAAGCTGCTGGTCTGCGCCGCTCCCCTGCTGGCGGAGGGGGCCGCCGGCGCGGCGGCCAACGGCATTGACGTGCTGACCGTGATGGCTCCCGACGACGGCGGGTTCCCCCGCCTGGAAGCGGAGGCCGCCCGCACCGAGCCGATCCGGACGTATGAGCCGTGCCGCCCGTCGGATACAGCCACCATCCTGTACACCTCGGGCACCACCGGTAAACCGAAGGGCGCGCTGGGCACGCACTTCGCCCTGGTGGAACAGACCAGTGTCCTGCTGACCAGCGTGATGGACTTCCGGCCTGGCGACGTCCTCTTCGGCGGACTGCCGCTCTTCCACACCTTCGGACAGACCGTGGTCCTCAACACCGGACTGCGCGCCGGGGCCACCATCGTGCTTATGCCGCGCTTCAGCGGCGAGGACGCCCTGAAGCTGCTGGAACGGCACAACGTCAACATCTTCCTGGGCGTACCCACGATGTATGTGGCGCTCCTGGAAGCCGCCAAGACCGTGCCGGACCGGCCCACGGCGCTCCGCTACGGCATCTCCGGCGGAGCATCGCTTCCACTGGCCGTCATGGACAAGTTCCGCGACGTCTTCGGGGTGGAAGTCCATGAAGGCTACGGCCTGACGGAGACCTCCCCGGTGGCGGCCTTCAACCATGTGGGCACGGCGCCGCGGCCCGGAACGATCGGGATCCCGATCTGGGGCGTCGACATCGAAATCGCCCGCCCGGAGACGGTGGAGAGCATTGAGCTGCTGCCCAACGGGGAACTCGGTGAACTCGTCATCCGCGGGCACCTGCTGATGAAGGGGTACCTGAACCGGCCGGAGGCAACAGCGGAGGCGGTGGTGGACGGCTGGTTCCGCACCGGTGACCTGGGGACGAAGGACGACGACGGCTACCTCACCATCGTGGACCGCAAGAAGGACATGATCATCCGCAACGGATACAACGTCTATCCCAGGGAAGTGGAGGAAATCCTGCTGACCCACCCGGCTGTGGTGAGTGCTGCCGTCTACGGCATCCCCGATGACGTCCACGGGCAGGAAATCGCAGCGGCGATCGTGCTGGATGCCGGGGCAACCGTCAGCGACACGGAGCTGATGGATTTCGCCAGCAACCAGCTCGCGGCGTACAAGTACCCTCGGGTGATCAGGATTCTTTCCGAACTCCCGCTGGGGCCCAGCGGGAAGATTTTGAAGCGGAAGCTGGCTGAGGACCCCGCCTAGGGACAGGAACGGCCGTGGGAGGGCAGACTGATGGCATGACACTTGCACCCCTCATCGACCTCAATGATGGCAACAGGATTCCGCAACTGGGGCTTGGCACCTGGCCGCTGGACGACGAACAGGTGGCTGCCGCCGTCGTACACGCCGTGGAAGCCGGCTACCGGCACATCGATACCGCCGTGAAGTACGGCAACGAACGCGGTGTGGGCAACGGCATCCGCGCCAGCGGGGTGGACCGGAGCGAACTCTTCATTACCACCAAGCTGGACGGGGAATTCCAGGGCCACGACCGCGCTGTGGCGGGCCTGGATGGATCCCTGAAGCGCCTGGGGCTGGATTATGTGGACCTGCTGCTGATCCACTGGCCGCTGCCGGGACGGGACCAGTATGTCTCCACGTGGCAGACGTTCGAACGGCTGCAGGCACAGGGGAAAGTCCGGTCCATCGGGGTGTCCAACTTCAAGCCCGCGCACCTGGAACGGCTGATGGCGGAGACTGATGTGGTTCCGGCGGTGAACCAGATCCAGCTCAGCCCCGCAATCACCCGAACCGCAGAACGTGAATTCCACGCACGCCACGGGATTGTCACGGAATCCTACAGCCCGCTTGGCGGATCAGGCGCCGGCTTATTGGGTGCTCCCATCCTTACCCAGTTGGCCGAAAAGCATGGAAAAACACCCGGCCAACTGGTCCTTCGGTGGCACATACAAAACGGATTGGTAACGATTCCCAAGACCGCTTCCCCGGAGCGGATGGCAGAGAATTTGGACGTGTTCGATTTCGCCCTGGACCCGCAGGATCTAGCGGAATTATCGATCCTCGACGAGGGCCCCGGTGCGGGCAACGACTCGGACAAAACCGGGCACTAAAACACGCCTGAACTGCACCTTTTTCCAAAAACGGGGTTGGCAAATAGATAGTAAGCATGATTACTATTGGGGCAGAAGGATGAAGTGCCTCCGGAACCCGGAGGCCTCCTCTAAGCAGGAAGAGAGCAACAAATGGGATTTATTGCATTTCTGATTCTCGGACTTATTGCTGGTGCGATCGCTAAGGCGATCCTCCCGGGCAGGCAGGGTGGCGGCTGGGTCATCACCTTGATCCTGGGCGTCGTTGGCGCCTTCCTCGGTGGCTGGCTGGGTGGAATGATCTTCGGCAGCGGACTGCAGGAGTTCTTCTCGATCCAGACGTGGCTGCTGGCGATCGTCGGCTCGCTGATCGTCCTTGCCATCTACGGCATGGTCACCAAGCGAAGCGCCCGCGGATAACTGTACGGGCAAGCCAGGAAGCCGGCCTGGGGACACCATCCCCAGGCCGGCTTTCTTTTTCTCCGGTAACGGGCGCCCGATACGCCGGCCGGGACTGACAACCTTCTCGCAGAGCAGGAGTTCATCGTGAAAAACAAGCTTCTTTTGGGTGTAGGCGTTGCTGTAGGTTATGTCCTCGGCTCGCGGTCAGGCCGTGCCGCCTATGACAAGCTCAAGGCCCGGGCAGCCGGCATCTGGGACAGCAAGCCGGTCCAGGACAAGGTATCCGTGGCCACCGAGGCCATCAAGGAAAAGGCTCCCGAGGTTGCGGACCAGTTGGGTGAAGCCGCACGCCGGGCAGGCACGGTCATTGGCTCTGCGATGCACCGGGAGGGCAGCTCCAGCGGAAGCCAGTCATCCGGGCCTTCCACAGGTACTCCCACCACCTCTTCCGTGGGGAGCGATGCCAACAGCCTGGGCGAAGACCACATCCCGGCCCACAGCACGCACCCGGACACCACCAACCTTGGTACGTCCGACGGGACGGGCACAAAGGCCTGATTCCCGCTTCCGCCCTCATCATTACGCATGGAAGTGCGTATGACATGGGAAGATGCGGGCTTTGTGCTACAACTGAATCGCCTTGCCGGCCGTCGCGATCCTTGGGGGACGCGGCGGCCGGCAGCGTTTAACGCGGCCTGCATTGCCGCCCTGCCGGGTTTTCCACATAGGGGTTTTGGGGGCTCTTGATTGTCGGTGGTGGCTGGCAGAGTTGGGTTATGGAGGCCATTGGGGAGCAGCTGGACGGGCCGTTCGGCGGGTTATACGGTGGGTTGCTCGGCGGGAACGCTGACGACGCCGGCAGCCGGCGGACGAGTTCGGCCCGCCTTCGCGCCGTCCCCGGCGGGGAGGGATCCGGCCCTGCCATCCTCGGGGCACTTGCCGAAGAACTCGCCACCGCCGCCCTGGCCGCCCCGGACCTCCTGGCAGCAGCCACCTATGTCGAGGCCGCCGATTACGCCGGCCACGCCGAGGAACTGGGCCGCACCGTGGAGTACCTGCAACTCCTGGCCGCCGCCGCCGTAGACCGGACCCGCACCCAGGCCATCACCCAGGCCGCGGCCAGGACCACCCACCCTGCCGTGCCCTCCCCTGCCGATGACGGCTGCCCCAACACCGCAGAGTTCCTCCGCCTCAGGCTCCGCATCCCCATCCGCGAAGCACGCCGCCGCCTCACCCTCGCCCAGCACACCCTGCCCCGCACCAGCCTCACCGGCGAACCACTCCCGCCAACCCGGCCCCACCTCGCCACCGCCCTCACACCCCACCCCGGCACGGACGGGACCACCCCGCAACCGCCCACCAGAACCCTCCAGGCACCGGCCGTGTCCTCCCACGCCGCGACCCTCATCACCGCCACCCTGGACCGGCTCCAACACCACACCACCCCCCACACCCTGTACCGGATCGAAAAGCACCTCACCACCGCAGCCACCACCACCGACCCCGACTTCCTCACCCGCCTGGCCCAACGCTGGACCGACACCATCGACGCCGACGGCACCGAACCCACCGAAGAAGCCCTCCGCCACACCCAAGGCGCCTTCATCCGCAAACCACGCCACGGCCTGCACCACCTCGAAATCTTCGCCACCACCGACCAATACGAACACCTCCTCACCGTCATGAACACCGCCACCAACCCCCGCACCACCACCCCAAACACCAGCACCGGCACTACCACCCCAACCACCGGCACCGAACACCACGGACGAACAGCCGAAACAGCAGCCGTGCCCGACCTGCCTGCCCAGCCGGCCCTGCCGGACCTGGACCGGCGCACCCGCGCCCAAAAACAACTCGACGGCATCATCACCGCCGCCAAAACCGCACTCGCCACCAACACCCTGCCCACCACCGGCGGCAACAAACCCCAAATCATCGCCACCATCCACTACCGGGACCTCTTCCCCACCCACACCACAGCAACAGCGACAGGAGAACGGCCGGGAATACCCGCACCACCAGGGACACAGACAGGCACAGGGACAGAGGCAGGGACAGGGGCTTTCGCGTTCACCGGCCCCGTCGCCGCCACCACCCTACGGAAAATCGCCTGCGACGCCGACATCATCCCCGCGCTCCTGGGCACCAACAACGAAATCCTCGACCTCGGCCGCAAAACCCGCCTCTTCACCCCAGCCCAACGCACCGCCCTCACCACCCGCGACCAAGGCTGCGCCTTCCCCAACTGCACCATCCCCGCACCCTGGTGCGAAGCACACCACATCACCTACTGGACACACGGCGGACCCACCACCACCAACAACGGCGTCCTGCTCTGCAGTCACCACCACCACCTCATCCACAAAGAACAATGGACCATCACCACCACCAACCACACCCCAACCTTCATCCCCCCACCCCACATCGACCCCACCCAAAAACCCCAACAAAACCACTACTTCAAACCCCCCACCACCACCCCACCAATACGAATAGGGAACGCAGTCTGGTAGGGAACGCAGCCTGGCGTACTGGGGTTTTCCGGACGGTTCAGAAGGACCGTTACGTGCGGTCCACGGCTGCTGGGCCTGGTTGGCTCGATCCTCCAGGCGGCAGGCAAGATATTGGGGAGCGGGAGGACGGGGTTAGTGGGTCCCTGCCGCCACGCGCCCCACGACCACGGTGCCGTCCACTTCCTCCGAATGGACTGTCCGGGTGCCGAACCCGGCGGCGGCCAGGATCGCGGAGGTGCCGGATGCCTGCCGCTGGCTGGTTTCGATGATCAGGTGCCCGCCGGGAGCCAGCCATCCGATGCCCCCGGCGGCGACGCGTCGGTGGAAGTCCAGTCCATCAGGACCGCCATCGAGGGATGCCGCAGGTTCGTACAGCCGCGCTTCGGGGGGCATGGTGCGGATTGCCTCCGTGGGCACGTAGGGAGCATTGACCACGAGCACCCGGACGCGGCCACGCAGTTCACGCGGCAGGGCGTCGAACAGGTCCCCCGCGTGAACCTGGCCGCCCACGGGCCCGACGTTCCGCCTGGCGCACCGGACGGCCACAGGATCGATGTCCGCCGCATGCACCTCCGCCCATGGCGCCTCATGAGCAATGGCCGCTCCCACGGCTCCGGACCCGCAGCAGAGGTCCACTACAACAGCGGGCTTCCGCCGGGGCCCCTCCGGCCACGTCGCCGGCAGCAGGGCGAGGGCCTCATTTACCAGCAGCCCGGTACGGCGGCGCGGCACGAAGACACCGGGCTCCACCAGAATGCGCCGGCCCGCAAATTCGGCCCAGCCCAGGATGAGTTCCAAGGGGACGCCTTCCACCCTGCGCCGGACATTTCGCGCTAAGTCGCCGGGAAGTGAGGCCCCCGCCAGCAGCAGGCGGGCCTCTTCCTCCGCGAAAACGCAGCCGGCGGACCGCAATGCGGAGACAATGCCTTCGAAGACCGGCGACGGGGCAGGACTGCCGGCAGTCCGTGAGTCGAGAGGGGGCACAGCAACGCCTTTCGGTGGGAAGACGGGCGTCCCCATGGCGGCTAGGCCAAGCTCTCCGGACGGCACCGAACGGGAATACCCAAAACTGTGACTGCGGTAATGGGATCCACCTCCTTCGTCCGCTGCTGGAAATCCCATGCTAATAGGTGGCCTTGTGCTCGGGAATGGGTGCCAACTCTTGGCAGGATGGGTTAATGACCACGGGAACAGCCAGCAACATTCTTTGGATCGGCACCTACACCCCCGACGGCGGCGGCCGCGCCAATGGCATCGGGGCCGTGCGGGAGCATCAGGACGGAAGCCTTGAATGGTTGGGCACGGCAGTCCAGGCACAGTCGCCGTCGTTCCTGGCCGTGCACCCGACGCTGCCCTTGGTGTACGCAGCGGCGGAGCAGCGCAAAATGGTTCAGGCCTACCGCCGACGGGGTGACTTTGCGCTGGAACTGTCCGGGGCACCGGAGCCTGCCGGAGAGGCCACCTGCCACGTCGCCGTGGACCCGGACGGCCGGTTTGTCACCGCTGCATGCTGGGGTGACGGGCAGGTCCTGCTCTACGAGCTGGATGACGACGGCGGCATGACGGCACGGTTCCCCGCGGCACCGTCGGTTGACCCCCACGCCGGCCTTTTCCCCGGCAGCCCCAGGCCGAGCCGCGCCCATGCCAGCCTGATGCTGCGCGACGGGCGCATCATGACGACCGATCTGGGCCACGACACCCTCCGCATTTGGACCTATGTGCCGGGCACCGGCCTGGTAGCCGACCACGAGGTGGTCCTCCCCTGCGGCACCGGTCCCCGGCACATGGTGGAGCACCCCACGGGCAACGTCTTCATTGTGTCGGAGTACTCCGTGGAGGTCTTCGTGGTCCGGCCCGAGGCCGGCACCTATGAGCTGATATTCCGCGGACCTGCAACTGCGGGCGGCAGCCAGGACGGTGATTCGGCCGCCGAAATCTGCCTTGGCCCGCAGGGGAACTTCGCCTACGCCGGCGTGCGTGGATCCAACCTCATCAGCGTCCTGGAAGTAGCAGCCGGCGGCACCGAACTGATCCCCGTCAAGGACTTCGACAGCGGCGGGGACTGGCCGCGGCACCACATGGTCCGGGGCAGCTGGCTGCACGTGGCCCACGAACGGTCGGACAACATTGCCACGTTTGAACTGGATCCCGTCACCGGGCTCCCCGGCCCCGTGCTTCATGATCTTCGCACCCCCTCTCCCACTGCCCTGGTGTCCGCCGGCTAACTGCGATGCCCGCTACGGCTTCCTCCCCTAGCTCTTCCCCAGACGCTGGAGTAATTCAGTGCAAGCGCTTACAGTTGTGACTTGGTTCACAGGTCTGCATGCTGTCCTTCGAACCCTCCTGCCGCATCCCTTGTCAACGGCAAGCCTGTACAGCAGCGCTGCTTCCCAGGAAGGTCTCACCCTTGTTATTCCGCACCCCTCCCGGCGCGGCCCCACGCGCCCAACTGCCGGCAAAGCCCGCAGGAACACAGCACCCCACAACCCGCCGCCGGGCCCCGGGCCGGGCAATCACGGCGAGGTCGGCGGCCGGCCTCCTGGCCGCCGCCGTGGCCGTTTCCGCAGCAGTCCTCCCGGCCCATGCCGCGGTGGGCCTCAAGGATTCAGGCTCCAAGAATCCCGGCGCCCAGGGCCAGGGATCCTCCACCGCCCTGCATTCGCTCCGCGGTCCCGTGACGGACGAGAACTTCTACTTCGTCATGGCAGACCGGTTCAGCAACGGCAGCACCGCCAATGACCAGGGCGGCCTGGGGCCGGATCCCATGGTCTCCGGCTTCGATCCCACCGGGAAGGGCTTCTACAACGGCGGCGACCTGGCCGGCCTGCGCAGCAGGATCGATTACATCCAGGGCCTGGGCACCACATCCATCTGGCTGACCCCCAGCTTCAAGAACAAGGCGGTCCAGCCCGAGGACAAGTCGGCCGGCTACCACGGCTACTGGGTCACCGACTTCACCCAGATCGACCCCCACCTGGGCACCAACGGTGAGCTCAAGGCCCTGATCGACGAGGCCCACGCCCGCGGCATGAAGGTCTATTTCGACATCATCACCAACCACACTGCCGACGTCATCGGCTACCAGGAGGGCAACCGGAAAGGCTACATCTCAAAGGACGCAGTCCCTTACAAGACAGCCTCCGGCGAAGCGTTCGACGACCGCGACTACGCCGGCACCGGAACCTTCCCCCGGCTGGACGCCAACACGTCATTCCCCTACAAGCCGGTCCTGGCACCGGGCGAAGAAAACCTCAAGGTTCCCGCCTGGCTGAACGACCCCACGCTGTACCACAACCGCGGCGACACCACCTTCACGGGTGAGGACTCCATGTACGGCGACTTCTTCGGCCTCGATGACCTCTTCACCGAAAACCCCGCCGTGGTGCACGGCATGGAGGACATCTATAAGTCCTGGATCGGCGACTTTGGCGTGGACGGTTTCCGGATCGACACCATGAAGCACGTGAACAACGAGTTCTGGCAGGAATTCGGCCCCAACGTCCTCAGCTACGCCAAGGAGCACGGCAAGGACGAGTTCTTCATGTTCGGCGAGGTCTTCGACACCACCAAGAGCTTCACGTCCCAGTTCACCACCCGCAACAAGATGCAGGCCGTGCTGGACTTCCCCTTCCAGGATGCCGCCCGCAACTTTGCCTCCAAGAGCCAGGACGCCAAGGCGCTCCAGGCATTCTTCGCCGGTGACGACTGGTACACCGACGCCGATTCCAACGTCTATGAGTTGCCCACGTTCCTGGGCAACCACGACATGGGCCGCATCGGCAGCTTTATCGCCCAGGACAACCCCGCCGCAGGCGATGCCGAGAAGGTGGCACGCGACGAGCTGGCCCACGAGCTGATGTACTTCTCCCGCGGCAACCCGGTGGTGTACTACGGCGACGAGCAGGGCTTCACCGGCCCGGGCGGCGACCAGGATGCCCGCCAGACCCTCTTCGCCAGCAAAGTCCCGGACTACCTGGACGACGACCTGCTGGGCACGGACGCCACCCACGCCACGGACAACTTCAACCCAAGCCACCCGCTTTACGCCAAAATCCGGGAGCTTGCAGCCCTCACCAAAGAGCACCCGGCACTGCGGAATGGCGCACACCAGCACCGCTATGCCTCTGACGGGCCGGGCATCTACGCCTTCTCCCGCACCGATGCCAAGGACCAGCGCGAATACGTGGTGGCACTGAACAACAGCACCCAGACACAGACGGTGGAAGTCCCCACCTACATCGCCAAGCGCAGCTACATGCGCGTTTACGGCGAAGGCGCCGATGAAGCCAAAACCTCTGACGACGCAAAACTGACCGTGACCGTGCCGCCGCTTTCCGCCGTCGTCTACGAATCCTCGGGCCGCATTCCGCACTCCAAGGAGGCTCCCGCCGTCGCCCTCCGGCAGCCGGCCGCCGCGCCTGGTGACAACGGACGCATCAACGTAACGGCCGACGTCGACGGTGCTTCGTTCTACGAGGTCACCTTTGAAGCCCGGACGGCGAGCGGCGCGTGGCAGCCGATCGGCACGGACGACACCGCTCCGTACCAGGTTTTCCACGACGTCGCGGCGCTGGATGCCGGCACACCGTTGGAGTACCGCGCCACCGTTCTGGACAACGGCGGGCATTCCGCCACCAGCCAAAGCCGCTCCGCGGCCGTACCCGCGCCCGTGCTGACCCTGCAGAAGCCTGCGGAGGGCAGCAGCGTGGAAGGCAAGGTTGAGCTCAGCGCCACCGCTGACCCGGAGAAGGCCAACCACGTGGTGTCCTTCGAGCGCAGTGTTGGCGGCGGGGTCTGGACCGCGGTGGGCACCGACTCGTCCTCGCCCGTCTACTCAGCAACCGACGACGTGACCGGGCTGGCGGACGGCACCAAGGTCCAATATCGGGCGGCCATGACCGGCACCGGCTACAACGTCACCAGCGAAACCAGGACTGTCACGGTGGGCCAGGCCCCGCAGCCCGACTCGGTCACGGTGGCCGGATCACTGAACCAGGCGATGGGCTGCAGCGCACAATGGGATCCAGGCTGCAGCCAGGCCCGGATGGTGTTGGACCCGGCGGACCGCATTTGGCGGCTGACCGTGGACCTGCCGGCCGGGAAGTACGAATACAAGGCAGCGCTCGACGGCGGCTGGGACGAAAACTACGGCGCCGACGGCCAGCTCAACGGACAGAACATCGTGCTGGACCATCCCGGCGGCCCGGTGACTTTCCGTTATGACAACAGCACCCACCTGCTCAGCGCCGTCTACGCCTCGCAGCAGCCGGCCGCCGTGGCGGCAGCCGGAAGCCTGGACAGCGAGCTGGGCTGCGCCTCGGACTGGGAGCCGTCCTGTAACCAGGCGCAGTTGGTGCTGGACCCGGCAGACCTCGTGTGGAAGCTGTCCGTTCCGGACCTTCCTGCGGGAAGCTACGAGTTCAAGGCGGCCCTGAACCGCAGCTGGGACATCAGTTATGGGGCCGGCGGCGCTTCCCCGGGTGCCAACATAGTGTTTGAGCACGACGGCGGCCCGGTCACCTTCCGGTACGACCACTTCACCCATGTGATCGCCGCTAACTAGTTCACCCGCCGAACAAGGCAAACCAGGCAAAGCAACTACGGCAACAGGCCCCGCCGCTTACAAAAGCGGCGGGGCCTGTTGCCTTGAGAACCGCTTAGGCCCGGTGCAGGGCTCCCTCCACCGCCGCGAGCAGCGAGTTGAACCGCTTGTTGGCGGGGAGGTCATCAAGGTAGACGGGTTTGCCGTCCGGCCCACCCAGGGGCACCTGCCAGTTGGGGTACAGGGCTTCTGTGGTTCCGGGCTGGTTCTGGACCCTCCGCTCCCCCACCGCATCCACCAGGGCCACGCCGAGCAGGACCGACGGCGCCTGGGCCAGCAGCAGGTGCAGCGCCTCGATGGTGTGCTCCTCGGACGGCTGCCCCTCCACGCCGCCGGCGGCGCCCTCGGAGAGGTACCCGCGCTCGCGCAGCAGGGCGAACATCTTCTCCAAAGACGCGTTGTGCTCCGCGCGCTCCTCCTGCTCGGACCGTTCCAGCAGCCCCAGCCGGCTTCGGAGCCCCACATGGTCCCCGGCAAGGTAGCCGGCGGTGGGTGGCAGGTCGTGGGTGTTGACGCTGGCGAGCGCCTGCGTGCGGTACTTTTCGGGCGCAAGGGGCGAATCGCCGTCGTACTCAAACCACAGGATGGACGTGCCCAGGATCCCCCGGGCCGCAAGGTAGTCACGCACCCAGGGCTCGAAAGTGCCCAGGTCCTCCCCGATCACCACGGCACCGGCGCGGTGCGCCTCGAGCGCGAGGATGCCGATCAGGGCCTCGTGGTCATAGCGGACGTAGGCGCCATCCCCCGGAGCGTTCCCCATGGGGATCCACCACAGCCGGAAGAGTCCCAGGATGTGGTCCACGCGGATGCCGCCGGCATGCCTGAGCACGTTGGCCAGCATGTTGCGGAACGGTTCATATCCGGCCTCGGCCAGGCGTGCGGGGTGCCATGGGGGCTGGCCCCAGTCCTGCCCCTGCTGGTTGTACATGTCAGGAGGTGCGCCCACGCTGGTGTTCGGGGTCAGCACGCCGCGCAGCGTCCAGGCGTCGGCACTGCTGTGGTCCACGCCTACTGCAAGGTCGTGCACCACGCCCAGCCGCATCCCCGACCGGAGCGCGCCCCTCTGGGCGTTCTCGAGCTGCTCGTCGCAGATCCACTGCAGCCAGCGGTGGAACCCGATCCGGTCCGCCAGCTTCTCCCGGAGGGCTTCGGCTTCCGGTGTTCCGATGGCGCACTCCGGGTCTGTCCACAGGGGGTCGTCCGGCGCCAGGTCCTCGCGGATGGCTGACCAGAGCGCGAAGTCCTCCAGGCCGCGGCCGGAGCTGCGGCAGAACTCATCGAAGGCGGCCTGCCGGGCCGGTGAACGGCGCGTGTGATAAAGCATTTCCAGCGCCTGCAGCTTGGCCGCGTACACGGCATTGCGGTCGAGGCGGGTGCCTTCCCGGTTCAGCCCTGCCACTTCCTCGTGCAGCTTCTCCAGCGCCGCACGTTTCCGCGGCCGGAGGTATGCCAGCTCGGGAATGGCCTCGATGCGGATGTACAGCGGATTGAAGAACCGGCGGGTGGACGGCGAGTAGGGCGACGGCTGGACCGGCGGTACCGGCTCGGCCGCGTGCAGCGGGTTGACCAGCACGTAGTCGGCGCCGCGCGCACCACTGATCGCGGCCAGGTCCGCCAGGTCCGCAAAGTCGCCGATGCCCCACGACCGCTTTGAGCGGACCGAATACAGCTGCGTGGCCAGCCCCCAGCCGCGGCGTTCCTCCAGCGGCTTTGCCGTGGCCAGCCGCGCAGGGGTTACCACCAAGGCGGCGCTGGCCATAGCGCCCTCCGACTCGACGTGCAGCGTGTGCCAGCCCAAGGGCAGGTCTTGGGGAAGCGCGAAGGTGGCACGTCCCGTGGAGACGCCGTCCACCTCCCGGGGCTGGACCCAGACATCCTGCTGGACCGCTTCGCGCTGTCCGGTTCCACCTTCCAGGGTGACGGTCAGGCGCGCGGTGGCGCCGTCGCGCACGTGGACCGGCACTTGGGCCGGTTCGCCCTGCTTAATGACGACGGCGGGCGGCAGCATCCGCCGCCACGGCGCCAGTTCGGCTTCGGCCAGGGCAGCCTCAATGTGACTGTTGGTGTGTGCCTCAACACCGAGGGCTGCCAGCACCTTGACCAGCGTCTCCTGGGCAACGGAATGCGGCAGCCCATCCCAGCCCTGGAAGGACGTACCCACACCATGCGCGTCGGCCAGCTGCTGCAGCAGGTGCGGATCGACTGGCCCGGCCGCAGCGGCGGGAGGGCCTGCTGGGATCGCTGGGCCTGGTGCGTGCTGCTGGTCTGAAGCCGTCATGGGTGTCCGCCTCGTCTGTGATGGTCCCGGAACTTACAGTGCTGTTGTACCGGGCGCTGACACCCCCGTGCACAACCGTTGGTTCAGATTATTGCAGGGCGGCGCGGAGGCGAAACCGGGACGGCATCCAGGCGGATCAGGACGGGTTCCGGAGGTGGACGTTACGGATCGAAGTGCGTGGTCACGGCTCCGTCGCTGACCCGGCCGATGACTCCCGCTGCAAGGTCCCGCAGCTTCTGGTTCCGGTGGCTGGACGCCTTGGTGAGCAGGGCCATGGCTTCATCCTGGCTGCACCGGTTCTGGGCCATGATCACCCCGCACGCCAGGTCGATCGTGGTGCGGTTGGCCATTGCGGCCCTCAGGTCGTCCGCCAGGTTCTGGGCGTCGGCGATCCGCAGTGCCAGCCTCAATGCGCGGCCCGCGAGGTCAGCAAACCCCTCAGCCCTGCGAACGACTTCGTCAGCGAAGACGTCCGGTTCCGAAGCAAAAAAATTCAACGCGGCGGACTGGTGCCCGTCCAGGGCAAGCGGGACGCCCAGGACGCTGCGGCAGCCGTTCTCGGCCAGCAACTTCTGGTACTTAGGCCAGCGGGTATCGGTCTCCACATTGGAAAGGATGACGGGCTTCATGGCCTCCAGCGCCGCAATGCACGGACCTTCACCCAGGACCTGCTCCAGCTTGTCCAGGACAACGGCGCGTTCACTGCTGCCCGCAATGGTGGCACTGCGTTTGCGGCGCTGGAGGGTCACGCCGCACTCGACGAACACGCCCGCGTCCTCGCTGACGGCGGAGGCTGCAACAGAGGACAGCTCAGTCAGGAAATCAGCAACATTGCCGCTGCCCATGATGATGTCATGCAACTGGACGAACTGGTCGTCACTATTGGAGGAGCCCATCCCTCAATATAGGCGCTATGGAGTGCCGCGTGCGCGCCACAAAACGTCATTTGCGGGGCGCCGGTTACTCCGTACGACGAAAAGAGAAGGACTAAGGCGGGAATCTGTGGCGGCCTGCCGAATCTGTGTAGCCTCGTGACGATCCAAGGCACGGCAACTGAATGGAGGAGGCCGCAGATGAGCCTGAGCGAACTGCGGGTGTTCGGACGGTCGGGAACCCCCATCAGTCCCCTCACCCTTGGCACCATGAACTTCGGCGAGGGGAACGGCAGCTCCCAGGGCGCCCCCACCGGCGCGGACGAGAGCATCCGGATCATCCATGAAGCCCTGGACGCCGGCATCACCGCAATCGACACCGCTGACGTCTACTCCCAGGGTGAGTCCGAACAGGTGGTGGGCCGGGCCCTCCGCGGCCGCCGGGACGATGTCTTCCTGGCCACCAAGTTCCACGGCCAGATGAGCCCCAACCCGGCGCACTCCGGGAACTCGCGGCGCTGGATCACCCAGGCCGTGGAGGGCAGCCTCCGGCGCCTGCAGACGGACCGCATCGACCTGTACCAGGCGCAACGGCCGGACTACAACACCGACGTCCTGGAGACCATCACCACCCTCAACGACCTGATCCGCCAGGGCAAGATCCTGTATTACGGGACCTCGGTGTTCACCCCGGCCCAGCTGGTGGAGGCCCAGTGGCTGGCCACCACAAACCATCTGATCCCGCCGCTGGGCAACCAGGTTCCGTACTCCATGCTGGTCCGCGGCAACGAGCGGGACGTCCTGCCCATCGCCCAGCAGTATGGCCTGGGCGTGCTTGCCTACGGCCCACTCGCGGGCGGTTGGCTGTCCGGCAGCTTCGTCCTCGAATCGGGCAAGCCGCCCACCCGGGTCCACACACTGCCCGGCCGGTACGACATCTCCGGGCCATCCAGCGAGCGGAAGCTGCTGGCCGCGGACTCGCTGGCCCGGCTGGCGGACAAGCTGGAAATGTCCCTGGTGGACCTGGCCGTGGGGTTTGCCCTGACCCATCCCGCCATCAGCAGCGTGATCATCGGCCCGCGCAGCGAGGAACACCTCCGGACGTACCTGCGCGCGGCGGATGTCCAGCTGGGCGAGACCGTACTGGATGCCATCGACGACCTGGTGCCGCCGGGAACCAACTTTGTGGAGCGGGACGCGGGCGCAATCGTGCCGTCCATCGAGTTCGCGGAATTACGACGCCGGTAGGCGGCTTCCAGCCCGGACCCCGGACTATTGACTAACCGGTGGAAGGCTCCTACGGTCGATACCGATACCGCCGCCCAAGGAAGCCGGGGCCTGCCATGCCAATGTCCGATGAGGAGCGACGCCTGCTCAAGGAGCTGGAACTGGGGCTGATCGCGGACGATCCCCACCTGGCCATGGAACTGCTGTCCGGCTATCCGGCACGCCGTCTCCCCGCAGGCCTGTTCCCGGGCATGGCGGCGGCACTGATTGGTGTGGTGCTCATTATCGCGGGGGCCGGGCTGCCGGCTCCCGGTGCGGTGGTGCTAGGGATTCTGTTGCTGGGGCTGGGCGCCTGCCTGCTGCTCGGTCCCACGGTGCTGGCCCGGAGCGGCGGCCGGCAGACCACCGGCTAATGGCCGTGGTGGTGCACCTGCGCGGCCCCCGGGTGCCGCAGCAGTTTGCCGCCGCGGCGCCAGGATGAACATGCTTGCCAGGACGACGGCGGCGCCAAGCCAGGCAAGTGCTGGGAGCCGTTCTCCCACCACGAGCACGGCCAGGACGGCGGCCACCACGCTTTCGAGCAGCGAGATGCCGGTGGCCGTGCTCGCCCCTACCCGGGCCAGGCCCCACCCGAACAGCAGGTACCCGGCAAACATGGGGACCGCCGCCATGTAGGCGCCGACGCTGACGCTGGTCCAGGACTCCAGCAGCGGGCGTCCCGTTGCGGCAAGGACAGGCACCAGAAGGAGCCCGCCGAGTCCGAACACGGCGCCCATGGCCGCCCGTGAAGAGACCCCGTCACCGGTCAGCCGGTGTGCCGCCCAGGAGTACAGAGCATAAGTAGTTCCGGCCAGCAGCCCCAGCAGGATTCCCGCCGTCGGCGCCAAGGAAGTCAAAGTCAAGGAAGTCGAGTTCCAGGAATCAGCCCCGGCGCCAGCAGCCCCGTGTGCGGGTGCTGCCGGCGAGTGCCCGGCAAGGGACAGCAGGGCTGCCCCGCCAATTCCCAGCAGCGCGCCGAGAATCCAGCGTCGGCTCAGCGGCTTCCCGTCCGCGAAACGTTCGATCAGGGCGGCCGCTACCGGAGCTGAACCGATGGAAACCACCGTACCCACGGCCACTCCGGAGAGGCGCATGGAACTGTAGAAGGCCAGGG